>NZ_CM191261.1:0-5062500 GCF_041475695.2 Xanthomonas sp. NCPPB 4037
ATGGATGCTTGGCCCCGCTGTCTGGAACGTCTCGAAGCTGAATTCCCGCCCGAAGATGTCCACACCTGGTTGAAACCCCTGCAGGCCGAAGATCGCGGCGACAGCATCGTGCTGTATGCGCCGAATGCCTTCATCGTCGAGCAGGTCCGCGAACGGTACCTGCCGCGCATCCGCGAGTTGCTGGCGTATTTCGCCGGCAATGGCGAGGTGGCGCTGGCGGTCGGTTCACGTCCGCGTGCGCCGGAGCCGCTGCCGGCACCGCAAGCCGTCGCCAGTGCGCCGGCGGTCGCGCCGATCGTGCCCTTCGCCGGCAACCTGGATTCGCATTACACCTTCGCCAACTTCGTGGAAGGCCGCAGCAACCAGCTCGGTCTGGCCGCGGCGATCCAGGCCGCGCAGAAGCCGGGCGACCGTGCACACAACCCGTTGCTGCTGTACGGCAGCACCGGGCTGGGCAAGACCCATCTGATGTTCGCGGCCGGCAACGCGCTGCGCCAGGCCAATCCGGCCGCCAAGGTGATGTACCTGCGCTCGGAACAGTTCTTCAGCGCGATGATCCGCGCGTTGCAGGACAAGGCGATGGACCAGTTCAAGCGCCAGTTCCAGCAGATCGATGCGCTGCTGATCGACGACATCCAGTTTTTCGCCGGCAAAGACCGCACGCAGGAAGAGTTTTTCCACACCTTCAACGCGCTGTTCGACGGCCGCCAGCAGATCATCCTGACCTGCGACCGCTATCCGCGCGAAGTCGAGGGCCTGGAGCCGCGGCTGAAGTCGCGCTTGGCCTGGGGCCTGTCGGTGGCGATCGACCCGCCGGATTTCGAGACGCGTGCGGCGATCGTGCTGGCCAAGGCGCGCGAGCGCGGCGCCGAGATTCCCGACGACGTGGCGTTTCTGATCGCCAAGAAGATGCGCTCGAACGTGCGCGACCTGGAAGGGGCGCTCAACACGTTGGTGGCCCGCGCCAACTTCACTGGCCGCTCGATCACTGTGGAGTTCGCACAGGAGACGCTGCGTGACCTGTTGCGTGCGCAGCAGCAGGCGATCGGCATTCCCAACATCCAGAAGACCGTGGCGGACTACTACGGCCTGCAGATGAAGGACCTGCTTTCCAAGCGCCGCACCCGCTCATTGGCGCGCCCGCGCCAGGTGGCGATGGCGCTCGCCAAGGAGTTGACCGAGCACAGCCTTCCCGAGATCGGCGATGCGTTTGCCGGCCGCGACCACACCACCGTGCTGCACGCCTGCCGGCAGATCCGCACGCTGATGGAGGCCGACGGCAAGCTGCGCGAGGACTGGGAAAAGCTGATTCGCAAGCTGAGCGAGTGAGCGTTCGGCGCCCTTCTCGCTCGGCTTGGAAAAAAGCGTGGATGAGTTGGGGCCAAATGCGGGAGAATCTGTGGATAAATGCGGCTGCAGCGTTGAGGCGAAAACTATCCACAGGTTTTCCCGCCGCTCCAGGGGCACTAGTCCATAGACTTTCAAGCTCAAAAATGTCTTTGGAAACAATACGTTAGCGTGGTTGTCCGCCGAAAACGGCCCTACCATCACCACCAAGCTTTTGATTTATTCCACATCTTTAAAGCATAGAGGCACGGAACCACATGCGTTTCACACTGCAGCGCGAAGCCTTCCTCAAGCCGTTGGCCCAGGTGGTCAATGTCGTCGAACGGCGTCAGACATTGCCGGTACTGGCGAACTTGCTGGTGCAGGTGAACAACGGCCAGCTGTCGCTGACGGGGACAGACCTGGAAGTCGAAATGATCTCGCGCACCATGGTCGAGGACGCCCAGGACGGCGAAACCACGATCCCGGCGCGCAAGCTGTTCGACATCCTGCGGGCCCTGCCTGACGGCAGCCGTGTCACCGTCTCGCAAACCGGAGACAAGGTCACGGTGCAGGCCGGGCGCAGCCGCTTTACGCTCGCCACGCTACCGGCCAACGACTTCCCGTCGGTCGACGAAGTCGAGGCCACCGAGCGTGTAGCCGTGCCGGAAGCCGGGCTGAAGGAGCTGATGGAGCGCACGGCGTTCGCCATGGCCCAGCAGGACGTGCGTTATTACCTCAACGGCCTGCTGTTCGACCTGCGCGATGGCCTGCTGCGCTGCGTGGCGACCGACGGTCACCGCCTGGCACTGTGCGAGACCGAGCTGGAAAAGTCCGGTAGCGCGAAGCGCCAGATCATCGTGCCGCGCAAGGGCGTGACCGAGCTGCTGCGCTTGCTGGAAGCGGCTGATCGCGATGTCGAGCTGGAACTGGGCCGCAGCCATATCCGCGTCAAGCGCGGCGATGTCACCTTCACCTCGAAGCTGATCGACGGCCGTTTTCCGGATTACGAGGCGGTGATACCGATCGGCGCAGACCGTGAGGTCAAGGTCGACCGCGAGGCGCTGCGTGCGTCACTGCAGCGTGCGGCGATTCTGTCGAACGAAAAGTATCGCGGCGTTCGCGTCGAAGTATCGCCGGGCCAGCTGAAGATCAGCGCGCACAACCCTGAGCAGGAAGAAGCGCAGGAAGAGATCGAGGCCGATACCAAGGTCGACGATCTGGCTATCGGCTTCAACGTGAACTACCTGCTGGATGCGCTGTCTGCACTGCGCGACGAGCACGTGGTGATCCAGCTCCGCGATGCCAATTCGTCGGCGTTGGTGCGTGAGGCCAGCAGCGAGAAGTCCCGCCACGTTGTGATGCCGTTGCGTCTCTGACCCTGCGTTCCACGTGGAACACGAAGGGCCCGGCTTACGCCGGGCTTTTTTGTGGGCCAAGGAACATTGAGACAGATGGCTCGCTGCCATCAAACGTGTCTGCCGGCGTACTCGGGGTTTCCCGAGCCAATGCGCCTTGGTTTGCGATCTGAGATGTCGTGAACGACCGTTGGCGCGAAGTCATGCGGATTGGCTGAGGCAGCGAGCTTCCGCGCACCTAGCATCAACTGCTGGACTGTTTCCCGGTTCCCATGGCAATGGGCGGATGTTGTGCGCGCTTGCTCTGGGCCTGCTCTGAAGACGGTAAGAGCCATCACGAGCAATCAGGAAAGCGATTATTTGCTCTCTGCCAATCAAGGCTCGAAAGCACTCGCGGTCTCGTGGCTGAACTCGGCGGCTATTGGCACACACTCTCTGCCTCAGTTCGCCCTGCTCCGTAAAAGAACTGACATCGCCACTTGAGCTAGGACATCAGAGCTAGAGGTGACCAGCGAAAAGCTAAGAGACCAGATCTTCGGAAAGAAAGGTTAATCCGACTTGAGCACGGCTTCGCAAGGCGCGTTTGAGTTATGCACAACGCTCAAAGCTTTTAAATCTAGGTAAATCTTAAAGGCTTGGTGGTGATGGTAGGGCCAGATTTCGCCGAAAAGTAGGTTAAACATCTGTTCTTAAACGCTTTTGTGGCCTTGAAACCCTGTGTCTAGACCCGCTCAAACGGCCTGATTACCTGTGGATAAGCGAAACGGCCGCCATGGGCATTAAAACTGTCCACAACTTGTCCCCAGTTTGTCGCCGCGTGACGGAAATGTTTGCCGCAGCACGTCCACCGCCGATCACGTATGCTCCGCCCCGTCCGATGCCGGACTTCAAGGCCAAGCAGACCGATCGATGCATGTAGCGCGGTTGTCCATCCATCGACTTCGTCGCTTCGAAGCAGTCGAGTTTCATCCAGCCAGCACGTTGAATCTGTTGACCGGCGACAACGGTGCTGGCAAGACCAGCGTGCTTGAAGCCCTGCATGTCATGGCCTACGGGCGCAGCTTTCGCGGCCGGGTGCGGGACGGGTTGATCCGCCAGGGTGGTCAGGATCTGGAAATCTTCGTCGAATGGCGCGAACGTGCGGGCGACAGCACCGAGCGCACACGCCGTGCCGGCCTGCGGCATAGCGGGCAGGAATGGACCGGCCGCCTTGATGGCGAGGACGTGGCCCAACTCGGGTCGCTATGTGCCGCGCTTGCGGTGGTGACCTTTGAGCCAGGCAGCCATGTGCTGATCAGCGGTGGCGGCGAACCACGGCGGCGTTTCCTGGACTGGGGCTTGTTCCACGTGGAACCTGACTTTCTGGCGCTGTGGCGCCGGTACGCACGCGCACTCAAGCAGCGCAATGCCTTGCTCAAGCAGGGCGCACAGCCGCGGATGCTAGATGCCTGGGATCACGAACTGGCCGAATCCGGCGAAACCCTCACCTCGCGGCGCCTGCAGTACCTGGAGCGGCTGCAGGAACGCCTGATCCCGGTCGCAACGGCCATTGCCCCGTCCCTCGGCCTGTCTGCACTGACGTTCGCACCTGGCTGGCGCCGCCACGAGGTTTCGTTGGCGGATGCCCTGCTGCTCGCCCGCGAACGCGACCGCCAGAACGGCTACACCTCGCAAGGCCCACACCGCGCCGACTGGGTGCCGTTGTTCGACGCACTGCCCGGCAAGGACGCGCTGTCACGGGGGCAGGCCAAGCTCACGGCACTGGCCTGCCTGCTCGCCCAGGCGGAAGATTTCGCGCATGAGCGCGGCGAATGGCCCGTCATGGCGCTGGATGATCTGGGTTCCGAGCTGGATCGTCATCATCAGGCCCGGGTGATCCAGCGCTTGGCCAGCGCGCCGGCGCAGGTACTGATTACCGCAACTGAACTTCCCCCCGGACTAGCCGACGTTGGCAAGACCCTTCACCGGTTCCACGTGGAACACGGTCAGCTGGCGCCTACGGCCGCCGCCGACTGATCCGCCGCGGCTGGCATGAGCCGGCTGGTATAATTTCCGCGCTATCCCCCTTTTCCCACGCGCGATACGGCTTCCGCCGTCCTCGTGCGTGTTGTGGAGCCAACGGCACGCGCATGACCGACGAACAAACCACACCGCCAACACCCAACGGCACCTACGACTCCAGCAAGATCACCGTGCTGCGTGGCCTCGAAGCCGTCCGCAAGCGCCCCGGCATGTACATCGGCGATGTGCACGACGGCACCGGTCTGCACCACATGGTGTTCGAGGTGGTCGACAACTCGGTCGACGAGGCCCTGGCGGGCCACGCCGATGACATCGTGGTCAAGATCCACGTGGATGGTTCGGTAGCGGTGTCGGACAACGGCCGCGGCGTTCCGGTGGACATCCACAAGGAAGAAGGCGTCTCCGCAGCCGAGGTGATCCTCACCGTGCTGCATGCCGGCGGCAAGTTCGACGACAACAGCTACAAAGTGTCCGGCGGCCTGCACGGCGTGGGCGTCTCGGTGGTCAACGCGCTGTCCGAGCACCTGTGGCTGGATATCTGGCGCGACGGCTTCCACTACCAGCAGGAATACGCGCTGGGCGAGCCGCAGTACCCGCTCAAGCAGCTGGAAGCCTCGACCAAGCGCGGCACCACGCTGCGCTTCAAGCCGGCGGTGGAGATCTTCAGCGACGTCGAGTTCCATTACGACATCCTGGCGCGCCGCCTGCGCGAGCTCTCGTTCCTCAATTCCGGCGTCAAGATTGCGCTGATCGACGAGCGCGGCGAAGGCCGGCGCGATGATTTCCACTACGAAGGCGGCATCCGCAGTTTCGTGGAGCATCTGGCCCAGCTCAAGACCCCGCTGCACCCGAACGTGATTTCGGTGACCGGCGAGCACAACGGCATCGTGGTGGACGTGGCCCTGCAATGGACCGACGCCTACCAGGAAACCATGTACTGCTTCACCAACAACATCCCGCAGAAGGATGGCGGCACGCATCTGGCCGGCTTCCGCGGCGCGTTGACGCGCGTGCTGAGCAACTACATCGAGCAGAACGGCATCGCCAAGCAGGCCAAGATCACCCTGACCGGCGACGACATGCGCGAAGGCATGATCGCGGTGCTGTCGGTGAAGGTGCCCGACCCCAGCTTCTCCTCGCAGACCAAGGAAAAGCTGGTCAGCTCGGACGTGCGCCCGGCGGTGGAAAATGCCTTCGGTGCGCGCCTGCAGGAATTCCTGCAGGAAAATCCGAACGAAGCCAAGGCCATCACCGGCAAGATTGTCGATGCCGCCCGGGCCCGTGAAGCCGCCCGCAAGGCGCGCGATCTGACCCGCCGCAAGGGCGCGCTGGATATCGCCGGCCTGCCGGGCAAGCTGGCCGATTGCCAGGAAAAGGATCCGGCACTGTCCGAGCTGTTCATCGTCGAGGGTGACTCGGCTGGTGGCTCGGCCAAGCAGGGCCGCAACCGCAAGAACCAGGCGGTGCTGCCGCTGCGCGGCAAGATCCTCAACGTCGAACGCGCGCGCTTCGATCGCATGCTGGCCTCCGACCAGGTGGGCACGCTGATCACCGCGCTGGGCACCGGCATCGGCCGCGACGAGTACAACCCGGACAAGCTGCGCTACCACCGCATCATCCTGATGACCGACGCCGACGTGGACGGCTCGCACATCCGCACGCTGCTGCTCACGTTCTTCTACCGGCAGATGCCGGAGCTGATCGAGCGCGGCTACATCTACATCGGCCTGCCGCCGCTGTACAAGCTCAAGCAGGGCAAGAGCGAGCTGTATCTCAAGGACGATGCCGCGCTCAACGCCTACCTGGCCAGCAGCGCGGTCGAAGGTGCAGCGCTGATCCCGGCCAGCGACGAGCCGCCGATCACCGGCGAAGCGCTGGAAAAACTGCTGCTGCTGTTCGCTGGCGCCAAGGAGGCCATTGCCCGCAATGCCCACCGCTACGACCCGGCGCTGTTGACCGCGTTGATCGACCTGCCGCCGCTGGACGTGGCGCAGCTGCAGGCCGAAGGCGACGTGCATCCCACGCTGGATGCGCTGCAGGCAGTGCTCAACCGCGGCACCCTGGGCACGGCGCGCTATCAGCTGCGCTTCGATCCGGCCACCGACAGTGCCGCCGCCTCGCTGGTGTCGGTGCGCAAGCACATGGGCGAGGAATTCACCCAGGTGCTGCCGATGGGCGCGTTCGAAAGTGGCGAACTGCGTCCGCTGCGCGAGGTTGCGCTGGCGCTGCATGGCTTGGTGCGCGAAGGCGCGCAGATCCTGCGTGGCAACAAGAGCCACCCGATCACCAGCTTTGCGCAGGCGCAAGCCTGGCTGCTGGAAGAGGCCAAGCGGGGCCGCCAGGTGCAGCGCTTCAAGGGCCTGGGCGAAATGAACGCCGAGCAGTTGTGGGAAACCACGGTCAATCCGGACACGCGGCGCCTGCTGCAGGTGCGCATTGAAGACGCCGTGGCGGCCGACCAGATCTTCAGCACCTTGATGGGCGATGTGGTGGAACCGCGCCGCGACTTCATCGAGGACAACGCGCTGAAGGTTTCCAACCTGGATATCTGATCCGCCGCCTGCACCGCCGCATCGCCACGCGCGATGTGGCGGTGTGCGCCGGCCCTGCAGGGATGACGATGAGCGCAGTTCTTCCGCCTTCCCCGGCGCCGGTTTCGGTGCCCGGTCCACCGTCACTGCGGTCCGCCGTGCTCGGTTTCTGCATCGATCTGCTGATCGCCATCGGCCTGTTGCTGCTGTTGAGCGTGGCCGGCTTTGCGGTGTGGGGCTTTCTGCGCAGCATGGGAGAGGTGCAGGCCGTGCGTGCGCAGGGCGGCAGTCCCTCCCCGGCCGCGATCATGGCCGCCATCGGCCAACCGGGCGTCATGGTGCAGCTGCTGATCGCGCTGGTCAGCACTGCGACTCCGGCGGTGCTGCTGTACTTCTGGCGTCGCCGTGCCACGCCTGCCGAACAGGCGACGTCGCGTGCCGCGATCCGGCGCCGGTCGACCTGGGGCTGGATCGCCGCCGTGGCCGCCGGCGTGTTCATGCTCAGCAATCTGGTCAGCGTTCTGGCCTCGGCGCTGGGCATCAAGCCGGTGCCGACCAACCTGCCGCTGATGGAAGAGGCCATCAAGCAATGGCCGCTGGCGCTGGTGGTGTTTGCGGTCGCCATTGCTCCGGCCTACGAAGAACTGCTGTTTCGGCGCGTGTTGTTCGGGCGTTTGCTGGCGGCCGGGCGGCCGTGGCTGGGCGTGGTGCTCAGCAGCCTGACCTTCGCCCTGGTGCACGAGGTGCCCGGTATCAGCGGCAATGGCGTGGTCGCCATCGCCCAACTGTGGCTGGTCTACGGCGGCATGGGCGCGGCGTTTGCATGGCTGTATTGGCGCACCGGCACGCTGTGGGCGCCGATCCTGGCGCATGGGATCAACAACGCGACCGCCCTGGCAGCCCTGTACTTTTTTGGTTTCGGCTGACCCGCTTGACGAAAAGTTAAGACGACCCTGCCAAAATGCCCCCAGGGTTCAAGGGGGATTGAATGAAAGCCAGGTTGTTGATCGTTGTTGCCGTCCTCGCGTTGACGGCGTGCGCCACCACTACTTCGCCAACCGGCCGCCGTCAGGTGGTAGGCGGCGTGACGCAAGACCAGCTCGACAAGCTTGGCGCGGAGTCCTTCGCGCAGACCAAGGCCAAGGAAAAAGTCAGCACCGACGGCAAGCAGAACGCCTATGTGCAGTGCGTGGTCAATGCCCTGGTCGCGCAGTTGCCGCCGCAATGGCGCGAGACGCGTTGGGAGACCGCGCTGTTTGTCGACGACGAAGCCAATGCCTTCGCCCTGCCCGGTGGCAAGGTCGGTGTGAATACCGGCATCTTCACTGTGGCCAAGACCCAGGATCAGCTGGCCGCCGTGCTCGGGCATGAAATCGGGCACGTAATCTCGCGCCACCACGAAGAACGCATCACTCGCCAGCTTGGCGCGCAGACCGGTCTAGGCATCATTGGCGCGCTGGCCGGCGCGGCCTACGGCGATGGTGCCGCCAGTGCGGTGAACCAGGTCGGCGGTATGACCGCGCAAACCGTGTTCCTGCTGCCCGGCTCCCGCACCCAGGAAAGCGAGGCCGACGTGGTCGGCCAGCGCCTGATGGCGCAAGCCGGCTTCGACCCGGCCCAGGCGGTGAGCCTGTGGCAGAACATGATGGTCGCCAGCGGCAACCGTCAGCCGCAGTGGTTGTCTACCCACCCGGACCCGGCCAATCGCATCCGCGAGCTCCAGGCCGACGTCAATGCCCTGCAACCGGTGTATCAGCAGGCCCGACAGGACGGTCGAGTGCCCCGTTGTGGGTAATGGCGCCGATGCTGCACCACAGCACGGAAACCGTTTTCGGGAACTGAGACTTTCTGCTAAGTTTGCCGGCTCAGAATTTTCGTACAGCTTCCATTCCGCTTTTCGTACCGCCCAACGGCGGCTCGTCCGAGGTGAATCATGAAACTGCTCAACCGCAAGCACGCCCTGTTGTCCCTGATCATCGCCGCATCGCTGGGCGGGGCTGTCGTTACCGATGCGGTCGCGCAGTCGGACCGCTCGACCGAGCGGGCCAACCGCAAGTCCAAGAACAGCGGCAAGGCCGAAGAGCTGTACCCGCAGTCCAC
The DNA here is from genome assembly GCF_041475695.2 of Xanthomonas sp. NCPPB 4037. Lineage (NCBI taxonomy): Bacteria > Pseudomonadati > Pseudomonadota > Gammaproteobacteria > Lysobacterales > Lysobacteraceae > Xanthomonas > Xanthomonas sp. NCPPB 4037. The sequence goes on from NZ_CM191261.1 coordinate 9,338, forward strand.
CCGCACCGCGCCGACCATCAAGCCGTCGTCCAAGCTGGGCAGCAAGCTGCAGAAGCTGATCGAAACCTTCAACAAGGGCGAGGATTTCCCGGCGGTGCGGGCACAGGCCGACGAGATCCTGGCCAACAGCGCTGCCAACGAAGCCGACAAGGCGCTCGCCGGCCAGCTGGCCGCCCAGGCGGCGTACAACATGGACGACACCGCCGCTGCCAAGACCTATCTGCAGCAGGCCATCGCACTGAACGCGCTGGACAACAACGGCCAGTTCCAGTCGATGCTGATGCTGGCGCAGCTGCAGTTGCAGGATGACCAGCAGGCCGAAGGTCTGGCCACGCTGGACAAGTACCTGGACGAGAGCAAGTCGCAGCGCCCGGAAGATCTGATCCTCAAGGGCCAGGCGCTGTACCAGGCCGAGCGCTACAAGGACGCCATTCCGGTGCTCAAGCAGGCGATCGCTGCATCGCCCGAGCCCAAGGACACGTGGAACCAGCTGCTGATGGCGTCCTACGCCGAAGCCGGCCAAACCGGTGAAGCCGTTGCCGCCGCCGAGGCGCTGGCCGCAAAGACGCCCAACGACAAGAAGGCCCAGCTCAATCTGGCCAGCATGTACATGCAGGCCGACCAGATGGACAAGGCCGCCGGGGTGATGGACAAGCTGCGCGCCTCCGGTCAGCTGACCGAAGAGAAGGAATACAAGCAGCTGTACTCGATCTACGCCAACACCGAGAACAAGGAAAAGGACGTCATCGCCGTCATCACCGAGGGCATGCAGAAGGGCATCCTCAAGCCTGACTACCAGACCTACCTCGCGTTGGCGCAGTCGTACTATTACAGCGAAGACGTGCCGAAGGCGATCGAGAATTGGCAGAAGGCCGCCCCCCTCTCCAAGGACGGCGAGACCTATCTGAATCTGGCCAAGGTGCTGCATTCGGAAGGACGCATCCCCGAGGCCAAGCAGGCCGCACAGCAGGCGATCGCCAAGGGTGTTAAAAAACCCGAAGACGCCAAGAAGATCATCAATCTGAAGTAAAAAAAGAAAATAAACCCCCGAAATCCCTGTGTTTTTAGTGGTTACAGGACTCGGGATTGGTATAAGCTTGGGAGTTCCTGCGGTGTCAAAGCCGTCCGAAAACCTGGGGATCATCACAGTGATCCGGGCCCCCACTGAAAGAGCCATTGGCGCATGACGGAACAACTCGTTATCCACAGGCATGACTATGATGCCGGGAACCAGGGTCTGAGCTGGGCCCGCATTATCGGCATTGCTTTCGTAATTGCCCTGCACCTTACTGCATTGATGATGTTGCTGATCCCTGCAGTCGCGCCGAAGGCTCCGGCCGAGAAGGAGCGCACCACCATGGTCACCTTGGTGGATGCACCGCCTCCTCCCCCGCCGCCGCCGCCGCCGCCGCCGCCGGAAGACAAGCCGCCACCGCCGGTCAAGAATCTGTCGCCGCCGAAGCCGTCACCGGTTCCGCCGCCGCCGGAAGCTCCGGTGGTCGACGTTCCCGAACCGCGTCCGAGCGATATCGTCACGCCGCCGAGCCCGCCAGCTCCGCCGGCTCCACCGAGTGACATCGGTGCCAGCGTCGATATCTCGTCCAAGAACATGAACCCACCGAAGTACCCGCCGGCCGCATTCCGTGCCGGTGTCCAAGGTGAGGTCATCCTGATCGTGGATGTGGATGCCAACGGCAACGTGACCAATGTGTCGGTCGAAAAGTCCAGCCGCAACCGCGACCTTGACCGTGCCGCGATGGACGCAGCACGCAAGTGGAAGTTCAACGCCTCCACTGTCAATGGGCAGAAAGCCGCCGGCCGCGTCCGCGTCCCGGTCAACTTTGCTCTGAACTGATCCACGGGCCGGCTGCGGCCGGCCCAGGATCCTGTCTTCCTTTCGCTCCACCCTTCATCACCACACACAACAAAGGTAAGCGTCATGCTGCAGGAATTCGTTATCGCCGCCGCTGCAGGGGGCTCCAATCCGTCGGCCGCTCTTTCGCAGATGGGCTTTGAGCACCTGATCACCGAAATGACCTCCAGCCCCGGCGACTTCGCCGTGTCCTGGGTCGTTCTGATCACCCTGATCGCCATGTCCGCTGCCTCTTGGTACTGGACTGTCATCAACATCTTCCGCGCCACCCGTCTGAAGAGCGCGGCTGACCGCGTCACCACCGCGTTCTGGGATGCCCCGAATGCACAGGACGCCATCCGCGCCATGGAAGAGCAGCCGGCTTCCGAGCCGTTCTCCAAGATCGCACTGGATGCAGCCCAGGCTGCTGCGCACCACCAGCGTGCCGAAGGCAGCACCGGCGGTATGGGCGAGAGCCTGAGCCGTTCGGAGTTCGTCGACCGCGCTCTGCGTCAGGCCGTGACCCGCGAAAGCACCAAGCTGCAGTCGGGCATGACCCTGCTGGCGACCGTCGGTGCAACCGCGCCGTTCGTCGGTCTGCTCGGTACCGTGTGGGGCATCTACGGCGCGCTGATCAAGATCGGTGCAACCGGTTCGGCCTCCATCGACGCCGTTGCCGGCCCGGTGGGTGAAGCGCTGATCATGACCGCCATCGGTCTGTTCGTCGCAATCCCGGCCGTGTTCGCGTTCAACTTCTTCTCCAAGGTCAACAGCTCGGTGATCGCCAAGTTCGACACCTTTGCCCACGACCTGCACGACTTCTTCGCCACCGGTTCGCGCGTTCGCTAATCCGGTAGTAAAGAACGCCTTCGCAACGATTTAGACGGAGCCCGTTATGGCCTTCAGTAGTGGAAACAGCGGCGGCCCGATGGCCGACATCAATGTGACGCCCCTCGTGGACGTCATGTTGGTGCTGCTGATCATCTTCATCATTACGGCACCGCTGATGTCCCACAAGGTCAAGGTGGAGCTGCCAGAGGCCAACTTGATCCAGAAGGAAGATGCGGAGAAGCGCGCCGCACCGATCACCCTGGCCGTCAAGGAAGACGGGTCGCTGTACTGGAACGACGAGCCGATCTCCAAGGAAGCCCTGGAGTCGCGCCTGTCCACCGCCGCACAGCAGACCCCGCAACCGCCGCTCAACTTGCGCGGCGACCGCACCACCAAGATGCGTACGATCAACGAGATCACCAAGATCGCGCAGGGTCAGGGCATGTTGGACGTCGGCTTCGTTGCAACCAAAGAGAAGGGGCAGTAAGCCATGGCATTCAGTACCGGTGGAAACCGCGGCCCAATGGCCGACATCAACGTCACGCCCCTCGTGGACGTGATGTTGGTGCTGCTGATCATCTTCATCGTGACCGCGCCGATCATGACCTACCCGATCGCCGTGGATCTGCCGCAGCGGGTGCTCAACCCGCCACCGCAGACGACCGAACCGCCGCCGCCGATCGAATTGCGGATCGACGCCAGCAACCAGGTGTTCTGGAACAACAGCCCGACCCCGGTCGCGCAGTTGCAGCAGAAGATGGAAGAAGTGGTGCAGGCCGATCCAACCAATCAGCCGGAGCTGCGCATCGATGCCAACGAGGATGCTGAGTACGAGGTGATGGCCAAGGTCCTCGCCGCGGCAAAGAACTCGCAGATGAAGAAAATCGGCTTCATGCAGTAAGACATCGCACGACCGCAACACAACAGTCATGACGCGACTGCAACGCCACCGGAAACGGTGGCGTTTTTTTGTGCGGTGATGACGCGAGAGTGCTGCGCATGCGCGTTCGATGCTGCCGATCAAATAGTGGATGCAATCGGTGCGTTGTTGTTGATCCACATTTGCGGATGGCAGCGATGCGCTGTTGAAACGACCTCGCTGATGAAGCGTTGATTGGCAGCCATCGCCCGCTGCTGGTGTTTCTGTAGGTGCAGCGGTGCGTCTGATGCAGACCTACTCAAGGCATCTTGCGCTGCGTACCTATCAAGCGAGTCTTGGGAAAAGGCGTGCGTTGCGATGGGTTGGCAAGCAATCGCACTAGCTGCAGATCGCTTCTATCGCATCGCATCGAACGCGATGCCTTATCGCCGAGATGCATACAGAGATGCACACAGAGATGCGCTAAGTAGTGCCGCGCACACGCAACGAGCTTGTGACTCGTGCTTGCGATTTCCGTGACCAACCAAACAGCTGACACGTGCATTCGAACGCGTGTGCAGTGGCTTGATGGGATGCCTTGATGAGCTGACATGCAGAGCGACGTTCGCATGAGATCGACGAACGCTCGCACATGCAAACCTGACGTGCATGTCTGCACATTCCGGTCCACGTCTCATCGTCATTCGTCTTGGGTATATCTTCTCCCGAAGTGCGGAGCATGCAGCTTCGTTAGGACCTGATTCCGCCCAACGCGCGCCACCTGCTGGCGTCGGCTGTGGCAACACCCAAGCAGCAAGCGCCATCCAATATGTAAATAGTGAAGCGATGGACGACATGCCGAGCGGCATTCGCATGCGATCTGCGGACTCTCATACATTCAAACCTGACATCCATCTAGAAACGCACTTCCCCTCCACCCAAACGCATCCGCCTTTCGGGCAACCTCTTCTTGAACATCGAATCTGATGCCTAGTCGGCGCTGAGTCCATCAATGCTGGCAACATCGTGTTGCCGCCTCCAAACGCTCATGGCCATTTCGAGTACGGAGAGGCACGGGCTGAGTGGGTACGAAAGTGCTTGGGCGAAGCGCGATTGCACGCATCGCAAGCTCGACTGCGCGGCCGATGCGCTATGTGAGCCACAGCTGCCCCGCCCTTCCCACCCGCAATCCCGGGTGTATGCTCGATCGTGCAGCACCCACAACCACAGCACAGGAGGCAGGTCATGGCTTTCAGTACGACAGGGAACCGGGAGCCACTGGCGGATATCAACGTCACGCCATTGGTCGATGTCATGTTGGTGTTGTTGATCATTTTTATCGTGACCGCGCCCATGCTGGCCCGGCCAATCGTGGTGGATCTGCCGCAGCGCACGCCGCAACAGTTGGTGCAGGCCGTGCCGCCCGAGCCGATCGCCCTGCGGCTGGACGCCGACGGCCAGGTGTTCTGGAACGCCAGCCCATTGCCGCTGCAGCAACTGCAGGCCCGCTTGAGCGAAGAAATGCAGGTGACAAGCAGCCAGCAGCAGCCGGAATTGCACATCACTGCCAGCCCTGACGCGCAGTACGCGGTGCTTGCCAAGGTGCTGGCGGCGGCCAAGAACGCGCAGGTCAGCCGGATCAGTTTCGTGCAGTAAGTCATGCAGCTGCGCGTCCGTGACGGACGCGCAGCTGCATGTTGCGATAACTGCGCGCGGCTCGCTAAACCCGCGCCTAGGCGGCTGTGGTTGCGCTGCCCGCAATGATCGCCAGGTAGGCGCGCACGGTCGGTTCCAGGCCCTGATACAGCGCCTCGCCGATCAAGGCGTGGCCGATCGAGACCTCCAGGACGCCGGGAACCCCGGCCAGGAAATCGGCCAGGTTGTGCTGCGATAGATCATGGCCGGCATTGATCCCAAGGCCGGCCGCATGGGCACGCCTGGCGGCACCGGCGAACAGGGCCAGGGACGGTTGCGCTTGGCCGTGTTGATGGGCCTCGGCATACGGGCCGGTGTACAGCTCGATGCGATCGGCACCCAGCGCAGCCGCCTGCGCAATCTCCGGATTACCGGCATCCACGAACAGGCTCACGCGGCAGCCGAAAGTCTTGAAGGCGGCAATCAACGGCGCCAGCCGCGCGCCATCGCGGGCGAAGTCCACGCCATGGTCGGAGGTGAGTTGGCCGTCGCCATCCGGCACCAGGGTGACCTGTTGCGGGCGCGTGGCCTGGCAGAGTTCCAGCAAACCCGGATAGCCGGCGCGCGGCGGGGCGAACGGATTGCCTTCGATGTTGAATTCCACACCGTGCGTGCGTGTCAGTGTGCTGAGCGCGTACACATCGTCAGCGCGGATATGCCGCTGGTCCGGGCGCGGATGCACGGTGATGCCCTGGGCGCCAGCTGCAATGCAGCTGCGCGCGGCCTGCACTACATCCGGGTCTTGGCCGCCGCGCGAATTGCGCAGCACGGCGATCTTGTTGACGTTGACGCTGAGGTGAGTGCTCACGTGCTGCTCAGGCCTGCGGCTCGCCGTCGCGCGCGGCAGCCAGTGCAGCGGCCTTGCGGGCTTCGGCCAGTTCGCGCAGCCGGCGCAGTTCGGCCGGGTCGATCATGCTGCCGGTGTCGCGCTGGGTATCGCCCATGCGTGCGGCGAACCAGCCGCGGGTCCACAGCAGCAACAGCAGCAGTGCCACCAGCAGCGACACCACCAGCAACCACACATGCGGCGTGCTGAAGGCCAGTACCAGTGCACCCAGTGCCATAAGCAGAAACAGCCAGTGCATGACGAGCTCCCCGTTGAGTGGCGGCAGTGTAGCGCTGCGCCCGGCGTGGTTCCACGTGGGGCGCAGCGCGGTGGTCAGAGCAGCGGCGACAGCAGCCGCGCGAAGGCTTCCGGCAGGCGCGATCGCCAGAACGGCCGGCGCAGGTTGAAGCGCACTTCCTGCGCCTGGGCCATGTCGGTGCCGATCATGCCGGCGAGCTCGGCGGCCACTGCCTGGTCGCGGAACAGCATCGACAGCTCGAAGTTCAGCCGGAAGCTGCGGCTGTCGAAATTGGCGCTACCGACGATGCAGACATCGTCGTCGGCGATCAGCGCCTTGGTGTGCAACATGCGCGGGCCGTACTCGTAGATGCGCACGCCGGCCTCCAGCAGTTCATCGAAATACGAACGCGCAGCATAGGTGACCAGGCGCGAGTCGCTGACGCGCGGAATCAGCAGGCGCACGTCCAGCCCGCCCAGCGCCGCAGAGGTGAGCGCCATGCGCGCGGCCTCGCCCGGAACGAAGTACGGCGTGACTAGCCAGACCCGATGCCTGGCCTCATGGATGGCGGCCACCATCAGCCGGTGGATCGCCTCCCAGGACGAATCCGGGCCGGACACCAGCACCTGCGCATCGATGCTGCCCTGCTTGCGGGTGGGCACATCCTCCGGCCACAGCTGCTGGCCATGGAAGGCGCCTTTGGCCTGGCGGGTGGCGTAGAGCCAGTCCTCCAGGAACACCAGCTGCAGGCTGCGCACCACGTGGCCCTGCAGACGCACATGCAGGTCGCGAAACGCGTCGGGGCGAACCTGCTCGTTCTCTTCGTCGGTGACATTGATGCCACCGGTGAACGCGATGCGGCCGTCGATGACGATCAACTTGCGGTGCGTACGCAGGTTCAGCCACGGGCGCTTGAACGGCTTGAGCAGCTGGGTGGGATGGAACCAGGCGGTCTCCACGCCGGCCGCACGCAGCGTGCGCAAGGTGCGCCGGGTCATCGCCGAGGAGCCGACTGCATCCATCAACAGCCGCACCTTGACCCCCGCGCGCGCGCGCTCCATCAAGGCCTCGCAGATCGGCATGCCGCTGCGGTCGGGCTGGAAGATGTAGTACTCCAGATGGATGTGGTCGCGCGCGCGCGCGATCGCCTCGATGATCGCCGCATAGGTGGACGCGCCATCCACCAGCCACAGCGCTTCGGTGGCGCTGCTTGGGGCCAGGCCGGTGGTGGATTGGGCGATCTTGGCCAGCTCGGTGCAATCGGCATCGGGCGGACACACGCTGCTGTAGCTTTCCATGCCCGAACGCGACCGCCCGCGGCGCAGACGCTGGCGTTTGACCTTCTGCGGGCCCAGCCAGTAGTAGATCAGCAGGCCCAGATACGGCAGCGCGGCCAGCGAGAGCACCCAGCTCAGCGTGGCCACCGGCTCGCGCTTCTGCAGGATGATCCAGCTGACGATCCACAGCAGATACAGCACGTAGGCGGCGAAGAGGAGCGCTTTGAGGTGGGGAATGTCGGCCAGCCAATCCCACGCGCCCTGTGCAAGTGCGAGCATGCGCGGATTCTACGGCGCACACGCTCTGCTGCGATGACTGCCGGCTGCTGCCCTGGCGATCCTGGCAGCACATGCACGGGCGAGCTGCGGATTAGGACTCAATGAACCAAGACACGTCTTGCATTTGGTATGGGGCCTACCGAACGTCGCGCTGCAGTGCCCGTTGCCGAGGCGAGCGTTCTACTCAGACAGTGCAGGCAGCACATCGAACACGAAGGCTGAAACCTTCATCCATGCAGCGGGCTGATCCCAGCAGGTGAGACGCGGCCGCCGTAGCATGCCGGCATGGCAAGCGCGATCAAGGGCCGGGGTGCGACCGGCCATCTGCCCGGACGGTTCGAGGTCACCACGCCGCAGGCGGTGGACGATGGCTGGCACGTGGACGATAGCGACGAGTTCGCGCCGCCCGCATTGCGCACCCAGGTCACCGACGAGACCGCGCGCAGCATCATCAGCCGCAACCAGTCGCCGGACATCGGGTTCTCGCAGTCGGTCAATCCGTATCGCGGCTGCGAACATGGCTGCAGCTACTGTTTCGCACGGCCCTCGCATGCCTACCTCAACCTCTCGCCGGGGCTGGATTTCGAAACGCGGCTGTTTGCCAAGACCAATGCGCCGGAGCTGCTGCGCCGGGAACTGGCGCGGCCCAGTTACGTGCCCAGCCCGATCGCACTGGGCATCAACACCGACGCCTACCAGCCGATCGAGCGCAAGCGCGGGTTGACCCGGCAGTTGATCGAAGTGCTGTGGGAGGCGCGGCACCCGTTCACGCTGATCACCAAGAACGCCCTGGTCACGCGGGATCTGGATTTGCTGGCCCCGCTGGCGCGCGCGCGCTTGGTCAATGTGCACTTCTCGGTGACCACGCTGGATCCGCATCTGTCGGCCAGGCTGGAACCGCGTGCGTCCGCGCCGCATGCGCGCCTGCGCGCGATGCGCAGCCTGCACGAGGCCGGCGTGCCGGTCGGGGTGATGGCCGCGCCAGTAATCCCGTGGATCAACGACCATGAGCTGGAAGCGATCCTGCAGGCCGCCGCCGATGCCGGCGCCAGCAGTGCCGGTTACGTGCTGCTGCGCCTGCCGCACGAGGTGGCGCCGTTGTTCCGCGAGTGGCTACAGACCCACCACCCACAACGTGCCGAGCACGTGATGAGCACCATCGCCCAGCTGCGCGGCGGCAAGGACTACGACAGCACCTTCGGCACCCGCATGCGCGGCCAGGGCGTGTACGCAGACTTGCTGGCGCGCCGCTTCGCGCTGGCGCATCGCCGCGCCGGCTTCGACACCCGCCGCACCCCGCCGTTGGATACCGAACAATTCCGCCGCCCTGCACCGCCGCCCAAGCCGGTCAAGGACTCGCCGCAGGGGCAGTTGTTTTAGGGCGGGGAATCGGGAGTGGGGATTGGGGATTCGCAACGGCGAGAGCCACCGCAACAGCGCAGGTCTGCTGGTGCGATTCTCCATTGCCGATTCCCTATTCCCCGCCGTACAGCGCCTGCGCCGATTGGAACAAAATCCAGCTGGTGGCGATGAACTTGTCGCCGCCGACCGGGCGGTTGCCGCGGTGGGTGTGGGTGAAGGCGGTGGGCGCGATCAGCAGGCTGCCGGTGCGTGGGCGCGCCTTGCGGTGCTGGAACAGGAATTCGGTCTCGCCCTGTTCGAACTCTTCGTTGAGATACAGCGTCCACAGCAAATGGCGGTGCAGGGTCTCGGCACCGGCGTCGCGCGGATACAGTTCGCAGTGCCAGTACGGGTAGCCGCCCTGGTCGGCCAGATACCACTGCAGGTTGATGGCGCCCGGGCGCAGGCAGGTGCGCGCCAGGTCGCTCAAGGCCGCATCGCTCATCTGCGCAATGTCCTCGGCAACCAACCGATGCGGGCTGCCATCGGCGGTGGTGACCTGCAGCATCAACGGCGAAATCAACGCCTGCGGATACTGCCGCAGGTAGCGGAGCAGGCCCTCGAAGACGGCCTGTTGCAGACGGCTATCCACCGCCGCCCAGTCGGCCAGGCCGCTGATGCGTAGATCGCGGCTGTGCTTGAGGTCCGGGAACACGCCGCTGCCGATGCGGCCCGGCTGCAGCTGCTGGCTGTCGCGCATGCGTTGCACGATCGCCGCGCAGTCGTCGCGCGAAACGGCATCGTCGGTGATCTGGATGAAGTCGGGTTGGTCCATACGCAGGACCATAGCAACGTCATCGCTGTGCTGCACAGCCCTGTGTGCCGGTGCGGCACGCTCACGCACGCGGCGTCTGCGCAGTGACGATGATCGTCGCGCCGCGCAACGGCGAGGCCAGAGCGATGTCGTGCCATTGGTCGTGGTGTTGATGCTCGAGACGGCGCACCGCAATCAGCGGCGAACATGCAGGAGCGACGATGCATCACTGGCTGCAACGCGAGGTCGTGCAACTCGCCTGTCCCGTAAAAGCAAAGTGGCTGTTGCGCATGCGCGCAAGGTCGGCGGTGCGGTGGCGGTGCCCTAACCTTCGGCCGGGATCTTCGCGACGACATGGGTAAGCCCTGGATTTGCATCGCCAAGCTCCCGTGCGTGCCAGTCCGCGCGTCGCTATCTGCCACGCCGTAGCGCGATGTACTGCCGCCACAACCAGAAAAACAGTGCTCGGGCTTTGATCGACTTTTACAGCGCATTCGCAGCCGCCTCAAAGCGAACGGTCCATTGAGGCGACGCCCTACGGCTCCGCCAGTTCACAGATGCAGCGTGCCCCGGCGCCTCGAATCCATGCCATGGAGATACCTGCGCCCCAAAAAAACCCCGCCGAAGCGGGGTTTTTCGTACGTCATGCAGCAGCGACGATCAGAACTTGTAGTTGATCGACGCGGCCAGCACGTCGCCGTGCACCTTGTAGCTGCCGGCCAGCGCGTTGCCGGTGGCAGTGGTGGTGTCGCTGGTCGGATCGCTGGTGAACAGGTGCGTGTAGCCGAAGTTGTACTCGGCCTGCTGCGACGGACGCCAGCTCAGACCCAGCGAGACCCACTTGCGGCTCGCGTCCGGCACGCGCACGTCACGGTGCTCGGCGGTGGTCGGGGTCTGGTCATACGCCACACCGCCACGCAGGGTCAGCGTCTCGCTCATGCGGTAGTCGGCACCGATCGAGGCGAAGGTGGTGTCGCGGTAGGAGAAATCCAGCACGCTGTTGGGCTGATTGGAGGCGAAGTCCACGGTCACCTGGTCGAACTTGCTCCAGGCGGTGCGGGTGACGTCGGCCATGATCGACCACTGCTCGTTCACGTTGTGGGTGAAGCTGGCGGTGGCGCTGGCGGGCAGCTTGACGGTGGCACGGCCCTTGGTGTCGATGAAGGTGCCCGGTGCGGCGACGCCCAACACTGCAGCGGCATTACCCGGCACGGTGAAGTCGGCATCGCCGTCGGTGATCTTGTGCTCCACTTCCGAGCGGTAGCTGAAGCCGATGTGGGTGTTCTCATCGATGCTGAACAAGCCGCCGAGGGTGAAGCCCACTTCGGTGCTGTCGCCCTTGATGCGCGAATAGCCATCGGCGCTGCCCGGCGCGAAGCCTGGCACGCGACGCGCGGCCAGCACGCTGCCGAAGTCCACCGCATTGCCCAGGTCGATATCCAGACGCTCGGCGAACACCGAGGCGCCGAACGACACGTACGGGTTCACGTCGTAGGAGAACGCGACGTTGAAGTCGATCGCCTGCAGCTCGGTCTTGGTGCCGTGGTAGCGGCCGGTCCAGTCGCGGTCGTATTCGGTCTTGAAGCCGAACGGCACGGTCAGCGACGTACCGAGGTGCATGTTGTTGTTTTCACCGAACGGCACGTGGAAATACGCTGCCGGGACCGGCGCGATCATGCCCGCGTCGCCACCGTTGCCGCCGGAGATCGGCGCGCCGTTGGCGTAGCTGCCGCCTTCGCCCTGGTACTTGGCCGAGAAGCTGATGGCGCTGACGTCGGCCTGGAACAGGCGGCCGTCCAGCTGGCGCATGCCGGCCGGGTTGTTGGCGATGATCGATGCGTCGTCCGGGGCGCTGCCCGAACCTGCGAAGGCGCGGCCGAGGCCCTTGGCGCTGTTTTCCTTCAGCTGGAAGGCGGCACCGTGTGCCTGGCCAACGGCCAGCACGCCGGCAATACCAACGGCCAGCAGGGTGGCGCGGCTGAGAGTGGAAGCGGTAGACATGAGTTGTTGCTCTCCGGAATAAAGACTGCAGTGGTCGGTACAGCGCCCGCGCCCAGTGGCCAACATGGCCCTGGAGCGCGCCGGAGACCCCCCCCCGACATACGACGCCGTACGCAGTATAACCACGACGATTAACCGAACAATAACGAAGTGCGCGTTATTAGCCCGGTCAGGTTAGGGGTGGGTTCAGGACGGTGAACCCGCTATTGTGCCACTCCGATGTTTGTCTCGATCCCCTCCCGCAAGAAATCCGCGCCGCGCTGGGCGGTGCCGCTGCTGTTCGCGGCCGTCTGGCTGGCCTATCTGTGGTCGATCAGCCGCCCGACCGAGGCGCGCAATACGCTGTGGCTGGACTGGGGCGCGCTGTCCAGCGGCGTCTCCAATCTGGGCGACTGGTGGGCCACCTTGCGCGACGGCAGCGTGCTGCGCCTGTTCACCGCATTGTTCCTGCACGCGGACTGGTCGCACCTGTTGGGGAACCTGGTGTTCCTGCTGATCTTCGGGCTGCCGGCCGAGCGCATCCTCGGGCCCTGGCGGTTGTTGCTGCTGTTCCTGCTGGGCGGCGCGGCCTCCAACCTGGCGGCGATCTTCGCCATCGGCACGCCGGACCGGGTGATCATCGGCGCCTCCGGTGCGGTGTCGGCGTTGATCGGCACCTATCTGGCGCTGTTTCCTGGCGCCAAGCTTGGCGTGGTGCTGCCGCTAGGCGTGTTCCTGGAATTCATCCGCGTGCCGGCGCCGCTGTTGATCGGTGCGTGGGCGGTGTTGCAGGTGGTGTTTGCCTATATCGGCCCGGCCTTCGGCATGGTGGCGTGGTCGGCGCACATCGCCGGTTTCGTGTTCGGCATCGTCTATGGGTTGTATGTGCGCGCGGCGATCGCGCGGCGGCTGCGCAAGCGCCACGGGTTCTAGCGCCCTGCCCTGCGCCTATAATTGCCGCATGTCCAAGCCCTTGTACAAAGTCACTTTCCTCAATCACGGCAAGGTGTACGAGCTCTACGCCCAGCACGTCACCGGCAGCCATCTGTGGGGCTTCAACCAGATCAGCGAGCTGGTATTCGACGTGCATGACGGGTTGGTGGTCGACCCCACCGAAGAGCGCCTACGCGAAGAGTTCGGCAACACCAAGGTGCTGCACCTGCCGATGCAGAGCATCGTGCGCATCGAGGAAGTGGAAAAGAAGGGGCAGTCGGTGATCCGCGATGCCACCACCGGCGACAAGGTGGTCACCCCGTTCCCGCTGCCGACCAAGCCACGCTGATGCGCATCCTGGTGCCGGACGATTACCAGGGCGCCGTGCGCGCCCTGCCCTGCCTGCAGCGTCTGCAGGGCCATGAAGTGCAGGTGCTGGGCGCGCTGGCCACCGATCCCAACGAATGGGCCGAGCGGCTGGTGGAAGCCGATGCGCTGGTATTGATCCGCGAACGTACCCGCGTGGACGCCACCTTATTGCGGCGCCTGCCGCGGTTGAAGCTGATCAGCCAGACCGGCCGCATCGGCCCGCATGTGGATGTGGCGGCCTGCACCGAGTTTGGCGTGGCGGTCACCGAGGGCGTGGGCTCGCCGGTCGCGCCGGCCGAGTTGACCTGGGCGTTGATCCTGTCCGCCAGCCGGCGCCTGACCGAGTACCAGCGCGCCCTGCATCAAGGCCGCTGGCAGGCGCTGGGCGATTCCGGGTTGGGGCGCACCTTGCATGGGCGCACGCTGGGCATCTGGAGCTACGGCCGCATCGGCCAACGCGTGGCCGCATTCGGGCGGGCGTTTGGCATGCAGGTGCTGGTATGGGGCGGCGAGGCGTCGTGCGCGCAGGCGGCGCGCGATGGCTATGCAATCGCCGACAGCCGCGCGGCCTTGTTCGAACGTAGCGATGTGCTGTCGTTGCACCGGCGCCTGAGCGCGCAGACCCGGCATGACGTGACCGCCGCCGACCTGCTGCGCATGCGCCCCGATGCGTTACTGGTCAACACCAGCCGCGCCGAACTGATTGCACCCGGCGCGTTGATCGCGGCCCTGGACGCCGGCCGGCCCGGGCACGCCGCCGTGGACGTGTTCGAGCGCGAACCGGTCCTGGATGCGCGCGACCCGCTGCTGCAACACCCGCGCGTGCTGGCCACGCCGCACCTGGGCTATGTGGAACTGGACAGCTACGCGGCCTACTTCGAGGCCGCATTCGACAACGTGCTGGCGTTTGCTGCTGGCACACCGCGCAATCTGGTCAATCCTGAGGCATTGCTGGTTGCGCGTTAGGGTGTGATGTTGCGCCGGTGCGTTGCGGATTGCTGCTGCGCTGTAACTGCCGATGTCTGATGCGCGAACGGGTTGTCATCACCTGCTCTTCTAGAACGATGTAGCGAAAACAGCTGCAACAAGTCCGTATGTGTCCATGCGGCTTCCCGCAAGCACGCGTCGTGGTCCTGCGATGCACAGTGCGCCCAAGAGGCACGACCGCATGTCTTGCTGGCCACCTGCAATGACGTGCAGGGAGCACGCATGGCCGACACAATGGCCAGGTTTTGGAGCCCCCGTATTGGTGGCAGCGTGGCACGCATCATGCGCACCTGCGGTATCCGGACTGATCGTGTGCTGCTGCACCGCGCATCGATTTCGGTGACGCATTCGCGCGATATGCAGTGCGTGCATTCCATGCCACCCAGCTTAGGTGGTGGGCGCGAATCACTGCATCGAGCAGCGCGGCACCCGCAAAAGCCAGCAGAGCATCGTTATTGATGAAGTGGTGTTTTCAACGCGCAACCTCAACGCGCAACTGCGTCGCTGGGAGAGTGCTTAGGCTAGGTGCCCTCGCTCAGCGTCTAGGCTGCTGGCGAAGACGTGCTAAAGACGTTCTACACGTTTAATGACGTGCAGTGCGCGGAGTCCCTACGTATCGCGCACATCAGCAAGTGAGTGCGACCAAACGTGGAAGACCACCTGCAAAAAAGCGCCGACATCTTGCAGAGAGTTTTTCAAAGCAAATAGCAGTCGCCTGGCGACCAGCGATGCCTACGAGACGTGCCGCTATTCTGCAACGTCTGCGTCCAATCACCGCATGCGTGCCTAACAACTGCTGTATGTAAATTCGCGGCACGACGTACAACGTACGACGTCCGATGCGCGCATGCACACCAGCACCGGCTGCGCACTGCGGGTGCACGTGGCACCCGCAGCACTGCCCGTTACTTGACCGGCTCGTCCGGCACAGCTGCCGGTACTGGCGCCGCCGGCTTGGCCTTATCCGTCGGCTCGGCCGGCGTGGTCTGCTGGCTGGCTGGCGGGCGTGGTGCGGCCGGCTTGGGCTCGGGCGTCGGCTTGATGGCCTTGGGCTTTTGCGCTTGCGCCTTGGCCTTGCGCGCGGCCTGTGCCTTGGCGACCGAGCCAGGTTGCTTGAGTTCGGCCAGCGCCTCGTTGATCGGGCCATCGCCCGGCAGCACGTCGCCGGCGCTATAGCCCTCCTCGCCTTCCGCATCGCCGCGCAGGTGGCCCGGTAGGGTCGCCTCGCTGAAGTCGGTGAGGCTGGCCGGCACGTCGGCGTCGCCGGGCTGCGGTTCGGGAGTGAGCATCACTTCGGGCACGATGCCGCTGGCCTGGATCGACTTGCCGCTGGGCGTGTAATAGCGCGCGGTGGTGAGCTTGACCGAGTCGCCGTTGTCCAGCGGCAACACGGTCTGCACCGAGCCCTTGCCGAAGGTGCGGCTGCCGATGATGCGCGCGCGCTGGTTGTCGCGCAGCGCGCCGGCCAACACTTCCGATGCGCTCGCCGAGCCGGCGTCCACCAGCACCACCACCGGCGCACCGCCGAGCAGGTCGCCCGGGGTTGCGTCGAACTTGGCGTCGCTGATGGAGATGCGCCCGCGGGTGCTGACGATGTTGCCCTTGTCGAGCAGATCGTCGGCCACCTGCACGGCCGAGGTCAGCAGGCCGCCCGGGTTGCTGCGCAGATCCAGCACCAGGCCACGCAGCTTGCCGCCGGCCTGCAGTTGCTTGAGGTTCTTCTGGAAGTCGGCGCCGGTGTCGGCCTGGAAGGTGCTGATGCGGATGTAGCCGTAGCCGGGTTCGAGCAGCTTGCTGCGCACGCTGGCCACGCGAATGGTTTCGCGCTGCAGGGCGATGTCGAACGGCTTGGCGACCTTGTCACGCACGATGGTCAGCGTGACCTTGCTGCCGGATTCGCCGCGCAGCGGCTCCATTGCCTTGCTGGCGTCGATCGGTTTGCCGTCGATGGCCACGATCACATCGCCCGCCTTGACCCCGGCGCGTGCAGCCGGCGTGTCGTCGATCGGTGCAATCACCTTGAGCGTGTTGTCCTGCTGCTGCAGCAATTCCACGCCGATGCCGTCATAGGCGCCGGTGGCCTGTTCGTCGAAGGCCTCGGCGTCTTCCTTGTCGAAGTAAGTGCTGTGCGGATCGAGATCCGACAGCAGACCGCGCACGGCCGCGTGCATCAGCTTCTTGTCCTCGACCGGGTCCACGTAGGCCTGCTTGACCGCGTTGTACACGGCCACGAAGCGGCGGATCTCGTCCAGCGGCACCTTGGAGACGGCGGCTTCGTTGGCTTCCGGGTCGTCCGCGGTGGCCGGTGCGGCAGCGGGGCTGGCCTGCTGTGCCCAACCGGGCGACGCGAACAGGGCCAGCGACAGGGCAACGGACAGGACGGCTACGCGCATGAAGCACTCCGAAAAGAGAGAAGACGCCCCACAGCGCGGCGCTGGCTGGATTATGCGCGAAGCAGCAGTAAATCCGCGTTGAATCGCTGTCAACGCCGGTGTGCGAGCGAAGCCTCTACAAGGCTGCGCGATGAGACATGCTGCCGCGGTGCCGTCGGGACAGTCCGCAGCGACACTCTGGCGCCGCGAGCTGCCGGCATGTGAGCGGCAACACCATGCAGCAAGCAGACGCCGGATAAGAGCAGCGATCAAAACGACTGCGCAGCCGCCAGGCGGGCGCGGCCAGTGCTCGGAATCGGCATGTACCTCCGTACACTCCGGTTCCGCCGCGCCGTCCGCACCCACCTGGCTGCTGCTCGCTACGTTTTGTTAGCCGCTCTAAGTGCGGCGCCCCCTGCACTCAGCGGCGCTGCAGCCAGCTCGAAGGATCCACTGGCTGGCCGTTGCGACGCAGCTCGAAGTACAACGCCGGCACACCCTGCCCGCCCGAACTGCCGACCTTGGCCACGGCCTCGCCACGCTTGATGCTGGCGCCGGCATCGCGCAGCAAGGTGTCGTTGTGCGCGTACAGGCTCATGTAGCCGTTGCCGTGATCCACGATCAGGATCATGCCGTAGCCGGTCATCCAGTCGGAAAACACCACCGTGCCATCGGCCACCGCGGTGACCGTGCTGCCCTTGGGCGCGCCGATCAGCACGCCCTTGCTGGTATGGCCATCCGGCAGCGTGGCGTTGAAGCGCGCCAGCAGGTTGCCCGACACCGGCCAACTCAGGCCACCGACCTTGGGCGCCGGTGCGTTGGCCACGACCTTGGGCGGAGTCTTGCCGGGGCGTTCCGGGCGATCGGTCTTGCCGCGCTTGGCCTGCGCGGCGGCTTCGGCGGCTGCACGCTTGGCCGCCGCGCGGCGCTCGGCTTCTGCCTTGGCCGCGGCTGCACGCAGATTGGCCAGCAACTGCTCCAGTGCCTTGGCATCCTGGCCCAGGGCTTTCTCGCGCTCGGCGCGCTGTTGATAGCGGGTGTCCAGTTGCGCAACGGTGGCGGCCTGCTGCGAGCGGTCTTTCAGCAGCGACGAGGCCTGTGCTTTTTGTTGTGCGCGTGCGGCGTCCAGCGCCTGGCGCCGCTCGGTGATTTGCTGCTCGACCTGGGTCAGTGCTTCCAGTTGCGTGGTGAGCCCCTGGATGCGCTGCGCGCGTGCGTTCTGTACGTAGCGGTGGTCGGCCAGCATGCGCGTGGCATCGCCCACGGTGTCTTGCGACAACAGCACTTTCAGCGGCGCGTTGCGGCCTACATGGTCGGCGGCGCGCAGCAGTGCGGCCAACTGCATGCGTTGCTCGCGCAGGCCACGCTGCAGCTGCGCGCGCTGCTGCTGCAGTTCGGAGAGTTTCTGTTCGTGCGTACGCAGCGCGGTTTCGGTCTCGCTCAGCGCACGTGCGGTCTTGGCCACTTTTTCATCGGCCTGGCGCAGCTGCTGGGCGGCGGTGCCGCGCTTGCCTTCCAGGTCGCGGCGGTCGGCGCTGATGGTTTTCAATTCATCGCGCAATTGCTGCAGCTTGCGCTCGGCCTCGCGCTGGCTCTGCGCCCCGGCGCTGGTGCCGGCCAGCAGCGTGCAGGCGAACACGGCCGCGGCCAGCCATGCGCGTGCGGGCGGGCTGCGGGTCGGGTGCGGCAATGGCGCGGCGGCAGGAGGCAAACGAAAGTTCCAGTGACTTCAGGCAGGTGCGCGATTGTAGCCAAGCATGGTGTGATCGCTGCCACGTTACCGATATCCGCCGCGGCGGGAGGTTCAGCATGAAGCACGCGCATTGGATCCTCGTGTTCTCCCTGGCCTGCGGCAGCGCCTTGGCCGATGAGGACATCAGCAAGGTCAATGGCCGCATCAGCGCCGAGGCCGGCAAGACCTACGGCGACCTGGAAACGGTCAACGGTTCCATCGAGATCGGCGCCGCGACGCAGACCAAGAACGTGGAAACCGTCAATGGCAGTATCCAGGTTGGCGAGCGCGCCCGCACCGGCGGTGTTTCCACCGTCAACGGCGGCATCCGCCTGGGCAGCAAGGTGGTGGTGTCGGGCAATCTGGAAACCGTCAACGGCTCGGTGCTGGCCGAGCGCGGCAGCCAGATCAGCGGTGGCGTGGAAACCGTCAACGGCAGCATCGGGCTGGTGGAAACCGAGCTGGGCAAGGGCATCGAGACCGTCAACGGCGACATCACCGTGGGCGTGGGGTCGCACGTGCGTGGCGGGATCCTGGTCACCAAGCCCAATTTCGGCTTCTCGTTCAAGCCGAACCGCAAGCCGCGCGTGATCATCGGCCCGAATGCGGTAGTCGATGGCCCGCTGAAGTTCGAACGCGAGGTCACCTTGTACGTGCACCGCAGCGCCAAGATTGGCGCGGTCACCGGGGCCACCGCGCGCAGCTTCGATGGCGATGTGGCGCCGGAGGACTGACGCGCTCACCACCGGCTGCGCCTAGAATCGGGAACCCCCGCCGCACCGAGGAGTCCCGATGCCCCGCAAGATCGTGTTGTGTCTGGCCGCCGCCGTTGCGTTGGCGGGCTGCAAGCGTGAGTCCGCCGACCCCACCAGCGCGCCCAGCGCGCAGGCACCTGCCGACAGCGCCCCCAGCGCACCGGTCAGCAGCCACGCCTTCTCGCCGGAACTGACCACCGGCGACTTTGCCGAGCTGGTCAAGACGCTGGCCTCGGATTCCTTCGAAGGCCGCGGGCCGGGCACGCCGGGCGAAGAGAAAACGGTGACCTACATCCGCGACCAGATGCAGCGCATCGGGCTGCAGCCGGGCAATGGCGACAGCTGGTTCCAGGATGTGCCGATGGTGGAAACCACCGCAGACCCGGCCACCGCGCCCAGCCTGCGCAGTGGCGCGCAGAGCCGCCCGCTCACCTTTGGCACCGACATCGTGGTGGGCACGCGCACCGGCCAGGCCGAGGTCAAGCTCGACAACAGCGAGCTGGTGTTCGTCGGCTACGGCGTGGATGCGCCGGAGCAGCAGTGGAACGACTACGCCGGGCAGGACTGGAAGGGCAAGACCGTGGTGATGTTCGTCAACGACCCGGGCTTCCACAGCAACGACGCCAAGTTGTTCGACGGCAAGCGCATGACCTACTACGGCCGCTGGACCTACAAGTTCGAAGAAGCCGCGCGCAAGGGTGCGGCCGCCGCGCTGATCGTGCACGACACGCCCGGCGCCAGCTATGGCTGGGATGTGGTGAAGAATTCCTGGTCCGGCCCGCAGTACGACCTGCCGGCCAAGGACGACCCGGACCCGCGCCTGCCGGTGCAGGGCTGGATCAGCGCCGA
Organism: Xanthomonas sp. NCPPB 4037; assembly: GCF_041475695.2. Taxonomy (NCBI): domain Bacteria; kingdom Pseudomonadati; phylum Pseudomonadota; class Gammaproteobacteria; order Lysobacterales; family Lysobacteraceae; genus Xanthomonas; species Xanthomonas sp. NCPPB 4037. The sequence goes on from NZ_CM191261.1 coordinate 29,327, forward strand.
CACTGCCAAGCAGCTGTTCGCCGACGCCGGGCTGGACCTGGCGCAGGCCTACAAGGACGCCGGCAAGCGCGGCTTCAAGCCGGTGCCGTTGAAGGCCAGCTGGTCGGTGGACCTGAAGAGCACGATCGCCCAGAAGTCCTCGCGCAACGTGGTTGGCGTGCTGCCCGGCAGCACGCATGCCGACGAGGCGGTGCTGTACATGGCGCACTGGGATCACCTGGGCAAGCACGACGGCGAAACCGGCGACAACATCTACAACGGCGCGGTGGACAACGCGACCGGCGTGGCCGGCATTCTGGAAATCGCCGATGCCTTCGCGCACCAGGATCCCAAGCCGGCGCGCTCGGTGGTGTTCGTGGCGGTGACGCTGGAAGAATCCGGCTTGCTGGGCTCCAAGTACTACGTGGCCAACCCGAGCTTTCCGCTGGACAAGATCGCTGCGGTGATCAACCTGGATGCGATGTCGGTGGCCGGGCGCGCACGCGATGTCACGGTGGTGGGCATGGGCAGTTCGGAGCTGGAAGACATCCTCAAGCCGATCGCCGCCATGCAGGGGCGCACGCTGCACGGTGAGGCCACGCCGGAGAGCGGCTCGTACTTCCGCTCGGACCACTTCAACTTCGCCAAGGCCGGCGTGCCGGCGTTGTACGCCGACGGCGGCGAAGACCTGCGCGATGGCGGTACCGCTGCCGGCCGCGCAGCCGCCGAGGACTATGGCCGCAACCGCTACCACGCGCCTGGCGATCAGTACGACGCGGCCACCTGGAAGCTCGATGGCACCATCGAGGACCTGCAGGCGGTGTATGGCGTGGGCAAGCAGGTGGCGGCTGATCAGCAGTGGCCCAACTGGTATGCGGGCAATCCGTTCAAGGCCGCGCGCGACCGCATGATGGCCGGCAAGCCGGGTGCGGCCGCTGCGCCGGCGCCAGCGCCAGCGGCCAAGGACGACGCCAAGCCTGCGCCTGCGCCGTCGCGCTGAGCTGCGGGCAGCCCCTGTGACCGCGCGCTGCGTGGCGACAGGGGCTGCAGCGGTCTGCTACAACCAGTGCGAAACGCTGGCACGTTGAGTCCAACGTCTGACCGCACTTTGCGCCGAACAAAAAAGGGCCTCCGCATGGAGGCCCTTTCGTTTGTAGCGAGTTTAAGAGCGGCTAACAAAACGTAGCGAGCAGTCGTCAGGTGGATGCGGGCGGCCCGGAGGAACCGGAGTGTACGGGGGTACATTAGATTCCGAGCACCGGCCGCGCCCACCTGGCGGCTGCGCAGTCGTTCTGATAGCTGCGCTAAATCGCAATGCACATCCCGCGCGGCTGCTGCGTGCACGTGTTACACGGGAGCGATCAATCGTTATCCACGCTCACCACGTGCCCATCTTCCGGGTCAACGTGCAGGTCCACCTTCTGCCCACCACTTTGTTCGGCATCGGCCTTCCACAGGCCATCTTCGAACTTGAGGTCATGTACCTTGGAATAGCCCTTGGTGGAGAGCGCTGCACGAATGTCGGCCTCGCTCATCTTGGAGGTGGTCTGGTCGCCATACACGCGGCCGGTAGTCGGGTCGATCCGCACATCCACATCCTTGCCGTCGCCGCTGCGCGCATCGGCCGTCCACACGCCGTGCTCGAACTTGATGTCGTGCACCTTCGTGTAGCCCTTGGCCGTCAACATGCTGCTGACTTCGGCAGAAGTGAGAGCCTTGGCCGGCTTGGCGGCGTCCTGCGCGAACGCACCGTGTGCGGTGAGGGCAAGTGCGCCAATCAGCGCGGTGGTCATCAAACGCTGTGCCATGAGAGTGCTCCTAGCAGTGAAGTGCGTCCATGCTGGGCGTCGGCAGATGGCGGCGTGGTGAAAAAGCGACCCTATGCATTGCAAAAGTTCAGTTAGCTGACAACCGCAGATACATGCTCACCCATGCTGCACGCGGCGTTTACATCTGCGCATGAGGTCGCTCATAACGATCATTGCAGCCTAGCGCCGTCGTTGACCTCGAAAGCGCACGATCGTGTAGGCGAGCAAGCAGAGAGCCGCTGTGCACCGACGGTATCTATTGCCACGACTGCCACCGCAGCTAGAAGTACGTCTTCGTCGCAATTCAGGCAAAAAATCTGCAGGAATGCCCTTGGGCGCGATGAAGCCCTACCGATCACGGTAACGCTCCATCGCGCCCAGGGGCGCTCCTACGAAAGGCGGGCATGCGACAACGTGTCAGCGTGTAGCGCGCGCGGCCTGCGGCGAGAGGATGGTCATCTGCGGCTTGTCGGTGCCGTCCTTGTTCGGATGCACGTTGTAGGCGTAGCTGGTGTTCCACCATGCGCCCGCTGCCCACCATGTCCAGCCCAGCCAGACATCGGCGTTGTTTTCCATGTAGGCCAGCATGCCTTGCAGCGCGGTATTGCAGACGGCGTTGTTGGCGGTGCCGAACTCACCGAGAAAGCCACGCTTGTTGTTGGTGCGCAGCCATTGGGTGAATGCACGCAGGCGATCGGCGCCGATGGTTTCACTGACGCAGACACTGGAGGTGCCGCTGGAATCGGCATCCAGATACTGATGCACTTCGAACGCATAGCGATTGAGCGGGTCGCTGATCGATGCCAACGCGGTTGCATTGGAATACCCATCGCTGGTCAGCGAGTGCCAGCTGTGTGCGCCGGTCCACAGCGCACCCGGGACCAGGATCAGATTGTTGGCGCCGGTGGCACGGATCGCATCGATGCCTGCCTGCGCTGCACCGGCCCATTCGCTGGCAGAGATGTTGTTGGGCTCATTCATCAGCCCGAAGATCACGGCGTTATCGCTATTGAAGATCACCGCCAGGCGCTGCCACAGATCGGCAAAGGTGGCGAGCGGCACTTCCGGCCCACCCACTTTATAACCGTAGTACTTGCTGTAGTTGTGGATATCCAGCACCAGATACATGCCCGATGCCTTGGCGCGTGCCACCGCTTGCTGCACCAGTGCCAGCTGGGCCGGATCCAGCTCGCCGCGTGCGGCAGGTTGCAGACGTTCCCACAGGATCGGCAGGCGAATCACGTTCATTCCGGTCCCAGCGAAATAGCTGTAATCGGTGCTGGCGGGATACATGTAGTCCTTGTTGAGGACGCCAGGTTTTTTCGATGACGCAAATTCCGCACCCGACAAATTGACGCCGGCGTACTTGAGTGCACGCGTTTGTGCATGGCCCATCGGCAGAACACCGAGCAGCAGGAAGAACACCGCGCAGGACATTAGCCTGCGCAACCACAGAGAACACGACATGGAAACCACTCCTTCGACGACGGAAAAGATGCATCGCAGCCCCATGGCGTGCGATCGACGTTCGTTACGCTGCATCTGCCCGTTCAATGCATCACGCGTGCCAGCCGCGCATCGCGCGGTGGTTAAAGATGATGTGCGCAGGGGCTCACAAACAAACTGCGTTGTGGCCTGCACTTTATGCGGCGTGGGAGGAGCTGGCACCGGGATCCTGCGGTTGTGCCTGCTTTCAAGGGAGACTGCGCTTTCACGTGTGACGCGACCGCGACGAAATCTCGACATGCGATTTGCTAAGCGACGAAAGCGTGACGCCAAATCTCTGGCTGCGCATGCAACCGACGCACCAGCAGTACAGGTCTACTGCGTGCGCCGGCTGCTGCAGTTGTACACAAGCGAACTGATCGATTGCCGTTATCGGGTGACGCGATGCGCGCGTGCGCTCAAGGTTTTCATCTGCGGCTTGTCGCGGCCTTGCGCATCGGGCTGCACATTGAACGGATAGCTGGTGTTCCACCACGCGCCCGCCGCCCAGAACGTCCAACCGATCCACACATCGTGGTTGGTTTCGAGATAACCGAGCATGCCGTCCAGCGCCGCATTGCAGGTTGCGTTATTGGCGGTGCCGAATTCGCCAAGAAAGCCACGCTTGCCTTGCGCGCGCAGCCAGCCGGTGAAACTGCGCAAGCGCTCCGCACCGATCGTGCGGCTCACACAACCGGCACTGGTGCCGCTGGAGTCGGTGTCGAGGTATTGATGGACTTCGATCGCATAGCGATTCAATGGGTCGCGGATGTCCGCAAGCGCCACTGCATTGGACTGCCCGGCCACGGTGGAATACCAGCTGTGTGCGCCCGACCACAATGCACCGGGCACCAGAATCAGGTTGGTGGCACCGGTGGCACGAATGCTGTCGATGGACGCCTGCGCGGCGGCGGCCCAACTCTCTGGCGAGATGTCGTACGGCTCGTTCATCAGCCCGAAGATCACGGCGTTGTCGCTCTTGAACGCAATGGCCAGACGGCGCCAGAGGTCGGTGAACGTGCGCACCGGCACCGGCTTACTGCCGATCTTCTGGCCGTAGTACTTGGCGTAGTTGTGCACATCGATAATCAGGTATTGATTGGCGGCCTTGGCGTTGGCCACTGCCTGCTTCAGCAATGCCAGTTGTGCCTGATCCAGCGGACCTTGAGCTTTGGGCTGCATGCGCTCCCACAGGATCGGCAGGCGCACGATGTTCATTTGCTTGCCCGCGAAGTACCTGTACTCGGACGCGGCTGGATAGCGGTAGTCGATATTGAGCACGCCCGGTTTTTTGGACGACTGGATCTCTGCACCGGAGATGTTGACGCCTGCGTATTTCAGACGATTGGGGCTTTGCGCCTGTGCGATGGACATCGTGGCGATGCACAGCATGATCAACGCGCAGCGCAGCAGCTGGCGTGGCCAGGAGGGGGAGGCAGACATGGGGTGTTCCTTGCAGTTGCGGGGGAGATACGCTGCCCGCAACGTCATGCCGCGCGACGCGGCCAACAGCGCATCTGTCTCTACCCTAGGCGCAACGGCACGCTGAAACTACAGATGCGAGGTATCACTCTTCCAAGCTGTGCGTTATTTCGCAGTGGCGGCAGGATCTGGTCGACGCATCCGCGAGAGAGGCACTTTGTCATGCCCATGTATGGAAGCGTGCACGCAGCTTGCAACGGCGCGCGTGGCGCGTCGGCCAAGAGACCTGTGGCGAAAAAACTGCCTGGCTAAAAACACGGCATGCGGTGATCACTGCATGCACGGGCAGCCACACCGCAACGACCGCGGTGCGCCAGCGTGATCACGGTTGCCTATGTGGCTGCGAGCCGGTGTACGCGCACGTGGCAGTTCCACCTACACGCCGCACAAACGGCGCGTCAGATGACAGACATCGCCAACGTCGCGCGTGCGGCGTTGGCATTCGGCCGCGCTAAAGCGGCCAGCAAGTAGATACACAGACGCCAGGCAGGCGCGAGCGTGGAGGTGCATCGGTATGGACTGAGTGTCCACGCCAACGGCTCCGCGCATGCGCACTTGCCTGGCGTTTGCTCGCCGTGACGCTTATTTGCCGGCGCGGCGCGCGTGCTCGCTCAGGATCGACATCTGCGGCTTCTCGCTGCCGTCCTTGCCCGGCTGCACATTGAACGGATAATCCGGCTTCCACCACGCGCCGGCCGCCCACCAGGTCCAGCCCAGCCACACGTCGCTGTTCTTTTCCATGTAGCTCAGCATGCCTTTCAGCGCATCGTTGCAGACCGCATTGTTGGCCGTGCCGAACTCGCCCAGGAAGCCTTTCTGCTTGTTCTCGCGCAGCCAGTCGGTAAAGCCGCGCAACTTGTCCGCGCCCACCGTGGCACTGGTGCATTCGGGCTTGGTGCCGCTGTAGTCGCCGTCCAGGTATTGATGCGCTTCGAAGGCCAGATTGTTGCCCGGGTCCTTGAGAATCTGCAGGGCCTTGGCATTGGAGACGCCGTAGCTGGTGCTGCGCCAGCTGTGCGCGCCGGTGTAGGCCGTGCCAGGCACCAGAATCAAATTGGTCGCGCCGGTCTTGCGGATGGTGTTGATCGCCGCTTGTGCGGCCGCGGCCCAGTCGGTGGAGGAGATGCCATTGGGCTCGTTCATCAGCCCGAAGATCACCTGCTTGTCGTCCTTGAACTCCAGCGCCAGGCGGCGCCACAGATCGGCCAGTGCTGCAGGCGGCACCTCGTCGGTACCGATGCGCTTGCCGTTGTACTTGGCGTAGTTGTGCAGGTCCAGGATCAGGAACTGCTTGTTGGCCTTGGCGGCGGCCACGGATTTCTTGATCAACGCCAGTTGCGCCGCATCCAGCTCGCCATTGAGGGTTGGCTGCAGGCGCTCCCACAGGAACGGCAAGCGAATGGTGTTCATACCCTTGCTGGCGAAATAACTGAAATCCGCCGCCGCCGGGTAGGTGTAGTCCTTGTAGAGCGTGCCGGGCTTCTTGCGCGAGTTGAACTCGGCGCCGGAGATGTTGACACCCACGTACTTCAATCCGCCGCGGGCGTTGTCCGGCTCCTTGGCGTGCGCCAACGGCAACGACGCGAGCAGGGTCAGCGCGAGTGCGGCAGCGTGGGTACGGGGGGAGCGGGGGAGAGATGGGAACATGGGGGAGCCTCCTTCGGCAGTCGACGTAGGTGGCCGCAGGGGGAGGGCACGGCCAGCGAGGATGGTGCAGCGCCACACCATCGATGGTCAGCCTAGGGGCCCCGGCGTTAGCGCGCCATTCACGCGGGCAACGCTGATTTGATGATGCGCGAACGTCCAAAGCGCCATGCTGGCGCCACGGTCGAGTTCGCAAGCCGACTGGCAAGACGCACTGTCGCAGGAGTGCGACGGAGCGGTGTCCTAAGCTAATGCACCTACTTTTTTGCTGTCTGCGCCCTGCGCGGGCGGCGTTTCCGTCCCCTGGAGTATTCCCATGAGCAAAGCCCACGCCTACGCCGCCCAAACCGCCGACCAGCCGCTGGCGCCGTTCGTCTTCGAACGTCGCGCGCCGGGTCCCGACGATGTGCAGATCGACATCGCCTACTGCGGTGTGTGCCACTCGGACCTGCACACCGCACGCAACGAATGGCACAACACGGTGTATCCCTCGGTGCCGGGCCACGAAATCGTGGGCCGCGTCACTGCCGTCGGCAGCGCCGTGACCAACTTCAAGGTCGGTGACCTGGCCGGTGTGGGCTGCATGGTCGACAGCTGCCGCAGCTGCGCCTCCTGCCAGGAAGGCGAGGAGCAATATTGCGAACAGGGCTTCACCGGCACCTATAACGGCCCGATGTTTGGCGGTGGCGAGAACACCTATGGCGGGTACTCCGACCATATCGTGGTGGACCAGAAATATGTGCTGCACATTTCCCACAGCGACAACCTGGCCGCCGTGGCCCCGTTGTTGTGCGCCGGCATCACCACCTATTCGCCACTGGCGCATTGGAAGGTTGGCCCCGGGCAGAAGGTGGGCGTGGTCGGCCTGGGTGGCCTGGGCCACATGGCGGTGAAGATCGCCAAGGCCATGGGCGCCACCGTGGTGCTGTTCACCACCTCCGAAAGCAAGCGCGCCGACGCGTTGCGCCTGGGCGCCAGCGAAGTGGTGATTTCCAAGGACGAGGCGCAGATGGCGGCGCAGTACAACACCCTGGATTTCATCCTCAACACCGTGGCTGCGCCGCACAACCTGGACCCGTTCCTCAATGCGCTCAAGCGCGACGGCGCGATGGTGCTGGTGGGCGTGCCCGAACATTCGCATCCGTCACCGGCGGTGTTCAACCTGGTGATGAAGCGCCGCACGCTGGCCGGTTCGCTGATCGGCGGCATCCGCCAGACCCAGGAAATGCTCGATTTCTGCGCCAAGCACAACATCGTCTCCGACATCGAAACCATCCGCGCCGACCAGATCAACGAGGCCTACGAGCGCATGCTCAAGGGCGACGTGAAGTACCGCTTCGTGATCGATATGGACACGCTGGCCAAGGCGGCCTGATCCGTCAGCGCATCAGCCGTCCTGCCATCGCCTGCGTCGCTGTTGGGCTCAGGCGGTGGAGCTTGGCGTACAAGAACGTGTGACACACGCAGCAATGGAAACTATTCGTGTCAATGTTCACCGGATGCTTGCTTGATGACCTCTTTACAGAGCACCACCCATTCGCCTGAGAAATTCGCGTAGTTGGTCAAGGCACTATAGAAGGCTCGCGAATCCATCTCTGAGAACGTATGGAGATGTGCAACAAACGAGGGGTCGTAGTGATGGCCGACCTTATTGCGGAAGTCTGCAAAAGCTTCGATACCGTTTAGTGGATATCTTTTTCTAAGAGCTTTTATCTTAGCTTTGAGTGCGGATACGTCTGCGCCGCTTGAGGATGCGATATTCTGCAAGTTGGTGTTGCCGGTCTTCTGAAACCATATCTTGGCTTCATAAAGCATAGAGACGATGTCACCCATCCAAAGTAAACGAACAAGTCCTTCTGTGGTTGAGTTTTCGAAGGTAACGATATAACGAAGGATGTCACAGTGAAGAATGGCAGCTGCGGCCCATGTGTGTCGTTGCACTTCTGGATAGTGAGCATTATTAGTAGACGTCGCAGCTTTAAAAGCACGCTCAGCGTTGAGTGACGCCGTCCTAAGTCCTTCGAGGCGGCGAATTGACTGATTCAAAATCTGACGTGCCTCACGCCGCAGCCGGCTCCTTGACCTGCGCTTTGACACCCAGCAGCTGCACGATGCTGCCGGCCGCGTCGCGGCCTTCGGCCACGGCGGTGACCACCAGGTCGGCGCCGCGCACGCAGTCGCCACCGGCGAACAGGCGGGGGTTGCTGGTCTGGTAGGGCAGGCGGCCGTTGCCGTCGGCCGGGGCGACGATGCGGCCGTTGCTGCCGGCTTCCACGCCTTGCGAGGACAGCCACTCCGGCACCGTCGGCGAGAAGCCGAACGCGATGATCACCACGTCCGCTTCCAGCAGGGATTCGCTGCCTTCCACCGGCACTGCGTTGCGGCGGCCGCTGGCGTCGGGCTCGCCGAGTTTGGTTTCCACCACGGTCACGCCGATGGCTTCGTCGTCGGCGCCGGACTCGATCGACAGCGGCTGGCGGTTGAACAGGAAGCGCACGCCTTCTTCGCGCGCGTTGGCCACTTCGCGCGCCGAGCCCGGCATGCTGGATTCGTCGCGGCGGTAGGCACAGGTGACTTTGGCCGCGCCCAGGCGGATGGCGCTGCGCACGCAGTCCATGCCGGTGTCGCCGCCGCCCAGTACCACCACGCGCTTGCCGTTGAGGTCGGGCAGGGCGATCTGGTCTTCCCAGCCGGCGATCGGCCGGCCGTGCGGGTCGTTGCCGCTGACGATGCGGCTGTTCTGCACCAGAAACGGCAACGCCGGCAACACGTTCTTCAGATCCTGGCCGGGCAGGCCGCCGTCGGTGTAGCGGTACGCGCCGGTGCCCAGGAACACGGCATCGTATTCGCCGAGCAACTGTTCGATGCTGACATCCTTGCCGATCTCCACGCCCAGGCGGAACTGCACGCCCATGCCTTCCAGGATCTCGCGGCGCTTGCCGATCACCGACTTGTCCAGCTTGAAGCTGGGGATGCCGAACTGCAGCAGCCCGCCGATCTGTTCGTAGCGGTCGTAGACCACCGCTTCGATGCCGGCCCGCACCAGGCGGTCCGCGCAGGACAGGCCTGCCGGGCCGGCGCCGACCACGGCCACGCGGTGGCCGCTGGGCTGCACGTTGCCCAGGTCCGGGCGCCAGCCCATGCTGAAGGCGGTATCGACGATGTACTTTTCCACCGCGCCGATGGTGACCGCGCCGAATTCCTCCAGCGTGCAGCTGCCCTCGCACAGGCGGTCCTGCGGACACACGCGCCCGCACACTTCCGGCAGCGGGTTGGTGGAATGGCACAGCGCGGCGGCCTCGATGATGCGATCTTCCTGCACCAGCTGCAGCCACTGCGGAATGGCGTTGTGCACCGGGCACTTCCAGCTGCAGTACGGGTTGCCGCAATCCAGACAGCGGCCGGACTGGTATTGCGCGTCGGCCTTGTCGAACTTGCCGTACAACTCGCCCCAGTCACCGGACGTACGCAGCTCCACCGGGATGCGCGTGGGCATGGTCCGCGGCAGGTCAAGGAATTGGAAGGCTTGCTTGCGGCTCATAGGGGCTGGGATTCGGGAGTTGGGATTGGGGATTCGCTAGAGCGGGCGACCTGGGTCTGATGCAGTGCGAACCTCGAACAAAGCATCTCGACGCTTGAGCGCAGGGGATGGAGATCCGGGAATCGGAATTCGCCAATGCGACGGCAGGTCGCAGGGATCGAGCGAATCCCAAATCCCAAATCTCCAATCCCGTCGCTGCGCCGTGCCGCCATCAGGCGGCGCGCCGCAGCGACTCGGTCAACGACTCAATGCTGGCGGCCTTGGGTTTGACCAGCCAGAACTTGCCGATGTAGTCACGGAACTCGTCGAGGATCTGCTGCGCCCAGATGCTGCCGGTCAGCTCGCGGTGGCGGCTGATCAGGGTGTGCAGGTGCTGGCGATGGTTTTCGAAACCTTCGGCGGAGACGCGGTGGATGTCGATCAGTTCGTGGTTGTAGCGGTCCACGAAGTCGCGTTCGATATCCAGTACGTAGGCCAGACCGCCGGTGAAGCCGGCGCCGAAGTTCAGGCCCACCTTGCCCAGCACCAGCACCACGCCGTCGGTCATGTATTCGCAGCAGTGGTCGCCGGCGCCTTCCACCACCGCCAGTGCGCCGGAGTTACGCACCGCAAAGCGCTCGCCCGCGCGCCCGGCTGCGAACAGCTCGCCGCCGGTGGCGCCATACAGGCAGGTGTTGCCCACGATCGGCGTATTGCGCGCTTCAAAGCGTGCGCCGCGTGGTGGGCGCACCACCAGCCGGCCGCCGGCCATGCCCTTGCCGACGTAGTCGTTGGCTTCGCCTTCCAGCTCCAGCTGCAGGCCACCGGCGTTGAACGCGCCGAAGCTTTGCCCGGCGGTGCCGCGGAAGCGCAGGTTCAACGGCGCATCGCTCATGCCATGGTTGCCGTGCGCCCGCGCAATGGTGCCGGACAGGCGCGCGCCGATCGAACGGTCGGTGTTGTGGATCAGGAAGCGATGGTCGCCGCCGGTCTTGTTGGCGATCGCATCGGCGAGCAGGCCGTCCATCTGCGTGGCCAGGCTGTCCGGCGATTCGTACAGGCGCTGGGCCGCGCAATGGCTGCCGTCGTACTGCGCATGGGTGAGCAGGCGTGACAGATCGACCTTGACGCCCGGACGCGGCGAAACCTCGAGCTGTTCCAGCAGGTCGGTGCGGCCAACGATCTCGTCCAGCGAACGCACGCCCAGGTAAGACAACCACTGGCGCACTTCTTCGGCCAGCAGGCGGAAGAAATGCTCCACGCGTTCGGGCAGGCCGGTGAAGTAGTTCGCGCGCAGGCGCTCGTCCTGCGTGGCCACGCCGGTGGCGCAGTTGTTGAGGTGGCAGATGCGCAGGTACTTGCAGCCCAGCACAATCATCGGCGCGGTGCCGAAGCCGAAGCTGTCGGCGCCCAGCAACGCGGCCTTGACCACGTCCAGGCCGGTCTTCAGGCCGCCGTCGGTCTGCAGGATGGTGCGGTCGCGCAGGTCGTTGGCCACCAGCGCCTGGTGCGACTCGGCCACGCCCAGTTCCCACGGCACGCCCGCATAGCGGATCGAGCTGACCGGGCTGGCACCGGTGCCGCCGTCATGGCCGGACACGGTGATCAGATCGGCGCCGGCCTTGACCACGCCGGCGGCAATGGTGCCGACGCCGGCATGCGCGACCAGCTTCACCGACACCAGTGCGGTCGGGTTGACCTGCTTGAGGTCATAGATCAGCTGGGCCAGGTCTTCGATCGAATAGATGTCGTGATGCGGCGGCGGGCTGATCAGGCCGATGCCGGGCTTGGCGTAACGCAGCCGGGCGATCAGCTCGTTGACCTTGTGGCCGGGCAGCTGGCCGCCTTCGCCGGGCTTGGCGCCCTGCGCGACCTTGATCTGCAACACCTCGGCGTTGACCAGGTATTCCGGGGTCACGCCGAAACGGCCGGAGGCCACCTGCTTGATCTTGGAGCGCTTCTCGGTGCCGTAGCGGGCCGGATCTTCGCCGCCTTCGCCGGAATTGCTGCGCCCGCCCAGGCGGTTCATCGCAATGGCGAGCGCCTCGTGCGCTTCCGGCGACAACGCACCCAGGCTGATCGCGGCGGTGTCGAACCGGCGCAGCACATCGGCGGGCGGGGCGACTTCGTCCAGCGGGGTGGGGGTGTCGGCGCGCTTGAGCTGCACCAGATCGCGCAGCGTGGAGGCCGGGCGCGAATGCACCGCATCCACATACTTCTGCCAATCGCTGGCATCGCCGGTGCGGGTGGCGCGCTGCAGCGTCATGACCACGTCCGGGTTGTACATGTGGTACTCGCCGCCGTGCACGTACTTGAGCAGGCCGCCCACTTCCGGCTTGAGCTGGTCGTTCCAGGCGCGTGCGGTGAGTTCGCGCGCTTCGGTATCCAGCCGCGACAGGCTCACCCCGCCGATACGCGCCGGCGTTTCGGCAAAGCACAGCTCCACCACGTCCGGGTCCAGCCCGACGATTTCGAACAACTGCGCGCCGCGGTAGCTGGCGATGGTGCAGATGCCCATCTTGGAGATGATCTTGGACAGGCCCTTGTAGATGCCCTTGCGGTAGCGGCGGCCGATCTGCGACTGCTCGCCGCCCTTGCTCAGCTGCAGGATGCCGCGCCGGCCCAGGTCGAACAGGGTCTGGTAGGCCAGATACGGGTACACCGCGGTGGCGCCGAAGCCGAGCAGGCAGGCCATGTGGTGCGGGTCGCGCGCGGTGCCGGTTTCGATGATCAGGTTGACGTCGCAGCGCAGGCCCACCTTGCACAGGTGGTGATGCACCGCGCCGGTGGCCAGCAACGCGTGCGCCATCGGGCGGTCCGGCACTGGATAACGGTCGGACAGCAGCAGCATCACCGCGCCATCGCGGGCGGCGGCTTCCACTTCCTGGCAGATGCGTTCCAGGCCGGCCTTCAAGCCTTCTTCGACGCTGTAGGACAGGTCGATCAGCCGATTGCGCGCAACGTACTGCTCCATCTTCAGCAGCTGGCGCAGCTTGCGCTGGCTGAGCACCGGCGAATTCAGGATGACGTGGTTCACCGTCTCCGCGCCGGCATGGAAGATATTGGTCTCCTTGCCGAGCTGGGTGGTGAGCGACATCGCGATGCCTTCGCGCAGCGGGTCGATCGGCGGGTTGGTGACCTGCGCAAAGGCCTGGCGGAAGTAGTCGTACAGCGGCCGGGTCTGGCGGCTGAGCACTGCCATCGGGGTGTCGTCGCCCATCGAGCCGGTGGCCTCCTGCTCGGTCTCGGCCAGCGGGCGCAGGATCTGCTCCACTTCCTCGGTGCTGAGCTGGAACAGCTTGTGGTAGCTGCGCAGGGTCTGCTCGCTGAAGGGTTCTTCCACCAGCGAGGGGTCGATCAATTCGGTCTGCAGGTAAGTCACGCCCTGCTGCAGCCATTGCTTGTAGGGCGCACGCGCACGGTTGATGCGGTCGATGGCATCGGAATCGAGCAGATCGCCGCGCTTGAGATCGATCGCCATCATCTCGCCCGGGCCCAGCTTGCCCTTGCGGGTGATGCGCTCGGCCGGCAATTCCCACACGCCCGCCTCGGAGGCCACCAGGAAATGGCGGTCGGAGGTCAGCATCCAGCGCGCCGGACGCAGGCCGTTGCGGTCGAGCATGCAGGCCGCGTAACGGCTGTCGCAGGCCACGATGCCGGCCGGGCCGTCCCACGGCTCGGTATTGAGGCCGTAGAACTCGTAGAACGCAGCCAGATCGGCGTCCTTGAACTCCAGCGACTGGGTCGCCGGCGGCACCAGGATGCGCAGCGCCTGCAGCAGGTCCATGCCACCGGCGATCAGCAGCTCCAGCATGTTGTCCAGGCTCTGCGAATCGGAGCCGTGCATGGAGATCACCGGGTCGAATTCGGCGATGTCAAAGCGCGGCGTCTGCCACACCTTGCTACGCGCCTGCGCCCAGCGCCGGTTGCCTTCGATGGTGTTGATCTCGCCGTTGTGGGCGAGCAGGCGGAACGGATGCGCCAGCGGCCAGCGCGGCAGCGTGTTGGTGGAAAAACGTTGGTGAAAGACAATCGCGCTGGACGATAGATCGCTGCGCTGCAGGTCCGGGTAGAACGTGCTCAGCTTGTCCGGCAGCACCATGCCCTTGTAGCTGATGCCATTGGGCGACAGCGTGGTGACGTAGAAGTTGTCCACCTCGCGCAGGGCCTGCTCGGCGCGGCGGCGCGCCAGAAACAGCGCCAGGGTGAAGCCGTCTTCGGTCTGCTCGGCGCCGGCATCGACAAACACTTGCTCGATGCGCGGCAGGGTGTCGCGGGCCAGCTGGCCGCACACGCTGTCATCGGTGGGCACCACGCGCCAGCCGCGGAACTGCACGCCGGCAATCTGCAGCTGGGTTTCCAGCTCGCTGCGACAGCGCGCCGCATCGGCCTCGTCCAGCGGCAGGAACACCACGCCGGCCGCATAGCGCGTGCCTAGCGTGATGCCGGCATCGCGGGCCAGCCCGCGCAGGAAGGCATCGGGTTTGCGGATCAGCAGGCCGCAGCCGTCGCCGGTGAGCCCGTCGGCGGCCACGCCGCCACGGTGGGTCATGCGCGACAGCGCAGCGATCGCGGTATCGACCAGCGAACGGGAAGGCTGGTCGTCCAACTGCGCGACCATGCCAAAACCACAGGCGTCGCGTTCGTCGCGCGCGCTGTTGTAGAGACCGTAGTCGTCGAGCCCTTGGCGAGTGCGGGGGGCCATGTCTGCCTCTTTGCGATCCGGGAAAACGGCGACGACGTTGCACCGCTCGACCATGGAGCGGTGCAGGAGATCACCGGATCATCGACTAAAACACAGTTGATGCGGTGCCGCAATACACCGTTACAGCTGCAACGAGAGCGGCCTGAATCCCTTGTGCCAGCAGGCTTGGCGCCCGATGGGAGCGCCAGGCCTGCTGCGTGCTCAGCCGCAGCGGACCGAGGTGATCATGTTCTTGGCGTCCACTTCCAGATTGAGCCGTTCGCCGTTGAACTCCATCGTGGTCATCTGGCCGGGTTTGAGCACACGCACCGCCTTGGCACCGGCGTCGTTGCGGGCTTGTTCGCTCACGGTTTCGGTCAAGGGCTGGCCCACCAGCGATTGCACTTGAGTGGCATCGCAGGTGCCGATGGGCGGTGCGTCCGGTGCGGCAGCCGGTGCCGGGGCGGAGGCTTGTTCGGCGGCTTGCTGCGCCTTGGCGGAGACGGCTTCCTGCTCGTCCGGTTGCGGCTTGTTACAGGCGCTGAGTGCGGCCAGCACAACCAGCGTGCAGGCCAGGCGGGCGGTAGGCAGGACAAACCTCATCGATGACTCCAGCACAGGGGGATGGCCCAAGCATAAGCACAAACGCCGCCGCAGGCATTGCTTGCGCACGCTGCGTTGCCATGACGTTGACGCGGCCTAGTCCGGCCCGGCCCAACAATCGGCGCCAGCCTTCCGATGTGTGCGCAATGAAAGCCAACCGTGTTCTTCGCAATGCCGCCGTCGCTGCCAGCACCGCGGGCAAGCTGGCCACCGTCGCCACCACTGCGGTGGCCGCCACCGCCGCCGTCACCACCGCTGCTGCGGTGGCCCAGGCCAAGGCCACCGCGCGTGCGGCCGGCCTGGTCTATGTCAATGATCAGCAGCCCGGTATCAGCCGCCGCAAGGCTGGCAAGAGCTTCAGCTACCGGGACGCGGACGGGCAGCGGGTGACCGATGCCGACACCTTGCAGCGGATCCGCGCGTTGGCCATTCCGCCGGCGTATACCGAGGTGTGGATCTGCGCCAAGCCCAACGGCCATCTGCAGGCCACCGGCCGCGATGCACGCCGGCGCAAGCAGTACCGCTACCACGCCGATTGGGCGCAGGTGCGGGGCGAAGGCAAGTTCGAGCGCGTGATCGCCTTCGGCGAAGCACTGCCGAAGTTGCGCCGCCGGCTGCGCCGCGATCTGCTGCTGCCGGGCTTCCCACGCGAAAAGGTACTGGCCATCGTGGTGGCGTTGCTGGCTGACACGCTGGTGCGTGTGGGCAATGCCGAATACGCGCGCAGTAACCGCTCCTACGGGCTGACCACGCTGCGCAACCGGCACATGGAATTTCTGAAAGGCGGCCGCGCGCGGCTCAAGTTCCGCGGCAAGAGTGGCCAGGAACATGAGATCGAAGTCGACGACAAGCACCTGGTCAAACTGATCCGCGAATGTCAGCAGCTGCCGGGGCAGTCGTTGTTTCAGTACAAGGACGATGACGGCCAGCTGCAGCCGGTGGATTCGGGCGAGGTCAACGACTATCTGCGCGAGGCGATGGGCGAGGACTTCACCGCAAAGGACTTCCGCACCTGGGGCGGCACGCTGGCGGCGTTGCAGCGCCTGGCGCGGCTGCCCTTGCCCGAGCGCAGCAGCGAACGGGCGCTCAAGCAGGTGCAGAACGATGTCATTCGCGAGGTGGCCGATGCGCTGGGCAACACGCCGTCGGTCTGCCGCAAGGCCTACATCGACCCTTGCGTGTTCGAAGGCTGGCGCGCTGGCGAGTTGCAGACCCTGGCCACCGGTGTGCGCGGCGAACGGCAGTGGGAAGCGGCCACGCTGCGGTTCTTGAGCGCCTCGCGCGCCAAGGTGCGCAAGGTGGTGAAAGCGGCGAAGTCCTCGGCCACATCGGTCAAGCCAGCCAAGCGTGCGAGCAAGCGTGCCATCAAGCGGCCGACGACGGCGAAGGTGGGCGCACGCAAGGCGGCGTGATGCGGTGCGTGTCCTGGCGTGGTGCCGAGGCAATGGCGGTGTGCATCGCTTCGGCAGGTGCCTTGTGCGTTTGTCGCGCGACCTGTTGTGCGCGCGGTGCGCGACCGGATTGTGTGAATCAGCAGGCGTACGAACGGCGCTGCAGGCGGTAGGTAGTCGCCGGCGGCAGGTTGCGATACGTGCGCCCGATCTTGACCGCCTCCAGATCGAGCTGGTCGAGAATGCAGTCGGGCACCGAGCACTTCAATCCGTAGGTAAACAGATACATCCGGCCATCATCCTTGAGATGCAGGAAGGCACCGCGCACGATCGCCGCCACCTGGTGCATGGGCATGGTCAGCAAGCCCAGGCCACAGATCACCGCATCCACGCGCCCGCCGTCGATGCGCGGCAGTGCTTCCAGGCCGGTCACATCCATCTGCAGCAGGTTGGCACTGGGAAACCGCTGTTTGAGCAATGCGGAAAACGCCGCGTTGTACTCCAGCAGCACCAGGTTGTTTTCCTGCACGCCCCTGTCGAGCATCGCTTCGGTGAACACACCGGTGCCGGGGCCGAGTTCGAGCACCCGCTCGGTGGTATGCGAGAGCTCGGAGGTGATCACCGCGGCCAGCGCGCGCCCGGAGGGAAGGATCGCCGCAACCGATGCGGGCGCAGTGATCCATTCGCGAAAAAATGAAGTCCTGTACGAACGCGCCATCAATCCTCACACCCGGTTGCAGAGTCTGGCTCAGGCACCCGCCGCCTACCTTGTGGATGCAGTGTGCCAGCACGCCGCGCAAGGCATCCCCGCAAGGATGAGTCCGCCGGCAGTCTGTCGCGGGCGGCGGGATGTTTTCAACCGTTTGTGGCTGGACGGGTGTTCGCGGTGGTGCGTGCGTTCAGTGCGCGCGCGATGTCTTTGTAGATTAGCAACGTCGCGAAATGCATCCGCCCAGCAGTCACGACGTTGCACTGTGCGCAGTTGCTGACAGGGCTTCAGAGCGAGCGGCAACGGGCACTGCGGGGCCATGCGAACGCTCGGTCATACAAGGATGTGCAGTGTGGATGGCAAGCAGAAGAAAATTGCTGCCCGCTAGACGACAGTTTCGCCGGCGACGCCGCACGGTCGCATGTGCATGTGCATGTGCGTAGGCATTGTGTGGCTTTGCATACCGGCGCGACGCATCAGCGACCGGCAACGGTCGGGACCATCGGTAAGGGTCAAGGTGGCTAACGGGCCATCGGGAAGAGCCAGGCGGCTGCCACAACGGCTCTCAGCCGCACCTTGCTCATGTTGGGCGACACGCCGTCTTGCGCGCATGCGGATGCCACTGCTTGCCGATGCCGCCGCTCAGCCTTGCTGGCGCTGCGCCCATTTTTGCGTATCGGATCGTGCGGCACAGCGTGGTTTTGCGCGACTGTGGTTTGGAGAGCACTTCAACGCATCGGCATCAGGCGAACTGCAGGGCCGCAACCTGCGCGCATCGGCGTGGCTTCAAGGCAATTCGGACCGACGCGCCATGCGCATGGTCCGCGCGTTGTGCCGCATGGCTTTATCCAATGCCATCGGCGCCCTGCAGACGTATGCGAATGCGCCGCGCTGGCGAGTCACCAGGCGGCGATGGCGCAGTTGGCGCGCGCGGAATACTCAGCCGCAATAGATGGCGGTGATGTTGTCGTTCGGGCCGGTCTCGATGGTGAGGTGATCGCCGCCGGTTTCGCTTGCGCCCTGGGCCGGGTCGGCCAGGCCGCTGGCGGTGGTGCCGCCGGTGCTGCGCTCGCCACGGCGCACGCTGACCTGCAGGCTGTCGCTATCCACGCGGGCGCGTTCTACGGTCTGCGCCGCGGCGGCCAGACCCACGGCGCCGCGCACCTTGTCGGTATGGCACTGGCCGGAGATCACGCCATCGATCGGCTGCACCTGCGCAACCTGGTTGGTGCTGCACGCCGACAGCAACAGGACGGCGGCAAGCGGGGCGAGGGTGCGGACCATGGTGATCTCCAGCGGGAAGAATGGCCGCAAGCGTGAAGGCCGCGCTGTGGGGATCGGATGAAGACGCCGGTGCTTGCGGCGCGCGTGGCGAAGCGTTGAGCGGATGTCGCGCGCTGGTTGGGGCATCTGGTTGCGGAGTAGACCGCCGATCAGTGCGCAGTGCTTGGTCAGGCCGAAAGCCAAGCTCCTACGCCAGGAACGCCCAACGCCTGGCGCGTCGCTCAGCGAGCTGGTTTTGAAGGTCTGGTGCGCATGTCGTCGGTCCAAGCGTCAGGATCGAGACGAAACAGGACGCTGACTGCCGAAGGCAGTGATGCACGAGCAACCGCATCGATACCGGCGACAGCAACCAACGGCACCGGCAACAACAGCATCAGCAACCGCAACTCCACTACTCATCAGTTCCGGCTGCAAGGCAACCACGACAATACCCATCGCATATGGCCCGGCGCCGAGCATTGCTTGACCCGGGTCACATGGAGGTGCTGCCTTATCCCGTCACCCGCGGACGTGCTGGGCCACAGACAGCGGTGGCGATGGCTTCAGCTCCCGCAACTGCGACGGTCGCGTGTGGGCCACCGTCGCACTGCCGCTGCCAGCCTTCCAACTCAGAGTTTGACGAAGCTGGCCACCGACAGCGGGCCAAACGGCAGGTCGAACAAGCTGCCGCCGCTGGCCAGGCCGCCCAGGTCCACGCTGGCCAGGTCCAGCTGCGTGATCAGCGCGGCGACCTGCGCCTTGGCATCGGCATCGTCGCCAGCCAGGAAGAACGCGCGTTTGCCTTCGGCGACGTCGAGCTTGGCCAGCAGCTGCGCGTCCAGGTGGTTGAACGCCTTGACCACGCGGGCGCCCGGGACCAGCTCGGAGAACACCACGCTGGAGGGCCGGCCGCCGAGATCGATCGCCTTCAGCCCATAGCCGCCGAGCGGGTTGGACGGGTCGGTGGCGTCCGGTGAATCGGGTGCAACGTCCATCAGCGCGTTGTTGGCATCGATGACGATGCGGCCGTTCCAGTCGGGCAGGCCAGCCAGAGCGGCGGACAGGCTTTGCCAGCGCACCGCCACCAGCACGATGTCGGCCTGGGCGGCCTGCTGGGCAGTGGCCGGGGTGATCGAGGGGCCGAGTTCGGCCGCCAATGCCTGCAGCGAGTCCGGGCCGCGGCTGTTGGAAATCATTGCCGGGATGTGCTTGCTGGCCAGGATGCGTGCGAAACCACTGTCGATGGCGCCTGCGCCGATGATGCCAATGCTCATGGTGACTTTCCTAATGTATGTCGTCGACATGACGACATTTAAAGTGAAATGAAGGGGTGGGATTGGACTACTGTTCTAGCGGTAGGGTGAACTTGCCCAGCCGGGCCACGTCGGCCGCGAGCTGGGCCACGCTGACGGCGGCCAGTTGCGCTTCCATTGCCTGCTGCGCGCGTTGCAGCACCGGCTGCAGGGCCGGCAGGATGTTGCCGCCCACCGCGCAATTTTCGCACGGCGGGGTGCGGTGCACCGCAAACAGCTCGGTGTTCTCCACCGCACGGTAGATGTCCAGCAGGGTGATCTGCTCGGCCGGCTTGGCCAGCAGCGCACCACCGCCAGCACCGAGCTGCGAGGTGGTCAGCCCGGCAGCCGTCAGCCGCGAGAGCAGACCGCGGACCACCACCGCGCCGGTGTTGGCGCTGTAGGCCAGGTCTTCCGAGCGCATCGGCTTGCCGCCCACGACCGCCAGAGCGGTCAGGAGATGGGTTGCGACGACGAAGCGGGTACTGGTAGTCATGGCGGTCAAGTCGATGTGTTGGTGACACGATTACACGCGATTCAACGGCTGTCAACGGTTTTTTGAAATCTCTGCCGTGGGTCCACGTCTCCCCGGCGTGCGGGGCACTGCCGCCAGTGTCTGGCAGTGAGGCGTTGATGCGTGCTGTTAGGTGGGTTTCTCATCGCACAGGGCTTAACCCAAGGTGCGACTGGGGTGTCTCGCGTACGAACCGCCTGGGAGCTCAGCAGCGTGTACTGCTGTCGCAAGTCAGTGAGGGCGAGCGTGCGGTGATCGGCGACCAGCATCGCTGGAACCCCTTCGCGCTGTGAGCGGATGCACCTGCTTTGCTGCTGTGCTCCGGTATTGCCATGCAGCGATCAGCGATCAGCGGCGACCAATCCCTGGCAATTCGAGCAGATACGCGTGCTTGGCTGCAATGCACCCGGTTGGCGCCAAGCCGCAATCAGCGATCCGCCGTCATGGAGCCGCTACGCGCTGCGAACCCATGCATACGCTTTGCTGCCGGGCATTCCGGTGAGTGCCATACCGCGATCAGCACGCTGCGATTACAGCCAGTGACCAGTCGCAAGAAACCCTTTGCAGTGCGAATGGATGCACACGTTTGCGCCGCGCAGCAGGCAGCGACGCAACGCGCGCTGCAACCTAAGCGGCCCAGAGCCAGGCCGGCTGGCCACTGCCAGCAACCAGTCGATTACTTCGAATAGTGGACGACTCCACTCCAAATCTTCCGTCTAGTCGATCAATGCGGCGGCGCCTAGTCTTTTCCTCACCGGAGCAGACCGCTCCACCGACACCCCAAGGGGAACCGACATGAACGCACAACTGGCCTCCTTCCACGCCAATACTCCGTCGCAGGGCGCGCCGATCGTGCCGTCCGCCGCCCGGCCGCGCCCGGTGGTGTTCCGTACCAGCGGCACCCGTCGCGGCCCGATCACCCGGCTGATGAGCCCGGGCGACCTGGGCCAGCTGGTCAAGCCGTTCGTGTTCCTGGACCTGTTCACCGTCAAGCCGACGGTTGACGGGGCGCCGATGGGCATGCATCCGCATTCGGGTATCGCCACGCTGACTTACCTGATGGAGGGCGAGGTGGGCTACGAGGACAGCACCGGCAAGCACGGCACCCTGCCCACCGGCGGGGTGGAGTGGATGCGCGCCGGCAACGGCGTCTGGCACGACGGCATGCCAGTGGGCGGCGCGTCGGCGGTGGGTTTCCAGCTCTGGGTGGCGCTGCCGGCCGCCGAGGAGAACGCCCCGGCGCAAAGCCTGTATCTGTCGCCAGAGAAGGTGCCCAGCGTGGGCCCGGCGCGGGTGTTGCTGGGGCGCTATGGCCAGGCGCAGAGCCTGATCCCGGCACCGGCCGACATGACCTACCTCAGCGTGCAGCTGGCCGACGGCGAGCGTTGGCGCTACGTGCCGCCGGCCGGCCATGACGTGGCCTGGATCGCGGTGCACGGTGGGCAGCTGGAGGCGGCCGAAACCATCGCCAGCGGGCACATGGCGGTGTTCAAGGACGGCGAGCAGGCGATCGAGGTGACCGCGGTTGGCCCGACCACCTTCGTGCTCGGCTCGGCGGTTAAGCATCCGCATGATCTGGTGATGGGCCATTACTCGGTGCACACCAACCCGGCCAGCCTGGCCCAGGGCGAAGCGGAGATCCGCCGCATCGGCGCGCAACTGCGCAGCCAGGGGCGCCTGGGTTGAGCAACGCGATCGGCGGCATGCGTGCCGCCGATCACTGCGCTGCACCCAGGACGGAGCAGCGCAACGCGCTGATGCCATCGCCCGCAGGAAACGCCGCACGCCACGCATCTCAGCCGTGCGCTGCAGTGCAGATGCGTCTCGCACGATGTAGCAACGGCCTGACGCGCTGCAGCTTGCGCTGTTCTCCGCTTTCAACAGGGCGCTGTGACCATCACCCGTGTGTGCACAGCGCTCCATGACTCACCACCAGACCACCGCAGCAACGCCTTCGCGCGTTGCCGCACCCCACGCATCACTTCAACCACTTTCATCACTTCCATCAGAGACATCACCATGAAACTGCTCCATCTCGATTCCAGCATCCTGGGCGACTATTCCGCCAGCCGCCAGCTCACCGCCAGCATCGTGGCCAAGTTGCAGGCCGCCGATCCGGCGCTGCAGTACACCTACCGCGACCTGGCGGCCAACCCGATCGGCCACCTGTCCGGCGCACATCTGGCGGCCGCGCAAAACCCCACCGGCGACCAGACGCCGGAGCTGGCCAACGACCTGGCGCTGGGTGCGCAGGTGCTGCAGGAATTCCTGGATGCCGACACCGTGGTGATCGGCGTGGCGCTGTACAACTTCACCATCTCCACCCAGCTCAAGGCGTGGATCGACCGCGTGCTGGTGGCCGGCAAGACCTTCCGCTACACCGCCGAAGGCGCGCTCGAAGGGCTGGCCGGCAACAAGCGGGTGATCCTGGCGGTGGCGCGCGGTGGCCGCTATGGCGAAGGCTCGCCAACGGCGGCACTGGAGCATGCGGAAACCTACATGCGCGCCGCGCTGGGGTTCGTTGGTCTGCATCAACCGGAAGTGGTGGTTGCCGAAGGCCTGGCCCTGGGGCCGGAGGCACGCGCCGCCGGCATGGCCGCTGCGCAGGCGCAGATCAACGCCTTGCCGGTGTGATCCGGTGCGGGCGGTTGCATGCCGCTCGCAGCAACCGGTTGGCGCGGTGAGGTATCGCTGCGCCGACGTGATCTTCAGGCAGACACCTCGAGCGATTGCATCGCTCGAGGTGTGTTGTGGAAAGCCCTACAAACGCCGCTTGCTTACGCCTTAGCGCAGCGATCAACACGATTGCGCAGCGGCCAGGCGGGCGTGGCTGGCGATCGGAATCGGCAAGTACCCGTACACCCCGGTTCCCTGCACCCGTCTGACGGTTGCGCGCTACGTTTTGTTAGCTGTACTTAAGTCGCAAACGCGCGCAGCAAATCATCGACCACCCAATCAACCAATGCCCGCGCACCGCGCTACATCGCATTCAAGCGCGCGCTGACCGCCTCGATAAACGCTGTCACCGCGCGCGGCTGATGCCGCCGGCTGGGATACAGCGCATGCACGCCCTGGCCATTGCGCTGGAAATCCGGCAACACCGTGATCAGGCGGCCTTCGGCCACATCCGGCCAGGTCAGTGCCTGCGGCAACAAGGCGATCCCCAGCCCGGCCACGGACGCCAAGCGTAGCGCGCGCGCTGTATTTGCGGAAAAACGGGTGGGCACCTGCACTGTTTCGGCAAGCCCGGACGGACCTACCAGCGTCCAGCTGACGTGCCCGCTGGGATGCGGAATGCCCAGGCAATCGTGCTGCGGCAGCTCATCCAGGCGCAGCGGCCTGCCACGTGCCTGCAGATAGCCTGGGCTTGCCACCAGCACATCGCGGTTGTCGGCCAGGATCGGCCGCCCCACGTAACTGGAGTCGGCCAGGGTGCCGGCGCGAAATGCCACGTCGATGCGCTCGGCAATCAGGTCCGCACGCGCATCGCTGAGCAAGAATTCCAGGCGTACGCGCGGATGCGCGGCCAGGAAGTCGGCCACCCATTCGACCCGAAAGAAATCCAGGAAATCCGCCGGCGCCGCCACCCGCACCAGGCCGGCGACCTCCTCGCCACCGGCCATCAGCGACTGCCCGGCATCGGTCAGCCCGTCCACCGCATCGGCGCAACGTTCGTAGAACGCCTGCCCGGCATCGGTCAGGGTGAGCTTGCGGGTGGAGCGCTGCATCAGCCGCGTATCCAGCTGCGCTTCAAGCTGCTGCACGCGCCGGCTCACGCTATTGGGCGCGGTGCCCAGCCGGCGCGCGGCCTCGGCAAAACTGCCGCTACGCACGACCTGCACATACAGCGCAATGTCATTGAGGTCGATCACGGCAGGCACACCTTTTTCGGTCTGCGGTGAGTTTAAGCGGGCCGGGGATCAGGTGTTGTGCGTCGGACGGCAGGCGCTGATCAGGCCCGACGCGTCCCTGCATGGATGCGGCTGAACCGGTGTGCAGGCAAGCAAACAGCCAATTACGCGTAGGTGCCAACGTCGAGCACGGAGCGCGCAATGCCGAGTAGGAGCGCACTTGCGCGCGATGAAGCCTTCTCGGGAACGCCCCTCGCGCGCAAGCGCGCTCCTACAAAAGCCACGGGCCATCATCCCTGACAGCCCGCATGACAACGGCTCAGTCGAGCGTCTCCAGCAGATCCACCTGCCGGCTGCTCAGCAGTGGCACGATGCGTTCGACCACCAGGCTGCGGTAGTGCGTGGTGCTGCGGTGTGCCTCGATGGCGGCGCTGTCGCGGTAGCGTTCGATCAGCACGATGCACTTCGGGGCCTGCGGTGCATGCAGCACCTCGTAACCGAGACAAACGGGTTCCTGCAGCGACTGCCGCTGCAGCTCTGGCAGTAGCGCCAGCACCGTAGCGCGCGCGCTGTCAGGCACGCTCCAGCGCGCCACCACCACGATGGGGCGGGCCGGCGCGCTCATGCCTGCAACTGCAGTGCGGCCACCAGTGCGTGCGCAAGCGGGCCGGCAGAGGCGGGGTTCTGGCCGGTGATCAGCGTGCCGTCCACGACTACATGCGGCTGCCAGTCTGCGCCGGCCGCATACAGTGCGCCTTCCTCGCGCAAGGCGGATTCAAGGTCGAACGGCACATCGGCGCGCGCGTAGCCGTCCTCCTCGGCGGTGGAAAAACCGGTGACGCGGCGGCCCTGGACCAACGCGGTGCCATCGTCCAGCGTGATGCCCAGCAGCGCGGAGGGGCCGTGGCAGACGGCGGCGACCAGCATGTCGGCTTCCCACGCCTGCTTGATCAACGCCTGCACATCGCGGTTCCCACTGACGTCCACCATCGGGCCCAGCCCGCCGGGCACGAACACCGCGTCGTAATCGCGCACGTCCACTTCGGACAACTTGCGGCTATGCGCCATGCGGCCGAAGGCCTTGCTGTGGCGAAACGCCAGCTGCGCCGCATCAGACGCGTCGTAGCCATCCTCCGGTGCCGCGCCACCGGCAGGCGAGGCGAATTCGATCGCGATGCCAGCCTGCTCCAGCACCTCGACCGAGTGCGCCACTTCCGGGAAGAAATAGCCGATGGGGCGCTGATGGGGGCCGATCTGGCCAGCGTTTGTCAGTACGAACAGGACATGCTTGATGTGCATTGCGCTCTCCTTGATTGAGTCCGGCAGCAGCCGGTGGAGAGACGATAGAAGGCGCGCGGCGCGGGCAGTAGACAGCGGGCGGCTGACAGATTGTAAAATCCAGTAAGACAAACGCATTTGAGGCTGCCATGGCTCTGCTGGACGAACTGCGCGCCATGGCGATCTTCGCCACGGTGGTCCGCTGTGGCAGTTTCGCCGCGGCCGCGCGCGAACTTGCGCTGACCCGCGCAGTGGTCAGCCATCACGTGGGCGCGTTGGAAGCGCGCCTGGGCGTGCCGCTCGCGTACCGCAGCACACGCAGTTTCAGCCTGACCCCGGCGGGCGAGGCGTTTCGCGTGCATTGCGAGCGCTTGCTCGACGAAGCCTCGGACGGCTTGCGCGGCATGGAGCTGTTGCGCGCCGAACCGCAGGGCGAAGTGCGGCTCACCTGCTCGCACCATTTCGGCAACAAACGCATCCTGCCCGCGCTGCTGGCCTTTCGCCGCCGCTACCCGGCGATCCGCCTGCATATCGCGATGGGCGATGCCAACGTGGATCTGGTGCAGCAGGGTGTGGATCTGGCGGTGCGCGCCGGCCCGCTGCCGGATTCCACGCTGTATGCGCGGCCATTGGTGCGCGAAGCCACCTTGCTATGCGCGTCACCGGCGTATGTAAAGCGTTACGGCACGCCCACCACGGCCGCCGCGCTCAAGGAACACCGCTGGGTGATCTACCCACCCAGTCAGCGGCAGACGCAGATCCAGATCGACGGCGAACGCATCGATATCCCGGTGCAGGGCGACATCGTCACCGACAGCGCGGTGTCACGGCTTGCCTTCGTGCTCGCCGGCGAAGGCATCGCGCGCCTGCCCGGCTACGACGCCGCCGCCCCGCTGGCTGCAGGCGAACTGGTGCAGGTGCTACCGCAGGCACAGACCGCACCGCTGGAGATCTACTTGGTGCATTCGAAAAAGATCGGCCCCAGCGCCCGATTGCTGCGCGACTTTCTGCTGGAGGTGGCGCGTGAGGGTGGCTGGTAGTGGCTAGCGGAAACAGCGCCGTGCGCTAAGGAGCCCGCTAACGGGCGTGCATGTCCCACAGGTGCATGAGCTGCGAGATGGCCGCATCCATCGCCTTGAAGGTTTTGCCGTCCCTGGCGAGCGTGGATAGCCCGAGCATGAAGCTGTCGAACACGCACGTCAGCGCGGCCGCGTCGAGATCCGCTGCAAGGCTTCCATTGGCGATGGCGCGGTCCACGCACGCGCGGATGCCGGCGCGTGTGTGCGCACGCGAGCGCGTCAGCGGGGCAGAGAGCGCGGAGAACTCCGGCGACAGCGTGCTCATCACGCCAAGCGTCACCATGCAGCCCTTGGGATGGCCGCGTTCGCACTGCATCCTGGCCGAACGGCGCAGCGCAAGCTCCACGGCCTGCTTTGGCTCAAGCGAGGTGTCCCACAGGCAGTGGGTCACTTGTGCGTAAGTCGCCAGGTAGCGCTGCACGCATTCTGCGAAGAGTGCTTCCTTGGAGCCGAATGCGGCGTAGAAGCTGGGCGCACTGATGCCGCCGCCGATGGCCTCCTTGAGCTGGCTCAAGGAAGTGGATTCGTAGCCCTGCTCCCAAAACAGATGAAGCGCCTGCTCGACCGCGGCGTCGCGGTCGAAGCTGCGTGGTCTACCCATCTGTGCCATGGCGCCCTCCAAGACTGACATCAATACTAGTCGATACAGATATGGTTGACAAACGCAACTGTGCCGGCCAAATATGTATCGATCGGTACATATCTGTGACCTCCACGGTCCGTCACCAAGGAAAACCCTGTGGCTTCTTCAAACGCATCATCGGTAGACGCGGTGCCCGCGCCGCTGCCCATCGCGGCCCTGTTGGCACTGGCCATGACCGGTTTCATCTGCATCGTGACGGAGACCCTGCCGGCCGGGCTGCTGCCGCAGATGTCCGCGGGCCTTGGTATTACTGCAGCGCTTGCCGGGCAGACGGTCACCGCCTACGCGCTGGGTTCGGTGCTGGCGGCGATCCCGCTGACCATTGCCACCCAGCAATGGCGGCGACGTCATGTGCTGTTGCTCACCATCGTCGGCTTCCTGGTGTTCAATTCGGTCACTGCACTGTCCAACAGCTACAGCCTGACCCTGGTGGCGCGCTTCTTTGCCGGCGCAGCGGCAGGGCTGGCGTGGAGCCTGCTGGCCGGTTACGCGCGGCGCATGGTTGCGCCGGCACAGCAGGGCAGGGCCATGGCGATTGCGATGGTGGGCACCCCCATTGCGCTCTCGCTCGGTGTTCCCCTGGGCACGTGGATGGGCGGCCTGTTGGGCTGGCGCACCGCATTCGGCAGCATGTCGGCGTTGACGGTGATCCTGATCGCCTGGGTGCTGCTGAAAGTGCCCGATTACCCCGGGCAGGCGGCATCGCAGCGCGTGCCGCTGCGCAAGGTGCTCGCCACACCGGGTGTCCGGCCGGTGCTCGCCACCGTGATGGCATGGATGCTGGCACACAATATTCTGTACACCTATGTCGCTCCATTCGCGGCGCACGTGGGTTTGGGCGATCGTGTCGATGTGCTGCTGCTGACCTTCGGCGTGGCGGCACTGCTGGGCATCGCAGTGACCGGCAAGCTGGTGGAACGCCACCTGCGCCGCACCGTGCTGATTTCGTTGGCGACGTTCTTCGCCATCTGCGTGGTGTTGATCGTGCTGCAGGACATGCAGCCGGTGGTCTACGCCTGCGTGGCGGTCTGGGGGCTGACCTTCGGCGGTGCGGCCACCCTGTTGCAGACCGCACTTGCCGACAGCGCGGGTGAGGGGGCCGATGTTGCGTTGTCGCTCAATGTCGTGGCCTGGAACAGCGTCATCGCCGGCGGCGGTGTGATGGGCGGCGTGCTGCTGAACCACTGGGGCGCGCAGAGCTTTCCCGCGGCCATGGCCGTGGTGCTGGCGATTGGCTGGTGCATCGCCTGGCGCGCGCGGCGCCATGGCTTTGCCCCGGGCACGCGTTCAGCGGTTGCGGGCCATTGAGGTTCCGCTGTGAGTGAGGGCATGCGCGAAGTAGCGAGGAGCGTCCGCGCAGTGGCCTGGGCGTTGGCGCGCAGAGCGTGCTGGCGCAGAGGTTTCAGCATTACCGACGTCGGGTGGAGTTCCGCAGGCCCTTGTTCGTCGACGGAATGCGTTCGTTTCTAGCTGCGTGGTCGCATCGCGGCGCAGCATCGCGGCATCGGACTCGGCGTGGGAATGCAGCTGTCCAAATACCAAGGCCTCGTTGCGCGTAGAGGCCGCTGGTCGCCGGTTGCTACCCTGTGCGCTCGCCCTAATCGACAACACGGCTCTACTTGGTCGCATATCAGCGCATGGGTTTATCCCAGGCTGTTGCGATAGCAGATGGCTCCGCCAGTGTATGGCCGGCGGAGCCATCTGCCGAGCTGCGTACGACACAGCATCTCGGCATTCACGCACAAACAAGCGTTGGTTACGCCTGCTCGGTTGGCACGACATACAGCTCGGCAATATTCACGTGGGCCGGCGCCTGCACCGCAAACAGCACGGTTTCCGCGATATCGGAGGGGTCGAGGGCGCGCAGCGACCCTGCAAATCCCGCCATCATGGCCTGGTATTCCTCGCTGCTGGTCTGGGCAAACAGTTCAGTCGCCACTGCCCCAGGCTGAATGCTGGTCACCCGAATATTGTGCTTCTTGCCGACCTCGGTTCTGAGGCTCTCGGTAAAGGCGGTCACGGCATACTTGGTTGCGGAATAGACCGCAAATCCAGGCCCCAGCAGCTTGCGCCCCGCGACCGACGAGGTATTGATGATATGGCCGGAATGCTGCTTGATTAACTGCGGAAGCACCGCCGCGGTGACATGCAGTACGCCCTTGAGGTTGACGTCGACCATCTGGTTCCATTCGTCGGTCAGCAGATCTTCGACGTTGGACAGCGGCATGAGCCCGGCGTTATTGAACACGATATCGATCGCACCATACGCATCCAGCAATGCTTTGACGCCCGCGTCGACGGAGTGCTTGTTGGCAACATCCATTTCCAATACCAATGCGTGCCCACCCTGGCTCTCGATCTCGGTTTTCAGAGCCTCCAGCCGATCTGCGCGCCGCGCTGCAATTCCCACCTTGACGCCTGCCTTGGCCAGCCTGAGTGCAGTCGCGCTGCCGATGCCACTGGATGCGCCAGTGATGAGTGCAACTTTTCCGCTGATCTCGATATTCGTCATTTAGATAGTCTCTGGAGAGGTAAATAGCCTGAGTAACGCTTCCGGCGAAAGTGACGGGCGATGTCGGCATGCGGTTTAACTTCATGGCATAACCGAGCGCCCGAGGTGGCAGAGAATATCTGTTCTATACTAGGTTTCAATTACGCACCTTGAAGGTACTAGATATGGTCGACGATACCGACAGGGTCTGTAGCCTCGGCAGAGTCGAGGAAATACGCGTCGCCCTGGATCCGATCGCCAACAAGTGGTCGATCATGATCCTCACTGTTCTTTGCATGGGGCCCACGCGCTTCAATGACATCAAACGGCGCCTGGGCGGTGTGACCCATAAGTCGCTGACCGATTCGCTGCGTCGGCTCCAGCGCGTGGGTCTGATCAAGCGTCAAGTGATTTCTTCTTCGCCAGTGGCTGTTCAATACGAACGTACCGAGCTTGGGAAAACTCTCGAAGGCCCACTTCTCGGCTTGCTGCATTGGTGCGACGTGCACGCGGACGACATCGCTGCAGCAGAGGCACTTTATGTATCCAACGAGGCAGTCACCGAAAATGCGGAGCCAGTGGCCGACTACTGACGCGCAGCACGTTGATTACATGGCATGACCAGGCAGCGTTGCAGCAGACCTTAGAGCAGCTATCAAAACTACTGCGCAGCCGCCAGGCGGGTGCGGCCGGTGCTCGGAATCCTCATGTACCCACGTACACTCCGGTTCCTCCGCGCCTTCCGCACCCACCTGACGGCTGCTCGCTACGTTTTGTTAGCCGCTCTTAGTGCGACGCGGCGGCCAGAGTGCGGCGGCTACGACATCACGTCAGCGATTGAATTGAACGGTGGCAGGGAACATCCGCCGACAGCGCGGTGGTGAAGCGCTGACCTGATGAATATTTGCACGCGGGCAACGCAGCAAGCCCGCAGTGGATGTAGCAAATAGAGCCTTCCCGTTTAGAGCGCTTTTGCAGAAGGCAGGCATCGAACCCGTGAGTTTTCCGCGCGCATACGCTGCAAGGTGTCTGTAATTCGCGCGTACTTCGGAGTCGCCCATCCAGCGGTACTGGCCGAGGCGAGCGACATCTCAGACCGTGACCGTCGCTTGGCACCGGCCACCGAGCAGCGTGTGCCACACCTCGAACCACCCGCTCCCGGCGAGGTACGGTGCACTGCTGTCATCTCCTTGTTGGTGATGGCAGAAGCTGAGAGCAAAAGCCTCCTCATGGCTGGCCTTAAGGATGAAATCGAGTCTACGGAGAGATCGCCTGCGTAGCAGAAAATGAGATTTGAGCCGGAGTCATGTGGGACAAGCAGAGAGTGGCCTCTACCAATGCTTGTGGGGCATAAAGGCTTGCAGACGGGGAGGCCGTTAGCCCTGGACTTCCTTAGGAGGCCCCGCCCGTGTAGATCCACCTGAGTCATGAGCGAAGACCCATTGCTCGGCGCAGAAAGATGACCCACCGAGCATCTGCACCGCTCCTACTTCCTGGTCTATGCTGACGGCACCCAGCTCTACTAAAGGTTCTGGGGTTGGAACATGCTGCGTCTACTCACGTGGTTGCCCGAGACCATAAATTCGGCTTGGCCCCGGTAGTGAAGGGTCTGCGGGCGCTTAGGAGACTTGGCGACATGCGCCTTTACAACTTGCCAGATAAACATGCCGTACTCATCGATCTGCCGGTCGTCGACAAGTTTGCACTCGAAGTTGGCGTGGCATTCCGTGATCAACGGAGCGCCAACAATAGCTGCTTTCTGTGCAGTAAGGCCGAACCTCTTGAACTTATCGACGTCGGCGCCTGTGCAGTTGCCGATCCCGACAACAGTGTTGACCATGTCAGCAGTAGGCAGATTGATGACACACTCGCCACTCTGACGAATAGCCTCAAAGCTATGGTTGCCGTTCCATATGTAGCAAGCAAACAGGGCCGGGGAAAATCCCAGCATCATGTGCCAACCCATCGTCATGATGTTGCTCTGGTCTTGCCAGTGCGAGCTCACCAGTACGATCGGGCCTGGCTCTAGGTATCGACGGATCTCTGTTAGAGGCAGAGCGTGTTTTTTTGACGCACTCATAAATGTTCTCGGCTAAGGGCGCCGGCAGCTGTAGCCGGCGCCCCTGGGTGATCACTTACCCCATTCGGGGCCGCCATCGGTGCAGGTCTGCCCCCCGTCGACCGGCAAAGCGATGCCGGTGATGTAGGCGGCTTCGTCACTGGCCAGGAAGGCAATTGCTGCGGCGACCTCTTCCGGCGTGGCGGCGCGTCGCAGCGGGATTCGCTCCCAAGCTTTCTGCAAAAGCGCCTCGTCATCCATGATGCCCTCTACCATTGCTGTGATGGTCAGGCCGGGGCAGACGGTGTTCGCACGAACGCCGTAGCGTCCGTTATCGCAGGCGATCGCTCGCGTCAGGTTGGCCACTGCAGCCTTGGCAGCGCAGTAGGCAGCATGGCTCCAGCCGCCGCCGAGAGACGAGACCGATCCGACGTTGACGATCGACCCACGGGTAGTACGTAAGTGTGGCAAAGCCGCGCGAACGATGAAGAAAATACTGTCAAGATCGGCACCCATGCATTGCCGCCAATCGTCATCGCTGGTGTCGCTCAAGGAGCCAACCAGGTTCATGCCGGCTGCATTGATCACCGTGTCCAATCGGCCAAAGCGCCCCACTGCACTGGAAACCAGCGCTTCGCATTCCGTACGCACCGCCACGTCCGCTGCGACAGTCAATACGCGCTCTACGGGCAACGTGGCAGTTGCCGCATCAAGGCGCTGCCGATTACGACCAGCGATGACTACATTGGCGCCCTCGTCCAGAAAACGCCGCACGGTAGCCAAGCCAATACCAGATCCGCCGCCGGTGACGATCACCACTTTGTTGTTAAAACGGCTCATGAAAGTTCTCCTTAGAAAACTAAGTGCTCGGGAAGTCGGCAGTTACAGCAGCATCGCGCCACCGAACGAACTCTTCTCGCATGTTGTCGATCTTGCGTAACGCGTCTTCATAAGCGCGCTGACCAAGCAGTAGGCGCTCAGGTGGTTTTGGTGTGTCGATCGCGCGTACGATGGCGGCGGCAGCGCGGGCTGGATCTCCTGGCTGCTGACCGACTGATTCGTGATAGGCCCGGCGCGCACGTCCCGCGGTGGCTTCGTAGTCAGCAATTGTTTCGGCGCTCTCCTCTGCCGAGCCTGCCCATTCCGTACGAAATGCGCTGGGTTCAATGGTCAACACACGAATTCCCAGCGGCGCGACTTCGTGGCGCAATGCATCCGACAAGCCTTCAACGGCGAACTTGCTGGCACAGTAATGGCCCACTGCTGGGTAGCCACACAGGCCACCAATGGAGGTGAGGTTGGCCAACGTGCCACGGCGCTGACTACGCATTACGGGGAGCGCCGCCTGGATCATGTTGGCCGTCCCACGGTAGTTCACCGCAAAGAGACGGTCGATGACACTGGCCGGGGTCTCTTCGACGGCGCCGAAGTACCCGATACCTGCATTGTTGACAACAACATCGAGACGGCCGAGGCGCCGTTGGACTTCTGAGACAACGCTCGAGCACTTGCTTGCATCGGTTACGTCGAGAGCAAGCAAGGTGGCATTGGCATAAGCTCCCAGCTCTTGAATGCTGTCCAGGCGTCGGGCGGTGGCAACTACCTGGCGCCCCTGTTCCAAAAGGTGGAGGGCGAGGTGGCGCCCGAATCCGGTTGAGCAGCCGGTGATCAACCATGTTTGGTTTTCAGTCTGCATGGTGTTCCCCTGGAAATGTGCGGAAGTCACTCGTCGAGCGCTTGCTGTACGTGCGGATGTCTGGCTCGGAATCGCATAGGGACGGCACTAGCTGCATGAACGCCCGAACGTAGTCCGTTGCCATGTGGAAGTCGAAGTCTGCTTCGCTACGCCAGTCCTCCAAGACGGTCCATAGGCCGTCGTCGTTGCTGTCCTGTAGGATTTCGTAGCGCATGCTTCCTGGCTCGGCCCGGCTGGGGCCAACGAGAGCTAGCAGTTGCTCACCAAGTGCTGCTTCTTCACCATGCTTGGCAGCGAAGAAAGCGATCTTGCTGATTCGTGTCATGGGAATATTCCTCGTGAGGCTGGTACTCGCAGCCCCGCCACTGTGGCCGGGGCTACGACCGGCGTTGATCACCAAGGCTGGTCTGTGGGGAGCACGAACAGCTCAGCAACGTTGACGTAGTCCGGCGCCTGCAACGCAAACAAAACGGTGTTGGCGATATCGGATGCCTGCAGGAATGCCATTTGCTCACGCAGGCCTTCCATCTGCTCCCGATAGTTCTTGTCACTGACGTGTTCGAAAAGCTCTGTATCCACGGCCCCAGGCTGAATACAGGTCACACGGATATTGTATTTTTTTGCCACTTCGAGGCGCAGGCCTTCGGAAAACGCTGTGACTGCATGCTTGGTCGCGCAGTACACGGACAAGCCCGGAAATACTTTGCGTCCGGCGATCGAGGATGTATTGATGATGTGGCCTTGGCCTCTTTTCTTCAGATATGGCAGAACTGCAGCAGTACTG
Source organism: Xanthomonas sp. NCPPB 4037 (assembly GCF_041475695.2). Lineage (NCBI taxonomy): Bacteria > Pseudomonadati > Pseudomonadota > Gammaproteobacteria > Lysobacterales > Lysobacteraceae > Xanthomonas > Xanthomonas sp. NCPPB 4037. Next base: position 63,582 of record NZ_CM191261.1, read on the forward strand.
TTCAACAGGCCCTTGATATTGACGTCCACCATGCGGCTCCACTCGTCGGTTTTCAGAGACTCGATATCCGAGATGGGCATCAGCCCCGCATTGTTGAATAGGATATCGATGCCGCCGTAGGCGTCTGCCAGTTGCGTCGCACCTGCTTGGACAGAGGCAGGATCCACTACGTCCATCTCGATCACTAAGGCTTGGCCGCCTGCAGACGTAATTTGATCCGCCAACGATTGCAGTCGATCGGTACGTCGTGCGGCCAGACCCACCTTTGCACCATTTGCTGCCAGCTTCAGAGCGGTAGCAGCGCCAATGCCGCTGGATGCGCCGGTGACAAGAGCGACCTTATCTTTGAGGTTCATGAGATTCACCTTTCAGTCGGGGGAAGTGCCTCCGATGCACAGTGCGTCGGCTTGGCACGGGGCGTAGGTTGCCCCCGTCTGGGAAGTGCTTCTCTCGTAGTTTTGCCGTGCTTGTCGTGATCTTGCGCTTAGGTGTCGCCGCGGTACTCGCGGGGAGTCACGCCGATCTCGCGACGAAAGACCTGCGAAAAATGGCTGGCGCTGGAATAGCCTACTTCCAGGCCGATCTCGATGATCGGGCGTGACGTCTCGCGCAGCAGCCGCCGTGCATGCTCCATCCGCATTCGGATGAAGTAGCGTGACGGGGCATAACCGGTATTCTGTTTAAAGGCTCTGCAGAAATGGAACTCGCTTAGGCCAGCCGCGCGAGCGAAGCGGCCGAGTTCGAATTCATCTGCGAGGTCTTGCTCCATCAGAGCAATGGTGCGACGAAGCTTGAATGCGGGCAGGCCACCGCGCGGACGTCGCCTTGTGTGGGCAACACTGCCATAACTTCGGACCAGATGGATTGCCAGGCTCTGGGCCAGTCCTTTCACGAAGAGCGGACTGGGCGTATGGCCGGACACCAGTTCTACCCGTAGCGGCTCCAGCAAGCTGGACAGCAGGGCGTCGCGCGCTCCAGAAACATCTCGTAGCTCCAATTCGCCAGTGCGGGTGAAGACCTCTTGGAAAGCACGCTGCAGCAACGGCAGGCCTAAATACAAATGCATGACCGCGAATGGCTCGCTCCCTTCAGCGGTCCAGCAAAGCTCATAGGGTTCAGTTGCGTGAGTAAGAAAGAAATCGCCCGCCGAGACCCTATTTTTTTGCCAATCACCGTTGAGTTCGCGTTCCTCCACCACCGCTTCTCCGGAGAGTACCCACACGACCAGTGGCTCAGGGACCGCGGGTATGAGCAAACACTTCTGCCTCCGGTCGCGCTCGAAGATCTGCACCAGCAGATTCTCCCAGGCGCTGCCTTCGCTGCTGGCCATGCACTTGCCGGGTATCCTCAGGTCTAGTGCTTCGGCTGAAGTATGGGCAGAAGTGGGCATCAGCAATCTCTGTTAGGACAGCGCTAGAGATTGGACTAGGTTCGGCCGAGCGGGCGACGAGAGATTCAGAACATCCTTCAGGTGCTTTGCCTCATCCACTGGACTACGGCCAAACATCCGCTTGAACTCACGGCTGAACTGAGATGCGCTTTCGTACCCGACACGCTCAGAGGCGCTAAGCGCGGTGAGCCCTCCTCGAATCATCAAAAGCCTTGCCTGGTGAAGCCGCATGGCCTTGATGTATTGAATAGGAGACGTAGCGGTAACCGCTTTAAAGTGGGCGTGGAACGCGGGAATACTCATGCTGGCTTCATTGGCAAGGGTTGCAACATCCAAGTCGTGGTTATAGTGACTGTGAATGCGGCGCAAGGCCTTTGCGATACGGCTGAAGTGGCCGCCTTGGGCCAGCGCCGCGCGCAGACCGCCTCCTTGCTCACCTGCGAGCACCCGGAAGGTCAGCTCCCGCACCACGCCCGGGCCAAGTAATTTGGCTTCGGTAGAATCGGTCAAGGTCTCCAGCAGCCGCACAGTTGCGTCGGCAATACGTTCGTCGATCGGTGTGGCGTACATCGTGTGGGGTACCGGGGGGGCGACCTGATGACCTTCATCCACAGCCAGGGCCAACTCAGCCGTCATGGCTGGATCGATTCGCAGCGCAACGCCGAGCATTGGCTCCTGTGGACTCGCCTCAGTCTCGATTTCGAACGGAAGCGGCACCGCGAGTACCAAATAATGCTGGGCGTCGTAAACATAAGTTTTTCCGCCATGAAAGCCCCGTTTTCGGCCCTGTGCCACGATCACGATGCTGGGTTCGTAGAGGGCAGCTGTGCGCTCTAGAGGCCGGTTAGACCGCATTAGCGTTACGCCCTCAAGTTGCGATTGGGTGTAGCCCTCTGCCGGTGCGAGCCGATCAATCAGATCGACCATACGTGCTTGGCGGTTGAGCGCGGCGGGGGAAGCGTCAGGGTGAGGCATCGGGGGCTCCTGGAGAGGAGCAGGCTATATATCACCAGATGGAAGGCACTGCATGATGGCCGTGTAGAGGATTGTGCAATGTCAGGAGATGATCCGGTCTTAGCATGGACCCCGGTGATTCCTAGCATGGCAACACCTGGCGCGGTCCACCGCGATCTCACCAGAGCCCACACTTGAGGCCGCCATGCCATGTCATCCCACACTGTTGTGGCGGCTCCCTTTCTAGTGCTGTGCGCTTGCAGCGCAGCGTAAATCTGGAGTCTGCCTATGAATACTTCTTCTTCTAAGCTGGTCTTGGTCACAGGCGCCAGCAGCGGCATCGGCGAAGCAACAGCCCGTTCCCTTGCCCAGCGGGGCCATCGTGTAGTGCTTGGGGCACGTCGCACCGACCGGCTTGAAGCACTCGCCACACAATTGCGCAACGATGGCGGACAGGTGGCGTTCCGAGCCCTGGACGTGACAGATATGCAGGACATGGACGCTTTCGTTGCTTTCGCTGAGGCCACCTTCGGCCCTGTCGATGTCATCGTCAACAATGCTGGCGTTATGCCACTGTCACCACTGAAGGCACTCAAGATTGACGAGTGGAATCGGATGATCGACGTGAATATCCGCGGCGTGTTGCACGGGGTCGCTGCCGTGCTTCCCGGCATGGAGGCACGTGGCCGTGGGCATGTGATCAACGTGTCGTCCATCGGCGGCCATTCGGTGTCTCCGACCGCAGCGGTCTACTGCGCCACCAAGTATGCCGTCCGTGCCATCTCCGACGGTCTGCGCCAGGAGACGGACAAGATTCGGGTCACCGTGGTGTCGCCGGGTGTAGTCGCCTCAGAGCTCGCCGACACGATCTCCGACAGCAGCGCACGTGATGCGATGAAGACGTTCCGGCGTATTGCTTTGCAGCCGGAGGCCATCGCGGCTGCCATCACCTACGCGATCAGCCAGCCGGACGAGGTCGACGTCAGTGAACTGATTGTGCGGCCAACTGCCAGTCCTTACTGAGAAAGTTGCAGGTCCCAGTGACGGGAATGTTTCTCGGACAACCCCCGCTTATGGCGTCTGCATCGAGGCGCTACAACCTAGCCTCAAGAGGTCTTTAATGAACACGCATTCCTATGTCGGCATGTGGGTAACCGCCGACGGCAACATTCGCCATGAACTGCTGCCCGAAGGGCGCTATGACGAAGCACGCGGCATGCATCGCAGCGCTTATCAGGGGAGCTACACGATTTCTGGTGATCACATCGACTACGTAGACGATACCGGCTTTACCGCCGATGGCGAATTCATCGACGGCGTATTGCATCACGCAGGGATGCTGCTTTACCGCGAACAGTAGTGTCGGCGCCACTTCATTATCATTAATTGGAGAAAGGAAATGTCTGCTTTTTTGATTGGAAACGTCGAGATTCATGACGAGAAAGCGATTACCGAATATCGCCGCAGGGCGCTGCCGTTAGTCGAGAAGTTCGGTGGGAAGGCAATCATTATTGATGCCACGCCAGTGGTTTTCGAGGGAAAATGGGCGCCCAAGAACATGATCCTGCTTGAGTTCCCAAATATGGAGTCTGTCAAAAACCTGCTGGCGTCGCCTGAGTATGCACCGCTCGCCGCCCTGCGGTGCGCCAACGCGCACACCGATCTCGTCGCTTTCGGCACGGACTAAATTCTGGAGTCAATAATGTCTACGATCTCTGATCGTTACGCTCTCGGACTTTCGACACTGAACGCCATAACAGGACGTACTGGCGAAGCGGTAGTCGAAAGCTTGAAAGACATCGCGCCTAATTTTTCAGATTGGATTGTCGCGTTTGCCTACGGAGACGTCATGGCCAGGCCTGGCTTGGAGAAGCAGGTCAGGCAGATCGCCACGATCGCAGCATTGACTGCGCTAGGGACTGCGACATCGCAGCTCAAGGTGCATATCGATGGCGCACTGAACGTGGGGTGCAAGCCGAGTCAGATCACCGAGACCATCTTGCAGATGGCGGTATACGCAGGATTTCCGGCAGCCATCAACGGGCTGGTAGCCGCCAAAGAGGTGTTTGATAGACGCGAAATAACGCGCGTGCAAGAAACGGAGTAGCAGCATGGCGCTCTTCGAATCCTTCCTGGTTCTGCTCCTGCTTTCAGCGGCGTTGCTTCAGCTTGCGCGCCGCGTGAAGCTTCCCTACCCGACGATGCTGGCCCTTGCTGGGGCGGTGGTGACAGTGCTTCCGTCGACGCCGCAGATAGGGATCGACCCACATCTTGCCCTCGTCTTGTTCGTCGCGCCGGCCATTCTAAGCACCGCCTACGACACATCACCCTATGAACTTCGTCGGCATTGGGCCGCGCTCGTCGCTCTGGCATTGGTTGCCGTGCTGCTGACCACAGCTGCGGTGGCTTGGGTCGGATGGGCTCTGGCTGGGCTGCCCTGGGCTGCGGCCATCGCGCTTGGTGCGATTGTCGCACCGCCCGACGCGGCTGCTGCACAAGCCGTTCTGTCCAGTCAGGGGTTACCCAGGCGGACGATGACTGTGCTACAGGGCGAGAGCCTATTCAACGATGCGGTGGCTCTGCTGGTGTTCTCAGCGGCGGTGAGTTCGTTACGGTCTGAGCCGTCCATCTCAACAACATTGCTTTTGGGCCTGGCCGCCCCCGGCGGGGTGCTGCTGGGCTGCATTGCCGGCATCTTGTTTGTGTGGCTGTGGCGTTTGTGGGCCGGTACGCTCAGTTCTACAATTCTTGAGTTTGCTTCCACCTTTGGCGTCTGGCTGCTCGCAGAAAGGATGCATGTCTCGCCAGTGCTTGCGGTTGTGGCCTACGCCATGTGGGTTGCGCGTTCTGCGCGACACCATCAATCTGCGCGAGATCGTATCCATTCGTTTGCGGTTTGGGACGCGGCAGTCTTCATCCTGAACGTCATTGCATTTCTCCTCATGGGTCTGCAGGCCCGCACAATACTTTTGCGATTGGACAGGGCGGGCATTGTTGAGGCACTTGCTTTTGCTGCCGCGGTGTTCCTCGTCGTCGTTGTCGTCCGAATTGCATGGGTCCTGAGCTATCGGCTGCTTCTGGGACCCTGGTTGCCCTCGCTGCGGCAGCAACCTGCAGGAACAACGCGGACACGCCTTCTGGTGGGATGGTGCGGGATGCGTGGCATCTTGACCTTGGCCACGGCAATGTCGTTGCCGACGCAATTTCCGGGGCGGGACCTGATTGTATTGAGCGCGTTTACCGTAGTGCTTGGGACGTTGATCGTGCAAGGCGCGACAATCGCACCACTGATGCGCTGGCTTGGCATCCCGAAGGACACCACGCTTGAGCAGGATGTGGCGCTGGGCCGCACTGCTTTGGTGCAAGCACGCTCTCTCACGATTTCCGGCAGCGATGACACGCACGAATCAGCCGATGACATTGAGCGTGCGTCGGTGGCAGCGCAACGGGTTGCGCTACAACGTCTACACAGCGACAACCAGATTCCCCAAGACGCGTTCCAGATTCTGCAGGAGGAGCTGGACTGGCGCGAGCTGAGCTTGACGCCGCATGCGAAGCGAGAAATAAGCGAAGCCTAGCTCTGCGCCGAGTAATCATGCTGGTGCCGGGCGCGGCGGCTCGGGCCCGCAAGGACTTTCCTGGCGCGATCGTGTGCGTGCTGCCGCTATGCGCGTCATTGCGTCCTTGCTAAGATTTTTGAAGTGAACATGCTGATGGCCGCAAGGGCGAAGCGGGGAGCTGCTCTTGTAAGCGTCCACGGTCTATCGGGCTGACCGCTCCGAGATGGGTCACCAATCCGCGTATCTCCAATCCGGTCGTAGAGGCCGTGCCCAATCCCTGTGGCGCAGGGCTCCCCGATGGAGCGGAATGTAGATACGGCCATAGGCGTGGGTCTATCCATTTGAAGCGGCAACCGCGACGGCACCGGTGGGTCAGAAGTATGTGGTCAAACGTTTGGGGTAGTGCGATGAGGGTGATGGTGTGGAACTGGGTGCCCTGGAGCTACCGGCTCTGCTTGACCTTCTTGCTTGGCCTAGGGCTTTGCGCCTCATCTGAAGTCCTTGGTCAACAAGCGTCATTTGTCGTGGACCGGTACCGGGTCGACACATGGAGATCTCAGGGTGAGATCAAACTTGCCTTCACCTCCAACCTCGTCCAGACACGAGACGGCTATCTGTGGCTTTCATCTCAGTCGGGGTTGTTGCGCTTCGACGGCTACCGCTTTAAGGCGTTCACTGCTGACAACTCCCCCGCATTGCGTGGTCGCATCCGCCTCATCACCATCCCGCTGGCTGAAGATCGCAATGGGGGCCTCTGGGTGGGGAGTGGGAGCGGTGTGTTTATGCTCACTGCCGGCACGCTTCATTCAGTGACCACAAACGAATCGTTCAAGTCAGACATTGTCAACGTGGCGGCGGTCGATGGGCACAATCGCCTCTGGGCAGTTACGCGGAGCGGCCGTATTTTTGTCATCGATCAAGAGGGGCGACAGCAAGAGGTTAACGGGACGGTCATCAGCTACGCCGGAAGCAGTATGTCGATCGACAACGGCGGAGATATCTGGATCGCAGCAGGCGAAGATGCGGTTTACCGTGTCCACAACGGTGCGCTGACGAAAGTCAACTTTCCGGGCGGTGCCAGTTTGGGGAATACCAGTCGGGTGTATGCAGCACGCGACGGCTCAGTCTGGTTCGGCACGGAGTCCGCGGTATTCCGTTTGAGCCAGGGTCGGCTTCGTCGTTTCGCGCTTCCTCCTACGGAAGGCAGGGGCTCTGTGTCAGTTATCACCGAAGGGGCGGACGGGACGCTGTGGATCGGCACGCACGGCGCCGGCTTGCACTGGTTTGACGGAAGTCGATTCCAATCTTTCTCGCGCAAGGATGGATTGTCGGACGACCGCGTCATCGACATCCTCCCCGACCGGCAGGGTAACGTCTGGGTCGCCACACGTGACGGGCTGAACCGATTTCAGCCACTGCCCTTTTCCTCGTACACCACCTACTCAGGGCTGCCCGTCGAAATGCCAGGAGGCATGACGCGGGACACCACGGGCGGCGCCTGGCTGGCTCCCCCAACAGGCGGTGTGTTCTTTGGGAAGATCAACGCGAAGGGCGCACTGTTTAATCGGGTCGATCGGATTGGAGGTGACTTCGTCACTGCGATGACATCGGCGCGGCAGCGGGGCGTGTGGATCGGTCAACCCGACGGTACCGTCATGCGCTTGGCCGAAGGGAAAAGAACGGCTGATGCGGTGTTCAAGGGCCTACCACCGGTCACCGATCTTGTAGAGGACGCTAGCGGGAAACTGTGGATTGCTACTTGGCGAGGGCTGTATCGCGCTAGTGGCAGCCAGCTAACTCGTGTTGAGCAGCATGGTCGTTGGCGCGATGAGTATTTACTGCGGCTGTTTGAGGACACGCGGGGAACGATCTGGGGCGCGGGGCTGACAGGCATCAGCCGCGTCGACGCTGCGGGCAAGATCACCTTTGTACCGTGGCCCGAGCATGTCGCTGTGCGTGCGAATGTGCTGTTTGAAGTGGCGGGTGGAGCGATCTGGGCTGGCTCGGAGGAAGGCCTGGTGCGGGTGTCAGGAGGTCGCTTAGCGGTGGTAACTGCCCGACAGGGGCTGCCCGCCAGTTGGGTTGGCGCCGCCGAGTCCGATGCGTCAGGTCATCTTTGGCTCGGTCAGTTGGGTGGCATCACCCGGCTTGATATCGACGAGCTCGAAGCAGTGGCGGATGGGGAGCTGGACCAGCTTAAGAGCAGCTATCAAAACGACTGCGCAGCCGCCAGGCGGGCGCGGCCGGTGCTCGGAATCGGCATGTACCCACGTACATTCCGGTTCCTCCGCGCCGTCCGCACCCACCTGACGACTGCTCGCTACGTTTTGTTAGCCGCTCTAAAGACGTCGCAAGCTACAAGGCACTCGACGGCCTTCCGGGAGGAGATCCGGCGGCTTGGCCGCATCCTTGGTCGTACAAGGATCAGAGCGGGAAACTTTGGTTCGCCATGGGACACGGCATCGTCAAGATCGATCCGGCGGATGCAATCAGGCCTGTTTTCTCGCCAAAGGTTTTAATTGATGAGGCTGCAATCGACGGTGTCTCACAGTCCGATCCGCGACAACTGACCCTTGATGCAGGAGCACGAAGGATCGACTTCACCTACACGGGCGTCGATTTATCGCATGGACCTGATATCCGCTTCCGGTATCGACTGGACGGCTTTGATCCGGATTGGGTGGATGCCGGAACGCAACGAATGGCGTCATACACGTGGCTAGCGCCTGGGTCTTACCGGTTCCGGGTCTCGGCGCGCGACTTGCAAGGCCAATGGACTGCCGCCGATGCGAGCATCGATGTGGTGGTGCTGGCCCCGTTCTATCTACAGGCTTGGTTCCTTCTTACGTCCGTGCTGACAATCGTAGCCGTCCTATGGTTCTACCTTCGCACCATCTCCCGCACACGCACGGTAGCTATTCACGACGAACGCACTCGGCTCGCAAGAGATATCCATGACTCTCTTCTACAGGGATTCGGGGGGATTGCACTGCAACTGCATGCTGTCACGCAGAGCGTCGCGCCGCACACCGATGAGCGGCCTCATCTTGAACGCATTCTCACGCTTATTGATCGGACCCTGACTCGCGCACGCAAGGCTGTGTGGGATATTCGGCAGCCCCACGAGCTTGGCGACCTCGCCGCTGCCATCTACGCGTCTGCTCATCAGATCTTTGCCGAGACTGATACCAGCGTCGCGCTAGAGCTGGTCGGACGCGTTCGCCACTTGCATCCGGACGCCACAAGTGAATGCGTGCGTATTGTCGAGGAGGTGCTCACCAATGTCCGCAAGCATGCCCACGCAGCGCACGTCGGAATCAAGCTCGTCTACACCTGGAATCATCTGCAGATCAGCGTCCGTGACGATGGATGTGGTTTCGATGCCGAGCAACTTCCCAATCGGAGTGGTCACTGGGGGCTGCAGGGAATCCGCGAGCGCGCGCAAAGGGTGAAGGCACGTGTGTCGATATCCGCATGTCCGGGCACAGGCACCGAAATTGCACTCAGAGTCCCATTGATGCGCTGGCTGAGTTGGCCGTTGCATCTGCTCGACCACAGCGTTCGACGTCAGGTGCCATGACGGATCTCCCCACCGCTAGCCAGATGTAAGCGCTTTCAGCCAATACTAGCCAATCGGTCAATTGTTCCTTCCTTCCGCTACGTCCACCCTGTGCCGATGTCTGCCGACACCAACCACTGTGAGTCAGTCCATTCAACGGGTCGACGGATTCGTGTAATGGCAGTAGATGACCATCCTATCTATCGCGACGGGCTGGCTGCGGTCTTGTCACTGCATGAGGATTTGGAATTGGTAGCGGAGGCCGGAGACGGTGTCCAAGCCATCCTTGCGTTCCGGGAGCACCAGCCTGATGTCACGCTCATGGATCTCAGCATGCCGGTGATGGGGGGCGTGGACGCCATCTCGGGCATCGTGGCCGAGTACCCTGCTGCTCGCATTATCGCCTTGACGACTTACCAGGGGGATACGGATATCCATCGTGCGCTTGAGGCAGGCGCGCGCGGCTATTTGTTGAAAGACGTGCTTCGTAACGAGGTAGCAGACGCGGTGCGCGCTGTCTGGCAGCAGGGGTGGATACTCCCGGACGCTATCGCACGCAGGCTTGCGCAATACGTTCCCCGTGTGGAGCTCACCAGCCGAGAGCTAGAGGTGTTGAAGCTCATCGCGAAGGGATTGCGCAACAAAGAAATCGCCGAGCACATCTGTAGGACCGAAGCGACAGTCAAGGTGCACGTGCTGCACATCCTTAGCAAACTTCGTGCTCAGGATAGAACGGAAGCGGTCATCGTCGCGCTCAAACGGGGCATTATTCATCTGCCTTGATTCACCCTTTTGCCCTGCTGTGTTGAGCAGCTGCTTGGAACTGATCACTGACACATCCCTTCGCAATGCACCGCGTGGCTGCACGGGCTTGTACGCCGCGCCGCACACCCTACGCGATTGATCTGGCTCCCGACATCCATCAAAAGGCGTAGATAAAATCTGAGCCGACGATGGATGTTCGCATGCAGACCTTGCCAGTAACGTGACTCCACTCTTAGGGAGAACACCATGGCAAATGAAATGCAGAACAACAAGGTTGGGCTAGAGGCTCTGCTTACCCCCGACAACTGCGTCCTGGTGCTGATCGATCACCAGCCGTTTCAGGTGAGCGGCGTCAAGAACATCGACGGCGCCCTGCTCATCAATAATGTGGTGGCTCTTGCCAAGTCAGCCAAGGTGTTTGGCGTACCGACATTGCTGACAAGCGTCGTCCAGGATCGCGGCGGTTACATCGTCAAACCGCTGCTGGACGTGTTTCCGGAGCAGACGCCCATCGACCGAACCACAATCAACACGTGGGAAGACACGGCCTGTGTCGAGTGGGTCAAGCGCACCGGTCGGAAGAAGGTCGTCATCGCCGCGCTGTGGACCGAGATCTGCCTTGCGTTTCCGGTGATCCAAGCGCTGGGTGAGGGCTACGAGGTCTACTTCGTCACAGATGCCTCCGGCGGCACCAGCGTCGAGGCTCACGAAATGGGTATCGCCAGAATGATACAGGCGGGTGCAGTGCCGCTGACCTGGGTCGTCTTCGCATACGAACTGCAGCGTGACTGGGCGCGGGAAGAATCAGCAGCGAAGCTGGTCGAGGTGTTGCTACAGCACGGCGGTGCAACGGCGACCAATCTGGCTTGGGAATTCCAACTGCTGGCAGGCAAGGCCGGCGCTGGCATCTGAGCGGCTGCGCACGCCCCGACCGCGCTAAAAATCGTCACGCCAAACATCTGAAGGAATTTCAATGGCCAAAGTATTGGTGCTGTATTACTCGTCTTACGGGCACGTCGAAGCGCTGGCCGAAGCCATCGCACAAGGTGCTCGCAGTTCTGGCGCGACTGTTGATATTCGCAGGGTACCGGAGACCGTTCCCGAAGAGGTGGCGGTTAGAAGCGGATTCAAGCTCGATCAGTCGGCACCAGTTGCCAGGGTCGAGGAGCTCGAACACTACGATGCCATCGTAGTAGGAACCGGAACCCGTTATGGCCGCATGTCCTCGCAGCTTGCTTCTTTTCTTGACCAAACAGGTGGCCTGTGGATGCGCGGTGCGCTAAACGGAAAAGTCGGTGCGGCGTTCACCAGCTCCGCGACTCAGCACGGTGGGCAGGAGGTGACGTTGTTCTCGATCATCACCAATCTGCTGCACTACGGGATGACCATCGTCGGCCTCCCTTATAGCCACCAAGGTCAGATGAGTGTCGACGAGATCGTGGGTGGTGCGCCGTATGGGGCCACAACCGTTGCTGGCGGTGATGGCTCCCGTCGACCCACCGAGATAGACCTGGCTGGCGCACGGCATCAGGGCGAACTAGTTGCTCGGACCGCAGCGAAGCTCTTCGACTGAAACAAGAACGTGCCTAAGCGGATTTTCAACGCCGCATTGAGTTGCACCAGGGACGTCGTTTTCCTACTGATGGAGTTACCAGTGAGCCAGGCATCTGAAGTGGCCAAAGCCATCGTGCGCAAAAATACCGAGCAGGTACAAGGGCAGGGTGACTTCGCGCTGTTCGAGGAACTGTTTGCAGAAGATTTCGTGGACCATACGCCCCAGCCGGGCACAACGGCCAACAAGGATGGGGTACGCGTGCTCTACCGTCGGCTGCGCGATGCGTTTCCGGACTTCCGTCCGGTCATTCACTGGCAGACCGTCCAAGACGACGTAGTCACGACGTTCAAAACCTATCACGGTACCCATCTCGGACCACTGTTCGGGATCGCGCCGACCGAACGTAGCGTCCAGTTCGAGACTGTTGATGCAATGCGTGTGCGTGACGGGAAGATCACAGAGCACTGGGGCGTGGCCAATCTTTACTCGCTGATGCAGCAGCTCGGGGCATTGCCGTCTTGAAGTGCAGTTCCTGCCACATCCAACCTCACACACAGATTGCAGGCCTAGAGCATGACTATGCACGTTCATCCATTTGCTAAGCAGTCTTTATTGGCAGGACTGCCTGCAGATCTCCTTCGCGTCGATCGTCGCCGAGCCAGCCAACATGTCTGATATCGATTTGAACAAGGCGCTCGTGCGGCGCTACTTCGACGCATTCAACCGCGGTGACTTGACGCATCTAGCAGACATTGTCACCCAGGATTACGGTGATCGCCTGGAAGGGCAGACAGCAGGGATCGACGTCATCCGCAACTACTTGCAGGGCTTGAAGAACAGCTTCCCCGACTTTACCTGGACCATCGAGCAGATGCTTGCCGAGGGCGATCGCGTTGCAGTCATGAATCGGGTCTCTGGAACCCACCTTGGTGACTTCGGCGGTATCGCAGCGACCGGAAACCAAGTGGACTTTCTCGCTTTCCAGATTTATCGGATCCAGGACCGAAAGCTCGCAGAGCACTGGGAGGTTGCGGATTTTGCAACCTTTCATTCCCAGCTCGGTGCGACGCATCAAGTGTCGGCGTTCCGTAACTTTCAGAACGTGCTGAACCACGCATCCGAAAAAAGTGAGTTAGCGCCATGACCGATCTTCTGGCGGGCAAAGTGGTCGTCGTCACGGGAGCAGCAAGTGGGATCGGTCGAGCAATAGCGGTTGCAGCTGCCCGGCACGGCGCTAAGGCGGTTGTCGTTTCCGATGTCTCTGAGGCGCCCCGTGAAGGTGGCGAGTCAACGACCAGTGTGCTGATGGAGCTGGGTATACGCTCACGCTTTGTCACTGCTGACGTGAGCAAGCGCGATCAAGTTGATCAATTGGTTGATGCGGCTGAGGAGTTTGGTGGCGTCGATGTCATGGTATGCAACGCGGGAATCACGCTGCGCGCTGATGGTGTCGATGTTGCCGAGGACGCTTACCGGCACCTGATGTCGGTGAACCTAGACGGCGTCTTGTTTTGTGCGCAGGCGGCAGCAAGGCAGATGCAGAGCCATTCCAAGCAAGGCAGCATTGTCATGATGGCAAGCATGGGCGGGATCAAGGGCGCGGGCATGACGGTCGCTTATTCCACCAGCAAGGGCGGCGTCGTATTGATGGCCAAAGCGATGGCCGATGCGCTCGGCCCGACGGGTATCAGGGTGAACGCAATCTGCCCGGGCACCATCGACACCGCATTACTGCGCAATACGCCAGGCGTGGCAGAAGCATCTGAGGGCTTTCGGAAACGAACACCGCTGCGCCGACTTGGCAAGCCTTCCGAGATCGGCGATGCCGTGGTCTGGCTGGGATCGGATATGTCTAGCTATGTCACCGGAATCGCCTTGTACGTCGATGGTGGCTTGCTATCGGTGCTATGACCGGGGCGGGTTATCGCGCTTAGTAAAAACGCTGATTCACACTCACATAAGGGGAACCATCTGTATGTCGACAACAACAGTTTTCGCGCGCACCACTGACTCCGGCTTAGAGCAGCTATCAAAACTACTGCGCAGCCGTCAGGCGGGCGCGGCCGGTGCTCGGAATCGGCATGTACCCACGTACATTCCGGTTCCTCCGCGCCGTCCGCACCCACCTGACGACTGCTCGCTACGTTTTGTTAGCCGCTCTTAATCCCCGCACTGGCGCTGCTTGGAAGGCTACTTATGGCCGTGCTGTTTCTGATTTCGGGGGTCGGAAAAGTGGTTGCACCCGAAGCGACCATCGGATATATCGCATCCGCAGGCCTGCCATTGCCCCAGTTGGCGTTCGGTACTGCCGTCCTTGTAGAAATCCTCGGAGGTATCGCCTTGGTGCTGGGTTTTCGTACCCGGTGGGTAGCTGCAGTTCTCGCGCTGATGTGCATAGCAACGGCCTTGGGCTTTCACGCCAATTTCTCGGACCAGAACCAATTGATCCATTTCCTAAAGAATCTGACCATGGCTGGCGGCTTCATGCAGATCATTGTGTTTGGTGCCGGTAGCTACAGCCTGGATGCCCGGCGAACTTCGCTGCAGCCGGGGGCGTTGTAATCGCAGCAAACCTGCGGCGTCTTTTTTCTGCTCGTTATGAAGCGTCTGCCGACCGTGGAGCGTACCGGCGGAGCGCAGCGTGCGCCTCAACAATCGTATCTTGGCATCTCATGAGTCTTCTATGACAACAACAATTCGATTTCGTCAGTACGGTGGCCCCGAGGTGCTGGCGCCAGAAAACGAACAGGTAGGGCCCCCCGGCGTTGGCCAGGTTCGACTACGCCAGGAGGCGATTGGCGTCAACTTCATCGATACGGCGTTTCGCCTTGGCATCTTCCCAAGGCCGTTGCCAGGGGTCACCGGCGTGGAAGGCGCGGGCATCGTCGAAGAAGTAGGTCCCGGAGTAGAGGACATCTCTGTCGGTGACCGAATGGCTTATTTTCTGTCCCCAGGCGCGTATGCCGAAGTACGCCTAGTCAACGCGGCCGATCTGGTGCGCTCCCCAGCTGATCTTTCTTCCTCCCAGATCGCGACGGTACTCACTAAGAACCTGTTCACGATCTTTCCTGATCAGTGCAGACTATGCGGATGCGCCAAAAGACCTATCCGAGCGACATGAGCCGGGAGCAGTTCGAACACGTGCTGCCGATCCTGGAACAAGCGCGTAAGCGCACCAAGCCACGCCGTGTGGATGTGTATGAGGTGTGGTGCGCAGTGTTGTACGTGCTGCGAACCGGTTGCCAATGGCGAGCGTTACCCAGCGACTTTCCGAAATGGCGGACCGTGCACTCGTACTTTGCCAAGTGGAGCGAGTGCGATGATGAGGGAGTGAGCCTGCTGGAGCAGGCACTTAAAAAATCAGGTTGGCGTGGCCCGCGCCAGACAGGAGCGCAACGCTTGCACCAGGTTCTTGATCGTGGACGCGCAGAGCGTAAAGAACACGGACACAGCGGGGCAAAAGGGATATGACGCGGGCAAGAAGGTGTCGGGCATCAAGCGGCATATCGCTGTTGATACTCAGGGATTGCCCCACGCAATCGCGGTGACGACGGCGGAGGTGACCGACCGCAAAGGTGCGCTGCAGGCGTTGGAACGCTGCCAGTCAAACTTGACGCATGTACAAACCTTACTGTGCGACAGCGGTTACACCGGAGTACGGTTTGCCGACGGCGTGCGAGGAATTTTAGGCGAGCAGCTCACGGTGCAGATTGCCAAGCGCAGCGAACTGCACACCTTCAAGGTCATGCCCAAGCGATGGATCGTCGAGCGTAGTTTTGCTTGGCTGGAGAAGAACCGAAGGCTATGGAAGAACTGCGAGCGCAAACTCAACACCAGCCTGCAGTTCATCCATTTGGCCTTCTTGGCACTATTACTCAGAAGATCGTGAACAGGTTCTAAGGGCTTGACCGCGTGGACTGCGATCAATGGCTTCCATCCCCTCAAGCCTGGTGAGGTCGTCTTGGTGCAAGGCGCTTCCAGCAATGTCGGCACGCTGCTCTCGCGCTGGGCTAGAACACGGGGCGCCATGGTGATCGGAACCGCCAGCTCGGAAACCAAGCGACTAGCACTACACGGAGCAGTGGATCACGCACTGCTGTCGAGCGACGCGCAGGTAACCACCCAAATCCGTGCCTTGGCACCGAAGGGCGTTGATGTCGTCTACGAGTTCGTTGGCAAGGCGACCTTTGCAACATCAGCGGCTACGGTGCGCGATGGCGGCACACTCGTCACGATCGGCGCTGCGTCGGGTGCACCGGAGGTGGATCAGGCGAGCCTGGCGGCGCGAGGCGTCCGGATAGTTGGCGGCCCCATGGCGCAGCATCTCCAGGGCAGGGCAGCGCAGGCAGCCAAAGACGTGTTCGACGCATATCGCAGCGGTGTCTTCGGAACACTCTCAGCCACTACTTATCCGCTTGCTAGCGCGGCACTCGCTCATGCAGACATCGCTGCAAGGACAGTCGCCGGTCCAATGTTGCTGATGCCATGAATATGCATGGCCGCGCACGCTTAGCAAGCACGAAGTAGAAAATTTTCTCCTGTCAATAAAGATTGAATCTCTGTCATCGTGGCCGTGATGCGAAGGCAATTTTCCGGCGCAAAGTTAGCTGCGCAGCAGCGGCGTCGTGCTCCGCGCAGTGCCGCGTATGCCTTACGCCATGTCAGAGGTCTGCGCTATGGAGCTAGTCCACTGTGCCGCAGATGCTTCGGCAAGGGGCGCTGCCCAATTGACGAGCGATACAAGCGGGTGCGCGAGGTTCACCCGCCTGGTCCCCCTTCGCTCTTGGCACGTCTTGAGCGACTAGTGGGGCGGCACGCGCTACGCACTATTGGGCAGATGCACCGATAGAAACCGGCAATCCCCGCACACGAAAAGGTATTCGCATGATCAGCGCGTCTGCCTAAGATTTGATCACTGCCAAGCAATCCACACATTGCCGGGACTAAGAGCGGCTAACAAAACGTAGCGAGCAGTCGTCAGGTGGGTGCGGACGGCGCGGAGGAACCGGAATGTACGTGGGTACATGCCGATTCCGAGCACCGGCCGCGCCCGCCTGACGGCTGCGCAGTAGTTTTGATAGCTGCTCTAAGACAAGAACCTTCAACCAAGGAGCATCCCATGATCAATCAAGCGAACGAGCAACTTATCCGCGAGTTGTATGACGCCGTCAACAGCAAAGACCTGCAGACAATTGCCAGCTACGGAGCGCCGGAGAGCGAATGGCTTGACGTTCCGTTCAATTTCACCACATACGGCATCAATGCCATCCTCGATCCGTGGAAGAGCTGGTTCGGTATCTTCCCGGACGCCACCTGTGAGCTGCGTAGCATCATCGCAATCGATGACTATGTGATCGCACAGGGCATCGGCCGTGGCACACACTTGGGTGTATTCAACTCGCCTGCTGGCGAACTGCAGCCCACTGGCAGGCCAATGCAGGTGAATTTCTGCGATGTCTATCGGCTCAAGGACGGAAAGATCGTCCGTGCTGACTCCTACTTCGATTTCTATGACGTGCTCAAGCAACTCACGGCGAGCGCCGTAGCCTGAGTACAGGCTATCTTCGCGATGCGCTGATGCAATATCACCAGCACGCATCTGACCATGGCTGTGATCGCAGATTCCTGAGTCATGTTGATCACACGCTCTTCAATGCTGTGGGCACGGCGCCATGTGGCTCATAGACCCGGCCACTAGTCAGCACTGATGCATGTGCGTGCTGACTGTTGGTCCGCATCAGCCTCTTGCCATTAGAGGTTTCGAAGAGTGGCGCAGCACGTGCTCACGTCATAGAGACGTCAGTCGCCATGGCGCAGAAAGCCTGGCAATCATCCAAGCCGTGCCATCTGCGCGCAAAGACTCCCTACCTATGCAGGAAACGTATGCCGTTCATCCACTGGCTCTGTCTCGGTCTTGTGTTTTCTACAGCCGTAGA
Source organism: Xanthomonas sp. NCPPB 4037 (assembly GCF_041475695.2). Classification (NCBI taxonomy): domain Bacteria; kingdom Pseudomonadati; phylum Pseudomonadota; class Gammaproteobacteria; order Lysobacterales; family Lysobacteraceae; genus Xanthomonas; species Xanthomonas sp. NCPPB 4037. Next base: position 81,301 of record NZ_CM191261.1, read on the forward strand.
CGACGCGACAGCGTCCGTCGCATGCGCGTCGGTTGACCGCCAAAGATCCACTGCGAACATCCGGCTGGACAATGACTTGTTGGGCGGAAGACATCAGGATCGTGGCTATACCAATGGGATCCTGCTTGCCTTCACCGGACATCCTTTCGACGAGCCGGGAGACATGTGCGCTAGCTGGGATAGCCGAGCCACGATGTGGCTGGTCAAATGGATGTTTGGCGGTAAGAAAGGTCAGGGCAGCACGGCCGTGTCGGTGGAACATGCGATCTTTACTCCGACTCAGGCTAGCCGCAGTGATCTCATCGCGGATGACCGCCCTTATGCCGGCGTACTGTTGGTCAGCAGAAGCTACAGCATGCGAGAAGCCAACTTGCAGCGAGGCGTTCGATTGACCATCGGTGTCGTCGGCCCAGCGGCGCGCGGGAAGCAGGTTCAGGGGATGGCACATGAAATCACCGGCGGTCAGCGCTTCCTTGGCTGGGATCACCAGTTAAAAGATGAGCCCATCTTCAATGTTGGCTATGAACACCGACATAGATCACCCACCAGACGGCTGATGGGTGGTTTGGAATCCCAGATGATCAGCCGCTGGGAGGGCCAGGTTGGCAACCTCCTCACCGCAGCTGAGGTGGGGGGAGAGTTGCGCCTAGGATTTCGGCTGCCCAATGACTTTGGAACAACGTCCTTTCGAAGCGTTGGTGAAGGCCTGGTTTGGAGCGAAGGTGACGCCTTGCGCCAATGGTCAGGTCATCTATTTCTAGGCGCAACCGGTCGCTTGGTAGCCAGGGATGTCACGCTCGATGGCAACACTTTTGCAAATAGCCACAGCGTTAGCAAACGCCCGCTGGTCGGAGTGATCAGTTACGGCGTTGACGTTGCGAAAGGCCGGTGGCGCATCGTTCTCTCGCGAATGCATGCAACACGTGATTTCGATACGCAAGCGGATGCACCGGTTTATGGAAGCGTGGCGGTGACCTATGTGCTGTAGGAGGCGTTGGCGTCACACATCTAGCTAGCGGCGAGGTTCGAGAAAAGAGTCCGGCCAACTCAGACCGTGATCTCCAAGATTGAAAGGGGAGAGAGACGCCTGGATTTGGTCGAGTTCGTTTCGTTATGCCGAGCCATGGGCCTGTCTGCCCAGGAGCAACTACCGCTATTGCTCGCGGACTTTGAAGAGCTTTCGGAGAACGCTTGGCGGCGGTTGCGTAACAACACTTAGATCGCCGACTAGAAAGATGAAGGCCTGTCAGGTCCGCAAGCGACATCGCGTATGGGGGGCATTCCGGTGGCCGCAGGTTCCCACCCCCGCTCGCGAGCAGCCTCGAAGCTGCAGTAGCCCCATCCGGTAGCGATCAAGATGCCTCGACACTGATGATCCATCTTCGATCAACCAGGAACTGTCAGCCCTGGTGCCAACGGCTGCGCACTGCTGAGACCCTTCTGTTCAAGGCTGCCACTCTCACCTTCTGCCGCAAATCACTCTCACGTTCCCTCCTGAAATCTCACCTTCTGCCCAACCCAACAACCTCCTGCTCAACCGCACCAACGGCACCCTGCCATCCGACCTATTGACTACAGCTGTCGTCAGGCCTAGCGTAGCGACAACTGTAGTCAGGGAGTCGGGCATGCGCGGCAAGACCATCGGGGACCAGGAGCTGGCCCTGCTGCAACACATCGAGGAACAGCGGCACGCCAGTGTCGGTGAGGTGGCTGCGGCGTTCGGCGAGCCGCGTGGGCTGGCGCGCTCGACCGTGTTGACCATGATGGAGCGGCTGCGCACCAAGGGCTTCCTGCGGCGCAAACAGGTGGATGGTATGTACCGCTACAGCGCCACCGCTGGCCAGGACGATGTGGTGCGTGGGGCGGTGGGGCAGTTCGTGGAAAAGACCCTGCAGGGGTCGGTATCGCCGTTCGTGGCGTGGATGTCGCAGCGCGCCGAAGTCAGCGATGCCGAACTGGCCGAACTCGAAGCATTGGTTGTCAAGCTGCAATCGCAGCGCAAGGAGGATTGAGTCATGTCGCCCCTGATCGAAGCGGTGTTATGGAAGCTTGGCGCCACCAGCGTGCAAACCGCGGTGCTGGTGTTGGTCGTGTGGGCGCTGTGTCGCGGCGTGCGCCGTCTGCCGGCGGCCACGCAAACCTGGTTGTGGTGGTTGGTGGGTGTGCAGGCGCTGGTTGGCTTGGTATGGAGCAGCCCGGTGCAGCTGCCGGTGCTGCCAGCGCATCACCTGACCACTGCGCTGGGTTCGGCCGATAGCCTGGCCCCGATGGCAAACGCCGCCGCGGCATCCACGGCCGCACATGCCAGCGCCACCGCGCAGGCGATGCAGGTCGGCTCCTGGCCCACCGTTGCGATGGCATTGCTGGCGCTGTGGGCGGCGGGCGTGCTGGTGCTGGCTGCCGGCACGGCGCGCGCCTATCTGCGCAGCCGTGCATTGGTGCGTGCGGCCGAGCCCTGCACCGACCACGCCTTGGTGCAGGCGTTGCAGATGGCCTCCGAAGCGCATGGCTTATCGCGCCCGCCGGCCCTGCGGTTGTCATCGCAGATCGATTCGCCGCAGTTGATCGGCCCGTGGCAACCGGTGTTGCTGTTGCCTGCTGCACGTCTGCCGCACATGGCCGATGACGATCTGGACATGGCGCTGACCCACGAGTTGATCCATCTGCGCCGTGGCGATCTGTGGTGGGGCTTGTTACCGGCATTGGCGCAGCACCTGTTCTTCTTCCACCCGCTGGTGCATCTGGCCGCGCGCGAATATGGCATCGCCCGTGAAGCCGCTTGCGATGCTGCTGTGGTCGCCGGGCACCGCCATTGCCGTCACGAGTACGGCCGCTTGTTGCTGCAACTGGGTGTGGCGCCGCGCCCACGCGGTGGCGTGGCGAGCGCGTCGCCCTCGTTTATCAGTTTGAAGCGCAGGCTGTCGATGTTGCAGGACACCCGCGCGTTTCCACAGCTGGCCGCCGCGGTGATTTTGGCCACAGTAGCGGTGTGCGGTGTGCTGCCGCTGCGTCTGGTGGCCAAGCCGGTACCGGTGACGTCTCCCCGCATGCAGCCGGTTGTGGTCACTGCCCCGGCAGCAGCACGCGCTGCACGCGCACAGGTCAACACTGCAGACGCTGCAGCACCGATGACCGCGTTGCCTGCACCGGCGCTGCCGGCTGCTGCGCCCGCGGAAGCGGCCGCCCCTGCCACGCACGGTGTCATCGCCGATGTGCTGGGTGCCGAGCCGCTGCATGACGCGGATGCGGACCCAGCGGACAGCGGCTGGAATCTCGACCTGGACCGCATCCGCCGCGATGCCACCCGTGGCGCGCAAGCCGCGGTGCACGACGCGCTCGCTGCCAACAACCAGGACCTTGAGATGCAGCAGGAGCGGATGCAGGAAGCACAGGACGCATTACAGGAAGCACGCGAACAACTGGCCTCGTTGGGCCCGGAATTGGCCCAAGCCAAACAGGACGCGCAACAGCAAGCACGCGAAGCCGAGCAACAGATTCGCGAAGTGGCGCAGCAGCATCGTCAGGCGCAATACGCGTATGCCGCTGCGATGCGCCAAGCAGACGCGCTGTCGCGGCAGCAGGTCGAAATGGCCAAGCAGGCCGCGCGTCAGGGCCGCGCCGAAGCCGAACGCGGGCGACGGGAAGCGGCACAAGCGCAACGCGAGGCAGCGCAGGCGCAGGTAGAGGCCGAAAAAGCGCAAGTCGAGGCAGACCACGCGCAAGCAGAAGCAGAACGGGCGAAGAACAGCTAGGAGCCATCGACGAAACGGCTGCGCTTACCGTCAGGCGGGTGCGGTCGGTATCAGGAGCCGGCATGGACCAAGCGCGGGTTTTGGCGACGAATCCCTTCATAGCCTGCTAAAAGCAGCTATCAAAACGACTGCGCACCCACCGCGCGGTGAGCGCAATCTTTTTCATTGCGCTTCAGCGCAGTTACTGACGCCAAGCACCTGCCGGCGCAATGCGCTGGTATCGCATCGCTACAGGTAGCACCTGCTTCACCACGGGCCCGCCACAGCCCGGCATTTCCTGAGTCTGGACGCCTGCAGCGTCGGCAACGCCGTGCCGTGTATTCGCAGTTCTTGATCCACCTGCGCAGTCAAGCAGGCACCCGTTGCACGTTGAGGAGATCGCAGATGCATCAAGTCACAGTGTCACGTCGCTGCGTAGCGCTGTAACGCAGAGCGTTAGACGCACCACCTGAAGTCAAAGCAGGCCACGCCACCGGCTTGCCCGCCGATCCACCGATCCACCGAGTTTCGACGCCCACAGCGTCGGCAACGCCGTGGGCGCGCGTTTGTTGTTCCCCAATTCGTCTGCGCATACGTGCAGGCGGAACCAACCTTTCAAGGAAATTGCACATGCGCCAGATCAACCTTCTACAGCGGTACCTGCGTGATGCGGTGCTACTGGCACTCGGTGCGTTCGCCGCACCTGCAGTGATGGCGACACCGCTTGCACCTGCGTCGTTGGCAAGCGCGGCGCCCGCAGCCGCCGCTGCGCCGTTGCCGCCTGCGTCGGCAGTGTCGCCCAGCGCCACAGCGCAACCTGCAGCACCGGCTGCTCCGGAAACAGCATTGCGCGCTGCATCGCCAGCACCTGCGGCGCGCGCACGCCACGCCCAACCTGTTGCGCCTTCTGTACCGGCCGCACCCACAGCATCACCGCATCCGCCGGCGCCACTCGCGCCTGTCTCATCTTCGACGCAAGCGGCGCACCCCTTCGTTGTTCCGCGGCCACGCCAAGTCGCACAGCATGCGCTGCCAACCAGCCGTACCTGCGGCACCGCGACGCCAAGTACGCAAGACGATGGCGATGCCTATGTGTTGCTGCAGGGCGAACGCGAGCTGATGCACGGCACGGCTGACGATCTGCAGGCCGCGCGCCGGCATACCAATGCCAACGGCTGGGTGTTGTGGTTCCGTGCCAGCGGCGTGCAATACGTGGTGCGCGACCCCGGCTTGATCCATCGGCTGCGCACCGGCTATGCACGCAGCCTGCAATTGCGCGCGGCGCAGGAGCGGCTGGATGCGCGTCAGCAGGCGCTCGATGCACAGCTCGCTGCAGCGCCCGAGGCAGGCACTGCCGCATCTGGTGCGCCGTCGTCGAAGGTACCGCCCGCCAGCACGCAGGCCCTGGACGCCCAGCGACACGCATTGACCGAACAGCAGGCCGCGCTGGCAAGGAAACAGGCGGGCGCCACGCGTCTGGCCACACGTCAGGCGCTGGGCGTTTTGCGCGAGGCGCTCGCCAGTGGCCGGGCAACGCGGGTGGCGGGTTAGCGGCCAAGGCAGGTAACGCGTGCCGCGCTGCATCGTGCTGCGTGTGTTCCAAAACGCTGTCAGCAATGTCACGCAATGCTCGGCCCTGCCCATCAACGCAACACCGTCCGCACCAACTCACTCATCCGTGGAGATTCTTATGTCGTACACCACTCGTCTGCTTCCGCGCGCTCGCATGCACGTGATCCAGCGTGTTGCGCTCACCGCCATGCTGCCGCTCTGCCTGAGCGTGATGCCTGCGGCGCAGGCAGCACGCAACACCGCCACTGCAGCGGCGCCTGAGCTTGCACGCGCGGCAGCATTGCGCGCCGACACCGCACTGACCGCAGCCCAGGCAGCCAACACCTCGCGCTCCACGGCACCGACGTCGGCACCAACCCGCCCGGCAACAAGCGGCGTAACCACGCACGGCCAGCTCAGGCTCTCGGCCAGCGCCGACCAGGACGCCTATGTGCTGATCCACAACGGCGAGAACGTCATGCATGGCACGCTCGATGATCTCAAGCGCGCCCAGCGCCTGGCCGGCAACAGCAACGCAGTGCTGTGGTTCCGCAGTGGCGGCAAGAGCTACGTGGTGCGCGACCCGGCAACGCTCGATCGCCTGCATGCACTCTATGCACCGGTGGCGCGGCTGGGCGATGCGCAGGGGGCGCTGGGCGAGCGGCAAGGCAGGCTGGGCGAGCAGCAAGGTGCACTGGGCGAACAGATGGCCGCCCTGGCCGAGCACGATGCAGCCGCTGCTGCCGCACAGGCGCATGCAGCAATCGCAGGTGGTCCCTCTGCCTCAAGCAAGGCCGAGCATGCCGCCCAGCAAGCCAATGCGGCGCAGCAGCGCAGCAAGCAACAGCAGATGGAGGCGCTGGCCACGCAACAGGCCGCACTGGCCGCGCAGCAGGCCGACCTTGCCGAGCAGCAAGCAGTGGCCAGTGCGCGCGCAGAGGCGCAGGCGCGAAGCCTGATGCGCGAAGCAATCCAGCACGGGCTGGCAACCCTGGTCGAGCGTTGATCGCCGCACTGCCTGTTCGCCGATACTGTGCGGTATCGGCAGGCGGCGAGCAGGCAATGACATATCGGGTGATGGTCTTGGGCGGCTACGGGCACTTCGGCGCGCGCATCGTGCGTGCGTTGGCGGCGGCGCCACAGGTGCATGTCATCGCTGCGGGGCGTCATCCGGGCGCGATCGCCGCCACCTGGCCCGATGCCGCGCCCGGGCGCATTTCGGCATGCCGCCTGGACATGGCCGCTGACGACTTCGCCGCGCAGTTGGCTGCCACCGCGGCCGACGTGGTGGTGCACACCGCCGGGCCGTTCCAGGGCCAGGACTACGCGGTGGCGCGCAGTTGCCTGCAGGCGGGCATGCACTATATCGACCTGGCGGACGGCCGCAGCTTCGTGCGTGATTTCCCAGGCGCCATGAACGCGCTTGCGCAGCAGGCCGGGCGTGTGGCGATCAGCGGGGCCAGCACCTTGCCGGCGCTGTCGAGCGCGGTCATCGACGCACTGCTGCCACGGTTTTCTGCGTTGCACGACATCGGCATGGTGATCGCGCCAGCGCAGGGCACGCCGTTGGGGCTGGCCACCGTGCGCGCGGTGCTGTCGTACTGCGGCACACCGTTTCGGTGGTGGAGCGAGGGGCGTTGGCAGACCGTGGTGGGATGGGCCGCGCCGCAACATGTGCACTTCGCAAGGCTAGCACCGCGCCTGGCATCCCCCTGCGATGTGCCCGACCACGACCTGTTGCCGCAACGCTATCCCGGTGTCCGCAGCGTGCAGTTCCGCGCCGCGCTGGAGGTGGGTTTCCTGCAGCGTTGCCTGGCCGCACTCGCCTGGCTGCGCCAACGCGGGGTGCCGCTACCGATGGCGCGCGTGGCGCAGCTGCTCGCACGCGCCGGGCGCTGGTTCGATCGCTTCGGCACCGACCTGGGCGGGATGCGCGTGATGCTGCGCGGCGAGCGCGACGGCCAGCCACTGACCGTGCACTGGGACCTCACCGCCCCGATGCTGCACGGCCCGGAGATTCCCTGCCTGGCCGCGATTCTGTTGGTACGTAAACTCGCCGCCGGCGCTGCATTGCCCAGCGGCGCCCATGCCTGTATGGGCTTGCTGACGCTGGCCGAGTTCGAGCAGGCGTTCGCCGCGTGGCAGATGACCACCGAGGTGTCTGAGGCGCGGGCATAAGCGTGCCCCGCAAAGCTGTCAGTGACAGCGCCGGTCACCTTCAGCCACGCTCACACTTCGTATTCGGTACGAAACGCGTACATGTCGGCAAACGTGCAGAAGTGAAAGTGCGGAATGGTGATTGGCCCAGCGTCGGCAAGCCGCTTCAGCCACGACGTCACCACGCTGCGATACGCCGCCTGCTCCGCAGCATCGAGCGTGGCGCACAGATACGCCAACGAAATATGGAAGCGGAAGTTGACGTAGTCCGGCCGCTGCAAACGGGTCAGCGCCATGAGCCCCGCGCGTGCAGCGTCCAGCCGCTGCGTCGTTGCTGCATCGGCCGGCAGCAGCGGAATCAGCAGGTTGTCGTTGCTGCCGGTCTTGGCCACAGACGGGTCGACGATGAACCGGCATTCCCCCAACGGGGCGGCAGCGCGCTGCTTCAGCCGCGACAGGAAGCTGGCATTGATCTCGCCCAGCGGCACATCGCGTGCCACATCGCTTGGCCATGGCCCGCGTTTGCGATCGGTCTCGTTAACGCCGCCCAGCAGGGTCACGTGATAACTGCTGGGCGGCAGCAGCGCGAACTTGTTGCCGAAGCGCTGCTCCGGCAATTCGCGATAGATATCCAGCACGCGGTCGAAGCTGTCGTAGCCATCGCCCTGTTGCAGCAGATGGCCGACGAAGGTGTTGCCCGCAAACGGCAGCGGGCGCCGGGAGCGGGCAAACTTGCGGCCTACGTCCGAGGGCGCCGCAGCCGCCGCAGTGGCGAGTGCGGGCACTGTAGCGGCCAATGCCGATGCGCCGGCGCAGGCAAGCAGGGCGCGTCGGCTGATGCGTGGAGGTGGAAGCGGGGGCATATGCAGTTCCTCAGAGTTTGACATTGACGCCAAGCATCACCGTTGGCGCCATCTTCCACGCCGACTGCACGTATTCCTGCTGGCGGCCGATGCGGTATTGATAGCCTTGCCCAGCCAGGTTGAGCACATCCAGGCTCACCGCCACCGTGGGCGACACGTCCCAGCCCAGTTTCAGGTCGATGCGATCCAGCGGCTGCTGGTAGCGGTTGCGGTAGAACTCCAGCGCGTTGCTGTAGTTGGGGTAGCGGTCGTCCCACAGCTCGCCGGTGTGGTTCCAGGCCAGCGATGCGCGCAGCGGGCCGCGCGCGTAATTCATGCTCAGATTCCACAGCTGTTTGGGTTGCTGTGGCAGCACGGTGAGCGAGGTGCGGGTGCCATCGCCCAGCACCACCGGATACGCCACGTCCAGCAACGTGAGGTTGGCACCCACCGACAGGCCGTTCAGTGCAGGCAACCAGGGGCCCAGCTCCTTGATGGCACCGAGTTCGGCGCCGCGCAGGCGCACCGGGCGGTCGGTGTTGCGCGGTTGGGTGACCAGCACCTGCTGGCCGTCGATGTCCTGCAGCTGGCCGTAGCGGAAGATCTCGTTGGATATCGTCTTGTGGAACAGCGCGACCGACAGCAGGCTGCCGCCATCGTCGAAGGTCCAGTCGTGGCCCAGGTCCAGATTCTGCGAGCGGCGCGGTTGCAGGTCCGGGTTGCCCTGGTTGAGCGTGGGTGGGGTGCTGCCGAGGGTCAGCACACCGCCGTTCAATGCCATCTGGTCCAGGCGTGGTCGGCCGATCGAGCGCGATGCGCCAATGCGCAGCATGCCGTTGGCACTGGTCTGCAGTTGCGCGGCAAACGACGGCAACCAGTTGCGATACGTCCGCACCGCGCTGACCGGCGTCCAGGTGGCGCCGCTCGCCTGCAGGCCGGCGCTGCCGAAGCGTGTCTGTTCCAGGCGGACACCCCCGGCCACCTGCCAGCGCTCCCCGCGCCATTGCGCCTGGGCAAAGCCGGCGCGGACCTGCTCGTCCACGTTGTAACTGCCGCTGTTCTGGGCGCTGGTGTCCACCACGCCGCGCGCCTGGCCGGCGGCCGTATCCCAGCGTACGTCGGCCAGTGCCGGGTCGATGGTCATCATCGGCATCGTGCAGCCCAGTGCGCAGATCGGGCTGCCCAGCACGTTGTCCAGCGCATACGGCAAGCCGCTCCAGGTGGTGCGCGCAAACGCGGTCTGCATGTGCGTGCGTACCTGCCGCAGGCCCCAGGCCAGGCCCAGGCCGCGGCTGTCCTCGTCCATGTTGCGCCGCAGGTCCAGCTGCAGGTCGCTGACCCGCTCGGCGTAGGTCGTGCGCTCCTGTTGGTGATTGAGGTTGGCGTAGCGTGCGGGGTCGTCGGCCTGCGTGGGGTTCAACGCAGCGAAGGCCGGCAGGGTGCCGGTCCAGTCGAACGTGTAGGCCAGGCGGTTTTGCTGGAAGCGATCCCAGGTCTGCGGGTTGTCCACCGTGGCGCGCGAGGTGCTTGCCCGCAGCGCGCCGCGCCACTGGGCCGGCAGCTCGGCCAGCAGCTCGCCATTGAGCCCGGACAGCCCACGCTTCCAACGCAATTGCCCCAGCTCGACGAGCTGATTGACGTTGTCCAACGTGCCGCCTTGCGCGCCGGTGCGGGTCAGGCGCGCGCTGTTTTGCACCTGTGCGGCCTGGGTGTTGCGGTCCGATGCCTCGCGCTGGCGAAACGCGTATCCGGAGATATGGCCACTGAGCGGGCCGTCCGGCTGCCAGTCCACGCGCAGGGTGACGCCGCGGCGTTCGCGGGTGTTGTCGTAGTTGTACCAACGCCGTTCGCTGGGCACGGCAGCACCCACGCCGGCATAGGCGAGCGGCGCACGCGTGCCGTCGGCGTCGTACCAATTCAAGCCGCCGCCGTTTTCCTGCTGCGGCACCGAGATCTCACGGCGCCACACGCTGGCCGCGCCGAGGAAGGCAAATTCGCCCTCACGCCCGAAGCGTTTGCTCCATTTCAATTCGCCCTCGCCCACCGGGGTGCGCCCGCCGTAGCGCTGCCCCATCAGGTTGGCACCGCCCTTGGCCGAGGCCGTCAGCAGGCCGTCCGGTCGCGCGAAGCCGGTCGCGGTGACCAGGTTGGTGACACCGCCAATGGCAGCGCCGTCGTTCTCCGGCAGCAGCGACTTCACCACATCGATGCGGTCGACAAAATTCGCCGGCAGCACATCCATCAACGCCTGCCGACTGCCGATGTCATTGCTGGCAAACGCAAAGCCATCGATCAGCATGCTGTTGTAGTTGCCGTTGAGGCCGCGCACGGTCACGTAGCGCGGTTCGCCCTGGTATTCGACGGTGCTCACGCCGGTGACCCGGCGCAGCGCATCGCCCACATTGAAGTCCGGCAATTGCCCGATGCTGTCGGCGGCGACCGAATCGACGATGGTGGGCGCCGCCTGCTTGGTGGCGATGGCGCGCGTGTTCTGCGACTGGAACGGGTTGCGCACCTGCACGGCATCCAGGGTCTGCGCCGAGGCATCGGCGGGCGCCTCTGCAGCCTGCGCCGGCGCGTGCATCCAGCCCACCACGGCCATGCCCAGCGCGAGCGACAATATGCGACGCTGCGGGCCGCAGGCCGGACCGGGCAGACACACAGGGCCAGAGGAAGAGGGATGAAACAGACGCATGGCACGATCCGCGATGTCGGGCGGCCCCAACGCGGTGCCGCAGGCGGATTAAATTAATCTGCTTAATTTAAGCTTATGTGACATCCACTGCCCTTTTGCTCCCTATGTCTTCCTTCTTCGCCCACGCGGCCATTCGTTCGCATTACCGCCGTCGTAGCGACGGGCAGGCCGCCGGTTCCAGCGAGCGCGCGTTGCTGGATCTGATCCGCAGTGCCGGCCAGCTGGCACGTGCCGATCTGCCGCGTGCCAGCGGGCTCAGCGTTCCCGGCACCAAGGGCATCATCGACCCGCTGGTCGCACAGGGCCTGCTCCAGCTCGGCCCGTCGCTGCGGCGTGGTCGCGGCCAACCGAGCGTCCAGCTGAGTCTGGTGCCCGGCTACGCGTTCAGCGTGGGGGTCTCGGTGATGGTCGATGGCATCGCGGTGGTGCTGATCGACTTCGCCGGGCAGGTGCGCGGCATGCGCCAGCTCACGGCCTTCCCGCTGACGCTGGATCTGCTCGCGGCGCGCTTGCCGGAATTGCTGGAGCAGTTGTTGCAGGCGGCCGGTGTGGACCGGCAGCAGCTGTTTGGGGTGGGCGTCAGCATGACCGGCCCGCGCATCGGCGACGGTACACGGGTCAATCCGCCGCTTTCGCTGGCCGCCGAATGGATGCAGGTGGAGCTGGACCGGTTCATCGCCGAGCGTCTGCAGTTGCCGGTCTGGATGGACAACGACGCCCATTGCGCCGCCCTGGCCGAGGCCTTGTACGGGGTCGGCCGCCAATCGCCGGATCTGGTCTATCTGACGATCGCCGACGGCTTCGCCGCGGGCGTGATCGCCGCCGGCAGCGTGCACCGCGGCGCGCACGGCAACGTGGGCGAACTGGGGCGCATCTCGGCCATCACCGGCATGGCGCGGCCAACGCTGGAAAGCCTGCGCCAGGCGCTGGTCGCCGATGGCCATGCGCTGCCGGACCTGCACACCATGCTGCAGCACTACGACGCGGCCTGGCCGCAGATCGAGGCCTGGCTGGATGCGGTGCAACCCACCGTGACCCTGGCGGTGGCGGCGATCATCGCGTTGATCGACCCGCGCGTCATCGTCTTCGGCGCTCGCCTGCCGGCAGATCTTGCGCAACGGCTGATCGCCCGTATCGCATTCGAATCCGCGCCACGGCGCGGCGTTGCATCGCCGTATCCGGCGTTGCTGGTCGGGCAGGTGCAGGCACACGCCACGGTGCTGGGCGCAGCCATGCTGCCGTTCAAGGAAACGCTGTTCTAAAGCAGGCGATGGACCACGTGGTGCGGTGCGCCGGGGGCATCGCTTCGCATTGCTTCGGCAGACTTCGCCTCGGTTGCGAATTGTCATATGCCACGCGCTTTACTGGCCGCCCGCAGTGCTCTTGAGGTCGTCATGCGTATTGGTCCTTTGCAACCAGCCGCCACGCACACCACCGCGCTGGCAACACCCACGCACACCAGTGCCATCACCCCGATGGAGGTGCCGCACGCGCCAGGCGGCAATCTGCCATTGCGTGCACGGCCTCGTCGCCAGGCCCTCATGCAACCACCGCTGGTGCCATTGAACGACAGCGCCATGACCGGCAAGCAGGCGTTGGTGGCGCTGGACAGCGAGTTTTCGGAGCAGCGGCTGGCTGAAGTGCAGGCAAGGCAGATCATCGTGCAGGCAGCGCAAAGCAAGCTTGCCACCCATTTCGCGCAGGCCGGCATGGCGCTCAAACCGGACAGCATCGCGGCACGCTTTGCCGCCGGAACGCTGGAGCCGGTCTACCTGGATACCACCGCGTTCAACGCCATGGCGCGCGGCCTGCCCGGACGCGCAAGTGCAGCGGCAGGCCCGGTGCTGGTCGATGCGCAGCAAGGCCGCATCATCTTCGATCTACAGCGCGCTTTTGCGCCTGGCGACACCTTCAGCGACGCAGCGCGCACCGCCTTGCCCAAGGCGCTGGATCTGCCCGGGCATGGAGTGGAAAATCCCGCCTGGCTGGCGGCTGCTTCGCAGTCACATCCAGCGCGACGAAAGATGCAGCAGACCTTGAAGTATCGCGGGCATCAGGTTCCCGCACAGCACGGCGGCGCCGGGTTCTACAAGCCCGACGATCATCGTCTGCTGGAAGGCAAGGCCACGCAGCTGCACGAACACCTCAAGCAGGTCGTCCACGAGAACTATCTCCAGGCAGAAAGCACAAAGTCGCTCGGTAAGGACGTCATGGTGCACCGTGGGCTCTACGACTTTCGCAATGGCATTCCGGAGAACTCACTCGCTGCAGTCGATCACGCGTATGCGCAGGGGTATCGCACCGTCGAACTGGATGTCCAGGTAAGTGCCGACGGTGTGCCGATGATGCTGCACGATTTCACGGTGGGACGGGTGCTGGATGATCCGGACAATCCGCTGGTCGCCAACACGCCGTTTTCGCAATTGCACGATCAACCGCTGGTGATTCGCAATCCTGTGGACGGCAACTTCGTGCAGACCACTCAACGTCTTTCCAGCATCGAACAGATGCTGAAGCATGTGGTGCACACCAAGCCCGGAATGTCGGTTGTGCTGGACTGCAAGGAGAAAACCGCCGAGGACGTTGCCCTGCTGTTGATGAAGCAACCGCAGCTGCGGCGCTTCACGGCGGTCAAGGTGTATTCGGCTGCCTATAAGGGCGGTTTCGATGAGCTGTTCTCTAACATGTGCAAGCGCCTGCAGATTAATCCTCTGCATTCGCAGGACGAACCGCGACGTCAGAAACTACGTCGCGATCTCAGCAAGATCAAGGTCGTGCCCATCCTGGACCAGGACTCCATCCAGGATCCGCAGCTGCGCGCCCTTTTTCCCGGCGACGAGAGCACCAGCGGCCTGGTCGACACCGCCACCGGCTGGATGCAAAGCTGGAATGGCATGCATCCCGTGGTTGCCGAGACCATGGTCACCGATCGCGACAGCAAAGCAGGCAAGGCCTTGCAGGACGCTCGCGCAAGCCTGCAGCAGCCCGGTTCAGGTTATGAGAAAGCCGCGTTGAGTTCGGCCTACCGCTACGAAGATTTTTCGATGGCGCAGTCGGATGGAAGCCGGAAATACTTTACTTGGGGCATGTTCGGCGAGATCAATCCGATTCCGGAGACCGGCTTCGAGCCGACACGTGGAACTGCAGGTGCATTCCGCGATCAAGGCGACAGTGTGCTTACCGACCAGCCGAACGAAGAGGTTCTGGCACTGCGTGAGAACCGTACGCTGCCGCGTGGGCACACCGGCGTGGAGTTGAACGCCCCTCCAGGCACGCCCATCGACACCGGGCGCGATGCCGCGCTTGTCGGCCTGCGACTGAGCCAGTTCAATGCGATGAAGCAGCCCCTGGACAAGGTGAACGTCGACGCAGCGCGCGAAGGAGCAACACTGGATCGAGATGCGACAGCGCAGCAGACACCGGCAGCACGCGATGCCACCGATAAGCGTGCCGAATCGCTCGGTCTGCTAACCGATCGCTATCGCGGCGCACCCGTGAGCCATTATCTCAACGAGCAGGCCAAACACGCCGAGCCGGAGGAATGATCCTGACGCAAGAATCCTGCATTGACACGCCGCGCCCGGCGGCATGCCGGAAGCACGGTGCTTTCGCCGGTGCCAGGCAAGCAGGCGCATTATTGAATGGCGGCAGGCGTGTCATCGCGTAGCGCATTTGAAAGAGCGCCACGTCGTTGCTGCTTCCAGGAGCGTCAAATGAGTATCTTGTGGCTGCACAAGCACGGCATTGCCGATGCGATGTGCGTGTTTAATTGTTATCTGCGTGAGCCGCACCGATCACGCAGCAGCCGATGCACTGCAGCCCGGGATATGCATCGCTCCGGGCGAGGAAGGCGAGGGGTAGCGCGCCCTCAGACATACCAGCATCGCGCCACTGCCGCGCCTGGTCCAGCGTTACGGCATCTCCAGCATCGGAATCACCTCGCGGTCCTGCGCGTCCACCGCCACCAGGCGTTGCAGCAACAGCGACAAGGTCACCACGTCCTGATGATTGTGCTCGGCCACGCGGCGCAGGTTGCGCGCGCTGCCGCCGCGCAGGTAACTCAACCAGGCGGCCGGGGCTTCGGAGCCGGGCAGGTCGTCCTCGCGCACCACGCGCAGCAGCTGCCGCTCGATGGTGGAGAGCTTGCAGTTCTCCCAGGTGCCGCGATACCGGCGCCGGGTGGGGAATAGCAGGTCCACATGGTCCAGTGCGGAAATTGGATCGCCGCGCCGTGCCAGCCGGTAGCGCGTCTTCAACAGCGGCGCGTCGTAGCAACGGCCGTTGTAGCTGGACAGCACCGTCTGCGGGGTGAGCCAGCTGCGGAACAGATCCAGCATCGCGCTTTCGGCGGCCATCGTGGACATCATCAACTGACGCACGCGCAGCCCGCTGCCGCGCGTGGCATCCACGCGCCAATCGGCCACGCCAATCATGAAGGCACGCGTGCCGGTGCCGCCGGCCAGGCCGGTGGTTTCGGTATCGAAGAACAGCAGGTGCTCCGGTTCCACCGCATCCTCGCGTTTGGCGAAAGCCAGCGACAGCGCCTCGCGCGGGATCGCCTGCGGCAGGAAGGCTTGAATCAGGTGCAGGCCAGGTGCGATTTCGTCGCCTGGCAGATGCCGATCAAGGGAAGGCACACGCACCGGCATGGTGGCGGATACCGCGCGCTCTCGCACACCAATCATCTTGCGCAACGCACCGATGTCGGCGCGCCGTTGCATGGCTGGCGCCGCTGCTGGCGTTTGCACTGTTGGCAACGCAGGCGCGACTCCGGCACTGGGCGCTACCGCGGGCTTGTGCCGCACATCGTGTTCCACCCACGCAAACACTGATGCATCGCGTGCCGGCGGTAACGCCGGTGACTGGAGTGCGCGGCGCATCATTCCCGATGGGCTGGCTTGCTGCTGGGCCGCATCCATGCTGCTTGCGCCGGACGCGCGCGTGGGGCGCATCACGCCAGCGCTCCGCGTACCCGCGTTCGCGTCAGACGATAACGCGCCGTCATCGCGCGTGGATGACGGCAACGCACGCGCAGCGTGATCTGACAATCCGCGCGCCGTTGCTCCCGATGCCGCCACACCACCACCCGCCACCGCTTGCCGTTGTGCGCGCGTCGGCACTGCCGCGGCGTCCTTCCGGGGCGCAGGCGTCACGCCACCCACCTGGCGACGCAATAGCCGTAGCCGCTCTGCACTGACACCGGTCGTGTTGCCCGCTGCCGCAGTCGCCATGGCAACAGGCGCATCTGTTTCCACAGGCACGGGCGGCGCCGATGTTGCGGCACGCGACGCCGCACGGTGCTCACCACGCTGCACCGTCCCGGCATCGCGACGCATGCTCAACGGCTGCAGGTCATCGGCATAGGTCGCAAGATCGCGCGCACTGACGGCATTCGAGGGCACATCGAGCCGTTCACCAGCCGTGGCGTGCGCTGCGGCGCTGTCAGCGCGCGTGCCGTCCACGGCAACTGCGGCCCGTTGCGAAGCGGCGGTGCCATCGACACTGGCCTGTGCACCGGAACCAACAGCAACGGACGTGTCCGCCTCTACAGCTGCACCCGCACCCGCGCGCGCACCACCATCCACGCGCAACGCATCGGCCGCCTCCACACGCGCCGACGTAGCAGCCTCTCCACCCACCGGCCCGCGCACATCCGTCTGCCCCGCCTGGCGGCGCAACAGCCGCAGGCGGTCCGCACTCACAGTCATGCAAGCACGTCCAGCGCCAGGTCGTCATCCACGTGCGTGGCGTGGCGCAGTGGCGCATCCGGGTCGAACAACAGCGCCAGCACCGTCAGTGCCAGCGACTTCGGCGATTCGCCCTTGCCTTCCTCGTGCGCGGCCAGCACCGGGCCCACGCAGGCCGGGCAGCCGGCGGTGCAATCGCAGCGGCGCACCAACTCGTCGGCGCGTTGTAGCAGCTCGGCCTGGCGCAACCACAGTGGTTCGCTCAGGCCCACGCCGCCGGGGAAGTTGTCGTACAGGTAGACGGTGGGCACGAAGGCCTGCTGCAACTCCACCGTGCCTTCCTCGCCTTCTTCCACACCGCGCAGTTGCCCGCGGCCGGTCTGGTCGGCCACCGCAAACCACGCGCCGTCGCCATTGCCTACGGCTTTTTGCAGGTCGCGTGCATCGGCCATCACCGCCACCGTGGCCACCACGTGCAGCGCATAGGCCGCACCCAGAAAACCATCCAGCGCATCCTGCTTGGACGCGAATGCCTTGCCCAAGGTGGCTTGCGGCAGCTGCCACCACACCGCGGTGGTGTGCAGTTCCTGGTCGGGCAGGTTCACCGGGCCGTAGCCGATGTTTTCATGCGTGTAGTAACGGATCTTCTTGTAGCCGGACACACGCCGCACCACATGCACTTCGCCATGGTGGGAATCGCCGCGCCCGGCCACGCCGCCATCGAAGCGGTCCAGCACCTTCAGCCTGGTGTAGTCGATGCTGTCGGTGTAGTAGTCCACGTGGGTGCGCGTTACGTACGCCTTGCGGCCTTCCCAATCCAGCCGCTCCACCTGGTACGGCGTGCTCTGCACCATATGGATGGCGCCTTCGTACAAGGTGAGCGCAGCGGCCGAATAATCCACCTCGGCGATGATCTGCTGTTTGCCGTCGGTCTTGTCCACCACCACGAAGTTGCCATCGGCCACCGAACGCAGGCTCACCGCGTTGGCCGGGTAGCTGTCGGCAATCCATTCCCAGCGGTCGCCTTCCTGATGGATCACTTCGCTTTCGGCCAAGGCTTCCAGAAACACCAGCGGGTCGATCGGGCCGAACGGTTCATCGGCAATGAAGGGCAATTCGAACGCCGCGCAGCGGATGTGGTCGAACAAAATCAGCGGCTGATCCGGCGCAATGCGTGCATGTTCGGGCGAGGCATCGGCGAAGAAATCCGGGTGCCGCACCACGTATTGGTCCAGCGGCTGCGAGCTGGCCACCAGCACACCCAGTGCCGGTTGCTGCCGCCGCCCGGCGCGGCCAAACCGCTGCCAGGTGGCCGCCACGCTACCGGGGTAGCCATTGAGGATCACCACGTCCAGCGCGCCGATATCCACGCCCAGTTCCAGTGCAGACGTGGACACGATGCCGTCGATGGTGCCCGCGCGCATCGCGCGCTCCACTTCACGCCGCTCGGTGGGCAGATAGCCGCCGCGGTACGCACGGATGCGCGCCGGCTTGCGCGGGTCGTGGTCGAAGATGTCCTTCAAATACTTGGTCAGCACTTCCACCATCAAGCGCGTCTGCGCGAACACCAGCGTCTTCAGCCCGCTCTTGATGGCGATGCGCGCGATACGGTTGCTCTGCGACCGTGCCGAGGCGCGCAGGCCCAGGTCGGCATTGACCACCGGCGGGTTCCACAGCAGCACGTGCTTGTCACCGGTAGGCGCGCCGGATTCGGTGATGGCATGCACGCGTTCTTCGATCAAGGCCTGTGCGTGCGCATGCGGGTTGCCGATGGTGGCCGAGCACAGGATGAACTGCGGATTGGCGCCATAGAACGCGCAGATGCGCTTGAGCCGGCGCAGCACGTTGGTGACGTGGCTGC
The DNA here is from genome assembly GCF_041475695.2 of Xanthomonas sp. NCPPB 4037. Classification (NCBI taxonomy): domain Bacteria; kingdom Pseudomonadati; phylum Pseudomonadota; class Gammaproteobacteria; order Lysobacterales; family Lysobacteraceae; genus Xanthomonas; species Xanthomonas sp. NCPPB 4037. Next base: position 99,825 of record NZ_CM191261.1, read on the forward strand.
CGAACACACCGCGGTAGGTGTGGATCTCATCGATCACCACATAGCGCAGGTTTTCGAAGAACTGCGCCCACTTGGTGTGATGCGGCAGGATCGCCTGGTGCAGCATGTCCGGGTTGCTCACCACGATGTCGCCATGCAGGCGGATCGCCTGGCGCGCATCGCCGGGCGTATCGCCATCGAAGGTGAAGGCCTTCACCCCCAGCTCGCCGGCGCGGTTGAGCTCCAGCAACTCGGCCACCTGGTCCTGCGCCAGCGCCTTGGTCGGGAACAGGTACAGCGCCTTGGCGTCGGCGGTCATCGCCGCGCTCACCACCGGCAGCGTGTAGCACAGCGACTTGCCCGAGGCGGTGGGCGTCACGATCGCCACATGCTCGCCGCGCTGGGTGGCCGCCCAGGCATCGGCCTGGTGGCTGTAGAGCTGGCTGATGCCGCGCGCGCGCAGCGCATCGGCCAGGGCCGCCGGCACGTCGTCCGGAATCGGCGCGTAATGGCCTTCGCGCCCGGGAATGGTGAAGCTGCCGGTGATGCGGTCGTGGTAGCGCCGCTCCAGGCGCTCGGTGAGCAATGCGCCGTCGCGGCTGGGCCGGCCATCGGTGGTGGCCAGGGCGCGTTCGGCGGTTTCGGTGCGGGGAGCGAGGGCAAACGGAGGCATACGGCGGCTCCCAAAGAGGGGCATGAGACAGGGGAGGTGTCTCAGGGTATGAGACCGCGGCCAAACCGGCGAGCCTGTGTCACTGAGCGGATTCAGCAAGCGGGTATCCTGTCGGGCCCACCGGGCCACGCCATGCGGCGCCGGCGGGCTCCCCCACCTCGAAGACCTGCCGTGCCCGTGCCCCCCAGCGCTCTCGCCCCGCACTACAAGACCCCTTCCGCCCGCCGTGCCGACGTTGTGGTGCACGCCGCCGGGTTGTTCCTGGCCATCGTTGGCGGCGCCTGGATGATCTGGCGCGCGCATGCCAACGGCACGATGGTGCTGGCCACCTGCGTCTACGCGCTGGGGCTGCTGGTGATGTTTGCCTGCTCGGCGGCCTACAACTTCGCCCCGCCGCAGCGCCAGCCGATGCTGCGCAAGTTCGACCACGCCGGCATCTTCGTGATGATCGCCGGCTCCTACACGCCGTTCTTCCTGCTGGCGCTGGATGGCAGCTGGCGCTGGGCCATGATCCTGAGCGTGTGGGGTGTGGCCTTGTTCGGTGTGTTCGCCAAATTGTTCCTGCCCGGCATCGCCAAAGGCTTCTGGGTGGCCATCTACCTGCTGCTGGGCTGGGCCGGCATCGTGGTGATCAAGCAGATCGTCGCCGGGCTGGACAGCACCGTGCTGTGGCTCATCGCCGCCGGCGGCGCGTTCTACACCGTGGGCGTGGGCTTCTACGTGCGCAAGTCAATGGTCTACAACCGCGCCATCTGGCACGCCCATGTGCTCGGCGGCGCGCTGTCGCACTGGTGCGCCATCTGGCTGTGCCTGCGGCCGATGGGCGAGGTGTAGCGCGCTGTCGATGTCGTCGAGCAGTCGCGTATGCCCCTCGCTCGCTAGCATCGACACGTCATGGATCTATTGATCGACTGACGACGTCGGCTTCCAATCAGAGCGCGCAGGTACAAGGACAAGGATCAGCACATCGTCGCCGTCGTGGGTATAGATCAAGAGATATCTGCCGTGCTGGCAGGTGGACAAACGCGTTCCCGGCAGTGGCCCAGAGTGATAGATGGCGGCACCATCCAGCGCGTCGCCCTCGGTTTCGATCCGGTCGTCCTGTTCACATGCGGCGAAATACATCTGCGGGTCGGAGATGTCGATCGCGCGCGCCAGTGCTGAGGCGAGCAATGCGGTGCGCGCATCCAGCGCGCTCTGCTTCCAGGCCACGTTCACGCACGCGTGCACTTTGCAGCCAGTGCTGCCTCAAGCGCCGCACGTTGTTGCGTCTTGAGCGTCTCCATTTGCTGCTTCGCCTGCGCGCTGGAGAGTGCGGGGCGGGGGTCGGCCAGGGCATGCTCGGTCTGGGTGCGTAGCGACACCGCATAGCGTGCGTCCAACTCCTTGACCTTCATCGCCTCGGAGCGGTCAGGCCGGCGCTTCGTCTTGCCGCTCTCGGCGTCCCACTGCGCAGCGTCCACATGAAGCACGTCCAATGGCATGCCCATCTCGCGCAAGACCCGACGTCCCCCCGCCCTGAGTAGCGGCCTGGTTTAGAGTCCGGGGTTGATGATATCGGTGTTTGCCAGATGTTGAGCATAAGCAGCCGGCGTCATGCCGCCGATTGCTTTCTTGGGTCGGTCCTCGTTGTATTCGCGTCGCCAGCGTTCGATTTCGGTGCGCGCGTGCAGTAACGTCGGGAACCAGTGCTCGTTGAGGCATTCGTCGCGCAGTCGGCCGTTGAAGGATTCGACATAGGCGTTCTGGTTCGGTTTGCCTGGCTGGATGAGCCGTAGTTGCACATCACGGGCATGCGCCCAGGCGACCATCGCCTTACCGCAAAACTCCTTGCCATTGTCAGTGCGGATCACCTTCGGCAAACCGCGACTGTGCGCCAGTCGGTCCAGCACGCGCGCAACGCCGTGGCCCGAGATCGCGCGCTCCACCTCGATGGCGACCGCTTCGTGGGTTGCATCGTCCACGATCACCAGACACTTGATCACCCGCCCTTCGGCGGTGCGGTCGAACACGAAGTCCATCGACCACACCTGGTTGGCCTGCGCTGGCCGCAGCAGCGGTTGACGCTCGCCTATTGGGACCTTCTTGCGCTTGCGGCGGCGCACTTGCAGCTGCTGCTCGCGGTACAACCGTTCCACACGCTTGTAGTTCACGATGCGCCCTTCTTGCCGCAATTTGAGATAGATCATTCCCACGCCATAGCGGCGATGGCGATGTGCCAACGCACAGATGCGTTCGCGCAGTTCGCCATTGCGATCTTCGCGCGGGCAATACCGCAGTGCACTGGCGCTCATGCCGATCACTGCCAACGCACGACGCTCGCTGGCACCACGCCCGATCCATTCGCGCACCAGCGTCCGACGCGCCGGTGCGCTTACCACTTTTTTCGCAGTGCATCCTTGATCAGGTCGTTCTCGAACAGCTGCTCGGCCAGCAACTTCTTCAGCCGCGCGTTCTCGGACTCAAGCTCCTTGAGCCGCTTGGCATCGGGCACGCTCATCCCGCCGAACTTGCTGCGCCACAGGTAGTACGAGGCCTCGCTGAAGCCATGCCGCCGGCACAGGTCCTTGATGGCGACGCCGCTTTCGGCTTCGCGCAGGAAGCCGATGATCTGTTCTTCGGAAAAACGCTTCTTCACGTCCAATCTCCTCGGGGTAGGGAATTGGACTCCAAACTGAGGCGCTACTCAAAATTGGGGGGACGTCGCCACCACCGATCACATTATATTCGACATAGCGATAAGAGTTGACGGCGTCGACGGGGTAGCGCAACTCTAAATTCTGATGAAAGGGCGTATCCGGGCGTACACCGCCATTTTTAATAGCGTTCTGCAGAAAGTTGGCAACGTTACTATACTTCTGTTGCCGCAGCACCCCTAGATCGATCACATCATAATCAATACCTGAGATGCGGATTTTCTTGTTGATGATATTGATGACCTGACGATGTACGTGGTCCTTCTTCTCGCGATCGGTCTTGTAGTCCTGCTCATAAGCACTTCTGAGCGTTAGGTCCGATGCCTTGGTTAAATCTTTCACAGGCATGTCCGCCTCCTTTAAAATAATATTGGGGTGGATTGAAGGAAAGGAGCTGATGTCAACCGAAATGACACAAAAATTGATCGTTCTTGACATCCACTTTGACTAGAGCGTGTTATGAACTTTGCCCTTGTCACGATAACGTATACGGATGAAGCCTCGTAAGCCATATCCAACCGATATCTCCGACGAAGAATGGGCCTTCGCTGCGCCATATCTCACACTGATGGATGCGCAAGCACCGCAGCGCAAATACGCGCTACGCGCGATGTTTAACGCACTGCGCTGGATCGCACGCGCCGGCACACCGTGGCGATTGCTTCCCAACGATTTCCCGCCTTGGGAAGCGGTGTATCAGCAAACGCAGCGCTGGCTGCAGGCTGGCTGCTTTGAGGCCATGGTCAGCGATCTGCGCTCACTCTTGCGTGTGGCACAGGGGAAGAAAGGCCAGCCGAGCGCGGTGATTTTTGATGGCCGGACGCTGCAGTCCACCTGTGAAAGCGGGCCGCGTGCTGGATACGATGGCTATAAGCGCAAGAAAGGCAGCAAGGTGCATATGGCCGTCGATACGCTGGGACATCTGCTTGCCGTCCAGGTCACGCCGGCCAACGAGCAGGAACGCGCACAGGTCCGTTCGTTGGCCCAGGAGGTACAACACGTGACCGGTGAAACGGTCAAGATCGCTTTTGTGGATCAGGGCTATACCGGCCAAGAACCGGCGCAAGCGGCTAAGGAAGAGGGCATTGAGTTGCACGTCATCAAGCTGCAAGAAGCGAAGAAAGGTTTGTCTTGCTGCCGCGCCGCTGGGTTGTCGAGCGCAGCTTCGGCTGGGTCAATCGCTTCAGACGACTGGCGCGCGACTATGAGCGATTGCCGGAAACGTTGGCCGGTTTGCACTTTGTCGTCTTCACGATCCTGATGCTTGGAAATGCAGCCGCTCTATTTCAAAGTTCATAACACGCTCTAGTGAGGCAAGCTTGCCTTCGAGGTTTCGGCTGAGAAGTTCTCGACTGATCTCAGGCAACATCGAATTCGTCAAAATCGCATCGATCATCCGCCCACCCGACTCGCTCTCGGTGCAACGACTTACCACCAGCTCCACCACCGAATCGTCGTAATCGAACGGAATCCTGTAGCGCTCCTCAATCCGCTTCTTGATGCGGTTCAACTGCAGCCGCACGATCTGGCCGAGCATGTCGTTGCTAAGCGGGTAGTACGGAATCGCGACCAAACGCCCGAGTAATGCAGGCGGAAACACCTTCAACAGCGGCTCACGAATGGCTTTTGTCATGCCTTCCGGATCCGGCATTAGTTCCGGGTCCTTGCACAGGCTGGCGATCAGGTCGGTGCCGGCGTTGCTGGTGAGGATGATCAAGGTGTTGCGGAAGTCGATGCGGCGGCCTTCGCCGTCTTCCATCCAGCCTTTGTCGAAGACCTGGAAGAACAGTTCGTGTACGTCCGGGTGGGCTTTTTCCACTTCATCCAGCAGCACCACCGAGTACGGCTTGCGGCGCACCGCTTCGGTGAGCACGCCGCCTTCGCCGTAGCCGACATAGCCGGGCGGTGCGCCCTTGAGCGAGGAGACGGTGTGCGCTTCCTGGTATTCGCTCATGTTGATGGTGATCAGGTTCTGCTCGCCGCCGTACAAGGTTTCTGCCAGGGCGAGTGCGGTTTCGGTCTTGCCCACGCCGGAGGTGCCGGCCAGCAGGAACACGCCGATCGGTTTGTCCGGGTTGTCCAGGCCGGCGCGGCTGGTCTGGATGCGCTTGGCGATCATATCCATGGCGTGGTCCTGGCCGATGACGCGCTTGGCCAGCAACTCGGGTAGGCGCAGCACGGTGTCGATCTCGTTACGGGCCATGCGCCCGACCGGGATGCCGGTCCAGTCGGCGACTACGGCGGCGACGGCTTGATAGTCGACCGTGGGCAGGATCAGTGGCGATTCGCCCTGCAGTGCGCCCAACTCGGCCTGCACCAACTGCAGGCGCGCCAACAGCGTGTCGCGATCCACGTGCACCGGTGCTTCGAGCACCGCTGTGTCACCAGACGCGATCTGCTCGGCATCGGCATCGGCCTCTGCTTCCAGTGCACTACCAGTGCCTTCCACCGGCGCGTTACCGCTACGCAGTTGTGCACGCAGCGAAAGCAGCTCGTCCACCAATGCCTTCTCGGCAACCCACCGCTGCTCCAGATCACGCAGGCGGCCGTGTTCGCTTTCCAGCAAGCCGGCACACGCAGCGGCGCGCTCCTCTACCACGATGCCGATCGCGCGCTCGCGCTCGATGATGGCGTGCTCGGTATCCAGCGATTCGATGCGGCGGCGGCTGTCGTCCACTTCGGCCGGGGTAGCGTGCAGGCTCACCGCCACGCGGGCGCACGCGGTATCGAGCAGGCTCACCGATTTGTCCGGCAGTTGGCGTGCGGGGATATAGCGGTGGCTGAGCTTGACCGCCGCTTCCAGCGCTTCGTCAAGGATCTGCACGCTGTGGTGCTGCTCCATCATCGAAGCAACGCCGCGCATCATGCGCACCGCCTTGGCTTCGTCCGGCTCGTCCACCTGCACGGCCTGAAAGCGGCGGCTCAGTGCGGGGTCTTTTTCAATGTACTTCTTGTATTCGGCAAACGTGGTCGCGCCCACCGTACGCAGCGTGCCGCGCGCCAGTGCCGGCTTGAGCAGGTTCGCCGCATCACCGGTACCGGCCGCGCCACCGGCACCGACCAGGGTGTGGGTTTCGTCGACAAACAAAATGATCGGCTTGGGGCTGGCCTGCACTTCGTCGATCACCGCGCGCAGGCGCTGCTCGAACTCGCCCTTCATGCTGGCACCAGCCTGCAATAGGCCGACATCCAGCGTGCGCAGTTGCACATCCTTCAACGCGGGCGGCACGTCGCCGCGGGCGATGCGTTGCGCGAAGCCTTCCACCACGGCGGTCTTGCCGACACCTGCTTCGCCAACCAAGATCGGATTGTTCTGGCGGCGACGCATCAGGATGTCGACCACCTGGCGGATCTCGTCATCGCGGCCGATGATCGGGTCTAGCTTGCCCTCGCGCGCCTGCGCAGTGAGATCGGTGGTGAATTTTTTCAGCGCTTCCTGCTTGCCAAGCGCGGCAGGCGCGATGGCACCGCTAGCCTCACCAGGGGCAGCGGTCTGACCGAGCGAAAATCCATCGCTGGGCAGCAGGCCGTCTTCCGGCGAGCCGGCCACGATCTCGGCGAAGTGCTCGTTGAGCACCGCAGGCGTGAGCTTGTCGAACTCCTTGGAGATCGCCAGCAACGCATTGCGCAACCCACGCACGCTCAGGATGCCGACCACCAGATAGCCAGTGCGCACCTGCGCCTCACCAAAACTCAGCGAGGCATACACCCAGCCGCGCTCCACCGCTTCTTCCACATTGGCCGACAGATCGGTGACGGCGGTGGAGCCGCGCGGCAAGCCATCCAGCGCGGCGGTGACATCACGCGCCAGCGTGGAGGGGTTGAGCTGGAAGTGCTTGATGATGCGGTGCAGGTCCGAGTCCTGCAGCTGCAGCAACTGATGCAGCCAATGCACCAGCTCCACATACGGGTTGCCACGCAGCTTGCAGAACACGGTGGCGCTTTCGATGCCGCGATAGGCCAGCGGATTGAGCTTGCCGAACAGGGCACTGCGGGAGATCTCGGCCATGGGTGCGTCCTTCGAAGTCAGTACATCGGTCGTGAGCGAATCAAGTGGCCGGGCGCCTCACCCGGAGGGGCGCAGCAATACGTCGTCGGCATCGGCAATGCTCCAGGCGCGGCGGCCAAGCCAGGTGTCCAGGCCCAGCCGGCTGTTGCGCGCCAGGCGCGGGGTGGGCACCTCGTCGGCCTTGAGCAACAACTGCAGCTCCCAGCCGAATTCGTCGCCCAGATAGCTGCGCACCGCAGCGGTGAGTTGGCGCAACGCCTGCCCGCCGGGCAGGAAGCGTTGAAAGGCGATGCGTGGCAGCGGCCCCAGGCGAATACGCACGCGCTGTTGCGCGCCACGCACCTGCGCGCCGACGACGCTATCCACACCCAGACGCGCATTGCGCGGGCCGATGCCTAGCTGCAGGTGCGCATCGACAGGCAGGCGCATCCATTCGGCGATGAACTCCTGCACCTGCACCGGCCAGGCAAACAGTTGCTGCAGCAAGGCACGCAAGCCTTCCGGTGTGCGTGTCGCCGCGCCAAGGCGGCCGGCGTAGTAACGCCGTGCGTCGTCGGGCAAGGCATCGCGGTCGCGCAACTGCGGGCTGGCGATACCCACCAGTGCATCCAGCCAGGAACGGAACTGGTCGCTCGCCGGGCGCTCGGCCTGCACGCTGGGTTGCGCCTGCGCCCAGGCGCGGTAGAACAGGCTCAGCATGCGGTGATGGAACACATCGGCGAACGCGGCGAAGGTGCCGTCCTTGGCTTGCTGCGCACGCTCGATGGCGTATTCGGTGAGATGCAGCGGCAGCGGCGCATTTGGCCCGAACAGGCCGAGAAACACGCTGTATAACGCGGCCGGTTGAGCGTCTTGCTGTGGCACGTAGCGCTCCAGCGCACGCGGGGCGAAGGCCAGTGACGGCAGATGCCGCAAGCGCACCACGTCGTCGCTGGCGCGCGCGGATTCGCCCAGGCGCGGCTGCTGCGGATGGCAGCGCTCGATCGCGCGCAAGGCCGCAAACGGGCTGAAGTCGTGTGGCCGGGCCTGCAGCGCCTGTTCCAGCGCGGCGGCGGCCGCGCTCACAGACGCGGGCGGGAGCCGGGCTGAGCGGGCCATCGGGCCACCTCGTTGCGTTCGGTGGTGCGCAGCACCGTTTCGGTAAACGCATTCACCGAGACGTAGCGCGCAAAGAAGTGCCGCAGTACCGAGGCCAGCAGGAACGCGCCGGTGCCTTCGAAAGCGGCGTCCTCGCAGGTGAGCGTGATCTGCAGCCCGCGCCCGAAAGTGATCGGGCCAGGCACCGGAATGCGCCGTACGATCGGCGTGCCACTCACCTGTTTGATGCCCTCGATCTGCCGCTGTGCGGAGGCGTCGAACGGGTCGCAGTACAAGGTGAGGATCTCGCGCAGCGCCGCAGCACTGGTGCTCTCGCCAGTGCCCTCGTCGAACAGCGACAGATAATTGAGCTGCAATTGACTGAGCAGGCGCCAGGCAGTTTGCCCATCGCAGAGCGCCGGGCGCGGCTTGGTGGGGCCGGCCACGCAGCGCACGCTCTGCACCGGCACACCGCTGTCCATGCTGAAATCGGTGCTGCCTTTGCCCACCGGCATGTGCAGCGGCAGATCGCGGTTGCTGCACCACAATTGCAGACCCAGCTGGCGCAGCCGTGTGCTGTGCGGCTGGTCGTCGGCGTCCACCAAACTGACGAAGACCTCGCTACCCACATAGCTGGAACGCGCACCGTCGCGGCGCTGGCGTGCCGACAGCAGCCGCGGCTCACGGCGCATGGTGTAGAACGCGCCGTGCCGCGCATGCCAGGTGCGCGCATCGCCGCCGTAGAACGGCGTATAGCGCTGCTCCGGCTCCTGGCGATCGCCAAAACCTTCCACCTCGCCCAGGTGATGGATCTCGAAATCCATCGGCCGGGTGCGGTCGGCCAGCACGTGATAGCCGTGCTGACCGGTGTGCAGGTGGATGCGGTCGGCGCGGCGTTCGAACAGATTGATCGCCGGGGTGCAGAACAGCTTGAAGTGCTCTGCGCCCACTGCCGCCGCCAGTGCGGGCACACTGCGCTCCAGCAACACCACGATTTCGAAACTGCTGCCATGCAGGCGACGCAACGCCGCGCGCAGGCCGGTGAGTTCGGCGAACAGGAAGCGCTCCGGGCAAGCGAAGTATTCCTGCAGTAGCCGATAGCCGCTGAAGGAGCGGCCGTCGTAGGGAATCAATGCATCATCGTCGGCGAAGCCGCGCGTGCGCAGTGCATTGGCATCAAGCAGCAGTTCGCGCGTGGCGCCGCCGGCATCGCTGCCACGCACCACCACACCCGCGCAGTCGCCGTGCAACTGTTCGTACAGGCGCTTGGGCAGGCCATCGGCGCCGGCCAGGAACAGCGGCAGCGCATCCAGCGCCAGATCCTGCGCCTGTGCGCCGCCCACCACCTCCAGGCGCAGGCGGATGCCGGCACGCACGCTGCGCCCGGGCGGCACCGCCACACCGGCAGCGGCCAGCGCGGCCGGCGAATCCAGGTACTTGGCTTCGGTCAATTGCAGCGGCCACAGCGTGACCGCATGGGCGGTGCGGAATTCGCAGGCGGTGCGCTCGCCGGCGCCGATCAGGCTGCGCAGCGCGCTGTGGCGCGGCACCGCCACGCCGGCGGCCAGGCCGCTATCTTTCAGGTCCGGCTGCAACTGCACCACCGCCATCGATGGCAGCGGCGCCAGGTAATGCGGGTAGACCATCTCCAGCAGGTGCTGGGTGAACACCGGGTACTGCGCATCCAGCTTGAGCTGCACGCGCGCAGCCAGAAACGCAAAACCTTCCAGCAACCGCTCCACGTACGGGTCGGCGCATTCGAAGGCATCCAGGCCGAGCCGCCCGGCAATCTTGGGATACTCGCGCGCAAACTCCGCGCCCATGTCGCGCACGTGCTGCAATTCGCGGCTGTAGTACGGGAGCAGGCGCGGGTCCATGGCTCAGCCGTGCCCTTCGACAACGTCGAGCCGGCCGGTTTCCAGGTCCAGCGCGGTCTTCAGATACAGGTTCAACGGCAGCGGCTGCGCCCACATCTCCGATTCGATGGTGAACAGCAGCGAGCGCCGGTCCATGCGCGCGCCATCGGCATGCACGCTCACACGCAAGGTCTCTGGAATCAGGCGCGGCTCGAATGCCAGGATCGCCTCGCGCAACCGCTGCTGCAGCGCCGCCGCATCGATGCCGGTGACCGCAACGCCGGCCAGATCGGGAATGCCGAAATTGAGCACCGAGCGTTGCACCTGCGGGTGCGCCTCCAGCGGATGGTTGGTGTCCAGATTCACGGTGTTCAACAACCACGACAGATCGCGGATGACGCATTCGCGCAGGCGCGTGGCGGAGATCACGCGTTGCTCGCGGCTCTCATCGCGTTGGCTGGGTGCGGTGTCGGTCAGCCGGTCCAGCAGCGAGGGCTGCAGGCGTTCGGTGGTGGTGAGCTCGGCCATGGCGGGTCAGTCCGCGTCGAACTGCACGTCGCGCACTTCGAGCAGCGCCACATCGCGAGACTCGGTGCTCCACATGCGCTGGCCCAGGCCGATCTCGCCCTGCGCGCCCTGGGTCCATTCGGTGCGACGCGCCAGCTGCAGTTCGCCGGCATCCAGATGCTCGCTGCCGGGATAGCGCACCGGTACATAACCGAATGCCTGGCCGCCATTGCGCCACAGCACGCTCACCGGTGCCCACACGGTGTCGCGCAGATCCAGCGGTGCTTCAAAGCGCAGCTGGCGGAGCTGGCTCAGCGGTGCCCAGGCATAGCCGCTGTCGAGGATGAGCTCAATGCATGGGCCAAAGCGCGGGTCGGCATCGGCAAGCCAGTCGAAGCGCTGCCCATCCAGCGTACCGGCGCTCGCAGGTGCCTGCGCGAAGGCCTGCGCACGCAACAACGCGGCCTGTTCGCCATGGCCTTGCGCAGAGAGTTGCAAGGCCTGCAGCTGCATCGCCAGCCAGGCAGCCGGTTCACCGATCACATGCGGCAGGCGCGTGCCCGCGAACACCTCGGCGCGCGTCTGCTCGGCGTGCAACACGGTGAGATAGGTCTGCACCAGCGGCTTGGTGCTGCTGTCCAATTCGGCGCAGGCACGCAGCTGGTCGGCCGCGCGCGACCACTGGCCCAGCACGGCCAGCAGCTGGAACAGGAACACGCGTTGCGCTGCATCGGCCGGTTGCCGGCGCACCTGCTGGATCAGCTGCTGCAGCGCCTGTGCCGGCTCGCCACGGGCAAGCAGGGTCTGTGCGGTGGCATCCATCGCGCGGTTCCTTGTTGGAAGAGGGGGCGACGCCGGGTGCGGCGCCGCCGGTCATTGCCGTGTTGAATTACGCCTTCGCGACACCCTGGATGTCGTAGGTGAATTCCTTCGCGCCGCCCTGCGCGATGCCCTTGTCGTCCTGCGGCTGGAAGCCGTACTTGAACTTGCCGAAATGCAGCGTCACGTTTTCGGTCAGGCGATCTTCGCCACCGGAACCGCCGGTGGACAGCGAGGTGATCAGCACACCTTCGCTCAACTCGATGGTGAGAAAGTCGCTCTGCTCGCCGGTGGCATTGGTGACGTACAACCAGGCGCCATCCACGCGCGCGCCGGTGCACACTGCATCCAGCAAGGCATTCGAACAGCCATCGACATACTTGGTGATGGAGATGTCCTGAATGTGCGCCTTGCCGCCGCTGGCCGAACCACCGCCGGTGTGCAGGTCGCCGGAATTGCTCGCGCCCCACGACCACGCCAGGATCGGGATCTCGCCCTTGTGCTTCTTGTGGTTGGATGCGCCTTCGATCTTGACCTTGCCGCTGCCAAACTTGATGTGCATGTCGAACGCCATGGAACTGCTCCTTCGCTAAGTGGGAAACACAGGGGCGCGACGTGCCAGATGCACGCCGTCGCCGTGACGCAAACGCGTCGGATCAGGCCTTGGCGGCCGAGGGCAAGCGCGACACCAAGCGCAGGGAGACGGTGAGGCCTTCCAGCTGGTAGTGCGGCTTGAGGAAGAACTTGGAGCTGTAGTAACCGGGCGCGCCCTCGACCTCTTCCACCACCACTTCGGCCGCGGCTAGCGGCTTGCGCGCCTTGGTTTCTTCGCTGGAATTGGACGGGTCGCCGTCGATGTACTGGGTGACCCAACGCGTGAGCCAGCCCTGCATCTGTTCGCGATCGGAGAACGAGCCGATCTTGTCGCGCACGATGCACTTGAGGTAGTGCGCAAAACGGCAGCACGCGAACATGTACGGCAGGCGCGCGCCCAGTGCGGCATTGGCGGTGGCGTCCGGGTCGTCGTATTCGTCCGGCTTGTTCAACGATTGCGCGCTGATGAAGGCGGCCATGTCCGAGTTCTTGCGGTGTACCAGCGGCATCAGGCCCATCTTGTCCAACTCGGCCGAGCGACGGTCGGTGATCGCCACTTCGGTGGGGCACTTCATGTCCACGCCACCATCGTCGGTGGGGAAGCTGTGCGTGGGCAGGCCTTCCACAGCGCCACCGGATTCGATGCCGCGAATACGCGAGCACCAGGCGTATTGCTTGAACGAGCGGTTGATGTTCACTGCCATCGCATAGGCCGCGTTCTGCCAGGTGTATTTGGCCGAATCGGCACCGGCGGTGTCTTCTTCGAAATCAAATTCATCCAACGGTGCGGTGGCCGCGCCATACGGCAGGCGCGACAAGGTGCGCGGCATCGCCAGGCCGATGTACTTGGCGTCTTCGGACTCTCGCAGCGAACGCCAGGCGGCGTAGTCGGGCGTGGAGAAGATCTTGGCCAGATCGCGCGGGTTGGAGAGCTCGCTCCAGCTGTCCATGCCCATCAACTTGGGCGCAGCGGCGGCAATGAACGGTGCATGCGCGGCTGCGGCCACTTGCGCGATACCGTTGAGCAACTCCACATCCGGCGGGCTCTGGTCGAAGTAGTAATCGCCCACCAGGCAGCCGTACGGCTCGCCACCGAGCTGGCCATATTCCTGCTCGTACACCTTCTTGAAGATCGGGCTCTGATCCCACGCGGTGCCCTTGTAGCGCTTGAGCACCTTGCCCAGTTCCTTCTTGCTGATGTTCAGCACGCGGATCTTGAGCTGCTGGTCGGTTTCGGTGTTACTCACCAGATAATGCAGGCCACGCCAGGCACCTTCGAGCTGCTGCAGATCGGCATTGTGCAGAATCTGGTTGAGCTGCGCGGTGAGCGTGCGGTCGATCTCGGCGATATAGGCCTTGATGGTCTGCGAGACATCTTCGCTGACCACATCGCTGCGATGGAGTACCTGCTCGGCCAGGGTGCGCACGGCCGATTCCACTTCTTCCTTGGCGCGTTCGCTCTTGGGGCGGAATTCGCGATTGAGCAAGGCGGCGAAATCGCCGTGTTCCAGGGTGTCGGCGGTGCTACTGGCCAGTGCGGCTTCGGTGGCGGACATGGTCAGGCTCCTTCCGGCTCGGAGGCAGGCTTGGCGGCGGACACCAGCGACTGCAGCAGTGCCGGGTCACGGATGGCTTGCGCAATCAAATGCTCGGCGCCGGCCTTGCCGTCCATGTAGGTGTCCAGGTTGGCCAGCTGCGTGCGTGCTTCCAGCAGCTTGGCCAGGGGCTCGACCTTGCGCGCGATGGCCGCAGGCGAGAAGTCGTCCATGCTTTCGAAGGTGATATCCACCGCCAGCTCGCCTTCACCGGTGAGCGTGTTGGGCACCTTGAACTGCACACGCGGGCGCATCGACTGCAGCCGGCTGTCGAAGTTGTCGACATCGATCTCCAGTGCCTTGCGTTCTTCCAGCGAGGGCAGCTCGCCGGCGTTGGCACCGGACAGGTCCGACATCACACCCATCACGAATGGGATCTGCACCTTCTTCTGCGCGCCGTAGACCTCCACGTCGTATTCGATCTGCACGCGTGGTGCCCGATTGCGGGCGATGAACTTCTGACTGCTGGCCATGCCTGATCTCCGATTGAGCTTGCCCGTTGCGCCACCGTGCGATGCACGTGCGCTGCATTTGCCTGATTCCGCCGGCCCGGTGTGACGGCCTGGACCGTGCTGTGGCGCCCGGTGTGCGAACCCCGCACCCGCCGCGCACCACGCGTGCCGAACAGGGCCGTGGTGCCGCTTTCTTAGCGCTGCGGCGAGTCTAGGAATGGCCCTGGGCGCTCACCCGACAAATCGTCTCAATCGCATGGATGCGTGATGCATCGCCGATTTCGTGACATCGCCGTGATGGGTTGCCGGCGCTTTTCTCGGTTGATCAAGGGACAGGCCCCGGGGAGTGGGCCGTGATGCACGCGCATGACCATGTCCTACCGCACCACCCTGACCACCGCGCCGATCATGCCTGGCGAGGCCAGCGCCGCGTTGATGATCGACCTGCTGGCGTATATCGAGCAGCACATCGGCGAAGCCGAACTGGGCACCGACTCGCTGCAGCAGGCGTTCGCGTTATCGCGTGCGTCGTTGTACCGGCTGTTCCAGTCGCGCGGCGGCGTGGCCAGCTATATCCGCGAGCAACGGCTGCGCACCGCGCACCGCTATCTGCAGGCGTACCCGGAATGCAGCCTGACCTGGTTGCTGTATGAAATGGGGTTTGCCTCTGAACGCCAGTTCCAGCGTGCGTTCCAGCAGCGCTTCGGCATGCCGCCGATCCAGTGGCGCCGGCAATGCCGCGCCGCCCCCGCCGCGCAGACACCGCGGCGCGGCCATTACATGCCGATGTGGCGCTTCATGCGCGAGCTCGGCCAAGACGTGCAACCCGAGCGCACCGCCCCGCGCACCAGCGCCATCGCGCCCACCCACGGCGCCCCGCTGGTGCATGCCGAAGCCCTGCGCCGACTGGCACGGCCGATACCGCGGTTTGCGGCGCAGCTGGAGCCGATGGACGGCTGAGCGTGGGGCTGGTTGGACCCGAGATTTAGGTAGGAGCGCGCTTGCGCGCGATGAAGCGTTATCGGTAACGCCCGTCGCGTCCAAGGGCGCTCCTACGGTGATCCGCACGCATCACGATGCGCATGCCGCTGAGCGCGGCTGTTGCCGAGCTACCTCATGCGAATGACGAGCTGCACGCCCTGCGTAGGAGCGCGCTTGCGCGCGATGAGGCCTTCCCGGTAACGCCCATCGCGCCCAAGGGCGCTCCTACGACGAGCTGGATGCATCACGCTGCGAGTGCCGCTGAGCGCGCTGTTGCCGAGCTACCTCAGGCGAATGGCGAGCTGCACACACCTGCGTAGGAGCGCGCTTGGGCGCGATGGGCCTTACCGGTAACGCCCATCGCGCCCAAGGGCGCTCCTACAGACGTTCTGCACGACTAGCCTGGACTCGATTGGTCATCGCGCTCGCATCAACCGCAATCTCAACGAATCACCAGCACCGGAATCGTGCTGTGTGTGAGCACCTCCACCGTCTGGCTGCCGAGCAATACGCGGCTCATGCCGCGGCGGCCGTGCGAAGTCATCACGATCAGGTCGCTCTTGCAGTCCTCGGCGGTCTGCACAATGCCCTCGGCCGCAAAACGGTCAAGCACATGCCGCGCGGTCGCCTTGAGGTTCGCAGCGATCGCCAACTCCACAGCCGGACGCAGGATCTTTTCCGCAGCCGCCTCGCGCTCCTTGCGATAGTCCGGGCTGGCTTCGTACCCCACGCTCCAACCCATCGCGTCGTACATGCCCATCGCCCACGGCTCGGAGACGGTGACGATGTCGACCTTGGCGCCAGTGGCCTTGGCCAGTTCCAGACCCTGAAACAACCCGCGGTGGGACAGCTCGGACGCATCGATGGCGATCAGGATACGTTTGTACATGGTGGCCTCCTGGAATGCCGGCACATCCACCGGCGGAATCAGCGTGACAGCGCGGCGCAACTATCGCCTTGAGACAGATCAATTCAGCGGGATACGCGGTCAGTCGGTCGGGGTCGCCTGCGGATCGGTGCGCGCCATGCGCACACGCGCAGGATTCCCCACCGCAGTAGCGCCTGCCGGCACATCGCGGGTGACCACCGCACCGGCGCCGATCAACGCATCGTCACCAATGCGCACGCCCGGCAGAATGATCGCGCCGCCGCCAATCCACACATTGCGTCCCACATGAATCGGGCGGCCAAACTCCAGCCCGCTGGCACGATCAGTCGCATCGCGCGGATGGTCGGCCGCGTAGAACTGCACCGCCGGCCCGATCTGCGTGCCATCGCCGGTACTGACCTCGCACACATCCAGAATTACGCAATTGAAGTTGAGAAAAACCCCAGCACCCAAGCGGATGTTGTAGCCATAGTCGCAATGGAACGGCGGGCGAATCACCGCACCTGCACCCACCTCGGCCAGACGCTCGACGAGCAAGGCATGGCGCTGCGCAGCGGGCTGTTGCGCAGCGGCGTTGTAACGCGCCATCCATTGCGCCGCCGCCGCTTGATCTGCCTGCAGTTGCGCGTCCGCCGCGTTGTACAGCTCGCCTGCGAGCATCTTCTGTTTTTCGGATTGCATGCCGTCGTGCGCACCTGTGCAATGAAGTGGTACCAGGGTGGCATGGATCTGGGGGGCACGCATCGAGCGATGCACCAATGGCCCGATTGCCGGCTCACGCGGCTTACAGAACGTCGCGATCGGGCGACTGGTTGAAGCGACTGGCGCGCTCACCACCGACGTGGAAACGGCCAATGCGCATTTCATGCAACGGCCTCACCCGCATAGCGGCTGTGTCTCCATTGCGTTGCTTGCCGCCCACGTTGCAATACCGCTATGCCAGCATCGATACTTCTTCCCGTGCCATTCCGGCACGACCGCGGTCAAGGATGACGTCATGACACGATGTGTATTCGCCTGCATTGCATTACTGGTGTTGGCCTGCCTGAGCACATCTGCACACGCAACCACCTCACTTTCTTTTGAAGAAGGTGGCTACTCCATCATGTTCGAAATCGGGCACGACACCCGGCCAGTGATCGCCAGTTTTCGTTTCAATGCACCTGGCGACAGCGAGGGCGTGTGGTTGCGGGACGGCTTCCAGGTCAAGATGTTCGATACCAAGCGCAGAATCCTCCGCCTGATTTACACAGGACACGACACGCGTGTGCCACCGTTCACCCTGGTCGTGCTCGCCAACAAGTCGACACTTACCGTGAACGGCAAGCAGATCAACTCCCGCTTCAGCTGGGAAATGTAAGCGCACAACGGGGCAACGGCGACGACGCTTCATCCACCTGCTGTCTGCCGCACGCGTCACGCGATTTCGCTTGACGCGTGACACACACCAGCGCTCGGGGCCCTCTCGTTGCACGCACGGTGCAACGCACTACGACTACGCCTGCTAAAAAACGCAATCGCAGGGGAATGCAACCGGCCTACACCACCGTCAGATTCGCGTACGCCATCACCAGCCACTTGGCGCCCACTTCATCGAATTGCACCTGCACGCGTGCATGCGCGCCGGCGCCTTCGTAGTCGACAACCACGCCACCACCGAACTTGGGGTGTTCGACATTGGCGCCGAGCTTGATCGGTGCAGCGTCCACCACGGCGTGCATCGGGCCGCCGCGTGCGGCGCCCAGCGAGGCGGTGCGCGAGACCTGCACCTTGGGCCGCACTTCATGCAGCAGGTCGCGCGGGATCTCACGCAAGAAGCGCGACGGCACGTTGTAGTTGTCCTGGCCGTGGATGCGCCGCGATTCGGCGTAGCACAGCACCAGTTTCTGGCGCGCGCGGGTGATGCCTACGTAGGCCAGGCGGCGTTCTTCTTCGAGCCGGCCGCTTTCTTCCAGCGAGCGTGCGCTGGGGAACAGGCCATCTTCCAGCCCGACCAGGAACACGATCGGAAATTCCAGGCCTTTGGCCGAGTGCAGCGTCATCAGCTGCACGCCTTCTTCGCCGGCCTGCGCCTGGCCTTCGCCGGCTTCCAGCGAGGCGTAGGCGAGGAAGGCCACCAGTTCGGTCATGCCCTGGCTGTCTTCATCGTCCGGGCGGGTGAAGCGCGAAGCCACCGAGACCAGTTCGTCCAGGTTCTCGGTGCGCGATTCCGAATCCAGCCCGCCGCGGCTTTCCTTGGCCCAATGCTCGCGCAGGCCCGAGCGCATCAGCACATGGTCGATGCGCTCGGCCAGGTCCATCTCGCCGGTTTCGGCCTGCAGCTGGCCGACCAGGCTCAGGAACGTAGCCAGTGCATTGCGCGCGCGCGCCGCCAGGGTGTTTTCCTGCGTGCACAGCATCGCCGCTTCCCAAAGCGACAGCGCATTGGCGCGTGCCAGCCGGCGCACTTCATCCAGGGTGCGATCGCCAATGCCACGCGTGGGCGTGTTGACCGCACGCTCGAACGCCGCATCGTCGCTGCGGTTGGTGAGCATCCGCAGGTACGCCAGCGCGTCCTTGATTTCGGCGCGTTCGAAAAAGCGCATGCCGCCGTACACGCGGTACGGCAGTTGTTCGGCAATCAGCGCTTCTTCCAGCGCGCGCGATTGCGCATTGCTGCGATAGAGCACCGCCACTTCGCCATAACTGCCACCATCGCGCACCCACTGGCGCGCGCGCTCGACCACATAACGCGCCTCGTCGACTTCGTTATAGGCCGCGTACAGATCGATCGGGTCGCCATCACCGGAATCGGTCCACAACTGCTTGCCGATGCGGTCGGGGTTATGCGCGATCACCGCATTGGCCGCGCCCAGAATATTGGCGCTGGACCGGTAGTTCTGCTCCAGCCGCACCGTCTGCGCGCCGGGGAAATCCTTGAGGAAGCGCTGCACGTTCTCGACCTTGGCACCGCGCCAGCCGTAGATGGCCTGGTCGTCGTCGCCGACCACGAACACGTGGCCGCTCTCGCCGGCCAGCACGCGCACAAAGGCGTACTGGATGGCGTTGGTGTCCTGGAACTCGTCCACCAGAATTTCGCGGAAGCGCGCGCGGTAATGCGCCAGCAGGGCCGGGGTGTCGCGCAGCAATTCGTGCGCGCGCAGCAGCAGTTCGGCGAAATCCAGCAGCCCGGAGCGGTCACAACGTTCCTGGTAGGCGGCGTACACCTGCCGGCGCACCTCGGTCCAGTCGTCGTTGGGCTCGGGCTGGATGTGCTGCGGGCGGCGGCCTTCGTCCTTCTGCTCGTTGATCCACCAGCTCATCTGCTTGGGCGGATACTTGGTCTCGTCCAGCTCCAGCGACTGCACCACGCGCTTGACCAGCCGCAACTGGTCGTCGCTGTCCATGACCTGGAAGCCTTCCGGCAGCCGCGCGTCCTGCCAGTGCAGGCGCAGCAGGCGATGGGCCAGCCCATGGAAGGTGCCGATCCACATCCCGCGGCTGCCGTTGCGCAGTTGCAGGTCGGTGCGGTGGCGCATTTCGCCGGCGGCCTTGTTGGTGAAGGTCACCGCGAAGATGCCGTGGTTGGGCACGCCCTGGACTTCATTGAGCCAGGCAATGCGATGGATCAGCACGCGCGTCTTGCCGGAGCCGGCCCCGGCCAGCACAAGGTAATGCCCCGGCGGCGCGGAAACGGCCTCGCGCTGGGCGGGGTTCAGGTGATCGAGCAAATGAGAGACATCCACCCGGGCATTTTACCGGTTGTGGCGTCGCTGCGGCTGAGATTGGGATGAAGGGGTTTGGGATGCGAGGCTTCGCTCGGACCCTCATCCGCCCCTTCGGGGCACCTTCTCCCGGCGGGAGAAGGGAACAACGCCCCTCTCCTACGGGAGAGGGGTTGGGGTGAGGGTACGGGGCGAAGCCACTACGAGTGGTGGGTAACACGAGAGCTTCGCTCGCACCCTCATCCGGCGCTTCGCGCCACCTTCTCCCAGCGGGAGAAGGGAACAACGCCCCTCACCGCCCAAGCAATACCAGCACATCCCGCGCAATCGCCGTTGCCTGCTCACGCAGTTCCGGTACCGCCAGGCTTTCCCATAGCGAGCCGATGCGCAGGCTGCCGATCACCCGCAGGCGTGGATTGGGGCGGCCATCGGCATCGAGCAGCGCGCCATTGGCGGCGGTGTCCACGCCGATGCCATGCGGGCCGGGCGCGGCGATGCCCTGGCCCAGCAGCTGCTGCAGCAGGCCGTTGCGCATGGCCTGCACGCGCATTTCCACGCCGGTGGCGTTGATCAGCGTCTGCACATCCAGCTGCAGCGCATGCCCCGCGCCGGCACCGGCGCTCACCCGTACGCAGGCACCGGCCTGGTACGCCACATCCAGCCGCGCGCGATGCAGTTGCAATTGCCCACGCGCCTGCATTGCCTGCAGGTGCGCATGCACCGGCGCGGCGATGCGGTGGCGATGCACATCCCAATAGCGCACCACATGCCGCAAGAAGCGGCGCTGGTCGGCGGCCGACAGCGTCTGCCATAGCGCCTGGCTCAACGGGCGGATGCGCTCCATCACGCTCTGCCAGGGCAGGCCCTGCGCGGCCGCGTCGCGCGCGTGTCCGCGCAATGCGCGCATGCGCGCGCGCAGGGGCAGTGCCAGCAGCGGTTGCGGGTCGAACGGTGCCGGCGTGGCGTGTGCGTGCGGCAGCGGCAGCAAGCCGTGCCGCGAGACCACGTGCACCGCGCCGCGGAGCTGCTGCGCGGCCAGGGTGACCACGCTGTCGGCCATGCTCAACCCGGAGCCAATAATGCACACCGCCGCGTCCTGCGGAATCTGCGCCACTGCGGGCGTGTCCCAGGCTTCCACGCGCTGGCCGGGCGCCAGGCCGGCGGCGCCGCGCAATGGCAGCGGCCGCAAGGCATTGCCCACCGCCAGGATCACGCTGGCAGCCTGCAGGTGCTGGCCGTTGTCCAAGTGCAGCAGCGCGCCTGCGGCATTGGGCTGCAGGTCGCGTACGCGAGCGCTGCAGACAGTGAGTGTGGCGGGGCTGTGCGCGCAGGCCTCCTGCAACCGCGCACGCAGGTACGGCGCATACAGGCAGCGGCCCACGAACTGCTGCGGTAGTTGCGCCGCGTCCAGCGCCGGGCAGGCCTGTGTGGCCTGCAGGTAGGCGACAAAATCGCCTGGCAACTCGGCCAGCGCGCTCATCCGCGCGGCCGGCACATTGAGCAGATGCTCGGGCCGCGCCGTGGCGTAGGCCACGCCTTCGCCCAATGCCGCGCTGGGCTCGATCATGACGATCTGCAGCGGCGCGGTGGCCTGGCGCAGCAGATGCAAGGCCACCAGCACGCCGGACGCGCCACCACCGACAATGGCGATCGCTGCATCGCCGGGCACACGCTGTTCGTTCATGCTGCAATTGTAGGCGATGGCTGCGTCGGACCCATGACCACCGGTGCAGCGGCAACCGACATGTGAGGTGCTGGATTCGCTGCGCGGCAGCTGACTGCTGGGTGAGGTTCGCAGCCCCACGCGGTGAGACTGCACGCAGCACCCAGGCCGGCATTAGCCCGGCGCCACACTGTGCGTGCGCTGCTCTCAATTACCCGTGGCAGAGGGGTGCATGCTTCGGCTTCACTACGCCAAGCCTGTGCGAATCAGGCCACCATGCTGCCCGACGCTTCAATGCCAGGCCTCACCGCGCGACAGCCATCCAGCCGCCCACTACATCAGCGCATCCGCCAGGCGTGCGATGCCTTCACGGCTTCGCCGCCAGGCCGGGCGGCGGCGCCACTGCGCGATGTCCACCGGCTGCGACTGCGCCAGGTAATCCTGCTCGATCTCGCGCAGGCGTAGCACCACGTTACGGTCGTAGCAGAGCATGCCGATCTCGGCATTGAGCGCAAACGAGCGAATGTCCAGGTTGATCGAGCCCACCAACGCAATGTCTTCATCCACGCTCAGATGCTTGGCGTGCAGAAAGTGCGGCCGGTACAGCGCAATCTTCACTCCACAGCGCAGCAACTCTTCGAAATAGGCTTCCTGCGCCCACGCCGCCAGCCGCTGGTTGTTGTGTTCGGACAGGATCAACTGCACGTCCACGCCAGACATCCCGGCGATGCGCAACGCACTGAGCATGGCTTCGTCCGGCACGAAATACGGCGTGACCAACACCACCTTGCGGCGCGCCAGATGGATCACCGCGTTGATCGCATCGCGTGCGTTTTCGAACGGATACGCCGGCCCGCTGGGCAGCAACTGGGTGGCGATGTTGTCGTCGTACACCGGTGCGTCCGGCCACACGTCCAGGCGCTGCCCGGTTTCGGTGAACCAGTCGCTGGCGAACACCGCTTCCAGGTGGTTGACCACCGGCCCGCGCACGCGCGCGACCAGTTCGCGATTGGGCGCACCGGCGATGAAGCCGGGCGCGGCCAGGTTCTGCGAGCCGACAAAGCCGACCTGGTTGTCGATCACCGCAATCTTGCGGTGGTTGCGCAGGTCCATGCGCCCGCTGCGGCGCCAACGCAAGCCGCCGGGCAGCAAGGCCAGCACCTCCACGCCACTGGCCTGCAGGCGCTGGCGATAACGGCGCAGGCCACGCTTGGCGCCCATCGCATCCAGCAGCAAGCGGCAGCGCACGCCGCGTGCGCAGGCGCGTTCCAGCGCAGCCACCACCGCCTCGCCCACCGCATCGTCGAACATCAGGTAATACAGCAGATGCACGCGTTCCTGCGCCTGGTCGATCGCGGTGATCAGCGCCTGCAGCGAGGCCTCGTAGTCGTCCAGCAGTTCCACCGCATTGCCCAGCGTTGGCATGAAATCGCCCTGCCGCTCGATCAACGGCACCACCTCGGCGCTGCTGGTGTCCGGCTGCGGAGTCCAGCGCAAGGCGTGCAACGGCAACTGCTGCTCGCGGATCACCTGCGAGGCCGTGGCCTGGCGCTGTACGCGCTGTCGCGACAGCCACGGGTGGCCGAACAACAGGTACAGCGGCAGGCCAACCACCGGCACGAAGCCGATCAGCAGCAACCAGCTGCGCGCCGCCCCAGGCGTGGTGCGGGTGGGGATCCACAGCAGCGCGGCCAGGCGGATCGCCCAGTCCAGCGCCAGCAGCCAGGTCCCTTGCAACCAGTCAGGCAGCATCGGCATCGGGTCTCGTCAAGGGGAGCCCGATTCTGACCGGGCCGCGCATAAACGCAACGGTCCGGACGCCGCCGCTGCGCAATGCCGGAATGGCCCGGCCGCAGTATCGGCCGGCAGTGCGCGATCGGCGCACACCTGGCGCACGGTCTGCACGAAGGCCGACTGCGCGCGGGTGGGGTGCCAATCAGCGCGTGTGGTCAGGCCAATCTGCCGGCGCAGCTGCGGCACCGCCAGGCCGATCTCGCACAGCAGCCCGGCGCGTTGCTCGAACAGGAACTGGTCGCGCGACATCACGGTCAGCCACTCGTCTTCCAGCAGTAGCCCGCGGATGACCAGCACCGACCCGCATTCGATGCGCGGCGGCGGCGGCTCCAGCTGCTGGTCGCGGAACATGCGCTCCCAGCGCGCGCGCAGCGGCGTGCCCGTGGCCGCCACCACCCATGGGTAGTCCAGCAATTGCGCGAAGGCGTAGGCCTGCCCGGCCAGCGGATGCCCGCTGCGCGCCACGATCACCGCCGCATCGTTGAACAGCGCGTCCTGCACCACGTCGTGCACGGGCAACGGCTCGCGCAACGCGCCGATCAACAGGTCCAGCCCGCCCTCGCGCAGCTGCGCCAGCAACTCCGGATACGGCCCTTCCACCACGCTGACGGTGGCACCGGGGTGGCTGCGTGCGAAGCGCGCCAATGCACGCGGCAGCAATACCGCGCGGGCAAGCGGCATCACCCCCACCGTCACCCGCCCGGCGTGCTGGGAGCGCAGCGCGGCCACTTCGTCCAGCCCGGCGCCCAGCTCCGCCAGGGCGAGCCGCACCTGCCGCAGCAACCGCAGCGCCACCGGCGTGGCGTGCACGCTCTTGCCGCGGCGCACGATCAACGGCACTTCGACCACATCGGCCAGCGTCTGCACCGCGCGGTAGATGGCCGGCTGCGAGACCCCGGTGCGCACCGCCGCCAGCGAATAGCTGCCGGCGACGTCTACCGCCACCAGTGCCTGCAGTTGCCCCAGCGACACCCGCCGCTCCAGGCCCGGGCGGGCCGGCAGCCGCAGCGCGCGCCGGGCCACCCGCAGCCCGCGCCCCAGGTGCGCCAATGCGCGCGCCACCCGCGGTGCCAGCAGGCGCGTGGCCTCGGTGCCGGCCATGCCGCCGGGATGGCGGTCGAACAACCGCACGCCCAATTGCTGTTCCAGCCGCGCGATGGCCTGGGTGAGCGCCGGCTGCGACAGGTTCACCTGTGGCGCGGCGGCGCTGACGCTGCCCGCTTCGGCCACCACATGCATGGCATACAGGTGGCGCAGGTTGATTTCGAAGGGTATCGACATGCTCTAACTATAAGCAGAATCAATAGACATACCTTAAATTGATCTTGAGCCAGCAAGCGCTCCACCAACAGACTCGGCGTATTGCTAACGAGGATGGATGGATGAGCCAGGTCGTCACCGACATCGCGCGTACCCCGGTCGCGGTCGTGCAAGGGTTGGCGCAGGCGGGCGTGGCCACCGTGCACGAAGCCATGGGCCGCAGCGGGCTGCTGCATCACCGGCTGCGGCCGATCTATGCCGGCTGCCGCATCGCCGGCACCGCCGTCACGGTGTCGGTCCCGCCGGGCGACAACTGGATGATGCATGTGGCGATCGAGCAACTGCGCGACGGCGACCTGCTGGTAGTCGCGCCCACCAGCGAGTGCTGCGACGGCTATTTCGGCGACCTGCTCGCCACCTCGGCGCAGGCGCGCGGCTGCCGTGGGCTGATCATCGACGCCGGCGTACGCGACGTGCGCGACCTCACCGCCATGGGCTTCCCGGTGTGGAGCCGCGCCATCTGCGCGCAGGGCACCATCAAGGAGACCCTGGGCGCGGTGAACGTGCCGCTGGTCTGCGCCGGGCAGCTGATCCAGCCAGGCGATGTGGTGGTGGCCGACGACGACGGCGTCTGCGTGGTGCCGAACGCCCAGGCACAGGCGGTGCTGGCCAAAGCCCAGGCACGCGAAGCGCGCGAATTGATCAAGCGCGAGCGGCTGGCGCGCGGCGAACTGGGCCTGGACATCTACGCCATGCGCGAGCGGCTGGCCGCGAAGGGCCTGCGCTATGTCTGAGGGCGTAAGCGCGATGTGGATGCGCGGCGGCACCTCCAAGGGCGGGTTCTTCCTGGCCGCGGACCTGTCGGCTGACACCGCCGCGCGCGATGCCTTCCTGCTGCGCGCCTATGGCTCGCCGGACCTGCGCCAGATCGATGGCATAGGCGGCGCCGACCCGCTCACCTCCAAGGTGGCGGTGGTGAGCCGCTCCGCGCGCGACGATGCCGACGTGGACTACCTGTTCCTGCAGGTCTCGGTGGATCAGGCCCAGGTCAGCGACGCGCAGAACTGCGGCAACCTGCTGGCCGGTGTGGGGCCATTCGCACTGGAGCGCGGCCTGCTGCCTGCCCAGGACGGCCAGACCGCGGTGCGCATCTTCATGCGCAACACCGGCACCGTGGCCACCGCCACCGTGTGCACGCCGGGCGGCCAGGTGACCTACGCCGGCAACACCCGGATCGACGGCGTGCCCGGCACCGCCGCGCCCATCGCGCTGGCCTTTGCCGAGATTGCCGGTTCCAGCTGCGGCGCACTGCTGCCCACCGGCAACCCGGTGGACCTGCTGGATGGCATTGCGGTCACGCTGATCGATAACGGCATGCCCTGCGTGGTACTGCGTGCCAGCGATGTGGGCATCCGCGGTGACGAAGACCGCGCCACGCTCGATGCCGATGTCGCACTCAAGGCGCGCCTGGAAACCCTGCGCCTGCAGGCCGGGCCGCTGATGCGGCTGGGCGATGTGGCCACCGCCACCGTGCCGAAGTTGATGCTGGTTTCCGCCCCACACAACGGCGGCGCGATCACGGTGCGCTCGTTCATTCCGCATCGCTGCCATGCCTCCATCGGCGTGCTGGGCGCGGTCACCGTGTCCACCGCCTGCCTGCTGCCCGGCACGCCGGCGCACGCGCTGGCACAGCTGCCGGGCGGCACCACGCAGCAGCTGGAGATCGAACACCCCAGCGGTACCAGCAGCTGCCTCATTGCACTGGACGCGCACGGCAACGTGGTGCGCGCCGCCGTCGTGCGCACCGCCCGCAAACTGTTCGATGGGGTGCTGTTTGGCTAGTCAGCAGCCCATGCCATTCACGCCTGCCGATGACGGCACGGCCGGGGGCTTGATGCAGCTGCCGGTGCACTCGGCAGCTCAGGCGGTACCGTCTGCGCGATGTGCCGCCTGCAGCGGCTATCGCCTGCGCAACCGCGCGTATGTAGGCACCTGCCGATCCCGCGCGCCCGGCTGCAGCGGCTGCAAGCAACCGCGCGATGCGCACGTTCCCTCACATCAGACGACCCGATGATCATCGACTGCCACGGCCACTACACCACCGCACCTGCTGCGCACGATGCGTTCCGCAAGGCGCAGATCGCCCATCACGACGACCCGCAGCGACCGGCCCCGCAATACCCGCACATTTCCGACGATGCGCTGCGCGAGAGCATCGAACAGCACCAATTGCGGTTGCTGCGCGAGCGTGGCGCGGACATGACCATTTTTTCGCCACGCGCCAGCACCATGGCCCACCACATCGGCGACGAAGCGGTGAGCCAGGCCTGGACGCAGCGCTGCAATGACCTGATCGCGCGCGTGGTGCAGTTGTATCCGCACACCTTCATCGGTGTCTGCCAGCTGCCGCAATCGCCAGGCGTTCCGATCAGCCACTCCATCGCCGAGCTGGAACGCTGCGTCAACGAACTACGCTTTGTCGGCTGCAATCTCAATCCCGACCCGTCGGGCGGGCACTGGAATGGCGTACCGCTCACCGACCGTGCCTGGTACCCGTTCTTCGAGAAAATGGTGGAGCTGGATGTGCCGGCGATGGTGCATGTGTCCGGCAGCTGCAATGCCAACTTCCACGCCACCGGTGCGCACTACCTCAACGCGGATACCACCGCCTTCATGCAGTTCCTGGAAGGCGATCTGTTCCGCGACTTCCCGAGCTTGCGCTTCATCATTCCGCATGGCGGCGGCGCGGTGCCTTACCACTGGGGGCGCTTTCGCGGGCTGGCCGATATGCTGGGCAAACCGCCGCTGGCCACGCATGTGATGCACAATGTGTTTTTCGATACCTGCGTGTATCACCAGCCGGGCATCGACCTGCTGTTCGAAGTGATCGACATCGACAACATCCTGTTCGGCTCGGAAATGGTGGGCGCGGTGCGCGGCATCGACCCGCAGACCGGGCATTACTTCGACGACACCAAGCGCTACATCGATGCACTGACCATCTCCGATGCAGACAAGCGCAAGGTGTTCGAAGGCAACGCGCGGCGGGTCTACCCGCGCCTGGATGCGCAACTGCGTGCGCGTGGGCTGTAGCGGTGTTCCCGTCTCCCAGCGGGAGAAGGTGCCCCGCAGGGGCGGATGAGAGTACGTGCGAAGCCTCTGGCACTCCAACCACTGCGAGTGGCTTCGCCCCGCACCCTCACCCTACCCCTCTCCCGCAGGAGAGGGGATGCCGTCCGCCGAGGTGTAGTGGCCCAGAACGCCAGGTGGGTCTACCCGCGCCTGGATGCGCAACTGCCTGCGCGTGGGCTGTAGCGGTGTTCCCTTCTCCCATCGGGAGAAGGTGCCCCGCAGGGGCGGATGAGGGTACGTGCGAAGCCTCTGGCACTCCAACCACTGCGAGCGGCTTCGCCCCGCACCCTCACCCCTACCCCTCTCCCGCAGGAGAGGGGATGTAGTCCGCCGAGGTAGTGGCCCAGGAAGTGTGCGGATTTAAACCATTGGTGCGATCAAACCCCGCAATACTCCACAAACGCAAAAACCCCGCCTCGCGGCGGGGTTTTTGTTGGAAGCAGATCGCGTAATCGGTGGATTACTTGATCTTGCCTTCCTTGTACATGACGTGCTTACGCACGACCGGGTCGTACTTCATCATTTCCATCTTCCCCGGAGTGTTTTTCTTGTTCTTATCCGTGGTGTAGAAGTGGCCGGTAGCGGCCGAGGAAATCATACGAATCTTGTCACGCTTGCCTTTTGCCATGACTGCTTACTCCTCAGACCTTTTCGCCGCGCGCACGCAGCTCTTTCAGAACGGCATCAATCCCGTTCTTGTCGATGGTGCGCAACGCATGCGCGGAAACACGGAGCTTGACCCAGCGGTTTTCGCTGGCGACCCAGAAGCGGCGCTCGTGCAGGTTGGGCAGGAAACGACGACGGGTTCTGTTGTTTGCGTGGGAGACGTTGTTACCCGTCTGCACACGCTTGCCGGACACTTGGCATACGCGGGACATTGCGCACCTCGATAAAGTTTGGTGTCTTCCTTAGCCAGGAAAACGGCGGCCCCGACAGCGCTTGGCTGCCACGCAACGTTGGGAATCAAGTACTTACGCTGGGAGCAGGCCGGCACCCCATCGCGTTGGGTGCCGCCGTCCGGAGCTATCCGGGCACAGCGAGCCGCGCATTATGCACGGCATTTCCTTGTGCCGCAAGCACTTAGGCCGGCCTGTACCCCCTCCCGGGCGGCGGCCCTCCAGACGCCTCCCCGCATACGCAACAGGGCGCGCTCATGGCGTGCCCCCGTGCTGCGGCGCCGTCATCGCTGCGGTGCGTGGGGCGCGCTCGCGGTGCAGCCAGCGATACAGCACCGGCAACACCAGCAAGGTAAGCAGGGTCGAGGAGACGATGCCGCCGATCACCACCGTGGCCAGCGGGCGCTGCACTTCCGCACCGGCACCGACATTGAAGGCCATCGGCACGAAGCCCAGCGCCGCCACCAGTGCGGTCATCAGCACCGGCCGCAAGCGCGCCAACGCGCCTTCGCGCAGGGCCTGCTCCAGTGGCATGCCCGCATCGCGCAGGCCGCGGATGAAGGCGATCATGACCAGGCCGTTGAGCACCGCCACGCCCGATAGCGCGATGAAGCCCACACCGGCCGAGATCGACAGCGACAGCCCGCGCAGCGCCAGCGCCACCACCCCGCCGGTCAGCGCCAGCGGCACGCCGCTGAACACCACCACCGCATCGCGCAACGAACCGAACGACCAGTACAGCAGCGCGAAGATCAGCAGCAGCGTGGCCGGCACCACCCAGGCCAACCGCTGCCCGGCGGAGATCAGCTGCTCGAAGGTGCCGCCGTAGCCGATCCAGTAACCGGTCGGCAGCGCCACCTCGGCCTGCACACGCTGCTGCACCTCGGCCACGAAACTGCCCAGATCGCGGTCGCGCACATTGGCGGTGATGACGATGCGCCGCTTGCCGTCTTCGCGATTGATCTGGTTCGGCCCGAGCACGCTCTCGATCCTGGCCACCTCGCGCAACGGCACCGTGGTCGGCGCACCGCTGCGCCACCCGGCCGCGCGGCTGGATTCATCCGCATCGTTGCGCTCACCATCACCCTGCAGCGGAATCGGCAGGTCGGCCAGCGCGGTCGGGTCCTGGCGCAAGGCTTCCGGCAGGCGCACCACGATGTCGAAGCGGCGGTCGCCGTCGAACAATTGCCCGGCCGGTTGCCCGCCCACCGCCGCGGCCACGGTGTCCTGCACTACGCCGGGATTGAGGCCATAGCCGGCCAACGCATCACGATCGGGCACCACGGCCAGCATCGGCAGCCCGGTGGATTGCTCCAGGCCCACGTCGGCCGCGCCAGGCACGCTGCGGGCGATGGCTTCGATCCGCCGGCCCACCGTCACCAGCGTGTCCAGGTCATCGCCGTACAGCTTGATCGCCACGTCCGCCCGCACGCCGGAAATCAGCTCGTTCATGCGCATCTGGATCGGCTGGGTGAACTCATAGTTGTTGCCGGGCAATTGCCGCACTGCCGCTTCGATCTCGGCCACCAGCTGCGCCTTGGGCTTGCGCGGATCCGGCCATTGCTCGCGGGGATGCATGATCAAGAACGTATCGGCCACCGATGGCGGCATCGGATCGGTGGCCACTTCCGCCGTACCCAGCTTGCCGAACACATGCGCCACTTCAGGGAACTGCTTGATGCGCCGCTCCAGCGTGGCCTGCATGCTGATCGCCTGCTCCAGGCTGGTGCCGGGAATGCGCATGGCATGCAGGGCGATGTCGCCCTCGTCCAGGTTCGGGATGAATTCGCTGCCCAGCCGCGTGGCCAGCGCCGCACACAGCACCACCGTGGCTAGCGCACCAATGCCGACCCAGCGCGCATGCCGCAACACGCGATCCAGCAGCGGCGCATACACCCCGCGTGCCCAGCGCATGGCGCGGTTTTCGTGCTCGGCCACCTTGCCGCCGAGCAACAAGGCGATGGCCGCCGGCACGAAGGTCAGCGACAGCAGCATCGCGCCGGTGAGCGCGAGCACCACGGTGACTGCCATCGGGTGGAACATCTTGCCCTCGATACCGGTGAGCGCGAACACCGGCAGATACACCGCCGCGATGATGCCCACACCGAACAGGCTGGGGCGGATTACCTCGGCAGTGGCCTCGGCGGTGAGGGCAAAGCGCTCGTCACGTTCCAGCACGCGGCCCAGCCGTGCCTGCGCCTCGCCGAAACGGCGCAGGCAGTTCTCCACGATGATCACCGCACCGTCGACGATCAGGCCGAAATCCAGCGCACCCAGGCTCATCAGATTGCCCGACACCCCACCGCGCACCATGCCGGTGAGGGTGAACAACATCGCCAGCGGAATCACCGCGGCGGTGATCAGCGCTGCACGCACATTGCCCAGCATCAGGAACAGCACCACGATCACCAGCAACGCGCCTTCGATCAGGTTCTTGGCAACGGTGACGATGGTGCGGTCCACCAATGCGGTGCGGTCGTACACCGGCACCGCACGCACACCGGCTGGAAGACTGGCGTTGGCCAACTCCAACCGCTGCGCAGCCGCCTGCGCCACCGTGCGGCTGTTGGCGCCCACCAGCATGAATACCGTGCCCAGCACCACTTCGGTTCCGTCCTGCGTGGCGGCACCGTTGCGCAGCTCGCGGCCTTCGCCCACCTGTGCCACATCGCGCACCCGGATCGGCACACCTTCGCGCCGATCTAGCACAATCGCCCCGATCTGCGCGATGCCATCCACCTGCCCCGGCACCCGCACCAGGAACTGCTGCCCGCTGCGTTCGATGTAGCCGGCACCGACGTTGCGGTTGTTGGCCTCCACCGCCTGAGCCACATCGTCCAGGGTGAAGCCCAACGCCACCAGACGCGCCGGATCAGGGGTGATATGGATCTGCCGCGCATGCCCGCCGATGGTGTTGACCTCGGTCACGCCAGGCACGTTGCGCAACTGCGGGCGCACCACCCAATCCTGCAAGGTGCGCAGATCGGTCGCGGTCCACGCACTGCCATCGGCCTTGCGCGCGTTTGGCTTGGCTTCGACCGTGTACATGAAAATCTCGCCCAAGCCGGTGGCGATGGGCCCCAATTGCGGCTCCAGCTCCGGCGGTAATTGCGACTTCACCTGCTGCAGCCGCTCGGCCACCTGCTGCCGCGCAAAGTACAGATCGGTGCCATCGGCAAACACCGCGGTCACCTGCGACAACCCGTAGCGCGACAAGGACCGCGTGGACTCCAAGCCCGGCAGCCCCGCCAGCACCGTCTCCAATGGAAACGTCACCCGCTGCTCGGATTCCAGTGGCGAATATCCCGGCGCCGCCGTATTGACCTGCACCTGCACGTTGGTGATATCCGGCGTGGCATCGATCGGCAACCGCGAAAGACTCCACGCACCGATCGCAATCAACACGCCCGTCAACGCCAGCATCAACCACCGCTGCGCGATCGCAAACCCAATGATCTTAGTAAGCATGGCGGGCACCTCCACAAACGCGCGACGTACACAGCGAAGTGATCGCGCCAACAGCACGCCCACGACCTATCGTGCCAGAGAACCCAGCACTGCCCAGAGCACTGCGGGTACCGCTGATGCAGCAAGCGTCTTTGTGATCAGCTTTGCCATTGACGCTGTTGCTGTTGCTGTTGCTGTTGTTGTTGCTGTGGCTTTCGATCTTGCCGTTGCCGTACCGGGGCCCCTTCCGCAGCGGCGGAGACGGTGGGCAAACCCCACCGGGGCGGCGCGCAAGGATGCGCGACGTTTTCGGCAGGGACAGGATGTCCCTTCCGAAAATTCCCGCCGGCTCCGCGCACCCGAAGGGCGCGTAGGCGGGGTGTGCTTTCTTTTGGTTACGTTTCTTTGCACAAGCAAAGAAAAGTGACTCGCGCCCGAGAGGGCGTGAAAGCCCCTGCCCTTGCACCATCCGAAAAGACCGAACACCGCGTTCGTTATTGCTAGCGAAGCACGCAACCTCGCCCACGCCATGGTTTGAGCTGTCACGAAGCACCGGCAAACCCAACTGAAATGCCAGCGCAGCGGAGGAAACAGCAGATACGCAACGATCAATGATCATGCGACGCCCCCGACTTCTCGATATCCGCCTTCACCAGATAACTCTGCTCCACTACCACAACATCCCCCGCCGCCACCCCCGACAGCACCTCCACCTGCTGCGCATCGCGCGCACCCAGCGTCAACGGCCGCACCTCGTAGGTCTCGCCCACCTGCACGAACACCACCTGCCAATCGCGGAACTGCTGCAACGCGCTCACCGGCACCACCAACCTGGCCGGCTGCTGCGCCACCGTCACCCGCGCCTTCACTGCCGACCCTGGCCGCCACAGGCCATCGGTATTGCGCAGCACCGCGCGCGCCACCGTGCTCTGGCTCGCCGTTGCCGTGCCCGGCAAGACCCGCTCCAACGTGGTCTGCGCCACCACACCGTCGCTGATACGGGTCACGGTGACCGGCGCGCCGGCGGTGATGTGCCCGGCATCGGCACCGACGATGTGCAGGTCCACCCACAAGGTGGAGAGGTCGGCGATCTCGAACAGTGCCTGGCCTTCGCCGGCATTGCTGCCCACGCTGGCGTTGCGTGCCAGCACGGTGCCGCTGATCGGCGCGACCACGCTGTAGGTGGTCAGGCTCAGATTGCTCTCCACCGTGGCCAGTACCTGCCCGGCGCGCACCTGGTCGCCCACGTTGGCGCGCAGGCTGCGCACCGGGCCGGGGAAGCGCGCGGTGGCCTGTGCCTGCCCGCCTTCGGCCGGCGTCAGCAGGCCCTGTACTTCATGCTGGTCGGCAATGCTGCCAGCGGCCACCGGTGCCACGCGAATGCCACTTTCCTTGGCGATCGCCGCGGCGATCGTGGTGCGGCCTTCGTAACTCTCATAGGTCCAGCGATGCGCCTTGCCTTGCACCGTCGCGCGCAGCTCGACATCGAACGAATGCGGCTCGGCCACCACGCTGTCGGCCAGCAGGCGGCCATCGGGCCGTGCGCTGAGCCGGTGCACTTCGGTGGCGCCGCCCAGACGGGTCAGCCGCACCTCCACGCTGCCGGCGGTGGCCGGGAGCGGTTTGCCGTCGCGGTAGAGCCAGGCCTGGTAGGTGGGCGGGGTGCCGTCTTCGGCAATCGCCAACTCGACGCTGTCGCCGTCCTGGCTCAGCAGGCGCCCGCCATGGCTGCCTTTGGCGGCTTCTTCGGCGTGCGCCTCGCCGCCGTGTTCTGCGGTTTCGCCAGCGTGCGCGTGTGCGTCTTCGCCGTCACGGCCGCAGCCGCCCAGCAGCAGCGCCAGCAATAGCGGCGCGATCCAAGAAGTCGTGGTCATGGAAAAAAATCCTGTGAGGTGCCCGCGCAGTGCGCTGGAGGCAGCAAGCGCTGAAGAACAGCGCGTGGAGGTGGTGCGCGAGGTGTGCGTTTGCACGCGCGCGCATGGCAACACGCGCAGGCGTGCCGCCGCTGCAAGACAACCGGTGGTGATGCGTGCAGGCAGCAGTGCAATCAGCCTGCTGCGGCACTGCAGGTGCCAGACGTGCAGGCTCATGGCGTCACCTGCGCGGGCACGACAAACGGCTGGCCGGTCAGGCGCTGGATTTCGATCAGCGCGGTCTGCGCCTCCGATGCGGCAGCCAGTTGCTGCTGGCGTGCGTCGTTGTGCTGCGCCTGCAATTGCGCCCAGTCCAGATAGCTGGTGGCGCCGGCGCGGTAGGCGCGTTCGGCAGCAGCATCGGCGCGGGCGAGTGCGGGCAGCACGTCCTCGCGCATGCGGCTGACTTCCAGCTGCGCAGCGCGGTAACGGCCGTGCGCATCGGCCAGCGTGGTATAGAGCACCAGCGCCTGCGACTGCCGTTCGATGTCCAGCAGCGACAGCTCCGCTTCGGCCGCGCGGATCTCCGGTTGCGCGCGTGCCGCGCTGCCCAGCGCCAACGACACGCCACCGACCAGCGCGGTGGCATCGCTGCCCTGCAGGCGGCGCACGCCCACCTGCCAATCCAGATCCGGGCGTGCCTGGCTGCGGGCCAGCCGCACCCGTGCCTCGCGCACGCGCTGCTCGTTGTTCAAGCGCGCCAGCTCGGGCGTGGCATCGAGCAGCTGCGCCAGCACGTCGAAGTCGGGAATCGCCGGCAGCTGCAGCGGGTCGCCGGTGACTGCGGCGAAGTCGGGCGTGCGTTCGCCCCACAACACCGCCAGCTGCCGACACGCGGCCAACCACTCCTGCTGCGCGCGATCGCGCTCCAGTTCCGCCCGGGCCTGCAGCGCCTGCGCGGTCAGCACCACCGATTCGGGCGATGCGCCGGCCTGCAGGCGCTGACGCGCCGCTTGCACGGTGCGCTGCCGTTGCGCCAGCGTCTCCAACGCCACCGTCTGCCGCTGCGCCGCCAGGCTGATGGCCAGATAGCGCCGCGCCACTTCGGCCAACACGTCCAGCCGCGCCAGTGCGCGTTGGGGTGCCAGCGCGTCGATGCGCGCCTGGGCCAGGGTGCGGCGCGCGTCGAGCTTGCCGCCGCGCTCCAGCACCCCAGCCAGTGTGACGGTGAGTTCGGCCTGATCCAGCGCGCGCGCAGGTCCGGTGCCGAACACGTTTTCGACCTGGGCGCCCAGGCGCAGCGGCGGACGCAGGGCGTCGCGTTCGGCTTCGGCGGTGAGCACCGCACGCTGGCCATCGGCCAGGCGCAGATCGGGATGCTGCCGGGCAACGCGCGCAATGGCGTCGTCCAGGGTCAGCACGGGTTTGGGCGGTACGTCCTGCGCCATGGCGCACGGCACGACCGCGAAGACGGCAAGTGCCGTCAGTCGCAACCACATGAGGGTGTCTCCGGAATCGGGATCGATGGACAGGCCGGCAGCTGCCGGCGATGCATCACGCCGCGATCGGGGGACGCAACAGGGTCTCGATCAGGTGCGAGCGGTAGACGCTGGGCAGCGGCGCCGGCTGCGCCTGCGCGCTGGCCGGCAACGGGCCCCACGCCGCGGCCGACAACAGGGCCGGGCTGTGCCCGTGGCAATAGCCGCTGTGCATCAGGGCATGCAGCAGGCCGGCGCCATCCTGGTCGCCGCCTGCATCGGCTTCGTCGGCACCGTCGTGGCCATGCGCGGCGGTGTCGTCCAGATGTGCCTGGGCATGCGCCAGCGCATGCACGTCGCCCAGCGCACAGGCGATGGGGGCGACCAGCACGCCCATCATCAGCACCGCCAGCGCCATCAGGCGCAGCAACGGGTGCAACAGGCGGGCGCGGCGGAGCAACATGCCCGCAGCGTATAGAGGCCGGGGGGGTTACACAATCGCAGTGCGGGTGTCTTGTCGCTTTAGGCGTAGAAACACCGATGCCGGTGTCGGGGTGCGCCTGACGGGTGGACGTCGGTTGGGGATCGGTACGGCTTCGCGGCCAGGGCCGCTCCTACGTGGAGCGGGGCACTGGTGCCGTCTTTCCTGCGCAGGCCGCCGCGTGGCTGCGGGCCTGGGCGATCACGGCGCGGTGGTCGGTGCCGGCTTCTGGTCGGCCGGGCGGGCCTTGCTCTGCGCGATGAAGGCGCGCACCTGCTGTTCCAGCACCGGCAAGGTCACCGAGCCCTGGCGCAGCACCACGTCGTGGAACGCCTTGATGTCGAAGCGCTCGCCCAGCGCCTGCTCGGCTTCGGCGCGCAGCTTGACGATGGCAATCTCGCCGAGCTTGTAGCTCAGCGCCTGCGCCGGCCAGGAGATGTAGCGGTCCACCTCGGTGGTGACTTCGTGCTCGCTCAGCGCGGTGCGGTCGCGCAGGTAAGCCAGCGCCTGGTCGCGGCTCCAGCCGTCGTGATGCACACCGGTGTCGATCACCAGACGGCAGGCGCGCCACATCGCATAGGTGAGCCGGCCGAACTCTTCGTACGGTGTCTCGTAGATGCCCATCTCCTGGCCGAGTTTTTCGGTGTACAGCGCCCAGCCTTCGCCATAGGCGGAAATGTAGTTTTCGCGGCGAAAGGCCGGCTGCTCGCCCTGTTCCAGCGCCAGTGAGCCTTGCAGCGAGTGGCCGGGCGAAGACTCGTGCAGGGTGAGCGCGGGCAGGTTGTACAACGGCCGCGACGGCAGGTTGTAGGTGTTCACCCAATAGGTGGTGGCGCCGCCGCGCCCGGCGGTCCAGAACGGGGCGATATCGTCCGGCACCGGCTTGATGGTGAAGCGCCCGCGCGGCAGCGTGCCGATGAACTTGCCCACCTGCCCGTCCACGCGCTTGGAAATCCACGCGGCGCGGTCCAGCAGCTCCTGCGGAGTCTTGGCATAGAACTGCGGATCGGTGCGCAGGAAGGTCAGAAACTGCGCAAAGCTGCCTTTGAAACCAACCTGTTGGATGATTGCGTTCATCTGGGTTTGGATGCGCGCCACCTCGTCCAGGCCAATCTGGTGGATCTGGTCCGGGGTGAGATCCAGCGTGGTGTATTCGCGGATCTGCTGGCGATAGAACGCCTTGCCGTCGGGCATGGCTTCGGCGGCCAGGGTGGTGCGCGCCTTGGGCACGTAGTCGTTGCGGAAGAAGGTCAGCAACCTGGCGTACGCCGGGATCACCGCGCCGCTCACGGCCGCCTTGGCCTGCGCGCGCAGCTGCGCCTGCTCGGCGGCGGGGATCTGCGCGGGCAGCTGCTTGAACGGTGCGTAGAAGGTGGACTCGGTGGGCTCGCTCACCTGCGCCACGGTGGCGATGGAGCCATCGCGCCCGTCCAGCACCGCGCGCGGCACGCTGAAGCCGCGGGCCAGGCCGGCGCGCATGTTGGCGACCTGCTGGTCGAAATAGCGCGGCACGTCATTGAGGCGGGCGATGTAGGCGCGGTATTCGGCGGCGGTCTTCATCGGCCGCTGCGCCATGAAGCCCAGGTTGGACCAGAACGAGCTGTCCGAATTGAACGGCATCTCGTAGGCGCGCAGGCGCACTTCGGCGGCGAGGTTTTCCACCTGCGGGCGGTAGATGGCGTAGTTGACCTGGTTGGCCGGCGAGAGCGTGGCCGGGTCGATGCCGTCGAGCTGCTTGAGCACGCCGTCCCAGACCGCCAGGCGCGCCTGCTGCGCGGCCGGGCCAACGTCGGGCAGGCGGGTGTTGTCGCCGGTGGTGTCGGTGTCTTCGTCGGCCTGGCCGGTCTCGGCCTGCCGCCATGCCCATTCTTTCTCGTAGATGGCGCGGAAGCGCGCATCGGCTGGCGCTTCGGCGCGCAGCGTGGCCGGCGCGTTGGCCGCTCCCGGTGGCGCGGCATCGGCGCTGAAGGACAGGCCCAGCAGGGCGAACGAAAGTGCGGCGGCAAGGGGAGATGTCACGTGCGGGCAACCTGCGGTCGAAACGAACCTCCGATCATCGCAGGCACCGGCCCGGCTGCCATGGGCCGGAAGTCCCAACGCGTGCGTCAGGCTTGCGGCTGGGCTTGCTTCCATCGGCGCCGCCGCGTGTGCGGCCACGCCAGATCAGTCCTTGTGCACCACCACCAGGTGGCGCTCGCCCTCCAGGCCGGGCACCTGCAACGGATGCACCTCGCCCACGCGCCAGCCGGCGGGCAATGCCGCGATTTCCTCGTGCGGATAGACGCCCTTCATCGCCAGCAGGCTGCCGCCCGGGCGCAGCAGATGCCCGCCGACGGCGATGATGCCGGCCAGCGTGTCCAGCGCGCGGGCGGTGAGGTGGTCATAGGCGGCCGGTTCGTCCACGGCTTCGGCACGCGCCTCGGCCACGCGGGCATTGCCCAGCGCCAGGTGCCGCAGCGCCTCGCGCATGAAACGCGCCTTCTTGCCGTTGCTTTCCACCAGTGTGACCTGCAGCTGCGGGCGGGTGATCGCCAGCGGGATGCCGGGCAGCCCGGGGCCGGTGCCCAGATCGGCCAACGTGCCGCTGACGATGTAGGGCTGCATGGCCAGCGAATCGAGCAGATGGCGGGTGACCATCTCGCGCGGGTCGCGCACGGCGGTGAGGTTGTAGGTCTTGTTCCAGCGCACTAGCAGCGTCAGGTAACGCAGCAGCGGCGCGGCAAAGTCCGCATCCAGGGATTGGGCCTGCAGGCCGTTGGCCAGTGCGGCGGAGACATCGGGGGGAAGCGCAGCATCGTTCATGGCGCGATTATCGCAGCTGGTGTGCCGCGGCGGGATTGGGGATTGGGGATTGGGGATTGGGGATTGGGGATTGGGGATTGGGGATTGGGAAGTGGGAAGTGGGAAGTGGGAATTGGGAAGTGGGAAGCCGAAAGCGTCTGTAGCAGCACACGAGCACGGTGCACACCGACGCCAGCCAGCCGGTGTCGGGCGCGACACAGCGGCGCATCCCCGGCGCGGCCTGACGTGTTCGGTGGGGGACGCGCATCCGGCCGCCCGGCATCAGCGTGATCCCGGTCACGCGACTTCCACCAGTGCCCTCCCGCGGACACGCGTCGGTCAAACAGCCGCGCTACACCTGCAGGCAGCCGCCGCTTACTGAAGGACATCCCATGTCTGCCTCCGATCCCACCCGCCGCCGCCTGCTGCAAGGTTTGGGTGCCGGCCTGCTGTTGCCGGCCACAGCCGGCTGGTCCACACGCACGTTGGCCGCGCCGTCCGGGCGGCCGCTGATCACCGATGGCGTGCAAAGCGGCGATGTGCAGGGGGGCCGCGCGATGCTGTGGAGCCGCTGCGATCGCCCGGCGCGGTTGCGGGTGGAATGGGATACGCGACCGAGCCTGCGCCATGCACGGCGGATCGACGGCCAGCTGGCGCTGCCCACCCAGGATTTCACCGCACGCGTGGACCTGGCCGCGCTGCCGCCGGGGCAGGACATCTTCTACCGGGTGCGCTTCGAAGATGCGCACAGCGGCGTGTTGAGCGCACCGGTGCATGGGCATCTGCGCAGCGCGCCGCAGACACGCCGCGATGTGCGATTTGTGTGGAGCGGCGACACCGTGGGCCAGGGCTTTGGCATCAATCCGGACATCGGCGGCATGCGCATCTATTCGGCGATGCGCGCACGCAACCCGGACTTCTTCCTGCACAGCGGCGACACCATCTATGCCGATGGCCCGGTCCCGGCCGAACTCACGGTGGAAGACGGCAAGCGCTGGCGCA
The DNA here is from genome assembly GCF_041475695.2 of Xanthomonas sp. NCPPB 4037. Lineage (NCBI taxonomy): Bacteria > Pseudomonadati > Pseudomonadota > Gammaproteobacteria > Lysobacterales > Lysobacteraceae > Xanthomonas > Xanthomonas sp. NCPPB 4037. The sequence goes on from NZ_CM191261.1 coordinate 139,443, forward strand.
ATCTCACCACCGCGGCCAAGAGCAAGGTGGCCGAGACCCTGGACGAATTTCGCGGCAATTACCGCTACAACCTGCTCGACGACCATCTGCGCCGCTTCAACGCCGAGGTGGCGCAGGTGTGGCAATGGGACGACCACGAAACCACCAACAACTGGTCGCCCGACAAGCAGCTGGATGCGCGTTACCAGGTGCGCGATATCGAGGTGCTGGCGGCGCGCGCACGCAAGGCCTTCCTGGAATACGCGCCGATGCGCGGCGTGCGGGCCGACGGCGATGGGCGCATCTACCGCAAGATCAGCTATGGCCCGCTGCTGGATGTGTTCGTGCTGGACATGCGCAGTTATCGCGGTGCCAACAGCGACAACCTGCAACCGACACCGGGCGCAGATGCCGCGTTTCTCGGCGCGCAACAACTGGCCTGGCTGCAGCGCGAACTGGCCGGCTCGCGCGCGCAGTGGAAGGTGATTGCCGCCGACATGCCGATCGGGCTGCAGGTCCCCGACGGCCAGGATGCGGATGGACGTGCGCGCTGGGAAGCCATTGCCAATGGCGACCCGGGCGTGCCGCGTGGCCGCGAGCAGGAAATCGCCGCATTGCTGCGTTTCATCAGCACCGCGCGCATCCGCAATACGCTTTGGCTCACTGCCGACGTGCACTACTGCGCGGCGCATTACTACCATCCGGATCAGGCCGCGTTTCAGCAGTTCGAACCGTTCTGGGAATTTGTCGCCGGCCCACTCAATGCCGGAAGTTTCGGGCCGAATGCACTGGATGCCACCTTCGGCCCCACGGTGGTGTTCCAGAAGGCGCCACCGGCACCGAACACCTCACCGTTGGCAGGGTTCCAATTCTTCGGCGAGGTGGAGATCGACGGCCACAGCGGCGTGCTCACGGTGACCTTGCGCGACCTCGATGGTGTGGCGCAGTTTCGCCAGCCGATCCTGCCGCACGGTGCATTGCCGCCTCACACCGCCAACGGGTAACAGGCCAGCGCCGCGCAGCAGTCGGGCGCGGCCAGCCATTCGTGCAGCTGCCAGCGCGTAGCCTCGCCCAGCGCCGGGTCGCACCAGTGCAGCCGCAGCGCACCGGAGGCAACCGGTGCAAACGCCAACCGGTGCAGGCCGAACGATAGCCCGTGGCCATGGGCCTTGAGCAGCGCTTCCTTGGCGCACCACAGGCGAAAGAACAGCGGCTGTTGCACCTCGGCGGGCAGCGCCGTCAGCCAGGCGATTTCGTTCGGGTGGAAGAACCGCTGCGCGATGTCCAGCAAGCGGGGGCGTTCGCGGATGCGTTCCAGATCCACACCCAGCCGCACGCCGTGGCCCAGCCCTACCAGCAGATGATCGCCGCTGTGGCTCCAGCCGGTGTCCCACTCGGGCAAGGCCGGCTGCAAGGTCGGCCGCCCACGCGCGTCACGCTGCAGCGGCACCTGCGCCGGGTCCAGTCCCAGCGCCTTGCCCAGCAATTCGCGCGCCTGCGGCTCGCCGCGTTCGCCATGCCGATGCGCACGCCGCCAGACCTGGGTGGTGCCGAATTGCCAGTGGTCCGGCTCCGCGGCTGGCTGCATGCCGGACGCCATCACGTGGCCTGCACCAACCCGAACCGCAGGCCGCGCTGTTCAGCGCGCTGCACAGGCGTTTCACGGCCGGCTGCGTTGAATGGCGCCCACGCACCAGCTCCGGTGCGAACGAACGAGGAGAGTGGCGGCATGGGCATCATCATCTGGTTGATCGTCGGCGGGATCGTGGGTTGGCTGGCCAGCATCATCATGCGGCGTGATGCGCAGCAGGGCATCATCCTCAACGTGGTGGTGGGCATCGTGGGTGCAATGATCGCCGGGTTCCTGTCTGGCAACAGCATCAACCAAGCCATCACACTCATGACATTCGTGTGGTCGTTGATCGGTGCGGTCATACTGCTGGCCATCGTCAATCTGTTTACCCGCGGCCGCGCGCGCTGAGTCCAGCGCAGGGCTGTGAACACAACGCCCGGGCAAGCCCGGGCGTTGTTGTTTCAGCCGGCCAGGGGCTCACTGCGGCGCAACGCGATCGGCCGGGTGATGGATGCCGTCTTCCACCGGCACGGTGATGTTCAACGCGTATGGGTTGACGCCCTCCAGGCAGCCGACGTTGTAGCCGTATTCGTTGGGATTGGAGCGCCGGCGGTGATGCGTGTAGATGCCGCACACCCCGCAGAAATAATGCGCCGCCGCATGCGTGTTGAACTGGTACAGCCGCAACACGTCCTCGCCTTGACGCACGTGCAGGCCTTGCAGCGGCACCGACGCCACGATGGCCCCACGCCGGCGACACATCGAGCAATCGCAGCGGCGCGGATCCACCAGGCCGTGCGGCAGGTCCAGATCGATCTGCACCGCCCCGCAGTGGCAATTCAACCGATGCACGGCGCCCAGCGTGACATCGCCCACCTTGTGCGTGCTGCGCCGCAAATGCCGCTCGCTCATGCGCCTGCCTCGGCCAGCCGCACCCACGCCGGCGCATGGTCGCTGGGGCGCTCCCAGGTGCGTGGTTCGCGGTCGATGCCCGCCTCCACCGCGCGGGCGCGCAGCGCATCCGACACCAACGTCAGGTCGATGCGCAGCCCCAGGTTGCGGCGGTAGGCGGCCTGGCGGTAATCCCACCAGCTGAAGTGCCCGGCATCGTCGTGGTGCAGGCGAAAGGCATCGTGCAGGCCCAGCGCCAGCAGCTTGTGCAGGGCGCCGCGCTCGGCGGTGGAAGTGAGGATGTGGTTGTCGCTCCACACCTCCGGCTCGTACACGTCGCGCGCGTCCGGGGCGATGTTGAAGTCGCCCAGCACCACCAGCTGCGGGTGGCGCTGCAGCTCCTGCGCGATCCAGTCGTGCACCGCCTCCAGCCAGCGCAGCTTGTAGGCGTACTTGTCGGTGCCCACGTCCTGGCCGTTGACCACATACAGATTGATGATGCGCACGCCATCGACGGTGGCGGCAATCACGCGCTGCTGCACGTCATCGAACCCGGGGATGCCCATCTGCACGTCCAGCGCCGGCGAGCGCGACAGGATCGCCACGCCGTTGTAGGTCTTCTGCCCGCAGAACACGCTGCGGTAGCCCAGCGCGGCCAGTGCCGCATCCGGGAACTTGTGGTCTTCCAGCTTGGTTTCCTGGATGCCCACCACGTCCGGCGCAAAATCCGCCAGCCACTGTTGCAGGTGCGGCAGGCGCACGTTGAGCGAGTTGACGTTCCAGGAGGCAATCTTCATGGCGCGGACCGTGGTTCAAACCACCAATGGTACCGCGCCCTCGTCCATGGCCCGATCCGCCTCAGGGCTGTGGCGCGATGCGCACGCCCAGCTGGTTGGCCACCGGGCGCTCGCGGCCCGGGATGCCGGTGTGGATGGGGCGATTGAGTGCGCGCACGTCACCGTCCACGCGTGCGGCCAGGGTGCTGGAGCCGCCCCCATCGAGATTGATCGCTGCATGCGCGCCAAGTTGCTCGAACACGGCGGTGAGCGCGTCCAGTGTCATGCCGGCGCTGTAGCCGGGCTGGCGCCCGTCGGCCACCACCATCCACAGGGTGTGGCCGCTGCGGTCCAGGCCCACGGCGCTACGCGGTTCGGGGCCATCGTAATAGGCGGCGCGGCTGGCTTCGCGCGGTTGGCGCTTGCCATCGAGCAACAGCAGCGGGCCGGCACCCACGCCCAGCCGCGACCCGGCCGGGCAGCTGCCGCGCATGATGCGCACCGCCTCACGTTGGCTGATGCACAGCGCCGCGTTGACGCGGGGGTCGCTGGTGGTTGCCGCCGAATCGGTGCGGCCGGCGTCGATGGCCAAGCCTTCGGCGGTGACGCCCTGGCCGGCGGCCGGTACGAACGGCTTGTCCAGCAGATGGCCGCCATCGAAGGGCAGGAAGTAGTCGGCGTTGATGGCCAATGCCAGCGCGCCGTCGCGCACGAACGCGGTGGTGGGCGTGGCGCGGAATTCGCCGCCGTCGCTGCGGTCGCCAGGGGTGCCGACCAGCTGCAGGCCCGGCGTGGTGAGGTCGATCTGAGCGATGTGCAGCATCACCGGCTGTGCCCCGCCGATGGCCTGCCGCCAATAACGCACCCCCGGTGCCAGCGTGAGCGGTGCGGTGGGTGCGGGCACCGGCGCCACCAGCGGCTCGATGGTGACGCGCGCACGCGCCTGGGCCTGATCCAGCACCGCCAACACGTTGTCCAGCTGCGCCGGCGGCACGCGCAAGAGCAAGCGCTGGGTGGGCGCCAGCTGCAGCACCTGCAACAGCCCGGCGCAGCGCGCGCCCGTGCACGGCGTGGCATCCATCCCCACCCGCGCCGGGCCGCGCGCCTCATCGCGCACCTGCAATGCCAGGCGGTTGCCTTCGGCCGCTTTGCAGCGGCTCACCGCCGCCAGCACATCCTGCGGCCACTGGCCCCAGCAGTCGCCGCTGACCACGGTTTCGATCGGCACGAATGGCACGCTGGCGCCGGGTGCGCTGTTCTCGGCATCGGCGGCACCGGCGGCAGCGCCGATCGGGGCCAGCAGTGCGCACAGCAACGCGGCGGCACGCATCGGGTCAAAACGCATAGTCCACTCCAAGGTAATAGGCACGGCCGTTTTCGAGCTGCTCGCGCATGAGTTGTTGCTCTGCACCGATCACGCGGGTGAGCCGCGCATTGCTGAGGTTGCGGCCCTGCAGGATGAGCCGCAGCTGCGCGCTCAGGCGCCAGGCCAGCTGCGCGTCGTAGCTGGTGATGTCGTCGTAATAGCGGTCGTTGACGCGGTTGTCGGTGGCTGCGGAAATCAGCTGCGCGCCGGTGTAGTTGGCGCTGATGCGCGCACTGAACGGGCCCACGTCGTACAGCAGCGACGCGTTGGCGCTGCGCTTGGGCGATTCCATCAGCCCGGGCAAGCCGCGCTGGCTGCCATCGGCCATCTGTATCTCGGCCGTGCGCGGGTCGAGCACGGTGAGGTTGAGCATCGCGCCCAGGTTGGACCAACCGCCGGGCAGAAAATCGAAGCGGCTGTCGATGGCGGTGAATTCGATGCCCTGCACCTGCGCGGTGCCGGCATTGATCGCCTGGGTGGTGGTCACCTGGTAGGTGCCGCTCAACCCGCCGGGATCGCGCTGGGTGTCGGTACTGGTGGTGCGCACGATCTCGTCGTCGATGCGCTTGTGGAACAGCGCCACCGACAGTTGCGAGTCGCGGTCCGGGTACCACTCCAGCGACAGATCCAGGTTGTCCGAGCGGCGCGGGCGCAACTGCGGGTTGGCGATGCTGCGGTTGATGGTGAAGCCGGTGACATCCACCACCGGGCTGCTGTTCTGGCCGATGTCGCCATAGGTGGGCAAGCCAATCGTGCGGCTGCCGGCCATACGCAGCTTGAGTGCCTGGGTGATGTCCCAGGCGAAGTTCGCCGATGGCAGCAAGAAGCGGCGGTCGCTGTCGGCCGATTGCTGGACGTAGTTGCTGGTGCTGGTCAACGGCTGCGGCACCGCGCTGAGCACGGTGCGCTGCAGGTATTCGTTGCGCAGGCCCAGCGTGGCCTGAGTGCGTGCGCCATGCCAGACACCCATCGCGTAGGCGGCGCCATTGCGCTCATCGATGCGGAAATCACTGATCGCGCTATTGCGCGCGTTGGTGTTGGCCAGCACGTAGGCGCCGGGTGCAGCAGCGGCGAACGCGGCCACCTTGCCGGGGTCGACCAGCAGCAGGCAGTTGAAATCGGCGTACGGGCAGATGTGCGCGTCATCGGTGCCAACAGTGGCCAGCGTCACGCGCCCGGATGGATTGCGGCGCACTTCGTCCAGGTTGTAGCGCTGTTGCAGATCGCGGTACTGCAGGCCGGTGCGCAGCCCCCAGCCTTGCGCGTCGGCATCGGCGTTCTGGCTGTAATCCAGCTTGACGGTGGTGGTGTCGGTGCTGCTCTTCTCAGTGCGGGTCAGGAAATACGACTGCGTGTAGTTGGCCGGGTTGGCGTAGTACGCCGGGTCGGCCAGCGTGATGGTGGGCCGCGTGTCGCTGCCCAGCGCATAGCCAAAGCCCAGCCGCGCGGACGCGGCCGCCGCAAAGACGTCTTCGCGGGTGTCCTGCACATAGCGCCCGGTGGCGCGGTTGAGCACCAGATCCACATGGCCTTCGGGATTGAGCCGGAAGCTGCCGCCAAGCTGGGCGTAACGCAGCGTGCGGGTCTGGTCGAAACGGTTGGCATCCACCTGCGCGCTGCCCTGCGCGAACCGGCCGCTGTCGGCATCGGTCACCGCCGCATTGCCGACGCGGTTGATCCACTGCGAACGGCGCTGCTCGTCGTTGCTGTGCTCGAACACGCCGGCGCTGAGCGCAAGTTTCAGGCTATCGCCATCGTCGTATTCCAGCTTGCCGAACGCGCTGCGGCGCTGGCGCACGTTGTCGTAGCTGAGCGGGCGAAACCGGTCTGGCGCGATCGCCAGGCCGTCGGTGTCCAGCGCCGGGGTGAGGTCCTGGCGGCGGCCGTTGGCGTAGTAGCTGTAACTGTCGATGGCAGTGTTCAACGACGACGAATCGCGGCGGAAGTAGTCCGCCGACAACACCACGCCGAAGTGATTGTCCGGCCCGAAGGTCTGGCTGAAACTGCCCTGCACCTGCCCGGACGGCGTGCTGCCCTGCAGCTGCCGGCGGTTTTCCCAATCGGCCACGTTGGCCCGCACGGTGGCGAAGCGGCCGTCGTGATCGAAGGCGCTGCGCGTGCGCAACGCGGCGATGCCGCCAATGGCATTGCTGTCCATGTCGGCGTTGAAGGTCTTGTAGATGTCCACCTGCTGCGCGAGCGAGGCGGGAATGACGTCCAGCGATTGCACGCGCCGGCTGGTTTCGGTGGACGGCAGCGCCACGCCATCGATCAGCACCGTGTTGTAGTCCGGGTTGAAGCCACGCAGGCTCATGAACTGCGCTTCGCCGCGGCCGTTGTTGACCACCATCGAGACGCCAGGCACGCGCTGCAGCGCCTCGCCCAGGCCAAAGTCCGGGATCGAGCCGATGTCATCGGCCGCCACGCCGTCGGAGACCACCGCCGCCTCGCGCTTGGCGCCAATTGCCTGGCGGATGGACAGGTGCTGGCCGGAGACCTGCACGGCATCCAGTTGCACCGGCGCGGTCTCGCCCCCGGCCGCGGCCACCACGGGTTCGGCGGCCTGCGCGCTCAGGCTGGCCGCGACACCCAGCGCCAGCAGACTGCGACAAGGGCAAAAAAAGGTGCTGAAACGTGACATGGCGCAACCAATGAGGGCAGAAGCTGCCAATTTAATAACTTACTGTGAATTAATTATTTCAGCCGCAGCGGCTATGCTTGCGCGTTGCTCCCCCGCCCTGCTCGCCCATGCTGTCCTCGACCGCCTTCGCCGCGCCCGCGCACCGCCAGCCCTTCGAGGGGCTGAGCCTCAATGAGCGCGACATGCTCAACCGCCTGCGCCTGGCCGGCGTGCTGACCCGCGCCGACCTCAGCCGTGGCACGGGGCTGACCGTGCAGACCGCGGTGCGGTTGATCGAAAGCCTGCAGGCGCGCGGCATGGTGCGCATGGGCGAGGGGCTGGCGCGGCCCGGCCGCGGCAAGCCGGGCATCGCCGTGTCGTTGCGCCCCGGCCACGGGCACACGCTCGGGGTTTCGATTGCCACCGACGCGCTGACCCTGGCGCTGATGGACTTCGCCGGGCAGGTGCTCGGCGTGCAGGAGCTGCCGCTCACCGATCCCAGCGCCGCCAGCGTGCTGGCGCAGCTGCAGGCCGGCGATGCTGCGCTGCTGGCCAGCCTGCCGCATGCGCCCGGCCCGCGCCTGGGCATCGGCGTGGCGATGACCGGGTTCTTCACCGGCCAGGACGGGCGTATCAATCCGCCCGACCCGTTGCGTGCGCTGGGCGAGTTCGCCCTCTGCCCGTGGCTGGCCGAGGCCTGCGCGCAGCCGGTGTGGATGGACAACGACGGCAGCGTGGCCGCCGCCGGCGAGGCGATGCTCGGAGTAGGCCGGCGTCATCGCGACTTCGCCTATCTGTATCTGAGCTACGGCCTGGGCGGCGGCCTGGTGATCGATGGCCGGGTGCTACGCGGCGCACGCGGCAACGCCGGTGAATTCGCCGGCATGCTGCCCGCGCAGCGGCTGGAACGCGCCACCCTGGAATTGCTGCGCGAGCTACTGGCCGAAGACGGCGTGGAGCTGCCGGATATCCGCGCACTGCTGGCCGCCTACGACCCGCGCTGGCCGGCAATCGAACGCTGGCTGGCGCGCAGTGCCCCGGGTGTGTCGCTGATCGTCTCGGCCATCACCGCGGTGTGCGACCCGGAGGCCATCGTGTTCGGCGGCCGCCTGCCTGCAGATCTGGCGCGCCGCCTGATTGCCGCGGTCCGCATCGACAACCAGCCACGCCGCGGGCAAGCACGCCCGATGCCACTGCTGCTGCCGGCCGAAGCACCCGCCGATGCCTGTGCGATTGGTGCTGCGACATTGCCGTTGCAGGCGCGCTATTTCGGTTGAGCAATTGCACCGCGGTTAGGTGCGTCATCGGCTGCACGACGACAGCAGGCATCGAAGATCTCCCACGCCAGCGTGCGTGCCTGCGCGCCCTGCTGTTCGCTCAAACCGTCGAGCAGTTCCTCCTCGCCTTGCAACGCTGTGGAAGCATCGTGGGATGACCCCGCAGGTTGGCGCGCGGCCAGGCGCCAGGCTGCGGCATACACCGAGTCAGGCGCACGTAGCAGTGGTGATGCCACCACCTGCGCCAGGCTCTCGATGGCATCGGGCTGCCCCTGCAGCGCCAGCAACTCCAGCGCGCTGACGATCGAGGCCATCTCCCGTTCGTCATTGGGCGCCAGCCGTGCCTGCTGGCCGGCGGGTGTCGTGGCGGCAGTGGCTTGCATCATCTGCGCGGCACGTTGCGCCAACAGATAGCGCTGCGCGGCCAGATCGCCACGCGCCGCCGCCGTACGCAGCAGCGCGTCGACCTGCTCCGGCGGCATCGCCGTGCACAGCACCTGCGCAGGCTGCGCGGTTGCGCCACGGGCGATCTGCGCCCTGCGTTGCTGCAGCCGCTCGGTGCAGGCAAGCGCCTGCATCGCAGTGTCGAACAGGTCGCCTGATGTTGCGTGTCGAACGGGCGCACGAGCGGCGACCTTCACCGCCGCTGGTACGGCCACGACGGCTGCAGCACGGCCCGCGGAGTTCGCCGCACCGTGCATGCACCACGCCACCACCAGCGCGGCGACTGCCAACACGGCCGCCAACACCCAGCGTGATCTGCCGACGGCAGCGCGCGCACCGGGGACGGACATCTCCATCGGTTCCTGCCTTTAGCGCAGCGCCGCTTCCAAGGCGGCATGATCGAACTGCAACGGGTTGGCCTGCCGCAGTCGCTCCAGCGCGGCCGTCGCCGCCTGCTCACGCAACTGCACCTCGATCTGCCCGCGTGCGGTCTCCAGCGTGGCGGGGATGCGCGCGTCCACACGGATCAGGTGATAGCCCTCTGGCCCACGCACCGGTGCCGATACGTCGCCCACGCCCAGCGCCTGGACCGGGGCAGCGAAGACATCGGCCACGTTGCGCAGGAAGATCGACGACAGCTCGCCGCCCTCTGCGGCCGTGCTGCCATCGTCGGATTCGCGCTTGGCCACTTCCTCGAACGGCGTGCCGCTGTCCAGCTGACGCTTGAGCTGCTGTGCACGGGCCAATGCCTGCGCATCGCTCAGCGGCGTCCCACGGCGGGCATCGCCTTGCGGCTGCAGCGCCACGAACACATGGCTCAAGCGGACTTCGTCATAGTCGTGCGGGTGCGCGTTGAATTGCGCCTGCACTTGCGCTGCATCGATGTGGGCCGTGGTGCGTGCGCGCCGCTGCATCGCGTCGGCAAGGATGGCGTCAGTGGCCTGGCGGAGCTGCACAGCGACCACCGGGTCGTCTTGCAGGTGCACCTGACGTGCCTGATCCAGCAGCAGCCGCCTGTCGGCAAACGCGCGGACAAATGCCGGGTCAGCCGCACCGGCCGGGTTGGCGCCCCGCGGCAGATCAGCCAGCGCAAGCGCGCGGTATTCCGGTGCAGTAAACGCCTGCTTGCCGATCTGTAACACCGTGGTGACGCTGTGGGATACGCCGGAATCGGCGGTGGCGGCCTGCGCCGACGGCACGCCAGCAATCAGACCCAGCGCAAGCGCGCCGGACAAACAAAGGGACTGCAACATGCAAGAGATCTCCGTGATGACAGGCCCCGACGACGGGCAATGCCGGCGTCGGGGCCACTGGCCCGCATGGGCCGGGAAAGGCACCAGTTAGTCGTGCTTGTGGGCTGCCTGCAGATACCGGATCGCGGCCTTCGGATCATCGGTGGTGATCAGGCCGAAGGCCTGGCTGTGGACGATGTAGTCCAGATTGCCGCGGTTGTCTGCGGTATCGCGGCCACCGGAATAGGAGAAATACAGATCCGACAACGCGTAGCAGCAGGCGCCGCTGTTCTGATAGAACTTGCCCGCAGACGGGCCATCCGGAATCGCCTGGAACACGCCCACGCGATAACCACGCTCGCGAATGAAATCGGCATCGCTCTGCAGCAGGCCGCCGAGTTGCTTGACGTTGATCTCCATCGTCTGGTGACCGTTGTTCATCCATGCCGAGATCGTCTGGCGCACATTGATCTTGCCCAGCATGTTGGTGGTGAACACCGGTATGCCGACCATGCCGCTGCCATCTGCACGGTAGGCATCGCGACTGGTGTACAGCGTTGCATTGACCTTGGCGGCCACATAGCTGCCCGATGCCACGCCGAACTGGCTCTCGGCGGCCTTGCGCACTGCGCGTACCGTGGCCGCGTCCTTGATGTCGAACACCATCGGCGTACGCAGGTTGTGCTGCTTGTAATAGGCAAACAGCTCATCCACACGCGGTACGTGATAGCCGGTGGTGGTACGACGATCAGGCGTCAGCAGGAACAACTGGCTGACCTGCGACCACGGCGTGACCAGAATCGACGGGTTGACGCCCTGGTTGGTGATCGGGTCGTACTTCACTCCGGGATGTTGCTGCCACACGGTGGTGGTGCGGCCCAGGTTGTAGTCGTGCAGCAATACCGGCACGCCATCGCTGGTGAGCTTGACGTCAAGTTCCACGCCATCCATGCACTGGTCGTTGGCGATCTGCAGCGAGCCGCGCGAGTTTTCCGGCATGTCGGCGATGCCGGCGTATTTGCCCCATAAGCCACGGTGCGCCAGCACAACGGTATTGGAGGAGTTGAACAGGATGCGTTGCATCTTGATGTCGGAGCTGTCGTTACAGGCGGCCATCGCCAGCTGCGGCAGTGCAGCCAGCAGTGCCAGGGCGCCGAATAGACGGCAGGCGCGGGCCAGCGGATGTGGAGCGAGGAGGGTAGGCATGGTCTCTGTGTCCCGGTTCGTAGGTGCAGGAAGGGCAAGGGATGGACGAGAGCCGACGGGTCGACGCAATCGGCGAACTCGCTTGCAGCGCACTCGCCAGCCGGTGGATACCGGGGAGAGGCCAAGCCGGGCGTGATCAGCGTTCGGCTTGCGGGCCAATTTAGTCACTCTCGATGACTTAATTTCTTCGCTGGTGTTGCCGTTTTCTGCGGCCACGCAGCGGTGGCGCGAAAAACGAAGTAGATGACGGCGTCACCCGAATCGGCGCGAGATGAGGCGACGCCTGACCGCATGCAGATGCGTGCACATCGGGCATGGCGCGCCGACGTCGACGGTCAGGGGTGTGGTGGTCAGGCGCGGGACCTTCGGCATTCGATCCGTGCATCGCGTGCGCGCTGCGCAGACGGTCGGCTTCTGGAGAAGGGTTCGGCTGCGCCTTTGCACAGCGCAGCCGCCGGTGGACGCGCAGGCGCATGAACCCATCGACGAGAGGTATCGCAGCACGCCGGTGCGTCGCTCGTCTCATCGCCCCCAAACGCAAGACGCCGGCACAAGGCCGGCGTCTGCGTGACAGCACTCAGTGATGCGCTGGATCAGTGACCGGAGGCACCGGAAGCACCCAGGCCGGTTTCGGCACGGATCTGCTGCGCCTTGAACGCGGAACGTTCGTTGGCCGCCTGCGGGCTGCGATCCAGGATCGAGAACAGCCAGATGCCGACAAAGCCAATCGTCATCGAGAACAGCGCCGGCGAGGTGTACGGGAACGGCGCCGAACCGGCCGCGTTACCCAGCGTGTCCACCCACACCGACGGCGACAGCACGGTGAGCACCAGCGAGGAGATCAGGCCCAGGAAGCCGCCGACCACCGCACCACGCGTGGTGCAGTTCTTCCACAGCAAGGACAGGATCAGCACCGGGAAGTTGGCCGAGGCGGCGATGGCGAAGGCCAGCGACACCATGAAGGCCACGTTCTGCTTCTCGAACACGATGCCCAGCAGCACGGCGATCACGCCCAGCACCAGGGTGGTGGCACGCGAGACCTTCAGCTCCGAACCCGGCGCGGGGTTGCCCTTCTTGATCACCGTGGCGTACAGGTCATGCGACACCGCCGAGGCGCCGGACAGGGTCAAACCTGCGACCACCGCCAGGATGGTGGCGAAGGCCACCGCCGAGATGAAGCCCATGAACACGTTGCCGCCCACCGCATTGCCGACCAGCACTGCCGCCATGTTGGCCGCGCCCTTGCCGCCGTGGATGGTGCCGGTGGTGACATCGGCGAACTGCGGGTTGGTCAGCACCAGGGCGATCGCACCGAAGCCGATGATGAAGATCAGGATGTAGAAGTAGCCGATCCAAGTGGTGGCCCACAGCACCGACTTGCGTGCCTGCTTGGCGTCGGGAACGGTGAAGAAGCGCATCAGGATGTGCGGCAGGCCGGCGGTACCGAACATCAGCGCCATGCCGAAGGAGATCGCCGAGATCGGGTCTTTCACGAAACCGCCCGGCCCCATGATCGACAGGCCCGCCTTGGCTGCATCCTCAGGCGATGCACCGCCATTGGCCGCGATCGCGGTCTTCACCCGCACGCCCTCGGCAAACAGCGCCTCGAAGCTGAAGTTGAAGTGCCACATGATCGCCACGGCCATGAAGGTCACGCCGGTCAGCAGCAACACCGCCTTGATGATCTGCACCCAGGTGGTGGCGGTCATGCCGCCGAACAGCACGTAGACCATCATCAGCACGCCGACCAGGGTCACCGCCACCCAGTAGTCCAGGCCGAACAGCAACTTGATCAACGCACCGGCGCCGACCATCTGTGCGATCAGATAGAACAGCACCACTACCAGCGTGCCCGATGCGGCAAAACTGCGGATGGCGGTCGGCGCGAAGCGGTAGCCGGCCACGTCGGCGAAGGTGTACTTGCCGAGGTTGCGCAGCCGTTCGGCCATCAGGAAGGTCAGGATGGGCCAACCGACCAGAAAGCCGATCGCGTAGATCAGGCCGTCGTAGCCGTTGGCCATCACCGCGGCGGTGATGCCCAGGAACGAGGCGGCCGACATGAAGTCGCCGGCGATCGCCAGGCCGTTCTGAAAGCCGGTGATGCCACCGCCGGCGGTGTAGAAGTCAGCCGCCGACTTGGTCTTGGCGGCCGCCCATTTGGTGATCCACAAGGTGCCCAGCACGAAGAAGCCGAACATGCCGATCGCCACCCAGTTGGTGGGTTGCTTGTCGACCTGGCCCATGTCGCCGCCGGCGGCCAGCGCGAGGCCGGCCGGCAGCAGGCCGGCCAAAATCAGAAGAAGGCGCGAAGTCTTGCTCATTTGCGGGCTTCCTCCAGGATCTGCGCGGTCAGCTGGTCGTAGGTGTTGTTGGCACGACGCACGTAGATGGCGGTGATGATGATGGTGAACACCATCACCCCGATCGCGATCGGGATGCCGACGGAGGTCACGCCGTCGCCGATGGGCTTGGCCAGGAACGCCTTGTCGAAGGCGATCAACCCGATGTAGCCGTAGTAGGCCAGCAACATCAGCGCGGTGAGGGTCCAGCCCAGCGTGTTGCGCTGGCGCTTGAGGGCGTGGTACTTCGGATTGGCATCGATCTTGGCGATCAGTGCGTCATTCGAGACGGTCATGGTCAGTCTCCAGTGCTGCAGGGGCGGTACGGCCCCCACCACCGCGTGGCAGGGGCAACCGATGGGTGAAACTTAGAAGCTGTACTTGGTGGTGAACTGCAGGCGCGAGATGTCGCCGCTATCGCCGTTTTCGGCTTCGCGGCGGCCGTACATCAGCTCTGCGCCCACATCCACCTTGGGCAGTGGCGAATAGAAGACGTTGGCGCGGATGCTCTGCTGCGACTTGCTCGCCAGCGCGCCGGTGTTGGCAATGTCGTGGTCGTAGTTCACGCGCGAATACATGATCGTGCTGCGCAGCTTGGCGTTGTAGTCGTGGCGCCAGGCCACCCAGCCTGCAAGCGTGCTGACGGTCTGGATCTTGCCGTCGATGTCGATCTCCACGTCCGAGCCGTTACCCAGGCCCAGATACCGCCCCAAACCTTCGCCGTAGCTGAGCTGGTAGCGCAGATCGTTGTTGGCATTGATGATCCAGCGGCCACCGCCGGCGATGGCGCCGCCGAAATCGGTGTCGTTGGTCAGCGCGCTGCGCGTGCGGTACTGGCGGGCAATCGCCGACAGGCCAAAGGTGCCCCAGGTGCCCTTCCAATTGTAGCGCGCGGTCAGGTCCGGCATGGCGCCGTGGTCCGAGGCCAGGATGGTGTTGCCGCCCTGGTAAGGCGTGGTCAGGGTCTCGGGGTTTTCTGCCGACACGCTGAAGGCGCCGCGGGTGTAGCGGATCTGGGTCTGGCGGCTGAACAGCGCGCCGTCGGTCGGCCCGACGATATCGGCGGCTTCGGGCAGGATCGTGGCATCGACGAAGTTGGACCAGGTCTGACCGGCCAGCCAGTTGTTCCAGCTCATGTAGGCATGCCGCAAGGTGCCGCCGTACAGATTGTTGACCTGGTTGGCCAGCGCGTTGCCGAAGAAATCCAGCTCGATGAAGCCGGTGAGCTTGTCGCCGTTCTCGGTGACGGTGTCCACGCCCAGGTTGAAGCGCGAGAACTTGGCATGGAAGTCGGTGTCCGTGCTCGAGGCCTGTCCCCCGACAGGCGTCTGCGTCGGGATATACAGGTACCGCCCCACCGCGCCTTCGGGCAATGCGCCGTCGGAGGTGCGAGTGGTCATGAAGTCGGCCTTGATGAAGCCACCGTAGCGGAACGTGGTGCCCGCCGCCGCATTGGGCGTGATGCTGGTCAGCTGGATCGGGCGCTTGCCCGCCGGCAGTGCCGGGGCTGCAGGTGCCTGTGCCTGCGCGGCACGCACCTCGCCGACCTGGGTCTGCGTCTGGGTGATCTGGCCCTGCTGTTGCTGCTGGGCGGAGACCAGCATCTGGACCTGGCGTTCCAGATCGGCAATGCGTGCTTCCAGCGCCTTTTCCTTGGAGGTCTGCGCGAACGCGACACCCGGCAGGATGGTGGCCACGAACAAAGCGGCAGCCAGCGGTTTGCGCACCAACGGTGCTTTACGGTGTTTCATGGAACCCCCTCCCCGGTGAAGGCATCGCGCATGGACGGCGACGCTAGGCGGAGCGTGCGGCAGGCCACGCTTTGCCGCCTATTCGCCTTTGGTCGTAGCTGCAATGCAGCATTTCGCAAGGCGACCGACGGTCGCAGCGGCAGTTACGACCATGGTCTAAGACTCCGTTGACCGCCGGGACAGAATGGATGCGGCACACTGATTGTCTACGGGGCGCGCGCAAGCGGCCCTCTTCCGACAAGTTGATCGCAAGTGAGGGTGCCATGGCTGATGTTTATCCCGTCGATCCCGCGTTCGCCGCCGGTGCGCGCATCACGCGGGAACAGTACGCAACGCTGTACCGCGAATCGATCGAACACCCCGAGCAGTTCTGGGGCAAGGCCGCGCAGCGGCTGGACTGGTTCAAGCAACCCACCCAGATCAAGGACGTCAGCTTCGCGCTGGACGACTTCCACGTGCGCTGGTTCGGCGACGGCGAGCTCAATGCCAGCGTCAACTGCCTGGACCGCCAGCTCGCCACGCGCGGTGACAAGACCGCGCTGCTGTTCGAACCCGACAGCCCGGATTCGCCGTCCTACCCGGTCACCTACCGCGAGCTCTATGAGCGCGTGTGCAAGCTGGGCAACGCGCTGCGCAACCTGGGCGTCAAGAAGGGCGACCGGGTCACCATCTATCTGCCGATGATCGTCGATGCGGCCGTGGCGATGCTCGCCTGCGCGCGCATCGGTGCGGTGCACTCGGTGGTGTTTGGCGGCTTTGCGGCCAACTCCATCGCCGACCGCGTGATCGACTGCCAGAGCAAGCTGATCATCACCGCCGACGAAGGCCTGCGTGGCGGCAAGAAGATCCCGCTCAAGGCCAACGTCGATGCCGCGTTGAAGATCCCCGGCACCAACACGGTCGAAACCGTGCTGGTGGTGCGCCACACCGGCGGCGCGGTGGACATGCAGGCCCCGCGCGACCGCTGGTTCCATGACGTGGTCGACGGCCAGCCGGCCGAGTGCGAACCCGAGCGCATGAACGCGGAAGACCCGTTGTTCATCCTCTACACCTCCGGGTCCACCGGCAAGCCCAAGGGCGTGCTGCACACCACCGCCGGCTACCTGCTGTTTGCCAGCTATACGCATGAAGTGGTGTTCGACCTGCGCGAGGACGACATCTATTGGTGCACCGCCGACGTGGGCTGGGTCACCGGCCACAGCTACATCGTCTACGGACCGCTGGCCAACGGCGCCACCGCGGTGATGTTCGAAGGCGTGCCGAATTACCCGAACGTGTCGCGTTTCTGGGAAGTGATCGACAAGCATCAGGTCACCATCTTCTACACCGCGCCCACCGCCATCCGCGCGTTGATGCGCGAAGGCGAAGCACCGGTCAAGAAGACCTCGCGCAGCAGCCTGCGCCTGCTCGGCAGCGTTGGCGAGCCAATCAATCCTGAAGCCTGGCGCTGGTACTACGAAGTGGTCGGCGACAGCCGCTGCCCGATCGTGGACACCTGGTGGCAGACCGAAACCGGCGGCATCCTGATCTCGCCGCTGGCCGGCGCGGTGGACCTCAAGCCCGGCTCGGCTACCCTGCCGTTCTTCGGCGTGCAGCCGGCCCTGGTCGATGCCGAAGGCAAGATCCTGGAAGGCGCCACCGAGGGCAACCTGGTGCTGCTGGATTCGTGGCCGGGCCAGATGCGCACCGTCTATGGCGACCACCAGCGCTTCATCGACACCTACTTCCGCACCTACCCGGGCAGCTACTTCACCGGTGACGGCTGCCGCCGCGACACCGATGGCTACTACTGGATCACCGGCCGCGTGGACGACGTGATCAACGTCTCCGGCCACCGCATCGGCACCGCCGAGGTGGAAAGCGCGCTGGTCTCGCACCCGAAGGTGGCCGAAGCGGCCGTGGTCGGTTTCCCGCACGACGTCAAGGGCCAGGGCATTTATGCCTACGTGACCCTGATCGCCGGCGAGACGCCCAGCGAAGAGCTGCACAAGGAATTGGTGAGCTGGGTGCGCAAGGAGATCGGCCCGATCGCCTCGCCGGACCATCTGCAGTGGGCCCCGGGCCTGCCGAAGACCCGCTCGGGCAAGATCATGCGCCGCATCCTGCGCAAGATCGCCGAAAACGCCCCGGATCAGCTGGGCGATACCTCCACGCTGGCCGATCCATCGGTGGTGGATTCGCTGGTCAATGAGCGGCTGACGCGCTGAGGAGCTGGGAGTGGGGAATCGGGAGTGGGGAATCGTGAGAGCGGTTCCCTGGGGGCTGGGGAGTTAGGGCGCGAGGTGGGGATTGGTGAGACGCCGATCCCTGTTCGCGCACCTCCTCTTCGGCGCCCCGCTCCCGCCGCCTTACACGCCCAACGCCAGATCGCACGCCCTTCGCTTTCCGCTGTTGCTTTTGCAATTCCCGATTCCCCACTCCCGATTCCCGGCCCCAAAATGACCACCCTGCTGATTGCCGACGACCATCCTTTGTTCCGTGAAGCCTTGCGCGGGGCGGTGCAGCGGGTGATGCCGGGGGTGGAACTGTTCGAGGCCGACAACGTCGATGCGCTGTACACCCTGGCCGATGCGCAGCCCGATGCCGACCTGCTGTTGATGGATCTCAACATGCCGGGCGCACAGGGATTCAGCGCGCTTGTGCATATGCGCTCGCTGCATCCGCAGCTGCCGGTAGTGGTGGTGTCTGCACGCGAAGAACCCACCGTGATGCGGCGTGCGATCGACCACGGCGCGTTCGGCTTCATCCCCAAATCCGCCGATTCGGACACCATTGGCCGCGCCCTGGCCACGGTACTCGATGGCGAACGCTGGATTCCGGCCGAGGCACAGAACCTGCCGCCGACCGACAGCGAAGAACGTGAGGTTGGTCAGCGCCTGCGCGATCTCACCCCGCAACAATTCCGTGTGCTGCAGATGCTCGGCGCCGGCCGCCTCAACAAGCAGATCGCCTACGACCTGGGCGTGTCCGAAGCCACCATCAAGGCACACGTCACTGCCATCCTGCGCAAGCTTGGCGTGACGAATCGCACCCAGGCGGTGTTGATGGCCGGCAAGCTCGCCATCGATGCCGACGGCATCGTGTTGCCTCCGCCGGAAGACGACTGACGCCCGCACGCGTGCGTGTGCGGGCGTTGGGTTGGTCGGGGGAAGCTCGGTCGCGCGCGAGCGCGCTCCTACGTGTGATCCCGCTACCCTTGCCGTCGTTGTCGTTGTCGTTGTCGTTGTCGTTGGGTAATCGATAGAGTTGCTATACGCGCAACGCAATCCCGCACCAGCGTAGGAGCGCACCTGGGCGCGAAGGCTCTCTCGTCAAAGCCGCGCGTTGCAGAAGAACCCTGATACGCGTTGGCGCGTACGACTGTGGTGGGCGTTACAGGTAAAGCTCCGTCGCGCCTGGGTGCGCTCCTACATGTGGAGCGCTGCCGTCTATTCCGGCGCGCGCACGAACAAGATGTTCAGATCGCGCATCGGCACGAAGTTGGCCTGCTTGAACTGGAAGGTCAGCGGGTCGACCTTTTTCAGCTCGCCGTCGAAGCACAGGCTGAGGATGTCGCTGGCGGCTTGCTTGCGGATGGTCAACTGGAAGTCCTTGATCGGGCCGTTCCAATTCTTGCCGGTGGTGAGCACGTAGCGCAAGTTGGCCCAGGCCAGGCCGGACTGGCCTTCGCGGCGTTGCATGCTGCTCTTGGTGGCCGGTTCAATGCACGTGTCCTTGGCATAAGACTCCAGCAAATACGTGCTGGGCTGCGGCACGCCGGTGGACAGGCTGGGCGCATACGCATGCCGGATCTGCACGCTGCGGCGCGCCGGAAAAGCCTGTTGCCACACGAAGTACTCGTTGAGGGTGAAACGCGGTTGCGCGTCGGCATCGACCCAACGCGCGGGCAACGGTTTGCGTCCCTTGGGTGTGGTGCCGGATTCGGTGAAGGCGGCCACATCGTCCTGGGTCCAGCCGGTAGCAGCGAACGCCTTGGAGATGTCGCTACCGTCGTCCAGCAACACCACCAACTTGCGCGTGGTGGCGATCGGCTTGCCGTCCGCCCACAGTTTGAAATCGGTGAGCTCGCTGTGGTCGGCCATGCCGAAATACATCGGCGGCATCGGGAAGGCCACCGGCGCGCTGAGGTCGCGCTCGCTGTTGTTGGTGAACACGTAGTCCACCTGCACGCGCTCCTCGCTCAGGAACAGCGCTTCCTTGTCCATGCTGATGTCCGGCTGGTGCAGCAAGCGGATGGTGCCGTTGTCATCGCCAAAACTGCTGTCGTTGGCCTGCGCGCTGGCGCAGACAAGCACGGCCAGCGCCAGCAGGCGGCGTGCGGAAAAGAGCATATGCATGGGTCCCCTGGTACCGGCGCGCACCGACGCGCCGCAGAGCGCTAGCATGCCACGCTGTCTCCAGGCGCAGCAGACCCAAGCGCCATACCGCTACGACTGCGCGCAAGCGGGTGCGAGGCGCTTGCTCACCTTTTGCCGGCCGCCGGCGAACCCACACGTCCTGCAACACGACCTGTTGGCAACATGCGCACCGCGCGCCAACCGCGTGCACTTGCGCAACTACCGGCTATGTCGCGCTGAAAGTCTGGCAAGCCCAAGCGCTGCGGCGTGATCGCCTCCACCGCCAGGTATCGCGCGCCATCGCAGTTGTCGATATCACCATTGACCATCTGCTGATGCCTGGACAAGGCTCGTGCTCACGCGATGCAGCAGGAGCACAGATGGCGCGACGTTTTCCATGGCTATGGTTGGGCTTGCTGGTGGCGTGCATCCTGGTGGCGGTGCTGGCGTGGCAGAACCGGCAATTGCGCACGCAGCAACAGTGGCTGCAGACGCGCGACTGCGCCCTACGCCGGCATGTACGTGCCGACCATCGCTGCCCCGGGTGTGGATGGACGCAGCTATACGTTGGGCGCCGCGCAGGGGCAGCCGCAAGTGCTGTTCTTCTTTACCACCACCTGTCCGTATTGCCGGCGCTCGGCGCCGACGGTGGTGCGTGCGGCGCGCCAGTTGCAGGCCAACCTGCCGGGCCGTCCGCAATTGCTGGGCGTCTGCCATTGCGACCCGGCACAGGCTGCGCGCTATGCGCACGTGCATGGTTTCGATTTTCCGGTGGTCACGCTGACCGACCGCCGCGCGCTGATGCTGTTTCGGGCGCGCAATGTGCCATTGGTGATGGCCGTCGATGGGGAGGGGCGCGTGCGCCATTCCCATGTTGGCCTGTTCGATACCACGGAGCGGGTGCAGGACCTGGTCGCCGCATTGCGCCGCACGGATGCGCCAGCGGCATTGGCAACGGTGAAGGAGTGAGTGCATGAACAAGCGTTGGTTATCTGTACGCAATGCGTTGGTGGCAGCGGCGTTCCTGGCCAGTACCGGCTTCGGCGCATTCCAGGTCATGGCAGGCAGCAACACCCAGCCGACGACCGAGGCCTGCAGCGCATGGCAGTGCGCGGCCGAGTGTCCGGAGTTCGGCGGCCAATTGGGGCAAGGCAACGTGTGCTATTGCTGCGGCTAAGCCGCCAGGCGGGGCCACGTGGCCCCGCTTTTCCGCACGCGGGAACTGTGCGGCGCACTGCGTGCAAGGCAGCAGGCGCCTGGTGGATGTCGCAATAGACGGCGCGCGTGGTGTGCGCTTTTTTCTCGTCGTTGCAATGTAGTGACGTGCGCATGCGCTGAAAGTGCCTAGGTGATAGCGCTGCCTCAACGTGTTCCCGCATGTCCTCGCGCATGCTGTCCACACGTGCGCATGCACTGGCAACGCACCCGCGTACTCAATCGCATCAACCCAGCGCGCGATAGCGGAAATCACGCAGCACCACGCTGCCCTCCTGCGCGGCGTAGATGCCCAGCTGCAGACTCAGGAAGCCGCCGAACACGTTGTGATGCATGCCGGAGACTTCCATGCGGGTGGGATGGCGCAGCAAGTTGCGGCCCTCATCGAATGAATAGTGGTAGGTCACCACTTGCTGATCGTTGGTCAGGCGCACGCGGATGTGGCGCTGCGTGTTGGGCGCGCGTGCCCACACCAGTTCTTCGGAATATTCGTAGGTCTTCATGGTGTCGGCGGTGAAACCGATCCCGACGAACGCCTTGTGGTTGTAGAACAGCAGGATGCCGCCTTCGGCATTGCCGACCAGCTCCAGCGTCACCTCGGCCGTGTAGGCGCGATCGGGGACGCCGCAGGTCAGCGGTGCGCTGTCTGCCGGCGATGTGCCGGCGCATGCCAGCGTCAACGCCTGGTTGGCCCGCCGCACGCGCGCCTGCTCGCCGGGCTTGGGCGCATGCAGGCTCCATTGGGTGCCAAGCTTGTCGGTGGAAAATTCGTCCGACAACGCGAAGCCTGTCGCCATCGGTGCCGCCGCCGTTGCCAGACGCGCCGGCGTGCGCAACGGCCTGGACAGATCACCGCCGGTGGCCCGGAACCAGCCATCGGCGGTCCATTCGATCGGCTCCAGCAAGGTCTGCCGGCCCAGCGTGCGGAAGCCGTTTTCGTAGCCGTGATAGACCATCCACCAATCACCGCGTGGGCCTTCCACGAGCGTGGCATGGCCGCGCGACCACCACGGCTCCTGCGGTGATTGCGTGCGCACCAGTGGATTGTGCGGGCAGTGCTCCCACGGCCCATGCACCGAGCGCGAACGCGCGGCGATCACCATGTGCCCGGTCACCGGCCCGGCGGTGCCACCGACCGCGGTGACCAGATACAGCCAGCCGTTGTGCCAGGTGAGCTTGGGGCCCTCGGGCGCGAAGTTTTCCACCACCCAGTCGTCTGGATAACGCCACGGCGCGTATGCCGGTTCGAGCGGGCCGTCGGTGGCCAGGCCATCGGCGCGCAGACGGATCTTGCGGATGCCGTTGACGAACAGATAGCGCGCGCCGTCTTCGCCCACCACGTGGCCCGGGTCGATGCAGCCGGCGATCTTCAAATCGATCGGCGCGCTCCACGGGCCACGAATGTCATCGGCCCAGATCACGAAGATCGACCAGCCGCGGTCGTCCGGATTGGCCGGGATGTAGATGAAGTAGCGGCCGTCGTGCTTGCACAGGTCCGGCGCCCAGATGGTGCCGAGCTGCTGGCGCAGGGCCGGGCCGATCGGCGTCCAGTTGACCAGGTCGGTGGAATGCCACAGCACGATGCCCGGGTAGGAGAAGAACGACGAAAACGTCATGTAGTAGTCGTCGCCATCCTTGAGGATGGTCGGGTCCGGGTGGTCGCCGGCCACGATGGGATTGCGATAGGTGCCGTTGCCCAGATCCGCAGTGCGCTGGCCCTCGACTCCGCGCCCCCACTGCAGGAGTTGCCCGCAGGCTGCGGCCGGCGGCGCTGCGGTGGCGCCCAGCGCCGCCGGTGCCACGGCGGCACCGGCACTTGCGGCCAGCAGCTTGAATACGTCCCGCCGGGTGGTGGTTGGCATGCAGGGCCTGTGGCGTCATGAGGACCTGATATCTAGCCCCAGCACCTGCGTGCAGGCAACCGCAATCGGCCCTGCTATAGGAACCTCGACTGGCAGGCACGCCTGCCGGCATATGCTGCACTGCAGCGTGCCCTGTTCACTTATGATTGCGATATTCATATGCGAACAGCCCGGCCCCACCGGCTGCTGGATGTCCCCGATGTCGCATCACCGCTGTGCCGATCACGTTCGCCTCCTTGCCGCCCGCGCCCTGCGCACCCGGTGGCCGGCATGAATGTGCCGCGCCAGCGTGTGGGCAGCACTGCGGTGCAGCTGTCGGCGCTGGGCTTTGGCGCGGCGCCGATCGGCAATCTGTACAGCGCGGTCGACGAGGGCGACGCACTGGCCGCGGTGACGGGCGCGTTCGAGGCCGGCATCCGTCATTTCGATACCGCGCCCTACTACGGCTACGGGCTGAGCGAGACGCGCCTGGGCCGTGGGCTGGCCGGCGTGCCGCGCGCGGACTACACGCTGTCAACCAAGGTGGGCCGCTGCGTCTATGACGACGCAACGGCGGTTGCCGGGCGCGACGGCTTTGCGGTGGCCGGCCGGCGCGCCGAGTTCGACTACAGCGCCGATGGCGTGCGGCGCGCGTTCGCCTCCAGCCTGGAACGCCTGGGCACCGACTACATCGATGTGCTGTTGCTGCACGACATCGGTGCGCTGACCCACGGCGATACCCATGCCAACGTGCTGCGCCAGGCCTTGGAGGAGGCCTTGCCGGCGATGGCGGAGCTGAAGGCGGCCGGTGCGTGCGGAGCGATCGGGCTGGGCGTCAACGAGCAGGACGTGGCACTGGAGGTGCTGCCACGGTTTCCGCTCGACTGCGTAATGCTGGCGGGCCGCTACACCCTGCTGGAACAGCACGGCGCTGCTGCGTTGCTCGACCAGGCGCAGCAACGCAACGTGGCGATCCTGTCGGCTGGCCCATACAGCTCGGGCCTGCTGAGCGATGCGCGCGGCCCTGGCGCCACCTATAACTACGCGCCGGTGGATGCAGCCACGCTGGACCATGCGCAGCGCCTGTACGCCGCCTGCGCCGCGTTCGGCGTGGATATCGGTGCGGCCGCGTTGCAGTTCCCGCTGGCGCATCCGGCGGTGATCACGGTGGTGGCAGGCATGCGCAGCGTGGCCGAAGTGCAGTCGGCCAGTGCGCGCCTGCAGGCGACGGTGCCGGCCGCACTGTGGCAGCGGCTGCGCGACGACGGCCTGCTCGACGCGGCGTTGCCCACGCCATGAACCGGGTCGATGCGCACCTGCATTTCTGGCACCTGGGCCGTGGCGATTACGACTGGCTCACGCCGGAGCTGAGCGCGCTGTACCGCGACTTCGGCCCGGACGATATCAGCGCCGCGCTGGATGCGGCCGATGTCGACAGCGTGGTGGTGGTGCAGGCCGCCGCCACCGAGGCAGAAACCTGCTACCTGTTCGAGCTGGCGCGCGACACCCCGCGCATCGCCGGCGTGGTGGGCTGGGTGGATCTTGCCGCGCCCGATGCACCTGCGCGGATCGGCGCATTGGTGCGCGCCGGCGGTGGCCTGCTCAAGGGCCTGCGCCCGATGGTGCAGGACATTGCCGATGTGCAGTGGCTGGCCAGCCCCGCGCTGGATGCCGCCTTCGATGCATTGATCGCGCACGACCTGGCATTCGATGCCTTGATCCGCGCCGCGCACGTGCCCGCGTTGCAGGCGCGCCTGCAGCGTCATCCCGGCCTGCGCGTGGTCGTCGACCATGGCGGCAAACCGGCGATTGCCGCCGGCGAATTCGTTGCCTGGGCCGCCGGCATCGCGGCGCTGGCGCAGCATCCCGGCGTGCACTGCAAACTCTCCGGCCTGCTCACCGAAGCGGCGCGCGGCGCCACCGCGCAAACGCTCGAGCCCTATGTGGCGCATCTGTTCGCACGCTTCGGCGCGCAACGTGTGCTGTGGGGTAGCGACTGGCCGGTGCTGACCCAGCGCGCGGGCTACGCACAGTGGCTGCAGATCGCACAGCAGCTGGTACAGCAGTACGCCGACGGCCACGCCGCGGCGGTGTTTGGCGACAACGCACGCACGTTCTATCGTCTGCCACGGCCGGCGGCCCCCACCCACGGAACCTTATCGGTATGACAGTCTCCATTCCCACGACGTCCAACACCCGCCTGCAGGGCAAGCGTTGCCTGATCACCGCCGCCGGCGCCGGCATCGGCCGCGAAAGCGCGCTGGCCTGCGCACGCGCCGGTGCGCACGTGATCGCCACCGACATCGACGCCGCCGCACTGCAGGCGCTGGCCGCCGAATCCGACGCCATTACCACCCAGTTGCTGGATGTCACCGACGCGGCGGCGATCACTGCGCTGGTGGCCGCGCACGGCCCGTTCGATGTGTTGTTCAACTGCGCCGGCTACGTGCATCAGGGCAGCATTCTGGACTGCGACGAGCCGGCCTGGCGCCGCTCGTTCTCGATCAATGTCGATGCGATGTACTACACCTGCAAGGCGGTGCTGCCGGGCATGCTCGAGCGCGGCCACGGCAGCATCATCAACATGTCCTCGGTGGCTTCCAGCATCAAGGGCGTGCCGAACCGCTTCGTGTACGGCGTGACCAAGGCCGCGGTGATCGGCCTGAGCAAGGCGATCGCCGCCGACTACGTGGCCCAGGGCGTGCGCTGCAATGCGATCTGCCCCGGCACCATCAAGACGCCGTCGCTGGGCCAGCGCGTGCAAGCACTCGGCGGCGACGAGCAGGCGGTGTGGAAGAGCTTCACCGACCGCCAGCCGATGGGCCGCCTGGGCGACCCGCGCGAGATCGCGCAGCTGGTGGTGTACCTGGCCTCGGACGAATCGTCATTCACCACCGGCCAGACCCACATCATCGACGGCGGTTGGTCCAACTGAGCGCGGCAACGCATCAAGGTGCCGCTCACCACAGCGTGGACGCGGCCAGTGCCAGATGCGGTCTGTATCGCGCGTCCGCCCTGATTTGAGCACCCCATCCTTACCCACCCGATGCACGCGCGCTAGGTTTACTAGCCGCTCCATTCCTCATCTGCAAAGGAAGACTGCATGAAACTCGTACGCGTAGGCGCCCCCGGCCAGGAACGTCCCGGACTGATCGACAGCGACGGCAAGCTCCGCGACCTGAGCGGCGTGATCAGCGATGTGGCCGGTGAGCACATCACCAACGCCGGTCTGGACACGTTGCGCGCGCTGGATGTCGCATCGCTGCCGCTGATCGAAGGCGAGCAGCGCTACGGCGCGGCGGTTGGCCAGATCGGCAAGTTCATCTGCGTTGGCTTGAACTACGCTGACCACGCCGCCGAATCGGGCATGGAAGTGCCCAAGATGCCGATTCTTTTCATGAAGGCCACCACCGCGGTGTGCGGCCCCAACGACACCGTGATCATCCCGCGCGGCTCGGTGAAGAGCGACTGGGAAGTGGAACTGGGCGTGGTGATCGGCGATGTGGCGCGTGATGTGTCGGTGGACGAGGCGCTAAACCACGTGGCCGGCTATGCGGTGATCAACGATCTGTCCGAGCGCGAATTCCAGCTCGAACACGGCGGCCAGTGGGTCAAGGGCAAGAGCGCCGACACCTTCGGCCCGATCGGCCCGTGGCTGGTGACGCGCGATGAGATCGCCGACCCACAGAACCTGTCGATGTGGCTGGAGGTCAACGGCCATCGCTATCAGAACGGCAGCACCCGCACGATGGTGTTCGGCGTGGCCGAACTGGTCAGCCATATCAGCCGCTACATGACGCTGATGCCGGGCGATGTGATCAGTACCGGCACCCCGCCGGGCGTGGGCCTGGGCCAGAAGCCGCCGGTGTACCTCAAGCCGGGCGACGTGATGGAGCTGGAGATCGAAGGCCTGGGCCGCCAGCGTCAGCCGGTGGTGGCGCATCCGCGGGATGCTGTTTGAAGCCATCGGCTTCCCGGACCTTGGTTCTCGAAGAAAGATTGAGTCAAGGTAAGTGGCTAGGTATCCGCACGAAGTAGCTAAAGCCCCTCTCCCCTCGGGAGAGGGGTTGGGGTGAGGGTACGTAGCGACGTATCCAAGCAGTTCGTCGCAATGTGCCTTTGTCGTTAGGCGTGACGGGTCGGCATGTGTGTTGATGTGTCATGCGCAAATTTTTTTAAGCGGCGTGCGAGGGCGTTGAACTTCCAAGCGCTGTCGCGCGTTGATATCGACACGCAGTTGGTCGTGCAGTGATTCGTTGATCTGTGTTGTTCGTTGATCTGCGTTACAAACGCATGAGTACCTGCAGCGCTACAACATAGTCGGCGCTGCGCGTCCGTACCCTCACCCCAACCCCTCTCCCGGAGGGAGAGGGGCTCTGGCGCCCTTCTCCGTTTACGTTCCCCGTTTCCGTTTTACTCCGCGCGTTTTTATTTCCGTCTTCCATCGCCCAGGACTTCCATGCGCACCATCATCGCCCTCGAGACCCACGACGTCCGCTTCCCCACCTCGCGCGAGCTCGATGGGTCGGACGCGATGAATCCCGATCCGGACTACTCGGCCGCCTATGTGGTGCTGCGCACCGACGGCGCGGAAGACCTGGCTGGCCACGGCCTGGTGTTCACCATCGGCCGCGGCAACGACGTGCAGACCGCCGCCGTGGCCGCATTGGCCGAGCACGTGGTTGGCCTGTCGGCGGACGAGGTGATCGCGGACCTGGGCGCGTTCGCACGCCGCCTCACCAACGATTCGCAGCTGCGCTGGCTGGGCCCGGAAAAGGGCGTGATGCACATGGCGATCGGCGCGGTGATCAACGCTGCCTGGGATATGGCCGCGCGCGCGGCGAAAAAGCCGCTGTGGCGCTTCATTGCCGAGCTCACGCCCGAGCAGCTGGTGGACACCATCGACTTCCGCTACCTCAGCGACGCCCTCACCCGCGACGAAGCGCTGGCCCTCCTGCGCGATGCACAACCGCAGCGTGCAGCACGCATCGCCACGCTGATCGAACAGGGCTATCCGGCCTACACCACCTCGCCCGGCTGGCTCGGCTATTCGGATGAAAAGCTGGTGCGCCTGGCCAAGGAAGCGGTGGCCGATGGCTTCCGCACCATCAAGCTCAAGGTCGGCGCCAACGTGCAAGACGATATCCGCCGCTGTCGCCTGGCGCGCGCCGCGATCGGCCCGGACATCGCAATGGCGGTAGACGCCAACCAGCGCTGGGACGTGGGCCCGGCGATCGACTGGATGCGCCAGCTGGCCGAATTCGACATCGCCTGGATCGAAGAACCCACCAGCCCGGACGACGTGCTTGGCCACGCCGCCATTCGCCAGGGCATCACCCCGGTGCCGGTCTCCACCGGCGAGCACACCCAGAACCGGGTGGTGTTCAAGCAGTTGCTGCAGGCCGGCGCGGTAGACCTGATCCAGATCGATGCCGCGCGCGTGGGCGGCGTCAACGAAAACCTCGCCATCCTGCTGCTGGCCGCCAAGTTCGGCGTGCGCGTGTTCCCGCACGCCGGCGGCGTGGGCCTGTGCGAACTGGTGCAGCACCTGGCGATGGCCGACTTCGTCGCGATCACCGGCAAGATGGAAGACCGCGCCATCGAATTCGTCGACCACCTGCACCAGCACTTCCTGGACCCGGTGCGCATCCAGCACGGCCGCTACCTCGCTCCAGAGCTGCCCGGATTCTCGGCAGAAATGCACCCCGCCTCGGTCGCCGAATTCAGCTACCCCGACGGCCGCTTCTGGGTCGAAGACCTGGCAGCCAGCAAGGCGAAGGCCTAAGCAGCGTCAACGCACCGCGTGCCGCAGCAGTGCGCGGTGCGACAACGGCTTCATGAGCGACAGGCAGTTTTCGCTGAGCCTGATCGCGACTGAAGCCGTTTCTCGTTGGTTTGCAGTGGACCAGGGTGTGACCGAGCGGTGCACTGACAAACACAGCCAGGTGATGCGGGGCGCTGCTCTATGCGTCACTTATGGAGTGACGCACCTCCAACGAGCGGCAACCGGCGACAACGCGCCGCATTCCACAACAACCCCACACCGATCGGCTGCCCAACATGCGCGAACGGCATTGCGAGCGCCACAGAAAGAAACGCATCTTCGGTGCGCAACGTCAGCACCGAAGCACCGAAGCAACACGACAACAAGACAACAAGTCCAGGACAGGCCAGGCACATCGCGTAAGCGTCACCACGCAACGTGATCGCCTTCTTCACGCTTTTCTTCAGCGCCTTGGCAAATCGGGTCGGGAAACTGACGTTGATGTACATACTTTCTGGCACCTGGTATCGCTTACCCATCCGCGCTTCCGGCGAGCGACGCGACCGCGCACCAGCAACCGGCGAGAACCTACTGCCCTCGCCTAATACCTGAGCCGCCGTTATTGCTTGGCTATTGTTGCTTTGGCACTGCTGCACTGCTTGCTGCCCCGACTTTTTGCTTCGACCGTGGCTCCGAATGTTGCGCTGACTCTCGCTCGCTCACTCGCTCACTCGCGTTGGCTTTGGCTTTTGCTGTTGCTTTTGCTGTTGCTTTTGCTGTTGCTTTTGCTGTTGCTGTTGCTTTTGCTGTTGCTTTTGCTGTTGCTGTTGCTCTTGCTTTGCCATTCCGCTCCCGGGGCCCCATACCGCAGCGGCAAGGCTGGCAGATACAACCCGCAGGGCGGCGCGCATGGATGCGCGACGTTTTTGTAAGGGACATGGATGTCCCTTACAAAAATTTCTGCCGGCCTTGCGTACCCGTCGCGCGCAGCGCGCCGGGCGCGAGGACGGGGTGTGCTTTCTTTTGGTTACTTTTCTTTGCACAAGCAAAGAAAAGTGACTCGCGCCCGCAAGGGCGTGAAAGCCCCTGCCCTTAGAGCAACGAAAACAGCACATCACTCAAAAGCTGCGCCAGCGGAAACACAACTTGGCGCTACACAGTACGAAGCAATCTACGCAGCAGAACCCTGCTGCACACTCACCGCCTCACTCAACGCAAAAATCCGCCCAGCCTCGCGCCACTTCTCCCCCGGCGCACTCCCAGGCAAGGCTTTCTGAAACCGCCACATCAGCTCTTCCCACGCCTGAATCCGCGGATCACCTGCATCCCGCGCCGCCTTGGCCGCCGGATCGTAATCGTCACCGACCTCCATCAACATCACCAAGCGATCGCCGCTGCGAAAGATCTGCAACTCCAGAATCCCCGCCTGGCGCAACGACGCCACCACTTCCGGCCACACCTGGGCCGGTTGATGCCAGCGCTCGTACTCGGCGATCAGTTGCGGATCGTCGTGCAGATCCAGCACGTAGCACAGACGCCGCACACTCATACGCCCGCTCCTGCAACCAGAGGCGCAGCGCGACGGGCACGCAACGCGAACAGCAGGATCACGCCGAAGCACACACCCGGCACCACCATCGCCCAATGGATGCCGGCCATGTCCGACACCGCACCCATGAGTGCAGTGAGCAAGGCGCCACCAATGATGGCCATCACCAGCAACGAAGACCCCAGCTTGCGTGCGTCATCGTGCATGCCATCCAGGCCCAGCGCGAAGATGGTCGGGAACATCACCGACATGAACACGCTGGCCGCAACCAGCGCATACAGGCCCGTCCAACCGGGCAAGGCGATCGCGACTGCGCACAGCAGCAGATTGATCGTGGCAAAGCTGGCCAGCAACTTGGCCGGCGCCAGATAGCGCAGCAGCGCGGTGCCGATAAAGCGCCCGGCCATGAACAACACCAGCGAGATGGTCAGATAGGTGGCCGCGCTTTTTTCCGGTGTACCCGGC
Organism: Xanthomonas sp. NCPPB 4037; assembly: GCF_041475695.2. Classification (NCBI taxonomy): domain Bacteria; kingdom Pseudomonadati; phylum Pseudomonadota; class Gammaproteobacteria; order Lysobacterales; family Lysobacteraceae; genus Xanthomonas; species Xanthomonas sp. NCPPB 4037. The sequence continues at coordinate 170,068 of NZ_CM191261.1, forward strand.
ACCGCATCCTGCAGGTAGCGGATCAGGTAACTCCAGATGCCGACCTGCGCGCCCACGTAAAAGAACTGCGCCACCACCGAAAACACGAACAGCCGGTTATGCAGCAATTCGCCGAATTTGGCACGCTTGGGGGCCGCCGCGCCCACGCCGGCGTCGCCGGTCGGGAAGCGCACCAGCGCGATCAGGATCGCCCACAGCACCACCACCACGCCGATGATCAGATAGGGCATCTGCACGGCTGAGGATTCGGTGGCGAAGAAGGCCTCGCGCGCGGCCGGCGCCATCGCCGCCAGTTCGGCTGGGGTGTGCTCCACGCCGGAGAAAATGAAATGCTGGCCCACCAGCACGCCGGTGATCGAGCCCAGCGGATTGAAGGCCTGCGCAAGATTGAGCCGCCGCGCCGCGCCGTCAGCCGGGCCCAGCACGGTGACCAACGGATTGGCGGTGGTTTCCAGAAACGCCAGGCCGCTGGCGATCACAAACAACGCCAGCAGGAACAGCCAGTAGGTGTGCACCTGCGCGGCCGGATAGAACAGGAACGCGCCGCAGGCATACAGCAGCAGGCCCAGCACTACCGCCGCCTTGTAGCTGTAGCGGCGCATGAACATCGCCGCCGGCATCGCGAACACGAAATAGCCCAGGTAGAAGGCGCTCTGCACCAGCCCGGCCTGCAGGTCGGACAGCTCGAAGGCCTTCTTGAACTGCTTGATCAGGATGTCGTTGAGGTTGTTGGCCATGCCCCATAGAAAAAACAGGCTGACGATCAACAACAGGGGCACCACGGCGGTACGCGCCAGGTTGCCGCGCGGTGACGCGGCGGTATCGCTGTAATGCATGCGACCTCTCCCCTCCCAAGGCTGTGGCGCTTGCGCAAATTGTGCAGGCGAGCGTACTGCGCGCCGCAGTGGCATGCAAATATAAAAACTTTGTTTATATTTGCACCGAGTGGCGTTGGCGAGCCTCCAGCCGATGCCTGTACCCTGACGCGCCGCATCGTGCCTGGAGTTGCAAACGGATGAGCATCGAACCCGCCAAGTACCGTGCCCCCGCCCTGGACAAGGGCCTGGACATCCTGGAGCTGCTGGCGCGCCAGGCCCAGCCCATGAGCATGGGCGCGATCTCGCAGGGCATCGGCCGCTCGCGCGGGGAGATCTTTCGCATGCTGCAGGTGCTGGAAGAGCGCGGCTACCTCACCCGCGATGGCGAAGGCGACTACGTGCTGACCAACCGGTTGTTCATGCTCGGCATGCAGCAGCCGCAGGTGCAGACCATTACCGACGCCGCGCTGCCGGTGATGCGCCGGCTGGCCGATGCGATCTTCCAGCCCTGCCATTTGGTAGCGCCGTCCGGCGACCAGATCGTGGTGATCGCGCAGATGGACGTGCCCAGTGACCTGGGCCTGGTGGTGCGGCCCGGGCATCGCCGCCCGCTTGCCCATTCCACCTCGGGCCTGGTGCTGTTCGCCTTTCAGCAGCCGGAGGTGCAGACCCGCTGGCTGGAGCAGCTGGACGCCAGCGAGGTGCCCTACGACCGCGCGCAGTTCCTGCGCGATGCCGAGCAGACCCGCCAGGCCGGCTACGCGATGCACGCCAGCGAGGCGGTGGTGGGCGTGGTGGACCTCACCGCACCGATCCTGCAGCGCGGCAGTGCCACCTACACGCTCACCGTGCCCTTCATCGAACGCCGCCCGGAGCTGGTCGGCCCGCAGGCCGCATTGAGCGCGCTGCGTGCGGCAACCGCCGAGATCTCGGCCGGGCTGCACTGACACACCGTTGTTGCGCGCGGCTGCGGAGATGGCTGCACACGCCTGATGCACCGCGCCGCGGACGCGGGCGCAGGCCTATACTCGGCGCGATCGGCACAGCGGGATGACATGTCCAGCATCAGTTTCGGGATGTGGAGCACCAGCCTGCTGCTTGGGAGTGCGCACGGCGTGATCGGCGCGGGCCTGCTGCTCTGGGCGCCGCGCAACCGCATCGCCAACCGCTGTCTGGCCGCCCTGCTGCTGGTGGTGGTGGCGCTGATCACGCCCTATACGCTCGGCTACGCCGGTGCCTACGATGCCTATCCCGACCTGACCTACGCCCCTTTGTTTTGGGAGCTGGCGATTGGCCCGCTGGTCTGGCTCTATGTGCGCCAGTTGGCGCGCGCGCATCTGCCACGCCGATGGGCGCTGCACCTGCTGCCGGCACTGCTGCAGGGCGGCTACTACGCCTGGCTGTTCACCTGGCCGCTGCAGCGCAAATGGGCCTGGGACGCTGCCGTACAGCGGCCCTGGGTCGCGCCGCTGCAGGACGCGCTGGTGCTGCTCTCGCTCGGCGTGTATCTGCTGATGGCCTGGCGCGAATATCTGAGCTATCAACGCTGGCTGGAGCATCACAGCGGCGCGCGCGAGGAACTACGCCTGCCCTGGCTGCGCGGCTTCCTGCTGGCGGCCAGCGCGCTGCTGCTGTTGCGGCTCGGCTTCACGGTCAGCGACCGCTGGTGGCACCGGCTGTCGTACTTCGACGAATTTCCACGCTACCTGGCCACCGTGGCAGTGGTCTATTACCTGGGCCTGGAAGGCTGGCGCCATGCGCGTGCCCGGTATCCGCGCCGCGATCTCCTGCTGAGCGGCGATGCGCCGGCCGATGCGCCGGCGCGTGCAGGGTCCGCGCCCCCCACTGTTCCGCTGCCGGAGCACGCCAGCGCCCCGGCGGGGCTGGCAGTGGTCAGCGCGGCCCAGGAAAAAGACTGGCACGCGTTTGGCGCGCGCATTGCGGCCGAGGTCGATGCACATGGCTGGTGGCGCGAGCCGGACCTGAGCCTGCCGGAGCTGGCGCGGCGCATGGGCACCAACAGCAACTACCTCTCGCGCGGCCTCAACGAGGGGCTGGGGCAGACCTTCAGCGGGTTCATCAACGGGCTGCGGATTGCCGAGGCGCGGCGTCTGCTTGCCGGCGACCAGGACATCCTCACCATCGCACTGGCGGTCGGCTTCGGCTCCAAGGCCAGCTTCAACCGCGTGTTCCGCGCCAGCGTGCAGTGCACGCCCAGCGACTACCGCCGCTCGCAACGTCCCATCGCCTGAAAATCGTCGCGTCATTGGGCCGTTGAGTCGTCTGCTGCAGCAGCGATCAGCAGGCTGGGTGCTCCCTATCAAGGAGTCGCCATGTCCCGTCGCCTTCGCCTGTTGTTGGCCGTGGCACTGCTGAGCTGGCAGCCGGCTGGCGCCACCCCTGCAGCCTCTACGCCACCGGTGCGCAGTGATAGCGTCCTGCCTGGCCCCGCCCTGCTTGCCGACATCGCGGTGCTGGAGCAGGCCTACGCTGCGCTGCATCCTGGCCTGTATCGGTATTCCAGCGAGCAGGCGGTGGCGCAACGCTTTGCAGCGCTGCGCGCCGAACTCGGCGAGGGCGCCACCCTGGCCCAGGCCTATCTGGCGATCTCCCGCCTGACCGCCAGCGTGCGCTGCGGCCACAGCTTCCCCAACTTCGTCAATCAACCCGAGGCGATCCAGCACGCGTTGTTCGACCACGACCGCCATCTGCCGTTCTACTTCCGCTGGCTGGACGGGCGCATGGTCATCAGCCGCAACGGCTCGAACCAGCGGTCGCTGGTCCCCGGCACCGAGGTGCTGGCGATCGACGGCGTGCCCGCCGCGCAGATCCTGCCGGCCCTGATGGGCGTGGCACGCGCGGATGGCAGCAACGATGCCAAGCGCATCGCGCAGATGGAGGTGCAGGGCTTCGCGCGCATCGAGGCGTTCGATGCCTACCTGCCGCTGCTGTTTCCGCAGATCAGCGCCGAACCGTTGCTGCGCGTGCGCGGGCCTGGGGGTGGCGCAGTGCGCACGCTGCAGGTGCACAGCCTGACGGCAGCGCAACGGCAGGCGATGGCGCCGATCCAACCGCGCGACAGCACTGCGCCGGCATGGCGCCTGGAGATGCCAGACGCGCGGCTGGCGATCCTGCGCATGCCCGATTGGGCCTTGTACGACAGCCAGTGGGACTGGCGCGGATTTCTGGCGCAGAGCTTTTCCACCCTGGCCGCGCGCAAGGTACCCGCGCTGGTGATCGACCTGCGTGGTAACGAAGGCGGGCTTGATGTGGGCAGCGTGCTGCAGGGGTATCTGTCCGCGCGTGCGCTCGATGTGCCGCCGATGCGCAAGCGGCTGCGCTACCGCCGCCTGCCCGCGTCGCTGGCGCCATTCGTCACCACTTGGGACGCCTCCTTTCGCGATTGGGGCACGCGCGCGGTTGAAGATGCTGACGATGCACGCTTCTACACACTGCGTGACGCGGCCAGCGACGATGCATCTACCGAGACGTCAACGCAGATCGCGCCGCGCGCGCCGCATTTCGCCGGCAAGGTGTTCGTGCTGATTGGCGCCGAGAACAGCTCGGCCACGTTCGAATTCGCCCAACGCGTGCAAGCCAATGGGCTGGCCACGCTGGTCGGGCAACCCACCGGTGGCAATCTGCGTGGCATCAATGGCAGCGCGTTCTTCTTCGTGCAGCTGCCCAACTCGCACATCGAAGTGGACCTGCCGTTGGTGGGCCAGTTCCCTTTGACCGCACAACCGGATCGCGGCGTGCTGCCCGACATCACCGTGCGGCCAAGCGCTGCGGATCTGCAGCACGGTACCGATGCGGAAATGGCGGCGGTCACCGCGTTGCTGCCCGGTGCCTGAGCCGGGTAAGTCGCCTTCCGTAGTGCTGCCACATAGCTTCGGCTATAAAGATCAGACCGACCTTCGCGTGCAGGCAAAACGCGCTGATCCGTGGCGCACGTTGGTACACTGCGCGCCCCCTTGGGGAGTAGCCTGCTTCCAGTCGATGGAAGCGCCCGCATCAACATACTCGGCCGTTGCGCCGTGGTGCGGGCAACCGCTCTTGGTTTGGCGAGACCAGCGGCATGCGTGCACAACGATGGTTGGGCGCGGGCGCATGCCGTTGTGATCGTGCCCAACCCGAGGTTGTCGATGTCTCCGCTCTCTATCGTGTTGCTTGGTTTTGCGATGTCCACCGACGCATTTGCTGCGGCCATCGGCAAGGGAGCGGCGATGCGGCGGCCGCGCTGGCGTGATGCCGTGCGTGCCGGGCTGGTGTTCGGCTGCATCGAAGCGATCACCCCGGTGATCGGCTGGATGCTCGGACGCGCGGCCTCCGATTACCTCGCCGCCTTCGATCACTGGATCGCCTTCGGCCTGCTCGGCGCGCTGGGGGCGCACATGATCGTGGCCGGGCTGCGCAACGAGTCCGAGGTGGATGAGGCACTGCGCGATACGCCCAAGCGCTATGGCTTGCTGGCACTGGCCGCCACCGGCTTTGCCACCAGCATCGATGCGATGGCGGTGGGCGTGAGCCTGGCGTTTCTGGATGTGCACATCGGCGTGGTGGCGGCCGTGGTCGGGCTGTGCACGTTGAGCATGGTCACCGCCGGCGTGATGCTCGGCCGTGCACTGGGCGCGCTGATCGGCAAGCGTGCGGAGATCCTGGGCGGCGTGATCCTGATCCTCATCGGCAGCACCATCCTGTACGAACACCTCAGCGGCGCGGCGTAAGCAGTGTGATTGCCGTGTAGGAGCGCGCTTGCGCGCGATGGGGCGTTCCCGGTGATGTGTGGCGTTCTCGGTAACGCTTCATCGCGCGCGAGCGCGCTCCTACGGTGTTGGGTGTCCTGTAAGCAACGTGGTGCATCAAAGATGCCGCCGTGCATCAACGCATCTTGTTGCGATGGGCGCTCAAGAATGCGCACGGCGACATCGGCGGACCGTTGCCTGCGCACAGGCTCCTGGATCAGGGGGCGACTCACTCGTAGGAGCGCGCTCGCGCGCGATGGGCATTCCCGGTGATGCCGTGTCCTCGGCAAAGCCTCATCGCGCGCAAGCGCGCTCCTACGGTGTTGCGTGTTTTGTAAGCAGCGCGATCAAGCCGCAACTAACGCACGTCACCGCATGGTGTCGTGATACGCACTCAAGAACGCGCGCAATGACGCCGGTTTGACCGGTTTGGTGAGCAGGCGGTAGCCGCGTTGGCGCGCCAGTTTCTTGAGTTCATCGCGGCCGTCGGCGGTGAGCAGTGCGCCGGCGATCGGGTCCACGGCGGCGGCCTGCAAGGCGTCCAGGGTGTCCAGGCCATCGAGGCGGTCGTGCAGGTGGTAGTCCACCAGCATCACGTCCGGGCGTTCGCGGGCACGCTCCAGCGCCTGGTCCACGGTGCTGGCGGTGATCACCTCCACCTGCCAGCGGCCGAGCAGCGCGCGCATGCCGTCCAGAATCTCGCGGTCGTTGTCCACGCACAGCACCCGCAGCCCGGCCAGCGAATCGCCGCTGGCCTGCGGGCGCACCGCCAGCACCGGCACCGGTGCGGCCGGCACCGCGTCCACACGCGGCAGCAGGATCGAGAACATGCTGCCCTGGCCGACCTGGCTACGCGCGCTCAGGTCGTGATCGAGCAGGCGCGAGATGCGCTGGCAGATCGACAGGCCCAGCCCCAGCCCCTGCTCGCCCCAGTCGAACGGCTGCTGGTAGCGGCGGAACTCCTCGAAGATCTGCCGCATGTGGTGCTCGGGAATGCCCGGGCCGGTATCCCACACCTGCAGCTCCACCTGCGCGCCGCGCCCGCGCATGCCCAGCACGATGCGGCCCTGGCGGGTGTAGCGCAGCGCGTTGGCCAGAAAGTTCTGCATCACCCGGCGCAGCAGGCGGCGGTCGCTACGCACCCACAGCGCGCGGGCGTGCACCTGCAGCCGCAGCCCGCGGCTGGCCGCCACCGGCGCGTACTGCGCGGCCAGCTCGTGCATCAAGGCACTGGCATCGAAATCCTCCACCGTGGGCCGCAAGCCGCCGGCATCCAGCCGCGAGACGTCGAGCAGGCCGTCCAGCAACTCTTCGGCTGCACGCAGCGAGGCATCCACGCGCTCGGCCAGGTGGCGCTGTTCTTCGTTGTTCTGGTGGCTCTCGCGCAATGCCGAAGCAAACAGCCGCGCGGCGTTGAGCGGCTGCAGCACGTCGTGGCTGATCGCCGCCAGAAAGCGCGTCTTGGACTGCTGCGCCAGCTCGGCCTCGCGCGAGCGGTCGGCCACGCGTTGCTCCAGGTTTTCGTTGGCGTCCAGCAGCGCGCGCTCGGCGCGCTTGTAGTCGGTGATGTCGTTGTAGCTGGTGACGTAGCCGCCGCCGGGCAGCGCCTGGCCACGCATTTCGATCACCTTGCCGTCGCTGCGGGTGCGCTCGAACACGTGCGGCGAGCCGGCGCGCATGTGGCGGATGCGGCGGTCGATCTGATCTTCGATATCGCCCTCGCCCAGCTCGCCGCGCTCGGCGTTGTAGCGGATCAGGTCCGCCACCGGGCGGCCGACATAGAGCATGCCGTCGGGGTAGCCGAACAGCTGCTGGTAGCGGCGATTCCACGCGGTCAGGCGCATGTCCGGGTCGACCACGCTGACCGCGGCGCTGATGTTTTCCAATGTGGTGGAAAGAATTTCGCGATTGAAGCGCAGCTCCTGGCCGGCCTCGTCGAGCACCGCCACCACCTCGCCCAGCTCCATGCCCGAGCCACGCAACAGGCTGGTCAGCACCAGCCGCGCGGAAGCGGCGCCAATGGATGCGGCCAGCAGGCGCTCGGTGAACTGCACCCAGGCGCGGTCGGCCACCGCGGTGGGCTGCAGCTCGCGTTCCAGCAACTGCGCCTGATCCAAAAACGCACGATGCGCATGCCGCTCGCCCACCACGCGCTCGGCCAGCGCCTGCAGGTCGGCCACATGCACGTGGCCAGGCCATTCGCCGGCCACCGCCGGCCGTTGCGAATACGGGTCCAGGAACGGCGCTGCGCGCAGGCGCTCGTCCACACCGGGCCGCCAGCGCGCCGATACCACCATCATGGTGCCGGTGTTGATCAGCAGCGACCAGAACGTGCCATGCGCCAGCGGGTCCCAGCCGCTCATGCCGAACAGTTGCTGCGGCTGAAGCCAGCCGATGCCGAACGGGCCATCCACCAGCCACTCCGGCTGCAGCCAGCCGGCGCGCGTGGCCGCCGGCAGCAGCAGCGTGTAGATCCAGGTCATGAAGCCCAGCACCATGCCGGTCTCCACGCCCTTGCGGCTGGCGCCGCGCCAGTACAGCCCGCCGATCACGCCCGGCGCGAACTGCGCCACCGCCGCGAACGCCATCAACCCGTAGGCGGCCAGCGTGGTGTCGTTGGCCACGCTGCGGTGGTAGCCGTAGGCGATCAACGCCAGCAACAAGATCGCCACGCGGCGGATCCACAACACCCGCGAGGCCACAGTGGCGCGCGCGTCGGCACTGCTGCGCCGGCGCAACAGCACCGGCATCACCAGGTCGTTGCTGACCATGGTGGCCAGCGCGATGCTGGCCACGATCACCATGCCCGTGGCCGCGGAGAACCCGCCCACGTAGGCCACCAGTGCCAGCACGGTATTGCCCTGGCTCAGCGGCAGCGCCAGCACCACCGCATCGTCCACCACCGAGCTGTCCTGGCCGAACAAGGCCACACCGGCCGAGGCGATGGGCACCACCATCGCCGAGATGATCACCAGGTAGGCGCCGAACAGCCAGCGCGCGCGGCGGATGTCGCCGACATCGCTGCATTCCACCACCGCCACATGGAACTGCCGCGGCAGGCACACCACGGCCAGGAAGCTGAGCAAGGTCTGCGAGATGAAGCCCACCGATGGGGTGTGCTGGAACAGCGTGCGCGCCGAATCGGCGATGCGCAGCTGGTGATCACCCAGCCACAGCCAGGCGAACACGCCCACCGCCACGATCGCCACCAGCTTGATCACCGACTCCAGCGCAATCGCCAGCATCATCCCGTGGTGATGCTCGGTGGCATCCACCTGGCGGGTGCCGAACAAGGTGGCGAACAACGCCATCAGCAACGCCACGTATAGCGCCGGATCGGCAAAGATGCCGCGCCCGGCGCTGCTGTGGCCGGTGAGCACTTCCAGGCTCATCGCCACCGCTTTGTACTGCAGGGCCAGGTAGGGAACGATGCCGACCAGCGCGATCACCGCCACCAGCGCCGCCAGCCGCCGCGAGCGGCCATAACGCGAGGAAATGAAGTCGGCGATGGAGACGGTGTTTTCGGCGCGTGCGATCAGCGCCAATCGTTCGATGATGCGCCAGCCAAACAGCAGCAACAGCAGCGGACCCAGGTAGATCGGCAGGTAGCCGATGCCGTTGCGCACCGCCGAGCCCACGGCGCCGTAGAAGGTCCACGACGAGCAGTACACCGCCAACGCCAGGCTATACACCGCCGGCCGCAGCCACGGCCGCTCCGGGTACAGCGGGCGGTGATCGCCCCACCACGCCACCCCGAACAGCAGCGCGGCATATCCCAGCGAGACCAGCAGCAGTATCCAGCTCGAGACCAACGGGCTTCCTAGGCGGGAATGCGAGGGGGGAGTTTACGCAGTGGGGTCGGGAATCGGGAATCGCCGTTGGGGAATCGGGAATCGGGAATCGGGAATCGGGAATCGCAAGAGCGGTTGGCTGGGGCGCGGTGGAGGGTGTTGGCTATGGCGGTGGATGCCGGTTATCCGCGCAGGGCACTGGCCGGCGTCCGCCAGCTCTCGTAGGAGCGCGCTTGCGCGCGATGGGCTTTACCGGGACGCCCATCGTGCTCCTCGCGCCCACGCTGCGCCGTTACCGGTGCAATTAGGCCGGGCAAGCAGCTGCAGCTGGGCCGTAGCCACAGCTGCTAGGTGAGGCGTCTTGCCAGACGTGCGTGCCTTTGGTGACTAAACAGCCGCGGTGAGACGGCGCTAGGCGTTCGGCGTATCGGGACCGCTTCATCGCGCGCAAGCGCGCTCCTACCAGGGCGTTGTGATCGTGGCGTCTGGCTGGTGGCGGCCTGCGGGGCGTCGAGAACCGAAGGTGATGTGGTATCGAAACGCGCATGGCCTATCCGTTGGCGTTTAATGTGCCAGCGCGGCCGATGCCGCCATCCGCACAGGAACGATCTGACCAACGTCCGCTGGCCCGCTCCCGTAGGAGCGCGCTAGCGCGCGATGGGCTCTACCAGCGATGGGCCTCACCAGGAACCCCATCGCGCACGTCGCCCCAACGCTGCACCATCAAACGCTCCGCCGTCACCTGACGCCTAGCCCGGCAGCCGTACCTGGAGCTGGTAGGTGCGTCCGGCGACGATGCCGTGCACGCGCTGGTCCGGGCTGACCACGCCATCCACCAGCACTTCCAGCTGCGTGCGGCCCGGCTCGCGGGTCAGGGCCACTTCGAACTGCGCGCCGCGGAACTGCCGGGTCACCTGCGCCTGCGGCCAGTGCGAGGGCAGCTGCGGGCGCACCGCCAGTGCATCGCCGTCACCCACCAGCCCGAACAGGCCTTCGAGCACACAGCGGTACACCCAGGCCACGGTGCCGGTGTTGAACAGCTGGCTGGAACGCCCAGCGGTGCGCGGATACTGGTGCCAGGCACCGCGGTAGTAATTGGGCAGCGACACCGGCAGATGGCCGCGTTGCAGCGCGTCGGCCATGTCCGCGCCCGGCAGCATGGCGCGCAGGATCTCCCAGGCGCGGTCAGCGTCGCCGATCTGATACAGGCTGTAGAGATAGAACGCCACCGCGTGGTTGTAGACCGCACCGTTCTCCGCGGCGCCCGGCCATTTCTGGGTCAGGCGGCCCACGTCATCACGCATGTGCGTATACGCCGGCGCCAGCATCACCGGCCCGTACGGGGTGTGCAGTTGCTCGCGCACCGCGTCCAGCAGCGCCGTGCGTTGTTCGGCGTCGGCGGTCCCGGCCAGCAGCGCCCAGCTCTGCGGATTGAGATAGATGCGGCCTTCTTCATCGTCGGCGATACCGAAGCGCACGCCATCATCGGTGATGCCGCGCGCATACCAGTGGCCATCCCACAGCTCGCGGTTGGCGGCGGCGTTGACCTCCTCCACCGCCTGGCCGAACTGCGTTGCCTGCGCGCTGCGCCCGTTAGCGGCGCAGATCCCGGACCACAGCCGCAGCGCATAGGCCGTGGCCACGGTCAGCCAGCCGGACACACCCACGCCGCGCCAGCCCACCATGTTCATCGGGTCGTTCCAGTCGCCTTGCGCGATGAAGCTCAGCCCGCGGGCGTCACGCGCATCCAGTAGCCATTGCATTGCCGCGTCCAGCCGCTCGGCCACGCTGAGCGCCTGCCCGTCGTGCGTGCGCACCACCGCGTCCAACACTGCTACGTCACCGGTTTCGGCCAGATACGCATCCAGGAAGATCGGCAGCCACACGCAGTGGTCGGTATGCGGCACCTGGTTGATGTATTTGAGCTCGGCGCCTTCCACCAGCAGGATGCCGTCGGGCATCGCACCGCTGGGCTCCTGTTGCGACAACGCATGCAGCAACGCCGCGCGCGCGGTGGCCGGCTGCAGATAGGCCATGCCCATGTGGTCCTGCAGATAGTTGCGCGTCTGCGGATCGGTGGTCAGGCGATTGACGTCGCCGTGATAGAACACCTGGCGCGGCAGCCAGTGATTGACCAGGTTGTCCAGCGCCGCATCGGGCGTGGCGATCTGCACGCAGCCGCGCCCGGCCTGCAGATACTGCGCGTAGTCCTGTGCGGCAGCGGCGAAACCTTCGGCCGACAGGTACCGCGCACGCAGGGCCGCAATCTCCGCATCGTCCTTGGCCGGGCCGAACGCGAAGCGATACACCGTTGCCGCATCCGGCTCCAGGCTGAGCCGGTACTGCAGCGCGGCGGCGGGGTTTTCGTAATGCGCGTCATGGTTGCCTAACTGCTCGGCCTGCACCGCCGACGGTGCATGCAACCCGCCCTCGCCTTCGAACGCCATCTGCTGCGCGTCCCAGGCCACCGGCGGCTGCTCATGCAGCAAGAACGTGCAGTCCTTGAAATCACGCTGGCGGAAGTAGTCATCCACCTTTTGATACGGCGTCACGCTGCGGCAGACGATGCCACCGAGCTCCGGCGAGTAGCCGCCGCTCTGGTGCATCCACGACATGTAGCCGATCGGGAAATACGGATACAGGCTGAGCCGCCGCGTACGCCCGGACTGGTTGTGCACGCGGCATTCCCATAGCTCCACCGCATCGTCGGTGGGCAACGACACGCACAGCTCCACCACGATGCCGTCGTGGCGCACCCGCCAGCGCACATCGTGCTTGCCGGCGGAAAACTCGAACGCTTCCGCCGGCGCACGCACCGGCTCATGCGGCACCGAATACAGCGCGCCGGTGTCTTCGTCCTTGAGGTAGAAGAAGCGCCCGGGATGATGCGCGTAGTACGGCTGCTCGGGCATCATGAAATTGCGCGCTTCCAGCAGCGGCGCATGCGCGTACTTGGCCGGCTCCGGCTGCATGAATTGCGCGGTGGCGTAACCGCGGCAGGTGAGCTGCACCATCATGCGGCGGTTCCACAGGAAGCCGCCGGCCGTGGGCATGGCGGTGGGGCTGTAGAGCGCATAACGCATGCCATCGGCGCTGGGCGCCATCAACGTGGCGAGATCGTCGGGTGCGGGGGAGGCTGCAGACACGGTCAGGGGTGCTCCGGTTCGTCGCGCTTGCGCGCGGCCAGTTCAAGCTGGATGCGGCGTAGCAGGCCGTCGTCCAGCGGGTAAAAACGCATGGTCCAGGCAGCCAGCAAGGCCACCACGCCGGGGATCACCGTCAACAGCAGCACGATGCCCGTCAACGACGCTTGCGACTGCGCGCTGTTGGCGACATAGCCCATGCCGGCCAGCACCCAGGCGATGCCGGCCGAGGCCAGCGCGCCGCCAAGCTTTTGCGAGAACGTGGCCGCGGCAAAGGTCATCGCGGTGGCACGCCGCCCGGTGCTCCATTCGGTGTAGTCGGCGCTGTCGGCATACATCGAAAACGCCAACGGCGATTTCGGCCCCAGCGCCACGCCGATCAGCATGTTCAAGGCGAAGATCGCCCACACCATGTCGGCGGGGATGAAGAACATCAGGCAGCTGAGCAGGCCCACGATGGCCATGAGCGCAGTCATCAGCGTTCGCTTGTCCCAGTGACGCGTCAGCAGCGGCGTGATTGCCGCGCCCACCGCCAGCGACACCGAATAGCCACCCAGAAACAACCCGGTGAGCTCCGGGCGCTGCACGTAATACTTGAGGTAGTACACGCCGGCACCGCCACGCATCACGATGGTGATCATGATGATCAGCGACAACACGAACAGCACGCACCACGGGCGGTTGTGCAGCAGGTCGGCGATGTCCTGGCGGATCGGCGAGCGCTGCTGCGGCGGTGGCTGCACACGTTCGCGCGTGGTCAGCGCCACGGTGACGAACAACGCCACCGCCACCGCGCCATACAGCATCATCGTGCGTTGCCAGCCCAGCGCATCGTTGCCGCCGCCGAACCACTTGACCAGATCCATCGTGCAGTAATTGACCAGCGTGGTGCCGGCAAAGGCGGCGATGAAGCGCAGGCTGATCAGACTGGTGCGCTGGTTGCTGTCGGCGGTGATCACGCCCGACAACGCCGAGTACGGAATGCTCACCACCGTGTAGGCCAGCATCATCACCAGGAAGCTGATCGTGGCCCACCACATGCGCCCGTTCTGATCCAGCGCCGGCGTGGTGTAGGCGAGCACGCCGGTCACCGCCATCGGGACGGCGCCCCACAACAGATACGGGCGGAACTTGCCCCAGCGGCTGCGCGTGCGGTCGGCCAGCGCGCCCATCGCCGGGTCGGCGATCGCATCGGCGATCTTGGTGAGCAGGATCATCGTGCCCACGGCCGCGGCCGGTAGGTGCATGGTGTCGGTGTAGAAGATCAGCAGGAACGCGGAAATGTTGGCCCAGTACAGATTCAGGCCCAGATCGCCGGCACCGTAACCGAGTTTTTCGCGCAGGCGCAGTGGCGCCAACGGCGGAGGCGTTGCAGGCGATGACGTCATCGACAGACCTTCGGATGCGTTGAACCCGGCGGAGCGCACCGTTACGCTGCTGGACCGCTCACCTGGCAAGGAGCGCCGACGCTACACCACGCATTGGCCTGCCGCCAACGTGAAATCCGGCAACATGCCGAATCGATCCGGAGATATAACCTGACGTGATGGAGACTGCAGCAGCTGCCACGCCCGCGTCCGCTTCGCCCCTGGCCATCGTGGTGATGGGCGTTTCGGGCAGCGGCAAGACCACCATTGCGCAGGCCCTGGCCACGCACTACGGCTTCCGTTTTCTCGATGCCGACGACTATCACAGCGTGGCCGCGCGCGCGCAGATGGCATCCGGGCAACCGCTTACCGATGCGATGCGGCTGCCCTGGGTAGAGCTGCTGTCGGCCACCTTGCGCGACTGCGTGCAGAGCGGTGAATCGGTGGTGCTGGCGTTCTCCGGATTGCGCGGCACGCACCGCCAATTGCTGCGCCGCAGCGGGGTTCCGATGCGCTTTGTGTTCCTGCATGCCGCGCCGCACGTGATCGCCGCACGCCTGAGCGCACGCGCGGGCCACTTCATGCCGCCGAGCCTGCTCGACAGCCAGCTGCAAACGCTGGAACTGCCGCTGGACGAAGCCGACGTGGTGTCGGTGGACGTGGATGCCACCGTGCCGGAGGTGGTGCAGGACGCGATCGCGCAGCTGGCGCTGGAGTAACGCAAACGCGTTGCAGTGACAGTGATAGTAATAGTAATAGTGCCAGTGGGATCGATGGGTCGCATGCGTGCGAGGCGGCGTGCGATAGCGCCGCTGCAGCGTCGCCCTATTGCGGTGACTGCGCGACGTGGCAGCGCGTAGACCAGCCGCAGATCGCGCAGCTCCGTTTGCGGATGCGATAGACGTTGCTGTCGCAGAACGCGCTGCTGACGCTGCTGCGCTCGGCACGTTGCAGCAAACGGCACCATCGCGTTTGCATTCGACGACGATGCGCAGCTGGCTGCTTCCACGCCATCCAACTCAACGCGCCCTCGCATATCCGCGGGCATGCGCCAATATGTAATCGGTGCATGCACCGAACCCTCACCGTGACCCGCGCGGGCGTGCACACGCAGCGTACTGCACCGCTACAAGATCGAACGCATCGAACGCTTGAAGCGCTATGTGTTGGTGGTCTGCAAATGCCGCGATACAAGGCAGCTCACGCGTGTGCCGGGCGTCACACAGGATGCGCAACGTGGCCAGGTTACTTTCAGTAGACCGCTGTTTTACAGGGGTTTGCGTGATCGTCCGATTGAATCATTTTGTCTATCGCTGCCCGCGCAGATCGTGATGCATCATCACTATTTGTGCGAATAACGAACGCGCTGAACAGAATTTTTCCAAGCTGGTACTACCAGATACAACCAGACCCGACCGTGACATGAACACGGCGACGCCGACGGGTTGCACGGTCATCGCAATCGGCGATCTTCACCACGCAGATCCGGGGGGATTCAGCGCTTTCCTTCACCAATGGACACGCCGTGATGACCAATTCTCTTCGCCGCTTGCGGTTCCGTAGTTTGATGCTCATCCCCTGCCTGCTCGCCAGCGCAGTGGCTTTCGCCCAGTCCGGCACAACCGCCCCACCGTCGGTGTCCTCCCTGGATACCCGCGCCTTTGCAGCGTCCGGCCAGGTCTGGCGTTCCTTTGGCAGCAATCTTCCGTTTGCCAGCCCCAATAATTGGCCTACCGCCGGTGGCGGTTATTTCAACAGCCGCTTCGCGCCTGGCGAATGGAAGATCAATCGCACTACCGCCCCGACCCTCAAGCCGGCGTGGACCTTGACCACCACTGGCGACATCTCGGCGACGCCGAGCGTAGAAGGCGGCACGCTGTACGTGCCCGACTGGGGCGGCACGCTGTATAGCGTGGACACGCAGAGCGGCAAGCCGAACTGGCAGGCCAAGCTGTCCGACTACACCGGCAATGCCAACTCGGTGACGCGCAATACGCCAGCCATCAGCGGCAAGAGCATCATCGTTGGCGACCAGGCCTCCGGTACGGTGATGGCAATCGACAAGAAGACCGGCAAGTTGCTGTGGAGCAGCGTGGCCGAATCCAACCCGCAGGCACGCATCACCTCTTCGCCGGTGATCTACGGCAACCGCATCTACGTAGGTATTTCCTCGGGTGACTGGGGCAACCTGGCCGCCAACCACACCTTCAGCTTCCGCGGCAGCGTGGTGGCACTGGATCTGAACACCGGCAAGAAGGTGTGGCAGTTCTACAACGTGCCCGAGGGCTATACCGGCGCATCGGTGTGGGGCCAGGTGGCAATCGATCCGATCAGCCGCCGCCTGTATTTCGGCACCGGCAACAACTACAACATCCCCGCTAGCGTGGGCAATTGCGTCTCCAATGCGCGCTCCTACCGCGGCAGCGAACTCACCGTGCAGGATGAGTTGAACTGCATGGCGCCGGACAACTACGTCGACTCGGTGGTCGCCTTGAACCTGGACACCGGCAAGCTGGCCTGGGCCGACCGCGCGCAGGGCTACGACGCCTGGAACCTGTCCTGCATCGTGGCGCCCACCAATGGGCTGTGCCCGAACACGCAGGCCACCAACCTGACCGGGCCTGACTACGACTTCGGCGGTGCCGGCGTACAGCTGTTCACCGTCTGGCGCGACGGCAAGCCGCAGCAGTTGGTCGGCGCCGGCCAGAAGAGCGGCATTTACTGGGCCTTCGACGCCAGGACTGGCGCCAAGGTGTGGTCCACGCAGGTGGGCCCGGGCGGCACCACCGGCGGCGTCGAGTGGGGCACCGCGTTCGACCCGTACAAGTCGCAGGTCTATGTAGCCATCAACAACAGCTCCAACGCCACCTACACCCTGGGGCCAGACAACACCGTCAGCCACAACGGCGGCTCGTGGGCAGCGCTGGATGCGGCCACCGGCAAGATCAAGTGGCAGGTCAAGGTGCCCGGCGTGAACAGCGTCAACCCGAACGTGCCGGCCGGTGGCCAGGGCTCGCTCACCGTGTCGCCGAACCTGCTGTACGCCGGTTCGATGGCCGGCAACATGGTCGCCCTGGATACCGACACCGGCGCCACGTTGTGGAACTGCAACGCCACCGGTTCGGTGATCAGTTCGCCGGCAGTGGTCGATGGCGCGCTGTACTGGGGCGCGGGCTATGGCCGCTTCAACTTCGGCACCGCCGCCACCAGCAACCAGCTGATCAAGTTCGTGCCGGATAGCGGCGCGGCCAAGTAATCGGCCAGTACGTGCGCTGCGTTGAATGACGCGCAGCGACGGCAGAACGACGGCGCCACCTTCGGGTGGCGTCGTTGTGTGTGGCGCCGAGCGGCGGGCCACATCCGATGCGCATGTGCACTTGATCGGCGCCCTCATTGCTGTGCGTCCACACCGGCCTTGCTTCGAGCGCGAGCGCGCCCTACAGCCGCGTGACCTGGCACAAGCGGATCTGTCCGGCTTCCAGCCCATGTGCTTCGGCCGCGCGACGGCGCAACGCGCACACCAGTTCTGCGGCATCCAGCACGCCATCGGCAGGCACCTCCACGCTGTAGGCCAGTTGCCCCCACAGCACCGGCCGACCATCGCAATAGCCTTCGTAGTCGGCGAAGTAATGCAGCAGCTGCCGCTCAGGTGCCAACGTGGACATCGCCCTGAATCTCCGTGCAGCCCATATGTTCCAACGCGATCTCCAGCCCAAGCAAATAACTCTGCGCGCAGTAGCCACGCACGATGGCCACACGCTGGCCCAGCCCGGCGGGCAAACAACGCTCCGGCCGGTCAGTGCTGTCGTCGTGGGCTTCCACGTACGGATACGCCAGCCCGGCGAGCACGCAGTGCAGCCGCACGCTGTCCACGCAGCTGCCCGGATCGATCAGCGCGATCTCCATGCGCGCCTGCCCGGCAACGCGTAAGGCATCCAGCAACTCCTGCTCCGACCCACAGGCGCGCAGCGCCACCGTCTTGCCCGCATCCCCGGCGCAGCGCACCAACTGGGTGATCACCGCACGCGGCAATGCCTGCGGCCCACGCACCAACGGCATCGCCGCTTCCGGCCCACGCACGATCATGATCGACATGTCAGCCTCCTCAGGCAGCAACGCGCAACGGCGCGCACAAGGACGGCAGACAACGCGCCGCAATCCCCAATGACATCGCATAGGCACGCGGCGCATCGTGCGGCGTAATCACCACCGCCAGCGGCGCATGCTGCGGATGCAGCCACGGCTCCAGCTCCTGCCCGGCGTCGGCATGCAGCTCGATATACGGCGTGGGCAAGGCATCTACCGCCGCACGCAGTGCCGTCGCACACGCCCGCTCGGACAGCGGCAGATCGCCCGAGTCCAGCAGCACCAGTTCCACATCGGCATCGCCACCGGCTGCCTGCAGCCCGGCAATCAAGCTCGCAAGGTCAGCACACGCCAGCGTGCGCAGGTCACGCCCGGCACACAGCGGCAGCGGCGCCATCGGCATTGCATCGGACTGCGGGCCACGCAAAATCAGGATACACATCGTCTTCGACTCAACGCACCACAGTGCGGGAGTGCCAAAGTAGGCCTGCCGGGCATAAAGGCGCTATTTGCGCCGAGGCCACAGACCATAAAAAAGGCGTAAGCGGCCAGGTAGGTAGGCAACAGACGCGCGACGCTCAGTGTCGTAGGAACAGGCGACTACCCGTCATCACATATGCGGCGCGATGAGATCCATCGCGCCGCATATGTGGTCTGCAGAAGACAGCGTGCAGCAGGCTTCCCCCTACTTCTCCCGCCGCCAATTGATCGAGCCTTTGGTCTCCACCGTGCTGGATTCGGCTTCCACATCGAAGCCGCGGCTGAGCAGATATTTCAGCGTCAATACCGAGCCGCTGCCGACCATCGAGACGCCGTAGCCGACGTAGAGTTTGGGCGAGAGGTACTTGCCGAAGCCCACGACCGAGCCGACGGTGCTGGATTCGCTCACGCCGGCTTCGTCGAGGCCGAGCTTGGCGCCGATCTGCGAGGCGATCAGGCTGCTGCCGGCCGAGAGCGCGGCCGAGGCGGCGCTGACCTGCTGGGTTTCGTCGCTGCTGGCGGTGGACAGGCCGCGGCCGAGCACCAGGTACGACAGCGCTTCGGATTGCGACATTGCCGGCTCCGACCACACATCCGCACGCGGCGATTCGGCGCGTCCGCTGACATCGATACCGGCGGTGACATCGCCGATCTTGCGTTCGGCGCGCAGGCTCACGCGCGGGTCGGAGACGATGTTGTTGTTCCAGGTCAGCTGGCCGCGGCTGATGGTCAGATCCTGTCCATAAGCCTTGTAGCGGCCACGCACGTCCAGCCCGCCATTGGCGGTCATTTCGCGGCCCGGGCGCGCGCGGATCTGCATCTGCCCGCTTAGCCCGCCTTTCAGGCCGAAACCGCTCATGTTGACCTTGTCGCCGAGCACGATGGCCAGGTCCATATCCAGTGGCGAGGCGGGCGCGGCTTCCGGGTCCACCGGGTCCAGCACCACCACGTCCTCGGACACCGAGGTGCCGCGGTCGAGCCGTTCCAGATCGATGTCGGCCTCGGGCACGGTGACCTTGCCACGCAGTTGCATGGTGGTGTCGACGATGCCGAATTGCATGTCCGGGTTGGCGACGATGCGCAACTCGCTGGTGTTGTAGGCCAGCACGTTTTCACCGCGGATATTGAGCAGCAGCGGCGTGCTGGTGCCGAACCACGACAGCCCGCCATCGATGTTGAGCGTGCCGTCGCCGGACTTGGCCGAGGCGGTGATCTTGGCCGAGCCATCCGGCAGCGCGTCGAAGCGGCCCTTGCCCTCGCTCAGGGTCAGGCCCATCGACGGGTATTCGGCGGTGAAATCGCTCAAGGTCGCATCGCCGCCGAGCAGCGGTTTGTCGCGCGTGCCGCGCAGGCTCACGTGGCCTTCGACCAGGCCCTTGGGCCGCACCACATCGGCCACCACCAGCTCCAGCCAATACAGCCGCGACATGTTGAGATACAGCTCGCCGTTGAGCGGCGCATACGCATCCCAGCCGGTGTTGAACTTGGCATCCACAAAGCCATTGCCCTGGAAGCCCACGCCGAGCTTGCCCTGGATCTGTTGCGGGGTGAAATCGGCCTGCACGCTGAACTGGTCGTAGCGCAGCAACTCGCCACGATTGGGATTGCCGGCCACCGCCGCGTAGCGGGTCTCGCCCAGGCGCACGCCGCCTTCCGGCGAGGCGATGCGGAACGAGCCTTCCCAGGCATTGCCGCGTGGCTTGAAGCTGCCGTCCAGGGTGAGGTCACCGCGCAGATAGATCTGCCGGCCTTCCTGCTTGGGCAGCCACGGCTGCACCAGCGATAATGGCAACGCGTCGCCATGCACCACCATGCCCTCACGCGGCCAGTTGGCGCTGGCGCACAGCGCACCGCCGGTGGCTGCGCCGAGGCAGGTATCCGACAGGGTGAATGCAGCGCCCTCGGTGCTGAACTGCGCCGGCTGGCGCAGCGCCCAGGCATCGCCCTTCGCCGGCACGATGCGCAGCGTGCTCACCTGCCCCTGCCAGCGCGCGCCGTTGCGGCGCACATCGCCCTGCAGCGCGACGCTGGCCATGCTGTTGGCGATGTCCGCATCCAGCCGCAGCGCTTCCACCGCACCGCGTGCCTGCACGCGCACGCTATCCAGCACCACGCCCGCTTCGATGGCGGTGCCCTGCAAGGCCAGCTGCCCGTCGCTGCCGCTCCATGGCAGGCGCCCGCGCAGGCTCACGCTCTGCGCGCTGTAGTCGTTCCAGCGCAGGCCGGTGCCGGCCAGGTCGGCGGTGACAGTCGGCGCATCGCGGCGGCCGTTGACCTGCAGCTGCCCACGCACGGTGCCGGTGGCGCCGGGCAACAGGTCGTCCAGCTGCAGCGGCTGCAATTGCGCGGCGATGTCGAGCTGGTCGCCCACGGTGCCCTTGGCGTCGATGCGGCTACTGCCCAGTGCCAGTTGCAGTTGCCCTTCGCCCTGCGTGCCGCGCAAGGCGAACTTGCCATTGGCCGACAGCGCGCGTTGGCGCAACTGGCCGCTCAGGGTCGGGATGTCGGCGGTGGCCTCGTAGCCCGGCGAGACGCCCCCGGCCGGTGCTGGCAACTGGCGGCCCTTGGAGGCGACCTGGCCGGACAGATTGCCGTTCCAGCCCGGCACGAAATAGCCCGGGTCGAACTTGGCCAGCTGCGCGGTGAGGTCCCACTGCAGTGCGGGCGCCCAGGCCACTTCACCGGTGAGATCCAGCGAGCCGCCCGGGGTCTTGGCCTGCACCTGCTTGAGCTGGGCACGCTCGTCGTTGCCGCGGCTGTCGAACACCAGTTCGGCCTGCTGGCCATCGCGCTGCACGGTGGCCCGCCCGATGGCGGCCCAGGCCTTGAGCGTCCCGGCCAGGCCCAGGCGTGCGTCGGTGAGTTCCACCGGCACCGCCGGCGCGTCCGGGGTGGCGGGGTCTGCTGCAGGCGTGAAGCGCAGGCCGCTGGCATTGACCGAAAACCGGAAGCTGGCGTTGTCGGGGTCGCGGAAATCGGCGCTGCCACGCAGCTGGGTGCGGCCTTCGAACGCATCGATGATCAGCGGTTCCACCGTGAGCACCTGGTCTTGCAGGCTCACGTGCGAGGGCTGCAAGGTGGCGCTCAACTCGCCTTGTTTGACGCTGCCACGCAAGTCGGCCTTGCCGCCCTTGCCCGAGGCCTGCAGGTCCAGCGCGATCGGCGTGGCCGGCGGGGTCTCCTGCCCGGCGGGCGCCGGTATCAGCAGTGAGGTATCCAGAGCTTCGGTCACCGCCTTGAAGGCCCAGGTCGGGTCGTCGCGGCCGGTGAACACCAGGCTGGCACGCAGCGGCGCCGGCGCGCGCCCGGCGATCGCCACTTCCATCTTGTCCAGGTCACCGCGTGCCACCAAGCCCAGGCTGGCCGGCGTGCGCCCACGTGCGGCCGGCAACACCGCGGTGGCGGTGAGGTCGGCGCGGTAATCGTCGCTGGGCACGTAATCGCCGTTGAGGCGGAAGTCGCCCATGTCGGTATCGACCACCAGATTGCGGGTGCGCAATTCGCCGGTGGCCACTTCCAGGCCGCCCTGCACGCGGTGCAGGGTGATCATTGGCTGTTGCAGCTGGGTGATACGCAGGTTATCCACGCCGATGTGGTCGGCCTGGATCGCCAACGGCACATTGATCTGCGGCAGCGACTCCGGCCAGCTCGGCAGGGTGAAAGGCTCGTCGCTCTTGCCCAGGTTCAACGTGGCATTACTCACCTGCACCGCGTCCAGTTGCAGCTTGCGGCCCAGCAGCGGGCGCAGGTCGGGTTCCAGGTACACGCGCTCGGCGGTGAAGTGGATGTCCTGATACCTGAAGTCGACATTGCGCAGGGTCAGCGGGCCGGCCACCGGGCCTTCGACGCTGCCATAGGTGAAGCTGGCACCCACCGGCAGGCGCGCGGTGACCTGGGCCAGCAACACATCGCGCCCTGCCACGGTCTGCAGCAACCAGTACAACGCAATCAATGCCAGCAGGCCCAGGCCGAGCACGGTCAGGCCGGAGCCCACCCAGAACCGGCGGCGCCGGTAGAAGCGCGGGCGCGGCGCGGGGCTGGTGGGGGGCGTTGGTGTACTCACAGGTTCGCCCCGATGTCGATGTAGAGCTGGAACTGCGAATCGGGGTCGTTCAAGCCGTGCGCAATATCCACCCGCACCGGCCCCACCGGCGAGCGCCAACGCAGGCCGAAGCCAATACCGGTGCGCCAGTCCGGGGTGTCATCGAAGGCACTGCCGCTATCGACGAACACCGCACCGCCCCACGGCCCGCCCTTGAGGTAATGCTCGTATTCGGCGCTGGCGGTGACCACGTTCTTGGCACCCAGCGCGAATTCGTCCGGCTTGGGCGTGCGCGGGCCCACTTCGCGGAATGCATAGCCGCGGATGCTGTTGGGGCCACCGGCAAAGAACCGCAGGCTCGGCGGCATTGCCACCAGATCGCTGGTCCAGGTGGTGCCACCTTCGCCACGCAGGATCACCCGCCCATTGTCGCCGGCGCCCAGGAACCACCGTAGCTGGCCGTAGAGCTGACCGAAATTGGTGTCCGAGCCGGCGCCCTCGGCGCCGCCGCGGATGAACATCTGCCCGGACACGCCGCTGCGTGGAAACAGCCGGTCATCGACGTTGACGTAGTTGGCCTGCAGCTGCGGATAGATCAGCGTGGAGGTCTCGTACACGGCATCGGTGAAATCGCTGCCGCTGCTGAAACGCCAACGCTCGCGCAAGGCGTTGATCGAGGCGATCGCACTCCAGCGCTCGTTGATCTGGCCACTGCGGCTGCCGGTGAGTTTGACGTTGCGCAGGTCGATGTATTCGGTCTGCTCGTCGTACAGGCGCGCCGAGGCGGTGTACCAGCCATCCAGCCAGCGGAACGCCGGCACCCGGTAGCTGGTGGTCAGGCTCTTGCGGTTCTGCGCGTAGTCCAGCTGCGTGTCCATCTTGTGGCCGCGCGAATTGACATAGCGCCGCTCCACGCCTCCGCGCACACCGGCGCCGCTCTCGCTGCCATAGCTCAGACCGGAGGTGTACACGGTGCGCTTGGCACGGGTGAGTTTGACGTCCACCGGCACCCGGCCCTGGTCATCGGCTTCCTCCGGCTTGGGCTGGATGTCGATGGTGCTGAAGTAATCGAGCTTGGTCAGCGACTCGCGCAGCCGATCCAGCTTGCCTTCGTGGTAGTAGCTGCCCTCGTCCCAATACACCAGCGGCTCGAACAGCCCCGGGCGGAAATAATCGTAGTCAAAGCGCACGGTGCCCATGTCGTAGCGGCGGCCGCTGTCCCAGTTCAGATCGATGTCGGCGGCATGCTCGGCACGCGTCACCGCCACCCGGCGCTGGGTGAAGTCGGCATCGAAGTAGCCGCGCTCGGCCAGGCGGCGGGTGATGCGCACCTTGCTGGCTTCGTACTGCGGATGGCTGAAGACCTGCCCTTCGCGCGGCTCGAATTGCTTGAGGTCCTGGCCCAGGTAGCGGTCTTGCTCGGCCCAGCCGGTGATCGAAATATGCGACTGCCGCACCCGCACCGGCTCGCCACGGTTCACGGTGATCACCACGGTCAGGCGCTCGCCGTCGCGCGGCGCGGCAATGTCGATGGTGGGCGAGTAATAACCAAACGGCTCCAGTGCCTCGCGCGTCTGCCGCTCCGCCTGCGCCAGCAGGTACTCCAGCCGCGACTCACCCTGCTCCTTGCCGACGGCCTCATACAAAGACAAGGACACCTCGATGTTCTCGATCATCTCGGCGTCGTCGTCGCCGTCCAACCCCTTGATCTCGATCTTGTCGATGGTTCCGCGGGCAGCCGCTTGCAGCGGAATCAGCAGAGTGCACAGCAGGGAAAGAGCAAACGCGACTTTAAGCATCGGCAAAGGATACCCAGCCTATGCGTGAAGGGACAAAAAATCTGAAGAAACATGCCTATACGGTACCGGACTGAACTGGGTACAGTCGGTACGCGTTAACGTTTTGTTGACACCCATTGCGCGCGGCCCCCCCGATTGCCGCACGCCCGTTAGACCTTTGGAGAGAGAGAGGTTCGTTACATGAAGCGTCATTTGCTGGTTACCGCCGTCTGCACCGCCCTGACCATGCCATCGCTCGCAATGGCGCAGGCACAAGGCGAAGTGACTCAACTGGACAAGGTGACGGTGACAGGGTCATTGATCCCCCGTTCCCAGGTCGAGACCGCAACCCCGGTGTTTTCGATCACCGCCCAGGACATCCAGCGGCGCGGCTTCAAGGACGTCTACGACGTGCTGCGCTCGCAGCCGATGGCGACCGGCGCGGTCCAGGATGGCCAGTTCAGCAATGGCTTCACCGCGGGTGCCAAGTCGCTGAGCCTGCTAGGGCTCGATCCAGGCTTCACCCTGGTGCTGATCGATGGCCGGCCGATGGCCGACTACCCGTTGCTCTACAACGGCCAGAGCAACTTCGTCGATCTGGCCAGCGTGCCGGTGGGCATGGTCGAGCGCATCGACGTGGCGCCCGGTAACCAGTCCTCGATCTACGGCTCCAGCGCGATTGCCGGTGTGGTCAACATCATCCTGAAAAAGCGCATGGACGGCGTGCAGATGAATTACCGCATGGGCACCTACGACGGCGGTGGCGGCAACAACCAGCGTTTTCAGCTCACCGGCGGCAACGAGATCGGCGGCGCCAACATCGTGTGGGGCCTGCAGCTCAACAATCAGGATCCGATCTACGGCTATCAGCGCCGCGATTTCGATTCCACCAACGACAATCCGGACCCGACGCTGCGCTATGGTTCGCGTATTGCCTTGCATAACCTGCCAACTACCTATATCGATCCCGGTGCCGAAAATTGCGCTGCATTGGGACCGCTGTTCAATGGTTCGGTGCAGTACGACAATCGCGCCAACCGCGGCAACTTCTGTAGCAGCCGCGCAGTGCCAGGGTACGCCAGCATCCTCAACAAGGAACGTAGCGCCAGCGGCTATGCCAACCTGAGTTATGCGTTCAACGACAATGCCGAGCTCTATTCCACCTTGCTGCTCAATCGCACCAAGGTGGAAGTCAACGGTGGCTCGCGCTTCTGGCAGACCTCGTCAGACACCGGTGGCTTTTTCTACAACCAGAACAGCCAGCAGCTCGAAAGCTATCAACGTATTTTTGCGCCTGAAGAAACCGGCAATCAGAATTTCAACAACGACCGCCAGACTGCCGACTCCTACAACATCGCACTCGGCCTGAAAGGCGGCCTGGGTGCCAGCAACTGGACCTACGATGCGTACTACGCACGCTCGGAATATCGCATCGAAAGCCGTCAGCAGTGGCCGCTGGCCGACCGCATCGAGGATTTCTTCCGCGAACAGTTCCTTGGCGCTCCGCAGGGCGAGTACTACGGCTACCCGATCTATTCGCCCAACGATGCCAACTTCTATCGCGCGTTGACGCCGGCGCAGTACCGCAGCTTCAACGACGAAATCCGCACCAAGTCCAGGACCTGGACCCAGAACGTCAACCTGCAGCTGACCAACACCGAGTTGTTCAACATGCCGGCCGGTGCGGTCGGCATTGCCGGTGTGTTGCAGGCCGGTAATCAGTACTGGACCAACCCGACCGACCAACGCGTGATCGCCGGCGACTTCTACCAGCTGACCGGCACCCAGGGCAGCGGCAAGCGCGAGAACTGGGCAGCGGCCTTCGAAATGCGGGTGCCGATCCTGAGCACCCTCACGGCCAACCTGTCCGGCCGCTACGACGACTACAAGAACCAGGGCGGCGGCGGTGATTCCAAGTTCACCTACAAGGCTGCGCTGGAGTTCCGCCCGATCGATTCGCTGCTGTTCCGCGGCAACTACGCCACCGCGTTCAAGGCACCGGACATGGCGTTCTCGTTCGCTGGCGACAGCGGCTTCTTCCAGGGCGTCAATGACTACTACCGCTGCGCGGTTGAAGAACCCGGTGTGCCGATTTCCGACTGCACCTATGCCGGCACCAGCATCCAGGGCCGTCGATCCGGCAATGCGGATCTGAAGTCGATCACCGCAAAATCCTGGGGCGCCGGCGTGGTGTGGTCGCCGAGCGCACGCTTCAGCGTCAATGCCGATTACTACAACATCAAGATCGATGACAAGGTCAGCGACCTGAGCACCGATGCATTACTGCAGAACGAATCGGCCTGCCGGCTCGGTGCCCTGGACATCAACTCACCGACCTGCGTGGATGCGCTGTCGCGCATCGATCGCACGGCCGCTGATGCGCCGGTACCGAATCGCCTGAGCAACATCCGCATCAACCCGGTCAATATTTCCAACGAGGAAATCTCCGGCGTGCTGACCAAGGCGACCTACAACCTGGCCACAGAATCCTGGGGCCTGTTTGTGTTCGACGCGCAATACAACCTGACGCTCAAGCACGAAAGCCAGCAGTTCCCGCAAGACCCGGTGCGCGACCTGCTGAGCGAGCCGTTCTTCTCTTCCGAGTTCCGCAGCATCACCAATGCCTCGATCACCTGGCAGAAAGATGCGTGGACCACCACCTTGTTCGGCCAGCGCTACGGCCGTACGCCCAACTTCACCGCGGGCCAGAGCACCGATGGCTATGCGGTGGAAGGCGCACGCAAGGTCGGCGCCTGGACCACGCTCAATGCAACACTGGACTATGCGATCAACGACGACATCTCGCTGACGGCCACCGTCAACAATCTGGCCGACACCCGCCCACCGCGTGATCGTACCTACACCGACTACCCGTACTACAACATCTTCAACTACACCGGCTATGGCCGTTCCTACATGCTGGAATTGAACTGGCGTTTCGGCGCGCACTGACGTTACCGTCAGGCCGTCTTCGACCAACGGCAGCCACTGGCTGCCGTTGGTGTTTCAGGGAGTGGCTGGTGCAGCCGTGTTTGTCCATCAGAGGGCCACGCGGGCGGGGCGATACCTCAAAGGGATGGGCTGCAGCGGCGCGTCGGGCAATGACCCAGTGCCCCAGGCAAGTGGCTCAGATCAGCCCGGCCTGCAACAAGGACTGCCGCAGCGGCTCCAGCTGCGTGGCATAGCGGCGCCATTCTTCGACGTTGCGTGCATGCACGCCTTCGCGCACCTGTACGCTGCTCAAGGTGGCCGAGGCCGCCGCATTGCGGGTGATGTCGACCTGCTCCGGTTCGATCTCCAAGCCGCAGCGCGCCATCAACTGTTCCAGGATCGCAGATGGCGCGCGCACCATCTGCGCATAGTCCACATCGATCACACGCCCGGGCAAGGCCGCGCGCCACTGCGCCATCAATGCGTGGTACGCCTGGTAATGACGCGCGAGCGTGGTCAGGTCGTAGCTGTACGCATACGAGTCACCGAACAGCGCACGGTAGTTGGAGAAACACACCGCCATGGGGTCGCGCACCAGATGCACGATCACCGCATTGGGCAGGGCGCGAGCAATCGCGCCGATCGCAACGGCATTGGCCGGCAGTTTGTCGATGAACCAGCGCGCGCCACCGGCACGCCATTGGGTCTGTTCCAGATAACGCTGGCCGATCTGCGCGTAGTCCAGTGTGGGAAACGCCTGCAGCAGGCGCGCGTCCAGCAGGCTGCGGCCCGCCTGGTCGGCCCCCCAGCGCAACTGATGACCAAAGTCGTTCAATTCCCCAGCCGACACGATCTGCGAATGATTGCCGAGCATGCGCTCCAGCACCGTGGTGCCCGAACGTGGCAGGCCCAGCACGAAGATCGGTTGCGGCCCCTGCATCTGTTGCGCACCGGGCGTTGAAAACACGCCCTGCTCGGCCAAGGCACCCAACTGCGCATACAACCCGGCCTCGGCGGCGGCGTCATGGCGCAGGCGGGCATGCATCACCGCATTGCCGTGCGCAAGTGCCTGCCAGGCGCCCTCGGTATCGCCCAGATCTTCCAGTTCCTTGTACAACGCAAAGGCGATCGCAGCGCGATCTTCACTTTGCGGCGCGGCCTGACGCAGCTGGTACTGCAAGTGGTCGACATGGTTGCTGGCGTGGGTCTGGCGGCGCAGGCGCGCACGCGTCAACGACGCCCGCCCATAGCCGGGCGACTGCGCTAATACATGCTCCAGCGCCTGCGCGGCCGCATCGAGCTGCCCGTTGAATTGCAGCTGCACGGCCAGGAAAAACCGAAAGTCCGCGCCATCGAAGCCAGCGGCCTGCGCGCGTTGCATCATCGCCAGCGCTTCGGGGTGTTCGCCCAGCGATTGATGCACGTGCGCCAGCAGCGCCAAGGTCGCGCCATCGTGACAGCCGGTGACCGAAGGATGCCGCAACAGTGCATGCAATGCGCGGTGCTCGCCAACACGCAGCAGCGCCTGCGCCACCCGGCAACGCAAGGCCACATCATCGCCCAGGTCCTGGGCGGCCAGCCGCAACTGCGCGACGGCTTCGCGCATCCTGCCGCTGGCGAGCACGGTGCCGGCCAGCAGCACACGTGCCGCAACATGCGCAGGCTCTTCGGCCAGCAATGCCTGCAACGCGGCTGCCGCCACGCCCATGTCGCGACGTGCCAGCGCGGCCTGGGCGTGTTGCCAGTGAACCGCGCCGGCGGAGGTCGCCATCAGCTGGACAGATGCTCGATGGCGGCCACGCTGCCCAGGCGGTCGCCGAGCTTCTTCAGCAGGGCGAGCCGGTTGGCGCGCAGCTGTGGATCGTCGGCATTGACCATCACGCCATCGAAGAATGCATCCACCTGCGGGCGCAGGCGCGCCAGGCGGGCGAGCACGGCGACGTAGTCGTGGCGGTGCAGCGCATCGCCGGTGTCGCCGATGGCCGCTTCCACTGCTTCGGCCAGGGCTTCTTCGGCCGGTTCGCGCAACAGCGTGGTGTCGATGTCGCCGGGAATCTCGCCTTCGACCTTGCGCAGGATGTTGCGGATGCGCTTGTTGGCTGCAGCCAGCGCTTCGGCCTCGGGCAAGGTGGCGAAAATGCCGATGGCGTCGATGCGGCGGTCGAAGTCGTAGAGGGAGGCGGGCTTCAACTCGGCAACGGCATTGAAGTGCGTGGCCGCGACGCCCTTGTCGGCGTAGTAGCCCTTCAGGCGGTCGAGGATGAAGTCGTAGAGATCCGCCCGTACCGTCTCTGTGTTGCGGTCGGCATGCGGTTTCACTGCATCCGGCAACGACGCCAGGCCCACATCAATCAGCTTCGGCAGATCCAATTCAAATCCAGACTCAATCACCGTCCGCGCCAACCCCAACGCATTACGCCGCAACGCAAACGGATCCTTGTTACCCGTCGGCTTCAATCCAGCCGCAAAGCCACCAGCCAAGGTATCCAACCGCTCGGCGATTGCCAGCACCTTGCCCAGCGGCGAGAGCGCGATGTCATCGCCGGCAAAACGCGGCTGGTAGGCCTCGTCGATCGCCAGCGAAATTTCGCTCGGCTCACCGGCAGCCTTGGCGTAATGCCGGCCGGCGATACCCTGCAGTTCTGGGAACTCGTTGACCATGCGCGACTGCAGGTCGTTCTTGGCCAATTCCGCGGCGCGACGCGCCTGCACCGGATCGGCACCTACTTGCGGCGCAATTGCTTCGGCCAGCGCGGCCACACGCGCCACCTTGTCGGCCACCGTGCCCAGCTTGGCCTGATACGTGACGCTGGCCAGGCCCGCGCCCATCGCCTCCAGCCCCTGCTTGAGGTCTTCGTCGAAGAAGAACTTGGCATCGGCAAACCGTGGTCGGATCACGCGCTCGTAGCCCTTGGCCACTTCGGCGACATCCTTGGAGACGATATTGGCAATCCCGATGAACTGCTCGGTCAACTTGCCGCCGTCGTCCAGCACCGGGAAGAATTTCTGGTTGATCTCCATCGTCTCGATCAGCGCTTCCTGCGGTACCGCCAGGAACGCGCGCTCGAAACTGCACAACACCGCCGACGGCCATTCGACCAGGTTGACCACCTGCTCCAGATTGTCGTCGCTGATGCGTGCGCTGCCGCCGGCCTGCCTGGCGGCCGCATCGACTTCTTCGACAATGCGCGCACGGCGTGCATCGGCATCCACCAGCACGTGCGCGGCGCGCAGTGCGTCGATGTAATCGCCCGGCGCCGCCAGCGCGATGTCGCCGTCATGCATGAACCGATGGCCGCGGGTGATGCGGTCGCCACGCACACCCAGCAGCTCGGCAGGAATCACGGCGTTGCCGAACAGCAACACCAGCCACTGCACCGGCCGCGCGAAGGCGTATTCGTGCGCACCCCAGCGCATCGGCTTGGGGATCGGCATGGCAGCAATCGTTTCGCGCAGGATCTCCGGCAGCAGCGCGGCGGTCTGTGCGCCCGGCGTCACCGCGCGATGCACGAAGCGCTCGCCCTTGGCGTCACTGGTGCGCTCCAGCGCGGTCCAGTCGATCCCGGCCTTGGCCGCAAAACCGGCCAGCGCCTTGGTCGGGTTGCCCTCGCCATCGAGCGCAATGTTGAGATACGGGCCCAGCACTTCGGAGCGTTGCTCGGGCTGCTCGGTGGCCACGCCCGGCAGCAGCACGGCCAGGCGCCGCGGGGTGGACAGCGGCTTGGCATCGCCACGGGTGACGGCGACGCCGCGCTTTTCCAGCCCGGCCAGTACGCCGTCGAAGAAGGCCTGCGCCAGACCCGGCAGCGCCTTGACCGGCAGCTCTTCGGTGCCCAGTTCGATCAGCAGGGGTTGCATGCTCATATCACGTCCTTCCGGGTCGCCAGCAGGTCGCCGCGCCCAATCGTTTTGTCTTTCGACTTGCCGCGGCCAGCGCGGTCGTCGCCATTGATTGCCAGCAGCCAGAGTCCGGCCACCGGCAGCAGAAAGCAGCCAAACAGGAACCAGCCCAGTGCGTTGCGGCCGCGCTGCTGCGCCCACCAGGCGCAGAAGTAGCCGAACGCCAGCGGCGCCGACCACAGCGCGCCAATCACCCAGATCATTTCGCTGTTCGGTCGCACCGGTCTCGGCTCAGCGCTTCACGCCGGGAAAGCCCAGCTTCTCGCGTTGTGCGTAATACGCCTGCGCCACGCCTTGCGACAACGTGCGCACGCGCAGGATGTAGCGCTGGCGCTCGGTCACGCTGATCGCACGGCGCGCATCCAGCAGATTGAAGGCGTGGCTGGCCTTGGTGACCTGCTCGTACGCAGGCAGCGGCAGGCCCACCTCCACCAGATGCTTGGCTTCGGCCTCGCAGGCGTCGAAGCGGTGGAACAGCTCTTCCACATTGGCATGCTCGAAGTTGTAGGCGCTCTGCTCCACTTCGTTCTGGTGATACACATCGCCGTAGCTCACCGGCGTGCCATCCGGGCCATAGGTCCACACCAGGTCGTAGACGTTGTCGCAGCTCTGCAGGTACATGCACAGCCGTTCCAGCCCATAGGTGATCTCGCCGAGCACCGGCTTGCACTCCAGCCCGCCAGCCTGCTGGAAGTAGGTGAACTGGGTCACCTCCATGCCGTTGAGCCAGACTTCCCAGCCCAGCCCCCAGGCGCCCAGCGTGGGCGATTCCCAGTTGTCTTCGACAAAGCGCAGGTCGTGCACCAGCGGGTCGATGCCCAGCGCCTTGAGCGAGCCCAGGTACAGGTCCTGGATGTTGTCCGGGTTGGGCTTCATCGCCACCTGGTACTGGTAGTAGCGCTGCAGCCGGTTGGGGTTTTCGCCGTAGCGGCCATCGGTGGGACGGCGCGAGGGCTGCACGTAGGCCGCATTCCACGGCTCCGGTCCCAGCGCGCGCAGGAAGGTGGCCGGATGGAACGTGCCCGCGCCCACTTCCAGGTCCAGTGGCTGGATCAGCACACAGCCCTGTTCGGCCCAGTACTGGTTGAGGGTCTGGATCAGGCCCTGAAAAGTGATTGGAACGCGCCGGGAATCGGACATGCAGCAAAGGCCGTGCGGAAGGGGTGCGCTAGTATACCGGCCGACCCGTAGCGCTTTGCCGCGGGAGCACCGCCGCAGGGGACTACAGCAGATGGAACAGCGGCGCCCGGCCGATCCCAGCACCTCCGCACCGCTGCCGCGCGGACGCCTGATGTTCGATCCGGTGGCAGCCGCGCTGCTGGCCGATGGCATGGTGGTGCCGCACGAACACGAGCGCGTGCAGTTCTCCGCCGCCGGCGTGCGCAACGCCAGCGAAGTGCATCCGCTGGTGCTGCTGGCCAACCTCAAGCTGCACGCCGCGCAGCCGCCAGCCGGTGAGCTCGGCCTGGAGCGGCTGACCGAATGGCTGGCCACCCGCACCGGGCTGCGCTACCTACGCATCGACCCCACCCGCATCGACGTGGCCGCGGTCACCGGCGTGGTCTCGCATGCGTATGCACGCCGCCACCGCATCCTGCCGCTGGCACTGGACGCCGAGCGCGTGCTGGTGGCCACCAGCGAGCCGCTGGCGCTGGACTGGCTGGCAGACGTGCAGCACCTCAGCCGCCGGCGCATCGAGCTGGCGCTGATCAACCCGCTGGATCTGCACCGCTACACGATGGAGTTCTTCGGCGTCACCCAATCGGTGCGTGGCGCGCGTGGCGATGCGCGCAGTGCCGAACCCGGCTCGGGCCTGCCCAGCTTCGAACAGCTGGTGGAACTGGGCCGCGCCGGCGACGTCAACGCCGACGATCACCACATCGTGCATATCGTCGACTGGCTGCTGCAATACGCCTACGAACAACGGGCCAGCGACATCCATCTGGAACCGCGCCGCGAAGCCGGGCGTATGCGTTTTCGCATCGACGGTGTGCTGCACAAGGTGCTGGAAGTGCCGCCCACGGTGATGACCGCGGTGGTCAGCCGGATCAAGGTGCTCGGGCGCATGGACCTGGCCGAACGCCGCCGCCCGCAGGACGGCCGCATCAAGACCCGGTCGCCGGGCGGGCGCGAAGTGGAAATGCGTCTGTCCACGATGCCCACCGCGTTCGGCGAGAAGTGCGTGATGCGTATCTTCGACCCGGATTCGGCATTCAAGAGCATCGAACAACTCGGCTTCAGCGCCGAAGAAGCCGCCGGCTGGAGCGCGCTGGTGGAGCGCCCGCATGGCATCGTGCTGGTCACCGGCCCGACCGGCTCGGGCAAGACCACCACGCTGTATTCCACGCTCAAGCGCCTGGCCACGCCGGATGTGAATGTCTGCAGCGTGGAAGACCCGATCGAAATGATCGCCCCCGAATTCAACCAGATGCAGGTCCAGCAAAACATCGACCTGGATTTCGCCAGCGGCGTGCGCACGCTGCTGCGGCAGGACCCGGACATCATCATGATCGGCGAAATCCGCGACCTGGAAACCGCGCAGATGGCGGTGCAGGCCTCGCTCACCGGGCATCTGGTGCTGTCCACCCTGCACACCAACGATGCCGCTTCGGCGATCACCCGTCTGCTCGATCTGGGCGTGCCGCACTACCTGGTCGCCTCCACGCTCAACGGCGTGCTTGCCCAGCGGCTGGTGCGCACGTTGTGCGTGCATTGCAAGCGCCCGCACACGCTCAGCGAGGCGGATTGGGCGGCCATCCAGGAACCCGGCGAAGCCTTGCCGGAGGTGCTCACCGTGCACGCCCCGGTCGGCTGCCTGGAATGCCGCCGCACCGGTTACCTGGGCCGCGTGGGCCTGTACGAACTGCTGCCGGTGACCCCACGCTTGCGTAGCCTGATCCGCGCCGACACCGACCTGGCCAGTTTCAGCCAGGCCGCCCGCGGCGACGGGCTACGCACCCTGCGCCGCACCGGCCTGGAAAAGGTCGCCGCTGGCCTGACCACGGTGGAAGAGGTGCTGTCGGTGTTGCCACCTCGGGAATAGCGGATTGCTGGGGTTTGCACCGTTAACGGCGCAGGCAACCCTCACCCCAACCCCTCTCCCGGCGGGAGAGGGGCCTTGATCGCGCCCCGGCCCGCGTTTGCGACGTGGGCGCCCCAAGGCACGCGCGCCAGTGGCGCGCAAGCCGTGCCCTCTCGCCCGGGCGGTAGAGGGGCTCGCTCCGTTCTCACACCGTTGCTCCCTTCTCCCAGCGGGAGAAGGTGCCCGAAGGGCGGATGAGGGTACATCAGCACGCACATGTCGCCATCGGCGGGGGAATTCTCACCATTGACCAAGTCCACGGCACGGCCGAGGACGGCCGAATCAGTGGCGCGGCGATCACTGCACAATCAAGTCGGGGACCAACGTGACCCAAACTATCTCAGCCATCACTGCTCTTCCCTGCACAGCGCGCGTAGCCAGCCCCCCCGCCTAGCCCGGTCTCCAAACCTCATACATAGCCATCCGGCATAACCTTAGCTACATGCGTTGGCACGCCAGTTGAAAAAACCCGGCCGCTGCTGCCTACAATCGGACCCATCCATCGCTGCCGGGTGTTTCGTCCGCATGTCTGCCTTGCCGTTCCTGATCATCGAAACCGGCCACCCTGTGTCGGGGATGAAACGGTACGGGCGATTTCCGCATTGGATCCGCGTGGCGGCCGGGCTGGCCGAGCGTGAGACGGTGGTCATCGATGTCGCCAACGGCGACCGCCTGCCCGACCGCCGCGGCTTTGCCGGCACCTTGATCAGCGGTTCGGCCGCGTTCGTCACCGATCGCGCCGACTGGAGCGAGCGCAGCGCCGAGTGGCTGCGCGATGCCGCCCACGCCGGCATGCCCTTGCTAGGCATCTGCTATGGCCACCAGTTGATCGCACACGCGCTTGGCGGGCAGGTCGACTACAACCCAGCCGGGCGCGAATCCGGCACCATCGCCCTGGAACTGCACCCACCCGCGCACGAAGACCCCTTGTTCGCCGGGCTTCCGCCGCAGTTCCCGGCGCATGCCACCCATTTACAGACCGTGCTGCGTGCGCCCGACGGCGCGGTGGTGCTGGCGCGCTCGCCGCAGGATCAGTGCCACGCGTTTCGCTGGGGCCAGTCCACCTGGGGCGTGCAGTTCCACCCCGAGTTCGCCACCCACCATATGCGCGGCTATGTGCGCGCGCGGGCGGACTGCATCGCCCGCCACGGCCGCTGTGCCCGCACCGTGGCCAACGAGGTCAGCGCCGCACCGATGGCGCGCAAGCTGCTGCGGCGCTTCGTCCACCACGCACGTGGCTTGCAAACTGTGGCCGGCCATCCCGCCGCGCACACGCAAAAGCAGCGATAATCCCCATTCGCCGGGTGGTCCGGTGCGTATCGATCCGGAATGGGAATGAGCGAAATCCGCAAGGTGCCGGCATCTGCCGGCGCAGAATGGCTGTTGACCGGGTTCTCCCTGCTGAAGCGGGCGCCGCTGGCGCTGGGCACGCTGGGGGTGATCTGGAGTGTGGCCGCCACCCTGGTGGTGTCGCTGTCAGTGCTGGTGCCGTTGCTGGGCCCGGCGCTGCAATTCCTGATGGTGCTGGCCGGCCCGTTGTTCATGGGCGGCCTGCTGTGGGCGGTGCGCGAAGTGGACGAAGGCCGCGTTGCCCGCCCCGGGCACCTGCTGCACGGCCTGCAGGACGGCCGCGCGCCGCATCTGCTGGTCTCGCTGTTGCCGCAGTTGCTGGCCGGCCTGGTGCTGGGTGTGCTGCTGCTGGTGATGATCGGCCCGAGCGGGCTGCAGCAGCTGTCCGAGGTGATGGTCAAGATCAACGAGATCAGCCAGTCCGGCGCGCAACCGGACCCGGTGCAGATCGAGCAGCTGGCTGCCAGCTTGCCGGCCGGCCGCATCCTGCTGTGGTTGCTGCTGATGGTGGCGACCTTCGCCGCGCTGACGCTGGCCCTGTTCGTGATGCCGCCGCAGGTGATGTTCGACCGCAGCACCGGCGGCCATGCGTTGCGCGAAAGCCTGCGCGCCAGCCTGCACAACCTGCCGGCGATGCTGGTGTTCTTCGTACTGGCCTTCATCGCCATCTTCGCGATCTATTTCGCGGTGATGATTGTGGCGCTGATCGTCGGCCTGGTGGCCGGCCAGACCGTGGCGATGTGGCTTGCCCAGCTGCTGCTGATGGCCGTGCTGATGCCGGTCTTCGCCGGCTCGGTATACGCGGCCTGGAAGCAGATGTTCACCCACGAAGGCGCCGTCGCCCGCCCGCCGCCGCCCTCGCGCCCGGACGTATTTGCTGCCTGATACCGCAGCATCCGTAAGAGCGCGCTTGCGCGCGATGCGGCTCTACCGGTAAGGCCTCGTCGCGCACAAGTGCGCTCCTACCAGAAGCCATTCTGGCGAGCGCGGAGGCTAGCTTCTCTCGACGCCGGAGATTTCCCGGAAAAGCCCATCGCGCCCGGGTGCGCTCCTACGAAATTCGATCCGGTTCCGCAGCGTCAGACCGTATGGTCGAGTTCCACCCGAACGGTCGTGATGCAGTCGGGTATGGCGCCAAATGGCAATGGATGCGCTGCAAACACGTTTTCGTAAATGATCACCTCCGCACCTGAGCGCGTTGCGTGCAGATGCCCCACGCCGCTGAAAGACGTGTTCGCAGTCTCCCGCAAGCGCGCATTGCGCCCGTGGAAAAGACCGCTTGCCGCACGGCCAGACGCATCGATTCGGACCGTCAGCTCGCCATACATGGCGCTGAGAAAGTCATTCTGTTCGGTACCGAACAGCTGCATCGGATCAACCGTGTTGTGAATCAACAAGATGGCCGGCATGCCCGCACTGGCGGCGACGCGCAGCTGGGCACGCGCCTCGGCAATCTTCTGACGGACGTGCCAGCCAATGGTTCGTGACCATCCACCGTCTGGATCGACTCCGCGTCTACTTTCGATCTGCTTGATTTCGACGGCCACCGCCGTGCTGCCCAGCCGGACGTGATAGTCGGGTGTACTGGCAGACGTCTCGGCAATCCGCTGACAGTCCAACCGATGGTGGGCGCAGAAAATCTCGAATAGCTGCTCCGAAGCGGTTTTCGGCATTTTCGATCCAACCTGGTGGCTGGATGCAGCCTACGCGTCTGTCAGCACCTTCGTGTCCGGGAGCGTGTTTGTACCCGTGCCACGGCATCCGTAAGAGCGCGCTTGCGCGCGATGAAGCGCTACCGGTAAAGCCTCATCGCGCACGAGCGCGCTCCTACAAGCAGCCGTACTGCTGCGCGCACTAACTCGCCTTCGGCGCCACGGCACGTGAGGCGATGATGCCCAGTTCGTAGAGCAGGCACATCGGGATGGCGAGCATCAGCTGCGAGACCACGTCCGGGGGAGTGAGCACAGCGGCCAGGACGAAGATGCCGACGATGGCGTAGCCGCGGCCTTCGCTCAGCTGCTTGGGACTGACCCACCCCATCAGCACCAGGATCACCAGCGCCACCGGCAACTCGAAACTCGCGCCGAAGGCGAAGAAGATCGCCAGCACGAAGTCCAGGTAGGAATTGGCGTCCGGCGTAATGGCGATGACGTCCGGCTTGAAGGTCGTCAGGAAGTGGAACACCGCCGGCAGCACCAGGAAGTACGCAAACGCACAGCCGATGTAGAACAGCGCCACCGCCGAGGCCAGCAACGGGAAAGCCAGCTTCTTTTCGCGCTGATACAGGCCCGGCGCCACGAACGCCCAGGCCTGGTACAGCAGCCACGGCACGCTGAAGAACACCGCCACGAAGAAGGTCAGCTTGAGCGGGGCGAAGAACGCGCCGGCCGGGTTCATCGCGATCATCGTCTGCCCCAGCGGCAGCTGCGAGATCAGCGGGGCGGCGAGCCACGAGTAAATGGTGCGCGAGAACGGCAGCAACGCGATCAGCACCACACCCAGGCCGATCAGCGCGCGGACCAGCCGGCTGCGCAATTCGACCAGATGCTCGATCAGACTGCTTTCGGCCTGTGCGTCGTCGAACAGGCTCACGGCGTCTTCTCCTGGGGACTGGTGCTGCTGGCGGTCGCCGACGCGGTGGGAGCATGCGTCGTGACCGGGGTGGAGGTCAGGCTGCCGTGCGGTGCCGGCACCAAGGTCTGCTTGGGCGCTGGCGCCATCGGTTGTGCCTGGGCGACCACCGGCGCAGGCGCTGGAACAGGCGCGTGCGGCTGCGCGCTGCCGGGCTCCAGCACCACCGGCGCATCGGCCGGCAGCTCTAGCGGTGCGGCAAGCGGCGTGGCGCTGGTGCGGATGTCGATATCGCGGCCGACCTCGTCGTGGAGTTCGCGTGCTTGGTCATGCAGGCCGCGTGCGCCGTCTTCGACCTGTTGCTGCGTGTTGCGCAGCTGGCCTTCGGCTTCGCGCAGCGACGCCTGTACATCCTGCAGGCTGCGCTTAAGCTCTTCGGCTTCGAGCTCGCGTTCGAGTTCCTGCTTGACCGAATCCCACTGCATGCGCGCGCGGCGCACCCACAACCCGGCAAATCGCGCGGCCTTGGGCAGGCGCTCTGGACCGAGCACCACCAGGGCAACCACCGCGATCAGCGCCAGCTCGCTAAACCCAATATCGAACACGGACGCTGTTCCGGATCAGCGCGCGTCGCGGTCGCGCTCGGCCTGCGCCTCGCGGGCCTGCTCGGCGCTACGCGAGTCGTCGCCGAGCTTGCCAGCTGGCTTGTCGTCGTCGTGCATGCCCTTCTTGAATTCCTTGACTGCGCTGCCGAGATCCTTGGCACCACTGGTGAGCCGCTTGGTGCCAAACACCAGCAGCACGATCACCAGCACGATCAGCCAGTGCCAAATGCTGAAACTGCCCATGATCCGCTCGCTCGCTTGAAGAATAGGAGACTCAGGATACCCCACCGCACCGCGCAGGGGGATGACAGCCGGTCAGCGGTTGCCGTCCAGTGATTCGGTGCGGATTTCACCATCGGACACCGGCTGAAAGCCTTGCTGCTGTGGCGGCGTGGCCGAAGGCTGGATCGGCATGGTGCTGGCCTCGTTGCTCGGCGGCGTCGCCGGAGCCTGCGCGGGTGACTGGCTGACCGGGCGCGGCGCGGGCGGCGGCGTGTCGCCATCGCTGCTGCGGTTGGTGCGCGCGGTATAGGTGACCTCTTCCAGACGGTCGCGGAAGGCGATCACGTCGGTGGACGGGCGCTCGTTGGTGCGGCCTTCGAAGATCATGCGCGGGGTGGCGCCGCCGCCGTAGGCGTTGAGATCGGCGGCATCGTCGATCTGCAGCACCGCGCCATCCAGCGCCACGCCGGCAAACAGGCCGCGGGCGCGCGACCAGGACCAGATTTCGGCCTTGAGCTGGCCGTCGGTGGCAGCGGCGGCGTTGCGGCCCACCGGGCCTGCGGCCACGCCGGCATCGGCGCCCAGGGTGAACTTGCCGTTGACGATGTTGTCCAGGCTGCGGTCGTTGCGGAACACCAGCACCACGTCGGAAGACTGCACGCCGGCCTGGAAGCCGATGCTGCCGCCGGTGAGCTTGACGAACACCGGCTGCGACCAGCTGCCGTCGGCGTTCTTCATCGACATCAGGCCGTGGCCGCGACGGCCGCCAATCACCAGGCCGGCCTTGAGCGTGTCGGGGATCACTACGATCGCGCGTGCCTCGTCGAGCAGCTTGTCGGGGATGGCCTGCTCGGGGATGTTCATGATCTCGTTGAGCACCCGCACCGCATTACGCGCGCGCTGGTCCTCTTCCGGGCCCGCCACGGCATGGCCGGCGGCGAAGGTCAGCGACAACAACAGGGCCAGGCGCGACAAACGGGGCATGACAAGCTCCAAAGGACAATCCGTCAAAGATAAATCAATGGCGCGACGTTAGTCGCGGGGCAATGAATCGGTGGTGAGCGCAATCGGGTTCAGACAGGCCCGATCGCAGTGATCGGATCGGTGCATTCGGCACGCTCGCCAAGCTCTGCCAGAATGGTCGCCATGAACACCACTTCCGACACCGCCCTGCTGGTGGTCAACCTCGGCACCCCCGAGTCGCCCACTGCCCCGGCCGTGCGCCGCTACCTGGCCGAGTTTCTCAGCGACCGCCGCGTGGTCGCCATCCCGCCGCTGTTCTGGAAGCCGCTGCTGTATGGCGTGATCCTGCCCATCCGCGGCCCCAAGTCGGCAGAAAAATACGCCAAGGTGTGGCTGCCGGATGGCTCACCGCTGGCGGTGTACACGCGGCGCCTGACCGAAGGCCTGCAGCAGGTCATGCCCGACTGGCACGTCACCTGGGCCATGCGCTACGGCGCGCCGGCCCTGCGCAAGGCGATGGATGGCCTGCGTGCACGCGGCATCAAGCGCATCGTGGTGCTGCCGCTGTATCCGCAGTATTCGACCACCACTACCGCCTCGATCCAGGACGTGGTCGATGCCTGGCGCCCGAGCGCGCCGGAGATCGCGGTGGAGGTGATCCAGGACTATTGCGAAGACGCCGGCTGGGTGGCGGCGATCGCCGATTCCATCCGTGCGCACTGGCAGGTGCATGGGCGCAGCGAGAAGCTGATGTTTTCCTTCCATGGCCTGCCGCAACGCGTGGCCAACGCCGGCGACCCGTATCCGCAGCAGTGCGAACGCAGCGCGCAGGCGATCGTCACCGCGCTGGGCCTGGGCCCGGATGCGTGGCAGATGGGCTACCAGTCGCGCTTCGGTGCAGAACGCTGGTTGCAGCCGTATGCCGAACCCACGCTGTGGGCACTGGCCGAGGGCGGCGTGCGCAGCTTCGACCTGGTGTGCCCGGGCTTTGCCACCGACTGCCTGGAAACCCTGGAAGAAGTGGCGCTGGGCTTTGCCGAAACGCTGGCCGAACGCGGCGCCATGCTGAGCTACATCCCCTGCCTCAATGACAGCACCACGCATGCGCAGGCGTTGGCCGCAGTGGCCCGCCGCGCGTGAGGTTGCAGCCGTTTCACTGCGACCTGCCGATTGGCCGCATCACCGGGCTGCGCACTGCCGAGCGCGGGTCACGCCGGGTGTTGGCGCTGCATGGCTGGCTGGACAATGCGGCCAGCTTCCTGCCACTGAGCGCGCACCTGCCGGCCGAGGCGCTGGATCTGGTGTTGCTCGACCTGCCCGGCCACGGCCATAGCGCGTGGCTGCCGGTGGGCGCCGAATACACGCTCAGCAGCGCCATCCACAATTTGCTGCTGGTGGCCGATGCGCTGGGCTGGGAACGCTTCACCGTGCTGGGCCACTCGCTCGGCGGCGGCGTGGCCAGCCTGATGGCCGCGGCCGCGCCGGAACGGGTCGAGGCCTTGATCGCCATCGAGGCGCTGGGCGCGCTGGCCGAGCCGGTGGAGAGCACCGCCAGCCGTCTGCGCGAGGCTGTCAGTTCCACGCGCACGCTGGCGCAGCGGCCGCTGCGGGTGTTCCCGTCGATGGAGATGCCGGTGCGTGCGCGCATGATGGCCAACCAGCTCACCGAGTCGGCGGCCCGCCTGCTGGTGGAGCGCGGCGTGCGCGTGGTGGAAGGGGGCTACAGCTGGTGCTCGGACCCGCGGCTCACCCTGCCCACCGCCATCCGCATGACCGAA
Organism: Xanthomonas sp. NCPPB 4037; assembly: GCF_041475695.2. NCBI lineage: Bacteria > Pseudomonadati > Pseudomonadota > Gammaproteobacteria > Lysobacterales > Lysobacteraceae > Xanthomonas > Xanthomonas sp. NCPPB 4037. Next base: position 211,720 of record NZ_CM191261.1, read on the forward strand.
GTGCAGATCGATGCGCTGTTGAGCAGCATTGTTTGCCCCACTCAGGCCATTTTCGCCACGCCGGCGCAGCCGTATTTCCCCGACGACTTGCGCGACCATCGTGTGGCGATGGTGGCCGATGCGCGCCTGCATCTTTTACCCGGCACGCACCATGTGCACATGGAGGCACCCGAAGCGGTGGCCGCGGTGATCAACGCGTTCCTGGCCGGGCTGCCGGCGCCGCGCGTGCAAGAACACACGCTCCGCTGATAACGGCATTCGATAGATGCTTGCTGTGATACACGCATCATCTGCAATTGTGTGCACGGCGGATCACTGCACATCACCATCGAGGTCTCGCGTTGAACACGCCTGTCCACGTTGTCACCGCGATCGAAGCATTCCAGGCGTGGCACACGCCGTGGACATTCTTCGACAGCGTGTGCGCAGCACTGCAAGCGCAGGAACGCCCTCTTCTGCAGCAGGTCTGGGCCGCAGCCTGCGACCCGCCGCTATGGCGCGGCAACGCGCCGCTTGCTGTGATGATTGATGCCGTGCAGACCGCATTGGCCACCCGTTATCCGTGGCTGTCGTCGCGTGCGTGTGGGCAGCTGGCGCGCGCAGCGGCGTATGCGTGGCGGTAGCGAGAGGCACGTGGCCGCCGCACGCACTGCCGTGAGTTTGCCTTGTCCAGCCCGACCCTGCCCGTTCTTCCAGCACTGTCAGGCGTCGGCGAATCAAGACGGCTGGACAGATGGGAGAGCTCGGTGTGGCGTCAGCGCACCACGCGTCCGTTCTCTGGCGCCAGTGACGTTGCGTTCGCCCAAGTGTCCAGCACGCGCGCACAAGCCCCGCACGCACGCACGCTTAGGCGCCGACGATCACTCCGCCTGCAGCAACCGTCGCAATTGCGCCTTGAGCTGGCGGCCGTGTTCGTGGAAATAGCTGCGCTCGTCGCGCCAGGCGGGAAAGCGCTGTTCCACCTCGGCCCAGAACGCCGGCGAGTGGTTGGCCTGCACCAGATGGCAGAGCTCGTGCACCAGCACGTATTCGAACGCCGAGGGGCGGCCGAGCACCAGCGCCAGGTCCAGCGCCAGCGAGCCGTCCGGTGCCAGCGAGCCCCACTGCGAAGACATCACCTTTAGCCGCAGACGGGCAGGCGCGCGCGGTAATCCTGGCAGGTAGGTGGGCAGCCAGCGGCCGAGATCGGCGCGCGCCTGCGCTTCGTAGAATTCCTTCAAGGTGCGCCGCAGCCCGGCGTCCCCCAGGCGCGCCGGGACGTGGAACTGGGCGCCGTCATCGGTGATGTCGATGCGGGCATAGCGGCCGTCGTGCCAGCTCAACGGCAGCAACGCGCCGCGCAACGGCAGCAGGCCGGGCACGCCACGCTCCAGCGGCGGTAGCGCATCCACCTGCTGGTAGCGCGACAGCTGCGTGCTCAGCCAGTCCAGATGTGCGTGCAAAAAACGCTCGCCGGCCACCAGGCTTGCACGCAGCGGCAGGGTCAGCCGCGCGCCGCGTTCATCCACGCTGAGCTTGATGCGCCGCGCGCGTGGGTCGCGCACGCGCAGCACGACGATCTCGCGCCCTTCCAGCTGCAGGCGCACGCAGTCGCGTTCGACGACCTGCGGTGCGGGTGCGATGAGGCGGCGGACAGGCTTGAACATGGCCACAGGATAGCGCTGCGATGTGTCAGCCGGTGAGACCGATCAGGCCTCGGCCTTGCTCAGCTTCAAGGCGTCTTCCAGCAACAGGAACAGGCGTCGCACTTCGGCGCTCATCAGCGCAAAGCGCGCGTCGAGTTCGGCACGTGCGCCGTCGCCTTCGCTGTGCTCGAGCTGGTCCAGTGCGCCATCGAGGAACTTGAGCTTGCGGATCACCAGATCGTCGCCGAGCACGAAGGACAGGTTGTCGTCCATCACCAGGGCCAGCTTGGTGACCTGCTTGCCGGCTTCCAGGTGCTTGTCGATCTCGTCGCCGCGCAATTCCTGGTGCTGGCACTTGACCACCGCACCGCCTTCGATCGGGTCCTTCATCTCGCACTCTTCGCCCAGGCTCAGGCCTTCGGGCAGCGGTTCGCCGGCGATCCAGCCGGTGAGGATCGCACGCGGGGCGACTTCGGCATTCAAGGGCAGCGCCGGGAAGCTGCCGAGTGCGCCGCGGATCTCGCTCATCACGTTCTCGCCGCTCTTGCGGCTGGAGGTGTTGACCGCGATGTAGCCGTGCTGCAGGTCCAAGATGGCGTCGGTGCGCGAACTCTTGACGAAGGCACGCGGCAGCAGCTCATGGATCAGGTCGTCCTTCAGACGCTTGCGCGCTTTGCCACCCGGGCGGCGGCCTTCCTTCTCTTCGATCTCGGCCACCTTGCGCTCGAGCAGATCGTTCACCACCGCGCCGGGCAGGATCTTGTCCTCGCCGCCAACGGTGAGCCACAGGAAATCCTCGAGCCGGTGCGAGAGTACTTCGTGCTCGTCGCGGCCGAACGGGGAGATGAATCCGCGCGAGGTCATTTCCAGCGGGCCAACCGGCTTGAGCTGCACCTGTGGCAGCAGCGTTTCGATTTCGGAAAAATCCAGGGTGGTCGGGAAGCGGAACAGCGTGAGATTGCGAAAGAACATGCGAAAGACCGAAGAGGAGGAAAGAAGGTGGCGCGGGAGTGAGGTGGTCGGTAACGAAGTCTGCGCTAGTCGCGCGCGTACTCGGCAGCGCTGCCGGCCAACCAGCCAGCGGCATCGGGCAGCGGTGCGTCGGCGCCGCCGCCCAATCCCAGAAAATCAAATAACGTGCGGTCGGCCAGCTGCTCGGGACGCACATCGCCCAGCGCGCGGGCGATCTGGTCCACGCGGCCGGGCTGCTCGCGGTCCCACTGCTGCAGCATGCGCCCGACCTGCTGGCGCTGCAGGTTTTCCTGGCTGCCGCACAGGTTGCAGGGAATGATCGGGAATTGGCGGGCCTGCGCATAGGCGGCGATGTCGGCCTCGCGCACATAGGCCAGCGGGCGGATCACCACATGCGCACCGTCGTCGCTGCGCAGCTTGGGCGCCATCGCCGCGAGCCGGGCGTGGTGAAACAGGTTCATGAAAAAGGTCGCCACGATGTCGTCGCGGTGATGGCCCAGCGCAATCTTGGTCACCCCGTGCGCCTGCGCGTAAGCGTAGAGCGCGCCACGGCGCAGCCGCGAGCACAGCGAACACATCGTCTTGCCCTGCGGAATCACCCGGCTGACCACCGAATAGGTGTCCTGTTCGATGATGTCGAACGGCACCTGCTGGGCGCGCAGGTAGGTGGGCAGCACGTCGGCGGGAAAGTCCGGCTGCTTCTGGTCCAGGTTCACCGCCACCAGCGTGAACGGCACCGGCGCCTTGCGCTGCAGCTGCAGCAGCATGTCCAGCAAGGTGTAGCTGTCCTTGCCGCCGGACAGGCAGACCATGACCTTGTCGCCGGGGGCGATCATGCCGAAATCGGCAATCGCCTGGCCCACCGCGTGGCGCAGCCGCTTGGCCAGGCGCAGCGGCTCGCGCTGCAGCCGCGGGGTGCGCGGAGCGGGATCGGCCAGGGGAAGCGGCAGCGGCAGGACAGCGGTCATAAGCCGGCCATTGTAGCTGGCCGGACCGCCGCTGCCTGAGCGCTGGCCCGCTGGCGCGGTGTGACTGCGCCGATGCCGGCGATGGCCGCCGCGCCTGCCTTGGCGGCGGCCGGCCGCTGGCGGCCCCGCCCCTGCGGCAATTGTGTGACAGCGCACGCGGCCGCGCTGCGCATCTCGCAGCGCAGCAAGCCTTTCTGGCGCGGGCTGGGTAAAGTCGCCCGGACCGTTCGACGCAGGATCGGCATGACCCACTCGGCTTCGCTGCATGGCGCGGCTTTTTTCAGTCGCAGTTTTGGTAGCGCTAACATTGCGCAATCCCCGAGCGTGCGCTGCATGCAACCCTGCTCCGCGCGCAGCACCGTCACGGCGTTGCGCGCAGCCCCATTGCCCTCTCCCTCTGCAGGAGCTTGACCCCATGAGCAACACCGTTTTCATCGGCGCGAAAGAATATTTCCCCGGCATCGGCAAGATCGGCTTCGAAGGCCGTGATTCGGACAACCCGCTCGCGTTCAAGGTCTACGACGCCAACAAGCAGGTCGCCGGCAAGACCATGGCCGAACACCTGCGCTTTGCAGTGGCCTACTGGCACAGCTTCTGCGGCAATGGCGCCGATCCGTTCGGCCCGGGCACGCGTGCGTATCCGTGGGATGTAGGCAACACCGCGCTGGCGCGTGCCGAAGCCAAGTCCGATGCCGCGTTCGAATTCTTCACCAAGCTCGGTGTGCCGTACTACTGCTTCCACGACATCGATCTGGCGCCGGATGCGGACGACATCGGCGAGTACGAAAACAACCTCAAGCACATGGTGGGCATCGCCAAGCAGCGCCAGGCCGACACCGGCGTCAAGCTGCTGTGGGGCACCGCCAATCTGTTCTCGCACCCGCGCTACATGAATGGTGCCTCCACCAATCCGGACTTCAACGTCGTGGCGCGCGCCGCAGTGCAGGTCAAGGCTGCGATCGATGCCACGGTGGAGTTGGGCGGCGAGAACTACGTGTTCTGGGGCGGCCGCGAAGGCTACGCCTGCCTGCACAACACGCAGATGAAGCGTGAGCAGGACAACATGGCGCGCTTCCTCACCCTGGCACGCGACTACGGCCGCGCGATCGGCTTCACCGGCAACTTCCTGATCGAGCCCAAGCCCATGGAGCCGATGAAGCACCAGTACGACTTCGACAGCGCCACGGTGATCGGCTTCCTGCGTCAGCACGGCCTGGACCAGGATTTCAAGCTGAATATCGAAGCCAACCACGCCACGCTGTCGGGCCACAGCTTCGAGCACGATCTGCAGGTGGCCAGCGATGCCGGCTTGCTCGGCAGCATCGATGCCAACCGAGGCAATCCGCAGAACGGCTGGGATACCGACCAGTTCCCGACCGACCTGTACGACACCGTCGGCGCGATGCTGGTGGTGCTGCGTCAGGGCGGGCTGGCACCGGGCGGGCTGAACTTCGATGCCAAGGTGCGGCGTGAATCGTCCGACCCGCAGGACCTGTTCCTGGCCCACATCGGCGGCATGGACGCGTTCGCACGTGGGCTGGAAGTGGCCGACGCACTGCTGACCTCTTCGCCGCTGGAAACCTGGCGCGCGCAGCGTTACGCCAGCTTCGACAGCGGCGCGGGCGCAGACTTTGCCAACGGCACCAGCACGTTGGCGGATCTTGCCAAGTACGCCACCGGCAAGGGCGAGCCGACGCAAGTCAGCGGCCGCCAGGAAGCCTACGAGAACCTGATCAATCAGTACCTGACGCGTTGATGCCTCGCTAATGCTCGCCCAGTGCATCGGGCGAGCGTGCAATGCCGTGACGCTGGCGACAGCGTTTACGGCCCGGCGGAGGGCTGCTCTGCCGCGTCGGCTGCCGGTGCAGCCACCGAATCCCGCTTGACCAGCAGGTGTGCGACCACATGATCGACCATCGTCCGCGCGGGCCGCTCCTTGGCGCGAATCGTCTTCAACAAGATGTCCAATGCGGCATCGGCCATGGCGGCGATCGGCTGCTGCACGGTGGTGAGTTCCGGCCACACCGCGGTGGCGGCGGAGGTATCGTCGAAGCCGACCACCGACAGATCTCGCGGCACATCCAGCCCACGCCGGTGCGCGACCGAAATGGCAGCGGCGGCCATGTCGTCGTTGCTGGCGAAGATCGCGCTGGGGCGCCGCTTGCGTGCGAGCAACTTTTCGGCCGCAAGCAGACCCGAGCGGTAGGTGTAGTCGCCAGGTTGCACCAGGTGACGATCCAGGCGCAGGCCGGCATCGGACAGCGCGGCCTGGAATCCCTCAAAACGCCGCGTGCTGGCCGACAGGTTCGGATGGCCGGCGATATAGCCGATGCGCGTGTGGCCCTGCGCGATCAGATGCTCGGTGATTTCCTTGGCGGCGGCGAATTCGTCGATGCGCACACAGGCCACATCCGGGCTGAAATGGTTGGAGGCGATTGCCACCACCGGCACCTTCGCACGCACCAGCTCCAGCACCGCCGCCTTGGATTCGCACAGCGGCGGCGGCAGGATCACACCAGCCACGCCCTTGGCGAGCTTGCGTGCGGCCTTGCGCTCGGCATCGGCGTCCAGATCGTCCCAGCAGTCGATGACCAGCTGGATCGAGGTGCGCGATGCCACACGCAACACACCGAGCAGCAATTCGCGCAGATACGCACCGCTGGGGTCGCTGTAGATCAACGCGATGCGCGTGCTCTGTGCGGCGGCCAACGCGCTGGCAGCGAGGTTGGGGGTGTAACCCAGTTTGTCGACTGCGCGCATGACGCGCGCGCGCGTGGCGTCGCGCACATTGCCGTTGCTGTTGACCACGCGCGATACCGTCATCGGCGAGACCTTGGCCAGCGCTGCCACCTCGTTGATGGTGATCGCACGGCTGGTGCGGCGGACCGATTTCCTGACCTTCTCCAAGCGTGGCCTCTTCAAATGGCTGACGAACATGCGGTATGCAAGCGCACCGCGGCGCTGGTGCAGCGACGAGCAACGCGCCTGGCTGTGCGTCGCATGGTACCGGGAAGCAGGCAGAGCGGCGACAGGCACGCACATCACGATCAGGCAACCGGATGCAAGGTATGAGCGCACGCATGACCAGGAAATTTGTGCGGCGCACGCAGGCCGCCTGCGCGCATTGGCTGCTGCTGGCGTTGCTGGTGTGCAGCGCGGTGTTGCCAGCGATGACCGCACATGCCGAGGACGGCTACGATTTATGGTTGCGCTACCATTTATTGCCCGATGCGGCACAGAAGCAAGGCAGCGCGCGCGAATTGGTCGTGCTGGGCGCAACGCCCACGCTGCAGGCGGCCGGTGACGAGTTGCAGCGCGGCCTGCACGGTCTGCTCGGTGTGGCGCCGGCGCCGACGCAAGCCGCCACGCGCGATGGCGCGATCGTGCTGGGGACCGCGCAGACACCGCAGATTGCCGCATTGGGCCTGGCAACCCAAGCGTTGGGGCGCGAGGGTTACCTGATCCGCAGCACGCGCGTGGATGGGCACCAGGCGACCGTGATTGTCGGCGGCAGCGATGTGGGCGTGCTGTACGGCGCGTTCCATCTGCTGCGGCTGGTGCAGACCGGGCAGTCGCTGAGCGCGCTGGATATCCGGCAGACGCCACGGCTGCAGCTGCGCCTGCTCAATCACTGGGACAACCTGGATGGCGTGGTGGAGCGCGGCTATGCCGGCGCCTCCTTGTGGAACTGGCAGACCCTGCCCGGCTACCTGGACCCGCGCTACACCGACTACGCACGCGCCAACGCCTCGCTCGGCATCAACGGCACGGTGCTCAACAACGTCAACGCCAAAGCGTGGAGCCTGACGCCGCAGTATCTGGACAAGGCCGCGGCGCTGGCCACGGTGTTTCGCCCCTATGGCATCCGCGTGTTTCTCAGCGCGCGCTTCAGTGCGCCGATCGAGATTGGTGGCTTGAAGACCGCCGACCCACTGGACCCGCAGGTGCAGCGTTGGTGGCGTGAAACGGCCGATGCGATCTATGCGCGCATCCCTGATTTTGGTGGTTTTTTGGTCAAGGCCAATTCCGAAGGCCAACCGGGCCCGCAGGATTACGGCCGCAGCCACGCCGACGGTGCCAACCTGCTCGCCGATGCACTGGCGCCGCACGGCGGCGTGGTGATGTGGCGTGCGTTTGTCTATTCGCACGAGCAACCGGACGACCGCGCCAAGCAGGCCTATAGCGAATTCCTGCCGCTGGATGGCGCATTCCGCGACAACGTGATCGTGCAGGTGAAGAACGGTGCGATCGATTTCCAGCCGCGCGAGCCGTTCCACCCGTTGTTCGGTGCAATGCGCAAGACGCCGCTGATGCCCGAGTTCCAGATCACCAAGGAATATCTAGGCTTCTCCACGCATGTGGCCTACCTGGGCAGCCTGTTCTCCGAAACGCTGCAGGCCGATACCTATGCGCGCGGCAAGGGCTCGACCGTGGCCAAGACGGTCGATGGCAGCCTGTTCAAGGCCACCACGCGCTCGCCGCTGACCGGGATTGCCGGGGTGGCCAACATCGGAGCAGATCGCAACTGGAGCGGCTCGATCTTCGACCAGGCCAACTGGTATGCGTTCGGAAGGCTGGCCTGGGATCCGGATCTGCGCCCGGAAGCGATCGCGCAGGAATGGGTGCGCATGAGCTTTTCCAACGACACCGCGGTGGTCACGCCGGTGGTGGACCTATTGCTGCGCTCGCGCGAGGCGGTGGTGGATTACATGACCCCGCTCGGCCTGCATCATTTGATGGGGCGTGGCCATCATTACGGCCCGGCACCGTGGGATGCCGGCAGCGAGCGCCCGGACTGGGACCCGGTGTATTACCACCGTGCCGATCGCAACGGGATTGGATTTGATCGCAGTGCCAGTGGCAGCAATGCGGCTGCGCAATATGCCGCGCCGGTGGCGCGCGTGTTCGGCTACGTGCAGCGCGTGCCCGAGCGTTACCTGCTGTGGTTCCACCACGTGCCATGGGACCACCGCATGGCCTCGGGGCGGCCGCTGTGGGACGAGCTGGTGTGGCATTACGACCACGGCGTGGATGAAGTGCAGCAGATGCGTGCGACGTGGCAGCAGCTGCACGGCCGCATCGATGCGCAGCGTTACCAACAGATCGCAGCGTTCCTGGCGATCCAGCAGGACGAGGCGCAGTGGTGGCGCGATGCCAGCATTGCGTACTTCCAGCAGGTGTCCGGCCGTGCGTTGCCGGCTGGCACGGCGCCACCGGCGCATCCGCTGGCGTACTACCAGGCGCTGAAGTTTCCATACGCACCGGGGAACCCGAAATGAGTGCACGGACACGGGTGGCATTGATCGCGGCGCTGGGCGTGTTGCTCGCACCTTCCCATGCAGCGGCGGCCGATGCGCCATTGCTGCATGCGTTATTCCAGCCGCACATGGTGCTGCAACGTGATGCGCCGATCCGGCTGTGGGGCGATGCGCCGGCCGGCGAACAGGTGACGCTGCGCCTGGGCGAGCAGCAGGTGCAGGTGCGTGCCGACCGCCAGGGGCGTTGGCAGGCACGCCTGCCGGCGCGTGGCGCCGGTGGCCCGTACACGCTGAGTGCGCGCAGTGCAGGCGGCGTGACCCAGCAACTGGACGATGTGCTGGTGGGCGATGTCTGGCTGTGCTCGGGCCAGTCCAACATGGAGCTGCAGGTGCATCGCACACTGGATTCCCGCAGCGAAATCGCCGACGCCGATCACCCCAGCATCCGCATGTTCAAGGTGCCGGCGCAGTCCAGCCCGACCCCGCAACGCAGCTTCGCTGGCGCTGCCGTCTGGCAACCCACCACGCCTGAGACGGTGAAGGATTTCTCGGCAGCTTGCTATTACTTCGCACGCGAACTGCAGAAGACCGTGGCGGTGCCGATGGGCTTGATCAATGCTTCGTGGGGCGGCTCGCAACTGCAGGCGTGGATCGGCGACGCCGCACTGCGCGCGGCCGGCGATGATGGCCCCGCGCTGGACGTGCTGGCGCGTTACGCCAGCAGCCCGACCGATGCCGCACCACGCTGGGGCAGGTTATGGGAAACCTGGTGGCATGCGCATGGCGACGGCGCGCCGTGGCAGCCGGATGCGCCGGGCGCATGGCAACCCGCGCCGGCCACGCTCGGTGCCTGGGACGAGTGGGGCGTGCCGCAGCTGGTCGGTTTCAACGGCATGGTTTGGTACCGCAGCACTGTTGAGCTCACCGCGGCGCAGGCCGCGCAGGACGCCACGCTGCTCCTCGGGCCGGTGGACGAACTGGACCAGACCTGGGTCAACGGCCATGCGGTGGGCAGCAGCTACGGCGCCGACCAGCCGCGCCGCTACAGCGTGCCACGTGGGCAGCTGCAGGCCGGGCGCAACAGCATTGTGCTCAACGTGCTCAACACCTACCGCCGTGGGGGATTACTGGGCGATGCGTCCTCGCGTGTGCTGCAGCTTGCCGATGGCAGCCGCGTGCCGCTGGATCGCCCCTGGCAGTACCAGATCGTTCCCACCGCAGTAGGCACGCCGCCCCGCGCGCCCTGGTCGTCGGCGGCCGGGCTGACCACTTTGTACAACGGCATGATCGCCCCGCTCGGCCAGCTGGGCCTGCGCGGCGTGCTCTGGTACCAGGGCGAATCCAATGCCGGCGATGCGGCGCACTACCCGGCCTTGCTGGATGCCTGGCGGCGCGACTGGCGGCAGCGCTTCGGCGCGCAGCTGCCGCTGCTGGTGGTGCAGCTGGCCAACTACGGCATGCCGCCTACCCAACCGGTGGAAAGCGGCTGGGCGCAACTCCGCGAAGCGCAGCGCCGCTTCGTGGCCGGCGATGCGCATGCCGGGCTGGCGGTGGCCATCGATATCGGCGACCGCTACGACATTCATCCGGCCAACAAACAGGAGCTGGGCCGCCGCCTGGCACGCGCGGCGCGGCATGTGGTGTATGGCGAGGCGATTGCCGCTTCCGGCCCGGTACCGCGCGATGTGCAACGCGATGGTGAGGCACTGCGCGTGCGCTTCGATGCCGTGGACACTGCCTTGCAAAGCTACAGCGCCAGCGCGCCGATCGGCTTCGAGGTCTGCGGCGCGGCCAGCGGCAGTTGCCGCTATGCGCCGGCCAGCGTGCACGGTGACACCGTGACGCTGCGCGTGCCGGCCGACCTGCAGGCCACACGCGTGCGCTACTGCTGGGCCGACAGCCCGGTGTGCACCTTGTACGACCGCAGCGGCCTGCCTGCAGGCCCGTTCGAACTTCCCATCACTGCCGCCACTTCCCGATGAGCGAGACCCCGATGTCACAGACCGTCGACTCCCCCTCCCCGCTGCAAGGCTCGGCCCGCGATCGCGAGATCGTCGAGGCGCGCGTCATCGTCACCTGCCCGGGGCGCAACTTCGTCACCTTGAAGATCCGCACCCGCTCGGGCATCACCGGGCTGGGCGATGCCACGCTCAACGGCCGCGAACTGGCGGTGGCGGCGTACCTGCAGGAACACCTGGTGCCGAACCTGATTGGCCGCGATGCCGGGCGTATCGAGGACATCTGGCAGTTCTTCTACCGCGGTGCGTACTGGCGGCGCGGGCCGGTGACGATGAGCGCGATTGCCGCGGTGGACGTGGCGTTGTGGGACATCCTGGGCAAGATGGCCGGCCTGCCGCTGTACCAGTTTCTGGGCGGGCGCTCGCGCGAAGGTGCGCTGGTTTACGGCCACGCCAACGGCCGCGACATCGCCGAAACCAGCGACGAGGTGGGCCGCTTCCGCGAGATGGGCTTTATCGCCATCCGCGCGCAATGCGGCGTGCCCGGCATCAAGAAGACCTACGGCATCTCCAGCGGTGGCAAGCCGTACGAGCCGGCCGAGAGCGAACTACCCACCGAAACCGTGTGGTCCACGCCGCGCTACCTGGGGGTGGTGCCGAAGTTGTTCGAGCAGCTGCGCGCCGACCACGGCGATGAGATCGAATTGCTGCACGATGCGCACCACCGCCTCACGCCGATCGAAGCCGCGCGGCTGGGCCGCGACCTGGAGCCGTACCGCCTGTTCTGGCTGGAAGACGCCACCCCGGCGGAAAACCAGCGCGCGTTCGAAGTGATTCGCCAGCATACGGTGACGCCGCTGGCGGTGGGCGAGGTGTTCAATTCGCTCTGGGACTGCAAGCACCTGATCGAGCAACAGCTGATCGACTACATCCGCACCACCATTGTCCATGCCGGCGGCATCACGCACGTGCGCAGGCTGGCCGATTTCGCCGCGCTGCATCAGGTGCGCACCGGCTTCCACGGCGCCACCGATCTGTCGCCGGTGTGCATGGGCGCGGCCCTGCACTTCGACACCTGGGTGCCCAATTTCGGCATCCAGGAATACATGTTCCATTCCGACGAGGCCAATGCGGTGTTCCCGCACGACTACGTGTTCCGCGACGGGCGCCTGCATTGCGGGGAGACGCCCGGGCATGGCGTGGACATCGATGAAACCCTGGCCGCGAAGTACCCCTACGTGCCCAAGCAGTTGCCGATCGCGCGTCTGGAAGACGGCGCGATGTGGGACTGGTGAGGCGCATGCGTGCCTTACTGCTGGCTGTAAGCGTGGCGTTGGCCGCACCGCTGGCGGCACATGCGCAGCCGGCGGCGCCGAAGCAGGCCGTGGCGTTCGACTGGTTCGAGTACCGCGGCGATGACCCAGTGTTCGCAACGCCACTGCCCGCCGGGCATTATCGCAATCCGATCCTGGCCGGGTTCTATCCCGACCCCAGCATCACGCGGGTGGGCGAGCGCTATTACCTGGTCAATTCCACCTTTGCGTATTTCCCGGCGATTCCGGTGTTCAAGAGCACGGACCTGGTGCATTGGACGCAGGTCGGCAATGTGGTCGAGCGGCGTGAGCAGCTCGATTACGATGGCCTGGGCGTGTCGCGCGGCATGTTCGCCGCCAGCATCCGCCACCATGCCGGGCGGTTCTATGTGGTGGGCACCGCGGTGGACAGCGGCGGCAACTTCATCGCCAGCGCAACCAGTGCGGCCGGGCCGTGGTCCACGCTCAGCTGGTTACCCGGCGTGGATGGCATCGACCCGTCGTTGTTCTTCGATACCGATGGCAGCGCGTACCTGCTCAACAACGGCCCGCCGGAAGGCACGCCGTTGTACGAAGGCCACCGCGCCATCTGGATGCAGCGGTTTGATCTGGCCACCAATCAGCCGCTGGGCCCACGCAAGGTGCTGCTCAACGGCGGCGTGGACCTGGCCAGCAAGCCGATCTGGATCGAAGGCCCGCACCTCTACCAACGCGATGGTTGGTACTACCTGTCGTGCGCCGAAGGCGGCACCGGGCCGCAGCATTCGCAAGTGGTGCTGCGTAGTCGCAACGTGTGGGGCCCGTACGCGCCCGCGCCGCACAACCCGATCCTCACCCAGCGCGACCTGCCTGCCGGGCGCGCGCAGCCGATCAGCAATGCCGGCCATGTCGACCTGGTGGACACGCCCGACGGGCAGTGGTGGGCGGTGTTCCTGGCCAGCCGGCCGTATGCAGACGACCGTTACAACACCGGGCGCGAAACCTTCCTGCTGCCGGTGCAGTGGCGCGATGGCTGGCCGTCGATCCTGACGCCGGGCGCACCGATTCCCTACGTGGCCAAGGCACCGCACGGCACGCCGGCGCGCATCGACCAAACGCCGCTGTCCGGCAACTTCACCTGGCGCGACGGGTTCGACACCAGCACGCCGCAGCGCGAATGGCTGTCGTTGCGCGTGCCCAAACGCGACTGGGCCGACCTGCGTGCACGCCCGGGCTGGCTCACCCTGCACGCCACACCGCAAGGACTGGCCAGCACCGGCAACCCGGCGTTTCTGGGGCGGCGCCAGCAGCACACGCACTTCACCGCCAGCACCGCGCTGGAGCTGCCAACCCACGCGGGCATCAGCGCCGGCCTGGCCGCGGTGCAGAATTCCAACGCGTGGTACGCGCTGGGCGTACGCCGCGATGGCGATGGCGCGGAGGTCTTCGTGGACAAGCGCGACGGCACGCGCACCACCACCCTGGCGCGTGCGCGCATCCCGGTCACCACCGCCCCATTGCGGCTGCAGATCAGCGGTGATGGCGGGCGCTACAGCTTTGCCTTCGATGCAACCGGGCACGGCTGGCAATGGCTGCAGCGTCACGACGACGCCAGCATGCTGAGCACTGCACAGGCCGGCGGCTTTGTCGGCAGCACGATCGGGCCCTTCGCCCAGCTGGACCCAGACCGCACCAAGGAGGATTGAGCATGCATTCCCACCCTGCCCCGCACGCCCGCGTGCCGCACCGTGCCCTGGCGCGCGGCCTGTTGCTGGCGCTCGGCGTGGCCGCCGGCAGCACGCATGCCGCGACGCCGCCGCCGTACCTGGACCCCACGCAACCGCTGCAGGCGCGCGCCGCCGATCTGGTGGCGCGCATGACGCTGGAGGAAAAGGCCGCGCAGATGCAGAACGCCGCGCCCGCCATCCCGCGCCTGCAGGTGCCCGAATACGATTGGTGGAACGAAGCCCTGCACGGCGTGGCCCGCGCCGGCGGTGCCACGGTGTTTCCGCAGGCAATCGGCCTGGCGGCCACGTTCGATACCCCGTTGATGGCCGAGGTGGCCACCGCCATCAGCGACGAAGCACGCGCCAAGCACCATGCCTTCCTGGCGCGCGGCGAGCACAAGCGTTACCAGGGGCTCACATTCTGGTCGCCCAACATCAACATCTTCCGTGACCCGCGCTGGGGCCGTGGCCAGGAAACCTATGGCGAGGATCCGTACCTCACCGCGCGCATGGGCGTCACCTTCGTACAGGGCCTGCAGGCGCAGCAGGGGCCGTATCGCAAGCTCGATGCCACCGCCAAGCATTACGCGGTGCACAGTGGCCCGGAGGCGGATCGTCATCATTTCGACGTGCATCCCAGCGAGCGCGATCTCTACGAGACCTATCTGCCCGCCTTTCAGGCGCTGGTGCAGGAAGGCCACGTCGCAGCAGTAATGGGCGCCTACAACCGCGTCAACGGCGAGTCCGCATCGGCCAGCACGCGGCTGGAAGGCATCCTGCGCCGTGATTGGGGGTTCGATGGCTACATCGTCAGCGACTGCGCGGCCATCCGCGACATCTGGCAGAACCACAAGATCGTGCCCACGCCCGAAGCCGCCGCCGCACTCGGCGTCAAGCACGGCACCGACCTGGATTGTGGCGACACTTACGCCGCCTTGCCTGCCGCCGTGCGCGCCGGCCTGATCGATGAAGCCACCATCGATCGGTCGCTGACACGGCTGATGGCCGCGCGCCTGCGGCTGGGCATGTTCGACCCGCCGGCCAAGGTGCCGTGGGCGCAGATCCCGGCATCGGCCAATCAATCGCCGCAGCACGATGCACTGGCCCGGCGCACAGCACGCGAATCGCTGGTACTGCTGAAAAACGACGGCCTGCTGCCACTCAAGCCCACGCTCAAGCGCATTGCCGTGGTCGGCCCCACCGCCGACGACCCGATGTCGCTGCTGGGCAACTACTACGGCACGCCTGCCGCGCCGGTCACCATCCTGCAAGGCATCCGCGATGCGGCCCCGCAGGCCGAGGTGGTGTATGCACGCGGCAGCGACCTGGTGGAAGGCCGCGAAGACCCCAACGCGGCCGCACCGATCGACGCGCGCT
Organism: Xanthomonas sp. NCPPB 4037; assembly: GCF_041475695.2. Lineage (NCBI taxonomy): Bacteria > Pseudomonadati > Pseudomonadota > Gammaproteobacteria > Lysobacterales > Lysobacteraceae > Xanthomonas > Xanthomonas sp. NCPPB 4037. The sequence goes on from NZ_CM191261.1 coordinate 226,897, forward strand.
ACCTGCGCCCGGCCGCCGGTGCCAGCCAGAACGGCCTCACCGGTGAGTACTTCCGTGGCCGTGCACTGGCAGGCCAGCCGGTGCTCACCCGCATCGACCCGCGCATCGCCTTCCGCTGGGACCGCAATGCACCCACCGACGATGCGGTCGGCCGCGGCGAACTGCAGCCCGGCCAGGCGCTCGACAAGGACGACTTCAGCGTGCGCTGGCACGGCCAGTTGCTGCCGCCGGTGTCGGGGAACTACGAGCTGCAGATTGCCGCCGACGACGGCGTGCGCCTGTCTCTGGATGGCAAGCCGCTCATCGACCAGTGGAGCGATGCGCCGCGCATGCGGAGCGGCACGGCCGCCGTGGCACTGCAAGCCGGCAAGGCCTACGACCTGCGCGTGGAATATTACGAAGCCACCCGCGATGCCGGCGTGCGCCTGGCCTGGCGCATGCCCGGCGCCAAACCGCCGTTGCAGGAAGCCGTGGATGCCGCGCGCAATGCCGATGTGGTGGTGTTTGTCGGCGGCCTCACCGGCGATGTCGAAGGTGAGGAAATGGACGTCAATTACCCCGGCTTTGCCGGCGGCGACCGCACCGACACGCGCCTGCCCAAACCCCAACGCGAGCTATTGCAGGCACTGCAGGCCACCGGCACGCCAGTGGTCGCGGTGCTCACCACTGGCTCCGCATTGGCCATCGACTGGGCACAGCAACACGTGCCCGCCATCCTGCTGGCCTGGTACCCCGGCCAGCGTGGCGGCACCGCGGTGGGCGATGTGCTGTTCGGCCAGGCCAGCCCGGGCGGCCGCCTGCCGATCACCTTCTACAAGGAAGACGAACGCCTGCCGGCCTTCGACGATTACGCCATGCGCGGGCGCACCTACCGCTACTTCGACGGCAAGCCGCTGTACCCGTTCGGCCATGGCCTGGCCTACACGCAGTTTGCGTATTCGAACCTGCGGCTGGACCGCACCACCGTCGCCGCCGATGGCACGCTGCGCGCCACCGTGTCGGTGAAGAACACCGGCCAGCGTGCCGGCGATGAAGTAGTGCAGCTGTATCTGCACCCGCTCAACCCGCAGCGCGAACGCGCACGCAAGGAGCTGCGCGGCTTCCAGCGCATCACCCTGCAACCGGGCGAACACCGCGAGGTGAGCTTCACCATCACCCCGCGCGAGGCGCTGCGTATTTACGACGAGCAGCGCAAAGCGTACGCCGTGGACCCAGGCGCCTACGAGCTGCAGATCGGCGCCTCCAGCGCAGACATCCGCAGCAAACAACGCTTCACCGTCACCGCAAACTGATCCCACCGCACGCCGCGGAATCAAGGCCCCTCTCCCGTCGGGAGAGGGGTTGGGGTGAGGGTACGGCCACCAGCGAACTTGCATCACCCCACGATTTCAAACAAACACCCATGCCAATTTCAACGCTCTCCATCGCAACACTCGCCCACCTACCGAACACCGTCCTCACTCCCAACTACAACCCCAAACACACCACCATCGGCATCGTCCACCTGGGCGCCGGCGCCTTCCATCGCGCGCACCAGGCCGTCTACATCGATGACCTGCTTGCCAACGACCCCGCCTGGGCCATCTGCGCGGTGTCGCTGCACAACCCGCAGGTGCGCGATGCGCTGCGCCCGCAGGACGGCCTGTACACGCTCGCCATGCTCGATGCCCAGCCACAGCTGCGCGTGATCGGTGCCATCGCCGAAGTGCTCTGCGCCAGCGATGAGCAACCTGCCGTGCTCGCACGCCTCGCCGATCCGGCAGTGCGCCTGGTCACGCTCACCGTCACCGAAAAAGGCTATTGCCTGGCAGGCGACACGTTGGACCTCAGCCACCCCGACATCGTGCATGACCTTGCACATCCGCAGACACCGTGCAGCGCGATCGGCTACCTGGTCGCCGGCCTGCACGCACGCAGGCAGCACGGCCGCGCACCGTTCAGCGTGCTCAGCTGCGACAACCTGGCCGACAACGGCAGCCTGCTCCGCCGCGCCACCGTGCTGCTTGCGCAGCAACGCGATCCCGCGCTCGCCGCCTGGATCGAACAGCACGTCAGCTTTCCGCGCTCGATGGTGGACAGCATCACCCCTGCCACCGACGAGGCGCTACGCGCGCAAGTGCTCGCACAGACCGGCCTGCACGACGCCTGGCCGATCCAGCGGGAGCGCTACACCCAGTGGGTGATCGAAGACCGCTTCTGCAACGGCCGCCCGGCGTTCGAACGCGCAGGCGTCACGCTCAGCGACGATATCGCCGGCTACGCACGCGCCAAACTGCGCCTGCTCAACGGCCCGCACTCGGCGCTTGCCTACCTCGGCAGCCTGTTGCAGCTGGAGACCGTGGCCGATGCCATGCAGCACACGCCGCTGGCCAGCTTCGTCGAAACGCTGATGCGCGAGGACATCGGCCCCACCCTGGCGCCGATGCCCGGCTTCGACCGGCACCGCTACAGCGACGCCATCCTGGCCCGCTTCCGCAACCCCGCCATCCGCCACCTGCTGGCCCAGATCGCCTGGGATGGCTCACAGAAGATTCCGGTGCGCCTGCTCGGCACCATTGCCGATGCACTCACCGCCGGCCGCCGCATCGATCGCCTCTGCCTGCCGGTCGCAGCCTGGCTGCACTATGTGCGCAGGCAAGCGCACGCAGGTGTTGGGTTGGTTGATCCGCTGGGCGACGCACTCGGCACGCTAGGGCGTTCGGCCACCGATGATGCCGGCACTGCGATGTCGACCTTTCTCGCGTTGGAGACCGTGTTTGGTGCGCTGGCTGCAGACCCGCGTTTCACCGAGGCCCTGCAAGCGGCCTACGCCGCGCTGGGCAAGGGCACGCCGGCAGACGTGGACCGCGCGCTTCGAGCGCAGCGTCTCACCTGAGTGATGTGCTGCGGCCGGCATTGGCTGTGAAACTGGACACGCTGCAGGTGCCAGCGGGCACGTGCGCATGCTGTCCCTGCAAACCTAGCGCCGCACTTCTTCACTGTGGTGTAGCCCTGCGGCGCCGTAAGCAGCCTGGCGTGTGATCACGGCGTACATCACCCGGCTGCGATCACCTGCCCGATCCGCAGCAAATTGCCGCTCTCATCCACAATCGCAAATTCGCGCATGCCCCAAGACTTGTCGCCGAGCGGATCGATCCGTGGAATGCCTTGTGCCGGAAGCGCTGCTGTGCGCATCGCGGCATAGACACCATCCACATCAGTCACGCGCAGATAGCAGCCCGCATAACAGGCCGCCGGGTCCAGATCCGGATGCGCAAAGAAATGCAGCTCCACATCGCCGCGCTGCAGGATCGCGTAGCCCGCATCATGCGGGTGCGCATCGCCGGTAAAGCCAAGCGCGCGGTAGAACGTCAGCGTCTGCGCGATCGAGCGGCTGGGGAGGATTGGGATAGCTTGGTCAGACATGAGAGGCCCTAGTGATTCATGTGTGTGTTGGTGATTCGTGCCTGCTACGACGGTGTGCTTCCGTCAGCCGTTTCAGGGCTACCAACCCATCCTGCTTCGACATGCGCGATTGCTGCCTGCAGCTGGGCCACGAACCTGTGTGCACTCGCCGTGTCAAATTCGACTGCATCCACGCCAGGTAGTGCGACAACCTTGATGAAAATAACACCTTCATCCTGGCGCGCTTCGCACAGCACTATTTCCTGGCACGCCCGCTCCCGTTCGTCCTGCATGCCGTGCCTCCGCTTTATGCCAAGAAGTTCTCGCTTGTGGCAAAGACCCACGATCGAGCTTGTCGCAACCGTGCCGGTTTAGAGCGGCTAACAAAACGTCGCGAGCAGCCGTCAGGTGGGTGCGGGCGGCGCGGCGGAACCGGAGTGTAAGTGGGTACATGCCGATTCCGAGCACCGGCTGCGCCCGCCTGGCGGCTGCGCAGTAGTTTTGATAGCTGCTCTCAATGCACCTGCCGATCGAAAAGATCGCCATAGGACAGCACATCGAACTGTACAGCGACGTTGGCGGGCACTGAGATCTTGACCTTCTTCAACAGCTGGGAATGGTGCATATACGTGAACTCCCTGCTTTCAAGAATCAGCCGTTTTCCTTCACGTCTACTCACAAAGTCCCAGAATTCCTTTGGCAGGGATTTCGGCTTTTCTTGAGGTCCGTGATACCCACTGCTTCCATAATTACCGGAACTCTCAATGGCGAGATCATGACGGCGCGCAGGCCGCGCGATCTCGCGGTCCGGGCAGTAACACCGCACGACAACCTCCTCCACGCCCTCCAAGGGCAACTGCTGGCGATGATGTCCACGGACCATGAAATCATCGCTGGCACACCCGGCAAGCGTCACTACCGAGAAGACAAACACGGCCCAGCACCGCAGCGTCTTAAGTTCCAGGTACTCAACTGAGCGCATGCTGCTCATGCAAACCTCCTTACACCATGAAATCATGTTGGGAACTGGCATCTTTGGTTGCGTCATGGCAAGTGCTCGGCATCCCATCAGGGCTGCTAGCCACGAAGCCAAGCGTCAGTGCGCGGCAGCCTGAAGTGGCGAGCCACAGGCTTTGCAATCGGTCCTGGCCTGGAACTGCGTTTGCGGGAAGTTATTGGCGCCGCACTTGTCGCAAAAACGTACGAAGCGAATCGTCTGCCAGGCGCCAAACACCATGATCGCGACAAGAAACGCTAGAAACATGGCGGGAGCGCCCGTGGCAAACATGAGCCCGACCAGCGCGAGATCTGTCGCCACCGTGAGGATGACCAGCACCTTGCGTTTGAGCGCCGCGTTCTTGTTGAAGTAAAAAAATGCGCTTGCTGCGGTCGCGTACGCGGCCCAAAATCCAAATACATATGGAAACAGTGCGTCTAGCTGTGCCGGGTTGATGATCATGCGGCCAACGCCAGGCATGACGTTTCGTCTACTGACTTGGTAGGCGTACTGACGCTCGCACTGCGCTCAGCTGGCCGACCCTGCACAAGAACGCGCTTAGGCAGCTGTATCACCGAACGACATTCCCTATCGCTGAACATGATCCTTCCCCTGGATGATTGCGGTGGCACGTTATCACCCGGACCCACAGCCCACAAGCCGCTCGGAGATAGCGGTGCCACGCGTGACCGGACGTGGCATTCTCGGCAGCGAACGCCTGGATGTGGTCCACCCAACTCCCGTTGGCACAGCATGCACAAAAAGCAACATCTTCCAGAAAAACCCTGCTTGCACTGCGGACGACCATTCCGTTGGCGCAAGAAGTGGGAGCGTGTCTGGGACGAGGTGAAGTACTGTTCCGATCGCTGCCGTCATGCGCGTAAGGCTCAGCCGGGCAGCTGATGTCCGTTGAGTTTGCGCGGCGCTCGCTGCAACGCGCCGCGTTGTAGCGAGCGAGGGCACCGGCTTGGCAAGCCGCGGCGGTTAGCGCGGAGCATCCGCGCTGCCTGGTGGCCTGCTGCGGTGCAGACGTGCTGGATGGATGCTGCGTATTGGCGAGTTGGAGCAGCCATCAAAACGCCGACGCAGCCGCCCGCGCCGGTGCACGGAATCCTAGGCAGCGCCGTGCACTCAAGTTCCTCCGTGTCGTCCGCACCCACTCGCTCACTACGTTGTATTGGCCGCTCCTACTCCGGGGCTTTCCTGGCTTTCGACTGCTTCGCAACCGCCATGTTGTCGACCAGGTTGGGGTACGGACGGCCTGCAGCCTTGGCGCGCGCCTTGGCTTGGGTTTTCTGCGCAGCCGACAGTGGCCTGGAGGTCTTGGCCGGGTTGGCTTTTTTCCAGGGCGCACTCTTCTTGCTGGCGGTTTTCTTGGCAGCCGTCTTGTTGCTTGTTGCCTTGTTGGCAGCCACTTTCTTGGTGGCGCTCTTCCGCACGCTGCTCTGCTGTGTCGCGCGTCTGCTAGTGGCATTCTTTGCCGTGCCCTTGCGGGGTGTCGCGCGCTTCTTCGCGGCTGTACGTGCTCCGCTGTTCGACGTGGCGGCGGTTGCACCTGTTTTCGCCGCGCTTTTTTTGGCGGACGACTTCGTGCTGGCGGCTTTCTTGGTAGCCGCTCCGGTCTGCTTGTTGTCACCCTCCTGCAGGCGGGCATGCAGTCGCTCGGCCCACCGCTGCCCGGCATCGCCGCCCCACAGCAGCCAGGCGATATAGCCGGCGGATGGCTTGGTGCGATCCGCCCATCCCTTGCCGGTCTTGTCCACGCTGTGGCGGGCGAAGTACGCGTGCATCCGCCGAATGGTCTGGGCCGAGAGCTGCTTCTGGGCGGACAGGTCCCTTGCACGTGCCACACCAATCGCCGTGCCGCCGCGCCCGTGTTGCTCACGCAACCGCAATCCGCGGGCTGCTGCGTTGGCGACGGTCTTGGGTGGCGTGGTGTTGAGGGTCTTTGTTGTCGAGGTGCGTGCCACGCGGCTCTCCTGTCAGTGCGTTGCCGTAGTGTTCGCATTGCGGGGTGCTGTTGGACGTGAAGAGCGTGCGCCTGAGAGCATCCACCGCTGCCAGTGCATTGTGGCTGTGCGATCCGCGCTCTAGCGTGCTGCGTTGGGCGCGCCGTGCAGCAGTTGATAGATGCGTCCACCGGGCTCCATCGACTTGATGCAAGCAGCGTAGCGTGACGTTGCAATAATTTTGCATGGCGTCGCTGCACCGTGCGGATCAGCCTGCTTTTGCAGGGGCACGACGTACGCGCGTGCCGATACACTGGCCAGTCACCGCGATCAGGCAGAGACGTCCATGAGCTCCTTGGCGACTTCGTTCCGCGCAGCCGTGTTCGCTGCCGGGGTCACATGTAGTCCTGCACACGTAGACGCCACACCCGATGGCAACCGCGCATCGGCTGAAGCCGCACAGGCGGTGCAGCCCGCGCAGTGGCGCACGGTCGCCACGCACAACACGCCGCACGCGCGCCATGAGAACAGCATGGTCGCGATCGATGATCGTCTGTACCTGCTGGGTGGGCGCGACGACCGGCCGCTGGAGATCTTCGATACCACCACGCAGCGGTGGTCGCAGGGCGCCACACCGCCGCTGATGGTCAATCATGCCCAGGCCGTGGTGTCGTCCGGCAAGCTCTACGTGGTGGGTGGCTTTACGGGCAACTATCCCGAAGAAGCCTCGCTCACCAACATGCTGATCTACGACCCGAAGACCGACCATTGGCAGGTCGGGCCGGAGATTCCCACGCAGCGCCGTCGCGGTGCCGCCGGCACGGTGGAGCATGCCGGTGTGTTGTATCTGGTCGGCGGCAATACGCGTGGCCACATGAGCGGCTACGTGCCCTGGCTGGATGCTTTCGACACCCGGACACAACAATGGACGCAGCTGCCCGACGCACCGCATGCGCGCGATCACTTCCATGCCGTAGTGCTCGACGGCAAGCTGTATGCCGCCGGCGGGCGTCGTTCCGCGCATGAAAGCGGCAATACCCTGGCGCAGACAATCAGTGAGGTCGATGTGTATGACATTGCACAGCGCAGCTGGACTGTTGCACCGGCCATGCTGCCGACGCCACGTGCGGGCACCGCCGCGATCGCGCGCGATGGCCGGCTGCTCGTCATGGGCGGCGAGAGCACGCGTCAAGTGAAGGCACATGAGGAGGTGGAGGCCTACGACCCGCGTACGGCGCGCTGGACGACACTGCCAACGTTGCCGCAGGGGCGCCACGGCACGCAGGCCGCCGCAGTGAAGGGCGATGTCTATCTCGCTGCAGGTAGCGCCAATCGGGGCGGTGGGCCGGAGCTGGAGGATGTGCTGGTGTTGGCGAAGGCGCAGGGGACGCAGTCACTGGACTAGCCAGTGCGCTGCGGGCGCGCCTGCATCAAGCGCCTGCGCATGCCGTGCATCGGCACTGCCCTGTCGCGGCCAAGGCCGCTCCTACGGTGGAGCGGCTATCGCGGGCCTCGGCGCATGGCGCGCTTGTCAGCGTGCAAACTCCAACCCAAGCGAGGTCACCTGCACCCGCGCCAGCAGTGCGTGCGAGGTCATGTACAGCGTGTGGCCATCATTACCGAACGCGCAGTTGGAAACGGCGGCACCGGTTTCGATGCGGCCGAGTCTGCGGCCGTCCGGATCGAACACGATGACGCCGCCGGGGCCGGTAGCGAACAGGCGGCCCTCTGCCGACACCGCCATGCCGTCCGGCAAGCCGGGCGTGTCTTTGTTGACCAGGTCGGTGGCATCGGCGAACACACGCTTGCCGGTCACCGCGCCCTGCGCATCCAGCGCATACGCCATCCAGATCGGGCGCGCCGGATCGGAGTTGGCCACGTAGAGCGTGCGCTGATCCGGTGACAGCGCGATGCCGTTGGGAAAACTCAGGCTGTCGTCGAGCAGGTGCACGCTGCCATCGGTGTCCAGGCGATACACGCCGTTGAAGCGCAGTTCCTTGACTGGCGACTCGTTCATGCCCTTCAAGCCATACGGTGGGTCGGTGAAGAACACCACGCCATCCTTGCGCCGCACCACATCGTTGGGGCTGTTGAAGCGCTTGCCATCGAAACTGGTGGCCAGCGGAGTTTTCGTGCGCGTGGCAGGGTCCAGCCGCGCCACGATGCGGGTACCGGAATCGGCCAGCAACACGGTGCCGCCCGGTTCGGCAAACAGGCCATTGGCACCGGCTTCGCGCAGCGCGGCGACATCCGTGCCGGCGTAACCGGAAGGCGACAGGAACACCGATAACCCCGCATCTTCGGACCAGCGATACAGCTTGTTTTCCGGCACATCGGTGAACAGCAGATAGCCGCCCTGCCGCACCCAGGTGGGGCCTTCGGACCAGGTGAAGCCCTCGGTGAGCTTTTCGATGCGCGCCTGCGGCGCCACCACCTCGCGAAACGCCGGATCGAACGTGGTGATGCGGCCCACGGCGGTGAAGCGCGGCGCAGGTGGCTCGCGCTTCACGCAGCACGTGAGCAAGGTGATCACCGAGACAGCCAGCAGTACGCGGGTCGGGAAGCGCATCGGCAATTCCTGTTGGAGGGCTGCGCAATGATGCCATCCGGCGCGCCAGCACGCTTCACCTCAACGCTTGCCGAGCAACGCTGCTCAGCGCGCTGCAGTCGGTTGGCCTGCGCCAAGCGCACACGACAGCTACACTACGCGCAGTGGTGATGCCGTACGCGCGTTGCGCGGTGGCGAGCCAAAGGAGAGCTGCAGCATGGACATTCATTTCGCCGACGGGATTGACCCACCAACGCTGCGCGTCACCCGCGCAGGCCGTCGCGTGCAGTGCGGCGCGCTGTTACTGGCGACCGCATTGCTGGCGGCCTGCGCGGGTACGCAACCCTCTATCCCATCGAATCCCCATACACAGGAGCGGGCCATGTCGGAGATGACGTCAGAGCAACTGGCACACGCAGTCGTACGGCTGATCCTTGCGATCGGCGGCAAACGCGATCTCACGCCCACGCAGGTTGCCGCATACACGGGCCTGCATATTGCGGCGCAAGACAACACGCAGAGTTTCGGCGCATCCGGTCAGCTGGCCGATGGCAGTAGCTATGCCTTGAGCTCAGTTGCCGATGCAGACGGCCTGCCACCCTCGCGGTTGGACATCACGTTTTCGCAGGCGCCCGGGCGCGCGGCGGCTGTGGATTGTGCACAACCCATCGGGCCTTACCGGCGGGCGCTGGTCGACGCAGGTTTCGTCGCGCAGTGGATCGCGCCGCCGCGTCTGGGCAGCCTCGGGCGTTGGCACTTTGAGCGCGGTGACATCGTCGTGTATGCCTTTGTCGGTAGGGACGCTGCGCAGGACGATGCACGGGCATGCGTGTCTACCGTGCAGATCCTGGCCACCGCATAAGGAGATGGGAATGGCAAATGACGATGACCTGAAACAGATGCTGGACACGTTCGAAGCAGCGCACGCCACAGAAGGCCGGGCGCTGCGGCAGATGCTGGACAACACGCCGGAACTCAAGGCGCAAGTACAGCAGGCAATTGATCAGAAGCAGCTGTCCGGCTTTGCGCCGTCCGAAAAGGAGGGAAACGGTTACTTCAGTCCGCGGACCGGCCAAATCGCATTGCCCATGGACGTGCTGCGCAGCGCGAGGATGGATGTGCCGCGCGATGACTCGGCCAATACCGCGCGGATGGTTCTTGGCCATGAGATCGGACATGCGATCAACCGGGCCGCCATCCAGACGTCCGACCGGACATTCGAGAACAAGATCGCCGAGGTTGCCCGATCGCCCTCGCCGCACGACTACACCGCCCTGATCAAAGCGCATGTCGCGGAAGATCGCACACGTGAAGCCAAGGACGAGATCGCCGGCATCAATACGCTGGCCGGCCACATCAAGCGCAGCACCCCCAATGCAACGCTGGGGGATCTGTATGAAGCCAGCAGGGAGATGACCAGCTACATCGACAAACAGGGCGTGGCTCCCCACGCCGTCTACACAGCCAAGGAGGGGCTGCGCTTTGGTAACGATCTGAAGATCGATCCGGCTGTGCCGAGCAATGTCGAGGCGATGGGCAAGTTGTTCTATGACGCGCGCGGCTACCCGCAACAATACGGCGCACGCGACCTGGTTGCGGCGGCCGAGGCCGAAGCAGCCGCGCAGCGGGCTGACCCCACGCGCGCGCAGCCGGACGTGCATGTGGACCTGAAAGCAATTGGCATCCTGGAAAAGGACGCAGCGGCGTCACTGTTCGGCAGCGGCTTTCGCGACACCAGCGCAACGCCGCCGGACGCCAAGCGGGCCGCCGAGCCGAGCGAGGCGAACCGTGCCTTGCACGGCAAGCTTCGTCGTGGTGTGGCCGAGGCCGAGCAGGCGCTGGGCAAGGACTGGGACGACAACAGCGAGCGCATGACCGCCAGCCTGACCTTGCTGGCCAAGCAGAATGGCTTCACTGACCGCGACCAGCTGTCGGTGGGCTTCAACCGTGCGACCGCGACGCATCAAAGTGGCGAGCTGGCGTTCGTCTACCGTGACGGCCCCACGGCGTCGCCCGATCCCCACGCCAACCGTGCGCACATGACGACGCAGGAGGCGATTGCGCGGCCGGCGCAGGACACCTACCAGCAGTTGCAGGAGCAGGCCGCGCAACACGCGCACACCCAGCGCACGGTGCAGGCGGAACAGCCGGACCACGCGCAGGCGCAGACACCATCACCGCAGGTGTTGACACGCTGAGCCACGCTGGCGCGTGCGCGCCCCCGGCAGTGGGCCGAAACGCTAGGGCTGCTGTCGCGGTGCTGGCGGCGCCGCTGCCGGCACCGCCAGCACCGCATCCAGGGCCGGCTTGGGCTGGTGGTTGCGGTCGAACAGCAACGGGTAATTGGTGCGGCCGGGCACGGGGTAGTCGTTCTTCCAGGACATGCCATCGCTGACGCCCCAGACGCTGACGCGCGCCAGCTTGTCGCGCTTGCGCCAGAACAGCGCGAACAGTTCCGCATAGCGGTCGCGTAGCTGCGTCTGCACCTGTGGTGGCAGGCCATTCGGGTACGGGTCGAGAAAGTGCTTGAATTCCGGCAACTGGAACTGCTTGTGCGCAAAGCCGGTGCCGATCACCTGGCCTTCCTTGGTGACCGGCAGCACGTCGATGTCCAGCTCGGTGATCATGACCTTGACCCCGAGCGCAGCGTAGGCGTCGATGGCGGCTTCGATGTCCTGCACGCTGGGGTAGTTCAGGCCCCAATGCCCTTGCATGCCCACGCCGTCGATGCGGATGCCGGCCTGCTGCAGCATCCTGACCATGCGCACGATGCCGTCGCGCTTGGCCGGCCGCCAGGCGTTGAAGTCGTTGTAGTAGAGCTGTGCGTCGGGCGCATAGCGCTGCGCGAAGGCGAACGCATTGCGCACCACGGTGTCGCCATCGCCGACGCGCTGCACCCAGTTGGTGGAGCGGTAGCTGCCGTCTTCGTCGATGATCTCGTTGACTACGTCCCAGGCCTGCACCTTGCCCACGTAGCGACCGGCCACGCGTGCGATGTGCGCGCGCATGCGTTCAAGTTGGGCCTGCGACGTATTCGGTTTGCCGTTTATATCGACAAAGAACCACTCCGGCGTCTGGTTGTGCCAGACCAGCGTATGGCCAACGATGAACATGCCACGCCGCTGCCCGTCGGCGACAAAGGCATCGGCCACGGTGAAATCGAACACGCCCGGCTGCGGCGCCACCACCTCGGCCTTCATCACGTTCTCGGCGGTCACCGCGTTGAAGTGGCAGCCAACCAGCGCCGCGGAGGCCGCATCCTTGCCGGACACGATGTCGGCATTGACCGCAGTGCCGATCAGAAAGCCGCGTGCATACGCGTCCTTGAGCGCCGTGGTGCCCGATGTGCAGGCCGCCGAGGCGATGGGCGAAACGGCCGTGCCGAGCACGCCCAGCAACAGCGCGCATCGAAAGAAGAGTGGGCGAAACAGGCGCATGCAGTGGTTCCTGGAAGTGATGCTGTCACAGCGGGTGCGGTTGCGCGCGCGTCGGGCGATGGACGCCTCTGTAACTGAGCGAGCGACCACGGGCAACACCCCGCTCATTCCGCCAGCACCTGCACGCTGGCGGACTGCAGCGTGTCGGATTGCACGTGCACGGTGATCGGCCCCTGGGCGCCCGGTTTGGCGCGCACGATCACCAGGCACAGACCGTTGAACGCGTTGCGCTCGGGCAGGACGAAGGCCTCCAGGTTGGTCGGGTCACCGTTGTCGGTGGCAACCAGTTCGCCCGCGCCTTCCACGCGGAATCGCAAGCGGTCGCCTGCAGTCGGTGCAGGGCGCCCGTCGGCATCGAGCAGGCGCACGGTGATGAAACTCAGGTCCTTGCCATCGCCGCGGATCCGGCTGCGGTCGGCGCTGAGCTGCATGCGCGTGGCGCGGCCGGCCGTCAGCACACGGTCGCTGGCCCACGGCCTGCCATGTTTGTAAGCCTGCACGCGCAGCTCGCCCGGTTGGTAGACCACCGCATCCCAGCGCAGCCGGTACTGCAATGGTGCCTTGCGCTTGCGGCCTTGCGAGACGCCGTTGACGAACAGCTCGGCCTCGTCGCCGGAGGTGAACACGTGCACCGGCGTCACTTGGCCCTCGCGCCCCGGCCAGCTCCAGTGCGGCAGCAGGTGCGCCATCGGCAGCTCCGGCCGCCAGCGCGCCTGATACAGCCAGTAGCGGTCCTTGGGGAAGCCAGCCAGATCCAGGATGCCGGAATAGGAACTGCGTGCGCTGTAGTACGGCGTGGGCTCGCCGAGATAGTCGAAGCCGGTCCACACAAACTCGCCGGCCACGAACGGATGCCGATCCAACGCGGCAAAGACCTTGTCGGCACTTGAGCCGAAATCCACCGCGTGTAGTTCATACGCGCTGACCTGGTGGGCCACCGAATCGCCGCCGCGGCCATCACGCACCGGCGCGCTGCTCTGCGCACTCACCGGAAACAGGTACACGCCGCGGCTGCTCAGCGCCGAGGCCGTCTCGCTGCTGAGGATGGCCTTGCGCGGGAATTTGGCATGGAAGGCCGGGTATTGCGGCGGCTTGCGGATGCGCTCGGTACCTTCGAACTCGGGCGTATCGCGGATGCCTTCGCCCTGGTAGTTGAGGCTGATCACATCCAGCGCCGCCGGCAGCGGCATCTCGGGCGAGGCGTAGTTCATTGCCGCCGTCGCCGGGCGCGTAGGGTCTTCGGCGTGCACGATGGCGTGCAGCCTGCGCGCGATCGCGGCGCCCGCTTCGCCGGTGTATTGCTCGCCCACTTCGTTGCCCACGCTCCACAAAATGATGGAGGGATGGTTGCGGTCGCGGCGCAGCATGGCGCGCAGATCCGGCTCGTGCCATTGCGGAAAGATCAGGTGGAAATCCAGCGGGGTCTTTTTCATCTCCCAGCTGTCGAACACCTCATCCACCACCAGCAGACCCATGCGGTCGGTGAGCTCCAGCAATTCCGGCGCGGGCGGGTTGTGGCTCATGCGGATGGCATTGGCGCCCATCTGTTGCAGTAACTGCAGCTGCCGCTCGGCGGCGCGCACGTTGAACGCGGCACCCAGCGCGCCCAGATCGTGATGGTTGTTGACCCCGCGGATGGGCACGTGTTCGCCGTTGATGACCAAGCCCTTGTCCGGGTCGAAGACCACGCTGCGCACCCCGAACGGCGTTTCGACACGATCGACCACGCGGCCACCCTGGCTAACCTCGGTCACCGCGACATAGCGATGCGGTTGCTGTGTCGGTGGCGGGCCCCAACGCCGTGGCGCCTCGATCTGCGTACTGCCCTGCACGCGTGCACTGCCACCCGCCGCCACCTGTACCTGCACCGCGGCGATCTGCGCCACCGCCGGGCCACGGCGCAGCCCGCTGGCGTCATCCAGCGCGTACAGCGCGGTGCTCACTTGCGCGTGCACGGGGGCGGCACCGGCATTGTCCAACTGCACCGCCAGCTGCACCTGCGCGCGCTCGGCCGACACCTGCGGCGTGCTCAGCTGCGTGCCCCACTGGGCAACGCGGAGCGGGCCGGTCTTGGTCAACCAGACATTGCGATACAGGCCACCGCCGGGATACCAACGCGCCGAATCAGGCGGGTTGTCCAGCCGGATCGCCAGCTGGTTGTGCCCGCCCGGCACCACATACGGCGTGAGATCCACGCGCCAGCTGGTGTAGCCGTACGGCCAGCCGCCCACCAGCTTGCCGTTGAGCCAGACAGTGGCGTAGGACATCGCGCCATCGAGATCGAGAAACAGCGAGCGGCCGCGGTCGCTGGCCGGAATCTGCAGCGCCTTGCGATACCAGCCAACGCCCCAGCTCGGCAATCGCCCCATGCCGCCATGCGGGCCATCGGCCAGGAACGGCCCTGCGATTGCCCAATCGTGTGGCAGGTCCACGTGCTGCCATGCGCTGTCGTCGAACGTGGGCTGCACGTAGGCCACCGCACTGCCCGGGTGCCCGGGCGGGCGCACATGCCGCTGCGTGGGGTCGGCGATCAGGTTGTTGGCAGTCGGCAGGATCCACGGTTTGAGCACGTCGCGCGCGTCGGCGTCGATGTGTTGCGCCTGCTCGGGCCGCGCATCGGCCACCTTGCCGTCTTCGCTGCGAACCACCTCCGGGCGTACGTCGTACTCCAGCCGCACGGTAGTGCCCGGTGGATCGCCGCGCTGGAAGCGCCAGTCGGCGTTGAGCGAGAGCCGTTCGCGCGGCGCGTTGGTTGGCTCCGCCGCTGTGACCACGCCTGCTGTACTGCAGAGGCAGACCAGCGCCATGCAGCCCGCGCGCAGGCTGCGCTGCAGCGGTCGCTGCGTAGGGTCTGGACGCCCATCGCGTGCACGCCTGCGGAGGCGATGCAGCACACCCCGTAGGTGATGGATGGCGCAGGTCATCGCCACGCTTACACCGCGCTCGCTCACGCGCTGTGCGGTCGTGGTTGCCTGCTGCTGCATAACAGCTGGTGTCATCCCCTCACTCCCTCACTCCCCTCAGGTGCATGCCGCCTGCAGTGCGCCAGTCCTCGCAGGGGCGCACGCAGCGCAGCTGCCCGCGCTCACAACTTATAGGCCTGCTTGGGCAGGCGGTACGCCAGATCGATCGCGACCTCCATGGCCTCGTCTTCGTCCAGCCGATGCTCGGCCACCAGCTTCGCAAGGAATGCGCTGTCCACGCGCCGCGCCACATCGTGGCGTGCGGGAATCGACAGAAATGCGCGGGTGTCGTCGTTGAAGCCCACCGTGTTGTAGAAGCCGGCACTGGCCAGCGTCTGCTCGCGGAACCGCCACATGCCTTCCGGCGCATCGTGGAACCACCACGCCGGGCCCAGCAGCAGCGCCGGGTAATGCCCGGCCAGCGGCGCCAGTTCGCGGCTGTAGCTGGTTTCGTCCAGCGTGAACACGATCAGGCGAAAGCGCGCGTCGTTGCCGAACCGGTCCAGCAGCGGCTTGAGCGCATGCACGTAGTCGGTGCGCATCGGGATGTCGGCGCCCTTGTCGCGCCCGTACCGCTCAAACAGCGCGCGGTTGTGATTGCGGAAACAACCCGGATGCAGCTGCATCACCAGGCCGTCGTCCACGCTCATCGCCGCCATCTCGGTAAGCACCTGCGCGCGAAACAACTCTGCCTGCGCCGGCGTGGCCTGACCACGCACCACCGTGTCGAACAGGCGTTGTGCCTCGGCGGGCGACAGGTCCGCGGTGGCCGCACTGGGATGGCCGTGATCGGTGGAAGTGGCGCCCGCCGCAGCGAAGAACGCGCGGCGCTGCCGATGTGCACGCAGATAGCCCGGCCACTGCAGGACATCCTCGCCGGTCAGCGCGCCGAACTGCTGCAGCGCGCTGGCGAATTGCTCATGCTCCGGGTCCACCACCGCATCCGGGCGGTAGGCGGTGAGCACGCGCCCGCTCCAACCGCTGTCGCGAATGGTGGCGTGGTGCTCCAGCGTGTCCAGCGGTGACTCGGTGGTGGCGATCACCTCGATGTTGAAGCGCTCGAACAGCGCGCGCGGCCGGAACGCCGGCGTCTGCAGCGCGGCGGTGATGTGGTCGTAGTAGTGGTCGGCGCTGCCGGCATCCAGGCGGATGCGCAGATCGAACACCTGATGGAAGACGTGGTTGAGCCACAACGCCGAGGGCGTGCCACGCAACAGCGCGAACTGGCTGGCGAACACGCGCCAGGCCTCACGCGGGTCCACCGGCGCACGTGATCCATCGGCATGCGGAATGCCGAGTTGATCCAGGTCGATGCCCTGGCTGTACAGCATGCGGAACACGTAGTGATCGGGCACCAGCAGCAGCTCGGTCGCGTTGGCGAACGGGGCATCTGTGGCAAACCAGGCCGGGTCGGTATGGCCGTGCGGGCTGATGATCGGCAACGCCGCGGTCTGCGCATACAGGCGGCGCGCGATGGCACGCGTGGCGGGGTCTGCCGGCAGCAGGCGGTCGTCGTGCAGGATCAAGGGTGTGGGCATGGACTCAGGTCACCAGACAACAGGGGAGAACGGTACAGCCACGGCAGCGCATCACGGTGCGCGCACGCCAGGATGCTGGGCCACGTAGTCGCGCAACCAGGCCAGCGCCGGCCGCTCGCTGCCATCGGCGCGGATGAGATAAGCCGCTTCCTTGTCGCGCCACAAGCCGGGGCGATAGCCCCACAGCGTGATGCCGGCCACCGCCGGGTGCTCCCAGAACACCGGAAACACACGCTGGTAGCTGGCCAGCTGCTGCGCATCGCTTGGGCCATCCAGATCGAATTCGGTGATGTAGATCGGCAGGCCGGTGCTGGCCAGCGTGTCGAGATTGGCACGGTGCACCGACATCGCCACGTTCGGTGTGGTTTCGAACGCGTGCTCCTGCACGCCGATCGCATCCACCAGCTGCTCGCGCTGCAACAGCTGCACGATCTGCAGATAACGCTGCGTGGCCTGCGGGCTATTGGTGATGCTGTAGTCGTTGATCATCAACCGTGCACGCGGAAACTGCTGGCGCGCCAGCCGGAACGATTGCAGCACCCACTCCCAGCCGCTGGCACCGTTGCCGCCAAGCGCCTGCAGATAATTGCCGCCGCCGTTATCGTCCTTGCTGGGCGGGTCGTTCAGCGGCTCGTTGACCACTTCCAGCAGGTCGATATCCGGGTAGCGCTGCGCCACCGCGGCAAACCATTGCTCGATCTCGCGGCGCTGCTCGGCAGGCGGCAGGTGCTTGATCCATTCCGGCTGCTGGTTGCCCCACACCAGCACATGCATCTGGAACGGCATGCCGTTGGCCTTGGCGAAGTTGTAGGCGGTATCCAGGCCGCTCCAGTCCATCTGGTCGCGCACCGCCTCCACACTGCCCCACTTGCCAGCATTTTCCGGCGTGAGCTTGTTCCAGTATTGGGGAAACCCCGGCGCCTGTTGCGGGCCGTAGGCACTGCCCAGGAACTTGGACGCACTCGCCGCCAGCGGCGCGGCCTGCGCGGCTGGCGCCAGGCCAGCGGTGAGCATCAACAACAGTGCGCATGCATGCGTGGACATGGTGGGCCCTCAGGGGTGCGTGGCGGGAGGTGCGGGTGCATCGGCGGGCAGCTGCGCCGGCTCCAGCCGCGGCACCAGATGGTGCACGATGGCCAGCGCCAGCAGGTAGGCCGAGCCCGCCATCAGGAACACCGGCACGTAACTGCCGGTGGCTTGCAGCAAGAACCCGATGAAGGTGGCGATCAACATGCCGCCCACCGCGCCGGCAAAGCCGCCGATGCCCACCACGGTGGCCACCGCATGGCGCGGAAACATGTCCGAGGGCAGCGTGAACAGGTTCGCCGACCAACCCTGATGCGCGGCCGTCGCCAGCCCGATCAAACCGACTGCCACCCAGAGATTGTCGGCACGCGCGGCAAACACGATGGGCACCACCGACAACGCGCAGATCAACATCGCGGTCTTGCGTGCGCGGTTGACGCTCCAGCCCCGCGCAATGAAGCGCCCGGCCACCCAGCCGCCGGCGATGCTGCCGATATCGGCCAGCACGAAGATCACGATCAACGGCGCGCCCAGTTGCAGCAGGCTCAGGCCGTATTCGGCGTGCAGGAATTTGGGCAGCCAGAACAAAAAGAACCACCAGATCGGGTCGGTGATGAACTTGCCCAGCACAAATGCCCAGGCCTGCCGGTGCCGCATCACCTGCAACCACGACAACCGGCGCTGCACCGGCTCGTGCGCATCGCTGCGGATATGCGCAAGCTCGGCCGCCGTCAGCCCCGGCTGCTGCTCGGGTGGGTGGTAGCTGCACCACCACACCACCAGCCAGGTGGCACTGAGCACACCGGTGAACAAGAACGCGGCCTGCCAGCCCCAGGCGGTGGCGATCACCGGCACCAGCAAGGGCGCGACAATGGCGCCGATGTTGGAGCCGGAATTGAAGATGCCGGTGGCCAGCGCACGCTCGCGGCGCGGGAACCATTCGGCCACGGTCTTGATCGCCGCCGGGAAATTGCCCGATTCGCCCAGCCCCAGGAAAAACCGCGCAATCGCAAAGCCCACTACGGTGGTGGCCAGCGCATGCCCCATCGCGGCCAGGCTCCAGATGCCGATGGCCAAGGCATAGCCTGCGCGCGTGCCGAAGCGGTCGATCACCGCGCCGCTGCATAGCAAGCCGAGGGCATACGCGGCCTGAAAGGCGGTGACGATATAGCCGTACTGGATTTCGTTCCAGCCGATCTGCGTCTGCAGGAACGGCGCCAGCACGCCCAGCACCTGGCGGTCGACATAATTGATGGTGGTGGCCGCCAGCAACAGCGCACACACACGCCAGCGCATCCGGTCCAGCCGCGCCAGCGGCCCGGTCGCTGCGGCGTTCACCGGCAACTCGCTCACAACGTGCACCGCGGCGGCAGCGCGCAACGGCAATCTGCCAATGCCCTGTGCGCGTTGCCCCTGTGCGCAAGGCGGCAACGCGGTGAACGTGGCGCGGTGGCCGTGTGTTCTTCGGTTCGATTCATCGACCACTGCACCTGCACGAGGGTGGCATTGCGCCACGGGTGATAGCGCTACCATTACCACGCGCATCGGCAGAATCCATTACGCAGTGCAGCACGCCAATGCGCACTGCATTGATGCAACACCTCGTACCTGCCTGTCACACAGCCGCCTCCGCTATGCCTGCCAATCTATGCTGCCCTGCAGCGTGATGTCTGCGATTTGGTAGCGCTAACATCCGGCGCCACCAGTCGCCTGTTGCTCCGCCGCTTCATCGCCGCCCCGCATCCGCCGGTGCCGGCACTCCCTGCGCAGGGGCGATGCGTGGGACATCTGCTCACCTGATAGGGAAGGGATTACGGTGAAGAACAGTTATGCACGTACCACGTTGTCCTGCGCATTGAGTACCGCCTTGCTGGGCATGGCCAGCACCTGCGCCTTTGCGCAATCCACCGATGCAGGCGCTGCGGCCACGGCCGCACAGACGCCGCCCACTACCGCCGGTAGCGGCGATGCCGTCACCCAGCTCGATACCGTCACCGTCTCCGGTTACCGGCGCAGCATCCAGTTTTCCACCGATGCCAAGCGCGATTCGGTCGGCTTTGCCGACACCGTGTTTGCCGAAGACATCGGCAAGTTCCCGGACATGAATATCGCCGAGTCGCTCAACCGCATCCCCGGCGTGCAGCTCTCGCGCGACGTCAATGGGGAAGGCCTCAACATCGCCATCCGCGGCCTGGGCACCAGCTTCACCAAGACCACGCTCAACGGCGCCAGCATCGCCACTGCCTCGATCGGCCTGAACGCGCAGAACCAGAACCGCGAGGTCGACCTCAACCTGTTCCCCACCGAGTTCTTCACCCAGCTCACCGTGAGCAAGACGCCCACCGCCAGCATGCTCGAGGGCGGCGTCTCCGGCGTGGTGGACATGCGCAGCGCGCGCCCATTCGATCGCCCCGGCGTGCACTTCACCTACCAGGCGCAGGCAGACTGGAACAGCACCAGCGAAAAGACCACCCCGCGCGGCGCGGTGATGGGCAGCTGGACCAACGAGCAAGGCACCTTCGGCGCGCTGTTCGGCGTGGCCTCGGTGCGCAGCAAACTGGGCGTGGAAGGCTTTGAGAGCGTGGGCTGGACCAATCCCGGCCTCACCTACACCCAGTGCGGGCTCACCCCGCCCGCCGGCACGCCGGCCACCAACCAACCCACCGCCTGCAACGTCAATGGCGGTGGCAACTGGCGCATTCCCGACCGCGTGCCGGCCACCGCCGGCAGCGGCCTCACCACGGGCGAAACCATCGACGCGGCATGGCTGCTGGCGCGCAACCCGGGCCTGAGCATCGACCAGATCAGCGATGCATTGATTCCGCGCCTGGGCCGCAGCGTGTACATGACGGGCGATCGCGACCGCGATGCCTCGGTGATGTCGCTGGAATGGCGGCCGTCGGACAGCATGCATTTCTACCTGGACACGCTGTATTCGGAAGCCAAGCGCACCACCGAGCGGATCAGCATGAATTTGATCGGCCGCAACGGCAACATGATTCCGCTCGGCATGCAGCTGGATCAGAACAACGTGGTCACCAGCGCCACCTTCGCCAACGCGCAGTACTTCCTGGAAGCGCGCCCGTACCGCGAAGAGGTCAAATTCTGGAGCGTCAATCCCGGCGCCGAGTTGCTGTTCGGCGAGAACCAGGACATCAAGCTCAACGTGCAGGCCAACGCCACCCGCAGCTGGCTGGCGCGCGAGTCGCCCAGCATCCTGGTCACCTCGCCGTTCACCACCGTGGACTACCGCAACGAGGGCGGCGACCGCCCGTCGATCAGCAGCCCGCTGGACCTCAACGACCCCAACTTGGGTTGGGGTTGGGCCGGTGGCCGCGTCAACATCCAGAACGAAAAGCGCGTCACCCAGACACGCGGCGCACGTGCCGACCTGCAGTTCGGCGAGGACAAGCGCAACATCAAGATCGGCACCTCCTACGACCAGGCCGAGCGCACCATCCGCGGCTTCGACAACAGCACCGCGTGGGAACAGGTGATCTGCCGTGGCGGCGGCGGCAACGTGTGCAATGGCGGGCCGGGTTCGGCGATCCCCAACGCGGCCCTGTCCAGCTATTTGCGGCCCGGCCCGGGCGGGTTCATCACCGCCGACTTTAATCGCTTCCTGGGCGATACCAACTACTACGCGTTGCGCGATTCCGCACCGGAAACCAACTCCGCCAACACCGGCGCCTCGGCCGGCGGCATCCGCGAAAAGAACCTGGGTTTCTACATCGAAACCAACGCCGAAACCGAAGTGTGGAACCGCACGCTGCGCCTGAATGCCGGCGTGCGCTACGTGACCACCGACCAGACCATCACCGGCCCGGTCACCATCAACGGCATCCGCCAGGTGCAGGTGCTGGATTCGGACTACAAGGAAACCCTGCCCTCGTTCAACGTGGCCTGGGATGTGGCCGACAACGTGGTCATGCGCCTGTCCAGCTCGCGCACGCTCACCCGCCCCGACCCCAGCGCGATGCTGCCCAACACCAACTTCAGCGACCCCTCCGCGCAGACCGCAACCCAAGGCAATCCGAACCTGGCGCCGTACCTGTCCACCAACGTGGACTTCGGTGGCGAGTGGTACACCGGCGGCGAAGGCTATGTGGGCCTGACGCTGTTCAACAAACGCATCAGCGGCTTCACCGTCAACGGCGTGCGGCGCATCCCGTTCAACGATCTGGGCGTGCCGTACGAGAGCCTGCTGCCGATCCAGCAAGCCGGCCTGGACCAGCGCGGCGGCCCGAATGCGGCCACCGTGGACGTGCAGACCCAGGTCAACGCCGATGGCGTGCTGAACATCCGCGGCACCGAAGCGATCTGGGTGCAGCCGCTGGACAAGCTGGTCGACGGCCTGGGCTTCAGCGTGAACTACACCCACGTCACCCAGTCCTCCGAAGGCGAAGGCGTGCCGGCGGTGGCCGTGGGCGTGGCACCCAACCTGTGGAACGGCACCGTGTACTGGGAAAAGAACGCCGCCTCGGTGCGCCTGTCCTACACCTGGAACGACGACATGGTGATCTCCGGCGCCAACCAGAACGGCATCCCGTATGCACGCCTCAACGCCGACGCACGCGGCCAGCTGGATCTGTCGGCGAGCTACGCGCTGGATTGGCTGCCATCCAAGCCGCAGATCACGCTCAACGTGACCAACCTCACCGACGAACCGCTGCGCACCACCTACGCCTGGCCCAACGCCACCTATGACCTGTACCAGCCGGGGCGCACGGTGATGCTCGGCATCCGCGGTACCTTCTGAGTGTTGCCGTCACCGGTCGCGGGTCCTCCCAACCGCGACCGGTGGCGCACTGCGCGCCGCGGCGTTTCCGCAGCACTCCTCGAGCCTGCCCCACCTCATGAACGATCGGTCACAGCAGCTGTCCTTGCGCGAAAAGATCGGCTACAGCCTCGGCGACCTGGCGGCCAATCTGATCTTCCAGACCCTGGTCACCTTCCTCGCGTTTTTCTACACCGATGTCTTCCGTATCCCGGCAAGCGCGGCCGCCACGCTGATCTTCGTGGTCGGCCTGCTGGGCGCATTTGTGTTCACGCCCATCATCGGCATCCTGGCCGATCGCACGCGCACCCGCTGGGGCAAGTTCCGCCCGTGGATCCTGTGGACGGCGCTGCCGTTCGGCGCGCTCTCGTTGGCCGCGTTCAACACCCCCGCACTGGGCGAGCACGGCAAGCTCATCTACGCCTTCGCCACCTACACGCTGTTGATGCTGGTGTACGTGGCCAACAACCTGCCGTATTCGGCCTTGAGTGGCGTGCTCACCGGCAGCATGGAGCAACGCAATAGTTTGTCGGCGTATCGCTTTCTGGCAGTGACCTTCGCGCAGTTCATCATCCAGGTGCTGTTGCTGCCGCTGGTGCTGATCCTGGGCAATGGCGACAAGGCGCAGGGCTTTCGCAACACCATGGCGTTGTTCGCCGCGATCGGTACGCTGTGCTTTTTGATCACCTTTTTCAGTACGCGCGAGCGCGTGCTGCCGATCACCGAACAGCGCACCAGCGTGCGCCAGGATCTCACCGATCTGGTACGCAACAAGCCGTGGCTGGTGATGCTGGCGCTGACCATCCTGGTGTTCATCAATCTCGCCATGAAAGGCGGGATGTACATCTACTATTTCAAGTACTACCTGGACGCCGGCGCCTTGGCGCAGTTCCTGGACAACGGCGGCTTCAACCGCTTCATCGGCGCCATCAACAGCGTGCTCACCGGTGCCGGCATGAGCGCGCTGCAGTGGCCGCAGGATCCGCCCACCTCGGCCTTCAGCGTGTTCAGTGCCGGCGGCATCCTGGCGATGATCGTGGGAATTGGTTTTTCCAAGCGCCTGGCGGACCGCTACGGCAAGCGCAATGTGTTCGGTGGCGCGCTGCTGATGTCCACCCTGTTCCTGATGGCGTTCTACGTTTACTCGCCCACGGCGATCGGCTGGGTGTTCGCCTCCTACGTGCTGCACGGCTTTTTCTACGGCATCACCATACCGTTGCTGTGGGCCATGATCGCCGACGTGGCCGACTACTCGGAATGGAAGAACCACCGGCGTGCCACCGCCATCATCTTCTCGGCCATGTTGTGCGGCCTGAAGATCGGGCTGAGCGTGGGCGGCGCCCTGGTCGCCGGCATCCTGGCGTTCTACGGCTATGACGCGGCAATCCCGCAACAGAGCGCCGCGGTCACCGGCGGCATTCGCCTGGCCATTAGCGTGTATGCGTCCATTCCGTTCCTGCTCGGCACCGCACTGCTGGCGCTGTACGAGATCGACAAGGCGCTGGAAACCCGCATCGAACACGAGCTGGGCACGCGCCGCCAGGCCGCGCCGCTGGCCGCCGGCTGACACCCCTCCCCTCCCTCTCATGCACAGGTACGCGCATGTCCAATGAACTGGAAGCCGCCGCACTGCAGGCCCTGGCGCGCACCGCCATTTCCGCACCGCTGGTCAGCCACGTCTACACCGCCGACCCGTCCGCGCACGTGTTCGACGGCGCGCTGTACATCTATCCCTCGCACGATATCGATGCCGGTGTCGCCTTCAGCGACGATGGCTCGCATTTCGACATGGCCGACTACCACGTGTTCCGCATGGCCCATCCTGATGCGGCGGTGGAAGACCTTGGCCAGGTGCTGCACGTGCGCGATGTGCCGTGGGCACAGCGCCAGATGTGGGCGCCGGATGCCGCGCAACGCGATGGCAGGACCTACCTGTACTTCCCGGCAAAACGGGCCGACGGCATCTTCCAGATTGGCGTGGCGGTCGGCGATGGACCACAAGGCCCGTTCGTCGCCGAACCCGAGCCCATCGCCGGCACCTACTCGATCGACCCGGCCATCTTCGCCAACGACGACGGCGCGCATTACCTGTACTTCGGCGGCATCTGGGGCGGCCAGCTGCAGCACTACCGCGACAATGTCTACGCGCAGACCCATCAGGAACCGGCCGACGATGCGCCCGCACTCGGCCCGCGCGTCGCACGCCTGCGCGAGGACATGACGCAACTGGCAGAACCCACCCGCGAGATCGTCATCCTCGACGAACACGGCGCCCCGCTGCGCGCCGGCGACCACGCCCGCCGCTTCTTCGAAGGCCCCTGGGTCCACCACCACGCCGGCCGCTATTACCTGTCGTATTCCACTGGCGACACCCATCTGATCTGCTATGCCACCAGCGACTCACCCTACGGCCCGTTCGTCTACCAGGGCGTGCTGCTCGACCCGGTGGTCGGCTGGACCACGCACCACTCCATCTGCGCCTTCGAAGGCCAGTGGTATCTGTTCTATCACGACGCTGTGTTGTCGGGCGGCCAGACCCATCTACGCAGCATCAAGATGGCGCCGCTCGAGCACACTGCAGATGGGAAGATCGCGCACATTTATCCGTATGGAGAAACGGCCGTGTCGCCTTGGTGACATGCTGGGGTGTTGCTTGGAGGGTGTTCAGGACCCCATCGTGCACGATTACCGAGGCACACAAACGCACGCGCGTTCGCGCATGTAAGCACTGCGAAAACACCTTGGCGCTGGCGACGTCCCCCCAATTTTGAGTAGTGCCTCAGTTTGGAGTCCAATTCCCTACCCCGAGGAGATTGGACGTGAAGAAGCGTTTTTCCGAAGAACAGATCATCGGCTTCCTGCGCGAAGCCGAAAGCGGCGTCGCCATCAAGGACCTGTGCCGGCGGCATGGCTTCAGCGAGGCCTCGTACTACCTGTGGCGCAGCAAGTTCGGTGGGATGAGCGTGCCCGATGCCAAGCGGCTCAAGGACCTCGAGTCCGAGAACGCGCGGCTGAAGAAGTTGCTGGCCGAGCAGCTGTTCGAGAACGACCTGATCAAGGATGCGCTGCGAAAAAAGTGGTGAGCGCACCGGCGCGTCGGACGCTGGTGCGCGAGTGGATCGGGCGTGGTGCCAGCGAGCGTTGTGCGTTGGCAGTGATCGGTATGAGCGCCAGTGCACTGCGCTATTGCCCGCGCGAAGATCGCAATGGCGAGCTGCGCGAACGCATCTGTGCGTTGGCACATCGCCATCGCCGCTATGGCGTGGGGATGATCTATCTCAAATTGCGGCAAGAAGGACGCATCGTGAACTACAAGCGTGTGGAACGGTTGTACCGCGAGCAGCAGCTGCAAGTGCGCCGCCGCAAGCGCAAGAAGGTCCCAATAGGCGAGCGTCAACCGCTGCTGCGGCCAGCGCAGGCCAACCAGGTGTGGTCGATGGACTTCGTGTTCGACCGCACCGCCGAAGGGCGGGTGATCAAGTGTCTGGTGATCGTGGACGATGCAACCCACGAAGCGGTCGCCATCGAGGTGGAGCGCGCGATCTCGGGCCACGGCGTTGCGCGCGTGCTGGACCGACTGGCGCACAGTCGCGGTTTGCCGAAGGTGATCCGCACTGACAATGGCAAGGAGTTTTGCGGTAAGGCGATGGTCGCCTGGGCGCATGCCCGTGATGTGCAACTACGGCTCATCCAGCCAGGCAAACCGAACCAGAACGCCTATGTCGAATCCTTCAACGGCCGACTGCGCGACGAATGCCTCAACGAGCACTGGTTCCCGACGTTACTGCACGCGCGCACCGAAATCGAACGCTGGCGACGCGAATACAACGAGGACCGACCCAAGAAAGCAATCGGCGGCATGACGCCGGCTGCTTATGCTCAACATCTGGCAAACACCGATATCATCAACCCCGGACTCTAAACCAGGCCGCTACTCAGGGCGGGGGGACGTCGGTGGCATGCGTATCGTTTTCGATTCGGAAACTCGTGCGATGTTCCTAAGCGCTCACTACTCCAGTCCAGCCCTTATTACTGATTCGAGCGCCGACGAGTGCATAGTGGCCGATATAGCCTGCACGCTAGCGGTCACTCAGCAAAACCTCAGGCGCCATTCCGATGGCACATTTTTTGGCCTCGAAGACCAGTCTGATTTATGGATTTACCCGAAGCGCGATCCCGTCTTCAAGGCTTGGCTTGAGAATAAAGGCAGCTGTCAGGCTCAATCGACGCTTAAAGCCTATAACTTGCTTTGACACCTCGGGTCAAGGGGTGAAGTAATAGATCTGACCCGATTTTATGAGTGGGAGCATTTAATACATACAGGGCCATATAAATGAAGATAGGATTCTGGAACATGTATCGGTTTGGCGCTAACGGCGGAAAGAGAGATGAAGCGGTCAATACGCTTCTGAAAACTTATTCACCAGATTATCTTTTTTTGTGTGAGCTGACTGCAACCCACCCGCATGGACAATCAGATACGACCAATCCATATACGCTGCGTTACATGTGTGTCAACTCGGCCGGTCATCCATTACCAATAACTTTTGTCCAGCCTGAAGCAACCGATGCGTGGAAAAAGGCCCAGTTCAAAGGAGGCTCAAACTTTAACGCCCATGCCCCTAGAGGCTTGGGTTGTATGGATGTTATTGATCCTGATACAAATCAAAGAATATTCTTGTACATGATTCATGGGCCAGCAAGCAATAACGCAGTTAAGGTCGCTACTTTTATTGCTTGTTATTTGAATGATTTTCATGGTAATTCGCCATGGATTGTTGTTGGTGATTTTAATGTCGTTCCGGATAAGCTCGCCAAAGCGCCGGTTGGAATAGATATGGAGGATCTGATAGTGGCCTCTGATCAGCCTACTCATAAGAACGGAAATACACTCGATTATGCAATGACAAACCTCGAAGACGTTGAATCGTTTGTACTTCGGCGATCACAGCGGATTTCTGGAACAGATCATAGTCCTGTGATGTTTGAATTTTAATTTACTTGCGCGTCGGCGGTAACTGCAGTTCTTTGCGCTTCCATCGCCGGCTTGGGTCGTCTCGGGCGCACCAAAGGGTACATGCGACATTGGTGAGCGAGCATTGTGGGTCTGCTGGGCGCTGCTATCGGCAATATGCCGGTTTTGTTGCGGTCCAGGCTGATCGGTAACAAGACGCCGGGCGCGCCTTACCCATCTTCGCCACCGAAGAACAGAACGCGTGCTCCAAGAGACAACGCCTCGCTCCCTGCTATCGGTAAGCTAGGCCGTTTAGAGGGGGAATAATGAAAAGAAGTCTTGCGATAGTGATGTACGTGCTGGCCTTGCCGGCAGCGGCGCAGTCGGCCTACAAGTGCAGCGATGCAAAGCTGGGGACCGTTTACCAGTCCACGCCGTGCGCCGACGGCGCCGAGCAGAAGCGTTGGACTAACCAGGCTGCGACGGCTCCGACGGCAACTGCAACACCTGCGCAGGCGGGTCCGCAAGCGGCGTCCGGCAATAACCAGGAATCAAACCTGGGCTTACGCCTGATCAGTTACGAGCGCCAGCCGAGCCCGGAGGCCTGTACGCGCGCTACCCACGTGCGCGACAGCGCCCGCGCCGATACTACGATGCGTCGCGATCCGGATTTCATGCAGGCTGTCGAGCGAGCGGTCGTGCAGGCTTGCCGCTAGACAGGGCGTTTCAAGTTGAGTATCTGCAATCAAGGCATGCCAAGGAAGATCGATGCAGGAGCGTGAAGCAGCGTCTGCTGGATGGGGCGAGTTGTTGATAGTGGTGACGATCGCGTTCGGGCTGTCGATCTGGTCCAGCGTTTCGGCAGTCGCGCGCGATGCCGTCGAGCCGGTCTTCTCCGACGCGAGCCTGTGGGGCATGGTGTTCTACGAACTGCTCGTTCTGGCGATCTTGTTGCCAGTGCTGTGGTTCCGCGGATGGAGACCGCAGTGGCTGGGGCTGCAGTGGCAGCTGCGCGACCTGGCGGCGGGGCTCGGCCTGCTGGCGGTGTGTCTGTTGGTCACCTATCCACTGACGCTGTTGAACTGGAGTTTGGGGAGCAACACGCATCCATTCGATGCGATGGTCGCCGGGCAGTTGTCGATCACGGCTGTGCTGGCGATCTCGCTGATCAATCCGATCTTCGAGGAGGTATTCGTATGCGGTTACGTGATCCGCGCCCTGGAGCCGCGCCATGGCCGGGCGTTCGCGGTGAATGTGAGCGTGGCGCTCCGCACGTCGTATCACCTCTACCAGGGCCCGATCGGCGCCATCAGCATCCTTGCGATCGGGCTGATCCTGGGGTGGTGGGTGGCCCGACGCGGGCGACTGTGGCCGGCGATCCTGGCCCATGGCGCGCTCGATCTACTGGGATTGATGGTCTACACCTGACTGGCCTGGCGTCGCCGTCATGCCGCACACTTGCCGCTTGGTCGAACACAGGACGCGGCGATGGCACGGCGATATGGATGGAGCGGGATACTGGTGTGGCTTGCGGCGTTCGGCGCGGTGGCGGCCAGTCCGACGCCCGGCGAATACAGCACCAAGCAAGGCTGGGGCAGCCTGCAGGTCAGCGACAAGGGCGGGGTGCGCCAGTTCGAGATTCTCAGCATGGGCGCCAACGGCCACAGTTGTTCGCTATCGGGCACGCTGCAGGGCGACAAGGCGGAGGTGAGCGATGCTGTCGGCGCGCCCTGCAAGCTGTCGTTCAAGCCGGTGGCGGGCGGCTTCACCATCGCCGCGCTGACCCAGGACAGCTGCCGCGATTACTGCGGCATGCGTGCCAGCTTCGAAGGCGACTATCTGCAGTTGCCGGCCGGCTGCACGTCCGCTGCCAGCAGCCGACGACGCGAGGCGTACCTGCGCGACTATCGCGGCAAGCGCTATGCCGAAGCACTTGCAGGCATGCAGGCATTCGCGGGCGAATGCGGCGAGTTTCTCACCTGGCTTGATCGCGACCGTTTCGCCAACGACCGCGCCCTCACACTGCTGCGCTTGAACCGCCCGCAAGAGTGCCTGGCGGCGTTGGACGAGACCATGGCAGGTCGCAGCCGCGACGAGGAGTCATTCCAGGCAGAGCTGGACAAGAACAGCACGATGCTTCCGCCGAGCGACTGGGACGCCTACCTGCCCATCGCCAAGTCCACCTGGTTCAATCGCAAGCTCTGCGAGGCGGCCAAGCGCTAAGCATGGGTCGCCTGCGTTGTTGCTTGCAGGCAAGCGCCAGCATACGGCGTCGGGCCGGAAGTGCTGATCGATTGAATCAGAAGCTGATTGCGCAACAATGCATACATGCACAAACCTCTGCTCGCCCTGATCTGTCTGCTCGCCTCCGTCACCGCCACTGCCGGGTCCGCTCCAGAGCGGATGCTGATCTTCAGCAAAACCGCAGGGTTCCTCCACGCGTCGATTCCAACGGCGGTGGCAACGCTGCGGCAGCTTGCGCAAGAACAAGGCATGGCAGCCGACCATAGCGAGGATGCCGACGCCTTCACTGCCGACAACCTGGCGCGTTACCGCGTGGTGGCGTTCGCCAACACGACAGGCGAGATTCTAGCGCCGGCGCAACAGCAGGCTTTCGAGGGCTTCATTCGGCAGGGCGGTGGATTCCTGGGTGTCCATTCGGCCGCCGATACCGGCTACCAGTGGCCTTGGTATGGGCGATTGGTCGGGGCATGGTTCAAGAAACATCCGCCGGGGCTGCAGTCCACCCGCGTGCAGCGCGAGCGCGATGGGCAGTCGGTGGGCGATGCCTGGCCGATCACCGATGAAATCTACAACTACCGCCACAATCCACGCGGGCAGGTGCAGGTGGTCGCCACGGTGGACGAGCGGCTGTATGCCGGTGGCACGATGGGCGCAGATCATCCCATTGCGTGGTGCCACGTATTCGACGGCGGCCGGGCCTGGTACACCGGGCTGGGCCACGACGCGGCCGTTTATGCCAATACCGATTTCCTGGCCCAGTTGCGCCAGGGGCTGCGCTATGCGGCCGGGTACGCGCCCGGCTGCTGAGTGCGTTACTGGCTTGTTCGCTTGCGCCAAAGGCATGGCGCGCGGGCTCGTAGAGTTGTGACAGAAATCAGGCCTATTGCGCGGCTGTGCTCGCGACGGCGCCGTGGCGCCACTGTTTCGGCACCTGTGACGATGGCGGCCCACCCGGCGCGCCAACGGCAGCCGGCAGCTTACCCATCCGGCGTAGGCGGCCCCTCGACACCACCGGTGTCAGCGAGCTAAACCGTTACGTATTGAACAGTCCACCTCGCTCCCAATGCGGGATACTGCGCGTCCACGCAGGCGAGATGGACCGGATGTCCGAGCTCCCGATCACCGAGTTGTTGCAGGCCTGGCAGCGCGATGAACCCGGCGCGGGCGATGCATTGGCGCGGCAGGTCTATGACGTGTTGCGCGAGACGGCGTTGCGGGTGTTGCGGCGCGATGCGCGGGTGGGGCTGCAGGCGACCGAGCTGGTACACGAGGCCTGGATGCGGTTGGAGCAGGGCCAGCAGGGCTTCCGTTCTCGTTCGCATTTCTATGCGGTGGCGGCGCTGCAGATGCGCCACCTGCTGGTGGACCTGGCGCGGCAACAGGCCAGCGCCAAGCGGCTGGGCCAGGCGGTGACGCTGACGATCAGTCTGTCCGATGGCGCGGCGCGGCCGGAAGCCTTGTTGATGGTGGCCGATGCCTTCGACAAATTGGCACAGCTGGATGAGCGCAAGGCCAAGGCATTCGCGTTGACCGAACTGGTGGGTTTCAGCGTGGCTGAGGCGGCCGAGCAACTTGAGGTGTCGGTGCCAACGCTGGAACGCGACCTGCGCTTTGCGCGGGTGTGGTTGGCCGCGCAGCTATGAGCCTGGCGGCCACCACCTGGCAGCGATTGGAGGCTTTGTTTCATCAGGCCTGCGCGCTGCCTGTGGAGGCACGTGAGGCATTTGCGCGTGCGCAGGCCGGCGATGAGGTGGTGCTGCGCGACGAGTTGCTGGCGATGCTGGCGGTGGAGGCGCAGGCCACCATGCGTGTGCGTGCACCGCTCAAGCACGCCGCCGCCGCGTTGCATGCGCCATTGCCGGAACTGCCGGCCGGCACGCGCTTTGGTGCGTGGGCGATCGACCGGTTGATCGGTGCCGGCGGGATGGGGCAGGTGTATCTCGGCCACCGCGCCGACGGCACGTACGAGCGCGAGGTGGCGATCAAGCTGGTGGCCGCCGATGCGCTGGACGTGCAGGGCAGAGCGTTGTTCGAGTTCGAATGCCGGCTGCTGGCACAGATGGTGCACCCGGCGATTGCACAGATTCACGACGTGGGCACCGACGCGCACGGCCAGCCGTATCTGGTGATGGAGTACCTGCGCGGCGAGCCGATCACCTGGTGGTGCGACGAACACCGGTTGTCGCTACATGCGCGGGTGCTGCTGATGCTGCGGGTGAGCGAGGCGGTGCAGCACGCGCACCAGAAGGGCGTGATCCACCGCGACCTCAAGCCGAGCAATGTGCTGGTGAGCGAGGTGGATGGCCGGCCGATGCCCGGGGTGATCGACTTCGGCATCGCCATCGATGCGGCCAACCCGGGCCTGACCTCCGCGCATGGGCGTGGCACGCCGGGCTACATGAGCCCGGAGCAGGCGCGCGGCGCGCTGGATGTGGATGCGCGCAGCGATATCTATGCGCTGGGCGCCATGTTCTACGAACTCAGTTGCGGGTTGGCGCCGGTGGCCGGGCGCGATGGCCTGCCGCAACCTCCGTCGCAACGTGTGGCCGCCGTGCCAGCCGAGGCGCGCGCGCGCATCTGTGCGGCGCGCAGCACCGCGCACGCACAGCTGCAGCAGCAGCTGCGCGACGGGCTGGATGCGGTCGTGCTGCGCGCGCTCGCGCCCGAACGTGGCGCGCGCTATGCGTCGGTGTCGGCCTTGCTGGACGATTTGCACCGCTGGCTGGACGGCTACCCGCCGCGTGCGCTGCAGGCCGGACGCTTGCTGCGCCTGCGCAAGTTCACCCAGCGCCATCGCAGCGGCGTGCTGGCCGGCGGCCTGACAGTGATCGCGGTAGTGGCCGGGCTGGGCGCCACGGTCTGGTCGCTGCAGCAGGCTGCGCGTGATGCGCAGCTGGCGCGGGTGACCGGCGATTTCATGAGTTCGGTGTTGTCCAGCGTGGACCCGGCGGTGGCGCAGGATCTGGACAAGACCTTGATGTTGCGCGTGTTGCAGCAAGCCTCGCAACGCGCCGCGCGCGAGCTGGCGGAGCAACCCGACGCCCGCACCGAGGTGGAACTGACACTGGGCCGCACCTTGATTGCGCTAGCCGATTACCCGCAGGCGGTGGCGCACCTGCGTACCGCGCACGCGCTGGCGCGGCAGCAGGGCGGGGAGGGCAGCATGCGTGCACTCACAGCGGCCTCGATGCTGGGGCAGGCGTTGATTGGCGGCGGCCACGCTGCCGAGGCCGAGCGCGTGCTGCGTGCGGCAATCGCACAGGCCGCGCGCGGTGATGCCAGGCAGCAGAGCGTGGGCAATGCGATGCGTGCGCGGTTGGCGTGGACCCTGCGCGATCAGGGGCGCATGAGCGAGGCACTGGAGCAAAGCCGGCATGCTTATCTTGCCGCGCTGGCGAATGCAGCCACCACCACCGACCAGCGTATCGACGCGGGCAACTTCTACGCCAGCATGCTGGCCGAAACCGGCCAGCTGACAGAAGCCATTGCCTTGCAGCGCAGCTTGTTGCGCGAACGCATCGCGATGCGCGGGCCTGAGCATCCGTACGTGGTGTCGATGCGCAACAGCCTGGCGGTGTCGCTGCTGATGCAGCGCGACTTTGCCGCGGCCGAAGCGGAGTTGGCGCCACTGCTGCGCACCACCCGTAAGTTGTACGGCGCGCGCGCCAGCGACACCTTGATGGTGGAAGGCAACCTGGCCGGCGCGTTGCGCCAGCAGGGCAAGGTGGCCGAAGCGGGCCCGCATTACCGCGCTGCCCTGGAGGGCGCACGTGCGGTGTTCGGCGAGGCCGCGCCGAACACCATCAGCTACCGCAGCAACCATGCGTTCTGGCTGCTGGACGCCGGGCAGCCGGCAGCGTCGTTATCCGAGCAGCAGGCCGCGTTGGCCACAGCGCTGCGCGTGCTGGGGCGCGCACATCCGCAGACGGCGGAGATCCTGCGTGGCATGGCCGAGGCCGAGCGCGTGCTGGGCCGCCCTGTGGCCGCACGTGAGCACGCGCAGCAATCGCTGCAGATCCTCACCGGCATCTATGGCGACGCCGAAGCGCCGTTGCAGGCAGTACGCCAGACACTCGCGGCGCTGGACGCACCGGCGCTGCCAGCCGAGGTCGCCGGCGTCGATGCGGCGCCGCGCGTGGCCGAACGCTGAGACGAATTGTCGGGTCGCCGGCACGCCGCTGCCCGATCCTGCAGTTCTTGGGAGTGCGCTGGAGCATGTCATGCAGCCTGCTGCGCGGATCACCGATCTGCACGTCTGCCCGATGGTGACCGGCATCGTGCCGCATGCGGGCGGGCCGATCGCCGGCCCGTGTGCGCCCACGGTGTTGATCGGCGGCCTGCCCGCGGCACGCATCGGTGATAGCTGCGTGTGCGTGGGGCCGCCGGACAGCATCGTGGTCGGTGCGCCCACGGTGTTGATCGCCGGCCAGCCGGCAGCACGCCTGGGCGATAGCACTGCGCATGGCGGGGTCATCATGCTGGGTTGTTTTACGGTGTTGATTGGATAGGGAGAAGCTTGTACTGGAGTCGTGCAAGTTGGGCATGGGGTCGCGCGCAATATTTGCAGGGATGCGCGATTGCTTCTGTGCGATGTGCGAGCGGTTGAACTGGCGTTGATGTTGTCGTGCGAAGGTGACTGCGTCCCGAGCCACCTGGGTCTCTGCACATGACACATGTCGCGAGCCTCGCTGAAGTTTCCGCCACAGCAGTTGGCACGTTTTTTAACCGGTATTGCTGCGCTCAGCGTTTGAGGCGCGCAACAGATGCAAGATCAAATGTCGGTTGTCTGCGGCACTTACGCACTTAGAGAGGCTAACAAAACGTAGCGAGCAGCCGTCAGGTGGGTACGGACGGCGCGGAGGAACCGGAGTGTACGTGGGTATATGCCGATTCCGAGCACCGGCAGCGCCCGCTTGGCGGCTGCGCAGTTGATAGCTGCTCTTAGTTGCATGCATGCGCTTGTGCTGCATCGTGCCCGGACGAGTGATCTCGCAATGCTGCTGGCCTCATGTAGCTGCACTTCATCGGGAAGGCCGCATCGCGCCCAAGGGCGCTCCTACCTGGTTTTGCTTGGTTTGCGACGGTGACGTGGTTATAGCCAGCGGTGCAGGAGAGTGCGCCATCCGCACCCAGTGATTTCATTCCGCCGTCTCCAGCACTGGCACCAGTGTCTGCAGCTCCTCCCGCTTTCCCGATCCGGAGATCCCAATGAGCACCGCCATCGCGCAGCCCGACCTGAGCCCATCGACCGCAGCGACCGCACCGCTGTCGCAACCGACCGCAGCGCCGGCAACGCCTCCGCAGCCGGCCACGTTGCAAGGCGCCATCACCGCACACCGTAGCGGCCGCCTGGAGCAGGCCGCGCGCCTGTATGCGCAGTTGCTGGAGATGCAACCCAGCCATGCCGATGCATTGCATTACCAGGGCGTGCTGCAGCATCAACGCGGCGATAGCGACGCGGCTGTCGCTTCGATCACGCAGGCACTGTTGCTGGCGCCTGCGCAACCCGATGCCTGCAACAACCTGGGCAACGTGCACCGCGAATGCGGACGCCTGGCCGAGGCCGAACAGAGCTATCGCCGTGCGCTGGCCCTGGCGCCAGCGCATGCGGATGCCTTGTCCAACCTGGCCGCGGTCCTGGAAGCGCAGCGCCGTGTCGAAGAAGCCTTCGTCACCTATGCCGCGCTATTGCACACCTATCCCGAGTCTGCCCATGGCCACTATCTGCTCGGGCTGTTCCTGCGCAACAACGCGCAGGAAGCCGAGCATCTGCAACAGTCCGTGGAGTGCCTGCGTCAGGCCTGCACGCTGGCGCCGGAGCACCTGCTCGCACGTGAGGCGCTGGGTACCGGCCTGTATCTGCTGGGCGAACATCAACAGGCGCAAGCGGTGTACCGCGAGTGGTTGCTGCGCGACCCGGGCAATGCGGTGGCCACGCATATGCTGGCCGCCTGCGGTGGCACCGCTGCGCCGCCACGCGCCGGCGATGTCTATGTTCGCGAGCTGTTTGACGGCTTTGCCGACAGCTTCGACGAGCAGTTGCTGCACAACCTGGACTACCGCGCGCCGCAACTATTGGCCGACGCGTTGACTGCCTGCCTACCGGTGCCCGATGGCCGCTTCGCGGTGCTGGATGCCGGCTGCGGCACCGGCCTGTGCGCGCCGTTGTTGCGTGCGCATGCGTGTGAACTGGTGGGTGTGGATTTGTCGCCGGGCATGATCGCCAAGGCACGCCTACGTGGCGGCTACGATGCACTCGAGGTGGCCGAACTCACTGCCTATCTGCAAACACAGCCAGCACGCTGGGACGTCATCGCCTCGGCCGATACGCTGGTGTACTTCGGCGCACTGCAGGGCGTGCTGGCGGCGGCCGCCAGCGCGCTGACGCCCGGGGGTGTGCTGGGCTTCACCGTAGAAGCATTGGAGGCCAGCGAAGACGATGTAACCCTGGATGCCAGCGGCCGCTATCGGCACAGCCATGCACACATCGTTGCAGCGTTGCAGCACGCGCAATTACAGACAGTGGCCATTGCCGCGCAGGTCTTGCGTAGCGAGCGCGGCCAGCCCGTACATGGCTGGGTGGTGACCGCGCGCGCGCCTGGCAACGCGTGAGACGAATTGTCGGCTTTCGCAGGCATACGCGTGTGAGCATGCGTTGCCGACGCTGAAAGATGCCGCAGCGTGCGCGTGACTCCGCGCTCGGCTGCGTCGGTCGACGCGCACCGCGTTGCCCTCACCCTCTGTGGATGCTTCGATGCCACGCACCATCACGCTGCACACCGACCTTGGCGAGCGCTTGCTGCTGCACCGCATGCAGGCCAGCGAAGCGTTGGGGCAGCTGTTCGATTACCGCATCGAGGCGCTGTGCAGCGATGCACGCCCGGACCTGCGTGCCTTGCTCGGCACGCCCGCGGCGGTGGAGCTGTCCGATGACGGCAACGTGCAGCGCTGGTATCACGGCATGGTGGCCAGCTGTGCGCAAAGTGGCTACACGGTGATCGACGGGCTCAGCTATGCGGCACTGGAACTGCAGTTGGTGCCCAAGCCCTGGCTGCTCACCCAGCGCCGCGACTGCCGTATCTACCAGGACATGAGCGTGCCGGACATCATCACCAGCGTGCTGGGCGATATCGGCTACGGCGATGTGCAGCGGCGGCTGAGCACGCCGTATCCGGCGCGTACCTACTGTGTGCAATACCGCGAGGACGACTTCAGCTTCATCAGCCGCCTGATGGAGCAGGAGGGCATCTATTACTACTTCACCCATGGCCGCACCGCGCACACGTTGGTGCTGGCCGATGCATTGGGCGCGCACGCCACCGTGCCGCCGGTGGCGAGCCTGCCGTATGTGCCGCCGGAACTGCAGAACCGCCGGTTGCAGCAGGCGGTGGTGAGCCAGTGGCGCAGTGCGCGCGCACTGCATACCACCGAGCACCAGCTCACCGATTACGACCCGCAGCTGCCGCGCGCCTCGCTGGCGGCCCAGGACCAGGCCGCCGGTACCGACCTGCATCCGGTGGATGCGCTGGTGGCGTTCGACTTCCCCGGCGCGCATCCGGTGCAGGGTGTCGGTGAGCGCTATGCCCAGGTGCGCCGCGAGGCGCACAACGTGCAGCGCGGCTGCCACGATGCGCAGACCAATGCCTGCGAATTGCCGGTGGGCGCGCTGTTCTCGCTGCGCGGCTTTCCCAACGAAGCCTACAACCAGGAATACCTGGTGGTGTCTGCCGAGACCAGCCTGGTGGCGCCGGAACATGCCGGCGACACGCCGCCGTTTTCCAGCCGCCTGCGCGTGATCGACAGCCGCCTGCCGTTCCGCAGCCTGCAACGCACGCCACGGCCGAGCATCGCCGGCCTGCAGACCGGTGTGGTCACTGGCGACACTGTCGAAGACATCGCGGTGGACGCGTACGGCCGCGTGCAGGTGACCTTTCATTGGTCCACCTCCGCACGCACGCACGGTGGGCCGTCGTGCTGGGTGCGGGTGGCCTCGATGTGGGCGGGCAAGGGCTGGGGCGCGATGAGCCTGCCGCGCGTGGGGCAGGAAGTGGTGGTGAGTTTTCTCGATGGCGACCCGGACCGCCCGCTGATCGTGGGCAGCGTCTACAACGCCGACCATGCACTGCCGTTTTCGCTGCCCGACAACAAGACCCAGAGCGGGATTCGTAGCCGCACCTTGCTGGGCGGCGCAGCGGATTTCAACGAACTGCGCTTCGACGACAAGGCCGGTGCCGAAGAGATCTACCAGCGTGCCCAGCGCGATCTGCGCGAAGAGATACAGCACGACCACACCGCCACCGTCGAGAACGACCAGGTGGTGACGGTCAAGCACGACCGGCGAGCGCGCATCGACAACAACGACAGCGTGGATGTCGGCAAGAAGCTGCTGCTGCAGGCCGGCGAAGAGATCGAGCTGGTCACGGGAAGCGCGCGCCTGCTGATGAAACAGAACGGCGACATTGTGCTGAGCGGCGTCAACATCCTCATCGACGCCACCGCCGAAGCCAAGACCACCGCGGCCACCATCAAGCAGGTGGCCAGCGCGCAATTGCAGGCCACCTCGCCGGCCACCGAGGTGGTGGGCGATGGCACGTTGAAGCTGTCGTCCGGCGGCATGCTCACTGCCGAGGCCGGTGCTTCGGCCACGCTGAAAGGCCCGCTGGTCAACATCAAGGCCGATGCCCTGGTGCAGGTCAGCGGCGGCCTGATCATGATCGGATGAGTACCCCCATGCCCTCGCTCGCGCAGGCCTGCGCACAGATGCAGCTGTCGCAGACGGCCTGCGCGCATCTGCGCACCCCGCTGGCGCCGCAGGCGGCGGTGAGTGCGCTGCTGGCGCACGGCCATGGCGACGATGCAATCAAGTTGCTGGCGCGGCTGTTGCCCAAGCGCTATGCGGTGGCCTGGGCGTGCCAGTGCGCGCGCACCGAAGCGCTGGATGACGAAGACCGTGCCGGCGCGGCGCTGGCGGAGAAATGGGTGCGCGAGCCGAGCGAGGCGCATCGCTGTGCGGCACAGGCGTTTGCGCATGCTGGCGGTTATGTCTCGCTGGGCGCATGGCTGGCCGCCGCGGTGGCGTGGTCTGGCGGTAGCCTGGCACCCCCGCAGCAAACCACCGCGGTGCCACCAGCCGAACATCTCACCGCACGCGCGGTGGCCGCGGCCATCACCTTGCTGGCCGCGCGCGAACCGGCCGCCATGCAGGCGCGCCGGGAGAGCTACGCGGCGCATGCGCTGCAGTTGCTGGCCGGCGCAGCGGCGTCATGAGCGTGCGTTGCTGCGGTAGCGCGCGTGTTGCCGATTCTTGTCTGGAGGAGGGTGTGTCGTGTCCAGTGTGCAGTTGATCCTCACCGTCAGCGGCGCGCAGGCCGCGCAATTCGGCGCGCAGGCGCAGAAGCGCTTTGCCGGCAGCGGTGGCAGCATTGGCCGCTCCGACGAGAGCGATTGGGTGCTGGCTGCGCCCGGCATCTCGCGCACCCACGCGGTGGTGCGTTTTCTCAACGGCATGTATTTCATCGAAGACCGCAGTACCAATGGCATCTCGCTCAATGGCACGCCATTGACGCGCGCAGAGCCGGCCGCGCTGGGTGATGGTGATTGCCTGCAACTGGACAGCTTCGAGATCCAGGTGCAGTTGCAGAGTGTCAGCCCTGTGGGTGCGGTGGCAGTGACGCCCGCGTTCGATCCCTTGTTGGATGCGATGGACGACCGCACCCAGATGGCACCGCCGCCCAGGCCGCTACAGGCTGCCGTGCCCAGTGCTGCATTTGATCTGCTGGATTTCGGCGCACCACCGGTCGGGCGCGCGCCGGTGGATGACGCGTTGGGCGATTTGCTATTGGATGCCACACCCCGGGAACTGGACCCACTGCGTTTGCTGGATCCGCTGCCGGTCGCGCCGGTCAGCCCCGCGCCGAGCACGTGGAATCACAGCAACGCCAACCAGGACCATTTCCGCCCGCCAAGCACTGGCGCAGCGCGTGCCACCTTGCCGGAAAACTGGGACATGACGTTGGGCGACTTCGCACCGGCAGCGGCAGTGGCGGCGCCGATGCCTGCGAGCCCTGGCGTGGTCAACGCACTGCCCAGCGCGACGCCAGCAATAGCGGGCCTGCCGCCGGAGCTGGACCGCATCTTCGCCATCGTGGTCGACGGCGTGATGGACGTGCTGCGTGCACGCGCCGAGATCAAGAACACGTTTCGTTTGCCGGTCACCGTGATCCAGCGCTCGGAGAACAACCCGCTCAAATTTGCGGCCACCGCCGAGGATGCGCTGCAGAAATTATTGGCACCGCCGAGCGCCTCCTTCCTGTCCGGCGTGCCCGCCTTCGAAGACGCCTTCGATGACATCCGCTGCCACCAGATGGCGATGCTGGCTGGCATGCGTGCGGCCTTCGACGCCATGCTCTTTCATTTCAGCCCGGACCGGCTGGAGCAGGAAGCCGACACGGGCGGCAAGCGATTGAGCTTCGGCGGCAAGGGCCGTTACTGGGAGCGTTATCGCGATCATTTCGAGCAACTGCGCGGCGACCCGGATGATTGCTTCCGACGCTTGTTTGGTGACGAATTTGCGCGCGCGTACGAGGCGCAGCTGGCGCGCCTGAAGTCGGCGCGGCGGCAGCCAACAGCACGCTAAGCGCGGCGCGATCTGGGAAGCGTAGGAGCGCGCTTGCGCGCGATGAAGCGTTCCCGGTAAAGCCTCATCGCGCGCAAGCGCGCTCCTACGACAGCCGGGCCGATTGTTCTTCTTAGGAGCGTGGTGTCCCCTAGCTGCGCACCCCAACAGGCCATGGACCAGCTCTGGTAGGAGCGCGCTCGCGCGCGATGAAGCGTCACCGTGGCACCTGCCCGCACGAAGCGCACGCCTGCAAAACGCACGAAGAAACAGCGCCATCCAGCCCGCAACACACCCCAACAATTCCCAATACCCCACTGAGACGTTTTGACGGGTGAGCGCCGCGGGCGCGCCGCAGAATCACGTCATCGACACGGTCCAGCGGACGTGTCCGTGCGGCGCAGGGGCGCCGACAGCACAGCATCGCGACGGCGCGCCATGGCCTGCAGCGGCGACCGGCTTCTTCAGAGCGAGTGGATCATGCAGAACAACAAGGTCGTCTGGAGCGAAGGGCTGTTTCTGCGCCCGCAGCATCTGCAGCAACAGGAGCGGTACCTGGAACGCTATGTCGATCTGCGTGCCGCGCGTCTGCGCCCGCATGCCTGGGGCGTGAGCGAGCTGGAATGGGAAACCGATCTGCTCGCGGTCGGCAAGCTGGGCCTGCGCCGTGCGCGCGGCGTGTTTGCCGATGGCACGCCGTTCGCGATGCCCGGCGATGATCCGCTGCCGGTGGCGCTGGACGTGGACCCGAATTGCCGTGACCAGATCGTGTATCTCACGGTGCCGTTGCGCGTGCCGGCGCAGCCGGAACTGGGGCGGCCGGAGTCGCCGGCCGATCAGTTGTTCCGCTACCGCGTGCGCGAGACCGAAACCGGCGATGCATCGGGCAGCACCAGCGAAGCGGTGCTGATGGAAGTCGGTGGCCTGAGCACGCGGCTGCTGCCGCAATCGCAACCATTGGAAGGATTGGACCGCATCGCGGTGGCGCGCATCATCGAATCACGCGCAGACCGCCAGGTGGTGCTGGACCCGCACTTCATTCCCAGCGCGATGGTGTGCCAGGCCTCCTCACGGCTGACCACCTTCCTCACCGAACTGCTCGGCCTGCTGCATCAGCGCGGCGAAGCCTTGGCCTCGCGGGTGACCTTGACCGACCGTGGTGGCGCGGCCGATATCGCCGATTTCCTGCTGCTGCAGCTGGTCAATCGCTGGCAGCCGCAGATGGCGCATTGGGCGAGCGCACCACTGGCGCATCCGGAAGACCTGTTCCGTGCGCTGGTTGCGCTGGCCGGTGAGCTCAGCACGTTCACCGCACCCGGCAAGCGGCCGCCGGCGTGGCCGGCGTATCGGCACGAGGCGCAGCAGGAGAGTTTTGAGCCGGTGATCGCCGCGCTGCGCAGCAGCTTGAGCGCAGTGTTCGAACAGACCGCCACGCCATTGCCGGTGCAGGCACGCAAGTTCGGTGTGTGGGTGGCGATGGTGCCCGACCCCGGCCTGCTGGACAGCGCAGCGTTCGTGCTCGCAGCCAAGGCCGACATGCCGGCCGAAGAGCTGCGCCGTCAGCTGCCTGCGCACGCCAAGATCGGCCCGGTGGAACAGATTCGCGACCTGGTGAATCTGCAATTGCCAGGCATCGTGGCCACGCCGATGCCGGTGGCGCCGCGGCAGATTCCGTATCACGCCGGCTACCTGTATTTCGAGTTCGACAAGAGCGCGCCGCTGTGGCGCAACTTGAAGACCTCCGGCGGGATCGCCTTCCATTTCGGCAGCGAATTTGCCGGGCTGGACCTGCAATTGTGGGCCATCCGGAGTTGAGCGCATGAGCCGTCCCGTTGCCGATTTCGACCCCGCCTACGTGGCCTCGCCCACACCGCCTGCAGACAGCGGCGTGGGCGAAGACACCGACATCAGTGAGCTGCTTGGGCGCAGCGTCAACCCGCTGGTGCAGGCCGCCACCCCCCTGTTGTTGCTGGCCGTGCAATTGCGCCACAGCGCGCAGCTGCCGGATGTGGCCCGCCTGCGCGAGCAGGTGATGGCGCAGGTGCGGCGCTTCGAACAACGCGCACGCGACGGCGGTGCGCCGGTGGAAGCGGTGACCGCGGCACGCTACGTGCTGTGCACCCTGCTCGACGAGGCGGTGCTCAACGCGCCGTGGGGCGAGCGCAGCGGTTGGTCGCAGAAAACCTTGCTGGTGGTGTTCCACAGCGAATCGTATGGCGGCGCCAAGTTCTTCCAGATTCTGGAGCGCTTGTGTGCGGATGTGGCGCGGCATCTGGACCTGATCGAACTGATGTACCTGTGCCTGGCGTTGGGGTTCGTGGGCCGGTATCAGATCGAAGCCGGCGGGCTGGCGCGCATCGGCGAGATCCAGGACGACCTGTACCGCCGCATCCGTGCCGAGCGCGGCGCCGCACCGGACATGCTGGCGCCGCATTGGCGCGGCGTGGAAGACCGCCGCCGGCTTGGCCGGTATCTGCCGGTGTGGGCGGCCGCGCTGCTGGGGCTGAGCGTGCTGGTGGTGGCGTTCGTGTGGTGTCAGGCGCGCTTGAACAGCCTGTCGGCACCGATCAGTGCGCAAGCCGCGCAATGGGGCCTGGCCCGTGCCACCCCGCCAGATGCCGCGCCGGTCGCGCCGCCGCGCCTGCGCCTGAAGCAATTGCTGGCCGTGCCCGAGCGGGCAGGGCTGCTGCGTGTAGAGGAACAGGCCGATGGCCAGGCCCGCGTGCAGCTGAGCAGCAACGCGATGTTTGCCTCCGGTGGCGTGGAGGTGGAGCCCACGCAGCGCGGTGTGATCGAACAGGTTGCCGCGGCGATCGATCAATTGCCCGGGCGGGTGATCGTGGTGGGCCACACCGACGACGTGCCGGTGCGCTCGTTGCGCTTTCAGGACAACTTCGCGTTGTCCGGCGCGCGCGCGCAGGCGGTGGCGCAGTTGCTGCAGACACATCTGGCCGTGCCTGGCCGGGTGGAATTCATTGGCGCCGGTGATTCGCAGCCGCTGGCGCAGCCGCCGCAGTTGCCGGCCAACCGCGCGCGCAATCGCCGCGTGGAGATCCTGTTCCAGCCTGGGGAATGACGATGAAGACGCTGCTGTCCAAACTGGGCGCGGGGCTGGTGGTGAGCGTGTTGGCGCTGGCGTTGCTGTCGCTGCTGGTGTGGGTGGGCGGGCCGTATCTGGCGGTGGCGGGCTGGAGCCCGCTGACTGGCGTGGCGGCGCGGTTGCTGGCGATCGTACTGCTGATTGCAGTGTGGGTGGGTGTGGTGCAACTGCGCCGCTGGCGTGGGCAGCGCCGCGCCGCCCAGTTGTCCAGCGCATTGGCCGGGCCCGGCCGCGACGACGACCGCGAATTGCGCAGCGGGCAGGAGCGTCTGC
This sequence comes from Xanthomonas sp. NCPPB 4037, assembly GCF_041475695.2. Taxonomy (NCBI): domain Bacteria; kingdom Pseudomonadati; phylum Pseudomonadota; class Gammaproteobacteria; order Lysobacterales; family Lysobacteraceae; genus Xanthomonas; species Xanthomonas sp. NCPPB 4037. The sequence continues at coordinate 270,702 of NZ_CM191261.1, forward strand.
AGTTGCAGGCGCGCTTCCAGCAGGCCATCCAGTTGCTGCGCAAGCGTCGCGGCGGCGCCGATCTGTACAGCTTGCCGTGGTATGCGCTGATTGGCCCGCCGGGCTCGGGCAAGAGCACCTTGCTGCAGCATTCCGGGCTGCAGTTTCCGCTGGCCGCGCGCATGGGCGAGCAGGCACTGCGCGGCGTGGGCGGCACCCGCGATTGCGAGTGGTGGTTCACCGATGAAGCGGTGTTCCTGGACACCGCCGGGCGCTACACCACGCAGGATTCCGACCAGGCGGTGGACGCCGGCGCCTGGCGCGACTTCCTGCGCCTGCTGCGCCGCCATCGCCCGCGGCGCCCGCTCAACGGCGTGCTGGTGACGATGAGCATGTCCGACCTGCTGCTGCTCGACGATGCCGAGCGCGACACTCACATGCAGGCTATCCGCCGCCGTCTGGACGAACTGGCCGAACAGCTGCAGGCCAGCGTGCCGGTGTATCTGATCTTCACCAAGTGCGACCTGATCGGCGGCTTCGGCGAATTCTTCGATGACCTCAGCCCGGCGCAGCGCAGCCAGGTGTGGGGCGTGTCGTTCCCGCTGGCGCAAACGCTGGATGGCCGCGCGGCACGGCGCTTCGCCGAGGAATTCAACGTGCTGCAGCAGCACCTGAGCGCGCGCCTGTTCGACCGCCTGAACCTGGAACGCGACCGGCTGCGGCGGGCGGCGATCCTGTCGTTTCCGCAGCAGGTGGCGGCACTGGGCGAGCGCGCGCGGCAGTTTGTCGAAGGCACCTTCGCCGGCAATGCGTATGGACCGGCGCCGTTATTGCGCGGCGTGTATCTCACCTCGGGCACGCAGGAGGGCACACCGATCGATCGCATGATGGGCGCGGTGGCGCGCACGTTCGGTATCGAGGATGCGCGCGTGCATGCCCCCGGTGCGCAACGGCGCACGTTCTTTGTCGAACGCTTGCTGCGCGAGGTAGTGCTGCGCGAATCCGGCCTGGCCAATACGCCGCCGGCGCAGCAGCGGCGCATGGCCTGGCTGCAGGCTGCGGCCTACGCGGGCGTGGGGGTGCTCACCGCCGCGTTGCTGGCCGGGCTGGGCGCCAGCTACCTGGGCAACCGCGCCTATCTGGCGCAGGTGCGCAGCGCATTGGACGCACGCCCGGCCGTGGCCGACCCCAATACGGCCAGCAGCATGCCGGACTACGTGGCGCGCACGCTGCAGCAGGCCGATGCCACCCGTGCGGTGGTGCAGGTGGCACGTCAATACGATGCCGGCGCGCCGTGGTCGATGCGGCTGGGGTTGTTCCAGGGCCGCGTGCTCGGCGAGCACCTGCAGGCCGGGTATCTGCGCCAGCTCAATGCCACCTTGCTGCCGGCGTTGGCGGTGCGCTTCCGCACCGGCCTGGCCGACAACGCACAGGCCCCGCAGGCGCTGTACTACACCCTCAAGGGCTATCTGATGCTTGGCCAGCCGGAGCATCTGGATCCAGCCCAGCTCAGCGCGCTGGCCGCGATCGAGGCGCGTGCGTTGTTCCCGCGTGCACAGCCGCTGCAGGCTGCGTTCAACGCGCATCTGCAGGCGTTGCTGGACAGCCCCGGGCGTGTGCGTGCGTTGTCGCTGGATGGCGAGCGCATTGCGCAGGCACGGGCCAGCCTGCGCGCGGCCGATCTGGCCACGCTGATCTACGGCAACCTGCTGCTGACCCCGCCGGCAGGTGCGCCGTTGCGGTTGGACAAGGCGCTGGGCCTGCTCGCCGACACCTTCGTGCGGCGCAGTGGGACCGCGTTGTCCGCGCCGGTGCCGGCGCTGTACACCCAGCCGGTGTTCGCCGCCCTGCAGCGCGACGGCATTGGCCAGGCGGTGGAACGCTTCGGGCAGGACGATTGGGTGTTCGGCGGCGCACCGCTGGATGCGCTGGCCAAGGCCGGCCTGGCGCGCGAGGTCGGGCAACGCTACGAGGCCGATTACATCCGCCATTGGGACGCGCTGCTGGCCGATCTGCAACTGCGCCCGGCCGCCGATCTGGCCGCCGCCAGCGCCACCGCGGCAAAGCTCGCCGGCCCCAGTTCGCCGTTGCGGCTGTTGCTGGGCGTGGTGGGTGAGCACACCCAGGCGATGGACCGCGCGCCGCCGGCCGATGCCGCGCAGCGGGCCTTGGCGGCAGCAGAAAAAAAGGCCGGCGCCACCGCGCGTGCGGCCGCGGCCAAGCTGCCCGGCGGCGCGGCGATGAGCGCGGCGCTGGCCCGCAGCGCCGATCCCGCCGCAGCGGATGCACCGCCGCCCGGCACCGCCATCGCCGAGCACTTCGCCGCGCTCAATGCGCTGGCTGCCGGTGCACCGGGCAGCACGCCGCTGGACCAACTGCTCGGCGTGCTCGATCAACTCGGCAAGCAGCTGCTGGTGGTCTCGCAAGGCGGCGGCGATGCCGCGGCCGCCAGTGCGCAACTGGCGCTTGCCCGGCAACAGGTGGCGCAATTGCCGCCGCCGGTGACGCAGTGGTTGCAGAGCCTGGCCGGCAGTAGCGCCGCGTTGATGACGCAGGGCGCGCGCGCCGCGCTGGATGCGCAGGTGCGGCAATCGGTGGGCGAGGTGTGCAGCGATTTCGTGCGCGGGCGTTACCCGTTCGACCCGGCGGCGCAGGTGGAAATCCCGCTGCAGAATTTTGGCGAATTGTTCGGCACCGGTGGGCGCCTGGACGCGCTGTACACCGGCACCGTGCAGCCGCTGCTGGACACCCAGGCCGCGCAATGGCGCTGGAAGGAAGGCCCCGATGCGGTGGTCGGCGCGCCCGGGCTGCCGGCGCAGCTGCAGCTGGCGCAGCGCATCCGGCAAAAGTATTTCCGTGACGGGCCAACCCCGCAGGTGGGCTTCACCGTGTTGGCGCCCACGCTGGGCGAGGGCGTCACCCGGCTCACCCTGGACATCGAAGGCCAGCGCTACGACTACCAGGCCGGCGCGGCGCAAAGCATGCCGATGATCTGGCCCGGCCCGGTGCCCGGGCATGTTTCCATTGCCGCCTTCGGTGCCGACGGCGTGGCACTGGGCACGCTCGATTACCAGGGCGAATGGGCGTTGTTCCGCGCCTTGCAGGCCGGGCATCTGGAAAACCCCTCGGATTTGCGCTTTGTCGCCAGCTTCGCGCTGGGCGGCCACGACGTGCAGGTGCCGCTGCGCGCGGGCAACCTGCGCCACCCGTTTCTGGACAGCGACGTCCAGCGCTTTGCGTGTGGTGGCTGAGATGACCACCACCGCACCGGCCGGGTTCCACGGCAAGCTGCCCGGCGTGGGCGATTTCGTGCAGCGCCGCCTGCCAGCCAGCTTCGTGCTGCCGTGGGACGCGCACTTTGCCGCCTGCCTGGACGCCGTGCGCCAGCAGCTGGGCGAACGCTGGCCCGCCGCCTACCGCAGCAGCGCCGTGCGTGCGTTCGCGCTGGGGCCGGGCGTGTGCGGCAACGCGGCCTGGGCCGGGGTGATCGGCCCGGGCGAAGACCGCGTGGGGCGCTGCTTCCCGCTCACCCTGGCCGCGCCGCTCGGCGACGGCCAGCTGCCGGCCAATGCCTGGTTCGCCGCCTTGGCCGGTTGCCTGGGGCGCGCGCTGCGGGCGCGGGCCGATGCGGTGGCGCTGGATACCGCGCTGCTGGCCCTGCCAGTGGCCGGCCACGCGGCCGCCACGCCCGCACCGCCGGCAGGCCAGTCGCTGTGGTGGCCGCTGGGCGGTAGCGCCACGCCGCTGCCCGGTCTACCGGACGCCGACTGCTACCTGGCCTGGTTGCTGGCCGATCAGGACATCACCGAGGTGACCCGATGAGCGCGCCCTACCAATCGGCCGGGCATACCGAAACCGGCAAGGTGCGCCGCCTCAACGAAGACGCGCTGCTGGTGCGCGAAGACGCCGGGTTGTGGGTGGTGGCCGACGGCCTGGGCGGGCACAGTGCCGGCGACTACGCCAGCCAGTTGTTGGTGGAGCGGCTGGGCGCGCTGGAGCGCCCGGCCGACCTGTGCGATTTCCTCGACGCCATCGACGACACCCTGGCGCAGATCAACCACGATCTGCTGCAGGTCGCGCGCATCCGCCGCGTGGACATGATCGCCACCACCGTGGTGGTGCTGGTGCACGACCCGGATTTCATGCTGTGCGGCTGGGTCGGCGACAGCCGCATCTACGCCCAGCACGGCGGCGCGCTGCGCCAGCTCACCCGCGACCACGTGCACGGCGTGCGCGACGACATCACCCAGTTCGGCGGCGGCCAGGCCAGTGCCGTCGCCGCCGGCGCGCTCACCCGCGCAGTGGGCGCGCAGGAACCGTTGTTCGTCGATTGGGTGCTGACCCCGAGCCTGCCGGGCACGCAGTTCCTGCTGTGCAGCGACGGCATCAACAAGGAAATCCCCGACCCGGAGCTAGATGCCGAATGCCATCGCTTCGGGGAGCCACGCGCGCTGCTGGCGCGCCTGTTCGATCTGGCGATGGGGAGGGCGGCGCGCGACAACGTCACCGCCGTCGTCGTCCGCCTGCAGGAGTGACCGCATGCATGAAGACACCGCCACCGTGACCGAACTCGTCACCGCCATGCGCAGCGGCGCACTCGACCTGCCCGCCGTGCTGGCCGCACTCGGCAAGCGCCAGGCCCTGCCCGAGGCCGAATACCGCGCCGGGGTGGAAACGCTGTGGAGCCTGCAGCGCGAACACCTGCTCGACACCACCACCGTCACCACCCTGGTCAGCCGCCTGGAAGCCCTGCGCGATGCCGCACCGGCACCGGCACCGGCAGCGATCGCCACAACGCCGCCCACCGCAGCCCCCACACCCGCAGACGACGACGCCACCGTGGTGATGCCGCTGCGCGCCGCGCCGCGGGTGCAGGACGACGACATCACCCGCGTGCAGCCGGCACTGCCGCTGCCGAATGAGGTGCCCAGCCTCACCAGCCTGGGCATCGGCACCCAGACCGGCGTGGGCACGCAGACCGGCACCGGCACCGCCGGCACGGCCAGCCTGTCCAGCTGGCGCGCATTGGCCGATGCCGCCGGTGGCGAGCACGCCGGCGTCGGCAGCCTGCTCAAGGGGCGCTTTTTGCTGGAACGCGAACTCGGCCGCGGCGGCATGGGCGTGGTGTATCTGGCCCGCGACGAACGCAAGGTGGAAGCACGCGACCGCGATCCCTGGCTGGCAGTGAAAGTGCTCAGCGACGAATTCCGCCGCCATCCCGATGCCTTGGTCGCCTTGCAGCGCGAAGCGCGGCGCTCGCAGAAACTGGCGCACGACCACATCGTGCGCGTGTACGACTTCGACAAGGACCGCACGCTGGTCTTCATGACCATGGAGTACATCGACGGCTGCGATCTGAAAACCCTGATCCGCGAGCAGGCCTTCAACGGCATGCCGCTGAAACAGGCCTGGCCCTTGATCGACGGCATGGGCCGCGCCTTGATCCGCGCGCACGCCGCCGGCGTGGTGCATTCGGATTTCAAGCCCGGCAACGTCATGGTCACCCGCGAGGGCGTGGCCAAGGTGTTCGACTTCGGCATCGCGCGCGCCGGCAAGCACGCCGCCGATGTCGCCGGCGAACAGACCGTGTTCGACGCCGCCACGCTGGGCGCGCTCACGCCGGCCTATGCCAGCCTTGAAATGATCCGTGGGCAAGACCCCACCCCGGCCGACGATCTGTATGCGCTGGGTTGCGTGTGTTTCGAACTGCTCACCGGCAAGCACCCGTTCGACAAGCTCAGTGCCGAAGTGGCCCTGCGCGAGGGCCGCCGCCCGCCGCCGGTGCCCGGCCTGACCCGCCGCCAGTACGCCACCTTGTGCGCGGCAGTGGCCTTCCCCGCAGCACAGCGTCTCAAGCGTGTGGACCAGTTGCTCGATGGCCTGCGCCAGGTGCCGCTGCGCGAACGCGCGCTGCCGGTGCTGGGCTATGGCGCCACCGCGTTGGTGCTGCTGGGCCTGGGCGGGTGGGGGGCGTCGCGCTATCTGCATCAGCGCCAGTTGGACGAGGTGATTGCGCGCTTCGGTGCGCAGGATCCGCAGCGCTATCGCAACGAAACCGAGGCCATGCAGGCGCTGTCCAGCCTCAGTGCCGACGACCGCCGCCGCGTGCTGATGGACCGCAGCGATCTGATCGAGGATTTCCTGCTGCGCCGCCTGGATGCGCTGTGGAATCCGGCCAACGGCCACGACGATTATCGCGGCGCGCTGCAGGTGTTTGCGCTGCGCGACCGGCTGCGCCTGTATTCGCCAGCGCTGGATGCGCGCCGCCAGACCATGGAGCGCGAAAAGAACGAACGCCTCAACGCGCTCGACACCACGCTCAACCGTCAGCTCGACGCCGGGTTGCTGTTCCGCAGCCAGGCCGACAATGCATTAGCCACGCTGGACCAGGTGCGCCGCATCGACCCCGGCAGCAGCCTGCTGCGGCATTCCACGCTGGAAGTGCGCCTGGATGCGGCCATCGCACAGGCCGTGGCCGCCGGCCGGCTGGCCACTGCGCGCACCGAGCTGGAACAGGCGCGCGCGGTGTTTCCCGAATCGTTGCGGCTGCAGCTGCGAAGCGCCGAGGTGGACGTGGCCGAGCAGCAGGCCAAGCGCACCGCGGTGGCCGCATTGCCGCGCGATGCGGCTGCTGCCCGCCAGGCGCTGGCTGCTGATCTTGCGCAGCCTGCCGTTGACCCCGCCTGGCGCGCACGCGTGGACGCAGCGTTGCGTGCCTTGCCCACCGCCGAGCGCAGCACCCAGGGCACGGCCGTGGCCGCGGCCATCGCCGGTGTCGTCGCGCCACAGAACGACCCGGCGCAACTGCCCGGCGCGCAGGCGCTGGTGGATTTCGGCCTGGGCCTGCAACCGCAGTCGGCCGAGTTGCTTGCCCAGCGCGCGCGCCTGCAGACGCTGCGCCAGCAGATGGACCAGGCACTGGCCCGCGAAAGCGCCGAGGCCGATGTGGCCGGCAGCATCGAGTCGCTGCGCCGCGCCGCGGCCGCCAACGATCTGGGCAAGACCGGCGACGCGCTGGCACGCATCCGCACGCTGCAACCTGAGCATCCGTTGCTGCGCAGCGAAGGCCCGCAACTGCTGTCGCAGGTGTACCGCACCACCGCCGCCGACGCCTTCGCGCAGGGCCGCTATGCACAGGCGGCCGAACTGCTGGCCCAGGGCGTGCAGACGCTTGGCCAGCGCGCGGAACTGCGCAGCGCGCAGGCGCGTTATGCGGTGGTCGCCGCGGTGATGCGCGCCGGCACCGTGCCGGCCGCCGAGCGCCAGCCACTGGGCCAGCGCCTGCAGGCCCTGTACCGCACCGACGCCACCGCAATGACCCAACTGGAAGCCCAGCTCAAGGCCGCCGGCCAACTGCCCGAAGGCACGCTCGCAGCCCGGCTGCAGCGTGCGCCGGCCGGCGATGCGCCGGCGTCGGACAGCGTGGCACCCAGCGCCGCTGCCGACACCCCGGCCGCGGGCGCCAAGCCCGCACGCGGCAAGGCCACCACCGGCAAGCCCGGCGCAGCCAGCACAGCGCCGGCGCGCCCGGCGGCGCCACTGCCCACCAGCGTGGACGATGAGGCCGGCCTGCCGCCGGTCCCCACCGGCCCGGACCCGTGCGGCGCCACCGGGCTGGCGGGGCGGGGCGCGGCCTGTTTCGACACCCTGGGCGACACCCGCGGCCCGATGCTGGTGGTGATCCCCGGCCTGCCCGGCGGCACCCCATACGCGCTGTCGCGCGGGGAAGTGGCGGTGGCCGACTTCAATCTGTTCTGCCAGGCCACCGGCCGCTGCACCGCACAGGCGGCCGCCACGCCCGAGCTGGCGCGTGCACCGGTACGCAACATCAGCCTGACCCAGGCGCGCGCCTACCTGCGCTGGCTTACCATCGGCAGCGGCGGCTGGCGTTACCGCCTGCCCAGCGACGCCGAGTGGCTGCACGCCGCGCAGGCCGCAGCCAACTGGCGGCAGGCCGAAGACAGCAACTGCGTGCCACCCACCGCCACCGCCGGCGACGGCCCGCGCGCGCCGGTGTCGGCCCGCGGGCGCGAACCCAACCCCTGGGGCCTGATCAATCTCACCGGCAACGTCTGGGAATGGGTCAGTTCCGGCGGCGGCGTGCAGGCGCGCGGCGGCAGCTTCGCCAGTTACTGGTCGGACTGCACCGTGCAGGCCAGCCGCGCCGACAATGGCTCCGCGCAACCGGACGTGGGCTTGCGCGTATTGCGGGAGCTGCCATGAGCACCGCCCCGCACCCGGCCAACGCGCAGTTGCAGGCGCTGGCGCAGGCGCATCAGCACGGCCAGCTGGACCGCGCGCAGTACCGCGCCCGGCGCCGCAGCGTGCTGGACGCCGCCCGCCAGGCCCAGGGCGTGACCCTGCGCAACGCCCTGCCCACTGCCGCCGGAGGCCAGTCGAGCCTGCCAGAGGAGCGGGCCCGGCAGCGCAAATGGGGTCGCCGGCTGATCGCAATCTTCGTAAGTGTGATTTTCATCACGCTAATATTGCTAATATTCCGTAAATGTACGTCGGGGTTCGATCCGCGTTCAGCAAGTGATGCGGTCAGCTGTGCCAATTGCCGCGTCACCGCCCCTGTGCGGACGACCAGCGCCACCGGGCACGTCGGCCTCGCTCCACAACGGATTGTCTTAGGGGAAATGGACGAATGCGTATGACGTGTCTGGCCGCGGCGGTGTCCGCGTGCCTCGTGCTGGCCGTGCCTGCCTGGGCGCAGACGGCAACCGATGCCACGGTGGCGGCGCGCGCTGCGGCGCTGCCGGCGGTGAAGGATCGGAGCGACAGCACCCTCACCCTGCCGGTCCGTGGCTTTCGCGTGCAGGGCGTGGGCACCTATCCCGATGCCGGCATCGACCCCGCGCGCGTGCAGGCCGTGGCCGACGCCGCCTTCGCCGAACTTGCGCAGGGCCAGCCGGTGGTGGCGCTGCGCTTCGATCAGCTGCAGGCGGTGGCCGACACCATCACCCGCACCTATCGCACTGCCGGCTTCATCGTCAGCACCGCCTACCTGCCGGCGCAGACGCCCGGGCCGGAGCAACTCGTCGAGATCCGCATGCTCGAAGGCCGTATCGGCCAGGTCAGCGTGCAGGGCGCCGCGCGCTACCGCGGCACCGCGCTGGCCGCGCCGCTGCGGCAGTTGCAGGGCCGCCCGCTGCGCAAGCAGGACGTGGACACCGCGCTGCTGTATGCGCGCGATCTGCCCGGGGTTTCAGTGTCCTCGGTGTTGCAGCCGGGCCAGAACGCCGGCGAAACCGACGTAGTGCTGGTCGCCAGCGAAGCCGCGCGGCCGTATGTCATCAGCCTGGGCGGCAACAACTACGGCACCGAACTAACCGGGCGCTATCGCGCACAAGCCGGCATCACCTGGAACAGCCCGTTCGGCGTGGGCGATGTGTTCGCCGCCAACTACGCCTATTCGCTGTCGCCACGGCAGAGCCAGATCGGCGCGCTGTCCTATGCCTTGCCGGTGTCGCAGGTTTCGGGCCTGAGCGCGGTGGTCGGCGCCAGCCGCAGCGAACTGGAAGTGCGCAACGGCGTGTTCGCACTGCTCGGCCTCAGGGGTCCGACGTCGGTGGTCTACGCGGGCGCAGACTGGAAATTCGTCAACCGCGAATTGCTGCAGGTGCAGGGCTCGGCGCGCTATCTGCAGGAGCAATCGCGGCTGGAGGCGTTGGGCATGCAGTTGTCCGACCAGAGATTCGATGTGGTGGAGCTGGGTGCCTCGGTGCGCCGCACCGATCTGCGTTGGCGCGGCGTGGACTTGTTGCAGGTCAGCGCACGCCAATCGGTGCGTGATCGCTCGGCGGCGCTGGATCAGGTCAGCCCTGGCCGCGACAGCTATTTCACCGTGGCGCGGCTGGCGTACACGCGCCTGCAATACCTCACCCGCACCCAGCGCCTGTATTTCAAGTTCAACGGCCAATACAGCAACGACACGCTGACCCCGATGGAGCAGTTCGCCGTCGGTGGCCCCGACAGCGTGCGTGCCTATCCGGTGTCCGATGCATTGGGCGATCGCGGGTATTACACCGCGCTGGAATACCACGTCGATGCGCCCGGATTTGCCGATGCCGCCTCGCCGTTCAATGGCCGCCCCTGGCGCGAACTGCTGGAATTCGATGTGTTCGCCGATCACGCCCGCGTGTTTGCGTCCAACGGCAGGAGCGCCCCGGTCAGCTTCGATGCGGCCGGCCTCGGCGCCACCTTCCGACTGCCGCAGTTTGCCAATTTCGAATGGCGCATCAGCGCTGCCTTGCCGACCGGAAGCCACCTGGCCTCCGATGGTCGCGACGATGTCCGTTACTACACGCGGTTCGGCTTCACTTTCTGAGGGTTTTGCGCATGCACGCCACCAACCACGCTTCGCATTGCCCGCGCACTCCGCGTGCCCTCCCGCTGCGGCATTGCCCGCTGGCACTCGCGCTGGCCGCCTGCCTGACCGCCGGCGTGCCGACTGCGGTGATGGCGCAGGTCAGCGCCACGCAACTGCCCACCGGCGGCAGCATCGTCGGCGGCACCGGCAGCATCAATGCGGCCAGCGGGGGCAGCCAGTCCATCACCCAGACCTCCAACCGCATGGCGCTGACCTGGTCCGCATTCGACATCGGCTCATCGGCTACGGTGACCTTCAACCAGCCGTCCAGCAACGCGGCGGTGCTCAACCTGATCCAGGGCGGCAATCCCACGCAGATCTTCGGCAATCTCAACGCCAACGGTCAGGTGTTTTTGATCAACACCAACGGCATGATCTTCGGCAGTACCGCGCAGATCAATGTCGGCGGTCTGGTGGCCAGCACCCTGGGCACCACCGCTTCCAGCTTCATGACCGGCAACGATGTGCTCGATGCCGGCGGCAATACGGTCGCGCTGATGTCCAACAGCGGCACCATCAACGCCGCCGCCGGGGCGGTCGACCTGATCGGCGGCAAGGTGGTCAACCACGGCACCATCACCGCCAGCGCGGGCAACATCAATTTGGTCGGCGCCGACAAGGTCACCCTCACCTTCGAAAGCGGTGGCTTTGGCGTCGTTGTGGACAAAGCCCTGCCGCTGCAGCTGGACAGCGTGGCAGTAGAAAACACTGGCACCCTCAGCGCGCCCGGCGGCACCATCACGCTGCAGGCGCGCGCGGCACAAGGCCTGTTCGACCAGCTGATCAACAACAGCGGCATCATCCGCGCGGCGGCGATTTCCGGCGTCGACGGCAGCGTCTCGCTGATCGCCAACGGCGGCGGAAACGTCGGCATCGCCGGCAGCGGCAGCATCGACGTGGGCAACGGCGCGATCAGCATCAGCACCGACCGCAGCGTGCAGCAGAGCGGCGTCTACACTGCGGGCGCCCTGGGCGGCAGCATCGGCGGCAGCGCGAGTTTCAGCGGCAGCAACCGCATCGCCACACTCGGCATGCTGGACGTGGGTGGCACCCTGAGCTTGACCAATGCCAACGGCCTGACCCAGACCGCCGCGCTGGCCGTCGGCGGAGATAGCACTTTTTCCCTGGCCAGCAATGCGCTGACGCTGAACAACGCGGCCAATACATTCGGCGGGACCTTCAGCGCCACCGGCGGCAATGTCGCAGTCAACGCCGCGGGTGCCTTGACGATCGGCAGCCTGAGCCAGTCCAGCAACAGTGCGCTGTCCTTGAACGCCGGCGGCCGGCTGACGTTGCCGACCAGCGCCATCAACACCGGCAGCGCCGACCTTGGCTTGCGTAGCGGAGACAGTTTGAGTACCGCTGCGGCGCTGTCCGGCAGCAACGTCAGCCTGACCGGCACCAACGGCATTTCTCTGGCCCACGCCGTCACCGCGACCGGCACGCTGGCCTTGACCAGCAGCACGGGTGCGATCGACCAAACCGCCGGCGCGCTCACGGTGACCGGCACCAGCACGATCGACGCAGGTGCCGGTGCCATCAACCTCGCCGGCGCCAACAATGATTTTGGTCAGGCCATCAGCCTGACCGGCGCGGGCGTGCGCGTGGTCGATCGCACGACCTTGCAGGTTGCGTCGTTGACCTCGGCCGGCAATACCGGCATCGATCTGCAGGCTGGTGGCAGCCTGATCCTGCCTGTGCAGTCGTTCGACACCGGCAGCGCCGATCTGAATCTGGTGTCCGGCGGCGGCACGTTGAGTACACGCGCAGAGCTACGCGGACGGAATGTCAGCCTGAGCGGGCGCGATGGCATCACGCTCAACCACGACATCACCAGCACCGGGACGCTGCTGCTGAGCAGTAGCGCCGGCAACATCAACCAGACCGGCGGCTTATTGGACAGTGGCGGCACCGCCACGGCCATGGCCGGCGGCACGCTTAACCTCGGGCGCGCCGGCAACGAATTCCGCGACAGCGTCAGCTTGAGCGGAACCGGTATCACCGTGGTCGATCAAACCGATCTGGTGGTGTCCTCGCTGACCAGTGGTGCGAACGGCGCCGTTTCGCTCACCGCCGGCAATGCATTGACCCTGCCCACGCAGGCGATCAACACCGGCAGCGCCGATCTCACGCTACGGGCCAACGGCGGCGTGCTGACCAGCAATGGCGCACTCACCGGCAACAACGTGCTGCTCTCCGGGCGCGACGGCATCAGCCTGGGCGGCAACCTCACCAGTGCCGGCACGCTGGAACTGTCCAGCAGCAGTGGCGCGATCGTCCAGGATGCGGGCGCCATCGATGCCACCGGTGCGGCCACCGTCGATGCCGCTAGCGGCATTGCCTTGAACGCAGCCGGCAACGATTTCCGCAGCACGCTCAGCCTCAGTGGAAACGGCATCAGCGTCGTCGATCAAAACGATCTCACCGTCTCGGCGCTCAGCAGCGGCAGCAATGCGGCAGTCTCACTCACCGCCGGTGGCGCATTGGTGGTGCCTGCACAAGCCTTCAACACCGGCAGCGCAGATCTGACCCTGATCGCCAACGGCGGGACGCTGAGCACGGCCGGCACGCTCAGCGGCCGCAACATCACGTTGCGGGGACGTGACGGCCTCACCCTGGCGCATGACGTCACCACCAGCGGCACCTTGCAGCTGGGCAGCGACGTGGCCATTGCCCAGACCGCCGGCACGCTGGATGTCACCGGCGCAGCGCTGGCCAATGCTGGTGGTGGCACGCTCAGTTTGAGCAGTGCCAACAACGACTTCCGCAGCGGCATCAGCCTCACTGGCACCGGCATCACCGTGGTCGACCAAAACGACCTCGTGGTCACCGCACTGAACAGCGGCAGCAATGGCGCCGTCTCGCTCACCGCCGGTGGCGCACTGACGCTACCGGCGCAGGTCATCGACACCGGCAGCGCCGACCTCACCCTGCGTGCCAACGGCGGTGCACTTACCACCGGCGCGCTGGCCGGCCGCAATCTCACACTGACCGGGCGCGATGGCGTGACCTTCGCGCAGGACGTGACCAGCACCGGCACGCTGGCGGTGACGACCACCAATGCCGCCATCCTCCAGAACGGCGGCGTATTCGATATCGGCGGCACGGCCACGCTCAACGCCGGCACCGGCGCGATCGCACTGGGCTCGGCTGGCAACGACTTCCGCAGCGGCATCAACCTCACCGGCACCGGCATCACCGTGGTCGACCAAAACGCTCTCACCGTCTCGGCGCTCAGCAGCGGCAGCAATGCCGCGATCTCGCTGACCGCCGGTGGCGCATTGACGCTGCCCGCACAAGCCTTCAACACCGGCAGCGCAGATCTGACCCTGATCGCCAACGGCGGTGCGCTGAGCACGGCGGGCACGCTCAGCGGTCGCAACATCACGTTGCGCGGACGTGACGGCCTCACCCTGGCGCATGACGTCACCACCAGCGGCACCTTGCAGCTGGGCAGCGACGTGGCCATCGCCCAGACCGCCGGCACGCTGGATGTCACCGGCGCCGCGCTGGCCAATGCTGGTGGCGGCACGCTCAGTTTGAGCAGTGCCAACAACGACTTCCGCAGCGGCATCAGCCTCACTGGCACCGGCATCACCTTGGTCGACCGCAATGATCTGACCGTGTCGGCATTGAACAGCGGCAGCAATGGCGCCGTCTCGCTTACCGCCGGCGGCGCACTAACGCTGGCCGCGCAGGTCATCGACACCGGCAGCGCCGACCTCACCCTGCGGGCCAACGGCGGTGCACTCACCACCGGCGCGCTGGCCGGCCGCAATCTCACGCTGACCGGCCGCGATGGCGTGACCTTCGCGCAGGACGTGACCAGCACCGGCACGCTGGCGGTGACGACCACCAACGCAGTCATCCTCCAGAACGGCGGCGTATTCGATATCGGCGGTGCGGCCACGCTCAACGCAGGCACCGGCGCGATCACGCTGGACTCGGCCGGCAACGACTTCCGCAGCGGCATCAACCTCACCGGCACCGGCATCGCCATCACCGACCGCAGCGACCTGGTGGTGTCCTCACTCAGCAGCGGCAGCAATGCTGCGATCTCGCTGACCGCCGGTGGCGCACTGGTGCTGCCGACGCAGGCACTGGAGACCGGCAGTGCCGATCTCACCCTCATCGCCAACGGCGGCGCCCTGGCCACCGGCGGTGACCTGAGCGGTGCCAACGTCCGCCTGACCGCGCGCGATGGCCTGGTGCTTGGGCACGCTGTGCGCAGCACCGGCACGCTCAGCATGCAGACCACCAACGCCAACATCACCCAGAGCGCTGGCGCAATCACTGCAGCAGGCAACACAACGATCAATGCAGGCAGTGGTGCTGTCAGCCTGACCAGCGCGAGCAACGACTTTGTCGGCCCGCTCAACCTGAGCGGCGCTGCCACGCAGGTCCGCGACAGCAACACCCTCACCCTGGGCACGCTCTCCACCGATGCGCTCGCCGCCACCAGCGCGGGCGCCTTGAACCTGGGCAGTGGCAGCGTGCGCGGTGCACTCACCGCGACCAGCGGCAACGCGGCGATCACCCAGGGCGGGGCGTTGTCGGTCGGTGGTGCAGCCACGTTGAATGCCGGCAGCGGCGACATCGTGCTGACCAATAGCAATAACGATTTTGTCGAGGCGCTTTCGGTGATAGGCAACAACGTCGACATCGTCGATCGCAACGCATTGGCCTTCGGGACTGTGGCAGCCGATTCGTTGACCACCTTCGCTGGCGCTGCACTGGATCTCGGCGCCGGCAGCATTGCCAACTCCCTGAGTGCGATCACCAACAATGGCCCCATCACTCAGAACGGTGCGCTCAGCGTCGGCGGCATCGTCGCATTGAATGCGGGTACCGGCGGGATCACCTTGGGCAGTGCTGGCAACGTCTTCCAGGGTGCACTCAGCCTGAGCGGTGGCGCGACCCGGATCAGCAATGACACAGCCCTGACCTTTGGTACGCTGTCCGTTGATGCGCTCACCGCCACCAGCACTGGCGCCTTGAACCTGGGCCTCGGCAGCGTGCGCGGTGCACTCACCGCTAGCAGCGGCAACGCGGCGATCACCCAGAGCGGCGCGCTGTCGGTGGGTGGTCCTTCTAGCTTGAACGCCGGCACTGCCATTATTGATCTGCGCGATAGCGGCAACGATTTCGGTGGTGCCGTCACGCTGACCGGTGGCGATGTCCGCCTTCAGGATCGCAACGCGCTCGCCCTGGGCCTGCTGTCCACCGGCAACCTGACCGCGGCCAGCGTCGGCGCCTTGAATCTGGGCAGCGGCACGGTGGCGGGGACGTTGCAGGCGACCAGCACCAACGGCGAAATCAGTCAGAGCGGCGCGCTGAACGTGGCTGGCGCCAGCACGCTCGACGCCGGTACCGGCAGCATCACGCTCAGCGATACAAATAATGCCTTGCAAGGTCCGGTCGACCTTCGCGGTGGCGCCACGCAACTGCGCAATAACACTGCGCTCACGCTGGGCACCATCGATACCGGGGCGTTGGAGCTGCGTAGCAATGGTGCGTTGAACCTCGGCAGCGGACGTGCCGCCAGCCTGATCGCCAGCAGCAATGGCGACGCAATCAGCCAGAGCGGCGCACTGGCCATCGCTGGCGACAGCAGCTTCGATGCGGGTGCCAACACGATCCGCTTGACTAACGCCGGCAACGACTTCGCCGGCGCGGTATCGCTGAGCGGCGGCGCCACCGAGGTGGTCGATGCCTCTGCATTGCGCATGGGCACGCTCAATACTGGCGCGTTGACGCTTGCCAGTGGCGGCGCACTGACCTTGGGAACGGGAACCGTCAACGGCGCACTGGTGGCCAACGCCAATGGTGCGGTCGACCAGAACGGCGCACTCACGGTTGCCGGCACCAGCGGCCTCGAGGCGGGCACTAGCGCAATCGCCTTGATCGATGCCGGCAACGACTTCGGTGGCGCGGTGTCGCTGAGCGGTGGCGATACCCAGATCGTCGACCGCACGGCATTGACATTGGGCACGCTGCGGACCGGTGCCTTGCGCGCAACCAGCACGGGGGACTTGAACCTGGGCAGTGGCACGATCGACGGTGCCTTGACTGCGCAAAGCAACGGCGGTGCGCTGACACAGACCGACGCCTTGTCCGTTGCAGGCACCGCCACCCTCGATGCAAGCAGTGGCAACATCGCACTGAATAACAGTGCCAACAGGTTTGCAGGCGCAGTGAACCTCAATGGTGCCGACGTGCAGATCGCCGGCAATACCCTCACCCTGGGCACGCTCTCCACCGATGCGCTCGCCGCCACCAGCGCGGGCGCCTTGAACCTGGGCAGCGGCAGCGTGCGCGGTGCACTCACCGCGACCAGCGGCAATGCGGCAATCATCCAGGGCGGTGCGTTGTCGGTGGTTGGTGCTGCCACGTTGACTGCAGGCAGCGGGGACATCGTGCTGACTGACGCCAACAACGATTTCGGCGGCACGGTCGGACTGAGTGGCCATGCCATCGCGTTGCAGGATCGCAACGATCTGAGCATCGCTGCGCTGCAGAGTGGTGCCAACGCCGCGGTGTCGCTGGTTGCCGGCGGCGGCTTGAACCTGCCTGTCAGCCAGATCGACACCGGCACCGCCGCGCTGACACTGGCGGCCAACGGCGGGGTGCTGGCCGCAGCAGGTCCGTTGCGTGGTGGCGCGGTGCAATTGACCGGTGCCAACGGCATTGCGCTGAGCAACACGCTGACCGCCGGCACGCTGACCTTGACCAGCACCAATGCGGCGATCACCCAGTCCGGTGGTGCAGTGCAGGTGGCGGGCAACGCGGCGGTCGATGCCGGCAGCGGCGCGATAACGCTGGATGCCGCAGGCAATGATTTCCAGGGCGTGCTCGCGCTGCGCGGTGGCGGCACCACCGTGCGCGACAGCAATGCCCTGAGCCTGGGGACGCTGGACACCGGCAGCTTGCAGGTCACCAGCACCGGTGCGATGAACCTGGGCGTTGGCCTGATCAACGGCGATCTGGTCGCCAACACCAATGGCGGTGTGGTCACCCAGAGTGGTGCGCTCACCATCACCGGCAGCACCCGCATCAACAGCAGCGGCGCGGGCATCACCCTGGACAATGCCGGCAACGACTTCCAGTCTGCAGTGTCGCTCTCCGGTGGCGACAGCCGCTTGCGCGACCGCAACGCGCTGGCCTTGGGAACGCTGGACGTCGGCGCGCTGGATGTCGCCAGCACGGGTGGCCTGGACCTGGGGCAGGGCCGCATTGGCGGCACGCTGATTGCGCGCACGCAGGGCGGCAGCAACGCGGCCGGCACTGGATTTGTGGCAGCGGCGGTCACGCCGTTGGCGACCGGTGGCGCCATCACCCAACAAGGCGCATTGACCGTAGCCGGCACCAGCGTGCTGGACGCCGGCAGCGGCGCCATCGTGCTGACCGACGCCAACAACGACTTCCAGGGCAACGTGCAGGCCACCGGCGGCAGCATCGCCATTGTTGATCGTGACGTGCTGGCGGTCAGCGCCCAGGCCACC
This sequence comes from Xanthomonas sp. NCPPB 4037, assembly GCF_041475695.2. Lineage (NCBI taxonomy): Bacteria > Pseudomonadati > Pseudomonadota > Gammaproteobacteria > Lysobacterales > Lysobacteraceae > Xanthomonas > Xanthomonas sp. NCPPB 4037. The sequence goes on from NZ_CM191261.1 coordinate 288,555, forward strand.
GACGCACTGAACCTGCAGGCCGGTACCCAGCTCGCCAGCACCGGCACACTCAGCGGTGGGAGCATCGCCTTGAGCGGCGGCAGCGGCGTCGTGCTCGGGCACGACATCAACAGTGCCGGCAACGTCGCGTTGCGCAGCGGCGGGGCCATCATCCAGACCGGCGGTAGCCTCACGGCTGGCCGTCTGAGCGGTAGCGCTGCGGGGCCGGTCACGCTGACCGGCGCCAACAACGCCATCGCCGTGCTGGGTGACTTCAGCGCGCAGGGCCTGGATGTGGTCAGCAACCGCACGTTGCTGGTGAATGGCCGCGTCGATGGCGGTGCCTCGCTGCGCCTGCGCAGTGGCGGCGAACTGCTGCTGGAGGGGCAGCTCAGCGGCGCCAGCAGCTGGCTGCAGGCGGTGGCTGGCATCCGTCAGCGTGCCGGCAGCTGGATCGAGGCGGGCCTGCTCAGTGGCAGCGCCGGTGGCGCGGTGGTGCTGGGCGATGCCGCCAGCTTCATCGACAACCGCATCGGCCGCCTGGGCAACTTCACCGCCGGCAGCGGCTTCAGCCTGACCAACGCCGGCAACCTGCTGCTGGTGCTGGCGAACGGCAGCAGCTACAGCGTGGATGCCGGCAACAGCCCGTTGTTCCTGTCGGTACGCGGCGACCTGCTGCAGGACGGCCGCGCAACGCTCCGCAACGGCACCGGCACCTATGCGGCCACCGGCCGGATCGGCACCCAGGACAACCCGCTGTACGTGATCGGCAGCGGCACCCAGACCATCAGCGCGGTCGGCGCGCCGCCGGCCTACTTCAACGCCACCACCGCCGATGGCGGGCTGCTCGACCTGGCCGGTACCTCCGGCTTCAACGTGCCGACTTCGGCCTTCGCGGCGCGGGCACAGAGTTCGGCCAGCCGCGTGGTGGCCTTTGTCGATCTCTCCGCCAGCGGCACGCCATACCGCGCGTTCGGCCTGGTGCGCCCGGGCCTGCGTTTGCCCGACGACCAGCAACCGGCTTGCGATGCCGGCGACCCGGACGCGGTCTGCAGCCCCCCGTGATGTTCCGCCGCCGCCCGTGCGCGGCGGCTCTTCGATGGAGCCTGTGCCATGCAAGACGACAGTGCGCTGGACCCCCTGCTGGCACCGCTTGGCGATGACGCGCCAGCCGGCCCGGACCTGGAGTACGACCCGGATTTCCTGCGCCTGGAGCGCGAATCGGCCATCCGCCCGGAACGCACGCTCGGCGACAGCGTGATCGCCGCCGAGGAGCCGGATTGGGAAAAAGTGCAGACGCTGGCGCTGGAGTTGAGCCGGCGCAGCCGCGACCTTCGCATCGCCAGCAAGCTCGGCGCCGCCTGGCTGCGGCTGCGCGGTCTGCCCGGCTGGGCAGACGCCCTGGCGATGATCCACGGCCTGCTCGGCCAGCACTGGGACAGCGTGCACCCGCAACTGGATGCCGACGACGACAACGACCCCACCGCACGGGTCAACGCGCTGGTGGGCCTGAGCGACCCGATGGGCCTGCTTGGCGCATTGCGCACCACCGCGTTCGTGCAGTCGCCGCGGCTGGGCCGCTTCAGCCTGCGTGACCTGCGCGCCGCCAACGGCAGCCTCAAGCTGGCCGAAGGGCAGGCCGTGCCCAGCCTGGCCGAGATCGAAGCCTGCTGCCTGGATTGCCCGCTCGACACGCTGGCGGCCTCGGCCAAGGCGATCACCGACGCCGCTGCCACCGCACGGGCGATCGATGCCTTGCTCACCGAACAGCTCGGCACCGCCGCGCCGGACCTGCGTCCGCTGCTGGCCGACCTGCGCGATCTGGAGCGCTTCGTGCTGCCGCACTGGCAGGCACGCCAGGGCAGCCCGGAAGAGGCCGCCGGCGCCACCGAGCATTCAGGCGATGACACTGCCACCGCTGCGGGCAGCCCGACGCGTCGCACTGGGGAAATCGCCGGCCCGGACGATGTCATGCGGCGGCTGGAGGAGATCTGCGTCTATTACGCCCGCAACGAGCCGTCCAGCCCGGTGCCGATGTTGCTGCGGCGCGCGCAGCGACTGGTTGGCTGCGACTTCCTGGCACTGATGAAGGAACTGGCGCCAGGCGGTATCGATGAACTGCAACGCGTCACCGGCCCGCTGGAGAACAGCTGAGCAACGCGCCCACCACTGTCGGCTGCCGCAGGGCACAGCAGCGGCGCTACCAGCCGCTCGCCGGGCGCTGCAGGATTGTCGGATCCGCTCGCCCAACACGCCTTCCGTCGCACCGAAACCTGCGGGCCCATTTGGCCCGCAGCATCTACACCTCGCACGACGCCTTCAGGACGCACCAAACAAGCGCCGGGCGACGCAATCGCTAAGCGCTTCGCCTAGCGAATCCCCAATCCCGAATTCCCAATCACCGCTCCCCAATCACCAGCTATACAACTGCCAATACGTCTTGTTGACCTTGTCACGCTCGGCGTCGGTATGGCCGTCATGGTCACGGTCGTAGAGGAAGTACGGCGCGCCACGTGCGGGGGTCACGCGCACCATTTCCAGTTGCCCGTTGACGCGGTATTCGTCGACCTTGTCGCCGTTGCCCATGGTCTTGCTGGTGACATCCGCATTGGCCGGCACATCGCCGCCGCCACCGGTGGTGGCGCAGCCGCCGAGCAGCAGCAGCGGCAACAGCAAAAGACTTGCTCTCTTCATCGTGATGGTCCGTGTGAGGTCGTCGCCGAGTATGCGCTGGCCGGGTGTGGCGTGGGCGTGCAGCGTAGAATTACGGCATGAGCAGATTAGTCCTGATCGACGGGTCCAGTTACCTGTATCGCGCGTTCCACGCGCTTCCGCCGCTGACCAATGCCCAGGGCGAGCCCACCGGTGCGTTGTTCGGCGTGGTCAACATGCTGCGTGCGACCTTGAAGGAACGCCCGGCCTATGTGGCGTTCGTGGTGGATGCGCCCGGCAAGACATTTCGTGATGACTTGTATGCCGACTACAAGGCCAACCGCCCGTCGATGCCCGACGACTTGCGTGCGCAGGTGCAGCCGATGTGCGACATCGTGCATGCGCTGGGCATCGACATCCTGCGCATCGACGGCGTGGAAGCGGATGACGTGATCGGCACGCTCGCGCTGCAAGGCGCCAGCGACGGCCTGGCCGTCACCATCTCCACCGGCGACAAGGACTTCGCGCAGCTGGTGCGCCCGGGCGTGGAACTGGTCAACACCATGAGCGGCAGCCGCATGGATTCAGACGAAGCGGTGATCGCCAAATTCGGCGTGCGCCCGAACCAGATCGTCGACCTGCTGGCGCTGATGGGCGACACCGTCGACAACGTGCCCGGCGTGGAAAAGTGCGGCCCCAAGACCGCCGCCAAATGGCTGGCCGAATACGACTCGCTCGACGGCGTGATCGCCAATGCCGACAAGATCAAGGGCAAGATCGGCGAGAACCTGCGCGCCGCCTTGCCGCGGCTGCCGCTCAATCGCGAGCTGGTCACCATCAAGACCGACGTGGTGCTGGCCAGTGGCCCGCGCGCGCTGGACCTGCGCGAGCCCAACGCCGAAGCGCTGGCGGTGCTGTACGCGCGCTACGGCTTCACCCAGGCGCTGCGCGAACTCGGTGGCGCCGCCGCCGAGGCCGGCGCGCTGACCGCACCGATGGCGGTGGCGCGCACCGAGCCTGGCCGTGCACGCGGCACCGGCTTCGTGTCGGCGCCGGCTGCCGCTCCGGTGGAGCTGGACCCGGCGCTGTCGGCGCCCGGCCAGTACGAGACCATCCTCACCCAGGCGCAGCTCGACAGCTGGATCGCGCGGCTGCGCGCGGCCGGGCAGTTCGCCTTCGATACCGAAACCGACAGCCTGGACGCGCTGCAGGCCAACCTGATCGGCCTCAGCGTCGCCGCCGAGCCCGGCCAGGCCGCCTACCTGCCATTCGGCCATGACTTCCCCGGCGCACCAGCCCAGCTCGACCGCACGCAGGCGCTGGCGCAGCTGGCGCCGCTGCTGACCGACCCGGCGCTGCGCAAGCTCGGCCAGCACGGCAAGTACGACCTGCACGTCATGCGCCGCCACGGCATCGCCCTGGCCGGCTACGCCGACGACACCCTGCTGGAGAGCTTCGTGCTCAACTCCGGCAGTGCCCGCCACGACATGGACAGCCTGGCCAAGCGTTACCTGGGCTACGACACCGTCAAGTACGAAGACATCTGCGGCAAGGGCGCCAAGCAGATCAAGTTCGCCCAGGTCAGCCTGGAAGACGCCACCCGCTACGCCGCCGAAGACGCCGACATCACCCTGCGCCTGCACCAGGTGTTGGGCAAGCGCCTGGCCGCCGAGCCGGCGCTGGAGAGTGTCTACCGCGACATCGAAATGCCGCTGGTGGGCGTGCTGGAGCGCATCGAGGCCAACGGCGTGTGCGTGGACGCAGCCGAGCTGCGCCGCCAGAGCGCGGACCTGTCCAAGCGCATGCTCGCCGCCCAGCAGAAGGCCACCGAACTGGCCGGGCGCACCTTCAACCTGGACTCGCCCAAGCAGCTGCAGGCACTGCTGTTCGACGAGCTCAAGCTGCCCGCCGTGGTCAAGACGCCCAAGGGCCAGCCCTCGACCAACGAAGAGGCGCTGGAAGCCATCGCCGACCAGCACGAACTGCCGCGGGTGATCCTGGACTACCGCAGCCTGGCCAAACTGCGCAGCACCTACACCGACAAGCTGCCGGAGATGATCCACCCGCAGTCCGGGCGCGTGCACACCAGCTACCACCAGGCCGGCGCGGCCACCGGGCGGTTGTCTTCGTCCGACCCCAACCTGCAGAACATCCCGATCCGCACCGAAGACGGCCGCCGCATCCGCCGCGCCTTCGTCGCCCCGGCCGGACGCAAGCTGATCGCCTGCGACTACTCGCAGATCGAGCTGCGCATCATGGCCCACCTGTCCGGCGACCCCGGCCTGGTCGGCGCATTCGAATCCGGCGCCGACGTGCACCGTGCCACCGCCGCCGAAGTGTTCGGACGCACCATCGACACGGTCAGCGGGGATGAGCGCCGCGCCGCCAAGGCGATCAACTTCGGCCTGATGTATGGCATGAGTGCGTTCGGCCTGGCCCGCCAGCTCGGCATCGGCCGTGGCGAGGCGCAGGACTACATCGCGCTGTACTTCAGCCGTTACCCGGGCGTGCGCGACTTCATGGAAACCACCCGCCAGCAGGCCCGCGACAAGGGCTACGTGGAAACCGTGTTCGGCCGCCGGCTGTATCTGGACTTCATCAACGCCGGCAGCCAGGGCCAACGTGCCGGCGCCGAGCGCGCGGCCATCAACGCGCCGATGCAGGGCACCGCCGCCGACATCATCAAGCGCGCCATGGCCAGCGTGGATGGCTGGATCGCTGACCATGCCTCCCGTGCCCTGATGATCCTGCAGGTGCACGACGAACTGGTGTTCGAGGCCGACGCCGACTTCGTCGACACGCTGCTGGCCGAGGTCACCGCGCGCATGTCTGCGGCCGCCAGCCTGCGCGTGCCACTGGTGGTCGATTCGGGCGTGGGCGATAACTGGGACGAGGCGCATTGATGCTGCGGTGCATGCCTCGTATGCTGAATACGCAGATCAGAATATTCAGAAACTCGCACCGCGCCGCAGCACTGAATAACCGCTAAATTCTACAAATTCTTAACGGCGATCTTCACGATCCATCAATGTAGAAAATGGTGTTATATCCCTCGACGGGCGCAACGCCTGTTGGCAGATCTCTCCCATCCCCTGGAGCAGATCTCGGAGCGGAAACTCCTCCCCAAGTTTCCGTTCCCTGGCCCCGCCGACCTCCCCCTGGTCTGCGGGGCTTTTTATTGCCTGCGATTTCTCACGCAGGCCATGTATGCCGCAGTGCTACAGCGGTGAATCGGGCTCAGCGCCTACAGCGTAGCGGCAGTGGCGGACGGCACTCTTCGGCGCTTTTACTGAGCGTGCTGAGAGCCACAATGCACGCGGCACTGCGCGCAGCGCAACATAACCAGTTCATCGAATGACGGGGCGACGTGGTTTCGTCCGCAATCACAAATTTAAATAGGGACGATTTAATCGGTGAATCAACACTGTGTTTCATCGATGACGCGTTTGGACATTCAGCCGAGCCAGTCGCGTGGAATCAAATAATCGGCCAGACGTGCCTCGGCGCTTCCCGGTTGCGGCTGGAATCCATATTCCCAGCGCACCTGCGGCGGCAGGCTCATCAGGATGCTCTCGGCGCGGCCACCGCTCTGCAGCCCGAACAGGGTGCCGCGGTCGTAGACCAGGTTGAACTCCACGTAGCGGCCACGCCTGTACAGCTGGAAGGCGCGCTCAGCCTCGCCGTAGGGCGTGTCCTTGCGGCGTTCGACGATCGGCAGATAGGCGTCCAGGAAGCCGTCCCCGACCGCGCGCTGGTAGGCAAAGTCGCGTTCGAAGTCCTGGCCCAGGTCGTCGAAGAACAACCCGCCCACGCCACGGGTCTCGTTGCGGTGGCGCAGGAAGAAGTACTCGTCGCACCAGCGCTTGTGCGCGGCGTAACGCTCCTCGCCGAACGGCGCGCATAGCGCCTGTGCGGTGCGGTGCCAGTGCATGACGTCTTCGTCGACCGGGTAGAACGGGGTCAGGTCGAAGCCGCCGCCGAACCAGGCCGCCACCATCTCGCCATCGCGCTCGGCGCGGAAGTAGCGCACGTTGGCGTGCGTGGTCGGGATGTGCGGATTGTGTGGGTGGAACACCAGCGACACCCCGCAGGCACGCCAGGTGGCGCCCGCCAGCTCGGGCCGATGCGCGCTGGCCGAGGGCGGCAGCCGCGCGCCGGACACGTCGGAGAAGCCGATGCCGGCCTGTTCGAACACGGCACCGTCGCGCAGGATGCGGGTGCGCCCACCGCCGCCTTCCGCGCGCTGCCACAAGTCCTCGGCAAACCGCGCCTTGCCATCGATGGCTTCCACGGCGGCGCAGATGCGGTCCTGCAGATCGGTCAGATAGTCACGTACACGGTCGAATTCGTTCATGCTTCGATTCTAAGCGGTGCACCGCGCTGCGTGCATTTCGCACACGCGCCAAGGTGTCGCGGTGCGACGCGGTGGGTCGTCTGGTCGTTCGCATGCAGGGCAGCCAGGTCGTCGCCACAACGCCCGATCCACCGTGGAGGTGCAGTGCCAACTGCGCGCAGGGGCTTGGGCGGCAGGGCGGTCGCGAAAGGCTTTTTCCGGGCTGGATCGACAGCGTGCCTCGCAGGCGGCGCGGGCGCCACGCACGCGAGGTCTCTTCGATTGAAGACAACCGCTCCCAGCCGTGATTCCAGGCGAACGATCAGCCCCGTGGCGAGGCCGCAAACTCCGCGCGTACCGCAGGCGCGCACAGCCGCCACGCCAGGGCGCACTGAAACAGCGCGATCACCAGCGCACCGAGGCCGGTGAGCAGCAGCGCCATCAGCCGCGTGGTCTGCAGGCGCGCCTGCATCTGCGGCCACTCCGGGCTGTGCAGGATGTCTGCCGGCAGCATCGACTGCAGGCCATCGAACAACGGCCCGATCAGGGCCAAGCCCCCGAAATTGAGCAGCCCGGTGATCACCAGCACCAGCACGAAGCCGATCCGCGCCCACTCACGCCGCTGCAGCAAGGCCCAGCTCATCCAGGCGAAGGCCACCGACAGCACCACGCCCAGCACCGACAGGCTCATCGCATGGTCGATCAGCCATTGCCAGGAGGCGGGCATGCGCATTCCCGGCGGCAGTGGCAGCGCGGTGGAGCCGGGCACCAGCACGATCAGCAGGATTTGCAGCAGGTTGGTCAGCGCGCTGGCCACGCCCAGCAGCAGCGACACCCACGCCATTGGCGTGACGAACCCACCGCGCGTTGCCGGTGCCGGCGTGCGGTTCATTGCAGCGAGGCGACGTGCGCGGCCACTGCCGCCTGGCCCGGTGCATCCAGCGCCGGCTGCATCTGCAGATACCAGTCGGCCAGCGCATCGGCGGGCAGGCAGACGCGCAACAGTGGCGTGCTGCGCTCCAGAAACGTTTCGAAGAACGGCAGCCCGCGGACGAACAGGAAATGCCCATCGGTGATCGACATGCCGGCATAGGCTTCGCGCAGCCATTCCAGGTGCGGCAATGCATGCTCGCCGTGGCCGGCCTGGGTCAGCGCGCTGAGGAAATTGGTACGTGCGGTGGCCGGCGAGGTGGCGCGTTCCTGCTCGTTCAACTGGTCGAACTTCATCAGCCAGGCTTCGCCACGATCGATCTCGTTGCACATCACCGAGGTGGTGGCCAGTTGCAGCGCGTTGTGCGCGCTCTGCTCCACCTCGAACAACGCCAGCCAATGCGGAAACGCTTCGTGGTACCGGCCCAGGGCGCTCAGCGAGATCGCGCACAGGCGGTGCGCATCGGCACCGACGTCCAGATGCGCCACTGCGGCGTTGTACGCACCGACGTGATCGCCCTGCTGGAACAGCGCCAGCGCGGGCTGCAGCTGTGGATCGATGTCGGCAGCGGCGTCTACATCCGCGGCAGCGGCGGGCGCGGCTTGCGCTGCAGCGGGCGGCGGTGTCGCCGGGGTCTTGCGTCCAAACAAACGGTCCCACAGGCCCATCGCGATCCCTTCTACGCGCCGATTGAGGAGTGGATGGCGCCGCACGGCCGGTGGCGCACCGGTCAGGCAGCGGACCGGCGCACGAGGCGCATACACGCACGCCTGCTGCCGGTCCTGCACCAAGCTTAATGCGTGACACGTAGGGTGGGGTGAGTGCGTTGCAGCGTCACTGCCGTGCGCGCACGCGTGGTCTGCATACGCTGCTCCGATCATCGGTCGACGCAGCGCTGGCAGCCGATCTCGCGTGTTCCTCCTAGCCGCAGCATCCCATCGTAGGAGCGCACTTGGGCGCGATGAGGCATTACCGGGAAGTCCCATCGCGCCCAGGTGCGCTCCTACCTGCGATCGCGTCGCTCGGACACTCTGGCAAGCACGCTGATGCCCCCACGCACGCGGTTATCTGCGAATCAACGCACTGGCGATTGCACTGTGTAACCGCACCAGCGTAGAGGGCGGCAAACGCAATGCCGGCATTCGCATGTCGGCATTGCCGCCCCACCAGGAGGCGATACACGACGCATCGCCATGACAAGACCGCTGCCGTTACGGCTTCACCTGTTCGTTGAACAGCTTGAGGATGCGCTTGTACTCATCCAGCCACGAATCAGCCCGCGTGAAGCCATGGCGCTCCAGCGGATACGGCGCCACCTGCCAGTTGTCCTTGTGCAGCTCGACCAGCTTCTGGGTCATGTCGACCGAGTCCTTGAAGAACACGTTGTCGTCGATCATGCCGTGCGCAATCAACAGATGGTCGCGCAAGCCCTCGGCATAGTTGATCGGCGAGGAGGTCTTGTAGGCCTGCGGGTCGAGGTCGGGCGTGTTGAGGATGTTGGAGGTGTACTCGTGGTTGTACTGCATCCAGTCGCCGACCGGCCGTAGCGCGGCGCCGGCCTTGAACGTGCCCGGGCTACGGAACAGCGCCATGTAGGTCATGAAACCGCCGTAGGAGCCTCCGTAGATGCCGGCACGCGTGCGATCGCCCTGCTTGGTGTCGACCAGCCACTGCAGGCCGTCCAGATAGTCTTCCAGTTCCGGATGGCCCATGTTGCGGTAGATCGCGGTGCGCCAGTCGCGGCCGTAGCCTTCGGAGGCGCGGTAGTCCAGATCCAGCACGATGTAGCCCTGCTGCACCAGCAGGTTATGGAACATCTGCTCGCGGAAATACGGCGTGTAGCGCGCCGACACGTTCTGCAGGTAGCCGGCGCCGTGCACGAACATCACGATCGGGTACTGCTTGCCGGGCTCGGGATGCTGCGGGCCGTAGTACTTGCCCCACACCGTTCCGGCGCCGTGCGTTGAGGGCACCTGCACGTACTGCGGCGCAATCCACGGCTGCGCCTTGAAGGCAGGGGTCCGCGTGTCGGTGAGCACCGTGGCCTGGCCGCCAGCGGCCGGCACCACCGCCAACTGCGGGGGCAGGTAGCTGCCGGAATAACGCACCAGCACCTGCTGGCCGTTCGGCGACAGGCTGAAATCTTCCACGCCGTCGAGCGCGGTGACTTCGCTGAGCTGATCGGTGCGCAGATCCAGCTTGCACACCTCGTAATCGCCCGGCCATTTCCGGTTGCACAGGAAGAACATTCCGCTGCCATCGGCGCTGGGCACCGGTGCGGACACTTCGAACGTGCCGCGGGTGCGCTGGCGTGGCTTGCCGTTGCCTTCCACCGTGTACAGCTGCGAATAGCCGGATTCTTCCGACAGCAGCCAAAGCGTGCGGTTGTCTGGCAGCCAGCCGAATTCGTTGAAGCCCCAGTTGATCCAGGCGCTGTCGCTCAGGCGATGGCGCGGCTGCAGCTTGGCATCGTCCAGATCCACGCTGGCGATCCAGCGGTCCTTGTTGTCCACGGCACGGATTTCCACCGCCACGTTGCGGCCGTCATCGCTCCAGTGCACGGCCGGGCCGCTGCCATCGCCGTCGCTTTCCACGCGCACGGCACGGTTGCCCTTGAGCGGATCTTTCTTGGCCGCCTTGCGCAGCGCGGCCAGCGGGTCGGTGGCGATGCCGGGCAATGGGTCGAACGACAGCGCTCTGGCGCTGCCGGCAGCCACGTCCACCAGCCACAGCGCGTGCGCCACCGGGGCGTTGCGGCCAACGCGGGTGCGGACTTCCTGGAATTCCTCGTAGCCGGATTCGGTGACGTACTTGGGCATCTTGCCGTCCTGGCCCTCGTCGGCGCCCTTGGCCTGGGTGACCACCAGCAGATGGCGTCCATCCGGCGACAGCGCGCTGTCGACGATCTCCACCTCATCGCCCAGATACACCGGTGCCGGTGCGCGGGTGCTGTCGGCGCGGCGCCAGGCATCGTCCTGGGTGCGCAACGCCTCGCGTTGTTCGCGGTCGCGGCGCAAGGTGGCCAGGGTGGCCAGTTGCTGCTCGCGCAGCACATCGGCCTTGGGCGCGGCGTTGGGATCGCGCTCGGCCTTCACCACTGCCACCTGCGCGGTACCGCCATCGGCACGCCAGTGGTACCAGTTGTTGCCCGCGCGCCAGATCGCACCGCCATCGCTGGCAAATTGCGGGCGCGATTCGACCTCGTTGCTGCGGGTCAGCTGGGTCAGCGCCCCGGAGCGCAGATCGCGCAGGAAGATGTCACCGTTGCGCGCAAACAGCATGCGTTGCCGGCCGGCGTCGTAGCTCGGGTTGGCGGCATCCAGCCCCGCACGCGCGGTGTCGGCCACACGCTCGGCGGCGGCGCCCGCTGCGGGCTGGCGATAGGTATCGCGCACCGGGCTGCCTCCGCGCTTGAGCTGGTACTGCACCTGCTTGCCGTCCCATTGCCACCAGGCCTGCTCGACCGACGGCCCGATCCAGTCCGGGTCGGCCATCACCTGTTCGATGGTGAGCGGTGCGGTGGACTGCGCCTGCGCAGTGGCGGCCAGCAACAGGAGGGACAACGGCAACAATCTGGGCATCGGGCAGGATCGAAACGCAAGAAGAGCGGGCAAGCCTAGCAGTTCGTTTCCGCACGGGGCTGGGCCACAGGTCATGCGTGATGGCGTCTGTGTGCGCGTCATCGGTGGTGATTGCTGTGATTGAAGCAGGCTGGACTAGAGCCGCACTGCGGACTGCGTTGTCGTGCGAGGCGGCCGCGATTGAGGCGAGCGCGTGTGCCGGGGAGTGTGGCGATCAACGGCGTTTCACCATCGCAGCGTGTTTCGGTGGGCCAGCGGCAGAGCGCTTGCATTGACGCTCATCCGGCGACGAGCGCGGGATTGCTGCACGAATCAGGCGTCGGCGATGCGTGCATATTTATGCGGCGCATATTAGGGCGTGTGCCAAGCGCTCCATGCTTCCAATCAGCGCTTTCCCGCGCCAAGCCGCGCTGCACACAGCAGCGAAGTTGCGGCATTGCCGCGAACACGCGCCGTCACGAGCGCCGACTATCAGCCAATGCCAGGAATGCCCCGACTTGCCAGCAGCGCAGGGGGCCGCCAAGCTAGCGCGCTTTTGCGATCCCCGGTGCCCATGCCCAGTCCGTCCACTCCGCTGTCCCATCCGTTGGCCGTTGGCGAACCCGGCCGGCCGTTGGCGTGGCGCGACGGGCAGGCGGTGGACCTGGCCACCTTCATCGCACACGTGCATGGCCTGGCGCAGTTGCTGCCCGACGGCCGCCACGCAGTGAACCTGTGCGAGGACCGCTATCGCTTCATGGTGGCGTTTTATGCCTGCGCGGTGCGTGGCCAGGTGTCGCTGCTGCCGTCTTCGCGCGCGCCGGCGGTGGTGGGCGAAGTGCAGGCGCGCCACGCCGATGCGTACTGCCTGGGTGATCTGGCGCTGGAACTGGCGCCCCCGCGCTATTGGCAATTGCCGGCGGACTTGCCGCGTTCGGAAGGCCCGGTACCGGTGCTGGCCGACGACGCCCTGGTGGCGATCGGCTTCACCTCCGGCAGCACCGGCGCGCCGCAACCCAATCCCAAGACCTGGGGCAGTTTCCTGACCAGCACACGGCAGGATCTGGTGGCGCTGCAAAGCCTGTGGGCGCACACCGACGCGGTGCCGCACGTGGTGGCCACGGTGCCGCCGCAGCACATGTACGGCATGGAGCTGTCGGTGCTGCTGCCGATGGTGACCGCACTGGCCGTGCATGCCGGCCGGCCGTTCTTCCCCGACGATGTGGCGCGTGCGCTTGCGGAGATTCCCGAGCCGCGCGTGCTGGTGACCACGCCGGTGCATCTGCGTGCACTGGTCGAATCGGGCGTGCACCTGCCGCCGCTGGTAGGCATCGTCTCGGCCACCGCACCGCTGGCGCAGGAGGTGGCGGCCGCCGCCGAAGCGCGCTTTGGCGGGGAAGTACGCGAGATGTTCGGCTCCACCGAAACCTGCGTGTTTGCGGTGCGCCGTACCGCCGTGGAAGCTGCCTGGACGCCGCTGCCCGGCGTGCGCCTGGAATCGCAGGCCGCCGGCACCTTGGTGCACGCGCCCCATCTGGCCAGCCCGGTGCTGCTGGCCGACATGATGGACGTGGCCGCCGATGGCCGTTTCCAGGTGCGTGGCCGCCAGGCCGATCTGCTGGAAATCGCCGGCAAACGCGCCTCGCTCGCAGATCTCACCCGCCGCTTGCTCGCCGTGCCGGGCGTGGTCGACGGCACCATCGTGCAACTCGCGCCGGAACACGGCCAATCGGTGGGCCGCATCGCCGCGCTGGTGGTGGCCCCGAGCCTGGACGAGGCACAAATCCTCACCGCCTTGCGCGGCAGCTTCGACCCGGTATTCCTGCCGCGCCGCCTGCGCAAGCTCGCCGCCCTGCCACGCAATGAAACCGGCAAGCTGCCGCGCGATCTGGTGTTGGGGTTGCTCAGTAGCTGAGGCGTCTGCGCGTGCTGCCGCGGGCCACCACGTGCATCAGCCAGTGCGCGCCATGACTCAGCCGTGCACGCCGTCGATTTCCACTGCCAGTTCGTCGCGGCAGATCACCGCGTGCAGCAGCAGGCGCGGGACCGCGTCGCCGAAGCGGGCGTCCAGGGCCTGGGCCACCTTGGGTAGATCGTCGCGTTCGCGCACGTAGACCTTCAGGCGGGTGCCGGCGCCGAACTGGGCCGGCAGGCCGGGTGCGTGCTGGCGCGCGGCGCCGAGCAGGGCGTCGAAATTGGCGAAGGTTTCTTCCAGCTGCGCGAGCAGCTGCCCGGTGTGCATGGAGGCGTGGCCAACCACTGCAGCGGTGCCGGAGAGCAGCAGCGGCATGTCGCCGCCGGCCGGTGGCAGCATCGCGCGGGCAAAACTTGGCGGCTGCGGGCCGTACTGGCGCGGGTAGTTGTAAGCGCTGACCTGGCGTGGATTTTCCAGTGGCGTGCCGGCATCGGCCGCGGCCAGCCAGTAGATCTGGATGATGCGCTCGGCATCGCAGCGGCCCACGGCAGTGGCGGCGGGCAACTGCGCAACATCGAAGGCGCCCAGGCCGCGCGCACGGCCCACGCAGAACTGCCGATAGCGTTCGCGGTCGCCGCTGCCCAGCGTGATCGCATCCAGGTAATTCCAGATGCGCAACAGGCGCGGGGTCTGGCTGCCGGAGACGAACGCGGTGATCTCCGCATACGCCTTGGCGGCGGCTTCTTCCATCTCGACATCCTGCTCATCGATCTCGATCACGCCGAACTGCAGGCGGCCGTCGCTGGACCAGGCAATGTTGCCGTCGCGACCGCTGCGCACCGGTGCATCGGTGCGCCAGACTTCCAGCACATCGGCCGCGTACGGCTGCAGTGGCACGCGCAAATAGCGTGGGTCGTCCAGCCGCGGCGCGGCATCGCCGAAACCGAACACCGCCAGCACCTGCGCATCCTGCAGCAGCGTGGAGGGATCGGTCTGCGCGACATAGTCGACCTGCAGGCGCGGATGCCGCACGGTCTGGTTGGGCTGGAGCGTTGGCGCGGTCATGGAGCGTCTCTGTGCAAGGTGTCGCCGTCGAAGCCGAGCCGGGCCTGGCGCCGGCGATGCCGCCAGGCATGCCAGGCGCGCGGCAGCATCGACAGCGCGGTCACGGAATAGATGGCGCGGAACACGCGCAGGCGGCGGCGCACCTTGGGGCTGTCGAACACGTCGCCGGCAAGCATCGCCACCACCGCCTGTTCCACCTGCCACACGTTCTGCGGCTGCGCGAACAGTGCGCGCATGGTGGGCGAGGTGAAGCGGTAGATGAACCACTTGAACTCGCTCAGGCCGCGCGCCAGCTCGCGCGCCAACGCGCGCTGCAGGCTGGCTTCGCGCTGCGGCGCGCGCAGCACCGCATCCACCATGGCCGCGCCGCGTTCGGCGCTGTGCATGGCCAGGAACACGCCGGAGGAAAACATCGGGTCGACAAATGTGTAGGCATCGCCGAGCAGCAGCCAGCGCGGGCCACTCATGCGCGTGCATTCGTAGGCGTAGTTGCCGGTGGCGTGCACCGGCGCCACGCGCTCGGCATCGGCCATGCGCGCGGCCACCTCCGGATTCAACGCCAGCGTGCGCAGCAAAAAGCCTTCGCTGTCGCCCTTGCGCGTCTTCATGTAGTCGGGGTAGCAGACCGCGCCCACGCTCATCACATCGTCCGGGAGCGGAATCAGCCACATCCAGCCGTGCGCATGGCGGTAGATGCTGATGTTGCCGGCATCCTCGCCCGGGCGCCGGGTCACCCCACGGAAATGGCTGAACACCGCTGCCGACTGGTGCTTCGCATTGGCGCGCTTGAGCTTGAGGCGGTTGCCCATAAACGTGTCGCGGCCGCTGGCGTCGAGCAGATAACGCGGGCGGAACTGCTGCACGCCGCCCACGCTGCGTGCCTGCAGTACCGGCTGCTCGCCATCGAACGCCACGCTCTCCACCTTGACCTGTTCGCGCGCATCCACGCCAACTTCGCGCGCCCGCGCGAACAGCACCTGATCGAACTGCGCACGCGGCACCTGGAAGGCGTAGTCGGCCTTGGCATCGAGCGCATGCGAAAAGCGGAAGGTGTTGTAGCCGCCGGCATCATTGGGAAAGTCGGCGCCACGCTTGAGCACGCCAATGGCGCGCACCTGCTCGAGCACGCCCAGGCGTTCGAGGATCGGGATGTTCATCGGCAGCAGCGACTCGCCAATGTGGAAGCGCGGGTGCTGCTCTTTTTCCAGCAGCGTCACGGCCCAGCCCTGCTGCGCGAGCACGATGGCGGCGGCGCAACCGGCGGGGCCACCGCCGATGATCAATACATCCGGACACTCCGGCCCGGGAGCCTGCCCGGCTGCCGGCGTGGCGGACGGGGTGGGGCGAACAACAGTGGAAGTCATCCTGGAACGAACCTGCAGCGGGCGAGCGTCATTGAGTCATGATAGCCTGCCCGGCGGCCCGGGGCAGTTATGCCCTGGCGCCGATCACCGCAATCGTTACCTGCACCCCTCAGCCTGGAAGCTCCCTGGATGTCCTCGCAAACCGCTGCCGAACGTGAACTGGCCGAACTCCTGGTCGAAAGCCTGAACCTGGAAGACGTCCAGCCCGCCGACATCGATCCGGAAGCGCCGCTGTTCAATACCGGCCTGGGGCTGGATTCGATCGACGCGCTGGAACTGGCGCTGGCGATCAGCAAGCGCTACGGCTTCCAGCTGCGTTCGGACAACGACGAGAACCGTCGCATCTTCGCGTCGCTGCGCGCATTGTCGGCGCATGTCGAAGCCAACAAGACCACCTGAAGTCCCGGCCACGCCGCCTGCGCAGGCGGCGCCGTGGGTGTTGGGGCTGGGCGTGCTGCTGGCGGTGGCGTATTCGCCGCTGGCGCACTGGGCCAACGCCACGCATCGCTCGGACTTAGCCGTCATCGCAGGCGGCCTGCTGCTGGCCATGGTGTTGATCGAGCCGCTAGCCAGCCGCCGTTTGTGGGCGTGGGCGCTGGCGGCGCTGATCCTGGTGGGGCTTGGCGCGCTGTGGCATTCGCCCTACGCCATGCTGCTGCTGGCCGCGCCGCCGGTGGTGTTCACCGGCTGGATCGCCTGGTTCTTCGGCCGCAGCCTGCGCCGCGGGCGCACACCGCTGATCACCCGCATCGTCGAAGGGCTGTACCGCCAGGCGGGCATGCCGATCACCCCGGCCCAATACACCTACACGCGCCGGCTCACGCTGGGCTGGGCGGTGCTGTTGTCGCTGCTGACCCTGGTCAATCTGGTGCTGGGGCTGTGCGCCGAACCCAGTGGTGTGCTGGCGCAGCTGGGCTACGCCTCACCGCTGCCGATCAGCGACGCGCGCGCCTCGTTGTTCGCCAATCTGCTGGCCTATGGCGTGGTCGGCGGGTTCTTCGTTGGCGAATATCTATTGCGCGGCCGCTGGTTTCCGCAGCGCCCCTATCGTAATCTGCCCGACTTCTTGCGCCAGATGGCGCAGCTCGGGCCGGAATTCTGGCGCGATTTGCTACGCTGACGGTGTAGCCAGGGGCACCGACGTACGTGCACATTTTCGGGGACAAGACAAAAATGCCGTTGGCAAGGATGCCGTCGCGCTTGGCGTGGGCTGTGTTCAACCTGCTGCAATTCGCATTCACGCTGGCGTTTACCGCTGGCGGGATCGTGTATGCGCTGGTGCTGCTGGCGATCACGCGCGATGCGGACCGGCTGCTGCGCATGGGCGCCTGGATGTGGGCGCCGGTGCTGTTTCGCGGCGCCGGTGCCAGGGTGATCGTGGAAGGCCGCGAGCGCGTGGACTGGTCCAAGAACTATCTGTTCGTCAGCAACCACCAGTCGATCATCGACATCTGCGCGTTGTTCTACGCCTTGCCGGTGCCGCTGCGCTTCCTGCTCAAGGAAGAAATGCTCAAGGTGCCGTTCGTGAACTGGTATGCGCGCGCCACTGGCATGCTGTTCCTGGACCGCGACAGCCGCCGCGCCGGTGCGATGGTGCGCCGGCAGGCAGCTGCCTTGCTGCGCAATGGCCAACAGTTGTGTCTGTTTCCCGAAGGCACGCGCAGCCGCACAGGCGCACTATTGCCATTCAAGGCCGGGCTACTGCAGGCCGCTATCGATGCTGGTGTGCAGGTGGTGCCGGTGGCCGTGGATGGATGCGGCAAGGTGTTGCCGGTAGACGGGCTGTTCCGGGTCAGGCCCGGTGTGATCCGCGTGCGCATCGGCGCCCCCATCCCGGTCACCGGGCCGGACGCACCGGACCGCCAACAATTGACCGAGCAGGCACACCGTATGGTGGCTGCAATGCTTCAACCCAGGATCTGAGTTCCACGCTTATGGATTTCGTCGTACCGCATGATCATCCCTCCCTGCCTGGGCACTTTCCCGGCCGCCCGGTGGTGCCTGGCGTGGTGGTGCTCGACCACGTGCTGCAGGCCGTGGAAGCGGTGCACGGTGCGCGTGCGCCCGCACGCTTGCCGCAGGTGAAGTTCGTGCAACCGTTGTTGCCTGGCCAGACGGCCTCGGTGACGCTGGAAGGCGATGGCCCGCGCTGGCGCTTCCGCGTGCAGCGCGACGGCCAGTTGCTGGTCAGTGGCGAGCTGGTGGCGGAGGCGGCGGCATGAGCAATCACTGGAAACAACGCCCCGAGGGCGGCGGCCGTTTCGCGCTGTGGCTGATCCGTGGCATTGCCCGGCACGCCGGGCGTTCGGTCGGGCGCGCGCTGCTGTATCCGATCACGCTGTACTTCCTGCTGGTGCGCGGGCCTGAGCGCACCGCCTCGCGCGCCTACCTGGCGCGTGTGCTCGGCCGGCCGGCCACGGTGCGCGATGTGGCGCGCCATATTCATACCTTTGCCTCCACCATCCTGGACCGCGTGTACATGCTGTGCGGCCAGATGCAGCGCTTCCAGGTCGATATCACCGGGCTGGATCAACTGCACACGCAGATGGACCGCGGCCGCGGTGTGCTGATCTTCGGCTCGCACCTGGGCAGTTTCGATGCGTTGCGTGTGCTGGCCACCGAACGCCCGGACGTGCAGGTCAAGGTGGTGCTGGACAAGGCACATAACCGCGCCATGACCGATCTGCTGGGCGCGCTCAATCCGCAACTGGCCGCCAACATCATCGATGCCGGGATGGATGCGACCTCGATCGTCATGGCGATCAAGGACGCCACCGACGCCGGCGCGCTGGTGGCGCTGCTGATCGATCGCCCGCGTGAGGGCGACCCGGCCTTGCCGGCGATGTTCCTCGGCCGTAATGCGATGTTCCCGACCTCGCCGTGGCTGATCGCCGCTGCACTCAAGGTGCCGGTGGTGCTGGCCTTCGGCCTGTACCGCGGCGGCAACCATTACGAGCTGGCGTTCGAGACCTTCAGCGAAGGGTTGGACGTGCCGCGTCGGCAGCGTGCGCCGGTGCTGGCCGTGCTCATGCGCGATTACGCCGCCAGGCTGGAACATTACACACGCTACGCGCCGTACAACTGGTTCAACTTCTACGATTTCTGGAACACCCATCATGCCGATGCGCCGCACCCTGCCGTGGATGCTGATACTGCTGTTCAGCGCCGCACCGCTATGCGCCGCACCGCCTGAGACGCTGGACGTCGGCCAGGTGCTGCAGCGCCTCGCACGCCCGGCCCCGGTCAGCACCGAGTTCGTGGAGTTGCGCGGCTCGGCGCTGCTGAAGTCGCCGCTGCGCGTGCAGGGCCGTTACCGCCGCCCGGACGCGCAAACCCTGGTGCGCGAAGTCAGCGTGCCGTATCGCGAGACGACCACCTTGCGCGGCGACGAAGGCGTGCTGGAACGCGAAGGCAAATCGCCGCGTCGTTTTTCCTTGAGCCGCGTCCCCGAACTGGCCGGTTTGAAGTCCGGCTTCGGTGCGCTGCTGTCCGGCGACCGCGCCTTGCTGGAACAGCAGTACCGCGTCAGCGGGCAGGGCCGGCCGCAGGCCTGGCAGCTGCAGTTGCAGCCCAAGGATGCGGCCGTGGCCAAGCAGGTGCGCGAGTTGCGCCTGTACGGGCGTGGCGATGAGCTGCGCTGCATCGAAAGTGTGCCGGTCAAGGGCGATGTGCAACGCACCTTGCTGGCCGGTGCGGCACGCGATGCGGCGGCCGTGACCGACGCGGCGGCGCTCACCACCCTGTGCCACGGCCCGGCGGCGTGATCGCGACCATCGGCAGCGCACAGCGCCAGCACCTCTTGATGTCGCTCTCGGCCGGTGCACGTGGTGCCATGACATTGGAGTTGGCACATGGCGTTTGAGTTGAATGCCAACCGGCGCATCAGGTTGGCGTTGCTGTGGTTGGCGCTGCTGGCGGTGGCCGGTTTCTGGTTGAGCGAAACGCTCAAGGTGTCGGGCGATTTAAGGAAGTTCATGCCCGCTCTCAGCAAACTGAAAGCACTGTTGCTGCCCGATGCCGCGCGTGCGGCCGGTGCACGTTCGGCCACGCAGCGGGAGCTGGCACATGGCGTTTGAGTTGAATGCCAACCGGCGCTTCGGCTTGGCGCTGCTGTGGTTGGCGCTGCTGGCGGTGGCTGGTTTCTGGTTGAGCGAAACGCTCAAGGTCTCCGGTGACCTGCGTAAATTCATGCCCGCTCCGCGTACGCCGGCGCAGAAGCTGTTGATCGAGGAACTCGGCGAAGGCCCTGGTTCGCGGCTGTTGTTGATGTCGCTGTCCAACAGCGACCCGGCGACCTTGGCGGCGCAGTCGCGCGCGCTGTATCGCACACTGGCCGCGCAGCCGGCCCTGTTCGAGCTGGTCGGCAATGGCGGTAGCGCTGGCCTGGAGGCGATTCCGCAGCGCCTGCTGCCGTACCGCTACCTGCTCAGCGACAGCTTCGATGCCGCACCCCTGGATGCCGCTGCGCTGGAGACGGCGCTGCAGGCGCGCGTGCAGGATCTGGGTTCGCCCGCCGGCGCGATGGTGGAACCGCTGCTGCCGCGTGACCCCACGCTGGAAGTGCTGCATCTGGCCGAAACCTTGCAGCCAGCCGCAGCGCCGCAGACACGCGATGAGGTGTGGTTCGACCGTGCCGGCACCTCGGCGTTGCTGGTGGTACAGACGCGCGCCGCCGGCTTCGACCCAACCGGCCAGCAACTGGCCTACGACGCCGTGCAGGCGGCCTTTGCCAAGGTCAGCGCGGGCACCGCCACGCGGATGACGCTGACCGGCCCGGGTGCGTTCGCGGTGGAAATTACCGCGCGCACGCAGGGCGAGGCGCAGTGGATCGGCACGCTGGACACGGTGGGTCTGGTGCTGTTGCTGCTGGTGGCCTACCGCAGCTGGAAGATTCCGGTGCTCGGCGTGCTGCCGCTAGCCAGCGCCGGGCTGGCAGGCCTGGGCGCAGTGGCGCTGCTGTTCGAAGGCGTGCACGGCATCACCGTGGCCTTTGGTTTTACCTTGATCGGCGTGGTGCAGGACTACCCGATTCACCTGTTCAGTCATCAGCGCCCGGGCCTGGATCCACGCGCCAATGCGCGGCATCTGTGGCCCACCCTGGCCACCGGCGTGGTGTCCACCTGCATTGCCTATGTGACCTTCCTGTTTTCCGGTGTGGACGGCCTGCGCCAGTTGGCGGTGTTCACCATCGCCGGCCTGGCCACTGCGGCGGTCACCACGCGCTGGCTGCTGCCGTGGTTGATCGATCCGGCGCCGCGCGACTATGCCGATTCGCGCCTGCTGGCCACGCTGTGGCGCGCGATTGCGCGGCTGCCACGCCCGCGCATCAGCCTGGCGGTGATTGCGGTGGTGGGCATCGCGGTGATTGCCTTCGCGCCCGGGCAGTTCTGGCAGAACGACTTGTCCAAACTCACTCCCGTGCCGCCCAAGGCGCTGGCGCAGGACACCCATTTGCGCCAGGAACTGGGCGCACCGGATGTGCGGTATGTGCTGGCGCTGTCCGCGCCATCGGATGAAGCCGCGCTGCAGGCCAGCGAGCGTTTGCGCCCGCGTCTGGATGCGTTGGTGCGTGAGGGTGACTTGGTCGGTTACGACATGGCGGCGCGGTACTTGCCCAGTGCCAAGACCCAGCAGATACGCCAGGCCGCGTTGCCCGATGCAGTCCAGGCCAGCGCGCTGCTGCAACAAGCGGTGGCAGCCACGCCGTTTCGCAGCGATGTGTTTGCGCCATTTTTGCAGGATCTGCAGACCGCCAAGCAGGCCGCGCCGCTGACGCCGAAGGATCTGGCTGGCTCGCCGCTGGCGACGTCGGTCGGCGGGCTGTTGCTGGGGCGCAGCGATCGCAGCACTGCGCTGGTATCGCTCACCGGCCTGCGCGACCCGGCCGTCATCGCCAGCGCCGTGCAAGGCAGCGGCGCGCAGCTGCTCGATCTGAAGGAGGCGTCCGAATCGCTGGTCGCCGCCTACCGTGGGCGCGTACTCGGTGCGCTGCTGCTGGCCGCGTTGTTGCTGGCGGCAACGGTGGCGATTGCGCTGCGCAGCCCGCGTCGTATCGTGCGCGTATTGCTGCCGATGGCGCTGACCACCGTGCTGATTCTGGCGATCCTGCGCGGCATGGGCGTGGAGCTCAACCTGTTCCACCTGATCGCGCTGATCCTTGCCGCGGGGCTGGGCCTGGATTACGCGCTGTTCTTCGACCATGCCGGCGATGATCACGCCGATCAATTGCGCACCTTGCACGCGCTGATCGTCTGCAGCCTGATGACGCTGCTGGTGTTCGCGTTGCTGGCGGCCTCCAGCATCCCGGTGCTGCGCGCCATCGGCAGCACGGTCGCCCTGGGCGTGCTGTTCAATTTCATCCTGGCGTTGCTGGTGTCGCGTGAGCCGGCGCTGGAACGCACCGCAGGCGAGGTGACCGATGCTCGGACGTGAGGCGATTGCGGCGCTGATTCCGCACCAGGGCGCCATGTGCCTGTGGGAAGCGGTGCTGGACTGGGACGCGCAGCGCATCGTGGTGCAGAGCCGCGCGCATCACGGTGCCGAGCACCCGTTGCGTGCCGATGGCCGCCTGCGCGCGCTGCATCTATGCGAATACGGCGCGCAGGCGATGGCGGTGCACGGTGGGTTGCTGGGGCAGGCATCGGGCAAACCGGTGCGCCCGGGCATGCTGGTGGCGTTGCGCGGTGTGGAGTTGCACGTGGCCTATCTCGATGACCTGCCCGATGCGATCAGCTGCCAAGCGCAGGTGTTGCTGCAGGGCGAGGACAGCCAGCAGTACAGTTTCCGGCTCACCCACGGCGAGCAGTTGCTGGCCGAAGGGCGCGCCACGGTGATGTTGGGCGCCGCGCAGGCCTAATCGATCGTTCTGACTTCGCGTAGGAGCGCGCTCGCGCGCGATAGGCATTCCCGGGGAAGCATCATCGCGCGCAAGCGCGCTCCTACGTGGGGGCGGCGGTTCCGGCGACGCGCGTGAATCGCTAGGATGGTGCGCTTGCTGCTGCCAATTGCGGCCCTGACGAGGTTTCCATGAGCACATCTGTTCCACAGCGCCGTGCGCTGGTCACCGGCGGTAGCGGCGATCTTGGCGGTGCGATCTGCCGTCAGCTAGCGGCGCAGGGCCGGCACGTCATTGTGCATGCCAATCGCAATCTCGCCCGGGCCGAAGAGGTGGTGGCGTCCATCGTGGCCGCGGGCGGCAGTGCCGAAGCGGTCGCCTTCGATGTGGCCGATGCGCAGGCCAGCGCAGATGCGTTAGCGGCGTTGCTGGAGGCCGGGCCGATCCACATCGTGGTCAACAACGCCGGCATCCACGACGATGCGCCGATGGCCGGCATGAACGCGCAACAGTGGCATCGGGTCATCGATGTATCGCTGCACGGCTTCTTCAATGTCACCCAACCGCTGCTGCTGCCGATGGCGCGCGCGCGCTGGGGCCGCATCGTCAGCGTGTCGTCGGTGGCGGCGGTGCTGGGCAATCGCGGCCAGACCAATTACGCCGCCGCCAAGGCTGCGCTGCATGGCGCCAGTAAATCGCTCGCGCGCGAGATGGCCAGCCGCGGCATCGCCGTCAACGTGGTCGCACCGGGCGTGATCGAAAGCGAGATGGTCGGCGACAGCTTCGCGCCGGAACTAATCAAGCAGATGGTGCCGGCTGGCCGCGTTGGCAAACCCGACGAAGTTGCCGCGCTGGTGGCGTTCCTGTGCTCGGACGTAGCTGGTTACATCAACGGCCAGGTGATTGGCATCAACGGCGGCATGGGCTGAATTCAAGCCGTCGGGAACAAGTGAGCGGTCGCCCATACCTGCGTGCATTCGCATGCGTGACGCAACGGGCTGCGACCACGCTGGCAAATCATGGCCCAGCGCTAGGCTGCGGCCGCACCTGCAAAAAACGCGCCGGTTAGGCGCGTTCTGTGCACTTTACGCCGCGTCGGCATACCACGCGGCGGTGAGGATCGGGTCGCCGACGGCGTTGGCGGTGAGTGCGGCCAGGCCGTGGTCGGGCAGGGCGGGGTGGCGTTGGCGGGCCTGTTCCAGGATTTCGCGAGCCAGCACTGCCATGCGCGCGATGTTGGCGTGGATGCGCGCGGCAAATGCCTCGTCGTCCAGGGTGTCGTGCAGTGCGCCGTTGAGTTCATTGAACCAGCCGATCAGGTATTGATCGAGCAGGCGGCCGTCACCGGTAACCGTGCCCAGCGCGGTGTTGTGCTGGCCCCAGTCATGCAGCACGCGCTGCATGGCCAGATTCATGTCGCGCGCATAGAAGAAGTCCGCCTTCATGCGCGCCAGCAGGCCCAGGTCGGCGATGCGCCCGCTGCAGAACAGCGGCGCCAGCAACGACCAGTAATAGGTGTAGTCCCAGATCACCTTGACCGGCATCACCTGTGCATCGCCGAACAAGGCGTACTGGTCCTGATACAGGCTCAAGGTGTTTTCGTAGAACGAGAAGTACAGCTGCTCGTAAAGCTCCACGTAGGGACTGAGCGAGCGGCCGGCGCGGTCGCGGCCGATCAGTTCGCAGATGTAGGTGTTGGAGATGGCGATGAAGTCGCTGCCGGGCGAATAGAACGGGTCCAGGAACACGCCCGCCTCGCCGGTCAGAGCCCAGCGCTGGGTGGAAAACACCTGCTTGCAGCCGTACGAGAAGTTGCGCAGGAACAGGAAGTCCTGCAGCCGGTAATCGGTCTGGTCTAGGGTGGCGGCAACCTGCGGCTGATGCGTGCGCAGCCAGGCCATCGCCTTGTCATGGGTGTTCATGGTTTCCAGCGGATGCATCGCCGCATCGCAGACGATGCCCAGCGAATGCGCACCGGACGACAGCGGAATCAGCCAGAACCAGTAACCCGGCCCGCACATGTGATTGGTCGAACGCCAGCGGTCCGGCGGCGTGCAGCGCTGCAGCCAGCTGCTGTCCTGCGACCAGGCATTGGGGTCGATCAGCCCTTCCACTCGCCACCACACCGCGTTGGCGTCGTGCGCGTTGTCCTGCGCCAGGCCCAACTTGCGCTTGAGCAATCCGGCGCGGCCGCTGGCATCCACCACCCAGCGTGCGTTGAGCGTGCCGGCTTCGCCGCCGCGTTCGTAGCGCACGCGGTGGTCGCTGGCATCGTCATCGCTCAGGTCCACGCCCTTGACGCTGCAGCTGTCCAGAAACGCGATGCCTTGCGCGCGGGCGCGTTCGCCGAGGAAGTTCTCGAAGCGGCCACGGTCGATCTGCCATGACGGCGTCGGCAGGATCTTGCTGACGCCCAGTTCGGTGCAACGGTCGATGTCGTCGCGCTTGTCGGAGAAGAAGAAGCGGAAACCGAACTTGCGGATCTGCTCCGCTTCCAGATGTTCGCGCAGGCCGAGCACATCGGCGAAGTAATGCGCGCCAATCTCCACGGTCGATTCGCCGACCTTGAAGGCCGCCTCGCGCACCGGGTGCGCGCGGCGTTCCAGCACGGTGATGGCCAGTGCCGGATCGCGTTGGCGCAACTGCAGCGCCAGGCTCAGGCCGGCCAGGCCACCGCCGGTGATCACGACATCTGCGCGTTGTGCACTCATGTGGATGGATTGCTCTTGGTGACCGCGGGCACAGTAGCAAATTCGCCGTCCGGGTCGTCAATCAGCACCGGGTGGGCGCGCACGCGGCGGTATTCGCGCCAGACGTGGCCGTAGGCCCACACCTGTTTGACCACATGCGATGTGATGTTCCACAGATCGCGAACCAGCCGGAAATGGCTCTTGCGGAAGGTGCCGGGCGAGGTGCCCGCGTACCGGGTTTCGATCGGCACCGCGACCACGCGTGCACCGGCTTGGCGCGCGGCGGAGATCAGCAGTTGTGCTTCGAACACGAAGCCTTCGCCGGGCACGTTGGGCAGGGTGAACACCGAGGCCGGATACAGGCGTTGGCCGCTCTGGCTGTCGACCAGCCGGAAGCCGCAGGCCCAGGCGATGCCCCAGTCGCCGAAGTCGTTGCCGATGCGGCGGATGGTGGGCTGGGTGGCCCGCTTGCGCATGCGCGCGCCCACGATCACTGCGCCCGGGTGGCGGTTCGCCGCAGCCAGCAGGCGCGGGAAATCGGCGGCCTTGTGCTGGCCGTCGCCGTCCATGGTCATCACCGCGCGCATGCCTTGCCGCTGGGCTTCGGCAAAGCCGCTGCGCAGTGCGGCGCCCTTACCCATGCGCTGCGGGTGGCGGATCAGGGTGACCGGCAAATCGGCGATGCAATCGGCGGTGCCGTCATCGGAGCCGTCGTCGATCACGATCACCTGCGAGCAATAGGTCAGCGCGTCGTTGACCACTTCGCGGATGCGCAGCGACTCGTTCAAGGCCGGCACCAGGATCGCGGTGTCGTCGCGGCTCAGCGGGATGCGGCTCATGGCTGCACCTCCACCTGCAGCACGCGCCCCGGGCCGGCGTACAGCGCGGTGTGGGTGCCGCCTGCGGCCAGCGCGTCGAACAGCGGCAGCATCGGCGCCATGGCGTTGGCGGCCATGTGGCGCGCCAGCGGGCCATCGCCCGGCGTGGGCACGCCGTCGTCGAAGCGAAGTGCCAGCTGCGGCTTGCCGGCCTGGCCGGGCGCACCCAGCACCAGTGCGGCGCCAAGCAGGCCTTCGCTGGGCGACACCCGCCCCAGCGGCCCGATCGAGCGCGCGTCGTAGCCCACCAGCAACACTGCCTCGGCGCCGGCGCCCAGCTGCATCAGCGCCTCCACCAGGCCCTGCGCGAAGCTGCCGGCGCCGGCGCTGAGCGCGGTGGTCGGGGTCATCGCGCCGGCACCGATGGTCCAGTAACCGGCAGCGGCGTTATGCACCGAGTTGTGGAACTTGGTTGGCGAAATGGCCGTTGGGTCGCTGGCCAGGGTGGTGCACATGTAGTCGGTGATCGCCAGATCGCCGTGGGTGGAGGTGAACACCGATGGCAGCATGGTGGGGTCGCGGCCAGCGGCGTGGCAGGCGGCCAGCGCGGCGTCCAGCGACACCGCCACGGTGTCGGGCGCGCGCCGGCGCTCGTTGGGGGCGAGCAACTGGGGGGACGGACGGGCCGGGGTGTCCTGCAGGTCAGCGCCATGCGCGAACGCGACCGCGGCATCCCAGGTGGGCAGGCCCTGGGTCCAGAAACCGATGCCTTCGATGGTGGCCGTCAACATCAGCGTGCCTGCCCGAACAGCAGCGAGCAGTTGTTGCCGCCAAAGCCAAAGGAGTTGTTCATTGCGTACTGAATCCGGGAACGGGCGTTATCGAAGCGGATCTGCGGGCCGCAGGCGGGGTCGGGCACCGCACTGTTGAGCGTGCCCGGCAGCAGGCCGTCGCGCAGCGCGAGCAGCGCAATCACCGACTCCACGATGCCGGCCGCGCCCAGCGTGTGGCCCATCCAGGCCTTGGTCGAACTGGCATGCAAGGTGTCGGGGAAGATCGCCGCCACTGCGGCCGCCTCGACGCTGTCGTTGGCCGGCGTGGCAGTGCCATGCAGGTTGAGATAGCCCACCGCCGCGGCATCCAGCCCGGCGGTGTCCAGCGCGCCACGCATCGCCAGCTGCGCGCCCAGGCCCTGCGGGTGCGGGGCGGACATGTGGTGGGCATCGCTGGATTCGCCATAGCCGAACAGCCACTGCGCCGCGTCCGGCGCGGCGGCGGGGCGTTCGAGCAGGGCAAACCCGCCGGCCTCGCCCAGGCTCAGGCCGACCCGGCGTGCGTCGAACGGCTGGCACAGCTGCGGTGCCACCACCTGCAACGAGTTGAAGCCGAACAACACGCTGCCGCACAAGGTATCCACGCCGCCGACCAGGGCCGCATCGACCACGCCGGCCGCCATCAACCGCGCCGCCTGGGCGAACACTTTTGCGCTGGACGAACACGCCGTGGCCACGGTGATCGCCGGCCCGCGCAGGCCGGTGGCGTGCTGCACGAAATCGCCCAGCGAATGCGGGGTGTGCACGATCGGGCGCTGCAGGTCGTCCGGGAAGCGCAGGCCGTGGGCGTCTTCGACCAGGCGCGTGTAGGCCTCTTCGCTGGCGCCCACGCTGGAGGTGGACGTGCCCATCACCACGGCTACGCGCTCGGCGCCATAGCGCTGCGCGGCGGCCTGCACGGCGGCGGCCATGCCGTCCTGTTGCAGGGCCAGCCAGGCCAGCTGGTTGTTGCGGCAGTCCCAGCCTTGCAGCGCGTCTGGCAGCACCACGTCTTCCACGCCGGCAACCCGGCCGATCCAGCATTCCAGCGGCTGCGGGCCGAAGTCGTTGCGGCGCATGCCGCTGCGGCGTTCGCGCAGCGCGCTGGCCTGGGCGTCCAGTCCGGCGCCGAGCGCGGTGGTGGCGGTGAAGGCAGTGATGGCGACCGGGGCCATCTGGGACGAACGATGCGCTTGGCTCACGGTGGTCTGGCTGGCAAAAAGTGACCGCAGTATATCGGTGGCGGGTAGACCACCCGTTGATGGCGCAACTGAACGTGACGGTCATGTGGCTGACGCGACTGGGATTTTCCGCGCGTGCCGCGCTTTCGCCATGGCCGCAATTGGGACACAATCCTGCGACCCACATCACCTAGAGCGCGACCACGCGCGCATGCACGCCTACGTCTATAAAAGCCAACGCAAGCAGGACACGTTCGTCTATCTCGCCACGCGTGACGATTTCTCCGTGATTCCCGCCGACGTGCAGGCGCGATTGGCGCCGTTCGCGTTCGTGCTGGACGTGGCGTTGACGCCGGAGCGCCGCCTGGCGCAGGCCGACGCGGACACCGTGCGCGCGGCGCTGGCCAGCCACGGCTTCTATTTGCAATTGCCGAAGACGGTGGTGCTGGCGGGCGAGTGCGACTATGACTGAGCCGCAGCGAGCCGCGCGGCTGCGCGCTGCGGGGCTGGCCGGTGCGGCCGGCGTGATGCTCACCCTGCTCGGCGGCGTGGGCGGCGTTGTTGCCGCGCTGGCACTATGGCTGGCGCAACCGGCCTTCGCGCTGGCGGTGTCCTGGCTGCGCGGCACCCGCGCGTTGCCGTCCCACCCCCGCGCACTGCTGCCAGGCCTGCCGCCTTTGCTGACGCTGTGGGGCGTTGGGCTGCTCGCCCTGGGCGCGCTGATTACCTGGCCGCTGACCGCCCTGCGCGACAGCGGCAGCCTGGCCGCCGCGCTGGCGCTCAGTGTGGCGGTGAGCGCCGCGTTGCTCGGGCTGTGGCGTACCTGGCCGCTGTGGGGCGAGGTGGAACGCGACGGCGGCCCGCTGACGCCACGCTGGCATGCATTGGCCACGCAGGAACTGCATGCCTGGCGGGGCCTGCTGGTCGCGGCCCTGGTGCTGGCGGTGTGCGGGCTGGGCGTGGCGCTGGCATGGCCGGGCGGTCTGTCCGGCGGGCTGCGTTGGGGCCTGGCGGTCGCCGCGAGCGTGTTGCTGCCGGCTGCCCACCTGCTGCTGCAGCGCACCGTGCCGCCGGCGCGCACCGAGACACTGGCGCCCCGCCAGGCCGCAGATTTCTTCTCCGAAGCCGCGGCCGAACCCGGCCCGCTGGAACCGGTGGCCCAGCATCAGCTGGTGCCGGAGCTGTATGAAGCCGCCCGCGGCGGGCGCGTGGATCGGGCGCTGCAACTGCTCGAGGCCGGCGCCGACCCGCAGGCGCTGCCGCTGCCGGAATGGCGCGATCAACGCAGCCTGCCGGCGCTGGCTGCAGTGCTGCCGGACCTGCGCCTGTTGCGCGAACTGATCACCCGGCGCGTAGATGTGAACCAGCCGCACCGCGGCATGACCCCGCTGCTGGCGGCCACCCGCGACAGCTGGCATGGCCGCCCGGATGCGGTGATGACGCTGCTGGCCAACGGCGCCGACCCGCGCGCCACCGACAACGATGGCAACACGCCGCTGCACCACGCGGTGCGCAGTTCCGACCCCGGCGTGGCCGCGCTGCTGCGCGATGCCGCCGCCGAACTGGATGCGCTGAATAACGAAGGCCACTCGCCGCTGGCAATGGCCTGCCAGGTCGGCAATTGGCGCCTGGCCAAGTTCCTGCTGGAACGCGGCGCGCAGTCCGAGCCGGCCGGTGGTGCGCCGGTGTTGCTGGCGGCCGCAGGGACCGAGGAAGACGACCCGGCCGGCGTCCAACTGCTGCTCAAGCACAAGGCGCGCGTGGATGCGCGCGACCGCCAGCGCCGCAGTGCGCTGCACGAAGCCGCGTTGGCCGGGCACGGCGACATCGTCGAGGCGTTGCTGGCGGCCGGCGCGAACCTGGAAGCGCGCGACCTGCTCGGCCGCACGCCGTGGCTGGATGCCGCCCGCCAGGCCCGCAGCGCGGTGCTGGAGCGGCTGGTGGCGCGCAAGACCGACGTGCTGGCGATCGATGGCGACGGCCGCAATGCGGTGATGCTGGCGTGCGCCGCCGACACCGTGTCGCCGGCGCTGATCCGGCGCCTGCTGGAGCTGGACGTCCCCGCCGATGCGCAGGACATGCACGGCCGCCGCGCCGTGGATGTGGCCGCCGAAGCGGGCCGTTGGGCGATCGTGCGCCTGCTCGATCCGGCCTATCCGCTGCCCTCGGCGGTCAGCGACGCGCACGGCGACGGCGTTAGTCCCACCACGCAACTACCGGACCGCCCGCCGCTGGTGCTGTTGCGCGAAGGCCTGCAGCTGGGCCAGCGCGATGGCCTGGTTGCACTGGCGCGGCTGTGCGGCCCGGAAGAACTGGGCGGCCTGCTGCACGACGCGCACCTGGCCCTGAATGCCGACGCGGTCGACTGGCTGCTGCGCCACGGGGCCGATGCCGAGGTGCGCGATGCCTGCGGTGACGTGCCGATGTTCGCGTTGCTCTCGCGTGGCGTCGAAGCGGTACCGGCGCTGCAGGTGCTGCTGCGCCACGGCGTTTCGCCGGCCGGTGCGGGCGGGCTGACCCGCCTGCTCAGCGCCTGCGTGCAGCACGACGCGGCCTCGCGCGGGCTGGAGCAGTTCGCACTGGAATTGCTCGAACGTGGCGCCGACCCCTTCGCGCCGTCGGCCGCTGGCGACCCGCCGCTGTCGCTGGCGGTGCGCCTGGGCTGGTTGCGCCTGCAGCAGTGGCTGCTCGAACACGGCGTGGACCGCGAAGCGCGCGACAGCCACGGCATGACCGCGCTGCATCTGGCCACCGCGCTGGGCCGCGAGGCCTCGCTCAAATTGCTGGTCAAGCAGGGTGCCTCGCCGGAAGCGCGCGCCGCCGACGGGCAGACCCCGCTGGGCGTGGCGTTGTCGATCGGCCGGCGCGATCTGGCCGATTGGCTGGACTGGCGTATCTGGTCGCTGCCACGCCGCACGCTGCGCGAGGCCGATGTGCCGGCCGCGGCGATGACCGGCGATACCGATGCGGTGCGTCGCCTGATCGACCTCGGCCTGCCGGTGGATGCGGTGGACGCGCAGGGCTGCACCGCACTGCTGCGTGCAGCCGGCAGCGGCCATCTGGCCGTGGTGACCCATCTGCTCGGCCGTGGCGCGGACCCGCAGCGTGCCGCCAACAGCGGCGCCACGCCATTGTCGGCGGCGGTGAGCATGCGCCAGACCGAGATCGTGGCGGCGCTGCTGGCGGCCGGCGCGCAGATCGAACACCGCCTGCCCGGTGGCGTCACCGTGCTGATGCTGGCCTGTGCGCTGGGCCTGCCGGACATCGTGGCGCGCCTGCTCGCCGCTGGCGCCGACGTGCATGCCAACGACGACCAGGGCCTGGCGGCGCTGCATTGCGCCGCACTGTACGGCTTCACCGCGCGCGACAAGATCCGCCTGCTCGCGCTGCTGGACACCTTGCTGCTGGCCGGCGCCGACCCGGATTACCTGGCCGGCGGGCGGGTCAGCCCGCTGCTGATGTTGCTGGGCGCACGCGCCGAACCTGGCACCGCCTGCGACGAGCAGGTCGTACTGGCCGGTGTGGAGCGCCTGCTCGACGAAGACGTGGCGCTGGACGTGGCCGATCAACGCGGCTTCGGCCCGCTGCATCTGGCAGCCCTGCATGGGCTGCCCTTGCTGGTGCAGCGCCTGTTGCGTGCCGGTGCCGATTCGGACCGCCGCGACGCGCTCAACCGCACCCCGCGCGAGATTGCGATCATGCGCGGCTTCATCGACGTGGCGGGCCAGTTCGAACCGGCGTTGCCGGGGGTGTCGTCGATGGCGCGCTTCCTGCGCGAAGGCCGCTGAGCCAGCGCGCCTCCGCGCCGCTGCGGGTGCTGTTCGTGTGCAGCCGCAACCGGCTGCGCAGCCCCACCGCCGAGCACGTCTTCGCGCAGTGGCCGAATGTGCTCACGCAATCGGCCGGACTGGCGCCCGATGCAGAGCAACCGGTCACGCCCGAGCTGCTGCACGACAGCGATTTGGTACTGGTGATGGAGCGCCGCCATCTGCAGCTGTTGCGCCGGCGCTTCGCTGCGCACCTGCGGCACTGCCGTGTGGCCTGCCTGCAGATTCCCGACGACTACACCTACATGCAGCCGGAACTGATCCGCCGGCTGGAACACACGGTGCCACCACTGCTGCGTTTGCCGGTGCATTCGTAACCCGATCCCGACACCTCGCGTGCAACACTGGGGTTTGACTCGCACGAAGGAAGCGCCCACCCGATGAGCGTCCGTATCGAGGACCACGCCATGCTGGGCAATTGCCACAGCGCGGCCCTGGTCGACCACTGCGGCACCATCGACTGGCTGTGCCTGCCACGCTTCGATTCCGATGCAGTCTTCGCCTCCCTGCTGGGCACGCCGGAACACGGCCAATGGGCGCTGGCGCCGGCCGCCGATTTCCGCAGCGAGCGCGCCTACGAAGACGACAGCCTGGTGCTGCGCACCCGGCTCATCACCGACACCGGCACGGTGGAACTGGTCGACTTCATGGTGGCCAGCGACGACGGCGAGGTGCATCAGCATCTGGTGCGCATGGTGCGTTGCGTGCAGGGCGAAGTGCCCATGCACATGCGCCTGACTTTCCGCTTCAATTACGGCCGCACGGTGCCGTGGGTGACCAGCATCGATGGCGGCATTCGCGCCATTGCCGGTCCGGATCAGCTGGCACTGCGCACGCCGCAGACGCTGCAAGGCAAGGACCTGGGCACCGAAACCGACTTCACCCTGCGCGAGGGCGAAAGCACCTGGTTTCTGCTCAGTCACGGCCTGTCGCACCAGACCGTGCCGCCGGCCATCGACCCGGATGAAGCCCTGCAGCGCACCACCGCGTTCTGGCACGGCTGGGCGCGGCGGTGCACCGATGTGGGGCCGTGGACGCAGCAGGTGAAGCGATCGCTGGTGGTGCTGAAAGGGCTGAGTTATCTGCCCACCGGCGGCATTGTCGCCGCGCCCACTGCCTCGCTGCCCGAACACCTGGGCGGCACGCGGAATTGGGATTACCGCTATTGCTGGCTGCGCGATTCGGTGTTCACCCTGATCGCGTTGTTGCAGGCCGGCTACCGCGATGAAGCCTCGGCATTTCGCGATTGGGTGCAACGGGCCATCGCCGGTTCGCCGGATCAGCTGCAGGCGCTGTACGGCATCGCTGGCGAGCGTCGCTTGCAGGAATGGGAAGCGCATTGGCTGCCCGGCTACGAAGGCTCGGCCCCGGTGCGGATCGGCAACGGCGCGGTGGACCAGTTTCAGCTCGACGTCTACGGCGAACTGATCGGCGCGTTTCACTACGCGCGCGAAAAAGGCGTCCCGCCGCCGGCCGATGACGACGGTTCTTCGGCCTCGCTGCTGGAGCACTTCCTGGAGATGCTCGAAGACCTGTGGCGCACACCCGACGAAGGCATCTGGGAAGTGCGCGACGAACGCCGCCACTTCGTGCACTCCAAGGTCATGGCGTGGCTGGCCTTCGATTGCGGCTGCCGCGACGGCATCACCAATGCCAGCGCCGAAAAACGCGCGCATTGGGGCCGCATCGCCGAGGAGATCCGCACCGAGGTGCTGGAAAAAGGCGTGCACCCGGATGGGCATTTCGTGCAGAGCTACGGCTCGGATCGGCTGGATGCCTCGTTATTGCTGATTCCCATCGTCGGCTTCCTGCCACCGGACGATCCGCGCATTGCCGCCACCGCCGACGCCATCGCGCGCGACCTCACCATCGATGGGTTGGTCGAACGTTATCGCGCCGACGACAGTGCCGACGGCCTGCCGGCCGGCGAGGGCACCTTCATCGCCTGCAGTTTCTGGCTGGTGGAAAACTACGCCTTGCTCGGCCGCACCGAGCAGGCGCGCGCATTGCTCGAGCGCCTGCTCGGGCTGTGCAACGACGTGGGCCTGCTCGCTGAAGAGTACGACCCGCGCGGCAAACGCATGCTTGGCAACTTCCCGCAAGGGTATTCCCACGTGGCCCTGGTCAATGCGGCATTGCGCCTGCATGGACGCATGGGCGAGAAGGAGATGCATCCATGAGTGAGCAAGTGACCACCCCGCCGTGCATCATCGTGGTGTTCGGTGCGCGCGGTGATCTGACCCGGCGCCTGGTGATGCCGGCGCTGTACAACCTGCGCCGCGCCGGTGCGCTGGGCGAGGAATTCGCCATTGTCGGCATGGACCACGGCGACATCACCGAGCGCGCCTGGCGCACCAACATGGGCAAGGCGATGACCGAGCTGCTGAGCAGCCGCGATGCCGAGTTCCAGGCCGATGGATTCGATACCGATACCTGGGACTGGTTGCGCGAGCGCATGCATTACGTGCGCGGCGACTTCACCGACCTGCGTGCCTATCAGTCGCTGGACGGCGTGCTGGAAAAACTGCACAAGCGCTATGGCACCCGCGGCAATGTGCTGTTCTATCTGGCCACCGCTGCACGCTTCTTCGAGCCGGTGCTGCTGAATCTGGGCGAGGCCGGGCTGGTCAAGCAGCGCGAGGGCGCCGGCTGGCGCCGGGTGATCGTGGAAAAGCCGTTCGGCCACGACCTGCCCAGTGCCAAGCATCTCAATGCCACCGTTGCGCGCGTGCTGCACGAAGACCAGGTGTTCCGCATCGACCATTTCCTGGGCAAGGAAACCGTGCAGAACATCCTGGCGTTCCGATTCGCCAATGGCCTGTTCGAGCCGGTGTGGAACCGCGACCGGATCGACCATGTGCAGATCACCGCCGCCGAAACCATCGGTGTGGAAGGGCGCGGGCGTTTCTACGATCCCACCGGCTGCCTGCGCGACATGGTGCCCAACCATCTGTTCCAGCTGCTGGCGATGATTGCGATGGAGCCGCCGGCCGCGTTCACCACCGAGGCGATGCATCGCCGCCGCGCCGAAGTGATCGAAGCGGTGCGCCCGATCAAACCCGAAGACGTGGTGCGCGGGCAGTACGCGTCCGGTGCGGTCAATCGCAGCGCTGTGCCGGGATACCGCGAAGAAGACACGGTACCGGACGAGTCGGAAACCGAAACCTTCGTGGCGATGAAGTTGCAGGTCGACACCTGGCGCTGGGCCGGCGTGCCGTTCTATCTGCGCACCGGCAAGCGCCTGCGCGAACGCACCACCGAGATTGCGATCCGCTTCAAGCCCGCACCGCTGGCGCCATTTCGTAGCACCGAAGTGGGCGGCTACGGCCCCGACTGGCTGGTGCTGCATATCCAGCCCGACGAAGGCATTTCGCTGCAGTTCGACGTCAAGCGCCCGGGTGCGCAAGTGGCGTTGGCGCCGGTGCGGATGGACTTCCGCTACCGCGACTGGTTCCCGAAGGAATACACCGTTGGCTACGAGCGTCTGCTGCAGGACTGCATGAATGGCGAGGCTGGCCTGTTCCAGGACGCGGCGATGGTGGAAGGCGCGTGGCGCATCGTGCAGCCGATCCTGGATGCGTGGAAACAACCGCCCAGTGACTTTCCCAATTACGCGGCCGGCAGCGCCGGCCCGTCGGCGGCCGATGCGTTGCTGGCGATGAACGGCGGGCATGCCTGGCGTGCGCTCACGCCGGGCCGCAAACCGCCGCCGCGTCGCCCGCCTGAGGCACGTGCGGGTGCTGCGGCACCGGCGAAGAAGAGCGCCAAGAAGGCGGTCAAAAAGGCTGCGAAAAAAGTCGCCAAGGCGCCTGCCAAGCGCAGCGCTGCGGCGGCCGGGAAATCTGCAGCAGCGGCGTCGCCGAGCAAGGCGGCAAGCAAGGCGGTCACCAAGCGCGCCACCAAAAAAGCGACGAAGTCGGCAACCAAAGCCGTCAAAAAGAGCGCTTCTTAGAGACGCGGAAAGATTGCGTAGGAGCGCGCTTGCGCGCGATGAGGCTTGATCGGGAATGCCCCATCGCGCGCAAGCGTGCTCCTACGTTGATGTGACTATCAACAGGCGTTGTGGGACCGCTGAGGCTTTGATGTTTTCTTTGAAGGTGCTCTGGAACAGAGGGATCATCTTTCGTGCGTATGGACCGACAGATATCCGGTAATGCCGCATCGCGCGCGAGCGCGTTCCTACGGGCTTCTCTCAACTGCGACTAAGTGCGCGTGATCGCATGTGCCGATGCGTGTCTTACCGCTCGGGCGTAACCGGTGCAGGTTCCGGATCCACTTCGGCCTTGACGTCGGCTTCGAACAGATGCATCAGGTCTTCGCGTGCATCGCGCGAGGTCTGGATCACCTTGGCCTCGTCGTCGTAGACCAGATGCTGGCGGCGCAGCAGGTCTTCGTCGTGGTGGCGGAAGCGTGTGACGTGCTCCTGCGCGTCGGCCTCGCCAAGCCCCAGCGAGGTCAATACGCGCCCGCCCAACTCCAGGCTGGAGGCGAACACCTCGCGGAACGGCTCGGCGCCCAGGTCCATCAGTTTCCAGGCGTGCTGACGGTTGCGCGCACGCGCCAGCACCGTGGCGTTCGGGTACAGGCGGCGGATCAGCCGCACCGTCTTGATGTTGGTGTCCGGGTCGTCCACTGCGATCACAAAGACCTTGATGCGCTCGGCACCGGCGGCGCGCAGCAGCTCCGGGCGGGTCGGGTCGCCGTAATACAACTGGCTGCCGAAGCGGCGTAGATCCTCCACCGTGTCCGGGTTGTGTTCCAGCGCCACGAACGGCACGTGCCGCGCGGTGAGCAGGCGCGCGATCACCTGGCCGAAGCGGCCCATGCCGGCGATCAGCACCTTGGGCGTCTGCGTATCGATGGTGTCGTAGGGGCGCTCGGATTGGGGCACCTTGATACGCAGCGGGCCATTGAGCACGCGCTGGATGCCGAGCAGCAACAGCGGCGTCAGCGCCATCGACACACCCACGATGGCGACCAGGCGGTCGTGGTTGGCGGCATCCAGCAGGCCGACGCGATCTGCCTCGTTGAAGACTACAAACGCAAATTCGCCGCCCAGCCACAACACGCCACCCAGCATCAGGCTGCTGCGCAGTGGCAGCTTCGCCACCGTGCCGATCCCCACCAGCAGCGCGAACTTGACCAGCAGCAAGATGCCCACACCGGCGGCGATCAGCCACGGTTCGGACACCACCCGGTCCAGATCAATGCCCATGCCTACCGAGATGAAGAACAGCCCCAACAGCAAGCCTTCGAACGGCTCGATCTGCGATTCGAGCTCGTGGCGGAATTCCGAATCGGCCAGCAGCACGCCGGCGATGAAGGCGCCCAGGCTGGCGCTCAGGCCGGCCTCCTGCATGATCCAGGCAGTGCCCAGCACCACCAGCAAGGCGCTGGCGGTGAACACCTCGGGCATGCGCGTGCGCGCCACCACATTGAACAGATGCCGCAGCACGAAGCGGCCGCACAGGATGACCAGCGTCAACGCCACCAGCGCCTTGGCCACGTCCTGCCAGTCCAGCGTGGCGTTCTTGCTGCCGCCCAGCAGCGGAATGGCGGCCAGCAGCGGGATGGCGATCAAGTCCTGAAACAGCAGGATGGCGAAGGCCAGCCGGCCGTAATCGCTGCCCAGCGCCTTGCGTTCGGCCAGCAGCTGCAGGCCCACCGCCGTGGACGACAGCGCCAGCGCCACGCCGACGATGAGCGAGGTTTTCCAGCCCAGTTGCCCGGCCATCAGCAGGCCGCCCAGGATCAGCGCGGTCATCACCACCTGGGTGGTGCCGGCGCCGAACACCGAATGGCGCATCACCTTCAGCCGCGCCGGGGAGAGCTCCAGCCCGATCACGAACAGCAGCATCACCACACCGATCTCGGCCGCACCGCTGATGCGTTCGGCATCCTGCACCACGCCCACGCCATCGGGCCCGAGCACCACGCCGGCAACCAGGTACGCCAGCACCGCACCCAGGCCGAAGCGCTTGAACACCGGCACGGCCACGATCGCCGCCAGCATCAGGACCAAGGCCAGTTCGAGGCCGCCGCTATGCATGTTGCACTCTCCGTTGAGGTGCGCATTATGCCGCGCAAGGCAGGCAGCCGGCTTGCATGCCTGTGCCGGGGCCGCTGGGGGCGGCCGTCACGAATGAGCCTCCGACCCGGCCCTCAGACAATGGCGGCCGAGTGCTCTTGTTACGTGCGGTGGAAGCGGAGTGTGCCCGTCCCCCAAACCCCGGCACGATGACGCAAGCCGCCGCGCGCCATCCGCACCCGTGCAACGCGCTGAGCTCCGCTGCGCATGGCGCCAGCCAACCCGACAGCCAACACACAACGGACGTCGGCTGTCGGTTTAGCGAGCAGACGCGGAGCTAGGAGCAAACACAGTGTTCAGCGCGCTGCGATGGAGGCGACACGCTTGGGCCAGGCTCAGTGGCTCTTGAGCAGGAAGCGACGATCCAGCGGCTGCAGCGGGCGCGCGTTGAACGGGTACACGCGCTCGAACGCGTTGATCTGTTCCCTGGACACCTGCACCGGCTGACTCAGGACCACCCAGTCCACCGTTTCGCTGCAGGGCGGGGTGGTCAGCGAGCCTTCGTAGCGGTAGAAGCTGCGTTGATTGGCGGGCGGCAGAAAATCGCTGCCGCGCACGAGTGCATCGGCCACCTGCCGGGTCTGATTCTTGTCGTTCGGCATGGCGTCGAGCACGCGCTGGAAGGCCGGATTGGCCTTGCCGGTCTCGAAGAAGATCGCCAGCACGCCGAGCGTTCCGTCCGGGCCCTGGTGCACGATGTGCGCCTCCATCGGGAAGCGCCGGCCATTCAACAGGTGCTCGCTGGGATGATGGAAATGTAGCTGCAGGGCGTCGTACTGCTTGCCGCCGACCCGCATCGTGCCGCCGGCGTGCAGATCCAGCTGGATGGAGTGGCCGGTGTTGCGCACCACCAGCGGCACTGCGCCGTAGTCCAGTTGCAGCTTGCCCAGCGTGGCGTCGATCGCGTCCTTCAGATCGATGGGGCTGTTCTGCTGCCCATTGCCGCACAGCGCATTTTCCTTGGCCAGTTCGGCCCAGTGCTCGGCGCCTTCCGGGCCGGTGTAGCCCCACTCGTGCCCGTCATGCTGGGTGGTTTCGTGCGCGTGCACCGGCGTGGCGTCGGGCAACACGGTCTGCGCCATCGCCACCGTGCCCCAACCAGCGGCAACGCATAGGCAGACCGGGCTGACGCGGTGTAACAAAAACGACTTGAAAGACGGCATGAAAGGTTCCTGGCAAAGCAGCGAAGTGGCGTGGATGCGATGGCCGGTGCGGCTCCCGCAAACGCTGTGCGGGAACGGCAATGCCGGGAAGCGAACTGTACCGACTGCCGTGCCGCACAGCACAGGTTTGCGACAGCCGGTTCACTGCGGCTGATCGGCGCATGCGCATCTACGTGCAGGATGCAACGGCAACCGATGGCAACACTGCGCCTTGCCGCTGCGTCTGCCCCGTGCCTGCGTGCGCGCCGTAGCAGGATCTGTGCGTGTCGCAATTTTGTTGCAGGCGAAACGCCGCTGCCAATCGTCGCGACGCGTGACAACGCTGGCTGCGTGCAGCACGCGATTGCCCTGCCAAACGCCCACCTAAGCGCGCCGCACGCGAGGCATTGACCAGGCGGACACATGCGCGCAGACTGCGCCGCGCACCGACCGGGGCATCCGCTCGGCCGCACTTACGGAGCTCACTCTCATGTCCAGCGACAGTCACCCTAGACCCGGGTCGATGACCCAGCTGACGAGCGCCTGAGGCTTCAGGTTCGCCGGCTGTCATCGACGACGGTCGTCACCAGGCGAACCCCCATGTACAACGAAACCCTGCGCCTTGCCCAAGGCGTCGATGCATTGACCGCACCCCTGGCCGAGCTCAACACGGCCGATGCGGTGGAATATCTCAACACCCTCGACCGTGACGCCGCCGCGCATCTGCTGGCGGTGTTGCCGCAGCCGCGTGCGGTGAAGCTGCTCGAACAACCCGAGCTGCGCGATGCCAGTGCGCTGGTTGCACAGCTGCCGGCCGAGCATGCCGCCGTGCTGCTCGGGCAGATGGCCGACGACCGCGCCACCGACATCTTCCACGGCCTGGACGCCGATCAACGCGAGCCGCTGTTGTGGCGGCTCAGCGCCGAAGCGCGGCTGTCGATCCAGGCCTTGATGCGCTACCCGCCCAACACCGCCGGTGCGCTGATGACCACCGAGTTCGTGGCGGTGCCGTCGGACTGGACGGTGGGGCGCACCTTGCAGCACATCCGCGATGTGGAGCGCAGCCGCGAGACCGTGTATGCGATCTATCTGCTGGATCCACACACGCGTGTGCTGCAGCAGGTGGTGACCATGC
This sequence comes from Xanthomonas sp. NCPPB 4037, assembly GCF_041475695.2. Classification (NCBI taxonomy): domain Bacteria; kingdom Pseudomonadati; phylum Pseudomonadota; class Gammaproteobacteria; order Lysobacterales; family Lysobacteraceae; genus Xanthomonas; species Xanthomonas sp. NCPPB 4037. Next base: position 328,882 of record NZ_CM191261.1, read on the forward strand.
GCCGGTTGATCACCGGCGCGGCCGAGGCGCCGATCCTGGAGGTGGCGCAGGTCAATCCGCCGGTCACCGTGGACCCGGCCCTGGATCAGGAAGAAGTGGCGCGGCTGATCCGCCGCCATGACCTGCTGGCGATCCCGGTGGTGGATGCCTGCGGCCACGTGCTGGGCATCGTCACCGTGGACGATGTGCTGGATGCGTTGATCGCCGAATCCACCGAAGACGTGCACAAGTTCGGCGGCATGGAAGCGCTGGACAAGCCGTACATGCAGATCGGCTTCGGGCAGATGATCAAGAAGCGGGCCGGCTGGCTGAGCGTGTTGTTTCTCGGCGAAATGCTCACCGCCAGCGCCATGCAGCACTTCGAGGACGAGCTGTCCAAGGCGGTGGTGCTGACCTTGTTCATCCCGTTGATCATGAGCTCGGGCGGCAACTCCGGTTCGCAGGCCACCTCGCTGCTGATCCGCTCGCTGGCATTGCGCGAAATCCGCCTGCGCGACTGGTGGAAGGTGGCGCTGCGCGAGTTGCCCACCGGGCTCACGCTGGGCGCGATTCTGGGCGTGCTGGCGATCGTGCGCATCGCCATCTGGCAGAACGCCGGCCTGTACGACTACGGCCCGCACTGGCAGATGGTGGCGCTCACCATCGGCGCGGCGCTGGTGGGCATCGTCACCTTCGGCTCGTTGTCCGGCTCGATGCTGCCGTTCGTGTTGCAACGCTTCGGCTTCGATCCCGCCAGTGCCTCGGCGCCGTTCGTGGCCACCTTGGTGGATGTCACCGGCTTGGTGATCTATTTCAGCATTGCCGCGGCGATCCTGAGTGGGGCGCTGTTGTAGAGTCCGATTTCCTCCCGGGAAAGGTGCTGGCGATGCGAGGCAGTGCGCTGTGGTGCGTTGTGTGGACAGGGATGTTGTCGATCGCCATAACCCAGCCAGGCTGGGCCGAACCGGCCCAGGCCGCAGGGTGCACCTACGATCGTGCGGCGATGCTGGCACTGGATGAAGACGCCTTCGATCAGGACCTGCAGGGCGGTTGGCGCACGATTGCCAACCGCCCCGGTTGCGCCGTCGCAGCCGCCGATCTGCTGCGCGACTACCGCCAGGCCCACGTGATCACTGGCGGCATCGTGGTGTGGCACGAAGGTCAGATGCGTGCAGAGGCCGGTCAAACGGCGCAGGCGATCGCCCTATTCGAAAAGTCGTACACGCCAGCCGCCGAGGATCTTGCCGGCTGGAATCCTTATGTGGATGCGACGATCGCGTTCCTCAAACGCGACCGCACTGGTCTGGATGCCGCGCGTGCACGGATTGCGGCGGTCCCGTATCCGAACGACAAGGACATGCCGCCGTTGCAAGATGGCTATATGGTGTTTCCTGCCCAGAAGGGTCGACCTGAAATGAAGGTGCGCTGGCCACCAAACCTGGATGTCGTCGATGGCCTGATCAAATGCTACGACGAATCCTATTCGGTGGCTTACGGTGCCCAGCGTTGCCGTACATCGACCTCGACACTTTCAAAGTAGGCTGGCGTCGACAGGCCGGGCACCGCGGTGCGCTCCGGCAGGCATGACGACGGTGCAGCCAGTGGTGCACTGACCAGCCAAAAAAATCACCAACCCGAACGGTCTTCGGCGAAAACGATCGACGATTGTCGACGACGGCCATGCCGCGAGACGGGTGCGCCAAGTCCCTGCCCGCGGGGGGGACGCACACCGGTCGGCCGCCCCGCCATCTCGTGTTCGCCAACCTTGCCGCATGCCCTCGCACGCCAGTGCGTGTACCGTAGCGCGATGGTTTCTGCATCTTCTGCACGATGAGTACGTATCACCTGCAACAGGTGTTTCGCCCCACCACCGTCGCGGTGGTGGGCGGCAGCCCGCGCGAGCGCTCGGCCGGGCGCGCGGTGGTGCGCAATCTGCGTGCGGCCGGGTTTCCCGGGCAGGTCGGTTGGGTCAGCCCGCGCTACACCGAAATCGACGGCGTGCGCACGGTCGCGCGGTTGACCGACCTGCCCTGGGTGCCGGACCTGGTGGTGATCACCGCGCCGGCGCGCATCGTGCCGCGCATCGTCTCCATCGCCGCGCGGCGTGGTGTGGCAGCGGCCATCATTCTCACTGCCGGCCTGGGCAGTGGTGCCGGCTCGCCGGCCGCGCGCGTTGAGGCGGCGGCGCGGGCCAAGGGCATGCGCATCCTCGGCCCGCACTGTTTGGGCGTGATCGCCCCGCATGCGCGGCTCAATGCCAGCATCGCCGCGCATTGCCCGCAGGCCGGCGACCTGGCGCTGATTTCCGAATCCAGCGCCATTGCCGCGGCGCTGGTGGAGTGGGGCGTGGCGCGTTCGGTCGGGTTTTCGGCGGTGGTCTCGCTGGGCGACACGCTGGACGTGGATTTGGGCGATCTGCTGGATTACTTCGCCACCGACTACCGCACCCGCGCGATCCTGCTGTATGTCGAACGCATCGGCGATGCGCGCAAGTTCATGTCGGCGGCACGCGCCGCCGCGCGCGCCAAGCCGGTGGTGGTGGTCAAGTCCGGGCGGCAGTTCCGCATTGATCCCAATGCCGACACCCACGCGCAGGCGCTGGCTGGCTCGGATGCGGTGTATGGCGCCGCGTTCGCGCGGGCCGGGCTGTTGCGGGTGGGGGCGCTGGACGAACTGTTCGCCGCGGCCGAAACGCTGGGCCGCCTGGGCAGTTTCCCCGGCCGCCGGCTGGCGATCTTGAGCAATGGCGGCGGGGTGGGGCAGTTGGCAATGGACCAGCTGTTGCTGCGCGGCGGCACCCTGGCCGAGTTGTCGGCCAAGACGCTGGAGCGGCTGGATCAATCGCTTCCTGAAGGCTGGTCGCGCAGCAATCCGGTGGACATCATTGTCGACGCCGATGGCGAGCGCTATGCGGCCGCGATCGAAGCATTACTGGACGATCCGGAGAACGACGCGCTGCTGGTGGTCAACGTGCCCACCGCCTTCACCTCCTCGGCCGATGCGGCCAAGGCACTGACCCGCGCGCTGGAACAGCGCAGCCGCTACCAGCGCGAGAAACCGGTGTTTGCGGTGTGGCTGGGCCAGGACGACGCGGCGATCGCCGCGCTCAACGCCGCACGCGTGCCCACCTACGCCACCGAGTCGGACGCGGTGCGCGGCTTCACCCACCTGGTGCGCTACCGCGAGGCGCAGGCCGCCTTGATGGAGACCCCGCCCAGCCTGCCGGAAGATTTCGTGGTCGATGCCGGCATCGGCCGAGCGGTGGTCAACGAAGCGCTGGCCGCCGGCCGGCGCTGGCTGGATCCGGTTGCTACCAACCGTCTGCTGGCCGCCTACGGCATCCCGATCGTGCCGGTGCAGGTGGCCGCCACCGCCAACGAGGCCGCGCTGCTGGCCGACCCGTTGCTGGCAATGGGGCGCACGGTCACCTTGAAGGTGCTCTCCAGCGAGATTGCACACAAGTCGGATGTGGACGGCGTGCGCCTGAACCTGTCCAGCGTGGCGGCGGTGCGCGAGGCGGCGGCCGGCATCCTGGCGCGTGCCCGCGCCGCCCACCCCAATGCGCTGATCGAGGGCGTGATCGTGCAGCCCACCGTGCTGCGGCCCAAGGCGCGCGAGCTGATCGCCGGCATTGCCGACGACCCGGTGTTCGGCCCGGCCATCGTGTTCGGCCGTGGCGGCACCGCGGTGGAGGTGATCAACGACCGCGAGCTGGCGCTGCCGCCGCTGGACCTGCGCCTGGCCCACGAACTGATCGGCCGCACCCGCGTTTCGCGCATCCTCAAGGCCTACCGCGACGTGCCGGCCGCCGACGAGCGCGCGGTGGCGCTGGTGCTGGTCAAGCTGGCGCAGCTGGCCGCCGACATCCCCGAAATCACCGCGCTGGACATCAACCCGCTACTGGCCGACCGCGAAGGCGTGATTGCGCTGGACGCGCGCGTGGCGGTGGCGCCGGTGCGCAAGCTGCACAAGGGCCGCGGCCATCCGCGGTTTGCGATCTTTCCGTACCCCAAAGAATGGGAGCGCCGCATCGCGCTGGGCGATGGCGCGCACGCGCTGGTGCGCCCGGTGCGGCCCGAGGACGACGCCCTGTTCCGCGCGTTCTTCGCCCGGGTCACCGACGAAGACCTGCGGCTGCGCTTCTTCCAGTCGGTCAAGCATTTCAGCCACGAATTCATCGCGCGGCTGACCCAGCTCGACTACGCACGCTCCATCGCGTTGGTGGCCATCGACCCCAAGACCGGCGACATGCTCGGCGCGGTGCGCCTGCATGCTGACGCCGATTACGCGCGTGGCGAATACGGCATCCTGATCCGCTCCGACCTCAAGGGCCACGGCATCGGCTGGCAGCTGATGCGCATCATGATCGAGTACGCGCGCTGGCTGGGCCTGAAACTGATCGAAGGCCAGGTGCTGCGCGAGAACCGCACCATGCTGGCGATGTGCCAGAGCCTGGGCTTCGGCGTGCGCCCGGATCCGGACGACCCGACCCTGATGGCGGTGACACTCCCTATAATGGGCGAGCCACGCCCGGCCTGACTCCCCGTCACGTCGCGGTCCCCCATCCTCCACCGCATGCCGGACCAGCTAGGCCTTGCCCTGGTGTTGCCGTCCGGCTGTCGTCTCGGCCCGCCTGGGAGTGTCAATGTTTCGCGATTTCAGAATGTCGTTTTTGGTCACTGCGATCTGCCTGGGCCTGGCGGCCTGGTGGGGTCACACCTCGTCGATGGGCATCTGGCAGGCGTTATGGCTGTGCCTGGTGCTGAGCGTGCTGGAGGTGTCGCTGTCGTTCGACAACGCGGTGGTCAACGCCGGTGTGCTCAAGCACATGAACGAGTTCTGGCGGAAGCTGTTCCTCACCGTGGGCATCCTGATCGCCGTGTTCGGCATGCGCCTGGTGTTCCCGATCGTGATCGTGTCGGTGGCCACCGGCATGGGCCTGGTGCCGGTGATGCAGATGGCGCTGAAGGAGCCGGACCGCTACAGCCAGGTGCTGACCGACCACTACCCGTCCATCGCTGCCTTCGGTGGCATGTTCCTGCTGCTGGTGTTTTTGAACTTCCTGTTCGACCAGGACCGCAAGCTGCACTGGCTCGGGCCGGTGGAGCGGCTGGTCGGCAAGCTGGGCAAGGCCGATGCGATGTCGGTGATCGTGGCGGTCTCGGTGCTGCTGGGCACCAAGCTGTTCCTGCCCGATGCGGTGTTCCAGAGCGTGCTCTTCGCCGGGCTGGGCGGCATCCTGCTGTATCTGCTGGTGGGTAGCGTGGATGCCTTGTTCGAGGCCGAAGAGAGCGAAGACGGCAGCATGGGCCCGGCCAAGCGCTCGGGCATTGCCGCCTTCCTGTACCTGGAAGTGCTGGACGCCTCGTTCTCGTTCGATGGCGTGATCGGCGCCTTCGCCATCACCCGCGACGTGGTGATCATCATGCTGGGCCTGGCGATCGGGGCGATGTTCGTACGCTCGATGACCGTCTACCTGGTGCACAAGGGCACCCTGGACGAGTTCGTGTTCCTGGAGCACGGCGCGCATTACGCCATCGGCGTGCTGGCGATCATCATGCTGGTGGGTACCGTCTACCACGTGCCGGAAGTGCTGACCGGCCTGATCGGCGTGGCCTTCATCGCCGCCTCGGTGTGGTCGTCGATCCGCTACCGCAAGCGCCACCACATCGGCCCGACCGAGATCTGATCCCGCCCACGGGCCGCGCTCTGCTTAAGAGCGGCTACGGAGCGCCTTCGTGGCTGTCAGATGGGTGCTGCTGACGGACCGGCGCCGCTCCTTCTGTGGCTTGGCTGCAGGGTCCTTGCCCGCCCACCATCGCGGGACACGCTGCAAGTACGTCCTTGTAAGCTCTTACGCGGCATCCATGCCGCGTAAGGTCCCGCGACGGTGGGCGGGCAAGGACCAGTCGAGCTGGCCGGTGTGCGCGGTTTTCGATAAAGCATCCGACTAATTTCTGGTGCAGTGTCCTTGCCGTGCCCTCGACGCCGTGAGTTTGCTGCAGGCCCCTTGCCCGCCGCCCACCATCGCAGGACACGTCGCAAGTACGTTCTTGTAGGCGCTTACGCGGCATCCATGCCGCGTAAGGTCCCGCGGCGGTGGGCGGGCAAGGACCAGTCGAGAACGTAAGTGTGCATGGCTTTCATAAAAGAAGCGACCGACCAACCCTCTGGTGCGGTGTCCTCGCCGCTTGCGGGACCGTGTGGCGGCATGGATGCCGCCACCGAGCCCCCAGGGACGGGTTCACGGCGTGTCCCGCGAGCGGCGAGGGCATCGCGCCCTCGACCGCAACGCCCGGGAGAAGTCCGCTTCCCACCATGGATGCAGCAGTGGCTGCCGGGGCCAGAGCAGTCGCGCCAAGCCTGCGGTGACGCCTGACACAGCCGCACCCAACTGTGACCAGCTTCAGCATCGGCCTGTGCCGCAGCTGACCTAACCGAACCCAACCAGTCGGCAAAAACGCCGCTCCAGGCCTTGACTGCGCACTCGGATTGGGCAGTTGGGCGCGCCGAAACGACCGTTCGTCAGACGACGCTTTGCGCCACAAGGGTTTGCGGGTTTTTCCCACATTATGTGTTGACCCCTCGGGAGCACCCCACTATCTTGGGGGAGTCGGTGGTTGGCCGCCCCAAGCGGCCGGACCTGAAAGAGCACAATCAGCGGGCATCCCGCGATTGATGAGCCTCCTCGCCGCAGCCGCAATCGGTTTCATTCAGTCATCCAGGGCAGTGCCGTGGAGCGAACTGCGTGGGGCCGGTGCGCTGCGGTTGTTTCGCCACCGACCACCACGCGACAGCACACCGCGCGGTGGCGGCCGTGGAATCTCCGGTGAGGAGATGGCGGGTGAGGGCGATGTCGCCGCGGACCACAGGTCTTGCGTGCTGCGCGCCTTACACCGCCATCGCTGTCCAGGGACTCCGGATCCGGCCGCACCCCGTCCCCAGGCGGGTCCGTGTGCCTACGCATGGAGGACGCATGACCACCAACGACACCCTTGCCGCGATCGCCGCCGGTACCCTTGCACCCACCAGCGCTCCCGCCAGTGTGACCGTGCCCAGCCCCGCACACCCGGAGCTGAGTGACCCGTCGGACGTCGTGCCGCCCCCTCGCCAAGCCATTGCAATGCACGCACAGACCATCGAAGAACAAACCGTCTCCACCTGGATCACCAAGGAAGCCGGCAACCGCAAGATCCCGTTCGAGCCGGCGCGCCTGGAGCGCGCCATCGACCAGATCCATGCCGAATTCCCGCAGCTGGACGTGGGCGACTACAAGCGCTCGGTGTTCGGCTTCGTCGAGCGCAAGGACAGTGTCAACGCCGACGACCTGGTCGACCACCTGATCCGCGAGGCCGAGGCCCGCGTCGATCTGACCACCCCGGAGTGGGAGCACTTCGCTGCGCGTCTGTACCTGCGCCGCCTGTACAAGCGCGCCAGCCGCAACCGCTTCTACGACGCCGGCCAGAAGTACGGCTCGTTCGTGGGCCTGCAGGAAAGCCTGGCCGACCGTAACGTCTATTCCAACGACATCCTCAAGAGCTATTCCAAGGAAGAGCTCATCGAAGCGGGCAAGATGATCGCGCCCGAGCGCGACACGCTGTTCGCCTACAACGGCCTGTACCTGCTGGCCACCCGCTACCTGGCCACCGACAACTCGCGCGGCGTGTTCGAGCTGCCGCAGGAGCGCTGGCTGACCATCGCCCTGTACCTGATGCAGGACGAGAAGCCGCGCGAGCGCCGCATGCAGCTGGTGGGCGAGGCCTACTGGGCGCTGTCCAACCTGTACATGACCGTGGCAACCCCGACGCTGGCCAATGCCGGCAAGGTCGGCGGGCAGCTGTCGAGCTGCTTCATCGACACCGTCGACGACAGCCTGCAGGGCATCTACGACTCCAACACCGATGTGGCGCGCGTGTCCAAGCACGGCGGCGGCGTCGGCGCGTACCTGGGCTATGTGCGTTCGTCGGGCTCGGCGATCCGCGGTGTGTCCAACTCCTCCGGCGGCGTGGTGCCGTGGATCAAGCAGCTCAACAACACCGCCGTGTCGGTGGATCAGCTGGGCCAGCGCAAGGGCGCCATCGCCGTCTACCTGGACATCTTCCACCGCGACATCGAATCGTTCCTGGATCTGCGCCTGAACAACGGCGACCAGCGTCTGCGCGCGCACGACGTGTTCACCTCGGTGTGCATCCCGGACCTGTTCATGGAAGCGGTCGAGCGCCGCGGTGACTGGTACCTGTTCGATCCGCATGAAGTCAAGCGCATCAAGGGCTGGTACCTGCAGGACTTCTACGACGAGAAAAAGGGCGACGCCAACAGCAGCTTCCGCAAGAAGTACGAGGAAGTGGTTGCCGACGAGCGCATCACCCGCAAGACCGTCAAGGCGATCGAGATCTTCAAGCGGATCATGGTCAGCCAGCTGGAAACCGGCAACCCGTTCATGTTCTACCGCGATGAAGTCAATCGCAAGAATCCGAACAAGCACGAGGGCATGGTCTATTCGTCCAACCTGTGCACCGAGATCCTGCAGAACATGAGCCCCACGCGGATGATGCAGGAAATCATCAGCGGCAATCAGATCGTCACCACCAAGAAGGCCGGCGACTTCGTCGTGTGCAACCTGTCCTCGATCAACCTGGGCCGCGCGATCACCGTGCAGGCCGACCAGGCCGATCTGCTGGGTGCCGACGTGCTGGAGCGGTTGATTCCGATCCAGGTGCGCATGCTCGACAACGTGATCGATCTGAACCAGTTGCCGGTGCCGCAGGCCACCATCACCAACCAGAAGTACCGCGCCATCGGCCTGGGCACCTTCGGCTGGCATCACCTGCTCGCGCAGAAGGCGATCCACTGGAATGCCAAGGAAGCCGAGGACTACAGCGACGAGTTGTACGAGCGCATCAACTACCTGACCGTCCAGGCGAGCATGGAGTTGGCCAAGGAAAAGGGCACCTACAGCGTGTTCCGCGGCAGCGATTGGCACACCGGCGAGTACTTCCGTGCGCGTGATTACAACAGCCCGCAGTGGCTGGAGCTGTCCGCGCAGGTGGCGGTCAACGGCGTGCGTAACGCCTGGATGCTGGCCGTGGCGCCGAACATGAGCACCGCGCAGATCGCCGGCTCCACCGCGTCGATCGACCCGATCTACAGCGCGTTCTACTACGAAGAAAAGAAGGACTTCCGTCGCCCGGTGGCCGCGCCCGGCCTGTCGCTGGACACCTGGCCGTACTACGAAAAGGGCGCCTACAAGGTCGACCAGTTCGCCAGCGTGCGCCAGAACGCACGTCGCCAGCGCCACATCGATCAGTCGATCAGCTTCAACTTCTATGTGCCCAGCACCATCCGTGCGAGCACGTTGCTGGATCTGCACATGACCGCTTGGCGTGAAGGCTTGAAGACCACGTACTACGTGCGTTCCAACGATATCGATATCAGTGAATGTGAGTGGTGCAGTAGCTAAAGCGCATTCGCGCTTTCGCTTCCACAGTTCGCGTTGCGAACCGTGGACCCTGCTTCACCAGCTCCCACACCCCGCGCCTTTGGCGCGCCCCCTGACTCAGGGGGCTTTCCTCCAGAACGATTGCTGCCGCCGTCCCCGCGTCACACGCGGGTGACTGCCCGGAACACGAGTAGAGACCCACATGTCCGCAACACCGCTTGAGCGCATCAAGATCCTGGAGCCGCGTCACCCCAATCGCTCCACTGCCATCATCAATGGCTCCACGTCCGGCATCCTCAACTGGAACGACATTCCGTACCCGTCCTTTTATCGGGCGTACAAGGAGCTGTCGACCAACTTCTGGATCCCCGACGAAGTGGACATGAAGGGCGACGCGCGCCAGTACAACGAGCTCTCGGCGCGCGAGAAGAATGCCTATGACTCGATCATCGGCTTGCTGGCCACGCTGGATTCGCCGCAGACGCGCTTCATCTACAACGTCGCCGAATACATCACCGACCCGGCCGCGCATGCCAATGCCGCGATCATCGGCCAGCAGGAAGTGATCCATAACGAGAGCTACAGCTACGTGCTGGCCTCGATCACCGGCCTGGCCGACCAGAACCGCGTGTTCGAGATCGCGCGCACGCACCCGACCATCATCAAGCGCAATGCGCCGATCATGGGCGCCTACGACGACTTCATGCGCGACAAGACGGCCGAAACGCTGATCCGTGCGCTCATCCAGTCCTCGATCCTGGAAGGCATCAACTTCTATTCCGGTTTTGCGTATTTCTACAATCTGGTCCGCCAGAACCGCATGACCGGCACCGGCAAGATCATCAGCTTCATCAACCGCGACGAGCTGGCCCACTCCAAGTTCATCAGCGAATTGATCCGCGCCATCATCGGCGAGAACCAGGCGCTGCAGGGCGACCAGCTCACCGATTACGTGCACAAGGCCTTCGAGCACGCGATCGACCTGGAAACGGTGTGGACGGCCGAAGTGCTGGACGGCATCGACGGTATCGACGTCGACGAGATGATCCGCTACGTGAAGTACCGCGCCAACAAGATGGCCGGCATGCTCGGTATCGAGAAGTTGTACGAAGGCGCCAACGACAACGTAATGCCGTGGATCAAGGCCTACGCCGACAACTTCACCGAGACCAAGACCGACTTCTTCGAGATGCGCAATGCCTCGTACAAGAAGACCAATTCGGATAACGGCTTCGACGATCTGTGATTGATCGGGAGTGGTGAATCGGGAATCGGGAATGGTAAAAGCAACCGTACCCCGCTCTTCCGATTCACGACTCTCGATTCCCCATTCCCGGCCTCACCATGAACATCCTGCTCGCATTGGCTTCGTTGAGCGGTAACACGCGTGATGTGGCGCGCAGTGTGGCGCTGCAGTGCGAGGCGGCGGGGCATGTGGTGACCTGGGTGGAAACAGATCTGCAGCGCCTGGCGCAGGTGCCGCATGCGCCGGGGCAGTACGATCTGTTCCTGCTCGGGAGCTGGACCGACAACGGCGGGCGCACGCCCACAGAGATGAAACGCTTCATCGTCGAACTGGTCGAAACGCTGGGCAAGCCACCGCAGGTGGCGGTGTTCGGTACCGGCGAGACGCAGTGGGGCGAGGACTATTTCTGCGGAGCCGTGCATCGCATCGCACGTTTCTTCGACAGCCCGTTTCCTCGCCTGACCATCGAACAGATGCCCCACGGCGTGCGTGATGCGCACGCCATCGCCGCCTGGACCGACGAGGTTCTGGCCCAATGCAAGAACGATCCCCATGATGCAGACCATTACCGTCACGTCGCCTGAGCACTACACCGAAGTCCTCGCCGCGCATCCGCGCGCGCTGGTGGATTTCTACAAGGACAATTGCCCGGGCTGCAAGATGCTCGATATGTCGCTGGACAAGTTCTCCGCCAGCGACGCCGCCGCCGGCTTGGCCTTGTTGAAGGTCAAGCTGGAAGTGGTGGGCGAGGAATTCTTCCGCGATCTGGGCCTGCGCCAGACGCCGACCCTGGCGCTGTACCGCGACGGCAGCGAGGTGGCGCGCCTGCCCGGCTTCCAGTCGCCGGCGCAGGTGGAAACCGCGGTCAAGACCAGCCTTTGAGCGAGGTCTGGTGCGGCGCGTGCTTGTGCATGCAATACGCGACCCGGCGCTAGTGGGAAATCCGCGCTTGTAGGAGCGGACCCGGCCGCGACAGCCGCGACGGGTGCTCGTCCCGCGTACGCTCTTGCTGCATTCGCTGCATTCGCTGCATTCGCTGCATTCGCTGCACCTTTGCACCGACACCCCGGCTTTGCATGTGGTGACACGCAGCGCGTGTGGCTGTTCGTGCTCCAGCCGCAGCCGCCAGCCGCAGCGCAGCCGTGACGAACGCCAGACAGCACGAATGCCTCGCATTGCGCAGCACCATCGCCTGCACGTCGCGCGGATCAGGCTATCGTTGTGTTTCGACACGCAAGGCATGTCGAACGCGTGCATGCCACACAGCGGCCGCGGCCGCATCGCCTGCGCGCGCCGTTTGTTCCACCTTCTTCCTGGATCCCACGATGTCCGACAGCCCGCAGACCCTTCCACCGATCGAAGCGCGCATGGCCGAGATCGTGTTCCCCAATCACACCAACCACATGGGCACGCTGTTCGGTGGCCAGGCGCTGGCGTGGATGGACAAGGCCGCGTTCCTGGCCGCCTCGCGCTATGCGCGTCGCACCGTGGTGACCGCGCGCTCGGACCAGGTGGATTTCAAGTTGCCGATCCGCCAGGGGCAGATGGTGGAGACCATCGCGCGCGTGGTCTCGGTGGGGCGCAGTTCGATCAAGGTGGAGGTGGAGTTGATCGCCGAAGATCTGCTCAGCGGCGCACGCGAACTGTGCACCCGCGGCCACTTCGTGATGATCGCGCTCGGCGACGACGGCAAGCCGACCTCGGTGCCGGCGCTGCCGGCAGCCTAGCGTCGAACCACGCGCCGTTGGCGATGCAGCCAACGGCGCGCTGCAGTGTCTCCACAAGGATGTCGAGTGATGCAACACCGCCACCGCGTGCGCTGGGGAGCACCCTTGCTGGTGCTCACTTTGTTGAGTGCGTGCCGCTTGCCGCTGCCGGGCGAGAGTGACCAGACCGTCGTGCCGATGGACGCGGACCGTGTGCTGATCGGTCGCGTGCAAGGTGCGGGTGCCATCAGCCCGCTGCTGGGGCAGGAAGTCCGCATCGAAGGCATCGTGACCCGCAGCCTGGCCGGCGATGAGGACGATCTTGCGCAGGAAGTCATCGAGACGGTGGGCGAGGGCACGCGCAACAGGCCGATCGGTTGGTTCGTGCAGGACGAAGGCGATGGCGTGGACGCCACCTCCGACGCGCTGTTCGTGCTCGACCAGGGCTACGACACCGGCATCGGGATGCCCGGCGAGGGCGAGTTCACCCTGCGCATGGGCACCCGTGTGCGCAGCGGCGACCGCGTGCAGGTCTGGGGTGTGGTAGCCGAGGTTGCGCAGGCCATTGCTGCCGACCAGCCCCGCAGCAGTGGCCACCCGGTGGGCCGTGGCGATGCGGCAGGCAGCATCACCACGCTCAAGGCGGGATCGATCAGATTGCTGTCGCCGCGCGAGCGCCGCCCGCCGATCGTGCTGAGGCAGACGCCCCTGGCGCGCGGCGGCGATGAATCCAGCGAGGGAATGCGGCTGCTGATGCCCGCAAAGGCCACCGCTGCATTAAACACCAGCGGGGTGCGGTGATGCCTTGCGATGCTGTCGCGTTGTTGCACCGAACGCCCGGAGTGACGAACACCACGTCGCACGGTGTCGCAAAACACGTGTGGAACGCCGGCAAGCACCGCACTGACCCGCGGCCGATCTAGACGCCTAGCAGCCGTGCCGATCTGGCGAATGCATCGTCGCGGTAATCGCCGTGCTTACTCCTGCACTTCGTTGTCTTCGCGCTTGGTTTCGGCCATCGCTTCGGGTTCCAGCTCTTCGGCGCTGCGATTGAGTTTGACGAACACGCCCCAGGCAATCAGCAACAGGCCGGCACAGAAGCCCACCGAGGCGGCATACGGCAACTTGGCGGGGTCGTCGTGCATCAGCTCGAAGATCGACACCAGCGTTTCGATGGCCAGCGCGATCACGATCACCACGAAGAAGCGCGACAGGTAACGACGTACGCGCGTGGGGCCGCTCACTTTGACGTCGCGCAGGATCTCTTCTTCGAAGATGGTCTGGCCCAGTTCCAGCGTCACCAAGGCCACGGTGAGCAGGCCGATGGCTTCCAGCACCACGTTGAAGCGGTCGCGGACCACCATGTCGCCGCCCGGGGTGAAGCCATGCCACAGCTCCAGCGCGGCCATGCCCACCAGCCCGCAGGCGCACAGCACGAAGAACGCCAGGATCACGAAGTGACCGGCACGGAACAGGTGGCTGAGCAGCTTCATGGCGGGCACGACGGGGGGTGGGACGCAGAGCATCGTGTGCACCGCGTCGCGGCGGCGCGAAGGCGCCCGGACCGCCGAATCGTGCACGCGCTGCGCGCTGGCAGGGCGCGCGACGGGGCAGCTACACGGGCGAGGACGAGGCACGCCGACTCCTTGCCCTACCTGGAGAAGCAGCCCAAAAGACCGATTGGGGGCCGGTCTACAGGTGACTCAGCGCCCCACCTTCATCCACTCAGCTATGCCGCAGCACCTGATACGCCTGCAGATGCACGTTGGCCGCCATCAACAGCGGCGCGTTGCGCCCGGTCTCGCGCACACGCTTGAGCATGTCGCCGACAATCTGCGCCGCTTCCACATCCTGCCCGGCCTCCAGGTCGCGCAGCATCGAGGCCTTCAGCGGCGAGTCCACCTGCAGCAGCGTCTGCAGCGCCTTGGCGCGTGCGGGTTCGGGAATCGGCTGGCCGGCGGCATCGGCGGCCCACAGGCATTCGTTGTACAGGCCGTTGATCAAGGCGCGGCCGTCATCGGTGGCCACAATCGCGCCCACCGGCGCACGCATCAGGCAGGTCGCCGCCGCCAGCGCAGTGAGGAAGCTGTACTTGATCCACTGCTCCTGCGCGATCTGGGTGCTGGCCACATGGTCGATGCCGGCCTGCGCGCAGGCGGCGGCAAACGCCTGCACGCGTGCAGAGGCCGCCTCGCCGCTGCGCTCGCCAAAGGTCAGCGAGGCCGGCTTGCCCAGGTGCAGGATCTCGCCATCGGCGCCCTTGGAGGCGCTGATGAAGCACAGCCCGCCAAGCACGCGGGCCGCACCGAAGCGTTCGTCCAGCGCCGCGTAATGGCGCAGTCCATTGAGGATTGGCAGCACCGTGGTGTGCTCGCCGACCGCCGGCGCAATCGCCTCCAGCGCGCTGTCCAGGTCGTAGGCCTTGCAGCTGAGGATCACCAGATCGAATGGCCGCTGCGCCACCAGCGCGGGCAGCGCCTGCGCGGTGACCGTGGCCACCGGCAGATCGGCATCGCCGAGGGGGCTGCGAATGCGCAGGCCCTGCGCCTGCAGCTGCGCCGCACGGGCGTCGCGCACCAGGAAGGTGACATCCACGCCAGCCTGCGCCAGCCGCCCGCCAAAGTAGCCGCCAGTGCCGCCGGCACCGAGGATCAGAATGCGCATAGGATCTCCGTTCAGTGTGATGTTTGGTACATGCCGGACACGGTGCTAAGCTTTCAGCCGGATCGGGGATTCTCGGTCGGCATCAGGCTCTGGCGGACTCGCCGGGGCCTTTTGTTTATGGGAAACACTTCAGGCCATAGCCCAGGTAACGACCTGCCGGATTCTTGTCGAGTTTCTGCTCAATCACCTGCCAGGCGCGATTTGGCTGCTCCGGTCGCAGCTGCCGCACGCCAATGGGGCGCGCGATCAGATCCGCAAGTTGTAGCCCGATCGCATTGCTCTTCTTGTCGCAGATCACCGGATCGAATGGCAACTCTATGCCAGAGAAATTGTCTCCCCCACAGATCCGGCGAAACGCCAATTCCAGATCCTGGTCTTCGCTGCGCCCACGTGCCTCGCACAGCACGTGCGTGGTCAACGGCTCTCCCGCTTGCGCCACCTGTCCCTGCTTGCTGAGTTTGTAATACATCCGCTCAAGGCAGAAGCGCATCGAGATTTCATACGGGTTTTCACCGCGCTGGCGATCCTGAAGGCGGCGCTTGTCGATCACAGCGGCAAAGATCGTCATCGGCGCCAACGCCAATGCATCTGTCAGCGCATCGAGAAATGCCTGTTTCTTGTCGCGATCACGCAACACGGCGAACGGCCCGATATCTCTGCGGATCTCGCGCTCATGCAGCACGACGGCGTCATGGCCAAACGTCGCGAACTTGATCCGCTGGATCGCAGGCACAACGGTTGCCATGTAATCGCGCTTGCTGATCAGGCAGCACGACAGCACAAACAATGGGAAGGCAGGATCAATACTCGCCATCCCGTGATCGCCACTCTCATCGACAAAGACGATGTAGTCGCTGAATTGCGCCATCAGCTCCGCAGTCCAACGCCACGGCGTAGCAGCCATAGCGCCAACGCGCTCAGCACCGCGACAAAGCCGAGCATCAGCGCGTAGGCCACCCAGATCGGCACGTCGGAGCTGCCGAGCAGGCCGTAGCGGAACGCGTTGACCATGTAGAAGATCGGGTTGGCGTGGGTGGCGGCTTCGGCCCAGCCGGGCAGCAACTTCACCGAATAGAACACGCCGCCCAGATAGGTCAGCGGGGTCAGGATGAAGGTGGGCACGATGGCCACGTCGTCGAACTTCTTGGCGTACACCGCGTTGACAAAGCCGGCCAGCGAGAAGATCGTCGCGCCCAGCAGCACTGTGGTCAGCGTCACCAGCGGGTGCGGGATGCGCACCGGGGTGAAGAACATGGCGATGATCAGCACCAACGCGCCCACCATCACCCCGCGCAGCACCGCGCCGGCCACGTAGCCCCACAGGATCACCCAGTTGGGCATCGGGCTCACCAGCAGTTCTTCCACGTGGCGGCCGAACTTGGCGCCGAAAAAGCTCGAGGAAATGTTGCCGTAGCTGTTCTGGATCACGCTCATCATCACCAGGCCCGGCACGATGAACTGCATGTAGGTGTAGCCGCCCATGTCGCCCACGCGCGAGCCGATCAGCCCGCCGAAGATCAAAAAGTACAGCGTCATGGTGATGGCCGGCGGCACCAGGGTCTGGCCCCAGATGCGCAGGATGCGCTGCACTTCGCGGCGCACGATAGTGCCCAGTGCAACCCAGTTGCGCTGGCGGGAGGTGGCGGGAACAGCAGACATCGAAGGCTCCGGGGAACTCATGGGTGGCCTGCCGGGCGCGCTGGCGCCGCTGCAGCAGGGGGCGTGGCAACGGTGGTGTCGCCAGGCCCGGTCAGACGGACGAACAATTCTTCCAGCCGGTTGCTCTTGGTGCGCATCGAGCGCACCCGGATGCCGGCATCGCCCAGGGTGGCGAACACGCGGTTGAGGTCCATCGCGCGCGGCATGTCCAGATCCAGCGTATGGCCGTCGATCGCGGTGAGCGTGGTGCCTTCGATCACCGGCAGCTGCGCCGGCAACTCACCATCGATATCGAACAGGAAGCCTTCCACGTCGAGCTTGGCCAGCAGCTCGCGCATCGGGCCCTGGGTGACGATCTGGCCGTGGTTGATGATGGCCAGGTTGCGGCACAGGTGCTCGGCCTCTTCCAGGTAGTGGGTGGTCAGGATGATCGTGGTGCCGGCGGCATTGATCTCCTTGAGCACGCGCCACATGTCGCGGCGGATCTCGATATCCACACCGGCGGTGGGCTCGTCCAGGATCAGCAGCCGCGGCTGGGTCATCATGGCGCGGGCGATCATCAGGCGGCGCTTCATGCCACCGGAGAGCGTGCGGCTCATCACCTGCGCCTTTTCCCACAGATGCGCGCGGCGCAGCTCGGCCTCCGCCAGGGCGGCAGCCTGCTCGCGCGGCATGCCGTAGAAACCGGCGTAATTGACCAGGATGTCGAAGGGCTTTTCGAACAGGTTGAAGTTCACTTCCTGCGGGACCAGGCCGATCAGCCGCATCGCATCGCTGCGGTGGCGGACCAGATCGGTGCCGAAGACCTCGACCTGGCCCTGCGAGAGGTTCACCAGCGAGCTGATGATGCCGATCAGGGTGGACTTTCCTGCCCCGTTGGGGCCGAGCAGGGCGAAAAAGTCGCCAGGCGCCACGTCCAGCGACACGCCCTTGAGCGCCTGGGTGCCGTTGTCGTAGGTCTTGCGCAGGTCGCACACGCGCAGGGCGGGTGCCGCGGTCGGGGATGGGGAATTCAAGATGGTCCTTCGCGTCAGCGTGACGGCGCAGCGAGTTGCAGCCGCTATTATAGAAGCCCGTGGGGGTTCGCCCCGATCACAGACTGTCCTAAATCCGTTCGTGCCCGTTCAATTCCCCCTCAAGCTTGTCGACAGGCGCATGCTCGCGCCCACTGTGGCCCACTGCCAGTTCCTGCGTGATGACGGGCAGCCGCTGGATTTCCAGCCCGGGCAGTTCATTCAGATCCATTTCCAGTACGCCGATGGCACCGATGCCAAGCGCAGCTATTCGCTGGCGACCATCCACGACCACGCGCTGGGACCGGGCGAGGCGGTGGAGATCGCGGTGAGCTTCGTGCCCGGCGGCTCGGCCACCGCGCTGTTCGAAGGCCTGGAGATTGGCGACCAGCTGCAGGCCAGCGGCCCCTACGGCAAGTTCTGTCTGCTGCCGGGCGACCACAACCGGCGCTACCTGCTGATCGCCACCGGCACCGGGGTGACGCCGTATCGCTCGATGCTGCCGCTGCTGGCCGAGGCAATCGCCAGCCGTGGGCTGGAGGTGGTGCTGCTGCAAGGTGCACGCACGCCCGCCGAGCTGCTGTACGGCGATGACTTCCGCGCGTTTGCCGATGCGCATCCGCAGTTCCGCTACGTGCCGTGCTTCTCGCGCGAGTTGCCCGAACACCCGCATGCCGACGTACGGCATGGCTACGTGCAGCAACATCTGGCCGAGTTCGCGCCGACGGCCGATGGCGACATCGCCTACCTGTGCGGCAACCCGGACATGGTGGACACCTGCGCGGTGGCGCTGCGCGAGGCCGGCCTGCCGAATGCACAGATCCGCCGCGAGAAATACGTGAGCTCGTCACCGCCCAAGCCTGCGGCTTGAGCGCGGTGCGTTAAGGCGGCCGCCTGCAACGTGTGTGCAGGCGCAGCGTCAAGGCAGGGAGGCGGCAACGCTCAGCGCGTTGCCGGTTCCAGCGTCAGCAGCACCACATCGTTGCTGCGCATCGGCACCGTGACCGCAACCGCACCGTCGGCGCCCACGCGCACGCGACGGTCCTGCTCGGGCGCATCGCGCGTGGCCTGCTGCAGCCGGGTCAGCTGGTCTGCAGCAAGTTGCTTGGGCATGCCCATGTCGATGTAGAGCGACAGCGGGTCATTGCGGCGGTAGCCGGTCTTGCGCACCTGCAGCCGATAGGTACCCGCCGGCACATGCGCCAACCGGAACACGATCGCTTTGCTGTCGCTTGCCGGCACCTGGCGGGTATAGAACGGCGTATTGCTCACCGCCTGCACCGGCTGCTGCCAATCCCAGGCCACCGCGGCAATGCGCTTGCCGTCCACTGCGGCAAGCGTGTGCGCATCGTCCACCGCAAGGCTGCGCCCCTGCAGGGCATTCAAATACTTGTAGGCGAACCAGGCTGGCTTGCGGATGCCTTCGCGGTTCATCAGCCCGAAGCCGCCGTGGAAGGGCGTCGGCGGCGGGCCGGGCTCTTCGAACAGGTCGGTATAGGTCCAGTAGCTCATGCCCTGCACCACGCCCTGCACCTGCTTGAGTTTGGTCAGGATGTACGGCGCGCTGATGTAGCTGTCGTGGACGAAATCGCGCGGCGTGTAGCTGCTGCTCCACTCGGTGAAAAACAGCGGCAGATCCGGATATGGCGAGGCCTGGATTTGCGCACGCACGCGCCGCACATCGCCCACGATGGCCTCGGGCGATGCGGAGAGCTTGGTGTCCTGCTTGCCGTCTTCATCGAGAAACCCGCCATCTACGCCATAGGTGTGGGTGGTGACGAAGTCGATCGGCAACTTGTTTTTTTGCACGAAGGCCAGCAGCTCCGGCACCCACGCCGCGCCGGCGGTGGAAGGGCCGCCCACGCGCAGCTGTGGGTCGATGGCCTTGATGGTGCGCGCGGTGTTGGCGTACAGATCGAAGTAGGCCTGCTGGTCGGCGTTCTCCCAGAAGTCCTTCAGATTGGGCTCGTTCCATACTTCGAAATACCACTGGCGCACTTCATCCGCACCGTAGCGCGCGCGAATGTGGCGCACGTATGCATCGATCAGCTGCGTCCACTTGGCCGGGTCCGGATGCGAGGTGTTGCCCTTCCAGTAGAACAGGGTCTGCTCGGAGGTCTTCATCGCGGTCGGGGTGAAGCCCAGTTCGACGAATGGGCGGATCTTCTTGGCCAGTAGTGCGTCATAGAGTTTGTCCAGCTGCGTCCAGTCGTACACGAGCGTGCCGTCGACCTCCTTGACCGTGCCGAGCACGTCATGGAACACGTCGTGGAAGCGGATGTAGCGAAAGCCCAGTTCCTGCACCGTGGGCACCAGATGCGCCTGGGTGTCGTCGCGGATCAAGGTGCCTGGAAAATCCGAGCCGACCGATAGCGCATAGAACCGATCCACCGGTGCGCCGGCGCTGGCGATGTCCAACTGGATCTCACGTTGCGCGGCAGGTTGCGCCGAGGCCGCGGTTGCCAGGCAACATGTCAGCGTCGTGGCCAGTAACAGGGTCAAGCGCATCGCGACTCCCGAGCATGAGTGATGCGCAAGCGTAGCGCACTCCTGCACGTGTGACGGCTGCGCGCGCACTGCTGCGCCCGCTGAAAAGCGCGCTCAAGCGCACGTTGCACGGCGGTGGGCGATGCACTGCTGCCATGCGCGATCGCACGGCGCATTACGCGTCTTACACCACTGCAGAAGCGCCGTCGGGGCGCTGCACTTCCACCGTGATGTGCACCAGTTCTTCGTGGATCTGTAGCGCGGCGCGGATGGCTTCTGCGGCGACGGTGGCTTCGGTGACGAGACTGATCAGACAGGCGTAGCGGTCTGTGCCGATGCGCCACACATGCAGGTCGGCAATGCGTGCGGCGTAGGGCAGTGCAGCGATCACCTCGCGGATTTCCTTCACCACCGGCGCATCCATCTCTGCATCCAGCAACACCCGGCCGGTGCTGCGCAACAGCCCCCAGGCCCATACGGTGACCAGCACCGCACCAACGATGCCCATGAGCGGATCCATCCAGGTCACGCCCCAGCGCATGCCGACCACCAGCGCCACGATCGCCAGCACCGAGGTGGCTGCATCCGCCACCACGTGCAGATACGCCGCGCGCAGGTTCAGATCGCCGTGGCCGTGCGTGTGCGCGTGGCCATGTGGTCCATGTCGGTGCGCATGTCCATGCCCATGCGCGTGATCATGGTGATGCGCATGGCCGTGCGAATCGCGCAGCCACCACGCACAGATCAGATTGACCAGCAGGCCGACGACCGCGATCGCGGTGGCTTCCGGGTAATGCACCGGTTTGGGCGAGACCAGCCGCTCCACCGACTGGAAGGCCATCAACCCGGCCACGCCCAACAGCAGGATTGCGCTGGTGTAGCCGCCCAGCACTTCGACTTTCCAGGTGCCAAACGCGAAGCGCCCGTCGCGGGCGTGGCGGCGCGCGAACGCGTAGGCGAACAACGCCAAGCCCAGTGCCAGCGTGTGCGAGCTCATATGCCAGCCGTCGGCAAGCAGGGCCATGGAGTTGAGCACCCAACCGCCCACGATCTCCACCACCATCATCAGCGCGGTCAGCACGACCGCCTTGCGGGTGCTGCGCTCGGCAAGCGGGTTGCCACCGACAAAGGCCTGCGGTTGCGCGCAGTGCGGAATAGGCGGGGTGTTCGACATGGGCGAGGGGCCTGACTAAGATACCCCCCGATGGTATCCGAAATACCCCAGGGGGGTATCTGCATGGCGCATTTACATCAGGACAAATCCAAGCTGCTCGCGCGGGTCCGCAAGATTCGCGGGCAGGTCGAGGCACTGGAGAAAGCGCTGGCGCAGGACGTGGAATGTACCGCCTTGCTGACCCAAGTCGCTGCCTTCCGCGGGGCTGCGCAAGGCCTGATGGTGGAGCTGCTGACAGAGCATCTGCAGCACCATGTCGCCGCACCGGACGCGCGCGGCACGCGCGAGCAGGCCGTGGACGAGGTGGCGGCGATTCTCAAGACGTATTTGAAGTAGCGCGCGGCGCGCGCTGCATGCGGCGATTGAAGCGTCGTATGCAATCGCGTGGCCGCCAATAACGACTCATCAATCGCATCGCTGCCGGCACGCGCGCTGCGGCGCTGGCGCAGAAAGTTTTGACTCGGCGGCTCCGGAGATATTCCCTCGTCTTCGGGACGTCACGATCGCCTCGAAGCCGCTCCCAGGTCGAATTCGTGCGTGCCCGGACCCGCAACGCTCAGCCTCTGGCGCATGATCCACCAACCGGTGATCCATGGCAGCCAGGACGCCCACGTGCCGCCTGCCGCGCCGCGCAACATGTAAAGGACGCTTGACAGTCTGCCCGGCGCCGCGCATTGTGCCTGTCAAGTGAACTTGACAGGCATGTCGCATGCATCAGCACCTCCCGCCGCACTGGGCGTCAGTGCCTCCGGCAGCACCGCGTCGCCGCAACCACGCGCACGCTGATGCACTGCAATTGCACGCAGCATCCGCAAAGGCCCAACGCGCATGAGCGGCTGCAAACGCAGTGCACTGGTGGCGTTGGGCATCAGCTTGAGCTTGCTGGGCGGCGGTGCACTTGGGTATTGGCGGGTGCTGCCGCTGGGCCAGTATCTGATTGGCCTGTGCGTCGGTATGGGAGCGGCGGGCCTGTTGATGGCGCTGATGCTGTGGCTGTCACCCGGCGGCATGCGCGACAGTGCACTGCCGGCGCTGGCGCGGCGTTACTACCGTGAATTCGGCATCCCCATGCTGTTGTATGTAGCGGTGATGCTGTGCTGGCCAACGCTGCTGGCGCGCGTGGGGCCGCACTGGGCGCGCACGCTGATCGCGTTGTTGCCTGCGCTGTTGTTGATGCTGGTGATCCGTGCGGTGGCGCGTTTCGTGCGTGATTCGGACGAGATGCAGCGGCGGATCGAACTGGAATCGATCGCCATCGCTGCCGGGCTGGTGAGTGCTGCGTACATGACCGGCGGGTTCCTGCAGGCGGCGCAGTTGATCGACATTCCGGCCACGGTCGCGATGTTGTGGGTGTTCCCGGTCCTGTGCGCCACCTACGGCATCACCAAGGGCGTCAACGCGCGCCGCTATCAATGAACAGCCGCGTGCGGGAACTGCGCGAGGCCAGTGGCTGGTCGCAAGGGGAGTTGGGCGAACGGCTGGGCGTGTCGCGGCAAACGATCAACGCACTGGAGACCGGCAAGTACGATCCCAGCCTGCCGTTGGCGTTTCGCATCGCGCGTCTGTTTGGGGAATCGATCGAGCACGTTTTTCTGTTTGAAGACGGGCAGTAGCCGCAGCGGTCACGTCTGGCCGGATGCAGCGTCACAGGACCATGGATCACACGGAGAGCAGCGGGAATGGCAAAGCACGTCAGGATAATAACGCTGGTGCTTGCGCTGGCAGTGGCGCTGGGCGGCTGCCAGCGCGCGGGCGAGGGCGCCGTGGCGGCCACGGGCAAGGGGCAGGCCGCGGCCAGCACGGGGGCGGGCAATGCCTACGGCCGCCTGCAGTTTTCGCCATGCACGCTCAGCTCCGGCAGCGCCGCCGGCAACATCGAGGCGCAGTGCGCACAGTTGCAGGTACCGGAAAATCCGGCCGCGCCGAACGGGCGCAAGCTCGCGCTCAAGATCGCCTGGCTGGAAAGTGACGCAGGTGCCAGCCACGCGCCGGACCCGGTGTTCTTCATCGCCGGCGGGCCCGGGCAATCGGCCACGCAGGTGGCGGCGATCGTCGACATGGGCCTGCGCGAAGTGCGCAAGCAACGCGACATCTTTCTGGTCGATCAGCGCGGCACCGGCGGCTCGCATCCGCTGGAATGTCGCGATGCCGACGGCACGCCGCTGGCACTGGAAAACGACAGCGCCGCCACCGCCGAGCAGCTGAGCGCCTATGCGGCGCGCTGTGCTGCAGGGCTGCGCAACGATGCCGACCCGCGTTATTTCACCACCAGCGAAGCCATCGGCGATCTGGATGCGGTACGTGAGGCGCTGGGCGCGCAACAGATCAACCTGATCGGCGGCTCCTACGGCACGCGCGTCGCGCAGCAGTACGCGGCGCGTTACCCGCAGCACACGCGCACCGTGGTGCTCGATGGCGTGGCTCCCAACGATCTGGTCATTGGCGGCGAATTTGCGCGCACCTTTGAAGACGCGATTGCGTTGCAGACCACCCAATGCAAGGCGCAGCCAGCCTGCGCCAAGCGCTTCCCGGTGGACACGCGCACCCAGCTGCGCCAGGTGGTGGAGCGCCTGCGCCAGGCGCCGGTCGCGGTGGATTACCGCGACCCACGCACCGGTGAACTGCACCACCAGGAGGTCAACGCCGATACCGTGGCCGGCCTGGCATTCGGGTTTTCGTATGCGCCGGAAACCGCGTCGCTGCTGCCGCTGGTGCTGGACGAAGCCGCCGCGGGGCGCTACGCGTCGTTGATGGCGCTGGCGCAGATGAGCGGCTCGGACATGGCCGACCAGATGAATCGCCCGATGCAGTGGTCGGTGCTGTGCAGCGAAGATGCGGGGCGCTATCGCGCGCCGGCTGCGCAGGACGACACCTTGCTGGGCGCGCAGGTGGCGGAGATGTTCTTCGCAGCGTGCAAGACATGGCCGTCCAAGCCCACTCCGGCGGCGGCATTTGCGCCCTTCCGCTCCACGCTGCCGGTGCTGTTGTTGTCCGGCCAGCTCGATCCGGTGACCCCGCCGCGCTATGCCGCGCGCGTGCTGCAAGGCCTGCCCAACGGCCGGCATCTGATCGCACCCGGGCAGAGCCACGGTGTGTTCCGGCTGGGCTGCATGCCCAAGGTGCTGGGGCAATTCCTGCAGACCGCCGATGCCAAGGGCCTGGACGCGCGCTGCGTGGACAGCCTGACCGATGTGCCCGCGTTTACCTCGTTCAATGGATGGGAACCATGAGCCGCACCGACCACGCCACGGAGGCGCACGCATGATCGTCGTCGACAGCTTGCACAAGTCGTTCAAGACCAAGACCGGCCTGGTGAAGGCGGTCAACGGGGTCAGCTTCAACGCCGCCGATGGCCAGATCACCGGCTTGCTCGGCCCCAATGGTGCCGGCAAGACCACCACCTTGCGCATGCTCTACACCTTGATGACGCCCGACCAGGGCAGCGTCCGCGTGGACGGCGTCGATGCCGCGCACGACCCGATCGCGGTACGCCGCGCGCTGGGCGTGTTGCCGGATGCGCGCGGCGTATACAAGCGTTTGAGCGCACGCGAGAACATCGCCTACTTCGGTGAATTGCATGGCATGTCGCGCACGCAGATCGCCGAGCGTACGCGCCTGCTGTCGCATGCACTGGACATGGACGACATCCTGGACCGGCAGACCGAAGGTTTCAGCCAGGGCCAGCGCACCAAGACCGCCATTGCACGCGCGCTGGTGCACGACCCACGCAACGTCATCCTGGACGAACCCACCAACGGGCTGGACGTGATGACCACGCGCGCGATGCGCGGCTTCCTGCAGCAACTGCGTGCCGAAGGGCGCTGCGTGATCTTCTCCAGCCACATCATGCAGGAGGTGGCGGCGCTGTGCGATCGCATCGTCATCATTGCCAAGGGCACCGTGGTGGCCGCCGGCACCGCCGATGAACTGCGCGCGGCTACTGGCGAAGACAACCTGGAAGACGCCTTCGTCAAGGCGATCGGTTCGGACGAGGGACTGCACGCATGAGCAAGATGTCATTTTTCGCCACGTTGGGTACCGTGCTGCGCAAGGAACTGCGCGACATCGGCCGCGACCGCCGCACCCTGGCACTGGCCTTGTTGTTGTCGCCCTTGCTGTATCCGATCCTGATCCTGGGCATGGGCGCGCTCAGCGAAAGCCGCGTGCGCACGCAGATCGACAAGCCGCTGGACATCCCGGTGCTTGGCCGCGAGCACGCGCCCAATCTGGTGCGTTTTCTCGCCGCACAAGGGCTCAACGCAGTGGACGCGCCGGCCGATCTGACCGCCGCCATCCGCGACCAGGACGTGGACGTGGCGCTGCGCATCAGCGCGCACTACGCCGACGACTGGCGTGCCGGGCGGCCGGCGCTGGTGGAGATCATCAAGGACAGCACGCGCCGCGAAGCCGACGTGCCGGCGATGCGCCTGCAGGCCGCGCTCAGCGGCTACAGCCAGCAAGTGGGTGCGTTGCGCCTGCTCGCACGCGGGATCGATGCGCAGGTGGCGCGGCCGCTGGAGATCGCCGCGCAGGACCTGGCCACCGCCGAGGCCAAGCGCGGGCAGATGATGGCGATGCTGTTGCCGGTGCTGCTGGTGATCACCTCGTTCCTGGGCGGCGCGTCGTTGATCCTGGACGCCACCGCCGGCGAACGCGAACGGCAGTCGCTGGAACCGCTGCTGGCTACGCCCGCGCCCCGCAGTGCGATCGTCAGTGGCAAGATCGCCGCAGCCTGCGTGATCGGCATGGTGTCGCTGTTGCTGACGTTGCTTGCCTTCAAGCTCAGCGCGCAGTTGTCCAGCTCCAACCTGGGGCGCCAGCTCAACGTGGGCTTCGTGCCGATCCTGCAGATGCTCTTCATCCTGGTGCCGATGCTGTTCATCGGGACCTCGCTGCTGACCTATCTGGCCGCTGCCGCCAAGAGCATGAAGGAAGCGCAGGCGCACATGACCTGGCTGCTGCTGCTGCCAATGCTGCCCGGTTACGCGCTGATGGCGTATCCGCTGAAGACGCAGTTGTGGCATTTCGCGGTGCCGTTCCTGGCGCAGAACCAGATGTTGCTGAAGGTGATCCGCCACGAGCAGATCAACGCGCAGACCTGGGCGGTGTACCTGCTGGCCGGGTTCGGTCTGGCGGGGGTGCTGTGGTACGCCGCCGTGCGTCGGTATCACCAGGAGCGGCTGGCGATTTCGGGCTGATGTTCCTTCTCCCGTCGGGAGAAGGTGGCGCGCAGCGCCGGATGCGGGTACGGGTTGTTGGTGCGAATGCCTGTTACAGCTGTTGATGTTGAATGATTGAGCGTGGCTGTTGCCGATGCAGTTCGTGATGTCCAATCTGCCGCCGTACCCTCATCCCAACTCCTCTCCCGCAGGAGAGGGGCTTTAATCCTTCTCCCCTCGGGAGAAGGTGCCCGAAGGGCGGATGAGGGTACGGATGGCCAGCCAACAAAAAGCCCGCATCGCTGCGGGTTTTTTGTTGGGCGCCTGGTATTTGCCAGAAGTGCAGTGCATCAATCGTCAGCAACCATCAACCATCAACCATCAACCATCAACCATCAACCATCAGCCATTGGCCATTGGCCATCAACAACGACCAACGTACCAACTCAGCCGCGCGTAGACCCTGCAAGCACCCAACCACTCACTCAGCCGCCCGGGTTGAACGATAGCGTGCGGCGGGTGGTCACCGGCGCGGCCACCGGCTCGAAGCGCCAGCGCTTCACGGCGTTGAGGGCTTCACGGTCGAACACGCGCGGCGGGTTGGCACGCAGCACGCGCGAGGCGGTGATCGAGCCATCGGTGCCCACGGTGATCTCCACCAGCACTTCGCCGGAGGTACCGGCGCGCAGGGCTTCGGGGGGATAACGCGGGGCCGGGGTGCTGATCGGGCGCAGCGACGCGGCCGCCGGAGCGGCAGCTGCAGCGGCCGGCGCCGGGCGTGGTGCGGCGGGCATGGGTGCCGGCTCGGCGGGGCGCTTGGCGGCGGCCTGGCGTTCGGCTTCGGCCGCCTGCTGGCGCGCTGTTTCCTGTTGGGCGGCGATCTGCTGGGCCGCAGCGGCCTCGCGCGATTGCTGCTCGGCCAGGCGCTTCTGCTCGGCGGCCTGCTTGGCCTTGTCTTCAACCAGCTTCTTGGCCTGCTCGGCGTCCTGCTCGGTGCGATTGGCGGCCGTCTTCATGCCGGTTTCCAGGCCGCTCTTCAGACGCGGCAGCGCCGGTGCCTTGGGGTCGACCTTTTCGATCAGCGCGATCAGGCGCTGCGCTTCAGGGAATTCTTCACGGCTGATGCCTTGTTCGGCGGCGATCAGCGTGTACGGCATCAGGTCGGTCAGCGCGCTGTTGACGGTGGCGTCCTGCGGCTGCTTCTCGCGCAGCGCCAGGTAGTACTCCACCGCGTTGTCGCCGGCCGGGGCGTACATGCGGTTGTCCTGCAGCGCCTTGGTGGCCGATTCGCGCAGCTGATCGGCTGCCATCGACTGCACCTGCGGGGAGACCGCGGTGGCTGCCGTAGGTGCCGGCGCGGTGGCCGGTGCCGCTGGCGTGGTGCCCGCGCTGGCGGCAGGTTTTTCTTCCTGCTTGGAGCAGGCGGCCAGGCCAACCAGCAAAATGACCGGCGTGATCCGGCGTGCCATACGGCCCTGTGTCAGATCCAACATGCGTCCCCCTTACCCCGAGTGCGAAAGATAACGTTGCTGCGGTGAGCGCCGGCCCTTGTTCCCGCAA
The DNA here is from genome assembly GCF_041475695.2 of Xanthomonas sp. NCPPB 4037. Classification (NCBI taxonomy): domain Bacteria; kingdom Pseudomonadati; phylum Pseudomonadota; class Gammaproteobacteria; order Lysobacterales; family Lysobacteraceae; genus Xanthomonas; species Xanthomonas sp. NCPPB 4037. The sequence goes on from NZ_CM191261.1 coordinate 356,968, forward strand.
GGGTCGGCAATGCCGCAATCTAGCATTGCTGGGGCGGTCTAAGCCAAGGGTTGCCGAGATGCCCGCGAAATTCAGGCAGCCGGTGCGGCGAGCGGCGTGCCCGGTGCCGGCTGTGGCATGGGCGCGGGCAGTGCCGGGGCCGGGCAATAGCGGCGCAGGAACTCGGAATGCGGCGGCAGGCGGGCCAGGGTGGCCTCCACGCGCTGGCGGATGCCCTCCAGGAACTGGCTCAGCTCGACATCGCCCATCAGGTCGGCCACCGGGTGGTGGTGCCGCGGCACGATGCCCTGGCCCAGCATCACCTGGATCCAGGAATTCTCCGCGAACAACTCATTGCCCTGGTGGAACACGCGCCCGCTCTGGCGGAACAGCTCCATGCGGTGGCGCAGGCTGTCGGGGATCTCCATACCGGCGCAATCGCGCCAGAACGCCGTGTCGCGGCGGTCGGTGGCGTGGTAATGCAGGATCACGAAATCGCGGATATGCGCGATCTCCTCGGCCGCCTGTCGGTTGTATTCGGCGATGTCCACCGGGTCGATGACCTGCGGAAACGTCTGCAGCAGGCGGACGATGCCGCGCTGGATCAGATGGATGTTGGTGGACTCGATCGGCTCCAGAAAGCCGCTGGCCAGGCCCAGCGCCACGCAATTCTTTTCCCACACGCGGTGGCGCTGGTTGGGGGTGAAGCGCAATGCCCGCGGGGTGGTGAGCGCGCGGCCCTGCAGGTTGTGTTCCAGCACCTGCGCGGCGCTGTCCTGGTCCATGTAGCGGCTGGAATACACGATGCCGTTGCCCACCCGGTGCTGCAGTGGAATGCGCCACATCCAGCCGGCGCGATCGGCGCGCGCGCGGGTGAAGGTCACTGGCGCGCCCACCGATTCGGTCTGCACGGCCAGCGCGCTGTCGGCGAACAACCAGCGCGACCAGTCTTCGCTGCCGACGCCCAGCGTCTGGCCGATCAGCAGCGCGCGGAAGCCGGTGCAATCCAGGAACAGGTCGCCCTCGATGCGGGTGCCGTCGTCCAGCACCAGGGCGGCGATGTCGCCGCTATGCGCGTCGGTCTGCACGCTGCCGATGTGGCCTTCGATGCGCTGCACGCCGAAGCCTTCGCTGAAGCGACGCAGGAAGCGCGCGTACAGCCCGGCGTCCAGGTGATAGGCGTAGTTCATGCCGCCGTTGGGCAGATGCGCAAAGCGGCCTTCCTGCGCGGCCCGCAGCTCCAGGCAGTAATCGCCGAAGTCGCGCGCCATGCCGCGTGCGCGCGCCTTCAGCCAGAAGTGCTGAAAGCCCGCGCTCCAGTGATCGGTACCGGTGTGACCAAAGGAATGGATGTAGTGGCGGTCCACATCGCGCCAATGTTCGAACGCGATGCCGACCTTGAAGGTGGCCTGGGTGGCGGCCATGAACTGCGCTTCGTCGATCTCCAGCAATCGGTGGAAGGTCACCAGGCTGGGGATGGTGGCTTCGCCCACGCCCACGGTGCCGATCTCGTCCGATTCCACCAGGGTGATTTGCAACTGCCGGCCGAGCAGCTTGGACAGCGCGGCGGCGGCCATCCAGCCGGCGGTACCGCCACCGGCGATGACCACGCGGCGGACCAGGCGTTGCGACTCGGAGGGGGCAGGGGCGTGCATGGGAAATCCTCAGCGATTCAAGCGTTGCAGCAGGCGCGCGCGCAGTGCGCGGGCGCGGGCGTCGTCCATCGGGGCGAGCACGCCGCGCGCGGCCTCGGGCAGATGTGCGGCGGTGTCGGCATCGGCGTCGAACACATAGTGGCGGAACACTTCCTGCCAGGTGGCGCGTTGTTCGGCCGGCAGGTCGCGGATGGTGAGCAGCGCCAGCATCAGCGCGTTCATTGGCGAATCCATGTAGGCCGGGCTTTGCCGCCACCAGAAATTGACCAGCACGTTGAAGCCGTCCAGTGCCTGGATGTGGTGCCACCACATGCTGGGCATGAACACCGCATCGCCCGGTTCCAGGTCGGCCACCAATGCGTGTTCCAGCGCCTGGGCATAGCGCGGGAAGCGCTCCAGGTCCGGCGCGGTGATATCCACCAGGCTGACCGGTTGGCCGGCCGGGGTCAGATCCAGCGGGCCGATGTAGAGATTGGCCAGCTGCTCCGGTGGAAACAGCGTGAAGCGGCGGCGCCCGGCCACCACGCAGGCGAGGTTGTCGGGCAGGTCCTGGTGGGCGGCAATGCGGGTGCGGTTGCCGATCCAGATGCTGGCCAGCGGCTCGGCCTGCGGCAGGGTGATGGGGTTGTCCGCGCGCAGGCCGGGCAGGTAGGTGTCCAGCGTGGTGGAGCCGACGTAGATCGCCGGCGGCTGCGCAACCTCCAGATCGCGCAGCAAGGTCTCCAGCACCACCGCCAGCGGCACCCGCTCGGGCCGGAAGTTGAAGCCACTCATGTCGGCGTTGTAGAAGAACCGCCCCGCGATCTCCGGTGGCCCGACCTGCGCCACCACCGCCTCGCCGCGGTCGAACCTGCGCAGGTACTGGGCGGCGGCCTGCGCAGACTGCGCGCCGGCGCGGGCCAGCGGCCAGTCGCGCACCAGCCCGCGCAACACCAGTGGCGTGGTCGCGCGCAGCAGTGCCGGATCCAGTTGCTGTGGATCCAGCCCGTGCAGTTCGGCGATGGGGCGCGGCTCAGCCGGCATGGCGGCGGTTCATGCGGTCCAGCAGGTGGCGGAACTGCGCGATCGAGGCCACCGCCATGTACAGCGGTTCCAGATCGCCATGCTTGTGCAGGCTGAGCAGTGCTTCGTCACCCAGCGCGCGCAGGCGCTCTTCGTGCACCGCATACAGGCCGGCGAGCCGGCATTCCACGCCGTTGTCCAGCGTGGCCTCGAACACGAACGGTTCCAGCAGGTCGTGCGCCAGCACGCGGCCCATGAAGTCCCGCGTGGCATGCAGCCCGTCATGCAGCGTACGCAGCACCTGGCTGATGTGCTCCAGAAACTCGGTGGTGCCACCGTGCTCGCGGAACAGCGGCTCGCCTTCGGCGGTGCTGATGCGCGGGCTGTCCAGGTCCACATGCACCATCGGCCCGTCGGGCTGCTGGCCGATCAAGAACGGTTGGCGCTGGATCGCCAGTGGCACATATGGCGCATCCCAGCGCGCGCCGTCCAGGAACAGGTTTTCGCCCATGCGCAGGCCCAGCAGGGCCAGCGGCTGGAACTGCCCGTCGGCATCGCGATGGAACACGATTGGGTATTGCGCCTGAAGCTGGCGGAATTCCAGCGGAAAAGTGGCGGCCGACATCACGTTGTCGCCATAGGCGGCGCCGTGTGTGGTGATCACACGCAGGTCGCGGTGATCGAGATTGTTCAACAGCACGGGATCGGTCATGGGGAATGGCACAGCACGCGGGGCGCGTGGCCCATGCTTCAACGAATCGCCGTGCGACGGCAAGCCCCATGGCGCAACGCCGCAGGGCCGGCCGCAACGGCCATGTACGTTTCCCGACAGCCAGGCTGCCGGGAGACGCGTTGGATCAACACAGCAATCGCATCAGAACCGCATCACCAGAACTTGTAGCGCACGCCCAGCATGTAGCGCGGGCCGGTCTGGGTGGCATAGACGATCTGGTTCGACTGCCTGCCGTGCTGGCGCTGCACCTCGTCGGTGAGGTTGATCGCCTCCAGGCTCAGCGACAGGTTCTCGGTCCACTGGTAGCCGATGCTCAGATCCAGCTGACCATAGGCTTCGGTATAGACCGGGTTGGGCTGGCCGCTACCATCGAAGCGCGCGGCCAGGAACTCGTCGCGCCAGTTGTAGGCCGCACGCACCTGCCACTTGTCCCGGTCGTAGAAGCCCACCACGTTGGCCGAATCGCTCAGCCCTTCCAGCGCGAACTGCTCGCCGATCACATAGTTGTCGTAGGTCAGGCCCGAGTCGACCATGGTGTAGTTGGCCGAGACGCCGAACCCGCTGTCTCCGAACATGTGCTGCAGGTTGAATTCCCAACCGTCCAGCGACGCCGAGCGCTGGTTGGCCGGCGCGGTGATGGCGAAGTTGGCCACGGGGTCGCCGGGCTGGCCGCTGATCACGCCAGTGGCGTTGCCGTTGGCATCGTCGGCCCCGCGCACCACGCCGGGCGCGCCGCCGCGGTTGCGGAAGATGTAGTTGCGGATACAGGTCAGGTCGGCCGAGGCGCAGCCGTTGCCGAGCGCTTCGTTCCAGTACGCGCCGCCGACCGGGGTGTTCAGGCCCAGCGAGGCATCGTTACGCGTGGTCACACCGATGTAGTTGTCGATGTTCTTGCGGAAGAAGCCCACCGAGGCGTAGCTGGCATCGCTGTAGTACCACTCCAGCGAGAAATCGATGTTGTGCGAGAGCAGCGGCTTCAGGCCGGGATTACCTTCCTGGCCGGTGCCGCCTTCCAGACGTGCGATCTGGTTGAGCGTCTGCCCGCCCTGGATATCGCCCCAGCCAGGCCGGCCGATGGTTTCGCCATAGCTGGCGCGCAGCACCAGGTCGTCGGTGAGCTTGAAGCTCAGGTCCAGGCTGGGCAGCCAGTATTCGTACTTGCCGCTGCCGCTGGCGAATGCCGAGTCGGCCAGGCGAATCGGCAATTCGTTGTTGGCGACCCAATCGATGCCCACTGCCACCGGCACCAGTGCCTGTGCGTCCACCTTGGTTTCTTCGTAACGCACACCGGCGGCCAAGCTGATCGGCACGCGCAGATCGTCCCAGCTGTTGTTCCACTGCAGGTAGGCGTTCTTGGATTTTTCGGTCACGCGGCGGTCGGTGGTGAACACCGGCGAGATGCGGTACAGCGCGTCATCGCCCGCCGCTTGCGCGGCGGCCTGACGTGCGCGTTCGAAGTCGAACAGGAACAACTGGTTGAACTGCGCCGGGTTGCCGCTGCCGTCGATCGCATCGAAATACTGCGCAAACGAACTGGGAATCCACAGATCGTCCGGGTAGTCGGCCGCGGTGCCGTTGCCGCCCCAGGTATCGCGCTGCACGTTGGAGAACGCCGAGCGGTTCTTGACTTCGGTGCTGCCGATACCGAACTTCAACTGCGAATAATTTTCGAAGGTGAAGTCGCCGTTGACCTGCGCCTGGTCGATCTCTGACTTCATGTAGCTATTGCGGAATGCCGAGCCGGTGACCAGCGTGCGCGAGGGGTCCAGCCCGTTCAGGCCAAAGCCCAACTGCTGCTGCAACACCGGGAAATCCTTGCTGAAATCCACCACCGAGGTGCCGCGGTAAAAGCCGGACACGCCCAGCGAATTGCTAGAACCGTACGGGCTGTCCGCACCGGCTTCGGCCGTGGAGCGGTGGATATCGAAGTTGAGCTTGAACTGATCGTTCACCGCCCAGTCCACGTTGAAGCCCAGCGACTTGTTCTGGTTGCGCGTGGCCGCGTTGGAGCCGGCGGTGGCCAGATCGCTGGTGGCCGGATTGACGATTTCAGAATAGGTCACCGGGCCGGCGACCGGACCATTGGTCCAGGCGCTGGCCGAAGGCCCATAGTTGAACCACACCGACATTTCATTACGCTGCTGCTGGATCTTGTTTTCCGAGTACGTGTAATCCAGCGTGGTGGTGATGTTGTCCAGTGGCTTGTACTGCAGCACCAGCTGACCGTTGGTGCGTTGGCGTTCGACGCCGACCACGCGGTAGTTGAGGTTCTGCGGCACCGAGTAGATGTCGTTCGGGCCGGGGCGGTTGGTGATGTTCTCCGAGCCCGGCGCACCCGGCTGCGGGATGGTGCCGTAGGCGGTGGAATCGCCACGGAATGAGCGCCAGCCGTTGGGCACGCCGACCTGGCTGTAGCCGAAGTCGCGCTCCTGGTAGCTGCCGCTTAGCGACACGCCAAAGCGTCCATCAGCCGAGGTGTTGCTGAAGATGCCGGAGATTTCCGGCGTCAGCGCATCGCCCTGCAGGCGGCCGGGCAGGTTCTCGTTGGACGCATCGTGCACGCCCTTCAGCCCCACATTGGCATGCATGCCCGGGTTGTCCAGCGGCCGGGCGGTCTTGATGTTGATGGTGGCGCCAATGCCGCCGGTGGGCGTGCTGGCGCGGCTGGTCTTGAACACTTCGATGCCTGAGATCGACTCGGACGCCAGGTTGGCGAAGTCGAACGCACGCGAGTTGGACGCATTGGATTCTTCGATGCTGGCGCCGGGCATCTGCCGGCCGTTCAACAGCACCAGGTTGAAGTCCGGGCCGACGCCACGCACGGTGACGCGCGAGCCTTCGCCCAGCGAGCGGTCGATCGACACACCGCTGATGCGCTGCAGCGACTCGGCCAGGTTGGTGTCGGGAAACTTGCCGATGTCCTCGGCCACGATGCCATCGACGATGCCCTGCGCATCGCGCTTGACGTTCATCGACGAGGTGAGACTGCCGCGGATACCGCTGACCTGCACGGTATCGAGCGTGGCGGGGTCGGCCTGGCTGGAGCCGGGGACGGTCGAGGCCGACTGCGGCGCCGGCGCGGTTTGCGCGGCCAGCGGTGCGGACAGTGCAAACAGCAAGGCAGACGTCAGGCGTCGCGTACGCGGCAAGGTGCGTGGCTCTCTCACGGTGTTTCTTCCCCAAATGAACAAAACGCCGGTCCGAGCTGGACAGGCAAGGTTAATTAAGCAGTCGTGCATTTGTTAGCGCGGCTCTTAACAAGTCAACTTGCACTGCAGCATCGGCCGCGAGCCAATCGCGTCACACATCGTTCCAGCCGGCGCGACATTGGGCACCGTTGCCTCGCTGCGCTTGGCCGTACCATCGGAAGCTGCTGGCGCGCCGCCGCGTGCATCTTCCTTCCGAACTGGAGCATCTAATGATCGACCTGTACTACTGGCCCACCCCCAATGGCCACAAGGTCACCTTGTTTCTGGAAGAGGCCGGGCTGGAGTACACGCTCAAGCCGGTGAATATCGGCAAAGGCGCCCAGTTCGAGCCCGCCTTCCTGCAGATTTCGCCCAACAACAAGATGCCGGCCATCGTGGACCACGCACCGGCCGGCGGTGGCGCGCCCCTGAGCGTGTTCGAGTCCGGCGCGATCCTGCTGTACCTGGCCGAGAAAACCGGGCGCTTTCTGCCGCGCGACGCACGCGGCCGCATCGCGGCGCTGGAATGGCTGTTCTGGCAGATGGGCGGGCTGGGCCCGATGAGCGGCCAGATGGGCCATTTCACTGTCTATGCGCCGGAAAAGATTCCCTACGCTATCGAACGCTACAACGCCGAGGTGCGCCGGCTGCATGGCGTGCTCGACAAGCGCCTGGCCGAGCACGCGTTCCTGGCCGGCCCGGAATACGGCATCGCCGACATGGCCAGCTACCCGTGGATCGAAGTGTATGGCGACCTCAAGCCGGACTACGCCGCGTTCCCTCATGTGAAGCGCTGGCACGACGCCATCGCCGCACGCCCGGCCACCCAGCGCGCGTACGCGTTGAAGGACAAGGTCAACCCGGATGCCGGCAAGCCGCTGAGCGAGGAAGAGCGCAAGCACCTGTTCGGCAAGCGCTGAGGCGAAGCGGCAGGAGCGGTCGCGCAAGAGGCCATACGGTGAGAGCGGCGACTGTTGCAACTGCGCAGCAAGAATCAGCGCAAAACCGCATCAGCAAGCAACAAAGACAAGCAGCAAGCAGCAAGCAGCAAGCAGCATCAGGGGTTGGCAGCGGCACGCGCATACATCAACCGCGCACGACACAAACCCAGCAGCTTGAACCCCTCTCCCCCCGGGAGAGGGGTTGGGGTGAGGGTACGCAAGTGGCGCCAGATCCACCGCTCCCGCAACGTGCGCCGCATGAAATGCGCGCCCCGCATCCGCAGCGCGCCAACTGCAACCACCAGCCCACAGGCACCCCTGCTCGCCGGAAAGCAGCGCAACCACAACACCCCAGCACCACGCTGCAGCGCACGCGCACCGCCGCATACACCGCCCCTCATCGCACACACGCACCACCACCGCGCTTCTCAAATACCCCACGCGCCCGCATCCTGTGTGCTGTCTCCAGACAGGATCTTCAATGCGCGCCCTGTTCGCCGCCCTTGCCCTCATGCTCAGCACCGTCGCCACCGCCCACGCCGAAAAGCTCACCCTGGAGGCCATCACCGGCCCGTTGCCGTTGTCTGGCCCGACGCTGATGAAGCCCAAGGTTGCGCCCGATGGGTCGCGGGTGACCTTCCTGCGCGGCAAGGACAGCGACCGTAACCAGTTGGACCTGTGGGAATACGACATCGCCAGTGGCCAGACCCGGCTGCTGGTGGATTCCAAGGTGGTGCTGCCCGGCACCGAGACCCTGAGCGATGCTGAAAAGGCCCGCCGCGAGCGTCAGCGCATCGCGGCCTTTGCCGGCATTGTCGATTACCAATGGGCACCTGATGCGCACGCGCTGCTGTTCCCGCTGGGCGGCGAGCTGTATCTGTACGACCTGCGCAAGACCGGCAGCGCTGCGGTGCGCCAACTCACGCATGGCGAAGGCTTCGCCACCGATGCCAAGCTCTCGCCCAAGGGCGGCTTTGTCAGTTTCGTGCTGGCGCGCAATCTGTGGGTGATCGATCTTGCCAGCGGCAAACAGCTGCAACTGACCCGCGATGGCAGCGACACCATTGGCAATGGCGTGGCCGAATTCGTCGCCGACGAAGAAATGGATCGCCACACCGGGTATTGGTGGGCACCGGACGATTCGGCGATCGCCTTCGCGCGCATCGATGAATCCGCCGTGCCCATCCAGAAGCGCCCGGAGGTCTACGCCGACCACACCGAAGTGATCGACCAGCGCTATCCGCAGGCCGGCCAACCGAATGTCGCCGTGCAGCTGGGCGTGATCGCCCCGCGCGCGTCAGCGAAACCACAGTGGATCGACCTCGGCAAGCAAGCGGACATCTACCTGGCGCGGGTGGACTGGCGCGATGCGCAGCGGCTGACCTTTCAGCGCCAGTCACGCGACCAGAAAACCCTGCAGCTGATCGAAGCCACGCTGGCCAGCGGCAAGCAGCGTGTGCTGATCACCGAGACCTCGCCGACCTGGGTGCCGCTCACCAACGATCTGCGCTTTCTCAAGGACGGCCGCTTTCTCTGGAACTCCGAACGCAGCGGCTACGAGCATCTGTATGTTGCCTCCGAAGACGGCACCACGCTCACGCCGCTGACCTCCGGCGCCTGGGTGGTGGATGCACTGCTGGCGGTCGATGAGCAGGCTGGCCTGGTGTACTTCGCCGGCAGCAAGGACTCGCCGACGCAAACCCACATCTACGCGGTGCCACTGGGCGGCGGCGCCATAAAAAAACGCTCGGCATCCAACGGCACGCATGCGGCCAGCTTCGCCAACAACGCCAGCGTGTATGTGGATACGTGGTCCAACACCACCACCCCGCCGCAGATCGAACTGTTTCGCGCCAATGGCGAAAAGATCGCCACCTTGTTGCAGAACGATGTGGCCGACCCGCAGCATCCCTATGCCAAATACCGCCAGGCGCAGCGCCCGGTGGAATTCGGCACGCTCACTGCCGCCGATGGCAGCACGCCGTTGCACTACCGGCTGATCAAGCCGGCCGATTTCGACCCGTCAAAACGCTATCCGGTCGTGGTGTATGTCTACGGCGGCCCGGCCGCGCAGACCGTGGTCGATGCCTGGCCCGGTCGTAGCGATGCACTGTTCGATCAATACCTGGCGCAGCGTGGCTACGTGGTGTTTTCACTCGACAACCGCGGCACCCCGCGGCGTGGCCGCGCGTTTGGTGGCGCGCTGTACGGCAAGCAGGGCACGGTGGAAGTGGACGACCAGTTGCAGGGCGTGGCGTGGCTCAAGACGCAACGCTGGGTGGACGCGGCGCGCATCGGCGTGCAGGGCTGGTCCAACGGCGGTTACATGACCTTGATGCTGCTGGCCAAGCACAGCGAGGCGTATGCCTGCGGGGTGGCGGGCGCACCGGTCACCGATTGGGGCCTGTACGACACCCATTACACCGAGCGCTACATGGACCTGCCTGCCGGCAACCCGGCCGGTTATCGCGAGGCACGCATCGCCACCCACCTGGATGGCCTGCGCGCCAAGCTGCTGCTGATCCACGGCATGGCCGACGACAATGTGCTGTTCACCAACTCCACCGCGCTGATGAGCGGGTTGCAACAACGCGGCGCCCCATTCGAACTGATGACCTATCCCGGCGCCAAGCATGGGTTGTCGGGCAAGACCGCATTGCATCGCTACAAGACGGCAGAAGCGTTCCTGGCGCGTTGCCTGCAGCCCTGAGCAGCTCAGCACGCTGCGCGTTATAAAGCGAGTACGCGCTACAGTGCGAACGAGAGGTTGGACGCCAGATATTTGCGCAGCGAAGTCAGGTCTAGCAGCTGAGGTGGGCCTGCATGCACGCACTTACGCATGTCAGCGTTCGAAACAGACAACGCCACAAGCGCACAGGTTCGCAGGCTTTAGTGACGATCAATCCTTCACCTGGCGCAGCATTGCTGATTCACACAGGCAATTGCTGCGCCAGGGTAGGCAAGCGCGGCACCACTTAGATGGTGGTGCTCAGTGGTCGAAAGGGACATTCTCCGGTTTTTCTTTGCCTTTCCACTGGCCTTGTTTTTTTGCCTCCGGGCAGATGCTCATGTACTGGCCGACGGCAGTCACTGCAGTCTGCGTCCACACCTGAAAACAGACGTTACCGACACAGCAGGGCCCCGTGCTTGTTGGCCACGGGCAGTAGCCAGGAACAGCGACCCACGTGCCTGAAATTGGATCGATCGGCGTCCAATTTTTATCTTCGTCCTTGCATCCCTGCGTGCAAAACACGAAAGGATCGTTCTTACGGCACACGAGCTCTTGGTAGACACTTTGTCCCGCTGCGCTAGCTACCTGAGTGAACAGCAGAAGTGCAAACATCCCTATCCAGCGTTTCATGACAATTCCTTAAAAGTGCTGAGGCTTGAAGTGTACGGGCTACATATGGTAAGGCAAAGCTCGCTTGTGTGCAGCTGCGTCCTGGCATGAGAGGTTCTCATGCCAGCTCTCGGGGTTACTGAGCACAAAAGGAAGAACGTTACCCGTCCGATGTTGCAGGCTTGGGCGGCATTAGAGCTGGGGGGCAGCGAGCCTTACAGTGCTGGCGGCACAGAGCTCTTGTAGGGGCTTGTTGCCCAGGGTAGGGTCGGCTCATCCTTAAAATGAATCATCCAATGAAGCCACTTCTACTTGCGATTTCCCTCGTGCTGGCAGTGCCGACATATGCTGCGGCAAAAGACAGGCCGCAAACACCCGCAGCCCAACCCGCCACTCCGGCATGGGTCAAGACCAGCAACGGCTACGCGCAACTCCTGCTGACCGCCCAGGCACCGTTTCAGCCGGAATACGCCAGCTTTTTCGGTGTGCCCGGCTATGACGATCAGGTGGTCGACCTGGGCCCGAACAACGCAAAGCGCTACCGTGAGGCGATGGCCACCGCGCGCACCGCGCTGCAGGCCAAGCTGGCCAGCGAGCGCGATCCCAACGTGCGCCAGGACCTGCAGATCATGATCGGTGCGGCGACCGACAACATCGAAGGCAGCGAGCTCAACGAGCGCTACCTGCTGCCATGGAACGATGCGCCGCAGCTGGTCTTCAGTGGCCTCAACGGATTGTTGTCCGACCAGACCGCGCCGGATCGCCGCGCCAAGGCGCTCGACCGTCTCAAGCGCTACGTGGGCCTGGTCCCGGGCACCACCCCCACCACCACGCTGGCGCGCCAGCGCTACGAGGAACAGCTGGGCAACAAGACCTTGCTGCAGCCGACCGAGCGCGAGGTTGAGCAGGCTTTGGCGAACGTGGACACCTACGTGGCCGGCATCGGCGAGCTATTCGCCAAGTACAAGATCGCCGGTGCCGACGAGGCGCTCAAGGCCATGTCCACCCAGCTCAAGGACTACGCCAGCTGGACCCGCAGCACTGTGTTGCCAAAGGCGCGCAAGGACACCCGCCTGCCCGAGCCGCTGTATGCCTACCAGCTCAAGCAGGTGGGTATCGATATCGCGCCGCAGCAGCTGATCCAGCGCGCGCAGCTGGAGTTCATGGAAACCCGCTCGGCGATGCGCCAGCTGGCGCCGCTGGTGGCCAAGGCCAAAGGCGTGCAGGGCGAGGACTACGTGCAGGTGATCCGCGCGCTCAAGCGCAACACCATTGCCGATGACCAGCTGGAAACCCACTACCGCGGCGTGATCGACCAGATCGACCCGATCATCCGCCAGCAGCGCATCGTCGATGTGCCCAAGCGTCCGATGCAGATGCGCCTGGGCAGTGCTGCCGAAAGCGCCGCGCAGCCCGCGCCGCACTTCCTGCCCGCACCGCTGATCGGCAACACCGGCCAGCAGGGCCAGTTCGTGCTGCCGCTGGGCAACCCCAGCGCGGAGGGTGGCAAGAAGGAACAGTACGACGACTTCAACTTCGGCTCGGCCGCCTGGACGCTCAGCGCCCACGAAGGCCGCCCGGGGCACGAACTGCAGTTCACCGCGATGGTGGAGCGCGGCGTGTCGCTGGCGCGCAGCATGTTCGCCTTCAACTCGGTCAACGTCGAAGGCTGGGCGCTGTACGCCGAAGCCGAGATGGTGCCGTACGAACCGCTCGACGGGCAGCTGATCGCCCTGCAGTTCCGCCTGCTCCGCGCGGCCCGCGCCATGCTCGACCCGATGCTCAACCTGGGCCTGATCGACCGCGAACGCGCCCGCCAGGTGCTCGAAGACGACGTCGGCCTGTCGGCCGCCATGACCCGCCAGGAACTGGACCGCTACACCGTGCGCGCCCCCGGACAGGCCGGCAGCTACTTCTACGGCTACACCCGCATCCTGGAACTGCGTATGCGCACCGAACTGGCCCTGGGCAAGAAGTTCGACCGCCTGGCCTTCAACAACTTCCTGCTCGACCAGGGCCTGCTACCGCCGGACCAGCTGGCCCAGGCGGTGGAAAAGCAGTTCATTCCAGCGCAGCAGTCCAAGCGTTGATCAGCGTGTAGCCGGTCGTCAGGAGGGACGTGATGCCTGCAGCCTGCAGGCATCACGTCTGCACCGCAGGCCTTCGTCCAGCTGAGTGTGGCGCTGCGCCCTGGTCTGGCGTACCACGTAAAAACTAAGAGCGGCTGCTACAAACGTAGCGAGCCGCCAGCAACGCTACGAACCACGCGCGAGCACCGCATCGCTGCACCGTCCATCGTTTCCGCGCATTACTGCAAGCGGCTGTTGCGCTTCGACAGCCGCCGAATGTCAGCGCACGGGCGGCGCTGACTGCGGTGCGTCACGTTGCTCGGCCCCGGCCGGCACCCAGATCGCCATACCCGCCGCGCGCTTCTGGGTAGTGGGAATGCCGATGCCCAGGCCGCCGCCGACGCGGCCGCCGTAGCTGCCGCCGCCCACCGACAGCCCGCCGCCGGAGCGCTCGGAGCCCACGCCTACGATCACCACGCCGTTGGCGCCGAGCTTGGCGGCTTCGCGCTTGAGGCGTAGCACCGCAGCGTCGGTCTGACCTTGGGTGCCGAAGCCGGCGGCGCTGGTGGATTCGAGCTGGGCGATCTCGACCGAGCCCACTGGCGCGTTGGAGTAAACCTGCACCTGCGCCGGGTCGATCGGCGCGCGTGGCTGGCCCAGCATCACCTTGGAACTACTTGCACAGCCGGCCAGCAAGGCCGCTGCGGCGGCACCGATGGCCACCTGCCTGATGCGTGACTGCATGTTCATACCTGGCCCCCCGTGGGTAATGGCAGTGATCATCCGGCGCCTGGACTGAATCGCGCCGGACTTTGCGCACACCCTAGGCCGGCCGATGTGAGCCCGCCGCCAAGCCGCCATTGGTCACGGTGACCACCCGCCCACGGCGCGCTGGCACCGGCACCGCTAAGCTGGGGCCTTCTGAGGCACGTGTGAGGTGATGTGTGGGATTGATCAGCCTGCTGTGGGGCATTGTGGCGTTGCTGTGGATGGTCCTGGCCTTCATTCCGCTGCTGGGCTGGGGCAACTGGTTTCTGATCCCGTTCGCGGCCTTTGGTGCGCTGATCGCGGCCATCGTCTTGTTGTTCACCTCGGCCGGCAACCGTGGCCGGGCCAAGACCGGCCTGTTGCTCAACGGCCTGGTGATCGTGGTGGGCGTCATCCGCCTGAGCCTGGGCGGTGGGGTGATCTAAGCGTTGCAGCGCTGCGACACAGCGTCGCAGCGCATTCCGCCGCTGCTGGCGGGCGTAGACTTGTGCGCTGTCCATCGCCTGCCACCGCTGGCCTGCCACCGTGTTGCAGGCGACTTCGATGCTCTTCGCCCGTTCGTTCCATGCACCAGTCTGTCTGTCAGCACGTTCGCGTCTCTCGCGGCGACTGTTGTGGTTAGGCAGCGGGGTCAGTGCGCAGTTTTCAGGCGCCGCATTGCCAGCGGTTGCGTGCGCGGAGCGTCCGTGCAGGCAGGCCGGCCTTGGAGCGACGCACGACAGTGCCGTGCCGATGGCCCGCCCCACTCTTTTCTTCGACTTCAGGAGCCCGTGATGGCCCACCCCCACTACCGTCCGCGTCGTATGCGCCACGATGCGTTTTCGCGCCGGTTGATGCGCGAGAACACGTTGACCACCGACGATCTGATCTGGCCAGTGTTCGTGCATGAGTTGCCAGGGCGCGCGCCGATTGCCTCGATGCCTGGCGTCGAACGTCTGTCGCTGGACGAGTTGCTGCGCGAGGCGGAAAACGCGCTGGAACTGGGCATCCCGGTGATCGATCTGTTCCCGGTGATCGACCCCGCCGGCAAGAGCCTGGACGCTGCCGAAGCCTGGAATCCGGATGGGCTGGCGCAGCGCGCGGTGCGGGCGTTGAAAGCGCGCTTTCCCGAGCTGGGCATCATGACCGACGTGGCGCTGGATCCGTACACCACGCACGGCCAGGACGGCATCATCGACGCCAAGGGCTATGTGCTCAACGAGATCACCGTCGAAGCGCTGGTGAAGCAATCGCTGTCGCATGCGCAGGCGGGCGTGGACATCATTTCGCCCTCGGACATGATGGACGGGCGCATCGGTGCGATCCGCCGCGCGCTGGATGCCGAGGACCATCTCAACGTGCGCATCATGGCGTATTCGGCCAAGTACGCCTCCGCGTTCTACGGCCCGTTCCGCGATGCGGTGGGCAGCGCCGGCAATCTCGGCAAGGCCGACAAGACCACCTATCAGATGGACCCGGCCAACAGCGACGAGGCCATGCGCGAGATCGCGCTGGACCTGGAAGAGGGCGCGGACATGGTGATGGTCAAGCCGGGCATGCCGTATCTGGATGTGGTGCGGCGGGTCAAGGAAGAGTTCCGCGTGCCGACCTTCGCCTACCAGGTCAGCGGCGAGTACGCGATGTTGAAGGCCGCCAGCGCCAATGGCTGGCTGGACGAACGCAAGTGCGTGCTGGAAGCGCTGATGGCGTTCAAGCGCGCCGGTGCCGATGGCGTGCTGACCTACTTCGCGCCGCAAGTGGCGCGCTGGCTGCGCGAGGGCTAAGCGCAGCAGCAAGCCCGCGAACAGGCGCCTGCGGGCGCCTTTTTTTATGTGTGTGGTGAGCGGTTGAATACGGTGCGCGGCGCTCCCGCGTCTGCGCAACTGCGATAACGATTCTCATCTACAATGGCAAGCCCTCTGCTTCAGGCTGCTCGCGCGTGTTTAAGACGGTTGTGTTCCAACTGCACTGGTTGCTGGGCATCACTGCCGGGCTGGTGCTGTCCGTCATGGGACTGACCGGCGCGCTGATGTCCTTCGAGAACGAGATCGTGCGCCTGGCCAACCCGGCCATCGCGCAGCTGGCCGAGCGGCATGCCGCCGGGCAGGCGCCACTGCCCGTGGATGTGCTGGTGCGCCGGCTCGACTTGGCGCCGGGGCAGGGCATCACCCGGATGCTGATCGACCCGACCGGTGGGCGCCCGTCCACGGTGCGTCTGGCCGGCAAGCCCGGCGGCCGTGTGTATTTCGATCCCTACACCGGCGCGCGCGTGGGCGCGCCACGGCTGAGCGGGGCATTCGCCTTTATCGAAGACCTGCACCGGCATCTCACCGCCGGCGAGCGCGGCCAGGCCATTACCGGCGCCAGTACGCTGATCCTGCTGTTCTTCTGCGCCTCGGGCCTGTATCTGCGCTGGCCGCGTCGCTGGTGGAGCCTGCGGACCTGGTGGGCGGTGGAATGGCGGCGGCAGGGGCGCAGTTTTCTGTGGAGCCTGCATGCGGTGTTCGGCACCTGGTGCCTGCTGGTGTATCTGTTGATTGCCTTGACCGGGCTGACCTGGTCTTACACCTGGTACCGCGACGGCATGGTGGCGCTGCTGGGTACTGAGCCTGCGATGCGCGGCGATGGACGCGGGCACCGGCCGCCCGCAGTGGATTTCACCCGTGTGCAACGCACCCTCGACGGGATTGCGGGAACCCGCAGCGCGGCGATGGATCTGCGCATTCCCACCCGCGCCGGCCAGCCGCTGAGCGTGCGTTTCCTGCCGGATGCGCCCGCCCATGATCGCGCCTACGACAACCTGGAGCTGGATGCGCACAGCGGCGTGCTGTTGCGGCGCCAGGACTACGCCCGGCTGCCGCTTGGCCAGCAACTGTTGGTGAGCATGTTCCCGCTGCATTCGGGCAGTTTCTTCGGCCTGCCCGGGCGCATCGTGGTGCTGCTGGCCAGTGCGGGCATGTCGGCGTTCTTCGTGACCGGCTGGATGCTGTATCTGGATCGCCGGCGCAAGAAGCGCGCGCTGCGCGCAGCGCGCGAGGTGCTGCAGAGCGCGCCGCCCGCCTCGCAGGCCGCGCCGTGGCTGATCGGGTTTGCCAGTCAAAGCGGATTTGCCGAGCGGCTGGCCTGGCAGGCCGCCGGCCATCTGCAATCGGCCGGTGTGCCAGTGCAGGTGCGCTCGCTGGCACAACTGGATGCGGCGCAGTTGCAGCAGTCGCGGCATGCGTTGTTTGTCATCAGCACCTTCGGTGACGGCGAGCCGCCGGATGCGGCGCGCGGATTCGAGCGCGAAATGCTGCGGCAGACACTGGCATTACCGCAGTTGGCGTACGCGGTGCTGGCGTTGGGCGACCGGCAGTACGCGCGGTTTTGCGGGTTTTCGCGGCGTATCGAACAGTGGCTGGAGGCGCAGGGCGCACGTGCGCTGTTCCCTACAGTGGAAATGGACCAGGCCGATCCGCAGGCCCTGGCGCAGTGGCATGCGCAGCTGGCGCAGGTCAGCGGCGCGCCGGTGGCGGCCGTGCCGCTGGCACGCCCGGCGCTGATGGACTGGCCGGTGCTATCGCGGACCCAGCTCAATCCAGGCAGCGTGGGCGCACCGATCTGGCAGGTGGACCTGCAACCGCCGGCAGGGGCGCAGTGGTTGGCCGGCGACATCCTGGAAGTGCAACCTGCGCATGCCGACGCCGCCGTGCGCGCGTGCTTGCAGGCCTGGGGCTTGGCGGCCGATGCGCTGGTGCATGTGGATGCGCAATTGCTGCTGCTGCACCAGGCCGCCGCCGAACGCGTGCTGCCCAAGCCGCCTGCGCAGCCGCCTGTGCCGGGCACTGTGGCGCAGGCCTGGCTCGATGGCTGCGCGTGGCTGCCGACGCGCGACTATTCCATCGCCAGCGTGCCCGCCGATGGCAGCGCGCAAGTGGTGGTGCGGCTGACCACGCGTGCCGATGGCAGCCCGGGCCTGGGCTCTGGCTGGCTGGTCTGCCATGCGCCGCTGGGCGCACCGGTGCGCGCACGCCTGCGCACCAATCCCGGCTTCCACCGTGTGGACGGTGCGCCGCTGGTGCTGATCGGCAACGGCACCGGCATTGCCGGATTACGCGCGTTGTTGCGTGACGCCGAGCTGGCGGGCGTGCATGGCCACTGGCTGCTGTTCGGCGAACGCCATCGCGCGCACGACCGCTTGTTTGGCGATGAATTGCAGGCCTGGCAGGCCGCCGGACATCTGCAGGAACTGGATTGGGTGTTCTCTCGCGACCAGGCTGACAAGCGCTATGTGCAGCACCGCCTGCGCGAGCGCGGCGAGACGCTGCGGCACTGGATCGACCGCGGCGCCGTCCTTTATGTGTGCGGCAGCCTGGACAGCATGGCGCGTGAGGTGGATGCGGCCTTGCGCGAGATCCTGGGCGAGACGCGGCTGGAGTTGCTCACCGCCGCCGGCCGGTATCGACGGGACGTGTATTGAGTGCAGTCCGCAGGCGTACCTTGTGCGCCGACACAGGACGCCAAGCGCATTGTTATCTGAAGTGACGAGCAGCGTCGATGGATCGAACGTGCTTCAGGCAAACCTTACCTGCGCTGGCAGCATGGCGATGACATCGCCATCGCCATCGATATCGGAAAAGCCAACACCGCCATTCCCACGTGCATTGAGAGGATGGCGTCCCACGCAGCGCGCACTAAGCCAACGCCTGCGAAACAGGCGACCTGATGTTCTCGATCAGCATAGGGTTGGGGGTGTCAACCTGCCTGCCCTGGTGGCGAGACGCCGCGGCCGCGCAACCAGACTTGCCGGTGGCTAAAACCGTGCCATTCCGACGGCCAACTACCCCATCGAGCTCGCCCGCAACACGGTCAACGCAGCATCACCTGACGCAGCGCACCACCGCACCAGTTCAACTCACCGACACCCCATCTCGCCATCCGCCACCGGTGCCTTCATCCGGTAGATATCCAGCTGGCCGGCGCGCGGTGCGCGGGCGCTGCCGGTCACCAGCAGTTCGCCGGGCTTTGCTGCGTCCACCACTGCGCCAAAGGTGCGTTCCTGCGGGCCGTTGAACGACAGCGGCAGCGGCTGGCCCTGGCCGTAGTGGCCGCCCTTGCAGGCAGCCAGCAACAGCTGACTCGGCCCCGCGAACGTGCCGCGCGCCCACACCAGTGCGCGGCCATCGCCAAGCCAGGACGCGTCAAGTTCGTCCTCGACGCTGTTGATCTCGCCCAGGACTGCCGGGGCGATGAAGGCGGCTCCGTTCCAGTGCGCGACGAACAGATCCAGGCCGCCGGCACCGCCATGGCCGTCACTGGCGAACAGCAGGGCGGTACCGTCCAGCGACAGCGTCGGCGCGGTCTCGTTGCCGCGGCTGTTGATCGCCGGGCCCAGCGATTGCACCGCACCCAGTTGCCCTTGCGCGTCCACCGGCACGCGATACAGATCGCTCCCTCCGGCGCCGCCGGCGCGCGTGGAGGCGAACAGCAACCAGCGCCCGTTGGCACTGAACACCGGCGTGGTCTCGTCCAGCGCCGTGTTCAACGGCAGCGGCGTGGCCTGCTGCCAGCGTCCGCCGACCAGCTGCGCCTGCCACAGGTCCCAGCCACCGGCGCCGCCTGCCCGATCGCTGGCCCAGACGATGCGCTGGCCGTCGGGGCTGAGCGTGGCGCGTGCCTCGTTGGCGGGCGTGGAGACCACGCCCATGCCCTCGATGCCGAATTCGGCAAGTCCCGAAGCAGACGGGACGAAGAGTAAACTTGCCGCCAGCGCGAGCAGCGTCACTCGAAGTTGCATGGGGTGTTCCTGCCTGAGTCGCGCCCAGTCTAGTCAACCCAGAGAGCGTTTCATGCCCGTATCCCGTTATGCCGTGTTCGGACACCCCGTCGCCCATTCGCTGTCGCCGGCCATCCATGCCGACTTCGGGAAGCAGACCGGCATCGCGCTGGACTACACCGCCATCGACGCCGCGCCGGAGGAATTCACCGCCGCGCTGGAGCGCTTCGCGGCCGACGGTGGCAAGGGTGCCAACGTGACCCTGCCGCTGAAGGAAGCCGCGTTCGCGCTGTCGGCGAGCCTGAGCGACCGCGCGCGCGTGGCCGGTGCGGTGAACACGCTGGTACGCAACGACGGCCAGTGGCAGGGCGACAACACCGATGGCGCCGGCCTGGTGCGTGACCTCACCGAGCGGCACGGCCTGGATCTGCGCGGCCGCCGCGTGCTGCTGCTGGGCGCCGGCGGTGCCGCACGCGGCGTTGCGCCGGCGCTGCTGGAGGCCGGCATCACCGAGATGGTGGTGGTGAACCGCTCGCCCGAGCGTGCCGATGCGCTGTGCGATGCGCTGGGCGAACCCGGGCGCGTGGTGTCGCGCTATCTGGAAGACCTGCGCGAGCTGGGCGACTTCGAGCTGATCGTCAATGCCACCGCTGCCGGCCGCGATCGCGATGCCGGTGCGTTCGCGCTGCCGCTGGGCCTGGTCAATAGCCTCACTGCGGCGGTGGACCTCAATTACGGCGCCACCGCCATCGCCTTCCTGGCCTGGGCACGTGCGGCGCAGTGCCGCTACGCCATCGACGGCCTGGGCATGCTGGTGGAACAGGCCGCGGAAAGCTTTGCGCTGTGGCACGGCGTGCGTCCGCAGACCGACCCGGTGTACGACGCGCTGCGTGCGCGCGACGCCGTCCTGGTCAGCGCCGACTGAGCATTGCGATGACCACCACCGATCTGCTGTTGTCCATCGTCACCAGCCTGCTGTCGCGGGTGCCGGTGCTGATTGCCCTGGTGCTGGGCCTGGTGCTGGTCTGGCGCACGCCGCCGGTGGCGGCACGCCGGGCTGCGCTGGCGGCGCTGTGGTTGCTGCTGGTCTGCTCGGTGGCCGAAGTCGCGATCCAGGCAGTGGCGTTGTGGTTGATGCAGCAGGGCAGTGTGGCGCGCATCTCGATGGTGATGAGCGTGTCGCGGCTGGTGCTGGTCAGTGTGCAGGGCGTGGCGCTGGGCGTGCTGGTCTGGACCCTGGCCAGTAGCCTGCAACGGGCGCGGCCTACGCCGGAAGCGTTGCAGTGATCCCGCTCAAGGCGATCGCGTTGACCCTGGTCGGGCTGGTCTGTGCCGGGCAGGGCGGTTGGACGCTGCTGCACCCGGAGCGGCTGGCCACGGTCAACCGTGGCGGCCTGCTGTACGAACGCTTCGGGCCAAACGGCGTGGGCGTGGGCATGCTGGTGATGGGCCTGGCGATGCTGGTGATCGGCCTGGTCTGGGCCCGCTACGCCTGGCCACGCCGCGTCTGAAACGGGCAAGCGGCAGTCAGGCGAGCGGCAGTCACAGGAGGTGATCGCGCCCGAACTGGCGGCACGCCGGCCCGGTGGCGCGTGGTGCTCAGGCCCGCCGCAGCGCGTGCCTGATCGCGCCATCCTTGCACTTTGCCCAGCGGTTCAGCCGGTGCGCGGCGCGGTCGCAGGCGCTGCGTCGGTCCGTGCGAAAATAGCGCGATGAGTGACATTGCCACACCGGCCGCCCCGTCGGCGCCCGTTCCTACCCAGCGCACCCTGACCGAGCCGGTCAAGGCCGGCATCCGCGAGGCCTACGCCAAGCTGCAGGCCAATACACCCGGCTTCGCCACCCGCCGCGCGCAGAGCCAGATGATCGGCCTGGTGTCGCGCGCGCTCGCCACCTCCGGCGGCATTGGCGTGGCCGAGGCACCGACCGGCGTGGGCAAGAGCCTGGGGTACTTGACCGCTGGCGTGCCGATCGCGCTGGCCACCAAGAAGAAGCTGGTGATCAGCACCGGCACGGTCGCACTGCAATCGCAGTTGGTGGAACGCGACATCCCCGCCTTCCTCAAGGCCACCGGCCTGGAGGCGACTGTCGCGCTGGCCAAGGGCCGCACCCGGTACCTGTGCACGCGCAATGCCGCCGAGCTGGAAGGCGAAACCAGCCAGAACGGCATGTTTGAAGACGAGCAGGTGCTGTACGACCGCCCGCTCAGCCCGGCCGATGCCGACCTGGCCAAGCGGCTGGCCAAGGCCTACGCCGCACGCACCTGGAACGGTGACCTGGACGACGCCCCGGAGCCGGTGTCGGTGCCGCTGCGCATGCGCGTCACCACGCCGGCTTCCGGCTGCGCCGGACGTCGCTGCAGCTATGCGGCGCAGTGCCCGGTGCTCAAGGCGCGCACCGATGTGCGCGAGGCGCAGATTGTGGTCACCAATCACGCCTTGTTGCTGTCGTCGCTGTCGCTGGGCGATGCCGAGAACGGCCAGCCGCTGATTGCGCCGCCGTCTGACATGTTGCTGGTGCTCGACGAAGGCCATCACATTGCCGGCGTGGCGATTGACCAGGGCGCGGCCAACCTGCCGCTGGACGACATGGCCAAGCGCACCGGCCGCATGCAGATCCTGATCGCCGCCGCGTACCGCGCGGTGGACAAGGACAAGATCGGCAACCTGCTGCCCAGCGAAGCCATCGAGGTGGCCGCGCGCGTGTCCAAGTTGCTCAAGGCGTTCCATACCGAAGTCGAACGCGTCTGGAAGCCCGAACCCGGTGAGCGCGATCCGTTGTGGCGTGCGCCCAACGGCAAGCTGCCGCCGCAATGGGGCCCGGCGATCGAAGAACTGGGCGAGGAGACCCGCGCGCTGTTCAACTGGGTGCACGCCGCACACGGCACCGTGGCGAAGGGCAAGCAGGACGATGCCGCGCGCGAGCGCCTGCAGCGCAGCCTGGGCATGGCGCTGGAAATGGCCGAGCAGCAGCACAATCTGTGGAGCGGTTGGCGCCGCGAAGACAAGGACGGACAACCGCCGATGGCGCGCTGGATCACGCTCTCGCGCGATGGTGATCTGATCTGCCATTGCTCGCCGGTCTCCGCCGCCCAGGTGCTACGCACTCTGCTGTGGAACGAAGTCGATTCGGTGGTGATGACCTCGGCCACGCTGACCGGCGGCGGCGATTTCCAATCCTTCGCCATCGACAACGGTTTGCCCGACCATGCCGAAATGGCCTCGCTGGCCTCGCCGTTCGATCTGCCCAATCAGGCTGAATTGATCGTGCCCAATTTCCCGGTCACTCCCGACGATCGCGAAGGCCATCCCAAGGAAGTCGCCAAATATCTGGTGCGCGAACTGGACTGGGCCGGCAAGGGAAGCATCGTGTTGTTCACCTCGCGCTGGAAGATGGAAAAGGTTGCCGACCTGCTGCCGCTGGCCCAGCGCAACCGCGTGCTGGTACAGGGCGAAGGCAACAAGTCGCAACTGATCACCGAGCATCTGCGCCGGATCGCGGCAGGCGAGGGCTCGGTGCTGTTCGGCTTGAACTCCTTCGGCGAAGGTCTGGATCTGCCCGGCGAAGCCTGCACCACGGTGGTGATCACCCAGGTGCCGTTCGCCGTGCCCACCGACCCGCAGACCTCCACCTTGAGCGAGTGGCTGGAAAGCCGCGGCCACAACGCGTTCAACCTGATCGCCATCCCGCACGCACTGCGCACGCTCACCCAGTTTGCTGGCCGTTTGATCCGCAGTTCCAACGACCACGGCCGCGTCATCATCCTCGATTCGCGCCTGCTCACGCGCCGCTATGGCAAACGCATCCTCGATGCGCTGCCGCCGTTCAAGCGGGTGATCGGGCGCTGAGCTGGGTGTAAGTGCATCGCCTGTGCGCTTGACGGATGCGCGCGGCGCGCGGCGCGGCGGATGGATGCGCGATGCCAGGCACATGCACATCCATGCACCACACTGCTGCCTTGACGAGGTGGGCGTGAGCTAGTCTCGCGCGCAGCCATGGTGATCGTTGCGGCATCAGTGGCAGCTGGGCAGGCGTGTCGTGAGGTGATGCAGGCGAAACAGCCTGCTTCCATGCAAGAAGCGAGCAGCCCGCTGGAGCGTGCGTCTCGCAAGCGCACCGCATGTCGCTGTCGCGCGTTTGAGAAATGCGGTGCCTGCTTCGTTATTCGAACGCACACCCGAGTATCGCTGCCTTGATCAGGCCTGCCAAGTAAGCCACCGTCTTGACCAAGCCGCGCGCGTGCAGCGCAGCATTCATAGCGCGCAGCGCACGCAGCGCACGGCAGCCGCCGACCATCGCCGCGAGATGCTCAACGCAAAGACGAAGCGTGCAGCGACGATCTGCAACACGCTGCCGATGCATTTGGCGATGCATATCACGCTACGCAGTCATCATCATGTTCCCCTATCGCAGCGATCAGAACTAACGACTTCTCACGCATCAGCTGGCTAGCCATGATTCAGCACCTTCAACTTGAGCTGACGCCATGCGCCCTGGATCCCTCATGGTGCTAGCCCTGCTAGCCCCCACGCTGATCGCCCCGCCGGTCTTCGCCCAATCCGTCCTGACCCGCGACAACGGCGCCAAGGTCGGTGACAACCAGAATTCGCAGACCGCCGGTGCCACCGGCCCGACGTTGCTGCAGGACGTGCAACTGATCCAGAAGCTGCAGCGCTTCGATCGCGAGCGCATTCCCGAGCGCGTGGTGCATGCGCGCGGCACCGGCGTCAAAGGCGAGTTCACCGCCACTGCCGATCTTTCCAACCTGACCAAGGCCAAGGTGTTCAGCGCCGGCGAAAAAACTCCGGTGTTCGTGCGGTTCTCCTCGGTGGTGCACGGCAACCATTCGCCGGAAACGCTGCGCGACCCGCACGGCTTCGCCACCAAGTTCTACACCAGCGAAGGCAACTGGGATCTGGTCGGCAACAACTTCCCCACCTTCTTCATCCGCGACGCGATCAAGTTCCCCGACATGGTCCACGCGTTCAAGCCGGATCCGCGCACCAACCTGGACGATGATTCGCGTCGTTTCGATTTCTTCTCGCACGTGCCCGAATCCACCCGCACGCTGACCCTGCTGTATTCCAATGAAGGCACCCCGGCCGGCTATCGCTTCATGGATGGCAACGGCGTGCACGCCTACAAGCTGGTCAACGCGCAGGGCGAAGTGCATTACGTCAAGTTCCACTGGAAGACGCTGCAGGGCATCAAGAATCTCGACCCCAAGCAGGTCGCCGCGGTGCAGGCCAAGGACTACAGCCATCTGACCAACGATCTGGTCGGCGCGATCAAGAAGGGCGATTACCCGAAGTGGGATCTGTACGTGCAGGTGCTCAAGCCGGACGACCTGGCCAAGTTTGATTTCGACCCACTCGATGCCACCAAGATCTGGCCGGATGTGCCGGAGCAGAAGGTCGGCCAGATGGTATTGAACAAGAACGTCGACAACTTCTTCCAGGAGACCGAACAGGTCGCGATGGCGCCGGCCAATCTGGTGCCGGGTATCGAACCCTCGGAAGACCGCCTGCTGCAGGGCCGTATCTTTTCGTACGCCGACACGCAGCTGTACCGCATCGGCACCAATGGCCTGAGCCTGCCGGTCAACCGTCCGCGCGTGGCCGTCAACAATGGCAACCAGGACGGCGAAGCCAACACCGGGCACACCACCAGCGGCGTGAACTACGAGCCGAGCCGTTTGGAACCGCGTCCGCAGGACACCGCCGCGCGTTACAGCGAGCTGCCGTTGTCGGGCACCACCCAGCAGGCCAAGATCACCCGCGAGCAGAACTTCAAGCAGGCCGGTGAGTTGTATCGGTCCTACAGCAAGAAGGATCGCGCCGATCTGGTGCAGAGTTTTGGCGAGTCGCTGGCCACCACCGACACCGAGAGCAAGCACCTGGTGCTGTCGTTCCTGTACAAGGCCGACCCCGAGTACGGCGCCGGTGTCACCCGCGTGGCCAAGGGCGATCTGGCGCGCGTGAAGCAGCTCGCGTCGACCCTGCAGGACTGATCCACCCGACGGCATCGCGGCGCCATGCCGCGGTGCCGTCCTTCGTTTCGGGAGAGCGAGATGCGCACTCTGTTGTTTTTAGCGTGGTCGGCGTTGGCCGTGACCGCCAACGCTGCCTCGCCGGCACCGGTCGCCACCAAGGCGCCGACCGCGGCGGCAACGCCTGCACAGATCAAGACACAGCTGCAGACCTACTTCTTCGACGCCGCGCGTGAGGGGCGTCAGGACATGCTGCGCGAGTTCATCCGCTCGCATTACGACCTCAATACGCGCGACGAAAAGGGTTACACCGCGTTGATCCTGGCCGCGTATCACGGCCAGGCCCCGGCAGTGGAGCAGTTACTGCAGGCCGGCGCGGACCCGTGTGCGCAGGACAAGCGTGGCAACACCGCGCTGATGGGCGCGATCTTCAAGGGCGAGCTGGCCATCGCCAAGCGGCTGATGCAGGCCGACTGCGCCCCGGACCAGCGCAACAATGCCGGCCAGACCGCGGCGATGTACGCCGCGCTGTTCCAGCGCACCGATGTGCTCAAGGATCTCGCCGCCAAGGGAGCGGACCTGAGCATCAAGGATGCGCAGGGCAATGAAGTGACCAAGCTGCAACGCGGCGAATTCGCCACCGCGCCGACACGCTGAAGGCGCAGCAGCGCTTCAGCGTGCGAGAGGGTAATCGTTCGTGTGCGTGCCGAACGATCCCGCAGGCGGCCTTCGGGGGTGGTGATGTCGCCCTGCCCCTGCAACACGCCAGGCGACAGCCAGGGATGAGGGTCCCTGCTGCTGGCTCCTCTTTGCACCGTCGCAATGATCTGGCGCTCCGGCATAGACATCCACGGTGGCGCGCAGCCCGTCTACCCCCCCGATTTCCGCCGACCAAACCTCACCAACAACGCCGTCGGTTTTCCGCCGCGCGTGCGTTGGAATGCCGACACGCGTGGTCGTTTTTCTGCGCTGCTGTCAGGGAATTTCTGACGCGCAAACCCTTGCACGCCAAGGGTTTGACATTTATCTGAGCGCCCGCTGACTTGCAAAAAAAGCAGCGAGAAAAACCTCAAAAAATCCTTCAAGAAAGGTCGGCGAACGCCGATGCTGGAGCTATCGCACCCTGGAACCCCCGGACCATGAAGCTCGATCCCTCCATCCCGTTTCTGATGTCCCTGCTGGCCATGGTGCTGTGCACCGCGACAGCTGTCGTGGCCCTGGTGTTCGGTCAGGTGCATCTGCTGGCCAAGTCGTGGAGCTTCTACACCGTGATGGGCACCGCCCTGATCACGCTGGTCGCCTCGTACCACGCACTCGGCAAGCCGCTGAGCGTTGAAGAACGTGCCAGCATCCGCAGCTGAGGCGGATGGTGATGGGGAGCGCCGCAGCGCTCACCCCCCAGTAGCGGACGAAAGAAGCTCCGCTCGTCACTGATGATGCACCGCGTGCGCTCGGCATACGCAAACGCCGCCAGGCACTCGGCTTCCTCTAGCGAAGCGCTCCGATAGCGCTCGTACGCGGCAAGCGACGGGACGAAAACAACGCCAGCGCGCTGTGGTTCCCCCCTTCGAACGGCAGGAAGTCGCCATGATGCTGGCCGCCACAGCGCGTCACCAGCGGGATCCACAAGCACGCGTACTGTTCGAACTCGGCCAGCAGGTAGGGGCGATCACATAGCGCAGCGAACAGCTGATTCTCGAGCAGGGCCCGACAGCAAGGGCGCCAGCATGCACGCCGCGCTGCCGCAGATTCAGCGCCTGCCGTGTAAGCTGTTGATCCTGCTCCGCATTCCAGGCCGCCGGTTGCGCGGCCCACCGTCGATGACTCTGCCCCCTCCCGCTGCGTATGCCGATTCCCTGCGCCTGTCCGTCGCCCCGATGATGGACTGGACCGACCGCCATTGCCGGGTCTTCCACCGGCTGCTGGCGCCGTCGGCGCGGCTGTACACGGAAATGGTGCACGCCAATGCGGTGATCCATGGCGATCGCCAGCGCCTGGTCGGCTTCGATGCGGTCGAGCACCCGCTGGCCCTGCAACTGGGCGGCAGCGATCCTGCGTTGCTCGCGCAGGCGGCGCAGATCGCCCAGGCGTGGGGTTATGACGAGATCAATCTCAATTGCGGCTGCCCATCCGATCGGGTGCAGGCCGGGCGCTTTGGCGCCTGCCTGATGCGCGAGCCGGCGCTGGTGGCGGACTGCGTCGCGGCCATGTGCGCGGCCACCGCCCTGCCGGTTACGGTCAAGTGCCGCCTGGGTGTGGACGACGATGACGACTACGCCGTGTTTGCCGGCTTCATCGACCAGGTGGTCGGCGCCGGCGCCGCCATGGTGGTGGTGCACGCGCGCAACGCCTGGCTCA
Source organism: Xanthomonas sp. NCPPB 4037 (assembly GCF_041475695.2). Taxonomy (NCBI): domain Bacteria; kingdom Pseudomonadati; phylum Pseudomonadota; class Gammaproteobacteria; order Lysobacterales; family Lysobacteraceae; genus Xanthomonas; species Xanthomonas sp. NCPPB 4037. Next base: position 384,724 of record NZ_CM191261.1, read on the forward strand.
AGGGCCTGTCGCCGAAAGAGAACCGCGAAGTCCCGCCGTTACGGTACGACTGGGCCTACCGCCTCAAGCAGGAGCGGCCGGCCTTGCCGGTGGTGCTCAATGGCGGCATCGCCAGCGTCGAGGCCTCCCTGGCACATCTGCAGCACACCGACGGAGTGATGCTGGGCCGGGCCGCCTATCACGACCCGTACGTGCTGCATCAGCTGGAGGCGGCCTTGTCCGGGCGCCCCGAGCGCGCGCGCGCAGACCTGCTGCAGGCCTACCAGCCCTACGTGCAGGCGCAACTGGATCAGGGGCTGGCCCTGAAGCACATGACCCGGCACATCCTCGGCTTGTTCCACGGGCAGCCCGGCGGCCGGGTATTCCGCCAAGTGCTGAGCGAGGGCGCCCACCGCCCCGGCGCGGGTTGGGAGCTGGTGGAGCAGGCATTGCAGCGCACCGACGATCAGGCGCGGCGTATTGCTGCCTGAACAGTCGGCACCTCCAGGACGAAAGTTCGGCCCGGTTTTTGCAATCTTCGGGCATGGGCGGCTGCTGTACGGTTGAGGCTGCCAGCGGTATGCGCCACCGCGATTGCGCCAGATATCCACTCTCATTCTTTCCCGGAATTGCCACTTAGATGTTCATTTCACTGAATGGCGTTAACACCGAGCTAAAAAGTTCAGATCGGATTCACCCCGAAAAATCAAGAATTTGGCTCGATTTCTGCGGCTGGCATCGGTGTGACACGGTGCCGGTTTCACGAATTTTGAATGTTCCTGAACAACCCGCTAGGATTCATCCGTGACCCAGCCCTTCCACACGTCCCGTCGTCTCGCCCTGGTGGCCCTCTGGGTTGCTGTGGTCGCGCCGTCCGCGTGGGGGCAGGGATATCCGATGGCGCAGGCCGGTCGCGAAGGCGTTGGCCCGCGCGACAGCCGTTCTTTTTCGGACACCATTCGCCGCGTGCAGCGGTCTACCGGTGGACAGATTCTTGGTGCGGAGAGTGTTCCGTTTGGCGATAGCCGGCTGACGCGCGTCAAGTACATGGACGAACGCGGCCGCGTGCATATCGTCTACCACCCCGAAGGCGGGCAGGGCGGTCCACCGCCGGCCAATGCACGCAGCCCGGCACCATCTCCGTCCGACGCGCCTCCACCACCACGCGCCGATCACCAGTAAGCGCAGATACTTCTGCGTTCAGTGACATAAATCCCCTGGCCTGTGGCCACACAACGTAAGTAGGGAGAGTGCATGCGTATCCTTTTGGTCGAAGACGAAGCTCCGCTGCGCGAGACCCTTGCCGCGCGCTTGAAGCGCGAAGGCTTTGCTGTTGACGCTGCACAGGACGGCGAAGAAGGTCTCTACATGGGCCGTGAAGTGCCGTTCGATGTCGGCATCATCGACCTCGGGCTGCCCAAGATGTCGGGCATGGAATTGATCAAGGCGCTGCGCGACGAGGGCAAGAAATTCCCCGTACTGATCCTGACCGCGCGTTCGAGCTGGCAGGACAAGGTGGAAGGCCTCAAGCAGGGTGCCGACGATTACCTGGTCAAGCCGTTCCACGTCGAAGAGTTGCTGGCGCGCGTCAATGCGCTGCTGCGTCGTGCGGCCGGCTGGAGCAAGCCGACGCTGGAATGCGGCCCGGTGGCCCTGGATCTTGCTGCGCAGACGGTCAGCGTCAACGGCGCTAACGTGGATCTGACCAGCTACGAGTACAAGGTGCTGGAATACCTGATGATGCATGCCGGCGAACTGGTCTCCAAGGCCGACCTCACCGAGCATATCTATCAGCAGGATTTCGACCGCGATTCCAACGTGCTGGAAGTGTTCATCGGTCGCCTGCGCAAGAAGCTCGACCCGGATGGTGAGTTGAAGCCGATCGAGACCGTGCGCGGCCGCGGCTACCGCTTCGCCATCCCGCGTACCGAAGGCTGAGTCAGCGCAGCGGCGATCGGCCAGTGTCGGGACGTTCCAAGTGGTATCGGCGCTGGCGGCCGCGCTCGTTGCAGGCCCGCCAGCTGCTGGCCGCCAGCCTCAGTCTGGTGGCCTTTCTGGCCTTGGCTGGCTACGCCCTCGACGTGGCGTTTGCCGACACTGCAGAAAAAAATCTGCGTGAGCGGCTGAAGAACTACGCCAACGCCTACACCTACAACATCGACTTCGTCCGCGATGGCTCGCTGTATCTCGGCGGCCAGCCGCCGGACCCGCGCTTCGACGTGCCGGGCGGCGGGCTGTATGTAGAAGTGGTGCGCCCTGATGAAAGCTATACGTCCGTATCGGCCGAGGGACCGAGCATTCCGCATGGGCGCATGCTGGAGCCGCGGCAGGAAGAATTCATCGGCCCGTTGGAAATGACCCAGATCGACGGCAGCCTTGGGCAGGTCTATCGCTACGGCCTGGGCGTGAGCTATGTCGAGCGCGAGAACGGCGGCGAGATCCCGTACACCATTTATGTGATGGAAGATGCGCGCTCGATGGGCGCGCAGTTGCGCGTGTTCCGCGGCGCGGTGTGGTTCTACCTGGGCAGTGCCGGTGTGGTGCTGCTGGTGTTGCAGGCCTTCATCCTGCAGTGGAGCCTGCGCCCGCTGCGGCGAGTGATCAACGAGCTGACCAAGGTGCAGCGCGGCGAGATTCAGCGCATGAGCGAACAGCATCCACGCGAGCTCGAACCGCTGACCGAAAGCATCAACGCCTTCATCGAAAGTGAGCGCGACAACCTGGATCGCCAGCGCAACACGCTGGCCGATCTGGCGCATAGCCTGAAAACGCCGCTGGCAGTGCTGCGCACCCAATTGGACAGCGGCGCCTCCGAGCGCGATTTGCACGAAGAAATGGACGTGCAACTGCGCCGCATGAACGATCTGGTGTCCTACCAGTTGGCGCGCGCTGCTTCCAGCGGCCACAAGCTGTTTGCCGCGCCATTGCCGATCGAGCCAACCGCCGAGGAAATCGTGCGTGGCCTGGAAAAGGTCTACGCGGCCAAGGGTGTATTGTGCGAATTCGATATTTCGCCCGATGCGCGTTTCCACGGCGAGCCTGGTGACTTGCAGGAGCTGTTGGGCAACCTGCTGGAGAACGGCTTCAAGTGGGCGCGCAGCCGCGTGCTGCTGACCGCGCAGCCGGGCCCGACCACCGGCAGCCGCCGCGCCGGCATGATTTTGTCGGTGGAAGACGATGGCCCCGGCATTGCGCCGGAAGATGTGGCCAAGATCCTGCAGCGCGGTGTGCGTGGCGATGAGCGCGTGCAGGGTCATGGCATCGGCATGTCGATCGTGCAGGACCTGATCAAGGCCTACCGCGGCGAGCTGCAGGTGCTGCGCTCGCAGGAGTTGGGCGGCGCACGCTTCGAAGTCACCCTGCCGCCAGGCTTGTAACTGACCCCCACGGTTGCATGAACCCGTTGCGACTGCCGCGCGGCGCACCGACAACCGTTTAACGCCTCGCGCGTTGCCTTGACCATACTGGGCCGGTATTCGGCCGCCACGATGGAGAGCGACGCCATGCAGAGTGAAGCTGCCACGTCCACGCTGGCGATGTGCCGCCGCGATTGGGTTGGCGTGTTTGCCGCGGGCTGCCTGTTTGTCTGCAGCGCGGTGGCCACCGCCGCGCCGGCGCTGACACCGCAGCAACTGCAATGGCTGCAGCGCGCCACCTACGGCGCCAGTGCGGAGAACGTGGCGCAGTTGCAGCGGCTGGGCCAGGCGCGTTACAGCGCGGCCCTGCTGCAAGCCAGCGACGATGCAGCGTTGCCTGCACCGGTGCGCGCGCAGCTGCAGCAGTTCGATGCGTTGCATACCCCGCTCGACACCTTGCTGGTGCAATACGAGGCCGACAAGGCGCGCTTGCAGGCGATGCCCGAGGGCGATGACAAGGTGGCCGCGAGCAAACAGTGGCGCGCGCGCGGTGGGCAGATGCTCACCCAGGCGCGCCAGGCGCAATTATTGCGCGCGGTGTATGCGCCGGATCAGATGCGCGAGCAACTGGTGTGGTTCTGGCTCAATCATTTCAGCGTGTATGCCGACAAGGGCCGCGTGAAGTGGATGGCGGCCGATTACATGGAAACGGCCATCCGCCCCAATGCCACCGGCAAGTTCGCCGATCTGGTGATGGCCACGCTGCAGAGCCCGGCGATGCTGGAGTATCTGGACAACGCCAAGAATGCCAAGGGCAAGGTCAACGAGAACTACGCGCGTGAGCTGATGGAGCTGCATACGCTCGGCGTGGATGGCGGCTACACGCAGCAGGATGTGCAGCAGCTGGCCTTGATACTCACTGGCGCCGGCCTGGTGCAGGTCAAACGCGAAGGCTTGGTGCTGCCGCCCGCCAAGGATCAGGCACAGGTCGTGCGCAAGGGGCTGTTCGAATTCAACCCGGCCCGTCATCAGCCTGGCGACAAGACCTTGCTGGGTCAGCGCATTGCCGGTGGCGGCCTGGATGAGATCGAACGGGCCGTGCAACTGCTGGTGCGGCAGCCGGCGTGTGCGCAATTCATTTCGCACAAGCTCGCCGAATACTTCGTCAGCGACAAGCCGCCTGCGGCGTTGGTGAAGCGCATGGCCGCCACGTTCCAGCGCAGCGACGGCGACATCGCCCAAGTGATGCAGACCATGCTCGCCGCACCGGAATTTGCCACTGCGCAACCGCGCAAATTCAAGGACCCGAATCGTCTGGTGGTATCGGCGATGCGACTTGCCTACGACGGGGAAGTCATCACCAATGCCGCGCCGATGGTGAGCTGGGTGCAGCAACTCGGTGAGCCATTGTTCGGGCGGATCACGCCGGATGGATGGTCGCTGCAATCGCAGGCCTGGACCAGTTCCGGGCAGCTGGCGCGTCGGTTCGAAGTGGCACGCACGCTGGGCAGCGCACCGGTGCAATTGTTTCAAGGTGACGATGTGCCGCAAGAGCTGAGCAACGCGCGCAAACCACCACTGACGCGCATCGATGCGCGCCCTGCGTACCGCTGGCTGCAACCGTCGCTGTCGGTGCAGACGCGCCAGGCGCTGGAGCAGGCGCGCACACCGCAGGAGTGGAATGGGTTCTTGCTGTCTTCGCCGGATTTCAACTATCGCTGAGCGGGAGTGCACCGATGCAACGACGTCAATTTTTGCTAGCCTCCGCTGCCGCCGCGAGTCTGCCGTGGAGCGGCCGCCTGTTTGCTGCCCCACGCGACAGCGCACGCATGCTGGTGGTGTTCCTGCGCGGCGGCTACGACAGCAACAATCTGTTGGTGCCGCATGGCAGCGATTTCTATTACCAGGCGCGTCCGACGCTGGCGATCGCCCGGCCAGACACAAGCAATCCGCGCAGCGCGCTGGCACTTGATGCCCAGTGGGGTCTCAACCCGGTAGTGGGTGAGTCATTGCTGCCACTGTGGCAACGCAAGCAACTAGCGTTCGTGCCGTTCGCCGGTACCGATGATCTGTCGCGTAGCCATTTCGAAACCCAGGACGATATCGAATCGGGCCAGGTGGCCACGCAGCGCCGCGATTACCGCTCCGGCTTCATGGCGCGATTGTCGGGTGTGCTCAGCGGGGTGCCGGCGATCGCCTTTACCGACTCTTTGCCGCTGACGTTCCAGGGCGCAGGCGATCTGCCGAATGTCTCGCTCAAGGGCATTGGCAAGCGCGGCCTCGATGACCGCCAGGCGCAGATCCTGGCGCAGATGTATGGCGCCACGCCGTTGGCCGCGGCCGCGCGCGATGGCCTGGCGTTGCGGCAGCAGGTGACCACCCAACTGCGCGAGGAAATGGAACAGGCCGGCCGCGGTGCGGCCAGCGCACGCACCTTTGCCGACGAGACCCGGCGCATGGCGACCCTGATGCGCGACCGCTACCGCCTGGGATTTGTGGATGTCGGTGGATGGGACACGCATGCCAACCAGGGCAGCGTCGAAGGTGGGCTGGCCAATAACCTGCGTAACCTCGGGCAGGGCCTGGCCGCCTATGCGGACGCGCTGGGGCCGGCATGGCAGGACACCGTGGTGGTGGTGATTTCCGAGTTCGGACGCACCTTCCGCGAAAACGGCAGCAAGGGCACCGATCATGGTCACGGCACTGCGTACTGGGTGCTGGGCGGCGCTGTGCATGGCGGGCGCATCGCCGGCGAGCAGGTCGCGGTGGCGCAGGCGCAACTGCTGCAGAACCGCGATTACCCGGTACTCAACAATTACCGCGACCTGTTTGGTGGCCTGTTGGGCCGGCTGTGGGGGCTGTCGCCATCGCAGTTGGAGCGGGTATTCCCCGGCGCCAGGCCGCGCGATCTTGGGCTGGTCTAAGGCAGTAAACCAATGCAGTCACGATGATGCAGAACCTGCGGCACGGCGTATCAGGCGCGTGCGTTGCCGGCACTGCGGCAGTGATCGCAAGCGATGCCGTGGCCGTCGTGTTACTTCAGTCTGGCGGCGTGTGCGCGAACGGCGAGGCGCCGTAGAAACGGGCTAAGTGTGCGGCCACGCGCGGCATCTCGCGTGCGATCACCTGCGGTGCGGAGAAGTGATACTCACTGAGCACGGCGAAGAATTCTTCGGGCGCTTCGGCGGCATACGGGTCGATGTCGGTCTGTGTGCCGGCGTCAACCTGGCGGCAGAACGCGGTATAGGCCTGCTGGAAATCGCGTGCCCAGTCGCGGTACTGCGCTGCCGGCAGCGGCGGCGTGCCGTCGAGCGCGCCATCCAGTGCATCGAGCTTGTGCGCCATCTCGTGCACCACCACGTTGAAACCGGCGGTGGGGTCGGCCAGATCGGCCTGCACATCGGCCCAACTGACGATCAGCGGGCCATGCTCCCAGGCCTCGCCGATCAGGGTGTCGTCCCAGGCATGCATGACACCGGCCGCATCCATGTGGGTGCGCTGCACGCGGAAGGCATCCGGATACACGATCAATGCGACCAGCCGCGCCAGCCGGCGGCGCCGATGTTCAACAGCGTCAGGCAACAGGTGGCCGCCAGCAGCACGGCATCGTGCGGGGTCAGGGTCAGCCCATGCACCGGCGAAATGGTCTTTTGCTGCAGGAATTGCGTGGTCAGTGCACGCAGGCGGTGTTGCCGCGGCGGATCGAGCGCGGCAACCCAGGCGCAGTCGGTACAGACCGCCTGCCACAGTGCATCGTCAAGGGCAGCAGGTGGCCGGCGTAGCCAGCGCAACACCCACTGGATCAGCGGAACATGCCCGGCAGGAAGCTGTGCCAGCGCGGCATCATGCGCATGCGCGGGAACAGCGCATCGCCTTCGCCACCGCCGCCATTGGAGGCGGGTGCAGGCTTGTGGGCTGGTGCGCGCGACGCGGCGGGTGCCTCGCCATTTGGCGTTCTGCCGCGTGCTGCCGAGTTGCTGCTGACGCAGCTCTCATGATCGCCGTCGGCCAGCTGGTCCGTTGCCAGAGCGGCGAGCGGAGCCAACAACAAGAGCAGGCAGAGCGTGAGTCGGCGCATCGTCCACATCCAGGGCAAGCGGCGTAAGTCCCCGATCATAACGTGGTTTTCACTCCATCACGCAAGCCGCGCTGGGCGCCTGGGGGAGCTTGGCGCATAATTTCACGGATCGATTTGGGGACCTTGCCGTGGACGACCGCGCGTTGCTGGCCAAACTTGCGACTGGCCGGCTCTCCGGCGACACGCTGGCGCGCGAGGCCGGGCTGACCCGCGCCGCGGTGTGGAAGCGCATTCAGAATCTGCGCGCGGCCGGGGTTGCGATCGACGGCCAGGCCGGCGAGGGCTACCAGCTTGCGGCGCCGCTGGACCTGCTCGACGCCCAGCGCGTCCGCGCCGCCCTGCAAGCCGATGCCGCCGCCGGGCTGGCGGCGCTGGAGGTGGCCTGGACGCTGGAATCCACCAACACCACGCTGCTGGCGCGCCCGGCGCCGGAACACGGCGTGTCTGTGTTGCTGGCCGAGCGGCAGACCGGCGGGCGCGGTCGCCGGGGCCGGCAATGGGCCTCGCCGTTGGGCGCGCACCTGTACCTGTCGGCATCGCGTCGCTTCAGCGGTGGGCTCGGTCAGCTGGCCGGCTTGAGCCTGGCGGTCGGAGTGGCAGTGGCCGAGGCCTTGCGCGGGTGTGGGTTCGATGAAGTCGGGCTGAAGTGGCCCAACGACCTGCTGGCCCGCGGGCGCAAGCTCGGCGGCCTGTTGATCGAAGGTGGCGGTGAGATGGCCGGCAATGCGCGCGCGGTGATCGGGCTGGGGTTGAATGTGCACATGCCGCCGGCTGCGGCTGCCAGCATCGACCAGCCCTGGGTGGACCTGGATACCCTGGCCGGCCGGCCGGTGTCGCGCGACCAGATGGTGGCGGCCGTGCTGTCCGGGCTGATCCCGGCGCTGGCGTTGTTCGAGGCGCAGGGGCTGGCCCCGTTCCTGACCCGCTATGCCGCGCTGGACCTGCTGAGCGGGCGCGCGGTGCAGGTGGAGGAGGCCGGCAGCCTGCACCGCGGCACCGCGCTTGGCCTGGCGGCCGATGGCGCGCTGCGTGTGCAGATCGGCAGCGATGTGCGCCTGTTCCACTCCGGAGAAGTGAGCGTGAGACCTGCATGAGTGAGTGGCTGTTCGACCTGGGTAATTCGCGTTTCAAATACGCGCCGCTGGACGGCCATCGCGCCGGCGATGTGCAGGCCTGGGCGCACGGTGCCGAGGCGATGGATAGCGCCGCGTTGTCGGCGCTGCCGTCGGGCAAGGTTGCGCACGTGGCCAGCGTGGCCGCAGCGGGTCTGACCGAGCGCGTGCTGGCCAGCCTGCGCACGCGCTTCGAGCAGGTGCGGGTGGTGCGCACCGCCGCTGCCTGTGCCGGCGTGCGGATTGCCTATGCCGACCCGAGCCGGTTCGGGGTGGACCGCTTCCTGGCCCTGCTGGGCGCGCGCGGTAATGCGCCGGTGCTGGTGGCCGGGGTCGGCACCGCGCTGACCATCGACGTGCTGGGCGCAGACGGCCAGCATCACGGCGGGCGGATCGCTGCCTCGCCGACCACCATGCGCGAGGCGCTGCATGCGCGTGCTGTGCAGTTGCCGCCTACCGGGGGTGCCTATGCCGAACTGGCCAACGACACCGACGATGCGCTGACCTCCGGCTGCGATGGCGCGGCGGTGGCCTTGATCGAACGCAGCCTGCAACACGCCGCGCGCACCCTTGGCATGCCGGTGCGCTTGCTGGTGCACGGCGGTGGCGCGCCGCCGTTGCTGCCGTTGCTGCCCACGGCCGAGTTCCGCGCCGCTTTGGTGCTGGACGGCCTGGCGACCTGGGCGACGCATTCGGCCGCGCCGTAGAATCGGCCGCATGTACGTACGCGCACTCATCGTTGTCCTGATCATCCTCAACGCCGGCGTGGCGCTGTGGTGGGCACTGCAACCGGTCGCTGCCCCGCCGGCGGCGCCGTCGCAACCGGCAGGTGTGGCGCGGCTGGAACTGCTGCCCACGCCGCCCACTGCTGCCGCACCCACCGTTGCCACGGTGGCGCCAGCAGCAGCGCCCGTGCCGCCCCCGGCGGCCCCTGCGGCGCAGCCGGCTGTCGCAGCGGTGGAGAACACACCACCGCCCAAGCCGGCGGCAACCGCCGCTGTCACCCCAGCGGTGCCGGCCGCAAGCCCGCCGCCCGCCGTTGCCGCACCCGCCCCCGAGCGCTGTGCCAGCTTGGGGCCGTACCCGGCGCGTGCCGAGGCCGATGCGGCCTTGCCCGCACTGCGCGGGCAGGCCAGCCGTGCCAGCGTGCGCGAGGACAAGGATGCGGGAGTGAGTACCTTTCGGGTGATGCTGCCGAATGTCGGCGACCGCGCCGCGGCGCAGGCGCTGGTCAAGCGCATAGCTGCGGCCGGAATCGGCGACTACTACGTCATCGCCCAGGGGGAGGACAACAGCATCGCGCTGGGGCAGTACCAGAGCCGTGAGCGTGCAGAGCGGCGCCAGGCCAGCCTGGTCAGCGCCGGCTTTCCCGCGCAACTGGTGCCCAGTGGCACCGGCCAGTCGCGCTGGTGGATCGACGTGCGCAGCAGTGCGTCGGTGTCCAGCCTGCAGCGCAGTGCGGGCGCGAGCCGGCAACGATCGCTAGACTGCACCGCGCTGCGCTAGAATGCGCACCCTGCGCGATGCGCGCACGCCTTTGCCGGCATAGCTCAGTTGGTAGAGCAACCGCCTTGTAAGCGGTAGGTCCCCAGTTCGAATCCGGGTGTCGGCACCATCCCCGTTCTTCAGTCACCACAGTGCGCACCGTCTGGCGCGCGCTGATCTGTTGTGCGTGGATGTCTGGTTCCATGACGCGCAGCGGGCGACGCATGGTTTGGTCACGGCGCAGGTGACGTGTCGACAACCGCTAGAGCGTTTGTCGGTGAGGCCAGCCAGCGCGTTGGCCGGCGGCGACCTCGGCTCAGGCCGGGCGGCCGGCCGAGAGCAATCCCAGTACGTCCTGCTCGGTGCCTGCGCCATGGCCGGACACGCGTTCGGCCAGTGCGGCCACCACCAGCGCATGCGCCTGGCGCAGCACGCTGTCCGCATCGGTGCTGGCGTCGATGACGTGCTTGCCCGGCAGCTGCAGTGCCGCAAAGATCGCGCGGCAGCGTTCCAGGTTGTCCTGGGTTTCGAAATGATTGGGGGCATCGCCGCGTGCGCGGATGCGCGCCAGACCGGTGGGCGGCGGCAGGTCGAGCAGCAGCAGCAGGTCCGGGCGCGGCGCGAAATCGTTGGCGGCCAGCAGCGCATCCAGTGGCAGGCCGGCGGCGCCCTGGTAGGCAACCATGGACGGGAAATAACGGTCCAGGATCACGATCTCTCCGCGCGCCAGCGCCGGGGCGATCAAGGCTTCCACATGCTCGCGGCGGTCGCGGAGCAGCAGGTCGACCTCGTCCTGGGCACTTAGCCGCCCGGTGGCGGCCGACTGCCGCAGCTGTGTGCCCCAGGGGCCGTTGGTTGGCTCCTTGCTCAGCACGACGCGCGCGCCGGCCTGCTCCAACAGCGTGGCCAAGCTCCTGGCGAGGGTGGTCTTGCCGGCTCCGTCGATCCCTTCGATCGCGATCAACAAGCCGCCTGGCGTGAGTTCGATAGTCATCACGCTACTTTAGCCGATCCCCCTGAATCCGCCGATTGCTACGTGCAGTCGCGCGCTGGTCAGTGCACCGACAACCGCATGCAGCATTCGCCGCCGTATGTGTCAGGAATGTCCCGATGCCGCCGCTCGTGCCCGGTTGTCATACTGAACAAGTCAGGCACGGTGCTCAACCGTGTAGCGTTTGAGCGACGCTTTACTGACTTCAAGGATGAAGGACGCGTCGCCGCCACCCTAGAGGCGGCATCCCCCGCGTGACGCCCTCTGCAGGCACCGTCGTGACCGGATTCCTTGACTCACTTTGTGTGCGCGTTGATTGCGCACGGCCACCTTCCGCTCAGACCGGCGCGGAGGTGTAGCGATAGGACAGCAGCGTTTTCACCAGGAAGGTGATCTGGGTGGCCGAGCGCGCATCCACGCGCATGACCGGGATGCGGAAGCCTTCGGCCACCAGTGCTTCGCGGAACGGCGGCAGCAGGAATTCCTGCACCTCGTCGGTCATGGTGACGCCAACGGCGAGGCTGGCCTCTGGCGCAATCCGCGAAAATTCGCGCAGCAGCTCCAGCGTGGTGTCGCGCATCTGCGTATCGCGTGCGCTGGTCAGCACGATCACGCCCAGGGCGCCGTCGCACACCAGCGGCCACATGAAATCCAGGTATTTCTGGCCGGGTACGCCGTAGACGTGCAGCAGCTCGCCGTCTTCGAGCTCGATCGAGCTGTAGTCCAGCGCCACCGTGGTGTAGGTCTTGTCGCCATAGGCATCCTGGCTCAGCGGCATTTCGGTGCTGACCGGCTCCACGTCGGAGATCGCACGCACCGCGGTGGTCTTGCCCGCACCCATGCCGCCCACGAACACCAATTTGTTGGCCGGAAGACTCATGACTGCGCCTGGGAGAGGGTGAGACCGAACCGACGCGCAACCCAGGAAAAGAACCGGGAATTGCTGCTGTTCTGACGACGCGGCGTGGACGGCACGGCAATCTCCGCAGTCTGGGCAAGGCCGCTGGCCAGCGCGGCGGCGAACAGGCATTCCACCGTTTGCAGCGGCAGCTTGCAAGCATTGGCCAGCGCCTGCGGGCGCCACGGCCGGGCATGCAGGTGCGCGATGGCCAGCAACTGTGACGGCGTGCTGGTATCGGCGCTGAGTTCCGGCCATTGGCGTAGTTGCAGCGCGTGGCCCGGTTCCACCGCCGGCAGTGCCGGGCGCAGGTGTTCGGGCAAGGCGAAATACAGCGCTTCCATTGAGATGCGTTGGGTGGCGGCGGTGCCGATATCGCCCATTGCGCGTTGCCAATCGGGGCGATCCAGCGCAGCCACCAAGGCGGCCAGCGGCAGTGTGGCGGGCAACTCCAGCCAACCATTGCCCGGGTCCACACGCACGCGCAGCTGCGCCTGTTGCAGCACCACCGCATCGGTACCGAATTCCCCGCGGCAATGCCGCAGCAACAGCGCCGGCTCGGCGGCCGGGGCGTGCTGTGGCGAGGACAGCAGCAGGCGTAATTGTTCGTTGAGTTCGCGCACAGTGGCACCGTGCCTGAGCCATGCGCCCGCCACGGGCGTGCGCGACACCACCAACACCCGCACCGGCTGGCCTTGCAAGGCCTGCCACGCGGCCAGGCCATCGGCACTTTCCAGACCCAGCACCACCACATCGGCGGCGTGCTCGGGCCACTCGCCCAGCTGCACGTCGATGCGTTCGGCGAGCAGCAGCGAGCAGGCCAGTTTCAGGCGCGTGGTGTGCAGCAGGTCCAGGCCGGCCGTGGCGACCCGCATGGTGTGGATGGGTGTGGTCATGATCTGGCGCCTGGCGGCGCATCGAGGCAGCAACGCCTGCCGGCGGGCGCCGGCAGGCCAATAGCAACGGCGCAGTGGCGCCGTTCTTTAACGATCAGCCGATCAACCGAAGTCGAGGGTCTTCTCGAACGCCTTCAGTTCGTGACGTGCCATGGCCAGGTTGGCCTTGGCGCGGTCCAGCACTACGTACAGAAACAGCGCGCCGTTGCTTTCCAGCGGACGCAACAGGTGGTACTGCTTGCTCAGGGTGATCAGGATGTCTTCGATGGTGTCGTTCAAGCCCAGCTGTTCGGCGATGCGGCGCTTGGCGCGCACTACTTCAGTGTTGCCGGCCGCAGCCAGTTCCAGGTTGAGCTCGGTGCCGCCGGTCATGCCCAGCGCCATGCCGCTGTCGCTGTCGACCAGCGCGGCGCCAACGAAACCGGCCAGCGAATGCAGTTGTTCCAGATTGAGTTTTGACACGAGTCGTCCTTACCAGCGTTGAGAAATGAGTGGGCGGATGCCGTGCGCACACGCAAGCACGAACAGTGCCAAGCGAGCAGTGCTACGCGGTGGCCGGCGGTGGCGTTGCCAGCGCCGTGGCCAGCCGGCCCGCGCAATCACGTGCGTTGAACAGCAGCGCGGCGGCATTGAGATCGCTGGCGCCCACGGCGGTCAGCGTCAATGGTCTGTCGGCACGGATGCGGATCAGCACCAGCTGCCCGCCACGGGTGCTGATGGTGGCGTAATCGGCTTCGCTCAGGCCCGATTCGCGCGCCAGCGTCTCGCCCAGCGTCAAAAACGAATTGGCCATGGCGGCAAGCCGGCGGCCATCGGCGTCGAGGCTGGATTGCTCGGTGATCGCGCGCCCGTCGGCGGTGGACAACATCAGCAGCCGGATCCCCGGTTCGCGCTCGATGGTCTGCGCAAATTCGCGCCCGATGCGCTGCAGGTCGTACTGATGCGACGCCCGCGCGACTTCGCCCACGGCAGCCTTGACGACCTGGTTGACGGCGTTGTGCGGCATTAAAATTTTCCCCCTGTTGCGAACGGCCTGCGCGAATAAGTGACACCGGTCCTGCGCTGGCGGGCGAACGATACCATCGGCATATGAGGGCAAAGTCATACCGGCCTCAGCTTCTTAACTGTGCGGTCAGACAAGTACAGTCCGCAAAGCTGCGCGTGCCACAAACTGCCCCGCAACGTCACTTATGACGGTGCTCACGGCAGTCATGACGACTACGCACCACGATGCAAGCGGTGTGCCGTGCTGCGCTGCCGCGCGTAGTTGCGCGATGCGACGACTAGACTGCGCGACTTTCCCGATGCTGGAGCAATGCATGGCAACGCAGTACGTGCCGGTTTCCCTGATTGGCGTGCCCACCGACATCGGTGCCGGCCACCGTGGTGCCCGGATGGGGCCGGAGGCATTGCGCATCGCCGGGCTGCAGGAGGCCTTGATCGGGCGCGGCGTCGAGGTGCGTGACCTGGGCAATCTGGATGGCCCGCGCAATCCCTGGCAGGCACCGCAGGCCGGGTACCGGCATCTGGACGAGGTGGTGGCCTGGAACCAGGCGCTGATGGACGCCAGCTACGCGGAGCTGTGCGCAGGCCGCATGCCCGTCATGCTGGGCGGCGACCATTGCCTGGGCATCGGTTCGATCACCGCGGTGGCCAAGTACTGCCGCGAGCAGCATCGCCCGCTGCGGGTGCTGTGGCTGGATGCGCATTCGGACTTCAATACCAGCGAGGTAACCCCGTCCGGCAACGTGCACGGCATGCCCGTGGCCTGCCTGTGCGGCCTTGGCCCGCAGGCGCTAACCCACCTGGGCGGCAGCGCGCCGGCCGTGTTGCCCGAGCAGATCCGGCAGATCGGCATCCGCTCGGTGGACCCGGACGAGAAGCGCCTGATCAAGCAGCACCGCATCGACGTCTACGACATGCGCTACATCGACGAAGCCGGCATGAAGCGCACCATGGAAGCGGCCCTGCAAGGCATGAGCGCCGATACCCACCTGCATGTGAGCTTCGATGTGGATTTTCTGGACCCCGGCATTGCGCCGGGCGTAGGCACCACCGTGCCGGGTGGGCCGAACTATCGCGAGGCCCAGCTGGTGATGGAGATGATCGCCGACACCGGGCGAATGGGGTCGCTGGATATCGTGGAGCTCAATCCGGTACTGGACAACCGCAACGCCACCGCCGAGCTGGCGGTGGATCTGGTGGAAAGCCTGTTCGGCAAGTCGACGCTGATGCGAGATTGATCGGTGCCTGAACGTCTGGCCCGGCGTTCACATCAAATCCACGGTCGCGCAGTCAGATTTGGCGCCAAGCGGGGTGCATCGGCACCGGACGCGGAACCGAGGAAGACCAAATGAAGCGACTGCTGACACTGATGGTGCTGGGCCTATTCTCGGCCGGCATGATGACTGGCTGTAACACCATGGCTGGTGCCGGAAAGGACATGCAGGGTGCGGGTGACAAGGTCGAGAAGACCGCCGACAAATGCAGCGACGGTAAGTGCTGATCGGTTTTGTTTGATCTGTTTGGTTGGTCTTGATTGATCTGCGGCGACCGCCGCGTGCCTATGAAGGAGTGAGTTTATGAAGCGTGCAATTGCATTGTTGGTGCTGTCGATGTTGTCGGTTGGAATGCTGGCGGGTTGCAACACCGTCGCAGGTGCCGGCAAGGACGTGCAGGGCGCTGGCGAGAAGGTGGAAGACGCCGCGCGCAAGTGATCCACTTGCTGCATCGGTGAACAAAAACGGGCCGAAAGGCCCGTTTTTTTTGTGGATGACGCAATGGCGCGCGGCGCCACGTGCGGGTGCAGGCACCTCCGTCGCACCCGCTGCGATGGCAACCGTTCATCGCGGTGAGTGCGCGCTCGACATCTTTTGACCTGTGCCGAACGCGGCCAGAATCAAGCTGGCGCCACGGTCAATCGCGGCCGCAAGCAGCGGAGAATCGCAATGAACACTGACATCATTTCCGGCAAGTGGACCCAGCTCAAGGGCCAGATGCAGGCCAAGTGGGGCGACCTCACCGACGACGATTTCAAGGTGGCCGAAGGCAATGCGGAATACCTGCAAGGCAAGCTCCAGGAGCGCTATGGCTGGGACCGTGATCGCGCCCAGACCGAGGTGCGCGCCTTCGAGAAGTCGCTGCGCGACGACCGCTAAGGCACGCCGCGCCCGCTCGCCCATCGGCTGAGCAGCGTGTGCAAGGGACGGGCCGCACTGCGGCCCGTCTTTCGTTGTACGCGGCACCGGCGCCAGGCGCTGACGGATGCCCTGGCGCGGAACCGTTAAACTTGCAGGCTGATTCCCTGGCCTATGCAGATGACCACTCGCGTTCTTACCGGCATCACTCCCTCCGGCACACCGCACCTGGGCAACTACGTCGGTGCGATCCGCCCGGCCATCCAGGCCAGCACGGCTACCGATGCCGAGAGCTTCTACTTCCTGGCCGACCTGCACAGCCTGATCAAGGCGCAGGACCCGGCGCGGACGCAGCGCTCCACGCTGGAAATCGCGGCCAGCTGGCTGGCCTGTGGCCTGGATCCGGACAAGGTGTGGTTCTACCGCCAGTCCGATGTGCCGGAGACCACCGAGTTGATGTGGCTACTGACCTGCGTGGCCGGCAAGGGCATCCTCAACCGCGCGCATGCCTACAAGGCGGCGATGGACAAGAACCGCGCCGAGGGCGAGGACGAAGACGCCGGAGTCACCGCCGGATTGTTCATGTATCCGGTGCTGATGGCCGCCGACATCCTGATCTTCAATGCGCACAAGGTGCCGGTGGGGCGCGACCAGATCCAGCACATCGAGATGGCGCGCGATTTCGCGCAGCGCTTCAACCATGTGTATGGGCAGGACTATTTCACCCTGCCCGATGCGGTGATCGATGAGCAGGTGGCCACCTTGCCAGGCCTGGATGGCCGCAAGATGAGCAAGAGCTACAACAACACCATTCCGTTGTTCGCCCCGCGCGAGGAATTGCGCAAATTGGTGTTCTCGATCCTGACCGACTCGCGTGCGCCGGGCGAGGCCAAGGACACGCAGGGCTCGGCGCTGTTCCAGCTGTACCAGGCCTTCGCCACGCCGCAGGAAACCGCTGCGTTTGCGCAGGCGTTCGCCGATGGCATCAGCTGGGCCGATGCCAAGCAGCAGCTGTTCGAGCGCATCGATCTGGAGATCGCACCGCTGCGCGCACGCTATGAGGCATTGATGGCCGAGCCGGCCAAGATCGAGGCGACGCTGCGTGCCGGCGGTGCGCGCCTGCGGGCCCGTTATGCCACGCCGTTGCTGGCGCAACTGCGCGATGCGGTGGGCTTGCGCGATCTGTCCAGCCAGGCCAGCGCAGTGGCTCCGGCGACGACGGCAAAGGCTGCATTACCGGTGTTCAAGCAATACCGCGAGAGCGATGGCCAGTTCTATTTCAAGTTGCACGATGCGGCCGGCACCTTGCTGTTGCAGAGCGATGGCTTTGCATCGCCGCGCGAGGCGGGCCAGCTGATTGCGCGCTTGAAACAGGCCGAAGACACCACCCAGCTGCAATTGCCGGGTGTGCAGCTGCCCGCCGATGCAGCGCCGGTGCTTGCCGCATTGCGCGCGCTGCGCGAGGCGTGATTGCCGCCGCTTGACGTGGTCCACAGCGGCCCGCTGCGCACGCGTCTACACTTGAGGCTGCGCATGGCAATCGTGTGGTGGGCATGACAGAACCCGTCGAGCATGGCATCCAGACCATCGACACCGGCTTTGGCGGCGCGAACTTCGATGCCGCCTACCTGATCGTCGACGAGCAACGCGGCGCATTTGTCGATTGCGGCACCAGTCTGTCGGTGCCGCACATGTTGGCGGCGTTGACTCATGCCGGGCTGACGCCGGCGCAGGTGGAGTGGTTGATCCTGACCCACGTGCACCTGGATCACGCTGGCGGCGCCGGGGCCTTGCTGCAGCACCTGCCCAACGCGCGCGTGCTGGTGCATCCGCGCGGTGCGCCGCATCTGATCGATCCGGCGCGTCTGATTGCCGGCGCCACCGCCGTCTATGGCGCCGAAGCGATGGCGCGCAGCTATGGCGAGATCCTGCCAGTGCCGGCCGAGCGCGTGGTGCAGGCACCGGACGGGCACACGCTGCTGCTGGGCACACGCGCGCTGCAATGCATCGACACGCCCGGGCATGCGCGGCATCACCTGTGCCTGTGGGATGCGCGCAGCCGCAGCTGGTTCACCGGCGACACCTTCGGGTTGTCGTATCGCCAGCTCGATAGCGCGCAGGGCGCCTTCATCCTGCCGACCTCATCGCCGGTGCAGTTCGAGCCAGAGGCCATGCTGCAGTCCATCGAACGGCTGATGGCAATGGCGCCAGAGGCGATGTATCTCACCCACTATGGTCGCGTGACCCATCCGCAGCGATTGGCGCAGGCGCTGGTGCAGCAGATCCATGCGATGACCGAGATCGCGCAAGGCTGTGCCGACCGTGCCGACCGCCACCGCTGTCTGGTGGCCGCATTGACCGCGCTCTACCTGGAGCGCGCACGCCAGCATGGCTGCCCGTTGGACTATGCCGCGGTGGAGCACTTGCTGGCCACCGATATCGAACTCAATGCGCAGGGATTGGCCTGCTGGCTGGACCGGCCGGTGCGCGCGGGCTGAGGCAGCGTGTGGCGTGTGGTTGCGCTGCAAGTGGCGGCAACCGCGTGCGAATCACTGCGTGGCACGCTTGTCCGTATCACGCAGCAACACAGCGCTACGGTTTTGCGCGCGCGCTTTGTAAACTGTCGGTCATCTTTGAGTTGCAAGGCCACGCCGTGAATCCGATGCGCATCCTGCTGTTGTCCGCCTGCCTGTTTGTGGGGGGCGTGGCGCAGGCCGCCAACGATCTGCCCGGCGGCGGGATCGATGCCGAAGCGCTGTCGCGGCATGTGCGCCTGCTGGCGTCCGACGATTTCGAAGGGCGTGCACCGGCGAGCGCCGGCGAGCAGCGCACCGTTGATTATTTGGTCGAGCAATTCAAGGCTGCAGGGGTGCAGCCCGGTGGCGAGCAGGGCGGTTGGACCCAGGCGGTGCCGCTGGTGCGCGCGCAGGTGGACGGGCCGATCCGCGCCACGTTGCATGTGGGCGGCAAGGACCAATCTCTGGTCAACGGTACTGATGTGACCTTGCAGAGCCTGCGGCCGATCGACACGGTGGCATTGAAGAATGCACCGCTGGTGTTCGTGGGCTACGGCATCAGCGCGCCGGAACGGCAGTGGGACGACTACAAGGGCGTGGACCTGCGCGGCAAGATCGCGGTGGTGCTGATCAACGATGCCGACTTCGCTACGCCGCAGCCGGGCGCATTCGACGGCAAGGCGGTGACCTACTACGGCCGCTGGACCTACAAGTACGAAGAAGCCGCGCGCCGCGGCGCGGCCGGTGTATTGATCGTGCACGAGACCGCGCCGGCCGCGTATGGCTGGGCCACGGTGCAGAGCTCTGGCCTGTCGCCGCTGTTCGATATCGAACGCAGTGATGCCGACGCCCGCGCGCAGCACGTGCCGGTGCGTGGCTGGATGCAGCGTGCATTAGCGGAATCGTTGTTCCAGCGCGCCGGCCTGGATTTCGAGCAAGCCAAGCAGCGTGCGCAGCAGCGCGACTTCGCACCGATCGCGCTGGGCGATGCGCGCCTGTCGGTGGACTTCAAGCTCAAGCGCGAGCGGGTGGTGACCCACAACGTGGTGGGCAAGCTCACCGGTAGCCAGCATCCGGATGAGACGGTGATCTTCTCCGCGCACTGGGATGCGTTTGGGGTTGGCAAGGCCGATGCAAGCGGCGACACGATCCGGCGCGGTGCGGTGGACAACGCCACAGGCGTGGCCAGCGTGCTGGAACTGGCGCGCGTGTTCGCCGCCGGCCCCAGACCGCAGCGCACGCTGTACTTCATTGCCTTGACTGCCGAAGAGAAGGGCCTGCTGGGTGCCAACTACTACGCGGCACATCCGCTGGCGCCGTTGGACAAGACCGTGGCGGTGCTCAACATGGAGATGTTCAGCCCGGATGGCCCGACCCGCGACATCGCCTCGTGGGGCCGTGGACGGGTGTCGCTGGAGGGCGATCTGGAACAGGCGGCCAAGGCGCGTGGGCGCACGTATTCGCCGGACCCGAATCTGGAAGCGGGCTTCTTCTACCGCGCCGATCATTTCGCGTTTGCTCGCATGGGTGTGCCGGCGATCACCGCAGGCCCGGGCCTGGACATGCTCGACGGTGGCGTGGCTGCCGGCAAGGCGCTGCGCGATACCTACTTTGCGCAGTGCTATCACCAGCCCTGCGATCGCTGGACCCCGCAGTGGGATGCCAGCGGCCATGCGGCCGACACCACGCTGGTTTACGACGTGGGTGTGGCGCTGGCCAACAACCGCCAATGGCCGAGCTGGCAGGACGGGTCGGAGTTCAAGGCGATCCGCAGCAAGAGCGATGCGGCGCGCAAGTAAGCGCGGCGCGGTGCAGGTGCCCGGTGCGTTGGTCAGGCCCGGGCGTCGCTGAGTGCAGATGCACCTTCAGCTGTATCGCGCACGCCGCCGAAGGATTGCGGCAGTGCCCCAATCAATCTGACCCTCAGCGACACGGATAGCGTTTGGCCAGCGCCTGCAGGATCAAGCCGGGAGCGGGCTCTTCCAGACGCTTCAACGGCAGTGCCGCAAGATCGGCAATGATGGCCTGCAAGTCTGGCGGGCCGGCCTTGCCTGCGGGCATGCACCACTTGGTGCGATAGCCGGTGCTGGCGACGCCGAGCACGTACGCGCCGGCGCGGCTGGCCGAAACCATGACCTTGAGTTCGGGCTGCCCGGGTGCGTCGATTTCCGGTGCCAGCGAACCGTCCAGTCCGGCATCGATCAGCGCCTGCCCGGTGAGTTCCCACGGCTCGGGCGTGCGCGCCGCTGCAGTGGTGGAGAGCAGGCTCAGGGCGGCCAGAGCCAGCAAGGGGATGCGACGCTGCATAAGCATTCCATCGTGATGAGAGTCGGTAGGCACCATAACGTGCGCGGCAGGCGAGCGCATGCGGCACGAGGGCGTGTGCAGGTGCTCTAGAATTGAAGCTTCCGCTGCACTTGGCATGTCCGATGTCTTCCTCTCACAACGCTGCCGCGCCTGCGCCTGCGCGCAACGGGTTGGTCGTTCTCGCGCTGCTGCTGGTCTACGTGGTGTGGGGCTCGACGTACCTGGTGATCCGCTTCGCCCTGGCCGGCGGTGCGCAACCGCTGACGATGGTGTCCGGCGCGCGCTTCATCGTTGCCGGCACGCTGTTGTATGCGGTGCTGCGCTGGCGTGGCGTGGCCGCACCGACGCCTGCGCAATGGACGCATGTGGCCTTCATGGGCGCGGCGCTGTTGCTGTTGGGCAACGGCATGGTGGTGCTGGCCGAGCGCAGTGTGTCGTCGGGCCTGGCGGCGACCGCAGTGGCATCGGTGCCGTTGTGGATGGCCTTGTTCGGCGCGTTGCGCGGCCAGCACGCCAGCCGCGGCGAATGGCTGGGCATCGTGATCGGATTTCTTGGGGTGGTCTGGCTCAATGCCGGCAGCAGTCTGACCGCCACGCCGGGCGGGCTGGTGTTGTTGCTGATCGCGCCGATCGGATGGGCGTTCGGCTCGGTGTGGTCGCGTGGGCGTGATCTGCCGACTCCGTTCATGACCGCCGCCGGGCAGATGCTGTGCGGCGGCGTGTTGCTGCTGAGCACCGGCCTGTTGCTGGGCGAACGCCCGCACGCCTGGCCCACCACGCAGGGCCTGCTGGCGGTGGCCTACCTGTGCGTGTTCGGCTCGATCGTGGCCTTCACCGCCTACGTGTGGCTGTTGCATCACGTGCGCCCGGCACTGGCTGGCAGCTATGCGTACGTCAACCCGGTGATTGCGGTGAGCCTGGGCGCCTGGCTTGGCCACGAACGTTTCAGTGCGCACGATATCGGCGCGATGGCGGTGATCCTGTGCGGCGTGCTGGTGGTGACGCTTGCCAAGGCGCGCCGATGAGCGCGGTGTCGCCGGTCGAAGCGCGCCGCGGGTTGTTGATCACCGCGTCCACCTTCGTGTTGTGGGGCGTGATTCCGCTGTACTGGCATGTGCTCAAGGCGGTGCCGTCGCTGCAGATCATTGGCCATCGCATCGTCTGGAGTGCGCTGCTGGTGGTGGCGTGGCTGGTGGCCACCTCCGGCTTGCGCTGGTGGCGCACGATCGCCGCGCAGCCGCGCGCGCTGGCGATGCTGGCCGGCAGCAGCGTGGCGATTGCCTTCAACTGGGGCCTGTATATCTGGGCGATCAACGCCGGGCATGTGATCGAAAGCAGCCTGGGCTACTTCATCAACCCGCTGCTGAGCGTGCTGCTGGGCGTGGTGGTGTTGAAGGAGCGCCTGCGGCGCCTGCAATGGGTGGCGGTGGCATGCGCGGCGCTGGGCGTGCTATGGCTGACGCTCGATGCGGGCGCGCCGCCATGGATCGCGTTGGGGCTGGCGAGTTCGTTCGGGTTGTATGGCTTGCTGCGCAAACTGGTGGCGGTGGATCCGGTGGCCGGCCTGGGCGTGGAAAGCGTGTATCTGTTCGTGCCGGCACTGCTGCTGGTGGGCTGGGGCGAATACGGCCACGGCGGCGGTTTTATCGGCAGCTGGAGCCTGGGCACCGATGCGATGCTGATCTTCGGCGGCGTGGTCACCGCCTTGCCCTTGATCGGGTTTGCCTACGGTGTGCGGCGCATTCCGCTGTCGCTGGTGGGCATCCTGCAATACATCGCGCCGAGTCTGCAGCTGCTGCTGGGCGTGTGGTTCTTCCATGAGCCGTTCGACCAGGGCCGTGCGATTGGATTTGCCGCGATCTGGCTGGGCTTGTTGTTGTTTGTCGGTGACAGCGTGTGGCGTGCGCGCAGGCCTGCGGCGTCGCGCTGAACGCGGAGCGTGTGGCATGCAGGTGTGAGAGTGCGCGCGGAATGTGGTCGTGTGCTTGATGCACCTGCGCGTGCGGGACTCGATATGCGATCTGTTTCGCTACGCGCGCTTGCGAGCGCCCGCGCAGTGATCTGAAGCTACTGCTTAGCTGCGATCAGCTACGCGGCGGCGTTGCGGCCGCCGCTGCTACAGCAAGCGTGGAGGCTGGAAGCGCCTGCGGGGCCGGGCAAGTGCCGCGGTCCTGTTGCGTTTGCGCCAGCCAGGCATCGATCGGCTGCGCCAGCAGGTCCAGGCGCAACGGCAGGCTCAGATGGTCTTCGTCGTGCAGCTCGAGGTAGTGCGCGCGCGGGCTGGCCAGGGCGAGGGCACGGCCATGCGCCACCGGAATGTGCTGATCGGCATCGCCATGCAACAGCAGCACGCAGCTGCGCGTGGCGGCCAATGCCTGGGTGACGTCGACATGGTCCAGATCCAGCTGTAATTGCGTGTCTGCCGCGGCAATCACCGCATCGATGTCCTGGCCGCCGTAGCGCCAGCGCGCATACGCCGCCACCGCCTGCCCACGCCAGCCGTTGGGCTGGCTGGCGAGCAGGTGCGGCACCATGTCGCGAATGCCGCGCCCGGCATTGGCGAAGGATTCCATGGCCACCACGCCGGCCACGCGGTCGCCGAGTTTGTCGGCGGTGAACAGCGCGGTGGCCGCGCCGTAGGAAATCCCGAACAGATACAGCGGGCCCTGGATCTCGCCGCGCGGCTGCAGTGCATTGATCACATCGATGACGTCGTCGGACTCGCGCGTGCCGTAGCCGGACGGGCCACCGCCGGAATGGCCGTGGTTGCGCAGGTCGATGGTGACCACGCGGTAGCCGGCCTGCGCCAACTCCAACGACCACGGCAGCAGCGAATCGCCATCCATCATCCAGCCGTGCAGCAGCACCACGGTGCCGCGCGGTGTGGCCGGCGCGGCCGCGGTGGGCGCGGTGAAGCTGAAATCCACGTCCAGCGCATGCGCCGGGTCATGCCGCTGGCCGCGGTAGCGGTAGCGCATGGCGTACTGGCCCGGGTCGATCGCGCGCCAGAAGATCGGCACCTGATCGCGGGTGACCACGTGCCCGCTGCGGCTGGGCACGCTGGCGATGGTGGCGGCAATGCGCTCTTCGTCCAGCAACGGCGAGGTGCCACCGGGCGCGACCAGGCGCTCGCTCAGCGAGGTGGAGGACGAGGAACAGCCGGCCAGCCAAAGGCAGGCGCAGGCCAGCAGGAGCAGGCGCGTCATGGCAATGCATCGAAGGGCGAAGCGGCCGAGCAGACTACGGCCTGCCCGCCGCGCGCATCTACCGCAGTGCGGTGACAAAACGATGACAGCCCGCCCGGCGTTCAGCCGCAGCCAGATGGTTTGCCCTGGCTGTTACGCATCCCCAATCCCCACTCCCCAATCCCGGCGGGCCACCGCCCGCCTCACACCTCGCGCAATGCCGTGGTGATCGGCAAGCGCGCCGCGCGCAATGCCGGGAACAGCCCGCCCACCAGCCCAATGCCCAGCGCCCATTTCAGCCCGCTCCACAGCAGCTCTGGCGACACCTTGAACTGGAACACCACCTGGCTGAAGTTGTTGCCCAGCGTGGAGACGGTGTAGCCGTTGAACACTGCCCAGGCGATCAGCCCGCCTAGCAGGCCGCCGAGCAAGGCGAGCAGCATGGTTTCCAGCATCAGCGCCATGATCACCGGCACCCCGCGGAAGCCGATCGCGCGCATGGTGGCGATCTCGCGCGCCCGCGTGGCCACGGCGGCATACATGGTGTTGAGCGCACCAAACACCGCGCCCACCGCCATGATCGCGCCGATCACCGTGCCCAGGATGCTGATCAACTTGTTCAAGCCGCCGCCCTGCTTGCCGTAGTACGCGCGGGTGGTGTCCACATCCAGCTTGAGCCGTGGATCGGCCGCCATGGCGGCCTTGAACTGTGCAAACCCCGGTTTGCCGGCGGTGCGCGCGGTGATCGACTGATACGCGCTGCGGTTGTAGGTGGTGGCCAGGGTCTGCGCGTCGGTCCACATCTCCGAGTCGTGCGCATCGCCGGACGCGAATACGCCCACCACCGTCCACTGCTGGCTGCCCAGGGTGAGCGTCTTGCCCAGTTCCAGCCCGCGGAACTGATTCAACGCGCCCTTGCCGACCACGATCTCGCGCAGGCCGGGCGTGAAGTGGCGGCCCTGCACCAGCTTGACCTTGGTGTGCACCGCCCAGGCCTGTTCGCCCACCCCGCGCAATTGCGCGTTGACGTCGGTGGCATCGGATTTGGAGGCGATGTTGACCACCTGCGCCAGTTCCGGCGACAGCAGCGGGCGCCCGTTGGCATCGGTCGCAATGCCGGGCAGGTTGCTGATCAACGGCACCAGATCACGGGTGATCACCGAGTTGGTTTCCGCTTGCGAGCCGCCGCGCAGCACAATGGCGGTGCTGTCGTCGCCGGTGTTGTTGAGCGTGGCCTGAAATCCCTGGCCCATCGCCAGCATCGCCACCAGCACCCCGACCACCCCGGCGATGCCGACCACGATCACCGAGCTGGAGCCCCAGCGTTGCGGCAACGTCGCAATGCCGATGCGTGCCGCCGCCAGCGACAGCCGGCCGCTGCGTGTGACCACCAACCACACTGCCAACAGCGCGGCGATCGGCAGCAACAACGTCCATGGCAAGGCGATCCACGCAGCCAGGCCGATTGCCAGCAGCACCACCGACAGCAGATTGACCAGACGGTTCTTCCATTTGCTTTGCATCTGCGTGCTCCTGTCAGCGGCCGGCGAGGGCATCGACGATCTTCAAGCGCTGCGCGCGTAACGCCGGCAGCACACCCACCACGATACCGATCCCGGCCATCAGGCACAGGCCGACCAACCAGGTCTGCAGCGGCACCGTCTGTGTCGGCATCAGGCCACCGCTACGCGCGGCCACCATCGGAATCACCAACGCCGACAACCCCATGCCGATCAACCCGCCCAGGCCGATCAGCAACACCGATTCGACCATCACCAACGTCAGCACGGTGCGGTCCTGGAATCCCAGTGTCTTGAGCGTGGCCAGTTCCGGAATGCGCTCGCGCACCGCCTGCACCATGGTGTTGCCGGTCAGCAGCAGCAAGGTGAAGAACACTGCGGCCATGATCGAGGTGACGATCAAACCGATGTCGGCGAACTGCTTGAGAAAGGCCTGCTGGAACGCCGATTCGGTCTGCGACTTGGTTTCATGATCGGAGTTGGCCGACAACGCATCGATCGCCAGCGCCACGCGCGAGGCCTGGTCGGCACTGCGCAAGGTCACCGTGTACCAGCTCACCTGGTTCTTGATGTAGTCGTTGGATTCGTCGAAATATTTCCAGTTCATCATCAACTGGCGTTCCTGGTTGGCTGCCACGGTGCGGTCCTTCATGCGGAAGATGCCAACCAGTTGCAGCGGCCAATCGTTGCTGCCGCTACGCGGGAAGATGGTGGCCTGCAGTGGAATGGTGTCGCCGATCTTCCAGCCGAATTGCTTGGCCAGCGACTCGCCGACCACCGCGCCGGTGCGCGTGGTCTGGAAGGCCTTGAGCTGGTCCTTGGGTAGCTGGTATTCGCTGTAGACATCGAAGAAGTTCGGCGCCACCGAAAAGTTCGGGAAGAAATTCTTCGGGTCCTGGTAGATGCCGCCGAACCACATCGCCGAGGTCACATCGCGCACGCCCGGCACGCTGCGAATCTGGTTTTCCAGGCGGATCGGCAGCGATTGGGTGATCGACAGCCGCGAGGCCACCACCAACCGGTCCACGCCGCTGACATTGCCACCGGAGGTAAACGCCACGCGCACCGAATCGAGCATGCCGAACAACAGGAACGCCGCCACCACCGACAGCAGTGTCAGCAAGGTGCGCGTCTTGCTGCGGAACAGTTGCGCCCACACCAGCGAGAGATACTTCATGGCAGCGCTCCTTTACGGCGCGAGTGGCGCGTCGGCCAGCTCACCCTTGTCCAGGTGGATGGTGTGGGTGGCGTATTCGGCGGCCTTCGGGTCGTGGGTGACCATGACGATGGTCTTGCCGTGTTCGCGGTTGAGTTCCTGCAGCAGGCGCAGGATTTCTTCGGCGTTGTGGCGGTCCAGATCGCCGGTGGGTTCGTCGCAGATCAGGAAGGTGGGGTCGGACACGATCGCGCGTGCAATCGCCACGCGCTGCTGTTGGCCGCCGGACAATTCGCTGGGCTTGTGATTGCGACGTTCCTGCAGGCCGACCAGGGTCAGGGCGATTTCCGCATTGCGCTTGCGCTGGGCGGCGTTGAGCGAGGTGAGCAGCAACGGCAACTCCACGTTCTTCTGCGCGGTGAGCATCGGCATCAGGTTGTAGAACTGGAACACGAAGCCGACGTGGTGGCTGCGCCAGGTGGCGAGCTGGCCGCCACTCATGCGGTCGATGCGCTCGCCTTCGATCTCGATCTCGCCGCCGCTGGGTGTGTCCAGCCCGCCGATCAGGTTGAGCAGGGTGGTCTTGCCGGAGCCGGAGGGCCCCATCATGGCGACGAAATCGCCGCGGGCAATTTCCATGTCGATGCCGTGCAGCACCTGCACTTTTTCCGGGCCGCGTTGGTAGGTCTTGGTGATGTTGCGCAGGGTGACAAGGGCGGTCATGACGGTTCCTGACGGGGCAATGGCGGGAATGGAACGGCAAGGCAAAGCGACAACGCATGGCAGGACGACGGTGCGGTACGGCGGCTACGGGCTAGGGACAACTGGTGCTACACACGGCGGCCGCGATGCAGCGCCACAACGGCAAACACGGCGCACAGCGCGATCCAGCAATTCAACAGCGAGCACGACACAGCAAGACACACAGCACACGACGTTCGGCAGCTGCTGATTTCGACAAACGCCGCAGCGCCGCGCTGCAGCCAGGTTGCGTCTGCTTAGAGCAGCTATCAAAACGACTGCGCAGCCGCCAGGCGGGCGCGGCCGGTGCTCGGAATCGGCATGTACCCCCGTACACTCCGGTTCCTCCGCGCCGTCCGCACCCACCTGACGGCTGCTCGCTACGTTTTGTTAGCCGCTCTTAGTGCAAAGGCGCCATCGCGTGCGTCACTCGCTCTCGGCGGCCGCCTCGGCCACCGTGTCGCCATCTTTCAACTGCGCCGGCGGCTGCAACACCACGCTGTCGCCGGCGGCAAGCCCCTTGCTGACCTGCCTGTCCTCGCCCAGGGTGATGCCGGTGGTAACGGTGTGCGCCTGCACGCGGTTTTCCGCATCGACCACGAAGGCAACCGTGGCGCCATCGCGCTCCACCAGCGCGGCGGCGGGCACGCGTACGCCTTGCGGCGTGGCCGCTTCCTGCGGTTTGGCCGGTTCCAGAAAGCTCACCCGCACGCCCATTTCCGGCACGATGCGCGGGTCCTTGACCTTCAATGCCACGCGCACCTTCACCGTGGCCTTGCCGCGATCGGCGGTGGGGATGATGGCAATCACCTCGCCGGGAATCTTCCACTCCGGGTAGGCATTGAGCACCGCTTCGACCGGCATCTTCGGCTGCACGCGGCCGATGTAGGACTCGCCCACTTCCACCTCGATTTCCAGCGATTCCATGTCGACGATGGTGCCGATACCGGTGCGCGTGAAGCCGCCGCCGGCCGACAGCGGCGAGACGATTTCGCCCGGCTGCGCGGCCTTGGCGGTGACTACACCCGCGAACGGCGCGCGCACCACGTTGAAGTCCGAGCGGATCGCCGAGATCGCCAGTTGATTGGAGGCTACCTGCACATTGCGCTGCGCATTCTGCAGCTGCGCACGCAGGGCATCGCGCTGCGCGGTGGCCTGTTCGTACTGCGAGCGCGAGACCAGTTGTGCTCCCACCAGCGATTGCAGACGCGAGGCATCGGCATTGGCCACTGCCAGCTGCGCCTGCATGTTGTCCACCTGGCTGCGTGCGGCCGACAGTTGCGAGGCGGACAAGGTGCGTTGCGCATCGGCGTCCAGCGGGTCGAGCGTGGCCATCACCTGGCCTTCTTCCACGCGCATACCTTCTTCGATCATCACCTCGCGCACCTTGCCGGTGACCTGCGCCGACACGGTGGCCATGCGCCGTGCCACCACGTAACCGGAAGCATCCAGCACCGAGGCGCTGCTGCTGCCGGTGCTGATCGCCACCACCGGTGCGGTCTGCACTTCGATGACCTGGCGCCGGTTGAACCACCACAACGCGGCGGCAACGATGACGACGAGCACGATGGCCAGGCCGATCCACAGCCCACGCCGGGACGGAGCCGGTGGCGGGGTCTGGCGGTCGATACGGAGTTGCTTGAGCAGATCGGCGGAAGTGTTCATCGTTGACCGTGACGGGGTGCTGCGCGAAATGTGACCGGCCGGGCGCCGTGCCGCAAGCTGCCGGAAGTCACCAGCAATACGAAGGCGACCAACGGGGTGGGTGCCGCGCAGCATGCAACCGCCCCATCGCGACCGCCAGTGACAGCTGTCACCCGCCGCACATGACAGCGGCAACTGGGCGCGGCGGTGGCAGTACGCGATGCTGGGTGCATGTCAGGCTGTCGCGTTCGCCAGGCATGCTGTGGCAGCGCTGCGCCCGTCGCATCGTAGGTGCACGCACTGGCGCGCGCGACAAGCGGGCCGTGCCTTACAGACCGGCTGCGTGCTCAACTGTTTCAATCCACTGCGCGCACTGCGGTGGCAGACTCCAGCTTCCTCACCGGACTCATCCAGATGCGCTTTCCGCTTCCTGCCTGGTTACGCCCCGCCGCCAATTCGCAGGTCAGCGCACGCCTCGCGCAAGGGCAGTCGCCCTGGATGGATTGCGTGCACCTGCTGTGGTCGTCCTGGATCTTTGTGGTGCCGGTGTTTTCTTCGCGTGGCTACGATGCCACCTGGCTGCTGTGCACGCTGCTCTCGTATCCGGTGTTCCTGCTGCTGTACGCGCGCATGCTGCTTGCCCCGCGCGGCCAGTTGTATCGCTACGCCTGGGCCATGGGCGTGCTCAGCGCGGCCTTGCTGCCGGTGTATTCCTCCGGCATCAGCTACTTCGTATTTGCTTGCCTGAGCCTGCGCCCCTCCACCCGGCACGCACTATGGCGGCACTTCGGCATGCTGGTGCTGATGAACCTGCTCTACCTGGGCTGGGCGCGCTGGCTGGGCCTGGGCTGGCAATCGCTGGTGTGGTTGCCGGTCTCGGTGCTGGGCATGGCGGCGGTTGGCGCGGTGTACAGCGTCAACGAGCGCAAGGACATGCTGCTGCGGCTGTCGCAGGATGAAGTGCGGCGGCTGGCCGCCACTGCCGAGCGCGAGCGCATTGGCCGCGATCTGCACGATCTGCTCGGGCACACCTTGTCGCTGGTGGCACTCAAGTCGGATCTGGCCGCGCGCCTGATCGAGCGTGATCCGCAGGCGGCGCGCAGCGAGATCGATGCGGTGGCGCAGATCTCGCGTGATGCGCTGGCGCAGGTGCGGCGCGCGGTCACCGGCATCCGTGCGGCCGGGCTGGTGGCCGAACTGGCCTCGGCGCGGGTGTTGCTGGACCTGGACGGCATCGTGCTGGAGCAGCACCTGGAAACGCTGGCCTTGCCACCCGAACACGAGACCGCGCTCGCCCTGGTCGTACGCGAGGCCGCGACCAATGTGCAGCGCCATGCGCAGGCCAAACGCGTGCGGGTCCGCCTGCAGGCACAGGACGCGCACGCGGTGCTGGAAATCACCGACGACGGGCGCGGTGGCGTGATCGTGCCCGGCAACGGCCTGGACGGCATGCGTACGCGCCTGCAAGGCCTGGGCGGTGCACTGGATGTGGAAGCGCTGCCGCGTGGCATGCGCTTGCGTGCCAGCGTGCCGCTGCCGCGCCCCACGCCGGCGCCGGCCACTCCGCCGCTGCCGGTGCCGCTGATGCCACAGTCGCGCTGACGGCGCATCGGTCGATGCGCGTGTCGCATACACGCCAGGCGCGCGGCTGCTATCGTGCGCAGCCGTTGCATGCATGCGAGCGCGACCGATGATCCGTGTCCTGTTGGCCGAAGACCAAGCCTTGCTGCGCGGTGCGCTAGTGGCCTTGCTCGGCCTGGAAGACGACATCACGGTGGTCGGCAGCGCCGCCGATGGCGAAAGCGCCTGGCGCGAGCTGCAACGCCTGCAGCCGGACGTGCTGGTCACCGACATCGAGATGCCGGCGCTCACCGGCCTGGAGCTGGCGCAGCGCATCCAGCGGCAGGCGTTGCCGGTGCGCGTGATCATCGTGACCACCTTTGCGCGCCCCGGATTCTTGCGCCGCGCCCTGGATGCCGGCGTGGCCGGCTACCTGCTCAAGGATGCGCCGGCCGAACAACTGGTGAGCGCCTTGCGCACGGTGCAGCGCGGCGGGCGCGTGATCGACCCGCAACTTGCAATGGACGCCTGGGTGGAAGCCGACCCCTTGAGCGAACGCGAGCGCACCGTATTGCGGCTGGCCGGCGAAGGCCGCTCGGCCAGCGAGATCGCACAACAGCTGCAGTTATCGCACGGCACCGTGCGCAATTACCTGTCCGAATGCATCGGCAAATTGGGTGTGGCCAATCGCATCGAAGCGTATCGCCTGGCGCGGCAAAAAGGCTGGTTGTGAGCCAATGATGCGCTGATACGCGTGCATGCATGCGCGATGTTTGGCCGTTGTACGCGCGATGTAATGCGGTGACATCCACAGTGCAGGACACGCATGGACACCTATTCCAAAATGCAGGGAAAGGCATGCCATGCGTGCGCAGGTACACTCGTTGATGGGTGATCAACGCGAGCGCATTGCATGAAACATCTGTGGTTGTTGGGTCTGCTATTGGCCTGCGCATTCAACGCATCTGCCGAGCAATTCAAGATTCTGGTGGCAGCCATCCCCAACCAGTATCACCACGACTACATTCCCGTCGCCAAGCCGCAGTTCGAAGCGATTGCGCGCAAGCATTACGTCGAACTGGTGTGGGCCTGGAATGCCAAGGCCTTCGATGGCGATCTGTCGCAGTACGCGGCGATCGTGTTGCTCAACACACCGGCCACCGATCTGGATCCCACCCAGCGCGCCAACTTTCAGAAGTACGTGCGTAACGGCGGCGGTGTGGTTGCAGTGCACAAGGCGTTTGCGATCAAGCGCGGCGACTGGGAGTGGTACGACCATCTGATCGGGCGGTCGTTCCGCACCCATCCCTACATGCAGACGGCGATGGTGGATGTGGTGGACGCCAATTTCCCGGCCACGGCCGGCTTGCCCGCGCGCTGGGTGTGGACCGATGAGTGGTACGAATACGACCCGCCTTACAGCGATGATTTAGTGACGCTGATGACGGTGGACGAATCCAGCTACGACCCCACGCTGATCTGGCCGGGCCAGGTCGCCAAGGGCATGGGCAAGCAGCACCCGGTGGCGTGGTACCACCACTTCGAAGGCGGCCGCGTCTTCGCCACGGCATTGGGCCATCTGGCCGAGGCCTACAACGACCCACGCTATCTGGAGCATCTGTACGGCGGGATTTACTGGGCCGCGACCGGCAAGGGCATCGACGCATCTGCGCCAGAGGCCAAGACAAAACGCCAGCGCTAGCCCCTCTCCCGTCGGGAGAGGGGTTGGGAGGGGGTGCGCGGCAAAGCCACTCCAGACGGCGGCGAACCCGATGCTTCGCCCATACCCTCATCCGCCCCTGCGGAGCACCTTCTCCCGAGGGGAGAAGGGAGACCAAAGCCTCTCTCCCGTCGGGAGAGGGGTGAGGGTACAACAGGGCAAAACCACTCCAGACGGCGGCGAACCCGATGCTTCGCACGTACCCGCATCCGCCCCTGCTGCGGAGCATCTTCTCCCGGCGGGAGAAGGGAGCCCACCCCCCATCCATCAACGCGCGGAGCGCTCCCCGCGCGCCATGCTGGAAAACACGCCATCGCGGCGCACCCAGGCATGGAACAGCGCCGCACTCAGATGCCCCAGCACGGTGGCGAACAACAGATACGCCAGCCAGCCATGCGCACTGCGCAGCCAGGCGTAGAGCGCCGGGTCATGCGGCGCGATTGGCGGCAATTGCGCGCCCGGCCACAACACGATCGGATACGCGCCGGCCGACAGCATTGCCCAACCGATCAGCGGCATGCCCAGCATCAAGGCGTACAACAGCCAGTGCGAGGCGATGGCTGCCGCCTTCTGCCAGGCCGGCAGATCGGAGGGCAGCGGCGGCGGGCGGTTGCGCAGGCGGTTGATCAACCGCAGCACGGCGAGAATCAAAATGGCGATGCCCAGCGGGCGATGCAGGTCGATCAACCACGGCCGCTGCGTCACCGAGGCCACCATGCCCACGCCGACGAACAGCATGGTCAGGATCATCGCGGCCATCAGCCAATGCAGCACGCGTGCGGGCAGATTGAAGTGGGTGCGGCTGCTCATGGGTGGGCTCCCTGGCCGGTGGCGGCGCTGCCTTTGCCGTTGGCGATCTCGCGCTCGCGGCGATTGAACGATTGCGAATACACCGACGAGCGCGCCGCCAGGATCGGGTCGTTGGAGGCGGCAATGCCCTTGGGCAGGATCAGCGGGTCGTAGTTGAGATCGCGGCATGGGCCGCTGGCCTGCGGCTGCGCATGGTCGAGCGACAACGTGCCGGCCACGATCTGGCGGCGGTTCGCCGGCCATGGCTGGGAGGGATCATCCACCGGGTCGCCGGGCTCGGCGACGGTCAGCACCATGTCCCAGCGCAACGGCCCCTGCGCCAGGCGCGCATCCAGATCGGTGGCCAGAAAATCGCCATCGGCCTGTGCGCGTTGTTCCGCACTCAAGCCCTTGAACGGCGTGTGCGGGCGCATCGACCAGCGGATGTAGCGCTCGCGGCCATCGGCGGCCACCGCGCGGAAGGCGTTGACGCCGTTGTACTGGGTATTGGCCCAGCTGTCCGACCACGGCGCGGTCTTGGCCCACTGCTGGAATTTTGCCGCCTCCGGGTACTGTTTGCCGAACGCCGCCAGCTTGGCCGGATCGGGTTTGCCGGTGGCCGGATCGGGCTTGGAGGCGACGTTGAGCGCCTGAAACCCGGCCGGTGTGGCCACCACGAAAAACGGAAAGCTGTTCATGGCGGTGCGCCATTCCTGCCCGTCATCGCTGCGCAGTTGCAGCGCCATGCTGCGCACGCGGGCCGCACCGTCGGCGCCGTGCGGGTCACCGCCGCCAATCGACATGCGCCCCAGCACCGGCGTGCTGGGCTGGCTGAAGATGCGTGCCGACGACAGCCAGGTGGCCTTGCCGCTGGACTGGAACTGCCCGCTCACGCACACGCCCTTGGTATGCGCGCGCCGGAAGCCCGGATGCGGCGGCCCGCTGGATTCGATGGTGTCGGTCATGCGTGCGGCGGTCAGCCGGTCGCCGCCAATCCAGCCGGCGGTCCAGGCGAATGCGATGGCGATGCCGCCGGCAATCGCTGCGATACCCAGCAAGGGCACCACAGGGCTGCGTGCGCGGTGTGGCGAGGGAGGTGGCAACGACATGGCTGGCTCCGGGTGATGCGAGAGGTGATGTAGCGGTCGCCCGGGTTGGCCGCGCGGTCGTCGCGGCAGAGGACGCCTGCGCCGCATCATCCGCAGGGCGCTGCTTGTAGCGTGTGATGTTGGCAACGCGCGGGCAAGTGCCGGTGCGACCGGCGCTCGCAATGCGTGCGCCTGCAGTGCGTCCCGCACGTCTCAGCGCGGTATCCGACGATGCCGGGCGCGCGCTGCGCCGGCCGTGTGCCTCAGCCGCCGTAGCGCTGCTGCAGCATCGCGAAGGCCGAGCGCAACGCCAGTGCCTCGCCGCCGGCGGGGCGGCCGGGGCGGTCGCTGTCGTTCCAGGCGTAGACGTCCAGATGCGCCCACGCCAGGCCCGGGGCGATAAAGCGTTCCAGATACAGTGCCGCGGTCACCGCGCCGGCCATGCGCGAGCCGGCGTTGGCCATGTCGGCGACATGGCTGTTGAGATACCGCAGGTACGGGCGCCACAAGGGCATGCGCCAGACCGGGTCGCGGGTGCGTTCGCCAGCGCCCAACCAGGCCTGCGCCACTGCTTCGTCGTTGGCGAACAGCGCCGGCAGGTCCGGGCCCAGCGCAATGCGCGCCGCGCCGGTGAGCGTGGCGAAATCCAGGATCAGGTCCGGGCGCTGCTCGCTGGCGTAGCTGAGCGCATCGCACAGCACCAGGCGGCCTTCGGCATCGGTGTTGTCCACTTCCACGCTCACGCCGGCGCGGGTGATGATCACTTCGCCAGGACGGAATGCATCCGGGCCCACGGCGTTTTCCACCGCCGGAATCAGCAACGTCAGCTGCACCGGCAGCTGCTGCGCCATCACCAGCCCGGCCAGCGCCAGTGCATGCGCGGCGCCGCCCATGTCTTTTTTCATGTTGCGCATGCCGTCGGCCGGTTTCAGGTCCAGCCCGCCGGTGTCGAAGCACACGCCCTTGCCGACCAGCATCAGGTGCGGGTGTTCCGGCTTGCCCCAGCGCAGCACGATCAACCGCGGCGCCCGGTGCGAGGCACGGCCCACCGCATGGATGGTGGGGAAGTTCTGCGTCAGCAACTGCTCGCCGACAATCGCCTCGACCTGTGCGCCGTGCGTCTGCGCCAACGCGCGTGCGGCGTCTTCCAGATGCTGCGGGCCCATGTCTTCGGTGGGTGTATTGACCCAGTCGCGCACCTGCAGGCAGGCCTCGATCAGCGCGCGGGTATGCGCAGACGGCGCGGCGGCCAGTTCGGCCGGCGCACGCGGCACCTTGCGGTAGCGTGCAAAACGGTAGGCCCCCAGGCCCCAGCCCAGCTGCAGCAGCGCCTGTTCGGCTTCGTTCAACGGCGTGGCCAGCATCCAGCGGCTGGCCGGCGGCAGCGCCATCGGTGCATGCGCATACGCATACGCGTCGGCGCGGTCACCAATGCCCAGCACCGCACCGGCCAGGCCCTGCTCACCGGGCAGCAGCAGCACGCTGCCGGGTGCGGCGTCGAAGCGTTGCGCCTGCGCCCATGCCAGCACCTGGGTGGGCTGGTCGGCACACCAGCTGGCAAACCCTTCGCGGTCGAGGACATGCAGCGGCAACGCCGCCGCGCTGGGGTCGGTGAAACCGGTGAGGTGCGACATGGGAATCCTCGAATGCGGCGCGGCATGCCGCGCAAAAGCTGCGGAAAGAAGGCGCCGGATTTAGCCGGGCACGCACACGCCAGCGTGCGCCGCCGGTGTGTGGTGCACGTCCAGCCAATCGGCCAGGCCGAGCAGGCTGTCGAACTCCAGGTCCGGCTGCTGGGTGGGGTGCGACCACTGCGCCTGCTCGCGGTTGATCCAGCACGCGCGCAGGCCGGCATCGAGCGCGCCCAGCACATCCATGCGCACATGGTCGCCCACATGCAGCACCTGCGCGGGCGGCACCTGCAGGCGCGCGCACGCGGCCAGGAAGATGCTCGGGTCGGGTTTTGCGCTGCCGTGTTCGCGCGAGCCAAGCTGGAAGGCGAAATGGTGCATCAGGCCGATGCGTTCCAGATCGGCATTTCCGTTGCTGAGCGCAGCCACCGGCACGTGCGCGGCGATGCGCGCCAATGCATCGAGCGCATCCGGATAGCATTCCACCTGATTGCGCGCGGCATAGAACACTTCATAGGCCGGTTCCAGCAGCGCCAGATCGCCGCCGCTGTCGCGCAAGGCCATCTCCAGTGTGAGCCTGCGCAGCGCGCTCAGGTCGTGATGCAGGTGCGGGTTGTCGGCAAAGCTGCGCTCACGCAACTCGCGCATCGCCTCCACCGGGAACCGCGCTGCGGTGACCGGGCTGTGCTCGCACATCCAGTCGTACAACACCTGATCGATGCGCGCACCGATCGGAGCGAAGGGCCACAACGTGTCGTCGAGGTCGATGGTGATGGCGCTGATTTGGAAACTCATCGCGAGATTGTAATGCCGGGAATGGGGAGTCGGGAATCGAGAATGGGTAGAGCGCAGCCACTGCTCTTGCGATTCCCGATTCCCAACTCCCGATTCCCGGCTACTCCAACAACCGCGCCCAGCGCTGCATGCCTTCCACCCGGCTGAGCACCATCTTGATGCACACCAGCAGTGGCACCGCCAGCAGCAGGCCGACCATGCCCCAGAGCCAGCCAAACAGCATCAACGCCAGGATCAACATCAGTGGCGAGATCGCCATGCGCCGGCCCAGCACGATCGGGGTGACCACCTGGCCTTCGATGGTATGCAGCGCTAGATACAGAATGGCCGGCAGCAGCGAAGACAACGTGGTGCGGAATTCCACAAAGCCCATCAGCAACATCAGCATCACGCCGATCAGCGGGCCCACGTATGGCGCGAAGTTCAGCAGCGCCACCACGGTGCCCCACAGCAGGGCTTCGGGCAGCGGAATCTTGAGTACGTACAAGATGCCGGCAAACACCAGGCCCACCAGCATATTGATCACGCTGATGGTGAGCACGTAGCGCGAGACCTCGCGCTCGATGTCCAGCATGATTTCGGTGGTGAAGCGTTGCTGCTGACGATTGGGCAGCAAGGCGATCGCATGCCGTTGCAGGCTCTCGCCATACACCATGAAGAAGAACGTCAGCAGCACCACTGCCAGCACCGAGGCGGCGAGCTTGGGTGTGCGGGTCAGTGATTTGTACGGGTCATCCAGCTGCGTGCGCACGATCTGGATGCCGCGTGCGCCTTCACCGCCAGCGGCGCGGGCAAAATTTTCCGCCGCCTGATTGGCCTGCTGCACCGGCTTGGTGAAGTCGCGCACATCGCGGGCGATCTGGCGCATCTGCCGCGGTGCCTGCTGCACCCACTCGGCCGCCGGGCCCGCCAATTGCGCAGCCAGTGCCACGGTGCCGGCCAGGCCCAGGCACAGGATCATCAAGGCGCCGAGAAAGCGCGGGATGTACAGCTTGCGCAGACCGCGCAGGATGGGGTTGCCGATCAGCGCGAAAAACGCCGCCAGCATCACCGGCAGGATGATCGTTTGCGCGGCCCAGAGCGTGTAGCCCACTGCCAGCGTGGCCAACACCACCAACGAGGCGGGTGCACGCGGGCGTGGCGCCGGTGGTGGCGGAAGCGAGTCTGCCGGTTCGGCGGCATCCAGTGAGTCAACGGGGAAGTTCATGCGCGCCCTGGCAGCAGCCGGCGAGGTGCCGGCGGTGGGCCATTATCAGCAGAACGTGTCAACGCCGCGCACAGAACTGTGCGCGGGAATTCAGTGCTCGGAGAGCTCGGTAGCGGCCTCGGCCGCGCGCGGTGAGCCACGCGGGTAGGTCGCCTGGGCTGGCGCCACAGTGGCCGTGGCCAGCGTGCGTTCGTCCACCGGCACCGGGCCCATGGCGGCACCTGCGCTGTTGTCGGCGGCAACTTCTTCGGCGTTGTCGGCAGCGCGCTCGGCCTGCTCGGAGGCTTCCTGCGCGCGGTGCGCGGTAAACAGCGCCGAGATGGTGCTGATCATCTGCAGGATCTTGGGAATACCGCCCAACTTGCCGGCAATGCTGCCCAGTGCGGCCTGCGGTTCGTTGCGGCCGACGACAAAGCCCAGCCCGAAACCGGCGACCAGAATCCGCACAGGTGACCAGCCACTGGTCCATGCCTGACGCAGCTCCGCCCAATGCTGGCGGGTTTCGTCACTGCGGCCTTCGACCAGCAGTTCGGCGCGTTCAACGCGATGACGCATGGCGCCGAATTTCATGGGCGGCCTCCGGTTGTGGACGATGGCGTTGCCGGCGAGGCCGGGCCGGTGTCATCGTCGTTGCCGTCATCGAAGATGCCCAGGCGCACCAGTTGTCGGCGCGTGGCATTCATGCCGGTGTGATCGAAGTAGAAGAACACCCGCCATGCGGCGAGGCCGGTGACCAGCAGGCTGGCCAGCGCGGTGAAGAACATTGCCTGGAACCACGACAACCCTGCACGTTGCAGCAGCGCAATGATGGCACCGGCCAGCAGCAACCAGGACGAGGCGCCAAACACCACCGCCACACATGCCCAGGCCAAGCCGCGGCCAAAGGCGCTGCGTGCCAGTTGCAGGTCGGCCGACACCAGCCGGCGCAAGGCACGGCTGGTGTCTCTGGCCGATCCCAGCGTCGCCCGGCCGGCAGCACCGACCTGACGTACGCTTTCGTCCAATCCTGGCGTTTCCGGACGTGCGTCGTGCGCGTCCGGGCCGCCAGCAGTAGAGGCCTGATCGCTCACGACTTAGTTGTCGTTGCTACGGGCCAGCTTGGCGATGATCCAGCCAGCAGCAAATGCCACACCAAAGGCGGCCAGCGGACGCTCGCGGATCAGATCGGTGGCGCTGTCGAGCAGATCGTTACCCTTGCTGACCAGCACGTCCATCTGTTCCTTGGCAGCGGCGCCACCGAACTCGGCAGCGGCCATGCCCGCAAGCGCGGTGTCGGACAGTTCGGCCTTGACGTTGGCACGGCCCAGCTTGAGCTCATCGCCCGCGGCGCTGGTGGCACCCTTGACCGCTTCACCTGCTGCGCTGGCGGCGGACTTCAGATGGGTGCCGGCTTCGCTCAGGTTGTCCTTCAGCTGTTCGGTATTGGTGGGGCTCATGCGATATCTCCTACGGTCGTTGAGGGCAGCCGCGAAAGCGTGCGGTCGTGCGGTAGCAATAGCATCGGCAGGGTGTAGGGGGTGTTAGGGCAGGCGCTCGTCAGTGCACGCCGGATCAACGCATGAGCGCGTCGTACTGGGCGTTTCCGCGCAGGATGCGTAGTACCAGCTGTTGCGGCTTGCGCTGGAAATTGGCCCGCCAGCTGGCCAGGTCGGCGAACTCGCCCACGCTGCTGGCCAAGATCACATCGCCGCTCACCAGCCCGTTGGCAGCCGCGCGCCCGCCGCGTTTGACCTCGCTCACCATGACCCCGGTGACACCGGACTGGCGCAGCGATTCGGGCAGATCCACGAAGGTGGCGCCGCCCAGGCGCGGGTCGAGCATGTCGCCGGTGACTGCGCGGTCCTGTTCCTTCAAGGTGGCCTTGAGCTTGAGCGGCTTGCCGTCGCGGCGGATGTCCAGCGTGACCGCACTGCCTACCGCCTGCAGGCCTTCGTAGTTGTGCAGCGCCTGCGCGCTGTCCACGCGTTGATCGTTGGCTGCCACGATCACATCACCGGGTTGCACGCCGGCCGCTGCCGCCGCCGAACCCGGCAGCACGCGCGTCACTAGCGCGCCGCGCAGCGAATCCACGCCCAGGCCCTGCAGCATCTGCTGGGTGAGGTTCTGGGTTTCCAGGCCAAGCGTGCCGCGCACCACCACGCCCTTGGTCACCAATTGCTCGACCACATTGCGCGCCAGGTTGGACGGGATCGCCAGGCCCAGGCCGATGTTGCCGGCCATGCTGCCTTGCGGGTTGAAGCTGGCGGTATTGATGCCGACCAACTGGCCCTGCAGATTGACCAGCGCACCGCCGGAATTGCCGGGGTTGATCGACGCATCGGTCTGGATGAAGTTCTGGTAGCCCAGCCCACGGATGCCGCTGCGGCCCACCGCCGACACGATGCCCGAAGTGACCGTCTGGGTGAAGCCGAATGGGTTGCCGATCGCCACCACAAAGTCGCCGACGCGCAATGCATTGCTGTCGGCCAGTTTGATGTCGGTGAGGTTGTCGGCCTTGATGCGGATCAGCGCGATGTCGGTATCGGCATCGGAGCCAATGAAATCGGCCTTGACCGTGCGCCCGTCACCGAGCGTCACCTGTACGTCGTCGGCGTTTTCGATGACGTGATGGTTGGTCAGCACATAGCCTTTTTGCGCATCGATGATCACGCCCGAGCCCAGCGACTCGTTGATGCGGTCTTGCGGAATTTCCGGAAACAGCCGGCGCAGGATTGGATCATTGAAGAACGGGTTGCGTACGCGCACCACCTGCTTGGTGTTGACGCTCACCACCGCCGGCATGGCCTGCTGCAGCATCGGTGCCAGTGAGGGCACCGGCTGCCCGGCGACCGCCGCCGGCAACGTGGCGGCGGTAGGCAGCGTAAACGCCGCACCCGCGGTGGGCGCGGCTTCGGCGCGGTTGTCCAGCCAGGCATTGATGCCGCTGGCAGCGAAACCGCCGAACGCGGCGGCCAGCGAAAGGGACAGCAGGGTGGGCAGCGGTCGCATGCAACGGATTCCGGTTACGCGGTGGAAGAGGAATAGGGCGTCTGACTGCGTAAATCAAGCTGAACGAAGATGCCAGCGCGCGATTTAACCGCTGGTGAAAGTCGCGCGCAGGCCTTGTGGGCACTGCGTTGACAGCCGCTTGAGCCCGGCGTAGCGTCCGCTCGAACAGCCCCACATTCAGCAATACGGCGTGCCTGTGCGCACCGCCCCGGGTTTCCACACTGACGCCCCGAAGGAGGGCTTATGAGCAATGGCAATGGTGTGACGGCAACCCTGTCCGACGCCGTCGACAGCGTGAAAAGTACAGCCACCGAACTGGGGCAGAGCATCGCCAGCACCACCAGTGACGCGGTCGCCAGCGTGCAGGACGCCGCCGATGGCGCGGTGACGCAGGTCAAGCAGCGTGTCAGCAAGGCGCGCAAGGCCGTGGTCAAGTTCGAAAAACGCGTGGTCAAGAAAGCCGGCGCCGCCGCCAGCGCGGTGAAGCGCAGCGTGGCCAAGACCCGGCAGTCGATCGAGACCGGCACGGCGGCAGCCAAGCACAAGGTCGAAACCACCGCGGCCACGGCCAAGCGCAAGATCGCTGGCACCACCGCCACGGCGAAGAAGAAGATTGCCACTACCAAGGCCGCGGCCAAGCAAAAGATCGCCAGCACCAAGGCCACTACCAAGTTGAAGCTGGAAACCGCCAAGGCCAATGCCAAGGCCGAAGCGGCGGCACTGAGCACCAAGACCGCTGCCAGCAAGGCCGCGCGCAAGGCGGCGGTTGCCAACGCCGGCACGCGTTCGGCCGCCAAGAAGGCGCAGGTGAAGTCGGTAGCGGTGAAGAAGGCGATCGCCAAGAAGATCGCCAAGAAGGCACCCGCGGCCAAGCAGACCGCGACCCGGCAGGTGGCGGTGAAAAAGGCGCCACTGAAGAAAGCCGCCACCGCCAGCGCATCGCCGGCCAAGCGCGTGGTGGCCAAGAACAGCGTTGCTCGCAAGGCCGCAGTCAAGAAGGCCCTTCCGCGCGGCACGCGCTGAAAACCACAGGCCGGCGGTGCAGTAGCGCCGGCCTGTTTCATTGTCAGTGGCGGCGGTGACAGCGGCGCACCAATTGATCGGTGTGCAAGACGCTGCACGCACATCGGCTGCGGAGCCTAGGTAAGCGCTATGCCCGGATGCGGCACGCACCTGCGTCTGCGCAGGCGGCCGTCTGCGTAAGCCGCCTCGCGCAGCGCAGTCACGGCATCACTCACTGCAGGCCTTGCACAAACTGGTCGGCGCCTTTGCGGATGCCGGCCTTGGCGGCGTCGTATGCGCCCAGGCTGGCCTTGATGTTCAAGGCGCTTGGATATTGCTTTTCGACGTAGGCGGCCAGCAGGCGATTGCTCTGCGCATCGAAGATTTCCACCGCGTAGCTGACCGAGCCTGAAAACGCGCCTTCCTTGCCGCGTGCGGCCTGCACCGCGTTGTAGGAGCCGCCACCGATATCCACTTTCATGATGGTGCCGATCACCCGTTTATTGGGCTTGGCACCGGTGAGGGTGATGCGGATGCGCACGGTGTCGGCCAGGGGCGTGGTGGCGCGTTGCCAGCGCTGGGTGATGGCGCCGCTGAATTCCTGCTGCATGTAGTCGGCCAGCATGCGCTTGTCCTGCTCGGGTACGTCTTCGAACTGCGCATCCGGTCCGCGATAGATGCTGACCGGCTCCACGATCGCGGCGCGGTAGCGGCTCCAGTTCGCATCGCCTTGATACGCGTAGGGCATGCGGTCGCCGCGGCTCCCGTCATGCGGACGCAGATAGCTGGACGAGGGCAACTGGCTATACGGCAGTGGCCGCGTGCTGGCGCAGCTGCATAGCAGCAGGCCGACCGATGCCACTGCGCACCAGCGAACAATAGGAGAGCTCGACATACAGGGGTACCTGATTGGAAGGAGACAACGAATGGATCAGCAGCACCAGCGCGGCCGGCACGCGGATTCAATGCAGCAGCAACCGGCACGCAGCCATCACCAGCACACCGGTGGCCGCCAGGCACAGCAGCCCGCAATGGTGGTGCTGCAGGCGGCGCGCATCGCGCGCGCTGCGGATGTCCGGCAGCGCACTCCAGATATCGCGATTGCAGATGCCGGTGCGGGCGCAGTGATACGGCGGCGCCGCGTGCATGCCGGTGGTGGTGGCCGGCGCACTATCGTTGGCGGCAACTGCGGAGACGTGCAGCACCAGCGGAGCGGGCGCGGGCGGGGTAGAACGGATGGAGTGGAACATGGGCGTGCATCCTGGATGCGAGCGGTTCCAGGCACTGTAGGCAGCACTGTTTGGGACGGTATTGGTGCGCGCGCCGAGGGCGCCGTGCGTGCTTGCGTGTTCAGCGCGCAGCGGGGCCGCTGGTGGTGCCGGCCGGGAACAGCACGCGGATGCACAGGCCACGTCCGTCGCCGCCTTCGCAGGTTTCAATACGCGCCTCGTGCAGCCGCGCAATGCCGGCCACCAGCGACAGCCCGATGCCACTGCCTTGCACCGCGTTGCCGGAAACACGGTAAAACCGCTCAAAAATCGCGGCGCGGGCGTCCTCCGGCACGCCGGGGCCATCGTCGCTGACCTGCACGAATGGATGCAGCTGATCTGCGCGCAGGCAATACCCGCAACTCACTTCCACCGTGCCGTGCAGGCGCCCGTAGCGGATGGCGTTGTCGACCAGGTTGCGGATCAGGATGCCTACCGCGTCCACGTCGCAGCGCAGCACGCACGGCGCGGCTTCCACCTGCAGATTGATATGGCGTGCCTCGGCCTGCACGCTGAATTCGTCCAGCACATGCGTGATGAGTTCGGCCATTTCCACCTGGTGATACGCCGCCGAGCTGATGCCGGCATCCAGCCGGGCCAGATCCAGCAGTTGCTCGGCCAGGCGATTGCTACGGCGTGCGGTTTCCAGCAAGCGTTGCAGCGCGGCGTCCTTGTTTTCCAGGGTGGTGGCGCGCAGGGCGACCTCGGCGTAGGCATGCAGCGCGGAGAGCGGTGTGCGCAGCTCGTGTGCGGCGTCGGCAACGAAATCGCGTTCGGCTTGCACGGCCTTTTCCACGCGTGCCAGCAACGTATTGAACGATGTCACGAGTGGGCGGATTTCGTCGGGCACCTGCTGCAAAGGCAGCGGCTCCATGTCCAGGCCCTTGCGTTGCGCGATGGCGTGCGAGATGGCGCGCAGCGGGCGCAGCGAGGTGCGCACCGCCAGCCACATCAGCAGGCCCAGGATCGCCAGCTGGCTGGTATTGAGCACGA
The DNA here is from genome assembly GCF_041475695.2 of Xanthomonas sp. NCPPB 4037. Classification (NCBI taxonomy): domain Bacteria; kingdom Pseudomonadati; phylum Pseudomonadota; class Gammaproteobacteria; order Lysobacterales; family Lysobacteraceae; genus Xanthomonas; species Xanthomonas sp. NCPPB 4037. The sequence continues at coordinate 428,766 of NZ_CM191261.1, forward strand.
TCGCGGTGAGCGTGCGTTCCAGTTCGGCGCGGGGCGATTCGGCATCGGCGGCAGCTTGGTCGTGGGCGCGGGCATTGCGCCTGGCGCGCAGATGCGCTGCATCGACAGTGGCGATCTGGCGTTCGATCGGGTCCGGCAGCGCCGCCAGCAGCTGCGCGCCGAAATGGGTGAGTTCGTGTTCGAGTGCGCTGTCCTTGCCATGGAACATCAGCGCCACGATGATCCAGATCGAGGCTGCCCAGCTCAGCACCACGATTGCCCCCAGCGTCGCCAGCATGCGCGCCTGCAGGGATCTCATTCGGGCGCCTGGCCGATCATGTAGCCCTGGCCATAGATGGTGCTGATGGCCTCGTCGCCGAGCTTGCGCCGCAGCTGGTGCACGTACACCGCGATCATGTTGCTGCCGCCTTCCGACGGGCCGCCATACACGCCTTCTTCGAGCTGGTCCTTGGTGACCACGCGCCCGGCGCGTTCCATCAAGGCCAGCAGCAGGCGGTATTCGTGCGCGCTTAGCGCCACCCATTTGCCGTTGCGGGTGACCTTGCGGCTGCTCGGGTCCACCGACACTTCGCCCTGGGTGAGCAACGGCACCACGCGGCCCTGGCTGCGCCGGGCGATGGCGCGCACGCGTGCCATCAATTCATCGAACTGGAACGGCTTGACCAGGTAGTCGTCTGCGCCGGCATCCAGGCCGCGGATGCGGTCGGTGAGCTGGCCGCGCGCGGTCAGCGCGATCACCGGGGTGGGGTCGTAATGGCCCCGCATGTAGCGGATCACCGTGAGCCCGGAATCGCCGGGCAGGCCGATGTCCAGCAACACGGCGGTGTAGTGGTGTTCCACCAGCGCGGTCCTGGCCGCAGCGGCGGTGCCGACATGGTCGATGGTCCAGGACTGCTGGCGGACGCCGTCGCAAATGGCGTCGGCAAGCATGGTGTCGTCTTCAACAAGGAGCAGGTGCATGGTGGGTCCGCCGGGCACTGGGGCCAGTCCGATCTCCGCAGCACTGTCGGTTGTGGTCGTTAGGCAAATATTAGTGCATCGCCACCGCGGGCAACCCGGGCAGCCGACCAGAGGCGGCCCGGCCAGTGGTATCGACGTGCGCAGTAACGGGCTCATCCGCAAGGGGAAGCGCCTGGGCTGCCTATACTCGCGGCGATCGCGGCCGTGTCCGAGCCTGGCTCGCACCGACGCGGCATCCCGCTGATTTCACGAGGAGTGGTTGCATGGACCTTCTTCCTGCTGCGTGGTTGCTGGGTGTGGTGGCCGGGCTGCGCGCGATGCTGGCGCCCGCCTTGCTCAGTTGGGCCGCGGCCCTGGGCCACGTGCACCTGGCGGGGACGCCGCTGGGCTGGCTGGGCTGGCGCTACACCCCCTGGGTCGTCTCGTTGCTGGCGCTGGGTGAGCTGATCACCGACCAATTGCCCAACACGCCCAGCCGCAAGGTCCCGGTGCAGTTCCTGACCCGGCTGCTGAGCGGTGCGCTGTGCGGCTGGGCGATTGGCCTGCAGGCCGGGCAGTGGGTGCTCGGCGCAGCGGCCGGCGTGGTCGGTGCAGTGCTGGGCACCTATGGCGGCGCTGCGGCACGCGCCGCCGTGGCACAGCGGCTAGGGCGTGACCGTCCCGCCGGGCTGCTCGAAGACGGCATCGCGCTGCTGCTGGGCGGTGTGGCCCTGGTGCTGCTGCCATGACGGCCACGCGCTACGACGCCATCGTGGTGGGCGCGGGCCAGGCCGGCCCGTCGCTGGCGGTGCGCCTGGCCGAACGCGGCCAGCGGGTGGCGGTGATCGAGCGGCATCTGGTGGGCGGCACCTGCGTCAATACCGGCTGCATGCCGACCAAGACCCTGGTGGCAAGCGCACGCGTGGCGCACCTGGCCCGGCGCGCGGGGGACTATGGCGTGCGCATTGCCGGCCCGGTGGAGGTCAACCTGCCGCAGGTAATGGCGCGTGCGCACGCGATCAGCGATGCGGCGCGTACCGGCGTGGAGCAGTGGCTGGCGCAGACGCCGGGTGTGCAGTTGATCCGCGGCCATGCCCGGTTTGTCGCGCCGGGTCGGCTGCGCGTCGGCGCGCAAGAACTCAGCGCACCGCGCATCTTCCTCAACGTGGGCGGACGCGCACGCACCCCGGAGCTGCCCGGGCTTGATCAGATCAGTCCGTTGAACAACACCTCGATCCTGCAGCTGCGCACGTTGCCGCAGCATCTGGTGGTGATCGGTGGCAGCTACATCGGCCTGGAATTTGCGCAGATCTTTCGCCGCCTGGGGGCGCAGGTCACGGTGGTGGAGCAGCACGCGCACCTGATCGGGCGCGAGGATGCCGACATCTCCGAGGCCATCGCCCAGATGCTGCAAGACGAGGGCATCGCGGTGCGCACCGACGCGCGCTGCATCGCCTTCGCGGCGCATGCCGACGGTGCGGCCGTGCAACTGGAGTGCGCGCAGGGCGCGCCGCAGATTGTGGCCAGCCACGTGCTGCTGGCCCTCGGGCGGCAACCCAACACCGACGACCTGGGCCTGGAGGCCGCCGGCATCGCCACCGATGCGCAAGGCTATGTGCAGGTCGACATGCAACTGGCCACCAATGTGCCCGGCGTGTGGGCGATGGGCGACTGCAACGGCCGCGGCGCGTTCACGCACACCGCCTACAACGATTACGAGATCCTGGCCGCCAATCTGCTCGACGGTGCTGAGCGCCGGCTCAGCCAGCGGGTGCCGGCCTATGCGCTGTTCACCGACCCGCCATTGGGCCGGGTGGGCATGAGCGAAACCCAGGCGCGTGCCAGCGGGCGGCCGTTGCTGGTGGCGCACCGCCCGATGCAGCAGTTGGGGCGTGCGCGCGAGAACGGAGAAACCATCGGCATGATGAAACTGGTCGCCGATGCGCAGACCCGGCGCGTGCTGGGCGCCGCAATTCTGGGTCTGCATGGCGACGAAGCCATCCACGGCATCATCGACCTGATCAACGCCGACCAGCCGATCGACACCCTGGAATGGGCGGTACCGATCCACCCAACAGTCTCCGAGCTCTGGCCGACCCTGGCGCGCGCGCTGGCCCCTGCGCAGTAACGCGACGACGCCCACTGCTGGTTACCGCGTGGGGCCGCGTACGTGCGCTCAGCGCTGCAGGATGGCGCGCAAGGCTGCGTCCAGGCGCACGTACTGGAACTGAAAACCCGCATCGAGCGCGCGTTGCGGCAGCACGCGCTGGCTGACCAGCAGCAGATCGGCCATTTCGCCAAAGCCCAGTCGCAACACACCAGCCGGCAACGCCAGCAGCGCGGGGCGGTGCAGCGTGCCCGCCAGCGTGCGCGCGAATTCTGCGTTGGTCACCGGCGTCGGTGCCGTGGCGTTGTAGGCGCCGGCCTGGCCGTGCTCCAGCAGCCACTGCAGCAGGGCCACCATATCGGCGCGATGGATCCAGCTCATCCAGTGCCGCCCATTGCCGAACGGCCCGCCGCCACCCAGCCGGAATGCCGGCAGCATGCGCGCCAGCGCGCCGCCATCGCGGTCCAGGACAATGCCGGTGCGCACGCAGCTCACGCGCGGGCCCAGCGCGGCAATCGCCATGGCCGCGGCTTCCCAGTCGCGGCAGAGCGCTGCAGAAAAGTCATCGCCCGGGCCGTCGGCCTCGGTCAGTACCGCGTCGCCGCGTTCGCCGTAATAGCCCACCGCCGAGCCGGACACCAGCACGCGCGGGCGTTGTTCGGCCGGCTGCTGGGCGATCCAGGCGTGTAGCTGCTCGGTAGTGCCGATCCGCGATGCACGGAAGCGCTGCTTGCGCGCGTCGGTCCAGCGCCCGGCCGCCAGCGGTTCGCCGGCCAGGTTGATCACCGCATCGGCGCGCAAGCTGTTGCTGAGCGTGGCGACCGTGGTCACGCCGGGGAGTGTGCGCGCAGCGCGCGGCGGGTCGCGGGTCAGCACGCTGACCTGGTGGCCGGCCTCCAGCAGCGCCGGACACAGTGCCTGGCCGATGAAACCTGTGCCGCCAGTGATGAGCAGATGCATTGCCAGGCTCCAGTGCGCCGTATCGATGCCGCACCATAGGCGATGGCGGGCGCGAGTGGAGTGAAGCCGTGCGGGGGCGTGTTTGTCACTGCGGCTGCGTGATGCACGAGAAACGCTGCACGCCTGAAACGCAAACGCGCCGGACAAGCCGGCGCGTCGTGATGCAGGTACCGCTTGGCGTGTCAGCGCGAAGACGACACCGAATGTGCCCGCTCGAAATGCGCCGAAACCACGCGGCGGGTTTCTTCCAGATGCGCCTTGACCGGGTCGGTCGCCGCGGCCGGGATCAGCTCCGCATCCAGGATCTTGATGGTGTCGGCGTGGTCGGTGACCATCGTGCGCATGAAGGCGTTGCGGTACGCGTCCTTGCCGTCCGGCAGGGTGAGCGTCTTTTCCAGTGCGTCCACCGCAGCCTTGCCTTTGGCACGCATCGCATCGGCGCGCGGCGAATCGGTTGCGCCCAGGGCCTTGGTCTTTTCCAGATTGGCCTCGTGGTCGTGCAGCATCTGCTTGGCGAATTCGTCGTTGGCGCCGCCCAGATCCTGTGCGATGGCCTGCTTGGCCAATGCGATTTCGTTCTCGTCGATCGCCGCAAGCACGCCCAGCGCGCCACCGTCGCCCTTGGCCAACTCGGTTGCGCCAGTGCCGCTCACCGGAGCAGCCGTGGGTTCGGGAGAGACCGCCGGCGCGGTCCGCGAGGCGTCGCCTCCTGGGCGATCACAGGCGCTGAGGGAGAGCACGGCCAACAAGGAAGCAGCAATAAGCGTGAGTTTCATGAAAGTCCTGGGAACGGGGAATGGCGGCGGCCGTCAACGGGCCTATAAGAGCGGCTGCACAGTAGTTTTGATAGCTGCTCCAAATGCAAAGGAGCCGCTGAGCGGCTCCGGTGTCGCATCGATCAGGCCCACTGCGGCTGGGCGAGGGGTTGCATGCCCAGAGGTCGTACAGGTGCACGTGCTGCAGCCTGCCCTGTCCGGCACATCCGCGCCATATGCGCGGTGCGCTCACGGATCAGCGCGTGTTCGCTTGCCGGTGCACTGCCCAACAAACTGGCTACATGGAAGCCAAGGATCTCCTCCGCGCGGTCGCCCTGGTCGCTGATGATGTGCGGCACCAGCCGCTCCAGTCGTTCCAGCTCCTGCTGCACTTGATACGGGGTTTTCATGACGATCTCCATTGGATTACAGGTCTTGCTCAACGATTGCGATCAACTTGTGCGATTGCCCAGACGCTGCCAGCAGTCAGTGGCCAACTGTTCGTAGTTCGACTGCGTGCTTGACGAAATGAAGTGATGTTCCAGACGGTCGCGAAACAGCCTCAAACGTTCCTGGTCGCTGGAACGCGGTGCCTGCAGATAGATGTCGCAGGCCATCTTCACAACCGGCGACAATTCGCTGAACTTGCCGGCGCCGAGATTGCCTTGGGCATGCCGCGCCTGCCAATGCGCGATTTCGGCTTGTACATCGATGACGGAGGGATCTCTGCTCATGACTTGCATGTTCCGGGTTAAACAAACTTGACGCGCAGAGTAACTGCAGGTATGTCAACAAATGATCATCGAACGCGACAATTCAGCGCGGCGTTTGCCAGGGTTTGCTTAATTGGTCAGCTTTTTGCGCCGCGCCTGCACAGCGTGCCAACGCAACTCACCTGCGAACACCTTGCGTGCACATGTGCCGCACCATCCACCAGGCACTGCGGCGTTTCAGTGCCGATTGCAGCCACGTTACGGCGCATCGATGAACTGCGCACTGCGCGCGGTAAAGCAACAACGTCGGGTTGCCTGCATTGATTGCGCGAAATAGCGCGCGCACTGCGTCATTTCACGGAAGATTCTGAACCGCTCCACACCTGTGTAACGTCTGATCGTTAAGGTGGATGCTTGGAGCGATGGAGAGAGCACTCAGGATGCAGGACAGCAATAACCGCAGTTCAAAGCCGCACCACGCAAGCGGCACCCCCGAAGCACGCGTCTGGTGGCACGCCCTGTTGGAGCTACGTGGCGGCCGCATGCTGGTCAGCCTGGTCGTTGTCCTGCTGATCGTGTTCGGGTTCTACCTGTTGCTGAAGTAGCAGACAGGGCGCGGTAGACAGCGGGGCATGGCATGCGATGCGTGCATCACGCCAGTGACAACCTGCACGAGGGGAACGCCATGCAACACACGCACTACCGGCAGGTGCTGGGGCATACGCTGCGCGACGTACCTCACGATGGTCACGAGCGTGCCACCCATGCCTGGGTGTGCGCGGAAGTGGCGCGCCTGCTGGGCGTGCGCACCATGCACGCGGAGAGCAATGAGCGCGTTCAACACGGTGGCGGCGCGGCAGCGCACACGCTGCATATCCCCGACGAAACCCTGACCGTTGCACAAGCGCGCACGCTGGGCATCCAGGACGCGCGTGACGTGTTGGGCGGCGTGGTGCCTTACGCCTTTCTGGCCACGAAGGTCATCGGCCATCCGTTGATCACCGAGGCGGCGCAGCGTGTGGACGGTTGGAATCAAGCCCTGGCCACGGCCTTGATGCCCGCCACGTTGCCGGGGTACACGGTGTTCTCGCGTGCAGATGCCACGCAGGCAGCAGCGGCGTTGCGTAAAGGTGGTGGCGTGCGATTGAAACTTCCCACTGGTGTGGGTGGCAATGGCCAGTGGCGGATCGACGATGCCGCGCAGATGGATGCCGCACTGGACGCCTTGCCGCCTGCGTATCTCGCCACCCATGGCGCGGTGCTGGAGCGCAACGTGGTGCAGCCGCACACCCATAGCGTGGGCGAGCTGTGCATCGGCGGCATCCAAATCGCCTACTACGGCACTCAATGCAGCGTGCGCGATGGCAATGGTGCAGAGGTGTATGGCGGTTCCAGCTTGCGCGTCTACCGCGGCTCGCTCGAAGCGCTTGCCGCCAGCGCGTTGCCGCCGCTTGAAAAACAGGTGGTCGCGCAGGCCTGCATGTACGATCGATTCATCACTGCCGCGTATCCTGCCTTGCGGATCTCGCGTCGCAATTACGATGTGGTGAGTGGACAGGACGCGCAGGCCGGCCCGGTCTGTGGTGTGCTGGAGCAATCCTGGCGCGTCGGTGGTGCCACGCCGGCAGAGCTCGCTGCCATTGCCAGCTTTCAGCAGGACCCGGCGCTGCAGTGGGTGACCGCCTCCACACATGAACTGTATGAGGGCGATGCGCCGGACGACGCACAGATCTACTACCGCGCGCAGCGGCCCAGGCCCGGGCCGCGCGTCAAATACCGGAGGGTGTCTACGGACTGATGGAAGCCAAACTATCCAGCATCGAAATCCCCGTTGGCCAAGATGAACTCAGCGGCACCTTGCTCACGCCGACCGGCATGCCGGGCGTGTTGTTCGTGCACGGGTGGGGTGGCAGCCAGCATCACAGCCTGGTGCGCGCGCGCGAAGCCGTGGGCCTGGGCTGCATCTGCATGACCTTCGATCTACGCGGCCACGAAGGCTATGCCTCGATGCGCCAGAGCGTGACACGTGCGCAGAACCTGGACGATATCAAGGCCGCCTACGATCAGCTGGCAAGCCTGCCGTATGTGGATGCGCATTCGATTGCGGTGGTGGGCCTGAGCTATGGGGGCTATCTCTCGGCATTGCTGACGCGCGAGCGCCCGGTGGAATGGCTGGCGCTGCGCTCGCCTGCGCTCTACAAGGATGCGCATTGGGATCAGCCGAAAGTGAGCCTGAATGCCGACCCGGACTTGATGGATTATCGCCGGCGTGCGCTGGCGCCCAGCGACAATCTGGCGCTTGCCGCGTGCGCGCAATACAAGGGCGACGTGTTGCTGGTGGAGGCCGAGAACGATGTGATCGTGCCGCATCCAGTGATGCGCAACTATGCAACTGCCTTCACCAATGCGCGCTCGCTGACCTCGCGTGTCATTGCCGGTGCCGATCATGCGTTGAGCGTGAAAGAGCATCAGCAGGAATACACCCGTGCATTGATCGATTGGCTGACCGAGATGGTGGTGGGGCGTCGCATCGCATTGGCCAAGGAAGTGGTGGCCGCACGCAAGCAGTTGCTCAAGGAACAGCAGGGCGACGCGGTGTCGTTGCCGGGGCAGGGCTCACGCGAATTTCGTGGCGATATTCGTGCGGTAGAAAAGACGTCGGGATAGGTGCACTTGCCGGTGGCGGCTCAAAACACGCACGTCGCCGCGCAGCAAGACAGTCTCGCAAGGCTTGAAAACAACAACGGGCCCACTGGGCCCGTTGTTGTTAGCCATCCACGTGCAACGCATTGCGCTGCACGTAGCGCGCTCCTTTAAAGACGGGTGTCATCGGTGCGGCGCACCGAGCCATCGTGACGGTCCGAATCAAAGGCCTCGCGCACGGCATGCTTGGCTTTTTCCCAGCTCAGGCGCGAATCGGCCTTGAAGCGGTCCCAGCCGTCGCCCAGGTCGCGCTCCAGATGGTCATCCCATTGGCGGCCGGCATGCTGCTGGCGCGCCTGCATGCCATAGCGGTACGCAGGGCGATAGTCATCGTAGGAGTAATCGGCTTCGCGGTAACCCACGCTGTCGAAGCGGCTCTGGTAGTGGGTGTCGCTGTCGCGATACACGGTGTGAGTGCGATCCGCACGGTCCCAGGCATCACGCGCGGCGAGGCGGGCTTCGTCCCACTCAAGACGCGATTCACCACGGTTGCGCGGCCATTCGCCTGCCAGCGTGGCTTCGGTCTCTTCCCAGGTGCTGGTGGGGCGGGTTTCGCGCGCCTGCAGGCCGAATCCGTAGACGGTGGCGTAGTCGCGATCGTAGTCGGTGCCTTCCTTGTAGTACGGGCGGTTGCGATGCTCCTGGCGCCAGTATTCGGTCTCCACCGTTGGGTCTAGCCGTTCGGCGACGCCCTTGCCTGCGGCAGCGCCAGCAACCACACCTGCCGCGGCGCCGATCAGCGTGCCCAGCGGGCCAAACACCGTGCCCGCCAGCGCGCCTGCGGCCGCACCACCGGCAATGCCGCCCACGCCCACGCCAACCGGATGGGAGCCGGGCGCGCCGGAGATCGGGTCGCGGTTGAGATCTTGCGCTTCTGCCTTGCGTTCCTGCTTGTCGTAGCTGGTCATGTCGCCTCCGGGTTGCTTCAAGGACGCGTCCTGACAGTGCAGGTCCGCGAATGTGGCGTCACGATGGCGTCGCAAGAGTGAAACGTGTGTGCGTGGATGTGAGTGCGGCCGCGACATGACTGAACTGTGCACCTGCAGCGACGGATGAGTTCGTCGCCTTCGCACGCGCAATGAAAAGGGCCGCTTGCATGGCCCTCGCTCACCCCTTGATGCACACCACCTGGCGCAGCGTGTGCAGCACTTCCACCAGATCCTGCTGCGCGGCCATCACGGCGTCGATCGACTTGTACGCCGCCGGCGATTCGTCGATGACCGCCGCATCCTTGCGGCATTCCACGTGCGCAGTGGCTTCGCGGTGCTGCGCCAGCGTGATCTGCTGACGCGCGGCGGTCCGGCTCATGACCCGGCCCGCACCATGGCTGCAGCTGTGGAAGCTCTCCGCGTTGCCGAGCCCGCGCACGATGTAGCTACGCGTGCCCATGCTGCCGGGAATGATGCCCAACTCGCCGGTGCGCGCACTGACCGCGCCCTTGCGGGTGACCAACAGTTCCTCGCCGCCGTGCGTTTCCTTCTGCACGTAGTTGTGGTGACAGTTCACCGCCAGCTTTTCCAGCTGGAACTTCGGCAAGCGGTGGCGCATTTCCGCCAGCACCCGCGCCATCATCGCCTCGCGGTTTTCGCGGGCGTAGTCCTGCGCCCACGACACCGCTTCCACGTACTCATCGAACAACGGCTCGCCCTGCATGAAGAACGCCAGGTCCTTGTCGGGCAAATGAAAGCCCAGCACGCGGTGTGCCAGCTGCTCACGCGCCCGCTCGATGAAATAGGTGCCGATCAGGTTGCCGGTGCCGCGCGAGCCGCTGTGCAGCATCACCCAGACCGCATCGGTTTCGTCCAGGCAGATCTCGATGAAGTGATTGCCGCCGCCCAACGTGCCGATCTGGCACTCCAGCTTGTCGGTACGGATGCGCCGATGGGTCTGCTTGATCGCTTCCAGGCGCGGCACCAGCCCGGACTGTGCAATGCGCGTGGCGATGCTGTCCGGGAGCTTACGGTGTTCGCCACCCCGGCCATTGCCCACCGGCACGCTGCGCTCGATGCTGGAGCGCAGCTGGGCCAGGTTGTCGGGCAGATCGTTTGCACGCAGCGTGGTGCGCACTGCGGCCATGCCACAGCCGATGTCCACCCCGACCGCGGCCGGGATGATGGCGCCGCGGGTCGGGATCACCGAGCCCACGGTTGCACCCTTGCCCAGGTGCACGTCGGGCATCACCGCCACCCACGGCCCCACAAAGGGCACGGCGGCGATGTTGCGCAGCTGTGCATGCGCCTGTTCTTCCAGCGGCACGCCACGCACCCAACCCTTGATCGGCGTGGAGGTGCCTTCGGCATGCAGAAATTCATAGGCGTGTGTGTTCATTGTTCTCATTCCTTTGGGGTCGTGCGTGGCGGATCCGTCCACCGCACACGGCGATCATCAGCGCAGCGTCACCAGCTGCTTCAGCACGCCATCCAGGCCGCCGAACACGGTGAGCGTGTTGATCTTTTCGGTGACCTTTTCCAAGGCCTCCAGTTCCTTCAGCCGCATCAGCACGCTGCTTTCCTCGATCAACTTTGCAGTGTTGAGCAGTGAACGCGTGGCATTGGCTTCTTCGCGCCGGCGGATCACATTGGCTTGCGCCTGCTTCTCTGCCTGCACCACGGCATTGAGGATGGCGCGCATCTCGCCGGGCAGGATCACGTCCTTGACGCCCACGCCCAGCACCTCGATGCCGAAGCCGTGCACGCTGCCACGCACATGCGCCACGATGTCGGCGTCCAGCGATGCCTTGTCGCCCAGCAACTCGTCCAGCGTCTTGCTGGCCACCGCACGGCGCAGCCCGTACTGCAGTTCGCGATACAGCAAATCACCGGCCTTGGCCACGCGGGTGCGCATGGCCACCGCATCGGTGATGCGCATGCTGGCAGCCAGGTTGACCCGCAACGACACCTTGTCGCGGGTCAGCAGCTCCTGGCCGGAGACTTCGACCGATTGCACGCGCAGGTCGACCACTTCGGTCACCACGGTGTTCTGGAAATTCCAGAACGCATACGCCCCGGGTGGCAGCGGTGGTGCAAGCGTGCCATCCACCGAGACCAGGCCGACCGAATCGGCCGGCACCTCAACGCAGCTGGCCACCTTCGACAGCGTGCCGAGCTGGCGCAGCCGGCGCTGCACATCCGTTGGCACCTGCAGCCCATCGCTGAGCGGCAGCACCTGCACGGACAGGGGGGGGCCCCACGCCAGTACAGCGTGCGCGAGCCCGGCGGCAGTACGCCGTCGAGGACGCCGTTGCGCAGCAGCAGGCCGACCTGGTGCGCGCCGATGTCGGCGAGCACACAGTGCGTCTCCAGCTGCGGGCCCAGCGCCTCGATCAGCCGCTCGGCCTCCGCCCCTACCGGGGCGCCATTGCCCACCGCATGCAGCGTGATGGTCAGGCGATGCAACCGGTCGAACAGGCGATAGACGCCGGGCATGAGCAGGCGCGCAAAGCGCCGGTCGCGCTACACCAGGCCGCGTTCGCCGTCACCGATCACGACCTTCTTGGTCCAGAACATGGCATGTCTCCTTGGGTTGGCTCTGGTGATCCGATCCGGGCACGCACGCACGCCTCGTCCCCCGGATCGGAACCGGGACGAAGCCATTGCCGACGCAACGCGGCGCAAGCAAGAAAAAGAAGGAAACGCCCGACAGAGCGCGGTGGCGGAGCACAGTGGGCTGGCGCTGCCGCCGCACCGCGCATGACCAACACGGCGAACCGCACGGCCAGGCGCACTGCAGGGAAGGCAGCGTCAGGCCACAGGCCCGGCGACAGCGCCGCTGTCTGGTGGCCGCGCACGGTTGTACGCTTACACCAGGCAAGGGCGTTTCCTGGAGTTGGGACATGTGTCCCGTGGTGCATCAGGCAAGGGCGTTTCCTGGAGTTGGGACATGTGTCCCGTGGTGCATGACGTGAAAGGTCATGGTGGAGCGGGATTCGAACCCGCGACTCACGGAGGTGACTCCGCTGCTCTACCCAACTGAGCTATCCAGTGGTGGATGTGCCGGAATCGAACCGACCCTGTGGCTGACGCCACCGCTCCCACCAGGAGCCGACATCCGATGTCAGAAACTGCATCGGGGTTTCCGGTATATGCCACGGCACGCCGCGCACACCAGCTGGAATAAACTCCAGACCGCTGGAAACCTTTCTGCATCGTTTCTGATTACCGTTCTTTAGGAACGATAATCCATGTGTACGCATGATCGTCTGCCGCCCGTGCCCGACACCTGGGCACAGCGCTTGCGCGCCTCGCAGCACTGCAACTTCCCTGTTGCCGGGCGTTCCCTGCCCGGGTGTCTTCGGCGATCAGCCGTACCAACCTATTGAGCGAACGCATAACGAAAAACGCCCCCGGATGCAGCATCCGAGGGCGTTCGCAAGCCTCGGAGATCGGGTGACCGATCTCCTGTGGCTGAAGATCAATCGAAGGTGTGCATCCGCGCTGCCAGCACGGCGACACGCGTCTGCGGAACGCGGTTGGCGCGTTGCAGTCGGTCCTGTTTGCTGGGGAGATGAATGGTCATCTGCGCGGGAATCCAAAAAGTGTAGGGCGTACCTGCCGAGGGCGCGAACATTACCCGTGTTGTTTTTATTGTGCAAGGACTTTATGCAAAAAAAATAATCGGGCCGATTATCTCCGGGCATCATCGGCGGTTATTCAGTGCGGCCGCGACCTGGGCCAGATCCTCACGCAGCAGCGCGCGTGTGGCGGTGCGCTCGGGCTCACGCATGCGCAGGATGGCGGACGGGTGCCAGCTTGCCAGCGCAGTGGTGCGGTCATCCAGCGCGCGCCATTGCCCGCGTTCGGTGGTCAATCGAAACGCGTTGCCGAACAGGGTCTGCGCCGCCATCGCGCCCAGCGCCAGCACAATGCGTGGGCGCACCCGTAACAGTTCGGCGGCCAACCACGGCCGGCACGCGGCCTGTTCGCCGGCGGTGGCGCGCTGATGCAGCCGGCGTTTGCCGCGCGGGACGAACTTGAAATGCTTGACCGTGTTGGTGACGTAGGCCATCGCCGGATCCAGGCCCACGTCGGCCATCAGCGTGCCCAGGAACTGGCCGGCCGGGCCCACGAACGGGCGGCCCTGCTGGTCTTCCTGGTCGCCGGGCTGTTCGCCAATGATCATCAACGGCGCGCGGGCAGGGCCGGCGCCAAATACAACCTGGGTGGCCGGCTTCCAGAGATCGCAGCGACGGCAGTGCTGTGCCTGCGCTCGCAGCGCGGTCAAGGTGCCGCTGGGCACGGTGTCCACCGGCTTGGCTAATGGAGTGGTGGGCGCAGAAGGGATGCGGTGCGCAGGCATGGGCAGCGGCAAGGCAAGCGGGTAGCCGACGCTAGGGCGCGGCCCGCCGAGACGCCGTGAATCACCCAGCGGTATGTGCGGGCATGCTCACTGGGTGGCGACGGTGCGCGTGCGTGTTCGGCCATTGATGCAACGGCGGCCTCGGCAGGCGTGTGAAAAACGCGCTGGGCGCTGTCTCAACGTATCCCAATCGCGACAGTCGGTCGCGCTGTGGGCAACGCACCGCCGTGCCGCTTGGGTGCATACACCGGGACGCATCCAACGGTTTGTAGGCGACTAAAGACGCATTCGCGCAGGGATACCGATGGCGCAGCACAGCGTCAATGGCGCACGCACTCCAGCGTGTCGACAACGCAGCACCTGCCAGTCCCGCACTCAGTGGCCGTGCGAGCCCAGCGTGCGGGCGCCGGTGAGGATCATGCGCAGCATCTGCGAGATCTGTTCGACCAGCTCGGGGTCTTTCTCCGGCGGCAGGTCCATCGCCGTGGCGCCCATCGCAAACACCAGCCGGGTGATCGCCTTGGAGACCAGCGCCGGCGCATGCAGCGTGGCGCCGTCGGCAGCGGCCAGGCGGATCAGGTCCACGCGCAGCTCGTCTTCGAAATAGCTGAGCTCGCGTTCCACCGCCTGCTTGAAGGCATCCGAGCCCACCGCGCCTTCGCGTAGCAACACGTGCAGCAGCTTGTCGTCGGCGCGCAGCTGTTCCATGAAGGTCTCCACCGACACCCGGATCACGCTGCGGTCGGTGGAGGTCGCCCGCCGCCGTGCCTGGCCGATGATGGTGCGCAGCGAGCGCCCGGCCAGATCGATCAGCGCCACGGCGAGCTCGTCCATGTCGCGGAACTGGCGGTAGAAGCTGTTCGGCGCGATGCCGGCCTCGCGGGCCACTTCGCGCAGGCTCAGCGTGGACAGGCTGCGGTGCGGGCCGATCAACGACAGCGCTGCGGCGATCAGGTCCTCGCGTGAAATCGCCGGCTTGCGTGACGGCGGCGCGTCGTGGGATGGCAGGGCGATGGAGGTCATGAGGCAGCAGCCGGGCGTGGGCCTGAATCATAGCCCCTCTGGTCGATATACAACTGTATACACGTCTGTGCATGCGTGCGTATAGTACACCCCATGAACTCGGCTCCTGCTCGCATGCCCAAGTCCCCGCTGCCCACGCGCCTGGCGCGCCGGCTGGTGTCGCCCCAGCTGTTCGACTTCTGGGCGACCCGGATCAACCCGCTGTGGACCCTGGAGCGCCCGCTGGCGCGGCTGGTCGCACGCACGCCAGCCAGCCGGGATGCAGTGACCTTGCTGTTCCAGCCCAATGGGCATTGGCGGGGCCTGCAGGCCGGCCAGCACGTCAGCATCGGCGTGGAAATCGACGGCCGCCGCCTGCTGCGCAGCTACAGCCCCACGGTGCTGGCCGACGGCCGCCTGGCGATCACCGTCAAGGCGATCACCGGCGGGCTGGTCAGCACGTATCTGGCCAGTCAGGCGCCGCTGGGTGCGGTGGTCTCGCTGGATCCGGCGTTCGGCGACATGCTGCTGCCCACAACGCCCGCACCTCTGTTGCTGTTGGCAGCTGGCAGCGGCATCACGCCGATGCGCGCGCTGCTGCAGGCCGCGGCCGCGGCAGGCATGCCGATGGACGTGGACCTGCTGTACTGGGTGCGCCAGCGCGACGAGGCCTGCTTCCTGGACGAATTCGAAGCGCTGGCGGCCGCGCATCCACGCCTGCGCGTGCAATTGCTCACCACCCGCGAAGGCGCCGCGCCTGCGCCGCGGATCGACAGCTTCCCGCTGGAGCAGGTCACCGCCCTGCAGGACCGGCATGTGATGGCCTGCGGGCCGGGCGGTTTCGTGCAGGCCGCGCGCGCGCGCTTGCAGGACCGTGTTGCCCGGTTCCAGGCCGAAGCCTTCAGCGTGCCGGCACTGGACGACGGCGAAGCCGGTCAGGTGCAGGTCCAGCTGTCACGCAGCGGCCGTACGCTGACCCTGCCGCGCGGCCAGTCGCTGCTGGAAGGGCTGGAAGCCCAGGGCCTGCGTCCCAAACACGGCTGCCGCATGGGCATCTGCAACAGCTGCGCGTGTGCGCGCCAGTCCGGCACCACGCGGCACCTGCTGACCGGCGAGCGCAGCAGCGAACCCACCGCACAGGTACGCCTGTGCATCAGCGCCGCCAGCACCGACCTGATCCTGGATCTGTAAGGAACCCTCATGAGCCGAGTCCATAACCGCGCCCTGTCCGCCGCCGAACTGCAGTCCTTCGGCGACGAGCTCGATGCCGTCCGTGCCCGCGTGCTGACCCAGGTCGGCGCCGCCGACGCGCGCTACATCCGTCGCATCGTTGCGGCCGTGCGCTGGACCGGCGTGGCCGGCCGTGCGCTGCTGTTTCTGGGCGCCTTCGTTCACAGCGTGCTGATCCCGGCGTGGATCGCCGGCGTGGCGCTGCTGACCCTGTCCAAGATCCTGGAAAACATGGAGCTGGGCCACAACGTCATGCACGGCCAGTACGACTGGATGGGCGACCCGCAGCTCAACGGCAACACCTACGAGTGGGACATCGTTGCCACCGGCGATAACTGGCGCAAGACCCACAACTTCAAGCACCACACGTATACCAACGTGCGTGGGATGGATGACGACATCGGTTACGGCCTGTTGCGCATCTTCCCCGAGCAGCGCTGGCGCCCGTTCTACCTGCTGCAGCCGTTCATCGCGGTGGTGTTCGCGCTGCTGTTCGAATGGGGCGTGGCGATCCAGGACCTGCGCCTGGGCCGCTGGTTCGCTGGCAAGATGAAGGCTGCCGAATTGCGCGCGTCGTTCCTGCCGGTCGGCCGCAAGATGGGCCGTCAGATGCTCAAGGACTACATCGTGTTTCCGTTGCTGGCCGGCCCGTTCTTCCTGACCGTGCTGCTGGGCAACCTGGCCGCGAACATGCTGCGCAGCATCTGGACCTTCGTGATCATCTTCTGCGGCCACTTCACCGCCGATGCGGAAGTGTTCCCGAAGGAATCGATCCGCAACGAGTCGCGTGGTCACTGGTATCTGCGTCAGCTGCGTGGTTCGTCCAACCTGACCGGCGGCAAGCTGATGAATGTGCTCTCGGGCAACTTGAGCCACCAGATCGAACACCACTTCTATCCCGACCTGCCGGCCAATCGCTATGCGCAGATCGCGATCGAAGTGAAGCAGATCTGCGCGCGCTACGGCCAGCACTACAACACCGGCTCGCTGCCGCGTCAGTTCGGCCAGGTGATGTGGCGGATCGTGCGGCATGCATTCCCGAGCCGCCCGGCACCGGTGCGTCAGAACGACGGCGCACTGCAACGCGCCTGAGGCTTGCGACTTGATGCAGATGATCGGCCTGTCGCGCGTGCGGCAGGCCGATTGTGTTTGTGGGGTGCGCAACTGTTTGGCTGACTGTATTGAGGAGCAGCTGCGCTCGTTGGCACGTACAACAGAAAGAGGTGTGGCAGGGCTCGCGCCATCGCTGTCGGCTTTGCTTGGAACCGCGATGTGATGCGATGTCGCCGGGATGGAAGGGCGGTTGCGTTGGAGTGCATGCGGTAATGCGTAACAACTGTCTGTCGCTGTTTCAGCGCGCAGCATGTCCGCTGATCGCGACCTAACGACCTAACGACCTAACGACCAAACGAACCAATGAACCAATGAACCAATGAACTAACAACCCACTGCGCAGATCAGCGATCCGACGCTCAGCCAGTCCGCCGCAGCGCATTGCGATAGGCGATGAATCCCGCCGCCGGCAAGGCGCGCGAGAACAGCCAGCCCTGTGCCAGGTCCACGCCGTGGGCGCGCAGATAATCCAGTTGCTCCTGCCGCTCCACGCCTTCGGCAATGGTGCGCAACTGCAGGGTCTTGGCCATTTCGATGATGTGCGAGGTCACCGCGCTGGTGGCCGAGTGCGTGCCGATGGTGTCCACGAAGGATTTGTCGATCTTCAACGCGTCCAGCGGCAACCCCTGCAGGTATTGCAGGCTCGAATAGCCGGTGCCGAAGTCGTCGATGGACACGGTGTGGCCGGCGCCGCGCAGATGCATGATCGTGGTGCGCGCCGCATCGATATCCATGAGGCTGCGCTCGGTCGCTTCCACCCACAGTTGCCCGCTGTCCACGCCGGTGCCGGCCAATGCATCGGCCAGCACGCTCTGCACGCGGCCGCTCTTGATATCGCCGGCCGAGACATTGATGGCCACGTGCAGGGAGCGATCGGCCGCCAGCATGGGGCCGAGGTCGCGGATGACTTCGGCCACCACCAGGTCGGTGATCGGCAGGATCAACCCACTGTGCTCGGCCAACGGGATGAAGTCATCCGGCGGCACCAGCGCGCCGCCGGGCTGCTGCCAGCGCACCAGGGCCTCGGCGCCCACGCAGTCTCCGCTGTCCAGCGCGATGATCGGTTGGTAATGCACCACGAACTCGCCACGCTGCACGGCGATCTCCAGCCGCGCCAGCGGGGACAGGCGCCGCCGCGACACCCACACCACCGCGCCCACCAGCAACAGCGCCACCAGGATGCCGACCGGCAGCAGCTGCAGGCGCAAGGCCGCCAGCGGCCCGCGCAGATAAGCGGCCGGCTCGGTGACCACGGCCACCCAATCGCCGCGCCGCGCCCGCCCGGACAGCACTTCCGAGGCCGGAGCGGCATGCGAGGTGGCCGCCAGCGCCTGCCCCTGCAGCAACTGTTCGGCGGCAGTGCCGGTGCTGCTGAGGATCTGCCCGGCCGGCGTGCCGATCGCCAACTGCAGGCCGGGCGGAACGTTGATGTCGGTGAGGGTGGAGGGGTTGATCAGGACGTTGTAGTCGCCCAGGTGCAGGGCCATCACCGGGTGCTGCGGGCTGGCCAGCGGGAGCAGGCGGGTGGTGACGGCGATCCCGCGGGCGACCGTGAAGTCCGCAGGCGTCTGTGGCACTGCCGCGTCCAGCGTGCCCCACGAGGTGCAGCGCAGCTGACCTTGCTGGAAATGGCCGAGTTCGACGATGTGGTGGCTGCTCAGCACCAGCGCGCGCATCTGCGCCAGGTGCGCGGGCGAACAGGAGGGCAGGGTCGAAGCGGCCATGCTCAGCAGCGCGCCATGCGCCTCGTCGAAGGCGGTGTCGGTGCGGCGGATCGACAATTCGGCCAGCCGGCTCAACTCGGCCTGCTCGCGCGTGAGCGCCAACCGCCAAGCCAGGTAATACGACACGCCGGTGGGAAGCGCCGCACACAGCAGGGCAAGCAGCACGGTGACGCTGATGATGCGGTGCCGCTTCACTTCAGATCCTGACATGGGTAGCCAGCATTGCCGGCTGGCCGATGGCAGGGTGGGCAGCCGCGCACGGCGCGCTCAAGAGTGGTTTGCGCTGTGGCGGATGTTCGGCCACGCAACACCGCCGCATGGGGACGGAGATGGCGGGCGGCGGTGACAGATGAGGCTGCACGTCACGAATGTACGACACACACGCGCATTGCGGGCAGCGTTTCGGCGAAGCGGTCGCGTTTTTGTGCTCGCGGCCGCTTGTGCCGGTGCTGAAAGGTCCGGCCCTGTTAGGTTCACGCACCCGCGTCGGGGCAGCGGGTAGGGTCAGGTGGTCGGCAGTGCTGCACTGATCCGACACCTCGGCGCCATGCTGGCGCCCTCGATGGAGAACGACCCATGACCCAACAGAAAGAACGCGTCGGCGGCACCGATGCAGTGCCGATCTTCAAGATGCAGGAGGCCACCCGCGACGGCGAGGTGACCAAGTATGTGGTGGGCGACACCGGCGTCGCCTTCGACAGCCTGGAGGGCGCGCAGGCCGCCGCCAAGGACCTGGGCACCCTCAACAACTAGCGGTGCCGCGCTACGGGAGCGGCTGCTCGGTCAGCCGCCCCGTATGCGGGGTGTGGATCAGCGGCGCCAGATCGAAGCCCTGCTCGCGTGCATGGGCCAGATAGGTCTGCGCGATGTTTTCGTCCAGCTGCGGCAAGCGCGCCAGCAACCACAGGTATTTGCGATCCGGGCTGCCGACCAGCGCAGCGGTGTAGTCGGCATCGATACGCATCACCCAGTAGTCGCCTTTGGTGAAGGGAATCCAGCGCAAGCCTTCCGGCAAAAAGGTGACTTCCAGGCGTGCGCCCGTTTCATCGATCGCGCGTGCCTGCCCAACCGCTTCCTCGAGCTCGCCCTTGGCGGTGAAGCAGCGGTTCTGCACGCGGATGCCGCCGTCGGCGTCCAACGAATAATGCGCAGACACATCGGTGCAATCGGCATCCTCGAAACGGATCGGCAGGCGGGCGATCTCGTACCAGGTGCCGAGATAACGGCTCAGGTCCAGTGATGCGACGGTGGACAGGTCGGGATGTCGGCTCATGGCGGCCTCTGTGCAGTGGGATCGCCGCAGTTGTACGCGCACCGCCATGAATCGGGTGTCGGCATGTGGTGCGGTGTGGCCTTACGCGCTGGTTGCGGCCTCCTGTGATTGACCACAGCGGGCTGTTTTCGAGCATGCGCCGCGCACTACGCGTGCCGAGCAGATCAACGCAGCAAGGTGCAACGCAGGCGTGCGGCCACGCAGCGCACCGCACACTCAGTGTGTTGTTCGAGCACAGTGTGTTGATCGAGCAGCGCAGAGCAGCCTGGCGACACGCCCAGCGGCGTCACCGCAGTGGCCACGCGTCTTTCCTTCACCACGAACCCGCATGCGTCTGCCGCCGGTCGCGTTGTCAGAGCCATCCATCAAGACCCGTTATGCGGCGCTGGAGGTATCAAGGGCACGGTCGAGTTTACGGTAGCCGATGGCTTCGGTGAGGTGACGGGTGGCGATGTCGGCGCTGTCGTCGAGATCGGCGATGGTGCGCGAAACGCGCAGAATGCGATGCATCGAGCGCGCGGACAGCTGCAGATGTTCGATGGCGCGTTCCAGCAGCAACTGATCGTCATTGCCCAACCGGCAGTGGCGGTCGGTGGCGGCCTGGTCCAGCCGGGCATTGGGCACCTGTGCACGTGCCTGCTGGCGTTCGCGCGCGGCGGCGACGCGTGCACGCACGCTGGCACTGTCCTCGCCGGTCGCACCGCTGCGCAGTGCCTGCGGCGGCAGGCGCGGCACGTCGACGTGCAGGTCGATGCGATCCAGCAGCGGCCCGGAGATGCGGCTGCGATACCGGCGGATGGCGTCACCACTGCAGCGGCATCGCCCGCTGGCATCGCCGGCCCAGCCGCACGGGCAGGGATTCATTGCGGCGACCAGCTGGAACCGCGCCGGGAAGTCCATGCTGCGCGCGGCCCGCGAGATGGTGACCACGCCGGACTCCAGCGGCTCGCGCAGCACTTCCAGGGTCTGCCGCTGCCACTCGGGCAGCTCGTCCAGGAACAGCACCCCGTTGTGCGCCAATGAGATTTCGCCCGGGCGCGGATGGGTGCCACCGCCTACCAGTGCCACTGCGCTGGCGGTGTGGTGCGGGGCGCGATACGGGCGTTGCCGCCAGCGCGCCAGGTCCAGGCCGCGTCCGCTGATGGAGGTGATGGCGGCGGTTTCCAGCGCCTCGGCCTCGCTGGCGTCCGGCAACAGACTGGGCAGGCGCGAGGCCAGCAGGGTCTTGCCGCAGCCAGGGCTGCCGACCAGCAGCAGGTGATGGCCGCCGGCCGCGGCGATCTCCAGGGCCCGGCGTGCATGCGGCTGCCCGCGCACGTCGGCCATGTCCGGTAGCGCGCGGGCGCCGAGCGCCACGATCGCCAGTTCGGCGGCCGGTGGCGGCTGGGTGCCGTTGAGTGCGGCGCACACTTCCAGCAAGGTGCGCGCGGTGAAGGCCTGCACGTGTCCGGCGATGGCCGCCTCGGCGCCGTTGGCCAGCGGCACGATCAGGCGCCGCCCGGCCTGCGCGGCGGCCAGGGCCGCAGGCAGCACCCCATCGATGCCGCGCAGCTCGCCGGTGAGGGCCAGCTCGCCGAGGAATTCGTAGTCGGCCAGGGCCTGGCGGTCGATCTGCCCGCTGGCCGCAAGGATGCCGAGCGCGATCGGCAGGTCGAAGCGCCCGCCGTCCTTGGGTAGATCCGCCGGCGCCAGGTTGATGGTGATGCGGCGTGCGGGGAATTCGAACTGTGCGCACAGCAAGGCGGCACGGACCCGTTCGCGTGACTCGCGCACCGCGGCCTCGGGCAGGCCCACGATCTGGGTGGAAGGCAGGCCGCCGGAGAGATGCACTTCCACCCGGACTTCAGGCGCGTGCACTCCCACGCGGGCACGGCTGTGCACCAGCGCCAGACTCATGGGGGCGGCCTTGGGTCAGGGGGTTGGGGAGGTGGGCGGCGCGTTGCCGCTGCGCGCTTCCAGCGCTGCGACCGTCTGCTCCAGCGCGTCGAGTTTTTCGCGTGTGCGCAGCAGCACCGCGCGCTGCACATCGAACTCTTCGCGGGTGACCAGGTCCAGCTTGCCCAGGCCAGCCTGCAGCGCGCCCTTGAAAGTGCTCTGCAGTTCTTCACGCGACTGACGCAGGCCCGGCGGCACCAGGTCGCTGAGGCGGCGGGCAAGGTCGTCGAGTTGGTTGAAATCGATCATGGCAGTTCTCCGCAGGTCCGTAGGAAGCCTAGTGCAGGCCGGACAGACGGGACATCGGCAGGGCAGTCGGCAGGCGGTAAGGATAGTCCCATTCGGCTGTCGGCCGTGGCGGCCCCTGCCATCGGATGGGATGAGTGTTGCGGCGGTCCACGGTATGCTGCGCGCCCGTCATTCCTGGGACTTGCCCCCGATGAAAATGATCATGGCCATCGTCAAACCGTTCAAGCTGGACGATGTACGCGAAGCACTCGCCGGCTGCGGCGTCGCGGGCATCACGGTGACCGAGGTCAAGGGATTCGGGCGCCAGAAGGGCCACACCGAGTTGTATCGCGGCGCCGAATACGTGGTCGACTTCCTGCCCAAGGTGAAGATCGAAGTGGCGGTGACCGACGACCAGGCCGAGCAGGTGGTGGAAGCCATCGTCAAGGCGGCCGGCACCGGCAAGATCGGCGACGGCAAGGTGTTCGTCTACGACCTGGGCAGCGTGGTGCGCATCCGCACCGGCGAACTGGACGGCGACGCGCTGTAAGGCACGTTCGTCCGTGGGGCGAATGCCACGCTCCCAGGTAGTGCTTGGTGCTGATCAGTGGGTGGAGGCGCTGGTGGACCTCGCCACGACGTGATCGACGGCGCTGCCATGCGCGCAAGCACGTGCATCTGGATCTGATCGTCGGCGGAAGACCGCAGTAACCCGACTTACTACGGGCACAGACTTATCGCAGTCCGCAGTCCGCAGTCCGCAGTCCGCAGTCCGCAGTCCGCAGTCCGCAGTCCGCAGTCCACGGCCAATCCTGTGGATCCCACCAGCCTGCGATCAACAACGCACCGCAAGCCCACCCCTGCCGGATCTCAGGCAGCGCCACCCTTCAGCCGCCGATACAGCCGCTTCCAGCCGTTACGCACGCCGCGCACCCATCCCGGTTCGGCAGTGAGCGCGGCTTCGGCGTCGCTGGGCGCGATGCCGACCAGGCGCCGACGCATCTTCTGGAAGTTCGCCACATCGCTGCGCTGCAGCTGCCGCGACAGCGTGCTGCGGCGTAACCAGCGCGGGAACCGCCACGCCGAGGTGAAATCGATCAGCACCGGCACCCCGGCGCTGACCACCACGTTGGTGCCATGCAGGTCGTTATGGGTGATGCCCACCGCATGCAGGCGGCGCAAGGCGTGCTGCAGCTGCTGAAAGACCTCCTGCCCCACCACCGCGCTGGCGCTGAGCGTGTCGCCGGGAATGAACTCCATGCCCAGCGCCAGGCCACCCAAGGTGCCGAGCAAGGCCGGTGCATGCTTCCAGCCCTGCAGGCGCCGCAGCATGTTGGCCTCGTGGCGCACCATCAGCCGCGCGATCGGCGCGAGCAGGGTGCGCCGGTAGCGGCTGTAGTCCTTGACCACCGCCAACTGTCCATCCAGATGGGTGCGGTAGACGGTGGGCTCGAGCAGGCGGGTGCCTTGCTTGAGCAGCACGGGGGTGGCAATGGTCAGGCTGGCGGTATCCAGCGCTTGGTAGTGCATGACGGCTCTCCGGACCCTAGGGGCGCGGGAGTGGTCACGCGTCTGCAGGTCCACGGTGATCACTCGGATCGGGACCAGGCAATTTTAGAACTTCCAAGTTCTGAAATTAGATTTGTTAAAAAAATGAAATGTTCCGGAGATGGAACGCTCTGCCAGATCAGGCACTTGGGCGATCACGCAGATGCAGGCGGTTGCTGGAAGTAGATGCCGAGGCGGCGCCGCACAGCAGCTACGTTGAGACGAGGCACAACTGACAGCCAGGCAGAAGCGGCATCGCGCCTCAACCGTCCATCGGAAACCGGTCACTTAACGTCTTGACCGCAAATGAGACTCCAGGCACTGTGCCGCTGCGGTCAGGGGGGCTGCATCACCCGCGCGCATGCCAAGGCGTGCGCGCCGCGTGCCATGCGGTGATGAGGGGAACGCCTCCAGCTACTGACGGCAACTGCGCCACTTCCGGACGCCGTTGGGCCATGCCTGCGCGCGCAAGGATGCGGAAGACGATGGAGTTTCACACATGGGGATGCGATGAAAAGGACCGCAACACTGCTGTTGGCCTGCACGGCGCTTGGCGTCACGGCACAGGCCTCGGCGCAATCGTTATCGCGCGGCTGGGACAGCTACCGCCAGCAGCAAAAGCAGCAGCAGGCCGGTACGCAGGGTGCGGAGGCGCCTGCCGCAAGTACGCAGCAAACACGCGGCACGTCGCCGCAGTCTGCCGGTGCGAGCGGGACCACCAGCGATGGAATGACCACCGCCACTGCACCGTACCCGGTCGTGGACACCACACCAATACCAGCGTATGCACCACCGCCACCACGCCAGGAGGAGCAACGCCTGAAGAGTGGCGCGTTTATCGGTGTGCAGGGCGGCCAGGGCAAGGTGTACGAAAGCATCGACCAGGACATGCTTGGCCTCAACGCCGGTTATCGGTGGCGTGCAGGCCCGGTGACGTTGATCGGCATCGAGGCCGCAGTTGGAAAGCTGGCCCGTATCAGTGACCACGACGGCTACTACGTTCCTAGCGTGGAATTCGGCAGTCTGGGCGGCATGGCGCGCTTCAACTTCGGCGACAGCCCACTGTTTGCCGTCGTGCGGCTGGGATACTGGTCGGCTAATTCACAAGGCGACTCGAACGAGCGCGTTTCCGGCGGCTATGCGGGTGCGGGCGTTGGCGTCGACCTCGGCCGGCACGCGAGCTTGAGCGTGCTCTATACGAACTATGTGTACGCCAACGATTACTACTACTCGGATGAAGACATCACCATCAATCGCGCAGAAGTGCTGAACGTTGGTGCCGAAGTGCGCTTCTGATCAGGCGCGCGTCGGAACTGCAGATGTGGCAACGGGGCGGATGACAACATCCGCCCCGTTCTCGTTTCACACGACGCCGGCAAGCGCGTACTCCACTGCCGACGTTTATGACGTTTATGACGTTTATGACGCTTACTCGCCCAGCGCCTTGGCCACGAACGGCGGTGCCACCAGCACGCCGGTGTGCAAGTGCGCGGTGTAGTACAGCGTGTCGAAGCCCTTGGCCTGCGCGTCGGCCTGGCGGAAGGCGAAATCCGCGTTGGCCTGCTTGCTGGCCATGGTCACGCTCCACCAGCCGGTGGGGTAGCACGGCTGCGGGAACGGCAGGGTCTTGAACGACTGGAAGCCGGCCTTGCCCATTTCCGTGCGCATTTCCTTGATCAGGTCCAGCAGCGCCAGCGGCGATTCGGACTGCTGCACCAGGATGCCGTCGTCCTTGAGTGCGTTGAAGCAGCTCTCGTAGAAGGACTTGTTGAACAGGCCTTCGGCCGGGCCCACCGGGTCGGTGGAATCCACGATCACGATATCCACGCTGCCGGCCGGGCAATTGGCCATGTAGGCCACGCCGTCGTCGAACAGCAGCTCGGCGCGCGCATCGTCATTGGAATCGCACAGTTCGGGGAAGTACTTCTCCGACATGCGGGTGACCTGCTCGTCGATGTCGCACTGGGTGGCGCTTTCCACGCCGGGGTGCTTGAGCACCTCGCGCAGCGTGCCGCAGTCGCCGCCACCGATGATCACCACGCGCTTGGGGGCGGCATGGGTGAACAGCGCCGGGTGGCTGATCATCTCGTGATAGAAGAAGTTGTCGCGGCTGGTGAGCATCACCGCGCCGTCGATGATCATCAGCTTGCCCCAATCGGTGGTCTGGTAGATCTCGATCTTCTGGAACGGGGACTGCACCTCGTCCAGCTTGCCGCTGATGCGGTAGCCGATGGCCGAGCCGGTGGGCTGGAAGTGTTCGATGTACCAGTTGTCGTTGGTGCTCATGCGGACGTCCTAATCGAAAAGAAACGGGCTGTTCCTGCTCCCGGCGGGAGAAGGTGGCGCACGGCGCCAGGTGAGGGTCGGGGCGCAGCCTGGTGCAGCCATGCGGCTGACGGCCAGGTCCGAGCCCTCGTCAGCCCCGTTTCCATCGGGAACAGGGCGTCAGATCGGCGCGGATTGTAACGGACCCTCGGCATGCCAGGCGTTACAATTCACGCCCTTTTGCCCCAGCCGAGACAACGAAATGAGCGATTGGTCCCTCGACCAAGCCCGCAAGACCTACTCGATCCCGCATTGGGCCGATGGGTATTTCGATGTGAACGACGCCGGCCATGTCGTGGTCAGACCGACCGCCGACGGCCCTGCGGTGTCGCTGCCCGAAGTGGTGGATGCCGCGCGTGCGGCCGGCGCCAAGCTGCCGCTGCTGGTGCGCTTCCCGGACATCCTGGGCCAGCGCCTGGGCAAGCTGCAGGCGGCGTTCGCCCAGGCCCAGGCCGATTGGGACTACGCCGGTGGTTACACCGCGGTGTACCCGATCAAGGTCAACCAGCACCGCGGCGTGGCCGGCACGCTGGCCAGCCACCACGGCGAGGGCTTCGGCCTGGAAGCGGGCAGCAAGCCCGAGCTGATGGCGGTGCTGGCACTGTCGCGTCCGGGTGGGCTGATCGTCTGCAACGGCTACAAGGACCGCGAGTACATCCGCCTGGCGCTGATCGGCCGCAAGCTCGGCCTGCAGACCTTCATCGTCATCGAAAAGCCCTCCGAGCTGAACCTGGTGCTGGAAGAGGCGCGCGCGCTGGACGTCAAGCCGGGCCTGGGCGTGCGCATGCGGCTGGCGTCGCTGGGCGCGGGCAAGTGGCAGAACAGCGGCGGCGACAAGGCCAAGTTCGGGCTGTCGCCGCGCCAGGTGCTTGACCTGTGGAAGTCGCTGCGCGACACCGAATACGCCGATAGCCTGAACCTGCTGCATTTCCATATGGGCTCGCAGATTTCCAACGTGCGCGACATCGCCAACGGCATGCGCGAGGCCACCCGTTACTTCGTGGAGCTCTCACGCCTGGGCGCGAAGATCAGCCATGTGGATGTCGGCGGCGGCCTGGGCATCGACTACGAAGGCACCCGTTCGCGCAGCTATTGCTCGATCAATTACGGCCTGCACTCGTACGCCAGCAACATCGTGCAGCCGCTGGCCAGTGCCTGCGAAGAACACGGCCTGCCGCCGCCGCGCATCGTCACCGAATGCGGCCGCGCGATGACTGCGCACCACGCGGTGCTGATCGCCAATGTCTCGGAAGTGGAGCAGGCGCCGGAAGGCCGCGTGCCGGATGCGCACGACGACGAGCCGGCGGCGATCCGTCACCTGCGCGAGATCCACGACGAGCTCGATGTGCGCCCCGCGGTGGAACTGTTCCAGGAAGCCCAGCACTTCCATGCCGAAGGGCTGAGCGCCTACGCGCTGGGCCAGATCGACCTGACCCACCGTGCGCGCATCGACGACCTGTTCTACGCCATCGCCCACGGCGTGCGTGCGCGCCTGAGCTTCGACGAAAAGAGCCACCGCCCGGTGCTGGACGAGCTCAACGAGCGGCTGGTGGACAAGTACTTCGTCAACTTCAGCGTGTTCGAATCGATTCCGGATGTGTGGGCGATCGATCAGGTCTTCCCGATCGTGCCGATCGAGCGCCTGAACGAGGCGCCGCAGCGGCGCGGCATCATCGCCGACATGACCTGCGATTCCGACGGCATGGTCAAGACCTACGTCGAGAACGAAAGCCTGGACAGCTCGCTGCCATTGCATGGCTTGAACCCCGGCGAGAGCTATCGCATTGGCTTCTTCCTCGTGGGTGCCTACCAGGAAATCCTGGGCGACATCCATAACCTGTTCGGCGATACCGATGCGGTGGAAGTGGCGGTGGATGGCACCGGCTACCGCATCGCGCAGCAGCGTCGCGGCGACACCACCGATGTGATGCTGGATTACGTGGGCTATCAGCTGGACACCCTGCGTGCCACCTATGCCGAACGTATCGCCGCGGCACAGCTGCCACCCGAGCGCGCGCAGGAATTGCATGACGCCCTGGAAGCCGGCCTGACCGGCTACACCTATCTGTCCGACGAACCGTTGGGCTGATGGGCAGCTGCGCTGCGGCCAATGCCGCAGCGCAGTGGGGGTGGTGTGTGCGCATGCCTGTCACGGAGCGGGGTGCACTTGTCAGCGTTCTCTAAGCCGGGTAATGCATTCACACGCCCGCGCCACGCGCGATGCGCATCGACCTATTAGAGTGATCAACGCCGCACTTTCTTGTGCGTAAGGCCTGCCATTGGCCGCATGCGTGTGCCGAGAAGGCGTAGACAATCGCCGCGTGTTGTTCCCGAAGGGTGCTGCCCGCCGATGACAGTTCGGCGACTGTGGTGATCGTGCGAGGACACGCCGTGCTTGCTAAAACGTTCGCCGCTCTCTGGAACCAGTCCGATTTCGGTAAGTGATTCGGTCTGCGGCGCAGTTATACCAATAGCGTTACGCAAAGTGGTCTTATCAGCGCCTGCATTCGATGCGTTGCGATGGATGAAGATTCCGAGTGTGCTTGGACGCTTAAATGCACGAATGCGGCCTTTATCAAGCGCTTCTGCGGCAGCAGCCATCGCGATATGCGCGCGCTACCTATGCATCAAGAACACTAGTTCAAATCACGCTTCGGTAAAAATATTTGCGCACGACGCGAAAATCGTGATTTTTGCACGGTTCATTGTGCGCGCAGATTGTTAGTGTTTATTAACTTGCAGCGACGCAAGGGGCTTTATCAGTCAGCTGTCATGCGAGCGACTGTGCGTCGCGTCAGTGTGCGTCTCTATTGTGCGTTTCCATCGCGTATTGCCGGCAGATGCTGGTGATCGGTGGTGTTGCTTACCCCACGATTCTTAAAAGGCGGCTCGGTCTTGCCCGCGTCCTGATACCGCATTGCGGTGAGGATGCGCTGGATCACTGCGCGCCAACAACAAGGAATGCACGTCAATGCACGCTGACTCTTCCCCGGTGTATCCCCTGACCAGAGCGCAACGCGGGCTGTGGGTGGCCAGTAAGTTGCATACTGACAACACCTTACGCTGCGGCTATGCATCGTCGAGCACGACGGCGTGCCCAGTCAGGTGGTGATGCCCGAGTACACCGCGCCGATCCATTATTTCAACTTCAGCGACGATCCTGCGCCACGGAATGCGGCCGAGCATTGGGTGGAAGAGGAAATCCGCAAGCCGGAGGATCTGCAGAACGGGCCGTTGTGGCGATGTGCAGTCTTCCGTCTGGGTGAAGACCATCACATGTGGGTGCAATGCGTGAGCCATCTGGTGATGGACGGCTATTGCGCTTCGATCATGATGCAGCGCATGGCGGTGTTGTATACCGCCTACGCCACCGGGTGCGAGCCGGCACCTGCCGAGTACGGCAGCGCGCTGTCGTTGATCGAGCTGGAGCAGCAGTACCGCGACTCTGATCGCTTTCAGCGTGATCGCAATTACTGGATGGAGCAGCTGGCCGACCTGCCACCGCCGGCGACCCTGGCGCGCCCGGGCAACCACCTGTCCACCGGGTTGTTGCGTGGCACCGGGGAATTCTCCCCGCAGCAGGTGGTGCAGTTGCGTGCGCTGGGCAAGCACTACGGTGCCAGCCTGCCGCAGATGCTGATTGCGCTGATTGCCACGTATTACTACCGCTGCACCGGCGCAGAAGACCTGGTGCTGGCCATGCCGGTGACTGGCCGGATCAATGCACGCTACCGGCAGGCCGCCGGGTTGGTGGCCAATGTCATTTCGCTGCGTCTGAAGATGGATCCGCAGCAGCCGGTGCATGCACTGTTCGCGCAGGTGGCCTCCGTGGTCAGGAGTGCACTGCGGCACCAGCAATATCGCTTCGAGGATGTGCGCCGCGATTTGGGCCTGTTCGGCATCGAGCAGAAGTTCGCACGCCTGGCCGTGAATATCGAAGCCTTCGACTATGCACTGCGCTTTGGCGAGGCCTACGCGGTGCCGCATAACCTGTGCAATGGCCCGGCCGATGATCTGACCATCTTCTGCTACGAGCGTGGCGACGGTGCAGCGTTACGCTTTGATCTGGATGCCAACCCGGCGTTGTATGACAGCGAGGAGCTGGCCGAACATTGCCGCCGCCTGACCCATCTGGCCGATGCCGTGCTCGCCGATCCGGAGTGCGCGCTTGGTCAGGTCGATGTGCTGGGCGATGCCGAGCGCCAGCGTCTGCTGCACACCTGGAACGCCACTGCCGCGCCATTGCCGGAGCCGAGCACCTTGCTGCACGGCATGCTGCAGCGTGCCGAACTGATGCCGGCAGCGGTGGTGGTGCAGTACGACAACCGCACGCTGGATTACGCCACGCTGTGCGAGCTGGCCGCGCGCATCGCCGCGCAATGGGTGGACGATGGTGTGCGCCCGGGCGATGTGGTCGCCATCGCGTTGCCGCGCAGCGAGCAGTTGCTGGTGGCATTGCTGGCGGTGATGTGGAGCGGGGCGGCGTATCTGCCGCTGGACCCGGAAAGCCCGGCCGCGCGTAACCGCCAGATGCTCAACGATTCCGGTGCCATCGCGCTGGTCTGCGAGCCTGCACTGTGCGAGCGCTATCTGCTCGGCGGCATGGTCTGGCTGGACCCGCGCCCGGCCGTCTTGCCCGCCGCGATCGCCCCGCTGGCGCAGCCGGATGGCACCGCGTATGTGCTGTACACCTCCGGCTCGACCGGTGTGCCCAAGGGTGTAGAAGTCAGCCATCGCAACCTGGCCAATTTCCTGCATGCGATGGAGCAGGAACTGGCGTTGCGCCCGCGCGATCGCGTGCTGGCGGTCACCACCATCACCTTCGATATCGCCGGGCTGGAACTGTATTTGCCGCTGCTGACCGGCGCGCGCGTGGTCATTGCACCTGCGGGGATTACGCACGATCCACGCAGCCTCTCGCGCCTGATCGTCAACGAACAGATCAGCGTGGTGCAGGCCACGCCGTCGTTGTGGCGCATCCTGCTGGCCAACCAGGAGCTTGCGCTGGACCGCGTGCATGCGCTGGTCGGCGGCGAGGCCCTGGTGCCCGAACTGGCCGCGCAGCTGTTGAGCCGGGTAGGGCGGCTGACCCAGTTGTACGGGCCCACCGAAACCACCATCTGGTCGACCATCATGCCGCTGCAGCTGAGCGACGCGGCGGCGCCGCCCATCGGCCGGCCGTTGCTCAATACACGCGTGTACGTGCTCGATGCGCAGCGGCAGCCGTTACCGACCGGCGCGGTCGGCGAGCTGTACATCGGGGGCGCGGGCGTGGCCAAGGGCTATCGCGGCAAGCGGCAGCTCACCAGCGAACGGTTTGTGCACGACCCGTTTGCCGATGACGGCAGCACCATGTACCGCACTGGCGATCGCGTGCGTCAGCGCCGCGACGGCCTGCTGGAATTCATCGGCCGTGCGGACGGGCAATTGAAGATCCGTGGCCACCGCGTGGAGCCGGCGGAAATCGAAAACGCACTGCTGCTGCATACGCAGGTGGCGCAGGCGGTGGTGGTGGGGCATCACGATGGTGCCAACGCGTTGCAACTGCTCGCCTACGTGGTTGGCAAGCACGGCACCGCGCCGTCCACCGAGCTGCTGCGCGCGCATCTGCAGCAGCGCCTGCCGGCATCGATGATTCCCACGCTGTGGATGCCGTTGCAGGCGCTGCCACTCACGGCCAATGGCAAACTCGATCGCCGCGCGTTACCGGCGCCGGGCGCCATACTGCAGCGTGCGCATCTGGCCCCGCGCGATGCACTCGAACAGCAGCTGGCAGCGATGCTGCAGGACGTGCTGGGCATTGCCGTGGTGGGCGTGGACGACAACTTCTTCGAACTTGGCGGCGACTCGCTGCGCGCTGCAGAAATGGCGGCACGCTTTCCGCAGCTGTTTGGGGTGGAACTGCCGCTGGGGACGCTGTTCCATGCGCCGACCATTGCCGGGCTGGCCGAGGTGGTCCGGCGCAGCACGCACACGCCGAACGATCCACTGGGCGTGCTGCTGCCGCTGCGTGCCGGCACCGCAGGCGTTACGCCGTTGTTCTGCATCCACCCGGTGGTGGGGCTTGGCTGGTCGTATCTGACCTTGCTGGGGCAGCTCGACCCGCAGTGGCCGGTGTATGCGCTGCAGTCGCCTGGCCTGAGCGACCCGCTGCACCGCCCGGACAGCATCGAGGCGATTGCGCGCGATTATCTGGCGCGGCTACGCGCAGTGCAGCCGCACGGCCCCTATCGCCTGATGGGCTGGTCGCTGGGTGGGCTGATCGCCCACGCCATCACTGCCGAACTGCATGCGCTTGGCGAGGAAGTCGAGGTGCTGGCCATGCTCGACAGTTACCCGCATCGCCAGCAGGCTGCCGCGCTGCCGGAATCCGAAGGCGTGCGTGCCTCGGTGCATGCGCTCAATCTGAATCTGGCGCCCGGACAACCCATGCCGACCACGGTGGCCGAACTCGCCAGCCTGTTGTGCGATCACTACGGGCTGATGTCGGTGCCGGCGGTGCGCCAGCTGCTCGATCAACGCCCCACGCTGCTGGATGATCTGGGCGCGGTGACCCAGCATCACCTGCACCTGGCACGGCGCTACCAGCCGCGTGCATTGGCGCAGGATGTGCTGTTCGTCGAAGCCAGCGTGCGCATGACCTCCGGTGGCGACGATGCGCTCTGGGTGGACTACCGGCCGCAGGCATGGCGCCCGTATGTGCGCACCCTGCAGCTGCACACCCTGGATAGCGACCATCACTCGATGCTGTCGCCTGCGCACTCGGCCACGCTCAGCACGCTGCTGCATGCGGCGACCGCGAAAACCGCGCGCACCGACGGCTGCATCACCACCGCCAGCGACGGGGTGGCCGAATATGCCTGAGTCCTCCACAGCGTCATCCCAGCGCCCGGTGGTGATCGCCACGCTGGGCACGCATGGCGATGTTCGCCCGATCATCGCGCTGGGCCGTGGCCTGCAGCAGCGTGGCTATCGGGTACGGGTGCTGACCAGCGCCAACTTTGCCGCGTTGATTCTTGCCAACGGGCTGGAGTTCTACCCGCTGAGCGGCGATCACCAGAAGCTGTTGCAGGGGCATCCGGACATCGCCGAGATGCGTGGCGGCTGGCGTGGCATCTGGGGCAAATTGCGTGCGCAGCTGATGGAGTGGGCGCGCGATTGGGCCGACCAGGGCCGCGCCGCCTGCGCCGATGCCGGCCTGATTCTTGGCGTGGGCAGCGCCAGTTTCCTGGCCCATAGCCTGGGCCAGCGGTATGGCCTGCCGGTGGTGTTCGCGCAGTTGCAGCCGCTGACCGCCTCGCGCCATCTGCCGTTGATGGTAATTCCCACCGTGCGCCTGCCCGGGCTGGTGAGCGTGGCGCTGCATCATGTGGTGCGCTTTGCCGGCTGGCAGTTGATGCGCCCGGCGCTCAATGAGGTGGTGCGCCCGGCATTGGGGTTGCCGGCCTACCCGCGGAGCGGGCCCGATCGCAGTGCGTTACGGGTGCTATACGGCTACAGCGCGCATCTGTGTCCGCGTCCGCCCGACTGGCCGGAGAGCGCGCAGGTCTGCGGCTTCTGGCAGTTGCCGCAGCCGCAGTGGCAGCCGGCGGCGGCGCTGCAGGCGTTTCTGCAAGCCGGGCCGCCACCGCTGTACATCGGCTTCGGCAGCATGACCAGCAACGATGCCGCGCAACTCACCGCCACCGTCAAGGCGGCGGTGCGCCTGACCGGCCAGCGTGCGCTGCTGGCCAGCGGCTGGGGCGGGTTGGCGGCCGGGGAAGACGCCGATGACGATGCCACGCGCTTCTTCCATCTGGAGCAGGCGCCACACGACTGGTTGTTCCCACGCGTGGCGGTGGCCGTGCATCACGGCGGCGCCGGCACCACCGGTGCGGCGCTGACCGCGGGGATCCCGTCGGTGGTGCTGCCGTTCGGCTACGACCAACCGTTCTGGGCGCATTGCCTGGCCCAGCGCGGTGTGGCGCCGCCGGCGTTGTCACGTAACGGGTTGCTGCCGCAGACCCTGGCCGATGCCATCGCCCAGGCCAGCACGCCGGCCATGCGTGCGGCCGCAGCTGCGCTGGGCCAACGCATTCGCGACGAAGACGGCATCCGCCGGGCCGTGGACCAGCTGGAGGCCTGGGCGTTACTGGAGGCCGGCATACCCTTCAGCGTGGATGCGCGGAGTACGCAGCCGGCGATGGCCTGAGGCGCGATGGCGTTTGGCATGTGGCGGCGCTGAGGTGAGCAGCGCCGCGATGCATTGCCGCAGCAGGCACGTTTGTCTGGCCGCTGAAGCGCCGGTGCTGTGCGAAAGGCTATAGCGCACACATCAACTGGCCGCCGTGTGACGCGGCCTATTCTTTGGGTGCGGGAAGAGTGCCTGCGCTGCGTGCTGGATCTATGCGTAGGCAAGGCCATCTAACGTGAGAGCACTGCGAACCACCAGGGTTGAGAGATCGGGCCACTGGCTGTGTCTTCATGTTTGGCCGCGTGATGCGGCGGCGGAGTACGTTTCTGTATCCGCCGTCTGCTCCATGCATGCGCTCGCGACCAGTGTCCAAGCAAACGTGCGCCGCTGACATCGGCACTGCGTTGCTTTGCATCATTCGCCCGTCATGCTGGGCCGCCAGTTGGCGCGCGATCGCCAGAGTCGGATGCACGCTGGCAGCGTGGTGTGCGCATTGGGGTGTCTTTCATGCGTGCACAGGCTTCCTCTGATCCAGACATGCGTGCGCTTGCGGCGCATTGCCACATGCGCGTGCGCTGCTGACATCGATAGTGCATTCCTCTGCGTGCCCGGGCATCTGCGCCAATGCACGCGCACCCATCCGTAATGCCGCGATGGTTAGGGCACAATCGGGGTTCTCCCGACCGCCTCTACCGCATGCGCTATCCGGCTCTCGATCTGTTGCGTGGTATCGCCATCGTGTGGGTGATGCTGTTCCACGCGTTCGTGGTCGGTGGTCTGGGGCCGGAATGGGCATGGCTGTCGCGCTACGGCTGGATGGGCGTGGATCTGTTCTTCGTGCTGAGCGGGTTTCTGATCGGCACGCAGGTGCTGATGCCGCTGGCCAGTGGGCAGCGTCTGGATTTCACCGACTTCTACCTGCGCCGCGCTTTCCGCATCTTGCCGGCCTTCCTGGTGGTGCTGGCGGTGTACCTGGCCTGGCCGGGATTCCGCGAGTCGCCGGGCCTGGCGCCGTGGTGGATGTTTGTGACCTTTACGCTGAATCTGCTGGTCGATTACGGCCGTGACGCCGCGTTTTCGCATGCGTGGTCGTTGTGCGTGGAAGAGCATTTCTATCTGGTGTTTCCGCTGCTGGCCACGGTACTGCTGCGGCGTCCGTCGGCGTTGCGCTTTGGTGTGCTGTGCGTCGTGGTGGTCGCGGCAGGCATCGCGCTGCGTGCGGGGGTGTGGCTGCATGACAGCGCGCTGGATGCGGCCGGCGCCGGGCTGCAACGCAACTGGTTTATCGAAGACATCTATTACCCCACCTGGAACCGTCTGGACGGCCTGCTGGCTGGCGTGGTGCTGGCGGTGGTGAAGGTGTTCCGCCCGCACACCTGGCAGCGCCTGCAGCAGCGCGGCAATGCTTTCGCGCTGGCCGGCGTGGCGGTCATGGCGCTGGCGCTGTGGCTGTTCCGCGACCGAACCGGCCTGCTCGGCAATGCAGTGGGCTGGCCGGTGTTGTCGCTGGGCCTGGCATGCCTGGTGTTGGCCGGTACCGCCACCAACAGCGCGCTCGGCAGGCTGCGTGTACCGGGCGCGGCCTGGCTGGCAGGCATTTCGTACAGCCTGTACTTGACCCACAAGGCGGTGTTCCATGTCACCCAGACCTGGCTGGGGGAGGCGCTGGACGGGCGCGGCATCCTCGCGTTCGCCGTCTACGGCGTCTGCGCACTGCTGGCCGGGGC
The DNA here is from genome assembly GCF_041475695.2 of Xanthomonas sp. NCPPB 4037. Lineage (NCBI taxonomy): Bacteria > Pseudomonadati > Pseudomonadota > Gammaproteobacteria > Lysobacterales > Lysobacteraceae > Xanthomonas > Xanthomonas sp. NCPPB 4037. The sequence continues at coordinate 464,516 of NZ_CM191261.1, forward strand.
GTTGTTGCACTACGCAGTGGAGCGGCCGTTCCTGCGCCTGCGCGGCAGGGTGCTTCGCCGGCGCAGTTCGGCCGTGGTGGCCGAGCCGGCGTAGCGCGCTCGGCGTTGGCGCTCCTGCGTTGGGTATGCGCTACACCGTTGTTGGCCGAACAGGCGCGCAGCCGTGCGCTGTGTCTGTCCACATCGCGCCAACAAGCAGCGGCTACCGATCGACCAACCCACCGATCTCTCGACGTATCGACGCCAATGAAGAAAGCCGCGCAATGCGCGGCTTTCTGACTTCAGCAGTCGCGTTCATGGACGAGAGCAGGTGCAGCCACGGCCATGCACCGGCACGGCTCCAACACGCCCGCAAACGCGGCGTTCGTTCTGCCCACGCAGCGCAGTGCGGCAGGGTGATCACCGGCAATGCGCTTGGCTGCAAACAACGCTCGCCTGCCCGCACGTATCACCGCCTCACTGCGCGTCGCGTGCCACCTGGAAGCCTGCAAACGACTGCGTCACCGGCATGATCTCCAGCCGGTTGATGTTCAAGTGCGGCGGCAGGCTGGCCACGTAGAAGATCTGCTCGGCGATGTCCTCGGCCGTCATCGGCGTGGCACCGCGGTACAGCGTGTCCGAGGCGGCCTGGTTGCCGCCGGTGCGCACCAGGGTGAATTCGGTTTCGGCCATGCCCGGTTCGATCGAGGTCACGCGCACGCCGGTGCCGTGCAGATCCGAGCGCAGGCCCAGCGAAAATTGCTGCACGAACGCCTTGGTGCCGCCGTACACATTGCCGCCCGTGTAGGGGTAGGTCGCCGCGACCGAGGCGATGTTGATGATGGCGCCGCGGCGCGCGATCAGCGCCGGCAGCAGGCGATGGGTGAGCGTCACCAGCGCGGTGACATTGGTGTCGATCATCTGCTGCCACTGGGTCAGGTCGGCCTGCTGCGCCGGTGCGGTGCCCAGCGCCAGGCCGGCGTTGTTGACCAGCACGTCGATGTTGGCGAAGTCCGCCGGCAGCGCGTCGATGGCAGCGCCTAGGGCCTGTGCATCGCGCATGTCGAAGGCGGCGGTGTGCACCTGGCCTGCGGGGAGTTCAGCGGCCAGCGCCTGCAGGCGGTCGGCACGCCGGCCGGTGGCGATGACGTTCCAGCCGGCTGCGGCAAAACGGCGGACGGCGGCACTGCCGAATCCGGAGGTGGCGCCGGTGATCAGGACGGTCTTGGACATGGGGGAACTCCTGGGGATATGGGTCAGGGATGGGGAGCGGCACGTTGCGCATCGGCGGCGGCGCGCCGCGCCTCCAACATCGCCGCGCTGAGCGGTTTGCGTGCGGTGATTTGGCCGTGCTGGACGTGCAACAGCAGATACGGCAACGACTTCGAACTGGCCTGTGCAGGAGCCGCCGCTACGTCGTGTGCGTGCTCATCAGGCAGGGCGATCAGCAGTTCGCCGTCGACCCAGTCTGCCAACAGCGGCGCCTGGCGCTGCGGAAACAGCACCTGCAGCGGCAAGTTCGGCGGTGTTTCGGCACAGGCGCCGATGACCACGCGATCCAGCAGCAGGCGCACGCCGTCCAGTCGCCAATAGGCCTGGTAACCACGCCAGTTGGCGCTGCAACCGCCCAGCGCCTGGTGCGCATGGGCGACGAAACGCTGCCAGGTGGCCTGGTCGTCGAGCACCGCAGATAACGGTTCGGCCAGCAGCGCTGCATCGCGGCCATCGATCTGGATGCGGTCGGGAATCTGCTCGGTGGCCTGCGCCGTGCAGATCAGCCCCCACAGCAGCAGCGCGGCGACCCGGCGCATCACCGGTGTTTACTGCGCCTTGATGGCGATGGCCGGCAGCCCACTGCCGGTGAGCTTCTGCTTGGCCTCGGCCAATTCGCCGGCGCTGCCATACGGCCCCATGCGCACACGGTAGACCGTCTTGCCAGCGATGTCGGCCGACTCCACGCGTGCGGCCAGGCCCATCATCGCCAGCTTGGCCTTGGTCGACTCCGCATCGCCCGAGGCGCCGAACGAGCCGGCCTGCAGGATGTAACGGGTGGTGTCGGCCACGGCCGGTGCGGTGGCCGCGCTGGCCGCCGGTTTGGCGGCGCTTGCGGCTGCCGGCGTGGTGACCGCAGCGGTGCTGGCCGGTGGCGGCGTCGCGGCCGGCCGCGCGGGCGAGGTTTCCGGCAACGGCTTGGGCGTGCTGGCAGCGGTTTCGTTCAAGGGCACCGGCACGCTGGTCGTGGGTGTGGCGGCCGCGACGCTGGCCGCTGGTGCCACCGGCTTGCCTTCCAGCGCAGCGCGCGCACGCGCAGCCTCTTCGGCACGCGCGCTGGCGGCCAGTTCGGCATCGGACATCTGCACTTCCTTGCCCGGTAGCAGGGTGTAGAAGTCGTACTGTGTCTGCGCATCGCCGGGCTTGACCGCCGGCTTGGCCGGCGGCGCGCTGGGCTTGGGCAACTCGGCCGGCGTGTCGACATCGGTGTCGGCCACCGGAGCGGGCTGCGCGTCCGGATTGGGCCGTGGACCCACGCGCAGGAACCCGTCGCCGTCCTTCTTGAACAGGTTGGGGGCCGCCAGGAAGATCACGGCCGCAATCGCTGCGCCGGCGACCAACCAGACCCATCCCGGTGTGCCATTGCTGGTATTGCGTCGCGCCTGACTCTTACCGCGTCGTGCTGCCATTCACCACTTCTCCGAATCACGTCATTGCGGGCCATGCGGCCGCTGATTACATCTTTTCTGGGGCGCTGACGCCGAGCAGTTCCAGGCCGTTGGCGAGAACTTGCTGGGTGGCCACCGCGAGGGTGAGCTTGGCGTCGCGCTCGGCGGCATCGTCCACCAGCACCTTGCTGTTGTGATACCACGTGTGGAAGGCGTGCGCCAATTCACGCAGGTACTGCGCAATCTGGTACGGCTCCAGCGTCTGGCCCGCCAATTCCACCACTTCGGCGTAGCGCGACAACTCCAGCATCAGCGCCAGCGAATGTTCGTCGTCCAGGCGTGCAAGCTCGGCCATGCCGTGGGTCTGGTCGTACTTCAGACCCTTTTCCTGCGCCTGGCGCAGCACGCTGCAGACGCGGGCATGCGCGTACTGCACATAGAACACCGGGTTGTCGTTGCTCTGCGCACGCGCCAGATCGATATCGAAGGTGAGCTGCGAATCGGGCTTGCGCGCAATCAGGAACCAACGCACCGCATCGGCGCTGGTTTCTTCGATCAGGTCGCGCAAGGTGACGTAGCTGCCGGCGCGCTTGGAAAGCTTCACTTCCTCGCCGCCGCGCATCACCGTGACCATCTGGTGCAGCACGTATTCCGGCCAGCCCTGCGGGATGCCGAGCTCCATCGCCTGCAGGCCGGCGCGCACGCGCGTCAGCGAGCCGTGGTGGTCGGCGCCCAGCTCGGTGATGGCGCGCTCATAGCCGCGCTGCCACTTGGTGAGGTGATAGGCCACGTCCGGCACGAAGTAGGTGTAGGTGCCGTCGGACTTGCGCATCACCCGGTCCTTGTCGTCGCCGAAGTCGGTGGACTTCAACCACAGCGCGCCGCCTTCCTCATAGGTGTGGCCGGAGGCGATCAGCTTCTGCACGGCTTCGTCGACCTTGCCGTCCTTGTACAGCGAGCTTTCCAGGAAATAGATATCGAAATCGACGCGGAACGCGGCCAGGTCGTGGTTCTGCTCGTTGCGCAGGTAGGCCACCGCAAAGCGACGGATCGATTCGAGATCGGCCGGGTCCTTGGTGCCGGTGACCAGGTGGCCTTCCAGGTCGACGGTGTCGCCCGCCAGATAGGCCTTTGCGACATCGGCGATGTAATCACCGCGGTAGCCGTTTTCCGGCCAGCCGGGGCTGTCCGGGGTGAGGCCCTGCGCGCGCGCCTGCACCGACAACGCCAGGTTCTCGATCTGCACGCCGGCATCGTTGTAATAGAACTCACGCTTGACGTTCCAGCCATTGGCATCGAGCACGCGTGCCAGGCTGTCGCCGATCGCCGCCGCGCGGCCGTGGCCGACATGCAGCGGGCCGGTCGGGTTGGCCGAGACATATTCCACACCCACCGAGCGGCCGTTGCCGGCCAGCCCGCGGCCGTAGTCGTGCCCCTGCTTGATCACATGAATCACTTCGCGCTGGTAGGCGGCCGGGGTGAGATGGAAATTGATGAAGCCCGGGCCGGCAATCTCCACGCGCGCTACATCGTCACTGGCCGGCAATGCGGCCAGCAGCGCCTGGGCCAGCGCACGCGGGTTGCTGCGCGCAGCCTTGGCCAGCAGCATCGCCGCATTGGTGGCGAAATCGCCGTGCTCGCGGGTCTTGGGCCGCTCGACCACAAAATCCGGCGGCAGGGTGTCGGCGGGCAGGGTGCCATTGGCGCGCAAGGCTTCGATGCCTTGGCCGATCAGTGCGCGGAGTTGGGCTTTCACGTGGGATCTGCTTGGAACGAAACCAGCGATTTTACCCGACCGGGCGGCCGCGGGTCCGAGTGACGATTCAGGTCCCGGCGCGCACGCTCACGGCACCCAGCCGCGCTCGGCCAGCGAGACCGGCCGGCCATCCCCGATCACGAAGTGGTCGAGCAGCCGGATATCCACCAGCCCCAGGGCCTGCAGCAGGCGCTGGGTGACCGCGCGGTCGGCCTCGGACGGCTCCGGATTGCCGGAGGGATGGTTGTGGCCCACCACCACCGCCGCCGCGTTGTGCAGTAGCGCTCGCCGCACCACTTCGCGCGGATGGATCTCGGCCGCGTCGATGGTGCCGGTGAACAACTCCTCGAAGGCGATCGCGCGGTGGCGGCTGTCCAGGAACAGTGCCGCGAACACTTCGTAGTTGCGCGCCCGCAGCCGCTGCGAGAAGTAGCGCCCCACGCTGCTGGGATCGTTCAGGGCCTCGCCGCGCTCCAGGTCGCTGAGCAGGTGCCGGTTGGCCAGCTCCAGCGCAGCGCTCAGCTTGCAGGCCGACGCCGGCCCCAGGCCGGGCAGGCGGGCCAGCGCCTTGGCCGGGCGATCCAGCAGGCAGCGCAGCGGGCCGTGCCGGTGCAGCAGGTCGCGCGCGGTGCGCACCGCGTCCTGGCCGCGCAACCCCGAGCCGACAAAGATCGCCAGCAGCTCGGCATCGGAGAGAACAGCGGCGCCGCGGGCCAGAAGTTTCTCGCGCGGGCGTTCGTCGGTGGGCCAGTCGTTGATGTGCATATGGCCAGATTGCCGGTGCTCATCGCCGACGCCTATCAGGCCGAACGGGGGCATCGGCTAATCTAGTTGTCCTTGTAACGGTAGGACGACTCCGACGTGACCGGCTCCACTCAGGCCCGCCCCCTGGACGGACAGCGCTTGCTGCTGTGCGTCGGCGGAGGCATTGCCGCCTACAAATCGCTCGAACTGGTCCGTCGCCTGCGCGACGCCGGTGCGCAGGTGCAGGTCGCCATGACCAGCGGCGCGCAGCAATTCGTCACCCCGCTCAGCTTCCAGGCGCTGTCCGGGCAGCCCACTCGCACCACCTTGTGGGACAGCGCTGCCGAGCAGGCCATGGGCCATATCGAACTGGCACGTTGGGCCGATCGCGTGATCGTCGCGCCGGCCACCGCCGATCTGCTGGCGCGCCTGGCGCACGGCCTGGCCGACGACCTGGTCACCACCCTGTGCCTGGCCACCACCGCGCCACTGACCGTGGCGCCGGCGATGAATCACCGCATGTGGCTGCACCCGGCCACCCAGGCCAATATCGCCACCTTGCGCGCGCGCGGCGTGGCGGTGGTCGGCCCGGATGACGGCCCGTTGGCCGAGGGCGAATCCGGTCCCGGCCGCTTGGCCGAGCCGGCCGCGATCATCGCGGTGCTGGCCGGTGACGGTCTGCGTCAAAACGCTGCTGCCGCGTCGCCGCCGGTGTTCGTTCCCAGCAGTGCCCAGCTTGAAGGCCTGCGCATCGTGATCAGCGCCGGCCCTACCTTCGAGGACCTGGACCCGGTGCGCTACGTCGGCAACCGCAGCAGCGGCAAGATGGGCTACGCGCTGGCAGCGGCGGCCGCACGCCAGGGCGCCGATGTGGTGCTGGTCAGCGGGCCGGTGCACCAGACCACGCCCGAGGGCGTGCAGCGCCTGGATGTGCGCTCGGCCGCGCAGATGCGCGATGCGGTACTGGGCGCGTTCCCGGCCGATATCTACATTGGCGCGGCCGCGGTGGCCGACTACACGCCCAAGCGGGTGGTGTCGCAGAAAATCAAGAAGACCGGCGAGACGCTCACGCTGGAACTGGTGCGCACGCCGGACATCCTGTCCGAGGTCGCCGCGCAGACCGGTGCGCTGAAACTGGTGGTCGGTTTTGCTGCCGAAACGCACGACGTGGAGCATTACGCCCGTGGCAAGCTGGCGGCCAAACGGCTGGACCTGATCATCGCCAATCAGGTGGGGATCGCCGGCGGTGGTTTTGAAAGCGACAACAATGCCGCCACCGCCTATTGGCAGGGCGGCGAGCGTGCGTTCCCCAGCAGCAGCAAGACGGACCTGGCCGAGCAACTGCTGGCCCTGATCGCGGAGAGATTGCAGGCATGACCCAGTCCTTGCAGGTGAAGTTGCTCGACCCGCGTTTCGGCGACCTGTGGCCGCTGCCGGCCTATGCCACCGAGGCCAGCGCAGGCATGGACCTGCGCGCGGCACTAGAGGCGCCAATGACGCTGGAGCCCGGCGATGCGGCGCTGATTCCCAGCGGCATCGCCATCCATCTGGACGACCCGCAGGTCTGCGCGGTGATCCTGCCGCGCTCTGGCCTGGGCCACCGGCACGGCATCGTGCTGGGTAATGGCACCGGTCTGATCGATGCCGATTACCAGGGGCCGCTGTTGATCAGCACCTGGAACCGTGGCCGCGAGGCCTTCACCATCGAGCCGGGCGATCGCATCGCGCAGTTGGTGATCCTGCCGATCGTGCGCGTGAGCTTGCAAGTGGTGGATACTTTCGTGGACAGCGCGCGGGGAGCGGGTGGATTCGGCCACACCGGCGTGCGCTGACAGGGGAGCTTGACGATGAGCAAGGCGAACGAGCGCAGGCAGGGGATGTCGGGCGTGCGGACGAGTGGACCGGTGTTGGGCGGCATGCTGCTGCTGTTGGCCGCCTGGTTCGGCTGGAGCAGCTACGCACAGTGGCGCGAGGACGCGATCGCGCAGACGCTTGAGCAGGCGCGCGACCGCGCCGTGCAGGACGTGCGTCAGGCCATGGCCTCGCAGGCCGGCCAGCTGGACGCCGTGCTCAAGCAACCTCAGGTGGTGGCCGCGTTGGCCGGCGGCGATGCACTCGCCGCCGCCTCGGCGATCCGCGAGCGCTTCAAGGGCGCCGAGGATGTGCAGGTGCTGCGAGGCGACCTCAGCGCGGCGTACGACAACCCCAAGGACTTTGGTTACGCCAGGTTGAGCCTGCTCGAGTCGGCACTGGTCGGCGAACGGGCCCAGGTGCGCGTGGTGCGCGACGCCAAGCAGGTGCGGCTGGGCGTGGCCGCCGCGGTCGCCCTGGGCGGCCAGCCAGCGGTGGCCTACGCACGGCTGCCGTTACTGCGCCTGACTGGCCCGCTCGATGCCATTGCCGTGCCCGGGCAGGCCTATCTGGCATTGCGCCAGGGCAGCTTCAACGTGGTGGAGCAGGGCAATACCGCGCTGGCGGACGCCGCCGAAACCCTGGCCCGCCCGTTGGGCGACAGCGGCCTGCGCATCGCTGCGGCGGTGCGGCAAAGCGACAGCGGCCCGCTGGGGCTGGGCGCGCTCGGCTGCGCGATCGTGGCGGCATTGCTGCTGGTGATCGCGGTGCTGTTGGTGCTGGCCAGCCGGGGCCAGGTGGCCTTGCCGCGCCGCCGGGTGGCCGGTGATGCGGCCGCAGACGAGCCGACCTTCCGCCAGAGCCTGCAGCAGGACGCCAGCGTGGCCGGCGAGCCTCGCGCGCTGGACGATGCCACGCCGGCGTCCGCAGTGCTGGTCCCGGCTGTGCAGGTCGCCGCAGAAATGTTCCGCGCGTACGACATCCGCGGCGTGGTGGGCAAGGATCTCAACCCCGGCATCGCCGCGCTGATCGGCCAGGCCATCGGCAGCGTGATGCAGGCGCAAGGCCTGCGCGACATCGTGGTCGGCCGCGATGGCCGTTTGTCTGGCCCGGAACTGACCAACGGCCTGATCGAAGGCCTGCGCCGCGCCGGTTGCAACGTCACCGACATCGGCCTGGCGCCGACGCCGGTGGTGTACTTCGGCGCCTACGAATTGCGCGCCGGCAGCTGCGTGGCGGTGACCGGCAGCCACAATCCGCCCGACTACAACGGTTTCAAGATCGTGATCGGGGGCGAGACGCTCTCCGGTGCGGCGATCACTGAGCTGCACCAGCGCATCAACGAAGGCCGCCTGCATACCGCAGCCAGCCCCGGCGAACTGGAGCAGCGCGACATCAGCGATGCCTACATTCAGCGCATTGCCGACGACGTGCAGCTGGATCGTCCGATCAAAGTGGTGGTGGACGCCGGCAATGGCGCGGCCGGCGAGATCGCGCCGCGCTTGTTGGAGGCCATCGGTGCGGAAGTGGTGCCGCTGTATTGCGATATCGACGGCACCTTTCCCAATCATCATCCAGACCCGAGCGAGCCGCACAATCTCGGCGATCTGGTGCAGATGGTGCAGCGCTTCGATGCGGATATCGGCGTGGCCTTCGATGGCGATGCCGACCGCTTGGGCGTGGTCACCAAGGAAGGCGCCATCGTCTTCCCCGACCGCCTGCTGATGCTGTTCGCCGCCGATGTGCTGCAACGCAACCCCGGCGCGCTGGTGATCTACGACGTGAAGTGCACCGGCAAGCTGTCCGACTACGTGTTGCGCAATGGCGGCAGCCCGTTGATGTGGAAGACCGGGCATTCGCTGATCAAGGCGAAGATGCGCGAAACCGATGCCGAGCTGGCCGGGGAAATGAGCGGGCACTTCTTCTTCAAGGAGCGCTGGTACGGCTTCGACGATGGCATCTATGCCGCTGCGCGCCTGCTGGAAATCCTGGCCCAGCGCGAAGAGACCCCGTCCGACGTGCTCGGCGAGCTGCCCGAAAGCGTGTCCACGCCGGAGATCAAGGTGCCGGTGGACGGCGATGCGCACGCGCTGGTGGCCCGGTTCGTGGAGCGTGCGCAGGCCGGCGAGGAGTCGCCGTTCGAGGCCGCGCGGTTGTCCACCATCGACGGGCTGCGCGCGGATTTCGGCGACGGCTGGGGCCTGGTGCGTGCGTCCAACACCACCCCGATTCTTGTGTTGCGCTTCGAAGCCGACACCGCTGTGGCGCTGGAACGCATCCGCGCGCTGTTCCGCAGCGAACTGCAGGCGCTGCTGCCGGATCACCCGCTCGCATTCTGAGCACGGCAGCCGCCGAGCCACTGCGCTGGCCGCATCGGCCGCGGCCAGCGCGCTGGCGTCCTGGCCAAGCCGCGTTCTGCTCCGCAGTCTCCGCGCGCGAGGCTGCGCGTGCGTTGCTCGGCGGTGAGGAATAGCCACCCCGCCGCGGCGACGAACTGACGTGGTTGCGCGCGGCTTTCCCGGCGCACTCGCGCTGATTCCGCAGCTCAAGACGCATGGGGAAGAGCACCCGCCCGGTCTGCCGGGCACCATGGCCCGCGAGCGCAGGCCTCTTGCATTCGCTGATCCACGCCGCGCTGATCTGCACCGCACAGTCACCCGGCCCGCCGCGTCATCGCCGTGATGCCTGGCACCGCTATGCCACCTGCCTCGTGCGGCAGCCAGACCGCATCCCAGTACGGGTAGGCGCCCACGTGCGCGGCCAGCCCGGCGCGCACCGGCGCGGCCACCAGCGCACGCGCGAATTGCCGATGGTCGTTGGGCGCAGCCAACGGCGTCAGGGTGGGGTGCGGTTGCCAGACCGTACCGCCGCGTCCGCGTGCGCGATTGACCGCCTCTGCCGCCGCCTGGCACGCGCTGCCGGCGCGGTGCAGCAGCAGCGCCGGCTGATCCGCCTGCAACAACGCGCTCCAGTGATCGGGCAGCAGCACCCAGCACAGCAATCGCGTGCCATGCCAATGGCTGCTATGCGACAGGCACGCCGCTGCAGCGCGTGCGCAGCGCCAGTCAGCGAACAACGCTACCTGCTGATGGGTGTGCACCTGTAGATGCCAATGCCGCGCAGCGTTGGACGGCAGAGGCAGAGCGGGCGGGTGCTGGGCGCTGGGCATGTCCACAGCCTGCGTGGCAGCAACGTCGCCGCGCATCGGTGCGGCACCCACGCGCGATTAGGCAAACCCGGCAGCGCAGTGTCCGAAGAGGCGCCGTTTCAGGCGCGCGCTGGCGGTGCGTCAGCAGGCGCAGCAAACCTGTGCAGCACTCAGTGCGAGGCGCGCTCGCGCTTCCAGCCGCGGTGCTTGATGTCCAGGTACAGGCTGTAGAACGCGGTAAAGGCCGGGAACATGTTCTGCAGCACGCCCACCGAGTCCTGCTTGGCCGAGAACACGAAGTAGCTCAGCGTCATCAGGCTGCCGACCACGCTCATGTACCAGAACATGCGCGGGATCACCGGCTTGCCGGCGCGCTTGGAGGCCACGAACTGCACCAGCCAGCGGCCGCCGAACATCAGCGCGCCCACATAGCCGATCAGCTTCCAGCCGGTGACGTGCAGCCCGGTCCAGTACAGCCAGGTCAGCGGTTGATCCAGCCAGTGCAGCTCCATCAGCGCTCCTCCACCGCGGTGCGCTTGCTGCGGGTGATCAGCCATGCCACGCCGCGCAGGTCGCGGATGCCCACCAGCGCCCGGTTGAGATTGTTGTACTTGGACACGCCTGCGGTGCGGTGGCGGTGATGCACCGGCACGCTCACCGTGCGCCAACCGGCGCGCTGCATCAGCGCCGGCAGGTAGCGGTGCATGTGGTCGAAGTAGGGCAGGTCCAGGAACGCCTCGCGCTCGAACAGTTTGATCCCGCAGCCGGTATCGGGGGTGTTGTCCTGCAGCATGCGCGAGCGGATCGCGTTGGCCCACTTGCTGGCCCAGCGCTTGGAGCCCGAATCCTGGCGGTTGACCCGCCAGCCGGCGAACAGCTTCACCTGCGGCTCGGCCTCGGCACGCGCGATGAGCAGCTTGGGGATGTCGGCCGGGTCGTTCTGGCCATCGCCATCGAGCGTGGCGATCCAGCTCGCCCGCGCGGCCTTGATCCCGCTGCGCACCGCCGTGCTTTGCCCGCTCTGGGTAACGTGGTGCAGCACGCGCAGTTCGGGGGTGCGGGTTTTCAGCTCCTGCAACACCGCCAGCGTGTCATCGCGCGAGTGGTCGTCGACATAGACGATCTCGAAGGCGACCACGCCGCGCAACGCCGCCACGATCTCGCCGACCAGGGGCGCCACGTTGTCGCGCTCATTGAACACGGGGACGACGACGGAAAGCTGAGGTTGGCTCATGGGATCGTGGTGGCCCGGATGCAGGCGGAGCAAAAAAGATCGCGCATTGTGCCCTGACCATCTGAGCCGGGCATGAAGCTCAGGCGCGCGAGGCGAAATAACGGTGGCACCACTCCACCACCTGTGGCAGACCGAGCTCGACCGGCGTGGCCGGATCGAAGCCGAATGCCGCCTGCGCCCGCGAAGTGTCGGCCATGGTGCGCACCATGTCGCCTGGCTGCATCGGCCGGTAGACCTTCTCGGCTGGCCTGCCGGCCGCCTGGGCGATCACGTCGATGAAGTATTCCAGTTCCACCGGGGTGTGGTTGCCCAGGTTGAACACGCGGTGCGGCACCGGCTCGGTGCTGGGGGTGTCCAGCGCGCCCAGCACGCCGGCCACGATGTCGGCCACGAAGGTGAAGTCGCGCTGCATCTTGCCGTGGTTGAACACCTCGATCGGCCGCCCGGCCAACACCGCGCGGCTGAAGATCAGTGGCGCCATGTCCGGCCGGCCCCATGGCCCGTACACGGTGAAAAAGCGCAGCCCGGTGGCGCGCAGGCCGTACAGCTGCGCATAGGTGTAGCCCATCAACTCGTTGGCCGCCTTGGTCGCGGCATACAGCGAGCGTGGCTGGTCCACGCGCTGGTCTTCGGAGAACGGCGGGGTGGCCGAATCGCCGTAGACCGAACTGCTCGACGCATACACCAGGTGCTGCACGCCGCGGTGGCGGCACAGCTCGAGCACGTTGACGAAGCCGACCAGGTTGCTGTCGACATAGGCATGCGGATTTTCCAGCGAATAGCGCACGCCGGCCTGTGCAGCCAGGTGCACCACGCGGGTGGGCTGGATCTCGTCGAACAGCGCGGCCAGGCCTGCGCGGTCGGTGAGATCCAGCGTGCGGATGTCGATTTGCGGGCACAGCGCGGCCACGCGGTCGTGCTTGAGCTGCGGGTCGTAGTAGCTGTTGTAGTTGTCCAGGCCCGCCACGTTCTCGCCGCGCGCAGCCAGTGCGCGGCAGGTGTAGGCACCGATGAAACCGGCGGCGCCGGTGACGAGAATGGTCATGGCAAGGGTCCTGAAAACGTCAAAGGGAAGGAGACAACAGCGCTCAGAACAGCCCGAAAAAGCGCTTCCTCGCCACGTTGCGGCGGCGCAGGTCGATGTCGTCCCGAATGTTGCCGGCATCGAGGCGATCCAGCAGTGCATCGCTGCCGTGGCTCAGCTTCAGCGCCATTTCTTCCGGATACAACGGCACCGCCGTCATGAAGGCGATGGTCTTGTCGGCATCGATGCGCAGCTGGGCAAATGCTTGCGGCGTGCTCACCGGCGGCAGCACGATCGCGCCGTCGAAGGCGACACCCGGCGCATACGGCTCGGCCGGGTTGCCATTGGGAACGGTATGGCCGAAACCCAGCCAGGTGTCGAACTTGTGCGGCAGCCGCGCCAGGTTCTTGAGCAGGCGGATGGGCCAGTAGTGGCGCTCGTCGTCGAAGTCGCGCTGGTCGACCGGCCAATCGCCTGGCAGGCTCAGCATCAGCTCCATGTAACGCGGCGCCTCCACCCCGTCGGGCAGCGTCATCGGCAGATCGCTCATGCCCGAGGTGACCAGGCGCAGATGCGGCGAGTGCGCATTGGGCGGCACGATGTGCACATCCAGATGCACGGTATCGGAGAGGATTTCGTGGAAAACACTCGCAATCGGACCCAGGTGCTGCTCGATATGCGCGCTGATCTGCGCGAGGCATGCTTCGCCGCGTGCCGGCTCGAAGCCCTTGGCCTGCGCGTGATGCAGGATCGGGCTGCCGGATGGGCTGATCGTCTCGTCGGCGTGGCTCATGGGCGGTGTTTGTCGTCGCTGCTGGCGCCAGTGCCGGTGCCAGTGCTGGTGTTGGCGACACGGCGCCCCGGCAGCGGCGCGGTTGCCCGCGTATCCGTGCGCTCGGCCGCCAGGGTTGCCTTGCGCTCGGCGCTGAAATCCCACCAATTGCGTGCCGGCTCGCCCTGCATGAAGCGCACCAGTGACAGGAACACATCGATCACGCACGGGTCATGGGTGACGCCGGTGCGCAGGCAGAGCTGGGCGTACATATCGTAGGCATCGCGGCCGTGCAGCTGCGCCGGCATGCGGATGCCAATCTGTTGCAGGTCCTTTTCGCAGGCCGGCCCCACATTCGGCAGGTCGGTCAGGCGCAGCAGATGCGCGCGGTCCACTTTGGCGGGATGCATCGCTGATCCTCCTGCGCTGGCCGCGTCACCCCGTGCGGGCGCGCAAGCGTTCCAGCACGCCGTCCAGGGTGTCCAGGTCGGTGTAATGAATCACCAGCTTGCCCTTGCCGCCGCGGCCGTGGTTGAACACCACCTTGGTGCCCAGCGACTCGGACAGTTCGGTTTCCAGCGAGGCGATATCGGCCTGCGGCGCAACCGCGGCCGGTTTGCCCTTGCGCAGCGAGCCCGGCACCTTGCCGGCGGCGAACTGCTGCGCGCGGTGTTCCACTTCGCGCACCGACCAGCCCTGGTCGGCCGCTTCCTGCGCCAGCTTGCTGGCCAGTTCCGGCGCCAGGGTGAGCAACGCACGCGCGTGGCCCATTTCCAGGCGGCGGGTTTCCAGCAGCACGCGGATGGCCACCGGCAATTCCAGCAGGCGCAGCAGGTTGGATACCGACGCGCGCGAACGGCCCACCGCTTCGGCGGCCTCGGCATGCGTCAGCGAGAATTCGTCGATCAACCGCTGCAGCGCCTGGGCTTCTTCCAGCGGGTTGAGGTCTTCGCGCTGGATGTTCTCGATCAGCGCCATCGCGATGACGGTGCGGTCGTCGAGCTCGCGCACCACCACCGGCACTTCGGTCAGCCCGGCCAGCTGCGAGGCGCGCCAACGGCGTTCGCCGGCGACGATCTCGAACTGCCCCGGCGCCAGTTCGCGCGCCACGATCGGCTGGATCACGCCCTGCGCCTTGATCGACTCCGCCAGCTCGGCCAGCTTGACCTCGTCCATCTCCCGGCGCGGCTGGTACTTGCCCGGCTGCAGCTGGGTGACCGGCAACTGGCGCAAGGTATCGCCGGGCTGCAGAGTGCTTTCGTCGGCGCCGGCCGGTGCCGCTGCGGCTGCCGCGCCCTTGGGTCCCAGCAGCGCTTCCAGGCCGCGGCCCAGTCCACGCTTCTTGGCAGGGGTCGGCTTGCTCATCAGACGGTCTCCATGGGCCGGACGGCCTTGTTGCGGTCGTTCTGGCGGCGCACGATCTCGCCGGCCAGGCCCAGGTAGGCCACCCCGCCGCGCGAGGTGCGGTCGTAGCCCACGATGCTCTGGCCATGGCTGGGCGCCTCGGCCAGGCGCACGTTGCGCGGCACGATGGTGCGGAACACCTTGTCGCCAAAATGCTCGGTCAGCTCGGCCGACACCGCGTTGGCCAGGTTGTTGCGGATGTCGAACATCGTGCGCAGCACGCCTTCGATCTCCAGCGCCGGATTGAGGTTGGCGCGCAGCGCTTCGATGGTTTCCAGCAGCGCGGTCAGCCCCTCCAGCGCGTAGTACTCGCACTGCATCGGCACGATGATCGAATCTGCCGCGGTCAGCGCGTTGAGCGTCAGCAGCGACAACGCCGGAGGGCAATCGATCAGGATGAAGTCGTATTCGTCGCGGATCGGCGCCAACGCGCGCTTGAGCCGCTGTTCGCGCTCACCCTGGTCCATCAGCTGGATCTCGGCGGCGGTCAGGTCGATGTTGCCCGGCAGCAGGTCGAAGCCTTCCGGCGCGGTGACCCGGATCTCGGCGGCGGTGTTTTCGCCCAGCAGCAGGTCGCAGGTGGAGGCGGCGACCTCGCGCTTGTCGATGCCGCTTCCCATCGTGGCGTTGCCCTGCGAGTCCAGATCCACCAGCAACACACGCTTGGGCGCGCGCGCCAGGCCGGCCGCCAGATTGACCGCGGTCGTGGTCTTGCCGACGCCGCCTTTCTGGTTGGCAATGGCGATGATCCGGGCCATGCGGGAGAGCCTCGTGGGCAAGGAGTAAGACCGGCCATTATGCGGGCTGGGCGCCGGATCGGGAAATGCGCCCCGACGGCGCTGCGTCACCCCTGCGGGCGGCGTCTGGCTGGCTCAGCCTGCCGGCGTGGCGGTGTCCTGCGCGCCCTTCATGGCTCGGTAGCGCTGCAGGATGTCGGTGATTTCGCCGTCCAGCGCGGTGCGCTGCTGCTCGAAACTGCCCTGCAGGCGCAACTGCGCCATCAGCTCGCGATGGCGCTGCTGGATATCGCCGGCCAGCTTGTCGGCCACCGCCTGGCCGGCCAGCTCGCGGTCACCGGCGGCACGCAGCATGCTGGCCAGGCCTTCGCGCAGGCTGGTCACGTTGAAGCGCGCGGTGTGGATGTTGTTGTCGACAATGGCAATGCGCTCGTTGAACACCCGGCGCAGGTCGTCCTCGCTCTGGTACGACATCAGCATTGCCTGGTCGGTGCGCTTGCGCATCTGTTCGGCGGCCAGGTCGGCCTGGCGTTGTTGCTCGCTGGCCGCAGCGGCGGCGCGCTCGTCGCTGCTCATCGCGCGCTGCACCTCGGCGCTGCGCATGCCGCTCTTGACGTTGAATTCGTCGCGCGCCTGGTTCACCGCCTCCGGCGGCAGCGTATCGCTGCAGACCCGGGCGCCGTTCTGGTTCCAGCAATAGAGTTTCTTTGCAGCCGGCTTGTCCTGCGCAACGCCGGGTGCGGCCACCACGGCGGCCGCAACGGCGGCCAGTAACGCCAAACGTGTGTGTATCGGCATCAGCGCAGCCCCCTGTCGCCTGCTATCAGCCCGTGGTGTCGGTTCCGTAGCGGCCACGATAGGCCAGCAGCGGTTCCCGGAAGCCCACAAGGTCGGCGTTTCCTGCCGCGAATGCAAGCAGGTCGGCGAGGTTGGCCACCGCGATCACTGGAATGCCGGCCTCGGCCGCCACCGCCTGCGCAGCCGAACGGCGGTCCTGCTCGGAGGCGATCTCCTGCCGGTCCAACGCCACCACGATGCCCGACGGCGTGCCGCCAGCGGCGCGGATGATGCCCAAGGCCTCGCGGATCGCGGTGCCGGCGGTGATCACGTCATCGACGATCAGCACCTTGCGGCCCTGCAGCGGCGCCCCGATCAGCGTGCCGCCTTCGCCATGGTCCTTGGCTTCCTTGCGGTTGAACGCCAGCGGCAGGTCGCGGCCCCGCCCGGCATAGGCGCAGGCCAACGCCGTCGCCAGCGGGATGCCTTTGTAGGCCGGCCCGAACAGCAGGTCGAACTCCACCCCCGCCGCATCGATCGCATCGGCGTAGCACTGCGCCAGCTTGGCGGTCTTTGCGCCCGAATCGAAGCGCCCCGCATTGAAGAAATACGGGCTGAGCCGGCCGGACTTGAGCGTGAACTCGCCAAAGCGCAAGGCATCGGCATCCAGGGCCAGCTGCAGGAAACGGGTGCGGTGGTCGGTCATGGGGCGGGAATGGGGAATAGGGAGTCGGGAATGGTAAACGCATCGCAGCGCGGCAGCCTTCCTGGCGGCGCTGGGGTAGGCTTTACGATTCCCCATTCCCGACTCCCCATTCCCAGCTCTTATGCGCATCATCAGTTTCAACGCCAATGGCCTGCGGTCGGCCGCCAGTAAGGGGTTCTTCGAGTGGTTCGCCACCCAGGACGCGGATGTGCTGTGCATCCAGGAGACCAAGGCGCAGGAACATCAGCTGGCCGGGCCGGAATTCCTGCCCGCCGGCTACAAGGCCTGGTTTCGCGATGCCAGCACCAAGAAGGGCTACAGCGGCGTGGCGATCTACGCCAAGCGTGAACCCGACGAGGTGCGCACCGCGCTCGGTTGGCCGGAGTTCGACGAAGAAGGCCGCTACATCGAGGCCCGCTTCGGCAACCTCAGCGTGGTGTCGTTCTATATCCCGTCCGGCTCCTCGGGCGAGTTGCGGCAGGGCTACAAGTTCCAGGTCATGGAATGGCTGCGCCCGATCCTGGACGAGTGGCTGGCCAGCGGCCGGCAGTACGTGCTGTGCGGCGACTGGAACATCGTGCGCTCGGCGCTGGACATCAAGAACTGGAAGTCCAACCAGAAGAACTCCGGCTGCCTGCCGCCCGAGCGCGACTGGCTCAACGGCCTGTGTGCCGACCTGCTGGACGAGGCCGATGCCAGCAACGGGCGCGCCTGGGTGGACAGCTACCGCGTGCTGCATCCGCAGGGCGAGGACTACACCTGGTGGAGCAACCGCGGCGCTGCCCGCGCCAACAACGTGGGATGGCGCATCGATTACCAACTGGTCACCCCCGGGCTGCGCGACAAGGTGCAGGCCTGTTCGATCTACCGCGAGCAGCGCTTTTCCGACCATGCGCCGTACATCGTGGATTACGCGCCGTGACCCAGTGGCGGCCATGGCGTGGTGCCGCCTCGCGCGGCGGTTACCGCTGCAGCGGCATCGCCGGGCTGCGGTGGATCGCCCGGACGGCGGCTCCTAGAAGGCAGGTCGGATAAGCCGCATGCCGTCCCAGTTGCAGCAGCGCGGTGAAGGCGACCGCCGCGCGTTCCATTCGAGGCGAAGGTTCGTCTTCGGCAGTTCGGTCCGTGCAGTGAGCGGCGACAATGGCGGCCGTCGCGCTTCCCATCACTTCCACCGGACGCCGTTATGACCCCGCCCGCATCCACGTACAAAGGCCTGAGCGGCATCCAGCGCGCTTTCGCAACCCCGTCGGCCGCCACCATGGCGCTGCTCGGGTTCGGCAGCGGGCTGCCGTTTCTGCTGATCGCCTCGCAGACGCTATCCACGCGCCTGCGTGATGTGGGCCTGGATCTGGGCAGCATTGGCCTGATCAGCCTGGCCAGCTTCTTCTACCTGTTGAAGTTTCTGTGGGCGCCGCTGCTCGACCGCTACGCGTTTCCGATCACGGCGTTCCTGGGCCGCCGCCGCTCGTGGCTGCTGGTCTCGCAAGTGGGCGTCAGCATCGGCTTGTTCGCGCTGGCGTTCTCGCGTCCGGACATGAGCGTCACCGGCCTGGTCGCGTGGGTCCTGTTTGCCTCGTTCTGGGGCGCCACCCAGGACTCGGTGGTGGATGCCTACCGCATTGAAATCGCACCCGATACCGCGCAGGCCGCGCTGGCGGCAACCTACACGCTGGGCTACCGCATCGGGCTGATCCTTGGCGGCGCCGGCGCGCTGTACATGGCCGAATACCTCAACTGGACCTGGGCGTATCTGGCCATGGCGGGGCTGATGCTGTTGCCGATCATCACCACCTTGGTGTGCCGCGAACCGGAGCGGCCAGAGCTCACGGTGGTGCGCCGCATCGATGTGGTGGGCGCATTCTGGCAGCCCATCTCCAGCTTTTTCTCGGGCAATGGGCTGGCGCTGGGCCTGATGTTGCTGGCGTTTGTGGGCCTGTTCAAATTTCCCGACCAGGTGATCGGCGTGATGGCAGGGCCGTTCTATCTGGATTCGGGCTATACCAAGGCCGACATCGCCACCGTGTCCAAGTTGTTCGGTGTCTGGATGGGCATTGTTGGCGCGTTTGCCGGCGGTGCGGCGGTGGCGGCATTCGGCTTCCGGCGCATGCTGCTGGTTGCCGCGCTGGGTGTGGCGCTGTCCAACCTGGCCTTTCTGCTGATGGCGCAGAACCCCGGCAAGCTGTGGGCGTTCTACGCCGCGCTCAGCGCCGACAACCTGTTCCAGGGATTTGCCGGCACCGTGCTGGTGGCCTTCATGTCGTCGCTGACCAATCGCAATTTCACCGCCACCCAGTACGCGTTGCTGGTCTCGCTGGCCAACCTGCCGGGCAAGTTCGCCGGCGGTGTCTCCGGCTTTCTGGTGGAGGCCACCTCCTACAGCACCTTCTTCATCCTGAGCGCGCTGACCGTCGTGCCCACCCTGGCACTGCTCGCCTGGCTATGGCCGCGCTTGCAGGCCCATGACCGGCGGCCGGATTGAAACCGCTGCCAAGGTTGCCGATGATGCCGGCGGGGCAGGGCATTGCACGAGGAAGGGCATGACCGATCTGGTGTTGCGTGATATCGATCCGGTGCTGGTGGACCGGATCCGCCGCATTTCCGTCGCACGGGGCTGGACCCAGCACCAGACGGTCATGCATCTGCTCGAACAAGGCCTGTTCGCCAGCGAGTACGAAGTCACCGGCGGCCTGCAACACCCGGAAGTCGATGCGCTGGCCGAAGCCATTGCCGCGCTCAAGGCGCTGCCGGCGGGCAACACCCCCTGATAGCAGGCGGACGCTGCTTTAACTACGCTTTTTTCTGCGAGAGCTGAGTGCGAGGACACCGTCCAGGCGCGCGACCAGATTGCTGCTTGCTCGCATCTGCATCAGCAGCAAGCGGTGCGACTGCATATCTGCAATCTGTGGCTAGTGCTGTCCCGCCATAGCTATCCAGCTAGGTGTTCGACGAGTAGACCGGTATCGCGCCCAGCTGCACCGGCTCACGACGCTAATTCCGGCTGCACGGCCCTCAGGCCGGATAAATCGCTCCCAGCAGCCGCGGCCCCGCCGCACCAGTCACCGATGGCAGATTGGCCGGCCGTCCGGCCAGGAGCTCGGCGGCCAGCCAGGCAAAGCCCATCGCCTCCAGGTAATCCGGATCCAGCCCATGGCGCGCGCTGGACTCCACCACCACGCCGGGCAGGCGCGCGGCCAGCCGCGCCAGCAGCACCGGGTTGCGCACGCCGCCGCCGCAGACCAGCACGCGGCGCGTTGTCGGCTGGTGGCACAGCAACGCATCGGCCACCGTGGCCGCCGTCAATTCCAGCAAGGTGGCCTGCACATCGGCCGGGCGCAGCGTCGCGGCGCCCATGGCCTGCAGTGCCCACGCCAGGTGAAATTGCTCACGGCCGGTGCTCTTGGGCGGCGGCAGTGCGAACCACGGGTCGGCCAACAGCGCGTGTAGCAACGCTGCATCTACCTTGCCGCTGGCTGCAAACGCGCCGTCGGCGTCGAACGGCGTGCCTCGGTGCTGCTGGCACCAGCTATCGAGCAAGGCATTGGCGGGGCCGGTGTCAAATCCCCGCACCGCGCCGTCGCGCGGGATCAGCGTCAGGTTGCCGATGCCGCCCAGGTTGAGCACCGCACGGTCTTCGTCGCTGGCACCCAGCATCGCCAGGTGGAAGGCCGGCATCAGCGGCGCACCCTGGCCGCCAGCCGCCACATCGCGCCGGCGGAAATCGGCCGCCGTGGTAATGCCTGTGTGTTCGGCGATCCGGCTGGCGTCGCCGATCTGCCAGGTAAAGGCCGGGTCGGCCTGTGGCCGGTGGCGGATGGTCTGCCCGTGCGAGCCGATCGCGCGGATCTGCTCGCGCGCCACGCCGGCCTCGGCAATCAGCTGATTGGCCGCATCTGCAAAGGCCAGCCCGACCTGCGCGTCCAGGCGGCCCAAGCGGTCGATCGCCATCTGCTCGGCGCCCTGGCCGAGCGCGACCAACGCTTCGCGCAACTGTGGCTCCCAGCCCACCGTGATGCCAGCGACCAGTTCGCAGCGGCGGTGGCTAGCGTCGTCGAAGCGCACCAACGCCGCATCGATGCCGTCGGCACTGGTGCCTGACATCAAGCCGAGATAGAGCGGGGAGTGCGTGTGTGTCGGAGCAGACATGCCGGAGCCAGGTGCGGAGCGGTCAGGCAGCTTGTGCAGCGAGGGCAGGGCCGTCAACCGGGCGTTGGTCGAAGCGCGGTGGTTCGGGTCTGGCGGCCAGGTGCTGGCCGCCGTGCACCACCGTCTGCGGCTGGGCAACCGCGCTCGCGGGAGCTAAAGCGCGCCGCGAGCGCTGATCAATCGGCCATCAGGGCAGGCCGCCCTCAGCCGCGCGGCTTGCCCTTGGCAGGCTTGCCGGCGTCGGCGTAGATCAACTTCTCCATGCCTTCGATACGTGCCATCGCCGGCGCGGTCTGCGCGCGGAAGGCTGCGAGCTCGGCGCCCTGCAGCGGCTCCGGTGGCGGCATCGTCACCGACATCGGGTTGCGCTGCTGCCCGCCGACGCGGAATTCATAATGCAGATGCGGCCCGGTCGCCAAGCCGGTCATGCCGACATACCCGATCACCGTACCCTGGTTGATGCGCTGACCGGCCTTGACCTTGCCAAACCGCGACATATGGCCGTACAGCGTGCTGTAGTTCTTGCCGTGGTCCAGGATCACCACGTTGCCATAGCCGCGCTGGGTGCCCACAAACACCACCCGCGCATCGCCCGCCGCCATGATCGGCGTACCGGAAGCGGCCGCGTAGTCCACGCCCTTGTGCATGCGCATCGTGCCCAGCACCGGGTGCTTGCGTGCGCCAAAGGTCGAGCTGATCCGGCTATAGGCCACCGGCATGCGGATGAAGCTCTTCTTCAGCGGGCGCCCGGTGATGTCGAAATATTCCGCCGGCTTGCCCGCGCGCTCGAAGCGGAAGCCGGTATAGGTCTTGCCGCCGGTGGTGAAGGTGGCCGCCAGGATGTCGCCGGTGCTGATCCGCTCGCCTTCGCGCCAGGTCTCGTCCATCACCACGCTGAAGCGGTCGCCCGGCTGCAGATCCTTATCGAAATCGATGTCGTACTTGAAGATATCGTCGGTCATCACCGCGACCGCCGCCGGGGAGAGCCCGGATTTGCTGGCCGAGGCATACAACGAGCTGGTGATCTCACCGCTGGCCACCACCGTGCGGGTGCTGGTCGCCCGCTCGGTGACGTTCTCGCGCACGCTGTCGCCCAGCAGACGCAGCTCCACCCGGTGACTGTCATCGCGATCGAAGCGCAGCGCCCGCAACTCACCGGGGGTGGGCATGTCGAAGGCGATTTCCGTGCCGGGGCGCAGCTTGGTCAGCGCCTCCTTGGTCCCCGGATGCGCCAGCACCTGGTACATCACCGTTGTGGGGATGCCCAGCTCCCCGAACAGGGTGCTCAGCGTCTGCCCGGACTTGACCTTGAGGATCTCCCAGTCGGTGCCCGGCCCCAGTGCCTTGCGGCTGGGTACCAGCGGCGGCAGCGGCAGTGCCAAGGTGGCATGGCTGGAAAGCGGCGCATCGATGGCATTGGAAAAGCCCGGCACGATCGTCGCCACCATCGCGCCGATCGTCGCGAACAGGCTGGCATGGATCCAGTGACGGCGCGTCCAGCGGTCATTGAACGCCGCCGGCAGGTGTTCCTTGAGCTTGCGATGCAGTGCAGTGTCGTGGAGGACGTGGAGGCGTTCTTGGAAGCGCCGCTTGCGTGCACGGCCCTGCTCTGAGTTCTGCATCGTTGGAAGTCTCCGGGACGGCTCGAAGTGCGAGCCCAAACGCCGGTACCATAGACAGCGATCAACAGCGCGTCAAACCATTGAGCCTGTTCATTATTTTCATTTGGCGCGGTATTAACCTGCGTTTAACTTAATTCATGTTGTTGACGGCGAACGCCGCTGGAGTCTGTGGTTGGCCACTATCGATGAATCCCTTGCGCTCATTGGCCGCGGTGCCGAGGAGATCCTCAAGCTTGAGCAGCTCGAAGCGCGCCTGACCTCCGGTGTGCCGTTGCGGGTGAAGGCTGGCTTTGATCCCACCGCACCGGATCTGCATCTCGGCCACACCGTGTTGCTCAACAAGATGCGCCAGTTCCAGGAGCTGGGGCACCAGGTGATTTTCCTGATCGGCGACTTCACCGGCATGATCGGCGACCCGAGCGGCAAGAACGTCACCCGTAAGCCGCTCAGCCGTGAGGACGTGCTCGCCAATGCACGGACCTATGAAGAGCAGGTCTTCAAGATCCTGGACCGCACGCGGACCGAGGTGCGCTTCAACTCAGAATGGTTCGGCCAGATGAGCGCGGCGGACATGATCAAGCTGTCCGCCCAGCACACCGTGGCGCGCATGCTCGAGCGCGACGACTTCGCCAAGCGCTTTGCAGGTCAGCAACCGATCGCGATCCACGAATTCCTGTATCCGCTGGTGCAGGGCTATGACTCGGTGGCCCTCAAGGCGGACGTCGAGCTCGGCGGCACCGACCAGACATTCAACCTGCTGATGGGGCGCGGTCTGCAGGAGCACTACGGTCAGGCGCCGCAGGTCGTGCTGACCATGCCACTGCTGGAAGGCCTGGACGGCGTCGCCAAGATGTCCAAATCCCTGGGCAACTACATCGGCATCAACGAACCGGCCATCGACATCGTCACCAAGACCATGAAGATCGGCGATGCGCTGACCTGGCGCTGGATCGACTTGCTCTCCTTCGATATCAGCGTTGCCGAGGCTGCCCGTCTTAAAGAAGATGTCGCCGCCGGCAACCTGCATCCGCGCGACGTCAAACTGCGCCTGGCGCGCGAGCTGGCGACCCGGTTCCACGATGCAGCCACTGCCGAGCAGGCCATCGCCGGCTGGCATGCCGTAGTGACCGGGCAGGGCGACACCAGCGTGTTGCCGCTCCAGCAGGTCAGCGTTCCCGCAGAAGGCCTGCGGATCGCCAGCTTGCTCA
Organism: Xanthomonas sp. NCPPB 4037; assembly: GCF_041475695.2. NCBI lineage: Bacteria > Pseudomonadati > Pseudomonadota > Gammaproteobacteria > Lysobacterales > Lysobacteraceae > Xanthomonas > Xanthomonas sp. NCPPB 4037. Next base: position 488,284 of record NZ_CM191261.1, read on the forward strand.
CTGCGGCCGGTCTGACACCCAGCAACTCCGAAGCCACCCGCAAGCTCAAGGAGCGGGCAGTCAAGATCGACGGCGAAGTGGTCGACGACCTCGCTCGCCAGTTCGGCCCCGGCTTTGAGGGCGTCATCCAGGTGGGCAAGCGCAACTTTGCCCGCGTTGCGTTGGTAACCGGCTGAGTTGCCTGGGTCGAACAAGTGGTGACGCAGGCAACTGATCTGTGTCGCTCGCGGCTATCTGTATAGAGCGTCGCCAGCGCCTCAGCGTTTGGTGAGCTAATTGATCAAATCGGTAGTCTCTATAGATAGGAAACGTGCGTCAGGCGGCTAGCAACGTGCGCCCGCGCACGCTTCCAAACTCGCGGCGAGGATCAGTGAAATTTTTTTCACAAACCCCTTCCCAAATGCGTTTGACCGGCCCATAATTCGCCTCCCCCGACGCAACGGCCCCGCAGACGCGGAACCAGCGCAAAGGGCTCGAAAACAGCCTGAAATTAGGGTGTTGACGAAACAGAAAAGCCGGCTATGATGGGCGGCTCGCTACACGGAAAGACGCTACGGCGGATTGAGGTGCAGCGGCGGCAACTTCCTCTTCACGAGGGGTTGACGAGGATGAAAAGCCTGCTAATATGGCCGGCTCGCTTCGCAGAAAACCTTCGGGTCGAAACGGAGAAGCGTCAACCACCTCGGAAACAAGGTGTTGACGGCAAGAAAAAGTCCGCTATAATGGGCGGCTCGCTTCGACGGAAACGACGAAGCTGACGGGAACGGCGCTGAGGCCACTTCCCAATGTTCTTTGACAGTGTGCGCAGGTAATTTGTGCGGACGCCTGCAGGAAGGATGATTGTCCATCTTGCAGACGTTTAATCAAAAAGCAACATATTAATTGCTTTGCAAGCGATAAGTTGTCAGTGGTTGAACTTCTGCAGCTAAAGTATTTGTCTTCGGACATGTAATTTTAAGTGAAGAGTTTGATCCTGGCTCAGAGTGAACGCTGGCGGCAGGCCTAACACATGCAAGTCGAACGGCAGCACAGTAAGAGCTTGCTCTTATGGGTGGCGAGTGGCGGACGGGTGAGGAATACATCGGAATCTACTCTTTCGTGGGGGATAACGTAGGGAAACTTACGCTAATACCGCATACGACCTACGGGTGAAAGCGGAGGACCTTCGGGCTTCGCGCGATTGAATGAGCCGATGTCGGATTAGCTAGTTGGCGGGGTAAAGGCCCACCAAGGCGACGATCCGTAGCTGGTCTGAGAGGATGATCAGCCACACTGGAACTGAGACACGGTCCAGACTCCTACGGGAGGCAGCAGTGGGGAATATTGGACAATGGGCGCAAGCCTGATCCAGCCATGCCGCGTGGGTGAAGAAGGCCTTCGGGTTGTAAAGCCCTTTTGTTGGGAAAGAAAAGCAGTCGGTTAATACCCGATTGTTCTGACGGTACCCAAAGAATAAGCACCGGCTAACTTCGTGCCAGCAGCCGCGGTAATACGAAGGGTGCAAGCGTTACTCGGAATTACTGGGCGTAAAGCGTGCGTAGGTGGTGGTTTAAGTCTGTTGTGAAAGCCCTGGGCTCAACCTGGGAATTGCAGTGGATACTGGGTCACTAGAGTGTGGTAGAGGGTAGCGGAATTCCCGGTGTAGCAGTGAAATGCGTAGAGATCGGGAGGAACATCCGTGGCGAAGGCGGCTACCTGGACCAACACTGACACTGAGGCACGAAAGCGTGGGGAGCAAACAGGATTAGATACCCTGGTAGTCCACGCCCTAAACGATGCGAACTGGATGTTGGGTGCAATTTGGCACGCAGTATCGAAGCTAACGCGTTAAGTTCGCCGCCTGGGGAGTACGGTCGCAAGACTGAAACTCAAAGGAATTGACGGGGGCCCGCACAAGCGGTGGAGTATGTGGTTTAATTCGATGCAACGCGAAGAACCTTACCTGGTCTTGACATCCACGGAACTTTCCAGAGATGGATTGGTGCCTTCGGGAACCGTGAGACAGGTGCTGCATGGCTGTCGTCAGCTCGTGTCGTGAGATGTTGGGTTAAGTCCCGCAACGAGCGCAACCCTTGTCCTTAGTTGCCAGCACGTAATGGTGGGAACTCTAAGGAGACCGCCGGTGACAAACCGGAGGAAGGTGGGGATGACGTCAAGTCATCATGGCCCTTACGACCAGGGCTACACACGTACTACAATGGTAGGGACAGAGGGCTGCAAACCCGCGAGGGTAAGCCAATCCCAGAAACCCTATCTCAGTCCGGATTGGAGTCTGCAACTCGACTCCATGAAGTCGGAATCGCTAGTAATCGCAGATCAGCATTGCTGCGGTGAATACGTTCCCGGGCCTTGTACACACCGCCCGTCACACCATGGGAGTTTGTTGCACCAGAAGCAGGTAGCTTAACCTTCGGGAGGGCGCTTGCCACGGTGTGGCCGATGACTGGGGTGAAGTCGTAACAAGGTAGCCGTATCGGAAGGTGCGGCTGGATCACCTCCTTTTGAGCATGACGTCATTCGTCCTGTCGGGCGTCCTCACAAATTACCTGCATTCAGAGATTCATACCGGCACAGGTCGGTATGCGAAGTCCCTTTTGGGGCCTTAGCTCAGCTGGGAGAGCACCTGCTTTGCAAGCAGGGGGTCGTCGGTTCGATCCCGACAGGCTCCACCATATTGAGTGAAAAGACTTCGGGTCTGTAGCTCAGGTGGTTAGAGCGCACCCCTGATAAGGGTGAGGTCGGTAGTTCGAGTCTACCCAGACCCACCACTCTGAATGTAGTGCACACTTAAGAATTTATATGGATCAGCGTTGAGGCTGAGACATGTTCTTTTATAACTTGTGACGTAGCGAGCGTTTGAGATATCTATCTAAACGTGTCGTTGAGGCTAAGGCGGGGACTTCGAGTCCCTAAATAATTGAGTCGTATGTTCGCGTTGGTGGCTTTGTACCCCACACAACACGGCATGTAGCTCCGAGGCAACTTGGGGTTATATGGTCAAGCGAATAAGCGCACACGGTGGATGCCTAGGCGGTCAGAGGCGATGAAGGACGTGGTAGCCTGCGAAAAGTGTCGGGGAGCTGGCAACAAGCTTTGATCCGGCAATATCCGAATGGGGAAACCCACTGCTTCGGCAGTATCTTGCAGTGAATTCATAGCTGCTTGAAGCGAACCCGGTGAACTGAAATATCTAAGTAACCGGAGGAAAAGAAATCAACCGAGATTCCCTGAGTAGTGACGAGCGAACGGGGAACAGCCCTTAAGCTGGAATGGCTTTAGAAAAACAATCTGGAAAGATTGGCCATAGAAGGTGATAGCCCTGTATTTAAAAGGGCCACTCCAGTGAAGACGAGTAGGGCGGGGCACGTGAAACCCTGTCTGAATATGGGGGGACCATCCTCCAAGGCTAAATACTCCTGACCGACCGATAGTGAACCAGTACCGTGAGGGAAAGGCGAAAAGAACCCCGGAGAGGGGAGTGAAATAGATCCTGAAACCGTGTGCGTACAAGCAGTAGGAGCTCGCAAGAGTGACTGCGTACCTTTTGTATAATGGGTCAGCGACTTACTGTTCGTGGCAAGCTTAACCGTATAGGGGAGGCGAAGGGAAACCGAGTCTGATAAGGGCGCATAGTCGCGGGCAGTAGACCCGAAACCGGGTGATCTAGTCATGGCCAGGGTGAAGGTGCCGTAACAGGTACTGGAGGCCCGAACCCACGTCTGTTGCAAAAGACGGGGATGAGCTGTGATTAGGAGTGAAAAGCTAATCGAACCCGGAGATAGCTGGTTCTCCTCGAAAGCTATTTAGGTAGCGCCTCGGACGAATACTACTGGGGGTAGAGCACTGTTATGGCTAGGGGGTCATCGCGACTTACCAAACCATTGCAAACTCCGAATACCAGTACGTACTATCCGGGAGACACACGGCGGGTGCTAACGTCCGTCGTGAAAAGGGAAACAACCCAGACCCACAGCTAAGGTCCCAAATTCACTGCTAAGTGGAAAACGATGTGGAAAGGCATAGACAGCCAGGAGGTTGGCTTAGAAGCAGCCACCCTTTAAAGAAAGCGTAATAGCTCACTGGTCGAGTCGGTCTGCGCGGAAGATTTAACGGGGCTAAGCAGTGAACCGAAGCTTGGGGTGCGTAAAACTTCGGTTTTATGCGCGGTAGAGGAGCGTTCCGTAAGCCTGCGAAGGTGGATTGAGAAGTCTGCTGGAGGTATCGGAAGTGCGAATGCTGACATGAGTAACGATAATGCGGGTGAAAAGCCCGCACGCCGAAAGCCCAAGGTTTCCTTGCGCAACGTTAATCGACGCAGGGTTAGTCGGTCCCTAAGGCGAGGGCGAAAGCCGTAGTCGATGGGAAGCAGGTTAATATTCCTGCACCTCGCGTGAGTGCGATGGAGGGACGGAGAAGGTTAGGTGTACCGGGCGTTGGTTGTCCCGGGGAAAGGCGGTAGGTTTGGATCTTTGGCAAATCCGGGATCCTTTAAGACCGAGCACCGAGACGAGCCTTTATGGCGAAGTCACTGATACCACGCTTCCAGGAAAAGCTCCTAAGCTTCAGCTCACGAAGACCGTACCGTAAACCGACACAGGTGGGTAGGATGAGAATTCTCAGGCGCTTGAGAGAACTCGGGTGAAGGAACTAGGCAACATGGCACCGTAACTTCGGGAGAAGGTGCACCCTTTTTGGTGGCTCATGCGAGCTATAGCTGAAGAGGGTCGCAGAAACCAGGCCGCTGCGACTGTTTATCAAAAACACAGCACTCTGCAAACACGAAAGTGGACGTATAGGGTGTGACGCCTGCCCGGTGCTGGAAGGTTAATTGATGGGGTCAGCCGCAAGGCGAAGCTCTTGATCGAAGCCCCAGTAAACGGCGGCCGTAACTATAACGGTCCTAAGGTAGCGAAATTCCTTGTCGGGTAAGTTCCGACCTGCACGAATGGCGTAACGACAGCGGCGCTGTCTCCACCCGAGACTCAGTGAAATTGAAATCGCTGTGAAGATGCAGCGTTCCCGTGGCAAGACGGAAAGACCCCGTGAACCTTTACTATAGCTTTACACTGAACGTTGAGTTCGTCTGTGTAGGATAGGTGGGAGGCTATGAAACTGTGGCGCTAGCTGCAGTGGAGCCAACCTTGAAATACCACCCTGTCGTGCTTGACGTTCTAACCTAGATCCGTTATCCGGATCAGGGACCGTGTATGGTGGGTAGTTTGACTGGGGCGGTCTCCTCCTAAAGAGTAACGGAGGAGCACGAAGGTACGCTCAGCGCGGTCGGACATCGCGCACTGTGTGCAAAGGCATAAGCGTGCTTGACTGCAAGATCGACGGATCAAGCAGGTACGAAAGTAGGTCTTAGTGATCCGGTGGTTCTGTATGGAAGGGCCATCGCTCAACGGATAAAAGGTACTCCGGGGATAACAGGCTGATACCGCCCAAGAGTTCATATCGACGGCGGTGTTTGGCACCTCGATGTCGGCTCATCACATCCTGGGGCTGTAGTCGGTCCCAAGGGTATGGCTGTTCGCCATTTAAAGTGGTACGCGAGCTGGGTTCAGAACGTCGTGAGACAGTTCGGTCCCTATCTGCCATGGGCGTTGGAAGTTTGAGAGGGGCTGCTCCTAGTACGAGAGGACCGGAGTGGACGAACCTCTGGTGTTCCGGTTGTCACGCCAGTGGCATTGCCGGGTAGCTATGTTCGGAAGCGATAACCGCTGAAAGCATCTAAGCGGGAAGCGCGCCTCAAGATGAGACTTCCCGGGGCACAAGCCCCCTAAAGGAACCATATAGACTATGTGGTTGATAGGTCAGGTGTGTAAGTACAGCAATGTATTGAGCTAACTGATACTAATGATCCGTGCGGCTTGACCATATAACCTCAAGTTGCCTTGGTCCCAACGAACGTTGGAAGATCCCCAAACGCAAGCTACGTCACAAGTTAACTATGCGAGACTGGGCGCCTTAATCCGTTTCTTGGATGGCGACGCTCCAACCGTCTCCCTGGTGAAATTAGCGCTGTGGAACCACCCGATCCCATCCCGAACTCGGAAGTGAAACGCAGCTGCGCCGATGGTAGTGTGGCTCAAGCCATGCGAGAGTAGGTCATCGCCAGGGGCTTTACCCGAAACCCTCAGTCCAACAGGACTGAGGGTTTCTTTTTGCCTGCGATTTGACTAAAGACAGGACCATCGGCCAGAAGATGGCCGTAGGCGACGCGCTCGGTCCTAGCGATTTAATCCTGACTCGGCTTGGACACGCTTGCGTTGTCGTTGGCGGCCAGGGTCTCCAACTAACTGCCCTAGCGGAGAGGCTGCCTGGATCGACCGTTTCTAAGCCGCTTTGCTGCTCAGCCTGGCGCTGTGCGTGTGACATTGGCCTCTTCCGCACCGGGCAATAGGCATTTACTGACGCTGCTGCTGCAGAGATGAGTGGTGTGCCTAGCAACATGCGAGGTGTGAGCACATTCCTGCAGAGCCGCCACGTGTCTAGATCACTTGGTAAGTCCGGTAGACGGCTAGAATCTGCGGCTGCACGCGGGGATCTAGGTCCGCTCATACCGCCATAGCAGTTGTGTTTGCCTGCCTGCACCACCATGTGGTGTGCTCCGGTCTGTTGCCGTGTGTCGAGTCGATCTGCATGCCTGAGCTTCCCGAAGTCGAAACCACCTTACGTGGGCTGGCCCCGCACCTGGTGGGGCAACGCATCCATGGCGTGATCCTGCGGCGGCCTGACCTGCGGTGGCCGATTGCAGAGCAGATCGAACAGTTGCTGCCAGGCGCCACGATTACCGATGTGCGTCGGCGGGCGAAGTATCTGCTGATGGATACCGATGCAGGCGGCAGTGCAGTGCTGCATTTGGGGATGTCGGGCAGCCTGTTGCGTTGCATCGCGGTGTTTGGTGCACTGCTAAGCCATACTAGTTTTGAATCATGTGCTGAGGCATCGGCTGCGCGTAGGTCCACGGCCGTTTCGCGCTCGGCGGGGCCTATCCGTTGCGCCAAAAGAAAACCCCGCTTCTGCGGGGTTTTTTTGTTTCAAACGCTCAATTCGACGCGTAAATGTAATGCGGCACTGCACTGCCGCCTGCATCAGTCGAACTTTCTGGCTTCCAGTGATGCGATAGCAAGTTGGGGCACTCCCTACTAGTTATAGCTGCCAGGGAACTCGTACTTCTTTACATCTAGGCTTCCTGCAAGAATCGTTCGGTAGCGTTGCCTTGGCACGCCCACGGACTAATCGCAGAGCTACCAAGGTGCGGCACTCCCAGCCTCAGTCACCCAAGGTCAGCAGCGAAGCATTGCCGCCGGCTGCGGTGGTGTTCACCGTGACTACCTTTTCGGTGGCAAAGCGCAGCAGGTAGTGAGGGCCGCCGGCCTTCGGGCCGGTGCCTGACAGTCCCTGACCACCGAACGGCTGCACCCCGACCACAGCGCCGATCTGGTTGCGATTGACGTAAACATTGCCTACGGCCACGCGCGAGGTGATGCGATCGATGGTCTCATCGATCCGCGAATGCACGCCCAGGGTGAGGCCATAGCCGGTGGCGTTGATCTGATCGATGACCGCATCCAGCTGGTCGGCTTTCCAGCGAATGACGTGCAGCACGGGGCCGAAGATCTCACGCTGCAGCTGCGCAAGTGACTTCAGTTCATAGGCGCGTGGAGCAAAGAAGCTGCCGTGTGCCGTGGCGCTGTCCAGCGTGGTCGTGCCGATCAGGCGTGCTTCGCTGTCCATGCGGCTCGCGTGTTCTTCCAGGATCTTCAGGGCATCGGCGTCGATTACGGGGCCAACGTCTGTGGAGAGCAGGGCCGGGTCGCCGATTTTCAGCTCGCCCATCGCGCCGGCGAGCATGGTCATGACCTTGTCGGCGATGTCGTCCTGTACGAACAGCACGCGGGCGGCCGAGCAGCGCTGGCCAGCAGAGATGAAGGCGCTGGAGATGGCGTCCTTGACCACGGCTTCCGGGAGCGAGGACGAATCGGCGATGAAGGCATTCTGGCCGCCGGTCTCGGCGATCAGTACGCCAATCGCGGCGTCACGCGCGGCGAGGGTACGATTGATGCTGCGGGCGGTATCGGTGGAGCCGGTGAAGGCCACGCCGGCAACGCGGGGATCGTTGGTCAACGCGGCGCCGACCGTGGCGCCATCGCCGGGCAGGAACTGCACAGCGGCTTCCGGCACGCCGGCTTCATGCAACAGTTTGACCGCCGCAAAGCCCACCAGGTTGGTCTGCTCGGCCGGCTTGGCGATGACGGTATTGCCTGCCGCCAGCGCCGCAGCCACCTGGCCCAGGAAGATCGCCAGCGGGAAGTTCCAGGGGCTGATGCAGACGAACGCGCCGCGGCCATGCAGTTGCAGCTCGTTGGATTCGCCGGTGGGGCCCGGCAGGCGCTCAGGCGCACCAAACTGCGCACGCGCCTGGGCAGCGTAATAGCGCAGGAAGTCCACGGCTTCCCGTACCTCGGCCACGGCGTCCGGCAGGGTCTTGCCTGCTTCCTTGACGCAGATCGCCATGAACTCCGGCATGCGGGCCTCGAGCAGGTCTGCAGCGTGTTCGAGGATGGTGGCGCGGCTGGCGGCGGGCGTGCGATTCCAGGCTGGCTGGGCGGCTGCGGCAGACGCCAATGCCTTTTGCACGGTGGCCGGGTCCGCAGGCTGCCAGTGGCCGACTGTCTCGCGGCGGTCGGCCGGGTTGAGCACGGTCTCGCTTGGCGTTGTGATCACGGCACCGGGCACCAGCGGCGCAGCCTTCCACGGCTTGATTGCAGCAGTGAGTTGGTCGGCCAGCTGCCGCAGATCGTTGTCGTTGGCGAGGTTGGCGCCCATGGAGTTCTTCCTGTTCTGGTTCTGGCTGCGCAGCAGGTCGGCCGGCAGCGGGATCTTGGGGTGCGGGATGGACGCGAAAGAGGACACCGCCTCGACCGGATCGCGGATCAGGTCTTCGATGGCGACGTCTTCATCGGTGATGCGATTGACGAAGCTGGAGTTGGCGCCATTTTCCAGCAGACGACGGACCAGGTACGGCAACAGGTCTTCGTGCGAGCCGACCGGCGCATACACCCGGCACGGCAATCCCAGCCGATCGGCCGGAATCACCTCGGCATACAGGTCATCCCCCATGCCGTGCAGCTTCTGGTGCTCGTAGGTCTTTCCCGCCGAGATCGCGCGTACCGCGGCGATGGTCTGCGCGTTGTGGGTGGCGAACATCGGATACAGCGCGTCGCTGTGCGCAAACATGCGCCGTGCGCAGACCAGATAGGACACATCGGTGTTCTGCTTGCGCGTAAACACCGGGTAGCCCGGATGACCTTCGATCTGTGCGCGCTTGATTTCCGCATCCCAGTACGCGCCCTTGACCAGGCGCACCGGGATACGACGCCCGACGCGCCGCGCCAGGTCGGCCAGGAAATCGATCGTGTAAGGCGTGCGCTTCTGGTATGCCTGCACTGCCAGCCCGTACCCTTCCCAGCCATCGAGCGACGGGTCGGAGAAGGTGGCTTCGATGATATCCAGCGACAGCTCCAGACGATCGGCCTCTTCCGCATCGACGGTGTAGCCAATGCCGTAGGACTTGGCCAGCTGCGCGAGCTCCAGCACGCCGGGCGCAAGTTCGGCCATCACGCGTGCGCGCTTGGCATGTTCATAGCGCGGATACAACGCGGACAACTTGATCGAAATGCTGGGGGCGGCGAACACATCGGTGCCGACGAAGCTGCCGCTGCGACCGATCGCATGGATGGCATCGCGATACGCCTGCAGATAGCGCTGCGCGTCCTTCATGGTCAACGCGCCTTCGCCGAGCATGTCGAACGAATAGCGGTAGTCGGCGTTGTCGCCCTTGCGCGAACGCGACAACGCCTCGCCGATGGTACGGCCCATGACGAACTGGTGGCCCATGATCTTCATCGCCTGCCGCACGGCCAGACGAATCACCGGCTCGCCAACGCGGCCGATCAGGCGCTTGAAGGCACCGGGCACATCTGCACGGGTGAGGTCGTTGAGTTGTACCAGCCTGCCAGTGAGCATCAGGCCCCAGGTCGATGCGTTGACCAGCACCGAGTCGCTGCCGCCCATGTGCTTTTTCCAGTCGGCTTCACCGAGCTTGTCGCGGATCAGCTTGTCTGCGGTGTCCTGATCGGGAATGCGCAGCAAGGCTTCGGCCACGCACATCAGCAGCACGCCTTCCTCGCTGCCCAGATCGTACTGACGCATGAAGGCTTCGATCGCGCCCTGATCCTGGGCACGTGCGCGCACCCGGGTGACCAGGTCGGCGGCCAGCGCCTGCACCTTGGCCTGCTCTGCGGCCGGCAAGCGCGCCTGCTCCAGCAATTCACGGACGTGCTCGGTTTCGTCCTTGAGCCAGGCAGCGGTGATAGCGGCACGCAAGGCGCCGGGCGCGGCGGGCAGTTCGGGCGCCAACAGCGGGCGCGCGGCGTGGGAAGAGGCAAACGTGTCTGGCTGGGCGTTCATGCGTAAGGTGCCTGGGAATCCGCGCTCATTCTAGAGAGCCCGCACGGCTGTGCACTTGTGTGGAAGCGGCAGCTTTTCTGCCGTTTTGTGCATGCCGTCGCGCAACGCCGTGATCGCCCACGCGCGCACCGCGATAAAACCCCAGCCATCGGGAAGTGATTGATTTTTCGTGCAGTTTTTAGCTGCAGTGCAGCATCGGTGATTCGCGCGAAACGCTTGCCGCATGCGTTCGCCGGGGACTACCATCGGGACATTCCCGCAGTCCGCTGCGTGTTGCCATGATCGAAGTACTGCCGTTGATGTCCGAAGGGGTTGGGACGCAGGTGCGGTTACGGCCTCCGCGGGCAATGAGTGCCAGGCAATTCGTGCAGTTGTTTGCGGTGTTGGCGGGAACGATGTGGTTGTTTGCAGGCCTGGGGTGGTGGACCGGCAATGCGTTCGCGCCGGTGTTCGCCCTGTTGCACAGTGGTGTGGTGGCGCTGGCGCTGCGGCAGTTGTGGCGAAGCGGCGAGCGTGTAGAAGCGATCCGGGTGGGGGAAGCAGTAGTTGAAGTGTTTCCTTCCGGGCATGCGCCACCAGCGTTTCAGGCACATCCGCACTGGGTGCGGTTGCGCACGGAACGCGACGACAGGGTGTTGCTGGTGAGCAGCGGCAGGCAGATCGAGATCGGGAGCTTTCTCGGGCCGGCCGAACGTGTGGAACTGGCAGATACGCTGAAACGCTTGCTCGCGGCCGCCAATGGCCGTCACCGATGACGTAAGGGTCTAGGCAATGACGCAACGCAGCAGCTGGAACGCGACGTACATGAAATGTGGCTCGGCCGTGTTGGCGCTTGCAGGTGCGCCGGTTGCCTGGGCGCAATCAGCCGATCCCAAGGAATGGCAGCTCAACATGGGCCGTGGGGTCACCCAGACCGCGCGCATGGCCTATGAGGCCCACATGGTGGCGTTGTGGGTGTGCGTGGTCATCGGCGCGTTGGTGTTCGGCGCGATGGGCTATGCGATCTTCAAGTTCCGCAAATCCAAGGGCGCGGTGGCCGCGCAATTCAGTCACAACACCAAGGCCGAGGTGCTGTGGACGGTGATCCCGGTGCTGGTGCTGATCGCCATGGCATGGCCGGCGACCGCCAAACTGATCGCGATGTACGACACCCGCGAGTCGGAAATGACCGTCAAGGTCACCGGTTATCAGTGGATGTGGAAGTACGAATACCTGGGGCAGGGCGTCGAGTTCACCAGCCGTCTTGCGCGTGAATCCGACAGGATCCGCCAAAGTGGCGAGCGCCCCACCGCCGCGTCGCAGCCGCACTATCTGCTGGATGTAGACAACCGGCTGGTGTTGCCGGTCGATACCAAGATCCGCTTCGTGATCACCGCCGATGACGTGATCCACGCCTGGTGGGTGCCGGCGCTGGGCTGGAAGCAGGATGCCATTCCGGGCATCGTCAACGAAGCCTGGACCAATATCGAAAAGCCCGGCGTCTATCGTGGGCAATGCGCCGAGTTGTGCGGCAAGGACCATGGCTTCATGCCGATCGTGGTCGAAGCGCTGCCCAAGGCGGAATTCCAACGTTGGCTCGCATCGCGTCGTAGCGCGGCAGGCGCGCCGGCCGCAGCAACCGCTGCAACGCCGACAGCGCCTGCAGCACCGGCGATGCCAGCTGACGCACCGGGGGCCGCCGCACCGTCAGCAGAGGCTACACCGGCGGCCGGCACAGCATCTGCCGCACCGTCCGCCGCTCTCTAATCGCACGCAACCGCATCGCTTCGCAGAGGTCGTTCCGTCATGGCGCACACCGCAGTCGATCACCACGGACACCACCAGCCCGGTTTCGTTGAGCGCTGGTTCTTTTCGACCAATCACAAGGATATCGGCACGCTGTATCTGCTGTTTTCCTTCGTGATGTTCATCATCGGCGCTGCGATGAGCGTGGTGATCCGCGCCGAATTGATGCAGCCAGGCCTGCAATTCGTGAAGCCGGAATTCTTCAACCAGATGACCACCGTGCATGCACTGGTGATGATCTTCGGTGGCGTGATGCCGGCCTTCGTCGGCCTGGCGAACTGGATGATTCCGTTGCAGATCGGCGCGCCGGACATGGCGTTGCCCCGCATGAACAACTGGTCGTTCTGGCTGCTGCCGGTGGCCTTCACTCTGCTGCTGCTCACCTTGTTCCTGCCCGGTGGCGCGCCTGCCGGTGGCTGGACGTTGTACCCGCCGTTGTCGCTGCAAGGCGGCTACAACGTGGCCTTCAGTGTGTTTGCGATCCACGTGGCCGGCGTCAGCTCGATCATGGGCGCAATCAACATCATCGCCACGGTGCTCAACATGCGCGCGCCCGGCATCGACCTGCTGAAGATGCCGATCTTCTGCTGGGCGTGGCTGATCACCGCCTTCCTGCTGATCGCGGTAATGCCGGTATTGGCCGGTGCGGTGACCATGTTGCTCACCGACAAGTTCTTCGGCACCAGTTTCTTCAATGCGGCCGGCGGCGGCGACCCGGTGATGTACCAGCACATCTTCTGGTTCTTCGGGCACCCGGAGGTGTACATCATGATCCTGCCGGCGTTCGGCGTGGTCAGCGAAATCATCCCCACCTTCAGCCGCAAGCCGTTGTTCGGTTACCAGGCCATGGTCTACGCAATCGCGGCGATCGCCTTCCTGAGTTTCATCGTGTGGGCGCACCACATGTTCACCGTGGGCATGCCGCTCGGTGGCGAAATCTATTTCATGTTCGCCACGATGCTGATCTCCATTCCGACCGGGGTGAAGGTCTTCAACTGGGTCAGCACGATGTGGAAAGGATCGCTCACCTTCGAATCGCCGATGCTCTGGGCGGTGGCGTTCGTGATCCTCTTCAGCATCGGTGGTTTCTCGGGCCTGATGCTGGCGATCGTGCCGGCCGACTTCCAGTACCACGACACTTACTTCGTGGTGGCGCACTTCCATTACGTGCTGGTGACTGGCGCGGTGTTCGCACTGATTGCGGCGGTGTATTACTGGTGGCCGAAGTGGACCGGGCGCATGTACAACGAGACCTGGGCCAAGTTCCATTTCTGGTGGACGATGATCTTCGTCAACCTGCTGTTCTTCCCGCAGCACTTCCTGGGCCTGGCCGGCATGCCGCGGCGTATTCCTGACTACAACGTGGTGTTTGCAGACTGGAATCTGATCAGTTCGATTGGTGCATTCGGCATGTTCGCCACCCCGTTCCTGATGGCCGGCATCTTGTTCGCCTCGTTGCGCAGTGGTGCCAAGGCCGACGCGCGTGCGTGGGAAGGGGCCAAGGGACTGGAGTGGACGGTGCCGTCGCCCGCTCCGGCGCATACCTTCACCGTGCCGCCTGTCATCAAGCCTGGAGATCTTGCGCATGAAGACATCGGCCACTGAGTCGACGCCGGCACCCGCGGTGGCACGCATGCTCTCCGCTGCCGAACGGCAGGCGCAACAGCGGCGCGCGGTGCGCCGTACCGCCATCACGGTGGGCATCATTGCGCTGCTGATCTATGCCGGCTTCATCGCCTCGGGAGTCATTGGCCGGTGAGTACGCGTCTGCCTACGCACACGCCCACTGCCGGCTTGTTCAAGCTGCTGGGCGTGGTGCTGGGTGTGTTTGTGCTGACGTTCTCGCTGGTGCCGCTGTATCGCATCGCCTGCGAAAAAGTATTCGGCATCCGCATGGAGCGTGCACCGGGCAGTGCCCGTGAAGGCGCGTCCAGCGCGGTGGCGGCCGGCAAGCGCACGGTGCGGGTGGAGTTCGATGCCGGCGTCAATTCGAAACTGCCGTGGACCTTCCATCCCGAGCAGATGACCATGGACGTGGTGCCCGGCGAACTCAACGAAGCGCAGTATTTCGCGCGCAATGACAGCGCACGGGCAGTGGTGGGCAGTGCAGTGCCTTCGGTGGCACCGTCGCGGGCGTCGGGCTACTTCAACAAGACCGAATGTTTCTGTTTCACCGCGCAGACGCTGCAGGCCGGCGAAACGCGCGACATGCCGCTGCGCTTCATCGTGGACCCGGCGCTGCCGCCGGAAGTGACCACCATTACCTTGTCCTACACGTTTTATCGCAACGACACGCTGACCTCGGAACTGCAAGGCGGCGGCGCAGCCAGCGCCCCGCGTGCCGCGCCGTAATCGATCGCCCACTCATACCGACACGGAAGCAACGCCATGGCCGACCACAGTCCCAACGCCGACGCGTATTTCGTCCCGACCCAAAGCAAGTGGCCGTTTGTCGGCTCCATTGCGATGTTCGTGATGATGATCGGCGTGGCCAGCTGGCTCAACGATGCCGGATGGGGGCGCTGGACGTTCTTCGCCGGTGTGGCCATGTTGCTGGCGACGTTGTTCATGTGGTTCGGCGATGTGATTCGCGAGTCCAACGCCGGCCACTACAACCGCCAGGTGGACGGCTCGTTCCGCATGGGCATGGTGTGGTTTATTTTTTCCGAGGTGATGTTCTTCGGCGCCTTCTTCGGTGCGCTGTTCTACACGCGCGTGCTGACACTGCCCTGGTTGGGCGGCGAGGGCGATGGCGTGATGACCAACGAACTGCTGTGGAATGGGTATTCCGCAGCCTGGCCGACCAATGGCCCGGGCACTATCGGCGGGCAGTTCCAGACCATTCCGGCCTGGGGCTTGCCGCTGATCAACACGCTGATCCTGCTCAGCTCCGGCGTGACCTTGACCATTGCCCACCACGCATTGAAAGGCGGTCGACGCGGCGCGCTGTTGCTGTGGCTGGGGCTGACCGTGCTGTTGGGTTGCGTGTTCCTGTTCCTGCAGGCGGAGGAATACATCCACGCCTACACCGAACTCAATCTCACGCTGGGCTCGGGCATCTATGGCTCGACTTTCTTCATGCTCACCGGCTTTCACGGCATGCATGTGCTGCTGGGCACGATCATGCTGGCGGTGATGTGGCTGCGCGCGGCAAAGGGCCACTTCAGTCGCGACAACCATTTCGCCTTCGAAGCCGCCGCGTGGTACTGGCACTTCGTCGACGTGGTGTGGCTGGCGCTGTTCCTGTTTGTGTATGTGCTTTGAGGGCAGGGATTCGGGATTGGTGATTCGGGATTCGCAACAGCGATTTTTCTGCTGTTACGAATCCCCAATGCCGAATCGCCAATCCCGGCTCTTCAGCGCCCCACGCCATGCGGTTTGATCCAGCCGGTGTAAATGCCCAGGATCACCAGCGCGATCAATGCCACCGACAAGCCGATGCGCCAGGTCAATGCGTTGACCGTGCGCTTGGTCTGGCCGCGGTCGGTGAGCAGGTAGTAGAGCCCGGCGCCCAGGTTCCATAGGATGACGATCAGGAAGGCGACAATCAGCAGCGTCTTGAGCGAATCGTTCACAACAGCCCCGGTGGTCGTCGACGTGGTGCCGGCATTGCACGCCTTTTTGCGCCGATTGTCATGATGCGCAAGCACACGGGTGTGCTCGGCTGGTGTCTGGCATTGGCGGTGAGTGCCGGATTTGCCGCATTGGGGCAGTGGCAGCTGCAGCGCATGCATGCCAAGGAGCAGCTGCTGGAGCGTGCCGCCCATGTGCGGCAGACGCCGACAACCCTGGTACAGGCGCTGGCTGCGCCGCGCGCGCTGGCATGGGTCAGTGGACGCGTACGCTTTCTGCCGCAGCAGGTGCTGTTGGACAACCAGTTGCAGGAAGGGCGCGCCGGTGTGCGCGTCTACCAGCTGGCCGCGCCGGAAGGCAGCGCTGCAACGGTGCTGGTGGATCTAGGCTGGTTACCCGTGCCTGCCACGCGGCAATTGCCGACCGTGACCGCGTTGCAGGGCAGCCAGGCAGTGCAGGGGTTGTTGACTGCGCCGCCGTCGGCCGGGCTTGCGGTTGGCGCGGCACTGGCCAGCACCGCCCAGCCACAGACCTGGCTGGCGGTTCGCCTGGAGCCGCAGGCGTTGCGGCAGGCCTTGCACAGGCGCGACATTTCGTCGCAGGTATTGCGCCTGGATCCTGCCGTTCCGGTTGGTTATGCGCGCGATCTGCAGTTACTGGTCAACACGCTTCCGCCCGCGCGGCACTTGGGTTACGCGGTGCAATGGTTCGGCCTGGCGCTGGCCGTGCTGATCACCGCGGCGCTGTTGTCGTGGCGTGCGCGTCGCCGTCATCGACGCGGGCACTGACGCCCCCGGCATGAGAAAATCGCGGGCATGACCCCATCCACATCGGCCACGCCGCAGTCGGTCAATCGCGGCCGCAGGATGCTGATCGCCCTGGCGGTGCTGTTCTTCGGCTCGATGTTGCTGGCCGGCGTGCTGCGCTTCTCTGGCTGGCAACCGGCGGCGATGCGTAACCATGGCGAACTGCTCGCTCCGCCCGCAGACCTGCGCGCGCTGACGCCGCTGCGTGCGGACGGCAGCGCGTACGCATGGGCACCGGGCGAGCGCATGTGGCGGATCGCCCTGGCGCCGCCTGCCGGCTGCACGCAGCCGTGCGTGGCGCTGGCGGCCGAACTGGACAAGGTGTGGCAATTGCTTGGGCACCGCGCCGACAAGGTGGAGGTGCTGTGGATCGGCACGCCACCGGCCGGGCTGCCGGCGATGCCGGCGTTACGCGTGCTGCGCGACGATGCGCGCCTGCGCCAGGCGTTGCCCCGTGCCAACGATGCCGCCGGCGTGCCGGTGTATGTGATCGACCCCAACGGCTTCGTGATCCTGCGCTACGCCCCGGGTTTCGACCCGGCCGGTCTGCGTGCGGATCTGGTCAAGCTGCTGAAACTGATGTGAGCCCGTTTCGATGAATCTGTTTGCGCCACCGGCGTTGTTCCGGCACTTCCACCGCATGGCCTGGCTGGCTGCCCTGTTCACGGCCAGCACGATCCTGTTCGGGTCGTTCGTGCGGCTGTCCGATGCCGGCATGAGCTGCCCGGACTGGCCCACCTGCTATGGCCGCGTCACTTGGCCGCAGACCAGCGACGAAGCCAATACGCACGTGGCCAGCAAGATCCGCCCGCTCGAGTCGCACAAGGCCTGGCGTGAGCAGGTGCACCGCTTCCTGGCTGGCGCGCTGGGCGTTGAAGTGCTGGTGCTGACGCTGCTGGCGGCGCGTCGCCGGCGTGCGGGCATTGCGCAGGTGGTGTCCGCCGCGGCCCTGGTCGCGCTGTCGATCCCGCTGTACATGTCCGGCTGGCACGGGCTGGCGATGGGCGTGGCGGCCGCTGGCGAAGCCATCCTGCTGCTGGCGGCGCTGCGCTGGAGCAATATCGATCTGGCCCGCGCTGCCGTGCTGACGCTGGCGGTGGTGATCTTCCAGGCCCTGCTGGGCATGTGGACGGTGACGCTGCTGCTCAAGCCCATCGTGGTGATGGGGCATCTGCTCGGCGGCATGCTGATGTTCTCGCTGCTGGTGTGGATGGCCTGGCGTGCGACCCACCTGCCGATCACGCTGGCCGATGCCGCGCGCCTGAAATGGCTGCTGCGTCTGGGCGTGGCGGTGCTGGGGCTGCAGATTGCGCTGGGTGGCTGGGTCAGCGCCAACTACGCGGCACTGGCGTGTGGCGGTGGCAGCTGGTCTGCCGACAATTTCCCCAAGTGCGTGAGCCAGTGGTGGCCACCGCATGACTTCCGCGCGGGCTTTACGCTCTGGCGCGGGATCGGCGTGGACTACGAAGGCGGCGTGCTGGACGGCGCGGCGCGCATCGCCATCCAGATGACGCACCGCTTGTGGGCGATCGCCACCGCGCTGTATCTGTGGTGGCTGGCATGGCGTCTGTCGCGTTCGCCCGGCATGCGGGTGTGGGCCGGCGCGCTGGCGTTGCTGGTGGTGGTGCAGGTGACGCTGGGCATGCTCAACGTGAAGCTGGCGCTGCCGCTAGAAGTGTCGGTGCTGCACAACGGTGGCGCGGTCGCGTTGCTGTTCGTGCTGGTCTCGCTGTTGGCGCGGCTGCGCGCGCCGGAGTGATGATGGCTGTCAGCGCACGCGACTACTGGGACCTGACCAAGCCGAAGGTGGTGGCACTGATCGTGTTCACCGCGCTGGTCGGCATGTTCCTGGCCATCCCCGGTATGCCGACCTGGCTACAGGTACGCACCGGCGCGCTCGGCTTTTTGGGTATCTGGCTGGCGGCATCGGCGGCGGCGGCCATCAATCAGTTGCTCGACGCCAAGATCGACGCACAGATGGCACGCACCTCCTGGCGCCCGTTGGTGGTGGGCAAGGTACGGCCCGCGCAGGTGCTGGCCTTCGCCAGCGTGTTGATCGTGATCTCGATGACCATCCTGGTGGTCTGGGTGAACGTCATCACCGCCGTGCTCACCTTTGCCTCGCTGATCGGCTATGCGGTGATCTACACCGTGTATCTCAAGCGCGCGACCTCGCAGAACATCGTGATCGGCGGGCTGGCCGGTGCCACGCCGCCGATGCTGGGCTGGGCGGCAGTGACCGGTTTGCCCACCAGCGCCGACTGGATCAATGCCTCGCTGCTGGTGTTGATCATCTTCATCTGGACCCCGCCGCATTTCTGGGCCCTGGCCATCTTCCGGCGCGCCGACTACGCCAAGGCGGCGATCCCGATGTTGCCGGTGACCCATGGCGTGCCGCATACGCGCAAGCAGATCCTGGTGTACACCGTGCTGCTGGCCATCGTGACGTTGCTGCCGGTGGCCGTGGGCATGAGTGGGGTGTTTTATCTGGGCGGTGCGGTGGTGCTCAACGCGGTGTTTCTCTGGTACGCGTGGCGCATGCTCGACCCGCCGGACGAGCTGTTCTCGATGAAGATGTTCGGCTACTCGGTGGTGTATCTGATGGCGCTGTTCGCGTTCCTGATGGTCGATCACCTGGTGCTGCCGTGGGTGCGCTAGCACCAGGTGTCACTCTGGCGAGCCGCGGGATGCGCGTGCTCGCCAGTGCCCGATCATGTCTCTCGCGCCGTGCTACGTCGCTTCCGGTTCCTAGCCTAGCCAAGTGACGCAGACGGTCTTGTTGCCGCAGACGGTCTGCGCTTTCTGATGCAGCCGTGTCAGCATTGCCTTGCCCTGCGCTGGGTGCTGCTTGCTCCAGGTTTTCAGCGCTGCCGCTACCGGTTCGAAGTGCTGGCGGTTGTCGCTCAGGTAACCGTCGGTCTGGCGCGCCAGATCACCGATCACCTGGGTCGTCAGCGCCTCGATAGCAGTACCATCGTCCGGCTTGAGCCGGATCAGGGCATACAGATAGGTCATGCCGCGATACACGATCATCCCCTCGCTACCGGGGGTCTCATAGGCCTTCTTGAACCAGGACAGCGCGGTCTTGCTGTCCCCGCGATCTTCGGCCAGGTGACCCAAAATCGGCATGTAGTAGGACGGCGTCTTGGTGCGGCCCAACTCCGCCGTCAGCAATTTTTCTGCTGCGTCGTTGTCGCCGACATCGACCAGCAGGTGCATGGCATCGGCAATGGTGGATTGACGCTCCTCGGCAGTTTTGGCGGCCGTCACGGCCCACTGCACGCGCTGATGCACGGTTTCGACCACAGCCGCCGGCAATGGCGGCTTCGGTAGTTTCTCATTCGTCTCATCGGTCTGCCCCTGAGCCAGGCGCGCGAGGTCTATCGTCGCAGACGCGGTGCGCAAGCGGTCGCTGATCGGCAGTGTGGGGTCGGCATAGGCGCGCGTCAGCACCTGCTCGAATGCCTGCGACAAGGTGGCGCGCTTGCCTGGATCGGCGGTGGAGGCGGCAACCAGCGTGGCGGCATTGGGCAGCAGGACATGGAGATTGTCGCGAACCTCTGCCGGGTCGGCGAGCACCGCCTGCAGTAACGCGTAGGTGGCCGGATCTGCAACCGGCTTCTGCTTGGCGATGAGCACCGCCTGGAGTTGGAATTGCCGTTGCAGCGCTGGCTGTGGCGCTGCCTTTGCCAACGCGGCCAGAACGCGGGGCGCCTCCTTGGCGTCGACCAGTTGATTGTCATAAAGCCAAGCGTAGTTGGCGAGTAGCGCCCATTCCTCATGCTTCAGGGAGGCGGGCTGCTTGAGCGCCAGCTGCAGCAGCTGTTGGGTGCCGCCGCTGAGCTGGGTGGCCGTGTGCAGGCTGTCGATCAGCTGGGCCGTCGTGGTGTCGCCAATCAGCCGGGTGATTTCAGTGCCATCCGGGCGCAGCATGATGATGGTCGGATATCCCTTGACCGCGAAGCGTTCACCCGCCGCCTGGGCTTCTTCCAGGTCGCCATCCAGGTGCACCGCAATGAATTGCTGGGCCTGCGCGATGAAGGCAGGGTCCTTGAAGGTGGTGGACTTGAGCCGATTGCACGGCGGGCACCACACCGCGCCCCAGTACAGCAGCAAGGGTTTGCCGGTTTTCTTGGCTTCTACGAGGGCTTCGTCAAGCTTGCCTTCCTGCCAATGAATGCCGGACGGCACGGCCGGGCGTGCGGCGGCCGCGGGCGGCGCGTTGACCGCTGATGGAGTCGGCTTATCGCAGGCGGTCAGCGTCGCGAGGACGGCAGACAGCGCAAGCAGCGCGGGAGACGGCGAACGAAATGACAGTGCCATGGGAAAGCCTTTGCGTGGAGGAGATGCCCGAACGCGCCGTCGAGCAGCCCTTGCAGGCTCCGCCGCGTACGTCCTCCCACTGCCACTGACTTCGATGCGTCACACGCCGGACAATGCGAACCGCCGTCCCGCCGTACGCATCGTTGGATCGGCACGAATGCAGCAGTACGTCATCATTCGGTCACAATCGCGAAGCGCTGAATGCGCCTAGTGACGGCTGCTATCGGGCTGCGGGTCCGGTGCGGTGCGCGCATAACGCGCGGCCACGAACGCGCACACGATCAGCTGCAGCTGGTGGTACAGCATGATTGGCAGCACGATCGCGCCGAGGCCGCCACCGGCGAACATCACCTTGGCCATCGGCACGCCGGTAGCCAGGCTCTTCTTTGAGCCGCAGAACACGATAGCGATTTCATCGGCGCGGTTGAAGCGCAGGCGGCGTGCGATGAAGGTGATCGACAGCATGGCCACCGCCAGCAACAGCGCCGCAGCACCCAGCACGGCGAGCAAGGCTGGCAGCGGTGTCTTCTGCCACAGGCCTTCGTTGACCGAGGCGCTGAAGGCTGTGTAGACCACCAGCAGAATGGTGCCCTGGTCGGTGTAACGCAGCACTGCGCGATGACGTTCTACCCACGCGCCGATCCACGGGCGCATGAAATGTCCGGCCAGAAACGGTACCAGCAGCTGCAGCAGGATCTTGCCGATGGCCTCGGCCGGGTGCGCCATTGCGCCCTGGCTGCCGACCATTGCGCCCATCAGTAGCGGGGTGAAAAACACGCCGAGCAAACTCGAAAGCGAGGCGGCACACACGGCTGCCGGCACGTTGCCGCGCGCCATCGAGGTGAACGCGATCGAGGACTGCACAGTGGAGGGCAGGGCGCACAGGAACAGCACGCCGATGTACAACTCCGGCGTCAGTGCCAGATGCGCGAGCGGCTTGAACAACAGGCCCAGCAGCGGGAATAGCACGAAGGTGCAGGCCAGAATCACCAAGTGCAGCCGCCAATGCAGCGCGCCGGCCTTGACCGCTTCGCGCGAGAGCCGCGCGCCGTGCAGGAAGAACAGCGCGGCGATTGCCACGTCGGTGACGTCGTCCATGATCACGGCCGCGGTGCCGGTGACCGGCAGCAGCGAGGCCAGCGTGACCGTGCACAGCAGCGCCAGGGTGAATGGATCAATGCGCAACCGCGCCAGCAGCTTCTTCATCGAGGTCCCAGGGGCGGCGCGCAGGCGCCTGTCGCGGACCATTCTACGATGCGCTGCTGCACCGGCCGATGCCGGCGCAACAGATGCGTCACTGCGGCGGCGGTGGCTGCAGGCGTTCGCGCACCGCCGGTTCCAGCGATGGTTGCAGGCCGGCATCGCGCCCGATTTGCAGGGCCTGTTCGGCACTGGCGCCCTCGCGTGCGGCGAGCAGCGCCAGCAACGCGCCGGCGCGATTGCCGCTTGCACAATGCAGCAGCACCTTGCCCTGGGCTTGTTGGTCGAGCACGCGCTGCAACGCGCGCACGTTGTCGGGCGTGAGGCCGGCTGCAGTGCGGATCGGCAGGCGCACATAGCGCAGCCCCAGGGCGTGCGTGCTTGCGGTTTCGTCGTAGCCGCGCGCTTCGTCCGGGCCACGCAGGTCGATCACGGTCGTGACGCCGTTGGCGGCTGCCTCGCGCAATTGCGCCTGCGATGGCTGGCCGGCGCTCAGCACCGCGCGCGGGCGGTAGGGCGGTGCTGATTGCGCCAGCGCGCCGCCGGTGAGCAGCAGGAGCATCCAGACCGCGTGGCGCAGGCGCAGTGGCATCACAACGCTGCGAGCGCCTTGAGCAACTCGCGCATTTCGTACTTGTCGGTGTTGTCCAGGCCCTGCGCGCGCTGTTTGGCCTGCAGTTCTTCCACGCGCTGACGCAGTAATTGCTTGTCGAGCTGGGCGACGACGTCGTGCAACTCGATCGCCCAGCTGTGCTCGTCGCCGGGAAGCTCCTGCGCGGCCAGCTTCTGCAGCGCGACCAGTTCCTCGCGCTCGGCGAAGTGTTCCAGCAGCGCGCCGGTGCTGATTTCCGGCCGTTGCCGTACCAGCGCCAGCAGCTCCATCAACAACTCGATGCCGGGCAGGCGCAGACCGGAAAAATCGTGGTCGCCTTCCAGGCTCATCGCCAATGACGGCTGTTGCAGCAGGATGGCGATCGACGCACGCACCAGGCTGCGTTTCTGCGTGGGCGCACCCATGCGCGCGGGCGGCCGCGCTTTTGGCGGGGACTGTTGCGCGGACATGCTCGCCCCAACGCCCGTCATACGCGCCAGCTCCTGCTTCATCAGATCGCCGAACGCGCCTTCGGGAATCTGCGCCAGCATTGGTTTGGCACGCTCGGCCAGGCGTGCCTTGCCATCCAGCGTGTGCAGGTTGATGTCGCGCGCCATTTCGTCGAAAAAGAACTGCGACAGCGGCGTGGCCTGCTTCAAGCGCGCATCGAAGGCCTGCGCGCCTTCCTTGCGCACGATGGTGTCCGGGTCTTCGCCGTCGGGCAGGAACAAGAAGAACGCCTGCCGGCCGTCCTTCATCCGCGGCAGCACTGATTCGAGCGCGCGCCAGCCGGCCTTGCGCCCGGCGTTGTCGCCATCGAAGCAGAAGTACACGTCTGGCGCATTGCGGAACAACAGCTCGGCGTGTTCCGGCGTGGTCGCCGTGCCTAGCGTGGCCACCGCCTGGGTCACGCCGAACTGGAACAGCGAGACCACGTCCATGTAGCCCTCCACCACGATCAGCCGTTCGATCTTCTGGTTGGCCTGGCGCACCTGCCACAGGCCGTACAACTCGCGGCCCTTGTGGAACAGCGCGGTTTCCGGCGAATTGAGGTATTTGGGCCCCGGGTCGCGGCCATCGGCCGGCGCGCCCATGATGCGCCCGCCGAAGGCAATGACGCGGCCGCGGCGGTCGAAGATGGGGAACATCACCCGGTCGCGGAACTTGTCGTAGACATGCCCGCGGTCGTTCTTGGAAAACAGCCCGGCACGTTCGAGCACGCTCATGCGGCGCGCATCGGTGCCCAGCGTGTCCTTCAGGGCGCTGTAGCCATCCGGTGCGTAGCCGATCTGGAAACGCGCGCGGTTTTCCGCATCCACGCCGCGCCCATCCAGATAGTCGCGGGCACGGTCGCTGCCTTCGAGCTGACGCTGGAAGAACTTGGTCGCCGCCTCCAGTGCCGAGTACAACTCGCGGCTGTCATCCTGCTGCTGCGGAGTGCGCTGCTGGGTCTCGCGCGGAATCTCCATGCCGGCGCGCTTGGCCAGCTCATCCACCGCGTCGAGAAATTCCAGGCGGTCGTAATTCATCAGGAAGCTGATCGCGGTGCCATGCGCGCCGCAGCCGAAGCAGTGATAGAACTGCTTGGTCGGCGACACGGTGAACGAGGCCGAGCGCTCGTCATGGAACGGGCAGCGCGCCGAATACTCCTTGCCCTGGCGCTTGAGCGGCACGCGACCGCCCACCACCTCGACGATGTCGGTGCGTGCGAGCAGTTCGTCGATGAACGCGTCTGGGATGCGGGCCATCCCGCTAGGATAATCCCTCGCGCCCGGCTCGGGCCTGTCTCAGTGCGTCTTCATCCGCAGCCGAGCGCCCACGGTTGGGCTCAGCTGCGCAACGGCGTCTCGGTGGAAGCCGGTGTTGCCGGCACAGCAACGATCTCGGGCGGATGCTCCGGGTCCACGCCGGCATCGCGCAGTTTGCGGTGCGAGCGTACGCGCTCATCGATCACTGCGGTGAGCAGCGCGCCGATGAAGAACACCACCGAGGCGTAGTACATCCACACCAGCAGGATCACCAGCGTGCCCATCGAGCCGTACGCACTGCCGGGCGCAGCCTTGGCGATGTACACGCCGATCGCGTAGCGGCCCAGCGCAAACAGCAGTGAGGTAATGACGCCGCCCACGAAGGCCTGGCGCCAATTGACGGTGCGATCGGGCAGGTAGCGATACAGGAACGCGAACGCCAGCGAATACAACGCCAGCGTGGTCACATAGCCCACAGCAGGTAGTACAGAGGGCAGCCTGGCAAAGACCACCTGCAAGGCGGTGGTCGCGATCATCGAGACGATCAGCAGGAAGCCCAGCGCCAGGATCACGCCGAAGGAAAACACCCGCTTCTTCAGCCACGCCATGATGCCGTCCAGGCGCTGCTTGTCGGTACGGAAGATCAGGTTGAGTGCGTTCTGCAGCTGCGCAAAGACCGCAGTGGCACCGATGAACAGCAGCAGCGTGCTCCACAGCCCGGCCAGCGAGCCCACACCGGGCTGGTCGGTGGCATTGCGGATCACCGTATCGGCGACTTCTGCCGCGCTGCCGCCGGCCAGTTGCGCGATCTGCTGCACCAGCGCTTCCTGCGCGGGTGGATACAGCGAGGCCGTCAGCCACAGCAGCAAGACCAGCAAGGGCGCCAGCGACAGCAGCGCATAGAACGACAACGACGCGGCCTGGGTCATCACGTCGATTTCGAGAAAGCGGTTGAACAGCGCCATGGGCAGGCTGCGCTGCACGCGGGTCAGGTGCTTTTGCAGGTGTTCGGTGGAGAATGTCGTCACCGGCGGAGAATCCTTGGCGCATACCGTGGCGTGTGCAGGATCCAAGGGCCAGGCCGGTATGCGGAGTGCCTGGCCTGCGCCTGCGCTGGCATCACCGTTCTAGCAGGGCGGGATCGAAGGCATGGTGAAAAAATCGATGCTGGAGGATGTCGTGCAGCATTGGCTGCGAGATTAGGTGCGGGCATGTGCCGGTGGCGCGCTGCCGGCTGGGCCAATATCAGCGCATCGTTGAGTGCTGCACATCAACCTCATGGCACCACCTGCGGCGCCTGCCGGGCGACGCAGGATTGATCTTCAGCGCGCAGCGTTGATTCCTGTCTGCGATAGGTCGCAGACGCGTGCAGAAAAATCGGTGCGAGCCTTGCCACACTGCAGCGCAGTGTCGGACTTACGGCGAATCAACGGTATGAGGCGCGCAGATGCAATGTGCATTGGCCATTTGCTGGAGCCGGAGCCACATCGTCGCTTGCGCGCCGTTGTTCTCGGAACAGAAAAGGCAGTGGCAACAGCAGTACGGATCAGTGATCAGCGATGTACCAGCAGCACTGCGGCGTCGATGACGCCGTGCGGCGGCGTAACGATATGCGCGGACTCGGCAGCGCGCACCGCGCGTTCGTAGCAACGAGGGGATGGTTCAACCGCTGCGACTGATGTAACCGTGCAGCGCATCGGGCCTCGCATACCGCCAAGCTGCGATCCACCTCGGGAAGGCGAAGGCCATCACCGGCGCACGCCGTAATCGCACCACGCGGGCTCGACGCGCGCGGCAGCAGCAGCGCACCCGCCGCCTGCATGCCCCGGCCATCGGCGCAGGGCAGGCCGGTTGATCGGCCTCAGCCGGCCAGCTGCTTCTTCACCAGCGTGGACACCAGGCCCATGTCGGCCTGGCCGGCCAGCTTGGGCTTGAGTGCGCCCATCAGCTTGCCGATATCGGCAGGGCTGCTGGCGCCCGTCTCGGCGACGGCCGCCTGGATCGCGGCCACGATCTCGGCTTCGCCCATCTTTGCCGGCAGGTAGCGCTCGATCACCACGATTTCCTCGCGCTCGATCTGTGCCAGATCCTCGCGGGCGGCGCCTTCGTACTGGGTCACTGAGTCCTTGCGCTGCTTGACCATCTTGTCGAGCACGGCAATGACGGCGGCATCGTCCATTTCGACGCGCTCGTCCACTTCCTTCTGCTTGATCGCGGCATTGATCAGCCGGATCACGCCCAGGCTGTGCTTGTCGCCGGACTTCATCGCAGCCTTCATGTCTTCGGTGAGCTGTTGCTTGAGGGACATGCTGTACTCCTGGGTGACGTAAGGGGGATCGCCGACAGGCGCCGCCGAGATGGCGGGTAACCAGCGTGAATGCAGCGACGCGGTGGCCGGGCCAACTGCCTCGGCACGCACGGCCGCGGCAGGCCAATACAAAAAGCCGGCGACGCTTACGCGTGCCGGCTCTTGGGTTCTACTCCGAGGGGCCGCGCCTACAGCGCCTGCCCGCCGGCGAAGAACCGCGATCGATCAGTACAAGCGCTGGCGCTTGGTGACGTCGCGCGACGAGCGACGCAGCTGACGCTTCACAGCAGCAGCAGCCTTACGCTTACGCTCCTGGGTCGGCTTTTCATAGAACTCGCGCTTGCGGGTCTCGGCCAGCACGCCGGCCTTTTCGCAGGTGCGCTTGAAACGGCGGAGCGCAAATTCGAAGGGCTCGTTCTCGCGGACTTTAACGCTGGGCATGGGTTCTCCAGATAATGGGATTTCCGTCCGGGAGCCCCGGGCGGGTGCGAGCGGACTCGCGTGACGGAATTTCCGGGTTGCCCCGGCGAGCCGCGCATTATAACGACTTGGGAACGGCCTGCAAGCCCCTGGCGCAATCGAGTGGATCGAGGGCGCCGGAACGTGCGTGCTGCCGCAGTTGGCTGGCCATTCCGCGGTCGCGCAGCATACCTGCGGAGACCGGTTTGCGCGCGGCAAAAGCTGCGAAAATACAGCCCATGAACCTGCCTGCCGAACTGTCATGAAAGTGCTTGGGATCGAATCATCCTGCGATGAGACCGGGGTGGCGGTGTACGACACCGCGCTGTCCGGCGTGCCGGCGCTGCGCGCCCATGCGGTCTACAGCCAGATCGCGCTGCATGCCGAATACGGCGGCGTGGTGCCGGAGCTGGCCAGCCGCGACCATGTGCGCAAGCTGCTGCCGCTGATCCGCCAGACCCTGGACGAGGCCGGGTTGCGCATCGATGAGCTGGACGGGGTGGCCTATACCGCCGGCCCGGGCCTGGTCGGTGCCTTACTAGTAGGTGCGGGGGTGGCGCGCGCGCTGGCCTGGGCGCTGGAGGTGCCGGCGATCGGCGTGCACCACATGGAAGGCCATCTGCTGGCCCCGTTGATGGAGGACGACCCGCCGCAGCCGCCGTTCGTGGCGCTGCTGGTATCTGGCGGCCATACCCAGCTGGTCTCGGTGAAGGCGCTGGGCGCGTATGAAGTGTTGGGCGAAACGTTGGACGACGCCGCCGGCGAGGCCTTCGACAAGACTGCCAAGATGATGGGGCTGCCGTATCCGGGCGGCCCGCAGCTGGCGGCGTTGGCCGAAACCGGCACGCCGGGGCGCTACAAGTTCGCGCGGCCGATGACCGACCGCCCCGGGCTGGACTTCAGTTTCAGCGGGCTCAAGACCCAGGTGCTGCTGGCCTGGCGCGGCAGCGACCAGTCCGACACCACCCGCGCCGACATCGCGCGCGGGTTCGAGGACGCGGTGGTGGAGACGCTGGCGATCAAGTGCCTGCGCGCGCTGGACGCCGCCGACTGCAACACCCTGGTGGTGGCCGGCGGCGTGGGCGCCAACAAGCGCCTGCGGGCCCGCCTGCAGGAGGCCGCGCAACGCCGCGGCGGCCGGGTCTGCTTCCCGCGCCCAGCCCTGTGCACCGACAACGGCGCCATGATTGCCTTCGCCGGCGCGCTGCGCCTGGAAGCCGGCGAGCACGCCGATGCCGCGGTGCATGTGACGCCGCGTTGGGATATGGCGAGCTTGCCGCCGCTGGCGGCGGCGGCGCGGGAGTCGGGAGTAGAGATTCGGGATTCGTAAATGCCTGGCTCCGCGCTGCCTTCCTGTTCTTGCCAATCCCGACTCCCCACTCCCCAATCTCGGCTCTCCATGGACAAAGTCTTTATCGAAGGTCTCGACATCGATGCGCTGATCGGCATCTACGACTGGGAGCGGCGGATCCGGCAGACGTTGCGGTTCGACCTGGAGATGGGGTTCGACAACCGCATTCCGGCCGCCAGCGACGACATCGCCGACACGCTCAACTACAAGGCGGTGAGCAAGCGGTTGATCGAGTTCGTGCAGCAGTCGGAGTTCGGGTTGGTGGAGACCCTGGCCGAGCGGTGTGCGGCGATCGTGCTGGACGAATTTCAAGTGCAGTGGCTGCGACTGAAGTTGAGCAAGCCGGGCGCGGTGCGCGGCGCGCAGGCGGTGGGCGTCATCATCGAGCGCAGCCGCAGCTGATCTGGCGCTCCCACTGGCGCAATAGACGTTGGTGTATCGAGTTGGAGAGGTGGCCGATCCGCCGGCAACCGGGCTCATCCAACTGCCGGGATCACTGGCGCTGCTGGGGACAGCGTCTGCCGCCGGCTGCGCGAACTGCGTCGCACTGCCGCCCCGAACAGCTGAATCCGAGGCTGAACCGGGGCGGGGGACTTTCACCATCGTGGTCGCATCAGGCTAGAATTGCCGGCCATGTAAACGTTTTCTCAAGGATCTCATGGCTGCTGATCGCATCGACTCCCTGATTGCCCGCATGACCGTCGAAGAGAAGGTCGGCCAGCTCGGGGTATTCGCCGACATGGTGCGGCCGTTCGCGCCGGACGTGAATCCCGAGGCCAATGTCCTCAACGCCGACGAAGTGCTGCAACAGGTCCGCCAGGGCCGGGTGGGCTCGCTGTTCAATGGTGTGGGCGCTGCGTTGGGCGTGCAGATCCAGAAAGTGGCGGTCGAAGAAAGCCGCCTGGGCATTCCGGTGATCCTGGCCGCCGATGTCATCCACGGCATGCGCACGGTGTTCCCGATCCCGTTGGGCGAAGCGGCAAGCTTCGAGCCGGAGCTGGCTGAGCGCACCGCGCGGGCCACCGCGATCGAGGCCACCGCTGCCGGCCTGCACTGGACCTATGCACCTGCGGTGGACATTGCGCGCGACCAGCGCTGGGGCCGTGGCGCGGAAGGCGCCGGCGAAGACGTGGTGCTGGGCATGGCGTTTGCCGCCGCGCGCGTGCGCGGCTTCCAGGGCAGCGATCTCAAAGCCGACGATTGCCTGCTGGCCACGCCCAAGCATTTTGCCGCCTACGGCGCGGTGGCGGCCGGCATGGAATACAACACGGTGGATATCGCACCGCAGACGCTGCGCGATGTGCATCTGCCGCCGTTCAAGGCGGCGTTCGATGCGGGCGCGCTGACGGTGATGTCGTCCTTCAACGACATCAACGGCGTGCCGGCCAGCGCCAACCACGAGCTGCTCACCGAGATCCTGCGCGGTGAATGGCAGTTCCCGGGCGTGGTGATTTCTGATTACACCGCCGACATGGAGCTGATTGCGCACGGCTACGCGGCCGATGAGCGCGACGCCACCAAGAAGGCGTTCCTGGCGGGTCTGGACCTGAGCATGCAGAGCGGGTTCTATGCCGCGCATCTGCCGTTGCTGGTGGAAAGCGGCGAGGTGCCGATGGCCACGCTGGACGCCAGCGTGCGCCGCATCCTGCAGCTGAAAGAGGCGATCGGCCTGTTCGACAATCCGTACCGCTCGCTGGATCCCGCACGCGAAGCCGATACCGCGCATCTGCCCGCGCACGATGCGTTGTCGCGCGATGCGGCGCGGCGTTCGATCGTGCTGCTCAAGAACGAAGGCGACCTGCTGCCGCTGAAGAAGAGCGGGCAGAACATCGCGCTGATCGGCCCGTTCGTGCAGGACCGCGAAAACATCGAAGGCTGCTGGACCCTGTTCGGCGACAAGGAACGGTACGTCACGCTCGAGCAGGGCGTACGTGCAGTGGTGGCGGCCGACAACCTGAGCGTGGTGGCTGGCTGCGGGCTGGAAGAGCCGTTGCCAGGCGGCATTTCCGCGGCAATCGATGCCGCGCAAGCTGCCGATGTGGTGGTGCTGGCGCTGGGCGAGCCGCAGCGTTTCAGCGGTGAGGCGCAGTCGCGGACCGAGATCACGCTGCCGCCGGCGCAGCAGGCACTGGCCGAAGCGGTGGCCGCCACCGGCACGCCGATGGTGATCCTGTTGCGCAACGGCCGCGCGCTGGCGCTGAGCGGTGCGGTGCGCGATGCCGATGCGATTGCGGTGACCTGGTACCTGGGCACCCAGACCGGTACCGGCGTGGCCGACGTCCTGTTTGGTGATTACAACCCCTCGGCACGCCTGCCGATCAGCTTCCCGCAGGTGACCGGCCAGCAGCCGTATTTCTACAACCATCTGCGCACCGGCCGCCCGGAACTGCCCACGCTGTCCGAATACAAGGCGCGCTGGCGCGAGATGCCCAACGAGCCGCTGTACCCGTTCGGCCACGGCTTGAGCTACACCACTTTTGCGTATGCGGCGCCGCAACTGAGCACCACGCAGTTGGGATGGGAGCAGACGCTGACCATCACCACGCGCGTGACCAATACTGGCACCGTAGCCGGCGAAGAAGTGGTGCAGCTGTATGTGCACGACCGGGTTGCCAGCCGCGTGCGGCCGGTGCGCGAGCTCAAGGGATTCCGCAAGGTGCTGCTGCAGCCGGGCGAGAGTGCGGAGGTGGTGTTCACCCTGCAGCGCGATGCGCTGGCGTTTACCAACCACAAGGGCGTGTTCGGCGCCGAGCCGGGGCTGTTCGATGTGTGGGTGTGCGCGTCGGCCAAGAGTGGCGAGGCGGTGTCGTTCGAGTTGCTGGAAAGCTGAGGCACCGCCCTGGGCGTGGCCTGTCGCACTGCAGGTCACTCGGTTATGCAGATGAAACGCGGGTCTCTGGATGGGCGACCTGTGACTCAGGTCAGGTGACCATCACACGCGTCGTTCGCATGCGAGTGCGTAGCGGCCAATCAGCGTTAGTGGTCAATGCGCTTGTCGCTGCGCCCAACTTTTTGCCGAAAGGCATGCATGCTGCAGAAGTGCGTGTCGCAGAAAAAAAGCGCCGATCGCTCGGCGCTTCGCATCACATCATGACCATCGCCAGCACGCGATGCGTGCGTGGCGATGGCATGACTCCCCTACTCAAACTCGCAGTTCACGCGTCTTCCTCGACAGTGCCGGTGCGCTTGGGCGTCAGCTTGAGCAGACGGCCGGTGCTGCCGCTGGCCTCGTCTTCCAGCAGCCACAGCGCGCCATCTGGACCTTGCTCCACCTCGCGGATGCGCGCGCCCATGTCGTAACGCGCCAGTTCGCGCGGTTGTTCGTCCAGGGACACCTGCACCAACGCCATCGACGACAGCCCGCCGATGAAGCCATTGCCGCGCCATGCCGGGAACTGCTTGCCGCTGTAGATCACAAACCCCGCTGGCGAAATCACTGGCGTCCAGCTGATCTTGGGCGCAGCGAACTCCGGGCGCGTGTTGTGGTCCGGGATGGGCGTGCCGTCGTAGTTGTCGCCGTTGGACACCACCGGGTAGCCGTAGTTGGCGCCACGCTGGATCAGGTTGAGCTCATCACCGCCGAGCGGGCCCATTTCGTGTTCCCACAGTTTGCCCTTGCTGTCGAACGCGATGCCCAGGATGTTGCGGTGGCCTAGCGACCACACCTGCGCGGCAACTCCGCCTTGCGCAGCGAAGGGGTTGTCGGCAGGCACACTGCCGTCGTCGTTGAGACGAATCAGCTTGCCCAGATTGGCCTGCATGTCCTGCGCGGGCGTGAACTTCTGGCGTTCGCTGGAGCTGATCCACAGCTTGCCGTCCGGCCCGAAGGCGAGGCGATGACCGAAGTGCCCGTTGCCGGTCACCTTCGGGTCCTGCCGCCAGATCACCTTCAGGTCCGACAGGCTGCCGCCGCCGTTTGCGTCCAGCGTCAGCTTGGCACGCGCCACCGCCGCGCCGCGCACGTCGCCCTCGCCAGGTTCGGCGTAACTCACGTATACCAGCCCGTTGCGGGCGAACCGTGGATGCGCCAGCACATCGCCGAAACCGCCTTGGCCGCCGTAGGCGACGGTGGGGATGCCGGTGATGGCGCGTTTGCGCTTGGTTTTCAGGTCCAGGCGCATCAACGCGCCACGCTTTTCGCTGACCAGCAGGCTGCCGTCGGACAGGAACGTCATGGCCCACGGCTCATCGAAATCGGCCACGGTGGTGGCCTGGAACGGCCATTGCGCCTTGGGAATGGACGCTGCCGGCGCGGTGGCAGGTGCGGCAAGTGCGGCGCCGGTGGCAAACAAGCTGGCCGTGCAGGCCAGGGCAAGCAGACGTCGAACTGACATGAGGTCCTCCAGGGGATGAGGCACGGTCACGTCGCAGCCCTCCCACAACGTGTCCCGCGTCGGGTTTTCAAGTACCTTACACGACGCCGTCCAGGCCGCCCTTGTCGTAGATCACCATCTGCGAGACCGCCGGGTCCCCTCTCGATGCTTCACCATGAAAAGGAGTTTCCATGGCTGTCACGCAGAAAACCTCGTTTGCCTTTGTCGCCGCATCGTGGGCCGCCTTGCTGCTCGGTGGCGGCGCCTATCTGGTCGGCCTGTGGAATGCCGAAATGCTGCTCAACGAAAAGGGCTATTACTTCACCCTGCTGTTGTTCGGCCTGTTCGCATCGGTGTCGCTGCAAAAAAATGTGCGCGACCGTGTCGATGGCATTCCGGTCACCGGGTTGTATTACGCCATCTGCTGGTTCTCGCTGATTGCAGCGCTGTTGTTGCTGACCATTGGCTTGTTCAACGCAACACTGTTGCTCAGCGAAAAGGGCTTCTATGCGATGGCCTACGCACTGAGCCTGTTTGGCGCGGTCGCGGTGCAGAAGAACACGCGTGATGCGATGGATGGCCCGGCGGGGTCAGTGAGCCGCGCCGTCCCGCCTGCGTTGGACTGACACTGCGCCAGCTGGTACACCTTGAACGCGAAACGCCACCTCAACGGTGGCGTTCTGCGTTTTTGGCGTGGTCATCGCCACTGACAAACTCTGCAGCGCTTTCCCATGCGCGCCGCACGGCATGGCGGGCCTTGCTCCAGCTCAACGACGAAGACCCACGATTGGCATCCCAGTCACGATGCAGCTCGGCTTCCACCTGATCGTAGGCGCGCGCCATATCGCGCACGCGTGCTTCGTGGCCGGCAAGATACGCGGCTTCATAATCTTCGTAGCGATCGCCTTCGGCGTAATACGGCTCCTCGGTAAAACGCTCGCGCCAGTATTGCGAAACGTTCTGGTTGCGGCCTTCGTCCGGGGCACGGCCGGGAATCTGGTAGGGCACGTTCATGCGCGTCTCCTTCGTTCGAATGTGCGAAATACCCTAGGGCGGCGCTTGTTAACTGCATGGCACGCCGGGTGATGGGCAGATCAAACTGTGGTGCTCGTCGGGTGCGTTGTCCAAGCTGAAGTGGTTTGCTCGGGAATATGCGATTGCGCCCACATCGCATTTCCGCTGATGCTTCAGGTCGCCGCTGACGCGGCTTCATACGGCAATGGCGTTGCCCCTGCGCTCACCAGCGCAGATTCCGCATTGTGGAGTTGCTGTTCTTCGGCATCGATCACCACCAGCACGCGGCCGGCTTCGATCTCGTCTTCGAACTGGCGCCGCACCGGATCCGGCACGGTGGCACCCACCAGCGCGGACGACCACGTGCCAACCAAGGCGCCCGCGAGGGCCATGACCCCGGCGCCGGCGACAGTGAGCCCAATTGGCGGCACCGCGATGGCGACCAATCCTGCGACCAGGCCCGCGGCACCGCCTGTGGCAGCGCCGCGGGCGGCGGCGGGCAGGAAGTCGGTCTTGGCGTCCTTGCGTTCGTCGGGAACGCCTTCCACTTCGATATCCGAACGTGCAATCAGTGAGAGCGCATCGTTGTCGAGCCCCGCGCCGCGCGCGGCCTGCAGGACGCGTTGGGCACTGTCGACATTCGGTGTGCTGTAGACACGGCGCAGCTTCATCGCAACCTCCCGCAGGACTGTGCGTGGCAGCGTCATGCGCACGCAGTTAGTCGTGCGTGAGCGCTACGCGAGCGCGGCGCGAAGTGCTCAGGCCGGCTTGCGCGGGAACAGGTAGAACACGCAGCCCACCAGCAAGGCCAGCCCGGCGGCGGCGAGGTTCTGCCAGCTGGCGCTCGCCAACAGGCCAAGCGACAACAGCAGGGCGGCGATGGGAATGAGCGGGCCACCGGGCAAGCGCAAGGCATCGGTGCGCGCCCGATAACGGCGTGCCAGCACGATCACCGCCGCCGCCGTGCCGATATAGGCAAATAGCCGCGTGACCATCGACAGCAGTGCCAGCTGCGTAAACGAGCCCGACAAGGCTAGCGCCAGCGACAGCACGCCTTGCGTGAGCACGGCTGCCGCAGGGGTGTGGAAGCGCGGGTGGACGCGCGCCAGGAAGGCCGGGCCGTAGCCGTCCTGGGCCAGCGCAAACAAAAACCGCGGGCCCAGCATCACCGTGTTGCTGGTGGTGCCCAGGATGGAGATGGTGGCGCCCACGGTGAGGATCAGCGCCAGGGCTTCGCCACCGAAGCGGCTGGCGGCATCGGCCAGTGGCGTAGGCGATGCCGCGAGATTCGGCAGGGTGCCCTGCGCCACCACCTGCACGGCGGCATAGATCAGGGTCACGGTGACGATCATGGTGATCAAGGCGAACGGCACGTCGCGGCGCGGGTTGCGGTACTCGCCTGCAGCGGCAGGGATGTTCTCGAAGCCGGCATACGCAAACAGCAACAGCAACGCGGCTTCGCCCAGATTGCCGAGGTCGCGCAGGTCCGGCGTGCTGCCGGCAAAGGCCCACGACCAATCCACGTAAAACAGGCCGATGGCCACGAACAACAGCAACGGCACCAGCTTGCCGATCACCAGCGCCACGCCGGTGCGTGCGGCCGACTTCACCCCGATCACGTTGATGGCGGTGAGCACGCCCAGCGAGCCCACCACCACGAGTAGACGTTCCCAGCCGTCGCTGCCAGCGGCCGGCCAGAAGCGCGCCACCGCATCGGCCAGCCCATTGCTCAGTGCCGCGGCCGAACTGATGCGTGTCAGCCAGATCATCCAGCCGATCTGGAAGCCGGTGAACGGGCCGAAGGCTTCGCGCGTATACAGATAGCTGCCGCCGGGCGTATCGAAATAACTGGCCGCCTGGGCGTAGCACAGCACCAGCAGCGCCACTGCCAGGCCGGCCAGCATCACCGCCCACAGGCTCATCGGCCCCAGCAGCGCGGCCGTGGCCGCGGGCAGCAGGTAAATGCCGCTGCCGATCACATCGTTGATCGACAAGCCCACGATCTGCCAGCGGCTGACCGCGCGCACCAGTGCGGGAGATTCAGTGCCCTGGCTGCTCATGGCGTGGCCTGCGCCAGTGCCGGCAACTGCCAGCTGCGTTGCAGGCGCGCGTACTCGGCACGTGGCAACAGCACGAACAGCGGCGCGTCCTCGGGCTTCAACCAGGCGAGCAAACGTTGCATGTCGGCGGGGGCCATCGCGGTGCAGCCGGCGGTGGCATGGCCCGGGCTGCGCCACAGATGCGCGAAGATGCAGCTGCCGCGGCCGGGAATCGCCTGTGGGTTGTGCGCAATCACAAACCCTTCCTGG
The DNA here is from genome assembly GCF_041475695.2 of Xanthomonas sp. NCPPB 4037. NCBI lineage: Bacteria > Pseudomonadati > Pseudomonadota > Gammaproteobacteria > Lysobacterales > Lysobacteraceae > Xanthomonas > Xanthomonas sp. NCPPB 4037. The sequence goes on from NZ_CM191261.1 coordinate 524,541, forward strand.
TAGCGCGCATCACCGGGGTGGCGCAGATCCAGGCGCATCGGTTCGGTCGAGCCGGCCACCGCGGCCTTGCCCACCTGGTCGGCATCGACGATGCGGTTGTACAGCGGCGAGCTGGGCACATCCATGCAGTAGTGGCTGGCCTGCATCGGCTGGTACGGCAGGGCGCTGTCGATCTGCGGCGCATAGCCGAACGCGGGGCCGATGGCGAAGATGCCGGCCGGGCTGCGGCCGTCGCCTTCCCGTTTTTGCGGGCCTTGCGTCTGGGCCGGGTGCAGGCCCTCGCCCCAGGCGCTGCCATGCTGGCCCAGCGCAACGGCAAACGCCGGTGCGGCCGGTTGCCAGCGGCCATCCACGCGGTGGAAGGCCTGCAGGCGTGCCTGGGTGCTGTCCCAGTCCGCCGTGGTCACCACGATCAGGGCGCGTGCCGCCTCCAGTGCCGGCACCGGTGCGGCGCTGCTTGCCGCACTGCTGCTCAGCAGGACCGCCAGCACCACGAAGGATCGAAACAACACAGCGATGCGCATGCAGGCTCCAGTGATCACTGACCAGCGGCAGACACCGCTGCAAAGGGGGCGGCGCGCAACGTATTGCCCTTCGGCACTGCACGCCTGATCGCTACTGTACCCAGCAACGCGCGCGCCTGCGCATCAACGGATGCAACGCAGCGCTGCGCGGCATGTGCGCCGATCAGGGCAACAGCTCCAGCCCGCGGATGCGCCGGATGCCCAGGCCGGGCGCGTCGTCGATATGAATCTGCGCCTCATTGAAATGCACGCCGCCCTCGGTGGGGTCGAACTGCCCCAGCGCCGGCGCATCCAGGTCGGCCAGGGTGATGCTGTCGGCCTTGGCCACAGCCAGATGCACTGCGGCGGCCACGCTGATGCTGGATTCGATCATGCAGCCGATCATGCACGGCATGCCGTACAGCGCAGCGATATCGGCAATGCGGATCGCCTGCGACATCCCACCGGTCTTCATCAACTTGATGTTGACGATGTCGGCCGCGCGGCGCTGGATGAGGTCGATCACCTGCGCCGGCGCGAACACGCTTTCGTCGGCCATCACGGGTGTATCGATATGTGCGGTGACGAACGCCAGGCCATCGAGGTCGGCAGCCTTGACCGGCTGCTCCAGCAACTCCGGAGCGATGCCTGCATGCTCCAGCGTGCGCATGGTGCGCACCGCCTGTTTGGGCGTCCACCCCTGGTTGGCATCCAGCCGCAGCGGTGCGCGGCCTTGTACCGCAGCGTGGATCGCCTGCACACGGGCCAGGTCCGAGTCGATGTCCTTGCCGACCTTGATCTTCAACGCGCGGTAGCCACGCGCAAGCGCCTCGTGCGCATCGGCCACCATCACCTCGATGGGATTGGCGCTGATGGTGATATCGGTGGTGATGCGCGGAGTGCCGCCGCCCAGCAGCTGATACAGCGGCGCATCGAACGATTGCGCCCACAGATCGTACAGCGCGATTTCCACCGCGGCCTTGGCACTGCTGTTGCGCTCCAGCGCCTGCTGCACCAGTCCGCATAAGCGGTTGAGATCGGCCACGTCCTGGTCGATCAGGCGCGGGCCGATGCAGTGCGTGATGGCAGCGATGATGCTGGCATGCGTCTCGCCGGTGATCAGCGCGGTGGCGGGCGCGGCGCCATAGCCGATGTGGCCGCCGTCGGTCTGGAGCAGCACCACCACATCCTCGATGGCCTGCACCGTGCGCACCGCGGTCTTGAACGGGGTTTTCAGCGGCACGCGCAGCATGCCCAGGCGGAAACCGGTGATTTTCATGGCAAGGCCGTGGCTGCAACGCGTTGGATGCGGGTGATGTGGTCGATGAAGGGGGTACCGTCGCCGGCGAGCAGCGGCAGCAGCGGCGTGACCGAGACGCCGTTCAAGCGCGCGCGCTGCAGGGCGCCGGCGGCATCGCGGTAGCCCGCACCGGCCACGTCGTGGATCACCCACGGCGCGCCCTGCACATGCCCGATCACCAGCATTACGTGGCCGGGGATGTAGATCAGGTCGCCCACCTGTAGCCGCGCCAGCTGTTGCTGTCGTTGCGGCGAGGGAGCGCGTTGATCGAAGGGCACGCTGTACAGCACCGGGCTGCGCGCCTGGTCGCCGGTATTACGTGGCAGCGCGATGCCGAGGCTGCGATAGACATCCAGCACGAAGCCGCTGCAATCGCGCGCGGCGTAATCGTTGCCCCAGCCGTAGCGCTCACCCAGGAACTTGAACGCCTGGCGCAGCAGTGCTGCATCGCTGAGCGGCAACGCACCGACATGCACATCCGCACCACGCGGCACCAGCGCCGGCACCAGCTGCAGAGCACCGCGCGCATCGCGCTGTGGCAGTTCCACCACGTATGCGGCGAGCGGCAATTGCCCGTTGACCGGCGTCTGTGGCGGCCAGCGCGGCAGCAGCGGCAGGCTGGTGCCCATGTCCAGCGTCAGTGCGGAGACCGCCGGCAATTCCGGCGTGTAGGCGCTCTGCACGCGTGCGCCGGTTACCACCAGGCGCGGGCCGCGTTGTGCGTAGTCGAGCACCTGGGCGCGCGTGCCCACCGCCAGCTGATCATTGGCGACCCAGGCGGCGTAGTTTTCGGCCAGCACAAAGCGCCACGCACCATCGGCACTGGTGTGCAGCACGGCGACCGGCGTGCCGGGGTAGAGCGCCGACTCCTGAAACCGGTCGATATCGCGGTCGTCGGGAGTGGTGAACACCCGCTGCGTGGTCGGGAAGGTGCGCAAGGCGGCGCGCTGCACCACCAGGGCATAGGCCGGCGTGATTCGCGCGGGTAACGCATCCAGCGCCAGCGATTGCCGCAGTGCATCCAACTGCGCTGCAGTCAGCGTCTGGCCATCGGTACTGTAGAGCGTGCGCGTTGGCGTTGCCGACAGCGTCTGGATCCATGCGCGTACCTGCGCGGCCGTCAGCGTGGCGGGCAGGCGCGCCAGGTCGTGCATGGAGGCATCGTCACGCAACAGGCGTGCATTGAACGCGGCGATCTGCGTGCCAGGCATGCGCGGCGCGTTGGCCGTGTCGCTGCGTGCGATCCAGTAATCGGCCTGCAGCTGCGCGTCGTCCACGGCGAACGGTGCCTGCAGGGAAGGCGAGCTGTCCGCGCACGCCACACCGCTGGCGAGCATCACGACCAGACAGAGCAACCACAAGCACAGAGGGCGCGACACGGGCATGGCAGGAGTTCTCGACGATGGCCGCGGCCGGCATGCTGCGAAGCGTTTAGTCTAGTCGCGTTGCGCTGTGCCCGCGCGGCGCTCACCCGCACGCGTGCCCAGGCCGGCGCGCGTCGCACCTGCCTGACCGGGCAGTCTTTGAAGGAGAACCGGATGCCCCCTCGTCCTCGCGCGTTGCACCTGTGGTCACGTGCCGCGCTGTGCGCGGCGGTGCTGCTGCTGGGCGCGTGCGCGCATGCGCCGCAGCGCAACCCGCTGGCCCAGTGGGTACCGTCGCCAAACCAGGATGCGCGGCGCCCGATCCTGATCGTGCTGCATTTCACCGACCAGCACTCCGTGCAGCAGAGCCTGACCACCTTGCGCGGCCGCAACAGCGGCGGCCGGGTCAGCGCGCATTACCTGATCGGCGAGGATGGCCAACGCTATCAACTGGTCGCCGACAGCGCACGCGCCTGGCATGGCGGGGCCGGGCGCTGGGGCACCATTACCGATATCAACTCGGCCTCGATCGGCATCGAGTTGGACAATGACGGCCACGAGTCTTTTGCCCCGGCGCAGATCGACAGCCTGCTGGCACTGCTGGAGGACCTGTGCACGCGCCTGCGCATCCCGCGCACCCAGATCGTCGGGCATGAAGATGTCGCGCCCACACGCAAGAACGACCCCGGCCCCCTGTTCCCGTGGAAGCGCCTGGCCGATGCCGGCTTCGGCCGCTGGCCGGCCGCCGACAGCCCCGCCGCGCCCGCCGGCTTCGACCCCTGGCAGGCACTGGCCCTGCTCGGCTACAGCCTGGACGACCCCGCCGCTACCCTGCAGGCCTTCCACCACCACTTCCGCGGCAATGACGCCAAGGTGCTGGACGCGGAAGATCTGCGCATCCTGTTTGCGTTGACGCGGCCGTTGCTGCCGGCTTCGCAGCCCGCGGTGACCGATGACCGCAACGACGCTGACAGCAGCCTCTAGACACTGCTGCGTGCGGGCCTATGCTGCGGTTTGTGGGTGTCGATTCATCGTGGATCTGCCACCGTTTTTTTATTAAAGAGGTCTTCATGCGGCACATTCTTTGCGGTGCGATACGTCAGGTGCGTATGGCGCTGGCCGCGGTCCTGCTGCTGCCCTTGACCGCGCTTGCCGCTGATGTACGCATCTCGCCGGCCACCACGCCAGCACAAGCTGGCCTGATCGATGTGCGCAGCCTTGCGCCCAACATCGATGTCGACATGCGGTACGCCGGGCGCGACAACTTCACTGGCCGCGTGGTGCCGGGGTATGCGGCGCCGACCTGCTATCTGCTGCGTCCGGCGGCGGAGGCGTTGGCGCGGGTGGCGCGTACGCTCAAGGCGCAGGGATATCGCCTGCAGGTCTTCGATTGCTATCGCCCGGTGCGTGCGGTGCAGGCGTTCGTCGCGTGGGCGCGTGATCTGCAGGCGCAGTCGACCAAGGCGCAGTACTACCCGCGCGTGGACAAGCGCGCGTTGCTTGGCGATTACATCGCCGAGACCTCCGGGCACAGCCGCGGGGCCACGCTTGATCTGGGGTTGCTGACCTGCAAGCGTGGAACCTGCGCACCGGTGGACATGGGCACGCCGTTCGATTTCTTCGACGCCCGGGCACATACCGACGCGCCCGACATCAGCGCAACCCAACGCGCACACCGCCAGCGCCTGCTGCGCGCAATGGCAGCGCAGGGCTTCGTCAACTACCCGATGGAATGGTGGCACTTCACCTTTCGTCCGGAACCCACGCCCGACACCGCCTACGACGTGCCGGTCAACTGAGGAACCTGCCATGTCCGATCCGGAACGCTTTGTCGATATCGCCTGCCCGTATTGCGGGGAATGGATCACCCTGGCGCTGGATCTGTCCGGCGGCGACCAGCATTACATTGAAGACTGCCAGGTCTGTTGCAAGCCCATTTCGGTGAGCGTGCAGTGGGATGAGGAAGGCGAAGCGCAGGTCAGCGCACGTGGGCAGGACGACGCCTGAGCGCTAGGCGGCTTTGCGCAGGCCTGGCGAGCGAACAGTGCACCGCGTAACGGTGTTGCGCCGCCGAATGAATGAGTGGAATGAGGCGTTACCCACGTCGCTTCGCTTGCCGCACCGATGCTGCGGCAGCGGCCGCTGGCTGCACGATCCAGTGGCGCGCCAACCGCAGTGCCGCGCGTGGTTGCCCCGCGCACTGCCGCTAGACTGGGGCGTCTCTCGCGCTGGAACGCCTTTTAATGAATCTGCCTCTGCACTTTGGCCTGCTCGGATCGCTGGAAGCCGGCCTGATCGCCCTGGTGATCGGGGTATTGCTGTTTGCCGGGGTCGAGCACCTGGGCCGGCGTCTGCAGTTCACGCATGGGCACACCCTGGGCATCGCCTGCCTGCTGGCGGTAGCCGTCGGTGCCGGCTACGACATGTGGCATCTGGTTTACACCAGCGTGGTGCGGCTGGAATCACCGCTGTATGCGCGCGTGGCATTGGCCAAGATCCACGACCCCAATGAACTGGGTTCGCGCGTGGTGCTCGAAGTGGCCGGTGCGATCGCCGGTGTGGTGCTGGGTTGGCGATTGTTCAGTTCCGCGACGTGGGACGATGACGCGCCTGCCGCGTAAAAGCGGCCATCAAAACGGGCCTCAAGTCTCAAATTCGCGCTGATTGAATGGGGCGCTTCTGTTTGGCTCACGCATGCCTAACAGCCGCCTAATCACAAAGAATTGTTGGGTGGTTAAGAGGACGTTTTGCGGCAAATCAGGGCAGGTTGAACGTTCATTTGCGATGGGTAGGGTGGTGCCATGTGCGGCGACACCGTGCATTCCCAAGACAAGGAGACCTCCCAATGAAGACCCGTAACCGCACCTCGCTGATCGCTGCCACCGCCGCCCTTGCTGCCGCTCTGGCGCTGCCGGCCATGGCGCAGAGCGCCTCCCAGGATGCTGCGCAGCCGGCGCAGACCGGTAGCTCGGCCACCAGCGCACAGTCGCAGTCTGGCGGTGGTCAGACTTGGGCCAGTGTGGACACCGATAGTGACGGCGCCATCAGCAAGCAGGAAGCGCAGGTCAATGCAGGTCTTGCGCAGATTTTTGATAGCGCGGACGGCAACACCGACGGCAAGCTGACCCCGGATGAGTACAAGGCCTTTGTCGCTAAGCAGAGCGGCGGCGCGACCGGTTCGCAGGGGCAGTAAGCTGCAACCCGCACAGCTGCAGCGTTCTTTCCGACCGACAGCAACATGTAGAACTCAACGCGATGTTTGCCCACTGACATGACGATGGAGGTGCGAAATCAGCCAACCACTGCATGAGCGCCGCGTGCGCTGAGAACATTGTTAGGATGGAACACACGGGAGCGGCCTGCCAGGGTCGCTCCCGTTCTGTTTACGTCTACCGGGTTAACGTGCACTGCTTTCCTGTGCTTGGCGGTCATCTATGTCTGTGCGTCTCACGCTACTGATCGGCTTGTCGGCAACGGGCATGGTGTGGGCCGCCCCACCGGAACTGCCGCCTGTCACGCCTGCGCCGGCCCCGGCGTCTCCTGGATCGAGCACGCAGACCATGGCGCCGCTGCCGATTGACCCGCCGGCACCGGCCAGCACGCCGTTGTTGCCCGCGGCGCCCGCGGCGACGTCCGGTGCAAAAGGCGGCGCAGAAGCGGCGCTGCCCAGTCAGGCCGGGACCTTGGGCCCGCGCAGTTTCCGCAGCCTGGATAGCGATGCCGATGGCTCGCTGACCGCTGCGGAAGCTGGCGCGGACCCCGTGCTGCGCGAGAATTTCGCCCGGTTCGACAGCAATGGCGACGGCCGCTTGTCGCGGGACGAGTTCGCCAGCTACCAACCCGGCCCGGGCGACGCGGCGGGGGACTGAGGGGCGCGATTGAGATGCCGGTGCCGCCGCCAACAGGCGCGCTGCCGTGGTCAGCAATCCGCATCTTCCAACCGCGCGCGACGGTTGTTGCAGCCTGCGTTGGCGACGGCTCGCCATACGCCGCCAGCCACGCTGAACACGGCCATGCGCGCTGCTAGACTTGCCCGATGACTCCCATTGCACAGCGCGACGGCCAGGCGATCCAACTGGTCGGCTTCGACGGCGACGACACCCTCTGGAAGAGCGAGGATTACTATCGCACGGCCGAGGCGGACTTCGAGACCATCCTGTCCGGCTATCTGGACCTGGGCGACAGCCGCATGCAGCAGCATCTGCTGGCAGTGGAGCGGCGCAATCTCAAGATCTTCGGCTACGGAGCCAAGGGCATGACGTTGTCGATGATCGAAACCGCGATCGAGTTGACCGAGGCGCGCATCGAGGCACGCGACATCCAGCGCATCGTCGAGATTGGCCGCGCCACGCTGCAGCACCCGGTGGAGGTCATTGCCGGCGTGCGCGAGGCGGTGGCTGCAATCGCCGCCGACTACGCGGTGGTGTTGATCACCAAGGGCGACCTGTTCCATCAGGAGCAGAAGATCGAACAGTCGGGGTTGAGCGATCTGTTTCCGCGCATCGAGGTGGTGTCCGAGAAGGATCCGCAGACCTATGCGCGCGTGCTGGGCGAATTCGATCTGCCGCCGGAGCGCTTTGTGATGATCGGCAATTCGCTGCGTTCGGATGTCGAGCCGGTGCTGGCGATTGGTGGCTTGGGCATCTACACACCCTATGCGGTGACCTGGGCACACGAGCAGGACCATGGCGTGGCAGCGGATGAGCCGCGCCTGCGCGAAGTGCCGGACCCATCCGGTTGGCCGGCCGCCGTGCGCGCGCTGGATGCGCAGGCGGGGCGCCAGCAGTAAGCTGAGCCTGCACTGCCGGGCAGGACGGCACGGCGCGTTCCACCGCACTGCAGTGCACAGGACGTTTTTTGGGAGCGGCGCGGTGCGCCACCGAGCGAGGAGGGAATCTGATGAAGGTGTTTTGGTTGCTGCAAGCGTCCACGGCGCGTGCCTTGGTGTTGGCGGTGCTGTGCTGTTCCTCGCCGTTGCTGGCAGCGGAGCTGGAGGAAGAGCGCGTCAACCCCAGTGAGGCGGTGTTCCGGCAAGGCCAGCCTTACTACGACGATGGCGGCACGTTCGTGCAGCTGCAGACGCGCCGCATCGATGGCGAACTGGTGTATGTGCGTAAGGTGCGGTTCGACCCTGAAAACGGCTATGTGGACGCGCAAGGCGACAGCGTGGCGCGTTTACAGCCACGCTCAGGTGCGCGCCACGCTGCTGGCGATGACGGCGCGAGTCCCTGGGCACGTGGCGGCTACGGCGATGGCTACGGCTACGGCGCGATCCGGCTCGGTGCCAGCCGCAACCGTCCCTACGGGCAGATGTACTACGGCAACGGGCTGTACGGCCCGGACCCGTACAGCAGCCCGCACAACCGCGATGCGCGCCAGCGGTATGTCGGCCCGGGTTACATCGGGTCCTGCGATCTCAGCGGCTGCCGTGAAGTGCACTACTACGGCGTGTACGACCTGCGCTGATGCGCCACCGGCCTGACAGCCGCACAGGCTTGCGGCATCATCTGCGCATGCCTGTGTTGCGCGCCCTGTCGCTTCGAACCGTGCCGCTGCTGCTGGCGCTGCTGCTATTGCCTGTATGGGCTGCGGCGCAGAGTGCACCAGCGCCAGCAGCGCCTGCGTCGGCCGATGCCGCGACGGGACAGGAAACCGCGCCGGCAGTGATGCCGGGCACCGGCGACGCCTGGGTGGACCAACATCTTGCCGATATGGGCAGCTACGCGCAGCGCTATCCGGACAGTTTCATGGACGAGGTGGCGCGCTACGCCGGTGTACGCCGCGGCTATGTGCAGGCGCTGCTGCAGGTGCACGGCTGGCATGCGGGGGACATCTATTTCGCGTGTTTTTGGGCGCAGACGCTGCAGCTGTCCTGCCGCGACACCGTGCGCGCCTTCAGCCGCGACCATCACGACGGCTGGCAGGGGGTGATCACGCGGCTGTCGGTGGCGCCGGACACGGCGCACCTGCGTGCGTTGCGCCACGCGATCGTGGCCAGCTATGACCGCTGGGAACGGCCGTTCACGCTGGACGCGCTGCTGCGCCGCCAATTGGGTGACCATACCCAGCGCCTGGAAGCGGCGCGCGAGGCCAGCGAGGCGGCCGAAGCAGCAGTGCAGGCCGGGTTGTAGCGCGGTAGCTGTCGCGTGGCAGCGCGATGGTGCAGGCGCAACGGGCGCTGCGATGGACTTGCCGATGACCGCGGCACGGCGCAATGACGCGACACTGCGCAGCATGGCGCGCGAGTAAGCCGAACGGCGCCTGGCAGCGCTGCTGTCTGCCAGCCAACACGCGATGCCGATGCTGCCTTGCAGCTGGCCGCCAGCTGGCAGGGTCGGCGAGAATGGGGCAACGTCGGCAGTGGCCGGCACTGCCAAGACTGTCCCATGCGCGAGACCGTGTTTGTTTCCCCTGACCAGATCCGCAGCCTGTTTGCGCAGGCCATGTCAGACATGTATCGCGCCGAGGTGCCGCTGTATGGCGACCTGATGACCCTGGTGGCCGACGTCAACGCGCAGACCCTGCAGGCCGATCCGGCACTGGCGGCGCGGCTGCAACGCAACGACGAGCGCGCGCGGCTGGATCTGGAGCGGCATGGTGCGATCCGGGTCGGCACGGCACAGGAGCTGGCCACGTTGCGGCGGCTGTTTGCGGTGATGGGCATGCACCCGGTGGGCTATTACGACCTCTCTGTTGCGGGCGTGCCGGTGCACTCCACCGCCTTCCGCCCGATCGACGATGCAGCGTTGTCGGCCAATCCGTTCCGCGTGTTCACCTCGCTGCTGCGCCTGGAGCTGATCGAAGATCCGGCGTTGCGCGTGCAGGCGGCGGAGATCCTGGCGCAACGCCAGATCTTCACTGCCGAGGCGCTATCACTGATCGAGCAGCACGAGCGTGCCGGCGGCCTGGATGCGACACAGGCGCAGCAGTTCGTGGCGCAGGCGTTGGAAACCTTTCGTTGGCATGGCGATGCAACAGTGGCGTTGCCCACCTACCGCGCGTTGAGCCAGGCGCACAAACTGATTGCCGACGTGGTGAGTTTCCACGGCCCGCATATCAATCACCTCACGCCGCGCACGCTGGATATCGATGCGGCGCAGGCGCAGATGCAGCGCGCCGGCATCGAGGCCAAGGCGGTCATCGAAGGCCCGCCACGCCGGCGCGTGCCGATCCTGTTGCGGCAGACCAGCTTCAAGGCGCTGGAAGAGCCGGTGCGCTTCCTGGGCGAAACGGGCCAGGCCGAGCAGGGCACGCATACCGCGCGCTTCGGCGAGATCGAGCAACGCGGGCTCGCACTCACGCCCAAGGGCCGCGCGCTGTACGACGCCCTGCTGGCGCAGGCGCGCGAGACCGAGGGTGCGGGCAGTACCGGCAGCGATTACGCGACCGTGCTGCAGACCGCGTTCGTTGCGTTCCCCGATGATGAAGCGGTGCTGCGCCAGGAAGGCCTGGGGTATTTCCGTTACGCGCTCACCGAGGCCGGCCGCGCCGACCCGGCGCAGGTTGCCGCGATGCCGGCCGAAACCGCGATTGCGCTGGGATTGGTGCGTGCCGATCCGATCATCTACGAAGACTTCCTGCCGGTGAGTGCAGCGGGCATCTTCCAATCCAATCTGGGCGGCGCCGAGCAGCGTGCCTATGCCGCGCACGCCAGCAAGAGCACCTTCGAACGCGAACTGGGCGCGCCGGTGCATGACGAGTTTGCGCTGTATGCGCAGCTGGAGCGCGACTCGCTGCGGGCGTTGCTGGTGTAGCCAGGCGGCGGCGTTGGTGTCGCGTGCCGCGCCACATTGGGGCTGCGGTACGCGCACCGAACCCATCTAATCGTTTGGCGCAAGCCAGCACGTAAAACGACAACGCGCGCGTTACGCGGGTAATCCGGTGCAGGCATCCGCGCGGGCCAGCAGGAATGTCTTGTCGCGTGCGTTGCCGGCCAGCGTGGCGGCATGCAGGAAGTCAGCGCGTGCTTCGTCAAACCGGCCGAGCTTGTAGAGCAGGTCGCCGCGAACGCTGGGCAGCAGATGGTAGTGACGCAGCGTGTTGTCCTGCTGCAAGGCCTCTACCAGCAGTAACCCTGCCGCAGGGCCCTCGGCCATGGCGATGGCCACGGCGCGATTGAGTGCAATCACCGGTGATGGAACGCGCTGCGCCAGCCGTGTGTACAGCGCGGCGATGCGCGACCAGTCGGTGTCCTGCGCCTGCGCGGCGGTGGCGTGGCAGGCGGCGATGGCAGCCTGCAAGGCGTAACTGCTCTGGCCACCTCCCAACTGCTGCGCGCGGGCCAGCGCGGCCAGGCCGAGCTGGATCAGCGGTTGATGCCAGCGGCTGCGGTCCTGCTCCAGCAACAACACCGGTGCGCCGCTGGCATCGCTGCGCGCCGCGCTACGTGAGGCCTGCAACGCCATCAGGGCGCGCAATGCATGCACCTCGGCGGCAGTGGGCATCTGCTCGGCAAGCACGCCGATCAAGCTCAGCGCTTCGTGGCAAAGCGCAGGCCGCTGTGCATCGTCGCCGTCGCTGGCCGCGTAGCCTTCGTTGAAGATTAGGTACAGCACCTCCAGCACCGAGGCCAGCCGTGCATGCCGCTCGCTCCCGCGCGGCACTTCGAACGGCACCTGTTTGTCGCTGAGTGTGCGTTTGGCCCGCACGATGCGCTGGGCGATGGTGGCTTCCGGTACCAAAAACGCGCGTGCGATCGCGTCGGTGCTCAAACCGCCGAGCAGGCGCAAGGTCAGTGCGACACGCGCATCGGTCCCCAGCGCCGGGTGGCAGGCCACGAACATCAAACGCAGTTGGTCATCGCCCAGGTCATCGTCGGGATCGACGACCTGCGCGGCGCTGGCGGCTTGCTGTTCGCGCTCGATCTCGAAGCTCAGCGCATCGTGCTTGCGCCGCTGCAATTGATAGTGGCGCAGGCGGTCAATGGCGCGGTGCTTGGCGGTGGTCATCAGCCACGCGGCCGGGTTGTCGGGAATGCCGTTGCGCGGCCAATGCTCCAGTGCGGCGACCAGCGCATCCTGCGCCAGTTCTTCGGCCAGCCCGACGTCGCGGAGTTGGCGTGCCAACGCACCGATGATGCGTGAGGCCTCGCGGCGCCACAGGGTGTCCAGCAGTGCGGAAATGTCGGTCGCAGCCATGGGCACCGATCAGAGCATTCCCGCGTGTCGCCAGCAAGACGCGCCGCAGCGCGCCTGCATGGCTCAGCCCGGTTCGCAGAGGTTGTGCAGGACATCTGCATCGCCGCAGCGTGCGAACGTGCGCTGTGTCTGCCAGTGGTGCTGCAGCAGCGTGTCTGCAGGCGGCACGGTGTGCGCGGCGACACGTGACGGTGTGCACCGCGCGCTCCAGCTCGCTCCGCTGCACGCGGTGCACGGCTGCTGCGTCATCCGTGCCATCGGCGCAAGACACTGCACCGTGGCGACTGCGCACATACCCCGCGACATCAAACAGTCCTCGCACACGTTACAGGGCAGCAGGCGCAGCCCCATCGCGTGGAAGAACGCGATGGCGAGCGGCAGTGACACGATATGTGCATCCATCGCGCGCTGTGGGTGCATGGGCAGCTCCTGTGAGCGAGCGCAACGTTTGGGGTCAACTCTGCTGGTAGCGCCCGTTGACCAGCCACTGGATCCCGAACCGGTCAATGCACATGCCAAAGCGCTCGGCCCAGAAGGTTTCCTCCATAGGCATACCGATCTGGCCGCCCTCGGCCAGCGCCGCGAACACGCGCTCTGCCTCGGCGTTGTCATCGAAGTTCAGGGCGACCGCGATGTTGGAGCCGCCCGGCGCGTGCTGGCCGGGCGGCATGTCCGAGCCCATCAGCAGTGGCGCTTCGCCTGCGGCGAGCGTGACGTGCATGACCTGGTCCGGTGCCGCGGCGCTCACGTCGGCGCAGCCGTCATCGCGGGTGTTTTCCGGCATCTGTGCGTAGGTCATCAGCATCAACTCGCCACCGAGGACGCGTTGGTAATGGGCGAAAGCCTCACGGCAATGGCCGTTGAAATTGAGATAGGGCGTGACGTGCATGGGGTGGTCTCCTGGGTGCGGGATCAGTGGGCGAGTTGTTGGCGCAGCGCGTCTTCCAGTGCGCGTGCCTCGGCGGTCAACGCGGTGCCGAAGTCCTCGGCCTCGAAGACCGGGCGCAATTCGATCTCGATCGGCGCGTTGTCGGGATTGGGCATGCGTTTCAACCACGCCACGGCGTCGTCCAGTGAGTTCACCTGCAGCAGCCAGAAGCCGGCGATCAATTCGCCGGTGGCTGCAAACGGGCCGGAGGTGACACGGCTGCCGTGCGCATCCAGCTGCAGGCGCAGCCCGCGCGCGCTGGGATGCAGCCCCTCACCGCCGAGCAGGACGCCGGCGTTGAGCAGTTCCTGGTTGAACGCACCCATCGCAGTGAGCTGGCGCTCGCTGGGCAGAATGCCGGCTTCGGATTCGGGGCTTGCCTTGATGATGGCCATGCAGCGCATGCGGATCTCCTTCGTGGTGTCGGGCGGATGACCGCTCACTGCGGCCATTGCAGACACGACGAACCAGCACGCGGCAGATCGACACGCGTGCGCGGAGATTTTTCAGTTGCATCCGCTCAAGCGGGCGCGAGCGGCCCGCCCGTCCCGCCACGTCGGCCCGCGTGGGCCAACGTGGTCACAGCGCCGCAGCTTAGAGCAGCTATCAAAACTACTGCGCAGCCGCCGGGCGGGCGCGGCCGGTGCTCGGAATCCTCATGTACCCACGTACATTCCGGTTCCTCCGCGCCGTCCGCACCCACCTGACGGCTGCTCGCTACGTTTTGTTAGCCGCTCTTAGTGTGCGGAGGCTGCCGGGCGGCGTGCGGCAGCGCGCTCGGCCCGCTGTGCACGCTTACGCGCGCGGCGCCCCTTCCAGCGCTCGCTCAGGCAGGAAAAGATCACGTACAGCGCCGGGGTGCTGAGCAGGGTCAGGCCCTGCGAGAACACCAACCCGCCAATCATCGCGATACCCAGTGGCCGGCGCAGTTCCGAGCCTTCGCCCAGGCCCACCGCCAGCGGCACCGCGGCCAGGATCGCCACCATCGTGGTCATCATGATCGGGCGGAAGCGCACGATCGATGCCTCGCGTGCAGCCGCACGTGCGTCCTTGCCATGCTCGCGCTGCGCCACCAGTGCGAAGTCGATCATCATGATGGCGTTCTTTTTGACGATGCCGATCAGCAGCACCAGGGCGATCATCGAAATCACCGACAGCTCGGTGTTGGTGATGAACAACGCCAGCAGCGCGCCCACGCCGGCGGCCGGCAGGGTGGACAGGATGGTCACCGGGTGGATCAGGCTCTCGTAGAGCATGCCCAGCACGATGTACACGGTGAGCACTGCGGCCAGCAGCAACACGCCCATCGAATTGGGGTTGAGTTGCACGTTGAAGCCGCCACCATCGCTGATGCGGATGTCGCCGGGCATGCGCAGCCCTTCCACGGTGTTCTTGATGATCAGATCCGCCTCGCCGGTGCTCACGCCCGGTGCGAGGTTGTAGCTCAGATCCATTGTCGAATACTGGTTGTCGTGGGTGATCTGCGGCGGCGCCAGACCCGGCACCTGCGTGGCCACCGCAGTGATCGGCACCATCTGGCCGGCGCGGTTGGGCACGAACACTTCATCCAGTGCCTTGGGCGTGGCGGTCTGCGATGGCAGTGCATTGACCACCACGCTGTACTGGTTGAGATCCGAATAGATGGTGGAGATGGAGCGCTGGCCGAACGCGCCATACAGCGCGCCATCGATGGCACCCACTGAAATCCCCAGGCGCGCGGCCTTGGCGCGGTCGATCACGATGTTCTGGCGCAGGCCCGAGGTATCCACGTCGGTACCGACATCGCGCAGGCGCGGATTCTTTTTCAGTGCGGCCTGCACCTTGGGCAGCCATTCCTGCAGTTGCGCCAGGTCGTTGCCCTGCAGCGACACGCGGTATTGCGCCCCCTGACTGGTGCCGCCGCCGCCGTCGCTGGGCAGGTCCTGGATTGCGCGCAGGCGCAAATCCAGATCCGGGTAGCGGTCGGCCTTGGCGCTCAGGCGCGCAACCACCTGCGCGGTGGTCTCGCGCCGGCCTTCGTCGCGTTTTTTCAGTTCGATGTTGAATGAGGCGCTGGACCCCTGGCGGCCGGAGCCCAGGCGCGCGCCCACGGTTTTCACTGCCGGGTCGGCCATCAACATGTCGGTGATGCGGCGTTGGCGGCTGACCATGTCGGCAAACGACACCGTGGCGCTGGAATTGGCGCGGCCCCAGATCAGGCCGGTGTCCTGTGGCGGGAACGAGCCCTTCTTGACCGCGCCACCCAGGAAGATGGTGGCGGCGATCAGCACCAGCGGCGTCAGCGACAACAGCAGCGCGTGGCGCAACGAAAAATCCAGTGCCACGGTGTACACCGCGAGCATGCGGTCGTGCATGCGATCCAGCCAGGCGCCGAAACGGCTGGGTGTTTCCGGCGCGGTATGGGCGGAGAGGAAGCGGCTGCACAACGCCGGCGTCAGCGTCAGCGACACCAGCATCGAGACCACGATGGCGGCCACCAAGGTCACGGTGAACTCGCGGAAGAACGCGCCGACCATGCCGCTGGCAAACAACATCGGAATGAACACCGCCACCAGCGAGGCGGTGATCGACACGATGGTGAAGCCGATCTCGCGCGCGCCGGTGAGTGCGGCCTGCAGGCGCGGCATGCCCTCGTCGAGGTGGCGCATGATGTTTTCGATCACCACGATCGCATCATCGACCACGAACCCAATCGCGATCACCAGCGCCAGCAGGCTGAGGTTGTTCAAGGTGAAGCCGAGCACGTACATCACCAACGCCGAGCCGGCCAGCGACAGCGGCACGGTGACCGCGGCGATCAACGTGGGCGCCAGGCGGCGCAGGAACAGCGCCATGGTCAGCACTACCATCGCCAGGCTGATCATCAGCGTGGCCTGCACTTCATGCAGTGAGGCGCGGATGGTGGGCGTGCGGTCGAAATACGGTGTGAGGGTGGTGCCGGGCTGCAGGTAGGCGCGCAGCTCGGGAATCTGAGCTTTCACCTGGTCCACGGTTTCGACGATGTTGGCACCGGCGCGGGTGAAGGCATACATCACCACCGCGGGTTTGCCGTTGAACCAGGCGGCCTGGTAGGCATCCTGCTGGCCGTCGTAGACGGTGGCCACATCGCCCAGGCGCACGATGCGCCGGTTGGATTGGGTGGAGATCGCCAGCTGCGCGAAGTCGGCGGCCTTGGCCACCGAATCGTTGGCGATGATCGCCATGGTGGTGTTGCCGTCGGACAAAAAGCCGGTCGGCGAGGTGACGTTGGCCGCACGCACAGCGTTGCGCAGGTCGTCCGGGGTCAAGCCCAATGCGTTGAGCGCGCGCAGGTCCACATCCACGCGCACCGCTGGCGTGGAGGCACCGGCGATGTCCACCGAGCTGATGCCGGTGATCTGCCGCAGCCGTTGCGCCAGCAGCGAGTCGGCCACGTTGTAGAGCTCATCGGCCGATTGGGTGTCGGAGGTCAGCGCAATGGCGATGACCGGGTCGTCGTTCGGGTTGGCCTTCTGGTACATCGGCGTGCCGAGCCCGGAGGGCAGATCGGACTGTGCCGAGTTGATCGCAGTCTGCACATCCTGCGCGGCCGAATCGATGTCGCGATTACTCTGGAAAATCATGAACACCATGCTGCTGCTCTCCGAACTGGAGGAGCGCATGCGGTCGATGCCCGGCAGCTGGCCCAGGTGGCGTTCCAGCGGCGCGGTGACCGTGGAGGCCATGGTGCTGGCGTCGGCGCCGGACTGCGTGGCGTGCACGAAGATCACCGGGATCTGGATGTTCGGCAACGCCGCCACGCCCAGCCGCAGGTAGCACATCAATCCGATCACGAACAAACCGATCGCCAGCAACGAGGTGCCGATCGGGCGCTTGATGAAGGGCGCGGAGATGTTCATGGCTGTGGCGCCGGGAGTCGGGAATCGGGATTCGGGAATCGGTAAAGGCCAAAGCCAAAGCAGATGCCACTGGCGCAGGCGCGCCAGCTAAGCTGCGGGCCTGCGCGCCGATCTGCGATGCCGCTAGCGGTCCTCATGCCGGGCGCTCCGAGGTGGAGGCCGGAGGCACGCCATCGCGGCGCGCGGCACGTCGCGCGCGCCAATCGCGCATGCGCTCGCCGGCGCGCTCCATGTACAGGTAGATCACCGGGGTGGTGTACAGCGTGACCAGCTGCGAGAGCAGCAGGCCGCCGACGATGGCGATGCCCAGCGGGCGGCGCAATTCCGAGCCGATGCCGGTGCCCAATGCCAGCGGCAGCGCGCCCAGCATCGCGGCGGCGGTGGTCATCATGATCGGGCGGAACCGCAGCAGGCAGGCGCGCCGGATCGCTTCGTGTGCGTTGACGCCGGTGCGGCGGGCTTCGATCGCGAAGTCGATCATCATGATCGCGTTTTTCTTGACGATGCCGATCAGCAGCACGATGCCGACGATGCCGTCCACCGACAGGCTCAGCCCGCACACCATCAACGCCAGCAACGCACCGACACCGGCCGGCGGCAGCGTGGAGATGATCGTCAGCGGGTGGATGTAGCTCTCGTAGAGCACGCCCAGCACGATGTAGATCACCACAATGGAGGCCAGCAGCAGCCACACGATGTCGGTCTGGCTGCCGGTGAATTCGGCGGCCTTGCCGACGAATTCCGCATGCACCTGGGTGGGAATCTTGAGGTCTGCGCGCGCCTGTTCGATCGCCGCCACCGCCTGCGAGAGCGAATGCCCGGGTGCCAGGTTGAAGGAGATGGTCACCGCCGGCAGCTGCTGCTGATGGCTGACCACCAACGGCGTGTTGGTGACCTTGGCCTCGGCCAGCGCGGCCAGCGGAATGATGCTGCCGGCGCCGACCACGATGCCGGTGTTCTGGTTGCCCACGCCGGTGGCGGTGGACGAGTTGGAGGATGTCACCTGGCCGAAGCTGGTGGCATTGGTGCCGGTCAGCGCGCCGCTGCCGTTGCTGGCCACGGCCAGCTGGTTCATCAACGCAGTGCTGCTGCGGAATTCCGGCGCCACTTCCAGCACCACGCGGTACTGATTGAGCTCGGTGAAGATGGTGGAGATCTGGCGCTGGCCGAAGGCGTCGTAGAGCGTGTCGTCGATGGTCTGCATCGGCACGCCCAGCATGCTGGCCTTGTCGCGGTCGATGCTGAGCTCCAGCGCGCGGCCCTGGTTGGCCAGGTTGTTGTCCACGTCGGCCAGCTCGGGCAGCTTGCGCATCGCCTCGGTCATGCGCGCGGCCCAGGACGCCAATTCGGTGCTGTCCACGTCCGACATCGAATATTGGTATTCGGTGGCGGCCACGCGTGTGTCCAGGGTGACGTCCTGCACCGGCTTGAGGAACAGCGCCACGCCGGGAATAGCGGACACCGCTTTTTGCAGGCGCGCCACCACGGTTTCCAGATCGTCGCGGTCGCCGCGCGTCTTCAGCACGATCGACAGCTGGCCCTGGTTGAGCGTGGGGTTCATCGAACCTGCGCCGATGAAGGCAGCCACGCCGGTCACCGCCGGGTCCTTGCGCAGCGCGGCGGCAACCGCCTGGGTGCGCTGCTCCATCTGCGGGAAGGCCACGTTCTGATCGGCCTGCACCACGCCGGTGATCAGGCCGGTGTCCTGTTCGGGCAGCAGGCCCTTGGGGATGGCCACGTACAGCACCACGGTCAAGGCCACCGCGCCGATCGCCACGGCCAGGGTCAGTGGCTGGTGGTCGAGCACCCAGTCCAGCGAGCGCTCGTACACACCCACGGTGCGCGTCCACAGGTTGGTCTTGCCTTCAGCGGCCGCGCGTTCGTGCGCGTCCTCGCCTTCGGGCAACGCGTCGGGCTTGAGCAGGTAGGCGCACATCATCGGTGTCAGCGTCAGCGACACCAGCATCGAGATCACCACCGCGATCGACAGCACCCACGCAAACTCATGGAACAGCCGGCCGGTGACGCCGGGCATCAGCAGCAGCGGCAGGAACACCGCCACCAGCGAGACGGTCAGCGACAACACCGTGAAGCCGATCTGGCGCGCACCGATCTCTGCCGCCTCCGGCCCGCTCTTGCCCTGTTCGATGTAACGCACGATGTTTTCGATCATCACGATCGCATCGTCGACCACGAATCCGGTCGCCACCACCAGCGCCATCAGCGACAGGTTGTCCAGCGACATGCCCGCGAACGCCATCACCCCGAAGGTGCCGGCCAGCGACAACGGCACCGCCACCGAGGGAATGATGGTGGCCCACAGCCGGCGCAGGAACACGAAGATCACCGCCACCACCAGGAAGATGGTCAGCACCAGGGTGAACTTCACTTCATGCACCGAGGCGCGGATGGTTTCGGTGCGGTCGGAGAACACATCCAGGTGCACGTCCGCCGGCAGCACGCCCTGCAACTGCGGCAGGATGCTGCGGATCTGCTCCACCGTCTGCACGATGTTGGCACCGGGCTGGCGGCGGATTTCCAGCAGCACCGCCGGCTTGCCGTCGGCCCAGGCGGCAAGCTGGTCGTTCTCTACGCCATCGACCACCTTGGCCACATCGGCCAGCCGCACCGGCGCGCCGTTGTTGTAGCTGATGATGGTTTCGCGGTACTGCGCCGCGTCGGTGAGCTGGTCGTTGGTGCCGATGCTGTAGGACTGGGTCTTGCCGTTGAGCGAGCCCTTCGGCGCGCTGACATTGGTCTGGGTCAGTGCGCTGCGCAGCGACTCCATGGTCAGGCCCATGTTCGACAACTGCGCCGGATTGACCTGGATGCGCACCGCAGGCCGC
Organism: Xanthomonas sp. NCPPB 4037; assembly: GCF_041475695.2. Classification (NCBI taxonomy): domain Bacteria; kingdom Pseudomonadati; phylum Pseudomonadota; class Gammaproteobacteria; order Lysobacterales; family Lysobacteraceae; genus Xanthomonas; species Xanthomonas sp. NCPPB 4037. The sequence goes on from NZ_CM191261.1 coordinate 544,497, forward strand.
ACGTTGCCGGCGATCGACACCAAGCCCACGCCCGGCACCTGCGACAGGCGCTGGGCCAGGATCGCATCGGCGTAGCGGTTGACCTCGCGCAGCGGCAACGTGTCGGAGGTGAGCTTGAGCGTGAGGATCGCCGCGTCCGCCGGGTTCACCCGGTTGTAGACCGGCTGGTAGGGCAACGACGAGGGCAGGGTGGCCTGGCGGATCGCTGCCTGCACGTCCTGCGCGGCGATATCGATGTTCCGGTCCATCGAGAACTGCAGGATGATCGTGGACAGTCCCGCCGACGAATCGGAGGTCATCATCTGCAGCCCGGAAATCTGGCCGAACTGCCGCTCCAGCGGCGTGGTCACCAGCGAGGCCATGGTGGTCGCGTTGGCACCGGGGTATTGGGTGGTGACGACCAGGCTGGGGGCGTCGATTTCCGGCAAGGCAGACACCGGCAATTGCCGGTAGCCCAGGATGCCCAGCAGCAGGATGCCCGCCATCAACAGCGAGGTGGCGATCGGACGGCGGATGAAGATGGTTGAAAAGCCCACGGGGGGTGTCCTTGCTGAAGACGTCAATCGAAGCCGGCGCCAAGGGCGCCGACGCTCACAGGCAACGGGGGTGCCGTTGCCTGTGGTCGCGAGTTAGCGCGGGCCGCCGCCACGCCGGCCGCCGGCACTGCCGCGGCTCTTGTCCTGCGCCGCCTTGAGTTCGGCTTCGGTGGGTTCGGGCGGGGTTTCGCCCGGCTTGAGCGCGCTGACCTTGCTGCCGGGCTTGAGCCGGAACTGGCCTTCGGTCACCACGCGTTCGCCGGGCTTGAGGCCCTTGGTGATCTGCACGTGGCTGTCGTCCACCTCCACGCCCTGCACCACGGTGCGCATCTGCGCGGTGCTGTCGCTGCCCACTACGTACACGTAATCGCCATCCGGGCCGCGCTGCACGGCCTGGGTCGGCACCACGGTGCCGCCGGAGATGGTGCGCAGCTGTAGCCGCACGTTGACGAACTGGCCCGGCCACAGCGCGTTGTCGGCATTGCCGAAGATCGCGCGCGCACCAAAGGTGCCGCTGTCGGCGGCGATGCGGTTGTCGATCACATCGAGCTTGCCGTCGCCGCTGATCACGTGCGCATCGCCACGGTCCAGCGCGGCCACCGGCAACGGGGTGGCGGCCTGGCCGCTGCGCACTGCCGGCAGCTCGCGCTCAGGCAGGCTGAAGGACACGTAGATCGGGCGGATCTGGGTCAGGGTGACGATGGTGGAGGTGGTGCTGACGATATTGCCCACGTCCACGCCGCGGATACCGGCAATGCCGTCGATCGGCGCGGTGACCCGGGTGAACTGCAACTGCACCTGCGCCGAGCGCATCTGTGCGTCGTTGGCGGCCACGGCGGCCTCGTACTGCGCCACCTGGTTGCGCTGGGTGTCCAGGTCGGTGCGCGACACGTACTGCTTGTAGGCCGGGTCATTGGAGCGCTGGTAGTTCACCCGCGCGGTGGCCAGCAGCGCCTGGTTCTGGCGCTTGGCGGCCAGCGCCTGGTCGTAGCTGGCCTGCAGCGTGCGCGGGTCGATCTGCGCCAGCAGCGCGCCCTTCTTCACTTCCTGGCCTTCCTGGAAATTCAGGCTCATCAGCTGGCCGGACACCTGCGGGTTCACCGTCACCGTGTTGAGCGCGGTCACCGTGCCCAGCGCGGTGGCGTACACCGGCACATCCTGGGTGGCGGCGGGCACCACCGTGACCGGCACCGGGCCGCTGTTTTCAGTGCCATTGCCGTCCGGCGCCCCTGGCCGCTTGCCCTGCTGGCCCCCGCCCATCATGCGCATTGCAACGAACACAACGACGAGCACCGCCACGACCAGCAGTGAGATCTTCCAGAAACGCGACATTCGACAACTCCTGATGGCGGGCCGGGCGCGTGGATGCGTCCGTGGGGGCGGCTGAGCAAAGCATATCGTCGCGCCCGCAGGTTGGAACGTTACTGAAGTAACGGGCCACCCCCCTGCGCGACAGGCCGATTCACTGGCGTGGTGCTGCGGCAACGCGCCACGGTCGTTGCGATTGACCGCGGGGCTGAATCACAGCCCACTGTGGCCCGGGCGCGGCGCCGGTGCACTACAGTGAGGCATCCCGATTGGAGAATGTTCAATGCGCCACCGCCTGCTCAGCAGCGCCCTGCTGCTTGCCCTGCCCACGCTTGCCGCCGCCCAGGCCGCGCCCCGGCCCGAAGTCCAGGCGGCTGCGGCGCCGCTGCAGGCCAAGGTGGTGCAGTGGCGCCGCGACTTCCACCAGCACCCGGAGTTGTCCAACCGCGAGGAGCGCACCGCCGCCACCGTGGCCGCGCAGTTGCGCAAGCTGGGCCTGAAGCCGCGCACCGGCATCGCCCATCACGGCGTGGTGGCCATCATCAAGGGCGGCAAGCCCGGCCCGAAGATCGCCCTGCGCGCGGACATGGACGCGCTGCCGGTCACCGAACAGACCGGCCTGCCGTTCGCCTCCAAGGCCACCTCCCAGTACCGCGGCGAGACCGTGGGGGTGATGCACGCCTGCGGCCACGATGCCCACACCGCCATCCTGCTCGGCGTGGCCGAGGCCCTGGTGGGCATGCGCGAACAGTTGCCGGGCGAGGTGATGCTGATCTTCCAACCCTCCGAGGAGGGCGCGCCGGGCAATGAAGAAGGCGGCGCCTCGCTGATGCTGAAAGAAGGCCTGTTTGCCGACTTCAAGCCGCAGGCGGTGTTTGGCCTGCACGTGTTCTCCAGCGTGCAGGCCGGCAAGATCGCGGTGCGCGGCGGCCCGCTGATGGCGGCCTCGGACCGGTTTGCGATCAAGATGATCGGCCGCCAGACCCACGGCTCGGCACCGTGGAACGGCATCGACCCGATCGTGGCCAGCGCCGACATGATCGGCACCGCGCAGACCGTGGTCAGCCGCCGCGCCAATTTGTCCAAGCAGCCGGCGGTGGTCAGCTTCGGCGCGATCAAGGGCGGTATCCGCTACAACATCATCCCCGACGAGGTGGAGATGGTGGGCACCATCCGCACCTTCGACGAAGGCATGCGCCAGCAGATCTTTGCCGACCTCAAGACCGTGGCCGAACACACCGCCGCCGCGCATGGCGCCAAGGTCGAGGCGCACGTGCCCGACCAGGACGGCAACCCGGCCACCGTCAACGACCCGGCCCTGACGGCCAAGATGCTGCCCAGCCTGCAGGCCGTGGTGGGCGCAGACAACGTCTACGAACCGCCATTGCAGATGGGCGCGGAAGATTTTTCGTTCTACGCCCAGCAGGTACCGTCGATGTTCTTCTTCGTCGGTTCCACCGCCAAGGGCATCGACCCGGCCACCGCGCCCAGCAACCACTCGCCGCAGTTCCTGCTGGACGAATCGGCGCTGGATGTCGGCCTGCGCGCGCTGTTGCAGGTGTCGCTGGATTATCTGCAGCAGGGCTGAGGCTGGGGAATCGGGAATCGGGAATCGGCTGCGGTTGGGCGATTCCCGGTTTACAGGGGGCGTGCCGCTAGGCGACGGGCGACGGGCCGCGTGACGCGGGTCGTCGCCTAGCGTCGATCCATATGATTGCGCCCGCGTCGCCATACACCTCACGGCCAGCCCGGCCGCCCTAAAATGGCGGCATGAATACCCCAGAAGACTCTTCCCTCGGTCGCGAAGTCGCCTACCCGAGCGGCTACGACCCGTCACTGCTGTTTCCGATCCCGCGTGCGGCCGGGCGTGCGGCCATCGGCCTGCGCGGTGCGCTGCCATTTGTCGGCCGCGATCGCTGGCATGCCTACGAACTGAGCTGGCTGGATGCGCACGGCAAACCGTGCGTGGCCACCGCCACCTTGCACGTGCCGTGCGAGTCGCCGGCGTTGATCGAATCCAAGTCGCTCAAGCTGTATCTCAACTCGCTCAACGCCACGCGCTTCAATAGCGCCGAAGCCGTACGTGCACGCATCGCCACCGATCTGTCCACACGTGCCGGCGCCGATGTATCGGTGGAATTCGGATTGCCGCCGATCGACGCGGTGGGCGAGGGCGAATCGATCGACGCACTGGATATCGCCATCGACGATTACGGCCCGCCCAAGGCCGACTATCTGTCCACCCATGCAGGCACGGTGGTGGAGGAAGTGCTGACCTCTGCGTTGCTCAAGTCCAACTGCCCGGTCACCGGGCAACCGGATTGGGCCAGCGTCACGCTGCGCTACCGCGGCGCGCCGATCGACCGCGAAGGATTGCTGCGTTATCTGGTCAGCTTCCGCGACCACGCCGATTTCCACGAACAATGCGTAGAGCGCATTTTTCAGGACCTGCTGGTGCGTTGCGCGCCGGAGTGGTTGGTGGTGGAAGCACGCTATACCCGTCGTGGCGGGCTCGACATCAATCCGGTGCGCACCTCGCCGCAGGTGCCAACGCCGCTATCGATCTTCCGCGATCTGCGCCAGTAAGGCGCACATTGCAGGCACTCGCGCCGGCTTCACGGCGGCGCGATCAGCACTTAACGGCGCTCCGCGCACCCTGCGCATCATCGTGATGGACAGGGAGCGCGGCAATGAATGTCGACAAGAAAGCAGATTTTTCCAATGTCACGTCCACGGTCGACAGCACCGCGGAGGTCGTGCCATCGCCGGATTTTTCCAACGTCCGTTCCAGCGTGGAAAGCACCGCGCAAATCATCGGCGACGAGTCGGTGACCGTGCAGGCAGGCGACAGCCTGTCGGTGATTGCCAAGCGCCATTACGGCGACGGCAACTTGTGGCCACGCATCTTCGAAGCCAACCGCGACACGCTGAAAGATCCCGACACGATTTTTCCGGGCCAGGTGTTGCGCTTACCGCCGAAAGCGTAACCACCACGCTGCCCGCGCGTTGCCGCGGCCTGTTGCACACCCCCTTACTGTGATTCTTGGAGATCGATCCCATGCGTAGCAAATCTGCATCCAGCACCTTGGTCCTCGCACTTGCCGGCGTTCTGGCACTGTCTGGCTGTCGCAAGGAAGCCCACGACGATTCCAGCGTGTCGCAGGATCCTACCTCCGGCGCTGCAACCTCCGACATTCCAGGCCCCGCGAGCACGCCGCCGGCCGGTGACCAAGCCGCGCAAGGCACTGCCACCGGCGCCGCCAGCACCGATACGGCCGTAGCCAGTGGCGCGGCGGTCACGGTGTCCAGCGTGGCAGTGGGCAACAAGGCGGGCGCCGACAAGAGCGTGACGCCGGCCACCACACTGGGCAGCAAGGACACCATCATCGTTTCGGTGAAGACCGATGGCAGCGCCAGCAATGTGCCGGTCTCGGCCAAGCTGACCTTCCAGGATGGGCAGGTAGCGGGCGAGCAGAACGCGACACTGACCACCACCGGCGCCGAAACCACCAACCTGAGCTTCAGCAAGCCCGATGGCTGGCCGGCCGGTAGCTACACCGTGCAGGTCATGGTCGACGGCAAGCCGGCGGGCAGCCCGCAGACCTTCACCGTGAAGTAAGCCGCAGCGTGCTGCGCGGCTGGTGCGCGCGCAGGTGTGAATGAAGCTCATCCATGCTGCGACTCTCTCCCGCAGCGTGGGACCTGAGGCGCGATCGCAAGGCCGCGCCTTTTTTTGTGGCTGTGTGCGTCTGTGTGGCAGCGTTTGCACTTCGTTACAGCTGCATCGATAGCGATTGGACGCGTGGCGGGATGAAGCATCCGCCTGTGGTCGCTTTACCCGGGCAAGGCCCAGACGCGACAATGCCGTGCTGATCCATCGCCGCGTCCACGCGCGTCGGCCGCTCGGCGTGCCACCAGCGACCTCCGTCGCGCACGCCCGCAGCCACCGCCGTGCGGACCGGTGCTCCTCCCGACCACAAGAGCTATCGCACCTCATGTCGAAGACACCGAAGATCATCTACACGCTCACCGACGAAGCACCCTTCCTGGCCACGCAGTCGCTGCTGCCGATCATCGATGCCTACACCGATACCGCCGGGATCGTGGTCGAGACCCGCGACATTTCGCTGGCCGGACGCATCCTGGCCCTTTTCCCGGAGCAACTGACCGACGCGCAGAAAATTGCCGACGATCTGGCCGAACTGGGCGCGCTGGCCACCACGCCGGAAGCCAACATCATCAAGCTGCCCAACATCAGCGCCTCGGTGCCGCAGCTCAAGGCCGCGATCAAGGAACTGCAGAGCCAGAGCTACGCGTTGCCGGCGTATCCGGATGAACCCAAGGATGCCGCCGAGCAGGACATCAAGACGCGCTACGACAAGGTCAAGGGCAGCGCGGTGAATCCGGTGCTGCGCGAAGGCAATTCCGATCGCCGCGCACCGCTGTCGGTGAAGAACTATGCACGCAAGCATCCGCACCGCATGGGCAAGTGGAGCAGCGAGTCCAAGTCGCATGTGGCGCACATGGACAACGGCGACTTCTTCGGCAGCGAACAGTCCACCACGCTGGCGCAGGCCGGCACGCTGAAGATTGAATTCGTCGGTGCCGACGGTAGCAGCAATGTGCTCAAGGACGCCGTTGCAGTGAAGGCTGGTGAGATCGTCGATGCCGCCGTGCTGAGCAAGCGCGCATTGGCGAGCTTCATCGACGCGCAGATCGCCGACGCGAAGGCCAAAGACGTGCTGTTCTCGGTGCATCTGAAAGCCACCATGATGAAAGTCTCCGACCCGGTGCTGTTCGGCGTGGTCGTGGGTGAGTTTTACAAGAGTGCGTTAAGCAAGCACGCCGATGTGCTGAAGTCGGTTGGCTTCGACCCCAACAACGGTATCGGTGATCTGTACGCGCGCATCGGCACGCTGCCGGATGACGTGCAGGCGCAGATCAAGGCCGACGTGCAGGCCGAGTACGCGCAGCGCCCGGGGCTGGCAATGGTCAACTCGGACAAGGGCATCACCAATCTGCACGTGCCCAGCGACGTGATCGTCGACGCATCGATGCCGGCGATGATTCGCGATTCCGGCCAGATGTGGAATGCGCAAGGCAAGCTGCAGGACACCAAGGCCGTGATCCCCGACCGCTGCTATGCCGGCGTGTACCAGGCGGTGATCGACGACTGCAAGGCGCATGGCGCGTTCGATCCGTCCACGATGGGCTCGGTGCCCAACGTCGGCCTGATGGCGCAGAAGGCCGAAGAATACGGCTCGCACGACAAGACCTTCCAGATGGCCGCCGCCGGCACCGTCAAGGTCACCGATGGCAACGGCAGCACCGTGTTCGAGCACGCTGTGGAAGCCGGTGATTTGTGGCGCATGTGCCAGGTCAAGGACGCGCCGATCCAGGACTGGGTGAAGCTGGCGGTCGAGCGCGCCCGCCTGAGCGACACCCCGGCCGTGTTCTGGCTGGACAAGGCACGCGCGCACGACGCGCAGGTCATCGCCAAGGTCGAAACCTACTTGAAGGATCACGACACCAACGGCCTGGACATCCGCATCCTGCCGCCGGTGGAGGCCACCACCTTCTCGCTGGAGCGCATCCGCAAGGGCCAGGACACCATCTCGGTCACCGGCAACGTGCTGCGCGACTACCTCACCGACCTGTTCCCGATCATGGAGCTGGGCACCAGCGCCAAGATGCTCTCGATCGTGCCGCTGATGGCCGGTGGCGGGCTGTTCGAGACCGGCGCCGGTGGTTCGGCGCCCAAGCACGTGCAGCAGTTCGTCGAAGAAAACTGCCTGCGCTGGGATTCGCTGGGTGAGTTCCTGGCCCTGGCCGCCTCGCTCGAGCACCTGGGCAACCGTTACGACAACCCGTCCGCCACCGTGCTGGCGAAAGCGCTGGACGTGGCCAACGGGCAGTTCCTGGACAACAACAAGTCGCCGGCGCGCAAGGTCGGCGAGCTCGACAACCGCGGCAGCCATTTCTATCTGGCGATGTACTGGGCACAGGCCCTGGCCGCACAGACCGAAGACACAGCGCTGCAGGCCAAGTTCGCACCGCTCGCCAAGGCCTTGACCGAGAACGAAGCCATCATCGTGGCCGAGCTCAACGGCGCGCAGGGCAAGCCGGTGGAGATCGGTGGCTACTACCATCCGGATCTGGCCAAGGTCAGCGAGGCGATGCGTCCGAGCAAGACCTTCAACGACGTGCTGGCCACGCTCAAGGCCTGATCCCGCGCACCGGCTATCGGTGCATTCAATCAGTGCTACCTCCAAGGCCCGCCTCGCCAAGAGGCGGGCCTTGGTGTTTCAGCGAAATGGCGACAACGCCGTCATCTCCCGCACCAAGCGGCGTGCACGCCGCGCCATGCGGTGTTCGGCACGCTGCTGGCGCGCAGCGTCCGGCGCGACCGAGGCAGGTTGCGTTGTCTGCGCAGCTGCATCCAGCGCCGTGTCCGGCTCTGCCAATTGCTGTGCAAGCGTCACCTCGGCAATGTGCCCGTGCTGGAACAGCAAGTCGGTAAAGATGCGCATGATCCTGCTCCCACTTGAGTGAAAGCCACAGTAGGTGCAGGCTGGGCGTGGAAGAAGCGAGGCTTTTGCAAGTCGGCGTTGAATTTCATTCAAGGGTGAGCCATGTCGCGTCCGCCGCTTCACGCATTGCAGGGATTCGTCAGTGCCGTGCGTCTGGGCAATCTGTCGCGCGCGGCGGCGGCGATGCACCTCACCGTCAGCGCGCTCAGTCACCAGGTGCGTTCGCTCGAACAACGCTTGGGGTATCCATTGCTGCAACGGCACGCACGCGGCGTCAGTGCCACGCTGCAGGGGCAGCAGTTGCTCGATCGCATTGCACCGCATCTGGATGCCATTGCCGAAGCGTTCCAGCCGTTCGCTGCGCGCCGCGAAGACACGTTGACCCTGAGCATCACACCGTCGATGGCCTCGGCCTGGCTGGTGCCGCGTCTGGGTGGATTTCTGGCGCTGCATCCCACCATCGAGATCAACCTGTTCTCCAGCGAGCGGCTGGTGGACTTCGAACGCCAGCAGCAAGTGGATGCCGGCATGCGCATCGGTGCCGGGCTTTGGCCGGGCTTGATCGCCGAGCCCTTGTTCGACGAGTGGCTGGTGCCCATGGCGAGCCCCGCGCTGATCGCGCGCATGGGCGGGGTCGATGCGCAGCCACTGCATCATTGGCCGCTGCTGGGCGACCCGGACGGCGACTGGCTGCGTTGGTTTGCAACCTTCGGCGGCGAAGCACCGCGCCGCTATGCGGCGGTGCTGGACGAATCCGAAGCGCACCATCGTGCCGCGCTGGATGGTGTGGGTGTTGCACTGGGGCGGGTGACGCGTGCGCGGTTGTTGCTGGCGTCCGGCCAACTGGTGGCGTTGTCTGCGCAACGGCTCAAGACCAGCTGGTCGCATTACCTGGTGTATCCGGCGCGCTCGGCCTCGCATCGCGGTTTTCTCGCCTTCCGCGCGTGGCTGCAGGAGCAGGCGCGCGAGCATGCGGCGCACGCGCAGCAGGCGGCATCCGCAGTTCCCAATACACGTCGTCGCAAGCGCTGAGGATAGCCATGAGCCAACTTCCGTTACCGCCGCAATCCGAGCGCCGCGCGCTGGCGATCGGTCGTGCCGTGTACGAGGCGTTTCAGGACTATCACGCGCAATTCTCGCAGATCACCGCGCGTGCCAGGCAGCGCTTCGAAACGCGCGACTGGAGTGGCGCACGCGAAGATGCGGTGGCGCGGATTGCGCTCTACGATCAGTACATCAGCGAATGCATGTTGCGCCTGCGCGCGGTGTTGCTGGGGCAGGCGCACGATCGCGCGCTGTGGATGCGTGCCCGCACCCACTACGCGGAGCTGCTCACCGGCCTGATCGACCAGGAGTTGTACAAGACCTTCTACAACACGCTGACGCGGCGTTACTTCCGCACCCAGGGCGTGGATGCGCAGATCGAATTCATTGCGCTGGATATCGAGCCCACCGATGCCATCACCGTGCCGGTGGCGCGGCATACCTACGCGGTCTCGCCTGGCCGGTTGACCGAGATGCTGGTGCGTGTGCTCGGCGATTATCCATTTGAGGTGCCGTATGCGCACCGGACCCGCTGCGCGGCGGCAATCGCGGTGCGGCTGCTGGACGACCTTGCCCATTGGGGCGAGCACCCGGTGCGCAGCGTCGAGCTGCTGGAGACGGTGTTCTATCGCGAACGTCGTGCCTATCTGGTCGGGCGCGTGTTCGGCGAACATCGGTTTTCGCCGTGTGTGATTGCGCTGGTCAACGACGATGCCGGTCTACGCGCCGAAGCGGTGTTGACGCGCCGCAGCGATGTCGCGCAATTGTTCAGTAATTCCCGCAGCTATTTCCAGGCGGATCTGACCACCGTCGGCGATGCGGTCGTGTTTCTGCGCAGCCTGCTCACTCATAAGCCCATCGACGAGCTGTACACGATGCTGGGGCGTGCCAAGCAGGGCAAGACCGAGCGGTATCGCACGTTTTTCCGCCACTTCCAGGCCCATCCGGCCGAACAGCTGGTGCATGCCGACGGCACGCCGGGGATGGTCATGGTGGTGTTTACGCTGCCCAGCTATCCGCTGGTGTTCAAGTTGATCCGTGACCGCTTCGCATATCCCAAGACCATGAGCCGCGCGCAGGTTGAAGGCAAATACGAGCTGGTGTTTCAGCTCGACCGCATTGGTCGCCTGCTCGATGCGCAGCCATACCGGTTTCTGCGGTTTCCCAGGGCGCGGTTCTCGCCTGCACTGCTGCAAGACCTGCAGACCAGCTGTGCGATGAGCCTGAGCGAAGACGGCGACGATGTGCTGATCGCACTGTGCTACGTGCAGCGCCGCCTGCGCCCGCTCAATCTGTATCTGCGCGAGCAACTGCCCGCCGCCGCGCATGCCGCCGCGCTGGACTACGGGCAGGCGATCAAGGATATGGCGCGCAACAACATCTTCCCCGGCGACATGCTGCTGAAGAACTTCGGCATCACCCGGCACCAGCGCGCGGTGTTCTACGACTACGACGAGCTGTGCCTGATCACCGAATGCACCTTCCGCGATTGGCCCACGCCCACCAGCTATGAAGAGCAGATGGCAGCCGAGCCCTGGTTTCACGTCGGTCCGCGCGACGTGTTTCCCGAGCGCTTTGCGTTGTTCATGGGCCTGCCGTCCTCGCAGCTGGAAGCGGTCAAGCACCTGCACCCGGAACTGTTCGACCCGCAGTGGTGGCGCGACCTGCAGGCACGCCTGCGCGAAGACGATTACCCGGACACGCCGCCGTATGCGGACGCCCAAAAGCTGGCATGACGATTCCGTTTGCGGCCGGCGGCTGGTAAAAGGACGTTCCAAGACGAATGGAGTGTGGTCATGCAGTGGATGCAACGGTTGGGGCTGGTAGCGATGTTGGGGATGCTGTCGATCGGCCAGGTAGCGGCGCGCGCGAGCGAGGCGGCAGAACAGGTCGAGGCCAGCATGAATGTTGCGGGCGAATTGACGCTGACGCCGGATGGCACGGTCACTGCGGTGACGCTGACCAATGAAGGCAGCTTGCCGCCAGCCGTGCGCAGCCGGATCAGGCAGTCGATTGCGGGGTGGCGCTTCGATCCGGTCACCGACAGTGGTACTGCCTTGCCAACCACGCTGCCGATGCGTCTGCTGCTGGTCGCCAAGCCTGGCGAGAAAAATCAGTATCTGGTTTCGATCCGCAGCGCTCACTTCGGTGGAGAGGCCAGCGACGGCAGCAGCGTGCGTGCCAAGGACATGACACCACCCAGCTATCCCAAGGCGGCGTTTCAGGATGGCGCGACCGGGATCGTGTATCTGCTGCTGAAGATCGGCCGCGACGGCAAGGTGGCGGATCTTGTCGCAGAGCAGGTCAACCTCACCGTGTCGATTCCCGCGGCCAAGCGCGAGCGCGTGCGCAAGACGCTTGCCGACGCGTCAATCGCCAAGGCACGCACGTGGACTTTCGATCCGCCTTCCGATGGGCCCGAGCGCACGGCGCCCTACTGGACCATGCGCGTGCCGGTGAGCTTCGATATCACCGACTCGATACGCGACCTGAGAAAACGGCAGGCCAGCTGGCGGTCCTATCTGCCAGGCCCACGCCAAAGCGCGCCATGGAGCGATCAAGGCGTGCTGGCGTCGGCCACTGACAGTCCGGATGCATTGCCCGACAGCGGGCTGTTCTCGGTACGTGGTGAAGGCGTGCGGCTGCTGACGCCGCTGCAAGGCGGCTGAGCAATCCAAGGCCGTGTCGCTGCGGCGTGGCGGCATGCGGGTCGACTGGTCGATAGGCACGCCAGGCGCCCAGGGCTCAAGAGATGGTGCCACGCAGTGCTACCGATCAAGCCCCGCAGAGCACGAGTTGAAAGTCGTGGTGGCCTCACGCCTGAGCCAGTTAATTCGGCGCATAAAAAAAGCCCCGCAATGCGGGGCTTTTTCGTAACACACCAATCAACTGAACTCAGCGCTTCATTGAGCTGAAGAACTCGTCGTTGGACTTGGTGGTCTTCATCTTGTCCAGCAGGAACTCCATCGCGGCGATTTCGTCCATCGGATGCAGCAGCTTGCGCAGGATCCAGATCTTCTGCAGCAGCTCCGGCTCGATCAACAGGTCTTCGCGGCGCGTGCCCGAGCGGTTGATGTCGATCGCAGGATAGACGCGCTTTTCGGTGATACGGCGGTTCAAATGCACTTCGCTGTTGCCGGTGCCCTTGAACTCTTCGTAGATCACCTCGTCCATCTTGCTGCCGGTTTCCACCAGCGCCGTGGCAATGATGGTCAGCGAACCGCCTTCTTCCACGTTACGTGCCGCACCGAAGAAGCGCTTCGGGCGATGCAGGGCGTTGGCATCCACACCGCCGGTGAGCACCTTGCCGGAGCTCGGCACCACGTTGTTGTAGGCGCGTGCCAGACGGGTGATGGAGTCCAGCAGGATCACCACGTCCTTCTTGTGCTCGACCAGGCGCTTGGCCCGTTCGATCACCATCTCGGCAACCTGCACGTGGCGCGCGGCCGGCTCGTCGAACGTGGAGGAGATGACCTCGCCGCGCACGGTGCGCTGCATTTCGGTCACTTCTTCCGGGCGCTCGTCGATGAGCAGCACGATCATGTGCACTTCGGGATGATTGGTGGTGATGGCCGTGGCCACCTGCTGCATCATCATCGTCTTACCGGCCTTGGGCGGGGAGACGATCAGCGCACGCTGACCTTTACCCTGCGGTGCCATCAGATCGAGGATGCGGCCGGTGATGTCCTCGGTGGACCCATCGCCGCGTTCCAGGCGGAAACGCCGACGCGGGAACAGCGGGGTCAGGTTCTCGAACAGCACCTTGTTCTTGCTCGCTTCCAGCGGCTCACCATTGATGGTGTCCACGATCGACAGCGCGAAATAGCGTTCGCCGTCCTTGGGGAAGCGGATGCGGCCGGACAGATGGTCGCCGGTGCGCAGGTTGAAGCGGCGGATCTGGCTCGGCGAGATATACGTATCGTCCGGGCCGGCCAGGTAGCTGGCCTCGGCGGCACGCAGGAAGCCGAAACCGTCCGGCAGGATCTCCAGCACGCCGTCGGCGGCAACGCCTTCGCCATGGCGGGTGAGCACCTTGAGCAGCGCAAAGATCACATCCTGCTTGCGTGCGCGGGCGACGCCTTCCTGGATGTTGAGCTGGTCGGCGATATCCAGCAGCTTCTGCGCCGGCATCCGCTTGAGGTCGCTCAGCGAGTACGCCGGGAAGCCTTCCGGCACGGCCGGATGCGGACGCGCAATGAACGGCTCGTTGCTGCCATCGGACGACGGCATGCCGCCTTCGCCCTCATTGCCGAAGCGGTCGCGGCCACGGTCGCGACGGTTGCGGAACCGGTCACGGCGGTTGCCCTGCTGGTTCTGGCCCTGGCCCTGATTCTGGCCTTGACCTTGACCCTGCTGGCCTTGGCCCTGGTTCTGACCCTGGCCTTGCTGCTGGCGCTGCTGACCCTGACCCTGGCTCTGCGCCTGGTTCTGGTTTTGCTGCTGCTGCGCCTGGTTGAAGCGCTGCTGCTGCTGCGACTGGCCGCCCTCACGGGACTCGCCGTGCTGCTCGCCAGCATGCGCCGCCTGGGCTGCGCCGCCATCGCCAGACGACTGCGCCGGCGCCGATTCGGCTGCGGACGACGGGGTCTGCGCGGGGCGCGGAGCCTCGGGGGCGGGGCTGCTGGGCAAGGGAAGATTGGGTTGTTGCGACCCGGCGTCGTCATGGGCGACGGCGGTCTTGCTGACACGTGGCTTGCGCACACGCTTCTCGACGGGGGCGTCAACGCTCCCGGTATCGGAGGAAGGATTCTCGGACAAGTGCTTGATTCCTCGCTAAGAGTGCGAGCGCCCGGCTGGGGGGCGAACTGTGGTGATGGGAGTCTAGAAGAGGTTTCTAGAGGGGTACGGCGGCGCACGAACGTGTGCCGGATCAACTGACACTACCACCGCCGCGCAGAGCGGCGCAAGCGTCTGCCAAAGCAGGAGTTAACTGCCGGCAAAACGCAGGGCGCCCATGGCTGGACGCCCTGTCACTCAGGCGGCCGCGCCGCCCAGGGTCTTGTCGATCATCTGGGTCAGCTGGCCCTTGCCAACTGCCCCGATCTGGCTTGCCTGGACCTCACCGTCCTTGAACAGCAACAGCATCGGGATCGAGCGCACGTGATACTTGATGGCCAGAGCGCGGTTCTGGTCCACGTTGACCTTGGCAACCTTGAGCTTGCCCTGGTATGTATCGGCCAGATCGTCCAGCACCGGGGCGATCATCTTGCACGGGCCGCACCATTCGGCCCAAAAATCCACCAGGACCGGTTCGCCGGATTGCAGTACAGCTGTATCGAAGTCGGCATCGCCGACATGTTGAACCTTGTCGCTCACGTTGGGTCTCCTGGAAACCAAAACGGCCTACCCGACCGGGCAGGCCGCCACATTGCGGTAAACTGGGGCATTGCGCGACTGAATCAAGTGTCAGTCCTGAAGCCGCGCTGTCCGCCACAAGAGCCGCAGTTTGCGACGCTGTCGGCATCGATGCAAGCCGCGCCCGGGCTGCCCAGGGCGCCTCACGAAGACGGAATAATGAGCGACAAACCGCTGACCGATTTGACTTTTTCCTCGTTCGACCTGCATCCGGCGCTGGTCGCCGGGCTGGAGAGCGCCGGGTTTACGCGCTGCACGCCGATCCAGGCGCTGACCCTGCCGGTCGCCCTGCCAGGCGGCGACGTCGCCGGCCAGGCCCAGACCGGCACCGGCAAAACGCTGGCGTTCCTGGTCGCGGTGATGAACCGCCTGCTGATCCGCCCCGCGCTGGCCGACCGCAATCCGGAAGACCCGCGCGCCCTGATCCTGGCGCCCACCCGCGAGCTGGCCATCCAGATCCACAAGGACGCGGTCAAGTTCGGCGCCGACCTGGGGCTGCGCTTTGCGCTGGTCTACGGTGGCGTGGACTACGACAAGCAGCGCGAGCTGCTGCAGCAGGGCGTGGACGTGATCATCGCCACCCCGGGCCGGCTGATCGACTACGTCAAGCAGCACAAGGTGGTCTCGCTGCATGCCTGCGAGATCTGCGTGCTGGACGAAGCCGACCGCATGTTCGACCTGGGCTTCATCAAGGACATCCGCTTCCTGCTGCGGCGCATGCCCGAACGCGGTACCCGCCAGACGCTGTTGTTCTCGGCCACGCTCAGCCACCGCGTGCTGGAGCTGGCCTATGAGCACATGAACGAGCCGGAAAAGCTCGTCGTGGAGACCGAGACCATCACAGCCGCGCGGGTGCGTCAGCGCATCTATTTCCCCTCCGACGAAGAGAAGCAGACGCTGCTGCTGGGCCTGCTGTCGCGCAGCGAAGGCGCGCGCACCATGGTGTTCGTCAACACCAAGGCGTTCGTGGAGCGGGTGGCGCGCACCCTGGAGCGGCACGGCTACCGCGTGGGGGTGTTGTCCGGCGACGTACCGCAGAAAAAGCGCGAGTCGTTGCTCAACCGCTTCCAGAAGGGCCAGCTGGAAATCCTGGTGGCCACCGACGTGGCCGCGCGCGGCCTGCACATCGATGGCGTCAAGTACGTCTACAACTACGACCTGCCGTTCGACGCCGAAGACTACGTGCATCGCATCGGGCGCACCGCGCGCCTGGGCGAGGAGGGCGATGCGATCAGCTTCGCCTGCGAGCGTTACGCGATGAGCCTGCCGGACATCGAGGCCTATATCGAGCAGAAGATCCCGGTCGAACCGGTGACCTCCGAGTTGCTGACCCCGTTGCCGCGCGCTGCGCGTGCGCCGGTGGAAGGCGAAGACGTTGGTGATGCCGAGGGCGAAAGCGTCGGCGCGATCTTCCGCGAAGCGCGCGAGCAGCGTGCGGCCGACGACGCGCGTCGTGGCGGTGGCCGTAGCGGCCCCGGTGGCGCATCGCGTAGCGGCAGTGGCGGCGGTCGTCGCGACGGCGCCGGTGCCGATGGCAAGCAGCGCCCGCCGCGTCGCAAGCCGCGCGTGGAAGGCGAGGCCGATCCGGCCGCGGCGCCCAGCGAGACGCCGGAGGTTGTCGTTGCTGCCGCAGAAACCCCTGCCGTCACGGCGGCCGAAGGCGAGCGCGCACCGCGCAAGCGCCGTCGGCGTCGCAATGGCCGCCCGGTCGAAGGTGCCGAGCCGGTGGTGGCATCCACGCCCGTGCCGGCCCCCGCCGCGCCGCGCAAACCCACCCAGGTGGTGGCCAAGCCGGTACGTGCCGCAGCCAAGCCGTCGGGCAGCCCGTCGTTGCTGAGCCGCATCGGACGCAGGCTGCGTTCGTTGGTCTCCGGCAGCTGAGGTATTGCGGCATAGATCGCATCGCCGTGCACCGGCGATGCGACGCAAGCGCTGACGCTCCGGCATAATCGCTGGATGACCGTTCTGCGTTTCGACAACGTCAGCAAGCACTACGCCGGTGGCCACCAGGCGCTGACCGATGTCAGCTTCGAAGTGGCCGATGGCGAGATGCTGTTCGTGACCGGCCACTCCGGCGCCGGCAAAAGCACCTTGCTCAAATTGATCCACCTCAGCGAGCGGCCCAGCCAGGGCGCGGTGCTGCTGGGCGAACGCAACCTGCTCAAGGTGCGTGGCCGGCAGATTCCACTGCATCGCCGCCAGGTGGGCGCGGTGTATCAGGATCACCGCTTGCTCAACGACCGCAGCATTGCGGAAAACGTCGCCTTGCCGTTGATCCTGCGCGGCACCCGCCGTGCGGAAATCGGCAAGCGCGTGCGCTCGGCGCTGGAGCGGATCGGCCTGGCCCATCGCGAGAAGGCGCTGCCTTCGCAGTTGTCGGCCGGCGAACAGCAGCGCGTGGGCATTGCCCGTGCCATCGTCGGCGAACCGCGCCTGCTGGTGGCCGACGAACCCACCGGCAACCTGGATCCGGCACTGGCCGCGGAAATCATGCAGCTGTTTGCCGAGCTGCCGGCGCGCGGCACCAGCGTGCTGGTGGTCAGCCACGACCTGGCGCTGCTCAAGCAGATGCGCAAGCGCGTGCTGATCCTGGACCACGGCCGCCTGGTCGATGACATCTCGCCGCAGGACCTGGCCGAATGAGCAAGCTCGCCAATACCGAATCGGTGGCCCCCTCGCGGTTCGGCGTGTGGATCGACCACCATCTGCACAGCATCGCCTTCAGCCTGGGCCGCGCCATGCGCAAGCCCTGGGCCACCTTGCTCACCATCGTGGTGATGGCGCTGGCGCTGGCATTGCCGCTGGGGCTGTCGATCGCGCTGGATAACGTCAAGCTGCTGGCTGGTAGCGTGCAGCAGTCGCGCGAAATCAATCTGTTCCTCAAGGTGGACGTGGCCGCCGATGCGGCCGAGCGCCTGGCCGGCGAGCTGCGTGCGCGTGCGGACATTGCCCAGGTGGCGGTGCGCACGCCGGCGCAGGGCCTGGCCGACCTGCGCGAAAACGCCAAGCTGGACGAAGCGATCGATGCGCTCGGCGACAACCCGCTACCCACGCTGCTGATCGTCACCCCGGCCGATGCCACTGACGATGCGCAGCTGGCCGCCGCCTTGCAGGCTTTGCCGCAGACCGACCAGGTGCAACACGACGCGCTGTGGCGCAAGCGCCTGGATGGCTGGCTGCACTTCGGCGAACGGCTGGTGCAGGTGCTCTCGGCCTTGCTCGGCATTGGCGCGGTGCTGGTGGTCGGCAATACCGTGCGGCTGGATATCCAGTCGCGGCGCGAAGAGATCGGCGTGCTGCAGCTGCTGGGTGCCAGCGATGGCTTCATCCGCCGCCCGTTCCTGTATCTGGGTGCGTGGTACGGGCTGGGCGCCGGCGCGGTCGCGCTTGCTCTGATCGCCGCTTCCGGGTTTGCATTGCGTACGCCGCTGGCCACGCTGGCCGACAGCTACGGCAGTTCCTTTACCCTGCACGGACTGGATCTGCTGCATTCTGCGATGGTGTTGGTGGGTACCCTGGTGCTGGGTTGGCTGGGTGCCTGGCTGGTCACCGGCCACTTCCTCCGTCAGACCCGCCCCACCGAGACCTGAGACCTGCCATGCATCCACCAGATCTCAAACACCTGATCAGCGACGCACCGCGTGTGATGGTGGTCGATGGGTCCAAGCTGGTACGCAAGCTGATTGCCGACGTGCTCAAGCGCGACTTGCCGAATGTGCAGGTGATCGGCTGCGCCAGCATCGCCGAAGCACGCGATGCGCTGGAGGCCGGTGCGGTGGATCTGGTCACCACCTCGCTGTCGTTGCCCGATGGCGACGGCCTGACGCTGGCGCGCAGCGTGCGCGAAGCGGCCGGCCAGGCCTATGTGCCGGTGATCGTGGTCTCCGGCGATGCGCAACAGCATCTGGTCGAGCGCCGCTTCACCGAATACGTCACCGATTATTTCGACAAGGCGCTGGGCCACGAGGCGCTGGCGACCTTCATCCGCGGCTACGTGCAGCCCGAACCGGTGGTGGGCGCCACCGTGCTGTACATCGAAGACAGCCGCGTGGTGGCCGAAGCGACCAAGCGCATGCTCGAGCGCCAGAGCCTCAAGGTGGTGCATGTGCTCACTGCCGAAGACGCGTTTGCGCTGCTCACCGCCGAATCGCTGGGCCGCACCGAGCGGCGCATCGACGTGGTGCTGACCGACGTCACCCTCAAGGGCGAGCTCAACGGGCGCGATGTGGTCGAGCGCATCCGCATCGATTTCGCCTACGGCAAGCGCCGCCTGCCGGTGCTGGTGATGACCGGCGACACCAACCCGCGCAACCAGTCCGAGCTGCTGCGGGCCGGCGCCAACGATCTGGTGCAAAAGCCCATCGAAGAACGCCTGCTGGTGACCAAGGTGCTGTTCCAGCTGCGGCTGGCGCGCCTGGAGGATCAGGCCGTCACGCTATGACCGAAGGCGAGGGGCGTATCCAGCTGGAACCGTCGTGGAAGGCGCGGGTGGGGGAGTGGTTGTTGCAGCCGCAGATGCAGGAGCTGTCCGCGTTCCTGCGCCAGCGCAAGGCCGCTAATGCGCGGGTGTTCCCGCCCGGCCCGCAGATCTTTGCCGCCTTCGATGCCACCCCGTTTGAGCAGGTCAAGGTGGTGGTGCTTGGCCAGGACCCGTACCACGGCGAAGGCCAGGCGCATGGGCTGTGCTTTTCGGTACTGCCCGGGGTGCCGGTGCCGCCGTCGCTGCTGAACATCTACAAGGAAATCCAGGACGACCTGGGCATTCCGCGCCCCGACCATGGCTACCTGATGCCGTGGGCGCGCCAGGGCGTGCTGCTGCTCAATGCGGTGCTGACGGTGGAGCAGGGCCGCGCCGGTGCGCACCAGAACAAGGGCTGGGAAGGCTTCACGGATCATGTGGTGGAAACCCTCAACCGCGAGCGCGAGGGCCTGGTGTTCCTGCTCTGGGGCAGCTACGCGCAGTCCAAGGGCAAGATGATCGACCAGGCGCGCCACCGGGTGTTCAAGGCCCCGCATCCGTCGCCGTTGTCGGCGCACCGCGGCTTCCTGGGGTGCAAACATTTCTCCAAGACCAACGACCATTTGCAGCGGCGCGGGCTGAGCCCGATCGACTGGTCGTTGCCGCCGCGCGCGGCGCTGGATCTCAGCCTCGCCGGCGGCTGAACGGGCTGGGCCGTCGCGCCTGGCAAGTAGGCGATTTGTCACGATCCGCGAGCGGTGACGGTGGTAGCGTAGTCACATGAATCGAGGCGGCACGGATTGGAACAGCACCTGCGCCGGAAACCCAAACGTCCTATAAATGGAACGCTGGAACTTTTTCTGTACCCAGCAGTCCAATAGCTCGACTGCTAAGATGGTGCCCTATGAACCAGATCACCTCGACTGCCCTTGTGGCAAACAATCTCCCGATTCCCAGTGCGCTCGGTTCGCTGGACGCCTACATCGGTGCCGTGCACCAGATCCCGGTGCTGTCGGTCGATGAGGAACAGAATCTGGCCCGCCGCTTCCGCGACGAGCTGGATCTGGACGCAGCGCGCGAATTGGTCCACTCCCACCTGCGCTTCGTGGTGCACGTGGCCCGCGGTTACAACGGCTACGGCCTGCCGCTGGGCGACCTGATCCAGGAAGGCAATATCGGCCTGATGAAGGCGGTCAAGCGCTTCGACCCGGAAATGGGCGTGCGTCTGGTCAGCTTTGCGGTGCATTGGATCCGTGCCGAAATGCACGAGTTCATCCTGAAGAACTGGCGCATCGTCAAGGTCGCCACGACCAAGGCGCAGCGCAAGCTGTTCTTCAACCTGCGCAAATCCAAGACGCGTCTGGGTTGGCTGAATGCGTCCGAGGTGACTGCGGTTGCCAAGGACTTGAACGTCTCAGAGCGCGAAGTGATGGAGATGGAGTCGCGCTTGTCTGGTCGCGATATCGGCTTCGACGCTTCGTCGGACGAAGACGATGACCACGGCCCGCCGTCGCCGGTGAGCTACCTCGTGGCCAACGAGGAAGACCCGTCGCAGGCCTATGAGCGGCACGACAGCGAAGACAATCAGCTGCAGTTGCTGCGCGAAGGCATGGCCGGCCTGGATACGCGCTCGCGCGACATCGTCAAGCGTCGCTGGCTGGATTCCGAATCCAAGGTGACATTGCAGGAGCTGGCCGACGAGTACGGCGTATCCGCCGAGCGTATTCGCCAGATCGAAGCGAACGCGCTGAAGAAGATGAAGGCGCTGTTCGTCGCCTGATCCGGTGTGACATTGCCAGTGATACAAAACGGCCCGGTCTTCCGGGCCGTTTTGCGTTGTACACATGCTGCAAGCGGTGCGTTTGTGTGTTGACGTCTCATCGGCCCAGCAACGCCATGCACGCAGCACGGCCGCAACGGCAGCCGTTACGAATCGTCAGGTCACGTTGGAACAACGCCGGTTGCGCGCAGCGCTACTCCGGCAGCCTTGCCACCGGCAAATGCCAGCCGTAGCGGATCGCCATAAAACGCAGGCCGAAGCACACGCCGGCACCGGCGGTCAGCGACCAGGATTGCGGCAGGCCGAGCACATGGCCGATCGCGACCAGGCCGCCGCCGGCCAGCGCCGCCACCGCATACAGTTCGGCCTGCAATACCACCGGGGTGCGCGCGACCAGCAGGTCGCGGGCGATGCCGCCGCCGATGCCGCTGAGCATGCCGAGTAGCGTCGCACTGAGTGGGCTGAGCTGATAATCCAGCGCCTTGCTGGTGCCGTAGACCGCAAACAGCGCCAGCCCTGCGGCGTCGAACAGCTGCACCGGGTTGCGCAGGCGCTCCACGGCGGTGTGCCAGTAGAAGCCGGCGATACCGGCCAGGCAGGCGGTGATCAGATAGTGCGGGTGCACCAGCGCTGCCGGCGGCGTGGCACCGATCAGCACATCGCGCACGATGCCGCCGGAAACCGCCGCTGCGCAGGACAGCACCAGCACGCCAAACAGGTCCAGGCGGTTGCGCACCGCCACGGTGGCGCCACTGAGCGCAAACACGAAGGTGCCGAGCAGATCCAGCAGGAACAAGACAGTGGCCACGGCACAACGGTCGACAGCTGGCGGCACAGCATCGCGCACCGCCCGCCGGCTGTCATCCGTCCTTGCTGGGCGGTGGCTGGTCAGTGCCGCCAAAGATGATGCGTGCGGCGCGCTGGTAGCTCCAGTACGCCATGGCCCAGTTCACCAGCACCACGAAGCGGTTGCGGAAGCCGATCAGGAAATAGACGTGGGCGGCCAGCCAGAACCACCAGGCCACGATGCCGGAGAGTTTGAGCTTGCCGACATGCACGATGGCGGCCATGCGCCCGATCGTAGCCAGGTTGCCGAAGTCCTGGTAACGGAAGGCTGGCGCAGCCTGGCCGCGCTGGCGTGCGCGGATCGCCTTGGCGATGTGCTTGCCCATCTGCTTGGCCGCCGGCGCCACGCCGGGCACGGGCCGCCCGTCCTGTTGTACCGAGGCCAGATCACCACCGACGAAGATCTCCGGGTGGCCGGGCACGCTGAGGTCCTGTTCCACCAGCACGCGGCCGGCGCGGTCCAGCGGCACGCCCAGGGTGCGCGCCAACGGCGAGGCGGCCACGCCAGCGGCCCAGACCACGGTGCGCGCCGGCACGAAGGTGTCGCCCAACTGATAGCCGAACGCATCGATGTTGGTCACCGGCGTGCCGGTGTGCACCTCCACGCCCAGGCGTTCGAGCTGCTTGCGCGCCTTGTCGGTGAGGTCGTCCGGGAAGGACGGCAACACGCGCGGCCCGGCCTCGACCAGGCGCACGCGGGCCTGCTGCGGGTCGATATGGCGGAACTCGTTCTTCAGCGTGTGGCGGGCGATTTCGGCCAGCGTGCCGGCCAACTCGACCCCGGTCGGGCCGCCGCCAACCACCGCAAAACTCAACCAGGCCGCGCGCGCGGCCGGGTCGGATTCGGCTTCGGCGCGCTCGAAGGCGAGCAGCAATTTGCGGCGTAGCACCAGCGCGTCATACAGGGTCTTCAAACCGGGGGCGTGCTCGGCCCAGTGATCGTTGCCGAAATACGCGTGGGTGGCGCCGGTGGCCAGCAGCAGCATGTCGTAGTTGACGGTGTTGCCGTCGGCGAGCACCACGGCGCGGCGGTCGGTGGCGATATCGGCGACATCGCCGAGCAGCACTTCGACATTGCGCTGCTCACGCAGGATGTGGCGCAGCGGGGCGGCGATGTCCGGGGCCGACAGGCCGGCGGTGGCCACCTGGTAGAGCAGCGGCTGGAACAGGTGGTGATTCTGGCGGTCGATCAGGGTGATGCGGATGTCCGGATCGGCGAGCGCGCGGGTTGCCCATAAACCGGCAAAACCGCCGCCGACCACGACCAGATGCAGCGGCGCTCGGGAGGGGGATGAGGTCATCGTCAGGTCCGATGGATCGCAACGTGGGCACGCAAGGATGCAACAGCGGCAATGAATGTGGCGCGTCGGGCAGGGCCCGCCTGCGGCATCATGTCGCATCTCGCTCACCTGGTCACCGTATGTCCACCTTGCCGCCGCCGTTGCCGCCGCTCGCACCACCTGCCGCCGTTGCGCCTGTGCGCGTTTCTCAGCGCAGCCCCGCGACCGTTGCGTTGCTGATCGTGCTGGGCGGTGTAATGACGTTCGGTGTGGTGGTGCTGGGCGTGATCGCCTGGATCGCGGTCGCCGGGTGGTCGATCTTTTCCGAGCAGGCCCAGGCCGCGCTGCAGGCCGACGCGGTGGTGCAGCAGCACATCGGAAAAATCGACACCATGGAGGTCGATGTGCTTGCTACTGGTGCGGCGCCGGGCGGCGACGAATTCGTGTTCTCCGTCACTGGCGATCGCGGGCGTGGCAAGGTCAGTGCGACCTGGGTCAGCGACGGTGCCGAGCGCGAGATCCTGACCGAGGGCGTGCTGACCATGCATGACGGTAGCGAGTACACGCTGCCGGCGGAGCAGGCGTCGGGCAACGACAGCGAGACTGAAATCGAATCCGCCGAGTCTTTCGAGGAACAGACATGATCGACAACCCCGATAAACGCATCGCACTGCTGATCGATGCCGACAACGCGCCGGCCGGCAAGATCGATGTAGTGCTGGCGGAAGTGGCGCGCTACGGCGTGGCAAATGTGCGCCGCGCTTATGGCAACTGGAAAAGCCCGCACTTGAAGAGCTGGGAGGCGGCATTGCACGAATACGCGATCCGCCCGATCCAGCAATTTGCCTACAGCTCCGGCAAGAATGCCTCGGACATGGCGATGGTGATCGATGCGATGGATCTGTTGTACGCGCGCAATCTGGATGGGTTTGCGATTGTCTCCAGCGATGCGGACTTCACTCCGCTGGTGATGCGCCTGCTCACCGACGGCATGAAGGTGTATGGCTTTGGCGAGAAGAAAACGCCAGCGCCGTTCGTCAATGCGTGTTCCAAATTCACCTATGTCGAAGCACTCGGCGAGCAGGCTGCCGCGGCCAGCGACACCGCCGCAGGCCGAAAGGATGCCACCGCGCTGCGCGGCGACACACGGCTGGTGCAGATGCTGCGCAACGCAATCGACAGTGCCTGCGAAGACGACGGTTGGGCGCATCTGGGGGCCGTCGGCAAGCAGGTGG
Source organism: Xanthomonas sp. NCPPB 4037 (assembly GCF_041475695.2). NCBI lineage: Bacteria > Pseudomonadati > Pseudomonadota > Gammaproteobacteria > Lysobacterales > Lysobacteraceae > Xanthomonas > Xanthomonas sp. NCPPB 4037. Next base: position 568,870 of record NZ_CM191261.1, read on the forward strand.
CCAATCAGGCCTCGTTCGATCCGCGCAACCACGGCTACCGCAAGCTCAGCGATCTGGTGCGCGCGATCGGCCTATTCGAGATCAAGCAGGACGAACAGGCGTTGTGGGTGCGCGATGTGCCCAAGGGCAATCGCCCCAAACAACCCCCTGCTGCTGCGGCCCCCGCGCCGGCCGCGGCCAAACGTGGGACGCGTGGTGCACGCAGTGCGCCGAAGCCGGTGGTGGAAAAATGACCGACGAGCGCATGGCGACCGCACACACGCCAGCGGGCGATGGCATCACGTTGTGGGGGCGGCGCAATTCCAGCAATGTCCGCAAGGTGCTGTGGTGCCTTGAAGAGGCGGGTGTGGCGTATACCTCGATCGAGGTGGGCGGCGCATTCGGCGGAAACGATACACCTGCGTACCGCGCATTGAATCCGAACGGGCTGGTGCCGGCGCTGCAGGATGGCGCGCTGGTGCTATGGGAATCCAACGTGATCGTGCGCTATCTGGCGGCGCGTTACGCACCGGCGTTGTACTCGCACTCACCGGCCACGCGCGCGCTGGGCGACCGCTGGATGGACTGGACCACGTCGACCTTTGCCGGCGTGTTTCGTGATCTGTTCTGGGGCGTGTTACGCACACCGCAGGCCGAACGGGATACCACACGGATTGCCACAGCGCTTCAACGCTCCGGCGAGCTGCTCGCAGTTGCCGACGCTGCGCTGGCACAGCAGCCGTATCTGTCCAGCGACGACTTTGCGATGGGTGACATTCCGTTGGGCAGCTTTATCTACGCGTGGTTCGAGATGCCAATCGAATGGCCCGAGTTGCCGCATCTGCACGCCTGGTACCAGCGATTGCGTGCGCGGCCGGCTTACCAGCGTGGCGTGATGACGCCGCTGACTTGAGTTAGCAAGCGTACTGACCTTGAGCCGTTGAAGGTGCGGGGGGCCGAGCATCGTCGGATGCGTCGATACGAGCCGAATGCTGCGGCACATTGGGATACGTGTAGAGCCCGCGATGGTAGGAGCGCGCTGGCGCGCGATGTGGAATGACTGGGAACGCTTCATCGCGCGTCAGCGCGCTCCTACCGGGCGTGTTTCTGTTTGCGGGCAGGCGTCTCGACAACGGACGCAATAAACGACCAATGCACCTTCAGCGGACGGATGTTGCGGGACATGGGGACGCGGAGTGGCAGCAGCTTTGGTAGGAGCGCGCTGGCGCGCGATGGGGCATTACCGGTAACGCTTCATCGCGCGCAAGCGCGCTCCTACCAAGCGCGTGTTCGTTTGCAGTCAGGCGCCTCGACACCTGCCTCAATACAGATCGATCGGGTCCACATCCAGCGACCAGCGCACCCGGCGCGCTTGCGGTAAGGCATGGATGGCCGGCATCTGCGCGTCCAGGACCCGATGCAGCGCAGAGCGTTGCGCCGCCGACAGCAGGAGTTGGGTGCGCTGGAAACCGGCGCGGCGCGGCATCGGCGCCGGCATCGGCCCGTAGCATTCCACCGGCGCGATGGCCGGCGAGGGGGCTGGCTGCTCGCCGACCAGAGCGCGCACCGCGATCAGGAACTGATTGGCCGCGGCCACATCCTTGGCTTCGGCACGGAACAAGGCCAGATGCGCGAAGGGCGGGAAGCCGGCCGCTTCGCGCTGCTGCAGTTCGGCATCGGCAAACGCGTGGTAGCCGCCGTTGACCAGGGTCTGCAGCAACGGATGCTCGGGGTGATGGGTCTGCAACCACACCTCGCCGGGGCGGTCGGCGCGGCCGGCGCGGCCGGCAACCTGGATCAGCTGCTGGGCCAGTTTTTCGGCGGCGCGGAAGTCGGCGGAGAACAGGCCTTCGTCGATGCCCACCACCACCACCATGGTCAGCCGGGGCAAGTCGTGACCCTTGGCCAGGATCTGGGTGCCGACCAGGATGCCGGCGTCGGTGCCGAGGCGGGCGAGCTGGGTTTCCAGCGCGTCGCGGCGCTGGGTGGTGCTGCGGTCGATGCGCACCACTGGCGCATCCGGGAAGGCCTCGACCAAGCGCTCCTCCAGCCGCTCGGTGCCGATGCCCTGCGGCTGCAACGCCAGGCTGGCACAGGCCGGGCAGGCCAGCGGCGCCGGTTGGCGCGCACCGCAGTGGTGGCATTGCAGGCGGCGGCCGCCGGCATGCACGGTCATCGGGGTCTGGTGCAGCGGCGTGCTGCAGCGTTGGCAGGCGGCGGTCCAGCCACAGTCATGGCACAGCAGCACCGGCGCATAGCCGCGCCGGTTCTTGAACACCAGCACCTGTTCCCCGCGCGCCAGGGTGGCGCCGATGCCGGCCAGCACCTCCGGCGACAGGCCGTCCTTGAGCGGGCGCTTGCGCACGTCGAGCACGCGCACGCGGGGCGGACGCGCATCGCCTGCGCGGCGCGACAGCCGCAGATGCCGATAGCGGCCGCTGTAGGCGTTGTGCAGGCTTTCCAGCGATGGCGTTGCGCTGCCCAGGATCACCGGCACATCCAGCGCCTTGCCACGCACCAGGGCGAAGTCGCGTGCGTGGTAGCGGATGCCGTCCTGTTGCTTGTAGCTGCCGTCGTGTTCCTCGTCGATCACGATCAGGCCGGCGTTGGGCAGCGGCGTGAATACCGCCGAGCGCGTGCCGACGATCAGCTTGGCTTCGCCACGCCAGGCCGCGGCCCACACCCGCGCGCGCTCGCCATCGGAGAGCCCGGAATGCAGCGCATGCACCGGCACGCCCAGGCGCGCGCGGAAGCGGCCCAGCGTCTGCGGGGTCAGGCCGATTTCCGGCACCAGCACCAGCGCCTGCTTGCCGGCGGCCAGGCAATCGGCGATCGCCTGCAGGTAGACCTCGGTCTTGCCGCTGCCGGTGACACCGTCGAGCAGATAGGTGGCAAAGCCGCTGCCGGCGCGGATGGCGTCGGTGGCCGCCTGCTGTTCGTCGTTGAGCTGCGGCCCGGTGCCTGGGCGCGCCGGCAGCGTGTCGGCGGCCACCGCCACGCGCTCGGCGTAGCCACGCTTGGCCAGGTTGCGGGCAGCCTCGCGCCACTGCGGCAGCTGCTGCTCCAGCGGCTCTTCGGCGAGCGGGCCGGCAAGCAGCAGCGCGGCCAGCAGGGCCGGGCGGCTACCGGCGCGTAGGCTACCGGCACCAGTGCGGCCGGCCTCGGTGAGTTGCCAGGCCCAGGCATGGGTGTCGGCCAATGGCTCGCCACGGCGCAGCGGGCCGGGCAGGGCGCTGGCCTGGGCCTCGCCCAGCGGGGCATGGGTGTAGCGGGCGAGCCAGTGCAACGAACGGGCCAGCTCATCGACCAGTAGCGGGGTGTCGTCGCACCAGTCCAGCGCCGCGCGCAGCCCCTCGGCTGACGGCTGCTGGCCGCGCTCGACGACCACCCCGATCAGCTCGCGCGGCCCAAACGGCACGCGCACCCGGCAGCCAACCCGATCCGGACCGTCCACGGCGGTGTCTTGGGGGGGCAGGTAATCGAACAATTGCGGCAGCGGCACCGGCAGGGCGACGCGCAAGGTGGTGACTGGAGCGGACATCCGACCAGTCTAACGACCCTGTCCAGTGCCGGCAGCGGAGCGCACCGCGCAGCCCGGAGCGGCCTGTTGAGTTGCGGCAGCTTTCTGTGACCGAAGTGATAAATCCGACGTAAACCCATGTGAGGGTTGGAGAAACCGGCTTATCCACACTGCCTGTGGATAAGCCTGTGAATTAGTCTCGTGCTCCACGCCGTGAAGGCGGATTCACTAGCCTTGGCAACCCGTTGGACATTTTTTCGCCATCTACCATAACTCGATAACTATCAAAGACTTAGGCGTGAAACAAGAATGCAACACGGAAAAACCAACAGTTGACAGACGGCGGCGTATCGGCATGTCTGCCGCTGTGCACAACGTGCGTGGGCGGCGGCCACGGCAGGAGCAACGGTGTGTGGATCTGTCAAGCCATCGGCGGGGATCATCTGCGTCGGTATCATGCCGGCCGATGCTGGAGTTCTCATGACCGTAGTCCCCGACGCCCCCGTCACCCCCACCGCGCTGTCAGCCTTTTTGCGCGGTGTCGAACGCAGGGGGCTGGTGCTGGCGCAGTTGCAATGCGGCGATGACGCCGCTGCCGAGCGGGCCTTGGCCGCTGCGCTGCGTGCCTTCAGTGGGCAAGCCGCCGGGCGGCCGATGGCAGGCTGGCCAATGCGCTTCTGGAGCCTGCTGGCGGCCGCGCCGCCGCTGCGGCGCGAGCCGATGCCCGGCACCTGGTTGCCACCCTTCACCGCCCTGGGCCGGATGCAGTCGGTTGACCGCCTGGCCCTGCTGCTGCGCATCGTCGGCGGGCTGCAGGAAGCCGACGCCAGCGAAGTGCAGGGCATGGAGACGGCCGCGTACCAAGCTGCGCTGGCGCGTGCCTGCCCCCGCGATGCGGCCGGCAACCCGGATGCGCAGGCCTGGCGGGCATTGGCCGAGGCCGCCCAGGCGGAATTGCGTGAATTGAGCCCCGGCCAATTGAGCCGGCTGACCCAGCTGCGGGAGTCGGCCCTGGCTGGCATGCCGTTGCAGCCGGTACAGGACGGTGCCTCCAGCCCGGCGGCATCGGCTCCCGCGCGCAGCGAACGGCCCGCCGATCGGCGCCCGCGCGCCCGTGCCGCCCGCCGGCAATGGACGTGGCCACGCATCAACCGCCGCCATGCCGGCATCGCGCTGGCGCTTGTAGCGCTGGCGCTGTTGGTGGGGGCGCTCGGGTGGTGGTGGACGCATCGCCGCCCCGCCTTGCCGCCGGAGCCGGTGTCGCAGGCGCCCGCGGGCGTCCTGCACGTCACCGACGCGGCCCCGGTGCTGGTGGAGGAGTTACCGGCCGCCAACCTTCCCGATGCCGTCGCTGCGCCCGGCCTGGATGCGCGCGACCAGGCAATGCTTGCCGACCCTGATCTGGAGCTGGCGCGCTCGGCCGACCTGTACGCCTGGTACGCCGCCGGGCACCCGGTGCCACCGGACGAATCCGGCGCCCACGCCACTGCGGCCGAACGTCCGTCGAGCGAACTGGAGACGGTCGATGACCAAAACTAAGTGGTGCGGCCTGTGGCTGGCTGTCATGGCCGGTGCCGCAGGGGCGCAGGCGCTGCCCGCGGCGCTGGACGAAACGCCGGCCGGGCCGGTGGCTGCCCCGGCAGCGCCCGCCGTGCCGGGGCGGAGCATTCCCCGCGCTGCGCAGCAGCGGGCGCGATGGGGTGCGCTGACGCCCGCCCAGCGCACCGAGCTGCGCGCCCGCTACGCGGCCTGGAAGGCACTGACCGCCACCGACAAGGTGGTCTTGCGGCAAGCGCGTGAGCGCCTGCAGGCCTTGCCGGACGATCAGCAGCGTGCGCTGCGCACCCAGTTCGGCGCCATGGACCGGCTGCATCGCGATGGCTGGCGTCTGGGCTCGCAGCTGGGCAACTTCTATCCGCAACTGCAGCCGCTGATCGGTTATGTGCCCGTCGCCCAGCGCGATGCACTGCTCGGCGTCCTGCGCAGCCTGGATGCCGGCCAGCTGGAGCAGCTGGCGGTGCTGGCGCAGCGCACCCCGCCGCAGGAACGCGATGCCTTGCGCGATGCCTTGCTGGCCGAGTCGGCGGCAACCCGGTCGACCTGGCTGAAGCGGCAGTTGGCGCGCTGATTAGAGGGGCCGCTCGTGGCGGCCGTAGTCCCACTCGCGCGGTGAGCGCGTGGGCGTCAGGCAGCCCGCGTGCGGGGTCATCGGGTGTCGACCGACGCCGCCGTTACGGCTCCGCTGCCAGTGGCCTCCGAGGCGCGCGGTCCAGGCGCCTGCCCCTGATTGCTCAAACGCGCGTCACACGCACTCCGCGCACGTTGCAGCGCCGCACCTTCACCCGCAGCGCCAGCACTGGCGACAGGCGTCACTGCGCTGGTCAGCGCTACGCTCGCCACGCATGGCCCGCACGGCAAGTGCAGGTAAGATAGCCGCCCCCACGCGACCCGGTGCCAGCGCCGCCAGGCACGGCCGTAGTCCGCGTGGCGATCGGTTCTGCAATGTCTGTCCCTCACTCCTCCCCGTCGGCAACGCCACGCTTTGCAGCGGAAGTGCGTACCACTGGCCTGCTCGCGCTGCCGTTGGTGCTCGGCCATGTCTCCACCGGCCTGATCGGTTTTGTCGACAACGTGATCGCCGGCCACCACGGCACCGCCACGCTGGCCGCGGTCACCATCGGTACCTCGTTGCTGTGGCTGCCGATGCTGGTGCCGATCGGCACATTGATCTCGCTCACCGCCTCGGTGTCGCAGTTGCTCGGTGCCGGGCGCGAACGCGAGATCGGACCGTTGTTCCGGCAAGCGCTGTGGCTGTCGCTGTGGCTGGGCGCGCTGATGTTCGGCTTTCTCACCGCGGTGCCGCCGTTGCTGCCTACCTTCGGGATCGCGCCGGACATCGTGCCCGGCGCCACCGACTTCCTGCACGCGGTGCGCTGGGGTGGGCCGGCGCTGACGTTCTACTTCTGCATGCGCTACCTCAGCGAAGGCATGCACTGGACGCTGCCGACCATGCTGCTGGGCTTTGGCGGGCTGCTGGTGCTGGCGCCGCTGGGCTACGTGCTGACCTACGGCAAGTTTGGCTTCGCCGAGCATGGTGCGCAGGGGTTGGGCATGGCCTCGGCCATCACCATGTGGGTGCAGGCGATTGCCTTTGCGCTGTATCTGTGGCGCTCGCGGCGCTTTGCGCATCTGGAGTTGTTCACCCATCTTGAAGGCCCGCGCTGGCGGGCGATTGGCGAGCTGTTGCGCACCGGCTTGCCGATCGGTATCACCGTGTTGATGGAAGGTGGGCTGTTCATCGTCACCGCGTTGTTGATCGGGCGCCTGGGCTCCACCGAAGCGGCCGCGCACCAGATCGCGATCAACGTCTCGCAGCTGTGTTTCATGATCCCCATGGGCGTGGCCGAAGCCACCACCGTGCGCGTCGGCCACGCGGTGGGCCGTGGCGATCCGCTGGGCATGCGCCGCGCGGCCTGGGCGGGCTACGCCATCGTGCTGGGCACGCAGGCGGTGTCTGCCAGCATCCTGTTGCTCGGTCACGATGCCATCGTGGGCGTGTATACCAACGATGCCGCAGTAGCTGCGCTGGCATCGGTGTTGTTGTTGTTCGCGGCCACGTTCCAGTTTCCCGACGGCATCCAGGTGTTGTCGGCCGGCGCACTACGCGGGCTCAAGGACACGCGCGTGCCGATGTTCCTGGCGATGTTTTCGTACTGGGGCTTAGGCATGCCGCTCGGTGCCGGGCTCGGCCTGGGGCTGGGCTGGGGGCCGCAAGGGATGTGGATCGGGCTGATTCTGGGCCTGACCGCCGCCGCGATCCTGATGGGCTTGCGCTTCCGCCAGACCAGCCGCCGGCTGACTGCCGACGCGGCACCCTGACTTCCTGCGCATGCCCTGCACCGCGCGCAGCCGGTATGCTGGGCGCAACGATCGATCCATCGCGTCTTTCCGACGGAGTTTTCCATGAACCACCCCGTGCGTCGCAATCCCATCGCCACGTTTTTTGTCGGCCTGTGGGATGTGATGAATTTCACCCGACGCCTGATTTTCAACCTGGTGTTCTTCGGCTTCCTGTTCCTGTTGCTGCTGCTGTTCGTGGTGGCGGTCGCCCGTGGCGATGGCACCAAACCGCTGGCTGCGCGCACCACCTTGGTGATCGCACCGGAAGGCACCTTGGTGGAGCAGTTCAGTGCGGATCCGGTGAGCCGTTCGCTGGCCAAGGCGGTCGGCGACAAGAGCGCCGAAGAAGTGCAGCTGCGTGACCTGGTGCGGGTGATCGAGGCCGCCGGCAAGGACAGCAAGATCGAGCGGGTGCTGTTGAACCTGGACAAGCTGCAGCCGTCCGGTTTCGCTTCCCAGCGCGAGGTGGCCAAGGCGTTGCAGGGGTTGCGCGCCTCCGGCAAGCAGATCGTCGCCTTCAGTGAAAGCATGAGCCAGGGCCAGTACCTGCTGGCCGCGCAGGCCAACGAGGTCTATCTCGACCCGATGGGCAGCGTGTTGCTCGAAGGCCTGGGGCGCTACCGCCAGTATTTCCGCGAGGGTCTGCAGGACAAGCTGGGCGTGGACGTGCACCTGTTCCGCGTGGGCGAATACAAGTCCGCCGCCGAGCCATACATCCTGGATGCGGCCTCCGCCGACGCCAAGGAAGCGGACCTGTTCTGGATGAACGATGTCTGGCAGCGCTACCTGACCGACGTGGCCACCGCACGCAAGCTGTCGCCGGCGCAGCTGGCGGCCGGCATCGACACGCTGCCGGAAGGCGTCACCGCCGCCGGTGGCGATCTGGCCAAGTTCGCGCTGCAGCAGAAGCTGGTGGACGGGCTGAAGACGCGCGAGCAGGTCGACAGCTTGCTGACCGAACGCGGCGTGGCCGACAACGATGCCGATGGCGGCTTCCGCAGCATCGATTTCGGCAGCTATCTCACCCAGTTGCAGGCCCAGCATTCGCCGATGGACAGCCGCCCGCAGGTGGCCGTGGTGGTGGCTGCGGGCGAGATCAGCGGCGGCGAGCAGCCGGCAGGCCGCATCGGTGGCGAATCCACTGCCGCGTTGCTGCGCCAGGCGCGTGACGACGAAGAAATCAAGGCGGTGGTGCTGCGCGTGGATTCGCCCGGTGGCGAGGTGTTTGCCTCCGAGCAGATCCGCCGCGAAGTGGTCGCGTTGAAGCAGGCCGGCAAGCCGGTGGTGGTGTCGATGGGCGACCTGGCCGCCTCCGGTGGGTACTGGATCAGCATGAATGCCGATCGCATCTATGCAGATCCGTCGACCATCAGTGGCTCGATCGGCATCTTCGGCATGGTGCCCAACCTCACCCGCGCGCTGGACAAGATCGGCGTGCATACCGATGGCGTGGGCACCACGCGCTTTGCCGGCGCCTTCGACATCACCCGCCCGCTGGACCCGGCTGCCGGCCAGGTCATCCAGGCGGTGATCAACAAGGGCTATGCCGACTTCACCGGCAAGGTGGCGCAGGCGCGGCACCAATCGGTAGAGGCCATCGACAAGGTTGCCCGTGGCCGCGTCTGGAGCGGTGCGCAGGCCAAGGACCATGGTCTGGTGGACGCGTTTGGCGGCATGCAGGAAGCGGTGGCCGATGCGGCATCGCGCGCCAAGCTGAGCAAGGGCAAGTTCCGCGTGCGCTACGTGGAAAAGGCCGCCACGCCGTTCTCGCAGTTCATGAGCGGGTTTGCAGGCAGCCGCCTGGGCGCGTGGATGTTGAGCGACTCGGGCATGGCGCGTGCGCTGCTGGCACGCTCGCTGCCGGAAGTGGACACCCAACTGCGCTTCGTCGAAGACGCCGTCCACGACAGCAAGGCAGGCGGCACGCCGGTCAAGGCGCTGGCGTATTGCTTCTGCGGGTTCTGATACGCCTCCCGTCGAGGGCGGCAGTCACGACAACGCCGGCTTCGCGCCGGCGTTGTCGTTTTCAGCGGTTACTGCGTCGCCGCGTCGATCGTTGCACGCTGCTGTGCGGCGGCCTGATCGGTGGCGGCCTGCACGCCGCGCGCCTTGTCCAGCGGCTGCTGGATGTGGTTACGCAGGGCGGTGGCCTGCGGTTCGGGTTTCTGCTCGGTCGGCGCGGGTTGCGGCCGCTGGCAGGCGGCCAACGTCAACGTGGCACAGGCCAGTACGGCCCAGTGGATCTTCATCGTCGTGACCTCGCTCGGGGTGGCGGTATCCTACGCCCCGGCCGTACGCGTGCGCCAACCGCACCGCACCGCCCGTTTCCCGCGTATTCAAAGGACACCCCCACGTGACAGCGCACCGCTGGCGGCTGGATGGACAGACCGCCCTGATCACCGGCGCCAGTGCCGGCATTGGCCTGGCCATCGCACGCGAATTGCTCGGCTTCGGCGCCGACCTGTTGATGGTGGCGCGCGATGCCGATGCGCTGGCGCAGGCCCGCGACGAGCTGGCCGAAGAGTTTCCCGAGCGCGAACTGCACGGCCTGGCCGCGGATGTTTCCGACGACGAGGAGCGCCGCGCGATTCTGGATTGGGTCGAAGATCACGCCGATGGCTTACACCTGCTGATCAACAATGCCGGCGGCAACATCACCCGCGCGGCCATCGACTACACCGAAGACGAATGGCGCGGCATCTTCGAAACCAACGTGTTTTCCGCCTTCGAACTCTCGCGCTATGCGCACCCATTGCTGACCCGGCACGCCGCCTCGGCGATCGTCAACGTGGGCAGCGTGTCGGGGATCACGCATGTGCGCAGCGGCGCGCCGTATGGCATGACCAAGGCGGCGCTGCAGCAGATGACGCGCAACCTGGCGGTGGAATGGGCCGAAGACGGCATCCGCGTCAACGCGGTGGCGCCGTGGTACATCCGCACCCGGCGCACCTCCGGCCCATTGTCCGATCCCGATTACTACGAGCAGGTGATCGAACGCACGCCGATGCGCCGCATCGGGGAGCCGGAAGAAGTCGCCGCCGCAGTCGGTTTCCTGTGCCTGCCGGCGGCCAGCTACATCACCGGTGAATGCATCGCGGTGGATGGCGGTTTCCTGCGTCATGGGTTCTAGCGCAACGCCGCTAGCCCGCAGCTCCTGTTGGGTGCACGCCGGAGCGGGCCGTGGCTGACGCGCCCATGCAGCAGCATCCGCTCGCGCACCTGCATGACATCGTGCATGACAACAGCGACTGGATCTGGGAGGTGGATGCGCAGGCGCGCTACACCTTCTGCTCGCGCGCCTGCGAGCGGTTGCTGGGCTATACGCCCGAGCAGATTTTGGGGCGCACGCCGTTCGATCTGATGGAACCGGCCGAAGCGGCGCGCGTGGGCGTGGCGTTTGCCGAAATCGTGGCAGCGCGTCGCCCGTTCCAGGGCCTGCTCAACCGCAACGTGCGTGCCGATGGCCGCACCGTCATGCTGGAAACCAGCGGAATTCCGCTGTTCGATGCCCAGGGCGCGCTGCGCGGTTATCGCGGCATCGACCGCGACGTCACGCCGATTGCCGGCGGCCCCGACGACAGTGCCACCAATCAGCGTTTGTTCCAGCTGGAGGCGCTGTATGCCGCCGCGCCGGTGGCGTTATGTCTGATCGACCGTGCCGGGTGCTATCTGGCGGTGAACGAGGCGATGGCAGGCATCGCCGGGCGCAGCGTGCAGGAGATGATCGGCATGCGCGTGGCCGAGGTGTTTCCGCAAGCGGCGGCCGATCAGGCTGACGCATTCGCCACGCTCGCTGCCGGGCACGACGTGCCCGACCAGGTGTTCGACTGGCAGGACCGCAGCTACCACGTGCGGGTGCGCGGCGTGCGCGATCTGGAGGGCCGGCTGATTGCGCTGACCACCGCGTTGACCGACATCAGCGAGCACCTGCGCGTGCAGTGGCGGCTGACCAAAACCACCGAGGCGCTGGCCGAGGCCAACCGTCAGCTGGAGCAGGCCAATGCGCAATTGCTCGGTGCCGCGCGCAACGATCATCTGACCGGGCTGGCCAACCGGCGCGGCTTCGATCGCGCCTTCGAGCGACTGCTGCCGGCAGTGCGCGACGGCACGCGCGGCGCGTCGGTGCTGATGCTGGATGTTGATTACTTCAAGCAATACAACGACCGCTACGGCCACCCGCAGGGCGACCAGTGCCTGCGGGACATCGCCGCCGCGCTGCGCAGCGTGGTCACGCGCGGCGAGGACGTGGTGGCCCGCTATGGCGGTGAGGAATTCGCACTGCTGCTGCCCGATACCGATTTGCCCGGCGCGGCGGAGGTTGCGCGGCGGCTGCAGGAGCGACTTGCTGCCATGCCGATCAGCCATGCGGGTAGCCCGTGCGCGCGCATCACCGTGAGCATCGGAGTCACGGCGCTGCAGCCGCAGGAGTGCCAGGTGCAGGATGCTCAGGTGCGTGAGGCGGTGATGGCGCGCGCCGATCGCGCGCTGTACCAGGCCAAGAATCAGGGCCGTAATCGGGTGGCACTGGCGCCGGCCTAGACACCTGCACGCAGACGGTGTCCGCGTGGCTCAGGGCGTCGCGGGCGTGCCGGCGCAGCGGCTCTCGTCCATCACCCGCCGCGCCTGGTCGTAACGTTGCTTGCGCGCGGCCGATTGGGCTTCGTCGGAGAAGCGCCACGCGGCCTCGGCTTGCTCGGCGCGTTGCCGCCACGCCGCGCACAGGCTCTGGTCGGGCACCGGCGCGCAGCGGTCGGTGACCACCTCGCAAGCGCTGCCGCCGCTCTGCGCGGGGCCGCCGGCCAGATTGGTGACCTGCATCGGCAAGCAGCGCGTGGCCGGCTCGCTGTCTTCGGTGAAATAGCGGCCATTGTCGTGCGCGGTGCATTCGAACAGCGGCGGTGGTGGCAGTGACGAGGTGGCGGTGGTGGCCGTCGGCACAGCGGCCGGCGCTTGCGGTGCGGGCGCCACTGCAGGCGGCGCTTGCGTGGCCGCGCGGGCAGGCGCAGAACGGGCGGATACCGGCGCCGCTGCACTGGACGGCAACGGCATGGCAGCTGGGGCGGTCATCAGTTTCTTCTGCTGCTGCACGCCCTTCGGGCAGGGCATGTTCTGCACCGTCAGCGCGCCTTGCGCATCGGTGCAGCGGTAGATCGCCACTTCCTGCGCGCTGGCGGTGGACGCCAGCACCAGCATCACCCAGCCCCAGCGGCTCATGCGCCGCCGCAGTCGCGCTGCAGGCGCGCATCGATGCCGCGCTGCTCACGGGTCAGGTCCACGCGCTCGCTCTGCAGGGCGCTGTTATAGCGACGGATCAGCTCCCATCTGCGGTCGGCCAACCGTGCACAGACTTCCTGCTCGGGCAGGGCGTGGCATTCGTCGCGGATCTGCACATTGCCGTAGGGCACGATCACCGTGCCGCCGTAGCCATTGCCGTAGCCGCCGCCACCATAGCCGCCGCGCCCACCCCGGTACCCGCCATCACCGCCGGCCTGGATCGCACCGCTGGCACCGGCTGGCCGTGGCCCCGGCGGGCGGATGCCCGGCGGCCGGCGGTACGGATCACCCGACACGTAGGCCGGGCCCCAGGTCGGCACCCAGCGCGGATTGCCCTCCGGGCTGTCGCTGGTATAGCGGGTGCCTTCTTCGGTCACGCACTCGTACATCGGCTGCGGCGGCTGCACGGTGACGATGCGTACTTCACGCGGCGGCGGCGCGACCGTTGCGGCAACCGGCGCCGCCCGTGGCGGCTGCGGTGGCGGGTCTTGCGGGCGCTGCAGATCCAGCACCTGCTGGCGGCCGCTGCTGCACGGCGCATCCTGCAGCGCCACGGTGCCGGCGCTACTGACGCAACGGTAGATCCGCACGTTCGGATCGGGCTTGGTGGCGGTGGCAGGCGCGGCCTGCGCGGTGAGCGTGGCGGCCAGCAGCAGGAAGGTCGGGATCAGGCGCATGCACGCAGTGTGCGCGCGTTATGGGCTCTGGCAAAGAGGCGGCAATGCCCGCGCTGAACGCGTAACCACGCGCCCAGGCGGCGGTTGCGTGCAGCAACCGCCGCAGTGTTTCGACGCCAGCGTCAGTCGCGCAGGATCTGTCCGGTGCGGGCGTCGCGGATCGGGGTGGGCTGCGCCAGACCGCCGACCTCGCCGTCGAGCACGCCGTCGATGCGGGCCAGCAGGGCCGGGTCCAGCGCTGCGCGACTGCGCGCGGGCGGCTCACCGGCCAGGTTGGCGCTGGTGGACACCAGCGGCGCGCCCCAGGCCTTGCACAGGGCCGCAACCACCGGATGGGCACTGATGCGCACGGCCAGTCCGTCGTGATCGCCAGTGACCCAGCGCGGCGCCTGCGCGGTCACCGGCAAGATCCAGGTATGCGGGCCGGGCCATTGCGCCAGCACCGCGGTCAGCTGTTCGCTGGCGAGTGCAGCAATATCGATCCAGTCCTGCAACACGTCCAGCCCGGACGCGACCACGATCACGCCCTTGTCCACCGGGCGGCGCTTGATCTCCAGCAGGCGCAGCACGGCGTCCTCCTGTCGCGGGTCGCAGCCCAGCCCCCACACCGCTTCGGTGGGGTAGGCGATCACTCCCCCGCGGGCGAGAGTGGCAACGGCAGCGTCAAGATCCGGTGCGTGCGGCATGCGCTGACTCAGCCAGCCGCCTTGCTGACGGCTTTCTTGACCACGCGCTTGGTCGCCTTCTTGGCGGCCTTCTTCGCGGGTGCCTTCTTGGCCGCGGTCTTGGTGGCGACTTTCTTGACCGCCGCCGTCTTCTTGGCCGCGTCCTTGGCTTCCTTGGCGGAATCCTTCACTGCATTCTTCTTGAGCGTGGCCTTCTTGGCGCCAAAGCCCTTACGCACCGGCTTGCCGGTGTCGGCCAGCAGCTGCTGCACTTCCTCGAAGGTCAACGAGGCAGGCTCGCGGTCCTTGGGGATCTTGCCGTTGAGCTTGCCGTCGCTGATGTACGGGCCAAAGCGCCCGTTCAACACCTGGATGTCGCTGCCGTCGAATTCCTTGATCACCCGGTTACGCGCGATTTCTTCCTTCTCTTCGATCAGGAACACCGCCCGCGCCAGATCGATGGTGTACGGGTCGTCCTCTTTCTTCAGCGACGCATACACGCTGCCGCGGCGGGCGAACGGCCCGAAGCGGCCGATACCGACGCTGACGTCCTGGTCCTTGTCCTGGCCCAGGGCGCGCGGCATCTTGAATAGTTCCAGCGCATCTTCAATGGAGATTGAATAGATGCTCTGGCCCGGCCGCAGCGAGGCGAAGGTGGGCTTGTCTTCGTCTTCGACCGTGCCGATCTGCACCATCGGCCCGAAGCGGCCGATACGCGCACTGACTTCCTTGCCGCTGACCGGGTCGGCGCCGAGCACGCGCACGCTGCCGGCATCGGTCTTGTCCAGCGAATCCTTCTTGTCCTCGACCAGTTCCTTGAACGGGCCCCAGAACTTCTCCATCAACGGGATCCACTCGGCTTCGCCGCGCGAGACCGCATCCAGATCGTCTTCCAGATTGGCGGTGAAGTCGTAGTCCACGTAGCGGGTGAAATGCCCGGATAGGAACTTGGACACCGCACGGCCCACATCGGTCGGGCGGAAGCTGCGGCCTTCCATTTCCACGTACTTGCGGAACTGCAGGGTCTGGATGATTGAGGCGTAGGTGGACGGACGGCCGATGCCGTATTCCTCCAGCGCCTTGACCAGCGCCGCTTCGGTGAAGCGCGGCGGCGGCTGGGTGAAATGCTGATCGGTGACGATGCGGTCCAGCGGGATGTTGTCGCCGGCCTTCATCAGCGGCAGCTTGCGACCTTCGTCCTCGTCTTCGCTGCTCTTGGTGTCCTTGCCTTCTTCGTACACGGCCAAAAAGCCCGCCACCACCACAGTGGTGCCGCTGGCGCGGAACACGTGCTCGCTGCCGGCCGACAGATCCACGCTGACGGTATTGAGCGTGGCCGGAATCATCTGGCACGCCACTGCGCGGCGCCAGATCAATTCATACAAACGACGCTCGTCATCAGACAGAAAGCGCGCCACCTGTGCCGGCGTGCGCAATGCCGAGGTCGGGCGCACCGCTTCGTGGGCTTCCTGCGCGTTCTTGGATTTGGTGGTGTAGGCGTTGGGCTGATCCGGCAGCGAGGCGGTGCCGAAATCGCGCGCGATCACGTCGCGGATTTCCGCCAGGGCGTCCTGCGACAGGTTCACCGAGTCGGTACGCATGTAGCTGATCAGACCGACCGAGCCTTCGTCGCCGAGCGCTACGCCTTCATAGAGTTTCTGCGCCACCTGCATGGTCTTGCGGGTGGTGAAGCCGAGCTTGCGCGAGGCTTCCTGCTGCAGCGTGGAGGTGGTGAATGGCGGGGCAGGGCGACGCTTGCGCTCCTTGCTGGCCACATCGGTGACGTGCAGCACGCCTTGCGCGGCCTGCTGGATGCGCAGGCGCGCCGCCTCGGCGGTATCGCCGTCGGTGACGGTGAATTGTTCGAACTTCTGCCCGTCCAGCTTGATCAAGCGCGCATTGAACGGCTGCGAGGGATGCCGACAATGCGCATCGATGGACCAGTATTCGCGGGCGATGAAGGCTTCGATCTCTTCCTCGCGCTCAACGATCATGCGCAGCGCCGGCGACTGCACGCGGCCGGCCGACAGCCCGCGCTGCACCTTGCGCCACAGCACCGGGGAGAGGTTGAAACCGACCAGGTAATCCAGCGCACGGCGTGCCTGCTGCGCGTCCACCAGGTCGGCGGCGATCGCGCGCGGCTTGAGCATGGCTTCCTTGATCGCGCGGGGCGTGATCTCGGTGAAGACCACCCGCTGCATCGTCTTGTCCTTCAGCAGCCCGCGCTCTTTCAGGATCTCGGCGATATGCCAGCTGATCGCTTCACCCTCGCGGTCCGGGTCGGTCGCCAGATAGATGTCGTCGGCGCTCTTGGCAGCCCGGGCAATCGCCTCGACGTGCTTCTCGTTCTTTTCGATCAAGTCGTAGCGCATCGCAAAGCCGTTGTCCGGATCCACGGCGCCCTCCTTGGGAACCAGGTCACGCACGTGCCCATACGAGGCCAGGACGGTGAAGTCCTTGCCGAGGTATTTATTGATCGTCTTGGCCTTGGCGGGCGATTCGACGATGAGCAGGTGCTTGGGCATGGTGGCAAATTCTTGGGGCGGAGCCCGGGGGGCAGGTAGCGTGGCCTAATTGGCCGGTCGAGGGAAGCAGATCGGCTGTTTCGCACACGTCGACGCCCGGGAAGGTGCCCGGGCGTTCAGTTCTCTTATTAGAAAGATCACGGCGAGCGCCGCTGTGTCAAGCGGCCAGCGCCGCGGTTGTCAACTCTGGTTGATGGCGATCACCGCAAACAGGACGCCGAACACAATGGAGATCAGTAGCATCACTGCGTAGATCGCCAGCACCACGATGGTGACTGTGTCCAGGCCCACCTGCTGGCGTTCCGGCGTGTCGGTGTAGGCCCAGCGGTCCACCACCAGGGTGTCGCAGACCTTGTCGTGGATCGCCTGTTTGCGTGCGCTCATGCCGGCCATGAAGGCTGAGACGATCGCCCCGATGCCCAGCGTCAGCACCGTGATCAGCATGTAGGCCAGGTAGCGCAGCATGTTGCGCCAGAAGCTGACCCGGCCACCGTTGCCGTTCACCAGCTTGATGCCGCAGGCGAGCTTGCCCAGGCTGGCCTGGTGGCGGCTGGACTGCATCCACGCAAAGTAAATGGTTGGGATCAGCAGGCCGATGCCATAGGCCAGGATCATGATCGCCACCGTGCCGCTCGCGCCCTCCAGGCTCGACGCCGAGCTGGAGGCGCCCAGGCCGATCGACAGCACCAGGACCACCGGGATGACGATCAGATAGACCGCAAACGTGGTGATGAAGCTGTCCAGCACGCTGGCGGCCACCCGGCGCCACAGGCCCGCGTAGACGATCGGTGCGTCCGCGACCGGCGCAACCCCGAGAGAGGTCGCCGGCATGTCCCAGGCGGCCGGCAACGGTGTCGCCTGGGCCGGTGTGGCTGGGGACGCGGTGGTGGCTGGCTGGTGTTCGGTGGACTCGGCTGCAGTAGTCGCCGACCATGCGCCAGGGGACGGCGCGGAGCTGGTGACGCTACCGGCGTCCACGGGAGTCGAAATGTGTGCGGCCGGCACGCTGTCTGGCTGCGTGGTCTGGGGCGTGACCGGCGTGAACCCGGCCTCTGGCACCGGATCGGCACTGGTCGCGGCGCCAGGCGAGGGATCTGCAGTGACCGGCGCAGGCGTTAACGCGGATGCCGTCTCGCGCGTTGCGGCGGGCGTCTCCAGACCCAGTTCGGCAGCCACCTCCGCCAGCGTCACCCATTGCGCCAGGCCTTCGCGCCAGACCAGGCTGGAACGATCAATGACGCCCTGTTCCAGACGCGCACGGAGCGTGTCCGTGTCCACCGGTCCCTGGCGTTGCCGCTGCGCATCGGCGTAGTACCACTGCGTCATACTGTCCCCTTGGTCAAAACCGTTGCCTAGCCGCGGCAATCCTGCGGCAGAAATTTGTCGTCGATCTCGGAACTGCAGTCCCAGCTGCTGGCGTCCTGATCCAGGTCCAGCCACAACGGTTTGCCGTCGAGCTTGGCGTTGTCCGGCGTGTGCAGCAAGGCCTCCACGCCGCACTGGGCCGTGTCGAAGTGTCCGATGCGCACGATGCCCAACGTCCCCGATGCATAGTGTTCTGGCGGATGGAAGCCGGCGTCGTCATTGGTCGGGCAGCGGCCTTCGCGTTCCAGAAATTCGGCGATCTGCGGCTTTAATGGTGCCAACGCGCCAATGGCTTGGCTGACTTTGGCGCGCGCGGTGTAGTCCTGATAGGCCGGCAGTGCGATCGCAGCGACGATGCCGAACACAAACGCCAGTCCAACCACGCCAATCACTGACCCGACCGCAATCCCGACCGCCCAGCCGGCACCGTTACGCGAGGTAGCGACGGGTGTCGAACGAGGGGAAGATGAAAGGGCGGGGCGCGGCGGGGTTGTGCCGACAGCGGTAGGCGGCAACGGCGGTGGCAGCGGCGATGACGCCACGTCGGTGGCGATCGGTGGGCCCAATTCTGCGGCGCATGCAGCCAACGGCGCCCAGTGAGGCATACCTTCGCGCCAGACCAGCGAATCCAGCGCAATCAGGCCGTCGCGGTACAAGTCCCGCAGCGCCTCCACGTCCACCGGGCCACGCCGCTGGCGGCTGCCATCGGCGTAATACCAACTGCTCATCCCCGTCCCCTCGCTCGCGCGTCCGTCGCGGCTTCTGCCTTCAGTGTACGGGTTCAGGCTCGTCGAGGAACATCTGCGTTTCCATCCAGGCGTAGGCCGCTTCGGCGCCCGGTTGGTTGAACAGCACCATCAACACGACCCATTTGAGGTCGTCCAGATCCAGTTCGTCCTGGTCCAGCGCCATGGCGCGGTCCAGCACCAGCTCGCGCTGGTCGGCGTCCAGGATGCGGTGCTGCTCCAGGAACAGCAGAAAGCCCCGACAATCGACGTCGAGCTTGTCCAGCTCCGGGCCGTGGTAGATCCGCACCGGGCCGTCGACATGTGGACGCGCGACGCTTGGCCGCTGCTCGGCGAGCGCGTCCAGCCAATCGAAGGCTTTACTGATCTCGGCAGGGCTGAAGCCGGCCTGGATCAGGCCGTTCTGAAGCGAATCACGGTCGCGGACCAGGTCCGCATCTTCGCTGAAGTAATGTTCGAACAGGTACAGCAGTACATCGAGAATGCTCTCTTTCATTGCCCCTCGGCCTGCGTCGCGCGACGCTGTGGAGGTGAAGAAACTAGGGATTGCGGGTATAGCGACCGTGCTCGGTGACCACGTCTCCCTCCAGTTCCATGATCAGCAGCATGGAGGACAGCGCGGCGGCCGTCAATCCGGTGCGTTCGAGCAATGAATCCATAGGGGTTGGGTCGTGGCCCAGGGCGTGCCACAAGCGCTGGTAGTCGGGATCGGAGCGCCGCGGGGTGGGCTGCAGGACCGTCCTGGCCTGTTCAGTGGGGGCGGTCAGGCGTTGGCGCAAGGCATCGGCCAGCTCGCCGGACAGCAGGCGTAGCCCTTCGACGAGTTGCGCCGGCTCCTGCACCAGCGTGGCGCCCTGTCGGATCAGGTGGTGGCAGCCGCGGGCAAGCGGGTTATGCAGCGAGCCGGGCAGGGCGAAGACCTCACGGCCAGCCTCGGCCGCCAGCCGGGCGGTGATCAGGGCGCCGGAGCGCATCGCCGCCTCCACCACCAGCGTGCCAAGCGCAAGCCCGGCAATGATGCGATTGCGTGCCGGAAAGTGCGCAGCCACCGCGCTCGTGCCTGGCAGGTATTCGCTGACCACCGCGCCGCGCGCGGCAATCCGGTCGCGCAAGGAATGATGCTGCACCGGATACGCCACGTCCGGGCCGGTGCCGACCACCGCCACGGTGATGCCGTCGGCACGGGCGAGCGCGGCCTCGTGTGCGATCGCATCCACTCCGGCCGCCATGCCGCTGACGATGCCGAGCCCGGCATTGGCCAGGCTGGCGGCGAAGTGACGCGTATGGTCGCGGCCACCGGCACTCGCTGCCCGGCTACCGACCACCGCCACGCAGGGGTGCCACAACGCGGCGGGGTCGCCGTCCACGAACAGCATCAAGGGCGGATTGACGATATGCCGCAACAGTGCGGGGTAGTCCGCGTCCCGCCAGCCGATCAGGTGATGGCCTGGTTGCGCGCACCAGCGCAAGGCGGCGTCCAATGCCGGGGTGTCAGGCGTTTGCAGCTTGGCGATCTGGAGCGCGTCGCAGCCGGCAGCCCGCCAGGTGGCCGGGCCGGCAGCCAGGATCTGGGAGGGGGCGTCGAAGGCGTCCAGCAGCGCGCGGCGTGGCGGGCTGCGTCCACCAGCCAGCAGTAAGGTGAGCAGGGCGCGGCGGTCGGGTTCGGTCAGGTCCATGCCGGCAGCGTAGGCCGCAAACGACGACGGCGCCCTCGGGCGCCGTCGCGTTGGTGCGTCGGATTTTTCCCGTTACTTCGCGTCGGGATGCTTCACGAAATATCCCAGGCCGGTCGGCTTGACGCTTTCCATCACCAGCGCGTAGCTGACCCGGTCGTAGGTGCGGAACACCATCGCGTGCGCGGCATATTCGTCCGGCAGGCCGACCGTGGAACTGGACGGGCCGCTGAACCCATCATCTGCACGCGAGAAGCGCGAATGCTTCACGCGGTCGCTGACTGTGCGGCCCTTGCGCCAGATCGAGAACACCGTGCCGTTATCGATGCCCTCGCGGGCGCCGCCGGAAATGGCGATCACGTCGCGGGTGCCGCCTGCGGTGAACGCATCGGCAATGGCCAGCACGCGCAGTTCGGTCTGCACCGCCTGTTCGGACGGCGGATGTGGAATGAACTGCAGGTCGTAGGGCTGCGCTTCGATCGCGATGATGCGATCGCCCGCCCGCACTTCGCGGCCACTGTCCTGCAACAACAGGGTGGCGGCCTTGGAATTGCCGGCGGCGGCGCTGCGGGTGATCGTGCCGATGTTGACCTGGGTCAACTCATAGCCGAGGAACTCGCGGCGGGTGCTGGGTGCGGCATAGAATTTCCACAGCGAACCCGACCCCGGAACCGTATCGCCAGCTGCGTCCAGGTCTTCGTTGTGCTTTGGCAGGCTGAACTGCGTTGTCGGCCTGACCACTGCAAAACGCTGGCCTGGCTGGGCATCTTCAAGCCCGACCACGTAGGCGACCTGCTCGGCCGACGCACGCAGCCGATTGCCTTCCAGACCCACCACATACGGCAGCTCGTCGAAGTCTTCGACCACGCGCAGGTTCTTCAGGAACGGCTCGACGTCGGCCAGCGGAATGGCGTTGATCGGTGCTTCCTGGCGCGGGCCGGGCTGTACGGTGCCCTTGGCGACGCGGTCCAGGTAGGCCAGGCTGATCACGTCACCCGGGTAGATCAGATGCGGATTCTGGATTTGCGGATTGGCCTGCCAGATTTCCGGCCACAGCCACGGTTTTTCCAGAAAGCGGCCAGCGATATCCCAAAGGGTATCCCCCTTGCGGACCACGTAGGTATCTGGATGTTCGCCCACCGCTTGCGCGGCAGCGTAGGTCGCGACGGTCAGCATCGCCGCAGCGACGACCGTACGAAGTCGGTTCAACATGAGTGCCTTCTTGCCTGATTCCCCAACAGGTCCGCGCACTATAGTCCAGAAACCGGGGCGCCACGCAAGCATTGCGCTAGAATGACGCCGTCTTGCCGGCCCAGCGCCGGTGTTCCCTGACGGGTAATCCCATGGCTTTGCTCCCCATTCTCGAATTTCCCGATCCGCGGCTGCGCACCAAGGCCGTGCCGGTCGATGCGGCCGAGGTCGTCAGCCCGGCGTTCCAGACCCTGCTCGATGACATGTTCCAGACCATGTACGAGGCGCCCGGCATCGGCCTGGCCGCCAGTCAGGTGGACGTGCACAAGCGTTTCATGGTGATCGACGTCAGCGAGGAGAAGGATGCCCCGCAGGTGTTCATCAACCCCGAGATCGTCACCAGGCAGGGCGAACAGGTGTACCAGGAAGGCTGCCTGTCGGTGCCCGGCATCTTTGCCGATGTCAGCCGCGCCGATGCGATCACCGTGCGCTATCTGGACCGCCAGGGGCAGGCCCAGGAACTGAGCACCGATGGCCTGCTGGCGGTGTGCATCCAGCACGAAATGGACCATCTGGACGGCAAGCTGTTCGTGGACTATCTGTCGCCGCTCAAGCGCGAGATGGTCCGCAAGAAACTGGCCAAACTGCGCAAGCATGTGGCGTGAGGGCCGGGATTGGGGATTTGTGATCCGGGATTGGCAAAAGCGGGTTCTTGCTGGTCTTTGAGTCCGCTGTTTCAAATCTTCGGGCGCGGATCCTGGTGTGATCTGTTTCTTGGCGTGAGTCGTCGAATCGCCATTGCCCCAGTCCGCGTGTGCAGAGCCTTGAGCCTTGAGACTCGGGATTCGGGATTCGGGATTCGGGATTCGGGATTGGATAAGCCGCTGCCCGTCGCGGTTATCGAATTGCTGTTTGCAATTCCCGCTTCTCACCGCGCCTATCGATGCCGGGCAATGCCGCTTTCGGCGCCAGTCGCCAAACCTGCCCGCGCAACTGTCTACCCTATCTATCAGTTCCATGCCGCCACCGTCCCGGCTAGCACATCTGCCGTTGCGAATCCCCAATCCCGACTCCCAAATCCCAGCCCTATGAGAATTGTCTTCGCCGGTACGCCGGACTTCGCTGTCGCCTCCTTGCGCGCAGCCGCGCAGCGGCATGAAGTGGTCGCGGTGTATACCCAGCCGGATCGCCCTGCAGGCCGCGGCCGCGGGCTGACGCCATCGCCGGTCAAACTGGACGCGATTGCACGCGGTATCCCGGTCTTTCAGCCGCAAACGCTGCGCTCGCCCGAGGCCCTGGCCACCTTGCGCGCGCTGCAGCCGGACCTGATGGTGGTGGTGGCCTACGGCCTGATCCTGCCCAAGGCCGTGCTGGCCGCGCCCACGCATGGCTGCTGGAACGTGCATGCCTCGTTGCTGCCGCGCTGGCGTGGCGCCGCGCCGATCCAACGTGCGATCGAGGCTGGCGACACCGAAACCGGTGTGTGCCTGATGCAGATGGAAGCCGGCCTGGATACCGGCCCGGTGCTGTTGTCGCAGCGCATCGAAATCGGCGAGCAGGAAACCGGCGGGCAATTGCATGATCGCCTGGCCGCGCTGGGCGCGCAGGTGCTGTCCGATGGCCTGGGCCTGTTGCGTGCCGGCATCCGCCCGGTTGCACAGCCGCAGCCGGCCGAGGGCGTGACCTACGCGCACAAGCTGGACAAGGCGCAGGCGCGCCTGGACTGGGCGCAGCCGGCCGAGGAATTGGCGCGGCGCGTGCGGGCGTTCAATCCGTGGCCGGTGGCTGAAGCGATCCTGGCGGGCGAGCGCGTGCGCCTGCATGGCGCGGTGGCGCTGGACCTGGCGCATCAGCAGGCGCCGGGCACGCTGCTGGCGGCCAGCAAGCAAGGCATCGACATCGCCTGCGGCCAGGGCGCGCTGCGGGTGCGGGTGCTGCAGCGCGAAGGCGGCAAGGCGATCACCGCCGCCGATTACCTCAACGCGCGGCGCGACTTGCCGGCGCTGCGCTGATGGCCGCCGAAACCGCGGCAGCCGGTGTCGCCTCGCGCCTGGCCGCTGCCCGCATCCTGGCAGCGGTATTCGACCAGGGGCGTTCGCTGAAAGCCGAGCTGACCGCCGCGCTGCCGGGCGTCAGTGATCCGCGCGACCGTGCTTTGGTTGAAGCGATCTGCTTTGCGGTGCTGCGCCGCCGCCCGGCCTATGACCTGGCATTGCGGCAATGGTTGGAGCGTCCGCTGCCGCCGCGCGATGCCGAGCTCAAGGCGCTGCTGATGGCCGGTTTCGCGCAATTGGATGTCTTGCAGTTGCCCGCCCACGCGGCCTTGTCGGCCACTGTGGAGGCCTGCCGCGCGCTGGGCCGCCCGCGTCAGGCCGGCATGGTCAACGCGGTGCTGCGGCGCGCGCAACGCGAGGGCTTCCCCGCTGTTGCCGACGATGCCGGCTGGCCGTCGTGGCTGCGCAAGCAATTGCGCGCGGACTGGGGCGACCAGGCCGAAGCGATCTTTGTGGAAAGTGCGCGCATGGCACCGATGTGGCTGCGTGTTCAGCGCGCCCGTGTGAGCCCTGCCGAGTATGTTGCGCGGCTGGCCGAGCAGGGCATCACCGCGCACACCGACCCGGTGCTCGCCGATGCCGTGCGCCTGGACACTGCAGTGCCGGTGAGCCAGCTACCCGGTTTTGCGCAAGGCGATGTGTCGGTGCAGGACGGCTCGGCGCAGCAGGTGGCCGATGCGCTGGCCCTGGCACCCGCAGCGCGGGTGCTCGATGCCTGCGCCGCGCCCGGTGGCAAGGCAGCGCACTTGCTCGAGCGTCACCCGCAGTTGCAGCTCACTGCGCTGGATGTGGATGCGCGCCGTCTGGAACGTGTGCGGCAGACCGTGCAGCGGACCGCGCCCGATCGCACGGTGCGCCTGCACGCCGCCGATGCGGCTGATACCGCCGCCTGGTGGGATGGGCAGCCGTTCGATGCGGTGCTGCTGGATGCGCCGTGTTCGGCCACCGGCGTGGTGCGCCGCCAGCCCGACGTGCTGTTGCATCGGCGGGCAGACGACATCGATGCGCTGTGTGCCCTGCAGGCCCGTCTGCTGGATGCCTGCTGGCACACCCTGCGGCCTGGCGGGCAGTTGCTTTACACCACCTGCTCGCTGCTCAAGCGCGAAAACCAGACGCAGATTGAGGCCTTCCTCCAGCGCACCGCCGATGCGCAGGCGCATCCGCTGGGCGCGCAATTCGGCCATGCCGCCGGTGCGGGACGGCAGCGCTTTCCTGGCGAACAGCAGTGCGACGGTTTTTTCTACGCGCTTTTGCTAAAAGCTTCCTGATCCGCGTCCGCAGACATCGCCATGCTCAAGACCCGCGCTTCCAAGGATGTCTGGCTGCTCGCCATCACCGCGGTGCTGGTGATCGGTGCCGGCCTGGGCCTGCGTGACCCCTGGCCATCGGACGAGCCACGCTTTGCGCTGGTCGCCAAGCAGATGGTGCTGAGCGGCGACTGGTTGTTCCCGCATCGCGGCAACGAGCTGTATTCGGACAAGCCGCCGATGCTGATGTGGCTGCAGGCGGCGTTCTACACGCTGCTGGGCAATTGGCGCGTGGCGTTCCTGCTGCCGTCGTTGCTGGCGGCGCTGGGCACGCTGGCTTGTG
This sequence comes from Xanthomonas sp. NCPPB 4037, assembly GCF_041475695.2. Taxonomy (NCBI): domain Bacteria; kingdom Pseudomonadati; phylum Pseudomonadota; class Gammaproteobacteria; order Lysobacterales; family Lysobacteraceae; genus Xanthomonas; species Xanthomonas sp. NCPPB 4037. The sequence goes on from NZ_CM191261.1 coordinate 594,029, forward strand.
TGTACGACCTGGGCCGGCGGCTGTGGACGCGGCGCGTCGGCGCCTATGCGGCGTGGATGCTGTTGTTCACGCTGCACTTCACGTTTCAGGCCAAGAAGGCGCAGATCGATCCGCTGGTGGTGTTCTGGATCACCCTGGCCAATTACGGGCTACTGCGGCACCTGCTGCTGGGGCCCGCGTGGCGCTGGTGGACGCTGGGCTGGTTCGCTGCAGGACTAGGTGTCATCACCAAGGGCGTGGGCGTGATTGCGCTACTGATGCTGATTCCGGCCGGTATCGCCGCGTTGCGTGGCTGGCCCGGCGTGCAGGTCCGGGTGCGCGACAAGCGGTTCTGGCTTGGCCCGGTGTTTTTCTTAGTCGCGATCCTGCTGTGGTTCGTGCCGATGGTGGTCACCGCGTTGACGGCCGGCGAGCCCGAGTACCGCGTCTACCTCAACGACATCATGCTGCGGCAAACCGCCAAGCGCTACGCCAACTCGTGGGATCACGCGCAACCGGTGTGGTACCACCTCAAGGGCATGGCCACGATGTGGCTGCCGGTGATCCTGCTGCTGCCCTGGGCGGTGCCGGCCTGGCGGCGTCGGCTGCGGCGACGCGATCCGCGCTACCTGTTGCCGCTGGCCTGGTGGCTGCTGGTGCTGGTGTTCTTCACCATTCCCAATGGCAAGCGCGACGTCTACATCCTGCCGGCGTTGCCGATGTTCTGTCTGGCGCTGGCGCCGTTGGCACCGGGGCTGTTGCGCCGCGTTGGCGTGCAGCGGGTGCTGTTCGGATTTGCGCTGCTGTTGACGGTGGCCTTTGGCGCGGGCGGGTTGGCGATGCTGATCGGCCACCCGGGCTTCGAGCAGAAGATCATGGACAGCCGCGGCGTGGGCAGCGAAGCCACCGACCCGCTGGGCTGGGTGCTGCTGGCAGTGTCGCTGTGGGGCGCTGCCAGCCTGCTGTTGCTGCGCGTGCGACGCTCCGCGCTGGCGGTGGCGTCCTTGCTCGGCGCCTGGTGGGTGGCGTTCGGGCTGATCTGCTACCCGATCTTCAACGACTCCAGCTCGGCCGGCGCGGTGATGCGTGAGGCCGGGCGCCGGATCGGGCCGCAAGCGCAGCTCGGGCTGGTGGCATGGAAAGAGCAGAACCTGCTGATGGCCGACCGGCCGGCACAGACGTTCGGCTTCAAGGTGCCCTGGGAGACGCAGCTGCAGCAGGGCGTGGCCTGGCAGGCGCAGCAGCCGGCCCAGCGCTGGTTGCTGGTGCAGGAAACCGCGCTGCTGGGCTGCGTCGATCGCACTGCCAGCCAGGTGGTGGGCGTGGCCAACCGGCGCAAATGGTGGCTGGTGCCGGGCAGTGCCGTGCATGGGCCGTGCGTGGCCAATGCGACCGAGAAGGTGGTCGAAGCGAAGGAGCAGGGCAACCTGGACACCGAGTGAGGGTGTCCACACCGCAACTGCGCAGCCGTGATGCGGTCAATGACGCAGTGCATTGTCGTCTAGCCTCGATTCATGCGCCGCATCGTTAGCTTGGCCTGCCTTTTTGCCGCCACCGTGCGGCCGTACCCCTCCTTCGCCCCCCCACACCTGATGAATTCCTTGCCCTCACCGCACCCGCCCCTGTCGCCCGCCGTACCTGTCGCATCGCGCGCCGCGCTGGGATTGGCCGAGCTGGGCGTGTTCGTGCTCACCGCGCTGGTGGTGAACATGCCCAGCGGCCTGCTGCCGTTCGGCGTGTGCCTGCTCGGCGGCACGCTGCTGGGGTGGCGCAGCCTGCGCGCGGGCCTGGCCACGCAGGGCTGGTCGTTGCGGGTGCTGACCGGCCTGACCGCGGTGGTGATCGCGATGTCGGTGCTGTCGATCGTGTTGTTCGAGCCTTCCGTACGCGATGTGGAAAACCGTTCGCGCTTTCTGGTGCTGCCGTGGGCAGCGCTGTGGGCGTATGCACTGCAGCCGCGGCAGGTCTGGCTGTGGCGCGGCGCGCTGGCCGGCGTGTTCGCGGCGATGCTGGTGGCGATGTTGCAGGTGATGAACGGTGCCGAGCGCGCAGAGGGCTGGACCAACGCGATTGTCTTTGCCGACATTGCGCTGATGTTGCTGGTGGTGGCCATCTTCTGCCGCCCGAATGGCCAGGTGCGCTGGTTGCTGGGCGCGGCGGTGGCTGCGGTGGCGGTGATCGTGCTGAGCGGTAGCCGTGGCGTGTGGTTGTCGTTGCTGGTGACCTTGGGTGTGTTGGTCTGGGGCGCGCCCTGGCAGAGCGCACGCATGCGGTTGCTGGCGTTCGTCGGCGGCGCGGTGGTGTGCGTTGGCCTGGTGCTCAGCGTGCCGGGGCTCACCGAACAGCTGCGCATCGGCGAGCTGCAAAGTGATTTTCAGCGCTACGAAGTCGGCGATGCTGATTCGTCGGCCGGTGCGCGCATCGAGCGCTTGCACGTGGCCTGGGACACCTTGCAGGCGCATCCATTGACGGGCGTGGGCGTGGGGCGCTTCGATGATGCAATGCGCGAGCTGCCGCTGTGCGCGGGCGACACCTGGTTGCTGCGCTGCCATCTGGGCCACGCGCACAACGATCTGGCCGAGTGGGGCGCCACCCAGGGCATTCCTGGGTTGCTGTTGCTGATCGCCGTGTACGGCGTGCCGTTGTGGATGTTCGTGCGCCTGCACCGTCGCAGCGGGCAGCGTCAATTTCGTGGGCCGGCCGCGGCAGGAGTGATGATCGTGATCAGCTACGCGCTGTGCGGGCTGACCCAATCGATGTTCGCCCATCAGGTCTCGGCCAGCTTTTATGCGGCGATGGTGGGCATCCTGGCGGGGCTTGCCGCGCGTCAGGCGCAGCAGCATGCCACTGCCGCATCGCCACTGGCTCAGTCCGCGCGCTGATCAGATGCGCGCGGCGGGTCTTGCACCGGTTGGCCCTGCTGCAACAGCCACAACATGATGGTCTTCTGGCGGACGTAGTTCGCACGTACGTAGGCGTAAATCAGCCCGTGCCAGCCATCGCGAAAACCACCGCGCAGCAGATAGCCGCGCCAGAAGCGCCACGCTGGCGCGAGCACCAGCTTGCTCCAGGTCGCCCGTTTGCCACGGGCGTAGTCGTACTCGGCCATCATCTGCGCATAGCGCTGGGTCTTGCCGAGCTGCTGCATCAGCGAGCGGTAGGGGTGGTGGATCAGGTCACCGCGCAAGGTGGCCACGGTGCCATCCACGCTGGCGGCTTCGTGGATCTCGCGCTTGCCGCGCCAGCCGCCGCGGCGCCGGTCGAACAACCGCAGCACGCGGTCCGGATACGCATTGCCGTGGCGCAGGAAGCGCCCGAAATACTCGGAAAGGCGTGCGAAGCGATAGCCGGCCGCCGCGTTGAATCCGGCATCGCGCGCGGCGAGGATCGAGGCGCGCAATGCATCGCTCACGCGCTCGTCCGCGTCCAGGCACAGCACCCAGTCATGACTGGCCTGCGCCACGCAAAATGCCTTCTGGCTACGGTAGCCGTCGAACGCACGGTGCAGCACGCGCCCGCCGTGTGCGCTGGCAATGGCGGCAGTGGCATCGGTGGAGCCGGAGTCGACCACCACGATCTCATCGCAGAACGCCAGCGAGGTCAGGCAGTCGCGTAGGCGATCGGCTTCGTTGAACGCGATAATGCAGGCAGAAATGCGAGGCCGTTCGTCTGGGGCGGTCGATGAGGACATGTGATGGCCGAATACCTGCTGTTCGCAACGGAGCGTTACGCGTTGCCTATTCTGGCGCCATTGGCGCAGGCATTACAGGCCTCCGGCCAGTCGGTGTCGGCCTGGTTCGAAGATGGTGCGCGCGGGCTGCAGGTGCCGGGCGTGCGCGAGGTTGGCCTGCGGCAAGCGCTGGCGCTGCGCCCACGTGCGGTGTTCAGTGCCGCCAACTGGGTGCCGCCGTTCGTGTCCGGCGCCAAGGTGCAGCTGTTTCACGGCTTCAACGTGCAAAAACGCGAAGACAACCGCGGGCATTTCCGCGTGCGCGGGCTGTTCGATCTGTATTGCACGCAAGGCCCGGCCACCACTGCGCCGTTTCGTGCATTGGCCCAGCGCGAAGGGCATTTCGCGGTGGCCGAGACCGGCTGGCCCAAACTGGACCCGGTGTTTCGCGACGACGGCGGACGCAGCGCCGCATTGCGCGCGCCGGCTCACGGACGCCCGGTCATCTTGTTCGGGTCCACTTTTACCGAGCGGCTGAGCGCCGCGCCGGTGTTGTACGACCAGATTGCCGCGGACATCGCACGCGGCACGCATTACTGGCTGCTCACCCTGCATCCCAAATGTGCACCGGCGCTGTTCGAACGTTATCGCGCGCTGGCCGGGCCCAATGCGCGTTTTGTCGAGCCCGAAGAGGTCATGGCCGCGCAGCGCGCTGCCGATGTGCTGGTCTCGGACACCTCTTCGATCGTGTCCGAGTTCGTGGTGCAGCACAAACCGGTGGTGACCTTCCGCAACCGCGTGCCGCAGCCGCATATGCTGGATTTCCAGCAGCCGGAGGAATTGCCGCAGTGGCTGGCGCGCGCGCTGCAGCCAGAGGACGGTCTACGTGCGGCGCTGGCCGCGTACGCGGATGCGATCCATCCGTTTCGCGATGGGCTGTCGTCCGAGCGCGTGATCGCCGCCACCGAAGACTTCATCGCCGGCGAGATGGGCCGCCTGCGCAGTAAACCGCTGGGGGCGCAATGGCGGGCCCTGCAGATCCGTCGCGCGCTTGGCTATTGGGGCCCGTCGCGGCGCTGATCACCGGCGCGTCCATCGCAAGCCGCCATCACCAGCGGAGTTTGCGACGCGCCAACGCGGCGCCGAGCTGGGTCTGCAAGGCCTGCGCGTGGACCAGCGGCACGAAGCGCAGCCGCAAGGCCGGGCCGGTGGCACTGGCACCGGCGGTATCCAGCAACAAGGTTGCGGTGCCGGAGAGCCGGTCCAGCGGCGAGCGCTGCAGTTGCAGGGCCTGCAACTTGTCCAGTTCGGCCAGCCGCCACCAGCGCTTCCACCAGCCGCCACGCACCGCTACGTAGCGCGCATCCAGCGCGTAACCCATGCGCTGCACCTGGCGGTAGGCCTTGAAGGCGCTCCAGGGCAGCCACAGCAGCAGCCAGCTCGCCTGCGCACCGAAACGCCAGGCCAGCACGGCGGTCAGTGGCAGCACCAGCAGCACGGTGGGCAGGCTCAGCCGCCACCAGCAATGCGTGGCCACCGGCTGCCACGCCGCAGGCGGCCAGGCCACGTCGGGCAACAGCTGCTGCAGCAGGGCGTCGCAGCGCTGCGGCTCGGCGATTGGCGCCAGTTCCTTCAGCGCAGCCCCGTCGTTGTCACCGGTGGCCACGGCGGTATCCACGCGCAGCTGGCGGCGGCCGAACAGGGCATGCAGGCGGCTTTCGTACAGCGTCCAGGACTGGATGCGGCGCAGCGCCACGCTGCTGCGGATGCGGGTCAGCAGACCGCGTTCCACCGTCAGGCGGCGCTCGGATTCGCTCAGGTGAAAGCCGTGGTACTGCGCCACTGCCAGTGCCACCGACAGGGCCCGCATCGCGACCAGCACCACCAGCATGCCGAGCACCACCAGCGTCGCAGTCACGGCGGTGCCGGGATGGATTTGCGCCACATAGCGATAAGCCAGTTCGCCGTTGTGTTCGACGAAGTTGGACACCGTGCGACGCGGAATCATCTGGTACAGCACACCGAAGCCGGCGGCGACCACCACCATGCCGCGGTTGGAGATCAGCCCCAGGCGGATCACCTCGCTGGTGGGCAGGCGCAGCAAGGTGCCGACGTCGGGCGCCTGGTGTGCAGTGGCCGGCTCGGCGGTGTGCGCGCGGCGGCGGATCAGGTCTTCCAGCGCCAGCGCCTGATCCAGCCGCAACACGCGCATTTCCGCTTCCGGCTTGTGCCCGCCGGCCGATTCAAGGCGCACCTCGGCCACGCCGGCCAGCCGGTGCAGCAGCGATTGGTGCACCACCACGTTGTGGATGCGGGCGAACGGGATGTCGCGCCGGCTGCGCTCCAGCAGGCCGCTGCGGATCGCCACGCCATCACTGCCGATGCGGTAGCGGTAGGTGAAGTAGCGCAGCACCGAGATGGCCACCAGGACGGCGATCACGATGCCGGTAGCCAGGTGATCGGCCGAGTCGCGGCTGCCATCGCGGCTGCCGAACAAAATCAACGCCGCCAGTGGGATCAGGAACTGGCGGATCTGCTGCAGCAACACGAACAGCCACGACAACGGATGCAGCCGCTGCTCGTCATCGGTTGACGCATCGATCGCGCTCACAGGGCGTCGTCGTCGTGGTCGAGCTGGTGGGCGAGGCGGTCGCGCAGCCGTTCGGCATCGCGCTGGTCCAGGCCGGAGAGTCCCACGGCGTTGAGCCGGCTGCCCGCGGTATGCACCACCAACGTGGTGAGGCCGGTGGCGCGCTCGATCGGGCCGCGGCGCAGGTCCAGATGCTGCACACGGGTGATCGGGATCCGCGTTTCGCTCTGCCACAGGTGGCCGCGCTGCAAGGCCAGGCCGTGGTTGTCGAGCTTCCAGCGCGTCAGCCGGTGGCGTTTGAGTGCCAGCCATGCGCCCAGCCCGGCCGCCAGGAGTACGGCCACCACCATTGCCGGCCAGTACTGCCAGGCCTGCAGCGCGACGCCGAACACGCCCAGCGCGAACAGGCAGGCCACGCTCATGCCCAGCGCACCCTTGACCCCGGCTACATAGGCGCCGCGGCGTGGCAGCGGCTGCCATTGGGCGTGGTCCACCGTGTCGGGCTCGGCCGGCGCGGGCGTGGCGTGGAGGTCGTCGGGAAGCGGGGGTGGGGCGTCGTGCACACGGCGGGCCTGCGGGAAGCGGTCCGCCAGCATAGCCGGGCGCCGTGCGGGCGCGCACCCGGCAGCCGGCTTACTGGGCCGCCAGGATCAACGCGTCGACATCCAGCGCGTGGCCGGCGCGGGCCGCCTTGGTGCGCAGGTACTGCTCATTCTCCGGTGTGATGTCGCCGGTGACCGGGATGCGGTCTTCCACCACGATGCCGGCGGCGCGTAGCCGCTCGGCCTTGGTCGGGTTGTTGGTCAGCAGGCGGATCCGGCTGACGCCCAGGCCGCGCAACATCGCCACCGCACTGCCGTAGCGGCGCTCATCCGGGCCAAAGCCCAGCTGCGCATCGGCATCGATGGTGTCCAGCCCGGCGTGCTGATAGCCGTACGCGCGCATCTTCGAGGCGATGCCGGTCCCGCGGCCTTCCTGATCCAGATACAGCAACACGCCGCCGCCGAGCTCCTTGAGCTTGGCCAGCCCGTGCCGCAGCTGGTCGCCGCAGTCGCACTTGAGCGAGCCGAACAGGTCGCCGGTGAGGCAGGACGAATGCACGCGCACCGGCACCGCACTGCCCAGATCCGGCTGGCCCACCACAATCGCCACCTGATCGCGCTGCGCCACGCCACCGCGGAACACCACGAACTCGCTCATGCCCAGGCCGCGCAACGGCACCGGGCTGCGGGTGACCAGTTCGTAGCCAGCCGCCGCCGAGGTGGCGCAGCCGCTGTCCAGGTCGTCCAGCGCCAGTGACTGGCAGCCGGCGAAGGCGGCGCGGTCTTGCTCGCCGGGCAGCTCCACCGCCAGCATCGCCGGCAGCAGCAGCCCAAGCCGTGCGATCTCCACCGCGCCGGCGTCCAGCGCATCGCCCGGGGTCCACTGCGACGGCACCGGGGTATCGCGCAGATAGGCGAGTGCGGCGAGCTGGTCGTAATCGTGGCTGGCCAGCGCCACCCGCGCACCCTGCGGGGCCACCAGGCCCAGCACCTGTGCGCGGGTGGGAGTCACGAACAGGTAATGCCGGCCCTGCGCGGCGCGCGCGAAGGCCGTGTACGACTGCGCCGTGCTGCTGTCCAGTCCGAGCACGGCGCGGGTGTGTCCCTGCGCATCGGTGATGAGTACCGGGCGGCCCGCACGCAGTTCGGAGGCGGCGCGCTCGCAACGGATCGCGGCCGGGTCACCGAAGGGTTGCGCGCTGGGGGAGGGAGAGGGACTGCTCATGCACGACTCCAAATGGGGACTGCCACGACCGCTTCAAGGCGGGCACCAGCGCAACCACACGCTGCCTGCCTGCGCCATTGTCGCGTGCCCGGCGAGCGCCGGCAGCCACGGGCGGATGGAACGCTGCGTCTGTGGCGGACCTGGACTGTGTGGCAGGCGGGGCCACCATTGGTTGCACCGCTGCCGCGTTGTTCATCGCCCGGCAATGCTTTTTAATCCGTCCACCTTGTCTTTGCCGGGATGCCATGCACATCGTCGACTGCAGCCATGCACGCCACGCCGGCGCGATCCTGGACATCTTCAACGATGCCATCGCCCATTCCACGGCGCTGTACGACTACCGGCCGCGCCCAGCCGAGAGCATGGTGGGCTGGTTCGCCACCAAGCGCGCCGGCGGCTTTCCGGTGATTGGCGTGGAAGACGCCGATGGCACCTTGATGGGCTTTGCCAGCTACGGCACGTTTCGCGCCTGGCCGGCGTTCAAGTACAGCGTGGAGCATTCGATCTACGTGCACCGTGACCATCGCGGCAAAGGCCTGGGGCGCACCTTGCTGCAATTGCTGATCGACGCGGCGCAGGCGCGCGGCGTGCATGTGCTGGTCGGCGGCATCGACGCCAGCAATGCGGCCAGCATCGCGCTGCACGAACAGTTTGGCTTCACCCATGCCGGCACCGTGCGCGAAGCCGGATTCAAGTTCGGCCGCTGGCTCGACCTGGCGTTCTATCAGCGCATCCTCAGCACGCCGAGCGACCCGCACGACGATTGAGCCTGGTAGCGATGTCTTAGCTAAACGTCACTTGGGAAGCGCTGCTGCGGCGCCTGATCTATCTTTGAAATGAGACGCTCGCGGCCAAGCGCTGGCTCAGCACGCGCAAGGCAGAGCGTTTCCCGCAAGCCCGCCGCACTTCAATGCGGATGCCGCTCGGTCGCATACGGATTGGGCTCGCCGCTGCCCGGCGGGCGCAGCGTGTAGCGCTTGTAGGTCCACTGGTACTGGGCGGGGTCACGGCGGGCGATCCGTTCGATGCCGGCGTTGAGCGCGGTGGCCGCACGCACCGGGTCGGGGTCGGCCACCGCCGGCTCGGCCGGCTGCACATGCAGGGCGAATTGCAGATCGTCGCCGGCGCGCTCGCACCAGCCGTACAGCACGGTGGCGCCGGTGCGCTCGGCCAGCCGGTTGACCAGGGTCATGGTCAGCGCCGGGATACCGAAGAACGGCGCAAACACGCCATCGCCCATCTTCGGCTGCTGGTCGGGCAGGATGCCGACCGCGCCACCGTCCTTGAGCACCTTGAACAGCTGGCGCACCGCCGGGCCTTCCGCGCGCACCTGGCGCACGTTGTCGCCGCCACGGGCCAACTGCAGGAAGCCATCCACGGCATCGGAGTCCGGCGGGCGGTACACGATGGCGATCGGGCCGCGTTCGGACAGCCACTGGTTGAGCAATTCCCAATTGCCGAAGTGCGGCGCCGCCACGATCACCCCGCGGCCCGATGCCAGCGCCGCGTCGTACAGCTCCTGCCCATTGCGCTGCAGCCGCGCCAGGTTCTCGGCCGGCGGGCGGGTCCAGGTGCGCAGCACTTCCAGGGTCTGCCGGGCGGTGGAGCGCAGGATCTGCGCATGCAGCTGCGCGCGCTGTGCCGGTGCCAGTTCCGGGTAGGCCAGTTCCAGGTTGCGCCGCGCTACGCGGCTTTCACGGGCATCGAGCTTGCGCCAGCTCCAGGCCAGCGTGTCGGCCACGCGCTTGAGCAACGGCCAAGGCAGCCGGCCCACGGTGGCGGCGGTGACATACAACAGGCGGGCGCGGACATCGGGTTTCATCCGGGCAATTCTAAACAGCGCGGCCGGCGATGACCCGTACGTGACAGCACTGGCCGCACTCGGCATGCTCGTGCCGCCCGACTGACTGAGGTGTTGCCCATGCTTGCATTGATCCAACGCGTCACCCGGGCCTCGGTCGCGGTGGATGCGCAGGTGGTCGGGCAGATCGGCCCCGGGTTGCTGGCCCTGATCGGTATCGAGCCCGGCGACACCGCGCCACAGCTGCGCCGCCTGGCCGAACGCCTGCTGGGCTACCGGGTGTTTTCCGATGAGGCCGGCAAGATGAATCGCTCACTCGCCGACACCGGCGGTGGGCTGCTGCTGGTGAGCCAGTTCACCCTGGCTGCCGACACCAAGGCCGGTATGCGGCCGAGCTTCAGCAGCGCCGCGCCGCCAGAAGAGGCTGAACGGGCGTTCAATCAATTGGTGGCGATCTGCCGCGAAAAACATTCCGGCGGGGTGGAAACCGGCCGCTTCGGTGCCCATATGGTTGTCGACCTGGTCAATGACGGCCCGGTGACCTTCCTTCTCAGGCCCTAGCGCGCCTCACTCAACCAGCTGCCTGTCTTGATTCCGGCAGACCGGGCTTCACGCTGGTATAATGCTAGGTTCTCTTTCCAATCTCAAAGCCGGTGGCGCGAGCACTCATGGCCAACGAACGTCCTGCCCAGCAATCCGACATCAAGCTACTGATCAGCAAGGGCCTGGAACAGGGCTATCTGACCTACGCCGAAGTCAATGACCACCTGCCCGACGACCTGGTCGACCCGGAGCAGATCGAAGACATCATCAGCATGATCAACGGCATGGGCATCGATGTCCATGAAGTTGCCCCCGATGCTGAAACCCTGCTGCTCAACGATGGCAACACCGGCAACCGCGAGGTTGACGACACCGCCGCCGAAGAAGCCGCCGCCGCGCTGACCGCGCTGGACACCGAAGGTGGTCGCACCACCGACCCGGTGCGCATGTATATGCGCGAGATGGGCACGGTCGAGCTGCTGACCCGCGAAGGCGAAATCGCCATCGCCAAGCGCATCGAAGAGGGCCTGAGCCAGGTTCAGGCCGCACTGGGTACGTTCCCGCTGTCGACCGAGCTGCTGCTCGCCGATTACGAAGCGCACAAGGAAGGCAAGAAGCGCCTGGCCGAGATCGTGGTCGGCTTCAACGACCTGATCGAAGAAGCTGACGCTGCCGCCGCGGCGCTGGCCGCTGCCGGCCCGGTCGCCGTTGACGAAGATGCGGTCGACGAAGACGCTGATGAAGACGGCGATGACGACGCTGCCGAGGAAGAAGCCGGCCCGACCGGTCCGGATCCGGTGGAAGTCGCCACGCGCATGGAGAATCTGGCCAACGAGTACGCCAAGTTCAAGAAGGCCTACGTCAAGTACGGCGCCGAGCACAAGAATGTGGTCAAGGCGCGCGAAGACATGGCCGCCATTTTCACAACGCTCAAGCTGCCGCTGCCGCTGACCGATTCGCTGGTCACCCAGCTGCGTGAAGTGGTCAACGGCATCAAGGACCACGAGCGCAAGGTGCTGCACCTGGCGACCACCGTGGCGCGCATGCCGCGCAAGGACTTCATCCGTTCGTGGGAAGGCAACCAGACCAACCTGGAATGGGTGGAAGACGCACTCAAGCGCAAGCAGAAGTGGTCGTCCGCGCTGCGTGACGTCAAGGACCAGATCATCGCCGAGCAGCAGGCGTCGATCGATAGAGAGAAGTCCAGCTACCTCACCCTGGCCGAGATCAAGGACATCAGCCGTGCGATGGCCTACGGCGAAGCCAAGGCGCGCAAGGCCAAGAAGGAAATGGTCGAGGCCAACCTGCGTCTGGTCATCTCCATCGCCAAGAAGTACACCAACCGTGGCCTGCAGTTCCTCGACCTCATCCAGGAAGGCAACATCGGCCTGATGAAGGCCGTGGACAAGTTCGAATACCGTCGCGGTTACAAGTTCTCGACGTATGCCACGTGGTGGATCCGTCAGGCCATCACCCGTTCGATCGCCGATCAGGCGCGCACCATCCGTATTCCGGTGCACATGATCGAAACGATCAACAAGTTGAACCGCATTTCCCGCCAGATGCTCCAGCAGTTCGGCCGTGAGGCCACGCCGGAGGAGCTGGCCAAGGAAATGGATATGCCCGAGGACAAGATCCGCAAGGTGATGAAAATCGCCAAGGAACCGATCTCGATGGAAACCCCGATCGGCGACGACGAGGATTCGCATCTGGGCGATTTCATCGAGGACACCAACGTGGAGTCCCCGATCGACAACACCACCAACATCAATCTCTCCGAGACGGTGCGGGACGTGTTGGCCGGCCTGACCCCGCGGGAAGCCAAGGTGCTGCGCATGCGCTTCGGTATCGACATGAACACCGATCACACGCTGGAAGAGGTCGGCAAGCAGTTCGATGTCACGCGTGAGCGGATTCGCCAGATAGAGGCCAAGGCGTTGCGCAAGCTGCGTCACCCGAGCCGTTCGGAACAGCTGCGGTCGTTCCTGGATATCGACTGATCGCACAGCGGTCAGCGCACCTCGGTTCCACAACAGCCCCGCTCATGCGGGGCTGTTGCGTTATGGGTAGGGGCCACGCTCTGCGTTCGCAGAATCAACGCAGCACGCCAATCACGCCGCCTGGCGCGTTCACGGCGCGCGCACGAAGCTACACAGCCCCGCAACATTAAGGACGCGTTTCCCGATTACTCACGTATTTTTCTAGTGCCACGCCCTACCGTGCTAATCGAATGGAAACGAGAGTGCCACCATGAGCAGGCAAAGCCGATTCGAAACCACCACCTACCGCGACAGCGAGATCCGCGTGCGTGTGGAACAGGCGTCTGTCGGTGCGAAGTGGACGCTATGGGTGGATGTGTACGTTGCCCGCGGCAAACGGTTGCCACGGATAAGCGAGCAGAACGTGGAGTACGACAATTACCAGGACGCCATCGCGCACGGCTTTCGTACCGGCCGCGCGCTGGTTGATGCGCAGCGGGAAGTGGCCGATGCGTGAGTGGTGGTTGCTGCCGAGGACCACGAGTGCAGCGGAACAACCAGTACAGCAATACGCAAGTGCGGCAATGAGCGCGTTGTAGTGCTGGCCTGAAGCAGCCGGTGACGAAGGTCCGATGCGCAGCAGAGACGCCCAGCCAACCGCTGGGCTTTTTTGTGGGCGTGGCACAGCCGGGCGGCTGTGCTTTTTGCAGGTAAGCGCAGACAGCGAAGCGGCCGGGCAGGTAAACTTTGCCGACTCTGGGGGTAGCTGATGCATGCAGCACCGACGAGCCACGCGACGCAGGGCCTATAGCTCAACGGTTAGAGCAGAGGACTCATAATCCTTTGGTTCCAGGTTCGAATCCTGGTGGGCCCACCATTAAAACAGGCGCTTAGTGGCGAGCTGAGCGCTTTTTTGTGGGCTTTGGAAAAATCCCAGGGAACATTAGCGGTGCTTGAGAGGTTTTACGACGGCGGGCGAATGGTCGTAGCGTTGTGTGGTCGTGGGGCAGATATGATCGTCTTTCTTAATTGCTCGTCTTAAGCAGCGCGTCAATCGGCGCTTGTGGATTGAGCGGATCATCAGCGATCTGTCTGTCAGGCGTCAGCCACGTCGGTCGCCGAGCTCCGGACGGGCGATCCAGCACGAAGCGTGGATAGGACAGTACAAGGCCGGAGTTCGGAAGTATCAGGGTCCTGACGCCGCCGCTCTGTCGCGTCCTGACCGATTGACCGACACCGACCAAGTTCCCGAAGCGGTAGTCTTGGACGACATTGGAGAACAGCACTGCGGAGGAGTAAGTCAGTGGGCCGACCAGCACGTTGACCTCTCCCGTGAAGTGCGCCGCTTCCGCGGTTGCTGGTTGCACGATGGATTCGATCGTTCCTTCCACAAGCTGCCCGGCGACTTCGCCCGGCCCTGGTGTCAGCACGCGTTTGATGTAATGCGAACCGTGCCGGTAAGGTTGATCGGCGATATAGCGGAGAATGCCGTCGCGCCACATGTCGTCATCCCCACCGCCGTTTTCGCGAATGTCGATAACTAGGTGATGGACCTGTTCTTTGGCCATTTTCGTAAAGCATGCTTCCGTAAACGCGAAAAAGCGGGCCTTGTCTGGCCAGAAGAACGTGCTCACTGTCAGCACGGCGCCTGTACCCCGCATTTCGCAGCGGAACAGCCGCTCGAAGCTCGCGTCGCGCTGCAGGACAGCGGGGAGTACCGTGCGTGAAGCAGCCAGCTGCTCGCGACTTCGCCGGTCAGCAAATTCCAGATCAAAGGTCGCTGGTGTGCCGTAGACCTTGGCATAGAAGAGCCACCAACGTTGAGACAGAAGCGCCGCGCGGGCACTTGGCGTATCGCCGTGAGTGCGATTCAGCAGCGTACGCACAACTTCTTTGGCAGGCACGCCATTGATACGACTGACAGAACGCCCGGCATCGGCGGACGGGGCTCCACCGAGTAGCGCAATGAGGCGCAGACGTCCGGATGCCGCTACGGAGACCTCGAAAGGAAACCACGGTGCCCCGTGCTCGGTGGCTGAAGCGGCCGAAGCTCGCCAGTCGGGCAGGCCGATGAGAAGGTGGCCGTCGGCCAGCACGGGATTGAGCTGGGCCAGCACAGACCAAGCCTGTGTCTGATCCATCGGCCGGTCCAGCTCACGCGCGATCAACCTGGCGGTGCGGCGTAGTGTCGCTTTGTCCACCGAGTGTCCAAGGTCAGGATGATTCTTCTCGATGGCGTCGATCGCGGTCTGCAGGTCGGCACGCAGATCCGCTGCAGAAATGACGGAAGCAGGGGGTGCGGCAACTGCGGATATGGCAGGCGCTGTCACCAGCACCAGGGCTGCCAGGCCCAGGGTCTTCCATAAATCGATCGACACATTTGCTCCAGGCGGTTGATGAAGCGCGCCTTGCCGTGCGCTGCTTGTGTTTAAATAATGCACACATATTTCAACAAGCGTCTATAGCCATGCGTACATCACCTCGGCATCTCATTTCCCGGCCCGAGCAAGTGAGGCTCCTGAGCTCGTCAGTGCGGCAGGAGATTGTCGACACGCTCGCCTCTCTTGGAGGAACGGCAAGTACGGCCGAACTCGCTGAGCAGTTGGGTCGGCCTGCGGACGGCTTGTACTACCACCTGCGCGAACTGGTCGCCGGTGACTTGCTCACAGAAGTGGCCGAAATTGGAGGCGAGCGTGTCTTTCGCCTGGCGGGCGAAGGCGCCGGCCCGGTTCGCCTGGTCTACGACCTAAGTCGCCACGGCAATGCAGACGAGTTGGCACGTTTCGCGCGTTCCTTGTTGCAAGTGGCGCAGCAGGACTTCGAGGCCGCGCTCAAGGCTGACGGTGTGGTCACTGAGGGCAAAAGGCGCGAACTGTGGGTCTCACGCAACAAGGGCTGGCTCAGCGACGATGACATCCAGGAGGTCAACGTGTTGCTGGAGCGACTCAGCGCGCTGACCAGCCAGCCCAAAGCCGAAGGCCGCAATCGACTCGCGAGTCTTGCGTTCGCCCTCGCGCCGACCAAGCCACAGCCAAAGCGGCGCGGCACGCAGAGCGCCAATCCCGGTAAATGACAAGCAGCTCATGTGTTTTGCGACGTCTGCGGGAAGCGCAATCGTCGCCCCGTCACGCCTGCGCTCTTCATAGGGCCATCTCGATGCGCTGCTGCAGGGGGCAGAAGTGCCCGCCGATCTTGGTGACATGTGAGCTACTGTTCCTTTGCTAGAGCCTGCCGATCCCCGCATTTTTTCGCGGGGCGGTGGAGGGTGTCGCCGCTGCTCTCCTAGGGCCTGCGAGGACGGTATAGAACGCACCGCCAGCGCAGAAAAAGCGGGGATTCGCTTTGTCGAAGTTACGCTACAGCCGCTGTCATTCCAGGCAACGTTTGGGGCTGATCCGCAACAGATCTACGCGCGGGCAGAAGACATGATTGAGGACGCGATAGTTCTGCTAAAAGCGCGAGGAGATTTGATCCCGATGCATTGACTGCTTGCATATCAACGACTGCCTTCGATGTGCAGCGCTTCGCGGATGACAACCCGCCATCGCATACTTACGGCGATCAACTCATGTCAAGCAAGGAAGAAATTGCTGCCATCTACCGCAAGCTCAGTCGCACTTACACAACGTTCGATCAAACGGACGACCCGTGAATGACCAATGGGCTGTCCAGAACGCCATTTTCGCAGCATTGTCGCAGGTGCGCTGCCTACGGTGACTGCAACAAAACGTGTAGTTTCGGCTTGCGTGCCACTTTTCAAAAAAAGTTCGGCCTTCTAAGCGCTGTAATCAATGGATGACGAGCAGCGTCGTGCAATCATCAAACCAGTAGCGCACTACAACAAGAGGACCAAACGTCTGAAAGAGATGTGCCGTCAAATTATCGAAGACTTCGATGGGCAACTTCCCAATGCCAAAGATGACCTGATGAAGCTTCAGAGCGTAGGGCTCAAGGCTGCCAGCCTGATCATGAACTTCATTTCTAAGAGCCACTGATCGCGCTCGACACGCATATCCATCGGTTGCTTAGAGCAGCTATCAAAACTACTGCGCAGCCGTCAGGCGGGCGCGGCCGGTGCTCGGAATCGGCATGTACCCACGTACATTCCGGTTCCTCCGCGCCGTCCGCACCCACCTGACGACTGCTCGCTACGTTTTGTTAGCCGCTCTTAATCGCCTGGGCATCGTCCACGCCACGTCTACCGACGTCACGACGCGAGAGATCGATGAGCTCACACCAAAGAACTACAACTGCCATGCACATGAGTGGTTAATCCAGCACGGCATGCAGATCTGCCGCGCTAGAAACCCCAGGTGCGAGGAATGTGTTATCCAGTCCTACTGTGAGTTCTACGCGGAGCGACAAGCGGTTTGAGCCGCCCACCGCTCTCGGGCGAGTAGATGACCGCGAGCGAGTAGGGAAGAGCCCCGCAGAGCACCCGGCGTCAACGGTTCTGCGATCGGTCTGTAGCAAAATTTAGTGGCTAACCCATTGATCTGTTGGGTAAGTTGCCTTGCTTCATAGTCATCGGTTCCAAGGTTCGCATCCTGGTGGGCCGTCACGCTTTCAGTCGCGTCCCGCACTGCCTATGCCGATACGTGCGGCGATGTCGCCATAAGTTCAAAGCTGATAGAGCACAGCCCTGGCCGAAGACGGATCTGCAGAGGCGCTTCGTGGTCTGCACGCCACTAGCCTGCATGCGTCTTGGGTTCCTCGGTCTTTGCTGTCAAACGAGCACGACCGCATTCGCGGTCTGCAGGGCGCTATGATCGGGGCTGCTTCCCTGGTCCTCGACTATGCTCATTGCACCGTATCCGAAGAATGAGCAGGCGCGCCTTCGCCTCCTGCGTCAGCTAGATATCCTGGACACAGCGGCAGAAGAGGTCTTTGACGAGATCACGCGCGAACTTGCCGAGAAATTGCAGGTGTCCACCGCATTGATTTCGCTGGTGGACGCAGACCGGCAATGGTTCAAATCCAGAGTCGGTCTCGATGTCTGTGAAACATCGCGGGACGTGTCGTTTTGCGCGCACGCTGTGGGTGCGGGGGAGCCGCTGTTTGTGCATGACGCCTTGACGGACGTTCGATTCAAGGACAACCCGCTCGTCCAAGGGCCGCCCTACATTCGCTTCTATGCAGGGATACCGCTGCGCAGCGAAAACGGTCTGGTCGTAGGAACGCTCTGCGCCCTCGACGCCCAGCCAAAAGAGCTGAGTGAGGACGAGCTGCGGTTGATGAATCAGCTGGCGGAAAAGGCCAGCCATTATGTCTTTAGCCGTTTGAAGAGCGACCTGTCATCGAACCAGGAAGCGGATGCGAAGCAGATAGGCTTCGACTTCTCGCCAATCGCCATGGCGGTGTTCGGTGCCGATGAGGCGCTGGTCGCTGTCAACGCAGCGTGTTGCGCGTTATTGGGAACGACCAAGGCGGCGTTGCTTGCTTCTTCCGCCAATGCACTCTGGAAAGGCGATTCCGACGAACGCTTAAGCTTGAAAACGCGCGCCCACGATAGCGGTGTCCTTCCCGTCACCTTGAACGCGGGCAGCTTCTCGGGCAAGCGGGTCTGGCTGCAGGTGGTGACGAATGCGCAAACCGCACCGTCTTTTGTTGCACTTCTCTATCCAGAAAACGTGGGTGCGTCGTGGTCGAAACTCTAGGCTTTGCGCGTTTCGGGTTAGGCCGCCTCTTCGGATTCAGATTCCTTTCCTGTCGACAAGTAGATGCATGAGCGGCACACCTCATAGGGCGGGAAGCGCATGGTAGTTCCCTTCAATTGGCAACGCGTCATTCTAAGATCTGTTCCCTATTTTGCGGCGGCAATGATCCTGTTGATGGTCGGCACCAACGCCTACCAGACATGGACGGGATACCGTTCCGCATTGGACGCGGCTCGTAGCACAACTGAGAATCTTGCCCACTCCGTGGGGCAACATGCGGATGATGCAATCAAGGACGCTGACATACTCTCCATGAGCGTGGTGGAGCGAATTGAAGGCGACGGATTCGAGAACATCGACAGGAATCGGCTCCATCTTCTCTTCCAGCGTCAGGTACGCAGCCTTCCGCAATTGCACGGAATCTTCGTTTACGACGAAAAGGGTAACTGGATAGTCACCGACAAGGACAAGGTTCCTGCGTCAGCCAACAATGCCGACAGGGAATATTTCCACTATCACAAGGCGCATGCGGGTGAGGCTGTGCACGTCGGGCCAGTGATTACGAGTCGCTCGACCGGCGAGCTGATTATTCCGGTGTCCAGGCGAATCAATAAGAAGGATGGAAGCTTCGGAGGGGTCTTTCTAGTGACTCTCCGCGTGCAGTACTTCAGTAGGTTCTATGCTGATTTCAGAATGGACGATCAAGGTGTGATCGTTCTCGCAGATCAAAACGGAACCATCATGGTGCGTCATCCATTCGACACGAACATGATTGGTAGAAATATCGCCAAGGGAGATATCTTTTCGAAGTACCTGCCGCATGCATCGCGGGGCGTGCACATGGTGGTTGCGATCACTGACAAGGTGGAGCGTATGTATGGCTACGAACGCCTCAATCGCTATCCGCTTGTCATACTGGCCGGCAAGTCAAAGCGTGCAATTCTTGCGTCGTGGTACGAGAGTTTGTATGGCTCATTGATCATGCTCTGTCTGATCCTTCCGATTCCAGTCCTCTTTGCGACCCTTATTTCGCGCCAGATAAAGACAACGCTGAAAGTCGAAGATGAGCTGCGACTGGCGTATGCCGCAGTGGAAGCCATTGCCATGCAGGACAGCCTGACTGGTCTGGCGAACCGCAGGCAGCTTGATGTGGTTTTGCCTGCCGAGATCAAGCGCGCAAAGCGAACATCGCAGCCGCTCGGCGTGATCATGGTCGATATCGATTATTTCAAGCGGTACAACGACTATTATGGCCACCCTGCAGGCGACCTCTGCATCAAGGCAATCGCCAATGTGCTGAAGAACCACACGCGGCGCGCTGGCAATCTCGCTGCCAGGTACGGTGGAGAAGAGCTCACTGTGTTGCTTCCCTCATGCGACCAAGCTGCGGTGATGGCAGCAGCCGAGCGCATTGTGGAGAGTATTCGTGGGCTGCAGATTGCGCACGACGACAGTCCGGAGGGCTACGTCACTGTCAGCGTCGGGGCATATAGCTATAGCGCGTTCAACAAGGAGGTCGATGCAAGCGGACTATTGAAATGCGCCGACGATGCGCTTTACGCGGCAAAGCAGGCTGGACGCAATCGCGCCCGCCAAACGATGTAGTTTGTCCGCGCTGGTATCGGACACTGCTGCGCGGTGGCTTACCTACGGCGGCGCCTTTACGTCTGGCTCACGCCGCCGACGGATCAAGCTCTGCTTCGGTCAATTTCGCCCACTTCACAAGCGCTTCGAAGGATGGGCCGAGTGCACGCCCCAGCGCGCTCATGGTGTATTCGACCTTGGGCGGTACCTGGGGATACAGCGTGCGGATCACGATGCCGTCTTCCTCCAGTGCTTTGAGTTGCTGGATGAGCATCTTCTGGGTGACGCCTGGTATCCGGCGTTCCAATTCCGAGAAGCGTAGCGGCCCGCCTGCAGCGAGGAGGTGGACGATGATGGCAATCTTCCATTTGCCTTCAAGGACGCGCAGCGTGCGTGCTGCTGCATCGGCCCACGCGCGCTGCTCTTTGGGGTCCTGACAATGCTGTTCCTGTGCCATGCACTTACCTCCTGGTGGGTACCCCACCGTTCGGTAGGTTCTTGCTGATTCTACTGCACATCACTAGCGTAGGTGTCCTACATCGAACGCTAGGACTTAACGTGAAAATCGGCATCTTAGGCAGTGGCAACATCGGCAAGACATTGGTCCGCAGGCTTGCTGCGGCAGGACATGACGTGAAGGTCGCCAACTCGCGCGGACCGGAGACGATCGACAGCGAGACGCTCGCCAACTGTGGGCGTGCGGTCACCGCAGAGGAGGCGATTGTCGATGTTGAGGTGGTCATCCTCTCGATCCCGTTCAAGCAGATTCCGGCAGTTGCGCCGCTGCTGTCCTCGATCCCGTCCGAGACGGTTGTGATCGACACGTCCAACTACTATCCGGCACGCGATGGTGAGATTGCGGCGATCGATCAGGGGCAGGTGGAAAGCCTCTGGGTCGCAGAGCAACTTGGCCGCCCGATCGCCAAGGCCTGGAATGCGATTGGCTCGGGATCCTTCGCAGACAAGGACACGCCGGCCGGTGATCTGCAACGCATCGCGATCCCGATCGCGGCCGACCACGAGCAGGACCGGCGCGTGACCGTGGAATTGGTCAACGACACCGGCCTCGATGCGGTCGATGCCGGCAGCCTGTCCGAATCCTGGCGGCAGCAGCCTGGGAGCCCGGTGTATTGCACCGATCTGACGCGCGAACAGATCCCGCAGGCGCTGGCCGACGCTGACAAGGCGCGCCTGCGCAAGCGGCTGGAGCTGGTGATGGCGGTGATCGTCGAACGGTTTGGCCCCACCGGTTACCCGGACGGCGATTATTTGGTCCGTATCAATCGCGCTGTTCTCATGTAAATCCGCGTTACTGCGCAAAGACCGGTATTGCCTCGGCGATACCGGTCTTCCGCACGCCATGGGACGCGGAGCGTAGCCATGCCATCGCACTGTGCGCACACGCTGCTGCTCCGCCATGCAGTGAGACGTGACTGGCCGTCGCATGCATGAGCGTCTATCTATAAGCCAGCGAGAAATGAAGTCACGCGCCGTGCGCGGCTGGCGCCTCAGCACATGCAGCTGACAGAAGATCTGACCTAACTGCGGGTCGTTGCGCATGCGCGTGGCGACGCGCACTCCTTGGTTTCAGGTCTGAATCCGGTTGCACCCGCCGCATACAGCGTGGTCGTTGCTGTGCGTGATTGCGAGCTGCCGTGGTCGCCACTGAGAAGTGAACCTCACCCTGAGGTTTCCCCACATTTCCTCCTGTCAGATCAATCACTTGCGACATGATCGCCTGGAAGAAAGTGCGCGCATGGCGCAATCTTCAAGGTGACTAAGCCAGAGAAGGTTGACGACCATGCGCGCCAGCGAAGTATTGCAGAAGTGCCTGCCGAACTCACTGTCCGGGATGCATGCGTTGCGCGAACGCGCGTTGCTGCATGCGGTCGAGGCGTTGTTGCACGGACGCAGGCTGACACTGATGGACATCGCACGTTCGTGGCCGAGCGCACTGCGGGTGCGCGCGCCGCTCAAGGCAGTTGATCGCCTGTTGAGTAATCGCAATTTGCAGGTCGAGCGATCAGTGATCGACCACGAGATGGCACACTGGCTGCTGCGCGGCGCGCAGCCGGTAATCGTCATCGACTGGAGCGATCTGAAGCCAGACAAATCGTGGTGTCTGCTGCGCGCAGCGGTGCCGGTGGGCGGCCGCACGCTTACCTTGCTGGACATGGTAGTGCCAGGAAAGCAGCAGGGATCGCCTGGTGCAGAAAGACGCTTCCTGCACCAACTGAGGGCACTGGTTCCGGACGATGTTCGCCCGATCCTGGTCACTGACGCCGGCTTCCGGACACCGTGGTTCCGCGCTGTATCGGCCATGGGCTGGTGTTGGGTGGGGCGATTGCGCGGGCGCACGCAAGTCAAGCCGCAGGACGTGCGGGATGGAGCAGATCAGTGGATCGACAGCCGGAAACTGCATGTGTTGGCGTCCAATCGTGCATGCGAGTTACCGCCGATGCAGGCCAATCGCAGCGATCCACTCGATTGCAGGTTGGTGGTTTACGCCAAGGCACGGCAAGGGCGCAAACGGTGCAATCGCCGCTCACCCGCCAAAGCCTCACGTGCGTCATCGAGTCTGAAGGCCGCAGCGCGTGAGCGCGAGCCTTGGCTGATCGTTGCATCCCCGCAGCTGCAGGCACCCAGCGCAAAGCAGTTGGTTAATGTGTACGCACGACGGATGCAGATCGAACTGGCATTTCGCGATCTGAAATCACATCGCTACGGCCAGGCGCTGGAAGACAGTTTGACCCGACGCGGCGAGCGACTGCAGATCCTGCTGCTGATCAATACGTTGGCTGCATTCGCCAGCTGGTTGGCAGGGCTGGGATGCGAAGCGACCGGTATCGCCCAGTGGCTGTCTCCACGCAACAGCACACGCAAGCTCTACTCCACGCTACGCATCGGCCGAGAAGCCTTGGTCCGACACTGGCCGATGGAGCCCGTCTCACGGTGGATAGGGCGCTTGCGCGCACTGCCTGCGGCAGTGCGCGAACAGATGATGCTTACGGTGTAAAACGTGGGGATACCTTAGAACCTCACCGCTTTTCTATACCTCTTCATTCACGTGTGGACCGTCGCTAGTGCGGCAGAGTTCCACAACCACATTGGCAACGGTCGCCCGACAGCTCGCGAACGCCGAGACCTTCGGTGAGGCAGCCATGCCGTATGCAATAGGACCGCGCATGAGCGCCGCTTGATGACATTGGACCGGCTTCTTGCGCGCGGACTGCGAGCTGGCTGCGATAGTTACCGAATGTGGAAACAGTCAATTTTCGCCATCTGATCTTCTCGAACACCAAGCGCTTGCGCATAGTGCGTTCTGTCCAGCTGATCCTCTGCTCTTCGATGTGAACGAGGGCGCATTGGTCAACGACTTAATTCATATCGCCTCATGGCGCAGTGAAAAGCAGGAGAAGAGAAATGGCACGGCATGTTCGTTTCCACACAACTGGTGGTCCTGAAGTTCTGCAAATTGATGACGTGCCCACCCCGCAGCCGAAGGCTGGTGAAGTACGCATCAGCGTGCGTGCGCTTGGTTTGAACCGCGCAGAGAGCATGTACCGCAGTGGTCGCTATGTGATCGAGCCCTCATTCCCGGCCACCATGGGGTATGAAGCTTCGGGCCTGATCGATGCGGTTGGGCCAGGGGTCAGCGATTTGGCGGTGGGCGACGCGGTTGCCGTCATTCCTGCCTTCATGTTTGACCAGTACGGCCTCTATGGCGATCTGGTGGTCGCCCCGGCCCGCGCCGTTGTCAAGAATCCGGCTGGCGTCAGTTGGGAAGCAGCCGCGGCGACCTGGATGCCGTTTACGACTGCATGGGGTGCGCTGATCGACCTGGCCGGTCTGGGCAAGGGCGACTTCGTGGTGCTATCGGCAGCGTCGAGCAGTGTTGGGCTGGCCGCAATGCAGATCGCCGAATCGGTGGGCGCCACGCCGATCGCCATCACCCGCAACGGCGAGAAGCTCGATGATCTGAAAAAGGCCGGCTTCGCCCACGTGCTGCAAACCGGCCTGGACGATATCACTGCGGAGATTCTGCGCATCACCGGCGGCGCTGGCGCACGCGTAGTGTTCGATCCGGTTGGTGGTCCCGCGTTCGAACACATCGTAAAAGCCACGAGCAAGGATGCAATCGTGTTCATCTATGGCGCACTGAGCCACGACACCACGCCGGTCCCCGTGCTGCACGTCCTGGGCAAGCACATCACGATCCGCGGCTATGAATTCATCGAGGTCACTGCCGATGACGAAAAACTTGCACGTGCCAAAGCGTTCATCACAGAAGGCTTGAGCGCTGGGAAGTTCAGTCCTCAGATCGCCAAGGTGTTTCCGTTCGAAGAGATCGTCGAAGCGACTCGCTTCCTTGAGTCCAACGCGCAGTTCGGCAAGATCGTGGTCAAGCTGTAAGAGCCACGTTGTTGCCGCGTCGCCTGCGTTGGAAGCGCTGCATGCTGCGGGGCTTCTGTCAGCCGGCGACACGCGTGTGCCTATTCCTTGCTCACTCGAGCCAGGTGCGGTCGATGCCAGGGAAGTGCTGCTGAAGCCAGTCCGAGAATGCCCACAGGGGTGGCGGAACATGCGACCGGCTGGGATACACCAGCGAGACCGGAAGCGAGGCGGGGCGGAAGTCCTTCAGAACCTCTACCAACGTGCCATCACGGAGATAGTGGTCAACCAGCATTCCGGGAACTTGAATCACACCGAAGCCAGCGCGAGCGCACTGGACATAGGCGGACGCATCGTTCACCGACAGTGAGCTTTCAGGCTGAAGCGACTTGCTCACTCCCCCGTCGCGGAAATGCCAGGGCATCGTGCGTTTGCTGATACCGGACAGGAATCTGATGCATGCGTGCTGGTCAAGCGAATCCGGGTGCGTGAGTGGTGGCGATTTCTCAAGATAGGCTGGCGCCGCGCAGGTGATCATCACGAGTGCGCCCAAGCGGCGAGCGACAAGGCTGGAACTTGGCAGTTCGCCGATGCGCAACACACAGTCAACACCTTCTGCGATGAGATCGACCGAGCGATCGCTCACGCCCAACGTGATTACCAACCGTGGATACGTCGCCCGAAACTGGCCGAGCAACGTCATGAATCCCTCCACTGCAAACGCCGACGGGATATCGATTCGCAATCGTCCGCGAACCGCATCCGCAGGCGCCTGGAACATCGCTACCGCGTCCTCGACCCCACTCAGGATCTCCTCGACCTTCGCAAGGAAGGCTTCGCCTTCCGCCGTCAGACTGACCTTGCGTGTGGTGCGCTGAAACAGACGTACATCCAGGGACGCCTCCAGCTGGTTGATGGCCAGCGTGACCTGCGGCCGGCCAATCTGCAGAGCGTCGGCGGCCTTGGTGAAGCTTTGAAGTTGCGCCACCTTGGAGAACAGACGCATTGATTGAAAGAGCTCCATCGGCACCTCGACTGAGTGTTTGCGCTGCGGTGGTATCAGGCTGCCGACGCAGCAGTGAGAGTGTAGATGTACTAATGGTCAGCATTACATGGTCGTCACTATCGATACGAGGCAACAGATGAAAATGGGAATTCTAGGAACCGGACACATCGGTAAATCGCTCTGCATGCGCTTGAGTGAGGCCGGGCACGAGGTCAAGGTGGCCAACTCACGTGGCCCAGAGACGATTGATGCCGAGCTGCTGTCCTTTGGCGCACGTGCTATGACCACTGAAGAAGCACTCATCGATGTGGATGTGGTGATTCTGTCCATTCCGCTCAACCGCATCCCCGGCATTGCGCCGTTGGTGGCCCGGCTTCCGCAAGACACGGTGGTCATCGACACCTCCAACTATTATCCGTTCCGCGATGAAAAGATCGAAGCCATCGAGCGCGGCCAGGTGGAGAGCCTTTGGGTTGCCGAACAGCTCGGCCGCCCGATCGCAAAGGCATGGAACGCGATCGGCTCGGACTCGTTGGCCAGGAAGGCAAAGCCCGCTGGAGCGCCAGATCGGATTGCCATCCCGGTGGCTGCGGATCGTACGCACGATCGCCAGGTCGCCATGTCGCTGGTCAATGACACCGGTCTTGATGCCTTTGATGCGGGTGTGCTCGCAGATTCCTGGCGCCAGCAGCCGGGCGCGCCGGTGTATTGCACCGATCTTTCCTATGCGCAGGTCGGTACGGCATTGCAAGCTGCCGAGCGCTACAGGCTGCCGACGCGCAGAGATCTCGGCGTTGCGGTCATGCAGGAGCGTCTTGGAGACGGGACAACGAATCCGGACGCGGAGTGGGGCGTGCGCTTGGTGCGTGCGATCAACATGTAGCTGCGCGGCCCCTGCCAGGCCAGGCAAAAAGCCGAGCACTGGCGAGCAACACGCTTCGGCTTCAGATTTAACTGCGACGCGTCCGCCGCGCAGTGCAAGGCAATGACGATGGTTGAGGTACAGCAGGCACGGCAGGCATCAACCACGCTTCAACCATTCATGACGCGCGCAAACAAGGGCTGATGCAGCCAACGTGGGGTGGCCCAGATCATCAGCGCGCTAATCTTGTTGCCCACCCCGGGCACAACGCTGATGCGACCCTTATGGAGTGCGCGGATGCCGGCACGGACTACCGGAGCTGGCTGCATCATCGCCAGCTTCAATCCGGGCGTGATCTTTTGCTGTGCAGCCTGAGCGAAGCCTGTGTTGGACATACCCGGGCATAGCGAGGTGACAGTGACACCGTCGCGCTTGAATTCCCGGTGCAGCGCATCGCCGAAGCGCAGGACATACGCCTTGGATGCGCCATAAACCGCCATGTCCTGCACGCCCCAGAGCGCGAGCAAACTAGCCACCAGCAGGATCCTGCCGTGACCGCGCTTGCGCATGTCGGCGCCAAACAGGTGGGTCATGACCGTGAGGCTTGCGATGTCCAGCTGCACCATGTCCAGAGTGCTTTGCACCGACGTGTCCAGAAAAGCGCCTTGCAGCCCATGGCCGGCGTTATTGATGAGGATTTCCACGTCGATGCCCCGTGCGCGGAGGCTGGCGTGCAGCGCCGTGATCGCGGCTACATCTGAGAGGTCAACGTGTTCGGTGATGACCTCTACGGCATGCGCGCGGCGCAACTCCGCTGCCAGGGCCTGCAACCGGTCCAGACGGCGCGCGACGAGAATCAAGGAGCGGCCCTTGGTCGCGTATTGCCTGGCGAACTCTTCGCCGAAACCGCTGGATGCGCCGGTAATCAGGACCCAGGCTGTGGTGTTGTTTGGCATGGTTGTGGCTCTGTGTGTGTGGACGAGGTGGCCTGAGTACTGGCTTTCAGGCAAGATAGGAGACCGATGGTCTTCAATTTAGAAGACCATCGGTCTTTTATCAAGTGAAATGCAGGTGCTTCGTATGAATTCGTTCACGCCCTACGTCCGCGCGCGCTCGGTTGAGCAAAAGGAAGAACGCCGCCGCCACCTACTGACCACCGCCCGCGCCATGCTGGATGACAGCCCCGGCGCGCTGGACCTGGGGATCAACGAGCTGGCGCGCCAGGCGCAGATGACCAAGTCCAACGTGTATCGCTACTTCGAAAGCAGCGAGGCGGTATTGATCGACGTGCTCGTTGAGGAATATGCCGGCTGGCAGGCCGAACTTGGTGCAGCGCTGGCAGGGGGCAAGCGCAAGGCAACGGCCGAATCTATTGCCGCGGTGTTTGCGCAAACGTTATGCGCGCGCCCCTTGCTGTGCCGGCTTACGAGCATCATGCCCTCAATTCTGGAGCGCAAGCTGTCGTTCGAGCGCATGGTCGAATTCAAGCTCAACTTGCTGGCGTTACGCCACCAGGCGGCGCAGGCACTTCATGCGCGCTTGCCAACGATGTCGGTGCAGGCGTTCGACGAGGTGATCAAACACGCGCTACCACTCATCATCGGGTTGTGGCCGCTCAGCCATCCAGTGGATGTCGCCGCGCAAGTGATTGCACTGCCGGAGCTGGAGGGGCTGCGCTACAACTTCCAGCAGGATGTTGAGCGCGCCTTGCTGATCTTGATGCGTGGTGCTGGCGTGTGAGTGGCTAGCTCACTCGCATGGCAGACAGCGCAGTATCTCTGGCAAGCACCGCCACGCGTTTCTCGGGCGGAGGGCAATTGAGGCGTGATTGCCTTTATCGCTTCGGCAATAGCGATCTCTAAACACGCAAAAGGTGTGAGAGCACCGCCAGCAATCGCGCGTACATTTCATGAGATCTCATGGAGAGGCTAAGAGCAGCTATCAAAACGACTGCGCAGCCGCCAGGCGGGCGCAGCCGGTGCTCGGAATCGGCATGTACCCACGTACATTCCGGTTCCTTCGCGCCGTCCGCACCCACCTGACGACCGCTCACTACGTTTTGTTAGCCGCTCTAAGTGCTGGTCAGCGAAAGTCTAGGACCAGCAGAGAGCATATTCTTTTACAGGGCGCACTTAGCTAGGAAGAAGCCCCAGGGTGGCCGCCCGCATGCGAGCCAAGGCGTAAACGGTGCGCGTGTGCGGTATCGGCGCCCCGACTTGATCGGCCACTGACACAAGCGCTCCCAGGATGGCCTGAATTTCAACGGGTCTGTTCCCCTCGACGTCTTGCAACATCGACGTTTTGACGTTGCCGAGTTTGCGGGTGATTGCAATCCTTTGCTCAGGATCAATCGTTGGCGAAAGCCCCAGCCGTTGCCCGAGATCAAGCAGCTCGCCCATCATGTCGATGAACAATGCATGCAGGAACGGATCATCAATCAGCGCATCGGTGGCAGCACCGACCAGCAGGCTGACAGGGTTGTAGCAGGCGTTCCCCAAGAGTTTCAGCCAGATCTCTTCGCGCACATTGTCGTGGGCATGGGCATCAAAACCGGCGCTACGAAAGATCTCGGCGATGGTTTCGATCCGTTCGCTGTTACCGCCCGCTGGCTCGCCAAAAACGATTCTGCTCCCGGAAACGTGTTTGATCACGGCCGGACTCAGCACGGTACAGGACGGGAACACGACACAGCCGATGACTGCATCAACCGGAATCGCCTTTTCTATGACACCACCTGGGTCGACAGACTGCAGACGGAAGCCCGAGAGCGCCTGTTTCGATTTCAGGAAATACCACCATGGCAGGCCGTTCAGTGCAGGGATGATCTGCGTCTGCAGGCCAATCAATGCCTTGGCAGCTGCCGCAGCCATTGGCAGCGCCGGCGCCTTGACGGCAAATATCACCATGTCTTGAGTGCCAAGCTCTTCGGGCGCGGCTGTAGCCCGCACAGGGGCCGTAATAAGTTCGTCGTGCGTGTAAAGCTTCAACCCATTTGCATGAATCGCTTCAAGCGTTGCGCCACGCGCCACCACGCTGACATCGTGGCCAGCGGCGAATAGTTTGCACGCCAGGAAGCCTCCGATCGCTCCAGCACCTACGACTGCGACGCGCATGGTTTGCCTCATAGAAAGAAATGTTTAGCCAAACGCCGGAGATAAATCATGCTGAGTTCATGGCTGGACTCGAGTTTGGGCATGAAAGAATTCGCCTAATTCCGCTGCGCTTGACCTGTCATCAGGATCGATTTCCTAAGTGGAGACGGCAGCTTACGGCAGGGTAGCGCGCGGTGCGTTCGTTGAACGGCCGGCTTCCGCAGATGGTTCCTCGATAACGCAGGACGGCCGTATTGGCACTCTCATCAGCTGCCCTTCGGTATAGCTACGGTGGTCGCACAGGATAGAGCGCGTGCGGCCGTTGCGATCGTCGTCCCGTCACGACGGGCAAAAGTTCAAGGTTCAAAACTGATGCCATACCTCTGCGCGTGAACTGAAAGTCGTTCTAGCGGACGCATGGGGCGCGCTCTTTACGTGCTGCCACTGCCAACATCAGTGAATGGCTGCCGGACCATATCGATCTCAAAGCTCCGCGACTTTCAAGAAATAGTGATCGCTGCCGTTAGCGACCTCTTCCAGCCAAAACGATAGGTCGCCATGGACGCAGCCACGCAGCAGAATTCCGCGTTGGTAGACACGATGGCCTCTTCTGCGCGCGCACTTGAAGACCAGGCGAGCGAACTGGTGGCAAGCGTGGAGAGCAGTTCCCGCGGCAGGAGTGCAAAGCCCACGCTGGCAATGATTGCCTGAGGATTGGCGCATTCACGACCGCGTTGTTGGCGGGGCCTGTAAGCGTCAGCGGTGTTGCGGCATCGTCGTCTGCCGCGTCGGTCTGTGCAGCGACCGGTTACGGGCCCGGGCTGGTGGGTTTGGTCGAAGCGCTGAGCTCCTGACCAGGCCCGCCGCTCGCGCATGCCCCATGGGCGCCAGCTACCGGAAGTCACTATGCCGCCAGGCACTGCTGGATGTCGTGCGCGCGACGTATGCTCAGTCAACGCAGCTTACCGGTCGTGGCAGGTAGGCGCGGCTTTGTGGGCAACCAGCGGGTCTGAGGAAACGACATGCAGCAACGGAATGAGCGCTGGGTGCAATGGGCGGCTGTGCTACTCGCGGTTGTGGTGGCGGCACTGCAGCTTGGTTGGGAACAGGTGCATGGTGGGGTCAAGAACCATCATCTGCTGAACCGTGCGGACCTGCCGACGATTTCGAACTGGTGGGGTTTGCTGGTGTTGCCAGCACTGGGTGCGCTGGCTGGCTACGTTGTTGTGCGTCGAGCACGTCGTGCACCGCAGGCGGTGCGGCATGCACTGATGGGAATGAGCGGTGCGCTGGTTGCGGGCGTTGCGCTCTCGGTTGCATTTGTTGCGGGTAGCGAATCTGCGGCGTCGGCGGTGTTCGTGGGCATTCTGGGCGCGAGTGTGGTGGTGCCCGCGTATCGCGCGGAATACGTGTTCGGGTTTGTGCTGGGAATGACGTTCGTGTTCGGCGCTGTACTTCCAACGCTGTTTGGTCTGTTGGTGGTGGCAGTATCTGCACTTGCGTGGCGCGTGCTGTTTCCCTTGGTGATGGGAGTGGTTCGTCTGGCACGGCGGTGACCGTCAGGGCCGCAGTTGCCCAAGCCAAACGCGACAAACAAACGCGCGGGATCGCCCCGCGCGTTTGCGCACATCAATCACATACGTTCACTCACGCCTGCGTGGTGGCTTCGCGCACGAAGTCGGCGTAGCTGCGCAGCGGGCGGCCGAGGAGGGCCTGCAGGCGATCGACGGTGCCTGCGGCGGCGTGCATGCCGAACTGCTGGATGCCGGCCATCATCAGGCGCATGTCGTAAGCCATCCAGGCCGGGCCGTGCGCGGCGAGCTGGGCTTCGAAGGCGGCCACATCATCGCCGGCGTAGGCAATCTCGCGGCCCAGTGCGGTGCTCCAGGCCTGTGCGGCGTCCGCGCCGGTCAGGGGTTGCGGGCCGACCAGTTCCAGCGTGGTGCGCTCCAGGGCGGCCGGTGCGCGGTCGCGGCGCAGCAGTTCGGCGACGGCGATGTCGGCGATGTCGCGTGCGTCGATCATGGCGATTCCCTTCGCGCCGATCGGCATCGGGTACACGCCGTAGTCGACGATGGTCTGCTGCACCATCGCTTCGTTCTGCATGAAGTAGGCGGGCCGCAGAATGGTGGCGGGCAGGTCGTGGTGTTCGATCATGCGTTCGACTGTGTGCTTGCCGGTGAAGTGCGGCACGTTGGTGAACAGGTCTGCGTGGATCACTGACAGATAGACGATACGCTCGATGCCAGCCTCCTTGGCCAGGTTCAAGGTGATCAGCGCCTGCGTCACTTCGTCGGGGGTGACGGCGTTCAACAGGAACAGCGTGCGCACCGATTGCAGTGCGGCGCGTAGCGAGGCGACATCGGTGAGGTCGGCAACGACCTCCGTGACGCCGGCCTGGAAGCTGCGCTTGCCCGCCTGGCGAACCAGGGCATGGACGTCGGCGCCGGCAGTGGCCAGGCCTTGCACGATCAGGGAACCAACGGTGCCGGTGGCACCGGTAACGAGAATGCTCATGTGACGCTCCTGCGATGGATGGTGTGGGTGAAACGAAAGGGGGGATGGATCAGCGGGAAAAATCGGCAACCACCTTGCCGCTGTGCGCGGTGGTGCGGATGCGTTCGATGGCGAGCGGAAGGTCGGCAACGCTCACCACCTCGCCCAGGCGCGCCTGCAACGTGCCCTGTGCGACTTCCAGCGCCAGGCGCTGCAACAGCGCGGCGTCGGGCTGGCTGGTGAACCAAAGGCCGCGGTGACCAGCTGGTGTGTGTGCGGTGATGTCGGGCGCCGCGGTGCTGACGATGGTGCCGCCCGGGGCCAGCACCTGCCACGACGGTGCGAGCACGGTGTTGCCGACGTAGTCGAGCACCAGGTCGATGTGGGTGGCGATGTCTTCGAAACGTTGCGCGCGGTAGTCGATGACGTGGTCGGCGCCGAGGCTGCGCACGTAGTCCAGCTGCGTGGTGGATGCGGTGGCGAACACCTGGGCGCCGACGCGCTTGGCGAACTGCACGGCATAACTGCCCACGCCGCCGGCAGCGCCGTGG
The DNA here is from genome assembly GCF_041475695.2 of Xanthomonas sp. NCPPB 4037. Taxonomy (NCBI): domain Bacteria; kingdom Pseudomonadati; phylum Pseudomonadota; class Gammaproteobacteria; order Lysobacterales; family Lysobacteraceae; genus Xanthomonas; species Xanthomonas sp. NCPPB 4037. The sequence continues at coordinate 625,998 of NZ_CM191261.1, forward strand.
ATGAGGATGCGTTGGCCGGGCTGCACCGGCCCGGCGTGGCGCAGGCTCTGCCATGCGGTCACCGCGGCCACCGGAATCGCGGCGGCGTGCACGTCGTCCAGGCCCTCCGGGGTGGGGGCAAGCCTGGCGGCGTCCAGCGCCACATATTCGGCGTAGGCGCCCAGCCCGCCAACCGCGCCCATGACCCGGTCGCCCACCTGAAAGCGGGTGGTGTCCGGCCCGACCGCCACCACCACACCGGCGAGCTCGGCGCCCAGCACGGCGGGCAATTGCAGCGGAAAGGCATCGCGCACGTAGCCGCTGCGCACCTTCCAGTCGATCGCGTTGACGCCGGCGGCGCCCACCTGCACCAGCACCTGGCCGGGCCCTGCGGTGGGGTGATCGATGGTGGCCAGCTGCGCGGCGGTGGCATCGCCGTAGGCATGGATGACGACAGCGCGTTGGGTGGTCTGCATGGCGTTGATGCTCGTGCGTTGATTGGGTGACGCCACGGTAGGCTGTTGCGCGATCAATACGAAGGCGCCAGGATGTGGACGCCCTGGTTCAAATCTGGAACACCGTGGACCTCAATGCCTTGATCGATTTCGCGCTGGTTGCCACCAACCAGGGCCTGGGAAAGGCCAGCCGTGCGAGCGGGCGTTCCAAGGCCACGTTGTCGCGGCGCATCGCCGAGCTGGAAGAGCAACTGGGCGTACGGCTGGTAGAGCGCAGTGCGCGCGGACTAAAGCTCACCGAAGCCGGCCAACGGCTGATGGACCGTACCGAGGCACCGCTGGGCGAAGTGGCCGAAGCACTCACCGCCGCGCGCGAAGGCCTGTCCGCACCGCGTGGGCGTCTGCGCGTGGCCGCGCCGGTGCTGTTTTCGCAACTGGCGATGGGCCACATCGGTGCCGACTTCTGTGCGGCCTACCCGGAAATCACCCTCGACGTGGTGGCCGAAGACCGCATGGTCGATCTGGTGGACGAACAGTTCGACGTGGCGATCCGGATCAACCCGAAGCCGGACAGCGCGCTGGTCGGCCGCTGCTTTGCGCACGACCGTTTGGTGGTGGTGGCCGCGCCGAGCGTGCCGCTGCCGGCGCCGGGTGCGGTACGCCCGGTGCCGGGAATCGTGATGACAGGCTTCCAGCCGGGCACCTGGCTGCTTGACGATGGGCGCCTGGAACTGGAACCGATTGCGCGGCTGAGGTTTTCCTCGTTCCTGATGATCCGCGATGCAGCCATTGCCGGCGGCGGCGCGGCGTTGCTGCCGCAGTCCATTGCCTGGCAGCCGCTGGCGCGCGGGGAACTGGTGCAGTGGGGAATGGTGTCGGGCGTGACGCCGGCGCTGTGGGTGCTGCACACCTCGCGGCGGCTGGCCGCGCCCAAGGTGCGCGCGTTCGTGGATTTTCTGTGTGCGCGCTACCCGGAGGGGTCACTGGTGTTGCAGGGCTGACGATTGCGGGTGGCGCGTGCAGCGGCGTGGCGGCCTGTGGCTACGCTTTCTTCGGCGACACCCACATCGCAATCACTGCGCGGAAGACGGTGTCTCCGGCGGTGTCCTTGATCAGCACTTCTACCGGGTACTCCCTGGCCACATCGAAAGTAGGTGACGGGTCGAGCGGGCGGGCTTCGGCCACCACCGCGGTCGTGGCTTTCTTCAGGTACTGCACGTCCATACCGCGCGGGATCCAGCGATGCGTGGCGGGCACGGTCACCTCGGTCATGGTGCCGCCGGCCAGTTCGGCCGCGTTGCACATGGCGATCGCATGCACGGTGCCGATGTGGTTCAGCACCTTGCGTCGCTTGCGCACGGCCACCACGCACTGGCCGGGGCGCAGCACCTCGAAGCGCGGGGAGATCGAGCCGAAGTAGGGCGCCTTCAGGCACAGCAGCCGGGAAAACAGCCATTTGCCGGCAGGCAGCGGGCTTAGCCGTGTCCAGATGTCGAGGGTCTGCGATTGCGTGGCCATGTGCTGCGTTCGCTGTGTGCGGGGGCGGAATGCTCGAAACATACCATGCAGTATGGTGGCCGCTGCAAGCGCCACGCAGCACCGCTCGATCTGGCTGTGCAGATGTACGCCAGCCGGTGCAGCGGTGAGCGTTGCGCTGCCATCGCCTGGCGCAGCCGCACGGGTGCCCAGTGCTCAGGCATGCTCAGGACACGGTCCGCCCGGACCACACACAGGACGGACCCATGCTGTACGTGCTGATCGCGCTGCTGTTGATCGAAGCGGTGCTGATGCTGTGCTGGAACCGCTGGTACTGCCGCTGGGGCGTGCCCCTGTATGTGCGGCGCATCCCGGCCACCGCAACGGCGCTGGCGCACTTCCCGTTGGGCCGCATCGAGATGACGCTGGATGACTCCGCGTGGGCGCCGCTGGTGTTCCACCCGCTGTCGGAAACAAGCAGTGCGTTTCGTGAAAGCGTGTGGATGCGCCTCAAGCCGAACTACGCACCGGTGATGCGTGGCGTGGTGTTGGTGGACAAGCGCGATCGTGAAATCCGCATCGTGGGCCTGTGCAACTGGAGCATGCTGTGGGTGGCGCTGATGCTCGTCCAGGCGCTGCCGGTGGTGCCGCTGCCAGTGCTGGCATTTACGGTCTTGCTGGGCGTGATCTACGCCATCCAGCGGCATCGCTTCAACCACGTGAGCGATGTGGCGGCGCGCTTGCTTGCCGAGCCCCCGCCGTGGCGGCCTGAGGTGCGTGTGTAAATCTGGGCGCGTGCGCTGTTGCTGCGTGATCTGGTTGCGTAGGCAGCAGGCATGTAGACGTACAGTGCGTGCTTGAAGTTGCGTCAGCGGTGTTGACTAACGGACAAAGCGCCGGGCAATGCGTGTGTCTGACGACACAGCGCACCGAATCCACACAGGCATCGCGGCGTTGCATGGCGATGCCGCAAGCAACGGGCAGCACGCAGTACGCAGTACGCGCTGCCCGTTGGCGTCAGGCTGCTTGGGCCTGCAGCGATTTTTCCAGCTGAAACAGCGAGACCAGCTGCGTCAATGCACCGGCCTGCTTTTCCATCGCACGTGCCGCCGCCATGGCTTCTTCCACCAGCGCCGCATTCTGCTGGGTGGTTTCATCCATCTGGATCACGGTCTGGTTGACCTGCTCGATGCCTGCGGATTGCTCGCTGCTGGCCGCGGTGATCTGCGCCATGATGCCGGTGACACGGTTCACGCTGGCCACGATGTCGGTCATGGTGCTGCCGGCCTTGTGCACCAGCGCCGAGCCTTCGGCCACCTTGCCCACCGACGCATCGATCAATTCCTTGATTTCCTTGGCCGCGCCTGATGAGCGTTGTGCCAGCGTGCGTACTTCCGAGGCCACCACTGCAAAGCCGCGGCCTTGTTCGCCCGCGCGTGCCGCTTCCACCGCCGCATTCAAGGCCAGGATATTGGTCTGGAACGCGATGCCATCGATGACGCTGATGATCTCGGCGATCTTCTTCGACGACACTTCGATACCGGACATGGTGGTGACCACCTGGCTCACCACGTCGCCACCTTGCGAAGCCACCGACGCGGCGCTTTTCGCCAGGTCGTTGGCCAGGCGTGCGTGCTCGGCATTCTGCTTCACCGTAGCGGTGAGCTCTTCCATGGAGGCGGCGGTTTCTTCCAGATTGGCCGCCTGTTGCTCGGTACGGCGCGACAGGTCCTGATTGCCGGCGGCAATTTCGCCGGCGGCGCTGTCGATCTCCGACGACGACTGTTGGATACGCCCCACGATGTCGGTCAGCCGATCGACCGTGCTGTTGGCATCGTTGCGCATGCGCGCGAACACACCCGCCGACGCGCCTTGCATGCGCACGGTGAGATCGCCGCTGGCAATGGCTTGCAACAGCTGCGACACCTCGCCCAGATTGCGATCGGAAGTGCCCATCAGCTGGTTGAGGTCGACGATGATCTGGCGGAAGTCGTGCTCGAAAGTCTGCTCGTCGCCGCGTGCGCTGAAATCGCCCGCGGCGGCCGCCGCTGCCAGGCGCTTGATCTCACCATTGATGGACAGCAGGCTGCGCCGCACATCGTTGATCGACTGGCTGATCACCGCGCGCTCGCCGGGCAGCTGTTCCAGCTGCTGCGACAGATCACCGGCGGCATAGCGTTCGGTCAGGGCCACGATACGCATGGTGACCGCGATATGGCCGGCCACCAGCTCGTTGCTGGCTTTGACCATGCTGCCGAACTCGCCGGGAAACTCATGCTCGGCAATGCGGTGGCTGACCAGACCGGCTTCATGCTGGCTGCCCATGTCGGTCTGCGCCTGGATCACGCGGCGCAGCTGACGCTGCATGCTGTCCATCGCCTGCAACAGTTCGCCCACTTCATCGTTGCGGTCGACCAGGATGGCGTTTTCCAGTTGCCCGGACGACACCGCACGCGCAATGCCGATTGCCCGCTGCAGCGGTTGGGTGATGGCACGGCCCACCATCCAGCCGAACAGCAGGCAGACGATGGCGCCACCCACACCGACCACCAGGCCGCCGATGCTGGCGGCCACCGAGCTGTCCACCGCTTCCTGCACCGTGCTGCGGAAGCGCGCATCGGCGCGTTTCTGCATGGCGGTGAGGTCAGTGCGATAGGTTTCCAGCGCCGGTGCCATGCCACCCATCTGCGTGGCATCGGGCTCGCGTTGCTCGACAAAGGCCAACGCCACCGCGTGCGCGAGCGCGTAGTACTGGTCGAATTCCTTGCCCAACCGCGCCAGTTCCTGCGCGTGGCTGGGGTCGGATTTCTGCAGCTTGGCGTAGGAACTGCGGATCTCATCGGCCACCGGCTGGGTGGCCTGCAGCATGTCGGCATCGCCGGCAGCGGCAGCGCCATTGAGCCCGTTGATGAGTTTGTCCAGCGCAGCCACGTTGCGCGTCATTGCGTCGAGAATCGGGAAATGCACATCCCGCACCGCTTCCAGGCGGTCGTTGTTGCGGTGGAACACCACGGTACTGAAGGCGACGTAGCTGCACAGGCAGGCGATCGCCACCGCGGCCGGCATCAGGATTTTCCAGAACAACGGCAGCGACAGAATGCGTTTCATGACGGAACTCTCGCGCAGGTGGGCGATCACGGTTTCAGGACGACCTTGACGCTGGCATCGACAGCGCCGGCGCTGATGTAACCGATGGCACCGGGCGTGGCGGCCACGGCCTTTTTCACTGCGTCATCGCCGCTGACCCGCTTGGGGCGCTGCGCCTTGCCGGTGAACATCAGCTGCGACCAGTACGACTTCAGCTGCGCGGAGTCGCGCGCGGCGACCTTCTTGTAGAACTCATCGCGCACCGGCACGCCTTCTTCCTGGTCGATCGGCACGGCCTGGCCGCCACCGGGCAGGCTGTTGGACTTGGCCAGAAAGATCTGCGACACCTGCGCCTGGCTCAAGCTGTCCGGGCCACCCTTGGCCGACATCACCACCACCACATCGGCCTGGGCGCAAAAGGCGACCAGCGACAGTAGGGCAAGCGTCGACGCTGCAAAACACGTGGAAATCTTCATGGGGCTCTCTTAGAAAACGAAGTCGACGGATGCGGACAGCAAGTTGTAGCTGCCGCCCGCGCGGAAGCCCGGCTGGATGTTGTTCAACGATCCGAAGGAGCCTGCGTTGTTGTCGATATGGCTGGCCTGCAGCTTGAAAGCGACGCTCTCACGCGCGTCCCAGCGCAACGAGGCGGTGTAGCTGTGACGGCCGCTCTCGGCCTGCGCCAGTGCATTGGTCATCACGCCGATCGGGTCCTGGCCCGGTGCAATGGTCGGGCCCTTGCGGTCGACATTGGCATAGGTGAGCGAGGGCGTGAGCGTGCCGAAACGGCCGCCAACGCTGAGATAGCCGGAGGTGGTCTTGCCATTGAGCGAGGGCGAATAGTCGGCGCGGATGACTTCACTGCGCAGGAACCAGCTGCCCGGATCGTAGGCATAGCCCACGCTGGCGAAGCTGCCGTCCACGTCATAGGTGGTGAGGCGGTCGGCCAGTGCGGGATTGATGCGCTGATACACCGAGAACAGCCGCTCCAGCGACGGGGTGTCGAAATTGCTCTTGCCCACGATATAGCCGGCACGGAACGTCGATGCCCCAGTTTCCAGGCCAATGGCCAGGCCACGCATCGCGTTCACGTCGGCCTTCTTGGAATCGATGCGGCCGTAGAAGCCCTGCACGCTCACCACGCTTTCGCCAGCATTGATGGTGTAGACGCCTTCGATGCCATCCATCGGCAACAGGTAGTTATAGACCTCGTACGGCGGGCGCACCCACGGCGTGGCATAGCCAACGCGCTGGTATTCGGACAGCATGTACAACGGCGCGGTGATGCGGCCCAGGCGCGCGGAGAACTGCGGGCCGAACTGATACTTCACATGGGCCAGGGTGACCTTTGGCGAATACGAGGCGCGCTCGGCGTACTCGCTGGTGACTTGCAGCACACCGTGAACTTGTCGGTGAAGTTGGCGTTGACCTGCCCGGCAATGCGCGAGTCCGGACGCGCCGAGGTGGAATGGCTGGCGCCGACGCCTTCGTTGGTCTGGATGTCGGGGGTGAAGTCGGCCTGATCTTCGGTGGAGTGCACCACGCCGAGCGTGCCGAAACCGCTGAAGGAAAACATCGATTCCTGCTGCGCGTAGGCGCAAGTCGACGACGTCAGTGCGATGGCCGCACTGAGGAGCTTGACGGTGAATTTCATTGAGGTCTCAGCTGAGAGTTGCGGTGGACGCGGCGCCAGTGGGCGCACAAAAGTAAGCACTTGTATGCTTGCGCCCCCCAGTAGCGGCCGCGATGCGGCTGGCTTGAGCGCGCTTGCCCACTCTCAGCTGTACGAATTAAAAAACGGATTTTCAGGGCAGATTTGATAGGTGGCCGCGATGGTCGGCCGGTGCCGAGCCGTAAGCGTTTCCAGTCGCGGGCTGCAAGCTGACGTTTGCAGCCAACTGCAAAAACGCGGTGCTGCTAACGAGGTCTACGCCGTGCGTCGTCCTGTTGCCGGTTGCGCTTCAGCGGTTGGCACGCTTGCCAGGGTGAGTGCGGGTCAACCGCTCGCTACGACACTGCAGTCAGCCTGCAATGCCGACGCGCCTGCCATGACGGGATGGTCGGTGCGGTCTTCGGCCGCTGCCTCGCGTGGCGGCGTTGCCAGATAGCGTTCGAACGACGTGACCAGGTGATTGAAGGCGGCGCGGATGCGTGGCACATCGCGCAGGTCTTCGTGGGTCACGATCCAGGTGGTAAGCGCGGGCAGTACGACCTCGGGCAGGACCTGCACCAGGCATGGGTCTGCCTGGGCGATCGGGCATTGCGCGATGGCGATGCCCAGGCCGGCGCGTGCGAGCGCAAGTTGCGCAGGGTGGCTGTCGGTGCGCGTGGCCAGGCGGTCACGCAGCAGGTGCGGATGCAGGGCGCGGGCCAGGCTCAGGTCGGCGCGGTTGCGATCGGGGCCGATGAGCTCGTGTTCGAGCAGTGCCTCCACCGTGGCCGGCGCGCCACGGCGCGCAATGTAATCGCGGTGCGCAAACAAGCCCAGGGCGATCGCACCGACCTTGCGTGCCACCAACGCGCCTTGCGTGGGCGGCTGCATGCGCACGGCAATATCGACTTCCTGCTCCAGCAGGTCCGCCGGCGTGTTGCTGAGCACCAGCTCGGTGACGATATGCGGATGCACCTGGCGCAAGCGCGCCAGCATCGCCGGCAAGACTTCGACGCCAACAAAGTCCGACACGCTGATCCGCACGGTGCCGGCGACCAGGCCGGGCGGTGCAGATGCCAGCCGCACGAACATCGCCGAGGCACGCGCCATGGTGCGGGCCGCCGCTTCCAGCCCGCGCGCTTCGCTGGTGGGGATCAGGCCGGTGATCGCACGGGTGAACAAGGTGGTGCCCAGCGCGGCTTCAAGCGAAGCGATGCGTGCACGCACGGTGGGCTGTGCAACGCCCAGCTGGCGCGCGGCAGCCGAGAGACTGCCGGTATCGAGAACCGCCAGGAAGGTGCGTTGATCTTCCCAGGCGATGTCATGGCTCATAAAAAGTTTTCCGGCAGCTGGGCATGTTTTGTCAGTTCCATCCTAGCCGCTGCAACGGCACTCTTGCGCTGCTCTGCAGTGATGCCACATGCGGGCGACCAGCACCTACCGCTGAGATCGCTTGGTGTCGTTGTGCGCATCAGGTGTGGGCGAAGACAGCGCTGGAATGCAGCCTCTGCGGCGGCGTGCAGCGCCACCGGTTGTGCTGGGTGTCCAGAACGCGGCGATGCACAGGTTGGTCGCGCTGATGTGGTTGCGCGCTTGCGATGCGGTCGCGCCTGCCACGGTGTAGCGGCCGGTTGTGCGCTCGGCGGATCAGGCAAGGATTGCGGAGGATGCGGCTACCGGCTCCGCACACGCCTGCAGCACAGTGTTCCCCAGCGCAGTGCAGTACCGCGCGTTACTTCAACAGGAGGAATTCCCATGCAGCACACAACGTCTCTGGATCAGTATCGCTTGCTCGGCCGCTCCGGCCTGCGCGTCTCGCCGCTGGCGCTGGGCACGATGACCTTCGGCAAGGAATGGGGCTGGGGTGCCGATGAAACCGACGCCACGCGCATCTTCGATGCATATGTCGAGCGTGGCGGCAACTTCATCGACACCGCGGTGAACTACACCAACGGTGCGTCCGAACGCATGCTGGGCCGGTTGATCGCCGACAAGCGCGAGCGTGTGGTGGTGGCGACCAAGTTCACCATGGCGCGCGACCCGGGCAACATCAATTCCGGCGGCAATCACCGGCTCAACCTGATGCGCTCGGTGGAAACCAGCCTGCGCCAGCTCGCCACCGACCGCATTGACCTGTTGTACCTGCACGCCTGGGACTTCACCACCGCGCCGGATGAAGTGATGCGCGCGCTGGATGATCTGGTGCGTGCCGGCAAGGTGCTGTACCTGGGCATCTGCAACACGCCGGCCTGGCGCGTGGCGCAGCTGCAGACGCTGGCGGACCTGCGTGGCTGGTCGCCGTTGGTGGCCCTGCAGATCGAGTACAGCCTGGTCGAGCGTACAGTCGAGCACGAGCTGATACCGATGGCGCGTGAGTTGGGGCTGGGTGTCATGCCCTGGTCGCCGCAGGGCGGTGGCATTCTCACCGGCAAGTACACGCGCGCAGATTTATCCGACGAGAACGGCGCGGATGTGGCTGCCAGCCGCAAGGGCGTGATTGCCTCCACCGGGCATCTCAACGCGCGCTCGCTGGATATCGCCGATGTGGTGGGCGAGATCGCCGACGAACTGGGTGCCTCACGCTCGCAGGTCGCATTGTCGTGGACCTTGCGCAACCCGGCGGTGGTAGCGCCAGTGATGGGCGCGCGCACGCTGGAGCAAGCGCTGGACAACTTCGGCGCACTCGGCCTGACGCTCAGTGATGTGCAACTGCAGCGGTTGGATGCCGCCAGCTCGCCTGCGCCGACCTTTCCCGAGCGTTTCATCGGCCGGCCGATGGCGCAGCAACTCATCTACGGCACCGGCAGCGTGCAGCTGCGCCGTTGAGCACAGGAGTACCGCACATGAGCAGACACACCGCATTGCCTGCCGTCCTGCTGGCGGCCGTGCTGTGGCTGCCCGGCGCACAGGCGGGCAGCGTGGCCGCCCCCGCCGCCCCCGCCGCAGCCGCACAGCACCACACCTCGCGCATGGCTGCGCACAACAAGCAGCTGGTCGATACCGCGTTCAAGCAGTGGGCGGCCGGCGGCAGCGGGTTGTTCGACACGCTGCTGGCCAGCGACGTCACCTGGACCATCGAAGGCTCCGGCCCGTTCGCCGGCACCGTGCATGGGCGCGACGCGCTGGTCGACAAGGCAGTGCGCCCGTTGGCCAGCCGCCTGTCCACGCCGCTGCGGCCGCTGTACTGGCAGCTGTGGGCCGATGGCGCGCATGTAATCGTGCAATGGGAAGGCGCGGCCACTGCGCGCGATGGCGCCCCCTACCGCAATCGTTATGCGTGGATCATGCGGATGCGCGACGACAAAGTGGTGGAGGTCAACGCCTTCCTGGATCTGCCGCACTACACCGATGTGTTGCAACGCATCCCGGACACGGCCGCACGCGCGGGCAGCCCATGAACGATACCCGGATGCAGCTCGCTGTTGCGGTGGCCATCGGCGCCGGCGCTGCCGTGCTGTGCGAGCCCACCAGCGCATGGCGCGGCGATGCATCCGGCGTCGGCAGCGCAGCCTCTTCTTCTCCCTCGGAGCATCTCATGCAACACCATCCGTACTTGGGCATGTGGGTCACCGGTGACGGCCGCATCCGTCAGGAGCTACTGCCCACCGGCCGCTACGACGAAGCCCGCGGCACACGCAAGAGTGCCTATCAAGGCCGCTATGAAGTGGAAGGCAATCGGATCCAGTACTGGGACGACACTGGCTTCACCGCCGATGGCACGTTCGTCACCGCCGATGAACTGCATCACGGTGGCATGGTCTTCTATCGCGAAACTGGCGAGTAACGAAGCCACACGCCGCTGCAGAGTGGAACGCCACTGCAGCGTGCGTGACCAGACACACCGCTTCAACCCGCAGCGCAACGCACCGTTGAATCTCTGCTCCGGCCTTCGCCTCCGCGCCGGTGGCAAAGCCTGCGCGCAATCCGGAGGCGTCATTGCATCGGAGACAACATGAAGACAGTGCTGATTTCAGGATCCGGCTCGGGCATGGGCCTGCTCACGGCGCAAACGCTCATGCGCGCGGGCTATGTGGTGTATGCCGGCGTGCGCGACCCCGACGGGCGCAGCAAGCAACGCCGGCATGCGCTGGAAGACTACGCACGTGCGCACGCCGCGCAGGTGCGGGTGGTGGACATGGACATCCACAGCGAGGCGTCCTGCCAGCGCGCGGTGGAACAGGTGGTGGCCGAGCACGGTCATCTGGATGTGGTGATCCATAACGCAGCGCATCTGTATATCGGCATGGCAGAAGGATTCACTGCCGAGCAGTTGGCCGACAGTTTCAACACCAACACGGTGGGCGCCCATCGGCTCAATCGCGCGGCATTGCCGCAGCTGCGCAAGCAGGGCCACGGCACCTTGCTGTATGTGGGCAGCACCATCACCCGCATCGTTGCGCCATTCATGATGCCGTACGTTGCCGGCAAATATGCGCTCGATGCAGTGGCCGAAACGACCGCCTACGAAGTGCAGCCGTTGGGTATCGAAACCGTCATCGTCATGCCCGGCACCTTCATGGATGGCACCTCGCACTTCCAGACCGCGGTGCATCCGCGGGACACCCAGGCGGTGGACGGCTATGCCGCCGTGCAGCCGGAATTCGACAACTATTTGCCCGGCCTGCGCCGATTGTTCCGCGATGCGCAGCCGGCGCCGGTGCAGGCGGTGGCCGATGCGATTGCCCGCGTACTGGCCTTGCCGGTAGGTGCCAAACCACTGCGGATCACCGTGGATTTTGCCGATTACGGTGCGGAGGCAATCAACGCCGTGGTGGAGGCGCAGACCGAGCGCGTGTTCCGCATCATGGGCATGGAGCGCCTGCGCAGTGTGGCAACGCAGTCGCCAACATCCTGAGCGCCGAGGCGATGCAGGGGCCACCATACGCGGCCCCTGCATTTGCGATCACGCAGCCGCCTGCTCCGGCAGCTTGGCAATCACCTTGATCTCGAACTGGAAGCCGTACAGCCAGGTCACGCCCACAGCGGTGACGGTCGGGTAGGGCGGCGGGCCCCAGTGCGTGGCCCACTGCTTGAACACGGCGTCGAAGATGGTGTCCGGGTCGACCATGAACCAGGTGACGTCGATGACGTCGTCCCGCGTGCTGCCCGCCGCGGCGAGCACCGCGTCGAGGTTGGAAAACGCCCGTGCGATCTGGGCGTCCAGGTCGGGTTCGGGCGAGCCATCGTCGCGGCTGCCGACCTGGCCGGAGACAAACAGCAGGCCCTCCGCACGGAGGGCGGGCGAGTAGCGGTTGCGCTCATACAGCGCCTGACGGCCTGCGGGGAAAACAGCGTCACGTGTTGCCATGGGGATTCTCCTGTGTGGGCAACGTGCCCATCGAACGTGCAGCCACAGTAAGCAGCGCACGGCAGCGGATAAATCCCTGCCAGCCCACATGACTATTTGTAGAATCCAAACAATTGAGCAGACCGCAGGATGGCGATGGATCGGTTCGATGCAATGCAGGCATTCGCACGTGTTGTCGAGTCCGGCAGCTTCACCAAGGCCGCCGACACCCTGCAGATCAGCAGGGCAACCGTGACCCAGCTGGTGCAACAGCTGGAGGCGCGCCTGCGGGTGACCTTGCTCAATCGCACCACGCGCCGTGTGGCGGTCACCGCCGATGGCGCGGCCTATTACGAGCGTGTGGTGCGCTTGCTGGCCGACATGGACGATGCGGAAACCAGTTTGTCGGTCGCATCCAGCGTACCGCGTGGGCGCTTGCGCGTGGATGTGCCCAGCCCGCTGGCGCGCCTGATCCTGATGCCCGCGCTGCCGGACTTTCATGCGCGGTATCCGGATATCCAGTTGCACATGGGCGCCAGCGATCGCCGCGTGGATCTGATCGGCGAGCAGATCGACTGCGTGGTGCGCGGCGGCACCATCACCGATCAATCGCTGGTGGCGCGGCACGTGGGTGACCTGCAGGCGGGCGTGTATGCAGCACCCGGCTATCTCGCACGCCTGGGCATGCCTGCGCATCCACGCGAGCTAGAAGACACCACCCACCGCACCGTAGGCTTCATGCGCTGGGGCGATGGCGTGCCGTGGCCACTGGCGATGCAGCGCGATGGCGAACACGTGCAGGTGCACGGCCGCTACGTGGTGGCCAGCGACGACGGCAATGCCTACCTGGCCGCGGGGCTGGCCGGCATGGGCGTGTTGTGGTTGCCGCAATACATGGCACGTGCACCGCTGAGCCGCGGCGAGCTGCTGCCAGTGTTCGCGGAGTGGCAACTGGACCCGATGCCGCTCTCGATCGCCTTCCCGCCCAACCGGCACGTGAGCGCGAAGCTCCGCGTGTTCATCGATTGGGTGATTGCGTTGATGGCCGAGCATGCGCCGGTAGTGCAGCGACCGATGGCGTAACGGTCCACGGGCGATGTGGTGATCATGGTGATCATGGTGATCACTGCGCATCCGTTGGAAGCGACATGTTGGGGGATGTCATCGCCGGTGAGGTGCGCCTTCCTGCGCGCTTGCGTGGTGCCCTCTGCCCTGTATGCAGTGACACAGCCTCGCCAGGCACCGCCGCACGCCAGCGGCCGCAGTGCGGCCATCACTCGCGCAGCTCACGCCGTACCGGGTATTGCCAGCCGCTCAGTGCGGCGTACGGCGAGCGGGCGTAGATCCATTGCAGGCGCGCGTCGCCATCGGCGTGAAACGCGGGGTCATCGGCGAGCTTGCGTTCGAAGTCGCTGCGCAAGGCTGCGTCGTGTTGCAACACGCGTTCGGTGAAGCGCACCAGCTCGGCGCCGTAGAGGCCACTGTCCGGGTTGCCGGCGTGGCGGAACAGACCGCTGGCCAGCAGCGAGTCGCTGCTTTGTGGCTCCAGCAATGCGGCGGCCAGCATGCGCATCGGCTGGTCAGAAGGAATGCGGATGCTGCCGGGCGCGAAGGTTTCTTCCACCTGCGCGCTGTGCGGGGTGTTGCGGCCAGATTGCTTGACCATGCGGGTGCGCTCCACGCGCAACTGGCGTGGCTGCTGCAGGCGCTCGTACTGAATGCCGTGGGCATCCAATCGCGCGACCACATCGGCGTTGCCGGGCGGAATCCACCAGGCCTGCGGGTACGTCACTGCCTGGGTCTGGCGATAGCCGATCACCGGCATGGTCCAGGTGGCATCGCGGCCTTCCCAGCGCAGCTCCTGCCGGCCCGATGCCGGCGAGAGCGCACGCGTGTAGGTCACGCCCTTGAAGGGCAGTTGCGCGATCGGCTGCTCCAGGCGCTCCCAGGCCACCATCAGTTCGGCGGGCCGCGCGGCGCGGTCGGCACGTTTGGCGGCAGCAATGCGCGCGGCGTCGCGGGCCACCACGCGCAGCGCCGCTTCCAGCAGCACGTAGTCGCCGAGCACGCGCTGGCGATAGGACTTCAGCCGGTGGTTCTCCACCAGCACGGTGGGGATGCCGGCAAAGTCGCCGTAGCCGGTGGAATAGCGCGGGCCTTCCGGCGAGTAGCGCAGGCCCGAGCGCGGGTCGTTTTCGTCGATCAGGCTGGGGTAGATGGTGGGGGTGTGGCCCTGCGTGCGCAACGCGGCATCGACCGCCGGGGTGAAGCGCTGCTGCAGCCAGCCGGCAGTGGCGCGCGAGCGTGCATACGTGCCCCAGCCAGCGAAGGTGTAGGTGATGTCGTATTGATGATCCAGCCCCTCGCTGACATGCAGATCAATGTACAGCGCCGGGTCCAGCCGGTGCAGCAGCGCCACCACCGCGCGGGCTTCCGGCGTCTCGAGGTTGAGATAGTCGCGATTGAGGTTGATGCCGCGCGGGGTGCTGTTCCAGCCCGCCCCCTGCGGGCCACGCAGGGCCGCGCCCACCAGCGGGCCGCGCTGCTCGTGGCCATCCACATTGAGGATCGGCACGAACACGAAATCCACCTGGTCCAGCAGCGCGTCCTTGCCGCCCTGCGCGATGTCGCGCAACAGCATCAGGCCGGCGTCCTTGCCATCGATCTCGCCGGCGTGGATGCCGGCCTGCGCCAGCACCACGGGTTTGCCGGCTGCTCCCTTGCGGGCGCGCACCAGCAGCAGGTCGCGGCCTTCGCTGCTGGTGCCGAATACCTCCAGCGACAACAGCGGCGAGGCGGCGACCAGGCGCTCCAGCCACGCGCGGGTGTCCGCATAGTTGGGCGTGCTGACGAAGTCGCTGCGTTCGGCCGGCGTTGCCCACTCGGCGTTCGCCTTCATCACCAGCGACTCGCTCGCACCATGCCAGGCGCGCACCGGCGGCAGCGGCGCGCGGGTATCCAGGGCCGGCTGCGCGGACGCGTGCAGGCTGGCCAGCAAGGTCAGCGCGAGCAGGCTGGCACGGGCGGGTGTGCAGCGCGGCGCGGTGGCGGCGTCACCGGCGATGGGGTTGCGGGTGGAGGTGCGGGGCAGGCGGCCGTGCGGGGGAGAAGGCATGCGGTGATCAGGGTCTCGTTGACGAATACGGTGTGGATGCAGCGATGTTTCGTAACAGAATAACATTGCATTTTTTGGTGCGTCTGTGGTGCCGGCAGGCCAGTGGGCGTCGCTCCGCAGCCAGCCGCGTTCGTTTCGCTGATCGAGCGTGTAAAGACGGTGCGCGCCGAGCTGTTCAAAGCGGTGTGCCTGGAGCAACGCAAGCCGCTGCATCACTGCGCCACCGGCGACGCATCAGGCGGCCACCGCCCGGCTCCACGAGCGCCATCCGCGATGTGATAACGTATCAATTCATTTGTAATGACCGCTTGCCATGTCCTCTGCCGCGCCGCCTGTTTCTGCCATTTCCCTTGTCGACGTGCACGTGTCCTACCGCGGCCGCGCGGTATTGCAGGGGCTGCACCTGCAGGTGCAGCCGGGCAGTGTGTATGCGCTGCTGGGTGGCAACGGCGCGGGTAAGTCGTCCACGTTGTCGGCATTGTTGGGCTTTGTGCGGCCGGTGTCCGGGCAGTTGCAGGTGGATGGTGTGGACCCGGTGGCCAACCCCGGGCTGGCGCGGGCGCGCCTGGCGTATCTGCCGGAAAACGTGGCGCTCTACGAGCACCTCAGCGCGCTGGAAAATGCCGATTACCTGCTGGCGCTGGCCGGGCAGCGGCGTAGCCCGGAGGCGATTGGCACTGCGCTGGCCGCGGCCGGGCTGCAGCGCGAGGCATGGACGCAGCGCCTGGGTGGTTTTTCCAAGGGCATGCGGCAGAAGGTGGCGATCGCCGTGGCCACCTTGCGCGAGGTGCCGGTGCTGTTGCTCGACGAACCCACCTCCGGATTGGACCCGCGCGCCATCGGCGACTTCAACCAGCTGGTGAGCAGCGTGCGTGCGCGCGGCGGCGCGGTGCTGATGGTCACGCACGATCTGCTCGGTGCGGTGGACGTGGCCGACCGTATCGGCTTTCTGGAAAACGGGCGCATCGTCGATGAAGTCGGCGCCGGTGACAGCGGCTTCGACGTGCGCACCCTGCATGCGCGCTTTGCGCGGCCGCAGGACCGCGCCGCATGAGTGCTGTGCTGTGGGTGGCACGCGAAGAACTGCGCTACATGGCACGCAACCGGTCCGCGGCCATCGGCCTGGTGCTGCTGATGGCGTTGACGCTGGTGGCCGCGCTGACCGCCGCGCAGCATCAGCGCGAGGTTTCCGAGTTCCGCACGCGGCAGCAACAGGCCGCGCAGCAGGCGTTCGAAGCGCAGCCAGACCGGCACCCGCACCGCGTAGTGCATTACGGGCACTTCATCTATCGCCCGTTGCCGGCACTGGCGGCCTTCGATGCCGGCGTGGATGCCTTCACCGGCAACAGCATGTTTCTGGAAGGCCACCGCCAGAACACCGCCAATTTCGGCGACGTGCGGCAAAGCTCGTTGCTGGTGCGCTTCGGGCAACTCACGCCTGCGTTCGTGCTGCAGGTGCTGGCGCCGCTGCTGCTGGTGTTCCTGGGCTACGGCGCAGTGGCGCGCGAACAGGAAACCGGCACCTTGCGCGTGGTGTTGCTGCAGGGCGCCACGCGGATGCAAATACTGAGCGGAAAATATCTGGCCCTGGCCGCAGTGGCGGCGGCCTGCCTGCTGCCGGCGCTGGTCGGCTTGGTGCCGGTGGCGATGCTGCCGGGGCAGGGCGTGCGGGTGGCGGTATTGGTGCTGTCGTATGCGGCGTATCTGCTGGCATGGTGCGCGTTGGTGCTGACGGTGTCGGTGCTGTGCCGGCGTGGCCGCGATGCCTTGCTGGTGGCGCTGGCACTGTGGGTTTGGCTGGCCCTGCTGGTGCCGCGGGTGGCGCCGGATGTCGCCAATGCCGCGTATCGCCTGCCCACGCGGCTGGAAACGGACGTGGCGATCCAGCGCGAGCTGCGCACAATCGGCGACAGCCATAACCCCGATGACCCGCACTTTGCGCACTTCAAACAACAGGTGCTGGCGCAGTACGGCGTGCAGCGGGTGGAAGACCTGCCGGTGAACTACAAGGGCCTGCTGGCACTGGAAGGCGAACGCCTGACCGCCAGCCTGTTCGAACGCTACGCGGCGCGCGATTCGGCGATCCAGCAGCAACAGAATCTGCTGGTGCGCGTGTTTGCGCTGCTCAGCCCCACGGTGGCCTTGCGCGAGGTCTCGATGACGGTGGCCGAGACCGACTTGCGCGCGCACGAACGTTTTCTCAGCCAGGCCGAGCGGTATCGCTATGGCCTGGTGCAGCAGCTCAATCAATTGCAGGCCGATGCGGTGAGCCTGGCCGACGACACCGCCAAGGATGCCGGTGCCGACCAGCGCAAGCGCATCGATGCAGCGCATTGGCACCGCATTCCCGTGTTTGCATTCGAGCCATCGGCCACGGCGCAGTTGCTGCACGCAGGGCGTGCCAGCCTTGCCTTGCTCGCCGGCTGGTTGCTGCTGTCGCTGTGCCTGGTCACGGTGGCCGCGCGGCGGATGGGAGCGGCACGCTGATGGCCGTGTGGCGCTACGAATGGCTGTTGCTGCTGCGTGCACGCGCGGCGGTGGCGGGGCTGGCCTTGCTGGTGCTGCTGGGTGTGTGCAGCCTGGTTTCCGGGCACCACCTCATGCAGGCGCAGCGCGACAACATCGCACGCATCGCTGCCTTGCAGCAGGAAGACATCGCCGCGGTGCAGGCGTATGTGGCGCGCAGCAACGATGCCGGCAGCGCGGCCTATTACAGTTTCCATCCCACCTGGGATCCGCCTGCGCCACTGGCTTTTGCTGCGATTGGCATGCGCGATGTGTCGCCGTACATCCTGCGCGTGCGTGCGCTGGGCCTGGAGGCGCAGATCCATGACGGCGACAGCTACAACCCCGAACTCGCGCTGGCTGGCCGCTTCGACTACGCATTCGTGGTGGTGTTCCTGTTGCCGCTGTTCGTGATTGCGTTGTTGTTCGACCTGCGCTCTGGCGAACAGGCGGCCGGGCGCGCGCGCATGTTGGCGGCGTTGCCCGGATCCGGCACGGCGTTGCTGGCGCGGCGGGTGACGGTGCGTGCGCTGGCGGTGCTGCTGTGCCTGGCGTTGCCGTTTGCGGTGGCCGCCACACTCAACCGCGTGCCGTTGGGCCAGCAACTGGCGGTGCAGGCACTGACCTGCGCCTACCTGTTGTTCTGGGTGGTGGTGGCGGTGCTGGTGGGGCGGCTGCCATGGCGGCCGGCCGCGCATGCCACTGCACTGGCCACGTGCTGGGTGGTGCTGGCGCTGGTGGCACCGGCGCTGGCGCATGTGGCGATCAACCAGGCGGTGCCGGTGAATCAAGGCACCGAGATTGCGCGGCTGCAGCGCGAAGCGGTCAACCACGCCTGGGACATTCCGCGCCAGGACACCATGCAGGCGTTCTACGCGCGCCATCCGCAGTGGGCGGATTCGCCGCCGCTGACCGATGCATTCCACTACAAGTGGTATTTCGCCTTCCACGCCAACGGCGCTGCGCAGGTGGCACCGCAGGTAAGCGCGTACCGGCAAGGCCTGCTCCGCCGCGAAGCGCTGGCGCAGCGCGTGGCCGCGGTGTTGCCACCGGTGGCGCTGCAGGCCGCATTGACGCGTCTGGCCGGCACCGATCTGCAGGCGCAGCTGGCCTACCAGGACCGCATCCGCGACTACCACCGCGCACTGCGCACCTACTACTACGGGTTCCTGTTCCGCGATCGCGCGTTTACCGGGGACGATTTCGCACGCGCACCGCGCTTTGAAGCGATGGCAGACCCGGCGTCCTAGCGGCGCATTCCCGCATCACCGTCGCATCGATTTTTGTGTGCCTTCATCGCGACAGCCGCCACCGGCGGCTGTCTTTCAGGAGTCCTGCCCCGTGTCCAGTCTTCTTCCGCACCGCCGCGCTGTCTCGATGCTGCCGCTGCTTGGCGTGCTCGCCTGCGCCGCCGCGCCGGCCACTGCGGCCGAGCCACAGGCGCGCAGCCTGGATGCGGTGCAGGTACGCAGCGACTACGCAACGTACCGCGCGTTGACGGTGACTGGCGCCACCAAGACCGAAGCACCGCTGCGCGATCTGCCGATCAGTGCACGCGTGCTCGACCACAGCTTGCTGGAGGATGCCGGCGTCACCGACCTGGCAGGCGCACTGGACATGGCCAGCGGCATCACCAAGGCCAACAACCTGGGTGGGCTGTGGGACAGCTATTCGATCCGCGGGTTCACCGGCGACCCCAACTTCAGTTCCGACTACATGGTCAACGGCTTCAACGCCAGCCGCGGTTACAACGGCCTGCGCGACGGCGCCAACACGCAGAGCGTGGAGGTGATCAAGGGGCCGGCGTCGGCGTTGTACGGGCGCGGCGAGCCGGGTGGTGCGGTGAATATCGTCACCAAGAAACCCTTGTTCGATGCGCAGCACAGCGTGGACCTGTCCGCCGGGCGCTTCGACAGCTACCGCGCCGCGCTGGACAGCACCGGCCCGCTCAGCGAGACCGTGGCCTACCGCGTGAATCTCATGCATAAGGACCAGCACAGCTTTCGCGACACGGTCGATAGCGACGCCACGCTGCTGGCGCCGTCGCTGCTGTGGATGCCCACGCCCGACACCACGGTGTCCTACGAGCTGGAACTGCTGCGCATCCACGCCCCGTTCGATCGCGGCGTGACCGCGATCGATGGCGATGCCAACCGCTTGCCGGCGTCGCGCTTTCTGGGCGAGCCGGGCGATGGCGACATCGATCTGCATTCCACCGGCCACCAGGTGTTCGCGGTGCATGGTTTGAATCAGACCTGGTCGTTGCAGGGCGGTGCCACGTATCGCGACAGTGGCATGCGCGGCTTTTCCACTGAGCCGTGGACGCTGCAGGCCGACGATCGCACGCTGCGGCGCGAGCGCCGCTACCGCGACTACCAGGGCCGCGACATCGCCGCGCGCGCCGAACTGCTGGGCACGCTCGGCAGCGGCAAGGTCAGCCATCACGTGTTGTTCGGCATCGATGGCAACCGCTTCAACGACAGCCGCTACCAGTTGCGCGCGCGCTCGGCGGCCACGCCCTACAGCATCGACGTGCTGGCACCGCGCTATGGCGTGGCGCAACCTGGGCGGTTGGCGCCGATCACCGATACCGACGAGCGACAACAGGTGTGGGGCGTCTATGCGCAGGACCAAATCGATCTGGGCGCGCGCTGGAAGGCCTTGCTCGGCGTGCGCTACGACCACTATCAGCAGGGCATTGCAAACCGTCTGCGCGCAACCACGCAGCAAGCGTCCGACGGTGTCATCAGCCCGCGTGCCGGGCTCACCGTGCATCTGGATGACACGCTGTCGCTGTACGCCAGTGCGGCAGCCGGGTTTCGGCCCAATAGTGGCGTGGGTGCCAACGGGCAAAGCTTTGCGCCCGAGAAGAGCCGCTCGCTGGAAACCGGCTTGAAATACGTGCAGCCCGGCGAGGGCCTGGAAGCGACGCTGGCGGTGTTTCGTATCGACAAGGAGAACGTGTTGAGCCTGGATCCGGCCGACACCAGTTTTTCGTTGCCGGTGGGGCAGATGCGTAGCGAAGGCGCGGAACTGGATCTGCTGGGCCGGCTCACCCCGCACCTGGCCGCCTCGGTGGGCCTGGCCTATACCGATTCGCAGGTGACCCGCAGCAGCGCCGCTGCAATGGGCACCGGGCTGGCGGAAGGGCGTCGCTTTCCGAACGTGCCACGCGTCAGCGGCAATGCCTTCGTCAACTACGCGCAACCGTTGAGCGGCACGCGCAGCGTCGCGGTGGGGGTGGGCGTGTCGCGCATCGGTGAGCGGCTGGGGTCGGTCGACAGCAACACCGGCTTCGTGTTGCCGGCCTACACGGTGTGGCGCCTGGTGGGCCACTACGACCTCAGCGAGCGTCTGCGACTGTATGCAAAGGTGGAAAACCTCGCCGACCGCCGCTATGCCGCGTTTTCATACAGCGAACAATGGGTGTATCCGGGCGCACCGCGCACCTGGACGGTGGGCGCACGGCTGAGGTTCTGAGGTGCGCGCCCGTTCGTCTGCTGCGCGGTCGCCGCGCAGGACGCTGCGCCGTTGTAGCGGGCGCTGCACGGCGCGCGAGACCGGATCGAAAGAGTGCTCCGAAGGCGATAGTGTGCGCGACGCGATGGCGACGTGCATCACGCACATCGCATTCGTGCGGCTAAGCGCGGCTAACAAAACGTAGCGAGCAGTGGTCAGGTGGGTGCGGACGGCGCGGGGGAAACGGAATGTACGTGGGTACATGCCGATTCCGAGCGCCGGCCGCGCCCGCCTGGCGGCTGCGCAGTCGTTTTGATGGCTGCTCTAAGCGCGTCGCTTCGGCGCCGCGCTGCGGCTGCGTTTCTTGCCCGGCAATGCCGGTGCCGGCGCTTCGGTGGCCAGTGCGCCGCCGTGCTGCAGCTGCTCCATCCACGACAAGGCATCGACGTAGGCGAGGAAGTGCTGCAGATAGCCGGGCGCCTGCGCGCGCATCAGGCTGATGCACCGATGCACCAGCACGCTGGAATTGAGCGGGCCGGCATCGGCGGGCGCGTCCTGCAGCGATTGCCGCACCTGGCTGGCGGTGCGCACCGTGGCCCAGGTGCGGCGGAAGTCGTCCAGCGCCGGCAACTCGGGGAATTGCGGAGCATGCGCGGCATTGCCGGTGCTGCTGTCGCTGAGCAGTGCGGTGTGGCCGGCCATCTGCGTGAGCAGCTCGCTCAATGCCTGGCGTGCGGAGACCGGTGCAGGTGCAGGTGCAGGTGCGGCGCTGCGCTTGTTGCGCGCGCGCGATTTGGGCGCGGCTGCTGGTTCTGGCGGCGCAGGTACGGGCGCGGAGGCCGGCGCCGGCTGCATCGCCTGTGCATAGGCCGTCACCAACGCGGCAAGCTTGTCTTCCAGCACCTGACGCACGGCCGGCGGCTGCGTGGCGGCACGTGCCTGCAAGGTCTGCATCAGATGGAAGCGCACCGGGTCGCGCTGGTCGGCGCCTTGCGCGCGCCACTGTTCCAGCTGCGCCTGGGTGGATGACGCGGTGCGGCTCATCGTGGTGTAGCAGCAGCGGCAGCAGCGGTGGCCGACGGGCGCGGAATCGGCGCGATTTCCACACGGCGGTTCTTGGCGCGGCGCGTTTCGTCGGCATTGGAATCTACCGGCTGCTGCGAGCCGAAAGCGGCCGCGAACACCGAAGAGGCGGGCACGCCTTCGGCGATCAGCGCACGGGTGACGGTGAGCGCGCGTTGCGCGGACAGTTCCCAGTTGTCGGCATAGCGACGGTTGCTGTCCAGCACCGGGCGGTCGTCGGTGAAGCCGCTGATCATCAGGATCTCTTCGCGCGACACCAGGTACTCGGAGAGTGGCGCGGCCAGGCTCTTCAATACCTCGCGGCCTTCCGGCTGCAGTTGATCGGAATTGAGCGCAAACAGCACGCTGCCGCGGATGCCGATGCGGCCGTTGACCAGGGTGACGCGGCCGGCGGCCAGCGGTGCGGCCAACGCCTGTTCCAGGGTCTTGCGGCGCTGCGCTTCGGCCTGGCGCTGCTTGACCTCGTCGTCCAGGCGGCTGGACAGCTGCAATTGCACGCCGATCACGCCGACCAGGATCAGCACGAACGCGCCCAGCAGCACCGACATCAGGTCGCCGAACGCGGCCCAGATCGGTGCGGCGGATTCGCCATCGAGGTCGATCTCATCGCTCATGCCGGCTGCGCTCCATTGGCGTCCAAGCGGCGGTCATCGAGCAGGCGCAGTTCTTCGATGATCTGCTTCTGCGAAAGCATGCTCAGGTCCACTACTTCGCGCGCCTGTGCCACGTAATACGCCAGCTGATCGTCGCTGCGCGCCTGCGCTGCATCCAGTGCGCCGGCGATGTGCTGCAGGCGGTCGTTGAGTTCGCCGGTAGAGGTGCTGAACAACTGCACCGCGTGTCCGAACGCATCGCCCAGGCTGGCCACTTCCACCGCGCTGCCGGTGACCTGCGCGGCCACCGCTTCGAGCTTGCTGGTCTCGGTGCCGATCTGTTCGGTGAGTTGGCTGCCCACACGCTGCAGCAGATCGGCCGAGGTGCTGACCAATGCATCGACGGCGACGCGTTGTTCGGTGGAAGCGTGATTGACCGCGTTGAGCAAGGTGTCCAGCGTGGCGAGCAGGCGGCTGCGCTCTTCCAGCATCGCGGTGTCGCGCACCATGCTTTCGGAGAGGTTCTGGCGCAGCTCGGCCACCACGTCGGCAGCGGCCTTGGGGGCTTCGGCGGCGATCTGCATCAGGCGCGACACTTCGGCGATGGTGGCGCTGGCCTGTGCCTGCGCCTGCGTGGAGAGCTCGCTGGCGGTGGCGGCCAGGGTGTCGCAGATGGCCTGTTGCTGCTGCGCCACTTGCTGGCCGGTGTGTTCCCATTGCGCGCTCAGGCGCGTGCTCATCGCGGTGAAGCGCTCGCTCCACAGCGCCAGGCGGGTGTCGTCGCGTGCTTCCAGTGCGGCCTGCAAGTCAACATGCGCCTGCTGCAGCGTGCCGATCAACGCGGCGGCGTGCGCCTCGCTGCTGGCGGTGGCTGCGCTCAGTGCGCCCTGGTGCTGTGCGGCCAGCTCCGCGCTGGCCTGCTGCTGTTGCGCCAGCGCGGCATTCCAGGCATCGGCGGTCTGGCTGCTGGACTGTTCCAGGCGCGCGGACACCGCATCCACCAAGGCTTCGGAGCGTGCTTCAAACGTGCTGGCGAAGTGCGTCAGCGTGGTGTGCAGTGCATCGGTCAGGCTCTGGTTGGCGCGTTGCTGTTCGCTCGCTGCCGCCGCCCAGGTCTGCGCGGCAGTGGCGGTGCTGGCGGCAAAGCCGGTGCTGAGCCCGTCGAGCTGTTGCTGCACCGCCTGGCCCACGCCGTCCTGCAGCGTGGTGCTGTGCTCGGCAATCTGCTCCAGCGTGCGCTGCAACTGCGCGCTGAGCGCCTGGGTGGACTGCTGGTGTTCGGCCAGCACCGCGGCCCAGCCTGCGGCCGCCGCGGCGGTGCTGTGCGCAACGCCATCGTTGAGCGCAGCCAGTTGCTGCTGCACCGCCTGGCCAAGGTTGTCCTGCAGTGCGGTGGTCTGCGTGGCGAGTTGTGCGAGGGTGCTCTGCAGTTGTTGTGTGAGCGCCTGCTGGGCCTGTTCCTGCGCGGTGAGCGCGGCCTGCCAGTTGGCAGCGGCAGCGCTGGTGCTGCGTTCGAATCCGTCTGTCAGCACGCCCAGCTGCTGCTGCACGGCCTGGCCCACGCTGTCCTGCAGGGCGGTGGTCTGCTGCGCCATCTGTGCGAGCGCATGCTGCAGCTGTTCGGTCTGCGCCTGCTGCGCACGTTCCTGCGCGGTCATCGCCGTGCTCCAGTGCGCGCTGGCGGCACTGGCACTGTGCGCAAAGCCGGTGCTGATGCCTTCCAGCTGCTGCTGCACCGCGTCGCTGATGCGCGCATGCAGGGCGGTGGTTTCCTGTGCGATGCCGGCCATGGTGGCGGCCATCGCCGGCTGCAATGCATCGCCCACTGCGCGGGCGCTGTCGGCCACACCGGCCTGCAATGACTGCTGCAGGGAGTCGGCCAGGCGCAGGTAGGCGGTTTCAGTGCGCGCGTGAAAGTCGGCCTGCTGCGCGGTGAGCCGTGCATCGGCGGCGGCGCTGTGCTGCTCGATGCTGGCCATCAATGCCTGCAGGCGGTCGATCAGGGCCGGCATCAGCGCGCTTTGTTGCTGCTGCAGCTTGAAGGTCTCGCCGCGCTGGTGCGCGTCCGAATACGGGTGCAACGCAGTGGCGATCTTCAGGTCGAGCTGTTGCACGGCCTGCAGGCGCTCACGCCGGCACAGCGCCGACAGCAGCCCGAGCATGGCCGAGGTGGCAACGCCGGCGATGGAGGTGCCGAATGCGAATGCCAGGCCTTCGACCGGTGCGGCCAGCGAGCCGCGGATGGCCTGTAGGTCGGTGGCGCTCTGCAGCGCAAAACCAGTGCCCTTGAGCGTGGCCATCATGCCAAGCAGGGTGCCGAGCATGCCCAGCAGCACCAGCAGGCCGACCAGGTACGGCGTGAGCACCGGCGCCGGCAGCGCCACGCGTTCGCCCTGGATGCGCAGGCGCACCGCGTTGCGCAGCCCGGCGGGCACGGTCTGCAGCCAGTCGGCCAGCGCCGCGGGTGCGCTGCTCACACCTTCGAGCGCCTGCTCCAGCGCAATGGTGGCCTGGCGGTAGCGGTACAGCTCCAGCGCACCGGCGATGTAGCAGGCACCGATGACCGCGGCGACCAATGCGCCGAGCGGGTTGGAGCCGAGGTAACCGATGCCGACCCAGCACACCGCCAGCAGGCCGACAAGAAACACGAAAACGGACACGAGAGTTCTGAACATGACGTCCCAATTAGCGGGTGCGAAGCGCTGCAAGCAGGCCTTCGATAGGGTGAAAACGAACTTCCAGTTCGGCGAGCAACACGCTCTGCAAATCGTTGCGGAACACGTCCAGCCAGGCATCCGAGCCGGGGCGTGCTGGCGCGGTGTCGGTGTCTTGCGCGGGATAGTGCGCCGCGCGCAGGCGTTCGAAATGGGTGCCGAGCAGGGTAGGCACGGTGGCCAGCAGGCTCTGCTCGCGCGGGCTGAGGGTGAGTTCCATCACCGCGTCCACTTCGGCCAGGCGCGCCATCTCGCCGTTGCCCGATTGCGCCAGCATGTCGCGCAGCCGGCCGCGCAAATCGCCGGTGGTGCTGCGCATGCCGCGCTGCATGGCCAGGTAGTGCTGCCGGAACGGCGCGTAGTCGGCCAGCGGTGCGGGGGCGCCTGCGGCCGCGGCGGCGCGGGCTTCGCTGCGCAGCCGGGTGAGCAGCGTGTCCAGCTCGGTCACGCAACTGGTGGCCAGGCTGGCGCGCAGGCGCGCGCAGTCGTCGGCACCGATGGCGTTCACCTCGGGTAGCGTCTCGGCGTCGGGCAGCTTGCCGTCCAGTGCCTTGGACACGGCAACGGCGCGCGTCCAGTCGATCCACTGGCTCAGCCGATCGGCCAGCGCGTGGTTGGACTGCGCGACGTGAACGTCGGTGAGGCGAGCGAGCAGGCGAATGAACGCCGGGCCCGAGAGGGGCGCCCGTGGAGGAGCTTTCGCCATTCTTCCGGTCAAAGACCGCGCATTTTACACGGGAATGACAGCCGCTCCCTTTGCCAGGGCGGGCGGGCGCTGCGGCGGGCGGTGGCGTTCATGGAGGGGGAATCGGGAATGGGGAATGGGGAATGGGGAATGGGGAATGGGGAATGGGGAATGGGGAATGGGGAATCGTCGGGGCGCGGGGAGATGGCGGGGAGATGGGAGGGGGATGGGAGGGGATGGGCTTTCCTCCAGGCGGCTGCTTGACCATGCAAGCTTTGCCGGTCGCAGCGCGGGCAATGTCTGTGGGGAGAGGCAGCCATTGCCCGCAGCGCGTGCATCCGGCCGATTCATGAGGCCTGTTCATGACCCCATGCCGGGAAATGGGCTCCGGGCGGCGCCTGCGTTTGCTACAAACGGGTAGGCATTGGCGGCTGTCCGAGCCGCCGCGTGCGCCGGCTGATTCGGGCCGATCTGGCAGTGCCAGGCCCTCGCCAGCGCCCAGGCGCGCGGTGGCGCGCAGCCCGCCCGTCCCCCTCAGGAGCACCCACATGAAGTTCGATACCCCCGCAGGCGCCACGCCCGCCGACCAGCTCAAAGTGCTGGGCCAGCCGGTCGACCGCGTGGACGGGCCGCTCAAGGTGACCGGGCAGGCCCGCTACGCCTATGAATGGCATGACCAACCCGGGCAGATGGCCTACGGCTACATCCTCGGCGCGGCGATCGGCAAGGGGCGCATCACCGCACTGGACACTGCCGCCGCACTCGCCGCGCCCGGGGTGATCGCGGTGCTTACCCACCAGAACGTGCCCGCGCTGGGCACCGGCGACTTCTATGTGCAGCGCTTTCTGGCCGCGCCGCAGGTGGACCACTACCACCAGGCGGTGGCAGTGGTGGTGGCAGAGACCTTCGAACAGGCCCGCGCCGGTGCGGCGCTGGTGCGGGTGCGTTATGCGCGCGAGCGCGGGCAGTACGACCTGGCAGCCCAGCAGGCCAGCGCCCGGGTGGCGCCGCAGGCGCCGTTCGGCGGGCCGCCACAGACCGCGCAAGGTGATTTTGCTGCGGCCTATGCCGCCGCGCCGTTCACCGTGGATGCCACCTTTCGCACACCCGACCAGGCGCACGCGATGCTGGAGCCGCACGCCACCATCGCGCGCTGGGAGGGCGAGCAGCTGATCTGTCACACCGCGATCCAGCAGATGAACTGGGGCACGCGCGATCTGGGCAAGGCCCTGGGCGTGCCCAAGGAGCGCATCCGGCTGCTGTCGCCGTTCATCGGCGGCGGCTTCGGTGGCAAGGGCACCGCGCAGGCGGATCTGGTGCTGGCGGCGCTGGCCGCGCGCATCACCCGGCGGCCGGTCAAGCTGGCCCTGCAGCGCCCGCTGATGTTCAACAGCACCATCCACCGGCCGGCGACCATCCAGCGCCTGCGGCTGGGCGCCGACGCCGACGGGCGGCTCACCGCGATCGGCCATGAAAGCTGGTCCGGCAATCTGCGCGGCGGCCGCAGCGAGCCCACCACCTTGTCCACGCGCGCGCTATACGCCGGCGCCAACCGCATGACCGCGGTGCGGCTGGCAGTGCTGGACCTGGCCGAAGGCAATGCCATGCGCGCGCCCGGCGAGGCGCCGGGGATGATGGCGCTGGAGGTGGCCATGGACGAACTGGCCGAACGCGTGGGCATGGACCCGGTGCAGCTGCGCATCGTCAACGACACCCAGGTGGACCCGGAACAGCCGCAGCGGCCGTTCTCCACGCGGCCCTTCATCGCGTGCCTGCGCAGCGGCGCGCAGCGCTTCGGCTGGTCGCGGCGCAACCCCACGCCGGCCAGCGTGCGCGACGGCCGCTGGTTGATCGGCATGGGCATGGCCGCAGCCATTCGCGGCGCGCCGATCTCCAAGGCCGCTGCGCGTGCGCGGCTGGACCGCAGCGGCACGCTGACCATCGAAACCGACATGACCGACATCGGCACCGGCAGCTACACCATCGTGGCGCAAACCGCGGCCGAGCTGCTCGGCCTGCCGCTGCACCAGGTGGTGGTGCGGCTGGGCGATTCCAGCTTTCCGGAAACGCCCGGTTCCGGCGGGCAGCAAGGTGCCGCCTCGGTGACTGCCGGCGTGTATGCCGCCTGCATGCAGCTGCGCGAGACGGTGGCGCAGCGCCTGGGCATGCCGGTGGACCAGGCCCGCTTTGCCGACGGCCAGGTGCACGCCGGCACGCGTTCCATTGCGCTGGCGCAGGCGGCCGCCGGCGGCGAGCTGGTGGCCGAAGACGCGATGGAGTTCGGTACGCTCAAACAGCAGTACGCGCAGCAAACCTTCGGCGCGCATTTCGCCGAGGTTGCGGTGGATGCCGACACCGGCGAAATCCGCGTGCGTCGGTTGCTGGCGGTGTGCGCGGCCGGGCGCATCCTCAACCCCAAGACCGCACGCAGCCAGGTGATCGGCGGCATGGTGATGGGCGTGGGTGCGGCGTTGATGGAAGACATGGTGGTGGACACCCGGCTGGGCTTTTTCGTCAATCACGACCTGGCCGGTTACGAGGTGCCGGTGCATGCGGATATCCCGCATCTGGAGGCGCATTTCATCGACGAGGTGGACCCGACCATGTCGCCGTTGAAAGCCAAGGGCGTTGGCGAACTGGGGCTCACCGGCGTGGCGCCGGCGCTGGCGAATGCGGTCTACAACGCCACCGGCATCCGCGTGCGCGACTACCCGATTACGCTGGACAAGTTGTTGGCGCAGTTGCCGCGACGGGCGGGATGAGTGGGGGTTACGCGTGGTGTGGTGCGGCAGTGCGCAGTGAGCTGATTGCGTCGTGATCTGCATCGGTCGCAGGTGTTGCCGGAGTTGTCTTGCGACGAAGCCGCCGCAAGATGCAGTCCTGGCACAGCGGCCTGACCGGGGTTTAGACGTGCTGCATTTGAGTGGGCAAGTAGGGTGTTCGCCAACGCACTTGAAGCGGCAAATTCGTTCATTCCAAACGCAGATGTGTGGCCAGGCGGTTCGAGATCCGAGCAGTAGCTTGGGAAGCTGCAGCGCGTGTCGCGAGTGCTCGCACTACGAGCAGATGCGAGCGTGCCTGCGGGCCATGCAGCTGATTCCACAGTTGAGTGCGCCTGTCCCGTCAAGGATGCCGTTGGATAAAGCGGATCGACAAGCGTTGTTGCAGATGTGTCCTGTATGTCAAAAAGCGCCGCAGAATCGCAGCGTTTGCGGCCGCAGACACACCGTTTCAGCCATTGCAAAGCCAGCAATTTAACCAATTCAGGTTCGCCGCCGCTGTCGCCTGGCGGACCCGGTTTTGTAAGGTGAACGGGTATAAGCTGCGGGCCGGGGACATTCCCCAACGAGGTAAACACAATGGACCGCTCTGACATGCAAGTGTCCGATCTGCTGGTCTTGGAGCTGCAAGGGTTCCACGACGCCTATGGCAGTGGACCGGACTTCTGGGACGCTTATCAACGCATCATGACCACCGCCGCACAGGCCGGTGGCGACGTCATCGCGCTGGCCAACGAAATGGCTGCGCTGGCACAAGGCCTCGGCGCGGTCGGCCGCGCGCAGCTGTTGTAATCCGCTGAGCGCGCATAGCGCCGCTGCGTAGCGTCATGCGCGCGCTACCGCCACACGGCTCACTCCACGCTGCCGCAGTGTTCACGCCTGCCTGCGGCGCCCGCTTCTAGACTCAATGCAATCGATGGCACGCGCTGGTGGAAACACGGGCGCTGCCAGTCGGGGCGTCGTCTGGCAACCGTGCAGTGCACCGTTGCCATTGCATGCGTCCGTTTGCGCAGCGCGCCGCCCCAACCCGCTGGATGCGACCAGTCCCGCCATGTTGAGGAGTACGGTCGTGAACGAAGAAGAAGGGTGCGTGCGTCTGCATCTGGTGGGCGGCCCGCAGGATGGACAGACGCTGCAGGCCGATTCGGCGCCGGAACTGTTGATCCCCGAGGGGTATCAGATTTCACCGTGGCCGGGCGGCGAGTTCGGCATCCACTGGCGGCACGAACTCAATCTGGCCTGCCCGCATGATTCGAT
This sequence comes from Xanthomonas sp. NCPPB 4037, assembly GCF_041475695.2. Taxonomy (NCBI): domain Bacteria; kingdom Pseudomonadati; phylum Pseudomonadota; class Gammaproteobacteria; order Lysobacterales; family Lysobacteraceae; genus Xanthomonas; species Xanthomonas sp. NCPPB 4037. The sequence continues at coordinate 656,124 of NZ_CM191261.1, forward strand.
GCCCGAAGGCGATGTGCATGACGCGCTGGGCGTGCACTGGCGGCGGTATCTGGTGCTGCGGCGGCAGGAGGACTAAGAGCAGCTATCAAAACGAATGCGCAGCCGTCAGGCGAGCGCGGCCGGTGCTCGGAATCGGCATGTACCCACGTACATTCCGGTTCCTCCGCGCCGTCCGCACCCACCTGACGACTGCTCGCGACGTTTTGTTAGCCGCTCTAAGCGGGCAGGGCGCTGTTCGACCCGGCATTCCGCGGCGCGAGCGGGGGATTGCTGCAGCCATTGTCGTTGAGGTTTCGCTTGGTCATTGCGCGACTGTTTGCCCGCAATGCGCTTGATGACGTTGAACGGCCGTGCCTGCCCTGGTCGTGCCAAGTGCAGCGGATTTCCCGCTGGCCGGCTCGTCTAGCAGAAACGGCACAGCCTGCAGCGAGGTTCAACGCTTGATGTTGGTGACAGGCACTGTGCGCGGCAGTGGTGCGGCGCAGGCAGCAGATGCATCGGTAGGCGCAGCGACTGTTCGCCTCAACCGCAACGCGCGTACGGCACGACAGCGGCGCCTGGCCGGCTGTCGTCTTGCGGCGTGCTTATTCCGCGTCCGCGTCCGCGGCGGCCTTGGCGGGCGCAGCTGCTGCAGCCGGGGTCTCCGGCGCGCCACGCTTCTTTTCACGGCGCAGCGGCGTGTCGCCCAGGCGCTCGATCGCACCGCCGGATTTCTGGAATTCTTCCAGATCGGCGGCCAGGCGCTGTTCGGACAAGCGCGGCTTGCCAGGCTGGTTGCTGACGGTCATCGACTGGCGGCGGGAATTATTCATCGCAAATCCTCATGCGTTGTAGAGCGTCAAGGGAATGCCCCGCCGGCGTTGATCGTCGTAGGTGGCACGCACGTCGCGGCAATACGGCCCGGACATGACGAAGCGACGGCAGATCGCCGGGCGCGTTTCGTAGATGGAGCAACACATGCGCGCGGCATCAATGGCCACGCACCAGCCTTCCTCGTCGCGCGCCATCACGTGCCAACCTTCCGGTGTCACGCTGGTCAGATGGTGTGGGATGCGGTCGGTTGGATCGACCAGGACGGTGAGCCGGCAACAGACGGCGTCGCAGCGTTCGCAGAGATTCTTGATGGAAAAGGCCAGAAAGATGAGGAGGCGACACCGGACTCCGGCCGCCCTTGCACCATACACCCTGGGCGTATCCGGGTGTGAACCGTACCCGGGCGGCAGCTGTCTCAGACACGTTAGGCGGCGCATTGGCGTGGATGTAGATGGCATTGCGCTTGATCGCCTGGGTGCCGAATTGAAAGCTGCGCCGATGCACAGCGCCGCACGTGCATGCTCCGCATGCAATGCGCCGGCCAGGGCTCCGATGCCGCGATCCACAGCGTGCGAGCAAGGCCAGCTGCGTCCATCGCCTCGTGCTGGGAGTGCGGCGATGCCAAGCGCCACGCTCCAGCCAATCGGCAACGCGTTGTGTTTGTGCAGCACATGCGAAGGCGGTTTTCACTGCCATCGGCGATGCGCGGCCGTAGCGTGTGCGAGTACGCGGGTCTGTCTACCCGCCCTGCAGGAGAACCCCATGAGCACATCCCATTCGACCCCGTCCACGCACGCCGCCAACACGCAGCACGAGCAGGCGCACGAGGAGGACAAAAAGCAGGACGAGCGCCAGGACGAAGCGGTGGAAGAAACGTTCCCGGCCAGCGATCCGGTCTCGCCGTTCGTACCGGCCAAGGCGCCGGACTAAGCGCCGCTATCCAAACGACCGCGCAGCAGCCAGGCGGGCGCGGCCGGTGCTCGGAATCGGCATGTACCCCCGTACACGCCGGTTTGTCCGCGCCATCCGCACCCACCTGAAGACTGCGCGCTACGTTTGTTGGCAGCTCTAAAGCAGTCCACGCGCGCTGTACGCGTCACTCAGCATCAAAGATAGGAACGACAACGGCGCGGCCCTCAGGGACGCGCCGTTGCGCTTTCTGCGGGATGCGTGTGCCGATCAGGGCGTCAACACCACCTTGCGGCAATCGTCCTGCTTCTTGTCGAACACCTCGTAGCCACGCGCGGCCTCGGCCAGCGGCAATCGGTGCGAGATGATGGCGCTGGGCTTGAGCTCGCCATTGCCGATGTGCTCCAGCAGGTAGGGCATGTGCTTCTGCACGTGGGTCTGGCCCATCTTGAAGGTGAGCCCCTTGTCGAACGCATCGCCAAACATGAAGGCATGGATGAAGCCGGCATACACGCCGGGCACGCTCACCGTGCCGCAGCGGCGGGTGGCGGCGATGCATTGGCGCAACGCCACGCCGCTGCTGCCTTCCAGCTTCAAGGTGGTCAACGCGGTTTCCAGCGCACTGCCTTCGGCTTCGAACCCCACCGCCTCGATGCTGGCATCCACGCCGCGGCCATCGGTCTGCGAGACGATGATGTCGGCCGGGTCGTCGATCTCGTCGAAGTTGATCGGGATGACACCGTAGGTGCGTGATGCGAAGTCCAGCCGGTAAGCGTGGCGGTCGACCATGAACACCCGTTCGGCGCCCAGCATGCGGCAGCACGCCGCCGCCATCAGGCCGACCGGGCCAGCGCCGAAGATGGCCACGGTGGACCCCTGCTTGACGCCTGCGTCCACCACCGCCTGGTAGCCGGTGGGCAGGATGTCGGAGAGGAACAGCACCTGCTCATCGTGCAGAGCATCGGGCACCACCAGCGGGCCGACATTGGCCTTGGGTACGCGCACGTATTCCGCCTGCCCACCAGACAAACCGCCATAAAGATGGCTGAAGCCAAACAATGCCGCAGGCGGGCGCATGTCTTTGTGGTTGAGCGCCGCACCCTTGCCGGTGTTGGTGGTTTCGCAGGCCGAAAATTCCTGCAGCAGGCAGTGAAAGCACTGGCCGCACGCCACCACGAACGGAATCACCACGCGGTCACCCGGACGCACTGCGGTGACATCCGGGCCGACCTCTTCCACGATGCCCATGAATTCGTGGCCGAGAATATCGCCAGGGCGCAGGTCGGGAATCTTGCCGTGATACAGGTGCAGGTCCGAGCCGCAGATCGCGGTGGCGGTCACCCGCAGGATCAGGTCATCGCGTTCCACCAGCAACGGGTCGGGTACCGTTTCAACCCGCACATCGCGCGAGCCGTGATAGTTGAGGGCGAGCATGCAGTTCTCCGTGAGCGCCGGCGGTCAGCGGCAACCCACGCAGTGTTGGCGGCGCGGCGTTAAAAACGTCAGCACGGCGCGTGCGTGTGATGTGGACGCGCACGCGCAGCGACGCGGTGTTGATGCGCAGGTCACGCGTGGCTAACCCTGCCGCTCGCAGGCTGGATCGACTCGCACGGTGGCTGTAAGCAGCTCGCGCCGCTGGCCATCTTCGACAATCCACACTCTCCAGGAGACCGCAATGGGAAGCATCTTGAAGCTCGTGACCGCCGGCGCCGTGGGCGTCATCGCCTACAAGGCCTGGCAGCGCCGCCAGGGGTCGGCGACTGATACGCAGCAGGGCGATACGCAGCAGGACGGCAGCACGCCGCCGCACGGCGACCCGTTGCGCGGTGCCCTGCAGAATGACGCCCAGCGCGATACGCAACACGGGGCAGGCGGTCGCGCGCAGGCGCTCGGTGCGTTGTCGGTCTTCCACGAGCAGGAGCGCACCCTGGCGCAGCTGGCCGTCACCAAGGGCGTGGTGGGCGAGGTGCTGGAGTTCGCCCGCAAGATGGACCAGGCGCACAGCGCCGCCCTCACCGACCTCAGCCGCTTCGGGCCGGATCGCAGCAGTGCGCAGGCCAAGTCCACGCTTGCCCAGTTCGAAACCGGGCGCAAGCGTCTGGACGGATTGCATGCACAGGAGTTCGAGCGCGAATACCTGCAGGCATCGGTGATCAGCCATGAAAAGGCGCTCGCCGTACTGGACGCGCAGGTCAGCAGCGAGCCGGGCTCCAGCGACCTGGGCAAGGAGCTCAAGCGCGAGCGCGACATGATTGCCGAACACCTGGAGCATGCGCGCGGGCTCAAGGCCAAGCGCACGCAGACCCATTGAACCCAGACCCATTGACCTGACTACCAGCGCATCCGGCAGACATACGCCAACGGAATACGCCATGAGCACAGCAGACGCAAACCGCAAACCCACCGACATGGAACACGTGAGCATCAGCGAGGAGTGGGAGCTGCAATATTGGGCCCGCGAACTGGGTATGTCTGAAGACGATCTGCGGGCTGCGGTCGAGGAGGTCGGCACCGTCACCACCAAGCTGCGGGATTATCGGCCGCCGCATTGAGCGGTGTGTGATGTCTGCTTGCAGGCTGTGCCTGGCCGAGCTGTAGGTGAGTGTTGCCGGGTGCCTGCTGGGTTGATCAGTAGTGGAAGTGATGGGAAACAAGGGCGGCCACGGTCGCCCTTGTTCTTTTTGCGTAGGCAGATCGCATTCGAGGGCATCGATTGCATCCAGATCACTGCACGTGCGTGTGCACCACGAGCCGTGAAGGTTCTTGCCTCTTACATCCTCGTGTTCGTTCGACCACCAAAGTCATGAGAGATTGCTGCATACCGGTACTCGCCCTGTGCTCGGCTATGTGACGATTTGCTGCGCTGTTGTGATTCTGATGGTGGCTTAGCGTGGCGTCGTCAGATACCGGGACCGATCCCAAAGCGCAGGCAGCGCGCCCCGTAGCTGGCAGCCGCGGGCATTAAAAATCGCGGAAGCTCTGCCCGATCCGACGCGACGTCGGTTCATGGCCCACTCGTCGCTCAGTCCCCTGGTGGGCTGCGGGCAGCACTCGCTGATGCTAGAGAAGCCGCTCGAAGGCGGAGATGGCAGGGCAACGTTTCGCATTCGCATCCTGCCTGTGCCGCCTCGTCTTAACTGAGGCCGCTTCGTCTCGCTGAGTGATCCAACTGTGTCTGCGTGTACCGGGCGCCACGCCCCGGAAGTAGGCTTGCGCTGCTGCCACGCTTCTCAAAGCCGAAGCTCTACTTCAGCCCCGTAAAGCTCAGCAACGCAAGCCTGCGCGCAGCCATACCGCCCCTCACGCATCCTCCGCCACCGGCTGTTCGAAGCCCGCCGCCTGGCGTTGCCATAGGCTGTCGAACACGCCGCCGCGTCCGCGCAGTTCGGCCGGGCTGCCGTCTTCGACGATGCGCCCGTCCTGCAGCACCACGATGCGGTCGAAGCCGATCACTGTGGACAAGCGGTGGGCCACCGCCAGTACCGTGCGGCCGCGCATCAGGTGGTCCAGTGCGGACTGGATCTCTGCCTCGGATTCGGTGTCCAGCGCGGAGGTGGCTTCGTCGAGGATCAGGATCGGGGCGTCCTTGAGGAACGCACGCGCAATGCCCAGGCGTTGCCGCTGGCCGCCCGACAGCATCACGCCGCGCTCGCCAACCAGCGTGTTGTAGCCCTGCGGCAGTTCGCGGATGAAGCCATCGCAGAAGGCGTGCCGTGCTGCGGTGTGGACCTCGGCATCGCTGGCTTCCGGGCGGCCGTAGCGGATGTTGTCGGCGATGCTGCGGTTGAATAGCGCGGTTTCCTGCGGCACCACGGCAATACGGTCGCGCAGGCTGTCCTGGCTCACGCTGCGGATGTCCTGGCCGTCGATCAACACACGGCCCGATTCCACATCGTCCAGCCGCTGGATCAAGGCGATCAGCGTGGACTTGCCGGCACCGGATGGGCCAACGATGCCCACCTTCTGCCCGGCAGGAATGTGCAGGTCCAGCGCCTCGATCACTGCCGGGCGGTCCGGGTAGGCAAAGCGCACGCCTTCAAAGCGCACGTCGCCTTCGGCCAGCGCCAGCGGTGCATCGGCATCGGGCAGGGCGTGTGGCTGCAGGATGATCTGCAAGGTATCGGCGATGGCGCCCAGCTGCTGCGTGGTGTCGACCAGGGTCAGCGCCAGGTCGCGTGAGCCGTGCAGGATGCGGAATGTCAAGGCGCTGACCAGCACCACATCGCCGGCACTCACCGCGCCGCCGCGCCAGGCGCTGATCGCCCAGATCAGCATGCCGCCCGCCATGATCGACAGGCAGATGTCGTGGATGACGCGGGCCTTTTCCACATACATCCAGCTGCGCCGGTGCGCGACCGCCTCGTGGCCGATTTCCTGCGCCAGGCGCGCACTCTCGCGGTCGCGTGCAGCAAAGGCCTTGATCGTCCACACGTTGGACACCGCATCCACCAGCTCGCCGCCCACGCGTGCGGCCTGCGCGGCAAAGCGCTGATGCTTGGCACGGCCGCGGATGCCGAAGCCGGTGATGATCGCGGCCACCACCGCCACAAACCCAATCAAAGTGGCGGCCATGCGCCAGTCCACGGTGAACAACACCACGATGGCGCCGATGAAGTCGACGATGGGCGGCAGGATCTTCCACGCCAGGCCGCCATAGATCTGCCCGGCGGCTGTGCCCAATGCAGTGATGCGGTTGCCCAGCGCACCGGCAAAATGCTCGGTGAAATAGCGCATCGGGTGGCCGGTGAGATGGCGGAATAGGTCCACCCGGATATCCACCACGCTGGCCACCACGGTGCGGCAACCCAACCAGCCGCCCAACCGCCAGAACAGGTTTTCCACCGCAATCAACCCGATGAACAGGCCCAGCGGCGTCCACACATCGGCCTGGGTGCGCTGATCGGTGGACATCGCATCCACCAGCAGCTTCATGCCGTACTGCACCGCGACCGCGCAGCCGGCCGCGCCGATGATCAACACCAGCAGCCCACCGAAGTGCCACGGACGTTGGCAGATGTAGTGCCACAGAAAACGTGCCGGCCTGGCCGGCAGCAACTCCGATTGCGCAGCGGCGGTGGTACTCATGTGGCGATGTCGTCCAGGGCAAACTGTGGTGCGGAGAACCCGAAGCGCACCTGTTCGTGGCGCAGCTGCGCGGCCAGTTCGGCATGCACCTCGCGCTCGCCGGCCGCATCGGCGTAGCCGAGCAGCCCGGTGGGGCAGTGACGGTTGTTCTCCCAGCCGGGGTAGTCGAGCACTGGATACAGGCACAGCCCTTCCATCGCCACACCGCGCTGCAGCGCCAGCGCCACTTCGCCGCCCACGTGATCGAGCCAGCGGGCGCGGTGGTCGCCTTCGGCGCCGGTTTCTGCCACCACGATGGGGCGTTGATAGCGCTGCCAGATCTCGCCAAGCATCTCCGAGAACGGGCGGTAGTCAGGCGAATCTGCCGCGATGGTGGCCCCGCCCAGATACCACTGATTGTTGGAGTAGTAGTTCACGCCAATCATGTCCAGATACTGCGGCGCGCCGCCCAGGCCCGGCCATTGCGTGCCGCACAGCATGTCCCAGGCTTCGAACTGCGCCTGCCGCAGACGTTCGGCTTCGCGCCGTGGCCCGGGGCGGTCGTTGGACGCGGCCACATGGATCGCCGGGTCCACCTGCACGAAGCGCGCGCGCGGCTCCACGCTGCGCACCGCCTCGATCGCGGCGATGCTCGCGCGCACCAGTTGGTGCTTGAGCTCGAAGCCACGCCCGCGCGCCAGTGGATGCATGCGGCCCTGATCGCCACCGGCCCAGGCCCAGTACGAAATCTCGTTGAGCGGTGCATACACCGGCACCGCGTCGGTTTCGTTCTTGACGCACTGCGCCACCGCAGCGCTGAAACGCGCAAAGCGCTCCACGAATTGCGGGCGCCAGATATCCACGTCATCCGGCCACCCGTAATGGCACAGGTCCCAGATCACCTGGGTGCCGGTGGCCTGCGCGGCATGCAGCATCGGCAGGAAACTGGACCAATCGTAGTGGCCGGGCCGCTGCTCGATCAGATGCCAGCGCAGCCCGTCGCGTACGGTGCGCAAGCCATGCGCGGCCACCGCGCGGTAGTCGTTGGCCGCCCAGCGATCGTGCCGGGTGCCGGCAATCAGATCGAGCCGGCGGCCATCGCGGCGGCGATGGGTCGAGCACTCGAAACCGGCCATGAAGAAACTGTCGAACACTGTGGGGGTATGCATCTCACATCCTGCTGCACGACGCGCGCCGGAGCCACGTCGCATCGTCAAACCACTGGCCGGCAGCAAGTGGCTGCCGGTTGGTGCGGTCATGCCTCATGCGGCGAGTTCGGCGCGGCGCTTGTGCTCGGCATCTTCGATGCGCTTGTACAAGGCCAGTGCCTGCCCCACCACCTGGTCCATGTTGTAGTACTTGTAGGTGCCCAGCCGGCCAAGGAAGGTGACGTTAGGCGTTTCCGCGGCAAGCCGCTCGTAACGCCGGTACAGCTCGGCGTTTTCCGCACGCGGAATAGGGTAGTACGGGTCGCCCTCGGCAGACGGGTATTCGTGGGTGATGCTGGTCTTCGGGTGCTGCTGGCCGGTGAGGTGCTTGTACTCGGTGATGCGGGTGTAGGCCACCTCCTCGGCCGGGTAGTTGACCGTGGCCACTGCCTGAAACTGCTCCTGGTCCACGGTGCTGTGTTCGAACTTCAACGAGCGATACGGCAGCTTGCCGTAGCAATAGTCGAAGTACTCGTCGATGGGCCCGCAGTACACCAGCTGGTGGTAGTCGAGCTCGTCGCGGATCTCGCGGTAGTCGGTATTGAGCATGACCTTGATGTTGGGGTGGTCGAGCATGCGTTCGAACATGCGCGTGTAGCCGTGCAGTGGCATCTGCTGGAAGGTGTCGGTGAAGTAGCGGTCGTCGTCGTTGGTGCGGGTGGGCACGCGCGAGGTCACCGACTTGTCCAGCTGCGAGGGATCCAGCCCCCACTGCTTGCGCGTATAGCCACGGAAGAAGGTCTCGTACAGTTCGCGGCCCACCTGGTTGATCACCACGTCTTCGCTGGTACGGATCTCGGCCACCGGTTCGGCGCGGCTGGCCAGGAAGGCGGCGGCTTCTTCTTCGCTACGCAACTGCAGGCCGTAGAGTGCGTTCAAGGTGGTCATGTTGATCGGGATCGGTACCTGCTGCTCGCCCACCTGCGCCAGCACGCGGTGTTCGTACGGCCGCCACTGGGTGAAGTTGGACAGGTAGTCCACGATGCGCTGCGCATTGGTGTGGAAGATGTGCGGCCCATAGCGGTGGATCAGCACGCCCGCATCGTCGTGGAAGTCGTAGGCGTTGCCGCCGATGTGCGGGCGGCGGTCGACCACCAGCACGCGCTTGCCCAGGCCGGCAGCCAGGCGTTCGGCCAGCACGCTGCCGGCAAAGCCGGCGCCGACAATCAGGTAATCGAAACCACGCCGGCGGCTGCCGCCGCTGCGCTCGGTGGCCAGCGGTGCGCCGCCGGAAGCCTTCAGGGTGTCCATGTGATCTTCTCCTTCATCAAATCGTAGGTGTGATCCCAGGACATATCGCCCAGCACCGCGTCGGCGCGTTCCAGCAGCTGTTCGCGGTTGGCGCTGTCCTGCAACGCGGCCTCGCAGGCGGCGATGAATTCAGATGGGGTCTCGGCGATGTGCACTACATCGGTATCGCCGTAGGTGCGCACCACATCGTGGATGGGCGTGGACACCACCGGGCAGCCGCCCGCCAGGTATTCGGGCGTCTTGGTCGGGCTGATGTAGCGCGTGGAGGCGTTCAACGCGAACGGCATCAACGCCACGTCCCAGCCGGAGAGATAGCCGGGGAGTTCGTCGTAGGTCTTGCCGCCCAGGTAGTGGATGTTGTTGGCACGCGGCAGCTCGGCCGGGTCGATCTTCACCACTGGGCCGATCATTACGAACTGCCACTGCGGGCGCCGCGCGGCGATCTCGCCCAGCAACGCCACATCGAAACGCTCGTCGATCACGCCGTAGAAGCCCAGGCGCGGGTGCGGGATGTCGGCCTGATCCGGTGGGTCGTCCTGCGCAGTGCGCGCAGCGGCGAAATGCGCCACGTCTACGCTGCTCGGGAACGGGTGCGCATTGGCGTGCAGGGCGCGCTTGGCTTCCCAGATGCTGTAGCCGCCGGTGAACACCACATCGGCGCGCTGCAACAGCTCGCGTTCGCGCTGCACCAGCTCCGGCGGCGCGCCACGGAAGGCGGATAACTCGTCCATGCAGTCGTAGACCACCGTGCGTGCCTGCAGGTGATCGCTGAAGCGCAGGCTCATCGGCGTGTAGTACCACAGCACCAGATCGCGCACGCCCAACTCGGCTAGGTAGCCGTCCAGCAACTGGCGCTGCACCTGCGTGGCGGCGTCGCCTTCACAGCCGGCCGGCAGCCGCGGCACCAGCACCTGCACGCCGCCTTCTTCGCCACGCACCTGCAGCCAGGGCTCGGGCTCGTCGCAGGCAATAGGTTCTTCCCAGAACAGTAGGTTGGCGTCTTGCGCGAAGCGCGACATCAGATGTTGCGGGCGCTGGTAGACAAAACTCCAGCGCAGGTGCGACAGGCACAGCAGGGTCGGGCGTGTGGCATCGAACTGCGGTGTGGTCGCCGATGGCACGGCACGGCGGCTCTTGCCGATGTCGTATTGAAAGTGTCCAGCCCAACTCATGCAAGGTCCTCGATTCGGGGGAAGGGGAATGGCGCCTCAGGCGCCGGAATGCCCGTGTGCGGGCAGCAAGGCACGTGCGGGCTCGTGACGGCGGCGGCCATCGCTGCCGGGCAGCAGCTTGCGCAGCGGCGCCACGCGTTCGCCCATCGGCGTGGTGGCGCGCGGGCGCACCAGGCGCGACTGCGCATAGCCTTCCGGATGCAGCGACTGCCAGCGCCAGGTATCGGCACACATGCGCTCCAGGTCGTACTGCGCCTTCCAGCCGAGCAGTCGGTTGGCCAGCGCGGTGCTGGCGTAATACACCGCCACGTCGCCATCGCGGCGCGGGGCAAACTGCAGCGGAATGTGCCGCCCGCTGGCCCGCTCGAAGGCGGCGGCAACTTCCAGCACGCTGTGGCCCCGGCCGGTGCCCAGGTTGACCACCAGCCCCTGGCGCTCGTGGTGCAGATACTCGATGGCATCCACATGCGCGCGCGCCAGATCCATCACGTGCAGATAGTCGCGCACGCCGGTGCCGTCCGGGGTGGGGTAGTCGTCGCCGAACACCTGCAGCGCATCGCGGCGGCCCACTGCCACCTGGGCGATGTACGGCATCAGATTGTTCGGCACGCCACGCGGGTCTTCGCCGAGATATCCGCTGGGATGCGCACCCACCGGGTTGAAGTAGCGCAGCAGTGCGGCGTTGAATTGCGGCCAGGCCGCGCTCAGGTCGCCGATCATTTCTTCCATCATCAGCTTGGTGCGCCCGTACGGGTTGATCGCCTTCAACGGCGCGCGTTCCTCGATGGGGCTGGTGTTCTCGTCGCCGTACACGGTGGCAGACGAACTGAACACCAGGTTGGCCACCCCCGCAGTGCGCATCGCGCGCAGCAGCGCCAGCGTGCCGGTGACGTTGTTGTTGAAGTAGCGCAGCGGCTCGCGCACCGATTCGCCCACCGCCTTGAGCGCCGCGAAGTGGATCACCGCCTCGATCCGCTCGCGCTGCATCAGCTCGGCGAGCTCGGGCGCACGCACGTCCATGCAATGAAACGCCGGGCGCGCGCCAATCAGATGGGCCAGGTGATCGAGCACGCGTTCTGATGAATTACTCAGATTGTCGACGATGCAGATCTCATGTCCGCGCCGCGCCAATTCAACGCAAGTGTGGGAGCCAATGTAGCCGGTACCGCCGGTGACCAGGATTCTCATTGCTGTGGGCCTTGTGGGGGCGCGGGCGCGCGAGCTAGCCAGTGGCGCGTGCTGCGCCGGATCGCACGTCCGGGTGCGCATGTGTGATGGCCCTGATTCCCAAGGCGCACTGCTTCACCGCCGCGTGGTGCCTGCGGCAAGAAGTGGCAACGCGGAAGAGGTCATGCATCACGATCCAGTGGTGTCTACGGTATGGATCGCGCCGTTAGAAGAAACGCAACAGCAAGTATGCGCAGCGCGAGTGCGGCCTTGACCGGAAAATCACGCACGGACGTGGCTGCCAGATGCAGTGTCTGATGTGCGCGCATCTGCAGTGATACGCAAACAAAAACGCCACTCGAGTGAGTGGCGTTGTAGAACGCAGATACGCTGTGTTGGTCAGAGCGTGACCGCACCACCGGAGATGGTGAGTAAGGTGCCGGAGGTGTAGCTGGCGGTATCGGAGGCCAGCATCACGTAGGCCGATGCAAGCTCCACCGGTTGGCCGGGGCGGCCCATCGGCGTTTGCGAGCCGAAGCTTTCCACCGATTCTTCGTCCATGCCGGCGGGAATGAACGGTGTCCAGATCGGGCCCGGCAGCACCGCATTGACGCGGATCTGCTTTTCGGCCAGCACGCCGGCCAACCCGATGGTGAGATTGGCCAGCGCACCCTTGGTTGCGCCATAGGGAAGGATGTTTGGCGTGGGCTTCTTGGATTGCACCGAAGCGGTATTGATGATGGAACCGCCGTCCTTCATCAACGGCACCGACAAGCGCACCAGGTTGAACACTGCGTGCACATTGGTATCGAAGGTCTTGCGCCACTCGTCCAGGGTGATTTCTTCGAAGCTTTGGAAGTACTTCTGGTAGCCGGCGTTGTTGACCAGGATGTCCAACCCGCCGAATTCGCTGTTGACCTTGTCGATCAAGGACGCAGCCTGGTTGGGGTCGCTGATGTCGCAGCCCACCAGCAGTGCGCGCACGCCGGCTTTTTCGATCAACGCACCGATGCGTGATGCGTCTTCCTGCTCATCCGGCAGGAAGGCGATGGCCACATTCGCGCCTTCGCGTGCGTAAGCGATGGCCACGGCGGCGCCAATGCCGCTGTCGCCACCGGTGATCAACGCGCGTTTACCTTTCAGCTGCCCGTGGCCCACATAGCTGTCTTCGCCGTGATCCGGGCGCGGGTCCATCTTGTCGGTCTTGCCGGGGAAGCCTTGCTGCTGCGGCTTGAATGGCGGGCGCGGGTAGTTGGGCACGGGCATGGTGATCTCCTGACGGGGAAGGAAGCTGGACGGTCAGTGTGGCCACGCAGAAGTAAATATCGGGCATAGGCGATGTCGCCGCGATGTGTGTTGGCTACGCACACCGCCGCGCGGCACTCACTCGCTGCTGATTGCGGCGGTTCACCACGCAGTATTCATGCGTTTTTGCTGTGCTTGCTCGAATACTTTCGGTATCAGAGGAGCGTACAGATGATCTTTCGTCGTCATGGTTTGTCGTTGTGTCTGCTTGGGCTGGCGCTGTTGTTTATCGCCGCACAGGTGTATGCGGGGTTGCATGCCTATAACAAGGAACTGGCACAGTTGGGCCATGCAACCGTGACGCTGGGCCAGTACCTGCGCAGCGGGCACTTCATCTCTGCGTTGTTTGAAAACTGGGAAAGCGAATTCCTGCAGATGGGCATGTATGTGCTGCTCACCGTCAAGCTGCGCCAGGTAGGCTCGGCCGAATCGCGGCCGCTCGATCCTGATGAAGAAACGAGCGAGATTGCACCGGGCCGCATCCCGTGGCCGGTGCGCAAGGGTGGCCTGTGGTTGCGCCTGTACGAGCACTCGCTGGCCATCGCCTTCGGTGTGCTGTTCCTGCTGAGCTTTGTGCTGCATCTGCTGGGAAGCTGGCGGCTGGAACTGGCCGAGCGCGCGCAGCAGGGGCTGCCACCGATCAGTTTGCTGCAGCACTTCACCGACGCCGCGTTCTGGTTCGAGTCGATGCAGAACTGGCAGAGCGAATTTTTGGCGGTGTTCTCGCTGGTGGTGCTGACCATCTGGTTGCGGCAGAAGGACTCGCCGCAATCCAAGCCGGTGGCCGCACCGCATTCCCAGACCGGTGGCTGATGGGTGCTGCCTTCACGCAACGCTACTGCACCTTCACCCTTCGGCAATGCGCGCGTGCCTAGCGTTGAGCACAACAACACCTGTGTCCAGAGCGGAGTGCATATGGGGACCGAACCAAAAAAACCGTGGGGTCCGGAAGACGACCAGAAGAAGCCGTTCACGCCACAGGAGCGGCGCAACGAGGACGTCAAATGGAAGGAGCACGACATGCCCGATGAAGACCGTGACGTCAACAAGGCCGACCCGGAGCACGATTACGAGCGCCCGGACGGCTCCGAACGGCGCTGACCGCAACGCCTCGGTGCAACGAACGACGCCCGCATCGCGCGGGCGTTTTTTCATGTGGCGGAAAATGCAACGCGCACGTCAGCGGATCAATGATGGTGGTAGCCCACATCCGCAGCGATCTTGCCGCGGAACACCCGGTACGACCACGCGGTATAGCCCAGCACCAGCGGCAGCAGCACGATCAAGCCCACCATCGGGAAGATCTGCGATGACGGTGGCGCTGCCGCCTGCCAGATGGTGTAACTCGGCGGCACCAGGTACGGCCACATGCCCAGCACCAGGCCGATGAAACCCAGCACGAAGATCGCCAGGGTCAACAGGAATGGCGAGGCGTGGTTGCGCGAGGTATTGCCGGCGCGCCACAGCAGCATCGCCACCACCGCGGTGATCACCGGGATCGGCGACAGCCACCAGAAATTGCCGTGTTCGAACCAGCGCGCCATCACGTGTGAACTCAGGAACGGCAGCCACGCGCTCACCAGCACCATGAAGGCGACCACCACGCCCACCAGCGAGCGGGTGAGCTGGCGTGCCAGTTCGTGGGTGCGGCCATCGGTCTTGAGGATCAACCAGGTGCTGCCGAGCAACGCATAACCGAACACCAGCGCCACACCGGTGAGGATGGTGAACGGGCTGAACCAGCCGAACACACCGCCCACATAGCGGCCGTTGTCCAACGCCATGCCTTCCACCAATGCGCCCAGGATGATGCCTTGCGCAAAAGCGGTGAGCATCGAGCCGCCAATGAATGACAGCGTCCACAGCCGCCGCGAGCGATGCGCCTTGAAGCGAAATTCAAACGCCACGCCGCGAAACACCAGCGCCATCACCATCAACAGCACCGGCAGATACAGCCCGGAGAGGATCACCGCATAGGCGGTAGGAAACGCCGCAAACAGCCCGGCCCCGCCAAGCACCAGCCAGGTCTCGTTGCCGTCCCAGATGGGCGCGGCGGTGTTCATCATCAGGTCCACTTCCTGCTCGTCGCGGGCGAACGGTGCCAGCATGCCCAGCCCCAGCACGAAGCCGTCCAGCACCACGTACATCAGCACGCCGAAGCCGATCACGCCGAACCACACCACCGGCAGCCAGTAACTCAGGTCCATGGCGCGTGCTCCTGTTCCAGGGATTCATCGGCCGCCGACAACGGCCGCGCAGGCGTGTGTTCGCCGCTGGCCACGTCCGGGCCATCGCCGCGCGGTTGCGGGCCGGTGCGGACCAGCTTGGCCAGGTACCAGATGCCCCAGCCGAACACGAAGGCGTAGCCGGCCACGTAGACCGCCAGCGACACCGCCACCATCGCGGTGGATTGCGGGCCCATCGCATCGGCCGTGCGTAGCAGCCCGTACACCACATACGGTTGGCGGCCGATCTCGGTGACGAACCACCCGGCCACCAGCGCAATGAAGCCGGCCGGTAACATGAGGTTCCAGGCAATGATCAGCGGGCGCGCGTGCAGCCGTCCGCGCCACCACGCGATGGCCGAGATCCAGGCCAGCAACAGCATGGCCATGCCCAGGCCCACCATGATGCGGAATGCGAAGAACACCGGCGCCACCGGCGGGCGCTCCTCGCGCGGCACCGAAGTGAGCGGGGCGATTTCGCCATCCAGCGAATGGGTCAGGATCAGGCTGCCTAGCCGCGGGATCGCCACTTCGTAATCGTTGCGCTCGGCCTCGGCATTGGGCACGCCGAACACCACCAGCGGCACGCCATTGCCGTCGCCATCGCTGTGCCAGTGCGCTTCCATCGCCGCCACCTTCATCGGCTGGTGTTCCAGCGTGTTGAGCCCGTGCTGGTCGCCCACCAACACCTGGATCGGCAGCACGATGGCGGCAAACGCCACCGCCAGCCGCAGCATCAGCGCCGCCGCGTCCACATGCTTGCGCTTGCGCAGGTAGTACGCGCCCACGCCGCCCACAACAAAGCAGGTGGTGATGAACGAGCCCAGCGCCATATGGGTGAGCCGGTACGGGAACGACGGGTTGAAGATGATCTGCAGCCAGTCCACCGGATGCACCACGCCGTTGACCATGCTGAAGCCGCGCGGGGTGTGCAGCCAGCTGTTGGACGAGAGGATCCAGAAGGTGGACACCAACGTGCCCAGGGCCACCATGCAGGTGGCAAAAAAGTGCAGCCGCTCGGACACGCGCCCCCAGCCAAACAACATCACGCCGAGGAAGCTCGCCTCCAGAAAGAACGCGGTGAGCACTTCATAGCTGAGCAGCGGGCCGATCACCCCGCCAGCGATGCGGCTCAGCTCCGGCCAGTTGGCGCCGAACTGGAACGCCATCACGATGCCGCTGACCACGCCCATGCCGAACGACACCGCGAAGATCCGCAGCCAGAAGAAATACAGGCGCTTCCATACATCGTCGTGGCTGCGCAGCCAGCGCCATTCCAGAAACCCCAACAGGCTGGCCAGCCCGATCGTGAAGGCGGGGAACAGCACATGGAACGAAATCACGAACGCAAACTGGATGCGAGAGAGCAGCAACGCGTCCACAGACATCTCCCTAGAGGGCGGGCTGAGCAGGCGCGCGCAGGCCATCCGTGACGGCGCTGCTGCGTGCGACGCCGGTACAGGCCGCACGCAGCAAGCAGGCACGCCTGCCGAGCGCAGCTGGCACCGCAGCCGGCATCACACCCACCCGGTGCGCAGGTACGCCGCGTTGACGCGGCACTACGCGAACAGGGTCCGCGCCCTGGCCGGGCGCGACCGTGATCGGCTGCACAGATCGGCGTTCGCGCGCTGCCGGGCGCTGTCGCGCCGCGTGTTCAACCACGACGCAGATGGCGCAGGCAGCGCGGGGCCAGCCAGTCCGCCAGAACCGCGTTCATCGAGCCCGGCGTCAGGCACAACGCGTCGCGCACGGCGGCAATCGCCTGCTGGTCGGTCAGCTGGGGATGCGCATTCCAGGCATCGCAGACCGCGCGGATGGTCGCCTCCGGGACGCCGTCGAACGGGTAATAGCCAAGCTCGCCACGGCGGTGCTCGGCACGCCAGTGGGCCAGTTCCGCCTGCACATCTGCACGCGGATGCGCAGTGCGTGGCTGCGCCGAGAGTGCATTCATGGGACACCTCATCACCTGTGTCGCCTCAGTGTTGGCAGCCTGCGCGCAGGTGCACGTGAGCAGTTTCTACACATGGTGCTGACACGCGGTGCGTAACTTGTGGGTAAGTCAGTCGCCCGGGCGGGAGCCCATGAAGGGTTCAGTCCGATGCCTCACGATGCATTGGCTGCCGCTGACTCCGCTGGCATCCTTGCCGCTTCGTTCTGAATCAACCGAGCTGATCCATGGCTCCGTGCCACCGGCCGCAGATTCTCGCGGTCGCTCAGGCCCAACCCTTCGCAGTACTTGGCGCGTGTGCGGGATTGGCACGCCGACCGGGCCGGACCATGACGCTTGGCACTGGTAGAACCCGCTGTGGCCGGCGAACGTCCGAAGGCGGCTTGGCGAGCTCTAGCCGCGACGGGGGCAAGCGTGGGATGGTTCCGCTGTCGGCGGGTGAAGGACCAGGGGATGACAGGCCGCGATCTTCGCGCCGTCGTCACAATTTTCAACCGAACATGTACCAGTCATTGCGGACAGAAGCGCCTATGGACCGTCTTTCCTGCGCCATCATCGACGACGACGTGGAGTTCTGCGATCAGGTGGTGGAGTTGGCCACCGATAGCGGCTTCCGCGCCAAGGGGATGCATTCGCTTGGCGAAGCCAGCCATTGGCTGGACAGCAACTTCCCCGATCTGCTGGTCGTCGACGTCGGCCTGCCGGACGGCAGCGGCTTCGACCTGATCGAGCGGCTCGACCCGGACCACACTCCGCAGATCGTGGTGGTGTCCGGCGACTACGCGCGCGAGACCCAAGGCCGTGCGCATCAGTTCGGTGTCAGCGAGTTCCTCACCAAGCCATTCGCCCCCGAGCGTCTGGAGCGGGTGCTGGGCGGGCTGCGTGAGGCGCAGCAGGGCAACCTGGGCATCGTCGGCAACAGCGACAGCATCGTGGCGTTACGCAAGGACATCGTGCGCGTGGCGCCGACCGATCTGAACGTGCTGGTGACCGGCGAAACCGGCACCGGCAAGGACCTGGTGGCGCGCGCCATCCACCGCGTGTCCGGGCGCCGCGGGCGCTTTGTGCCGGTCAACTGCGGCGCGATCCCGGAAGAACTGCTGGCCAGCCAGCTGTTCGGCCACGAGCGCGGCAGCTTCACCGGTGCCGACCGCCGCCATGCGGGCTTTTTGGAACAGGCGGCCGACGGCACGCTGTTCCTGGACGAAATCGGCGAGATGCCGATGCGCCTGCAGGTGTACCTGCTGCGGGCGATCGAGTCGCGCACCTTCATGCGTGTGGGCGGCAGCGAGGAGATCCCGTTGAATGCACGCGTCGTGGCCGCCACCCACCAGCGCGTGCAGCGCGACCAGGCGGTGCTGCGCGAGGACCTGTTCTATCGCCTCAACGAATACCCGATCCAGGTGCCGCCCTTGCGCGAGCGCCGTGGCGATGCGCGCCTGCTCGGCCTGCGCGTGATCGACGAGCTCAACGCCACCTACGGCAAGCGCAAGTTGCCCACCAAATCGCTGTTGCGCTATCTGGCCCACCACACCTGGCCGGGCAACGTGCGCGAGCTGCGCTCGTTCATCCGTTACCTGTACCTGCGCACCGATGGCGACCTGCTCGTCGCACCCGAGGTGGAGCAGGCCGTGCCGCAGGCCGACGAAGACGGGCTGCTGATTCCGGCCGGCTGGACCATGCGCCAGGCCGAAGACGCCATGATCGAAGCGGCGCTGGCACGCACGCGCTACAACAAGAAGGCGGCTGCGCGCGAACTCGGCATCAGCGTGCGCACCTTGCACAACCGCCTGAGTGACAAGGACAACGCGTGAGCGATGCGGCCCACCTGCGTCGCCGCGAGCTCATGCATCAGTTGCGTAACCGGCTCAATGTGATGGGCTTCGCGCTGTATTCGCTGCGCGCCGAAACCCCTTCCAAACCGCTGGACACCCTGCGCACCGCGCACCAGTCCGCGGTGGAGCTGCTCAATCAGCTGGGCGAAGAAGAACGCGCGCTACAGCCGCCCGCAGAAACCGCGCCGGATACGGCCGATCAGTGATGTTCGACGGGCGCCTGCTGGCGGCTGAGTAGCGTGGTGATGGTGCGCGGGTTGTAGGGCTTCATGCAGTACGACAGATGCGCATACCGCGGCGGCAGCGTGTAGCGGTCGTAGCCGGAGCAGAACGAAAACGGCACCCCACGCGCCAGCAACGCATCGGCCACCGGGAACACCGCCTGGCCGCGCACGTTGACATCCAGCAGGGCGCCATCGATGCCGATCCCCGATGCCACCAGTGACAGTGCTTCGGGCACGTTGCCCACCGGCCCCACCACCTTGGCACCGGCCTCGGCCAATAGATCGTTGAGCGATTCGGCCAGTAAATAATCGTCTTCGACCACCAGGATGCGGCGGCCGCGCAGGGGGCTGTCGTGCATGGGATGACTCCGGTAAGACGCGAAGGTGTAGAGAGTCGCGCACCACATCATGTACGCAACGTCGGTTAACGGCATGCGTAAGCGGGCACGTCAGACCTACACATTGAGCGGCCAGAAGCGGGTTGTCATGGCAGGCAATGCCGGTTTGCGCGATCATCTACGTTCTATGGCGGCCAGTTGTCGCTGGCTGATGCGACTCTCATGACCGATACCCCAATTCGCAGCGACGTCCACAGCGACGCCGCTGTGCATTCCCCCCTTTTCATTCTGGGCGTGGGCGCCACCGGGCTGGATGCCACGCGGCTGGCCGAGCTGCTGGAGACCATCGGCAACGGGGCCAACCTGGCGGTGATGCTGCTGCTGCGCGACCGCGCGCTGCTCGACGAAGCGCGGCTGCGCGACCTGCTTGGCCCCCAATCCCAGCAGTTGGTGGCGCCGAGTGACGGCGACCGCTTGCAGCCAGGCCGCTTCTATCTACCGCCGGCAGATACCCTGGTCACGCTGGAAGAAGGCCGCCTGCGTCTGCGACCGCTGGATGGCGAAAGCGACCATGGCCTGATCGACAGCTTCTTCGTCTCGATGGCGCACGACCAGGACGGCAACGTCATCGGCCTGATCATGGGCCGCGTGGATGGCGACGGCACGCTGGGCACGGCGGCGATCAAGGAATGCGGTGGGCTGGCGTTGGTGGTGGACGATGCGTCCCTGCACGGGCTGGATCTGCATAGCGCCAGCAGCCCGGCCGCGGTGTCCGACGATATCCTGCCGCTGCCGCGCGTGGCCGCACGCATCTCCGCGCACATGCAACGGCATCACGGTGTTGCGCATGCCGTGCCGGAAGGCGTGCGCAGCGGCGCGGAGAGCAATCAGCTCAGTCAGGTCGCCGGTATCCTGCGCAACACCACCGGGCACGATTTCCACGGCTACAAGCGCGCCACGTTCCTGCGCCGCGTGCAGCGACGCATGCAGGTGGTGCAGGTCGATACCCTGGACCACTACCTGGCTGTACTGCGCAGCCGCCAGGACGAGCCGCTGCTGCTGTTCAACGATTTGCTGATCGGGGTGACCCAGTTCTTCCGCGACCGCCGCGAGTTCGAGTTCTTGGAGCAGCAGGTGATTCCGCGGCTATTCCAGGGCAAGCAGAATGGCGACAACCTGCGCGTCTGGGTGCTGGGGTGTTCCACCGGGGAAGAGGCGTATTCGCTGGCGATGCTGCTGCGCGAACATGCCGAGACGCTGGAGTCGGTGCCGCAGATCCAGATCTTTGCCAGCGATATCGATGGCCGCGCGCTGGCCGCCGCACGCGTGGGGCGCTATTCGTCCAGCATCGTGGGCGAAGTGGCGCCGGAGCGCCTCAAGCGCTGGTTCACCAAGGAAGGTGACACCTACGCGGTGAGCAAGGAATTGCGCGAGCTGTGCGTGTTCTCCCAGCACAGCATCGTCAAGGACCCGCCGTTCTCGCGGCTGGATCTGGTGTCGTGCCGCAACTTGCTGATCTATCTGGATGCCGAACTGCAGAACCGGGTGATCCCGCTGTTCCATTTTGCGTTGAAGCCGGGCGGCTACCTGTTCCTGGGCAATGCGGAAAACGTCTCGCGCCATGCCAAGTTGTTTGCACCGGTGGAGCGCAGCTTCCGCGTGTTCCAGAAGATCGACGCCGAGACGCGGCTGCATTCCACCTTTCCGTCATTGTCGCCGGCGCGCCCGGGCAAGGTGCCGGCGCCGGTGCAGCGCTTGCGTTCGTCCAGCCAGGCGCTGGTGCGTGCGGGCGAGCGCATCGCCGACCGCTACGCGCCTGCGTACGCGGTGTTGGACGAGCACTTCGATGTGATGCATTTCTCCGCGCAGGCCGGGCGCTTCGTGCGCCCCGGCAGCGGCCCGCCCAGCCTCAACCTGCTCAACCTGGTGCACCGCGATCTGCGCCTGGAACTGCGCGGTGCGCTGAGCCGTGCAGAGGCCGACAACGCGCCGGTGCAGGTCAAGGGCATTCAGATGCGTGGTGACGGGGTCACCTGGGCGGTGGACATCTTCGTGGAGCCTACCTCCGATTCGGAGGTGCCGCGTGGCTATGTGGTGTTGTTCCAGGAAGTGGAGCTGCGCGAGCTTGCGGAATCAGCGTCGCAACCACCCGCCTCCGACAACGAACATGTGCAGGTGCTGGAAAACGAGCTGCGCATTACCCGCGAACGCTTGCAGGCGATGATCGAGGAGCTGGAGAGCACCAACGAGGAGCTCAAGTCCTCCAACGAGGAGTACCAGTCGCTCAACGAAGAGCTGCAAAGCGCCAACGAAGAGCTGGAGACCTCCAAGGAAGAGCTGCAGTCGGTCAACGAGGAAGTCACCACCGTCAACGGCGAGCTGGCGCATCGCGTGCAGGAGTTGGCGCATGCCAATAGCGATCTGAAGAACCTGCTGGAAAGCACCCAGATCGCCACGGTGTTTCTGGACAACGAACTGCGCGTGACCAACTTCACCCCGGCCGTCACCGACATCGTGCCGTTGGTGGAAAGCGATATCCATCGCCCGATCAGCCACATCAAGATGCGCGTGGCCTACAAGGAATTGCAGGACGATGTGCGCCGGGTGATCCGCACGCTGGCGGTGCTCGACCGCGAGGTGGAAAACCCCACCACGCGCGCACGCTACATGGTGCGCGTGCTGCCGTACCGCACGGTGGACAACTTCATCGGCGGGGCGGTGATCACCTTCATGGATGTCACCCCGCTGACCCGTGCCGAAGATGCGCTGCGCGGTAGCGAACAGCGCCTGCGCACCTTGATGGAGGGTATTCCGCAGCTGGTGTGGCGCTCGCTCGATGGCGGCCGCTGGACCTGGTCCAGCCCGCAATGGTCGGCCTACACCGGCCAGACCGATCAGGAAAGCCGCGAGCTGGGCTGGCTGGAAGCGGTGCACCCGGACGATCGCGAACTCACCATGGATGCCTGGCGCGACTGCCCGGCCAGTGGCGGGCTGGATGTGGAGCACCGGCTCTACAACGCGGCCGAGCGCGGCTACCGCTGGTTCCATACCCGCAGCGCGCCGGTGCGCAACGACGATGGGCATGTGCTGGAATGGCTGGGCACCTCCACCGAGTCGGATAACCTGCGCCGTCTGCAGGAAGAGCAGCGCGTGCTGGTGACCGAGCTGCAGCACCGCACCCGTAACCTCATCACCGTGGTGCAGTCGGTGGCGACGCAGACCATGCAGAGCAGCGGCACCATGGACGAGTTCGCCGGCAAGTTCGAAGACCGGCTG
The DNA here is from genome assembly GCF_041475695.2 of Xanthomonas sp. NCPPB 4037. Lineage (NCBI taxonomy): Bacteria > Pseudomonadati > Pseudomonadota > Gammaproteobacteria > Lysobacterales > Lysobacteraceae > Xanthomonas > Xanthomonas sp. NCPPB 4037. The sequence continues at coordinate 678,859 of NZ_CM191261.1, forward strand.
GCCGCGCTCTCCCGTGTGCAGGGGCTGCTCTCGCAGGCAGAGAATGCGCCGGCCACCATCGGCGCGCTGTTGCGCATGGAGCTGGATGCGCTCGGTGCCGAGCCGGATCAGCGCCGCATCATCCTGGACGGGCCGGACGTGGCCTTGCGCAAATCCACCGTGCAGACCCTGGCATTGGCGCTGCACGAGTTGGCCACCAACGCACGCAAGTACGGTGCGCTGGCGGTGGACACCGGCACGCTGACCATCCGTTGGCGGGTGGAGACCAGCGAGAACGCGCCGGCACGGCTGGTGTTGTCGTGGGTGGAAGAGGGTGCCAGCCTGCAACAGCGGTCCGTGCGCGCGGACGCGGGTGGCTTCGGCAGGCGCCTGATCGAAAAGGCGTTGCCCTACAGCCACGGCGCGCAGACCCGCTACGAGCTCAGCGACACGCGATTGGAATGCGAGATCCAGCTGCCGCTGACGTCGGTAGACGACTGAGGGCAGCGCCCCACGTTGTTGGGGCGAAGGGATGCGGGTTCGGTATTCGTATCCTCGCGGGGCGGCGGCGCTGCGTGTAAGTCACATCGCGCGCAAGCGCGCTCCTACGCTGTGCGTTGCATTGGCGTCGCTGGCGGCAATGCAGCAGGCGTGGCGTCGGCGCGACGTTTGGGTTCCGGCTTGTTAGCGGTGAAGGGGCAAGCGCAGCTGTGCGGCGCGGTCCCAATGCTGCGCCCCGACGCGCCGCTATCGCAGTCTTGCCCTTCAAGGGCGCCTGGCCGCCGGTGGCAGCAAGAACTAGTGCGATGACACTGGCGCGGCGCAGTGCGTGTCATTGCGCTGCGCCACGTGCCCGTTGTTTCGGCACGCATGCAGCGCGTCTGTCTGCTGCCCAGCGTGATGGCCGGCCTGTGTGCCGACAGCCAGTGCGGGTGAATGTGCGATGCATTGCCTGAGTCTGCTCGATCGTTTTCCTGCGGACTCGTCGCATTGGCGTGCATGTGCTGCGCATCTCTTGCACACGTACAAAGGCGTTCGCAACACAGCTTCAAACGTTGATGCAGATGCGCTCGCTGGCTATGCCATAGGCGTTTCCATACGCCTGCGTTATGGAAATTCTTGCGCGCCGATGCAGTTCTTGCGGCGTGATGTGAGAAATTTTTGAAGACGGCGTCGTGGCGGCCTTGGCATGACTACATTGCGCAGGCGTGCGGTCGTCAAATAGTTGGCGCGCTATTTGCGTAGCTGTGTGTGTCACCGCGATTCGCACAGTGGAGCAGTCATGATTACCCGCATTCTTCAGTTGTCCGCCAGGGTGGCGAGCAACGCATGGGTCGAGGTCGGCGTGGGTGCCGATGCCGACATTCTGGTCGCCGACCGCGGCGGTAAGCGCGAGGAGCGTGCCACCTTCGGCCGCCGCGCGCCCGGTCAGCAACGTTCGCTGCACATGCAGGAGCCAAGCTGGCTGGGCGGTGTGGATCTGGCCATCTGGGAAACCCAGCGCTGCGCGATTCCGTTATGCGGTTTCGAGTGCACCGCCTCGGTGGATGGCAACACGGCGGCCACCTGGTTGAGCCCGGACAACCGCGCGCTGTACGCGGCCGGGCTGCGCAATGTGATGGATATCGGCGGCCGCCTGCAGATGGGGTTCTCGTTGCTGGTGGCCTCGTCGTCCAGCATGCCCACGCACCGGCCGTTGTGTATCGACGGCGATGTTGCGCAGTGGTTGCAGCTCAGCGGCCATGAGGCAATGCGTCATCTCAGCCCATGGCGCCTGGAGCGTTGCGCTGCAGCGGCCGGGGTGCGCCCCGAATGGGCAGCGGAAGGACGCCCGGCGCCGCTGTTACGCGCTTGATCGCCTGCGCATCGGGCGCGCAGCGGAGCACATGAAGAAGGGGCGCGCTGCGCCCCTTGGTGTTTCAGCGAAACCGATGGCAACGATGCCGAGTGGGCAGCGATGTCGTCCCGACAGGATCGAGGTCAGGTGTCGTCGCCTTCGCTATCTGCGCGGGCGCGTTGCTGGGCCTGCTGATGGTCTTGATTGCCATACGTGCCGCTCTGGCCAAAGTTGGGCTGGGTCTGGCCGTCGCGCTCGGCATGGCCGTCCGGCTCGCCTTCGCCGAGCCCACCGCCATGGCCGTGCCCGCGCGGGTAATAGGCTTGCGGCTGGCCATCCTGCGGCGGCGCGGCATCGGCGGTGTCAGCGGCAGAAGGATCCTGCCGGCCACGGCTGTCGACGGACGCATCGCCGCCGTCGCCTCGGTACGCCGACTGGCGTTCGTCGTGGGTCTCCAGTTTGGGCTTGTCGTTCATGGCAACTCCTGTGTCGTGCGGTGAGCAAAAACGCCCGGGCCGCGAACGGCCCGGGCAGTCATGCGCGGTTGCGCGGTGGGATCAGCGCTGGATATCGCCGGTCGTGGAACCGGCGCCCGGGCCGGCGCCAAGGTCTGCGCCAGTGACTCGGTCCAGCTCCGGGTTGGACAGCAGGCGCAGCGACATCGCATCCAGCGCCTTGGTCTGGGTGGCATCAAGCGCCACCGTGGCCAAGCCGTCGCCGCCGTCCACCGCGGCCTGCTGCTCGCGGTCGGCGATGACTTCCCACTGCTCGCCGGCATTCCACGGGCCGACCATGTCGCCTTCGCCCTGCGACATGTTGTAGTACTTGTCGGTGAAACGCGGGTCGCCCGGTAGCTTGCCCGGCGGGAAGTTGGGTTCGATCGAATACAACGCTTTTTCGAACGACTTCTGATGCGCCACTTCACGCGTCATCAAAAAGCGCAGTGCATCCACAATGCCCGGATCGTTGGTCACATTGATCAGGCGCTCGTAGACCAGCTTGGCGCGTGCCTCGGCTGCAATGTTCGAACGCATGTCGGCGGTGGGGCAGCCGATGGAATCCACATACGCTGCTGTCCACGGCACGCCGGCCGAATTCACCAACGCCGGGCCACCACCGTAAAGAATCTGCTGCGTGTGGCTGGTGCTGTTCTGGGTCATGTTGCGCATCTCCATGGCTTCTTCCATGCCTTCGGAGAGCACCGCCTTCGGGCCCTTGTTGAGCATCGCAATGATCGAGCCGATGATTTCCAGGTGGCTCAATTCTTCGGTTGCGATATCGAACAACAGATCCTTGCGGCCCGGATCGTCCTCGCCCAGCGCCTGGGTGAAGTAACGCATGGCCGCAGCCAGCTCGCCTTGCGGTCCGCCAAATTGCTCGAGCATCAGCGTGGCCAGGTCGGGATTCGGCTCGGCAACGCGGACGGTGTACATCAAACGCTTGTTATGCATGAACATGGGTTTCGCTCCATGACTGGCGCCAGGCAACAACTGCCACTGCAAGAGCGGACAGGACGCGGGGCTGGCTTGCGGAGGGAGACCTGCTGGGGGTCAGCAGGAAACGCGGGGCGGGCAGGGCCGCCCCGCGCGGAACATCAGGCCGCCTTGCTGGCCTGGGATGCTTTCTGGTTGCCGCCCTGTTCGGCGAGCAGGGTGAGCTTTTCGTCGGTGGCTTTTTCTTCTTCCAGCGTTTCCAGCAGCAGCTTCAATGCATCGGCATAGCCCAGCTGCTTGGCGAGCGCGGCAATGGTGCCGTACGAGGCAATCTCGTAATGCTCCACCTTCTGCGCGCCCCCGATCAGGGCCGCATCACGCACCGGGCCGGCTTCGATCGAGTCAATGACCTCACGGCTCTCCTCGACCAGGCCTTCCATCGCCGCGCACTTGATGCGCTTGAGCTTGATGCTGAGCAGTTCAACCACCTGGTCGATACGTTCGACCTGGCCCTGGGTTTCTTCCAGATGCGTTTCGAAGGCCTGCTTGAGCTTGGGCTCGGTCGCTGCGCGGGCCAAGCGCGGCAACGCCTTGGTCAGCTGTTTCTCGGCGCTGTAGATGTCGGACAGTTCGTGGACAAACAATTCTTCAACGGTTTTGATCGCCATGAGTGGCTCCTTTCTGGGTGGACGAAGGGGATGGGGCGGACTAACGCTTGGCGGTGACGCCTTCCAGTTGTTCGCGTTCAAGAAACGCGACGACGATGGCTTCCTGGTGTTCGATCAACCACTCGGCCATCTCGATTTCCTGCTGCAGGATGTCTTCGCAGATCTGCGCGACCTCTTGCTCTCCCGCACTGCGCGCAGCAACCACCAGCGCGCGGTAGGACGCAATTTCCAGATGCTCGAAGGCGTAGCTGATGCCAACGCCCTTGGTGACCTCATCGGTCATCATCGAGTTGCCCGCTGCGTGCATGCTGGCGAGCACGCTGCTCAACATGCCCTTGGCGGTGGGGATGCTGCCGTCGAGCAATTCCAGGCAACGCTGCACGCCTGCGCTCTGTTGCTGGGTTTCCTGCACATGCTGCTCGATGCGATGCTTGAGCTCCGGGTAGTGCTCGATGCGCGCGGCCATCGCTTTCATCATGGTTTCGGCTTCCTTCTCCATGGCGTAGGCGTCCTGCAGCCACTTCACCAAACGCTCCCGGGATTGCATCGTCGTCATCGTTGGATCTCTGCGGTCATGTCGTTGTGTGCTGCCTACGCTAATCAGCCGAGTGTTAGGGCGATTGGTGGATGCGGTGAGCCCGGTGCGATGGCGGCCTGTTCAGTCCGCGCAACGCGATGGAGCGCGTCGATGCATCACGCCGGTTCGATCGACGCAGAGCGCGCCATTGCCGCGTGGAAACCGTCTTGCAGAATCGTGCGCGCGCAGGTTTCGCGCACGTCGGTTTCGGCGGTAGCGCAATCGCGCGGCACGCTCACAGCGAACCCATGCGCAGCGGCATCGATGGCGGTCGCCAGCACGCAGACATCCAGCGCCACGCCAGTGATGACCAAGTGCTCCACCTGCAGGTCCTTCAGCAGCGGCGCCAGTGGCGTGTTCAAGAACGCCGAGTGCTTGGGCTTGAGCAACTGGTAGTCCTGCGGATACGGCGTGAGCAGGCGCGCGATCTCGCAGCCACGCGCATCCGCTTGCGAGGCCAGTGCGATCAACGCGGGAAGGTCTGCATGCCAGTCGGCGAAGTTGTCATTGGCGTAGAGCACCGGCCGTTGTGCCTGCCGGTAATGCTGGGCCAGCGCATCGATGCTGCGCGCGGCGCCTTGCGCGCGATGGGCGAGTTGCTCGCCCCCATCGAAATCGAAGCGGTTGAACATGTCCACGATCAACAGGGCAGAGCGCTGCGTGCTCATGGGCGTGCTCCGACGGCAAGCGCCACCATGCCCGGCCGACGTACGCGCCTGTTGCAGGGGTGCGCAGGTGGCAGGGCGGGGCATGGCCATGGGGCACGGCGACCGCGGGTCAGTGCGCTGGCAGAGAAGAATGTCGGCATGCAAGTCTCCTCGTCAGTGGTCACGACCGAGGCTAAGCACGCTGCGTACAGCGGCAATGAACGCAGCGTCGACGCGGTGTCTGCACCGGCCTGCTCGCCGGTGCGTTACAACAGGGTTCCCTGCACAACGGACCACCGCAATGACGCCACTGGATAAACCTCTGCGCCGTGAATTGCGCATCGGCGAGCAGACCTACACGCTGACCATCGACCCAGACACGCTCAAGCTGGTGGAGAAGGGCAAGCGCAAGGGCGTGGTGCTGCGCTGGGAAGACCTGGTCAGCGGCGATGCGGCCTTGGCCAGTGCCCTGCAGGCGTCGCTGCAGGGCTAAGAGCAGCGATCAAAACGACTGCGCAGCCGCCAAGCGGACGCGGCCGCTGCGCGGGATCGGCATGTACTCCCGTACACGCCGGTTCCTCCGCGCCGTCCGCACCCACAAGATGGCTGCTCGCTACGTGTTTGTTAGCAGTTCTTAGGCAAACAGACGCGCTAGTTCGCGTACCGCCGCTTCCGATGTAGCGCGGTCCGGCGCGCCATCGGCGTTGTTGTAGTCGTTGGGACCTTGCGACTGCACCAGGATGCCATCGCGACGCGGCACCACGTTGAGATTGTGGCCGCGCCACACCAGCCCATAGGTGACCTCCGGTTGCGGAATCAGCCGCGCGGTCTGCCCACGAATCGGGATGACGCTTTCATCGCCCAGCAGCGCACGCGCGCCGTAGCCGGTGGCATTGATCACGCACTTCTCGCGCAGGTCGGCGAACTGGCGCGGGCTGTCGAAGCTGCGCGTGTGCAGCTCGCCGCCGGCAAGCAGAAAATCATCCATCAGCAAGCGTGCGTAGGTGCTCAGGTTGAAAGTGAGCTGGCTGTAACGGCGCACGAACGGCACCGGGAACGGATGCGCGCCGGCGGCCACCGGCTCGGAGTGCGGCCCCAGGTCGCCGAGCAGGTCGCGTTCCAACGGTGGATAGTCCGGCTCGTGTGCTTCGGGCGAGGCGATGCGTTGATCGAACGGCACGTCCGACAAGGCGTAGCCATCGCGCCATTCGATCGGCTCGCCCGGCAAACCGAGCAGGGTCTGGTAGCGCCGGAACGAGATGCGGGCCATCTCCTCCCAGCGGGTGCGAAACGCCGCGGTGGCCTCGGCGCTGGTGCACACACGCGAGTCGGGCGACCACACGCCGGTGGCATAGAACGAGCGCACATCCGGCAGCTGCTCGCGTGCGTAGATGCGCACGCGCAGGCCGGCGCGTTGTGCCACCAGCGCGGTGGTCAGGCCAATCGCACCGCAGCCGATCACTGCCAGTTCGCGTACACCGGCATCGGCGCTACGCACCAACCGCAATGCGTGCTCGGCCGCACCCCACGACAACGACCAGCCGCTGCCACCATGGCCGTAGTTGTGCACCACGGTCTTGCGGCCGATGCGCTCGGCTTCGATCCGTGGCCCCTGCGCGCGGAACGGGCGGGTGCAGCCATTCACCGCAATGATGCGATCGACCGATGCGCGGATCGGCACCAGCGGCGGCGTGGCAGCGAACCCGACCGGCTGCGCGGCAGGCGCCGGCGCCACGCCAGGGGCCGATGGCATCACCAGGGCGTTGCGGCTGGTACGCGTTGCCGCCCAGCCGCCGCTGGATGCGAGCGCGAGCACGGCGGCGCTGCCTTGCAGGAAATGACGACGATGCATGTGGCTCCCGATGCAGTGGACAGCAGGCGGCGAGCATACCGCGCAGGCTGCCGCCGTCCGCGCGCGGCGCCTGCGGGTTTGCTCCGCCGAACCGGCAATTGAGGGCGCGTTTGCGCCCATTCGTCGCCTGGGCCATTGCGCGCGCCGCGTGCCGGCTATGCTCGCCGCGTCCACCTACCGAGCCATCTGCCGTGTCCGCCAGCGTGTTCCTGATTGTCCGCATCGTGTTTGCCTGGGCCGCCGCGCTGATCGTGGCCGGCATCATGTGGGCGCAGCTGTTCGGCTCGGCAGGCTCGTTCTTCGGGTTGGTCAGCATCGTGCTGATGGTGATGGCCTTGATGAGTTCGATCACACATGTGCGGCGGGTGCGCTTGATTGCCGGGCGCCTGGACCACGATGCCTTGTCGAGCCGGCAACGCCGCCAGATCGAGATTCCGCTGGATGCGCAGGCCGCCTTTGCGGTGGTCGAAGATGCGGTGCGCGCCCTGCCGCGCGTGGAGGAGGTGGAGCCTGCACCGGGCAGCTTGCTGATCCGCGCCAAGGTGCGCCGCATCGACCCGTACGAAGGGCGCCAGCCCTCGCGCTGGAATCTGTTTGCGCGCTTTGCGATCAAGCGCAACCAGGTACTGGTGACGGTGACACCGGGGCAGGGCACCAGCAGCGTCACGCTGTTGTGCGAGCCCGATGCCGGCGCCTGGGTGGACCTGTTCGCGGTGGATGAGGGCAGCAACTACGAGAACGCCGAGGCGATCAACCGCGCGGTGGTGCGCCGGGTCGGCGAGCAGCGCCGCGACGAGCAGGCTGCAGCCGAACAATCGGTGATCGAAAAGGAGCTGGCGGTGGCGCGCCTGAACCTGCTGCACGCGCAGGTGGAGCCGCATTTTCTCTACAACACGCTGGCCAGCGCGCAGGTGCTGGCGCGTACCGATCCGCCGCGCGCCGACATCATGATCGGCCATCTGATCCAGTACCTGCGCAGCTCGCTGCCCAGCGCCGACGGTGCCATTGCCACCCTGGGCGAAGAACTCGAACGCACCCAGGCCTATCTGGAAATCCTACGCATCCGCATGGGCACGCGGCTGGCGCTGCAGGTGCAAGTGCCCTACGAGCTGCGCACGTTGCAGCTGCCGTCGATGATGTTGCAGACGCTGGTAGAAAACGCGATCAAGCACGGGCTGGAAGCCAAGCCCGGCGGTGGCACGGTATGGATCCTGGCGCGCCGCCAGGACAACCAGGTCACCCTCACCGTGGCCGACGACGGCCAGGGCTTCAACAACCACAGCCACGGCACCGGCATCGGCCTGAAGAATCTGCGCGAGCGCCTGCAGCTGATCTACGGCGGCAAGGCGAGCTTTGCCATCGTGTCCAACTTCCCCAGTGGCGTGGCTGCCACCATCAGCTTGCCGCTGCCGGCGGTGTCCTCTTCCGCATCCGCATCCGCCGCGCCACCGCCGCTGCCCAACACTGCCGCCGCGCAGACGCAGACGCAGACGCAGACGCAGGTGCAGGCATGAGCGCGCTGCGTGCGGTGATCGCCGAAGACGAAGCGCTGCTGCGGCAGTCCCTGCTCGTGCTGCTGGCCGAGGTCTGCCCGCAGCTGCAGGTGGTGGGCGAATGCGAAGACGGCGCCAGCGCGCTGGACACCATCGCCACCCAGCAGCCGGATGTGGTGTTTCTGGACATCCGCATGCCCGGCCTGACCGGCATTGAGGTGGCACGCGCGATGCGCGAGGTCAGCCCGCGCACCCAGGTGGTGTTCGTCACCGCCTACGACCAGTACGCCATCGATGCGTTCGATCAGGGCGCGGTGGACTACCTGCTCAAACCGATCAACCGCGAGCGGCTGCAGGCCACCTGGCAGCGCGTGCAGCAACGCGCCGCCGCCGGCCAGCCCGATGGCGCCATGCTGGAGTCGCTGCTGCAGCGCCTGGCCGCACGCCCGGCCGCGGCCAGCGCCGCGCCGCCACTGGCCTGGCTCACCGCCAGCAGCGGCCGCGAAACGCGGCTGATCGCCCTGGATGAGGTGGCCTATTTCCAGGCCGACCAGAAATACACCACGGTGATGACCGCCGCCGGCGAGGCGGTCTTGCGCACGCCGCTGCGCGAGTTGCTCGACGTGCTGGACCCGCACGTGTTCAAGCAGATCCACCGCTCCACCATCGTCAACATGAAAGCCGTGGCCTCGGTGGTGCGCGACGACAGCGGCAAGGGCCGCCTGGCGCTACGCGGCCGCAGCGAAACGCTCACCGTGAGCCAGCCCTTCATGAGCCTGTTTCGCGGCATGTGAGCCCCGCATCCCGTCTTCCCCCATACCGCATCGACTGAAAGGATTGCCGCCATGCGCTTGCTCGCTTCCCTGGTGTATTGCCTGCTGGCCCTGGCCGGCTGCCACGAACGTAACGGCACCACGTCCATTACCCGCGCCACCAGCGAGGGCCGCGATGTGCTCTTCAGCAAGACCCTGGCCACCGCCAGCGAATTGAGCATGCATTGCCTGGCCAGCAGCAGCGGGCAGTGCCATTACCTGGTGTACGTGGAGCAGTGCGCCGGCCCAGCGGCGGGCGCCGGCAAGGCTGCGGCCTGCGCCCGAAAGACGCTGGACCGCTTCACCCTGGCACCGGGCCAGGAGCGCGCCGTGCGCGGCGTGAGCGGGCAGGCGCACACCTGTGTGGACATCACCGCCCCCGGGGCGGATTGCCACGGCTGATGGTGCTGCCGATGTGCCACGCGTGCGCTGCAGCGGTTGCCCTGAGCAGCCCTGGCACTGCGAAACCATCGGCGGCAATGCGGCAGCGCGTCACGCACGCCTGCTGAATACGCACTGACGGCAAGCGGCCGCATCTGCGAGAATTGCCGGCTTGTTGCCGTTGCACGGCGTCTTACTGCCAGGCCTGTCATGTCCGAACACTCGTTGCGCCGCGATGTCGGCCCCTTCGCCCTCATGCTCACCGGGCTCGGCTCGATCATCGGCTCCGGCTGGTTGTTCGGCGCCTGGCGCGCTGCCGGCCTGGCCGGCCCCGGCGCGATCTGGGCCTGGATCCTGGGCGCGGCCATTATCACCACCATCGCGCTGTCGTATGCCGAACTCGGCGCCATGTTCCCCGAGTCCGGCGGCATGGTGCGCTACAGCCACTACTCGCACGGCTCGCTGGTGGGCTTCATCGCCGGCTGGGCGAACTGGATCGCCATCGTGTCGGTGATCCCGGTCGAGGCCGAGGCCTCGGTGCAGTACATGGCCTCCTGGCCGTGGCCCTGGGCGCAAAGCTTGTATGTGCAGGCGCCGGGCGGGGCGGGCGAGTTGTCGGTGCCGGGGCTGCTGATTTCGGCGGTGCTGGTGCTGGTGTATTTCCTGCTCAACTTCTGGAGCGTGAAGCTGTTCGCGCGCTCCAACACCTTGATCACGGTGTTCAAGCTGGTCGTGCCGGCAGCGACCGGCGTGGCCTTGATCGCCAGTGGGTTCCATAGCGAAAACTTCAGCGTGGGCATCCACGGCGATGCGCATGTAATCGACCTGGCCGCCGTGCTCACCGCCGTGGCCACCGCCGGCATCGTGTTCAGCTTCAACGGCTTCCAGAGCCCGGTGAATCTGGCCGGCGAAGCGCGCAACCCAGGGCGCAGCATTCCGTTCGCGGTGCTGGGCTCGATCGCGCTGGCCACCGTGGTGTACCTGATCCTGCAGGTGGCCTACATCGGCGCGGTGCCGCCGGAGTTGCTGGCCAAGGCCGGCTGGCACGGCATCGATTTCCGTTCGCCGTTCGCCGAGCTGGCCATCATCGTCAACCTGCACTGGCTGGCAATGCTGCTGTATATCGATGCGTTCGTGAGCCCCAGCGGCACCGGCATCACCTACACCGCCACCACCGCGCGCATGGTCTACGGCATGGAAAAGAACGGCACCTTGCCGGCCGCGCTGGGCAAGCTGCACCCGGTGTGGGGCGTGCCGCGCATGGCAATGTTCTTCAACCTGGCGGTGTCCTACCTGTTCCTGTTCTTCTTCCGCGGCTGGGGCACGCTGGCGGCGGTGATTTCGGTGGCGACGATCATTTCCTACCTCACCGGGCCGATCAGCGCGATGGCGCTGCGCCGCCACGCACCGGACATGCACCGCCCGCTGCGCATCGCCTTCCTGCCGATCCTGGCTGGCGTGGCGTTCGTGATGGCCACCGAGCTGCTGTACTGGGCGCGCTGGCCGCTGACAGGCGAGATCATCCTGCTGATGGTGGTTGCGCTGCCGGTGTACTGCTACTACCAGGCCAAGCAGGGCTGGCCGGACCTGCGCCGCAACCTCAAGGGCGCGGCGTGGATGGTGTGCTATCTGCCGATCGTGGCGCTGCTGTCCTGGGCCGGCAGCACCGATTTCGGCGGCCATGGTTACCTGAGCTACGGCACCGACCTGGCGGTGGTCGCGGCGGTCGGGCTGGTGTTCTACATCTGGGGCGTGCGCAGCGGATGGCGCACCCCGTCGGTGGAGCAGGCGGTAGCGCGCGCCTGAGGATCAGTGCCGCGGTGCACCCGCGCGGTGATGCGCATGCGGTTGCACGCTGAGTGATGAAACGCAAAAGGCCAGTGCACGTGCACTGGCCTTTTGTTTTGAAGCGGCGTGTTGCGTGAGCGTGTGGCGCGGCGTCTTCATGCAATGCAGGTGGGCGGTGCTCTCACGCGGCGCGCGTCAGGCGTTGACCACCAGCCGTGGCGCGCCATCGAACCGGTCCAGGTCGCGTAGCAGTTCGGTATAGCGGCGCAGGCGGCCCATTTCGCGCATGTTGACGATGTCCTCGTGGCGCAGCTCGCGCTTTGAGGCCACTTCCTGCTTGTAGCGCAGCACTTCCGGGTAGCGGCGCGCCATGTCCAGCGCATCGGCCACGCATTCCACGGTGTCGGCATCGGGGGTGACGCGCGCACGGGAGTTGAAGGCGCGCAGCCAGCGCTCGAAACCGGCGCTGTGGTCGAACAGGTCGGCGATGTACCACATCACGAACAGGATCGACGCCCACGAGGTGAAGATGATGACGATGCGGCTGAAGGTGAGGTGGTAGTCGTTCTGCCAGAGCTGGTGGGTGATCACGCCCAGCAGGATCAGCGAGACCGTCTGCCAGCCGATGATCGAGGCGATCACCCATTGTTTCTTTGCCACGCTGAGCAGGTCGACCTCTTCGTCGAGCTGCGCGTCGGTCTTGTCACGCCAGTGCGCAACCTGCTCGTCGAACGGGAGTCGGTGGAGTGCGTTGTCCTGCAGCAGCAGGCCCAAACCTTTGAACAATGCGATCATGACGAGCTCCTGACGGATGGCTGGTACGAGCGACTTGCGACTGGCAGGTGCCAGATGCCCTAGTTCTAGCACTTTCACGCGGCTTGGCAATGGCTGAGCCTTGCACCGGCCGGGCCTTCCTGCGTCGTCGCGCACAAAACGCTTGATTTAAGGCGGTTTATTGCGGCGCGGCACCGGTGGCGCCTGCAGTCGTGCTGCACTGCACACTGCGCAGGAGTGCCTGGCCGATTCCGACTCTGCCGCGCCAGAAGTACAGGATGCGTGAGCGGCAGCCACCGCGACACGGGGTTGCAGGGAGCCCGCGTATGATTGCGCGCATGTCTGCCGTCCTGCGTACGCTCACCGCCCCCGCCGCTGCACAGATCCGTCGCTGGGTACTGGATGCCTTCCCGCGTGGCCAGAGCAGCATCGAATACGATCAGCCACTGGGCGACGCCGGGCTGTTCGGCCCCGACAGCGTCACCTGGCGCATCCATGCGGAATTCCCCGGCATGCTCGCCGGGGGGCTATGCGCGCTGATGCTGCAACTGCTGCACCCGCGCGCGCTGGCCGGGGTCTACGACCATTCCAACTTCCGTGCGGATCTGGTCGGGCGGCTGCGCCGCACCACCAATTTTGTTGCCGGCACCACCTATGCCCCGCAGGCCGAGGCCGAGCGGTTGATTGCGCGCGTCCGCGCCATCCACAGCCACATCGTGGGCCACACCGCCGACGGCATGCCGTACCGCGCCGACGATCCGGCGCTGCTGACCTGGGTGCACGTGACCGAAGCCTACGGGTTCCTGCAGGGCTACCGCCGCTATTGCCGCGACGTGCCGGCGCACATCGCCGACCGCTACTACGACGAAGCGCGCCGCGTAGCCGAAGGCCTGGGCGCCACCGATGTGCCCGCCAGCGAAGCGCAGGTGGCGGCGTACTTCGCCCAGGTGCGCGGCGAGCTACGCATGGATGCGCGCTCGCGCGAGGTGCTTGAGGTGCTGACCAGCATCCAGCTGCCGGTGCCGGCCGCGCGTTTGTCGCGCGGGGTCTTCCTGGGCGCCGGCAACGCCCTGCTGCCGGACTGGGCCAGCGACATGCTGCAGCTGAGCAGCACACAGCGCCGCCAGGCCGGCGCCTCGGCGCGGCTATTGCGCCGGCTGTCGCCGCTGTTCCGGACCGCGCTGCGCGATGGCCTGTCTGCGCGCGCCTGCCGCCGCATGCAGCTGCCGCCGGCGGTGTTGTTGCAGTGGCCTGATGACGCTGTGGCGGTCGCATAGACGTAGGCGCGTCGTATCACGTTTTCATCAATACGGACTTTCGCGTCGGCGCGCATCCATACGAACGCGCACCACCCGTAGGAGCGCGCTCGCGCGCGATGGGCCTTACCGATCACGTGCCGGCCGTTCACTCTTGTGCTGGGATCCAGCGAGCACCGCCAGGCCTGCAAGGCTGCTTGCCGCGATGGCGTACAGCGCTTTGTTACGTCAGCTCCAAGCCCTGGACTTCGCCGTACGTCGCAATCGCATCGGCATTGCGAACAACCTGCTATTGCGTGGCATCACAGTACGCAGGCTTTGCAGTTGCAGCGGAGTGGCTGCGCGGGTGTTCTCGACGGTTTAGGCGTTCTCGGTAACACCCATCGCGCGCAAGCGCGCTCTTACGGGTGAGGCGCGCTAGTGACGTCTGGCGGCGAAAGCGTGCGGTAGGGCGGCGCGAATGACGGTAAGCAGGCTTTTCAGTTGCGGCGCAGTTTGTTCTCAACTGCTTACGTTGTCGGTAACGCCCATCGCGAGCGCGCTCCTACGCGTGGTGTCGGTTGGCGCTGCGTGCGGGGGCCATACGCTTACCAGATTTTGACGCGCTGCTCCGGCGCCAGATACAGCTGCTGGCCCTGGGTCACTTCGAAGGCCGGGTACCAGGCGTCGAGGTTGCGCACGGTTTGCGCGCGGAAGCGCCCGGGTGCATGCACGTCGGTGAGGACTGCGTTGCGCAGTGCCTCGTCGCGGTACTTGCCGCGCCAGGCCTGTGCAAAGCCCAGGAAGAAGCGCTGGTCTGGCGTAAACCCGTCCAGAGTCTGCGGTTGCTTGCCCTGCAACGACAGCTGATACGCGTCGTAGGCGGTGGCCAGGCCGGCCACGTCGGCGATGTTCTCGCCCAGGGTGAGCTTGCCGTTGACCGACAGATCCTCGAATGGTTTGTAGCTGCCGAACTGTGCGGCCAGCGCGTCGCTGGCGGTCTCGAACTTCTTCAGGTCCTGCGGCGTCCACCAGTTATGCAGCTCGCCATGTTCGTCGAACAGCGCGCCCATGTTGTCGAAGCTGTGGCTGATTTCATGGCCGATCACCGCGCCGATCGCGCCGTAATTCACCGCATCGTCGGCGGCCGGGTCGAAGAACGGCGGCTGCAGGATCGCGGCCGGGAAGATCAGGCGGTTTTCCAGCGGCACATTCAGCGCGTTGACCTCCTGCGGCAGCATGTACCACTCGCCGTGATCCACCGGCTTGCCCAGCTTGGCCAGGTTGCGGCGGTACTCGAACAGCTCGGCACGTTCGACATTGCCCACCGCATCGTCGCGCCGTACCTCGAGCGCGCTGTAGTCGCGCCAGGTGTCCGGGTAGCCCACGGCCACGGTGAGCCCGGCGATCTTGGCCTTGGCATGCTGCTTGGTCTGCGGGCTCATCCACGCCAGCGCGTCGATGCGCTTGCCGAAGGCGGCGATGATGTTCTTGGCCATCGCTTCGGCGCGCGTCTTGGTCTGCGCGCTGACGTATTTCTGCACGTAGCGCTTGCCCACCGCTTCGCCTAACGCGGCGTTGGTGGCGTCGATGCCACGCTTCCAGCGCTGGCGCTGCTGGGGGGTGCCTTCCAGGGTGGTGCCATAGAAGCCGAAGCGCGCGTCGGCAAACGGCTTGGACAGGTATGGCGCGGCGCGGTCGAGCGCGCGGAAGCTCAGGTAGTCCTTCCAGGTCTGCAGCGGTTGCGATTGCACCAGCGCCGACAGTCCGGTCACCGCCTGCGGCTGCCAGACGATGAAGTCGCGCTGTGCCTTCAACCCGGCGGCTTCGAAAAATGCGCCCCAGTCCAGGCCGGGTGCCTTGCGCGCGAAGTCGGCCTGGGCCCAGGCATTGACGCCGTTCTGCACGTTGTTGGTTTGCTCGGCACTGGCATGCACGCGTGCGATGGCGGTTTCCAGCGCCAGGATGCGCCCGGCCTTGGGCGCGGCATCCGCAATGCCGGCAAGTTCGAGCACGTTGACGATGTAGGCGCGGTACGCCTCGCGCATCTGCGCCATGCGCCCGCCATCCAGATAGAAGCTGCGCTCGGGCATGCCCAGGCCGCCTTGCACCAGGTACGGCACATACCGCTGCGGATGATGCAGGTCTTGCGACACCCAGAGGCCGAACAGGCGATCGGTGTAGAAATCGGTGGAGTTGAGCAGGTCCACATCGGCGCGCAATTGCCCGCCGAGAGTGCGCGCCAAGGCTTGCTTGTCCTCGAGTTGCGCGATGGCATCCAAGGCCGGTTGCACCGGGCTCACGCCCTTGGCCTCGATGCCGGCCTCGTCCATGTAGGCGGCGTAGTAGTCGCCAATCTGCTTGTCTTCGCCGGTGACACGGTCGTTGGCGGCGTCGCCTTCGATGATGTCGCGGCTGTGCTGCTCGGTCTTCACAGTGATGCTGGTGAAGCTGTTGAAGCTGGAGCGGTCGTCCGGAATCTGCGTGGTCTTGACCCAGGTGCCGTTGGCGTAGCCGAAGAAGTCATCGCCCGGCGCCACGCTGCGGTCCATGCCGGCCACATCGAATCCGAAGTCGCCCAGTTGCGGAGTGCTGGGCGCCGCCTTGCTGGCATTGTTCGCCGCCGAGGTGCCGCCATCGTGGTGGCAGGCGGTCGTGACCAGCAGCGTGGCCACGGTGGCGGCGATCAGGACAGGGCGGTGCAAAGAGACCATGCGGTGCAACTCGAAACTGGAACAGACTTCGCAGTGTAGGTCTCTGGCGCAGTCGCGTCCTGGCTCTGGCGGGTGGTTCGCGTGAGGACGGGTCTTGCGGACACGCCTGGTTCAGCGCCGCCGTTGATACCAGAAGCCCAGCGCGTCGCGGGTCTGCAACATGCGCCGCCCGCGCCACAGGAACCGCAACAGCAAGCCCACATGCTCGCGCTTGGAAAAACTGCGCAGCTTGCGATCGGAGGTGTGCACGGTCTGGCGCAGGATCACAAAGCGCCCGCAGCGCGCCAGGCTGCGGCTGAGCGCGACATCTTCGCCGGCGTAGTAGCGCGCATCGAAGCCGCCGGCGCTGACGAATGCCGCGCGGGTACAGAACAAAAAGCAGCCTGGCGCAATGCCGCTGAGCCGGAAGATCCAGCCGAACACGGCCTGGGCCATGCGCTCCACCCACACGCGCTTGCCATGCAGGTGCACGCGCGCGCCACCGCCCACCGCACCGGCATCCAGTGCCGCAAGCGCGGCGGTTATCACCTGCGGATTCACCTGGGTATCGGCATCCAGAAACAGCAAGCGATCACCTTGGGCGGCCTGGGCGCCGGCATTGCGGGTGGCGGCGATATGCCGCAACTCCACCTCGATCACGCTAGCGCCGTTGGCACGCGCGATCGCAGCGGTGTCGTCGCTGCAGGCATCGGCCACCACGATGGCTTCGTAGTCCAGTTGCATGGCCTGCGCGCAGGCATGCAGGCACTGCAGCGTCTGCCCGATCAAAGCGGCCTCGTCATGGGCGGGAATCACGCAGGAGAGCATTGCAGTTGCACTCGGTGGCCTAAGGACCCGCGCAGTGTGCAGGGGATGCGCGGGCCATGGCGTGAGCTGACGCGTCCGCAGCGCCTGCGGACGCGTGGTGTGGCTCAGCGGTTGACCGCGCCCATCATCGCTTCGGGATAGCGGGTGCCTGCCGCGGCCTGTGGCGGGAAGATGGCATCGATGCGGGCGAGCTCGTCTGGCATCAGCGCCACGTCCAGTGCGGCGATGTTTTCTTCCAGATAGGTCAACCGCTTGGTGCCCGGGATCGGCACCAGGTCCTGGCCCTGCGCCAGCACCCAGGCCAATGCCAACTGCCCGGGCGTGACGCCCTTGTCGGTCGCGATCGCCTTGACCTGTTCCACCAGCTGCAGATTGCGGGTGAAATTCTCGCCCTGGAAACGCGGCGAATGGCGGCGATAGTCGTCGGCATCGAAGTCGTCCGGCGAGGCGAACGCGCCGGTCAGGAAGCCACGCCCCAGCGGCGAATACGGCACGAATCCGATCCCCAGCTCGCGCACGGTGGCGAACACGCCGTTGTCCTCGGGCTCGCGCGACCACAGCGAATATTCGGTCTGCACGGCGGTGATCGGGTGCACCGCGTGCGCGCGGCGGATGGTGTCGGCCGCGGCTTCGGACAGGCCCAGGAAGCGCACCTTGCCCTGCTCGACCAGGCGCGCCATGGCGCCGACGGTGTCTTCGATCGGCACGTTCGGGTCCACGCGATGCTGGTAGTACAGATCGATGTGCTCCACGCCCAGGCGGCGCAGGCTGGCCTCGCACGCGCTCTGCACGTAGGCCGGGCTGCCGTCGATGCCGCGCACGGACGGGTCGTTGGGATCGAGCTTGATCCCGAACTTGGTGGCCAGGAACACTTCATGCCGGCGCGAGGCAATCGCCTTGCCGACCAGCACCTCGTTGGTGTGCGGGCCGTACATGTCGGCGGTATCGAGCAGGCTGATGCCGCGATCGAGTGCGCGGTGGATCACCGCGATCGAGCCGGCCTCGTCGCTGCGATCGCCATAAAAGGCGCTCATGCCCATACAGCCGAGGCCCAGGGCGGAAACGGTGGGGCCGGAACGGCCAAGCGAGCGGGTGTGCATGGTGGGGGAAACTCCGTGCAGGGGTAAGAGGGCGGCAGGATCGCGCGCGGGGTGTTAGTGCGGTGTGGCCCGTTGATCGGGCGTGCCCAACGTGGACATCGGACGCGGGTGTCAATCAGGAGTGTGTGGTGACCGCAGGTGAGAGCTGCACTGCATGCGCGCGCTGTGCCTGTGGTGTTGCAGTTTGTGGGGGCGTGATCTGCGATCAACGCGGCAGAGGTCGAGCGGCAGGGTGCAGCGGCGACCTTTCGCGAGCGAAGTGCGTCAAGTCCGCAATGACTGCGACGCACGCACAGCGCCATCGGTCTACAGCGACACCATGCATTTTCGTTTGCGTGCCATTGACTGCTGCGGCGCACATCACCTTGCACAACAACTGCAACGCTCCGCCTGCAGGTCAGCTGCCAAGCGAAGTGTGCGACCAATCCGCACCTACAACGTCACAACCTTGCGCGCAGCGCCAAAATCAACGCCGCAACGGACTGC
The DNA here is from genome assembly GCF_041475695.2 of Xanthomonas sp. NCPPB 4037. Lineage (NCBI taxonomy): Bacteria > Pseudomonadati > Pseudomonadota > Gammaproteobacteria > Lysobacterales > Lysobacteraceae > Xanthomonas > Xanthomonas sp. NCPPB 4037. The sequence goes on from NZ_CM191261.1 coordinate 697,442, forward strand.
GCGCAAGGCCAGGCATGCACACAGCACATGCCTGGCCCTGCACTGGATCAGCCCTTGAGCTTGGCGGCGATTTCAGCCACGCGCTTGCCGAGCAACCTGGCGGTTTCCAGATCGCCGCTGCGCGGTGCTTCCTCCGGCGATGCGTCCGAGGGCGAGATGGCCAATGCGCCACCCCAGCCGGCGGTCCAGTTGATGTCCTGCGGGCCATGCGCCTTGGTGTTGGACGGCGGCAGGCCGGTGCCGACCCAGACCTGGCCATGCTGCTGCGACAGGGTCCAGAAGTACTGGATGGTGGCGTACTTGTCGCCGTTGACCGAGGCCGAGTTGGTGAAGCCGGCGGCGACCTTGTCCTTCCACGCCTGCGTGAACCACGGCTTGGAACTGACATCGGCGAACTTCTTGAACTGCCAGGCCGGCCCGCCCATGTAGGTGGGGCTGCCGTAGATGATGGCATCGGCAGCGCCGATCGCTTCCCAGGCCTCGTCGGGCAGGTTGCCGTCCTGGTCGATGCGGTACAGCGTGGCCTCGCCAACGCTGGCGGCACCGGCGTGCACAGCCTCGGCCTGCTTGACGGTATGGCCGTAGCCACTGAAATAGACGATGGCGATCTTGGTCATGTGCACTCCTGGGTTGAGGGAAGCGCCCATGGAAGCACGCGCCAGCGTGCAGATTAATGACCGCGGGCGGGACGAACTGTTGCCGAGGCCGCCAGGCCCGGGGCCGGCGCGCCGATGTGTTCCACCAGGTAATCGATGAAGCTGCGTACCTTCGGCGCCAGGTGGCTGCGGCTGGTGTACACCGCATAGATGCCGATGTCGGCCAGATGGTAGTCGGGCAGGATGCGCACCAGGCGGCCGGCAGCGATGTGCTCGTCGGCGAGGAAATCCGGCTGAATCACCACGCCCTGGCCGGCCACTGCCGCCGCGCTCAGCACGTGGCCGTTGTTGGCGCGCAGGCCGCCGCGCAGGCGCACGTCGATATCGCCGTCGGGCCCGTGAAAGCGCACATCGTCGCCGGTGGGCGCGTAGTGATACAGCAGGCATTCGTGGCCGGCCAGGTCGGCCGGATGCTGCGGGGTGCCCGCGCGCGCCAGATAGGCCGGGGCCGCGCAGGGCACCAGCCGCACCGTGCCCAGTTGCCGGGCAATCAGGGTGGGCGCGGGCTGGCGGGTGATGCGCAGCGCGACATCGAAGCCTTCTTCGACCATGTCCACCAGGCGGTCGGACAGCGACAGGTCCAGTTCCACCTGCGGGAAACGCGCGCGGAAGCCGGGCAACAAGGCGGCCAACTGCACGATCCCGAAACTCACCGGTGCATTGACCCGCAGCAGCCCGGACGGCGCCAGCGCCTGCGCACCCACCGTGGCTTCCAGGTCGTCCAGGTCGGCCAGCAGTTGCAGGCAGCGCTGGTAATAGGCGGTGCCGGCGCTGGTCAGGCTGACCCGCCGGGTGGTGCGGTTGAGCAGGCGGGTGCCCAGCCGTTGTTCCAGCGCGGCCACCTGCCGGGTGATGTTGGCGGTGGAGCGGTCCAGTGCATCAGCGGCGGCGCTGAAACCGCTGCGCTCAGCCACCGCCACGAACACGCGCATTGCATCCAGGGTATCCATTGGCGGTAGATTGTTGCCGTAGTCGCAATAAATTATCCGAATTGGCGCGGTTTATCCGATTTTTGCACGGCATACCCTGTGCACCTTGGCTGCCATACCGGCGCCGCCCCGGAGTTCGCCCATGTCCGTCCTGCCCTCGCTGTACATCTCGCATGGCTCGCCCATGACCGCGCTGCGGCCGGGCGAGCTGGGGACGCAACTGGCCGCGCTGGCGCAGGGCCTGCCGCGCCCACGCGCGATCGTGGTGGCCAGCGCGCACTGGTTGGCACGGCGGCCGCTGGTGGGTGCTGCCTCCAAGCCCGTCACCATTCACGATTTCGGCGGTTTCCCGCCGCCGTTGTACGAGATCGAGTATCCGGCCCCGGGCGCCCCGGCGCTGGCGCAGCAGGTGACGCGCCTGCTGGAACTGGCTGGCCTGCATCCGCAGCAGGACCCGCAGCGCGGCCTCGACCATGGCATCTGGGTGCCGCTGCGCATGCTCTACCCGCAGGCAGACATCCCGGTGGTGCCGCTGTCGATCCAGCCGGAACTGGGCCCGGCTCACCAGTTTGCGGTGGGCCGCGCGCTGGCGCCGCTGCGTGCGGAAGGCGTGCTGGTGATCGGCTCGGGCAGCATCACCCACAACCTGCACGACCTGCATCAGGGCTATAGCGCCGAGCGCGAGGCGCCGTATGTGCGCCCGTTCATCGATTGGACCGAGCGCAGGCTGGCCGACGACGACGTGCCCGCATTGCTCGATTATCGGCGCCAGGCACCGCACGCCGCGCGTGCGCATCCCACCGATGAGCATCTGTTGCCGTTGTACGTGGCCATGGGCGCGGCCGGTGGCGACCGGCTCGGTGCGCAGCGGATCGACGCCGGCATCGATCAGGGCCTGATCGGCATGGATATCTACCGCTTCGATGGTGCGCCGGCGGTGGACCAACCGGTGGCGGCATAATCGGGCGTACGGGGTTGCTGTGCGTGAGATCGACTCAGTGGTTGGATGGCTGCCGCCTGGCCATCGTTACCAAGTGCCGCGCCGCGATGCGTGAGCGGCGGGCTTCACGCAGGGCCGCTTCCCGGTGGTGCTGCGTGAGGTGAGCAGGCGCGGCGCGATGCATGGCGCGCCAGCCCTGAAGGGTTCACCGGCTCAGGGCGCCAGTCTCACGGAGTGAGACGCAAACCGGCATGCTGTCTGGGTGAAACTCCTCGACAAGCTCGCTGTCCTCGCCGACGCCGCCAAGTACGACGCGTCCTGCGCCTCCAGTGGCGCCAACAAGCGCAATTCGCTCGGCACCGGGGGCATCGGCAGTACCGAGGGCATGGGCATCTGCCACTCGTACACGCCCGACGGCCGCTGCGTGTCGCTGCTGAAGATCCTGCTCACCAACTTCTGCGTGTTTGATTGCGCGTACTGCGTCAACCGGGTGTCCAGCAACGTGCGCCGCGCGCGCTTCACGCCCGAAGAAGTGGTGACGCTCACGCTGGATTTCTACAAGCGCAATTACATCGAAGGTTTGTTCCTGTCCAGTGGCATCATCCGCAATTCCGACTACACCATGGAGCAGTTGGTGGAAGTGGCGCGGCAGTTGCGCGAGGAGCATCACTTCGCTGGCTACATCCACCTCAAGACCATCCCCGATGCGTCGCCGGAATTGCTGGCTGCCGCCGGCCGCTACGCCGATCGTCTGAGCATCAACATCGAATTGCCGACCGAGCAGGGGCTGACCCAGCTGGCGCCGGAAAAGAGCGTGGGCGGCATCCGCGCGGCGATGGGCGAGCTGCGCTGGCGCATCGAAGAAAACCAGCTGGAGCGCAAGGCCGAGAAAGTGCGCCGCGCCAAGCCGCCCAGGTTTGCGCCGGCCGGGCAGAGCACGCAGATGATCGTGGGTGCCGACGGTGCCAATGACCGCAGCATCCTGGACACCAGCCACAATCTTTACGGCAATTACCGGATGCGCCGGGTGTATTACTCGGCCTTCAGCCCGATCCCGGATGCCTCCTCCAAGCTGCCGCTGCAGGCGCCGCCGCTGCAACGCGAGCATCGGCTGTATCAGGCCGATTGGTTGCTGCGTTTCTACGAATTCAGCGTGGAAGAAATCGCGCCGTCGCAGTCCAGCGGCATGCTGGATCTGGACGTGGACCCGAAGCTGGCCTGGGCGCTGCGCAATCCGGAGCGGTTTCCTGTGGATCTGAATCAGGCGCCACGCGAGATGCTGTTGCGGGTGCCGGGCCTGGGCACCCGCAACGTGGAGCGGTTGTTGTTGTCGCGGCGGCACGCGCGGTTGCGGGTGGGCGATCTGGCGCGGTTGCGGGTGCCGATGAAGAAGCTGCTGCCGTTTGTGAGTGTGCTGGATCATCATCCGCGGCAGCGGTTGGATGATCCAGCGCGGTTGCGGGCGCAGTTGGCGCCTGCGCCGCGACAGGCAAGTTTGTTCGATTGACTCCTGTGCCTTCTCCCGTCGGGAGAAGGTGCCCGAAGGGCGGATGAGGGTACGGTTGCGCAGTAGTTTTGATAGCTGCTCTTATCAAGTGCAGAGCTTTCGCGCCTGTCCGCGCGAGTCACTTTTGTTTCGGCAAAAGTAACCACAACCATTTCGCCTGACGCGATCCGGCGCGATACAGCCGCACCGGTGCCCTGCGCTCCTCGCCATACGCGGCACGGCGCCCAAACTCGCTGCGCTCAAACAGGGCGCCTCTTCGGCCACGTATGGCTGCGGTGCTCGGCTCGCTCCAAGGCGACTTGGTGCAGCAAAATCAACGGCGACAAGCGACAAGCGACAAGCGACAAGCAACCAGCAACCAGAAACCAGCCGTATCAGTAGCAGCAATAGCCGCAAAAGCCCGCGGAAAAATCGCAACAACGCAACGAGAGTGCCGCCAGTAGAGCGATGGCGAAATCGGAAATCTTGAGGTCAGGTGCAAGCGATGTTTAGCGCTGAAGTTGAGCCAGGTTGGAGTCTTGAGGCATGGCGTGCGTTGGCGCGGGCGGGGTGGTGTGCGCAGGTGGGGCCGGATGCGGTGGACTGGAATGGGGGCACGCAGGGTGGGTTGTTGATGGGGCAGGGGGTGCTGGATTTGCCGGCGGTGGTGGCGGGGCCGCGGGTGTCTGCGGAGTTTCTGCAGCTGGCGTCGGCGGTGTTGTGCCATCGCGATGTGCAGCGGCATGCGGTGCTGTACCGGTTGTTATGGCGGATTGCCTCTGGTGAGCGGGCGTTGCTGGAGCGGGCCACTGATGTGGATGTGCATCGGGTGATGCAGTGGCAGAAGGCCGTGCAGCGCGATTCGCACAAGATGAAGGCCTTTGTGCGCTTCCGGCGCTTGCCGGGTGAGGAAGAAGAATTCGTGGCCTGGTTCGAGCCCGAACACTGGATCCTGGACCGGGTGGCGCCGTTCTTTGCGCGGCGGTTTGCCGGCATGCGTTGGGCGATTCTGACGCCGTACCGCAGCGTGCGCTGGGATGGCGAAGCGTTGACGTTTGGCGAGGGCGCGGCGCGCAACCAGGTGCCCGCCGACGATGCGCAGGAAACGCTGTGGCGGACCTATTACGCACACATCTTCAATCCGGCGCGGCTCAATCCCACCATGATGCGGCAGGAAATGCCGCAGAAATACTGGAAGAACCTGCCCGAGGCCACGCTGCTGCCGGAGCTGATCCGCGAGGCCGGCGTGCGTGTGCGCGAGATGGCCGAACGCGCGCCCGAGCCGGTGCGGCGACGGGTACCCGCAGCGCCTGCGGCGCTACCAGCCGTGGCTGCGCAGAGTCTTGCGCAGCTGCGCGTGGCCGCGCGCGATTGCCGGCGCTGCGACCTATGGCAGCCGGCAACGCAGACGGTGTTCGGCGAAGGACCGGACGACGCGGCGGTGATGGTGATCGGCGAGCAGCCGGGCGACGAAGAAGATCTGAGCGGGCGGCCGTTTGTGGGCCCGGCCGGGCGCTTGTTCAATCAGGCGCTCGGTGAGCTGGGGATCGATCGGCAGCGTTTCTATGTCACCAATGCGGTGAAGCATTTCCGTTTCGAGCAACGCGGCAAGCGCCGCTTGCATCGCAATCCCGAACGCAGCCATGTGCAGGCGTGCAATGGCTGGTTACAGGCCGAGCGTGCGCAGCTGCGGCCCGCACAGATTGTGTGCCTGGGCGCGACGGCGGCGCAGGCGATATTGGGGCCGGGCTTTCGCTTGATGCAGGAGCGCGGGCAATGGCAGCGCCTGGACGATGGCACGCCGGTGCTGGCCACGGTGCATCCATCCTGGGTTTTGCGTCAGGGCACGCCGTCGGCGCGCGACGCCGGCTACCGCGGATTTGTCGCGGATCTGGGCCAGCTGTTGCAGGCACCGCCAGCGTAATTGCCGGTGTCGGTGCAAAAAAATGCGCGTGCAAACGCACGCGCACGGTGTCGCAGTTCGAACGACACCAAGGGAACGGCGTGAATACCGGCCGTTCCGTCACCGCCGCTTCGCGGTGATGTCGCAGCCCGCGAGAGCCGCACCTGGAGCGACTGGATCGTCACAACGGTGCCGCATGTCACAGGCCCGCACAGGCGTAGGAGCGCCCCAGCACGCAATCAGGCATCCCAGTGACGCGTCACGCGTGCCGGGGCGCTCCTACATGAAGCAGTGCAACGCGCTCTGAAAAAACCGCCTGTGCGCGTGTTCGATCACCGCAGGCAAGCAGCGGTGATCAGCCGCACAGGCATGCCGATTACGGCATCAGCACCTTGTCGATCACGTGGATCACGCCATTGCTCTGCATGACGTCGGCCGTTGTGACGGTGGCGGTGTTGCCCTTGGCATCGGTCAGAGTGACCTTCTTGCCGTTGAGCTTTGCAGTGAGCGGTTCGCCCTGCACGGTGGTGAGCGTGGCGCTACCGCCGCCGGCCTTGATCTTGGCGATCAGCGAGGCGGCGTCCACCTTGCCGGCCACCACGTGGTAGGTCAGCACCTTGGTCAGCGTGGGCTTGGATTCGGGCTTGAGCAGCGTGTCCACGGTGCCGGCCGGCAGTGCGGCAAACGCGGCATTGGTGGGCGCGAACACAGTGAACGGGCCCGGGCCCTTGAGCGTGTCGACCAGGCCGGCCGCCTTCACTGCGGCGACCAGGGTGGTGTGGTCCTTGGAATTGACGGCGTTGTCGACGATGTCCTTGGTGACCAGCATCGGTGCGCCACCCACCATGGGGTTGGAGGCGGCGTAGACCGGCGCAACGGCGCTGGACAGGGCAATGGCGGTGGCAATGGCAAGCGACTGGAGAGACGTCTTCATGGACAGCGATCCTTTGAGTGGACGATCGCCTGGATGGCAACCGTACGCTTCAATACGCCGGCCACTCCGGGGCGGATGCATCACGCCGCGTCGACATTTCCGCTTGCGTTCGGACTCGTGACAGAAACGTTATGCCGCTGCACGCTGAGATCGCCGGCCGGTGCGCCCACCTGTCGCCGCACCGCATGCATGTCGCGGACCGGGCGCACTTCGATACAGCCGGTGGCCGCCCAGGGGAAAGCGGCTGCGATGCGCAGCGCCTCGTCCATGTCGGCGGCCTCGATCAGGTTGAAGCCACCCAGCACTTCCTTGGTTTCGGCAAACGGCCCATCGCTTACGCGGACCGCGCCGCCGCGCACACGCACGCTGCGCGCGGTGGTCGCCGGCTCCAGTTGTTGCGCCTGCAGCAGCTGGCCTTGCTGGTGCATGGCATCGGCGTTGGCGAAGCAGTGCCGCATCATGCTGTCGGCCTCTCCATCCGGCAGCGTATCCAGCAAGGTGGCATCCAGATAGACCAGCAACAGAAACTGCATCGGCGCATCCTCGCAATCGTCTGCTGCCGAGTGTAGCCGGCAGGCCTTGCGCTGCGGCGGTTCCACCCCCGCGCGCAAACGCGGTATGTTCCATCATCGGTGCCGTGTTGCGGTGCCACATGCCTTGCCGCGCCGCGGCCGATTTTTTTCTGGGTTTTGCATGCATTCGATTGATGTCGTCCTCGCCATGTTGCTGGCGGTCGCGGCCAGCGGTTACCTGATCCGCATCCTGCCGTTCTCGTTGCCCTTGCCGTTGGTCCAGATCGCGCTCGGCGCGGTGGTCTCCGGTGTGTTCGATGCCGGACACGAGCTGGAACCGGAGTTGTTCTTCCTGCTGTTCCTGCCGCCGCTGCTCTTCCTGGATGGCTGGCGCATTCCCAAACAAGGCCTGTTCCGCGACAAGGCGGCCATCCTGGAACTGGCGCTGGGGTTGGTGGTGTTCACCGTGGTCGGGGCGGGCCTGCTGATCCACTGGCTGATCCCGGCGATGCCGCTGGCGGTGGCGTTCGCGCTGGCGGCGATCATCTCGCCGACCGACCCGGTGGCGGTGTCGTCGATCGCCTCCAAGGTGCAGATTCCCAAGCGGCTGATGCACATCCTGGAAGGCGAGTCGCTGCTCAACGACGCCTCCGGCCTGGTGTGTTTCCAGTTTGCGGTGGCTGCGGTGCTCACCGGCACCTTCTCGGTGGCGACCGCATCGCTGACCTTCCTGTGGGTGGCACTGGCCGGCCTGGGCCTGGGCGTGGCGACCACCTTCGGGTTGAGCCGCATCCAGGCCTGGATCTGGCGCCACTTCGGCGAAGAACCCGGTTCGGCGATCCTGGTCAACCTGCTGACACCCTTTGCCGCCTACCTGCTGGCCGAAGCCTTCCACGCCTCCGGCATCCTGGCGGCCGTGGCCGCCGGCATCACCATGAGCTACGTGGAAATGGCCGGCAACGCGCCGGGCAACATGCGCCTGCAGCGCTCGGCGGTGTGGGACACGGTGCAGTTCACCTTCAACGGCATCATCTTCGTGCTGCTGGGCGAGCAGCTGCCGGGCATCCTGGACGGTGCGGTGCGCAGCGTGCAGGAGGCCGGGCACCTCAATCCATGGTGGCTGGCGGTCTACGTGGCCACCATCAGCGCCAGCCTGATGGCACTGCGCTTTGTGTGGGTGTTCCTGTCGCTGCGTTGGAACCTCTTCAAGGCGCAGCGGCGCGGCGAGGCACATGTGAGCCCGCCGTGGCGGATCGTGGTGGCGGTGTCGCTGGCCGGCGTGCGCGGCGCGATCACCCTGGCCGGCGTGCTCACGCTGCCGCTGGTGCTGGAAGACGGCTCGCCGTTCCCGGCCCGGCAGCTGGCGATCTTTCTGGCCGCCTCGGTGATCCTGGTGTCGCTGCTGGTGGCCAGCGTGGCGTTGCCGCGCCTGCTGCGTGGCCTGGAGTTGCCCGAGGAAGAAGACGAGCAGCTGAAGGAAGACCTGGCGGTGAAGGCCGCTTCGCAGGCGGCGCTGGAGGCGGTGGAAAAACTGCGCCAGCGGCTGGTGGAAGACAGCGCACATGCCGAGCGCTACAACGCCGCCGCCAACCAGGTCAGCCAGCGCTACCAGCGCAAGCTGGGCGCGGTGGACATGGCCGAAACCGACCCGGAAGAGGCGGGCGCCTTCGAACAGGCGCTACGCCAGTTCCGCCACGCCGCGCTGGTGGCCGAGCGCAACGAGCTGTTCAAGCTCGCCCGCCGCCGCGAGATCTCCGACGACCTGTCGCGCCGGCTGGTGCGCAATCTGGATCTGATCGAGTCGCGGAAGCGGGCGTGAGCGCGCCTGCGGTGCGCGGGAATTGGGAATCGGGAGTGGGGAATCGTAAGAGCCAAAGCGGCTGTGCGGCTCCGGCGGCGTAGGAGCGCGCTCGCGCGCGATGGAGCCGTCCCGGTGAAACTTCTCCCGCACAGATGCGCGTGTGCATCTCACATCAGCCATTCGCGACACGCGCTCCCACGGCCCCGTTCGCTACACACAGGCACGCGCTGGCAACGGTCGGGAGACACCATCCCATCTTTACGCCTCCCATCTTCATGGCGCACGGCCTACCCTGTAACGCTGATCGTTCCAGTGCAGAACCCCATGACTCCGATCGTTTCCATCCAGGGACTCAGCAAGACCTACGCCGGGGGATTCCAGGCGCTCAAACGTGTGGATCTGGACATCCAGCGCGGTGAGATCTTTGCATTGCTCGGCCCCAACGGCGCCGGCAAGACCACCTTGATCAGCATCATCTGCGGGCTGGTCAATCCGAGCACCGGCACCGTGCTGGCCGATGGCCACGACATCGTGCGCGACTACCGCGCCGCGCGTGCCAGCATCGGGCTGGTGCCGCAGGAGCTGGCCACCGATGCGTTCGAAACCGTGTGGGCCACGGTGCGCTTCAGCCGCGGCCTGTTCGGCAAGCCGGCCAACCCGCAATACCTGGAATCGGTGCTGCGCCAGCTGTCGTTGTGGGATAAGCGCAACAGCAAGATCTCCACCCTGTCCGGTGGCATGAAGCGCCGCGTGCTGATCGCCAAGGCGCTGGCGCACGAGCCGCGCATCCTGTTCCTGGACGAGCCCACTGCCGGCGTGGACGTGGAGCTGCGCCACGACATGTGGCAGATGGTGCGGCGGCTGCGCGAGCAGGGCACTACGGTGATCCTGACCACCCATTACATCGAAGAAGCCGAAGACATGGCCGACCGGGTCGGTGTCATCAACCGCGGCGAATTGGTGCTGGTGGAAGACAAGCACACGCTGATGCGCAAGCTCGGCAAGAAGCAGCTCAGCTTGAGCCTGCAGGCGCCGCTGCAGGTGATTCCCGCACCGCTTGCCGACCTGCCGCTGGAGCTGTCCGCCGATGGCAGCAGCCTGATCTACACCTTCGACACCCAGGCCGAGCAGACCGGCATCGGTGCGCTGCTGCGCCGGCTCAACGAGCAGGGCATCGATTTCAAGGACCTGCATTCCAGCGAGAGTTCGCTGGAAGAGATCTTCGTCAACCTGGTGCATGGCGCACGCAACGCGGAGGTGCGCGCATGAACCTGCATGCGATCGGCGCAATCTACCGCTTCGAAATGGCGCGCGCGTTCCGCACGCTCACCCAGTCGATTGCCTCGCCGGTGTTGTCGACCTCGTTGTACTTCGTGGTGTTCGGTGCGGCGATCGGGTCGCGCATGGGCGCTATCGACGGCATCAGCTACGGCGCCTTCATCATCCCCGGCCTGGTGATGCTGTCGCTGCTCAACGAAAGCATCTCCAACGCCTCGTTCGGCATCTACATGCCGCGCTGGGCCGGCACCATCTACGAGGTGCTGTCCGCACCGGTGGCGTGGTGGGAGATCGTGATCGGCTATGTGGGCGCGGCAGCGACCAAGTCGGTGATGCTGGGCTTGCTGATCCTGCTGACTGCGCGGCTGTTCGTGCCTTACGAAATCGCGCACCCGGTGTGGATGCTGGGCTTTCTGGTGCTCACCGCGCTGACCTTCAGCCTGTTCGGTTTCATCATCGGCATCTGGGCCGACGGCTTCGAAAAATTGCAGGTGATCCCGTTGATGGTGGTGACGCCGCTGACCTTCCTGGGCGGCAGCTTCTACTCGATCAACATGCTGCCGCCGATCTGGCAGAAGGTCACCTTGTTCAACCCGGTGGTCTACCTGATCAGCGGGTTCCGCTGGAGCTTCTACGGCAAGGCAGACGTGCACATCGCGGTGAGTACCGGCATGACCTTCCTGTTCCTGCTGGTGTGCCTGGGCGTGGTGGCGGCGATCTTCCGCAGTGGGTATCGGCTCAAGGCGTGAGGCGTGAGTGCAGTGGTGTTGTCGGCCGCATTCTGGTGGATGCCGTCGGAAGTCCGGGTCAAACGCGTCGCAAGTCCGGATCAAACGCTGAGTGGGTCGAGGGCGCGGTGCCCTCACCGCTTGCGGGACACGCCGTGAACCCGTCCCTGGGGGCTCGGTGGCGGCATCCATGCCGCCACACGGTCCCGCAAGCGGCGAGGGCACCGCACCAGAACGTCTGCTGGCTGGTTCGTTGAAAGCCATGCACACCGACCATTGGATGCCGACGGAAGTTCAGGTCAAACGCGTCGGAAGTCCGGTTCAAACGCTGAGTGGGTCGAGTGCGCGGTGCCCTCGCCACTTGCGGGACACGCCGTGAACCCGTCCCTGGGGGCTCGGTGGCGGCATCCATGCCGCCACACGGTCCCGCAAGCGGCGAGGACACCGCACCAGAGAGTTTGCTGGTTGCTTCGTTGAAAGCCATGCACCGACACTCTCAGCTGGTCCTTGTCCGCTCACCGTCGCGGGACTGACGCGGCATGGATGCCGCGTAGCGCTGACATGGACGTGCGGACAGCGTGTCCCGCGCTATGGGCGGGTTAGCCCTGCACCTAGTGCGCGGATCAGCTGGCCTGTCGTCGCCTGGCGTGACGTGGTGTTGTCAGCCGCGCTTACTCGGCAGCAGGCTTCGCGTCGCTCTTGGTGTCCAGGTAATAGGCCACCACCTCGCCCTTGACCTTCATGGTCATCGGATTGCCGCGGCGATCGCGCGCCTTGCCGGCCTGGACCTTGATCCAGCCTTCGCTGATCGAATACTCCTCGACGTTGTCGCGCTCGATGCCGTTGAAGCGCACGCCAACACCGCGGCTCAGGGCGTCGGCATCGTGAAACGGGCTGCGTGCATCGATGGCCAGATGATCGGGAGGGGTATCGCTCATGGGAAAGGGCGTCATGACGACCGGGATGACCGTCTTCGGCCGCACAGGATACGGGCCTGCGCGGCGATGACCAGCCCCCTGCAGGCGGCCGCGGGTGGCGTAACGGTTTGCATGGCGCGCGTCAGGCGGCACACTTCACGCTGAATCTTTCTGTGAGACACCCGCCATGCCCGACAACAGCGCCGATTACGAAGACGACGACGGCCTGCCCTCCGATCTGGAGGAGGCCGATGACGTCGACGATCATCCTGGGCGGGTCTGGAACCTGCTGGTGCTGATCAATCCCGGCGACGAAGAGACCGCGCTGGGCCAGTTCGACGCCTGGCGCGAAGCGCAGGCCGAGGCGGACGAGGACGACGAAGACGATGCCTGGTTGTGGGCGCTGAAGGACGCCATCGACTGGCGCTCGGGGTTTTACGTCGACTGGAAGGACACCGATTCGTTCATCGCTGCCATCGACGAGCTTAGTTCGCGCTGGAACCTGCGCATCGATTGGGGCGGCGACCTGGATGACGAAGACTTCGCCAACGGCCTGGGCGTGCCCGACCTGATGGCGGTGGCCTTCGACCGCCTGCGCGAGCACGGGTATTCGCTGTGGAACTGGAACACCGGCGGCGACGCCTACGCCGGCTGGATCGCGCTCAGCCGCGACGACGACGCGATGCTGGCACTGACCTCGTTGATGGACGTGGAAGTGCGGCTGGGGAATGAGGCGTTCTGAGGGCCGGGATTCGGGAATCGGGAGTGGGGATTCGCAAGAGCGGCCCCCCGGGGCTGTTGCAGTGTGGGGCGCTTAGGAATGCGCGCTGTGGCAACGAGTGGAAGCGTGGCCTGGCGCTGGGTCATGCAGGCTGTGCAGCGGCGCGGCGCCTTGGGTGTGGCTAGTTGGGTGATGTGGGGAGCATGCCGAGCATCCACGAAGACCGCCACCAACCGCCACGTAGGAGCGCGCTCGCGCGCGATGAAGCTCTCCCGGGAACGCCTCATCGCGCGCAAGCGCGCTCCTACACAAGCGTGACGTCATTGCGGTCTGGTACTCGGGCATGCAACTGGCGACACCCACCGATCAGGCGCGGTTACCAATCAGGCCGCAGTCACCGCTTTTACGATTCCCGATTCCCGATTCCCCAATCCCCGCCTCCTCAAGGTACCTCCCCCCGGGCCTGCGCGCGCGCATTGGCAATCAGCGCCTTGAGCAGGGCGCGGTCGGTATGGCGGGAGATGGCGATGGCGCCGAGGGCGATCGCCTCGGTGCGTAGCGGGGCGGGCACGTCGTAGTGCGCGCCGCTGAGTTTGTTCTGGAAGGCGCGGCGGGGAATGCCCAGCCGCGCCGCCATTGCATGCAGCTCGTCCAAGGTATCGCCGAGCAGGTGCGCCCAGCGCTGGTCGCGCCACAGGTGCACGGCATCGTCGACGTAGACGGCCACCGGCTGGCCTCAGGCCTTCTTGCTCTTCTTTTTCTTGGCGTCGTCCTGCGCGGTTTCGGCCGCGCTGTCGTCAGCGTCGGCGTCCGTGGCATCGGCGTCCGCATCGGCCGCATCAGCGGCATCATCCGCATCGGCTGCCACTGCATCGCTGTCGTCTTCGCCTTCTTCGCCTTCGCCGGCGTCATCGCCGTCGGCGTTTTCGAACTCGGACACCAGCGTGGTCAGGTATTCCTCGGCGGTCTGGCCTTCTTCGGCGGCCAGGTCGTCGATCATCTGCTGCAGCTGGGTCGAATACTCCAGCGAGATGGTCTTGCCTTCCTTCTCCTGCAGGTTGGCGAGGTGCTTGAGCATGGCCAGCATCGGGACCGGGTTGTCGGCGCTGCCCATGGTCTGGCCGCCGATCGACAGCATCCACTCGCTTCCGCCCTGCAAACCGATCGCGGCGACGACGCGGCCGTCGGCATCCTGCAGCACGGCATGGTTGGTGACCTGGGGCGCCTGGCCCAGGCGGACGATCGGGCGCTTGGGTTGCTGCTTCTTGCGCTTGTCGCGCTTGGCCTTGGAATTGCGGGACATGGTGTTCTCGACGCTGGAAATGGCCGTCCATTCTAGGCGCTTGTGCGCGCCACGGCTCGGACGGGCCCTGCGGTACGCGCGGGGACGCTCCCGATCAGCTCGCCAGGCGGTGCCAAAGCCCACCCGCCAGCGATGTCTGGCGCGTCAGTTCGGCTGTGCCGACTCGCTGGTGGCCACCCGCGGCGCGGCGATGGCGGCTTCGGCGGCCTTGGCGAGCGCGGCCGCCGAGGCCACCTGCGCGCTGGACGACACCCGCGGCGCCGCCGGCTTGGTGCCGGCCGCGGCAGGTGCAGGCACCGGCGTTGCGGTGCCAGTGGCCGGCGCAGGGGCCGTTGTGCTGCTTCCGGCCGCTGCAGGGGTGCCCACCGTGGCGGTCCCGGTGGCGGCAGCGCCGCTCAGGTCCGGCACATGGGTGTCGGCATCGGGAATGGGTTTGCCCAATGCCACGCCCTGGTCACTGCCGGCCAGGGCCGCCTGCTCGGCGTCCTGGGTCATCACCACGATGCTGATGCGGCGGTTGATCGGGTTCTGCGGGTTGGTCTTGTCGAACAGTACCGACGAGGACAGCCCCACCACGCGGGTCACCTTGGCATCGGCCATGCCACCGCCCACCAGCGCGCGGCGCGCGGCGTTGGCGCGGTCGGCGCTGAGTTCCCAGTTGGTGTAACCGGCATCGCTGCTGTAGGCGGTGGTGTCGGTGTGGCCGGTGATGCTGATGTGGTTGGGCACCTGATTGATGAAGTTGGAGAGCTCGCGCAGGATGTCCACGGTGTAGGGCTTGAGCTGGTCGCGGCCGATGTCGAACATCGGGCGGTTCTGCTTGTCCACGATCTGGATACGCAGGCCATCGGGGGTGAGATCCAGCAGCAGCTGGTCCTTGAACGGCTCCAGCGCCTGGCTCTTGTCGATGGCTTCCTTCAGGTCCTGCATCAGCGCTTCCAGGCGTTTCTTGTCCTTGGCGCGGCTATCCACGTCGGTATCGGCGGCGTTGTCGCGCTTGCGGCCCATCTCGTCCTTCTGCCCCTTGGCCATGTCGGCGGTGCCGCCGAGCTTGATCATCGAGGTGCTGGCGCCGCCGGGCCCGTTCATGCCGGGCGAGGGCGCCGGCGATTTGCCGGACAGAGGGCTGGGATTGCGGAAATATTCGGAGATCGCCGCGCGCTGTTCCTTGGTGGTGGCCGCCATCAGCCACAGCACCAGGAAGAAGGCCATCATCGCGGTCACGAAGTCGGCGAACGCCACTTTCCAGGCGCCGCCATGGTGGCCGCCGCCCTGGACCTTCTTGACCCGTCGGATGATGACGGTGGATTTGCCCTCGGCCATGACCGCGGCCCTACTTGATCGTCTTCAGGTGCGTTTCGAAATCACCGAAGCTCGGGCGCACGTTGGAGGGCAGGGTCTTGCGCGCGAATTCCAGCGCAATCTTCGGGTTGTAGCCACGCAGGCAAGCCAGCAGCGCGGTCTTGACCGCTTCGTAGATGCGCCCGTCCTGCTCGGCACGCGCTTCCATCGCCGCCGACAACGGCGACACGAAGCCATACGCCAGCAGGATGCCAAGGAAGGTGCCGACCAGTGCGGCGCCGACGTGGTGGCCGATCTCTTCGATCGGCCCGCCAATCGAGCCCATGGTGATCACGATGCCGAGCACGGCCGCCACGATGCCGAAGCCGGGCAGGCCGTCGGACACCTTGCTCAGCGCATGCGCCGGTGCCAGGGCTTCGTGGTGATGCTTTTCCAGTTCCAGCTCGAGCAGCGGCTCCAGCTCGTGCGGCTCGATGTTGCTGCCGATCATCAGGCGCAGGCAGTCGGTGATGAAGTCCAGCAGATGGTGATCGGCCAGCACCTTGGGATAGGTGCCGAAGATGGTGCTGTCCTGCGGCTTTTCGACATGGTCTTCCAGCGCCATGAAGCCGTCGCGGCGGGCCTTGTTCAACAACTCGTAGATCAGGCTCAGGGTGTCCTTGTAGTCGTCGGACTTGTACTGCGGGCCCTTGAACACGCCCATGACGCCGGTCAGCGTTTCCTTGACGATCTTGCCTGGCGTGCTCACCAGGAACGCGCCCAGCGCCGCGCCACCGATGATCATCAGCTCGTACGGTTGCCACAACGCGCCCAGCTTTCCGTGCGACAGCACATAGCCGCCGAGGACACTGACGATGACGACGATGAAGCCGATGATGATGAGCATGGCGCAGCCGGGAGCAAGCTAGGGTTGCTGTTTGTTTCGGCCCGGGCGGCGGATTCTTGAAGCGCGTGACGTGAAGATGTGCGCTGCGACTGAACGCATTAGCCCCTGCATCAGCCCACGCCGCTCGCGTCCGCCTGCGTGCATTTGACGGCCTCGCCGCCCGCCAACGTTAGCGTTGCCTCGCCCGCGTGCGCCCAGAAGGCGTTGCCGTGGATGTCCGCGTAGCGGGCGCCAGTCGGGGCGTCGGCATGCGTGAGCAGCAGGGTGCGGCCGTTCACGTTCAGCTGCACGGCCTGGGTCGCCGCATCCGTATGCACACCCACCATTTGCTCGCCGCAGCGCCACTGCGCAGTGGCCGATGGAGCGAGAGTTGGCGCGGTTGGGGATACGCCCGCCGGGCGGGGCGGCGGGCCGCCCACGCTGGCGTCGGTGATGGCCGGCGTGCTGCCGGCCGCTGGTGAGTCGGCTGCGGCAGGCGGGCGATCGTTGCCGTTGCAGCTTGTCAGGGCCAGGGCCAGGGCGAGCAGGCTGGCCAGGCGTAGCGGGGAGACCGGGTGCATGTGACGCCTCCTGTCGGATCAGGGTGCCGCAGCGCCGGTTGACGCTGCAGGACTGTCAGGACCGGCGCGCCGCCGCGCGCATCAGGCCGGTTGGGTCTCGGCGCCTGCGCGCTGCAGCGGATTGGGTAGCGGCTGGCCGTCTTCGGTGAACGCCAACGAGACCGAATTGAGGCAGTGGCGCTCGCCGGTGGGCGGCGGACCGTCGGGAAACACGTGGCCCAGGTGGCTGTCGCAGCGCGCGCAGACGATTTCAGTGCGGACCATGCCGTAGCTGGTATCGCGGATCTCGCGCACATGCGCCGGGTCGTAGGGCGCAAAGAAGCTGGGCCAACCGGTGCCGGAATCGAACTTGGCATTGGAGCGGAACAACGGCAGCCCGCACAGGCGGCAGGTGTAGACCCCGTCGAGTTTGTTGTCCAGGAACACACCGCAGAACGGGGCCTCGGTGCCGTGGTGCAACAGCACGCGCTGCTCCTCGTCGCTGAGCCCGGCAATCAGGGCATCGCGCTGGGCGGGGGAGGGCGGGGTGAGGTCGAACTGGCTCATGGGGCTCTCGCATGCGCTCGCTGGCGGGGTGCCGGCGCCTGCCCCTGTGATGTGGGCAGTGCGCGCTGGGTTCAACTGCTGGCGCGAAGCCGACCGGCGCGATGGTCGAAACGTTGAGAGTGCAACAGAGACTCAGCGCCCGCGTCGGTACCGATGCCCGGAGATCCTGCGTTGAGGAGCGCTGCGTTTTCGCATGGCGCCGACGTCGCCGAAGCGTTCAGGGCCCGGCGGGGTCCGTGCATTGCCGCCGCGCGCCGGCGGCCCCATTGATTGCCTATCTCTCATGCAACGTGGTGCCCGACATGACGATCTCATCCTCAACGCGCGGCCTGGTGCTGTGTGGCCTGCTGGCTGCCGCCGGCACGGTACTGGCGCAGTCGGCCACCACCACGCGCTCGTCCAACACCCTGCAGCCCATCACCACGCCCACGCCGGTGCAGCCCACGGTCGCGCCGCCGCGCCCGGTACAGCCAACCCCCACGATGACGCCGGTGCCGTCGCAGCTGGGCCAACGCCCCAACGCCCCGACGATCCCGACCCGCGGGCCGGCACAGACGCCGGTGGCCCCGGCCGGCAGCCAGGTGCCGGCCAGCACGCCGATGGTCTACGACCGCAACGGGCGCTTGCTGCAAGGCATGCAGCCGGCCGGCCCCAACCGCGTGCTGGACACCAAGACCGGCCGCTACTACGACGCAGTACCAGCCGGCGACGGCATGCGCGTGGTGCGCTGAGGGCGCTGTGCGGGCCGCCGCGTGCTGAAGCACGCGGCAGCGATCTGGCTATGCACCACGCAGCTCGCAATGCTTTTAGCGACGAGCTTGCGCAAAGCTGCGCGAAACTCGATGGCGGTTCGGCAGGTGGAATGCAGTCTCGGCAGGTTCGCGGTACGTCCGCCAGCTTCGACTGCGCCGGCAGTTCCATCTCGCCAACAGTCGGCCAGAAGCCCTTAGTCACACCATCCCATCAAACATTCCCGACAAGCATTGCGACCCCGCGGCGCACCTGCGCAACTCGCCCGCTAACCCGCTAACCCGCTAACCCGCTAACCCGCTAACCCGCTAACCCGCTAACCAGACCGGTCACGGCCAACCGCGAATCCCGATTCCCCAATCCCGACTCCCCATTCCTACCCCTCAATCGGCAACGCCAGCGTCTCCTTCACCTCTTCCATCACGATGTAGCTCTTGGATTCGCGCACGTGCGGCAGGGTCAGCAAGGTGCTGCCGAGTAATTTGCGGTACGAGGCCATCTCGCTGATGCGGGCCTTGAGCAGGTAATCGAAATCCCCCGAGACCAGATGGCACTCCAGCACGTTGGGCAGCTTGAGCGCGGCGCGGCGGAATTCTTCGAAGATGTCGCCGGATTTGTAGGCCAGGCTGATCTCCACGAACACCAGCAGGCTGGCCTTGAGATAGTGCGGATCCAAGCGCGCGTAATAGCCGGTGATGGCGCCGTCGCGCTCCAGCCGGCGCACGCGCTCGGTGCAGGGCGTGGTGGACAAGCCCACCCGTTCGCCCAGTTCGGTAAAGGAAATCCGGCCCTCCTGCTGCAGGATGCGCAGGATCTTGCGGTCGATCTTGTCCAGCTCACGCGCGCGGGTGGCCATGGGGTCTGTGTCCAGGGGGATTTGACAGGAAGTTTCGCTGCAAAGCCGTGCTGATTCCAGAAATAGCACTGCCTGGCTCGCAATATACTGCGTCTAAACGTCTCCCTCGGCACCTGGTTCTGGGGGAATGCTCTCTTTGAGGAGAACGACATGCGGGTGCTCATTCTCGGTAGCGGCGTCATCGGCACCACCACCGCCTGGTATCTGGCGCAGTCCGGCTGCGAGGTCACCGTGGTGGACCGGCAATCGGCGTCCGGGCTGGAAACCAGCTACGCCAACGCCGGCCAGCTCTCCTTCGGCTACACCTCGCCGTGGGCCGCGCCGGGCGTGCCGGGCAAGGCGGTGAAGTGGCTGTTCGAACAGCACGCCCCACTGTCGATCCGCCCCACCCGCGACCTGCGCCAGCTGGCCTGGCTCAGCCAGATGCTGCGCAACTGCACCGCCGAACGCTACGCGGTGAACAAGGCGCGCATGGTGCGGTTGTCCGACTACAGCCGCGACTGCCTGAACGCGCTGCGCGCCAGCACCGGTATCGAATTCGAAGGCCGTCAACTCGGCACCACCCAGTTGTTCCGCACCCAGCAGCAACTGGATGCCGCCGCGCAGGACATCGAGGTGCTGGCGCAGTACGGCGTGCCCTACGAGCTGCTGACCCCGGCGCAGATTGCCCAGTACGAGCCCGGCCTGGCCGGCGGTGGCGCGCAGATGGCCGGCGCGCTGCACCTGCCCGAAGACCAGACCGGCGATTGCCGGCTGTTCACCCAGCGCCTGGCCGACCTGGCCACGCAGGCCGGCGTGCAATTCCGCTATGGGCAGCAGATCGAGCGCCTGGAGCATGCGGGCGGCGAAATCACCGGCGTGCAGATCGACGGCCGCCTGGTCACCGCCGACCGCTATGTGCTGGCATTGGGCAGCTACTCGGCCGATCTGCTGCTGTCGCTGGGCCTGCATCTGCCGGTGTACCCGCTCAAGGGCTATTCGCTGACCATCCCGATCGTGGACGCGCAACGCGCGCCGACCTCCACGGTGCTGGACGAGAGCTACAAGATCGCGCTGACCCGCTTCGATGAGCGCATCCGCGTCGGTGGCATGGCCGAGGTGGCCGGCTTCGACCTGTCGTTGAATCCGCGCCGCCGCGCCACCCTGGAAATGGTGGTCAACGACCTGTTCCCCGGTGCTGGCGATCTGGCCCAGGCCGAGTTCTGGACCGGCCTGCGCCCGGCCACGCCGGACGGCACCCCGGTGGTGGGCGCCACGCCGTACGCCAACCTGTTCCTCAACACCGGCCACGGCACGCTGGGCTGGACCATGGCCTGCGGCTCCGGCCGCTATCTGGCCGACCTGATGCAGGGCCGCACGCCCGAGATCGATACCGAAGGGCTGGACGTGTTCCGTTATCTGTCCACGCGTAGCACGCGCCCGCACCGGGAGGCCGCGTAGTGCGTCCTGCGCAAGCGTTGATCGACCTGGACGCGTTGCGTCACAACTACCGCCTGGCCCGGCAACTGGGTGGCGGCAAGGCACTGGCAGTGGTCAAGGCCGACGCCTACGGGCACGGCGCGGTGCGCTGCGCGCAGGCGCTGGAACCGGAGGCCGACGGCTTTGCCGTGGCCTGCATCGAAGAAGCGCTGGAATTGCGCCAGGCCGGCGTGCGCGCGCCGATCCTGCTGCTGGAAGGTTTTTTCGAGCATGACGAGCTGGCGCTGATTGCCGAACACGATCTATGGACGGTGGTCGCCACGCCCTGGCAGGTGCGCGCGCTGGCCGAGTTCCGCAGCCCGCGCCCGTTGCGGGTGTGGTTGAAGCTGGACAGCGGCATGCATCGGCTCGGCCTGTCGCCGGAAGATTTCCGCGCCGCATGGCTGCATTTGCGCGGGTTGCCGCAGATCGACTCGCTGGTGCTGATGACGCATCTGGCACAGGCCGACGAGCTGGAGTGCAGCCGCACTGACGAACAGGCCGTGGCGTTCGCGCTGACCTGCGGCGGCATGCGTGCGGAAACCAGCCTGCGCAATTCGCCCGGCCTGCTGGGCTGGCCGGCGCTGCGCAACGATTGGTCGCGCCCGGGGCTGATGCTGTACGGCGCCAACCCGTTCCCGCAGCCGAGCGAGCTCACCGCGCAACTGCGCCCGGTGATGACGGTGCACTCGCGCATCATCAGCGTGCGCGACCTGCCGGCCGGCGAGCCGGTTGGCTATGGCGCGCGCTTCGTGGCCGAACGGCCCACGCGCGTGGGCGTGGTGGCGATGGGCTACGCCGACGGCTACCCGCAGTTCGCGCCGAACGGCACGCCAGTGCTGTTGGATGGCAAGGTGTGCCCGCTGATCGGCCGTGTGTCGATGGACATGCTCACCGTGGATCTCACCGAGCATCCGCAAGCCGATGTGGGAACGCCCGTGCAGCTGTGGGGCGACGCGCCGCAGGTGAGCAAGTTGGCCGCGCAGTGCAATGTCAGTGCATACCAGCTGTTGTGTGGACTCAAGCGCGTTCCGCGTCACTACAGCGCCCCTGCACACGCGTAACGCCGCTGCGCGCTAACAACACTGCTTCGCAGGCGTGAGCTGTAGGACGTGGCAGTGGATGCCCAGATCAACACGAACACAACAACGGCGCCCTGCGGCGCCGTTGTCTGTTCCAGCATCGCGTGCCTGTCGCGCCCAGTGCGCGCTGCATCAGCGCTGCGCGGTGTCCCGGTCACGATCGCCGCGGAACTGCTTGCGCACCCAGTCGTCGATCATCGCTTTCTCGAACCGCAGCGGGTCGGTGTCGTTCATGCGCGGGCCGCTCATCAGGAACGCCGAGTCCACCAGCTTGCGTTCGCCCTGGTCGACCACCGCGCCACTGGCATCGGTCAACGTGTATTCGAAGCTCATGCGCGGCGGGTAGATGTCCTTGACCACGCGCACGTCCTGCATGCGTGGCCCATGCCATGGCTCGTACTGGCCGGCGCGGCGGATATCGGTGATGGTCACGCTGAGGCGTTGGCCGTCCGGCAGCTGCCGCTCGGCGCTGCGCTGGAAATAGGTGGCCAGCTGGGTCACCCAATCGCCACGCTGCGCTTCCCAGCGGTTGCCGCTGTAGCGGATATCGGAGAACTGCGCCGGGTCGGTCCAGCGCACCTGCACCGGGCCATCGTTGGACAGGGCGCGCGGGGCATCCGGATCGGTCACGTTGCGCACCCCGGCGGTGGCCCCGGTGCTGGCAAGCAGGCCCGCGAGCAGCAGGCTCGCGCTGGACACAAGCAAACGTTTCATGGAAAGCCTCCAGAAGAGATGGCCGGCAACGCCGGGCACAGGATCAGTGTGGGGGCGCCCTGCACGCCCCGCAACGCGCGCTGCGCCTGGGGCTGGCATCGCGTTGCCGCCCGGTTAATGCAGGTGGCCGCCGTGCTGACGGAGGGTTCACCAGGCCTGCGCTTCCGCTTCACGGCCCAGCCCGGAAGATCGCTGCCATGGACACCTACCCCCGCACAAAATCAGCCTCCTCGGCGCCGGCACACATGCCGTCGGACGTGCGACTGCAGTTCATCGATTGGGCAAAGCAGCACGGCCACAATCCGGCCACCGGCGCTGCCGCCTTCGTGGCCCTGCAGAGCGATCTCGACCTGGACATGGCCACCCGCAGCATGCCGCTGGAACCGGGCGCCGACGCCCGCGAAGCATTGCGCGAGCATCTGGCCGCGCTGGCGCGCCAGGTCGATGTGGCCGTGCAGTTTCCACCCGTGTACGCCTACACCTCGGCTACCGGCGCGGAGTACCGCTACTCGCTGATGCTGGTCATCGCCGAGGATTGCGTGGAGTGGACCGGGCGCGTCTGGCAGGGCCTGGACTACCAGGGAATGCTGACCGGCCGCGGCCAGGGCCCGCGTGCCAACTACACCCAGCTCGCACGCATGGCGCTGGAGCGCGAACTCGACCAGGAGCGGCCGCGTTATGTCCAGTCCTGATCTGGAACTCATCCTGCCGCAAGGGGCGCATGTCGCCGATGCGGATGACAGCTTTAGCCAGCAGTGCCGCGATGAATGCGCCCGGCTCGGTCTGTCGCGGGTGCGCCTGCTGCTGCTGGACGCCGACTACGCGCGTTCGGGCCTGTGGCGCGAAGAGGCGCAGCGCTGGGTGGACGAGCAACTGCGGCGCGAAGGTGAATGGGCATTTCGCGGCTTGGTGGCCGGCATCATGTTGCTGAGCGCAGGCATCGTGGTGGTAGCCGCGCTGCTCTGGTAACAGGGCAGTAGGCAGGGCGATCCTGCGGCGTGCGAGCGCGGTGTGCACCCGCCGACGACATCGGACATGGTTTCATCCGCTCGTCATCCGCCCTGGCATCACCCGTGGACCCTGATTTGAGCACTTCAGCCCTCAGCCCCGAATCGATCGTCGCCGCATCGGCGCCCGTCGCAGAGCCGACGCTGGATTCGGGCATGTACCGCGAAATCTTCGACAACGTGGACGCTGGCTTCTGCATCATCGACATGGTGTTTGAAGGCGACCGGCCCACCGATTACATCTTCCGCGTCACCAACGAGGCGTTCCAGCGCTACACCGGCCTGTCCGAGGTCGCCAATGTCTCGATGCGCAGCCTGCGCGCCGATCATGAGCAGGAATGGTTCGACCGCTACGGGCACGTGGCACTGACCGGCAATCGCATCCATTTCGAAATGCAGGCCAAGGCGCTGAACCGCTGGTATTCGGTGGACGCGTTTCGGGTGGGGCCGCCGGAACTCAAGCGGGTGGCCGTGCTGTTCATGGATATCACCGAGCGCAAGCGCGTGGAGCGCGAGCTGGCCGAAAGCGAGGCGCGCTTCAGCGCGCTGGCCGACGGCCTGCCGATGCCGGTCTGGGTACTCGATGCGCAAGGCGTGGTGCGTTTCGTCAATAGCGCCTACGGCGAGTTCTTCGGCGTGGATATTTCCAGCGGCACCGTATCGGCCTGGAGCGAGTTGCTGCATCCAGAAGACGTGCCGGTGTTCCAGTTCGAATTGGCGGCCTCGCTGGAAGAACAGCGCGGCCTGCACGCGCTGGTGCGCGCACGCCGCCACGACGGGCAGTGGCGCTGGATCGAGATGACCGCCACTCCGCGTTATTCGGCCGACGGCCGTTTCATTGGCCTGGCGGGCAGCAGCCCGGACGTGACCGAACAGCGCGAAATCGCCCTGGCGCGTGAGCAACTGCTCGAGTCCGAGCGCAGTGCCCGCAACGAGGCAGAGAGCATGGCGCGGCTCAAGGACGAGTTCCTGGCCACGTTGTCGCACGAGTTGCGCACGCCGCTCACCACCATTCTGGGCTGGAGCGAGCTGCTGTTGCAGCGGGTCGAAGAGGGCCACCCGAACTACAAGGGCCTGTCGGTCATCGCCAGCAGCGCCCGCGCGCAAAAGCGCCTGATCTCCGACATGCTCGACCTCAGCAGCATGCTGCTGGGCAAGGTGCAGCTGGAAGTGGAATCGCTGGATCTGGCCGAGCAGGTGCGCGAAGCATTGGGCGCACAGGAGCCGGTGGCCGAGGGCAAGGATCAGGTCCTGCAGCTGCATGTGCCGCCCACGCCGTGTCTGGTGCTGGGCGATGCCACGCGGCTGCAGCAGGTGTTCTGGAATCTGCTGTCCAACGCGATCAAGTTCACGCCCGCGCACGGCCGCATCGATGTGACCGTGGAGCACGACGACGGCCACTTCATCGTCTCGGTGCGCGATTCCGGCGACGGCATCGCTTCGGAATTCCTGCCGCATCTGTTCGGCCGGTTCCGCCAGGCCGACGCCACCACCACCCGCCAGCACGGCGGCCTGGGCCTGGGCCTGGCCATCGTGCAGCAGCTGGTGGAAATGCATGGCGGCCAGGTCGGCGCCACCAGCGGCGGGCGCGGCAAGGGAGCCACCTTCACCGTGCGCCTGCCGGAGCATCAGCCCGACCAGGCCAAGCGGCCGCGGCGTGAACTGCGTCGGCGGCTGATGTCCGAGCAGATCGTGGAAGCGCGCGCGCTCAACGGCCTGCGCTTGCTGGCGGTGGAAGACCAGCCGGACATGCTCGACTATCTGCGCCGCCTGCTGGAAGAGCAGGGCGCCGAAGTGGTGACCGCCGGCAGCGCCACCGATGCGTTGGCCCTGATCGACCACCGCGGCTATGCACGCTTCGATCTGATGCTCACCGACATCGGCATGCCAGGCATGGACGGCTACGGGCTGATCCGCACCGTGCGCGAAAACATGGGCCTGGATGCGACCGCATTGCCGGCGGTGGCGGTCACTGCGTTGGCACGCGACGACGATCGCCAGCGCGCGCTGGCCTCCGGCTTTCAGGAACATCTGGCCAAGCCGTACAGCGTGGCGCAGTTGGTGACCGCGGTGCGCGCCGCGCGCGAACCGGCCGAATGATGCAGTGCGCATGATGCGATGCGATGCGGCCGGGTTGCCGCATTGCATCGCATTTCGGCGACCAGGCAACTTGGTGTGTTTGCTGCATCGTTCACGGCCGATGGCCTAGCGTGCGGGCTCCCCTTTCGGAGATCGCGCGATGCCCAAATACGCCCCCCATGTCTATACCGAACAGGCGCAGATCGCCACGCTGGAGCATTGGGTGAAGCTGCTCGACGGGCAGGAACGCGTGCGCATCGAGCTGGATGACGGCAGCATGATTGCCGGCACCGTGGCGGTGCGTCCCACCATCCAGACCTATCGCGACGAACAGGAACGCGAAGGCAGCAATGGCCAGCTGCGCATCGACCATCTGGATGCTTCGCAGGAGCCGCAATGGATCTGGATGGATCGCATCGTTGCGGTGCATCCGATGCCGCTGGGCGCCGACCCGCAAGTCATGCCCTGACAGGCGGCCTTTACAGGGTGTTTACTTCTCGCAGGCGCGTCACCGGCATCATGCCCGACTGTCGCAACTGTTCAGGATTCCCCCCGCAATGAATGCTCCCGTCTTGAAGCTCGCCCGTTGGCCGCTGCCGCTGCTGACCGTCGCCGTGCTCGCCGCCTGCGGCGATACCGCCACGCTTGAGATCGCACAGGGCACCGGGCCGAATCCGCAATTGCCCGAACCGGTGAAACGGCTGATCCCCACCGTCAAGGTAGCGCCGGTCAAACGCTGGGCCGCCAACGCCAAACCGATTGCCGCCGATGATTTGCAGGTCAATGCATTCGCGCGTGATTTGGATCACCCGCGCTGGGTGTATGTGCTGCCCAATGGCGACGTGCTGGTGGCCGAAACCGCCGAACCGCCTAAGCCCGACGATGCCGGCGGCGGTGGCCTGCGCAAGAAGGTGCAGGGCGCGATGATGAAGAAAGCCGGCGCGGTGGTGCCCAGCGCCAACCGCATCACCTTGCTGCGCGATGCCGATGGCGACGGTGTGGCAGAAGTGCGCACGCAGTTCATCAGCGGCCTGTTTTCGCCGTTCGGCATGGCGCTGGTGGGCGATCGTTTCTACGTGGCCAATGCCGATGCGCTGGTGAGTTTTCCGTATGCGCCCGGCGATACCCACATCACCGCCAAGCCGACCTTCGTGGCCAATTTGCCGGGCGGCCTCAACCATCACTGGACCAAGTCGCTGCTGGCCAGCGCCGATGGCAGCAAGCTGTATGTGGGCGTGGGTTCCAACAGCAACGTGGCAGAGAACGGCGTGGAGGCCGAGCTCAATCGCGCCGCCATCCTGGAGATCGACCCGGCCACCGGCAGCAGCCGCGTGTTCGCCAGCGGCCTGCGTAACCCGGTCGGCACCGCCTGGGAGCCGCAGAGCCAATCCTTATGGGTGGTGGTCAACGAGCGCGATGAAATCGGCAGCGATCTGGTGCCCGATTACCTCACCTCGGTGCGCGACGGCGGTTTCTACGGCTGGCCGTACAGCTACTACGGGCAGCACGTGGACGAACGCGTGGAGCCGCAAAATGCCGAGCTGGTGGCCAAGGCGATCAAGCCGGATTACGCGCTGGGCCCGCACACCGCCTCGCTGGGGCTGAGTTTCGCCAGCGGCAGCCTGTTGCCACAGCGTTTCCGCCAGGGTGCCTTCATCGGCCAGCACGGCTCGTGGAATCGCGACCCGCCCAGTGGCTACAAGGTCATCTTCGTGCCGTTTGCCAATGGCAAACCCGCCGGCAACCCGATCACGGTGCTGGATGGCTTTCTGGATGCCGAAGGCAATGCCCAGGGCCGGCCGGTCGGTGTGACGCCGGACAACAGCGGCGCCCTGCTGGTGGCGGATGATGTGGGCAACGTGATCTGGCGGGTGACACCGAAAACGCGCTGATGCTGGCGCGGCACAAAAAAACCGGGCAGTGCCCGGTTTTTTGATGCGCGTGCGGTGGGCCGCTAGCGCGGTGCTTCCGGAGAGGCATTGAAGCGGCGGGCATAGTCGCGTTCTTCGCTGATCCGGGCGACTTCCTCATCGGCCATTTCCGGCGCGCCATACACGGCGTAGGCCACGCTGCCGTCGTCGCGTTCACCGACCTGATGCAGCCGGTAGCGGGGCCGCCCGGCGCCGGTGTTTTCCGGGTAATGCATCGGTGGCGGGGTGTCGTCCAGGTCCATCTCGCTGTTGTCTACAACTCCACCTACGAACAGGGCTCGCATTGCGTATCTCCGGTGTGGGCGTAATTGCAGCCTAGGTCGGTGGATGTTGCGTGCGCATCAATGCCCCGTATAGGCGCCGCAACGAGCGCGGCAGGCAGCCGGCACCGGTCCCTTACAATGGGCGCCTGTTCCTGACCCGATGATCCGATGGCTGGCCCGCACGATGCTCCGCTTCAAGCCCTGTTCCTGCCGTTCGCGCAAGGGGTGCTGTCCTGGCCACAAGGCCCGGTGCTGTTCCTGCGTGCGCGCGATGGCTGGCCGCTGCGCGAGCATGCCGTGGCCGAGGCGTTGACCTGCGAACAAAGCTTCCGCCCGTTCGCCGAGGCGCTAGAGCGCAGCGGCTGGCAGGTGCGCGAGGAAACCGAGATCGAGGCCGACACCACCCGCTACGCGATGGTGCTGGTGCTGCCGCCCCGCCAGCGCGAAGAGGCCCGCGCCCTGTTCGCGCGCGCGGTGGCGCTGACCGCCCCCGGCGGCTGCGTGGTGGCCTGCCAATCCAACAACGAGGGTGCGCGCTCGGGCGAGGCCGATCTGCGCCAGCTCACCGGCCTGGCCGGCAGCCTCACCAAGCATCACTGCCGCACGTACTGGAGCGGCCCGCTGCCCGGCAGCACCGATGCGGCCTTACAGGCGCGCTGGGCAGCACTGGATGCGCCGCGCAAGATCCTGGACGGGCGCTTCGTCAGCCGCCCCGGCGTGTTCGCCTGGGACCGCATCGACCCGGCGTCGGCGTTGCTGGTCGAGCATCTGCCAACCACCCTGGCCGGCCATGGCGCCGATCTGGGCGCCGGCTTCGGCTATCTCTCCGCCGAAGTGCTGGCGCGGTGCCCCAAGGTCACCGCACTGGATGTCTACGAAGCCGAAGCGCGTGCGCTGAACCTGGCGCGGCGCAACCTGCAAGGCAGCGCGCATCCGGCGCAGCTGCAGTACCACTGGCGCGATGTCACCGCCGGGCTGGCCGCGCAATACGACTTCATTGTCAGCAACCCACCGTTCCACACGCCTTCGCGCGCCGACCGGCCGGACATCGGGCAACGCTTCATCGCGGTGGCCGCGCAGGCGTTGCGCCCGGGCGGGCAATTGCTGCTGGTGGCCAACCGGCATCTGCCCTATGAGCAGGTGCTCAACGACAGCTTCGGCCAGGTCCGCGTGGCGGCCGAGCGCGATGGCTTCAAGCTGATCGCCGCCGTGCGCGGGCGTGGAGCGCGCGCATGAAGCTGGTCAAGCACATTGCCAATCTCGGCTATGGCAGCCGCAAGCAGGTGACGCAGCTGTTCCGGCAGGGCGCCATCACCGATGCGGCCGGCGAGGTGTTGTACGCCGACGATCAGGTGGACCACGCTGCGATCCGCATCGATGGCGAGCCACTGGATCCGCCGCCCGGCTTCAGCGTGCTGCTGCACAAACCCAGCGGCTACACCTGCTCCACCAAAGACACCGGCCGGCTCATCTATGAGCTGCTGCCACCGCGTTTTCGCCTGCGTGCGCCGGTGCTGGCGCCGGTGGGGCGGCTGGACCGCGAGACCAGCGGCATGTTGCTGATGACCGACGACGGCGCGCTGCTGCACCGGATCATTTCGCCCAAATCTGCGTTGGACAAGGTCTACGACGTTACCTTGGCCGAGGACCTGCGCGGCGATGAGGCGGCCTTGTTCGCCAGCGGGACGCTGCTGCTGGAAGGCGAAACCAAGCCGCTGCTGCCGGCCGAGCTGGAGGTGCTGGGCGCACGTCAGGCCCGGCTGACCCTGCATGAAGGCCGCTACCACCAGGTACGCCGCATGTTCGCCGCCGCCGGCAACCACGTGGTGGCGTTGCACCGCAGCCGCATCGGCGGGCTGTCGCTGGACGGACTGGACGCAGGGCAATGGCGCACGGTGGGGCCGGAGGATCTGGACGTGTTGTTCGGGCGCGGAGACCCCGCATGAGCGCCGCCACGCCGCTGCCGTTCTGGCCGCAGGCGGTGATCTTCGACATGGATGGCCTGATGCTCGATAGCGAGCGCGCCATTACCGCCTGCCTGGCACAGGCCGCCGACGAGCATGGGCTGCAGATCGAGCCCGCATTCTGGTTGCGCATGGTCGGCACCGGTGATGCCGCGTGCCGACGCCTGCTTGGCGAGCGCATCGGCACCGCGGCCATGGAACACGTGCTGGCGCGCTGCCAAGGCTTGTACGACGCCGCGGTCAGCGCGGGCATTGCGCATCGGCCCGGCATCATCGCGTTGCTGGAGTTCCTCAACGCGCACGGCATGCCGCGTGCGGTGGCCACCTCCACCCAGCGCCCGCTCGCGTTGCGCAAGCTGGCTGCCTCCGATCTGTTGTGGCGTTTCGATGCGGTGTGCACCGCCAGCGATGTCGCGCACCCCAAGCCGGCGCCGGATATCTACTTGCTGGCCGCGCGCACGCTGGGCGTGGACCCTGCGCAGTGCCTGGTGTTGGAAGATTCACCCACCGGCGTGCGTGCTGCACTCGCGGCGGGCATGACCCCGATCCAAGTGCCGGACCTGCTCGCACCTGATGCGGAGGTGCGTGCGCTCGGCCATCGCATCGTTGCCTCGTTGATGGATGCGCAAACCTTGCTGGAAGCGCGGCTGGCCTGAGATGGTGTGGTTGGTGCGGTGGTGGTAATCGCGCCACGGCTCCAACGTTCGTCATCGCTGCGCAGTTGCGCGTGCGATGTTTGCTCTAGTGCAGGTGGTGATGTGTCGCAGCGATTGGCTGATTGGCAATGCCTAGTCACCGCGACGTGCGCTGCAGCGGATACGCAACCAACCTGTGTCTAGATAAAACGCACCGCCTCAGACGGTGCCGCCTCAGACGTACTGCATCTTGCGCGACATGCCGCCGTCGACAATGAAGTCCTGCCCGGTCACAAAGCCCGATAGCTGCGGCGCCAGCAGATATACCGCCAATTGCGCGATGTCCTCCGGCGTGCCGACGCGGCCAACCGGATGCTGGGCATGATCGCGCCGCGAGAGCTTGGGTGCGCGTCGGCGCGCCGGTGCACGCCAGGCATCGGTACTGATCCAGCCAGGGCTGATGCTGTTGACGCGCACCTGCGGGCCTTCGCTCAGCGCCAGCGCATGCGTCATCGCCACCAGGCCACCTTTGGCGGCGGCATACGCTTCGCTATGGGGTTCGGATTGCCAGGCGCGCGTGGAGGCGATGTTGACGATGGCGCCGCCATCGGCGGCCTTTGCGAGCGCGGGCAGGGCATGCTTGCTGCACAGGAACGCGCCATGCAGGCTCGAGAGCCGGCGCTGCCATTCCTGCCATTCCAGTTGTGCCAGCGCGGCGATATGCGGGTCCGGAACGCCGGCGTTATTGACCAGGCCGTCGAGCCGCCCGAAACGTTTGAGCGCGGTGGCGACCAGGCGCGCGGCATGTGGTTCGCGCGCGGCGTCGGCACGCACGAAGGCGCTGCGGCGCGGCAGTGCCCAGTCCTGCAGGCAGGCCTTGCCCGCGTCGGCATCCAGATCGCCAATCACCACGCTGCCGCCGGCACCGAGCACGGCCTGCGCAATGCCGCGGCCAATCCCTTGCGCACCACCGGTGATGATCACCACGCGGTCCTGCAACGGTGCGGGATTCCAGGCGGAAATAGCGGGAACCAGAGCCATGGCGTGCGATTGCGTCAGCGAACGGGAATTCCACTGTAACCGTTGCGATGTCAGCGCCACAGCAAGATGCGGTGCGCTTGTGGCCGCTTTGCACACCTCGCGCATGTCATCAGCATTTCATACGAATTTCTTTTCATGGCGCGCGCCGACATGGCCGCCAGGGAGCGGCCCGGCTCCTCCCCCATCGGAAAACCTCATGACCTTTGCTCCCGTGCATCCTGCGCGTCGTCCTCGCCATGCCGTGCTGATGCTCGCCGTCACTGCCGCGCTCACCTCCGTCACCGTGCAGGCACAACAGGCCGGCGCTGCGTCCACGCAGACCACCGAGCTGGATCGCGTGCAGGTGCTGGGCAGCTACGCGTCCAGCCTGGAGCGCGCGCTCAACGACAAACGCTATGCGCCCAGCGTGATCGATTCGATCGAAGCCGAAGACATCGGCAAGTTGCCTGCGCAGAACGTGGCCGAAGCACTGCAACGCCTGCCGGGTGTGACGATCGAACGTGATCGCGGCGAAGGCGTATACGTGCGCGTGCGCGGCCTGGGGCCGAATTTTCAGGTCACCACGCTCAATGGGCAGACCATGGCGGTGAACGAGAACGTGCGCAATTCCGGGCAGACCGGCCGCCAGTTCCGCTTCGACACCTTGCCGGCTGAACTGGTCTCGGGCCTGGAAGTGATCAAGAGCCCGACCGCCGCACTGGATGAAGGCGCCATCGGCGGCGTGGTCAACGTCAAGACCTTTCGCCCGCTGCAATTGGGCAATGCAGAAACACATCTGTCAGCCGAACTCAGCCACCCGCAGCTGGCCGATGAGAACGACCCGCGCGTGTCCGGCCTGTACAACTGGGTCAATGCCGACAAGACCCTGGGCGTGCTGTTCGCCGCCGCCTACGCCGAGCGCAGCCTGCGCCAGGACCGCGTCAACGAGACCTACTGGGAGCACTACGCCGATGGCATCGACGGCAACGGTGATGGCGTTGCCGATACCGGTGCCATCTACGCGCCCTCGGCCATCCGCCCGACACTGGAACTGGAGCAGCGCAAGCGGATCGGCGTGGCCAGCTCGATCCAGTTCGCGCCCAGCGAGGCACTGGAATTCAACCTTGACCTGTTCTACGCGCGCCAGCAGGTGGACTACGACGAGTTCGCGATCGGCACCGGCTGGGAGCCGCGCAACATGCGCAATCTCAGCATCGCCGGCAATGCGGTCACCGCGTTCGATTACCAGAACGGCCAGGTGCAGCTCTCGCGCGAAACCTCCGGCATGACCGACGAAAACCGCAGCGTGCGTTTCAGCGGTGCCTGGCAGGGCGATGCATGGAAGCTGCAGGGCACCGGCTTCGTGTCGCGTGCGCACAGCTGGAACGATGCACCGATTCGCCGCACCCGTCTGCGCACCGGCACCACCGTCGATCAGCGCGTGGTGTTCCCCACTGCCTCCGGCAACAATCTGCCGCAGTGGTCCTTCACCGATGGCTATGACCCGACCGATCCGGCGCAGACGCCGGGCCGCCGGCTGGAGTGGCGCATCATCGACGCGGTGGACCACGAGCGCGCGCTGCAGTTCGATGCCGACCGCATGCTGGAAGGCGGCGTGTTCAGTGCGCTCAAGCTGGGCGCCAAATACCGCACCCGCGAGCGCCGCTATGACCGCACCGACCTGGTCAACAACAGCATCGCCGGCCGGCGCTTTGATGCCAGCTATTTCTACCCCTCATTGCCGGTGAGCGACATGCTGGACGGTGGTAACGGGCAATTGCCGCGGCAGTGGCTGGCACCGCGCGAAGCACCGTTCTGGGGTGACTGGCCGACTGCGACGGATCTGGCCAACAGCCCCACCAGCGAAGACCTGCAAAATTCCTACCGCGTGCTCGAAGACATCAGCTCGGCGTATGCGATGCTGGAATTCTCCACGCCACTGGGCGGGCGCGATGTGCGCGGCAATGTCGGTGTCCGCGGTGTGCATACCCAACAACGCACCGAAGGCCATGCCAATCTCGACGGCGCCGCACAACCGGTGGTGTTCGAGCGCAGCTACAACGATGTGCTGCCGTCCTTGAACGTGGCCTACGACCTGCGCCCGACCATGGTGCTGCGCGGTGCTGCGGCCAAGGTGATCACCCGCCCGGATCTCACCGATCTCTCTTCCAAACTCACCTTCAACTCCAGCGGCGAGGTGCTCACCGCCAGCGGCGGCAACCCGAACCTGGAGCCGTTCGAGGCACTGCAGTACGACCTCACCTTCGAGTGGTACACCTCGCCGTCGTCGGCGCTGGTGGCCGGCGTGTTCTACAAGGACATCAGCCGGTTCGTGCAGACCCAATTCTCCAACCTGGACTATCAGGGACGCCGCTATCTGCTCTCGTCCAAGGTCAACGGTGGCAAAGCCAAGGTGCAGGGCGTGGAGCTGGCCTGGCAGCAGGTCTTCACTGGCTTGCCGGCGCCGTTCGATGGCCTGGGCATGCAGGCCAACTACACCTGGACCGACAGCGAAGCCAACTACGTGGACGGAGACACCACCTTCCAGGATGCGTTGGAAGGTGTGGCCAAGAACAGCTACAACCTGGTCGGTTTCTACGAGAAGGGGCCGCTGTCGGTGCGGCTGAGTTACAGCTGGCGCGACGACATCGTCAACTCGGTGGGCACCGCCGATATCGCCACCAACAACACCCGCGCCTACGGCACGCTGGACGGCAATATTTCCTGGCAGATCACCCCGGCGCTGGCCGTGTTCGCCAATGCGATCAACCTGACCGGTGAGGTGCAGCACATGTATGTCGGCGACCACCTGTTCTCCGGCTATACCGACTACGGGCGCACCTACTCGCTCGGCCTGCGGGCGAACTTCTGATGCGCACGCTGCAGACCCTCGCGGCGGCCGTGTGCCTGTTGCTGAGCAGCGCGGCGCCGGCGGCGCAGGTGGAGGTTGATACCGCGCCGCCGGCTGCCACAGACCAGGACGCCGCGCCACGCCAGTGGCTGGCCGGCGACCATCATGTGCATAGCGAATGGAGCGTGACCTGGGACCGGTCCACGACGCCGCCCACGCCGATCCGCGGCGGTGATTCGCCGTACACGCGCAGCCGCAATGCGCAGCAGGCCGCCGCCAACGGGCTTGCGTGGATGGTGCATACCGATCATGGCGGCCCGGGCCATTCGCGGGTGACCCGCACCCAGGCCTGGCCAGCGCTGCAGCAGGCCAGGCGCGCGGTGCCGGCGCTGATCCAGTTCCATGGGATGGAATTCGATGTGCCGGCGGCCGAGCATGCGTCGCTGATCATCGCACCGGGTGCCGACGAGCAAGCGCAGCTGGAGCGGCTGGAGCGCGACTACAACCGCGCCGAACTGCTGGACGGCAGCCTCCGCGATACCGAGCCGGCGATGCTGGCGGCGCTGCACGCCATGCAGGCGATGCAGCCGCAACCGCTGCTGGTCGTCAACCATCCTTCGCGCACAGCGACAGCGCCCGGGGTCTGGGGCAAGGTCACTCCGGCGGAGTTGCGTGCATGGCAGGACGCCGCGCCGCAAGTGGTGATCGGCATGGAAGGCGCACCTGGGCACCAGGCCGACACCGCGCATCGTGGGCTGTATCGCAATGCCGGCGCGCCGACGTTGGGGGGCTTCGACCAGATGACCGCACAGGTGGGCGGTGTGTGGGACAGCCTGCTGGCCGAAGGCCGTCATTTCTGGATCACCGCCACCTCCGATTCGCACCGCAACTGGCGTGATGGCGGCGCGGAATTCGACCCGGGCGAATACAGCAAGACCTATGTGTGGGCGCATCGCGATGCGGCCGACATTCTGCGCGCGTTGCGGGCCGGGCAGAGTTTTGCGGTGACCGGCGATCTGATCGATGCACTGGAGTTGCATGTGGAGTCGGTTGCGGCCGATGGCGGTGTCCGCGCGCACGCCGGGATGGGCGGCACGCTGCAGGCTGTAGCAGGTGCGACGCTGCAAGTGCGCGTGCGCATGCACGAACCGCAGCAGCCCAACCGCCACGGCCAGCGCCCGCAGGTGGCGCAGCTGGAGGTCATCACCGGTGGCGCGCAGCGTGGCGGCGGTGTGCGCACGCAGGTGCATCGCATTGCGCGTGCGGCGTTGCTGTCGCAGGACGGCTGGCTGAGCGCGCAGGTGGACGTGCCGGAGTTGGCCGGTGGTGGCTTCGTGCGCGTGCGCGGCAGCAACACGGACGAACCCACCCCGGAGCCGGATGGCGCCGGCGAAGATCCCTGGCAGGATCTGTGGTTCTACTCCAATCCGGTGTTCGTCACGCCTGCGCGGTGAGCTGCGGCGCGTGGCGATCTGGCCCTGCGAACGCGCAGCTGTAACCCGGCCTGATCGGCGCATGTCAGCGCGCGGATGTGAGGCCCACGCCGCCCGCATGCAGGCGACATGGCAATGCGCGGTGCCTCAGTGCGCGGTGCCGTGCAACACCCGCTCCCAGCCATCGCGGCCAAGGCGTTCGAGCGTTTCGATATTGCGCTCCACGATCACATCCGGGTCCGGGAAGGCGGCCACCGCGCGTTCCACGCTGTCTTCGCGCAACAGGTGCAGGGTGGGGAAGGGCGAGCGGTTGGTGAAGTTGGCCACGTCATCGGCTGCGGCGCCGGCAAACTGATAGTCCGGATGAAAACTGGCTACCTGCAGCACGCCCTGCAGATCCAGCGCCTCCACTGCCGCGTCGGCGTTGTCGAGGAAGTCGTTGTAGTCCAGGAAATCGGTGAGCACGTCCGGGTGCACGATCAGCGTGGTGTCGATCTGCTCGGCCGGCGTGTCGCGCAGCAGCACCAGTTCCTCGGCCAGCTGTTCCAGCAGCGCTTCGGGCGTGCTCGCATCGCTGAGCACCAGCCGCACCTGTTCCTTGACGTAGACCGCCTTGGCGAACGGGCACAGGTTCAGGCCGATCACCGCGCGCTCGATCCACTGGCGGGTGGCGATCAGGGGATCGGTGGGGTCGGGTGTGGAGGTCATCGTGGCGGCAGCAGCGTGATGGCGCGCCAGTGTATGCGATCGGGCTTTGGGCACGCGCTGCGCGCGCGGGTGACGGTTCGCTCTGCTGCTGCCAGCGGAGCGGGCGACGGCCATGGCGCGCCAGCCGCCCACTCACCATCGATGCATCAGTCAGGCACTCAACGCCGCATCAATCGCGGAAGTTGTCGAACTGCAGCGGCAGCTCGAAGTCGGCCTTCTTCAACACTGTGATCGCGTCCTGCAGGTCGTCGCGCTTCTTGCCGGTGACGCGCAGCTTGTCGCCGTTGATCTGCGCTTCGACCTTGAGCTTGGCTTCCTTCAACTTGGCCACCAGCTGTTTGGCCTGCTTCTGCTCGATGCCCTGCTTGACGGTGACCTTCTGCCGCGCACCGGCCAGGTTGGTCTCCACATCGCCAAATTCCAGGCAGCGCACATCGATGCCACGGGCCAGCAGGCGCGCGCGCAGGATGTCGGTCATCTGCTTGACCTGGAAATCGCTGGGTGCGGACTGGTTGATCACCTTGCCGTCTTCGAGCTCGAACTTGGCTTCCACGCCCTTGAAGTCGAAGCGGGTGTCCAGCTCGCGGTTGGCCTGATCCACCGCATTGGTCAGTTCGTGCTTGTCGACTTCGGAAATCACGTCGAAGGACGGCATGGCAATTCCTCTTCAAAAGATCGGCAGCCAGTTTAAGACCCACCCGCATGCGATGACAGGGGCAGCGTTGGCGCCTGCGCCGGTTGCGGCTGGCAGGGATGGGCGTGTGCGCGAATGCCAAGCACGCACATCGACGATGCAGCCCGCGCGCAGCTGCACGCGATTACGCCCGCCCAGACCTGCGCGACGCCGGGCAGCGCAGGCGCTGCATGCACCGCAGCGGTCGCGAACCACCGTCTGCCCCGGCGATAATGCCGCATGTCTTTGACCGCGCCCGCCCCCCGTTCCCCGTTGCCTGCCATCGCCTGGATGGTGGCGGCAGTGGCGTGTTTTTCGCTGATGGATGCCGGCATGAAGCTGTTGTCGGCCAGCTACCCGCCCTTGCAGGTGACCTTGTTGCGTGGCGCGGCGTCGTTGCCGTTCGTGCTGGTGTGGGTGTTCGCCACCGCCGGGCCGCGCGCCATCATCCCGGTGCGCTGGGGCCTGCATCTGCTGCGCGGGGTGCTGGGCATGGTGATGATCGGCTGCTTCGTCTACGGGCTGAAGCGCATGCCGCTGTCCACCGCCTACACGCTGTATTTCGTCGCGCCGTTGCTGGTGGCCGCGCTATCGGTGCCGCTGCTGGGCGAACACGTCGGGCCGCGGCGCTGGACGGCCATTGCCATCGGCCTGGTCGGCGTGATCGTGGTGCTGCGGCCGGGCGTGAACGGGCTGATCTCCTTGCCCGGCCTGATGGTGCTGCTGGCGGCCACCGCCTATGCCATCGCCGCGATCACCGTGAGCCTGTTGACCCGCACCGACACTCCGCAGGCGATGGTGGTGTGGTTCCTGCTGTTCATGGCGATCGGCGCCGGCCTGCTGGCCATCCCGGACTGGGCGCCGTTGCGCGCCGAGCACGCCTGGCTCATTGCCGGCATGGGCCTGGCCGGGGCGTTGGGGCAGGTGGCGCTGACCCAGGCCTTCATGCGGGGCGAGGCCTCGATGATCGCCCCGCTCGAATACACCGGGCTGGTCTGGGTGATCGGCTGGGACTGGCTGCTGTGGCAGACCCTGCCCGACGCGTGGACCTGGACCGGCGCCGGCATCATCGTCGCCAGCGGCCTGTATTTGTTGCGCCGGGAGCGGATCCGGCAGGCCGACAGGCCGCCGCCGCTGGATAGGCCGTGATTAGGGATTCGGGATTCGGCATTCGGGATTGGCAACAGCAGGAATGTCGTTGTCCTTGCGATTCCCCAATCCCGAATCCCGACTCCCGGTTGTGAACATTGACTGGTAGGCTTCACGACCCCCCAATCGGTCCCGCGCGGTGATCCAGTTCCAGCGCCTGCACAAGTCCTACACCGTCGACGGTCGCCAGATCGTGGCGCTGCATCCGCTCGACCTGCGGATCGGCCCCGGTGAGGTGTTCGGCATCATCGGCCATTCCGGCGCCGGCAAGTCCACGCTGATCCGGCTGATCAACCGGCTGGAAGAGCCCACCGGCGGCCGCCTGTTGATTGGCGACGAAGACGTCACCGCGCTGGACAGCACCGGCCTGCGCGCGCTGCGGCGCCGGGTCGGGATGATCTTCCAGCACTTCAACCTGCTGTCTTCGCGCACAGTAGCCGGCAACGTGGCGTTCCCGCTGGAGCTGGCCGGCACGCCGCGCGCAGAGATCGATGCGCGCGTGGCCGAACTGCTGGCGCGGGTGGGCCTGGAGCAGCACGCCACCAAATACCCGGCGCAGCTGTCCGGCGGGCAGAAGCAGCGCGTGGGTATTGCGCGGGCGCTGGCCACCCGCCCGCAGATCCTGTTGTGCGACGAAGCCACCAGCGCACTGGACCCGCAGACCACGTCCTCGGTGCTGCAGCTGCTGGCGCAGATCAACCGCGAGCTGGGCCTGACCATCGTGCTGATCACCCACGAGATGGAGGTGATCCGCCGCGTCTGCGACCGGGTTGCGGTGCTGGACGCCGGCAAGCTGGTCGAAACCGGCCCGGTGACGGAGGTGTTCCTGCATCCGCAGCACCCCACCACCCGGCGCTTCGTGTCCGAAGCCGAGCATGTGGACGAAGCCGAGCTGCACCGCGATTTCGAAGCGGTGGGCGGGCGCATCGTGCGGCTGACCTTCCTGGGCAACGGCACCTACGAGCCGGTCCTGGGCCGCATCGCCCGCGAAACCGGTGTGGATTACAACATCCTGTCCGGGCGCGTGGACCGCATCAAGGACACGCCCTACGGGCAGCTCACCGTTGCCCTGACCGGTGGCGACCAGAACGCGGCACGTGCCGGGTTCGTGGCCGCCGGTGTGCATGTCGAGGACCTGCGCGTATGAACCCGCTGCCCATCGCCGCCGCGCCCGGCTTCTTCCGTAATCTCGATGCCGCCAAGTGGGGCGACATCGGCCAGGCCACGCTGGACACCTTGCTGATGCTGGCCGGCGCCCTGCCGTTGACCTTGCTGATCGGGCTGCCGCTGGGCGTGGCGTTGTTCCTGTGCGGGGCGCCGCAGCTGCGCCGCCGGCCGGTGCTGTACGGCGCGCTGGCCGCAGTGATCAACCTGCTGCGCTCGGTGCCCTTCATCATCCTGATGATCGCGATGATCCCGCTCACGCTGATGCTGATGGGCACCTCGCTGGGCGTGCGCGGCGCGATCCTGCCGTTGGTCGTCGGCGCGGCGCCGTTCTATGCGCGCCTGGTGGAAACCGCCCTGCGCGAAGTGGACCGCGGCATCATCGAGGCCAGCCAAGCAATGGGCGCGACCACCCGGCAACTGGTCTGGCGTGTGCTGCTGCCTGAAGCGCGGCCCGGCCTGATCGCTGGCGCCACCGTCACCACCATCGCGCTGATCGGCTTCACCGCCATGGGCGGTGCAATCGGCTCCGGCGGCCTGGGTGATGTGGCCTACCGCGAAGGCTATCTGCGCTCGCATTCGGATGTCGCGCTGATCACCGTCATCGCGCTGCTGGTGCTGGTGCAGTTGCTGCAGATGCTCGGCGACCGCTTGGTTGCGCGTTACAGCCGCCGTTGAAGCACGTGGCCTGCGGGCGGCGGCCGATGCCCTCGGGGCCATCGCTGGCCTGCACGGGGCAGCGTGCGCCACCGCAGCCAGTGGGCGCGTGCGCTGCCGCAGTCCGGCAGGCCCGCGCCTGCATCGCCCCGGCGCGGGCGGTCTGCTAGGTTTGTCGTCTGCGGCGGCGCCGCGGTCCTCCTCCTCCCACGGATCCCTACATGAGCACATTTGCGTTTCGTTCCCTTCTGGCTGCCGCCACCCTGGCGCTGGCGTCCTGCGGCGGCGGTGGCAGCAGCGGCGGTGACACCCTCACCGTGGCCGCCACCGCGGTCCCGCATGCCGAAATCCTGGAAGTGGTCGAACCGCTGCTGGCCAAGGACGGCGTGAAGCTGGACGTGCGCGTGTTCAACGACTACGTGCAGCCCAACGACCAGGTCGTGCAGAAGCAGATCGACGTCAACTACTTCCAGACCGAGCCCTACCTGGACGCCTACAACCGCGACCGCAAGAGCCAGCTGGTGACCGTGGTGGGCGTGCATATCGAACCGTTCGGTGCGTACTCGCGGCGCTTCAAGTCGCTGGCCGACCTGCCCAGCGGCGCGGACGTGGTCATTCCCAACGACCCGAGCAACAACAGCCGCGCGCTGATCCTGCTCGACAAGGCCGGAGTGATCAAACTCAAGGATCCGAGCAATGCGTTGTCGTCGCAGCGCGACATCGTGGACAACCCCAAGCAGCTGAAATTCCGCGAGCTCGATTCGGCGATGCTGCCGCGCGTGCTGGACCAGGTGGATCTGGCCCTGATCAACACCAATTACGCGCTCGATGCCGGGCTCAATCCCACCCGCGATGCTCTGGCGATCGAAAGCAAGGACTCGCCGTACGTGAACTTCCTGGTCGCCCGTGCCGACAATAAGGACGATCCGCGCGTGCAGAAGCTCGCCAAGGCACTGACGAGCCCGGAAGTGAAGGCCTTCATCGAGCAAAAGTACAAGGGCGCGGTGCTGCCGGCGTTCTGAAGTCAGGTGATGCGCGCGCCTTAGCCGCACGCGCGGGCAGGGCGCGCGATGGCGATTGCCAGCGTCGCGTCCGCAGCCTTGCGCTGCAGTGCCGCGGATAACAGCCATCGCCTGCCAACCGGTTGCTGAGCGCCAAACGC
This sequence comes from Xanthomonas sp. NCPPB 4037, assembly GCF_041475695.2. NCBI lineage: Bacteria > Pseudomonadati > Pseudomonadota > Gammaproteobacteria > Lysobacterales > Lysobacteraceae > Xanthomonas > Xanthomonas sp. NCPPB 4037. The sequence goes on from NZ_CM191261.1 coordinate 738,400, forward strand.
AGCACGTTCGTTGCTTGAACGTGTGCGCACCAACCATTGCGACTGGCCTTTGTCCGCCCACCGTCGCGGGACCTTTGGCGGCATGGGTCCCGCCAAGGAGACTGCAGCGACGTACATGCGGCGTTCGCTGCGATGGTGGGCGGGCGGGGCCCTGCAACCGTGTCATTGTCCAATGCGCTGCAAAAAACCACTGCCAGAACTTTCTGCAATGGATGCATCGATCGGCACGCTGATCGGCGCAGCCCGCAGCGGCTGCGGCATCTGTGACTGACCTGCCGCACGCGTATGTCGACACGCACCACACTCCGCATCGGTTTCCATTGCACCTGCCGGCTCACAAATCAGCCGACGCTCTTCCTCACACTGCGCTACCGATACTCTCCTGATGCCCCTCCTGCTTGCCATTCCATTAGCCGTGATCATCGCCCTGGCGGTGTTCGCGGTGCTGTTCCCGCTGTCGTTGCTGCAGCGCTTCCGCGTCGGCACCGCCCGCCGGCAGGCACGCGGCTGGCTGTTACTGATCAACCTGGTCTCGGCGGCGGTCTCAAGCGTGCTGTTCGTGGTGTTCATGCTGATTGCCGCGGCGTTCTGGCCGGGGGCGATCAGCCATGCCGCGTTTGGCTGGGCCTGCGGGCTGGTGTTGGGAGTGGTGGCGCTGCGCCTGACTCGCTTCGAACGCACCACGCAGGGCCTGTTCTACCGGCCCAACCTGTGGCTGGTGCTCGCGCTGACCGGCTTGGTCCTGGTGCGAATCGTTGCCGGCCTGGTGCAGGGCTGGCGCAGTACCTGGCACGGCGTGCCGTGGCCGGTGGAAGGCTGGCTCAGCCACGCCAGCCTGCTTGGCGCGGCCGGTGTGTTGCTGGGTTACGCGTTGGCGTATGCCACGTTGCTGTGGTGGCGCTGGCGCAGCGCACGCCTGCGTGGCAGCGTCTATTGGCGCTGAATCGCATGGCGCGATCGCAGCATCCGTGAACGCAAAAAAAAACGGGCCCGAAGGCCCGTTTTTTCATACACCCGCATGTTGCTTGCGCGTGTTGCCTGGGCGTTGCGCTTAGAAACGCGCGCCGACGCCGAAGCCGACGGTCCACGGATCCAGTTCCAGCTCGCTGCCGGTACCGGCACCACCCACACGCAGTTCCGGACGCGAACGCATGTAACGGGCATCAGCGCGTGCGAACCAGGTGGAGTTGATGTTCATGTCCACGCCCACGGTGCCGATCACGCCCTTGGCGGTATCCAGGCCCACGTGCTGACCGGTGGTGGAGGCTGCGTCGATCTTCTCGTTGCTGAAGTTCGACTCGTAGTAGCCCACGCCCACGAACGGACGGAACACGTTATCGGCCTGGCCGAAGTGGTACTGGCCGCTGATGGCGATCGGCTGCTGCTCGACAGTGCCCACCTTGCCCACGCCATCGGCGTTGACGCGGTGGTTGAACTTGTCGGCTGCGCCCCACAGTTCAACGGCCCAGTTGTCATTGATGTAGTAGCTGGCGCTCAGGGTCGGCGCCGGGCCACCGTCGACGTCCAGGCCAGGAGCCGGGTCGTTCTTCGGCTTGATCAGCGCAACGCCGCCGACTACGGCCCAATGCTTGCCGGATGCGGTGTCGCTGCTGCTGGACATGGCGGTCGAAGAGGTGTCACCGGTGTAGGTGGCCTCCTGCGCGAACGCGGACGGTGCAATCGCAAGTGCGGATACAGCAGCCAGGCTCAGGATGGAAATGGAACGCATGAGGGTCTCCTCGTCTTATTGTTAGGCCCTTGGAGTGGGCCGCGCCAAAGCTATTCCTGAAAATCTGAATCCACGCCCACCTGCGGCTCGCTAAAATTTCGTTTGTTCAGGAACTTTCCCGAGAAGACCGTGATTGCTGGATTCAACGCTGAAAGTGCATTCACGCAGATGCGTTCGCCGTGACGATGCAAACACCGCTGTTGCGTGGATTGCCCGCAGAAATTGCCGCGGATTGCCGTGTGCTGGTACTGGGATCGATGCCCGGCAGCGCCTCATTGCATGCGCATGCCTACTATGCACATCCACGCAATCGCTTCTGGCCGGTGATGCAGCAATTGCTCGGCATCGATGCAGACGCGCCGTATGACGCACGTCTGCAGCAACTGGCCGCGCGCGGTGTCGGGCTCTGGGATGTAATCGGCGAATGCGCACGCCGCGGCAGCCTGGATGCGGCGATCGTGCCGGGCAGCATCGTGGTCAATCCGCTGCCCGAGCGGTTGACCACGCTGCCGCAGCTGCGCCTTGTGGTGTGCAACGGCAGTGCCGCCGCGCAGGCGTGGCGCCGCCACGTGCAACCGGCGTTGTCGCCGCCGCTGACGCGCCTACCGGTGCAGGCCGTGCCCTCGACCAGCCCGGCCAATGCTGCGTGGTCGCTGCCGCGGTTGTGCGCGGCGTGGCAGCCCGTGCGCGATGCGCTGCGCTAGCTGGAAGGCGTGGCATATCGCTCACGCGGACGTTCTCAGCGCGTTTGCACCGCGCATGCAGCACCATCCCGCCGCCAGAAGTCATGCCTGCCTTAGGCACACGCGCGGCGGTGGCGCGCTGCGCATCATCGGCCACAGCACATAAGGGAGAAGCTGGATGGCAATCACGTACCGGACCACGTTCGCCATTGCACTGGGCGCCTGCCTGGCCGCAGCTGGTGGTGTGGCCAGCGCCGATGAGCTGCATTGCGAGGTCAACACGGACTACGACCTCACGCTCAATCCGCGCAGCCTGATCCTGATCCGCGACAGCGGCACGCCGCAGCGGCTGGTCATGCGCCAGGGCGCGCTGTTCGTCGACGACCGCTGGGTGACGTTGAGCGACGACGATCGCAACCGTCTGGTCCAGTTCGAGCAGCAGACCCGCGCCGTGGTGCCGCTGGCGCAGGAGGTCGGGCGCGAGGCGGCCGATATCGCCATCACCGCGCTCGGCGAAGTGGCGGCCGGTTTCAGCCGCGATCCGTCGGCCACCCGGACGCAGCTGGCCAGCGTGCGCGACAAGGTCGACCTGCGCCTGAAGCAGAGCTTCGGCAAAAGCCAGCTGACGCCGGTAGATATCGACGATGAAATCGGCACGCTGGTGGCGGAGATGCTGCCGCAACTGATCGGCGATGTCGTGGCCAGCACCGTGCAGGCGGCGATGACCGGCAACGGTACGCAGCTGCGCTCGCTCGACGGCCTGGAGCAGCGCATCGAGCGGCTGGTCGAGCCGCAGGCGCGCGCGCTGCGGCCGCGTGCGCAGCAGTTGTGCACGCGGATGGAGGCGCTGGACGCATTGGACAATGCGCTGGCGTATCGTCTGCCGTCAGGCGCGCCGTTGCAGCTGTTGCAGGTGGATCGACGCCCTGCCAAGTAAGCGTGCAGCCCCTGCGCGGACGCTGCATCCCGCCACGCGTGCGATTTTTTCCGCGGCAATGGTTGGCGCTGCGGCTCCCGGCCGGCCACAATAGGGGTTTCCCCATTCTGTTGCCGGAGTTCCCGTATGGCCGAAATCAAGGAAGCACTTGTCCCCGATATCGGTGACTACAGCGATGTCCCGGTGATCGAAGTGCTGGTGTCGGTCGGCGATACGGTCAGCAAGGACCAGAGCCTGGTCACGCTGGAATCGGACAAGGCCACGATGGAAGTCCCCTCGTCGGTGGCCGGCGTGGTCAAGGAGATCAAGGTCAAGGTCGGTGACAGCCTGTCGCAGGGCGCGCTGGTCGCACTGATCGAAGTGGCCGATGCCGGTGCCGAGACGGCTGCTGCGCCAGCGCCTGCCGCTGCGCCCGCCAAGGCCGCACCTGCTGCCGCACCTGCGCCGGCTGCCAAGGCCGAGCCGGCCGCGACTGCTGCAGCGTCCGACGGCGGTCAGGTCGAGGCCCGTGTGCCGGACATCGGCGACTACAGCGGCGTGCCGGTGATCGAAGTGCTGGTTGCGGTGGGCGACACCGTCGCCAAGGACCAGAGCCTGGTCACGCTGGAATCGGACAAGGCCACGATGGAAGTGCCCTCGTCGGTGGCCGGCGTGATCAAGGAACTCAAGGTCAAGGTCGGCGACAGCCTGTCGCAGGGCGATCTGGTGGCGATCATCGCTGCCAGCGATGGCGGCGCCGGTGCGGCGCAGTCCCCGGCCAAGCCCACCACCGACACCGCTGAAACCGCCGGCAAGGTCGAGCCGGTGGCCGTCCCGGCCGAGCCGGACAAGCTGGCCCAGCGCGAGATCGCGCAGGTGCAGTCGGCTCGTTCCACCGCGGCATCGCAGCCGGCCCAGGCAGCGTCCGGCACCCCGAGCAGCCCGCCGGTGACCTTCGACGCCGACAACGTGCTGCCGTCCAAGGTGCCGTATGCCAGCCCGGTGGTGCGCGTGTTCGCGCGCGAGCTGGGCGTGGATCTGAACCAGATCAAGGGCAGCGAGAAGGGTGGCCGGATCACCCGTGAAGACGTGCAGCGCTTCGTCAAGGCCGCACTCAGCGGCGGCGCGGCTGCCGCAGCCGGTGCCGCACCGGCCGGTGGTGGCAACGGCCTGAACCTGCTGGCCTGGCCGAAGGTGGACTTCAGCAAGTTCGGCGAAACCGAAACCCAGCCGCTGTCGCGCATCAAGAAGATTTCCGGCGCGAACCTGGCGCGCAACTGGGCCATGATTCCGCACGTCACCCAGTTCGAATCGGCCGACATCACCGACCTCGAAGCTCTGCGCGTGGCGCTGAACAAGGAAAACGAAAAGGCCGGCATCAAGCTGACCATGCTCGCCTTCCTGGTCAAGGCCAGTGCCGCGGCGCTGAAGAAGTTCCCCGAGTTCAACGCCTCGCTCGACGCGGCCGGCGAAAACCTCACGCTGAAGAAGTACATCAACATCGGCTTTGCCGCTGACACGCCGAACGGCCTGGTCGTGCCGGTGATCCGCGATGTCGACAAGAAGGGCGTGCTGCAGATCGCGCAGGAAAGTGGCGAGCTGGCCAAGAAGGCGCGCGACGGCAAGCTGGGCCCGGCCGACATGAGCGGCGGCTGCTTCTCGATCAGCTCGCTCGGCGGCATTGGCGGCACCGCGTTCACGCCGATCATCAATGCACCGGAAGTGGCGATCCTGGGCGTGTCCAAGTCGGCGATGCAGCCGGTCTGGAACGGCAAGGACTTCGCACCGAAGCTGATGCTGCCGTTGTCGTTGAGCTACGACCACCGCGTCATCGACGGCGCGCTGGCCGCGCGCTTCACCACCTATCTCAGCCAGGTGCTCGCCGACATGCGACGCGTCCTGCTGTGAGAGCAGCGCTGCTGACGCTCGCCCTGCTGGGTGTGCTGCCGTGGTCGTCCGCGGCCGCACGCGAGTGCGCCAGCACGCTGGGCCGCGGTTGGCCGCCGGCGGTGGGCAACTACGGCACCGCGGTGACCACGCTGCTGGATGGCGGCGCCAAGCCGATGCTGTCGTTGCTGACCCTGCCCACGCGTGGTGTCGAAAGCGGCATCGCGCTGGTGCCGGGCAAGTCCGGCGGCGACTGGACGGTGCGCTTCAGCCGTGCCGACGAGCGGGTCTACATCTGGGTCAGCCAGACCGACCGCGGCGCGGTGCAGTTCCGCACCGAACAGACCCCTGAAACCGTCGAGATCCCGATCCCGGCGGCACTGGCGCAACGCCTGGTCGGCAGCTGGACCACGGCACTGACCCAGCTCGCACCGAGCGGCCAGACCGCGCCGGTCACCGAGGGCGAAGTGCTGTCGTTCCTGGTCGATGGCGTGCGCTACAGCGGCACGCGCCCGAGCTGCGGTGTTGGCGAGTTGCTGTTGCAGCAGGCCGCGCTGCTGATCGAAGCCAGCGAAGGCAAGGAAAAGAAGCGCGACAAGCGCTGGACCCAAATCGAATCGTCGCTGGATGAACTCCAGCAGACGCTTGCCGGCACCGCCGGTTAAGCCACAGGAGAAGCAAATGGCGGTCATTGAAATCAAGGTTCCGGACATCGGCGATTACAGCGATGTCCCCGTCATCGAAGTGCTGGTCGCCGTTGGCGATAGCGTGGTCAAGGACCAGGGCCTGGTGACGCTGGAGTCGGACAAGGCCACGCTGGAGGTGCCGTCCTCGGCCGCCGGTGTGGTGAAGGAACTCAAGGTCAAGATTGGCGACAACCTGTCCGAAGGCGCAGTGGTGTTGCTGCTGGAGACCGAAGGCGAGGCCGCTGCCGCACCCGCCGCGCCGAAGGCCGAGACCAAGGTCGCTGCGCCTGCTGCGGCCCCCGCGGCCGCCGCACCCGGCAGCAAGCCGCCGGTGACCCCGTCGCACCGCGCCCCGGCCGAACCGGCCGCGCCCAAGCCGGCGCTGGCCAGCGGCAAGGCCGCCGATATCGAATGCAAGATGGTGGTGCTCGGCGCCGGCCCTGGCGGCTACACCGCCGCGTTCCGCGCCGCCGACCTGGGCTTGGACACGGTGCTGATCGAGCGCTACGCCAGCCTCGGTGGCGTCTGCCTCAACGTTGGCTGCATCCCGTCCAAGGCGCTGCTGCATGCCGCCGCGGTGATCGATGAAGTGGCCCATGCCGGCGACTTCGGCGTGGACTTCGGCCAGCCCAAGATCACCCTGGACAAGCTGCGCGAGTACAAGGAAAAGGTGGTCGGCAAGCTCACCGGCGGCCTGGCCAGCATGGCCAAGCAGCGCAAGGTGCGCACCGTCACCGGCGTGGCCAGCTTCGTCTCGCCCAACGACTTGGAGATCGTCGGCGACGACGGCAAGACCCAACTGCTGCGCTTCGAGCACTGCATCATTGCCGCCGGTTCGCAGGCGGTGAAGCTGCCGAACTTCCCGTGGGACGACAAGCGCGTGATGGACTCCACCGACGCGCTGGAACTGCACGACATCCCCAAGACCCTGCTCGTGGTCGGCGGCGGCATCATCGGCCTGGAAATGGCCACGGTGTACAGCGCGCTGGGCAGCAAGGTCACCGTGGTCGAGTTCATGGATCAGCTGATGCCGGGCGCCGACAAGGACCTGGTCAAGCCACTGGCCGACCGCCTGAAGAAGCAGGGCGTCGAGGTCCATCTCAAGACCAAGGCCACCGACGTCAGCGCCGATGCCAAGGGCATCACGGTGTCGTTCGAAGCGGCTACCGAAGGCGAAAAGCCTGGCCTGCAGGCCACCGCCTTCGATCGCGTGCTGGTCGCGGTGGGTCGCTCGCCCAACGGCAAGAAGATCGGCGCTGACAAGGCCGGCGTCACCGTCACCGAACGCGGCTTTATCCCGGTGGACCGGCAGATGCGCACCAACGTGCCGCACATCTTCGCCATCGGCGACATCGTCGGTAACCCGATGCTGGCCCACAAGGCCACCCACGAGGGCAAGCTGGCCGCCGAAGTGGCTGCTGGCGAGAAGAAGGAATGGGTGGCGCGGGTGATTCCGTCGGTTGCCTATACCAACCCGGAAATCGCCTGGGTGGGCGTCACCGAAACCGAGGCCAAGGCCAAGGGCTTGAAGGTGGGCGTGGCCAAGTTCCCGTGGGCCGCCAGCGGCCGTGCGATCGGCATCGGCCGCACCGAGGGCTTCACCAAGCTGATCTTCGACGAAGACACCCACCGCATCATTGGTGGTGCGATCGTCGGCGTGCATGCCGGTGATCTGCTGGCCGAAATCGGCCTGGCGATCGAGATGGGCGCCGAAGCCGAAGACATTGGCCACACCATCCATGCGCACCCGACCCTGAGCGAGTCGGTTGGCATGGCGGCCGAGGTGTACGACGGCACCATCACCGATCTGTACATTCCCAAGAAGAAGTAAGCCGCACCGCTTCTTGTGTGCTGACAGCGCCCCGCATTGCGGGGCGTTTGTCGTTACGTGGGCATGCCTGCGCGTAACCGATTCGAAGGTCGACTCGACGGCGATGCCAGGGCATGCGTGATGTGCGCCGGTGTCGGCAAGGGCAGCGTTGGGCGCGTCCTGCCCATCCTGCGCGAGCAGTGGCGCGTGCTGCCACGCGCTCGCGCCACTGCGTGCGCGAACGTGGCTCCATCACCGCAGCATCGTGCGACGCCGCTGCAACCGCGACGCTGCAACCACGAACATGACCCCGCAGCGCAGCTTGCACGCCAGGCAGCGCGCTTGCACCATCGAGCCGCGGACACCGGGTTCGCGCCTGGGGAGACAACGGATGGTCAAGGTAAGGATGTCGGCGTTGTTGGTCGCCGCAGGGTGCGCGTGCACGTCGCTGAGCGCGCAGGCCCAGACCACCGTCATCACCGCCGCCCGCCTGCTGGATGTGCAGGCAGGACGCTATGTGGAGCGCCCGCAGATCGACGTCGTCGCCGGCCGTATTACGCGTGTCGGTCGCCAGGGCGACCCGGTGCCACCACAGGCGCAGCGCATCGACCTGGGCGAGCGCACGCTGTTGCCCGGGCTGATCGACATGCATGTGCATCTCACCGTGGATCCCACGTTGGGCGGCTACAAGGGCCTGGAATACACCGACAATTTCTGGACCGTGGTGGGCGTGGCCAATGCCGCCAAGACGCTCCGCGCCGGGTTCACCACGGTGCGCAATGTTGGTTCGCTCAACTATGACGATGTCGCGCTCAATCAGGCGATCGAGCGCGGCACCGTGCCGGGACCGCGCATCGTGCCGGCGACCTACGGCATCGGCGCGACCGGCGGGCACTGCGATGCCACCGAGTTCCCGCCATCGGTGCGCGTCACCGGCCCCGGTGTGGCCGATGGCCCGGATGCGATCCGCGCAGCGGTACGCACGCTGCGCAAATACGGCGCCGAAGTGATCAAGTTCTGCGGCACTGGCGGCGTGCTGTCCAAGACCGACAGCGTTGGCGGGCAGCAGTACAGCCTGGAGGAAATGCGCGCGCTGGTGGACGAGGCGCATCGCCTGGGCTTGAAGGTCGCCGTGCATGCGCATGGCACCGCCGGCATCAACGATGCGATCCGCGCCGGTGCCGACACCATTGAGCACGCCAGCCTGGCCGATGCCGAATCCTTCAAGCTGGCCAAGGCGCGCGGCACCTGGTTTTCGATGGACATCTACAACGACGACTACATCCTGGCCGAGGGCGAAAAGAACGGTTTGTTTGCCGAGTCGCTGGAGAAGGAGCGCCAGATCGGGCGCAAGCAACGCGAGACCTTTCGCGCCGCACATGCGGCGGGCGTGCGGCTGGTGTTCGGTAGCGATGCCGGCGTATATCCCAATGGCGACAACGCGCGACAGTTCGCCAAGATGGTGGAGTGGGGCATGACCCCGCTGGAGGCGATTCGCGCCGCCACCGTAGACGCCGCCGATGCATTGGGGCGCAGTGCCGACGTCGGTGCCATCGCGCCGGGGCGCTACGCCGATCTGATCGCGGTGAGCGGCGATCCGCTGCAGGACGTGAGCGTGCTGATGCAGGTGGAGAGCGTGATCAAGGGCGGCGAACGCGTCGCCGATTGAACCGTCGCAACTGACGCCGCGCTGCGGTGTTACGGGGCAGTGCAGTGCGGCAGTGCGGTGTAGTGCATGAGCGCGTGATGCTCTGCCCGCGAGCATCGATCTATCGCGCAGCACGCGCAGTGTGTGTGACACGTGCAGTGGTGCGGTTTTTTATCAGCCTGGATAGCAGGTAGCCGCTGGCGGTGGCGCTGCGATCACGCATTAAGCGCGCGGCGGGCAAGCACGTATGTATGCGGTGAGGCGCGCAGACGCGCATCCCAGGTTTACGCAGCAGTCGTGCATTGCGCACGCTGCACGCAGCGCGTGGAGTAACGCGCAGATGCAGATGCAGACGCAGACGCAGACACCAAAACGACAACGCCCCGCGCAAGGCGGGGCGTTGCGTCACACGGGGGCAGCGCAGATCAGAACGCGAACGTCACGCCTGCAACCGGGCCCTTGAACTCCTGCTTCAGGCCGATCAGGCCATCGCTGCCGCGCTGGTCGACGTCGAGCTTGAACCAGTCGTAGCCGGCGAAGATGCCGAAGTTCTTGGTGAAGCGGTATTCGGCCATCGCATTGGCACGGCTCAGGTCGCCCGAGTAGTCGCCAAAATCGCCCCAGCTGGTGTTGAGGTACTGGCCCTGCACGTTGAACAGCCAATGCTCGCTCGGACGTGCGGTGAAGCGGATACCCACCACCGGTGCCACGCCGTCTTCGCTCTCGTCGAGCACGTCGCCGGTGAACACATCACCCAGGTCGGCGTAGGCGTTGGCCTCGACCTTGGCGTATTCGGCACCGATCTGCAGGCCCAGGCTGAATTCCGGAGTGTCGACGACCGAGTAGTCGTACACCAGGCTGGCCACCTGGTACTTGAGCTCGCCCTTGATGAAGCTGCCGCTCGGCACGGTGAAGCCACCGGCGCTGACGTCTTCGCCCAGGGTCTCGCGGCGATCCTTGTCGTACTTGAAGTAGTCAAAGATCAAGCGCTGGCGGGTGCTCATGCGGAACACGCCATCGATGCGCGGCTCCCATTCCTTGCCACCGAAATCGAAATCCTGGTCCAGGGCGATCTCGTTGCCAGCCACCACGGTGTTGCCACGCAGGGTGTTGTCGTTATCGATGTTCATCGCGCCAAGACGGATCTGGAAGCGATCATCGGTATCTTCGGCGTGGGCAGGCGCGGCATAGGCAGCGGCCAAAACGCACGGGATGGCCAGTGCGAGCAGGTGTTTCATGGGGAGCTCCGTATTCTTGGAAGGCAGGCGATCGGGCCTGTGGCGCGCACTATCGGTAAAAGCGCGTCCACCAAAAGTGAAAGCGTTGTGGTACCGAAGTGAAGAACTTCCTAGCAATCGGACAAAACGGTCCGCTTTGCCTGTCCCGCGACATCCGGGTCAATACGCACCATTGTGGTGTCTAAGCGCTGTCACACCGCCGCGGAGGTCGGCGGATTGGACCGGAGGTGGGAAGGTGGGGGTGCGACAAAATGCGTCATAAAAGCAGGAGCCCCGGTCTCCCAGGGCTCCTAGACGCAGCCTGCAGTGGAACCTTTCGACGAGGATGTGCAGGCCTCGCAGGTTCTGACAGCCGGTTTGTGGCAAAGTTCCTCCCATCGCGTGGCACCGGCATGGTGCGTCGCAACAAGTTCATGACTTCTCCCGGTTGTCTCGCAATTTGTCCAATTGCTATACTTTCGCGGCTCGACGAGGCGCATCTGCGCTTCCCACCCATCCACACGCAAGGTACCCGTAGTGCTGAACTCCGTTGACGCGGGTCGGCGGTTGATGCTGCGCGCTGCGGTATATCCGCTTGCCGCTGTAGCTATAACCAGTCTGGGGTTGCTGCTGATGGGACCCCGTTACTCTGCCGGTCTGGCATTGACCGGGTTTGCGACGGTGTTGGGCGGCTGGGTGGCGGCGCGGACGGCGCTGGGGGGCGGCATCCAGGCGGCGGGCATTGCCATGGTCCGTCTGATTCTGGCGATGGTGCTGAAGTGGGTGTTGGTTTTCGTGGCGCTGGCGCTGGGCTTTGCCCTGTGGCGGCTGCCTCCTCTGGCCTTGTTGGCGGGTATCGCCATCGGGCTGATTTTTCAAGTTCTGGCTCTGGCCAGGCGTTGATTCGAACTTAAAGGGCTCCGGACACATGGCGGGCGAGGCAGCAACACCTACCTCCTATATCCAGCACCACCTGCAGAACCTGGTTTATCCGGTGCGGGATGGCGGCGGCACGTTCTGGACCATCCACGTCGACACCCTGGTCATGGCCGTGTTGATGGGCCTGGTGATGGTCTTCGCATTCTGGATGGCCACGCGCAATGCTACTGCCGGTGTGCCGGGCAAATGGCAGGCGTTTGTCGAGATCTGCCTGGAATTTGTCGATCGCCAGGCCAAGGACACCTATCACGGCACCAGCAAGCTGGTGACCCCGATCGCGATCACGATCTTCTTCTGGATCCTGTTGATGAATCTCATCAAGATGATCCCGGCCGACTTCATCGCCATCCCGCTGGGCTGGGCTGGCATCCACGCCTGGAAGCCGGTCCCCACCGCCGACGTCAATGCCACCTTGGGCATGTCGATCAGCGTGTTCTTCCTGATGATCGTCTTCTCGCTGCGCTCCAAGGGCGTGGGCGGCATGACCAAGGAATTCCTCACGGCGCCGTTCGGCAAGTGGATGATGCCGTTCAACCTGCTCCTGAACATCGTCGAGTGGCTGAGCAAGCCGATTTCGCTGGCGATGCGACTGTTCGGCAACATGTTCGGCGGCGAGATCGTCTTCCTGCTGATCTGGGTGCTGGGCGGTGCGGGCATCGCCGGCATGGTTGCCGGCGGCGTATTCGGCCTCGGCTGGATGCTGTTCCACCTGTTGGTGATTCCGCTACAGGCCTTCATTTTCATGATGCTGTCGATCGTGTACCTGAGCCTTGCGGAAGACAGTCACTGAGTTTCGTTTCACCCTTCATCCGCTTTATCCCGATTTATCCATCACCCTTAGAAACTTTCGTTCGGAGATCACCATGTACCTCGCCGTCCTGACCAACCTCGCCCAAGTCCAGAGCTCCACCGTCCTCGCCGTCGGCATCATGATCGGCCTGGCCGCGCTGGGTGCCGGCCTCGGTCTGGCCATCATGGCTGGCAAGTTCCTGGAATCTGCCGCTCGCCAGCCGGAACTGATCCCGGTGCTGCAGGTCCGCATGTTCATCACCGCCGGCCTGATCGACGCCGCGTTCATCATCAGCGTCGCTGTCGGCCTGCTGTTCGCCTTCGCCAACCCGCTGGCCCAGGTGTTCATCGAGCGTCTGTCGCAGGCTGCCGGCTGATCCAGCGGTAGCAGGATGTGGACGCAGCCATGGTGGTTGCGTCCGCGGATGAAGGTCGGAAAGCGTCGCCATGCGGTGGCGCTTTCACCCCTAAAGAGCGATTGAGCGACCCATGGACATCACCCTTACCATCTTTGCCCAGGCGCTGGCCTTCGCCGGTCTGATCTGGATCGTCGCGACCAAAATCTGGCCGCCGCTGTTGAAGGCGATCGAAGAGCGTCAGCAAAAGATTGCTGAAGGTCTGGCTGCGGCCGACCGGAGCCAGAAGGATCTGGCGCAGGCGCAGGAGAAGGTCAACGAGGCGCTGAAGGACGCACGCACCAAGGCCAACGAGATCATCGACCAGGCCCACGCGCGCGCCAATCAGATCATCGAAGCGGCCAAGCTCGAAGCGATTGCCGAAGCCAACCGTCAGAAGGATCTGGCCCAGGCCGAAATCGACGCATCGGCCACCCGTGCCCGCGAAGAACTGCGCCGTCAGGTGTCGTCGCTGGCTGTCAGCGGTGCCGAAAAGCTGCTCAAGCGCGAAATCGATGCCACTGCCCACAAGGCACTGCTCGACGAACTGGCAGCGGAGATCTGATCGATGAGCCAGGCCCTCACACTTGCCCGTCCCTACGCCCGTGCCGCATTCGCGATTGCGCGTGAGGGCGGCAAGTTCGCGCCCTGGTCCGATGCACTTGCGTTCTCGGCGCAGGTCGCCGGCGATCCGCGCGTGGCTGCGCTGTTGCTGAATCCGGCGCTGCACCAGGATCAGGCGGTGACGCTGCTGGCGCCGCCGGCTGCCGAAGCGGACTATCAGCGTTTTCTCGGCCTGTTGGCCGATGCACAACGGCTGGCCCTGCTGCCGGAAATTGCAGGGTTGTACGAGCAGTTGCGTGCCGAAGCCGAGCACGTCGTGAAAGCGACGGTGACCTCGGCCACCGACATGAGCCCGGCCGAGCTGGCCACGATCACTGCCGCGCTGAAGAAGCGCTTCGGCCGCGAGGTGGATGTCACCACCGCGGTGGACGCTTCGCTGATCGGCGGCGCGGTGATCGACACCGGCGAGATGGTCATCGACGGCTCGCTGAAGGGCAAGCTTGCGCGCCTGCAGAACTCGCTCGCCCACTGAATTCACATAAACGCATGGCCCTCGCGGCCGGCACCTAGGACTGAACGATGGCAACCACGCTCAACCCCTCCGAAATCAGCGACCTGATCAAGACCCGCATCGAGGCGGTCAAGCTGTCCGCCGAGTCGCGCAACGAAGGCTCCGTGACCAGCGTGTCCGACGGCATCGTGCGCATCTTCGGCCTGGCCGACGTGATGCAGGGCGAAATGATCGAACTGCCGAACAACACCTTCGCGCTTGCGCTGAACCTGGAGCGCGATTCGGTCGGCGCGGTGGTGCTGGGCGATTACGAGAACCTGCGCGAAGGCGACGTGGCCAAGACCACCGGCCGCATCCTGGAAGTGCCGGTCGGTCCTGAGCTGCTTGGCCGCGTGGTCAACGCACTGGGCGAGCCGATCGACGGCAAGGGCCCGCTGGGCGCCACCCAGACCGCACCGGTGGAGCGTGTGGCCCCGGGCGTGATCTGGCGCAAGTCGGTCGACCAGCCGGTGCAGACCGGTTACAAGTCGGTCGATGCGATGATCCCGATCGGCCGTGGCCAGCGCGAGCTGGTGATCGGCGACCGCCAGACCGGCAAGACCGCGCTGGCGATCGATGCGGTGATCAACCAGAAGGGCACCGGCATCAAGTGCGTGTACGTGGCGATCGGCCAGAAGGCCTCGACCGTTGCCAACATCGTGCGCAAGCTCGAAGAAAACGGCGCGCTGGCGCACACCGTGGTGGTGGCTGCGACCGCGTCCGAATCGGCCGCGATGCAGTACATCAGCCCCTACGCTGGCTGCACCATGGGCGAATACTTCATGGACCGCGGCGAAGACGCGCTGATCGTGTACGACGATCTGTCCAAGCAGGCCGTGGCCTACCGCCAGATCTCGCTGCTGCTCAAGCGCCCGCCGGGCCGCGAAGCTTACCCGGGCGACGTGTTCTATCTGCATTCGCGTCTGCTCGAGCGCGCTGCGCGCGTGTCCGAGGAGTACGTGGAGAAGTTCACCAACGGTGCGGTGACCGGCAAGACCGGTTCGTTGACGGCGCTGCCGATCATCGAAACGCAGGCTGGCGACGTCTCCGCGTTCGTGCCGACCAACGTGATCTCGATCACCGACGGCCAGATCTTCCTGGAAACCGACCTGTTCAACGCCGGCATCCGTCCGGCCGTGAACGCCGGTATCTCGGTATCGCGCGTCGGTGGCGCGGCCCAGACCAAGATCATCAAGAAGCTGTCCGGCGGCATCCGTATCTCGCTGGCGCAGTACCGTGAGCTGGCGGCGTTCGCGCAGTTCGCCTCGGATCTGGACGAAGCCACCCGCAAGCAGCTCGAGCGCGGTCAGCGCGTCACCGAGCTGATGAAGCAGAAGCAGTACGCGCCGATGTCCATCGCCAACCAGGCGCTGTCGATCTATGCCGTCAACGAGGGTTACCTCGATGAAGTGCCGGTCAACAAGCTGCTGGCGTTCGAAGAAGGCCTGCACGCGCACTTCGCCAACACCCAGGGTGAGCTGGTCTCCAAGATCAACACCACCGGCGGTTGGGACAACGACATCGAAGCCGCGTTCAAGAAGGGCATCGAAGAGTTCAAGACCACGGGCAGCTGGTAAGTCCAGCTGCGGGAATCGGGAATAGAGAATCGGGAATCGTCAAAGCGGGTTGGCTGTGCCAATTCCCCACTCACGATTCCCCATTCCCACTAAGTGAGCGAAGCGAGCGAGTATGGCAGGCGGACGCGAAATCAAAACCAAGATCAAGAGCGTGCAGAACACCCGCAAGGTGACGCGCGCGCTCGAAATGGTCTCGGCCTCCAAGATCCGCAAGGCGCAGGAACGCATGAAGACCTCGCGTCCCTACGCGCAGGCCATGAAGCAGGTGATCGGGCATCTGGCGCAGGCCAGCACCGACTACCAGCATCCGTTCCTTGTGGAGCGTGAGCAGGTCAAGCGGGTCGGCTACATCGTGATCTCTTCTGACCGCGGCCTGGCCGGCGGTCTGAACAACAACCTGTTCCGCAAGATGCTGGGCGAAGTGCGCCCGTGGCAGGACAAGGGTGCCGAGATCGACGTGGTCACCATCGGTCAGAAGGCCTCGGCGTTCTTCCGCCGGATCAAGGTCAACATGGTCGGCAGCGTCACGCATCTTGGCGACAGCCCGCACATCGAGCAGTTGGTGGGCGTGATCAAGGTGATGCTGGATGCCTTCACCGAGGGCAAGGTGGACCGCGTGTATCTGGTCTACAACCGCTTCGTGAACACCATGACGCAGAAGGCCAGCTTCGAGCAGTTGCTGCCGCTTCCGGCCGCCGAGCACAAGGTGGCGCACCACGACTGGGACTACCTGTACGAGCCCGATGCCGCCACCGTGCTGGAGCACGTGATGACGCGTTACATCGAGTCGCTGGTGTACCAGGCCGTGCTGGAAAACGTGGCCTCCGAGCACGCCGCGCGCATGGTGGCCATGAAGGCCGCCAGCGACAACGCCAACAAGATGATCGGCACCTTGCAACTGGTCTACAACAAGGCGCGCCAGGCGGCGATCACCCAGGAAATTTCGGAAATCGTCAGCGGCGCGGCCGCCGTATAGCCGGGAATAGGGAATGGAGAATCGGGAATGGTCGAGGCAGCAGCGCTTGATCTTCCCATTCCCGAATCCCGTTTCCCTATTCCCGACACCAGAATCGAACAGACATTAGTGGAGTTATCCAAATGAGTCAGGGCAAGATCGTTCAGATCATCGGCGCGGTCGTCGACGTCGAATTCCAGCGCCATGAAGTGCCGAAGGTCTATCACGCGCTGAAGGTCGAAGGCACCGCCATCACCCTGGAAGTGCAGCAGCAGCTCGGCGACGGCGTCGTGCGCACGATTGCGCTCGGCTCCACCGACGGATTGAAGCGCAACCTGCTGGCCACCAATACCGAGCGTGCGATTTCGGTGCCGGTTGGCGCCGGGACGCTGGGCCGCATCATGGATGTGCTGGGTCGTCCGATCGACGAGGCTGGCGAGGTGCAGGCCTCGGACCATTGGGAAATCCACCGCGCTGCGCCGTCGTACGAAGACCAGTCGTCCAGCACCGAATTGCTGGAAACCGGCATCAAGGTCATCGACCTGATGTGCCCGTTCGCCAAGGGCGGCAAGGTCGGTCTGTTCGGCGGCGCCGGCGTCGGCAAGACCGTCAACATGATGGAACTGATCAACAACATCGCCAAGGCGCACTCGGGTCTGTCCGTGTTCGCCGGCGTGGGTGAGCGTACCCGTGAGGGCAACGACTTCTACCACGAGATGAAGGACTCCAACGTCCTGGACAAGGTCGCGATGGTGTACGGCCAGATGAACGAGCCGCCGGGCAACCGTCTGCGCGTTGCGCTGACCGGCCTGACCATGGCCGAGTACTTCCGCGACGAGAAGGACGAGAACGGCAAGGGCAAGGACGTGCTGCTGTTCGTGGACAACATCTACCGCTACACGCTGGCCGGTACCGAAGTGTCCGCGCTGCTCGGCCGCATGCCGTCGGCCGTGGGTTACCAGCCGACCCTGGCCGAGGAAATGGGCGTGTTGCAGGAGCGCATCACCTCGACCAAGAGTGGTTCGATCACCTCGATCCAGGCCGTGTACGTGCCCGCGGACGACCTGACCGACCCGTCGCCGGCGACCACCTTCGCCCACTTGGACTCGACCGTCACGCTGAGCCGTAACATCGCCTCGCTGGGTATCTACCCGGCCGTGGATCCGCTGGACTCCACCAGCCGCCAGATGGACCCGCTGGTGATCGGCCACGAGCATTACGACACCGCCCAGCGCGTCCAGCAGACCTTGCAGAAGTACAAGGAACTGAAGGACATCATCGCGATCCTGGGCATGGACGAGTTGAGCGAAGAAGACAAGCAGTCGGTGTCGCGCGCACGCAAGATCGAACGCTTCTTCAGCCAGCCGTTCCACGTGGCCGAAGTGTTCACCGGCTCGCCGGGCAAGTACGTCTCGCTGAAGGACACGATCCGCGGCTTCAAGGCGATCTGCGACGGCGAATACGACCACCTGCCGGAGCAGGCGTTCTACATGGTCGGCAGCATCGAAGAAGCGGTCGAGAAGGCCAACAAGATGAGCGCCAAGGCCTGATGCGATCCCAGCCGCTGCGCGGCTGGAATCGGGAATCGGGAATCGGGAATCGGGAATCGTAAAGGCGGGTCATCGGTGAATCGGAATTGAGAGGAATGGAAAAGCGCGCAGCATGCCGCTCTTCCGATTCCCCACTCCCGATTCCCGATTCCCCGCCTCACACAGTGAGGCACCATGAGCACTATCCGTTGCGACATCGTCAGCGCCGAGCAGGAGATCTTCCGCGGTGAGGCGACCCTGGTCGTGGCGACCGGGGAACTGGGCGAGCTGGGCATCGCGCCCAAGCACGCGCCGCTGATCACCCGTCTCAAGCCAGGCAAGGTGGTGGTGACTACCGCCAGCGGCGAGCAGCTGGACTTTGCGATCTCCGGCGGCATCCTCGAGGTGCAGCCGCAGGTGGTGACCGTGCTGGTCGACACTGCCATTCGTGCGCAGGACATCGACGAAGCGGCTGTGCGCAAGGCCAAGGAAGAAGCCGAGCGTCTGCTCGCCAACCGTGGTGACACGGTGGACGTGGAACAGGCGCAGCGCCAGCTGGCCGAAGCCACGGTGCAGTTGCAGGCACTGGAGCGGCTGCGTCGCACGCTCAAGCATTGAGTTGCGAGACACAGCGTCAGACGACAAACGCCGGCCTTGTGCCGGCGTTTTCGTTTTTGGCGATGTGCCTGCGGTGGTCGGCATCGTTGGACACAACCAGGCGGCACACTGCCCGCCCGGGTCGCACTGCTGCCGGCGATGCTGCGATAGCGCGATGCCCTTCACCTTCAACGAGGAAACCCCCATGACCCGTCTGACTGATGGCCTACGTGGTTGCGCGCTGACCGGCGTGCTTGCCGTGGTGTTGCTGGGCTGTGCGTTGCCGGCGCGCAGCCAGCCACCCCTCGCGCCGTTGCTGGACAAGATCGTCGAGCGCAACGCGATTGGCGACGCGGTGGCGTTGAGTAAATGGGATAGCGGCAAGCCGGTACTGGATCAGGCACGCGAAGCGGCAGTGCTGCAGAACGTGCGCGACCAGGCGCCGGCGCATGGGCTGGACCCCGACGATGCAGCGCGGTTCTTCGGCGCGCAGATCGAGGCCAACAAATCGGTGCAGTACGCGCTGCTGAACCGTTGGCATGAGCGCGGCCGTGCACCGGACACCGCGCGGCCAGACCTGCCGACCTTGCGTGTGCGGCTGGATGCGTTGCAAGGCGAACTGCTCGATGCCCTGGCCGAAGCCGCCGCTGCACGCGCAGCGCCCAACTGCCCGGCCAGCACGGCGCGGGCGGCGGCGCAGTATTCCGCGCAATGGCAACTGGATGCGGTGCACCGCGCTGCGCTGGTTCGCGGTCTGGGCGATTTTTGCCGCTGATCTGGCTGAGGCGTGTGGTGTGGGATTGTTTGTGCGATCTCACGCCCATGACTGATGCGGTGAGCGAGCCGTTGCTGCGTGCCGCTTGACGTGCATCAGATCGGCTACACGCAACGATTAATCGTCAGGTGGTTGCGCACGGCGCGGAGCAACCGGCGTGTGCGGGGTACATGAGGATTTCGAGCACCGGCCGCGCCCGCATGGCAGCTGCAGAGTCGTGTTGTTGGCTGCTCTTAATCGGCCGGGTCATCAAACCGCAGTGCAAGTGGGACGTCACTACGGCGCGGTTCCCTAAAGCAGGACGTCATTACGGCGCCGTCCCCTTAGGAAGGGGACGCTCCAATCAAGCGACGTACGCTGCCAGTCACGCCGGTCGATCTGTTCGCATGCCAGCCGTGCCGGCGCTTCTGCATGGCGTCGCGGAGTAGCACCATGATCGCGTAGTCCGCGCCTGCAGCAATCAGCGATACACCACGTGCCGGCCAATGAAGAACGACACGATCGCAAGCCCGCCTTCCACCAGCGGCTTGGCCAGCCAGGCCTGGCGCAGGCCGACCAGATCCACGGTGACCGAGAGTAGCCAGGTGCTGATCACCGTCAACGCCAGCCACATCACCGCAAAGCGCGCGAAGCGCTGCCAGCCCAACCGTGCATCGCCCTGCTGGGCGAAGGTGAAGCGTCCGTTGAGCCAGAACCCCAGCGTGGCGCCACTGATGCGCCCGAGCAGGTTGGCGGGCACTGCCGGCATGCCGGCGGCCGTGCACGCAATGAAAATGCCGCAGTCCACGGCCAATTGCAGGGCGCCGATCATCGCGAACTGGCCGCCTTGGCGGAACAGGCTCATGTGCTGGGGGAGGTCGAGAGGGGCGCTCATCCTAACGGCAGCGGCGCTTAAAAATCTGTCATCGGTGCCTGTTGCAGTCGCAATGGTCACGACGCACGCGGCAGCCAGCGACTAGAATTCAAGCCATCTTTTGCGATGGAACCCTGCAATGACCCTGCCTCTGCACGTCGTGATCCTGGCCGCTGGCGAGGGCAAGCGCATGCGCTCGGCGCTGCCCAAGGTGCTGCAGCCGCTGGCCGGCCAGCCGATGCTCGCGCATGTGATCGCCACCGCGCGGGAACTGCAGCCGGCGGCCATCCACGTGGTGCATGGACATGGTGGCGCGCAGGTGCAGGCCGCATTCGCCGACCAGCCCGATCTGCAGTGGGCCGAACAGCGCCAGCAGCTGGGCACCGGGCACGCGGTGCAGCAGGCGCTGCATGCCGTGCCGGACGCAGCGACCGTGCTGGTGCTGTACGGGGATGTGCCGCTGATCCGCAGCGAGAGCCTGCGTGAGCTGCTGCACGCGCCGGGCCGCATCGCGGTGCTGGTGGCGGACCTGGCCAACCCCACCGGCTACGGGCGCATCGTGCGTAACCCCGAAGGCAAGGTTGCGGCAATCGTCGAGCAGAAGGACGCCGATGACGAGCAGCGCCGCATCCGCACCATCAACACCGGCATTCTCACCGCCGAATCCACCGCCTTGCGGCGTTGGCTGGGTGGGCTGTCCAACGACAACGCGCAGGGCGAGTTCTATCTCACCGACGTGTTCGCCAGCGCCGCGGCCGATTACACGCCTGCCGACATGGTGCAGGTGTCCGACCCGCAGGACGTGGAAGGCGCAAACGACCCGTGGCAGCTTGCCCAGCTGGAGCGGGCCTGGCAGCTACGCGCCGCCCGTGCGCTGTGCCTGCAGGGCGTGCGCATGGCCGATCCGGCGCGCGTGGAGCAGCGCGGCCGCGTGCAGGTGGGACACGATGTGCAGCTTGATATCGACGTGATCCTCGAAGGCGAGGTGACCCTGGGCGATGGCGTGGTGATCGGCCCGTTCGTGCGTCTGCGCGATGTGCAGCTGGCCGCCGGCACCCAGGTGCGTGCGCACTGCGACCTGGAGGGCGTGGTGACCGAAGGCGCGGTGCAGATCGGGCCGTTTGCGCGGTTGCGCCCGGGCACCGTGCTCGCCGATGGCGTGCATATCGGCAACTTCGTCGAAACCAAGAAGGTGGTAATGGGCGCCGGCAGCAAGGCCAATCATCTGACCTACCTGGGGGATGCGGTGATCGGCAGCAAGGTCAACATCGGCGCCGGCACCATCACCTGCAACTACGACGGGGTGAACAAGTCGCAGACGACCATTGGCGACGGCGCGTTTGTCGGCTCCAACAGTGCGTTGGTGGCGCCGATCGAGATCGGCATCGGGGCCACGATTGGCGCCGGCTCGGTGATCACGCGCGATGCACCACCCCACCAGCTCAGTGTGGCGCGGCCACGCCAGACCGTGATTGAAGGCTGGGAGCGGCCGAAGAAGAAGTAAGTACCTGTGTTCCAGCGAAAGCGGGCTGTGCGTTTCCGGCACGACACATGCGCTGCGGACGCGATACATCACGCCGACAAACTGAGGAGCTGCTGCATGCGCATGCGACCCTCCATTGCGTGGTTGATGGTGTGGCTGGCACTTGCGGGTGTCGCGCCACATGCGGCGGCCACATCGGTCTACCGGCTGTATCTCGCCCCTGATGGCGATGACACCGCAGCCGGCACCAGCGCTGCCACCGCGCTGCGCAGTCTCGCTGCCGTACAACAGCGGTTGATCGCGCAGCGGCCGGCTACGCCGGTAGATGTGATCATCGCCGCGGGAACCTATGAGCGGCAGTCGGTGCAATGGCACGTCATCACCGGCGCGCCGCTGCGCTTCATCGCCGCGCCCGACAGCGCGACGTCACCGGTGTTCGACGGGCGCGGTGCGGCGACCTGGTTCACCTTGCGAGGCGGCAAGGACGCGCCGACCCGTGTGACGTTCGCCGGCCTGACGATCCGCAATTACTGGATGGCGCTGGATCTGGGCAGCAGCAAGCGCAGCGCCGATGGCAACAGCGACAACGTGATCCGCGACATGCGCTTCGAGCGGATTGGCGGCGTGTACGGCAGCAGTCCTGAAGCGGCCTACGCGTTTGCGGCGATCCGGCTGCAGAACTCGCGCAACAACCGGATCGAGCACAATCACTTCAGTGCGGTGGAGAACGCTGCCCCGACGGCGAGCTATGTGCACGCGCTGTATCTGGCGCGCAGTTCTTCGGGCAATCGCATCGAGGACAACAGCTTTATCGACATCAGTGGAGATGCGATTCGCACCCGCGATCGCTCGGATGCCACGTTGGTGCAGGGCAACCGCTTCATCAGGGCCGGCAAGTACGCGGCGTTCTCCGACTGGTTCAAAACCGATGGCGAATGCCCGTCGCAGGGCGGGCAGTTCATTGGCAATACCGTTGGGCAGGGATATCAGGGGCCGGTTGCCGCGACGCGCACTACTGGCGCCGATGATGCCTGCGGGCCGTTGCAGCGGCCACGGATCGAAGCGCGGGCAACGCTGCGTGGCGATTGAACGCGCTGCGACGTTGATTGCAGGGGATGATCCAGCGGTGCGCGAGTTCACCGCTTATACGCTGCTCACATGCAACTGATGGCTTCTCGCGCAACACCTCAACACGCCATGCAGTGGCCTTGGGCGCTTAGCTGCCCGGATCCAGCGGCAACAACAACGTCACGCACAGGCCGCCGTGCTCGCGGTTGTGCAGTGAAATACGGCCACCATGCGCTTCGGCAATTTCGCGCGTCAGCGCCAGGCCCAGGCCGGTGCCGTTGCGCTTGGTCGAATAGAACGGCATCAGTGCGTTGTGCAACACCGCCTCGTTCATGCCATTGCCGCGGTCCAGCACTTCGATGCGCAGCCACTGCGGCAAGCGGGTGACGCGCACCGCCACCTCGCTGTTGGGCGGCTGCGCCTCACTGCAGGCCTCGTGTGCATTCTTCAGCAGGTTGAGCAGCGCCTGTTCGATCTGTGCAGCATCGATGCGGCTGGAGACATCGACAGGCGTGCCCTCCAGTTGGAACGGAATCTGCTGCCGCAGGCGCTCCAGAAATGGCGCCCATTCGATGGTCTGCAACTGCGGCTGCGGCAGTTTGGCAAAGCGCGCATAGCCGCGAATGAAGCCCTCCAGGTGGCGCGCGCGTTCTTCGATGGTCTCGAACACCGTGCCCAGCCGATCGGTGCGCTCACGGCGCAGCAGCTCGGCACCGGAGTGCGCCAGCGAGGCGATCGGCGCGAGCGAGTTGTTCAATTCGTGGCTGATCACCCGGATCACCTTCTTCCAGGTCTGCACTTCCTGGCGCCGCAGTTCGGTGGTGAGGGTGCGGATCAGCAGCAGTTCGTGGCCACGGCCGTTCAAATGGAAGGCGCGGCGCGACAGGTGATAGATCTGCTCGTCGTCTTCATCGTCGCCGTCTTCGCGCACGGCGAACAGACAGTCGCCACCACGTGCCAGCGCGTCGCGTAGTTCGTTGGGCATGCGTTCCAGCACGTCGTCCAGATGCTGCCCCTCGAGCTTGCGGCCGCCATGCAGCAACTTGCGCGCCGCGTTGTTGGAAAACCCGATGCGGCGCAGGCCATCGCCGCCAGGCACCACCAGCAACATGGCCACCGGCGTGTTCTGCAACATGGTGTCCAGCATCAATTCGCGCTGCACTAGATCGCGCCGCTGCGCACGCAAGACGTCGCCCAGTTCGGCATGCGCCTGTACCAACTGCGCCAGCTCGTCGTTGCCGCGCCAGTACACACCGAAGTTGTATTCGCCATCGCGGTAGCTGCTGGTGGTGCCGGCCAGGGCGCGGAACAGCGAGCGCATCGGCGCAGTGGCGCGCTGCAGGCTCCACCACATCGTCAGCAGCACCACCACGGCCGACACGGCAGCCACTTGCCAGCCACGGTCCAGCCAGTAGGCAATGGCCCACGGCAAGGCGGCAGCCAGCACCAGCACCGGAAGCAGGCGCAGAAACAGCGAGAAGGTGAAGGAGCGCGACAGCATCGGCCTAGTCCTGGCTGATGCCGTAACGGTCCATGCGCCGGTACAGCGCCTGCCGGCTCAAGCCCAGATCGGCCGCAGCCTGCGCGATCACCCCTTGTGCGCGGGCCAAGGCCTGTTCGATGCGTGCGCGATCCGGCTCGCCGCCGGGCAGCGGGGCTGGACGTGTTGCGGCACTGCGCGGCAGGTTGAGATCGGTGGCCTCGATGCGCACGCCCTGCGCCAGCAACGTCGCGCGTTGCAGCACATTACGCAACTCGCGCACGTTGCCCGGCCAGCTGTGGCGCTGCAGTGCATCGCGCGCTTGCGGCGAAAGCAGGGTCTCGCCCGCCAGGAAGTGCTCGGCCAGCGGTGCGATATCGCCCGGCCGTTCGGCCAGTGCGGGCAAAGCGATTTCGACGGTGTTGAGGCGGTAATACAGGTCTTCGCGAAAGCTGCCATCGCGGATCATCGCCGGCAGGTCGGCATTGGTTGCGCTGATGACACGCACCTTGGCGTGCCGCTCGCGATTGGAGCCCAGACGCTCGTAGCGGCCGGTTTCCAGCACGCGCAGCAACTTCATCTGCCCGGCCAGCGGCAGGTTGCCGATTTCGTCCAGGAACAGCGTGCCGCCGTCGGCAGCTTCGAACTTGCCCTCGCGTGCCTTGTTGGCACCGGTGTAGGCACCGGCTTCGGCGCCGAACAGTTCGGCTTCGATCAACTCGCCCGGCAGCGCGCCGCAGTTCAGCGCGACGAATGGCCCGCGCTTCACCGCGGAATTGGCCTGGATGATCTCGGCGATCTTTTCCTTGCCGCTGCCGTTGGGCCCGGTAATCAGCACCGGCAGATCCGAGCGCGCGACCTGGCAGGCCAGGGCGATCGCGCGTTCGCTGGCGGGGTCGGCAAACACCGCGCCGCGCAGATCGTAGCGCTCGGCCAGCTGTTCGCGGCCACGGCGTTCGCGGTTGCGACGGCGCTCCAGCTCGCGGCGGGTTTCGGACAGTTCTAGCAGGTTGTTGACCGTGGTCAGCAGCTTGGTGTCGTCCCAGGGCTTGGCGATGTAGTCGGCCGCACCGGCCTTGACCAGGCCGACCGCACTGCCCAGGTGCGTCCAGGCAGTGAGCAGGATCACCGGCAGGTCGGGGTGGCGCTGGCGGATCTGTACAAACAGCGCCTCGCCCTCCTCACCGGAGGTGGTATCGGCGGTGAAGTTCATGTCCTGGATGACCAGGTCGAATTGCTGCTCTTCCAGCAAGTCCAGCCCTGCCTGCGGCGCATGCGCATGCCGCGACTCGATGTCATGCAGCGAGAACAGGACCTCCAGCGCCATGGCGACCGCGCTGTTGTCATCGATGATCAGGATCTGCGGCATCGCGGTCTCTTGGAGGGAAGTGGTGCGCGTCAATGATCGCAGCATACGGCGCCAGCCGGCGTTGCCGCATGCCGCGCGCGGGATGTCGACTGCGGGCCGCAGGGCAGAGCATCCTGCGTGATGCGTGCACACCCAGGGAACCGGTGGGATGTCTCGCGTGCGACCAAGGCGGGCTACCGTGCGGGTCGTGGTGGCGATGGGGGCGGCGGTGGCGCGGGCGGCAGCAACGGGGCATACAGTGACGCGGCCCAGTGCAGCGTCAGCGGTGCCTGCGCACGTACCACCTCCACGGTCACCGGTGTGCCTGCTGCGGCGCGCAAGGCGCGCAGTAGATCCGCCACGCTAGCGATGCCCTGGCCATTGGCCGAACGCAGACGGTCGCCCTTGCGCAGTTGCAGCGGCAGCGTGTTGCTGGCATCGGCGACCAGCAGGCCAGCGGCGGCGTTGGTCAGGACCAGCGTCTGTGCGTTGTGTTGCCAGCGCAGTTGGTGATTATCGACGCGCAACACCTGACGATCGTGTCGGTCGCCAGCAGTCTGCGTGACGGCCTGCATCGGTGTGCCGCTGCCGGCATGCAGCGCACCCGCCGTGGTCCCTACTGCGAGCGCGCTGACTGCGATGAGGGAACAGGCGAGAGGGCGCATAGGGATC
This sequence comes from Xanthomonas sp. NCPPB 4037, assembly GCF_041475695.2. Lineage (NCBI taxonomy): Bacteria > Pseudomonadati > Pseudomonadota > Gammaproteobacteria > Lysobacterales > Lysobacteraceae > Xanthomonas > Xanthomonas sp. NCPPB 4037. The sequence goes on from NZ_CM191261.1 coordinate 764,550, forward strand.
CTATCCATCGAATTGAGTAATGCCGTCGCAGGGATCTGTGGCTGAAACGCCTGCAGCGATGGGTTTCGGCCACTCGTGCGGATCTGCTTGAGGCAACGGCCCATGGAATGCCTCAGGCGCTGCGCGTGGCGACGGCCGGGGGTACCGCAGCCGCACGGCGTGCCGGCCAGAACACCGCGATCTGGCCAAGTGCCCACAGGGTCACTGCCCCGATCGGCAAATAGACTAACGGCAGGCGTGGCAGCTCGTAGCGGGCCATCAGCCACAGATTGATCGAGTACGCCATGAGCATGCCAAGCACGATGCCGATCGAGGCGAGCAGGAAATTCTCGACCTGGAAATAGCGCAGGATCTGCCCGCGTGTGGCACCCAGTGCACGGCGGATGCCGATCTGCTTGGTCCGTTGCTGCACCCAGAAGCTGGCTAGGCCGACGATGCCGAGTGCGGTGACGATCAGTAGCGCGATGCTCATGGTGACCAGCAGCCAGGCCATGGAGCGATCCTGGCGATAATAATCCTGACGCATCTGCTCCACAGTCTTCGGAGACTTGATGATACGGTTGGCGCTGTTCTTCTCCAGCGCCGCGACCGCCTGGCGCATGACATCCTGCCGTCGATCCGGGTCGGTACGCAGCAAGTACATTGCGCCTTCCTTATAGGTCACCTTGACCGGAGACAGCATGGAGTCGTCGTATGCGGATTCACCACCGTAATCCAGGACGCGTGCCAGGTGTTCGACGACGCCAACGACCTTGCTCGGTGTGGGGCCGTCGTAAACGGATTTGCCCAGTGCCGACTGGCCGGGAAACATTTTTTCTGCAGCACTCCTGGTGAGAATGACGCTTGGGCTTGTGGCGGAGGTGTTACTGGCCCAGCTAAATTCGCTTTCTGTGAAGCGCCGCCCCTCTACTAGCGTCAGCCCCATCGCGTCCAGCGTCTGGGCGTCGCCGTTATAGCTGTTGACGTCAAGTGTCGGAATTTCCTGGTCGGCTGTAAGCTTTAAGCCGGTGATCCAGATGCTCTCGCCAAAGGGTACCTGGCTGAGTGCGGATGCAAACTTCACGCCAGGAATACTGCGCAAGGCAGCCAGATCGGTTTCGGTAAGCGCGTTGGCGTTATCGTCTTCCCCGATGCCGCTGATGCTGATGGTCACCAGTTCGTTCTCGGCCAGGCCGCTGGGGCGTTGCGTGCGATCCAGGCGATTGCCGATTAGGAACAGCGCATTGGAAATGATGGCGCAACTCAGCGCCACTTCGAGAATGATCAATGCCGCAGCCGTCTTGTGCCGGCGCAGGGTGGACAGGATGGGGCGGATTTCCATGGATGAGTCCTTGATGGTTGGCCGTCCAACGGCGACGCATGAGCGGCACCGTCAGGGCGGCATGTCACTGCGCTTTGAGTTGGATGGCAGGTGCCACCGAACAGGCGCGCCATGCCGGGAGCAGCCCGGCGACGACGCTGGCCAGCAGGGCAAGCGCGAACGTTGCCAGCAGCATCAGCGGATCAAGATGCGCGAGCTCTGCATAATCAGAGGGCTGTTGGCGCACGCCCCACAGTCCTAGCGTGGCGAGGCCAAGCCCAAGGATGCCGCCTGCCAGGCCGATCGTTCCCGCCTCCACCAGCGACTGCGCAAAAATGCTGCGTTTGGTCGCGCCTTGCGCACGGCGCACGCCGATTTCGCCACTGCGACGCATGAATTTCGCAAGCAACAGGCCCACGGTATTGACCAGGCACACCAGGAGGAATCCAAATGCCAACCAGGTCTGCAGGCGAACGTCGCTAGGCACCACTTTTTTGTAGTCCAGCCATTGCATGACGCTGCGCAGCTGGACATTGGTCGGCCGCTCGAAGTGGCCTGCGCGCCTTTGCTGGTCGGAGTAATTCTCCAGATATTGTCGGTAAGCGGCTACTTTCTGCGGGCTATCCAACTGGACCCAGTACTGAATCCATGAGCATTTCTGGTCACGGGTATTTGCATCGTTATCGTTACCCCAACAGGAGCGTGAGCCGCTGGACTGAAATTTCAGTTCAGTCGCGGTACTGAATGGAATGAAAAGTTGTTCCGACTTGGAATAACTGCTGTTACTGAGGTCATAGAACTTGGGGGTCATCCGCCACTCGCGTAGCACGCCCACAATCCGAAACGCGTTGCGATTCACTTGCAAGGTGCGCCCGATACTGTTTTGACCATTGAAGAGTTTATCGTTGAGATCTTTTGAGATCACCGCTACGCGCGCGCGTGCTCCATCATCACTCTCCGTCCATGCACTACCAAAAAGGAATGGAGGATTGAACATTGGGAAAAAGTCGGCTGAGGTATAGCGCGCATCGAGCTTCATCGGGTGCAGCGACGGATTTTCCGGCTCCAGTGGGACGGTTCCGCCGGTCATCATTGCTTGAAGGTCACCATGCTTCTCACGCAGTAAATTTTCTGCATCGAAGCGTGTCAATTGCTCCAGTGCTTCCGTGCTTTGATGGCCCGCCGAGCGCGCATCGATTTGCGGGATGAAGAGTCGTTCGCTTTTTTGAGGAATCGGATCGCCAGACAGAATGTAGAACACCGTCAACGTGGTCATGCTGGCGCCGATGCCCAGCGCGATGGCGAGCACCATCAGTGCGGTGAGCACCTTGTTGCGACGGAAGCTGCGCACCGCGAGATTGAAGTAATAGCCGAACATGCTGTGCTCCTCAGTCGGCCAGGGTGGATGTGGCGGCGGGCGCACGCATCAGGCTGGGATTGCGTTCCAGATCCGTGGCCTGGCCGTCGACGATGTGTACGTTGCGCTGCGCGCGTGCGGCCAGTTCCGGGTCGTGGGTGACCATTACGATGGTGGTGCCCTGGCTGTTGATTTCCTCCAGCAGTTCCATCACTCCGCGTGCCATCTGCGAGTCGAGGTTGCCGGTGGGTTCGTCGGCGAGCAGCAGGCGCGGGCTGCCGGCCAGTGCGCGCGCGATCGCCGCGCGCTGCTGCTGGCCACCCGACAGTTCGGTGGGGTAATGCTTCAGGCGCGAGCCCAGGCCGACCTTGGTCAGCGCTTCTTCGATGCGCTGCTTGCGCTCGGCGGCGGCCATGCCGCGATAGCGCAGCGGCACATCGACGTTATCGAACAGGTTGAGGTCGGGAATCAGATTGAAGCCCTGGAAGATGAAGCCGATCTTCTGGTTGCGAAGACGCGAGCGCGCATCGTCGGAGAGATGGCTCACATCCTCGCCGTCGAGCAGGTACTGCCCGCTGGTGAAGGTTTCCAGCAGCCCGGCCAGGTTGAGGAAGGTGGTCTTGCCCGAACCCGACGGCCCGGTGACAGCGACGAATTCGCCTTCGCGCACATGCAGGTCGAGCGAGCGCAGCGCGTGTGTTTCCACCTGTTCGGTGCGGAAGACCTTGGAGACCGATTGCATCTTGAGCATTGCCGAAATCCTTGTGCGAAGAGAAAGAGGAGAGTGCGAGTCAGTGCACGGTGACGCGCGGGGCGTCGCCGAAGTTGTCGGCGCCGGAAACCACCACGCGGTCGCCTGCCTGCAGGCCGGAGAGCACCTGCACTTCGCCCAGGCTGCTGACGCCCAGCTTCACCGGGCGGCGCGCGGCAGTGCTGCCTTCCATCACATAGGCGTAGCTGCCACCGGATTGTTCGACGAAGGGGCCGCGCTCGACCTTGAGCACATTGCGCCGCGTGTCGATCACCACCCGCGCGCTCATGCGCTGGCTCTGACGCAGGCCAGGCGGTTGCTTGTCGGTAAAACGGATGCGCGCGGTGACTTCGCCATTGACCACTTCCGGCGAGACCGCCGAAATGGCGCCGGCGAAGGGTTCGCCACTGCCGCTGGTGAGCTGGGCCGGCATGCCGATCGCCAACTCACGCGCAAAGCTTTCCGGCACCTTGATCTCGACTTCGAACTTGGACAGATCCACCACGCCGAGGATGGGCGCATTGGCGGCCACCTGGGTGTGCTGCACCGCCTGCACCTGGCCAACCTGGCCATCGAACGGCGACAGCAGCGTGAGCGCATCGACCTGGCGTTGTACTTCGGCCACCACCGCGCGCTGGCGGTCGGCCAGCAGCCGCTTGTTGCGCGAATCCAGGTCCGCGCCCTGGCCCTTCAAGGCGGCATCGCGCTGCGCGTGTTGCAGGTCGATGTCGGTCTTCTTCAAGGTGTCCTGTGCCTTGGCCAGTTCCACCTGCGGCACCGCGCCGCCATCGTAGCCACGCTGGTAACGCTCCAGGTCGCGCACGGCGGCCTGCTTGTCGATCTTGGCCTGGTCGGTGAGCTTGCTTGCGCTGGCCCGGGCGAGCGTGGCATCCAGGCCGGCGCGGCTGGACTCGGCCTCCAGGCCGGCCAGGGTGGCCTGTTCCTGCGCCAGCTTGCTGCGCAGCTCGGGGCTGTCGATGCGTGCGAGTTCCTGGCCCTGCTTGACCACATCGCCGGCCACCACGCTCAGCGTCACCGTGCCGGCGGAGATGGCGTAGAGCACCGGGCTGTTGGCGGCGATCACGCGGCCGTCGGCGGCAATGTCGCGCACCAGATCGCCCTGGCTCACGGTGGCGATGCGCACGCGGGCGGCGTCGAACGAGCGGCTGCCGGCGCTCCAGGCGTTCACCGCCCAGCCGATGCCGGCGAGGACCGCCAGCGCAGCAATGCCCGGCCATAGCCAACGGCGCCATGGCGCGGTCTGGGAGGAGGTGCGAAGTACCTGGTCCTGTGCGGAGGTGTCGCGGATCATGATCGCTTGCTCGGTGGCGTGAGTGTCTTGAAGCAGGACGCGTGCCAACCCGTAAGCTATTGATGTGTATTGATTTGTTCGGAGGGGACGCAGTGTCCGCAGTGTCCGCGGACACTGGCGCGGACAGCCTGTCCGGTCGAGGTCATGCAGCGGACATCGGCGGACACGCTAAAATGCGCGGCTTCACTCCAGAGGTTGTCCTATGTGCGGCATTGTCGGCGCCATCGCCGGGCGCGACGTGGTTCCGGTCCTCATCGAAGGGCTCAAGCGTCTGGAGTACCGGGGCTATGATTCCTCCGGCATCGCGGTGCTGGACGGCGCGCAGGTACGCCGCGTGCGCCGCACCGGCCGGGTGGCGGAAATGGCCCAGGCGGCGCAGGCCGAGCAGTTTGGCGCGACCCTGGGCATCGGCCACACCCGCTGGGCCACCCATGGTGGCGTCACCGAAGCCAATGCGCATCCGCACATCAGTGCCGGCGTGGCGCTGGTGCACAACGGCATCATCGAAAACCACGAGGAGCAGCGCGAAAAGCTGCGCGCGCTCGGCTACACCTTCGAGTCGCAAACCGACACCGAAGTCATTGCCCACCTCATCCATCATCACCTTGGTGACGCCGGCGATCTGCTCACCGCGCTGCAGCGCACGGTAAAGGAACTCACGGGCGCCTACGCGCTGGCGGTGATGAGCCAGGCCGAGCCGGAGCGCTTCGTCTGCGCGCGCATGGGCTGCCCGTTGCTGATCGGCGTGGGCGAGGGCGAAAACTTCGTTGCCTCCGATGTCTCGGCGATCGTGCAGGCCACCCGGCAAGTGCTCTTTCTGGAAGAGGGCGACACCGCCGAATTGCGCCGCGATGGCGTGCGCGTGTTCGATGCGAGCGACGCGGCGGTGGAGCGCCCGCTGCACCTGTCCGATGTCTCGTTGGCCTCGCTGGAGCTGGGCCCGTTCCGCCACTTCATGCAGAAGGAAATCCACGAGCAGCCGCGTGCGCTGGCCGACACCATCGAAGCGGCGATCGATGCCAAGGGCTTCCCCGCATCGTTGTTCGGGCCCAATGCCGATGCGGTACTGCGCGACATCGAAGGCGTGCAGATCCTGGCCTGCGGCACCAGCTACTACGCCGGCCTGACGGCGCGCTACTGGATCGAAGCGATCGCCGGCTTGCCGTGCAGCGTAGAGATTGCCAGCGAATACCGCTACCGCACTGCCTATGCCAACCCGAAGCATCTGATCGTCACCATCTCGCAGTCCGGCGAAACGTTGGACACGATGGAAGCGCTCAAATACGCCAAGTCGCTCGGGCATCTGCACACCTTGTCGATCTGTAACGTGCCGGAGAGCGCCATCCCGCGCGCCAGCGAGCTGGTCTGCTACACGCGCGCCGGTGCCGAGATCGGCGTCGCGTCGACCAAGGCATTCACCACCCAGCTGGCGGTGCTGTTCCAGCTGACCATGGTGCTGGGCAAGCTGCAGGGCCGTATCAGCGATAGCGAAGAAGCGGACTACCTGGAGCAGCTGCGCTTCTTGCCCGGTAGCGTGCAGCACGCCTTGAACCTGGAGCCGCAGATCATGGTCTGGGCCGAGCGTTTTTCGCCAAAGGAAAATGCGCTGTTCCTCGGCCGCGGCCTGCATTACCCGATCGCGCTGGAAGGCGCGCTCAAGCTCAAGGAAATCTCCTATATCCACGCCGAGGCGTATCCGGCTGGCGAGTTGAAGCACGGCCCGCTGGCGTTGGTGGATGCCACCATGCCGGTGGTGGTGATCGCGCCGAATGACCGCCTGCTGGAAAAGGTCAAATCCAACATGCAGGAAGTGCGCGCGCGGGGGGGCGAACTGTTCGTGTTCGCCGATCAGGACAGCCATTTCAGCGAGTCCGACGGCGTGCATGTGATCCGCACACCGCGCCATGCCGGCGTGTTGTCGCCGGTGATCCACACCATCCCGGTGCAGTTGCTGGCCTATCACACCGCCCTGGCACGCGGCACAGATGTGGACAAGCCACGGAATCTGGCTAAATCGGTGACGGTGGAGTAACGCCGAAATCGCGCACTGCACAATTGCTAGCAGCGTCGTAAGCACGCAGCCCGCTCCTACGCGGCGCCACATTGATGCATGGCTGATGGCTTTCAAGGAGCGCGCCACACCGCCGCTAGCAAAGCCATAAGCCGCAGCCATCCCGTAGGAGCGGCCTAGGCCGCGAACGTGTTTCCGATAACGCTGATGCTTTCTCGGTCGAGCGTTCGCGGCCAAGGCCGCTCCTACGCGAGGCAGTAGATGACTGATTAGCGCTCGCACAGCCGCTCTGCCAACAGTTTGGCCCGGAATATGCTTTCGTCTCTGCGAGGGTCACACCACGCAGGAGGACACATGCACGAGTCTTTCAAGCAGGGCGCGCCGGCCGAACTGTGGCAGGCGCTGATACGTGAGGCGGGGCAGCGCATCGCACAGCCGCTGGACGAATGGCGCGAGCACTATCTGGTGTTTGTCTTGCTGCGCTTCCAGCGTGATGCGCACCTGGTGTCGCGCACTCAGGCGCTGGCTTGGCTGCATGCGCAGTCGCAATCGGGCAGCGTGCGTGCGGACGCATTACGCGATGTCGGCGACGGCTGTCTGCTGATTGCCGGCCTGTTTCCCGGCGTGGCGCAGCGGCGGCGCTTGAACGTGGACTACTTCATCGAGCTGGGGCGTGGCGCCTATGCGGAGGTGGCCGACACGCGCTGCAGCGATGCCAGTCTGTTCGCGCAACTGGCCGACAGCTATCGCGAGCTGGTACGCACACTGGCCGCGTTGCGGTCGCCACGTGCCTGGCAGGAAGGTGCACACGGCATTCTGCACGCCTGATCCATCACGCCCGCCAGGGGACGTCCCGACAGCGGCGTGGGGACGGCCCTGACTGCCAAACGCCCCGCGCCGGCCCACACTATCCCTGCAGACTTGATCCGCCGGGCGACGTCACGTTGTCTTCAACGGATCAATCCTGTGCCATCGACCGCCGCACAGATGTGCGGTGCTGTCTTGCCGCACTGCGTGGGGGCGCGCAGTGCGGCCCTCATTCCCGTGGAAAGGACTCTCATGAAGGTGTTGATTGCCGCACTGCTGTGTGCGCTTGCTGGTACCGCCGTGGCGCAGGACATTCCGCCAGGCTATGCCGGTCAGGGTGGGATGACGCTGCAGGAGATCGACCCGGCCATCTACGCGTATCACTACGACCATGGGTTCACCGGCGAAGATGCCATGGGTTGGGATCCGGCGTTGCAGTTCGCCTGGTCGCGTCTGGCCGCCGCCAAGGTGTGTGCGCAGCAACCGGTCACCGATGCGGTGATCGCCAAGCTGGTCGAGCAGTATGGGCAGTCGGCCGACGTGCATCAGATCAACGGCATCACCTTCCATGAAGCGCAGATGCGCGCCGCTGACACGTTCTGTACGCCTGCGCGCAATGCAGATGCCACCGCAGTGGTGCCCGCCTTTGCGGCGGGTGATTTTTCGCATGCAACCGCCTACGCCGCGGCAGCCACTGCCGGTACGTTGGTTGTCGCTGCGGCAGAAGGCCAGACGGCTGGCGCCGCGCTGCCCGATACCGAGATGGCCTTGGCGCCCTCGGCAGACTGGGCCCTGCAACTGCCGTTGCATGCGCAGCTGAGCGTAGGTTCCAACGGCCAACCCAACGGCGACGAGATGTTGCGCGTGGTGCGGCGTGGGCATACCGGCGCACTGGTGGGCGTGCAAATTGCCACCAATCTGTTGACCCTGAAATATGGCGGAGCCGGTGCGTCCATATTCAATAAAAGCCAGCTCAAGGGCGAAAAGATCAAGGACATCGGCAACCCGGGCTATGTTCTGCAGCGCGATGCCGTCAACACGCATCTGAAGAGTTATTTCACCGGGCATCCGGCGGCCATTCCGGTCGAACCGTTCCCGCTGCAGGTCGTGATGTCCGACTGGCTGCTGGTCTATCAGAGCCTGGGCGACGAAAAGTCGCCTTATGAACTGCGTTATGCCGTGAGCATCGGTGGCGAACGCAGCGGCTTGCTCAAGCGCAAGGCCAGCCCGGTGAACCTGAACTGCCAACCGACCCCACGCACCGCCTCATTGGAGGAGTGGGAGGCCGACAACTACGCCTTGGTCAAACAGACCGCGCAAGCCTACGCCGACGAGTGCGCGGCCAAGTTTGCCGAACGCCTGCCGCAATGGTTTCCGGACACAGCGACGGTTGCGGCGTCGAACTAGCCAACGTAGTAATCGGAATCGTGCGTATCCACCGCAGAACGCGCCATAGGCAGGCTACAGGGCGTGGCTGGCTCGGCGAGCGGTCGCGCGGTTCATCTAGGCGCTTCCACACCACCGACTAAGAGCAGCTATCAAAACTACTGCGCAGCCGCCAAGCGGGCACGGCCGGTGCTCGGAATCCTCATGTACCCCCGTACACTCCGGTTCCTCCGCGCCGTCCGCACCCACCTGACGGCTGCTCGCTACGTTTTGTTAGCCGCTCTAAAGCGCAGGGCTTTGTACTGGTGCCACTTAGCAAAATGGGCGCAAGCCTATTCGGCCCACGCCCATTCTGTTTTGCGCAATCAAGAACAGAGCTATTAAACGCCCGCGCGTGACTGAGTACGCTGTTGTTCTTGCTGGTCTTGTACCTGCAGAGTTTGCAGGGATTGTGCTTCCTGGCGAACCGCGTTGCTGCTTTGTTCTAATGGGCGCTCTGCAGCGGCTGCCTTATCCGTGTAGATCCGCTGGTGCGCGGGGTCGCTTGGCTGACCCTGTACCGCGAACAGTCCACTGCCGTCCTTGCTCTGCATCACCGCGTCGATGCGCTGCAGGCCGCTGACCTTGGCTTCGAACGCCAATGAGCCAGCCGCATTTTCCAATGCGCGACGGTCGGTGAATGCAGTCGGACCCAACTGTTCCAGCTTGCTCACGGCCTGGTTGTACAACGGATTATCGGGGTTGGTTTTTTCCGACAGCAATGGCGTTTTCTCGGCCTGCTTCAGCGCCTTGAGCGTATCGCCGCCAACGACGCCATCTTCCTGCAGTCCGTGTGCACGCTGAAACGCCTTGACCGCCTCACCTGTTCGCTGGCCGTAGGCGCCGTCGGCGTTGAGCTCATTGCCCTTTGCGTCCTTGTAGCCCAACTGCTGCAAGGTCTGTTGCAACTTCAGAACCTCAGCGCCATGCGCCTTCTCGCGCAGCAAGCCGGATGTTTCTGCAGCCGTTTGCGCATGCGCCGGTTTATGCGTGTTGCCGTCGTGAGACTGCTGCTTGCTCTGACTGCGGTCCTGCAGCAACTCGCGCGCCTCGAATAGCGGGTCGCTGGCATAGAGCTTGACGCCCTTGGCGTGCTTGCGTTCAAGATAGGTATCCAGCGAGCTGAGCTCGACGCCTTCACTACCACGCGACTGGCTGATCTTGAGTTCGCCATCCTTGGGGTCGCGCACCACCATGGTGATGTGGTCAATGCCCTTGTAGCGCCCCTTGTCCCAACTCTGGGGGCCATTGTCCTCGCCAATGATCATGCCCTCTTTGAGGTTATGGGCAGTGACGTCTTTGCCTTGGATCAGGACCCCAGAGCGTTGTTCGGCCTTGCGCAGCAGTTCTGATGCACTATCGAAACCAGGGCTGAACTTTTCGTCTTTGGTGAAGATGACCTTGCCGGCACCCTCGTTAATTTCGCCCATGGTCGCGTTCTGCATCTCGACCACCCAGCCAGAACAATCGACCTTGCCTTTGTCCGGATCCTTTGCTCCCAGGCCGTACTTGACGTGGTCGTATTTGTTGGTGAGGTCATAGGCGGCATGGAGCGCGATGCCTTGCGCTGCAGCTTTCTCCGGCTGTGCAGGTGCGGGCTGCGATGGCGCAGCTTGCGACAGCGCCTGCTGCGTGGCCGAAACGGGCTCAATACCTTTTTCAGGGATACGGATACTGTCCATCTTCGTATCCCAGTACTGCACGAACGTCTGTGCCATGTCCTTGTCCGACATGCGCTGGAACGTCGCCGCATCCACGCCCGTCAAAGACTTCAGTTCTTTTTCGCCGACATTGTTGAGGATGTTGGCGCGAGTGCTTTCAAGCCCGAAAGATCCTGTGGCGATCGCAGTCTGAAGAGAGCGGTAACCTGCAGCGCCTTGCTGATGGGCCATGTACATGTCCAGGCCATCAGGCGCCGGTTTGCCTGATAGGTAAGGCCGGCCATCGCGTTCATGCCGGTCAACCAGGCTCGTCCGGTTATCCAGATATAGCCGCGCTGCTGCATCGGTATTGACCACTGCGTCCAACTCACGTCCAGCGATGCCGTATTGCTCGGCGGTCCGAGGAGTGAACTGAAAGAGCCCCTTCGCACCAGCGGCTCCGCGACTGGCCAACTCGTCGAAGTTGCCGCCAGTCTCTACGTGGGCAAAGCGCATGAAGTCGTCAAGCGGAATATTCCGCTCGGTTGCTTCGCGTTCGATGATGTCGAGCACTTGGGCTCGTGAGTAGTTCGTCGGCATCGCTCAAGGTCCTTGATTGAGTGCTGCAGCCACGTGGCTGCAGCGGTACGCCGCCCGAACCAATTCCTTTGGTTCTGTATTAAGGGGCCGGCAAATACGATTTCTGGGCCGCATCGTAGCGGTATTCAACCGTCTCGTCACCCCCGCTCGTCGGCGGGTCAGCCGAAACAGTTACCCGTAGTGCTGGCAGGCCTTGTTGCTGGACAAACGCAAGCGTGCTGCTGTTCTTGACGCAAGGAATCTTCCCAGGCGCATCCTCGCCGCAATTTGCACTGTTGTCCTCCCCGGCCGGGATATTGCCGATATACGTCCAATGCTTGTCGTTGACGTCATCGGTTTCCTTAGGGTTGAACACGAGTGCCTCGTAGGAAAGGATCCGTACGCCCGACTGCAGGCTCCACGTCGGCACGGTCAGGACTAGTCGGCCGTCGTCGGTGACAAGTGTCTGTGGCTTACGTGTCGTGTCGACGGTGTTGCCTTGTTCCATTCCACCGAATTCGCCGATATAGGGCTCTGCGCCAAGAAGCTTCCATGGCGACTTGCTACCCGGTTCGCTGGTGACGAAGGTGGCGTGTGCCAAGGTCACCTTGGTGCCCGGCGCGGGATAGTGGTTCTCGCGCTCTGCACCGAAGAGCTCGGGCGTTTCCCATGCGAAGCCGGTGTAATAACGTGTGCCGCCAAGTTCGAACTGAAAGCCGTACCAGTAATTAATCCAGCTGCCGTTGGCCACCTCGTAGGAAAGGGCGCCGTCGCCATCCACATTGCTGATGAAGTACAGCACGCTGTCCGGACGGGGCGGCTGTAGTTGCTGGGTGGATCCCTGGGTTGCGTCCTGCATGGGAGAAGCATCCTTATCTGAAGGTTTTGTGGCGGTACTGGCTGCGGGGGGAGTCGCCTTTGAAGCCGCGGCATCCGGTGGCGCCGGCTTGCATGCGGCGATCGTTGCTAGCGCGAGGATCAGCGGGATCTTCCTGACGAGCATTGGGGTGCATCCATTGCGGAGGGCGCGGAAAGTCTACTCCAGCCCGGCTGCCTGTCCAGCCACCGAACCATGCCCGGCGCGGCGGCTGGACAGGGCCTTTCCTGCCCCTTGTTTCAACGTCTGCAACCGTGCGGTGTGGCATGTCTGCAACCGATCACTGCCAGCGACAGGACAACCGCCGGCAAAACGCCTGCGCGCTTATGCCAGCGGCGTGTTCGAGATGATCTCCACCCAGTAGCCATCCGGGTCCTTGATGAAGGCCAGGTGCTTCATGCGGCCGTCTTCCAGGCGCTTTTGATAAGGCACGCCGAGGCTGTCGAAGCGTGCGCAGGCGGCGTGGATATCCGGCACCGAGATGCAGATATGGCCGAAGCCGCGTGGGTCGCTGTTGCCGTCGTGGTAGACCGCACCGTCCTGGCTTTCGGTGCCGTGGTTGTGGGTGAGCTCGAGCACGCCGGGGATGCCGGCCATCCACAGACGGCGTGCGGCGTCATCGTCGGGCACTGCAGTGCCTTCGGCCAGCAGCGCGAGGAAATACAGGCTGAATTTTGCTTCGGGGAAGTCGCGGGCATCGAGCAGGCGGAAGCCGAGTACGCGGGTGTAGAAGTCCAGCGAACGCGGGGCGTCCTTGACGCGCAGCATGGTGTGGTTGAACACGAATCCCTGGGTGTCTGCCGGTGCGGCCGTGGCGCCGGGGACGTGTTGCAGGTCGGTCAAGGGCATGGGGCTCTCCTGAGAAGGATGGGGGGGAGGCAGCGGTGCTGCAGTGACTGTCATGGTACCGGGCAGGCAGTGGCGGGGATGTCTGTTTTCATTGCCAGCAGCGCGCTGGATTTTCGGCAGAAGCTAAGGGCATCGGCAGGTAGCGGCCTATGCCACAGTCACGTGCGGCCCAAAGCCGGATCCGAAGTCGAAGCTACACACCCACACTCATACCTACGGGCACCGCCACCGCCAAAACCACAGCGAGCGCAGGGCAAAGGCCAGAGCCAAAGCCCAAGCCCAAGCCAAAGCCAAAGCCAAAGCCAAAGCAGAGGCTGGCCACAAGGGCGACCGACTGAAGCGGCCGCCCATGACTGCCCTGCCAATGTTTTGGGGGCCAGACATGCCGGCCCCTCCGCAGCGCCGGCTAGAACCACACCCGCACGCCGGCGACGAAGTGCGATTCCCGGGCGGGAGTGTCATCACCGTCGGCACGTTGTGCGCTATCGCCGAAACGGCGGCTGTGCACCCAGCCGATATACGGCGCGAATTTGCGGGTGATCTCGTAGCGCAGCCGCAGGCCCGCTTCGACCTCTTCCAGCCCGCTGCCGATGCCGCGCCGGTCATCGTCGGTAAGTGCGACGTCGGCTTCCACGCGCGGCTGCAGGATCAAGCGATTGGTGAGCAGCACATCGTACTCGGCTTCCAGCCGAAACGCCGCGCGGCCGCCGCTGTCCAGATAGAGCGTGGCTTCGGTTTCGAACTTGTACGGGGCCAGCCCCTGCACACCGATGGCGGCCCAGCTCTGCCGCTGGCCTGGCGCGAGATCCTGGCGGGCGCCGAGCAGGACATCCCACCACGGCGAGATGGCATGGCCGTAGAAGGCTTCCAACGAGGCGTCGTGGGTCTGGCCGCGCCGGCGCTCGCCTTCGCTGCGCAGCCAAAGCCGGTCGATGTCGCCGCCGAGCCAGGCGCGCGCTTCCCAGTCCTGGCCGCTGCCGGTGTGGTTGTGGGAGGCTTCCAGCCGGTCGAGCAACACGTAGTGATTGATGCCTGCTCCATGCATGGCATGACTGCGCAGCGGTGCAAACGCCGCGGCAATGTCGTCTGCGGTGGGAGCAGGAATCGGCTCGCGTGCCGAGGTAGTTACAGCCGGCGCGGTGTGTTGATGTGCTGCTTGCTGTGCGGTGGATGCTGGATCAGCGTGCAACATGTCGTGCATGTCGTGCATGTCGTGATGCTGCATGCCGGCGTGGTCCATTGTCTGCGTCGCTGGCGTGGCGTGTGGCGGCGTGCCGTCGGCACTGTGGGCGTGCTCTTGCGTTGGGAATGCCGAGTCCGCTGGATCGGCGTGCGGCATGTCGTGCATGGCGTGGTGCTGCCTACCGGCGTTGTCCATTGTCTGCGTCGCTGGCGTGGCGTGTGGCTGTACGCCGCCGGCACCGTGTACGTGCGGTTGCGTTTGATGTGCCGAGTCCACTGTCGAAGCGGCATCGGTTGCAGGCGCTGCGGCGTGTGCAAGCACTGCCGCCGCGTCATCGGAATGCTGCATGTCGTGCACATGCGCGGCCTGCTCTGTGTGCTGCATGTGCGCGTGATCCATTTCCACTGGCGGCGCGGCCTGCGTGGCCCGCTGCAGAGAAGACGCTGATGTCGACGTCGAAGCGGATACCGAAGCAGCACCAGAGACTGAAGTGGGCGCGGATGCAGCAGCTCCCACGGCAGCTTCATCCACATCATCCACACGCTTGAGCGCAGGCCTCTCCATCGCCTGCGCACTGTCCACCTGCACCACTGTCGCAGCATGCATCTGGTGATGCGCATGTTCTTGCGCAGTTGCGGTCGCGCTGGCGATGACGGTGACCAATAGAACATGAGCGGTCTGCATGGCGTTCATGCCTCCACCCGCACTTCGCGCATCATGCCCGCTTCCATGTGGTAGAGCAGATGGCAGTGATAGGCCCAGCGGCCCAGCGCATCGGCGCGTACGCGGTAGCTGCGGCGTGTACCGGGCGGCATGTCGATGGTGTGCTTGCGCACCTGGAAGTTGCCATCGGCATCTTCCAGATCGCTCCACATGCCGTGCAGGTGGATGGGGTGCTGCATCATGGTGTCGTTGACCAGCACGATGCGTAGCCGCTCGCCGTACTGCAGCCGCAAAGGCTCGGCCGAGGCGAAGGCGACGCCGTCGAAGGACCAGGCGAACTTTTCCATGTGGCCGGTCAGGTGTAACTCGATTTCGCGGCCCGGTGCGCGGCCGTCCGGGTCGTCGAACAGGCTGTGCAGATCGCCGTAGCAGAGCACGCGGCGGCCGTTGTTGCGCAGGCCAATGCCGGGGTCGTCCAGCCGCGGTGCGCTGGCATTGCTGCGCATGTCGATCAGCGGGTTGTGGTCTTCGCTGGCGGGGTGGTGTGGCGCGCGCGAGGGCGCGCTGGCGTGGCCGTGCTGTTGCATGGCGTGCGCAGATGGATCGTGCTGCACGGTGTGGCCCGCATGCGGATCCGCCGGCGATGCGCCGTGCTGTGCCGACATGTCATGCATTGCGCCATGCGCCATCCCATCGCCGTGCCCCATGTCCTGCATGGTGAGGATGGCGCGTGGATCCTGTGCCGGAATCGGCGCCTGCAAGCCGTGGCGCACTGCCAGCGTGCCGCATGCGAAGCCAGTGCGGCCCATGTCCTGCGCGAACAGCGTAAAGGCATCCTGGCCGATGGGTTCGACGAGGACATCGAAGGTTTCGGCGGCGGCAATGCGCAATTCATCCACGCTGACCGGATGCACATACTGGCCGTCGGCGGCGACCACGGTCATGCGCAGCCCGGGGATGCGGAGATCGAAATACGTCATCGACGAACCATTGATGAAACGCAGTAGCACCTTTTCGCCAGGCTTGAATAGTCCGGTCCAGTTGCCGGCCGGCGCCACGCCGTTGAGCAGGTAGGTGTAGGTGTTGGCATTGACGTCGGACAGGTCGGTCGGGGTCATGCGCATGCGCCCCCACATGCCGCGGTCGGCCAGGGTGGCGCGCAGCCCGTCTTCGTGCGCATCACGCACGAAGTCGCCCACGGTGCGCTGGGCGTAGTTGTCGTGGCTGGGCATCTGCTTGAGCCGGCGGAACAGCGCGGCCGGGTCCAGATCGGTCCAGTCCGACAGCAGCACCACGTGCTCGCGATCGAACCGGTAGGGCGGCGGTGCCAGCGGGTCGATCACGATCGCGCCGTACAGCCCGGCCTGCTCCTGGAACATCGAATGGCTGTGGTACCAGTAGGTGCCGGATTGGCGCAGCGCGAAGCGGTACAGGTACTCCTGGCCCGGTGCGATGCCGTCGAAACTCATGCCGGGCACGCCGTCCATGTTGGCCGGTAGCAGCAGGCCGTGCCAATGCACGGAGGTGAACTGGTCGGCCAGGGCGTTACGCACCCGCACGCTGACGGTGTCGCCCTCGCGCCAGCGCAGCGTGGGCGCCGGCAGCGACTGGTTGACGGTGATGGCGCTGCGCGCGCGGCCGGTGAGGTTGACCGGCATGCGGCCGATCTGCAGCGACGCGGCGCTGCTACGCAGGACGGCGGGCGTCGCGTAAGTAGGGGTGGCGCGTGCCTCGCTGCGCCACAGGCCGGTGGCCGCGGCAACGCCGCCCAGCGCCAGGCCGTGCACGAAGCGGCGGCGGGCCAGCCCGCCATGGGACAAGGGATCGAATGACATGAAGCCTCCAGGCGCGGCCCGCAGGGTGCAGGCAACGCGCATCGCAATGGGCCCTGCGCATGCGCGCAGGGGCGACGACGGCTGCTGCCGTCGAGGCTCAGGCGATGGGAGGTCGGACCGGCTGTTCGGGCACCGGGTTGGCGCGCCCCTCGGCCATGGCGTCCGGCATTGCGGGGCGGCCGGCCAGCGCCGCAGGCACCGCCGGCAGCGTCAGCAGGGCCAGGCTGCAGTGCTGCAGGCAGTCGCAGCTGCCCAATTTGCAGCAGTCGCCTTTGCCCGCATGCGCCGCATGATCCGTGTCCGGCAGCGGCATCGCAGCGGGCGAGGCCATGTCTTCATGACACGGCAGTGCGTCCGGCGCGGCCGCGTGCATGCCACGCGCGGTCGCGGCCATCGCCGCCGACCCCATCGCGGCCGAGCCCATGGCCGGCATCGCCATGCCCACCGACGCCCACGCGCCGGTGGCCGTATTGGCAACCAGGCACAGGCACAGCAGCAGGCGAAGCAGGCAATGCGGCACGGGTAATCGAGCGAGCGGGCAGGTGCGCCGAGCATACCATCGGCGCCGTGGCCGCCTGATGACCCGCCGCCCATGGCATATGCGCGGCGGCGGTAGAATCAACGCTTCTCTCGCAGCACAGCCTTGCCATGTCGCAGCGCCAGTGGGTGGCCGCCGCCATCCAGAAGATCGAAGCCGATTTCAACCGCTCGGCCGATACCCACCTGATTCCGATGGACCTGCCGGGGTATCCGGGCATCGACCTGTACTTCAAGGACGAGTCCAGCCACCCCACCGGCAGCCTCAAGCACCGGTTGGCGCGCTCGCTGTTCCTGTACGCGCTGGCCAACGGCTGGCTGCGCGAAGGCCGGCCGGTGATCGAGGCCTCCAGCGGCTCCACCGCGGTGTCCGAGGCTTATTTCGCGCGCTTGCTCGGGGTGCCCTTCATCGCGGTGATGCCGGCCTCGACCTCGCCGGAGAAGATCGCCGCCATCGCGTTCCAGGGCGGGCGCTGCCATCTGGTCGAGCGTGCCTGCGACCTGGACAGCGCCTCGCACCAGCTGGCGCGCGAGACCGGCGGGCACTTCATGGACCAGTTCACCTACGCCGAGCCCGCCACCGACTGGCGTGCCAACAACAACATCGCCGAGTCGATCTTCAAGCAGCTTTCCGAAGAACCGCATCCCATTCCGGAGTGGATTGTCTGCAGCCCCGGCACCGGCGGCACCAGCGCCACGCTGGGCCGCTATGTGCGCTACCGGCGCCACGACACCCGCATTCTGTGCGCGGACCCGGAAGTGTCGGTGTTCTTCGACGGCTATTGCCGCGCCGTGGCCGGGCAGTGCCCCAAGGAACTGGCCATCACCGGCGGCTCGCGCATCGAAGGCATCGGCCGCCCGCGGGTGGAGTCCAGCTTCATCGCCAGCTGCGTGGATGTGATGATCAAGGTGCCAGACGCACTGAGCCTGGCGGCCATGCGGCATGTGAGCGCCACGCTGGGCAAGCGCGTCGGCGGCTCCACCGGCACCAACTTCGTCGGCGTGCTGCAGGCGGCCCAGCGCATGCGTGACGAGGGCCGGCAGGGCTCCATCGTCACCATCCTGTGCGATGCCGGCGAGCGTTATGCGCACAGCTACTACGACCCGGCCTGGTATGTGGCGCGCGAGATCGACGTGGACGCCAGCGACGCGGCCATTGCCGCGGCCGTGGCCGGCGCCGCGTTACCCGCGCTGCCTTGTGCTGCGCTGGAATGATCGCCATCTGCTAGGCGTGGCTGTCGCAACGCGCTGCGCGCCATCAGGCGTGCGCGCTCGGTGTCGGGACCGGCGGTGCTTCACGCACACGTAGTGACCGACGCAACAGCCGCACTCTGACGAGGCCACGTGCGCTCCTGCGCGCCCTCCGATGCCCCCTGATCCACCCTATTGCCGGAGCTCCCATGACCAACCCGCTGCTCGATTTTTCCGGACTGCCGTCCTTCGATACGATCCGCCCCGACCATGTGGGCCCGGCGATCGATCAGCTGCTGGCCGATGCCGAGGCAGCGGTGAAGGCGGCCGAACAGGTCAGCCCGGTCAGCTGGGACAGCTTCGTGGTGCCGCTGGATGACGCCACCGAGCGCCTGTGGCGCGCCTGGGGCCAGGTCGGCCACCTGCAGGCAGTGATGAATACCCCCGAGCTGCGCGAGGCCTACAACAGCAATCTGCCCAAGGTCAGCCGCTTCGGCAGTGCACTGGCGCAGAACCTGGCCCTGTACGCGCAATACAAGGCGTTGGCCGCCTCGCCGGAAGCTGCGCACTACGACGAAGCCCGGCGCAAGGTGCTCGACAACGCGCTGCGCGATTTCCGCCTGGGCGGCGCCGAACTGGACGACGCCTCCAAGGCGCGCTTTGCACAGATCCAGGAAGAGTTGTCCGGCCTGGCCGCCAAGTTTTCGCAGAACGTGCTCGACGCCACCGACGCGTGGGCGCATGTGACGCAGGACGAGACCCAGTTGTCGGGCCTGCCGTCCGAAGTGGTTGCCGCCGCAC
Source organism: Xanthomonas sp. NCPPB 4037 (assembly GCF_041475695.2). Lineage (NCBI taxonomy): Bacteria > Pseudomonadati > Pseudomonadota > Gammaproteobacteria > Lysobacterales > Lysobacteraceae > Xanthomonas > Xanthomonas sp. NCPPB 4037. The sequence goes on from NZ_CM191261.1 coordinate 783,668, forward strand.
GCGCGGCGGCGGAAAAGGACGGAGTTGCCGGCTGGAAGTTCACCTTGCAGATGCCGTGTTATCTGCCGGTGCAGAGCGATGCCGACAGCCGCGAACTGCGCGCGCGGTTGTACCGCGCCAATGCCGAGCGCGCCTCCGAATTCGGCGATGCCGCGCTGGACAACAGCGCCACCATCCAGCGCATCCTGGCCCTGCGCGCGGAGCTGGCACAGCTGCTGGGCTTTGCCAGCTACGCGGACTATTCCATCGCCACCAAGATGGCGCAAAGCCCGGACGAGGTGATGGGATTTCTGCGCGATCTCGCCGTGCGCGCCAAGCCGTATGCACAACAGGATCGTGCCGAGCTGGAAGCATTCGCGCGCGACGAACTCGGCCTGGAGCAGTTGGAAGCCTGGGACCTGGCGTATGCCGGCGAAAAGCTCAAGCAGGCGCGTTACAGCTTCTCCGAGCAGGAAGTGAAGCAGTACTTCACCGAGCCCAAGGTGCTGGCTGGCCTGTTCGATGTGATCCATAGCCTGTACGGCCTGACTGTCAAACCCGATAGCGCGCCGGTCTGGCACCCGGACGTGCGCTTCTATCGGCTGGAAGATGCGCAAGGCGCACTGGTGGGGCAGTTTTATCTGGATCTGTACGCGCGCGAGGGTAAGCGCGGTGGTGCATGGATGGATGACTGCCGCAATCGCCGCGAGACCAGTCAGGGTGTGCAGACGCCGCTGGTGTATCTGGTGTGCAATTTCGGCCGTGGCAGTGGCGATGCGCCGGCCACGTTCCGGCATGGTGAAGTCACCACGCTGTTCCATGAAATGGGCCACGGCCTGCATCAATTGCTCACCCGTATCGGCGAGCTCGGCGTGGCCGGCATCAATGGCGTGGAATGGGACGCAGTGGAGCTGCCCAGCCAGTTCATGGAGAACTTCTGCTGGGAATGGGAGCGTGTGCAGGCGATGACCGCGCACGTGCAAACCGGCGAGCCGCTGCCGCGCAATCTGTTCGACCGGCTGCTGGCCGCGCGCAATTTCCAGAGCGGCATGTTCACCGTGCGTCAGCTGGAATTCGCGTTGTTCGACATGCAATTGCACAGCAGTTTCGATCCGGCCCAGGACAGTGTGCTGGAGTTGATCGAGCGCGTGCGCGACGAAGTGGCGGTGAATCGCCCGCCGACGTGGAATCGCTTCCCGCATCAGTTCAGCCACATTTTCGCGGGCGGCTACGCGGCCGGGTATTACAGCTACAAGTGGGCCGAGGTGCTCAGCGCCGATGCCTACGCGGCGTTCGAAGAAGCGCCCGAGCAGGTGGCCGACACCGGCGCGCGGTTCCGGCATGAAGTGCTGGCGCGTGGTGGCAGCCGCAGCGCAGCGGATAACTTCCGCGCGTTCCGTGGACGCGCACCCAAGATCGACGCGCTGCTGCGGCACAACGGCATGGCGGGCTGAGCCTGCTGCCGTTGTCGGTCGGCGCTGCGTTCGCACCGCAATGTGGCGGTCTGGGCGATAAGCGCAGTCGTGTGGTCACTAACAGCAGGCGACAAAGCGGCTGCGTCCGTCGGCGGGCGCAGCCGATGCTCGGTGCGACATCAACCACGCACGCTTCGGTTCTGAGCGCGCCGTTCCCACCCACCTGACGACTGCGCGCTACGTTGTGTTGGACGTTCCAAAGTGATCGATTGCTTCGTGGATGGGCACATCAAGGAGAGTGCAATGCGGCGACCTTTGTCATGGAGCTTGATGGTGCTGATCACGGTCGCCACACCGGTGGTGGCGCAGCACGCGGGACATGTCGAGAAGCTGGTCCGTTTGCGCGCCGGCCCGGGCGATGAATACCGACTGGTGGGTGAGGCCCATGCCGGCAACCCGGTCGCTGTGTATGGCTGCCTGCAGAATGGCAGGTGGTGCGACGTGCGCGGACCCGATGCGCGCGGCTGGATGCCGGCGCAGGCAATCGTGTCCGGTCGGGGCCCCGTGGCAAAGGCGGTACCGAAGGTCACGTTCGCGCTTGATGCGTATTGGGACGCGCATTATCAGGGCCGAGAATGGACCGTCGAAAGCGAACGGGCGCTCTGGCGCGACCATGCGCCCGGCGATTTCCCGAGCCTGGACATGATGGCACCCAGTAACAATCCGCAGGTTGGCCCGCCCACCATCGCCAAGCGCCTCAAGGAATACACGCGTTCAGAGAACGAACGCGTCCAGCGGGACAGGGCCGAAATCGATCGCGCCGCGCTGAATCGGATAGATGCCGACAGACGGGACGATCAGATAAGAAGGTGCGAGCGCTCGGGAAGCCAGGACAGTGCCGTGCAGAGTTGTGTTTCCCAAGCACGCAGCGACTACGACCAATCGGTCAGGGGCCGATGTGAAAGCTCGCCCAGCCAGGATGGTGGCCTGCAGCGTTGTATCTCGCAGTCGAGCATCGACTAGGATCAAGCGATTCGGGAACGCAATCGTCGCAACCAGAACGAGCGCTAGCCGCTCGCTCGTCGAAGGAGGTCTGGCGTGCCCCTCCCGATGTGTGCGGTCGGCGCGTGGGAGCGCCCAATCACGCACGCCTGCGTTTGCGGCGCCTGGCCTACGGCATCGGCCAATTGCAGGCACGGCCATGCCCGTGACTGCGTCATTGGCGCGCCACCGTCTTCCTCATCACCGCATTCAGGCCACCGCAGCATGATCGCGGCGGTGGCCGCGAGCCATTACACCCGGCCGAACACCAGCGCGCCGTTGGTGCCGCCGAAGCCGAAGCTGTTGGACATCACCGTGTTCAACGTCGCCTTGCGTGTGGCGCGCAGGATCGGGAAGCCTTCGGCACGCGGATCGAGTTCGTCGATATGCGCCGAGCCGGCCATGAAGCCATCGCGCAGCATCAGCAGGCTGTAGATCGCCTCGTGCACGCTTGCCGCACCCAGTGAGTGACCGGACAACGCCTTGGTCGACGACAGTGGCGGCACGTTGTCGCCGAACACCTCGCGCACCGCGCCCAGCTCGGTGACATCGCCCAGCGGGGTGGAGGTGCCGTGCGTGTTGAGGTAATCGATCGGGCGATCCAGCCCCTGCATCGCCATGTGCATGCAGCGCACCGCGCCCTCACCACTGGGGGCGACCATGTCCGCGCCATCGGAGGTCACGCCGTAGCCCAGCAGTTCGGCATGGATGCGGGCGCCGCGCGCGATGGCGTGGTCGTGGTCTTCCAGCACCAGCATGCCGCCGCCGCTGCCGATGACGAACCCATCGCGTTGCGCGTCGTAGGGGCGCGAGGCCACTGTCGGGCGATCGTTGAAGCCGGTGGACAGCGCGCCCATCGCATCGAACATCACGCTCATGGTCCAGTGCAGTTCTTCACCGCCGCCGGCAAACATCACATCCTGCGCGCCATGCCGGATCAGATCCGCGGCCGCGCCAATGCAATGCGCCGAGGTCGCGCAGGCGGCCGACAGCGAATAGCTCAGGCCGCGGATCTTGAAGGCAGTGGCCAGCGAGGCCGAGACTGCCGAACACATCGTGCGCGGCACCATGTACGGGCCTACCTTGCGCACGCCGCGTGCGCGCAGCAGATCGGCTGTTTCCACCTGCCACTGGCTGGAGCCGCCGCCGGAGCCGGCAATCACGCCGGTGCGCAGGTCGCTGACCTGCTCGGGCGACAGGCCGGCATCGGCAATGGCATCGCGCATCGCCAGGTAGGCGTACGCCGAGGCATCGCCCATGAAGCGCTTGAGCTTGCGGTCGATCAATCCGTCCAGGTCGATGTCCACCGCGCCGCCCACCTGGCTGCGCAGACCGGCTTCGGCATGGTCAGGTAATGCGGTGATGCCCGAGCGGCTTTCGCGCAGCGCGCTGGAGACCGTGTCCAGGTCATTGCCCAGGCACGAATTGATGCCCATTCCGGTGACGACAACACGGCGCATCAGAAATTCTCCGTCGAAGTGAACATGCCCACGCGCAGATCCTTGGCGGCGTAGATCTCGCGCCCATCCACCAACATGCGCGCATCGCTCTGTGCCATCACCAGCTTGCGGTTGATGACCCGGCTGATCTCGATTTCGTAGGTCACCAGCGTTGCGGTGGGCAGCACCTGGCCGGTGAATTTCACCTCGCCACAGCCCAGCGCGCGGCCGCGGCCCGGCGCACCGATCCAGGTGAGAAAGAAGCCGGTCAGTTGCCACATCGCATCCAGGCCGAGGCAGCCAGGCATCACCGGGTCGCCGATGAAGTGGCAATTGAAGAACCACAGGTCCGGACGGATATCGAGCTCGGCGCGGATCATGCCCTTGCCGTGGCTGCCGCCGTTGTCGTTGATCTCGGTGATGCGGTCGAACATCAGCATCGGGTCGTTCGGCAGACGGCCGCTGTTGGGGCCGAACAATTCCCCGCGCGCGCTGGCCAGCAATTGGTCACGCGAGTACGCATTTTGACGAGTCATCACGAACGGTTTCCTGCAAGAGCAAAAGGCGAGGGCGGCAAGCGTGCATGAGCCCGTACGGTTCAATCAAACGTTTTATCCGTACGCATGCGTAGTGTTTTCAAGCAGTTGCGCACTGCAGCAACTGCGGGCCAACGACTGGCGCAAGGCATGAGACGCGGCTGATTTATCATGCGCAGCAAGACTGTGCTGGGGAATCTGGCTTGATGCGCAAGATCGTTCACGTGGACATGGATGCGTTCTACGCGTCCGTGGAACAACGTGATGATCCGTCGCTGCGCGGCAAGCCGGTGGTGGTGGCCTGGCGCGGCGCGCGCTCGGTGGTGTGCGCTGCCTCGTATGAAGCACGCACCTTCGGCATCCGCTCGGCGATGCCGGCCGTGCGCGCCGAGCGCTTGTGCCCGGATGCGGTGTTCGTGCCGCCGGATTTCGCACGCTACAAGGCGGTGTCGCGGCAGGTGCGCGAGATCTTTCATCGGCACACCGACCTGGTCGAGCCGCTATCGCTGGACGAAGCGTATCTGGACGTCACCGAAGCCAAGACCGGCATGCAGTTGGCCACGGAAATCGCGCAGCTCATCCGGACCCAGATCCGCGAAGAAACCCAGCTCACCGCGTCGGCAGGCATTGCGCCCAACAAGTTCCTCGCCAAGATCGCCTCCGACTGGCGCAAGCCAGATGGCCAGTTCGTGATCGCGCCCAGTCGCGTGGATGCCTTCCTGCTGCCGCTGCCGGTCAACCGTATTCCCGGCGTGGGCAAGGTCATGGATGGCAAGCTGGCGGCGTTGGGCATCGTCACCGTGAGTGATCTGCGCTTGCGGCCACTGGAAGAACTGCAGGCGCATTTCGGCAGTTTCGGGCAGAGCCTGTACCGGCGTGCGCGCGGCATCGATGAGCGGCCGGTGGAGCCGGACCAGGAAGTGCAATCGGTGTCTTCCGAGGACACCTTCAGTGAAGATCTGGCACTGGATGCGCTGGACCCGCACATCCAGCGCCTGGCCGAAAAGACCTGGCATGCGACGCGGCGCACCGAGCGGATTGGCCGCACGGTGGTGCTCAAGCTGAAGACCTCCAACTTTCGCATCCTCACCCGCTCGTATACGCCCGAGCAGCCGCCAGCGTCGTTGCAGGGGCTGGTCGATATCGCGCTGGGGCTGACCCGGCGCGTGGAGTTGCCGCCGGAAACGCGCTACCGCCTGGTCGGCGTGGGGCTGAGCGGTTTTTCCGACCCCGAGCTGCAGGCGGCAGTGCAGGGCGAATTGTTCGGCGAGGTGCCGCAGCAGTAACGCGCTGACGCGGCCTGCGGCAACGGCCGATGCCGCGGACGCACCCGCACCCGCACGCATTGCGTTGATTGCAGTCGTGCACTGACACGTCCTGAATCAGCCGCTTCGTACACTGCGCCTACCCCCACGCAAAGGCGACGCGATGTTTCCGTATCCGCTGGTGATCTTCGACCTGGATGGCACGCTGGTGGACAGCGCATCGGATATTGCCGAGGCCCTCAACGGCACCTTGCAGGAACTTGGCCTGCAGCAGTTTCCCGAAGCCACCGTGCGCAGCTGGATCGGCGAGGGCGTGCACACACTGTTGGCCACCGCGTTGCGCGAAGCAGGCAGCGACCGCGATGTGGATGCGGAAATGCCGGTGATGATGCGCCACTACGAAGCCAGCCTGCTGCATCACCCGCGCTTGTATCCAGGCGTTGCCGAGGCTTTGCCTGCGTTGCGCAGCGCAGGCGCCACGCTGGCGTTATGCACCAACAAGCCGGCGCGTTTCATCCAGCCCTTGCTCGAACACCTGGGCATTGCGGCGCAGTTTGCGACGGTGCTCGGCGGCGATTCGTTGCCGCAACGCAAGCCCAGTGCAGCGCCCTTGCTGCATCTGGCGCAGCAGTTCCAGCACGCGCCCGCGCAGTGCCTGATGGTGGGCGACTCGGCCACCGATGCCGCCGCTGCGCAGGCCGCCGGCATGCCGTTGGCGATGGTGCGGTATGGCTATCTGCGTGGCTTCGATGTGGAGCACGCCGGCGCGATTGCAGTGATCGACGACATGCGCGCGCTGCTCATGCTGCACTGAGCACGCGCGTTGGTGAGTGACGGGTAACGCGGCAAATCAGCGGTAATGGATGCATCCTCTACCGAGGTGCATGACGCATGCAGCGCACTGCCGCAGTTTGCAATGAATCGCAGATGTGTAGATGCGCGGATCGCGAGAGTGTCCGCGAGCGAGGGTTGAGGCCCACGCCCGGCGTGCGGCTGGACCAGTGCCGACGGTTCGGCAACACCCTCAGTCCCAGCCTCATAGCGGCGCTTCGAGGACTGGGCCACGGGCAGACGTTAAGCGCTTCGCTTGCGCCGACCTTGTAGGTCGCAGCGCGGCGCTAGTGGCCGGTCACACAGGCTTATGCGCTACGTGCGGCCGCGTTACTCGTCGTGCGTGGCGGGTTGCGCGTCGTCGCCGGCCACGTCGGTGGCATCGTCTGCCAACGCATCGCTGTCGGCGCGCGCGTAATGCACGGTTTCCACCGGGCCACCGACCGGGCGGCCACGTGCGGCCGGCAGCAGTGCGCTGGCGGCTTCGTATTCGGCCAGCAAGGCATGCCGGCGCGCTTCCGGCACTTCCTGCCAATGGCAATCGGCAAGCGCACCTTCCAGCGAATACAGCAGATTGAGGCTGGGCTTGAATCCGGCACGACGCACTTTTACAAACGCGCCAACCGCGCCCACGGCCTGCAGGTCCTGCTGGGTGCGCAGGCCAACTTGGCGTAGCCAGGCCGCGCTCTTGGGGCCGATGTTGCGCAGCCGTTCGGTGGTCACGTCAACGCGCCGACGAAGACCTGCGCGATGGCTTCGAGTCCGCGCTGGTCGTCCGCGTCGAAGCGGTCCAGTTCCGGGCTGTCCAGGTCGAGCACGCCGATCAGCGTGTCGCCTTGTACCAGCGGAATCACCAGCTCCGACCGCGACGCCGAATCACAGGCGATATGCCCGGGAAACGCGTCCACATCGGCGATGCGCTGTGTTTGCCGGGTACTGGCGGCGGCACCGCACACACCCTTGTCCAACGGGATGCGCACGCAGGCGGGCAGCCCCTGGAAGGGCCCCACCACCAGCTCGCGGCCGTCATAGAAATAGAACCCCGCCCAGTTGAGCGACGGCAATGAATTGAACATCAGCGCGGCCAGGTTGGCAGCGTTGGCGATCCGGTCCGGCTCGCCGTGCACCAGAGCCTGGGCCTGGGCGGTGAGCTGGGCATATTGTTCCGGCTTGCTGCCGGTCAGCGAAGAGGTGGCGAACATGCGCAAAGTCTAGCAGCGGCCATCCGCAGCGTCGTTGCGACGCCACGGAGCAGGCGCGCGGGCTGCAGGGCCGGCAGGACCCCAAGGGGCGCGCCGCGCACACGACCATCCCGGGCCGCGCGCCGCATGTGCCGGCCAGCCAAGCGGCCCACGATGCATTGGTTCGTTTCAGAAGGCATGGCAGATGCCACGCAGGCGCGTGCAGCCAACGCCCGCACGGTATGCTGCGCGGCCTCTCCGGCAATGGCGGCGCGGCCGCAGGAACAGGTGCATGCAGTTTCCCGCCTTCTACGTCACTGGCACCGATACCGGCATCGGCAAGACCGTTGCCAGCACGGCCTTGTTGCATGCGGTGCGTGCACGCGGCCACACCGCAGTGGGCATGAAGCCGGTGGCCAGTGGCTGCGTCGCCACCCCGCAGGGTTGGCACAACGAAGACGCGCTGGCGCTGCAAGCCGCCAGCCAGCCGCAGCCGGACTACGCCACCCTCAATCCATATGCGTTGCCTGCGGCGTTGGCCCCGGAACTGGCTGCCGCCGATGTCGGCGTGAGCCTGTCGCTGCTGCCGCTTCAGCAGGCCTTTGCGCAGCTGCGCGCGCAGGCCGAGGTGGTGGTGGTGGAAGGGGTCGGCGGCTGGGCGGCGCCGCTGAGTGCGCAGCTGGATCAGGCCGATCTGGTGCGCGCATTGCAGCTGCCGGTGGTGCTGGTGGTGGGCGTGCGCCTGGGCTGCATCAACCATGCGCGCCTTGCCGCCGCGGCCATCGCCGCCGATGGCCTGCGCTGCATCGGCTGGATCGCCAACGAGATCGACCCGCAGATGGAGCGCATTGAGGACAACATCCGCATGCTCGGCCAGCGCCTGGCGATGCCGTGCTGGGGGCGCATTCCGTGGCGCCCCAACGCCCAGGCCGAGGGCCTGGCGCAGCACATCCGCCTGCCGGAGTGAGCGCAGCGGCCTTGTGCGCGGCCGCATCGAAAGGGCCGGCCGACGCCTGCGCCGGTCACCAGACAATAAAAAAGCCCGACAGAGGGAGGGATCTGTCGGGCCGGGTTGCATGGGGGGAGGGACCCATGCAAAGACGCTGAATTTTGGTGGCCGTTACTTGCGCCGGGTCTTGCCTGTTGCGCCGGTCTGATCGCTGCCGGTCTCGAACTGCTGCTTGGCAAACTGCCCAAGTTCGCTGGACATTTTCAGCCCCATGCCAACCACTTCCTGATTGACCGACGCCAGACGTTCCAGGTTGTCGCGGGCCAGTTGCAGCCCTTTCGGCCAGAGCGTCTGGTAGGCGCCCAGGTCGCGCGCCTGCGCAAACTCACCGAAGAAGCTGGTGGTCGCGTTGACGTTCTGTTCCAGCGTGTCCAATGCCAACTGGTTGGCACGGGCTGCGGCAGAAGCGAACTGACTGGTGAAGCTGTTTTCGAACTGCGCCGACATCGCGAACCCCTTGGGGAATGCTGTGACCGTTTGTTGCGTTGCAGCATACGCGGATGTTGTTGCGATGCAACATGTTTTCTGAAAATTTTCCAACCGACCTGAAAAGTGTTTTCCAATCAATCGCTTGCGTTGCGCTTAAAACGAGAAAGGCCGCCTCGGAGGGCGGCCTTCGGTCACCATTTGCGCCAATCAACCGCGATAGCGGCAGCCGGAAGTGCAGGTCTCGTGCACCACGATTTCGCTCAACTGCGGCAAGGCCGGCTTGAGCTGCTGCCAGATCCAGATGGCCAGGCGTTCGCTGGTGGGGTTTTCAAGCCCCTCGATGTCGTTGAGGTAGTGGTGATCGAGCCGGTCGTAGATCGGCTGGAAGGCAGCCTTGATGTCGCCGAAGTCCATGATCCAGCCGGTCTCGGCACCCGGTTCGCCGCTGACATGCAGCTCGACCTGGAACGAATGCCCATGCAGCCGTGCGCACTTATGCCCCGGCGGAACGTTGGGCAGCCGGTGGGCGGCCTCGAGCGTAAATACTTTAAAGATATCCATGGCGTTGATCGGCAAGCGCGTGCAGAGGAAGTGGGCCGGACATCGCCGGTGTCGGTGTGGCTGACAGGACAAGGGCCGCATGGCGGCCCTTGTCGTTACCGTCAGTCGCGGGCGTTAGGCGCCGCGGCTGGCCGGCCGGCCACTGCCACCACGACCACCGTCGCGACGGCCGGCACCGGCGCCGGCAGTGGCCTGACGCGGCCCGCTGCTGCGCTGGCCACCCGGCTTCTTCGGGCCGGCATGGGCGTGCGCCTGACGCGGTGCATCGCCATGCGGGCGACGGGCGTGGCTCTTGCGCGGGGCGCGATCGCCACCCGGCTGCTCGGCACGGCCCGGGGCGCTGTTGCCCCAGCGGATCGGGGTCTGCGGCTCGTAGCCCGGCACGTCGCGGATTTCCACGTCGCGGCCCAGCATGCGCACGATCTGACGCAGCAGCTTGGCTTCGTCCTGTGCCACCAACGAGATCGCCTCGCCGGTCGAACCGTTACGGCCGGTGCGGCCGATGCGGTGCACGTAGTCCTCGGCCACCATCGGCAGGTCATAGTTGATGACCTTCGGCAGCTGGTCGATATCGATACCGCGCGCGGCGATGTCGGTGGCCACCAGCACGGTCACGCGGCCGGCCTTGAAGTCGCTCAGGGCACGCATGCGCTGGCCCTGGCTCTTGTTGCCGTGGATCGCCGCGGTCTTGATGCCGGACTTCTCCAGGAACAGCGCCAGCTTGTCGCTGCCGTGCTTGGTGCGTGCGAAGACCAGGGTCTGCTCGCGGCTGTCCTGCGCCAGCAGGTGCAGCAGCAGGTCGCGCTTGCGCGCGCCATCGACCGGGTGCACGCGGTGGGTGATGCTCTCGGCCACGGTGTTGCTCGGGGTGACCTGGATCTGCATCGGGTTGCGCATGAACTCCAGCGCCAGCTGCTTGATGTTCTCTTCGAACGTGGCCGAGAACAGCAGGGTCTGACGGTCCTGGCGCGGAAGCTTGGTCAGGATGCGCTTGATCGACGGCAAGAAGCCCATGTCGAGCATGCGGTCGGCTTCGTCCAGGATCAGTACTTCGATGCCGGACAGGTCCACGCTGCGGCGCTCAATATGGTCGATCAGACGGCCCGGGCAGGCGATCAGCAGGTCCACGCCACGACGCAGCGCATCGAGCTGGTTGCCCATGCCCACGCCGCCGTAGATCACCGCGCTCGGAATGCGCAGGTACTTGCTGTAGCCGCGCAGGCTGTCATGCACCTGGGTGGCCAGTTCGCGGGTGGGGGTCAGGATCAGCGCGCGCGGCTTGCGCGGGCCGTTGACCGGCTGCGGGGTGGTGCCCAGGTGCTGCAGCAGCGGCAGGCCGAACGCGGCGGTCTTGCCGGTACCGGTCTGTGCGCCAGCCAGCAGGTCATGGCCGGCCAGCACGAGCGGGATCGCCTGCTGCTGGATGGCGGTGGGGGTTTCATAGCCCTGCTCGGCCAATGCGCGCAGCAGGAAGGGCGCCAGGCCCAAGGATTCAAAAGACATCAGGAAGCTCCAAGTAAAGCGCCGCCACCAGGCAGAGCCCGGAGCGCAGACGCATTGCAGATGCAAAAAAGTGAGGCTCGGAGCGTTCCCGTGAACCGCGCTGCGAGATGGTGGAACAACCCAATTAAAGAGCGATGGGTTTGTCGGCACCACGAAAGGCGTCGGGTGGGGCGGGCGAGCGGATCGATCGATCCTGGCCTCGCCGGCGGTCCCTAAGGGAAACGGACGGCCGCATGCAGACCCGGCAAGTGTACGCCCGATTGGCGCGCTGCACAAAACTGTGTGATCGCGGTTGGGGAACGGGTCAGTTGTTTCAGTTGCAACCACCTGGCGCGGCAGGTCGTACAATCGGTGCTTCAGCCACAGCCGCAGGACGGTCATGAAGCTAGGTTCCCTGAAGGAAGGCGGCCGCGACGGCTGCTTGATCGTGGTCTCGCGTGACCTGACCAGCGCGGTGCGCGCTACCGGCATCGCGCCGACGCTGCAGCGCGCGCTGGAAGACTGGAGCAACGTGGCGCCGCGGCTGAACGCCCTGGCGGACTCCCTCGACGATGGCAGCGCCGATGGCGTGTTTGCGCTGGACATGCAGGCGCTGGCCGCGCCGCTGCCGCGCGCCTACGAGTTCGTCGATGGCAGCGCCTACCTGCCACACGTGGAGCGGGTGCGCCGCGCGCGCAACGCTGAAGTGCCCGAGAGCTTCTACACCGATCCGCTGATGTACCAGGCCACCAGCGCCGGCTTCTACGGCCCGCGCGATGTCATCAAGGTGATCAGCGAAGACCATGGCATCGATCTGGAAGCCGAATTGGTGGTCATCACCGACGATGTGCCGATGGGCGCCTCGCCTGAGCAGGCGGCTGCGCATATCCAGCTGATCGGCCTGGTCAACGATGTTTCACTGCGCAACCTGATCCCGGCCGAGCTCGCCAAGGGCTTTGGCTTTGTGCAGTCCAAGCCGCGCTCGGCGTTGTCGCCGGTGTTCGTCACCCCCGACGAGCTGGGCGAGGCGTGGCGCGACAACAAGGTGCATCTGCCGCTGGTGACGCATGTCAACGGCGCCTGGTTTGGCGCGCCCGAGGCCGGCCACGACATGCAGTTCGACTTTGCCCAGCTGATTGCGCATGCCGCCAAGACCCGTCCATTGTCGGCCGGCACCATTGTCGGATCCGGCACCATCGCCAACCAGGACACATCTTTGGGCGCCTCCTGCTTTGCCGAGCAGCGCGTGGTGGAGACCTTGCGCGATGGCAAGCCGAGCACGCCGTTCATGGTGTTCGGCGATGTGGTGCGGATCGAGATGATGGACGCGCAGGGCCACAGCATCTTTGGGGCGATCGAGCAGCGCGTCGAACGCCAGCCGCTGCCATGAACCAGGTGCCGATGTTCACGCACGCAGCAGGGCAGGGACAGGCATGAGCGCGCCCCTGGAGCTGTTTTCGTACTGGCGCTCCAGCGCCGCTTACCGCGTACGCATCGGGCTGCAGCTGAAGGCGCTGGCCTATGTCGCGCATCCGGTGCATCTGGTGCGCGATGGCGGCGAGCAACACGCCGCCGCCTACGCGCAACTCAACCCGCAGGAGCTGGTGCCGACGCTGCGGCACGGGCAGGTGGTGATCCCGCAGTCCCTGGCCATCCTCGAATATCTGGACGAGGCATTTGCGGACAGCGCGCCGCTGTTGCCGACCGGCCCCGCCGCGCGTGCGCGGGTGCGGGCGCTGGCACAGGTGATCGCTTGCGATGTGCATCCGCTCAACAACCTGCGTGTCACCCAGTTCCTGGAGCACACCTGGGACGTCTCGCCAGCGCAGCGCCATCACTGGACTGCGCACTGGATGCAGCAAGGGTTGGCAGCGCTGGAAACCCACCTGGCAGGCGACGCACATACCGGGCAGTTCTGCCACGGCGACACGCCGGGCCTGGCCGATTGCGTGCTGGTGCCGCAGCTCTACAACGCGCGCCGGTTCGCCGTGGAGTTGGCGCCGTATCCGACGCTGCAGCGGATCGAACAGGCCTGCCTGGCACTGCCGGCGTTCGATGCGGCGCGGCCGGAAACGCAGCCTGACGCGGCAGTCTAGACGCGGAGAATGCCGGTCGCATCTGCCGTTCGGGCAGCCTTCCGCAATGCGGGGGCGCAGAGCGATCGATGCGCGTGCGGCCGCTGATGCTCACGCCGGTCTACTGCAGGTTGCTGATCTGCGGCAGCGCTGCAGGGCCCTTGCCCGCCCACCATCGCGGGACACGCCGCAAGTACGTCCGTGTAGGACCTTACGCGGCATCCATGCTGCGTAAGGTCCCGCGACGGTGGGCGGGCAAGGACCAGTCAAGATGGTCGGTGCGCGTAGCTATTCTCAAAGCAACCAGCAGACTTTCTGGTGCGGTGTCCTCGCCGCTCGCGGGACCATGTGGCGGCATGGATGCCGCCACTGAGCCTCCACGGAAGGATTCACGGCGTGTCCCGCGAGCGGTGAGGGCACCGCGCCCTCGACCGACCAGGCGTTTTGCTCTGGACTTCTCACTGCATCCAGCAAGATGCGACCAATAAAACCACTGCGCTCACCGCCAGGCAGGCGCACGCTACATTTTGTTGGTCGTTCTAAATAAACCCATGGCTGATCTTCGGCGCCGAGGCCGACTCGTAGTCGGCATACGGATCGTGCTCGCCGGAGCCGCCTTCGGAAAGACGGAATTTCAGCGCCAGGCCGTCGCGCGAGTCGGCCGCGCGCAGCGCTTCCTCCTGCTCGATCTCGCCGGTCTTGACCATCCGGAACAGGCACTGGTCGAAGGTCTGCATGCCTTCTTCCAGCGACTCCTCCATTGCCTGCTTGACCTCGTGCACCTGCCCGCGACGTAGCAGGTCGCGGATCATCGGCGTGTTGAGCAGCACCTCGGTGGCCGGGCGGCGGCGCCCGTCCAGGCCTTTGACCAGGCGCTGGGACACCACCGCGCGCAAATTCAGCGCCAGGTTCATCAGCACGTTCTTGTGCGCACTTTCCGGGAAGAAGTTGAGGATGCGCTCGATGGTCTGGTCGGCGTTGTTGGAGTGCAGCGTCGCCAGGCACAGGTGACCGGTTTCGGCGAAGGCGATCGCCGCCTCCATGGTTTCGGCGTCCAGGATCTCGCCGATCAGGATCACGTCGGGCGCCTCGCGCATCGCGTTCTTCAGCGCGCTCTGGAAGGCGTGCGTGTCCAGGCCCACCTCGCGCTGGTTCACGATCGACATCTTGTGCTTGTGCAGGTACTCGATCGGGTCCTCGATGGTGAGGATGTGCCCGGTCGTGGTGCTGTTGCGGTGGTCGATCATCGAGGCCAGCGAGGTCGACTTGCCCGAGCCGGTCGAACCAACCACCAGCACCAGCCCGCGCGGGGTCATGATGACGTCCTTGAGCACCTGCGGCAGGTTGAGCTCCTCGATGCTCGGGATCCGGCTGCGGATGGCACGGATCACCATGCCCACTTCGCCGCGCTGCTTGAACACGTTCACGCGGAAGCGCCCGGCGTCGGGCAGGGCGATGGCCATGTTGAGTTCCAGCTCGCGCTCGAACTGCGGCACCTGGCCTTCGTCCATCAATGAGTAAGCGATTTTCTTGACCATCCCCGGCGGCAACCCCGTATTGCCGAGCGGGTAAAGCTTGCCTTCGATCTTGATGTACACCGGCGCGCCGGTGGTCAAGAACATGTCCGAGGCATTCTTTTCGGTCATCAGCTTCAGGAAGTAGCCGATATCCATGCGCAATGGTTCCCCAACAAACAGCAGCGTCTCGTTGCAAGTCCGCCGCAGGCTTCCGACAATGGCCGTGCTCGAGACTTCTCGCTACGGCTCCCCTAATGACGGCTAGCTTCGCATACTTGCGGCGATCCCTGTATGGCATCGCCTGTTTCATGGTTCTCTCCGCTCCCGCCGCCGCCCAGGTGGCGCCGGAGCTCACTGCCGCCGAACAGGCCGTGCAACGCGCCACCCAGGCCGATGCCGACCAATACGCCCCTGATCTGGTCAATCTGGCCCGCCAGGAACTGATGCAGGCCCAGCAGGCGCAACTGGACAAGCGCCAGCGCAAGCAGGTGCCACAGATCGCCCTGCGCGCCGCCGCCGATGCCGACCTGGCCAAGGCACGCAGCGAAGAGGCGGTGGTCAGCGCCCAGCTGGAGCAACGCCGCAAGGAAGTGGCGCAACTGCAGAACAGCCTCAACACCGGGGAGGGCGGCCGATGAAACTGCGTCCCTTCCTCTATATCGGTGTGCTGAGCCTGGCCACGCTGCCGTCGCTGGCGATGGCGGCCAAGGACGACCCGCAGGCCGATGCGCTCAACCGCCGGCTGGCTGTGTTGCAGAACGGTCCGCAGACCAGTGACCTGGCCCGCTACGAGCGCCTGCAGGCGCAACAGACCGTGGCGGCCCTGGCCGAAGCCAAGCGCCGCGACCGCGATGAGCTGGTGTTCCTGGCCGACCGCCGGGTCGAGATTGCCGAGCTCACCGCCCGCACCGCACTGGCCCGGCGCGAGCTGGACCGTCTGGAAGGCACCCGCAACGACTTGCTGATCGAAGCCAGCCGTCGCGATGCCTCCCGCGCCCGGCAGGAGGCCGAACGCCTGCGGGTGCAGGCGCAGATCCAGGCCGAGGAAGCCGAGCGCATGCGCCAGGCGGCCGAGCAGGAAACCCTGGCGCGCCAGGATGCCGAGCTGGCCCTGACCAGCGTGGCCGGCAAGCAGACCGCCAAGCTCAACGCGGCCCAGCAAAAGGCCCTGCAGCTCGCCCACGAAGAGGCCGAACTGGTGGCCGGGGCCAAGCTGCCGTCGTCCAAGGTCGATGGCCGCGGCGAAGTGTTCTCGCTCGGCAGCGACGCCTTTGGCGGCAAGACGGCTCTGGCCGGTGCCGGGTCCGGGCAGGCCAAAGCCCTGGCCGAGTACCTGCAGATCGGCAAGAAGGGCCGGGTCACCATCGTCGGCTACGACAGCGACGCGGCCACGGCCAAGAAGCGTGCCGAAGCGCTTCGCGATGCCCTGGTCGCCGGTGGCGTTGCCGCCGCGCGCTTGCAGGTCAGTGGCACCAAGGGCGCCGCCAGCAAGTCGCGTGCGGCTGAGGTCGTTGTGCTGCCGTAGGCCAAGTGGTTGAAGTTAAGGTCTTTTAACCGGCGGATGACGCCCGGTTGAACCGCGGTCACTGATTGACGCGGGGAACGGCAAAAGCAGCCGTTTCGGCCTTGAACGCCCCCCGCGACCGGCGTAGGGTCGTACCTCCAGGCAGCAACTCCGCCGCCTGGAAAAGTACGGAGGGCCGGGCCAGTGACGCAGAGGCACGCAGCGACGCAACACGGTGGAATGGTTGGTGGTGGTTCCGCCCATTTGTCGGCCTTTGCAACGCGTTGGTCTTCCATCCCCAAGCTGCGCCCCGTGCCTTCGCTGGCCGGGGCGTTCTTGTTTTAAGTGAAGGAGGTAACGCCATGTTCGAAGGGCAACCGCAGACCGAAATCGACGCATTGATGAAGTCCGATCCCGAGTTCAAGCAGCTCTACCAACGGCACAAGCTCTTGAACAAGAAATGCATGGATGCCGAACTCGGGGTGCTCCCGATCGACGACGTGACCTTAGGCCAGATGAAACGCGAGAAATTGCAGGCCAAAGAGAAACTCACCCGGATGTACGACCAACTCACGCACTGATCCTCTCCCACCGCTAAGAACAAGTTCACCGTCGCGGGCGGTGGCGGCCTCCTCGTCGGCTTGCCACCGTCCGCGTCGCCTTTTCTGGCAGCCGCTCGTTGCAGGGCAGGGCGTCGGATTTACACCCGTGTTCATCGGCGCGCTCAATCGCTTTCTGCCTGAATGAGCATTCCCCGGCGGTTCGTCGGATAATGACCGGTCTAGCCCGCGCGGCGCAGCGACGATATCCCGATGGCGATCCATTCCTCCGTACTCGAACTGATTGGCAATACGCCGATCGTCAAGGCCCAGCGCCTGGACACCGGTGTCTGCGAACTGTTCCTCAAGCTGGAGGCATCCAATCCGGGCGGCTCGATCAAGGACCGCATCGGCTTGTCGATGATCGAAGCGGCCGAGCAGCGCGGCGACCTGAAGCCCGGCGCCACCCTGGTGGAAGGCACGGCCGGCAACACTGGCCTGGGCCTGGCGCTGGTCGCGCAGCAGAAGGGCTACCGCTTGATCCTGGTGGTGCCGGACAAGATGAGCCGCGAGAAGATCTTCAATCTCAAGGCGATGGGCGCCGATGTGGTGCTGACCCGCTCGGACGTGGCCAAGGGGCACCCGGAGTATTACCAGGACCTGGCCGCCAAGATCGCCTCGGAGACCCCGGGCGCCTACTTCATCAATCAGTTCGGCAACCCGGACAACCCGGCCGCGCATG
Organism: Xanthomonas sp. NCPPB 4037; assembly: GCF_041475695.2. Taxonomy (NCBI): domain Bacteria; kingdom Pseudomonadati; phylum Pseudomonadota; class Gammaproteobacteria; order Lysobacterales; family Lysobacteraceae; genus Xanthomonas; species Xanthomonas sp. NCPPB 4037. The sequence continues at coordinate 801,213 of NZ_CM191261.1, forward strand.
AGTTCGGTACCGGGCCGGAAATCCTGGCGCAGATGGATGGCCAGCTGGACGCGATCGTGTTCGGCTGCGGCAGCTCCGGCACCATGACCGGCCTGTCGCGCGCCTTCGCCACCGCTTCGCCGCAGACCGAGCTGGTGCTGGCCGATCCGGTGGGCTCGATCCTGACCCAGTACATCGAAGAGGGTACGGTGAGCGAGAAGTCTGGCAGCTGGTTGGTCGAAGGCATCGGCGAGGACTTCCTGCCGGATATCTCCGATTTCTCGCGGGTCAAGAAGGCCTATTCGATCAGCGATGCGGAAAGCTTCCACACCGCGCGCGAGCTGCTGGCCAAGGAGGGCATCCTCGGCGGCTCGTCCACTGGCACGCTGCTGGCCGCAGCGCTGAAGTACTGCCGCGAGCAGACCACGCCCAAGCGCGTGCTGGTGTTCGTCTGCGATACCGGCAACAAGTACCTGTCGAAGATGTACAACGACTACTGGATGCTGGACAACGGCTTCCTGGAGCGCGAACAACACGGCGACCTGCGTGACCTGATCCTGCGCCCGTACAACAAGCGCGACACCGTGGTGGTGGGTCCCAAGGACCTGCTGACCACCGCCTACCAGCGCATGAAGCTGTACGACGTCTCGCAGTTGCCGGTGATCGATAATGGCGAGCTGGTCGGCATCGTCGATGAGAGCGATGTGCTGCTGCATGTGTATGGCGACGAAGCACGGTTCCGCGACCCGATCTCCACTGCAATGGTCAGCAAGCTCGACCGTCTGGACGTGGCCTCGCCGATCGAAGCGCTGCTGCCGGTGTTCGATCGCGGCCAGGTCGCCATCGTCATGGACGGCAACCAGTTCCTGGGCCTGATTACCCGTATCGACCTGCTCAACTACCTGCGCCGCCGCGTGCAGTAATGCGTGCCGCCGCCGTGCGTGCTCGCATGAGACGCACGGCATGGGCCATTCAGGCCTGCTTGCTACAATCCGCCACTTTTTCCGGGAACCTCCATGTCCAACCGCACCGCAAACAGCCACGATGGCGAGCGCGCGCTGTCGCTCGCAACGCTGGCGATCCATGGTGGACAGTCGCCGGACCCCAGCACCGGGGCGGTGATGCCACCGATCTACGCGACGTCCACCTATGCGCAGTCCAGCCCGGGCGAGCATCAGGGCTTTGAGTACTCGCGGACCCACAACCCCACGCGTTTTGCCTACGAACGCTGTGTTGCCGTGCTGGAAGGCGGCACCCGCGGGTTTGCCTTCGCCTCCGGCATGGCCGCGACCTCCACGGTGATGGAATTGCTGGACGCCGGCAGCCACGTGGTGGCGACCGATGACCTGTACGGCGGCTCGTTCCGCCTGTTCGAGCGTGTGCGTCGCCGCACCGCCGGCCTGGACTTCAGTTTCGTCGACCTCACCGACCCGGCCGCGTTCGAGGCCGCGATCCGCCCGATCACCAAGATGGTCTGGATCGAAACCCCGACCAACCCGATGCTCAAGCTGATCGACATCGCCGCCATTGCGGCGATCGCGCGCAAGCACGGCCTGCTGGTGGTGGTGGACAACACCTTCGCCTCGCCGATGCTGCAGCGCCCGCTGGAGCTGGGCGCCGACCTGGTGGTGCATTCGGCCACCAAATACCTCAACGGCCACTCGGACATGGTGGGCGGCATCGCCGTGGTCGGCGAAAACGCCGACCTCGCCGAACAGATGGCCTTCCTGCAGAACTCGATCGGCGGCGTACAAGGCCCGTTCGACAGCTTCCTGGCCCTGCGCGGGCTCAAGACCCTGCCGCTGCGCATGCGCGCGCACTGCGAAAACGCGCTGGCCCTGGCGCAGTGGCTGGAGACCCACCCGGCGATCGAAAAAGTGATCTACCCAGGCCTGGCCTCGCACCCGCAGCACGCACTCGCCAAGCAGCAGATGTCCGGCTTCGGCGGCATCGTCTCGATCGTCCTCAAGGGCGGCTTCGAGGCAGCCAAGCGTTTCTGCGAAAAGACCGAACTGTTCACCCTGGCCGAATCGCTGGGCGGCGTGGAAAGTTTGGTCAATCATCCCGCCGTCATGACCCATGCCTCAATTCCCGTGGCCCGCCGCGAACAGCTTGGCATCAGCGATGCGCTGGTGCGGCTGAGTGTGGGGGTTGAGGATGTGGGGGATTTGCGGGGGGATTTGGAGCGTGCCCTTGAGGCGTCTCGTTCTTCATGACTGCGTCGCCGCAACGACAGGACGTGTTCGCGTATTGGCGGAGCGGGCTGGCCGGCCTTCGCCTGCAGTCGTGGGTACGCCAACAGTCCTGGTTGCAGCGTATCTATCGCGTTTTCCCGCAGCGTTGGCGCGACCGCGTCTCTTCCACGCTGTCAGCCCGCTCTTTGGTTCAAACGCGGTTTCAGCGCACCGCCGCCTGGGAGCTGCGCGCGAAAGGCGCTGACGCTTCCTTGCCGATGGACGCTGATTTTTCCGTCACCCGGATTCCATCGGTGGGGATCAACATTGTCGGCTATCTCCGTGGCGAATTCGGGCTGGCGGAGAGCGCAAGGATGTATGCACGTGCGCTGATCAGCGCGGGCGTTCCCCTGTCGTTGTATGACCTGGACATGGGGCTTGCGCACTCCTGGGACGACCGGAGTCTGGATGGTCTCATCGACCAGCGCATGCCGCACCAGGTCACCGTCGTCTTCGTCAACCCCGACTACCTCCAAGCCGCGTTCGAGAAGATCGGCCGGGCCCACATGGACGGGCATTACGTCATTGCGTGCTGGTTCTGGGAGCTTGAAGTGATTCCGCCAAGTTGGCTGAGTGCCATTGCGCTGGTGGACGAGATCATGGTGGCCTCACGATTCATCGAGGATGCGTTCCGCAGCGTGACCGACAAACCGATCATGCGACTTCCGCTGCCGCTGTCTGACCAGCCTGATAGCGGCTTGCAGAGACAGGACTTCGGGCTGGACCCGCAAACCTTCGTCTTTCTTTTCACTTTTGATTTCCACTCCTTCGTGGCCAGGAAAAATCCCCAGGCCGTGGTCAATGCATTCAGGCATGCGTTTCCCGACGATCGCAACGATGTGCGTCTGGTCGTGAAGTCGAGCAATGGGCACATGTACCCCGAACAGATGGCGGAACTCCTGAGCCTGGTCGCGGCTGACAAGCGGATTCTGCTGCGGGACGAGGTGATCGACAGGAGGCATGTGCGCGCGCTGCAGCGATGCTGTGACGTATATGTATCGCTGCATCGGGCCGAAGGCTTCGGGTTGGGGCTTGCCGAGTGCATGTCACTCGGTAAGCCGGTCATTGCAACGGGCTGGTCGGGCAACATGGAGTTCATGACGGACAGCAACTCCTGCCTCGTAGACTACGACCTGGTGCCGGTTGCGGGGCGATATCCGGAGTCGGATGGCGCGCGCTGGGCAGAGCCGAGCATCGCATCTGCCGCAGCTGCGATGCGTCGGCTTGCGGACGACCCGTTACAGGCGCGGCGGCTGGGCGAAGCAGCCAGGGCCGATATCTGCACAAGGCTTGCTCCCCGAAGCGTAGCGGAGCACCTGCTGGCAAGGGCTGCGAAGGTGGTCGCGTCAACGCACTGACGGCGACTGGTTTTGTCGATCCTGTGATGTAGCGATATGGGTACCCCGCTTCACCAAGGTAGTGAACACTTTCAGAGGTAGCAACGTTGGACATGATCCGGTCCGTATGGGCCTTCCGATACTTCATCCTGTCGTCGATCAGGAATGACCTGCGTCTGCGCTTCCTGCGCAGCAAACTCGGCGCATTGTGGATGATCATCCACCCGCTCATGCAGGTGCTGATCTTTGCGACGATTCTTTCCGAGGTGCTGGCCGCGAAGCTGCCAGGCGTCAATAACAAGTTTGCTTACGCCCTGTATCTGATGGCCGGAACGCTTTGCTGGACCCTGTTTGCCGAATGCATTGGCAAGTGTGTTTCATTGTTCGTGGATAACGGCAATCTGATGAAGAAGCAGGCCTTCCCGCGGATATGTCTCCCACTCATTGCTGGCGGCACCGTCATGGTGAACAACCTGCTGCTGTTCCTGGCAATCATCATCGTGTTCGCGATTCTGGGGCACACCTTGGGCCCGCAGGCAGCCTGGCTGCCGTTGCTGATGCTGCTGACGTTGGCTTTCGCGATGTCGATCGGATTGCTGCTCGGCGTCTTAAATGTCTTCGTGCGTGACATCGGGCAGGTCGTGCCGGTCGTTCTGCAGGCAATGTTCTGGGTGACGCCTATCGTTTACACCATCGATATCCTTCCCGCGCAGACCCAGGAACTCTTCAAGCTCAATCCGCTGTTCCCGCTTGTCAGCGCTTATCAGGGAGTACTTCTTTACGGGCGTTCCCCGGAGTGGATCGAGCTTGTCCCGCTCATGCTGGCGACCCTCGTCCTGTGTGTCCTGTCGTTGGTCGTTTTTCGCCGCGCGAGTGCCGAAATGGTGGATGCCCTATGAGCCCTGTGTTGATGGTTGAGGGGCTTGGGAAGTCCTACCGTGTCTGGGGTAGCGAGTGGCTACGCGCTGCCAGCTGGTTCGGGTTGAAGGTCAAGCCGCGAGAGGAGCACTGGGTTCTGCGGAATGTCGGGTTTTCGGTCGCTCCGGGTGAGTCGATCGGGATCATGGGGCGCAATGGTGCCGGAAAGAGCACATTGCTCAAGCTGATCACCGGTACCTCGCAACCTACCGAAGGACGCATCATCCGGCATGGCCGTATCGCCGCGATTCTCGAGCTCGGCATGGGTTTCAATCCGGACCTGAGTGGCCGGGAGAATGCCAGACATTCTGCCGGGCTCATGGGTTACACATTGGAACAAATCGACAAGGTATTGCCCGAGATACAGGAGTTTGCCGAGATCGGAGAGTACTTCGATGAGCCGGTACGCACCTACTCAAGCGGTATGCAGGTGCGCGTCGCGTTTGCGGTGGCCACCGCATTTCGGCCCGATGTACTCATCGTCGACGAAGCATTGTCGGTGGGCGATGCGTATTTTCAGGCGAAGTGCTTCAAGCGCATCCAGTCTTACAAGGACGAGGGCATGACGCTCATCCTCGTCAGTCACGCGGTCGGAGATGTCGTCAAACACTGCGATCGTGCCATTTTGATCAAGGACGGTAGCGTGCATGCCGATGGGCCCTCGCGTGAGGTCTCCAACCTTTATCTGGACGAGTTGTTCGGCAAGAAGCCTGCATCGCTTCAGGTACAGGCCGACGATGCACCAGGCCAGATGCACGCTGGCGATGAGGATATCTTTCATACGCGCCCTTACTACAATGCCGGTGAACATCGCTGGGGGCAGGGCGGTGCGCGAATACTCGATTATGTCGTTGTCAGCGGCGGGGAGGAGTTTCCTGCTCGCGTAGAGAGCGGTGCCAGGACGGTGTTTTACGTCAAGATCACCTTCGATCAGGATTTTGACAGTGTAGTGCCCGGGTTTTTGATTAAAACCCTCGAGGGTCTATTCCTCTACGGCACCAACTCCTTCCTTTCCAGTGAGGGGCGGTCCGGGATTTCGGTAAAAGCGGGACAGGTCATCGTCTGCAAGTTCAGCATGCCTCTCGACCTCAATGAAGCGAACTATCTGGTCTCGCTCGGCATTTCCAGTGGTGACCCGCTTGTGGAATTGACGCCGCTGGATCGTCGTTACGACGCCATCGTGCTGAACGTCGCAAGAGGGATGCAATTCTGGGGGATGATGGACCTCAAGGCCGATTTCGAAATCGTAGAAGCGTTGTCATGACGGCGTCAGGATCTACCATCACATCAGAGAACATCAGTCATGACTGAAACAATGCATCTTGGCGCGCGCGTGGCCGCTCTTCCTGAGAAATATCAGCCGATTTTCGGACACCCCGAGCTTTCGGAGGGAAGTTCGCGCGGCTGCGAAGACAGGTTTGTGCTGATTCGCGAATGTGCGCAAAGGCTCCAGGGAGAGCTTGGTCGCCCACTGCGGGTGCTGGATCTCGGCTGCGCCCAGGGATTTTTTTCATTGAGCCTGGCGGCCGAGGGGCATCAGGTCCACGGTGTGGATTTTCTGGATCTCAATGTCGATGTGTGTCAGGCGTTGGCCCAGGAGCACCCGACGTTCGCTGCGTCATTCGAGCACGGGACCGTGGAAGATGTTATCGCGCGGCTTGATCCAGACCAGTACGACCTTGTCCTGGGGCTGAGTGTCTTCCATCATCTTGTGCATTCCCAGGGAATTGCGCGGGTGGCGGGATTATGCCGCAAGCTCTCCGAGGTCACCGACGCCGGGATCTTCGAGCTGGCATTGCGTGAGGAACCCCTGTATTGGGGGCCGTCGCTGCCGCACGACCCCGCAGAGTTGTTGACCGATTATGCTTTCACCAGATTGCTGGCGAGGCAGGCAACTCACTTGTCTTCTATTTCCAGGCCGCTGTACTTTGCCAGCAGCAAGTTCTGGTACGTGGGCGAGGCTGTCGGCAGGTTCAGTTCCTGGTCGGGCGAGTCGCATGCCTATGGACGCGGAACGCACCAGTACAGCAGGCGCTATTATTTCGGCGACAAGGTGTTCGTCAAGAAAATGACGATGGGCATCGGTGGGCGCGCCGAAATCAATTGGCAGGAATTCAATAACGAGGTCGAGTTTCTCAGAAATCCTCCTGCATCGTATCCCGTACCACGGCTGATTGCGGCCTTGGACGATGCATCGGATTTGTTCCTCGTCAGGGAGATGTCCAGCGGACGCCTGCTTTCGGAGTTGATCGACGACGGCTCGCCCTACGATCCGGACAAAGTAGTGTCCGAATTGCTTGAGCAATTGGTAATGCTCGAGCGCGTGGGTCTTTATCACAATGACGTGCGTTGCTGGAATGTTCTGATTTCGCAGGAAGGCAAGGCCATTCTGATCGACTACGGCGCCATTTCTGCCGAAGCCACCGATTGCTCCTGGCTTGGCGACTTGTTGTTGTCCTTCCTGATTACGATCAAGGAGATCCTGCAACGTCGCATTGTTCCGGCCAGTCCCGGTCGGGAGCCGGCTTTGGACTTCATGACGCTTCCTCCTCGTTATCGCAATGCCTTCATCCAGGCATTTGGGGGAGACCAGGCACGCTGGACGTTTGCAGAGCTGCAAGAGTGCCTGGCGCGCTCTGAACCGGTTGCATTGCATGCGCCCGAGTGGACATCGCTTTACAGCCACATGCAACAGGCGTTGCTGAGCTACAACACGCGCCTTGGCGCCCTCTATACGCAGAACGAGCATGACCGTGTTGAGCTTGCGGCACGCGCATCCTTGATTGAGCGCCTGCAGGTGGGTGCTCAGCAGGCCCAGGACAAACTTGCAACCCTTCAGCTGGAAGCAGAGACGGCCGATAACCGCTACCGCGATCTGGAAAAGGTGAGTAGCGAACTGCAGGAGTGGGCAAAAGATCTGGAAAAGCGCACTGCCGAAGCCGAGGACAGGGAGAAACAGCTCAACAAGGGCATGGCCGATCGGGAGGCCGAGAACGCAAGGCTCGTCTCGCAGATTTCGGTGCTCGAGTCCGAGCTGGAAGAGCGTCAACGCGTTCGTGAACTGTCGGAACTGCTTGCCGCTGACCTCAGTCGACTGGTCGAAGAGCGCGATGGTATGCAGGTCAGCATGTCGGAGATGGAGCGCGTCAACACGCAGCAGCAGTCAACCATCGACGAACTGCAGGCGAAAATTGTTTCTCTGGTTCAGCGCGTCAATAGGTCGGAGACTGCCGGCGCCGCGGACGCACGCAGGGTGAAGGAGCTGCAGCTGGATCTGTCCCATCGCTTGCAGGCCCTCGAGGACGCACGTAGCCGCATTCGTGAACTTGAGTTGGCAGTGGATATGCTGGAGGGCCAGATCGGAGAGCTTCATACGAGCCGCTCATGGCGTGTGACAGCACCTTTGAGATGGGTCACCATGAAGGTGACCAAGCGTGGCGGACCTCTCGTGGTTCATGCACCGCAGCGGCTGGAGCGCACAGAGCCTGTGCTTGCGGAGGATGAGGTGGTAACGCCCGCCGATGTGGCCATCGACAAGCAGCTGGCAGCGCTGGATCAGTTGGGTAGCCGGATCAGGAAATCGAAGAAATAAGGACAGGGATTGCCATGTACCGGCAAGGACATCATGAAGGGGAATGTAAGTGAAGAGAGTTATTGTGCTTGGCGCGCAAGTGCCGTTTGTCAGAGGCGGTGCGGAGCTGCTCAACGAAGAGCTTGTCAAGCAGATCAATCTGTGGGGAAAGCAGCGCCAGGTCGTCGCAGAACTGGTGCAGCTACCCTATAAGTGGTATCCAGAAACAGAAATTCTGTCTTCCATGCTGGCATGGAGGTTATTGAATTTGAACGAAAGCAATGGGCAGAAAATCGATCTGTGCATTTGCACCAAGTACCCGACGTATGCGGCCTCGCATACCAACAAGGCGCTTTGGCTGGTGCATCAGCATCGAGTGCTTTATGACCTGGAACGCACGCGCTTCGATCAGCCCCACCTGACCGCGAAGGATTCGGCGGTGCGTGACGCCCTGCGGGCGTCCGATCGGGAGCTGCTGGCGGAGATCGAGCCTCGGTATACCATTTCTCAAACAGTTACCGATCGGCTGCAGCAATACAGCGGTCTGGGCTCGGAGGTTCTCTATCCGCCGTCCAAGCTGGCGCCATTCATCACCTCGGGAGACTACGGCGACTACGTGCTGTGTATCGGTCGTCTTGAGGTGATGAAGCGTCCCGACCTGCTGATCCGGGCCGCGAAGCATGTCCCCCATGCCAAGGTTGTCATCGCCGGAACCGGTGCCAGCGAGTATGCCCTCTCTCTGGCACCGCTGATCCGCGAGCTGGGCCTGACGGATCGCGTCGAGCTTGCAGGTTTCGTGGAAGACGAGAAGCTGCTTGAGCTGATTGCCAACTGCCGTGCGGTCTTCTACTCGCCGGTGGATGAGGATTACGGTTTTGCGACGCTGGAAAGCTTCGCCGCCTACAAGCCGGTCATTACGGTGAACGATAGCGGTGAGGTTGGCAGGATCGTCGAGTCCACCGGTAGCGGTTGGGTCACAAGTCCTACACCGGAGGCGATCGCTGAAAGCCTGCTCGATTGTTATGCGAAAGGACCGGCGCAACTGCGTGCATTGGCTGAGGCTGGTCAGCACATGAGTACTTCCATTACCTGGGATCGCGTGATAAGCAATCTGGTGGAGAGCCGGCTTTGAGTACGCCGTTTCGCGTCGCGATGGTCGGGCCGCATCCTCCCGAGCGCTCAGGCATTGCAGAGTACACGGCAGGCCTGTCGAACCTGCTGCGAGATCAAGGGCTGCAGGTCGATGCGATTGCCCATGCCGATCTCGTTAGCCTCGGGGTGAACGACACCGTCCGCAGACTGCGTGAAGCGGATGCGATCGTTTACCAGATGGGTAACCATCCAGCATTCCATGGATGGATGCTTCCGTTGATGGCGGCAGCGCCGGGAATCGTGCATCTGCACGACCTTGTATTGCATCATATGGCTGCTGGAGTTCTGAACGAGGAAGGCCGCCTTCTCAACGGCGACTATTTCAATCTGCTGGAAAAGTGGTATTCCAGCACTGATGTCAGAACCGCCAAACTGGCGCTTCGTAGCGGATCGCCTGTCTGGAATCGCGAAGATGTGGTGCGTTTCCCGCTGCATCAAGTGGCTACCAAGCTGGCCATTGAGGTAGTGGTGCACTCCCGATATGCAGCCGATCAAATCGACAAGGACTTTCCCTGGCTCCCAGTGACGGTGGTGCCGCAGTTGTACCCGACGGTTGCTCAGCATCGCATACGTGGCAATCTGCGCACCATCGCGTTGCTGGGCGGTGGGCATACGAATCGTCGCTTCGATTGGATTGTGCAGGCGCTGTCGGCGATCGACTACGAGCTGAATGGCCCGATTACGTTGGAAATCGCTGGGCAGGTAGAGGCAGCCGTACTCGATCAGCTGGAGGGTATTGCAGGTCTGCGCAACGTGCAGCTAATCAATCATGGTCATCTCGACGACGATCAGTTCAGTAAGGTATTCGAGCGTGCGGATCTGATGATTGCCCTGCGCCAGCCAACGATGGGCGAGGCTTCGGCTGTCGTATGCAAAGCGATGCAGGCGGGCCTCCCCGTCATCGTATCGGATCACGGTTGGTATGCAGAGCTGCCCGCTTCGGTAAAAAAAGTCGCGCCGGATGAAGGATGCCCGGACGCTCTGGCAGCGTTGCTGCGTCAATTGACGCTCGACCCTGCAACCTATGCCGCTTGGGCCGAAGAGTGTTCCGATGCATCAGGACGGCTGGCGCTTGATCCTTATGCCGCCGCTGAAGGATATGCGCGGCTGCTGAGACGCCATCGGATTGTTTCGGATTTCAAGGACTGTGTGGCTGATGCGGTCGCAAGCCTGAAGGTCGACATCGATTCTCCGCTTGCCGAGGAGCTGCATCGAATCGACGCGCTGAGCAGCCTGCGCGGGGATCGCTGGGTTAACCCAGCCCTGGCAGCATTGAAGGATCAGGAGCTGGATTCGCATGCGCGTGTGGTTGGGGCAACAGTGGGACCCTATCCCTACAGTGAGCCGTTGCCGGAAGAGGCCTTTCAGGGGCAGGCTGCTGTTGCTGAGCAGGAGGTGCTGGTTGCCGAGCCGTCCAGCATAATCTCCTTGCGTGTCGAATTGACCAACAACAGCGAATACTCCTGGTTCAGTCCGCTCGGTCACGCATTGCGGCCGTTCGGCATTTATCTTGGACACTTCTGGGTTAATGCCGAAACACCGACGGCGGTAGCCGAACAACCTCGCCATTTTATTCACGATGCGGTCGCGCCGATGTCTTCTGCAGTTCACGATTTCACAGTCCGTGCTCCGGCAGTCGCAGGTGACTACTACCTGGAGATTGATCTAGTCCAGGAGTCGGTCTGCTGGTTCAAAAGCCGTGGCTTTTCACCGGCCCGACTTCTCATTCGAGTAGAAGCCGCTCAATAATGAGCGGCGTGCTCATCCATCACAGGTCCTTATCCATGAAAAATAGTATGAAATCTCCTGTTTCCTTCGGCTCCGTTGCCGTCCTGGCAACGGTGATTGCTTTCACCGGCTGCTCGAAGGCCCCGGAGGCAGAACAGCCAGTGAAGGCCGAACCCCAGCAGGCTGCCCAGACCACCGAAGCAGGCGGCATGTCGACTCCGTTGACGCAAGAGCAGGTTGGCGCACGCTACGCAATTGCCTCGGAGCCGGTACTGGCCAATAACGGCGAGCTGGTACGGGTTGCAGTGTCTGTCACCAATTCGGGCAAGGTCGCCATCAACTCAAAGGGCACACTGCCGGTCAATCTCGCCATCTCCCTGGTGGATGATTCCGGCAATGTCTCGAACCGGGACTTCCTGCGCGCTCCGCTTCCTGCCGAGGGCATTCCGGCGGGTGGCTCCGCTGAAGTGGTCGCAGATGTGCCCAGCCAGGCAGTGATTGGGAAAACGCTGCGATTCGGCCTCGTCCAGGAATCGGTGGCGTGGTACAGCGACTTCAAGGTGGATTCGCTCGATTATGGCCCTCTGACTTCGTGCCAGGACCAGGGCAAGGAAACGGTTTGTGGTGCGGGCGGAAAGCCTTTGGCCACGCGCTGAGACTCAATGATCATCGGAACGAGCCGCGTTCAATCTCGGCTTGATTCCGGAACTTATAAGTAACCAAGAGAGGGATGATGAAAACTGCGTTGATTACCGGCATTTCCGGCCAAGACGGTGCCTACCTGGCCCAGCTGTTGTTGGATAAGGGCTACCGCGTGTTCGGTACATACCGCCGTACCAGTTCGGTCAATTTCTGGCGGATCGAAGAGGTGGGAATTGCAAATCACCCTAATTTACACCTGATCGAGTACGACCTTACCGACCTCGGTTCGAGTATCCGTATGCTCGAAAGCACGGGCGCCACCGAGGTTTACAATCTGGCGGCTCAAAGTTTCGTGGGCGTATCGTTCGATCAGCCGACGACGACCGCGCACATCACCGGCATCGGCCCGGTCCACCTGCTGGAAGCCATTCGGCAGGTGAACAAGGACATCCGGTTTTACCAGGCCTCGACATCGGAAATGTTCGGCAAGGTGCAGGCGGTCCCGCAGATCGAAAGCACGCCGTTCTATCCTCGCAGCCCTTATGGCGTTGCCAAGCTGTACGCGCATTGGATGACGGTCAATTACCGTGAGAGCTATGGCATCTTCGGCTCCAGCGGGATTCTGTTCAACCATGAAAGCCCGCTGCGTGGCCGCGAATTTGTAACACGCAAGATCACCGACTCGGTAGCCAAGATCAAACTTGGACGCTTGGAATGCCTGGAGCTGGGCAATCTGGATGCCAAGCGCGATTGGGGTTTTGCGCGCGAGTACGTGGAGGGGATGTGGCGCATGCTTCAGGCCGATGAGCCAGATACCTTTGTTCTGGCGACAAATCGCACGGAAACCGTCCGTGATTTTGTCAGCATGGCTTTCAAGGGGTCCGGAATTGACGTCGAATTCCGCGGCAAAGATGCAGATGAAACTGCAGTGGATGTCGCTACCGGCAAGGTGGTGATGCGCATCAATGCGAAATTCCACCGTCCCGCAGAAGTGGATCTGTTGATCGGCGATCCCGAGAAGGCAACGCGCGTCCTCGGCTGGAAGCCTGAAACCACGCTGGAGCAGCTCTGCCAGATGATGGTCGAGGCCGATCTCAAGAGGAACGCGCATGGCTTCTCGTTCTGATCTGAACGGTAAGCGGGTTCTAGTCACTGGCGCGTCCGGTTTCACCGGCCGCTATGTGGCTGATGAGCTAAAAAATCTAGGCTGCGAAGTACTGGGGCTTGGCGGCTCTGATCACTCCGCACCGGACTGGGCTAGCGGCCTGGCCTCTGTCGACCTTCATTATCAAGTCAACCTGCTCGATCAGGATGCCTTGCGTGAGGTGCTGAAAACTACCCGTCCGGACATTATCATTCACTTGGCTGCGCTTGCGTTTGTAGGTCACGGGAGTGCAGATGATTTCTACAATGTAAATTTGATCGGCACGCGTCATTTGCTGCAGGCAGTGGAAGAGGCTGAAATTTCTCTCGAGCGGCTCCTCATCGCCAGCAGTGCCAATGTTTATGGCAACTCCTCGGAAGGGCGTTTGGATGAGTCGGTTGCTCCGGCACCAACAAACGATTACGCCATCAGCAAGCTGAGCATGGAGTACGTGGTTCGGCTTTGGCAGGGGCGGTTGCCTGTCACCGTAGTCAGACCATTCAACTACACGGGTAAGGGGCAGTCGGAAAACTTCCTCATTCCCAAGATTGTCTCGCACTTTGTCAGGCGAGAGCCACAGATTGAGTTGGGAAATCTGGATGTGTCGCGTGACTTCGGTGACGTGAGGGCAGTGGCATCGGCCTATGGCAAGCTGTTGCAATCAGCCGATGCCATCGGTCGTACAGTCAATGTGTGCTCCGGAACGGCTTATTCCCTTCGGGAAGTGATCGACCTGTGCACACAGATCACTGGCCGCTCGTTGGAAGTCTCTGTAAACCCGAAGTTTGTGCGTAGCAATGAAGTCAAGATGCTATGCGGCGATAATCGATTGCTGCAGGAGCTTACCGGGAGCTGGACGTCTCCGCCGTTGCGGAAAACCCTGGAATGGATGCTCGAAGAAGGCTGAGTGAAGCTCGGCCTCGCGAAATGCTGGCAGCTAGCTGGCTTCGTGATCTATCTACGCGTATGCGACGCACAGAAGTCTGAGGTGCGGTGACTGATGGGGCCAGACAGCCTACGTCACGTTGGGTACGACGTGACGTAGGTTGCTTGGTAGACATGCGATCAATGGTCGATCTGAGATACATGATTCCGCGGCGTGCGCTGTCAACCATGTGCAGAGGCGCGCACCTGATACGGGTCAGGTAACGCAAGGCCTGATTGCAATTGCTGGCTTGCCCGCCCACGGCCAGTGACTGCTAGGGCGTGCGGCCCAACAGCTGCATGGACCTGAGTGAAATGCCCAGAGCGCGCGCGTCCGAAGATATTCCGAGCTCGACTGGTGAGGCTGGACGATCGAAGTGCAGTTCGATCCTGACTTCATCGCCAGCCGCCAATTTTGGCAGGGAAATAGTGATCAGTTGCGGCTCTGGAGCCGATGCTGTGAGGGTTTGGTGCTGCCAGTTGCCACCATTCACACGAATACTAACATCCATGGATTGGCGTCGTGGAGCCCAAAGGCCACCAGCCTGCATGACCAGTCGAGCGCCTGCGTTTGCCGACGTTTCCATCCGCATTAAAAGGCCTGCATCCTCGCCGACGGACCATACTCCGAAGGGTTCATCTGTTGACCAGCCATTTGTCAGAAATGGCCTCAGGTCAGCAGGACCTATCCTATCACCTGCGGAAATAACCACGGGCCTGGTTGAAGCAGCATCCACGGGGGACTCGGTCTCTCTTGCCGTACAGCCAGGAAGTAACAGGCATAAGATGGAAGCTAGAAGTGCAGCCTTAATGTCGCGATTGATGGCAATCATTTTGAACTCCGTATGCCAGTTGTGCTAAAGCGATGCATATTTCGTTCAGTTAGTCAGTCGGCTCGATCGGAGCGAATTTGATCCAATCGAACGCCATGCCGAATCCAGAAGAGTGATTATCGACTGGAAGCAGGAAGGTGGCCCTGTTGTTGCCATCCTTCAGGGAGGACGAGGGCAATTCTCCATAAAACTCATTAGAAGTGAGCCAGCGGACCGGGACCACATGGCCGTTTACTGAAATCGCAAGCTTCTCAGGGTGTATGCCGGGGGCGATGGACATGACCTTTCCCCGAACTCGATAAACCCGGCCAGTTGGTTTTAGCTGGAATTGAAGCCATGGGTTCTCAACGACGGTCCACGAGAATGAAGCATGTTCCATAGGTCCTTCATGTTGCCACTGGGCATCCTGCCATCCGCGTCCCGGCGCAGGCACGTCCAAATTCCACCAGCGGCCGAAATCCCACCTAAAGCCTGCCTCCCGTTCCCTGTGGCGGAACTGATCGAAAGCCAGAGGCCAGGGAGACGGCGCGAGCATGGCGCGATAGCGCCGCGAAAGGGCGTCGTTGCGCAACGAAAGCTCGTCTTTACGCGCACCGCTTAGCGGTACAACGCCCTCTTCGGGAATGCGCACGATCTGAGTCCTGCTCTTGTCTGCGCGATACAGAACGCTTTGCGGCCGCGACGTATAGTCTGGCCCATCAATGGCTGGGCCTGAACTGAACTCCCAGTGGTCAGGGTATTCTGCGCATCGGCCGGTGCGGCCTCTTTCATCTGTGTGTTGCCAGTCGTTCTCAGGTTGATTGCAGATCTGTACCACGTCGATCGGCTTGCCGTACAAATAGGTTAGCGCGTTCATCATGTTTTCCCGGAGCATCCACACGCTGTTGATAAGGTGAGAGCCATCAAGAATGAGAAGATCGCGGTCGTTGGCGATATCCGGCAGGCTTACAGCTACGTCCTGGAGGACTTTGCGTTCTGTATCAGAAATCTGTGAGTAGTGATGGAACTGGAACATTTGTGCCGCCATGCCCAGTACGATCAATACGGTGCCGAACAACATTGCCAGAGTTCGACGGGCTCCAGAAAACAGCATAACCAGAGCCACCGTGGCCAATGCTCCGCCTGGAGTCGCGAAGAGGAAGGTACGTTGACTGATGCTGGTATGCGCGGGTGATGCAAGAAAGGGAAGATAGCCGACGGCGGCAAATGCCACGCCGGTAAAGAGCACCCGTAGCGACCAACGCACGCCGATTTGCTTTTCCGGGGTTGGTGCGGAAAAGGGTTCGCGTATGTAGAGGAGCAGAGCCAACGCCATCAAAGCAATAGCCGACAGGTACCAGAAGCTGCGGTACTCGACGAAGAGAATCCTTCCGGCGTCGATCCAACCGCCCACTACGCTTCGGCCGATGCCCGTGTAAAACATCACGAGGGCGCGCTCTTTAAGCAGAGCAATGCCACCCGCCTGGCTCTCTAACAGATGCCCTTGGTAGGTCGAGCCAGTCTTGGCAACGTAGTAGATGTAGGCTAAACAAGCCAATATGCCTATGCACCAGACCAGCGAAACATACCAGCGACGGAGGGGAAGTCTGACCGTCTCCACCAATCCCAATCGGCACCAGAGCAACAGCAGAGGCAAGATGGCGTATGCCAATGCCACTTCATAGATCAGCGTGGCAACAACCAACATTGCGGTAGAAACAAGCGATACCAGGATCGCCCTGCTCTTGCCCATCAGTTGACTTCCATATGCGTGCACTATCCCTGTCACGCCCGCAAATGCCAGCAAGACAGACCAGTTGATATGGAAGGAGCGGAACGACAGCTGCATTGTATCTGCGGGATAAATGACCACCAGCAGCGCCAACAACACGGCATAGAGCCGCGAGCGCAGCAGCCACCACCCCAGGATTCCGCCGCAAACACCCTTCAACACCAAGGCCAGCATCTGCAACAGATGCATGGCGAAAAAGGAGTTTGGCGATAGTTGGTACGCGATCGCATTCGGCAACAGCATGAGAGGCCGCATGCGGTGACTGGGAAGCGGCCCGCCCTCACCAACCACGTAGAACACGCCGTGGCGAGTGAACAGGTTCAGAAGATCCCATTCCTCAATATGTCCTATCATGTTGAAGCCGAAGGGAAGCCAAAGCAGCATGACGATCGCTGTGGAGCAAGCGATGAACAACATGGTGCGTTGGGAAGCGTCGTTGCGGATAAGGGGATTGGACATTCGATGGTTTGTTTGGTTGCAGTTGCGGCGTAGGTTGGATTTAGACGTGATCGCGACGTCGGTCCCGGTTGAAGACCCAGAAATTCATCACGAGAAACACCACGACAGGCACGACGAAGGCCGAGAACGCAATGCCCCACGCATAATGCAAGTGCAGACTGTTCACAGCTACGCCCATCCCGATGATCGACAAGGCAAGGTTGAAGCTGTGCAGCAAAATGAAGCGCAAGCCTTCCGAACTCAGATGTCCAGAGGACACGAACGTGAAGCTGCGGTGCGCGACGAAATTGATTGGCACCAACACCAGGTAGCAGAGCGCCGTCGCTATAGTCGGCTGCATGCCGAGCTTTGATACAGCCAACCAGGTGAGCGCACTGAAGGCCACAGTACTGGCGCCGCCAACGATGCAAAAGCGCAAAAAGCGTGCGGCCAGGGCGCGGTGGCGCTGCGGTATCACTGCACGTTCTCTTGCTCTTGGCCTACGTTGAGCTGTTGGCCCTTTATGTATTGGGGACGATTGCTGACGTTTAGCAGCACGCGCCCTACGTACTCGCCCACCACACCCAGTGCGAGTAGCTGGATGCCACCCATGATCAATACCGCGACGATCAATGAGGTCCAGCCGATGACGGTGTGCGGCCAAAGCAGCTTCTGCAGGATCAGCACGATGGCGCACAGAAAGCCGAGGCCGGAAGAGACAATTCCTGTCAGCGACGCGACCCGTAATGGTGTGATCGAGAAGCTTGTAGCCATCTGCATCCACAGTGAGATCGACTTGCGCAGGCTGTATCCAGACTTGCCATCGCTTCGGGCGTGGTGCTCCGCTTCAATGGTGGTGATATTGCTGGTGCTCTGAACGATAAGGCCATCGACATAGACGAAGGGGCCGCCGTAGCGCAATATCTCGTCACGAACTTCGCTGATCAAGCCGCGGAATGGCGAAAGATACAGCCCGCGAGGTTTGGCGAGCAGCCACGACGCCATGCGGTCATTGAACTGGCTGCCGAGGCGCTTCCAGAGAGCGTGCCGCCGGCTTTTGAACTGCACGTAGCAAACATCGGCTCCACTTCGCAGCTCCGCCACGACGCGCCCGATGTCGGACGGCGAGTGCTGCAGATCGTCATCCATGGTGACGATGTAGTGGCCGCGTGCCACACCGAATCCAGCCATCAATGCATTGTGCTGCCCCGCGTTCTTGCGCAGGCGGACTCCCTTCAACCAGGGCCGGGAGGCGCATAGCCCTGTTATGACCTGCCAGGAATTATCCGGGCTGCAGTCGTACACCAGTACGACTTCGAACTTGTCGGTGAGCGCAGTCAGCGACTCTTCGAGTTTCTCGACAAGCGTGGGTAGGATGGTGGCGCTGCCATAGACCGGGATGACGACGGAAATATCAGGTTGCATCGCTCGTTCCGTAGTATTTGCGGATCAGCCTGGCGATGTATCCGGGAGAGGAATCAATGCCGGTGGCAGTTGCATAACGAACAAATGGTGACGAATCAGGCGTGGCACCACCGCCTCGGTCCACAAAGTCGATGGTTGTCTTCTTGCCCAGCGTGGCCTCCAGCATCGAGACCAGCTCAAGCATGGTGACGTTCTCCGGCGGAGCCAGATCCAGCACGGAATTGATCTCCAGGCGATTCTCAATCAGATGAAGGGTCAATCGGGCGACATCTTCCACGTCGATTAGGCAGCGCACTGCCTTGACCCAGATACGCAACGGCTCTGCGTTGCGGATACCACTAGCGAGATAGTTGGACAGGGTGTGAGGGTTGTCGGTGTGTCCCACAACTTGAGGCAGGCGCAGAATCAGAGACTCGTCCCGCTCCGCGATCAGCTGTTCCATTTTCAGCTTATGGCGGACGTAATGGGTTTCGGCACGGTCGGGGTCTGTCACGCTACAGGTGCTGAAGTAGACGAACCGGCCCTGCGCGTCGTCCAGGGCCTTGACAAGCAGACGTGCTTCCCTTGCGAATGCCGCAGGATCGGTCTCAGATGAATTGGACACCCCGGAGGCGAACACCGTGGAGTTGAGCTCAGCGAGCCTATCTGCTGCGAAGGATCTGGCCAGCAGGCCATTACCGATGATCACTTAAGTACCGCTTCCCATTTATCTACTTTATCCCTACACAGCGCCGTGTAACTACACAACCGCCGGCAATACGATCGCCCCAGGTCATCGCCTGCTTCGCTGTGGCGTTTCCCAGCAGGCATGAAAACGGCGAGTAGTGTCGCCGCCGCGCTGACGGTGCATTATACCGTCAGCTGTGAAGGCCATCGTAATCCTGGGCGTAGCCGTTAGCCCAATGCCTTTTCCAACTCCGGCAGCAACGTAAACAAATCCCCCACCAACCCGATATCTGCAATCTCAAAGATCGGCGATTCCGGATCCTTGTTGATTGCCACGATGGTGCCGGCGTCCTTGATGCCGGTCAGATGCTGGATCGCCCCGCTGATGCCGATGGCCACATACAACTCGGGAGCGATGATCTTGCCGGTCTGGCCGACCTGCAGTTCGTTGGGCACATAACCGGCATCCACCGCAGCACGCGAAGCGCCCACAGCGGCGCCGAGTTTGTCGGCCAGGCTGTAGATGTGCTTGAAGTTTTCGGCCGAACCGACGCCGCGGCCGCCGGAGACCACGCGCTTGGCGCTCTGCAGATCAGGGCGGTCGGACGTGCCGGCGGCCAGTTCGATGAAGCGGGTGTGGGTCGGCAGTGCAGCATCGATGGTAACGGACTCGACCGCTGCGCTTCCGCCAGCTGCTGCTTCCGGCCACGAGGCGCTGCGGACCGTGGCAACCACGATTTGGTCGGCCGGTGCCTTCACGGTGATGATCGCGTTGCCCGCATAGATCGGGCGCTTGAACGTGTAGGCATCTTCGACCGACATCAGGTCGGAGATCTGGTTCACGCCCAGCAGTGCGGCCACGACCGGCATCAGGTCCTTGCCGAACGTGGTGGAGGGACCAAACACGTGCGTGTAGCCCTGGCCGGCAAGCTGGGCGATCTGCGGGCCAAACACCTGGGCGATGGCATGGTCGTTTGCCGGGTTAGCTACCGCGAGCACGCGGCTGACGCCGGTCAATTGGGCTGCCTGGGCGGCCACCGCAGCCGTATCAGCGGCCAGGACGACGATGTCGATCGCGTCCGCAGACACCGTCAGCGCTGCGCTGAGGGTCTTGGCGGTGGCGGCGTTGAGCTGGCCATTGAGGTGTTCGGCGACAACGAGAATCTTGGCCATTACAGCAACCCCTTCTGCTTGAGTGCGGCCACCAGTTCGGCGGCATCCTTCACCATCACGCCGCGGCTGCGCTTGGCCGGCGCTGCGTAGTGCGTGGTGGTCAGACTGTCGTGGGAGTCAACGGCCAGGTCTGCAAAGGCCAGCGTTTCCAGCGGCTTGCTCTTGGCCTTCATGATGTCCGGCAGCTTGATGAAACGCGGCTCGTTCAGGCGCAGGTCGGTGGTGATCACCGCCGGCAGGTCCACTTCCAGCGTTTCCAGGCCGGCGTCGACCTCGCGCGTCACCGTGGCCTTGCCATTGGCGACCACCAGCTTGCCGGCGAAGGTCGCCTGCGGGCGGCCCCACAACGTGGCGAGCATCTGGCCGGTCTGGTTGGCGTCGTCGTCGATGGCCTGCTTGCCCAGGATGACCAGGTCTGGCTGTTCCTTCTCGACCAGCTTGAGCAGGGTGCGCGCGGCGGTCAGCGGCTGGATCGCCGCATCGGTGACGACGTGGATGGCGCGATTGGCGCCCATGGCCAGGCCATTGCGCAGATGTGCTGCGGCATCGGCCGGCGCCAGGGTGGCGACCACGACCTCGGTGGCAATACCGGCATCGCGCAGGCGCAACGCCTCTTCGAGGGCAATTTCGTCGAACGGGTTCGGCGAGAGCTTGACGCCCTCGGTGACCACGCCGGAGCCATCCGGCTTGACCTGAATGCGGACGTTGTAGTCCACCACGCGCTTGTAGGCGACGAGGATTTTCATCGTGTACGAGATCCTTCAGCTATTGCGGGAAGGCCCGGCCGCGGCGGCAGGCTCGGGAGTGGGCCCATTCTAACCGGGGAGGCTGCACCATGCGATGGCGTATGGATGCTGCGGTGCATCAGGTAAGCCGGTGCAGAGTCTCGCGCTAAGGCTGGATAATGCCTGGACCGTATATCCTGTGTCGTTTGAAAATGCAGCGCGTCTGGCGCGCGACCAGGAGGGGTAGACAGTGGCGACTTGGCTAGTAACCGGCGGTGCCGGCTTCATCGGCGGCAATTTTGTTCTTGAGGCGGTCTCCCGCGGGATCCGCGTGATCAACCTGGACGCGCTGACCTACGCAGGAAATCTGAACACGTTGGCATCGCTGGAGGGCAACGCCGACCACGTGTTCGTCAAGGGCGAGATCGGCGACGGGGCGCTCGTTACCCGCCTGCTGCAGGAACACCAGCCCGATGCGGTGCTGAATTTCGCCGCGGAAAGCCATGTGGACCGCTCGATCGAAGGCCCGGGCGCCTTCATTCAGACCAACGTGGTCGGCACCCTGGCGTTGCTTGAGGCCGTTCGCGACTATTGGAAGGCATTGCCGGACGGGCGCCGCGATGCGTTCCGTTTTCTGCACGTCTCCACCGACGAGGTGTACGGCACGCTCGGCGAGACCGGCAAGTTCACCGAAACCACGCCTTACGCGCCGAATTCGCCGTATTCCGCCTCCAAGGCGGCCTCGGATCATCTGGTGCGGGCGTTCCACCACACCTACGGGCTGCCGGTGCTGACCACCAATTGTTCGAACAATTATGGCCCGTACCACTTCCCGGAAAAACTCATTCCGTTGGTGATCGCCAAGGCCCTGGCCGGCGAGCCGCTGCCGGTCTACGGGGACGGCAAGCAGGTGCGTGACTGGCTGTTTGTCAGCGATCATTGCGAAGCGATCCGTACCGTGCTGGCCAAGGGCAAGGTCGGCGAGACCTACAACGTGGGCGGCAATTCCGAGCGCCAGAACATCGAGGTCGTGCAGGCAATCTGCGCGCTGCTGGATGAGCGTCGGCCGCGCGAAGATGGCAAGCCGCGCGCCAGCCAGATCACCTATGTAACAGACCGGCCGGGGCACGATCGCCGTTATGCGATCGATGCGTCCAAGCTGAAGGATGAGTTGGGATGGGAGCCTGCCTACACCTTCGATCAAGGCATCGCATTGACGGTGGACTGGTATCTGACCAACCAAACCTGGGTCCAAGGCGTGCTGGATGGTAGCTATCGACTGGAACGCATCGGCGCAGCGGTTTAACGCGCGCACCCCCGGCACGAGCCCGCGCGTTTTGGTGCAGGCTGTCGCAAAGGAATATCTGTGATGACACAACGTAAAGGCATCATCCTGGCGGGTGGCTCCGGCACCCGGCTGTACCCCATCACCAAGGGCGTCAGCAAACAGCTGCTCCCGGTGTACGACAAGCCGATGATCTATTACCCGCTGAGCGTGCTGATGCTCGCGGGCATTCGGGACGTCTTGATTATCAATACGCCGCATGAGCAGGTTTTGTTCAAATCGCTGCTCGGCGATGGCTCCCAGTGGGGCATGCGCATCGAGTATGCCGTACAGCCTAGTCCGGATGGTCTTGCCCAGGCGTATTTAATTGGCGCCGACTTTGTCGATGGCAAGCCGAGCTGTCTCGTCCTGGGCGACAATATTTTTCACGGTCATGGGCTGACGGGACTGCTGCAAGGTGCCGACGCCCGTCAGGACGGGGCAACGGTGTTTGGCTACTGGGTCAATGATCCCGAGCGATACGGAGTTGCAGAGTTCGATTCGAAGGGTAAGGTCATCGACCTTGAAGAGAAGCCCGCTGTCCCACGTTCCAACTATGCAGTGACTGGTTTGTACTTTTATGATGAAAAGGCGGTTGAATATGCGGCCGCGCTTAAGCCATCACCGCGGGGAGAGCTGGAAATCACAGATTTGAACCGCCGCTATCTCCAGGAAGGTGCGCTGCACCTGCAGCCCCTGGGGCGAGGGTATGCGTGGCTGGATACCGGTACACATCAATCGCTGCATGAAGCTTCAAACTTCATCGAGACCATTCAGGCCCGGCAAGGGTTGCAGGTCTGCTGCCCCGAGGAAATTGCATTTGGTCAGGGCTGGATAGATTCTGCGCAATTGCAGGCGCTGGCAGCACCACTGCTGAAGAATGATTACGGCAAATATCTCCACGAACTCGCACTTCGGGGAAAGATGCATTGAAACTCTTAAAGACTGATCTCCCGGGCTGTATCGTCATAGAGCCCGCTGTGTTCGGTGACGAGCGCGGGGTCTTCTATGAAACATGGAATGCCGAGCGTTTTGGCGGCAACGGGCTGCCTGACAGATTCGTGCAGAGCAATATCTCGACATCTGCCAAAGGAGTTCTACGTGGGCTTCACTATCAGTGGCCCCGTCCGCAGGGCAAACTGGTAAGTGTGCTCGAAGGCGAAGTATATGACGTCGCTGTGGACGTCCGGCGGGGTTCGCCTCACTTCGGCCGCTGGACTGCGGTGCTGCTCAGTGCAGAAAACAAGCGTCAAGTTTGGATTCCGGAAGGTTTCGCACACGGGTTTGCGGTACTGTCAGAGCGAGCGCTGTTTAGCTATTTGTGCACTGATGTTTATGTAAAGGAGGCTGATGCAGGCGTACGTTGGAACGATGCAGCGATTGGGATCGACTGGCCGATCAGTGACCCGCTGCTCTCGGCCAAGGACGCGGCTGCGCCGTTCCTCGATGAGGTGCCTGCTGACCGCCTGCCGGTCTTTACGCCTTGACGGCACTGGTCTTTGGCGGCAATGGGCAGGTCGGAAGTGAGCTGCTGCGTGCACTCGCGGCCAACGGCAAGGTAATCGCGACCACGCGCAGCGGTCAGCTGCCTGATGGTACTGCCTGCGAAGTGGCGGATTTCAATGAGCCCGACACGCTGAGCGCGCTGCTTGATCGTTTGCAGCCGTCCTGCGTGGTCAATGCTGCCGCGTACACCGCGGTCGATCGTGCCGAGCAGGAGCGTGAGAGCGCGCAGTGGGCCAATGCGCAGTCGCCCGCGGTGATTGCGGCATGGTGTGCCGCCAACACTGTGCCGCTGGTGCATTACTCCACCGACTACGTGTTCGATGGCCAGGGCACGGCGCCGTATCCCGAAGATGCGCCCACCGCGCCGTTGGGTGTCTATGGTGAGACCAAGCTGGCCGGCGAACAGGCCATCCGTGCATCGGGCGCGCAGCATCTGATCCTGCGCACGGCGTGGGTGTATGCCTCGCATGGCACGAACTTCCTGCGCACGATGCTGCGTGTCGGTGCGGACCGCGACGAGCTGCGTGTGGTGGCCGATCAGGTCGGCACGCCGACACCGGCGGCCTTGATTGCCGATGTCACCGCGCAGCTGCTGCAGCAGCGCACGGCAGACACCTCGGGCACCTGGCATCTGACCGCCGCCGGGCAGACCACCTGGCATGGCTTTGCCGAAGCGATCTTCGAAGAGGCAGTGGCTGCAGGATTGCTGGTGCGCGCGCCGCGCGTGGTGCCGATCACCACGGCCGAGTACCCGACGCCCGCGCAACGCCCGGCCTACTCGCGCCTGTCGATTGACAAACTGCAGCAGGACTTCGACATCGTGTTGCCCGAGTGGCGGGTTGGCTTGCAGCGGGTGATTGCCGAGCTGGTGCTGCAAGGCACTAAGGAGGCGATTCAGCCGGTCGAAGACTGAAAAAGCAAAGAGCCGGGACATCCCGGCTCTTTGCTTATGCGATCACAGTCACCTGTAACGAACCATCACGCCCGCCCGTAGGTATCCTCGAAGCGAACGATATCGTCTTCGCCCAGATAGCTGCCGGACTGCACCTCGATCAGTTCAAGCGGCAATTTACCCGGGTTACGCAGGCGATGCGTGACACCCAGCGGAATGTACGTGCTTTGATTTTCGGTGAGCAGCAGAACTTCGTCGCCGCGTGTGACCTCGGCGGTACCGCTTACGACGATCCAGTGTTCGGCGCGGTGATGATGCATCTGCAAACTGAGGACCGCGCCCGGCTTCACGGTGATGCGTTTGACCTGATGGCGGCTGCCATTATCAATGGAATCGTACGCGCCCCACGGACGGTAGACCTTGCGGTGCCAGGTAGCCTCGGAGCGGCCGCTGGACTTGATCTGTCCCACCACATCCTTGACCTCCTGAATGCGTTCACGGTGACCAACCAGCACGGCATCCGGTGTTTCCACCACGACCACGTCCTCCAGGCCGACCATGGCGATCAGGCGCGAGCCGTAGGCATAGGTATTACGGCAGTCGATCTGAATCACATCGCCGTGATGCGCATTGCCGGCGCTGTCCTGTTCGGAAACCTCCAGCAAGGCGGACCAGGAGCCAACGTCGTTCCAGCCGGCATCCAGCGGTACGACCACCGCATCGGCGGTTTTTTCCATGACGGCGTAGTCGATCGAATCCGATGGGCTTGCGGCAAACGCGTCCTTATCCAGGCGAGTGAAGTCGGCATCACGCTTGGCGAGTTCCCATGCCTTGCTGCTAGCCTCGGCGATTGCCGGCTGGAACTTGCGTAGCTCCTCCAGATAACGCGACGCCCGGAACAGGAACATGCCGCTGTTCCAGTAGTAGTCTCCAGAGGCAAGGTAACCCTCGGCCGTGGCCAGGTCCGGCTTTTCGACGAATCGTTCGACCGCACTGACGCCAGTGCCTGCGCCGGCCTTGATATAGCCATAGCCGGTTTCCGGCGCAGTTGGCTTGATACCGAAGGTCACCAGCTTGCCTTCATCTGCCGCAGCTGCGGCCAAGGTGACCGCCGCCTGAAAGGCCGCCTCATCGCGGATCACGTGGTCGGAAGGCAACACCAGCAGGAGTGGGTCTGCACCGTTGCGCATGGCTTCCAGCGCGGCGACTGCGATTGCCGGTGCGGTATTGCGACCCTTCGGCTCCAGCAGGATTGCCGAAGGCTTGACGCCAAATTGCTGCAGCTGCTCTGCGGCGATGAAGCGGTGTTCCTCATTGGCCACCACGATCGGCGCGTGGTTGGCCACCGGTGCTGCGCGGTGCCAGGTGGCCTGCAGCATCGTCTGTTCGCCAACCAGGGGCAGGAACTGCTTGGGGTAGGTCTCGCGCGACAGCGGCCACAGGCGTGTGCCGGAGCCGCCGGAAAGAATGATCGGAAGGACATCGCTCATGAGCGGGGGAGACTCCAGTGCGTCAAAAGGTGGGGGAGAATGGTAGATCAGCCGCGCAGCAAAGCGGAAATTTCCTGCGTACGCGTTTCCAGCAGTGCGGCATCGCCGCGCGTTTCCACGTTCAGACGCAGCAGCGGCTCGGTGTTGGAGCTGCGCAGGTTGAAGCGCCATTGCCCGAAGTCGGCGCTGATGCCGTCGGTGTAATCCAGCTCCGGTGACTGATCACCGTAATGCGCCATCACGCGTGCGACCGCGGCCTTCGCGTCGTCGACCTTGAAGTTGATCTCGCCGCTGCAGGGGAACTTCTGCATGCGCGCTTCGACCAGGTCCGCCAGCGAACGGCCCGATTGCGAGACCAGCTCGGCGATCAGCAGCCACGGAATCATGCCGGAGTCGGCGTAGGCGAATTCGCGGAAGTAATGGTGCGCGCTCATTTCGCCACCATAGACGGCGTTCTCGCTGCGCATCTTTTCCTTGATGAAGGCGTGGCCACTCTTGCACAGCACCGGAATGCCGCCGGAGTCTTCCACCATCTCCACCGTGTTCCAGGTCAGGCGCGGGTCGTGCACGACCTTGCCGCCGGGCTGCTTGGCCAGGATGGCTTGCGCCAGCAGGCCGACCAGGTAATAGCCCTCGATGAAGCGGCCAGTGTGATCGAAGAAGAAGCAACGATCGAAGTCGCCATCCCAGGCAATCCCGAAATCTGCGCCGTGTTCCTTGACCGCCTTGGCGGTGGCGTCGCGGTTTTCCGGCAGCAGCGGGTTGGGGATGCCGTTGGGGAAGTTGCCATCGGGCTCGTGGAAGACGCGCACGAATTCGAATGGCAGATGCGGTGCCAGCAGGTCGACGATCAGACCGGCGCCGCCGTTGCCGGCGTTGACCACCAGCTTGAGCGGCTTGAGCGTGCTGCGGTCCACGTAGCTGAGCAGGTGCTCCAGATACGCGGTCTTGTCGGTGCGGCTGTGCTCGGCAGCGGTGGGCTCGCCTGCGGCGGCAGTATCGGCCGCGACCGTGTCGCGGATGGCGAACAGGCCGGTATCGGAGCTGATCGGCCGCGCCTGCTCACGCACCAACTTCATGCCGTTGTAGTCCATCGGGTTGTGGCTGGCGGTGACGATCACGCCGCCAGCGGCCTTGAGGTGATCGGTCTGGAAATAGACCTCCTCGGTGCCACACAGGCCAATGTCGATCACCTCGCGGCCGCTGGCACGCAGGCCGGCAGACAGGGCCTCCTGCAGTGCCGGGCTCGCCAGGCGCACGTCGTGGCCCAGGACCACGGGCCCTTGATCCAGCTGCGCCGCCAGTGCCACGCCGATGCGGCGGGCCAAGTCCTCGTTGAGTTCATCCGGCACGCGGCCGCGAATATCGTAGGCCTTGAAGGCGGGTAGCGTCATGGGCAATTCCTCGGGTGGGGGACAGCCGAGTTTAGCGGCTGTGCCGTGTCTTGGGTGTGGCGGAATTGCGACCGAGGACAGGGAACAGTCAGCGGCTAGAATGCCCGCTTCGCATCAGCGAGGTGAGGGCGGTGATGAACCAAGTTGCAAGGGGGGCGGGCGCCAAGCGCTATGCCGATGCCAAGGCGGCGCTGGCCGGTGTGGTGGCCGATGGACAAACGTTGGCGGTTGGCGGCTTCGGGCTGTGCGGCATTCCGGAAGCCTTGATCGCCGCGCTGCGCGACAGCACGGTGAGCGGCCTGACGGTGATTTCGAACAATGCGGGCGTGGATGGCTTCGGCCTGGGCCAATTGCTGGCGACCCGCCAGATCCGCAAGATGATTTCGTCCTACGTGGGCGAGAACAAGGAATTCGAACGCCAATATCTGGCCGGCGAACTCGAGCTGGAATTCAACCCGCAGGGCACGCTGGCCGAGCGCCTGCGTGCGGGCGGTGCGGGCATTCCCGCGTTCTACACCGCCACCGGCTACGGCACCATCGTGGCCGAGGGCAAGGAGACGCGAGAATTCGATGGCAAGCATTACGTGTTGGAAACCGCGTTGCAGGCCGACGTTGCCCTGATCAAGGCGTGGCGCGCCGACACCGCCGGCAACCTGGTGTTCCGCAAGACCGCGCGCAATTTCAATCCGGCCTGTGCCATGGCCGGGCGCGTCTGCATCGCCGAGGTGGAGGAGATTGTCGAGCTCGGTGCGATCGATCCGGATCAGGTGCATCTGCCCGGCATTTATGTCGACCGCCTGGTACTCAACGCCATACCGGAAAAACGCATCGAACAGCGCACCGTGCGCCAGGGAGACAAGTAATGGCCTGGACCCGCGATCAGATGGCGGCGCGCGCCGCGCGCGAACTCACCGATGGCGCCTACGTCAACCTGGGCATCGGCCTGCCCACGCTGGTGGCCAACCACATTCCCGATGGCGTGGACGTGTGGTTGCAATCGGAAAACGGCTTGCTCGGCATCGGCCCGTTTCCCGGCGAAGACGAAGTGGACGCGGACCTCATCAATGCTGGCAAGCAGACCGTGACCGCACGCGCGGGTGCCAGCTATTTCGGCAGCCACGATTCGTTCGCGATGATCCGCGGTGGACACATCGACCTGGCGATCCTCGGCGCGATGCAGGTCACCGACCGCGGCGACCTTGCCAACTGGATGGTGCCGGGCAAGATGGTCAAGGGCATGGGCGGCGCGATGGACCTGGTGGCCGGCGTCAAGCGCGTGGTCGTGCTGATGGAACACGTGGCCAAGGACGGCACGCACAAGATCCTGCCGCAATGCGACCTGCCGCTGACCGGCGTGGGCGTGGTCGATCGCATCATCACCGACCTGGCGGTGTTCGACGTCACCGCTGATGGATTGGTACTGGTGGAGGTCGCTGATGAGGTGCTCGTCGAAGATGTTCAAGCAAAAACGGGAGTCGCATTCAGGACCGCCTGACCTGTGAGTCCATCCGGCGCGGTAGCGTGAGTTCAACCAGCGGCTACCGCGCCGCGACCGGTAAACTGGTCATCTAGTTGCAGGCTCGCCAACCAGGGGGCGTCCCAGCATCCGGAGCCGATGCACGTCAGTGGAACCTGAATCGATTTTCGATCGAACTCGAGTAGATGGCTTTCCTCCTGCGCCACGTTGCAGACGTCCCTTATGAAGGACAAGGCCCCCTCATGCACCTGGGCAATCGTTGACCATTGGCTTTGAGAATGTTCGGCGTCTGCGTACCTCGGAATCGGACCTTCGACGCCAGCGGCAAAATAGGCGAACTGTGCAGACGGCGCGGTGAGTAATGTTTCCAGCAGAAGATCGTGGCGCAAAATCGCCGACTGACCTGGATCGCCATCGCTACGGCCATCAAAATAGCGTGCGGCGGCCCAGCTATCCGATCCAACTTTGCTGGCACGATAATTCAATGCAAAGTAGGCGCCTCCCAGTGGTTGGCCAGTCAATCTCGCCAGGTTGGCCTGAATGCTTCCCGAGTAGCCGATGTCCGCGACCATCGTGTTGCTACCGTGTGTCATCGTTTTCCAGTACTCGAGATAGGCCTGCCTTTCAATGGCAGCAAGCGTCAATAGTTCGTCTGATGCCGGCAATAACAAACGGAGTAGCTCGTCGCGCATCTCGGGCAGATAGACATCGCCCTGCATCACCGCTGATCCCAACCGGCTTTCGAGCAGTTCTGCTGCGCGGCGACCCAGGCGGGCGTGTATCAGGCCGTGCAGTGGCCCGGTATATGTACTGTCCAGCAGTTGGGCAAGGTCATCGAAAACATTCAACGACGGGGTGCCGGTGCCGCGTCGCGACGCCAGCAGATAATTTCCCTGAAGATGACTCAATGCGGGGCAGCACTGTTGCAATTGCTGGAATCCCTGCTCAAGCAGGTAGCCCTCCCGGCTCAGAAATAAGATCGTTTCCACCTTGTGCTGCTGCGCAAGGCGGACTAGCCAGGTCAGGTAGTCGAACACCAATGGGCCGAGCACTACATAGCCTAACTGCGCCGGTGATAGTGTCGGTCGCGGGATAAGCAGCTCCGGCTGCCGGTCGACGAGATCGGCGAACCTGTTGGCAAGCAGCCCGAGCCACAACTGGTCCTGCCAGCGTGTCGCTGCACCCTGCGCTGGCCTCAAGGGCCTGAGCGCAGGAACGACCTCCAACAGCGCAGACGGACGCAACACGTGAACCGGCGTCAACAGGTTGTGGTTCAGAGGGCGCTGCACATCGGCATGTTCGTTGTCGCCAATGTGCAGCCATCGCGCCTGCGTTATGTTTTCGATACCTGGCAGGCGGTTCCAGGCACTGTCGTCATCCTTGCGCCAGCCAGTCTCGCAGGAGACATACCATGCGTCGGGGAGCGCAGCGACATCAGAAGGCAGAATGTTTTTTAGCGTCTTGCTGTCCAGATACATGTCCGACAATGCGACCATTCGTATGCCCCGGCGCTTCAACGTTTGCGCCGCCTCGATGACGCCCTTACGAGGCCTCAATAGCCGTTCTTCGACTTCAATTTCCATGGACTGCAGGAGGTCGATGGGAAATTTATCGGCACCGCTCAGCCCCGCCAGCGTGTGATAGATCCCAGGCAGGTCAACGTCCTTGCCAAGGTTATGGCGGGCTTTCGATTCGGCAAGCTCACGGTACTCAGCGAACGTTTCCAAACCCAGCCGGTCAGCCACTAGATGCGCAAGATAGGCCCGGGCTCCCGTGTGAAACAGGAACGGTCGCAGCACCAAGGTGTCGAAAACATCCAGAGAAATCAATTTTGCTTCGATCGCTGAGAGCGTCATGCGTGACGAAATCGGCATGTCCAACGCAGCTTGCCAATTGCGTTCGCCCTCGCTGCTGAGCGCCAGCGTGCCATCCGCAGGCAGGATGCCGTAGCAGTAGTTGTGGCGGTGCGCAGCCACCGCAAACATTCGCTCTATTGCATGGTGCAAGGTGCCATCGATCTGGCCATGTTCAACGGGGAAATCCTTCAGCTCGAGCCCTAGTGAATAGAGCGGTCGCAATGCGTCGACCCTTGCCCAAAGCATTGATCCGGCAGGGAAGTCGATGTAGTCAGTAGGGCTGATATCGAAACCCAACCGTTGGGCCAATTCACGACATGCGCCAAAGTTACTGAGCCAGGTGTGTGCCCACAAGGGCATGCCCGCATGGCTTTCCGGATAGAGGATGCCGAGGCGGGGATTGGCTTGAAACATACCGAGTATCCACGCAATACGCTCCCGACTCCCCAGCAGTGACGACAGCAGATAACGCCGCCACGTGTCCTGCTCCCGGCCTGTATACAGTGACTTTTTTGTGTGCAAATGACCAATCACGTCCAGAGCGAGGATCTGTTCGCGGAACGCCACAAGAAACGGTGCGATATCGCGCCCGCGATTGGGAACGATCTGCAGTTCCAGATGGTTGACATTGGGAAGCCGCGAAAAGCGATCACTTGCTTGCCGCCTTGTCGTGTCATCGACGACGGAGACCAGCAAGTCATAGCTGACAGGCATGTGCTGCAGTGACTGTGCAAATTCCTCGATCAGGTCGGCATAGAACACGTGCACCATCAGACCGACTTTCAGCTGTAGCTGCGCCGGCGGCACTGGCGAATGGAACTCATGCTTTTCGAAAACGGGCCTGGCCGGCTCTTGTCGGCCTCCTGCGGCTTTTACCCGCATCACGAATCCATTGATGCCGAGCGCGCGGATTGCCTTCAATGCACGCACGGCAACCGCCAGCGTTCCAGAAATGCCGCCGCCATGGAGCTGGACCGACCGGCGAGCCGCACCGATCAGCTTGGAGAGACGGCTAGTCATGCCGAGGCCGGGGGGCGCCGAGTCACAGGTTCTGGTAGTTCGGCCCAGAACCACCCTCCGGGGTGACCCAGTTGATGATTTCGTAGGGGTCTTTGATGTCGCAGGTCTTGCAGTGCACGCAGTTGGCGGCGTTGATCTGCAGGCGCTTGCCGGAGGGGCTGGTGGTGTCTGCGACCATTTCGTAGACGTTGGCCGGGCAGAAGCGGGTGCAGGGGTTGTTGTATTCCTCCACACAGCGGGTGGCGCAGATGCTGGTGTCGAGCACCTGCAGATGCACCGGTTGGTCTTCGTCGTGTTCGGTGGCGGCGAAGTAGACCGCCTGCAGCCGGTCGCGTGGGGCGAGTTCGCGCTGGACGTAGCCGCGTTTAGGCTGTTCGTACTCGCCGAGTTTGTGCATGGCCGACCAATCCGGCTTGTTTTTCAGTGTCCACGGCGAGGCGCCTTTGAGCGCGGTTTCCCAGGCGGCATTGAGCATGCCCAGCCACAGGCCCTTCTTGAAGCCGGGCTTGATGTTGCGCACCTGCTTGAGTTCGGCCATGGCGTCAGAGGCGCGCAGCTTGGCGTCGAATCCCTGTGGGGCCAGCTGCGATTGCACCAAGTGCTCGGCGGCCAGCATGCCGCTGCGGATCGCCTGATGGGTGCCCTTGATCTTGGGCACGTTGAGCAGGCCGGCGGTGTCGCCGATCAGCAGCGCACCGGGCATTTCCACCTTGGGCAGCGATTGCCAACCGCCGGTGACGATGGCGCGCGCGCCGGCCGACAGGATGCTGCCGCCCTCCAGCAGGGGCTTGATCAGCGCGTGGTTCTTCCATTGCTGGAAAGCCTCCCACGGCTGGTAGTTGGGGTCGCTGTAGTCCAGCCCGCTGACGTAGCCCAGCGCGATCTGGTTGTTGTCCAGGTGATACAGGAAGCTGCCGCCATAGGTGCGGTTGTCGGCCGGCCAGCCGAGCGTGTGCACGATCTTGCCGGGGCTGACGCGGCCCTCGGGCACCTGCCACAGTTCCTTGATGCCGATCGAATAGCCCTGCGGGTCGACATCGGCAGTCAGGTCGAAGCGCTTGAGCAGGCGCTTGGTGAGATGGCCACGCGCGCCTTCGGCCAGCACGGTGACCTTGGCGCGGATGTCGATACCGGCGGTGTAGCCGGGCTTGTGCGACCCATCCTTGGCCACGCCCATATCGCCGATGCGCACGCCCACTACCTGGCCGCTGTCATCGTGCAGGGTTTCGGCGGCGGCAAAGCCGGGGTAGATCTCCACGCCCAGGGCTTCGGCCTGCGGGGCGAGCCAGGCGCACATGGCGCCCAGGCTGACGATGAAGTTGCCATGGTTGCGCATGCCTGGCGGCACCACCGGGAATTTGCGCGCGCTGTCCTTGCCGAGAAGCCAGAATTCGTCCTCGGTGGCGGCCACGCAGATCGGCGGCGGGTTGTCGCGCCAGCCCGGCAGCAAGGCATCCAGCGGGCCGGGTTCGATCACCGCGCCGGAGAGGATGTGCGCGCCGATGGTGCTAGATTTTTCGATCACGCACACGCTCAACGCGGGGTTGAGCTGTTTGAGCCGGATCGCGAACGACAGCCCGGCCGGACCGGCACCGACGGTGACGACGTCGTACTCCATCATGTCGCGCTCGACCGTCTCTGACGCTTGCGCGCCGATTCCCGCTTCCGACATTGCTCCGCTCCCGTTGGCTCGATGGCTGGGGTGCATTTTCCGGGATTGCATGGGATGGCGGCAAATCGTGTTGATTCATCCGCCGCTGCCGGTGCGCCCGGGCACACGCATGCTAGCGTTTGCGCATGAACATACGCGTTGCACTGCCGGGAGCTCAGGTCCACTGGTGTCGCGGCTGGTTGCAGGCTGCGCACGCCGATGCGCTGATGCAGGCGCTGCTGGACCAGGTGCAGTGGGAGGTCCATCGCATCCGCATGTTCGGGCGGGTGGTGGATTCGCCGCGTCTGAGCAGCTGGATCGGCGATGCGGATGCCAGCTATCGCTACTCGGGCACGCAGTTTGCTCCGCAGCCGTGGCTGGAGGCGCTGCAGCCAGTGCGTACGCGTCTGCAGGATGAGACCGGCTCCCCGTTCAACAGCGTGCTGGTCAACCGCTACCGCAGCGGAGCCGACGCGATGGGCTGGCATAGCGACGACGAGCCGGAGCTGGGCGCGCAACCGGTGATCGCATCGCTAAGCCTGGGCGCGGCGCGGCGGTTCGCCTTCAAGCATCGGCACGATCCGACGCTGAAGCAGACCTTGGAACTCGGCCACGGCGATCTGCTGCTGATGGGCGGCGATACCCAGCGTTACTACAAACACGCCTTGCCGCGCACCGTAAAGCCGGTCGGCGAGCGCATCAATTTGACCTTTCGCCAGATTGCGATGCGCGTGTCCTAGCGACAGGAGCGGCTCACGAAACATGGCGAGCGGTCGCCTTCGATGAGCGCAGTTTTTGTGTCGGCAGCATCTTGCTGGATGCAGTCAGAAGTGAAGGTCGAACGCTGAGTGGGTCGAGGGCGCGGTGCCCTCACCGCTCGCGGGACACGCCGCAAGTACGTCCATGTAGGCTCGGCGGCGGCATCCATGCCGCCACACGGTCCCGCAAGCGGCGAGGACACCGCGCCAGAGAGTTTGTCGGTAGCTGGATGAAAGCCGGTCATCTCGCGACTTGCGTTGGCTTGCGGGCAGAGTTCGCAGAACACGATAGCTGGCGAATTAGAAGTACGTCATGCATTGCTGCAACCGTGCACACCGACCATCTCGATTGGTTCTTGCTCGCCCACTGTCGCGGGACCTTGCGCGGAATGGATGCCGCGTAAGGGCCTACAGGGACGTACTTGCGGCGTGTCCTGCGATGGTGGGCGGGCAATGGCCCTGCAGCCAGACCGCAGCTCAGCCGCTCTGCGGCAGCCCTTAGGCTGGCGCGGACGGCATGTGCCACTCGTGCACTCCGGTTTCCACGCACCATCCGCCCCCACCTAACGACTGCTCGCTAGGTAGTGTTAGCCGCTCCAAGTCTGTCGCTTGCGCTTACAACGCACGCGGCAAAGTCTGGCTGTCCTGCTGACCGGTGATCAGGGTCCAACCCACCAGCTCGCTGGTGACCTGGGTCAGGGCCTGCTCGAACGCGGCCGCAACCGCAGCGGTGTCGGTGCTGCTTGAGGGGCGGGCCACGGTGAACGTACGCGACGCCACCACGCGCTGATCGGAGGAATGCAGCAGCTTGGCGTTGAGCTCGATGGTGGCCGCTGGCAGCGACTGGCCGGCGTAGTCGGACTCGAAGCGGCGCACGTCGATCGCCAGTTTGTAGTCCGAGCGGATCCCGGCGCCGATGCGCGCAACCGCGGCGATCTTGCCGGAGTCTTCGAAGGCGCGGACCACGCTGTCTTCCAGCATGTCGGTGGCCGGTTGCGCCCAGCCGGCGCCGTGATAGACCTGCAATTCGCCCGGGGTCGGGCGCACATTGATGCGCGGGCTGTCGATGATGCGCGCGGCGCTGGGCTTGGCCACCGAGAGCTGCCAGCTCACCTGCGGCCACGCCGGATTGGGCGTGACGCGCACGGTGGGGGCGTAGATCGTGGCCGGTTTCTGGTCGCCACCGGTCAGGACCGAGCAGCCGCCCAGCGCCAGCAACGAGACGCACAGCAGGGGACGCAACAGGCGCATGGCAGTCATTTCGGTTCGAACTCCTTGGGTGCGTCGCGGCCGAGCAGGTAGCGCGCAGGGTTGTTGTCCAGTTTGTCGCTGACCCGGCGCAGATCGCGGATCAGGCCGCGCAAATCGGTGAGTGTGGGGC
Organism: Xanthomonas sp. NCPPB 4037; assembly: GCF_041475695.2. Classification (NCBI taxonomy): domain Bacteria; kingdom Pseudomonadati; phylum Pseudomonadota; class Gammaproteobacteria; order Lysobacterales; family Lysobacteraceae; genus Xanthomonas; species Xanthomonas sp. NCPPB 4037. Next base: position 836,622 of record NZ_CM191261.1, read on the forward strand.
CCAGCTGGCCCAGGCCGTCGTTGGCAAAACTATTGATGGCCGCGCGGTTCTCGCCAAGGATGTTGTCAGCGTTGCCGGCGGCCGAGTCCAGCTTGACCAGGGTCGCGTCGAGTTTTTCCAGGATGCCGGGCAGCTGCTGCACCAGGTTCTGGTCCAGCCGTTTGATGGTGCCGTTGGTGGTGGTCAGGGTGGTGTCCAGATTGCGCGCGGCATCGCGCGCGCTGACGATCAGCGCCTGCATGCCTTCGTCGCGATCGGCGATGCCGCCGCTGATCTTTTCCAGGTTCTGCAGTGTGGCGGTGATGCTGGCCACGTTCTTGTCCGAGAGCATCTGGTCCATGCGCTCGACGATGCGATTGGCGGTGTCGGTAATGTTCTGCAGTGCCGACGGCGTGGTCTGGATGATCGGCGCGTCGCTCTTGTCGATGGTGGTCAGCGACGGTGCTTCGGGCGTGCCGCCGGAGAGCTGGATGATCGACGGGCCGGTCAGGCTGGTGATGGCCAGCTTGGCGCGGGTGTCGCTCTTGATCGGCGTGGTGGAGTTCACCCGCACATGCGCCACGACTTGGCGCGGGTCGTTCGGCGCCAGCGTCAGTTCGGTGATCGAGCCCACCGCGATGCCGTTGTACTGCACCGGGCTGCCGACCGACAGGCCAGTCACCGCCTCGCGGAACACCACCCGGTATTGCTGCCAGGTGCGGTCGGAGGAGTATTTGGCGGCCCACAGCCCGAACAGCAGCAAGGCCAGGCCGGCCACGATGGTGAAGGCGCCGATCAGGACGTAATTGGCTTTGGTTTCCATGCTCAGGCGGTCTCGGTGGAGGCGGTCTTGGCCTGGCGCGCGGCGCGCGCGCGGGGGCCGTGAAAATATTCCTGGATCCAGGGGTGATCGACCTGTTCGATCTCGGCCAGCGGGGCGTTGGCGATCACCTTGCGATCGGCCAGCACCGCGATGCGGTCGCAGATGGCGTACAGCGTATCCAGGTCGTGGGTAATCAGGAACACGGTCAGGCCCAGGGCCTGCTGCAATGTGCGAATCAGCCGGTCGAAGGCGGCCGCGCCGATTGGATCCAGCCCGGCGGTGGGCTCGTCCAGGAACAGCAGCGGCGGGTCCAGTGCCAGCGCCCGCGCCAGTCCGGCGCGCTTGCGCATGCCGCCGGACAATTGCGAGGGCAGCTTGTCCAGCGCGTCGGCGGGCAGGCCGGCCAGCTTGATCTTCAACAGCGCCAGTTCGAAATACCAGCGCTCGGGGAATTCGCCGTGATGCTCCTTCAGCGGCACCTGCACGTTCTCGCCGACGGTCATCGAGGAAAACAGCGCGCCATCCTGAAACAGCACACCGGTGTTGCGGGTGATGTGCTGGCGATCGACAAAACGGCCCGAGCGCGCATCCGCGCCCAGCACCTGGATGCTGCCGGCGTCGGGTTCGCGCAGGCCCAGGATGCTGCGCATCAACACCGACTTGCCGGTGCCAGAGCCGCCGACCACGCCCAGGATCTCGCCGCGGCGCACGTCCAGGTCGAGCTCTTCGTGGACGACCTGGCTGCCGAACCGGTTGGTCAGCCCACGCACCGAGATCGCCAGCTGGTCGTCGTCGGTTTCGGGTTCGGGAGTGGTGATTTGGGATTCGGGATTGGTCACAGCAGGCCTCTCGCGAGCGCGGAGACGCCCGCGCGTGTGCTTTGCACGAAGCCCGAATCCCCAATGTCGAATCTCGGCCTCATCACCACCCCATCTTCATGAACCACAACGCCGCAATCGCATCGAGGATGATGACCAAGGAAATCGTCTGCACCACCGAAGAAGTGGTGCGTTCGCCCACCGACTGCGCGGTGCCGCTCACCTTCAAACCTTCCAGGCAGCCGATCAGGCCGATCACCAGCGCAAACAGCGGCGCCTTCGACAGGCCGACCAGGAAGTGCCGCAGCTGGATGGTGTCGTGCATGCGTGCCAGATACATCTGCGGCGGAATGTCCAGATCGAACGCGCCCACGGTGACGCCACCGGCCAGGCCGGCGATCATCGCGATGAAGGTCAGCAGCGGCAGGGTGAAGATCAGCGCGAGCAGGCGCGGGATCACCAGCAGATCGATCGGATCCAGGCCCAGGGTGCGGATGGCATCCACTTCCTCGCGGGATTTCATCGCGCCGATTTGCGCGGTGAACGCGCTGGCGGTGCGGCCGGCCAGGACAATGGCGGTGAGCAACACGGCAAATTCGCGCAGGAACGCGATCGACACCAGTTCCACCACATAAATCTCCGCGCCGAAGTCGCGCAGGATCGTCGAGCCCAAAAACGCGATCACCGCGCCCACCAGATAAGACAGCAGCACCACCAGCGGCACCGCATCCAGCCCCACCTGTTCCATGTGGTGCACGGTGGAGGTGAGCCGGAAACGGCGTGGTTCGTGGATCAGTCGCCCGATCTTGACCAGGTTCTCGCCCAGGAAGCTGTTGAGCTCCAGGATGCCCTGGCCCACGCCGTGGGTGGTGCGGCCCAGGCGGTCGAGCGCTGCGACAAAGCCGTAATCGCGCTTGGGCTTGGGGCGCTCGTCGTTGAGCTCCTCGATGGTGCACACCAGTGCCTGGTGCTCGTCGCGGAAATCGATGGCGTCTTCTTTCAGGCCCATGCGGCTGGCAAAGCGCAGCAGCTGCAGCACACCGGCCGAATCCAGTTGCTGGATGCCACGCGCGTCGATGCGGCGCACCCCGTCGGGAACGGCTTGCAGCAGCTCGGCCTGGGGCAGGGCGGTGGCCAGGACCCAACTGCCGGCGAGGCGTACCTCGGCATGGTCCTGCGAGTCTTGTTCGATGCGTGGCGGTTGCGGTTTGATCATGGGCGGCCTGTCCGTGGCGTCAGCATACAGTGGCTGGCGTGAGCGAATGATGGGGAGTGACTGCGCGCATGGCGACAGCCACCGGCGATGGCGACCACGGGCCACGCGTGCTGCGCATACACTGGCGTCCTCGCCCAGGCGCCGCTTCGATCCGACCCGCCACGCATGTCTGCTGCCACCGTTGTTCCATCGTCCGCCGGCGCAACCTACGCGCAACGTGTCGCCTTCGTGTCGGAAATCGCCGGGCGCCTGCATTCCTATGGCACCACCGCGCAGCGGCTGGAGGCGGCGGTGATTGGCCTGTCGCAGAAACTGGGGCTGGATTGCGAGCCCTGGTCCAATCCCACCGGCATCATCCTGAGCTTCAGCGACCCCACCAAGTCGATCGGCTCCAGTGACATCACCCGCGTGATCCGCCTGGCGCCGGGCGAGAACGACCTCTACAAACTCAGCGTCGCCGACTACGTGGCCGACAGCGTCGCCAACGGGCGCATGAGTATTGCCCAGGGGCACACGGCCCTGCGCCGTCTTGACCGCGAGACGGACCGGCGCGGCAAGGCCCTGCAGGTGCTGGCATTCGGCCTGGCCGCGGCCGGGGTGGCCGGGCTGTGGAAGCTGCCGTGGCTGGACATCGCCACCGCTGGGGTGATCGGCATGTCGATCGGGCTGCTCACTCAGTACACCGACAAGCGCCCGGCCACCAAGGAGGCCGGCGAAGCACTGGCCGGGCTGCTGGCCGGCGTGGTCGCTGCGCTGGTGGCCTCGCTGGTCGGCCCGCTCCATCTCAATACAGTGATCATTGCCTCGCTGGTGGTGCTGCTGCCCGGTATGTCGCTGACCAACGCGTTCAACGAGTTGGCCAGCCAGCATTGGGTGTCGGGCACGGCGCGCCTGGCCGGTGCGGTCACCACGGTGCTCAAGCTCACCGTGGGCGCGGTGATTGCGGTGACGTTGACCCAGTTGGTGGGCTTGAACCCGCAGGTCGCCGCGGTGCGCCCACAGGCCGGCTGGGTGGAATGGGCCTCGCTGCTGGTGGCCGCGTACGCGTTCGCGGTGCTGTTCAAGGCCAATCGCCGCGATTATCTGTGGATCATGGCGGCGGCCATGTCCGGGTATGTCATCGCGCGCTATGCAGGGCATGCCTGGGGTGGGCCGGCCGGCGTGTTCGCATCGGCGATGGCATTGACCGCTGCCGGAAATCTGTTTGGACGTGTGGTGCAAAAACCCGGTGCGCTGATCCGGCTGCCGGGCATCATCATGCTGGTGCCCGGTAGCACCAGTTTGCGCGGGTTTTTGACCCTGGTGCAGCAGCAGGACGTCACCGTCGGCCAAGCCGCGCTATTGGCGGTCACCAATATCGTGATGGCTTTGGTGGCCGGATTGCTGTTTGGCAATCTGCTGATCCCGGCCCGCAAGAATTTATGACAGGCCCGAACGGCGCCCAATAAAAAACGCCGGCAGTGCCGGCGTTTTTTATTTGCCTCGAATCACGCAGCCTTGGCTTTCTTGGTCGCGCGCTTGGTGGCAGTTTTGCGCGTGGCCTTCTTGGCGGTGGCCTTCTTTGCCGGTTTTGCGCCGCCGTCCTTCTTGATCAGGAAGTCTTCGACCTTCTTGCCGGCAGCGGTCAATTCAGCCAGCCAGCGCGGCTGCTTGCCGCGGCCGGTCCAGGTTTCCTGTGCATTGGCGGGGTTGCGGTATTTCGGTGCAACCTTGCCCAGCTTGCGTCCGGCACGCGGACCCGGCTTGCCGGCGGCGGCCGGACGGCCCGGGCCGGCACTGGCGGCGGCGCCGAACAATTCTTCAATGGAATAACCCTGGGCTTTCGCGGCGCGGGTCAATTGGGTCCGCACCTTGGCAATCGGCGCGCGCTTGGCGACCACCGTCTGCTGCTTCTTTGCATTCTTGATCAGTGCGCCCAACTGCTTGGCCGACAGGCCGGTGAGATCGATCGACATCACTACTCCGGAAAATGAGAGGGGAATTAAGAGCAACTAACAAAACGGCGACATATTCGAATGGCAGGCGCGGCCTGCCATCGGTTTTCTCTGGAGCGCGTCCATGCGAAATCCTGCGCACCATCCCAAACCGCACGTCACGCTTTGTTAGTTGCTCTCGGAATGCCATTCCGTGGCAGCGCCAGCCATCATAATGACAGAAAACCCATATGACAAATGCGCCGAATTACTTCGGCGCAGTGCGTTCATCCAGCGGGAGGATATTGCCCGGGTTTGATCAGTACCCAAGCCGGGAGAATAACCCGGCCTTATCCAGGTTTTCTGCCGCTTCGGCGGTGCGGGCGCGATATTCAAAAGTCCCGGCCGCCAATCCACGCTCGGACACCACCACGCGGTGCGGAATGCCCAGCAGTTCCATATCGGCAAACATGGCGCCCGGGCGCAGGCCGCGATCGTCCAGCGCCGCGTCGATGCCGGCGGCGATCAATTCCTCCAGCAAGTCACCGGCCGCGGCAGCCACCTGCGCGTCCTGCTTGGGGTTGATCACGCACACCACCACCTTCCACGGCGCCATCGGCGCGGGCCAGACGATGCCGGCGTCGTCGTGGTTCTGTTCGATCGCCGCCGCCACGATGCGCGAGATGCCGATGCCGTAGCAGCCCATCTTCATCACCGCGGCCTTGCCGTTTTCATCCAGCACGGTGGCCTGCAGCGCTTCGGCGTATTTGCTGCCGAGCTGGAACACATGGCCCACCTCGATGCCGCGGGTCAGGCGCAGCTCGCCGCCGTCGCTGGCACGGTCGCCGTCGACGACATTGCGCACGTCGGCCACGGTGTCCGGTTCGGGCAGGTCGCGGCCCCAGTTGACCCCGGTCAGGTGCACGCCTACCGCGTTGGCACCGACCACGAAATCGGCCATGGCCGCGACGTCGCGATCGGCGATGATGCGAATCGGCTGGACCGGCTGCACTGGGCCAAGGAAGCCGGGCTCGCTGCCCAGGTGCTGACGGATCTCGCTTTCATTGGCCAGCCGGTAGTCGGCCATGCCGGCGACCTTGGCCAGCTTGATCTCGTTGACGGCGTGATCGCCACGCACCAGCACCAGCACGAAGCCGGCGGTGGTCATCACCGCGATCGACTTCACCGTGCGCTGCAGCGGCAGGCCCAGCAACTGGGCCACGTCTTCGCAGGTCTTCTGGGTGGGTGTGTCCACGCGCTGCAGGGTCTCGCCGGCAGCCGGGCGCGGTGCGGGCAGGGCGGCGCTGGCGGTTTCCACATTGGCCGCGTAGTCCGAGCCGGTGGAGAACGCCAGCGAGTCCTCGCCCGATTCGGCGATGACATGGAATTCCTGCGAGGCATCACCGCCGATTGCGCCGGAGTCGGCCTGCACCGCGCGGAACTCCAGCCCCAGCCGGGTGAAGATGCGGATGTAGGCGGCCCGCATGTTGTCGTACTCGCGCGCCATGTCCGCATCGGTGAGATGGAACGAATAGGCGTCCTTCATCAGGAACTCGCGTGCACGCATCACGCCGAAACGCGGGCGGATTTCATCGCGGAACTTGGTCTGGATCTGGTAGAAATTCAGCGGCAGCTGCTTGTAGCTGTTGATTTCCTGACGCGCGAACTCGGCCGCGGCTTCTTCGGCGGTCGGGGTGTAGCAGAACTCCTGTTCCTTGCGGTCCTTGATCTTCAGCAATTGCCCGCCGAACTTTTCCCAGCGGCCGGTCGCGTCCCACAGCTCGCGCGGCTGGATGGTGGGGAACAGCACTTCCACCGCCCCGGCGCGGTTCATTTCCTCGCGCACGATGGCCTCGACCTTGCGCAGCACGCGCAAGCCCAGCGGCGACCAGGTGTACAGCCCGGAGGCCAGCTTGCGGATCATGCCCGCGCGCAGCATCAGACGGTGGCTGACCAGCTCGGCGTCGGCCGGGGTTTCCTTGGTGGTGTGCAGGTGGAACTGGGAAAGACGCATCGGGCTTCGCTTGAGGCGGAAAGCCGATAGTTTGCCAGTGTCGTGCCCTGCAGGTCATCGGCGATGACCCGGCGGCGCGTTGCGTGCACCGGCGCTTGGCCGGTGCGCAGTGCTCAGGTGGTTGGGCCGCCGGCCGGTGCAGGCTTGCAATAGGCCTTGGCGGCGGCCTCGGCCAGATTGCGCTGCGCGGCGCGCGTTTCCGGGTCCAGCGGGGTGCCAGGCTTGCCGTCGCCGGCGCCCATGGTCACTTCGCCCTTGCCGCTGAGCAGCTCCAGATTGCGGCGTGCGGTGAGGCAGTCGGCCGATTCGGGCGCAGCCGTTTCCGGGGCGGCGATGGCGGCGGTGCCGCTGCGCGCGTCGATCCGGCGCGACTCGTAGCGTTGGCCGGTCGGGGGCGGGGTCTCGGTGTAGTGGGTCACGCCCTTGGCGTCCTTCCACTTGTATAGATCGGTGGCGCCGGCGGCGGCGCTGACCAGCATCAACAGGGCGCAGAGCCCGGACGACAGGTGCATGAGGCTTCCCCTAGATGATTCCCGCGGCGATTGCAGCATTCAGCGACCGCCGTGGCAAGTGATCGATGGGCCGGCAGGGCGCATCAGGCCGGGCTGCGCTACCGCCGGACGGACCTCAGGCCCTACACTTGCCGGATGGATGAAATGAGACCGCCCCCGCGTTCGCGCACGATCTACCTGCTGCCGAACCTGTTCACCACCGCCGGGTTGTTCTCCGGCTTCTACGCCATCATTGCTGCCGCCAACGGCCAGTTCGTGCAGGCCAGCATGGCGGTGTTCGTGGCCGCGGTGATGGACGGGCTGGATGGCCGCGTGGCGCGCCTGACCAACACCAGCAGCGAATTCGGCGTGCAATACGACTCGCTGGCCGACCTGGTCAGCTTCGGCATGGCGCCGGCGCTGGTGATGTATCACTGGTCGCTGTCGGCGCTGAAGTTCGACAGCAGCGTGATGGGCCGGGTCGGCTGGTCGGCGGCGTTTCTGTATGCGGCCTGCGCCGCGCTGCGGCTGGCGCGCTTCAACACCCAGGTCGGTGTGGTCGACAAGCGCTGGTTCATCGGCCTGGCCAGCCCGGCCGCGGCCGGCTTGATGATGTCCTTCGTATGGGCCTTCGCCGACGACAGCCTGGGCCTGGATGGCGAGCAGCTGCGCTATGTGGCGCTGGGCGTCACGGTGGTGTCGGCGTTGCTGATGGTCAGCCGGATCCGGTTCTGGAGCTTCAAGGGCGGCGAACGCGGCCCGCGTGCGGACCGGGTGCCGTTCCTGGCGCTGGCGATCGCGGCGGTGGTCATCGCGCTGCTGGTCATCGACCCGGCACGCTCGCTGCTGGTGATCGGCGTGCTGTACGCCTTGTCCGGCCCGGTGATGTGGCTGTGGCGGCGCGGACGCAGGACGCCCGAGCTGCCATGAGCGAGATGGCCGTCGCGCCGGTGTGGTCGGACCTGCAGGTGAGCTGCCTGCAGGCGATGGGCCACACCGTGTATCTGGACCGCGACACGGTGGAGGCCGAGCCGGCGCCTGCCGTGGCCGAGGCGCCGGCACCGGTGCGAGAACCTGCGCGCCCACAACACGCCGCGCCTGCGCCCAGCGCAGCACCTGCCGCACGCCGCAGCGCACCGGCTGCACCGTCCGAGCCACCTGCTGATGTCAGCGTTCGTCCGTCCGCGCCTGCCACACCGCGGCGTGGCCGTGTGGGCATGCCCGACAGATTGCAGATTGCCTTGTTGCGTGCATCCGGCTGCAATCCCGGCGATCCGCAGACCCAGGCGTTGATGGCCTCGTGGCCGCTGGCCGAATTGCGCGGCAACCCGGCCGCCAAGCGCGCGCTGTGGCCGCAGCTGCGCGCCCTGCGCCGGCGCCAGGGCCCGGCGTGAGCGCCATGAACGCGCCGATGCCCACAGCCCTGCGCGCCATGCGTGAGAGCGACCTGGACGCGGTGATGGACATCGAGCGCCGCGCGTATCCGTTTCCGTGGACGCGCAGCATTTTTCGCGATTGCCTGCAGGCCGGCTACCCGGGCTGGGTGATGGAGCAGGCCGGGCAGATCATTGGCTACGGCGTGATCAGCATTGCTGCCGACGAGGCGCATGTGCTCAACGTCTGCATTGCACCGGAAGCACAGTCGCAAGGACACGGCCGTGTGTTGCTGCGCGCGCTGATCAAGGCGGCCTGCGACCGCGGCGCGCGGCGCGCGTTTCTGGAAGTGCGCCCGTCCAATCCGTCGGCGATTGCCTTGTACCACTCCGAAGGGTTCAACGAGATCGGGCGACGTCCGCGCTACTACCCCGCGCACACCGGGCGCGAAGATGCCCTGGTGATGGCGATCGAGTTGTTCTTCGAAGGCATCTCCTGACCGATCGTGTGGCGCGCAGACTCTGCGACGCCCTAGTGTGACTGACTGATTGAAAGCTGGCCGCGCGGTTGCGTGTGCGTTGACGCTCGGCACCGTCATTGAACGTGCATGCAGGTGTACGCGCTTGCGCGGCATGCGTGTGTGCATGCGTCACAGCGGACGCTGCGAACGCAACATGCACGCGGCCACTTCTGCTCATCATGCGACGCACGCCTGATTGATGCGCCGCGGTATTGGAGGTGTGTGCGCATGATCGATCACTGCGCTGCACATCGCACAGAAGTGCACGTCACCGGTACGCGTATTGCTGCGTTTGTGCGGTCTCCAGCGCTCAGTGATGTGTCCTGATCGCTCTGCTTGATGTGCCCTCTCACATGCGCGATCACACATCGTGCTTGCGCTGCTGCACGCCACCACGCGCTGCACGTCATGTTGCATTGCAGTGTCCTCGCTGCTGTCTCTGCGTGTCTGCGTCATCGCGTTTTGTCTTCTCTTGAATGTCCCGCAAGCGTTTGCGTGACTGCGCGTGCACATCGACACATCGCCTAGATACAACCGATTGCGATGCTCCTAGTATCCGTGTCGCGGAAACTGAAAAGTACACAGCTGAAAAGTATGTTCCGCGCGCTCTAGTCGAGCGATGTGCCGCTGCGCGGTGCGTCGAACTTATCCGAGGGAGACATCAAGATGAAGCCGAAATTCTCAACGGCGGCCGCCGCGTCGCTGTTTGTCGGGTCGTTGCTGGTGATTGGCGTTGCCAGCGCCGATCCTGCACTGGAAGTTGCCACGACAGGCTGGGCCACGCAGAACGGTGGCACCAAGGGCGGCTCCAAAGCCGCGGCCGCCAATATCTATACGGTCAAGAGCGCTGCCGAGCTGAAAGCTGCGTTGAAAGCCAGCGTGGGTAGCAACGGACGCATCATCAAGATCAGCGGCGTGATCGACGTCAGCGAAGGCAAGGCCTACAGCACCACGGCCGACATGAAGAGCCGCGCGCGTCTGGACATCCCCACCAAGACCACCTTGATCGGCATCACCAGTAACGCGGAAATCCGCGAAGGCTACATGTACGTCAAGGCGAACGACGTCATCATCCGCAACATCACCATCGAAAATCCGTGGGATCCGCAGCCGGTCTGGGATCCGGACGATGGCAGCGCGGGCAACTGGAACTCCGAGTACGACGGGTTGACCGTGGAAGGCGCCAGCAACGTGTGGGTGGACCACGTGACCTTCACCGATGGCCGCCGTACCGATGACCAGAACGGCACCGCCAACGGCCGCCCGAAGCAACACCACGATGGTGCGATGGACGTCAAGAAAGGCGCCAACTACGTGACCATTTCGTACTCGGTGTTCAAGCTGCACGAGAAGAACGATTTGATCGGCTCCAGCGACAGCGCCTCCAGCACCGACAGCGGCAAGCTCAAGGTGACCATCCACAACACCATGTTCCAGGACATCTCCGCACGTGCGCCGCGTGTGCGCTTCGGTCAGGTGCACCTGTACAACAACTACCACGTCGGCAGCACCAGCAATAAGGTGTATCCGTTCTCGCATGCGCATGGTGTCGGCAAGGAATCGAAGATCTTTTCCGAGCGCAACGCATTCGAAATCAGCGGCGTGAGCAGCTGCGACAAGATCGCTGCCGACTACGGCGGCAGCGTGTACCGCGATCAGGGCTCGTTGCTCAACGGCAAGGCGCTGTCGTGCTCGTGGAATACCAACATCGGTTGGACGCCGCCGTACACCTACAACCTGCTGTCGGCCGACAAGGTCGCCGCTGACGTCAAGGCAAAAGCAGGTGCCGGAAAGCTGTAAGCGTTCCCACGTGCAGTGCCCGGCAACGGGCACTGCCGTGATGGGTTGCAGCTATGCCGAGGGTGCACGTGCAGCATAGCGAAAATATACGTTTCAATAATTTACATAACCGATAGCATCGGTCGTGTCCGCTAGGGGACTGGCCGATTCGGCCTGGGCGGATGCAGTGCTGTCACGGGGAGCGCGTCGCGCATGCGACGTGTCATTGCATCACTCATTCAAGAGAATTCAACACCATGTCGAATGCATCGACAGTTGTGGGTCGTACGGTTGTGGGCGTCGTTCTGGGCGCTGCGTTGTTGTCGGGCACCGCGTATGCGGCAGACCCTGCACTGGAAGTGGCCACCACCGGCTGGGCCACCCAGAACGGCGGCACCAAGGGCGGCTCCAAGGCGGCGGCAGACATTTACACCGTCACCAACGCGGCCCAGCTCAAGGCGGCCTTGAAGGCCAAGGCCGGCAGCAACGGCCGCATCATCAAGATCAAGGGTGTCATCGACATCAGCGAAGGCAAGGCCTACACCAAGACCTCGGACATGAAGAGCCGTGGCCGCCTGGATGTGCCGACCAAGACCAGCCTGATCGGCGTCGGCACCAATGCCGAAATCCGCGAAGGCTTTTTCTACGTCAAGGCCAACGACGTCATCGTGCGCAATCTCACCATCGAGAATCCGTGGGATCCGGAGCCGGTGTGGGATGCCGACGACGGCGATGCAGGCAACTGGAATTCCGAGTACGACGGCCTCACCGTGGAAGGCGCCAGCAACGTGTGGGTGGACCATGTGACCTTCACCGACGGCCGTCGCACTGATGACCAGAACGGCACCGCCAACGGCCGCCCCAAGCAGCATCATGATGGTGCGATGGACGTCAAGAAGGGCGCCAACTACGTGACCATTTCGTATTCGGTGTTCAAGTCGCACGAGAAGAACAGCTTGATCGGCTCCAGCGACAGCGCATCGAGCACCGACTCCGGCAAGCTCAAGGTCACCATCCACAACACCTTGTTCCAAGACATTGCCGCACGTGCGCCGCGCGTACGCTTCGGCCAGGTGCATCTGTACAACAACTACCACCTCGGCAGCACCAGCAATAAGGTGTACCCGTTCTCGCATGCGCATGGCGTGGCCAAGGAGTCGAAGATCTTCTCCGAGAACAATGCCTTCGACATCAGCGGCGTGAGCAGCTGCACCAAGATTGCTGGCGACTACAAGGGCAGCGTGTACCGCGACCAGGGCTCGTTGATCAACGGCAAGGCACTGACCTGCAGCTGGAACAGCAACATCGGCTGGAAGCCGCCGTATACCTACAACATCCTGCCGGCCAACAAGGTGGCAGCGGACGTCAAGGCCAAGGCTGGCGCCGGCAAGCTGTAACGCCGAGCGCATCCTGCACCGCTGCGTCATGCAGCGGTGCGGACGCAGCACACAGCGCCTGCAGCGATGCAGGCGTTGTGCGTTGTGTGCAATGGCGTGTTTGCTGTGCTGATGGCTCGCGCGAGACGCCGCGCAGCGTGGGTAACAAAGCCGCCCCGGATTCTTGTTTAACAACGCGCACGGCCTGGCGATTCAGTTGGCGCTGTTGTCGGAGCGCCACGTGTTCCGGATCGGCGGGACCCGTGATTGCAAGGATGGAGTGCAGGGCATCGGCGGTCGCACCGATCTCGATCGCGTGGAGCAGATCAACGGCGCGCCGATGGTGTGCATGCTCACTACCGCGATCGGCTGAAGCCGCGTGAGGCTTACAGCCGGTTGCGGACCGCGGCCGTGGCTGCGGCTGTGCTGGCGGATAGGAGAGCCGGAGTGCTTTAACCGGTAAATGCCGCAGCCGAATGGCTGCGGACAGTGCATGCATCAAACGCCTGCGCCATGTGGCGCAGGCGTCGTGCTTCAGAGCTTGGCGCGCTGCTCGCGCAGCCCGGTCAGCTGGGTGGTCCAGTCGTTCAAGCGTGCGCGTTCCTGCTCGACCACGGCCGCTGGTGCGTTCTGCACGAAGGTGGCGTTGCCGAGCTTGCCGTTGCACTTGCCGATCTCGCTCTCCACGCGCTTGATCTCCTTGTCCAGGCGGGTGCGTTCGGCATCCATGTCGACCAGGCCTTCCAGCGGCACAAGCAAGGTGAGCTCGCCCACGATAGCAGCGGCGGCCGGCGGAGCCTCCTGGTTGGCGGCCAGCCAGTCGATGGCTTCCAGCTTCAGCAGAAACGCCAGCTGCGAGGCGAAACGCGCCACGCGCGCACGGTCGTCACTGCTGCCGGCCTGCAGCCACAGGCGCACCTGCTTGGATGGCGGCACGTTCAATTCGCTGCGCACGCGGCGCAGTGCCGAGACCATCGCCTTGAGCCATTCGATATCGGCTTCTGCACCGGCGTAACCGCTGGTGTCGACATCGCCACGCTGCGGAAAGGCTTGCAGCGAGATCGTGTCACCGGTGATGCCCAGGCGCGGCGCCACCTGCTGCCACAGTTCTTCGGTCACGAACGGGGTGAGCGGATGCAGCAGCCGCAGCAGCGCTTCCAGCACGTAGAGCAGCGTGTGGCGGGTGCTGTCGGCGGCGTCCTGCACCGCGCCGTTGAGCGCAGGCTTGGCCAGTTCGACAAACCAATCGCAGAACGCATTCCAGGCGAATTCGTACAGCGTTTGCGCGAGCAGGTCGAACCGGTAGTTGGCGTAATGCACCTGCGCTTCTGCGGCTACCGCGTCCAGACGCGCCAGGATCCACCGTTCGGTTTCGGTCTGCGGCTGCGGCACGCCGCTGAACTGCGCGCCCTCGGTGTTCATCAATACGAAGCGCGTGGCATTCCACAGCTTGTTGCAGAAATTCTTGTAACCCTCGGCGCGGCCCAGATCGAACTTGATGTCGCGGCCATGCGTGGCGAGTGCGGCGATGGTGAAACGCAGCGCGTCGGCGCCGTGGGCGATGATGCCGTCCGGGAATTCCTTGCGTGTGGCCTTTTCGATTTTTTCGGCCATGCGTGGCTGCATCAGGCCGCTGGTGCGCTTGGCCACCAGGTCTTCGATGCTGATGCCGTCGATGATGTCGAGCGGATCGAGCACGTTGCCCTTGGACTTGGACATCTTCTGGCCCTGCGCATCGCGGATCAGGCCGGTGATATAGACATCGCGGAACGGCACCTGGCCGGTGAAGCTGTCGGTGGCCATGATCATGCGCGCCACCCAGAAGAAGATGATGTCGAACCCGGTGACCAGTACCGACGACGGCAAGTAGCGCGCGAAACCGCGCTCATCCATCGCCTGCGCATCCGGCCAGCCCAATGTGGAGAACGGCCACAGCTGCGAGGAGAACCAGGTTTCCAGCACGTCGCTGTCCTGATGCAAGGCAACCTCCGCACCCAGAGCATGCGTGGCGCGCACCTGCGCTTCGTCGTGGCCGACATAGCACTTGCCCGCCTCGTCGAACCACGCCGGAATGCGGTGGCCCCACCACAGCTGACGGCTGATGCACCAATCCTGGATGTTTTCCATCCAGTGGCGATAGGTGTTGATCCAGTTCGGCGGCACGAACTTGACCTGGCCGCTTTCCACCAGCTCCAGGCCGCGCTTGGCCAGCGCATCCATCTTCACGAACCACTGGTCGGTGAGATACGGCTCGATCACTTGGCCGGTACGGTCGCCGCGCGGCACCTGCAGCTTGTGGGGTTTGGTTTCCACCAACAGCCCCAGGTCTTCCAGCTCGGACAGCACCAGCTTGCGCGCGTCGTAACGATCCAGACCGCGGTAGCGCTCCGGTGCGTTGTCGTTGATGGCGGCGGTGACGGTGAACAGGTTGATCAGCGGCAAGTCATGCCGCACGCCCACCTGGTAATCGTTGAAGTCATGCGCCGGTGTGACCTTGACCACGCCGGTGCCGAACGCGCGGTCCACGTAATCGTCGGTGATCACCGGCACCAGACGGCCGGTCAGCGGCAACACGATCTGTGCGGCATGCAGCGTGGCGTAGCGCGCATCGTCCGGATGCACCATCACCGCGGTATCGCCGAGCATGGTTTCCGGGCGCGTGGTGGCGACCACCAGGTAATCGCGGGTTTCGCGCAGGGTCTCGACGCCATCGGCATCGTGCTCGACGTGTTCGTAGGTCACACCGTCGGCGAGCGGGTAGCGGATCGACCACAAAAAGCCGTCTTCTTCGACGTTTTCCACTTCCAGATCGGAGATGGCGGTCTTCAGCACCGGGTCCCAGTTGACCAGACGTTGACCACGGTAGATCAGGCCCTGTTCGTACCAGCGCACGAACGCCTCGGTGACCGCGGCCGAGGGCTGCGGATCCATGGTGAAGGTGCTGCGCGACCAATCGCTGGAGGTGCCCAGCCGGCGCATCTGGCGCTCGATGGTGTCGCCGGATTGCGCCTTCCATTCCCACACCTTGGCGATGAAGCCCTCACGCCCCAGCGTGTCGCGCGTTTCGCCCTTGCCTTCCAGCGCGAGGTTGCGCGAGACCACCATTTCCGTGGCGATGCCGGCATGGTCGGTGCCCACCTGCCACAAGGTGTCGTAGCCGCGCATGCGGTGGTAACGCACCAGCGCATCCATCAAGGTCTGCTGGAACGCATGCCCCATGTGCAGCGTGCCGGTCACGTTCGGCGGCGGCAGCAACACGGTGTAAGGCTCGCCGCTGCCGGACGGCTTGAAATGCCCGGCCGACTCCCACTGTGCGTACAAGCGCGATTCGAACGAGGAGGGGTCGTAGCTGGAGGCGAGGGTGGTCATAGAGGGGCTGGGATTCGTTGATTCGGGATTCGGGATTTGTTGAGTCATGGGGCCGGTAGAGATCGCTGGCAAGCCATTGCATCAACCTCAGCGGTGGCGCTGTGGAACGGAGATTGGCTGTTGGGATGCGTCGTTGGTAAGGACTTGTGGATGCGCGCAAAACCGCTCCTGCAAATCCCCAATCCCAACTCCCCAATCTCCGCCCCTCTCACATGTCGTATTTCGTGAGCTCCAGGCCCAGCGCCTTGTACTGCTTCCAGCGGTCGCGCAGTGGTTCGCGGGCGGCGGGGTCGGCGGGGACCACTTCCAGCACGCGGTCGCAGGCGCCCAGGTACGGATCGTCGCGCAGGTTGATCACCAGCGGGCGGGACGGGGCGTCGAAGTCGGGTGCGGCGATCAGGACCGGCGCCAGCTCGTCTTCCTCGTCGGTGCCGCCGATCTGGTGCGGGATGTAGGCCTCGTCATCGAAGGACCACAGCAGGTCGTCCAGCGCTTCGGCCTGGTCGGCGTCGCGTGCCAGGATCAGCGTCGACAGGTTGGCGTCGTAGGCCTTGCGCGCCAGCTCGCAGACCAGCCGCAGCGGTTCGTTGAGGAAGCGCGGCTTGGCGATCAGATAGAAGTCGGCACGGGGCATGGTCAGGTCACGAAACGGAAGGGAAAACGGATTCGGCAAGGATGCTGCCGAGTGTGAACAGCAGGCCGGACGCCAGTATCGCCAGCAGGAACCCGCCGGTGGCGCGCAGGCGTCGGCCCGCAGGCCGCGAGCGATACAGGTAGATGGGGATGAAGATCAGCCAGGCCAGCACCATCCCGAGGTTGAGCCACATCGGGCGGCGGAAGCCCTGCCGGCGGCTGTCGGCCGCCAGCCACACGAAGATCAACGCCAGCAGCAACGCGAACCGCACCAGGTCGCTGCCGGGGCCGGTCCAGCCAGGGAGCGCGCTGGTGACCCCGTCCGCCAGGGCGAAGCCGGCGAGCAGGGCCAGTGCAGCGCGCGGCGACATCAGGCCGTGCGGTCCAGCAACCACTGGGTCAGCAGGCCGACCGGGCGGCCGGTGGCCATGCCGCGCTTGCCTTCGTCGCTGGCCACGCCGGCGATGTCCAGATGCGCCCAGCGCTGGTTTTCGGTGAAGCGCGACAGGAAGCAGCCGGCGGTGATCGCGCCACCCCAGCGGCCGCCGATGTTGTAGACGTCGGCAAAGGTGGAGTCCAGCAGGCCCTGGTATTCGTCCCACAGCGGCAGGCGCCAGGCGCGGTCGAACACGTGCTCGCCGGCGGCCAGCAGTTCATTGGCCAGATCGTCGTGCTTGCTCATCAGCCCGGCGGTCTGGTGGCCCAGGGCCACCATGCAGGCGCCGGTCAGCGTGGCCACGTCCACCAGCGCTTCCGGATTGAAGCGCTCGGCGTAGGTCAGCGCATCGCACAGGATCAGGCGGCCTTCGGCGTCGGTGTTGCCAACCTCGATGGTCTTGCCGGACATGCTGGTGATCACGTCCGAGGGACGATAGGCATTGCCGTCGATGGCGTTTTCCACCGCCGGCACCACCACCACCAGGTTGATCGGCAGCTCGGCCTTGACCGTGGCCACGAAGGTGCCGATGACGTTGGCGCCACCGCACATGTCGTACTTCATTTCCTCGATGCCACCCTGGGTCTTCAGGTTGACGCCACCGGTATCGAAGGTGATGCCCTTGCCGACCAGCACGTATGGGCGCGCCTCGCCGCCGCCGTTCCACTTCAGCACGATCAGGCGCGGGCGGTTGGCCGAGCCACGCGCCACCGACAGCAGCGAGCCCATGCCCAGCGCTTCCATCTGCTGCTCGTCCAGGATCTCGGCCTCGGCGCCGGGGAACTTGCCGGCGAAGGCGGCCGCCGTGTCGGCCAGGTAGGCGGGGGTGCAGTAGTTCGGCGGCAGGTTGCCCAGCTCGCGGGCGAACTCCACGCCTTCGGCGGTGGCAATGCCGACGGCCAGGGCGCGGGCGTCGTCGCCGGCGATCGCCAGGGTGGTCAGACCGGTGTCGTCCACCTTCTTCTTGCCCAGCGTGGCGGTGTAGCGGTAGGCGGCATGGTCGCTGACGATGACGGCCTGGCGGATGTTCCAGGCTGCGTCGCGTGCCTTGACGGGCAGTTCGGTCAGGGTGAGCAGGGCGCTGCCGATCGGGCCGGTCTTCAGTGCGCGGGCCGCATCGCCGATCGCCTTGAGGTAGGGCGCCACGCCGAACTTGGCGGCATCGCCCAGGCCCACCACCAGCACGCGCGGGGCCTGCACGCCGGGCAGGTCATGCACCAGGGTGGTGGTGCCGGTCTTGGTGGCCACATCGCCCCGTGCCACCAGCGCCGTCAGGCGGCCCTGGCTGGCGCTGTCCAGCGTCTGGGCAGCGGGCGAAAGGGTCTTGTCGGCGAACGCGCCAACCACGATGCAGTCGACGTGGGCGCTTGCCGGCGCGTCTTGGTTCAGGGTGAATTGCAGGGCCATTGATCAGATTCCGTAGGCAAATCCGTACAATCGCGGGCTGTTTACGCCAACCTGACTAGGCTGGCGGCGCCGCGAACGAATCCGAGAGTTTAAAACAAGCCCACCCTATGCCGAAGCTCGATCGATATCTGCTTAGCGATTTCACCCAGAGCTTCCTGGCAACCCTCATCGTGCTGCTGGTCGTGAGCGTGGGCGGGGTGCTAGTGGATATCCTCGGCAATATTGCCGATGGCCGTATCCCCGCGCGGTTGCTGCTGTCCCAGGTGGGTCTGCAATTCGTTGCCTACCTGCCGATCATCCTGCCGCTGGCGCTGATGCTGGGCCTGCTGCTGGCGCTGGCGCGGCTGTACCGCGATTCAGAAATGGCCGTGATTACCGCGATTGGCATCGGCCCGCGGCGCATGCTGCGCCCGATCCTGTGGCTGGTGGTGCCGGTGGTGGTGGTGATCGGCGCCTGCTCGTTGTGGCTGGGCCCCTGGGCCAGCCGCACCGCCGAGCTGATGCTGGAAGATGCCAACCGCAGCGTGGTGATGGCCGGCCTGGAATCGGGCAAGTTCACTCCGTTGTCCGGTGGTGGCGTGGTCTACCTGACCACGATCTCCCCCGACGGCAAGGGCCTGGGCAAGGTCTTCATGCAGCGCCAGAAGGATGACCGCATCGACGTGGTCACCGCCGAGCGCGGCGCCATGTTCTTCGAGGGCAAGACCGACCGCTACCTGCGCCTGGAAGATGGCCATCGCATTGAAGGGCCGGCCGGTGCGCAAGGCCTGGACTACCGCTTGATGACCTTCGCCAGCAACGATGTGGCCCTGCCGGACCGCACCAAGGCGCACGACGCCAACGACCCGGAAGTGATGTCCACGTTCAAGCTCATCGGGGATGCGCGGCCGATCGCGCGCGCCGAGTTGCACCGGCGCCTTGCCCCGCCGCTGCTGGCGCTGGCCTTCGCCCTGCTGACCCTGCCGCTGTCGCGCAGTGCGCCGCGGCAGCAGCGCTACGGCCGCATCATGCTGGCGTTCCTGGCCTATCTCGTGGGGACCAACCTGATGATCGTCGGCACACAGTGGATCGCCAACGGCAAGGTGCCGGGCGCGGTCGGGCTGTGGTGGCTCACGCTGCCGCTGCTGGCGGTGTCGATCTGGGCCTACGCCCGCGATGGCCGGTTGTCGCGGCCGAGGGCGCGCGCATGAAGCTGATGCCGCGGGTCCATGACTGGTATGTGGGGCGCGCCGTGCTGTTCACGGTGCTGCTGACCTGGGCCGTGCTGCTGGGCCTGGACGTAGTCAACGCGTTTGCCAGCGAGGCCAAGAGCATCGGCCAGGGCAGTTACAGCTTTGGCCATGCCATCGCCTTTGTCGCCTATACGGTGCCGCGCCGCGCCTATACCTTGTTCCCGACCGCAGCGGTGATCGGCGCGCTGATGGGCTTGGGCCAGCTGGCGGCGACCTCCGAGCTGACCGCGTTGCGGGCGCTGGGCGTGTCGCGCAAACGCATGTCCGCCTCGGTGGTGGTGGCGATGGCGTTGCTCACCGCGACCATGGTGATCAGCGGCGAGACCTTGGGCCCGTGGGCACAGGGCCAGGCCGATACGCTCAAGACCAGCGCCCGCTATCAGAGCAATATGACTTCGGCACGGTATTCCGGCCTGTGGGCGCGCGAAGGCGATACGTTCCTCAATGCACTCAGTGGCGAGGAACAGTTGCTGGACAATGGCGGAACTGCGTTGACCCTGCACGACGTGCGGCTTTATCACCTGGATGCGAAGGGGCAGATGCAGCAACTGACCTACGCCGCGGTCGCCGAGCACCGTGATGGCCGCTGGACGCTGCGTCAGGTGCGCCGCGATACCTTCCAGGAACGTTCCGTGCAGCGCGAAACCTTCCCCGAATTGCCGTGGCAGTCGCAGCTCAACCCCAAGGCGCTGGCGGCCGGCCTGGCCAAGCCGCGCAACCTGTCGGTGCATGATCTGGGGCAGAGCATCGAGTACCGCCGTCGCAACGGCCTGGATGCCAGCGATTACGAAGATCAGTACTGGAGCCGCTGGTTCTACCCGCTCAACGTGCTGGCGCTGTGTCTGGCGGCGATCCCGTTCTCGTTCGGTTCGTTGCGCAGCGGCGGCCTGGGCAAGCGCCTGTTCCTGGGCATCCTGTTCGCGCTGGGCTTCTGGCTGCTGCAGCTGTTTTTCGGACGCATGGCCGGCGCGCTCAAGCTCGACTACCGCATTGCCTATGCCTTGCCGCCCATGGTGATGCTGGGAGTCTCGGCGTGGTTGTTCCGGCGGCGCAGCAGCTGATGCGCCGCCGCCGGCTGAGTGTCTTCGGCTTGGCGCTGTGTGTGCCGTACGCTGTCCTGATCGTGCAGTGCCTGCGTTGGGCACACGATCCGCAGGTCGATTACAAAAGCCGGTTGGTGTGGAAGCAGTTACCGGTGCTGCTGCAGTCGATGGTTGCAGAAGGCCTGGGGCTGACAGTGCTGCTGGGTTGGCTCCCCTGGGCAATGGCGTACGTGCTGATGGCGGCGCCCATGTTCGTGGGGCTCTACCTGTTGGGTAAGGTGGTGGAAGACACCATCAGAGGTCATCACCCGTTTTGGAAGGATGCTTCCAACCCCGGTGCAGACAAGCAGTGAGTTGGGCGCCTCGTTGCCGTGCTTATGCGGAAATGCAGCTGCGCTGGGTCGACACGGTGCAGTCCCGGGCCATGCGCCTTGATCGGGTAGTCGGGCCGTCGAACTGGCACGGTCTTACCCACCGGCAAGTCTCGTTGCGCGGCTGCGGCGTCTCGCCACGAGGGCACCCAGGCGTCACCTAACCTCACGCTGCCCGGGAACGTCAGGTCGGTTTTTTTGCGATCCGCTGCAGCCTTGTGCCACTCGCGCGGTCATGCCAGGTCAGCCGGTCGCGATCCAGCCATGCCCACCAGAATCCTGCACCGCCCAGGGCCAGCGACAGCGTGCCGACGGCATAGCGGATCCACAACGCGCGCCAGGAGGCTTGCGGGCCGGTCAATGACAGTCGCCACGGGCGCATGCCCAGTGTCTGGCCCCCACGGCGCCAACTCACCGTGGCGTACACACCCGCCGCAATCCAGCAGCACAGCCACAACAGCCACTGCCAGCCGCTGAAAGGGGCGATGTTTTCGCGCGCCGGATGCCCGGCCAGGGTGAATCCCAGCGTGAAGCCAGCCGAAAGCAGCATCCATAGCGCCAGCACCGGCCAGGCGTCGTAGCACAGCGCCAGCAGTCGCCAGCCCAGCAGGGCAGGTGCGCGTGCGGTCAGCGGGGCAGGGATCGAGGTCATGCCCGCGAGCATAGCCGGCGCGGGCGATCGGGCAAGCGGGCGATGCGGGGCTACCGTCAGCGCCGCGGCAGGCCCTAAGCTTGGGCGATGTCTGCCAGCAGTCCCGCCGAACGCCGCCAACGTGCCCAGCAACTGCCGCCCCTGCGGGCGGAGGACGATCAGGCCATCCAGCGCTTCCTGGATCGGTTGTGGGCCGAACAGGGCGTAGCGCGCCAGACCCTGGACAGCTATCGGCGCGATCTGGAAGGGCTGGCGCGGTGGCGCGATGGCGCCGGCGGTGGCCTGCAGGGCGCCGACCGCAGCGCGCTGTTCGACTATCTGCGCTGGCGCACCGAGTCACGCTACGCGCCGCGCAGCAATGCGCGCCTGCTCTCGACCCTGCGCGGCTTCTACGCGCTGTGCCTGCGCGATGGCGTGCGCAGCGACGACCCCACCGCACTGCTGGATCCGCCACGCTTGCCGCGCTCGCTGCCCAAGGCCCTGACCGAAAGCCAGATCGATGCGCTGCTGGCGGCCCCGGAGATCGCCACGCCGCTGGGCCTGCGTGATCGCGCCATGCTCGAACTGATGTATGCGGCCGGCCTGCGCGTCAGCGAGCTGGTCACGCTGCCGGCCGTGGCGATCAACCTGCGCCAGGGGGTGCTGCGGGTCACCGGCAAGGGCAGCAAGGAACGGCTGGTGCCGCTGGGCGAGGAATCCCAGCACTGGCTGGAACGTTATTTGGAGACCGCGCGGCCCACGCTGTCCGAGCGCAAGGCGGTGCCAGCGGTGGACGGGCAGGTTCCGCTGTTCATCGATGCCGCGCGCCGGCCGCTGAGCCGCCAGCAGTTCTGGGGCCTGGTCAAACGCTATGCGGCGGTTGCCGGCATCGACCCGGACACGGTCAGTCCGCATGGTTTGCGGCACAGTTTTGCCACCCATTTGCTCAATCATGGCGCCGATCTGCGCGCGCTGCAGATGCTGCTGGGGCACAGTTCGCTCTCCACCACCCAGATCTACACGCTGGTAGCGCGCCAGCATCTGCAGACCTTGCACGCGCGGCATCATCCGCGCGGGTGATGCCGCGATTGCGAGCGGTGCGGTGGCTGCGAGCCGTTGCCGCAGCCAGCTGAGCCCTCCCGATGCTCCCGACCGTTGCGGCACTTACGCCTCGCTCCGGCCGCGTCGCAGGTCGCCTCTGAGGGCTTCGATCCGCCCGCCATTGCATCAGGCGCATGCGCGGCGCCTGCAACGAAGCGGTCCAGCGACGCGGCCAAGCTTCATCCGCGCTGTGCGAGAATCGCGCCATCCCACTGCACTGGATGCGTGAATGTATCGTCTTGCCATCGCCGCATTGCTCGGCGCGATCAGCCTTACCGCCTGCGCGCAGTCTTCGCAGCCGGCCGCGAGCAACACCGCCGCCAAGCCTGCCTCCAAGCCTGCCGCCGCACCGGCCGCGGGCAATGTGGACCAGCGCGTGGGCGCCGCGCTCAAGGCGCTGGACCCGGACTTCAAGCCGGACTACATCGGCGCGGCCCCGTTTCCGGGCTTCCGCGAAGTGGTCGTCGGCGGGCAGGTGCTGTACGTCAGCGATGACGGCCGGTACCTGATCCAGGCGCAGCCGTTCGACATCCAGAACAAGCAGTTCGCCGCCAGCGAGGGCCTGCTGGCCTACCGCCGCAAGCAGCTACAGACCGTTCCCAAGGCCGACCGCATCGTGTTCGCGCCGGCCAACCCGAAGTACACCGTGACGGTGTTCACCGATGTGGAGTGCGGCTACTGCCGCAAGCTGCACAGCGAGATCGGTGAGCTCAACAAGCAGGGCATCGCGGTGGAATATCTGGCCTTCCCGCGCATGGGCCTGGGCAGCCAGGACCACAAGGAAATGATCGCGGTGTGGTGCGCAGCCGACCGCAAGCAGGCGCTCACCGCGGCCAAGTCCGGCCAGCCGGTCAACGCCAAGGACTGCAAGAACCCGGTGTCGATGGAATACACCCTGGGCCAGCGCCTGGGCGTCAACGGCACCCCGGCGATCTTCGCGCCCGACGGCACCCAGCTGGGTGGCTATCTGCCGCCGGCACAGCTGCGCGAAGCGCTGGAAAAGCGCGCGGTCACCACGGCAGGCGGCAGCCGCTAAGGGCGCTCATGCCGGGCCAAGCCCGGTAGCGCACGACCGCGGTCTCTGTCCGCGGGACATCAACGAAGGCCGGGATACGTGCGTGTCCCGGCCTTTGTGCTGTCTGGGCTGCACGCATGTCCACTTGCCCACTGCGTGTTGTGTAGGGCGTGGGCTGAGGCCAGGTTGAGACAAGCTTCGCTTGGCCGGCCAAAAACAGGCCGCTGCGACGCGGTCCACAGAAACACCGCAGCCCGCCTGATCGGCCGGAACGCGGCAACGGCGCCCGATCGGCGCCGGTCGGCCAACCTCCGTTACAATAATCGGCCCCGTTTCTGACACGGTTCCCCGGACATGATGGTCCTCGAGGGCGCTTCCGCCCTTTCGCCGTTCCGCCGCGCTCGGCTCGAAACCCGCCTGCAAACCCTCGTCCCCGCGCTGCGTCTCACTGGCGCCTGGCACGTGTACTTCATTCGCGCCGATGCCGGGCGCACGCCCGACCAGGCCACCTTGCAGCGCATCCTGCAGGCCGAGCCGGCGCCTGCGCCGCGCGATGAGGCCGCCTCCTCGCGCTACGTGGTGCCACGGCTCGGCACGCTGTCGCCGTGGTCGAGCAAGGCCACCGAGCTGATGCGCGGAGCCGGGCAGCCGATCCAGCGCGTGGAGCGCGGCACCCGGATCGATCTGGCCGGGTGGCCGGAAGGCGAGGCCGATCAGGCCGCGGTGGCCAAGCTGTTGCACGACCCGATGACGCAATCGCTGCTCGGCTCGGCCGCAGCGGCCGAAGCGCTGTTCAACGTGCCCGATCCCGGCCAGCTGGAGCGCATCCCGCTGGATGCGCTGGAACAGGCCAATGGCGATCTGGGCCTGGCGCTGGCGCAGGACGAGATCGACTACCTGCGCGAGCGCTTTGCCGCGCTCGGCCGCGACCCGGCCGACGTCGAACTGATGATGTTCGCGCAGGCCAACTCCGAGCATTGCCGGCACAAGATCTTCAACGCCAGCTGGACCATCGACGGCAAGCCGCAGGAGCGCTCGCTGTTCCGGATGATCAAGCACACCCACCAGCAGACCCCGCAGCACACCTTGTCGGCTTACAGCGACAACGCAGCGGTGGTGGAAGGCGTGCCGGCGGCGCGGTTCCGCCCCGATCCGGCCACCGGCGAATACCGCAGCGAAGCGGTGGTGCCCTCGGCCTTCGCCATCAAGGTGGAAACCCATAACCATCCCACCGCGATTGCGCCGTTCCCGGGCGCGGCCACCGGTGCCGGCGGCGAGATCCGCGACGAAGGCGCCACCGGCCGCGGTGGCAA
This sequence comes from Xanthomonas sp. NCPPB 4037, assembly GCF_041475695.2. Taxonomy (NCBI): domain Bacteria; kingdom Pseudomonadati; phylum Pseudomonadota; class Gammaproteobacteria; order Lysobacterales; family Lysobacteraceae; genus Xanthomonas; species Xanthomonas sp. NCPPB 4037. The sequence goes on from NZ_CM191261.1 coordinate 861,476, forward strand.
GCCCAAGGCCGGCCTGACCGGGTTTTCGGTCTCGCATCTGCGCATCCCGACCTTGCCGCAGCCGTGGGAAGCGCCGCGCGCGCTGAATCCGCGCATGGCGCCGGCGCTGGACATCATGCTCGACGGCCCGCTCGGCGGGGCGGCGTTCAACAACGAGTTCGGCCGGCCGAACCTGCTTGGCTACTTCCGCAGTTTTGAGCTGGCCGAAGGCCAGGGCCTGACCCGCGCCTACGACAAGCCGATCATGCTGGCCGGCGGCCTGGGCGCGATCGACCGCAACCAGGTCGAAAAGCTGCGCCTGCAACCGGGCGATGCGGTGATCGTGCTGGGTGGCCCGGCGATGCTGATCGGTCTGGGCGGCGGTGCCGCCAGTTCGGTGGCCGCCGGCGACAGCGCCGAGGCGCTGGACTTTGCCAGCGTGCAGCGCGAGAACCCGGAGATGGAACGCCGCTGCCAGGAGGTCATCGACCGCTGCGTGGCGCTGGGCACCGATAACCCGATCCGCTGGTTCCACGACGTGGGCGCCGGTGGCCTGTCCAACGCGATCCCCGAGTTGCTGCACGACTCCGGCGTGGGCGGGGTGATCGACCTGGCCAGGGTGCCGAGCGACGACCCGTCGCTGTCGCCGCTGGAGTTGTGGTGCAACGAATCGCAGGAACGCTACGTGCTCGGCGTACCACAGGCGCGCGTGGACGAATTCGCCGCGATCTGCGCACGCGAACGCTGCCCGTTCGCCGCCGTCGGCGTGGCCACGGCCGAGGAACGGCTGGTGGTGGGGTATGGCGTTTTCGGCAACGGGAATGGCGATTCGGGATTCGAGATTCGCAACGGCGTGCTCTCGGGTGCGGGCACGGCTCCTGCTTCCAACCAATCCCCAATCCCCACTCCCGAATCCCAGCTCCCGATCAACCTGCCCATGGACGTGCTGTTCGGCAAGGCGCCGAAGATGCACCGCGATGCCGTGCATCCGGCGGCGCCGCAGTGGCCGGTGCTGCAGACCGGGGCGCTGGATCTGCAGGAGGCCGGGTTGCGCGTGTTGGCGCATCCGACCGTGGCGTCCAAGAGCTTTCTGGTCACCATCGGCGATCGCAGCGTGGGCGGGCTGACCGCGCGTGAGCAGATGATCGGGCCGTGGCAGCTGCCGTTGGCCGATTGCGCGATCACGCTGGCCGGGTTCGAGACCTTCGATGGCGAAGCGATGTCGATCGGCGAGCGCACGCCGCTGGCGCTGCTGAACGCCGCGGCCTCGGCGCGCATGGCGGTGGGCGAGGCGATCACCAACCTGTGTGCGGCGCCGGTGCAGACGCTGGACAGCATCAAGCTCTCCGCCAACTGGATGGCTGCCGCCGGACACGCCGGCGAAGACGCCTTGCTGTACGACGCGGTGCGCGCGGTTGGCATGGAACTGTGCCCGGCGCTGGAGCTCAGCATCCCGGTGGGCAAGGACTCGTTGTCGATGCAGGCGCAGTGGCAAGACACCGGGATTCGGAATTCGGCATTGGGGATTGGTCAAATGCCAGACCCCTCTGCTGTTGCCAATCCCCAATCCCCAATTTCCAATCCCATCACTCACAAAAGCGTTTCACCGGTGTCGTTGATCATCAGTGCATTCGCGCCGGTCAGCGATGTGCGCACGCAGCTCACTCCGTTGCTGCAGCGCGAGGATGAGAGCGAGCTGTGGTTGATCGGCCTGGGTGGCGGCAAGCAGCGTCTGGGTGGGTCGGTGCTGGCACAGGTGTATGCCGATGACAGCGCGTTGCCGGCCTTCGGTGGTGAAACACCGGACCTGGATGACCCGCAGCGGCTGCGCCAGTTCTTTGAACTGATCCGCGATGCACGCGAGGGTGGGTTGTTGCTGGCGTATCACGATCGCAGCGATGGCGGTGCGTTTGCCGCGCTGTGCGAAATGGCGTTTGCCTCGCGCCAGGGCCTGGATATCACGCTCGACGCCTGGGGCGATGATGCCTTCCGCAGCCTGTTCAACGAAGAATTGGGAGCGGTGGTGCAGATCGCCAATGAAGACCGCGCCGCGTTTGCCGATCTGGTCGAGCGGCATGCACTGACCGAATGCGCGCAACGCATCGCGCGCCCCACCGGCACCCCGCGCGTGCGTGTCAGCGGCCAGGGCCGGGTGTTGGCCGAATGGCGCTGGGAAGCGTTGTTCGATGCCTGGTGGTCGGTGACGCACGCCATGCAGAAGTTGCGCGACAACCCGGATAGTGCCGACGAAGAACGCGCGGTGGCGCGCAACTTCCAGGCACCGGGGCTGCGCCCGAAGCTGGTATTCGACCCGTCCGAGGATGTGGCCGCGCCATTCGTGGCGACCGGTGCACGGCCGAAGGTGGCGATCCTGCGCGAGCAGGGCGTCAACGGTCAGATCGAGATGGCGTACAACTTCGAGCGTGCCGGGTTCCGTGCGTTCGACGTGCACATGAGCGACCTGATCGAAGGCCGCGTGGACCTGGCGAAGTTCGCAGGGTTTGCGGCCTGCGGCGGCTTCAGCTACGGCGACGTGCTGGGCGCCGGCCGCGGGTGGGCCACCTCGATCCTGGAGCGTGCGGCACTGCGCGATGCGTTCGCCGCGTTCTTTGCGCGCAGCGATACCTTTGCGCTGGGCGTGTGCAACGGTTGCCAGATGCTGAGCCAGCTCAAGGACATCATTCCCGGTGCCGAGCACTGGCCGCGCTTCCTGCGCAACCGCAGCGAGCAGTTCGAAGCACGCACGGCGCTGCTGGAAGTGGTGGAGTCGCCGTCGATCCTGCTGCGGGGCATGGCCGGTTCGCGTATTCCGGTGGCAGTGGCGCATGGCGAAGGCCGCGCCGAATTCGACACGGCGGTGGATCAGGCCGCGGCGCGCGTGGCACTGCGCTTCATCGACGGTGACGGCGCGGTGGCTAGTCAGTACCCGCTCAATCCGAACGGCTCGCCCGACGGCATCACCGGCCTGACCAGCACCGACGGGCGCGCTACCATCTTGATGCCGCATCCGGAGCGCACGCCGCGCTCGGTCAATCTGAGCTGGCATCCGGCGGGCTGGGGCGAGGACTCGCCGTGGCTGCGCATGTTCCGCAATGCGCGGGTGTGGTGTGGCTGAGTGATGTGACACGGCATCGGGTGATGCCGCGTTGAGAGCCTCAACGAACGGCCGTGTGCAGCACTGCACACGGCCGTTGTTGTGTGTGCCAATGGGATTGCACGAACGCTGCACTTGGCGCCCATCGCTTTAGAGCGGCGATCAAAACGACTGCGCAGCCGCCAGGCGGGCGCGGCCGGTACTCGGGATCGGCATGTCCCCCGTACGCTCCGGTTCCTCCATGCCGTCCGCACTCGCCAGACGGCTGCTAGCTACGTTTTGTCAGCCGCGCTTAGTCGGCGTTGACACCGTTGCGTTGGTACGCGCGGCCGCAACTTTGGCGACCCGCTTAACACGGCATCTCACTTTAGGCGGACCGAGCCAGGCTCGCAGGTAGGAAGCGCTGCGTGGCGATGGCGAGTAAAAAGTGCGGTTCGGTTGCTGCACTTCAGGCGGATCGATGCAAGCAGCTGAGTCTGGATTCGGCTTGCCGGCGATGTGTCTGGTCAATGGCAGCGTGTATGCATTGCATACTTTTTGAATTTAAAAAAATCCGATACTTGGTTTGCTTCTGGTAACTACAAGAACTACTAGTTATTTACTCGAACATTACAAGAATGTCGCATGTGTGACGTCAATCTCATTTGGATGTTTCGCGTTTCACTAGATTCATCAAGCGTTGTGAATTACTAAATTCCTGCGGTCTTTTCGGGGCAATCCATCTTTTTCTGTTGACGCTTTTGCACGGTCTTTCCGCTGCAGAAGACGGGCGAGTGCGTTCACTAAATACCTCAGGGGGACCACGAGATCTCACGTGCGTGGTGGTCGGTTTCTTCATACCAGGCCAATGGGGAGTAAGGCGTCAATGAAGCAGATTCAATTGAATAACGGTCGTGAGCGGCGTGCTCAGGACCGAACGGAGCGGCATGCCTGCACGTTGGGGAATGCAGGGGGCGATCACGCACGATTGCCCGATAACGGCCTGGCCGTTGCGGTGGTCTTGGCGTTGTTCGGCCTGAGCGGGATTGCGGCGGCAGCGGCACCCGCGGCGGCGTTGCAATCTTGCAGTGTGGTCGAGGGACGCCAGCAGTGCGATGACCCGGCAACAGCCGCATCGGTCTCCACGGACGCAGGCATCCCGGCAGCGGCCACGCCTGCCGCTGATGCGGAGGTGCCGGCCTTTGCAGACGGCGTGGATGCCTTGGCGCTGGGCAACGCGAGCAATGCCTTGGGCGATGGCACCAGCGCGCTCGGTGGCGGCAGCCTGGCGTTGGAGCGCGATGCGACCGCGATCGGGCATAACGCATCAGCGGCGGGCGAATCTGCGGTCGCAATCGGCGGTGTGGCCACCGTTTACGATTACGACGCATCAGGTTTCATCATTGGCGAACGTGAGCAAGCGACGCAGGCTTCCGGGGTGGGCGCGATCGCCATTGGTGGTGGAGCTTCTGCGGCGAGCCCGTTCTCCAGTGCACTCGGCAGCGGTGCGAGTGCCACCGGCGTGCAGAGTACTGCGTTGGGCTATCGCGCGCAGACCTTCAACGACGGTGCCACTGCGATCGGTGGGTTGTCGACTGCGGGCGCAGTTCTTTCCACTGCGGGCGGTTACTTATCGAACGCCAGCGGCGACGGTTCCACCGCGTTTGGCTTCCGCGCGCGCGCCCAAGCCAGCAGCAGCATTGCAGTAGGCGACACTGCATTGGCCAGTGGCGTGCAGAGTGTTGTGGTAGGTGGTATCAGTGATTTTGGTGCGATTACGGCGGCCACCGGGCAGGGTGGTATCGCCTTGGGTGCGGGCGCGCAGAGCCAGTCTGATTACGCCATCGCAATTGGCTACGATTCCAATGTGTTTCCGAATGCGCCGGGCAACACCGACGCGGTCGCGATCGGCCACAGTGCCGGGTCGTTCGCGCCACGCACGGTGTCATTGGGTGGTTTTTCATTGGCCAGCGGAGACGGTGCGATTGCGGTCGGGCACAACAGCACGGCCTATCTTGAAAACAGCATTGCCCTGGGCGCGCGAGCCGAGACCTCGTGGTTCAACGGCAACAGCACGGCCATCGGCGCAGATGCGCAGAGCAATGGCGTCAATGCAGTGGCCATCGGCGCTGGTGCGCGCGTGGGCGATTGGGTGGACGATGCATGGAACCGGTCCGCTGCCAATGCGGTGGCGTTGGGTGCCAATTCCTATGCATTCCGCGATAACACAGTGTCCATCGGTGATGTGGGCGCGGGCCTGACACGGCAACTGACCAGTGTGGCCGCCGGCACCGAGGCGACCGACGCGGTCAATGTCGCTCAACTCGACACAGTACGTGCCGCCACGACGCGTATCGATGGCTATCTGGCGGTCGCCCCCGGTGAGGCGGATGGCGTTACCGCATTCGCGCAGGGGCAGGATGCAATTGCGCTGGGCAGCGCCAGCAACGCGCTGGGCGATGGCGCCAATGCGCTGGGCGCGGGCAGTCTGGCACTCGGGCGCGACACCGTTGCGCTGGGTCGCAACGCCAGTGCCGCGGATGCTTCGGCTGTTGCGGTTGGTGGTGTTGCCACGGTGCCGGTGTTCGATGCCACCGGTTCTCTGATCGGTTCACAGGAGCAGGCGACGCAGGCGCAGGCGCGCGGTGCGGTGGCACTGGGCAGCGGCGCGGTGGCCGCGCGTATATTCGCCACTGCAGTTGGCACCGGGGCCGCGGCCAGCGGCGAGCAGTCGCTGGCCGCTGGATTCAGTGCACGGGCGCAGGACGACGCGGCCACCACGGTGGGCGCGTTCTCCACCGCGCGTGGTTCGGCATCGTCGGCATTCGGCTTCGGGGCACTGGCCGATGCGACGTTCACCACGGCGGTGGGCTTCAATGCCTCCAGCCTTGGCGAAAGCAGTGTAGCGGTAGGCAGTCTTGCGCTGGCTGCGGGCGAGCGCAGCGTGACCGTTGGCGGCATCGCGCTGGTCAGCTCGACGCTGCGGCCTGCAGGTGCCTCCGGGGTTGGTAGCGTGGCCGTCGGCGCCGGTGCACGCAGCAGCGGCGATTTCGCTATCGCGCTTGGCTACAACGCCAATGTGTTTCCCAACGGCAACAATGCCGACGCGGTGGCGATCGGCCATAGCGCCGCATCGTTTGCGCCGCGCACGGTGGCGGTGGGGACACTGGCGTCGGGGGAGGGCGAGGAAGCCATCGCCATCGGGTACGACGCGCGTGCGGTCTCACGCAGAAGCATCGCGATCGGCAGTGGCGCTGATACCTCGATCGTCTACGGCGACAACATCGCACTGGGAACCAACGCCAGGGCCGATGCGCCCGATGCGATCGCGATCGGGCGCAATGCCAGCGTGGGTGTGTTCGTCGGCGAGGTGGGCAGCGCGGCAATGGCGGTGGGCGTGCAATCGACAGCGCTGGGCAACAACAGTGTGGCGATGGGCTACAACGCCTTTACACGCGAAAGCGGCGGGAATGCGGTGGCGCTTGGTGCCAATGCCGGTGCCAGCGGTGCCGATTCGGTGGCACTGGGCTCTGGTTCGCGTAGCTACGACGCCAATGTGGTGTCGGTGGGCAACGGCAATGGGCGCGGTGGCCCGGCCACGCGGCGCATCGTCAATGTAGGCGCGGGCACGCTCAGCGCGGTCAGCAGCGATGCGATCAACGGCGGGCAATTGTTCGGCGCGCTGAGCAATGCGGCCAGCTTCCTTGGCGGCGGTGCGGCGGTGCGGCGATGGGGGCGCAAGGGGTGTTCATTGCGCCCACCTACGTGATCCAGGGCAGCAGCTACAGCAATGTGGGTGCGGCGTTGACGGCGCTGGACAGCAAGGTCAGCGAGCTGGATGGGCGTGGTCAAACGCCGACGGTCGCCGCGGCGCGTGCTTCCGCGGCGCGTGTCGCCACGGCAACGGCAACCGCTGCTGCTTCGGGTATCGCCAGCACGGCAGATGGGCTGTCAGACGCGAGTCTGCAGACGGCGTTGGCGACCGCCGACGCAACCGCCGACAGCGTGGCGACCTCAGCGCCCGTACCTGTGGGCGGCCTTGCAGCAAGCCAGACGGTGCAAGGCACGCCGACAGCCGCCGCAATCGGCAGCAGTACCGCAGCCGCAACAGCGACGGCAGTGGGCAATGCGGCGGTGGCCAACCACGTGACCGGCACCGCGATCGGTGGCAGCGCGTATGCGCATGGCCCCAACGACACCGCGATTGGCAGCAATGCACGCGTCAATGCCGATGGCAGCACCGCAGTGGGCGCGAATACGCAAATTGCTGCTGTGGCGACCAATGCAGTGGCGATGGGCGAAGGTGCGCAGGTCACCTCCGCGTCCGGCACCGCACTTGGCCAGGGCGCGCGGGTCAGCGCACAAGGTGCGGTGGCGTTGGGGCAAGGATCGGTTGCCGATCAAGCCAACACGGTCTCGGTGGGCAGCGTGGGTGGTGAGCGTCAGGTGGCCAATGTGGCCGCCGGTACGCGCGCCACCGATGCGGTCAACAAGGGCCAGTTGGATAGCGGCGTCGCCGCAGCCAACAGCTACACCGACAGCCGCTACAGCGCGATGGCCGACAGCTTCGAAACCTACCAGGGCGATATCGAAGACCGCCTGCGCCGGCAGAACCGTCGCCTCGACCGTCAAGGCGCGATGGGCTCGGCGATGTTGAACATGTCCGCCAGCGTGGCCGGTATTGCCTCGCAAAACCGCATCGGTGCCGGTGTCGGTTTCCAGAACGGCGAGTCGGCGTTGTCGGTGGGTTATCAGCGGGCAATCAGCCCGCGCGCCACGGTGACCGTGGGCGGTGCGCTCAGTGGGGATGACCGTTCGATCGGTGTGGGTGCCGGCTTCGGCTGGTGACTGCCCGCAATCACACATGCCGTCGCAGGCAGGCCGCGCGGCCTGCCACCGAGCGGCGCACGTTTCTCCGTCATGGCGTTTCGCACTTACCTTGAAGGAACTCATCGTGATCCAGACTTCTTTTTATCGAACCCTCCTGCTGGCGTGCTGCGTTGCCGCGTCTCCATTTGGCGTTGGCACCGCAACCGCCGCCAGCCCCGGCCCTGCGGCGGCAAGCGCCAGGCAGCCACAAGCCGCGGCCAATGCGCCGGTCGAGCGACTCATCGTGACTTACCGCAGCGGCCGGGTGACCACACGCGATGCCGGGCGGACCGCAGCGGCTGCCATCACCACCGCCGCTGCCCGCGCATCGGTGCGTTTGGCACCGGCAACGCGTGCCGGTAACGCGGCTGCACCGGAGTATCTGCGCACGCTGGCAGTGGGCGGCGAACTGGTGAAGTTACCCGCACGGCTCAGCCGCGCCGACGCCGACCGCCTGGTGAAGGAAGTGGCGGCCGATCCTGCGGTGGCGTCGGTGCAGATCGATCCGCGGATGTATCCACTGCAAAGCAGTGGCGGTGCGCTGCCGAATGATCCGCTGTTGCAGAGCAATCAATGGCATCTCATCGACCCGGTCGGCGGCATCAATGCGGCGCAAGCCTGGGCCACGACGCAGGGTGAGGGCGTGGTGGTGGCGGTACTGGATACCGGCATCCTGCCGGGCCATCCCGATCTGGCTGGCAATCTGCTCGCCGGCTACGACTTCATTACCGATCCGTTCTTTTCGCGGCGCCCCACTGCCGAGCGGGTGGCCGGCGCGCTCGATATGGGCGACTGGATCGCAGAGGACGGCGAATGTGGCCTGTTCTCGGTGGCGGACGACAGCACCTGGCACGGCACGCATGTGGCCGGCACGGTGGCAGAAGCCACCAACAACGGCATCGGTGGCGCGGGCGTGGCCTACCGGGCGAAGGTGCTGCCGGTTCGGGTGCTCGGGCATTGCGGTGGTTTTGGTTCCGATATCGCCGACGCCATCGTTTGGGCATCGGGTGGCCATGTCGACGGCGTGCCGGACAACCGTGACCCGGCCGAAGTGATCAACATGAGCCTGGGTGGCGGCGGTGCCTGCGATGCGGTCACGCAGGCAGCGATCAACGGTGCGGTTTCGCGCGGCACCACCGTGGTGGTGGCGGCAGGCAATGAAGGCTCGGACGTGTCGACCTCAAGCCCTGCCAATTGCGCCAATGTCATCGCCGTGGCCGCAACCCGCGCGACGGGCGGGCTGACCGACTACAGCAATTTTGGCCGTCTGGTCGATCTGGCTGGCCCGGGTGGCAGTTCGATGTTCTTTGCCACGGACGATGGCCCGATCCGCAGCTTCATCTGGCAGACCTTCTACACCGGCCGGACCACGCCGACCTCCGGGCAGTTCACCTATGGCGGCAACACGTTCGCCGGTACGTCGATGGCAGCGCCACACGTGGCAGGCACCGCAGCCCTGGTGCAGAGCGCGTTGATCGCCGACGGCAAACCGCCGTTGTCGCCAGCGGCCCTGGAAACCCTGCTCAAGCGCACTGCACGCGCATTCCCGGTCGCCATTCCCGATGCAACGCCTGCGGGCAGCGGCATTGTGGATGCCGGTGCCGCTGTTGCCCGCGCCCTGCAGGAATGTGGCGCAGGCGATGTGACCTGCAACGTGGACGCGCAACCGCTGCGCAATGGTGTGGTGGAGCGCGGGATCTCCAACCTGGCCGGCGATCCAGGGGTGTTTACCTTCGACGCGGCCGCTGGTGCGGTGCTCAGCTTCATCAGCTTCGGTGGCAGCGGGCAGGCGGCGCTGTATGTGGCCCTGGACCGTCAGCCGACCGCCGCCGACAACGACGGCATGTCCACCCGCAGCGGCACCAGCCAGACCGTGCGCTTCACCGCGCCGCGCGCCGGCACCTACATCGTCAAACTCGATGGCGCCAGCTTCGATGGGGTCAGCCTGCTCGCGCGTCAGTGATCCGACACGCCGTGCTGCGCAATGCACACGGCGACGATTTGTTGGCGCCCGCGACGCATCCGGGCCCCGCTGATTCCGGCAGCGGCCAACGTGTGGAGCGTTGGCCGCTGCCCTGACCGGTTTCCTGCCCATCTTTTGCGCAACCAAGCCTGCTGGCGTCCTGCCAGCGGGTTTTTTTGTCTTGCCCGGACACGCCTATTCAGCGTGGCGGCGTGCGGCATGGCGTGACCTAGGTGGCTGTTTTCCAAAGATTTATCGAAAAACTAATAAAACCAGCCTGAAGCGTGACGGTCATCACGGTTATGCACGTGGCGTGTCAAAAACTTGACGCCCGATTTGAGCGCTGTTAACACTTCGCCCAGTTCTATGGTTGGGTAGCGTTCATTTTTTGACTATCCCAAGGTGCGGGAAATTCCGCGCACCGCCACCCGGCCCATGGCGCCAGTAACCACAGGGGGATCGCATTGGCTGGAAGGCTTTTGCGGTGGTGGGGAATCGCTAAAAACCAGTCCACTTCAGGAGCAGGACGTCGATGAATCGGATTTATCGCAAGGTCTGGAACAAATCGTTGGGTGTGTGGGCCGTGGCATCGGAATTGGCCAGCGGCGACAGCCCGGGAAGCGTGGCATCGGCCGCGCTGATTGACCGCCGTCAGGCACTCTCCCTGGCCGCCGCGATCGCCCTGGCGCTGGGTAGCGCCGGGATCGCCATTCCCCTTTCCGCCAGTGCGCAGTCGGTCGAAGTTGGCCGTGGCGCGTCGGCACCCGCCGCCCATGCCACCGCGATCGGTGCAGGCAGCAACGCCAGCGCCACCGGCGCGGTGGCCACCGGCGCCGATAGCAGCGCCAGTGGCGTCAACAGCAGCGCGATCGGCCGCCAGACCAACGCCATCGGCGAAAACGCAGTGGCCATCGGCTACAACAGTTTCGTGCGCCAGGCCGGCGAAAATGGGGTGGCACTCGGCGCCAATGCCGGCGTGACCGGCGCCAATTCGGTGGCACTGGGCGCCGGTTCGCGCACCCACGAAGACGACGTGGTGTCGATCGGTAGCGGCAATGGCCGCGGCGGCCCGGCAACGCGCCGCATCACCAACGTGTCCGCCGGTGTCAACGCCAACGACGCTGTCAACGTGGCGCAGCTGCAGGCCGTGTCCGAGGTGGCCGAAGATACCGCCACATTTTTCAAGGCACAGCCGGGTGACGACAGCATCGGCGCGTATGCCGATGGTGCTGGTGCGGTGGCTGCCGGCGATGCCGCCAACGCCTTCGGCAGCGGCGCGCTCGCCGTGGGCAGCGGCGCCAATGCACAGGCCGACAACGCCACCGCCGTGGGCGCCAACGCGCTCGCGGTAGGGCAGAACAGCGCCGCATTCGGCTACAACGCGCAGGCCAACGGGCCGGGCAGCGTGGCGGTGGGCGGAGCCGCTGTGGATGAAGACGGCAACCCGCTGATCACCAATGGCGGTGTGCCGGTTGACACCGGTGCCACCAGCGCCGTTGTGGGCGGCACCGCGGTGGGCGCCAGCGCCAGCGCGGATGGTTTCGCTGCCTCGTCGTATGGCGTGGGCGCTTACGCGGCCGGCGCGCAGTCGTCGGCGTTCGGCGCGGTGTCCAACGCCACCGGCGACTACTCCACGGCCGTGGGCACGCAGACCAGCGCCAGCGGCACCAGCAGCACCGCCGTCGGCGGCCCGGTGGATCTGATTCCGGGGCTAGGGTTCTTCGTGCAGACCCAGGCCAGTGGCGAAGCCTCCACCGCGCTTGGCGCCGGCGCAATTGCCTCGGGCACCTACACCACGGCGGTCGGCACGCTCAGCGAAGCCTCGGGCACCGAAGCCACTGCAGTGGGTTACTTCGCCTATGCACCGGGCGAAGGCGCCACTGCCGTGGGTCCGGAGTCGTGGGCCAGCGGTGAACTCAGCACCGCGCTCGGGTATTACAGCACCGCACGCGGCGCGAACTCGGTGGCCTTGGGCGCCAACTCGGTGGCCACGCGCGCCGATACGGTGTCGGTGGGCGCAACTGGTGCGGAGCGCCAGATCACCAGCGTCGCCGCCGGCACCGAAGGCACCGATGCGGTGAATCTCAACCAGCTCACCGCAGTCTCGGATGTGGCCTCAACGACGGCACGCACGTTCGTGGCGACCGGCGACGGCAGCGCCCTGGCCGAGGGCGTGGACAGCGTTGCGGCAGGTGCCAATGCTTCTGCATTGAGCGACTACAGCACCGCGCTGGGCTCCAGCAGTCTCGCATCGGATATCAACACCACTGCGGTGGGCAGCGGTGCAGTGGCGAACTTCAACAACGCCACCGCCGTGGGCTTCAACAGCATCGCCAGCGATCGCTATGCAACCGCGCTGGGTGCGGACAGCACCGCGTCGGGTTTCTATGGCACTGCACTCGGTAGCACGAGCGTGGCATTTGGTCGCGGCGCCACGGCGGTGGGTTTCGAAAGTATTGCCAATGGTGACGAATCCACTGCACTTGGATTTGCCAGCGTGGCGTTCGGCGATAGCAGCACATCGATCGGTGCTGAAAGCACCGCGTATGGCGGAGGGAGCGTGGCGATCGGCATCACGTCGGTCGCATCTGGCGTCGGTTCTGTCGCTATCGGTAACAACGCCTGGGGCGGCGGTGGACGCTCAATCGCCATCGGTTCGCAGGCAGTCGGATACGGCGATCGCAGCATCGCGCTCGGCGCCGAGGCCTTCGTTGAAGGCACTGACAGCATCGCGATCGGCGACAGTGCGCAAGTTGCCGTGAACAACAGCGTCGCGCTTGGCGTTGGCGCAGTGGCCGATCGTGCCAACACGGTGTCGGTAGGCACGGTTGGCGGCGAGCGGCAGATCACCAACGTCGCGGCCGGTACCGAAGGCACCGACGCAGTGAACCTAGATCAGCTCACGGCCGTGTCCGACGGCGCCGCCACCACTGCGCGCACCTTTGTCGCCAGCGGTGACGGCACCGCGATTGCCGATGGTGCCGACAGCGTTGCCGCAGGTTCCAATGCATCGGCGCTTGCCGACAACAGCACGGCATTGGGTGCCAGCAGTGCCGCCAGCGGGCGCGGCGCCACCGCACTCGGCTTCGAAAGCATTGCCAACGGTGCTGCTTCCACGGCAGTGGGCCAGGCCAGCGTGGCGTGGGGCGAAGGCAGCACGGCACTGGGCACCGACAGCGTGGCGTACGCCGACAACAGCGTCGCACTCGGCGCCAACGCGTTTGCCGATCGCGACAACACGGTATCGGTAGGTAGCGCGGGGAGCGAGCGGCAGATCACCAACGTGGCCGCCGGTACCGAAGGCACCGATGCGGTGAACCTGGACCAGCTCAACGCCGTGGCCGGCACTGCCGAGACCACCGCGCGTCTGTATGCGGGCACCGGTGACGGCAACGCGTTCGCACAGGGCGAAGACGCCACGGCTGCCGGCTCCAATGCCACCGCCGATGCCGACTACAGCAGCGCATTCGGCGCCAGCAGCCAGGCCACTGCGATCGGTGCGGTCGCCATCGGCAGCGGTGCCAGCGCCACGGCGCAGTACGCCAATGCGTCCGGCTACAACGCCGCTGCCAGCGGCTACGGCAGCGTGTCGACCGGCGCTTTCAGCCAGGCCAGCGGTGATTACGGCGTGGCCCTGGGCGGCGAAAGCGAAGCTTCCGGTGCGCAGAGCACGGCAGTGGGCGCAGCGGCAGGGGCGTCCGGTGATGGTGCATTTGCCGGTGGTGCGCTGAGCGTGGCCGAAGGCACCGAAAGCACTGCACTGGGCTATTTCGCCAGTGCCACGGGCGAGTCCGCCACGGCGGTCGGTGCAGAGAGCGTGGCCGATGGCACCAGCGCGGCGGCATTCGGCTTTGGCGCCGAAGCCACCTCCAACTACTCCACCGCGTTGGGTGGCTATTCCACCGCCAGCGGTTTCAACAGCACCGCGCTGGGTAACTTCAGCACCGCCAGCGGCTCCAGCAGCGTGGCTGTCGGTGGCGATGCCACTGCCTCCGGCGCGTACAGCATCGCGGCCGGCCAGGCCAGCGTTGCCAGCGGCTACAACAGCGTGGCGGTGGGTGGCGCCTTGCTCGGCCTGTTGCCGACCGAGGCCTCCGGCGATTTCTCCACCGCGCTGGGCGGCGCGGCGTGGGCTCCGGGTTTGAACAGCACCGCGCTGGGTAACTTCGCCGAATCCACCGGCGAAAGCAGCGTAGCGCTGGGTGCCGATTCGGTCGCTGATCGCGACTTTGCGGTGTCGGTGGGCAGTGCCGGCAACGAGCGCCAGATCACCAATGTCGCGGCCGGTACGCAAGGCACCGATGCGGTGAATCTGGACCAGCTCACCGCGGTGGCTGAAACCGCGCAGGGCACCAGCAAATACTTCAAGGCCAGCGGCAGCGACGACAGCGATGCCGGTGCCTACATCGAAGGCGACAACGCGCTGGCCGCCGGCGAAGGTGCCAATGCCAGCAGCGATAACAGCACCGCCTTGGGTGCAGGTGCGCAGGCGGTTGCCGAGAGCGCAACCGCAGTCGGCATGGATGCGCTGGCCAGCGGCATCGGCGCCGCAGCGGTGGGTAACAACGCCCAGGCGCTGGGCGAAAACAGCAGCGCGGTGGGCAGCAACGCGCTGGCCAGCGATATCGGTGCCACCGCCAACGGTGCCGGCGCGCAGGCCATTTCGACCTACACCACTGCACTGGGCAGCGAAGCGGTAGCCTCGGACAACCAGGCCACGGCGGTCGGCTTCCGCAGCGCCGCGTCCAACGTGGGCAGTGCCGCCTTCGGTGGCTATAGCGAATCCAGCGGCCGCTTGTCGTCGGCACTGGGCTACGGCGCAGTGGCATCCAGCGACTACAGCACCGCAGTGGGTGCCGCGTCGCTGGCCTCCGGCGCCAGCGCGGTGGCCGTGGGTGAATTCAGCGAAGCCACCGGCGATGAAAGCGTAGCGGTGGGCGGCAGCACGTTCTTCGGCTTCATCCCGGCACGTGCGTCGGGCACCGGTGCAGCGGCCTTCGGTGCCGGTGCATGGGCCACGGCCGATTACACCACCGCGATCGGCTGGAACTCCTATGCCGACGGCGTCAACGCCAGTGCGTTGGGCCAGAGCGCTGCCGCACTTGCGGATAACACGCTGGCGATCGGCGGCAACAGCCGCGCCGATGCGATTGGTGCAAGCGTAGTCGGCGTGGATGCCTCGGCCACCGGCATCAACAGCACCGGCGTGGGCCGCCAGGTCAACGTAATCGGTGAAAACGCGGTCTCGGTGGGCTACAACTCGTTCGTGCGCGAAAGCGCGGTCAACGGTGTTGCACTCGGTGCCAATGCCGGTGCCACCGGCGCCGATTCGGTGGCATTGGGCTCGGGCTCGCGCACCTACGAAGCCAACACGGTGTCGGTCGGTAGCGGCAATGGCCGCGGTGGCCCGGCAACGCGTCGCATCGTCAATGTCAGCGACGGCGAAGTCGCCACCGATGCGGTCAACAAGGGCCAGCTGGATGCATTGGCGGCCGATGTGCAGACCACCAGCGGCATGGTGCAGACCACCGGCGAGGGCGTGGCCCGTGCAACGGGCGATCGCGCTACCGCCGCCGGTGCTGGCGCCACCGCCAGCGGTGCCCGCAGCGTGGCGGTAGCCGCAGGCAGCACTGCCTCGGCCACCGGCGCCAGCGCGATGGGTGTGGACAGCAGCGCCAGCGGCGTGAACAGCACGGCGATGGGGCGGCAGACCAACTCCATCGGCGAGAACGGCGTTGCACTGGGTTACAACTCCTTTGTGCGCCAAAGCGGCGCCAATGCCGTCGCCCTCGGTGCCAATGCGGGTGCGAGCGGCGCCGATTCGGTAGCGCTGGGTTCCGGTTCGCGCACCTACGAAGCCAACGTGGTGTCGGTGGGCAGCGGCAACGGCCGCGGTGGCCCGGCGACGCGTCGCATCGTCAATGTGGGTGCCGGCGCGATTGCCGATGCCAGCACCGATGCGATCAACGGTGGCCAGTTCTTCCAGTCGCTCAGCAATACCGCCAGCTTCCTCGGCGGTGGTGCGGCGATCGGCGCACAAGGTGTGTTCGTTGCGCCGACCTACGTCATCCAGGGTGCCAGCTACAACAACGTCGGTGCCGCATTGACCGCGTTGGACAGCAAGGTCACCGAGCTGGATGCACGTGGCGGCACCGCAACGGCTACCGCTGCACGCACGGTTTCGCTGCGCACCGCAGCGGTTCCGGCGGTGGCTGCATCAGCGACGGCAGCGAGCAGCGATGTCACTGGCAGCAGCGCAAGCGTGCAGGGCACGCCGACCGCTGCGGTCGTTGGCACGGCCGCGCCGGCGGCCACCTCGACGGCAGTTGGCAACGCCGCTGTGGCCAACCACATCACTGGCACCGCGATCGGTGGCAGCGCGTATGCGCACGGCCCCAACGACACCGCGATTGGCAGCAATGCACGCGTCAATGCCGATGGCAGCACCGCAGTGGGTGCCAACACGCAGATTGCTGCGGTGGCGACCAATGCAGTGGCGATGGGCGAAGGCGCGCAGGTGAGTGCGGCCTCGGGCACGGCGATCGGGCAGGGTGCCCGCGCCGGTGCTCAGGGTGCGGTGGCACTGGGCCAGGGTTCGGTTGCCGACCGCGCCAACACGGTCTCGGTGGGCAGCGTGGGCGGTGAGCGTCAGGTGGCCAATGTGGCCGCCGGTACGCGCGCCACCGATGCGGTCAACAAGGGCCAGTTGGATAGCGGCGTGGCCGCAGCCAACAGCTACACCGACAGCCGCTACAGCGCGATGGCCGACAGCTTCGAAACCTACCAGGGCGATATCGAAGACCGTCTGCGCCGGCAGAACCGTCGCCTCGATCGCCAGGGTGCGATGGGCTCGGCGATGTTGAACATGTCCGCCAGCGTGGCCGGTATCGCCTCGCAGAACCGCATCGGTGCCGGTGTCGGTTTCCAGAACGGCGAGTCGGCGTTGTCGGTGGGTTATCAGCGGGCAATCAGCCCGCGCGCCACGGTGACCATCGGTGGCGCATTGAGCGGCGACGACAGCTCGATCGGCGTAGGTGCCGGTTTCGGTTGGTAACGCACGGTTGAAAACAGCGACGGCGCCGTCGTGCGCCGTCGCGACAGAGCAAGGCCTGAGGGGGCGGGCGAGGACCGTGGCTTGGCCGGCCAACGGATTCGCAGGGAGTGATGGCCGTGCTGACGCCTGATCCACGAAAAACTGAAGAGGACTTCACCGTGATCGACAAGAATTTCCGTCTCAACCCGCTGACTGGCGCCATCTTGATGATGGCCCTGGGTGCTTCGGGCACCCTCGTTGCTGCCCCCGCGTTGCAGGTCAAGGAACCGACCCAAGCCGCGCCGGCCGCCAGCGATTTCAGCAGCCGGTTGATCGTGCGTTACAAGGACGGCACGGCCGCCGCGAGCGATCGCAGCAGCAAGCTGGGCGTGGTGCAATCGGCCGTGGGCCGTGCCGCACCGGTGACCGGTGCGCGTGCTGGCGCCACCGCCGCCAAGGCGACCTACCTGCGCAAGCTGGGCATTGGCTCGGACCTGATCAAGCTGTCCGGCACGCTGACCGCCGCACAGGTGGACAAGGTGGTGGTCGAGCTGAAGAACGACCCGTCCGTGGCCGAGGTGCAGATCGATCGCATGCTGCGTCCGGTCGAAATCAAGAAGAGCGTTGCCGCGACCGACGTGACCCCGCAGCTGGTCCCCAACGACCCGCTGTACGCGCAGTACCAGTGGCATCTGAGCAACCCCAACGGCGGCATCAACGCGCCGGCCGCATGGGACCTCTCGCAAGGTGCCGGCGTGGTGGTGGCGGTGCTGGATACCGGCATCCTGCCGGGCCATCCGGACTTCGCTGGCAACCTGTTGCAGGGCTATGACTTCATCACCGATGCCGAAGTCTCGCGTCGCCCCACCGACGCCCGCGTCCCGGGCGCGCTGGACTACGGTGACTGGGAAGAGGCCGATAACGTCTGCTACGACGGGTCGGTGGCACAGGAAAGCTCCTGGCACGGCACCCACGTCTCGGGCACCGTGGCCGAGGCAACCAATAACGGTGTGGGCATGGCTGGCGTCGCGCCGAAGGCCACCATCCTGCCGGTGCGCGTGCTCGGCCGCTGCGGCGGCTACACCTCCGACATCGCCGATGCGATCGTGTGGGCCTCCGGCGGTACGGTCGATGGCGTCCCCGCCAACACCAACCCGGCCGAAGTGATCAACATGAGCCTGGGTGGCGGCGAGCCCTGCGATCCGGCCACCCAGGTCGCGATCAATGGCGCGGTGTCGCGCGGCACCAGCGTGGTGGTGGCGGCCGGCAACAGCGGCGAAGATGCGGCCAACCATTCGCCGGCCAGCTGCAACAACACCATCACCGTCGGCGCCACCCGCATCACCGGCGGCATCACCTACTACTCCAACTACGGCAGCAAGGTGGACCTGTCCGGTCCCGGCGGCGGCGGCAGCGTGGACGGCAACCCGGGTGGTTACATCTGGCAGGCCGGCTACGACGGCGCCACCACCCCGACCTCCGGTAGCTATAGCTACATGGGTATGGGCGGCACCTCGATGGCGTCCCCGCACGTGGCCGGTGTCGTGGCCCTGGTGCAGAGCGCGTCGATCGGCCTGGGCGATGGCCCGCTGACCCCGGCGGCGATGGAAGCCCTGCTCAAGCAGACCAGCCGCCGCTTCCCGGTGACCCCGCCGACCAGCACCCCGATCGGCAGCGGCATCGTCGACGCCAAGGCCGCGCTGGAAGCGGTATTGGTGGAGCCCTGCGACCCGGACACCGAGACCTGCGCGCCGGCCGCCATTGCCCTGACCAACAAGGCCCCGCTGACCGGCCTGAGCGGTGAGTACAACAGCTCCACGTTGTACAGCTTCGAAGCCAAGGCCGGTGCGGTGCTGAGCTTCATGACCTACGGCGGCACCGGTAACGTGTCGGTCTACGTGAGCTTCGAAGCCGAGCCCACCGCAACCGATTACGACGCCAAGTCCACCCGTCCGGGCAACAGCGAAACGGTGCGCTTCACCGCACCCAAGGCTGGTACCTACTACATCAAGCTGGTGGGTGCAGGGGACTACGCGAAGCTGACGCTCGTCGCGCGACAGTAATCGCTGCAATAGTGTGACCGAATGCCCCCGGCCAATCACCGGGGGCATTCGTTTTTCAGGGCCTTTCGCAGTGGTGCGGTTGATCGTCGCGGCAAACTGCTACAGTCGGCGCCGGACTTGTGGAGACGAGTGTGAACGCGGTTGCCGTCGATCCAATTGAGCAGCGAAGTGCAGAAACGCGCATCGTCGAAGCACTGCTTGAACGCCGTCGTCTGAAGGACACCGACCTGCTGCGCGCGCGCCAGCTGCAGGCCGAATCCGGCATGGGCCTGTTGGCGCTGCTGGGCCGGTTGGGGCTGGTGTCCGAGCGCGATCACGCCGAGACCTGCGCCGAGGTGCTCGGCCTGCCGTTGGTGGATGCACGCCAGCTCGGCGACACCCCGCCGGAAATGCTGCCTGAAGTGCAGGGCCTGTCGCTGCGCTTTCTCAAGCAATTTCATCTGTGCCCGGTCGGCGAGCGCGATGGCCGGCTCGACCTGTGGATTGCCGATCCCTACGACGATTACGCGATCGATGCGGTGCGCCTGGCCACCGGCCTGCCGCTGCTGCTGCAAGTAGGCCTGCGCTCGGAAATCGACGACCTGATCGAGCGCTGGTATGGGCAGGGCCGCAGCGCGATGGGCACGATCGTGGAAACCGCTGACGGCGATGCCAGCAGCACCGACGACATCGAAGCGTTACGCGATCTTGCCTCCGAAGCGCCGGTGATCCGCCTGGTGAACCTGGTGATCCAGCACGCGGTGGAACTGCGCGCCTCCGACATCCATATCGAACCGTTCGAAAGCCGGCTCAAGGTGCGCTACCGCGTGGATGGCGTGCTGGTGGAAGGTGAAAGCCCGCCGGCCAAGCTCACCGCCGCGGTAATCAGCCGCATCAAGATCATGGCCAAGCTCAATATCGCCGAGCGCCGCCTGCCGCAGGACGGCCGCATCATGCTGCGCGTGCAGGGCAAGGAGCTGGATCTGCGTGTCAGCACCGTGCCCACCGCGCATGGCGAGAGCGTAGTGATGCGTCTGCTCGATCGTGAAACGGTGGTGTTCGATTTCTACAAGCTCGGTTTCACCGAAGACTTCCTGCCGCAATTTCGCAAGGTGCTCGAACAACCGCACGGCATCATGCTGGTCACCGGGCCCACCGGTTCGGGCAAGACCACCACGCTGTACACCGCGCTGAGCCAGCTCAACACCTCCGACGTCAAGATCATCACCGTCGAAGACCCGGTGGAATACCAGATCGAAGGCATCAACCAGATCCAGGCCAAGCCGCAGATCGGGCTGGATTTCGCCAACGCGCTGCGCAGCATCGTGCGCCAGGATCCGGACATCATCATGATCGGCGAAATGCGCGATCTGGAAACCGCGCGCATCGCGATCCAGTCCGCGCTCACCGGCCACCTGGTGCTGTCCACACTGCACACCAACAACGCCGCTGGCGGCATCACCCGCCTGCTCGACATGGGCGTGGAAGACTATCTGCTGACCTCCACCATCAACGGCATCCTGGCCCAGCGCCTGGTGCGCAAACTCGACCTGGCCAACGCCGAACGCTATGCCGCATCGCCGGAAGAGATCGAACGCTTCGACCTGCGCCGGCTGCAGCCGGACGGCGAGATCTTCCTGTATCGCCCGCGTGCCACGGCGGCGGCGCCCACCGGTTACCTGGGCCGCACCACCATCGTCGAGTTCCTGGTGATGAACGACGAACTCCGCCGCGCGGTGATGCGCCGCGCCGGCATGGGCGAGATCGAGCAGTTGGCGCGCAAGTCCGGCATGCGCACCATGTACGAAGATGGCTTGTCCAAGGCCCTGCGTGGCGAAACCACCATCGAAGAAGTCCTGCGCGTCACGGAGGATGCGTGAGAGCAGCGAGTGCAGCAACGCGCGCAGGCTGCGCGCTATCTAACGCGGATAACGCGGGCTTTCAGGCAGTCCCACGTATGCGCTGCAACGCAAAGGCCCCCGCACCCATCGCCCGCACCGCCGCGCTGTTCCCAAATCCCCACGACCAAGCGCCTCACCCCATTCCCGATTCCCAATTCCCAATTCCCGGCCTCCCAGCCTAATGCCCCTGTACCGCTACAAGGCGCTCGATGCGCACGGCGAAATGCTCGATGGTCAGATGGAAGCGGCCAACGATGCCGAGGTGGCGCTGCGTCTGCAGGAGCAAGGCCACCTGCCGGTAGAAACGCGTCTGGCCACCGGCGAAAACGGTTCGCCGTCCTTGCGCATGCTGTTGCGCAAGAAGCCGTTCGACAATGCCGCGCTGGTGCAATTCACCCAGCAGCTGGCCACGCTGATCGGCGCCGGGCAACCGCTGGACCGTGCGCTGTCGATCCTGATGGATCTGCCCGAAGACGACAAAAGCCGCCGCGTCATCGCCGACATCCGTGACACCGTACGCGGCGGCGCGCCATTGTCGGTGGCGCTGGAACGCCAGCACGGGCTGTTCTCCAAGCTCTACATCAACATGGTGCGCGCGGGCGAAGCCGGCGGCAGCATGCAGGACACCCTGCAGCGCCTGGCCGACTACCTGGAACGCAGCCGCGCACTCAAGGGCAAGGTGATCAACGCGCTGATCTACCCGGCGATCCTGCTGGCGGTGGTCGGCTGCGCGCTGTTGTTCCTGCTTGGCTATGTGGTGCCGCAGTTCGCGCAGATGTACGAAAGCCTGGATGTGGCCTTGCCGTGGTTCACCCAGGCGGTGCTGAGCGTTGGCCTGTTGGTGCGCGATTGGTGGCTGGTGCTGGTGGTGATTCCCGGCGTGCTCGGTCTATGGCTGGATCGCAAGCGCCGCAATGCCGCGTTCCGTGCTGCGCTGGATGCCTGGCTGTTGCGCCAGAAAGTCATCGGCAGCCTGATCGCACGGCTGGAAACTGCGCGGCTTACGCGCACGCTGGGCACCTTGTTGCGTAACGGCGTGCCGCTGCTCGCAGCGATCGGCATCGCGCGCAACGTGATGTCCAATACCGCGCTGGTGGAAGATGTGGCCGCCGCAGCCGACGACGTCAAGAATGGGCATGGCCTGTCGATGTCGCTGGCGCGCGGCAAGCGGTTCCCGCGGCTGGCGCTGCAAATGATCCAGGTGGGCGAGGAGTCCGGCGCACTGGACACCATGCTGCTCAAGACCGCCGACACGTTCGAGCTGGAAACTGCGCAGGCCATCGACCGCGCGCTGGCCGCGCTGGTGCCCCTGATCACCCTGGTGCTGGCCTCGGTGGTGGGGCTTGTCATCATTTCGGTGCTGGTACCGCTGTATGACCTCACCAATGCCATCGGTTGAGCGTGGTGGCCGCGTGCGGCGCGCAGCAGGCGTAGATGTGCGTCTGGCAACCGGCATGCGCATCGCTGATGCCGCGCTGGCTGCCGCTCCTCTGCGTGCAATTGGCGACATCGCTTCGCATGCTGCCGCGCGCTCCCGTGTACACGCACCACATTCACCACAACGTTTCGGTGACCGCATGACACCCATGCGGGAACCATTGCAGTGCCGGCCGTGTCATCTTCTGGCGGCAGCATCTTTCATCGACGTGCAAGGAAATCGTTCATGATCAAGCGTTCCATCACCCGCAGTCCGTCGCGCGCAGCCCAGGCCGGCATGAGCTTGCTGGAAATCATCATCGTCATCGTGCTGATCGGCGCGGTGCTCACCCTGGTCGGCAGCCGCGTGCTCGGTGGTGCCGATCGCGGCAAGGCGAACCTCGCCAAGTCGCAGATCCAGACCCTGGCCGGCAAGATCGAAAACTTCCAGCTCGACACCGGCAAATTGCCGACCAAGCTCGATGACCTGGTCACCCAGCCCGGCGGTAGCAGCGGTTGGCTGGGCCCGTACGCCAAGCCGGTCGAGCTCAACGACCCGTGGGGCCATACCATCGAATACCGCGTGCCCGGCGATGGCCAGGCCTTCGACCTGATCAGCCTCGGCAAGGATGGCCGCCCCGGCGGCAGCAGCTACGACTCGGACATCAAGTACCAGTAAGTAGCGACCCATGCGCGTTGCGCGTCTGCCGTTGCTGTCCCCGCACCGCGCTGCGCCCGTTGTGCGCAGGCAGCTGCGTGGCAGCTCGTTGCTGGAGATGCTGCTGGTCATCGCGCTGATCGCGCTGGCCGGTGTGCTGGCGGCCGCCGCGCTCACCGGCGGCATCGACGGCATGCGTCTGCGCAGCGCCGGCAAGGCCATCGCCGCGCAACTGCGCTACACGCGCACCCAGGCCATCGCCACTGGCACGCCGCAGCGCTTTCTGATCGACCCGCAGCAGCGGCGTTGGGAAGCGCCCGGCGGCCATCACGGCGACCTGCCCGCTGCCCTGGAGGTGCGCTTCACCGGCGCCCGGCAGGTGCAATCGCGCCAGGACCAGGGCGCCATCCAGTTCTTCGCCGATGGCGCCTCCACCGGCGGGCGCATCGATCTGACCATCAAGGACGCGCGCTGGCGCGTGGACGTCGGCTGGATCACCGGCGAGGTGCGTTCCGGCCCGCTGCGGACGCCAGCACCATGAAGCATCAGCGCGGCTATTCGTTGATCGAAGTGATCGTGGCCTTTGCGTTGCTCGCCTTGGCGCTGACGCTGTTGCTCGGCTCCTTGTCCGGTGCGGCGCGGCAGGTGCGTGGGGCCGATGAAAGCACCCGCGCCACCTTGCATGCGCAGTCGTTGCTGGCCGTGCAGGGCATGGAAAAACCGCTGGTGCCGGGGCAGCAGCAAGGCAGCCTGGAAGACGGGCATTTTCGCTGGTCGCTGGATGTGCGCCCCTACGACGAACCGCGTCGCAATGCCCAGGCGCCGGTAGACCCGAGCGCCCCCACGCTGCTGCAGCTCACCTTGGTGGTGCGGTGGGGCGAGCAACCCAACCAGCGCTTGTTATGGCGCACGTTGCGGCTGGTGACGGCCACTGCACAGGGCAACCCCGCGTGATGCGTCCGCGCGCTGCCGGGTTCACCCTGATCGAAGTGCTGCTGGCCACGATGCTGCTGGTCGGCGGGCTGGCGCTGGCCTTTGCCACGTTGCGCTCGGCCAGCGCGATCAGCCAGCGCGGCGAAGCCATTGCGCAACGCAGCGAACGCACGCGCGCGGTAGAAGAATTCCTGCGTCGCCGGTTGTCTGCGGCGTTGCCGATCGCGATGGGCATCGATACGCAAAGCCAGCAACCGATGCTGTTCGTCGGCGAGCCGCAGCGCATGCGGTTTGCCGCCGATGTGCCGGATTATCTGGGCCGCGGCGGGCCGTATCTGCATGACGTGTCGGTAGTTGGCGATGGCGAGCAGCGCACGCTCACCATTGCGCTGACCATGTTGCAATCGGGCAAGGAGATCGAAGAAGGCAACGCCTTGCCGGCTGAAACGCTGGCCGATGACGTGCAGCAGGTGAGCTTTCGCTACCGCGGGCTCGATCCACAAAGCGGTGCGCTGAGCGGGTGGCTGCCGCAATGGGAATGGCACGATCGCCTGCCCTTGCTGGTGCGCATCGACATCCGCAGCGGCGGCGCGGCCTGGCCCCCGGTGGTGGTGGCGCTGCCGCAGTCCGGTGGCGGTGGAGCGCTGGCGCAATGAGGACGATGCGCGGCGCAGCGCTGGTGCTGGTGTTGTGGTTGATCGCCTTGCTCACCGCGATGATCGGCGCGTTTGCGCTGACCGCGCGCGTGGAAGCGCTGCAGGGGTCCATGCTGCGCAACGGCGGCCAGGCGCAGGAATACGCACGCGCCGGCATGGAATACGCGCTGTCGCGATTGAGCAGTGGCGAGCCGCAAGCGCGCTGGCGTCCGGACGGGCGCCGCTATCGGTGGCAGATGGACGATGCCAACGTGGAGATCCGCATCATCGATGAGAGCGGCAAGGTGGATCTGAACATGGCCGAGCCAACGCTGCTCGCCGGGCTGGTGCGCGCGGTCGGTGGCGAGGCCGGGCGCGATGTGCGCCTGGCTGGCGCGATCGTGGATTGGCGCGATGGCGACACGCTCACGCAGCCGGGCGGTGGTGCGGAAGACCGCGACTATGCCGATGCCGGGCTGCCGTATGGCGCCAAGGATGGTCCGTTTGAAACACTGGGCGAATTGCGCCTGGTGCTGGGCATGGACGCGGAGCTGTACCGCAAGCTGTTGCCGCATGTCACCTTGTACAGCGGCCGTTCGCGCCCGGAAGCGCGCTTTGCCACCGGCCCGGTGCTCACCGCCATGGGCCTGGATGCGCAGCAACTGCTGGCGCAGCGTGACGCGCCGCTGGGTTTGCCAGGCAGCGACGCGACGCTTGGTGGGACAGACACTTATAGTATCGAGAGCCGGGCACGCCTGAGTCAGGGACGCGAGGCCGTGCTGCGTGCGGTCGTGCGCACCGGTGCGTCGGCCCTGCCCGGGTCCGCCTACACCGTTTTGCGTTGGGAAGAGGGAGCAGCAGTGCAATGACCGCGTGGCGGGATACCTTGGGACGCATTGGCGTTCGCGCCATGCCCGGCGCGGGCGGCTTCTGGCGTTGGTGGCAGCAATCGTTGCTGGCGTGGTTGCCGCAGCGCTGGCAGTGGCAGCTTGGCCTGTCGCAGTCACGGCTGTTGCTGCAGCTCGATGGCGAGGCGCTGCAGTTGCTGCGTCAGCGCGACCAGACCAGCGACACCGTCGCCAGCCTGCCGTGGCCGGTGCAACCGCAGGAAGTGAACGCGCTGCTGCCCACCGCGCTGGAAGGCTTGCCGCAGCATTGGCTGCTGCCGGCCAGCCATGCGCTGCGCCGCCCGTTGCGGCTGCCTGCCGCCGCCGCTGCACGCCTGCAGGACGTGGCGCGCTTCGAGATCGACCGGCAAACCCCGTTCACCGCCGACCAGGTGTACTTCGATGCACGCGTGCTCGACGTGCGCGAAGACGGCCAGCTCGACGCCGAACTAGTAGTGGTGCCGCGGCGCATGATCGACGGCCCGGCCGGCGTGCCCGAGGCCTGGAACAACGCGTTGTCCGGGATCGACGTGGCCGATGCGCGCGGCGCGCCGTTGGGCGTGAACCTGCTGCCGCCGGCACGCCGCCTGCGCCGCAGCGACCCGATGCAGCGCTGGAATCTGTTGCTCGCCGTGGCCGCGCTGGTGTTGCTCGCGGTGGCCGGCTGGCTGCTGCTGGACAACCGCCGCCAGGCCGCCGACGACCTGCGTGCGCAGGTGCAGGCCAATGCCGGGCGCGCGCGCCAGGTGGCCGCCGAGCGTCAGCAGTTGCTGGAACTGGTGGAGGGCGCAGCGTTCTTCCAGGAGCAACGTGCCACGCGTCCGACCTCGGTGGAAATCTGGGACGAATTGAGCCGTCGCCTGCCCAGCGGTACCTATCTGGAAAAGTTTTCGGTCGAGGGCGGGCAATTGCAGTTGATCGGTTTGAGCAAGGAGGCCTCCTCGCTGGTGCGCCGTCTGGAAGGTTCGCCGTTGTGGCGCACACCGTCGCTGACCGGCGTGCTGCAGAGCGATGCCGGCCGCAACGTGGACCGCTTCACCATCACCGCCGAACTGGCCGGTCCCGATGCCAAGGAGGCCGCCGATGCCGCGCAGCGTTAAACGCGATCGCTGGATCGCCTTGGGCCTGTTGCTGCTGGTGATGGGCGTTGCGTATCTGGTGTTGGTGCACCCGTGGTTCACCCAGCCGATGCTCGCCGTGCAGGACGACCTGCAATCGCTGCGCGAACGCGAATTGCGTGTACGCGTGCAGTTGCAACAGGCCCCGCAGGTCAGCCAGCGCCTGCAGCAGGCCAGGCAGACGCTGCAAAGCCGCCCCGGCTTCTTGCCGGAGAGTTCCGCCGAGCTGGCCTCGGCCGGGCTGGTGCAGCGGCTGGAACGTGCCGTGGTCGATGCCAGCCCGGGCAACCGCAGCTGCGCGATCAGCAACCGCTCGCCGCTGCAGCCGGAAACCAAGCGCTTCACCCGCGTGGCGGTGCAGGTGCGCCTGCGCTGCGGCACGCCCGAACTGGCCTCGGTGTTGTACAGCCTGGAAAACGGCACGCCGCGGCTGTTCGTGGACAACCTCAACGTGATGGCGCAGCGCTACCAGCTCTCGCCCAACGAAAGCGGCAACGGCCTGGATATCGCCTTCGAACTGGCCGGCTACCTGCGGCCGGGCAGCAATGCCGGCCCGGTGAACACCGGCGCCGCGCCTGCCGCCGGGGAGGCCAGCAATGCGCCTTGAAATGATCGGCCTGCGCACCTGGTTGCTGGCCACCGTGGTCGGCTGGGCGTTGCTGGTCTGCGTGCTGGCCGTGGCCGGCCTGGGCAAGCGGGTGGAATTGCTGCCCGATGACCCGGCCCTGGTGCAGCGCCTGCCGGCGTTGCCGGCACCGGCCCCTGAGCGGCTGGGGCCGTTCGAAAAATACGCCGAGATCGCCGCGCATCCGGCGTTTGCCGAAGATCGCCTGCCGCACCCGTTCTTCCTGTCCGGCAACGACGGCAGCGGCGCCGCCTCCACGGTGCGCCTGACCGGCGTACTGCTGACCTCCACCTTCAAGATGGCCACGCTGACGCTGGATCCGGCCGATTCGGTACGGGTGCAGCTGGGCGGCGATGCGGTGAAGGGATACCGGTTGCTGGCCCTGCAGCCGCGCAGTGCAACCATCGAAGGCCCGGGCGGCACCCAGACCCTGGAGCTGCAGGTGTTCAACGGCCAGGGTGGGCAGCCGCCAACCGCCATCGGGGGCCGCCCGCAGGCGCCCGGTGCCGTCCCGCCGTTGCCGCCGAATGTCCCGCCGGCACCTGCAACACCCGCGCCGCCGCCGGCCGAGGTGCCGCAGCAGCAGCCCGGTGGCCAGGCGCCGCCGACGGTGCCGCCGCAGCGCAGCGATGGCGCCCAGGAAGCACCACGCCCCTCCGATGAGCAGATGCGCGCCATCCGTGAACGTATCGAAGCCCGACGCCGCCAGCTGCAACAGCAGCGCCAGGGCGGCTCCACCCCCGGTCAGACCCAATGAGTGAACGCATGACGCCGCGCCTGTTTCCCGTGTCCCTGCTGATTGGCCTGCTGGCCGGTTGCGCCACCACTCCGCCACCGGACGTGCGCCGCGACGCGCGCCTGGATCCGCAAGTCGGCGCCGCCGGCGCCACCCAGA
Organism: Xanthomonas sp. NCPPB 4037; assembly: GCF_041475695.2. Lineage (NCBI taxonomy): Bacteria > Pseudomonadati > Pseudomonadota > Gammaproteobacteria > Lysobacterales > Lysobacteraceae > Xanthomonas > Xanthomonas sp. NCPPB 4037. Next base: position 889,503 of record NZ_CM191261.1, read on the forward strand.
CCACCGCCGAACAACGCGCCGACGGCAACGCCAGCGCCAAGCCGACCCCGGTGATCCGGCGCGGCAGCGGCACCATGATCAACCAGAGCGCCGCCGCGGCCCCATCGCCCACCCTGGGCATGGCGAGCAGCGGCAGTGCCACCTTCAACTTCGAAGGCGAATCGGTGCAGGCCGTGGTCAAGGCGATCCTGGGCGACATGCTGGGGCAGAACTACGTCATCGCCCCGGGCGTGCAGGGCACCGTCACCCTGGCCACCCCCAATCCGGTCTCGCCGGCGCAGGCCTTGAACCTGCTGGAGATGGTGCTGGGCTGGAACAACGCGCGCATGGTGTTCAGCGGTGGCCGCTACAACATCGTGCCGGCCGACCAGGCTCTGGCCGGCACCGTCGCGCCCAGCACCGCCTCACCGTCGGCCGCGCGCGGCTTCGAGGTGCGCGTGGTGCCGCTGAAGTACATCTCCGCCAGCGAAATGAAGAAGGTGCTGGAGCCGTACGCGCGCCCGAACGCCATCGTCGGCACCGATGCCTCGCGTAACGTGATCACCCTGGGCGGCACCCGCGCCGAGCTGGAAAACTATCTGCGCACCGTGCAGATCTTCGACGTGGACTGGTTGTCGGGCATGTCGGTGGGCGTGTTCCCGATCCAGTCCGGCAAGGCCGAAAAGGTCAGCGCCGATCTGGAAAAGGTCTTCGGCGAACAGAGCAAGACCCCCAGTGCCGGCATGTTCCGTTTCATGCCGCTGGAAAATGCCAACGCGGTGCTGGTGATCACCCCGCAGCCGCGCTATCTGGACCAGATCCAGCAGTGGCTGGACCGCATCGACAGCGCCGGTGGCGGCGTGCGCCTGTTTTCGTATGAGCTGAAATACATCAAGGCCAAGGACCTGGCCGATCGCCTGTCGGAAGTGTTCGGCGGGCGTGGCAATGGCGGTAATAGCGGTCCTTCTTTGGTGCCGGGCGGTGTTGTGAATATGTTAGGCAATAATAGCGGTGGGGCCGATCGGGATGAAAGTCTTGGAAGTAGCAGTGGCGCCACTGGTGGAGATATAGGTGGCACGAGTAATGGTTCGAGTCAGTCGGGTACGTCAGGGAGCTTCGGCGGAAGTAGCGGCAGCGGCATGCTTCAGCTACCGCCTAGTACCAACCAGAACGGTAGCGTTACGCTGGAGGTGGAGGGCGACAAAGTTGGTGTTTCTGCAGTTGCTGAGACCAACACACTACTTGTGCGCACAAGTGCTCAGGCATGGAAATCTATTCGCGATGTGATTGAAAAGCTCGATGTGATGCCTATGCAGGTCCACATCGAGGCTCAAATTGCAGAAGTGACGCTAACTGGTCGATTGCAGTATGGCGTTAACTGGTATTTCGAAAATGCAGTCACCACGCCATCCAATGCTGATGGAAGCGGTGGCCCCAATCTACCCTCGGCTGCTGGCAGGGGAATTTGGGGGGATGTTTCGGGTAGCGTTACGAGCAATGGCGTCGCTTGGACATTTCTTGGAAAAAATGCAGCTGCGATTATTAGTGCGCTAGATCAGGTAACTAATCTGCGCCTTCTGCAAACGCCATCTGTTTTCGTGCGTAACAACGCGGAGGCGACGCTTAATGTGGGGTCGCGGATCCCCATAAATTCCACTTCAATCAATACTGGGTTGGGTAGTGATAGCAGCTTCTCATCTGTGCAATACATAGACACAGGTGTGATTCTAAAGGTGCGTCCGCGTGTGACGAAGGATGGCATGGTTTTTCTCGATATTGTTCAGGAGGTTAGTACGCCTGGTGCTCGACCAGCTGCTTGCACAGCTGCAGCCACTACAACGGTTAACAGTGCCGCATGCAATGTCGACATCAACACCCGACGCGTTAAAACGGAGGCGGCTGTTCAAAATGGCGACACCATCATGCTGGCAGGTCTTATCGACGACAGTACAACTGACGGAAGTAATGGCATACCGTTCCTTAGTAAATTGCCAGTTGTTGGCGCACTTTTCGGACGTAAGACACAAAACAGTGATCGCAGAGAGGTTATCGTTCTCATCACGCCATCGATAGTCCGTAATCCTCAAGATGCGCGTGACTTAACTGACGAGTATGGCTCAAAATTTAAGTCTATGAGGCCAATGGATGTTCATAAATAATTCGCTAGATTAAAATAAGTGGAGAAAATGAAATGTGCATCAAAAAACCATTTAGGTATTTCTTTCTCGCCTTTTTTTTACTTGCTCCGTTTATAGCGGGGAGTGCTAGTGCAGTTCCTTTTAGTGTGTCGTATAGCGCTCAGTATAGTGGCATACCGCTTTCAAACGCGCTTAATATCGCTACCGGCCATGCAATGATGAATGCCTACTTCAGCAGGGATGGTTGGGGGGAGTCGGCAAAGTCGGCTGAAACATGTCCGCTGACATCTTATACTTGGTGGCAGGATCCTGTCAGGGGGCTGACAGTTATTGCAACGGTTACCTGCACCCGGGAGATTTAGTAATTCAGAGATGAGGGTGCTCTTTGGTATGTACTCTGAGTTGCTCAAAATTTGATTGGATTATATTTTTTAGGCTGAAATATCGATTTAGGAATGAATGGATCCTGTCATTTTGGTTCCTGTAGGCACCGACGACGAGGCGTTGGATGCCTGTCTGGGCGCACTGGATGCGGCCACACCCGCCGGCACGCGGGTGTGGCTGGCCGACGATGCGCAGGCCGGCCCACGCGGGCGCGCGGTAATCGAACACTGGCTGGCGCGCACGCAGCTGCAGGCGCACCACACCCGCCGCCAGCGCATGCTGGGGGAGGTGGCACATCTGGATGAAATGCTCGCCGCCTGTGGCGATGCCGATGTGGTGGTGCTCGGCATCGATGCGCGCCCATTGCCGGGCTGGCTGCGGCAACTGCAGGCCTGTTTTGCGCGCGATGCCGCGATTGCCACCGCCACCCCGTGGAGCAATGCCGGCGAGGCCTGTGCCTGGCCACGGCTGGGCGAAATCAATCCACTGCCGGAAGCACCCGAACGCCTGGCCGCCGCCTGCGCGGCGATGCCGCCGCTGCATCCGGAATTGCCGTCGGCCGCCGGCCATGCAGTGCTGTTGCGCGGCAGCGCACGTCGCAAGGCCGGCGGGCTGGATGCCAGCAGTTATGGCTCGTGGTACGCCGCGCTGACGGATCTGAGCCTGCGCATGGCCGGGTTGGGTTGGCGCAACGTGCTGTGCGACACCGCGTTCGTCGCATCCCCGCACGAAGGCCGCCCGGCCGATGGCGACATGGACGCACTGGCCACGCGGTGGCCCGCCTGGCATGCCCGTCTGGCGAACTTCCTGATGCACGACCCGCTGCGTGCGCAGCGCGAGCAGTTGACGCACCTGCTGGCCGACCTGCCGCCACCGGACCCGCAGCGCACCTTGTTCGACGCGTAGCTCGATCGCGACCGAGTCTGCCCGGTGTGCAGGGCGGGAGTCGCGACCGAATGCATAAAAGCCACTGACAAGAACGTCTTTGCAGTGGCGAGACAGGCGCAGCGCAGCGGCCATTCAATACGCAATAAACCGCTTTTCTAGCGTGCTGCACCCTCAAACGTTCGCGACGCATTGTCCGCCGCGTTGAGGCTCGCGAACGCAACGAAGAGCGCAGCGCGCAATGCTCACCATCGATTCCCGATTCCCGATTCCCGATTCCCGATTCCCGGCGCTACAGCGCCGAATGCGTCGGCGCCTCGGTCCGCACCACCACATCCAGCGCATCGTGGCGCCAGGATTCGATATCCAGTTCCACCGCGCTGCCGTCTTCTGCGAAGCTCACCCGCTGCAGCCGAAAGCACGGCGTGCCGGTGGTGGACTGCAGCAGGATTGCCTGCGCCGCATCCAGGCCGGCCGGATGCATCGACAACTGGCTGCGGCTCAGGAACAGGCCCAGTTTCTGGTTGAACACGCTCGACAATGAGCCGGCCAGATCATGCGCGAGCAGCCCGGGTGCCCAGGCGGCCAGCACCACGTTGGTTTCCAGCAGCACCGCGCGGCGATCGATCCAGCGCCGCCGCTGCAGCACGAACACCGGCTCTTGAACGCGGTGCAGGCGCAGCGCGGCGGCATACGCCGCGCCGGCCGGTTGCAGGGTGGCGCTCAACAGCTCGGTGCGTGGTTTGCGTCCTTGCGCGGCCACGTACTGCATGAAGCCGGCAATGCTGGTGGGGTCGTAGCGCACGCGCGGTGCGCTGACGAACCAGCCACGCCGATTCTCGCGGTAGATGCGGCCTTGGGCTTCGAGTTGCTGCAGGGCTTCACGCAGGGTGATGCGCGTACAGCCGAAACGCTCGGCCAACGCGCGCTCCACCGGCAGGCGCTGGTCCGGTCCCCATTCGCCCGCAGCGATCTGCGCGCTGATGGCATCGGTAATGGCGGACTGGCGTGAGATGTTCATGCGGCGATCCGCCGACGGGTGACACACAGCATGTGTGGGGAGATGACCGAAAAGACGAGTGCTCCAATGGTAATGAAGAATGCGGCCGCAAATCCTGTATCAGGTCACTGCGCGTTAACCGGGGTGCGCTGCCGTTGGGTGTTCCAGCTGTGCCAGCCATACACGGCAAGGCCCACGAAGCCGGCGTAGAGCAGTGCGGTGGGGTACAGCGCCTTGCTGACGAACACGCCCACATACACGCAGTCCAGCACGATCCACAGCACCCAGTTGGCGATGCGCCTGCGCGCGGCCCACACACTGGCCACCAGGCTGAAGCTGGCGAGCGCCGCGTCCAGCCACGGCAACGCCGCATCGGTGCGGTGGTGCATGTAGGCGCCCAACGCGGCAGCGAAGCCGGCGCCAAGACCCAATGACAGCCACAGCTCACGTTGCGGCATTGGCAGCGGGCGAATGCGCGTCTCCAGCGCAGTGCCGCGCTGCCACTGCCACCACCCATATAACTGCGTCAGCACGTACACGCCCTGCAGCAACATGTCCGAATACAGCTTCCATTGGTAGAACAGCCAGGCGTAGAGCGCCACGGCCACGATGCCCACCGGCCAGCACCAGCGAATGCGCCGCGCCGTGAGCCACACGCCCAGCAGGTTGATCACAACGGCGATGGATTCGAGCAAGGACATGGTGGCCTGGAGGCAAGATGCGATGTGGGTGGACGGTGTGCAGGATGCTGTGTGATTGCTGTCGATCAGCCGCACGTGCACGGTGGTGCGGGTGCCGTCATGGCGCTGCGCGTGATCGCTGAGCCTGCAGACGCGCTGCAGGTTTATGCGCTGCGCCGCTGCGCCGCTGCACACGGCGCAGCGCAGCGATTACGGGTTAGAAATCCACTTGCACGGTCAGCCGGGCGGTGCGCGGTGCGCCGGGGAAGAGATAGGCATCGCCCTGGTATTCGCCCGCATCGCGCCAGTAGCGTTTGTCGAACACGTTGTCCACGTTCAAGCGCCAGGTGGTGGCCAGCCCGCCCAGCGTGGTGGCGTAACGCGTGCCCAGGTTGGCCACCGCGTAGGCCGGGACGCTGGCGCTGCCGAGGCGGTCGGCAAACTTGCGGCCGCTGTATTGCACGCCCGCCAGCAGTGCCAGGCCGTCGATGCCGGGCACGCGGTAGTCGGCCTGCACGCTGGCGCGCAGCTTGGGCACATTGATGGCCTGGTGGCCTTCGTAGGCGGCGATGCCGGTGTCTTCGGCGCGCGCGCGAATCGCCGCCACGCTGGCAAACAGCTGCAGTTGCTCGGTCACCGCGCCATCGGCAGACAACTCCAGGCCACGGTTGTGCAGCCGCCCCTGCTGCACGTACAGCAGGCCACCGTCGGCCTGCGGTTGGGTGAACTGATAGGCCTGGCGGATATCGAAGGCGGCAGCGCCCAGGCGCACGCCCTGCAGCTGCCATTTCGCGCCGGTTTCCAGCTGATAGGCATTGGTCGGCGGCAGGATTTCATCGGCGTTGTCGGCAAACCACGGTGCGGTGCCACCGGCGGCCAGGCTCTTGGCGTAGCTGGCATACACGGTGACCTGCTGCTGCGGTTTGAACAGCAGTGCTGCCTGTGGCAGCAATGCGTCCTTGCGGGTACGGCGTTCCAGCACGCCATCGCGGTCGAAGGCGCGCTCGTCCAGGCGCACGTAGCGCGCGCCCAGCGCCAATTCCCACTGCGCGCCCAGGCCGATCCGGTCGGCCAGCACGACGGCGCGCTGACGGCTGTCCAGGCGGCGCTGTTTCGGGTCCAGCGCGACATCGGTCTGCGCGAAGACCTCCGGGTCGCGATCGATGCTGCCGCTGCCGACGAACTCATTCACCGACCCGTAGCGGTCGATGGTCCGGCGCAACCAATCGGCACCGATGCTCAGCTGGTGGTCCAGCGCGCCGGTGGTCACGCGGCCGTCCAGGCTGGCGCGCAGCTGGTCGTGCACGCGGGTGTCGTCCGGGCTGCGGTAGTCGTAAACGTCGTATTCGCCCTGCGCACTGAAAAAATTCGGCGTGGCAATGTCCGCGCAGCTGGCCGCGCCGTAGCAGCCCCAGGCAAACGCGGAGAAATCGTTGATGGTTGAGCGGCTGCGCGACGCTTCCACACTGGCCCGCCACGCCTCGTTGAACTGGTAGGCATAGCGCAGCTGCGCGTTGAGCGAATCCATCTCCACCGGCCGCGACCACGGCTGATACCCGAGCAGGCGATGCACGTCGATGTTGCGCGGCACCTGCGTGCCGCCCAGCAACTGATACCCGGGCACCGAGCGCTGCTGCCGATGCTGGTATTCCACATCCACCTGCAACAGCGACTGCGCGGTGGGTTTCCAGTCGCCGGCCAGCGACAGGAAATTGCGGTAGCCATCGGCATGGTCGACATAGCTGCGGAAATCTTCGCGCGCGGCATTCACGCGCACGCCCAGCGTGCGATCGGCATCGAACCAGTCGCCCAGATCGGCCGCGATGTAGCGCGAGCCTTGTTCGTCGGTGCCCAGGGTGACGCTGCGCACATGTTCGGGGCGCTTGGTGCGGTAGTCGATCAGCCCCGCCGGTTCGTTGACCCCGGATTGCAGCCCGGCCAGTCCCTTGAGGATCTGCACTTGCTGCTTGTTTTCCAGCGCGATCGATTGCTCACCCACCGCGCTCAGCCCGTTGATGCGGTAGCTGTTGGCGGCGTTGAGCGAGTAGCCGCGCAGCACGAAGTTTTCGTAATAACCGATCGGCGCATACGCATCGCCGGCCGAGGCATCGGCGCGCATTACCTCGCTGAGCACGCGCGCCTGGCGGTCGAGCAGTTGCTGGCGCTCGATCACCGCAATCGATGCCGGCGCATCCAGCAACGACGTGGCGCCGAAGCCGCTCAGCGTGGTGGCGGCATCGGCGCGCTCACCCCGCACGTTGACCGCATCCAGTTGGACGGCCGCGCCGTCCGGTTGTTGCTGTGCCAGGGCAGGCAAGGTGATGCACAGCGCCAGCGCCAAAGCGAGCGGACGACGAGAAAGCAGGGAAGGGCAGGGTGCGTACATGCGCAAGACTCGAAGAAGGGATGAAAGACGCTCAGCGCAGCCGGCGCGCACGCGCGTGCAGATGCTCGCGCAGGCGCCGACCCTCGGGGCTGGCGAACCAGTCCGCGTGGCCGAGCAGATAACGGTGGTAGGCAATGTCGGCGTTGTCGGGCGAACGGGTGATGCCGGCGAAGTAGCCGATCTCGCTGAGCGCAAAATCCGCATGCACGATCGGCAGCAACGCCGCGAGCAGGCGCAGTTGCGCCGCATCCAGCGGGCAGTGCTGCGCGTAGCCGTCCAGCAAGGCGTCGAGCTGTTCCAGTTGCGGCTCGGCGCGCTGCGCGGTGTCCAGGTTCAGCCATGGAATCAGATTGCGTTCGATCGCCGTGGCCAGATCGAACAACGCGAAACTGCGATCGCACAGGCCGAAGTCGAACACCGCGCTGACCTCCGTATGGCCCGCATCGGTGTCCCACAACAGATTGGAGGCGTGCCAGTCGCCGTGCGTCCACAGCGGCGGCAACGCGCCCGGCGCAGAGAGCAACGGCCAGGCCTGCGCATGCCAAGGCAGCAGGTGGGTGGCGATGTCGGCGCGCCATGGCCGATGGCGTAGATCGGCCGCCAGCGCGGGACGCGATGCCAGCGCCTGTTCCAAGGCATGCAGCGGGTCTTGCTGGGTGAACAACGCCAGATTGGCCACCAGCACACTGGTCTGGCGCGGCGGCGCGTCGAATCCCTGTGCGCACACATGCAGGCGTGCCAGCGCGGCGCCGGCCGCGAACGCATGCGCAACGTTGCAAAACGGGGTCCACGACAAGGCATCGCGATACACGTCCTGGCCGCGGCCCACGCGTTGCACTTCGTAGACCCACTCCGCCTCGGCCAACGCAGTGCGGCCTTGTGCGTCGTGCAGGACTTCGACCACCGGCGCGCCAGCCCAGCGCAGATGCGCCATGAAGGCATGCTCCTGTCGCAGCGTCTCCACCGTGCGCACCCGGTGGTGATGCCGTTTGACGATGATCGTGCCGGCCGCCGTCTCCACGCACGCTGCCGCAGAAAACGGGCGCGCGCTATGCCAGCGCACGGTTTCAGTGCCGACGCCCCCGACGAACCGCTGCAGCACATGGTGGATCTCGTCGGCGCGCAGCACTGGCCAATCCGGCAAGGCCAGTTCCAGGCCCATGCCATGGACGTGATGCGGCCCGTTCATGGCTGCCCGCCGGCGACCGCGCGCGGTTTGGCTTGCGGATTTGGTATAGACCAGGAGGGTGGGGCCGATCGTTGGGGCCCGGCGCGCATGCCGGCAAGATCCAAGACGGCGCTGCCAGGCCGTCGTTGCAGCGCAGGCACCATCAGGCGGCCGCGACGCAGGGAGTGAAAGGGCAGCGCGAAACCGTGGGGTCGCTGGCCGTCATCTCGAAGCTGAAAAGTGGGAGGTGCGCCGCAGGGCGGCGTCCACGGAAGACCGCATGGCGGTTCCGGGCGCGCAGTATGCCCCCTGTATTTGCCGACCGCCATGCACCCGGCCGCTGCGGCGATGGCGCTGCGGACGCGCGGCACGGGATAATCGCCGGATGACTTCCCTTTCGATCGCCGCCGTCGTTGTCACCTACCAGAGCAGCAGCACGATCGATGCGTGCCTGGCGAGGCTGCGCGCGGCCGAGGGTATCAGCGAGATCCGCGTGGTCGACAACGCCTCCAGCGACGACACCCTGGATGTGGTGCAGCGGCATGCGTTGGCAGACGCGCGCGTGCAGTTCATCGCCAACCCGGACAACCCGGGCTTCGCCACCGCCTGCAACCAGGGCGCACGCGACTCGCAGGCGCCGTGGCTGGTCTTCATCAACCCCGACCTGATGGTCGAACACGACACGCTGCGCCGGCTGTGCGAGCGCGCTGGCGGCCATGCCGCGGTGTTGCTGGGGGTAGAGCAGGTGGACGAACACGGCCAGCCCGACGCTGCGGTACGCCGGCGTGACCCGGACTTTGCTGCCATGCTGCGTGCGCCGCGCGCCGCCGCCCAGCTGGCCGTGCCTGCGGACCCTGCCCTGGCGCTGCAACCGGTGGACGCCATCTCCGGTGCCCTGATGCTGATGCAGCGCAGCCTGTTCGACCGCCTGGACGGCTGGGACGGCGGCTACCGCCTGCATGCCGAGGACCTGGACCTCTGCCGGCGTGCGCGCCAGGCCGGCGCACTGGTGGCGGTGGCCAATGACCTGCAGGTGGTGCACGTGCGTGGGGTCTCCAGCCGTTCACGCCCGTTTTTTGTGGAATGGCACAAGCACCGCGGTCTGTGGCGGTATTTTTGCAAGTTCGAGTCCGCGCAACGCGGGCTGCTGGTGCGGCTTGGGGTCTGGGCGGCGATCTGGACCCATGCGGCGGCACAGATGCCCCGGCTGCTACGCCAACGCTGAGTTCGCCGCGTTAAATTTGTGATAAATCCGTGATGCGGTAGTGTCTGGAACTGTGATACGTTTCTCTTAGAAATGTGATCAACGTCGATTGCTTCCTGTCCCTTCCGGGTCCCCCACCAGGAAATCTGCAATGTCCCTACAGAACGACCCGCGCTCGCGGGTACGTCAGTCGTGTGCCACCCCCTCACTGTCCAGCTCGGTTGAGCGGGCGCCAGAGTGCAGCCAGCCCCAACGGCGTCCCATCCAGCGGGCGGCCATGTCGTTGCTTGCGGCGGGTTGCCTGATCGCCGCGCTGCCTGACACCGCCACGGCCGGTGCCTGGACCCAGCCACAAGGCGACACCCTGGTGATCGTCAAGGCGCTGCATAGCGATGGACGCGGTTGGTTCGATGACAGCCATCACCGCACCACCTTCGGTGATGGACAGCAATTCGATGGCAACGGGCGTAGCCGCCAGGACCAGCTCAATGTTTACGTCGAGCATGGCCTGACTGACCAACTGAGCGTCATCGGCAACTTCTATTTCACCGACGTGGGTTTCAGCAATCACGGCGGAGACGGCCGCACCCGCGCCAGCACCACCGGCTTCGCCGATCAGGAAATCGGCCTGCGCTACGCGCTGCCGAGTGCGCAGGACGATGTCTGGCGCAGTTCGGTGCAGGCACTGGTGAGCATCCCAGCCTATGGCCGCAGCAAGACCTACCACCCGAACACCCCTGGTGCGAATTCCGACCCGGCCTTGGGGTTGGGTGACTATGGTCTGGAGTTGCGCTACAGCCGCGGGCGTGGATACACGCTGGGTGGGCGCAATGGCTATGTCGACCTCGGCGGTGCGGTGCGTCTGCGCGGCAGTGCCGCCTCCGACGAACTGCGGGTGGATGCCTCCACTGGCCTGAGTCTGACCCCCAGCTGGCTAGTGCTTGGCGAACTCAACGTGATCCAGGGCTTGGGCAACGGGCGTAACAACTTCGACGTGCCCGGCTCTGCTGGTGGCGTCAGTTTCGTCGCCACCGGCACCAACTACGACCTCACCAAGCTGCAGCTGTCCACGTTGTATACCGCCCCCGGCGGTAGCCAGTGGCAGGTGGGCTACCAGCAGCCAGTGATGGGCCGCAATACCGGTGCTGCCGGCGGGCCATTCGTGGCCGCCTGGTGGCGGTTCTAGGGCAGGGCCGACAATGACGGTCACCTGCGAAATGGACGCGCTGGGACGGGCGCCGGATATCGGCCGCGAACGCGGCTTGTTGGGGCGTTCGCTGGTGTCTGCCGGCGTTATCACCGACGAGCAACTGCGCGCCGCGCTTGCCTTGCAGCAACGCTGGAATTCGCGCCTGGGCGATGTGATCCTGGCCCAGCGCGGCGTGCCGGCGCAGCGGTTCTACGCCATCGTGGCCGCGCACTTCGGGCTGCAGTTCGTCGACCTGGTGCAACAGCCGCCGGACCCCGAGCTGCTCACCGCCACCGACCTGGATGTGTATGCGCAGCGGCTGATCCTGCCGTGGCGGCGCGAGGACGGTGTGCTGGTGCTGGCCGTGGCCGACCCGGACCCGGCGCTATTCGCCTGGGCGCGCGAGCATTACGGTGCGGAAGTCCGCTTCGTCGGCACTGCCAAGTTCGACATCATCTGGAGCCTGCAGCGCTACGCCGACGAGCAGCTCACCGACAATGCGCTGAACCTGCTGGCCGCACACGCGCCTACCTATTCCGCACGCCAGGTGGTCACCCGCGGGCAGAAGTTCACCTTGTGGGCGATTGCCGCGGTGCTGGTAGCGGCGATCGCCGCATTCCCCATCATCACGCTGATCACCATCAATGTGCTGGTGGCGCTGGGCTTTCTGGCGACCTTTGGCCTGAAGTTGCTGCTGGTGTGGTTCGGCTCGCGCCACCGCATCGACATCAAGGTCACCGAAGACGAAGTGGCCGCGCTGCGCGATGACGACCTGCCGGTCTATACCGTGCTGGTGCCGATGTACAAGGAGCCGGAAGTCCTGCCGATCCTGGCCAATGCGCTGCGCAAGCTGGATTACCCGATCAGCAAGCTCGACGTGAAACTGGTGCTGGAAGCGGACGATTTCGACACCATCGAAGCGGCCAAGAAGCTCGGCCTGGAAGCATTCTTCGAAATCATCCGGGTGCCGCCGTCGCAGCCCAAGACCAAGCCCAAGGCCTGCAACTACGCGCTGCATTTTGCGCGCGGCGAACTGCTCACCATCTACGACGCCGAAGACAAGCCCGAGCCGGATCAGCTCAAGCGCGTGGTGGCTGCGTTCCGCAAGGCGGAAAAAGACGTGGTGTGCATCCAGGCGCGCTTGAACTACTACAACGCCGACGAAAACTGGCTGACGCGGATGTTCACGCTGGAGTACACGCTCTGGTTCGACTTCTACCTGCCGGCGCTGGAATACCTGCGCATTCCGATTCCGCTGGGCGGCACCTCCAATCACTTCCGGCTGGACGTGTTGCGCCAGGTGCGCGCGTGGGACCCTTACAACGTCACCGAAGACGCCGACCTGGGCGTGCGGCTGATCCAGAACGGCTACCGCGTCAACGTGGTCAATTCCACCACGTTCGAAGAAGCCAACGTCAGCATCCCCAACTGGATCCGGCAGCGTTCGCGCTGGCTCAAGGGCTACATGCAGACCTGGCTGGTGCACATGCGCGACCCGGTGCATCTGTACCGCAGCACCGGGTTCAAGGGGTTCTGGGGCTTTCAGTTCTTCATCGGCGGCGGCTTTTTCACCGCGCTGGGCGTGCCGGTGCTGTGGGTTCTGTACGCGGCGTGGCTGTTGACCGGGACCTCGGCGTTCGACCGCATCTTCCCGCCGTGGCTGGCCGCGGTCTCGCTGATCAATCTGCTGCTCGCCAACGGGTTTTTCATCTACATCACGCTGGTGGCCGCGTTCAAGCGCGACTACTTCAAGCTCGCGCCGTATGCGCTGACGGTGCCGTTCTATTGGTTGCTGCAGTCGATCGCGGCCTACAAGGGTCTGTGGCAGTTGATCCGCAATCCGTTCTACTGGGAGAAGACCACGCATGGCATCAGCAAGCATTCCGAACAAGAGCGCCGCGCCGCACTCGAAGAGTGAGCCGGGCGCCGCGCGCCGCGACAGCGGGCTGCCGGCGTTCCTGGTGGCGGTGGTGGCGTTGTCGCTGCTGAGCCAGCCGTTGCTGGTGCAGTCGTTGGGTAGCGCGGCACCGGCGGTGGCGCCCACGGTGGGGTTGCCGGCAACCGGCTTGCTGACCTGGCTGATCGACGTCGCTGCGCACCGCTGGAACCTGCCGTTCCAGGTGTGGCCGTTCGTGGCGGTGGCCGCCAATGCGCTGTTCCTGTCGTTGCTATGGCGCGATCTGGCCGGCGTGTTCGGGCGCGGCTGGGCCACCGGGTTGACCTTGCTGGTGGGCTGCAACCCGCTATTCCTGCTGCCGATTGCCGCCGGTGGCAGCCAGGCGGTTGGCCTGCTTGCGTTCTACGGGTTGTGCCGCACGCTGCGCCGCCTGCAGGCGCCGGTGGAGGCCTTCACTTACCTGCGCATTGCCGGCTGGCTGTGCATCCTGTTGTGCCTGGATCTGCAGACCCTGGCGCTGTCGACGATGGTCGCGCCCTGGCTGCTGCTGGTGATGCCGCCGCAGATGCTGCGCAAGGCGCCGGGATCGTTCTATCTGGTGTGCTACCTGCCGTTCGTGTTCCTGGTCGGCATGTGGGTCTACATCAATCTGACCATGTTCAATGCGCCGTGGCCGACGTTGTCCAGCATCGCCGCCGGTGCGCACCCGCTGCCGTTGCCGCTGCAGGCGCATGCCGACGGTTGGCTGCCGGCGCTGCGTTGGGGTGTGGCGGCGGTGGCGTGTTTCCCATTGCTGGCGTTGGTGATGCGCAGCCGCAGCGGCATGTTGGCGCGCGGCGTGCTCGCCAGTGCGGGTACGGTGATCTGCGCGGCGGCGCTGTCGTTCGCGTTCGGCTGGGCCGGTTTCGATGCCTTGCTGCTGCTGTGGGTGCCGGCCGCATTGTTGCTGCGCGCGCTGCGTGCCGATCAACGTGGCCAGGCCGCCGGCCTGCTGCTGTTGGGCGTGCTGGGTGCGGCGTGGGTGCAGCCGCAGGGCTGGGGCCGCTGGATGCAGGCGCCATCGGCTGAACAGGCACAGGCGCAGGGCGAGCCGATCGTGGTGACCGCGATGGCGGCGCTGCCGATGACGGACGGGCAGTCTGCTGTGGCAGCGCATGCTGCCCAGCCCGAAGCCGGCGCTGCGGTGCTGGCTGGCGGTGCGTCTGCGCTGGCGCCGATGGCTGCCGAGAACACTACAACCTCAAGCCCTACAACCTGCACTCAGCAGAAGGCGCTTTCGTCGAATCAGGTTTCTGCAGCATGTTCAAGCGCTTTCTAAACGCAACGTTATTGATGGGGTTGTGCGTGTTCGCCACTGGATGCCAGGCCGTGCCGACCTGGATGGGCGCCAACGTCAAGGTGTCGGCCAACGCGCCGTGGCAAAGCGACGCGGCAGCGCAATCGTTGAATGCGCTCGCCGACACCGGTGCGAGCAAGGCCTTGTTGGTGGCCTTCGTGTGGCAGGCAACGCCGCAGTCCAACGACCCGGTGCTGGGCAGCGACAGCAGCCTGGCCGCGATGCGCGCAGCGTTGCGGCAAAGCCACGCGGCCGGGCTGCAGCCCACGCTCAAGGTGCATCTGTGGATTCCGGGGCATTGGGCCGGCGATGCGGCGCCGGCCGACCAGGTAACGTGGTTTGCCGCCTATCAGCGCGCGCTGCTGCCGCTGGCACAGCTTGCTGAAGACGAGCACGCCGAGGCGTTGGTGATCGGTACCGAGCTGCGCCAATTGCAGGACGCACCGCAATGGCCGGCCTTAGTGGCGGCCGTGCGTGCGGTCTACGGCGGCAAGCTGCTGTACGTTGCCGACGGCATGGAGCACGCGGAAACATTCCGCTACTGGTCGCTGTTCGATGCGGTGGGCACCAGTCTGTATCCGCGTCTGTCTGAAGCGGCGGCCAAACGGCGGCCGGAGATGGAGGCCGCCGCGCAGCGCCTGCAGGACCTGGGCAAGCGCGTCGGTAAGCCGGTGTGGGTGGCCGAGCTGGGGCTGCGTTCGGCACGCGGCAGCCTGGCGGCGCCATGGGAGAGCCCGGAACAGCGCACCGCGGCGGTCGATACAAAACTGCAACTGCAGGTGCTGCAACAGTGGCGCGCGGTGTTGCAGGCGCATGGCGTGGAAGGCATCGCGCTGTGGTGCTGGTACACCGACCCCAAGGCCGGCGGTCCCGGGGATAGCGACTTCACCGTGCAGGGCAAGCCGGCGCAACGAGTGCTGGCGGAGTAAGCGCCGTTATCAGAACGACGGCGCAGCCGCGCCAAGTGAAAGCGGCCGGTGCTGGGAATCGGCATCTGCCACCGTACTCTCCGGTTCCTCCGCGTGGTCCGCAGCACCGGGCGATTGCTTGCTACGCGTTGTCAGCTGCTCCAAGTGGACGTGAATATGCTGCGTCGGAATGCGCGCGGTGCGCTGCGTTCAGTCGATGACTGTGCGCTGCAAGTTCGGCGCACATGCAATCGAGATGCGCGCGGATTTCCGTCGATACGATCCCGCTAGCTGAGTCGGTGCTGCGTCACGCGTCCTCGAACGACACGCGCCAGACAGGCGTGACCGCTGCGGAGCACATGGATAGTGCGTTCCAACCTCGCGGCTGCTCACAACGCGTCGCCCGCAGCCCTCGGCGTGATCGCAAATCCGCGTCCTGTACGCACTGAGCCCGCTTGAACGGCCTGACGGATGCAGCGCCGTATGCGTCTGCTGTTGCGTTTGTCTGCAGCGGGGAACACTGCCTGCGCTCACCGGTGTCTCAATGCCACGACACGCACCCGCCCCGCCGCTGCGGGCATAATCCGGCAGCATGATCATTCATTCGCTGCTCGACACCGATCTGTACAAGTTCACCATGATGCAGGCGGTGCTGCATCAGCACCCGGCCGCGCAGGTGGACTACCGCTTCAAGTGCCGCACACCCGGCGTGGATCTGGCGCAGTTCATCGACGAGATCTCGCGTGAGATCGACGCGCTGTGCCGGCTGCGCCTGCGCGAGGACGAGGTGGACTACCTGCGCAGCCTGCGCTTCATCAAGCCGGACTTCGCCGACTTTCTCGCGTTGTTCCACCTGGACCGCAAATACCTGACCCTGGCCGCCTCGAGCACCCACCCGGGCGAGATCGAGCTGACCATCCGCGGGCCCTGGTTGCACACCATCCTGTTCGAAGTGCCGCTGCTGGCGATCATCAACGAGGTGTGGTTCCGCAACACCTCCGAGCCGGATTTCGAGGAAGGCCGCAGCCGCCTGCGCGAGAAGGTACGCAGCCTGCGCAGCATGCCGGCCGGTTGCAAGATCGCCGATTACGGCACGCGCCGCCGCTATTCGCGGCAATGGCATGGCGAACTGCTGCCACTGCTGCGCGATGGTTTGGGCGAACAATTCGTCGGCACCAGTAATGTGTTTTTCGCCAAGCAGTACGGGCTGACCCCGCTGGGCACCATGGCGCACGAATACCTGCAGGCATTCCAGGCGCTGGGCCCGCGGCTGCGGGATTCGCAGGTCGCGGCACTGGACTCGTGGGCGCGCGAATACCGCGGCGACCTCGGCATTGCGCTGTCGGACGTGGTGGGCCTAGACGCGTTCCTGCGCGACTTCGACCTGTATTTCTGCAAGCTGTTCGACGGCATGCGCCACGATTCCGGCGACCCGTTCGACTGGGGCGAGCGGGTGATCGCGCATCTGGAAGCGCACCGCGTGGATCCGCGCACCAAGGTGCTGGTCTTCAGCGACGGGCTGAACATCGACAAGGTGATGCGGCTGTACGAACACTTCAGCCCGCGTTGCCGGCTGGCGTTCGGCGTGGGCACCAGCCTGACCAACGACCTGGGCCCGACGCCCTTGCAGATCGTCATCAAGATGGTCCGCTGCAATGGGCAGCCGGTGGCCAAGCTCAGCGATTCGCCGGGCAAGAGCATGTGCGAAGACCTGGGCTACCTGCGCTACCTGCGCGATGTGTTCGGCCTGCCGCCAATGCCGGAAGCCGAGGTGACTGCACGCGGCAGTCAGTGACGTCACGCGGCGGTGTGTGGCGTTGTACGGAAGCTGGTGTCAGGGAGTGGCCGGAAAAGTGAGATGCATCTCTCAATTGAGAGTTGGCAGCCGTTAACATTGGCATCACATTTGCATTCCTTGTATGCGGCGCCCGCATCATGGCGCCCACTTCCTCCGCCAGAGACCGACGCATGAGTGCCTCTGATCCATTGTCGCTGTACCGCACCCGCAGCTGCTCCCGGCAGTGGTTGGGCTTTGTGCGTGCGATGGCCGAGGAATTCGCTGCCGAGTTGCCGGAGGCAGATCTGGCCTTGCTGATGGCGCGGATCGGCCAGCGGTTTGCGCGCGCGCACCCGCTGGCGCCGTGCGCCACGCTGGAAGCGGTGGAGCAGGCCGCCAACCAGGTGTGGGACAGCTGCGACTGGGGGCAATGCACGCTGGACGAACACGCCGACCATGTGCTGATCCAGCACACCGGCGCACCGCTCAGCGTGGCGCTGGACGGCGCCAACTGGGGCGATGGATTTCTGCAGGGCGCGTACGACGCGTGGTTCCAGCATTTGGGGATGCTGGCAGGCCTGACGGTGCAGCGCACCGCGGGCGAGACGGTCGACCTGCGCCGCCTGGTGCTGGCGCGGACCGCTTGAGCATGTGTGATTGGGCACGGGGAGTGCGATGAAGAACAAGACCACCAAGACACCGGCCGGACACGACGATGTGTCGGGCCTGTTTGCGCGCCTGGGCGGGCAGGCGAGCGAGGGGTATCACGACTTCGCCTACACCCAGCTGGCACCGCGCGCCGCCGCCGGTAATTCTGCCGAAAGCGATGTCGATGCAACGAAGGCCGCTGCACCCGCTGCAACGCTCACCCCGGCCGCGACACCGGCGCCGGCAATCGCGCAGACGCCCGTGATGCACGTGGCACCGGCCGCGCTGAGCGCCGTGCCGGCCGTCATGGCCCCCGAGGCACCGCATGCCGATGCCGTGGCGCCGTTGCGCAAGCTGCGCCAGCCCGACGCGCCGGCCGTGCGCGCCGTGCCGGCCGAGCCGGTGCAGGCGGGGACACCGCTGCAGCAGCTGTTCGAGCGCCTGCTGCAAACCGATGCGCCCGCCGCGACACACAGCAGCCCACTCAAGCGCCTGCGTTCGCGTTGATCGCGCCTGTGCGTGCGTGTTGCCACCAGCGCCCTGGCACTGGTCTTTCCGTTTTGCCGAAGACTTCAAGGATGTTTCGATGACCGCTGCCAGCCTCCGTTCCGGCTCACCGTTGCCCACCCTGGCGACCTGGTCGCTGTGGCTGCTGGGCGCGCTGCTGCTGGTGTTCGTGGTGGCGGTGCCGATGGATGTCACCCAGCAGCTGGTGTTTTCCGGCGTGCTGTTCGGCGTGGCCCTGGCAGTGCGCAACCGCGGCGGGCGCGTGGTCATCCTGATGATGATGGGCATGTCGCTGGCGGTGTCGTGCCGCTACATCTGGTGGCGCACGACCCAGACCATGGGCGTGGGCAGTGCGGTGGATTTCATCCTCGGCCTGGGCCTGCTCGGGGCCGAGTTGTATGCGTTCGTGATTCTGGTGCTGGGCTATTTCCAGGTGCTGTGGCCGCTCAATCGCAAGCCGGTGCCGCTGCCCGCCGACCAGAGCCTGTGGCCGAGCGTGGATGTGTTCATCCCCACCTACAACGA
The DNA here is from genome assembly GCF_041475695.2 of Xanthomonas sp. NCPPB 4037. Lineage (NCBI taxonomy): Bacteria > Pseudomonadati > Pseudomonadota > Gammaproteobacteria > Lysobacterales > Lysobacteraceae > Xanthomonas > Xanthomonas sp. NCPPB 4037. The sequence continues at coordinate 908,114 of NZ_CM191261.1, forward strand.
GCCGTTGTCGGTGGTGCGCACCACCGTGCTGGCTGCCAGCGTGATCGATTGGCCGGCCGAAAAAATCACCATCCATCTGCTCGATGACGGCCGCCGCGACGAGTTCCGCGCGTTCTGCGCCGAGGTCGGCATCAATTACGTCACCCGCACCAACAATGCGCACGCCAAGGCCGGCAACATCAATGCAGCGTTGAAGAAGTGCAGTGGCGAATACGTGGCCATCTTCGATTGCGACCACATTCCCACCCGCTCGTTCCTGCAGGTGGCGATGGGCTGGTTCCTGCGCGACACCAAGCTGGCGCTGGTGCAGATGCCGCACTATTTCTTCTCGCCGGATCCGTTCGAACGCAACCTGGATACGCACGGCAAGGTGCCCAACGAAGGCGAGCTGTTCTACGGCCTGCTGCAGGACGGCAACGACCAGTGGAATGCGACGTTTTTCTGCGGCTCTTGCGCGGTGATCAAGCGCACCGCGCTGGAAGAAGTGGGCGGCGTGGCGGTGGAAACCGTCACCGAAGATGCGCACACCGCACTCAAGCTGCAGCGCCGTGGCTACCGCACGGCGTACCTGGCCGTGCCGCAGGCCGCCGGGCTGGCGACCGAAAGTCTGTCCGGGCACGTGGCGCAGCGCATCCGCTGGGCACGTGGCATGGCGCAGATCGCGCGAATCGACAATCCCTTGCTTGGCCGCGGGCTCAAGCTCTCGCAACGGCTGTGCTACCTCAACGCGATGCTGCACTTCTTCTACGGGTTGCCGCGCATCATCTATCTCACCGCGCCGCTGGCGTATCTGTTCTTCGGCGCGCATGTGATCCAGGCCTCGGCGTTGATGATCCTGGCCTACGCCTTGCCGCACATCCTGCAGGCCAACCTCACCAACCTGCGCGTGCAAAGCCGTTTCCGCCACCTGCTGTGGAACGAGGTCTACGAGACCACGCTGGCCTGGTACATCTTTCGCCCGACGTTGGTGGCCTTGCTCAATCCCAAGCTCGGCAAGTTCAACGTGACACCCAAGGGTGGCCTGGTGGCGCGCAGTTATTTCGATGCGCAGATTGCAAAGCCCTATCTATTTTTGCTGCTGCTCAACGTAGTGGGCGTGGTCGCCGGCGTGCTGCGGCTGATCTATGTGGGCGGCACCGGCGAGCAGCAGACCATCTGGTTCAACCTGGCCTGGACGCTCTACAACATGGTGCTGCTCGGCGCGACGATTGCCACTGCCAGCGAGACGCGGCAGGTGCGCAGCGCGCATCGCGTGCCGCTGGATATCCCGGTGAATCTGTACCTGCCCGACGGCAGCGCGCTGGCCTGCCGCTCGGTGAATTTTTCCACCGGCGGCATGGCGATCAAGCTGGCGCAGCCGCAGCCGATCGAGCCCGGCCTGGCGGTGCAGGTGGGCCTGAGCCATCGCGGCCTCGAACAGACTTTGCCGGCCGTGGTGCGGCAGGACCGCGACGGCCAGGTCAGCATCCAGTTCACGCAGATGTCGATGGAGCAGGAACGCTGGCTGGTGGCGTCCACCTTCGCGCGTGCCGACATCTGGCTTTCGCAATGGGGCCAGCACGACCGTGATTCGTTCTGGCGCTCGATGGGTCAGGTGCTGGCCGCCAGCGCGCGCGGCTTCGGGCGCCTGGGCGGTCATATCGTGGACAGCGCGCGGCAGGGCTTTCGCCCGTCGCGCCCGGTGGATCTGGAGTCGTGAACGTGGCGCGTGGTGTTTCCCTTTCCTTTGCAAAGAAGCGGCTGATGCGAATTTCTCCGGCGATGTTGACCTGTGCGCTGACCTTGCTGGCGGGCCTGGCCCAGGCGCAACAACCCGCGCCCGCCGAAGCGCCCGCCGCGATGCCCGCCGAGCAGGCTGCTGCCGACGCAACGACCATGCCGGTGCCCAGCGCGCCGGTGGCCGGCAGCACGCGCGCCTCCACGCTGCGTGAGCTGGGTATCGACTACGAAATCACCCTGCGCGGCGTGCAGGGCAGCGCCGGCGTGCCCTTCAGCGTGCGCAGCGATGAGATCGTCACCGCCGCTACGCTCAATCTGAAATACAGCTACTCGCCATCGTTGCTGCCAGACCTGTCGCATCTGAAGGTCACCATCAACGGCGTCACCGTGGGCACCTTGCCCACCGACAAGGCCAACGCCGGCAAATTGCTCTCGGCGGATCTGCCGATCGACCCGCGCCTGGTCACCGATTACAACCAGCTCAACCTGCAGCTGATCGGCCACTACACGCGCGAGTGCGAGGACCCGGACCACAGCAGCCTGTGGGCGAACGTGGATGCGGCCACCACCTTGTCGTTGACCACCACGCCACTGGCGCTGGCCAACAACCTGGCGCTGCTGCCGGTGCCGTTCTTCGATGTGCGTGACACCCGCCGCCTGGAACTGCCGTTCTATTTTCCGCAGCAGCCGGACATGGCCACGCTGCAGGCGGCCGGCACGGTGGCGTCGTGGTTCGGCACGTTGGCCGGCTACCGCGGCGCGACGTTCCCGGCCTCCACCTCTGCGCTACCGGCCACCGGCAACGCCGTGGTGTTCGCCACGCCGGCCACCTTGCCGCCGCAATTTGCCACTGCCGACAGCGGCGTGGCCGACATCCGCGGCCCCACCGTGGCGGTGGTGGTCAACCCGACCGATCCCAACGGCAAATTGCTGCTGGTGCTGGGGCGTAACGCGGAAGAGTTACAACGCGCGGCCACCGCGCTGGCGTTGCGCGCCCCGCTGACTGGCGCGGTGGCGCGCATCGGCGAGCTCAGCGCACCGGCGCCGCGCGCGCCGTACGACGCGCCCAAGTGGGTTTCCAGCGATCGCCCGGTGCGTTTCGGCGATCTGGTCACCCAGCCGAGCGCACTCAACGTCACCGGCTATCACCCCGACCTGATCCGGGTCGGCCTGCAGCTGCCGCCGGACCTGTTCGTGTGGGAGCGCGACGGAATTCCGATCGACTTGAAATACCGCTACACGGTGCCGGACGTCGACAACAAGTCCGCGCTCAACGTCAGCATCAACGAATCGTTCGTCACCACGTTGCCACTGACCGGCCTGCCGTATGCCGAGTCCACCCCGATGCGGTGGTGGAACAGCCTGGGCACGCGCGGCGCGATGCCGGTGAACCAGCGTCTGACGCTGCCGGTGGGCGCGTTCTCGGCCAATAGCCAGCTGCGTTTCCACTTCTTCTTCGATCGCCCGCAAGGCGAGGAGTGCAAGAACAGCTTCCCGGACGTGTCCGGCGCCATCGATGCCGATTCCACCATCGATCTGAGCGGCTTTCATCACTACATGGCAATGCCGAACCTGGCGGCGCAATGCCGAACCTGGCGGCGTTCGCCAATGCCGGCTACCCGTTCACGCGCCTGGCCGATCTGTCCGAATCGGCGATCGTGCTGCCCAATAACCCTGGCGACCAAGACCTGAGCAATGTGCTGACCCTGCTCGGGCGCTTCGGCGCGTCCACCGGGTATCCGGCGCTGCACGCGCAGATCATCGCGCCCGGCGCGGTGCAACAGCATGCCGACCGCGATCTGCTGCTGCTCGGCGGCGCCAATTCGCAGCCGTTGTTCAAGCAGTGGCGCGCCAACCTGCCGGTGGGCCAGGACGGGCAGTCCACCCGCTTCCGTCTGACCGACTGGTTGTTCGACACGCTGCCGCGCTTCCTGTCGTTCGACGCGCGCCGCACCGATCTGCCGACCACCGCAGAAATCGCACTGCAGCCGCAGCCCGATGACGTGCTGCTGATGGGCTTCGAATCGCCGTTGAAATCCGGCCGCAGCGTGGTCGCATTCCAGACCGAAGACCCGGCGAATATGAGCCGGCTGTTCGATGCCTGGTTCGACCCGGCGCTGCTCAAGGATTTCCAGGGCAGCGTGGTGGTGTTGCAGCAGAAGAAAGTCACCAGCCTGGTCGGCAACCAGACCTATTACGTGGGCCATCTGCCGCTGCCGACCTGGCTGCGCTGGTATTTCTCGCATCACCCGGTGTGGCTGGCGGTAACAGTGATCCTGCTGGCCTTGCTGATGGCGCTGGCTGGCCGCGTGCTGCTGCGGCGGCACACCGCCGAACGGCTCAACGAAGGCCGCAGCGCATGAGCAGCCGCGACCAGCCCACGCCGATGACGCGCCGCAGCCTGCTGCGTGCCGGTGCGCTGAGCGGGCTGGCCGCGGTGTTGCCGGCGCGCGTGCTTGCTGCGCCGCTGCAGTGCGGGGCGTGGCCGCTGTGGGATGCGTTTGTCGCCAAGCACATCCAGCCCGACGGCCGGGTGGTGGACTTCCTCAATCCCGACCAGCGCTCCACCTCCGAAGGCCAGTCGTATGCGCTGTTCTTCGCGCTGGTGAACAACGACGCGGTGCTGTTCGACAAGGTGCTGGGCTGGACCCGGCACAACCTGTGCGCTGGCCGCCCCGATCTGAATCTGCCGGCCTGGCTGTGGGGCCGCGACAGCAGCGGCGATTGGCGCGTGCTCGACCCCAATACCGCTAGCGATGGCGAGTTGTGGATCGCCTACGCGTTGCTGGAAGCCGGCCGTCTGTGGAACCGCCCTGGCTACACCAAGGCCGGCCAGCAGGTGCTGCAGCTGATCCGCGCGCAGGAAGTGGCCAACCTGCCCGGGCTGGGGCCGATGCTGCTGCCTGGGCGCACCGGATTCACCGCGCCGGGGCGCTGGGCGCTCAACCCCAGCTACCTGCCGCTGCAGGTGCTGCGCCGCTGCGCCAATGCCGACCCCAAGGGCCCATGGGCGGCGATTGCGCTCAACGCCACGCGCGTGCTGCGCGACAGCGCGCCGGTGGGGCTGGCGCCGGACTGGACGGTGTGGGACGGCAAGGCCTTCAGCCCCGATCCCCAGCGCGGCAACGTGGGCAGCTACGACGCCATCCGCGTGTATCTGTGGGCCGGCATGCTCGACGCCGGCGAGCCGCTGCGCACCAAGCTGCTGCGGGACCTGTCCGGGCCAATGGACCTGCTCGCCGCGCAAGGCAACTTCGCCGAAAAGATCGACACCACGCGCGGTGTCGGCACTGGCGCGGCACCGGTCGGATTTTCCGCCGCGCTGCTGCCGTACCTGAGCGCGCTGCGCCAGCCGGCGCTGCTCAAGGCGCAGGCGCAACGCCTGCCGGCCGCTGCACAACCGGCGGCCGCCGCGCTGCCGTATTACGAACGCACGCTGGCCCTGTTTGGACAGGGCTGGCTTGAGAACCGCTACCGCTTTGCCGCAGACGGGCGCCTGCTGCCCGCCTGGAGAACCCCTGCATGCTCCGCAAGAACCTGAGACCGCTTTACCTCGCCGGTGTGATCGACCTGTGCCTGCTCGCCGCGCCGGTCCATGCGCAAACCAGCGCCACCCAGCAACTGGTCAGCCAGGGCAATTACTGGCACGACCAGGGCCGCGACGATCTGGCCGCCGATACATGGAAAAAGCTGCTCGGCATCGATCCGGACCAGCCCGACGCGCTGCTCGGCCTGGCCCAGATCGACCTGGCGCAGGGCCGCCAGTCCGAAGCGCGCAAGCGCCTGCAGCAGCTGGAAGCGGCCCATCCGCAATCGCCGCAGGTGCAGCGCCTGCGCGTGGCGATCGGTGCCCGCGGCAACGCCAATGCCGGCGAAGATCCGAATCTGCGCAATGCCCGCCGCGCCGCCACCGCCGGGCGTTATGTGGAAGCTGCGCGCAGTTACGAAGCCGCCTTCGCCGGCAAGCCGCCGCCGCCAACGCTTGCGTTGGAGTATTACCAGTCGCTGGCCGGCACGCCGACCGGTTGGGAGCGCGCACGCAACGGGTTGCGCGCACTGCAATCCAGCGAGCCGGCCAATGCGTCGGTGCAGCTGGCACTGGCGCAGGTGCTGACCTACCGCGAGCCGACCCGGCGCGAGGGCATCGCGCAATTGCGCGCGCTGGCGCAGCGTGCCGATGTTGGCGGGCCGGCACGCAACAGCTGGCGCCAGGCGCTGCTGTGGCTCAACGCCAGCGCCGCCGATGCGCCGTTGTATCAGGCCTTTCTGGCCGGCACGCCCAACGATGCGGAAGTCACCACAAAACTGGGCCAGTTGCGCGAGCAGCGCACGGCCGCAACTGCCGCTCCGGCCGATCCCAACGGCGTGCTGCTGGGCGAGGGCTTTCGCGCGCTCACCGCCGGCAATCTGAGTGCGGCCGAACAACGCTTTACCCAGGTGCTGCGCGCGCGCGCGACCCCGACGCGTTGGGCGGCCTGGGCTCGGTGCGCCTGCGGCAGCAGCGCTTTGCCGAAGCGCAGGAACTGCTGCGCCCGGCCGCCGCCGGCAACGGCAAATGGCAGAGCGCCTACGACAGCGCGCGCTATTGGCAACAGTTGCAGCAGGCCGAGGCCGCGCGCGCGCGCGGTGATCTGGCCCAGGCGCGGCAACTGGTGGAGCAATCGATCCAGTTGCTGCCCAACGAGCCGGCCGGGCATGTCGCGCTGGGTGGCCTGCAGGCGGCCAGTGACCCGGTGGCGGCCGAGGCCAGCTATCGCAAGGCCTTGTCGCGCGATGCCGACAACGCCGGCGCCTTGCAGGGCCTGGTGGGGCTATACAGCCGCCAGGGCCGCATGCAGGAAGCCAGTGCATTGTTCAACCGGCTGCCAGCGGCCGAGCGCGCCAAGTCCGGGGGCGAAGCATTGCTGCGCTCCAACGTGCAACGCGCCCGCGCGCGCCAATCACTGGAGGCTGGCGACAACGTCAGCGCGCAGGCGGAGCTGGAAGCGGCGATGGTCGAGCGCCCCGGTGATCCGTGGATCCGTCTTGACCTGGCGCGCCTGTACCAACAGGCCGGGCGCCCGGACCAGGCGCGCAGCGTGATGGACGGCTTGCTCGCCGTGCATGGCGACCAGCCCGAAGCGCTGCATGCCAATGCCTTGCTCGCCCAGGAAACAGGCGACTGGCAGAGCGCGTACGCCAGCCTGGAGCGCATTCCCAGCGCGGCTCGCACACAGGAGATGACTCAGCTGCGCAACACCGCCTGGATCGAACTGCAGGCGCGCCAGGCACGTTTGCTGGTCGCGCAAGGGCGGGCGGGCGAAGCGCAACAATTGCTGGCGCGCACTGAAACCGCGCTCGGCAACCAGCTCGACGACCCGCAACTGCTGGCCGCGCTGGCCGGTGCGCACGCCGATGCCGGCAACACCCCGCGAGCATTGACCCTGGCCCAGCGCCTGGTCACCGGCGCCAACCCGAGTACCGAAGACCGCCTGCAGTACGCCGGCGTGCTGCTGCGTGCGCATCAGGACGCCGAACTCTCTGCAGTGCTGCGCCAGCTGCAGGCGATCACCATGACGCCGGAGCAGGTGCGCCGGTATCGCACGCTGCGCAGCGCCTACACACTGCGGCGGGTCGATGCCTTGCGTGAGCTGGGCAATCTGGAAGGCGCCTACGACGCGTTGTCGCCGGTGCTGGCGCAGCAACCAGACAACCGCGATGCGCAGGCCGCACTGGCGCGTCTGTACGCCGCCGCCGGAGACCAGCGCCAGGCGCTGGCGCTGTATCAACAGCTGCTGCAGCGTCATCCCAATGATCTGGACATCCTCACCGCCGCCGCCAACAGCGCCGCTGCGCAGTCGGATCTGGCCAACGCCGAGACTTATCTGCAACGCGCGCTGGCACAGGCGCCGGAGTCGCCGGAAGTACTGGCCGCCGCCGGCCGCGTCTATCGCAGCGCCGGCAAGAACCGCAAGGCCGAGCAGTATTTCCGTGCCTCGCTGGCCGCGCAACAGCGCCAGGCCGGCCAGTTGGATAACGGCCTGCCAGCGGCGCACGGCAGCGCCGCCGTGGCCTCGGCCGGGCGCCCGCTCAATCCGTTCTCCGGCATCACCGGTGGCATGCGCAGTTCGCCGGCAGTGCTGTCCGACCGCCTCGACGCAGGCGCTGCCAGTTACGACAGTGCGCAGCCAGTCGCCGTGTCCCAAGCACCTGCGCGTTACGCCAGCAGTGCGCCGGCCAGCATCGATGGCGGCAGCGGCGACGATCTGCCACCGCCGGTCAGCGCCAGTGCCGGCCCGGCACCGTTGCCGGTGGCTAATCAACGCAGCCGGCTACCCACCCGCAGCGAGGCCTATGCAGCGCCCGCAGCGCCGTCCCGCGACGATGCCTATGCAACGGCGCCGACGCAGGCGCCACGGTTTGGCGGTGCGCGCGGGCAGGCCCTGCCGGCTGGCACGACGGGCAATAGCGTGCTCGACGAATTGCGCGCCGTGCAATCCGAAAACAGCGACAACCTGGCCGGCGGCGCGCTTTACCGCTCGCGCGATGGCGAAGATGGCCTGGGCCGGCTGGACGACATCGAAATGCCGGTGCAGGCCGAGTTCTCGGTGGGCGAGGGCAAGCTCGGCGTCACGCTCACCCCCACGGTGGTGGATGCCGGCACGCTCGGCACCGAATACGCCACCGCCAGCCGCTTCGGCAGTGGCCCGCAAGCCGCCGTCAACGATGCCTTGGCCGCCGACCGCAGTGCGATCGATACGCTGGTGGGCTCGTCGGTGTATCAGTTGATCGCCACCGAAGGCGACACCGTCGCCACCCGCGAGCGTTTGCGACGCTATGCCTTGAACACCGGTTTGTTCGGCGAACTGCTCACCGAAAACAACAACAGCACCGCGGCCGCGGTGGCTGCGCTGGCCAACGAACCGTTGCCGGCGTATCTGCTCAGCATCAACGCATCCAACACGCCGATCGCCCAGCTCGCGCGCGACATCCTCACCAACACCGCCATCAGCCAACAGCTTGCCGCTGGCGATGCGGCCGCGTTGCAGGCGCTGGCTGGCAGCAGCGCCGCCGCGCAGCAGACGCCCACCACCCTGGTCGACACCTTGAACAGCATGGCCGCGAACGGTAACGGCGCCCGCCGCCTGAGTCAGGACGACACCGGCGTGGGCGTGGGCGTGCGTTATCGCAACGGCGGTTTCAGCGCGGATGTAGGCAGCACGCCGATTGGGTTTCAGGAGCAGAACATCATCGGCGGGGTTGGCTACCGCGGCGAAATCGGCGACACCGTCAACTGGTCGGCCGAAGCCTCGCGGCGTGCGGTCACCGACAGCGTGTTGTCCTTCGCCGGTGCGCAGGATGGGCGCAGCGGGCGCGAATGGGGCGGGGTGACCAGCAATGGCGTGTCGGTCTCGGCCACCGCCGACAACGGCCTGCTCGGCGGTTACGCCAATCTGGCCGCGCACCGGTTGGTGGGCAACAACGTGGCCGACAACGACCACCGCCAGGTCGACCTGGGCTTCTACGTGCATGCGCTGGAAACCCAGAACCAATCGCTCACCGCCGGCGTCAATCTGACCGCCATGCAGTACGACAAGAACCTCAGCGGTTTCACCTACGGCCACGGTGGCTACTTCAGCCCGCAGGACTATGTGGACCTGGGGTTCCCGGTGCACTGGAGCGGCCGCAGCGCCGGGCAGACGGTGAACTGGAAGGTGGACGCCAGCATCGGTGTGCAGCACTTCACCACCGAAGCCACGCCGTATTTCCCGACCGATCCCACCTTGCAGCAGGCCGCCTACGATGCCGCCTCGGTCGCGGCGTTGCTGGGCCTGGTCAACCGCTATACCGATCCGGTGTACGCGGGCGAAAGCCGCACCGGCGTGTCCTACAACCTCAGTGGCGCAGCCGAATGGCAGGTGGCACCGCAGTTGTTCCTGGGTGGGCGCATGACCTTCAACAACGCGCGCGACTACAACCAGTTCAGCAGCAATCTCTATCTGCGTTTCGTGCTGGATCGGCTGGGCTCCGCGCTAGGCCGCGCGCCGCAGGTACTGACTTCGCCGTACGCGGCGGATCACTGAGCCAACGCAGTGCAGTGCGCAAGGTGTGCGGTGATGCGTGCGCGCGCCGGGCACGTTGCACGCCTGGTCTGCAGCGGCAACGAAGAACGGCGCCTTGCGGCGCCGTTCCGGTCACACCGTGACTGACCGCAGGGCGTCCGGGTTACGGGCGCACCTTGGTGGCACACACGAACACCGACGCCTGCTGCAGGCGGCTGATCGCGCCCTGGTCCTGCAGCCCACGCACGTGCTCGTCCATGCAGGTCAGGTAACCCAGGCGGTTGCCTGCGTTCTGCGTCTTGCACAGGCTGCTCTCGGCCTGGATGTTGGCGCCGGGAATCAACCCGCCGGTTTCCACCGTCGGTACCAGCGTGCTGCAGCTGCCCAGCTTGGTGAGGCCGCGATTCAACGTCCAGCCGATATCGGCAAACATCGCCGGCGTCAGGTCGATGTTGAGCTGCGCCTGCACTTCCGGCGTATCGAACGGTTCCATCAGCGCATTCGGCTGCAGGTCGGTATCGAAGTGCGAGAAGGTCGAGCCGCCGGCCACCACGCTGGGGGCGTACAAGCGCGTGCGGCCCTGGCTGTCGGTGCCCTGCAGCAGTTCCGGGTCCTCGTACAGCCCTGCCACCACCGCGGCGCTGCCTTTCAGGCGCGCGCCATCGGCTTGCGAGACCATGATCGCCGGGATGGTGATGTCGGTGATCGGCGGTGCGGCATTGCCCATCGTCTGCACGCCGGCCGCGTTGTTGGCCACGATCACGCCCACCGCGCCATTGAGCTGGGCGTTCTTGACCTTGATGGCGAAGGCGCAGGTGCCGCGGTCGATCAAGGCCACCTTGCCGGCCACGGCCGCCGCATTGACGAACGGAGTTTCGCAACCGTCGCTGGCCGAGGCAGCGGCCACGCCGTCATCCACCGTCACCACCGAACGCGCCGGGAAATTGCCGGCGCTGGCCAGCGGCCCGAAGCTGGCAAAGCCCACTTCGAACTTGCCGGCCGCACCGGCTGGCGCGCTCACCTGCAGCAGCGTGCGCGGATCCAGGATCAACGCCGCCTCGCGGTTGACGCGCGTACCGGCCCACACCGTCCGCCCGGGCGTGCGCATGGCTTCGGCACGCAGCGCATTGGTCATGGTGGGGTCGTCGAAACGCTTGTTCTGCACGTTGTCGAAGGCCTGCGCGGTATAGACGTCGGTCAGGCCGGAGCCCGAGCCGAGCACACCGGTGGTCTTGTTGAGGAAGCCCGCCGCGCCCAGTCCATGGCCGATCTCGTGCATCACCACGTTGAGGAAGTTGATCTGGCCCTCGGGCGTCTTGCCGTCCAGGCCCAGGTACCAGCCCGACCCGGCCAGGCAGTCGTCCTTGCCCAGGTCGCCGTTGAATTGCGAAAACACGTCGGCCGGATCGGCCGGGTCGGGCACCAGATCCTGCCCGGCGATCGCATCGCCCAGCGCGGATGGGTACAAGGTGTTGGCCTTGGCGCCGGGGAAGTTGTTGACGATCCAGTTCGGGCCGGCCTGGCCCAGGGTGCCGCCGGTGGCGGTACAGGTCAGCCGCGCGAACGAGGCATACACCTTGATCTCGACACTGCTCTGCAGCACCGCGCCCCACATGTCCATGGCGTACTGGTAGGCGATGCGTCGCTGCTCACCCACCGACCGGCCCGGGTTGCCACCCAGCGGCGCGGCAGCGGTGGGGTCGTTCAAGCCGACATTGGTGCCGGCATCGCCATTGATCAGGGTGACGTTGGCGGCCGATGCGTGCAGCGGCGACAGCGCGGCGGCGATGCCCAGGGACAACAGCAACAGGGGCTTATTCATGCGGCAGCGCTCCGTGCTCGGCGTGGGCAGGTTGGGTGGTGGCATCCTCGCTGTGCTCGATCACCAGGCGGCCATCGGCCTGCCGGGTCGCAACCAGGGAGCTCATCTGGGTGGCCGGCAACTTGCGCGCGATGGTGCCGTTAGGCAGGCGACGCTCGGTGGCCAGGGCGGCCGCCTCGGTCTGCGGCACTGCACTGCGTTGGGCGCTGCGCGCAGCCGGGGCTGCGGCGGCCTGCCGGTCCAGTGCGGCGCTTTCTTCGGCGGTCAGCGCACGCAACTTGCCGGTGACAGGGTCGATACCGACCTTGGAGCTGCTGGTTCCTGCATCCTGGGCTGCGGCAAGTGCCGGCAGGCAGGCAAGGCACAACACACCGGACAGCATCCATCCGGGCTTGCGAAAGCTCATCATCGTTGGGGTTTCCTTGGGTCCAACAGGGGAAATACGCCGCACTGACACCGGCGCTCGGGGGAATCCTTCATTTCCAGTCTCTTCATGACTGAAACATGAATCCGTGATGTGTGTCAACTTTTTGACACATGAGCCCCTGAATGCGAAATCATTGCCTGAAATAGTCATGCCTGCGCTTGCCTTGTGCGCGGGATGCTACGTCGGCCTGAGTGCTCTGCCTGTTCCGAGCTCCGAGGGATGCGATCGGATTGCGTACGGCAGGTGGAGAGGGCTAGCTGGCGCACGAGGTGCGGGTGCTTAGCGTTGTCGTGTCCACACAGGTGTTGGCTTCCGCGTTTTCGACGGCTCTGACTTGAAGGGCGTACGGCAGACGGAGATGCCGGCGCCGCAGGTGTTGCCGGGAGTTGGCGGTGGCATTGCGCAGACAGACGCAGCGACATCGCACACGCCATCGGATGCGATGGAGGTTGGTCGGCGCGAACGCCCACTCTTGCCATTGTTGCTAGGAGATGGAGCGGTGGTTTCGTAAGGAGTTGCAGTCACCGCGCCTCGCGCGGATGCGCAGCTCGCACGCGGACGTGCAGGGAACGCAGGTACTACGTGGCGTACACCGCAGTTGCCACATCGCCGCGCCTGCAGCACAGCGCTAATCGCTTGGTTAGGCGCGGCAGACGGTTTGCGTTTCGCGTTTCGATGGCAGGCGCTGAGACCGCTCGTGCTGCATCGTGCACGCCACTACCATTGGCCTCCCGTCCTCCACGCCACCGGCGTGACGCCCTCAGGTTGCCCATGCACGCCGTCATCTATCACAACCCTGCCTGCGGTACCTCGCGCAACACGCTGGCCTTGATCCGCCATGTCGGCATCGAACCGCAGATCATCGAGTACCTGCGCGACCCGCCAACGCGCGCGACCTTGCAGGCACTGATTGCCGAGGCCGGCCTGTCGGTGCGCGATGCGCTTCGCCAGAAGGGCACGCCCTATCTGGAACTCGGGCTGGACGACCCCGCGCTGGACGATGCCGCCTTGCTGAGCGCGATGCTGGCGCATCCGATCCTGATCAACCGCCCGTTTGTGCGCACCGATCGCGGAGTGCGGCTGTGCCGGCCGTCCGAGCAGGTGCTGGAGTTGCTGCCGGCGGCGACCAGCGGCTTCATCAAGGAAGACGGCGAACGTGTGCTCGACGAGGCCGGGCGCCGCGTTAGTCAGTGAGGTCATGCGGGCAACGCGCTAGGACCTAGCACCACCCGCCTGCCGATAACAGTGACGTGGTCGTGGTGGTGGCCGCGCGCGCAACGGCGCCGCCACTCGCCCGCCAGCGCAGGGTTTGCGCCTCCCCGAGCCGTTCCGGTTCTGCAGTAGCGCAGCCACTGCGCATCGGTGCTGGCTGGCGTGGGTCTGTCGGGCTAGGTTTGCTCACCTCACACCACGCGCCACGCTCTACCATCGGCGCATCGTTTACTGGAGCACCCGCATGATTCGCGAAATTATCCGCATGGGCGATAAGCGCCTGCTGCGCGTGGCGCCGCCGGTCACCAACCTGGGCAGTGACGAGCTGCACGCGTTGGTGGCCGATATGTTTGAAACCATGGACGCCGCGCGCGGCGTCGGGCTGGCCGCACCGCAGATCGCGGTGGACCTGCAATTGATGGTGTTCGGTTTCGAGGCCAGCGAGCGCTATCCCGAAGCACCGGCGGTGCCACGTACCGCCTTGGCCAACGTGCAGATCGAACCGCTGTCCGATGAGATGGAAAACGGCTGGGAAGGGTGCCTGTCGATCCCCGGCCTGCGCGCGGTCATTCCCCGCCACCGCGTCATCCGCTATTCCGGCTTTGCCCCGGACGGCACCCCCATCGAGCGTGAGGCTGAAGGCTTCCATGCACGCGTGGTGCAACACGAATACGACCATCTGGTTGGCCGCCTGTATCCCTCGCGCATCGAAAACTTCGACACCTTCGGCTTCGAAGACGTGTTGTCCTACGATCTGTAGCGCGACGCCTGCAGCGCGCGCGTCGCGGCGCAACGCGCACAAGAAAAAGGGCGCCCTCAAGGCGCCCTTTTTTCCAGCCTCATGGCGGCGCCCTCATCCGGGCGCCGTGGATGGCTTACTTCAATGCCTTGAAGCGCAGGCGCTTGGGACCGGCGTCATCGCCCATGCGGCGACGCTTGTCTTCTTCGTACTCGCGGTAGTTGCCCTGAAAGAACTCCACGTGCGACTCGCCTTCGAACGACAGGATGTGCGTGGCGATACGGTCGAGGAACCAGCGGTCATGCGAGATCACGAAGGTGTTGCCCGGGAACTCCAGCAGCGCGTCTTCCAGCGCACGCAAGGTTTCGATGTCCAGGTCGTTGGACGGTTCGTCGAGCAGCAGCACGTTGCCGCCCTGCAGCAGGGTCTTGGCCATGTGCAGGCGACCACGCTCACCACCGGACAGCGAGCCGACCATCTTCTGCTGGTCCTGCCCCTTGAAGTTGAAGCGGCCGATGTAGGCGCGCGACTGGATCTCCACGCCATTGATGTTGAGGATGTCCAGGCCGCCAGCGATTTCCTGGAACACGTTGTGGTTGCCCTCGAGCTTGTCGCGGCTCTGGTCCACGTACGAGAGCTGCACGGTCGGGCCCATCACGATCTCGCCCGAGTCCGGCTTTTCCGCACCGGTGATCATCTTGAACAGGGTCGACTTACCGGCACCGTTGGGGCCGATGATGCCCACGATGGCGCCCGGCGGCACGATCATCGACAGGTTGTCGATCAGCAGGCGGTCGCCGAACTTCTTGGAGACGTTCTTGAACTCCATCACCGAGTTGCCCAGGCGCTCGCCCGGCGGGATGAAGATTTCATTGGTCTCGTTGCGGCGCTGGTAATCCACCGACTGCAGCTCTTCCAGGCGGGCCAGACGCGCCTTGCCCTTGGTGCGGCCACCCTTGGCGTTCTGCCGCGACCATTCCAGTTCCTTCTGGATCGCCTTCTGGCGTGACTTTTCCTGGTTGTCTTCCTGCTTGAGGCGCTCGTCCTTCTGGGTCAGCCATTCGGTGTAGTTGCCCTTCCACGGAATGCCGCGGCCACGGTCCAGTTCCAGGATCCACTCGGCAGCGTTGTCGAGGAAGTAGCGATCATGCGTGACCGCCACCACGGTGCCGGTGTAGCGCGCCAGGAACTGCTCCAGCCACTCCACCGACTCGGCGTCCAAGTGGTTGGTCGGTTCGTCGAGCAGCAGCATGTCCGGCTTCTGCAGCAGCAGGCGGCACAGCGCCACGCGGCGCTTTTCACCACCGGACAACTTGCCGACGATGGCGTCCCACGGCGGCAGGCGCAGCGCATCGGCGGCCACGTCCAGCTGGTTTTCCAAGGTATGTGCATCGCCTGCGGCCAGGATGGCCTCCAGGCGCTCCTGTTCCTTGGCCAGCGCATCGAAATCGGCGCCTTCTTCGGCATACGCCAGATAGACCGCATCCAGCGCGGCCTGGGCCTGCAACACGTCGCCCACGCCTTCTTCCACCGCCTCGCGCACGGTGTGTTCGGGGTTGAGCTGCGGTTCCTGGGCCAGGTAGCCCACCTTGATGCCGGCCTGCGGGCGGGCTTCGCCCTCGAAGTCGGTATCCACGCCGGCCATGATCTTCAGCACCGTGGATTTGCCGGCGCCGTTCAGGCCGAGCAGGCCGATCTTGGCGCCGGGGAAGAAGCTCAGCGAGATGTCCTTGATGATCTGCCGCTTGGGCGGGACCACCTTGCTGACGCGGTTCATGGTGTAAATGTATTGCGACATGGGGACTCCGTGGACGCAGACAGCCCGCCGGCCGAGGCCGGAGGCAGCGGAAAAGGGATTGCCCCGATTATACCGGCAAGTGTTCACCCACGCCGGACCCCGAATGCGGCTAAACGGCAGCTTACTTTCCACCTGAATGGGCGTTTTCGTAACCGATTCCAGCAAGAAAGCGTTAAGCCGGGCAGCCTCTTAATGCAATTGCGACATCGCACACAGGAGCAATCCCATGAACCGCAAACGCATCGTCACCGTTGTGCTTTCCTCCATCTTGGCGCTGGGCTTCGCTGCACCGGCCGCATTTGCCGGGGATTGGGACCGCGACCACGACCGCCGTGGGCATGACCGCGACCGCGACCATCGGCGCGACTACGACCGTCACGACAACCGCAACTGGCAGGCCCAGCAGCGCTGGGACGACCACCGTCGCCGCGATGACCGCCGCGAGTGGCGCCAGGACCGCCGCGTCTACAGCAACGGCTACCGCGAGGGTTACCAGGACGCGCGCTACCGCGACCGCTACAACGATCGCCGCGTCTACACCTACCAGCCCGTCCGCCCGGCCTATTACGGCGGCCCGCGCTATGTGCGTGGCGGCTACTACAACGGCCCGGTGTACGTGATCAACGATTACGACCGCCACCACCTGCGTCGTCCGCCGTACGGTTACCGCTGGCAGCGCGACAACACCGGCAACTTCCTGCTGGTGGCGATCGCAACCGGCGTGATCGCCGATCTGGTGCTCAACAACTGAGCCCCACAGCTGGCAGCGCCTGACCGGGCAGCCCGGTCAGGCCAATGGGCATTGCACATGGGCGCACTTCGGTGCGCCCATGGCGTTTGTGGGCCGCGTTGCCCAGGCCTGGTGTGCTGCGTCGCAAGGCCAGCCTGGTCGATTGGTCACCCGTTCCCCGGAGGCTTACAATCGGCGGTCTTACTGGCCACAGCTGCCCCCGGAGCTTCTGCATGTTCTCGCGCGACGTCCGACTGGAAACCTACGACCCCGAACTGGCCAAGGCCATTGCCGCTGAAGCCGGCCGCCAGGAGGATCACGTCGAGCTGATCGCCAGCGAGAACTACTGCAGCCCGCTGGTGATGGAAGCGCAGGGCAGCCAGCTGACCAACAAGTACGCCGAAGGCTACCCGGGCAAGCGCTATTACGGCGGTTGCGAGTTCGTCGACATTGCCGAGCAATTGGCCATCGACCGCATCAAGCAGGTGTTCGGTGCGGACTATGCCAACGTGCAGCCGCACAGTGGCTCGCAGGCCAACCAGGCGGTGTACCTCGCGCTGCTGCAGCCGGGCGATACCATCCTGGGCATGAGCCTGGCCCATGGCGGCCACCTCACCCACGGCGCCAAGGTCAATGCCTCGGGCAAGCTGTTCAACGCCGTGCAGTACGGCGTGAACGAGCAGGGCCTGATCGATTACGACGACGTGCAGCGCCTGGCCACCGAGCACAAGCCGAAGATGGTCATTGCCGGCTTCTCGGCGTATTCGCAGAAGATCGACTGGGCGCGCTTCCGCGCCATTGCCGACAGCGTCGGTGCGTATCTGTTCGTGGACATGGCGCACGTGGCCGGCCTGGTGGCCGCCGGTGTGTACCCCAGCCCGATGGACCATGCACACGTGGTCACTTCGACCACGCACAAGACCCTGCGCGGCCCGCGTGGCGGCATCATCCTGGTCAAGGGCGCGGGCGAGGACCTGGTCAAGAAGCTGCAGTCGATCGTGTTCCCCGGCATCCAGGGTGGCCCGCTGATGCACGTGATCGCGGCCAAGGCGGTTGCGTTCAAGGAAGCACTGGAGCCGGAGTTCAAGACCTACCAGCAGCAGGTGGTCAAGAACGCGCAGGCGATGGCGAACACGCTGATCGCGCGCGGCTACAAGATCGTCTCCGGCGGCACCGAGAACCACCTGATGCTGGTGGACATGATCGGCCGCGATGTCTCGGGCAAGGACGCGGAAGCCGCGCTCGGCAAGGCGCACATCACCGTCAACAAGAACTCGGTGCCCAACGACCCGCGCTCGCCGTTCGTCACCTCGGGCCTGCGCCTGGGCACCCCGGCCATCACCACCCGCGGTTACCAGGAACAGGACTGCGTGGACCTGGCCAACTGGATCGCCGACGTGCTGGACGCCCCGGCCGACGACGCCGTGCTGGCCAAGGTGCGCGATGCAGTGACCGCCCAGTGCAAGAAATATCCGGTGTATGGCTGATGCGGGAATCGGGAATGGAGAGACGGGAATGGTAAAAGCAACGCTGCGATAGCCCCGCTGTTCCGATTCCCTATTCCCCTCTCCCTATTCCCGGACGTCTGATGCATTGCCCCTTCTGCCAGCACAATGACACCCGCGTAATCGATTCGCGCGTGTCCGAAGACGGGACGACGATCCGTCGGCGTCGCGAATGCGAGGCGTGCGGCGAGCGTTTCAGCACACTGGAAACCATCGAGTTGAAGCTGCCGACGGTGGTCAAGAGCGATGGCGGGCGCGAGGCATTCGATGCCCGCAAGCTGCGCACCAGCTTCGACCGCGCGCTGCAAAAGCGCCCGGTGTCCGAAGAACAGATCGAGGCGGCGGTGCGTGCGGTGGTGCACCAGCTGCGGATGTCCGGCGAGCGCGAAGTCGGCTCGCTGCGGGTAGGCGAATACGTCATGGTGGAGCTGCGCAAGCTCGACCATGTCGGCTATGTGCGCTTTGCTTCGGTGTACCGCAGTTTTCAGGACGTGGCCGATTTCCGCGAAGAGATCGAAAAGCTCGAACGCGAACTCCCCGTCGGCAGCGAGCAGCTGCCGTTGCTGGAAGCGGCCCTGGAACGCGCCGGCAAGCCCGGCAAGCGTTGAGCGTGATGCGCATTGCCTGCGTGGCCGACACGCCGGACCTCCTGCCCGTCATTGCGCAGGCACATCTCCAGGCCTTCGGCGCGTTGTTGCCGGACTGGAATTTTGATCAGGCATTGGACGAACTGCGTCATCACGACCGAGACGGGGTGATTCCCACCACGTGGGTGGCACTGGATGACACGCAGTGGCTCGGCTCGGTAAGCTTGCTGGAGAACGACGATGCGCGTATTCGGCAATGGTCGCCGTGGCTGGCGTCGCTGTACGTGCAGCCGCAGGCGCGCGGGCAGGGCATCGGTGAGGCACTGGTGACGCATTGCGTGCAGGCCGCCGCGCATCTGGGCGTGGCGGCGTTATATCTGTACTGCCAGCCCGCACTGGTGCCGTACTACCAGCGCCTGGGCTGGCAGGCGCATGCCGAATTGTTGCTGGGGCCACTGCAGATCGTGGTGATGCAGATCGAACCGGCAGTGGTGCGGTGAGCGTGAGCGCAGACGACCACCGCTGGATGGCACAGGCACTGCGCCTGGCCGAGCGCGGCGCCTACACCACCCGCCCCAATCCGATGGTTGGCTGCGTGATCGTGCGCGATGGCGCGTGCGTGGGCGAGGGGTTTCATCAGCGTGCCGGCGGCCCGCATGCAGAAGTGTTCGCGCTGCGTGCGGCGGGCGAACAGGCGCGGGGTGCAACGGCGTATGTGAGCCTGGAGCCCTGCGCGCATTACGGGCGCACGCCGCCGTGCGCGCTGGCCTTGATCGCGGCCGGCGTCACACGCGTGGTCGCGGCGATGGCGGACCCGTTTCCGCAGGTCAATGGTGGTGGCTTCACCTTGCTGCGCGATGCCGGGATCCAGGTGCACAGCGGGGTGATGGAAGCGCAGGCACGCGCGCTCAACCAGGGCTTTCTGTCGCGCGTGGAGCGTGGCCGCCCCTGGGTGCGGGTCAAACTCGGTGCCAGCCTGGATGGGCGCACCGCGATGGCCAGCGGCGAATCGAAGTGGATCACCGGCGCCGATGCGCGCGCGGATGTGCAGCACTGGCGCGCACGTGCCGGTGCGATCCTGACCGGTGCCGGCACGGTGCTGGCCGATGACCCATCGATGACGGTGCGGCTGGGCGAGCACACGCCGTGCGTACCGCCGCTGCGGGTGGTGCTCGATGCCGGCTTGCGCACGCTGGCGTGCGCCAACATTCGCCAGGGCGATGCGCCCACCTTGTATCTGCACGGCGCCGATGTCACGGCGCCGGCGTTGGACGGAGCGGAGTTTGCCGCAATGCCGTTGCATGCGGGTCGCTTCGATCTGGACGCGGTGCTGGCATCGCTGGCCGAGCGCGGTATCAACGAGGTGCACGTGGAAGCCGGCGCCACGTTGAGCGGCGCACTGCTGCAGGCCGGCCTGGTTGATGAGCTGTTGGTCTACATGGCGCCGGTGCTGCTGGGTGAGACTGCGCGGCCGCTGCTGGCTGGGCTCGGCATCGACACCATGGCGCAGCGGCATGCATTGCAACTGCTCGATGTCCGCCACATTGGCCAGGATCTGCGACTGCGCTATGCGCCGGTTGCTACTGCGTAAGTGCTGCGCGGTGCGTTTGACGCCGCACAAAAAAGGCCCCGCATGCGGGGCCTCTACGTCTTGAACGCGCTGGATCAGAAGCTTGCGCGCACGCCGACCTTGTACTGGTTGGCGTCGTCGATGAACTGGACTTCGCCGACCAGGCCCCAGGCGGGGGTGAAGTTCACCTGGCCACCGAGGGTGCCGACGAACTCGCCTTCGTCCACGTCGCTGCCGTCGATGTAGCCAGCCTTGATCCAGGCTTCGGTCCGCGGCGAGGGCTTGCCACGCAGGCCCAGGTTGGCGAAGCCGAGGTTGCTCGAGTCCGACGAATCGTCGAGCGAGCGGCCACGCAGGCGCAGGTCGGATTCGACCTTGGTGCGCAGCACGCTGATGTCGGCGGTGAAGTCGACGCGCTCGGTCATTTCCTGGCGGTAACCGATACCCAGGGTGGCCTGCTGCAGGGTGCCTTCGAGCACGAAGCCGCCGCCGAGGTTGAAGTCCTTGTTGGCACGCTCATAGCCGCCGAACACATACACGGGCTGTGCAATCTGCCAGGACCCGCGAACGTAGCCGCCGTCGATGTCGTCGGACTCGCCGTTGACGCCGATCTCGGTACGGTTCCAGCCACCTTCCACGTAGGAATAGCTCAGGCCTTCGGCCGAGGCGGCAAACGGTGCGGCTGCCAGCAGGGCGGCCAGAATCAGGGTGTTACGCATGGGGTGTTTCTCTCCGAATTGATGTCCGTGTCTTCGTCCCGTCGCGGGGCGAAAATAGCGACGTCTCCCGCCGCGGCGCGCACTTTAACAAAACCTTCACAATCCTGGCTATGAGGAATTTCCCGACATGACGCAGCGTCCTGCCAGGCATGTCTTGGCAGTCAGCTATCGCCGGAAGCCGCCCTGTAGAATTGACGCGCCGGTTCGCCGGTACTTACGAACGTCTTCAGGGCGGGGTGCGATTCCCCACCGGCGGTATGCATGCGCAAGCGTGTGAGCCCGCGAGCGCTTCGCTGCCGATCTCTCGCTGAGAGCACGGCGGTGAAGGTCAGCAGATCCGGTGCGATGCCGGGGCCGACGGTATAGTCCGGATGAAAGAAGACGGCCAACGCGCAGCCCTTGCGGCTGCGCGCGCGCCTGTTTGCCTTGCGGCGTTTTTCGCTCAACTTTTTTGCGAGAAACGGCTATGTCCACCATGCGTCATCCAGCGTGCTACCGCACGCCAGTCCAGCGCTCTACGCGCGCCTTGCGGCCATTGCCCACAGGAGCGTGCTGATGTTCACCGGTATTATTGAAGGCGTTGGCCGCCTGGCCGCGCGCCAGCCGCAGGGCGGCGATGTACGTTTTACCTTCGCCACCGGCAGCCTGCCGTTCGAGGCGGTGCAGCTCGGCGAAAGCATCGCGGTCAACGGCGTCTGCCTGACCGTGATTGCGTTCGATGCGGCCAGTTTCCAGGCCGATGCGTCCACCGAAACCCTGTCGCTGACCACGCTGGGCAGCTTGCAGGAAGGCGCGGTGTTGAACCTGGAACGCGCGATGCGGCCCACCGATCGGCTGGGTGGCCACCTGGTCAGCGGGCATGTGGATGGCCTGGGCCAGGTGCAATCGGTGCATGGCGATGCACGCGCGCAACGTTGGCGCTTTGCGGCGCCGCCGCAGGTGCTGCGGTATGTCGCCAAGAAAGGCTCGATCTGCGTCGACGGTGTCAGCCTCACCGTCAACGAAGTGGACGATGCCGGGTTCGAGGTCGCGTTGATTCCGCATACCGTGGCTAATACCGCGTTTTCCGAAACGGCGGTGGGCGCGGCGGTGAATCTGGAGATCGACCTGGTGGCGCGCTACGTCGAACGCCTGCTTGGCACGCGAGGTGCGGCATGAATTTCGCGCCTGTCCCCGAATTGATCGAAGAACTGCGCGCCGGCCGCATGGTGGTGATCGTCGATGACGAAGACCGCGAAAACGAAGGCGATCTGATCATGGCGGCCGAGTTGGTCAAGCCGTCGGACATCAACTTCATGGTCACCCACGCACGTGGCCTGGTGTGCCTGTCGCTGACCCGCGAGCGCTGCACGCAGCTCGGTCTGGCACCGATGGTGCGCAACAACACCGCGCAGTTCCATACCAACTTCACCGTCAGCATCGAGGCGGCTGAAGGGGTCACCACCGGGATTTCCGCCTACGACCGCGCGCATACCGTGCGCACCGCGGTGCGGCCGGATGCCAAGCCGCACGACCTGAGCCAGCCGGGGCACATTTTCCCGCTGATTGCGCAGCCGGGTGGCGTGCTGACGCGCGCCGGGCACACCGAGGCGGCCAGCGATCTGCCGATGCTGGCCGGGCTGGAACCGGCCGGTGTACTGGTGGAAGTGCTCAACCCCGACGGCAGCATGGCGCGCCGCCCGCAGCTGGAAGTGTTCGCGCGCGAGCATGGGCTGAAGATGGGCTCGATCGCCGATCTGATCGCCTACCGGCTGGCCAACGAGCACACCGTCGAGCGCGTGGATGAACGTGAGATCGAAACCGAATTCGGGCCGTTCCATCTGGTGACCTACCGCGACCGCATCGCGCACGATCTGCACTTTGCGCTGGTGCGTGGCACCCCGGATCCGACCACGCCAACCCTGGTGCGCGTGCAGGTGGAAAACCCGCTGGCCGACCTGCTGCATTGGCAGCGCGACGACTTCGGCGTGGCCGCCACCGATGCGCTGCGCGCGATTGCCGCCGAAGGACAGGGCGTGATGGTGGTGCTGTCGGCCCCGCGCGACAGCGAATCGCTGCTGGCGCGCCTGCGCCAACAGCCGGAGGTGGCCGCCAACGCCAAGGATGTGAGTCAGTGGCGCCGCAACGGTGCCGGCGCGCAGATCCTGGCCGACCTGGGCCTGGGCAAACTGCGCGTGCTGGGTACGCCGCGGCGGCAGGTCGGCCTGGCCGGCTTCGGCCTGGAGGTGGTGGAGTTTCTGGAATGTCATCCGGGCGCCGCCCCGCGCGTGGCCGCCGCGCCCTGAGCCGGCGGCCGCCACGGCCAGGCCTGCGCAGGCGGGCCCGGCCGTGGCGTGCGGACCGGGCGCATTGCCCGGCTGCTGTTAAACTTCCCGCCCCCTCGAGTTGCCGACCCGCATGACCCACTACGAAGGCGATCTTCGCCCCACCACCGCGCGCTTTGTGATCATCGCCAGCCGCTGGAATGCCCGTATCACCGACGCCCTGGTGACCGGTGCGCGTCAGAGCCTGGCCGGCAACGGCATCGGCGAAGACGCCATCGACGTGGTGCGCGTGCCCGGCGCCTGGGAAATTCCGATGGCCGCCAACCGCGTCGCCCAGGGCGGCCAGCATGCGGCGATCATCGCGCTGGGCTGCGTCATCCGTGGCGATACCCGCCATTACGAACACGTTGCCGACCTGTGCGCCGAAGGCCTGATGAGCGTGCAGTTGCAGACCGGCGTGCCGGTGCTCAACGGCGTGCTGGCGGTCGAGCGCGTGGAAGATGCCGAGGCACGCGCCGGCGGCAGCCACGGCAACAAGGGCGAAGAATGCGCCCTGGCCGCACTGGAACTGGTCAATTTGATGGAGCTGTTGCCATGAGCAAGCCCGGTGGACACGCCCGCCACGGACGTCGTGACGGCATCGACCCGGTGCTGCGCTCGCGCGCACGCCGTCGCGCCTTGCAGGCGGTGTACGCCTGGCAGATCGCCGGCGGTTTCGCCAAGCAGGTGATCGCGCAGTTTGCCCACGAGCAGGCGCATGAAGTGGCCGATCTGGCCTACTTCGAGAGCCTGGTAGAAGGCGTGCTCAGCAACCGCAATGAGCTGGATACCGCGCTGACGCCGTACCTGGACCGTGGCGTGGAAGAAGTCGATGCGATCGAGCGCGCCGTGCTGCGCCTGGCCGCCTACGAGCTGCTGTATCGCCAGGACGTGCCGTACCGCGTGGTGATCAACGAAGCGATCGAAACCGCCAAGCGTTTTGGTTCCGAACACGGCCACACCTATGTCAACGGCGTGCTGGACCGCGCAGCCGTGGAGTGGCGCAAGATGGAATCGGGCGCCAGCGGCGCCTGAGGCGCCGCGGGAATCGGGAGTCGGGAATGGGGAATCGCAAGAGCAACGTTTCCGACATCTCCTGACGCGCCTTTGCGATTCCCGATTCCCTTCTCCCGATTCCCGTCCCCATGCCCGAATTCGATCTGATCGCCCGCCTGCGTGCCCGCATTGCTGCGCGGGCCGATGTGCCGTTGGGCATCGGCGACGATGCGGCGCTGCTGCAGCCGCCGGCCGGCGAGCAGTTGGCAATCACCGCCGATACGCTCAATGCCGGCGTGCATTTCCCGCTGGAAACATGCGCCGCCGACCTCGGCTGGAAGACGCTGGCGGTCAATCTCTCCGATCTGGCCGCGATGGGCGCGCAGCCGCGCTGGTGCACCTTGTCGCTGTCGTTGCCGCACGACGATGCCGCGTGGGTGGATGCGTTCGCCGATGGGTTTTTTGCGCTGGCCGATCTGCACGGCATTGCCCTGGTCGGTGGCGACACCACGCGCGGGCCGTTGTCGTGCGCGGTCACCGCGATCGGCAGCCTGCCACCAGGCGCGGCGTTGCGCCGCGATGGCGCACGCGTTGGCGACGACATCTGGGTGACCGGTGGGCTGGGCGAGGCGGCGGCGGCATTGTCGCTGTGGCAGGCCGGCGACCTGGACGTGACGGTGCCCGCCACTGACGCCGTGCAGGAGCAGTGGCGACAGCGCCTGCTGCGCCCGCAGCCACGCGTACAGGCCGGACTGCGCCTACGCGGGCTTGCCCATGCCTGCATCGATGTGTCCGATGGCCTGTTGGCCGATCTGGGGCATTTGTGCGAACGCAGCGGCGTGGGTGCGGAACTTGCGCTGGCTGCCTTGCCGCAGATGCCACCTACCGCCGGCGTCACCGCCGCGCAGTACAGCGCGTGGCAACTGGGCGGCGGCGACGATTACGAACTGTGCTTCACCGCTGCCGTGCAGCATCGCGATGCGGTGCTGCAGGCACTTGAATTCGCACAAGTGGCCGCCACGCGCATCGGGCGCATCGTCGCCACCCCAGGCGTGGTGGTCCACGACGCCAGCGGCAACCCATGGCAACCGCCGCAACGTGGCTACCAGCACTTCGTCGGCTGAGTCGGTTGGTGGTGTGTACTGCAGGCTGGGTAGGCGCAGGGTGAGTCTTACGCGTTCGCTTTGATGGTCCATTCGACTGCATGACCATGCGATTGGCGCCATTGCGGGTTGCGCAGCGAGCGTGATTTTCGAATGTGCAGTGCAACGGCGCCTTTGAATCGGCAAGCGCACTGGTCAGATATGTTCGGGTACAGCTGTACCGGCCAATTCGATAATAGCGATCCGATCGCCCTGCCTGTGCTCGGCCCGTCGCCCGTCGCTCGTCGCTCGTCCCGACTTCCGACTCTCGACTCCCAATTCCCAATTCCCAATTCCCAATTCCCAATTCCCAATTCCCAATTCCCAATTCCCAATTCCCAATTCCCAATTCCCAATTCCCAATTCCCAATTCCCAATTCCCAATTCCCAGCCCTTGAACCATACCGTACCGTCTGGTACGTTCGCCACGTTCTCCCCCGAACCACGGATGCATGGCAGTTGCCGCTGGGCTATCCCGGCCCGGCTTTGCGTGGGAGAACACGATGGACAAGCGTTGGATGGGCGGTCTTGCCGCCATGGCGTTGTTGCTGTCGTCGGCGTCGGCTCTGGCCGGTGCCTTCAGCAAGACCTACGAACGGATTCCGGGTTGGGACGGCGCGCAGATGGGCGCCCTGGTGCTGGTGCCGCAAGGGCAGGGTAGCGGACCATTTCCGCTGATCGTGATGCCGGCCAGCTGGTCGCTGCCGAATCTGGAATATCTCGGGCGCGCCACCCAGTTGGCCAGCGATGGCTATGTGGTGGTCAGCTACACCTCGCGCGGGTTCTGGGATTCGGCCGGGCAGATCGACATCGCCGGGCCGGACACCGTGGAAGACGTCAGCGCGGTGATCGACTGGGCCTTGGCGCATACGCCGGCCAATCCAGATGCGATTGGCGCCTCGGGCATTTCCTATGGTGCGGGCATCAGTCTGTTGGCGGCCGAGCGCGACCCGCGCATCAAGGCGGTGGCCGCGCTCAGCGGGTGGGCGGATCTGGAAGCCTCGCTGTACGCAAATCGCACGGTGAGCCAGCAGGGCGTGGGCCTGCTGGTGGGGGCAGGCGCACTCACCGGCCGGCCGGGGCCGGACTTGGCCAGGATCGGCGCCAGGGTGGCGGCTGGCGATTACGACGGCGCGGTGCAGGGCTTCCTGCCGCAGGCCGCCTCGCGCAGCCCGGCGGGCGATGTGGCGGCGCTCAATGCGCGCGGCACCGCGGTGCTGCTGGGCAATGCCTTCAACGACGGCCTGTTTCCGCCCAACCAGACCATTGCGTTCTACAACCAGCTACGCGGCCCCAAGCAACTGCTGCTCAGCCAGGGCGACCATGCCACCGCCGAATTGCCGGGCGCGCTCGGGCTACCCAACGCGGTGTACACGGCGACCACGCGCTGGTTCGATCGCCACCTCAAGCAGTTGCACAATGGCGTGGACGACGAAGCGCCGGTGCGGCTGTCGCCGCGCGCCGGGCAATGGCTGGACTACCCGGACTGGGCGGCGGTGCAACAGGGCGCCACGCGGTTCGGGCTGTCCGCGCCGGGCGGGCTGCTCAGCCCTACGGGCGGCATGATCAACGGCACAGCCAGCGGCTGGCAGTCGCGCATTGGTACCGACGTGCCGACGCTCGCCGAATCTGGCGTGGTGCTGGCCAGTGGGCTGTTGCAGGGAATCGGCCTGCCGGTGACCACCTCCATCCCGCTGGTGAACCGGGCCGGTGCGGCGGTGTGGGTGGGTGCACCGTCGAGCGGAGTGCGCCGCCTGGCCGGCAGTCCATCGTTGCGGGTCACCGTGGTGCCCAGCCAGACGCAGGTGAGCCTGTTCGCCTATCTGTACCGCATGGATGCGCTGGGCGTTGCGCAACTGCTGACCCACGCGCCGTATTCGCTGCGCGGCGCAACGCCCGGCACGCCGGTGACGCTGGAGTGGGCGCTGCAGGCCGCCGCAGCAGAGATCCCGGCTGGCCAGCGCCTGGTGTTGGTGGTCGACACGCGCGATGCGCGCTACACCGATGCCAGCGACGGCGGCGGCACGCTGACCTTTACGTCGCCGTCAGCGACGCCATCGGTGTTGAATGTGCCGCTGCGGTGAGCTTGTTTTCGATACTGAAGAGACTCGGTGGCAGGAGGCTGCCGAGTCTCGTCGGATGGGAGCGTGCTTGGGCGTGTGGGCAGGACTTCTGTGCGAAATGCCGCTTCGCGTGCGTAAGACGATAAGCCGGCAGATGGCTGTCGACTGATCGGTGCGTTGGATTGCGGATGATTGTGTCGGGGTGCATGCATGTGCTCGTGACTGATGCTGTCTTCGCGCATGCCGTGTTTTGCTTTTCAGTGTGTGTGTGTCTCATCCCTTCGTCTGCGTTGGTTGCACGGCGCGAACTGGGGTTGCGTTGCAGGGCGCTTGCCCGCCCACCATCCCGGGACACGCCGCAAGTACGTCCTTGTAGGCGCTTTGTTGGCATCCATGCCGCCAAAGCGCCCGCGACGGTGAGCGGGCAAGGACCGGTCGAGGATGTCGGTGTGCCGGGGTGCAAGCAAAAAAGCAGGGCGGTGTGATCCAGACAATGGCTTTTGCAGCATGACTTCTGTTTCGAACGGCGCCGCATTGGTGGCTCGGGGGCACCCTGTGGTCTAGGTTGGTGGCCAGATGCATGCGTGCGGTGGAGCTGTCCTAAATGATCTGAAGGACATGATTGGATGTGAAGTTCATCAAGCCGCGGCGGTGGTTGTCTGAGTTCGACGCGTCGCCTGCGCTATCGAATGCGAATGTCGTGCTCCTGATCTGCACACGAGTCATTGATCAATAAGCGGTGCAGTTCGAGCACAACTTGCCTTGCTGTTGTGAGTGCACTGGCGGTCTTAGCTCTGCCGTCTCTACACGTCTACGCACGTGCCAGAACTGCAGGTGCAAAGCACTGACATCAATCAGTAGTCGCGCTAAGGCTTTCGCCGTTCTATCCATCCACAGCCAACCTGCCGGCGGACTGCCCTGCCCGATTTCGGGCTCCTTGGCGGCCTGGATGCCGCCAAGGAGCCCCATGGATGGATTCACGGCGTGTCCCGGAAGCGGGCAGGGCAGGCCGCCCGCGACCAACGCTGTGTGGAGCGCTTGAATTTCAGCATGTGCCGAGCGCCCTAGCGCTGAAGTCAAGTGGGCCCGAGTGCCGGAACAAACAAGCCAATTCAGCGCTTTATGCGGAATTTACGCGGCCGCCCCACCAGGTCCATAGCGACTTTACGCAGCACAGGACGAGACTGCGCGCATTGGCGGAGCGGTTCCGCCGTGGACATCCCGATGCACGCTCTTTCCCGTCTGCCCCATCGGCGCTGTGCGCCCGGTGCGGCAGCGCCTTGTCTTGTTGGTTCGTCCCTGCCGCCTGCAACTGCGGGCGGTGTCTCGCTTGCGCCGCGTTGCGCACCCACGGAGTGAACGACATGCCTGCCTGGTTGTCCCTGCTGTGCGGCGTGGCCGTGTTCGTGGCGGCCGCGTACTTGTTGTACGTGGTGCTGCGGCCCGAAGACTTCTGATGCGAGTGCGCTCCAATGACTGAAACATTGCTTGTCTACGCGTTGGCCATCGTGCTGGCGTGGCCTTTGGGTCGCTATCTGGCGGCGGTGATGCGCGGTGCGCCCATGCGCGGCGACGCCGTGTTCGGCTGGATCGAACGGCCTCTCTACGCAGCGCTTGGCACGCGCCCGCAACAAGGCATGTCGTGGCGCGGCTACGTCGCGGCGTTCCTGCTCAGCAATCTGGTGGTGGGCGTGCTGACCTGGGGCGTGTTCATGACCCAGGCCTGGCTGCCGTTCAATACCGATGCCATCCCCAACATGCGGTGGGACACCGCGTTGCACACCATGGTGTCGTTCCTCACCAACACCAACCAGCAGCATTACTCCGGCCAGGCGCAGTTGTCGTACCTGGCGCAGATGACCGGCATTGTCGGCCTGCAAGTGGTGACGCCGATGATGGGTCTGGCACTGGCGGTGGCAACCTTGCGCGCGCTGTTTGGTGGGCGGGCGGTTGTGAATGCCAACGACGTTGCAGCAACGGCAAGCGGCCCGCACTCCACAGCGTTGCAGACCGCGACAGCGCGCTTGGCTGCGCACGAGACGCAGCCGTCAACGCCGGCAGGCGCGCCGTTGCCCGATGCAGACGTGGGCAACTACTGGGCCGATGTGATCCGCGCCAGCGTGCGGGTGTTGTTGCCGCTGTGCCTGCTGTGGACGCTGCTGCTGGGCTGGCAGGGCGTGCCGTCGACCTTGCAGGGTGCAGCGACGGCGACGCCGCTGGACAGCAGTGCCGGCATGGCCACGCAGACCATTCCGGTCGGGCCGGTGGCGGCGATGGTGGCGGTCAAGCAACTCGGCACCAATGGCGGTGGCTGGTATGGCCCCAACAGTTCGGTGGCACTGGAAAACCCCACTCCGTTGAGCAATCTGCTGGAAACGCTGGCGCTGGTGCTGCTGCCGATGAGCGTGGTGTTCATGGTCGGCTACCTCACCGGGCGCAAGCGGCTGACCGCATTGGTGTTCGGCACCATGCTGCTGATGTCGGTGGCATCCAGCGGCTTGCTGCTGTGGTCCGAAGCGCATTCGGCCAGCGCCGCATCGCCCGCGTTGATGGAAGGCAAGGAAGTGCGCATCGGTGCCGATGCCTCCGCGTTGTGGGCCGCGTTGACCACGCAGACGTCCAATGGCTCGGTCAATGCGATGCACGATTCGCTCAGCCCGTTGAGCGGGCTGGTCACGTTGGTGGACATGTTGATCAACGCCATCTGGGGCGGCATCGGCTGCGGGCTGCAGCAGTTCGTGGTGTATCTGTTGTTGAGCGTGTTCCTGGCCGGCCTGATGACCGGGCGCACACCGGAATTGTTCGGCCGCAAGATCGAAGCGCGCGAAGTGCAATTGCTGGCGCTGTTGATCCTGCTGCAGCCGCTGGTGGTGCTGGGCTTCACCGCGGTGGCGTTGTCGGTGCCGGCGTGGACGGCCAATTCCAACCCCGGCTTCCATGGCATCAGCCAGGTGTTCTATGAGTACACCTCGGCATTCGCCAACAACGGTTCCGGTTTCGAAGGCCTGGGCGATGCCACGTATTGGTGGAATTTGAGTTGCGCGGTGGTGCTGGCGCTGGGGCGTTACCCGGCGCTGATCCTGCCGCTGATGGTGGCCGCGCGCATGGCAACCAAACGCCGTGCACCGGAATCGTCCGGCAGCCTACAGATCGAAACCCCCACCTTTGCATTGACCCTGATGGCCATCGTGCTGGTGCTCACCGTGCTGCAGTTCATGCCCGCACTGGTGCTGGGCCCCATCGCCGAACACCTCGCCCTGGCGGCGTCCTGAGAGTTCCCGAGCAATGTCTACGATTCCTGTGATTGAAAAGCGTGAGCGCGCCGACGCCAAGTTGTTCGATGGCGCGGTGCTGCTGGCGGCGATGCGCGCGGCATTTTTGAAGTTGACGCCGCGGCATCTGCTGCGCAGCCCGGTGATGGCGGTGGTGATGGGCGGCACCTTGCTGGCAGCGGTGATCACCGCCAGCGGGCATGGCAATGCCGGCTTCGGCTGGGCGGTGACGGCGATCCTGTTCGTCACCGTGTTGTTCGGCAACTTTGCCGAAGCCATCGCCGAGGCGCGCGGTCGCGGCCAGGCCGCGTCGCTGCGGCGCGCACGCAAGGACCTGGTGGCGCGGCGCGTGGAAACCGCATTGGGCGGGCGCGAAACCCGCGTGCCGGCGGCCGAATTGCGCCCGGGCGATTTCGTGCTGGTGTCCGAAGGCGAGTTCGTGCCTGCCGACGGCGAGATCGTGCGCGGCCTGGCCACCATCAACGAAGCGGCAGTCACGGGCGAATCCGCGCCGGTGCTGCGCGAGGCCGGGACCGACCGCAGCGGCGTGATCGGCGGCACGCGCGTGTTGTCCGACGAGATCGTGTTCAAGGTCACCGCCGAGCCGGGGCAGAGTTTTCTCGATCGCATGATTGCGCTGGTGGAAGGCGCCAACCGGCAGAAGACGCCGAACGAAATTGCGCTGACGCTGCTGCTGGCGGCGAT
The DNA here is from genome assembly GCF_041475695.2 of Xanthomonas sp. NCPPB 4037. Classification (NCBI taxonomy): domain Bacteria; kingdom Pseudomonadati; phylum Pseudomonadota; class Gammaproteobacteria; order Lysobacterales; family Lysobacteraceae; genus Xanthomonas; species Xanthomonas sp. NCPPB 4037. Next base: position 939,465 of record NZ_CM191261.1, read on the forward strand.
GACATTGACCTTCCTGATCGTGGTGGCGTCGCTGCCGGCGATTGCCGGTTTTGTCGGCGTCACGCTGGATCCGCTGCTGCTGATCGCGTTGCTGGTGTGCCTGATTCCCACCACCATCGGTGGGCTGTTGCCGGCGATCGGCATTGCCGGCATGAACCGCGCGCTGTCGGCCAATGTGCTGGCCAAGTCGGGCAAGGCGGTGGAAGTGGCCGGCGACGTGGACGTGCTGCTGCTCGACAAGACCGGCACCATTACCTATGGCGATCGCCAGGCCACCGCGTTTCATCCGTTGGCCGGTATCGACCGTGCACAGCTGCGCGATGCTGCCATGCTGGCCTCGCTCGCCGACCCGACGCCGGAAGGCAAGTCCATCGTCAAGCTGGCGCGTCAGCAAGGCGCAGTGGCAGTGGAGCCGGAAGGCGTGCATTTCATTGCATTCACCGCACAAACGCGCATGTCTGGCGTGGACCTTGCCGGGCGCAACATCCGCAAGGGTGCGGGCGATGCGATCGTGGCGTATGTGCAGGCGCAAGGCGCCACGGTGTCGCCGGAGTTGAACGGGCGCATCGAAGAAGTGGCACGCGGCGGCGCTACGCCGCTGGTGGTGGCCGAAGGCCGCCACGTGCTCGGCGTGGTTGAACTCAGCGACGTGGTCAAGCAGGGCATCAAGGAAAAGTTCGCGCAGTTGCGTGCGATGGGCATCAAGACGGTGATGATCACCGGCGACAACCCGCTCACCGCTGCAGCGATTGCCGCCGAAGCCGGCGTGGACGACTACATCGCCCAGGCGCGCCCGGAAGACAAACTCGCGCGCATCCGCGCCGAGCAGGCCGGCGGGCGACTGGTGGCGATGGTGGGTGACGGCACCAACGACGCCCCCGCACTCGCACAGGCCGACGTGGGCCTGGCGATGAACTCCGGCACCCAGGCCGCCAAGGAAGCCGGCAACATGGTCGATCTGGACTCGGATCCGGCCAAGTTGCTGGCGGTGGTCGAAGTGGGCAAGCAGCAGCTGATCACCCGCGGCGCGTTGACCACGTTCTCGTTGGCCAACGACGTGTCGAAGTATTTCGCGATCCTGCCCGCATTGTTCGCTGCGGCCATTCCCTCGATGGCCGCGCTCAACGTGATGCACCTGTCCAGCCCGCGGCATGCGGTGCTGGCGGCGCTGATCTTCAATGCGCTGATCATTCCTGCATTGATTCCGCTGGCACTGCGCGGCGTGCGGTTCCGTCCCTCCAGCGCCACGGCGTTGTTGCGCCGGAACATGCTGATCTACGGTCTGGGCGGCGTGTTGCTGCCGTTTGCCGCCATCAAACTGATCGATCTGGCGCTGGTCGCCACGCTGGGTGCCTGAGTCATGACCACTTCTTCCAAGAGCACGACCATGTCTACCTCCCTGCCATTGCGTGACGATGGCGCCGTGCGCGCATCTTTCGCCCTCGCGTTGTTCGTGCTGCTCGGACTGGGCCTGGGCTATTCGCTGGTGGCCACCGGCATCACCGGTGCATTGATGCCGGATCAGGCGCATGGGTCGCTGCTGCGGGTGGATGGCCGGGTCATCGGCTCGTCGCTGGTGGCGCAGCCGTTTGCCGACGCGCGCTACTTTCAGCCGCGTCCATCCGCCGCCAAGTACGACCCCACCGCTGCGGCTGGCAGCAACCAGGCGCGCTCCAATCCAGAGCTGCTGGCGCGGATCGCCACCGCACGTGCGGAAGTTGCACAGCGCGATGGCATCGCGCCGGACGCAGTTCCCGGCGAGCTGCTCACCCAGTCCGGCAGCGGCCTGGACCCGCACCTGAGCCCGGCCGGTGCGCAGGTGCAACTGCGCCGCGTCGCCGCCGCCCGTGGTTGGCCGAAGCAACGCGTGGCCGCGCTGTTGCAGGCCGCCACCGAGCAGCCGCAGTTCGGCTTGCTTGGGCAGCCCCGAATCAATGTGCTTGCGCTGAATCTGGCGCTTGATCGCGCCGGACATGGAGCGCCGGGAACGGGGAATGGCGTAGAGCAACAGCGCTAGTACACCAAGCCAGGGTAGGCTCTTCGATTCCCGATTCCCGATTCCCGATTCCCGATTCCCGAATGTCTGACGCCCGTACCCAACACGCCGATGCCCTCATCGGCGAACTGCAGCGCGAACACGGCGGTCGGCTGACCGTGTTCCTGGGCGCAGCGCCGGGCGTGGGCAAGACCTACGCCATGCTCTCGCGTGCGCGCGAGCGGCTGCGCCAGGGCGTGGATGTGGTGGCCGGGGTGGTGGAAACGCACGGCCGCAGCGAGACCGCCGCGTTGCTCGATGGCGTGCCGCTGCTGCCGCGCGCGCAGGTGAGCTACCAGGGGCATGCGCTGGAGGAACTGGCGCTGGATGCGCTGCTGGCGCGCAAGCCGCAGCTGGCGTTGATCGACGAACTGGCACATCGCAACGTGCCCGGCAGCCGCCACGAGCGCCGCTGGCAGGACATCGTGGAGTTGCTGGACGCCGGCATCGACGTCTACACCACCGTCAATATCCAGCACCTGGAAAGCCTCAACGACATCGTGCTGCGCATCACCGGCGTGCGCGTGTCCGAAACCGTGCCCGATGCGGTGTTCGACCGCCTGCGCGACATCGTGCTGGTCGACCTGCCACCGCGCGAGCTGATCGAGCGTCTGCAGCAGGGCAAGGTGTATCTGCCCGAGCAAGCCAGCCAGGCGCTGCAGGCGTTCTTTTCGCCTTCCAACCTCACCGCGTTGCGCGAGCTGGCGATGCAGACCGCCGCCGACCGCGTGGACAGCGATCTGCGCGACACCCAGGCCGCGCGTGGTCTGCCGGGCACGGCGGCGTTGCGGCGGCATGTGGTGGTGGCAATCGACGGGCGCGGCAGCTCGGATTATCTGGTACGGGTGGCGCGGCGGCTGTCGGAACGCCGCGACGCGCCGTGGACCGTGGTGACGGTGCAGACACGCACCGTGGCCGATGCCGCCTGGCAACTGGAGATCGACCGCGCGTTCGCGTTGACGCGCCGGCTCGGCGGCGACACGGCGCTGCTGCATGGCGCCAACGTGGCCGATGCCTTGCTGGATTTCGCCTCGCAAAACGGCGTCTCCACATTGGTGTTGGGCCGCACTCGCGAGCGCCCGCTGGCACGCATGTTCAACCGCACGCTGACCCAGCAACTGCTACAGCGCGGCGCACATTACGAACTGGTCATCGTCAGCTCGGGCGATGCGCGTGCCCGCGCGCGGCAACGCTGGCGTAATCCCGGGCAGTGGCTGCAGCGTTACGACCTGGCCTATGCCGCCATCGCCGCTGCCGCCGCGGTGGCGGTGGCCTGGGTGATCCAGCGCTGGACCGACATCGATGACCTGTCGATGGTGTTCATCGTTGCGGTGGTGCTGGTGGCCTCGCGCACGCGCATGGCCGCAGCGGTGATCGCCGCACTGCTGAGTTTTGTCGCCTACAACTTCTTCTTCATCGAACCGCGTTTCACCTTGCACATCAGTGCGCGCCAGGGCGTAGTGACGGTGTGCCTGTTCCTGATCGCCGCGCTGGTGGCCGGGCGCCTGGCTTCGCGTCTGCGCAGCCAGGTGCTGGCCCTGCGCGCGGCCAATGCGCACGCCAACGCATTGCAGGCGCTGGCCCGCCAGCTCAGCACCGCGGCCGATCTGGGCCAGGTGCTGGAGGCCGGTCGGCGTGCGCTGGCCAGTGCGCTCGATGCAGAGGTCTGGCTGCGGCTGGAACAGCGCGAGAGTGAGGCGCCCACCAGTTTCAGTGCACTGGACCGCAACGCCGCCGACTGGACCCAGCGCCACGGCCAGCCGGCCGGCCGCTTCACCGACACCCTGGCCGGCGCACAGTGGTGGTGCCTGCCGGTGCGGCATGAGCGCGGCACGCTGGGCGTGGCGGCGTTGCGCTTCCGCCAACAGCTGCAGCGGCCGGGCCTGGAGCAGCGCCGCCTGGCCGAGGCGATGGTGGAAGACATCGGCCAGGCCGCACTGCGCACGCGCTTGGTTGCCGATCTGGAAGGCGCCCGCGTCAGCGGCGAAACCGAACGGCTACGCTCGGCGTTGTTGTCGTCGGTCTCGCACGATTTGCGCTCGCCGCTGGCCTCGATGATCGGCTCAGCCAGCAGCCTGGCCGAATATGGCGAGGCGATGGACGCCACCGACCGCCGCAGCCTGCTGGAGACCATCCAGCTCGAAGGCGAGCGGCTGGACCGCTATATCCAGAACCTGCTCGACATGACCCGGCTCGGCCATACCGGGCTGACCTTGAAGCGCGACTGGATCGGCGTGGACGAGTTGATCGGCTCGGCCACGCGGCGGCTGCAGCGCTACCAGCCGCAGGTGCGCCTGCAGCTGGACCTGGCGCCGGAGCTGCCGGCGATCTGGGTGCATCCGGCGCTGGTGGAGCAGGCCATCTTCAACGTGCTGGAAAACGCAGCGAAATTCTCGCCGCCAGGCGTGGCGGTGACGGTGCAGGCCCGGCTGCAGAGCGGCGCCTTGCAGATCGAGATCGGCGACCAGGGCCCGGGCATTCCCGAAGACGAGCGTGCGCGTATCTTCGACATGTTCTACAGCGTGGAACGCGGCGATCGCGGTCGCCACGGCACCGGCCTGGGTCTGACCATCTGCCAGGGCATGATCGGCGCACATGGCGGTAGCGTGGAGGCGCTGGCCGGCCCGCATGGTCACGGCACCACGATCCGCATTACGCTGCCGCTGCTCGTTCCTGCCGCGCCACCTCGCCCCGATGCCGACTGACCCGACTGCCATTCCCCCCGCGCGCGTGCTCATCATCGACGACGAGCCGCAGATCCGCCGGTTTCTCGACATCAGCCTGCGTGCGCAGGGGTACCGCGTGCTGCAGGCTGGTACCGCCGAAGAGGGCCTGGCCACGCTGGCCGGGCAGGGCGCCGAGCTGGTGGTGCTGGACATCGGCCTGCCCGATCGCGACGGCCACGAGGTGCTGCGCGAGATCCGCCAGTGGTCCAGCGTGCCGGTGATCATGCTCACCGTGCGCGCCGGTGAAACCGAGAAGGTCGCCGCACTCGACGCCGGCGCCAACGACTACGTCACCAAGCCCTTCGGCGTGCAGGAGCTGATGGCCCGCATCCGCGCGCTGCTGCGTCAGGCAGGCGCCGGCAACACGGTGGAAGAAAGCGTGTTCGACGATGGCCGCCTGCATATCCACCTGGGCCTGCGCGAAGTCACGCTCGATGGCGAAGCAGTGCCGCTTAGCCGCAAGGAATACGCGCTGCTCGCGCTGCTGTTCAAGCACGCAGGCCGCGTGGTCACCCAGCCGCAGTTACTGCGCGAGGTGTGGGGCCCCACCCATGAAGAAGACACGCATTACCTGCGCATCCTGGTCGGCAAGCTGCGCCAGAAGCTGCACGATGATGCGGCGGCGCCGCATTACATCGTCACCGAACCGGGCGTGGGCTTGCGATTTATCGGTGGTGGGCGCTGAGTGTTGCGTTGCGCCGGTCGCGTGGCGCTATCTCATTGGTGCTCGTGGTGTTTTGCGTGCCTTCGTTGAACGATTGACGCTGAGGCGTCATACGCTTGGTTTGTCAGTCCGATGCCGTTTGAGGCCTGCCCGCACGTTGTCGTGTCCACACCAATGCACTGCGCAATCGTCATGCTCGCCACAGGTGATTGCTGTGGTGGTTGGCCGAACGCCGCAATTGTGATCGCTCTGGCTAACGCCACTGTGCCGTGATCCAAGAGCGGCTAACAAAACGTAGCGAGCAGTCGCCTAACGGCTGCGCAGTCGTTTTGATAGTTGCTCTAAATGCCCAGCGCTTGCGGATGGCAGGGTTCTGGCGTTGTTCGAAATCAAGCGTGGGCGCGGCTAGGTTTTATCGAGAAAGCGCTCGCGCCCGAGGGCGCTCCTACCTGGGGGCGGGTCGTGTCATAGCGACTGCTTTGTTGCCGCGCAGGCGTAAGTACGGATCGATGCTGCTTCGAAATAATATAGACGGGCTCATTCGCACGCCATCGGCACTTGGTTGCATCACTCACACGCTGAGCAACGGGCCACTACTGCGCCGCCCACGCAGCGAACGAAACGCAGCAGCAACTGGCAGCGCGCGCGCTTGCAGCTTCCAGCTGCCGGCCTTCCTCCATGCCGCATTCGCCGCTCGCCAGCACCGCATCCATCATTCCGCGCATCTCTACCGCTGCATCACGGCGCCGGCGGCAGCACCTTGCCGGGGTTCAAGATGCCATCCGGATCCAGTGCGGCCTTGATCGCGCGCATGGCCGCGAGGGTGGGTGCGCTGAAGGCCTGGGTCATGAAATCGCGCTTGGCCACACCGATGCCGTGTTCGCCGGAGAGCGTGCCTTCCAGCGCTATTACCAGCGCAAACACGCGCGGCAGTGCCGCCTGCGCGCGCGCCGTTTCATCGGCGTCGTCCGGGTCATGCATGATGTTGACGTGCAGGTTGCCATTGCCGGCATGACCGAAGGCAACGATCGGTACCGCAAATTCCACCGCCAGTGCTTCCACACCAGCGACAAGCTCAGGAATGCGCGACACCGGTACCACCACGTCTTCGTTGATCTTGCCCGGCTTGATCGTGCGCAATGCCGGCGACAACGCACGGCGTGCCGCCCACAGCTTGTCGCGCGCGCTGCCATCGGCGGCGATGTCCAGGCTGAGGACGCCATCGCCATCAGCCGCGTCGTGCAGGGCCTGCAATGCGTAGGGCAGGGTGTCGTGATCGCCATCGGCTTCGATCAACAGCATCGCGCCGGCATCGGGCACGTCGCTGCCATTGCGGCGCAGTAGCGCAATTGCGCTGGCATCCATGAATTCCAGCATCGTCGGCGTGGTGGGTTGCGCCATGATGCGCGACACCGCCGCCGCCGCGCTGGCGGCATCGCGGTACAGCGCACGCACACCGGCTTGTGCCACGGCTCGCGGGGTCAGCTTCAGCGTCGCTTCGACGATGATCGCCAGCGTGCCTTCGCTGCCGACCAGCAAATGGGTGAGGTCGTAGCCAGTGGAATTTTTTGTGTAGGCGCCGCCGCAATGAATGACATCGCCGGTGCCGGTCACCGCGACCAAGCCGAGCACGTTGTCGCGGGTGGCGCCGTATTTCACCGCACGCGGGCCGCCGGCATTGGTCGACAGGTTGCCGCCCACGCTGCAGATCTCCGCGCTCGATGGATCCGGTGGCCAGAACAGGCCATGCGGCTGCAAGGCCTGCTGCAAATCGCCATTGAGCACGCCCGGTTGCACCACCGCACAGCGGTCGGCCGGGCGCAACCCCAGGATGCGGTTCATGCGCGCCATCGACACCACCACGCCACCCGAGAACGGCACTGCCGCGCCGGTGGTGCCGGTGCCCGCGCCGCGCGCCACGATCGGCACGCCATGCGCGCGGCACGCCTGCACGATCGCCACCACCTCGTCGGTGTCGCGCGGCAGCGCCACCGCACCCGGCAATGCCCAACGCCGCGAATCGTCCTCGCCATAGCGGCGCCGCACGTCTGCGCCGGTCAGCCAGCCTTCCGGTCCAAGCCGTGCGGCCAGCAGGTCGGCCAGCGCGGTGGGAAGTCCATCAGTCATAACGCGTGATCCTGTGGTGTCGCGCGTTGGAGGCATCGCCACCCAAGCGCCGCGACGGTGAGCGGCAGCCATACCCAGCGCAGCTCGGAGAGCAGCACGGTGAGGCCACGCGCATTGAAGAAATTGCCGGCAAACGGCGAGACCCGAATCGGCCGCCACGGCGCAAACCAGCGCACATCGCTCCACGGCCAGGCCAGTGCCACGCCCAGGCCGCCGGAGGTCATTGCATCGAGCAGCGGATGCGAAGCGGTGCAGATCAACAGAAACACCGCGGCCTGCAGTGCGTCGGCGCGCAGCAGGCGATGCGCGCCGACGCCCAGCGCAGCCATCAACACGGCAAACAGCAGCGAGTGACTGGCGCCGCGGTGGCCGAACGCATCGGCATACGGGATGTGCAGTGCAAAGGCGGCCACGTCGGCATCGGGCAGCATTGCGGCCACCACGCCGGCGGCAAGCAGGCGCGGGCTGATGCGTCCGCGCTCGCTGGCACACCAGAGCGCCAGCGGCACCGCGGCGTGAGTCATGATGGTTGGCATCGAACGGGCTCGTTGCTCAGCAGTCGTCTAGCCGAAATGCGTCGCGGATCCAGTGCAGCAGCGGCGGCTCGCCGCTGGCCTCGACCACATCGAACCGGCACGGCAGCGCCGCGAGCGCCGGGTGGGCGGCAAGGAACAGTTGCGCGGCCAGTACCAGCTTGCGGCGTTTACGGAAATCCACCGATGCCGCGCCGCCACCGAAGCGTGCGTCGCGGCGGTAGCGCACTTCCACGAACACCAGCATCGGCCCGTCGCGCATCACCAGATCGAGTTCACCGCCGCGGTAATTGGCGTTGCCCGCCACCAGCCGCAGCCCGGCCTGTTCCAGCTGCGCGCGCGCGGCGGCTTCCACCGCTGCGCCACGCTGCTGGCGGGCCGCCGGCATGGGCTCAGCGGCCGTCGGCGATCGGGACCGGCCGGCCACCGTTGAAGGTGGACCATGCCGGCGTGCGCAACACATTGCCGAACCCATCCAGATGCAGGGTGCCGGTGGCGCCGCGCAGGCCGCCGTCGCTGCCGGTGGCGAGCTTTTCCAGATACGCGCTGATCTTCCAGGCGTCGTAGCCGAACGCGAACAGGCGTGCCGCCGGGCCGCGCGCGCTGGGCAGGGTGCTGGCGACCTGGCTGGCTGCCGGCAGGCCGGACACGCCCAGGGCGGTCCAGGTCTCGCTGGGGTAGACGATGCCGTCCAGCGCCAGATCGTCTTCCACCTTGCCGGTGCCGGCCACCAGCTGCGAGGTGCCAACGCGCGACTTGCCGGCGAACCCGCTCAATGCCAACTGCGGCGCCAACGCGCGCGCAGTGTTGCCGCGCACCGCCAGGAACACCGCATCGGCGGTGCCGTAATTGCGCAACTGCGCGCCGATGTCGCCCGGCACATCGGCCACGCTGATGCTGCCGGCGATGGTGCCGCCGCGTTCGCTGAAACGGTCGCGGAAGGCCTTGATGGTGCGCTTGCCGTTGTCGTCGCTGGTGCCGACGATCAGCACATTGCGGCGTTCGCGCGAGAGCAGATATTCGGCAGCCATGATGCCGTCGTCTTCCGGCGCCAGCGAGAACCCGGCGCTGCCGCTGGGCGGGGCCTTGTTGTCGGTGGGGCGGTTGAGCGCCAGCACCGGCACCGCGAGCTGGCCGCGCGCAAACAGCGCGCTGACCTCGTCGCGGCCCAGCGGGCCGACCACGTAATCCACGCCCGCACCCACGGCCTTGTCGTAGGCGGCATTGGCGCCGGCGGCGGTGCCGGCGGTGTCGAAGAAGCGCAGTTCCGGGCGGCGGCGGGTCTCGGCGTAATAGCCGGCCAGCAGGCCGTCGCGTACCGGCGCCGAGGCGGTGGCCAGGTTGCCGCTGAGCGGCAGCAGCACGCCCAGCTTCACCGGCGGGCGGTAGCCGTCGCGTTCGGCCGGCGGGCGCTTGCTGGTGTCGAAGCCCCACTGCGCGTCACGTTCGAAGGCACGCGGCAGCGGCAGGCCACGGCTGATCAGCGCGCGGCCGGCGAAGTTGTACAGCGGGTCGCCCGCCGGCAGCGCGGCGGTGCGGCCCTTGAGCGTGGCGTCGTCGAGCGCGGCGAGCAGGCGCACGATGGCGCGCTGGTTCTCGCTGCGCGGTGTGCCGGTCAGGCTGGCGTCGGCGCGGGCGCGGTCGGCCGCGGCACCGAACAGGTCGCCGGTGGCTTCCAGCGCGGCAGCGCGTGCCACCAGCCAGCGCGTCTGCAGCGGCTGGGTCAGCCCCTGCGGGCTGTCGCCCAAGGCCTGCAGTGCCTGTGCGGCCTGCTTGTCGATCACCGCCAGCTCGCCGGTGAGCAGGTCAAAGCGCGCGCGGTCCTCGCCGGTGAGGTGGCGCGCGGTGACCTGGGCCAGCAAGGTGCGGGCGCGTGCATCGTCGCCGGCATCGTGCCAACCGAACGCCGCCGCAGCCAGCAGGCGGCTGCGCTGCGCACCGCTGGCGCTGGCTGCCTCGGCTTCCAGCTGCTGCGCGGCCTCGCGCGGCTTGCCCTGGTCCAACAGCGCCAGCGCCGCGCTCTGTGTCGGCGAAGCGGTCTGGGTGACGCTGCTGGTCGCGCAACCGGCGGCCAGCATGACCGTCAGCGAGAGGGCGGAGATCCTTGCAACACGCTTGTTCATTTCAGATCCATTGGACAGGGGCCGCCAGGGCGGACCGTTAAAAGCGCTACGATTCTACTCTTTGCCCTTGAGAATGCCGCTGATGACGTCCCCCGGAACCCTGCACGTGGTCGCCACGCCGATCGGCAACCTGGCCGACCTGTCGCCGCGCGCCCAGGAGACGCTGCGCGGTGTGGCCGCCATCTGTGCCGAAGACACCCGCCATACCCGCCAGTTGTTGAGCCATTTCGGCATCGACCGCCCGCTGCTGGCCCTGCACGACCACAATGAAGAAGCCATGTCCGAGCGCATCGTGACCCGCCTGCGCGAGGGCGAATCGCTGGCCATCGTCAGCGACGCCGGCACCCCGCTGGTCAGCGACCCGGGCTTCAAGCTGGTGCGTGCCGCGCGCGAGGCCGGCATCCGGGTCAGCCCGGTACCGGGCGCCTGCGCCGCCATCGCCGCGCTCAGCGTCGCCGGCTTGCCGAGCGACCGGTTCGGCTTTGAAGGCTTCCTGCCGGCCAAATCCGCTGCGCGTCGCGAGCGGCTGTCACGCCTGGCCGGCGAGACCCGCACGCTGGTGTTCTACGAATCCTCGCACCGCATCGTCGAGTCGTTGGCCGACCTGCGCAGTGCCTTCGGCGACGACCGCCCCGCGGTGATCGCCCGCGAGCTGACCAAGCTGTTCGAAACCGTGCTCGATGGCAGCCTGGCCGACCTGCAGGCCCAGGTCGAAGCCGACGACAACCAGCGCAAGGGCGAGTTCGTGGTGATGGTGCAGGGCGCCGCCGATGCCGCCGACGGCCAGCTCGCCGAAGGCCGCCGCGTCTACGCCAAGCTTGCCGAACACCTGCCACCATCCACCGCCGCCAAGCTGGCCGCCGAGCTGACCGGCGCGCCGCGTAAGGCGTTGTATGGCGGCTGATGCCGTTGTCGTAGGAGCGCGCTTGCGCGCGATGGAGCGTTCTTGGCCAAGCCCTGATTGCGCGCAGTCGCGCTCCCTGCATCGGCCAGCCAACTTGCCGCGCCGTTCTGCACGGCAGCGATAGCGTAGAATGCGCCCCGGCGGAGTCGGCCAGACAGTCGCGTCACTCGCAAGAGTGCCGAGGAAAGTCCGGGCTCCATAGGGCAAGGTGCCAGGTAACGCCTGGGCGGCGCAAGCCGACGGAAAGTGCAACAGAAAGATACCGCCTACGTTCCCTTCGGGGAGCCGGTAAGGGTGAAATGGTGCGGTAAGAGCGCACCGCGAGTCCGGTAACGGACCGGCACGGCAAACCCCACCTGGAGCAAGACCAAATAGGGATCCATTGGCGTGGCCCGCGCTGGATCCGGGTAGGTTGCTTGAGCGCTGCGGTGACGTAGCGCCTAGACGAATGACTGTCCACGACAGAACCCGGCTTATCGGCCGGCTCCGCCGCCTTGCTTTGGGCATCGCCCAAAGCTTAAGGCGCCCACGCTTCGTACCGCCTGCGGCAGTACAAAACGCGGGTCCCGCTCCGGGCATGCCAAATCCCCGCGGCTATCGCCGCGCCCCCTTGACTCAAGGGGGCTTGCACTTGGGTGCACTGCTGGGCGCTTTGCCTTGGCTGCGATCAATGCGATCTGGTTGCTGCGGTCATTGTTACGTGGCTTGGGCTTGGGCTTCGCCCTCGTGGCCGACGACGCGTTGGTGTTTCCCCTGCGGCCGTGTTTGGCGCTTAGCCGAATGAGCGGGTGAACATTTCGTCCAGGGCGTCGATGATGGTTTGGCCTTGGTCTTTCAGGGAGCCGGCAGGTTTGCTGAGCGCCGCCAGCGGCACCGAGGTCATTTCCAGGGGCTGCAGGATGACGCTGTGGCCGGACACCGTGAGTTCCGGGGTGAAGCGGGATGGGGTCGGGGAGTGGGTGGACTTTCGGACCAGGGGCACGACGACGCGGCGAGGTGAGGCGTCGAAGATCTTTGACTGGACGACCACCACGTACGGGATGTTCTTGTTCTGGCCGACGTTCGCGTAGACATCGAACTGGTCGGTCATAGCGTGGAGAACTCGTCGGCGAAGGAGCCGTGCGCGTCGGTGAAGGTCTTCCATTCGCTTGCGGCGCGTTGCAGCTCCATCGCTCTGGCGCTGTGGCTGTCGCGCTCTTTTGTCACGTAGTCGGCCAGCAGTTCTTCGACCTTTGCCGACAGGTTGCCGGTCATCGCCCGTGCCTGCGCGGCCAAGTCCGAGTTGATGGTCAGGTTCAGCGGCTTTTTTTGCGCGGAAGTGTCGTAGTAACGGCTCATGATTGGCATCCTGGCATTCATGCGCACGCTATGCGCATGAATGCGCATTGTCAATGCATGCCGGCGACGTCCAGCCGTGTATCGCCCTGAAAGACACCATCCGGGCCGAAGCGGCGCTCGTGGATGAAGCCGCTGCCCTGGTAGTCCACCGCCACGATGGTGCTGGCGCGGGTGCCATAGCTGGCGCCGCGGATGAAGGCCGCCGAGAGCAGGCGTTCGGTGGCGCGGTCCACGCCGGTGTGCGGGAGGTCAGCATCTGCGGCAGTAGCGGGGTTGGCCAAGGCCGTCCACAACGGCTGCAGGTCGTCGCTGCCGCTGTCGCACCAGGCGGCCAGTGCTTGCGTCAGCGCGGTGGTCTTGGGCCAGTGCGCATCCAGCGGGCCGTTGGACATGCCGTGGATTCCCGGGGCGAGGGCGCGTGCCAGTGCTGGATGGTTGCTGAGGTGCTCGCAGCGCTCGGCGTCGCACAGCAGCAGATTGAAGGGCGGGAACTCCTGCCCGGCAGCCGCCAGTTCGCGCGCGTAGGTGGCCGCGTCTGCGCTGCCGGAGAGGTAGTCGGCAATCAGGTGGCCGCGCGAGCGGCCGGAGGCGGTGGCCAGCGGGTCGCGCACGTTGGTCACGACGGCGGCGCGTCCGTCCAGCCCCAGGCCCACCCAACTGCCGCCGGAGCGCAGGTCGCGGCCCGCCAGCACGCGCTCGGCCGGCGCCGCCCATTGCGCCAGTGGCGCGGTGGGGCGCTCGTGGAATTCATCGCGGTTGCCGGCCAGCAGCAGGCGCCAGCGCGGGTGGGTTTTCCAGGCAAGAGCGACCAGGCACATACCTTCTATTGTCGCTGGTTTGCGCAGTTGAGGTCTGCAGCTGGCGCAGCGTGAAGTGAGACAGCGGTCGGGTTTACATGGCCTTCACGCCCCTGAATTTTTGTTCAATCTCAAAATCTGAGACGAAACAGCAACTTGTGGATAAGCTTTGAACAAGTCTCTAAAGAGTGCTGCAACTCATTGATGTGACTAGCGATTTGCGCCTTTGAAAACTGTTGACAACCTTTGACGCACTGCTAAGGTGGGCAACGGAGGGAAAACCAGGCTTTTTGTGGTTTTTCGTGGTTCAATGATCCCCCAGGCGGATTTTCGAGGTTGCATTCGGTGTTTCAGGGCGAGACGGCCATCACGGTGGACGACAAGGGGCGTATGGCGGTGCCAACCGCATATCGCGACCTCGTTGCGCGCGTGAGCGGCAATCGCCTGGTGCTCACCTACAACCCGTTCGAAGCCGGATGCCTGTGGCTGTACGCGGAAAAGGAGTGGGAGCGGGTGCGTGACGATGTGATGTCCAAGCCCAATACCCAGCGCGTGGTCCGCACGCTGCAGCAGAAGCTGGTGGGTTCCTCGGCGGTGCTGGAGCTCGACGCCAATGGCCGTCTGAGCATCCCCGCCAGCCACCGCAATGCGGTCGGCATTGAAAAGAAGGCCGTGCTGTTGGGCATGGGCGACAAGTTCGAACTCTGGAGCGAGCAGGCACATCGCGCACTGATCCAGCAGACATTGTCTGACGGGGATCTGGGCGATGAATTGCTCGATCTCAGGTTGTGAGCCGGGGTGCCCGGATGCGCGGTGAAGCGCAGCCCGGTCACCCGGTGTCGCAGCCGCCGGCGGCCCATGTGCCGGTGCTGTACACCCAGGTTCTCGAAGGCCTGCAGGTGACCGAAAACGGAACCTATCTCGATGGCACGTTCGGGCGTGGCGGGCACGCACGCGGCGTGCTGGAACACCTTGGCCCGGGAGGTCGACTGCTGGTGATGGACAAGGACCCCGAAGCGATTGCCGTGGCCGAACAGGCGTTCGGTGGCGATGCGCGCGTGTCCATCCATCGCGGCAGTTTCGCCGGGCTCGGCCAAGTGGTCGCCGCGGCAACCGTCGACGGCATCCTGCTGGACCTGGGCGTGTCTTCGCCGCAACTGGACGTGGCCGGGCGCGGTTTCAGTTTCGGCAAGGACGGCCCGCTGGACATGCGCATGGACCCCGATAGCGGGCAGAGCGCCGCCGACTGGCTGGCGCAGGCAACCGACCGCGAGATTGCCGATGTGTTGTGGACCTACGGCGAAGAACGCCAGAGCCGGCGCATCGCGCGGGCGATCGTGGCGCGCCGTGGCGAACAGCCGTTGCTGCGCACCGCACAACTGGCCGACCTGATCGCCTCGGTGATGCCGCGCGGCGACAGCAAGACCCATCCGGCCACGCGCAGCTTTCAGGCGATCCGCATCCATATCAATCGCGAGCTGGCCGACCTGGAAGCAGGGCTGGACGCTGCCCTGGGCGCGCTCAAGCCGGGTGGCCGCCTGGCGGTGATCAGCTTCCATTCGCTGGAAGACCGCATCGTCAAGCAGTTCATGGCCCGCTACGCCAAGGCCCCGCCGAGCAACCGCCGCCTGCCCGAAGCGCAGCCGTTCGTGCCGACCCTGCAACTGGTCAGCGGCGCGATCAAGGCCGACGACAGCGAACTGGCCGTCAACCCGCGCGCCCGCAGCGCGGTGCTGCGGGTTGCTGAGAAGCTGGGAATGGAGAGTCGGGAATCGGGAATGGGCAAAGGCCACGGCGCCGCTGCTTCCCGATTCCCCACTCCCGATTCCCGATTCCCGGCGTCTCCGAATGGAGACACCCCATGAGCCGCCTGCTGCTCATCGTGCTGCTCGCCTGCAGCATCGCCTCGGCGATCGGTGTGGTGTACATGCGCCACATGCATCGCAAGTTGTTCGTGCAGTTGTCCAAGCTCGAACACAGTCGCGATGAATTGAATATCGAATTCGGCCGGCTGCAGCTGGAGCAGGCCACGTGGGCGGAAAGCAACCGCGTGGATCAGGTCTCGCGCGAGCGCATCGGGATGAAGTTCCCTGAGACCAGCGACATCGTGGTGATCCGTCCATGACAAGCTGGCACGACAGCCGTTTTGCGTTGGCAAGCCGCCCGCAGGTTGGCGCACAGACAGGTGCGTCCATGACAAAGCGGCACGACAGCCGTTTCGCACTGGCAAGCCGCCCGCAGGGTGGCGCACAGGGCGGTGCGTCCATGACAAAACGGCACGACAGCCGTTTTGCACGGCGAAGCCGCCCGCAGGGTGGCGCACAGTGCGGTGCGCCCATGACAAAACGGCACGACAGCCGTTTTGCACGGCGAAGCCGCCTGCAGGGTGGCGCACAGGGATGTGCGCCATGAAAGCCGGCCGCAACCGCCCCCGTAGCAACTTCAACCTGCGCGGTCGCCTGACCCTGGTCGGCGTGGCGCTGGGTTTGTGCTCGGTGACGCTGATCGGTCGTGCGGCCTACGTGCAGCTGGTCAATCGCGATTTCTACCAGCGCCAGGGCGAGGCGCGCTATCTGCGCGAGCTGCCGATCGCCACCTCGCGCGGCATGATCACCGACCGCAACGGCGAGCCGCTGGCGGTGTCCACGCCGGTGGAATCGATCTGGGTCAATCCGCAGGAATTGCTGCGTAACCCGGACCGCATCCCGGAGCTGGCCACTGCGCTCGGGCAACCGCTGGACGAGTTGAACGCCAAGCTGGCGCAGAAGGCCGGCAAGGAATTCATGTACCTCAAGCGCCGGATCAACCCGGACAAGGCGCATGCGATCGTGGATCTGAAGATCCCGGGCGTGTTCTCGCAGCGCGAGTTCCGTCGCTTCTATCCGCAAGGCGAGGCGATGGCCCACGTGCTGGGCTTCACCAATATCGACGACCGCGGCCAGGAAGGCCTGGAGCTGGCCTTCGACGAATGGCTGCGCGGCAAGCCGGGCTCCAAGAAGGTGGTGCGCGATGCCCGCGGGGCCATCGTCGAGAGCGTGGACCTGGTGCGTCCGGCGCAGCCGGGCAAAGACCTGACGCTGAGCATCGACCGCCGCATCCAGTTCCTGGCCTACAAGGAGCTGCGCAACGCGCTGGTCGAAAACAAGGCTGCTGGCGGCTCGATGGTGGTGATGGACGTGGCCACCGGCGAAGTGCTGGCCATGGTCAATCTGCCCACCTACAACCCGAATTCGGTCACCGGCATCAACCCGTCGGCGCGCCGCAACCGCGCGGTCACCGACCTGGTGGAGCCGGGCTCGACGATGAAGCCGCTGACCGTGGCCACCGCGCTGACTGCCGGCGTGGTGACCAAGGACACCATCATCGACACCAACCCCGGCTACATGGCCGTGGGGCGCTTCACCATCCGCGACGTGCCGCGCAACAACGGCGTGCTCAACGTGACCGGTGTGATCACCCGCAGTTCCAACATCGGCGCGGCGAAGATCGCGGCCAAGGTGCCGGACCAGACGTTCTACCAGTCGATCCGCAACTTCGGTTACGGCAGCGCGCCGCATAGCGGATTCCCGGGCGAATCGTCCGGCATGGTGCTGCAGCCGCAGAAGTGGAGTGGCCCGTCCAAGACCACCATGTCCTACGGCTACGGCCTGTCGGTGACGCCGCTGCAGATTGCGCAGGCTTACGCGACGTTGGGCAATGGCGGCAAGCTGACCCCGCCCACCTTCGTGCGCGGCCAGCACAACGAAACACGCCAGGTGGTGACGCCGGAAGTGGCGCGCCAGGTTATCGACATGATGGAAACCGTGGTCACCCAGGGCGGCGCCAAGGGCGCGGCGATCCTGGGGTATCACGTGGCCGGCAAGACCGGTACCGCGCGCAAGAACGGCGCTGGCGGCTACGAGCGCGGCCACTACAACGCGCTGTTCGCTGGCCTGGTGCCAGCCACCCGGCCGCGCTTTGCCACGGTCATCGTGATCAACGATCCGCAGGGCAAGGTGTATTACGGCGGCCTGGTGTCTGCGCCGGTGTTCCACCGGGTGATGGAAGGTGCGCTGCGGCTGATGGACGTGCCGCCGGACGACATCCAGTCGTGGCTGGCCGCGCAGGCGGCCGGCAAGACCGGCCAGCCGGTGGTCAAGCCGCAGCCGGCCGATCTGGACCCGGCGTTGGTGCCGGACCCGGTGGACGAAGTGTCCGCGGGCATCCCGACCGCACTGGCACCGGGCGCCACGCCCGCGCAGCCGGCGCCGTTGCAGGAGAGCCGCCAGTGAGCCGCGCCATGGCACTGTCGCAGCTGCTCCCGGACGTGGCGCTTGCACACGATGTGCAGGTGTCCGGCCTGGTGATGGACAGCCGCGCCGTGCGCCCGGGCGATGCCTTCGTGGCCATCGCCGGCTTCGGTGCGCATGGGCTGGGATTTGCCGCACAGGCGCTGGCCAGCGGTGCATCCGCCATCCTGTTCGAACCGCCGGCGCCGGCCGACCTGCCAGTGCCTGCCGACGCGATCGCCGTGCCGGGGTTGCGCGCGCGCCTGGGCGTGCTGGCCGACCACTTCCACGGTGCGCCGTCGCAGGCGATGCGCATGATTGGTGTCACCGGCACCAACGGCAAAACCTCCACGGTGCAGCTGCTGGCGCAGGCGCTGACGCTGCTCGGCACCCCCACCGGCACCATTGGCACGCTGGGCGTGGGCCTGTACGGCGCTGCGGTGCCGACCGGGTTCACCACGCCGCTGGTGTTGCAGACCCACGCCGAGCTCGCGCAACTGCGCGATGCCGGCGCGCAGGCGGTGGCGATGGAAGTCAGTTCGCATGCACTCGATCAGGGCCGCGTGGATGCGGTGCAGTTCGACGTGGCGGTGTTCACCAATCTCACCCGCGACCATCTCGATTATCACGGCGACATGGCGCAGTACGGTGCGGCCAAGGCCAAGTTGTTCGCACGCGCCGGGTTGCGCGCAGCGGTCGTGAACCTGGACGACGCCTTCGGCCGCACGTTGTTTGTGGCGCTGGATCAGGCACTGCGCGCCATCGGCGTGAGCTCGCGTGCGCAGGCCGGTGCCACGGTGCAGGCGCAGGATTTGCAGCTCGATCACCACGGAATCCAGTTTGCGTTGCACATCGGCGAAGCGGCGCACCCGGTGCGCTCGCCGCTGCTGGGCCGTTTCAACGTGGATAACCTGCTGGCCGTGGCCGGCGCGCTGTACGCGCTCGACATCGCACCGGCGCAGATCGCCGAAGTGCTGGGCCGCTTGCAGCCGATCCACGGCCGCATGAATCGCCTGGGTGGCGCGCATGGTGCGCCGCTGGTGGTGGTGGACTACGCACACACGCCTGACGCACTGGAACAGGCGCTCACCAGCCTGCGTTCGCATGCGCAGGATCGGTTGATCTGCGTGTTCGGTTGCGGCGGCGAACGCGACACCGGCAAGCGCCCGCAGATGGCCGCCATCGCCGAGGTCACCGCCGATGTGGCGATCGTCACCGACGATAATCCGCGCGGCGAAGATGGCGATGTGATCGTTGCCGACATCCTGCGCGGGTTTGCGCGTCCGGATGCGGCGATCGTGCAGCGCGACCGTGCGGCCGCCATCCACCAGGCCATCAGCATGGCCGGCGCGGACGACATCGTGCTGATCGCCGGCAAGGGCCATGAGCCGTATCAGGAAGTGGCCGGCGTGCGGCATGCCTTCGACGATGCAGCAGTGGCTGCGCAGGCGTTGCTGCCGCGCACCGGGCTGGGGGTGCGCGTATGAAGCTCACACCGCTGTCGCTGATTGCCCACTTTGCTGGCGGCGAATTGCATGGCGACGACGCCATGATCGACGCCGTTGGCAACGACACCCGTGCGCTGGCCAGCGGCAGCCTGTATGTGGCGCTGCGCGGGGAGCGTTTTGACGGCCACGACTTTGCCGCCGATGCGGTGGCGCGCGGCGCCAGCGGCCTGTTGGTGGAGCGCCTACTGCCGGCACTGCACGTGCCGCAGGTAGTGGTCGCCAATACCGAACTCGCCCTGGCGCGCACCGCCGCCGGCATGCAGCGCGACCGCGCCACGCGCGTGATTGCGCTGACCGGCTCCAACGGCAAGACCAGTGTCAAGGCATTGCTGCTGGCGATTCTGGCCGAAGCCGGCCGCGTCGACGGCATCACCGCCTACGCCAACCCGGGCAATCGCAACAACGAGATCGGCCTGCCGCTGGCGGTGATCGCCGCGCCGGACGATGCCGATCTGGCGGTCTACGAAATGGGCGCAGGCAAGCCCGGCGACATCGCCTATCTCACCGACATCGCGCGCCCTGACGTAGCCCTGGTCAACAACATCGCGCCGGCGCATCTGGAGCGCATGGGCAGCCTGCTCGGGGTGGCGCAGACCAAGGGCGCCATCTACACCGCGCTGCCGGCCGATGGTGTGGCCGTGATCAATGCCGACGACGCCTTCGGCGCCTGGTTCGAACAACAACTGCTGGCGCAGCCGCTGCAGGGCCGCCGCGTGCTGCGCTACGGCTTGCACGCAAGTGCTGAAATCACTGCGCGTCAGCTGCGCCTGCATGCCGCCGGCGCGCAGTTCGTGCTGGTGACCCCGCAGGGCGAAGCGCCGGTGGTGCTGCCGCTGCCGGGCCGCCACAACGTGCTCAATGCGCTGGCCGCCACCGGCCTGGCGCTGGGCGCAGGCATTGCGCTGCCGATCATTGCCGCCGGTCTGGCCCAGGCCACGCAGGTGGCCGGGCGCCAGATTGCACACACGTTGACGACCGGTGCGGTGCTGATCGACGACAGCTACAACGCCAATCCCGGTTCGCTGGATGCGGCCATTGATGCACTGGCCGCCGCACCGGGCGAGGGCTGGCTGGTGCTGGGTGACATGCGCGAACTTGGCCCCGAAGCGCAGGCATTGCATGCCGCGGCCGGTCGCCGCGCGCGCAACGCCAAGCTCGCGCGCCTGTATGCACTGGGCGCGCTCAGCGCCGCCGCCGCACAGGCGTTCGGCGACGGCGGCCGTGTGTTCGCCACCCATGCCGCGCTCGCCGCGGCCTTGCAGGTGGACCTGGCAGCCGCTGCTTCGCAGACTCAATCGCAGGACTCTTCTTTGATGCACGAACACACCGGTGCAGTGGCGCAGGCCGCTGCCTCCGTCACGCCGCCCACGCTGCTGGTGAAGGGCTCGCGCGGCAGCGCCATGGACCGCATCGTCGCCGCGTTGCTCGCCCCGTCGGAGGATGCCTCCCATGCTGCTTGAGCTGGCCCGTTGGCTACAGCAACTGGAGAGCCTGTTCGGGCTGTTCAACTATTTGACCTTCCGCGGCATCCTGGCAGCGCTGACCGCGCTGTTCCTGTCGTTGTGGATGGGCCCGGCGGTGATCCGCAAACTGGCGCAGTTCAAGGGCGGCCAGCCGATTCGCCAGGACGGCCCGCAGACGCATTTTTCCAAGGCCGGCACGCCGACCATGGGTGGCTCGCTGATCCTGCTCACGGTCACCTTGTCGGTGTTGCTGTGGGGCGACCTGCGCAACCGCTATGTGTGGCTGGTGCTGGCGGTGATGATCTGCTTCGGTGCGATCGGCTGGTACGACGACTGGATCAAGATCGTGCGGCGCGACCCGAACGGCTTGAAGTCGCGCTGGAAGTATCTGCTGCAGTCGATCTTCGGCCTGGCCGCGGGCCTGTTCCTGTACTACACGGCCGACGTGCCGGCCGCGATCACGTTCTACATCCCGATGTTCAAGGCCATCGCGTTGCCGCTGGCCGGCGTGAGCTTCGTGGTGATCGCCTATTTCTGGATCGTCGGCTTCTCCAACGCGGTCAACCTGACCGACGGCCTGGACGGCCTGGCGATCATGCCGACCGTGCTGGTCGCCTGCGCGCTGGGCGTCTTCGCCTATGCCTCGGGCAACGTGGTATTCGCCGAATACCTCAAGATCCCGCTGATTCCCGGCGCCGGTGAGCTGATCATCATCTGTTCGGCGATTGCCGGGGCAGGCTTGGGCTTTCTGTGGTTCAACACCTACCCGGCGATGGTGTTCATGGGCGACATCGGCGCGCTGTCGCTGGGCGCGGTGCTTGGCACCGTGGCGGTGATCGTGCGCCAGGAACTGGTGCTGGTGATCATGGGCGGCGTGTTCGTTATCGAAACGCTGTCGGTGATGATCCAGGTCGCCAGCTTCAAGCTGACCGGCAAGCGCGTGTTCCGCATGGCGCCCATCCATCACCACTTCGAACTCAAGGGCTGGCCGGAGCCGCGCGTGATCGTGCGCTTCTGGATCATCTCGGTGGTGCTGGTGCTGATCGGCCTTGCCACGTTGAAGGTGCGCTGATGAACGACATGTCCCGCCAGGCCACGCGACTGGACGCCATTGGCGGCCGCTACGACCCGTGGCTGCTCGGCGCGGCTGCCACGCTGGCATCGCTGGGCGTGGTGATGGTGGCCTCCAGCTCGATCGAGTTGTCGGAGAACCCGTTCTATTACCTGACCCGCCATCTGCTGTTCCTGGGCATCGGCGTGGGCCTGGCGTTCTGGGCGATGCGCACCGAGCTCAAGACCATCGAGCAGTACAACCAGGTGTTGCTGCTGGCGTGCTTCGGCCTGCTGATGGTGGTGTTTGTGCCGGGGCTGGGCAGCAGCGTCAACGGCGCCAAGCGCTGGATCAACCTGGGCGTGTCGAAATTCCAGACCGTCGAAGCGGTCAAGGTGCTCTACATCGTGTGGCTGTCCAGCTACCTGGTGCGTTTCCGCGACGAGGTCAACGCAACCTGGCCGGCGATGCTCAAGCCGCTGGGCGTGGCGATCGCATTGGTTGGCCTGTTGCTGATGCAACCGGACTTCGGCTCCTCCACACTGCTGCTGGCGATCACCGCCGGCATGCTGGTATTGGGCGGGGTGAACCTGCCGCGGATGTCGATGCCGATCGTGTTCGGCCTGCCGGTGTTTGCGTTCATCGCGATCTTGGAACCGTACCGCCTGCGCCGCATCACCTCGTTCCTGGATCCATGGGCCGACCAGCTTGGCTCCGGCTATCAGTTGTCCAATGCCTTGATGGCGGTGGGCCGCGGGCAGTGGACCGGCGTGGGTCTGGGCGCCTCGGTGCAGAAGCTCAACTACCTGCCCGAAGCGCACACCGACTTCATTTTTTCGGTGATCGCCGAAGAACTTGGCTTTGTCGGTGTGTGCGGCGTGGTGGCGCTGTACGCGCTGCTGGTCGGCCGTGCGTTCTGGCTGGGCATGCGCTGTGTGGAAATGAAGCGCCACTTCTCTGGCTACATCGCCTTCGGTATCGGTTTGTGGATCAGCCTGCAGAGCTTCGTCTCGGTTGGCGTGAATCTGGGCATTCTGCCGACCAAGGGCCTGACCTTGCCGCTGATCTCCTCGGGCGGTTCGTCGGTGCTGATGACCTGCGTGGCGATGGGCCTGCTGCTGCGCGTGTCTTATGAAATGGACCGTGCCGAGCGCCTGCGCAGCAAGTTGTCGCCGCACGGTGCCGCGCCTGCGCCGATGGCACCGGTCGAGCCGTCTGCCGAGCCAGCGCCGGCGCCTGCACCGGTGCGCAAGCCGCAGCGCGAAACCGCGGTTGCCGCACCTGCACCGGCCATGCCCGCCTCCGTCGCGCCGGCATCTGCCGTGCTGCGCGGGACCAGCCGCATGCAGCCACGCGTTGAACCTACGTTCGGGAGGATCGCGTGAGCGTTGAGCATGCGCATCCGACGCAGCAGCCTGCACATGCCGCGGCATCGGTGCGACCGGTGATGATCCTGGCCGGTGGCACCGGCGGGCATATTTTTCCGGGCCTGGCCGTGGCCAAGGTGCTGCGCGCGCGCGGCGTGCCGGTGACCTGGCTGGGCGCCGACGGCGCCATGGAAACGCGGCTGGTGCCGCAGCACGCAATCCAGATCGACACGCTGGCCATCAGTGGCCTGCGCGGCAAGGGCATCGTAAAACTGCTCGGTGCACCGGTGCGGGTGATGCGCGCGGTACGCGCGGCCGGCTTCGTGCTGCGCAAGCGCCAGCCGCGCGCGGTGATCAGCTTCGGTGGATTTGCCGCCGGCCCGGGCGGCCTGGCAGCGCGTTTGCTGGGCGTGCCGCTGCTGGTGCACGAGCAGAACCGCGCGCCG
Source organism: Xanthomonas sp. NCPPB 4037 (assembly GCF_041475695.2). Taxonomy (NCBI): domain Bacteria; kingdom Pseudomonadati; phylum Pseudomonadota; class Gammaproteobacteria; order Lysobacterales; family Lysobacteraceae; genus Xanthomonas; species Xanthomonas sp. NCPPB 4037. The sequence continues at coordinate 962,815 of NZ_CM191261.1, forward strand.
GGCATGACCAACAAGGTGCTGTCGCGTTTTGCGCGCCGCGTGCTGACCGGGTTTCCGGGCAGCTTCGCTGGCGAAGAAGCCGTGGGCAACCCGGTGCGCGAGGAAATCGCCGCACTGCCGGCACCGGTCACGCGCCTGGTTGGCCGTGGTGGCCCGGTGCGGCTGCTGGTGCTCGGCGGCAGCCAGGGCGCCCGCGCACTCAATAATGCCGTGCCGGCCGCACTGGCTGCGCTCGGCCACACCGCCGTTGACGTGCGCCACCAGTGCGGCGAAAAACTGCGCGCCGAAGCCGAAGCCGCCTATGCGCAGGCAGCGGTGAACGCCAGCGTGGAACCCTTCATCGCCGACATGGCCGCGGCCTACGCCTGGGCCGATTTGGTGGTGTGCCGCGCCGGTGCCAGCACGCTGGCCGAAGTGTGCGCGGCCGGTGTCGGCAGCGTGCTGGTGCCGTTCGCCGCCGCCGTGGACGACCACCAGACCCGCAACGCCGAATACCTGGTCAGTGCCGAGGCCGCCGTGCTGCTCAAGCAGGACGACACCCTGGCAGTGCGCCTGCAGCAAGTGCTGCAGACCCTGCTCGCCGACCCCGCCCGCCGCCTCGCCATGGCGCAGGCCGCCCGCACCCTGGCCAAACCCGACGCCGCCGAACGCATCGCCGACATCATTCTGCAAGAGGCCGGGAATGGGGATTCGGGATTGGGGATTCGTAACGAGCAACAGCACAAGCAGGACAGCATGCAGAAATCCATCAATGGCCAAATGTCGGCGCGATTGATCGCCGCTGTTGCCAATCCCGAATCTCCAATCCCCAATCCCGGCAACTCCGCAGGAGGTGCAGCGTGATCCGCCGTCTGCAGGACAGTGGCGATCTTGTGCGCGCGTTCCCGCGTGTGCATTTCGTGGGTATCGGCGGCACCGGCATGAGCGGTATTGCCGAGGTGATGCTGACCCTGGGCTATGAAGTCTCCGGCTCCGACAATGCCGACAACGCGGCCACGCGGCGGCTGGCCAAGCTGGGTGCGCGCGTGATGCGCGGCCATTCGGCGGCCAACGTGCTGGGAACCGATTGCGTGGTGGTGTCCAGCGCGATCCGCGAAGACAACCCCGAACTGATGGAAGCGCGCAGCCAGCGCATTCCGATCATGCCGCGGGCAGCGATGCTGGCCGAATTGATGCGCTTCCGCCGCGGGATCGCGGTGGCTGGCACGCACGGCAAGACCACCACCACCAGCCTGGCCGCGGCCGTGCTGAGCGAAGGTGGCCTGGATCCGACCTTCGTGATCGGTGGCCAGCTGCTGGCCGCCGGCGCCAACGCCAAGCTGGGCGGTGGTCAATGGTTGGTGGCCGAAGCCGATGAAAGTGATGGCAGCTTCCTGCGCCTGAATCCGCTGATGGCGGTGATCACCAACATCGATGCCGATCACCTGGAAAACTACGGCAACGACTTTGCCCGCGTGCAGGCAGCGTTTGCCGAATTCCTGCAGCGCCTGCCGTTCTACGGCCTGGCCTTGCTGTGTATCGACGACCCGGAAGTGGCAGCGCTGGCCGGCAAGACGCCGCGCCATGTGATGAGCTACGGCATGAGCGAAAACGCCGACGTGCGCGCCGAAGACGTGGTGCAGGACGGCCCGCGCATGCGCTTCACACTGCGCCTGCCCGAGGGCACCACCACGCCGGTGACGCTGGCGCTTCCGGGCCGTCACAACGTGCTCAACGCACTGGCTGCCGCGGCCATCGGGTGGCAGCTGGGCGTGGCGCCGGACACCATCGCGCGCGCGCTGGAAAACTTTGCCGGTATCGGCCGTCGCTTCAACGATCTGGGCGAAGTCACCACCGCCAGCGGCGCGCGCGTGCGCGTGGTCGACGATTACGGCCACCATCCGCGCGAGCTCGAAGCAGTCTTCGCCGCGGCCCGTGGCGGCTGGCCGGACAAGCGCCTGGTGGTGGCCTTCCAGCCGCACCGTTACAGCCGCACCCGCGATCAGTTCGACGCGTTCGCCGCGGTGCTCAGCACCGTCGACGCCCTGGTATTGAGCGAGGTCTACCCGGCCGGCGAAGCGCCGATTCCCGGCGCTGATTCACGCGCCCTGGCGCGTGCCATCCGTGCACGCGGCCGTAGCGAGCCGGTGGTGGTCGGCCAGGTCGCCGGTCTGTCCGAAGTGTTGCCCGACGTTCTGCAGGACGGTGACCTGCTGCTGATGATGGGCGCCGGCGACATCGGTTATGTCGCCCAGCAGATCGTCACAGATGGCTTTGTCGGAGCGCCGGCATGAGTGCACAGATCGCCCCCTCGCGCATCAGCGACCCGGCCATGTTCGGCCGGGTTGCAGTGCTGCTCGGCGGCACCTCGTCCGAGCGCGAGGTCTCGCTCAACTCCGGCAGCAATGTGCTCGATGCCCTGCGCGCGCGCGGCGTCGATGCGCAGCCGGTCGACGGCATTCCGGCATTGGCGCAGGCATTGGTCGCGCAGCGCTTCGACCGCGTCTTCAACGTGCTGCATGGTCACAACGGCGGCGGCGAAGACGGCATCGTGCAGGGGTTGATGGAGGCCTTCGGCGTGCCGTACACCGGCTCGAACGTGCTCGGCTCGGCGCTGAGCATGGACAAGATCCGTACCAAGCAGGTCTGGTTGTCGCTGGGGCTGTCCACGCCGCGCTACGCACGGCTTGCCGCCGGCGCCAGCGCGCAGCAGATCCACGCCGCTGCCGAGCAGATCGGCTTGCCAGTGATCGTGAAGCCGGCCAACGAAGGCTCCAGCGTCGGCGTCAGCCGCGTGTTCGACCAGGCGCAGCTCGAAGAGGCCGTGACGCTTGCCGCACGCTACGACGGCGCGCTGCTGATGGAACAACTGATCGAAGGCGACGAGCTCACTGTCGCCGTGCTCGGCGATGTGGCGCTGCCGTCGATCCGCATCGTGCCCAAGGGCCAGTGGTACGACTACAACGCCAAGTACATCGCCGAAGACACGCAGTACCTGTGCCCGGGACTTGATGGCGACGCAGAAGCAAAGATCGGCCAGCTCGCCCTGGACGCCTTCCGCGCCGCCGGCTGCAACGGCTGGGGCCGCGTGGATGTGATGCGCGATGGCAGCACCGGCCAGCTGTACCTGCTGGAAGTGAACACCGCCCCGGGCATGACCAGCCACTCGCTGGTGCCCAAGGCCGCCCGCCAACTCGGCATCGATTTCGAAGCGCTGGTCTGGCGCGTGTTGGAGCAGACGCTGTGAAGCTGGGATTGGGGATTCGGCATTCGGGATTGGTGAACAGCGACGCCGCGTGCGCCGTTGCTGTTGCTGCTGCCGTTACGAATCCCCAATCCCCAATGCCGAATCCCGCGCGCGGAGCGCGTCTATGAACGCCACCCTGCGCATCCTGGCCTGGTTGATCGCGGTGGCGCTGGTCGCGTTGCCGGTGGTGGCCGTGCTCAATGGCTGGGTGGGTGCCGAGCGGTGGCCGTTGGCGCGCTTGCGGGTTTCCGGCGATTTCAAGCGGGTGCCGGCCGAGGAGCTGCGTGCGGTGGTGTTGCCGTATGCGCGCTCGGGATTTTTCGCGGTGAAGCTGCAAGACGCGCAGGACGCCATCGCACGCTTGCCGTGGGTGGAAAGTGCGCAGGTGCGCAAGCGTTGGCCGGATGTGCTGGAAGTGCATGTGGTCGAACACAAGCCGTTCGCCCGCTGGGGCACCGACCGCATGTTGTCCGAGCAGGGCCGGCTGTTCCGCACCCCGCCGTTGTTGAAGGACTTCAAGCTGCCGCAACTCGGTGGCCCGGACAGCAAGACGCAGGACGTGGTGGCGCTGTACAACGAATCGCGCGCGCTGTTCGCCCCGACCGGGCTGGATGTGGAGCGCCTGGAAATGGATGCGCGCGGCAGCTGGTCGCTGGGACTGAGCAACGGCGTGCAGATCGTGATCGGCCGCGACGATGCGCGCGCACGCCTGCAGCGCTTCGCCCGCGTGTTGCCGCAACTGGCCGACCCGCAACGCCCGATCGCCCGCGCCGACCTGCGCTACACCAATGGCTTTACGGTCGAACGAAAAATGGAAGAGGGCGCGCCGGAAACCAAGAAAAAGCTGCCGCCGGCTGCGCCTGCCGCACACCACACGGTTGTTCTGGAATTGCCCCGTAACCGTAGACCGCTCTTCTCCAATCCCGAATCCCGAATCTCGAATCCCGGCTTTAAGACATGAACCGCAAAGGCGACAAATCCCTCATCGTTGGACTGGACATCGGCACATCCAAGGTGGTCGCGCTGGTCGGCGAGTACTCGCCCGGCAATCCGATCGAAGTGATCGGCATCGGTTCGCACGAGTCGCGCGGCCTCAAGCGCGGCGTGGTGGTGGATATCGAATCCACCGTGCAGTCGATCCAGCGCGCGGTCGAAGAAGCCGAGCTGATGGCCGGCTGCGAAATCCGCTCGGTGTACGCTTCGATCTCCGGTAACCACGTGCAGTGCAAGAACTCGCCCGGGATCGTGCCGATCCGCGATGGCGAGGTGACCTGGAGCGATCTGGAGCGCGTGCTAGACGCCGCAAAGGCCGTGGCCATTCCTGCCGATCAACGCATCCTGCATGCAATTCCGCGCGAGTATGTGCTGGACGATTCGCAGGAAGGCATCCGTAACCCGGTCGGCATGACCGGCGTGCGCCTGGAGGTGCACGCGCACCTGGTGGTGTGCGCACAGTCGGCCGCGGCCAACATCACCAAGTGCGTGCAGAAGTGCGGCTTGCAGGTGGACGATCTGGTGCTGTCCTCGCTGGCGTCCTCGGTCGCGGTGCTGACCGCCGACGAGCGCGAACTGGGCGTCGTGCTGGTAGATATCGGCGCCGGCACCACTGACCTGGCCGTGTACGTGCAGGGCGCGATCTGCCACACCGCGTCGCTGCCGATCGCCGGCGACCATGTCACCAACGACATCGCGCACATGCTGCGCACGCCGACGCCGGAAGCCGAGCAGATCAAGGTGCGCTACGCCTGCGCGCTGGCGCAGCTGGCAACCGCCGAAGAAAGCATCCAGGTGCCATCGGTGGGCGATCGCCCGCCGCGCCGCATGCCGCGGCACGCACTCGCGCAGGCGGTGCAGGGCCGGTACGAAGAAATTTTCGAAATGGTGCAGGCCGAACTGCGTCGCTCCGGCTTCGAGGAAATGGTGCGCGCCGGCATGGTGCTCACCGGCGGCGCCTCGAAGATGGAAGGCGTGGTGGAGCTGGCCGAAGAAATGCTGCAGATGCCGGTGCGCGTGGGTATTCCCCAACATGTCACCGGCCTGGGCGAAGTGGTGGGCAACCCGGTACACGCCTCCGGCGTGGGCCTGTTGCTGATGGGCAGCCAGATCGAACACCCGCGCCGACCGTCGATCCCGACCGGTCGTGTCGGCAGCTTGTTCAAGAAATTGAAGAACTGGTATCGCGGCGAATTCTGAGTGGCAAGGATTGGGAATTCGGGATTTGGGATTGGTAAGAGCGAAAGAAAAACAGAGTGGTAGCAAGATTAAGTAGAGAGCGGCGAGCGGGTAGGCGGTAAACTTTTTTGCAGGCATTGCGTCGAGGAATAGGTGAGGTGAGTCGTAGAGCGCAGTAGCGGATCTATGGCCCCCCGCACACGAATCCCGACTTTCAAACAACAACACTCGCCGTGGTGCGGAGTGGACAGGGACCAACGCTTTTGCGAATCCCGACTCCCCATTCCCCAATCCCGGCTCAAGAGGACACTGACATGGCACATTTTGAACTGATCGAAAAGATGGCTCCCAACGCGGTGATCAAGGTCGTCGGCGTCGGCGGCGGCGGTGGCAACGCGGTTGCGCACATGGTGAACACCAACGTCGATGGCGTGGAATTCATCACCGCCAACACCGACTCGCAGGCGATCAAGAACTGCGGCGCCAAGTTGCAGCTGCAGTTGGGCACCAACGTCACCAAGGGCCTGGGCGCAGGCGCCAATCCGGAAGTCGGCCGCCAGGCCGCGCTGGAAGACCGCGAGCGCATCATGGACGCACTGCAGGGCGCGGACATGGTGTTCATCACTGCCGGCATGGGTGGCGGTACCGGTACCGGCGCCGCCCCGGTGGTCGCGCAGCTGGCCAAGGAGATGGGCATCCTGACCGTCGCCGTGGTCACCAAGCCGTTCCCGTTCGAAGGACGTCGCCGCATGCAGGTCGCGCTGAAGGGCATCGAGGAACTGAGCCAGCATTGCGACTCGCTGATCACCATTCCCAATGAAAAGCTGATCACCGTGCTCGGCCGCAACGCCACCATGATTCAGGCGTTCCGTGCGGCCAACGACGTGCTGCAGGGCGCCGTGCAGGGCATCGCCGATCTGATCGTGCGTCCGGGCCTGATCAACGTCGACTTCGCCGACGTGCGCACCGTGATGTCGGAAATGGGCCTGGCCATGATGGGCACCGGTTCGGCACGTGGCGATGACCGCGCGCAGGCCGCTGCCGAAGCCGCCATCCAGAACCCGCTGCTGGACGACGTCAACCTGGCCGGTGCCAACGGCATCCTGGTCAACATCACTGCCGGCCCGGATTTCACCATGGCCGAGTTCGACGAGATCGGCCGCACCATCGAAGCGTTCGCCTCCGAAGACGCGACCGTGGTCGTCGGCACCGTGCTCGACCCCGACATGCAGGACGAAGTGCGCGTCACCGTGGTGGCCACGGGCCTCAATCGTGCCGTTGCGCGGCAGACCCAGCGCCCGGACCAGCGCGCGCCGATCAAGCTGGTGCGCAATGCCACCACCGGCCAGCCGGAGTTTGGCGACTTCGAGACCGGCGGTGACGCGGTCTCCAAGGCCGTCGGCGGCAGCATGGGCCTGGGCCTGCGTCGTCCGAGCAGCGACTCGGCCGGCAGCAGCAACGCGGGCGCGTCCACCCCGGCTGCCGCAGATCTGCCGAACGACTACCTGGATATCCCGGCGTTCCTGCGCCGCCAGGCCGATTGACCGCCCCACGCTGCGCGCGGTTCGGCGCAGCGGCAATGCCCCGGCACCCGCCGGGGCGCCTGTCCTGTCCTTTTCTGCCAGGTCGGTGCCGACCCGGCAGCTTTTGCAGCGGCGTGACTGGTGCGTTACAGTCTCCGTCACGCGTGATTTGTTAAGATTCGGCTAATCTCCCCCGATTAGACAGCCGGTTCAGCGTCTGTCTGCATTGCTCATACAGACTTCGCCCATGACCCAGCAACGCACTCTCAAGAACACCATCCGTGCCACCGGCGTCGGCCTGCATAGCGGCGACAAGGTCTATATGACCCTGCGCCCCGCACCGGTCGATCACGGCATTGTGTTCCGTCGCGTCGATCTGGAGCCGGTGGTCGAAGTTCCTGCCGATGCCGAGCTGGTCACCGAGACCACGCTGTGCACGGGGCTGACCTGCAACGGCGCCAAGATCCAGACGGTGGAGCACCTGATGTCGGCACTGGCCGGCCTGGGTGTGGACAACGTGATCGTGGAGCTGTCCTCGGCCGAATTGCCGATCATGGATGGCTCCTCCGGCCCGTTCGTGTTCCTGCTGCAGTCGGCTGGCATCGTCGAGCAGAACAAGGCCAAGCGCTTCATCCGCATCAAGCAGCCGGTGGAAGTGCGCGAAGGCGACAAGATCGCGCGCTTCGAGCCGTACGAGGGCTACAAGCTCGGTTTCACCATCGAATTCAATCACCCGATGATCCCGGCCAAACAGTCGCGCCAGGAGATCGAGTTTTCCACCTCCGCCTACGTCAAGGAAATCTCGCGCGCCCGCACGTTCGGGTTCATGCGCGACCTGGAGTACATGCGCGAGCGCAATCTGGGCCTGGGCGGCTCGATGGACAACGCCATCGTGCTGGACGAGTTCCGCGTGCTCAACGAGGACGGCCTGCGCTACACCAACGAATTCGTCCGCCACAAGATCCTCGACGCCATCGGCGACCTGTACCTGGCCGGCGGCGCGATCCTGGGTGCCTACGAAGGCTTCAAATCCGGCCACGCGCTCAACAACAAGCTGGTGCGTGCGTTGCTGGCGGACCAGGCCGCATGGGAATGGGTCAGCTTCCCGGAAGGCACCGAGCAGCCGCCGGTGACCTACGCCAGCCCCGTCTATGCCTGATGTCAGGGATTTCCCTGGCACGGCCGCGAAGTGTGAACTGCGTCGGATTTCCGGCCCATTCTTAACGTTTATTTAAGCTTTCCCTAACTCCTGCGGCGTCCATGACCGCTAGGATGCGTCGGGTCGTGTGCGGTACTTCGCAATTTCTTCACGCACCGGCAGCCGCTTGCAGCGGCATGGACATCACTTTTTGTTGGTCGATGGCACGTCGCGCAAGGACGCAAGTGCGTCACGCAAGCCGTTACGCGTGGCCTCGGATACCGGCGTGTGTGGGCGGTCGCGGTGTTGCTGTGTTGGGGAATGCAGCGGCGCAGAGGCCGTCTTGACGGTCACTGCGGTGACCTTCAGTCCGATGGATCGGGCGGCATCGAGCAATTGGGTTTCGGCAAGCCGCACCTTGGCATGCCAGACCGACGAATCAACCAGAAAAACGAGCTGTTCGCCTCGGACATTGGCCAACCGGCAACGGGTGGCGAGATGAGGCGGTAACAGGGGGCGCAACTGCCGATCCAGCGCGTCGAGCCACAACGCTCGGCGCAGAGGGTCGCCAGCCTTTTCCCCGAGCAGGGCCTCGACGGCTTGCTGCGGAACGGATGGGCTGCGTGCGTTGGACTTGGGCTTGGACATGACACTCATATGGCGTTAAAGAAAGTCGTAATCAAATCTCGCGAGACCCGGGCCCAGCGGTTGGCCCGACAGTTCCAGGGCTTTGCCGCGGATCGACCGATGGTGGTGCTGGGTGCGGTACTGGGCCTGGGCATGCTGATCGGCGTCGGTGCAAGCACCGCCACCGGCATGGTGACCAATTCCGCGCTGCAGGCCAAGGTCGCGCAGCAGCAAACGGAGCTTGCGCAGGCGCAGCGCGCTTCGCAGGCCCAGGTCAACGCCCTGGCGGCACGCCTGGGCGAGTTGCAGGCGCAAGCCACCCGGCTCAACGCCTTGGGCGAGCGCCTGACCCAGATGGGCAAGTTGAAGGACGGCGAGTTCGACTTCGACGAACCAGTCGGCGTCGGTGGCGGCGATGAGCCGGTCAACGACATGCCGGTGCAGTTGCTCAAGCAGGATCTGGGACAGCTGGAGCAGCAGTTTTCCGCCTCCGGCCAGCAATTGAACGTGCTTGCTTCGCTGATGTTCGATCATCAGCTCGAGCAGAATTCCGTTCCGTCGCGGATGCCGATCCGCAACACCTACATCACCTCCGGCTTCGGTGGCCGCGCCGATCCGTTCGACGGTGGCTCTGCCTTCCACAAGGGTGTGGACTTCCACGCCAATGTGGGCGATCCGGTGATGTCGGTGGCCGATGGCGTGGTCAGCTATGCCGGCGTGCGCGGTGGCTACGGCAACGTGGTGGAAGTGGATCACGGCAATGGCTACGTCACCCGCTACGCGCACAACTCGCGCCTGGTGGTGAAGGTGGGCGATCTGGTCCGTGCCGGCCAGCAGGTGGCCAAGGCCGGATCCAGCGGCCGTTCGACCGGTGCGCACGTGCACTTCGAGGTCTGGGCCGACGGCCGCGTGGTCAATCCCCGCAAGTTCCTGGGCGATACCAACACCCCGGTGGGACGCCGCGGGCGCGGCTGATGGCGGCAGCGGGCGGTGCTTGATTCGTGAAGCCCCGCCCCAAGCTACAATAGGGTGTTGCCATCGACAGGGCGCAGTGCGCCCTGTTTCGTTTACGGCGGTCGGGTCTGTGGGGACCGGCGTCGGTCAAACCGTTCCTTTTCAACCGGTTTCTTCAATGATCAACAGTCTGCTTACCCGTGTCTTTGGCAGTCGTAACGAACGCCAGCTGCGCCAGCTCAACCGCCTCGTCACCCAGATCAATGCGCTGGAGCCGACGATCGAGAAGCTCTCCGACGCCGAGCTGCAAGCCAAGACCCCGGAGTTCAAGCAGCGGCTTGCCGCCGGCGAGTCCCTGGACAAGATCCTTCCCGAAGCCTTTGCGGTCTGCCGCGAGGCCAGCCGCCGCGTGCTGGGCATGCGCCACTACGACGTGCAGCTGATCGGCGGCATGGTGCTGCATCTGGGCAAGATCGCCGAAATGCGCACCGGTGAAGGCAAGACCCTGGTGGCCACGCTGCCGGTCTACCTCAACGCACTGGAAGGCCAGGGCGTGCACGTGGTGACGGTCAACGACTACCTGGCGCGCCGCGACTCCGCGCAGATGGGCAAGCTGTACAACTGGCTGGGCCTGAGCGTGGGCGTGGTGTATCCGGGCATGCCGCATAGCGACAAGCACGCCGCCTACGCTGCCGACATCACCTACGGCACCAATAACGAATTCGGCTTCGACTACCTGCGCGACAACATGGCGCTGTCGCGGGCCGACCGTTACCAGCGCAAGCTGCATTACGCGATCGTCGACGAAGTCGACTCGATCCTGATCGACGAAGCGCGCACCCCGCTGATCATTTCCGGCCCGGCCGACGAATCGCCGGAGCTGTACATCCGCGTCAATCGCATCGTGCCGCAGCTGACCAAGCAGGAAAGCGAAGAAGGCGAGGGTGATTACTGGATCGACGAGAAGGGCAAGCAGGTGCATCTGTCCGAGGCGGGCATGGGCCACGCCGAAGAGCTGCTGCTGCAGGCCGGCATCCTGGAAAACGCCGACGATGGCCTGTATGCCGCGCAGAACCTGAGCGTGGTGCATCACCTCAACGCCGCGCTGCGTGCGCATGCAATCTATCAGCGCGATGTGGACTACATCGTGCGCGATGGCGAGGTGGTGATCGTCGACGAATTTACCGGCCGTACCCTGTCCGGACGTCGCTGGTCCGATGGCCTACATCAGGCAGTCGAGGCCAAGGAAGGCGTGCCGGTGCAGCGCGAGAACCAGACGCTGGCCAGCATCACCTTCCAGAACCTGTTCCGCATGTACAAGAAGCTGTCCGGCATGACCGGTACGGCCGACACCGAAGCCTACGAATTCCAGAGCATCTACGGCCTGGAAGTGGTGGTGATTCCGACCAACCGCCCGACCGTGCGCAAGGACCATCCGGACCAGGTGTTCCTCAACCGCAAGGGCAAGTTCAATGCGGTGCTGGCCGATATCGAAGACTGCGCCAAGCGCGGTCAGCCGGTGCTGGTGGGTACCACCTCGATCGAAACCTCCGAGATGCTCTCCGAGCACCTGCGCAAGGCCGGCGTGAAGCACGAAGTGCTCAATGCCAAGCAGCATGAGCGCGAAGCGACCATCGTGGCCAATGCCGGCCAGCCGGGCGCGGTGACCATCGCCACCAACATGGCCGGTCGTGGTACCGACATCGTGCTCGGTGGCTCGCTGGAAGCGGAATATCACGCCTTGGGCGACGACGCGACCGAAGAAGCCCGCTTCAAGATCAAGACCGATTGGCAGCGCCGCCATGATGCGGTCAAGGCCGCCGGCGGCCTGCACATCATTGGTACCGAACGCCATGAATCGCGGCGTATCGACAACCAGCTGCGTGGCCGTGCCGGTCGCCAGGGTGACCCGGGTTCCTCGCGCTTCTATCTGTCGCTGGAAGACAACCTGATGCGCATCTTCGCCTCAGACTGGGTCCAGAAGGCGATGCGCATGATGGGCATGAAGGAAGACGACGTCATCGAAGATCGCCTGGTCAGCCGGCAGATCGAGAAGGCCCAGCGCAAGGTGGAAGCGCACAACTTCGACATCCGCAAGAACCTGCTGGATTTCGACGACGTCAACAACGACCAGCGCAAGGTGATCTACGCACAGCGCGATGACTTGCTGGATGCCGAGTCGGTGAAGGACAACGTCGACGGCATCCGTGGCGATGTGATCTACGACCTGGTCGCTCGTTTCGTGCCACCCAACTCGGTGGACGAGCAGTGGGACCTGCAGGGCCTGGAAGCCACGCTGGAATCGGAACTGGGCATGCCGCTGGCACTGCGCGAGTTGGCCAAGACCCAGGAAGAGCTGGACGCCGAGCAGATCGCCGCCAAGGTGCAGACCGCGGTAGATGCGCACTTCGCCGAGAAGGAAGCGGCCGTGGGCGCAGACACCATGCGCGCACTGGAAAAGCACGTGATGCTGACCGTGCTCGACCAGGGTTGGAAGGAGCATCTGGCCAAGATGGATTACCTGCGCCAGGGCATCTATCTGCGCGGCTATGCGCAGAAGCAACCCAAGCAGGAATACAAGAAGGAAGCCTTCGAGCTGTTCTCCGAGATGCTGGAAAACGTCAAGCGCGAGGTGATCAACCTGCTGGCGCGCGTGCGCATCCGCAGCGAAGAAGAAGTCGCCGAACTGGAAGAGCAGGAGCGTCGCCAGGCCGAAGCACGCCTGCTGGCCTCGCAGTTCCAGCACCAGGATGCCGGCGGCTACGGTGCGGACGAAGAGGTGGAGCAGATGCAGGGCGGCAACGCGCCGGTACCGGTCTCGCAGGTCACCCGCGACGAACCCAAGGTTGGCCGCAACGATCCCTGCCCCTGCGGCAGTGGCAAGAAGTACAAGCACTGCCACGGTCAGCTCAGCTAGGACCTGGTAGTTCTGCTGATAAAAAAACCCCGCTTTTTGCGGGGTTTTTTGTTGATGCCGATCCCGCGGCGAATGCAGTGCTTGCTACATGTTCCGTTTGAAGAAAGGAAGCGTCTGTTGAGATCTGGCGATTTTGCTATAGCTGATATGCCAATGTAGGAAAAAACTGACTTCAGCTTAAGGGGCACGCCTACGCGGCTCCGAGGCATGCAGCCTAGGTCACGGTGCGGCGAGCATTTACCTTTGTGAGCCCGCGTCGCCTGCAATACGCCGGGGCTTAAACACGCTGCGACGTTACGCACCTTGCGGCGTCATCGTGTCCTTGATCAACATCAAATGGAGCTTCATGAACAGGATCTATCGCCTGGTGTTCAACCGCGCCACCGGCTTGGTGCAGGTTGCATCCGAACTCGCCACCTCCCAGGGTTCTTCCCCCCGCACGACTGACTGCAGCGTTCGCCCCCGTTCTTTGTTGCGCACGGCGATGCTGGCTGCGCTCGGCCTGGTTGCAGCGCCTTCTGCATTTGCTGCCGTCTTCGATTTCAACAGTGATGACACCATCACCAGCTCGCGCGTGTATACCGAGGGCTTCCGCGTTGGCCCGAACGGCACCGTTGTGGTCGATGTCAGCGGCACCGCCGTGGTCACCTCCGAGGAGGATATCTCGCTGGGCAGTACCGCAGCCGGCAATGGCACCCTGCGCCTGTTTGGACCGGGAGCACGCCTGGCCATCAATAGCGGATTCTGGGACTTATTCGTGGGCGATGCAGGCATCGGCAACATGACCCTGCAGGATGGCAGCCAGGCCACCACGGCGGGCTTGATGACCCTGGGCAACCAGCGGGGCAGTACCGGCAATGTGCTGGTCACTGGCGCCGGGTCGGCACTCACTGCCCGCACTATCCTTGTCGGCCGCGGCGGCACCGGCACCATGGAGATCACCAATGGCGGCACCGTCACGACGACACGCCCTTATTCGGTGGTCAATGACTATGGCATGAGCCTCGGTGACGGCACCAATGGCGCCGGTACGGTCAATGTCAGCAATGGCGGTACTTTGGCCATCACCGACAATTTCTTGTTGGTCGGCATGCTCCGCGACGGCACCCTCAACATCGGCAACGGCGGCACGGTCAACGCCGACCGCGGTGTGCATCTGGGCGGCACCCTCATCAGCCTCAGCAACAACGGCACCAGCAACGGCATCGTGAACGTGGCCGACGGCGGTGAGCTCAATACCGCAGAGCTGGTCCTTGGTGTACATAGCGATTCCAGCGGCGTGGTGAACGTGACCGGCACGGGCAGGATCAACGCAGACATGGTCTCGGTCGGCTCCAACGGCGACGGAACTCTGACCCTGTCCGGCGGCGCTGTGCTCCGTGCAACCACCGACGTGCGCGCCGAGCGCCCCCACGGTATCAGCGACAACTTCGGCCAGACCGGCCGTATCGTGGTCAGCGGTGCCGGTTCGGCGATCGAAGCCCCGCGCGTGGATGTCAGCAACGAGTTGCTGGTCGAAGGCGGAGCTGCGATCCGTTCGACCACTGCCACCATCAAGGATTCCTACGCCAATACGCGGACCAACGCGACGCTTACTGGTGCTGGTTCCAACTGGACCAATAGCGGTGCGATGCGTGCCTTCACCAACGTCGAGGTGCTCGACGGCGCTGTCGTCAGTACCGATACCTTGAACATCTCCGGCGGCCTGAACTCCTCGACGCTGGTGGCCCGAGTCGAGCACGATCAGGTTCGTGTCAGTGGCGCCGGATCAGCAATCGTTGCCGCTAACGGCGTTACCGTTGGAGGCACTGTGTTCGAACCCTACGGCGTGCTGAGCGCCAGCAGCGGTGGCCGCATTGATGGCGGTAGCGGGATTACGCTAGCTACTGCTGGTTATCTGGCCTTGGGTGGTGGCATGGATCAGTGGTCGCTTGTCACGACTGCGCCGGCCTGGCGCGCTGCCGAAGCGGCAGGCGAATTTTCCGCTTCACCGATCCTGATGCAGGTCAACTCCGGCGGTTTGGTGTTCAACCACACCGGCGATGCCGCCTTGTCAAACACCATCAGCAGCGTGCCCAGTGGCACTTCATGGACCGGCGGCCAGTTACTCCAGTTATCCGGCAACACGCGCCTGGATGGCAACATGACTGCATTCGGCGGTGACATCAACATCGTCGGCGGCACGTTGGAGATCAATTCTGATCTTTACACTGGCCAGGGCTATACGGATCCCAGCCAGGCATTGCCTCAGGAGATCCGGGTCGCCGGTGGCACGCTGGTGTTCAATGGCACGTCCGGTTTCCAGCAGCAGATCACCCTGGGTAGCACCGTCGAGACCATTCGTAGCTCGAATGCCATAGTGGCCGGCGAGGGCATCCTGGCCGGTAATGCCAGGCTCGGAGAAACCCTGGTCGGCAATGGCGGTACGTTGTCACCGGGCCGCAATGGTGTCGGCAAGATCACCGTCGATGGTGATCTGTACTTCGCCGCAAATAGCGCGTTGGGCGGTGCAATTACCGGCACCTCGTTCTATGACGTCGATGTGCTCGGCAATGGCCAGAGCGACCAGATTGCCGTGAGCCGCACCGCTTACCTGGGCCGCGCCTCAGGCTTGGGCAACACTGCCGATGCTGCGCTGCGCGTGACTGCGCTGGACCCATCTGTCAGCTACCAGAATGGTCAGACATATACGATCCTGGAGGCAGCTGGCGGGGTACAGGGCCGCTTCGACCAAGTGACATCACGCTCTGCTTTTTTCGAACCCAGCGTGGTCTATACCGCCAACCAGGTGCAATTGACCCTCGCAGTGAAGGACACCACACCGCCCGTCACGCCGGTCCCACCTGTCGATCCGGGTATCCCGGTCACCCCGGTCGACCCAGGTACTCCTGTCACTCCTGTCACCCCGGTCACCCCGGTCGATCCAGTTACGCCGATTACACCTGCGCCACCGATCGCCCCTGTCACCCCGGTTGCGCCCATTGCCCCGCCGTTGGTGTTCGGTGCGGTCGCAATCAGCGGCAACCAGCGCGCGACCGCTGCGGCGTTGGATATGTTGCAGCAATCCGGTGCTGCATTGGCGCTCTACAATGGTCTGCTGATCATGGATGCCGACACTGCCCGTGCGGCGTTCGATGATCTCTCGGGCGAGATCCATGCCAGCAACCGTGCACTGCTGCTGGAAGACCGGTTCCTGCGCGAAGGCGTCAACCAGCGGTTGCGCCAGAGCGCGAATCTCGGCGATAGCGATGGTGCTTCGGCCTGGGTCGCAGGGAGCGGTGCCTCCAACCGCCTGGACGGTGATGGCTCCGCCGCTCGTGCCAGCCAACGTCGCGAAGGTCTGATGGCTGGCGTGGACTGGTCATTTGGCCAAGCCTGGACGGCGGGCTTTGCTGCCGGGTCTGAGTCACTGCATCAGCAGATCCGGGCGCGCAATGCCTCTTCCGATGTGGATGCCGTGCACGCTGGTGTGTATGCCAGCTTCCGTGGTGAAAGTGCATGGGTCACCGGTGGTGCGAGCTATGCCGATTACCAGATCGACACCGAGCGCACTGTGGGCATGGGCAGCAGCATCGGCCAGAGCCTGGGAAGCCGCTATGACGCTGATGCGGTGTCGGCGTTTGCTGAGGGCGGCTGGGACTTCAAGCTGGATGCGCTTACCTTGACGCCCTACGTCGCTCTGGCACATACGCGCCTGTCCACTGATGCCGGCGTAGAGAGTGGTGGTAACGCGGCGCTTGCGGTCGATGCGAGCAAGGACGAGGTCTGGACAACCACCGCAGGCGTGCGGGCTGCCTGGGATATCAGTGCCGGCCAGCAGGATGGAGCACGCTTGGAAGCCGGGCTGGCCTGGCAGAATGCGGCCGGCGAACTGCGTGCTGATTCCCGTCAGCGTTTTGTGGCGGGGAGCAATACCTTCACCATCGATGGCGTGCCGTTGGCGCGTAACGTCGGTATTGCCGAGCTGGGCGTGTCGCTCAACACCTCCGAAAATAGCCGTCTGTCGCTATTCGGGCAGGGGCGTGCAGGAGGTGGCCAGCGCGAGGTTGGCGCGCAGTTGAACTGGACGGTGGCTTTCTAAGCGTCCGCGTTCTGCGTGAAAACGCCGAGGGGCTCCGCAAGGAGCCCTTCGTCGTTTCCGGACATGACCGGCTTGAGCGGCGAGTTCACTCGGTGTCCTCAAGGCCCACCGTGTGCTTCATGCGTCAGGCCACCTTTGGCGGGTTGGCGGGGGGACATCCGCCGCCTGTGCGATGGCGGGCGTATGCTCAGCCTACGTCCCGCGTGGAGTGCGTCATGGCGCTGCTGTCCAGCCAGCAACTGAAAGTGTTCGTGCCTGCGCGCGACTACGCCGTCTCGCAACAGTTCTATCGGGCGTTGGGCTTTTTGCAGGAAGACGAGGTCGGTCACGTGACCTGCTTCCGGCATGGGGCGCATTGCGCGTTCTTGCTGCAGGACTTCTACGTGCGCGAGCTGGCCGAGAACCTGATGCTGCACCTGTGGGTGGATGATGCCGATGCGTGGTGGCAGCACGTGCACGATAGCGAACTGATCACGCACTTTCAGGTGACCTGCAGCGTGCCGGAAGACCGCCCCTGGGGGGCGCGCGATTTCACCCTGCACGACCCCAGTGGCGTGCTCTGGCGCATCGGGCATCCGCTGTAGGGCGGGGATTGGGGATTGGGGAGTGGAAATTGGTTGGAGCGGACTGCGGAGCCGGTTGCCGCCGGCTTCGTTGTTCCCAATGCTGTGCGTTGACCAGTGCAGATGGCAGCTGGTGCAAGGCGTTCTCTGTTTGAGCCGCCAGTCGATTGCGCTGAACCGCTCACTCGCGGCACTCTTGCGCCATGCCCGATTCCCTCAGATCCATCCACGTCGTTGCCGGCGTGATCACCGACGCCCGCGGCCGCATCCTGCTGACCCGCCGTACCGAAACCCGTGACATGCCCGGCCTGTGGGAGTTTCCCGGCGGCAAGCGCGAGCCTGGCGAAACCTCCGAACAGGCGCTGGTGCGCGAACTCAATGAAGAACTCGGCATCGATGCGCACGTGGGCGCGTGGGTGATGGACGTGCCGCAGCTGTACCCGGACAAGCGGCTGCGGCTGGAAGTGCGGGAGATCACCGGATGGAAGGGCAGCCCGCGCGGGCGCGAGGGCCAGGCCATGACCTGGGTGGCCGCCGACAAGCTGGCGCGCTATTCGATGCCGCCGGCCGATGTACCGGTGGTGGGGGTGCTGCGCCAGCCGGACCGCTACCTGATCACGCCCGAGCCGCAAGACGATGCCGTGTGGCTGGATGGCGTTGAGCAGGCGCTGCAGCAAGGAATTGCCCGCATCCAGCTGCGCGCACCGGCGGTGGATCCGGCGCGCTGGCACGCGCTGGTGCATCAAGTGATGGGGCTGCGCGGGCGTCAGCGTGCGCAGTGGTTGCTCAATCGCGACATCGGCCTGGCCAGCGAGCTCGGCATCGGCGTGCACCTGGGATCGGAGCAGCTGGCCACATTGACCGAGCGCCCATTGCCGGCCGACCAGCCCGTTGCCGCCTCCTGCCACGGGCTGGAGGATCTGCGCCATGCGCAGCGGCTGGGCTGCGATTTCGCCGTGCTTGGGCCGGTGCAGGCCACCGCATCGCACCCGGGCGCCACGCCGCTGGGCTGGGAGGGATTTGAGACCTTGCGCGAGCAGGTCTCGCTACCGATCTACGCGCTGGGCGGCATGCAGCCCGGGGATGTGCGCGAAGCGCGCGCGCACGGCGCGCAGGGCATCGCCGCCATTCGCGGGCTGTGGCCAGCGTGACGGCAGGCGCGATCGCTGCACGGTCGCCCTGGTTGGTGGTGTTCGGTGGATTGCCTGGCGTCGGCAAGAGCGCCATTGCGCAGCGGCTGGTGGCGCAGTGCGGGGCAGTGTACTTGCGCATCGATACGATCGAGCAGGCGTTGCGCGACAGCGGCATGCTTGCCGGCGACGTTGGCGCGGCCGGTTACCTGGCTGCCTATGCGCTGGCGCGTAGCAATCTGCACCACGGCCTGACGGTGGTCGCCGATTGCGTGAATCCCTTGCCGGTCACGCGCCAGGCCTGGCGCGACGTTGCCGCGGATGCGGGCAGCCGCGTGCTGGAGATCGAAGTGATCTGCAGCGACCAAGACCTGCATCGGCAGCGGGTGGAGACACGCCAGAGCGAGGTGCCGGGCCTGCGATTGCCGGAATGGGCGTCAGTGTTGGCGCATGACTATGCGGCGTGGACACAGCCGCATCTGGTGCTCGACAGTGCAATGCTGAGCCCGGAGCAGGCGGTGGCGGCAATCACTGCAAACCTGGCCCGCTAAATACCGGTGCGGCGGTTGAGCGTCGCGCTGTTGAGCAACGCAGATGTGCGCAGGCGGCAAGCAGCAGTCGTGCGTCGCCCAGGCGATGGGCGAACGACCTCACGCCCAGTGATTCGGCAGTTCGCCGGCCGCACGCGTTGAGCGACATGGCGCGTTAGCGTTCGCACGCCGGTGCAATCGATCGCTGTTGGTTGCCGGCTTCCGCCTCTGTACGGCGGGCGGCGAGGCTGACGCTAGAACGTCACCCAGAAACAGTTGTATTGCCGGCGCAGGCGCAACACGCTGCGCGCCGGCGTGCCGCTGGCGAGTGCCTGCTCCAGGCGCAGCCCCCACGGGCGCGGACGGGTAGCCGGCGGCGGCAGGGGCGCGTCGACCGCGCCGCCATCCAGTCCGCTGGCAGGGGCTGTTGCGTCTGCCTCCCAGCTAGAAGGATCGCTTTGTGGATACATCGGGGCGATCTCCAGCAAGGGGCGTTGCACGATGGCTTCGAGCCGGCTCAGCACCTGATTGGCGGCGGCATCGGACTGCCCGCTCCACAGATACAGGCTGGATAGCCGGTTGACGTCGCGGCTGTCCACTGCCAGCTGTAGCAGCGACACCAGCTCGCTCAGCCGACGAGGGCAGCCGTAGCGATACAACCCTTCATTGCCCTGCGCACGCGTGGCCGGCGGCAGGCGGCTGACCGCGCCCACGTCTTCGCAGCGGCGGTCGGTGAACATGGTCTGCCCCTCCGGCGACACGCAGCGACGGATTTCCTGCGCCTGCCCGCGTGTTGCGGGGCAAAGGCAGAACAGCAGCAGCAACGGCAGCAGAAGGCGAGGCATCGGCGCAGCGTAACGGTGTGCGCGTGAGCCGGCGAACAACACAGCGATGCCACACAGGCTTGCGCCGCGCGCGCCGGTCACCCGCGTGCGTGCGAGGGATGTGATCCGGAACGGCATGCCTGTGGAGAGAATGCCTTGGACGGCTTGCCTCAGCGTCCGAGCAGCTGCAACACCTGTGTGGTCGGCTTGGCCAGATTGAGCGTGTAGAAGTGCAGCGCCGGCACGCCGCCGGCAATCAGCCGTTCGCACAGCGCGGCGACCACCTCGGCACCGAACGCGCGCACCGCATCGGCATCATCGCCGTAGGCCTGCATCTTCTTGCCGATCCAGCGCGGAATCTCTGCACCGCATTGCTCGGAAAACCGGCGCAGCTGGGAGAAGTTGGAGATCGGCATGATGCCGGGAATGATCGGCACCTCCACGCCCAGCCGCTGCGCTGCGTCGCGAAAATGAAAGTACGCATCGGCGTTGTAGAAGTATTGGGTGATTGCCGCATCCGCGCCGGCATCGACCTTGGCCTTGAAGTACTTCAGGTCGCTGTCGGCATCGATGGCCTGCGGATGGGTCTCCGGGTAGGCGCCCACCTCGATGCGGAACGCATCGCCATGCTCGGCGCGGATGAAGGCAATCAAATCCGAGGCGTAGCGCAGGTCGCCTGGGTGGCCCATGCCAGACGGCAGGTCGCCACGCAGCGCCACGATGCGGGTGCAGCCGATGGCGCGATAGAGCTTGAGCAGTTCGCGGATTTCCTGGCGGCTGCCGCCCACGCAGGACAGATGCGGCGCCGCTTCAAAGCCGTGCTTCTGCTTGAGGTGGCGCACCGTCTCGGAGGTGTAGCTCAGCGTGGAGCCGCCGGCACCAAACGTGCACGACACGTATTCGGGCGCATAGGCCCTCAACTTGGCCGCAGTGCGGTCCAGCTGCGCGCGTTGGTCGTCAGTTTTGGGCGGGTAGAACTCGAAGCTGAGATGCGTCATCGCGGCAGGTCCGGCAGAGCGTGCGGTTATAATATCGCTTCATCGCGATGAATGCATATTTGGTTGCGAGTGTCCCGATCCGCGCGGTGCATGCCGCGCTAAGGCGCTTCTACCCGGAACGGCAGGTTGGCGTAACCGGCGCGACCTTGCTGGTCATGGACTTCCACGAACAAGCGGTAATTGCCCGGCGCCGGCGCCTTCAGGCGGACGCGACTGTCATCGCCCGCATGCTCGGGATGCAGCTCAACGTCGATCTGTGGTGGCAGTGCTTCCGCATCGCCACCGATGCTGCGCGCCGTGCTTTCGGTGTGCACCTGCCAGACGTAGCGCAGTGCGGTGGCGCCGCTGGCCGTGAGCGTGGCAGTGGCGGTGTGGCCTGCGCGCAGCGTCACGCTGTCCAGTGCCTGTTTGCCGTCCAGGGTCAGCGTGGACACGGCCGGCGCGCGCGTGGCTGGCCAGCGCCCAGTCCATAGCGCTTGCAGCGTGTCCACGCTGGGCGTGGCCGCGCCCAAAGGCAGGAACAGCCCATACCAGGTGGGCGTGCGCTCCTGCTTGTTGCCCCACAGGAACACGAACGAGCCCAGCCCCTGCCGCGTATCGCTGGCGATGCGCTGGCGATAACGCTGCTCCAGCAGCACCGCCTTGCGCGCGCTGTTGTCTTCGACGGGCGCACCCCAGGCGGTGGTCGGCGATTCCCAGTGGCCGGTGGGGCCCCATTCGGTGACCACATACGGGCCACGCCAGCCGCTGTCGTGCAGTTTCTGCGGCAACGCATCGATGTCGCCGTACAGCTGCACGGCGATCAGATCCAGCGACGGCGCACGTGCCTTGAGGCGGTCGATCAACGGCTTGTCGAAGCCGGCCAGGGTGGTGGTGACCGGATGGTGTGGATCGATCGCGTGGATGGCATCGACAATCGCGCCCACCGCGTTCCAGACCTTGGGGTTGGTGTAGTCGAGATTGAGCTCGTTGCCGACCACCCACATCAACACCGCCGGATGTGTGGCCGACTGCTGCACCTGCGTGCGAATGCGCTGCAGTTGTTGGCGCACGGCTGCGGCATCGTTGTAATCGAAGCCGTGTCGCTCGTTGCCGACCTCGATGCCGACGGCGACCTTCAACCCATTGCGTTGCGCACGGTCAAGGAACGCGCGCTGGCGCTGCGGGTCCGGATCCACGCGCCAGGTGCGCAGCGCGTTGCCGCCGCGTGCTGCCAGCGTCTCCATGCTGCCATTGCCCAGGCCCGCGCCCTTGATCACGAAGGGCGCGCCATCGACCAGCAGCCGATAGCCGTCATCGCGGTGTTCGATGCGCACCTGCGCGGCCCATGCCGCTGCGCTGCAGGCCAGCAGCAGGGCGCCCGCCACCAACTGACACCACTGCCATCGATACCGCATGCGCCGACTCCGCTGCCGAATGCAGCAAATCATAGATGTGGCAGGGCTGCTGGATGTGATCGTGGTCGCGGCATGCTTGGGGCTGCTTGCCGGTGACGCAGTCATTGCGCGATGCACGCGGTAAGCTGGGCGCTACCCCACGCAATTGATCGGAGCGCGACATGCAAGAGCAGGAAATGGACGTAATCGCTGAGTCGTTGGGCCGCATCTGGGTCGCGTTGGCGCGCAGCGTGGGCGATCTCGCGCTCGCGATGGCCGAACAACCCGGCGTGGACGGCGACAAGTTGTTGCGCGACTTCGCCGCGCGCCTGCCCTCGGGCCAGGATGACGGGACCTCGAAGGTGTTCGAGGCGATCCGCCAGTACCTGGATCAGGACGTGGTGGCAGACGACGCCGAGTAACTGGCTGCCTGCGCGCCTGCGGAAACGTGGGCGCGCAGCTGTTGGCGTGGCGATGGTGGTGGTGTCGTTTAAGGCGGCGTGCGAGGTGTCGCGGTGCAGCGCGGTGACGTCACGTTGAACTTTTGGCATGGCGACAGCTGGGGATGGGTTGCTGGTGATCGTTTCGCCCTTGTGGCTGGCAGTTGATGGCCGCTGCTGTTGTGAGTCGAAGCAAAGCCGTGATGCGTCTGCGACGTGTGGTGTCCGTCTGCGGCATGCGTGGCTGGAGGATCGTGGTTGGAGTGCTCACGTGTGTGTAGCGGTGGCGTCGCGGCTGGCGGCATTAGCAGCGTGAATACTGCAAACGCACGCCCAGTTTGAGCTCAACGATGATCTGGCACCGCGGGGAGCGCGCGGCGATGTCGTGCATTGCATGCGTTGCAGTGCGTAGCCAGCGTCTGTTCGCGTCACTAGCGGCGTCAATCCGGCCTCGGTCGCCACCGGGTCGAAGGGCAGCGCATGCTCGCTGACCAAAGCATCCCTCACTCATGGCATTGCATCAATGCGCAAAGCAGTCACGTCGCCCAGGGATGTAGGGTGACGCCAACGACGGCTCGCATTTCTCGCGACGCTACGCCGGGCACACATCGCTTCTGTGCCAAACGTTGACGGGTCGGCGCCTACACTGATGCCCACTTTCTACGGAGCGTCCCCATGAGCGAGACCACGATGACGGCTATTGCGATCCGCAATGGCAAGGGCGATGCAGATGCACTGCATGCGGTTGAGCAAGCACGCCCGCAAGCAGCGCCGGGCCAGGTGTTGATCCGTGTGCATGCCGCCGGCATCAATCGGCCGGACCTGCTGCAGCGTGCCGGCCACTATCCGCCGCCGCCGGGTGCACCGGAGACGCTGGGCCTGGAGGTCGCGGGTGAGGTCGTGGTGGCCGCTGGCCGCTGGAAGGTCGGTGACCGTGTGTGCGCCTTGCTCGGCGGCGGTGGCTACGCGCAGTACGCGGCGGTGGACGCGCGCCACGTGCTGCCCGTTCCTGACGGCATGACGCTGGTGCAGGCCGCTGCATTGCCGGAAACCATCTTCACCGCCTACGCCAATCTGTTCGAACATGGCCGCCTGGCGGCAGGCGAATGGTTGCTGCTGCACGGCGCCACCTCCGGCATCGGCGTGACCGCGATCCAGTTGGCCAAGGCTGCCGGCGCGCATGTGCTGGCCACGGCCCGCTCGGCCGGCAAGGCGGCGCAGGCACGCGAGCTGGGCGCGGACGTGGCGATCGACTCCACCACCGAGTCGTTCGTGGCCGCCGCCAAGGCGCACGCCGGGGTGGACGTGGCGCTGGACATGGTGGGCGCATCGGTCTTTGCCGATACGCTGGAAGCACTGAATCCGCGCGGCCGCATCGTCTACATCGCCTCGCAGGCGGGCGCCACGCTGGAAGTGCCGATCCCACTGCTGATGCGCAAGCAGGCCATCCTCACCGGTTCAACCCTGCGCCCGCGCAGCGCCGACGAAAAGGCGCGGCTGGCAGCGGAAGTGGAGCGCGTGGTGTGGCCCTGGATTGCGCAAGGCAAGGTGCGCGTGTTGATCGATCAATGTTTCCCGCTGGCCGAAGCCGCCGCCGCGCATCGCTATCTGGAGCAGGGCAGCCATCTGGGCAAGGTGGTGTTGGAAATGTAGCGGCACTGCAGGCGCGCACATGGCCTGCACCGTAGGCTGCGGGCCTGTCCCATGGGCGCGCCTATGCGGTTGCTTGAGCGGTGCGCGTGCCGTCTTATCGTTGGCATTGCGCGACTCGAAAACAGCGCGCCACCGGCGATCACCCGCAGCAACACTTAGAGCGGCTAACAAAACGTCGCGAGCAGCCGTCAGGTGGGCGCGGACGGCGCGGAGGAACCGGAGTGTACGGGGGTGCATGCCGATTCCGAGCACCGGCCGCGCCAGCCTGGCGGCTGCGCAGTCGTTTTGAAAGCTGCTCTTAGCCGGCAGGCTGGTTGTGCACCGCCTCGATGCGGTGCCCATCGGGATCGATCACAAAGGCGGCGTAGTAGTCATCGCCATAGTCCGGCCGCAGGCCCGGCGCGCCGTTGCAGCGGCCGCCGTACAGCAGCGCTGCGGCGTAGAACGCGTCCACCGCAGCGGTGCTCGGTGCGCTGAAGGCGAGATGGAAGCCGGCGCCCGCGGCCAGCGGCACGGCCGTGCTTTGTTTGAGGGCGAGCTTGTCGCCACCACCGGCCCAGCCATAGCCCACTGCCTGGTCATCGGTGCCAGGCGCCAGGTCCGACCACACCCGCACATAGCCCAGTGCGCCGAGCACCGCATCGTAGAAGGCGACGGACGTGTCGATGGCGCTGACGCCCAGCGAGAGGTGATGCAGCATGGCGAGGCGCCCGAGGGAATGACTGCACGGAGTGTGCGGCGCGATGCTGGCCGCTGACCCGCGTGCCGTCAACCGTAGATCAGTCGCCCGACCTTGCACGATGCATGTGGCTGCGGTCTGCCACGAGGTATAGCAAAACAAGCGGTAGCGATGTCTCGCAGCGGCCGCTGTGCTGCCCGTACACTGCGCCGGTTGCGCGCAGCCGCCGTGGCTGCGACACCTCTCGCCACGCAGCCGTGCGCACGACGACGGATGGCTGCCGGCGTCATCTGTCGGCCGTCACTTCCTCATGAGCACGAAGGTTTCGATGAAGCATCCAGACGCATTGCGCATTGCCCTTGTCGGTATCGGCAAGATCGCCCGCGACCAGCACGTACCCACCATCGCCGCGCGCGACGACGTGCAGCTGGTGGCCACCGTGAGCCGGCATGGCACGGTGGATGGTGTGCCAGCGTTCCAGACGCTGGAGGACGCGTTTGCCGCGCATCCGCAGATCGAGGCGGTGGCCTTGTGTACACCGCCAGTGGGGCGGCATGCGCTGGCGCAGTCGGCGCTGGCGGCCGGGCGCCATGTGTTCCTGGAAAAACCACCCGCGGCCACCCTGGCGGAGATCGACGACCTGCGCGTGATCGCCCGGCAGGCGCAGCGCAGCTTGTTCACCAGCTGGCACTCGCGTTGCGCCGCCGGTGTGGAGCCAGCACGGCAGTGGCTGGCCGGCAAGCAGCTGGTGCGCGTGCACATCACCTGGAAGGAAGACATCCGCCATTGGCACCCGGGCCAGGACTGGACCCTGGAGCCCGGCGGCATGGGCGTGTTCGACCCCGGCATCAATGCGTTGTCCATCGTCACCCATCTGCTTCCCCGGCCGTTCGCACTGCGCAAAGCCACGTTGCACACGCCGAGTAATCGGCAGGCGCCGCTGGCGGCCACGCTTACCTTCGCCGATACCGACAATGTGCCAGTGACTGCGGAATTCGATTTCCTGCAGACCGGCCACCAATGCTGGGACATCGCAGTGGAGACCACGCAGGGAACGCTGATGCTGAGTGAGGGCGGTGCCAAGCTGCACATCGATGGCGTCGCACACAGCGTGCCTGCGGCCAGCGAATACGACGGGCTGTACGCGCGTTTCGTGCAACTGGTGCGCGCGGGCGAATCCGAGGTGGACACCACACCCTTCGTGCATGTGGCCGATGCGTTTTTGCTGGGCGAACGGCAGGTGACTGCGCCGTTTGCGTGGTGACGGTGCGCGCGTAAGGCGCAGCGTTGGCAGGCCCGCCATGTATCCGTTCACGGCGTTCCAATGCATGGAACGCCGCCGAGACGCCATTGCTAGAGCATCTGAGAACAGACGCGTCTTGACCTACCGCGTGTCGAGCACAGTGCATTGATCCTGTGCATCCACCGCTTGCGCTTCACCGATGGAGTGGGTCGCAGCACGCACCTGCGTTGCCACGGCGGGCGCAATCTGTGCGCGAAAACGCCTGACGATCAGCGCTTCATCCAGGTAAGCGAAGACGAAGAAGCCCAACAGGGAGCCGGCCACCAGTGTCGGCGCATGCAGGAACGTGCCGGGTAACAGCAGGCTGAGCCACAGGAAGATATTCGGCGAGGTCTGCAGCAGATGGATATCGGCCACGATCGCGGCATGAATGGCCCTGCCGGTCATCCGTTGGTGCAGCCGTAGATACAGCGCGCTGCAGATGCAGCTGGCCACCAGGACGCAGAACGGGAGCAGCAACGCTGCCCACGCATGCCAGCCGCCGTGGCGCAGGGTGGCCGGCAGCGCATCGCCGTCTGCACGCAGCGACACCAGAAATGCCAGTGGCACCATCGCCAGCGCACCGACCCAACTCCAATTGGTGGCGAGCTTGCCGGCCGCAATGGGGCGCGCGTGGCGCCAGGCCTGGCCAAGCAGGCAAGGCAGCGCCAAGGCAACCACCAGTACCACGAAGAAGCGCTCCAGCGCATGCGCGTTGCCCAGCACTTCGCGATGGTCCAGGAACAGCACCAATAGCAGCAGCGGCAGCACGATCGACAAGACCAGCGTGTAGCGTGCGGCAAAGAAATAATCGCCCCCACGTGCCAGCGAGAACGTGGGCACCGACAATGCTGGCGGCACGATGAGCAACAGGCCCAGGACATGCAGCCACGCGTTCTGTGTGCCAACCAGCAGGGCTATAGCCAGCACGACACGCCCCACACTAAGCGCACCCAATGCGATGTTCTCCGGGCCGCTGGTCAGGCGCAGTGCCCCTGGCTCGATCCGGAGCGACAGGAAGAACGCATTCACTGCCAGCAAGGCGATCACCGCAGCGCTGGCTAACGCAGGTGGTAGCGCGACGCCCATGCACGACAGTGCAAAACCACCAAGCGCGGCGAGCAGCATCCAGCGCAGCAGGTGGATTTCCGTCAATTCGCCAAGCGTATTGAGGTGTGACGAGCTGCGCGCGGTCAGTTGCTTGAGTTCGTCCCATGACAGCGGGCGCGAGTTGGGCAAGCGGAAGTCGATGTACTCCGCTGGTGGCAGCCCGGATGCGATCAGTGCAAAGACTTCCACGATGTATTTGTGCGCGACGACCAGTACGTGCTTGCCTTGCTGATCCAGCGGCGCCAGCACGGTCTCGTAATAGGTCTTGCAGCGGGCGTACATATCCATCCAGTGTTCGCCATCCCGTGGCGCGCCATCGGCATCATGGAAGTAGCGTTCAAACACCGCATGACCGACCGATTTCTTGATCAAGGTCTTGTTCTTGCCGGCGAAGATGCCGAAGTTGCGTTCCACCAGTGCCGCGCTGGAAACAACCTCGGGCATGGGCGCAACGTCGTGAAGGATAATGGCTGCCGTTGCCTGCGCGCGTTCCAGCGTGGAGACGTGCACTTGGTCGAAGTGCAGTGCGCGTTGCTGCACGTAGCGTGCGGCCTGCTGCGCCTGACGCCGGCCGAGCCGGGTCAGCGGCGAATTCTGGGAACCAGCGAAGTAGTTCTGTTCGTTGGCGAGCGATTCGCCATGGCGGACAAAGTAGAGAGGCATCGCATGCTCCGGCGTGCACCATCGATGGGGGAGGGCGATGTCATGCGTGTAGTGCTCGCATGGCGCTCGCCACGATGGTCGCGCGCAGCTGGGGCAGCAGAAGGAAGCAATTGCAGCGACCGCCCGTAGGTACGCTCGCCGTGCGAACGGGTTACATTGATCGCTTGCCGTGTGCGGACAATTCATATTTCGTTGGCATGCGCGAGAGGGCACCTGCTGGTAACCGTGCGCGTCATCGCTTGGTGCTGAAATGCCGCCATCAATGGAAAAGATGCGTCTTTGTAGATGTTTTCGGGTGCCGAACGCACCGACGCCTTCATGCGGGCTGCCCCCATGAGGGCATCGGTGTTACCACTTAGTGGGATCTGTGGATGTTCCCTGGTTGCCTGGATGTCACCTTCGAAAAATACACCGCGCTGCAGCGCGCCTGCAGACGCAGCGCGTCTGCGAACTCAACGCCGCCACATACGCGCCTGCCGCGCCGGCAGGGTGAAGGTGTACGAGCCACTGGAGATGCGCACCACGTTGCCGGAACCCAGTGCATCGACGTAATCCGCATTCCAGAACAACACGCTGCCGTTCATGGCGACGGTGGTGTTGACCGGGTTGCCGCACTTGTTGATGCCCACGATGCCGAGGCTGCCGCGGCGGAACAGGATGTGGCAGGCACTGGATGACAGTACCTGCATGTCGCTGCCCTGCACGCCGTTGTGGAAGCCAATCATGCGGCGCAGATCATCGCGCAGATAGGCATTGACCCAGCGGTTGTCGCCGCTTTCGTTGTTGTCGGTGTAGACCATTGGCACGCCGCCGTTGCGGCCCAGCAGGTACGCATAGGCCAGCGTTTCATCGACCGGGTCGAGAATCGCGTAGCGGAAGCCTGCGTTATTGGGGATGTCGTGTGTCACGGCAAATGTGACCGCCCGGTTGCCCGGCAAGGCCTGCCCGGTGGACGCCGGGTCCACCAACTGTTGCATGCTCGCACCCACACCGAAAGCATTGCGTACCGCGTTGAACAGCGGGAAATCGTAGGCGGCATGCGGGGTGGATTGCAGATACGGCGCCAGGAACTGGTCGTAATCGCCATTGCCGCTGCCACCGCCGGTGATCACTTCGCCGAACACGTACACACCGGAGCGGATGCCGGCATCGAACACGCGGTGGAGGTGGTCGAAGGTCATGTGCTTGGCCGCGTCCACGCGGAAGCCGGTGACGCCCAGGCCCTTGAGCGCCTGCAGGTAGGCGCGCTGCTGCTGCACCACCCAATCATTGCCGAGCAGATCCGGCAGGCCCAGGTCGCTGCCGCCGCCGCAGATGCGGTAATTGCGTACCTGGAAGGCATCGTTGTAGTTGCTGATGCATTGCGCCGGCCCGAAATCACTGCCGCTCAAAAAGTTGGACTGCACGGTGCCGAACAGGCGCAGTGCATCGTAGCGCCCGGGATTGGCTGCGTACTGCGCCAGCACCGCGCTGCCGGGGTAATTGAGGTCCGAGCGCGTTGCTGCTTCATTGGCCATGTGGTTGAGCACCACGTCGGCATAGGTTTCCACACCGTTGTTTGCCAGTGCCTGCACCATGCGCGCGAACGCGGTGGTGTCGCCGAGTGGATTGTCGATCAGGCGGATATCCTGCGGCTGGTAGCGTGCCCACCAGGCACTGCCTTCGGAGCGATACGCCGGTGCGACCAGTACTTTGCGATACCCGGCATCGGCGATCTGCTTGGCGCGCGCTTCCACCGTGGCGTAGGGCCAGTTGAACGCATGCAGGATGACGTCGGCCTGTGCGCTGGCGGTGGTCAGCAACAAGGTCAGCGCGATCAACAGCAACTGGTGAGCGCGTTGCCAGAACGTGCGTGGACAGGGGCGAGAGGTGGCGTGCATCGGGTGTGTCTCCTGATCAGTGGACGCACGCATCCCGCACAGCGATGCATGCAGCAATGCCCTCCGGCCCCTGTTCCGGAAAGCGCGCCCCACGGCGTGCGGCGCGCGGTGATGCTAAGCGCGCATCGCGGCGCAGCATTGACCCTGTGCATACGTATTCACTGCAAAACAGCCGCGAAACGTGCGGCCGGTTCGATGCCGAGGGCGTGCACGGTCGCACTCGCGCCGATGCATTGCGCGCGGTGCTGATCACTGACGGCGGTGGCTGCCGGTATGGATGCCGTGACGTCCAGCAGGCCGGGCCCGGTGCGCAACCTGCGCGCTATAGGCAACGACGGCAGCCCAGTGCAGCAGCGCTGCTGGGGCACAACGGCTCAGCGGTATGGAGAGCGGCTACCGAAACGTAGCGAGCAGGTTGTCAGGTGGGTGCGGCGGCGCGGAGCACCCGGAGTGTGCGGGGGGACGTGCCGATTCCGAGCACCGGCCGCGCCCGGCTGGCGGCTGTGCAGTCGTTTTGATGGCTGCGCTAAGCCTGAACAGCCTGGTTCAGGCCTCCTGGGTCAGCGGCACCTCGTGCGCCAGGGCGGCAGCCACGCCGGCCGCGTTAAACTGTGTGCACGTCACCGGTTGGTTTTCTCGCATGCGCAATCCTCTTCAAGAACAACTGCTCAAGGCAGGCCTGGTCAAGAAAGCCCAGGTGGACAAGGTGGCGCGCGAGCAGAACAAGCATCGCCATGCCAAGGGTGCACCGGCGGCCGCAGCAGACCCGGACAAGGTGAATGCCGCCCGCCTGCAGGCCGAGCGCGCCGAGCGCGACCGCGCACTGGCCGAGGAGCGCAACGCGCAGCTGCGGCAGCAGGAACTGGTGGCCCAGGTCCGCCAGATCATCGAGACCAGCCGCGTCAAGCGCGAAGGCGAGATCGACTACCGCTTCAACGATGGCAGCGTCATTCGCAGCGTGCTGGTCAACCCGACCTTGCGCAGCCAGCTGGCCAGTGGCGCGTTGGTGATCGTGCGCTACGGCGAGGGTTTCGAACTGATTCCGCGCGCCGCGGCCGAGAAGGTCTACAGCCGCGATGCCACCGCGGTGGTGCTGGATCATGGCCGCGCCGCAGCGCCACCATCACCGGACAGCGACGACGACTATTACAGCCAGTTCAAGGTGCCGGACGATCTGATCTGGTAAGCCGGATGCGGGCACCGTGATGCGTGCGCGCCGCGTCGATGGCAGGCAAAACGCGTACAGGTAGCAGCGCGGTGCACTGCTGCCAGCACATCTGGCGGGCCACCGCGGACCAAGGCGCGGGAGCAGCGCTTGCGTGAGAACGATGCGCCCGCGTTACTCTTGCACGCTGTACCGCTGCCAGCACGCGCCATGTCGATTGTTCTCACCCCGTTTGCCCGCCCGCGATTGTTTCCGCGCGATGGCCGCCGCAACGCCATCCAGGACTGCACGCCCGAGCAGTTCATCCAGCGTCTCAACGATGAAACGCCAGTGCGCGTGATCGAAGGCTACGCGCCATTCTGCCGGCTGCATGCGCATCGCAATTGGACCTCGACACGCTGCCTAACCGTCCCCATCACCGATGCCAATCGCCATCAGCTACGCTCCGGCTACGAGGCACGCAATTCGCAGGAATTACCAGTCCTGGTGCGCTGGTTCGAAGGCGTGGAGCCGCCGGTGGCCACCTACCTGCTGCCCATCCTCTACAGCCGCGAGCAGCTGGCCAAGGAGGGCAGCCCCATCGACGCAGACTGGGGCGTGGTCGGTTGCCTGTACACCGCCGAGCCAGACGAAATTCCCATGGCCCCGATCACCATGTTGCGCAATGCGCTGGGTGTGGAGGAGGGCGGTTCCGACGTGTCGCTGGATCGCGATGCCTACCGCCGCGCGGTGGCGTTCTGGGATGCCAACGCGAATTGGCGCCCCTGACGCGAGGCGTTGGGCGTAGCGGTTGCACAGGGGCCTGCGCCTTCGTCAGCTGCCTGCAGGCGACCGGCGTTCAAGCACCGCAATCAAGCAGCGTTAACCGACGCCGAGCACGGGCATCTCGGGGGCCGCCCACGTCACCGTGATGATGGCGCCGTGCACCCGCCCTTGCTCCCTGAGATGCGCAAAGACTGCGGCGGGTGGCCAGCCTGCAGGCGCATCGGCAAACGGAAGCTGCAGCGACTGCAGCAGGCTGAACATCTTGGCCAGTCGCTCCGGTGTGCGGACGTCCAGCACGAACCCGTCGCTTGTCGCGGCACCTTGCGTCAGTAGCGTTTGATACGCGGCGCCTGGCGCGCAGGTGACATGGATCTGATGCTCCAGCACCGCGCGAACATGGTTCACCGACAGGTGCAGCGGCTCAAAGATCACTCAGAATCTGAGTGCGTCGCTGGGTGTACTCGGCGTCGGTGATCAGCTGCTGAGACTTGAGCCGATCCAGTTCGGCCAGCCGGGATTCGGTGGTCTTCAGTGCCGCTGTAGTGCCTGCGGCAGATGCACCGGGTGTGCGTGAAGCGCGCTTGGCAAGCCAGACGATCGCGCTGATGACGGCAGCGATGATGCCGAAAAACACAAGAACGATGAGCCAATGCCAGATGCTGAAGCTACCCATGCGGTGTCCTTTTTAGATGGGCTGAAAGAGCCGGCGCGCTCTGCCGCAACCGCGTGCAGGCAAGGCAGGGGCGACGCCCGGGCCGGTACGTTACCGCCGGCGTGTGCAGCCTGTCGAGCGCAAGGGTCCAGATGCAACGGACTGATCAATGCGTCGAGCATCGAACGTGCTGAGTTGGCAGCCACGCTTGCAAGGCGAGCGAAGCACGCGGCTCAAGTGTGTGTGACCCGAACCTCAACCGCTTTGCGGCACACTGTTCTCGGCAATGTCCTCAAACCAAAAACGGGCGCCTTGCGGCGCCCGTTCTTGTCTGCATGGCGATGTTTTGCCAATGGATCAGTAGCGGTAATGATCCGGCTTGTACGGGCCAGCCACGTCCACGCCGAGGTAGTCGGCCTGGTCCTTGGTGAGGGTGGTCAGCTTGACGCCGATCTTCTCCAGGTGCAGGCGGGCCACTTCTTCATCCAGGTGCTTGGGCAGGATGTAGACCTTCTTCTCGTAGCTGTCGCGCTTTTCCCACAGGTCGATCTGGGCCAGGGTCTGGTTGGCGAACGAGTTGGACATCACGAAGCTCGGGTGGCCGGTGGCGCAGCCCAGGTTCACCAGGCGGCCGTCGGCCAGCAGGAAGATCGCGTTGCCGTTGCCGAACACATACTTGTCGACCTGCGGCTTGATGTTGATCTTCTCCACGCCCTTGAGTGCATTCAGCGCATCGACCTGGATCTCGTTGTCGAAGTGGCCGATGTTGCAGACGATCGCCTGGTCCTTCATCGCCTGCAGGTGCTCGACGGTGATGATGTCCTTGTTGCCGGTGGTGGTGACATAGATGTCGCCGCGGCCCAGGGTGGATTCGATGGTGTTGACCTCGTAGCCTTCCATCGACGCCTGCAGGGCGCAGATTGGGTCGATCTCGGTCACGATGACGCGGGCGCCATAGTTACGCAGCGACGCGGCGCTGCCCTTGCCCACGTCACCGTAGCCGCAGACCACCGCGACCTTGCCGGCCAGCATCACGTCCATTGCGCGCTTGAGGCCATCGGCCAGCGACTCGCGGCAGCCGTAGAGGTTGTCGAACTTGCTCTTGGTGACCGAGTCGTTGACGTTGATGGCCGGGATCAGCAGCTTGCCGGCTTCGGCAATCTGGTACAGGCGGTGCACGCCGGTGGTGGTCTCTTCAGAGACGCCCTTCCAGTCCTTGACCACACGCGCCCAGTACCCCGGACGCTCGACAGCCACGCGCTTGAGCAGTGCCTTGATCACGCCTTCTTCGTGCGAGGAGGCCGGCTCATCGACCCAGGTGCTGCCGTTTTCGAGCTCATAGCCCTTGTGGATCAGCAAGGTGACGTCGCCGCCGTCGTCCACCACCAGCTCCGGGCCGGTCAGGGTGCCGTCGGGCAGGGTGAAGGTCAGCGCGTCCAGGGTGCAGTCCCAATACTCTTCCAGCGTCTCGCCCTTCCAGGCGAACACCGGCGTGCCGGTGGCGGCAATCGCGGCGGCCGCGTGGTCCTGGGTGGAGAAGATGTTGCACGAGGCCCAGCGCACATTGGCGCCGATGTCCTTGAGCGTTTCGATCAGCACGGCGGTCTGGATGGTCATGTGCAGCGAGCCGGTGATGCGGACGTCTTTCAGCGGCTTGGTCTGTGCATGCTTGCGGCGGATCGACATCAGGCCCGGCATCTCGTGCTCGGCGATGTCCAGCTCCTTGCGGCCCCAATCGGCCAGGGAGATGTCGGCGATCTTGTAATCGGTATGTGGAACGGTTTTTGCGACAGCGTTCATCAGTTGCTCCGGTAGGCAGGCGAATGTCTGCAATTCCGGGCGCCGTTTCACGAAAAATCCCTGTCGAGCCTGGCCGTTGTTGCCCGCACTTTTCGTGCAGGTGGCAGATGAATCTGCCGTACCGGTCGCAGCGCCCCTCGACGAGGGTCTGATTATATCGGCAGCACCCCCGTCCGGCATGAATTGCCGCCCACCCCAACCAACGACAGGGGGAGCCGGGCCGCCTGGCTGCTATGGTCCAAGCCTCATTCGACACCGGGGAAGGGCATGCAGGCGAGACGCACCAGGCGGCAGGGGTGGCAACGGGGCTGGGTGGTGTTGGGCTGGCTGGCGCTGAGCGTCCCGGCCCTGGCGCAGCCGGCGGCCCCGCCGACGTCCTTGCCGACCACCGGCTACCAGCTGCCCTCCAAGGCGCTACAGGCGGTAGTGGACGCGCCGCGCGCGCCGTTGCTGCAGCTGTCGCCGCGGCGCGACCTGGCCGCGATGCTGCAGCTGCCGGCGCTACCGGACATCGCCGAGGTGGCGCAGCCGGAGCTCAAGCTGGCCGGCGTGCGCATCCATCCCAAGACCCACGCCGCCAGCCGGTTCTCCTTCGCCAGCAAGCTGTGGCTGCTGTCGGTGGCCGATGGCAGCGAGCGCCAGATCGCGGGCCTGCCGGCGTCGTTGTCGCTGGCCGACCTGGCCTGGTCGCCCGACCAGCGCTCTCTGGCCTTCCGCCGCGAGGACGCGGCCAGTGGTGCCAACGAGCTGTGGGTGGTGGATGTGGCGGCAGGGCAGGCGCGTCGCCTGTTGGCCGACGTGAACACCAGCATCAACGACGAACTGCACTGGCTGCCCGATAGCAGTGGGTTGCTGGTGCAGCAGCAACTGCGTGACCAGACCGCACCGCCCGCCCGCGACGCGGTGCCGGCGGGTCCGGCGATCCAGCAGACCAGCGCCGATGCCGGCGTGCGCGCAATCCGCACCTATCAGGATCTGCTCCGTAACGAAGCCGATGCGCGGCTGTTCGAGTACTACGCCACCGCGCAGCCGGTGATCGTTGGGGTGAACGGGCAGGTGCGGCCGATTGCCGCGCCCGGGATCTATCTGCACCTGTCGGTGTCGCCGGATGGCCGCTACGTGCTGAGCGAGCGCAGCGAGCGCCCGTTCTCGTATCTGGCGCCGCTGGACGCGTTCGCGCGCCGCATCGAGGTGCTGGATCTGCAGGGCAAGCTGGTCCGCCAGATCGCGCAACTGCCGTTGGTGGAAGGCTTGCCGACCGGCAATGACGCCGTACCCACCGGCGTGCGCGAAATCGCCTGGCGCGCCGATGCGCCGGCCACCCTGGTCTGGGCCGAAGCCCAGGACGGCGGCGACCCGGCGCGCACCAGCGCCGTGCGTGATGCGGTGCTGGTGCAGGCCGCGCCCTTCAACCGTGCGCCGGTCACCCTGGCCAAGCTCGGCAGCCGGTTCGAGGGCGTGCAGTGGGGCCGCGGCGACCTGGCCATCATCAGCGAGAGCTAGTGGAAGACCCGCCGCACCAAACAGTGGCGCATCGCACCGGACCAACCACAGCGCGCGCCGGAACTGCTGTGGGACCGCTCCTCGCAGGACCGCTACAACGACCCCGGCACGCCGGCAATGATCGCCGACGGCAACGGCCATGCGCTGCTGCAGACCGATGGCAACAGCCTGTTCCTGCTCGGCAAAGGCGCTTCGCCGGAAGGCGACCGCCCGTTCGTGGACCGCTTCGACCTGCAGAGCAAACGCACCACGCGGCTGTTCCATTCGCAGGCGCCCACCTATGCCGCACCGATCGCGCTGCTGGATGCGCAGGGCACGCAGCTGTTGCTCAGCCGCGAATCGCCCGAGGAGCCGGCCAACTACTACGTGCAGACACTGGGCGACACGGCGGCCACGCCGCGGGCGCTGACCCGCTTTGCGCACCCGTTGCCGCAATTGCGCGGCGTGCAGAAGGAGCAGATCCGCTACAAGCGCAATGACGGCGTGGACCTCACCGCCACGTTGCTGCTGCCGCCCGGCTACGACCCCAAACGCGATGGCCCGCGGCCGCTGCTGATGTGGGCCTACCCGGGCGAGTTCAAGAGCGCCGACACCGCCAGCCAGGTCACCGACTCGCCGTATCGCTTCAATGCCATCAGCTACTGGGGCCCGCAGGCGTTTCTGGCGATCGGCTACGTGGTGCTCAACAACCCGGCCATGCCCATCGTGGGCGAAGGCGATGCCGAACCCAACGACACCTACCTGCCGCAGCTCATCGCCGATGCGCAGGCTGCGGTGGATGAAGTGGTGCGGCGTGGAGTGACCGACCGCGAGCACATCGCCATCGGTGGGCATTCCTATGGCGCCTTCATGACCGCCAACCTGCTCGCGCACACGCGCTTGTTCAAGGCCGGCATCGCGCGCAGTGGCGCGTACAACCGCAGCCTCACGCCTTTCGGCTTCCAGGCCGAGGAACGCAACTACTGGCAGGCGCAACCGGTGTATCAGGCGATGTCGCCGTTCAACTACGCCGACAAGATCAAGGACCCGCTGCTGTTGATCCACGGCCAGGACGACAACAACAGCGGCACGTTCCCGATCCAGAGCGAGCGCCTGTTCACCGCGATCAAGGGTCTGGGCGGCAACGCACGGCTGGTGATGCTGCCCAACGAAGCGCATGCCTACCGTGCGCGGCAGTCGATCCTGCACATGCTGGCCGAGAGCGAGCAGTGGTTGAAGATGACGCTGGGCGAGGCCAACGCCCCAGCCACTGCGCGCAAGCGCTGAAGCGCGCGTTACAGACGGCACCGCTCTACGGTGCCGTCATCGGCGCAATCGCTGCGCAACACCGCACACGCAAGGCGGCTCCACGTAAGAGCGCGCTTGCGCGCGATGAGGCATTGCCGATAACGCCCATCGCGCGCAAGCGCACTCCTACGACGAAGACATCTCAAGCGCCCGTCGACGCGATGGTTCAAGGTGAAACCGTCGCGACTGTCGCGATCATCTAATCCTTTTGGGTTAGTCTTCGACGACTTTGCGCTTGAAGAGGGTGTGCGTTTCCGATGAACGAGTACCGCAGCAGTCTTGTCTTCGCTACCCCCGACGTTCCCTTGCGCGACGATGTTCGTCGGCTCGGTGCCCTGGTCGGTGACCTGCTCGCCGAGCAGGTGTCTGCGGACTTCCTTGAAGAAATCGAACGCATCCGCACCACCGCGATCGCACGCCGCGAAAGCGATACGCCGCCCGCCGGCTTGCTGTCGCTGCTGGAAGGCCGCGAACCGCGCGCCGCCGAGGCCCTGGTGCGTGCCTTCAGTACCTATTTCCAGGTGGTCAACATCGCCGAGCGCGTGCACCGCATCCGGCGCCGGCGCGACTACCAGCGCAGCGGTACCGACACCCCGCAGCCGGAAGGCCTGCACGATGCGCTGCGCCGGCTCAAGGCGCAGGGCGTGACGTTGGACGAGTTGAGCGAATGGCTGCCGCGCATCGATGTGGAGCCGGTGTTCACCGCGCATCCCACCGAGGCGGTGCGCCGCGCCTTGCTTGAAAAAGAACAGCTGATGGTCGCCAGCCTGGTCGATAACCTGGATGGCATGCGCACGCCCAATGAGCGCGCCACCGATGCAGCGCGGTTCCGCATGGCATTGACCGCGTCCTGGCAGACCGCCGATTCCTCGCCGGTGCGCCCCACCGTGGAAGACGAGCGCGAGCACGTGGGCTTCTATCTCACCCAGGTGCTCTACCGCGTCATCCCGGTGATGTACGAAACCCTGGAACACGCCATCGAAGAAACCTATGGCAGCACGCCGGCATTGCCGCGCCTGCTGCGCTTCGGTACCTGGGTCGGTGGCGACATGGACGGCAATCCCAACGTGGATGCGCACACCATTGCCGGCACCCTGGACGCGCAACGGCGCGCGGTGCTGGACCGTTATCTCAACGAGTTGTGGCAGCTGGCGAGCCTGCTCAGTCAATCCACCACGCTGGTGGCGGTGAGCCCGGCGCTGAGCGCGCAGCTGGAGCGCTACCAGACGCTGTTGCCCGACGCCGCTGCACGCTCGCGGCCGCGCCACGGCGACATGCCGTACCGCCTGCTCAACGACCTGATGCGCGCGCGCCTGCAGGCCACCCTGGACGATGCCGACGGCGCCTACGCCGCGCCAGCCGAGCTGGAACACGACCTGCAACTGATCCTGGACAGCCTGCAGGCCAACAAGGGCTTGCACGCGGGCTGGTTCGCGGTGCGCCGCCTGCTGTGGCGCGTGCGCAGCTTCGGTTTCCATCTGGCGCGGCTGGATGTGCGCCAGGAATCCAGCGTGCATGCGCGCGCGGTGGCCGATGCATTGGGGCAAGCCGATTGGGACAGCCAGGACGCCACCCACCGTGCCGGTCTGCTCGGCCCATACGCAGCGGGTGAGCAGGCGTTGCCGCAGGTGGACGACGAAGGCAACGCGCGGCTGGATGCGGTGTTCGCCGCGCTCGCCGATGCACGCACGCGGCACGGTGCCGATGCGCTGGGCAGCTACATCATTTCGATGGCGCACAATCGCGCCGACGTGCTCACCGTGCTCGCGCTGGCGCGGCGTGGTGGCCTGGTCGATGACGCCGGTGCGGTGCCGCTGGACATCGTGCCGCTGTTCGAAACCGTGGACGATCTGCGCGGCGGCACCGGCACCGTGCAGGACCTGCTGGCCGACCCGGTGTATCGCCAGCACCTGCGCGCGCGCGGCGACACCCAGATGGTGATGCTGGGGTATTCGGACAGTGGCAAGGACGGCGGCATTGCGGCCTCGCGCTGGGGTCTGCAACGCGCCCAGGTCGAGCTGCTGGAGGCCGCCGCCGAACTCGGCGTGCGCCTGACCTTCTTCCACGGCCGCGGTGGTTCGATCGTGCGGGGCGGTGGCAAGACCACCCGCGCGCTGGATGCAGCGCCGCGCGGCAGCGTGGATGGACGCTTGCGCGTGACCGAGCAGGGCGAGGTGATCCATCGCAAGTACGGCATCCGCGCGCTGGCGTTACGCTCGCTGGAGCAGATGACCGGCGCGGTGCTGTTGTCCAGCCTGCGCCCGCGCGCGCCGGAGCCGCGCGAAGACGCCTGGCGGCCAGTGATGGATCTGGTGGCCGAGCGCAGCACCGTGGCGTATCGCGGTTTTGTTGGCGCGCCGGATTTCATGCAGTACTTCCGCCTGGCCACGCCGATCGATGTGATCGAACGCATGACGCTCGGCTCGCGCCCCTCGCGCCGGCTGGGCCAGGACGCGGCGTTGTCGAACCTGCGCGCAATTCCCTGGGTGTTTGCCTGGAGCCAGGCGCGTGCAGTGATCCCCGGCTGGTACGGCGTGGGCAGTGGCCTGCAGGCCGCGGTGGAGGCCGGGCACGAAGACAGCCTGCGCGAGATGGCGCAGGACTGGCCGTTCTTCCGTACCTTCCTGGACGACATCGCCATGGTGCTGTCCAAGGGCGATCTCAATATTGCCGAGCTGTTCTCACGCCTGGCCGGCCCGCTGCACGCGCGTTTCTTCCCGCGCATTCGCGACGAACTCGCGCTGACCAAGCATTGGGTCAAGACTTTGCTCGGGCAGCGCTCGTTGCTGCAGCACGACCCGCGCCTGGCGTTGTCGATCCGGCTGCGCAACCCGTACATCGACCCGATCAGCGTGTTGCAGGTGGATCTGCTGCAGCGCTGGCGTGCCACCGAAGGCGAAGACGAAGAACTGCTGCGTGCGCTGGTGGCATGCGTCAACGGGGTGGCGCAGGGCGTGCAGAACACCGGCTGATCCAACCGTTGGTCGGAGAGTGCGCGCATTCGGCAAGCGGGCTCTGGCGCAAACGGACAAATCTGTCCGATAATGCCGGCATGACAGCTCCCCGCCCCGATGCCGCGCTCCGCCGCCGGCAGATTCTCGACGCCGCCGACGAAGTCTTCAGCGAACACGGCGTCAACGCTCCGCTGGAACTGGTGGTGGAGCGTGCCGGCCTCGGCCGCGCCACGCTATACCGCAATTTTCCCGATCGCCTGGCCCTGATGACCGCGCTGATGGAGCGCGGCCTGGATGGACTGGAGCGGCTGGCGGCCGACCTGGGCGATCGCCCGGACGGTCTGGCCGTGCTGCTGCACGATGTGGCCGAACACATCGCCCAGTCCGCACCGATGGTGGATTTCTGGCGTTCGATCGAGCGCGCGCATCCGTCGGTGAAAGCGGTCGACCAGCGCGTGGTCGGCATTTTTCTGCCGTTCGTGCAGCGCGCCAAGCAGGCCGGCCTGTGCCGCGCGGATCTGGATGAAGAGCAGTTGGTCCTGGTGATGGACATGCTGGGCAGTTGCCTGCGTGGCAGCGACGAAGCCGAGCGCAAGCGGCTGGCACACCGCTCCGCCGATCTGCTGATGCACGCGCTGGGCATGCCGGTGCCGGTGGGCGGCACGCAATGACACCGGCCACGCGTGCGCGCATCGGCCGCTGGGCAGTGCGGCTTGCGGTGGTGGTGGCCGCCACCTGGGGCGGGCTGGCGATCTATTTCGCGCTCAGCGGCAATGGCGTGGTGCGCGCCGGGTGGGTGGCCTCGTGGTGCGCGATGGCGCTCGCTGCGCTGTGGGGCCTGCGGCGCCGGCGCGAGAACTGGGCGCTGGTGGGGATCTTCGCCGCCGCCTTCGTGGCGCTGGGCACGGCGTGGTGGCTGATGCAGCCCAGCCAGGACCGCGACTGGGCCGATGATGTCGCCCAGCGTCTGCGCCCGGAAGTGCACGGCAACCTGGTCACGCTGCACAACGTGCGTAACTTCGACTGGCATAGCGAAACCGAGTATCAGCCGCGCTGGGAAACGCGTCAGTACGATCTGGATCACCTGGTCAGCGCGGATCTGGCGCTGTCGTACTGGATGGGCCCGGCGATTGCGCACACGCTGGTATCGTTCGGTTTCGACGATGGATCGCATGTGGTGTTCTCGTTGGAGATCCGCAAGGAACGCGGCGAATCGTTCTCCGCGCTGGGGGGCTTCTTTCGCAGCTTCGAAGAGACCCTGGTGGCCGCCGACGAGCGCGACATCCTGCGCGTGCGCACCAACGTGCGTGGCGAGGACATGTACCTGTATCGCCTGAACATTCCGAAGGCCGGCCTGCGCCGCATGTTCATGGGATATGTGGGGCTCGCCAACGACTTGAACCGTGCGCCGGCGTTCTACAACACACTCACCAGCAACTGCACCACCATTGTGTTTGCGCTGGTGCGCCAGCTGCGGCCGACGTTGCCGCTGGATCATCGCCTGCTGTTGTCCGGCTATGCCGACGAATACGCCTTCGACCATCACGGACTGATGCCGGGCTATGACTTCGCCACGCTGAAGCAACGTGGACATTTCACTGCACGAGCGCACGCCGCAGACCGCGCCGAAGATTTCTCCGCGCGCATCCGTGCAGGCATGCCGCAGGCACCGGCAGCTGCATCTACAGCGAGCGCACACCGATGAGCCGCAGCACCTGGGCACGGCGCGCCGTGGCAGGCGTGGCCGTGCTGGCCTGTGTGTGGCTCAGCGGCTGCGCCATGGTCACGGTGAAGGCGCGCAGCAGCGGCGATTACATCGCCCAGACCCGCGGCGACATCCTCAGTGCCGGCACGCTCAGTCAGGCCGGCAGCGAGACGCT
The DNA here is from genome assembly GCF_041475695.2 of Xanthomonas sp. NCPPB 4037. Classification (NCBI taxonomy): domain Bacteria; kingdom Pseudomonadati; phylum Pseudomonadota; class Gammaproteobacteria; order Lysobacterales; family Lysobacteraceae; genus Xanthomonas; species Xanthomonas sp. NCPPB 4037. The sequence continues at coordinate 1,004,587 of NZ_CM191261.1, forward strand.
GCAAGTGGCCGGGCTGGATCCCAAGACCTGCCGCAAGACGCCACTGCCGTGCATCGAACAGCTGCGCACGGTGGCCGGCATCGGCGATGAGCGCCGGCTGGCCACCCAGGCCGAGCTGTGGATCACGCAGGCCATCGCGTTGAGCGGGCGCACACCCGCACAGATGAGCGACGCGGCATTGGACGCGTGGCTGGAAGCGGCGCGGCATGCGTACGCGTATCTGTTCTTCACCACGCGCGCCCCCAGCGAACGTGCCTTCGAAAACCGCCAGACCCAGGTGCGCGATTACTACAACTACGCCGTGCAGCAGGTGGTCGAACGCCTGTTCGTGCGCGCCCAGCAGGCCGGCGCCAGCGCACCTGCAGCCACCACGGTGGGGCGTTGGCGCGTGGATGTGGATCTGGCCGCCTACCGGTTGCCCGGCGATGGCAACACGCCGCGCGCGTTGTTTGCGGCATCGTCGCTGCGCTTCGGCGGGCTGCGCAGCACCTATCGCCGCGACGGCTTCGGTGCAGATCTGGTGGCCGAGGTGGACCCGGCGGTGGTCGGCGACCCGGCCGGCCTGGCCGTGCAGCAGGCGCCGCCCGCGCCAAAAGACCCGCAGCGGCCGTTGCCCACCTTCAGCGAGATGCCGTATGCACCGGCCACGGTCCTGCTGCGTTTTGCAGGCGACACGCTGGATGCGGTGCTGCACACCGACAGCGCCACGGTCGCGCCCTACGACCCGTATCGCCAGACCGCAGTGATGCTGCATGGCCAGCGCGTGCCGCTGGCCGCCAACTTCACTGCCGCGTACGGTCTGTGGCTTGCGAAGTCGGGCTTTGCCGCGCAGTCGCTGCGCTCGATGCTGGGCCGCGCGCGCGGCATCGATCGCCCGCATCTATACCTGATGCAGCCTTACGACCCGAACCGGCGCGTGCTGCTGATGCTGCACGGCCTGGCCAGCAGCCCGGAGGCCTGGGTCAATGTCGCCAATGAAGTGATGGGCGATGAAACGCTGCGGCAGCACTATCAGATCTGGCAGGTGTATTACCCCACCAACGCGCCGCTGGCGGTCAACCGCGCCGAAATCCAGGAACTGGTGCAACGCAGCCTGCGGCATTTCGACCCGCAGGGCGATGCGCCGGCCTCGCACGACATGGTGTTGATCGGCCACAGCATGGGCGGGGTGATCGGCCGCTTGCTGGTGTCTTCGTCCGGCGAGCAGATCTGGAACAGCCTGCTGGCCGACTACCGGCTGGAAGGCGAGCGCGGTGCGCGGATCCGGCAGAAGCTGTCGCCGCTGCTGCATTTTTCGCCGATGCCGCAGATCGACCGCGCGATCTTCATCGCCGCGCCGCACCGCGGCACGCCGTTGGCCGAAGGCGGGCTGGGGCGCTTCGTCGGCCGCCTGGTGCGCCTGCCGATCGCCTTGCTGGATCGGTTCGGCGATGTGCTGCAGGACCTGGCCAACAGCGAGCGCGATGCACCGGGCGAGCCGCAACGCAAGCGGCGCCTGTTGCCGCCGACCAGCATCGACAACCTGCGCGATACCGACCCGTTCGTGCGCGCGGCCGCGGATCTGCCGATCGCGCCCTCGGTGCGCTACCACACCATCGTCGGCCGCGAAAAACCGCAGGTGCCGTTGGCCATGTCCGACGACGGTCTGGTGCCGTATCGCAGCGCACATCTGGACGGCGCCGCCTCCGAACTGGTGGTGACGTCCTGGCATAGCGTGCAGGAAACGCCGCAGGCGATCCTGGAGATCCGCCGCATCCTGCACGCAGAGTTGCAGGGTGCGGCATCGTCGCCGGCGCCGGCTGCCGTGCAATCCGCGACGGATGCACCGCCCGATGCTTCGGCCCATTCGGCTGCCGACGCACCGACCGATCTGGCCACGCACTGACGGTCTGTCACGGCTGGGCAGTGCCTGGCCGGTCGTTGAGTGATGGTGTGCTGCAACACGTCGCACGGCGTCGGTGCCCCAGCAACGCAGGCTTCGGTGCATGCCTGCAGGCCCGGCTTAGCGCATTGTTTACCGCACCCGTGCTATCAGGCGGTTCCTCGAACAAGGAAGGTGCGATGCGCAAGACGCTGTCGGCAGTGCTGTGGGTGCCCATGTTGCTGCTGGGCTGCGGCCGCGGGGAGGGGCAGCAGGATCAGGTAGCCGCCGTGCCGGAATCGGCACCAGTGGCGCAGCGAGCGTCTGCGTCCGCGCCAGCTCCGGCAGCTGAGCCAGCCAGCAGCCCGGCAGTTCCCGAGTTCCCGGCCATTCCGCAGATCGTGGTGCCCGACATCGCCGGCGTAACTCCGGCGCAGCGCGCATTGGAAGCATCGCTGCAGGACATCCTCGACCCGATCGACGGCGTGCGCGTGGCACCGGCGCGCTGTGACACCGGCGGAACGCTGATCAACGATGCCGGCATTACCAGCGTGGATGCCGACGGCAATCTGCTGCGCAACAGTGCGGCTGGCCTGTTCGCGCTCAAGGCCGACGGCACTGGCACCGCCAACGTCGATGGCGGCCTGGTCCAGGTCAACGCCGATGGCAGCGGCACCATCAACAGCGACGATGACGGCCAGAGCGAAGGCGCATTGATCCAGGTCGAAGCGTCGGGCGCGGGCACCTACAACGGCCCGGCCGGGCTGATCAGCCTGGACGGCAAGGGCGCCGGCACCTGGAACGGCAAGCACGGCCTGGTGGACAACCACGGCGACGGTAGCGGCACATGGAACGGGCCGCGTGGGCTGGTGACCATCAACGCCGACGGTTCGGGTCTGTGGAACGGCCCCGATGGCCTGGTGCAAAACCATGGCGATGGCACCGGCACCGTGGGCACGCCGCCACGGCAGGTGCGGATGCCGCCGCTACCCAAGGTGCCGCCCGTGGGCCGGTTTCCGCTGCTGCAGAAGTTCGCGCCGCCCGGCGCGCCATGCGGGTATGTGATCACCTTGAGCGACCGCATCCTCTTCGACTTCGACAAGGCAGACATCCGCCCGGACGCGGCGCGCGTGCTGGACACGCTGGCGGCTGCGCTCGGCAAGGTCAGCGTCGCGCAAATGGAAGTCCGCGGGCATACCGATGCCAAGGGCGGCGATGACTACAACCAGGTGCTGTCCGAGCGCCGCGCCAACGCGGTGCTCGCCGCGTTGCGCACGCGCGGCACCGCGCAGTCTGCCAGCGCCAAGGGCTATGGCGAGTCGCAGCCGGTGGCGCCCAATACCGTCAAAGGGCAGGACAATCCGGGCGGGCGCCAGCTCAATCGGCGCGTGGAGTTGTTCCTGCGCACTTAGCGCAGCGATCAAAACGACTGCGCAGCCGCCAGGCGGGCGCGGCCGGTGCTCGGAATCCTCAGGTACTGGCGGACACTCCGGTTCTTCCGCGCCGTCCGCACCCACCTGACGGCTTCTCGCTACGTTTTGGTAGCCACGCTTAGTGGACTACGCCGCGCCACGCATCGCTTGCGTGCGTGGCAGCGGTGGGCACGTTTTGCGTGACTCGGCTTCGATGCGCGCCTGGTGTCATCACTGCGTTGCGGCTGTAGCGAATTGCAGGTTCCATCCAGGCTGACTTGCATCAGACCGTCTGAGATGCGGAAGCGCATACATGCGCTGTCATGGGAATTCACGACTGATCCTGCAGGCACTGCCGGCGTCGCGCATGCTCGCGGTGATGCTCTTCTGTCTCGCAAACAGCAAACAGCAAACAGCAAACAGCACGCGGCGGCGGTGCATCAGCGCATCCACTACGCAATGCAACTGCGGATCACGTCGCCACACCGAATTCCTCAAATAGAGACCTGGTATTCATCAAGCTTCATGCACGCAAACCGGCGATGCGGTCTTTCTCATTGCAGGAGCGATGCGAGCGTGACCGCTTGCGCACTTCAACGGCGCACGCCACCTGCCGCGCCCTCGACTATGCGTAATTCTGCATTCCCCGCGCGTGTTTGCACCGCATCGCGCACGCGTCACCGCACTGAAATATGCCCCGACCACCATGCGCCGCGCCTGCTTGCAGGTGATGCGCCGAGGAGCCGGCTGCGTCGAGTGCCCCCACTTCCCGGTGGTCGTCATGTAGAGGCATGGCGGGCCGCTGCACATTTGGATCTTTCATGATGCGTCGTTGTGTGTTGTTGCGTCCCTCGCGCCTGTCGCAGGCGCTGTGCTTCTCGTTGTGCATCGTGGGTGGCCATGCCGCCGCGCAAGACACCCAGGCCAACGCGCCCGCGCAGGGCCAGATGGCCACCTTGGACAAGGTCACCGTGGCGGCCACGCGTTACAACGCGACCGACATGCAGATGGCCGCCACCAACACCGTCAATGTGCTCTCGGCCGACGACCTCAAGACCACCGCGGTGCACAACGTGGCCGAAGCGCTGGGGCTGATGCCTGGCGTCAATGTCATCAACACCGGGCAATCGTATTTCGGCGGCATCGACGGCGCTGCGCGTGGCGAGGGCATGTTCTCCTCGGTACGCGGCCTCAATGCCGAATACAACGTCAACCTGATCAACGGCGTCAACGTCGCGCAAGGCATGCCGTACAGCCGCGGCGTGCAACTGAGCCTGCTGCCACCCTCCGGCTTGCAGACCATCGTGTTGAACAAAACCTCCACCGCCGACATGGATGGCGATGCGATCGGCGGCACCATCGATTACCGCACCCCCAGCGCGTTCGATTCGCCAGACCGCCAGGGCGGCAGCATCACCCTGAGCGGGCGCATGGAAAGCCGCGCGCGTGATTACGGCGATTCCGGGCTGGGCAGTGGTGCCGCCGGCGATTGGCATGCGCGCTTCGGCGCCGATGGCCAATTCGGCGTGGCGGTCAGTGCGTATTACGACGAGCGCCATTTCGTGAACAGCGAAGTGGCCGGCGCCTCTGCCGCGCGCAGCGATGGCTCCTGGGAATTTGCCCGCACCGATGCCAGTGGCGCGCTGGCGGCAGGCACCGATCCGCAGGACGCGTTGCAGAGCACCGGCGTGAACATCGGTTATTCGCAAGGCGATACCCGCCGCTACGGTGGCAACGCTGCATTCGACTGGCGCGTGGACCCCAGCCTGCATCTGTACGCACGCATGACCTACGCGTTTGCCAAGACCGAACAGAACACCGGCTACACGCAATTTGTGCCGGCCAATGTCAGCTATACGCAGATCGGTACCAGCGGCATCTACCAGCCGCAGATCAATCGCGTGGCCGTGCGCTACTGGTACGAAACCAACCCGGAAGAAGCAGACCTGGCCACCATCCAGTTCGGTGCCGAGAAACAGCTGGGGCACTGGACGTTCGCACCGAATGTGTTTTACGGCACCGGCAATAACGATCGCCCGGACCATGTGGAAATTTCCGCGCGCAATGATCAATACAGCTCCACCAACTTTGCCTACGGTGCCAACCGCTTCATCAGCTACGACGGCGACGGCTTCCCGATTCCGTTGCTGACGCCGGCGATGCAGGCGCAGGCCTCGGATGTCGGCAGCCTGTTTGCACGGCGGACGGGGCAGATCTCCAAGCAATACAGCGGCCAGGACAAGGGCGGCGGCAAGCTCGATGTGAGCTACGACTTCGACGACGGCGTGCTGAGCCGGATTGCATTCGGCGTGAAGTATGTGGACAGCTCGCGCAGCTTCACCGACCGCGACTGGACCAACGCCAAGTACACCGATGGCACCTTGCTGCGCGATACCGGCCTGGTGGCGCAGCGCTACGATGCGGTGTACCCGGGCCAGTACGCGCTGCCCACGCTGCGGCTGAGCAACGATGCCCTCAATGCCTTGATCGCGCGCACGCTCACGCCGGAGAGTTTCGACAGCTGCGGGCGGCTGGCGGTCAACAATCTCAACTGCAACACCATGCGCGCCACCGAAGCGGTGAGCGCGGCCTATGTGATGGCCACGCTGCGCACCGGTAACTGGGAAATCCTCCCCGGCCTGCGTTTTGAGCACACCAGCATCGACAACACCTTCTGGGCGCAGCCAGCCGCGGTGGGCGGCGTGGAGCAGGCGGGCGCCTTTGCCAACAACCAGACCCGCTACAACGTGGTGCTGCCCAGCGTGTTCGTGAATTACCGCCCCGACGGCGATGGCGCGGTCTATCGCGGCTCGGTGTGGACCAGTTACACGCGCCCGGCCTTCGTGCAACTCGGCGGCGGCCGCTCCACCGATATTTCTGCCGATGGCCAGACCACCATCACCGAAGGCAACCCGGATCTGAAGCCGATCAAGTCGCTCAACGTGGATCTGTCCGGCGAGTGGCAGAACGATGCGGGCGGCCACGCCATGCTGGCCGGCTACTACAAGCGCCTCACCGACTACATCTACGAGAGCGGTTCGGACGCCGCCAACGCTGGCGAGAGTGGAACCGCCAGCACGCGTTTCGTGCGCCCGCAAAACGGTGGCGACGGCCGCGTGCTCGGCATGGAAGCGGCAGTGCGGCAGACCTTCCAGGGCTTGCCGGCACCGTTGGACGGTTTCGGCATCGGCGCCAACGTGACGCGCCAGACCACGCGGGTGGATCTGGGCGAGGAAGGCTTCGCGCACGAACGCATCCAGAACGCGCCGGACCTGCTCGCCAACGCCGAGGTGTTCTACGAAAAAGGCCCGTGGTCGGTGAATCTGAGTTACCACTATTCCGGCGAATACGTGTCGGTCTACGACTACCTCAACCAGGGCGCGCGCTGGGACAACCTGTGGATCAAGCCGATCAGCCGCGTGGACCTGCACGTGGGCTACGCGCCCACCGACCATCTGCGCGTGGACCTGTCCGTGGCCAACCTCACCAAGCAGCACAGCTACTGGGCGCACGTGGGCCACGACAACACGGCCATCTCCGACATCGTCGATTCCGGCATGACCAGCCTGGTGACGGCCAAGTATGTGTTCTGATCCCGCTGCAGTGGTGGTTGCAGAGTTGGAGTCACTAACGACGTTCGCGTGCAGGCCAGCGCGGCTGCGGGCCGCTGCAGCTCTTCTGCGCTGGCGAACGCTCGGCGTGCTGCTGGTGGCCGCGCTGTCGCTGGGCTGTACACCACGACCGACCCCGGCGGCGTCCGCTGCCAGCGCGACCTTGGAACGGGTGGTGGTGGTGTTCCGGCACGGCGTGCGTGCGCCGCTGCAAGGCGAAGCGGCTGCGGCGCATTACGCCGACGCACCCTGGCCGCAATGGTCCACGCCAGCGAGCCTGGTCACCCCGCATGGCCGCAAGGCGGTGCAGCTGAGTGGCGAGTATCTGCGGCAGTGGTTGATGCAACAGGCGCTGCTGCCCCGCAATGGCTGCCCGGCGCCGGGTAGCCTGACGGTCTGGGCCAATACCGACCAGCGCACCATCGACAGTGGCGCGTTGCTGGCCGACGCCCTGGCGCCTGGCTGCAACGTGCAGGCAGGGCATCGCGCGGTCGGGAGTAACGATCCGCTGTTCCGGCCGATCGAAGCCGGCGCTGTGCCCTTCGATGCGAACGCGGCGGTTGCAGCGATCCAGCGTGAAACCGGCGGCCCGGCCGCCTTGCTGCATGGGCATGCCGCGGAATTGCAGGCCTTGCAGCAGATCCTGGGCTGCACCAAAACACCTTGTGACTTTGCGCGCATGCCGTCCACCCTGAAGCCTTCGGCGGACGGTCGCGGCCTGGCGCTGGGCGGGCCGATCGACCTGACCTCCGGCACCGGTGAAGTGCTGCTGTTGCAATACGCCGAAGGCATGCCGATGTCGCAGGTTGGCTGGGGGCGCGCCACTCCCGAGCGCCTGGCGCAAGTGTCGCGCCTGCACGCGCTGCTGTTCGACATCTACGCGCGGCCGCATTACATGGCCTCGCGCTCGGGCGCGCCGCTGGCGCGCGAGGTGCTGCAGCGCTTCGGCGACGCGCAGGCGCCAAAGGTGTCTGTCTTCGTCGGCAGCGACACGCATATCGCGGCGTTGAGCAGTCTGCTGGGCGTGCACTTCCATCTACCCGGTTATGGCGCAGACGATCCACCGCCCGGTGGCGCGTTGGTTCTGGGTTTGTGGCGCACGCCCGACGGCCAACGCAGCGTGCGCGCGCAGTACCTGGCGCAATCACTGGACCAATTGCGCACATTGGCACCGCTGGATCTGGACCACCCACCGTTGCAGCAGACGTTGGCGTTAGTCGTTTGCGCTGGTGAGCAGCGGATGGCGTGCCCGTTGCCGGCCTTTACGCAGGCGCTGGAGCGGCAGCTGCAGCCCTCGCTGTGAGGTGATGGAGTTGCGTTGGCTGCGTGCCCGCATTCTTGGGGCGATGCTGCGTGGCCGGCATTTTGCAAACGGATGATCCACGCGGTTTTTAGCCTCGACTGCTAACGAGAGCTACTGGTGCGCACATGCGTGTTGGCTTCAGACCTCTCGCGAGATAGAGGCTGCGTAGGGACCTACACCGACTAACAATGGGCATGCCCAGCCCGTTACATGCGCAGCGTCTTTGATGACGGATGCGCGTGCGCAATCCCCGGTAGCTCCCGTGCGCGACGTTGGTCGATACGCGCGGCGCCGCATCCGGGAGCGGGACACGCCGTGAATCCGTCCATGGAGGCTCGGTAGCGGCATCCATGCCGCTACACGGCCCCGCTCCCGGACGCGACGCCGCGCTGCCAAGCCGTGCCATGGCTGATCGCACCGCGAACATCTCTTCGATCAAGCGCGACGTGTCCGAATTCCGCTGTTTATCAGGGCGGCATCGAGGCGAATTTTTTGCCGGCGAAGGTCGCGCTCCAAACATCGCTACGCCGATACGGAACAGATCGGTCTGCGCTGACCCGCTGGCCGCCATCAGCGCGACATGTCTGTGGCCGGGTGACGCCGCTACGTTGGCGATCGCCTGAAAACCCGGCAACGCCGTTCCTTCCGCCATCGACCACAACCGGCGGTGCTTGTGCGCGTGCCGGCGCGGGACCCTATGCGGCATGGATGCCGCATAGGGGCCTACATGGACGTACTTGCGGCGTGTCCCATGCCGGCATGCGTGCAAGCGCCTTCGTTGTCCGAAGCCGTCGCACATCACTGCCAGACGTCGCGCGTAAGACTGTGCGGTGTACGGCACGGCAACCGAAGACGGGGCACGCCGCGCCTGCATCGCCACAAGCTCGCCAACGATGTCCATGCCGCCAAAACGCAAATGGGCCGCATCAGCGGCCCATTTGCATTACCAAGCACGCTCCCGAGGGAGCAGCCGGCTTACTTCAGCTTTGCAGCAGCGCGCAGCGCTTCTGCACGGTCGGTCTTTTCCCACGAGAACGACGTTGCGCTGTGCTGCGCGCCGGTGCCGTCGGTGTAGGTGAAGTCCTTCGGCTTGCGGCCGAAGTGACCGTAGGAGGCGGTCTGCTGGTACATCGGGTGGATCAGGTCGAGCATCTGGATGATGCCGAACGGACGCAGGTCGAAGTGCTTGCGGATCAGCTTCTCGATCAGCTCGTCGGCGATCTTGCCGGTGCCGAAGGTGGTGACCGAAATCGAGGTCGGTTCGGCCACGCCGATGGCGTAGGAAACCTGCACTTCGCAACGGTCGGCCAGGCCGGCCGCCACGACGTTCTTGGCCACATAGCGCGCCGCATAGGCTGCCGAACGGTCGACCTTGGACGGATCCTTGCCCGAGAACGCGCCGCCGCCGTGACGGGCCCAGCCGCCGTAGGTGTCGACGATGATCTTGCGACCGGTCAGGCCGCAATCGCCCACCGGGCCGCCGATCACGAACTTGCCGGTCGGGTTGATGTGGAACTTGGTGCCCTTGTGCAGCCACTTGGCCGGCAGCACCGGCTTGAGGATTTCCTCGCGCACCGCTTCGATCAGGTCCTTCTGCTTGACGCCCGGGTCGTGCTGGGTCGACAGCACCACGGCGTCGATCGCGGTGGCAACGCCGTCTTCATAGCGCAGGGTGACCTGCGACTTGGCATCCGGACGCAGCCAGGACAGCGCGGAGTTCTTCTTCTTGCGGATCTTGGCTTGCTGCTCGACCAGGCGGTGCGACAGGTGGATCGCCGCCGGCATGTAGCTGTCGGTCTCGTTGGTGGCATAGCCGAACATCAGGCCCTGGTCGCCGGCACCCTGCTGTTCGGGGTTCTTGCGGTCCACGCCCTGGTTGATGTCCGGGGACTGCTTGCCGATCAGGTTCAGCACACCGCAGGTCTCGCCGTCGAAGCCGACATCGGAGCTGTTGTAGCCGATATCCAGGATCACCTTGCGGGTCAGCGCTTCCAGGTCGATCCAGGCACTGGTGGTCACTTCGCCGGCAACGATCGCCACACCGGTCTTGACCATCGTCTCGCACGCCACGCGGGCACGCTTGTCCTGGGCCAGGATGGCATCCAGCACTGCGTCGGAGATCTGGTCGGCGATCTTGTCCGGATGGCCTTCGGAGACCGATTCGGAGGTGAACAGGTAGCTGGACATCAGGCTTATATCCCTTAATTCGGATGAAAAGATGGGTGCGGATGATACACGCCCACGGTGACCGTTGCATTGTGCGCCTGAACGGGCATCGGTGGGGTTAAGCCACGTCGATTGGCCGCAGCGGCCAGGGCGAGGGTAGGTGATTTGCACCTGCATGCGGGGCCGGTGTCAGACATCCCCGCGTCGGGCTTCGGCGGCACCGCGCAAGCAGGTTCGGCCTGCTAGCATCCGGCGATGGATTCCTTGACCCAGATCGTACTCGGCGGCGCGATTGCCGCCGCCATCGCGCCGGCCGGTCAGCGCCGTGCGGCCTTGCTGGCCGGCGCTGCGCTGGGCACCTTGCCCGACCTCGACTCGCTGGCGCTGCTGCCGCTCACCGACGACCCGGTGACCCTGATGACCGTGCACCGCAGTGTCAGCCATTCGCTGTTCGTGCTGCCGCTGGTGGGCTGGCTGATCTGGTGGCTGTTTCGGCGCTATGGCGACGGCCGCGTGGCCAGTGCGCCCAAGCGTTGGTTCTGGGCGATCCAGCTGGCCTTGATCACCCATCCGCTACTGGATGCCTTCACCGTGTACGGCACCCAGCTGTGGTGGCCGCTGCAGCCGCATCCGGCCATGTGGTCGAGTGTGTTCATCATCGACCCGGCCTACACGCTGTGGCTGCTGCTGGCCTGCGCGGTGGCCTGGTTTGCGCGCGCACGGCCGCTGGCCCAGCGTGCGTTGGTTGCCGGGCTGGTGCTGAGCTCGGCCTACCTGGGCTGGTCGCTGCTGGCCAAGCAGCTGGTCGACCAGGAGGCCGACCGCGCGCTCGCTGCGCTGGGGCTGGGCGATGCGCCGCGCTTCTCGGTGCCGATGCCGCTCAATACGCTGCTGTGGCGCGTGGTGGCGATGACGCCGAATGGCTATGTGATTGGCGAGCGTTCGCTGGTGGCCGATAGCGGCCCGATGCAGTTTCGCGGCTTTTCCAGCAATACCCAGGCGCTGGGCGAGGTGGCCGCGTTTGACTCGGTGCGCCGGCTCACCTGGTTCAATCGCGGTTTCATGCGCGCACGGCTGGTCGACGACGACCTGATGCTCAGCGACCTGCGCATGGGCCTGGAGCCGGACTACAACTTCAACTTCGTGGTCGCCCATCGCGATGATGGGCAATGGAAGCCGATCATGCCGCGCCAGGTCCAGGCGGCGTACCGTGCGCCGGTGGCGCGCGACCAGATCGGCGCGGTGCTGGCACAGATGTGGCACCGCATCTGGCACGCGCCAACCGGCAAGGCGCTGACCGGCGATCTGGACGACAGCGCTGCGCCGGCCTCGGCCAAGGTGCAATAACACCGGTCTCGTAGCGGGTTTCATGCGGCTGCGCGGCGCATGGGCGATGTGCCACGCATGCCGATGCGATCAGGTGTGGCTGCATCTGCGGAAAGGTGATGAGCCTGCTGGCGTGCGCTGTGTGGTCTCGGCGCGGCGACCGCAAATACGGTCAACCGGCTCAGGCGGCAGCGTGCAGCGGCGGCGGCACGCCGGCAATCAAGGCGTCGAAGTAATCGCGGGTCAGTGCGAGCTGCGCCTCGGGCGTTTCGGCGCGATTGACCACCGCGCGGAAGTCCGCACTCTGCGGATGATCCTTCGCATACCACCCCAGATGCTTGCGCGCGATGCGCACGCCCTGCGGCTGCCCGTAGAAGGCGTGCAGCGCTTCCAGATGCCCGAGCAAGGTGTCGCGCACGAAGGCCAGCGATGGCGGCGGCAGCAACGCGCCGGTCGCCAGGTAATGCGCCACCTCGCCAAAGATCCACGGCCGGCCCTGCGCAGCGCGGCCAATCATCACCGCGTCCACGCCGGTGTCGCGCAGCACCTGTGCGGCCTTCTGCGGTGAGTCGATATCGCCATTGGCGATCACCGGAATCTGCAGAGCGGCCTTGATCTGCGCGATGGTGGCGTACTCGGCCGTACCGGTGTAGTGCTGGTCGCGGGTGCGCCCATGCACGGCCAGCGCGGCGATGCCGCAATCCTGCGCGATGCGTGCGATGGTCGGACCGTTGCGGTGGTCGCAGTCCCAGCCGGTACGGATCTTCAAGGTCACCGGCACATCCACCGCACGCACCACCGCGCGCAGGATGCGTGCCACCAGGTCTTCATCGCGCATCAGCGCCGAGCCGGCCCAGGCATTGCAGACTTTCTTGGCCGGGCAGCCCATGTTGATATCAATCAGCTGCGCGCCGTGGTCGACGTTGTAGCGCGCCGCTTCGGCCAGCTGCTGCGGTTCGGTACCGGCGATCTGGACGCTGATCGGATCCGGCTCGCCGGCATGGTCCATACGATGCAGCGATTTGCGCGTGCCCCAGAACCGCGGATCGGAGATGGTCATCTCCGACACCGCCAGGCCCGCACCCAGCCGCTTGCACAGCAAGCGGAACGGCTTGTCGGTGACGCCCGCCATGGGGGCCAGGATCACCTTGGGGGCGATGGTGTAGGGGCCGATCTGCATGCGGGCATTGTAGCTGGGGTGGGGAAGTGAGTCGGGAATGGGGATTGGGGAATCGTAAGAGCGCTTGCGGGCTTCGGCCTGAGCGATCGCTAGGAGTCGTTCGAGCGATGTCGGCGTGATTGGCAAAGTGCGACGTGTAGAGGACGACAGTGGCGGGAGTATTGGTTGGCCGTACCTCACTCCAGCTGTGCTGTGGAGTTGACTGTCTTCCGTCGTACCCTCACCCCAACCCCCGCTTCGCGCCCCTGCCCTCGCTTGTGGCGCGGGCGCTCCAAGGCACACGCGCCACTGGCGCGTAAGCAGCGCCTTTTCGCCCCGAGGGGAGAGGGGCTTCTCCATCATTCTCCCCTCGGAAGAAGGTGGCGCGTCAGCGCCGGATGAGGGTACGGGCGCCCGACGCTGCATCATGCCTCGCCTCCTTACCCGAGCGACTGTCCGAGGAAGAAGACCGAAGTTCCGCTGGGAGCGCGGTTCGCAGCATCCGTCGGCAGACAGGTCTCAACATGCCGTTCGCCAATCAAAAACAGTCTCTAACATGCAGGCCAACGCCCTGAACGCAAAAGGCGACCGCATCGCTGCGGTCGCCTTCGTCGGTTGCCTCAACCTTGCGGCTCACACCGCCGGTTCGGGCACCATGCGTGGCATCGAGGTCGCGGCACCTTCCACTTCGGTGGAGCGTGCGGCGTAGCGCGTGGCAAAGCGCACGTGGGTGATAAAGGAGGCGTTGGGCGAGTGCGCCAGTGAGGCCACCAGCGCGCCGTTGAAGGCATCGCCGGCACCGGTGGTGTCCACCGTCTGCGCGCTTTCCGCGCCCACGCGGTAATGCGCCTGGGTGTCGCCGCGCAGCTGTTCTTCGGCGTGCGAAATGAAGGCGCCCACCGCGCCCAGCGTCACCACCACGGTGCCGCCGGGCAGCAGCTTGCGGCACAGCGAATGCAGCGTATTGCCGTCCAGCGCCGCCACATCGTCGGCGTTGATGCGCTCGCCAACGTGGCGGCCGAGCAGCGCGGCGAATTCGGTTTCGTTCGGCGTCAGCACGTCGGAGAGCTTGAGCAGGCTGATCGAGGTCGGCGCGTTGGCCGGCGCGGCGTTGAGCACGGTGAGCACACCGCATTCGCGAGCCAGCGCCAGCGCCGATTCCACTGTTTCTGCCGGCGATTCCAGCTGCGCCAGCAGCACGCGTGCCGAGGTCACCAGCGCGCGCTGGTTGTCGACAAACCCGGCGCTCAGCACCGAATTGGCGCCGGCACCGATCACGATGGTGTTGCGGCCATGGGCATCGACATAGATGCCGCCGGTGCCGGTGGGCTCATTGCTGGGCTCGGCGATCAGCGCAAACCCATCTTGCGCGGCCAGCGAACGCGCCAGTGCACCGCCGGCATCGTCGCCCAGCGCGCACAGGAAGTGCGTCTTGGCGCCGGCACGTGCGGCTGCAACCGCCTGGTTGAACCCCTTGCCGCCGGGACCGGTGCTGTAGCGACCGGCGATGGTGGCGCCCGGCGCGGGCAGGGCATCACAGCGCCACACGTGATCGACATTGAAGGACCCGACAACGACGACCGAACTCATAAATACCTGCTTGCTTGAATGACTAAGATGACACGTGGCGTGCAGTGATTAGACCGGCACGCCGATGAACCGGCGCCGCCTCACCCGAAGTGCGACAGCACCCCGGCAATGGTAGCGGTCATGAACGTGGCGATCGAACCGCCGAGCACCGCGCGCAGGCCGAACTTGGCCAGATCGTGACGGCGTTCCGGTGCCAGGCCGCCGATCCCGCCGATCTGGATCGCGATCGAGCTGAAGTTGGCGAAGCCGCACAGCGCGTAGGTGGCGATCAGCCGGCCTTCCTCGCTCAGACGCACGCCGGGCACCTGGCCCTTCACGATCTGCGACAGCTCGGTGTAGGCGACGAACTCATTGATCACCACCTTCTGCCCGATCAGCGAACCGACCGTGGTCGCGTCCGCCCACGGCGTGCCGATCACCCAGGCTACCGGTGCGAGCACGTAGCCGAAGATGGTCGACAGGTTGGTCGGGCGGCCCAGCGCGGCGGCCGCGCCGGTGATCTCGCCCAGCCAGGTCAGCGGTGCGTTGATCAGCGCGATCAGCGCAATGAAGGCCAGCAGCATCGCGCCGATGTTCAGCGCCAGGCGCAGGCCATCGCCGGCGCCGGCCGCGGCCGCGTCGATGACGTTGCTGGTGGTCTTTTCCACTTCCATCTTGACCGTGCCGCGGGTCAGCGGCGTGCCGGTTTCCGGCACCAGCAGCTTGGCCACCACCAGCGTTGCCGGCGCGGCCATGATGCTGGCAGCCAGCAGATGCTTGGCATAGAACGCCTGCTGCGCCGGGTCGCTGCCACCGAGCATGCCTACGTACGCGGCCAACACGCCGCCGGCGATGTGCGCCATGCCGCCGATCATCATGGTCAGCAGCTCGGACTGGGTCATCTTCGGGATATACGGGCGCACCGTCAGCGGCGCCTCGGTCTGGCCGATGAACACGCTGGCGCACACGCTGGTGGTTTCGGCGCCGGACACGCGCATCACCTTGGTGATCGCCCACGCCATCGCCCGCACGATCACCTGCATCACGCCCAGGTGGTAGAGCACGCCCATCAGCGCGGAGAAAAAGATGATGGTGGGCAATACCTGGAACGCAAAGATGAAGCCGTAGCTGTCGATGTTCATCAGGTTGCCGAAAATGAAGGTGGACCCCTCATTGACGAAGCTCAGCACCTTCACGAACCCCTTGCCCAGCGAGTCGAACACGTCGCGTCCGCCTGGCACCAGCAGCACCAGCGCGGCGAACGAGATCTGCAACAGCAGGCCGGTGGCGACCAGCTTCCAGTCGATCGCACGGCGGTTGGTCGAAAACAGCCAGGTAATGCCGATAAGCACCACCAGACCGAACAGGCCGAACCCGATCCTCCCCAAACCTTCGACCATTCCAATCCCCGGGCTGCTGACGGCAAAACGGGAAGCCTAGAGCAGGGGGTGTCGGTGGGCAAGGCGAGGGGTGTTCAGACGCCGCCGCCGGCCGCAGAGCGTGGCGCATCGGGCAGGGCGATCGCGCGCGATGCCGCAGTGCCGACGGCCGTGCGCAAATCGGCCGGTGCGCTGCGGATGCTGGCGCGTGGCGTGAAGGGGGAATGCGGCGCGCTGATGGCCTCCAAGAGCGCCGCGTATTCGAGTGAGCGGAGCATGCGCGCAACTGAGCGAAATACGTTTGAAGCGCCGGGGGGGGGGCGCCTGGAACAAGTGGAGGTGGGTGCCGGCAGCCGCGCATGCGTGCAACCCGGACCCACATGCGGGCTGCGTTCGCCCTGCCGCCGCAGACGCCCCACATTTCGGACAGCGCCGTCTCGTCACGTGCCTGTCTGGCTCGCCACCAAGCTGCAACGCTGCACCCGATTCCCGATTCCCGATTCCCGATTCCCGATTCCCGATTCCCGATTCCCAATTCCCAATTCCCAATTCCCAATCCCCAATTCCCAATTCCCAATTCCCAATTCCCAATCCCCAATTCCCAATTCCCAATCCCCAATTCCCAATCCCCAATCCCCAATCCCCAATTCCCAATCCCCAATCCCCAATCCCCAATCCAACGCCATCTCCTACACTGCGCACGCCGGTCCGGGGCGCGGTGCGCCGGAGGCTGCTGGAGTCTGCCAATGCATTACCGTCGTCTCGGATCCACCGGGCTGCAATTGTCGGCCTTGTCGTTCGGTGCCTGGGTCACCTTCGGCAAGCAGATCGGCCGCAGCGAGGCGCGCAACCTGATCGCCGCGGCGTGGGACAACGGGGTCAATTTCTTCGACAACGCCGAGGTCTATGCACGCGGGCGCGCCGAGGAGGTCATGGGCGATGTGATCGGCGACCTGCGGCTGCCGCGCGATGGCTACTGCGTGTCCAGCAAGGTGTTCTTCGGTGCGGTGGACGACCCGCGGCCCACCCAGCGCGGGTTGTCGCGCAAGCACGTCACCGACGCCTGCCATGCCGCGTTGCGCCGGCTGCGGGTGGATTACCTGGACCTGTACTTCTGCCACCGGCCCGACCCGGACACCCCGATCCAGGAAACCGTACGCGCCATGGATGCGCTGATCCGCCAGGGCAAGGTGCTGTACTGGGGCACCTCCGAGTGGAGCGCCGCGCAGCTGCGCACTGCGCTGGAGATCGCCGCGCGCGAACACCTGCATGCGCCGGCGATGGAACAGCCGCAGTACAACCTGCTGCACCGCAGCCGCCTGGAGCAGGAATACGCGCCGCTGTGCGAGGCCGGCCTGGGCACCACGATCTGGTCGCCGTTGGCCTCTGGTCTGTTGACCGGCAAGTACAACGTCGGCGTGGATGCCGACAGCCGCCTCGGCCAGCCCGGCAATGCCTGGCTGCAGGACGAAGTGCTGGGTACACCGGAAAGCCGGCGGCTCGAGCGCGCGCGTGCATTCAGCGCCGTGGCGGCCGAGCTGGGGCAGTCGCCGGCGCGGCTTGCGATCGCCTGGTGCCTGCGCAACCCGCATGTCTCCACGGTGATCCTCGGCGCCAGCCGGGTCGCGCAGCTCGAAGAAAACCTGGCCGCATTGCAGACCCTGGAGCAGGTAGATGCCGCCGGCTGGGCGCAGGTGGACGCGGCCACGCGGTGAAGCGGCACGGCTGGGACATCGCAGCCTTTGGTGGCGGTTTTGGGCGTCTCGGCCAGCGGGTGTTCTTTCCGGAACGGCCTGGCCGCGGCTTCGAGCGCATGGTGCCGCCCAGGTCGGATTTGGACGCATGCGTGGCCTCCGGCGCCTACCTAACTCCGCCCGCAGACCCGGCGCTGAGCGGCTGCGCCGGTCAGCTGGTGCGAGCGCTGCGCGCCCCATTAATGGCAAGCAGTCCATCGTTGCCGTAGTGCGCGACCATGACCGCAGGGAAGCCAGCTCCGGCGATAGTTCATTGCCTGAGCCGCTGCCAGCCACGCAGCGGCTCGTCGCCGCAAGCCTGATGCGGCATACGAGATGCGCCTCGCTGCGCACATGCACGCCAGATGCCGAGTTTCGATTGATAATTCCAATCGAAAAGCATGAGCCAATGCAAAGATCTGGCCATTCAAATGAGAATGGCTCTTGATCAATAAATGAGAATGGTTATTATTTGTCTGGCCAACCGACTGGAGATCCAGATCATGACCGCTCACCCCGTGCTGCTCCGCTCCGAACCGGTCAACCTGCGCGACCGCGCTGCGCCGCGTGCCGTTCCCGCCGAAGACCTCATCAGTAGCGAGGCGCTGCTCAAGGGCCGTCGCGAAGTGCTGATCCAGCATGGCGACCGCATCTATCGCCTGCGCCATACCAGCAACGACAAGCTGATCCTGACCAAGTAAGTCCCGGCGAAGGCCGCGCCCGCGCGCGCCTTCCGCTGCCTGCCGCGGGCGTTGCCATCGCCGTCCGTGCGTTCTCTCCCCCCCTCGGCTAACGGTCGCGGCGATTGCCGTCTGCGTGGCCGAGGGTTCTCCCAAAGGTTACCGATGATCCGCCTGCATCCGCTGGTGGTTGCGCTGTCACTGGCGCTGCCCGTTGTTCCCCTGTGCGCCATTGCCGCCGAAGCCGATGCCGATGCCGATGCCGATGCCGGCGCTGCCGCGGCGCGCGACGTGCATGACTTCGACCGTTTGCAGGTCACCGCCACGCGTACCCAGCGCGCCTTGGTGGAGGTGCCGGGCACCGTGGATGTGATCGACCGCGAGCAGCTGGACAACCAGTTGGTGCGCGAGCTCAAGGATCTGTTCCGTTACACGCCTGGCGTGTCGGTCACCAGCACCAGCGGGCGCTTCACCGGCGCCAGCGGCGTGCGCATCCGCGGTCTGGATGGCAACCGCGTGGCGATCCTGGTCGACAACGTGCCGGTGTCGGACACCTTCAATTTCGGCAGCTATCTCAACGCCAACCGCAATTTCGTGGACCTGGAAACGCTCAAGCGGGTCGAGGTGGTGCGGGGGGCGGCCAGTTCGCTGTATGGCTCCGATGCACTGGGCGGTGTGGTGGCGTTCGTTACCAAGGATCCGTCGGATTACCTCAGCGCCGACAAGCATAGCTATGTGGGATTGAAGTTCGGCTACGAAGGCGACTGGAACGGCCTGTTCGCCGGCGCCACCGGCGCGTTCGGTGGCGAGCGCTGGAGCGGCATGGTCGCGGTGAGCCATCGCCAGGGCCAGGAAGCGCAGAACCAGGGCGATAACCGCGCCCGCAACTACACCCGCACCGCACCCAATCCGCAGCAGGTCGACGGCCGCAGCGTGCTGGGCAAGCTGGTGTACGCGCCCAACGCGCAGCAACGCTTCAAGCTCACCGTGGAGGGCAATGAAGACTATGGCCGCATCGAGGCGTTCAGCGGTATCGATGCGCGCAGCCCCAGCGCATCGCAACGCATCCTGTCGCAGGACGGCCGCGACCATCAGACCCGCGCGCGGGTGTCGCTGCGCCACGAACTGGATGCGCTGGATACCGCGCTCGCCGACGACCTGTTCTGGCAGCTCTACCGCCAGGACAGCGCAAGCCTGCAGCGCACCGACGAGTTGCGCGGCAACACCACGCGCCGGCACAACGAACATCACTTCGACCAACGCGTCTACGGCCTGCTGGTCAATGCGCACAAGGCGATCGACACCGGCACGCTGCGGCACGACATCACCTACGGGCTGGAAGGCTCCTGGACCGACACCCGCGAGAAGCGCGATGGGTATTCGCTCAACCTGGCCAACGGTGCGGTGAGCAAGCTGGTGGGGCAGGACCTGTTCCCGGTGCGCGATTTCCCGATGAGCGAGACCACCAAGCTGGGCGTGTACGCGCAGGACGAAATGCGGCTGCGGGAGGGGCGGTTGTCGCTGATTCCTGGCGTACGCGTGGATTATTTCCGGCTGTCGCCGCGGGTGGATGACATCTTCCGCCAGGACAATCCGGGCGTGGCCGCCGAAACCATCGACGAGCAGCAGGTGTCACCCAAGTTCGGCGCGGTGTGGCGGTTCTCGGATGCGTGGTCGGCGTATGCCAACTATGCGCACGGGTTTCGCGCGCCGCCGTACAACGACGTCAATATCGGCTTCACCAATCTGCAGGCGCGCTACACCGCCATCGCCAATCCGGACCTGAAATCGGAAACCAGCCGCGGTGGCGAGCTGGGCCTGCGCTTCAATGACACCGTCGGCTACCTCGGGGTCAGCGTGTATTACACCGATTACCGCAACTTCATCGAATCCTATGCACCGGCCGGCGTCAACGCCGAAGGCTTGCTGATGTTCCAGTCGCGCAACGTGGACGATGTGGTGATCAAGGGTGCCGAGGCGCGTGCCGGTGTCGACCTGGGCGCGCTGGCCGGCTGGCAGGGCTGGTCGGTCAATAGCGCGGTGGCGTATTCGCAAGGCGACAACCTCACCGACGACACGCCGCTCAATTCGGTCGACCCAGTGCGCGGCACGCTGGGCGTGGCGTTCGACAGCGAGCGCTGGGGTGCGGAAGTGATCGGTACCTTCGTGGCGCGCAAGCGCCGCCCGCAACTGGCCAGCTATTACACGCCCGCCGGCTACGCCACGCTGGACCTGATGGGCCACTGGGAATTCGCGCCGGGTGCCAAGGTCACCGCCGGCATCTTCAATCTCGCCGATCGCCGCTATGTCGACTGGAACGCGCTGCCCAACGGTACGCTGGACAGCAGCACGGTGCTCGATCGCTTCACCGGCGCCGGGCGTACCGCCTCGGTCAGCCTCGCCGTGAGCTGGTAGCCGCCATGCCGATCGCCCACTCATTGCCGATCGCGCATGCGCGCACTGCCCATCGTGCCTTGCCGCAGCCGCGGCAGCTGATGGCCCTGGGCACGGTGCTGTGCGTCTATCGCCCTTCGCTCGGCGATGAACGCGATGGCTGGCAGCATGCGGTGTCGGCGGCAGCATTCCGCCAGGTCGACAGCGATGGCCTGCGCGAAAGCATCTGGTTCTTCGATGCCGGCGGCAGCAGCTGCTGGCGCCTGTGCCTGCTGCCCGACAGCGATTTTCTGGCCTGGGATCGGCTGGTCTCGCGGTTGCCGGCATTGCCGATCGACGGCCAGGAGCTAGGCGTGGGCGAGCGCCTGTGGCGGCGCCTGGCCGGGCGAATGCGTGGCGACAGCTGGCGGCTGAGCGCGCTGCGGCTGCATGCCGGTAGTAGCCGCGATCGCCCGCTCGGCGCAACGTTGGCCAGTGTCTCTGCGCTCGGCGCGGAAGTGGCCGCACGCCTGGCGCGCGAAGAAGGCATCGACGGCCGCGTGGCGGTGGATGATTGCTGCTGCGCACGCGCCGCCGCCCTGCGCCATGCTGCTGCCAGCGCCACTGCGCCGGGCAACGGCAGTGATCCGCAGGCCATGACGGCCTCCTTGTTGCGGCTGCGCCGCTGACGTTCACCCTTTACAGACGAGCCTTCCGATGATCCGAGCGTTTCCCCGTTATCTTGCCGCGGCCTTGGCCCTGTTGCCGCTGGTGGCTGCCGCCGATGCCCAGCGTGACCGTGCCAGCATCCTGGCGATGCAGGGCGAGTACGCCGTGGACTTTGCCTTCGACGAAACCGTGCTGCTCAAGCCGGGCTACGAACGCGCCTCGGCGATGCGCAGTGGCGCCAACGAAGTGGTCATCGTGGTGGAGGATTCGCCGCGCAAGGTGGTGCTGCAGCATCTGCTGGTGGACGAGAAAACCAAGCATGTGACCAAGCACTGGCGGCAGGACTGGACCTATGAAGCACCCCAGCGTTTCGAGTTCAGCGCCGAACAGACCTGGCAGGTGCGCGCGCTGCCTGCAGCCGTGACACAGGGAGCGTGGACGCAATGCGTGTTCGAGGTCAGCGATGCCCCGCGCTACTGCGGCACTGGCCGTTGGGACTATGCCGAGGGACATCCCACCTGGACCAGCGACCTGAGCTGGCGCCCGTTGCCGCGCCGCGAATACACCAAACGCAGCGACTACAACGCGTTGTCGGTCATCAACCGGCACACGCTCACGCCCAACGGCTGGACCCACGAACAGTTCAACACCAAGGTGCTGCGCAAGCCCGACGGCAGCCAGGAAGCCATCGCCCGCGAGTTCGGTTTCAACGACTACCGCAAGACCACCGAAGTGGACTTCGCACCGGCCTATGCATACTGGAAGGGCACGCAGGGCTACTGGGCAAAGGTGCGTGCGCGTTGGGCGAAGTTCCTCGACACACCGCCGGGCCTGCATCTGAAAACCAAGCCGGACGGCATGGCAATGATCATGCCGATGTTCGAACAGGCCGAGACGGTGCAGGGCGGCAAACGCGTCACCGATGCGCAGATCGATGCGGTGTTCACGCAATGGGTGGAACCTGCGAACTAGGCACACAGCGCGAATCAAACATGCCGGTATCGTAGGAGCGCGCTTGCGCGCGAGCAGCATTCCCGAGAACGGCCCCTCGCGCGCAAGCGCGCCCCTACGTGCAAGGCAGGTGTATTCCTTGAACATCAAGAACACTGCGACCAGGATCAGCCCGAACGCGGCCCAGTGGTTTCACTGCAACGATGTAGTGCTCACACAGTGGGGTGGAACCAGCGAACCAGGCGTGCATCGCCAACCAGGCATGCAGCTGTCGTAGGAGCGCGCTTGCGCGCGAGCGGCATTCCCGAGAACCGCCCATCGCGCGCAAGCGCGCTCCTACGTGCAAGACGGGTTTATTCCTTGAACATCAAGAACGCTGCGACCAGGATCAGCCCGAACGCGGCCCAGTGGTTCCACTTCAACGACTGGCCCAGGTAGAACGTCGAGAACCCCGCGAACACCAGCAGGGTGATCACTTCCTGCATGCCCTTGAGCTGCGGCGCGGAATACACGGCGCTGCCCAGGCGGTTACCCGGCACCTGCAGGCAGTATTCGAAGAAGGCGATGCCCCAGCTGACCAGGATCGCGATCATCAGCGGCGTGCTCTTGTACTTCAGATGCCCGTACCACGCGAAGGTCATGAAGACGTTGCTGGCGAGCAGCAGCAGGATCGGATACAGGTAGGCGGTGAAGGGCGCGGTAGGCATGACGGCAGGCGGCGGCAGGACGGGGCCGGCAGCATAAGCCAGCCTCGTTAAGCGCACGCGACCATGCCGGCCTGGGCCACAGCAGGGTTCAGCGTTGCATGCCCCAGCGGCGCACGGTCAGTCGTTCGATCGCCTGGAACACCACGCCCTCCACCAGCAGCCCCAGCGCGATCACCATGGCTAGGCCGGCGAACACGCGGTCGGTGTACAGCTCGTTGCGGTTCTGGAAGATGTACCAGCCCAGTCCGCCTTGCCCGGAGGTGGCGCCGAACACCAGCTCGGCGGCGATCAGGGTGCGCCAGGCAAATGCCCAGCCGATCTTCAGCCCGGACAGGATCGCCGGCAGGGCAGCGGGAATCAGCAACTGCACCACGTAGCGCGGGCCGCGCAGGCCGTAGTTGCGGCCAGCCATGCGCAGGGTGTCCGGCACCGCCTGGAACCCGGCGTAGGTGGTCAGCGCCAGCGGCCACAGCACCGAATGCACCAGCACGAACACCAGGCTGCCGGTGCCCAGGCCAAACCACAGCAGCGCCAGCGGCAACAAGGCGATCGCCGGCAGCGGATTGAACATGGCCGTCAGCGTGCCCAGCAGATCGCGACCCCAGCGCGTGGAGGCGGCCAGTGCGGTCAGCACGAAGGCCAGCACCACGCCCACCACGTAGCCTTGTGCCAGCACCCGCAACGAGGTGCCGACCCGGCGCAGCAATTCGCCCGACAGCACGCCGGTGTAGAACGCCTGCGCGGTCTGCCACGGGCTTGGCAGCATCAGATCGTCGGCCACCACGCGCGCGGCCACGTACCAGGCGGCCACCAGCACCGCCAGCACCAGCGCCTTGCGCAACCAGCCAGGCGCCTGCCAGCGCGCCTGTGCATGCACCTGCAGCAGCGCCGGATCCAGCGGCTGCAGCGCAATTTCGTATTCCGGCCGCACCGGCGGGGTGGCCGGCAACGCCGTGCTGCGCGTGCTCATGGCAAGGCCTCGCGTTGACGCACGGCCGGCCTGCGCAGCGGCGCCACCTTGGCATCGTCCAGGGCGGCATCGGGAAGATCGAACAACAGCCGGTGAATGCGCTGCGCGGTCTGCTGGAACGCCACGCTGCCGGCGCTCTGCGGGCCGAACGCATGCGCGTTGAGTTCGGCTCGCACCTGGCCGGGATGCGGCGACAACAGCAGCACGCGGTTGCCCACCACCAATGCTTCCTCGATGGAATGGGTGACGAACAGCAGCGTGAAGCGCAGTTGTTCCCACAACTCCAGCACCTGCTCCTGCATGCGTGCACGGGTGAGCGCATCCAGTGCGGCGAACGGCTCGTCCATCAGCAGCACGCGCGGGCGCATCGCCAGCGCACGTGCAATGGCGACGCGTTGCTTCATGCCGCCGGACAAGGTGTGCGGGTAGGCATCGGCAAAACCGGTCAATCCCACCTGCGCCAGGCTCTCGTCGGCGCGCTCACGTGCTTCAGCGCGCGACAGCGTGCGGGTGGCGCGCAGGCCGAACACCACGTTCTCGCGCACGGTCTTCCAGGGAGCCAGTTGGTCGAACTCCTGGAACACCACCACCCGGTCCGGCCCCGGTCCGGTGACGGCTGCGCCATCCAGCCGGATCTGGCCTTCGCGCGGCGTCACGAAGCCGGCCACCGCCTTGAGCAAGGTGGACTTGCCGCAGCCCGACGGACCAAGCAGCACGAAGCGATCCGCCGCGTGCACGTCGAAACGCACCCGATGCGTGGCACGGACCACGCGCTGCGCGGAGGCGTATTCCAGGCTGACGTTATCGACCTGCAGCAGTGGCGCGGCGGTGGTCATCACTCAGCTCCCGCCCGCGATCAACGGGTCGTCGAAGAAGTAGTCGCCCACCTTGGCGGGCGCCTGCTTGATCGCACCGCTGCGCTGCATGAAGGTGCCCAGTTTCAACGTGTTTTGCGGCACCACGGTGAACTGCACCTTGGGGTCCTTGAGGATCTGCAGCACCAGCGCGCGGTCGATGCCCGAGCCGTTGCGGCGCAGGAAGATGTCGGCGGCCTGCTCCGGATGCGCGGTGACGAATTTCGCCGCCTGATCCAGCGCAGCGACAAAGGCGCGATAGGTCTTGGGGTTGTCGCGGCGGAATTTTTCGGTGGCGTACAGCACCGTGGCCGACGATGGGCCGCCTTCGATGTCGTAGGAGCTGGTCACGATATGCGCGGCCGGGTTGCGCGCCAGTTCCTGCTCCTGAAACGGCGGGCTGGCGAAGTGCGCGGTGATCTCGGTACGGCCACGAATAATGGCCGCCGCCGCATCCGGATGCGGCAACGCCACCTGCAGCGGATCGAGCTGATGGGTGCCCTTGTCGCCCCAGCGCTGTTGCGAGGCATGCTGCAGGAAGCGCGACTGCACCGACACGCCGGTGGCCGGCACCGCGATGCGGTCCTGTGGCGTGAAGTCGCCGATGCTCTTGATACGCGGATTGTTGCTGATCAGGTAGTACGGAAAGTTGCCCAGCGACGCCACGCCGCGCACGTTCTGGCGGCCACGGGTGCGGTCCCAGATCGTGAACAACGGGCCGACGCCGGCACCGGCGATGTCGATCGACCCGGTGAGCAAGGCATCGTTCACGGCCGCGCCGCCAGACAGCTGCAGGAACTGCACATCGATGTCCACGCCGGCGGCCTTGCCCTGCTGCTCGATGAGCTTCTGGTCCTGCGCCACGTCCAGCAGCAGATACACGATGCCGAACTGCTTGGCGATGCGCAGTTTTCCTTCGGCCTGCGCGTGCGCGCTGTGCAGCAGCGGCAACGCGGCCAGCAGCAGCCAGGCCAAGAGGGGTGTCTTGCGGCGATGCGGGGTGGCGTCACCAATAACGGTCAAGCGCATGCGACGCTCCAGTGGGCAAGGGGGAGGGAAACGGCGTGCGTGCAGTTCAGAACGGCACATCGCCTTCGATAGTGGTGCGATTGAGCCGGCGACGCAGATGGTCTGGCGTGCCGGCAGCCAGATGCATCACCGAGCGGTTGTCCCAGAACACCATGTCGTGCGGCTGCCAGCGGTGGCGATACACCAGCGCGTCGCGCGTGCTGTGGTCAAACAGCGCCTGCAGCAACGCGTGGCTTTCGTCGTCCGGCAAGCCGACGATGCGGGTGGTGAAGTGTTCGCTGACAAACAGCGCCTTGCGGCCGGTTTCCGGGTGCGTGCGCACGATCGGATGCTGCACCGGTGTGACTTCGGCAATCTGCTCGGCCGTCAACGCCGGGCGCCACGGATTGCGCGCGCGCAGTTCCTCGTATTTGGCAAGATAACTGTGCTCGGCATGCCGGCCTTCCACCGCGCGTTTGAGTGCGTCGGGCAGGGTCTGCCAGGCCAGATGCTGGTTGGCGAACAAGGTGTCGCCACCCTCGGCCGGAAGCTCCTGCGCGTGCAGCAGCGAGCCCAGGCTCGGCGTTTCCTTGTACGACAGATCCGAGTGCCAGTAATGCCCGGCATCACCAAGCCCGATGGGCTGGCCGTTTTCCTTGATATTGGACACCACCAGCACTTCCGGATGCCCGCGCAGCTGGAAATTGCGCAGCACATGGATCTGCAACGGGCCGAACCGCCGGCTGAATTCGACCTGCTGCGCCGGGGTGATGCGTTGATCGCGGAACACCAGCACGTGGTGGTCCAGGTGCGCGCGGTGAATGCGCGCGAACGTGTCTGCATCCAGCGGCTGCGACAACGCCAGGCCGATGACCTCCGCACCCAGGGGCGCATCGAAGGGCACAATCTGCACGCCGGACGCGTGGCTGTGTGGTGTGGGCGCGCGCGCTGCGGATGTGGCACTGGCCATGACGAACACCTCGGAGGCAATGAAGGGCCGCCGGCATGCCGGCGACCAGACACCTCACTCTAGGCAGTCGTTGCCAGGCTGCGAACCAACCATTGGCAACTTCGTCATGCACTGCGGATATATGCAGCACCGGCGGACGCGCGCGCGGTGCGTCCGTGTCCGCCGGGGTATTACTGCGTGCGTAAGGCCAACGCCGGTGGCGTGGACAAAATGCGCCGCGTCCCGGACCAACCGGCGAGCAGGCTCAGCGCCAGGCCGAACGCGCCGCCAATCAGCAGACGTGGCCAATCCGGAGTCAGCGCGATCTCGAACGCTTGCTGCCCGACCACTGCACCAATCACCGCCGCGGCCGTGACTGCCAGCAGCGCCGCCAGCAGGCCCAGTGCACCGAATTCCACCAGCACCGCACCACGCAACTGGCCGCGCCGTGCGCCCAGCGTGCGCAGCACGGCGCTGTCGTAACGGCGTTCGCCTGCGGTGGCCTGCAAGGCCGCCAGCAACACCAGCACGCCGGCCAGCAGGCTGAAGCCCATCACCAATTGCACCGCCTGCGCCACTTGGTCGATCACCTCGCGCACCCGGCCCAGGATGGCGTCGATATCCAGCACCGAGATGTTCGGGTAATCGCGGCTGAGCGTGGCCAGCTTGGGCGCGTTGCCCGGCGGCAGGTGGAAGCTGGAAATCAGGTTGTATGGCGCATCGCCCACGGCGCCCTGGTTGAGTAGCAGGAAGAAATTGACCCGGAACGAATCCCAATCGGCCTTGCGGATGCTGGTCACGGTGAAGCTGCGCTGTTGTTCGCCCAGCAACAAGGTGATGCGGTCGCCCAGCTTGAGTTGGTAGCGCTGCGCCCAGCCTTCTTCCACCGAGGCCTCCGGCGCCGTGCTGTCGGCACTCCAGAATTTCCCCTGCAATAGCGTGTTTGCCGGCGGAAAGGCGTGCCGCCAGGAGAAGTTCACCGGGCGGTTGTCGCCGTCGCCATCGTCCTGCGGATCGCGATCGCCGCGCAGCGGTGGCTTGTTGTTGATGGCCACCAAGCGCCCGGTTGAAAACGGCTCCACCGCTGCACCTTCCACGCCGAGGCTGCGCAAGGTTTGCAGCACCGGTTCGGTCTGTTCGGGCTGGATGTTCATCAGGAAGTAGTTGGGCGTGTCCACCGGCAGGCGGTCGCGCCATTGCCCGAGCAGGCCGGGCCCGACCACGGCCAGCAGCAACAGCGCGCACAACGACAGCGAAAGCCCCACCAGCTGCACCACGCTCAGCCCGCGGCGCCGGGTCAGTGAGGCCAGGCCCAGCTTCCAGGCGCCGCGCAGGCGGTGCTGGATCGGCCGTAGCGCCGCCAGCAGGCCCAGGCCGAGCAGCATCGCCACCACGGCCAGTGCCGCCAATCCGCCTAACACCCAGCCGGCCAGCACCAGGTTGCCGGTGGCATAGACGGTCAGCGCCAGGGTCGCCGCCAACGCAGCGGCATAGACCAGCAAGGAGCTCGGCGGCACCGCGGCAAAGCTGCGGTTGAGCACGCGCATCGGCGGCACATTGCGCAGCCGCAGCAGCGGTGGCAGCCCGAAGCCCAGCAGCAGCACCAAACCGATGCCCGCGCCCGCCAGGGCCGGGTTGGCCTGCGGCAGTGGCAGCCGGTTCGGGATCAGGCTGCCCAGTGCCTGCACCAGGCCTTCCTGCGCCAGCATGCCCAGGCCGATGCCCACCAGGCAGGCGGGGATCGCGGTCAACAGCAACTGCAGCGACAGCATCGCCAGGATGTCGCGCTGGCGCGCACCCAGGCAGCGCAGCACGGCCACGGTGTCGATGCGGCGCATCGCAAACCGGTTCGCTGCCAGCGCGGTTGCCACGCCCGACAGCAACACCGCCAGCAACGCCGACAGGGCCAGGAAACGGCCTGCCCTGTCGAACGCGGCGCGCATGCCGCGCTGGGTGTCTTCGATGCCCACCAGCCGGTATTCGCTGGCGCGCGGCTTGAGCCAGGCGCGCAGGTCGGCAATGGCTTGCGGCGTACCGGCAAACATCAACCGGTAGGAGGCGCGGCTGCCCGGGCCGAGCAGTCCGGCGCGATCGATATCTGCGCGGTTGACCAGCAACGGCGGCGACAGCTGCATCAGCTCGCCGGAGGCGTCGGGTTCGGCACGCAACACGCCGGTGATGGTGAGATGGCCGGCGCCAAATTCCAGCTGTTCGCCAACGCGCAGGCCCAGCGCGTCGAGCAGGCGCGGATCGGCATAGGCCTGGCCCGGCGGCGGTGCCGAAGATGCCTGCGCTTGCTTGCCGGCCGCGTCCTTGGACACCAGCAGCTCGCCGCGCAGGGGATACCCGGCGCCGACGCCGCGAATGTTGGCCATCTGGCTGGACTCGCCATGGAACAACACGCTGGGGAAGCTGACCAGGCGGGTGGTCTGCAGCCCGCGCTGCTGCGCTTCGTCGGCAAAGGAGGCGGGAATCTCCTGGCGCCCGGTGACGCCCAGGTCGCCGCCCAGCACCTCGGCCGCGCTGGAGGTCAGCGCCAGTGTGACGCGGTCCACCAGCGTGCCCACGGCGGTCATCACCGCCACGCCCAGCACCAGCGCGGCAAAGACGGTCAGCAGGTCGCCTGCCAGAAACTCGCGGCGCACCGCACGTGCGGCCTGTTTGAGGACGTTCATGCCGCCGCGCCGGGCTGCTGCGCGTGCAGGCGCCCGCCATCGATGCGGTAGATGTGACGGCAGCGTTGCGCCAGGGTCATGTCGTGGGTGACCAGTACCAGCGTGGTCTCGCTAGTGGCATTGAGCGCGAACAGCAGGTCGCTGATCTGCGCGCCGGTGGCCTGGTCCAGGCTGCCGGTGGGCTCATCGGCAAACAGAATGCGCGGCTTGGCCACGAACGCGCGCGCCAGTGCCACGCGTTGCTGCTCGCCGCCGGAGAGCTGGCGTGGGTAATGCCGCGCACGCGCGCTCAGGCCGACCGCCTGCAGCACCTCGCGCACCCGCGCCGGATCTTCGCGCCCGGCCAGTTCCAGTGGCAGTGCGATGTTTTCTTCGGCCGTCAGCGCCGGCAACAGGTGGAAGCTCTGGAACACGAAGCCCACCTCGCGGGCGCGCAGGGCCGCGCGCGCCTCCTCGTCGAGCTGGCCCAGGTCCTGCCCGGCCAACGCGATGCTGCCGCGGCTGGGCAGGTCCAGCCCGGCGAGCAGGCCGAGCAGGGTGGTCTTGCCTGACCCCGAGGCGCCGACGATGGCGATACTGTCGCCTTCACTGACCGTCAAGCTGATGTTGTCGAGGATGTGGAGTGTTCCCTCCGGTCCGCTGACGGACTTGCCGACCTCGCGGACGTCGATGGCGGTGCGGGTGCTGGAGTGGGGGGCCAGACTGTCGATGAGGAATCTCCGAATGCGTGAAAGAACACTGCGGTACAGCGTGATTAGCGTGTGGCTGCTGACACTCTCCCTGCTTGCGCCGGGGATTGCCTCTGCCAAAAGTCCGGCCACTGCCGCGCCGATCCTGGTGGTGGGCGACAGCCTGAGCGCCGCGCACAACATCCCGGTGCAGTCCGGCTGGGTCACCCTGCTGGACCAGCGCCTGAAGCGTGACATGGCGACGCCACCGCCGGTCGTCAATGCCAGCATCAGCGGCGAAACCACCTCCGGCGCCTTGACCCGGCTGCCTGGGCTGCTGCAAAAGCACCGCCCCGGCGTGGTCGTCATCGAGCTGGGTGGCAACGATGCCTTGCGTGGCCTCACGCCGGCCCAGCTCAAGGGCAACCTGGAGAAGATGATCCAGCTCAGCCGTCAGGCGGGCGCGAAGGTCTTGCTGCTGGGCATCGATGTGCCGCCCAACTATGGCCCGGCCTATCGCGAGCGGTTGAATGCGACCTATGCCGACCTGTCCAAGCAATACCAGACCGCGCTGGTGCCGTTCTTTCTTGAGAGGGTCGCCCTGCAGCCGGGCCTGATGCAGGCCGACGGTCTGCATCCCACCGCCGCCGCACAGCCCAAGGTGCTGGAAACGGTCTGGCCAGCACTGCAGCCATTGCTCAAACCCTGAGCAAGCGGCCTCGAGTGACCCGAATCCGACGCGAAGTCTTCACGCCATTTCCACCGCCAATCCGGCATGTTTCACAAAGCTGAAGACCGAGGAAAGTCCATGCGTCAGACCAAGGAAACGTCCGGCCTCGTGCTGGTCGTCGAAGACAATCGCAATATCTCAGAAATGATCGGCGAGTACCTGGAAGGCCGCGGCTTCGAGGTCGACTATGCCGTGGACGGACTGGACGGCTACCGTCTGGCCGCCGAAAACAGCTATGACGTGGTGGTGCTGGACCTCATGCTGCCGCGCCTGGACGGTATCGAAGTCTGCCGCCGCCTGCGTAACGACGCACGCAAGTCGACCCCGGTGCTGATGCTGACCGCACGCGACACGTTGGACGACAAGCTCACCGGTCTGGGCTTCGGCGCCGACGACTACCTGACCAAGCCGTTCGCGATCCAGGAACTGGAAGCACGCCTGCGTGCGCTGATCCGTCGTGAGCGCCGCCAGGTGGGTTCGGAAGTGCTCAAGGTCGCCGACTTGGTGCTGGATCCGGTGAGCATGCGCGCCACCCGTGCCGGCACCGAACTGCAGCTGTCGCCGATCGGTCTGCGCCTGCTGACCATCCTGATGCGCGAATCGCCGCGCGTGGTGACGCGTCAGGAAATCGAACGCGAGATCTGGGGCAACGGCCTGCCGGACTCGGACACCTTGCGCAGCCATCTGTACAACCTGCGCAAGATCATCGACAAGCCGTTCGACCGCCCGCTGCTGCACACCGTGCAGAGCGCTGGCTATCGCATTGCCGACATCGCACAGCCGATGGCCTGATGTCGCTGGCCGGCTGCCGCCTGGCAGCCGGCTGTTCCTCAAGGCGCCCACGCGCCGCTCGTCACCGCGTGCTGCCGGTTGGTTGCACGACGGGCTCACGGAAGTGTTGCCTATACTTCGGCAATCTTCCTGGATGCCGCAATGCCGCACGGGCTCCCGCGAAAAATCCGCATCGCATTTTTGTTGCAGGTCGTCCTGGCGAGCCTGGCGATCATGCTGGGCGGCTACCTGATCTCGCTGGTCATCAAATACAGCCTGGTGCGTACGGTGCTGGCCGACGAGGCCGTGCATTTCTGGCGCATGTACCGCAGCGCCCCCGATCATCGCCCGCCCGATACACGCAACATCCGCGGCTATTTCGATCCTGCCGGCCCTGCAAGTGATGATGTGCCGCAGTCGCTGCGCCTGCTGTCGCCCGGCTTCCGTGAAGTGGCCGCCGCCGATGCGCTGGTGTATGTCGACCAGCGCCCGGAAGGGCGGCTGTACCTGGTGTTTCCACGCTCGCGTGCGGCGCATCTGACGCTGTGGTTCGGCGTGGTGCCGGCGATCCTGGTGCTGCTGGCGATCTATGGCGTGTCGTGGTTTACCTACCGTCTTTCCAAACAGCTGGTGTCGCCGGTGACCTGGCTGGCGCGCCGCGTGGCGCAGTGGGATCCGCGCCAACCCGATGTGGACGAGCTCTCGCCCGAGCGGTTGCCGGTGGAAATGCAGGGCGAGACCCGGCAGCTCGCCGCTGCCTTGCACGAGCTGGGCCGCCGGGTCAGCGACCACGTCGCTCGCGAACGCAACTTTACCCGCGATGCCAGCCATGAATTGCGCACGCCGCTGACGGTGATCCGGGTCGCCAGCGACATGGCCCTGGCCGATGAAGAACTGGCGCCGCGCACGCAGCGCAGCCTGCGCCGCATCCAGCGCGCCGGACGCGACATGGAAGCGGTGATCGATGCCTTCCTGATCCTGGCGCGCGAAGCCGAGATCGACCCGCAGAGCGAGAGTTTCGATGCGGCCGAACTGGCCAGCGAGGAAGTGGACAATGCGCGCGAACTGCTGGGCGACAAGCCGGTCTCGCTGCACATGGTGGGCGACCGCAGCCTGCAGATGTTTGCGCCGCCACGGGTGATGCGGGTGGTGCTCAGCAACCTGCTGCGCAATGCCTGTGCCTACACCGACACTGGCAGCATCGAGGTGGAAGTCACCCAGGACCGCATCGTGGTGCGCGATACCGGCATCGGCATGAGCGAGGAGGCGCGTGCGCGTGCATTCGAGCCGTTCTTCCGCGCCGACCCGACCCGGCCGCAAGGCACCGGGCTGGGGCTATCGATCGTGCGCCGGCTGTGCGATCGCTTCGGCTGGCGCATCGAGCTGCATAGCGAGGCGGGCGTCGGTACTTCTGTTGCGGTTGTTGTTGCGTAGGTAGGTCTGACGCTGGTTCGCAGGAAATAGCGGCAAATCTGCTTATCGCTACTGTGCATGCGTCGCTACAGTGGTTTAGCTAATGCGCTATAGCGACAGAAGAAAACGAGATGCCCGGGGCATGCATCCCTCGCTATGTCAGCGCCTCAGCCTGAGGAAGGTGCCGGCCTGTGTTGACGGATGAGCATCTCGGCAGTGCGAAGCACGAAGTAAATGCAGCGCGTTGAGCAAGCAGCGGTTGCCGTACGTGGCTCAGGCATACCTGGCGCGCAGTGCATGCTCTCAACGCCAAATTGCGGACCGGACCAGCGAGTCGTTCCAGCAACGCCCGTCGCAAGGGGCGTTGCCTGAAGACCAGCGTTACTTGCGCTCCAGCACCGGCGCCACCGCTTTGCGCCAGAGTGCGTACCCTTCCGGCTTCATGTGCAGCATGTCCTCGCGGAACAGCTCCGGGCGCGGCTTGCCGGTGGCGTCCAGCATCGGCGTATAGATGTCGATGTAGTCGGTCCGCGGCACGTTGGCCAATGCCTGCTTGATCAGCTGGTTGGCGCGCACGATCGCAGGCAGCAACTGCGCACGCGACGGGCTGGGTTTGATCGACAGGTAACCAATGCGCGCCTCGGGAAGTGCGGCGCGGATGCGTGTGACGAAAGCCACCACATCGTCGCGCACCTGCTCCGGGCTGCGCCCGCTGTTGAGGTCGTTGTCGCCGGCATACAACACCACCTGGCGCGGCGCGTAGGGAATCACGATGCGGTCGGCGTACCAGGTGCTGTCGCGCACTTCCGATCCGCCAAAGCCACGGTTGATCACCGGCTTGCCGGGGAAATCCTGCGCCAGCGTTTCCCAGAAACGGATCGACGAACTGCCGACGAACACGATGCCGTGCTTGGGCGGCGGTTGCTGCGCATCGCTGGCCGCGAAGCGCTGCATGTCCTGCTCCCATGCCGCATTGGAGACCTGTGCCGGCACCTGGGGCGTGGCAGGCGGCGCGGCGGCCTGCAGGGGGCTGGACGCAATGGCGAGTGCGCACAACAGCGCGCGCAAGGGCAGTTGTTTCATCGGGCAGACCTGTCAACGTGGAGCGGACTGCGCATGGTGCGGCAGCGCCGCTGCAGCGGCAAATCCGGGCGCGACTGGCGGCCGGAACCGTCGCGGTGGCAAGATTCGCACTTTCCGCTGCTACGGCTTCCCCATGTCCCTGATCCAATCCTTGTCCTGCACCAGCGTTCGGATGCGCTGACGGATGGCCGATCAACTGGGGCACGTGCCGCGCGGCCCGCGCCGGATGCTCAAGGCGGCGGTCTGGTCGTGGCAGGGTCTGCGTGCGGCGTGGCTGCATGAATCCTCGTTCCGCCTGGAAGTCTGCCTGGCCGCGCTGCTGACACCGCTGGCGCTGTGGCTGGGGAATTCGGGGCTGGAACGCATTGCGCTGATTGCGCCATTGCTGATCGTGCTGGCTGCGGAGTTGCTGAACTCGGCCATCGAGGCAGTGATCGAGCGGTATGGCCCGGAACACCACGTGCTGGCCGGGCGCGCCAAGGACATGGGCTCGGCCGCCGTGTTCGTGCTGCTGATCAACGTGTTGCTGTGCTGGGGCCTGATCCTGCTGCCGCGGCTGTTCTGAGTGCGGCAGCGCGGCGGTGGCTGTGAAACGGCTGGCCGCATGCATGCCGGGATGTGCATGCCGGCTTGACTGGCACCGTGGCATGCTCGCGGTCCCTTGTCATGGAATCGCCTGCATGCCCGTCCTGATTCGCGCCCTGGTGCTGCTGGTCCTCACCGCCTCGCTGTCCGGCTGCGGCTACAACGCGATCCAGCAGAAGGAAGAAGGCGTCAAAGCGGGCTGGTCGGAGGTGCTCAACCAGTACCAGCGCCGCGCCGATCTGATTCCCAACCTGGTGCGTACCGTGCAGGGCTATGCCCAGCAGGAGCGTCAGGTGCTGACCGAAGTGACCAACGCGCGCGCGCGGGTGGGCCAGATCCAGGTCAACGCCGACGACGAGGCCTCGCTCAAGCGCTTCCAGCAGGCGCAGGGCGAACTGGGCAGTGCGCTGTCGCGCTTGCTGGTGGTCAGCGAGAACTACCCGCAGCTCAAGTCCGACCAATCGTTCCGTGATCTGCAGGTGCAGCTGGAAGGCACCGAAAACCGCATCACCGTGGCGCGCGGCCGCTATATCCAGACCGTGCAGGACTACAACACCTATATCCGCTCGTTCCCGCAGGTGATCACCGCCAAGATCTTCGGCTACCAGCCCAAGCCGAATTTCAGCGTGGAAAACGAGGCGCAGATTTCGCGCGCGCCGGAGGTGAATTTCGGCACGCAGCCGGCACCGCAGCAGCAACAACCGCAGCCTGCGCAGTAATGCGGCGCAGTGGTGGGCAGGGAGTAGGTGGCTGGCCGTCGATGAGGCGGCCGGCCGTTCGCGGCGGCGCGCATGGCGCTGTGATGGAGGCCAGGCATTGCGTCATCGGTGTGTGCAGTGACGCCAATGCCCCACGCGCTGCTACGCGACCTCGCAGTGATCGCATCGACGAACGCGCTCGTTCAAACACTGTTACCAGGTCAGCCGCCACGCAGGGCTCGCCGTTTCTGTCTCGTTATTGCCTGCGGTGGCATGCGGCCATGTTCGACAGCGCGGCGGCAGGCCTCACGCGCCATGTGCCTGAAAACGTGGCAGTTATGTCGATGGGCAATGCCGCCCTTTGGAGTCTGTAATGCCCCAGCGTCGATATGCCTTGTGGATGCTGTGGCTGCTCTGCGCGCTGCTGCCGACCACGGTGGTCGCGCAGGATCTGGCCGCCATCCCGCCGTTGCGCTCGCCGGTGGTGGATACCACCGGCACGCTGGATGCCGCCCAACTCCAGCAGCTGGAACAACAGGCGCTGGCCCTGCAGCAACGCAAGGGCGCGCAGTTGCAGATCCTGATTGTGCCGACCACCCAGCCGGAGGCGATCGAGCAATACACCCAGCGCGTGTTCGACCAATGGAAGATTGGCCGCAAGGGCGTGGACGATGGCGTGCTGCTGTTGGTGGCCAAGGACGACCGCCGGGTGAGGATCCAGCCGGGCTACGGCCTGGAAGGGGCGATTCCCGACATCGTGGCCAACCGCATCATCCAGGAGTACCTGGCGCCGCGGTTCCGCGAGGGCGATTACGGCGGCGGCATCCGAGACGCCACCGCCACGTTGGCGGGGCTGATCGAAGGCGAGGCCTTGCCCGCGCCGGTGAGCGGGCATGCGTCCGATCTGAGCGATAGCGACAGCGGCAGTTGGGTCATGGCGCTGTTTATCGGCGTGTTCGTCGCGCTGATCGCGCGGGTGTTCCTGCGGGCATTGCCACGGCCGGTGCGCGGAGTGCTAAGCGGTGCAGCGGCCGGCGCGGCCGCGTTGCTGCTGACCTCACTGGTGTTTGCCAGCATCGGCGCGGCGGTGGCCGGATTGGTCGTTGGCCTGGCGTCCGGTTCGGGCGGCCGCTCCATCGGTGGTGGCGGTTGGGGCGGCGGATTTGGTGGTTTCGGTGGCGGCGGGCGCGGCGGTGGCTTTGGCGGCGGCGGGTTCGGTGGCGGCTGGGGCGGGGGTGGTGGGTCGTCGGGAGGCGGTGGCGCCTCGGGGAGCTGGTGATGCGCTGGATCAGACACATGTTTGCGCCCTCCGCGCACCGCAGCTTTCCGCCGCGCAGCATGGACAGCATTGCCGCGGCGATCGCGGCCAGCGAGCAGTTGCACACCGGTCAGGTGATGGTGGCGGTGGAGGCGGATCTGTCGGTGGCGGCGCTCTGGCGCGGTCACTGCGCTCGCCAACGTGCCGAGCAGGCGTTCGCACAGCTGCACACCTGGGATACCGAGGCCAACAACGGCGTGCTGATCTATCTGCTGCTGGCCGATCACGCCATCGAAGTGGTGGCCGACCGTGGGCTGCGTGCGTTGGTATCGGACGCGGCCTGGGCCGAGGTCTGCCGGCGCATGCAGCAGTTCCTGCGCGATGGTCAGCACGAGGCCGCGGTGCTGGCGGGGGTGGAGGCGGTGACCGACCTGCTGTGCGCGCATTTCCCGGCCGCTGCCCAGGCCCAGCATGAAGACGAGCTGCCCAATCGGCCGCATATCCTCGGCTGAGGACGCCGTAGATGTCAGAATAGCGGCCTCGCTCTACGTGATCCGCGGTCCGCATGATCTATCTGCACGCCATCGACCCCATCGCCTTCTCGCTTGGCCCGGTGCAGGTGCACTGGTACGGGTTGATGTATCTGGCCGCGTTCTTTTCCGCCTGGGCCCTGGGCCGCTCGCGCATCCTGCGCGGCCGCCTGCCCGGCGTGGACATGGACGGATTTTCCGACCTGTTGTTCTACGGCATGCTCGGCGTGGTGCTTGGCGGGCGCATCGGCTACATGTTGTTCTATGCCTTCGACACCTTCCTGGCCAACCCGCTGATCCTGTTCAAGGTGTGGGAAGGCGGCATGAGCTTCCACGGCGGGCTGCTGGGCGTGTTGATCGCCTGCGGCCTGTGGACGCGCCGGCACCGCCTGCATTTCTTCGATGTCATGGATTTTGTCGCGCCCCTAGTGCCGCTGGGCCTGGGCTTCGGGAGGCTGGGCAATTTTGTCGGCGGCGAGTTGTGGGGCAAGTTCACTCAGGCCGGCTGGGGCGTGATCTTCCCGCATGCGCCGGAGTTGGCTGACTGGTCGCCAGCGCAACTCCAGGCCCAGTACGCGGCCGGCGCGCTGGACCGCTTCGCCCGGCATCCGTCGCAGCTGTATGAAGCCGCGCTCGAAGGCGTGGTGATGTTCGTGGTGTTGTGGACCTTCTCGATGAAGCCGCGCGCGCGCTGTGCGGTGTCGGGACTGTTCGCGCTGCTGTATGGCGTGTTCCGCTTCATCGTGGAGTTCGTCCGCGTCCCCGACGCACCGCTGGGCTACTTGGCCTTCAACTGGCTGACGATGGGGCAGATCCTGAGCCTGCCGTTGATCGGCGTGGGCCTGGTGCTGCTGGCGCTGTCGCGCCGCGCGCCGGTCCTGCAGCCGGTGGTGCCGGCTGCAGCAGGTGTGGAGGCGGCCAAGTGAAGCCGTACCTGGAGTTGCTGCAGCACGTGCTCGAGTACGGCGCCGAGAAGTCCGATCGCACCGGCACCGGCACGCGCAGCGTGTTCGGCTGGCAGATGCGCTTCGACCTCAATGCCGGGTTTCCGCTGGTCACCACCAAGAAGCTGCACCTGCGCTCGATCATCCATGAGCTGCTGTGGTTCCTGCAGGGCGATACCAACATCGCGTACCTGAAAGACAACCAGGTCCGCATCTGGGACGAGTGGGCCGATGCCAACGGCGACCTCGGCCCGGTCTACGGCAAGCAGTGGCGACGCTGGACCGGCCCGGACGGCGTCGAGATCGATCAGATGCAGTGGCTGGTGGACGAGATCAAACGCAACCCGGACTCGCGCCGGCTGGTGATCAGTGCCTGGAATGTCGGCGAGTTGCCGCAGATGGCCTTGATGCCCTGCCATAGCCTGTTCCAGTTCTACGTGGTGGACGGCAAGCTCAGCTGCCAGCTCTATCAGCGCAGCGGCGACATCTTCCTGGGCGTGCCGTTCAATATCGCAAGCTACGCGTTGCTGACCCACATGGTGGCGCAGGCCACCGGCCTGGGCGTGGGCGACTTCGTGCACACCCTGGGCGATGCGCATCTGTACGCGAACCACTTCGAACAAGCCCGCGAGCAGCTGACGCGCACTCCGCGCGCGTTGCCAACCTTGCGCCTGAATCCCGAAGTCACCGACCTGTTCGCGTTCCGCTTCGAGGACATCGCGATCGACGGCTACGACCCGCATCCGGCCATCAAGGCGCCCGTGGCGGTGTGAGCGATGCAGCGCAGGGCCTCGACAGGCGCTGCGCTACGCTGACGCTCTGTTTGAACGGATGTCTTTGCCCTCATGAAACTTTCGCTCATCGTCGCCTTCGACCGCAACCACGCCATCGGCCGCGACAACGATCTGCCGTGGAAGCTGCCCGATGACCTGAAGCGCTTCAAGGCGCTGACACTGGGCAAGCCGATCCTGATGGGGCGCAAGACTGCGCAGTCACTGGGCCGTGCGCTGCCAGGGCGCCTGAATCTGGTGCTGACGCGCTCGGGGCAGGTGCCCTTCGAGGGCATGCATGCAGTGGGCTCGGTAGACGAGGCGATCGAACGCGCGGCGCAGGAAGGTGCGCAGGAGCTGTGCGTGATCGGCGGAGGCGAGGTGTACCGCCTGACCATGGAGCGCGCCGATCTGCTGGCGGTCACCGAAGTGGACACGGCCGTCGAGGGCGCCGATACGCACTTCCCTCCGATCGATCCGGCGGTGTGGGTGCCCGCAGAGCGCAGCGCGCATGCGGCCGACGCGCGGCACGCCTTCGCTTTCAGTTTCGTGGATTACCAGCGCCGCTGATGGGCTTCTAGCGTCGGGCCCGGTGGCACCGACGCGTGCACGGGCTCACTCCTGGGGCGCGTCGCCCGGAGCTGCAGCGGATGCAGCAGCATTGCCGCCATTGCCATTGCCATTGCCATTGCCATTGCCACCACCACGCCCACCGCGTGCGCGTTGCCGGCCCTGGCGTTCGCGCGGGCGACGCGGTGCACGCGGCGCCGTTGCCGGCGCAGTGACCTCGCGACCCGGCACCTGCACCACGCGCAGTTCGTCGGTATCCAGCTGCAAGGCGGTGAGCTTGCCGCCCCACACCGCACCGGTATCGATGGCATGCACGCCCTGGGTGATGGTCAGCCCCAGCGCCGACCAGTGGCCGCAGACGATCTTGAGATCGCGCTCCACCCGCCCCGGCACTTCGAACCAGGGGTACAGGCCCTGCGCCTGTGTGCCGGGCGTGCCCTTGTCGTCGGTGGCGATGCGCCCACGTGGCGTGCAATAGCGCATGCGGGTGAACAGGTTGATGATCGCGCGGCTGCGGTCGTACCCGCTCAGGCCCGGCGACCAGCCCGGCTGATCGCCGTACATGTTGCGCAGCAGCTTGCGATAGCCACCGCCCTGCAATTGCTGCTCGACTTCGCGCGCATGCTTTTCGGCCATCTGCGTGGTCCACTTGGGCGCCAGCCCGGCATGGATCATCATCCAGCCCAGCTCGCGGTCCACGTGCGCCAGCTTCTGCATGCGCAGCCAGTCGAGCAATATGTCGCGGTCTTCTGCCAGCACGATGCGCTGCAGATCCGGATTGACCTTGCGTTGTTCTTCTTCCGAGCGCGCGCCGATCGCCAGCAGCGACAGATCGTGATTGCCAAGCACCACCACGCTATGCGCGCGCAACGAGTGCACCAGGCGCAGCGTTTCCAGCGATTGCCCACCGCGGTTGACCAGATCGCCGCAGAACCACAGCGTGTCCTGGGCCGGGTCGAACCGGATCTTTTCCAGCAGCTGCTGGGTGATGTCGTAGCACCCCTGCAGATCGCCAATTGCCCAGACGCTCATCGCGCGTGCTCCCTCAATGCAGCATCCATCAGTGCAGCGTCCTCGGCACGCTCAGCACGAAGGCGGCGATTGGCGCGGTGAATTCGGTGCCATCGTCGGCCACCATGTCGTAGTAACCCTGCATCTGCCCCTGTTCGGTTTCCAGCAGCACACCGGAGGTGTAGTGGAAGGCCTCGCCAGGACGCAACCGCGGCTGCTCGCCGACCACGCCTTCGCCATCCACCTGCTCGGTGCGGCCGTTGGCGTCGGTGATTTTCCAGTGGCGCGCAATCAACCGCGCTGGCACGGCGCCGGCGTTCTGAATGCGAATGCTGTAAGCGAAGGCGTAGCGGCCTTCTTCCGGAGTCGATTGATGGGCGAGGAAGCGTGGTGACACCTCGACCTCGACCCGGTAGCGCGGATCATCTTGCATGGGGAAAGTTTAGAGGGTGTTCTGTACTTTGAGGTGAGTGCGTGCGGTCTGTCTCGCGCCGCGTCGGGCGCGATGATTCAAGCCAGCTCGACATTGGCCAGACGAATGAAATCGGCAACCTCCAGCTGCTCGGCGCGCGCATCCGGGCGCACCCCGGCGGCCTCGAAATGCGCTGGCTCGCAGACGGTGGACAAGGCATTGCGCAAGGTCTTGCGGCGCTGCCCGAAGCCGGCGCGCACTACATCGGCAAAGCGCTTGCGGTCCTTGATCAACACGCTGGCCGCATCGCGCGGCACCAGCCGTACCACCGCAGAGTCCACCTTGGGCGGCGGGCGGAACGCGCCCGGCGGCACCACGAACAGCGCGGTCACCTCGCAATAGGCCTGCAGCATCACACTCAGCCGGCCATAGACCTTGCTGCCCGGGCCGGCCGCCATACGGTCGACTACTTCCTTTTGCAGCATGAAGTGCATGTCGGCCACTGCGCCGGCATGGTCCAGCGCATGGAACAGGATCGGCGAGGAGATGTTGTAAGGCAGGTTGCCGACCAAGCGGATCGGGGTGCCATTGGCCACTGCGGTGAAGTCCACGGCGAGCACGTCGCGGTGGATGATCTGCAGCTGGCCGATCGGTGCAGCGGCGTCGGTCAGCGGCGCAATCAAGTCGCGGTCGAACTCGATCACGGTCAATGCGCCGTGCTTGCGCAGCAGCGGAAAGGTGATCGCGCCCTGGCCGGGGCCGATTTCGACCAGATGCTGGCCGGGGCGCGGGTCCACTGCCTGGACGATCCGGTCGATGTAATACCGGTCGGCAAGAAAGTGTTGGCCGAGCGACTTCTTGGCCGGTGCGCTGAAAGAGGAATTCATGTGCAGAGTTTAACGGAGCGCGGGCATGCCCGCGGCACGCGCCTGGTGCGTCTACCGAAGAGCTGATTGATTTGGTGCTGTTGGCCTTGGACTGGCGCTGATTCGCGCAGTTGCGGGTGAGCGCCAAGCAGCATCCGTGCGACAGACGCGCCGCCCAGCTAGTGGCTGATGCAGGTAGGCGCAGTGCTAATCGGCTTGGAGGATGCGAGCGTCTGTTGGGCACATCGCCACTCCAATGCGGAAGGGGCGCGGTGTGCCCACCCTGCACGCGGCGTTTGCGACACGCGAAAGTAGAGCGCGGCTGTGCCCGACATTCAGTGCATCACATTCCGCACAGGTGCCCGCACGGTAAAGGCCGCTGACCAAAATCACTTTGAACATGCCGGCAATGCCTCGCTTGCAAACGCGAATGGTCCTCGGCCCTAATGCCACGTTGACCTCAGACCGGAGTGGCACAGCAACAAGCGCATGGTTGGTGGTAGCGGTGAAGCGCGTTCCCGACGCGGCGGCGTCCGCTCACACGCTGAACCGGGACAGCCACTGCGCACCACCGATCTTTCGAATCAGCTGCGTCCAGCCAGACGTGCGCACAGCGCCGTCGCGGAGAGCAGGCTGGAGGGATCGGCCACGCCGCGCCCGGCCAGTTCCAGCGCGGTGCCGTGATCGACCGCCACGCGCGGGTAGGGCAGGCCGAGGGTGATGTTCACCGCCTGCTCGAATCCGCTGTACTTGAGCACCGGCAGCCCCTGGTCGTGGTACATCGCCACCACCGCATCGAAGCCGGTGAGCTTCTGCGGCAGGAAGGCGGTGTCGGCCGGCAGCGGGCCGATCAGCTGCATGCCTTCGCTACGCAATTGATCGAGCACCGGAATGATGACGTCCAATTCTTCGCGGCCGAGCAGCCCGTCTTCCCCAGCATGCGGGTTGAGGCCGAGCACGGCGATGCGCGGATGTTCCAGGCCGAAGTCCCGTTGCATGGCAGCGGCGGTGATGCGCAGGCAGCGCGCCAGCGCCTCGGCGGTGATCGCCTCCGGCACCGCGCGCAGCGGCAAGTGAGTGGTCACCAGCGCCACCCGCACGATGCTGTTGGCCAGCATCATCACCACCGGGCAGCCGGCCTGTGCGGCAAGCAACTCTGTGGTGCCGGTGTAGGCAATGCCGCCGGCGTTGATCGCGGCCTTGTGCACCGGGCCGGTGACGATGCCTTGCAGCTTGCCAGACAGGCAATCGCCTGCCGCTCCCAGCAAGCCGGCAATCACTGCGGCCGCATTGGCGGGATCGGGCGTGCCGAAGCGAGTAGGGGTGGCCTGACGGACCGGATGCAGCGGCAGATCGCCGGGCAGGCGTGCGCGCTGGTCGGGATCGAGCAGGCGGACAGACAAGCACAGCGCCTTGGCGGCGCTGTGCAGGGTGTCAGGATCGGCGTACGCGATCAGATGGGCATCCGAGCGCGGCCGCTGGGCGAGCCGGATACACAGTTCCGGCCCGATCCCGGCCGGCTCGCCCGGCACCAGCGCGAGCGAGGGGACCATCGGCTTAGCGCGTCGGCTGGGCCGGCGGCGGCGTCGGTGCAGCGGGTGCAGCCGCCGGTGCGGGCGCTGCGGTGGCATCGGCATCGGCGCGGTCGCCGGTGCGGAAGCTCACAAACGCCTCGCCACGCAGTTCCTGCAGGTAGCGGTTGTACTCTTCTTCCAGCTTGCGACGACCGATCGTCTCGCGGATCTGGGCGCGCTGGTTTTCCGCGCTGACATCGGTCTGACGTGTACCAACACGCTGCACGATGTGCCAGCCGGCCTGAGTACGGAACGGCTCGGACACCGCTCCATCGGTCAGACCTTCAACCTGCTTGCCGAAGTCCGGGCCGAACGCATCGGCCGGGAACCAGCCCAGGTCGCCACCCTGGCCGCGGCTGTTGGTGTCCTCGGAGGACTCCTTCGCCGTTGCCTGGAAATCAGCGCCGCCCACGATGCGCGCACGCAGCGTGTCAATCTTCGCCTTGGCCTGCGCCTCGGTCTGGTTATCGCCGATACGCACCAGAATGTGCCGTGCGTTGTACTCGGTGACGACCTTCTTCTCGCCGCCGGCATTGGCGTCACGCATTTCCACCAGCTTGAGCAACTGGAAACCGCTGGGGCCACGCAGCGGCCCGGCAACCTGGCCAGGCTGCATGTCGCGGATCAGTTGGGCGAATGCGTTGGGAATCTCGTCCAGGCTGCGCCAGCCCAGGTCGCCACCTTCCAGTGCATTCGGGCTATCCGAATAACGCACCGCAGCTGCGGAGAAGTCCAGCTCGCCCTTGTCGATCAATGCCTTGACGCCATCGACCTTCTTTTGACCGGTGGCAATCTGTTCGGCCGTGGCGCCTTCCGGTAGGCCGACCAGGATATGTGCCAGGTGATACTGGCTACCGGTCGTGGCCTGCTGGGCCAGCGCGGTGTCCACTTCGCCTTCGCTCACGCTGATGCGGCTCTGCGCAAAGCTCTGGCGCAGGCGCTGCACGATGATTTCATCGCGCACCGAGGCGCGGAAATCGGCGTAGCCCATGCCGTCGGCCGCCAGCTT
This sequence comes from Xanthomonas sp. NCPPB 4037, assembly GCF_041475695.2. Taxonomy (NCBI): domain Bacteria; kingdom Pseudomonadati; phylum Pseudomonadota; class Gammaproteobacteria; order Lysobacterales; family Lysobacteraceae; genus Xanthomonas; species Xanthomonas sp. NCPPB 4037. The sequence goes on from NZ_CM191261.1 coordinate 1,048,834, forward strand.
CTGGCGCAGACCGTCCACGGAGGTGCCGTTCTGCTGAGCGATGCTGGCGATGGCGCGGTTCAGTTCCTCGTCGCTGACGCGGATACCGCTGCCTTCTGCACGGCCCACCTGCAACTTGACCAGCACCAGGCGCTCGAGCACCTGCCGCTGCAGGACGTCGTCCGGCGGCAACTGGTTGTCGCGGCCGGCGTATTGCGACTTGACGTTGCGCACAGCGCGATCGAGCTCGCTCTGCAGCACCACGTCTTCATCCACGATGGCAGCGATGCGATCCAGCGGCTGGGATTGCTGTGCCGAGGCCAGCGGCGAGACCGTGCTGGTGATCACCAGCAGCGAGGCGAGGAGTACAGAGAAAGGCTTGGTCATGGAATCAAGTTCGGATCGTAATCGTCCGGATTAGTCGTGGTGTTGCTGGGCGGGACCAGGTAGAGGTCGTCGCGGTAATAGCCGAGAATAGCACGGCGCAAAGTGCGGTCCGTGTTCTGGCCAAACGAGCTCAGGCCCTTGAGCACGAACTCAAACTGGATGGAGTTATCCATCTCGCCATCGCGGTTGCGCACGAACCGGCGCACCAGGGCGCGCACCGCCAGGCAGCAGCTGTCCCACTGCACGCCGCCGATCATTTCCAGCGGCTGGTGGTCCAGCAGCGAGTAGTAATAGCGACCGACCGCACTCCAGGTGGGGTTGATCGGATACAGGAAGGAGAAGTCCGCCTGTTCCAACTGGTCAGTATTGTCGGTGGGATTGCGACGGTAGCGGTACGCCAGGTTGATGATGCCGTCGTTGTTGAGCAGGTAGCGCGTGCGCAGGCTAGCCAGATCTTCCTTGCGCGAGTTCGGGTTCCACTGGTAGGTGGCGCCCATCGACCAGCGGTCGTTGATCATGTAGTTGGCATCGGCCACCCAGGCGGACTTGCCCTGTTCGATGGTCTGCTCGCTGCCAGCGGCGGCATTTGTACTGTTGTTGATGGTGACCCGTGAGTCGTTGAAATACAGGATCTGGCCTGCGCTCAACGAGAGTTTTTCGCGGCCATCGTCCTGGCGCAGCCAACGCGAAGTCACTGCCAGGGTCAGCTGGTTGGCGTCGTTCTGTCGATCGGCACCGGTATAGCGCGTGTCGCGGAACAGCTGGCCATAGCTAAAGGTGAACGGGCGTGTGTCGAACACCGGCAGGTCGGTCTGTTCGCGGTACGGCACATACAGGTAGTAGGCGCGCGGCTCCAGGGTATTGAGGTACTTGGTGTCGAACAGCGTGGTTTCGCGGTCGAAGTACAGACCGGCGTCAACCGAGGCGATGGGCAGGCTGCGGGTTGGCGAGCGGTTGCCGGTCAACGGAAGCGTGTTGGCCAGCTTGTCGTCGAGTTGGTAGGCGGTGTAACGCCACGCCACGGTTGGTGTCAGAAACCAGGCGGCGCCAGACAACGGCATCGAAATATAGGGTTTTACATCCAAACGCGAGCCGCCAGCGTAATCGCGGTTGACGATGTTGGTGCGAACGTAGTCGTCACCATTGTTATCGCTGCCGTTATCGGTGTTCGGTCTCCGGATCACCTGGTAAGAATCGTCATGCGTGAAGCGGACGGCTTCTGCATAGATGCCCGCCTCGAAAATTCCAAACGGCTTTTCCCAGGTGAAATAAGCGCGTGGCTGACGGTTGTACGGCAGCGCGGTCTCATCCAGCGTGTAATCGGTGAGCTGCCAGCGGTCGGCCATCACGCCCGCGGTCCAGTTCTCGCCGGTGCCGTAAATGCCGACGGTGCTCTGCAAACTCGAGGCCGAGCCCATGCCGTTCAAGCGGCTGGTGAAGTCCTCGACATAACGCGTGTCGCTGACCCAAGAGATGCTGGCGCGTGCTTGCCAGTACTTATTGACGTTGTGATAGCCGCTGTAGAACACGCTGCCGCGGTCTTTCTTGCGTAAGTCGTCGTTAGGCAGGTAATTGCCGGTGATCTCACCGCGGCCGCCGTCGTACAAATAACGAAATTCAGTACCGAACATGAAACCACGCTTGCTCATATAGCGCGGCAGCAAGGTGGCATCGTAATTCGGTGCCAGATTCAGATAGATCGGCTGCAGATAGTCGAAGCCGTTACGGCCGGACAGGCCGAACTGCGGGAACAGCAGACCGGTCTGGCGACGGTCGTCGATCGGGAACTTGAACCACGGGAAATACAGTACCGGCACCTTGCCGATCTGCAGCACGGCGTTGCGCGCGGTGCCGAAGCCTTCGTCGTTGTCGACGTCGATCTCGGGAGCGCGCACGCGCCAGATCGGCTGCGACGGGTCGCAGGTGGTGTAGGTGGAGCGGTGCATCTGCCCGACCTGGCCCTGCAGGTCCACCGATTCAGCGCCGCCGTTGCCGCGCCGGTCCACCAGTTGATACTGGATGTTGGTGACCTTGTGGCTGTCGGTGTCCTGGTTGCCCTCGGCACGGTCGGCGACCATGCGGAAGGAGGTGTCCTGGTAGCGGACATTGCCCTCGGCGATGTAGTTGCCGGTCTCGGTGTCCATGCGCAGGTTGTCCGCGCCCAGGAACTGGTCGCCGCGCTTGAGCGCGACGTTGCCCTGGTATTGCGGGGTGGTGCTGGTGCCGGAAAGCTGGTCACCTTCGATGTCGGTGGGCAACTGCTGGCGCATTTCTGCGGCTTTGGGATCGGCGGCGGGCGCGCCGTCGAAGCCTGGCAGCGGGTCCACGGCCGGGCACAGTCCCCAGTTCAACGGCTTGTCGGCAGCCATTGCCGGCAGGCAAATGGCAATGCTCAAGGGCAGGGGCAGCAGGCGGAGAGCTCGGCGCACGCGTGAAGTTCAACCAGTAAAATGGCGGCTAGCTTGCCGTATAGCCCGCATAGGGGCAATGAAGAGTCCCCGCGGAAGGGGGGCGAGGTTCATCGCCATGGTCGCCGGGCGCCGCGCTGGCGCCGCCGGATTCATCGCAGCGCGCCGACGTGGGCCACGCTGCTTTCGCGCAGCGCCTGCAGGTCGTAGCCACCTTCCAGCATCGACACCACCCGGCCGCGCGCATGCCGGGTGGCCAGCGCGCGGAGCGCACCGGTCAGCCAGGCAAAGTCGTCGGCGTCGAGCATCAGATCGGCCAACGGGTCGCGCAGATGCGCATCAAAGCCGGCGGAAATCAGGATCAGTTGCGGGCGGAAGGCGTCGATCAGCGGCAGCATCTCGTCTTCCCACACATTGCGAAAGCGCAGGCCGTCGCTGCCGGGAGGCAGCAGCAGATTGTGGATGTTGCCGATACCGCGCTCATGCACGCTGCCCGAGTGCGGGTACAGGCCCGACTGGTGGGTGCTGAGGTACTGAACGGTGGGGTCGCGTTCGAAGATCGCCTGGGTCCCATTGCCATGATGAACATCGAAATCCACCACCGTAATGCGCTCCAGCCCATGCCGGTCGCGGGCGTGGGCGGCGGCCACGGCGATGTTGTTGAACAGGCAAAAGCCCATCGAGACCTGGCCGGTGGCGTGATGGCCGGGCGGGCGCACCGCGCAAAAGGCCGTGCCTGCGCCGTCCTGCATCACCGCATCCACCGCCGCAATGCCGGCCCCGGCCGCACGCAGCGCGGCGGCGCGCGAGCCCGGCGACATCAAGGTATCCACGTCCAGCTGGTGGTAGCCCTGGAAATTGGTCTCCAGTACCGCGTCGACCTGTTCGCGCTCGTGCACTCGGCACAGGTCGCCGAGCTTGGCCAGCGGTGCTTCGCGCCAGTCGAGGTCGGTAAACGCTGCGCGCAGGGCCTCGACCACGGCGGTCAGCCGTGCGGGGCTTTCGGGATGCTCGGGGCCGGCGTCGTGGCCCAGGCAGGCGGGATGGGTGAAGACCAACATTGGAGCAATCTAGCCTGTCCGCGCGGTGTTGCGCACGGTCAGCCGCGCCGGCGGTCATGCCGCCACAGCACTTCCTGCTGCCCATCGGCGCGCGCAAGCACACGGGCGAGCACGAACAGCAGGTCCGACAAGCGGTTGAGATAGCCGATCGCCTCACTGCGCACCGGCTCCTGCCGCGACAGCGCGACCGCTTCGCGTTCGGCGCGACGCACGATGGTGCGCGCCAGATGGCAGCGGGCGGCAGCTTCGCCCCCGGCTGGCAGGATGAACTCCTTCAGCGCGGGAAGGTCGTCATTGAAATGGTCCAACTGTCGTTCCAGCGCGGCGATGTCGTCGGCGTCGATGGCCGCATGGCCCGGGATGCACAACTCGCCGCCCAGGTCGAACAACTGGTGCTGCACGGTGGTCAGCAGGGCGGCGACAGGCTCGGGCACGTTGGGTGCGGCCAGCAGCACGCCGATTGCCGAATTGGCCTCGTCGACGGTGCCGTAAGCGTTGACGCGCAGCGCATCCTTGCCGGTGCGGCTGCCGTCGCCGAGGCCGGTACTGCCGTCGTCGCCGGTGCGCGTATAGATGCGGGAGAGCCGGTTGCCCATCTCAGCCGGCCTGCGCCTGGCCGTGTGGGCTGGTCAGGCGCTCTGCAACCACCTGGATCACCGCTGCGGCGGCAACGTAGAGCGCTGCGCTGCGCAGGTAGGGCCACAGCCAGTCGGTGTAGTTTTTGAACCAGCCGGCGAGGGTTGGCTCGGCCACGCTGGCGCTGATCCAGTAGAAGCTGCCCTGGGCGATCAGTTGGCACAGCGCCACCGAGGTCATCAGCGCGGGCACCAGCTTGGCCAGCGCGCTCCACTGCGCGCCGTGGTAGTGCCGACGCAGCCATGTGCCGCCGCCCCACAGCGCGAAGTACGCCGGGATCAGGCACCAGTAGGCCGGCGAAACGCAGTAGTGCGCCCAGAAGCTCATGCCCTGCTGGGTGATCACCTGCCAGTCGATCGCCACTGCCAATCCCATCAGCAACGGGAAGGCTAGTTTGGTGCGCGCCGCAAGGTGGAATCCGCCCAGGAAGAACACGGCCCAGGAGGCGTCCGGGACCTGCCCGAAATGATGGATGCGCGTGGCCGCCATCAGGACGGCGAGCAGGCTCAGGACCAGGGTGTCGTGCGAACGAGGCGTCATGCGCGGAAGTGGCCGGATTACAGACTCGCGAGTGTAGCGTGGAACCCGGCATGCCCGCGTCCGGACGAGCGTGTGATCGCCACCTGCGGGACTACCGGTCTAGGGCATGGGCCGGGGGATCCGCAGCAGATGCGGCAACGTGTCCCACCCGGGGGGCGGCAACGGGCCAGGGTCGAAGGCTTATCATGTGCTGATGACACACGCACATGACATTTTGATCGTTGGCGGTGGGCTGGTGGGCTCGAGCCTGGCCATTGCGCTGGACCGCATCGGCCTGGATGTGGTGCTGGTGGAGGCCACGCCGGCCGGCGCACCCCCGGCGGTGTTCGATCAACGCAACCTCAGTTTCGCCGCCGCGACCGTCAACGCGCTCGGCACGCTTGGAGTGATGGCCAAGCTGCGCACCGCGCCGGGCCCGATCCGGCGCATCCATGTGAGCCGTGCCGGCGACTTTGGCCGGGTGCAGCTGGACGCCGCCGACTACGGGCGCGACAGCTTCGGGCAGGTGGTGGTGGCACGGGATTTCGGCGAGGCCCTGCAAGCGCGCCTGGACGAATTGCGTAGCTTGCAGCGGTACCGACCTGCACGCTGCATCGGCGTGGAACCGGTACAGGACGGCTATCGCGCGGTGCGCCTGGCCACCGCCGACGGCGAGCAGCTGGTGCGTGCGCGGCTGGTGGTCGGGGCCGATGGCAGCCATAGCGCGGTGCGCGAACTGCTGCATATCGGCACCGAACAACACGATTTCCTGCAGACCTTGTTCGTGGCACGCGTGCGCGCCTCACGCCCGCCCGATGGCACGGCCTGGGAGCGCTTCGGCGAGCATGGGCCGACCGCGCTGTTGCCGCGTGGCGACCGTCATTACGGTGCGATCCACTGTGTGGCGCGGACCGAGGCCGAGACGGTTGCAGCGCTCGATGAGGCTGGCTGGCTGGCGCGGCTGCAACGCGCCGCCGGTTGGCGTGCGGGGCGTTTTGTTGGCAGTGGTGAGCGCAGTGCGTATCCGCTGGTGCAGATCTTGGCCAGCACGGTAGTGGCCGAGCGCGTGGTGCTGCTGGGCAACGCGGCGCAAACGCTGCACCCGATCGGCGCGCAAGGCTTCAACCTGGGTCTGCGCGATGCGCTCACGCTGGCCGAACTGATCGAACCGGACCGCAGCGATGCCGGCGCAGCGCCGTTGCTGGCGGAGTATCTGGCGCGGCGGCGGGTGGATCGCGACCACACCATCGGTTTTTCCAGCGGCTTGGCGCGGCTTACCGGCAACCCGGCGCCGCTGCTACGCCCGTTGCGCAGCCTGGGCTTGCTGGCCGCCTCGCAGGCGGCACCGCTGCAATCGATGCTGGTCGGTGGGGCGATGGGATTCCGTGGCGACGTGCCGCAGCTGTGCCGGAGCCAGGCATGAGCCGGCGCTCGGGGCGTGATGCCGTGATCGTCGGCGGCGGCGTGGTCGGTGCGGCGTGCGCATTGGCGCTGGCCGATGCCGGCCTGCAGGTCGCGTTGGTGGAGGGGCGCGAGCCACCGCGCTGGCGTGCCGATTCTGCGGACCTGCGCGTCTACGCATTTGCCGCCGACAACGCCACGCTACTGGAGCGCCTTGGCGTGTGGAAGGACGTGCGCGGCGCGCGCGTGCAGCCGTATCGCCGCATGCGGGTGTGGGATGCCGGTGGCGGCGGTGAACTGCGCTTCGATGCAGACACGCTGGGCCGCGAACAGTTGGGTTGGATCGTCGAGAACGATCTGCTGGTCGATCGCCTGTGGGCGGCCGTGCATGCCCGGGGCATTGCGCTGCATTGCCCGGCGCGCGTGGTCGAGCTGGACCAGGACGCCACCGGCGTGCGCCTACGCCTGGATGACGGCAGCCGGCTGGAAGCTGCGGTGGCGATCGCCGCCGACGGTGCGTCTTCCACGCTGCGTGAGTTGGCTGGCCTACCGGTCGCGCGTCACGCTTACGCGCAGCGCGGCGTGGTCGCCTTCGTGGACACTGAACACGCACATCAGGCCACGGCCTGGCAGCGCTTTTTGACCACCGGCCCGCTGGCCTTCCTGCCGTTCGCCGATGGCCGCAGTTCGATCGTGTGGACCTTGCCCGATGCCGACGCCGAGCGCGTGCTGGGTCTGGACGATGCTGCGTTTTCGCGCGAGCTGACCCAGGCCTTTGCCGGCCGTCTGGGCGCGGTGCAAGTGAGTTCGCCGCGCGCGGCGTTCCCGCTGCAGCGGCAATTGGTGCAGCAATACGTCAGCGGCCGCGTCCTGACCCTGGGCGATGCCGCGCACGTGGTGCATCCGCTGGCCGGGCAGGGCGTGAATCTGGGATTGCGCGATGTCGCGGCGTTGAGCGCATTGGCGCACGACGCACTGGCGCGTCGCGCCGACTGGGCCGCACCGCACCGGCTGCAACGCTGGGCGCGCACGCGTCGCAGCGAAAATACCGTCGCTGCGTATGGGTTCGACGCCATCAATCGCGTGTTCTCCAACGACGAGATGCATCTGACCCTGTTGCGCGGCTCGGTGCTGGGGGCGGCGGGCAAGCTGCCGCCGTTGGTGGACCTGCTGTGGAAGCGCGCGTCCGGCAACGCGTAGGCACACCGCGCTGACGGTTTGCTGGCCGCTATGTTCCAGCGCTAATAGCGAAGGCTGCAGTTTCCATACGACGGATACGCCCGGGCTGGCTACAGTCGGGCCATGACTTCCGCCGTTCCCGCACAACTCACCCCGCCGCTGCTCCTGCTGAGCGGGCTGCTGTGTGATGCCAGCATCTGGGACGCGCAACGCGCAGCGCTGGCGGACATCGCCGAAGTGCACGTGCTCGATTTTCCCGGCATCGACAGCGTGCAGCAGATGGCTGCACAGACATTGGCCGCCGCGCCAGACCAGTTTGCGCTGGCCGGTCATTCGATGGGCGGCCGGGTGGCGCTGGAGATCGTGCGCCAGGCGCCGGAGCGCGTGCAGCGTCTGGCGCTGCTGGACACCGGCGTGCATCCGGCGCACGCGCAGGAGCACGCGCAGCGTGGTGCGCTGGTGGAGCTTGCGCGCCGTGACGGCATGCAGGTGCTGGCCCGGCAGTGGCTGCCGCCGATGCTGCACCCCGACCGCCACGACGATGCCGAACTGATGGACGCACTGATGGCCATGGTCATGCGGCAGACCCCGCAGAGCTATGCCGCCCAGGTGACCGCGCTGCTGAACCGGCCCGATGCCGCGCCCGTGCTGGCGCAGGTGCAGTGTCCGACGCTGCTCGGCGTTGGCCGCCAAGACAGCTGGAGTCCGCTGGAGCGCCACCAGGACATGGCGCGGCAGATCCCGCACGCGCAGTTGGTGGTGTTCGAACACAGCGGGCATATGACGCCGGTGGAAGCGCCTGCTGCGGTCAACGCCGCGCTGCGCGATTGGCTGGCCGCATGACCACCGTCTTCCCGTTCGACGGCAGACCCATCGGCTCGCCAATGCACGTGCGCTGACGTCAGCGTCGCTCGCCGCGTTCTTCATCAGTACCACCATTGCCAGTGAGGCCAACCGCGTGTCCCCAGACGCTTCGATCACCGTTGCCTGCGAACAGCTGATCCGCCGCTTCGCCTTGCACAACGATCGCCATGAACATGACGCGTTGGCTGCGTTGTTCACCGCCGATGGCGTATTTGCGCGGCCGAGCGCGCCAGATGTGCCTGTGCATGGGCGCGAGGCGATTCGCGAGGCATTCCGTGCACGTGCGCCGCGCAGTACCTGCCATCTCATGCTCAATACCCTGGTCAGCGTGCACTCTGACACATTGGCCCATGCGCATAGCTACGTGGTGCTGTACAGCGCACCACAGGCCACTACGCCGCCGCCGTGGACCGCACAGGCGCCGGCATTGATTGGCACGTTCGACGATGTGCTAGTGCGCCAGGACGAGCATTGGCTGTTCAAGCAACGCCTCGGCGCCTTACTGGTGCGTGTGGAAGCGCACTAGACACCTACCACCGCTGTTCACCGATGCCGCCGACGAACCCGGACGGCATTGCACCACCGCTCCTCCCCCCGTCGCGTTGCCTCAATCGCCCATCCTTATCGGAGAATCGCCTAGTGGAACGCGCATGCTTGTCTGTTGGTCGTCGTCCTTCATCGTCCCGGTCGCGCCGCCAGCATGCGGGCAGGCTGGCCCTCTTGCTCAGCACGCTGGCACCGGCGGTCGTCCTTGCGCAGGCAGCGCCCGACACAGTGGCCATGCCGCAGGGCATCAACCTGGGCGGCACCAGTTTCATGGATGGCTTCGGCTCCACCACGCCTGGCTGGACGGTGCTGGAATACCTGCGCTACTACGATCTGGATGCGATCAAGAATGCGCGCGGGGATAACTCGCCTGCGTTTCGCGACCCGCAGGTCGGGGTCAGCGCGTTGCTGACCCAGTTGATCTACGTGACCCCGTATTCGCTGGGGCGCGGCTCGCTGAGTTTCAATACCATCATCCCGTTGGTGAACTACGACACCTCGTTCGCAGCCGACAGCCCGGTGCGGTTGCGCAGCAATGGGTTTGGCATGGGCGATATCTCGTTCGGTCCGGCGCTGCAGATGCCGCCGGTCATGCGGGACGGGCGTGTGTTCTTCTTTCAGCGCTTTGCGCTGGATCTGTTCGCACCGGTCGGCAAGTTTGATCGCGACATCGCCATCAACCAGGGCACCGGTTTCTGGTCGATCGCACCGCACTGGGCATTCACGGTGCAGCCCACCGATAATTGGGAAATCAGTGCGCGCATCAACTATCTCTACAATTTCCGCACCGATCGCGCCGGTGGCGTGCCACCAATCCCGGGCTTCCGGTTTCGCAACGGCCAGGCCGGCGATGCGGTCTGGGTCAACTTTGCCAGCTCGGTGAAAGTGAGCGAGCAACTGCGCCTGGGTGTGAACGGCTATTTCCTGCAGCAGCTCAAAGACAACCGGACCAACGGCGAGCGCGTGGCCGACAGCAAGCGCATGCAGCTGCATCTGGGTCCTGGGCTGTCCTGGCGCGTGGATGCAAAGAACCTGTTCAACCTCAATCTCTACATCCCGCTGGACGTGGAGAATTCGGTCGCCGGTAACAGCGTGAACCTGATGTACGTGCATTCGTTGTAGCGTGTGCGCAACGGCGTGCATGCGGGCGCAAGGCCGGCATGCACGTGACGCGGAGTGCAGGAGTGGCGCAACTCGCGCTGCGCGCCTGCGCAACGAAAAGGTGGAGACGCGCGTGAGTGTTGACGCAGGCTAGTTTCGCGGTTTGGCTGCGCTGCAAACCCAGCCGAGCCGCAGACCTACATCCCCATGCTGTGGCGTTGCGTGTTGGCATGCTCGCGGAACAACAGTTCGGCGCGCGCGCCATCGCGTTGCTCGATGGCGGTGACGATCGCGCCGTGCTGGCGGTGGCCGTAGAACAGATCGTCGTAGGCGAGCGTCGGCGAGCGTTGCCCGAACACCACGTTGGTGGGGCTGACAAACGGCACCAGCGTGCAGCGGTCCACGGTCTCGGTCAGGATCGGTTTGTCGGCCGCCATCACGATCATCCGGTGGAACCGCGCGTTCATATCGCCGTAGGCCAGCTCGTCGCTGGCATCCAGGGTGCGCTTGGCCAGGATGCGGTCACCCTCGTCCAGGCAGCCATGCAGTGCGGCGAGCAGGGTGGCGGAGGCGCCTTGTTCGGCCACCGCGCGCGCGGCCATGCCTTCCATCAGCGCCCGGACCGCCAGCGCGTCCAGGCTTTCCTGCTGGCTGAAGCGGCGCACCGCGTAGCCGCGGTTGCCCGCCTGCACCAGCAAACCCTCCTGGCAGAGCGCAGGCAGCGCCTGACGGATGGGGGTGCGGGAAATGGCCAGGCGCTCGGCCAGGGCCGCCTCGGTGATGCGCTCGCCTGGCGCAAAGGTGCCGCACAGGATCAGTTCGCGTAGCTGCTGGACCGCTTGCAATCGGTGGTTGTTCGCCATGGGCTCCATTCTCTCGCGCCTAGCCGTGCTGCCTGCCCGCCCGAGTGGCAAAACTCGATGCAGCCCGCACAAAAACCTTGCGGATGAGGTCGCTTGATGGCAATTTGGATCCCAAGGATACCGTTTCGGGGCGAAGCCGTCCCGGTTGATCGAATTTGGGATCCCAAGCAGCACCGATCCCACCCACATTGACGCGCGCTGTTCCGCATGACGCGGTCCGGCCGCTCGCCTCGCAGGAGTGCAGCATGGCAAGCATCATTGGCGGGATCGGCACCTCGCACGTGCCCACCATCGGCGTGGCCTACGACAAGGGCAAACAGCAGGATCCGCTGTGGAAGCCGTTGTTCGACGGCTACACCCCGGTGGCCAACTGGCTGGCCGAACAGCAGCCGGACGTGCTGGTGTTCTTCTACAACGACCATTGCACGACGTTCTTCTTTGACCTGTATCCGACCTTTGCTCTGGGCGTCGGCGAGCGTTTCCCGATCGCCGACGAGGGCGCCGGCTTGCGGGACCTGCCGCCCATCCGGGGCGACGTCAAGCTGCAGGCCCACATCGCCGAATGCCTGGTCAACGACGAATTCGATCTGACCGTGTTCCAGGACAAGCCCATCGACCACGGCTGCGCCGCGCCGCTGCCGCTGCTGTGGCCGCACGTGCCTGACTGGCCCGGCACGGTGGTGCCGATCGCCATCAATGTCCTGCAGTACCCGCTGCCGACCGCCCGCCGCTGCTACCGCCTGGGCCAGGCGCTGCGGCGGGCGATCGAGTCGTATCCGGAAGATCTCAAGGTGGTGGTGGTGGGGACCGGCGGGTTGTCGCACCAGATCCATGGCGAGCGCACCGGCTTCAACAACACCGAGTGGGACATGGAGTTTCTGGACCGCTTCCAGCACGCACCGGAAACGCTGACCGACCTGACGCATACCGACTACGTCCGCCTGGGCGGCGCGGAAAGCGTGGAGCAGATCATGTGGCTGGCGATGCGTGGCGCGATGGGCGGGTCGATCCGCAAGCTGCACCAGAACTATTACCTGATGACCACCACCGCGATGACCGTGGTGCTGTACGAGCCCGGCGAAGAACGCGCCGATGCCCCGCGCTCTGCCGACTGGCTTGGGCATGCAAACGCGAATGCAGCCTGAGGACCGGACATGAATCCACAAGTGCAAGGCATGGACCAACTCGGCGGCACCTATGTGTTCGATCTGCGCACCAGCAATCGCGCGCTGCGGATCAACCGCTTTTTCTGGCACATGATTCGCGCGCCGTGGCGCGACCGCTTCCTGCAGGATGCCGAGGCGTTGATGCAGGAGGCCGACCTGAGCGAGCAGGAGAAAGAGTTGATCCGCGCACGCGATTGGCTGGGGTTGGTGCAGTACGGCGCCAACTTCTTCGTGATCGAAAAGTTCGCCCGGGTGGTGCGCATGACCAACCTGCAGGTCTACGCCATCATGCGCGGCGAGACCTTTGAAGCCTTCATGCAGACGCGGCGCGTACCCGATGCGCGCTGATCCCAGCTCACGCACGTCCAGGGCACGCGATTGCGCGGGCCTTTTTGCTTTTCCTTACTGAAGGTCGTCCCCATGACCATGTCCTCCGTGTTCTTCGAACACCGCATCAAGGTCCGGCATCTGCGCGTCATCGAAGCGCTGGACCGGCAAAAGAGCCTGCTGCGCGCATCGCGCGTGCTCAACGTTACCCAGCCTGCGCTGACGCGTGCATTGCAGGAGATCGAAGAGATCGTCGGTGCGCCGCTGTTCGAGCGCCACTCGCGCGGCGTGCGTCCCAATGCGATGGGCGAGGTGCTGGTACAGACCGCGCACGTGGTGCTGGGCCAATTGCGGCGCGCGCAGGATACGTTCGAAGGGCTGCTGCAGGACGACGCGCTCACCATCACCGTCGGCGCGCTGCCCGTGGCCGCTAGCGGGCTGCTGCCTGCCGTGCTGGCGGCGCTGTACCGCGCTGAGCCGACCTTGCGTGTGCGCCTGCTGCATGGGCGCACCGACGAGCTGCTGCCCAAGCTGGCCGGCAATGAGATCGATCTGGTGGTTGGACGGCTGTATCCGCTGGCGCGCTACGACGCGTTGGTGCGCAAGGTGCTGTATCAGGACCCGATCGCCCTGGTGGCGCGCAGCGACCACCCGTTGTTCGCCGATGGCCAGGTGCGCATCGCCGAGGCTGCGGCGTATCGCCAGGTGCTGCCGACCCTGAGCCAGCATGTCGAGCGCGATGTGGCGCAGGTGATGCGCGAGCACGGGCTGGCCACGCGCGATCAGCTGCGTTCCAGTTCGGCCAGCTTTACCCGCGAGATCCTGCTCGGCACCGATTGCATCGCGGTAATGCCCAGCATGATGGTCTCCGGCGATATCGCACGTGGCGAGCTACGCGCGTTTCAGCTGCAGCAGCCGTCGCAGGCGCGCGCCGGTGGCGTGATCTACCGCGACAGCGGCGCGATCCTCAAGCCGGGCGTGCGGCTGCTGATGCGTGAGCTGGAGCGTCAGCTGAAGACCATGGCCGAGCAGGGCGCAGTGTGGGTCGATGACCAGGCCGGTGAATACGACGTGCTGATGGATGCGTCTGCGTAGCTGAAGGTTGCTGCGCGCGCGTGATGCTGGGTGGTTGAACGGGATGGCTGGGCACGCCCGTGTTGGGTGCCGGTCTCCGTTCGATCGCGCTCGTGTCCGTCGCGGTCGTGTCCGTGTATCTGCTGCAGAGCTGTCCGGAAGTGGTGTTGCACAGTGGTGAGCCAGCGTGCGGCTCGCTGCGCCGGTTGAGCGCAGCTGCGTCTTCTCTTTGGATCTATGCGTCTTGTTGCGTCGCGTACCGTGCATGCGTGGGTAGTGCGGAATGATAAGAACGAAGCGGGCCGCAATACGCGCGCCCGCCTGTTCGATGGCCCGCTGGCCTGCATCAGGCCTCCTTCGCCAGTGCATCCTTTAGGCGCGCTTTTTGCAGTTTGCCCGTCGCAGTGCGTGGCAGCGCCGCGACCACGCGCAGGTGCTTGGGTACCTTGTACTTGGCCAGGCGTTCGCTCAGATAGCTGCGAATCCGCTCCAGGTCCGGGGTTTCAGTGGCCGGCACGATTGCCAGATAGCCCACTTCGCCCCATTGCGCGTCGGCCATGCCGACCACGGCGCACTCGCGGATTTCTGGATGGTCGGCCAGCACGGCTTCGATCTCTGCGGGATACACATTTTCACCCCCGGAAATGAACATGTCTTTCTTGCGGTCGACTACCCAGAAAAACCCATCGGCATCGCGTCGGACGATGTCGCCGGTGCGGAACCAGCCCGCGCAATCGCGCATCTCGGCAGTGGCCTGCGGGTCGCGCCAATAGCCAGGGCTGAGGTTGGGCCCGCGCAACAGCAACTCGCCCGGCATGCCCACCGCACAGTCGTTGCCCTCGTTGTCCACGACCCGCGTCTGCACGGTGGGTGATGAGATTCCCGCAGCACCGAGCTTGCTGCGGATCACCTCGCAATCGACCGACATGCCGAACACGGTGCCGGCTTCGCTCATGCCGAAGCCGCAGACCATCGGGATGCCATCCTCCAGCCAGCCAAGCAGGTCCTCGCTGGCGTGCGGCGCGCCGCCGCTGACCAACGCGGTGAGATGACGGAGCGCTGCAGGATCGAAGCCTGGCTGGCTGCGGAAGGCCTGCATCATCTGTGGCACGCCGACGTAATGGGTGATGCCCAGTGCCGGATTGCCCAGCCAGCCCAGCGTGCGTTTGGGCTCGAAGCCATTTGACACCTGGATCGAGCCGCCCATTGCCAGCACCGGGCGCACGTTGGTGGCCAGGCCGATGATATGAAACATCGGCGCCTCGCACAGAAAACTGCTATGCGCTTCCACCCGCGTGGTGACGCCGAAGTTGTGCGCGACCTGTTGCAGGTTCTGCTCGCTCAACATCACGCCCTTGGGCTGGCCGGAGGTTCCGGAAGTGAACAGAATCAGGCTGACCCGATCGGGCGGAATGTAGGGTGTTTCGGCAGGCGCGAGATCCTTGGCGCTGTCGATGAAGCGTGCGAAGTCTTCCACCTGCGCGCGTCCGGCAGCGACATCGTCGCCCAGCAACAGGCGAGGCTCTGCACGCTGCAACAAGGCATCCAGCTCGGTGCCACTCAGCCGCCAGTTGAGCGGCACATAGATGGCACCAACCCGCGCACAGGCAAAATGCAGCGCAACCTGCCAGACCGAATTGCGCGCCAGCACCGCAAGCCGTTCGCCGTCGACACAGCCGCGTGTCTGCAGCACGGCAGCCAGGCGACCGATCAGGTCGTCCAGTTCGGCGTAGGTCCATTCCTGTTGCAGCAACAGGTCGCGGGCAGCAAGCCGCTGCGGTGTCAGGCGGGCATGGAACGAGATCGAGTCGGTCGGCATGGTCATGGCGCTGTCTTCCGGTACGGATGGGGGAGTGACGGGCGTGAGTGCGACGGAGGTGGTACGAAGGTTCAAGTGCATGCGGCTGTATGCAGTGCGCGTTCACCACAGCGTTGGCAAGCAAACTGCAGCAGCGAGCGCAACGCGACGCATGGCGCAGCGCGTTGCGCATGTTGGCAACGTGATCGGTGTTACACGCTGTTGACTGCGTTAAACGGTGTTAGCCGAGATAGATGGTTTTGGTTTCGAGAAACCCGTGCAGGCCTTCGATGCCACCTTCGCGTCCGATACCGGAGTGTTTGACACCACCGAACGGCATCTCGATATCCACCCACATGCCGTTGATCGAATGGCTGCCGCTCCGCACGCGTCGTGCAATCGCGTAGGCGCGTTCGGGATCGTCGCTATAGACGGTGCCATGCAGGCCGTAATCGCTGGCGTTGACCTTGGCGATCAGATCTTCTTCGTTGTGATAGTCGATAAAACTCACGACAGGGCCGAAGATTTCTTCGCGGGCAATGGTCATCTCCGGCGTCACACCTGCAAACACGGTCGGCTCAAGAAAGAAACCGCGTGGCAAGTGCGCTGGCCGCCCACCGCCCATGACCAACTTGGCGCCTTCGGCGCTGCCCTGGGCGATGTAGCCTTGCACACGTTCCAACTGGCGGCCGAGTGCCAGCGGGCCCATGCCGGTGTCGGCGGCAAACGGGTCGCCGAGTTTGAGCGTGGCCAGCGCCGAGCAATACGCTTGCAGGATGGCCTCGCGCCGATGCGCGGGGACCAGTACGCGGGTGAGCGCGAAACACACCTGGCCGGTGATCGGCATCGAGTAGGGCACCAGGCTGGGCAGCACTTTCTCGATGTCGGCATCCTCCAGCACGATCGCCGCCGACTTGCCGCCCAGCTCCAGCCCGACGCGCGCCAGCCGCTCGGCGCAGGCCACACCGATCGATCGCCCTGCCTGGGTGGAGCCGGTGAAACTTACCTTGTCCACCGAAGGGTGCCGGATCAGCTGTTCACCCACCTCGCGCCCGGCCGGTAGCAGATTGAACACGCCATCCGGCAGCCCGGCGGCGCTGATGCATTCGGCCAGAATATAGGCGTCGATCGGCGTTTCCGGAGACGGCTTGGCAACCACGGTGCAGCCGGCCGCCAGCGCGGCGGCGACCTTGTAGCAGAGCAGCACCAACGGCGCATTCCACGGCGTGATGGCGACGACCACGCCGACCGGTTCCTGCACCACATGCACGCGCCCGCCGCTGGAGCGCGTGCGTGGCTCGACGAATGGGTGGGCGGTGATCAGGTCGCCGTAGTAGTCGAACAGATCCGGCGCCTGCTTGGAGGCGCGCCGACTGAAGCCGATGGTGGCGCCGACCTGCGCGGTCCATGCATCTGCCAGTTCCGGCATGCGCGCCCGCAAGTGGTCGGCAATGCGCTTGAGTGCGGCGCCGCGTTCTGGCGGCGGCAGCTGCGGCCAGGGGCCACTATCGAAGGCTCTGCGCGCCGCGGCAACCGCGGCCTCGGTGTCGGCATGCGATGGTTCGGTGTAGCGCAGCAGGCGTTCTTCGGTGTGCGGTGCGATGACATCCAGCGTCTGGCTGCCGGTGCTGGCGCGCCACTGGCCATCGATGAACAGTCCCAACGGTCCACGCGCGGCGATGCCACGCAGGGTCGCGGCTAAGGCTTCCATACTCCCTCCTCGGTGCAGAAAACCACTGGCGGCAGCGATGGGCGGCACGTGCGTTGCACGGGCCGCTCACGCGCCGAAGGCGTTGCTCAGTTGGTGCCGGCGTCCGGCTCGTACGCGCCCAGACCGGGCTTGTAACGCTTTTCGTCGATGAACTGACGGATGCCTTCCTTGCGCGCGTTGTTGTCGAACGAGTTGGCCGCTTCCTGCATGCGTACCAGATAGTCCTCGGCCTCGTCGTAGGTCATGGTGCCGACGCGACGCACGGCGTCCTTGGCATATTTCAGTGCCACCGGGTTTTTCTTGAGCAGCAACTCGGCCACTTCGCGCGTACGTGCTTCCAACCGTTCCAGCGGTACGCTTTCGTTGACCAGGCGCCATTCGGCGGCCTTCTTGCCGTCGACCAGTTCGCCGGTGAGCGTCATCCACATCGCATCGCGCATGGAGAGCAATTCCACCGCCACCTTGGTGACGCCGCCGCCGGGCAGGATGCCCCAGTTGATTTCCGACAGGCCGAATTGCGCCTCGTCGGCGGCGATGGCCAGGTCGCAGGCGAACAATGGGCCGAAGCCGCCGCCGAAACACCACCCGTTGACCATGGCGATGGTGGGTTTTTGATACCAGCGCAGCCGGCGGAACCAGCCATAGGATTCGCGCTGCGAACGGCGCACCCCGCGCAGGCCTTGTGCTTCGGTCTCGCGAAAGTATTCCTTCAGGTCCATGCCGGCCGACCACGCGGTGCCTTCGCCGCCGAGCACCAGCACGCCGACGTTGTCGTCGAATTCCAGCTCGTCCAGCACGTCCAGCATGCGGCGATTGAGCGCCGGGCTCATCGCGTTGCGCTTGTCCGGCCGCGCAAACTTCACCCACGCAATGCGGTTTTCCACATGCACCGATACCACGTCATGCTCTTTCAAGCGGCCTCTCCTAGCAGTGAGGGATGTAGCGGGTCAGAGTGATTCGGCCAGCGCGTCTTCGGCGTCTGCCGGTTGCAGGACAGTGCTGGCGTTCAATTTGCACAGCAGGCGCAACAGGGTCTGGCGTTCGCCAGCCTGCAGATCGCTGCAGGTGCGTTCGGTGGCGCGCGCCAGGCAGCCCTGCGCGGTCACAAGCGTCTGTTCGCCCATCGGCGTGAGATAGAGCCCCTTGCTGCGCCGGTCACGGCCAGCAAGGCGTTCGATCAGGCCCTGCTCGGCGAGCGCGTTGGCGATCTTCATGCCGGCGGCGCGATTAACCAGCAGGCGTTGGCCAAGTTCGGTCTGATCGCAACCAGGTTGGTCGCGGATGTGGATCAGTGCGGTGACCCGCGCCGGGGTGAGATGCAGTTCGGCCAGTTCCTGCCGCGCGGCATGCCCGGAAGCCAGGGCAGCCAGTTGCAGTTGATAGCCAAGGTCGGCAGCAAGGGCCAGGCGAGCGGTCATCGGGGCGTCCAGATTGTATCCATTAAATACAATCTAGCCGACCCAAGCGGACCCTGCAATAGGCAAAGACGGCCGCCGCATGAACGACTGTGCGCGTGGCCGTGCGGCGGCGCGCACGGCCCGCTGCGCAAGGAGCGCGGGCAGTTACTGGATCAGCCAGCCGGCCAGCTGTTCGCGGCTGAGGGTGCCGTTGTGGCGCGTATCGAGTGCGTCGAATTCATCGGCCAGTGCCGGGTTGGCCTGCGCTTCGGCGCGGCTGATGCGGCCGTCGCCATCGGTATCCATCGCCTGGAAGTCGATGCGGTAACTGCCCACCACGCTGGTGGGCTGGATGGAGCGCACGATCACGCTGGATTCTCCGCGTGGGCGCTCCAGCTGCGCCTGGTGGGTCACGTCGCCGCTGGCCAGCGGCTGGGTACGGATGGCGCTGGGCACATCGATCAACGGCATGCTGCTGGCGGGCGTGGGCGCCTGCTGGCTCCAGGCAGTGCCGCTTGCGAGCAGCAGCAACGAACAGGTAACGGTACGGAGCGTGGTCATCAGATCCCCCTGATGTGGAACAGCCCGCAAGCCTAGCGCCGATGGCGGGCGGCTGCGAGCCATTCCTGGTGCGGCCAGTCGTCAGGCGCGCTGTATTCCTGTGGTGGACGCGGCATTCGCATGCGTGTTGAGCGTGTGCAGCCATGTGATGGTGCCTGGTTGTCGCAGCGAAGAACCGCCGACCAACGCATCGACATTGCAGGAGTGCGTGCCTGCAATGCCGAGCTTTTGCTCAACCAGGAATGAAGGGGAAGACGATCTTCAGCAAGCCCTTCAGGCCGCCTTCGGCGGTGCTGGTCACGGCCTTGGCGCCCAGGCTGTTGAGCGCGCGCCGCACATCTTCCCAGCGCACCTGCGTGATGTCCTTTTTCAGCAGGTCGGACACTTCTTCGGCGGTAGGCGTGAGTTTTTGCAGTTCGCGTACGGCGGCCTGCGGGTCCGGCTGCAGATAGCCCCAGCGTTCGGCGATCTTCAGCAGCGTGTCGAAGCGCACCGCCACCACTTCACGATTGCGCTCGTACACCGGCAGCGCGCCGACATCCAGGATGGCCTGCTCGAACTGCTGCGCATCATCGGGGTGTTCGATGCGCACGGCCAGAAACCCTTCCTTGCGGCTGCGTTCGCTGACATGTTTTGCGCCCGATCGCAGATTGTCTTCGGTGAGTACGTTGGCCACGATGCGCTGCATTGCCGCGTCGCCTTCTTCGGGCACCAACGCGCGCCAGCGTGCGTAGCCATCGCGACGCAGGGCCTTCACTTTGGCCGAGGTCACCCGCAGCTGCAGTGCGACCGCGGCATTGGAGCTGTTGCGGGAGATCGCGCCGTCGCGCTCCAGCAACACGAAGATCAATAATTCCAGATCGCGTTTGGTGAGCGATTGGAAGCCTTGCAGCAAGGTCAGGCGCAGGAATTCGCTGCCAAAGGCGGCCGCGTCCTTGAGTTCGATCGGTTGCATGAGGAGTCCTCCACAGGTGGCATGCAGCATGCCAGGACGCCGTTGCGTGGCCTGAGAACCGCTGCGACGTGCGCAGCAGTTTCAGCATCCGGTTTCGCGGCCGGGGCGGTCGGACCTGAACGTTTCAACTGCGCCGCGGTCCTGCAGCGTGACGAACACCTGCTTGCCGTCGGTGCCGCCAAACGCCACGTTGCTGGCCTTGCGGCCCTTGAGCGCGATGGTGCGCAGCAGCTTGCCCTGCGGCGACACCACCGCGATCTGGCCGGCGTCGTAGCGGCCGATGTAGAGATTGCCGTCGGCATCGCAGCGCATGCCGTCCAGGCCGAAATCGGGGAATTCGATCAATACGCGCTTGTTGCGCAGGCCGCCGTCCACGCGGTCGTAGACCCACACCTTGCGCGCCATGCTCTCGTTAACGTACAGGTGCTTGCCATCCGGGCTCACATCCAGGCCATTGGGCGTGGTCATGCCGTCTTCGAGCAGTTGCACGGCGCCATCGCGGCTGACCTGCCACAGGCGGCCGCTGTTGTCGGTCCAGTTGGGATCGCTGGTGTAGAAGCTGCCATCGGGGGCGAGCGCAAGATCGTTGGGGCCGTTGGAGGCGGGCAGCGCGGCGAACGTGCTCACCGCGCGCGTGCGCAGATCCACGCGCAGGATCTTGCGGCCAAGCGTGTCGGCCACGAACATCGCGCCATCGCGGAAACGGATGCCATTGCCGCGGCTGCCTTCGGGCAAGGTCAGGAAGACCTCGGCCTTGGCACTGCCATCGGAGTGCAGCGTGATGCGGCCGATGGTGCCGTCCTTGCCGAGATTTACTGCATAGATCGCACCGTCCGGCCCGGCGGCCGGGCCCTCTGCATTGCTTGTAAACGCACCATCGCCGATCAGGTCGCGTGCAACGAAGGGCGCATCGGCCGCGATGGCGAGCGAACTGGACAAGACAAGCGCAAACGGCAACAAGCGAACACAGGCGGCAGCGATCATGCGACAGGCTCCGAGAGGGTGCGCCGCAGTGTGCCAGAACGTGCGTTGCAACCATGGCGGTGATCGCCGCCGATCAAGTAAGGTGCGCGAGCAGTATTGGCCTAGTCTTGCGAGGGAGGTTTGCATGTCTGTGGAATCCGTAACGCGTCGCCGCTTGCTTGCCGCCTTCGGCGGTGCAGGCATCCTGCTCGGTGCACCTGCCTGGGCATTGCCGAAAAAAGCGCCAGGAAAACCGCTCAATGTCGCGCTTGCCGGGCTGGGCAGTTATGCCAGCGAACAGCTCGCGCCGGGCCTGGCCTTGACCAAGCACTGCAGGCTCGCCGGCATCGTGACCGGTACGCCGTCGAAGATTCCGCAGTGGCAATCCAAGTACAAGATTCCCGATCGCAACGTCTACAACTACGAGAATTTCGACCAGATCGCCGATAACGGCGACATCGACGTGGTCTACATCGTCACGCCCACCCATCTGCATGCGCCGCTGACATTGCGCGCGGCCGCGGCCGGCAAGCACGTGTGGTGCGAAAAGCCGATGGCGATGAATGCAGGCGAGTGCGAGGCGATGATCGCTGCATGCAAACGCAACAAGGTGGCGTTGACCATTGGCTATCGCATGCAGCACGAGCCCAACACACGGCGCCTGATTGCGATGGCCAGCGAGAAGCCGTTCGGTGCCATGCAGCGCGTGCGTGCCGAAGCCGGCTACAACGGCTATCACGATGCGACCAAGGCTGACCGGCCGTGGCGCCTGCGTTCGCAATTCGGTGGCGGCGCGATGTACGACATGGGCGTGTACCCGCTCAATGCCGCACGCTATACGGTGGGCGCCGAGCCGGTGGCCGTGACCGCCAAGCGCTGGACCGATCGCCCGGAGCTGTTCGACGAAGTCGACGAACATATGGATTTCACGCTGGAATTTCCCAATTCCGTGCGTGCCGCATGCAAGACCAGCTTCGGTGCCAACATGAATGTGCTGCGTGCCGAGTGCGAACGTGGCTGGTACGAGTTGTCGCCGTTTCAGGCCTACCAGGGCGTTACCGGCAAGGCCAGCGATGGCCGCGTGTTCGACGCCAAGGTGCCGCACCAGCAGGCACTGCAGATGGATGAAGATGCCTTGGCCATCCTCAACGGCACGCCGCTACGTGCACCGGGCGAAGAAGGCCTGCGCGACATCCGCATCGTGGATGCGATCTACCGCTCTGCGCGCGAGGGCAGCAAGCGCATCGTGCTGTAACCGCAGCCCGCTCCGTCCATCGACGGAGCGGCCGCTAAAATCAAGCGAGCAGGCTGGCGCAAACCAGCCTGCAGCGATGCATGCAGTGCGAACAAGCATGTGGCAGCACTACCAGCGGTGACCGAAAGCGCGACCGCCTGCCAAAAAATATCAACTGCGCGCGAGTGAACCGTCGCGCCTAGTCAGCGAGTGCTCGCCAGCGAGTAGCAATAACGCCACCAATCCCCGCTCTTACGATTCCCCAATCCCGATTCCCCAATCCACGCTCCTAGCCCCGCATCGCCAGCACCGTGATTTCCTCACGATCGTGATAGAGCTGCTTGGCTCGCACCGTCAGTGATTTCTCGGCTTGCTGCTCGAACAGGTCCAGGCACAGCCGGGTCTCGTCCCAGCGCTTTTTCATTGGCAACTTGAGATTGAAGATGGTGTGGCGGCACCAGCCTTCGCGCACCCAGGTGGCCATGCGTTCGGCCACGCGGCGTGGCTGCTCGACCATGTCGCAGACCATCCAGTCCAGCGGTTGCGCGGGCTTCCAGTGAAAGCCATCGGCGCGCAGATGTTCGACCAGGCCGGTGGCCAGCACGTGCTCGCGCAGCGGGCCGTTGTCGACACTGGTGACATGCACGTGCTGGCGGGTGAGCACCCAGGTCCAGCCGCCCGGTGCGGCGCCCAGATCGGCGGCGCGCATGCCGGGTTTGACCAGCTGTTCGCGTTCTTCCGGGGTCAGCAGCGTGAGCAGTGCTTCGTCGAGCTTGAGTGCCGAGCGCGATGGCGCCTCCGGCAGCAATTTCAGGCGCGGAATGCCGAGCGGCCAGGGCGCGCTGTCGCTGCTGTCGGCCACTGCCAGCAATGCGTGGTCGCCATCCAAGAAACAGATGTGCAGGCGCGGTAGGCGCGCTTGCGGTTTGTCGGTCAGCAGGCCGGCCTTGCGCAGCGCCGGACGCAACGCATTCCCGAAGCTGCGGGCCAGGCCGGCCAGCGGTTTGCCGGCATCCGAATCCGGATGCTCCACCCACAGATCGCCAAAGCGCGGTTGGCCGTCCAGCGCCGCCAGGATCGGGGTAATGCGGTCCTTGGGATCGAGGCCTTTGAGTTCGGCGAGCACCACCAGTTTCTGGCGCGCAAAGATCAGCTCGCGCCACTGCAGCCTGGCGGCCAGCTGCGCGGCCTCGTCGCAGACAAACAGCACATAGCCGTCGTTACGCTGCGTGCGCGCATAGCCGGCAATGCCGACAAACGCTGCGCGGGCGCTGAGTTCGGCGGCCAGTTCCGGCTCGAAGCCCTGCCGGCAATAGCACAGCAGCCCGCTCATCGCAGTGCCTGCCGTGGGAGCTCAATAATGATCACCGCCACCCTCGCCATAGCTGCGCAACACCGCGCAGGCCTGTTCGCGCTGCACATCGCGCACCACCTCGATCCTGCGACGGGTCAGCTCGCCCACCCAGTCGGCCGGCAACGGGCCTTCGTCGAATTCGGTCAACGCCATCACGTCTTCGGCGCGGGCGCCGATCAGCAGGCGGTCGATGCCGGCCCACACGGTGGCGCCGTAGCACTGGCAGCACGGCTGCGCAGAGGTGGCCAGGGTCACCGGCGACAGGACATCGTTCAACCGGGGCGTCTGCAGGCGCTGCTGGGCCAGCATGTAGGCCATGTTTTCCGCGTGTGCCAGCGAAGTGTTCTGTGGCACCACGCGGTTCACCGCCGCGGCGATGATGCGGTCGTCGGGCCCGAACACCACTGCGCCGAAGGGCCCGCCGCTGCGTGCTTCCACGTTCATTCGCGACAGATCGATCGCCAGCGCCACTTTCTCGGCGTCGCCAGGATAGGCGCGGCTGGCGTCCACATGGTCGTGGATCCAGGCGGGCAGGGTGAGGTGAACTTGCGCGTAGAGCATCACTGGACCGGTGCAGGAGAGGAATCGGGGCGGCGCAGTGTATCGGTCTGTGCATCGCTTGCGGCACATTGGCCGGAAACGCACTGGCAGGCACTGATCTCGCGGAAGCCGCACACACTCATCGTGCCGCTGGCCTGACATTGCGCCAGCACGCCCTTGGGGTCGGTGGCGCTGTTGACGTTGACGCATGCGGGAAACGCGCCGCAACAGTTGCCCACGTCTTTCACCGTGCAATCGGCATCGGTGCGGCAGGTGGTGTTGACCTGGATGCGCTTGATGGGTGAGGCCGATGCGGGCGGTGTGGCCGCTTCGGTGGGCGCGGGAGCAACACAGCCAATCAGCAAGGCCTGCGCGATCAGCAGCACGGTGCTCAGGAGCCAGGAATAGGGACGGGGCATGCGGGCGTCCTGCAAGGGGCGGAGGACTGCCATGGTAGCCCTCCTGCCCACGCCGCACGCCGCTGTGGCCGGTCAGCGGCTCAGCGTGATCGAATCGGCGGTTTCTTGCTGGACCACGATCCCGGTGCCGGCGATGGCCTGGCGCACTGCCTGGCGGATGCTCACCTGGCCGTGCACCGCATTGACCGGTACCGCATCGAAGGAGCGGTCGGTGGGCGGCGAAAACTGAATCGCGCAGCGGGTGGCGTGGGCCAGCTGCTGCATGGTTTCGTCCAGCCGTGCCGGCGGGATGTCGTAGTTCGGCGGCACTGCGACCACATCGCAGGGGCCGCTGGGCGGCGTGCTCGCCTGTGGGCCAGCGGGCTGGGTTGTGCAGGCGCCCAGGCCAAGCATCAGGCAAGCCAACGCGCAGCGTAGGGATGGGGAAATATGCATGGGCATTCCGTGGGGTCAATGCCGCAGGGTAGGCACCTGGTGTGGTGCCGGCGGTGAGTCAGTTCGTTTCGCCATGCAGCGCTGCGCACCACAGCACGCCCACCAGCAGGCAGGCAATGGCGGCCAGCTCCAGCCCGTTGGGCAGGCGCGCTTCCCAGGCAAAGCCGTACAGCAGCGCGAACACCGTTTCGAATACGATCATCTGGCCGACCAGGGTCAGCGGCAGCAGCCGGCTGGCGCGGTTCCACAGGCCGTTGCCGATCACCGAGGCGAGCACCGCCAGCACCAATGCAATGGCCCAGAAGCGTGCCCAGTCGAGCGGCGCATGCGCGGTGGTATCGAGCAATGTGAGCGGGGCCAATAGCAGCGCCAGTGCCCCGGTGACCACGCCGGTCAGCAGCGACCAATCCTGGCTGGACAGGTCGGCGCGGCGTCGCAGCCAGCGGGCATTGCCGATGGAATACACCGACCAGCTGATCAGTGCGCCCACCGCGCACAACAGCCCGGCCACACGGGTGCCCAGATCCGACGCCTGCGCGCTGCCGTCGCGCTGCAAGGTATCCACCGCCACCAGCGCCACGCCTGCCACGCACAGCGCGCACGGCGCGGCCAGGCGCCGTAATCCCACCGCACCGGCGGCGCGCGTGCCGATCACCGTGACCACCACCGGCAGCAGGCCGATGATCAGCGCGGTGGCCGCACCACCGGCCCATTGCACGGCACTGCCGAGCAGCACGTAGTAGATCAGGTTGCCCAGCAGGCTCAGGCGCACCAGCGCCCACCATTCGGCGCGGCCCAGCCGGGCGGCGGTGCGCCGCGCGCGCGGCGCCAGCACCAACGCGGCCACTGCGCCATACGCCAGGTAGCGCGACAACGCCAGTTGCAACGGCGAAAACGCCGCCAGCAACTGTGGTGCCAAAAACACCAACCCCCACAACGCGCCGGCGCCCATGCCACTGGCCACGCCTGCCATCAGCCGCTCACGCATCGCACGCCTCCTTCCAGGCGTGCAGCATGCCGCGTGTGTGCAGGGGCGGCTTGACCCGGGCTCTTGTGCGGCGTTCAGCCTGGTAGCCGCTGTATGCGGGGATCACACCGCCCACGGCATGCCGCTCAGCGCGTGCCGGCATGGGGCTGGCGTCGATACGCCGCCGGCGTCATGCCCAGGGTGCGGCGCATCGCACGCGTCAGTGCGGTCTGGTCCGACCAGCCATGCGCCAGTGCCAGCTGCGCGATCGGCACATCGGTATGCGCCAGCTGCAGGCAGACGCGCTGCAGCCGCAGCGCGCCCAGCCATTGCTGCGGCGTTTGATCGAAGGTGTCGCGAAACAGCGCGTGCACGCGGCTTGCGCCCACGCCCAGGTACGCGGCCATGCGCTGCACCGGCCAGGGCTCGGCGTGTGTTGCGGTGATCGTGTCGCACAGCTGCTGCAGGCGCTGCAGTGGTGCAGGATCAGCGCGCAGGGCCTGCAGCAGCGGCGGCAGGCAATGGCGACGCAGCAAGGCGGGTACGGCATCGCGCGTACGGCAGTGCTGGTCGATGAAGTTGGCAATGGCCAGCAGGCGCGGCGTGGTGGCCACAAATGGCCGCTGTTGCAGCTGCTCCACGCGATGGGCGCCCACGTCAGCGTCGCTGCATTCCAGGATCAGAAAACGGTTGTCGTCGTGCGCGGCCTGATCGTGATCGGTGTGCGGTGCAATGACCACCGCCTGCCGGTGATCGACGCGCCCGCCGCGTCCACCGACCTCGATCTCCAAGGTGCCGCGAATCGGCAGTACCACCTGCACATGGGCGTGGCGGTGGCGATACCCGTCACGCCCGTACTGGCGCAGGTGCAGGGCGGCATCGGTCATTGCAGCAGGGCCGCGCCGTTGCGAGCAGCGGCGCGGCGGAGCCTCACTTGGCCCAGGTGTCGCGCAGGGTCACGCTGCGGTTGAACACCGGCGTGGCGGTACTGTGATCGCGGCGGTCGGCCACGAAATAGCCGGTGCGTTCGAACTGGAACGCCTGCTCGGGCGCGGCCTGCGCCGCCGACGGCTCCACGTAGCCGCGCACGCTGCGCTTGGACTCTGGATTGAGGTGGTCGCGGTAGGTTTTGCCTTCGGATTCGTCGTCGGGCTTTTCTACCGAGAACAGACGGTCGTACAGGCGGATTTCCGCCTCCACCGCATGGACGGCGCTGACCCAATGGATGGTGCCCTTGACCTTGCGATTGGAACCGATCATGCCCGGGCGCGATTCCGGATCCAGCCAGCCGCGCAGCTCCACGATCTCGCCAGCGGCGTCCTTGATCACTTCGTCCACGCGCGCAATTCCCGCACCGCGCAGGCGGATCTCGCCGCCCGGTACCAGCCGCTTCCAGCCCTTGGGCGGCACTTCGGCAAAATCCTCGCGCTCGATCCACAGCTCGCGCGCAAACGGCACCTCACGGGTGCCAAAGCTCTCGTCCTTGGGGTGGTTGGAAAACTGCAGTGTCTCGGTGTGGCCCTCGGGCAGGTTGGTCAGCACCAGCTTGAGCGGGTCGATGACGGCCATGCGCCGCGCGGCGGCCGCGTCCAGGTCTTCGCGCAGGCAGCCTTCCAGTACCGAGAAATCGATCACCGAGTTCTGTTTGCTGATACCCACGCGGTCCACGAACAGACGCATCGCCGCCGGCGTATAGCCGCGCCGGCGCAGGCCCTGCAGCGTGTACATGCGCGGGTCGTCCCAGCCATCCACCAACTGTTCTTCCACCAGCGCAGTGAGCTTGCGCTTGCTCATTACTGTGTAGTTGATGTTCAGGCGCGAGAACTCGATCTGGCGCGGCTTGGCGGCTTCCTTCGGGTAGCCCTTGCCCAGCAGCGGCGCCAGCAGCTCGGGATGGCCGCTCAGGTCCACCTTGTCCACGCACCAGTCGTACAACGGGCGGTGGTCTTCGAATTCCAGCGTGCACAGCGAATGGGTGATGCCTTCCACCGCATCGCCCAGCGAATGCGCGAAGTCGTACATCGGGTAGATCGGCCAGGCGTTGCCGGTGTTCTGGTGTTCGACGTGCTTGATGCGGTACAGCGCCGGGTCGCGCAGGTTGATGTTGCCGCTGGCCATGTCGATCTTGGCGCGCAGTGTGCGCGCGCCATCGGGGAATTCGCCGGCCCGCATGCGCCGGAACAGGTCCAGGTTTTCGTCGACGCTGCGCTCGCGGAATGGCGAGTTGCGGCCCGGCTCGGTCAGCGTGCCGCGGTATTCGCGCACCTGCTCGGCCGAGAGGTCGCAGACGAACGCATGGCCGTCGCGGATCAGCTTTTCCGCCGCCAGGTAGTACACCTCGAAGTAATCGGAGGCATGCCGCAACTGCGCCCACTCAAAGCCCAGCCAGCGCACGTCGTCCTGGATGGCGACCACGAACTCGGGGTCTTCCTTGGCCGGGTTGGTGTCGTCCAGGCGCAGGTTGCACAGCCCGCCGAACTCGGCCGCCAGACCGAAGTCCAGGCAGATCGCCTTGGCATGGCCGATATGCAAGTAGCCGTTGGGCTCAGGCGGGAAGCGGGTGCGGATGGCCGCGTGCTTGCCGTTGGCCAGGTCCTCGCGAACGATCTGGCGGATGAAGTCTTTCTTCTCCGCCGGGGCGGTGGCGTCGGTGGCTGGAATCTCGGACATGCGGGGCATCGGTATCGGATAAGCCGCAAGTTTAGGCGGTGGCACCGGTTTAGGGGTAGGCGCGGCGCACGTGGCGGCCTGGTGGCACGTGCGGGGCAGTGCCAGAGCGCACTGGAACCTGCGGCGGCCAGGGCCGGCGCGCAACCGGTTCATCGGCTCGGCCATCGGCCGCTGGCCGGCATCGCGTCCGACGCGTACGCTGCGCGCACTCCTTCGAGCGAGCTGCGCAATGTCACTGCCCCGCCTGGTGATCGGCGACAAGACCCTGTCCTCCTGGTCGTTGCGGCCGTGGCTGTTGCTACGGCATTTCCAGGTGCCGTTCGAAGAAGTCGCCTTGCCGTTGAACACGCCGGAATTCCAGGCCCGCATTGCCGGCTATTCGCCGACCCGGCTGGTGCCGGTGCTGTGGGATGGCACGCTGCACGTGTGGGATTCGCTGGCGATCTGCGAATACGTCAACGAGCGCTGGCTCGATGGCCGCGGCTGGCCAGCCGACCCGGCAGTGCGCGCGCAGGCCCGCGCCGCCACCGCCGAAATGCATGGTGGCTTTGCCGCGTTGCGCAGCCAGCTGCCGATGGATCTGGCGCGTGTGCCCGGGCCCGCCCACTGGGATGCCGCTGCCGAGCGCGACATCGCGCGCATCCAGGCGCTATGGGCCAGCCTGCGTGCCGAACACGGGCAGGGTGGTGCGTTCCTGTGCGGCGACTTCGGCATCGTCGATGCGATGTTCGCGCCGGTGGCATTGCGCTTTGCCAGCTACGGTGTGCCGCTGTTCGAAGCCGCCGGCGACTATCTGGCCGCGCTCGACAGCCTGCCCGCACTGCGCGAGTGGAAACTGGATGCCGAACGCGAACGGCTGGGGCGCGGCTGACATGCAGATCGCCTACCGAGCCAGTCACATCATCGATGCCCATCTGGCCAAGCACGCGCTGGAAGATGCTGGCATCACCGCCTTCGTGTTCGGTGAATCGCTGCTGGGCGGCGCAGGCGAACTGCCGGCCTTCGGCGTGTTGCAGGTCTGCGTGGCAGACATGCATCTGAGCCAGGCGCAAGCGGTGCTGGCCGAGATCGGCCTGTGCGGCGAGGTCACGCGCGCGCTGTAACGGCGCGCGGCCCCCTGCGTTTGTCTGTGCTGCGCGTAGACGTGCACCCGGGCGCGATGAGGTTTCCCAGGCAACGCCGGTCGCGCCCAGGTACGCTCCGACGACGGTCGCGCGCGCAGATCGGCGGCACGATTACTCCGTCTGACGCCAGCCCGGCGGCGCCGCATCGGGCGAGGCCAGTGCCCGCAGGCGTTT
This sequence comes from Xanthomonas sp. NCPPB 4037, assembly GCF_041475695.2. NCBI lineage: Bacteria > Pseudomonadati > Pseudomonadota > Gammaproteobacteria > Lysobacterales > Lysobacteraceae > Xanthomonas > Xanthomonas sp. NCPPB 4037. Next base: position 1,078,647 of record NZ_CM191261.1, read on the forward strand.
GAACAACACCGTGGTTTCAGCCACGTTCCAGACCCGCAAGGCCACCTCGAAGGTGTCCAACGGCTTGGTCAGGAAGTCCTTGGCGCCCAACCCGAGTGCGCGATGGCGGGCGCTGCGGCTGGGGTCGGCGGTGAGCACGATCACCGGCAGGAACTGCCCCGGGTCGGACAGGCGCGCCAGCTGCTCCAGCAACGCATAGCCGTCCAGTTCCGGCATCTTCAGATCCAGCAGGATCAGGTCCGGCGCGAATGCCGACACCAGGCCCATGACCCGTTGCGGGTCGGTGGTGGCGACCACCTGCTGGAAGCCTTCGCGTTGCAGCAGGTCTTCGAGCAGCCGCACATTGGCCGGCTCGTCGTCGACGATGAGGATGCGGGAGGCGAGAATATCGTCGCGTGTCATGCCAGTAGCCTGTCGATCACGGTGAAGAATTCCGCCACATCGAGCGGTTTGGTCAGATAGGCGCGCACGCCCTGGTTGCCCACGCGCGCCAGCGTGGCAGAGGTCGCGTCGGCGCTGATCACCACCACCGGCACCGCGGCATTGGCCGGCTGCGCCTGCAGGTCGCGCAGCAGTTCTTCGCCATTGCCATCGCTCAGGTGCAGGTCGAGCAGGATCAGGTCCGGCACCTCGTGCTGCAGCAGCGCACGCGCCTGCGCCAGGCTGGCCGCTTCCAGCAGCTGCCACTGCGGCCGCCGCTCGGTGAGCGTGCGGATCAGCGCCTGGTTGGAGTAGTTGTCTTCGATGCTCAGCAGGCGGCAGACACCGCTGCCGGCGTTGCTGGGCGGCAGCAGCGTGCGCGCAGGTTCGGCGCTCTGCGGCTCGCCTTGCGGCAGGGAAATCCAGAAACGCGCGCCGTCGCGGCTGCTGTCCACGCCGATCTGCCCGCCCATGGCCTCGATCAGGCGCTTGCTCAACGCCAGCCCCAGCCCGGTGCCTTCCACGGCCGAGCGTTCCGCGCCCAGCCGCTCGAAGGGGGTGAACAGCCGTTCGATCTGCGCCGCTGTGAGCCCAGCGCCCTGGTCGGCGACCACGATGCGCACCTGATCGCCATCCGGCTGTGCGCTCACCTGCACCTGGCCGCCGGTGCGATTGAACTTGACCGCATTCGACAACAGATTGAGCAGCACCTGGCGCAGGCGCTGGGCGTCCGCGCGCACCGTCCAGGGGCCATCGATGGCCGGCGGCTGCAGGCTGATGCCGTGCTTGTCGGCGTCCGGCGCGATCAGGCCCAGCGCCTCGTGCACGGCGGCGCGCACCGCGATTGGTTCGGGGCTGAGATCCAGTTGATCGGCTTCGATGCGGGCGATGTCCAGCAGCTCGGTGATCAGGCCGAGCAGGTGCCGGCCGGCGCCCAGGATGTGCTGCAGGTGACGGCGGTGGCCCGGCTCGGGCAAATCCATCTCCAGCACCTGCGCATAGCCCAGGATCGCGTTGAGTGGGGTACGCAATTCATGGCTGCTGCGCGAGAGGAATTCGGTCTTCGCGCGGTTGGCGGTCTCGGCCTCGCGGCGGGCCAGTTGTGCTTCGTTGGCGCGTGCGGCCAGCAGTTCGCTGGCCTGTGCCAGGCGTTGGCCGACCTGCCCGAGTTCATCGCCGGCACGCGGCTGCGCGGCCAGCGGCAGCCCTTCACCGAGCCGGTCGGCATTGGCCGCCAGCGTGCGCAGGCGCCCGGACAAGGCCGAGGCGAACCACGCCACCGCGAACACCGCGCCCAGGCCGCCGAGCATCGCTGCGCTCAGGGTGATGATGAGATTGCGCTGGCGCAGCCCCTGCGCCTTGGCGGTGCGTACCTGCAGTTGCGCGGTTTCGTAATTGCGCAGTTCGCGCAATTCAGCGCGCAGGATGTCGAGTTTGTACTTGCCATCCCACAATTGGCGGATCTCTTCCTCGCGGCTCAGATCCGGCGCAAGCAGACGACGCCAGCCCTGCATCTTTTCGGCGAACAACGGTTTGATGCGCGCAAAACGCTGCGCCTGCACCGGGTCGGTAATGCGTTGCGACAGCCGCTCGGCCACGCGTTGCAGGCGCGGCTCCGCGTCGCGGTACGGGGTGAGGAATTCATCGCGGCGCACCAGCCGATACCCGCGCACACCGGCGGCGGTTTCGGCCAGCAGCGCGTGCGCTTCGTACAGATCGCTGAGCACTTCCAAGGTTTGCCGCACATCGTTTTCGGCGGCGATGTTCTGCCGCTCCACGCTGTAGATCGCCATCAAGGCCACGGCCAGCAGCAGCAGCGGCAGGGTGACCACCGCCAGGCTCTTGCGGGTGATCGGCCAATCGTTCCATCGCACCGCCAGAGCATTCATTGCGCAAGTCCTGCGTGGACCGCGTACACCGCGGCCTGGGTGCGATCTTTTACCTCAAGTTTCTGCAGGATTCGCTCGACGTGCACTTTGACCGTGCCGGGAGAAATCCCCAGTTCAGCTGCCAGCGTCGCGTTGGTGAGCCCGCGCGGCAGCAGCGAGAGCACCTGTTTTTCGCGCTTGCTCAGTGCACTCAGGCGGTCGTCCTGCACCGCTTTGCGCCGCCGCGTGGCGACCGGCTTGGCTGGCTCGGCGACCATCGCCGGCAACAGCAGCGCAAAGGCCTGCAATGCCTGCAGGTCGTCGCTGCCCGGCGCCAGGCGGCCGTCGTTCCAGGCCACGCACACCATGCCCAGGGTGGTGCCGAGCAGCTGGATCGGCAGCCTCGCATCACGCATTTCGGCCGGGCGGGGCGGCATCAGCCAGGTGGCCTCATGGCTGTCACCGGGGGCGCTGGCGCCGGGCGGCAGGGCGCGGCCCCTGCTGGCAAACACCTGCGCGCGTGGCCCGCGCTGCGCCAGCACCGCGCCATCTTCCAGCCCCAGCAGCAACAGCACGCGGCCCAGCACTGCATCGCAAGCCTGTTCTGGCGTACTGGCGCTGCGCAGCGCCGCGCTGGCCTCCTGCAGCGCCTGCCAGCGTGCGCTGTCGGAGGCGTCGCGGCGTAGCGCCAGGCGCCAATCGCCTGCATTGGTTGGGGTTTCCATATCCGAGCTCTAGGCCGATCAGCATATTTGAGTATATGCCACTCGGCAGAATTTTTGGGCTCGCTGGATTTCGATACTTGGCTCGCCCACTGAGGCAACCCCCCATCACTCAACGGAGATACCCCATGCGTCGCACCCTGTTCTCTCTGGTTCTGGCTCTGGCTGCCACCCCGGCGCTGGCTGGCGGCGTGATGCACTACACCGACAAGGCCGCGCTGCCCGCCGATGGCGAAGCGCGCGAAGTGGCTGCGCTGTTCGACACCTGGAACGCGGCCCTGGCCACCGGCAACCCGCACAAGGTAGCCGACCTGTACGCCCCGGACGGCGTGCTATTGCCGACGGTCTCCAACGAAGTACGCGCCTCACGCGAGCAGATCGAAAACTACTTCGAGATGTTCCTGACCAAGAAGCCCAAGGGCGTCATCAACTACCGCACCGTGCGCCTGCTCGATGACGACAGCGCGGTGGACGCGGGTGTGTACACCTTCACGCTCACCGACAAGAGCGGCAAGAAGAGCGATGTGCAGGCCCGCTACACCTTCGTGTACGAAAAGCGCGACGGCAAGTGGCTGATCATCAACCACCACAGCTCGGCCATGCCGGAAGTGGATACCGCCACCGCCACCGCTGCGGTCACCAAGGCGAAGTGAGGTGCAATCGCCGGGAGCGGCTTGAAAGCCGCTCCCACTGGCGCCATCCAGCAGGCAACCCTCAAACACGCGGGAGTTGCACCATGTTGGGAATCGGCGCCTTCAAACAACGCATGCCACGGCCCGGCGAAGCACTGCCGGGACGTACCCAGGCGTTGCCGCTGCACAACACGCACCTGATCAACGGCCACCCGTTGCGTGGTGAGTTCACCGGCCTGGCCCAGGTGCAATTCGGGCTTGGCTGCTTCTGGGGCGCAGAACGCAAGTTCTGGAACGTGCCTGGGGTCTACACCACGGCGGTGGGTTACGCCGGCGGCGAAACACCGAACGCGACGTATTCGGAAGTGTGCTCAGGGCAGACCGGCCACACCGAGGCGGTGCTGGTGGTGTACGACGCGCAGGTGGTGTCGTTCGAACAATTGCTGCGCACGTTCTGGGAAAGCCACGATCCAACCCAGGGCATGCAGCAGGGCAACGATGTCGGTACGCAATACCGCTCGGCGATCTACTGCAGCACGCAAGCGCAATACGACGCGGCCATTGCCAGCCGCGATGCCTACCAGCAGCAGTTGACCGCAGCCGGTTATGGCGACATCACCACGGAGATCCGTTACCCGGCGCCCACGTTCTATTACGCCGAAGACGATCACCAGCAGTATCTCGCCAAGCACCCCAATGGCTATTGCGGGCTTGGCGGAACGGGAGTGAGCTGCCCGATCGGGCTGGATGCCTGAGCGGAAAGGCGAGGCCGGATCCAAGCGCTGCCATGTGATCGTGGCGTGCCGATGGCCATAGTGACCGGCAGCGTTTTCACGATCAGGCAGCGCATGGGAGTGCATGCCAGGCAACTTGCAATGGCTACGCCGGAGACGGCGTGGCCATCTTTTTGTGTGTCAGTTGCGGTGGCCGGCCGCCGTTACGGAAGACTGGTTGCGCGCTGGTGTGTGACGATGCCTGCAAGGCGTGTGCGTCACGCACCGGCGTCGGGTGCGTGGACGCGGGTCGGTAACGCCACTAACGGTAGTCGCGGTGGCTTGGTGCCAGCTGCTGGCAAGTCTCCAGCACGCGAGCAGCAGCGGCGTTTCCACGGCTTTCTGGCATGCCACCACTCGGTGCGCACATTTCGCACACGCGTGGTACGAAACCTCTCCAGCCGTGGGTAAGGCGCAGTGCTCGCTGATTGGCGAGCCGACCCACAAACTCGGTGCCGGCATATCGCAGAAGGGCGTGTCTTGTAACGCCAATAGCCACTACGTCTAGACGAATTCGCCCGAGAACATGCCGCGCAGTTGTGCCAACAGCTCGGTGCGCTCCGGATGCAGGGTGCGCATGCAGGTCACCGCAAACCCCACCGGGCTGGTGCCGGGTGCGGTGATCACGCCGTCGGCGCTGACCACTTTCTCGTGCCGGTAATGCGCAGCGCCGGCGTACGGCACCACGTGCTCCTGCAAGAACGCCAGCGAATTGCTGGTGTGCGGCCGCTCGTCGAGCAGACCCGCATACGCCAGTGCGATGGTGGCTCCGCAGATGGCCGCAATCGGGCGCTGCTGTTGCACGCGTTCGCACAGCACGCCGCTCAGCCCGGGAATCTCACCGGCTTGCCAGCGTTCGCTGCCTGGCAGGATCCACAAATCGGCGTCCAGCGGTGCCAGATCCGAGAGCGCAAATTCCGGCGTGATGCGCAAGCCGCCGATCGAGTGCACCGGCTGTCCGTCGATGCTGGCGATGGCGACCTGATCGCCAAACCACTCGCGCGCCGCAGGCAGGACCACGCCGATTTCCCAGTCGGCGACACCGTCGACCATCACCACTGCGATGTTTGCCATTGTCCATTTCGTCCGTTGAGGAATCCGGATTCTAGGCAGCGGCCCGTCAGATGTTGTGAGCGTGTTGTCGAAAACAGCGACGCGCAGGTTGCTGGGGTTCGGCGCCGCCGGGGCGGCACGCGCGTGGAGGCTTACGCGGTAGTGGCAGATCGCGCTGGGCTGCAGGTCATCGGTCGGTGGCGGTCTGTGCGCGATACGAATCAGCCGCTAATGCCACAAACAAAAAACGCCTGCGGGCGATGCCGCAGGCGTTCGAAGTGACGCAACACCGGGAACGATCAGCCAGCGAGCTTGTCGGCGATGGTCTTGCGCAGCGCCTCCAGGTCCTTGGCGAAGGTGTCGATGCCGCTGGCCAGCTTCTCGGTGGCCATATCGTCAGCGGCCAAGTCGGTGGCGAAGCTGTCGCTGTTGATCGGCGTGATGGCCGCGTTGTCCGCATTCAATGGCGACAGTTTGCGCGGCAGGTCGCCGTGGTCGGCGTCGAGCTTCTCCAGCAGGTCCGGCGAGATGGTCAGGCGGTCGCAGCCGGCCAGCGCCTCGATCTGCGCAGTGGAGCGGAACGAGGCGCCCATGACCACAGTGGAGGAGCCGCGGCGCTTGAACTCGTCGTAGACACCGCGCACGAACACCACGCCCGGATCTTCGTCGATGCTGGCCGGGGTCTGGCCCTTGGCGACAAAGAAATCCAGGATGCGGCCGACAAACGGCGAGATCAGGAACACACCGGCCTCGGCACAGGCCAGCGCCTGCGAGCGGTTGAAGATCAGCGTCAGGTTGCAGTCGATGCCTTCCTGCTGCAGTTGGCGTGCGGCTTCGATGCCTTCCCAGGTGGCGGCGATCTTGATCAGGATCTTGTCCTTGGACACGCCACGCTCGGCATACATCGCGATGAACTTGCGTGCCTTGGCGATGGTGGCCTGGGTGTCGTGCGCCAGGTCCGCGTCCACTTCGGTGGACACGCGGCCGGGTACCAGTTCCGACAACATGGTGCCCACGCCGACGGTCAGGCGATCAGCTACTTCGTTGATGGTGCTGTTGCGGTCTTCGCCACCGTGCGCACGGCCCCAGGCCAGCTCGCGCTCGATCAGGTCGGCATACACCGGCAGATCCAGGGCTTTCTTGACCAGGGTGGGATTGGTGGTGCAATCGACCGGCTTGAGCCGCTTGATCGCGTCGTAGTCGCCCGTATCGGCAACGACAACGGACAGGTCACGCAGTTGGGCAAGCTTGGAGGGGGATGCAGTCATGCGGGTTCTCTCGAATCGTGGAACGGGTCGGGGATAGGACGCAGCGCGTTACGTTAGCGCGCTCAGCGACGGAAGTCGCCCGCCGCTTCGGGCTGGTCGTGCACGGCGGTCACGCGCAAGCGCAGGTCGCGTCCGCCGGGTGCGCGCCAATCGATGGACTGGCCGACCGACAGGCCGAGCAAGGCGGTGCCCACCGGCGCCAGCACCGAGATGCGGCTGTGTTGGACATCGGCTTCGTGCGGGTACACGAGGGTGAGCGTGTGACGTTCGCCATGCAGCTCGTCTTCGCATTCGATGCGTGAGTGCATGGTGACGACATCGCCGGGAATCTGGTCGGGCGGCACGACGCGTGCGCGGCCCAATTCGTCGGCCAGCGCAGCGGCGGCCGGATGGTTGTTCAACGCGGAAGACTCGAGCATCGCTTCAAGGCGGGCAAGGTCGTGGCTGGACACCAGAATGGATGGCGGCAAGCCGCTGTGGTGTTGCGAGGTCATGGCAATCTCCTGACAAGGGCAGCGGACGCACGGTGCGCCCTCCAACAACAGGTGAGGGCGGCGCGGCGTGACCACAATGCAGGCGGGCACATCGCACCGGTCACGCGTTGCCAGTAGGCGCCGGCATCAGCGGTAAAGAGTGGACAAGCAAAAGGCGACACCTGCGTGCCGCCTCCGTCCATTGTCGACAAGATTGCGTTGTGAAGCGACCGCGGCAGTGCGCGGCCTTCAGGCGGCGACAGCTTTCGGGCCGCTTGCAGGCTGGTCCAGCGTAAACAGGCTGTCCGGCAATTCCTTGAATATCTGCGAAAGCTGCTCCAGGAACGCCGTCATTGCCGAGCTGCGCCGCCACGCCATGGCGATGCGCCGGTTGGGCTGCTTGTCTTCGCGGAAGCGGATCAGGCGGATGTTTTCCGAACGTGCCACCGGCGGCTTGACCGCCAGCATCGGCAGCAGGGTGACGCCGACGTTGGCCGCCACCATCTGGCGCAGGGTTTCCAGGCTGGTCGCCTGGAATTCGGACTTTTCCAGCGCGCCGGCAAGATGGCACACGTCCAGCGCCTGTTCGCGCAGGCAATGGCCGTCTTCGAGCAGCAACAGGCGCTGCTCGGAGAGATCGTCCAGCGTCATGCTGTCGTGCCGCGACAGCGGATGACCTTCCGGTACCGCCAGCACGAAGGGTTCTTCGAACAGGAATTCGGCATGCAATTGCTCGTCCTGCAGGGGCAGGGCGAGCAGTGCGGCGTCCATGCGGCCTTCGCGCAACTGGTGGATGAGCTGGTCGCTTTTTTCTTCGATCAGCAGCAGCTCCAGGCGCGGAAACCGCTCGCGGATGCGTGGCACCACATGCGGCAGCAGATACGGTGCCAGGGTGGGGAAGATGCCCAGGCGCACGGTGCCCGCTTCCGGGTCCTGGCTGCGGCGGGCAGCTTCCTTCATCTGTTCCACTTCGGCCACGATGCTGCGCGCGCGCATGGCGGCTTCGCGGCCAGCCGGGGTGAGCATCACCTTGCGCGGCGCACGTTCGACCAACGGCACACCGAGCTCGTCTTCCAGCTTCTTGATCTGGGTGGACAAGGTGGGCTGGCTCACGAAACAGGCAGTGGCGGCACGGCCAAAATGCTTGTGGTCGGCCAGGGCTACCAGGTATTTCAGGTCACGCAGATTCATGTGCAGCAGCCCTCGTGGCTGTGACGTGGAACGGACTGGACCAACCGCAGCTTACGCCTGGGCGGGCCGGGCGCTGGCTGAGTTCACGCTTACGCAGCCTGGGCCACGTCGGCGCTGACCGGTGCGCTGGAGCGGATCAGGTAATCAAACGCGCTCAGTGCAGCCTTGGAACCTTCGCCCATCGCGATCACGATCTGCTTGTACGGCACCGTGGTCGCATCGCCGGCCGCGAACACGCCCGGCACATTGGTCTGGCCGCGGTCGTCGACGATGATCTCGCCGCGCGGGGACAACTCCACCGTGCCACGCAGGAACTCGGTGTTGGGCAGCAGGCCGATCTGCACGAACACACCTTCCAGTTCGATGTGCTGTGTGTCGCCACCGGTGCGGTCCTTGTAGACCAGGCCGGTGACCTTCTGACCATCGCCCAGCACTTCGGTGGTCTGCGCGCTGGTGATGATGCGCACGTTGTGCAGGCTGCGCAGCTTGCGCTGCAGCACTTCGTCGGCGCGCAGCTTGTCGTCGAATTCCACCAACGTGACATGCGCCACGATGCCGGCCAGATCGATCGCCGCTTCCACGCCCGAATTGCCGCCGCCGATCACCGCCACGCGCTTGCCCTTGAACAGCGGGCCATCGCAATGCGGGCAGTAGGCCACGCCCTTGTTCTTGTACTGGTCTTCGCCGGGCACATTCATCTGCCTCCAGCGCGCGCCGGTGGACAGGATCACCGTCTTGCTCTTGAGCGATGCGCCATTGGCCAGCTTGATTTCGACCAGACCATCGGCACCGGCCGGGATCAGCTGCTCGGCACGCTGCAGATTCATGATGTCCACGTCGTACTGGCGCACGTGCTGCTCAAGCGCGGCAGCCATCTTCGGGCCTTCGGTTTCCGGCACCGAGATGAAGTTTTCGATCGACATGGTGTCCAGCACCTGACCGCCGAAACGCTCTGCAGCCACGCCGGTGCGGATGCCCTTGCGTGCGGCATACACCGCTGCTGCCGAGCCGGCCGGGCCACCGCCAACCACCAACACGTCGAAGGCGTCCTTTGCGGCGATCTTGGCGGCATCGCGCTTGGCGGCATTGGTGTCGAGCTTGGCGACGATCTGCTCCAGCGTCATGCGGCCCTGGTCGAACAGTTCACCGTTCAAGTACACGGTGGGCACCGACATGATCTGGCGGGTTTCCACCTCGTCCTGGAACAGCGCGCCATCGATGGACACGTGCTTGATGCGCGGGTTCAGCACCGCGGCCAGGTTCAGCGCCTGCACCACGTCCGGGCAGTTCTGGCACGACAGCGAGAAATAGGTTTCGAACTGATAGTCGCCATCCAGGTGCTGCACCTGCTCGATCAGCTCGGCAGTGGCCTTGGAAGGGTGGCCGCCAACCTGCAGCAGCGCCAGCACCAGCGAGGTGAATTCGTGCCCCATCGGCAGGCCGGCAAAGCGCACCGAAATGTCCTGGCCCGGCGTGGTCAGCGCGAACGAGGGCTTGCGCTGGTTGTCGTCGCGGTGCACGTCCAGGCTGATCTTGTCCGAGAGCAGCACCAGATCCTCGAGCAGCTCGAGCATTTCGCGCGCCTTGGGGGTGTCGTCGATCGAAGCATGGATCTGGATCGGCCGCGTGACCCGTTCCAGGTAGGCGGTCAGCTGGGTCTTGAGATTGGCATCCAACATGGAAAACTCCTGGGAATGGGCAAGGGGAGGGCATGGCGTCGCTGCGCATGCGCAGGTCGCCTGGGGAGGAAGGGGATGAACCGCAGCCGGCGCGAAGGCGGGGTGCGTGCTGGCGATGGCTGGCGGGCAGCCCGGCACCGGCTCCGGTTCACCCCCGGCCCGGAAACCGGGCCAGGGATGCGAGGCGGCTTAGATCTTGCCGACCAGGTCCAGCGACGGAGCCAAGGTCTTGGCGCCTTCCTTCCACTTGGCCGGGCAGACCTGGCCAGGATTGTTGGCCACGAACTGCGCCGCGGTCAGCTTGCGCAGCGTCTCGGTGACGTCACGGGCGATGGAGTTGTCGTGGATTTCCAGGGTCTTGATCACGCCTTCCGGGTTGATGATGAAGGTGCCGCGCAGGGCAAGGCCTTCTTCTTCAATGTGCACGCCGAACGCGCGGGTCAGCTTGTGGGCCGGATCGCCGATCAGCGGGAACTGCGCCTTGCCCACGGCCGGGGAGGTTTCGTGCCACACCTTGTGCGAGAAGTGCGTGTCGGTGGTGACGATGTACACCTCGGCGCCGGCCTTCTGGAACGCGGCGTAGTTGTCAGCGGCGTCTTCCACTTCGGTCGGGCAGTTGAAGGTGAAGGCGGCCGGCATGAAGATCAGCACCGACCACTTGCCCTTCAGGCTTGCTTCGGTGACCTCAATGAAGTTGCCGTTGTGGTACGCGTTCGCCTTGAAGGGCTGGACCTGGGTGTTGATGAGAGACATTGAGTTTCCTCTTGCGGTGAAGGGGGTTGGGGGACGGAACAGGCGCCATGGTAGGCAGGATCAATAGATATCTCAAATCGATTGATGGAATTGCATAGATAGGCTGCGGCTATCAAAACGTCAGACTGGCTCTGGCGTGCGCACCTGCTGCCATCCCCGATAATGGTCGGCCGATGTTTCGCACAAGTGAAGTTGCCGCATGTCTGAGGCTCCTGCCGTCATGTCCGCCGAACAACTGCTGCGTGAGGCCGCCACCCGCATTGCGCGCAGCGACGCGGAGCCCTTGCTGCTGCATGCGCTGGGGCGTGACCGCGCCTGGTTGTTCGCGCAAGGGCGCGACCCAGTGCCGGCTGAGCAGGCGCAGCGCTTCGGCGCGCTGGTGGAGCGGAGGCAACAGGGAGAGCCGGTGGCCTACCTGACCGGCTCGCGTGGGTTCTGGACCCTGGATCTGGCAGTCTCCACCGCCACGCTGATCCCGCGCGCCGATACCGAAACGCTGGTGGAGCTGGCGCTGGAACGCCTGGAACAGACCGCTGGCGTCCGGGTGGCCGATCTGGGCACGGGCAGCGGCGCGATTGCGCTGGCGATTGCCAGCGAGCGGCCGCAGGCGCAGCTGATCGCCACCGATGCCAGTGCCGATGCCCTGGCCATTGCAAAGCACAACGCGCACGCGCATGGGCTGCACAACGTGGAGTGCCGCCTGGGCCACTGGCTGCAACCGCTGGCCGGTGAGCGGTTCGATCTGATCGCCAGCAATCCGCCCTACATCGCCGCTGCGGACCCGCATCTGCAGCAGGGCGATCTGCGCTACGAGCCAGCGAGTGCGCTGGCCTCCGGTAGCGACGGCCTGGATGACATCCGTCTGATCGTGGCTGATACGCCCGCCCATCTGCTGCCAGGCGCCTGGCTGCTGCTTGAGCACGGCTGGGACCAGGGCGAGGCGGTGGCCGCGCTGTTGACCGCGCGTGGGTTTGCGGCGGTGGCGACCCACCAGGACCTGGAGCAGCGCGACCGCGTCACGCTAGGGCAGTGGCCGCAGGCTGCGGGGTGATCCCGGCGCATGCGGCAGCGGTTCGGTCTGGACTGTCGAGCAAGCAACTGCCCTGAAGGACGGATTCCACACCAAGCTGTGTGCCTGCGCGCAGCGCCATGTCCCTGCGCATCGCCGCGCGGCGTGCCTCTGGCGGCAGCCGATACAATGCGGCCTTTCCCGCAGGACCGACGCATGCGCACGCTCTATCCCGAGATCACGCCCTTCGACCAGGGCACCCTCCAGGTCGACGACCGCCACACCCTTTACTTCGAACAATGCGGTAACCCGCAGGGCAAGCCGGTGGTGATGCTGCATGGCGGCCCGGGCGGCGGCTGCAATACCAAGATGCGGCGGTTCCATGACCCGGCTAAGTACCGCATCGTGCTGTTCGACCAGCGTGGCGCCGGCCGCTCCACGCCGCATGCCGATCTCACCGATAACACCACCTGGGATCTGGTCGCCGACATCGAACGGCTGCGTGCGCATCTGGGGATCGACCGCTGGCAGGTGTTCGGCGGCAGCTGGGGCTCGACCCTGGCGCTGACGTACGCGCAGACCCATCCGCAGCAGGTCACCGAGCTGGTGCTGCGCGGCATCTTCCTGCTGCGCCGCTGGGAGCTGGAGTGGTTCTACCAGGAAGGCGCGAGCCGGCTGTTCCCGGATGCGTGGGAGCACTACATTGCCGCGATTCCGGTAGAGGAACGGCACGACCTGATCTCCGCCTTCCATCGCCGCCTTACCAGCACCGATGAAGCCACCCGCCTGGCCGCCGCCAAGGCCTGGAGCGTGTGGGAAGGCGCCACCAGCTTCCTGCATGTGGACGAGGATTTCGTCACCGGGCATGAGGACGCGCATTTCGCGCTGGCCTTCGCACGTATCGAGAACCACTACTTCGTCAACGGCGGCTTCTTCGATGCCGAAGACAAGCTGCTGCGCGACGCGCACCGCATCGCCGAGATTCCCGGGGTGATCGTGCAGGGGCGCTACGACGTGGTGTGCCCGATGCAGAGCGCGTGGGAGCTGCACAAGGCCTGGCCGAAGGCCCAATTGAAGATCAGCCCGGCGGCCGGGCACTCGGCCTTCGAGCCGGAGACTGTCGACGCGCTGGTGCGTGCGACCGACAGCTTCGCCTGAGAAGGCGCGCGGTGAGCGGCCGGCATGTCCGGCCGCTGGCCAAGTTGCAGCAGTAGCTGCGTTGCCGAATTCAGCGCGCCAATGCAATGCGATGCGCTAATGCAACGACCAACTTACGTAGGAGCGCGCTTGCGCGCGATAGGGATTACCGATAACGCCCCATCGCGCGCAAGCGCGCTCCTACGCCGCTGTTTCAGCCCGGCAAACCATCGCGGCGTTTAGCTCAACAAACCAGCGCGGTACTTAGCCCAGCAAACCCTCCGCCAGCGGCGGCAACAGCCGCGCCAGCCGCTGTGCCCAGGCGGCTTGGCCGGCGGCGTCGCTGATCAGGTCCTGGCGGATTTCCAGCTCCACATGCGGCAGGCCGCGGCCTTCGCCGTACACCGGAATCGCGTAATCGGTGGCATCGCTCACCGCATACGGCTGGTTGTCGCCCACCACCAGATCAGGTTCCGCGCGTAAAGCCTGCAGCAGCCGATGCGCCAGGCGCGTGTCGCGGTTGTACAGCACGCCCGCATGCCAGGGCCGTGCGATCCCCGCCATCACCGGGGTGAAGCTGTGCATCGAGATCAGCAGCGTCGGCTGGGCGCGTGCTGCGCGTGCGTCCAGTTCGGCGGCAATGCGCGCGTGGTACGGCGCAAAGATGGCGTCGATACGTTGCTGGCGCGCGCTGTCGGTCAGCCCGGCATTGCCGGGAATCGGCGTGCTGTCGCTGACCTCCGGCATCAGGCTGGCGGCAGCGTGCGGGCGGTTGCAGTCGATCACCAGCCGCGAATAGGTCTGGCTGATCGCAAATGCGTCCAGCTGCTCGGCCAACCGGCGCGTGACTTCGGCAATGCCGATGTCCCAGCCGATATGCCGGTCGAGTTCGTGCTGCGGCAGGCCGAGGTTGTGCAAGCGCGCCGGCACACGTTGCCCGGCGTGATCGGCGATCAACAACCACGGCGATGCGCCTTGTGCGTTATGCACCGTGAACGGCGCGGGGTCATCCGTGCCGAGCAGCGGGGCGGCCACCTCAACCACGCGGCGTGCCATCCAGTGCGTGGTCGACCAGGTACAGGCCGGCCCACAACTTGGGGTCCATCTGGTAGCCCTCGGCCATCTTCTGCACCAGCCACGCGCCCACCTGCGCGCGCGGGATTTCATGCACGGTGATGTCCTCGCTGGCATCGCCGCCGCCTGCGCCAACCTTGCGCAAGCCGGTGGCGCGCACGAAGGCGATCTTCTCGCTGCTGGCGCCGGCCGAGGTCGGCCCGATCATCAGCACTTCGGCATGGTCGGCGGTCCAGCCGGTTTCTTCTTCCAGCTCGCGGATCGCCGATAGCTCGATCGATTCATCGGCATGGATATCGCCCACCAGCCCGGCGGGCATTTCGATGGTGCGCGCCTGCAACGGCACGCGGAATTGTTCGACGAACAGCATTGCATCGTCCGGCGTCACTGCCACGATGATCGCGGCCAGCCCGCCAGCATGCACGCGCTCGGAATATTCCCAGGTGCCGCGCACCACCATGCGCTGGTACTTGCCTTCGTAGACCACGGTGGGCGGAGTGTCGTGTCGATTCATGGAAAGGGACCTTGGGACAGGGAAGCGGGAGGTGGCGGCAGCACGGCGCCGCCACTGGCGGCCAGCAGGCGCCGGCGCGTGAGCGGGCCAAAGCGCAGGCTGTCGCACAGGCCGGTCAGCATGTCGGTATCGGCGGGCGCGCGCGTGAAGCCGGACTCGGTGAGTTCCAGCGGCGCATCGAGCGCGATGGTGGTGAGCTGACGCCACAGCAAGGCGTGCTCGCGCTGTTCGCGCAACCGCAGCGCCATTTGCGCGGCGCCGCGCAAGCGCAGGAACGGTAACTCGTCCAGCCGTTCGAGCAGGGCATCCAGGCTGCCGAAGTGCGCCAGCAATACCGCTGCAGACTTGGCGCCGATGCCGGTGATGCCGGGGATGTTGTCGATCGCATCGCCGCACAGCGCCAGGTAGTCGGCCATCTGGTGCGCGTGCACGCCATGGCGAGCCTTTACCCCGTCCATGCCCCAGCGCACATTGCGCGCGTAGTCCCACTGTTCGTCGTGTTCGAACAACAGCTGCGACAAGTCCTTGTCGGCCGAGACGATGATGCCGCGCAGGCCCTGCGCACGCGCGCTGTGCAGCGCGCTGCCAATCAGGTCGTCGGCTTCGTATTCGCGATGGGCCAGCACGCTCAGCCCCAAGGCCGCGCACAGTGCCTTGCAATGCGCGAACTGGCGACGCAGTGCGTCCGGCGCGGGCTCGCGGTTGCCCTTGTAAGCAGGGTAGATCGCATGCCGGAAACAGCTGTCCAGCGCTTCGTCGAACGCGATGGTGATGTGCTGCGGGCGCTCGCGTTCGAGCAGATCCAGCAGGAAGCGGGCAAAGCCATGCACCGCGTTGGTGGGCCAGCCCTGCGCGTCCTGGAACTCGTCCGGGATCGAATGCCAGGCGCGGAACACGTACAGGCTGGCATCGACCAGATACAGCGGCACCGGGCGCGGCGTTTGCAGCGCCGCGGCGAGCGGCGCGGTGGCAAGCGGGGGCGCGGGCGTGGTCACGGTGTCCAGTCGCGCAGCAACGCGCGCGGGTCGGGGCGCTCGCGCTCGGGCACCTGCATGCGCGGTGTGCCGATGTGGATGAAGCCGACCACGCGCTCGTGTTCGCCCAGCCCCAGGTACCCGCCCACCGCCGGGTCGTAGGCCATCCAGGCGGTCAGCCATTGCGCACCGAAGCCATGCGCCTGCGCGGCCTGCAGCAGCGCAAAGCAGACGCAGCCTGCGGTCATCAACTGTTCCTGCTCGGGCACCTTGTGCTCCGGCTGCAGCGTAGCAACGACCGTGATCACCAGCGGCGCCTGGCTGAAGCGTTCGCGGTCCTTTTGCACGGCCGCTGGCGGCGTCAGCGGATCGCCTGCCAGGGTGCGTTCGGCCAGGAATTCGCCCAGCGCCTGCCGTGCATCGCCGGCGATGCGCAGGAAGCGGAACGGCACCAGCTTGCCGTGGTCGGGCACGCGCACCGCCGAGGTGAGCATGCGTAACAAGGTGGCCTCGTCCGGGCCGGGCTCGCCGAGTTGTTTGGAGGGAACCGAGCGGCGGGCGTCCAGCGCCTGGAGCGAATACGGTGCGTGCATAATTCCGGATCACGGCGGGGGTGCTCGATTATAGACGGGCCCTTCCCAACGCCCGTTGCACCATGGCCAGCCGGGCGCTGTCCGCCTGCCATGGCAGATCCTTCTTCATGCGTGCCCTTCGCGTCGTCCGATGACCCAGTTCCTGTCCACCGATGCGCTTCCCAGCCGCAACCCGCAACTGTTGGATCAGGTGCGCGAGGTGGTGCTCGTGCCGTTGGCCGACGCGTTCCTGGACGTGCAGGACGTGCTGGCCGAGTCGCTGTTCCGGCTGGCGGCCGATGCCGGCCCGGCGCAGAACGATTTCATGGAAGCGATCAAGGCGCTGCGCCAGCAACGTGAGCCGATCACCGCGCGCTTCCGTGGGCATCTGGCGCAGGCCTGGCAAGGCCTGGAATCCGGGCGCCCGCTGTCGGCCGACCGCACCCTGGCGCGCGGCGGCGCGGGCTTGAGCCTGCTGCCCGAACAGGACCTGGAGGTGCGCCTGGCGGTGCGCAACCTGGCGGGCGCCCTGCAACACCAGTGGCGCCCGGAGCTGATGCGGCTCAACCGCTACCTGGGCTTCATTGCCGGCGGGCTGCGCATTGACGGCGACAGCAATCCGTTTGGCCCCGAGCACCTGGGCGTGGCGCTGTACGAAGCCTTCCAGGGCGTGACCCTGGCGCCGAAGGTGCATCTGGCGGTGATCAAACTGTGCGAGCAGCAGTTGATGGACCGCGTAGGCACACGCTACGGCGAACTCGAACAGGCGCTGGCACAGGTGGCGCGCCTGCGCGACCTGCCACAGGCACGCAGCCGCCGGCGCGGGATTCCGCGCCAGGGCGAGGCAGTGGGCGAAGACAGCGGCGATGCGCCCGACTGGATCGCACGCTTCTTCGCCGACTGGTCCGGCGGCCAGAGTGCGCTGGTCGGGGTGGAGGTCATCGACGTGCATCTGCGCACCGGCCGCGACGTGCTGCCGGTCGGGCTGCATCAGTTGCTGCAGCATGCGCGCCGGCAGCGCGAGCCGGACCAGGGACCCGTCTCCACCGAGCAACGGTTGCTGTCGCCGCGCGAAGTGGTCTCGGCCCTGTCATTGCTGCAGACCATGCCCAAGGCCGGCTTCGAGGCCATCGACGGGCTGCAGCTGGGTCTGGCGCGCGGGCTGCGCCAGCAGCTGATGCGTGCGGCGGCCTCGCTGGGCGTGGACCCGGCCACCGCCCGGCTCAATCCCGACGACGAAGACGCGCTGGACCTGGTGGCGCTGTTGTTCGAAGCGATCCTGGTGCAGAGCCATCTGTCCGACTGGCAGCGCGCCTTGCTTGGCCATCTGCTGGTGCCGATGGCCAAGATGGCCATGCTCGACGGCCGCCTGTTCGTGCGCGATGGCCACCCGGCGCGGCGCCTGCTCAACCTGCTGGTGGAGGCCTGCGACGGCAACGGTGGCGAAACCTCGGCCGAGCAGGCGTTGCTGGCGCAGGTGCAGGCCGCGGTGGACGAGGTGGTGCGCGATTTCGACGAGCACCCGGCAGTGTTTCTGTCGCTGGAGGCCGAGTTCGGCGCCAGCTACGAGCAATACCGGCGCCGGGTGGAAATCGCCGAGCGCCGTGCCAATGAACTGCAGCGCGCCGAAGAACGCCGCGAGCGTGCGCGCGGCGTCGCCGCACAGGCGTTGGCGGAGCGGCTGGCGCGCGGCTCGCTGCCGCCGGTGGTGGAGCATTTTTTCAGCCGCGTCTGGCACCCGGCGGTGCAGCAGGCGGCGTTGCGCGGCGATGGCGCCGGCCCGCTGCTCGAAGAGGCGCTGGCGCTCGGCGACGCGGTGCTGGCGCAGCTGAGCCAGGCCGGCGGCGGCGAAGCGCTGGAGCCGTACCGCGCGGCATTGCTGCAGGCGTTTGCCCAGGCCGGGCTGGCCCAGCGCGAAGCCGAGCAGGCGCTGCAGGAACTGCAGCACGCGCTGGTGGCCGGGCAGGGCGCGGCCGCGCCGATCCTGGCGACCTTGCGGGTTGGCGCCAGCCCCGCCGATGCGGTGGCCGAGCCGCTGACCCCGATGCTGGACGCCTCCGCCGAGGTGGAATTTGACCGCGTCACCGCCGATTACTTCCGCAGGTTGCCGCTGGGAACCTGCCTGGACTTCATCGACCGCGCCGGGCGTGTACAGCCGGGCAAGCTGTCCTGGATCAGCCCGATCTCCGGGCGGCTGATGTTCGTCAACCGCCGTGGCGGGCGCTTGTGCGTGTCCTCGCCCGAAGAACTGGCCATGATGGTCTGGCTGGACCGGCTGCGCCTGCACCGCGAGGACGATGCCTTCTACAGCGCCATGCAAGGGGTGGTGGACCGCCTGGATGGTTCCGGCGCCGCGCATGCTTAACCTTGGCCGCCGCCCGGCCGATTCTGGCAAGCTCCAGTGCAATGCAGGGGCTACGATGTCCGACTGCCATGCGAACCCAGGGCGGTCACGAGTAAAGTGAGAACTTCGTCACATTTATCGCGCATACGAACCGCCTACCATGCGAGGGCGGAATTTGGGGCCGCGTCTGTTTTTCCTCGTTCGAGAATTTTCACGCCTGCAAAGGCGGGGAGCCTTTGCGCATGACCTTCCAGCCCAGTCCGTCGGGACACCCGGGCCGTGACCAACGCTTGCTCGATCAGGCGCACGCTGTCTTCGTGCCGCCGATCGCGCAGGTATTTGCAGCTGCAGTGGCACATTTCGATGATGTCCTGTTCGACCGCGCCGAATCCGCGGGCGCGTCACAGTTGCTGTTTCTCGATGGCATGCGCGAACTGCGCCGCAAGCGCGACGAGGTCTGCGCACAATTCCGCCAGCAGCTCGAGGCCGGTTGGCAGGCCGTGCTGCAAGGCACGCCGCTGTCGGCCGAGGTGGTGCTGGCCGGCGAAATGGGTACCGGTCCGCTGAGCCTGGTGCCCGAGCACGTGCTGGAATCGCGGTTGGCGGTGCGCAACCTGGCCACCGTGCTTCTACGGGATTTCAAGCAGGTGCTGGCGCGCATCGATCGTCGCCTGGGCTGGATCGCTGGCGGCCTGGAGCTGGTGGCCGATACCAACCCGGTGGGCCCCGAGCATCTGGGCGTAGCCATCCACGAAGCCTTTGCCACCTGCGACTTGGCGCCGGAAGTGCGCCTGGTGCTGATCAAACTGTGCGAGCGCGACCTGGCCGAGCCGATCGGCAAGCTATACGCCCGCCTGGACGAGACCCTTGCCAAGGCCGGGGTGATGCCCGAGATTTCCCAGCCCAAGCGTGCGCCGCCGCGTATGCAGCCGCGCGATCAGGCGCAGGGCGAACGCAGCGCTGCTGATGGCCAGGGATTTGATGGCGAAGCCGGCGGTGAAGACCCCAACGAGCAGTACGCGCCGGCCTGGGCCAACCGGTTTCTGGATCGCTGGGCGCATAGCCGCGGGCGCATGCAGGCGGCCGCGCAGCGCGGCAGTGCCGATGGCCATGCGGGCGGAGACGGCGACGCCGATCACCCGGGCGGCAGCCAGGGCATGCTGCTCGATGCGCTGCACGAGCTGCTCCAGCAGACCCGCAACGTGCGCGAAAACGCCGCATCCGCCGCATCCGTGGCGGTGGGGCAGCAACGCCCGCTGAGCCAGCGCGAGATGATGTCGGTGCTGTCGCTGCTACAGGCCACGCCGAGTGCCACGCTGCAGGCGGCGATCGGCGACGACAACGAATCGCTTGCGCAGCGTCTGAAAAACGAAGTACTCAACAGCGCCACGCGTCTGGGCGTGGACCCGGCCACCGCAAAGCTGGATCCGATGGACGAGGATGCGATCGACCTGGTCGGCATGCTGTTCGACGTGATGCTGGATGAGCGCGACCTGGAAAACCGCTCGCGCGAGATGATCGGCCGGCTGGTGGTGCCTTTCGTCAAGGTGGCGCTGCTGGACCGCAAGATGTTCGTGCAGAAAACCCATCCGGCGCGGCGCCTGCTCAATTCGCTGGCCGAGGCCTGCGAAGGCAACAACGGCGACAGCGCTGCCGAGCGCGTGCTGATGGGCAAGGTCGAAGAAATCGTCGACCGTCTGGTGGCCGAATTCAACGAGAATCTGGCGATCTTTCTCACCCTGGAAGAAGAATTCCGCGACTTCCTGTCGCAGCACCGGCGCCGGGTGGAAATTGCCGAACGCCGCGCTACCGAAACCCAGCGTGGCCAGGAAAAACTCGAACTGGCGCGCGCCCGCGCGCTGTTGGAACTGGAGCAGCGCGTGCAGGCCGGCGCGCCATTGCCCAAGGCCGTGGAAGATTTCCTGCGCCAGCCGTGGCTGCATCACCTGACCATGGCGATCCTGCGCGACGGCGACGAAGGTCCCGGAACCGTCGAGGCGCTGGCAATGGCGGACGGCGTGCTGGAGGAACTGGCCGAGGCGCGCCGCCACATCATCGGCAAGCCGTGGCTGCAGGCCTGGCAACCGGCGCTGCACCGTGTGTTTGCCAGCGTGGGATTGCATGGCGATGCCGTGGTGGTGGCGATCACCGCGCTGCACGACACCTTGCAGGCCATTGCCGAGGCGCGGCCGGAGCTGGAAAAGGCCTTGCCGGAGTTGCCGCAGGTGAACCTGCCACCGCCGGCGGCCGAGAGCGTCAGCGTGGTGCTGGGCGCGGAAGCCGTGGCACAGAGCATCGACAGCGCCGATGCGGAGCGGTTCCGCGCGATGGACATCGGCACCTGGCTGGATTTCGTCGACAAGGACGGCAAGGTGCAAGCGGGCAAGCTGTCGTGGGTGAGCCCGATCTCCTCACGGCTGCTGTTCGTCAACCGGCGTGGCGTGCGCTTCTGCGTCGCTTCGCCGGAAGAACTGGCAGTGATGGTGCGGCTGGGGCGGCTGCGCGAGCACATCAACGACGGCGCGTTCGACAGCGCGATGCAGGGTGTGATCGACCGCCTGGACCCGCTCAACAACGGCACCGTGCACTAAGCGCCGCTGTCAAAACGGCTGCGCCGCCGCCAGGCGGGCGCGGCCGGTGCTCGGCGTTCTCATGTATCCGCGGACACTCCGGTTCCTCCGCGCCGTTCGCACCCACCTGGCGACTGCTTGCTCCGTTGTGTTAACCGCTCTAAGCGCGCCTCTCAGAACGGCTGCGTCGCCTCCAAGTGCGTGCCGCCCGTACTCGGCATCCTCATGTGCCCGCGGACACTGTGGTTCTTCCGCGCCGTTTGCACCCGCCTGACGATTACTCGCTCCGCTGTGTTCGCTGCTCTACGCACGCCCGCACGGTCGCCATGACCGTGCGGGATGCGCGGCGACCCGTTGCCGGCCTCAGCGAGACGCCGGGCCGACAAAGTGCAGTGCCTGATCGATCACCGAGGCGTGATCGACCATGCGGTTGTGGCCCAGGCCCTCGGTACTGACCAGCTGCGCGCCCGGCCACAGTGCGGCGAAGCGCGCACCTTCTTCCCACGGCGTTTCGCGGTCGCGGCGGTCGTGGATGATCAGCGCGGGGCGATCGAAGTGCGGCAGACGTTCGCTGGCATCGAAGTCGGCGAAGCGCTTGCCGGTGAGCTCGGACAGCCACTGTTCGAACGGTGCGAACGTGCGTGCGGCGATGCCGGCGGCGGCAAACTGGCGTTCCGCGCTTTTGGCCGGGGTGAGCAGTGGCGCGATCAGCACATAGCGCGCCGGTCGCCAGCTGGCTTCATCGGCGAACACCACCGACGAGGCGCCCATCGAATGGCCGATGAAGGCCGCTGGTTGGCCGAAATGGCGGCCGATGTGGCGCAGCACCTCGACAAAGTGCGGGAAATTGCTGAGACGGCCGCTGCTGGCGCCGTGGCCGGCCTGATCGAAGGCCACCACGGCATACCCCAGCGCCTGCAGGCGCGGCACCCAGGCGGCAAAGCGCAGCCCGAAACTCGACCAGCCATGCGAGAGCAGCACATACGGATGCTCGGCCGGGTCGCCCCAGCAATAGACAGTCACATCCGTGTCGGCGATGCGCAGGGTGTGGCGGGCCGTGTCCGGCAGGCTGGCGAGCGCGGCAGCGGCATGACGGCGCGTTGCGGGCAACGGCGTCACGAAGCGCTTGGCCAGATAGCGGCCGGTGGGGCCGGGTGCGAGCCGGCTGGCGGTGGCCAGGGCGGTGCGGAGCAGGCGAAGACGCAGGGGGGGGCGGGACGGGCGCATGTAAGAAATCCGGAAGGGAGGGCATCCAGCCAGGCGGTGCCGAGGAGTCGGTATGGCCGAGTCTGCCTGCCGCATCTTGTCACCGTCAAGATTGATTGGTTCACTGCCCTGGTCTCATGATGAGAGCCGCGAGAGGAACGCATGCCACATGCGCGCGCCAGACGAGAATTGCCCCATGAGGACCGCACCGTGAGCGCTATCACCACCCCGTCAGATGCGCCCGGCACGTATCACCACGGCGATTTACCCGCTGCACTGCGTCGGGCCGCGTGGGAGATCGTGGCCGAGTCGGGCGCCCGCGCGCTGACCTTGCGCGCTTGCGCCCGCCGCGCCGGCGTGTCGCATGCCGCACCGGCGCACCACTTCGGCTCGCTCAATGGCCTGGTGGCGGAAATGGTGGCCGACGGCTACGAGCGCATGGTCGCGCGCATTGCGGCCACCCAGCAGAACGTGAGCGACCCGGTGATGGGCTGCGGGCTGGGCTACATCCGCTTTGCGATCGAATTTCCACAGCATTTCCGGCTGATGCTCAGTCTGGATCTGCGCGCACATCCGTTGCCGCGCCTGGCCCAGGCCAGTGAGGCGGCGCGCGCTTGCCTGCGCAATGCCTTGTCGACCGCCTGGTGTGCGCAGCACGGCAGCCCCCCGCCGGCCGAGCTGCTGCAGCAGCGCACCCTGCTGGCCTGGAGCGCGGCGCATGGGTATGCCGCGTTGGCGATCGACCACCCCGCGCAGTCGGTGCCGCTGTTCCCGCCAGAACTGATCTTCGCGCCGCTGATCCCGGCGCTGCTGGCGCCCTGATTGCAGGCTAGCTGTTTTTCATGGAAGCGAGCCTGGCGTAATGACGTACGCAGCAATCGGGCCTCGCCTTGGAGCTGGGCGCAGTGCAGGTGGTTGGCGGCAATCGTCAATTAGCGGCTGGGAAGCGCAGGCGGTGCTCAGCGGACAGCAGGCAAAAAGTAGCAGGCAGCTGGTAGCAATCAGACACAGCGATCAGCAAACATCAAGCAGCAAAAATAGGCAGTCCCAGTAAGTCACCACCAGCAGCTAGCGAGAGTGGTATGTCGCAAGCCAGTACCGGAGTGGGAGGCTGCGTGCTGCGGATGCAATGTTTCACGCAGGGATCGTGCTCGTCGCGTCGTTTGACGACAGCCGACGTCGCAGCGATCGCTAGGCGACCAACGCGAGGATCAACTTGATTTAGAGCGGCTAACAAAACGTATCGAGCAGCCGTCAGGTGGGTGCGGACGGCGCGGAGGAACCGGAGTGTACGCGGGTACATGCCGATACCGAGCACCGGCCGCGCCCGCCTGGTGGCTGCGCAGTCGTTTTGATAGCTGCTCTTAATGCAATAGGCCGCCGGCACTCGCTATGTGCGATAGCTGCATTGCAGGTGGCGACTGCTCGCTCGCCAGATTTCGATCCTGTTGGCCGAGTGCTCGTGCAGCAAGTTCGCGAAGCGTTTTCTGCGTATGTCTATTGCAGCACGCGTTGCCAACGAAGGTACGCCGCAAGAGGCGATGCACATGCGTCGGCAACGACGATTCTCTCGATGCGCGTCTTTGGATCGAGCATCCTCAGCGCGTGTTTTAGGTGCGGTTGCTCTGCCAGGCACTGCGATGACGCTGCAGCGGGGCGAGCCGGACGTCTTCGCGATGGACGGTGCAGGTGCAGCGTCTCCGGGTTCCGATACCGCCAGCCCAGCGAACACTTACGCGCACGCGCCAACGCGGCGCATGCGCTCAATCATCGACCGGCGGATGCGCGCGGAGCCAGGCGCTGCGCTCGGCCGGGCTCATTTTCTGCCAGCGCTGCTGCAGTTCGTTGCGTTGTTGCGGGCTGAGTGTGCGCATGCGCTCGAACAGGGCCTTGGCCTCGCGGCGCTGCTCGGGGCTCATGTTGCGGAAGCGGTCCATCCCGGCCTTGGCCTGCTTGCGTTGTTCCGGGGTCATGTCCAGCCAGCGGCGTGCGTGCCGGAACATGCGCGGGCGCTCGTCCGGCGCGTCGTTCCAGCGCTCGCGCAAGGCGTCGATCAAGACCTGGCGTTGCTGCGCGCTCAACGTGTCCCATTCGGGCATGGGCGTCTCGGCGCCGTGTGGGCCGGGCCCATCGTGCGGTGGCGGCCCCGGCGGCGGGCCGGGTGGGCGGTCCTGGGCCCACAGCGCCGCGCAAGGCGAAGCGCACAGCAGCAGAGTCAACAGCAGGCGCGTGGTGCGGGTCATCGTGCTCATTCCATGGCCAGGGCGGTATCGGAGCCGAGCCAGACGAACAGGTCCGGGTTCTGGGTCAGCAGGTCATCGGTGTCGGTGCTCGTGGCGGCCGGTGTAGTGGTCGCCACCTGCGTGGTCGTGGTTGCCGGTGCTTGCTCGGCGGGACGCAACTGCACGCCGATGCCTACCGCCAGCAGCGCCGAGCACGCGGTGGCCAGCAGCCAGTGCAGGCGTCGCGAACGCTGGGCGGCGGCCGCATGGCGTGCCTGGCGCAGCTGGGCCAGTGTCTCCGGTGGCAAGGTGGTGAGTGCGGTGGCGTGCAGCCGGCGCATCTGCGCATCGAACTGGGCCGGGTCGTGGGAGCGGTTCACAGGAAATCCTCGAACTGTTTTTGCAATGCGTCGCGCGCACGCGACAGATGGGTTTTGACCGAGCCTTCCGAGCAGCCCATCGCTTTGGCGGTGGTGGCCACGTCCAGGTCTTCGAGCACGCGCAGCGTGAAGGCTTCGCGCTGGCGTGCCGGCAATGTGCGCAGCGCTTCGACCAGGCGTTGATAGGCCTCTTGCTGCTGCTGTTCGCCGGCTGGGCCGATGCCCGGATCGAGCCAGTCGATGCTGCCCTCGTCGTCGGCACGCTCGTTCGGGGCCCAGAACTTCAGCCGGAAGCTGCGCCGCCGCTGCAGGTCGATGATGCGGCTGCGCAGGATGCTCCAGAACAACGGGGTCCATTCTTCGGCTGGGCGATCGCGATAACCGAGTAGCCGCACCATGGCGTCCTGCACCGCGTCCAGCGCGTCCTCGCGATGGCGCAGACCGGCCTCGGCAAAGCGGAACGCGCGCGGCCCGATCCCGGACAGGAACGCGTCCAGCGAGACAGGCGCCGCCGATGCCGGTGCAGCAGGTTGCGGATCGAAAGGGGTTCCCACCAGCACAGCGTAGCTTCCGCGAAGACGATATGCCGTCAACGCACGGGCAGCCATCGGGTTGACACGCGATGACACGGGCAAGGCGGGGCACGGGAGTTCGGCAAAAATCGCGGCGGGCCGGGATGCCTGCTGCGAAGCGCCCGAGGGCCACTGCATGCGTCACCGAGGCGGGACTAACCGCGCCGAAACAAGTGGCAGCGATTGGCCGAACTGAGGGCCTGATCTGCCTGCTTCGCAAACAAGCCGAAGAGGCGACCACCGGTCCATTGAAGTAGTAGGCACCAACGCCGGCGGGTCCGAGCGAAGCATCACGGCCCACACTGCCAGCACACGCGCGCGGGCACGGGGAACCCCAGCTAGCGGCTGGCCCACCAGCCCAGTCCCAGCGCGGCCACATAGCAGGCCAGGTCGAACCCGGTATTGGCCAATTGCAGCAGGGTCCAGGCCAGCCCGGCGCCCATCTTCAGCGACGAGGTCCACGGATCCAGGCCAAGTGCGCCGCCCAGCTGTGCCGACGCAATGCCCCAGTTGGCCGCAACGATGAGCGCCACGGTCGACACCAGGGTGATGCCCACGCGCAGCGGGCCAGCCGGCAAGGTGCCCAGGCGCAGCATCCACGCCACTTCCAGCGCGACCAGCACCGCCATCCAGCCGGATTGATGGCCCAGGGTCAGCGCGACGAGGATCCAGGCGATGAGGGCGGTGACGCATCCCAGCAGCAGGAGCGGGGGCCAGAGCCAGTGAGCGGTTCTGGCGGGCGCAGAGG
Organism: Xanthomonas sp. NCPPB 4037; assembly: GCF_041475695.2. Lineage (NCBI taxonomy): Bacteria > Pseudomonadati > Pseudomonadota > Gammaproteobacteria > Lysobacterales > Lysobacteraceae > Xanthomonas > Xanthomonas sp. NCPPB 4037. The sequence goes on from NZ_CM191261.1 coordinate 1,104,801, forward strand.
TGGGCGGCATTGGAACTCCTGACAGTGCGCACATGATAGAGCGCGTGCTGCCGTTGCGGTGTGCAGCGCTGGCGGATGGAATGCAGCGTCGTCCGTGCTGCACGCCGCAATCGGCGGTCTGCCCGCTGTGGTCGGCTAGAATGGCCGACTTGCGCGCTCCCGACGCGGCCCCATATCCAGCCCATGTATTCCCGTAGCAGCGAACCCGTCCAGTTCGAACGCGATTGCGATGCCGTCATGGTGCCGCAGGGCGATTCGGTGACCCTGCCCGCAGGCAGTTACGGCTATATCACCCAGGCGCTGGGTGGCAGCTATACCGTCTTCGTCGAAGGCAACCTGTTCCGTATTGCCGGCAAGGACGGCGATGCGATCGGCAAGGAGGCCCCACCGGGGCTGGAACTGCCGGAGAACGCCAGCGACGAAGAAGTGGAAGCGCTGGTGTGGCAGCAGCTGCGCACCTGCTTCGACCCGGAGATTCCGTTCAACATCGTGGATCTGGGCCTGGTCTACGAGGCGGTGGTCAGCCATCGCGAGGAAGACAACCAGCGCCGGGTGGACGTCAAGATGACCCTCACCGCGCCCGGTTGCGGCATGGGCGAGATCCTGGTCGACGACGTGCGCAGCAAGGTGGAAATGATCCCGACCATTGCCGAGGCCGACGTCGAGCTGGTCTTCGACCCGCCGTGGGGCCGGCATATGATGTCTGAAGCGGCCCGTCTCGAGACCGGCATGCTCTGACCATCAGGCGCCATGTCTTGCACGTGGCGCCGCGTCTTTCCTTCCGCTCTACAGGAATCTCTCGGTGTCCGTGTCCTTCGCTTCCACCCGCTCCCCGTCGCCGCGCAGCGCCGACGAACTGTCCGTGATCCTGGCTGCACCGGGGTTCGGCCTGCATTTCACCGACCACATGGTCGCCATTTTCTGGACCAACGAGCTCGGTTGGCACGACGCGCAGGTGCGTGCCTACGGCCCGCTGCAGCTGGATCCGGCCGCCTCGGTCCTACATTACGGCCAGGAGATCTTCGAAGGCATCAAGGCCTACCGGCATGCCGACGGCTCAATCTGGACCTTCCGCCCGCAGGCCAATGGCGAGCGCCTGCAGCGCTCGGCGCGCCGGCTGGCGCTGCCGGAACTGCCGGTGGACCTGTTCGTGGAGTCGCTGCGCCAGCTGGTGGCGGTGGATGCCAACTGGGTGCCGTCGGCGCCGGAAACCAGCTTGTACTTCCGCCCGTTCATGATCGCCGACGAGGCGTTCCTGGGCGTGCGCGCGGCGCACAAGGCCTCGTACTACGTGATCGCCAGCCCGGCCGGCCCGTATTTCGCCAAGGGCGTGGCGCCGGTGTCGATCTGGTTGTCCACCGAGTACGCACGTGCGGCCAAGGGCGGTACCGGCGCGGCCAAGTGCGGTGGCAACTACGCCGCCTCGCTGCTACCGCAGCAGAAAGCCTATGCGCAGGGCTGCTCGCAGGTGCTGTTCCTGGACCCGGTGGAAGGCAAGTACATCGAAGAACTGGGCGGCATGAACGTGTTCCTGGTCTACAAGGACGGCACGCTGGTGACCCCGGAGCTGTCTGGCAGCATCCTGGAAGGCATCACCCGCGACAGCATCTTGCAGCTGGCCCGCGACCGCGGCATGCAGGTGGTGGAGCGCAAGGTGTCCATCGACGAGTGGAAGGACGGCGTGGCCTCCGGCGAGATCAGCGAGGTGTTCGCCTGCGGCACGGCGGCCGTGGTCACCCCGATCGGCGAGCTGAAGGGCGATGGCTTTGCGGTCGGCGACCTGTCTGCACCGGCGGGCGAGGTGACGATGTCGCTGCGCCAGGAGCTGACCGACATTCAGTACGGGCGCGTGCCGGACCGCCACGGTTGGCTGGTGCGTCTGTCCTAAGCCAACACGTCAAGCCAAATCAGGGCCCCTGCGCGTCAGCGCGGGGGCTTTTTTTTGCGCGCAGTGCAGCAAGTGCGTGTCATTTGGTGTCGCCACATGTCATCGCGAGACTGAACGGTGCCGTACGGTGTCACAAATCTGATATTTAATTTTTTGAAAGTGCGAAGTTCTTATTGTCCAGTTCGGTTGGAGTGCGGTAGGTTCGCTGAACGGATCGATAACAGGGGCGATCCGGGGACCTCGGCGCTGACCTACGGAAGGCGGCGCCGGATAACACCGCTCCGGCGGTTCTCTTTGATATGGAAGGGAATTCGATGTCGACTGCGTCTCTCCGCAAGCGTACTGGCTCGCTCACCATCCTGGGCGCGTCCGCCCTGACCTCGCTACTGCTCGCGATGCCGGCCTTTGCCGGCGAGGTCTACCTGGATGGCCTGGCCACCGCACAGACCCATCAGAAATTCATCGTGACCTACAAGGACGGCAGCACCGCGCTGGCCAGCCCGTCCGCGTTGACCACCTCGCTGCGCACTGCTGCGCGCGCGGTGCCGGCCAAAGCCGGCAAGGCGCTGGGCCTGAACTCGGTGCGCCGCCTGGCGTTGGGGCCGGAACTGGTGAGGACAGACCGCGCGCTGGACCGCGCCGAGGCCGAAACCCTGATGCGGCAATTGGCCGCTGATCCCAATGTGCAGAGCGTTGAAGTCGACCAGATCCTGCATGCCACGCTCACCCCCAACGACACCCGGTTGTCCGAGCAGTGGGCGTTCGGCACCACCAACGCCGGCCTGAACATCCGCCCGGCCTGGGACAAGGCCACTGGCAGCGGCACGGTCGTGGCGGTGATCGATACCGGCATCACCAGCCATGCCGACCTCAACGCCAATATCCTGGCGGGCTACGACTTCATCAGCAGTGCGACCACCGCGCGCGATGGCAATGGACGCGACAGCAATCCTGCCGACGAGGGCGACTGGTACGCCGCCAACGAATGCGGCACCGGCATTCCCGCCGCCAACTCCAGCTGGCACGGCACCCATGTGGCCGGCACGGTCGCCGCAGTGACCAACAACAGCACCGGCGTGGCCGGCACGGCTTATGGCGCCAAGGTCGTACCGGTGCGCGTGCTCGGCAAGTGCGGTGGGTCGCTGTCGGATATCGCCGACGCCATCGTCTGGGCCTCCGGCGGCACCGTCAGCGGCATCCCGGCCAATGCCAACCCGGCCGAGGTGATCAACATGTCGCTCGGCGGCGGCGGTAGCTGCTCGACCACGATGCAGAACGCCATCAACGGTGCGGTGTCGCGCGGCACCACGGTGGTGGTCGCGGCCGGCAACGATGCATCCAACGTGTCCGGTTCGCTGCCGGCCAACTGCGCCAACGTGATTGCGGTGGCCGCCACCACCTCGGCGGGCGCGAAGGCCAGCTATTCCAACTTCGGCACCGGTATCGATGTGTCGGCACCCGGCTCGGCCATCCTGTCCACGCTCAACAGCGGCACCACCACGCCGGGTAGCACCAGCTATGCGTCCTACAACGGCACCTCGATGGCGTCGCCGCATGTGGCCGGCGTGGTCGCGCTGGTGCAGTCGGTCGCCCCGACCGCGCTGACGCCAGCGGCGGTGGAAACCTTGTTGAAGAACACCGCGCGTGCATTGCCGGGCGCCTGCTCGGGCGGCTGCGGTGCCGGCATCGTCAACGCCGATGCCGCGGTCACTGCGGCCATCAATGGCGGGAGCGGCGGCGGTGGCGGTGGTGGAAACACCTTGACCAACGGCACTCCGGTGACCGGCCTGGGCGCGGCAACCGGCGCGGAATTGAACTACACCATCACCGTGCCGGCCGGCAGCGGCACCTTGACGGTGACCACCAGCGGCGGCAGCGGCGATGCCGACCTGTACGTGCGCGCCGGCAGTGCACCGACCGACTCGGCCTACACCTGCCGCCCATACCGCAGCGGCAATGCCGAGACCTGCACCATCACCGCACCGTCCGGAACGTATTACGTGCGGCTGAAGGCCTACAGCACGTTCTCCGGCGTCACCTTGCGCGCCAGCTACTAACCGCGCGTCACGCGCGCCCCGGCACTGCGCCAGGGCGCGCTCCTCATCTGCAATCCACTCCCACGCCTACCGATTCGGCAGGCGCTGGGGATGTGTTGCCGCGTGGCCGGGACGGACACCGGTCAGTCGTTTCGACAGGCACCTGCCTGTGCACTTCCAGACCTGCCATCGCAGCGCGCGATGGGGTCCGGCCATCACGCCGCATCTGCGGCACCTCATCACTGAAAGGAACGATCGATGTCCAATGTGTCGCAACGTCGTGCGCCTACGCGCGCGCTGGTAGTCCTGGGTGTGTCCGCGCTGACCTCGCTGCTGGCGGTGCCGGCCTTCGCCGGGCAGGTGAATCTGTCCGGGCTGGATTCGCAGCCGACGCTGGATCGCTTCATCGTCAAATACCGCGACGGCAGCAGTGCGTCGGTGAGCCCGACCTCGATGCGCGCCTCGCTCAATTCTGTTGCCACTGCGGTGCCGGCACGCGCTGGCCGCGCGCTGGGCCTGAACCACGTGCGTCGCACCGCGCTGGGCTCCGAAGTGCTCAAGACCGACCGCAGTCTTGACCGCGCAGAAGCCGAGACGCTGATGCGCCGCATCGCCGCCGACCCGAGCGTGGAATACGTGGAAATCGACCAGATCATGTACCCGACGCTGACCCCGAACGACACGCGTCTGTCCGAGCAGTGGGGCTTTGGCACCACCGCATCGGGCATCAACGTGCGCCCGGCCTGGGACACCGCCACCGGCACCGGCGTGGTGGTCGCGGTGATCGACACCGGCATCACCAGCCATCCGGACCTCAACGCCAACGTGCTGCCCGGCTACGACTTCATCAGCGATGCGGCGCGTGCGCGCGACAACAACGGCCGTGACAGCAACGCGGCCGACCAGGGCGACTGGCGCGCGGCCAACCAGTGCGGTACCGGCGTGGCAGCGGCCAACTCCAGCTGGCATGGCACGCACGTGGCCGGCACGATTGCCGCGGTCACCAACAACAGCACCGGCGTGGCCGGCACCGCATTCAATGCGCGCATCGTGCCGATCCGCGCGCTGGGCCTGTGCGGCGGCACCACCTCGGACATCGCCGATGCGATCGTCTGGGCCTCCGGCGGCACCGTCAGCGGCGTGCCGGCCAATGCCAACCCGGCCGAAGTGATCAATATGTCGCTCGGCGGCAACGGCGCCTGCTCCAGCACCTACCAGAACGCCATCAACGGCGCGGTGTCGCGCGGCACCACGGTGGTTGTGGCGGCGGGCAACAGCAATGCCAACGTGGCCAACTTCACCCCGGCCAGCTGCGCCAACGTGATCTCGGTGGCCTCGATCACCTCGGCCGGCGCGCGTTCGAGCTTCTCCAACTTTGGCACCACCATCGATATCTCCGGTCCAGGCTCGGCGATCCTGTCCACGCTCAACAGCGGCACCACCACCCCGGGCAGCGCCAGCTACGCGTCCTACAACGGCACCTCGATGGCGGCGCCGCACGTGGCCGGCGTGGTCGCGCTGGTGCAGTCGGCAGCGTCGCGTCCGTTGACCCCGGCGGCGGTGGAAACGCTGTTGAAGAACACTGCACGGCCGTTGCCGGGCGCCTGCTCGGGCGGTTGCGGCGCCGGTATCGTCAACGCAGCCGGCGCGGTCAGCCAGACGCCGTAACGCGACGCCGTAACGCGTATTTCCCCAGCGGACGCCGGCCACAGTGCCGGCGTCTGTCAGAGCGCTCCCGACGCGCTGTCGGTGCCTGTCTCTCTCTCTTGTGCCCCGCCCAGGCGGGGCTTTTTTGTGGGCGCGCTGCAAGGGCCGCGACGTGCGCCAGGAGTGGCTGAACGAACACGAGTGGACTGATGCTGCCTGGCTTCAGCGCCATTCGGGTTCGCCGATAGCCTCGTCACGTGGGGGCTGCGTCATGCAATGCCCGCGCATCCGACGCGGCATTGCAGTCCCTGCGCTGCGCGTCATCCGAGTACCGATGTCCTGGGGAGGGCGATTCATGAGGCAGTCAACGGTTGGCGCAGTGCGCTACGCGGCGTGTGTGTGTGCGATGGCGTGTGTGTTTCAGGTATCGGCCGGCGAGGTCAACCTGCAGGGCCTGGCATCGGGCTCGAGCCACCAGCGTTTCATCGTCAGCTACAAGGACCGCGTGGGTAGCACCCGCGCGACCGGGCTGTCGGCTCCGTGGGGCGAGATCGCCCGCGCCGTCCCCAGGCGGCAAGGGCGCGCGCTGGGCCTGTCGGCCACGCGTCGGCTCAGTGCCGGCCCGATGCTGCTGGTGGCTGATCGGCGCCTGGACCGTGTCGACTCGGAAAGTTTGATGCGCCGGCTTGCCGCCGACCCGACCGTCAAGCGGGTGGAAGTGGACGTGCTGATGCGGCCGCTGCTGGTGCCTAATGACCCCGGCTTGCCACAGCAATGGGCGATGGGAACCACCACCGCCAGCCTCAATGTCCGCCCGGCCTGGGACCGCGCCACCGGTAAGGGCATCGTGGTGGCGGTGATCGATACCGGCATCACGGCGCACCCGGACCTGGCCGCCAACGTGTTGCCCGGCTACGACTTCATCACCGACCCCACCGTCGCAGGCGACGGCACCGCGCGTGACAACAATGCAGCCGATCAGGGCGATTGGTCTGCGGCCAACGCTTGCGGTGCGGGCGCGTCGGCGTCCAATTCCAGCTGGCATGGCACCCATGTCGCCGGCATCGTTGCCGCGGTTGGCAACAACGCGGCCGGGGTGGTCGGCACCGCCTTCAACGCCAAACTGTTGCCGTTGCGCGTGCTCGGCAAATGCGGTGGCTACATGTCCGATATCGCCGATGCCATCGTGTGGGCGTCTGGCGGCAAGGTGACCGGCGTACCGGCCAATCCGAATCCCGCCACGGTGATCAACCTGTCGCTCGGCGGCTATGGCAGCTGCTCGACGATCATCGGCAATGCCATCACCGGCGCGGTCACGCGCGGCACCGCCGTGGTAGTGGCGGCCGGCAACAGCAATATGGATGTGGCCACCAGCATGCCGGCCAATTGCGCGAACGTGATTGCGGTGGCGGCAACCACCTCGGCCGGCGCCAAGGCCAGCTTCTCCAACTTCGGCAAGGGCGTGGACATCGCCGCGCCCGGCCAGGCGATCATTTCCACGCTCAATAGCGGCACCACGGTTCCAGCCAATCCGGCCTATGCGGTGTATAGCGGCACTTCGATGGCGGCGCCGCATGTGGCCGGCGTGGTGGCGTTGATGCAGTCGGTGGCGCTCAACCCGCTGACGCCGGCAACGGTGGAGGCGCTGCTGAAGAGCAGTGCACGCCCGTTGCCGGTGGCGTGCGCTCCCGGCTGCGGTGCGGGCCTGGTCAATGCCGATGGCGCGGTGGCGGCGGTGATCAATGCCACGCTGCTGACCAGTAATGCAGCACGCACTGGCCTGAGCGCGGCGATCGGCGATTCGCTGTATTACCAGGTCAAGGTGCCGGCAGGGACGCGCTCGCTCAAGGTCACGCTCAGCGGCGGCAGCGGCAATGCCGACCTGTCACTGCGCGCCAATGCACTGCCCACCGACGCCGCCTTTGGCTGCCGCAGCATGCTGGTCGGCAACACCGAAACCTGCACACTGACCGCACCTGCGGCAGGCACGTATTACGTGCGACTGAAAGGAACGCTGGCGTTCTCCGCTGTCAACCTGGTGGCGACGTACTGATAGTCAGAGCAGCCGCCTGGCCGTGCGAGGCAGTGACGCGCTGGCGCCTGAGGCAAGGCGCCAGCGCGTTTCTATGTATGGCGTACGCAAGGCTGGCTTGACTGCATTATTGCAGGCGTGGCTGGCTCACTCGCAGAGTGGGTAAGCGCGCGCGCCGAGGACATGCACAATCTCGGCGCCGGCCAGTTCCAGCAGCAAGCCACGCTGGCCGGCGTTGATCCACAACGCAGGTGCGTCGAGCACGCTGGATTCGATCAGCACCGGCACTGGCCGCTGCTGCCCGAGCGGGCTGATGCCACCCACCTTGTAGCCGGTGCGGCGTTCGGCATCGGCCACCTCCATCATGCGCGCGGACTTGCCGCCGCAGGCGCTGGCAAGGGTCTTCAACGACAACCGGCGGTCGCACGGGATCACCACGCAGATCGCGTGCTCGTCCACCCAGGTCATCAGGGTCTTGAGCACCTGGTGCGGCGGTAGTTGCAGCGCCTGCGCGGCTTGCAGGCCCTTGGCGTCGGCATCGGCCTGGTACGGATAAGGATGCAGCACATAGGCCACGCCGGCCGCATCCAGTGCACGGGTGGCGCGGGTGGCCTTGCTCATCGCTTAGACCGGTTCGAACCGGTTGGCCGCCACGTTCTTGCGCACCGTTTCCGGGTTCCAGATCCTTCCGTTCATGGCGATGTAGACGCCGGCCGGCAGCGTCTGGACGGCCCCGACCGCGCAGCCGATGTTGAACTCGGCATCGGAGCCGCGAAAGCGCGCCGGATTGAGCGCACCGGTCATCACGATGGTCTTGTCGGCGATCGACTGCAGCACCTTGCCGGTTTCCACCATCGAATCGGTGCCGTGGGTGATCAGCACCTGCCGGGCGGGCTGCGCCTGGATGGTGGCGCGGATCAGCTCGCGGTCTTCCTGGGTGATGTGCAACGAATCCTTGCGGATGATCGGGATGACCGTGAAGCGGAAGGTCACGCCCAGTTCCTTGAGGATCTGGCCGATCTGCGGGTCGCCGATCTGGTAGTCCGATTTGTCGTCGAAGTAGATCTTGTCGATCGTGCCACCAGTGGTGACGATCAGGAGGTCTTCCATTGCTGCGGGTCCTGTAGGGCCGGCGCGGTGCAAGGCCGCGCGAGGGCCGCCATGATACGGCGCTGGCGCCAGCGGTGCAGGCGATGGCCTGGCCGGGCAGGGCGCATTCCGATGTATGGCGCGGCAGCGTGAGGCGTGGTGCACTGCCGCAGCGGTGACGCGGGCGCGTGCGTCACCGCACGCACGCTTTCCTGCGCCATCCTTCCGCTGCATGACAGTGCCGCGTTCTGGGATGCCACGCCCATACAAGTGTCATCGGCCACGTGCACACTCCACGCTCTTTCACTGGTCGCGATCGCTTTGTTGCGCGGCCGTGCGAGGCAGCAATGCCAACGCGCTGTGCAACGGCTGCCTGCGCGCGCACGGTCGTCGATGCGTTGGGTTGGCACCTTCGTTCAATTCTGGAGATGACGCATGAAGCCTTCCGTGTTGCTGCGTGCCGTATTGCCGTTGATAGGGTTGTGCCTTACCGCCACTGCCGCTGCGCAAACCGTCACGGTCAACCCGAACCAGACGTACCAGACGGTGCGCGGATTCGGCGGGATGAATGGTGCGGGATGGATCAACGATCTGACCCCTGCGCAGGTGGATCTTGCCTATGGCAGCGGCAACGGACAGATCGGCCTGTCGATCCTGCGCATGCGCATCGACCCCTCCAGCAGTGGCTGGAGCCTGCAGGTTCCCACCGCCGCGCGCGTGCGCGCACTGGGTGGCATATTGTTCGCCACACCGTGGTCGCCGCCGGCGTACATGAAGTCCAACAACAGCCTGGTCAAGGGCGGCAAGTTGTTGTCGACCTCGTACGCCGCCTACACCACGCATTTGCTGGATTTCGCCAACTACCTCTCGGCGCGCAACGCACCGCTGTACGCGATCTCGCTGCAGAACGAGCCGGATTGGCATCCAGACTATGAATCCGCAGACTGGAATGGCAGCGACTTCGTCAACTATCTCAACGCCGAAGGCGGCAAGTTCGGCGCATTGAAGGTGATCGTGGGCGAGTCGGTTGGCTTCACCTTTTCCATCACGGACCCAGTGCTCAACAACGCCAAGGCCAGCCAGGCCACGTCCATCGTCGCCGGGCATCTGTACGGCGCGCAGCCAAAGGATTACGCACTGGCGCGCAGCAAGGGCAAGCAGGTCTGGATGACCGAGCACTACACCGACACCAGCGATGGCAATGCGTGGCCGTCGGCGTTGGGCGTTGCGAGCGAGCTGCATCAGATCATGGTCGCCAACTACAACGCCTACATCTGGTGGTACATCCGCCGCAGTTACGGGTTGATCAGCGAAGGTGGTTCGGTCAGCAAGCGCGGGTATGTGATGTCGCAGTACGCGCGGTTCGTGCGGCCAGGGTCGGTCCGGATCGGTGCCACCGAGCACCCGTATGCGGACGTGTCCACCACGGCGTACCGCACGCCGGACAACAAGATCGTGGTGGTGGCGGTCAACACCGGCACCGCCCACCAGCGGCTGGATCTGACCGTGCCGGCCGGCGCGGCCACGCAGTTCGTCAAATACACCACCTCGTCCAGCCTCAACGCCGGCTATGCCGGTGCGTACACGGTGAGCGGCGGCAAGACCTCGCTGTATATCGACCCGCAGAGCATCGCCACGCTGGTAGGGCAGTGACAGGCGGGCGCTGCGGTGAAGGTGGCGGGCAATTGAGCGCTGCCCACGGCAATGACCTCGCCGTGACGGTGTGAGTCCACGGCCAGTGCAGCGGGCAGTTCGTCCGCCCCACTGGCCGACTGCGCAACCCGCGTTAGCGAGGAGCGCGGCGCTTGCCGAACCGCGCGGCCACGCCATGGCCGCTGACCAGCGCCACCACCAGCAGGGCCAGCAGCAATTCCAGCCAGGCCAGCCCACGCACGTCGGGCGCGCTCCAGGCGGCCATGATGCCGTGGCTGAACCAGCCCAGCGCAAACACGCCGGCCCAGAAGCGCGCACGTGCGCTGCGCACGGCGCCCATGGCCATCAGCAGCGGCGGCAGCGCGAACACCAGCAACGCGGCGACGCGGTGGCGGTCATCGTGAAACCACACCACGAACAACGCCGACAGGGCCAGCAAGGCAGCGGTGAGCAGCCAGTGCGCGGCGCGCCGGCTCACGGGGTTGCCAGCCGCCGGGCGATATCGGCCACGCGCCGGCCCAGCGCGCGAGCCAGCACGGCTTCCTCGTCGCTGGGCTGCGGGTCGCCGCCAGCACCGGAGACATGGCTGGCGCCATAGGGCGTGCCGCCGCTGGTGGTGTGGCTGAGGGCTGTTTCGGTAAACGGGATGCCGACGATCAGGCAGCCGTGGTGCAGCAGTGGCAGGTGCATCGACAGCAGCGTGGATTCCTGGCCGCCGTGCATCGAGGCAGTGGAGGTGAACACCGCCGCCGGTTTGCCGGCCAGGGTGCCGTTGGCCCATTCGGCGCCCAGGCTGTCGAGGAAGTGCTTCATCGGCGCGGCCATGTTGCCGAAGCGCGTCGGGCTGCCGAGCAGCACGCCGGCGCATTCGGCCAGATCCGCAGCGTCCACATACGGGGCGCCTTCGTCGGGCACCGGCGGGGCGCTGGTCTGGGTCACCGCCGCCACCGGCGGGACCGTGCGCAGCCGCGCGCTCATGCCGGGCACTTCGCCAATGCCGCGCGCGATCTGCCGCGCCAGCCGCGCCACCGAACCGCCACGGCTGTAGTACAGCACCAGAATTTCCGTCATCGCGCATCTGCCGCCTGTGTGAGGTGGCCGCAGTATCGGCGATGGCGTGGCCTGGCTGCACGCCGCAGGTGCGGCAAGACCGCGATGACGACGCTTCGGTTACCCTTGCCCGATGTCGCGTGTGAACACCATGCATCAGTGGAAGGAACGCCTGCGGGACCGTGCACGCACGGCCAGCTTCGGGCGTTTTCTGTGGCGCCGTTTCCTGGACGACCGGCTGTTCCAGGCGGCCGCGTCGCTGGCCTACACCACGGTGTTTGCGCTGGTGCCGCTGGCGATCGTGGTGTTTGGCGTGTTGTCGGCGTTTCCGGCATTCAACGAGTGGAAGGACGCGCTCACCGACTTCATCTTCAACAACTTCGTGCCGGGCGCGGCGCGCTCGGTGCAGAACTACCTCAACCGGTCGCTCGAGGATCTGGGCAAGTTCACCGTGGCCGGCATGGTGGCGCTGGTGGCTTCGTTGCTGATCACCCTGCACAGCATCGAGCAGACCTTCAACAGCATCTGGCGCGTGGCCGCGGCCCGGCCCAAGGTGACGCGCTTTCTGATCTATTGGACGGTGCTGACGCTGGGCACGATGCTGGCGGCCGCATCGATGGCCATGGCCGCGTATGTGTTCGCGCTGCCGCTGTTCCGCACCACCGAAGGCCAGTGGCTGGCCGAATTCGCCTGGCGGCTGGCACCGATGGCGGTGGAGTTCGTCTGCATCGTGCTGATCTACCGCGTGGTGCCGCAGCATGCGGTGCGGCTGCGGCATGCCCTGCCGGGCGCGCTGCTGGCGGTGATCCTGATGGAAATCGTCAAATGGGGCTTCGGCTTTTACCTGGGCAATTTCCAGACCTATCAGCGCATCTATGGCGCATTGTCGGCGCTGCCGATCCTGCTGCTATGGATCTACCTGAGCTGGGTGTCGGTGTTGCTGGGCGCGTCGCTGGCATCGTCGATGTCGGCGTTCCGCTACCAGCCTGAAGCCATGCGGCTGCCGCCGGGGTTCGAGATCTATGGCCTGCTGCGCCTGCTCGGGCGCTTCCGCCAGGCGCGCCTGCACGGCAACGGGCTGGACGAAGACCGCATCCTGGCGCTGGAGCCCATGCTCACCGACACCTTGATGCAGGAGCTGCTGTGCGAGCTCAAACGTATCCGCCTGCTGCGCCGTGACGAGCGCGGCAACTGGCTGCTGGCGCGCGACCTGGACGTGGTGCCGCTGGCCGAGCTGTACGAAAGCTGCCAGTTGCGGGTGCCGGTTGAAGACCGTCCCTTGCCGTGCCGCGACGACCCCTATGGCCAGGCCGCCGCCGCTGCGCTGGAACAATTGCGTCAACCGCTGCGCAGCGTGCTGGCGCAGCCGGTCGGCGACCTCTATACCCACCTTCCGGGAGATCCTCCATGACCCTGCGTTCGTTGATGCGCGGCGCCTGCGCGCTGCTGTTGCCGTTGGTCCTGCTCACCGCCTGCAAGCCCACCGGCGAGGGCACATCGACCACGGCGTCACCGGCGCCCACGCCCGCCAATCAGGCGCCAGCGACCCCGCCGGCCGGCACTGACCCGGCCGCTGCGTCCACCACTAGTTCGGTGGTGCAGAAAACTGCCGAGATGCCGACTCTGTCGCTGCCCACCGTGTCCGGCGAGACCTACGACCTGGCCGCGCACCGCGGCAAGTGGGTGGTGGTGAACTTCTGGGCCACCTGGTGTGCGCCGTGCCTGAAGGAAATGCCCGAGCTGTCGGCGCTGCACACCATGCGCGACTCCATCGAAGTGGTCGGCCTGGCCTACGAGGACATCACCACCGCCGACATGCAGTCCTTCCTCAAGGATCACCCGGTGTCGTATCCGGTGGCCATCCTGGACCCGTACCAGCCGCCGCAGGACTTCGCCACCCCGCGCGGGCTGCCGATGACCTACCTGATCGGCCCCGACGGCAAGGTGGCCAAGCAGTTCCTGGGCCCGGTCACCGCGCGCGACATCGAGACTGCAGTGGGCATCACCGGCAAGGCCGGCTGATGCAGGCGGCACGCTTCATCGTCACCGGCGTCGTGCAGGGCGTGTTCTTCCGCGCCTCCGCGCGCGAGCGGGCGCTGGCGCTGCAACTGCGCGGACATGCGCGCAACCAGGCGGACGGCAGCGTGGAGGTTGTCGCCGCCGGTTCCGCTGCAGCACTGGAGGCACTTGAACACTGGCTCTGGCAGGGCTCGCCAGCGAGCAAGGTCGCGTCTGTCACGCGCACGCCATGCGCGATTCCGACGACTGAAGCATTTGTAACCGGCTAGCCAAAAGTTGCCTGAGCAGGGCAACAGACTTGCGTTTCCTCGCCGATAACCTGGATGTCCACGCGATCAGGCGTGCAGGGGAAATGTATGGCAGCTCCATCTCAAGACCAGAACAGTGGGCGCGACCTGCCCGAACCTCGCAGTGCATCGGCGCAGCTGGCGCCGTGGCTGTATCTGGGCGCGCTGCTGGGCAGCGGCTGGCTGTTGTTCATGCACCCGGCCACGCGGGTGTTGCGCCCCGAGCAGGCCGCCGCCAGCTGGCTGCTGGCCTGGGTCTTCGCGGGCATCGTGCTGGGTGCGGTGCTGTGGAGCCTGCGCCTGGCGCGGCGCCGCCTGGGCGAGCCATCGGCCAGCTATCCGTTGTCTGCCCGTCTTCCCGATTCCTGGGCCGATGCCTACGCCGCGCTGTTGCGGCCAGCCACGGCATCACCACTCGCCCCGGCCAAGCCTGATCCGGCCAACACGCTGCGTGGCGCCGCCTGGCACCGCTTTGGCGGCGGCATGCTCAACGTCGACGCCTTCGATCCGAACGACGCCACCCGCGCGCCATGGGATGCGCTGGACAGCCAGGCCTGCATTGCGCGCCTGGACGAACTGCGCCCCGCCTGGCAAAACGCCAGCGCCAACCGCGCGCATCAGCAGGAACGCCGTTATTGGCTGGATGTGGTGCTGTCGCTGCTCGATCACGGCGTGATGCGCCCGCTGCAGGACGGCTATCTGCCCGACACCGCCGCGCTGCGGACCGAACGCCTGTTGCTGGGCGCCGACGCCGGCCCGCTGGTGCTGGCCGACGTGCCGGCCCTGTTCGCCCGCCGCCTGGTGCTAGCCATCGAGGCCATGCCCTCGCCGCAACGTGACGGTGCGCTGGCGCAATGGCAGCTGTTGCAGCAGTTACACGCCCTGATCGCCGAAAGCCGCGTGCTGGACGAACGCTCGCAGGTGATCCAGGTGCTCGCCTGGAATCCGGACGTGGACCTGGACCAGGTGGAAGTGGCCTACATCCTGGCCGCCGAATACCGCCAGGGCATGCGCGACTGGCTACGCCGCGCGGCCACGGTGCGCCTGCCCGACACCGCGCTGCGCCTGGACGAAGTGTTGTTGTCGTCCTGCAGCCCGCTCGGGCCGCAGACCGACGATGTGGACTACATCGAGGCCATGCGCCCGTTGCACCGCGGCTTCATGCAGTTGTTCGCCCAGCGCCTGAGCCAGTTGGTGGTGCAGGCCGAGCAGGTCGAAGGCCAGGCGGGCGTGCATCCGTTGCCGCGCGCCACTGCCGCCAGCGACGAAGTTTCTCAGGACTGGCCGGCGTAATCGTCGATCGGGGTCAGCACGCCGTAGTGCTCCTTGTGCAGCTTGCCGTCCAGTGGCGGCAGCGGCAGCAGCTCCTGCGGCACCGAGGTATCCGGCAGCCGGTCCAGCAGATCACGGATCAGGCTCAGCCGCCCGCGCTTCTGGTCATTGAAATCCACCAGCGTCCACGGCGCTTGCGCGGTGTGGGTGGCCTGCAGCATGCGTTCGCGCGCGGCGGTGTAGTCGTCGTACTTGGCGCGTGATTGCAGGTCCACTGGCGACAGTTTCCAGCCCTTGAGCGGATCTGCGTGGCGCTCGGCAAAGCGTTCTTCCTGCTCGGCCTGATCCACGCACAGCCAGTACTTGAACAGCAGGATGCCGTCGTCGACCAGCAGTTGTTCGAAGCGCGGTGCCTGCTCCAGAAACGCCTGGTACTGCGCGTCGGTGCAATAGCCCATCACGCGCTCCACGCCGGCGCGGTTGTACCAGCTGCGATCCATCAGCACCAACTCGCCGGCCGCCGGCAGGTGCGTCACGTAACGCTGGAAATACCACTGCGTGCTTTCGCGATCGCTGGGCTTGGGCAACGCCACCACCCGGCATTGGCGCGGATTGAGATGGCTGGCAATGGTTTGAATCACGCCCCCCTTGCCGGCGGTGTCGCGGCCTTCCACCAGCACCAGCGCGCGCTGGTTGGTGTGCTGCAGCCAGCGCGCCATGCCGACCAGTTCCAGCTGCAGCGGTTCCAGCAGTTTCTTGTAGGCCTTGCGTTTGAGGTGCGACATGCGCGTTCCGCCAGCGATGGAACGCGCAGGCTATTCGCTCAGCCGTGGACGCAGTGTCGCCAGGTTGCAGGGCTTGGTGCGCGCATCCAGCTGCGCACGCACGATCTTTTCCCACGCGGTGCGGCAGGCCGAAGTGGAACCGGGCAGGCAGAACACGAAGCTGTGGTTGGCCAGGCCGGCAAACGCGCGTGACTGCAGCGACGAGGTGCCGATTTCCGCAACACTGATGGCGCGGAACATCTCGCCAAAGCCCGGCATCAGCTTGTCCAGCAGCGGGGTGATCGCCTCGGGCGTGGAATCGCGCCCGGTGAAGCCGGTGCCGCCGGTCACCAGGATGCCGTCCACCTGCGCATCGGCGATCCAGGCAGAGACAAGTGCGCGCATGCGATAGCGATCGTCCGGGCACAACGCACGCGCATGCAGCACGTGGCCCTCGTGGGTGAGTGCGTCGACCAGATAATCGCCGGAGCGGTCATCGGCCAGGGTGCGGCTGTCGGACACCGTCAGTACGCACAGGTGCAAGGGAATGAAGTCGAGATTGGAAGGCATGCCGCCAGCCTAGCGAGCCTGGACGGCCGGGTACAGCACCACGGCGTGAAGCCGCACAACGTCAGTCGCAGTCGAGGATCCGCTGATACTGGCAATTAGCAACTGACAGTTCGTCGCAAATCGATAAGCCGCTCTCCCTGGGGGCGAGAAGGCACAGCTTGCGCGCCACTGGTGTGCGTGCCGCCGAGCGCCCACGCCGCAAGGTTGGACGCCCCTCTCCCTCGGAAGAGGGACTGGGGTGAGGGTACGGCGAAGCAAGATGCCTGTCCGTACTAGCTTCGGTGAGGGGGCGGCAGCGCGGCCGGGGATCGGCTCCTCGGCTCGGTCAGGCATCCTGTCTGACTCGCCGCCGCGGCACATGCCTGTGCGGCTCTCCGCCAATCCCCGGCCACGCTGCCGCCTCGGCACTTCATTACGGTGACTTGGAGGAGTTTGAACGCGATAGTGAGGAAGTTGTCTGGAGCCCCTCTCCCGTTGGGGCGAGAAGGCACAGCTTGCGCGCCATGCGCGCTCGTGCCTTGGGGCTCCCGCGCCGCAAGCGCGGGCCGGGGTGTGGAGCAGGGGGGGGGTGAGGGTACGGCGGAAGGCAGCCATCTATTCTGAAAGCAAAAAGTCAGCGCTAGATTCCCAGCCAACCATGACGCCGCGCGAGTGCCTGCGAAAACGCACCAAAATCATCCGCAAACCCGTCCATCTCAAACACCCCGGACGCACGGCGCAGCACATCCATCCGCGCACGCAACGCCATCAACGCCGCCGGATCACTCGCCAACGCCACCGCCTTGGCAACAAACGCGGCATCGTCCGCCACATTCATCTCATCCAACCCAAGATGATGATTCAAGCTGCCAGCGACCCGCGCAGCAAACGTCTCCCCAGGCGTAGTCAATACCGGGCATCCCGCCCATAGCGCGTCCGATGCAGTGGTGTGCGCGTTGTACGGATGCGTATCCAGAAACAGGTCCGCATGCCCGTAGCGCGCCAGGTACTGAGGATGCGGCAACTTCGGCATGAACACCAGGCGCTGCGCGTCAACGCCTTGCGCCTGTGCGAATGCGCGCAGACGCGCATCGGCCTCGCCTGGCCCGGACAGCAGCCACAGCACGCTGTCGGGCACTGCGCGCAGCACCGCCAGCATGCGCGCCATGCTGCGCGGGTTGAGTTTGTAGCTGTTGTTGAAGCAGCACAGCACCACGCCCTGCGCGGGCAAGCCGCACTGCGTACGCGAAGGCGGTTCGGCAACTACGCGCGAGGTGTCCGACGGCTGAAATGCACCTTGCAAGCGCAGCACCTTCTCGCTGTAAAAGGGCTCCAGCGAGGGCGGTAGCGCGAACCCATCGCCCAGCACGTAATCCATCCACGGCGCGCCCGAGGTGCCCGGATACGCCAGCCAGTTGACCTGCACCGGCGCCGGGCGCAACGCGAACACTTCCGGGCGCCCGCCGCCGCCCCAGCCACGCAGGTCGAACAACAGATCGATGCCGTGGTGGCGGATGTGCTGCGCGGTGGCCAGATGCCCGAGCGCGGTGACGTCGTGCAAGGTGCTGGCCTGCGCCAGTCGCGTCCGCAGCGTGCTGCCATCGTCACCGCTTGTCGCAAACAGATGCACCTGCAGGTCCGGCTGGCGCCGCTGCAGCGCTTCGAACAAGGCCACGGTCAGCAAGCCGGTGGGATGCGCGCCAAAGCCATTGGAGACGAAGCCCACTCGCAGCGGGCCCTTGCTGCGTACGCGCGTGGGCGCAAGCGGCCGCACGCTGGCGGCGATCGCCTGCGCACGCGTGCGCGCACAGGCCAGTTGCTCGGCGGCGCTGGTGTCCTCGCTGAGGAACGCGAACGGCTCCACCGCGCCAACGCCCTGCGCCACGGCGGCGCGCACCTGCGCGGACAGGGCATCCAGTGCGCGCCAGTCACACAGCCGGCGCCGCCAGTTGAGCAGCTGCGCGGTGATGTACGGCTCCTCCGGCAACAATTGATGCGCACGCGTGTACGCGACGGCTGCGGCTTCGGCCTGGCCGGCATCTTCCAGCGCATGCCCAAGCCACAACGCAATACCGGGGTGTTCGGGGGCGGCATCGGAGGCTTGCTGCAGCAGGACGGCGGCCTCTGCATGGCGCTGTTGCGCCCAGCGCACGCGGCCCAGCCGCGCCACTCCCTCCGGATGACCAGGCTGCAGGGCGAGGCCGCGCTGTACCGCCATCTCGCCGGCCGCCGTGTCGCCCATGCCCAGCTCCGCGTCGGCCAGCATCAGCCAGGCCACGAAATCCTGCGGGCGATGGCGCACGGCCGCGCGCAGCTGCAACAGCTCGCGCGGGCCGTCGGCGGTCACGTGCCCTCGCTCAATCGCGCCAGTTCGTCGGCCTGATGCTCGTGCAGCAAACGTGCGATCAAGGCATCCAGATCGCCTTCGATGATGTTGGGCAGGTCGTACAAGGTCAGCCCTTCGACGCGGTGGTCGGTAATGCGGCCCTGCGGAAAGCTGTAGGTGCGAATGCGTTGGCTGCGGTCGCCGCTGCCTACCTGCAACTTGCGCGTCTGCGCTTCGGCGGCGGCGGCCTTGCTGCGTTCTGCTTCCACCAATTGCGCCTTCAGGCGCTTCATGGCCTTGTCGCGGTTGGCGTGCTGGCTGCGTTCGGTCTGGCATTCCACCACCACGCCGCTGGGCACGTGGGTGATGCGGATCGCCGATTCGGTCTTGTTGACGTGCTGCCCGCCGGCGCCGGAGGAGCGAAACGTATCTACCTTCAAGTCGGCCGGATTGATCACGATCTCTTCCACGTCATCGGCTTCGGGAATGATCGCCACGGTCGCGGCCGAGGTGTGGATGCGGCCCTGCGATTCGGTGGCCGGCACGCGCTGCACGCGGTGGGTGCCAGACTCGAATTTCAGCCGAGAATACGCGCCGCGCCCGACCACCCGCGCCACCACTTCCTTGTAGCCGCCGTGCTCGCCGGGGCTGTCGGATTCGATCTCCACCTTCCAGCCCTGGCGCTCGGCGTAGCGCGCGTACATGCGGAACAGATCGCCGGCGAAAATCGCCGCTTCGTCGCCGCCGGTGCCGGCACGCACCTCCAGGAACAGGTTGCCTTCATCGCGCGGGTCGCGCGGCACCAGCAACAGCGCCAGTTGCGCGTCCAGTTCGTCCAGGCGCGCTTGTGCGGCGAGGATTTCTTCCTCAGCCAGCTCGCGCATTTCCGGATCGTTGCGCATCGCCTCTGCGGCGCTCAGATCGGCTTTGGCGCGTGCTTCTTTCTGCATGGCCAGCGCCACCGGTTCCAGCTGCGACAGTTCGCGCGACAGGCTGCGGAACTTGTCGTTGTTGCTGACCACCTCCGGATCGGAGAGCAGGTGTTGCAGTTCTTCGCGGCGCTCGGCCAGCGCTTCGAGCTTACGGCGCAGGGTCGGCGTCATCAGTCCTCACGATCGGGGTAGCTACAGGGGGATGGCGGTAACCGGGTTTCTCGGGAAACAGCCGGTCGGCCGCGCTGGTCAGGTCGAGGTCGTTGTTGAGCGCGGCATCGCGCAGTGCGGCGGTTGGCGGATGCAGCAGGCGGTTGGTCAGCGCATGCGCCAACTGTTCCAGCACTTCATCGGCCGGCTTGCCGTTGTTCAATTGCTGCCGCGCCTTGGCCAGCAGTTCGTCGCGGGTGCTGTCGCCGAAGGCGCGCAGCCGCTTCAGCGGCGCCTGGCGTTCGTTGGCCTGTAGCGTTTCCACATAGCGCGCCACCTGCAGGTCGATGATGGCTTCGGCCTGGTCGGCCGCCTCGCGGCGACTGCGGCGGTTGTCTTCCACCGCGCGTTCCAGGTCGTCCACCGTGTACAGGTAGGCGTCGCTCAGCTCGGCCACCGAGGCCTCGATGTCGCGCGGCACCGCCAGGTCGAACAGCAGCATCGGCTTGCGCTTGCGCGTGCGCAGCGCCTGTTCCACCTGCACCCGGGTTACCACCGGCTCGCGCGCGGCGGTGGCGGAAAACACCACATCGGCCTCGGCCAGATGGCGATCCAGCTCGGTTAGCGGCAGCGCCACGCCGCCGTGCTGGGTGGCCAGCGTCTGCGCGTGGGCCAGGGTGCGATTGGCGATCAGCAGCCGCCGCACGCGGCCCTCGCTCAGATGCTTGGCCGCCAGTTCGATGGTCTCGCCGGCGCCCACCAGCAGCACCGTCGATTCATTCAAGCGTGCGAAAGATTCCTGCGCCAGCCGCACCGCGGTGGATGCCACCGACACCGGGTTTGCTCCCACGCGGGTGTCGGTGCGTGCGCGCTTGGCCACCGAAAAGGTCTGCTGGAACAGCCGGTCCAGGCCACTGCCCAGCGCGCCGTGTGCGCGTGCCACCGCCCAGGCGTCCTTCACCTGGCCCAGGATCTGCGGCTCGCCGAGCACCATTGAGTCCAGCCCGGTGGCCACGCGGAACAGGTGGCGCACTGCCTCGGCGTCGTGGTGCTGGTACAGATAGCCGCTCAACCCGGGCGCGTGCGTGTCCAGCCAGGCCACCAGCGTCTGCGGGTCGTCGGCCATCGCATACAGCTCGGTGCGGTTGCAGGTGGACAGCAGCGCGGCCTCGCGCACCTGCGGCAGGGTGCGCAACGAATCGAGCGCGCGCGGTAACGCGTCACCCGCGAACGCCGCGCGTTCGCGCAGGTCCACGGGTGCGGTCTGGTGATTCAGTCCGAGCACCCACAACGTCATTGTTCAGTTGCTTGCGATAAGCTGCTGGCCATTCAGGGCCCCATTTTACGGCCCGGTTGCCCCCGATGCCTGTACCGATTCGCATCCTGAGTGTTCTTTTGCTGGCCACAGTGTCGACCAGCGCCATCGCAGCACCGAAAAAAGCACTGCCCGCCCCCCCGGCAGCCACTGCCGGCAGCGCCTCGCTGGAGCCGGTCCTGGCGGGCGAATTCGCCTTGCAGGCCGGGCAGTTGGACGAGGCGGCGCGCGCTTATCTGGATGCCGCCAAGGCCGAAGCCGGCGATGCCGGGCTGGCCGAGCGGGCCGCCCGCATCGCCATGCTGGCCAACGATGACGCGCGCGCCATCGAGGCCCTGGCC
Source organism: Xanthomonas sp. NCPPB 4037 (assembly GCF_041475695.2). NCBI lineage: Bacteria > Pseudomonadati > Pseudomonadota > Gammaproteobacteria > Lysobacterales > Lysobacteraceae > Xanthomonas > Xanthomonas sp. NCPPB 4037. The sequence goes on from NZ_CM191261.1 coordinate 1,126,151, forward strand.
CTGTGGCGTGCCCGTGCGCCGTCGTCGCTGGCAATGCGCAGCACCGAAGCCTCGCTGGCCTTGCGCCGCAACGATCTGCGCACCGCACGCCGCGATCTGCTCGGCCTGCTCAAGGAAACCGACCCGCGCGGCTGGCGCTTCGCGCTGATCGCCCTGGCCAACGGCGGGCGCGAGCCGGACGCTTCGGCCGATGTGCTCGAAGACCTGGTCAAGGCCGGCGCCATTCCCAATCAGATCGAGGCCTGGCAGGAGTTCGGCCGCCTCGCGCTGCGGATGGAGCGCCCGGCGCTGGCCAAGCGCATCGTCGACGAAGTGGTGCGCCGCTTCCCCGAAGAACCGCGCGTGGCCTTGCTGCACGCCACCCAGCTGCAGCAGGAAGGCAAGAACGACGACGCGCTGGCGCTGCTGAAAAATGTCGAGCCGCAGGCGGTGAAAGACTCCGAACTGCGCGGCGCGCTGGCGTTCGCCTATGACGCGATGGGCCAGACCGAAGCGGCGGCACGGGTGCTGTCCACCGGCCTACAAGACACCCAGACCTACGGGCTGCGTGCCTCGATGCTGGCCAAAGAGAAGGACAACACCGCGCTGGCCGCGCTGTACGACGAGCTCAAGGGCAACGCGACCAAGCCCGATCCGGACCGCCGCCTGTTGCTGGGCAAGATCGCCGAATTCCTCAAGCGCTACGACGAGGCAGTGGAGTGGTACCGCGGCGTTCCCGGTGGCCCGCAGCTGAGCGAGGCACGCCTGCGCGCGGCCAGCGCCTTGTACGAACTCGGCCGCAAGCCCGAAGCGCTCAAGGAAGCCCGTGCCCTGCAGGGCGATGCCAGTGCCGACGACGACGCCCGTCGCGACGCCTACGTACTGGAGGCCGAGCTGCACCAGCGCGCCAACGATGCACCGGGCGAACTGGACGCCTTTGCCCGCGGACTGGCGGCCTACCCGGACGACGGTGCGTTGCTGTACGCGCGTGGCCTGGCCTGGGAACGCCGTGACGATGTGCCGCGTGCCGAGGCCGATCTGCGCAAGATCCTGGTTGCCGAGCCGGAAAACGTCGCCGCGCTGAATGCGCTCGGCTACACCCTGGCCGACCGCACCACCCGCTACAAGGAGGCGCTGGCGCTGATCGATCGCGCGCGTACGGCCGCGCCGGACAACCCGGCCATCGTCGACAGCTACGGCTGGGTGCTCTACCGCATGGGCCGCACCAAGGAAGCGCTGGTGCAGCTGCGTCGCGCCTGGGCCCTGGTCAAGGACCCGGAAATCGCCGCGCACGTGGGTGAAGTGCTGTGGGTCAGCGGCAAGCAGGACGAGGCGCGGCGCTACTTCGACGAAGCACGCCGGCTCGACCCGGACAACCGTGCGCTGCAGCGTGCGGTGGAGAAGTTCGGTCTATGAGTCAGGTGATCAGGACGCTGGCCCTCACCGGGCTGGCGCTGGCCGGCCTGTCGGGGTGCGTCAGCGTGCCGCGCGGGCAGGGCGGTGCCGCGCCGGCGGTTGTGGGGCAGGTGAGCGAATCCGCACAGCAGGCTGAAACCGCCCGCCAGGCCTGGCTGCAGGCACATCCGGCATGGTCGTTCCAGGGCCGGGTGGCGATCAGCAAGGGCCGCGATGGCGGCAGTGGCCGTCTCGACTGGCAACAAGATGGCCCGCGCTACCACGTGCAATTGAGTGCGCCGGTGACCCGGCAGAGTTGGGTGCTGACCGGCGACACCATCACGGGCGCAGGTCGCCTGGAAGGTCTGGACGGCGGGCCGCGCGCTGGCGCCGATGCGGAGCGGGTGTTGCTGGAGGCCACCGGCTGGACCATTCCCGTCAATCAGATGCCCGACTGGGTGCGCGCCCTGCGTATCGCCGACGCCGGCGCCGCGCGCGTGGACCTGGACGAACACGGCCGGCCGCGCACCTTGCAGCAGGACGGCTGGACCATCGATTTCCTCGAATGGACGCCCGGCAGCGCAGCCCAGCCCGAACTGCCGCGCCGGATCGAAGCGCGCAATGGCGACGCCAAGGTGCGCCTGCTGGTCGACCAATGGACGCTCTCGCCCTGATGTCTGCGTCGGACCCTGCCTGGTCGGCCTGGCCTGCGCCGGCCAAGCTCAACCTGTTTCTGCAGATCATCGGGCGCCGCGCCGATGGCTATCACCTGCTGCAGACCGTGTTCCGCCTGCTCGACTGGGGGGACACCGTTCATGTTCGTTTGCGCACCGACGGCCAGATCCAGCGCATCGGCGCCAGCCTGCCGGGCGTCGCCGAAGACGACGATCTCATGGTGCGTGCGGCGCGCGCGCTAAAAATTCAAGCCGGCACCGCGCTCGGGGCCGAGTTGCGGGTCGACAAGCGCATCCCCGCCGGCGGTGGCTTCGGTGGCGGCTCCTCGGATGCCGCCACCGTGCTGGTGGCCCTGAATGCCTTGTGGGGACTGGGCTTGCCGGTCGACACCCTGGCCGAACTGGGCCTGCGCCTGGGCGCCGATGTGCCGGTATTCGTGCGTGGGCACAACGCCTGGGCCGAGGGCGTGGGCGAAAAATTGACCCCGATCAGCCTGCCGCAGGCGGCCTACGTGCTGGTCGACCCCGGTATTCACGTGCCCACGCCGGTCCTGTTTCAATCACAGGAATTGACGCGGGATGCTGCGCCCGCGAAAATAGCGGACTTCGCTTCCGGTTCTCTGCTCGACAATGCGTTCGAGCCGGTCCTGCGGCGCCGGGAACCTGCCATCGAGGCCGTGTTCCAGGCGCTTTCCAGGATCGGAACGCCACGTTTGACAGGGTCGGGGAGCGGTTGTTTCGTCGAATTCGCCACGCGCGCTGCTGCAGAGCAGGCCATGGCGCAGTTGCCGGGCAACCTGCGGGCGTGGGTCGTGGAGGGTGCAGCGCACTCGCCATTGCTCGACGCACTGGACGCGATAGAGGTTTGATGCAGGGGCGTCGCCAAGAGGCCCAAGGCACCAGGTTTTGATCCTGGCATTCGTAGGTTCGAATCCTACCGCCCCTGCCAGTTGTTGAGAATTGATGCAGATCCCTCTGCACGCGCCGTACCTGCAGATCCCTCTGCAATCGCCCGCGCATCTTATGCGGGAGTGAGGGAAAGCATGTGCGGATCCAAAAAAGCCTGGCTTGGCGCGCCGTTGTCCCGCTCCGCCATCGACCCGCACGCTCTTTGCCGCCGCCCGAGAGATCTCATGCAAGACCAACGTAATCTGCTGGTGTTCTCCGGCAATGCCAATAAACCGCTTGCCCAAAGCATCTGCAAAGAGCTGGGCGTGCGCATGGGCAAGGCGCTGGTCACGCGCTTCTCCGATGGCGAAGTGCAGGTCGAGATCGAAGAGAGCGTGCGCCGGCAGGAAGTGTTCGTCATCCAGCCGACCTGCGCGCCCAGCGCCGAGAACCTGATGGAACTGCTGGTGCTGATCGACGCGCTCAAGCGCGCCAGCGCCGCGTCCGTCACCGCGGTGATCCCGTATTTCGGCTATTCGCGCCAGGACCGCCGCATGCGCTCCTCGCGCGTGCCGATCACCGCCAAGGTCGCCGCCAAGATGATCTGTGCGATGGAGGCCGACCGGGTGTTGACGGTCGACCTGCATGCCGACCAGATCCAGGGCTTCTTCGATGTGCCGGTCGACAACGTGTACGCCTCGCCGCTGTTGCTGGCCGACATCTGGCGCGCCTACGGCACCGACAACCTGATCGTGGTCTCGCCGGACGTGGGCGGTGTGGTGCGCGCGCGCGCCGTCGCCAAGCGCCTGGACGATGCGGACCTGGCCATCATCGACAAGCGTCGCCCGCGTGCCAACGTCGCCACGGTGATGAACATCATCGGTGACGTGCAGGGCAAGACCTGCGTGCTGGTGGACGACCTGGTCGATACCGCCGGCACCCTGTGCGCGGCGGCTGCTGCACTCAAGCAGCGCGGTGCGCTCAAGGTCGTGGCCTACATCACCCACCCGGTGCTGTCTGGCCCGGCGGTGGACAACATCAACAATTCGCAGCTCGACGAGCTGGTGGTCACCGACACGATCCCGCTGAGCGCTGCGGCACGCACGTGCCCCAAGATTCGCCAGCTGAGCGTGGCCGAACTGCTGGCCGAGACCATCCGCCGCATCGCCTTCGGCGAGTCGGTCAGCTCGCTCTACGTCGACTGATAAGTTCTTCGGCATCCGGATGTCCGGGTGCCGCAATCCGTCTCTCCTGGTCGCGGGGGAGACGCTTCATCGCCGCGAGGCGGTATTCCAACTAGGTAGTGAAATCCAATGGCAAAGACTCATGAAATCAAGGTCGAGCGCCGCGCAGACGAGGGGAAGGGTGCGAGCCGCCGCCTGCGTCACGCTGGCGTCATTCCTGCCATCGTTTACGGTGGCGAACTCGAGCCGGTCAGCATCCAGCTCAACCACGAGCAGATCTGGCTTGCGCAGCAGAACGAGTGGTTCTACTCGTCGATCCTCGACCTGAACCTCAATGGCGACGTGCAGCAGGTGCTGCTGCGTGACATGCAGCGCCATCCGTTCAAGCAGCTGATCATGCACATCGACTTCCAGCGCGTCAGTGCCAACGAGAAGCTCAGCGCTTCGGTGCCGCTGCACTTCATCAACGAAGCAAGCTCGCCGGCTGGCAAGTCGAGCGAAGTGGTCGTGACCCATGAGCTCAACGAAGTCCAGGTGGTCTGCTTGCCGAAGGACCTGCCGGAGTTCATCGAGATCGATCTGAGCACGCTGGAAGTGGGCACCGTGATCCACTTGTCGGAAATCACCCTGCCGGCCGGCGTGGAGATTCCCGAGCTGAAGTTGGGCAAGGAACACGACGTGGCAGTGGTCATCGCCAAGCACGGTCAGGTGGAAGCCGACGACGTGGCTGACGAAGCCGCTGAAGGCGACGCCAAGTAATCGGCTGGCCGGCGCTGCGTTACTGCGCAGCACCGGCTCCGGTATACCGTATGTCTGCATTACGTCTGATTGTCGGGCTGGGCAATCCCGGTCCCGAACACGCGCAAACCCGGCACAACGCCGGGTTTCGTTTCGTCGATGCGCTCGCCGAGCGCACCGGCGCACGGTGGGGCCTGGACAGCAAGCTGTTTGGCGAAACCGCCAAGGCCGAGATCGCCGGCCACACGGTGTGGTTGCTCAAACCCGCCACCTTCATGAATCTCAGTGGCAAATCGATCACCGCTGCGCTGCGATTCTGGAAGATCGAGCCGGAGCAGCTACTGGTTGCGCATGACGAGCTGGACCTGGCGCCGGGCACGGCGCGGCTCAAGTTCGACGGCGGGCATGGCGGCCAGAATGGCCTGCGTGACACCATCCGTCTGCTCGGACATGGCAAGTTCCACCGGCTGCGGGTCGGCATCGGTCATCCTGGTCACAAGGACCGCGTGGTGCCCTGGGTGCTGGGGCGTGCCGGGCGCGACGACGACATGGCGATCGGCGAGGCAGTGGATGCGGCCATCGATGCGCTGCCGCTGGCACTGGACGGTAATTTCAACGAGGCGATGAAGCGGTTGCACACCCCAAAAAAATAGAGAATGGGGAATGGGGAATGGTAGGAGTGCTGCTCTGCCATTCCCCATTCCCGATTCTCCATTCACTGGACAACCCATGGGTATCAAATGCGGCATCGTCGGCCTGCCCAACGTCGGCAAGTCGACCCTGTTCAATGCCTTGACCAAGGCCGGCATCGCCGCGGCCAATTTTCCGTTCTGCACGATCGAGCCCAACGTGGGCGTGGTGCCGGTGCCGGATCCGCGTCTGAATGAGCTGGCCGAGATCGTCAAGCCGCAGAAGCTGATTCCGACCGCGGTCGAGTTCGTCGATATCGCCGGCCTGGTGGCAGGTGCGGCAAGCGGCGAAGGGCTGGGCAACAAGTTCCTGGCGCACATCCGCGAGGTCGATGCGATCACTCACGTGGTGCGTTGCTTCGAGCATGCCGACATCATCCACGTGAACAACAAGGTCGACCCGATCGCCGATATCGAAACCATCGATACCGAGTTGGCGCTGGCCGACCTGGATAGCGTGGAAAAAGCCCTGAATCGTGCCGAGCGCAGTGCCAAGGGTGGCGATAAGGAAGCGGCAGCACGCAAGCCGGTGCTGGCCAAGTTGCAGGCGGCACTTGCCGACGGCAAGGCAGGGCGCTCCGCTGGTCTGGACGAGGAGGAGAAGGCGCTGGTGCGCGATCTATTCCTGCTCACGCTCAAGCCGGTGATGTACATCTGCAACGTGCTCGAAGACGGGTTCGAGAACAATGCGCACCTGGATGCCGTGCGTGCGCATGCCGCCGCCGAAGGCGCCGAGGTCGTGCCGGTTTCCGCTGCGATCGAAGAAGAGTTGTCCCAGCTCGACGATGCCGACCGTGACACCTTCCTGGCCGATCTTGGTCTCGACGAGCCGGGCTTGAATCGCGTCATTCGCGCCGCCTACAAGTTGCTCGGGCTACAGACCTACTTCACCGCAGGCGTCAAGGAAGTGCGTGCCTGGACGGTCAAGGCCGGTTCCACCGCGCCGCAGGCGGCCGCGGTGATCCATACCGACTTCGAGAAGGGCTTCATTCGCGCCGAAACGATCGCCTTCGATGACTTCATCAAGTATCGCGGCGAATCCGGTGCGCGCGACGCGGGTCGGCTGCGTCTCGAAGGCAAGGAATATCGCGTCAAGGAAGGCGACGTGCTGCATTTCCGCTTCAACGTCTGAGCCGATGCGCGCGGCCCGCAGGGGCGTGCGCTATCTTCGGTGAAATTGTTCCAAATTTTTGTTGACACCGCATGCGTCCCACAACAAAATAACGGGCTGCTTCACCCCGAACCGATTTCGCCTTAACGCGCACCGGTCCGGTAGTAAAAGCTGGAGGGATACCCAAGCGGCCAACGGGGGCAGACTGTAAATCTGCTGGCTTACGCCTTCGGTGGTTCGAATCCACCTCCCTCCACCAGTTTCACGTTGTGGCATGCAGTTCCCGGCGCGGGAGTAGTTCAACGGTAGAACCTCAGCCTTCCAAGCTGATGGTGCGGGTTCGATTCCCGTCTCCCGCTCCATTGAACGCAAATGCATGGCATAATGCAAAACTCGCTCACGTAGCTCAGTCGGTAGAGCACCTCCTTGGTAAGGAGGAGGTCGAAGGTTCGATTCCTTTCGTGAGCACCATTACTCAATCGTCTTCAACTCCAAACGATTACCGAGAACTTGCAACCATGGCAAAAGCTAAATTCGAGCGCACCAAGCCGCACGTGAACGTCGGCACGATCGGTCACGTCGACCATGGTAAGACCACGTTGACCGCAGCGCTGACCAAGATCGGCGCCGAGCGTTTCGGTGGCGAGTTCAAGGCATACGACGCGATCGACGCGGCGCCGGAAGAGAAGGCGCGTGGTATCACGATCTCGACCGCGCACGTGGAATACGAGTCCCCGAACCGTCACTACGCGCACGTCGATTGCCCCGGCCACGCCGACTACGTCAAGAACATGATCACCGGTGCTGCGCAGATGGACGGCGCGATCCTGGTGTGTTCGGCCGCTGACGGCCCGATGCCGCAGACCCGTGAGCACATCCTGCTCTCGCGTCAGGTCGGTGTGCCGCACATCGTCGTGTTCCTGAACAAGGCCGACATGGTCGACGACGCCGAGCTGCTTGAGCTGGTCGAGATGGAAGTGCGTGAACTCCTGAGCAAGTACGAGTTCCCGGGCGACGACACCCCGATCATCCACGGTTCGGCCCGTCTGGCGCTGGAAGGCGATCAGAGCGAAATCGGCGTGCCGGCGATCCTGAAGCTGGTCGATGCGCTCGACTCGTTCATTCCTGAGCCGACCCGCGACGTCGATCGTCCGTTTCTGATGCCGGTCGAAGACGTGTTCTCGATCTCGGGCCGCGGCACCGTGGTGACCGGTCGTATCGAGCGCGGCATCATCAAGGTGGGCGACGAAATCGAAATCGTCGGTATCCGCGACACGCAGAAGACCACGGTCACCGGCGTGGAAATGTTCCGCAAGCTGCTGGACCAGGGCCAGGCAGGCGACAACGCCGGTCTGCTGCTGCGCGGCACCAAGCGTGACGATGTGGAGCGCGGCCAGGTGCTGTGCAAGCCGGGTTCGATCAAGCCGCACACCGAGTTCGAAGCCGAAGTCTACGTGCTGTCGAAGGACGAGGGCGGCCGTCACACCCCGTTCTTCAAGGGCTACCGTCCGCAGTTCTACTTCCGCACCACCGACATCACTGGCGCGTGCCAGCTGCCGGAAGGCGTGGAAATGGTGATGCCGGGCGACAACGTGAAGATGGTCGTGACCCTGATCAACCCGGTCGCGATGGACGAAGGTCTGCGCTTCGCAATCCGTGAAGGTGGCCGCACCGTCGGCGCCGGCGTGGTTGCCAAGATCGTCAAGTAAGTGCCTGTAATTCGGTGATTTCGGTCGCCGGGTTCATACGAATGGCGGGCCGGCTGAACCTCGGTCCGCCTTCGTTGTCTCAGGGTGTGCGGTAACGAGTACATACGCCAGTAGCTCAATTGGCAGAGCAGCGGTCTCCAAAACCGCAGGTTGGGGGTTCGAGTCCCTCCTGGCGTGCCACTCCTCTTTCCGGCCCAGCGATTCGGGTCAGATCGGTAACTAGAGCCGGATGAATAGCAAAATCGAGCCGTCCAAGAGCGCGTCGTCCGCTAGCGCTGATATTGTCAAATACGTCATCTCCGCGATCCTGGTGGTTGCGGGGTTGTTTGTGTGGTTCTGGTTTTCAACGCCGGAGCGTGCCACCCAATTTGGAGCCTGGACCCCGCAGTTGCGTGCCCTGGCTGTGATCGTGGGCTTGGTAGCCGGCGCATTTGTGTTTCTGGGAACCGGCAAGGGTCGGGAAACCCGCGAATTTATGTCCGAATCCAGGTTCGAGCTGCGCAAGGTGGTCTGGCCAACACGCCAGGAAGCCATCCGCACCACCTGGGTCGTTATTGTTGTTGTGATCATTCTGAGTTTGCTGTTGGGCGGCTTCGACTTTGTCATCCAGAAGCTCACGCAGTGGTTCCTGGCTCGTTGAGGAGAATCAAGCAGTGAAGCGTTGGTATGTCGTTCACGCCTATTCAGGCTTCGAAAAATCCGTTGCGCAGGCTCTGCGCGACCGCATCGCACGCACCGAAATGGAAGAGCGTTTCGGCGACGTGCTGGTGCCGACCGAAGAGGTTATCGAGATGCGCGCCGGGCAGAAGCGCCGTTCCGAGCGCAAGTTCTTCCCCGGCTACGTGCTGGTGCAGATCGAGACGCATGACGAGGCCGGTATTCCGCGCATCGATAACGAAAGCTGGCATCTGGTGAAGGAAACCCCGAAGGTCATGGGGTTCATCGGCGGCACCGCCGATCGTCCGTTGCCGATTCGCGATGAAGAAGCTGATGCGATCCTGCAGCGTGTGCAGGACGGTGTCGAAAAGCCGCGTCCGAAGGTGTTGTTCGAGCCTGGCCAGATGGTGCGTGTCACCGACGGCCCGTTCAACGACTTCAACGGCGTGGTGGAAGAAGTCAACTACGAGAAGAGCAGGCTGCGTGTCGCGGTGCTGATCTTCGGTCGCTCCACGCCGGTCGAGCTCGAGTTCGGCCAGGTCGAGAAGGGCTGACCCTGGCGGGTGCCTGCTAGGCACCCTTGCCAAGGGCTGCTATAGTACGCGGCTCGCTCACCTGGCGACCGCCGGGAACCAATGGCTGCCGTGCGGCGGCCATCTGCGCTTTGTCAAAACGCGAAGCCGGGACGCGTGATTCTCCCGGTCCGATGGGGAGCCTGTTGTTCAGGCGCTAGCACCCGGAGAGTATTGAAATGGCTAAGAAAGTAGTTGCTTTCATCAAGTTGCAGGTCAAGGCCGGACAGGCCAATCCTGCGCCGCCGGTCGGTCCTGCGCTGGGTCAGCGCGGTCTGAACATCATGGAGTTCTGCAAGGCGTTCAATGCGGCGACCTCCAAGCTGGAGCCGGGCCTGCCGACGCCGGTAATCATCACCGCGTACTCGGACCGTACCTTCACCTTCATCACCAAGAGCACCCCGGCCAGCGTGCTGCTCAAGAAGGCTGCCGGCGTGACCTCCGGGTCCAAGCGCCCGAACACCGACAAGGTGGGCAAGGTGACGCGTAAGCAGCTGGAAGAGATCGCCAAGGTCAAGGAAGCCGATCTCACGGCGGCCGAGCTGGAAGCGGCAGTGCGCACGATTGCGGGTTCTGCCCGCAGCATGGGTTTGACGGTGGAGGGCTAAGACATGGCACAGAGCAAGCGCGTGAAGGCCATTGCGGCCGCTGTCGTTCCGGGCAAGACCTATGCCTTCGAAGACGCAATCAAGATCCTGAAGACCTCCACCAAGGCCAAGTTCGTCGAGTCCATCGACGTCGCTGTGCGCCTGGGCGTGGACGCCAAGAAGTCCGACCAGCAGGTGCGCGGTTCCACCGTGTTGCCGGCCGGTACCGGCAAGAGCGTGCGTGTTGCAGTGTTCGCACCGGCTGGCGCCAAGGCTGACGAAGCCCTGGCTGCAGGCGCCGAAGCCGTGGGTATGGACGACCTGGCCGAGAAGATGCAGGCCGGCGATCTGAACTACGACGTGGTCATCGCGACCCCGGACGCCATGCGCGTCGTCGGTAAGCTCGGCACCCTGCTGGGTCCGCGCGGCCTGATGCCGAACCCGAAGGTCGGGACGGTTTCCCCGAACCCGGGTGAAGCGGTCAAGAACGCCAAGTCGGGTCAGGTGCGCTACCGCACCGACAAGGCCGGCATCATCCACTGCACCATCGGCAAGGCCAGCTTCGACGACGAAGCGCTGAAGTCGAATCTGCAGGCGCTGCTGCTGGACCTGGTCAAGGCCAAGCCGGCCACCTCCAAGGGTACCTATCTGCAGAAGGTGTCGGTCAGCTCGACCATGGGTCCCGGCGTGACCGTGGATCAGTCGAGCCTGTCGCTGAAGTAATGCAGTGCGTCAGGCGTGTCACACGCCTGACGTGGTGTTGCAGTAATGCATTGTTTTTCCGGCCCGGGTCACCGTGTGCTGGGAGTCCGTTCCCTCCTTTGGGGAAACGGACATTTTGAAGGCGATCGCCGGTACTGCCGGCGGTAGCCGTCAAAGACCGCAGGCGCGGTCAGCGCAGATCGACGACGGGCAGGGATGCTCGCACTGGCATGGAGTCGCCGTCGAGACAGCGGGATCGCTTGATTGGTTCGTCAGAGCCGGCCAGCGTAGATGGTGTCGCCCTTCTGGAGTTTTCTGGTTAACGCGCTTCTGGGGCAACCCGGATCGAGCCCACTCCAGGTCTAGAACGGCCACCAAAGGAACATCGGTCGATGTTCCCGGCTTCCAGGAAGGAGGCTGCCCTGGACCGCAACCGGCAGGAGCCGCGAGCGGAGTAGTTTGAAGCGGGGACGAGGGATTCGGTATTGGGGATTTGCAGGAGCTGCTTCATGGCTTTCGACGAATCACCAGTCACCAGTCACCAATCCCGGCTTTAACGGAGGAGTGCAATGGCTCTCAATCTGTCTCAGAAGCAAGAAGTAGTCGCCGAGCTGGCAGACATCGCCGCCAAGGCCCACTCCTTGATCGCCGCCGAATACGCTGGCATCACGGTCTCTCAGATGACCGCGATGCGTAAGCAGGCTCGCGAAACCGGCGTGTTCTTGAAAGTTGTCAAGAACACCCTGGCCGTGCGCGCCGTTGAAGGTACTGATTTCGCTGTCGCTGCTGACAAGCTGGTCGGTCCTTTGCTGTATGCGTTTTCGATGGAGGAGCCCGGCGCTGCCGGTCGCCTGATCAAGGAATTCGCCAAGGGCAACGACAAGTTGCAGGCCAAGGTCGTGTCCATCGGCGGGGAACTGTTCCCGGCCAGTCATGTGGACGTGTTGGCATCGCTGCCGACCCGCGACCAGGCTCTGGCCATGTTGGCCCGCGTGCTGTCCGAACCGGCTGCCATGTTCGCCCGTGCCGTCAAGGCCGTTGGCGACAAGCAGGGTGGTGGCGACGAAGCCGCCGCGCCGGTCGCCGAGACTGCCGAAGCTTGATGTCCTAGCGTTCGCTAGAACCCCAATCCAGAAAATCATTTAAAGGTAATCACAATGTCCCTTACCAACGAACAGATCGTCGACGCCATCGCCGAGAAGTCCCTGATGGAAGTGATGGAGCTGGTCAAGGCCATCGAAGAAAAGTTCGGCGTCTCCGCCGCCGCCCCGGTCGCAGCTGCTGCTGCCGGCCCGGCTGCCGTGGTCGAAGAGCAGACCGAGTTCACCGTGGTGCTGACCAGCCCCGGCGCCAACAAGGTTTCCGCGATTAAGGCTGTGCGTGGCGTGACCGGTCTTGGTCTGAAGGAAGCCAAGGATCTGACCGAAGCCGGCGGCATCCTGAAGGAAGGCGTCAGCAAGGATGAAGCTGAGAAGATCAAGAAGGAAATGACCGAAGCCGGCGCGACCGTCGAAGTCAAGTAAGCGGTATCTTGCATCGCCCGCGTTTCATGGTGATGCACTGAAGGCTGGGGGCGTAAAGCCCCCGGCCTTTGGCCGTTCCGGAGAGGTGTCATTTTCGGATGGCCAAATCCAACTCGCAGTCTCAAGGAGTTGGTAGTTGGAAGTAGCAGGAGAAGGCGTGCTGGTGCCGGCAATACCAGCGACTTCCAACTGACAACTTTTGTTATTTCAGGGCCGCCGCAACGCGGCCCCCGCAGCCCAGGGTGGAAGACCTCATGACGTCTTATTCGTTCACCGAAAAGAAGCGTATCCGCAAGGACTTCGGCAAGCAGCGCTCGATCCTCGAAGTGCCGTTCCTGCTTGCCATCCAGGTGGATTCCTACCGCGAATTCCTGCAGGAAGACGTGGAGCCCAACAAGCGCAAGGACCTCGGTCTGCACGCGGCTCTGAAGTCGGTGTTCCCGATTTCCAGTTACAGCGGCAACGCCGCGCTGGAATACGTTGGTTACAAGTTGGGCGAGCCCGTGTTTGACGAACGTGAATGCCGTCAGCGCGGTATGAGCTATGGCGCGCCGCTGCGCGTGACCGTGCGCCTGGTGATCTACGACCGCGAGTCGTCGACCAAGGCGATCAAGTACGTGAAGGAGCAGGAGGTCTATCTCGGCGAAATTCCGCTGATGACCGAAAACGGCACCTTCATCGTCAACGGTACCGAGCGCGTGATCGTCTCGCAGCTGCACCGTTCGCCGGGTGTGTTCTTCGACCACGACCGTGGCAAGACCCACAGCTCGGGCAAGCTGCTGTACAGCGCCCGCATCATTCCGTACCGCGGTTCCTGGCTGGACTTCGAGTTCGACCCGAAGGATGCGCTGTTCACCCGTATCGACCGTCGCCGCAAGCTGCCGGTCTCGATCCTGCTGCGCGCGCTTGGCTATAACAACGAAGAGATGTTGGCCGAGTTCTTCGAGATCAACACGTTCCACATCAACCCCGATGAAGGCGTGCAGCTGGAGCTGGTGCCTGAGCGTCTGCGTGGCGAAACGCTGAACTTCGACCTGGCCGATGGCGACAAGGTCATCGTGGAAGCCGGCAAGCGCATCACCGCGCGTCACGTCAAGCAGCTGGAAGCCGCCGGCGTTGCCGCGCTGGCCGTGCCGGACGACTACCTGGTCGGCCGCATCCTGTCGCACGACGTGGTCGATGGGTCGACCGGCGAGCTGCTGGCCAATGCCAACGACGAAATCAGCGAAGACCAGCTGGCTGCGTTCCGCAAGGCCGGCGTCGATGCCGTGGGCACCCTGTGGGTGAACGACCTGGATCGTGGCCCGTACCTGTCCAACACCTTGCGTATCGACCCGACCAAGACGCAGCTGGAAGCGCTGGTCGAGATCTACCGCATGATGCGTCCGGGCGAGCCGCCGACCAAGGAAGCCGCGCAGAACCTGTTCCACAACCTGTTCTTCACCTTCGAGCGCTATGACCTGTCCACGGTCGGCCGGATGAAGTTCAACCGTCGTGTCGGCCGCAAGGAAGTGCTGGGCGAGTCGGTGCTGTACGACAAGAAGTACTTTGCCGAGCGTAACGACGAAGAATCCAAGCGTCTGGTCGCCGAGCACGCCGACACCTCCGACATCCTGGAAGTGATCAAGGTGCTGACCGAGATCCGCAACGGTCGCGGCGTGGTCGATGACATCGATCACCTGGGCAACCGTCGCGTGCGTTCGGTCGGCGAAATGGCCGAGAACGTGTTCCGCGTCGGCCTGGTCCGCGTCGAGCGCGCGGTCAAGGAGCGTCTGTCGATGGCGGAGTCGGAAGGTCTGACTCCGCAGGAATTGATCAACGCCAAGCCGGTGGCTGCTGCGATCAAGGAGTTCTTCGGCTCCTCGCAGCTGTCGCAGTTCATGGACCAGAACAACCCGCTGTCGGAAGTGACGCACAAGCGTCGCGTGTCCGCACTGGGCCCGGGCGGTCTGACCCGCGAGCGCGCTGGCTTCGAAGTGCGCGACGTGCATCCGACCCATTACGGCCGCGTCTGCACCATCGAAACGCCGGAAGGCCCGAACATCGGCCTGATCAACTCGCTGGCCGTGTTCGCCCGCACCAACCAGTACGGCTTCCTTGAGACGCCGTACCGTAAGGTGCTGGACGGCAAGGTCTCCGACGACGTCGAGTACCTGTCGGCGATCGAGGAAAACGAGTACGTGATCGCGCAGGCGAATGCGCTGACCGACGCCAAGAACATGCTCACCGAGCAGTTCGTGCCGTGCCGGTTCCAGGGCGAGTCGCTGCTCAAGCCGCCGGCTGAAGTGCACTTCATGGACGTCTCGCCGATGCAGACCGTGTCGGTCGCCGCGGCGCTGGTGCCGTTCCTGGAACACGATGACGCGAACCGCGCACTGATGGGCGCCAACATGCAGCGCCAGGCCGTGCCGACCCTGCGTTCGCAGAAGCCGCTGGTGGGTACCGGTATCGAGCGTGCGGTTGCGCGCGACTCGGGCGTGACCGTGAATGCCCGCCGTGGTGGTGTGATCGAACAGATCGACGCCGCACGCATCGTGGTCAAGGTCAACGAGGCAGAAATTGGCGGCGGCACCGATGCCGGCGTGGATATCTATAACCTGATCAAGTACACCCGCTCCAACCAGAACACCTGCATCAACCAGCGTCCGCTGGTGAACGTGGGTGACGTGATTGCGCGCGGCGACGTGCTGGCCGACGGCCCGTCCACCGACATCGGTGAACTGGCACTGGGTCAGAACATGCTGATTGCCTTCATGCCCTGGAACGGCTACAACTTCGAAGACTCCATCCTGCTCTCCGAGCGCGTGGTGGAAGAGGATCGTTACACCACGATCCACATCGAAGAACTGACCTGCGTTGCGCGTGACACCAAGCTGGGGCCGGAGGAAATTTCCGCCGACATCCCGAACGTGTCCGAGCAGGCCTTGAACCGTCTGGACGAAAGCGGCGTGGTGTACATCGGTGCAGAAGTGCGCGCCGGCGACATCATGGTCGGCAAGGTCACGCCGAAGGGCGAGAGCCAGCTGACCCCGGAAGAAAAGCTGCTGCGTGCGATCTTCGGTGAGAAGGCCTCCGACGTGAAGGACAGCTCGCTGCGCGTGCCCCCGGGCATGGACGGCACCGTCATCGACGTGCAGGTCTTCACCCGCGACGGCATCGAGAAGGACAAGCGTGCGCGCCAGATCGAGGAATCCGAGATCAAGCGCGTCAAGAAGGACTTCGACGACCAGTTCCGCATCCTTGAAGCGGCCATCTACGCACGGTTGAGGTCCCAGATCGTGGGCAAGGTCGCCAATGGCGGTCCGAACCTGAAGAAGGGCGACAACGTCACCGACGCGTACCTGGACGGTCTGAAGAAGTCCGACTGGTTCCAGCTGCGCATGAAGGACGACGACGCAGCCGATGCGATCGAACGCGCGCAGAAGCAGATCCAGGCGCACGAGAAGGAATTCGAAGCACGCTTCGCCGACAAGCGCGGCAAGATCACCCAGGGCGACGACCTCGCACCGGGCGTGCTGAAGATGGTCAAGGTGTTCCTGGCGGTGAAGCGCCGCATCCAGCCGGGCGACAAGATGGCAGGCCGCCACGGCAACAAGGGTGTGGTCTCCAACGTCGTGCCTGTCGAGGATATGCCGTACATGGCCACCGGCGAGCCGGTCGACATCGTGCTGAACCCGCTGGGCGTGCCGTCGCGTATGAACATCGGCCAGATTCTGGAAGTGCATCTGGGCTGGGCAGCCAAGGGCCTGGGTCGCAAGATCCAGCGCATGCTGGAAGCCCAGGCCGCGGTCAGCGAGCTGCGCAAGTTCCTCGACGACATCTACAACCACGACAGCGCGATCAATGCCGAGCGCGTGGACCTGTCGCAGTTCAGCGATGAGGAATTGCTCAACCTGGGCAAGAACCTGATCGATGGCGTGCCGATGGCCACCCCGGTGTTCGACGGTGCCAGCGAAGCGGAAATCAAGCGCATGCTGGAATTGGCCGAACTACCGCAGAGCGGTCAGACCCAGCTGTACGACGGTCGTACCGGCGAAGCGTTCGATCGCAAGACCACGGTTGGCTACATGCATTACCTGAAGTTGAACCACTTGGTCGACGACAAGATGCATGCCCGCTCGACCGGCCCGTACTCGCTCGTTACCCAGCAGCCGCTGGGCGGCAAGGCGCAGTTTGGTGGTCAGCGCTTCGGTGAGATGGAAGTCTGGGCGCTGGAAGCCTACGGCGCGGCCTACACCCTGCAGGAAATGCTGACGGTGAAGTCCGACGACGTGCAGGGCCGCAACCAGATGTACAAGAACATCGTCGATGGTGAGCACGAGATGGTCGCGGGCATGCCGGAATCCTTCAACGTGTTGGTGAAGGAAATCCGCTCGCTGGCGATCAACATGGAACTGGAAGAGTGATCGGACAGGACCCGGGTGCCGCCACGCGGCGCCCGGTGTCCTCCCGCATGACCGCCTGTTTCATCTCAGATACGAAATTCCTCCGACCCGGAGATATCAAATGAAAGACCTGCTCAATCTCTTCAATCAGCAGCGCCAGACGCTGGATTTCGACGCGATCAAGATCGCGCTGGCATCGCCGGACCTGATTCGTTCGTGGTCCTACGGCGAAGTGAAGAAGCCCGAAACCATCAACTACCGGACCTTCAAGCCCGAGCGTGACGGCCTGTTCTGCGCCGCCATCTTCGGACCGATCAAGGACTACGAGTGCCTGTGCGGCAAGTACAAGCGCATGAAGCACCGTGGCGTGGTCTGCGAAAAGTGCGGCACCGAAGTCACCCTGGCCAAGGTGCGTCGCGAGCGCATGGGTCACATCGACCTGGCCTCGCCGGTCGCGCACATCTGGTTCCTCAAGTCGCTGCCGTCGCGCATCGGCCTGATGCTGGACATGACCCTGCGTGACATCGAGCGCGTGCTGTATTTCGAAGCCTATGTCGTCACCGAGCCGGGCCTGACCCCGCTCGAGCGCCGCCAGCTGCTGACCGAAGAGCAGTACCTGACCGCACGCCAGGAGTACAACGACGACTTCGACGCCGCCATGGGCGCCGAGGCCGTGTACGAGCTGCTGCGCACGATCGACCTGCAGTCGGAAATGACCCGTCTGCGCGAAGAAATCGCCAGCACCGGTTCGGAAACCAAGCTCAAGCGCCTCACCAAGCGCATCAAGCTGATCGAAGCCTTCCTGGAATCGGGTAACCGTCCGGAGTGGATGGTCATGACCGTGCTGCCCGTGCTGCCGCCGGACCTGCGTCCGCTGGTGCCGCTGGATGGCGGCCGCTTCGCGACCTCGGATCTGAACGATCTGTACCGCCGCGTGATCAACCGCAACAACCGTCTGCGCCGCCTGCTGGAGCTCAACGCTCCGGACATCATCGTGCGCAACGAAAAGCGCATGCTGCAGGAATCGGTGGATGCGCTGCTGGACAACGGCCGTCGCGGTCGTGCCATCACCGGCACCAACAAGCGTCCGCTGAAGTCGCTGGCCGACATGATCAAGGGCAAGCAGGGCCGGTTCCGTCAGAACCTGCTCGGCAAGCGCGTGGACTACTCCGGCCGTTCGGTCATCACCGTCGGTCCGTACCTCAAGCTGCACCAGTGCGGCCTGCCGAAGAAGATGGCGCTGGAGCTGTTCAAGCCGTTCGTGTTCGCCAAGCTGCAGCGTCGCGGCCTGGCGACCACCATCAAGGCCGCCAAGAAGCTGGTCGAGCGCGAAGAAGCCGAAGTCTGGGACATCCTGGAAGAGGTGATCCGCGAGCATCCGGTGCTGCTGAACCGTGCGCCGACCCTGCACCGTCTGGGCATCCAGGCGTTCGAGCCGGTGTTGATCGAAGGCAAGGCCATCCAGCTGCATCCGCTGGTCTGCACCGCGTTCAACGCCGACTTCGACGGTGACCAGATGGCCGTCCACGTGCCGCTCTCGCTGGAAGCCCAGCTGGAAGCGCGTGCGCTGATGATGTCCACCAACAACATCCTGTCGCCGGCCAACGGCGAGCCGATCATCGTGCCGTCGCAGGACGTGGTGTTGGGCCTGTACTACATGAGCCGCGCCCTGGAGAACAAGAAGGGCGAGGGCATGGTGTTTGCCAACACCAGCGAAGTGAAGCGCGCCTACGACAACCGCGTGGTGGAACTGCACGCCAAGGTCAAGGTCCGCATCACCCAGGTGGACGTCGACACCGTCGATGGCAAGCGCACCAGCGGCACCTCGATCGTGGATACCACAGTCGGCCGTGCGCTGCTGAGCGAAATCCTGCCCGAAGGCCTGCCGTTCCAGCTGGCCAACACCGAGATGACCAAGAAGAACATCTCGCGTCTGATCAACTCCAGCTACCGACTGCTGGGCTTGAAGGACACGGTCGTGTTCGCCGACAAGCTGATGTACACCGGCTATGCCTACGCAACCCGCGCAGGCGTGTCGATCGGCATCGACGACATGCTGATCCCGGACGAGAAGAAGGGCATCCTCACCGAGGCAGAAGCCGAAGTGCTGGAAATCCAGGAGCAGTACCAGTCCGGTCTGGTCACCGCCGGCGAGCGCTACAACAAGGTCGTGGACATCTGGTCGCGTACCAGCGAGCGCATCGCCAAGGCGATGATGGACACCATCGGTACCGAGAAGGTTGAAAATGCCAAGGGCGAAACCATCGACCAGAAGTCGATGAACTCGCTCTACATCATGGCCGACTCCGGTGCCCGTGGTAGCCAGGCGCAGATCCGTCAGCTGGCCGGTATGCGCGGCCTGATGGCGCGTCCGGACGGCTCGATCATCGAGACGCCCATCAAAGCGAACTTCCGCGAAGGCTTGAACGTGCAGGAGTACTTCAACTCCACCCACGGTGCCCGTAAGGGTCTAGCCGATACCGCGTTGAAGACGGCGAACTCGGGTTACCTGACCCGTCGTCTGGTCGACGTGGCGCAGGACGTGGTGATCACCGAAGTCGATTGCGGCACCACCGAAGGGTTGATCATGACCCCGATCGTGGAAGGCGGCGACGTCGTGGAGCCGTTGAAGGAGCGCGTGCTTGGCCGTGTCGTGGCCGAGGACGTGTACCTGCCGGGCAACGACGAAGAGCCGATCGTCACCCGCAACACGCTGCTCGACGAAGCCTGGGTTGCCAAGCTGGAAGACGCCAGCGTGCAGTCGGTGAAGGTGCGTTCGACCATCAGCTGCGAATCCTCGTTCGGCGTGTGCGCACGCTGCTACGGCCGCGATCTCGCACGTGGTCACCAGGTCAACATCGGCGAAGCGGTCGGCGTCATCGCCGCGCAGTCGATCGGTGAGCCGGGTACCCAGCTGACCATGCGTACGTTCCACATCGGTGGTGCGGCATCGCGTGCGGCTGCGGTGGACAACATCACCGTCAAGACCACCGGTTCGGTGAAGTTCAACAACCTCAAGTCGGTGGCGCATGCCAGCGGCGCACTGGTTGCGGTCTCGCGTTCGGGCGAACTGTCGGTGCTCGACGGCCATGGCCGTGAGCGTGAGCGTTACAAGCTGCCCTACGGTGCCACCATCACCGCCAAGGATGGTGATGCAGTCAAGGCCGGTCAGGCCGTGGCCAATTGGGATCCGCATAACCACCCGATCGTGTCGGAAGTGGCCGGTTTCATTCGCTTCATCGACTTCGTCGACGGCGTCACCGTCATCGAGAAGACCGACGAACTGACCGGTCTGGCGTCGCGCGAAATCACCGACCCGAAGCGTCGTGGTGCCCAGGCCAAGGAGCTGCGCCCGATCGTGCGCATCGTCGATGCCAAGGGCAATGATCTGACCATTCCGAACACGGATCTGCCGGCGCAGTACCTGCTGCCGCCGCGCTCGATCGTCAACCTGCAGGACGGCGCAGCCGTCGGCGTGGGCGACGTGGTGGCGAAGATCCCGCAGGAAGCGTCGAAGACCCGCGACATCACCGGTGGTCTGCCGCGCGTGGCCGATCTGTTCGAAGCACGCAAGCCGAAGGATCCTGCGATCCTGGCCGAGCGCTCGGGCATCATCAGCTTCGGTAAGGACACCAAGGGCAAGCAGCGTCTGATCATCAAGGACACCGATGGCAGCGAACATGAAGAGCTGATTCCCAAGTACCGCCAGATCATCGTGTTCGAAGGCGAGCACGTGACCAAGGGCGAGACCGTGGTGGACGGCGAGCCGAGCCCGCAGGACATCCTGCGTTTGCTGGGTGTCGAGCCGCTGGCCGCGTATCTGGTCAAGGAAATCCAGGACGTGTACCGCCTGCAGGGCGTGAAGATCAACGACAAGCACATCGAGGTGATCACTCGCCAGATGCTGCGTAAGGTCGAGATCACCGATCAGGGCAACAGCAAGTTCCTCAACGGCGAGCAGGTCGAGCGCCAGCGCGTCATCGAGGAAAATGCACGCCTGGTCACGCGCAACGAGTTGCCGGCCAAGTACGACCCGGTGCTGCTGGGTATCACCAAGGCCTCGCTGGCCACCGAGTCGTTCATCTCGGCGGCGTCGTTCCAGGAGACCACCCGCGTGTTGACCGAGGCTGCCGTCCGCGGCACCCGCGACAACCTGCGCGGTCTGAAGGAAAACGTCATCGTGGGTCGTCTGATTCCGGCCGGTACCGGTCTGGCGTATCACGCCGGTCGCCGCAAGGCATCGGGTCTGACCGACTCGGAAATGGAAACGCTGTCCGGCAAGCCGGCAGTGGCTGAACCGGTCGCGACCGTGGCCGACGCTGGTGCGGACGAGGAGTAAGCGCTCCGACGGCGGCCGCAAGGCCGCCGGTAGCCAAGCGAAAAGGAGGGCAGGAGGCCCCCGTTTTCCGGCCTTTGGATGGGCCAGCAGGGTTAGATTTCCGTGAAGTTGACGGAGTTTCGTCCTGCCAGCTATACTTCCCTGTCTCGGCGGGCCGTTATTCGGCCTGCCTTCGTTTTCATGTAAGGCCGTTTTTTGGCCTCCAATCAGAAGAATCGACTGATGGCAACGATTAATCAGCTGGTCCGCAAGCCTCGGCAGGCGACCACCTACAAGAGTGCCTCCCCGGCACTGGACAAGTGTCCGCAGCGCCGTGGCGTTTGCACACGCGTCTATACCACAACCCCGAAGAAGCCGAACTCGGCCCTTCGTAAGGTCGCCAAGGTGCGCCTGACGAACCAGGAAGAGGTCATCAGCTACATCGGTGGTGAAGGCCACAACCTGCAGGAGCACTCCGTGGTCCTGATTCGTGGTGGTCGCGTCAAGGATCTTCCCGGTGTGCGTTATCACACCGTCCGTGGTTCGCTGGACGCCGCCGGCGTCGCAAAGCGCCGTCAAGGTCGTTCCAAGTACGGCGCCAAGCGCCCGAAGAGCTAAGGAAATACACCAATGTCCCGTAAAGGTTCTACTCCGCAGCGCACCGTCCTGCCTGATCCAAAGCATGGCAGCGAAACCATTGCCCGCTTCATCAATATGGTGATGCAAAGTGGCAAGAAGTCGGTTGCTGAGAAAATTGTCTATGGCGCAATGGACGTCATTGGCGAAAAGAATCCGAATGCCGTCGAGCTGGTGCAGAAAGCACTGGACAACGTGGCCCCGGCTGTCGAAGTCAAATCGCGTCGCGTCGGTGGTGCTACCTATCAGGTGCCCGTCGAAGTGCGCTCCTCACGTCGCATGGCGCTGGCAATGCGCTGGTTGATCGATTCCGCGCGCAAGCGTGGCGAGAACACCATGCCGCGCAAGCTGGCTGCAGAACTGTTGGACGCCTCGGAAAGCCGTGGCGGCGCGATCAAGAAGCGCGAAGAGACTCACCGTATGGCGGAGGCGAACAAGGCGTTCGCACATTACCGCTGGTGACCTCGGGGGCCTTGGTAACGGGGCCCTTCAGCACCATATGAGTGCTGTTTGCGACGCGCAAAGCGTCGCATCCAATCCGAAGGCCGCCGAAAGGCGGCGTTCGGCCATCCGAAATCCAAGAAATTGAGAGGCTCCCCGTGGCCCGTACCACTCCCATCGAGCGTTACCGCAACTTCGGCATCATGGCGCACATCGACGCCGGCAAGACCACCACGTCCGAGCGCATCCTGTTCTACACCGGCGTAAGTCACAAGATCGGCGAAGTCCATGACGGCGCTGCAGTGATGGACTGGATGGAGCAGGAGCAGGAGCGTGGCATCACCATCACCTCCGCTGCGACTACCGCATTCTGGACGGGTATGGACAAGTCCATGCCGCAGCACCGCTTCAACATCATCGATACCCCCGGGCACGTCGACTTCACCATCGAAGTGGAGCGCTCCTTGCGCGTGCTCGACGGTGCGGTGTTCGTGCTGTGCGCCGTGGGTGGCGTGCAGCCGCAGTCCGAGACCGTGTGGCGTCAGGCCAACAAGTACTCGGTGCCGCGCATGGCCTTCGTCAACAAGATGGACCGTACCGGTGCCAACTTCGACAAGGTCGTCGAGCAGCTGAAGGCCCGTCTGGGCGCTTATGCTGTGCCGATGCAGGTGCCGATCGGCGCCGAAGACGGCTTTGAGGGCGTGGTTGATCTGCTCAAGATGAAGGCGATCCATTGGGACACCGCTTCGCAGGGCACCACTTTCGAATATCGCGACATTCCGGCCGATCTGGTCGATGTGGCGACCGAGGCACGTTCGTTCATGGTCGAAGCGGCTGCTGAAGCCAGTGAAGCCCTGATGGACAAGTACCTCAACGACGGCGACCTGAGCGAAGACGAGATCCTGTCGGGTCTGCGCGAGCGCACCCTGAAGGTCGAGATCGTGCCGGTGTTCTGTGGCTCGGCGTTCAAGAACAAGGGCGTGCAGGCCATGCTCGACGGCGTCGTGCACCTGCTGCCGTCGCCTGCCGATCGTCCGCCGGTGCAGGGCATCGACGAGAACGAGAAGGAAGACACCCGTGATGCGACGGACACCGCGCCGTTCTCGGCACTGGCGTTCAAGATCATGACCGACCCGTTCGTCGGTTCGCTGACGTTCTTCCGTGTCTACTCGGGCACCCTGAACTCCGGCGACCAGGTCTATAACCCGGTTAAGTCGAAGAAAGAGCGTGTGGGCCGCATCCTGCAGATGCACTCCAACAATCGCGAAGAGATCAAGGAAGTGCGTGCGGGCGACATCGCTGCGGCTGTGGGCCTGAAGGACGTCACCACCGGTGACACCCTGTGCGCGCAGGACAAGATCATCACCCTGGAGCGCATGGTGTTCCCGGAGCCGGTGATCTCGATGGCGGTGGAGCCGAAGACCAAGTCGGACCAGGAAAAGATGGGCATGGCCCTGGGCCGTCTGGCGCAGGAAGATCCCTCGTTCCGCGTTAAGACTGACGAAGAATCCGGCCAGACCATCATCTCGGGCATGGGCGAGTTGCACCTGGACATCATCGTCGACCGCATGCGTCGCGAGTTCAATGTCGAGGCCAACGTCGGCAAGCCGCAGGTGGCCTACCGCGAAACGATCCGCAAGTCCGACGTCAAGTCCGACTACAAGCACGCCAAGCAGTCCGGTGGTAAGGGTCAGTACGGTCACGTGGTGATCGAGCTGTCGCCGATGACCGAAGAAGATCGCAAGAACGATAGCGTCAAGGACGATTTCCTCTTCATCAACGACATCACCGGCGGCATCATCCCGAAGGAATTCATCCCCTCGGTTGAAAAGGGTCTGCGCGAGACGATCACCAGTGGTCCGATCGCCGGCTTCCCGGTGGTGGGCGTGAAGGTCAAGCTGGTGTTCGGCTCGTACCACGACGTCGACTCCTCGGAAATGGCGTTCAAGCTGGCCGCGTCGATGGCGTTCAAGCAGGGCTTCGCGAAAGCCAGCCCGGTGTTGCTGGAGCCGATCATGAAGGTCGAAATCGTCAGCCCGGAGGATTATCTGGGTGACGTGATGGGCGACGTGAGCCGCCGTCGTGGCGTGTTGCAGGGTCAGGACGACAGCCCGTCGGGCAAGATCATCAACGCGATGATTCCGCTGGGTGAAATGTTCGGCTACGCGACCTCGCTGCGCTCGATGAGCCAGGGTCGCGCGACGTTCTCGATGGAATTCGACCACTACGAAGAGGCACCGGCCAACATCGCCGACGCCGTCACCAAGAAGGGCTGAGTTCGCTCAGCCGCTTCACAAAATTTTCCAATTTAGAGGTAGTTAGTCATGGCAAAAGCTAAATTCGAGCGCACCAAGCCGCACGTGAACGTCGGCACGATCGGTCACGTCGACCATGGTAAGACCACGTTGACCGCAGCGCTGACCAAGATCGGCGCCGAGCGTTTCGGTGGCGAGTTCAAGGCATACGACGCGATCGACGCGGCGCCGGAAGAGAAGGCGCGTGGTATCACGATCTCGACCGCGCACGTGGAATACGAGTCCCCGAACCGTCACTACGCGCACGTCGATTGCCCCGGCCACGCCGACTACGTCAAGAACATGATCACCGGTGCTGCGCAGATGGACGGCGCGATCCTGGTGTGTTCGGCCGCTGACGGCCCGATGCCGCAGACCCGTGAGCACATCCTGCTCTCGCGTCAGGTCGGTGTGCCGCACATCGTCGTGTTCCTGAACAAGGCCGACATGGTCGACGACGCCGAGCTGCTTGAGCTGGTCGAGATGGAAGTGCGTGAACTCCTGAGCAAGTACGAGTTCCCGGGCGACGACACCCCGATCATCCACGGTTCGGCCCGTCTGGCGCTGGAAGGCGATCAGAGCGAAATCGGCGTGCCGGCGATCCTGAAGCTGGTCGATGCGCTCGACTCGTTCATTCCTGAGCCGACCCGCGACGTCGATCGTCCGTTCCTGATGCCGGTCGAAGACGTGTTCTCGATCTCGGGCCGCGGCACCGTGGTGACCGGTCGTATCGAGCGCGGCATCATCAAGGTGGGCGACGAAATCGAAATCGTCGGTATCCGCGACACGCAGAAGACCACGGTCACCGGCGTGGAAATGTTCCGCAAGCTGCTGGACCAGGGCCAGGCAGGCGACAACGCCGGTCTGCTGCTGCGCGGCACCAAGCGTGACGATGTGGAGCGCGGCCAGGTGCTGTGCAAGCCGGGTTCGATCAAGCCGCACACCGAGTTCGAAGCCGAAGTCTACGTGCTGTCGAAGGACGAGGGCGGCCGTCACACCCCGTTCTTCAAGGGCTACCGTCCGCAGTTCTACTTCCGCACCACCGACATCACTGGCGCGTGCCAGCTGCCGGAAGGCGTGGAAATGGTGATGCCGGGCGACAACGTGAAGATGGTCGTGACCCTGATCAACCCGGTCGCGATGGACGAAGGTCTGCGCTTCGCAATCCGTGAAGGTGGCCGCACCGTCGGCGCCGGCGTGGTTGCCAAGATCGTCAAGTAAGTGCCTGCACTCTGGTGACTCCGGTCGCCGGAAAGTAGAGAGAAGGGTCGGCGCAAGCCGGCCCTTTTTTATTGTCCAGTGAAGCGGGGGCGCGTTGCGGGAATTGATCCTGCAAGGCTTGCGCGGGCCAAATCACGTGGCTATAATGCGCGGCTCGGCGTTCCTGGGTAGGGCGCTGAGTTACAGCGAAAAGAACGGCAGGATGCCGCTCGTGTTCGCCAGACCGGGAAGGTCGCGTCGCATGGAGCACTCAGCAACTCACGTTGTTGACCGTGCTCTTGTTGCGCATTATACTTTTCCGTCTGGGCAGACCGGTTTACCGGTCTGCCCCAGTTTTTGGGCGGAGGAAGTGCCCTCGTCGGCAGGATGCACGGCGATTTCATCTACGCAGGAATATCGGGGCAGGTATCCCAGAGGCCTTGCCCGTCGCTCTTTTAACGAAGGAACCCACCGTCATGGCGGACCAAAAGATCCGGATTCGGCTGAAGGCGTTCGATCATCGTTTGATCGACCGTTCGGCCAGCGAGATCGTCGAAACGGCCAAGCGGACCGGCGCGCAAGTGCGTGGCCCGATCCCGTTGCCGACCAAGATCGAACGTTACACCATCCTCGTATCCCCGCATGCCGACAAGGATGCGCGTGACCAATACGAAACCCGCACGCACAAGCGTGTGCTCGATATCGTCGACCCGAACGACAAGACCGTGGACGCGCTGATGAAGCTCGAACTCGCGGCTGGCGTCGACGTCCAGATCAAGCTGACCTGAGGACTACGACCATGACGAAGAAATATTCGTTGGGCTTCGTGGGCCGCAAGGCTGGTATGAGCCGCGTCTTCACTGAAGACGGCCGCTCGGTACCGGTCACGCTGATCGAAGCAACTCCGAACCGCATCGCGCAGATCAAGACCGTCGAAGTTGACGGCTACAGCGCCGTGCAGATTACCGTTGGTGCCCGTCGCGCCGCGCTGGTTAACAAGCCGGCTGCTGGTCACTTCGCCAAGGCGAAGGTGGAAGCGGGTCGCGGCCTGTGGGAATTCCGCGTTGAAGATGCGCAGCTCGGCGATTTCGCCGTCGGCGGCGAAATCAAGGCGGACATCTTTGAGGTCGGCCAGAAGGTCGACGTCCAGGGCGTCACCAAGGGTAAGGGTTTCCAGGGCACCATCAAGCGCTACAACTTCCGTATGGGCGATGCAACTCACGGTAACTCGCTGTCGCATCGCGCGCCGGGTTCGTTGGGTCAGCGCCAGACCCCGGGTCGCGTTTTTCCGGGTAAGAAGATGTCGGGCCACATGGGCGCCGTGCAGCAAAGCACGCAGAACCTGGAAGTGGTCAAGGTCGACGTCGAACGTGGTCTGATTGCTATCCGCGGCGCCGTGCCTGGCGCAGCTGGTGGTGACGTGATCGTCCGTCCGGCGAGCAAGGCATAAGGAGAGATGACGATGGAACTCGTTATCACGGGTAGCAACAACAAGGTCTCGGTCTCCGATGCCGTGTTCGGTCGCGAATTCAGCGAGGATCTGGTTCACCAGGTTGTCGTCGCTTATCGCAATGCCGGCCGCGCCGGCACCAAGGCACAGAAGACGCGTTCGGAAGTTGCGGGCACGACCAAGAAGTCGAAGAAGCAGAAGGGCGGCGGTGCGCGTCATGGCGCGCTGACGGCTCCGATCTTCGTCGGCGGCGGCGTGACCTTTGCGGCCAAGCCGCGCAGCTTCGAGCAGAAGGTCAACCGCAAGATGTACCGTGCGGCCATCTGCGCGATCTTCTCCGAGCTGAACCGTCAGGGTCGTCTGATGATCGTCGACTCGTTCGACATCGAAGCAACCAAGACCAAGGGTCTGATCGAGAAGCTGAAGGGGATGGATGTGGGCAAGCGCCCGCTGATCGTCACCGAAGAAGCCTCCGAGCACCTGTATCTGTCCGCCCGCAATCTGCCGTATGTGCAGGTGCGTGATGTGCAGGGTCTGGATCCGGTCGCTCTGGTCGGGGCCGACACGGTCGTGATCACCGCTGACGCGGTCAAGAAGGTCGAGGAGTGGCTGGCATGAGCAGCAACGAAAAAATCTTCAGCGTGCTGCGTGCTCCGCGAGTCTCCGAAAAGACCGCGCGCCTGCAGGAAATCTCCAACCAGTATGTCTTCGAAGTTTCGAACGAAGCCACCAAAGCCGATGTAAAGGCCGCGGTTGAGCAACTGTTCGACGTCAAGGTCAAAGCGGTCAACGTGGTCAATGTGAAGGGTAAGAGCAAGTCCTTCCGTAACCGTGCTGGCAGCCGTGGCAATTGGCGCAAGGCATACGTCCGCCTGGTTGATGGTCAGTCCATCGACGTAACGGCCAAGGCCTGAGGTCCAACCCATGCCATTGATGAAGTTCAAACCCACCTCTCCCGGCCGTCGTTCCGCCGTGCGCGTGGTTACTCCCGATCTGCACAAGGGCGCGCCGCATGCGGCACTGCTCGACTCGCAGAGCAAGTCCGGTGGTCGTAACCACCATGGCCGTATCACCGTGCGTCACGTCGGTGGTGGCCACAAGCAGCATTACCGCATCATCGACTTCAAGCGCAACAAGGAAGGCATTCCGGCGCGTGTGGAGCGGATTGAATACGATCCGAACCGTACCGCTCATATCGCCCTGCTGTGCTACGTCGACGGCGAGCGCCGCTACATCATCGCCCCCAAGGGTCTGAAGGCGGGTGACCAGGTCATCGCTGGTGCTAACGCACCGATCAAGACCGGTAACACGCTGCCGCTGCGCAACATCCCGGTCGGTACGACGGTCCACGGTATCGAGCTGAAGCCGGGTAAGGGCGCTCAGATCGCACGTGCAGCCGGTGCAGCCGTCCAGCTCGTCGCTCGCGAAGGCATCTACGCCACGCTGCGTCTGCGCTCGGGCGAAATGCGCAAGGTGCCGGTCGAGTGCCGCGCCACCATCGGCGAAGTCGGTAACGACGAGCACAACCTCGAGAAGCTGGGCAAGGCCGGCGCCAAGCGTTGGCGCGGTGTTCGCCCGACCGTTCGCGGTGCGGCCATGAACCCGGTCGATCACCCGCACGGTGGTGGTGAGGCCAAGGCTGGCCAGGGTAATCCGCATCCGGTCACCCCGTGGGGTGTTCCGACCAAGGGTTACAAGACGCGCAAGAACAAGCGCACCCAGCAATTCATCGTCCGCGATCGTAGGGGCTAATCGACCATGGCACGTTCACTTAAGAAGGGCCCGTTCGTCGATCACCACCTTGCAAAGAAGGTGGAGTCCGCTGCGGGTAGCAAGAAGCCGATCAAGACCTGGTCGCGCCGTTCGATGATCCTGCCGGAAATGGTAGGCATCACCATCGCCGTGCATAACGGTAAGAACCACATTCCGGTGCTCGTCAACGAGAATATGGTCGGCCACAAGCTCGGCGAATTTGCCGTCACCCGGACCTTCAAGGGTCACGGTGGCGACAAGAAGTCGAGCAGGTAAGGAGAGATGACGATGGAAGCGAAAGCAATCCTGCGCACCGCGCGCATCTCCCCGCAGAAGGCCCGCCTGGTCGCTGACCAGGTGCGTGGACTGTCCGCCGAACGTGCGGTCAATCTGCTGAAGTTTTCGGACAAAAAGGCTGCACACCTGATCAAAAAGGTCGTGGAGTCGGCAATTGCCAATGCCGAAAACAATCAGGGCGCGGATGTCGACGAGCTGAAGGTCAAGACCATCATGGTTGATGAAGGTCCCTCCCTGAAGCGTTTCATGGCGCGGGCGAAAGGCCGCGGTACCCGCATCCTCAAGCGCACCAGCCACATCACTGTGGTTGTGGGCGCCGCCAAGTAAGCGGAAAGGAAAAGACCATGGGTCATAAAGTTCATCCGACTGGAATCCGCCTCGGCATCGCCAAGGACTGGAATTCCAAGTGGTACGCAAGCAAGGCCGACTTCGCCGCTTATCTGGCAGCCGACCTGAAAGTGCGTGAAATGCTGCGCAAGAAGCTCGCGCAGGCAGGCATCAGCAAGATCTTGATCGAGCGCCCTGCCAAAACCGCCCGCGTGACGATCCACACTGCCCGTCCGGGCGTGGTGATCGGCAAGCGTGGTGAGGACATCGAAAAGCTGCGTAAGGAAGTGAGCGAGATGATGGGCGTTCCTGCCCACATCAACGTCACCGAAGTGCGCAAGCCGGAGCTGGACGCGCAGCTGGTCGCCGAGTCGATCGCGCAGCAGCTGGAGCGTCGCATCATGTTCCGCCGTGCAATGAAGCGCTCGGTCGGTAATGCGATGCGCCTGGGTGCTCTGGGCATCAAGGTCAATGTGGCTGGCCGCCTCAACGGTGCAGAAATTGCCCGTTCGGAGTGGTACCGCGAAGGCCGCGTGCCGCTGCACACGCTACGTGCCGACATCGATTACGGTTTTGCCGAGGCGTCCACGACGTACGGCATCATCGGCATCAAGGTCTGGATCTATAAGGGCGAGGTCTTTGACTTCTCCCAGGTTGGCCAGGAGAAGCAGGACGACAGCCCGCGCAACGATCGTAACGATCGCGGCGACCGTGGTGACCGTCCTTCGCGCCCGGCTCGTGAAGCGAGGTAACGGCAATGTTGCAACCCAAGCGAACCAAATATCGCAAGATGCACAAGGGCCGCAATGACGGCCTGGCATGGAGCGGAAACGCCGTCAGCTTCGGCGAATACGGCCTCAAGGCCACTGCGCACGGTCAGCTGACCGCGCGTCAGATCGAAGCCGCCCGCCGTACGATCAGTCGTCACGTCAAAAAGGGCGGCAAGATGTGGATCCGTGTGTTCCCCGACAAGCCGATCACCAAGAAGCCGATCGAAGTCCGCATGGGCTCCGGTAAGGGCAACGTGGAGTACTGGGTCGCGCAGATTCAGCCGGGCCGCATGATCTATGAAATCGAGGGTATTCCCGAAGACATCGCACGTGAGGCGTTCCGCCTTGCCGCCGCGAAGCTTTCGGTGACCACCACTTTCGTGACCCGGACGGTGCGCTGATGGATATCAAACAACTCCGCGAGAAGTCGGCTGACGAACTGAAGGCCCACCTGACCGATCTGCGTAAGGAGCAATTCTCGCTCCGTATGCAGCAGGTCACCGGCCAGCTGCCGAAGACCCACGAAACCCGCCGGGTGCGCCGCGAGATTGCTCGCGTCAAGCACCTGCTCGGCAGCACCCAGTAAGGATGGCCGCGATGAGCGACAACAACGAAAAGCAAACGCTGCGCACGGTCGAAGGCCGTGTCGTCAGCAACAAGATGGACAAGACGGTCACCGTGTTGGTGGAGCGCCAGGTCAAGCACCCGTTGTACGGTAAGTACATCAAGCGCTCGTCCAAGCTGCACGCACACGACGCCGACAATGCCTGCAACGAAGGTGATGTCGTGCGCGTGACTGAAATTGCGCCAATGTCCAAGACCAAGAACTGGCGGGTGGTCGAAATCGTCACCCGTGCGGCCGTCTAAGGGAGATCTGAATCATGATCCAGATGCAGAGCTACCTCGATGTGGCCGACAATTCGGGTGCCAAGGAAGTGATGTGCATCAAGGTGCTGGGTGGCTCTAAGCGCCGCTACGCACACATCGGTGACATCATCAAGGTGACCGTCAAGGACGCCATCCCGCGTGGCAAGGTCAAGAAGGGCGAAGTCTACGACGCCGTCGTGGTGCGTACCCGCAAGGGTGTGCGCCGTCCCGACGGTTCGCTGATCCGCTTCGACGGCAATGCCGCTGTGCTGTTGAACAACAAGCAGGAGCCGATCGGGACCCGCATCTTCGGGCCGGTGACGCGCGAGCTGCGTTCCGAGAAGTTCATGAAGATCGTCTCGCTCGCTCCCGAAGTGCTGTGAGCGGAGGACATACACATGGCTAACCGTATCAAGAAGGGCGACCAGGTCGTCATCAACACCGGCAAGGACAAGGGTAAGCAGGGTGAAGTGGTGCGTGTGGAGGGCGATCGCGTGATCGTCTCCAACGCCAACGTCATCAAGCGCCATACCAAGCCGAACCCGCAGGCGGGTGTCGCCGGCGGCGTGGTCGAGCGTGAAGCGTCGATCCATATCTCCAACGTCAATATCGTCAACCCGGCAACGGGCAAGGGCGAGCGCGTTGGCTTCAAGGTGCTGGAGGATGGACGCAAATTGCGTGTGTTCCGCTCCAGCGGTGAGGCGCTCGACGCCTGAGGAATGAGATCATGAACACTCGTCTCGAAAAGTTTTACAAGGAAAACGTGGTGCCGGCCCTGATGAAGGAATTCGGCTACACCAATCCGATGGAAGTGCCGAAGCTGGTCAAGGTCACGCTCAACATGGGCGTGGGTGAAGCGGCAACCAACAAGAAGATCCTGGAAAATGCGGTCGCCGACATGTCCAAGATTTCCGGTCAAAAGCCGGTTGTCACCAAGTCGCGCGTTTCGGTCGCATCGTTCAAGATCCGCGACGGTTGGCCGATCGGCTGCAAGACCACGTTGCGTCGCGCCAAGATGTACGAGTTTTTGGACCGTCTGATCAACATCTCGTTGCCGCGCGTGCGCGACTTCCGTGGTGTGTCGGGACGCTCCTTTGACGGTCGTGGCAATTTCAACATGGGTGTGAAGGAACAGATCATCTTCCCGGAAATCGACTTCGACGCCGTCGACGCGATTCGCGGTATGGATATCGCCATCACCACCACCGCCAAGACGGATGCGGAAGCGAAGGCGCTGCTGGCAGCGTTCAAGTTCCCGTTCCGTAACTGACCGTCGAGGACATCCGAAATGGCAAAGACCTCCATGATCCACCGCGACATCAAGCGGGCAAAGCTGGCAAAGAAGTTCGCCAGCAAGCGTGATGCGCTGAAGAAGATCCTCTCCAGTCAGGATGCGTCCTACGAAGAGAAGATCGATGCGTCGACCAAGTTGCAGAAGCTGCCGCGCGATTCGTCGCCGAGCCGCCACCGCAACCGTTGCGAGTTGTCCGGTCGTCCGCGCGGTGTCTACCGCAAGTTCGGTCTGGGTCGCAACATGCTGCGCAAGGCAACCATGAACGGTGACGTTCCGGGTCTGCGCAAGGCCAGCTGGTAATCGCAATTCGGCCGCTCGCGGCCGGTTGGAACAGGTTTGTTCTGTTCAACAACGGAGTCCGGCGCAAGTCGGGCTCTTTTGTCGTATACTTCCGCTTCTGTCTTGCCCGTGAGGGTGGGGTGAAGCGTTCAAGGGTCCTGGCCCATCCCCAGGAAAACACAAGATTTTCGCGAAAGCGGATATCGGTGCACTCAAAGGTACTCATATGAGCATGACTGATCCCATCGCCGACCTGCTGGTTCGCATCAAGAATGCGGCCGCGGTTGGTAAGCAGACGGTGAAATTGCCGTCATCCAAGATCAAGGTTGCGATCGCCCAAGTCCTGAAGGACGAGGGTTACATCACCGACCTGCGCGTGACAGCGACCGAGAACAACAAGTCGGAGCTGGAAATCGTGCTGAAGTATTTCGAAGGCCGTCCGGTCATCGAGACCCTGAAGCGTTTCTCGCGCTCGGGTCTGCGCCAGTACCGTGGCAAGACCGAACTGCCCAAGGTCCTGGGTGGCCTGGGTATCGCCATCATCTCCACGTCGAAGGGCATCATGACCGATGCGCAGGCTCGCGAAGCCGGCGTTGGTGGTGAAGTCCTGTGCTTCGTGGCCTAAGGGAAGGAATCGAACATGTCCCGTGTAGCCAAGAAGCCTGTGTCCCTTCCGAAGGGTGTTGAGCTCAACGTCCAGCCCGAGCTGATCAGCGTCAAGGGCCCGAAGGGCACCCTGACCCTGCAGAAGCCGGTCGGCGTTGAAATCGCCATCGATGGCGACGTTGCAACCCTGTCGGCCAATGATCCGTCGCAGATCGCCATCACCGGCACCGTGCGCGCGATTCTCGCCAACATGATCAAGGGCGTTTCCGAAGGTTTCGAGCGCAAGCTCGAGCTGGTGGGCGTCGGTTATCGTGCCGCCATGCAGGGCAAGGATCTGAGCCTGGCGCTCGGCTTCTCGCACCCGCTGGTGTTCGTGGCGCCGGAAGGCATCACGCTGTCGACCCCGACCCAGACCGAAATTCTGGTCCAGGGCGCCGACAAGCAGCGCGTCGGCGAAGTCGCCGCCAAGATCCGCGGTTTCCGTCCGCCGGAGCCCTATAAGGGCAAGGGTGTGAAGTACGCCGGTGAAGTCATCATTCGCAAGGAAGCCAAGAAGGCTTAATGCAGGTCGTTCTGCGAGTCCGGCCACGCGTGGTCGGGTTCGTGCCGAAGCCTGTTTCCTTCAGCTTTCATAGGATTAAACCATGAGCATCAACAAGAACATTGCCCGTCTGCGTCGCGCCAAGTCCACCCGCGCGCACATCCGCGAACTGGGCGTCGCCCGTCTGTCGGTGCTGCGCACCGGTCAGCACCTGTATGCGCAGGTCTTCACTGCCGACGGTTCCAAGGTGATCGCAGCCGCGAACACCCTGCAGGCCGACGTCAAGGACGGCTTGAAGAACGGCAAGAACAGCGAAGCCGCCGTCAAGGTTGGCAAGCTGATCGCCGAGCGCGCCAAGGCTGCCGGCATCGAGAAGGTCGCATTCGACCGCTCGGGCTACCGCTACCACGGCCGCATCAAGGCGCTTGCCGATGCAGCCCGCGAAGGCGGCCTGCAGTTCTAAAGTACTGCTGTGGAGGCGACCTTGCGTCGTCTCCACGTCCACCGCCGGCAGGGTCTGCCGGGCCGTCCCATTCTTCTGCAATGGCGCCGGGAACACCGCTGTATTCCACAACCATAAGCGGCCTCGAGCCGTACATACTTAATCACTCAAGGAATCAAGATGGCAGAAGAACGTGCACCGCGGGGTCGTGATCGCGACCGTAACCGCGAAGAGAAAGTCGACGACGGCATGATCGAGAAGCTGGTCGCGGTCAATCGCGTCAGCAAGACCGTCAAGGGCGGTCGCCAGTTCACCTTCACCGCGCTGACCGTGGTCGGCGATGGTTTGGGCAAGGTCGGTTTCGGTTATGGCAAGGCGCGCGAAGTGCCGGTCGCTATCCAGAAGTCGATGGAGCAGGCGCGCAAGAACCTGGCTACGGTTGATCTGAACAACGGCACCTTGTGGCATGCCGTCAAGTCCGGTCACGGCGCAGCCCGCGTCTACATGCAGCCGGCGTCGGAAGGTACGGGCGTCATCGCAGGCGGCGCCATGCGCGCTGTGCTGGAAGCGGTCGGCGTCAAGAACGTGCTGGCCAAGGCGGTTGGTTCGCGTAATCCGATCAACCTGGTCCGTGCAACCCTGAAGGGTTTGTCGGAAGTGCAGTCGCCGGCGCGTGTTGCGGCCAAGCGCGGCAAGAAGGTGGAGGAGCTCAACCATGGCTAAGGACACCAATAAGACCGTGAAGGTGCGCCTGGTGCGTGGCCTGCGTGGAACCCAGTCGCGTCACCGCCTGTCGGTGCGTGCCCTGGGCCTGAATAAGCTCAACGATGTGCGTGAACTGAAGGACAGCCCGCAGGTTCGCGGCCTGATCAATACGGTTCACTACCTCGTCCAGGTTGAGGAGTAATCCCATGACTTTGCGTCTCAATGACCTCAAGCCCGCCGACGGCGCCCGTACCGAACGCACCCGCGTCGGCCGCGGCATCGGTTCGGGCCTGGGCAAGACCGCTGGTCGCGGTCACAAGGGTTCGTTCGCTCGTAAGGGCGGCGGCAAGATCAAGGCCGGTTTCGAAGGCGGCCAGACCCCGATGCAGCGTCGTCTGCCGAAGATCGGCTTCCGCTCCAAGATGGCGCGCGACACTGCTGAAGTGTTGTCGTACCAGTTGGACAAGCTGGATGCCGGTGATGTCGACTTCGCAGCACTGCGCGCGGCCAATCTGGTCCCGAGCCGTGCCAAGAAGGCGAAGATCGTGCTGAAGGGCGAGCTGAGCAAGAAGTTCGTGCTGAAGGGCGTTGCGGCAACCGCAGGCGCCAAGGCAGCAATCGAAGCTGCCGGCGGCAGCGTAGAGGAGTAATCGGCAGATGGCGCAGGCTGGCATTGGTAACCTCGGTGGCGGGCTTGGCAAGTTCACGGAACTTCGCCAGCGGCTGTTGTTCGTCCTCGGGGCATTGATCGTCTATCGCATCGGCTGCTACGTGCCGGTGCCTGGCGTGAATCCCGATGCCATGCTTTCGTTGATGCAGGCGCAGGGCGGCGGCATCGTGGACATGTTCAACATGTTCTCGGGCGGCGCCCTGCACCGTTTCAGCATTTTTGCGCTGAACGTGATGCCGTACATTTCGGCATCGATCGTGATCCAGTTGGCCACGCACATCTTTCCCGCCCTGAAGGCGATGCAGAAGGAAGGCGAGTCCGGCCGACGCAAGATCACCCAATATTCGCGCATCGGTGCGGTGCTTCTGGCAGTGGTGCAGGGCGGCAGTATTGCGCTCGCGCTGCAGAACCAGACCGCTCCTGGTGGCGCTCCGGTGGTGTACGCCCCGGGTATGGGCTTTGTGCTCACCGCAGTGATTGCACTGACCGCTGGCACTATCTTTCTGATGTGGGTTGGCGAGCAGGTCACCGAGCGCGGCATCGGTAACGGTGTGTCGCTGATCATCTTTGCCGGCATCGTGGCAGGGCTGCCGTCGGCGGCGATCCAGACCGTCGAAGCGTTCCGCGAAGGCAACCTGAGCTTCATTTCGCTGCTGTTGATCGTCATTACGATCCTGGCATTTACGCTGTTCGTGGTGTTCGTCGAGCGTGGGCAGCGGCGCATTACGGTGAACTATGCGCGTCGCCAGGGTGGCCGTAACGCGTACATGAATCAGACCTCGTTCCTGCCGCTCAAGCTCAACATGGCCGGCGTGATTCCGCCGATCTTTGCATCCAGCATCCTGGCGTTCCCCGCCACGTTGTCGATGTGGTCGGGTCAGGCTGCCTCCGGCAGTGGCGTGGGTTCGTGGTTGCAGCGCATTGCCAACGCCCTGGGCCCTGGTGAGCCGGTGCACATGCTGGTGTTTGCGGCGCTGATTATTGGTTTCGCGTTCTTCTACACCGCGCTGGTCTTCAACTCGCAGGAAACCGCCGACAACCTCAAGAAGTCGGGAGCGTTGATTCCGGGTATCCGGCCGGGCAAGGCCACTGCCGACTATGTCGACGGCGTGCTCACCCGTCTGACTGCCGCCGGTTCGCTATACCTGGTGATCGTCTGCCTGCTGCCGGAAATCATGCGCACCCAACTCGGCACATCATTCCACTTCGGTGGCACCTCGTTGTTGATTGCGGTGGTGGTGGTGATGGACTTCATTGCGCAGATCCAGGCGCATCTGATGTCGCACCAGTATGAGAGCCTGCTGAAGAAGGCCAACCTCAAGGGCGGCTCGCGCGGCGGTCTGGCGCGCGGTTAAGTGGTACACTAGTTCTTCATTACGTGAAGACGGCCTGGTTCCCGGGCCACGATCTTCCGATCAGAAGGGCGGCTCGCGCGACGTCTCGCGCGCGGGTGTGACGGGGTGGTCCTGTGCGGGAGTAGCACAGGCGATTCGGAGCAGTTTTCTGGATCAACACCGTCCGGCGCCGGAGCGAGGGCACACTCCCCACGCCGGGTCCATGGAACTTTTGGTTCCACGGGCTTCAAAGCAATCCGAGGCCTTGCTACAATTCCGAGTTCACTTTTGATCCATCCTGCCGGATGGCGCCTGGGCGCTGTCGGGCCATCACTCAGTTGGAGAATCGCGTCATGGCGCGTATTGCAGGCGTCAACCTGCCAGCCCAGAAGCACGTCTGGGTCGGGTTGCAAAGCATCTACGGCATCGGCCGTACCCGTTCTAAGAAGCTCTGCGAATCCGCAGGCGTCACCTCGACCACGAAGATTCGTGATCTGTCCGAACCCGAAATCGAGCGCCTGCGCGCCGAAGTCGGCAAGTATGTCGTCGAAGGCGACCTGCGCCGCGAAATCGGTATCGCGATCAAGCGACTGATGGATCTGGGCTGCTATCGCGGTCTGCGTCATCGCCGTGGTCTCCCGCTGCGTGGCCAGCGTACCCGTACCAACGCCCGCACCCGTAAGGGTCCGCGCAAGGCGATCAGGAAGTAAGGGATAGATCATGGCAAAGCCAGCAGAAAAGAAAACGAAGAAGAAGATCAAGCGCGTCATCACCGACGGCGTCGCTCACGTCCACGCTTCGTTCAACAACACCATCGTCACCATCACCGATCGCCAGGGTAATGCGCTGTCGTGGGCTACGTCCGGCGGCGCCGGTTTCCGTGGTTCGCGCAAGTCGACCCCGTTCGCTGCTCAGGTTGCCGCCGAAAAGGCTGGCCGCGCTGCGCTCGACTACGGCGTGAAGTCGCTGGAAGTGCGTATCAAGGGTCCGGGTCCGGGCCGTGAGTCGGCCGTGCGTTCGTTGAACAACGTGGGCTACAAGATCACCAACATCATCGACGTGACGCCAATCCCGCACAACGGGTGCCGTCCGCCGAAGAAGCGTCGCGTCTAAAGGGAGCGATAAGAAATGGCTCGTTATATCGGTCCTACCTGTAAGCTCGCGCGCCGTGAAGGCGCCGACCTTTCCCTCAAGAGCCCGGCGCGTGCGCTGGACTCCAAGTGCAAGCTTGAGCAGAAGCCCGGCCAGCACGGCGCGGCTCGCAAGGGCAAGCTCTCCGACTACGCTACCCAGCTGCGTGAAAAGCAGAAGGTAAAGCGCATCTACGGTTTGCTGGAGCGTCAGTTCCGCAACTACTACAAGAAGGCCTCGACCAAGAAGGGCAACACCGGCGAGAACCTGCTGCAGTTGCTGGAAACCCGTCTGGACAACGTCTGCTACCGCATGGGCTTTGCCGTCACCCGTCCGGCCGCGCGCCAGCTGGTGTCGCACCGTGGCGTGCTGGTCAATGGCAAGTCGGTGAATCTGGCCTCGTACCAGATCAAGGCTGGCGATGCGATCACGCTGTCGGAAAAGGCACAGAAGCAGCTCCGCGTGCAGGAAGCCCTGACCGTGGCTGAGCAGCACGACATGACACCGTCGTGGGTCGAAGTCGATTCGAAGAAGTTCAGCGGCGTGTTCAAGGCCGTTCCGGATCGCGCCGACCTGCCTTCGGATATCAACGAAGCGCTGATCGTCGAGTTGTATTCGAAGTAATTCACATTGGAGAGCTTCCGGCACCGCCGGAGGTTCGCAGGAGACCCCGCAACATGACGGTTACCGCCAACCAGGTTCTGCGCCCCCGCGGTCCGCAGATCGAACGTCTTACCGACAACCGCGCAAAGGTCGTAATCGAGCCGTTGGAGCGCGGTTACGGGCACACGCTGGGCAATGCCCTGCGTCGTGTGCTGTTGTCGTCGATCCCCGGTTTTGCGATCACCGAGGTCGAGATCGACGGCGTGCTGCATGAGTACACCACGGTCGAAGGGCTGCAGGAAGACGTGCTTGACGTCCTGCTCAACCTGAAGGATGTGGCAATCCGGATGCACAGTGGCGATAGCGCCACGCTGTCGTTGTCCAAGCAGGGTCCGGGTACGGTCACTGCGGCCGACATCAGGACCGATCACAACGTTGAGATCATCAACGGCGACCACGTGATCTGCCACCTGACCAAGGACACGGCGCTGAACATGCGCCTGAAGATCGAGCGTGGTTTCGGCTATCAGCCGGCTGCCGCGCGTCGTCGTCCGGACGAAGAGACCCGCACCATCGGTCGTCTGATGCTGGATGCGTCGTTCTCGCCCGTGCGTCGCGTTGCCTATGCCGTGGAAGCTGCACGCGTTGAACAGCGTACCGACCTCGACAAGCTGGTCATCGATATCGAAACCAATGGCACGATCGATGCCGAGGAAGCCGTGCGCACCGCCGCCGACATCCTTAGCGATCAGCTGTCGGTGTTCGGCGATTTCACCCACCGCGATCGCGGTGCGGCCAAGCCGGCTGCCAGCGGCGTGGATCCGGTGCTGCTGCGCCCGATCGACGACCTCGAGCTGACCGTGCGTTCGGCCAACTGCCTGAAGGCTGAGAGCATCTATTACATCGGCGATCTGATCCAGAAAACCGAAGTCGAGCTGCTCAAGACCCCGAATCTGGGCAAGAAGTCGCTGACCGAAATCAAGGAAGTGCTGGCACAGCGCGGCCTTGCACTGGGTATGAAGCTGGAGAACTGGCCGCCGGCCGGTGTCGCTCAGCACGGCATGCTTGGTTAATGCAACACCGCATGGGCGTCTTCGGGCGCCCATGCTTTTTCACATCGACGGGCCAAAGCCCGCGGTGACACCCGGTCAAGGACAACCGGTTCGGACCAACCGCAGTCCATTCAACAGCGCCAGGATGGCGACAACGTTTCTCAGTAGTCTCAACATTCCATAGGAAATCACACTCATGCGTCACCAGAAATCCGGTCGTAAGTTCAACCGCACCAGCGCGCACCGCGAGGCCATGTTCCGCAACATGGCAGCCTCGCTGTTCAAGCACGAGCTGATCAAGACCACCTTGCCGAAGGCCAAGGAACTGCGTCGCGTTGCCGAGCCGCTGATCACCATCGGCAAGGTCGATGGCGTTGCAAACCGTCGTCTGGCGTTCGCCCGCCTGCGCGACAAGGAAGCCGTGGGCAAGCTGTTCGTCGAGCTGGGCCCGCGTTACGCGACCCGTCCCGGCGGCTACCTGCGCATCCTGAAGGCTGGCTTCCGTGCCGGTGACAATGCGCCGATGGCGTATGTGGAACTGGTCGACCGTCCGGTCGTCGCCGAGGAAGTGTCCGAGTAATCGGATCGTCTCGTCGCAAAGATTCTTGAAGGAGCCCGGCCCATGCCGGGCTTTTTCGTTGTGGACCAGCGTTGGGGTGTGTGCTGGCTTGCAGGCGCTGGGATGACAGTGTCGGCCGGTGCGCGGAAGGTGCGGCATCTGGACATCCGTAACGTCCACCATGGACTGCGGCCATTGAAGAGCGCGCTGATGCCATCGCAGTAGCGATGCCGTCCTGGCCTGTTCACGCGCACCCGGCGCTGCTGTCCACACCACCGGCGCACGCCATCTGCTTGCCCCGGGTGCGGATCCGAAAGGACGTAAGCGGCGATGGCCGATAACCTCATTCACTTCAGCTGTAGAGCTGTGTTCTGGTAGTGCCCCAGCGCCTGTATCAGACGGCTCACGCCCCCGTCATTAGCGATGCTGCCGCGCGTCGCCACCAGCGGATCCGGTGCCAGGTTGCTCTGGTCGAAGGCGGCGCGCGGTTGCAGGCAATCAAGCGAAGCAGGTGTCAGTTACGCGCAGCATCGGCGCGGATTGACGCAGCGGCCCCGAGCATGCGTGGTCAGCGGGCCGGGGATGGCAGATAATCCGCATCTTGGTCCTTGGCAAGCGGTAACGATGAATCCATTCCGTTGGGGTTTTCGGGCGCAATTCCTGTTGGGCTTTCTGGCCTGTGCCGGCTTGCTGGCCTATGCGATCTACGTGCAGCTGCATCTGGGCCTGGAACCGTGCCCGCTGTGCATTTTCCAGCGCATCGCGTTCGCCGCACTGGCCCTGCTGTT
Source organism: Xanthomonas sp. NCPPB 4037 (assembly GCF_041475695.2). NCBI lineage: Bacteria > Pseudomonadati > Pseudomonadota > Gammaproteobacteria > Lysobacterales > Lysobacteraceae > Xanthomonas > Xanthomonas sp. NCPPB 4037. Next base: position 1,167,300 of record NZ_CM191261.1, read on the forward strand.
CCTGCTGGGCGCCTTACATGGCCCACGTGGGGCCGGTGGGCGCAAGGCGTATGGCGTGCTGGCCTTCATTGCTGCCGGCGTGGGCATGGGCATTGCGGCGCGGCATGTGTGGGTGCAGATCCGTCCCAAGGACATGATGTCCTCGTGTGGACCGCCGCTGAGTTTTCTGAGCGAAACGATGGGCCCGTTCGAAGTGTTCCGCACGGTGCTGACCGGCACCGGTGACTGCGGCAATATCGACTGGCGCTTTCTGGGGCTGAGCATGCCGATGTGGAGCATGGTCTGGTTTGTCGGCCTGGCCCTGTGGGCCTTGTATGCGGGCTTCAAGCACCGCGGCCCGCGCAAGTTGTTCTGATGGGTCCGGCTGCGGCCGGCGTCTGCGATCTTCTGGAGTACACGATGTCCGCTTCTTCCCCCTCGACCGACCACCAGCCGGACGCCTGGTCGCCGCAAAGCTGGCGCCAGCGCACGGCGCTGCAGATGCCGACTTATCCGGACGCGGCGGCGCTTGAGCACACGCTCGATGAGCTGCGCCAATTGCCGCCGTTGGTGACGTCGTGGGAAATCTTCGCGCTCAAGCGCCAGCTGGCCGAAGCGCAGGAGGGCAAGCGCTTCCTGCTGCAGGGCGGCGACTGCGCGGAGAACTTCAGCGATTGCGAATCGGGCACCATCTCCAATCGCCTGAAGGTGCTGCTGCAAATGAGCCTGGTGCTGGTGCATGGCTTGCGTCTGCCGGTGGTGCGGGTGGGCCGGTTTGCAGGCCAGTACGCCAAGCCGCGTTCGGCCGATACCGAGACGCGCGATGGCGTAACGCTGCCGAGCTACCGCGGTGATGTGATCAACGCGCCGGCCTTCACCGAAGCCGCGCGCGTGCCCGATCCGCGGCGCATGATCACCGCGCATTCGCGCTCGGCGATGACGATGAATTTCGTGCGGGCGCTGATCGATGGCGGCTTCGCTGACCTACATCATCCCGAATACTGGAATCTGCAGTGGGTGGGTTATTCGCCGCTGGCGGCCGACTACCAGAAGATGGTGTCCTCGATCGGCGATGCAGTGCGCTTCATGGAGACGTTGTCGGGAGCGGAGGTCTACAACCTCAATCGCATCGACTTCTACACCTCGCACGAGGCTTTGCTGCTGCCCTACGAAGAAGGTCTGACCCGGCAGGTGCCGCGCCAATGGGGTTGGTTCAACCTCAGTACGCATTACCCGTGGATCGGCATGCGTACAGCAGCGCTGGACGGCGCGCATGTGGAATATCTGCGCGGCGTGCGCAATCCGATTGCGATCAAGGTGGGGCCGTCGGTCCAGCCGGATCAGTTGCTGCGTTTGATGGATGTGCTCAATCCCGAAGACGAGCCTGGCCGCCTGAGCTTCATTCACCGCATGGGCGCCGCACAGATTGCCGAGAAATTGCCGCCGCTGCTGGATGCGGTCAAGCGCGACGGCCGGCGCGTGCTGTGGGTGTGCGATGCGATGCATGGCAATACCGAAAGCACCGGCAACGGCTACAAGACGCGGCGGTTCGACAACATCCGTAGCGAGGTGGAACTGTCGTTCGACCTGCATGCCGCCGCAGGTACGCGCTTGGGCGGGGTGCATCTGGAATTGACCGGCGAAGATGTCACCGAGTGCACCGGTGGCGCGCGTGAGCTGACCGAACGCGACCTCGAACGTGCGTACCGGTCCAGCGTGGATCCGCGCCTGAATTACGAGCAGTCGCTGGAGATCGCCATGGCGATCGTACGCAAGCAGCAACAGGTGGCCGCGCAGCCGCTGGGCGGCTAAACGCGCGTGCGCATGACGTGATGCTCATGCCGCTTGCGGCATGCTCCTGCAGCCATCCCTCTTTCCCCCCACAGGAGGAACGGTTTGACTGCCGATTGGAACGTCATTCGCGAATACGCCATCCCGCTAGGTGCTGCACTGCTGGCGGGGCTGGTGGCCTGGTCATTGCTGCTGTGGCTGTTCCGCCGCATGCAGGGCCGCGACTATCGCCGCGCACGCATCATCCGCGTGATCACCTTGCCGGCGGCCTTCATCCTGCCGCTGCTGTTTCTCAGCGTTGCGACCGAAGCCACGCCGTTGTCGGAAAAGGCGCTGGCCGCCGTGCAGCACCTGTTGCACGTGGGCATCGTCGGCTGTGTGACCTGGCTGCTGGTGCGCGCGGTGGCTGCCGGCGAGGCGGCGATCCTGCGCAGCAACCCGATCGAGGTGGCCGACAACCTCACTGCCCGACGCATCCAGACGCAGACGCGCGTGCTGAGCCGGGTGGTGATGGGGGCGGTGATCCTGCTCGGTATCTCGGTGGTGCTGCTTGGCTTTGAGCAGGTGCGCCAGATTGGCAAGACGCTGCTGGCCTCGGCGGGCATCATTGGCCTGGTGGCCGGTATCGCGGCCAAGCCGGTGTTCGGCAACCTGATCGCCGGTTTGCAGATCGCGCTGACGCAGCCGATCCGCCTGGACGATGTAGTGATTGTGGAAGGCGAATGGGGGCGGATCGAGGAGATCGGCAGCTCTTATGTGGTGGTGCGCATCTGGGATGAGCGGCGCATGGTGGTGCCGCTGACCTGGTTCATCGAGAACCCGTTCCAGAACTGGACCCGTGCCAGCGCCGACCTGCTGGGTACCGCGTTCCTGTGGCTGGATTACCGCACGCCGATCGCCGCGGTGCGCGCAGAGCTGGAGCGTATCTGCCACAGCGAACCGCTATGGGACGGGCGTGTCTGCGTCACCCAGATCACCGATACCAGCGACAACACCATCCAGGTGCGCCTGCTGGTGAGTGCGCGTAATTCCGGCGACGCGTTCGACCTGCGCTGCCTGGTGCGCGAGCGCATGATCGATTTCCTGACCCGCGAGCACGCCTACGCGTTGCCCAGGATCCGTGCCGAAATTACCGGCGAAGAAAAGCCCGCGTCCCGTGCGCCGCAGCCGATCGCGCCGGAAAGCGTGCGCTCGCCGGGAGCGGAAGACGGCGAGCCCGCAGCATCGATTTAGCGCTGGCTGCGAAGGCGCTTGGCCGCGGCGGTATGCGCTGGCGGCCAATCGGTTCGCGATGCTGCGCACCGACACGGGTGCCAGTGCGCAGCTGTCCGGGCGGGAAGTAGCGCGACATCCTGGCGATGCTGTCGCATGACGTCGATGCCTGCATCGCTCCCACGCTGCCTTGCGGTGCGGTCAGTCGGCCGTCTTCGGTTGCGATGGGCCCGGTGTCGCCGCCGGCGGTGCGCTTGGCGCGTAGCCGGGCGCAAACCGCGCATGGCTGCGTTGTTCGTAGGCATAGCCCAGTTCGATCAGGCGCGGCTCGCTCCAGGCGGTCCCCATGAACAGCAGTCCGAGCGGCAAGCCCTGGGTTTGCCCCATCGGCACGCTCAGGCTGGGATATCCGGCCACGGCCGCGGCGCCGTAACCGGCACCGGGAAACGTGTCGCCCTTGCCGAGCGTGGTGACCCAGGTAGGGCCGGTGGTCGGGACGATCAGCGCGTCCAGGCGGTCGGCCTTCAGTGCGGCGTCGATGCCTTGTTCGCCGGCGAGCCGTCTGGCGCTGGCACGCGCGCTCAGATAAGCCGGGTCCTCCAGGCCCGGCGCAGCCTGGGCCTGCTCGAACAACTCCTGGCCGAAGTAGGGCATTTCGCGCTGCGCATTGGCGCGATTGAAGGCAACCAGCGCGTCCAGGTCTTTGACCGGCGCGGCGTGGCTGCGCAGATAGGCATTCAAGCCAGCCTTGAATTCAACCAACAGGACCGTCTGCTCAGCGGCATCCCACTGTCCATCGGTGGCCAAGCGGGTTTCGATCACCGTGGCACCTGCCGCGCGCAGCGTCTGTACGGCGCGATCCAACGCGGCGGCGATCGCGGGATCCTCGCGCAGCGGGTTGCGTAACAGGCCCAGGCGCGCGCCGCGCAGGCCATCGGGGTTGAGGTGGGCGAGATAGTTCGGTGTGGACGACGGCGCAGTGCGCGTGGCCGGGTCTTGCGGATCGGGTGCGGCAATTGCCTGCAGTACCGCGGCCGCATCGGCAACGCTGCGCGTCATCGGCCCGGCGGTGTCCTGGCTGGCCGAGATGGGAATGATGCCGTCACGGCTGACCAGACCCACGGTGGGCTTGAGCCCGACCAGGCCATTGACTGCAGCCGGGCAGGTGATGCTGCCATCGGTCTCGGTGCCGATGCCTACCGTCGCCAGGCTGGCGGCAATCGCCGCGCCGGTGCCGGCGCTGGAGCCGCACGGGTTGCGGTCCAGCGCGTAGGGGTTACGAGTCAGCCCTCCGCGGCCGCTCCAGCCCGAACTGGATTGGGTAGAGCGAAAATTGGCCCATTCGCTGAGGTTGGTCTTGCCCAGGATCACCGCGCCCGCCGCGCGCAGGCGCTGCACCAGGAACGCATCCTGTGTGGGACGGAAGCTGGCCAGCGCCAACGAGCCGGCGCTGTTGACCATGGGCAGCGCGTCGATGTTGTCCTTGAGCAGGAGCGGGATGCCGTGCAGCGGGCCGCGCACCTGGCCGGCACGACGTTCGGCATCCAGCGCGGCCGCGTCGGCTTCGGCCTGCGGGTTCAGTTCGATCACTGCATTTAGGCTTGGTCCGCTGCGGTCGATGCGGGCGATGCGCTGCAGGTAGGCGTGCGTGAGTTGGGCGCTGCTGGACCGGCCGGCCTGCATGCGCGCCTGCAGGGTCGCAATATCGGCTTCGACCACCTCGACAGGCGCAGACGGAACGGCCGCGTCGGCGACAACGGGCTTGTCGGCAGCAACGGCGCAGCCGCTCAACGCGGCCAGGGAAAGCAGGGACAGGATGGGTGTGCGCATCGTCGGTTTCCCCAGGGATCAGCTTCGCAGGCTAGCGGCGCTGCGGCGGGGTGACAATGTGTCGAACGGGTAGGGCAGTGAGCGGTGGCGTCAGCGACGTCGGCGCCGCACCAGGTCGCGCGCCAGCACGCCGACCACGATCAGGTTGATCGCCAGCACGGCCCAGGCGGTCCAGCCAGGATGGCGGACGATGGCGTAGATATCGAAAGGCAGATAGATGGCCGCCGACAGGCAGCCCAGTACCGAGGCCCAGGCCTTGGCACGCCACAATCCCCAGGCTTCCACCACATGCAGCAGGCCGTAGGCCAGCATGGCGACAGCGGCCAGATGCACGGCATCGGGGCTGATGGTCTTGAGCAACGACGGCAGTGCGCCGTGGTCCGGGTCCAGATTGAAGCGGCGGATCAGGGTGATGACCGCATTTTGCAGCGGGAGCGGGCCCAGAAGTTCCAGGCCCGTCGCCGCCAACAGCGCAAGCGTTCCCTTGACCGCCTCAAGCAAGGCGATCACATGCAGCCCCGGATGCGCGCGCGGATCCGGGCTATAGGGTTTGGTGCTCACGCGTGTCGGCCTGACAACTTAGCCCGAACGACCAGCGCGCTTACGGTCGCTTTCGGTCAGGAACTTCTTGCGCAGGCGGATTTCCTTCGGGGTGACTTCCACCAGCTCGTCGTCCTCGATGAAGTCCAGTGCCTGTTCCAGCGTGTACTTGATCGCCGGGGTCAGCTTGATCGCATCGTCCTTGCCCGAAGCGCGCATGTTGGTCAGCGGCTTGGTCTTGATCGCGTTGACGGTCAGGTCGTTGTCCTTGGAGTGGATACCGACCAGCTGACCTTCGTACACGTTGTCGCCTTCGGCGGCGAACAGGCGGCCACGCTCTTCCAGCGGCCCCAGTGCATAGGCCGGCGTGGCGCCCGGTGCATTGGCAATCATCACGCCGTTCTGGCGCTTGGCGATCGCGCCCTGTTCCTTCGGACCGTAATGGTCGAACACGTGGAACAGCAGGCCCGAGCCCTGGGTCAGGGTGCGGAATTCGTTCTGGAAGCCGATCAGGCCACGCGCCGGGATCATGTAATCCAGACGCACACGGCCCTTGCCGTCCGGCTCCATGTTCTTCAGCTGGCCCTTGCGGGTACCCAGCTTTTCCATCACGCCGCCCTGGTGCTGTTCTTCGATATCCACCACCAGCTGTTCGATCGGCTCCATCAACTTGCCGTCGATTTCCTTGATGATCACTTCCGGACGCGACACGGCCAGCTCGTAGCCTTCACGACGCATGTTCTCGATCAGCACCGACAGGTGCAGTTCGCCACGGCCGGAGACCAGGAACTTGTCGGCGTCGGAGCCTTCCTCGACCTTCAGTGCCACGTTGTGCACCTTCTCGCGGTCCAGGCGGTCGCGCAGCTGGCGGCTGGTCAGGAACTTGCCGCCGGACAGGTCCTTGTTGCCGGCGAACGGCGAGTTGTTGACCTGGAAGGTCATCGAGATGGTCGGCTCGTCCACGGTCAGCGCCGGCAGCGCTTCGGGATGATCGAGCGCGCACACGGTGTCGGAAATGGTCAGCTCGGCCACGCCGGAGATGGCCACGATGTCGCCGGCCTCGGCGGTGTCCTGCTCGATGCGCTCCAGGCCCAGGAAGCCCAGCACCTGCAGCACCTTGCCCTGACGCTTCTTGCCTTCGCGGTCGATCACGCTGACCGGCATGTTCTTCTTCAGCACGCCGCGCTGGATGCGGCCGATGCCGATCACGCCGACGAAGTTGTTGTAGTCCAGCTGGCTGATGCGCATCTGGAACGGGCCGTCCGGGTCAACGTCCGGGGCCGACACGTGCTGCATGATCGCTTCGTACAGCGGGGTCATGTCGCCGTCGCGCACGTCCGAATCCAGGCTGGCGTAGCCGTTCAACGCGGAGGTGTAGACGATCGGGAAGTCCAGCTGTTCGTCGGTTGCGCCGAGCTTGTCGAACAGGTCGAACACCTGGTCGATCACCCAGTCCGGGCGTGCGCCGGGACGGTCGATCTTGTTGACGACCACGATCGGCTTGAAGCCCATCGCAAAGGCCTTCTGGGTCACGAAGCGCGTCTGCGGCATCGGGCCGTCCATCGCGTCGACCAGGATCAGCACCGAGTCCACCATCGACAGCACGCGCTCGACTTCGCCACCGAAGTCGGCGTGTCCGGGGGTGTCGACGATGTTGATGCGGTTGCCGTTCCAGGTGATGGCCGTGTTCTTGGCCAGGATCGTGATGCCACGTTCCTTTTCCTGATCGTTGCTGTCCATCACGCGCTCAGCCAACACGGTGCGTTCGGACAGGGTGCCGGACTGCTTCAGCAGGCAGTCGACGAGAGTGGTCTTGCCATGGTCGACGTGCGCGACGATGGCGATGTTGCGGAGTTTTTCGATAGACATGCGGAAAGGGCCCCTGTCTGGCGCCAGTCTTGAGATGAGGTAAGCCCGATATTATAGCGGTTTCGTTGCCGTGCCGTTGCGGATTGGCGCAAGTCGATTCAGATCGCCCATTCAGGCAGCGTGATGGCGGCTCAAATCCCGGCCCGGCGACGGCCTTGGACCATGGTCGTAACCGCGCGGTCGTCCACGCGCCCGGGTGTATCCTAATGGGCTGTTGATCACCCCAGAACCTGCAAGGATTTCCATGTCCCTGATCGCCACTTTCGACACGTCCCGCGGCCCGATCGTTGTTGAGCTGTATCCGGAGAAGGCACCGCTGACCGTGGCCAACTTCGTCAATCTGGCCAAGCGCGGCTTCTACAACGGCCTGAGCTTCCACCGCGTCATCGCCGACTTCATGATCCAGGGCGGTTGCCCGGAAGGTTCCGGCCGCGGCGGCCCAGGCTATCGTTTCGAAGACGAGGCCAACAATGGCGTCGGCCACGAGCGCGGCGTGCTGTCCATGGCCAATGCCGGCCCCAACACCAATGGCAGCCAGTTCTTCATCACCCACACCGCCACCCCGTGGCTGGACGGCAAGCACACCGTGTTCGGCAAGGTCACCCAGGGCCTGGACGTGGTGGATAGCGTTGCCCAGGGCGACACCATCAACACGCTCACCATCGAAGGCGACACCGACGCCGTGCTGGCCGCCAAGGCCGACCGCGTTGCGGAGTGGAACAAGATCCTCGCCGCCTGATCTCACCCCGCCGAACGGCCGCCACGTGCGGCCGTTCGCTTGTCAAAGCGCCGCCAGGCCCCGTGCCACGCCAGCGCGCAACCCCACCAACGCTTTTTAGCAGAGGAAACACCCCATGAAAGCACCCGTTCGTGTTGCTGTGACCGGCGCTGCCGGCCAGATCGGCTATGCCCTGCTGTTCCGTATTGCCTCCGGCGAAATGCTGGGCAAGGACCAGCCGGTGATCCTGCAGTTGCTGGAATTGTCCAACGAAAAGGCCCAGGCCGCGCTCAAGGGCGTGATGATGGAGCTGGAAGACTGCGCGTTCCCGCTGCTGGCCGGTATGGTCGGCACCGACGACGCCGAAGTGGCGTTCAAGGACATCGACGTCGCCCTGCTGGTCGGTGCGCGTCCGCGCGGCCCGGGCATGGAGCGCAAGGACCTGCTGCTGGAGAACGCCAAGATCTTCACCGCACAGGGCGCTGCCCTGAACAAGGTCGCCAAGCGTGACGTCAAGGTGCTGGTGGTCGGTAACCCGGCCAACACCAATGCCTACATCGCGATGAAGTCGGCGCCGGATCTGAACCCGAAGAACTTTACCGCCATGCTGCGCCTGGACCACAACCGTGCGCTGAGCCAGCTCTCGCTCAAGCTCGGCAAGCCGGTCGGCGGCATCGAGAAGCTGGTGGTATGGGGCAACCACAGCCCGACCATGTACCCGGATTACCGTTTCGCCACCTCCGATGGCGCGTCCATCGGCGATGCGATCAACGACCAGGAATGGAACGCCGGCACCTTCATCCCGACCGTGGGCAAGCGCGGCGCGGCGATCATCGAAGCGCGCGGCCTGTCGTCGGCGGCATCGGCTGCCAATGCCGCCATCGATCACGTGCGTGACTGGGTGCTGGGCAGCAACGGCAAGTGGGTCACCATGGGCGTGCCGTCCGACGGCTCCTACGGCATCCCGGAAGGCGTGATCTTCGGCTTCCCGGTGACCACCGAGAACGGCCAGTACACCCTGGTCAAGGATCTGCCGATCGACGATTTCAGCCAGAAGTACATCGACAAGACCCTGGCCGAGCTGGAAGAAGAGCGCAGCGGCGTGTCGCATCTGCTGGGCTGAGTGATTGCTGCAATGAGATAGAAAACGCCGGGCATTGCCCGGCGTTTTTTTTGTCACTCATTTAGTTCACGGCGTTCTGCGCGCTGCCGTGGGTGCACGATCACGTGCAGTTGCTGCACGCGCGGTCAGTTCAAGCCTTCGGCTTGCAGTGCGGCTTATACGTCTGCATCTGCCAGCATGCGCTGGAAGAACGCATCGAGCGCGCTCAGGCCGGACAGGTCTACGCCGGCCTTGAGCGCCCAGCGCAAGGTGACGAACAGATAGGCATCGGCGCCGGTATGCGTGTCGCCGGCTAACCAATTGCGGCCTTGCAGATGCGCATCCACACGCGTGTAGAGCGTGCGCAGTTTGATGCGCGCATCCTCGTGGCTGCGCTGGATCAGCGCGTCGTCCTGCAGATACGCCGTGCTGCCGAAGAGCGGCTTGAAGGTCGGATGCAGATCGGCGTTGACGAAGGCGATCCAGCGATTGATCTCGGCGCGGCTACGCGCGGTGCCGTCGCCACCCAGGCCGGTCAGCGGTGCGGTGTCGGCGATGTAGTTGAGGATCGCCGCGTTCTGGGTCAGTGCCCATTGATCGACCACCAGCAGCGGCACCGCGCCTGCCGGATTCAGGCGTAGATAGTCAGGCGACTTCATCGTGGCCGCGTCGACCACAGTGAGCTCGAACGGCAGGCCGGACCAGCGCAATACGATGTGATCTGCGAGCGAGCAGGCGCCCGGCTTTGTATACAGCTTCATGGAGAGTCCACACAGGAGCGAAGACGCAAGCTTAGCGGCATCGCGTGCTGCGTGGCGCGCGTCAGGACGCGGTGCGTGGCCGCAGTTTCTGCACGCGGTAGAACGTATGGTCACCGATGGTGGCAACCTGATACGCATTACGCCAACTCGGGCTGGCAATGGCGCTGGCAGCGAAGTGACTTGCGCCTGGCACGATCTCTTTGCGCTGGCCTACCGGTAGCGCCCAATTGCGTTCCGCAGCCAGTGCCACGTCCAATGCCTTGTTCCAGGCATCGTCGTTCTTCAGCTGGGTGCCGGGTGACACGATGGTCGGCGCGAACTGCTTGCGCGCGGTCACCACCTGACACATCGAATCGCCCCACAGACCACTGTCCAGGCGACGCAGTGCAACTTCCGCAACCGCCTGCTGACCACGCAAGGTCTGGTCACGCGCTTCCAGGTACACGGTGGTACTCAAACACAACGAATCTGCTGCAGGCTGCGGCAATAATTGCGACAGCCAAAGTATCCAGGCCAGTTTCATAGAACTCCTTGCTCCGTATGGGCCCATCCACAGGGTGTCCAATGCGAACACACCAGTGCGGGAGGCTTGGCGTCATGGGGAGGCGACCTGTCACGGGCCGCCCGGTCTCCGGCGAAAGGAAGAATCTGCCGAAGGTGCCCGCCGAATCAGGCGGGTCAAAAGTTGGCGCAAGGTAGGCGCCGATCACACAATCTTGGCTGAATGGGCGGGGTTGACGGCGGTAATTGCTTGTTGGATCAGCGATGTGGCGATGACCGTCTCTGCACTGCAGCACGCAGTGCGCGTCGCATTGCTGTAGCGACGCAGTGCTGATGCAAATAAGTTGCGCGCGTTGCACAGGCGTCTTTGTGAAATCACACCGATGACGTGCGGGAATTCACGTTGGCTGCACATGCGGTTTGCTGTGAAGCTTACAAGCTATGTAGTGACGTGATTTGCTGAGGTGCGCGGTAACGGCAACTGTGGCGCTGCGTGTGCGCTGCTGCCAGCAGGTCCAGCCAATGTCTCTGTTGATGTCGTCTGTAGCATGTATGTTCTGTGCAGGACGTTGTGCATTGAGATGTCTGCAAACGCGCGCAACGATTTGCCACCTTTCAGTGGCCAGTGCGTTATGCGGCGAAGAGTGCAGCAGGACGTCATCTCTTGGCTAGAGCGTGTTATGAACTTTGCCCTTGTCACGATAACGTATACGGATGAAGCCTCGTAAGCCATATCCAACCGATATCTCCGACGAAGAATGGGCCTTCGCTGCGCCATATCTCACACTGATGGATGCGCAAGCACCGCAGCGCAAATACGCGCTACGCGCGATGTTTAACGCACTGCGCTGGATCGCACGCGCCGGCGCACCGTGGCGATTGCTTCCCAACGATTTCCCGCCTTGGGAAGCGGTGTATCAGCAAACGCAGCGCTGGCTGCAGGCTGGCTGCTTTGAGGCCATGGTCAGCGATCTGCGCTCACTCTTGCGTGTGGCACAGGGGAAGAAAGGCCAGCCGAGCGCGGTGATTTTTGATGGCCGGACGCTGCAGTCCACCTGTGAAAGCGGGCCGCGTGCTGGATACGATGGCTATAAGCGCAAGAAAGGCAGCAAGGTGCATATGGCCGTCGATACGCTGGGACATCTGCTTGCCGTCCAGGTCACGCCGGCCAACGAGCAGGAACGCGCACAGGTCCGTTCGTTGGCCCAGGAGGTACAACACGTGACCGGTGAAACGGTCAAGATCGCTTTTGTGGATCAGGGCTATACCGGCCAAGAACCGGCGCAAGCGGCTAAGGAAGAGGGCATTGAGTTGCACGTCATCAAGCTGCAAGAAGCGAAGAAAGGTTTGTCTTGCTGCCGCGCCGCTGGGTTGTCGAGCGCAGCTTCGGCTGGGTCAATCGCTTCAGACGACTGGCGCGCGACTATGAGCGATTGCCGGAAACGTTGGCCGGTTTGCACTTTGTCGTCTTCACGATCCTGATGCTTGGAAATGCAGCCGCTCTATTTCAAAGTTCATAACACGCTCTAGTTGAGCATGTGTGTAGCGTGTGCTCCGATCATGTTCTCGTCATGCAGCCCGGTGCGCGTTGTTTGGCAGCGAGCAATTGATTGAGCCATATCGACGATCTGGCGTGGCGATGTTGAAGCTGCATGTTGTCGCTTCGGCCTTGTTCTTTTTTCGAAGGTGATACACATCGTAGATGCGTGCTGCGCGTGTCGACTCCCCGTAATTCAATGCCAGCCAAAACTAGAGGTCTGCGGTTGATGTTGATCGCGGAACTCGGCGGGCGTTAGCCCGCCCAGGCTGTCGTGCGGGATCTGCTGGTTGTAGTCGGCCAGCCAGTGTTCGGTCTGTTCGCGAACCTCGCTCAGCGTGCGGAAGATGTGCATGTCCAGCACGCCGCGCCGGTAGCTGCCGTTGAAGCGTTCGATGAAACCGTTTTGCATCGGCCGTCCCGGCTCGATGAAATCCAATGCGATACCTTTGCGCTCGGCCCACTCGGCCAAGGCCAACGCGACAAACTCCGGGCCATTGTCCAGGCGAAGTTTGCCGGGGTAGCCGCGCCAGGCTGCGATGCGCTCCAAGGTGCGGATGACGCGGGCGGCCGGAAGATTCAAGTCCACTTCGATCGCCAAGGCTTCCCGACTGAAATCGTCGATGACATTGAACGTGCGGAAGCGTCGACCATCCCACAGCGCATCGGACATGAAGTCGATCGACCATCCTGCATTGGGGCCTGCTCCGCATGTCAGCGGTTGTGGATGACGCGTCGGGACCCGGCGCCTGCTGCGACGACGCTGATTGAGCTTCATCAAGCAATACACGCGCCAGACCCTCTTGTGATTCCACACATGTCCGCGACGGCGGATGATCTGAAAGAGCTTTCCAAAACCACGCTCGGGAAAGCGTTCGGCCAATTCGGACAACAGCGCAATGACCTCCTCATCCCGATCTGGACGACGCCGATAGCGCACTGTCGAGCGCGCCACGCCAACCACCGAACAGGCCCGGCGCTCGCTCCAGCCATGCTGCTCGATGAGCCAGGCAAGAAGCGGGCGCTTATGCGCCGGGTCTACAGCTTTTTTGCGATGACATCCTTGAGTGCATGGTTTTCCATCGCGAGCTCGGCATACATGCGCTTGAGCTTGCTGTGCTCGGTCTCCAGGTCGCGAAGGCGCTGCACGTCAGCTGCCTCCATGCCACCGTACTTGGACTTCCAGACGTAGTACGTCGCGTCGGAAATGCCCAGCTCACGGCACACATCTTTGACCTGGCGGCCGCCGTCCACCTGCTTCAGCGTGGCGACAATCTGGCTCTCGGTGAACTTGCTCTTGCGCATCGTTGGTCTCCTTGGTGGCTAGTGTGCCCGGAGACCTCTAACTATGGATGGATCAATTTTACGGGGAGTCGACACTTGCAAGTCGACACCGTTTTTTCGTCCTCGGTGACAAGCATCGGCCGCCGATCAGCCAGCCAGCCGATCTCTCGACGCATCGAACCAGATTGCTGGCTCTGAATTCACGCGATGGTAGTGCGTTGAATGTCGACAACGGTTCTTGCTCACTGGCAACCAATCAATGAGATGCCATGACACAGGTGAGAAGAAGCCGCACGCGGATCATTGCTCGAGGTGAGTCGTCTGTCCAAACCGTCAGCGTGTACATCGCGATCTGGTTCGGCAGGTTGCTCGCATTGCTCAGGCGAACTGCCCGCTTTGTAGTGTGCTCAAAAATGCAGCAGCCAAAGAGGCAGTGGTTCGCATCAACACCGTGTCGCTCGACGCAAAGAAGCCAGCTTCAAGTAGATATAAGTGCGCTGCGATGGGTGAAAGGTGCAGTCGCTGCACTAGTTACGGTTGGCGAGAAAAATCGAAGTAAACAGTTTTCCTCGTCATTGCGCAGCTTTGGCGATGGGAGCTCGTCATGTCACCTACGCTGCACTGCGTAGCGATAAAAGAGTATGTGTTGCGTGCCATGCAATCACTCCGCAGGTCCAGCGTGCATGTTTCGTTGATCGCTGCTGCAATGGATGCCGCTTGCTAAGGCTAAGCGGGCTGCCTGACCAACCAGGTGCATGGCAGTCAACTCAGTGGCTCGCTACAAGTTCGCATGCACTGCATGCCACAGGGCAATGCGATCAAGCGCGCGGCGCGAGCTCCGATTTGGCAAGCGGTCTTCGGTTGAGTCGATTGCGTAGCCCGTTGGCATACGCCAGCAGCAAGCAGCCAGTTCCGCACAGCATCGGGCCCGCTGCCATGGCCCAGGCCAGGTCGACGTGACCACGCCCGTGGCCGGCGCCGAAACTGAGCATCAGCCCGATCAAGATGCTGCCCAGTGCCAAGGCCACCTGCGCGCACGCCGTGAGCCGCGCGACGCCTGCGGCATGCTGCGCCGGGTGCTGGCACGACAGTTCGGCATGGCGCGCCCAGACCCATTGCCCGGCACTGCCGCCTGCCATCCCCATGCCGAAGGCCATGGCGGTGTCCAGCCACAGCGCATGACCTGCGGCAGCCGCAAAGCTAATCCCCAAAGCCGCCAGCACCGCGCCGCTGCCTGCAAGACGCGGCAGTGCGCTAGTGCGCCAGCGTGCGGCCAGTGGCTGCACAGCAACTGTTCCCAGTGCGTAGCCCATCAGGATGGCGCTGCTCCAGCCCGGCGCACCGATGCGCGATTGCGCAAGATAGGGCGCCAACTTGGTGAAGGTGGGCAGGGCACAGCACAGCAGCGCCATCACTGCAAACGTCGACAGCTGATCGGCCTGCCGAGCTGTCGCTGGCGTTGTGTGCTGCGCTGGAGACAGCGCCTGGGTGTAAGGGCGCAATGCCTGACGCAGCCACGCAGCCGACAACAGCGCAATGCTGCTGACCACCGCAACCACCATCAACGCGGTCCATGGCGCTGACGGCTGGTGGGTCTGCAGCACCAATCCGATCGCCGCACTGATCGATACTGCCGCCAGGCCGCTGCCGATCAGCCGCAGCGCGCTGACGCCGCGCGCGCCGCGCCAGGGCCAGCGCCCGAGCCCCAGCAGGGCATTCTGTGCGACGTCGCCCACCGCGTAGGCAGCACGGAAGGGCAGGCTGAGCAGCAGCACGCATCCCAGGCGCGTGCTGGCCGGCAGCAGCGGCACCAGAAACAGCAACAACAAGCTCAGCGCCGCCAGCGCGATGCCGCGCCATTGCGATCGCCCCGCCCAGGCCAGGCTGGTGCCCGTGCCCCAACGTCGTGCGGCGAGCAGGCCCATTGCCGCGCTGAGGAGCAAGCCGGCTGCCACCGCACAGCCGGCCGCGATCGCATCCAGGCCAGCATGCTCAGTGAGCGCGAAGATCAGCAGGAGCTCGCCGGTGTACCAGAGCAGGCTCTTGCCGAAGTGCGCACCGGCATAGGCCAGTAGCGTTGCCGCCGGCAGAGCTGGCAGCAGAGGCAGGGGGCGGGGCGCGTGCATGCCGGCGTTATAGCGCAGCGACGCGTCAGGAAGAAGAACTGCGCGATTTATCGCGCCAATGTCCTGAACGCAGCCGATAAATGCCCGCTCGCCCGCCCGCATCGAGGCACGACGAGGCGGGGCGAAGTACTGGGCGTGCAGCGCTACAGCTGCGCCGCGAGCCGGCTGGCCTGGTTGATTGCGCGCTTGGCATCCAGCTCCGCCGCCACGTCGGCACCGCCGATCAGATGCGGTTGCTTGCCGAGCGCCTGCAGGGCTGCGAGCAGCTCGCGACGTGGCTCCTGTCCGGCACACACCACCACCGTGCCTACGTCGAGCACTTGCTCGCTGCCATCCACGCGGATGCGCAAGCCGGTGTCGTCCACGCCTAGATACTCGACCCCGCCGAGCATCTTGACGCCCTTGCCCTTCAGGGCGGCGCGGTGAATCCAGCCGGTGGTCTTGCCCAGGCGCGCGCCTGGGCGCCCAGGGCTGCGTTGCAACAGCCAGACCTGGCGTGCCGGCGGTTCCGGCTGCGGCTTGGCCAGTGCGCCACGCGTTTCGAAGCTGGGGTCCACACCCCATTCGGCCATCCAGCGCGCCACGTCCAGAGACGGCGACACACCGCTGTGCACCAGAAATTCGCCGACATCGAAGCCAATGCCGCCCGCGCCGATGATGGCGACCTTGTCGGCCGCCACATGCCGGCCCAGCACCACGTCCAGGTAGCTGACCACCATCGGGTGATCCGCACCAGGGAAATCCACCCGGCGCGGCTCGATGCCGGTCGCCAGCACGATCTCGTCGAATGCCTGCAGGTCGCCTGCCTGCACGTGCGTGCGCAGCCGCAGCTGTACGCCGGTGGCCTGCAGGCGATGGTCGAAATAGCGCAGGGTTTCCTGGAACTCCTCCTTGCCCGGGATGCGCTTGGCCACGTTGAACTGCCCGCCGATTTCGTCGGCCGCATCGAACAGGGTCACCTGGTGGCCGCGCTCGGCAGCCACGGTCGCGCAGGCAAGACCCGCAGGGCCCGCACCGACCACGGCCACGCGCTTGGGTGCGGTGGTCGGTGTGTAGACCAGTTCGGTTTCGTGCACGGCACGCGGATTGACCAGGCAGCTGGCCAATTTGTTTTCGAACACGTGATCCAGGCAGGCCTGGTTGCAGGCGATGCACGTATTGATGGTGTGCGGCTGCCCGGCGCGGGCCTTGTTGGCCCATTGCGGGTCGGCCAGCAGCGGGCGTGCCAGCGAGACCATATCGGCCGCGCCATCGGCCAGGATGCGCTCGGCCACTTCGGGCATGTTGATGCGGTTGGTCGCCACCACAGGGATGCCGACGTGCGGCTTGAGCTTGGCGGTGACGCCGGCAAAGGCCGCGCGCGGTACCGATGTGGCAATGGTGGGCACGCGTGCTTCGTGCCAGCCGATGCCCGAGTTGATGATGGTTGCACCGGCGGCCTCGATCGCCTGCGCCTGCGCCACGATCTCCTGCCACTGGTTGCCGCCGTCCACCAGATCCACCAGCGACAACCGGTAGATGATGATGAAGTCCGGCCCGCAGGCCGCGCGGATACGGCGCACGATTTCCACCGCAAACCGCATGCGCTTGGCGGCATCGCCACCCCAGGCGTCGCTGCGCTGATTGGTGCGCGCGGCGGTGAATTCATTGATCAGATAGCCTTCTGATCCCATCACTTCCACGCCGTCGTAACCGGCCTCGCGGGCCAGCCGTGCGGCGCGTGCATAGGCGCCGATCTGGCGATCCACTGCGCCTGCCGACAACGCCCGCGGCGTGAAGGGATTGATCGGTGCCTTGAGCTTTGAAGGTGCCACCGACAACGGGTGGTATGCGTAGCGCCCGGCGTGCAGCAGCTGCAGGCAGATCTTGGCGCCGTGCGCATGCACTGCCGCGGTCACCTGCCGATGCGGGCGTACTTCCCACGGCCAGGACAGCTTGCCGCCGAACGGCTTGAGCCACCCCACCACATTTGGCGAGAACCCGCCGGTGACGATCAGCCCAACGCCGCCGGCTGCACGTTCGGCGAAATACGCGGCCAGCTTCGGGAAATCGCGCGCACGGTCTTCCAGACCGGTGTGCATCGAGCCCATCAGGACGCGGTTGCGCAGTTGCGTGAAGCCCAGATCGAGCGGGGCGAACAGGTGCGGGAACGGGGAGTCGGACAGGCCGGTGGCGGGCGACATAACTAGGATACGCTGGCGTACGGAGTGCGCACGATGCAGGCAAACGGCCGCGTCGGCAAGCCCTGGGTGCGGGTGTGGGGCTGTCGGCGGTGCCGGAGAGGCACGTGGACAGGGTTTAGGCGGGCTTATCTCGATCTTCCGCGGCAGCGTGCGGCTGCATGCCTTGCGCGGTTGCCGGAAGTCGCGTCTGAGCAGCACTGCTGGTGCCGCTAGTGAAGGTGTTGGGTGGCGCAAGGGTGCTGTGCATCCAGCCAAACCTGGCCGGCCATTCCTGCCGGTCGCGCCCGGGTGCGCTCCTACGACGTGGAGCGCGTCTGGTTGAGCCAGCCAAGCGCACGCAACATCGCTACGGTGTCGAGTATTCGCCGCGTCCTCCGTCGAGGACTGGCCACCGCTCGCTGTCGTCAGGCTATCTGGACCACGTAGGAGCGCACCTGGGCGCGAACGCCTGTACTCGGGGCTGCCCTAGATTGAAACAAGCCAGCCCATGACCGGCAAAAATTGTCGCGATAGCTTTTTTTGGCGGGCGGGAGGGCACGCTCATGCCGCAACCCGCAACCCGCAACCCGCAACCCGCAACCCGCAACCCGCAACCCGCAACCCGCAACCCGCAACCCTAAGCGCGTAACTGAGGCTTACCTGGCCGCGAGCGCAACTGCCATCACCAACCAGCCACCACCAGCTTGCCAATGGTGCCGCCACTTTCCAGGCGGCGGTGCGCCTCGCGCAGGGTCTGCGCACAGATTGGCGAGAGTGTCTCGGTGTGGGTGGTGCGCAGCTCACCGGCATCGATCAGGCTGGCCGCGCGATTGAGAATGCGGTGCTGCTCGACCATGTCATACGTGGCATAGCGCGCACGGGTGAACATCAGCTCCCAGTGGATGCCGATGCACTTGGATTTGTACGGGTCGCCAATCGGCAACGGGCCGCGTGGCTCCACGATCAGCCCCACATGCCCCTGCGGCGCCAGGATCTCGCCCAACTGCGCCCAGTAGCGGTCCGTATCGGCCAGGTTGAGCGCCGCGTCCACCTGGTCCAGGCCGATCGCCTGCAACTGCGGGTGCAGTGGCTGGTGGTGGTCGATCACATGCTGCGCGCCCATCTGTCGGACCCATTCAACGGTTTCCGGCCGCGACGCGGTGGCAATGACGGTGAAGCCCGCATGCCGCGCCAGCTGGATCGCGATGGATCCCACGCCGCCCGCGCCACCGATGATCAACAGGTGTTTGCCACGGTTGCGCGCGCCGTCGAACGCGAACGGCATGCGCTGGAACAGCAGTTCCCACGCAGTGAGCGTGGTCAGTGGCATCGCGGCGGCCTGCGCAAAGCTCAGCGACGTCGGCTTGCAGCCGGCGATGCGCGCATCCACCAAATGATATTCGGCGTTGCTGCCCTGGCGCCCGCTATCTCCTGCGTAATAGACCTCGTCGCCGACCGCAAACGCGGTGACGTCCGGGCCCACGGCTTCAACCACGCCAGCGGCGTCGAAGCCCAGTACCTTCGGTGCGGCAAGGGTTTGCGCCTTGGGCGCGCGCAGCTTGGTATCGACCGGATTCACCGACACCGCTTCGACACGTACCAATAAGTCATACCCGGCCGGCGCGGGTGGCTCTGGCAGATCCATGTCAAGCAGGGACGCGGGGTCGTCGATCGGGAGGTAATGTGTGAGGGCGACGGCTTTCATCGGAGCGCTCCTGGTGGGGAGTTCAGGGTGCGTTGTGTGGGAAGTTCCCCGCAACCACCAACCCCACAATTCAGGTCGGGCGGGCCTTTCCGTTCACCAACGTGCACTTGGACACAGTCTTCACGCCCCTGCCTAAAGCGTTCAACCGACGTATTCAACTGGATAAATTGGGGTGGCGTTCATCTGCACTGCATGTCCGAACTGGGTGCCCGGTCGCACTCCTCATAAAGCTGTATACGTAGGATTAGCAGCGTTTGCGGCGGGCGGCATTTGCTTTCACATGTTATATGACCGTTAACGCGATCTTCACTAAGCCCGGCTTAATCTGCGCCCCGATGGCTCTGGATGTGACGAGCATCTTTTACCAAGAACAACGCCTCTATCGGTTTATCTCCCAAAGAAGGAGCTGTATACATGAACAAGAAAATTCTCACTGCCGCGTTGCTCGGCGGTCTGGCGGTTGCCCAGGCTGCTTCCGCGCAGGAGTTCGATGACCGTTGGTACCTGACCGGTAGCGCTGGCTTCAACTTCCAGGACAGCGATCGTCTGACCAATGATGCTCCGTTCGTCACCCTGGGTCTGGGCAAGTTCGTTAGCCCGAACTGGTCGATCGACGGCGAGCTGAACTATCAGAACCCGAACTTCGATGCCAACCAGGACCAGAACTGGAGCCAGTACGGCATCTCGTTCGACCTGCGTCGCCACTTCATCCAAGAAGGCCGCGGCTGGAACCCCTACCTGCTGTTCGGTCTGGGCTATCAGCGTTCGGAAGAAGAGTTCGACGCCACCCCGAACCCGGTTTCGCCGGGCCAGCAGAAGGACGGCAACTTTGCCGCCAAGGCTGGTGTCGGTCTGCAGACCACCTTCGACAAGCGCGTTGCCGTGCGTGCCGAACTGGCCTACCGCGCCGACTTCAATGACCAGAGCGTTGCTGCTCCGCAGGAAGACTGGTTCGGCGACGTGCTGGCTTCGGTCGGCGTCGTGATCCCGCTGGGACCTGCTCCGTCGACGGCTCCGCCGCCGGCTCCGGCTCCGGTTGCTCCGAGCTGCGCCGATCTGGATGACGACGGTGACGGCGTCAACAACTGCGACGACAAGTGCCCGACCTCCCAGCCTGGCCAGACCATCGGTCCGGACGGCTGCCCGGTGCCTGTGTCGATCGACCTGAAGGGCGTCAACTTCGACTTCAACAAGTCGACCCTGCGTCCGGATGCTGTGTCGATCCTGAGCGAAGCGACCGAGATCCTGAAGCGTTACCCCGACCTGAAGGTCGAGGTTGCCGGTCACACCGACTCGAAGGGCACCGACGAGTACAACCAGAAGCTGTCCGAGCGTCGTGCGACGACCGTGTATGACTACCTGACCAAGAACGGCGTTGATGCGTCGCGTCTGGTTGGCCCGATCGGCTACGGCGAGAGCCGTCCGATTGCTCCGAACGCCAACCCGGATGGTTCCGACAATCCGGAAGGCCGTGCGAAGAACCGTCGTACCGAGCTGAACGTCCAGAACTAATTGGACCGCTAGCTGCTTCATACAAAACCCGGCCTTGTGCCGGGTTTTGTCTTTGTGGAACCGGCAATCGTGCCGTCCTGCGGCGCAAATCCTGTCTGTGTTGCGATCCAGGCACGGTTCCGGTTGAAACGGCGTTCATCGCTGCCTACACTCGCCGCGTCGACATACCACCCATTGGAAGAATTCACGATGCTGCGTACCGCTACGGCAGGACTGTTCTGTCTCGCTTTGATTCCCGCCGCCTACGCCGCTCCGAACTGCACTGGCAGCACGGTGTCCCAGCCACTGCCGCTGCCTGCCACCGTGATCGCTCCGGCGGCCGCCGAGTTCTACACCCGCAGCGTGCAGCTGGGCATGCCCACCGGCGTGCTGGCACAGCCCTACACCAGCGAGCAGTCGGTGGACCGCGTGTTGCTGCGTCTGCGCGTGGAAGGCTGCCAGGACCTGGCCAAGGCCATGCCGGCGGGCGGCACCGTCAATCCAAACGATCCGGCGGCCTACAAGGCCACCACCGCGTTCGATAACACCCCGTGGCGCTTCGACATGAGCCAGAACGGCAAGCGCATGACGGCCGAAGAGTTCGACGCCTGGATGAAGGCGCGCGGCGTGCGCGTGGTCAAGGCGCGTCCGGTTGCCGGCGCAGCGCCTGCGGCAGCGACGCCGGCCCCGGCGGCCGACGCCAAGCCGGTCGAGAACAAGTAAGCCCCGGAGCGGACGCGATGCCCCGGCGACCTGCGCCGGCAGCATCCCGGCAACGCCGCCACGCTGGCAAGGCGCCAGCTGGCGCGCGCGCTGGTGCAGGCACCGCTACGCCCACGCCTCGGCATGGTCTGGCGCGGGTGCTGTCCAAGCTGGGCGTGTGTTCGCGGACCGAGGCTGCGCGCTGGGTCGCCGATGGGCGGGTCAGCGTGGCGGGCCGGGTGGTGCGCGATCCGGAGTTCCCGCTGCGTGCCGATCAACACGACGCCATTGCCATCGATGGCCAGCCCCTGGCCGGACGGGCACGGCTGTACCTGATGCTCAACAAGCCGCGCGGCGTGGTCACCACGGTGCGCGACGAGCAGGGCAGGGACACCGTCTACCGCTGCTTCGACGGCGCCGGCCTGCCATGGCTGGCACCGGTGGGGCGGCTGGACAAGGCCAGCGAGGGGCTGCTGCTTTTCAGCAACGACCCGCAATGGGCCGCCGCCGTGACCGACCCAGCGACCGGCCCGGACAAGACCTATCACGTCCAGGTGGATTGCCGCCCGGATGCGCTGCAGCTGGCGCGCATGCACGACGGCGTGGCCGATACCGACCCCGAGAGCGATGGCAGCCTGCTGCGCGCCAAGCAGGTGCGTGTGCTGCGCGAAGGTGAGCGCAATGCCTGGCTGGAAATCGTGCTGGATGAAGGCCGCAACCGGCAGATCCGTCGCTTGCTCGCAGCACTGGAGATTGGTGTGCTGCGCCTGGTGCGCGTGGCGATCGGCCCGCTGGCGATGGGCGAGCTGGGCAAGGGCAGCTGGCGTCTGCTCAGCGCTGCCGAAGTCAGGGCATTGGCACCGGCGGCACAGGCCGCCAGCGCGCCAGCCGCGCGTTGAGCAAGGCCGTCACCACCTCAACGGCCCGTGCGTCGCCTGCGCCGTTGGCATCGTGCCGGCGGCCCTTGGCGTGATTGCAGCTGGCGCAGGCCAGCGCCAGGTTGCGTGCGTCGTTGGGGTCGTCTCCCACCTGGGCGCACAGCGGCGCTGCCGCGCGGCGGCCAAACCAGGCCTGCGGCACCACGTGTTCCAGCGTGGTGTGCCCGAGCGGCTCGCCATCGGCGCGCACCGACAGGCGCCGCCGGCAGTGCAGGCAGCGGGTTTCCCAACTGCCTGCCTGCAACTGAGCCTGCGCATCGGTCTGCGCAGCCAGCAGCAGGCGCTGGCGCAGCACCGTGCGCATGCTCAGCCGCCGATGACCTTGAGCTCGTGACCGATCCGGGTGAAGGCGTCGATCGCCTGATCCAGTTGCTCGCGGGTGTGCGCGGCGCTGATCTGGGTGCGGATGCGCGCCTGCCCCTTGGGCACCACCGGGAAGAAGAAGCCGATGGCGTAGATGTCTTCTTCGAGCAGGCGTTCGGCAAAGCGCTGCGCCAGCGGTGCGTCGTACAGCATGACCGGGCTGATCGGATGTACGCCGGGCTTCACGTCGAAGCCGGCAGCGGTCATGCGCTCGCGGAAGTAGCGGGTGTTTTCCACCAGCTGCGTGCGCAGCTCGCCGGCCGCGTCCAACATCTCGAAGGCCTTGATGCCGGCAGCCACCACGTGCGGCGGCAGCGAGTTGGAGAACAGGTACGGCCGCGAGCGCTGGCGCAGCAGTTCGATGACTTCGCGCTTGGCGGTGGTGAAGCCGCCCAACGCGCCGCCCATTGCCTTGCCCAGCGTGCCGGTGAAGATATCGATCTGGTCCATCACGCCCTTGACCTCGGCCGAGCCGCGCCCGGTCGCGCCCAAAAAGCCGGTGGCGTGGCATTCGTCGATGTGCACCAGCGCGTTGTACTTGCGTGCCAGCGCGGTGATTTCATCCAGCGGGGCGATGAAGCCGTCCATCGAGAACACGCCGTCACTGGTGATCAGCTTGGTCTTGCAGCCGGCGGCGTCGGCGGCCTGCAGCTGTGCTTCCAGATCGGCCATGTCGCAGTTGGCGTAGCGGAAGCGCTTGGCCTTGCACAGGCGCACGCCATCGATGATGGAGGCGTGGTTGAGCGCATCGGAAATGATGGCGTCATGCTCGCCGAGCAGCGGCTCGAACAGGCCGCCGTTGGCATCGAAGCAGGCAGCGTAGAGGATGGTGTCTTCGGTGCCGAAGAAGTCGGCGATGGTGCGTTCGAGCTGCTTGTGCAGGTCCTGGGTACCGCAGATGAAACGCACCGAGGCCATGCCGAAGCCGTGCGTTTCCAGTGCATCCTTGGCGGCCTGGATGATGTCCGGATGGTCGGCCAAGCCAAGATAATTGTTGGCGCAGAAGTTCAGCACGCTGCGGCCGTCGGCCAGCGTGATCTGTGCCGACTGCGGGCCGGTGATGATGCGCTCGGACTTGAACAGCCCCTGGGACTGGATTGATTCCAGTTCGGCGGCGTAATGGGCGGTCAGCGCGGCGGGAGCGTTGGTCATGGCGATCGCAGTGGCAGGAAGAGGCGCAATTTTAACGATCACGGTGGCATACCACTACGTCATGCAAAATTGGCATAAGCGCCGGCGTGGATGTCATTTCACCGGCCGCGTGCCGCTGCGCAGCATGGCATGCTTGCTGTTCAGGCTGCGCCCCATCGGCCAGGAGATCGTTGTGACCCATTCCCGCTTCCGCCTTATTGCCGCGGTGTTCGGCACGCTGCTGGCCCTGGCCGGCCCGGCTGTCGCCCGTGAGATCAATCTGCTCAACGTCAGTTACGACCCCACCCGCGAGTTCTATCGCGAGTACAACACGGCCTTTGCCGCGCAATGGAAGCAGCAGCATCCACAGGACACCGTCAGTGTGGAGACCTCGCACGGCGGCAGCGGCAAGCAGGCGCGCGCGGTGATCGACGGCATCGAGGCCGACGTGGTCACGCTGGCGCTGGCCTACGACGTGGATGCGATCGCGCAGAAGGCCAAGCTGATCGACACCGCGTGGGAAAAGCGCCTGCCCGACAACAGCGCGCCGTACACCTCGACCATTGTGTTTCTGGTACGCAAGGGCAACCCGAAGAACATCAAAGACTGGCCGGACCTGCTGCGCTCCGGCGTGTCGGTGGTGACGCCCAACCCAAAGACCTCCGGCGGTGCACGCTGGAACTATCTGGCGGCCTGGGCCTACGCGGACCACATCTTCAAGGGCGACCGCGAGCGCACCCTGCGCTACATGCGCGCGCTGTTCCGCAACGTGCCGGTGCTGGATACAGGCGCACGCGGCGCCACCACCACCTTTGCCCAGCGCGGCATTGGCGATGTGCTGCTGGC
Source organism: Xanthomonas sp. NCPPB 4037 (assembly GCF_041475695.2). Classification (NCBI taxonomy): domain Bacteria; kingdom Pseudomonadati; phylum Pseudomonadota; class Gammaproteobacteria; order Lysobacterales; family Lysobacteraceae; genus Xanthomonas; species Xanthomonas sp. NCPPB 4037. The sequence continues at coordinate 1,191,888 of NZ_CM191261.1, forward strand.
CTGGGAGAACGAGGCCCTGCTGGCCAGCCAGGAGCTGGGCAAGGACAAGTTCGAGATCGTGGTGCCGAAGCTGTCGATCCTGGCCGAGCCCTCGGTGGCGCTGGTGGACAAGAACGTCGACAAGCATGGCACCCGCGATGTGGCCGAAGCCTATCTGCGGTTTCTCTATGCACCGGAAGGCCAGAAGCTGGCCGCCAAGCACTTCTACCGCCCGCGCCATCCGGAATTTGCCGACCGCAATGACCTGGCGCGGTTCCCGGACATCAAGCTGGTGACCATCCAGGAGGCATTCGGCTCCTGGGACAAGGCGCAGCAGGAACATTTCGCCGACGGTGGGTTGTTCGACCAGATCCAGGCCAGCAAGTAGGCAATGCAGATGTCGGTTGCACCCCCTCCGGCGCGGGCATCGCGCAGACGCGTGATGCCCGGTTTTGGACTGAGCCTGGGCATCACCCTGACCTGGCTGGGGCTGATCGTGTTGATTCCGTTGCTGGGTGTCTTCATCAAGACCAGCGGGCTGGGCTGGGATGGCCTGTGGCGGGTCTGGAGCGAGCCGCGCGTGCTGTCGGCGCTGCGGGTGAGCTTCGGCACGGCATTCGCGGCCGGTGCGTTCAACGCGGTGATGGGCACCTGGGTGGCCTGGGTGTTCGTGCGCTACCGCTTTCCCGGCAAGCGCCTGTTCGATGCGGTGATCGACCTGCCGTTCGCCTTGCCGACCGCGGTGGCCGGTATCGCGCTGACGGCGCTGTATGGCGGTAATGGCTGGGTGGGCCGCTGGCTGGAAGCGATTGGCATCAAGGTGGCCTATACGCAGCTCGGCATCGTGATTGCGCTGGTGTTCGTGGGGCTGCCGTTCGTGGTGCGGGTGGTGCAGCCGGTGCTGGCCGAGAGCGAGCGTGAGATCGAGGAAGCCGCGGCCACGCTGGGCGCCTCGCGCTGGCAGTCGGTCTGGCGGGTGGTGTTGCCGGCACTGTGGCCGGCGGTGCTGACCGGCTTTGCGCTGGCGTTTGCGCGCGGCGTGGGCGAATACGGCTCGGTGATCTTCATTGCCGGCAACCTGCCCAACGCGACCGAGATCGCGCCGCTGCTGATTACCATTCGCCTGGAGGAGTTCGACTACGCCGGCGCCACTGCGATTGCCGCGGCGATGCTGCTGCTGTCGTTCGTGATCCTGCTGGTGGTCAATACACTGCAGGCACGCCTGCTGCGCTATCAACGGAGCAGCGCATGACCGACGCCGTTTCGCCGCTGCCCACCATGCTGCAGAGCACTGCCACTGCCCGACAGGCACGCCGCATCACCGAGTCGGCCACCAGCGAGCCGCGCTGGGTGCAGTGGCTGATGATTCTTGGCGCATTGGGCTTCCTGCTGGCCTTTTTGTTGTTGCCGCTGGTGCTGGTGTTCGCCGAGGCGCTGCGTGGTGGCTGGGCGACGTTTCTGCGCGCGCTGGTCGATCCGGATGCGCTGTCGGCGATCAAGCTGACCTTGCTGGTCACCGCGGTGGTATTGCCGCTGAACCTGGTGTTCGGCGTGGCCGCCGCATGGGCGGTGAGCAAGCACCAGTTCCCGGGCAAACGCCTGCTGATCAGCCTCATCGACCTGCCGTTCTCGGTGTCGCCGGTGGTGGCGGGCCTGATCTTCGTGTTGATCTTCGGCCGCAACGGTTGGGCCTGGCCATTGATCGATGAAGGCTGGCGGGTGGAATTGCCGGCACTGGGCGTGGTGCTGATCCAGCTGCCGCGCATTGTGTTTGCGCTGCCGGGCATCGTGCTGGCGACAACCTTCGTGACTTTTCCCTTCATCGCGCGCGAGCTGATGCCGCTGATGGAGCAGCAGGGCAGCGATGAGGAACTGGCGGCATTGAGCCTGGGCGCCAACGGCTGGCAAATGTTCTGGCGGGTAACCGTGCCCAATATCCGCTGGGGCCTGTTGTACGGCGTGCTGCTGTGCGCGGCGCGGGCGATGGGCGAATTCGGCGCGGTGTCGGTGGTGTCCGGGCATATCCGTGGGCGCACCAATACGCTGCCGCTGCACGTGGAGATTCTCTACAACGAATACGCCTACAGCGCCGCGTTTGCATGCGCCTCGCTGCTGGCATTGACCGCGCTGCTGACCCTGGCGGTGAAGACATATCTGGAATGGCGGCATGGCGATGCGCTCGCCGCCAACCACCGCCACTGAGGTGACCATGGGCATCCGTATCAGCCATCTGCGCAAGCAGTTCGCGAGCTTCACCGCACTGGACGACATCACCCTGGACGTGCGCCAAGGCGAGTTGCTGGCGCTGCTGGGGCCGTCCGGCTCGGGCAAGACCACGTTGTTACGCATCATGGCCGGGCTGGAGCATGCCGACGGTGGGCAGGTGCTGTTCGGCGACGAAGACGCCACCCGCATGAGCGTGCAGTCGCGGCGGGTGGGTTTCGTGTTTCAGCACTACGCCCTGTTCAAGCACATGGATGTGTTCGAGAACATCGCGTTCGGGCTGCGCGTGCGGCGCGGCAAGGAGCGCTGGGCCGAAGCGCGCATCCGCGCACGCGTGGAAGAGCTGCTGGCGCTGGTGCAGTTGCAGGGCCTGGAGCAGCGTTACCCGACCCAGTTGTCTGGTGGGCAGCGTCAGCGCGTGGCGCTGGCGCGCGCGCTGGCGATCGAGCCGCGCGTGCTGCTGCTGGACGAGCCCTTTGGTGCCCTGGATGCACAGGTGCGCAGCGACCTGCGCCGCTGGCTGCGCGAGTTGCACGAGCAAACCGGCCTGACCACGGTGTTCGTGACCCACGATCAGGAAGAAGCGCTGGAACTGGCCGACCGCGTGGCCATCCTCAACCGTGGCAGGATCGAACAGCTCGATACGCCGGCGCGCGTCTACGACACACCGGCGTCGCCGTTCGTGTACTCGTTCGTCGGTGCGGTGAACCGGATTCCGGGCGTGCTTGCGCACGGCCAGATCCAGGTGGCCGGTCATGCGCTGCCGTCGGCCAATCCGGCGCTGGCTGCGGGCCCGGTGGAGGTCTACGTGCGCCCCGAGGATCTGGTGCCGGACGCCGATGGCTGGCCGGCCACCGTGGCCTGGGCACAACGCAGCGGCGCCCGCCTGCGGGTGCGCGCCATCCTGGACGCGGCGGGCAATGAAGTGGAAGTGGAACTGCCGGCATCAGCGGGCACCATCACGGCAGGCCAGCAACTGCGGCTGGCTGCGCGGCATTACGGGGTGTTCCCGGCCTGATGCATCGCCGGTTGGCGCTGGACTGTTGAGCTCGAATGCGTGAGTGGTTGGCGGTGAGCGCGGTTGTCAGTTCGCGTCGTTCGCGCGTGGCTGTGACGCGTCGTCATCCTGCAGTGCGCGCATCAAGATTGTGCGTCGGCGGTCGATGAAAGGGAGGCTGAGTCGCACGGCCTGCCGTCGAAGGATGTGCGCCAGGTCAAGCGAGCGCGACATTTATGTTGCGCTGCAATGGCAGTTGGACTAATAAGTCTGTGCAGTCTCGCTTCATGCAATCCGACCGCCCACCGCTCCAGGAGATGCCCGATGAAGCCATCCTCGCTTGCTTGTTGCCTGTCGCTGTTGCTCCTGGGTGCCGCGCCGTTGGCACAGGCACAGGACGAAGACGCACCCGCCTCACCGTTCACCGGCACCTTCGCGGTGACCAGCGATTACCTGTTCCGCGGCATTTCGCAGACCAACGAAGAGGCTGCGTTTCAGGCCGGGCTGACCTACAAGACACCGTTCGGCCTGTACATCGGCACCTGGACTTCCAACGTCGATTACGGCGCGGGCGATCCGGATTGGGAAGTGGATGGTTTTGTCGGCTACAACAAGGACCTCGGGGCCAACTGGAATGTCGATGTCATGGTTAACCGCTACCAGTATCTGGGAGCGGGCGCGTCGAATTACGCCGAACTGATCACCAAGACGACATTCCTGAAAACCTACAGCGTCACGGTTGCCTACACCAACGATCTGTACGGCACCAAGACCGATGGCTACTACTACGCGCTGGACGCCAACTGGACGCTGCCGTACGACTTCACCTTTGGCGCGCACGCGGGCCACAGCATCTATACCTCTTCGCTTAGCCAGGTGGACCACGACTACAACGATTTCGGGGTGAACGTGGGCAAGGCATTTGGCCCGCTCGGTTTGAGCGTGGGGTATTACGACACCAGCGAAGCGGCGGAGTTCGGATTCGGCCGGCAGAATTCGCAGAACCATCTGGTCGCCACCGCGACGGTGACCTGGCCGTAAGCAAGGCGCTGCGCACAGGGCGTTTGCCGGAACACTGGAGCGTGCTGCGGGCATGAGGGCGGGTAGGGCGATCAATTCTTGGTGCAGCAGGCGGCGAAGCAACAGCGCTGGGACGCGTGTCGAGATAATCACTGGGACTGACATGCAAAAGGCGCCTTCCGGCGCCTTTTGCGTTTCACAGCGGTGGAGCGGTTACTCAGTTCCAGCTCAACACGACCTTGCCGGCCTTGCCTTCTTCCATCAGGTCGAACCCCTTCTGGAACTCGTCGATCGACAACTGGTGGGTCAGCACTTTCTGCAGCGGAAAACCCGACAGCACCAACTGGGTCATCTTGTACCAGGTCTCGTACATCTTGCGGCCGTAGATGCCCTGCACGGTGAGGCCCTTGAAGATGATCTTGTCCCAATCGCAACCAGCGCCGCGCGGCATGATGCCGAGCATCGCGATCTTGCCGCCGTGGTACATGCAATCGAGCATGTCGTTGAACGCGCGTGGGTTGCCGCTCATTTCCAGGCCCACGTCAAAGCCTTCCATGTGCAGGTCGGCCATGACGTCCTTGAGCGAGGTCTTGGACACGTTGACCACGCGCGTGGCGCCCATGTCGGCGGCCAGCTTGAGGCGGAAGTCGTTGACGTCGGTGACCACCACGTTGCGCGCACCGATGTGCTTGCAGATGCCGGCGGCAATGATGCCGATCGGGCCGGCGCCGGTGATCAGCACGTCTTCGCCGATGACATCGAATTCCAGCGCGCAGTGTGCGGCATTGCCGTAGGGGTCGAAGAAGGCGGCCAGCTCGGAGGGGATCTGGTCGGGGATCGGCCACAGGTTGCTGGCCGGCATCACCATGTATTCGGCAAAGGCGCCGTTGACGTTGACGCCGATGCCCACCGTGTTGGGGCACAGGTGCGGGCGGCCGCCACGGCAGTTGCGGCAATGCCCGCAGACGATGTGGCCTTCGGCCGACACGCGCTGGCCGACCTGGTAGCCGGTCACCGCCGAACCGAGCTCGGCCACGCGGCCGACGAACTCGTGGCCGATGGTCAGGCCCGGCGTAATGGTGCGTTGGCTCCATTCATCCCACAGGTAGATATGCAGGTCCGTGCCGCAGATGGCGGTCTTTTCCAGCTTGATCAGGACCTCATTCGGGCCCGGGGTGGGCACGGGGACCTGTTCCAGCCAGATGCCCTTGCTCGCTTCGCGCTTGACCAGCGCCTTCATCGTCTGCGCCATCTGGCGGGACCTGCTCAGTGAAAGATAAGCCGGCAATTATATGCGGCCGGGCGTCGGCGCCATGCGGCGGTGCACGATTGCGGTGGAACTCGGCTTGGCTTGGCAGGTGACGGGGTGGAGCGGGAGGCGCGCCAAGCGGATGGCGTTGAGCGCGTTGCGGTCGATCATGTGGCGGAATGGGCCATGCCCATGCCTGATGGAGAGATAGGCAGGCTTGCGAGGTAGACGCATGTCAGCCTCGCAGAGCCGCCCTAGCGGACTGATGCGTGCGATCGACTGGCGGCGCGGTGAATTAGCCGCCAGGAGCTTGCCCCTGAAGAAAAGTGCCTGGCAGGAACGGATGACACAACGTGCGGCGCTTGATGGCCGTGCCATCCAGCGCTGCTGCCGGTGTCCGCTCTCGCCGGCCCCTCTCCCGACGGCGAGGGGCTTGGGTCGAGAATCTGCTGGCGCCCGAGAAGGCGCCACTACGGTGGACTCCTCAATGCGCTGGCGTTGCACCGCATTTCACTCGCGGAGGCAACGCGCATCCAACACCGCACTGTTCATTCGCCAGCGTCAGAACTTCACATCCAGGCTCAGGAAGGTCTGCCGCGGCGCGCCCACCACCATGGTCTGGTTGTAGCCATTCGGATCGGAGGCGACATAGCCATTGGTGCCGGTGCTGGCGAAGTAGCGCTTGTCGGTGAGGTTGGTGATGTTCAAGGCCAGCGCGACATCGGCTACGCCGCCGAGGCGGCCGAAGTCATAGCGCGCGCCGGCGTTGAACAACCAGTACGAGGGCACCTGCGAATCGTTGAGGAAGGTGATGTAGCGCTTGTCGACATACTTGCCGTCCAGATCCAAACGCAGATTGCCAATCTGGTAGCTCGCGCTGGAGGAGAACATCAACGCCGGAATGCCGACCACGTCCTTGCCCGCGGTAGCGACCACGCCGTTGTTGAGGTAATCGTCCTGGTAGCGCGAGCGGTTCCACGACAGCGAGTTCAACCAGCTCAGGCCCTCGATCGGGCGCCACATCAACGCCAGGTCGGCGCCGGCGCTGTGCACCGCGCCCACGTTGCTCAGGATCGATGCGCAGGTCTGCACCGCCGTACACGGCGAGGTGGTCAGCAAGCGGTTGGAGAACTTGGTGAAGTAGGCGTCGGCCGAGAGCTGGAATTGCGCGTCCTGCACGCGGTAGCCCACCTGCACCGTCTGCGACTCTTCCGGCTCCAGCGTGGAGCGGCTGCGGTCGAACGCGGCCTGTGAGGTGGCGAACGGCGTAAAGCCGAACGCGGCGATGTTCTTGCTGTAGGAGGCGTAGATGTCCTGGCGTTCGTCGAGTTTGTAGTTCACGCCGACTTGCGGCAGGAAGTTGTCTTCGGCACGGATGCGGCCTTGCGCCAGCGCGGTGGTCGGCACCAGCGATTGGGCGCGCGTGGTGGTGCTGAGCGCCTTTGCGCCGTAGTTCACCGTCAGGCGGTCATCGAGCAGGCGCACGGTGTCCTGCAGGTACAGCATGCGGGTCTGGGTGGTGTAGCGCTGCTGGAAATCGCGGCGGAACGGGGTCTGCGCTTCGTACACGTTGTACAGCGAGGTGTAGCCCTCGTTGCCCAGCGCGAAGTAATTGCGCCCTTGCGTGGTGCGTGCATTCTCGGCCCACACGCCGGCTTCCAGATCGTGATTGCCCCACGACCACTTCAATGCGCTAGTGCCGCCGAAACGGTCCAGGCCATAGTCGGTGGTGCGCATCGACACCGGGATCTGCGCCGAGGTGACGACATACGGCGTCACCCACTGCCCCTCGCCGCGATTGGCGTGGTAGTAGCCGGCGGCATCCAGGGTTGCACCGCCAAACACGAACGTGCCCGACAGGCCGGCAAGATTGTCGCGGCGCAGGCCACCGCCAGCGTAGTAGCTGGCATCGAGCCAGCTGTAGTCGTCCGGCAATCCGGCCAGTGACTGCGGATAGCCGTTGGCCACACCACTGGTGGCACCGGTGGTTTGATACGCACGTGCCATCTGCACCGCGGTGGCCCAATCCGGTTGCAGGTAGTCGTAGTCCCAACCCAGCGCGCGCTGGCTGGTCAACGACAGGTCCATGTAGTCGTATTCCTTGCGCCGCGAGGTATCCAGGAACAGGCTCAGGCGATTGCCATCGCCCCACTGGTAGACAGTCTTGAGGTTGGCCTGCTCGGACTGCTGATCGCCGAAGCCCTTCCACTTGTCGGTGCTGGCATTGGCGTAGGACAGATACGCCGACAACCCGTTGCGATCGCCGGTATCGGCGCGCACGAAGGTGCGTCGCGTTGCATCGCTGCCCACCGTCTGCACCAGCCGCGCGCCGGGCGTGGTCTGCGGATCGGCGGAGTAGAACTGCATGGTGCCGCCGAGGTTGGTGTTTGACGCGGTGCCGAGCGCGCCGGCGCCTTGTGCGATCTCTACCGAACCGAGGTTTTCGGAAATGATGGCGCGGGTGATGTGCAGGCCGTTGGTGACGCCGTAGCTCATGTTGCCCAGCGGAATGCCGTCGAGCGTGTAGCCCAGGCGACTTTGGTCGAAGCCATGCAAGGTGACCTGCGTAGACCATTCATAGGTGCCGAAGGGATCGGCGGACTGGAACTGCACGCCGGGCAGCTTTTCCACCGCCTTGAAGGCGCTGCTGCCCGGTGTCAGCTGCTCGATGTCCTGCCGGCTGATGCGTTGCACCTGCCGCGTGCTGCCTTGCGAGACCACGTTGATCGCATCCAGCTGGGTCGCGTTGCCGGCTGCATCGCCGGGCGTTACCGGCGCGTCCGCCGCGCTGGCGGGGATGGGGTCGGCGGCGTTTGCGATGACGGGAAGCAGCGCGGCGAGGGCGAGTGCCAGTGGCGTGACATGGAAACGACGGGCGGAAGTCATGGGGGAATCCTGTTCGAGCACGGCTGAGGGCGGACGCACGGTGCAAGACCGGCGTTTCGCGACGCAGGGTGTCAACGGCTCATGAAACATTGATGACGGTGGCTGTCGCAAAACTGTCGTGTGCGGGGGCTATACGTGTGCACTGGCGTCGCGCGCCGCTGCGGCACGCCGTCTTTTTCAGGGTTTTCCAAAGGTTTTTCTTCCATGACGGCTTCCCCCTCGCGTCGCGACTTTCTCAAACGTGTGGCAGCACTGACGGCTGCCGGTGCGCTACCCGCCTCGATCGGACGCGCGCTCGCACTGCCGGCAAACGCACGCACCGGTACCTTGCGCGACATCGAACACGTGGTGATCCTGATGCAGGAAAACCGCTCCTTCGATCATTACTTCGGCACCATGCGCGGGGTTCGCGGCTTCGGCGACCCACGTGCGCTGCAGTTGCGCGACGGCAACCCGGTGTGGAGCCAGGCCGCCAGCGACGGGCGACGTGTGTTGCCGTTCGCCTTCGATGCGCGCAACACGTGCGCGCCGCTGATCAAGAGCCTGGATCACTCCTGGAAAGCCGGCCATGGGCAAGACCCGTTGCGCTGGCAGGAATACGAAGCCTGGGTGCCGTACAAGGGCGAGCTGACGATGGGCTATTTCCAGCGCAGCGACATCCCGTACTACCACGCGCTCGCCGACGCGTTCACCATTTGCGATGGTTATTTCTGCTCGCTGCACGGGCCCACCAATCCCAATCGCATGTACCTGTTCACCGGTACCAGTGGCTTGAGCATGGGCAACACCGGTGCGCAGACGGTCACCAATGCCGACGATGGCAACTGGACCGCCGACATGGCGCGCGACAAGCCCGGTTACGCCGCGATGCAATGGACTACCTACGCGCAGCGTCTGCAGGCGGCCGGTGTCGATTGGCGCGTGTATCAGGAGTACGACAACTTCGGCTGCAATTCGCTGGCGTACTTTGCGCACTATCGCGATCTGGATCGCAACGATGAGCGCTATCGACGCGCACGTGCGTGCGTCCCGGGGTCCACTGCCGACAATGCCGCCACCACGCAGGCCGATCATCTGGTCGCAGCCATCGCCGCCGATGTACAAGCCAATCGGTTGCCGCAGGTGTCATGGGTGATCCCGCCCACCGCCTATTGCGAACATCCCGAGGCGCCGCCGGCATATGGCGAATCGCTGGTGGCGCGGCTGATCGATGCGCTCACCGCCAATCCCGAGGTGTGGTCCAAGACCGCGCTGATCATCAACTACGACGAGAACGACGGCTTCTTCGACCACGTGCCTGCGCCGCTGCCGGCGCTGGATGCGCGCATGGGCCGCAGTAACGTGGACGCGCGCGGCGAAGTACACGAGGGCGTTCCGGTGGGACTGGGCATCCGCGTACCGATGCTGGTGATCTCGCCCTGGACGCGCGGCGGCTGGGTCAACTCGCAGGTGTTCGACCACACCTCCGTGCTGCGTTTGCTCGAGCGCCGTTTCGGTGTGGCCGAGCCCAACATCAGCCCGTGGCGACGCGCGGTGAGTGGCGATCTCACCAGCGTGTTCGACTTCCGCCAGCCGGACCATTCCGCGCTGAGCGCGCTGCCAGCGATCGGCGACTACCGCGCACGCACGGCCGCGGTGCGCGACAAACCGCTGCCGGTGCCGCCAACCATCGCGCAGATGCCGCGGCAGGAACCAGGGCAGCGGCCAGCGCGCGCGCTGCCGTATGCGTTGCAGGTGCATGCGCGTGTCCACGATGACAACGGCGTGCAGTTGCAGTTCGTCAACACCGGTGCCGCCGCAGCTGCCTTCAACGTGTACACGTCCGCGGCGACAGGTGGCCCCTGGTACTACACCGTCTTGCCCGGCACCCAGCTGGACGACGTGCCGATGGGCGCGGTGCACAACGGCGCGTATGCATTGCACGTGCACGGCCCGAATGGGTTCCTGCGCGAGTTCGCAGGGAATTTAGGTGCCGAGCAGCCGGCGTTGGCCGCGCCGTGGGTGCAGGCGCGTCAGGATGGCGAGCTGCTGGTGTTGGAGATCGGCAACGCCGGGCGCCAGCCGTGCACGCTGCAGGTGCGCGCGCTGGATTACGCCGAGGCGACCACACAGCCGCTGCAGTTGGCCGCAGGGCAGCGCCACACCCTGCGCCTAGCATTGGCGGCGAGCGATCACTGGTATGACATTGTGGTGGAGCAGCCAGGCAGCGCGTTTCGCCGCCGGCTGGCCGGGCACCTGGAAACCGGCAAGCCCAGTCGCAGCGACCCGGCGCTCGGTCGCGCCTGAGTCAGCTGTGGGTGCTGCTAGCTTGCGGGTGGCATGCAACGCGCAGGACGGTGCGCCGACCAGATCACCGTCTGGCTGATTCGCGGCCCGGGGAGGCGGCGAGGGCGGTATCATGCCGCTCCCGTCTGGCCGCAAGGCGAGCCGGCCCCTCCCCAAGGAATCTCTCGCGCATGCGCATCCTGCTTGCCCGTCACGGCGAGACGCCGTGGAACGCCGAAGGCCGTTACCAGGGCCAGATCGATATCCCGCTGTCACCGGTCGGCGAAGGGCAGGCCGCCGCGCTGGGCGCGCGTCTGCAGGCCTTGCAGATCACCCGCGCGGTGGCATCGCCACTCTCGCGTGCACAGGCCACCGCAACGTTGGCACTTGGCACTGCACGCGCAGGCCTGCTGCAGACCGATGCGGACCTGCAGGAAATCGCCCATGGCGAATGGGAAGGGTTGCTTGCAAGCGAAATCAATGACAAGGATCCGGCACGCCTGCGCGCATGGCGCGAAGAACCCGACACGGTGCTGATGCCCGGCGGCGAGTCGCTGCGTCAGGTGCTCGATCGCAGCTGGCGCGGTCTGGCGCGCGCCGCCGACGGCCTGGGTGCAGACGACACCTTGCTGGTGGTCGCGCACGATGCGGTCAACCGCGTGATCCTGTGCAAGATCCTGGGCCTGCCGCTGCCCAAGCTGTGGACCTTCCGTCAGGCCCCCACCACGCTCAACCTGCTCGAAGGCGACGACGTCGATCACCTGGAAGTGGTCCGCCTCAACGATTGCGCGCACCACACGCCGTTCTTTGGTGAAGCCAAGCATCGGGCGTTGTAAGGCCACGTGCAGCAAGGACGCTGGAAGACGCCATGGCGCGTTCGACCGTAACACCGCCTCGGTGGCCAAAAGCGTTCCGTATCACGGCGCTCGCGGGAGTGGCCGGCCTGTTGGCGCTGGGGAGCTTCTCCGATTTCATCCCCGCACCCTTCATGTCCGGGCGGAACTGGATTGCGCCGATGTGGCTGCTGGGCGCGGCAATGACGGCGTTTATCCTCGTGCAGGGCTATCGCTTCGGTGGATGGAAGGTGGTCGTCGGCAAGCAGCTGATCAACACCGTGCTTGCGATCTGCCTGGCGCCGCCGTTGTTGGGGTTGCTGTGCTGGATCGTGCTGGCCAGAGGCGCGCCGTGGATCTATACGCGTATCGCGGGCGTGGATTTTGAAGAAACCCACCTCATGCAAACCGAGTACGTGCGCAGTGGGCGGACCTGCAAATACCGGTTGAGCGGCGGCCCGCTCGAAGAGCGCTTCCCGAGCCATCTCTGCATCAGTGAGCAGCTGTATCGGCGGCATCCGGACCAGCAGGTTGCGATGCGGGTGCGTGGCCAGCGGTCGGTGCTGGGCATGCGCATCGCATCGGCCCTGCCGTAACTCGGCGCACGCTCCAACGTACCTCGTCAGGATGATCAAGTGACATCGAAACTGTTTGCATGGATGAAGATCGGAATGTTCTTCGCCGTGATGGGTCTGCTTGTCCTGGGCCTGTTTGCCGATTTCGTTCCTGCACAATTCCTGCAAGGACGCACTTTGAAATGGCCATGTTTAGCGGTTGGCATCGTGCTGACGGTGTGGCTGCGCAGGCACAACCGGCGTCTTGGTCGCCCAACGGACCTGGACGGACACGGGCGTATTTTCAGTGCCTTCATGTTCTTCGCAACACCGGTGATGCTGGGCTTTGTGTCGTGGTTGTTGCTGGCAAAAACGGCACCCTGGTTGCTGACCTGGGCCATTGGCGGTTCATTCGAAGAAGCGTACGTCATGCAGACGGACCATCAATCAAGTCGAAGCACCTGCGAATATCGGCTGCGGGGTGGGCCAATGGAACATGGGTTTCCAGATTACCTCTGCATCCACGAAGACCTATATCACCGCTATCCACAGCAGCAGGTCGCAGTGATATTGAAAGGGCAGCGCTCACGATTGGGGACACACATTGTGGAAATCTACGGTCCGCAATGACGCGCCACGGTGTGGACGTCATGTTGGCCGGATAGGTGTCGTCTCAGGTTCAGCGCGTTGCCACCTGCTCACGGATGGCAGACAGCAAGCGTCCGCGGGTCAAAGATGAAAAGCTGCTGCTGGTAGTCCAGGGCCCGGCCAACCGCGATAATGCGCGCTGCCCGCAAGACGTCAGGTAGCACAGTGACCACCCCCAACACACTCTCCGACTGGCTCGCCTACATCGAGCAACAGCATCCCAGCGCAATTGCCATGGGCCTGGAACGTGTACGCGAAGTTGCTGCGCGTCTGCAGATCGCAGCGCCGGCTACGCACGTGATCGTGGTCGGCGGGACCAATGGCAAGGGCTCCACGGTGGCCTTCATCGAAGCGATTGGGCGTGCAGCCGGCTGGAAGGTGGGCGCCTACACTTCGCCGCATCTGCTGCGCTACAACGAGCGCGTGTGTATCGACGGTGTCGAGGCGAGCGATGCACAATTGGTGGCCGCGTTCGTTGCGGTGGAGGCGGCGCGCGGCGATACCGCGTTGACCTATTTCGAATTCGGCACGCTGGCCGCGCTGTGGCTGTTGCAGCAGTCCGAGTTGGAGTTGGCGGTGCTGGAAATCGGCCTGGGCGGGCGTCTGGATGCGGTCAACATCATTGACGCCGATGTGGCGGTGATCACCACCGTGGACATCGACCACACCGATTGGCTGGGCGAGGACCGCGAGGCGATTGGTGCGGAGAAGGCCGGCATCATCCGCGGCTGGAAGCCGGTGGTGCTGGGCGAGATCGACCCGCCATCCAGTGTGTTGCGGCGCGCCTACCAATTGGGCGCCAACGCCATCCGCGCCGGCAGCGATTATTTCCATGAGCCCATCGATGCGCAGCACTGGCGCTGGCGTGATGTTGCGCAGACCCTGGAGCTGCCGATGCCAGCCTTGCAGGCGCCGGTGCAGCTGGCCAATGCAGCGGCGGCAATCGCCGCATTGCAGGCGTTGCCAGTCGAGGTGCCTGCAACCGCCTGGGCCCAGGGTGTGACGGCCGCGCAGCTGCCTGGCCGCCTGCAGCGGGTCGCGCGCGATGGGGTGGAGCTGATGCTGGATGTCGGCCACAACCCGCAGGCGGCGCGCGCCCTGGCCCAGGCCCTGGGCAAGGCCACGCCGGCCGGCACCACCGTTGCGCTGTATGCGGCGCTGGCGGACAAGGATGTGCACGGCGTGGTCGAGGCGCTGGCCGGATGTGTAGACCAATGGGCGCTGGCCGGGCTGGAGGGCGCGCGTGGGCAGTCGGCCGAGGCCTTGCGCGCCCGCCTGCAGGGCACCGCCGCCGCACAGGCGGCCTGCCATGGCGATGTGGCCGATGCGCTGCGCGCGGTGCTGGCGGGGGCGCAGCCAGGCGACCGCGTGCTGGTGTTCGGCTCCTTCCACACCGTGGCCGATGCGTTGCAGGCACTTCATTCAGGCCATTGAGGTCGGTTGCCGGGCGCCGGCCTTATAATCGCCGCGGCACCCCGCCACGCCGCCTCTTGTCTCTTCCGTGGATACTGTTCTGAAACAGCGACTGATTGGCGCCATCGTTCTGGTGGCGCTCGCCGTGATCTTCCTGCCGATGCTGGTCAAGGGCCCTGCGCCCTCCAGCGGCGTGGCCGATGTTCCGCTCGACGCGCCTACCGCACCCGGCACTGGCGAGTTCGAAACCCGCGAATTGCCGCTGGTCACGCCCGGTGCCACACCGGCCGGCGGTGCACTCGGCATGCGGGGCGCCGCCACCGCACCGGCCGCAGTGCAGGACAACCCCGATGCGGCCGATCTGGCCGCCCCGTCGAGCACGCCGTCCGCACCGGAGGTGGCTGCGGGTAATTACGCGGTCAACTTCGGCGCCTACGCCAGCAGTGCCGACGCCGATGCGGTGATCGCGCGGCTCAAGCAGGCGCAGTTGCCCGGCTTCAGCGAAAAGACCCAGATCAATGGTCGCCCTGCCTGGCGCGTGCGGGTGGGCCCGTATGCCGAGCAGGCGCAGGCCGAAGCGGCCCGTCTGCAGGCGGTCAAGGTGCGCAGCGACGTCAACGCGCAGGTGGTGACGCTGGATGCCGGTGCCAATGCGCCTGCACCGGTGACCGCTCCCACCCCGAGCACCGCCACGCCCAAGCCGGCCGGCAGCACGACCGCGGCGGCCACCACGGCGCCGACCAAGACCGAGAGCCTGCCGCCGGAGCCGGCCAAGCCGGTGACCGCAGTGCCCAAGCCGGCCGAAGCGCCCAAGCCTGCGCCAGCCAAGCCGGAAGCGCCCAAGCCCGAACCCAGTAAGCCCGAGCCGGCCAAGCCGGTCGCGGCAGCGCCGACCGCGCCCGCCGCGCCGGCCGCCAGTGGGGTTGGGTTTGCGGTCCAGCTGGGCGCCTTCGGCCGTGCCGAAGACGCCAATGCGCTGCGCGACCGCGTGCGCGCCGCCGGATTCAGCGCGTTCGTGGAACAGGTGCGCACCGACAAGGGCGCGCTCAACCGCGTGCGCGTCGGGCCGGTGGCCAACCGTGGCGATGCCGAGCAATTGCGTGCCCAGGTGGCGGCCAAGGTCGGCATCTCCGGCATGGTGCGTCCACATCCTTGATTCTCGATAGCCTCACACCCATGGAGGGGAGGGCGATGATGACTGCATCCTGCCAGGCAAGCGGCGCGCACCCCGCGTCACGAGGTTGGCCATGATCGACATGGTGTTGGGCGTCATCATCCTGGTGTCGGCGCTGTTAGGCCTGCTACGTGGATTTGTGGCGATCGTGGTCGGCACGCTGTCGTGGCTGCTGGCCGGCTGGGCCACGTTCCTGTTCGGCGGCCCGGCCGCGCGTTGGCTGGCCGATGGCAAGCATCCCTCGGCCACCGAGTCGTTCGGCGGCTACGCCATGGTGTTCGTGGGCGTGCTGATCAGCGTGGCGGTGATCGGCATGGTGATCCGCGCCGGCGTGGACGCGGTCAAGCTCGGTGGGACCGACCGCATGCTCGGGTTCGGTCTGGGCGTGGTGCGCGGGGCCTTCCTGGCTTGCGTGCTGGTGCTGCTGATGGGCTTCACGCCACTGCCGCGCGAACCGGCCTGGCGGCAATCGGTCCTGCTGCCGGTGCTGTCGCCGGGCGCTGGCTGGATGCGCGCGCAATTGCCGGCCTGGCGAATGCCCTCGATGGACCTTCCATCGATGGAACTCGGCAACGTATCAGCGGAGTTGGGGAAGTTGCCTTCGGCAGGCGATAATACGGACCTGGGCAAGGCGCTCTCCGGGTCTGGCCTGAGCGACACGATCAACAATGCGCTCGGCAAACCCGGCAACGCTGCCAGCGACGGACGCGATCCGACGCAGGCGATGCCGGCCAATATCGATCCGGCGCAGGTTCGCGGCGGAGAAAGCGACCCGGCTCGGGTCGAGTCCCAAGGCCAGGCACGGCCACCTTCACAGTAACGGCGCAAGCCGAAGCGGAGAACGCGCACCATGTGTGGCATCGTCGGTATTGTCGGCAACCAGAACGTCGCCGGGCAGCTCTATGACGGCCTGACCGTCCTGCAGCATCGCGGGCAGGATGCCGCAGGCATCGCCACGGCCGATGGCACGCGGTTGCGCGTGCAAAAAGCCAACGGCCTGGTCCGCGACGTCTTCGACGAAAAGAAGATGGCGGTGCTGGAAGGCCGCGTCGGCATCGCGCATTGCCGCTACCCGACCGCCGGTTCGGAAGGCATGGACGAAGCACAGCCGTTCTACGTCAATTCGCCGTACGGCATCGCGTTGGCGCACAACGGCAATCTGATCAACACCGAGGCCTTGCGCCAGCAGGTGTTCGAGGCCGACCGCCGCAATATCAACACCGATTCGGACAGCGAAGTGCTGTTGAACGTGTTC
The DNA here is from genome assembly GCF_041475695.2 of Xanthomonas sp. NCPPB 4037. Lineage (NCBI taxonomy): Bacteria > Pseudomonadati > Pseudomonadota > Gammaproteobacteria > Lysobacterales > Lysobacteraceae > Xanthomonas > Xanthomonas sp. NCPPB 4037. The sequence goes on from NZ_CM191261.1 coordinate 1,208,384, forward strand.
GCCTACGAGCTGGACGCGCAACGCATGCTTACCCCCGAAGCGGCGATCCGCGCGGTGGCCGGCGTGCATCGCCGTTGCAAGGGCGGCTACGCGGTGGTCAGCGTGGTGCTGGGTCTGGGCCTGGTGGCATTCCGCGACCCGCACGGCATCCGCCCGCTGGTACTGGGCAAGCGCGAACACGCCGAAGGCACCGAGTACATTGTGTCGTCCGAATCGGCGGCCTTGGACATTCTCGGCTACCAGCGCGTGCGCGACGTGCGCCCGGGCGAGGCGCTGGTGATCACCGCGCGCGGCGAGCTGTTCTCCGAAATCTGTGCCGCGCCGACCGACCATGCGCCGTGCATCTTCGAGTACGTGTATTTCGCGCGTCCCGATTCGATGATCGACAACATCTCGGTGCACAAGGCGCGCATGCGTATGGGCCTGAAGCTGGGCGAGAAGATTCTGCGCCTGCGCCCGGACCATGACATCGACACCATCATTCCGATCCCGGACACCTCGCGCGATGTGGCGCTGGAGATGTCCAACGTGCTCGGCGTGAAGTACCGCGAAGGCTTCGTCAAAAACCGTTACGTGGGCCGCACCTTCATCATGCCGGGGCAGGGCGAACGGCAGAAATCGGTACGCCGCAAGCTCAACCCGATCCATCTGGAATTCCGCAACCGCGTGGTGCTGCTGGTCGACGATTCGATCGTGCGCGGCACCACCAGCCGGCAGATCGTGCAGATGGCGCGCGACGCCGGTGCACGCAAGGTCTATCTGGCCTCGGCCGCGCCGCCGGTGCGCTACCCGAACATCTACGGCATCGACATGCCGGCCGCCGAAGAACTGATCGCGCATGGCCGCAGCGAGCAGGAAATCCAGGAATTCCTGGGCTGCGACTGGCTGATCTACCAGGATCTGGAAGACCTGGAAGTGGCGGTGCGCGAAGGCAATCCGGACATCAAGCAGTTCGATTCGTCTTGCTTCAACGGCGAGTACATCACCGGTATCGAGCCGGGGTATTTCGAGCGCATCCAGCAGCTGCGTTCGGACGATGCCAAGAAGCGCCGGCGCGCCTGATCACTCAGGGCGCTGTGACGCGCGGTGTGAGTGCGCGCGTCGCAGCCAGTGCAAGGTTGCGCGCCGCAGGGAGTGACGATGGATCTGTTGCAAGCCGCGCACGTCTGCCTGCAGGCGTGTGACCCGGTCGAAAAAGTCGCGCTGACCCAGCAGTACGCCGCAGCGTTTCGCGCGGGCAGCTTGCCGCTGCCGGCCCAGGCCGCCGTGCCTGAACCCATTCGTATGCCGGGCCGCCCGCCGCGCCCGTTGCTGGTCCATCCGCGCGAGTTGCCGCGGCGCGGCCTGGGCACGCCGGAGGGGCGTGCAGCCTTTATCCATGCCATCGCCCACATCGAGCTCAACGCCATCGATCTGGCCTGGGATGCGGTGTACCGGTTCCGTGGCGTGCCGGACGGGTTCTATGCCGACTGGGTGGCGGTGGCCGATGACGAGTCGCGTCACTTCATGTTGCTGCGCGAACGGTTGCACGCGCACGGCCACGACTACGGCGATTTTGCCGCGCACAACGGGCTATGGGAGATGTGCGAGAAAACCGCGCACGACGGCCTGGCACGCATGGCGCTGGTGCCGCGGGTGCTGGAAGCACGCGGGCTGGATGTCACGCCGGCCATGATCCACAAACTGCGCTCGCTGGGCGATGCCGCCACTGCGCAGGTGCTGGAGATCATCCTGCGCGAAGAAGTGGCGCACGTCGCCGCGGGTTCGCGTTGGTATCGCTGGTATTGCGAGCAGGCCGGCATCGAGCCGCGCGCACGTTTCAAGGAGCTGTTGCGCGACTACGCCGGCGGCTACCTGCACGGCCCGTTCAATATCGAAGCGCGTCTGCTGGCAGGCTTCGATGAAGACGAATTGGCGAGCCTGGTGGAGCAGGCTGGCTGAGGCGCGCGCGCTGGTTAGCGCGGAGAACTATCGGTTTGCATCCCTCCGCGCAGGCCGACAAGGAGCGCGTTGCCGACGCTGCATGCCGTGCGCACAACGTAGCGAAGCATGCTGTCTGATTAGGGTGCTTCGATGAGCGCTTTATCGGTCGGCCAGCGTGTGTGCGCCCAAGCAACACCATCCGACGGAGAGCGGGCTCTGTAGGCCAGCGTGCTCTTGGATTCCAACAATCTGCATTCGGTGCAGCGCGAGGGTAGTGCCGGTCACTACCTTCCTTCACGCGTAACGCAACATTGCTTGGACGTCCGCGTGCGTGAGCACTCCCAACCGAAAGCGAGGTCTCATCAGGCCCAAGCGCAGTCATCCGCCACTCTCGCAGCACCGGGTCGAGACCCAATGGAAGACATCGCCTACACCGGAATGTGCACTCCGTCGCGCCACACCGGTGCTGGAATCGCATCCAGTCGACGTCAAACATCACAGAACGGTAATTTTCTGTTGTAACAACTTGCATTCCATCCTGATCGGCGCGCCCTAATGGCGTCCCGGGGACAGGGGCCCGGTGTTTCACATCCCGTTGCTTCCATGTCTAGGAGAGAGAGACGATGAAGTCGAAGTCGATGTGCACCACGGTCGGTCTGATCGCCATGTGTCTGGCTGGCTCGGCTGCAGCAGCAGGCAAGCCGCTGTACCAGACCGGCCCGGCATTGAGCCGCAGCGCTGCAGCCACCGCAACGGCAGAACCCTCGTTACAGCGCGTACTGAGCTCGCCATCCACCGCAAACGCACAGGTGGTGCAGATCGATGCGGGCGCGGTGGCGCCGGCGGAAAAACTGCTCGAGCTGCAGCTGGATGGCCAGACCATCACCGCCACCCAGGCAAAGGTCGATGCGTTGGAAGGCGGCGACAGCATCTGGTACGGCAATCTCGGCCCGCGTGCCGGCACCCGTGCACGCACCTTGTCCGGCGTGGACCCGCTCAACTCGGCGATCCTGGTGCGGAGCGGCGACACCGTCACCGGCACCATCCGCTACGCCGGCAAGCTCTATCGTCTGCGGCCGCTTGCCGATGGCCGCCATGTGCTGGTGCAGGTGGACGAGCAGCGCATGCCGCAGGAGCATCCGGCCGAGTACAGCCTGCTGCCCAAGTTCGACATGCCCAGCGACGGCCGCGTGACCGCTGCACAGGCTTCGTCCGGCAGCCCGGCCACCATCCGCGTGCTGGTGGTGGCCACCAACCAGGCGGTGACTGCGTACGGCGGCAACATGCAGTCGCTGGTGCAACTGGCGGTGGCCGAGGCCAACCAGGGCTACGTCAACAGCAATGTGGGCATCACCTTGCAGCTGGCGCGCTATGAAACCACCAGCTATGCGGAAACCGGTAACTTCACCACCGATCTGCAGCGCTTCCGCGTCACCAACGATGGTTACATGGACAGCATCCACACCAGCCGCAACACCTATACCGCCGATGTGGGCGTGATCGTGTTGAACAACAGCAGCTACTGCGGCCTGGCGTCGGGTATCGGCTCCACGGCGGCCACGGCGTTTGCATCGGTGTACTGGGACTGCGCCACCGGCTACTACAGTTTTGCGCATGAGATCGGCCACCTGCAGAGTGCACGTCACGATGCGGCCACCGACCCGAGCACCTCGCCGTTTGCGTACGGCCACGGCTACCGCTACGGCAACAGCTGGCGCACCATCATGGCCTACGCCTGCCCCAGCGGCTGCCCGCGCCTGAACTACTGGTCCAATCCCAACATCAGCTACAACGGCGTGCCCATGGGCAACGCCAGCACTGCGGACAACCAACGCGTGTTGGTCAACACCAAGGCCAACATCGCCGCGTTCCGCTGATCACTGCCCAGCCTGCCCGGCACCACGCGTGCCGGGCAGTGCCGCTATATCCGCGCACGCTGATCGCGCAGACTAGGCACACCGCCGGTGGTTGCCGGCCATGTGATGTCCAGCGGAGCGATCATGTCCAAGTCCCTGACCTGCAGCGTGTTGTGCCTGGCCGTGCTGGCGGTTGCCGGCTGTCGTCAGCAACCGGCCGAGCCTGCCGCATCCCCGGCCAAACCTGCAGTCACCACCCCCGCAGCTGCGGCCAGCGCGGGCAACGCAGCGGAAGAACGCGCGCTGCAACGCCTGCAGACACAACTGCAGCGCGACCGTTTTTATCCGGATGACTGCATCAGCATCATGACCGAGCAGGAAGAAGACGCGCCTGTATCGGATGCCTTTGAATTCGCCGTGCGCGAACGCCACGGCGATGGCTGCCCGGGCGATCCGCAGACCAGTCCGGTGCGCGACCGCTTCCGCGTGCAGGCCGATGGCCGCCTGCTCTGGTACGACGTGGTCAACGGGGATTTTGTCGACTACGCCGAGCATCAGCGCAGCAGGCAGTGATGCAGCGCCGATCAGCAGCGCAGACGTATTGAAGCGCACTGCGCAGCGTGCAGGCACCGCGCCACCGCGCCATGCCTGCGCCGTCGCACGGGACGCGCTAGATCACAGCGCCAGCTGTTCCAGCACCAAGCCGTCGGCGTCCACGCGCAATACCGAGCCTTGTTCGTACCAATCGCCCAGCACCACGCGTGTGCAGGTGCGGCCGCCGGCCTGCACGGTGTGGATGGCCGGGCGGTGGGTGTGGCCGTGGATGATGCGGTCCAGGCCGTAGCGCACGAAGGTGGCGTCCACCTCGGCCGGCGCCACGTCGGTGACGGTTTCGAACTGTGCCTGGTCGCCTTGCTTGAGCTCTGACTGGCGCGCCTGGCTGGCGGCGCGTGCCTGCTGTGCGAACGCCACGCGTGCGGCCAGCGGCTGCGACAGGAACTGTGCCTGGAAAGCCGGGTCGCGCGTCTGCGCGCGGAAGGCCTGGTAAGCGGTGTCGTCGGTGCACAGCAGGTCGCCGTGCATCAGCAGCGTCGGCTGCCCGTACAGATCGATGACGGTGGGGTCGGGCAGGATGCGGAAGCCGGCGCGCTGGGCGTAGGCGGCACCGACCAGGAAGTCGCGATTGCCGGGCATGAAGAACACCGGCACACCGGTGGCGGCCACCGCGTGCAAGGCCTCGGCCACCGCATCCGCGGCCGTCGACGGGGTGTCGTCGCCGATCCACGCTTCGAACAGATCGCCAAGGATGTAGAGCGCGTCGCTACCGGGTACCTGCGTGCGCAGGAAATCGAGGAACAGCTCGGTGATCGCCGGCCGGGCCGGGTCCAGATGCAGGTCGGAAATGAACAGGGTCGTCATCGCGCCATTGTACGGGAGCGTCCCGAATGCATCAGCGCCTCACACATCGCTGGCTGCGGGTCTGACGATGCTTGCATGCGGTGTGGTGCTCCCTGATCGGGAAGGCACGCATCAGACGAACAAGGCAGGAACCGGCAACCACCACAACGAGAGACTGGCCAGCGCAATGCCGATTGCGGTGGCGGCGAGTACGTCGCTGGGATAGTGCAGCCCCAGCACCACACGCGAGAGCGCCACGCCCGCAGAAAACGGCACCAGTAGCGGGGCCAGCCAGGGGTAATAGGCCAGCGCGACGATGCTGAAGGACACCGCGTGCAGGGTGTGCCCGGAGGGAAAGCTGAATTCATCCAGAGGCGCCACCCAGGCGCGGATGCGCACATCCGCCGCATACGGACGCGGCCGGCGCGTCCAGCGTTTGAGGGTCTTGTAGAGGGTCAGCGCCAGCACGCCGGTGGCGGCCATGTGCGCAGAGGCGCGCACGCCGTCCATTCCGTCCAGCAGCACCAGCAGGCCCATCAGGCTGTACCAGAACACCCCGTCGCCCAGCCGGCTGATCGCCGCGAAGCTGCGCCGCACCGGGTGCCGGCGGCACCAGTGGTTGGCCCGCCGGCACCAGCGCGCTTCGTGACCGTGCAGGAGTTCAAGCCGCGTCGACGACATACCGCCCCCGTGCCGCCGTGATCCCCAGCAGCAGTGCTTCGAAATCGGACACTACGTTGTCCGGGTGCAGTTTCTTCATCGCTTGCGCGGCGGCATGGCCCATGCGTTGGCGTACGTCGTCGTTTTCGGTCAGGGTCAATGCGGCCTGCACGAATGCAGCGTCGTCCTCCACCGCGGCGCCGGTCTGGCCATTGCGCAGGTATTCGCGCGCCGCACCGTAATCGAAGGCCACCGTCGCCACGCCGCTGGCCATCGCTTCCAGGGTGACGTTACCGAAGGTCTCGCTACGGCTGGGAAACAGGAACAGATCGCCGCTGGCGAAGTGCCGCGCCAGCGCGTCGCCGCGCTGGATGCCGCAAAAAATGAAGTCCGGATTCTCGTGAGCGATCTTCTCGCGCGCCGGCCCATCGCCCACCCACACAAAGCGCGCCTTGGGGCGGAGCTGCTGCAGCTTGCGAAACGCGCGGATCGCCAGTGGCAGGTTTTTCTCGTTGGCAATCCGGCCGACGTAGATCGCCGCAAAGCCTTCGCCTTCGATGCCCCATTCGGCGCGCAATGCGGGGTCGCGGCGGGACGGATCGAACTGCAGGCTGTCCACCGCACGCGCCAGCAACTGCACCCGCTCGAAACCGCTGCCGCGCAGGAACTGCTGCAGTTCGCGGGTGGGAACCAGCGTGGCTTCGGCCTGGTTGTGGAAGCGCCGCATCCAGCGCAGCGCGGTGCCTTGCAGCCAGGCGGCGCCGTAATCGGGCAGGTATTCGTCGAAGCGGGTGTGGAAGCCGGTGGCGACCGGAATGCCAAGCCGCCGCGCCGCGCGCATGGCCGACCATCCCAACGGGCCTTCCGTGGCCACGTAGATCGCATCCGGTTGCGTGGTTGCCCAATGTCGGGTGAGCCGCCGGGTGGCCGGCAGCCCGAACTTCAGCCCGGGGTAGCGTGGCAGCGACGCGCCACGCACCAGCACGGTGTCGGCCGGCGTGCTGTCGGCCGCTTGCCGCGGGCGCACCACATCGACCTGGTGGCCGCGCGCACGCAGACCGGTTTCCAGGCCATGCACGGTGAGCGCAACGCCGTTGACTTCGGGTGGATAGGTTTCGGTAACGATCGCGTAGCGCATGGTCGTTCTCCCGTTTGATCTAGCTTCCGGGAACGCGATGGCAGCGGTATTGCGCGAAGAAGTCGCGGGGGTGACAGCGGGTGGGAATCGGGAGTGGGGAATCGGGAATCGTAAAAAGCGTGGTGCTGTGGCGCTTAACGCAACTGCGATGGGAACGCCCGGCGCCCCGCAGCCGACAATTCCCGATTCCCCATTCCCCATTCCCGCCAGAGGCCAACGGCCGCTGGCCTACGTCACAAACGGCCGGAACATGATGCCCAAACCCGCCATCCCTTCCACTTCGCCAATCAGGTCGGCGCGCAGCAACGGGCGCGAGTCGATCCAGGCCTGCGACAGGATCAGCGACAGCCGGTTGTCGTCGGCGGTGAGTTCCAGGGTCGGGATCGGATCGGTTTCATGGGCGCGGTGCAGCAGCACGGCCAACCGCAGCAGCGCGGCCTTGCGCCGGGTTGGCAGCAGCAGGCGGTCGGGCAACGCGTCGAAGGCGGTCTTGGGCACATTGCGGCGATGCGTGCGCACCAGCGCGGCCAGTACCTGCTGTTCCTGCCGCGAGAACCCGGCGATATCCGAGTGTTCCAGGATGTAGCTGCCGTGCACGTGGTACTGGCTGTGCGCGATCATCAGGCCCAGTTCGTGCAGGCGTGCGGCGCGGCGCAGCACCTGCGCGTCGTCGCCATCGAGCTGCCAGGATTCGCAGACCTGGTCGAACAGGCGGCACGCGGTGGCTTCCACGCGCTGTGCCTGCGCCTCGTCGATGCCGTAGCGCTGCACCAACGACGCCACCGAACTGTCGCGCGGGTCGTTCTCGCCGCCGCGGCCGAGCATGTCGTACAGGATGCCTTCGCGCATCGCCGCCTTGCTGACCATCAGCTTCTCCAAGCCCAGCGCCTGGAAGGCCGCTTCGAGCACCAGAATGCCGCCGGCGATGATCGGCCGCCGCTCGGCCGCCAGGCCGGGCAGTTGGATGTCTTCGATGCGCTTGGCCTTGAGCAGCTCATCGCGCAGCGCTGGCAGCGCCTCGGCGGTGATCGCGCCCTTGGTGAGCTTCATCGCCGCGCACATCTCGCCGATGGCCTTGTGCGTGCCGGACGAGCCAATCGCTTCATGCCAGCCCAGCGCCTTGTATTGGCCGGCGAACTGCTGGAACTCGGCACCGATCTCGGTCAGCGCATCTTTCCACTTTTTCTTGGAGAGCTTGCCGCCGGGAAAGAACCGCCGCGTACTGGCAATACAGCCGGCCTGCAGGCTTTCGCGTTCCAGCGTCTGGAAGCCGCGGCCGATGATGAACTCCGTTGAGCCACCGCCGATGTCGATCACCAGCCGGCGTTGATCGGGCTTGGGTGGTTGCGCATGCGCCACGCCCAGATAGATCAGGCGCGCTTCCTCCCGCCCGCTGACCACTTCGATGGCATGGCCCAGCGCAGTTTCGGCCGGCATCAGGAACGCCTGCGGCGAGCGCAGCTGGCGCACGGTGTTGGTGGCCAGCGCGCGCACGCGCAGCGATGGCACTTCGCGGATGCGTTGGCCGAAGCGTGCCAGGCACTCGAGCGCGCGCTGGCGCGCCTCGTTGGAAATGCCGCCCTTGCCATCCAGGCCGTCGGCCATGCGCACGGTTTCGCGCAGGCGGTCGACAACGCGCAACTGACCCATCAGGTAGCGCGCAATGACCATGTGGAAACTGTTGGATCCTAAGTCGATGGCGGCAAGAAAATCGCCATCGCGCAGGGGCGGGATCGTGGGGGAGGGCATTGGCATGGCCGCATGGTAGCCGATGGGCCGCCAGCCCCGTGAGAGGCGGCGGCCCGTCTGGCCTCAGACCCGATCGAGCAAGGTCATCTGGGCCGAATGCGCCGGCTCGCCAGGCCCGGGCGTGCGCTTGTGATAGATGCCTTCGGCATCCAGCTCCCACGCGTTGACGTTGTCGTCCAGGTAGTTCTGCAGCACTTCGCGGTAGACGCGCTTGGCCAGGTCCGGATCCAGGATCGGGAAGCAGGTCTCCACCCGGCGCAGCAGATTGCGCTCCAGCCAGTCGGCGCTGGCGCAATACAACTCCGCCGCGCCGTCGTTGCCGAACCAGTACACGCGGCTATGTTCCAGAAAACGCCCCACGATCGAGCGCACGCGGATGTTGTCCGACACGCCCGGCACGCCCGGGCGCAAGGTGCAGGCGCCACGCACGATTAAGTCAATCTGCACGCCCGCCTGCGAGGCGGTATACAACGCGCGCACCACCTGCGGTTCGTTGAGTGCGTTCATCTTGGCGATGATGCGCCCGGGCCGGCCGTTGCGCGCCAGCCGCGTCTCGCGTTCGATCCGCTGCAGCACGCCGGTATGCAGGGTGAAGGGCGACTGCAGCAGTTGTTCCAGCTTCATGCGCGGCGCCAGGCCGGAGAGCTGCTGGAACAGCATGTGCACATCGTTGCCGATCTCTACATCGGCGGTGATCAGGCTCAGGTCGGTGTACAGGCGCGCGGTGCCGCTGTGGTAGTTGCCGGTGCCCAGGTGCACGTAGCGTTTGAGCTTGCGTCCTTCGCGGCGCACGATCAGCAACATCTTGGCGTGGGTCTTGTAACCGACCACGCCGTAGACCACTTGCACGCCGGCTTCTTGCAACTTGTCCGCCAGGCCCAGGTTGGCTTCTTCATCGAAGCGCGCGCGCAGCTCTACCACGACGGTGACGTCCTTGCCGTTGCGCGCGGCCAGGATCAACGCATCGACAATCAGCGAATCCTTGCCGGTGCGGTACAGCGTCTGCTTGATCGCCAGCACGTTCGGGTCGACCGCCGCCTGGCGGATCACGTCCAGCACTGCGGTGAACGCATCGAAGGGGTGGTGCAGCAGCACATCGCCCTTGTTGACGATCTCGAAGATGCCCACGTTGTCGCGCAGGGTGCGCGGATTGAACGCCGGGTACTTGAGCTCGGGCCGTTGCACCAGGTCGTAGACCTGGGTCACGCGGCTCAGGTTCACTGGACCTGCAATGCGGTACACCGCGTTTTCGTTGAGGCCGAAATTCTGCAGCAGGGTGCGCATGATCGCCGGCGGGCAATCGTGCGCAATCTCCAGCCGCACCGCCGGCCGGTAGCCGCGCGTGACCAGTTCGTCGCGCAACGCCAGCGCCAGGTTTTCCACTTCTTCTTCGTCCACCACCAGCTCGGAATTGCGGGTGACGCGGAACTGATAGGAGCCCTTGACCTGCATGCCGGGGAACAGTTCATCCACGAATTCCGAAAGCACCGAGGACAGGAATACGAAGCTCTGCTCGCCGTCCGGCGACAGGCTGGCCGGCAGCTGGATGATGCGCGGCAGCGAGCGCGGCGCGCGCACGATCGCCAGATGGCCGGCGCGCCCGAACGCGTCCTGGCCTTCGAGCACCACCACGATGTTCAAGGTCTTGTTGAGGATCTTCGGGAACGGATGCGCCGGGTCCAGGCCCAGCGGCGACAGCACCGGCATGATCTCGTTGCGGAAGTAGGCGCGCAGCCAGCGTTTCTGGCGCGCATTCCAGGTGGTGCGGCTCAGCACCGCAACCCCGGCCTGTTCCATCGCCGGGCGCAGCACGTCGTTCCACACGTGGTACTGCTGATCCACCAGCTTGGCGGCGCGGTCGTGCACCGCGTTGAGGATGGCGGTGGGGCTCATGCCATCGGGTGCGGGCGGCAGGCCGAACTCCTGCGCATGCCGCACGGTGGCCGCGCGGATCTCGAAGAACTCGTCCAGGTTGGTGCAGGAGATGCACAAAAAGCGCAGCCGCTCCAACAGCGGAACCTGTTCGTCCAGCGCCTGCGCCAGCACGCGGAAATTGAAATCCAGCTGCGACAGTTCCCGGTTGAGATACAGCGCCGGGTCACGCAGCGGATCGCTGCCGATGTCCTCGGAAGGTGCGGGGTCTTTGGAGTGCTTGGCGTGGCCCATGGAGTCGGTCTTCGAGGCGGTCATCAAGGTAAGGCAGGCGGCGGCGATGCGGTGCGCGCCATGCGCAACATGCGCCACACACAGCGCTGCGTTGGTGCAGTGCGCAGCGGCGTGGCGCGCGCATCCTTCATATCACGCCGAGCGTGACAAGGGCAGGGACTGTTCGCGTTGCACAACACGTGCCGCACCGAAATGGCACGAGAATTCGCTGCCGCGTCCCACTTCGCTTTCGATATCCAGGCGCGCCTGGTGCAGGCCCAGAATGTGTTTGACGATCGACAGACCCAGCCCGGTGCCGCCGCTCTCGCGCGAGCGGCTGCTGGACACACGATAGAAACGTTCGGTGATGCGCGGCAGGTGCGAGGCGGGAATGCCGTAGCCGGTGTCGCGCACTGCCAGTGCCGCGCCATCGCCCTCGCGCACGAAGCGAATCGTCACCATGCCACCGCCGGGCGTGTAGCGCACCGCGTTGGTCACCAGATTGGAAAACGCGCTATGCAGTTCTTTATTGGAACCGAGCAGATCCACGCCGGCTTCGTCGAGCACTTCCACGGTGTGGCGGCCCTGGCTGTGCGCTTCGGCTTCGCGGCGCAGCGTGGACAGCATCGGAGCCATCGCCACGTGTTCCTCGCCGAGTTCTTCCTGCGATTCCAGGCGCGAGAGCGTCAGCAGGTCTTCCACCAGCTGCGCCATGCGCTGCGATTGCTTGCGCATCTCCGCCAGCATCGGGCCCGAATCCGGAAAGTCTTCCGGGTCGAGCATGTCCAGATAGCCGTGCACCACGGTGAGCGGGGTACGCAGTTCATGCGAGACGTTGGCCACGAAGTCGCGGCGCACCTGTTCCAGCCGCAGCAGCTTGCTGACGTCGCGCGCCACCAGCAGCCAGTAGTCGTCCGAATACGGGATCAGCCGCAAGTTGAGGCGCAGATCCGGGTCCACCGGCGAGGCGGCATCAAGCATCGGCTCGGCATTGCGTCCGGCTGCCAGCCAGTGGGCCAATGGCAACGGCTGCAGGCGCTCCACCACCGACACGCCCATATCGCCGGGATGATGCAGGCCGAGCAGGCCGGCGGCGGCCTTGTTGAACCACTGCACCCGCTGGCTGTTGCGGTCCACCACCACCACCGCATCGGGCAGTGCCTGCGCGGCGGCGCGGTAGGTGCGCAACATGTCGATCAGACGGCGCTTGCGTGCGCGCATTTCGGCCTGGCTGCGATACAGCAGCCGGTCGAGTTCGTTCCAGGCGCCCACACCGGCGGCCGGTTCGGCACGCTGGCGCGCAGTCAGGCGGCGCAGCACCTGGCGCAACCGCCAGTAATGCCAGGCCAGCACGCTTAGCGCGGTAAGCGTCAGCGCCATCCAGACATGCCCGATCAGCACGCCGGCCAGCACGGCAGCGCCCAACAACAGCGCAAGGGTGCCGAGCGTCTTCAGCCAGGCAGAACGGATATGTTGGGGCATGGAAGGCGTTACCACGGAGCGTCAGGTAGGCATGCGACCGGGCCGGCCTGCGCGGCCGGCATCAGGTGGCCGAGGAGAAACGGTAGCCCGATCCACGCACGGTCTGCACCATGTTTTCCAGGCCGAACGGTTCCAGCGTCTTGCGCAGGCGGCGGATATGCACATCGATCGTGCGCTCTTCCACATACACACTGCCGCCCCACACATGGTCCAGCAGCTGGGTGCGGGTGTAGACGCGCTCAGGATGGGTCATGAAGAAGTGCAGCAGCCGGTATTCGGTGGGGCCGATCGGCACCGGTGCATCGCCGGCGAACACGCGGTGCGCGGCACCGTCGATGCGCAGGCGGCCCACGGCCACGCTGCCGTCTTCATCGTCCTCACGGGTGCGCCGCATGACCGCACGGATGCGTGCCAGCAATTCGCGGGCCGAGAACGGCTTGACCACGTAATCGTCGACGCCGGCCTCCAGGCCGCCGACGCGATCGTTCTCTTCGCCGCGCGCGGTCAGCATGATGATCGGGATCTCGCGGGTCAGCGATTCCTTGCGCCAGCGCCTCGCCAGGTCCAGGCCGCTGGTGCCGGGCAGCATCCAGTCGAGCAGGATGAGATCGGGAACGCGGTCGGCGATGGCGGTCTGCGCCTCGCGGGCGTCACCGGCGTGGATGGGCTCGAACTCGCCTTTGCGCAGTGCGAACGCGACCATGTCGCGGATTGCGGGTTCGTCATCGACGATCAGGATGCGTTTCTGCACGCGGGGCTTACCGTCTGGCTTCGGATGGTCGCCAGTAGACTACGGTTTTGTGACTCTCATGTGACACCCCTAGCGCTGTGACAGGTCGGGGTCGCGAATTCCTTGCCGGCGCAGCTCCAGCACGGTGGGCGTGATCGCGGCAATGCGCGCATCCACGCGGGCTCGTGTCACATAATCGAGATCCTTCTTTTTCAGCGCTTCCAGCTGGATCAGCGCCTGTTCCGCGCGCCCATTGAGGTAGGCCGACTCCGCATACGCCTCGCTGGCGCGCACATGGTCGCCGGACAGCTCGCAGGCGCGCGCATAGGTCTGCTGCAGCAGCGGATCCTCGCCACTGCGGTACAGCAGCGGCTCCAGCACCTGACGCGCGCGCTGGCCGGCCTCCTTGCTGGCCTGCTCGTTGAGCGCGCCGGCGTAGGTCAGCGCCACTGCGCGGTTGTTGGGCAGCCGCTTCAGCAGCGCATCGAAGCGCGCGTTGGCCTGTTCGCGCGGGCCCACGCGTGCCTGTGCCTCGCTCAGGCCCAGCGCCAGCCACAGGTTGTCCGGATGCGCCTCAAGCAAGCTGGTCAGTTCGGCCACCGGCTCGGCCGGGCGGCTGCCACTGTTGCGCAGCCGCGCCAGCGCCAGCCCGTAGCGCTGCGCATCGGTGAGCCCCTGCTTGGCGCTGCGGCGCAGGTTCTCGTATTCGCGAATGGCGCTATCGGGCGTGCTGGCGCTGAGCACGCGCAGGCGCTCCTTGGCCCAGTCGAAGCCCTGCTGATCGCTGCTGCGGCTCAGCGCATCCACCGGCAGGCGCAGCGCATACGGCAGCAACGCGTTGCCGTTGCGGCTCAGCGGCTCGGACAGCGATGGGTCGGACGGGTCCACGCGCTCCTGGCGCGTGCCGCCCGGCACCGAGGTGGTCAGCACCACGGTGTTCTTCTTCATCTGCTCCGCGCGCGCCTTCGCCTCGCTGATGCGGGTGGTGGTCACAGGGTGGGTCTGCAGGAAGTCCGGCGCGCTGTAGCCGCCCTCGTTGGCGCGCATCGCCACCGACATGCGCTCGAAAAAGCCGGCCATCGCGTCCACGTCGTAGCCGCTGCGCACCAGCGTGCGGATGCCCAGCCGGTCGGCCTCGGACTCGTTGGAGCGGGTGTAGTCGATCTGGCGCTGCTGCATCAGCCCCATGGCACTGGTGATCGTAGCCATGGTGGCGTCGCCGCTGGAATTTCCACCGGCCTGTTGCGCAGCCACCACGGCGGCCAGCATGCCAAGCAGGATCGGGATCTGGTCGCGCTGGGCGCGTTCCACCCCGCGCAGCACGTGCTGCTGGGTGACGTGGGCGATTTCATGCGACAGCACCGCCGCCACTTCGTCCTCGCGCTCGGCCGTCAGCACCAGGCCGGCATTGACGGCGATATAGCCGCCCAGCGTGGCGAAGGCGTTGATCTGGCGGTCGCGCAGCATGAAAAACGTAAACGGCTGCTGCGGCTGGTCGCTGTTGGCGCCCAGCCGCGTGCCCATGGTCTGCAGCCAGTCGGTGACCAGCGGGTCGTCCAGTACGTAGTCGTAGTTGCGCAGCTCGGCCAGCATCATCTTGCCGTACTCGGCCTGCCGTGCCGGGGTCAGCAGCTCGCCGGCCGACGAGCCGATGTCGGGCAGGCGATTCTCCTGCGCGGGCGCCACGCCCATGGCGACGGCCAGCGTGAGGGCGGTGGCAAGCAGTAGCAGGCGCAAGAGGAACTCCCAGGTGGTGCGCGGAGCATGCGGGCAGCGCGGCGCGTTGGCGTGAATCGGCAGTTAATCCACAGTGTTGCGGTGACGACCTCGAAATTCCAGTCGCCCGTTACCATATGTCAGACCACAGACCCAACCACGGAGTTTCCCGTGAGCCAAGACCACACCGGGCAGCAGGCGGCCACCGGTCCGCAGATCACCTTGTATTCCACCGCAATTTGCCCGTACTGCGTGGCGGCCAAGAACTTCCTCAAGAGCAAAGGCCAGACCTGGACCGAGGTGCGCATCGACCTGGACCCGGCCGAGCGCGACAAGATGGTCGCCCTGGCCAAGCGCACCAGCGTGCCGCAGATCTTCGTTGGCGACATCCATGTGGGCGGCTACGACGACATGATGGCCATGCACCGCGCCGGCAAGCTCGAACCACTGTTCGCCGCCGCAGGCGGCCAGGCATGAGTGGTTCCGACGACGGCAGCGCCGATCGCCTGCGCGAGTTCACCGACTTCCGCCAGCGCATGAACCAGCGCATCCTGGCCGAGCCCAATCAGGTGGTGCGGCGCTTCTTTGCGCTGGATACCCAGACCTACCAGGCCGGCGCGCTGGACGTGAAGACCAAGGAGTTGCTGGGCCTGGTCGCCTCCATGGTGCTGCGCTGCGACGACTGCATCAGTTACCACGTCGCGCAGTGCAAGGAGGCCGGTGTCACCCGCGAAGAGTTCTTCGAAACCTTCTCGGTGGGGCTGGTGGTGGGCGGTTCGATCGTCATCCCGCACCTGCGCCGCGCAGTGGACTTCCTCGACCAGCTGGAAGGCGGTGCGCCCGCGCCGGCCGAACACAGCCACGGCTGATCAGCGTCGCCCCGCACGCCCAACGCGCCGTCCTGTGAGGCGGCGTGTTGCGTTTTTGGGGCGCGTGCCAAGATCGTGGGAGGCCTGCCGCGTCGCCGGGCCGCTTTCGCTGTGCAGCCGCGCTCCTGCGCGACAGCCCCACGCCACACCCGGCTCTTAGACCAAGGTCGGTTTGGGCGCCTTCACCGGCATCGGGCATAATTGCCTGTGAAACCTCCTTGCGCCGGTGAGCCGGGCTTCCGGCTGGCGCTCCCCCCTTCAAGTTCGGAAACCCAACGTTATGACGCAGACAATCACGGTCATCCGCGGCGACGGTATTGGCCCGGAGATCATGGATGCCACGCTGTTCGTGCTCGACGCGCTGCAGGCTGGCCTGACCTACGAGTACGCCGATGCCGGCCTGGTCGCGCTGGAAAAGCACGGCGATCTGCTGCCTGAGTCCACCCTGGCCTCGATCACCAAGAACAAGGTGGCGCTGAAGAGCCCGCTGACCACGCCGGTCGGTGAGGGTTTCAGCTCGATCAACGTCGCCATGCGTCGCAAGTTCGACCTGTACGCCAACGTGCGTCCGGCCAAGTCATTCCCCAATACCAAGTCGCGTTTCGCCGATGGCGTGGACCTGATCACGGTGCGTGAGAACACCGAAGGCGCCTACCTGAGCGAAGGCCAGGAAGTCTCGGCCGACGGCGAAGTGGCCGTTTCCGGCGCCCGCGTCACCCGCAAGGGCTCCGAGCGCATCGTGCGCTACGCCTTCGACCTGGCGCGCGCCACCGGCCGCAAGAAGGTCACCGCGGTGCACAAGGCCAACATCATCAAGTCGACCTCGGGCCTGTTCCTGAAAGTCGCCCGCGATGTCGCCACGCAGTACCCGGAAATCGAATTCCAGGAAATGATCGTCGACAACACCTGCATGCAGCTGGTGATGCGTCCGGAGCAGTTCGACATCATCGTGACCACCAACCTGTTCGGCGACATCATCTCCGACCTGTGTGCCGGTCTGGTCGGCGGCCTGGGCCTGGCCCCGGGCGCCAACATCGGTGTGGACGCGGCGATCTTCGAGGCCGTGCACGGCTCGGCGCCGGATATCGCAGGGCAGGGCAAGGCCAACCCGTGTGCGCTGCTGCTGGGCGCGGCGCAGATGCTGGACCACATCGGTCAGCCGCAGAACGCCGAGCGCCTGCGCGAAGCGATCGTCGCCACGCTGGAAGCCAAGGACTCGCTGACCCCCGACCTGGGCGGCACCGGCAACACCATGGGCTTTGCCAAGGCCATCGCCAGCCGCCTCTGAGTGCGCGGGTAGATCGCACAAAAAGAAAGGGCGCCGACGGCGCCCTTTCTTTTTGTTGCGAGCGGTTTGCTTGAAGCCAGTGTCAAGTCATCAGGCCAAGGGATCGCGGTTGCGATTCCCCAATCCCGATTCCCGATTACCGCCTCAGTTGCGCGACTGCAGCTTCGACAGCAGGCGCAGGAACTCGATGTACAGCCACACCAGCGTCACCATCAGGCCGAACGCGCCGTACCACTCCATGTGCTTGGGCGCACCGTGCTCCACGCCGCTTTCGATGAAGTCGAAGTCCAGCACCAAGTTCAGTGCCGCCACCACCACCACGAACAGGCTGAAGCCGATGCCGATCAGGCCCGAGTCGTGGATGAAAGGGATACGCACGCCGAACAGGCCCAGCACGATCGTCGCCAGGTACACCAGCGCGATACCGCCGGTCGCCGCGACCACGCCCAGCTTGAAGTTCTCGGTGGCCTTGATCATCCCGCTGCGGTACGCGAACAGCAGCGCGAACAGTGTGCCGAAGGTCAGCAGCACCGCCTGGAACACGATGCCGTTGAAGCGTGCCTCGTACACGGCGGAAATCGAACCGAGGAAGAAGCCTTCCACCAGCGCATACAGCGGCGCGGTGACCGGTGCCCAGGTCGGCTTGAACGAGGTCGCCAGTGCGAACACCAGTCCGCCGATGGCGCCGGCGATCATGTACAGCTTGGCGGCCGGCAGCGGCATGCCGTCGGCGCCCACCGACTGCGACCACGCAAACGCGGCCGTCACTACCGCCATCAGCAACAACAGGCCGGTCTTGTTGACGGTGCCGTTGAGGGTCATTGCCTGACCGTCGCGGGTGACCACCGAGCCGGAGCCGAGGTCGAGGAACGTGGATTCCCGAAGGGCAGGGTTGCCGCTACGCATGATGTTCTCCATGAAGGTTGTGCCCGCCGTGCTGGCGTGCGAGGTGAATGACTGCAGGCGTCAGGATACCGGATGATCGATTTTGCGCGTGGTGATTGACAGCAGCGTCAATCGTTCCCAAAATAGCCGACCTTTCGAGCCTTCGGGATTGAAAGGTCCCGCCGGGGTATAGCGCAGTCTGGTAGCGCGCCTGCTTTGGGAGCAGGATGTCGGGGGTTCGAATCCCTCTACCCCGACCACTCTGAGCTCTTTGGCGGCGTGGGAATGCGAAGTTCGGTCCGGGCGCCCGTAGCTCAACCGGATAGAGCACCGGCCTTCTAAGCCGGCGGTTACAGGTTCGAGTCCTGTCGGGCGCGCCATCGGCGGTGCGGTAGGAAGTAGGTTTTCAGTGGTGGCTGTAGCTCAGTTGGTTAGAGTACTGGATTGTGATTCCAGATGTCGGGGGTTCGAGTCCCCTCAGCCACCCCACTGATTGCAGGAAGGTTTGACCCGATGCGTCGCGGGGTGTTGCAACGAAGCAAAAACGCGCATACAATGTGCGACCAGTTTCAGGGCCGTTAGCTCAGTTGGTAGAGCAGTTGACTCTTAATCAATAGGTCCAAGGTTCGAATCCTTGACGGCCCACCAATTAAAAGGCATCCGCAGTGCGGGTGCCTTTTTCTTTGCAGACATCCCTGCAACAATGCACCTGCACGTGCAGCCTCGCGAAAGTGGCGGAATTGGTAGACGCACCAGATTTAGGTTCTGACGCCGCAAGGCGTGGGGGTTCGAGTCCCCCCTTTCGCACCAGTGCAGCGCGGCCGTGAATGTTCCGGCCGTTTCACGCGACCCGCAGCGGGCGCATCCCCCGCAGCGCAGCCCGTTCTTCGCATGCCGCTGGCAGCGGCCGCCGTTATCGGCGAAACTACAAGGCTCGGCGGCTTTCTCGCCATCCGTCAACCCGTCTCTTCCATCTCGTGCCGACGCCGTGTGCTGTCGGTGGCAGGAGTCAACATGCAAGCATCGATCGAATCCACCGGCAATCTGGAACGCCGTCTGACCTTCACCCTGCCGCAGGAGCGCCTGGAGACGCATGTTGGTGGTCGCCTGCGCGAACTGGCGCGGACCACGCGCATCAAGGGTTTCCGGCCCGGCAAGGTGCCGACCAAGGTCATCGAGCAGCGCTTCGGTCAGCAGGTGCGTGCCGAGGCGATGGAAGGCCTGTTGCGTGAAACTTTCGACTCGGCCGTGCGCGAGCACTCGCTGCGTCTGGCCGGCAACCCGCGCATCGACCAGGGCGAGAGCGATTTCGATTTCGTCGCCACCTTCGAAGTGGTGCCGGATTTCGGCGACATCGACGTGACCAACCTGTCGGTGGTGCGTCACACCGCTGAAGTCACTGATGCCGACATCGACCAGATGATCGAGAACCTGCGTCTGCAGCGCCGCACCTGGAACCCGGTCGAGCGCGGCGCGCAGGTCGGCGATCTGGTCGCGCTGGAGACCTGGTCGCAGGCCGGCGACGAGCGTCTGCCTGCCGAAGGCGTAGAGACCGGCAGCAGCGTGCTGGGCTCGGGCGTGATGTTCGACCAGATCGAAAAGGGCCTGGAAGGCCTGTCCAAGGGCGAAGACAAGGCCCTGAGCATCGATTTCCCGGCGGACTGGCGCGTGCCGCAGCTGGCCGGCAAGACCGTGCAGGTGCACGTCAAGGCAGTCGAGGTGTCCGAGCCGGTGCTGCCGGAAGTCAACAAGGAGTTCATCAAGAGCTTCGGCGTGAAGAGTGGCGATGCCGAGCAGTTCCGCGCCGACATCCGCACCAATCTGGAGCGCGAGCTCAAGGGTGCGTTGATGAACCGTCTGCGCCGTGAAGTGGGCGAGCAGCTGATCGCCGCCTACGCGCATGTGGAAATGCCGCCGCGCCTGGTCGAGAACGAGGCCCGTTCGATGCTGGCGCAACAGGTCGACCAGATGCGTCGCAGCGGCCGCAACCCGGGCGAGATCCCGGCCGATGCGCACCAGGGGTTCATGGACGCCGCTGCCAAACGCGTGCTGGTAGGCCTGCTGGTGGGCGAAGTCGCACGTCGCAATGAGCTGCGCCTGGAATCCAAGCGTGTCAGCGAAACGCTGCGTCTGATCGCCTCGACCTACGAAGAGCCGGAACAGGTCATTGAGATGTACCGCAACGACCCCCAACTGATGAGTGGGCTGCAGAGCCGTGTGATGGAGGAGCAGGTGATCGACTGGATCGCCGAGCGCGCCAAGCACACCGAGCAGTCGCTTTCGTTCCAGGACGCGATTCGCGTTTAACGCGACCGCGTGGTACGAGCCCGCACCCGGTTAGCCAGGGTGCGGATCTCACACACGGGCATCGGCACAGGCCGCTGCCACAACAGGAAGACTGATGAGCATTGTGACTAAAGCCCTGAACCTGGTGCCCATGGTGGTCGAGCAGACCAGCCGTGGCGAGCGTGCGTATGACATCTACTCGCGTCTGCTGAAGGAGCGTCTGATCTTCCTGGTCGGTCCGATCGACGACCATATGGCCAACGTGATCGTGGCGCAGCTGCTGTTCCTGGAAGCGGACAACCCGGAAAAGGACATCAGCATCTACATCAATTCGCCCGGTGGCGTGGTCACCGCCGGCATGGCGATCTACGACACCATGCAGTACATCAAGCCGGACGTGAGTACGATCTGTGTGGGCCAGGCGGCCTCGATGGGCGCGCTGCTGCTGGCATCCGGTGCGGCTGGCAAGCGCTATGCGCTGCCGAATTCGCGCGTGATGATCCATCAGCCGCTGGGCGGCTTCCAAGGCCAGGCGACCGATATCGACATCCACGCCCGCGAGATCCTGACCTTGCGTTCGCGCTTGAACGAGATCCTCGCCAAGCACACCGGCCAGTCGCTGGAGACTATCGCGCGCGACACCGAGCGCGACAACTTCAAGAGCGCGGTCGATGCACAGGCTTATGGCCTGGTGGATCAGGTGCTGGAACGCCGTCCGGAAGAGTCGATCCAGCCGTCTTGAGTCGCAGACGCCTGAAATTGCTGGAAAAACTGGCAGGGTCGGGCTGGACGAATGTCCTCCCGACCCTGTGCTATTCTCGAAATCGAACCCCCGTGCATCGGGTGGGGTAACTGGGTAACAGAAGCATGAGCGAAGACCGCCAAGGTCGTTCCGGCGACAGCAACAAGATTCTCTACTGCTCGTTCTGCGGTAAGAGTCAGCATGAGGTCCGCAAGCTGATTGCCGGTCCCAGCGTATTCATTTGCGATGAGTGCGTGGAGCTGTGCAACGACATCATTCGCGAGGAACTCGAAGAGAAGGCGCAGTCGGCACGTTCCAGCCTGCCCAAGCCGCGCGAGATCCTCGAGGTGCTGGACCAATACGTGATCGGTCAGTTGCGCGCCAAGCGCACGCTCGCAGTGGCGGTGTACAACCACTACAAGCGGATCGAGAGCCGGAGCAAGAACGACGAGGTCGAACTTGCCAAGTCCAACATCCTGCTGGTCGGCCCGACCGGATCGGGCAAGACGCTGCTGGCCGAAACGCTGGCGCGCCTGCTCAATGTGCCGTTCACGATTGCCGATGCCACCACGCTGACCGAGGCCGGCTATGTCGGCGAGGACGTGGAAAACATCATCCAGAAGCTGCTGCAGAAGTGCGACTACGACGTCGAGAAAGCGCAGCAGGGCATCGTCTACATCGATGAAATCGACAAGATTTCGCGCAAGAGCGAAAATCCGTCGATCACCCGCGACGTGTCTGGCGAAGGCGTGCAGCAGGCATTGCTGAAGCTGATCGAAGGCACGGTGGCTTCGGTGCCGCCGCAGGGTGGGCGTAAGCATCCGCAGCAAGAATTCCTGCAGGTCGATACCAAGAACATCCTGTTCATCTGCGGCGGCGCGTTTGCCGGGCTGGACAAGGTGATCCAGGCGCGTTCCAACGATGCTGGTGGTATCGGCTTCGGCGCCAAGGTCAAGAGCAGCGAGCGCAAGCAGGAAGTGGGCAAGATCCTGGCCGAAGTCGAGCCGGAAGACCTGATCAAGTTCGGCTTGATCCCCGAGTTCGTCGGCCGCCTGCCGGTGGTCGCCACGCTCGAGGAACTCGATGAGCCGGCGCTGATCAAGATCCTGACCGAGCCGAAGAACGCCATCACCAAGCAGTTCAAGAAGCTGTTCGAGATGGAAAGCGTGGAGCTGGAGTTCCGCCCAGACGCACTGTCGGCGATCGCCAAGAAGGCGCTCAAGCGCAAGACCGGCGCGCGTGGCCTGCGCACCATCGTGGAATCGGTGCTGCTGGATACGATGTACGAGCTGCCGTCACAAGAAAACGTGAGCAAGGTGGTGGTGGATGAATCGGTGATCGAACACAAGTCCGAGCCGTATCTGATCTACCAGGCACAGCCGGCTCCGGCCAAGGCCGCGTCTGGCGACTGAGGCCTCGCGGCGATGCCGGCAGGCCTTGGCCTCGCTGGCGGCTAAAGGGTTTCCGACCGCTACTTGCAACACCTCGCCGATGGCCCCATAACGGGGCCATCGGCTTTTTTTACGCCCCAATTCCTCGATCCCGCGGAGCGCCCCATGGCCCAGTCCCAACCAGAAATTCTCGATCTGCCAGTGTTGCCGCTGCGCGACGTGGTGGTGTTTCCGCACATGGTGATTCCGCTGTTCGTCGGCCGTGACAAGTCAATGCGCGCGCTGGAAAAAGCCATGGAGGCGGACAAGCGCATCCTGCTGGTTGCGCAGAAGTCGGCCGAGACCGACGACCCGGCAGCGGGCGATCTGTACACGGTCGGCACGCTTGCCCAGGTGCTGCAACTGCTCAAGCTGCCCGATGGCACGATCAAGGTGCTGGTCGAAGGGTTGTCGCGCGTCACCGTCGACAAGGTGGCGGAACAGGACGGCGCCTTGCAGGGCCGCGGCACCGAAGTGGAAGCCAGCGATGCACGCGAGCCGCGTGAGCTGGAGGCGATTGCGCGTTCGCTGATGTCGCTGTTCGAACAGTACGTCAAGACCAACCGCAAGCTGCCGCCGGAATTGCTGCAGACCCTGGCCGGCATCGATGAGCCCGGACGTCTGGCCGACACCATCGCCGCACACATCGGCGTGCGTTTGGCGGATAAGCAACGCCTGCTCGAAATCACCGAGATCGGCGACCGGCTGGAACTGCTGGTTGGTCTGGTCGATGGCGAGATCGACGTGCAGCAGCTGGAAAAGCGTATTCGCGGCCGCGTCAAGTCGCAGATGGAAAAGAGCCAGCGCGAGTACTACCTCAACGAACAGATGAAGGCGATCCAGAAGGAACTGGGCGATCTGGACGACGCGCCCGGCGAACTGGAAGAACTCGCCCGCAAGATCGCCGAGGCCGGCATGCCCAAGCCGGTCGAGACCAAGGCCAAGGCCGAACTCAACAAGCTCAAGCAGATGTCGCCGATGTCTGCCGAAGCTGCGGTCGTGCGCAACTATCTTGATTGGTTGCTCGGCGTGCCGTGGAAGAAGCGCACCAAGGTTCGCAAGGATCTCAAAGTTGCGCAGGATACGCTGGATGCCGATCACTACGGTCTGGACAAGGTCAAGGAACGCATCCTTGAGTACTTGGCCGTGCAGTCGCGCGTGAAGCAGATGAAGGGCCCGATCCTGTGCCTGGTCGGCCCACCGGGTGTGGGTAAGACGTCGCTGGGTCAGTCGATCGCCAAGGCGACCAACCGCAAGTTCGTGCGGATGAGCCTGGGCGGCGTGCGCGACGAGGCCGAGATCCGTGGCCATCGCCGGACCTATGTCGGTTCGATGCCGGGCCGCCTGGTGCAGAACCTCAACAAGGTCGGCAGCAAGAACCCGCTGTTCCTGCTGGATGAGATCGACAAGATGTCGATGGACTTCCGTGGCGATCCGTCATCGGCGCTGCTGGAAGTGCTCGATCCGGAGCAGAACCACACCTTCAACGACCACTATCTTGAAGTGGATCTGGACCTGTCGGAGGTGATGTTCGTTGCTACCTCCAACTCGCTCAATATCCCCGGCCCGCTGCTGGACCGCATGGAAGTGATCCGCATCCCCGGCTATACCGAGGATGAAAAGCTCAATATCGCCATGCGCTATCTGGTGCCCAAGCAGATCAAGGCCAACGGCTTGAAGCCGGAAGAGATCGAGATCGGCAGCGATGCCATCCAGGACGTGGTGCGTTACTACACGCGTGAGTCGGGCGTGCGTAACCTCGAGCGCGAAGTGGCCAAGATCTGCCGCAAGGTGGTCAAGGAAATCGCATTGGCTGGCCCGCAGCCGGCGGCCAAGAAGGCGGTCGCAAAGAAGGCCAAGCCCAAGGCGCTGGTGACGGTGACCTCCAAGAACCTGGACAAGTATCTGGGCGTGCGTCGCTTCGATTTCGGTCGTGCAGAAGAAGAGAACGAGATTGGCTTGGTGACGGGCCTGGCATGGACCGAAGTCGGTGGCGAACTGCTGCAGATCGAGTCCACGCTGGTGCCGGGCAAGGGCAACCTGATCCTCACCGGTCAGCTGGGCAACGTGATGAAGGAGTCGGCATCGGCGGCCTTGTCGGTGGTGCGCTCGCGTGCCGAGCGATTGGGCATCGATGTGGATTTCCTGCAGAAGCAGGACGTGCACGTACATGTGCCCGACGGTGCCACGCCAAAGGATGGCCCCAGTGCAGGTATCGCGATGGTGACCTCGCTGGTGTCGATCCTGACCAAGGTGCCGATCCGTGCGGACGTGGCGATGACCGGCGAAATCACCTTGCGCGGCCGCGTCTCTGCGATCGGCGGCTTGAAGGAGAAATTGCTGGCAGCATTGCGCGGCGGTATTCGTACCGTGCTGATCCCCGATGAGAACCGCAAGGACCTGGCGGACATCCCGGCCAACGTCACGCGCGATCTGGAAATCGTGCCGGTGAAGTGGATCGACGAAGTGCTGGATCTGGCCCTGGAGCGCCCGTTGGCGCCGAAGAAAGCCGGCAAGGAAAAAGCACGCAAGACCGCCTCGCGTGTAGCGGTGCGCGGCAAGTCGCGTACCACACCGGGCACCCGCGTCAAGCATTAAAGTGCTCTGTTTAAACCTAGGCAAAACAGGCCAAAACCCGCGTCGTTATTGGGTTTTGGCTTGCGCGCGCTTGGGTGCGCTGGTATAAATGCACGACTCGTGGGCGCGGCAAAATGTGATGCGTCACGCGATACCACTTGTGTCGGGTTCTTCGCTAACGGCAAGAGCGCCGATTGTCGATTCCGCGGCATCTGCCGCAAAGGGAGTTTCAAGAATGAATAAAACCGAATTGATCGATGGCGTTGCCGCTGCTGCTGACATCTCCAAGGCTGAAGCCGGCCGTGCTGTCGACGCGGTTGTGAGCGAAATCACCAAGGCGCTGAAGAAGGGCGACGCCGTCACCCTCGTTGGCTTCGGCACCTTCCAGGTCCGCGAGCGCGCTGAGCGTACCGGCCGCAATCCGAAGACGGGCGACAGCATCAAGATCGCTGCTTCGAAGAATCCTGCATTCAAGGCTGGCAAAGCCCTGAAGGATGCAGTAAACTAATCGACTCGCTAGGGTGCTTAGCTCAGCGGTAGAGCGTCTCCCTTACACGGAGAGGGTCGGGGGTTCGAAACCCTCAGCACCCACCAGATAAGCACCAGGCAAAAGTTTCAAGCGCGGAGCGGTAGTTCAGCTGGTTAGAATGCTGGCCTGTCACGCCGGAGGTCGCGGGTTCGAGTCCCGTCCGCTCCGCCAGTTACACCGAAGCCCCTGAGCGATTGGGGGCTTCGTTTTCTCCACAGCATTTGCATTGCGCGGATGTCGTGGAGAGAAGATGTCCAAGTTTAAAGCGGAGCGGTAGTTCAGCTGGTTAGAATGCTGGCCTGTCACGCCGGAGGTCGCGGGTTCGAGTCCCGTCCGCTCCGCCAGTTTTTCCAAGCCCTCGGCCTTGTGCCGGGGGCTTTTTTTTGGGCCAAAATCATTACGTCCCTTTGCTACGAGACAAGCGGTCGGCGCTGCGGTGGTGTCGGGCTGGGTGCCCGGCTGCGAAGCGCGTTACACTGCGCGGCTCGCCCACAGGCCGTGATTTGCCAATGCTGCAGAAACTTCGCGACAAGACGTCAGGCTGGATCGCTACCGCCATCCTGGGGTTGCTGATGATTCCGTTCCTGTTCGTCATCGACAACAGCTACCTTGGCGGCATTGGCGCCAACAACGTGGCCAAGGTGCAGGCGCCCCCGACATGGTGGAAGTCCGCACCGTCATGGTGGCCGGTCTCGCTGCTGTGGCAGCACCATGAGATCAGCACGCAGGATTTCCGTGCGCGCTTCGAACAGGCGCGTATGCAGGAACGTCAGCGCCAGGGCGAGAATTTCGACCCGCGTCAGTTCGAATCGCGCGAGAACAAATTGCAGGTGCTCGATCAGTTGGTCGACGAGCAGGTCGTGCGTTTGGGTGCGGAAGATGCGGGAATCGTGATCGGTGATGCCACCGTGCGCGATTACATCGCCAATATTCCGGCTTTCCAGATCGATGGCAAGTTCAGCCCCGACCAGTACCGCGCAGCGCTTGCGCAGGGCACCCCGCCGCGCACGCCTGCGCAGTTCGACGCGCTGGTGCGCGATAGCTTGCAGCAGTCGGTGATTCCGCAGGCGGTGGCCGAATCGGGCTTTGCGACCAGGAGTGAATTCGAGCGCCTGCTCACCTTGATGGGCGAGACGCGCGATGTCGAGTTGGCGATGCTGCCGGAGCCGACCGCCGATACCGCGCCGGTCAGCGATGCACAGATCAAGCAGTGGTACGACGGGCATCCGCAGGATTTCCGCCAGCCGGAAACTGTGACGATCGAATACGTCGAGCTCAATGCAGCTACCTTGCCGCCCGCCACCGCGGCCGACGAAGCAACGCTGCGTAAACGCTATGAAGAAGAGAAGGCACGGTTTGTCGATCCGGATCAGCGTCTGGCATCGCACATCCTGATCAGTGCCGGCAGCGATGCCGCTGCGCAGAAGGCCGCCGAAGAAAAAGCGGCCAAGCTGGCTGCCCAGGCCAAGCAGCCGGGCGCGGACTTTGCTGCGCTGGCCAAGGCCAATTCGCAGGACCCGGGTTCCAAGGACGCCGGTGGCGATCTGGGCTGGGTTGAGAAGGGCACGATGGTCAAGCCGTTCGAAGACGCGCTGTTCGCGATGAAGGCTGGCGATGTAGTCGGCCCGATCAAGACCGAGTTTGGCTACCACGTGATTCAGTTGCGTGAGGTCAAGGGCGGACAGGGCAAGCCGTTCGAGCAGGTGCGTGACCAATTGGCTGCCGAGCAGCTCAAGGCCGACGCCGACAAGGCGTTTGCCGACCTGAGCGGCAAGCTCGTCGACCAGGTCTACAAGAATCCCACCGCGCTGGAGCCGGCGGCCAAGCAGGTCGGCCTGCCGGTGCAGACGCTGGGTCCGTTCTCGCGCGCTGATGCCAGCGGCATTGCCGCCAACCCGGCGGTGCTGCGGTCGGCGTTCTCCGAAACGCTGGTGCAGGACGGTACGGTAAGCGACCCGATCACCATCGCGCCCAACCACAGCGTGGTGTTGCGCGTGACCAATCACAGCGCCGAACAGGCGTTGCCTCTGGACAAGGTGCGCGAGAAGGTGATTGCCGCAGTGCATGCCGACCGCACCAAGAAATCTGCGGTGGCTGCGGCCGACGCGCTGCTGGCGCGTGTGCAGAAGGGTGAAACCCTGCAATCGCTGGCGGCGGCCGAAAAGCTACAGGTCACGCCGATTCCGGGGCTGCCGCGCACCGCGCCGGTGCCGACGCCCGCCGCCAATCGGGCGATCTTCAGCGCCCCGCGCCCGACCGAAGGCAAACCGTCGGTTGGCAAGGTTGAGCTCACTGGCGGGCGTTATGCGGTGTTCGTAGTGAGCAAGTCGACCCCGGGCGATCTCAAGCAGATGCCGGCCGAGCAGCAGACCATGCTGCGCGAGCAGCTGAGTCAGATCGACGGCGGCAATGCGGCGCAGGCCTACGTCAAGGAAATGCGCAAGCGCTACAAGATCCAGATCGAAGAAGCGCAGCTGTAAGCGTTCTGACATCGCTGAACTGGAGAAGCCCGGCATGACCGGGCTTTTTTTTGGCCGAGATACGGACCCACTGTGGCTTGGTGGTCTGTTGCTTGGTGAGCGCGCGAGGGTTTTGGACAGGGGTGTGGGCAGGCGCGCGTGGTGCGACCGTGCGCTGTAGCAGCGATCTGCTGGAGGTGGTAATGAGCAAGCGTGCAGAAGCTGCTCGATTGGTCTCAACTCCTGGTGCGCTAGGCGGAGCACCGGAGCCCGCTTGTGTGCCAACGGGTGACCGCGATTGTGGCGGACCAGCGTCGCCGAACTGTCGCTAGCTCTCTGCGTGGTGTCCAGATGAAATGAGTTCTGCAGCAGTGCGTGGGTCTAGCCTGACGATGGAGTGGCGCAGAGCACCGTTTGGCGATTCACTGCGTAGTGGCCACGACCGTTGGTTTAATTTGCGTCCGCCGAGTAGGCGAAGTGGAGAGCAGCCGCACGTGATTGCTGACTCCTGGCGACAGATGCTCGTGCTCAAACAAACCGGCTGATCGGATATATCTGCAAAGGCTCACATGACGTGGGTGAATCTCGCTGTCGCTGTCGATCTGGCTGTGGATGCATTTGTTCTGCTAATCGACGCCGATCTGCCGCCGCTACACCACAGGCTCTGCTCCGGCCTTGCCGTTCGCTCTTGCTCCTGCTTCACCCAGTCGCCTTAAAGCAAGCCGAGCACCGCAGCCATGCGCGGCCGAAGAGGCGCCCTGTTTGAGCGTAGCGAGTTTGGGCGCCGTGCCGCGTGTGGCGAGGAGCACAGGGTACCGGTGCGGCTTCATCGCACCGGATTGCGCCGGCGACAGCGGTTTTGGTTCCTTTTGCCAAGACAAAAGGGACTCGCGCCACAGGCGCGAAAGCTCTGCACGTGTTCTGCTTCATGATTCGTGCTCTTACCGCAGTGAAGAGAACCCAATCGCTCGTCGCCATTCAATAAGCAGGCGCCGAATCTCGTCCGCCTTCCGCTGCCTCTCCCGGTGGAACTAGATACGTGCACGGGCGGAGCGAGTTCAGACCGCGCCGCGTACACGCGCGCTAGCGTAGCGTCACTGTGTCGACGTGCGTCCGCGAAAGCAGCTTTGGTGGCTGCTACCTAGACAAAGAACCTCGCGACGCATGCGCGAAAACCTAGCACTTGGTGTGCTCCGTGCTTTGTTCCCCATGTGCTGGGGGGGGGGGGGGGCGACCCAGGCCGAGCGTCACGCCCCAGCCAGGGTGAGCAACTTTGCACGCATCGGCCCCTCGGGCGCGTTCTCCCGACGACAGATCACTGCTCAGGAAAGCTCGGTCGCAGGCAAATAATTGCTCAAGGAATAGCGGGGCCGTGCAAAGCGCCTTTGTCGCCGCAGGCTCTCAAACGCGATGCCCGGAAAATGCTGCAGCTTTGCAGTCGCGCAGTGCACGTCGAGCAATTACCGGCGAGTCGCCGCAAGCGCGGCTGATGGCTCAGGGCGAATCTTCGAACGACAGCACCATGCCCGGCTTCAACACCGCGCGCTTGTCCAGGCCATTGCTGGCAAGCAGCGTGGTGACCGTGATTCCGTAGCGCTTGGCAATCGCCCACGCGGACTCGCCATTACGCACGGTGTGCGTGCGCGCGCTGCTGCGCTTGGAGGTCTGAACGCTGGCCACCGCAGTGGTGGCACTGCCGTCATCCGTATCTGCAAGGGCGGCGCGATCGGCCAGGGCGACAACAGCGCCAGCGGACCCGGGTTGTGCCGGCGCGATGGGCGCCAGCACATGCACGCCGCGCGGCGCTGCCCGGGCGCTGGCCACTGCCGGATTGAGGCGGGCAAGCAGTTGCGGTTCCAAAGCGCGCTGCCCAGCCCAGGTGGTGAGGCTGGTGCCGGCCGGCAATGCGTGCTCGGTCAGCACCGGCACCGGGCGATCCAGCGACGTCATCAAGGTCCCTTGCTCCTGCGCATGGTCAAGCACGCACGCCAGCGCGTGCAGCTTTTCCACGTATTCGTAGGTGACCTTGGACATGCCCGGCAACTCGGCCGGCCGGGCGTTCTGCGCATTCATGCCGGCGCTGCGCATGGCCTGCAAGACGCGGTATTCGCCAGCGTTGTAGGCCATGAGCGCCAGGCGCCAGTCGCCGCCGAACATGCCGTACAGGGTCTTGAGATAGCGTACTGCCGCGGTGGTGGAATCCACCGCCGACAGGCGGCCGTCGTACTGGGCGCCCACCGGCACGTGGTGATTGCGCGCGGTCGTGGCGATGAACTGCCACAGGCCTGCCGGGCCGCTGCCGTTGCGTGCGCCGGGCCGGTAGCCGCTTTCCACGAAGGGAATCAGCGCTAATTCGGTGGGCATGTCGGCTTCGCGCAGCTGGTCGACCACGTAGCCGAACAGCGGGAGGACGTCCTGCCCATCATCGGCCAGACGGGCCGGAGCGCGGGAGAAGTGCTGCTCCCAACGGCGATCGCTGTGCTCGGTATCGCAGCCTGGGTCGGCACGCCCTTCCAGGAAGGAGGCAAAGATATCCCGGCCGTTGCGTACGGCCGGTGCTTGGCTGCTGACGGTGGCAGAGGTGCTTGGCTCGCTGGCGGAGCCGGCGACCGGTGCGGCGGCCGACAGTGCGGCCAACACACCCAGAAGCAGGCGCCTCATGCGCGAAATACGTCTTTCCAGCGCCGAAGTTCGGCAAATACGTCTACATCGCTCGTTATCGAGATACTTGCGTGCGCGGCGACCGCGGCGCGAATTTCGGGAGTATGCAGACGCAGGAACGGATTGGTGGCCAGTTCACTCTTGAGCGAAATCGGCAGGGTAGGACGGGCTGCATGACGCATTGCCTGGGCTTCCTGTTGACGGCGCTGCAAGGCAGCGTTGGTGGGATCGACGTGCAGCGCGAAGGCCGCATTGGCCAAGGTGTACTCGTGGCCGCAACACACAAGCGTCTCGCCTGGCAGGGAGGCCAGGCGCTGCAAGGCGTCGAACATCTGTGGGGGCGTACCTTCGAACATCCGCCCACAGCCTAGGCTGAACAGGGTATCACCACTGAACAGGTGCCCGTCACCCACATAGGCGACATGGCTGCGGGTGTGGCCGGGGACTTCCAGCACCGCAAAGCCGATGCCCAGGGCCGTCACAGTCTCGCCGTGGGCGACGTGGCGGGTGGCCGAAGGCATGCGTTCGTCGTGCGGCCCGTACAGTTCCAGCGCCGGAAAATGCTGCTGGAGCTCCGCCACACCGCCGATATGGTCGGCATGGTGGTGGGTCAGCAGGGCGGCCACCGGAGTGAAGCCCTCACGCTGCGCGGCCTCCAACACTGGTGCTGCCTGGCCAGGGTCGACGATCACTGCACGGCCATCATCGGCGACCAGGGCCCAGATGTAGTTGTCGTCGAATGCGGGCAGGGCGGTGAGTCGCATAGAATTGGGACCATGCCTGCCGCGCCATTCTCCCGTCAAGCTGGTGTCTCATCCTGGTTTGAAACGGGTGGAGGCCGCAGCCTGCTCCAGCTGGAGCGCCAAATGGCGCTCGCGGCGCTACAGATGCGGCCGTCGCAGCCCTGGCTGTGGGTCACTCCGACCACCGATCTGCCACCGCGCGACGCCCTGCAGGGGCGTGGCTTGCGGCTGTATCGCAGCGGTAGCCGCTTTGGCGGCGACGCACGCTGTGCGCTGCCGTTCCCGTTACCGGCCGAGAGCCTGCAGGCCATCGTGGTGCAGCATGCGGTGGTCAATGGGGCGGCGGAGTTCCTGGCCGAATGCGAGCGGGTGCTGATGCCGGGTGGGCGGCTGTGGTTGTTCACGCTCAACCCGCTGAGCCCGTACCGGTTCCGCTGGGCGCGTCGTGGCCCGGTGGCGTTGCGCCCGGATCGGTGGCGGCTGCTGGCGCAGCGGGCCGGGCTGCAATGTGTGGACAAGGAGCGGTATCTGGGGCCGATCTGGGGCCCCGGCCGCGGCTCCACCGATCCGAGCCGTGCGCCCTGGCGTGCGGTGTATCTCCTCGAAGTGGAAAAGCGTGCCGCAGCGCCGATCGGTCCGACGCCGATCGCCCTGCCGTCGCGTTGGCCGCAGCCTGTGGCCACGATCTGACATCGCCAATCCAAATTAGGTCCTGATGAAATCCATTGAAGTCCATACCGACGGCTCTTGCCTCGGCAATCCCGGGCCGGGCGGCTGGGCCGCCCTGCTGCGTTACAACGGTCGCGAGAAGGAACTGGCCGGCGGCGAAGCCAATTCCACCAACAACCGCATGGAGCTGATGGCGGCAATCATGGCGCTGGAAACGCTCACCGAGCCGTGCCAGATCCTGCTGCATACCGATTCGCAATACGTCCGCCAGGGCATCACCGAGTGGATGCCTGGCTGGGTGCGGCGCGGCTGGAAGACCTCTGGCGGCGACCCGGTCAAGAACCGCGAGCTGTGGGAGCGGCTGCATGCGGCCACCCAGCGTCACAGCATCGAATGGCGCTGGGTGAAAGGCCACAATGGCGACCCGGACAACGAGCGCGTCGACGTGCTTGCCCGCAATCAGGCCATCGCCCAGCGCGGTGGCCTCGCAACATCGTAAGAGGACGCATGCGTCAGATCATTCTCGATACCGAAACCACCGGCCTGGAATGGCGCAAGGGCAACCGCGTCGTCGAAATCGGCGCGGTGGAACTGCTGGAGCGCCGCCCGAGCGGCAACAACTTCCATCGCTATCTGCGGCCGGACTGCGATTTCGAGCCCGGCGCGCAGGAAGTCACCGGGCTGACCCTGGAATTTCTGGCGGACAAGCCGGTGTTTGCTGAAGTGGTGGAGGAGTTCCTGGCCTACATCGACGGCGCCGAACTGATCATCCACAACGCCGCGTTCGACCTGGGTTTCCTGGACAACGAACTGTCGCTGCTGGGCGATCAGTTTGGCCGCATCATCGACCGCGCCACCGTGGTCGATACCTTGATGATGGCGCGCGAGCGTTATCCCGGTCAGCGCAACTCGCTGGACGCATTGTGCAAACGGCTGGGCGTGGACAACTCGCACCGGCAGTTGCATGGCGCCTTGCTCGATGCGCAGATCCTGGCCGATGTCTACATCGCGCTGACCTCCGGGCAGGAAGAGATCGGCTTCGGCGCGATGGATGCCGGCCAACGTGCCGAAGGCGGCGAGGGCATGATCGCGTTCGATCCGTCGCTGTTGCTGCCGCGCCCACGCGTGGTGGTAGCGCCCTCGGAGCTGCAGGCACACGAGGCGCGTCTGGAGCGGCTGCGCAAGAAGGCCGGGCGTGCGCTGTGGGATGCGCCGGAGTTGGACGAGGTCGCGGTCGCCAGTTAAGGCGACGCTGGAGGACGCGCTGCCCGCGCAGTCAGTGACTGCGCACCAGGATGGCGGTGATGTTGTCCGAGCCGCCGCCATCGAGTGCGGCGGCGACCAGGCATTCCACGCATTCCTGGGCACTGCAATCGGCCTGCGACAGCGTTGCGGCGATCGCGGTGTCGTCCACTTCTTCGGTCAACCCATCGCTGCATAACAGCAGCTGCATGCCCGACTTGAGCTCGCCCTGCATGGTGGCGACATTGAGATGGGCCGGGTCGGTGACGCCGAGCGCCTGGGTGACGACATTGCGATGCGGATGCGCGCGCGCCTGTTCGCTGGTCAATGTGCCCTGGGCGATCAGTTCCTGCACATAACTGTGGTCCTGGCTCAGTTGCGCCAACCGACCGTC
Source organism: Xanthomonas sp. NCPPB 4037 (assembly GCF_041475695.2). Lineage (NCBI taxonomy): Bacteria > Pseudomonadati > Pseudomonadota > Gammaproteobacteria > Lysobacterales > Lysobacteraceae > Xanthomonas > Xanthomonas sp. NCPPB 4037. The sequence continues at coordinate 1,241,955 of NZ_CM191261.1, forward strand.
ACGCCACAGGTAGGCGCGGCTGTCGCCCACCCAGGCCACTTCGAAACGCTGCCCGAGCACGCGCGCGGCCACCACGGTGGTGCCCATCGGCAGAGTGTCGTTGCAGCGGCGCGAGGTCTTGATGATTTCCTCGTCGGCGATGCGCACTGCCTGGGCCAGCGGCGTACCGGCACGTACTTCGCGCACGATGGTTTCGCGCGCCAACGCACTGGCCACCTCGCCGCAGGCATGGCCACCCATGCCGTCTGCCACCAGCCACAGCCCCAGCTCGCTGTCGCCGTAGTACGTGTCCTCGTTGAGGTCACGGCGCAGGCCCACGTGGGTGAGGTGTCCGAATTCGAGCATGGTGCGGGGTCGCCAGGATGAGATGTGCCGCACCATCATCGCGGCCCCGCAGGCGGCGGGCAACCGATGGGGCGCAATGGCCGCGGCGGATGTTCACGCCGGCCCTGCCACTGCGGCCTCTGCGGGAGGCCGCGCCCGCTTGTGGCAAACCGCGTGTGCTCGTATGATGCACGGCCCTGGGACACCGGGGACCATCTGGAGAGGTGGCAGAGCGGTTGAATGTACCTGACTCGAAATCAGGCAGGCGTTTATAGCGCCTCGGGGGTTCGAATCCCCCCCTCTCCGCCAGATTGTGGTGACGCGTTGTGCCAGTACCGTTTTGGTTCGTGCGCACTCTGCGTCATCGCTACATCAGCCCCCGCAAGGGGGCTTTTTGTTTTCGGGTCGCAGCCCGCCGGCGCGATGCCTACAATTGCCGATTCTTCGTTGGAGGTCTGTCATGTCCGAGATCCTGGTGCCGGTGTCCTTTGGTGAGCTGCTCGACAAGATCGCGATTCTGCAGATCAAGTCCGAGCGCATGCAGGACGCGGCCAAGTTGGCCAACGTGCGCAATGAGTTGTCGGCGCTGGAAACCAGCTGGATGGCGCATCCGGCCGCCGGCCGCGACATCGTTCGCCTGCGCGCGGAGCTGAAAGCGGTCAACGAGCGGTTGTGGGTGATCGAGGACGACATTCGCCTCAAGGAACAGGCGCAGTCCTTCGACGATGCCTTCGTGCAGCTGGCACGCAGTGTCTATATCGAAAACGACGAGCGCGCGCGCATCAAGAAGGAGATCAATCTGGCGTTGGGTTCTTCGTACGTGGAAGAGAAGTCCTACCAGGACTACCGCGCCAGCGGCGCCTGATGCGGGCTGATCGTCGGCGCGTGTTTCAGGTGCGCTGACGCTGATCAATAGCTCAGTGGTGATCTGCGCGATAGCGCTCGAACGCGGCGATGGCATCGTCGACGCTGATCAAGGTCATCACGTCGTCGAACTCGATCTTGGTGCCCCACTTGAGCTGCGCGGCCGGCTTGCCCAGGTGCTTGCGTGCAGCAGCGTCGTAGCGATCCACGCAATAGCGCACATCCGAATACGGGCCGCTGCGTCGCGGGTTGCTGGCGGCATGCAGGCCGAGCACCTTGGTGCCCATCGCGTTGGCGATATGCATCGGCCCCGAATCCGGTGTGACCACCAGCGCCGCACGGGCGAGCAGGGCGGGCAGCTGCTTGAGCGTGTCCTTGCCGACTAGATCCAGTACCGGCGTGCGCGCCGCCGCGATGATGGCATCGGCAGTGCTGCGCTCCAGCTCGCTACGGCCGCCGCACAGCACCACCCGCCAGCCCTGCGCGGCAGCATGGTCGGCCAGCGCGGCGTGCCGGTCCGGGTACCAGTTGCGCCGCACATGGCTGGAACACGGCGAGATCATCAACACCGGGCGCCCATCGTCTTGCCATTGCGCCTGGGCCCACGCGTGTGCGTCGGCGGGCACCGGCAGGTTCCAGCGCACCTCGGTCTGGCGCAGGCCCAGTGGCTCGGCGAAGCTGCCGATGGCGTCCAGCACATGGATGCCCGGGCGGTCGGCGATGCGCTCGTTGACGAACAGGCCGTGCAGGTCCTTCGAGCGGCTGCGGTCGTAGCCGATGCGCCGGCGCGCCGGCACGAACGCCGACAGCACGTTGGCGCGAAATGCGACCTGCATCTGCAGCAAGGCATCGAAGTGGCCATGCGCGGCCAGCGCCTGGCGCACCGCGCGCATGCCGGCCAAGCCGCTGCGTTTGTCGTAGGCATGGAAGTGCACACCGGGCAGGCCGTCGAGCAGTTTCAGCCCGGCCTTGTCGATGATCCAGTGCAACTGCGCCTGCGGAAAGCCCGCCTGCAAGGTGTGCACCAGCGGCACCACGTGGGTGACGTCGCCCAGGGCGGACAGGCGCAGCAGGCATAACGAAGCAGGCGTAGAAGCCATGGTGTTGTTAGACTCGAGGGATGGTTTCTTTCGACGCCACTGAAGCGCTGACGCCGTACCGCGAAGGCCGCGGATACGGCGCCATTCTGTTCGACCGCGAACGGCTGCGGCAAGCCGATGCCGGGCTGTTCTCGCCACAGCGTTGGGGCGACAGGGCGCGGCCGGTAGACGAGGGCGGGCGCGGTGGCGCGTGGTTCGTGGATGCCCCGTTTGGCCACAGCGTGCTGCGCCAATACCGGCGCGGCGGCATGGCCGCACGCGTGAGTCGCGACCAATATCTCTGGAAAGGCGCCGGGCGCACGCGCAGCTTTGCCGAATTCCGGCTGATGCGTGAGCTGCTCAAGCGAAAGCTGCCGGTACCGCGCCCGTTGGCGGCCTGCTATCTGCGCGAAGGTCTGGGCTACCGCGCTGCGTTGTTGATGGAGCGGCTGGAGAACGTGCGGTCGCTGGCCGACCATGCACAGGTGGCTGGCCGCGGCGCACCGTGGGAAGACACCGGGCGGCTGATCGCGCGCTTCCACCGCGCCGGCCTGGATCACGCCGATCTCAATGCGCACAACATCCTGTTCGATGCCGGCGGGCATGGCTGGCTGATCGATTTCGACCGCGGCGTGCTGCGTATTCCGGCCACTCGCTGGCGCGAGCGCAACCTGGCCCGCCTGCATCGTTCGCTGCTGAAGCTGCGCGGCAACCGCACCCGCGAAGACGTGGACAAGGACTACGAGCGCCTGCACCGCGCCTACGAGCTGGCCTGGGGCCGGGGCTACTGATGGAGTGGGCATTGCGGGTGCAGGGGGTCGGCAATGCGTCGGCCGTGGCGATGGGGTCGCCGATGGCCACGCTGGAGCGTGGCGGTGCGCCGTGGCTGACCATCGACTGCGGCAGCGAAGGGCTCACCAGCTATCAGGCCCATTACGCCCAGATGCCACAGGCGGTCTTCATCACCCACGTGCATCTGGACCACGTCGGCGGGCTGGAGCGCTTGTTCGTGGACAGCTATTTCTCCGAACGCCGCGGCCGCACCCGCCTGTACGTGCCGGCGCCGGTGGTGCCGCTGCTGCAGCGGCGGCTTGCCGACTACCCGAACGTGCTGGCCGAGGGCGGTGCGAACTTTTGGGATGCATTTCAGCTGGTGCCGGTGGGCGAGGCGTTCTGGCACGACGGTGTGCGCCTGGAGGTGTTCCCGGTGCGCCACCACTGGCCGGAGACCGCCTACGGGCTGCGCCTGCAGGGTGCGCTGGTCTGGACCGGCGACACCCGGCCGATCCCGGAGATGCTGGCGCGCTATGCCGATGACAGCGAGCTCATCGCGCATGACTGCGGCGTTCACGGCAACCCGTCGCATACTGGTGTGGATGACCTGGAGCGGGAATACCCGCAGGACCTGTTGAGCCGCATGTGGCTGTATCACTACGCCAGCAACGCCGACGGCGACGTGCTGCGGGCACGCGGCCACCGCGTGGCTGTGCCTGGCCAGGTGCTTGCGCTGGCAACACCCACTGCCGCCATGGCGCCGCGCTGATGGGTGCCCTGATGCTGCCGGACCTGAGCGCCGCACCGATGCAGGACCGCTACGGCCGGCCGCTGCGCGACCTGCGCTTGTCGGTGATCGAGGCCTGCAATTTTCGCTGTGGCTACTGCATGCCGGCCGACCGCGTGCCGGACGATTACGGGCTGGAAGCTGACCAGCGGCTGAGCTTTGACCAGTTGGAAACCCTGGTGCGCGCCTTCGTGGCGGTGGGCGTGACCAAGCTGCGCCTGACCGGCGGCGAGCCGTTGTTGCGCAAGAACCTGCCGGTGCTGATCCAGCGCCTGGCGGCGATCGAGGGCATCGAGGACCTGGCGCTGACCACCAATGGAGCGCTGCTGGCGCGCCAGGCCGTGGCCCTGCGCCAGGCCGGGCTGCGCCGCATCACCGTGAGCATGGATGCGCTGGAGCCTGCGCTGTTCCGCCAGATGAGCGGCGGGCGTGGCGAGATCGACCAGGTACTGGCCGGCATCGCCGCGGCCGAGCAGGCCGGATTTGAGCGCCTGAAGATCAATTGCGTGGTGCAGCGCGACGTCAACGAAGACCAGGTGCTGCCGTTGGTCGAGCACTTCCGTGGCACCGGGCATGTGTTGCGTTTCATCGAATTCATGGATGTGGGTAGCTGCAATGGCTGGCGGCCCGAGGCGGTGGTGACCTCCGCGCAGTTACGCGACCGGATCCATGCGCGGTGGCCGTTGGCGCCGCTGGATGCCAACTACACCGGCGAAGTAGCGCAGCGGCACGCATTCGCCGATGGGCTGGGCGAGGTGGGCTTTGTCAGTTCGGTCAGCGTGCCGTTTTGCGGCGATTGCCAGCGTGCGCGCGTCTCTGCCGATGGGCACCTTTACACCTGCCTGTTTGCCAGTCAGGGGCATGACCTCAAGCCGGCACTGGCCGAGGGCGAGCAGGGCCTGGCCACGCATCTGCGCCAGCGCTGGAGCGTGCGTGCGGACCGCTATAGCGAAGTGCGCGCGTCCACCTCCCGGCGTCGCAAGCCGGTCGAGATGTTCCTGATCGGCGGGTGAGCGCCGCTGCGCTGCTGACGCAGTTGCGCGACTTGGAGCTGCGTCTGCTCGATCCACAGGTGCGTGGCGCGGCGGGCGAACTGGAGACGTTGCTGGATCCCGCGTTCGTCGAGTTCGGTGCGTCGGGCCGGTGCTACACACGCGAGGAGGTCATCGCCGCGTTGACCGCCAGTGCGGTGGTTGCCGGTTACGTGACCGACAACTTCAGCTGCGTGCTGCTGGTCCCACAGCTGGCGCAGCTGCGCTATCGCACCCGCGTGCACGCCGACGGCGTGGTGCGATGCGCCCTGCGCAGTTCGCTACGGCGCCTGGATGGTGCGTGCTGGCGGATGCTGTTTCATCAAGCCACCCCGTTCACCGACAATCCCGCATCCTGACGTTCTGTTCCCGTGTCGTTTCCCATGCCAGCAAAGACTACTTCCGCACGTCTCACCCACCTGGACGACGCCGGGCTGCCCACCATGGTGGACGTCTCGGACAAGCAGGTCACCGCACGCAGTGCCACCGCGGAAAGCCGGGTGCATTTTCCTGCTGCCGTGGCAGCGCAACTGCGCGCCAACGGCTTGCGCAGCGCCAAGGGCGGCATCGTGGAGACGGCGGTGATCGCCGGCACCATGGCGGTCAAGCGTACGCATGAATTGATTCCGTTCTGCCATCCTCTGCCTATCGATGGCTGCCGCTTCGAGATCGATTGGGCGGGCGCGCAGGTGCTGCAGATCGTCTGCACGGTGCGCTGCGTGCATCGCACCGGCGTGGAGATGGAAGCACTGACCGGCGCCAGCGTGGCGGCGTTGACGGTCTACGACATGTGCAAGGCGCTCTCGCACAGCATGCGGATCGGCCCGACCAAATTGTTGTCCAAACGTGGCGGCAAGCGCGATATCGGAGCTGCGCGATGAGCGCCACCATCACCGTGTTGTACTTCGCCAGCTTGCGCGAGGCTGCCGGCATTGCCAGCGAGCAAGTGCACTCGGATGCAGCCGATTTGCGCGGCGTGTATGCGGAGCTGGATGCGCGGCACGGGCTGCGCTGGACGCCGGCGCAGTTACGCGTGGCGGTGGACGGCGCGTTCGCGCGCTGGGACGACCCGCTGCGCGATGGCAGCGAAGTGGTCTTCATTCCGCCGGTCTCTGGAGGTTGAGCATGCATGAGCAGATCAGGCCAAGCTTCGCGCTGTCAGACGCGCCCCTGCAGGTGGAAGCGTTGCGGCAGGCACTGGAGCACCCGCGCGCTGGTGCGTTTGCGAGCTTCGAGGGTTGGGTGCGCAACCATAACGATGGCCGCAGCGTTGCCGGGCTGCGCTACGAAGCCTATGCCGCGCTCGCACAGGCCGAAGGGCAGCGTGTGCTAGACGAGGCGATGACGCGGTTCTCCATCCTGCAGGCGCAGTGCGTGCATCGCGTGGGCGAGCTGGGCATCGGCGAAATGGCGGTGTGGGTTGGCGTCAGCGCGGCGCACCGTGGCGCCGCATTCGAGGCGTGCCGCTTCATCATCGACGAGGTCAAGGCGCGCGTGCCGATCTGGAAGCACGAGCACTACCTGGAAGGCGATGCCGGCTGGCTGCATCCGGAGTCGCAGTAAGGCAATGCCTCACCTGCGGTGCAACTGCCAGGCGAGCGCGGCTGGTGTTCGAAATCGACAGGTGCCCGCGCGGGTGGGTTCCTTTGCGGCGCCGCAATTCTGTCGCGCCCTCTGCGGGCCGCGCCGAGACTAACCTTGTTAAAGCCGCGCGCGACAGCTAGAATTCCGCTTCTGTCGACGGCCAGGCCGCCCGACAGGCACGGAGAGGTGTCCGAGTGGTTGAAGGAGCACGCCTGGAAAGTGTGTAAGCGTCTAAACCGCGCTTCGGGGGTTCGAATCCCCCTCTCTCCGCCAGTTTCATGATGTCTGCGTTGCGCGCTTGTGCACGTTGCCGACATCCAGGGCCACGCCGGTGGCCCACGTCTTATGGTGGCCCCGTCGGTCCCTCGCGACGCTAGATCGAAAATCCCGCCAGGGCCGGAAGGCAGCAACGGTATCGATTGATGCGGGCGCCGAGGTCAACCGGCGGGGACACCACCCCCTTCAGGTCCGATGCCGCAGCGACAGTTGGCGCTGCGCGCGCGTCACGCTGCCGGCACTGCGCCGCTGTCGATCCGACCGGTGCGTGTCTGCGGCCGACGGCCCGTCGCTGAACGATCAAGAGTGCGCGGCGTGGCACAATATCGGTTCAACGTTCGCTGGTTTCCCGATGTCCTATCTCGTTCTCGCCCGTAAGTGGCGCCCGAAGCGTTTTGCCGAACTCGTTGGCCAGGAACACGTGGTCCGCGCGCTCAGCAATGCGCTCGACAGTGGCCGCGTGCACCACGCGTTCCTGTTCACCGGCACCCGCGGCGTGGGCAAGACCACCATCGCGCGCATCTTCGCCAAATCGCTGAACTGCGAGACCGGCACCAGTGCCGATCCGTGCGGCACGTGCCCGGCCTGTCTGGACATCGATGCCGGGCGTTATATCGACCTGCTGGAGATCGACGCCGCGTCCAACACCGGCGTGGACGATGTGCGCGAAGTGATTGAAAACGCGCAGTACATGCCCTCGCGCGGCAAGTTCAAGGTCTACCTGATCGACGAAGTGCACATGCTTTCCAAGGCAGCGTTCAATGCGCTGCTGAAGACGCTGGAAGAGCCGCCGGAGCACGTGAAATTCCTGCTGGCCACCACCGACCCGCAAAAGCTGCCGGTGACGGTGCTGTCGCGCTGCCTGCAGTTCAACCTCAAGCGGCTGGACGAAGACCAGATCCAGGGCCAGATGACCCGCATCCTGGCGGCCGAGCAGATCGAGTCGGACCCGTCGGCGATCGTGCAGTTGTCCAAGGCGGCCGATGGCTCGCTGCGTGACGGGCTGTCCTTGCTCGACCAGGCCATCGCCTATGCCGGCGGTGCGCTGCGCGAAGACGTGGTGCGCACCATGCTGGGCACGGTCGACCGCACCCAGGTCGGCGCGATGTTGCAGGCGCTGTCCGATGGGGACGGCGCGCAGTTGTTGAAGGTGGTTGCCGCGTTGGCGGAATTCTCGCCCGACTGGAGCGGCGTGCTGGAGGCGCTGGCGGAGGCCTTGCATCGCATCCAGGTGCAGCAGCTGGTGCCGTCGGTGGCGTTCGTAGGCGATGGCATCGACCCGACCGGCTTTGCCGCGCGGCTGCGGCCGGAAGTGGTGCAGCTCTGGTACCAGATGGCGCTCAACGGGCGCCGCGATCTGTACCTGGCGCCGAGTCCGCGCGCCGGGTTTGAAATGGCCGTGCTGCGCATGCTCGCGTTCCGGCCGGCTGCCGCGGTGCCGGCCGGCAGCGGCGACGATGGACGTGGTGCCAGCGCCGGCGGCAACACGCGTGGGACGACGACCGGCGTGCAGGCGGCGCCTGCTGCCGCCGCACCTGCGGCCGCGGCGACATCGGCCAAGGCAGCCGACGTCAGCCCGGCCCCCGTGGTGTCCGCGCGCCCCGTCGCTGCCGCGCCATCGCCGGTGGTGGTGTTGCCCACGCCCGCGGCCGAACCTGCGCCGTCAGCGCCGCCTGCGCGCACGGATGACACACCGCCGTGGGCGGTGGACGACGCACCGGTGCGTGCACAGGCTGCACCGCAACGTGCCGCTGCCGAGGTGCCTGCTGCTGTGCCGTTGATGGCGCCGGAAGCGGCCATGGCGCCGCCTGCGACCGTGGCCGACGACGCGGCGCCTGCTGCCATGGATGCGGTGGTGCATGTGGCTCCGCCGTCTGCGCCCGCGCCGGTGACACCGCCGGCCGCTGCGTTCGACGACGGACACATCGCCGATGCCGAGCAATGGCTGGAGCTGGTCACGCGCAGCGGTTTGAATGGCCCCTCGCGCCAGCTCGCTGCCAATGCGGCCTTCATCGGCCATCGCGACGGCGTGCTGCGCCTGGCGCTGGCGCCGGGCTTTGAATATCTCAATTCCGAACGTTCCATCGCCAATCTTGCCCAGGCGCTGGCGCCGGAGTTGGGCAACACGCCGCGCATCGTGATCGAGACCGGCAGCGCCGACGTCGAGACCCTGCACGAGCGCGCCAATCGCCAGAAAGGCGAGCGCCAGAGTGCGGCCGAAACCGCCTTCATGAATGACCCGAATGTGCAGCAGCTGATTCAGCAGCAGGGCGCGCGGGTCGTTCCCGATTCCATCCGCCCTTACGACGAGTAACCCCGCATGCGTGGAAATATTGCCCAACTGATGCAGCAGGCGCAGAAGATGCAGGAAAACCTGCAGCGCGCCCAGGAAGAACTGGCCAAGCTGGAAGTCACCGGCAGCGCCGGCGGCGGCATGGTCAGCGTAACGCTCACCGGTGCCAAGGAATGCCGCAAGGTGCGCATCGACCCGAGCATCCTCTCCGACCAGGAGATGGCCGAGGACCTGATCGCCGCCGCCTTCAACGATGCCTCCAACAAGATCGATGCCGAATCCAAGGAGCGCATGGGCTCGGCCACGGCCGGCATGCAGTTGCCGCCCGGCATGAAGTTGCCGTTCTGAGAGGCTGGGAATCGGGAGTAGGGAGTCGGGAATCGTGAAGCAACGTGCACCTTTGCTTTTGCGATTCCCCAATCCCCATTCCCGATTCCCGATTCCCGAGCACATGTCCTCCCTTCTAGAACAACTGATCGAAGCCTTCCGGGTGCTGCCCGGTGTGGGTCAGAAGTCGGCGCAGCGCATGGCGTACCACGTGCTCGAGCGTGAGCGCGAGGGTGGGCGGCGGCTGGCGGCGGCGTTGGCCAATGCGGTGGAGAAGGTGGGCCATTGCGTGCAATGCCGCGACTTCACCGAGTGGGAGGTGTGCGCGATCTGCGCCAATTCCGCCCGTGATCGGCAGCAGCTGTGCGTGGTGGAATCGCCCGCCGATCGCCTGGCGATCGAGCACGCCACCGGCTACCGCGGGGTCTATTTCATCCTGCAGGGGCGTTTGTCGCCGCTGGATGGTATCGGCCCGCGTGAGTTGGGCCTGGACCGCCTGGCCGAGCGTCTGGCAGCGGGCGAGGTCACCGAAATGATCATCGCCACCAACGCCACCGTCGAGGGCGAGGCCACCGCGCATTACTTGGCGCAACTGGCCCGCCAACACAGCGTGCGCCCCAGCCGGCTCGCACAAGGCATGCCGCTGGGCGGCGAGTTGGAGTACGTGGATCGCGGCACGTTGTCGCATGCCTTCGGCACGCGTAGTGAGGTGCTTTAAGCGCTGGGAATCGTGAGTCGTGAATGGGGAATCGGAGAAGCAAAGTCAGAAGCCCGCGCGGTAAGCTCTTGCGATTCCCCAATCCCGATTCTCGATTCCCTTCCTATGACCGACACCATTTTCGGCAAGATCATTCGTCGCGAAATTCCCGCCACCATCGTCTATGAAGACGACGAGGTGCTGGGATTCGAGGACATCGCACCGCAGGCGCCGGTGCATGTGCTCTTCATTCCCAAGGTGCATGCGATCCCGACCCTGGACGATGTACCGCCGGAGCAGGCGCTGCTGGTCGGCAAGTTGGCGCTGGCGGCCGCGGCATATGCGCGCGAACAAGGCCTGGCGCAGGATGGTTACCGCATTGTCATGAACTGCCGCGAGCATGCTGGGCAGACGGTGTTCCATATCCATCTGCATCTGCTGGCCGGTGCGCCGCTGGGGCGTTTCGGTACGCCGTGATCAGATGTGGTTAGGCCCAGAGGATCCTGCTGCATCGGACGCCACACACAAAAGCGCCACTCCCTGTGAGCGGCGTTTTTGTGTCATCTCAGCTGTGGCTGGTTACCACCAACCGCGGCCCCAACCGCCGCCCCAGCGCGGGCCCCACGGACCCCACGGGTCGCCCCAGGGGCCGTACGGGTAGGCCGGCACTACATCGACCTCGCGCACCTGCGGCCACAGGTAGACCACATCGGCGGCCACCTTGGGCAGCTTGTAGTCGTACTCGCCGATCTTGGTGGTTTCGTAGCCTTCGATCTTGCCGATGAAGGTCACTTCGCGACCTGGCTCGAACACCGCCGGGTCGTAGAAGCCCGCGCGGCAGGCGAGGAAGCGGCCATCGCTGGCATCCACCGCATTACGGTCCGGGCGGCCGCTGGCGTTGAGCGGGCGCGAGATCAGCTCGAAGCAGGTCTGGCCCTGGGCCGGTTTGGTCTGGATGATCTTGCCGCCCCAGCGCACCGAGGTGCCGACCTGTGCACTGGCGGTCGAGTCGCTCGGGCTGACCGTGGGGAACTGGCCCTGCAACGGCTTGGGCGCCGTGGCACAGGCAGCGAGCCCGAGGACAGCGATGACTGGAAGAAGAAAACGGGTACTCATGAGGAAGCTCCGGTTCGCGGGCGATGCTGCTGCAGATCTTTGATGAGAGAGGCGCTGTCCGAATCAGCGCCAGCGTAGCGCGCCGCAGCGAAACGTTGGCTGAGTGCCAACAGTGTCGTGTGGGGATGGTGCTGTGCCACACGTTGCGCCCAGGTGGTGGCCGGTTCGTGCGGTTCGCGGGCCAGGCCGAGCTTGCGGTAACGGCGCCCGAGCCGATGCCAGGCGCGCAGCAGCGGGTCGCGTTCGCGTTCGCCGCGCGCCAGCAGCCACCCCATCCAGGCCAGTGCGCTGACCGCGAATACGCCGAAAATGGCCGCGAGCTGGTTGGTGTCCAGGCGGTCGATGCCGAACGGTTGCAGCAGCCGCTGCTGGCGGTCGGCATCGAAGGACAGCACCAGCTCGTTCCAGCCGCGACGCAACCAGTCGCTGACCTCGCCCAGCCTGTCCCAGGTGCCCAGCTGGCCGCCACCGCCGCCACCTGCCTGCAGGCGATCCTCCAGCGTGTCGTAGATGCGTTCCGGTGCCACGGCGGCGGTGGGATCCACGCGCACCCAGCCACGGCCGGCCAGCCACACCTCGCTCCACGCATGCGCGTCCATGCGCCGCACGACCCAGTAATTGCCCAGCCCGTTGTAGGTGCCGCCGGCATAGCCGGTGACCACGCGCGCAGGGATGCCGGCCGCTCGCATCAGCACCACAAACGACGAGCTGAAGTGTTCGCAGAAACCGGCCTTCTGCTGGAACAGAAACTCATCGACGCTGTTGCGCCCGAGCAGCGGGGTGTCGAGCGTGTAGGCGAATTCGTGCGTGATCCATTGCAGCGCGCGTTGCACCACTGCGGCATCGTCACGACCCGCTTCGGCACGCCACTGGCGGGCCAGGGCGATGGTGCGTGGATTGAAGCCGGGTGGCAGCGCCAATGCGCGTGCGCGCAGCGGCGCCGGTAGCTCGGTGTCGAAGCGTGCCGGTGGTGCGGACTGCAGGTCCCAGCGGGTGAGCGCACTCAATGGGCGCTGCGCGAACAACTCGTAGTCGGGCGACAGTTCGGCGTTTGCAACGCCTTGCACCGGCAGATCCAGCGCGACCAGCTGGCGGCGGTCGGTGGGCTCGTAGTCCAGGCGGTAGCGATAGGTTGCCGGCCCGGCAGCAAAGGCGGCCGGTTGCGCGCGGCCGGTCCAGCGCGCCCGCTGCCAGGTGCGGCCATCGAAATCCCACATTACCGGGCCGCGCCAGTACCGCTGCTCCGGTGGCGGCGCTTTGCCGGTGAATTGCACGCGCAGGGCGGGGCTGTCATCGGCCATCAGGTCGATCCACTCGCCCGGCGACATGTTGTCCGACAGTCCGGGCCGCGACAGCGCCCGCTCCGGCACGCCCCATAGCGGCGAGCTCAAGCGTGGCAGCAGCCAGAACGTGGCCAGGGCCAACGGCACGCCAATGGCCACCAGCTTGCCGATGCTGCGCAATTGCAGGCGCAGCCCTGGCGTGCCGGTGCGGTGTTCCTCGTCGGCCAGGCGCTGCATGCACAACAGCGCACTCAGCACCGCGAGCAACGCCAGGCCCATGGTGGCTGGGCCCTGGTCCAGCAGGAACGCGGCAAACGGTGCGAACAACGCAAAGCCGAGCAGGCTGCGCGCATCGCGCAGGGTGCGTAATTCGGAGGCCTTGATCGCCAGCATCGCCGCCAGCACCGCGCAGCCGGTGTCGCGCCCGAAGCGCATGCCGATCTGCCAGTACACCGCCGCCAGCATCGCGATGACCAACAGCAACCGGACCGGTGCCATCAAGCTGCCGCGCCAGCTCATCACGCCGACCAGCAGCGCGGCGGCGGCGATGGTGCCGGCGAGCAGGCCGGGCAACTGCAGCAGCAGCGGCGCCAGCGCCAGCCAGGTGGTGGCCAGTACCCAGCCGCGGCTGGCCTGGGTGATCGGGGCGGTAGGCTCAGTCATGCGGTAGCAGCGCCAACGCACGCAGGCACAGATGATGGTGCGACGGGCCGTGCGCAGGACCGAGCGGCGGCTGGCCCGGCAGCAGCAGCCGGTAGCGGCGGCCATCGCGTTCGGCAAGGTTGACCCAGCGCGTCAGCCGCGCGATGCGGCGTTCGTAGGGCAGCGCGCTGAGGCTGCGCCAGTCGAGGGTGACTTCCACGCCCAGCGGCTGCTCGTATTCGCGCACCAGCAGCGCATCGCGGCGCGCCGAGTGCTTCCACGAAATCGTGCGAGGTGCGTCGCCGGCCCGGTACGGACGCAGTTGGTGCAGCTCCTCGCCTTGTGCATGCAGACGGGTCTGATTGGGCGAGCCGGCTCCATCGGGCAGCGCGGGGCCGTGCGCTTCCGGGGCCGGGTAGGCCAGCAGCGGTGTTTCCGGCCAGACCCATGACCAGGCGCGCACCAGCCCCAGCGGTTGGGTGCTGGACAGCCGAATGCGCTCGATGTCTTGCCAGCCGCGACGCACGGTGGGCACCAGCAGATCCACGTCCGCGTTGTCGTAGTCGGTGAGCGAGCAAAAACCGCTGTGCTCCAGATGATCCAGGCGCAATCCGCGGCGGGCGCGGGTGTCGCGGCGGGCCAATGACACCCGCATGCGCAGCGGCTCGCCGGCCACCACCGGTTCGGCGGAGACCGCTTCGATCCGCAGTGCCGACAATTGCAGGTGCGCCACGATGCTGCTGGCGATGCCGGCGGTGGCCAGCAGCAGCGCCAGCAACAACGCCGGGTTGTTGTTGTAGTTCAGCGCGCCGAGCAGCATGGCCATCAGCAAGGCCGCCAGAAACAGGCCAAATCGCGTGGGCAGCACATAGATCCGGCGCCGATCCAGCACGATCGGCACAGCTTCCGGCCCGCGCGGGCGGGCCAGCAGGCTGAGCCGTCGGCCCATGCCACGCAGGTGCGCACGCACGTGCTCAGTCCACCGGCACGCTGTGCAGCAACGCCTTGGCCAGCGCCGGCCCGGACGATGATTCGGCTTCCGGCACCAGGCGGTGCCCGGCGACCGCCACGAACAACGCCTGCACATCCTCCGGCAGCACATGCTCACGCCCCAGCAGCAGGGCGTAGGCCTTGGCTGCGCGCAATAGCGCAATCCCCGCACGCGGCGACAGGCCCACGCGCACGCCGGCGTGCTGCCTGCTACGCAGCAGCAGCGCCTGCACGTAGGTGATCAAGGCCTCGCTGGTGTGGATGTGGTTGACCCCCGCGCGCAGCGCCACGACATCGGCATCGCTCAACTGCGGTGCGGCCTGGGCGATCAACTCGCGACGATCCACGCCCGACAGCAGCGCCCGTTCGGCATCGGCACTGGGGTAGCCCAGGCTGAGCCGCAGCAGGAAGCGGTCCAGTTGCGAATCCGGTAGCGGGAAGGTGCCCGACAGATCAACCGGGTTTTGCGTGGCGATCACGAAGAACGGCTCCGGCAGCGCATGTGTCACCCCGTCCAGGGTGACCTGCTGCTCGGCCATCGCTTCCAGTAGCGAGCTCTGCGTGCGCGGCGGCGCGCGGTTGATCTCGTCGGCCAGCAGCACATTGGTGAACACCGGGCCGGGATGGAACTGGAACTGGCGCGAGGCCGCGTCGTAGACCGACACGCCGAGCACATCAGCCGGCAATAGGTCCGAGGTGAACTGCACGCGCTGGAACCCCAGGCCCAGGCTGGACGCCATGGCGTGGGCGAGGGTGGTCTTGCCCAGGCCGGGCAGGTCCTCGATCAACAGATGTCCCCCGGACAGCAGCGCCACGAACGCCAGGCGCACTTCCTGTGCCTTGCCCAGCAACAGCGAATTGACCTGGTCCTGTGCGCGCCGCAGCGATTGGCGCAGCGCATCGGTTAGCATTTCCGTGGAACGCAGCGGTGTCGACATCACAAATCCGTAGGTGGAAGAAGAGTGCACAGGGCAATGCCAGGGGACCAACGCGCACATCGCACCTTCGTGATCCTGTGGACACTGGCGACGGCCGTCAAGCTATTGATTGCCGCGCGTCTGCCGCTGTTCGTGGACGAGGCGTTTTACTGGCAGGAAGGCCAGCATCTGGCGGCGGCGTACTCGGATCTGCCAGGCATGACCGCCTGGCTGACGCGCCTGGGCGTAGAACTTGGCGGACACCATTTACTGGCGCTGCGGCTGCCGTTTCTGGCGATCGCTGCGCTGCTGCCGTGGCTGGTTGCGCACATCGCCACGCGCTGGTTCGGCTCCACATTGGGCTGGCAGGCCGGTAGCCTGACCTTGCTGATGCCGCTGTCGGCCACGCTTGGCATCCTGGCGGTGCCCGATGTGCCCATGGCATTGGCAGCGGTGCTGTGCATGGATGCGGGCGCGCGGCTGTTGCGCGAGGTCGATGCCACCAGCGCGCTGGAGCTCGCCATCGGCCTGGTCATCGGTGCACTGAGCCACTACCGCTTTGTCGGTGTGATCGGGGTGGGATGCATTGCCTTGCTGTGCATTCCGCAGGGGCGTGCGGTCTTGCGCGACCCACGCATCTGGATGGCGCTGACGGTAGGCGCCATGAGCTGGCTGCCGCTGCTGTTCTGGAACACCGACCATGACGAGGCAGGCCTGCGCTTTCAGCTGGTAGACCGGCATCCGTGGACGTTCCAGATCACCGGGCTGTGGTTTTTGCTGATCCAGGCCGCGCTGGTGACGCCATTGCTGGCTTGGGCGATGGTCAAGGTCAGCCTGGCCGGCACCCGTGCCGGGAGTGGCGGCTCGCGTGCGCAGTGGCGCTACTTCGGCCTGCTGGGCGGCATTTCCACGCTGGCGATCTTCGTGCTGGGGTTCTTCTGCGATGCCGAGCGGATCAGCTTCCACTGGCCGTTGCCGGGCTATCTCGCCCTGCTGGTCGCCGCGCCGGTGATCCTGATGCGCTGGCCACGCCCGCTGCGGCGTGCCACCTGGCTGATCGCGCTGCTCGGCATGCTGGGCGCCTACAGCTATTACCTGGCGGTGTCGGTGCCGGCGATCCGTGCGCAAGCGGCGGGCGAAAAATACTACCCGCGCAATTTTGCCGGCTGGAAAGACCTGGCGCGCGCGGTCAAAACCGAACTCGCGCAGCTGCCGCCTGGCACCCGCGTGCTGGCGGAAAACTTCAAGGTAGGCGCCGAGCTCGGCTTCCAATTGCACGATGCACAGATCGAAGTGCTGCAGGCTGATCTGAACGACAAGCATGGCCGCTCGGCGCAACTGGCCCAGTGGGGGCTGCTCAGCCATGGCGAGCGCAGCGGCCCGCGTCTGCTGGTGCTCTCGCCCAGCGATCAGCGCTACCGCGATCTGCTCACGCGCTACCACGCCATCTGCGCCATGGTCGGGCCACTGCCGCCGCCCAAGGTGGTCTCCACTGACCACGGCTATCAGCGCTTCCTGCTGTTCGCGCTGCCGGCGCAACGCCAGCCCGGCCCCTGCATCGCGCCTGCGATGGCGTGGATCGATGCGCCGCTGCCGGGCGTTGCCGCCACGGCCACCATCCAGGTGCGTGGCTGGGCCTTCAAAGACGGCGTGGGTCTGTCGCGCGTCGAGCTGCTGGTCGATGGTCGCCCCGCTGGACGCGCCGACTACGGCGCCACCCTGGATGTGCGCCCGTACTGGAAAATCTCCACCGACCCGCAACATCCCCGCGTCGGCTTCACTGCCACGTTGGACGCGCGCGCGCTGACGCCCGGCACGCATTGGTTGGGCTTGCGCCTGCACGGCCACGACGGCAGCGTCGAGGACTGGTGGGAGCAGCCATTTACCGTTCCCGCCCCCTGACCGGATACTGGCCTACGTGATGAGTACCGATTGTCCCGACACCTTTGCCGGGATCCGCATCGCCGTGCTGGTGCCCTGCCACAACGAGGCCGCCACCATTGCCGCAGTGGTCGGTGATTTTGCCGCGGCATTGCCGCAGGCGGCCATCCATGTGCTGGACAACAACTCCAGCGATGCCACCGCGGCGATCGCCGTAGCGGCCGGCGCGCAGGTGCGGCGCGTGGCGCTGCAGGGCAAGGGCAATGTGGTACGTCGCGGTTTTGCCGATGTGGACGCCGACATCTATGTGCTGGTCGATGGCGACGCGACGTATGACGCGGCTGCCGCGCCCGAGCTGGTGCGCAAGTTGCTCAGCGAGCAACTGGACATGGTGGTCGGCGCGCGGCGCGATCAACAGCAGGCCGCGTACCGGCCAGGACATCGGCTGGGCAATGTGCTGCTGACACGCTGCGCGGGCCTGCTGTTCGGCCGCAGTTTCGAAGACATGCTGTCGGGTTACCGGGTGTTCTCGCGCCGCTACGTCAAATCCTTTGCCGCGCATGCGCATGGGTTCGAAACCGAAACCGAGCTGGCGGTGCACGCGTTGCAATTGCGCATGCCGGTCGCCGAAGTCGACACTGCCTATGGTGTGCGGCCGGAGGGTTCGCAGAGCAAGTTGAATACCTGGCGTGACGGGTGGCGGATCCTTACCACCATCGTGAAGTTGTTCAAGGCCGAGCGTCCGCTGCTGTTCTTTTCGATCGGCTTCCTGCTCAGTGCCGCGCTGTCGATCGTGCTGGCCGTACCGTTGTTGCAGACCTATCTGGAAACAGGCCTGGTGCCGCGCTTTCCAACTGCGATCCTGTGCGTGGCCCTGATGCTGCTCGGCTTTCTGTTGCTGGCGTGCGGGCTGATCCTGGACACGGTGACCCGTGGTCGTGTCGAGGCCAAGCATCTGGCCTATCTCGCCGAACCGAGCGTGGCAGTGCTTGCATCCAGACATGCGCAGGAGCGGACGTGATGCGGGCAAGTGCAGCAACAGCGAAAGCGACGCGCCGCCAACGCCTGCTCGCCTGGGCGGATCGCCGCTTTGGTTTCCATTCCCCGCGGCATAGTGCCGCCGCCGTACTTGCCATCGTGCTGCTCGGTGCACTGGTGTCGCTCGGCCTCGGCCAGGACGCCAACTGGGACTTGCGCAACTATCACTTGTATATCGGCGATGCCTGGCTGCACGGGCGACTGACGACCGACCTCGCGCCGGCGCAGATGCAAAGCTATTTCAGCCCGCTGCTGGATGCGATGCATGCCGCCTTGATGTTGCATCTTCCCGCGCCACTGGTTGGCGTGCTGCTCGGTGCACTGCATGCGCTGGTGTTTGTGCCGGTGGCCGCGGTTGCCTGGCGGGTGCTTTCGGCGCATCCGCGGCGTGCGCAATGGACACCGCTGCTGGCGGCCGCAGGATTGAGCAGTGCCGTGTTTCTGTCTGAACTCGGCGGCACCATGGGCGATACCGCCACGGCGCTGCCTGTGTTGGGCGCCCTGGCGCTGGTCCTGCAGGCACAGGCAAACGCGCGGCAGGGCAAAACCGCCCTCCATCTATGGGCGTGTGCAGGCGCGTTGCTGGGTCTGGCGGTCGCGCTCAAGTTGACCAATGCGCTCTACGCCCTCGCGCTGGTGCCCGCGCTGATGTGCGATGGCGCGCGCCTGCGGGCACGGCTGCTGGCGCTGGGCATCGTGATCGTCGTCGCGGGCGGTGTGTTCGTGCTGGTGGCCGGGCCGTGGTACTGGCAGGTCTGGCAGCACCTGGGCAACCCACTGTTCCCGCAGTTCAACGGGCTGTTCAAATCCCCATTGGCCGCGCCGGTGTCGATCGCCGACACGCGCTGGCTGCCGCGCAATCTCGGCGAACACCTGCTCTGGCCGCTGCTGTTTACGTTGAAGCCGCAGCGCATCGGTGACCTGGGATTGGTGCAGGCACTGTGGGCCGTGCTGTATGCGCTGGTGCTGATCGTGGCTGCGCGCGCTGTGCTGCGTCGCCGGGTTGCCGGGGTTGGGCTGGACCGCTCGGCCACTGTGGTGCTGGTGTTCGTGGCGACGGCCTATGTGTTGTGGCAGGCCATCTTCAGCATCCACCGCTATCTGGTCGTGTTGGAATTGCTGGCGCCGGTGGTGCTGTGGATCTGTTGCCGGCATGCGTTTGCGCAACATGCCGATCACAAGGCTGCGTGGTTGATCGGGCTGTGCGCGCTGGTGGCCGTGGTCGGCTGGAAGGATTGGGGGCACGAGCCCTGGGCGCGCGCGGCGTTTGAGGTCGCGCAACCGCAGATCATCGATCCGGCACGGGCAACGGTCTTGCTGGTCGGCGATGAGCCGCAGTCATGGCGCGTCACCCTATTGCCGCAGCAGGCCCGTTACATCGGGGTCGCAACCAACATCAGCGAGACCGATGCGTATCGGGCGCGCGTGCGCACCCTGGTGGCCGAACGCCCGCAGGTTTACGCGATGCTCGGCGCGGCGCGCGACAAACAGCAGGTGCGGGTGGATCGCATGAATCGCTGGGCGCAGCAGTTCGGGTGGGATGCGCAACCGGACTGCGCACGCCTGCGTTGGCTGATCGCCCGCGGTCTGCGCGCCGAGCTGGCTGCTTCCACGCCCGGCCGCTGCCTGTTGATCGTGCCCAAGGCCAGGGCGCTGGATATCGCGGCGGCCGATCAGGCCATTCGCGAGATGGCGCAGCAGCGTCTGGTTGCGTACGGGCTGACGCTGGACCCGGCGCAGTGCCGCACGTTGCTCTCACGCATTGGGCAAACCGTCTATCCGTATCAGTTTTGCACGCTGCGCCAGGCGGGCTGAGGCAGCTTCAAGGCAGCGAAAATCCCGCCTGCCGCAGCAACCGCGCCACTGCGATCAGCGGCAGGCCGACCAGGGCGGTGGGGTCGTTGCTGCGGATTGCGTCGAACAAGGTGATGCCCAGACCCTCGCATTTGAAGCTGCCGGCACACTCCAGCGCCGGTTCGGCTGCCAGGTAGCGTTCGATCTCCTGCGGCTGCAGGGTCCGCACCTGGACGTCGGTAAGGTCCAGCGCGTGCGCGGCAAACCCGGCCGGGCCGATCAGGCTGACGGCGGTCTGGAAGCGCACCGTGCGGCCGGACATGCGCGTCAGCTGCGCGTGCGCCTGCTCCAGCGTGCCGGGCTTGCCAAGCGCCTGGCCGTCCAGGTCGGCGACCTGGTCCGAGCCGATCACCCAGGCCTCGGGGAAGCGCGCCGCCACGGCGCGCGCCTTCTCGCTGGTCAGCCGGGTCGCAAGCGCCTGCGGCGTTTCGCCGGGCAGGGCGTGCTCGTCCACCTCGGGACGGGCCGTGTCGAAGTCCAGGTGCAGGCGGCCCAGCAGCTCGCGGCGGTAGGCAGACGTGGAGGCGAGGATCAGGCGTGGCATCATGGGCGCACCGCGAGGGAGGGCAGGGGAGTCTGCCGGCCCTGGCGCCGGGCCACAATCCCAGCGGCGGAAGATTTGACATGGCCCCGGCGGATCTTTAACATTCTGCGGCTTATGTCCGCGAACGTGCCCGAAATGCTGGATGCTTGGCGGATGGTCGCAGCGCGCAGGCGCTTCGACGGCCGCATCCCGCTATCTGCGATGACCCGTCTTCAGGGAAGCCTGGTTGATACCGAGGGCGAATGTGTCTATTCGCTTCAGTTCGATCAGGACGATCTGTTGAAGGTCGCCTATGTTGAACTCAGCATCGATGTCGCGCTGCCGCTGGAATGCCAGCGCAGCCTGCAGCGTTTTCTGTATCCGGTGCAGATCAGGCAGCGACTTGGCTTGATCCGCGACGAGGCTGATGAGGCCGCGTTGCCGCCCGACTACGAAGCCTTACTGGTGCCAGACGACGGCATGCTGCGGGCGGTGGACCTGGTGGAGGATGAGCTGGTGCTGGCGGTTCCCGTGGTGCCGATGGCGCCGGGGAGCGAGGCAGTCGAGGCCGAGTGGGTTCCGACCCAGGAAGAGCAAGACAAGGCCAGTCCGTTCGCGGCGCTGGCGGCGTTGAAGAAACAGTAACCGCCGCTGTTAAGGGCGGAAACACAGGTCGGCGCGGGCGTACAGTCCTGTTCGACTCAATAGAAAAGTTATCGAACTTAAGTTTGGAGCAATCCCATGGCTGTGCAGAAATCCCGAGTCACCCCGTCCCGCCGCGGCCAGCGTCGTTCGCACGATGCCCTGACCGCCAAGCAGCTGTCGACCGACCCGACCAGCGGCGAGATCCATCTGCGCCATCACATCACCGCTGACGGTTACTACCGCGGCAAGAAGGTGATCACGACCAAGTCGTCGGCCGTCCAAGAAGATTGATCCGTGGCACCCGCCGCAGTTTTGCAGGCGGGTGACCCTCGATACTTCCGGAGCCGCCAATCACCGCGGCTCTTGCACCAAGGAACAGTATGAGCAAGCGGATCTACTCCAGAATCGCGGGCACGGGTAGCTATTTGCCCGAAAAGGTGTTGACCAACGACGACATGTCCAAGATCGTCGACACCAGCGATGAATGGATCCGCTCGCGTACCGGCATCCGTGAACGTCACATCGTTGCCGACGACCAGACCACCAGTGATCTGGCGTACCTCGCCTCGCTGAAGGCGATGGAAGCGGCCGGTGTCACTGCCGACGAGATCGACCTGATCGTTGTCGGCACCACCACCCCGGACCTGATTTTCCCGTCCACTGCGTGCCTGTTGCAGGCGCGGCTGGGCAATGTCGGCTGCGGTGCTTTCGACGTCAACGCTGCCTGCTCGGGCTTCGTCTATGCGCTCAGCGTGGCCGACAAGTTCGTTCGCAGTGGCGACGCCAAGACCGTGCTGGTGGTTGGCGCCGAAACGCTGACCCGGATCGTCGACTGGACCGATCGCACCACCTGCGTGCTGTTTGGCGACGGTGCGGGCGCGGTCGTGCTCAAGGCCGATGAAGACACCGGCATCCTCAGCACCCATCTGCATGCCGACGGCAGCAAGAAGGAATTGCTGTGGGATCCGGTCGGTGTGTCGGTTGGCTTCGGCGAAGGCAAGAACGGCGGTGGCGCGTTGCTGATGAAGGGCAACGACGTGTTCAAGTACGCCGTCAAGGCGTTGGACTCGGTGGTCGATGAAACCCTCGCCGCCAATGGCTTGGACAAGCACGACCTGGACTGGCTGATCCCGCATCAGGCCAATCTGCGCATCATCGAAGCCACCGCCAAGCGGTTGGATCTGCCGATGGAGCAGGTGGTGGTCACCGTCGACCGGCATGGCAATACCTCGTCGGCCTCGGTGCCGCTCGCGCTGGACGAAGCGGTTCGCTCCGGTCGCGTGCAGCGTGGCCAGTTGCTGCTGCTGGAAGCCTTCGGCGGCGGATTCACATGGGGCTCGGCGCTGCTGCGCTACTGATCTGCGCAGGCACTGCCGCGTTTGCCGGCGGTGTCTTTGTGCGCTTGAGGTTCTGTTGGTGCAAAGAACCTTGCCATTGCGGGCTGATGTGTCAGTGAGTCTCCCTGACGCAGTGCCGCCGCCGCGCAGTCTTGATCGACACACGCAACGTTCTCGCACGCCACTGGGGCCTGGATGTCTTGCCTTCGCAACCGCAACGTGGCGGTTGCGGTGCCTGCGAGGAATTTACCCGGCGTGGCGCGCTGCAGGCTCAGGCGGTCAAGGTGTTGCGGGTGACGGCCTGCGGGCAGGCGCGGTAGAACGTTGTCAGGGGCACGCCACTGATGCTCAGCGACAGCGCGTTCGTGTGCGGACTGCCTGCGCCCAGGTGGTCAAGTAACCGCGCGTTTCGCGCATCTGACCCGCCTCTCCTCCACGCCCAGCTGACGCGCCAGCGCGCCGCCCGGCGATCTAGGCGACCACCGCGTTGAAGCTGTGGATGCCGTGCCTGGACTGGCTCCTCAACGGCGACATTGACCTGCTCAGACCCTACCGCCAGACGCCTGTGCGGTGCGGGCGTTGGTGTCTTGCATACGCGTCAGTACAGACGGCCGGGCGATTTCGCACGTATCATCCCGGCTCGATTTTTGTAGGCAGCAACGCGTGACCGAATCTACGCTCGCTTTCGTGTTTCCCGGCCAGGGCTCGCAGTCCCTGGGCATGCTGGCTGAACTTGCCGAACTGCATCCGCAGATCCGCGAGACCTTCGTCGAGGCCTCCGATGGCGCCGGCGTCGATCTGTGGGCCCTGTCGCAGGGCGGCCCGGAAGAGATGCTCAACCGCACCGAATACACCCAGCCGGCGTTGCTGGCCGCCGGTGTGGCGGTGTGGCGCCTGTGGAGCGCGCAGCGCGGCGAGCGACCGGCGGTGCTGGCCGGCCACAGCCTTGGCGAATACACCGCACTGGTCGCTGCCGGTGCCTTGTCGCTGCACGACGGTGCCCACCTGGTGCGGCTGCGCGGGCAGTTCATGCAGGCAGCGGCGCCCGCCGGTGTCGGCGCGATGGCCGCGGTGCTGGGCGCTGAGGATGCGTTGGTGCGCGAGGTCTGTGTCGAAGCCTCGGGCAGCCAGGTGGTGGTGCCGGCCAACTTCAATTCGCCCGGTCAGATCGTGATCGGTGGCGATGCGGCGGCGGTGGATCGCGCGCTGGCGTTGCTGGCCGAGCGCGGCGTGCGCAAGACCGTCAAGCTGGCGGTGAGCGTGCCGTCGCACACTCCGCTGATGCGCGAGGCGGCCAACCAGCTGGGTGAGGCGATGGCCGGGTTGACCTGGCACACGCCGCAGATTCCGGTGGTGCAGAACGTCGACGCGCAGGTGCACGCCGGCCACGAGGCGATCCGCCAGGCCCTGGTCGAGCAGCTGTATCTGCCGGTGCAGTGGACCGGCTGCGTGCAGGCGCTGGCCGCGCAGGGCATTACCCGGATCGCCGAATGCGGCCCGGGCAAGGTGCTGAGCGGGCTGATCAAGCGTATCGACAAGAGCCTGGATGCCCGTTCGCTCGCGACCCCGGCCGATTACGCCGGCGCGCTGGATGCGTGGGCGCACTGAGTTGACCGATTTGCCGGTGATGCCGGCCCTCGACGCTCGCAACTGCGGTTGCGACGTCCCCTCTCGAGGAACCGCAACATGAGCAAGCCATTGCAGGGCGAGATCGCTCTGGTCACCGGTGCCAGCCGCGGCATCGGCGCGGCCATCGCCGATACGCTGGCCGCCCAGGGCGCCACGGTCATCGGCACGGCCACTTCCGCCTCCGGGGCCGCTGCCATCGGCGAGCGCCTGGCTGCCAACGGCGGCCACGGCCGGGAGCTCAATGTCACCGATGCGGCCGCGGTCGATGCCTTGATCGATGCGATCGGCAAGGAGTTCGGTGCGGTCTCGATCCTGGTCAACAACGCCGGCATCACCCGCGACAACCTGCTGATGCGGATGAAGGAAGACGATTGGCAGGCGATCATCGACACCAACCTGACCAGTGTCTTCCGCACCTCCAAGGCGGTGATGCGCGGCATGATGAAAGCGCGCAAGGGCCGCATCATCAACATCGCCTCGGTGGTGGGTGTGACCGGTAATCCGGGCCAGACCAACTACGCGGCGGCCAAGGCCGGCATCATTGCGTTCTCCAAGTCGCTGGCCAAGGAAATCGGCTCGCGCGGGGTCACTGTCAATGTGGTCGCGCCCGGCTTCATCGATACCGACATGACCAAGGCGCTGCCGGAGGATGCCAAGACGGCGTTGCTGCAGCAGATCGCGCTGGGCCATCTGGGGCAGCCGGACGACATCGCCAACGCGGTGGCATTCCTGGCTGGCCCAACCGCCCGTTACATCACTGGTGAGACCCTGCACGTCAACGGCGGCATGTACATGCCGTGAGCGTGCGGCGCCGGGAGGCGCTAAGTGGCTGATCGGCCGGGATTTGTGATGCAATGCAAGGCCCGGTCGCTTCCACTACACTATCCAACGCGGCCATCGCAGCGGCGATGGCGTTTTTTTTGTACCACCACTACTCCATCTGGAGCGATATCTCAATGAGCACCATCGAAGAACGCGTCAAGAAAATCGTCGTCGAACAACTCGGCGTCAAGGAAGAGGAAGTCACCACCAGCGCATCGTTCGTCGATGACCTGGGTGCCGACTCGCTGGACACCGTCGAGCTGGTGATGGCGCTGGAAGAAGAGTTCGAGTGCGAAATCCCGGACGAAGAAGCTGAGAAGATCACGTCGGTCCAGCAGGCGATCGACTACGTCAAGGCTCACGTCAAGAGCTGATGCGTTGTTCCTGACAGCGGTGGCGGGCATTTGGCTGCTGCTGCGTCAGACATCCCATGGGGCCGCTGATGCGGCCCTGTGTT
Organism: Xanthomonas sp. NCPPB 4037; assembly: GCF_041475695.2. Taxonomy (NCBI): domain Bacteria; kingdom Pseudomonadati; phylum Pseudomonadota; class Gammaproteobacteria; order Lysobacterales; family Lysobacteraceae; genus Xanthomonas; species Xanthomonas sp. NCPPB 4037. Next base: position 1,267,125 of record NZ_CM191261.1, read on the forward strand.
TTTGAGCGTCAACCGTAAACCGCAAGCACCGTCCGTCGTGTGGTGAGGAGATCTGCAATGAGTCGTCGTGTTGTCGTTACCGGCATGGGCATGGTGTCGCCGCTGGGCAATGATCTGGCCACCAGTTGGGATGGGATCATCCACGGTCGCTCGGGCATTGGCCCGATCACGCAGATCGATGCCTCGCAGTTCACCACCAAGATCGCGGGCGAGATCAAGAATTTCGATCCCACCCAGTTTGTGTCCGCCAAGGACGTCAAGAAGATGGATTCGTTCATCCACTACGGTGTCGGCGCCTCGTTCATGGCGTTGGACGATTCCGGGCTGGAGATCAACGAAAGCAATGCCGAACGCGTGGGCGCCATTCTGGGCTCCGGTATCGGCGGGCTGCTCGGCATCGAAGAGCAGACCATCAAATTTCATGAGGGCGGCGCGCGCAAGATTTCGCCGTTCTATGTGCCCAGCACCATCATCAACATGCTGCCGGGCCAGGTGAGCCTGATCAAAGGCCTGAAGGGCCCGACGTTCTCGGCTGTGTCGGCCTGCGCCACCTCCAACCATTCGATCGGCACTGCGATGCGCATGATCCAGCACGGCGATGCCGACGTGATGCTGGCCGGCGGCGCCGAGCGCGGTTCGTCCCCAAGTTCGGTGGGCGGGTTCTGCGCGATGAAGGCGATGTCCACGCGCAACGACGACCCCACCGCTGCATCGCGTCCGTGGGACAAGCAGCGCGACGGGTTCGTGCTGGGTGACGGCGCCGGCGTGCTGGTGTTGGAAGAGTACGAACACGCCAAGGCACGTGGCGCGCGCATCTATGCAGAGCTGGTCGGTTTCGGTGCCAGTTCGGATGCGTTCCACATGACCGCGCCCAGCGAAGACGGCGAAGGCGCGGCGCGCAGCATGGCCGCGGCGATGCGCGACGCCAAGCTCAACCCCGAGCAGATCGGCTACCTCAACGCGCACGGCACCTCCACGCCGCTGGGCGATCTGGCCGAAACCATGGCGATGAAGCGTGCGCTGGGCGACCATGCGTACAAGACCATGGTCAGCTCGACCAAGTCGATGACCGGCCACCTGCTCGGTGCGGCCGGCGGCGTGGAAGCGATCTTCTCGGTGATGGCGCTGCATACCGGCATCATTCCGCCGACCATCAACCTGGAAGAGCCCAGCGAAGGCTGCGATCTGGATTACGTGCCGAACGTGGCGCGCGAGGTGCAGATGGATGCGGTGATGTCCAACGGCTTCGGCTTTGGCGGCACCAACGGCACCCTGGTGTTCAAGCGCATCTGAGCCATTGGTCCTGCGCCGTAATGGCGCAGGGTCGCGATGGGCTGCAACGCGTCGCGCGTTCGGCCCGTTGTGTCTTCTGCTGATTCACCGTGCGGTGTGCGGCGCGCTGGTTGTCACCGGCGCGCAGCGCCGCATCCGTCCCTCCACGCCAAGCCAGGCCGATGACGCTGACCCGACCATTGCACGCGGACATCGACCTGCTGGCCCTGCATCGCCTGGCACCGCAGCGGTATCCCGCGTTGCTGGAATCCAGCGCGTCGGGCACCGCGCATGGGCGTTGGGATGTGTTGCTGTTGGCGCAGGGCGCGCAGCTGCGCCTAGACCCGGACGGCTGTACCCGCAATGGCGATGGTCAGCTGCTGGAAGGCGGGTTTCTCGACGCCCTGGATGCAGCCTGGCAGGCCGAGCGCCTGCCGCACGAGGGTGAAAGTTCGTGGCCGTTTCGCGGTGGCTGGGCGGTGCTGCTGGACTATGAGGTGGCCGCACAGGTCGAGCCGATCCTGCGCCTGCCCATGCGCAGTGACGCCGCGCCCGCGGCATTGGCTCTGCGGGCGCCGGCGGCGGTGCTGCGCGATCGCGTGGACGGGCGCTGCTTCGCCGTGGCCGAGCCGGGGCGCGAAGACCTACTGCAGCAGATTGACGACGACATCACCGCCTGCGCCAGCCTGCCGGCCTTGCCTGCCTGGGCAGCGCCGACGGTGGTGCAGGAAGACCCGCCCGAGCAATTCACCGATGCGGTGCTGCGGGTGCTGGACTATCTGCGTGCAGGCGATGTGTTCCAGGCCAATATCTCGCGCGCCTGGCAGGCGCAGTTCGATCGGCCCGTCGACCCTGCCGCCTTGCATGCGCGGCTGCGTGCGGCCAATCCGGCGCCGTTTTCCGGCCTGTTCGTGGCGGCCGGGCGCGCGGTGGTGAGTTCTTCGCCGGAGCGGTTGGTGTCGGTGCACGGGCAGGTGGTGCAGACACGGCCGATTGCTGGCACTCGTGCACGCTTCGCGGGCGACGATGATGCCGCGCGCATCCGCGAGCTGGTCGGTCACCCGAAGGAGCGCGCCGAACACGTGATGTTGATCGATCTGGAGCGCAACGACCTGGGCCGCATCTGCGCGCCGGGCAGCGTGGAGGTGGACGAACTGATGGGCGTGGAAAGCTATGCGCACGTGCATCACATCGTCAGCAATGTCCGCGGCCGGTTGCGCGAGGGGGTCACGCCCGGCGAGGTGATTGCGGCCGTATTCCCAGGCGGCACCATCACCGGGTGCCCGAAGGTGCGCTGCATGCAGATCATTGCCGAGCTGGAACAGACCGCGCGCGGCGCCTATACCGGCGCGTTCGGTTGGCTCAACCGCGACGGCGACATGGATCTGAACATCCTGATCCGTACCGCCGAAGTGGCCGGCAGCCAGGTGCGGTTCCGCACCGGAGCCGGCATCGTGGTGGATTCGGACCCGCAGCGGGAACTGGACGAAACCCGTGCCAAGGCGCGCGGGCTGCTGCGTGCGCTGGATCCGGCGTGAGCACTTCAACGGCACATCACCGGCGCGCGGTATCCTGCGCGGCGCTGGAGCAATGACGAGGTGGGTGTGGCGGTGACTGGCAAACGCGGATGTCTGGCCGTGCTGGGGACGGTGCTGTTGCTTGCGGCGCTGCTGGCGATCGCGGCCGTGGTGGCGTGGCGGCACTTCGTGCATTTTGCCGAGACGCCGGTCACTGCGAGCACGCCCAGCGTGGTCATCGCGCCCGGGGATTCGCTCAAGGCCACGCTGCGCAAGCTGCGTGAGGCCGGGGTGCAGCAGGGTAGTGATCTCGAATGGCAGTTGCTGGCCCGCCAGGTGGATGCGGCCGGCAAGCTCAAGGTGGGCGAATACGCGCTGACGCCGGCGTTGTCGCCGCGTGCGCTGTTATTGCGCATGCGCCAGGGCCGGGTGATCCAGTACCGCTTCACCCTGGTGGAAGGCTGGAACTTCCGTCAACTGCGTGCGGCCCTGGGCACGGCCACGCCGCTGCAGCAGACCATCGCGGGCCTGGACGATGCCGCATTGATGGCGCGGCTGGGCTTTGCCGGCCAGCATCCGGAGGGGCGCTTCCTGCCCGAAACGTATTTGTACCAGCGCGGCGACAGCGACCTGGACGTGCTCAAGCGCGCGCATGCGGCAATGGACAAGGCGCTGGCGCAGGCCTGGGAACAGCGCGCCCCGCAACTGCCGCTGAGCTCGCCCGAACAGGCGTTGATCCTGGCCTCCATCATCGAGAAGGAAACCGCACTGGGCACCGAGCGGCCGCAGATCGCGGGCGTATTCGTGCGCCGCCTGCAGATGGGCATGAAGCTGCAGACCGACCCGACCGTGATCTACGGCATCGGCAGCAGCTACGACGGCAATATCCGCCGCCGCGATCTCACCACCGACACGCCGTACAACACCTACACCCGCACCGGCCTGACGCCCACGCCGATCGCCATGCCGGGCCGCGAGGCACTGCTGGCCGCGGTGCGCCCGGCGCCGGGCAACGCGCTGTACTTCGTCGCGGTGGGCGATGGCAGCGGTGCGCATACGTTCTCGGCCACCCTGGACGAACACAATGCGGCGGTGGCGCGCTATCTGCAGCGCCGCCGTCAGCCGGAGCCCACGCCATGACGCCTGCGTTTTCACCCTGGCAACAACGCGCCTACGACCAGACCCTGGCCGCGCTGGATGCCGGCCGGCTCGGGCATGGCCTGCTGATCTGCGGCCCGGACGGGCTGGGCAAGCGCGCGGTAGCGCTGGCGCTGGCCGAGCACGTGCTGGCCAGTGCGCCGGATCCGGCAGTGGCGCAGCGCACCCGTCAGCTGATCGCCGCCGGCACGCATCCGGATCTGCAACTGGTGTCGTTCATTGCCAACCGCACCGGCGACAAGCTGCGCACCGAGATCGTCATCGAGCAGGTGCGGGAGATCTCGCAGAAACTGTCGCTGACGCCGCAGTACGGCATCGCGCAGGTGGTGATCGTCGACCCGGCCGATGCGATCAACCGCGCCGCCTGCAATGCCTTGCTCAAGACGCTGGAAGAACCCTCGCCGGGCCGCTACCTGTGGTTGATCAGTGCGCAGCCGGCGCGCTTGCCGGCCACCATCCGCAGCCGCTGCCAGCGCCTGGAATTCAAGCTGCCGCCGGCCCACGAAGCGCTGGCCTGGCTGCTGACCCAAGGCGTCAGCGAGCGTGCGGCGCAGGAGGCGCTGGAGGCCGCGCGTGGCCATCCCGGGCTTGCCGCCCAGTGGCTGCGCGAAGACGGCCTGGCCGTGCGTCGCGCCGTGGCGCAAGACCTGGAGCAGATCGCCAGTGGCCGCGTCGGCGCGGTGGACGTGGCGCAGCGCTGGACCAACGATGGCCAGGCCGATCAGCGTCTGCGGCATGCCGCCGACCTGGCGTTGGCGCAGGCATCGGCCGGCTTGACCGATCCATCGCGGTTGCACAAGCTGGCGACCTGGTTCGACGCCGCCAATCGCACCCGTGATTTGTTGCGCACCACCGTCCGCGCCGATCTGGCGGTGGCGGAATTGCTGCTGGCCTGGCGCGAGGGAGAGCGCCCGGCCCGTTCTAGGGGAACTCGATGAGTGCAATGAATGCACGCCAAGGCATTTTGTCGCTGGCGTTGAAGGACAAGGCCGCGCTGTACAGCGCCTACATGCCGTTCGTGAAAAGTGGCAGCATCTTCGTGCCGACCCCCAAGCGCTACATGCTCGGCGATGAGGTATTTCTGCTGTTGACGCTGCCCGATTCCAGCGAGCGTCTCCCGGTCGCCGGCAAGGTGGTGTGGACCACGCCTGCGGGCGCGCAGGGCAACCGCGCGGCCGGCATCGGCGTGCAGTTCCCGGACGGCCCGGAAGGCGAGGCGGTGCGCAACAAGATCGAAACGCTGCTGGCTGGTTTGACTACTTCGGACAAGCCGACCCACACGATGTAAGGCAGGCAATCGCCGCGGCCGATGGCGCGCGGCGAGCGCAAGACTGGGCCACGGGTGCGCTGCATGCGCGTGGTGATCGTGGGGCGGCGGCACGGCGGTTTCAGTGCGTTGCGCGACTCGGTAAACAACTGTTGACGATCTCCGCCGCTGCCCTATAATGTGCGGCTCGCGTCACCGGGCGGTTAGCTCAGCGGTAGAGCATTGCCTTCACACGGCAAGGGTCACAGGTTCGATCCCTGTACCGCCCACCATGACGTCGAAGACCAGGCCACCCTTGCGGTGGCCTTTGTCGTTTCAGGGCGCTCGGTCAGCGCAGTGGAACTGCAGTCGCATTGCGTGCACGCGCGACGTACACCCGCGTGTAAGAGGTTTTTCACCTGCCGGTAGCGGTGGTGCGCGGAAGGTGGCGCGCAGATGCAGCGGCGGTGCGGATGGGGTGGGGGCGAAGCGCTGCGATGGGAACGATCAGTTCACTTGCAGGCATCTCCCCGATAGTCCGGCCGCGGCGCAGCGACCCTGACGCGGTACTAGGAGACAGACCCATGCGTACGCAAAGTCGAATGATGGTGGCTGGAACACGCCGGTTTCCGGTGTATGAGGTGCGCGTCAGCGAGCAGGGTGCGGTGACGCGCCATTACACGGTCGGCGAGCTGGGTGTGTGCTTCGACGATCTGGCGGCTGCAGCCGCCTCGGCACAGAGCCTGCTGGACACGGCCGAGCTGGTAATGGCGCCTGCGCCCGGCGATCTGCAGCTGGCGTTGCGCTGACGCTGCGCCTCCTTCGGCAGCCAGCCGCCACGCGGTCGCTGTGGCGGTGTGCTGTGCGTTCGGCGTGTGCACTGCGGCGTGCGTCACCTTTTTGCCAGGCCGATGAATCCCAACCGGCCGCAATGGGATTGCGGTGGCGTCTGCTTATTGCAGGGCCGTGGGAGAACCGCCATCCTGCTCGGCCCTGGATTCAACGAAGGAGTGGCGATGAAGACGCTGCTTGGAACTGCATTGGCTGCGAGCCTGCTCCTGCTGGCCGGTTGCGCCAAAGACATGGGCGAGGAATTCGTGGGCAAGTGGGTCAACGCCAAAGCGCCGAAGAACGTGCTGAGCATCGAGCACAACGGCGAGAGCTTCATCATTCGCGATACCCGGCCCGAGCTGTTCGGCAACGGGGTAAAGACCAAAAATTATCCGGCGGTACTGCGTGGCGATGTGCTGCAGGTTTCCAATGGCGTGGGCACCATCAACTACGCCATCGATCAGTCGACCGGCAACCTGAGCACCGGCGAATCCGAGTACACACCGGTCAAGTAGTGCGTGCCTGCGGGCGCAGGTGCTGCGTCAGTCGCAAAAGCCGTGCCGCGGCGATCTGTTCTAGCGCTAGTACTCAAGCGCGCGCGTGCGCCGGTCACTGCGAAGAAGCGAGCCCCTGTGCCTGCATCCAGCGCCAGAGGGTGGTGCGCGAGACGCCCAGCGCTTTGGCCGCAGCCGCGCGGTTGCCCTGCGCACGGTCCAGCGCCGCACGTACCAATGTCGCGGTGAGTTGCGCGCGCGAGCTGGCTGCGTCGGCGGATGTGGAATCGTAGGCCGCTGGCGTGCTGGCATCGGCCAGCTCCGGGGCCCAGGCCTCGAGCTGGGCCAGACTCACCTGGCCCTGCGCTTGCGCCTTCCAATGAATGCACAAACGCTCGACCAGGTTACGTAGCTCGCGAACGTTGCCAGGCCAGGCGTGCTGTTGCAGTCGCTGCAGCGCAGCGGGCGAGAGTGGCAATGCCATCTCGCTGCCGTGTTGCGCGTAGTGCGTGAGCAACAAGGCGATGTCGTCGGGGCGATTCCGTAGTGGCGGCAGTGCGATGCGCAAGGCGGCCAGGCGATAAAACAGGTCGCGGCGGAAGCGGCCTTGGTCGACGAGTGTCTGCAGCGGCTGCAGGCTGGCCGCCACCACGCGCACATCGACCGGTACCGGCACGGTGGCGCCAACGCGCAGCACTTCGCGTTCTTCCAGTACACGCAGCAGGCGGGTCTGCAGCGGCAGTGGGAGCTCGCCGATTTCATCGAGAAACAGGGTGCCGTCCTGCGCGGCTTCGATCAGCCCTGTGTGGCCGCCGCGCCGCGCGCCGGTGAAGGCGCCATCGCTGTAGCCGAATAGTTCCGCTTCCAGCAGCGACTCGGTAATCGCGCCGCAGTTGATCGCCACGAACCGGCCCCGGCGGCGGCTGCCGGCGTGCAGCTGGCGCGCAACCAGTTCCTTGCCGGTGCCGGTCTCTCCGCTGATCAACACGGTGCTGGCGTGCGGCGCGTACAGCTGCACCAGTGCACGCACCTGCACCATGGCGGCGTCTTCGCCGAGCAGTGCGGCCGGTTGGTTGCGCGTGCGGCGTGCGGCACTACGCAGAGCGGGGGCTGCGCTGCTGGGCGCCGTGGCCAGGGCGATTGCCTGGTCGAGTGCCAGGCGCACCGAATCGGCCGAGTACAACAACACGCCGGGCAGGCCGGCCTGTTCGGCGAAGTCGATCGCCATGCCGGTCCCGACGATCACCTGGATGCCGCTGGCGCGCAGGTCGGCGATGCAGTCGCGCGCGTCCTCGGCAGTGACGAAGCGGCGGTGGGCGATGTCCAGCGCGAAGCTGTCCTGGAACGGCTGAAATGACGGCACGTCGGTGGCATGGGTGACCACGCCGATGCGCGGTGCGATGCGTCGCGCGCGCGCCAGGGCTTCCATCAGGTCGAAGCCGGTGGCCTGGATCGGCGTCAGCGGCAGCGGTAGCCGGCTGCGCAGGTAAGCGGCGTTGGAGCCGCCAGCCACCAACACATCGCAGCGTTCGCGGCGCAGGCGTTGGCCGATGACCTCGACCGCCTCGGCAAAGCCGAGGTTGATCTGCTCGATGCGTGCGCGCTGGTCGAACTCGGGAATGACATCGGCCAGCAGGCCGGTCAGGCGCGACACGCTGACCGTCCAGATCACCGGCAGGGTGCCATCCAAAGGAGCGACGAAGGAGGAGTGGGCCATGATTCGCTGACGTTCAGTGATGTTGCATGGTGCTCCGCCTGTTTCATTGATGCAACGCTGTGCGCGCACGCGATCAGTCACATCAATGGCTTACGGTTGGCACGCCCTTTGCGCTACTGCAGTCATCCCATCTCAGGAATCGCCATGACGTCCTTGCCCTTGTCTTCCGCTGGCGCCCGGTTCCGCGCGGCCCTGGCCGCCGAATCGCCGTTGCAGGTGATCGGCGCCATCAACGCCAACCACGCGCTGCTGGCGCAACGCGCCGGCTATCAGGCCATCTATCTCTCTGGCGGCGGAGTCGCGGCCGGGTCGTTGGGCTTGCCGGATCTGGGCATCAACACCTTGGAAGACGTGCTGATCGATGTGCGCCGCATCACCGATGTCTGCGAACTTCCGCTACTGGTGGACGTGGACACCGGCTTCGGGCCGAGCGCGTTCAATATCGAACGCACCATCAAGTCGCTGATCAAGGCGGGCGCGGCCGGCTGCCATATCGAAGATCAGGTCGGCGCCAAGCGCTGCGGCCATCGCCCGGGCAAGGAGATCGTCAGCCAGGGCGAGATGGTGGATCGTGTCAAGGCAGCGGCCGATGCCAAGACCGATGCGGCGTTCTTCCTGATTGCGCGGACCGATGCGATCCAGATGGAAGGCGTGGATGCCGCGATCGAACGCGCCATTGCCTGCGTGGAGGCGGGCGCGGACGGTATCTTCGCCGAGGCCGCCTATGACCTGGAGACCTACCAGCGCTTCGTTGATGCGGTGCGCGTGCCGGTGCTGGCCAACATCACCGAATTCGGAAAGACGCCGCTGTTCACGCGCGACCAACTTGCACAGGCCGGCGTGGCGATCCAGTTGTTCCCGCTGTCTGCCTTCCGCGCGGCCAACAAGGCCGCCGAAGCGGTGTACACCGCAATTCGCCGCGATGGGCATCAGAATGCCGTGCTGGAAAGCATGCAGACGCGCGAAGAGTTGTACGAGCGCATCGGCTATCACGATTACGAACAGCGACTGGATGCCTTGTTCGCGCGCAAGGGCGCATGATCGCGCTACGCAGCACGTCGCCGGTGCCATCCCGTTAGTCATTTCGCGACACGCCATATCTGAAGAGGTCATCGCATGAACGACACCGTCATTCCTGGTTTCAAGCCGAAGAAATCGGTTGCCTTGTCCGGCACCGCCGCCGGCAATACCGCGCTGTGCACCGTGGGGCGCAGCGGCAACGATCTGCACTACCGTGGTTACGACATTCTGGACCTGGCCACCAGCAGCGAATTCGAAGAGATCGCGTATCTGCTGGTGCACGGCAAGCTCCCCAACAGCAGCGAGCTGCGTGGTTACAAGGCCAAGCTGCGCTCGCTGCGCGGCGTGCCGGCGGCGGTGAAAACTGCGCTGGAACAGCTGCCCCCCTCGGCGCACCCGATGGATGTGATGCGCACCGGCGTTTCCGTGCTCGGCTGCCTGCAGCCGGAAAAGGACGACCACAACCATCCAGGTGCGCGCGACATCGCCGACAAGTTGATGGCCAGCCTGGGCTCGATGCTGCTGTACTGGTATCACTACAGCCACAACGGCAAGCGCATCGAAGTGGAGACCGACGACGATTCGATCGGTGGGCATTTCCTGCACTTGTTGCACGGCTTTGCGCCGAAAGAATCGTGGGTGCGCGCGATGCACACAAGCCTGATCCTGTATGCCGAGCACGAATTCAATGCGTCGACGTTTGCGAGCCGCGTCATCGCCGGCACCGGCAGCGACATGTACAGCGCCATTGCCGGCGGCATCGGCGCGCTGCGTGGCCCCAAGCACGGCGGTGCCAACGAAGTGGCATTCGAAGTGCAGAAGCGCTACGACACGCCGGATGAGGCCGAGGCCGACATCAAGGCACGGGTGGAGCGCAAGGAAGTGGTGATCGGCTTCGGCCACCCGGTGTACACGGTGTCCGACCCCCGCAACAAGGTGATCAAGGACGTGGCCCGCGAGCTGTCGGACGAGCAGGGCAGCCGCAAGATGTACGACATCGCCGAGCGCCTGGAAACGGTGATGTGGGACATCAAGAAGATGTTCCCGAACCTGGACTGGTTCAGTGCGGTGAGCTACCACATGATGGGCGTGCCGACGGCGATGTTCACCCCGCTGTTCGTGCTGGCACGCACCGCCGGCTGGAGCGCGCACATCATCGAGCAGCGCGTGGACGGCAAGATCATCCGCCCCTCGGCCAACTACACCGGGCCGGAAGACCAGGCGTTTGTGCCGCTGGATCAGCGCGCCTGAGCAGGCGCTGCAGGTTGCGCTGTTGACCGGTTGGCTGCCTCTTGAGCAGATAGCAGGAAAAACAGCGCAACTTTGTACTTGCAAACACCGCACAGCCCGGCAGCCTTGACCCGATTCCCGATTCCCGATTCCCGATTCCCGATTCCCGATTCCCGATTCCCGATTCCCGATTCCCGATTCCCGATTCCCGATTCCCGATTCCCGATTCCCGATTCCCGATTCCCGATTCCCGCTCCAAAGCCCCCGCCCGCTTCGTGATGTCGCCAGCCATGAACAACTCGTACCGCAAGCCCTTGCCGGGCACCTCGTTGGACTATTTCGATGCCCGCGCCGCTGTGGATGCGTTGCAGCCCGGTGCGTATGCCACGCTGCCGTACACCGCGCGTGTGCATGCCGAAAACCTGGTGCGCCGCGCCGACCCGCAACACGTGGATGCCTATCTGCGGCAGTTGATCGAGCGCAAGCGCGACCTGGATTTCCCGTGGTTCCCGGCGCGTGTGGTCTGTCACGACATCCTCGGGCAGACCGCATTGGTGGATCTGGCCGGCTTGCGTGATGCCATTGCCGAGCAGGGCGGCGACCCGGCGCAGGTCAATCCAGTGGTGCCGGTGCAGTTGATCGTGGATCACTCGCTGGCGGTGGAATATGCCGGCTTCGACAAGCAGGCCTTCGCCAAGAATCGTGGCGTGGAAGACCGCCGCAATGCCGACCGGTTTCACTTCATCGAATGGACCAAGCGTGCATTCGAGAATGTGGAAGTGATCCCGCCGGGCAACGGGATCATGCATCAGATCAATCTGGAAAAAATGTCGCCGGTGATCTACGTGCAGGACGGCGTGGCGTTTCCGGATACCTGCGTGGGCACCGACAGCCACACCCCGCACGTGGATGCGTTGGGCGTGATTGCCGTAGGCGTTGGTGGCCTGGAAGCGGAGAACGTGATGCTCGGCCGCGCTTCGTGGATGCGGCTGCCGGACATCATTGGCGTGGAGTTGCTGGGGCGGCCGGCGCCGGGTATCACCGCCACCGACATCGTGCTGGCGCTGACCGAATTCCTGCGCCAGCAGCGCGTGGTGGGCGCGTACCTGGAGTTCTACGGTGCGGGCGCCAGTGCGCTGACCATCGGCGACCGCGCCACCATTTCCAACATGACGCCGGAATTCGGCGCCACCGCGGCGATGTTCTACATCGACCAGCAGACGCTGGACTACCTGCGCCTGACCGGGCGCGAAGACACGCAGATTGCGCTGGTGGAAACCTACGCACGCCAGACCGGCTTGTGGGCCGACGATCTGGTCACCGCGCAGTACGAGCGCGTGCTGCAGTTCGATCTGTCCAGCGTGGTGCGCAACATGGCCGGGCCGTCGAACCCGCACAAGCGGGTGGCGACCAGCGAGCTGGCCAGCCGTGGCATTGCCGCTGCGTGGGAGCAGGTGCCCGGGCAGATGCCCGACGGCGCGGTCATCATCGCGGCGATTACCTCGTGCACCAATACCTCCAATCCGCGCAACGTCATCGCCGCCGGCTTGCTGGCGCGCAATGCGAATGCGCGCGGTCTTACGCGCAAACCATGGGTGAAGAGTTCGCTGGCACCCGGTTCCAAGGCGGTGCAGCTGTATCTGGAAGAGGCCGGCTTGCTGGGCGAGCTGGAGCAGCTGGGCTTCGGCATCGTGGCGTTCGCCTGCACCACCTGCAACGGCATGAGCGGCGCGCTGGACCCGGTGATCCAGCAGGAAATCATCGAGCGCGACCTGTATGCCACCGCGGTGTTGTCGGGCAACCGCAATTTCGACGGACGTATCCACCCGTACGCGAAGCAGGCTTTTCTCGCGTCGCCGCCGTTGGTGATTGCCTACGCCATCGCCGGCACGGTGCGCTTCGATATCGAGAAGGATGTCCTGGGCGTGGATGCCGAGGGTGTGCCGGTCACGCTCAAGGACCTGTGGCCCAGCGATGCGGAGATCGATGCGGTGGTGGCGCGCAGCGTGAAGCCGGAGCATTTTCGCAGCGTGTACGAGCCGATGTTCAAGCGCGGTGGCCTGCAAGGTGCACGCGTCAGCCCGTTGTACGACTGGCGCGCGCAGAGCACCTACATCCGCCGCCCGCCGTATTGGGAGGGTGCGTTGGCAGGTGCGCGCACCTTGCAGAGCATGCGCCCGCTGGCGGTTTTGGGCGACAACATCACCACCGATCATCTCTCGCCGTCCAATGCGATTCTTGCCAGCAGTGCGGCCGGTGAATACCTCACCCAGATGGGCGTGCCGGAAGAAGACTTCAATTCCTACGCCACCCATCGCGGCGACCATCTCACCGCGCAGCGGGCGACCTTTGCCAACCCCAAGCTGGTGAATGAAATGGCGGTGGTCGATGGCCAGGTCACGGCCGGTTCGCTGGCGCGGCTAGAGCCGGAAGGGCAAGTGCTGCGCATGTGGGAGGCGATCGAAACCTACATGCAGCGCAAGCAGCCGCTGATCATCATTGCCGGTGCCGATTACGGGCAGGGCTCGTCGCGCGATTGGGCGGCCAAGGGCGTGCGGCTGGCCGGTGTGGAGGCGATCGTGGCCGAAGGATTCGAGCGGATTCACCGCACCAACCTGATCGGCATGGGCGTGTTGCCGCTGGAGTTCAAGCCGGGGACCGACCGCAAGACACTGGGTATCGATGGCAGCGAGACGTTCGATGTGGTCGGTGAACGCACCCCGGGCGCAACGCTGACGCTGTCGGTGCATCGACGCAACGGCGAGCAGCTGCAGGTGCCGGTGACCTGCCGCCTGGATACCGCAGAAGAAGTGTCGATCTACGAGGCGGGCGGCGTGCTGCAGCGGTTTGCACAGGATTTTCTGGAAGCAACCAAGGCCGCCTGAAGATGCGCCAGTACGTCTCACCCAGCGGCTTGCCGATGCCGCTGCCGGGAGGCACACTTTGGCAATCTTTGCCATCGGGTCGCTGCATGGCCACCATGAACATCTCGCTCCCGGACGAGCTCAAGGAATTTGTCGACCAGCAGGTCCTGGAACATGCTTACGGCTCGAGCAGCGAATATCTGCGCGAGCTGATCCGTATGCAGCGTGATGCGCAAAGCCTGCGCGCGCTGTTGCTGGACGGCGCAGAGTCCGGGCCTGCTGTTGCGATGGAGGCCGACTTCTTTGACAGCATGCGCGCGCGTGCGCATCAGCGCGCTGCCGGAAAATGAAGCCGGCGCGCTGGCGCCCGTTGGCGCTGCGCGATGTCGACGAGGCCGCCGCCTGGTACGGCGCCGAGGGCGGGCTTGCGCTGGAATTGGCCTTTACCAAAGCACTGGAGTCGGCGATGACCACGCTCATGCGCAATCCGGCGGCCGGTTCGAGCCGCCACGCGGTGGTGCTGAAGCTGCCGCAGATTCGTGTCTGGCCGCTCAGGCGGTTTCCCTATCTGCTGTTCTACAACGAGCGCGCAACCGACATCGTCATCTGGCGTGTCCTGCACATGCAACGCGATATTCCTGCGTGGATGAGCGCACATCCGTAACGCCTGGCACGCAGCCCCGCCAAGCCAAGCACGCGGCGCTGCTGCACCGGACGTGTCCATGCACACAACTCAATTCGACCTCACCGAGCAGACATGACCCATTTGCCCCAACTCCGCATCCCCGCCACCTACCTGCGCGGCGGCACCAGCAAGGGCGTGTTCTTCCGCCTGCAGGATCTGCCGCTTGCCGCACAGCAGCCGGGGCCGGCGCGCGATGCGTTGTTGCTGCGGGTGATCGGTAGCCCGGATCCGTATGGCAAGCAGATCGATGGCATGGGCGGGGCGACGTCGAGCACCAGCAAGAGCGTGATTGTCTGCGCCAGCACGCGGCCGGGGCACGACGTGGACTATCTGTTCGGGCAGGTGTCCATCGACAGTGCCTTCGTGGACTGGAGCGGCAACTGCGGCAACCTGTCGGCGGCGGTGGGGCCGTTTGCGCTTGCCAATGGCCTAGTCGATCCGGCACGCGTGCCGAGCGATGGCGTGGCCACGGTGCGGATCTGGCAGGCCAACATCGGCAAGACCATCGTGGCGCACGTACCGATGCGCGCAAGCCAGGTGCAGGAAACCGGCGACTTCGAACTGGATGGCGTGACCTTTCCGGCGGCCGAAGTGCAACTGGAATTCCTGGACCCGGCCGATGCTGCCGAAGGCGAGGGCGGGGCGATGTTCCCGACCGGCAACCTGATCGATGCGCTGGAGGTTCCGGGCCTGGGCACCATCGACGCCACCCTGATCAACGCCGGCATTCCCACCATCTTCGTCAACGCGCGCGACCTGGGCTACACCGGCACCGAGCTGCAGGACGCCATCAATGGCGACCCGCGCGCGCTGACCATGTTCGAAACCCTGCGCGCACACGGTGCGGTACGCATGGGCCTGATCGCACGCGTGGAGGATGCGGCCACGCGCCAGCACACCCCGAAAGTCGCGTTCGTGGCGCCGCCGGCCGACTACATCGCCTCCAGCGGCAAGCCGGTGCATGCGGCCGAGGTCGATCTGCTGGTGCGCGCGATGTCGATGGGCAAATTGCACCACGCCATGATGGGGACCGCCGCGGTGGCGATCGGCACCGCCGCCGCTGTGCCGGGCACCCTGGTCAATCTGGCCGCCGGCGGCGCGGCGCGCTCGGCGGTGCGCTTCGGTCATCCGTCGGGCACCTTGCGCGTGGGCGCCGAGGCGACCCAGGTGGGTGGGCAGTGGCAGGTCACCAAAGCGTTGATGAGCCGCAGTGCGCGCGTGTTGATGGAAGGGTGGGTCCGGGTGCCGGCTGATGCTGCCGGGCGCGGGTAATCGGCGCAGCGAAACAAGCCTGAAGTCCGCGTCGCTGCGCTGATCCGAGGGGCAGCGGCTGCGTATTGCTGCCGCTAGCGGGGTTGCAGCGCGTAAATTGCACGTCCCTGTTGCATTAATTAGAACGCACTTTTGAATTCCGAAAACTTTTTCGCACGCGCTCTGCCATATTTGTGTAAATCGTGTTAATTCTGTTGCAACGCGGCATGAAAGCCAGGCCGCCCCGTCATCAGAATCCGGAGTCCTCCCATGTCAGCCAGCCGGTCGCTTCAGGTCAGCGCGCTCGCCGTTGCCGTCGCTTCCCTTCTTCCGTTCTACGCCGCGGCCCAGCAGGCGCCCAGCGATGACGGCATTGCGCGTCTGGACGCGGTCAAGGTCACGGTGGAGCGCCGCTCGGAAGACTCCAAGGACGTGCCCGTGTCCGCCTCGGTGCTGCGTCCGGAATTTTTGGATGCCATCTCCACCAGCGGTTCGGACATCCGGGTGCTGGCCGGCAAGGCGCCCAGCCTGAATATCGAATCCTCCAACGGCCGTGTGTTCCCGCGCGTGTATATCCGCGGCTACGGCAACACCGACTTCAACACCTACGCCTCGCAGCCGGTGTCGTTGGTGTACGACGACGTGGTGCAGGAAAACGCCTTCCTCAAGGGCTTCCCGATCTTCGATCTGGAAGGCCTGGAAGTGCTGCGCGGCCCGCAGGGCACGCTGTTCGGCCGCAACACGCCGGCCGGCGTGGTCAAGTTCAATTCGGTCAAGCCGACCATCGGCGCCAATGACGGCTACGCCAGCCTGTCCTACGGCACCTATGGCACCATGACCCTGGAAAGCGGCCTGAGCATCGCCATGGGTGAGCATTGGGCGGCGCGTCTGTCCACGCTGGGTCAGCGCCGCGACGACTGGGTGGAAAACCGCGACGGCCGCGACCTGGAAGGCTATACCGACTCGGCCGTGCGCCTGCAGCTGCTGTACCAGGGCAGCGACACGTTCAGCGCGCTGTTCAACGCGCACGCCCGCCACCTGGACGGCACCGCGCGTCTGTTCCGCGCCAACATCTTCCAGCCGGGCACCAACCAGCTGGTGGATGGCTTCGATCCGGAGCGTGCCTCCATCGACGGCGCCAACAACCAGGAACTGCAGACCTACGGCGGCAGCGCCAATCTGAGCTGGGACCTGGGCGACATCGCGCTGCACTCGATCACCGCCTATGAAGGCATCGGCAAGTACTACAGCCGCGGCGATATCGACGGCGGCTTCGGCGCAGTGTTCGCGCCGCCGTCCGGCCCCGGCCCGATCCCGTTCCCGGTGGAAACCGCCGGCGGCATCAAGAGCCTGGACCAGTACAGCCAGGAGCTGCGTGCCGAATCGCAGTACGCGGGCCCGCTCAACTGGCAGGCCGGCCTGTACTACTTCCATGACGACGTGGAAGGCGAGAACTACACCTACAACACCTTCAGCGGCGGCGACCTGGCCAGCTATCAGCTGACCCGTCAGCGCAATACCTCGTGGGCGGCGTTCGGCTCGTTGAACTATGCCGCCACCGATCGCCTGAACCTGCGCGCCGGCATCCGTTACACCTACGACAAGAAGACCTTCGACGTGCTGGCGCTGGACCGCGTCACGCTGGTCGAGCCCTCCAGCGGCGAGACCGACAACTCCAAGGTCACCGGCGATGTGGCGGCGACCTTCGCCATCAACGATGCGGTCAACGTCTACGCACGTGCCGCACGTGGTTTCCGCGGCGCCAGCTTCGGCGTGCCTTCGGGCACCGCGCCGCTGACCGTGGCCGAGCCGGAGACGGTGGATTCGTTCGAGATCGGCATCAAGTCCGACCTGTTCGACAACCGCGCCCGCATCAGCTTCGACGTCTACGACTTCCGGGTGAAGAACCAGCAGCTCACCGCAGTGGGCGGCGCCTCCAACGATGTGCGCCTGCTCAATGCCGACAAGACCAAGGCACGCGGTGCCGAATTCGACTTCGAAGCGCTGATCACCCAGAACCTGCGTGTGACCGCCGGCGGTGCCTACAACTGGACCCGCATCGAAGACCCCACCCTGTCGGTGGGCGTGTGCCGCACCTGCACCGTGACCGACCCGCTCAACGCCGCCGGCAACGCCATCATCGATGGCAATGCGCTGCCGCAGGCATCCAAGTGGATGGCCAACGCCACGCTGCGCTACGGCATCCCGATGGGCGATGACGGCGAGCTGTTCTTCTACACCGACTGGTCCTACCGCAGCGAAGTGAACTTCTTCCTGTACGACTCGCGTGAGTTCGTCGGCCAGCCGCTGGTCGAAGGTGGCGCGAAGATCGGCTACAACTGGGGCGCCGGTGCGTACGAGCTGTCGGTGTTCTGCCGCAACTGCACCAACCAGATCCGCGCCACCGGTGCAATCGACTTCAACAACCTCACCGGTTTCATCAACGACCCACGCATCGTCGGTGCACAGTTCCGCGCCAATTTCTGATGGCCGGTGTGAGGTAAGCGATCCAGGCCGCCGGCTATTATGCCGGCGGTTTTTTTTGTGGTGGAGTGCGGTGATGCGACAACGGTGGGCAACCAGGTGGCTGATAGCGGTGGGCCTGTGCGGGATGCTGGCGTGCAGCGCTGTGCAGGCAGCGGCGGCGCAGGCGCAGACAGTGCCGGCCATCGCCGCGGCCGAGCGCGTGGTGGTGTCCACCGATATCGGCGATGACATCGACGACGCCTTCGCGCTGGGCCTGCTGCTGCGCAGCCCGCAGCTGCAGGTGCTGGGCATCGCCTCGGCCTGGGGCGATACCACGCTGCGCGCGCAGTTGCTGCAGCGGCTGTTGCGGCAGGCCGGACGCGGCGAGATTCCGCTGGCGGTGGGCGAGCGCACCACCAGCACGATTCCCTTCAGCCAGGCGCGCTGGGCGGCCAAGGGGCAGCTACCAGGCAACCTGCCGGATGCGGCGGCGATGATCCTGCAGCAGGCGCGCCTGCATCCCGGCGAGGTGACCTTGCTGGTGCTGGGGCCGATGACCGATGCGGCGCGTGCACAGCAGCGCGACCCGGCAGGGTTTGCCAAGCTCAAGCGCATCGTTGCGATGGGCGGCTCGGTGCGGGTGGGCTACGGCAAGTCGGCGTACCGCCCGGCCAGCGCACCGGCGCCGGAGTACAACCTGCTGGCCGATGTACCCGCCGCACAACGGGTGTTCGCCGCTGGCGTGCCGATCGTGCTGCTGCCGCTGGACGCCACCCAGATCACGCTGGAAGAACCCGAGCGCGTGGCCCTGTTTGCACAGGGCGATGGCCTGACCGATGCACTCACCCAGCTGTACTACCAGTGGCGCAATACCGACCAACCGTGGGCCAGCGCCACGCCCACGTTGTTCGACGTGGTGCCGGTGGCCTGGCTGCTGCAACCGCAGCTATGCCCGACCACGCCAGTGCATCTGGAAGTCGATGCGCAGGGCTACACGCGCGAACGCACAGGCACGCCGAACGTGCAGGCTTGCCTGCGCGCGGACAAGCCGGCGTTGATCGATATGTACATGCGCACGTTGTTGCAGTCGCACTAAGCGCAGCTATCAAAACGACTGCGCAGCTGCCAGGCGGGCGCGGCCGCGTTACGAATCGGCATGTCGCATGCGTCCACTTCGGTTCCTGCGCGCCGCTGCCACCACCTGTCGTGGCGAACGCCAGCCTGGCGGTAAGCGCAGTGGTTTTGTTGGCCGCACTTTATTGGACGCAGCCACAGACTGGTTGGCCGGGTGCGCGGTGCCCCCACCGCTCGCGGGACACGCCGTGAACCCGTCCCTGGGGGCTCGATGGCGGCATCCATGCCGCCAACGGTCCCGCAATCGGCGAGGGCACCGCGCTAGACAGTGAGCCGGTTGCTTTGTAGACGCTGCCGTTGATGTCGTTGCGTTGTGGAGCTGATTGTCCACGCGGCGATCCGGTCGAGAGTGTCGGTGTGCATGTTTTCTACAACGCAACCGACTCAGACTCTGGTGCGGTGTCCTTGCCGATTGCGGGACCATGTAGCGGCATGGATGCCGCTACTGAGCCTGCATGGACGGATTCACGGCGTGTCCCACAAGCGGCGAGGGCACCGCGCCCTCGACCAACCAGGCTTCTGACTGCATCTCAAACGTGCGGCTAAAAAGCCACTGAATCCGCGGGCCGGACGCGCCGTTGCCATCGCCACGCATCTACCGCAGCGCAGGCTCACCGCCCATCGGCAAGTCCGCGACCGGCCACATATCGAACATCGGCGGCGTGAAGCACGTCGCTATACTTGCCGCCTCAGTCATGGGGTAGCGCGAATGGACAGGCAGGAATCAGGGATGACGTCGTCGGGCGTGCGGCGGATGCTGCTGTGGGTGGTGTTGCTGACGGTGGCGCTGGGGAGCGTGGCGTGCAAGCGCAACGAAAGCGGCCAGTTGCCCACTGCCAGTGGCGAGGCGATCAAGGCCGACAAGCAAGGCATCACCGGCTTTGGCCTGGCGCGCGCTTACCCCGATCAGACCAGCGACGGCCTGTCGCTGGCGCTGGAGTTCTCGCGGCCGCTGGTGGGCACGCAGGACTTCGATGCGCTGGTGCGCTTCGAGGAAAAGGTCGGCAACGGCGACAGCAGCTGGTCGCTGTCTGACGACGGCAAGACGCTGCGCTACCCGTACGTGGAAGCGGCCAAGGACTATACCGTCCTGATCGCCGCCAACCTGCTCGCCGCCGATGGCAGCCGCCTGGGCAAGCCCCTCAAGCAGAAGGTCTACACCGGTGAGTTGAAGCCGGTGGCCGGCTTCGCCTCGCAGGGCAGCGTGCTGCCGGCGCGCGAAAGCCGCGGCTTGCCGGTCGTGTCGGTGAACGTGCCGGAAGTGGACGTGGAATTTTTGCGCGTGCGCGAGAAGTCGCTGCCGGCGTTCTTCCACCAGTTCCAGCGCGGCGGCCGACTCGGCAGCTGGGACCTGGAAAACGAGTACAGCGAGAACGCACCGCTGTCCAAACTGGCCGACCCGATCTACGTCAACCGCTTCATCCTGGGCGGCAAGCAGAACGAGCGCGTGCTGACCTACCTGCCCACGCAGGACATCAAGGAGCTGCAGGAGCCGGGCCTGTATTTCGCGGTGATGAAGCGCGCCGGCACCTTCGAAAACGAATTCGACACCGCCTTCTTCACCGTCAGCGACATCGGCCTGCATACGCGCGCCTACAAGGACAAGCTGTTCGTGCACACCGCCTCGCTGCAGAGCGGTGAGCCAGCCAAGAACGTGGAACTGCGCATCCTCGATGCCAAGGGCGAGCTGTTCCTCAAGGGCAGCACCGACGCCAACGGCAATGCGTTGCTCAACTACACACTCGACGCCAGCCATGTGCTGGTGGCGCGCAGCAAGACCGATATTTCGATGCTGCCGTTCAACCAGCCGGCGCTGGATCTGAGCGAATTTGCCGTGGCCGGGCGCGAAGGCGCCTGGTTCGACGTGTTCGCCTGGGCCGGCCGCGACCTGTATCGCCCCGGCGAGACCATGCGCGTGTCGGCAATCCTGCGCGACAACGACGGCAAGCCCACCAGCGGGCCGACCAAGGGCGGCCAGCCGGTGTTCCTGCGGCTCAAGCAGCCCGACGGCAAGACCTTCCGCGAAACCAAGCTGCAGCCGGGCGAGCAGGGCTATTTCGAATTTACCCAGCAGATTCCCGCCGATGCGCCGACCGGCCGCTGGCAGGTGGAATTCCGCACCGACCCGGGCAGCAAGGACGCCGTGCAGGGCATGACCGTGCGCGTGGAAGAGTTCCTGCCCGAACGCATGAAGCTGGACCTGGACGCCGCGCAAAAGACCTTGAGCGCCGGCAAGCCCTTCACCCTGATCGCCAATGCCGCGTATCTGTACGGCGCGCCGGCCGATGGCAACCGCTTCACCGCCAAGCTGGCGGTGAGCGTGGAGCAACATCCGCTGGAGTCGTTGCCGGGCTGGTTCTTCGGCGACCCCACACTGGAGCTGCCGCGCGAAGCCAAGGACGTGATCGACACCGAGTTCGGCGGCGATGGCGTGTTGCGCGAAGACATCGCGCTGCCGGACGAAGCCAAGCCGGTCAGCACCATTGCCGCCGTGGTCTCCGGCAGCGTGTACGAGACCGGCGGGCGCACCGTGACCCGCACCATCAAGCGGGTGCTGTGGCCGGCCAAGGCGCTGGTCGGCGTGCGCCCGTTGTTCGATGACACCGACGGCGCCGATGCCAACAGCAACGCACGCTTCGAGATCACCCGCGTGGATGCCGAGGGCAAACCGCAGCCCGCCAAGGGGCTCAAGGCCACGCTGGTGCGCGAACTGCGCGACTACCACTGGAACTACACCGACGACCATTGGGATTACGACTTCACCCGCCGCTTCGAGAACAAGGACACCCGCACGATCGACGTCGGCAGCGGCAATGCCAAGCTCGATTTCCCGGTGGAGTGGGGCGAGTACCGTCTGGACGTATTCGACCCGGCCACCGGCCTGACCACGCGCTATCCATTCCGCGCCGGCTGGAGCTGGAATGACGAAAACCGCGGCCTGGACGCGCGCCCGGACAAGGTCAAGCTGGCGCTGGACAAGACCGGCTACCGCGCCGGCGACACGCTCAAGGTCACGCTGACCCCGCCGCATGCCGGCAAGGGTGTGCTGCTGGTGGAAAGCGACAAGCTGCTGTACGTGCAGGACATCGACGTCAAGCCGGGCAGCACTTTCGAGATTCCGGTCACCGAGGCCTGGGAACGGCACGACGTGTACGTGACCGCGCTGGTGTTCCGCGGCGGCAGCGCGCCGAGCAAGATCACCCCCGCACGCGCGGTGGGCGTGGCGTTCGTGCCGATGGACCGCAAGGCGCGGCGCGTGGCGGTGGGCCTGTCTGCGCCCAAGCAGATGCGCCCGGAACAACCGTTGCCAGTGACCGTGAGTGTGCCGGAGCTGGCCGGCAAGGCCGCGCACGTCACCATCTCGGCGGTGGACGTGGGCATTCTCAACATCACCCGCTTCCCGGTGCCCGATGCCAACGCGCAGTTCTTCGCGCAGCGCCGGCTGGGCACCGATGCCTACGACATCTACGGACGGGTGATCGAAAGTTTCGACGGCGCCAGCGGCAAGCTCAAGTTCGGTGGCGACATGGCCCTGGAAGCGCTGCCGCAGGCCAAGCGCCCGACCGCACGCGTGCAGACGGTGGACCTGTTCTCCGGGTCGGTGCAACTCGATGCCAAGGGCAATGCACGCGTGCAACTGCCGGTGCCGGATTTCAACGGCACGCTGCGTGTCTCGGCACTGGTGTACTCGGACACGCGCTACGGCAACCGCGACATGGAAACCATCGTGCGTGCGCCGATCCTGGCCGAAGCCAGCATGCCGCGCGTGATGGCGCCGGGCGACCGCAGCACGGTGACGCTGGACGTGCAGAACTTCACCGGCAAACCGGGCGAGTTC
Organism: Xanthomonas sp. NCPPB 4037; assembly: GCF_041475695.2. Taxonomy (NCBI): domain Bacteria; kingdom Pseudomonadati; phylum Pseudomonadota; class Gammaproteobacteria; order Lysobacterales; family Lysobacteraceae; genus Xanthomonas; species Xanthomonas sp. NCPPB 4037. The sequence continues at coordinate 1,289,848 of NZ_CM191261.1, forward strand.
AACGTGCGGGTGGACGGCATCGGCCCACTGGCCATTGCCGAGGCGGCGCGCAGCGTCAAGCTGGCCACCGATGGCAAGCAGACGCTGAGCTTCCCGCTCACCGCCACCGAAGGCTATAGCGTGGCCAAGGTGCGCGTGCGTGTGGACGGCAACGGCTTCAAGGCCGACCGCAGCTACGACCTGCCGGTGCGTGCCGGCTGGCCGCAGGTGCTGCGCACGCAGACGCGTGTGCTGGATCCGTTGGCACCGGTGAGCATGGATGCGGACCTGACCGAGGGCCTGATGGCCGGCTCGGTGGCCGCACGCATGCTGGTCAGCCCGCTGCCGCCGATTCCGTTCGCCAGCGCGTTGCAGGACGCGTTGAACTATCCGTACGGCTGCGCCGAGCAGACCACCAGCAAGGGCTATGCGGCCTTGCTGCTGGACGAGGCCACGGCCAAGGCGCTGGGCACCAAGGGGCTGGATGCGGCCACCCGCCGCGAGCGCATGGAAGGCGCGTTCGGTCGGCTGGCCTCGATGCAAATCGCTAGCGGGCATTTTTCGATGTGGGGCGACGATGGTTACGTCAATCCGGGCCTGACCCCGTACATCGCCGAGTTCCTGCTCGATGCCAAGGACGCTGGGTTTGCGGTGCCCGACAACGTGCTGCAGAAGGCGCTCAATCGCCTCAGCGAGGATCTGCTCTCCGGCGGGAACGAGTTCTACGGCCAGGACCGCCGCGACAACCTCAAGTTCGCCAACCAGGCGTGGTCCGGCTATGTGCTGGCGCGCGTGAACCGTGCACCGCTGGGCACGCTGCGCGCGCTCTACGACAACCAGCGCGACAAGGCGCTGACCGGGTTGTCGCTGGTGCATCTGGGCGCGGCACTGTCGCTGCAAGGCGATACCAAGCGTGGCCAGGCGGCAATCAAGGCCGGCTTTGCCAAGAACAGCGCAGACCGGCCGCCGTACTTCGGCGACTACGGCAGCGCGATCCGCGACGATGCATTGATGATGGCGTTGCTGCATGAGCGCGGCTTGTCCTCGCCGGAGTACGACACCCGCGCGGTGACGCTGGGCCAGGCGCTGGACGCGCGCCGCAGCGGTGGTTCGCTGTGGCTGAGTACGCAGGAGCAGGTTGCGCTGGCGCGGCTGGGCAAGGCGCTGATGGTGGCGCAGGGCAAGACGGTGTCGGGCACGTTGACGGTGGGTGGGGAGGTGCAGGAGATCGCGCCGGCACGCCTGTTTGGCCGTAGCTTCGACAGCGCCGCGCTGGCGCGTGGCGTGCAGTTCGTCCCGCAAGGCGAGGCGCCGATGTATGCCAGCCTGGAAGTGGCCGGCATCCCGCGCAGCGCACCGGAAGCGGACACCCGCCATCTCAGTGTGGAACGCACCTGGTACACCACCGACGGCAAGCCGTGGACGCCGCGTGCGCTCAAGGAAGGCGAGGCGCTGATCGTGCGCGTCACCATCACCGCCAACACCAGCATGCGCGACGCCTTGCTCACCGACCTGCTGCCGGCTGGCCTGGAAATCGAGAACTTCAACCTGGGCGATGCCAAGCAGTGGGCCGACGTGGTGGTGGACGGCATCGGCATCAGCGAGCGTTCCAGCGCCGCCGACGTCAAGCACGAAGAGTTCCGCGATGACCGCTACGTGGCCGCGCTGTCGTTGTCGTCGGGCAGCAAGGCGCAGGTGTTCTACCTGGTCCGCGCCGTCACCCCGGGCACCTACACCGTGCCGCCGTCCTTGGTGGAAGACATGTACCGCCCAGACCTGCGCGGCGTCGGCCGCACCAACCCGGCCACGATCACGGTGGTGCAGCCGTAAGGCATCACGGTCGGAGCGCGCTTGCGCGCGGTGAGGCTTCCCTGGGAAAGCCCCACCGTGCGCCTGCTCGCTTCTAGGCCAATAAGACCGCGTTCCAAACGTAGTTCCAACGAGGCCACGATCAGCGGCACAGCCGTGCGCGATAACCGTAGGAGCGCGCTCGCGCGCGATGAGGCGTTCCCGGGAAAGCCCCACCGCTCGCCTGTTAGCTTCTAAGCCAACAAGACCGCGGCCCAGAACGGAGGTGCCAGCCAGGCCACGATCACGGTCGTACAGCCGTGCGCAATCACCGTAGGAGCGCGCTTGCGCGCGATGGAGCGTTCCCAGAAGTACCTCACCGCACAGGCGCGCCTCTACCCCAGCCAGATCGCATCCCAGAACGGATACTCCCCAAGGCGCTGCACCAACCCGGCACGCAATGGGTTGGCGATGACATAGCGTGCAACCGCACGCAGATCCGCGTCATGACGCACGGCATGGTCGTGATAGGCGCGAGCCCAGACGGGCGCCTGCACCGCACGCTGCGTGTTGACCGCACGCGTGCTCGCAGCCTTCAGACACGCCACCGCCCGCGCCAGCGGCGTGTGATGGCCCAACTGCAGCAGCCAGTGAACGTGAGCCGGCATCAATACCCAGGCAAGCAACGTGGCATCTGCGGGCGCTGCGTTCGTAAATGCGCCACATGCGGTTGCAGCCAGGCGAGGATCGTCGAACAGGCGCTGCCGCTGGTAGGTTGCCGTGGTGAGCAGGTAACAATGCCTCGCGAGCGAATGGCGGCCGCGGCGAAGGGCACGATGTCCGGGCGAAGTGGGATCAGTCATGCCGGCAGGTTGACTTGCCTGGTCGACTGGCTGCATTGGCGCAATCCGTGGATTGGGGTCAGCGGACTCCGCGCCTGAGTGCGCGCTTGGGCGGCGGGCGTTGTCGGGAGAGCTTCTCGCGCGCGAGCGCGCTCCTACGTTGGGTTTGCGTCCAGCTGTGGTTGAACGAGACACCTCACGTAGGCGGTGGCGCTGCGAAGGGGTGAATTCGTTATCCATGATCTGCAAGGCCCCGGTAGGAGCGCGCTTGCGCGCGATGAGGCGTTCCCGGTAAAGCTTCTCGCGCGCAAGCGCGCTCCTACGTTGGGTTTACGTCCAGCTGTGGCTAAACGGGATAGCTTTCGTGGCGGCGGTACGGCGAAGGGGTAAATCCGTTATCCATGATCTGCGAGGCCCCGGTAGGAGCGCGCTTGCGCGCGATGAGGCGTTCCCGAAAGAGCCGCATCGCGCGCAAGCGCGCTCCTACGGTTCTTCGCATTGCGCGACAGGTGTTCGCATTGTCTTTTTGGTGCTATGTGCGCGACACGCAAAGGTCATCCTGGCTGCCTACGGTGGCGTGCTTTCGCACAGACGCGGCGCCCTTGCCGCGCGATTTCCGGGATTCCATGCAGCGCTCCGATTCGTACCGTGTGCACCTCTCTATTCTTGCCCTTGCCATCGCGGCCTGTTCGTCGGGCGCGCAGGCGCAGACCCTTGACGCTTCAAATGCCGCGTGGAAAGGCTCGCCGATCTCGCCCGCGGTAACGGCTTCAGATGCAAGCGGTGATGCCGGCGATGCGGAAACGCCAGCTGCGGCAGCGAATGTTTCCCAGCCATCAAGCGAGGCATCGAATCAAGATCTCTCCGCTACCGCTACGTCTGCTACAGCTACCGCTACTACAGCGACAGCGACAGCGATAGGCGCAGGTGCAGGTGCAGGTGAAGGTGCAGGTGCAGGCACAGGCAAAGTCGCCGGTTCCAGTTCCAGTTCCAGTTCCAGTTCCACCGCAGGCGTGCAAACCCTCGATGCCATGCAGGTCACCGGTGTGCGGCGTGCCAACGCGGCGGCGGTGGAAAGCAAGCGCGCGGCCACCAACATCACCGATGTGATCAGTGCGACCGACGTGCGGGCCTTGCCCGACAGCACCATCGTCGAAGCGCTGCGCCGTGTGCCTGGCTTATCCGTGTTGCCTGCCACCGACAACGAGCATCCGCGCGATGAAGCCGCCACGCCGGTGTTGCGCGGGCTGGGGCCGTCGTACAACAACGTCACCATCGATGGGCTCACCATCGCTTCGCCCGGTACGCCCAATGGCACGCTTGGCTCGATCACCCGCGGCGTGCGTCTGGATTTGCTGCCAGCGTCGATGGTCAGCGAGTTGCAGGTGGTCAAGACGTTCACCGCTGACCTCGATCCCAATGCTACCGGCGGTGCGATCAACCTCAAGACCCGTAGCGCGTTCGAGAACGGCGGCAAGCCGTTCTTCAGCGCCGAAGCCGCGCTGGGCCACGCCAACGACGTGGGCGAGCCGCGCGACCAGGACGACCCTGGGTATCGCTTGAATGCCACCGGCAGCCGCACCTTCGGCAGCGAACAGCAATACGGCTTCACGCTGTCGGCCAACTACCAGACGCTCAGTAGCTACACCGAAACCCATATGACCACCGACACGGTGCATTACGGGTTCTACGACAACAACGGTGTGCTGCAGACCGGCGCCAATCTCGGCAATGGCTGGGCGGTGCCGCAGCAGGACAAGTACTGGTACGTGCAGAACCAGCGCGACCGCTATGGCGTCACCGGCAAGTTTGAAGCGCGCCCGAGTGCGGCCTTCGAGGCCTACGCCATGGCCGGCTACTACTATTTCAAGGACGACATGGAGCGCAACGAGGTCATCATCGACCCGCGCAACCGTGGCCAGGTGTTCAATCAGACCGCGACCTCGGGCAGCTATCCCGGTGGCGATATTGAGGTGGGGTACTCCAACCAGATCGTCACCACGCGCACCAAGGTGGCGCAGCTGGGCAGCATCTGGCGGCCTACCGATCGGCAGCAGTTCTCTGCACGGGGTTCGTGGTCGGATGCGACCTACGACGAGCCAATTCGCATGATCAAGTACGCCACCGGCATCAATCGGCCGGCAGCGGTACCGGTGGGGCAGACCGGTAGCGGCGTGACCGTGAATGCCACACCCAACTATGCGTTCAATTACGACACCTCCGGCTTTGACCAGCGCTTCGGGGTGTCGCCGCAGGCCTACAACAATCTGGATAACTACAGCCTGTCGTACTGGCGGCCGGACTATAAGCGCACCGCCGCCGATCGCATTCTCACCGGCCGGCTTGATTACGGCTTCAATCAAGGCGAAAGCGATCAGGGCATCGGCTTTGCCGCGGGCGTTTCATACACCACCGACAAGCCCTCTTACGACATCTTTCGCGTGGAGTACCAGCCCAACACCAGCGCACCGGCGTTCGGCCTGGCCGATGTTGCGGGCACTGGCAGGGCGCCGATGCGCTATGCCGGTCTGAACCTGATTACCATCGATCCGGACAAGGCCAACCGCGTGCTGGCAGCAACGCCGCTGAGCGCGTTCAACAGCACCGACCAGCAGGCTTTCAGCAACCAGGACAACTTCACACATACCGAAAAGACCTTCGGCAGCTATGGGCTGGTGAGTTATCGCAGTGAGCGACTCAACGTGCAGGCCGGCCTGCATTTGGACAGCACCAAGCTCAACACCGTGGGCCGCCAGCGCCAGCTGGACACCGCCAGCAACCGCTACGTGTATGTCGATAACCCCACCAATGCGGATTACGACTATCTGCTGCCTTCGGCGATCATGACCTACCACCTGACCGACGCACTGGACCTGCGCGTCGGCGCCAGCCGCACACTTGGCCGGCCGCCGTATGACGCGTACGCAGCCCGCACCTCGATCGGCTTCGTCAACACGACCGACGCCGGCAACCCGAATGCGCAGGGCGTCACCGTCACCATCGGCAACCCCGACATCAAGCCGCGCGTGTCCAACAACCTGGATCTGTCGCTGGAATGGCGGCTGCCGGGCGACTTCGATGCCTTTGCCTCTACCGCCGTGTTCGACAAGCGCATCCAGGACGAAATCTTTACGCTCTCGCGCACCGATAGCTTCACCTTCGATGGCACCACCTACGCCAATGCGTTGATCAGTACGCCGGCCAACGCAGCCAAGGCGCGCATCCGTGGCGTGGAATTCAACGGCATCGTCAACACGCTGGCGCCGATTGCACCGTGGCTCAGCGGCGTGGGCTTCAGTGCGAACTTTGCGCTGCTCGATGGCAGCCTGGACGTGCCGTATAGCGTCGGCAGCGGCAGCACCGTCAGCCAGCGCGAGCGCAAGCTCGACAACCTGGTCGGCCAGCCGGACTACACCGCCAACGCCACGCTGTTTTACAACACCGGCGGCCTGGAATTGCGCGCCGCCTACAACCGGCAGGGCAAGGCCTTGCGTGCCATCGTCAGCAACATCGACTGGCAGGATCTGTACTGGTCGCCGCGCTCGCAGCTGGATTTCACCGCGACGTATGCGGTCAGCAAACAGCTCAGTCTGATCGGCCAGGTCAGTAACCTCACCCACAGCCGCATCAGCAGCGTGACCGGCCCGGGGCAGAATCTGCTCAAGGACAGTTACTCGGTGCCCAGCACCTATTGGGTGGGCCTGCGCTTTACGCCCTCGCTCTAGACAAACAAGGCCGCGCAGTGAGCGGCCATCCAAGCACATGCATCGTGATGCAGCCGCCTGGCGGATGCGTCGCGTTGCCCACGCATTCAAGCGGAGCCGTACGATGACCTTGCAGTCTGTTGCTTCTTTTGCCGCGCTGCTGTGCGCAGCCATTGCCGCCGATGCGACTGCCGCACCGGTGGGGGTTGCCGCGATCCAGGCACGGCTGACCAATCCCGACGGCGGCATCGTGGTGGTGGCGCATCGCGGCTGCCACGCCGCGGCGCCCGACCATGGATTCAACGACACCGCGCCGGAGAATTCGCTGGCAGCCTTGCAGCGTTGTATTGCCATCGGCGCGGACGTGATGGAAACCGATGTGCGCCGCGCCGCAGACGGCACGCTGGTGATGCTGCACGACGCCACCGTGGACCGCACCACCGATGGCGCCGGCAAGCTGTCCGAGCTCACACTGGCCGATCTGCAGAAGCTGCGGTTGCGCAGCGACGAAGGCGGCGCGCAGGCACGGTTGACCGATCAGCGCGTGGTCACGCTGGAGCAGATGCTGGCCGCCGCCAAGGGCCACATCCTGCTCAATCTGGACGTCAAGGATGCGATCTACGTGCAGGTGGTCGACGCGGTCACGCGCGCCGGCATGCAGCACCAGGTGATCGTCAAGGCCGAAGCCGGCATCGCCACGCCGCCGCTGGCAGCGATGCAGCCGTTCGACCGCGTGTACTTCTTCCCGATCCTGATCAATGCGCACGGCACGGCCGATCTGGCCGCGATCGCCACTGCACAAACCCGCAATGCGCGCCCGATGGCGTTCGAGCTGCCCAAGATGGCCGCATCGCAATTGCCGGCCCTGGTGGCGGTGAGCAAGGCGCACAACGTGCGGCTGATGGTCAATTCGTTGTGGGAAGGCTTTATCGCCGGCTACGGCGGCGATGCCGATGCCGAGCGCGACCCGGACAAAGTGTGGGGCCGCCTGTACCGCGATGGCGTATCGATCATCCAGACCGATGCGCCGGAAGCTTTGCTGCGCTATCGCGCGACGCTGGAGACGCGTTGAGCGCCGCGTTATCTCGCTGCACGCGGCAGGCGCGCGACGGATGCGCACTGTGGCCGCCCAGCATGACCCATGGCACTGCGGGGACCCTGCCGCCGCCGCTATAGTCAGGCGTTTTTTGCACGCAAGGATGGCTGCATGCCGCTCGATACACGCTAGCGCAAATTCGGTCCGCATGTCGTCTGGTTGGTGGTGCTGCTGATCGCGCTGCAGGTGTGCGACGTGGCCAAGGCGGTTGGTTTGCCCATCCCGAAAATTCCCGTGCCCTATGGCGGCGGGATTGCCGACAATCTGCTCAGCGTGGTGGTCGTGTTGGTCGCAGCTGCCTTGCTGCGTCCTGGTACGCCAGGCGAGATTGCAGCGCGTCTGGGGCTGCGTTGGAACGGTTTACGCGGCCCGGCGCTGACCCTGTTGGCCACACTGCCGTGCTGGCTTGGGCTGTGGACGCAATCCACCTCGGTCGGCACCGGCGATCTGCTTGGCCTGCTGTGGCTGGCGCTGCTGTTTCCGTTGGCCGAAGAAATCGTCTTTCGTGGTTTCGGCTTTGTCTTTGCCTGCCGCGCGCTGGCCTGGCGTCCGGCGATCGCCGCGCTGGTGCAGGCGGTTGTGTTCGGCGGCGTGCATTGGCTCGGGGCAGGCGGCGGAGGCGGCGACGCCTTATTGATCTTCGCCATCACCGGCATCGGCGCGCTGCTGTTTGCCATTGTGGACGCGCAGGACGGTTACACGATCTGGAGCGGCTGGGTGCTGCATGTCTCGCTCAATGCGGCCTGGACGGTCTTTGCGGTGTCCGATTCGGCCGCCAGTGGCTGGCTCGGCATGGCATTGCGGCTATCTGCCGTATTCCTGGCGATGGGATTGCTGCGGCTGTTTGTAACGCCGTCTCGCTCGCTGCGTGCGGACGTTGCAAGCTAGCGCGTTCGTCATTACGTCATTCAGGAGTGCGCAGGTGAGCTGATCACCCGATGCGCGGCGCGCAAGAGTGGCCGAAATGTGTTTTGCCCTGCATGCTTCGCAGGATGGATGAACAGCAGCAAGCGCAGGCAAGGACCGAGAGGACGCAGGAACGCGTCGCTGGCACCGATGATGTGGCCCAACGCGGCCACCGCCGCTGGTTGACGTGGCTGCGCTGGAGCGCCGTGGCGCTGTTGTCTGCCGTGCTGGTGCTGGACCTGGCTTTTCCGCTACCGCTGCCCAAGTCGCGCGACACCTCCACGCTGGTGGTGGCGCGTGATGGCACGCCGCTGCGCGCGTTTGCCGATGCGCAAGGCGTGTGGCGTTACCCGGCCACGCCGCAGAGCGTGTCGCCGCTGTACCTGCAGGCGCTGTTGAACTACGAGGACCGCTGGTTCTGGCGCCACCCGGGCGTGAACCCGTGGGGGCTGTTGCGCGCGGGCGGGCAGTGGATCGGGCAGGGGCGCATCGTCTCCGGTGGTTCGACGCTGACCATGCAGGTGGCGCGCATCCTGGATCCGCACACGCGCACGCCCTGGGGCAAGGCCAAACAGTTGCTGCGCGCGCTGCAATTGGAAGCGCACCTCAGCAAGCAGCAGATCCTGGCGCTGTATCTGGAGCGCGCGCCGTACGGCGGCACCATCGAGGGTGTGGAGGCGGCCAGCTGGGCCTATCTGGGCAAGCCGGCTACCGCGTTGTCGCAGGCTGAAGCGGCGTTGCTGGCGGTACTGCCGCAGTCGCCGAGCCGCCTGCGCCCGGATCGCCACCCAGAAGCGGCGCAGCGTGCGCGCGACAAGGTGCTTGATCGCATGGTGGAGCTGGGCGTGTGGTCGCGTGCGCAGGTGGACGATGCCCGCATCGAACCGGTGGTGACACGCTCACTCAAACCACCGTTGCATGCCGCGCTGTTGGCGCAGCGCCTGCACAGCGCGCAGCCACGCGCCGCGCGCATCGTCACCACGCTCGACGTGGAGCTGCAGCGCACGCTGGAAGAACGCGTCACGACATACTTTTCGCAGCTGCCCGAGCGCACCTCGGCTGCCTTGTTGGTGGTGGACAACGCAACCATGGAAGCGCGCGCGTACGTGGGGTCTGCCAGCTTCGGCGATCGCAAGCGGCTCGGGCATGTGGACATGGTGCAGGCCTGGCGCTCGCCCGGTTCCACGCTCAAGCCTTTCCTGTATGGCATGGCGCTGGACGATGGCGTGATCCATTCGGAAAGCCTGCTGGTGGATGCGCCGCAGAGCTTCGGCAATTATCGCCCCGGCAATTTCGATGCGGCCTTCAACGGCCCGGTGGCCGCAGCCACGGCATTGCGGCTGTCGTTGAACGTGCCGGCCGTGGATTTGCTGGATCGCATCGGCCCGGCGCGCTTTGCCGCGCGCTTGTCCAACGCCGGCATTGCGCTGCGCTTCGCGCATGGCAGCACGCCGAACCTGGCCTTGATCCTGGGCGGCACCGGTGCGCAGTTGCAGGAGTTGGTGGGTGCGTTCGCGGCCCTGCAGCGCGGCGGCATTGCCGGGCATGTGCGCTATACGCCGGACGATCCGCGCATCGATCGGCGGTTGATGTCGCCGGGCGCGGCGTGGATCGTGCGTGAGATCCTGCAAAGCAATCCGCGCCCCGGGTATGCCAGCGGCACCTTCGATACCACCGCGCGCCCGGGCGTGGCGTGGAAGACCGGCACCAGCTACGGCTACCGCGATGCCTGGGCGATCGGCGGCACTCGCCGCTACACGGTCGGCGTGTGGGTCGGCCGGCCGGATGGCACGCCGTTGCCGGGGCAGTACGGCGCAGTCACCGCGTTGCCGCTGATGTTCGAGGTGATCGACGCCTTGCCGCGCGCGGCCGGCGACAGCGCGCCGATGCCGATGCCGGCCAGCGTGCAGGCGCTGGAGATCTGCTGGCCGCTGGGCACTGCCGCCGCGCAAACGCCGCCTGGCTTGTGCGCGCGCCGCCACGAGGCCTTCGTACTCGACGGCGCGGTGCCGCCCACCTTCGCCGAACGTGATGCGCGGCTGTGGCAGAGCGGGCAACTGCAGTACGAGGTGGACGCACGCAGCGGCCAGCGGCTGTCGCAGGAATGCACCCAGCCGCATCCGCGCGCCGCACGCAGCCTGGCGCGCTGGCCGGCGCTGGTATCACCCTGGCTCACCGCCGCCGAGCGTGCCGCCGCACAGCTGCCGCCACTGGCCGCCGATTGCCTGCCCGACGGCCGCATGACCGGCGGTGGCGTGCTGCGCATCGACGGCCTGACCGATCGCGCCACGCTGGCCCGCGCCAACGACACCGCACGCCCGGTGCGCCTGCAATTGCGTGCGCTTGGCAGCGAAGCACGCATCGACTGGCTGCTGGACGGCCGCTGGATTGCCCAGACCGCCGGGCGCCAGGGATTCCAGCGCGATTTTGCGGAAGTGGGCACGCACACCCTGACCGCGATGGCCAGCGACGGCGCCTGGACCCAGGTGCGTTTTCGCGTCTTGCGTTGAGTACGCGGTGCGGCAGCGCGTGTGTAGGAGCGCCCTTGGGCGCGATGGGCTTTCCCGGTAAGGCCCATCGCGCCCAGGGGCGCTCCTGCGAGATTAGGCTGCCTATGTGGTCGATGGAAGAAGCGCGATCGATCCTGCCACCCACCCCGGCCAACGCAGAAGCTGTTTCTTCCTGCATCGCATTGCATGCATCTGCGTACGCAGCGGCCGCTTTCGTAGGAGCGCCCTTGGGCGCGATGGGCTTTCCCGGTAGGCCCATCGCGCCCAAGGGCGCTCCTACGAGATTAGGGTTGCTTGTGTGGTCGATGGAAGAAGCCTCGCCCATCCAGTCATCCGCCATGGCCAAAGCAAACTGTTTCTCCCAGCGCCGCATGCATCTACAGAGGCAGCAACCGCTTTTGTAGGAGCGCCCTCGGGCGCGATGGGCTGTCCCGGTAACGCCCATCGCGCCCAAGGGCGCTCCTACGCAATGGTGGCCGCCTGTGTGGTCGATGGAAGAAGCGCTGCCAATCGTGTTAGCCACGCCAGGCCACAAGTTCATCGATGCGGGACCAAAAAACAGGGCGCCATAGGCGCCCTGTTTGTCTCTGCATCACGTGAAGCACGCTATCGGCGCATCAGCCCCGATACGCCAAAACTCACTCGCCAATCCAGCCTTCCAGCATGTCGGCGAACTCGTCGGCGTGCTCTTCTTCCTGGGCCAGGATGCTTTCCAGGATGCGCTTGGTGGTGGTGTCCTTGTCGCCGATGAAGTCGATCATCTCGCGGTAGCTGTCGATGGCGATGCGCTCGGCGATCAGGTTCTCGCGCACCATGTCGCGTAGGTCGGTGCCTTCCTTATATTCCGCGTGCGAGCGCTTGGTCAGCGTGTCCGGGTTGAGGTCCGGTTCGCCGCCAAGCTGCACGATGCGTTCGGCAAGCTTGTGCGCGTGTGCCTGTTCCTGCTGCGCGTGCTCCAGGAACTCGCCTTTCACCGCGTCGGCAAGCATGCCCTTGGCCATGAAGTAGTGGCGGTAGTAGCGCAGCGTGCACACGTATTCGGTGGCAAGCGCGGTGTTGAGCAGTTCGATCACCTTCTCGCGATCGGCGTGGTAACTCTCGGTGATGGCACCGTCTTCGATGCTCTGGCGTGCGCGGGCGCGCAGGGTGGCGGTATCGGTAAGACCGGTGGCGGGGGTGTTGGCTGGCTGTGTAGACATGGCTGGCCGGGTTCCTTCTGTGTGGACGGGGGAATCAATGCATCAATCGGGAAGATGCTGCAGCACGTAGTCGGCGGCAGACACCTTGAACTTGCCGGGCTCTTCGACAAACAACGCCTTCACTACGCCGTCGTCGGCGTACAGCGCATAGCGGCGCGAGCGCAGGCCCATGCCCGAGCCGCTGGCGTCGATCTCCAGCCCCAGTGCGCGGGCCAGTTCGGCGTTGCCATCCGGCACCAGGTGCAGGCCGTCGGGCACCAACTGGCTGCGGCCCCAGGCCTGCATCACGAAGGGGTCGTTCACCGCGGTGCACAGCACCTCGATGCCGCGTTTGCGGAACGCTTCAAAGTGCTCCACGTAGCCGGGCAGGTGCTTGGCCGAGCAGGTCGGCGTAAAGGCGCCCGGTACCGCGAACAGCACCACCTTGCGCCCGGCAAACAACGTATGGGTGTCGACCGCTTCGATGCCCTCGCGCAGGTGCTTGAGCACCACCTCGGGAATACGGTCACCAACTTGGATGGTCATGGGTGGGGCTCCTGTGGCTGAACAAAGTCTAGAAAGGCGAAGGGGAAAAGCGCGTCAATGCGCTTGAAATCCTCACGCGCACGCCTATCTGACGCGCATGGCCGGTTGCACCGGTGAGCACCGGCGCGGCCCGCCCGTCACTCAACCATTGGAGGCTTTCATGAATATCGTCCGTTACCCACAGTGGCCCACCCACGCCCTGCAGAACGAGATCAAGCAAGTGTTCGACCGCTTCTTCGAGCAAGGCGGCGATACCGACGAGTCGGCCGTTGTCACCGCGCAGTGGGTCCCGCGCGTGGACATCAAGGAAGAAGCCAACCAGTTCGTGCTGTATGCCGACCTGCCGGGCATCGACCCCAGCCAGATCGAGGTGCAGATGGACAAGGGCATCCTGTCGATCAAGGGCGAGCGCAAGAGCGAGTCCAGCAGCGAGACCGAGCGCTTCTCGCGCATCGAGCGCCGCTACGGCAGCTTCCACCGCCGCTTTGCGCTGCCCGACAGTGCCGATGCCGACGGCATCACCGCCGACGGCCGCAACGGGGTGCTGGAAATCCGCATTCCCAAGCGCCCGGCGGCGACGCCGCGCCGCATCCAGGTCGGTGGCGGCCAGGACGGCGGTGGTACCACGGTGCAGTAAGCGCTGCGGACCTGGAGCGGAGCCCGCGCGGCTTCGCTCCCCGGCGACGGCCGCGCCGTAGAATAGGCGCGGTCGCCCGCCCGGCTGCGAATGACTGGCTCGTGGCCTCGGCTGCGGGCCGCTCTTTTTTCAGAGGTGATGGATGGAATTCAAGGATTACTACGCGACGCTGGGCGTCGAACCGAGCGCTGGCGAGGCGGAAATCAAGACCGCCTACCGCCGGCTTGCGCGCAAATATCACCCCGATGTCAGCAAGGAGGCTGGCGCGGAAGACAAGTTCAAGGCAATCAACGAAGCCTACGAGGCACTGCGCGACCCGCAAAAACGCGCCGCCTACGACCAGCTTAAGGCGCAGGGCTACCGCCCGGGCGACGAGTTCCAGACCCCGCCCAACTTCAACGGTGGGCAGGGTTTCGACTATGAGGAAGTGTTCGGCAACGGCGGCGCTGGCGGCGGCTTCAGCGATTTCTTCGAAAGCCTGTTTGCCGGCCAGCGCGGCGGCCGCCCACGCGGCCCGGGCGCCGGTGCCGGCCCGGGGGCACAGACCCGCGGTGACACCCGCGCCAAGTTGGCGGTGCCGCTGGAAGCGGTGTATTCCGGCGACAGCGTGCGCATCACCATTACCGGCAAGCAGCTGGACGTGCGCGTACCCAAGGGCATCCAGCCCGGCCAGGTGATTCGCCTGAGCGGGCAGGGCAACGGCGGCGGCAACCTGCTGCTGGAAATTGAATACGCCGCGCACCCGCAGTTCGAAGTGGACGGGCGCAACATCCTGTACACGCTGCAGGTGATGCCGTGGCAGGCCGCGCTGGGTACCACCATCAGCGTGCCCACGCTGGGCGGTGCGGTGGAGCTGAAGGTGCCGGCCGATTCCGAGGCTGGGCGCAAGTTGCGCCTGCGCGGCCGCGGCCTGCCGGGCGCCACCCCGGGCGACCAGATCGTGGAGCTGGAAATCCTGGCCCCGGCGCCCACCGACGAGGCGCAGAAGAAGGCGTATCGGACGCTGGCCAAGGCCTTCGGCGAATCGATCTGACGCAGTGGGTGTTGTGATGCAGCGCGTGCTGATGTGTCAGCGCGCGCTGTATTGCCCGGCTGCCGAGCAGGTGGCGCGGGTTGCCGGCGTGGTGTTGTGAGCGGCCGCGAATCGCGTCGCGGTCGTTGCCCGGCGTGGCTTTGGCAGGTCGATGGCCTGATGCGCTGCGTTCTTCGTTGTCGCCTCGACAGGGCTATGTGCTTCGGGCCGCCAACGCCCAGCGCCCCAGGCTCTCCGGGTATCCGCAAACGCCACGGCCAGCTACCGAAAGCGCGGCCGGCGCACTACACTCGCCGCGCACACTAGGGGAAACACATGGCACGTATTCTGATTGTCGACGACTCGCCGTCGCAGCTGCTGGGGATTCAGCGCATCGTCGAGAAGTTGGGGCACGAAACCATCACCGCCACCGACGGCGCCGCCGGCGTGGAAGCGGCCAAGTCGGCACTGCCGGACCTGGTGCTGATGGACGTGGTCATGCCCAACCTCAACGGCTTCCAGGCCACCCGCACGCTCAAGCGCGAGCCCACCACCCAGCACATCCCGGTGATCCTGGTGACCACCAAGGACCAGGACACCGACCGCATGTGGGGCATGCGCCAGGGCGCCCGCGCCTACATCACCAAGCCGTTCTCCGAGGACGAGCTGCTGGAGGTGATGGAGCGGGTGTTCAACCAGAAAGACGAGCCGCCGGCGGCGTGATCGCGCCGGCAGTGCGCCAGCCTTTCTTGCTTGGCGCACGGGTGATAGGCGCTTTCAGGGTCCAGGCACGCGATGCGCCGTCCTTCTGGAGTGAGTTGCTGGATGTGACGCGACAGATGGTCAATGAGCAAGACGTGCTGCTGGCTTTGTGACCGCACCCGGCAGTGCGCCCGGACTTCTTGAAGCATGCGCACGCGCGATAGGTGGGCGGCAGTCCGGGCACGTCACAAGCCGTCCTCCGGCAAGCTGCTGGAAGTGACCGGACAGATCGTCCAATCAGAGTGACAAGCCTCTGGCGTGCGATCGCACCGGCACCGCGCCAGCCTTTCCTTGAATTAGCGCACGGGCGGTGTCTGCTCGGCGGATCCACGCGCGTTACAAGTCGTGACTTAGCGTGCGCTGCTGGAAGTGACGGATAGATAGCCAACCAGAACGCCCCAGCGTCGGGTGGTGTGATTGCATTAGCAAGGTGCGAGCCTGCCAGTGGTCGAGAGCCGGCGGACAGGGTGGCGCTGGCAGAGCTCAGGCGCCCGGCAGGAGGTCCAGGTCCTCTGACCACGTGAGGCATCCCGCCAACCCAGCATCAGCATCAGCACGCCTCACGTCCTGCCTGCCCGCGACGGGGGCCCGGCGCGATGGTGAGTGGCCGCCTGCCAAGACCGGCTTTCCAGGTCTGTCCCGTACGCTCGCCGCCCATCAAGGCCAACCCGCCTATCGGGTGCACCTGGCGCCCTGTGGCCTTCCGCATCCAAGTTCCAGACCAGGCCCGGCCTTCGCTTCCCGCCTTCTCAGCGTCCGCCCGCCCCGGCAACCACCCACGTCCAATCAGCCGCCGGCTAAACCACGCCGCACCAATCTGGCCCTTTCAAAACGGCCGGTCTGCCCCATCTAGTAGAATCATCGAATCACACAACACGGCGGCACTGCGGGACTGGCCCGCGCAGCCCCTCGATCATGGAGCGTGCATGGCCTGGAACACACCCGGCAACAAGGGCGGAGACGGCCCGGATCCCAACCGTCGCAGGTCCTGGGGCCCGCGCGGTGGTGGCAACGGTGGTGGTTGGGGCAATCTGCCCGCCCCGTTGAAAGAGTTGTTCGATGGCGGCGTGTGGCGCTGGATCCTGGTCGCGGTGGTGCTGATGGTGCTGTTCTCCAGCTTCCAGCTCATCGGCGAGCAGCAGCGTGGCGTGGTGCTGCGCTTCGGCCAGTTCTCGCGCATCCTCCAGCCCGGCCCCAACTTCAAGCTGCCGTGGCCGGTCGAGTCGGTGCGCAAGGTCAACGCCACCGAGATCAAGACCTTCAGCAATCAGGTGCCGGTGCTGACCCGCGACGAGAACATCGTCAACGTCTCGCTCAACGTGCAGTACCAAATCAGCGACCCGCGCAAGTACCTGTTCGGCTCGCGCAATGCGGACCTGGTGCTGGAGCAGGCTGCGCAGAGTGCGGTGCGTGAGCAGGTCGGTCGCTCAGACCTCAACACCGTGCTCAACAATCGCGGCCCGCTGGCCATTGCCTCCAAGGACCGCCTGCAGGCCGCGCTCAATGCCTACAACACCGGCTTGTCGGTGACTGGCGTGACCCTGCCCGACGCGCGTCCGCCGGAAGAAGTGAAGCCGGCCTTCGACGAGGTCAACGGTGCCCAGCAGGTGCGCGAGCGCCTGATCAACGAAGCCCAGGCCTACGCCGCCAAGGTGGTGCCCGAAGCGCGCGGCCAGGGTGCCCGCACCCGCACCGGTGCCGAAGGCTACAAGCAGGCCGTGATTTCCAAGGCCGAGGGCGACGCCGACCGTTTCACCCTGCTGCAGGAGCAGTACGCCGGCGCGCCGGACGTCACCCGCAAGCGGCTGTGGCTGGAAACCGTGCAGAAGGTGCTGTCGGAAAACCGCAAGGTGATCGGCAGCGATGGCCGCCAGGTCATCTACGTGCCGTTGCCGGCCGATGCCGGCAAGAGCGGCAATACTGGAACAGCTACGGGTAACGGCAGCATCCCGTCGATGGTGCCGCAGGACGTGCTGTTGAATCCGCCGCAAGGCAATGGCGGCAGCGCCGAAGGCATTCGCAATCCGGAACGCGGCCCGCGCCCGACCGGCCGTGAGGGAACCGAACAATGAAAAATTCGCTAGTCATCGGCCTGATCGTCGCCGTGCTGCTGGTCCTGATGGGCTCGGTATTCGTGGTACGCGAAGACCAGACCGCCATGGTGCTCAACCTGGGCCGCGTGGTGCGTGCCGACCTCAAGCCCGGCCTGCACTTCAAGTTGCCGGTGGTGGAATCGGTGCGCGTGTTCGATCGCCGCTTCCAGGTGCTGGACACCGCCCCGGCGCGCTACTTCACCGCCGAGCAGAAAGACGTGAGCGTGGACTTCTTCGCCATCGGCTACATCTCCGATGTGCGTGCGTTCTACCGCGCCACCGGTGGTGAAGAGTCGGTGGCCAATTCGCGCCTGGCCCCGATCATCACCGACTCGCTGCGCAACCAGATCAACTCGCGCACCTTGCAGCAGTTGGTCTCCGGCGACCGCAGCGAATTGATCGCCAACCAGCTCAAGGGCATCAACGGCGCCATCAAGGGCTTGGGCATGCAGATCACCGACCTGCGCATCAAGCAGATCGACCTGCCGACCGACAGCCAGGTGATCACCGACGTCTACGAGCGCATGCGCGCCCAGCGCAAGCAGGAAGCCAGCAAGCTGCGCGCCGAAGGCGAAGAGCAGGCCCTGACCATCCGCGCCCAGGCCGACCGCGAGTCCACCGTGATCGTGGCCGACGCCGAGCGCGACGCCCAGAAGCTGCGCGGCGAAGGCGACGCCGACGCCGCCCGCATCTACGGCCAGGCCGGCTCCAAGGATCCGTCGTTCTACGCGTTCTACCGCAGCCTGGAGGCCTATCGCGGCTCCATGACCGACGGCAACGGCGTGGTGGTGCTGGACAAGAACGACCCCTTCCTGCAGTACCTCAAGAGCGATCGTTGATCGTTCGTTGAGCGCTTCGCGTTTTTGTATGTGCCTCTTACTGTCGAGCAGGCATGCGCGCGCGCCAAGCGTAGGAGCGCACCCGGGCGCGACCTCCTTACCGGGAATGCCCTTCGCGCCCAGGTGCGCTCCTACGCTGGGGGCGGGGCATGGCCTTGCGTGGACTGCGATGGTGATGGTCATGTCCGGGATCCGCAGATGCCTGGAGCGCCTCTCCCGTTTTGTCGGTCCGACCAGGCCCGGTAGGAGTGCACCCGGGCGCGACGAGCCTTGGCGGCGGCGGACCCTGCTGATTGCCTCTGACAGTCAGTCGCCACATAGATCCCCTAGCGCAGAACGTGGCAACCGCCGATATCCCGCGTTGTTCAAGGCCGTCAGCATCGCGCCATGGCCAACATCGACTCTCCAGGGCATCGCGCGCTGCGCCGCGGCAGGCAGTCTTCGCCCAACAGCGTTTACCTGCTGACCACCACGACATGGCAGCGTCGCGCCGTGTTCGCAGATTTTCTGCTTGCAGCCGCAGCCTGCCGGGCATTCACCGCAGCAACGCCCTCCGATGCCAGGCTGCTGGCCTGGGTATTGATGCCGGATCATGTCCATTGGCTGTTGCAACTTGGAAGCGCCACCTCATTGGCCGATGCCGTCTCACGTATGAAAGCGTGCGCAGCACGCGCAGTGAACGATCAGCGCCAGCATCACGCACCGGTCTGGAGCCGTAGCTACCACGACCATGCGTTGCGCAAAGAGAACGACCTGCATGCAGCGGCGCGCTATCTCATCGCCAATCCACTACGGGCCGGGCTGGTCACACGCGTAGGTGACTACCCGTTCTGGGACGCAATTTGGCTTTGAGATGCCGTAGCGTAGGAGCGCACCCGGGCGCGATCGCTTTCCCGGTAATGCCAGTCGCGCCCAGGTGCGCTCCTACGACGTGCGGAGGTTTGTGGGATTGCCGAACCGGGCACACTGCAACTCCCACGTTGCGATGGTGTTGGTGATGCAAGAGTTTCTGTCCGCGTTATGCCTGATCGCCGTCATCGAAGGCCTGCTGCTGTTTGCCGTGCCCACCGCCTGGAAGCGCATGGTCGAGCAACTGTTCAGCCTGCCCACCGCCCAACTGCGCGCCATTGGTGGGGTCACGTTGGTGCTGGGCGCGATCGCACTGTGGATCGTGCGTCACTGAGTAGGTGGTCCATTCCGACCGCAACGGGCAGCGTAGGAGCGCACCTGGGCGCGACTGCTTCGCCGGTAATGCCTGTCGCGCCCTGGTGCGCTCCTACGAGCCATTGGGATTGTCGCTACGGGATCTCCCAGGCTAGAGCGTGTTATGAACTTTGAAATAGAGCGGCTGCATTTCCAAGCATCAGGATCGTGAAGACGACAAAGTGCAAACCGGCCAACGTTTCCGGCAATCGCTCATAGTCGCGCGCCAGTCGTCTGAAGCGATTGACCCAGCCGAAGCTGCGCTCGACAACCCAGCGGCGCGGCAGCAAGACAAACCTTTCTTCGCTTCTTGCAGCTTGATGACGTGCAACTCAATGCCCTCTTCCTTAGCCGCTTGCGCCGGTTCTTGGCCGGTATAGCCCTGATCCACAAAAGCGATCTTGACCGTTTCACCGGTCACGTGTTGTACCTCCTGGGCCAACGAACGGACCTGTGCGCGTTCCTGCTCGTTGGCCGGCGTGACCTGGACGGCAAGCAGATGTCCCAGCGTATCGACGGCCATATGCACCTTGCTGCCTTTCTTGCGCTTATAGCCATCGTATCCAGCACGCGGCCCGCTTTCACAGGTGGACTGCAGCGTCCGGCCATCAAAAATCACCGCGCTCGGCTGGCCTTTCTTCCCCTGTGCCACACGCAAGAGTGAGCGCAGATCGCTGACCATGGCCTCAAAGCAGCCAGCCTGCAGCCAGCGCTGCGTTTGCTGATACACCGCTTCCCAAGGCGGGAAATCGTTGGGAAGCAATCGCCACGGTGCGCCGGCGCGTGCGATCCAGCGCAGTGCGTTAAACATCGCGCGTAGCGCGTATTTGCGCTGCGGTGCTTGCGCATCCATCAGTGTGAGATATGGCGCAGCGAAGGCCCATTCTTCGTCGGAGATATCGGTTGGATATGGCTTACGAGGCTTCATCCGTATACGTTATCGTGACAAGGGCAAAGTTCATAACACGCTCTAGGGACCGGCAGCGCTCGGAGCACCGCGCAACCGACGGCCAGCCGCAATCTGACCAGCTCCCCGATCCGCCGCCCCCAAGGGGTAGTGCCTGCCACCCGAAACCCGGATAATGCACAAAAGCCGGCCGGGCACGTTCCAACCAGAGCACTCCGTTCGGCTTTTTCCGTGTCAGGGCTTTCGCGCCATTGCAACGCTCCCCGATGGAGCTGCGCGCCAGGTGTCGCCGCCAGTCTTGAACCGGTCCCATCCCGCGGCCCCGATGGCCGCAGCAAAACTCAGGAGTTCACCCGTCGTGGGTCAGTCAGTTGTCGTGCTCGGTGCCCAGTGGGGCGATGAAGGCAAAGGCAAGATCGTCGATCTGCTCACCGAAGAAATCGGTGCGGTCGTCCGCTTCCAGGGCGGCCATAACGCCGGCCACACCCTGGTCATCAACGGCAAGAAGACCGTCTTGCATCTGATCCCCTCCGGCATCCTGCGCGACGACGCGCTGTGCCTGATCGGCAATGGCGTGGTGATCTCCCCGGCCGCGTTGATCAAGGAGATCGGCGAGCTGGAATCGGCCGGCGTGGAAGTGCGTTCGCGCCTGAAGATCAGCCCGGCCGCGCCGCTGATCATGCCGTACCACATCGCGCTGGATCAGGCCCGCGAGAAGGCTGCTGGCGGCAAGGCCATCGGCACCACCGGCCGCGGCATCGGCCCGGCATATGAAGACAAGGTGGCGCGCCGCGGTATCCGCATCGCCGACCTGCATTACCCGGCACAGCTGGAAGAACTGCTGCGCACCGCGCTGGATTACCACAACTTCGTGCTGACCAAGTACCTGGGCGTGGAGGCGGTGGATTTCCAGAAGACCTTCGACGAAGCGTTGGCATTCGGCGAGTACGTGCAGCCGATGAAGTCCGATGTGGCCGGCATCCTGCATGACCTGCGCAAGCAGGGCAAGCGCGTGCTGTTCGAAGGCGCGCAGGGCGCACTGCTGGACATCGACCACGGCACCTATCCGTACGTCACCAGCTCCAACACCACCGTGGGCGGCGCACTGGCCGGCACCGGCGTGGGCGCGGATGCAATCGACTACGTGCTGGGCATTGCCAAGGCCTACGCCACGCGCGTTGGCGGCGGCCCGTTCCCGACCGAGCTGGATGACGAAGTGGGCCAGGGCATCCGCGACCGCGGTGCCGAGTACGGCGCCTCCACCGGCCGCCCCCGTCGCTGCGGCTGGATGGACATCGTCGCGCTCAAGCGTGCGGTGGCCATCAACGGCATCTCCGGCCTGTGCATCACCAAGCTCGACGTGCTCGACGGCATGGAAAAGCTCAAGGTCTGCATCGCGTACGAATACCGCGGCAAGCGCACCGAATACGCACCGCTGGATGCGCAGGGCTGGGAAGAGTGCACACCGGTGTACCTGGAATTCCCGGGCTGGACCGAGAACACCCACGGCATCACCGAGTGGGACAAGCTGCCTGTCGCCGCACGCGCCTACCTGCGCGCGCTGGAAGAACTGGCCGGCTGCCCGATCTCGATCGTCTCCACCGGCCCGGATCGCGACCACACCATGGTGCTGCAGGACCCGTTCGCCTGATCGCTGGCACGCGTTTGGAGTAACGAAAAGCCCTGCGTAAGCGGGGCTTTTCTCTGTGTCATGCTGGGCACCGCCGCCATTGTTGGAACTGGGGCGTATCTGCGGTACCCGAGGTTAACAACTGAGCGCGCGCCTGCTTGCAAAGGCAGAGCTTTACTTGGATATTCGATATTCCGGAATATGGAATAAAGCTGATCTAACGTGGAACTCAAGCCGCAGGATCTAGTGGTGCTGTACAAGCAGGTCGCCCAACCGGGCCAGGCCTGGACCTATGCCTCCCTTGGAGAAGCGCTGGGCATGAGCGCCTCTCAGGTGCATCGCAGCGTCAAGCGCGCGGTGGCCTCCGGCTTGGCGCTGGAAAAAAGTCGCGGCGAGTGGGAGACGGTGCGCACGGCGCTGCATGAGTTTGCGGTCCACGGCGTGCGTTACGCCTTTCCTGCCGTCATCGGGCCGCTAAGGCGTGGCATTCCGACGGCCTTCGGCGTGCCCCCACTGTCCACTGCGATTGCCAGCTCCCCAGGGGATGCACCGGTGTGGCCAAGCGCGCAGGGCACGGCCAAAGGCCCCAGCTTGTCGCCGTTGTCGACCGGTGTGCCCAACGCTGCGCTGGCCGACCCTGCCTTGCACCAACTGCTGGCGCTGCAGGACGCCCTACGCAGCGGGCGTGCCCGCGAGCGCACGCTGGCAGCGAGCTATCTCAAGCAATTGCTGAGGCTTGGCGATGCGCTCTGACGATCCCAATTTGCCGCACCTGCTTGTGATTGCGAATGCATTGGGCGAGCTTTGCGAAAACGTAGTCTTTCTCGGCGGAGCAGTTGTTGGCCTGCTGGTATCCGATCCATTGGCTGAAAGCGTCCGCGCCACCTATGACGTTGATGCGGTGGTCAATCTTGATTGGTCCCGGTTCCGCGGTATCGAGGCGCGTGTGGAGTCGCAGGGCTTCGCGCGCGAGATGCAGAGCGGCGTCGTCTGCCGCTGGGTACACGAAGCGTCGGGCGTCCTCTTCGACCTGATGCCGGTGGATGCCGGCGTGCTTGGCTTCTCCAATCGCTGGTATGCCCATGCTGTAGAGACGGCCCAAGTGGTGGCCTTGAGCGATCGCCTGTCCATCCGCTTGGTGACAGCGACAGCATTCGTGGCGACCAAGCTCGAAGCCTTCGCTACCCGAGGCAACAGCGACTTCCTTTCCAGCCACGACCTGGAGGACGTACTCAATGTCGTCGATGGCCGGGCCGAGCTGGTGGAAGAGCTCGCCGTGGAGCATGCAGACCTTCGGCATTGGGTTGCCGACGTGTTCGTGGGGCTAGCGGATAACCCGGCGTTTGTGAACGTGTTGCCGGGATTGGTCGCCGAACCGGAGCGCGCAAGCGTCGTGCTTCAGCGTCTACGCACCATTGCATCAGCGTAGCTGCGACATCGTCGGCTTTAAGTCTGCAAAGAAAACCTTGAAGCACCGCGGCCCGCTTGCGATGATGCATCGCAATTGCAACGCACTGGGCCAGCCATGAAATCCGCATCTCTGCCATCGCTCCGGGTAGACCCGGCGCTGCGCGAAGCGGCCGAAGCCGTGTTGCAGGAGGGTGAGACGCTTTCCAGCTTTGTCGAGCAGTCTGTGCGCGCCCAGGTGCAGCAGCGCCAGCAGCAGGAAGCCTTCATTGCACGCGGGCTGGCCTCGCGTGACAGTGCCAAAACGTCCGGTCGCTACATCGACACCAAAGATGTGCTGACCGGCTTGCAGTCCCAGCTGGACAAAGCGCGTAAGGGCTGAAACCGGAGTGCGATTCAGCATCCGCTTTACCGAAGAAGCGCGCGACGATTTTGCGCGGCTTTACGACTGGCTGTTGCAGCGGGCCGATGGCGATTTTGCCGTGGCCGAGCGTGCGTTACAGGCTATTCGCGATGGCATTGCTGTGCTTGAAGTGGCGCCGCTGAGTTGCCGCAAAGCTAGCCAAAGCGATCCTTTCCAGCGTGAACTGGTGATTGGCTTCGGCCCAAGTGGCTATGCGCTGTTGTTCGAAGTCCAAGACAAGCAGACGGTGCTTGCGCTCGCAGTGAGGCATCAGCGTGAAGACGACTGGTGCTAAGGTCTTGCGACGAAGAATGTATAGAAAATTTTGAATTTAAGAAGAAGGTCGTGATGGCACGGATGTGGATGGTGCGCGGTGAGGGCGGGAGCTTGTACGAAGCATTTCGCGAACAAGGCGTGGTTGCAGTGGGGTGGACTCAGCTAGCGGCTGAGGCCAAGCCAGGTGTTGATCGCAAGCAATTGATCGCCATTTATCAGGCTGCTGAGCCATTGGCCAGACCTGGTACCGTCATTTCCGGAGCCTCTCAGGTATGGCGTTTCGTAAATGAAATTCAGCAAGACGATTGGGTCATTACTTACTCGCCAGCGAATCGCCTTTACGCAGTTGGCACTGTGGCGGGGCAGGCGGAGTACCTCCCCGAGTCGGCCGAATCAGGCATAGCACTTGCGCGGAAGGTGCAATGGCTGCAGCAGGAGCTTCCCCGCGATCACCTGGGTATGTCAACCAAGAATAGCCTTGGCTCCACACTGACATTGTTTGAGGTGCCGCCCAGTGCCGCCGACGAGATATTGGCAGTGCTCAAAGGTAAGCCGGTACAGGAGATCGAAGAAGCGCTGGACGAAGCCGTTGCCGACCCTCTCGCAGGTATCGAATCCCAGGCGCTCGAGCGCATCAAGGATCTGGTCAGCGAGCTTGGCTGGAGTGACATGCAGCAACTTGTGGCCGGCATTCTGCGAGCGATGGGCTACAAGACCCAGGTCTCGCCTCCCGGCTCGGACCGTGGGAAAGACATCGTTGCATCGCCCGACGGGTTTGGCTTCGAACATCCACGTATTGTCGTGGAGGTCAAGCATCGTAAGGGGCAGATGGGCAGTCAGGACATTCGCAGCTTTCTTGGTGGGCGCCACAAGGATGATCGCGGTTTGTATGTCAGTACCGGTGGCTTCAGCAAGGATGCGCAGTACGAAGCCGATCGGGCGTCCATCCCATTGGCGCTGTGGACGCTGGACCATGTGGTGCGCGCGCTGATCGAGCACTATGCGGCCACCGACGCAGAAACAAAACGCATTGTGCCGCTGAAGCGGCTTTACTGGCCCGCCTGAAGCCAGAGGAAGAACAAGTGACGTCTACCGAACAAAAGATCGAACGCTTCATCGCCGCCTTGACTTCGCTTGGCGGCAGCGCGGGCAATCAACGTCTGCGTGAGGAACTGGGCTGGCAGGACAGCACCTACCAACGCATCAAGCAGCAGCTCATCGACGACGGCCGCATCCGCGCTGGTCGGGGGCGAGGTGGATCGGTTGCCTTGACGGCGGCAATACAAATGCCAGCTGCGCCCAATGTTGCACCCGAGCCCAAGCCGGCACGGGCCAAACCTGCGGCTGCAACCCTCAAAAAGGAATCTGTGTCCGAACTCGACTACGCCGACAAGCTCTGGAAAACCGCCGACAAGCTACGCGGCAACATGGAGCCCAGCGACTACAAGCACGTTGTGCTCGGTCTGATCTTCCTCAAGTACATCTCGGATGCCTTTGAAGCCCGGCACGCAGCATTGCTGGCCGAAGACCCATTGGCGGCAGAGGACAAGGACGAATACCTCGCCGACAACATTTTCTGGGTTCCCAAGCAGGCGCGTTGGTCGCACCTGCAGGCAAACGCCAAGCAATCGAGCATCGGCACGCTGATCGATGACGCCTTGCGCGCTATCGAGAAGGACAACGAATCGCTGAAAGGCGTGCTGCCCAAGGACTACGCGCGCCCCGCGCTCAACAAGGTGATGCTGGGTGAGCTGATCGACCTGATTTCTGGTATTGCGCTCAACGACAAGGGCGCCAAGTCCAAAGACGTGCTGGGCCGCGTGTATGAATATTTTCTCGGCCAGTTCGCCGGCGCCGAAGGCAAGCGCGGCGGCGAGTTCTACACACCGCGCAGCGTGGTGCACACCCTGGTGGAGATGATCGAGCCTTACAAGGGCCGCATCTACGACCCCTGCTGCGGCAGCGGCGGTATGTTCGTGCAGAGCGAAAAGTTCGTCAACGAGCACGGCGGGCGCATTGGCGACATCGCCATCTATGGGCAGGAAAGCAATTACACGACCTGGCGCCTGTGCAAGATGAACCTCGCCGTGTGCGGCATCGATAGTGACATCCGCTGGAACAACGAGGGCAGCTTTCACAAGGACGAACTGCGCGACCTGAAGGCCGACTTCATCCTGGCCAACCCACCGTTCAATATCTCCGACTGGGGCGGCGAACGGCTGCGTGATGACGTGCGCTGGGCGTTCGGCCCACCACCGGTGGGCAATGCCAACTACGCCTGGTTGCAGCACATCGTCCATCACCTCAGCCCGCACGGCTTTGCCGGCATTGTCCTGGCGAATGGCTCGATGAGCAGCCAGCAAAGCGGCGAAGGCGACATCCGTAAGGCGATGATTGAAGCCGGCGTGGTCGATTGCATGGTCGCCCTGCCTGGGCAGCTGTTCTATTCCACGCAGATTCCGGCCTGCCTGTGGATTCTGGCCAAGGACCGCAGCAACGGACTGGTGCTACAGAGCAAGCTACGCGACCGCCGTGGCGAAATCCTGTTCATCGACGCGCGCAACATGGGCACACTGGTCGACCGTACCCGGCGCGAATTGAACGATGCCGAGGTGGCCAGGATCGCGGCGACCTACCACGCATGGCGTGGAGAACAGGACGCAGGCGACTACGCTGATATCGCCGGGTTCTGCAAGTCCGCCCCGCTCGATGAGGTGCGCAAGCACGGCCATGTACTCACGCCGGGCCGCTATGTCGGCGCAGCGGCGCAAGAGGATGATGGCGAACCGTTTGCGCAGAAGATGCAGCGCCTGGCAACGCTGTGGCGGGAGCAGCAGCAGGAAGCGGTGAAGCTTGACGCAGCGATCGAGATGAATCTGAAGCACCTGGGGTTCTGACAGGAGAGACATGATGAACGAGAAACTCGACCTCACAGCACTGCGCGATGCGGTGTCTTCGCTGGAAGACAGCCTGGGCGTGGTCAGCGACAGCGCCTGGTTCGACCAGCAATCCAAACAGGTGAAAAACACGCTGGTGGCAGGTGTCATCCAGAATTTCGAGTTCGTCTATGAAATCGGCATCAAGATGCTCAAGCGCCAGATCGAGGCCGAATCCGCCAGCCCGGAGGAGGTGGATGAAACCAACTTCCGTGAAGTGCTGCGTGTGGCTGCCGAAAAGGGCTTGATCGCCGACGTAGAAGCCTGGTTCAAGTATCGGCAGATGCGCAACATCACCGCGCACACCTACGACCACGAAAAGGCGAAGAAGGTGTACCAGGGCACCCTGGACTTCATCGTCGATGCGCGCGACTTGTTGCAAAAGCTGGAAGCACGCAATGTCTGACACGCCCAATATCGACATCCGGCCCGATCATTGGCAGATCGTGCGTGACATTCTGCGTAAGCACGTGCCGCAATATGCAGTATGGGCTTTCGGTTCGCGGGCCAAATGGCTGGCCAAGCAGTATTCCGATCTGGACCTGGCCATCATCACCGATCAGCCCTTGTCGCTGGCGGTGAGCGCGGCGCTGGCTGATGATTTTTCCGAATCGGATTTGCCGTGGAAGGTGGATGTGGTTGATTGGGCGACGACTGGTGAACCGTTCCGTCGCATCATTGAGAAAGACAGAGTGATAGTGCAGGAGAATATGCGTGGTTTGGATATATTGGATGAGTGGACTGTAGCTACAGTTGGCGACGTTTTTGATCTGGTGAATGGCTATGCATTCAAGAGCACCGAATTCATCGAACAAGGTGTGCCTGTTATTAAGATAAAAAATGTCAAGCCAGGTGAATTTAGTGAGCATGATTTCTCATATGTTTCAGAGAATTTTCTTCGTAGCCGATCCGATAAAGTCGCTCAATTTGGTGACTTGCTTATTTCTATGTCGGGGAATCGCCACGACGGTTCTCCCGAAACTTGGGTTGGAAAGGTCGCTCAATTCCGGAAAGCTGGGAACTACTTTATAAACCAACGAGTAGGTGCCCTGCGCGCGAAGCCTGGAGCGAAAATTGACGGACGCTTTGCTTCGTACGTTCTCTCGTCAATCTCTTACCAAGAACTGTTCATCGCAATAGCCACAAGTTCTGGGGGGCAGGCAAACTTATCCCCACGTCAGATCTTCAGCGCGCCATTACGATACCCGGCGCTATCTAAACAACGCGCGATCGCCCATATCCTTGGCACGTTGGACGACAAGATCGAGCTCAGCCGGCGTATGAATCAGACGCTGGAGGCGATGGCCCGCGCCCTGTTCAAGTCCTGGTTCGTGGACTTCGACGGCGTACCGCCAGAAGAAAAGGAGGATTCGGAGCTGGGTATGATTCCGAAGGGCTGGCGTGCCGGGGTGCTTGCCGATTTGGCGGTACTCAACCCTGAGGCGTGGACAAAGCAGACAAGGCCAGATGAAATCCGCTATGTCGACTTGTCGAATACGAAATGGGGACGTATCGAGAGCGTCACGTCGTATGCGGCAGAAGATGCGCCAAGCCGCGCGCAGCGCGCGCTGCGACCGAACGATACGATCGTCGGCACGGTGCGGCCTGGCAATGGTTCCTACGCGCTCATAGACGAAGATGGCTTAACCGGCAGCACGGGCTTTGCGGTGCTTCGCCCGAACCGAAAAGATTACGCATCCCTTGTGTATCTTGCCGCAGTTTCGCCTGACAATATTGAAGCCTTGTCGAATCTTGCCGATGGTGGAGCATATCCAGCAGTACGCGCCGAAGTCGTTGCAGCAACGAGAATCGTTATCGCAGACGAAGGAACTATTGCTGATTTTGCAAAGCACGTCTGGCCATTGCTGGAAAAAATCGCAGAGAACGAGCGGCAATCCCGGACTCTAGCCCAACTACGTGACATCCTGCTTCCTAAGCTGATCTCGGGTGCGCTGCGGGTAAATGAGGAACGCTTCTTGGAAAAAAGGATATGAGTCTGGACTGGTGTCCCGGCATCCGTGAAGCGTGCCTGTATTGGCGTGAGGCCCCGATGTTGCAGCAAACCTTCGAGGCGCTGGAACGCACGCTGGATCAGGAAAACGATGCGTGCATCGACTGCGCAAAATCCATCGTTGAAGTGTTCTGCCGTATCATCGTAGACGAACTGGATTCGCCGACTCAACCTGTGAGGCCGAAAGCTACGGCTCCAGACTTCGGTGAATGGGTGGGTGCCGCCGTGCGCGTGCTTAAGCTTGGTGAGAATCAAAACAGCAAATTTCTCAAGCTGGTCTCGCAGCACCACAAACTAACAACAGCATTGGGCGATCTGCGGAACGAATCTGGGCCGGTCAGTCATGGGTGTGATGGATTTCTTGCCAAACTGTCCATCCACCATCGCCGCTCGGCGGTCCTGTCAGCGGATGCACTGGTGATGTTTCTGCACCGAGCCTACCTGGAGGCGCAGCGAGATCCGGTCAATTCGCGCGAGCCTTGGGAGCGGTTTGAGGAATTCAACCAATTAATTGACGCTTATGTCGGGTTGGATTTGGTAATGGACGATAACGGCAATCCTGAGTTTCGGGTTCTTTTGCCTGGCAATGACTCATTTCCCCTCAATGTTTCCGTTAGCCGTGTGCTCTACCAGCTTGACCGTGGTGCCTATATCGAAGCGTTGAACGCCGCACGTGATGCTCCTGCTCTTGTAGCGGAGCAAGATGTGGAAGGAGGAGAGCACTGATGGCCTGGGACTGGGCAGTGATTGGAACCGCTGTTGGTGGGTTTTCCACCCTGATATACACCGGATTCACTTATGCACTGCTGCGTGAGAACCGTGCGCTGCGCAAGGCAGGGCGCTCGCCCCATGTGATTGCCCATTTCGAGCCGCACCCTGATGGCAACGGAGCCCTGCAACTTGCGTTCTCCAACGTAGGCACAGGTCCAGCCTTGGATGTCTGCTATTCGTTCGAGCGTGAGGCGGGTGATTTCGAGAACTATCACATTTTGTTCAAGCACGCCGAAGAGCGCCCGGCGTTGACCATGATTGGGCAGGGTGAAAAGTTCAGCTTTACTTTTGCTATCGGGTTCAACCTGTTCAGTCCCAAAGATGCGAACGTCAGCAGAAGGCTCAAGCCTTTTTACGTCAACGTTAGCTGGCGTGCTGCAGGGGAAAAGAAGTTAAATGCTGAAAAATATCTTTTGGATATATCGGCCTATGCCGGGCTGCCTGGGGTTGTCGAGAAGCCATCCATTGCCAAGATCGCAGATGCGCTGGGTGACATCAAAAGGCACATGGGAACATTGGCGCAAACTGCTGACGCAAGAATTCGACTGGTTGATGCGACCTCAATCGAGGAGCACATAAGGAAAGTCGTTCCGGTACGACAACCACTTTCCGATGAGGAGCAGAGCTAATGGCTTTTCTATCCGAAGCCGCAGTCGAGCAAGCCCTGCTTGAACAATTACGCAGGTTGGGCTACTCCGTCGTCTCGGACAACACAACGGGCCCGGACGGCAGCGCGCCGGAACGCGAAAGTCATGATGTCGTGGTGCTGCACCAGCGATTGGCCGATGCCGTCACCCGGTTCAGCCCGCAGCTGCCGCCGGAGGCGAGGGAAGACGCCATCCGCAAGCTCACCCAAAACGACTTGCCGAACTTGCTGGAAGAAAACCGCCGCATCCACACGCTGCTGACCGAAGGCGTGGATGTCGAGTACTACGCAGACGATGGTGTGCTGACAGCGGGCAAGGTTTGGCTACTCGACTTTGACCGCCCGGAGAACAACGACTGGCTGGCTGTTCAACAGTTTGTGGTCATCAGCGGCCAGACCAGACGCCGGCCGGACGTGGTGCTGTTCGTCAACGGCCTGCCGCTGGCCGTGATCGAACTAAAAGCACCCGGCAGTGCGGGTGCAAACCTGGTGGGTGCATTCAACCAGTTGCAGACCTACAAACAGCAGATCCCCGCGTTGTTCCATACCAATGCGGTGCTGGTCACTTCCGATGGCATTGCCGCGCGTGCCGGCTCGCTGTCCGCCGATCTGGAGCGGTTCATGCCGTGGCGCACCACCGACGGCAGGCAGGTGCTGCCCAAGGGGCAGCCGGAGCTGCCAACGCTGATCGAAGGGGTGTTCGCGCCGCAGCGGTTTCTGGAGCTGCTGCGCTGGTTTACCGCTTTTGGCGAAACCGGTGGCGGGCTGGTCAAGATCATTGCCGGTTACCACCAGTTCCACGCGGTCAACCACGCGGTGGAATCGACGATTCGCGCCTCACGCACGGCCATTGCCGAAGATCCAGCCAATTATGGCTTGGCCAGCGTTAAAGCGCAGCCGGCAGGCGACCGCAGGGCGGGCGTGATCTGGCATACGCAGGGCAGCGGCAAGAGCCTGCTGATGGCCTTCTACGCCGGGCGGCTGGTGCAGCACCCGGCGATGCGCAACCCGACGCTGGTGGTGCTGACCGACCGCAACGATCTAGACGACCAGTTGTTCAGCACGTTTTCGATGTGCAAGGCGCTGCTCCGGCAGACACCGGTGCAGGCCGACAGCCGTGAGGATCTGGCGCGCCTGCTCGATCGTGCAAGCGGTGGCGTCATCTTCACCACCTTGCAGAAGTTCGGTGAAGTGGAGGCGCCGTTGACCACGCGCCGCAACGTGGTGGTCATTGCCGATGAAGCGCACCGCAGCCAGTACGGCCTGAAAGCCAAACTGGACGCGAAGACCGGTGCGGTCTCTTATGGCTTTGCCAAATACATGCGCGATGCGTTGCCCAATGCCTCGTTCATCGGCTTCACCGGCACGCCTATCGAAGCGACCGACGTAAATACCCCCGCGCTGTTCGGCCATTACATCGATGTCTACGACATCAGCCGCGCGGTGGAAGATGGTGCAACTGTCCCGATCTATTACGAATCGCGGCTGGCGCGCATTGAAGTGGATGAAGACGAAAAGCCCCATCTGGATGCAGAGGTCGAGGCCCTGTTCGAGGGGGAAGGC
The DNA here is from genome assembly GCF_041475695.2 of Xanthomonas sp. NCPPB 4037. NCBI lineage: Bacteria > Pseudomonadati > Pseudomonadota > Gammaproteobacteria > Lysobacterales > Lysobacteraceae > Xanthomonas > Xanthomonas sp. NCPPB 4037. Next base: position 1,321,493 of record NZ_CM191261.1, read on the forward strand.
ACAGATGAAAAGGAAAAGCTGAAAGGGCGGGCAGCGGCGGTGGAGCGGCTGGTCGGCAGCCAGAAGCGGCTGGCCCTGGTGGCGCAGGACCTGGTGACGCATTTCGAAGAGCGTGTGGCTGCGCTGGATGGCAAGGCGATGGCGGTGTGCATGAGCCGCGAGATCTGCGTTGACCTTTATAACGAAATCGTCAAGCTGCGCCCGCACTGGCACAGCGACGACGACACGCTGGGTGCGGTCAAGATCGTGATGACCGGCGCGGCCAGCGACCCGCAGCAATGGCAGCAGCATATCGGCAACAAGGCTCGGCGCGATGCCTTGGCGCGCCGCGCCAAGGACCCGGCCGACCCGTTGAAGCTGGTGATCGTGCGCGACATGTGGCTGACCGGCTTCGATGCGCCCTCCATGCACACCATGTATGTGGACAAGCCGATGAAGGGGCATGGCCTGATGCAGGCTATCGCGCGGGTCAACCGCGTGTTCCGGGACAAGCCGGCCGGATTGATCGTCGACTACATCGGTATCGCGCAGAACCTGAAATCCGCCCTGGCGCAGTATTCGCCGCAGGACAAGCAGAACACCGGTATCGACGAAGCGCAGGCGATCGCAATGCTGCGGGAGAAGTACGAAGTCGTGCGGGATATGTACCACGGCTTTGATTACCTCACGGCACTAAATGGCACGCCGCAGCAGCGCTTGGCGATGATGGCCGGTGCGATCGAGTGGATCCTCGATCAGCAGCAGCAATGGGTGGCCGCGGCAAGCAGCGACGATGGCAAGAAGGCGGCGCAACGCCGCTACCAGGACGCAGTGCTGGCCTTGTCCACGGCCTATGCCCTGGCCTCCGCCTCGGATGAGGCGCTCGCGGTGCGCGAGGAGGTGGGCTTCTTCCAGGCTATCCGCGAAGCCTTGGTCAAAAGCGCCACGGGTTCAGGCATCAGCTCGCAGGAGCGCGATTTCGCCATCCGCCAGATCGTGAGCCGTGCGGTGGTCTCCACCGAGATCGTGGATATCCTCAAAGCCGCCGGCATCCAGTCGCCGGACATTTCCATCCTGTCCGACGAATTTCTTGCCGAAGTGCAGCGGATGGACAAGAAGAACCTGGCATTGGAAGCATTGCGCAAGCTCATCAACGACGGTATCCGTTCGCGCAGCAAGCGCAATATTGTGGAGACCAAGGCGTTTTCGGAACGGCTGGAAGACGCGATTGCGCGCTACCACGCCAATGCCATCACCACTGCCGAAGTCTTGCAGGAACTGATCCGCATCGCCAAGGACATCCGCGCGGCACGTGCGCGTGGCGAAGAGCAGGGATTGAGCGAGGATGAAGTCGCCTTCTACGATGCGTTGGCAGAGAATGATTCTGCAGTGCAATTGATGGGCGACGATGCACTCAAGGTCATCGCACACGAGCTGCTTGTGAACCTCAAGGGCAGCGCTTCGGTGGATTGGGCGCGCCGCGATTCGGCGCGCGCGCGCATGCGCGTGCTGGTGAAGCGCATCCTGCGCAAATACGGCTATCCGCCCGATTTGCAGGATGCTGCGGTGCGAACAGTGCTGCAGCAGGCAGAAGCACTCTCTGCTGCCTGGTCTGCATGAGTTGCGCTATTGACGCCAGGTCATTGCAGTAGCAGGATTCGACTACGGAGCCTCGAAACTCCGCTAACAGCGGTACCCACCTCCGACAAACCGGTGGGTTTTTTGTGCCTGCAACTTTGCTGGTGCAACCGACGCGATGCTCTGCGTCGGGAGGGCGGCTAATACAACACCCGCAAGGGGAATACGCCCGCCGGCTGTTAGCGGTTTCGAGCCTCCCGACTTCCCGTCCGCCGCCTTGCGGCGGGCGGGCTGATTCCATGGAATGAGGAGCAGGCCATGTCGGACGTTGTACGAGATGCGCAGTCACACCCGGGCTACTACCTGCCAGAAGGCGCGCAATACCGCCTGCAGCAACTGCGCGACCACATGCGGTTTTTGGCGCGCCTTGCGCAGCCGCGTACGCAGGCCGAAGAGCAGGCGAGGCAGCAAGCCATCCGCATGGACGAGCTGGCGTGCTGCTTGGAGCTGCTGGCCGAGCAGGTAACGCAGGCGCTGGCACAGGTGCAGTGGCCCGCGCGGCTTGAGCCCGACGCCTCTGACAACGCGCGTGCTGACGACGGGGAGGCCGCATGAGCCGGCCAGTGATGGCGTCGCCTCGTGCACGCAGGCGGGCAGGAGATGGCATGCAGCCTGATGCGTTTGCCTTCGGCATTACCGTCGAGCAGGTAGATACGCTGGATCAGTTGTTGCTGACCATCGCCGCCCATGGCGATGTGATCGCTGCCGGCAACGCCGATCGGCTGGACCGCCGCACCTTGCCCGTGCTGGGCAGCGCCATCTTCGATGCGGCCGGCGCCATGCGCACCATCCTGGATCAGTTGGCGCTTCAGCGGCTTTGATGGGCCGCTGTGGCCTGCGCCTGCGGGCCGCGCTGTTTGATGTGTCCATCGTCTGGTCGTCTGGCAGCGACATGGCCAATCACTGCCTCCTTCAGAGCAGCAAACAAAACGACTGCGCTCACCGCCAGGCGGGCGCGGCAGGTGCTCGGAATCGGCATGTACCACTTGTACACTGCGGTTCTGAGCACGCCGTCCACGCGCACCTGACGAGTGCTCGCTACGCTTTGTTGGCCGCTCTGAGATGAGATGGTCAGCGAACGGCGCGCCAAACCCCGCTCATCGCCTCGCACCGTGCGGTGCAATGGTTGCGCACCTACCGCGTCCTGCGCGATGCTCGCCCGTGACGCGTGCAAGCTGGTTCGCCAACTGCCAACTGCCACCTTGCTGCGGCGCGCAGCACTGGGAAGGGCGGTAGATCTCAACCCTCGGCGTCACGCGAACCGCGCATGCATGCTCTCTGCGCATTCGGGGTACTGGCAGGGCGTGGATGCGCCGATGGCGCGGCTTGTGCTATCTCGTGCAAACACTTCTGCTCGGTGCGGTTGATTGCCCTTTGCGAGTCTCGGGCTGAATGTCAACAGGAGCGCGACGCTATTTGCTGGCTCCGATGCATCGCTCACATGCCATGGGATTTATATTTCTTTCTGATGGGAAGTCCGTGCTCCTGCCTGATCGAGTTTTCGCTGGGTTCTCCGGTGGTGCGAGAATCATATTCCCCGATCCCAACTGCCCTCAGCTCTTCTTTACCTGCTTCCGATCGTTCGTCGTAGCGATCGCCGCCATCATATGCTGTTGAGGTTCCCGCCAGAAGATGCCTGGCGTGTACAAGTTCATGCGCAAGGACCACGAACGCTTCGTCAGCATTGGAGCCAATGCGAACAGGGGAGCCATTTCCGTTCAATTCGATGTGACTATGAGGGTTCCATTCGACCATGGCATTGCAGCCTACGCCTTCTTTTGCCAGCTTTTTGGCAATCTTCGCGCTCTTTTTGAGCGTAGATGCCCTGCGTCCGTCGGAGTCCCTGTGTTCCTCAACTTGTCTCGCGCTTAGTATCGCAAAAGTATTGGGTTGGTCTGTAGGGGGGATCTCCTTGATAATGACATTTCTGTTTTCGCGGGCGTTGAATGCCTTGAGTCCCTGCAAAAGGCTGTTGCCGGAGCCGCCTTCAGCAATTTTTCCTAACGCAGACTCAACTTGACCTTTAAATTGATTTTCCTGGCTACTTGTTTGGCTGGATGAATAGATACCTGGATAATTTGTCTGAATTGGCATATTGGTTTGCGTTGTGCTTAGGGGTGTATGGGAGCGACAGTATGTTGTCGCGACATATGGTATTTTTAAAAGGCACACTGATGTTGCGGGCGCATGAGGTTTTGTAACTCATTGCGAACCATTTACTGCATCGGGTAGCGCGCAAGCTAGAGCGTGTTATGAACTTTGAAATAGAGCGGCTGCATTTCCAAGCATCAGGATCGTGAAGACGACAAAGTGCAAACCGGCCAACGTTTCCGGCAATCGCTCATAGTCGCGCGCCAGTCGTCTGAAGCGATTGACCCAGCCGAAGCTGCGCTCGACAACCCAGCGGCGCGGCAGCAAGACAAAGCCTTTCTTCGCTTCTTGCAGCTTGATGACGTGCAACTCAATGCCCTCTTCCTTAGCCGCTTGCGCCGGTTCTTGGCCGGTATAGCCCTGATCCACAAAAGCGATCTTGACCGTTTCACCGGTCACGTGTTGTACCTCCTGGGCCAACGAACGGACCTGTGCGCGTTCCTGCTCGTTGGCCGGCGTGACCTGGACGGCAAGCAGATGTCCCAGCGTATCGACGGCCATATGCACCTTGCTGCCTTTCTTGCGCTTATAGCCATCGTATCCAGCACGCGGCCCGCTTTCACAGGTGGACTGCAGCGTCCGGCCATCAAAAATCACCGCGCTCGGCTGGCCTTTCTTCCCCTGTGCCACACGCAAGAGTGAGCGCAGATCGCTGACCATGGCCTCAAAGCAGCCAGCCTGCAGCCAGCGCTGCGTTTGCTGATACACCGCTTCCCAAGGCGGGAAATCGTTGGGAAGCAATCGCCACGGTGCGCCGGCGCGTGCGATCCAGCGCAGTGCGTTAAACATCGCGCGTAGCGCGTATTTGCGCTGCGGTGCTTGCGCATCCATCAGTGTGAGATATGGCGCAGCGAAGGCCCATTCTTCGTCGGAGATATCGGTTGGATATGGCTTACGAGGCTTCATCCGTATACGTTATCGTGACAAGGGCAAAGTTCATAACACGCTCTAACGCGGACTCAACGTGTTACTGCAGTGATTTACCCTTCATTTTTCAGAAGCAAGCGCCACTTTTGCCAAGGCGGACATCAGCCGTTTTGCCTTCTCCGGATGCTTGACCTCGTTTTCGCTCACCTGCTCCACAACGCTGAGTCCATCGGCCTGTATCTGCCTTGGCGTGAACAGCATGCCTGCCGCGCCGGGAACCGAGGCCAGCAGCGTCAACGGGTCGTACAAGTTGAGTTTGGTGACCCTCGGCCAGATCTGGTCGAAGGCCATGGCTTGGTTTGCGCCCTCTTGCGGGCCGTTTGCCTGCGGTAGTGCGTCTGCGGTGAACGTGCGAAAGAACCACGCCTGATCCAGGCCCGGAAGCAGCCCTGCCTGAATCCCTTCCCACAAGCCGTTCAAGGCGTTTTTCTGCACGTCTTCGAGATATCTGCCCACCGAATGCCCACTCTTCGCCAGGCCTTCGTAGAACGAGGGCGACACCGCTGTCTTGTAGGCAGCTTCCTTGGTCACGATGCGCAACGGGATCTGCAGTTGCTGTGCCTTGCGGTACAGGCCACAGGCCGCGTCCAGGTCTGTCGCATTGTTGTAGGCGCGTGCGTCGGGCTGCACATGGCCGTCGGCGTCCCTGGCCGGCTCGACGCCCCCCATGATGGTGATGCTCTTGACGCGCTCGCGCACAAGCGCCGGATGCGCATCGACCAGCGCATGGGCGTCGGTCATGCCGGCAATCACCACCATGCTCAGCCCCTGCGGTGCCTGCATCAGGCGCTCGTGCAGCGCTTGCAGGCTGTTGTCGCAAATTTCGGCCGATTCCGCACGCAACCCCTGGCCTTCCTGCAGGAATTTGGCATGGTCCTTGGCCTGTTTCGCACTCATCAGGTAATCCTGCCCGCGTGAGACACGCACATTGGGGAGTTGCAGGCGGTTGAACACGCCCTTTGCGAGCCGGGCGCGCTCCTCGCGCACGCTGGCATCGCCCAAGGTCACCGCAACGTCGGTGAGGCGTACAAAGCCCGTTACCTGCAGTTGCTTGCCGATGGTGTAGGCGACCACATCGTCGGGGTCCTTGTTGGGGTCGGTAAACAGCACCGTGTCGCGCGGTGTCGCCGGGGTGTGGAAACTGAGCTCCCGCAGCACCGCTGCTTCGTCGGGCGTCAGGCACGTACCGCCTTCGGCCCCGAGTTCGGCAAGCATTCGGCGCTGTGTTGCCGTCAGCGCAGGCGCACTGAGTGAGCGTTTGAGGACGGCAGCGCCTTGTGGTCTTTTCCGCGGCAATGCCTGCAGCGCCCCATCGCTGATCTGCGCGCAGGGCAGGTGTTGATCTGCCGACACGGTTGCAGTGCGCTCACCCGTAGACCCGGACGTTGCATGAGCGCCTGCAGGCACGTGCAGTGTGGGGCGATGCCTGATGGAATCCATCTGCTGTCCTCGCGTCGATGCTGGCCAATGAGGCGATCAGGATGGAGGCGGCTCCATTCTCTGGGATATCGATCGGCGAAGGGCGTTGCAACGACACGAAGCGGAGGTTGCCTGTTGCACTGCTTCGAGTGTGAAAGCGTGACCATCAGCATGGTGAGCGTGCGTTGCGATCCGCAAAGACCCTGGGCTCACGATGCCATTGCCGTCTGCCTGACGCCTGCCTTCTACGCCGTTGTCAGATACTCCCTTCAGGCGAGTGGCCGCAGAGTCATGCAATTGCGTGGTCCTTATGCCGGTATCTGTACCTCTGCAAGGTGCAGCTTTGTCTGTTTCGCCAGATGCTTCGATCTTTCGGTTATTCGCTGTACGCATTGACGTCCGAATGGAACATTAGCGACTTGGACAACCTGGTGGAGAGGTGAAGCATGCGCCCGGTGAATTTGACATCAGCAACACGTAGAGGGGCAAGACACGATCAACACGACACGCCAGCCGAGCGTGGCGTGGGTGCCTCCTCTCAGCGAACAGACCCCGATGAGAACACGCAATTGACGGAAAACCTAAGGCGGGCACCAGTGCGTGAGGCGCGTCTCAGAGAGCCAAACGTGCCCATCGGCGTACGGGTTGCGAACGTTGGAAGGCAAGCGGCGCGTGTTGGCACCGTAATGGCATCTGCCTCCGTCATTCCTAACGGCTTGATCGCATTACAGGCGCCTTTTGCAGCAGCTTATGGTTACGCAATAGATGATCCGTACTTGAAAAACTATGCAATGTCCGCCTGTGTCCCTGTTATGGCCTCGTTGAGTGCGTTGGGTGCGGCATATTCAGTTGAACGTGTGACGGCCTGGTATCTGCAAGCACAAGCACAAGCTCAGGCATCTGTTACAAAGGCAGCCAGGGCGGCCGAGCTAGGAACAACTGAAGCGTGTCTGGATGCCGCCATCGAGATGGTCACCATGCCTGACGCAGAGACTCCCACCCCTGAAATGAGCGAAGGTGAGCGGACTGCACTGGCCATGGATCTTCTGCACCTGGCAACGGCAGACCGTTCCCGATTGCCTCCTGAAATCTGGAGCGCTGCCAGCGGCGTCGGCGACGATGCCTATACATTGGTCAGTAACTTACTTGCGGCTGCGCGAAGCCGCGCGTCTGCGGAAGCCTCTGCATCGTCCGCTGGCTGAGCGCGCTGCGACGCATGCACGTCGCCAGACCGTCCATTTTTTCGGTCTTGCGCCAAGCGCAATGACGCTTGCGTAGCAGAGTGGTACGCAAGCACTTTGGTGAATCTGTTCTAAGAGGTGAGGCATGGGTTCCTTCCCAGTGACTTCTGTGGTTCGTGAAGCGGTAAGACACGATCAACGCGAGGCGCAGGCCCCGCGTGAGGTGGGTTACTCCTCGCAACGCGGCGACCCACAGGCCAATCCACAATTGAAGCAAGACCTGTCGCGTGCGCCCGTGCGTGCGGCGCGGCTCAAGGCTCCACGCGTGCCTATCGGTGTGCACATTGCGAACACCGGGCTGCAGGCAGCGCGGTTTGCCACTTCTGCGGTCGCAGGGCCTGCCGAAGCCGCGGTTCTGGACGCGGTTCATACGCCCGCTGCGGCGGCATATGAATATGCAAAAGGGGAGGTGTCCTGGAAAAAGAATGCGGGTGTCATGCTTGCGCCGGCCTTGGCCTACGCCGTGGTGATGGGCACGCTGTCTGCCGTGCAGTATCTGGCGAACCGGTACCTGCAAGCGCAGCCGCAGACGAGTGTCAGCAAGGCCGACAGGGCGAAGGAGTTGGGCGTCACCGAAGCATGTCTGGACGCGGCCGTTGCCATGGTGAACAAGGGGGAGGTAGCAGGTCCCGGGGGTGAGATGACCGGAGAAGAGGCAGCTGCGCTGGCAGCAGATCTTCAGAACCTGGCAACCGCAGACCGTTCCCGGCTGCCGCCAGAGCTCTGGCGCGCTGCCAGCGGTCTTGGCGACGACGCCTGCGCATTGGTCACTCAACTGCTCTTGGCCGCAAGAGCCCGCGCGTCTGCAGAGGCGTCTGCATCGTACGGCAGTTGAAAGGTGATCCCACGCGTTGCTGGTTGGAGTGGCGGGCCACGCATGCCCTGCCGGGTTTTTCGAACTACACCGGCGCAGACTTCAAAATCCCCGACAAACTCTCGCGCAAGATCAACTGCAAATGCATGCGGTTGAGTTCCATGCCGCTGGTCATCACGTTGTGCAGGCCGCCGCACATGGCGGCCACGGCGAAGACGCGGGCCTGGAATTCCTGCTCGCTGCTGGCCGGGTCGGCGTGGCCGCGCAGCAGGCGCTTGAGCAGGGCGCTGAGGTGTTCGATCAGCGATGCGCTCTGCCGGCGCATGAAGGCGGCCAACACCGGGTCGCGCAGGGTGGCCAGGTGCAGCTCCAGGTCGATGCGGGTGCGCTTGATGTTGATTTCCTGCAGCAGCCATTCTTCGAGCAGGCCGGCGATGAAATCCACCACGTGTACGTTGGCCGGGCGTTCCACCAGCCACATCTGGCGGATGGCGCGCATGTAGTTGCGCTCCAGCAAGGCGCGTACCAGCGCGTCCTTGTCTTCGAATCGCTGCAGCAGGCAGCCGCAGCTGACCTTGGCGCGCTCGGCAATCAGTTCGAAGCTGGTGGCGCCTAGGCCGGCGGCGTCGATGCATTGCTCGGCGGCGTCCAGCACCTCTTCCAGCAGCAGTTCTTCGCGCTCTTTCGCCGTGCGCAACAGCAGAACGTTGGACATGGGCAGCAGTGTGGCAGGGGGCTGCAGTATACCGGCGCGACGTTATCGCCCCGTTGTGCCTGCTTGTTGGTGTGCCGCGTTGCGCGCGGTGCTGAAACGCCTGCAGGCAACGGGTGATCGACCACGTTTTCACGGGCGCTGTGCGACACGTGGGGCTGATTTGTGCAGGAGAGGGATGTGAGTGAGAAAAGTGCGGTGGCTGGCGTGTCGACCCAGTGGCCCGAGCGGTTGTGGGTGGTGCGGCATGGGCAGAGTTCGGGCAATGTGGCGCGCGATGTGGCAGAGGCGCATGGCCATGCATTGATCGATCTGGAACATCGCGATGCGGATGTGCCGCTGTCGGCGTTGGGCGAGCGGCAGGCGCATGCGTTGGGCACATGGATGTCGGGTCTGCCGCAGCGGGAGCGGCCCACGGTGGTGCTGTGTTCGCCCTATGTGCGTGCGCGCCAGACCGCCACGGCGGTGGTGCGCGCGCTGGGCCACGGCGACGATATGCTCGGCATCGACGAGCGCTTGCGCGAGAAGGAGTTCGGCGTGCTCGACCGTTACACCACGGCCGGCATCCTCGCGACGTTTCCGGAGCTGGCCGAGCAACGCAAGTTGGTGGGCAAGTTCTACTTCCGCCCGCCCGGTGGCGAGAGTTGGTGCGATGTGATCTTCCGGCTGCGCGCGGTGGTTGGCGATCTGCAGCGAAATCATGTGGGTGCGCGGGTGTTGATCGTGGGGCATCAGGTGATCGTCAATTGTTTCCGTTACCTGGCCGAACGCATGGACGAGGCCACGATTCTGGGCATCGACCGCGAAGGCGAGGTGCCCAACTGCGGCGTCACCGAATACGTGGCCGGGCGCGACGGGCAGGCGTTGCAACTGGTGCGGACCAACTTCGTCTCGCCCGAGCTTGCCGATGAGCCGGTGACCACCGAATCCGACCGCCCGGCCGGAGCACGCTGATGGCCACCGCACGCGTCCGCACGCTCAGCGCTGCCGCATTGCGTGCGCTGCCGCTGCCATCGCCCGGTGGCGACAAGGAGCAGCGTGGGCGGGTGTTGATTGTGGGTGGGTCGATGCGTGTGCCGGGCGCGGCGCTGCTGGCCGGCGAGGCGGCACTGCGCGCAGGTGCGGGCAAGTTGCAGATCGCCACCGCTGCGAGCGTGGCGCCCGGCATGGCGCTGGCGGTGCCGGAGGCCCTGGTGCTGGGATTGGCGCAAAGCGGGCAGGGCGAAATTACGCGTGGGCATCGTGCGCTGGATGCGGCACTGGAAGCCTGCGATGCGGCGGTGATCGGGCCGGGGATGGCGTCATCGGCAACCACCGCTGCATTGGTGAAAAGCGCGGCTGAAAAAGCGGTTTGCACGTTGGTGCTGGATGCGGGAGCGTTGTCGCGCGGCTTGCGTGCGCCGGTTGGGCGGCCATTCGTGTTGACGCCGCATGCGGGCGAGATGGCGGCATTGGCTGGAGACGACAAGGCAGCGATAGAAGCGGCGCCGGGCGAGTACGCGCTGACCTATGCGAAGACACTGCGCAGCGTGGTGATTGTCAAAGGCGCGGACAGCTTTATTGCCGGGCCGGAGGGGGCGCTGTGGGTGCATCGCGGTGGTGCATCCGGGTTGGGAACGTCCGGATCGGGCGATGTGCTGGCGGGATTGATTGCCGGGTTTGCCGCGCGTGGCTGCGATGCGTTGACGGCTGCGTTATGGGGTGTGTTTGTGCATGCGGCGGCGGGGAAGCTGCTGTCGAAACGGATTGGGACGGTGGGGTTTCTGGCGCGTGAGCTTGGGGTGGAAGTGCCGGGGATTTTGGATCGGTTGTCGCGCCGGTGATCGAAGCTCTTCATCTTTGATGCTGTACGCAGGCCAGAAGCCCCTCTCCAGCGGGAGAGGGGTTGGGGTGAGGGTACGTCTGCTGGAGCAGTGGGTCTGTCTTTCCAGATGGGGTTTATGTTGTTGCCTTGATTGCAGGGGCTCGATCGCACTCTCAGCAGACGTACCCTCATCCGCCCTTCGGGCACCTTCTCCCGGTGGGAGAAGGGAAGGTCTGGAGCGATATGAAGGAATGCGCGCTTGCGCTCGTTTGTTGCGCGATGTTGCGGCGCGTTGGTCGGTTAGGCTTGCACACCAACCTGGGAGGGTGCAGGGTGAAGCGAACGATTACGTGGTCGATGGTGGGGGTTTTGGGGGTTTGGGGCGTTGCGACTGAAATGGTGTTGGCATCTGCATCTGCATTAACAGCAACAACAACTGCAGCAACAACAACCGCAGCAAAAACAACCGCAGCAACGCCGATTCCGATGCCGACATCGACGGCATCATCTGTCTCTACACCTGCATCGAAAGTGGCGGATGCCGCAGTTGCGGATGCTGCTACTCAGCCAGCAGCACCCGCCGGCACGCTACGCGTCTACACCACCGCCCAAGGGGCGACGCAGCAGATGCGGGTCAGCACCGTCGAGGCACTCGAGACCGGGCATGCGTTGACGGAGAAAGAGAACAGCATCTTCGTCAATCCGCAGCATCGCTTTCAGGAAGTGCTGGGCATTGGCGGGGCGATCACCGATTCCAGTGCGGAGACCTTCGCCAAGCTGCCCAAGCGTGCGCAGCGCGAACTGCTCACTGCCTACTACGATCCGCAAAAAGGCATCGGCTACACGCTGGCGCGCACCACCATCCATAGCTCCGATTTCAGCAGCGCCAGCTACACCTACATCAAGGAGGGCGATGCGGCACTGAAGAGCTTCTCGGTCAAGCACGATCAGCGCTATCGCATCCCGATGCTGCGCCAGGCCATTGCGGCGGCCGGAGGCAAGTTGACGACATTTGCCAGTCCCTGGAGCGCGCCGGCCTTCATGAAAGACAGCAACACCATGCTCAAGGGCGGCAAGTTATTGCCCGCGTATGCGCAGGCCTGGGCCACGTACTACACGCGCTTCATTGCGGCCTACGAAAAAGCCGGCATTCCGATCTGGGGCATCAGCGTGCAGAACGAGCCGATGGCGGTGCAGACCTGGGAGTCGATGCAGTTTTCTGCGGAAGAAGAACGCGATTTCCTCAAAAACCACCTCGGGCCCACCATGGCAAAAGCCGGCTACGGCGATCGCAAGATCATCGTGTGGGACCACAACCGCGACATGATGGTGCACCGCGCGCATGTGATCTTCGACGATCCGGAAGCGGCCAAGTACGCGTGGGGCATGGGCTTCCACTGGTACGAGACCTGGGCCGGGTTTGCGCCGATGGTGGAGAACGTGGCGGCGGTGGCACAGGCGTACCCGGACAAGCACCTGCTGCTCACCGAAGCGGCGGTGGAAAAGTTCGACCCGGCCAAGCTGCAGCACTGGCCCAATGGCGAGCGCTATGGCGCGGCGATCATCAACGACCTCAATCACGGTGCGGTCGGTTGGACGGACTGGAACATCCTGCTGGACGAGCACGGCGGCCCCAATCACGTGGGCAACTATTGCTTTGCGCCGGTGCATGCCAACACGCGCACCGGCGAGGTGATCTACACGCCGAGCTATTGGTACATCGGCCACTTTTCCAAGTTCATCCGGCCTGGCGCGCAGCGGGTGAGTGCGGCGAGCAGCCGCAGCAACCTGGCCACCACTGCGTTCGTCAACAGCGATGGCAGCCTGGCGACGGTGGTGATGAATGCCACGGATGTGGCGATCCGTTACAACCTGTATGTGGGCGATGCCTCCAGCGTTCTGGAGATCCCCGCGCATGCGATCCAGACGGTGGTGCTGGCGCAGTGAGGCGTCGCCACGCGTACACGTGCGTGCCGCCGGCGCGCACATGCGGCCGGTGCAGCGTTATTCCCCGTGCACCGCCAATGCGGCATGGATCAAGGCGAGATGGCTCAATCCCTGCGGCAGATTGCCCAGCGCATCGCCGGTGTGGGCGTCCACCATTTCCGGCATCAGGTCCACATCGTTGCCCAGGCGCTCCAGCAGCCGCTCGAACAGGCGCCTGGCTTCGTCGCGTTCACCCAGCAAGCCATAGGCTTCCACCATCCAGAACGCGCAGGCGGTGAATGTGCCTTCGCGCTGCTGCATGCCGCTGTAGCGGTACAGCAACTCATCGCAGCCCAGTTCGCGGTGGATGGCGTCGCGGGTGGAGACCATGCGGGCGTGGCGCACCTCGGCCAGGCCGAAGCGCGAGGCCAGCATCAGGCTGGCATCCAGGTCGTCGGTGCCGGCGTAGAAGGTGTAGGCCTGCTTGGACTCGGACCAGCAGTGCTCGTCGATCCAGGCCAGGATGCGCGCCTGCTCGCGTTCCCAGCGCGGCAGCATGGCCGAAGACAGATGGCCGGCCTTGGCCAGCTCGCTCGCACGGCGCAGCGCCATCCAGCATTCGATCTTGGACATGGTGTAGTGCTCGTCCTGCTCCAGCTCCCAGAAGCCTGCGTCCTTGCGCATCCAGGCATCGGCACATTCATTGCCCAGGTCGAACAACTGACGTGCGGTTTCCGGGTCCAGGATGTGGCCGGCATCGACAAAGCGCGCGGTCATCTCGAACACATCGCCGTACAGGCACAACTGCAATTGATCGTTGGCGGTATTGCCCACGCGGACCGGGCGGGTGTCGCGGTAACCGGCAATGTCGATCTCGCGCTCATCCGGCACCAGCTCGCCATTGAGCGTGTAGCACGGGCGAATCCAGGGGCGGTGGCGACGAATGGTGTGCATCAGCCAGCTGAAGGCCGCCTTTGCATCGGCCAGTGCGCCCACGCGCAGGAACGCCTTGGTGGTGTACGCGGCATCGCGCACCCAGGCGTAGCGGTAGTCCCAATTGCCATTGCCACCGATCTGCTCCGGCAGCGAGGTAGTGACCGCCGCGGCAATGGCGCCGGTGGGCGAAAACCACAGGAATTTCAGCGCAAGCGCCGAGCGCACCACGGTGTCGTGGTAGCCGTTGTCATAGCTCAGGTTGCCGCTCCATTCGCGCCATTCCTGGTCGCTGCGGTCGATGCGGCCGTCGATATCCGCCAGTGGCGGCACCGGCAAGGCCTCGCGCTCGGATGCGAGCAGTGCCACGAGCTGGCGATCGCCGGCGGCAATGCGCAAGGTGCCGCGCACGCTGCGGTCGTCGCAGTGTGCGATCTGCACCGCCTCCGCGTCGAAGCGCAGCATGGTCATCAACGGGCCAACGTGGTGCACGCGGCCGTTGGGCGTGTCGCTCTGCCACGGCGTTGCTTCGCCTGCGCGCGTGCCTGGCTGATAGATGAGCTCGAACACCACCTCGCCCTCCAGCCCGTCGATGCGCCGGGCCAGCTCCGACCACGGCAGCCGGCCGGCCTCGCCACTGTTGACCGATTCGGTGAGGCGCGCGCGGCCGCTTGCGGTGATGAAGGTGGTTTCCAGCACATTGCTGCCGTCGCGGTAGCGGCGCTCCACTTGCTGCAACTCGCGCGGGCACAGCGAAAAGAAACCGCCATTGCCTGCATCGAGCAGGCGATCGAACAACGGTGGCGCGTCCATCTTCGGCACGCACCACCAGTCGATGCCGCCATCGGCACCGCATAGCGCCACCGAGCGGCCGTCACCGATGGCGGCATAGCCGGCAATCGGTAACGTGCCGCTGGCATCGCGGCGGAATTGTGCGCTTGGACGACTCAAGACAGCAGCAGGCCGCCGGTGGCGCCGAACACCTCGCCGGTGACATAGCTCGATTCCTGCGAGGCGAGCAGCACGTACAGCGGTGCCATCTCCACCGGCTGGCCGGCGCGCTTCATCGGCGTTTCCGAGCCAAATTCCGGGATCTTTTCTGGCGGCTGGCCACCGCTGGGCTGCAGCGGCGTCCACACCGGGCCCGGTGCCACGGCGTTGACGCGGATGCCTTTCTCGGCCACCTGCTGCGCCAGCCCCTTGGTGAAGTTGACGATGGCCGCCTTGGTGGAGGCGTAGTCGAGCAGGGTGGGCGAGGGCTGGTAAGACTGGATCGAGCCGGTGTTGATGATGGATGCGCCCGGCGGCAGATGCGGGATGGCCGCCTTGCACAGCCAGAACATCGCGTAGACGTTGGTCTTGAAGGTGGCGTCGAACTGCTCGGTGGTGATGTCGGCGATGTCCTTGATGGCGGTCTGCTTGCCGGCGATGTTGATCAGCAGATCCAGGCCGCCGAGTTCTTTCACCGCACGCTCCACCAACTGGTTGCAGAAGGCTTCGTCCTTGAGGTCACCCGGCACGGCGATGGCCTTGCGGCCTTCGGCCTGGATGAGCTGCACTACCTCGGCGGCATCCTGCTCTTCTTCGGGCAGGTAATTGAGCACGATGTCTGCGCCTTCGCGCGCATAAGCGATGGCGGTGGCGCGGCCAATGCCCGAGTCCGCGCCGGTGATCAGCGCCTTGCGGCCTTGCAAGCGGCCGAAGCCCTGATAGCTCTGCTCGCCATGGTCGGCCTTGGGCTGCAACGCATGGATGGTGCCGGGCGCTTCCTGGGTCTGCTCCGGAAAGGTGGGCTGCGGGAACTGGGTGAGCGGGTTCTGCATTGCGTATTGGTTCTTCGTGCTGGACATGCACGGGTCTCCTGTCGAGGGGGGAGTGGGGGCACGCAGACGGCTGCGCACCGAGCGGCCCCCAGTGTGGAAAGCGATGCGCTGTGCAGCGGTGAACGAATGTTGTGCATGGTGTGAATGCGTGACCGCACGCAAACCGTGCAGATATGCGTCAATCACCACCATGACGGTGGGCGCAATGACGAGGTATACGATGCGGTGGGTGGGGATCGATGGCGCGCGCAGCGGCTGGCTGGCGGTGTGGGACGCCGCAGACGCGTTGGCATTTGCGTATTACGCAACGGTGCAAGACGTGGCGCATGCACTGCGTGCGGCGGAGGTGATCGGCGTGGATATTCCCATTGGCCTGAGTGAGCACGCCCCGCGCGCGGCCGACGTGCAGGCGCGCCGGTTCGTGGGTGGCCGCCGCGCCTGCAGCATCTTTGCTGCGCCTCTGCGCGGCATGTTGCATGCGCAGTCGCAGCCGGAAGCATCGCGCCTGCATCGTGCGCTGGATCACGACAAGCAGCGCGGTTTCGGTGTGCAGTCCTTCGGGTTGCTGGACAAGATCCGCCATTGGGATGCCGCCCTGCGCAGCGATGCGGCCTGGGCTGTGCGCGTGCATGAGGTGCACCCGGAAGTTTCGTTCGCCGTGCTCAACGGCGGCCAGGGACTCGCCGGCGGCAAGAAGACGCCGGCCGGCCATGCACAGCGCATCGCGTTGCTCGGCGAACACGTCGGCCACGCGCGGGTGCAGGCGCTGCTGGCCGCCGTGCCGCGGCGCTTGGCTGCGCCGGATGATGTGCTCGATGCGCTGGTGGCGTGCTGGAGTGCGCAGCGGATTGCGGCAGGCACCGCCGGCAGCTTGCCCGCGGTGGTGGAGCATGACCGCCATGGCTTGCGCATGGCGATCCGCTACTGACGCACAGCGTTACCGCGCCGACATCGAATACGGCCGCTGCGCGGGGTCGATGGCCCATTGCTGATTCGGCGTGGCCTGCATGCGGAAGCGCAACTCGCCGCCGGCCTGGATCTGCGCGTGCGTCAGATAGGCGCGCGTCAGTGGCTGGCCGTTGAGGGTGGCGCTGCCGATGTACGGGCGTGCCTCGCTCACGCCTTCGGCGATCACGCTGAAGCGCTTGCCGTTGGGCAGGTTGAGCGTGGCGCGCGGCAGGAACGGGCGGCCGATGATGTATTGATTGCTGCCCGGCGCCACCGGGTAGAAGCCCAGCGTGGTGAACACGTACCAGGCCGACATCTGGCCGAGGTCGTCGTTGCCGGCCAGACCTTCGGGGCCGGCGTGGTATTGGCTGGCCATGATCTGGGTCAGCCGCGCCTGCGTGCGCCACGGCTGGCCGGCATAGGCGTACAGATACGCGACGTGATGGCTGGGCTCGTTGCCATGCGCATACCAGCCAATCAGCCCGGTGATGTCTTCCATGTGCTCGAACACCTTCGGGTCCACCTTGGCGTCGAACACCGCATCCAGCCGCGCCAGCAACGTGTCTTCGCCGCCGTGTGCGGCCGCCAGGCCGGCGACGTCCTGCGGCACGTACCAGGAGTATTGCCAGGCATTGCCTTCGGTGTAGTCGCTGCCATAGCCGCTGGCCGAGGGGTCGAACGGTTCGCGGAAAGTGCCGGCGCGGGTGCGTGCGCGCATGTAGCCGGTGGCCGGGTCGAAGGCGTGCGTCCAGTTGCTGGCGCGCTTGCTGAATTCTGCGGCGATGGCGGGCTTGCCCAACTTGTCGGCCATCTGCGCGATGGTCCAGTCGTCGAATGCGTATTCCAGCGTCTTGGAGGCGGCTTCGCCTTCTTCGTCGATCGGCACGTAGCCGAGTTCGCGGTACTGCGCGATGCCGTCGTAGGGGCCGTAGTTGGCGCTGGCCACCATGGCATCGAGTGCTTCGTTGGCGTCGAAGCCGCCAATGTCTTTCATGTAGGCATCGGCAATCACCGGCACGGCGTGGTAGCCGATCATGCACCAGGTTTCCAGGCCATGAAACGCCCACACCGGGAGGATGCCGTAGGCGCTTTCGCGGCGTGAGGCGAGCAGGGAATTGACCACGTCGCTGGTGCGCTGCGGCGGCTGTACCAGGGTCAGCAGCGGATGCAGGGCCCGGTAGGTGTCCCACAGCGAGAAGGTGGAATAGTGGCTCCAGCCGGTGGCCTGATGCACGGCGTTGTCTGGCCCGCGGTAGCGGCCGTCGCTGTCCATGAACAGGGTCGGCCCGAGCAGCGTGTGGTACAGCGCGGTGTACAGCTGGGTGCGCTGCTGCGGCGTGCCGTGTGCATCGATCGCCGACAGCGCCTGTGTCCATTGCGCGCGTGCATCGGCGCGCACGCGGTCGAAGTCGAAGCCGGGCACTTCGGCGGCCAGGTTGGCAATGGCACTGTCTTCGCTGACCGGCGACAGCGCTACGGTGACCACCAATGGCGTGCCGTCGTTGGCAACATCGAACACGCCCACCAGCTGCCGGCCTTCGATCTGCGCACGCTGCGCGGGGTTCTTGTCACCCGGCGGCGGGAAGCCCTTGTACGGAATGTCCTGCTCGGTGTCGTGCAATTGCGTGGCGGTGAGCGGGCGCGAAAACCGCATGGCGAAATACAGTTGCCGGCCCGGTGCCCAGCCACGCGTTTCGCGGAATCCGGTGACCGTGCCATCGCTGCGCACGCGCAGGCGCGACCACTGCACCTTGCCCGGGTAGTCGTAAAGGCTGGTGCGCAGATCCACCAGCACATGCGCGGGCACGCCCTTGGGGAACTGGTAGCGGTGCACGCCCACGCGCGCGCTGGCAGTGAGTTCGGCGCGGATGTTGCGGTCTTTCAAGGTCACCGCGTAATAGCCCGGCTGCGCCTGCTCGCTGGCGTGATCGAACTGCGCGGTGTAGCCGCTGCCGGGTGTGCCGACATCGCCGCGTTCGAGTTTGACCTCGCCGGTTTGCGGCATCAGCAAGATATCGCCCAGGTCCGAATGCCCGGAGCCGGAGAAATGCGTATGCGAGAAACCGACAATCGTGCTGTCGTCATGCCGGTAGCCGGCGGCCCAGCCGTAGGCCTCCTTGCGTGGCTTGATTTGCGTATCCGGGCTCAACTGCACCATGCCGAACGGCACCGTGGCGCCGGGGTAGGTGTGGCCTTCGCCACCGGTGCCGATGAAGGGATCAACCGCGCGATAGGCCGAGTCGGCGGCGCGTGGCGCGGCAGTGCTGGCGAAGACGGCAAGGGCGGCAAGCAGCGCCAGCCAGCGGATACGGGACAACGCGATCAACCGATGCTGCATGCGGGACGACTCCGGGCAAGTGCAGCGCCGGACCGTAGCACAGGCCCTTCACTGGATCGACGTCGCCGCACAACGCCGTGCATGCTGCCGCGCTTGTGTCCGCCACTGCGCACCTTCACGCCCGCTGTCCACGTGGACGTGCATCAACGCGCGCGCTTCGCGGCCAGCACCGCCACGGTTGCCAGCGCTGCCACTGCCGCGCCGATGACCAAGGTGTTGCGCCCCGCACGTGCGCGCACGGCCGGGCGACGGCGGAAGCCGCCATCGATGCCACCGGCGATGGCAGGTGGGCCAAACACATTGCCGCTGGAGCGGCCCACGCGCGGTGCTTGCGCGAAGTAACGCTGAAAGAACCGGCTCATCGCACGTGCGAACAGATTGGGTGCCAACGCATGGCCAACCCGCATGGCCTGCACGGCCGGGCCGATCACCACGGTATTGCGCGGGCGATCGAGCAGCCGCACCACCGCCTGCGCCACGGTGCGCGTGTCCAGCATCATCGGCGGGCCAGTGACGCGGCGGCCCACGTAGTTGGCCCCGTGCGACAGCCCCGGCGTGTCGACAAAATACGGGTACACATCGCAGACATGCACCTTGGGGTGATCGATCAATTCGGCGCGCAAGGCCTCGGAAAACCCGCGCTGGCCGAACTTGCTGGCGCTGTAGGCGGCGGCGTAGGGCGTGGCGGCAAAACCGCCCAGCGAGATCATGTTGACGAACACGCCATGGCCTTGTTCGACAAAGATGGGAATGGCGGCATGCGCATCGTGCATGCGCCCGATCAGGTTGGCCTGCACCACCGCCGTGCTCGCTTCGATGGGCACCTCGTGGAAGCTGCCCACTGCACCCACGCCGACATTGCCGAACCACAGGTCGATGCGGCCCAGAAAACTGCGCGCGCTGGTGGCCAGCGCCTGCACCTGATCGGCCTGTTTGACGTCGGTGGGCACCACCAGCACCTCGGCGCCGTGTGCACGGCAGCGCTCGGCGACATGTTGCAGTGCCTCTTCGCCACGCGCGGCCAGCACCAGACGCGCGCCGCGTTCGGCAAACGCTTCGGCGGTGGCCTGGCCAATGCCGCTGGATGCGCCGGAAATCACCACGTGGGCAGGATGTGTGCGATGCATGCGGAGGCTCCTGGGTCGTAGAAGCGTCCATGCTTGATGCTGGGCTGTGAATGGCACGCGGCCATTTGCGTACCGCTGCGTGAAGCCAACCGGCACCGCAACCGCGGCAAAAGTTGTGCGATGTCATCAGCATCCAGTGCTGAAAACCACCGCCGCCATCCCCATCTGAGCGCTATGGATTTGTTCGATACACCGCTCGCGCCGCTGCAGGTGCTGGACGATGCCGAAGGCGGCGTGCGCTATTGGCCGCAGCTGCTGGCGCCCGCGGTGGCGCAGGCCGCATTTGCGGCATTGCGCGACGGCGCGGACTGGCAGCGCCACCAGCGCACGATGTACGACCGCGTGGTGGATGTGCCGCGCCTGCTGGCCTCGTACCGCCTGGATGCGCCACTGCCGCCGGGCCTGCCGCTGCAGCTCTTGCTGGCCGCGGTGCAGGCACAGCTGCCGGCACCGTACAACGCAGTGGGCTTGAACCTGTACCGCGACGGCCGCGACAGCGTGGCCATGCACCACGACAAGCTGCACACGCTGCTGGCACCGCACCCGATTGCGTTGCTGTCGCTGGGCACGCCGCGGCGGATGCAACTGCGGGCCAAGCAGGGTGACACGCGCGCGATCGCGTTGGCGCTGGCGCCCGGCAGCTTGTTGGCGATGAGCCATGCCTCGCAGCTGACGCATGAGCACGGTATTCCCAAGACCACGCGCGCGCTCGGCGAGCGCATCAGCGTGGTGTTCCGGGTGCGCCCGCCCGCGCGCATGGCCGCCGGTCAGCATGGGCCGCACTGGGAAGCACCCACGCAAACGGACTGAACACATGCGCGGCACGTGCGTGCAGATCTCGCAAGGCACTGCGCAGCGGCCGCGAACACCGCGCAGTTGCACTGGATGCCTGCGCCCGCACGCTGCCCATTTCGGGTGATTGCCATCGCCATCACGTCTGGCCATGCTTGCATGCACTTCCCCCACCCGATACCGCCGCTCCATGAGCCTGGCTGACACCCGTCACCATCAGATGTTTCCCGAGCTGGATACGGCGCAACTCGCCATCACCCGGCGCTTTGCCAGCGGCCCGCCGCGGCGCTTCGACGCCGGCGAGATGGTGTTCGATGTAGGGGATGCGCACGCGCCGGTCTGGGTGGTGCTGGAAGGCGCCATCGAGGTGGTGCGCCGCGATGGCCTGGGCAACGAAAAACCCATCACCTTGCACACGCCCGGGCAATTCACCGGCGAAGTGAGCCAGCTGGCCGGGCGCGCGTCACTCGCCGCCGGGCGCGCGGGCGAGCACGGCTGCCTGGCGTTGCCGTTCGACACCGCGCATCTGCGCGCGCTGATGATCAGCTCGGCCGAAGTGGGCGAGGTGGTGATGCGCGCGCTGATCCTGCGCCGCGTGGGGCTGATCGAAGGCGATGCCTCCGGCTCGGTGCTGATCGGCGAACCCGACGACCCGCATCTGACCCGGCTGCAGGGCTTTCTCACCCGCAACGGCTATCCCAACACCGTGATGGATGTGTCCGACGAGGACGGCCGCGCGCTGGTGGAGCGGCTGGGCATCCAGGAACAGGACCTGCCGGTGATGGTGTGCCCCAGCGGGCGCGTGCTGCGCCAGCCCAGCGATGCCGAAGCCGCGCATTGCCTGGGCATGACGCCCGACATCGACCCGGATCACCGCTACGACGTGGCGATTGTCGGCGCCGGCCCGGCGGGCCTGGCCACCGCGGTGTATGCCGCCTCCGAAGGCCTGTCGGTGATCGTGCTGGACCAGCGCGCCATTGGCGGGCAGGCCGGTGCGTCGGCACGGATCGAAAATTACTTGGGCTTTCCCACCGGCATCTCTGGCCAGGCGCTTGCCGGGCGCGCCTACAACCAGGCGCTGAAATTCGGTGCAGAGCTGGCCATTCCTTTGGAAGCGGCCACGCTGGAATGCGGGCGCGAAGACGGGGCGTTGCGGCTGGATCTGGCCGATGGCAAACAGCTGCAGGCCAGCACAGTGGTGATCGCCTCCGGCGCACGTTACCGGCGGCCGCAGATCGACCAGCTGGACCGTTTCGAAGGCCACGGCGTCTCGTACTGGGCCTCGCCGGTGGAAGCACGCCTGTGCGAGGGCGGCGTGGTGGCGTTGGTGGGCGGCGGCAATTCCGCCGGGCAGGCAGTGGCGTTCCTGGCGCCGCGGGTGAAGGAACTGCACCTGATCATCCGTGGCGAAGGCCTGGAAGCGTCGATGTCGCAATACCTGATCGAACGCATCGCCGCGCTGCCCAACGTGACGTTGCACACCGGCACCGAAGTGGCCGCGCTGGAGGGCGACCCCGAGCGCGGTCTGCAGGCAGCGGTGCTGCGCACGCGGGCCGATGGCCAGACCCAACGCCTGGAGCTGCGCCACCTGTTCCTGTTCGTGGGCGCTGACCCCAACACCGGGTGGCTGCAGCAGTGCGTGGAGACCGATGCGCATGGCTTCGTGGTCACCGGCAGCGTGCGCGCCGAAGGGCTGCCACCGTGCCTGCCGCTGGAGACCAACCGCCGCGGCGTGTTCGCCATTGGCGATGTGCGTGCCGGCTCGGTCAAGCGCGTGGCCGCCGCCGTGGGCGAGGGTGCCGCGGTGGTCGCGCAGATCCATCAATTCTTGGCACACCAGGCCACGCCGGTGGCCGTTTCCGAACTTGCCAACGCCACGCAGGAGTCCGCGACCTCATGAGCCAGTGCACGCACCTCAGCCACATCCACCACGTCACCCCCAGCGCACGCGGCTGCGAAGAGTGCCTGGCCAGCGGCAGTGTGTGGGTGCATCTGCGCCTGTGCCGCGAGTGCGGGCATGTGGGCTGCTGCGACGATTCGCCCAACCGCCATGCCAGCGCGCACTTCCACGCCACCGGCCACCCCATCATCGAAGGTTACGACCCACCGGAAGGCTGGGGCTGGTGCTACGAGGACGAGCTGGAAGTGGAGTTGCCGGAGCAAACGCCACAGCTGGGGCCGATTCCGCGGTATGTGTGAGCGGCGCGTTGCGCCGCTGGGAATCGGGAATGGGGAATGGGGAATGGGGAATCGGAAGGGCGTGGCTTGCGGCGCGGTATCTCCGCGCTTCACTGCTCCGTGTTGACGGAGTCACGCTGATTGCGCCGCGTCTTCTCTCGGCGGGTACGTGCGGCTTTCCTAGCCGCATTGATTGACGCGCTGCGCGCACGCAGTCACGCATCGATGATCGTGGGCCGCCCGAGTGACTCATGCGCCGCGTGCGCAGGTCGCGTCACCCGCGCTTGCACCTCAGTCCGGCCAATGCACCGGCGGCAGGGCGCGCAGTTGCGGGCGGGCGAACAAATAGCCCTGCTGCAGGTGGATGCCTAAGTCGCGCAGGGTGCGGTATTCGTCGGCTTCTTCGATGCCTTCGGCGATGACGGCGATGCCGAGTTCTTCGCACATGCGGGTGGCGTGCCGCACGATCGCCTGGCGGCTGCGGTCGGTGTGGATGCCGCGGACCAGGGCGATGTCGAGCTTGAGCAGGTCTGGCTGGAAATCGGCCAGCAGGCCGAGCCCGGCATAGCCCGCACCGAAGTCGTCGATGGCGGTCTTCAGGCCGCGTGCCTGGTAGGCGCGCAGGATGCCGAGCAGATGCGCCGGGTCGGCCATGTGCTCCTGCTCGCTGACCTCGAAGATGATGCTGTGCAGCGGCCACTGGTATTGCTCGGTGGCCTCCAGCGTGGCGCGCAGGCAGTGTTCGGGGTTGTACACCGCGTTGGGCATGAAGTTGATCGACAGCAGCGCCGGCAACGCAATTGCCGCGGCGCATTCGATCGCCTTGATCCGGCAGGCCTGGTCGAACGCATAGCGGTTGCGCTCGTCCACCGCGCCGAGAATGCTCGCGGCCGAGGCACCATCGACGCCGCGCACCAGCGCTTCGCCGGCGTAGATGCGGCGCGTGGCCACATCGACAATGGGTTGAAACGCCATCGTGATGGCGGTGGGAAAGTCCTGGCCATCGCGGCAGGCGCGGCAAACGGGGAGAGTAGGCATCGGCGAGCAATCGTGCAGTGACAGACAACCCTAGTCCTATCGGCCGCACGGCGGTGTCTTTGAGGGACGATGTTGCAGGCCATCACCACCGCTGCCGTCGCGCTCGGCGATACTGCGGCCATCTTCAGGATTGGACGCCCCATGACCGCGCTCACCGAACGTTATGCCCAGGCCGTGGATTACGCCCGCATTGCCCACGCCGGGCAGCTGCGCAAGGGCACGCAGATCCCGTACCTGAGCCATTTACTTGGCGTGTCCACCCTGGTGCTGGAATGCGGCGGTGACGAGGACCAGGCCATCGCCGGCCTGCTGCACGATGTGGTGGAAGACTGCGGCGGGGGCCATGAGGGCTCGATTCGCGCGCAGTTCGGCGATGCGGTGGCCGATATCGTGATGGCCTGCACCGACGCCACCGCCGAGGACAAGGCCGAAGTGGACAACACCGCCAGCGCCCGCAAGCGCGACTGGCGCGAGCGCAAGCAGTCCTACCTGGCGCATCTGCGCAAGACGCCCGAGCGCGCGCTGCTGGTGTCCGGCTGCGACAAGCTCTACAACGCCCGCACCATCGTGCAGGATCTGGAAAACCCCGACGTGGGCCAGGACATCTTCAACGTGTTCACCGCCGGGCGTGATGGCACGCTGTGGTACTACGCTGCGCTGGAAGAGATCTTCCGCACCCGCGAGGCAGCCACCGCGCGCCTGTTCAGCGGCGTGGTGGCGCGGATGCAGGCACTGGCCGACAGCTCCATCGACACCGTGCCTGCGCACGCGGTGGCCTGACCGGCGCAGCGGTGCGATCACGGTGGATCGGGCGCAAGCGCTGACGCGCGCTGCATGCACGGCGCGCTAGGCTGGCGCACTGTCCAGTTGTCGGTTTGGTGTCATGTCCAGCTCAGCGTCTTCTACTGTCCCCGGCCTGGTGCGCGTGCGTGGTGCGCGCGAGCACAACCTCAAGAACGTGGACGTGGATATCCCGCGCGATGCGCTGGTGGTGTTCACCGGCGTGTCCGGCTCTGGCAAGTCGTCGCTGGCCTTCGGCACCTTGTTTGCCGAAGCGCAGCGGCGCTATCTGGATTCGATCTCGCCATATGCGCGGCGCCTGATCGACCAGGTGGGCGTCCCGGAGGTGGATGCCATCGACGGCCTGCCGCCGGCCGTGGCACTGCAGCAGGCGCGCGGCGCGCCGAGTGCGCGTTCCTCGGTGGGCAGCGTGACCACCATCTCCAACTCGCTGCGCATGCTGTATTCGCGCGCCGGCCAGTACCCGCCGGGGCAGGAAATCATCTATGCGGATGGGTTTTCGCCGAATACGCCGGCCGGTGCCTGCCCCACCTGCCACGGCCTGGGGCGGATCTACGACGCCACCGAGGCCAGCATGGTGCCGGACCGCAGCCTGAGCATCCGCGAGCGCGCGGTGGCTGCCTGGCCGGGTGCGTGGCATGGGCAGAACCAGCGCGACATCCTCACCACGCTCGGGATTGATGTGGACGTGCCATGGGCCAAGTTGCCGAAGAAAACGCGCGACTGGATTCTCTACACCGACGAGCAGCCGGTGGTGCCGGTGTATGCCGGCTACGACCTGGGCGAGGTCAGGCGCGCGCTCAAGCGCAAGGAAGAACCCAGCTACATGGGCACCTTCACCAGTGCGCGGCGCTACGTGCTGCACACCTTTGCCAGCACGCAGAGCGCGCAGATGAAAAAGCGCGTGGCGCAGTATCTGATCAGCACGCAGTGCCCGCAGTGCGATGGCAAGCGGCTGCGCCGCGAGGCGTTGTCGGTGACCTTTGCCGGGCTGGATATCGGCGCGTTGTCGCAGCGCCCGCTGGATGAGGTGGCCGAGCTGTTGCGCCCGGCCGCCGAAGCCACACCCGCCACGCAGGCTGCGCAGGGCAAACGCAAGCGCGAGGCTGCAGCCGAACATCCCGAACAGGTAATCGCCGCGCAACGCATCGCCGAAGACCTGCGCGCGCGCATCGCGGTGGTACAGGCGCTGGGCCTGGGGTATCTCACGCTGGAGCGCAGCACGCCCACGCTGTCGCCGGGTGAGTTGCAGCGCCTGCGCCTGGCCACGCAGATCCGTTCGCAATTATTCGGCGTGGTGTACGTGATGGACGAGCCCTCGGCCGGCCTGCATCCGGCCGATGCGCAGGCCTTGCTCGGCGCACTGGATCAGCTCAAGGCGGCCGGTAATTCGGTGTTCGTGGTGGAACACGAGGTGGATGTGATTCGCCATGCGGACTGGATCGTGGACGTGGGCCCGGCCGCAGGCGTGCATGGCGGGCAGGTGCTTTACAGCGGCCCGCCAGACGGATTGGCGCAGGTGCAGGCGTCTTCCACGCGGCGCTATCTGTTCGGCGCGCCGCCACCGGTGCACAGCCACGCACGCACGCCCACCGCCTGGCTGCAGCTGCGCCGCATCACCCGCAACAACGTGCAGGCGCTGGACGTGGACCTGCCGCTGGGCGTGTTCACCACCGTGACCGGCGTGTCCGGCTCCGGCAAATCGTCGCTGGTGAGCCAGGCGCTGGTGGAATTGCTGGCCGCACACCTGGGCCAGCCGCACGCCGATGACGATGACGCGCTGGACCCACTCGAGCGCGATGCGCAAATCCCGTTGGGCGGTGCGATCGTGGCCGGGCTGGAGCATGTGCGCCGGCTGGTGCGCGTGGACCAGAAGCCGATTGGCCGCACACCGCGCTCCAACCTGGCCACCTACACCGGCCTGTTCGATCCGGTGCGCAAACTGTTTGCGGCCACGCCTGCAGCACGCCGCCGCCGGTACGACCCGGGGCAGTTTTCGTTCAACGTGGCCAAGGGGCGCTGCGCCACCTGCGAAGGCGAGGGCTCGGTGTATGTGGAACTGCTGTTCATGCCGAGTGTCTATGCGCCGTGCCCCACCTGCCATGGTGCGCGCTACAACGCCAAGACCCTGGAAATCACGCTGCGCGAGCACACCATCGCGCAGGTGCTGGCGATGACGGTGGACCAGGCCGCTGCGTTCTTCGCAGATGATGCGAGCGTGTTGCGGCCGCTGCAGGTGTTGCGCGAAGTGGGGCTGGGTTATCTGCGCCTGGGCCAGCCGGCCACCGAGTTGTCCGGTGGTGAGGCGCAGCGCATCAAGCTGGCTACCGAGTTGCAACGTGCGCAGCGCCGCGACACCGTCTATGTGCTGGACGAACCCACCACCGGGCTGCATCCGGCCGATGTGGATACCTTGATGCTGCAGTTGCAGGGCCTGGTGGATGCGGGCAATACGGTGATCGTGGTGGAGCACGACATGCGCGTGGCTGCCAGCAGCGATTGGGTGCTGGACATGGGCCCGGGCGCGGGCGGCAACGGCGGCAACGTGGTGGTGGCCGGCACACCGGCGCAGGTGGCGGCGCATCGCGGCAGCCGCACCGCGCTGTTCCTGGCCGAGGTGTTGAAGGGGTGACTGCAGGCGTTGCGAGGATTACTGATGCGCGTGGTGCCGTGCATCAGGGCGCGCAGTGCCCGGTTGCACGGCGCAGTTTTTGAGCTTTGGGACTAGCCGATGGAACAGGGCGCGGCACGCGCAATCGCACGCCACCTCACGCCAGCAGTTCAAAGCTCGCCGTGACGCCTGCCGCTTCGGCAGAGGGCGCCAGCCAGAGATCGAACATGCCGGGCTCCACCGTCGGCGTCATCGCCTGGCCAACGAACCGCAAATCGTCTCGCCGCAGCACGAATTCCACTGGCGTGCTGCCACCGGCAGGCACGGCAACCTTGCGGAAGTCCTTCAGCTCGCGCACCGGCCGGGTCACGCTGGCCACGCGGTCGCGCACATACAGCTGCACCACTTCTTCCGCATCGCGGCTGCCACGGTTGTGGATGCGCGCGCTGATGCGCAGGCTGCCGTTGGCGGCAAGGCGTGCGTCGCTCAACGCCAATGCGGTGTACTCGATGCGGCCATAGGTGAGCCCGTGGCCGAAAGCGAACAGCGCGCTGTTGGGCGCGGTGCGGTAGTGGGTGGTGTACGGCTCCAGGACATCCGGCTGCGGGTTGGGGCGGCCGGTGGGCGGGTGGGCATAGGTGTAGCGCACCTGCCCCAGCGCATGCGGGAAACTCACCGGCAACCGGCCAGAGGGTGCCTGTGTGCCCAACAGGATGTCGGCCATGGCCACGCCCGCCGCCGAGCCCAGGAACCAGGTGACCAGGATCGCCGGGCAGGCGAGTAGCGGGCCTTCCAGCGCAAGCGCGCGGCCGGTGCTCACCACCACCACGACCGGCGTGCCGGTGGCGACCACTGCCGCCACGAGTTGCTGCTGCGCCTCGGGGATGCTGATCTCGCTGCGTGATTGCGCCTCGCCCGAATACGTCATCGGTTCACCGATCGCCAGCACCGCCACATCGGCGCGACTGGCGGCCGCCACCGCGGCTTGCACACCGCCCTGCACTGCCTGGTCGAAGTCGCAGCCGTCCACCACCTGCAGCGCCTGCGGATCCTGCAACGCAGTGGCCAGTGCGGCGGCCAGCGTGTTGCCCTTGTCCTCTTCGTCGAACAGGCTCCACGGGCCGGCGTGATTGATCCAGTCGCGCGCCATGGGCCCGATCAGCGCAATGCGCTGGCCGCTGCGCCGCAACGGCAGCAGCGCGCCATCGTTCTTCAGCAGCACCACCGATTTGCAGGCGGCTTCGTGCGCCAGTGCCAGGGTGTCGCTGCGGCGTTGGCGTGATTGCGCACCGGCGGCGCCAAGCCGGCGGAACGGGTCGTCGAACAATCCCAACGCGGCCTTGAATGCCAGCACGCGGCGCACCGAGGCATCCAGCCGCGCCATCGGCACATCGCCTGCCGCCACCAGTGCTGGCAGGTGCTGCAGATACAGGCCGCTTTCCATGCTGATGTCCACCCCGGCCAGAAAGGCCAGCCGGGCCGCGTCGCGCTCATCGGCCGCAACGCCGTGCGCGATCAGTTCCTCGTCGGCCTGGAAGTCGGACACCACCAGGCCGGGGTAGTCCCACTCCCGGCGCAGCAGCGTCTCCAGCAGCCACGCATTGGCGGTGGCCGGAATGCCGGACAGTTCGTTGAAGGCGGCCATGGTGGTGACCGCGCCGGCAGCGAACGCAGCCTGGAACGGCGGGAAATACACCTCGCGCAGCGTGCGTTCGGAGACGTCCACGCGGTTGTAGTCCAGCCCGCCCTCGGCCGCGCCATAAGCGGCGAAGTGTTTCGGGCAGGCCGCCATCGCCTCGGCATGCGCAAGCCCCGCATCGCCCTGGAAGCCGCGCACGCGCGCCTGCGCAAACTGCCGCGCCAGCAGCACGTCTTCGCCCGCGCCTTCCACACCACGGCCCCAACGCGCATCGCGGGCGATATCCACCATGGGCGCAAACGTCCAGTCGATGCCCACAGCGGTGGCCTCCATGGCGGCGGCACGCGCGGTGCGCCGTGCCAGCTCCGGCTCGAAGCTGGCCGCTTCGGCCAGCGGCACCGGAAACACGGTGGTGTAGCCGTGGATCACGTCGGCGGCGAACAACAGCGGAATCCGCAACCGGCTTTGCATGGCCGCCTGCTGCAGTTGGCGATGCCAGCGCACGTTGGAGCCGTTGAACACACCGGTCAGCCGCCCGGCCCGGGCCGCGGCCAGTTGCGCGCTGCCATCGGCAGTGCGGTCCAGCGGGTTGGCGACGACCGCCTTGCTGTCCTGCTGCGCCGAGCTAAACAGGCTGAGCTGGCCGGCTTTCTCCTCCACGCTCATGCGGGCAATCAACGCATCGATAAAGCCAGGCGCGCCGGACGGGGAAGCAGGCACTGCCCAGCCAGCGGGAATGCGCGCGAGCAGGGCCAGGCTGGCGGCGCCTTGCAGGAGCTGACGTCGAGTGGTGCGTGCGGGCATGGAGGCGGCGTTCGGCGGTGTCAGCCCACGCTACAGGATCGCCAAGCCCGGGCGCACGTGCCGCGTTCGCATTTGCACCGCGGGCTTCGGGCCATCCGAATATTCGTTCTGTGCTGGCTGTGGTCGTGCGGCGTCGCGCGCGGTGAAGTGCGCGCGCGCCTCACGCGTCACAACGCCGATGCGGCCATATCCACCACGAAGCGGTAATGCACATCGTTTTTCTGCAGGCGGGCGAAGGCGTCGTTGATGTCCTGCATGCGGATCACTTCCACGTCGGCCACGATGCCGTGCTGCTGGCAGAACGCCAGCATGGTGGCGGTGTCGGCCGTGCCGCCGGTGCCGGAGCTGGTGATCTTGCGCCGGCCCATCGCCAGCATGACCGGGCGGAAATCCAGTTGGTCGGGTAGACCCAGCGCGCACAGCGTGCCATCCAGGTTCAGCGCCTTGAGCATGTCGTCCATCGGGTAGCGTTGCGAGACGGTGTCCAGGATGAAATCGAAGCGGAAGGCCTGCGCCTGCATCTGCGCCGCGTCGGTGGAGAGCACCACTTCGTGCGCGCCCAGGCGCTGCGCTTCGGCGGCCTTCTTCGGCGAAGTGGTGAACGCCACCACATGCGCGCCCATCGCGCGGGCGAACTTGATGCCGAGATGGCCCAGGCCGCCGATGCCCACCACGCCCACCGTGTGGCCGGGGCCGATGCGGTAGTGGTGCAGCGGCGAGAACGTAGTGATGCCTGCGCACAGCAGCGGTGCTGCCGCGGCTGGGTCCAGGCCGTCGGGCAACGGGTACACAAAGCGCGCATCGGACACGTAGTGCTCCGAGTAGCCGCCGCGGGTGCGGCTGCCATCGACGCGGTCCACGCCATCGAAGGTCAGCGTGGGGAACTCGCGGCAGTACACCTCCATGTGCGCTTCGCAGGGCGGGCATTGCCGGCACGAATCGACGATGGTGCCGATCATCACCTGCTGCCCGATCGAGAAGCCGGTGACCTCGGCCCCCAGCTCGATCACCTCGCCGACGATTTCGTGGCCCGGCACCAGCGGGTATTCGCTGGCCCAGTGGTTGACCGAGTGCAGATCCGAATGGCACACGCCGCAGTACTGCACCTTGACGGCGATGTCGTTGGGCCGCACGGGGCGGCGTTCGAACTGCCACGGCACCATTGCGCCTTCTTTTTCGAGGGCGGCATAGGCACGCGTGGTGCGGGGCGTAGGAGCGAGGGTGTCGGCAGTGGAGGTCATGGCGGGCTGGGTGCTTTACAATCTGCGGAACGTGTAAGGTTTACCTATTTACAAATAATGTCAAGTGTAAAGTCATCCGCCCCCGTGCCTGCGCAGGCCGACGCCGCGTTGGAGAGCAAGCAGGCGCGCATCATGGACGCGGCGCTGCAGCTGTTCCTGCGCCATGGCTACCGCAAGGTGAGCATGAGCGACATCGCCGAAGCGGCGCAGATGTCGCGGCCGTCGCTGTATGCCGCGTTCGCCAACAAGGAATCGGTCTTTGCCGCGCAGGTGCAGCGCCAGCGCATGCTGTGCGTGGCCGACACCGAACGCCGCGTGCGCGGCGACCAGGACCTGCGCACGCAGCTGCAGCACCTGTTCGACATCTGGGTACTGGAGCCAGTGGCTGCGGTGATCGACTCGGCGAACGGCATCGATCTGATCAGCAATTGCGGCGTGTATGCGCCCGGTGCACTGGACGATCTCTACAGCCACATGGAAACAAAACTGGTGCAGGTGCTGCGCCCGCAGATGGGTGCCGACAGCGCGATGCCCGCGGCCGACCTGGCGTACATCCTGCGCCTGGCCACCACCAGCCTCAAGGCCTCAACCGATAACGCAGCGGTGCTGCGGCGCCTCATTGCCGGGCTCATCACCATGGCGCTGGCCACGGCCGGTGTGAGTGCACCGCAAGTCCCAGCAACGCCACGGCGCCCGGTGCGCAAGCAGCCCGCCGCGCGCAGTTGAGTGCGGCTGCGGTTGTGTTCGCTGCCGCGCATGCGCCGGTTGCAACGCGGCCATTGGCGCAATCGCACAGCACGGTGTTTTCACCGCGCTGGCTCTAGCGTGCGTGCCTGATTGCAACAGCCATGGGCGCAATGAGATGGACACCGAAACACGCGTGCGGTTCTACGAAATGATGCATCTGGGCATGCCGTGGTGGGAGTTCATCCTGCGCGCGGTGGCGGTGTACACGGTGGTGTTGCTGCTCACGCGCATCACCGGCAAACGCGCGGTGGGCCAGTCCACGCCATTCGACGTGCTGGTGATCGTGCTGCTGGGCACCGCAGTGCAGAACTCACTGATTGGCGAAGACGTCTCGCTGCTGGGCGGGCTGATCCTGGCCGCCACATTGCTGCTGCTCAACTGGCTGGTAGGCGTGGCCACCGCACGCAGCCGCCGGCTGGATACCTGGGTGCAGGGCACCCCCGCAGTGCTGGCGCGCAACGGCGAAGTTTTCTGGAAGGAGCTGGTGCACCGCAACGTCAGCTACGCCGATTTCGAAGTGGCCAAGCGCAAGGCCGATTGCCGCGACGATGCCAACATCGAACTGGCGATCCTGGAGACCTCGGGCGAGATCAGTATTTTGAAGACGCGCTAGTTGGATGGGGTGATACAGGCCGGCGGCGCATGGTTGATGTATGGCGTTGCGTGGTGTGCGCTGGTGATGTGCTGCTTTTTTGGTTGCTGGCAAACAGTTTTGATACTGGGGCGTCATGAGCTTGGTGGTCTGATCGACTGCACGCTCGGTAACGCCACGTCGCGCTCAGGCGCGCTCCTACGAATTGTTTGCAGTCGCCGACTGATCGCGTGCGCGCACGCACCAGCCACTCCATGCGTCATGGCCTGCGGCTTTAGAGCGGTTAACAAAACGTAGCGAGCGTTCGTCAGGTGGGTGCGGACGGCGCGGAGGGACCGGAGTGTACGGGGGTACATGCCGATTCCGAGCACCGGCCGCGCCCGCCTCGCGGCTGCGCAGTCGTTTTGATCGCTGCTTTTAGCCATGCACCTGCACACGGCGAGCGGTGCACGGCCGTGCAAGCGATGTCAGCCCACGTTGCCGCGCCCGCCCACACTGCTGAAAATGCTGCCGGTGGTGAAGCTGGATTCCTGCGAGGCGAGCAGCACGTAGATCGGCGCGATCTCTGCCGGTTGGCCTGGGCGGCCGGTGGGGCTGTCGCTGCCGAAGGTCTTGAGCTTGTCCGGGAATTGGCCGCCGCTGGGCTGCAGCGGGGTCCAGTACGGGCCGGGCGCAACCGCGTTGACGCGGATGCCCTTCGGCGCGAGCTGCTTGGCCAAGGCCTTGGTGAAAGTGACGATGCCGCCCTTGGTGATGCCGTAGTCGAGCAGGGCTTCGGGCGGGTCGTCGGCCACGATCGAACTGGTGCTGATGATGGCCGCGCCCGGCTTGAGGTGCGGTACCGCCGCGCGCGTGACCCAGAACAGGGCGTAGAGATTGGTCTTGAGGGTGTCGTCGAACTGCTGGTCGTCGATGTCCAGGATGGATTTCTGCGCGGTCTGGCGCGCGGCGTTGTTGACCAGAATGTCCAGCCCGCCCAGTTGCTGCACGGCGGTGTCCACTAGTTGCTTGCAGAACGCGCCGCTGCGCAGGTCGCCGGGAATGGCCACCGCCTTGCGGCCGGCGGCGCGAATCAGTGCGACGACTTCGCGCGCATCGGACTGTTCCTGCGGCAGATAGTTGATGGCGACATCGGCGCCCTCGCGTGCGTAGGCGATGGCCGCAGCGCGGCCTATGCCCGAGTCGCCACCGGTGATCAACGCCTTGCGCCCGGTGAGCCGGCCCGAACCGACGTAGCTGGTTTCGCCATGGTCCGGGCGCGGCACCATCTTGGAGGCCAACCCCGGCCACTCCTGTTGCGGGGTCGCGAACGGTGGCTGCGGATACTGTGTGCGCGGGTCCTGCATCGGTGGGCGGCTCGCACCGCCGGCAGCCGCTGTGCCCGTTTGTGCCGACGCACCTGCGGAGAGCAGCGCGCCGCCGCCAGCGGCAAGCCCGGTACCGAGCGCGCCAATGGCGCGGCGGCGGGCGGGGGAATGGGTGGGGTCGTCGTGATCGGTCATGGTGCGGCTCCGGGTGGGGGAACGAAGGCCGGTGCTGTGTTGCGAATGCGTCAGCTGCGTGCCGTAAGACGACGCGATGGCTGCGGGAGCACACGGCATGGAGCTATCTCACCGCGCGTGCCGGCAGCGATGCGTGAGTGTCAGGTGCCGTGGATGTGAAGCTGTGCGAGCACAGCCGCACCGCATGGCGGCGCAATCGCGTGCGGCGCTGTGGCGCTTGGCACGCGGGTCGAAGCAGATGCGCCGAGGTTGGGTCTGTCGCGAGGCAACGGCACACGCTACGCGTGCCGGGTTGCGGTAAACATGGCGCCGCAGCGTTGCGCATGCTGCGCTAATTAGGCGCAGCTGGTTAGCGTACTCACAACATGCTTGTTGTATGTGTGGACATAACGACGCACTGCGCATTGGACACGCTTCGGCATAGACGGTGTTGTCCCCAATGGCCGGTCAAATCATGACCTGCGTATGCTAACCGTCGTCCGCGCAACACGCGGCGTCAGGCGCCCGTTCTAATGTGTTGCCAGACTTATCTCGATGGTGCGGTGTAGATGCTGGCCGGCATTCGCGATGCTGCGCGCAGGTCCGGCGGTTTAGCAGCAAACATATGCGCGTCCGCGGTAGACGTCGCGATTTCGGCAGCGGCTGCTCTCTTATCACGTGCCGGCAGCCACGCGCTGCCGGCACGTAGCCGCGCTCAATCCGCCATCACCTTATCGGGCGTCATCGGGGTGCTGCGCACGCGCTTGCCGGTGGCATGGAAGATGGCATTGCACACTGCAGCCGACACGCCCACCAGGCCAATCTCGCCGACGCCTTTCGCGCCCAGGCTGCTGACCACGCGGTCATCCTCGTCGGCAAAGATCACCTCGATGTCGTGGATGTCTGCGTTGGCGGAGACGTGGTACATGGCCAGATCATGGTTCATGAAGCGGCCGAAGCGGTGGTCGGATTGGGTCTGCTCGTGCAGCGCCTCGCCGATGCCCCACACCACGCCGCCGATGATCTGGCTGCGTGCGGTGGTGGGGTTGAGGATGCGCCCGGCCGCAATGGCGCTCACCACGCGGGTAACGCGCACCGTGCCCAGTTCCTCGTCTACGCGCACTTCCACAAACACCGCGCTATGCGTGGCACGGGTGTATTTGCGCTGCTTGAGCACGTTGGGCAACAGCAGGAACTTGTCTTCGATGTGATCGAGCTTGGCCTCTGCCAACACCTGGGTGAGGGCAATAGCGCTGCTGCTGTCGGCGCGCAGTGCGAGCGTGCCATTGGCGAACACCACATCGTCCGGCTTGGCCTTGGCGAAGCGCGAATCCGGCATCGCCTGGGCAAGCCGCAACAGTCGCTTGCGCAGTTTGGCGCAGGCACCATCCACCGCCGAGCCAATCGTGGTGACATGCGAGGAGCCGCCCTCGATCGGTGCGACCGGCAAGGTGGAATCGCCCAGCTGAAAGGTGACCTGCTCCATCGGCAGGCCCAGCGCTTCGGCGGCAATCATCGCCATCACCGTGTAGGTGCCGGTGCCGATATCGCTGGCGGCGCTGCTCACCACCAGGCGGCCGTCGGCATGCAGCACCGCGTGGGCACGCGCAAACATCTGCATCGCATCCCATTGCCCGGTGGCCATGCCCCAGCCAACCCATTCGCGCCCCTCCTTGCGCGCGCGCGGCTGCAGCGGTCGCTGTGCCCAGCCGAAGCGTTCAGCGCCTTGCTGGTAACACTCGCGCAACGCCTTGCTGGAATAGGGCTTGTCGTCGGCGGGATTGACCTCGGCGTAGTTCTTCAAGCGCAAGGCAAGCGGATCCATGCCGATCTCGTAGGACAGCTCGTCCATCGCCACTTCCAGCGCATGCACGCCGTGCGCAGCGCCGGGCGCGCGCATATCGATGGGGGTGTACTGATCCAGGCTCACCAGGTTGTAGCCCAGGTGCACGTTGTCGCAGGCGTACAGCTGCCCGCTCCAGTTGACCACCACCTCCACGTAATCCTCGATGCGCGACGTTTCGGCGATGGCTTCATGCCAGATCGCGCGCAGCGTGCCGTCGCGATCGGCACCGAGCTTGAGCCGCTGCACCGTTTCCGGGCGGTGGCCGAAGGTGAACATCTGTTGCCGCGTCAGCACCACACGCACCGAGCGATCCAGCAGGATCGAGGCCATCACCGCCAGCGCCAACTGGTATTGCGGGCGCAGGCCGGAGCCGAACGCACCGCCCACGTACGGGTTGCGCACGGTGACCTTCTGCTTGCTCAGCCCGAACACGTGCGAGACATACCAGCGGCTGTTCTGCGAGCCCTGGGTCTTGTCGTAGATGGTGAAGTGGCCCTCTGCATCGCGGATCACCGTGGAGGCGAAAAGCTCCATCGGGTTGTGGTGTTCCACCGCGCTGTAATAGTCGGCCTGGATCTGGTGCGCGGCATTGACGAAGGCCGTGTCCGGCTCGCCCTTGTCCTTGGGCGGCGGCGAAAAGCCGGCCTTGAGCGGCTTGGGCTTGTGCATGCGGCCCAGGTTGGCCATCAGGTTGGTGTCGTGCGGCTCGCTGGCGTACTCCACCTGGACCAGATGCGCGGCATGGCGCGCAGCCTCGAAGGTTTCCGCCACCACCAGCGCGATCGGCTGGCCGCTGTACAGAATGGCGTTGTCGTACAGCGGCCGGAACGGCGAGCCGGCCGGTGCGGTCATGTCCTTGTAGAACAGGTCCATGCCGCGCATGTGCGGGCGGTTTTCGTGGGTCACGATCTCCAGAACGCCGGGCACCGCGCGTGCGGCCTCCAGGTCGAAGGCGACGATGCGGCCCTTGGCAATGCTGCTGTTGACCACCACCCCATACGCCAGGTCGGGCACCGGCCATTCGGCCGCATAGCGCGCCTGGCCGGTGACCTTGGCGCGCCCATCGATGCGCGGCATGCCGGTGCCGGTGGGGCGGTGGCCGGTGCCGGGGTCGGCGACCGGTGCAATGAGCTCGTCGGGGCGTGCATTCATGGGGAGTCCTCCAGCGCGCTGGTGCGCCCGCGGTTGTCGATGGTGCCTTCGCGCGCGACGTCGAGTGCGCGCACGATGGTGCGGTGTGCCAGCGGAATCTTGAAGGCGTTCTCGCCTTGCGATTGCGCGCCCTGCAGCAGTGCATCGGCCAGTTGCGCAAAGGTGTGCGGCGTCGCCGGCATGCCAACCACGTGCGCTTCGGCCTCCGGCAGGCGCCAGGGCTTGTGCGCCACGCCGCCCAGCGCCACGCGCACGGCGCGGATGCTGCCGTCGTCGGCAAGCTCCAGCGCCGCGGCGACCGATGCCAGCGCAAAGGCATAGGACAGCCGCTCGCGGATCTTGAGGTAGGCACTGTGCGCCACGAAGCGCTGCGCATCCGGCAGATCGATATGCACGATGAGCTCGTCCGGCTGCAGCGTGCTGTCGAGCTCCGGGTGCTCGCCGGGCAGGCGATGGAAATCGGCAAAGGCGATGTTGCGCGCGCCATTGGGGCCTTGCACGTGTACCACCGCATCCAGCGCCGCCAGCGCCACGCACATGTCGGAAGGATGCGTGGCAATGCAGTGCGCGCTGGCGCCCAGGATGGCATGGTATTTGGTCAGGCCGCCAATCGCCGAACAGCCGGTGCCGGGCGCACGCTTGTTGCACGGCGTGGTGCGGTCGTAGAAATACAGGCAGCGGGTGCGCTGCAGCAGGTTGCCGCCATTGCTGGCCATGTTGCGGATCTGTGGCGAGGCGCCGGCCAGAATCGCCGCGCTCAGCAACGGGTAGCGTGCCTCAACCTCGGGGTGATAGGCGGTGTCGGCATTGCGTGCGAGCGCGCCCAGACGCAGACCGCCCGCCTCGTTGGTGGTGATCTCGCCCAATGGCAGGCGGTTGATGTCCACCAGCTGGCTGGGGCGCATCAGCTGCAGCTTCATCAAGTCAGTGAGATTGGTGCCGCCGGCGATCAGGCGTACCGGCGCTTCGGACGGGACTGGCTGCGGATCAGTGCCGCGCGTGGCGATCGCGCCGACTGCCGCGTCCACGCTCTCCGGGCGTGCGTAACTGAGCGGAATCATGCCGGCACCGTCCCTGGAGTCCACGGGGTGTCGGCCGACTCGCTGCTGTCCGAGGGTGTGCCCAATACTTCCATCACCGCATCGGTGATCTGCGGATAGGCGCCGCAGCGGCAAATGTTGCCGCTCATCAATTCGCGCACCTGATCACGATCGTGCGCCTGGCCTTCGTTGATCAGGCCCACCGCCGAACATAACTGCCCGGGCGTGCAATAGCCGCACTGGAAGGCATCGTGGGCAATGAAGGCGCGTTGCAGCGGATGTAGCTGTTCGCCTTCGGCGAGGCCTTCGACGGTGGTGATGTCCGCACCGTCCTGCATCACCGCCAGGGTCAGGCAGCTGTTGATGCGACGGCCATCGACCAACACCGTGCAGGCACCGCATTGACCGTGGTCGCAGCCCTTCTTGGTGCCGGTGAGATCGAGACGATCACGCAGCAGGTCGAGCAGGCTGACCCAGGCTTCGAGCTGCAATTGATAAGGCTGACCATTGATGCGCAGCGCCACAGGATACGTGGGCGCAACAGTGGTGGCGGTGGCCGGTGCCGTGTCACGGGCTGCGGCGGTAGTGCTATTCATGCGAGCCCCGTGGCGATGGCTGAGAGGGCCTTCACCTTGACCGCGCGGCGGTCAACGCAGGGTGTACGCAATGCGGTGGTGGTGTTCACATCGATGCGATGTTTGACGCTGAACTGTGCAACGCAAGGTGCAACTGGTGGCAGGCCGAGCTCGCCGTTTGCATTGCACATGAAAGAGACTGGAACTGAATTCGTCAGCTGCGCGGTGTTGCGCTCCACGCCAATCGCACGGCGTGCGACAGCGGTCTCGGTATCCTGTGCAGATGATGACGAGGTTGCAATGAGCCGGCGCGGCGGCAGCGCCGATCTTCCGCTGCATGGTGGGCGTGTGCCGCGCTGGTTGGGTGAGCGGATGACGCGCCTGGGCACGGTGATGTGCGAGGCCATCGTGCATACCTATGGGCGCGATGAATTGTTGCGGCGGCTTGCGCATCCGTTCTGGTTTCAGTCCTTCGGCGCGGTGATGGGGATGGACTGGCATTCCTCCGGCATCACCACCAGCGTGATGGGCGCACTCAAGCGTGGGCTGACGCCGTTGTCCGGCGAGCTTGGCATTCATGTCTGCGGTGGGCGTGGGCGGCATTCGCGCGCAACGCCTGCCGAGTTGCTGGCGGTGGGCGATGGCGTGGGGCTGGATGGCACTGCATTGGCGCGTGCCAGCCGCCTGGTCGCCAAGGTGGACAGCGCCGCGGTGCAGGATGGCTTTGATCTGTATCTGCACAGTTTTGTCGTCAGCGACGAGGGGCGCTGGGTGGTGGTGCAGCAAGGCATGAACGGGCAACGCAAGCAGGCGCGCCGCTATCACTGGTTGTCGGAAGGGCTGAGCAGTTTTGTGGATGCGCCGCACGCGGCGATCGATGGGCCGCAGCAGGGCAACATCGTCAACCTGGCCGACCATCGCGCCGCTGCCGCGCGTGAGGCGCAGGTAGTGTTGTTGCAGACGCTGGCGCCGGATCGCCTTGCCCGCGAATGGCAGCGCATCGACGCCGCGCAGGCGCCGGTTGCGCCTGCTGTGGCGCAAGCACCGGTCACCGGTGACCTGTTTGCAGGCCAGGGCTGGGATCCCGCGCAGCAACCGCATCTGAGCATGCCCGACCATCACGACGTGCGCAGCGAGAACGTGATCACCCGCCGGCTACACGCCAGCCTGGCGGCTGCGGCCGAGTGCGGCCCCACCGATTTCACCGCACTGTTGCAGGTGCCGGGCGTGGGGGCGCGCACCGTGCGTTCGCTGGCGATGGTGGCCGAGGTGTTGCATGGCACACCATGTCGTTTCAGTGACCCGGCGCGGTTTTCGCTTGCCCACGGCGGCAAGGACCGGCATCCGTTTCCGGTGCCCACGCGTGTGTTCGATCACACCATCGGCGTGCTCAAGCAGGCGATGCAGCAGGCCCGGCTTGGCAACGAGGAGCGGCTGCAGGCGATTGCGCGTCTGGATGTGCAGGCACGTCGGCTGGAAGCCAGCGCACGCGGTCCTTCGGTGGAGGCGTATATCGCGCAGGAGCGCGTGGATGCGCACCGCTATGGGGGGCGCAGCGTGTTCGGTTGGGAGCCGCCGGTTGAGGATCATCAATCGCTTGCGTCGCAGGCGCAGCGCAAGGCAGGCCAATGAGCGCGCAACTGCGCCGTGGCAAGGTGGCCATCGACGGCCGCTGCTTCACCTATGTGTTCCCTTGCCAGTGGGAAGACCATTGCAAGATCGGCTTTTCGCGCGACCCATTGGGCCGCATCAGCAGCCTGCATCCGCGCTGGTTTGCGTTCTTCGACCTGGAGCGCGGCGTGCTGGTGGAAGCCGAGCGCGAACGCGACGCGCGGGATCTGGAGCTGCAACTGCGCCGGCCCCTGGGTGAGCACAACGCACCGGCGCCAATGGCGATTCGCAGCGCGGCGGGCGGGCACACCGAATGGTTTCGCGGTGTGGGGCAGGCACTCGAGGTCGCAGTGGCGCAGCTGGAACAGCAGGGGTATCGCGTGTTCGCACTACAGGCGTGGCTGCAGGCGGCAATGGCCCAGCGGATCGATCGCCTGTACGACTGGTCGCTGTTGCAGTTAAGCCAGGAGGAGCTTGACGGCGTCACCGGGCCCACCGCAACGCAACAGATGCTGCGCGACGTGCTGGATGGCTACCGCGCATTGGAGCTGCCACTGCAGGCGCATCTGCCCGGCGTGATCTGGGACTGGTACTGCCGCAGCGCATAGCGAAGCGCATTGCCACCGCCTTGACGTGTGCGGCGACAGCATCGGCGCAACCGATGAGGATACGCACACATGCAGTACGCAACGCTGGAATTGAGCAACGCATTCAAGGTGCTGTTTTCGCTGCGCCAGGTGCAGGCGGCAGAAATGGTGATTGCACCGGGTGATCGCGAAGGTGGCCCGGACAATCGCCATCGCGGCGCCGACCAATGGCTGTTCGTGGTGGACGGCGCAGGCGAGGCCATCGTGGATGGCCACACGCAGGCCTTGCAGGCCGGCAGCCTGATCGCGATCGAGCGTGGCCAGGCGCACGAGATTCGCAATACCGGCGACACGCCGCTGAAGACGGTCAACTTCTATCACCCGCCGGCCTACGATGCGCAGGGCGAACCATTGCCGGCAGGTGAAGGCTGATACGCAGCGCGACGCATGCAGACCGGTAGCGTGTTGTTCAACGGGCTGCTGTTCAATGGCCCGTTGGTCAACAGCACGTTGTTCAACAGCAAGTGAGTGCGTTGTCGACCATGCGTTGACGTGGCCGTTGTTTACATCGGCACGTCACAACGCACCGGGAGCACCCCATGCCAGAAGCCAAGACGCGTCGCGCGGCCGCCCAGGACAAGCGCGAGGGCAAGTCGGCCAGTACCCAGGCCGGCGAGTACGTCAAAGAAGAAATCGAACACGTGCGCGAAGGCAAGCATGGTGCCAAGAGCACCAAGCAGGCAATTGCGATTGGCCTTTCAAAGGCACGCCGCGATGGCGTGGATGCCAAACCGTCCAAGAGCGCGTCCAAGCGCACCAAGAAGAAGGCGGCGCAGGACAGCAAGGCGGCCAAGAAGACCACCGCCAAGACGGCAAAGAAGACCGCCAGCAAAACGACCAAGAAGACGGCGAAAAAGGCCACCAAGAAAGCGACCAGGAAGACGACAAAACAGGCGGCCAAGAAAGCCACCAAGAAGACCTCGCCCACGCGGTCGGCAGGCGCCAAGAAGGCCTTGAAGACCGCTAGCAAGAAGACCACTGCCAAGCAGGTTGCCGGCACCCAGGCGTTGTCGCGGCAGGCCAAGAGTGCAGCGGCCAAGCGCAGTTCCAGCAGCCGCTCGGCAGCGGCCAAAAAGGCCGCCAAGACCAAGGGCCCTGGCGTGCGCAAGGCTGCCGCCAAGAAAGCGGCGACGACGCGGAAGCAGTCGGCGAGCAAGCGCGAGAGCTGAGCGATTCTGCTGCCACTTTGTGCGCCCCGACGAGAGGGCGGGGCGCCTGGCTACGCGCACTGTCCCGCGGCCCAAGCTTCTTGAAGGTGAACCTGCGCCGTGCCCTTAGCGGTCGTCCGGCGCAGGTTCGTGGCCCGCTCCCGGTGCCAGTACAGGCGTTACAACTCCCTCGTGCCACAACACCAGTCCGGCAGCTGAGCGGCTCAGGTCGGCGATCTCGCCTGTTGCGACAGTTTGGTGTACAAATGTACACCTTGTTCCGTGGCTGGTCTTCCCGATGGATGGTCTCTCTCCCAAGCGCGCCGCCGTGCTGGCGTTCCTGCAGCAGCAGGCCCAGGCCGGCCTGGCACCCAGTCTGGCCGAGATCGCGCAGGCGTTCGGGTTCGCCTCGCGCAATGCGGCGCAAAAGCATGTGCAGGCCCTGGCCGAGGCGGGGTTGATCGAGCTGGTGCCCAACCGCAAGCGCGGCATCCGCGTACCGGGCGGGGCGGGGCCGGATGCGCTGCTGGCGCTGCCCGTGCTGGGCCGGGTGGCGGCCGGTGTGCCGATCGGTGCGGACATCGGCCTGGACCGGCAGCTCTGGCTGGACCGCAGCCTGTTCGCGCTGCGGCCGGACTACCTGCTGCAGGTGCAGGGCGATTCGATGATTGACGACGGCATCCTGGAGGGCGACCTGGTCGGCGTGCAGCGCAGCAGCGACGCGCGCAATGGCCAGATCGTGGTGGCGCGCGTGGATGGCGAGATCACCATCAAGCGGCTGGAGCGCAGCGCCGATGCCATCCGCCTGTTGCCGCGCAATCCGGCGCATGCGCCGATCGTGGTGGC
This sequence comes from Xanthomonas sp. NCPPB 4037, assembly GCF_041475695.2. Lineage (NCBI taxonomy): Bacteria > Pseudomonadati > Pseudomonadota > Gammaproteobacteria > Lysobacterales > Lysobacteraceae > Xanthomonas > Xanthomonas sp. NCPPB 4037. Next base: position 1,364,062 of record NZ_CM191261.1, read on the forward strand.
CGACGATGCCGACTTCGCGATCGAAGGCGTGTACTGCGGCCTGATCCGGCAGGGCTGAGATGAGCGAACCTGTCCCGCTGCGGCAACACGGCAATGCCGCCCTGGCCATGCCGTTGGATGCCTTGCTGGCGGCGCGCACGGTCTGGCGCGCCGGCCACGGCACGGCCACCGCCAATGGCGGCGAATCCACCGGGCATGCCGCGCTGGATGCGGTACTCCCCGATGGCGGCTGGCCGCGCCGCGCGTTGACCGAGCTGCTGTTGCCTGCCCACGGCATCGGCGAAATCGCATTGCTGCTGCCCACGCTGGCGCGCATGACCGGCGCCGGCAGTCGGGTGGTGCTGGTGGCGCCGCCGTACGTGCCGTATGCGCCGGCCTGGCAGGCGGGTGGGGTGGCCTTGCAGCAGCTGGAGATCGTGCAGGCAGAACCGCGCGACGCGCTATGGGCCTTCGAACAATGCCTGCGTAGCGGCGCTTGCGCGGCGGTGCTGGGCTGGCCACAGACCGGCGATGCGCGCGCACTGCGGCGCCTGCAGGTGGCTGCGGACAGCGGCAACTGCTGCGCGTTCGCATTGCGCGATCGTCGCCATGCGGTGAATGCATCGCCGGCGGCGTTGCGGCTGGAATTTCTGCCCGAGCGCGATGCCTGGCAGGTGCGCAAATGCCGCGGCGGCCAGGTGCCGTCTCAGCCGTTGCGGCTGGCGCATTGAGGGCCGCGCATGTTGTGGGCCTGCATTCTGTTGCCGCAGCTGGCACTGGACGATGTGCTGCGGCGTCGCGAAGACACCCAGGCACCGTTGGCGCTGGTGGAAGGGCCAGCGCAACTGCGCAGCCTGCATGCGGTCAACGCCGCAGCGGCAGCGGCCGGCCTGAAGCCGGGCATGCGCCTGTCGGCCGCGCACGCGTTGATGGCCGAAGTGCAGACCTGCGATTACGACCCGCAGGCCGAAGCGCGCTGCCAGCGCTTTCTCGCGTCCTGGGCCTACCGGCATAGCTCGCTGGTGAGTCAGCAATGGGGGCGTGCCATCGTGCTGGAGGCGGGCGCCAGCTTCCGCCTGTTCGGGCCATGGCCGCGCTTCGAGCGCCGCCTGCGTGAGGAACTGCAGGCATTGGGTTTTCAGCACCGGCTGGCCTTGGCGCCAACGCCGCGCGCCGCGCGCGTACTGGCCGGCTTGCGCGACGGCATGGCAGTGACCCAGCTGCCCGCGCTGCAGGCCTTGCTCGACAAGGTGCCGGTGCGCCGTGCCGCGTTGCCGGGCGATGCCGGCGAGCGCCTGCAGCACATGGGCGTGCGCACATTGGCGGCGTTGCGCGCGCTGCCCAGCGAAGGGGTGCGGCGGCGCTTCGGCGGCGCCTTGCTTGACCATCTGGATCGCCTTTACGGCCAGGCCGACGACCCGCTGGAGTGCTACGCACCACCAGACCATTTCGACCAGCGCGTGGAGCTTGGCTACGAGGTGGAAACACACCCGGCGCTGCTGTTCCCGCTGCGCCGCCTGATCGGCGACCTGTGCACGTATCTGTCGATCCGCGATGGCGGGGTGCAGCGTTTCCTGTTGCGGCTGGAACACGAAGAAGGCGCCACCGATGTCGACGTGGGCCTGCTCACGCCCGAGCGCGCGCCGGCACTGCTGTTCGAGTTGGCGCGCAACCGCCTGGAGCGCGTGGAGATCCCACGGCCGGTGGTGGCGATGCGCCTGCTGGCCAAACAGTTGCCGCCGTTCGTGCCGGCCATGCGCGACCTGTTCGATCAACGTGCGCAGCAGTCGGTGGACTGGCCGCAGCTGCGCGAACGTCTGCGCGCACGCCTGGGCGACGACGCGGTGTACCGCGTGCTGCCGGCAGATGACCCGCGCCCGGAGCGCGCCTGGCAGAAGGCCATTGGCGATGACATCCGCGAAGCCGCCGCACCACCGCGCCCGCCGCGGCCGACCTGGTTGATGCCGCTCCCGGTGCCGCTGCACGACCCGCATCTGCGCATCGTTTCCGGCCCGGAACGGCTGGAAAGCGGCTGGTGGGACGATGCCGAAGCGCGCCGCGATTATTACGTGGTGGAAACCTCGCGTGGCCGGCGCGCCTGGGTGTTCGCATCGCCCGGCCGCACCGATGGCTGGATGCTGCACGGGTGGTTCGCATGAGATGGCCTGCGTCCAGATGGCGCGTGTGTGAGGATGCGCGCGTCGGTCAGTATTGCGGAACGGCAGGTCGCTTGGCGCGCATCACGCCAGCCTGCGCTATCTCCCCGCAGCCAACGGCGGCCACTGCGCCGAAAACGCTTGTCCAACGGCCGGCGGTACCCAGCAACGCACCCGCGCATGCACATCCCGAACAGCGCCCGCAGCGTGATCGCGGCCACGCCACTGCGCCATCGATGCTGCCTGGTGATCGTCTGCCACAGTGCCGGCCTGTGTGGTGGCAGCGTCGCGCCACGTGTAGCCAGCCATGAGTTGGGACGATGCCATCGATGGCGTGGATCGCGACACGCCCGGCGGGCGCATGCCGCGCGGCTGGACGGTTGCCGCGCGGCTGCGTGCGGCCAACGACGACATCACCCATGCTGCAGTTGCCGATACGCTGCCGGCGTATGCCGAGCTGCACTGCCTGTCGGATTTTTCGTTCCTGCGTGGGGCCTCCAGTGCCGAGCAGCTGTTTGCGCGTGCGCACCACTGCGGCTACAGCGCATTGGCCATCACCGACGAATGCTCGCTGGCCGGCATCGTGCGTGGGCTGGAAGCTTCGCGCGCCACCGGTGTGCGGCTGATTGTCGGCAGCGAGTTCACCCTGGTCGATGGCACGCGCTTCGTGCTGCTGGTGGAGAACGCGCATGGCTATCCGCAGCTGTGCAGTGTGATCACCACCGGCCGGCGTGCGGCAGGCAAGGGCGCGTACCGGTTGGGGCGTGCCGAGGTGGAAGCGCACTTTCGCGATGTGGTCCCGGGCGTCTTTGCGCTGTGGCTGCCTGGTGATCAACCGCAGGCCGAACAGGGCGCCTGGCTGCAGCGGGTGTTTGCAGAGCGCGCATTCCTGGCGGTGGAACTGCATCGTGAACAGGACGATGCCGCGCGGCTGCAGGCCCTGCAGGCGCTGGCCCAGCAGCTGGGCATGAGCGCGCTGGCCAGCGGTGATGTGCACATGGCGCAGCGGCGCGACCGCATCGTACAGGACACCCTGACCGCCATCCGCCATACGCTGCCATTGGCCGACTGCGGCGCGCATCTGTTTCGCAATGGCGAACGGCACCTGCGCCCCCGGCGTGCGCTGGGCAACATCTATCCGCATGCGTTGTTGCAGGCGTCGGTGGAATTGGCGCAACGCTGCACCTTCGATCTTTCAAAGGTGCAGTACACCTATCCGCGCGAGTTGGTGCCGCAGGGTCATACGCCGGCCAGCTATTTACGCCAACTCACCGAAGCCGGCATGCGCGAGCGCTGGCCCGAGGGCGCGCCGGCCCAGGTGGTGGCGCAGATCGACAGCGAGCTGGAGCTGATCGCCTACAAGGGGTATGAAGCGTTTTTCCTCACCGTGCAGGATGTGGTGCGCTTCGCGCGGGCGCAGGGCATCCTGTGCCAGGGGCGTGGATCTTCGGCCAATTCGGCGGTGTGCTATGCGCTGGGCATCACCGCGGTCAACCCGAGCGAAACCCGGTTGCTGATGGCGCGGTTCCTGTCCAAGGAGCGCGACGAGCCGCCGGATATCGACGTGGACTTCGAGCACGAGCGGCGCGAAGAAGTGCTGCAATACGTCTACACCAAATATGGCCGCGAACGCGCTGCACTGGCAGCCACGGTGATCTGCTACCGCGGCAAGAGCGCGGTGCGTGATGTCGCCAAGGCGTTCGGCCTGCCGCCGGACCAGATCGCGTTGCTGGCCAATTGCTACGGGTGGGGCAATGGCGACACGCCGATGGAACAGCGCATCGCAGAAGCGGGCTTCGATCTGGCCAACCCGCTGATCAACAAGATTCTTGCAGTCACCGAGCACCTGCGCGATCACCCGCGTCATCTGTCGCAGCACGTGGGCGGATTCGTGATCTCCGACGAGCCGCTGTCGATGCTGGTGCCGGTGGAAAACGCGGCGATGGCTGATCGCACCATCATCCAGTGGGACAAGGACGATCTGGAAACCATGCAGCTGCTCAAGGTCGATTGCCTGGCCTTGGGCATGCTGACCTGCATCCGCAAGACGCTGGATCTGGTGCGCGGCCATCGCGGGCGCGATTACACCATTGCCACGCTGCCGGGCGAGGATGCCGCAACCTACAAGATGATCCAGCGTGCCGATACGGTAGGTGTGTTCCAGATCGAATCACGTGCGCAGATGGCGATGCTGCCGCGGCTCAAGCCACGGGAGTTCTACGACCTGGTGATCGAAGTGGCGATCGTGCGGCCCGGCCCGATCCAGGGCGACATGGTGCACCCGTATCTGCGCCGACGGCAGGGCTATGAGCCGGTCAGTTTCCCCTCGCCAGGCGTTGAGGAAATCCTGGGCCGCACGCTGGGCATTCCACTGTTTCAGGAGCAGGTGATGGAGCTGGTGATCCATGCCGGCTATACCGACAGCGAGGCCGACCAGCTGCGGCGGTCGATGGCGGCCTGGCGGCGCGGCGGCGACATGGAGCCGCACCGCGTACGCATCCGCGAACTGATGGCCGGGCGCGGCTACGCGCCGGAATTCATCGACCAGATCTTCGAGCAGATCAAAGGCTTCGGTTCGTACGGATTCCCGCAAAGCCACGCCGCCTCGTTCGCCAAACTGGTGTACGCCAGTTGCTGGCTCAAGCGGCACGAACCGGCGGCCTTTGCCTGCGGGCTACTCAATGCGCAGCCGATGGGGTTCTATTCGGCCAGCCAGATCGTGCAGGACGCGCGCCGCGGCAGCCCCGAGCGCCAGCGTGTGGAGGTGTTGCCGGTGGATGTGCTGCACAGCGACTGGGACAACATCCTGGTCGGCGGCCGGCCGTGGCACAGCGATGCCGATCCCGGCGAGCAGCCGGCGATCCGGCTGGGATTGCGCCAGGTGAGCGGCCTGTCCGAGAAGGTGGTCGAGCGCATCGTTGCCGCACGCGCGCAGCGGCCATTTGCCGACATCGGCGACCTGTGCCTGCGCGCGGCACTCGATGAAAAGGCGCGCCTGGCCCTGGCCGAAGCCGGCGCGCTGCAGTCGATGGTGGGCAATCGCAATGCCGCGCGCTGGGCCATGGCCGGGGTGGAGGCGCGCCGGCCGCTGCTGCCCGGCAGCCCGGCCGAACGCGCGGTGGAACTGCCTGCACCGCGCGCCGGTGAAGAGATCCTGGCCGACTACCGCGCGGTGGGCCTGAGCCTGCGCCAGCATCCGATGGCACTGCTGCGCCCGCAGATGCTGCAGCGGCGCATCCTGGGCCTGCGCGAGTTGCAGGCGCGCCGGCATGGCAGCGGCGTGCATGTGGCCGGGCTGGTCACACAGCGGCAACGCCCGGCCACCGCCAAGGGCACCATCTTCGTCACCCTCGAAGACGAGCACGGCATGATCAACGTCATCGTGTGGTCGCACCTGGCCATGCGCCGCCGCCGCGCCTTGCTGGAATCGCGCCTGCTGGCGGTGCGCGGCCGCTGGGAACGCGTGGACGGCGTGGAGCACCTCATCGCCGGCGACCTCTACGACCTCAGCGACCTGCTCGGCGAGATGCAGCTGCCGTCGCGGGATTTTCATTGAGCTTTTCTGCAACCGGCCCTTGCTGCTAGATTTGCCGCTTGATACCGGATGTACAAGGACGATGTAATGCGGACATGGATGTTTCCTGTCGCCCTGGGGCTGCTGCTCTCGGTCGGCAATGCGGTCGCTCAGGTGGATGTGAGCGCCTTCATCAAGAAGGACAAGTTCACCGACATCAAGCTTTCGCCCAGTGGCGACTATTTCGCCGCAACCATACCGATGGAAGACAAGACAGCGTTGGCCATCATGCGCCGCGCAGATAACCGCATCGGTGCCACCTTCTTGCTCGGCAAGAACACCTATGTCAGCGAATTCGCCTGGGTCAGCGATACCCGTGTGGTGATCGCCATTGCCGAAAAGTTCGGCCTGCTCGACAAGCCACAGCCCACCGGCGAGCTGTATGCCATCAACGCCGACGGGAGTGGTGTCGAGCTGCTGGTCGGCTACCGTGCCAAAGGCAGCGGCCTGGGCACCAACATCAAGGTCAAGAAGACCGAGGCAGTGGCCGCCTATCTCACCGATACACTGCCCAATGACGACCGCAATGTCGTGGTCGGCATCTGGCCGCTCTCCGGCAATGAGCCGTATACCCGTGCCGAAAAGCTCGACGTTGTCAGCGGGCACCGGACGCCGCTGGCACGCGCCCCGGTGCAGCGCGCCACGTTCACGACCGATCACCAGGGTGAGGTGCGTTTTGCACTGGGCGCAGGCACCGACAATGTCAGCAAGCTCTACCACCGTGCAGGCGCCGGCGCCGACTGGACGCTGATCAACGACGAACGCGTCAGCGGGCGTATCGAAACGCCGATTGGTTTTTCCCAGGACAACCGGATCGCCTATCTGCGCGTGCAAAGCACCACCGGCCCCGATGCGATCGTGGGCTGGGACATTGCCGCCAACCGGCGAGAGCAGGTGCTGCGCGATGCGGTTGCCGACCCGCTGGACATCATTTATCGCAATGGCACCTCGATCCCGGTGGGTGCGGTCTTCATGGCCGACCGCCCGCGCAGCCGGTTCTTCGACGAGCAAAGTGCCGAGGCGCGCATGTACCACAGCCTGGAAGCCGCGTTTGCCGGGAATACCGTGCATGTGAGCTCCGGCACCAAGGATGGCCGCTACGTCATGGTGCAGGCCGATGCCGGCAACAATCCCGGCGATTTCTATGTGTTCGACACGCAGGAGAAAAAAGCCCAGCACATCATCAGCCGCCGCGACTGGTTCGATCCTGAGCGCACGGCCACGGTGCAGCCGATCGCATTGCAGGCCCGCGATGGGCTGCCGCTGCGTGGCTATCTCACTCTTCCATATGGCAGCACAGGCAAGAACCTGCCGATGGTAGTGCTGCCGCATGGCGGGCCATTCGGTATCTTCGACGGTTGGCAGTTCGATGATGATGCGCAGTTGCTGGCGCAGGCCGGCTACGCGGTCCTGCAGGTCAACTTCCGCGGCTCGGGCAATTACGGGCGCGCCTTCCAGCAGGCCGGTGCGCGCCAGTGGGGCGGCACCATGCAGGACGATGTGACCGACGCCACGCGTTGGGCGATTGCGCAAGGCTATGCCGACGCACGCCGCATCTGCATTTTCGGTGCGAGCTATGGCGCCTATGCCGCGCTGATGGGGGCAGCCCGGGAGCCCGGTTTGTATGCCTGTGCGGCCGGCTATGTCGGTGTTTACGATTTGCCGATGATGTACAACCGTGGAGACATCCAGCAGCTGCGCTCCGGCGAGCACTACCTGCAGGAGTGGTTGGGAGATCCATCTACGCTGGCGGCACGCTCGCCTGTCACTCTGGCAGAGCAGATCAAGGTGCCGGTCTTTCTTGCAGCCGGCGGCGAGGACCAGCGTGCCCCCATCCAGCACAGCAAGCGCATGCAGGCTGCGCTTGCCAAGGCCGGCGTGCCGGTGCAAACGCTCTACTACGACACCGAAGGGCACGGCTTTTACACCGAGCCGCACCGGCGCGCGTTCTACACGCAATTGCTGGAATTCCTGTCGGCCTCGTTGGGTGGCGCCAAGGCCAGGTAGCTGGATCGCGGCATCCTGCCCAGCCACCTTCGCGGCCGTTGCCATTCCCACCCGCCACAGATCGCACACTGTCACGCCGCGCCGCAGCTGGACGGAAACCGCTGCAGGCGCTAGCGTGATGCGGATTTTTTGCCTCAGGGGAATGCCCAATGCGCCATGACGCGCAGCCGCGCCAGCTCACCTTCCGTGCCGTCGTGCTGGCCATCGTGCTGGCGGTGGTGTTGTCGGCCGCCAATGCCTATCTCGGCCTGTTCGCCGGGTTGACCATTGCCACCGCCATTCCGGCGGCGGTTGTCTCGATGGGCGTGCTGCGCCTGCTCGGCGGCGGCACCATCCTGGAAAACAACATCGTCCAGACCGGCGCCTCGGCCGGCTCGTCGATCGCGGCGGGGGTGATCTTCACCATTCCCGCGCTGGTGATCATGGGCTACTGGCCGGACTTCAAGTACTGGTGGGTGCTCGGCATCGCCGGCATGGGCGGCCTGCTCGGCGTGCTGTTCTCGGTGCCGTTGCGGCGCTCGATGATCGTCGAAGACCCGCTGCCGTTCCCCGAAGGCAAGGCCGCCGCCGAAGTGCTCAAGGCCGGCGAGAACCCCGGCCCGGGCCTGAAGATCCTGGCCATCTCCGGTGCCATCGGCGCGCTGGTCAAACTGGGCGCGGCCAGCGGCCTGCGCGTGATCCCCGACACCTGGGCGCAGGCCACCTACCTGGGCAGCAGCCGCTTGGTCGGCTATCTGGGCACCAACCTGTCGCCGGCCTTGCTCGGCGTGGGCTACATCGTCGGCTTGAACGTCGGCATCGTGGTGCTGTCCGGCTCGATCCTGTCCTGGCACATCGCCATCCCGCTGTACCAGCAGTTCTTCATGGGCAGCGACCCGGCGCTGGCACAGAGCCTGGTCAATGCGCCGGCAGCCGATGCCGCATTCGGTATCTGGGGTGCGAAGATCCGCTACCTGGGTGTGGGCGCGATGCTGATCGGCGGCGTGTGGACGCTGTTCTCGCTGCGCAAGTCGCTGTTCTCCGGCATCAAGAGCGGTTTTGCCGCTGCGCGTAAAAGCGGTGGCGGCGTGGTTGCCGAAACCGAGCGCGATCTGCCGATGAAGTGGATGCTGGTGGCGCTGGTGCTGTGCACCTTGCCGCTGCTGGGCCTGTACCAGGCCATCGTGCAGCAGTGGCACGTGTCGATCCCGATGACCATCATCATGATCGTGGCCGGCTTCCTGTTCGTGTCGGTGTCCGGCTACCTGGCCGGCCTGATCGGCTCGTCCAACAACCCGGTGTCGGGCATCACTATCTCCACCATCCTGTTCGCCTCGGCGGTGCTGGTGTTGCTGCTGGGCAAGAGCGGGCTGGTGCCGGTGGGCATCGGCGCCGCCCCGTTGGGCGCGGTGGCCGCGATCATGATCGGCGCGGTGGTGTGCTGCGCGGCGGCGGTGGGCGGCGACAACCTGCAGGATCTCAAGGCCGGTTATCTGGTCGGCGCCACGCCGTGGAAGCAGCAGCTGATGCTGGGCATCGGTGCGTTCTCGTGCGCATTGATCATGGCGCCGGTGCTGAACCTGCTCGCCCAGGCCTACGGCATCGGCCCGGCCACGCCGCAGCATCCCAACTCGCTGGGCGCGCCGCAGGCCACCTTGATGGCCTCGGTGGCCAAAGGCCTGTTTGGCGGCCAGTTGCCGTGGAGCATGATCGCCATCGGTGCCGGCGTCGGCGCGGCCATCATTGCGCTCGACGAATGGTTGAAGAAGACCGGCAAGCGCTTCCGCGTGCCGGTCTTGGCCGCGGCGATCGGTATTTACCTGCCGCTGGAACTGATGGTGCCGATCTTCCTCGGCGGCCTGATCGCGCATCTGGTGGAGCGCTTCCACAACATCCGTGCCGACGACGAAGACGGCCGTGACCGCGTGCATCGTCCGGGCGTGCTGTTTGCCGCCGGCCTGATCACCGGCGAAGCCTTGATGGGCATCGCCATTGCGGTGCCGATCGTGCTGTCCAGCCGCGCCGATGTGCTGGCACTGCCGGCTGCTTTGCAACTCAATCAGTGGGTTGGCCTGGCGATCCTGGCCCTGGTGGGCTGGCTGCTGTATCGCGTCGGCAAGCGCGGCGAAAAAGCCGCCTGAGTCAGCGACACACACGGCGCATGCGATGCATGCGCCGTCCTGGCAGGCGCGCAAGGCGACCTGCCTGCAGCACATGCCGCTGCCCTCTGCACCATCCCAACGCACCGCCGCGGCAGACCGCATCGAGCGTTCCTGAGAGCACGTCGTCGTCTGCGGCCTGTCTTTGCGCCGGCTTTATGCCAGGCCCAGCGCGCATGCATAGCGCCTTTATGCCACCGCTCCGTATCGTGCCGTCTCCCGCACGGATGATGCGTTACGGCTGCCGCATGCCTCGATCGACCCCGCTGATCTTCGCGCCATAGGCCATCGCGCCGCCGCTGCTGCCGACAAAAATGTTAGCCCAATCACACTGCGCCTCTTCCAATGTGCGGTTGCGGTCGCTTTTTGCCTGGCGAGCTCGACAGTTCGATAGGATCGAGCAGACGCCGCGATTCCGGCGTCGTGCAGTCGATCCACCTCTCCACGCGCACCCCCGCCCACTCACTGCTGGTTTGTCGTGTCGCCGATCCAGCGCTCTGCCATGGAGTTACTGCAATGCTGACTGTTATTTCCCGTTCCTCGTCCCGCGCAGCGCGCACCCCTGTGCTGGCCATCGCCCTGGCCGGCGTGCTGTGCGGCCTGGCCACGCAAGCGCAGGCGCAAGACGCCACCGAAGCACCGCTGTGCACCGATCGGCCGACCAAGGCCAATTCCACCTGTACCGTGCCGACCGGCGCCTGGCAGCTGGAAACCGACATCGGCAGCTACACCCGCGACAGCCAGCCCGGCACGCGCATCGAAACCTCGGTATTCACCAATCCCACGCTCAAGTACGGCGTCAGCGACCGCATCGATCTGCAGCTCAACTGGGCGCCGCAGCTGCAGGTCAAGACCACCGATCGCGCCACCGGCGCACGCAGCAGCCTGAGCGGCGGTGGCGACATCTATCTGCGCATGAAGGCGCGGTTTTACGAGAGCGATACCGCCACCGTCGCGGTGCTGCCGTTCGTCAAGGCGCCCACCGCGCGCACCGGTCTGGGCAACGACGAGTGGGAAGGCGGCATCGCGCTGCCGATCAATTTCGCCTTGCCCAACAGCTTCTCGTTGACCTTCGGCCCGGAGGTCGACTGGCTGGCCGACAGCGATGGCAGCGGCAATCACATCGCGGTGATCAATGCGATCAACCTGGCCCGCCCGCTGACACCGAAGCTGTCGATGGCGGTGGAAGTGTGGTCCTCGATCAATCGCGACCCCGCCGAAACCATCGAGCAGTATTCGGCCGACATCGCCGCTGCGTATCTGATCAACCCGCTGCTGCAACTGGACGTGGGCGCCAACTTCGGCCTCAACGACCGCACCCCGGATGCGCAGGTGTATGTGGGGTTGGCGCACCGCTTCTGATGCGTGTGATGGGCCAGGGCAGGGTGAGTTGGCTTACGTGCCACCGCGTTGCCAAGCATGGTCAAAGTTGCGAGGCGCCAGGTTGACTGGCGCCTCGCAACATCCGTAAGTGGAACGCCGGTCACTGCTGATGCTTGAGCAACGTTGAGCGGGTGCTGCCGCAGGGCAAGCCCTCTCCACGTAGCGGCGGCTGTTGCAATCACCTATCCAACGCAGCGTGCACGCGTCAAGCGTGCCTGGCTGCTGCCATCAGCTTGCTAGCCGCATGACGCAGCCACCACGTGCCGCCACACGCGACAGCCATGCGTGTTCGACAGCACGCGCCTGAGGCTTCTGGTCGCTGCGCTGACGCGCGCAATTCCATACACGAGACGACACCCACGCGACCACGCAGGCAGGCGCAAGCGCAAGTCTTTGCGCGTGCGCCGCAGCAACGCCTACCATCGACGTTTTGCCGTTGCCGGAACTCCCATGAAGCTTCGTACTGCCGTATTGCCCCTGTGCCTGTTGACTGCCTTGCCCATGCTGGCCGCCGCGCGCGGTTTCGATGTGCGCGACATGGTGGCGCTGGAACGCGTGTCCTCGCCGACGCTCACGCCCGATGGCAGCGTGGTGGTATTCGCCAAGCGCCAGGCCAAGACCGCCAATGGCAAGGCCGCCACCAGCCTGTGGATGCGCAATCTGCGCACCCGCGATCTGGCGCCGCCCAAGCGGCTCACACCGGAAGGCTGGAACGTCAACAGCCCGGCGCTGTCGCCGGATGGCAAGACGGTGTACTTCCTCAGCAGCAAGTCCGGCACCCAGCAGCTGTACGCGCAGCCGCTGGCCGGCGGCACCCCGCAGCAACTCACCGCCTTTGCGGTGGACCTGGACAGCTACAAGCTCTCGCCGGATGGCAAGCGCATTGCCTTCAGTGCGGGCGTGTTCCAGGACTGCGGCTCGGACCTGGGCTGCACCAAGAAGAAGCTGGCCGATCTCAAGAACGCCAAGGCCAGCGGTGTGGTGTACGACCAGTTGTTCGTGCGCCATTGGGACACCTGGAACGATGGCCGTCGCAACACGTTGTTCGTCGCCGAGCTGCCTGCGGCCGGTGCGAAGGCCGTGGCAGGTGCCTCGGCGATCAGCGCCACGCTGGCCGGCGATGCACCGTCCAAGCCGTTCGGCGGCAATGACGATTACGCCTGGTCGCCCGATGGCGCCAGCGTGGTGGCCAGCGTGCGCATCCCGCAGCCGCATGGCCCGGGCGCCGGCAAGACGGCTGCGCAAGGCAAGGCCACCGGCAACGACGAAGCGTGGCAGACCAACTTCGACCTGTATCGACTGGATGCGGCCGGCAAGTCCGCGCCGGTCAATCTCACCGCCGCCAATCCCGCCTGGGACGCCGGCCCGGTGTTCAGTGCCGACGGCAAGACGCTGTACTACCGCGCCATGAAGCGTCCCGGTTTCGAAGCCGACCGTTTCGGCCTGATGGCGATGGATCTGGCCAGCGGCAAGACCCGCGAGATCGCACCGAAGTGGGACCGCTCGGCGGGCGAGATCGTGCTGAGCGACGATGGCAGCAGCCTCTACACCAGCGCCGACGATCTGGGCGAGCACCCCTTGTTCAAGGTCGACATCGCCAGCGGTGACGCCACCAAGGTGGTGGGCGAGGGCAGCGTGCATGCACCTGTGCTGGCCGGTACCACGCTGGCATTCACGCGTAACTCGCTCAAGAGCGGCGACCAGGTATTTGTCAGCGACGTGCAAGGGCAGGGGCTGCGTGCGATCACCCAGAGCGCCGGCGAATTGCTGCCCGACGTGCAGTTCGGCGACTACGAGCAGTTCCAGTTCAAGGGTTGGAACAACGACACCGTGCATGGCTACGTGGTCAAGCCGTACAACTATCAGGAAGGCAAGACCTATCCGGTGGCGTTCCTGATCCATGGCGGCCCGCAGGGCAGTTTCGGCAATGGCTGGAGCAACCGCTGGAATCCGCAGACCTACGCCGGCCAGGGCTATGCGGTGGTGATGATCGACTTCCATGGCTCCACCGGCTATGGCCAGGAATTCACCGACGCGATCAGCCAGCATTGGGGCGACCGCCCGCTGGAAGACCTGCAAAAGGGCTGGTCGGCCGCGCAGAAGCAATACGGCTTCCTCAACGGTGACAAGGCCTGCGCGCTGGGTGCCAGCTACGGCGGCTACATGGTCTATTGGATGGCAGGCAACTGGAACCAGCCGTGGAAGTGCCTCGTCGACCACGACGGCGTCTTCGACAACCGCACCATGGGCTATGCCACCGAGGAATTGTGGTTCAGCGAGTGGGAAAACGGCGGCACGCCGTGGCAGAACCCCGCAGGCTACGAGAAGTTCAACCCGGTGCTGCACGTGGACAAGTGGAAGGTGCCGATGCTGGTGATCCATGGCCAGCAGGATTTCCGCATCCCGGTCGAGCAGGGCCTGGCCGCGTTCACCGCGCTGCAGCGCAAGGGCATCGACTCCAAGTTCCTGTATTTCCCGGACGAGAACCACTGGGTGCTCAAGCCGGACAACAGCGTGCTGTGGCACGACACCGTCAACAGCTGGCTGAAGCAGCATATCGGCCAGTGAGGTCGCGATCGGCACGCCGCCTGGAGCGGCGTGCCGGTTGGTGCGGCGATGACGCGTGAGACCTCGGCCTTTAATGCGGGTCGCAGGGTTGTTCGGTTTGCTCAGTTCGGCAGCTGATCGCGTTTGGCCAACTGGCCTTCCACGATCTGCAGGATCTCCGCCACTGCGATGCCGAACGAGCCGGCATTGCCGGCGTCGAAGGCGGCCTTCCATTCTGCATAGCCCGGCAGGTAATCCTGATTGGGCGCGGCAGTGCCGACGTGTTCGGCAGCGCTGCGCTCCAGGGTCTGCGCGATCACCGGGATGTGCGGCAGCGTGTCCAGGATCCCATCGGGCAATCCTGCATGACGCACCTGGATGTCGCTGATGCTCACGTGCAGGATCTGGCCGCCGTGGGGATGCACATCGATCTGGTTGATCAGCAGCAGCGGCGTCTCGGTTGCGGTGCGCCCACGGCAGCGCCAGAGCTGGCCGACCGCATAGACGGGGGAGGTGGTGTCGGGCATCGGGCACTCCACGATCAAACCGCAATGATGCAATGCGCTTGCGGAGATAGCGACTCTGCGCCGTGCCGGCCATGGAAGGGAATGATCCGGTCTTCAACCCGACGTCTGCGCGTTCGTGCTTCGCCAGCAAGACGATGTCCGCAGGTGCCGCGTTGTGCGCTGACAGCGCCGACGTCTCGATGAGCTCGCTTGCAGCACCCGGAGATGGCCTGGATCACCGCATCTGGCTGAATGCCAGCATGAGCCAGCAGTGCCGCAGTACACGCAAGCCATGTCAAAATAGCGATTCTTTAACTTCCTCAGCTCCCTGCCAGGATCGCAAGGACCGTTTGCATGCGCACCTTGTTCCGCCCCTCATTGTGGGCGCTCGCCCTCGTCTGTAGTCCCGCCCTGAATGCCGCATCGCGGCCCGCGGCCGTGCCTGCGCGCGCGCCCGTGTCTGCGACTGCCGCGGTTGGCACCGATGCGGTGGCCAGCGACCCGGCCGTGCCACTACCGGCCACGCTGAAGTCCGGCATGGGCTACCGCGCGTTTGCGCAGGCAGTGATGGAGCAGGGCTGGCAGCTGGTGGATCCGCTCGCCGCCGACAGCTGCATGGCCGCCGGCGATTGCGCCGTCGAGTTCATCGCGCCCGGCGGCAGTGCACGCCTGCAGGTGCAGGTCGGCTCGCAGTCCGGCGCGGCGGTGGTCAGTGGCTGGCGCGCGCAGCAGGTGCCGCTGGATCGCATCGGCAACCCCACCGCAGCGGCGGTGGACAGCAAGGCTGCGCCGGCCGCGTCCAAGGTGGCCGACAACCCGCGTTAAGCGCAGTGCGCCGGCGTCTGAGGCGCGCGGCGTATCATGGCGCTGCAATGCCGCTGCGGCCTGCGTCGGTGGCGCGCGTCATCGCCAACTGCGTCTTTCCTGATCCCGAGTCCAGTCCCGCATGACCTCCATGAAGAGCATCGATCCTGCCGATCTGGAAGCGTTGTTCGATGCGGTGCCGGACGTGCTGTTCTTCGTCAAGGATCGCGAGGGCCGCTATACCCACGTCAACCAGACCATGCTGCGGCGCCTGGGCCTGAAATCGCGCAAGGAACTGATCGGCAAGCGCGTTGCCGAGGTCTATCCCAGCGGGCTGGGCGCCAACTACGCCAATCAGGACGAGCAGGTGCTGGCCGGGGAAGTGATCGACAACCTGCTGGAACTGCATCTGTTCGCCAACCGCGAACCGGGCTGGTGCCTGACCTGCAAACGTCCGCTGCTGGTCGATGGCAAGGTGCAGGGCATCATCGGCATCTCGCGCGATCTGGGGCCGCAGGACGGGCACGAATCGCAGTACGAAAAACTGCGGCTCGCGCTGGCGTACCTCAACGCCAACTACGCGCAGAACGTGCGCATGCAGGCGCTGGTGGAGATCACCGGGTTTTCGATGTCCAAGCTGCAACGCTCGTTCCGCAAGGTGTTCCAACTCACTCCGCAACAGGTGCTGGCCAAGCTACGCCTGCAGATGGCGATGCATCTGCTGCACGGAAACAAGAGCCTCACCGAAATCGGGCATGCCTGCGGTTTCAGCGATCAAAGCGCGTTTGCACGGCAATTCAAGCAAGCTGCGGGCATGACGCCACGCGAGTATCGTGCGTTGGTAAATGCGCAGCGGCTTCCTGTTGAAGCCTTGTAAGCGGTTGATAAAAAAACTGCGCAGCTGGTGCGTGTGCGCAGTTGTCATCAGCAATTGGCATATGCCGTTCCATGTTTGCAGGTTGGTAGCACCGCTTACACGTCAACGATGCAAAGCAGTGCGTTTCAGGACCGCCTTAATCTGCTTTTGCCAGTGCATCTCCTGCGTACAGACGCCCAGAAGCACGCCGTCGTGGACCTGCATAGCTGCAGGCCTCGCTCTACAGCAAAGCCCCGGGAACAAATAAAGTAATCCACTTCATGTTCAATTTGATACGCAGATCACTTTTTTAAACCGGACTGTACCGTAAGAATGCTCGCCATATGGGGTGGCGCTGCGGAATAAGACGGACACAGCAAGGATGAACAGCCTCTATCGAAAGGAAATCTATGAGCACCGGCAATCCCAGTCCGCAGGGTCGATCATCCTTCGGCCGCCGGGGATAGGCTGGGCGTTTTTGGTGCTATCCGGCTGTTTCATAATTGCGGCGATACTTTTCTTAGTCTTTGGTCATTATGTAAGGCACGAAACGGTGTCTGGATACCTAGTGCCCGATGGCGGTATCACAGCAGTGCCTGCTCCGGTTCCAGGAGTTTTGGTTCGAGTGATAGTCCATGAAGGGCAGCGTGTTTCGGCTGGCGAGACGTTGGCAGAAGTCGTCAAGCCACACGCCAGTGTCCGCTGGGGGAATACAAGCTTAGAGATTGAAAAGCAGTTGTTGAGCAAGCGCATGCGGATCCAGGAAGAAATAGGCGAGCAACGGCGCCTCCGCGTTTTGCAAGAAAAAGACAGTAACCTCCATGCATCTTCTCTTGTGGCTCAAAAGGCGCAGATTTCGACGCAATTGGAGATTCAACAGCAGCGGCTGCGGGACGCTACAGAGATCTACCGGATGTGGCAACAAGCTGATTCCGGCGTCATAAGCAAGATGCAATTAGCCCAACAGCATGACGCGGTTTTGCAGGTGAATGCGCAAATTGCAGATCTATCACGGCAGCGCCTGTTGATAGAAAGAAGCATGGCGGAGGTCCGGAGCGTTCAGCAACAGCGATCTCCCGAGGCCAACTCCTCACAAATCGTTTTAGAGAAGCAACTGGCCGATGTGGATCAAGCCATTTATGAAAATTCTGAAACCCGCGACGCGGTTATTAAAGCCCCGGCTGAAGCCATCGTTGGACCCATATACGCGAACGCAGGCCAATCTCTTGAAGCTGGGCAACCCTTGCTCAGCCTGTACCCACCGGCGGCTCCATTACTGGCAGAGCTATGGGTGCCACCCAAGTCAGGTGGCTTTGTCCGTGCTGGACAGCAAGTTTTGCTTCGTTACAAGTCCTTTCCATATGAGCGTTTTGGGCAATACGCAGGAGTAGTGCGCTCTATATCGAGTACACCGATCGACCCTGCAAATATTAGAGCGGTCGGCGTAGAGGTTCCAAAGGCGGCGGCTTATCGCGTATTGGTATCCCTCGAGTATCCGTACGTTTCTGCATCAACTACTGGCAGACTGCCCTTGAAGCCAGGCTTAGACGTCGACGCGGCCATACAGCTTGACCGTCGTACACTCGCCGAATGGCTATTTGAACCTATCTACGGAGCAGTGCATCGCTGGGGCGAACCGGGACATGGGGCGTCCAAAAATGATTGAGTTCAGCTGGAGAAGTCTAGGGCGGCGTCGCGCCGTGCCGTTGATACACCAGATGGAGGCAGCGGAATGCGGCTTGGCCTGCCTCGCTATGGTTGCTGGTTATTACGGAAGCGAGATCGACTTGCGTGCTATGCGCAGGCGCTTTGGCAGTTCGATGAAAGGCATCACTTTAGCCAGAATTGTGACCATCGCGCACTCAATGGGTTTCACCGCACGGCCTGTCAAAGGTGAACTCTCTTATCTCGCTGAAGCTCCGAAGCCCTGTATCTTGCATTGGGATCTTAGCCATTTTGTAGTGCTCTGCGAGATGAACTCCAAGCGATTGGTAATACATGATCCAGCTCGTGGGCGTATTGAAATGACGGTGCCTGAGGCTAGTCGTCATTTCACGGGAGTCTTGTTAGAACTGGCCCCAAACGAAGATTTTAAAAAAGAGGAAATAGTCGCGAAAATTCCATGGCAGCGCCTTATTGGTAGCCATCGCGGGATCGCAAGTTCGTTAACGCAATTGATACTGTTGGCCCTTGTCATTGAGCTTTTCGCACTTACTTTACCTTTCCAGATTCAGTGGGTAATAGATAGCGTCCTGGTTACGCAAGATAAGGATCTTCTTTTTCTTATCACCGTAGGGTTTGCTGCTCTAGTCATATTTCAGGCAGGTATCGCGGTAGTTCGGGCTTGGGTTATTAGCTGGATCGGAGCTCGTTAATGTCGCAATGGATAGGGAATCTTTTTGCGCACCTTCTGCGTCTACCTGTAGATTTTTTCGAAAAACGGCATATGGGCGATATTATAAGCCGGTTTTCTTCCGCAACCATCATTCAATCGACTCTGACGGGAAGCTTGGTCACTGCTTTATTGGACGGGATTCTGGGGGGGCTATCGCTATTGATGATGGCTCTGTACAGCATGCCCCTTACGCTCGTTGTCGTTTCAGCTTTCGCTATCTATGGAGCACTTCGCGCTGCCTCCTATAAGCGTCTGCGGCAGGCGAACGAGGAACAGCTAATATTTAGTGCGCGCCAACAGACTGAATTGATGGAGTCGGTTAGAGGCATTAAGGCCATAAAGTTAGCGAGCAAGCAGGTCGAACGAACCATACGTCTGCGTAATGCAACCGTAGAGATGGCCGATAGAGAGATGGTAGCCCAGCGCGTCACGATTGCGTTCCAAGCTGTAAGTCAGCTCGTATTCGGAATGCAGCGCGTAATTTTAATTGGAATTGGAGCCTATCTTATTATAAGCAGTGAGCTCTCTGCCGGTACGATCGTTGCGTTTTTAGCATACGCTGACAACTTTTCGCAAAAGTCTATTAGCTTCATAGACAAAGTGGTGGAGCTGCGGATGGTTCGCATGCACTGTAACCGAATTGCCGACATAGTTTCCAGTGACGCAGAAGAAGATGCTCCAGGTTGGCGTAGTGGGGAACTGCATCAAAGACATGCGCTTGCGGTGCGAGATCTGGGCTTCCGTTACTCCGATAGCGAGCCATTAATCCTATCTAACCTCAACTTTGCGATTGAACCGGGCGAGGTGGTGGCGATTACTGGAGTTAGCGGATCTGGAAAAAGCACTTTAGTAAAACTCTTGCTTGGGTTGCTGACGCCTACCGACGGCGCCGTCGAGATAGACGGTATGGACATCCGCAGACATGGCTTGGCTGAGTACCGCGACCTACTTGGTGCGGTTATGCAGGAGGATTCATTGTTCGCTGGAACGATTGCTGACAATATCGCTTTTTTCGATAGCGGTGCGACACTAGAAAAGGTCGTAGCGGCCGCGAAACTAGCTGAGTTGCACGACGATATTGTTGCAATGCCGATGGGCTACGAGTCGTTGGTTGGGGACATGGGTTCATCGCTCTCTGGTGGACAGCGGCAACGACTAGTTCTAGCTAGGGCGCTTTACCGTACTCCGCGCATATTGATTCTGGATGAAGCGACAAGTCAGCTAGATCAGGCGTGCGAGGCACGAATTGATCGAGCTATACGGCAACTTGATATCTCAAGAATCATCATTTCTCATCGACCGAGCACGGTGGCTATGGCCGATCGCGTTCTTCAGATCGAAGGTGGCCATATTAGGGAGGTATGCACCTGTCAAAAGGGCGGGATTGTAATTGTTTAGGTATGGAAATGTTCTTGCATGAAAGCTGGGACATTGTAGTGCCGCGCGGAAGCGCCGTTTGTGGCGAAAAGGACCGTCCATTATCATTCATTAACAATCAATCGGAGGAGTGCTATGTCTCACAACAAGGAAATCAAACCAGTCTGCTACGCGAACAGCCGCGTCCTGACCGAAGATGAATTGGTGGAAGTCAGCGGTGGTGGCACCTCACATGCTACCTTGACCGGCGGGGGCGGCGGTATTCCGAACCCCATCCGTGTTCAGCCGGATGGCGACGTCTCGGTCGATTTCGGCTGATTTATGCTGGTTAGTGGAGGGGGGCAGCTGTCGCTGCCCCCCTCATTAGCGTAGACAATATAGGAGTGCGTATCGAAATGCACCTGATCTACGGCAATAGTGAGGATTATCATGCGGTAGCCGTCGCCTGGGCTATGCGCAAGCTAGGAGCAGAAGTTTTTATATGGGACGGCCTGGGCGCGACCGAGGATGCACAGATATCCCTAGAGCGTGTTATGAACTTTGAAATAGAGCGGCTGCATTTCCAAGCATCAGGATCGTGAAGACGACAAAGTGCAAACCGGCCAACGTTTCCGGCAATCGCTCATAGTCGCGCGCCAGTCGTCTGAAGCGATTGACCCAGCCGAAGCTGCGCTCGACAACCCAGCGGCGCGGCAGCAAGACAAAGCCTTTCTTCGCTTCTTGCAGCTTGATGACGTGCAACTCAATGCCCTCTTCCTTAGCCGCTTGCGCCGGTTCTTGGCCGGTATAGCCCTGATCCACAAAAGCGATCTTGACCGTTTCACCGGTCACGTGTTGTACCTCCTGGGCCAACGAACGGACCTGTGCGCGTTCCTGCTCGTTGGCCGGCGTGACCTGGACGGCAAGCAGATGTCCCAGCGTATCGACGGCCATATGCACCTTGCTGCCTTTCTTGCGCTTATAGCCATCGTATCCAGCACGCGGCCCGCTTTCACAGGTGGACTGCAGCGTCCGGCCATCAAAAATCACCGCGCTCGGCTGGCCTTTCTTCCCCTGTGCCACACGCAAGAGTGAGCGCAGATCGCTGACCATGGCCTCAAAGCAGCCAGCCTGCAGCCAGCGCTGCGTTTGCTGATACACCGCTTCCCAAGGCGGGAAATCGTTGGGAAGCAATCGCCACGGTGCGCCGGCGCGTGCGATCCAGCGCAGTGCGTTAAACATCGCGCGTAGCGCGTATTTGCGCTGCGGTGCTTGCGCATCCATCAGTGTGAGATATGGCGCAGCGAAGGCCCATTCTTCGTCGGAGATATCGGTTGGATATGGCTTACGAGGCTTCATCCGTATACGTTATCGTGACAAGGGCAAAGTTCATAACACGCTCTAACACCCGGTGCGTTGCCCGGTTGCATTCGAATGGGAACTAGGATGATGAAAGAATTGGATAGTGTCTGGTTCCGTAGAATAGTAAAGCATGCGCCGATAAAAGACGTTGACAGAGACGCGGTTGAGTTTGTAGAAAATGAATTGAGGTTTGGTCATCTGAACCTTGCGGTATCTGTTCGTGCCGCTGCCAGTTTTGTGGTTGGTAATCCATTTGCAGATGAAACTCAGTGCAAGGCATTGCAACTAGACACGGCGGCTGCCTTAGGTTTTCTTGTCCCGGAGACGCTGATCTCAACGCATTATGATGAGGTGGCGAACTTTGTGCGTCGAATGGGAAAGGTCGCTGTGAAGCCATTTAATCCATATTTCTGGCATCACGCGGAAGAGCGAACATACCGTATCGCTTCAACGACAGTCTTGAACGGAACTGCAGAGATTGAGTCAGCTCAAATTGAGGTCTGTCCCGCGATATATCAGCGATACATCGAGAAGCGGTACGAACTGCGTGTCACGGTAATCGGAACTTATATATTCGCCGCCAAAATCAGCCGAGTCGACGGAGGGGCATTTGTCGATTGGAGATTCGGTATCGGTAGTCATGAGTCTTTGGTGGAGTCGGTTTATCTCGATCCATCCACTGAGGCGCGTATCCGGCAGCTTATAGCAGTATTTAATCTCAAATACGGTTGCGTGGATCTTATTGTGGATCCAAGAGGGGACGTCTATTTTCTTGAAATAAATCCTGGAGGACAGTTTCTATTTGTTGAAAGCGTGGTTAAGGAGTTTCCGATGCTTGCGGCATTTGCAATTATGCTGCAATCGCAGACGATGAATTTTTCATTGGTTCAGCATGACCAAATTGGGCTCCCTCAATTCGAGAGAAGTCAAGAGTTTGAGGAAATGGTTAGCCGTAAAGGGACACTTGTTACAAGTTCATGCGTCTATAAAGAAGTCGAGGTTTCGTACTAGTTTAGGAGACGTTTCATGTACATGATTAGGTCGATCACCCTAGCCTTGGCGCTTCTAATCTCAGAAGGCGCAGTGGCTCAGCCAGCGGAATGTGGCTTTGATAAAGTGAAAGTGCTCGCTCTGGAGCAAGATAAATTCGACCAAGATGTAAGCAGCGGTGGTGGTGGTTGGCGCGCTGTTGCTGCCAAGCCTGGGTGTGAGGTCGCAGCTGCAGACCTGATCAAAGAATACCGAGAAGTGCATCCCGATAGTTCCAGTCTGCTGTTTTGGCACGAGGGGCAGCTACGGGCTTTTGCTGGGCATTATGAGGATGCGATTCCATTAATGGAGGCATCCAGACAGCCCACAGAAAAGGATCTTGCCGGCTGGAATCCCTATGTTGACGCAACGGTAGCATTCCTTCTGTCGACTCCCCGTAATTCAATGCCAGCCAAAACTAGAGGTCTGCGGTTGATGTTGATCGCGGAACTCGGCGGGCGTTAGCCCGCCCAGGCTGTCGTGCGGGATCTGCTGGTTGTAGTCGGCCAGCCAGTGTTCGGTCTGTTCGCGGACCTCGCTCAGCGTGCGGAAGATGTGCATGTCCAGCACGCCGCGCCGGTAGCTGCCGTTGAAGCGTTCGATGAAACCGTTTTGCATCGGCCGTCCCGGCTCGATGAAATCCAATGCGATACCTTTGCGCTCGGCCCACTCGGCCAAGGCCAACGCGACAAACTCCGGGCCATTGTCCAGGCGAAGTTTGCCGGGGTAGCCGCGCCAGGCTGCGATGCGCTCCAAGGTGCGGATGACGCGGGCGGCCGGAAGATTCAAGTCCACTTCGATCGCCAAGGCTTCCCGACTGAAATCGTCGATGACATTGAACGTGCGGAAGCGTCGACCATCCCACAACGCATCGGACATGAAGTCGATCGACCATCCGGCATTGGGGTGTGCTCCGCATGCCAACGGTTGTGGATGACGGGCCGGAACCCGGCGCCTGCTGCGACGACGTTGATTGAGCTTCATCAGGCAATACACGCGCCACACCCTTTTGTGATTCCACACATGTCCGCGACGGCGGATGATCTGAAAGAGCTTTCCAAAACCACGCTCGGGAAAGCGTTCGGCCAATTCGGACAACAGCGCAATGACCTCCTCATCCCGATCTGGACGACGCCGATAGCGCACTGTCGAGCGCGCCACGCCAACCACCGAACAGGCCCGGCGCTCGCTCCAGCCATGCTGCTCGATGAGCCAGGCAAGAAGCGGGCGCTTATGCGCCGGGTCTACAGCTTTTTTGCGATGACATCCTTGAGTGCATGGTTTTCCATCGCGAGCTCGGCATACATGCGCTTGAGCTTGCTGTGCTCGGTCTCCAGGTCGCGAAGGCGCTGCACGTCAGCTGCCTCCATGCCACCGTACTTGGACTTCCAGACGTAGTACGTCGCGTCGGAAATGCCCAGCTCACGGCACACATCTTTGACCTGGCGGCCGCCGTCCACCTGCTTCAGCGTGGCGACAATCTGGCTCTCGGTGAACTTGCTCTTGCGCATCGTTGGTCTCCTTGGTGGCTAGTGTGCCCGGAGACCTCTAACTATGGATGGATCAATTTTACGGGGAGTCGACACTTCGGCACGATGCATCCGCGCTGGTAGCGGCACAGAAAAAGCTAAATGCGGTACCTGCTTCGCCGGAACTGCCGCCGGTCAAAGATGGCTATATAGAGATGTCGATGGATAATGGAAAAAAGGTTAAAATGCGGTGGCCCGTGAACGCGGATGTCGTCGATGGACTAGTGTCATGCCTCAATAAGAGTTACATGGAGGCGTATAGCTCGGTATGCAGGGGAAAGGGACAGTAGCTAGATGTCTACCATTGGAGGTGGTTTACCTAATCGTTGCGTGATGCGCTAGAGCGTGTTATGAACCTTGAAAGAGCGTAGCTGCATTTCCAAGCATCAGAATCGTGAAGACAACAAAGTGCAAACCGGCCAAGGTTTCCGGCAATCGCTCATAGTCGCGTGCCAGCCGCCTGAAACGATTGACCCATCCGAAGCTGCGCTCGACGACCCATCGGCGCGGCAGTAAGACGAAGCCTTTCTTCGCTTCTTGAAGCTTGATCACGTGCAACTCGATGCCTTCTTCCTTGGCCGCCTGCGCCGGTTCTTCGCCGGTATAGTCTTGATCCACAAACGCGATCTTGACCGTTTCACCGGTCGCGTGTTGTACCTCTTGAGCCAACGATCGGACCTGCGCGCGCTCTTGCTCATTGGCTGGCGTGACCTGGACGGCGAGCAGGTGTTCCAGCGTATCGACCGCCATGTGCACCTTGCTCCCTTTCTTGCGTTTGCAGCCATCGTATCCGGCGCGCGGTCCGCTTTCACAGGTGGACTGCAGCGTCCGGCCATCGAAAATGACCGCGCTCGGCTGGCTTTTCTTCCCGTGCGCCACACGCAGGAGTGAGCGCAAATCGCTGACCATGGCCTTAAAGCAGCCAGCCTGTAGCCAGCGTTGCGTTTGCTGATACACCGCCTCCCAAGGCGGGAAATCGTTGGGAAGCAATCGCCACGGTGCGCCGGCGCGTGCGATCCGACGCAGTGCATTGAACATCACGCGTAGCGCGTACTTGCGCTGCGGTGCCTGCGCATCCATCAGTGTCAGATACGACGCAGCAAAGGCCCATTCTTCGTCGGAAATATTGGTCGGATATGGCTTACGAGGCTTCATCCGTATACGTTAGCGTGACAAGGCTAAAGTTCATAACATGCTCTAGTCGCTCTTTCTATCAAATCGCAGTTCCATGCCTTTACCCTGTGCTCGATCTTGAAATTCTTGACGCAAGGTGCATTCTCGCTCACGTGCGGACATTCCTGTGTCACGCGCAGTCGATATGGGATCCTCGTTAACGAGACACTCCGGGCGTGTAGCACCGATGGACCGGGCTGAGTCGCTCACACAACCTGTTAGGACTGCGGCGATGAGCAGAGTGGTCGTTGCGGCCAGATCGCAAATAACAGAACGAGGTGTTCTTGCACGGCGAGAAGTGTCCATCACGTTTCCTCATTTGAACGGTAGCGATGCGTCCCATGCCCATGGAGGGTAAGCTGTAGCTGTTCTCCGAACCAGTGGAAAATAGCACTTGGATAGGATGTTCTGAACGCCGTTCTTGTGGAATCAGCGGTTCCGAGACGTCCGCACTGTTGAGCGTACTTGGATGCACTGCGCGCCAGGGCATTATCCGCCCGACATGGCGTTTCTCCGTCACCAGTTCTAACTGGTTGAAAAGCCCGCGCCAAACCCGATTGTCGGCGATTCAATGCTTCCAGCGAGTCTTTTACAATCAGTGACTTCCGCCTTGGTCAAAGCAACGGTAGGCGGAAATCCTGGAGTATCCAGTGCATGTGGCGCTTGATCCCCGACACCTTCTTGCCCGGGTCATAGCCTTTCTGACCCGCCGTATTGTTGTTCCTTACGCTCTGTGCGTCCACGATCAAGAACGTGCTGCCACCCGGCTCGACTTCGTCGGCACGGCATCCTCTTCGCGATACACATAACAACTTGCGCGCAAACGACGTGTAGAACGTCGCGAGCGCCCAAGTCTGCATCCGTCAACCAAGTGCGGTTACGCCAGTATGCGCACCTTCGGCTCGCGTGCCCACTGGCGGGTCTTGGCGGCAGTGATGAATGCCTTGGTATCTGCCGCCGCGATCACGCCCGCGTCCTTGCCGACATTGCCGGCCTTCAGCAGCAGCTGCGCGCCATCGTCGAAGGCAATCGCCTTCAAATGCGCCCAGGCATTGCTGACGAAGTCCAATGCTGCAGATTCGGTGGTCAGCAATTTTGCCGCTTCCGAAGACAGCAGCACCGCCACCGCGTCGAACACGATCGATGGCGTGCCGGCCAGCTGGCCATCGGCCGCCAGTTGCTTGCCGTCGCTGAGCTTGGCGCCGCCCAGCTTGGGCGCCACGATCTTGACCGTTGCACCGGCCGCTTCGGCCGCCTTGCGCACAGCCTTGATCGCCGCGGCGTCGGAGCCGTCGTGGATCAGGATGCCTACCGTGCGGCCCTGCAGCGTGTCCTTCATCTTGCCGATCAACTGCAGCGCCGGCGACAACGGCATGTCGGTCGGTGCAACGGCGGACGGCGGTGCGGGCGGCAGGCTGGTCATGCCCATGCCATCGGCCACGCGCTTGGCCAGCGCTTCATCGATATGCCGCAGATGTCCCACGATGGCCTCGCGCACGTGCGCGGTTTCAACCTTGGAGAGTTCGAACACCAATGCAGATGCCAGATGCGCTTGCTCCGGCGCGGTCTGGCTGCGGAAGAACATGCGTGCCTGGCTGTAATGGTCGGCAAAACTTTCCGCACGCACGCGGCCCTTGGCGCCATCCTCGGCCGGTGTGGCATGGCTGGGGAAACCGCGCAGCGCCTCGCGTGGCGCATCGGCCTGCAAGGAGCTGGGTTCGTACGCCACGCGGCCCTTTGGCACGCCCATCTGCATGTGGCCATCGCGCTGATTGTTGGCGAACGGGCACTTTGGCGCGTTGATCGGAATCTGGTGGAAGTTGGGCCCGCCCAGGCGGCTCAGCTGCGTGTCCAGGTAGGAGAACAGCCGGCCCTGCAGCAGCGGGTCGTTGCTGAAGTCGATGCCTGGCACGATATTGGCCGGGCAATAGGCGACCTGTTCGGTCTCTGCAAAGAAGTTGTCCGGCCAGCGGTCCAGCACCATGCGCCCGACGATCTGCAAGGGCACCAGCTCTTCCGGAATGACCTTCGTCGAATCCAGGTGGTCGAACGGGAATGCCTCAGCCTCGGCTTCGGTAAACAGCTGCACGCCCAATTCCCACTCGGGGAAGTCGCCCTTCTGGATCGCCTCGAACAGATCGCGACGCTGGAAGTCCGGGTCGGCACCGGCAAGTTTGACTGCCTCGTCCCAGATGGTGGACTGCAGGCCCAGCTTGGGGCGCCAATGGAATTTGACGAAGGTGCTGTCGCCGTTTTCGTTGAGCAGGCGGAAGCTGTGGATGCCGAAGCCTTCGATCATGCGCAGCGAACGCGGAATGGTGCGATCGCTCATTGCCCACATGACCATGTGCATTGACTCAGGGGTGAGCGAGATGAAATCCCAGAACGTGTCGTGCGCGCTGGCGGCCTGCGGAAAGCCGCGGTCCGGTTCCATCTTCACCGCGTGGATGAGATCTGGGAACTTCATTGCATCCTGGATGAAGAATACCGGGATGTTGTTGCCGACCAGATCCCAGTTGCCTTCCTTGGTATAGAACTTCACCGCGAAGCCGCGCACGTCGCGCGGCGTATCGACCGAACCCGCGCCGCCGGCCACGGTGGAAAAACGCGTGAACAGTGGGGTTTTTTCGCCCACTTCGGTGAGCAGCTTGGCCGTGGTGTACTGGCTCAGCGACTTGGTCAGCTCGAAGTAGCCGTGCGCCGCGCTGCCGCGTGCATGCACGATGCGCTCGGGAATGCGCTCATGGTCGAAGTGCGTGATCTTTTCGCGCAGGATGAAATCTTCCAGCAACGTCGGGCCGCGCGGTGTGGCGCGGAGCGAGTTCTGGTTGTCGCCAACGGGAATGCCCTGATTGGTGGTCAGTTGCGGATGCGAGCCGCCGGCCTTCTGGTGCAGTTCGTCGCCGGTGCCACGCACTTCGTGCGCGCTTGCGGAACTGCCGACAGAAGGAATCTGTGCGGGCTTGCTGGGGGACTTGGCCATGGGGGACTCCACGTTGGCGGGCTGGGATGCGAGCTATCCCGTCGAGCCTGGGAGTGGCGCTGTTAAATGGATGTGTCTGCATGCGAACGAACACTCACATGCGCATGCGAGCGTGTTGCAGCTCAGCGTGCGACGAACAATCACACGTAAAAATAGCTGTTAAGTGCAACGACAACTGTGACGCACGGCATGCTGCAAGCGCGACCGTGAGCGAGGTCTACAGCAGATCCAGTGGCTGCTTGCGCGTGGGCGCTGGAAATGCGCTGTCCAGGTCTGCCAGATCCTGCGCATCGAGTTGCAGCGTGCATGCATCTGCATTGGCGCGGACATGCGCTGGCGTACCGGATTCGGGAATGGCGATCACCTGGCCACTGCGGATGGCCCACGCCAGCGCCACCGCGGTGGCCGCCACGCCGCGTCGCGCACCGATGGCGTGCAGCACCGGGTGATCCAGCAACGCACGGCTGCCCAGCGGCGAATACGCCATCACCGTCACCGCATGTTGCGCGCACCACGGCAATAGATCGAACTCGATGCCGCGGCTGCCGGCGTGATACAGCACCTGATTCACCAGGCAGTGCTGCCCGCCATCGATCTGCCAGAGCTCCTGCATGTCGTCGACATCGAAATTGGACACGCCCCAGTCACGGATCTTGCCCGCATCGCGCAGTGTTTCGAATGCAGCGACCACCTCCGCCAGATTGCTGCCGCCGCGCCAATGCAGCAGATACAGATCCAGCGTGCGCATGCCCAGGCGTTGCAGACTGGCTTCGCAGGCGCGCGCAATGCCGCGCGCGCTGGCATTGCTGGGCAGCACCTTGGACACCAGATACGGCGGCTGCCCGCGTGCGATCACCTGGCTGATCAACTGTTCCGAGCGGCCATTGCCGTACATCTCGGCGGTATCGATCAAGCGCATGCCCAGCGCCTGGCCGATCTGCAGTGCTTTGATCTCCTGCTGCGGTGCATGCCGTCCCTGGCCCAGGTTCCAGGAGCCCATGCCCAGCGCAGGCACGCTGCGTCCGTTGCGCAAGGTCACCTGCGGGCAGTGGGTGGTGGCGGATTCGGACATGCAGGGCTCCAGCGATCAGTAAGAAGGTGGTGCAGGCACCGGCACGGCAGTGGGTAGCGGGCGCGTTGCAGCGTTGGCCTGTGCATCCCAGAACGCGCAGCGATGCTGTGCGGCGAAGTCCGGCGTGGGCCCGATCCTGCCGGGCGACAGTGTCAACGGCGTGTCGCCATCGAAGCGTGGCCAGGCTGGACGCCCGCCGCCATTGGGATCGCCGCTGCGCGCGTAGGCGCCCCAGTAATCCTGCAACGTGTTGGCAAGTGCGTGCTGCGCGGGGGTGAAGTCCGGCGTGCCGCTGAGCACCCACGGGCGCTGGAACAGATACACCAGCTCGGAGGCGTGATACGCGCCCAGCGTGTGCGAAAACGGCAACCGCAACAGCCCGAATGGCGCATCCGGGTCGTCGAATTCGTAGGCGTACACCGGCACGCGGGTGCGCAGCATCTGGCCCAGGCGTCGGGTGGGGCAGGCGAATCCGCCATCGGTGACAAGATTTGCAAATGCATGCCAGCGCGACTGCGTGGCCACCTGCGCATACTGCGCCAGCACCGGTGCCGGCGCGGCGTACATGCGGTGTACGCGCGCCTCGTAGCTGCTTTGCAGGTTCAACTTGCCGGCATAGGAGAGCAATTGCGCAAACAGGCGGCCTTCATTGCGATTGCTGCCGATCAACAAGGGCACCTGCAGCTGATGCGCCTGTTCGATTGCGACGCTTGGCGGTGCGGGCAGCACATCGCCGCCGTGCATCGGCGCCCAGGCATCCAGGCCGGTCAGTCCACGGCGCTGCGGTTTGGCATCGGCCAGGGTCTCGGCGGGCAGCTGGCGCAGGCACGCGGCAGTATCAGGGGCACGTGCGCAGCCCAGTGCCTCCGCCATCTGCGTGCCACCGCGCTCGGCATCGCTGCGTGCAACCGTGGAGTCGCCGGCCAGGCAGCTGCCGCTTTGCAGGATCGCGCGCTGGAACAAGCCGGCCGCGCCCGGTGAGGCCAGCTGGTAGCAGATGCTCCAGGCGCCGGCGGATTCGCCGAATACGGTGACATTGCCCGGGTCGCCGCCAAACGCGCCGATATTGCGCTGCACCCAGCGCAGCGCCAGTTGCTGGTCGAGCAGGGCGTAGGCACCTTCGCCATCGCCTTGCATCTTTGGGTGCGCGAGAAAACCGAACACGCCCAGCCGGTAGTTGGGCGCCACCACCACCACGTTCTGGCGTGCGGCCAACGCGCTCAGGTCGTAGTCCACATTGCTGCCCAGCTCCAGCGCGCCGCCATAGATCCACACCATCACCGCACGCGGCGTTGCGGGTGCGGGGCCAGGCGGGGCATAGATGTTGAGCGTGAGGCAGTCTTCGGAGATGTGTTTCTGGCCGACGCGATAGCGCGGCATGCAGGCCGGCCCGGCCTGCGTGGCATCACGCACGCCTTGCCAGGGCGTGGCCGGCTGCGGAGCATGAAAGCGCAGTGCACCGACCGGTGGCGCGGCGAACGGCACGCCCAGAAATGCGCGCCCCTGCGCACTGGCAACACCGCGCACTGCGCCGGCATCGGTCTGCACCACGGCCGGCTGCGCATCCGCGGCCTGGATCAGTGCCGGCACCGTGCCGGGCCGGCGTGGCGCGCAGCCGCTCAGCAGGCAGGTTGCAAGCAGCAGGCTGCTCACGATTGGTGCCCATCGCGTCTTGTTGGATTCGATCACGGTTGCCGCGCTTCGCCTTGGTTGTTCGGCACATCATCGCGAACGCACGTGTAGGGAAGGCAAACGTGCTGCTGACAGGGCGGCTGTGTGAGCGCAATTGCGTGTATCGCAACGCACTGCTGGTGCAATGGCGCGACAACCGGCGGCATGCGTGCGTTGCCTTGCAGAGACACGCAACAGGATGGCGCCCGCAACGGCAGCAGCACATTCAAAGCTACGATGCGCGGTGAGCGACGGCGTTGCGGGCCATCGCGTCGCGCCTGCGATGCCGTTGCAGGCGCGCGCGACTGGCGACTGTTGGGCGATCGTGGCGCGAAGTGGTTCGGATGCCATGCGCGGACCGTGGTGACATGCCAGCGCGCAGGATTCTTCTCTTCAGTACTCGTGCAAGACAGCGAGACTATGCCGCGGCGTCTGCAGCGCATGCTGCCGCATCCCACGTTCAAGACACTAAAAAACCCGGCCACGTTAAACGCGGCCGGGTTTGAGTTCAGCGAAGGGCAGCGTTGCGGCGCTTATGCCACCACGTCGTCCTTGTACGCATCCACCGGGATGCAGGCACACATCACGTTCTTGTCGCCGTAGACATTGTCCACGCGGCCCACCGGCGGCCAGTACTTCTGCTGCTTGAGCGAGGGCAGCGGAAAGGCGGCCAGCTCGCGCGGATAGGCATGCGTCCACTCACTGGCCGAGACCTGCGTGGCGGTGTGCGGGGCGTGCTTGAGCGGGTTGTCCTCGCGGTCCAGGCGGCCGTCTTCGATC
Organism: Xanthomonas sp. NCPPB 4037; assembly: GCF_041475695.2. Classification (NCBI taxonomy): domain Bacteria; kingdom Pseudomonadati; phylum Pseudomonadota; class Gammaproteobacteria; order Lysobacterales; family Lysobacteraceae; genus Xanthomonas; species Xanthomonas sp. NCPPB 4037. The sequence goes on from NZ_CM191261.1 coordinate 1,395,362, forward strand.
GCGCGGATTTCTTCGCGGATCTGGATCATCGCGTCGATGAAGCGGTCCAGCTCATGCTGCGATTCACTTTCGGTCGGCTCCACCATCAAGGTGCCGGCCACCGGGAAGCTCAACGTCGGCGCATGGAAGCCGAAGTCGATCAGGCGCTTGGCGATGTCCTCGGCACCGATGCCGCTGGTCTTTTCCAGCGGGCGGATGTCCAGGATGCACTCGTGCGCCACCAGCCCGTTGCGGCCGGTGTACAGCGTCTTGTAATGCGGTGCCAGGCGCTTGGCGATGTAGTTGGCATTGAGCAATGCCACCTGCGTGGCCTTGCGCAGGCCACCGCTGCCCATCATGGTCACGTACATCCAGCTGATCGGCAGGATCGAGGCCGAGCCGTAGCTGGCCGCGCTGACCATGCCGACATCGCCTTCGCCGCCCAGCGTGCGCGGCAAAAAGGGTGCGAGGTGCGACTTCACCGCACACGGGCCCACGCCCGGCCCGCCGCCGCCGTGCGGAATGCAGAAGGTCTTGTGCAGGTTGAGGTGCGACACGTCCGAGCCCCACTTGCCGGGCTTGGCCACGCCGACCAGGGCATTCATGTTGGCGCCGTCGGTGTAGACCTGGCCGCCATGCGCATGCACCGCTTCGCAGATGGCCACCACGTCCTCTTCGAACACGCCGTGCGTGGACGGGTAGGTGATCATCAGCGCGGCCAGGCGGTCGGAATACTTCTCGGCCTTGGCGCGAATGTCATCGACATCGACATTGCCGTTGGCATCGCACTTGGTCACCACCACGGTCATGCCGCACATCTGCGCGGAGGCCGGGTTGGTGCCGTGTGCGGATTCGGGAATCAGGCAGATGTCGCGGTGGGCTTCGTTGCGCGAGCGGTGATAGGCGCGGATTGCCAGCAGGCCGGCGTATTCGCCCTGCGCGCCGGAATTGGGCTGCAGGCTCACCGCGTCGTAACCGGTGCATTCGACCAGCATCGCTTCCAGTTCTTCGATCAGCTGCGCATAACCGGCCGACTGCTCCGGCGGTGCCAGCGGATGGATCGCGCCGAATTCCGGCCAGGTCACCGGAATCATCTCGGCGGTGGCGTTGAGCTTCATCGTGCAGCTGCCCAGCGGGATCATGGTGCGATCCATGGCCAGGTCCTTGTCCGCCAGCGAGCGCATGTAGCGCAGCAGTTCGTGTTCGCTGTGATGGGTGTTGAACACCGGGTGCTGCAGGAACGCGCTGGTGCGGCGCAGGCCCTGCGGCAGTGCGTCGGCGGTGGCGGCATCCAGCGCATCGATATCCGCCTGGGCACCGAACAGCTGCGCCAGTGCCACCACATCGGCGCGCGTGCTGGTTTCGTCCAGGCTGATGCCGACCGCTTCGCTATCGATCGCGCGCAGGTTGATGCCGGCCGCACGCGCCTTGGCGTGGATGGCATCGGCATCGATCGCCTTGACGTGCAGGGTGTCGAAGAAATGCTCGCCCACGGTGACGCCCGCGCTGCGCAATGCGGCCGCCAGGATCGCCGCCAGGCGATGGGTGCGGCGGGCAATGCGGGTGAGGCCATCGGGGCCGTGGTAGACCGCGTACATCGAGGCCATCACCGCCAGCAGCACCTGTGCGGTGCAGATGTTGGAGGTGGCCTTTTCACGACGAATGTGTTGCTCGCGCGTCTGCAGCGTGAGGCGATACGCCGGGTTGCCGGCAGCATCGATCGACACCCCGATCAAACGGCCCGGCATCGAGCGCTTGTAGGCATCGCGGCAGGCCATGAAGGCCGCATGCGGGCCGCCAAAGCCGAACGGCACGCCGAAGCGCTGCGAGTTGCCCACCACGATGTCCGCGCCCCATTCGCCCGGCGCGGCGATCAGCGTGAGCGCCAGCAGATCGGTGGCCACGGCGACCAGGCCGCCCTGCGCGTGCACGGCATCGGCCAGCGCTGCGTGATCGCCGATGTGGCCGAAGCTGTCCGGGTACTGCAGCAGCACGCCGAAGCACTCGGCCTGCATGGCTTCGTCCGGTGTGCCCACCCGCAGCACGATGCCCAGCGGCTCGGCGCGCGTGCGCAGCAGCTCCTGCGTCTGCGGGTGCACTGCGTCGTGCACGAAGAACGTATCGGACTTGGACTTGGCCGAGCGCTTGGCCAGCGTCATCGCTTCGGCTGCGGCGGTGGCTTCGTCCAGCAGCGAGGCATTGGCGATCTGCATGCCGGTGAGGTCGGCGCACATGGTCTGGAAGTTGATCAGCGCTTCCATGCGGCCCTGCGAAATCTCGGCCTGGTAGGGCGTGTAGGCGGTGTACCAGGCCGGGTTTTCCAGGATGTTGCGCAGGATCACCTTCGGCGTATGCGTGCCGTAATAGCCCTGGCCGATGAACGTGCGCTGCACCTGGTTCTTGCTGGCAATGGCGCGGATCTTGGCCAGCGCTTCTTCTTCGGTGATCGCATCGGGCAGCGCCAATGCGGCCGGCGACTTGATGTTGGACGGCACGATGGCGTCGGTCATCGCATCCAGCGAGTCGTGGCCGACCACACCCAGCATCTGCGCGATTTCCGCGTCGTTGGGGCCGATGTGGCGTTCGACGAACGCGCTGTGGTGTTCGAGGTCGCGCAGGGAAGACGGAGTCTGGGACATGGCGGGCATCCGGGGCAGTGGGCATGCGAAAGGTCGGAAGCACCACGACCGGCATGACGCGCATACGCGCACCACGACCTGCCGCACTGGCGGTCTTCCTCGCGCCCCTCTGTCCTTTTGCCTGAGAGTTTAAGAACGCGGCCTGGCCTGTGGCCTGCCTGCGTTCCGTGCCCCTTCGGCGCCGGAGTGAACCGGTCTCTCCAGAGTTGTGTTGAAGATGGTATCGGGCCTGAGCGATTACGGGCTGTTGCGCCTTCGGCAGCGGCAGTGCCGCTTCTCCCACCGTGTTGCCGGCCGATTATAGCCTGCGCCCAAGCCGCCGGCGCGCCGCACCACGCCGCCGCGGCACGGGGGCTGCGCTCGGGTTTGCTTAACCTTGCCGGGGCGAACACCTATCATCTGCGGCCCTGTGTGCGCATCCAGTCCCCGCCGCCGACGCGGCCCCTGACGTGCACACTCCGCTGTACCCGCTTTCCGGATCCCGGCATGACCCCGACCACGCCCTCCACCCGTCGCATGGCGCTGCTGCTCGCCGGCCTGGCGATGTTCGGCCCGTTTTCCATCGACACCATCTTCCCGGCGTTCTCCCAGCTCAGCCGCAGCCTGGCGGTGGACGAAGTGGCGATCCAGCAGACCATCAGCGTGTATCTGCTGGCCTACGGGCTGATGAGCATCGCCCACGGGCCGCTCTCCGACGCCTGGGGCCGCAAGCGGGTGATCCTGGGCGGGCTGGTGCTGTTCATCGCCGGCACCATTGGCTGCGCGTTGTCGCGCGATCTGCCGACGCTGCTGGCATTCCGCGCGCTGCAGGGGCTTTCGGCGGGCGTGGGCATGATCGTGGGGCGTGCGGTGATCCGCGACCTGTTCCAGGGCCACGACGCGCAGCGCCTGATGAGCCAGGTGTCGATGATCTTCGGCATCGCCCCGGCCATCGCGCCGATCATCGGCGGCTGGATCCTGCTCAGCGGCGCCGGCTGGCCGCTGATCTTCTGGTTCCTGGCGGTGTTCGGGCTGGTGCTGCTGATCGCCACGGTGACCTGGCTGCCGGAAACCCACCCGGTGGAAGCGCGCACGCCGCTGCAACTGCGCCGCCTGTTGCATGACTACCTGCGGATCGGCTTCAACCCACGTTTCCAGCGCCTGGCCGCGGCCGGTGCGTTCAACTTCGCCGGCATCTTTTTGTACATCGCCTCGGCGCCGGTGCTGGTGATGCGCCACCTGCACCTGGGCGAGGGCGATTTTGCCTGGCTGTTCATTCCCACCATCGGTGGCATGACCCTGGGCTCGTTCCTGTCCGGGCGCATGGCCGGGCGGATGGATCCGGTGCGGCAGGTGCGCATTGGCTTCATCTGCTGCGGTGTGGCGGCGCTGGTCAACCTTGGCTACACGCTGGCGGTGGCGCAGATCAGCCTGCCGTGGGCGGTGCTGCCGATCTTCCTGGCCGGGCTGGGCATGGCGCTGATCTTCCCGATCCTGGCGCTGGCGGTGCTGGACATGTACCCGCAGCAGCGCGGCCTGGCCTCCTCGCTGCAGGCCTTCACCCAACTGATGACCAATACCGTGGTGGCCGGGGTGCTGTCGCCGCTGCTGAGTGAACACCCGCGGCATCTGGCGTTCGGCATGACCGGCTTTTTCTTGCTGGGCTGGCTATTCTGGCGCTGGGAGCGCCGCAGCGGCCGCCGCTTGCGGCGCCGCCAGGCTGCCGAGGCAGTGCCTCTGGAGCCGGCCGACCACCTTTGACCCCACAGGAGCCTGCATGTCCACCGATTCCAAGCTGCGCCGCGATGCCCGCAAGCGGGCCACCGAGCGCGCGCGCAACCAGGCCGCTGCCAACCCCGCGCCGGTCTCGCCGATCGAACCGCATGCCGAACTGCGCGACCAGCAACGCACGCTGCTGGCCGGCATCGTGCGCCGCGACGGCGAGTGGGTGCTGGGCATGGATGGCCGCATCGCCGGCGAAAGCACCAGCGCTGCGCAGGTGCTGGCCCTGATCATGCGCGCCGCCGAACTGCACGAACGCCAGGGCACCCCCGTGCGGCTGACCTATTCGGACGCCCTCAAGGATGCTGCGCACGCCGAGGCCGCTGCGGACGGCATGGAATTCGAGCAGTTCAAGACCAAGCTGAGCGAGCGCTTGCAGGGCGCGAAGCTCAACTGACCTGCGGTACAAGCGCGCGTTGCGGGCGCTCTTGGTTTCGGGCGCTGTTGTAGGAGCGCGCTTGCGCGCGAGGGCCTTCCCGGGAACGCCCCATCGCGCGCAAGCGCGCTCCTACGATGGCTGCGGCGATGATTGGTCTGGCGTTTGCGTTTGCTGGGGCTTAGAGCTCGATTGAGTCACGTTGCGTGTGCGCCTTTTGCCAGCGCGACAGCGCAGAGAGCTTGCTTGCGTTGCAATCGCCTACGTTGATCGGCGTGAAAACGGCAGCCCAAGCAACACCGCTGTTGTAGGAGCGCGCTTGCGCGCGAGAGGCTTTCCCGGCGACGCCCCATCGCGCGCAAGCGCGCTCCTACGACAGCCCAGCAACTGCCGATGGGTCGCTACGTCGCTGCCTTTGCGATCCAGCAAAGGCAGCGACGCAGACGTGGCCACGACGCTGCCACTGAACCCGCTAACGCAGTCAACGCGCCTGCGACTGCCGCACCGACTCCTGCTGCGTTGCCTGCTCCAGCGCGGCAGCATCGCGCTCGGGTGCTGGTCCCAATGCCTGCAAGCGCTGCAGGCTGGCTTCCACCGGCGCTTCCTGCGCCGCCTTGGCGTCGAAGCTGCCGCGCAGGTGCGCCGGTGAATCGAGCGCGCCCTGGACCACGAAGCCGCGGGCCGGGTCGTTCCCGAGCAGCACGTGGTCGACGCGCTGTAGCCCGTGCTCACGCGCGGCCACCAGCGATCCCAGTGCCAGACGCTCGCTATCCATGCCCGGCGTGGGGCCATGCGCGCCTTCCAGTCGCCCCACGGCGGCGGTGCATTGCTGCAGCAGCCCATGGTCCGGATGCGCCGGGTCGCGCGGATCAGGCACTGCCGCGGTTGCGGCCGCCGGGCGCGGTGCCACATCGGCGTCGATGCGTTGCAGCCGGCCGTCGAACTGGCCGTCGGCGCCGTCTGCGATGCGTTGCAGGCGCTCGGCAAAGGCCGCAGGTTGCCCGCCCACATTGCGCGCCATTGCGATGGCGAATTGTTCGGTGTCGGATGGCTGGCCGTTACCGACCAGTAGTGCCAACGGGCTTGCGCCGATCTTGTTGGCAGTGGCGGCGGTCTGCGTTTGCTGCAGCAACGCCTGCATCTGCTGCTCGCTGAACACCAGCGTGGTTTTCTGCCCGGCTTGAATTGCGCCTGTGCCCGCCATGTCGCCGCTGATCGCGCTATTGAGCGATTGCGCCATGGCTTTTTCCTCGCTGGCCTCGTTGCGGCCGCCGAGGCGTTGCATCAGCCCGGGGGCGGCAACGTCGCCGTCGATCTCGAAACGGTAGCTGCGCTCCTGCACGCGTTCGACATTGTTGCCGTCGTAGTGGCGCAGCACTGTCAGTGGCACGTTATCGCCGTATTTCAGCTGCTGCACCACGGCGTAGCCGTCCTGCCCGGGTTCACTGATGCGGATCTGGCTGCCTTCATTGCGGGCGCCCCCCAGATCGGCGTCGAGCGGGCCCAGTTGCAACTGCATGCGCTGCTGCGAACTGAAACCGACCCGCTCCAGCGTCTGGATCTGATCCACGCCGGGCGTGCCGGGCGCGACTTCGCCCGTGCGCGCAAACGCCGTCATGGCGTCGACAGCGCGTGGATCGGCCAGGTCGAACTGCGCGCTCTGCACCCGTGAGGTGCCAAGGCGGTCGGTGCGGCCAACCAGGGCCTGCGCGGGGCCGGCCTTGAGTCCGATCGCGTTGGCCGCTTCGATGGCGTCATTGGGGCCGGTGGCCACGCGCACGTGGCGCTCGTCCACGCGTTCGATCAGGTAACTGCGGCCGCTGGCTTCGGTGATCTTGCTCTGCATCGCAAGCTGTTGCAGGTCTGCCTTGACCTCGCGTTGTGCGAAGGCCTGGCTGTCGAGCACTGCACGTGCGCCCACCGGCAAGCTCTCCGGTTGCAGCGGGTTCACCTGCGTGGCTGCGTCCAGTGATTGATCAGCGCCAGGCAGCGTCAGCGTGTAACGCATGCGCTGGCCGGCGGCCACGCCGGCTTCCAGGTTCAACGTGCCGCTGCCGAGTTTGGTCTGTCGGCTTTGCTGCAAGCCGGTCTGCGCGTCTGCTTCCAGGCTGAAGGTGGTGGTCTTTGCATCGGCATCGCTGACCACGCCCAGGCTCTGCGAGCTGGCGCTGCGCACGCTGGTTTCGCCCAGCGGCTGCCTCGCACTGCCGCTGCTCTGCTGCGTGCTCTGCGTGTGCTTGATCGACTGTTCGCCCGGGTTGAGACCCAGGCTGCGGCCACCCGGCCCGTTGGCCGCGAATTCGGTGCCAGTGCTGCCGTAGGTTGGATCAAACGCGCCCTGCTGCGCGTCTGCAATGATCTGTGCATCGCGATCCGCATCGTGCGGACCCGGGCCAGTGGAGGCCTGGTTCATCGGATTGCTCCTTGCATGCTGCGCTGACGCAGCGGGGGCCGAAGTATATCGCCGAGGTTTTTCGCGATTATCAACAGGTCGTTATGCGGCTGCCGGGATCCGGCAACCGCATGACGTCACGCATGTGGATCAGCGCGTCGAAGGCGCCGGCGTTGCCGGCGGCGTTGCAGTGGCGCCCTTGGCCTGCCACCCGCACATCTGGCCCTGGTTCTGCTGTTTGAGCCATTCCTGCATTGGTGCGAAATATTCCAGCATCGGGCCCGCATCGAGGGTGTCGTTGCCGGTCACTTCCTTCAGCGTGGTCTGCCAGGGCTGGCTGGAGCCACGTTGCAGCATCGACCAGAATTTCTGGCCGGCTTCCTTGTTGCCGTAGAAGCTGCATTCGTACAACGGGCCCTGGTGGCCGGCGGCATCGCACAGGCCCTTGTAGAACTGGAATTGCAGGATGTGCGCGAGAAAATAACGGGTGTAGGGCGTATTGCCGGGCACGTGGTATTTGGCGCCGGCATCGAAGAAATCCTCGCCGCGCGGGCTCACCGGTGCCACGCCCTGGTAGGTGGCCTTCAACTCCCACCAGGCCTGGTTGTAGCGCTCCGGCGGGATCGAGCCGTCGAATACGCCCCAGCGCCAGCGGTCGATCATCAACCCGAACGGCAGAAACGCCACCTTGCTCAAGGCCATGCGCATCTGCGAATTGATCAATGCCTCGCGCCCGCTCTGCTGCTCGCCGACCATGCTGATCGACTGCAGGTACTTGGGGGTCATCGCCAGCACGATGGTGTCGCCGATGGCTTCGTGGAAGCCGTCGTTGGCGCCGTTCTGGAACAGCGGCGGCAACGGGTTGTAGGCCATGTCGTAATAGATGTGGCCAAGCTCATGGTAGATGGTGGTGAAGTCTTCTTCAGTGGGGCGGATGCACATCTTGGTGCGCACGTCCGGGCCGATGCCCGCGTTCGGCTCGCCGCCCATGTTCATGTCCCACGCGCTGGCGTGGCAGACCACGTCGCGGTCCAGTGGCTTGATGAACTGCGAGCGTTGCCAATAGGTGTCCGGCAGCTTCGGCATGCCCAGCGACGTGTAGAAGTCCTGCGCGCGTTCGGTCATCTGCTGGGCAGTGCGCAGCTGCGCCTCGCGCTCAGCGAGGAAGCGTGCGGCTGCGCCGCCATCGCCACCGGTATTGCGCGCCAGCGCGGCGCTCAGGTTGCCCTGGTACTGTTTTTCCAGTGCCGAGGTGATGTCCAGGTCGCCCGCACCGGGATAGGGTTGCAGCAGATCCCACAGGTTGCTCCAGTCCTGCTGCCACATGTTGCCCATCAGGTGCGCGGGCAGCATGCCGCCGGCCACCTCGCCCTTGTCCTTGCCGTACTGCGTGTCCAGCTTGCCGCGCGCGTAGCACTGCAGCTGGGTGTACAGCGGTTTGAGCTGTTCCCACAAGCGGTCGGTTTCGCTGGCCAATTGCGCCGGCGGCATGTCGTAGCCGCTGCGCCACATCGCACCGACATCGGCAAAGCCCATGCCACGTGCACCGTCGTTGGCGAGCTCGACAAAGCGCTGGTAGTCCTTGCGCATTGGTTGCGCGGTGGCGTGCCAGCCCTGCCAGGCCTGCAGTTGTTCGTCGTAGTCGCGGCTGCGTGCCAGCACTTGTTCGAGCTCGCCCAGCTGGCGGCAACGGCGTTGCTCGCCGTCACCGGTGCAGGCGCTGCCCGCGCCGTAGTCGCCTTCCATCTTGGCGGCGATACGCGTGAGTTCGGCCAGCTTGGCCGGCTCGCGCGGAGCGGGCAGGGCGCTCATCAGTTTGAGTAATTGCAGCGCACGCGCGCTGTCGGCGGACATCGGCGTGCCGGCGTACTGCTTGGATTGGTCGATCCAGCGATCCAGCTGGCTCAGCGCGCGCTCGTTGGCCTTGGCGGCCAGCAACTGCGAGTCGCCGTTGATGTAGGTCGACGACAGCCACTGCGCGGCAGTCATTTCCGGATACGCCGCCTTGTACTCGGCACTGATGCGCGCCACGAACTGGTCGGCGCTTTCGCTGGGTGCGGTCTTGGTGGTGGCGGGCTTGGGCGTCGGCGCCGGATCCTGGCGGCACGACGACAGCGATAACGTACCGGCGGCAACGGCGAGCGCCAGCAACAGCAGACGAGGATTCACGGGTGGTCCTTGCGGTGAAGTCCGGCGAAGGCTAGAGCGCGCCGGGGTTCAGGGCAAGCAAAAGCGCCATGCGTGGTGCATGGCGCGGTGAATCGGCAACGTACGCGGCGCCGGGCTCAGCCGGCGCAGCTGGCGAACACGTCGCGCTCGCGGGCGTAGACGCTGGTCTTGACCTGCAGCAGGCCGAGCACCGAGGGAAACAGCGCGTCCTGGTCGGTGTATTGGCCGGCGCGATGGCGCAGGCAGGCTTCGTCCAGGCCACGGTCGCGGGCGAACTCCGGCGAGAACCACATCACCATCGGCACGTGGGTCTGCTCCTTGGGCGCGATCGCATACGGCACGCCATGCAGATACAGGCCTTTTTCGCCCAGCGATTCGCCGTGGTCGGAGAGGTAGATCATGGCCGTGTCGTAGTCCGGCATCCCACGCAGCGCGTGGATGGCCTGGGCGAGGAAGTGATCGGTGTAGGTGATGGAATTGTCGTAGGCATTGACGATCTGCTGGCGGCTGCAGCTGCCCAGGTCGGCGGTCTTGCACACCGGTTTGAAGCGTTCGAACGCAGCCGGGTAGCGTTCGAAATAGCTCGGCCCGTGGCTGCCCAACTGGTGCAGCACCACCACGCGATCGCCTGGTTTGGCACGCACCTGCGCGGCCAGATCGCCGAGCAGGATCTCGTCCATGCAGCGCCCATCCGCGCACAGGCCCGGGGTGGTGGCGTTGTCCAGTTGTTCGATCTGCAAGCCGTCGCATACGCCCTTGCAGCCGGACTGGTTGTCGCGCCACAGCGTGGAGATGCCGGCGTGCTCGAGCACATGCAGCAGCGACTGATGGCCGCGGATCATGTCTTCGTTGTAATCGCGCCGGCCGAACGGGGAAAACATGCACGGCACCGAGACCTCGGTGCTGGTGCCGCACGAATGCATGTCCGGGAAGTTGATCACCCCGGCCTGCGCCAGCTCCGGCGTGGTCTGGCGCGCGTAGCCATTTAGGCCCCAGTTCTGCGCACGCGCGGTTTCGCCCAGCACCACCAGCAACAGGCGCGGGCGGCTGCCGGCCGCGCGCGGCGTGGCCATCGCATCATGCTCGACCGGCTGCTTGGGCGCATGCTTGATCGGCGAATCGGATTTGAGGTTCTGCTTGAGTGCCACCAGGTAGTTGATCGGCGTGGCCAGATAGCGCACTTCGCGGTGGTTACGCATCAACGCGGAGATGTCCTGGAACGACAGCAGCGCGCCCAGCATTCCGCCCACTGCCATCACGACCAGAAAACCGACCCGCATCACCCAGGTCTTGCTCAAGCTGCGGGTCCCTACACGCACACGCCACAGCAACGTGGCCGGGATGGCGAAGTAGCACAGCAACGGCAGGATCAACCCTGGCGTCAGCAACTCGCGCGATTCCTTGTGATCGGTATGCAGCACGTTGCGTAGCATGTCCGCGTCCAGATAGACGTTGTAGCTGTCCATGTAGTGCGCGGCCAAGGCGGTGGTGAGCAGCAGCACGGTCAGCAGCGGCTTGGCATTCCAGCGCCACACCAGCAGCCCCAGCACCAGCGCATTGACCGCCACCAGCAAGGCCATCAGCGAGGCGGCGAAGCCCAGGCTGCCGGGGTGGGTCGCCATGGCGGTGCGCCAGAACACCTGGTTGCAGACCAGGGCGAAGAACAGGCTGCTCAGCAACACCAGCATCTCGGTAGAGACAGTGGGGCGCGTGCTCCAGCTCAGCGCGTGCAGGCGCGTGCGCCAACGCGGATGCGGCAGCCAGGTGCTCATTGCTCACCTCCCGACAGCACCAGCATGCGCAGCGGTTGCCGCGGCGGCGCCAGCAGCAGCCAATACAGGCCCAGCGCGGTCAACCAGCACACGCCCAGGGACCACAGGTCGTGCGAGAGAAAATGCGCGCCGCGTAGCTGCTGCGACACGCCGAACACCGCCCCGGCGGCCAGTCCCGTCAACAGCGCCGGCCAGCGCCAGGCCGGGCGCAGCGCCAGTGCGCAGAAGTACAACGCCACCCACGCATAGCCGGCGCTGGCATGGCCTGCCGGAAAGCAGCCGGAGGCATGCAAGCCGTGCCGCGAAGCGAACAAGCCGATCAACGGATGCGTGCCGCCATAGCGGCTCAGATCCCACGGGCAGTCCATTGCCGTCCACGACTTCAGCAGCGACACCAGCGTGGTGGACAGCGCCACCGACGCCGCCAGGTAGGTCAACGGCCAACGCAAGGCACGTGCGCCCGGCCGCGCCCGCGACCATGCCAACACCGCCATGCCCAGCACCACCACGGCTGCAACCGTGCTCAGCCACTTGCCACCGCGGTGCACCAGCTGGCTGGTGAACCACTGTTCCTTCAACAGCCAGTGCCCACCTTCCAGCCGATACAGCGCGTCGGCCACCCACTGGTCGCCGCCGCCAAGCATCAGCAGCGCGCTGATCGCCAGCAACGCCGCCAGCGGCAGCCACAGGTGCGCCAGCAGAAAGCGGGTTTGCCAGCTGGTGGCGGTGCGTGTCAGCGCAGGCGCATGTAGGGGGAGCGTTGTCATCGAAAGATCCGGACCATTGCAATGGCCGGCATCTTCGAAAGCGGCGTGTCGGAAAGCGGTCGGACCCGGGTTGGACCGGCGTTAACCGCAATGTATTGGTTCAGTCTGTGTCGGTGTCGGCATCTGCGCTTTCCGCGGCGGAGCCTGCAGCGTTGCACCCCGCGTGCCATGCCGTGCCCGGCACCAATTGCCACTGGTTGCGATTCGATTCGCCGATCTCTACTACCTGTGCGCGCGCCACGCAGGCCGGTACCGCCTGCTTGAGCACGAACAACCAGCGCCGCTGTGGCGCCTGCGCCAACCACGGGCCGGCCTGCGCCCACTGCGCCTGCCAACTGGCCTTGAAGCCGAAGTCGGTGACCGGCCGGTCGGCCTGCAACAGGTTCTGTTCCTTCCACGCCAGCATGCCCAGCTCGGCGTGCGGGCCGATGCGCTCGCTCACGCGCTGCATCAGCGCCGCAGATGAACTGTAAGGATCCAATGCCGGCATCACGCCCAGGCCGGTGACCGTCCACAGCGCCGCGGTGGCCACGACCAGCGCGCTGCCGGCGCGCTTGCCGCGGGCCCAGGCCACCAGTCCGAGCGCGACAAGCCCCAGACCTATCAGCCACATGCTCATGGTCTGCAGCGATGCCAACGCGATGCCGCGTTGCAGCGCGCTGCGTTCGGCCCAGTGCAGGTGCAGGCCGATGCCGCCGCCCAGTGCCAGCGCCGCCACGCCCAGCAACAGCACATAGCCAAGCAGCAGCCGCTGCACGCCACGGCGTCGCAACAGGCCAGGCAGCAGCGGGGCGGCGGCGATGCACAGCGCCGGCAGCATCGGGAAGATGTAGACCTCGCGCTTGCCCGGGCTGGCACTGAAGAACACCAGCACCAGCAAGCTCCAGGCCAGCAGCAACAGCAGGCGTGGATCGCCGCGGCGTAGCCGGCGCCACCACGCCGGCACCAGCCATGGCAGCAGCAGGCAGCCCGGCAACCACAGCGTGGCGATCACCTGCAGGTAGTACCAGAACGGTTTGACGTGATGCCATGCGTGCGCATAACGCGTGCCGGTTTGCTTGAACAACAACTCGTGCGCGTAGGCATGCAACGCCGGGTCGGGGCTGTGCAGCAGGGCGATGCCCAGCGGCCCCAACCACACCGCGGTGCCGGCCACAAACGCCGGCAGCACCAGCAACCAACTGCGCCCGGCCAGTGCGCGCGCCGGCAGCACGCTGGGGTGACGGCGTGGCAGCGCCATCCACGGCAGCAGCACCAGCAGCGGCAGAAACCCCACGCCCTTGGTCACCGTGCCCACGCCCGCAGCACAGAGCCCGATCACCCAGGCGCGCCAGTCCGGCCCACGCAGCAGATGACGCAGTAACCCCCACAGCGACAGCGTGGTCAGCGCCACCAGCACCATATCGATCTGCGCGCGCTTGGCCATCAGCCCGAACTGCAGCACGGTGAACAGCGACAGCACCGCGTAACGCGCGACACGTCGGTTCCAGAGCCGCCGGCTCAGGTCCCAGGTCAGCCACAGCGTGAGCAATGCGGCCAGCAACGATGGCAGCAGGAAGGCGATCGGCCAGTGCGGCACAAGTTCGTAGCTGGCCGCCTGCAACCACATGAACACCGGCGGTTTTTCCGCATACAACTCGCTGCCCCGGTGCGGGAGCAACCACTGCCCGGTCTCCACCATGGTGCGCGCTGCCAGCACGAAGCGTGGTTCGTCCGGCGGGTTGGGTTGGCGCAGGCCCAAGCCGGCCAGCAGCGCAATGACGATCAATGCCAGCGCGGCAGCCAGGGCGGGTTTGCGCGACAGCGCGGCGGAAACGGCAGACGGCACACGGGCGCCTTGGTCGAAACGGTGCAGGACGATGCCCATGCGCATGTCGGAAGGATGTCGGAATGCACCCGATCGCCGCCGCCGCCGTGGCTCGGCTAGGATGCGCACACTTGTCCGTGCCGCGGACGCCCCGGAGACCGCCATGCGCCTGCTGGTCATCGAAGACAACCGCAACATGGTCGCCAACCTGTTCGACTATTTCGAAGCGCGCGGGCACACCCTGGACGCGGCGCCCGACGGCATCACCGGCTTGCATCTGGCCACCACCCAGCACTACGACGCGCTGGTGCTGGACTGGATGATGCCGCGCATGGACGGGCCGGAAGTGCTGCGCCGGCTGCGCGAGCAGCATCAGTCCGAGCTGCCGGTGATCATGCTCACCGCGCGCGACGAACTGCCCGACAAGATCGCCGGATTCCGCGCCGGCGCCGACGACTATCTGACCAAACCCTTCGCCCTGCCCGAGCTCGAAGTGCGTCTGGAAGCGCTGCTGGCGCGCGCGCAGGGACGCCGCCGCGGCAAGCTGCTGCAGGTGGCCGATCTGCGGCTGGATCTGGCCACGCTGGACGCCACCCGCGCCGGCCAGGCGCTGCATTTGTATCCGGCCTGCCGCAAGTTGCTGGAGATCCTGATGCAGGCCAGCCCCGCCGTGGTCACCCGCCAGCGTCTGGAGCAGGCGCTGTGGGGCGACGATCCGCCCGATGGCGACATGCTGCGCTCCCACATCTACGAACTGCGCCGCAGCGTGGATGGCCCATTTGCGCAAAAGCTCATCCACACCTTGCCGCGGCTGGGCTACCGGGTGGCCGCGCTGGAAGCCGCCGATGACGCCGCCACTGCCATCGAGTGCACCGATGGCTAAGCATCGCCCGCTGGGCCGGCGCGTGCTGGTCTGGCTGTTCGGCTACACCTTCCTGATGGTGCTGGCCGTGTTCGGCACCGCGCAGTACTTGCACGAACGCGCCGAGCATGGCGTGTGGCGCTCGCTGCTCAATTCGGAACTGGACAGCATCCTGGACCGCAGCGCGCAGGATCCGGGCTATCGCTGGCAGGATTCGGACACCTTGCGGTTGTTTCGCGTGGACGGCAGCGCACAGGTGCCGCCGGCGCTGCGCAGCTTGCATCCCGGTCTGCACGACGATCTGGAGATCGCCGGCCGCCAGAGCGCGGTGATGGTGCGCGACACCACGCATGCCGGCCGCCTGGCGCTGGTGCTGGACATCACCGACTTCGAAGCACTGGAACACTTCCTCACCCGCTGGATGCTGGCCGCCGGCATCGCCTTGATCGCCATCACCGTGTTGATGGGCACCTATGCGATGGCGCGGCTGGTGCGTCCGCTGGTGGATCTTGCGCGCGATATCGGCGCATTGCGACCGGAGCGGCGCGACCAGCGCATTGCGGTAGGCCCGCAAGGCAGCACCGAGTTGTACGTGATCGCCGATGCCCTCAATGACTATCTTGAACGCAACGGCCAGTTCGTCGAGCGCGAGCGCGCCTTCATCGACAGCGCGAGCCACGAACTGCGCACGCCGATCGCGGTGATCGGCAACGCCGCCGAGCTGGCGCTGGAGCAACCGGACACGCCCGCCGTGGTGCGCCATCAACTTCAACGCATCGCGCAGACCAGCGGCGCGGTGGAACAGCTGATCACCTTGTTGCTGGTGCTAGCCAAGGACCCGGGCCGGCTGGTGCGCAGCAGCGACACGCTGCGCCTGGATCAATTGCTGCCGGAGATCGTGGCCGACCATGCGCACCTGTGCGCCGACAAGGACCTGCAACTGCAGGTCGCACCGCTGCCACCGTGCAGCCTGGTGGCGCCGGTGGCGATCGTGCAGACCGCCATCGGCAACCTGTTGCGCAACGCGATCGAGAACAGCGATCGCGGCATCATCCATATCGCGCTGGCGTCACCGGGCGTGGTGCAGATCACCGACCCCGGCCACGGCATGACGCCGGAAGAAATCAGTGCGATCTATGCGCGGCTGGCACGCGGCAACGCGCGTCAAGGCAACGGCATCGGCCTGGAATTGATCGGCCGCCTCTGCGAGCACCTCGGCTGGCACCTGCGCCTGGATTCCAGTGCGGGGCAGGGCACGGTGGCCACGCTGGATCTCAGTGGCGCGACCCTGACCTAGCGCGCACCGCCGCGTTCGAACGCGGCACACCCATCACCCCGGCAACAGGCCGCGCGCAAGCAGCCAGCTGCGCGCATTTTCCGCATCCTGCTCGAACCAGGCGCGGGTCGATCCCAGCCGGTAGGTGTAGCCCCAGCTGTCCATGTCGGCCATCAGGCGCGCGCTGCCCACGCCGGGCAACTGCGCGGCCAGCAGGATCTGCAGATAACAGGTGGCGTCTTCTTCATCCACCGAATCGGTGGCATCGGTATGCACCGCGGCACGCTTGTCCGGCGGCAGCACGATCAGGTGCCCGGCCTCGTGCAGCATCGAATGCACCGGCGTGTCGTCGCGTACGTAGACATCGCAGCCGATGATGCCTGCTTCCGGCTCACCCCAGAAACTGCCGGGAATCGGCGCATCCGCGTCCACATGCTGCAGACGCAATCCGTACCGGGCCAGCAGGGCGGCGGGAGCGTCCAGGCCGATATCGCCCACGCACAACACGGCATCGGCGGCAGGCAGGGAAGAGGGGGAGGTGCTCACGCGCAGGGCTCGCGGTAGATGCAGGCCGCCGCAGGGCGCGGAGGCAGGTGGACCACAACAACACGGCACCGTGCGCACACGGTGCCGTGCAGCTTACTTGTCGCCGTCTTCCGGCAGAGCGACGGTGATGTCGAGCACATCGTGCTCGCCATCCTTGACCAGATCCACCCGTACCGCATCGGCATCGATGTTGACGTACTTCTTGATCACTTCCAGCAGTTCGCGCTGCATCAGCGGCAGATAATCCGGCCCACCGCGATGGTTACGTTCCTGCGCGATGATGATCTGCAAACGGTTCTTGGCCGTCTCGGCGGTGTTCTTCTTGCTCTTGAGAAAATCGAGCAGGCCCATGCTTACCCTCCGAACAGCTTGCTGAAGAAGCCTTTCTTCTCCACGGAAATGAATCGCATCGGGCGCTCTTCGCCCATGATGCGGGCGACTGCGTCGTCATACGCCTGGCCTGCCGGGGACTCGCCATCCAGGATCACCGGCTCGCCCTTGTTGGAGGCGTTGAGCACGTCGCCGGATTCGGGAATCACGCCGATGGCCTTGAGCCCAAGCACTTCTTCCACGTCGGTGATGCTGAGCATCTCGCCGCCTTCCACGCGGCCCGGGCTGTAACGGGTCAGCAGCAGGAAGGCCGGCACGTTCTTGCCTTCCTCGGCCTTGCGGGTCTTGGAATCGAGCAGGCCGATGATGCGGTCAGAGTCGCGCACCGAAGACACTTCCGGATTCACCACCACCACCGCGCGGTCGGCGAAATACATCGCCAGGAACGCGCCTTTCTCGATACCTGCCGGCGAATCGCAGACGATGTATTCGAAACCGTCGGCGGCCAGGTCCTTGAGCACCTTCTCCACGCCTTCCTGGGTCAGCGCGTCCTTGTCGCGGGTCTGCGAGGCAGCCAGCACGTACAGGTTGTCAAAGCGCTTGTCCTTGATCAGCGACTGCTTGAGCGTGGCTTCGCCATGCACGACGTTGACGAAGTCGTACACCACGCGCCGCTCGCAGCCCATGATCAGGTCCAGGTTGCGCAGACCGACGTCGAAGTCGATGACGGCGACCTTCTTGCCGCGCCGTGCCAGCCCGCAGGCCAGGCTCGCGCTGGTGGTGGTCTTGCCGACGCCGCCCTTGCCGGAGGTGACTACGATGATTTCAGCCAAAGGATTTCTCCGAAATATTTCTGTGGTTGGGCTGCGTCAATCCAGCGCAGCGATCTTGATCTGATCCTGCTCCAGCCAGACCTGGACGGCCTTGCCACGCAGGTCCATGGGAACATCGTCCAGCACCTTGTAGTGGCCAGCGATGGCGACCAGTTCGGCGTGGAAGTCGCGGCAGAAGATGCGCGCGTCAGGGTTGCCCTGAGCGCCGGCCAACGCGCGGCCACGCAGGGTACCGTAGATATGGATGCTGCCGTCGGCGATGACCTCGGCGCCGGCCCCCACCGTACTGAGTACGGTCAGGTCGCAGTTCTCCGCGTACAGCTGCTGGCCCGAGCGCACCGCGTTGCGTTGCATGCGGCCCGGCGCCGGCCGCGCCACGGGGGCGGCCGGTTCGGCGCGTGCAGGCGGTGGCGGGGGAGGCGGCGGTGGGCTGACCGCGGCGGTTTCGTACTGGGCGCGGAACTTGGCCAGCAACGGGATGCCGAGCTGCTGCGAGAGCAGGTCGATCTCGCTGGTGCCATAGGCCAGGGCCACCGGCAGCACGCCGGCGCTGCGCAAGCCATCGAGCAAGGCCTTGGCGGTGGCCAGGTCCGGGGTCTGTGCCAGGCCGCCGAAGTCCAGGATCACCGCCGCGCGGCCGAACAGCTTCGGCGCGCGGGTCACCCGGTCCTGCATCTCGCGCACCAGGCGCGGCACATCCAGGGTGCGGATGCGCAGGTTGGCAATGCCCACCTGGCCGATCTTCAGTTCGCCGGCCTGTTCAAAATCCACATTCACACTCGACACGCCTCAGGTCCCCGTCGAACGGTTGTCGGCGGCGGCGTGCCGCGGCCGTCCCACCCAGGGCAGCTCTTCGGGCAGCTTGCCGGCATAGGTCTCCTTGACCCACGGGTAGCTGCACATGTCTTTCATGAGCATGCTGGCGCGCACTTCCACGTCGGCCATGGTGTTCTGGCCCACTTCGCGAAAGCCGAAGCTGCCATGGAACAGCAGCGCCGCATCGGCGCCATGGTCCAGGAACACCTCGCAGGCCAGCTGCGGGTAGCGCAGTTCGGTGTAGCTCTGCACGTCCGCATAGAACGCACGGCCGACACCACCGCCGCGGCGGCGGCTGGCCACCACGATGCGGTCGATATAGAAGAACTCCGGGTGACGGTCCCGGAACCAGGCGAAATTGCTGCTGTCATGAGCACTGCCACTGCCGAAACCGACCAGGAAACCGGCCAGGTTGCCGTCGCGCTCGGCGACGCGGAAGTATTCGGCCTGCTCGTAGAAACGCTGCAGTTTGGTTGAATCCAGCGGCAGGATCGCCAGTCCGGCATTGTTGTTCAGGGCCAGGACGGAATCGAGCTCGTGCTCGCGCACGTCGCGGATGACGATCGACATTGGGACTCCGTGGGGTAACGCTATCGACCCGAAATCGGATCTGCGTCGGATTATTACATGGCAGGCCTGAAGCGGCGACCTGACGTGACGACGATCGGCATGCATGACTTCCGGCAAGAGGGCAGCCGCAGGCGTTACGCCTAAGATGCGTGCATGTTGGGATACCTCAGTCATACGCGCGTCCTGCGCTTCGCCGGCCTGTTCACCTGGGCGATGATCGCCATGCCGTTGGTGTACACGTATTGGCCCGCCGCCGAAGAGGGAGACCATCGCAGTGCGGCGGAAGGTCTGCTGATGTCGACGTTCTTCGTTGGCTTTGGCGCCAGCTACTTCTGGCTGACCCGTGGTTTGAGGGGGGGCGGACACGCCCATTGGTACGACCGGCTGATCCTGCTGCTGCTCACGATCTTTGCGCTGGCGGTCAGCTATCTGAGCGGAACCGGGCTGGGCAGCATCCTGATGATGGTGGCCGCCGGTGTGATCCCCTGGTTGCTACCGCTGCGTATCGGGGTGGCCTGGCTGGTGCTCAGCCAGCTGGCGGTGCTGCCGGTTTTCTATTATTTGCGCCCGGATTTCACCTTGTTCGCTGCGTTGATGCAGTCGCTGCTGTACGGCGGGTTTTCGATGTTCATCTTCGTGACCAGCCTGGTCGCGCGCCAGCAGACCGATGCGCGCGAAGAACAGCGCCGGCTCAATGCGGAACTGCGTGCCACCCGCGCGCTGCTGGCCGAGAGCGCGCGCATCAACGAGCGCACCCGCATCTCGCGCGAGCTGCATGACCTGCTCGGTCATCACCTCACCGCGCTGAGCCTCAATCTGGAAGTGGCCGGCCACATCACCGAAGGCCAGGCCCAGGAACACGTACGCCAGGCCCATACCCTGGCCAAGCTGCTGCTCACCGACGTGCGCGAAGCGGTCAGCCAGCTGCGCGACAGCGGCGCCATCGATCTGGAAGCGGCGCTGCGCCCATTGGTGACGCAGGTGCCGTCGCTGGATATCCATCTGGACATCGGCCAGCCATTGACCCTGGACGACCCCGAACGCGCGCATGTGCTGCTGCGCTGTACCCAGGAAATCATCACCAACGCGGTGCGCCACGCCGGCGCGCGCAATCTGTGGATCCAGGTGCGCCGCGATGCGGACACCGTGTTGATCGATGCGCGCGACGACGGCCAGGGCGCCGATGCGGTCGCGCCCGGCAATGGCCTGCGCGGCATGCGCGAACGCCTGAACCAGTATGGTGGGCAGCTCGAGATTCAAACCCGGCGGGGTGACGGCTTTTGCCTGCGCATCTCCGTTCCAGGCGCGCCGGCACTGATGCCCGCGGCCATTACTCAAGGAGTGTCGTGATGATCCGTGTGTGCCTGGTCGATGACCAAACCTTGGTACGGCAGGGCATCCGCTCGCTGCTGGCCCTGGACGCTGGGATCGAGGTGGTGGCCGAGGCGGCCGATGGCCGGCAGGCGGTGGAGCAGATTCCGCAGATCAGGCCGGACGTGGTGCTGATGGACATGCGCATGCCGGTGATGTCCGGCCTGGAAGCGCTGCAGATGCTCTCGCGCAACGGCACCTTGCCGCCGACCATCATCCTGACCACCTTCGACGACGACCAGCTGGTGCTGGCCGGGCTCAAGGCCGGCGCCAAGGGCTACCTGCTCAAGGATGTCTCGCTGGAACAATTGGTCGGCGCGATCCGCACCGTGGCCGACGGCGGCTCGCTGGTGCAGCCGGCGGTGACCCAGCGCCTGCTGTCGGGCCTGGAGCACATGCGCAACCAGTTCGTCAGCCTGGACCGGCCCGACCCGCTCACCGACCGCGAGACCGAGATCCTGCGCCTGATGGCCAGCGGCTTTTCCAACAAGGAGATCGCCAATTCGCTGGGCGTGGCGGAGGGGACGATCAAGAATCACGTGTCCAACATCCTGTCCAAGCTGGGCGTGCGCGACCGTACCCGGGCGGTGCTGAAGGCGTTCGAGCTGCAGTTGGTCTGAGCCGCAGGATGCCCGGCCCGGCGCAGCGCGCCGTGCGTTCGCGGGCGCGCGAGCCAGTGGCTTGCAAGCAGCGCCCGCTCACCCTGTCCAAGCTGGGCGTGCGCGACCGCACCCGTGCGGTGCTGAAGGCGTTCGAGCTGCAGTTGGTCTGATGGTACGGAACCCCCGGCGTGCAGGGCGCCGATGCACGCTGGCACGGCGTCTGGCCGATGCGCTTGTTCATTGCGGCGCAGTCGTCTACAAGTGAATGGAACAGGCTGCCTACCCGCAATGGCGAGGGAGTGCGTCCTGTGCATCACACGCGCTCGCGTCATCGCGTGCATGATGTCCGCGCAGCAATCGCTGCAAACCCTTGTCCAGGTTGCGATTGCGCGCTTGCACCACGCGGCGCGAGCGCGCGGATGACACCGCAGGACCGCGCTACCCGTCGCACAACTGAACATCTTTCTCGAAGCCTGCTAGGATGGCGGCTTCGCTTCACTCAACCCGGCCGTGGGATCGGCCCCGGAGACCTCCTGAATGACCCGTATTATCGAGTTCCTGATCGCCTTGGGGATCGTGGCTGGCTTGTTTGTCGTGGTGGGCTTGGTGTTGCCCTCGGAGCGGCAGATGTCCGAGAGTGTCGAGACCAACCGCAGGATGACGATTGTTTACGACACCGTGAACAGCTTCCGTCGTTTCAAGGATTGGAACCCGCTTGTGCTGCGTGATCCCAAGATCCAGCTGAAGCTGGCCGGCCCGGAAGAGGGCAAGGGTGCACGCGTTGAATACAGCTCCACCGAAGGCTACATCGGTCAGGGCAGCTGGGAGATCACCAACAGCGTCAAGAACGAGCGCGTTGAGATCTCGATCGAAGATCCCACCAAGGGCTACGACAAGGTCACCAACTTCACGTTGAAGCCGACCGGCAAGAACAACAAGAACGTGCGCATCACCCAGGATTACAGCGTGAAGTACGGCTGGAACCTGTTTGGTCGCTATGCGGGCTTGTACGTCAGCCGGCATGTCGGCGATGACCTGAAGCTGGGTCTGTCGCGCCTCACCACCGCACTGGCCACCGTGCCGAACTTCGACTACCGCGCCGAGCTGGAAGGCAAGCCGGTGTTGAGCGATCTCAAGCTCGTCGATGTGCCTGCCGAGGACCTGCTGGTCGTCACCGCTGGCAACATCGACCGTGACAACGAGACGATTAAGAAGTCGATCAAGGACAACCAGGAGTGGATCAAGCGCGTCATGGATTCTAATGGCCTCGAGCCGTCGGGTCCGGTGCGTATCGTCACCACCGACTTCGCCACCGACAAGTACGCGTTCGACGTCGTGCAGCCGGTGCGCAAGAAGGCCGGCGGCGCTGCCAAGACCGATGCCAAGGCCGACACCGCCAAGGCTGACGACAAGAAGGACGACGCCGCTGCGGCTGCACCTGTCGACGCAACCCCGGTTGCCGCAACGGGTGAAGAGCTGAAGGTCAACATCCCGACCGAAGCACCGGTGAAGTACGAGCGCACCAAGGCGCACCGTTCGGCGTTCGCAACCTACGCAGGCCACATGGCCGGCCTGGATGCAGTGCGTAACTCGCTGCGCGCCTGGGCTGCCACCAGCGGCAACGACGTGACCGAGCGTCCGTACGAGTCGTGGAAGGGTGGGGTGGACAAGTCGTTCACGCAGGACGGTACCTACGACGTCTACTGGGCCATCAAGTAATCGTTTCACCACGATGATGTGATCCAGACGAAAACGCGCCGCATCCTTGCGGCGCGTTTTTTTTGCGCTGCGGCGCTGCCTTTGGAACTGCCACCATGTCGTTGCCTGATCGTCGCAAAAAACATCCTTCGCTCCTGGCCTTTGTGGGGGCGCTGCTGGCCGCCGCCGCAGTGGGGCTATCGGCCTACGCCTCGCATGGCGTGGCCGATGCGCTGGTGCAATCGCGCCTGCAACTGGCCGCGCTGTACGCCTTCGGCCATGGCGCCGTGCTGGTGGTGATGGGCGGTGCTGAGACCCGCGCGCTGGGCCGCATCGGCCTGTACCTGCTGTTGCTCGGCACCCTGCTGTTTGCCGGCAGCCTGGTCGGCGACGCGTTGCTGCACTGGCCCACCAGCCTGGCGCCGATCGGCGGGGTCAGCCTGATGCTGGGCTGGGTGGTGCTGGCGATCGGTGCGTTGAGGCGCTGAGATGCCACGTCACGCCCGCGGCTTCGATGTGGAGGTGGCTTTCGCCCATCTGGCACGCCGTGATCGTGCGCTGGGGGCCTGGATGAAACGCATCGGCCCGATCGCCCCGCAGCCGGGATGGCGCAAGCCGTTCGATCCGGTGGACGCACTGGCGCGCGCCATCTTGTTTCAGCAACTGAGCGGCAAGGCCGCGGCCACCATTGTTGGGCGCGTGGAGGTGGCGATCGGTGCCAGCCGGCTGCATGCCGACACGTTGGGACGCGTGGATGATGCGGCGCTGCGCGCCTGCGGCGTTTCCGGCAACAAGGCGCTGGCACTGCGCGACCTGGCGCGGCGGGAGGCACTGGGCGAGATCCACTCACTGCGCAAACTCGCCTTCATGGAAGACGACGCCATCGTCGAGGCCTTGGTGCCGGTCCGTGGCATCGGCCGCTGGACGGTGGAGATGATGTTGATGTTCCGCCTCGGCCGTCCGGACCTTTTGCCCATCGACGACCTGGGCGTGCGCAAGGGCGCCCAGCGCGTGGACAAACAAGCGCAGATGCCAACGCCCAAGGAACTCGCCGAGCGCGGCGAGCGCTGGGGCCCGTACCGCACTTACGCTGCGTTTTACCTGTGGAAGATCGCCGACTTCAGCATTGCCGCGAAGGTGCCGACGCCGCGTTCGCAGGAATGAGCGGCCACGCTGAGCCCTGCCTGCGCACGCGCCATCAGGCCGGCCACCAGCGCCAGTGCCAGGGCTCGTAGACGATGCCGTGCGGGTTGTCGCGCGGATAGCTCAGCCGAAAACCAAAGCGCCCGGCATGTGTCTGCAGCCACGCGAATGCCGCGGTTGACTCGAAACGTTCTTCGGCCGGGGGTTCGCCAGGCGTGCCGATATCCACTGCATCGCCGCTGTGATGTTCGCTGAAACCAGGTGCCGCGTTGACCGCCAGGATCTGCGCAAGCGTCAGGCCACGCGCGAACTTGCGTTCGAAAATACCCAGTTGATAGTCGTGGCTGCGGTAGCCGGAAATGGCATCGAGGACCACGTCTTCGCGCAGCGCGGCCGCATGCAGCTGCCGCCACGCACGCGCAGCACCGGCGCTGAGCCACAGCGGGCGGGCAAAGCGATCGTGCCCGGCCAGGTGCAGCGCTGCCGGTTCGGCGATGAGGTCCAGCCCGGTCTGCGCCACATACGCGTCGGCGCCAATGCCCAGCTGTGTCAGGCGGCGCTGCAGCCCATCGATCGGCAGCGCAGCATCCAGCGCCTGCGTGGTGCGGCGCGCGCTGGTGTGGAGCAGATCCAGCGCCTCGTCCAGGCCCGGCTCGCGGGCCAGGCGTGGGATCAGTGGCATCAACCCATGCGGCAGCTGCGCGGCGAGGTACTTGCCATCGCGTTTGCGCCGCAGCAGCCAATCGGCCTGCGCCAATACGCGTGCGTCGGAATTGCTGCGTGCACGCAGCAGGGCAGCAGGAAGCAGTTCGATCGCGGTGGTGTTGAGCAGCAGGGACTGTGTCTGGCGCATCGCAACAGGGTAGGGCTAAGTGCGTTGCGCGGCCAGCAGCTGCAGATCCTGCAGCTGCTGGCGCGGTGGCCGGCATTGCCCGCTGCATGCCACCGGTGCTGCAGTTCCACCGAGCCGCTGGCGCGATGGCCTCGTCACCTCAGAGCTCCTTCTTGAACACCAGCAACGCCGCACTCAGGGGTGCCTGCATGATGCTGTTGACCAGCTCCCAGCCAAGGTTGCCCTGTTTGATCAGTTCGACCTGGATGTCGTCGTGCTTGATGCCACCGATGAACGAAGGCTTCAACTCGGGCGTCAGGTCAGTCCAGCGCTTGCTCATGCGTGTGGTTCCTTGTCGGCGGGCGGCTTCGGCAGCCGCCCTGCCTTGCGCAAGGCATCGCGCAATACATATTCGATCTGCGCGTTGAGGCTACGCAGTTCGTCATCGGACCAGCGCTGCACTGCAGCCAGTACATCGGCGTTGATGCGCAGCGGGTAGGCCTTCTTTTCGCTCACTCGCGCTCACCGCGGCCGCTGTGGCGGCGCAGGTGCATGACCATCGAGACGATCAAGACGTTGACGCCGATGATCATGCCGATCACCACTGCATAGATTCCGGCGCGGTTGTCGCCGGCCCAGTACAGGCAGGCGGCACCGATCAGGATCACCAGGCTGATCAAGGCCCAGCGCAGGCCTAGGCCGCGTGCACGGTCGTCGTCGTCCGCACCGATGGAAGCGGCGATCGCCAGTGCGGGCAAGCCGGACAGCGCGACCACCAACGGCACCATGACATTCATTGTTTCACCTCAATAGAGCGAGCCGGCGTTGACCACCGGTTGGGTGCCGCGATCAGAACACAACACGGTGAGCAGATTGCTGACCATATGCGCCTTGCGCTCTTCGTCCAACTGCACCACCCCGTTTTTCTGCAACTCGGCCAGTGCCATCTCCACCATGCCAACGGCGCCGGCAACGATGCGCGTCCGTGCGGCGATCACCGCATTGGCTTGCTGACGCTGCAGCATGGCCTGGGCGATTTCCGGCGCGTAGGCGAGGTGGCTGATGCGCGCTTCGATCACGTCCACACCAGCCTGCGTGAGGCGCTCGTCCAGATGCCGCTTGAGTTGTTCGCTGATCTCGGCCGGGTGGCTGCGCAGCGAAATCTGGTCATCTTCGTGCTGGTCGTACGGATAGCTGGTGGCCATCGCGCGTAGCGCGGCTTCGGACTGGATGTGCACGAAGCTTTCGTAGTCGTCCACGTTGTACACCGCCTCGGAAGCATCCATCACCTGCCACACGATCACGGCCGCGATCTCGATCGGGCTGCCGTCGAGTTCATTGACCTTGAGCCGGCCGCTTTCGAAATTACGCACGCGCTGGCTGATCCGCTTCTTTGCATAGAAGGGGCTGTTCCAGCGCAGGCCCGGGTCCTTCACGGTGCCGACGTACTTGCCGAACAGGCTCAGCACCGCGGCCTGATTCGGTTCCAGGGTGTACAGGCCGGCGAAGAAAAAGATCCCGACCACCACGACTGCGAGCGCCGCGATGAAGCTGGCTGGCGTGATGCTCACGGCGGAAATTGCACTGAGCAAATACCAGGCCATGCCCGCGAACGCGGCGCCCACGGCAAGGATGATGGGGATGCCTGCCAACGAGCCGATCGGCTTCTCTTTCATGAGGAGGGAGTCCATGTGGGTTCGTTAGAAAGATATCAAAGTGATATCAGATCTTTCAAGGGTTGCCGCCATCTGCGGCAATCGCGCGTTCGTTAGAATGGCGACCCCTCCCGATCTGGACCGCGCTCATGACCACTCTCGGCACGCCGTTGTCGCCTTCCGCCACCCGTGTGCTGTTGCTGGGCTCGGGCGAACTGGGCAAGGAGGTCGCCATCGAGCTGCAGCGCTTCGGGGTGGAAGTGATTGCCGCCGATCGGTATGCCAACGCACCGGCCATGCAGGTGGCGCATCGTTCGCACGTGCTGGACATGCTCGACCCGCATGCCTTGCGGGCGCTGATCGCCCAGGAGCAGCCGCACCTGATCGTGCCGGAGATCGAAGCCATCCACACCGAAACCCTGGTGGCGCTGGAGCACGAGCAGGGGCAGAAGGTGATCCCCACCGCGCGTGCCGCGCGTCTGACCATGGACCGCGAAGGCATCCGTCGTCTGGCTGCCGAAACCCTGGGCCTGCCGACCTCGCCGTATCGCTTTGTCGACACCGCCGCCGAGTACCGCGAGGCGATCGCCACAGTCGGGCTGCCGTGCGTGGTCAAGCCGGTGATGTCGTCCTCGGGCAAGGGCCAGAGCACGCTGCGCAGCGAGGCGGACATCGACGCAGCCTGGGACTACGCGCAGACCGGCGGACGCGCCGGCGCCGGCCGCTGCATCGTTGAAGGCTTCATCGATTTCGATTACGAGATCACCCTGCTGACCGTGCGTCATGCCGGTGGCACCTCGTTCTGCGACCCGATCGGCCATTGGCAGAAAGAGGGCGACTACCGCGAAAGCTGGCAGCCGCAGCCGATGTCGGCCGCTGCGCTGCGCCGCTCGCAGGAGATCGCACAGGCAATCACTGATGAGCTGGGCGGCTGGGGGTTGTTTGGCGTGGAGCTGTTCGTCAAGGGCGACGAGGTGTGGTTCAGCGAAGTCTCGCCGCGCCCGCACGACACCGGCCTGGTGACGCTGGTGTCGCAGGAACTGAGCGAGTTCGCGCTGCACGCGCGCGCGATTCTGGGTCTGCCGGTCGGGGCGGAGAACGGTGGCGTGATCCGTCAGAGCGGGCCATCGGCGTCGTGTGCGTTATTGGCACATGGCAACGGCGTGCCGGTGTTCGACAACGTGTCTGATGCACTGCGCGACCCGGACACCGCGCTGCGCTTGTTCGGCAAGCCACGCGTGGATGGTCATCGTCGTGTTGGCGTGACGCTGGCGCGCGCCGACAGCATCGATGCGGCGCGCGAAAAGGCGCGCGTGGCTGCCGCCGCGCTGGTCATCCGGCTGGACGCATGATGCTGTGAGTCAAAAGCGCTCACGCAACGAGATGCGTGAGCGCAGGACAGCCACCGAGCGCGTCGCAGGCCTGGGTATCGCGATCAGTTGCAAATCCCCAATCCCGACTCCCCAATCACGGCTTCCCAGCCACATCCACCCACACCGCATGATGGTCGCTGCCATCGGCGATTGCGGCATCCGGCGAGCTGCTGGCGGGCCAGAAGATGCCACTGCCGGCCAGGGTGAACTGACCCGAGGGCAGTACGTAGTCCAGCCGCATCGTGCCCGCCTGCGGTCCGAAGTCGCCGGTGACCTGGTGCGGGTCGCCGGTATGCGCAATGCCTTGTGCGGCGTATTCGGCGGTTTTTTCCGGGCCACCGGCGCTGACGGGTGTGGGGTACTGCAGTACGCGCGGGTGATTGATCAGCGCACGGATGGCTTTATGCCGGCCGGCGCCATCGATGGGGTCGTTGTTGAGATCGCCCAGGATCACGAAGTGCGCGTCGCGTTCCAGGCCGCCACAGCGGCCCTGGTCGTCGCACAGCCAACGCGTGGTGTCGGCGGCGTTGTCCAGATAAGCGCGCCACAGCTGCAACTCGTCGTGGTTGCGCGCGGCATTACGCTTTTCCGCACCGTCGAATACCGGCGGCGTGGGGTGCGAAACCAATGCGTGCACCACGCCCAGCGGCGTGCGCACCGGCACGTCCCAGTGCGATTTCGACGACAGCCGCAGCTGTGCCCAGATCGCATCGTTGTAGAACGGGCGTTGGGTGGCCGGATCGACCGGGCGCAATGCACCTGGCAGCGCGCTCCACTTCAGCAACTGGAAACTGCGCACCGCCTGTGCATCGATCGGATAGCGCGACAGCACTAGCATGCCGTATTGGCCCGGGTGCAGGCCGTAGCCCCAGGCATCGTTGCCACGGCTGCGGCCATCGCCGCCGACAGTGCCGTTGTTGTCCAGGTCCAGGCCGCTGGGCACGCCGGTATTGACCGGTGCCAGGTAGCGATATGGATACGCCAATGCGTCGCCACCGCCGGGCTGGGCCACTTGTAGATAGCGTTGCTGGAATAGATCGGCCGCGCGATGCGCGGGGTCGAAATCGAACTCGTTGAGCAGCACCAGGTCCGGGCGCACGCGCTGCAGCACGGCGGCGATCTTGCGCGCATGCGCGCTGTCGCCCTGCAGTTCACGCACCAGCCCGCCGGCCTCGTCGGAGTACAGCGAGGTGTTGTAGGTGGCGATGCGCAAGGGGGCGGCCGTGGTGGATGCAGCGCTCTGCCCGGTCGGGGCGGCACGGTGGGCACAGGCGGTGCAAAGCGCGGCCAGTGCAAGCAATAAGACGGGTCTGATCATGGCGCTATTCTCGCATGCAGCATGCGACAGACCGATGTCGCGTGGCGCTATCGGGCCGAGCCCTGGGCCGCGGGCAAGCCGCGCCAATGACGGCCGTCGTAGGCTTCCAGCGCGTTGAAGCGGCGCTTGTAATTCATCTTGGCGTGGCCTTCGATCCAGTAGCCCAGATACAGGTGCGCGCGGCGTTCGCGTCTGGCCCACTGGATCTGTTCGAGGATGGCAAAGGTGCCCAGGCTGCGTGCAGCCGCATCCGGTGCGTAGAACGTGTACACCGCCGACAAGGCGTGCTCGGTGACATCGGTCACCGCAACCGCCAGCAGCCGGCCGGGCACATGGTCGACGGCCGGTTCGCGGATTTCCAGAAAGCGCCCGTGCGACCAGCCACCGATCAGGAACTGATCGAACTCGGCCGCACCGTGCGTGTCCATGCCGCCGCCCGGATGCCGGTGCTGCAGATACTGGCGATACAGCGCCAGCTGCTCTTCGGTGCGTTCGGCGGCGACCACACGCACCACCAGATCCTGGTTGCCCGCCAGGCAGCGGCGCTGGCTGCGGTCGGGGTGAAACGCATCCACGGCAATGCGCACCGGCACGCAGGCGCGGCAGCGTTCGCAATGCGGGCGGTACACCAGATCGCCGGAACGACGAAATCCCCACGCCAGCGCCTGCGGATAGATCGCGCCCAGGCGTGGATCGTGCGGATCCAGCACCAGGTCGCGTGCCTGGCGATCGGACCAATACCCGCAGGCATGCTCGCCGGTCTGGAACAGGCGCAGGTCGTCGTGGGTGTCGGCATGGATGGCCATGCGCGCAGGATAGCGCCTGTGCGTCGCAACGGCGGCGACTGTCCGCTGGATGAATGCGCCCGGTTGGTGCGTCAACGGCGGCGGCAATCGCCCGTTGATGTGGATGTTGGTGGCAGCGCACGGCGCGTCCGGACGCACCACCCACGCGATGCGGCCCATGCAGTGCCGCGTGTGGTTTTCACATCCAAGGAGTTTCTCATGACGTCCCGCAAACCGTTTCTCGCCCTGGCCGTGTTGGCCGCGCTGTCCACCGCCAGCGCCTTCGCTGCCACCCCGCCTGCCGCAGGCGATGCACTGCGCCCGGCCAAGCTCGACACCAACGGCGATGGCGTGATCGACCGCAGCGAAGCGGCCGCCGACCCACGCCTGGCCGCCAAGTTCGACAGCCTGGACACCAACAAGGACGGCAAGCTGTCGCGCGACGAACGTCCGCACCGTCGCGGCCCGGGCCGTGATGGCCGCGGCGAAATGTGGGCCAAGCTCGATGCCAACAAGGACGGGCGCATCAGCCGTGACGAAGCCAAGGCCGCCCCGAAGTTCGCCGCGCGCTTCGACCAGATGGACATCAACAAGGACGGGTTTGTCGACCGCGCCGATCGCGAGCTCCGCATGCAGCAGCACCGTGATGCCTGGTTCGCGAAGGCCGACACCGACAAGGACGGCAAGTTGAGCCAGGCCGAGTTCGATGCGGCGTCCAAGTTGCGCGGCGAACATGGTCCGCGGGGTGAACACGGCGAGCGTGGCGAGCATGGCAAGCGCCCGATGCCGGCCAAGCCGGCGGCCGGTAACTGACCCATAGGGAAGTCCACGCATGCCCTGGCCAGAGGGGCTCAGCCAGGGCGTGTGGCGACGACCGGCAACACGGGCAACACACGTAGTCGCAACTCAGCAACACCGTAACAAGGCGCCGATCGACCGACGGCCTTCTGCAACTGCAGGAGGCCGTTTTTTTTCGCGCGCAGTCTCAGCGACAACGCAGACATGCATCCATCACACCAGTCCCAGCACCCCATAGCGGTAGGCGATGGGCACGATGACCGCAGCCAGGCTGACTGCAATTGCGCTGCGGCTGAACATGCAGCGGTACAGTAACGGCGGGCGGGTGGTGCCGCGTCGACGCGCGTCGCGCTCCAGCATCGGCTGCATGATGCGCGGCAGGGTGCCCAAGGTGTGGTAACAGACCACCGACATGCCAACTGCCAGCACGCAGAGCGCCAGCCACGTGGGCGCACCGAACACCCGCAGCAACAAGGGCGTTCCGCAGGTCAGTGCAGCGGTCAAGGTGCTCAGGCGAGTGAAACCACGAATCGCAGCGGTTTCCCGCGCGGTGGCTGCAAAGCGCAACAGATACGCGCCAGACATGTAGGTTGTCAGCGTCACGACAGTGATTGCGAGCAAGGCGATTGCCATCGGCATGCCGAGCAGGACGCTCAGCGCACCGGCGGCACTGCCACTGGTCAACGCCGATCCGCTCAGGCCGCTGGCACCCAGTTTGCCGACGCCGCCGAGACTGCCAATCCCCCCCAGCGCAATCGCCGCGCTTGCCGTTCCGGGCGCGGCGAGCATCGTGGCAGCGGTCACCGTGGTGGCGAAGGCCACGCCCGGTGCACTGCCGCGTGCGAAGCTGCCAAAGCGCTGCAGCAGTTCGTTACGCACGGTGGCACGGGCGCGCGACAGGCGCTTGCGCACCGCCGCATCGCTGAGCCCGAGCAGGCTGGCCAACCTGCTGCGAGCGCTGGCCCTCGCGGTAGTACAGCAGCAGGATCTCGCGGCTGTCGTTGGGCAGCGCGGACATGATCTCCAGCGCGGCGCGCTCTTCTTCCACCTGCAGGGCCTGTTCGGCCGGCGAGGGCGAAGGGTCGGCGGCCATTGCGATGGCCAGATCCGCCGCCTCACCGCTCAGTGGGCGATGCCGCTGGCTGCGTAGCCAGTCGCGCGCCAGGTTGCGGGTAATTTGCCGCAGCCAGGGCAGGAAGCTGGCCGGTTGATGCAGCTGCGCCAGCCGCTGCCACGCACGCAGGAATGCTTCCTGCGCGATGTCCTCGCTGGCCGCCACATCGCGCGTGATCGCCAGGGCGATCGCAGTGACCGTGTTCTGGCAGGCAGTGACGATGCGGCCGTACGCCTGCTGACAACCCGCCGCGGCGTGCGGCAGTTCGTGGTGGAGCATCGCGTCCAGGGTGTCGGCGTGCATCGTCGGAATCCGTGTCCAGGTACCAGCATGACGCAGTTGCCTGGCGAATGTGACCGCTCGCTGTGTCAGCGCGCAAGCGTGCTGGACTGATTCCCTGGAGCCGTTGCATTACTTAGAGCAGCTATAAAAACGACTGCGCAGCCGCCAGGCGGGCGCGGCCGGTGCTCGGAATCGGCATGTACGCCCGTACATTCCGGTTCCTCCGCGCCGTCCGCACCCATCTGACGACTGCTCGCTCCGTTTTGTTAGCCGCTCTTAGCTATGGTCGCCAGATCGACCGCGGCATCGTGGCCACGTCGTGCGATGACCAACGCTCACACGATGCCAGGCGAAGCGCATTGACACCTGCGCGGCCGATTGGCCACGCGCCAATCAGCTGGCCGGCTGGATGCGGACCCGTGTCTGGTCTTCTTCCGCGGCGGGCGCTTGCGGTATTTTTGCTGGTGCCGGTTGCGCTGCCGGCGTGGCCGCCGGTGCCTCGGGCGCGGCGCGGTGACGCATCACCACCACCATGGCCACGGCGCCGATCACCAGCAACAGCACCAACCGGATCCGCCAAGCCCAGCTGCGCGCGCTGGTGCTTGAGCCGGTCTCGCCCTCGCGAAAGGTGTATTCCACGTTGGGCATGTCACGGCGCGTGGTGTCTAGCAGGCGCGCATCGCGCAACAGTTCGCGCGCACGTGGTTGGTCGTTGGCGTGCACGATCCACACGGTTGGATGCGCCTGCGCATTGCCTTGTTCGAGATAGCTGAACTGGCCGCTGCGCTTGCTCTGGTACGAACGGCCATTACTGATGCGGATCTCGATTCCGGCATTGCGCAGCAGGTTGGCCACGCCCTCGGCGGTTTCGATCCGTTGACTGCTGAAAATCTTGCGCATTAGGGCGTGCCATCGATGTCTGTCGCCACTGCGCTGGGCGCGCAATTGCTTAGAACGGGAGAAAGAAAAGGGGCTGGCGGTGCAGTGCGTGCCGCCTGTGTGCGTGGGCGAATCCGCAGTAGCGCGCGGTTACCAACTACGGTTGTTGCGGCGCTACATGCGGCACTGGCCGGCCTGCCGCGCAAGGTCCCTGCGCCGCTTGGATGTATCGCCCATGTAGTGATCACGGCCGGTTGCAGCGATCGCACGTGTCAGTCCTTGGCCGGCACGGCGGTGGCACTGCCGTCACGCACTACCCGGATCAACCCTTCCTGGGTGGTGCTGGCCACCAGCACGCCGTCGCGGGTGAAGAACTGCCCGCGCGCCAGGCCGCGCGAGCCCTGCGCGGTCGGGCTATCCAGCGAGTACAGCAGCCAGTCGTCGGTGCGGAACGGGCGATGGAACCACAGCGCGTGATCGAGCGAGGCCATCTGCACGTTGGGCGTGTAATAGCTGATGCCGTGCGGAAACGTCGAGGTGCCCAACAGCTGAAAGTCCGATGCGTACGCCAGCAGTGCCTGGTGCAGGCCGACGTCGTTGCCCACCGGGTCGCTCAGGCGCAGCCACATCTGCTGGAAGGGCGGGCGCTTGGGCGGCTTGAGCTCGTCGCGCGGGAACACGTGGCGGAACTCGAACGGGCCGCCGCGCGAGAGCCAGCGCTGCACCTTCGCCGGCAGCCGCGCCAGCACCTCCGGTGCCAGCGGCGCGGTGGGTTCGATGTCCTCCGGCGGCGGCACCACCGGCATAGCCGACTGATGCTCGGCGCCGTCTTCGCGTTCCTGGAACGAGGCCGCGCAGAAGAAAATCACCTTGCCGTGCTGAATTGCGGTGACACGCCGCACCGAAAAACTGCCGCCATCGCGGGTGCGGTCCACGTCATAGACGATGGGGTGGTCAATATCGCCGGCGCGCAAAAAATAGGCGTGCAGCGAGTGCGCCTGGCGGCCGTTCTCCACCGTGGCCTGGGCCGCGGACAAGGCCTGGCCAAGCACCTGGCCGCCGAACACGTATTTGGTGCCGATGTCGCGGCTCTGGCCACGGAACAGGTTGTCTTCCAGCCGCTCCAGCGAGAGCAGGCTGATCAGTTCGGAGACCACGGGTTCGGCGTTGGCGGACAAGAGGCTGGCCTGAGCGTGCGACGGAGCGCAATTATAGCGGCCCGCCTGTGCGTGCTATGCCTTTTGCAGGCGCGCCACCAGCCCATGCAGTGCGGCCTGCGCGTCCGGCGCGTACCAGCCGTCGATGAAGCGCTCCAGCTGGATCAACTCCGGCGCCAGCGCCGCGCGCAGGTCAGCACGCGCCACCGCGCGGGTGGCCAGCATCGGTTGGCGCGGCAACTGCTGCAGGTCCTGCAGCCAGGCCACGGCGCGCGCGGTGACCAGCTCGCCATCCACCAGCTCGTCGACCAGCCCGATCTTGACTGCCTCTTCGGCCGGCACCAGCTGCCCGGCGATCAGCAGGCGTTCGGCGCGGTGCGCACCGACCACGCGGCGCAACAGGCGCTGGATGCCTTCCGGCGCCGCCAGGCCAACCTGCACTTCATTCAGACCAATCGCGTACGGCCGCGCGGTATCGGCGCTGCGCGCCATCACCCGGTAATCGCAGCACAACGCCAGCACGCAACCGCCGGCCGGCGCGTGCCCGCCGATTGCCGCAACCACCGGCACCGGGCATTGGGCCAGCGCGTTGGCCGCATCGAAAAACGCCGTCCAGCTCTCCAGCAGCGCGCCGCGGTTGGTGCCATGCGAGAGCAGGTGCGGCACGTCCATGCCACCGGAAAAAATACGTTCGCTGCCCGACAACACTACGCCGTCGACATCGCTCCCTACCTGCTGCACGGCGGCAGTCAGCGCCTGGCATAGCGCGGTATCCAGCGCATTGACCGGCGGGCGCGCCAGACGGATTTCGCGAAGACGGCCGTGGTCAAGGATCTGGATGCTCATGTGGGGCTCCTGAAAGTCTGGCAATGATAGATGGCCGTCGCTGCACGCGGTGCATGCGTGCAAACGCGCTGCTGGATGCAGTGCTGCCGCTGGTGCGCGCGCAGGCGCAGTGCAGCATCAGCGCACGTGGGCGCCAGCTGTTTCACCGGGGGCGAGAAACGCGCAAATAAAAAACGGCGGCTTCATAAAGAAGCCGCCGTGCGTCATTCACCAGCGTCTATGTTGCGCGCGATCAGCTGCTCGCGGCACGCACCGCATCCGGCAACGACGCGCTCTTGCCGGTCTGGGTGTCGATCCACACCACCACCACGTTGCCGTCCGAATACAGCACGCCCTCGTCCTTCTGGTCGAGGATGCGGTGTCCGATGGTCACGCTGCTGCTGCCCAGGCGTTCGACGAACAATTCCACCAGGATGTCATTGGGCCAGACCAACGGCCGCTTGTAGTTGACGTTGGTGGCTGCGACCACCGGTGCGATGCGATCGGTCATCGCCACGCCTTCCACGCCCAGCATCCAGCGCACGCGCGCTTCTTCCAGGTAGGAAATGTATTTGGCGTTGTTGACGTGGCCCATGCTGTCCATGTCGCGCCAGCGCACGCTGATCGGAACGCGTGCCAGGATCTTGTGTTCGCTCATCAGCTTGCCTTCTTCTTCGCAGTCTTCTTGGTGGCGGTCTTGGCGGCCTTGACCACCTTCTCCGGCTTGACCTTGCGCGGTGGCCGCGCATCAGGCTTGTTGGCCATCGCGGCTGGGCGGGTTTCGCGTGCCTTCACCGACGGCAGCATCTTGGCCAGGAACTGCCCGGTGTAGGAGGCCTTGTGCGCGGCCACATCTTCCGGGGTGCCGGAGACCAGGATGGTGCCGCCGCGGTGGCCGCCTTCCGGCCCAAGATCCACTATCCAGTCGGCGGTCTTGATCACGTCTAGATTGTGTTCGATCACCACCACCGTGTTGCCTTCGTCGCGCAGCTTGTGCAGCACGCCGAGCAGCGCTTCGATATCGTGGAAGTGCAGGCCGGTGGTCGGTTCGTCGAGGATGTACAAGGTGCGCCCGGTATCGCGGCGCGACAGTTCCTTGGACAGCTTCACACGCTGTGCTTCACCGCCGGAGAGCGTGGTCGCGCTCTGGCCCAGCTTGATGTAGCTCAGGCCCACGTCCACCAAGGTTTCCAGCTTGCGCGCGATCGACGGCACCGGTTCGAACAGCCGCAGCGCGTCTTCCACCGTCATCTGCAACACGTCGCTGATGTTGAAGCCCTTGTAACGGATCTCCAGCGTCTCGCGGTTATAGCGTTTGCCATGGCAGACATCGCACGGCACATACACGTCGGGCAGGAAGTGCATCTCCACCTTGATCATGCCGTCGCCCTGGCAGGCCTCGCAGCGACCACCGCGCACATTGAAGCTGAAGCGGCCCGGCGAATACCCACGTGCCCGCGATTCCGGCACCTGCGCGAACAGCTCGCGTAGCGGAGTGAACATGCCGGTGTAGGTCGCCGGGTTGGAGCGCGGTGTGCGCCCGATCGGCGACTGGTCGATGTCCACCACCTTGTCGAACAGGTCCAGATTTTCGACTTCGCGATGCGGTGCCACCGTGTGCGATGCACCGTTGATCTCGTTGGCCGCCAGCGTGAACAACGTATCGTTGATCAACGTCGACTTGCCCGAACCGGACACGCCGGTGATGCAGGTCAGCAGGCCGGCCGGAATCTCCAGGTCCACATTTTTCAGGTTGTTGCCGGTGGCCCCGCGCAGATGCAGCATCATCTTCGGGTTGGGCTTGTGGCGTTGCTTGGGAATCTCGATGCGGCGCTTGCCCGACAGGTATTGGCCGGTCAGCGAACGTGGCGACTCCAGGATGTCTTGCAGCGTGCCCTGCGCGCAGATTTCACCGCCGTGCACGCCCGCGCCAGGGCCGATGTCCAGCACGTGGTCGGCCAGGCGAATGGCGTCTTCATCGTGTTCGACCACGATCACCGTATTGCCCAGGTCGCGCAGTCGCGTCAGCGTGCCGAGCAGACGCTCATTGTCGCGTTGATGCAGTCCGATCGAGGGTTCGTCGAGCACGTACATCACGCCAACCAGGCCGGCGCCGATCTGGCTGGCCAGACGGATGCGCTGTGCTTCGCCACCGGACAACGTGTCAGCCTTGCGTTCCAGGGTGAGGTAATCCAGGCCCACGTCGACCAAAAAGCCCAGACGCTCGCCGATTTCCTTGACGATCTTGCTGGCAATCTCGCCGCGCCAACCCGGCAGCGACAATCCGCGGAAAAAGTTCAGCGCTTCGTTGACCGGCAGCACCACCAGTTCCGGCAGCGGGCGGTCGGCCACGAACACATTGCGCGCGGCACGGTTCAGGCGCGTGCCGTTGCAGGCAGGGCAGGGCTGCTGGCTGACGTACTTGGTCAACTCTTCGCGCACGGCCGGCGATTCGGTCTCGCGGTAGCGGCGTTCCAGGTTCGGCAGGATGCCTTCGAAGCGATGCTTGCGCGTGGTGCGCCCGCCCGCATCGGTGAAGTAGGTAAAGCTGATCACCTCATCGCCACTGCCGAACAGCACCGCCTGGCGCACCTTGGCCGGCAGCGTGTTCCACACCGCATCCACGTCGAACTTGTAGTGCTTGGCCAGCGAGGCAATCAGCTGGAAATAATAGGCATTGCGCCGATCCCAGCCACGCACCGCGCCGGCCGACAACGACAGTTCCGGATGCACCACCACGCGATCCGGGTCGAAGAACTCGGCCACGCCCAGGCCATCGCAGCTCGGGCAGGCACCGACCGGCGCGTTGAACGAGAACAGCCGCGGTTCCAACTCCGGTAGCGAGTAATCGCAGACCGGGCAGCTGTACTTGGACGAGAACAGATGTGGCGCGGCGGCCGCATCGTCCAGCGACTGCACTGCGACCATGCCTTCGCCGAGCTTGAGCGCGGTCTCGAAGCTTTCTGCCAGCCGTTGCTTGATGTCTTCACGCGGGCGGAAGCGGTCGATCACCGCTTCGATGGTGTGCTTCTGGCGCAGCGCCAGCGGCGGCACCGCATCGATCTCGTACAACTCGCCATCCACGCGCACACGCACGAAGCCCTGCGCACGCAGTTGTTCGAACACCTGCGCGTGCTCGCCCTTGCGGTCGCGGATCACCGGTGCCAGCAGCATGTAGCGCTGCTCCGGGTCCAGCGTGAGCATGTGGTCGACCATCTGGCTGACGGTCTGCGCCTCCAGCGGGAAGCCATGATCCGGGCAGCGCGGCTGGCCCACGCGCGCGTACAGCAAGCGCAGGTAGTCGTAGATCTCGGTGATCGTGCCGACCGTGGAGCGCGGGTTGTGCGAGGTGGACTTCTGCTCGATCGAGATGGCCGGCGACAGCCCTTCGATGTGGTCCAGGTCCGGCTTTTCCATCACGCTGAGGAACTGGCGCGCATACGCCGACAGCGACTCGACGTAGCGGCGCTGGCCTTCTGCATAGATGGTGTCGAACGCCAACGACGACTTGCCCGAGCCGGACAGGCCGGTGATCACGATCAATTTGTCGCGAGGCAGGTCGAGGTCGATGTTCTTGAGGTTGTGCGTCCGCGCGCCGCGGATGCGGATGAAATCCATCGCCATGGGGGATCCGATGTCGGGCCGGCGAACCGGCAGTGGTGCGAGCGTGCTCAGCAGGAATGAGTGGCAGTCGATCAGCCTACCCGCCGACCTAGGTGAGGGCAATTGCCCCAAATGCCAGTGTGACCGAGCGCTTGTGGCGGCCGGATGATCCGTTTCACGGGGGGATTTTGGCCTGCGGCGGCAGACCTGCTTGCGGGTTGACCCGAAACCGGCTAGGGCAGTACAATCCCGCTCCTGTCTGCCCCATGGGCAAGTCAGGCGACCATAATAACTACAGAGGAAAACCTGGTCATGTACGCAGTTCTGGTAACGGGCGGTAAGCAATACCGCGTCGCGCAGGGCGAAACGCTCCGCGTGGAAAAACTCGAAGTCGAAGCCGGCAACGAGATCAAGTTCGACACCATCCTGATGTTGGGTGATAGCGACGGCATCAAGCTGGGCGACGCGCTGAAGGGCGCTTCGGTCACCGCCAAGGTTGTGGCCCATGGCCGCGCCGACAAGGTGCGCATCATCAAGTTCCGCCGCCGCAAGCACCACATGAAGCGTCAGGGACACCGTCAGTACTACACCGAAATCGAGATCACCGGCATCGCCGGTGGCGACAAGAAGTAAGGAGAACCAGTCATGGCACATAAAAAGGGCGTAGGTTCCTCGCGCAACGGTCGCGATTCCAACCCGAAGTACCTCGGCGTCAAGATCTTCGGTGGCCAGGCCATCGATGCCGGCAACATCATCGTGCGTCAGCGTGGCACCCAGTTCCATCCGGGCGCCGGCGTCGGACTGGGTCGTGACCACACGCTGTTTGCGCTGGTCAACGGCAAGGTGGAATTCACCACCAAGGGCCCGAAGAAGCGTCGCACCGTCAGCGTGGTTGCCGAGGCGTAATCGCCCGCTCCATGCAGACCAGCCCGCACGGCAGTATTGCCTGGCGGGCGAGACGGAGAGCCCCGCTTCGGCGGGGTTTTTCGTTTGACGGCTAGGAACGGGAGTAGGGAGTCGGGAACCGGAAAAGCCGGTTCTGCGTCCCATCGCGTGTTTCTACAGCCGTGCTGGCGGGTGTTTTCGCCGGCAGGAATCCGCCGCGTTTGCTGGCCGATTCCCCATTCCCTATTCCCCATTCCCGGTTGCAAGCCCATGAAGTTAGTCGACGAAGCAGAAATCCTGGTCACCGCCGGTAATGGCGGCAATGGCTGTGTCGGCTTTCGCCGCGAGAAGTTCATCCCGCTTGGCGGGCCGGATGGCGGTGACGGCGGCAACGGCGGCAGCGTCTGGATCGTGGCCGACGAAAACGTCAACACCCTGGTCGATTTCCGCCATGAGCGCGCGTTCAAGGCGCAGCGCGGCGAGAACGGCATGGGCCGGCAGGCCTATGGCAAGGGTGGCGAAGACCGCGTCATCGTGGTGCCGGTCGGTACCGTGGTGATGAACGTGCAGACTGATGAAATCATCGGCGACATGACCCAGCACGGCGATCGTCTGCTGGTGGCCAAGGGCGGCAAGGGCGGCCTTGGCAACATGCATTTCAAGAGCTCGGTGAACCGCGCGCCGCGCCAGTCCACCACCGGCGAGGAGGGCGAGGAGCGCCTGCTCAAGCTGGAGCTCAAGCTGCTGGCCGACGTCGGCCTGCTGGGCTTTCCCAATGCCGGCAAGAGCACGTTGATTCGCGCGGTTTCGGCGGCGACGCCGAAGGTGGCCGATTACCCGTTCACCACCCTGTACCCGAATCTGGGCGTGGTCAGCGTCGAGGCGTATCGCAGCTTCGTGATCGCCGACGTGCCGGGACTGATCGAAGGCGCCGCCGATGGCGCCGGCCTGGGTACGCAGTTCCTGCGCCATCTGCAGCGCACCCGCCTGCTGCTGCATCTGGTGGACATTTCGCCGATGGACGGCGGCGTGGATGGCGTGTCGCCGGTCGATCAGGTGCGCACCATCGAGCGCGAACTCGAACGGCATGATCCGGCGCTGCTGGAAAAGCCGCGTTGGCTGGTACTCAACAAGGCCGACCTGATGTTCCCGGAGGAGGCGCAGGCCGCTGCCGAGGCCATCGTGGCCGAGCTGGGCTGGACAGCGCCGTGGTACCTGGTGTCGGCACTGGGCCGTGATGGCACCTTCCCGATCATGAAGGACGTGATGGCCTTCTTCGATCGTCAGCGCGAGGACGAGCTCGAGGCGCGCAATGCAGGTTGAGCGCAGACAGGCGCCCACAAAAAACCCGGCCAAGGCCGGGTTTTCTTGTGCCATCGAAAGCCAGGCTTTCGATGGCGAACCTGCTGATCGCTTACGCGGCCTTGATGGCCTTGATGCGAGCGGTCAGACGGCTCTTGTGACGCGCAGCCTTGTTCTTGTGAATCAGGCCACGGGCGCTGAAACGGTCGAGGATGGGCTGAGCAACGGCGAAAGCAGCTTCGGCGCCTGCAGCATCGTTGGCGTCAAGGGCCTTGATCACCTTCTTGAC
The DNA here is from genome assembly GCF_041475695.2 of Xanthomonas sp. NCPPB 4037. NCBI lineage: Bacteria > Pseudomonadati > Pseudomonadota > Gammaproteobacteria > Lysobacterales > Lysobacteraceae > Xanthomonas > Xanthomonas sp. NCPPB 4037. Next base: position 1,436,168 of record NZ_CM191261.1, read on the forward strand.
GGCGGTGCGCAGCATCGAACGCTGGCCCGTGTTGCGCTCGTTGCGCACGACGGTCTGCTTGGCGCGCTTCTTGGCGGACTTGATATTGGCCACGGTGGTGGGTTCCTGAAAAATCGGTATGGTGGAAAAAGCAAGCGCGAAAGTATGATGGACCCAGATATGTACGTCAAGTCAGTTGTCAAGAGGGATTGCCCATGAGCACACCCCGCATGATGAGGGGCCTGCTCTCGTTTAGCAGTATGACCATGGTGTCGCGGGTGCTGGGCCTGATGCGCGATCAGGCGATCTCCACCACCTTCGGCGCCAACGCGGTGACTGACGCGTTCTGGGTGGCGTTCCGGATTCCGAACTTCCTGCGGCGCCTATTCGCCGAAGGCTCGTTCGCCACCGCCTTCGTGCCGGTGTTCACCGAGGTCAAGGAGACCCGGCCGCACGCCGATCTGCGCGAATTGATGGCGCGGGTCTCCGGCACCTTGGGCGGCATGTTGCTGCTGGTGACGGCGCTGGGGCTGATCTTCACCCCGCAGCTCGCTTCGGTGTTCTCCGATGGTGCCGCGACCGATCCGGACAAGTACGGCCTGCTGGTGGATTTGCTGCGGCTGACCTTTCCGTTCCTGCTGTTCGTTTCGCTGACGGCCCTGGCCGGTGGTGCGCTGAATAGCTTCCAGCGGTTTGCGATTCCCGCGCTGACCCCGGTGATTCTCAATCTATGCATGATCGCCGGTGCGCTGTGGTTGGCGCCGCGTCTGGATGTGCCGATTTTGGCGCTGGGCTGGGCAGTGCTGGTGGCTGGTGCGTTGCAGCTGCTGTTCCAGCTGCCGGCGTTGAAGGGCATCGACTTGCTCACGCTGCCGCGCTGGGGCTGGCGTCATCCGGACGTGCGCAAGGTGCTGACCTTGATGATCCCGACGCTGTTCGGCTCCTCGGTGGCGCAGATCAACCTGATGCTGGACACGGTGATTGCCGCGCGCCTGAGCGACGGGTCACAGTCGTGGCTGTCGCTGGCGGACCGCTTCCTGGAGTTGCCGCTGGGCGTGTTCGGTGTGGCCCTGGGCACAGTGATCCTGCCGGCGCTGGCGCGCCATCACGTCAAGACCGACCGCGCCGCGTTCTCCGGGGCGCTGGATTGGGGCTTCCGCACCACCTTGCTGATCGCGATGCCGGCGATGCTGGGCCTGCTGCTGCTGGCCGAGCCACTGGTGGCCACCTTGTTCCAGTACCGCCAGTTCACCGCGTTCGACACCCGCATGACTGCGCTGTCGGTGTACGGGCTGAGTTTTGGCCTGCCGGCCTACGCGATGCTGAAAGTTGTGCTGCCAGCGTTCTATGCGCGGCAGGACACCCGCACCCCGGTGCGCGCGGGCGTGGCGGCGTTGATCGCCAACATGGTGTTCAACTTCGCGTTCCTGGCCGTGCTCTACCAAGTGATGGTGCCGCCGGAATTGAAGGCGCAAGGCGTGATGCAGGCGCTCGGCAAGCAGCCCGGCCTGCATCTGGCGCTGGGCATTGCCAGTGCGCTGTCCAGTTATCTCAACCTGGGCCTGTTGTGGTTCTGGCTGGGCAAGTCCGGTGTCTATCAGCGCCGGCCGGGCTGGGCAGGCTATGCGGCGCGGCTGCTGGTGGCCTGTGCGGCGATGGTGGTGGTGCTGTTGGGCTTGCTGTGGTGGTTGCCGTCGTTCACCGAGATGGATAAGTGGCAGCGCATCGGCTGGCTGGCGGTGCTGGTGGGTAGTGGCGGGCTCACCTATGTGGTGGCGCAACTGGCACTGGGCCTGCGGCCGCGGCATCTGCGCGAGCAGTGACGCCGCGAAGAAGGGGCTTGGACGCTGGAGGCTTGCGTGTCGGAGATGGGTGTCGCTCCTCACGCGGCCGGGGCGACCCGGCACACGCGGCGCGTGCGCCGGCTGCCGGTCGATTGGCAACCCGGGCGGACGTCCCCCATCTCAGCTGCCGGGGCCATGCGATTTGTTGCGCGCGGCTATACTTGACGGTTATGCATGATCGAGGGCTGGCCCGCAGGCTGGCGTCGCTTTGGAACGAGGAATGAGCAGGCTGTTTAGAGACGTCGAGGGCGGGACCCTGTTCCCGCACGGAAGCGTGGTCTGCATCGGTGCCTTCGATGGCCTGCACCTGGGCCATCAGGCGCTGGTGCGCCATGCGGTCGAACGTGCGCGTGCGCTGGGCGTGCCGGCGGTGGCGGTGAGCTTCGAACCGTTGCCGCGCGAGTTCTTCGCCAATGACACGCCGCCGCCGCGCCTGACCCTGGCCCGCGCCAAGATCGAAGGCTTGTACGGCTTTGGTGCCGATAGCGTCGGCATGATTCGTTTCGACGGCCGGCTGTCGGCGATGAGCGCGCAGGACTTCGTCCGCCTGGCATTGGTAGGGCGCCTGTGCGCACGCGAAGTCTGGATTGGCCCGGAGTTCCGCTTCGGCCATCGACGTGGCGGCGACATTGCGCTGTTGCGTGCCCTGGGCGAGCAGCACGGCTTTGCTGCCGGCGAGATTGCGCCGGTGCATCTGCGCGGCGAGCGCATCTCGGCAACGCGCATCCGGGAACTGCTGGTGGCCGGTGAATTTGCCCATGCCGGCGAATTGCTCGGCCGGCCGTACGCGATCGGTGGACGTGTGGTCCGCGGCAAACAGCTTGGCCGCACGTTGGGGTATCCCACCGCCAATCTGCAGTTTTCCCGCACCCCGGCGCTGTCCGGCATCTATGCCACCTGGGTGCATGGCGTGGCCGTGCAGCCATGGCCGTCGGTCTCCAGCTTCGGTACGCGGCCCACGGTTGCGGGGATCGAGCCGTTGCTGGAAGCGCACCTGTTCGATTTTCAGGGCGACTTGTACGGGCGCCACATCGCGGTCGAATTCGTCGCCAAGCTGCGCGATGAAGAAAAGTTTGATGGGTTGGAGGCATTGACCGTGCAAATGCATCGCGATGCCGAGCAGGCACGTGCCGTGCTTGCCACGCATGCGCGCGCGCATTCTTTGCCGCAGCATGCCGATGCACAGCACGCCGATGCACCTTCGACGCAGGCAGCCACACACACGTCTGCAGAGACCTCACCTGCGAGCCCCTCGCAAAGCCCTGCGCACGCCCGTGCGGACGGTTCACATAACGCAGCGCAACGGTAGATTCCCGTGACCCAAGACTACAAAGCCACACTCCATCTGCCCGCCACGGACTTTCCGATGCGCGGCGACCTGCCCAAGCGCGAGCCGGCGATGCTGGAGCGCTGGGAGCGCGAGGGGCTGTACGCACAAGTGCGTGCCAATGCCGCCGGGCGCCCGCTGTTTGTGCTGCACGACGGCCCGCCGTATGCGAACGGGCAGATCCATCTGGGTCACGCGGTCAACAAGATCCTCAAGGACATCATCGTCAAGTCCAAGTACCTGGCTGGCTTCGATGCGCCGTACATCCCGGGCTGGGACTGCCATGGGCTGCCGATCGAAATCGCGATCGAGAAGAAGTTCGGCAAGGTCGGCGTGAAGCTGGACGCCGCGCAGTTCCGCCAGAAGTGCCGCGAGTACGCGACCGAGCAGATCGACCTGCAGCGGCGGGATTTCAAGCGCCTGGGCGTGATCGGCGACTGGGACAACCCATACAAGACGCTGGACTTCCGCTTCGAAGCCAACGAGATCCGCGCGCTGGCCAAGGTCATCGACAACGGCCACCTCACGCGCGGCGTCAAGCCGGTGCACTGGTGCTTCGACTGCGGCTCGGCCTTGGCCGAGGCGGAAATCGAATACGCCGACAAGCTCTCGCCTACGGTGGACATCGCCTACCCGGCGCGTGATCCGGCCGCGATCGCTGCGGCATTCGGCGTCACGCTGCCTGCCGGCACGCAGGTGGCGGTGCCGATCTGGACCACCACGCCCTGGACGCTGCCGGCCTCGCTGGCGGTGAGCCTGGGCGCGGCCCTGGACTACGTATTGGTGGAAGGCCCGGCCGACCACGGCCAGCCGCGCTGGCTGGTGATCGCCGAGGCGTTGGCCGGCAAGGCGCTGGCGCGCTATGGCGTCGATGCGGTGGTGGTGCATGGTCACGCCAAGGGCGCGGCGCTGGACCAGCTGCTGCTGGCGCACCCGTTCTATGCCGAACGCGACATCCCGCTGATCCTGGGCGATCACGTCTCCGACGACGACGGTACCGGTGCGGTGCATACCGCGCCGGGCCATGGCCAGGAGGACTACCAGGTCTCCAAGCAGTACGGTCTGCTGGAGCGCTACAGCGCCGCGCAGATCAACCCGATCGACGGGCGCGGCGTGTATCTGCCGTCCACCCCGCCGCTGGGCGACACCGTGCTGGCCGGGCTGCATATCTGGAAAGCGAACGACGTCATCATCGATGCGTTGCGCGGCACCGGCGCGTTGCTGGCCGCCAGCAAGATGGAGCACAGCTATCCGCATTGCTGGCGCCACAAGACGCCGATCGCCTTCCGCGCCACGCCGCAGTGGTTCATCTCGATGGAGCAGGCCAACCTGCGCGCCGATGCGCTCAAGGCCATCGAAACCGTGCATTGGTATCCGTCGTGGGGCCAGGCGCGGATCGCCGGCATGATCGACGGGCGTCCGGACTGGACCATCTCGCGCCAGCGCACCTGGGGCGTGCCGATCGCGTTGTTCGTGCACCGCGAAACCGGCGAGCCGCATCCGCGCAGTACCGAGCTGATGCGGCAGGTGGCCGAACGGGTGGAGCAGGGCGGCGTGGATGTCTGGTACACGCTGGACGCAGCCGAGCTGTTGGGCGATGAAGCCGGCGACTACGACAAGATCACCGACATCCTGGACGTGTGGTTTGACTCCGGCGTGACCCATGAAACAGTGCTGGTGGATCGCGGCCTGCCCAAGCCGGCCGACCTGTACCTGGAAGGCTCCGATCAGCACCGCGGCTGGTTCCAGTCCTCGCTGCTGACCGGTGTGGCGATGGACAAGGTCGCGCCGTACAAGCAGTGCCTCACCCACGGATTCACTGTGGACGAGCACGGCCGCAAGATGTCCAAGTCGCTGGGCAATGGGATCGAGCCGCAGGAAATCATGCGCACGCTGGGCGCCGACATCCTGCGACTGTGGATCGCCTCGGCCGACTACAGCAACGAGATGTCGCTGTCGCAGGAGATCCTCAAGCGCAATGCCGATGCCTACCGTCGCCTGCGCAATACCGCGCGCTTCCTGCTCGGCAATCTGCATGGCTTCGACCCGTTGCAGCATCTGGTGGCGCTGGACGACATGGTGCTGCTGGACCGCTGGATCGTGCATCGCGCCCACGAGCTGCAGGAGAAGATCACTGCCGCCTACGCGCGCTACGACTTCGCCGAAATCGTGCAGGCGTTGCTGAATTTCTGCAGCGTGGACCTGGGCTCGCTGTACCTGGACGTCACCAAGGACCGCCTGTACACGATGGCCGAGGATGCGCGCGGCCGCCGTTCGGCGCAGAGCGCGATGTATCACGTGGCCGAGGCGTTCGTGCGCTGGATTGCGCCGGTGCTGAGCTTTACTGCCGAAGAGCTGTGGGCGCACCTGCCGGGCGAGCACTCCGGCAACGTGCTGTTCGCCACCTGGTACGAGGGGCTGGCGCCGATGCCGGCCGACGCTGCACTGACCAGCGCCGACGTCGACAAGTTGCTGGCGCTGCGTGAGCAGGTGGCCAAGGTGCTGGAGCCGATGCGTGCCAATGGCGCAATCGGCGCGGCGCTGGAAGCGGAAATCACCGTCGCCGCCGACGCGCAGACCGCCGCGCGCTGGCAGCCGCTGAGCGATGAGCTGCGTTTCCTGTTCATCAGTGGCGACGTCACCGTGACCGCGGCCAGCACCGACGACATCTTCGTCAGTGCGCAGCCCACCACCAAGGCCAAGTGCGTACGCTGCTGGCACCACCAGGCCAGCGTGGGCAGCGACCCGCGGCACCCGGAGTTGTGCAGCCGCTGCGTCAGCAACATCGAAGGCCCGGGCGAGGAGCGTCGCTGGTTCTGATGCGGCTATCGCGTGGCGGCGTACTGAGCGCGCCGCCGCGTCCGCTGCAAGGTTGAGGCGCCCGGCCAGCTGTGCGGTCGGCGCGGTTCTAGTGGGCAGCCATCGTTCCTCAGTTTGCCCTGCAGCCGGCCCTGCAGCTGAAGCCCGGCGCGCATGCCGGCATGGGGCAGGTCGGTTGGTTGTCCCGTGCGTGCCATCCTGTGTTGTTCCCGCCATCCAGGCCTCTTCTCCGCCACGGAGAAGGCCTCCTACTTGCGATATTTCGACATGAGTCAACGACCCAACCCGTCCGCCCTGATCTGGTTACTGCTTTCGGCCGTTGTGATCGGCCTGGATCAGTGGAGCAAGGCCTGGGTGCTGTCCAGCCTGCCCGAATACACCCCGGTGCCGGTCATCGACGGGTTCTGGAACTGGTACCGCACCTACAACACCGGGGCAGCCTTCAGCTTCCTGAGTGATGCCGGTGGCTGGCAGCTGTGGTTCTTTACCGCGCTGGCGGTCGGCATCAGTGGCCTGCTGGCGTTCTGGCTGTCGCGCACCGCGCGCGGCGACTGGCGCAGCGCAGTGCCGTACGCGCTGGTCATCGGCGGGGCAATCGGCAATGTGATCGACCGCCTGATGCACGGCCACGTGGTCGATTTCATCCAGTGGTATGTCGGCGAGCACACCTGGCCGTCGTTCAATATCGCCGACTCGGCGATCGTGGGTGGCGCGATCGGCATCGCACTGTTCGGTTTGTTCGACGGCAAGCGCAGTCGAAAAGCGGGATAATCCTGGTCTATGCCCGCTGCGGCGCTGCCTTGACGGGCACGCCGCAGCAACGCGCCTGGTGCCGTGTTGTCGGCGGCTGCGCCCCCTGTTGAAACGTCCGGCCATCGCGGCCGGGCTGTCGAGAGAAGAAGCTTATGGACGTCCTGCTCGCCAATCCCCGCGGTTTCTGCGCCGGTGTCGACCGCGCGATCGAGATCGTCAAGCGTGCGATCGAGACGCTGGGTGCGCCGATCTACGTGCGCCACGAGGTGGTGCACAACCGCTTCGTGGTCGACGACCTCAAGCAGCGCGGCGCCATCTTCGTCGAGGAACTGGACGAAGTGCCTGACGACGCCACGGTGATCTTCAGCGCCCACGGCGTCTCCCAGGCCGTGCGCGTGGAGGCCGAACGGCGCGGGCTGAAGGTGTTCGATGCAACCTGCCCGCTGGTGACCAAGGTGCATTTCGAAGTCGCCCGCCACTGCCGTGCCGGCCGCGACGTGGTGCTGATCGGCCATGCCGGGCATCCGGAAGTGGAGGGCACCATGGGTCAGTGGAGCCGCGAGCGCGGCCCCGGGCAGATCTACCTGGTGGAAGATATCGAGCAGGTCGCCACCTTGCAGGTGCGCCAGCCGGAGAACCTGGCCTACACGACCCAGACCACGCTGTCGGTGGACGACACCATGGGCATCATCGAGGCCTTGCGCACGCGCTATCCGGCCATGCAGGGGCCAAAGCATGACGACATCTGCTACGCCACGCAGAACCGCCAGGATGCCGTGCGCGACCTGGCGCGGCAGTGCGATCTGGTGCTCGTGGTCGGCTCGCCCAACAGCTCCAACTCCAACCGGCTCAGCGAGCTGGCGCGCCGTGACGGGGTGGAGTCCTACCTGATCGACAACGCCAGCGAGATCGACCCGGCCTGGATCGTCGGCAAGCAGCATATCGGCCTGACCGCTGGCGCCTCGGCGCCGCAGGTGCTGGTCGACGGCGTGCTGGCGCGGCTGCGCGAGCTCGGAGCCAATGGCGTGTCCGAACTGGCGGGCGAGCCGGAGTCGATGGTGTTCGCCCTGCCCAAGGAGCTGCGGCTGCGGCTGGTCAGCTGAGCGGGAGGCGCGCGCCAGGGCATCGGCGAAACATCCGCGCAGTAGCCTCACCGGCTCGGGTGAAGCCGAGCGCTGCGGAGGAGGGCGCAACGATTGCGGTGGCTGAGACGCAGGTGCACGGCACAGCCGCGACACCCAAGGCGATTGACCGCAGCGGCGCTCCGCTCCTACAATTCACGGCTCGCCGGAATAGCTCAGTTGGTAGAGCGGCGCATTCGTAATGCGTAGGTCGTAGGTTCGATTCCTATTTCCGGCACCATCGCATCATCACTGGGTCGACCTTTGGTCGGCCCAGTTGCGTTTGGGCGCCGTGCGCGTCGACGCTGGAATTTTAAGGGCATCGCGCAGGTTCTCTGCCCACTGCACGACGGCCGCAACTGGCCGCATTTCCTGCACTTTGACGCGCTGCGACAACATGTCGCACACATCTGCGCGCATTCATTGCGATGGATCATTGCCAATGGGTTTCGTGCAGGTGCAGCAAAGACTAAAATTAGGAAGCTAACCCGTGTCTTCGATCTGGGCCGCCATCTCCACCGGGAGCGGGCTGTTCAAAACGCCGCTGGCGGATCAGACGAACGAGGCTGGCGTTCCTTCGCACTTGGATCGACCGATGATTCCGTTGAAACATCTCGGGCGTGTACTTCGTCCAGGTCTGATGTTGCCGTTCCTGCTGTTGGCAGGCTGCAACTCGGCCATCCTCAATCCGAAAGGCCAGATCGGCCACGACGAGAAGCAACTGCTGATCACCTCGGTGGTGCTGATGCTGATCGTGGTGATCCCGGTGATCGTCATGGCGATTGCGTTCGCGTGGAAATACCGCGCGTCCAACACCAAGGCGCGCTACGAGCCGGATTGGTCGCACTCCACCGCGATCGAGGTGGTGGTCTGGTCGATCCCGTGCGTGATCATCCTGGTGCTGGCGGTGCTGACCTGGCGCTCGTCGCATGCGCTGGACCCGTACCGGCCGCTGGATTCGGACGTCAAGCCGCTCAACATCGAGGCGGTGTCGCTGGACTGGAAGTGGATGTTCATCATGCCCGACCAGAACATCGCCACGGTCAACGAAATCGCCGTGCCGGTGCATACGCCGCTGAACTTCAAGATCACTTCCGATACGGTGATGAATTCGTTCTTCATCCCGCACCTGGGCACCATGATCTACGCGATGGCGGGCATGGAAACCAAGCTGCACCTGGTGGCCAACGAACCGGGTGAGTACTTCGGCCTGTCCACCAACTACAGCGGTCACGGCTTCTCGAAGATGAGCTTCACCGTGCACGCCACCGATCAGGCCGGCTTCGATGCGTGGGTGGCCAAGGTCAAGGCCTCGCCGAAGGCGCTGGACGCCGCCGAGTACCAGGTGCTGGCCGCCAACCGCAACGACAAGGAACAGTATCCGGTCACCTACTACTCGTCGGTGCAGGACGGCATGTTCCGCTCGCTGGTCGACAAATACATGAATGGTCCGGGCCACAGTAAAGGCCATGGCGACCATCAGGCACCGGCTGCAGAGCCCGTTGCCATGTGCACTTCTGGAGACAAGTGATGCTAGGCAAACTTACGATCGAGGCGGTTCCGTACCACGAGCCGATCATCATGATCGCCCTCGGTGGCGCCGGCCTGCTTGGCCTGCTCATCGCGGGTGCCATCACCAAGTACAAGCTGTGGGGCTACTTGTGGAATGAGTGGTTCACTTCGGTGGATCACAAGCGCATCGGTGTGATGTACATCATCGTGGCGCTGGTCATGCTGCTGCGCGGCTTTGCCGACGCGGCCATGATGCGTACCCAGCAGGCGCTGGCCGGTGGCGGTGGCGAAGGTGTGCTGCCGCCGCACCACTACGACCAGATCTTTACCGCGCACGGCGTGATCATGATCTTCTTCATGGCCATGCCGTTCATGACCGGCCTGTTGAACCTGATCGTGCCGCTGCAGATCGGCGCACGCGACGTGGCGTTTCCGTTCCTGAACTCGCTGAGCTTCTGGCTGTTCGTGGCCGGTGCGGCGCTGATCAACATCTCGCTGGGTGTTGGTGAGTTTGCGCAGACCGGTTGGCTGGCGTATCCGCCGTTGTCGGGGCTGGAATACAGTCCAGGCGTTGGCGTGGACTACTACATCTGGGCGTTGCAGGTCTCCGGGTTAGGCACGTTGCTGACCGGCGTGAACTTCTTCGTGACGATCATGCGCATGCGCGCTCCGGGCATGACCCTGATGCGCATGCCGATCTTCACCTGGACCGCGCTGATCACCAATATCCTGATCATCGCTGCGTTCCCGATCCTGACCGTGGCGCTGGCGCTGCTGGGTGCCGACCGTTACCTGGGCACGCACTTCTTTACCAACGACGGTGGCGGCAACGCCATGATGTACGTCAACCTGATCTGGATCTGGGGTCATCCGGAGGTCTACATCCTGATCCTGCCGGCGTTCGGCATCTTCTCGGAGTTGATTGCTACCTACAGCCGCAAGCGCCTGTTCGGTTACACCTCGATGGTCTACGCCACGGCGTGTATCGGCGTGCTGTCGTTCGTGGTGTGGTTGCACCACTTCTTCACCATGGGCTCGGGTGCCAACGTCAATGCCTTCTTCGGCATCACGACGATGATCATCTCGATCCCGACCGGCGTGAAGATCTTCAACTGGCTGTTCACCATGTTCCGCGGTCGCGTGCACATGACCTCGCCGGTGCTGTGGACGATCGGCTTCATCATCACCTTCTCCATCGGTGGCATGACCGGCGTGATGCTGGCCATCCCGGCCGTGGACTTCGTGTTGCACAACAGCCTGTTCCTGATCGCCCACTTCCATAACGTGATCATCGGCGGTGTGGTGTTCGGTTACCTGGCGGGTCTGACCTACTGGTTCCCGAAGGCGTTCGGCTTCAAGCTCAACGAAAAGCTGGGCAAGGCCTCGTTCTGGTGCTGGATCATCGGCTTCTTCGTGGCCTTCATGCCGCTGTACGTGCTTGGCTTCATGGGCATGACACGCCGCATGAACACCTACAACCACCCCGGGTGGGCGCCGTGGCTGTACGTGGCCGCCGCAGGTGCAGCGATCATCGGCCTGGGTATCTTCTTGAACCTGGTGCAGATCGCTTACAGCGTCTGGAAGCGCAAGGACAACATGGACCACACCGGTGATCCGTGGGATGGCCGTACGCTGGAATGGGCGACCTCCTCGCCGCCGCCGTTCTACAACTTCGCCGTGCTGCCGCACATCGACGACCGCGACCAGTTCTGGGGCGACAAGCAGAATGGCAAGGGCTGGGTGCGTCCGTCCTCGTACGAGCCCATCCACATGCCGCGCAACACCGGTGCAGGCGTCTACATCGCCGCCTTCAGCGTGCTGCTGGGCTTTGGTCTGACCTGGCACATCTGGTGGCTGGCGGTCGTTGGCTTGGCGGGCATGATCGGCAGCTTCATCGCCCGGTCCTTCGATGACGACATCGATTACTGGGTGCCGGCCGAGGAAGTGAAGCGCATCGAAGACGCGCGCTTTGCCAAGCTCGAACAGCAACATGCGGCTCAGGCCGCGAAGGCGATCTGACCATGTCCTCCACGACCACGCTTGACCACCACGGCGCCCACGCGGGCGGCCACGATCACGACCACGAGCATCACGACGCCGGTGGCAACACCGTCTTCGGGTTCTGGGTCTACCTGATGAGCGACTGCCTGCTGTTCGCCGGTCTGTTCGCCACCTATGCGGTGCTCTCCGGCGCCACGGTGGACGGACCGACCGCCAAGGAGTTGTTCGACCTGAAGTTCGTGCTGGTGGAAACCTTCCTGCTGTTGTTCAGCAGCCTGAGCTTCGGCTTTGCGATGATCGCCGCGCACAAGCGCAAGATGGGTGGCCTGTACGGCTGGCTGGCGGTCACTGCACTGTTGGGTATCGGCTTCCTGTGCATGGAAGTCTACGAGTTCAACCACTTGATCCATGAAGGTGCCGGCCCGGGGCGCAGCGCGTTCCTGTCGGCCTTCTTCACCCTGGTGGGCACGCACGGCCTGCACGTCGCCTCCGGTCTGTTGTGGATGGCGGTGCTGGTGATCCAGATCTCCAAGAACGGCCTGACTGCGCGCAACAGCACGCGTCTGGCCTGCCTGAGCCTGTTCTGGCACTTCCTGGACATCATCTGGATCGGTGTGTTCACCGTTGTCTATCTGCTGGGAGCGCTGTAATGGCCAATCACCACGCGCATGAAACCGCCACCGACGCACATGCCGGCGGCTTGAAGTCCTATCTGATCGGCTTTGCGATGGCCGTGGTCCTCACCGTCATCCCGTTTGCGATGGTAATGAGCGGGGCGTTCTCCAAGGGCGTCACCGTCATCGTGATCTCGGTGATGGCCGCCGTGCAGATGCTGGTGCACATGGTGTACTTCCTGCACATGGATCGCTCGCCCGAGCAGCGCTCCAACGTACAGGTGGGCCTGTTCTCGCTGCTGATCATCGGCATCGTGATCGTCGGTTCGCTGTGGGTGCTGCACAACATGAACGTCAACATGATGCATTGACACCGCGCAGTGCCGGATCGCGGCACGTCGGATCGACGCATGCTGGGTTAAACAAGGCCGCCAAGTCATTGGCGGCTTTTTTTTGCGCATGAATTCGCCTGTGGCATGACCAATGGCATACGGGGAAGTGCTGGCGGGCGCTTAGCATCGGGGACTTGCCTGTTTCCAGGTCACTGCGGAGTTGCAATGAAGATCCCCACCGTCCTGTCCTTGTCGCTGCTGGCGGCGCTGTCGTTGCCTGCCGCCGCACAAACCGCACCACCGCAGGACGTGCCGTTCGACGGCACCGTGAAGATCGACGTCGACGCCACCGACCTGGCGCACCGCATCTTCAAGGTCAAGACCACCATGCCGGCCAAGCCGGGCCCGATGACGCTGCTGTATCCGCAGTGGATTCCCGGCAACCATTCGCCGACCGGGCCGATCGACAAGCTCGCCGGGCTGGTGATCAAGGTCGATGGCAAGGTGGTGCCGTGGAAGCGCGACCAGTTCGATGTGTACGCCTTCACCGTGGACGTGCCGCAGGGCGCCACCGAGCTGGTGGCCGAGTTCAAGTTTCTCTCGCCGCAGGCCCCCAACCAGGGCCGGGTGATGATGACCCCGGAGATGCTCAATCTGCAGTGGAACACCACCGCGCTGTATCCGGCCGGCGTGTTCGTACGCAACATCAAGGCGCAGGCCAGCGTCACGCTGCCGGCCGGCTGGAGCTATGCCACCGCGCTGGAAACCGACCGTCGCGTCGGCGACACGGTGACCTTCAAGCCGATCGATTTCGACGACCTGGTCGACTCGCCGATGTTCGCCGGCAAGTACTACAAGCGCGTGGAGTTGAGCGGCGGCAAGCAGCCGGTCTACCTCAACGTGTTCGCCGACGAGGCCAAGTCGCTGGAGGCCAAGCCCGACCAGATCAAGGCACATGCGTCGCTGGTGCAGCAGATGGACAAGCTTTATGGTGCGCGCCATTTCGATCATTACGAATTCCTGCTGGCGCTGACCAAGAAGCTGGGCGGCATCTGGCTGGAGCATCACCGTTCCAGCGAGAATAGCGGCCCGCCGAACTACTTCACCGAGTGGGACAAGAGCTGGACCGGCCGCGACCTGCTCGCACACGAGTTCAACCATTCCTGGAACGGCAAGTACCGCCGCGGCGCGGATCTGGCGACACCCAATTTCAATGTGCCGATGGGCGACAGCCTGCTGTGGTTGTACGAAGGCCAGACCCAGTTCTGGGGCGAAGTGATGGCCGCGCGTTCGGGCCTGTGGACGCAGGAGCAGGCGCGCGACATGCTGGCCGGCGTGGCGGCGACCTACGAGCGCGGGCGCCCCGGCATGGCCTGGCGCACCGTGCAGGACACCACCAACGACCCGACCATGTCGATGCGCCGGCCCAAGGCGTATCGCAGCTATCAGATGGCCGAAGACTATTACTCCGGCGGCCAGATGATGTGGCTGGAAGTGGACAGCAAGTTGCGCGCGCTGACCAACAACAAGCGCTCCATCGACGATTTCGGCAAGGCTTTCTTCGGCATGAAGAACGGCGATTGGGACGTCAATCCGTACACCTTCGACGACATCGTCGCCACGCTCAACGGCATCGCTGCCTACGACTGGGCGAGCCTGTTGCGCAGCCGAATGGACGGCCACGGCTCGTTGAACGGCGGCATCGAAGCCAATGGCTGGAAGCTGGTCTACAACGACGAGCCGAACCTGGCCACCAAGACCTACGAAAGCAACGAGAACGACGTCAGCCTCGGCCTGTCGCTGGGCGTGTCGCTGGAGAGCTCGGGTGAAATCAACGAAGTGCTGTGGGACAGCCCTGCATTCAATGCTGGCCTGATCGCCGGCAACACGATTGTGGCGGTCAACGGACGGGCCTTCAGTAGTGAGGTGATCAAGGACGCGGTCAAGGCGGCCAAGGGCACCACCGCACCGATCGAACTGCTGGTCAAGCGGCTTGACCGCTACGACACAGTACGCATCGATTACCACGGCGGGCTGCTGTATCCGCATCTTGAGCGGATTGCCGGCAAACCGGACCGTTTGAGCGAGCTGTACAAGGCGCGTTGAATGTAGCGCTGCGCCGGCATCCTGCACGCGTGCAGGATGCCGGTGTTGAGCTGGATGATCGTCGATGGATGAGCGGTGCTTGTTCGGCTGAAGCAGTCTGGTGCGTGGGCGTCGCTCGCTTGCCTTGCTGCTCACTGGGTCCGCTGTTTGCAGATGTCGTAGTGGTTCAGATGCGCCTTTTTTTTGCTGTCAGGGCCTTTGTTCGCGCGATGCATGCCGCCACATCTCGCTACGCGGAGTGACGGCGCCATCCCGGCTTACGTCTGGCTGCCGGAACCATCTGCTTGGGTTTCCTGCATCTACGCCAGAGCGATTCCATGCATGCCGCAGGCGGGTAGTTTTTGTCGCGAGCTGAGAGCAGCATTCCCGAATCCCGAATCCCGAATCCCGAATCCCGAATCCCAAATCCCAAATCCCAAATCCCAAATCCCAAATCCGCGACGCGCAGTGCGCTCGGCATCGGGGCTGAGTAATCAATGACGCACATCAACGGTCGATGCCTCCGGCTGGATCGGCAACCGCTGACACATCACACGGTGATTGGCTGACGCCGGTCTCCGGCTCAGGTCGCGCGCGGTGAGACCCGCGGCAGCTATGCTTCGGCTTCAAAAGCAACGGCAAGAAGATGATGGCGAAGGCGAAGACGGCCTATGTCTGCGGCGAATGCGGCGCCGAGTACACCAAGTGGCAGGGGCAGTGCACCGAGTGCGGGGTGTGGAACACGCTCAGCGAGATCGTGCTGGAAAGCGCCACGCCCGGCGGCAAGGCCTCGCCAGCGGCGTCGCGACGCAGCGGCTGGGCGGGCAAGACCGAAGCGCCCAAGATCACCGCGCTCAAGGATGTGCAGCAGTCCGAGCAGGCGCGGGTGTCCACCGGCATCGGCGAGTTCGATCGTGTGCTTGGCGGCGGCCTGGTCGAGGGTGCGGTGGTGCTGATCGGCGGCGACCCGGGTATCGGCAAGTCGACGTTGTTGCTGCAAGCGCTAGCCAGCATGGCCAGCACGCTGCCGGTGTTGTACGTCACCGGCGAAGAATCGCTGGCCCAGGTGGCCGGGCGTGCGGTGCGACTGGACCTGCCACTGGAAGGGTTGAATGCACTGGCCGAAACCGGGATCGAGAACATCCTGCAGCACGCCAGCGTGGCGCGGCCCAAATTGATCGTGGCCGATTCGGTGCAGACACTGTGGACCGAGTCGTTGACCGCCGCGCCCGGCTCGGTCAGCCAGGTGCGCGAGAGCGCCGCGCGGCTGGTGCGTTATGCCAAGGAAACCGGCACGGCGGTGTTCCTGGTCGGGCATGTCACCAAGGAAGGCGGCATTGCCGGCCCCCGCGTGCTTGAGCACATGGTCGATGCGGTGCTGTATTTCGAGGGCGAAAGCGGCAGCCGCTTCCGCTTGCTGCGTGCGTTCAAGAACCGCTTCGGTGCGGTCAACGAACTGGGCGTGTTTGCGATGGGGGAGAAGGGCCTCAAGGAGGTCTCCAACCCCTCGGCGATTTTCCTTTCCGGCGGCAGCACCCATCAGCCGGGCAGTTGTGTGATGGTCACCCGCGAAGGCACGCGCCCGTTGATGGTGGAGGTGCAGGCGCTGGTGGATGCCTCGCCGTTGTCCAATCCGCGGCGGGTCGCCGTGGGGCTGGAGCAGAACCGCCTGGCGATGTTGCTGGCGGTGCTGCACCGGCATGGCGGCATCGTGGTCGGTGACCAGGACGTGTTCGTCAACGTGGTCGGCGGTATCCGGGTGCAGGAGACCGCCGCCGATCTGCCGGTGCTGCTGGCGGTGTTGTCGTCGTTGCGCGACCGGCCACTGGCCGAGAAGACGATCGCCTTCGGTGAGGTGGGGTTGTCGGGAGAGATTCGCCCGGTGCCCAACGGCGAGGACCGCCTGAAGGAGGCGGCGACGCACGGCTTCAAGCGCGCGATCGTGCCCAAGGCCAATGCGCCGAAGGCGTCGAGCATCAAGGGCATGGAGATCGTTGCCGTGGAGCGATTGAGCCAGGCCCTGGAAGCGGCTGCGGAGTAACCCCGCAGCCATCACCGACGTTGTCGCTATGCCGCTACCTGGTTGCTCGCCTCTACCTGGCTCGCCGCTGCGGGCGGCGCAGGCGCTGCGCCTCCACGTTCTGCAAACTGCAGCTCTCCGCAGCGACAAGTGCGATAGGGGAAGGGCGTGCTGCCGTGCGGGTCAGCGGTAGCGCCGGGCCCGACCGCTCGTCGGACAGCGCCGGCCATACGCGCCGGAGCGTAAAGAAAACGTTTTCACCAGACGGCGGCTATGGCACCATGCGCGGCCCGTTGCACTGTGCACCGGATCACACACACCGATTATTGCTCGTCACCAGGAGACTCACGATGGAATGGATGTTGCTGCCGCTCAAGCGTTACGCCGACTTCAATGGTCGTTCGCGCCGCAAGGAATATTGGATGTTCATGCTGCTGCAGGCCATCATCCTGCTGGTGCTGGGTGGTCTTTTCGGCATCGCAGCGGCAGTGGGCGGCGGCGATAACGGCCCGGGCGCGCTGGCCTGGGTGGTCTTCGCGATCATGATGATCGTGATGCTGGCAATGGTGGTGCCGAGCATTGCGGTGAGCGTGCGTCGCTTCCACGACCAGGGCAAGTCCGGCTGGTTCTATCTGATCAGCCTGGTGCCTTACCTCGGCGGCTTCATCGTGTTGGTGTTTATGTGCTTGGAAGGCACGCCCGGCCCGAACGAGTACGGCGAGAGCCCGAAGCAGTAAGTTTTTCTAAACTGCAAAAAAACAGCGGCGCCAAGGGAAACCTGGCGCCGTTGTCGTTTATGGGTGTTTGCATCGGTGCGGTAATGCAATGGCAGCAGCGGGGGTTGCCATGCGGCGCAAGCTTGATCAGGAGCGGCGGGGGATCTGGCGAGAATGCGGCCTTGTTGCTGGCCATCAACGCTCTGCAGGGATGGCCAATATTTCCGGTGTCGGCGATGCTGCAACGATGGCGGCCGAAGCGCTGCTCCATGCGGCGCAGGGCCTCGCATTACTGACATTGCTGTCTCGAGCGCCGCACGCTCTGTGCTAATTGCGAAGGCCAAGTCTTCATGAGCAGTCGCAACACGAACGAAGCCCATCGACCGTGCGCATGATGCCGCGCCGGTGCAGCCAAACACTCAGACTCTAGCGAGCTCCGTCAAGACGTCAGCAACGCCTGTACCGCTGCATTATCTCCAAGCAGAGCAGCCGCAGCTCAGCAAGCTGCGGTGCGATTGACCGTATTGGACGTCATGCCCTTGGAAGGTGCCGCCGTGTTGCCGTCCGACAGCGCCAGTTCGAGCTTGTAGCCATGCGAATACACGGTGCGAATGCGCACCGCGCCACTGTGGTTGCACAGCCGCAGTTTCTTGCGCAGCTTGTAGATGTGCTGTTCCATGGTGCGGTCGGTGAACTCGGTATGGCTGCCCCAGACCGCCTTGGCCAGCTGGCAGCGGCGGAAGCACACGCCCGGGTTCGAAAACAACAGCCAGGCAATGGAGAACTCGCGCGCGGTCAATGCAATCGCGGTCTCGTGCAGGTACACCGTGTTTTTCTCGCGGAGCAGCTGATACGGGCCCACCTTGATCTGCTGTGCCTGGATGCAGGTGGTTTCCATGGGCGCGATGGCTAGCGACGCGCGCACATGCAACTCGTGCGAGTTGACTGGCAGGCTGAGCACTTCGTGAGCGCCGGCGCGATACCAGGCAAGCAAGTCGTCGGGGCATTCGAAACGGCCCAGCACAATCAGTGGGGTGGGGTGACCACTGTGGCAGCGCTGCCAGGCGAGCAGGGAGCTGTCGTCCGATGCCACGCAATGGGCATCGAAGACCAGAAGCTCACACGGCGAGTGGCGCAGGCAGCGCAGCAGTTCGAGTTCGTCGGAAAAGATGGTGACCTCTGGGACCAGAGTCGCCAGGCTGGCGTTGATCTGTGATGCCAGTCGCGCGTCCTGCGTCAGTACGAATGCCGATCCTTGGCGGTCATTCGCAGCGGCGTCCATCACTCGCGCGCCCACGCCGGCGGTACGGGCGCAGCCCAGACCGTGGGATTGAGCACAACAGGCTTACTAAAGGTATCCAGGCACATAGCCATATCACTCGACCGCTTCGGGGGGATCTGACCTGCGTCAGACGAATGGTATGTACCATTGCGGAGGCGAAAAGTTTCGTTGCCTAGCGCGAATTCCGATCAGCGGAGCCATCCGCTTTAGCGGGTGGTCAGTTAGCCGCAACACAGCTCTTACTCTCTAGTTATGCAATCGTCGTCTGACGCATAGGGCTGGTTGGGGCGTTTTAATTCGGTCGGGTTGCTGCCCACAAAACCCCATGCTGGAGCGGCGCCATGCCAACGTGCAGGTGTAGACCAAGGTATAGAGATTTTGCTGACTGCCTGCGCGAGAAAGAATATCTCGAGGGACTTAACTATCGCGCCGCTGAACAAAATGCTCTTGTAATTATGGACGGCCCGGCAAATCGTTGAAAACAGCGTCTGCCCGCATTGCACTGGATTAACGGCCATTTGACATTGAGCGCGAGCGATCGCAGATGTTTAGCGCGCCTTCGCGCATCTGCGTGCCGAATACAGCATCCGTACGCCCACGCATCGTCTTGCGATGCACCGTCAAGATACGCCGGCGCATCGTCCGGCCGCTGTCTCTACGCAAGTGCGGAATCCACTTCGCTGTTTGCAAGACAGAGTGAGAATTTTTGAATTTCTAGCTGCTTCGAAGTGAGAAATTCCATTGGATCCGCTGCATACAATCGTTTGCGCCCACTACAACGGCGCCTTTTGTTGTTTTTGCTCCCCCCCTTCAGAGAGCCCGGCATGATCCTTTCGACCTACTTCGCAGCGATCTCTGCGTTGTCTTACGCAGACCGTCTTCCGATCTATACGAGCA
Organism: Xanthomonas sp. NCPPB 4037; assembly: GCF_041475695.2. Lineage (NCBI taxonomy): Bacteria > Pseudomonadati > Pseudomonadota > Gammaproteobacteria > Lysobacterales > Lysobacteraceae > Xanthomonas > Xanthomonas sp. NCPPB 4037. The sequence goes on from NZ_CM191261.1 coordinate 1,455,471, forward strand.
GGATGCTTGTTGGTGCTTGGCCACAGGGTCTGCAGCACCTCCAGCAACGTCGCGAGGGGCAGGCAGCTCCGGATGGCAGCGACGACGAAGTCGCATTGCTGGGCGCCAGCGCCGATGCCTTGTTGATTCTGGAGTATCAGGAAGAGGCAGAGGATGGCTATCGGCAGGCGTCCAAGGCGATGCGCGGGCACCAGCGGCAGCTGCGCCTGCTGTCGTGCCGCAACACCGCGTGGCTGATGTTGAGCCAGCGCCGGCTGAGTGCAGCGCTCAATTGCTTTGCGCAACTGGCCATGGACCGCGATACCCCGGCGGTGCTGTGCGGCGAGAGCCTGCTCGGCAAGGCGCTGACCCACTTCCACCTGGGCCAAAGCACCCTGGCGCTGCAGACGCTGGAACGCGCGCAAGAGGTGGTTTCCGAGCTGGAGATCGGTGCGGCCGACTGGACGCGTGTGGTCGGCGCGCTGCGTCTGGACCTGATCGCCCAGCTGCGGATCCGGCGCGGCGAGCGCATGAGCGACCACGTGTTCTGGCAGGCCACGCTGCGTCAGGAAGATGCCGCGCATACCTTCGAGGCCAGCGAGCTGCGTGCCTGTATCGCCGATCTGTCCGAGAGCATGCCGGTGCTGGCGCAGCGCATGCGCCATGTGCGCAATCTGCTGCGCATTGCCGGTGGAGACACCTTCGGCTTCGACGCGCAGATCGATGCCTTGCCCGCAGCGGCCACCGGCTGCCCGCCATGCGCGCGGCAGGATGCGCAGGTGGAGCTGGCGTTGGCCGCACTGGCGGTTGGGCGTGCGGACCTGGCCGAACGCGCGCTGGCCGGTGCCGGGCGCCATCACGCGCCGCGCTGGAACCTGGAGTTCGAGTATTGCCAGGCCAAGATCAGCCAAGCCGTGGGACGTGCCGAGCAGGCCTTGCTGCTCTACAACCGCTACGCCCTGGGTGCGGTGCAATGCCTGCGCAGCGAAGTTCAGGCGCCACGGTTGCTGGAAAGCGGCACACCGGCGCATGTCAGCGATGACATTTCCGCCCGCCTGCCGGCCAAGTACCGGCGTGCCTACGCGTACATGATCACCAATGCGCATCGATCGGACCTGTCGATCAACGAGGTGGCCGCGCAGATCGGGGTGACCGGGCGTGCGCTGCAACAGGCCTTCAAGTCAGCGACCGGCTTGTCGCCGACCCAGGTGCTGCGCCGGTATCGCATGCAGGGCATCCGCGACGAACTGCTGGCCGATGGCGGTTGTGGCGGCGTGCTGCAGGCGGCGAGCCGCTGGGGTGTGGGCAGTCGCTCGGCGCTGGCCAAGGGCTATCGCCAGCATTTCAATGAAGCGCCGATGGAAACCCTGCAACGCTAAGCAGGACGCTGCCCTGCAGCAATGCAGGGCAGCGGTGAGCGGGTAGAGGGGTGGCACGCGGCGGCGATGCGCCCCCTGGTCGCGCTGTGCCGGACGTTGGCTCAGCCGGCGTTTATGCGCAGCGCGCTTGCACGAAGCAGGCGTGACGTTTGCAGTTTTTGCCGGCAAATCCGGCCGTTTTGCAGCGCTTTGCAAGGTGGTGCTGCCGGGCCTGGAATGCCCGGCACGTATGTAACGATGAATGTAACGCTGGGATCTGTTGCCTGAGAAGGCCGGCCTGTGCCGCCGGCGCGGCGCGTGCGTGCGCGGGCCGTGGCTTGCGGCTATCCTTTCCGGCTCGCATTGCCACCCAGGCAGGCGTGTCCGAGGATGGACGCGGCCACCAAGGACACGACGACCGATCATGCAAGATCCCATCAATGAGGCGACGGACGCCTCGCAGATCCGCCGCGCAGGCGTCGATCTCAACGGGCTCATGTCCGTACTCAGCAAGCATTTGTATTCGACGCCGGTGGTCGCGTTGCGCGAACTGGTGCAGAACGCGCACGACTCGATCCTGCGCCGGCGCCTGGAGCAGCCGGAGTGGGATGGTGCGTCGCTGATCGAAGTGCATGGCGATCCCGCCCAGGGCATCGTGCGCATCATCGATACCGGCGCCGGGCTGACCCAGCAGGAGATCCACGACTACCTGGCCACCGTGGGCGTGGGCTACACCCGCGGCCTGCGTCAGAGCGGGCATGAAGACAGCGGCCTGATCGGCATGTTCGGGCTGGGCTTCCTGTCGGCATTCGTACTGGCACGGCGGGTCACCGTGCGCACCACCTCGTATCAGACGCCGACGCTGGGCCATTGCTATGTGTCCAGCAATGCCGAGCAATACACGGTGAGCCCGATTGCCGCACGTGCGCAGGTCGGCACCGAGGTGGTGCTGGAGCTGCATCCGGATTACCTGCCGTTGGCCCAGGAGGGCCGCCTGCGCGAGATCCTGTCGCAGTACTGCGCGCTGTTGCGCGAGCCGATCCAGATTGGCCGCGATGCGCAGCCGATCAATCCGGAGCCACCGCCGTGGCGCATGGTCGATGCGGTGCCGTTGCATCCGGTGCAGGCCTGGCGCCGCCAGCGCGAATTTGCCGCGCGCTTCGAGCGCAACTTCGAGCCGTTGTGCTGCATGCCGGTGCGCAGCGACGAAGGCAGCGATGCAGTCGGTCTGTTGTGGGTACAGGATGGGGCGACCTACGGCACCAGCGATAACCGCAATCTGTCGGTGTTTTTGCGTGGCATGTTGCTCGATGACAACGCGCGCGAATTGCTGCCGCCGTGGGCCGGCTTCATCGGTGGGGTGATCGAATCCAACCGCTTGACGCCCACTGCCAGCCGCGAAGATTTGCAGCGCGATGCGGTGTACAGCGCAGTGCAACACGCACTCTCCGAAGCCTTGGTGCAAGGTCTGGCCGAGGTCGCGCGTCAGCAGCCGGAGGCATGGCGCCGCATCCTGCTCCGTCACAACGAAGCGCTGCTGGGCGCGGCGTTGTGCGACGAGCGCCTGTTCGAATTGTTGATGGAACACGTGCGCGTGCCCACCTTGCAAGGCGATTTGCCGGCGCAGCAACTACCGGCGCGTGGCGCGGTGCACGTGATCCTGGACAGCGACGCCGGCTTCGAGGAAATGCTGTTCCGCGCCATGGGCGTGCCGGTGGCCTATGGCAACCGCTATGCGGTGGTGCCGTTTCTGCGCCGCTGGGCGCAGGCCAAGGGCGTGCGCTTGGTCGAACTGGGCACCGAACAAGGCAATCGGCAACTGTTCCATCTGGATAGCCTGCCTGCCGACGAACTGGCCTGGCTGGAGCAGCACCTGGGCGATGGCGAGGCCCTGGTGCCGGCCCGTTTCAGCCCGGAGGAACTGCCGCTGGTGGTGGTGCCCGACCGTGAGGCGGAGCTCAAGCGGCGCCTGGAACAGGACGAGAACGACAAGCGCGTCTCGACCGCGGCCTTGCGCCTGGCGCGGCAGTTCACCGCGCGCATCGAGTCGCAACAGACCCAGCGGCTGTATCTGAATCTGGACAACCCCGCCTTGCAGTCGCTGCTGGCCGCGCACCGCGCGGGCAACCCGCAGGCAGCCGTCGCCGCGCGTTTGCTGCGTTCGCTCAAAGTGATCGTTGCCGCGCAGGGCCGCACCCAGCAGACGCCGGGTGCGGCCGAAGCAGAGGCAGGTGTGTCTGCGTTGAATCGGGCCTTCGGCGATTTTGCCGCGGCTGTCACCCACTTGCTGGCGCGCTGAGCGCCGGATCAAAGGACGCGTTATGGAAATCTGGAACTGGGTGGAAAAACTGCAGGACGATCTGGGCGAAGCCGGGCAGCCGCAAAATGCGCAGCTGCTGACACGCTTGACCGATCACATCTGCGATCTGCAGATCGAGCGCGCCGAGGCGCTGTTGCCGGAGGCGCGCGCGCTGGGCAAGACCCTGGCCAACCCGTGGCTGGAGGTGTTCGTCGGACATTGGGAAATGCGCAACCGGGTGGGCAACCTGTGCGAGGGCGAACGTGCGTTGGGCGATGCGGTGTCGCTGTTCGAACGCGCACACCGCCCCGATGCGGTGGAATGCCCACAGTCGGTGTGTGTCACCCAGGACCTGGCGGCGTGTTACGCCAACATCGATGGCCCGGGCTGGGTGGAAGAGCGCATCGAGGTGTGCGAAGGAACCCTGGCGCGCATCGACCCCAGCTGGTCGTGCTACCAGTGCCTGAGCTGCGAAAAGGCCGACGCCTTGCTCGACGATGGCCGCGGCGATGCGGCGCTGGCGTATCTGGAGCAGCAGTCGGGAACCATCCTGGCGCACGGCGGCGAGATCTACGACGGCGTGCCGGACATGCGTATCTCCATCCTGCTGGCGCTGGGCCGCGCTGCCGAGGCGCTGGAACTGGTCGAACAGCGCGAACGCGAGGCCGCGCGCGAAGGCGCCGAGTGGGCCAACTGCAGCCAGCCGCGTCAGTTGCAGAAAACCCGCGCGCTGGCCTTGTTGGGGCGCGACGAAGAGGCCATGCAGGCGCTGCTGCCGTGGCGCGATGTGGCGCCGCGCTATCGCCTGCACTGGTTGCGTGCGGTGGCGGTGCTGGTGTCGCGCGCGCCCGAGCGCAACAGCTGGGATCTGGGCAGCCGCGTGCAGACCATGCTGGACCACTACGCGCAGGTGGGTGCGCACCGCATCTTGATCGAAGCAGCGGAGCTTGCAATCGGGATGGCCTTGCAGCGCGGCGCGGTGTGGACCGCGCGCCGGCACCTGGCACTGGCCCGCGCGCACGTGCCCAAGTTGCGGCTGGACCGTGGCGCCACCGAGTTGCTGAACACCTTGGCCGCACGCATCGATGCGGCGCCGGTGAGCGCGCCGCCGCCGGCGCCCGCCGACCAGTTGCTGGCGTGGTTGTCCGCGCAAGACCAGGAAGCCGCGCGCAATCCGGAACAGGAAGCGCAGTGGTTGCTGCAGGCAGTGGCCGAGCGGCCCGACGATGCCGAACTGGTGGACACCGCCGCATCGGCCTTGAGCGCATGCGCGGCCGATGAAGACGCGATCGCCTTGCTGTGGCAGTTCGTGCAGCGGCACGCCGATCGCGAAACCAGCCCCACCTTCCGGCTGATGAATCTCTTGCTGGGCCGTGGCGACGAGGCCGGCGTGCGCCGCCTGGCGCAGCTGTATCGCGCGCAGGTGCCGGTGGCGGCGTTGTGGTGCGAGGCGCAGCTGGCACAGCGGCTGGCCGACTGGCCCGCGCTGGAGCAGGCCTGCACCGCATTGCTGGCGCTCTCGCCGAGCTCGCACGGTGCGCGCGGGCTGTTGGCGCGCATGTACCTCAACACCGGGCGTTTCGCCGAGGCGGCCGACGTCTATCGGCAGCTGATTGAACTACTGGAAGAACCACGCTCGGCGTATTGGGACCACATGACCGCCGCCAGTGCGGCGCAGGATTGGGAAGCGGTACGTGCCTCCGCGCAGGCGATCGGCATGGAGTTGAGCAGCACCAGTGGCGTGGTCGAGGAAACCTGGGGCTGGGTGATCATCCGCTGCATCGAAGACGGCGAAGTGGCCGAGTATTACGCGCGCCGCACCGGGCCGGTGACCGCACGCATCGTTGAAAATGCGCCGTCGCAGCGCCGCCAGCACGTGGGCGACTGGGTAGTGTTCGACGCGGAGCTGGTGTATCCGCCGCCGGAGGATGAAGCCGAACGTGAACGCTTCGTGCCGACCTATCCGCAGGTGCATGTGCTGCAGGCCGGTGGTTACGGCAACAGCTGGCTGGTGGATGGCGTGCATCCGGGCGAGCCGGCGATCGACGCCTTGCGCAAGGACATTGAAGCGCGTGGGTGGACGCTGTGGGTGCACAGCCGCGACGACTATCGCCTGATCGATCCAGACAACGCAGACGCCTTCGATGCGGAAGACCCGCAGTCCGGATTGCCGGGCGTGTTGTTCACCGTGGCCTTGCCGGAGGCAGTGCCACCGCTGGAACTGCACCGCGCGCTGGTGATGGCGACGGCCGGCTGGCCGCACCGCATGTGCTGGATGCGGCTTGCCGAAGCCTGCGACCAGGACACCACTCCGCATATGCAGGCGATCGAGCGCTACGGTCTGTAAGACCACTAGTCATCACGGCGCGCTGCGGTTCTCGTGGCGCGCCGTTTTTTTAGTAGGGGAGCGCAATGCGGGCGCTGATGTCTTTAGCCCGGTAACCGCGATGACCCTGGAATTTTTTTGACGCTCAAGCTGGCATCATTGAGTCTGCAGAAACAGCGGAATGTTCGCGTGGCTTGGGCGCGCACGCGAAATGGCAGCGTAACGCTTGCGTGTGATCTCGCGGCGACTGGTACGACATTTCTCGCGCTAATGCCACGCTCTTCTGCATCGACAGCGTTTGCGCTATCACCAACACGCCGCAGTAGCCACCACACCCACGCAGCGACAGCCTGCGAATCCCGAATCCCGAATCCCGAATCCCGAATCCCGAATCCCGAATCCCGAATTCCCCAGCCGTGGCCCGGCGCACGTTCAGCGCTCTGGAGCAATGTCAAACTGGCCTGGAGCGATCCAAATGACCGCTACAGGTTCGTGTCTGGTTGGCAAACCTGAATTGCTTTAATCTGCAGCGCTTCGGCGTGGGGGCGCCGCGCCGACTCGGGCGCAGTCCAGCTCGCATGCCACGTCATCGTTTACTACTACTCGACGGGTGATCTCATGGTGGCATTGCAGCAGCGCACGATCGATGCGATTCGTGGCCAGGAAGGCGGCTTGTTGTCGGCATGGCTGGGCTCCAGCCTGACCGCTGATGCGCGCATTTCGCACAAGGATGCACAGGCGCAGGGCGCCGACTTTCTGCGTCTGCTGGCGGCTTCGTTGAAGGACGGCGGCAGCAGCCTGGACAGTGCCGAATGGAGCGAAGTGCGCCGGTTCCTGGAGAACCTTTCGCGTGACCGCGCTACTCGTGGTTTCGATTCGCAGGAAACCGCCAACTTCATCTTCTCGCTCAAGCGCGTGTTGTTTGAACTGGTGCAGCGCGAATATGCCGATACGCCGGAAGAACTTGGCCATCAGCTGTGGGCGCTGTCCGAGTTGATGGACGCGCTGGGCCTGCACACCATCAAGGCGTTCCAGAAAACCCGCGAAGACATCATTGCGCGCCAGCAGGAAGAGATGCTGGAACTATCCACCCCGGTGGTGAAGCTGTGGGAAGGCGTGCTGGCGCTGCCGATGATCGGCACGCTGGATTCGCAGCGCACCCAGGTGGTGATGGAATCGCTGCTGCAGCGCATTGTCGATACCGGCTCGGAGATCGCCATCATCGACATCACCGGCGTGCCCACCGTGGACACCCTGGTTGCCCAGCACCTACTCAAGACCGTCACCGCCATCCGCCTGATGGGCGCCGATGCGATCATCAGCGGCGTGCGCCCACAGATTGCGCAGACCATCGTGCATCTGGGCCTGGATCTGCAGGGCATCGTGACCAAGGCCAACCTGGCCGATGCATTGGCGTTGGCGCTCAAGCGCACCGGCGTGACCGTGAGCAAGGCGGGCTGACATGGAGCGCATTCCGATCCTGCGGATGGGTGATCTGTTGCTGGTCACCATCCAGGTGGACATGCACGACCAGCTGGCGCTGACCCTGCAGGAAGACCTGTCGGAAAAGATCAGCGCCACCTCCGCGCGCGGCGTGTTGATCGACATCTCCGCGCTGGACATCGTCGACTCCTTCATCGGCCGCATGATCAGCACCATCTCCGGGCTGGCGGCGATCATGGATGCCAAGACCGTGGTGGTGGGCATGCAGCCGGCGGTGGCGATCACGCTGGTTGAGCTGGGGTTGACCCTGCCCACCGTGCGCACCGCCTTGAATGTCGAACGCGGCATGCGGCTGCTACAGCAACCTGTGCTCGATCCATGAGCACGCCGGCTGGCTCGCAACCGGTGCGTACCGAGCAGGACGTGGTGATGGCGCGGCAGACCGTGCGCAAGCTGGTGGTGCAGTGCGGCCTGCGTCTGGTCGACCAGACCAAGCTGGTCACCGCGGCCAGCGAACTGGCGCGCAATACCGTGATCTACGGCGGCGGTGGCGACATGGACTGGGCGCTGGTGGAGAGCGGCATCCGCAAGGGCGTGCAGCTGACCTTCCGCGACGAAGGCCCGGGCATCCCCAATCTGGACCTGGCGCTGACCGACGGCTGGACCTCGGGCAGCGGCCTGGGCCTGGGCCTGTCCGGCAGCCGTCGGCTGGTGGACGACTTCGTGCTGGACAGCGCGCCCGGCAAGGGCACGCGGATCACCATCACCAAATGGAAGTGACGTTTGCAGGTCCGCCGACCCGGTCGATTCGTCTAGACGACGCAAGCCAGGTCGGGCAGGCACGCCGCGAAGCGGTGGCCCTGGCGCAGGCATTGGTGCTGGATGAGGCCAGCTGTGGGCGCGTGGCGCTGGTGGCCACCGAGTTGGCCACCAATGTGCTCAAGCATGGGCGTGGCGGCTGCGTGCAGCTGTCGCCGGTGGCCGGGCGCGCCGGCGTTGGCGTGGAGTTGTGCACGCTCGACAACGGACCGGGATTTGCGCTTGCGCAGTGTCTGCGCGATGGCTATTCCACCTCCGGCACGCCGGGCACCGGGCTCGGCGCGATCCACCGCCAGGCGCAGCTGCTGGATGCCTATTCGGATGCTAAGGGCGCCATTGTGGTGGCGCGTGTGTTTGCGCAGCAAAGCGCTGACCAGGACCTGGCGTACGGCGCGCTGCGTGTGCCGATCCACAACGAAACCGTGTGCGGCGATGCCTGGCATCTGGAGATCCGCGAGGCGCGTGCCACGGTAACGGTGATCGACGGGCTGGGCCACGGCGCCGGTGCAGCGGAGGCGGCAGACGCCGGCACCCGCGCGGCCGCGGCAGCCACCGGCGAGCCCGGCGAGCGGGTCACGCGCCTGCATGCCGCCATGTCCGGCACGCGTGGCGGCGCGGTGGCGGTGGCGCAGTTCGACAGCCGCAGCGGGCAGGTCCGCTTTGCCGGCGTGGGCAATATCGCAGCCGCGCTCTGCGACGGCGATGGCGTGCGCGGCATGCCCTCGCATCCGGGCATCGTGGGCGTGCAGTTCCGCAAGGCGCAGCCATTCGATTTTCCACAGGCCACCGGCAAGCTGCTGGTGATGCACAGCGACGGGCTGCAATCGCGCTGGAATCTGCGCGACCATCCGGGGCTGCTGTCGCGCCATCCGCGCATCATCGCTGCACTGCTGGTGCGCGATCACGACCGCGGCCGCGACGATAGCAGTGTGTTTGTCATGCGCTTGGGAGGCATGTCATGAGTCACGCAAATGAGGTTCCCGCCATCGACGCGATGGCCGAGCTGGAGAGCTTGCGCCAGCAGAATCAGGCGCTGCGCGAGGAACTGGACGAAACCAATCAGGGCGTGCTGGCGCTGTATGCCGAGCTGGATCAGCAGGCTGAGCAATTGCGCGACGTGTCCGAGCTCAAGAGCCGGTTCCTGTCGTACATGAGCCACGAATTCCGCACGCCACTGGGCTCGATCCTGAGCATCACCCGGCTGCTGGAAGACGGCATGGACGGCCCGCTCAATGCCGAGCAACTCAAGCAGGTGCGCTTTGTCAGCGCGTCCACCCGCGAGCTCAGCGAGATGGTGGACGACCTGCTGGACCTGGCCAAGATCGAAGCCGGGCGGGTCACCATCTCACCGGGCTGGTTCGATCTGATGGATCTGTTCGCGGCCTTGCGCGGCATGTTCCGCCCGCTCACCGACGCCAGCCGCACCACCTTGATCTTCGAAGATCCGCCGGTGTTGCCGATGCTCTACACCGACGACAAGAAGCTGGCGCAGATCCTGCGCAACTTCATTTCCAACGCGCTCAAGTTCACCCCGCAAGGCCATGTGCGCGTTTTCGCGCAACTGCAGGGCGACACCCACGTGCGCTTCAGCGTGCAGGACACCGGCATTGGTATCCCGGCCGAACTGCACGACGCGCTGTTCGAGGATTTCGTGCAGGTGGATTCGCCACTGCAAAAGCGCCTCACCGGCACCGGCCTTGGCCTGTCGATCTGCAAGCGCTTTGCCGAGTTGCTGGGCGGCACCGTGGGCATCCACAGCGTGGTCGGGCAGGGCTCGGAATTTTTTGTGGTATTGCCGGTGACGCTGGTGCCGCAGCAGGAGGATGGTCTTGCCTAGCAGTCATCGGATTCTGGTAGTGGACGACAACGCGGTGACCCGCTATTCGGTGCGGCGCGTGCTCGAACACCACCAGTTCGTGGTCGAAGAAGCCGGCACCGGTGGCGAGGGGCTGGTGCGCCTGGCCGCCGAGGCATTCGCCGCTGTGGTGCTGGACGTCAACCTGCCGGACATGAGCGGCTTCGACATCGTGCGTACGCTGCGCGCCGAGCCGCGTACCGCGCTGCTGCCGGTGGTGCACGTGTCGGCGGCCTCGATTGCCACCGGTGACATGATCACCGGCCTGGACGCCGGCGCCGATGCCTACCTGATCCATCCGGTCGATCCCAACGTGCTGGTCGCCACCTTGCGCACGCTGCTGCGCGCGCGCAATGCCGAAGAAGCGCTGCGGCTCAGCGAGGCGCGCTTTCGCGAAATCTTCGAGCACATCGGCGCGCCGATCGCGGTGGTCGATGCGCAGCTGCACACGCAGGAGGCCAATGCGGCGTTTCAGCGGCTGATCGGTAGCGCCACCCCGTGCGAGGCGATCAACGTGCCCGGCCTGGACCAGTGCGCCACCGTGCAGGCCTTGACCGCCGCACTGGGCCGGCGCGAGCGCTGGAGCGGGACCTTGTCGATCCTGCGCGATGGCGTGGTGCGCGAGACCGAATGGCGGGTGTCGCCGTACCGCGAACCGGACCTGGGCCTGCTGTTTGTCGAAGACGTCACCGAGCAACGCCTGCGCGAGCGCGAGCAACGCCAGGAACTGGATACCGCCACCTCCGAGCTGGCGCATCAGATTGCCGAGCGCCAACGCACCGAAATCCAGTTGCTGCAGGCGCAAAAGATGGAAGCGCTGGGCAAGCTCACCGGCGGCATCGCGCACGACTTCAACAACCTGCTGACCAGCATCATTTCCGGCCTGGACATGATCCAGCTGGCGGTGGAATCCAACCGCATCGAACGCGTGCCACGGCTGGCGGAAATCGCTACCGGCTCGGCCCACCGCGCTGCCGCGCTGACCCAGCGCATGCTGGCGTTTGCACGCAAGCAGTCGCTGGATGCGCAGCCGTTCGACGTCAATGCGCGGGTGCGCTCGCTGGAAGACATGCTGCGCCGTTCGATCGGCGAAAACATCGCGCTGGAACTGCAGCTGGCGGAGGCGCCGCTGGTGGCGATCGCCGATGCCAATCAACTGGAAAACGTGGTGCTCAACCTGGTCATCAATGCACGCGATGCGCTGCAGGGCCACGGCACCATCCGCATCCAGAGCGCGCCGCACACCGCCTACAACGACCCGGAGCTGGAGGACGGCGACTATGTCGCGGTGAACGTGATCGACGACGGCAGCGGCATCGATCCGGCGATCCTGAGCCAGGTGTTCGAACCGTTCTTCACCACCAAACCGATCGGCGAGGGCACCGGGCTGGGCTTGTCGATGACCTACGGGTTTGCGCGCCAGTCCGGCGGCACCGCACGCATCACCAGCACGCTGGGTAGCGGCACCACGGTGGCCTTGTTGTTGCCGCGCGGGCTGACGGTGGGCGAGGCATTGCCACCGCCGCCGCCGAATGCGCCGCGTGGGCGCTCGCAGCGCATCTTGCTGGTGGACGACACCGATGTGGTGCGCATGATGGTGAGCGAGGTGCTCAGCGATGCCGGGTACCACGTGATCGAGGCCGAAAACGCCGATGGCGCGCTCGCGCAGCTGCGCGCCGATGCACACATCGACATGGTGGTGTCCGACGTCGGCCTGCCCGGCATGAACGGGCGCGACATGGCCGATGTGGCGCGTGATCTGCGCCCCGGGTTGCCGATCCTGTTCATCACCGGCTACGCCGAAAATGCGGCCACCCGGCAGGAATTCCTTGCCGAGGGCATGGCGCTGCTGCCCAAGCCCTTCAGCCTCAACGACCTCCTCAATACCGTCAGCCGCATGCTGGGCTGATGGCAGCGCTGCGCTGCGTGTGTTGATGCATCAATGACGCGCCATGCCTGCCGCCGAGAACGGCAGCAGGCCGGTACCACGGCTTACGGCCTGGGCTTACGGCCTGTAGGCGTACGGGCCGAAGGTGGCGCCAAGAAAGCCGCCGGCGGTTTCGGTGCTGAGCAGGCTGGCGTCGCCGTGTTCAAGCAAGGTCTGCCATTGCCCGTCGCCCACCGCGAAATCCACGTGCACCGTTGCCGCATCCAGCGCAACGCGCAGCGTCACCGTTTGCGTGACCGCAGGCAGCGGCATGCGCGCCAGGACCACGCCGGTGGATGGCTCTTGCGTGCCGGCGCGGCGGTACAGCACCACCGCATTGCCGGCGGTCTCGCGCACCAGCATGGCGGCCAGGAAATGACTTTCTTTGGCGACCACCGCCAGCCCGGCTTGTTCGCCAACGGATAGGTCGCTGCCGTCCACGCTGGCCACCAGCGTGGCGTGATGGTGCTGCAGGCGGTGGCCGAGATAGGCGGGCTGGCCCGCGCCTTCGGTGCCCAGCGCGACGGTCGACGGGGTGATGCGCAGGCCGGTCGGGCCGGTGGCCAACCACGGCTGGCGTGGCGGGTGGATGGTCATCCACTGCATCGGCACGCGCGCGCCATCGAAGCGCTCGCTCCAGTGCATCGGCCCGCTGGTCGGCGTGGCCTGCGTGCCGGCCGGCAGCGGTGGGCGCGTGGCCACCGACGGGATCGCCTTGCCATGCGGCAACACCAGCGGCCAGCCATCGCGCCATTGCACCGGCAGCAGGAAGGTTTCGCGGCCCAGCGTGTAGTGGTTGCCGCGGTACGGGCGGGTGGCCAGGAACACCGCCCACCAGCTGCCATCGGCAAGTTCCACGAACTGCGCATGGCCCGCGGAGGTGATCGGGGCCGGGCGCGCCGGGTCGAGGTCGCGCTGGGTCAGGACGGGGTTGCCCGACCAGGGCTCGTAGGGGCCGGCGATCTGGCGGCTGCGGTAGATCATCTGCGCGTGCTGCTCGCCGGTGCCGCCTTCGGCCGCGGTGAGGTAGTAGTAGCCGTCACGCCGGAATAGATGCGGGCCTTCGATGTGCTCGGGATTGCTGGCCGGCTGGAAGCCGGAATCCACGATCACCTGGCGCGGGCCGATCAGCTTCATGCGTTGCAGATCCAGTTGCTGCAACCAGATGGCGCGGTGGCCGTCGTAGCGCAACTTGCCGGCCGGCACATCGTTGTTGACCAGCCAGGCGCTGCCGTCGTCGTCGAAGAACAGCGACGGGTCGATGCCCTTGGCGTCCAGCCAGATCGGATCCGACCACGGCCCGGCCGGGTCCTTGGCGGTGATCAGGAAATTGCCGCGATCGCAGTAGAAACAGGTGTTGGCGATGTAGAACGTGCCGTCATGGTGGCTGATGCTGGCGGCGAACAGGCCGCGGGTGAGCGCGTCGTTGCCGTAGTTGATCTGGCCGGGGCGATCGATGGCATTGCCGATCTGGGTCCAGTGCACCAGATCGCTGCTCTTGAACACCGGCAGGCCCGGGAAATACCCGAAGCTGGAAGTGACCAGATAAAACGCGTTGCCGACGCGGATCGCCGACGGGTCCGGATAGAAGCCGGCCAGCACCGGATTGCGGTACTGCGCATCAGTGGGCACCGCGCCGCCGTCATCGCCCTGGTAGTCCACCTGGGTGACCAACGCCGTGCCGGCCATCGCCATCTGGCAGGCCATGGCTAGCGCCATGCCACACATCCATCGCAGTCGTCTCACAGCATTTCCCCCTGTTAGCGCGGCGCCTTGGACGGTGTGCCGGCGCGCTGCCAAGCATGACAGCCCGCCCGCAGTGCCGGCATGACGGTTTGCCATGCCAGGCGTGCCGGCCGGAATGGCTGGAGGCGCGTACTGAGCGACGCATCGCGGACGGCATCGCTGCCATAGAGCTGCAACATCGTTGACATATCGTGCGCGCGGCGCCACACGGCGCCTCCAACGGCTTGCGCACGCCGAACGGACGCAACCACGCGCCAACCACCCAAGGATCACCCTCGCATGTCGCTGTACTCGCCTGTTGCCTCTTCCCTGTCCTCCCTTGCCGCACGCAGCGTGACGCGCTCCAGCGCCGGGCTGCAGCGTACGCCGCTGGCACGCGCCTGCGCCGCATTGCTGCTTGCATCGGTGGCCACCGGCGCGGCCGCGCAACAGGCGCCGACAAGCCAGGGCGAAGCCAGCCCGACCGCGCTGGACACGGTGACGGTGACCGCCGAACACCGCGAGCAGAATCTGCAGGACGTGCCGGTGTCGGTGGGCGTGGTGCAGGGCGCGGCGATGCGCGAGTACACCGCCGGTGGCGACGACACGCTGTTGGCGCTGTCCGGCCGGGTGCCGGGCTTCTATGCGGAAACCACCACCGGGCGCATCTTCCCGCGCTTCTATATCCGCGGCCTGGGCAATATCGACTTTTATCTCGGTGCCTCGCAGCCGGTGTCGATCATCCAGGACGACGTGGTGCTGGAGCACGTGGTACTCAAGTCCAACCCCGTCTACGACGTGGACCAGGTGGAAGTGCTGCGCGGCCCGCAAGGCACCTTGTTCGGCCGCAATACCACGGCCGGCATCGTCAAGTTCGACACCGTCAAACCCAGCGATACCTACACCGGGCGCGTCAACGCCAGCTACGGCAGCTACAACACCATCTCGCTGGATGGCGGCTTCGGCGGGCCGATCAACGATGTGCTGTCGTTCCGCGTGTCGGCGTTGTACCAGCACCGCGACGATTGGGTGGACAACACCTTCGCCGGCAGCAGCGCCGACGGCACGCGCACGCCGCGCAAGGACGCGATGGGCGGCTACAACGACCGCAACGCGCGCCTGCAGCTGCTGCTCAAGCCCAGCGAGGAATTCTCGGTGCTGGCGTCCGCACACACGCGTGATTACGACGGTACGTCCACGTTGTTCCTGCGCAATGCGGTGACCCGGGGCAGCGACAAGGTGGATGTGCCGCGCGACCGCGTGGCCTACGACGAAGCGCACGACAACCCGCAGGCGTACAAGACCGATGGCGGCTCGATCAAGGCGGCCTACGACTTCGGCGGCGTGTCGCTCACCTCCATCAGCGCCTACGAAACCACCTCCGGCTACAGCCGTGGCGACACCGATGGCGGCGCGGCGGCCAATTATCCGGTCAACGGCGTGCCGAACGGGTTTGGCCAGTCGATGGGGCAGATCCGTGACCTCGACCAGTACACCCAGGAATTGCGCCTGGCCAGCGTGGGCGATGACGCGCTGCAGTGGCAGGTGGGCGGGTTCTATTTCGATGGCCGCGACACCACCGATTTCTACCAGCGCGCCTATTTCCTGCAGACCGCCGCGCGTAACCCCAACAACTGGGTGCGCCTGCGCAACACCAATACCTCCTGGGCCGGCTTCGGCCAGCTCAGCTACAAGGCCACCGATGCGCTCACCCTGACCGCCGGCATCCGCCAGACCAAGGACACCAAGGAAACCCGCCTGCTCAAGACCGCCGACACCGCTGCCGGCGCGGTCACCTACCGCGGCCGTCGCGACGTGCGCCTGTCCGACACCCAGCCCAGCTGGGACCTGAGCGCGATGTACGAACTCAACCCGGACCTGAGCGTGTATGCACGCGTGGCCCGCGGCTTCCGCGGCCCTACCATTCAGGGCCGCAGCGCGGTGTTCAACTCGGACTTCACCACCGCCGATTCGGAAACCATCCTGTCCTGGGAAGCAGGCATCAAGAGCAGCCTGTTCGACAACCGCCTGCGCCTGAATGTCAGTGGCTTCACCTACACGGTGGACGACATCCAGCTCAACGGCAACGATGCCGACGGCAATGGCGTGCTGTTCAACGCCGACAAGGCCAAGGCCTACGGCCTGGAAGCGGACCTGGATTGGCGCCCGATCTCCAACCTGTCGCTGACCGCCGGCCTGAGCCTGCTGCACAGCGAAATCCAGGACAAGCGCGTGTATGCGCAGGCCTGTGCGCTCAACGGTGTGGTGGTGTGCACGGTCAACGACCCCACCATCCGCGTGGGCGCCAACACCTTCGCGCAGATCGATGGCAACCCGCTGCCCAACGCGCCCAAGTACAACCTCAACCTGGCCGCGCGCTACGACATTCCGGTGGGCAATGACGGCGCGTTCTTCGTGTCCACCGACTGGAATAAGCAGGGTGAAACCAGCTTTGTGCTGTACGACTCCACCGAGTTCCGCGCCGACGGTAACTTCGAGGGCGGGCTCAAGCTGGGCTACACCGGTGGCTATGGCGCGTGGGAAGTGGCGGCATTTGCGCGCAACATCACCAACGAAAAGAACGTCAAGGGCGTGATCGAGAACTACATGGCCGCGGTCTACAACGAGCCGCGCATTGTGGGCGTGTCGGTCAACGTCAACTGGCAGTAAGCGAAAGCGTTTGCGCTGTAAGCAG
This sequence comes from Xanthomonas sp. NCPPB 4037, assembly GCF_041475695.2. Taxonomy (NCBI): domain Bacteria; kingdom Pseudomonadati; phylum Pseudomonadota; class Gammaproteobacteria; order Lysobacterales; family Lysobacteraceae; genus Xanthomonas; species Xanthomonas sp. NCPPB 4037. The sequence goes on from NZ_CM191261.1 coordinate 1,471,897, forward strand.
TGCGGCGGCCATGAGCCGCCGCACTGCGTTCAAACGGCTTGCAGCGTGCAAAGGGCTCACCGTGCAACCTGCGCGTGGATCAATGTGCTGCTGCCAGTTGGCCGGCCGCTGATCGACGTTATGGCCTGACGCGCGCATGTGTCACAACGCACGCAGGCACAGCATGCAGCACGCATCCGCTTGCATGGACTTCAGTGGCTGGAAAGCACCGAACGCGCCCAGGCGATGATCTGTGTGCTGCCCATGGCGCCGGACTGGCGGGCCAGTTCCTTGCCGTTGCGCAGGATCAGCAGGGTGGGGATGCTGCGGATCCCAAACCGCGTGCCCAGTACCGGATGCAGATCGGTGTCGACCTTGGCCAGGCGCAGCTGCGGCTCCAGGCTGGCGGCGGCCGCGGCAAACTGCGGCGCCATGCTCAGGCACGGCCCGCACCAGGGGGCCCAGAAATCCACCAGCAGCGGCAGTTCGCTACGTACCGCATGTTTATCGAAATCCGCCGACGACAGCGCCACCGGCGTGCCAAGGAACAAGGCGGTATGGCAGCTGCCGCACTTGGGCGCATCGCGCAGCCGCGAGGGCGGCAGCCGGTTCATTGCGGCGCAGCTGGGGCAGGCCACCAGTAGCGGTGTATCGGTCATCACGACTCTCCAGTGGGTACGCGCATTGCCCGGCACGGCGCGTGCTGCATCGGCTTGCGATGCAGTACACGCAGGCTGGTCAGTGTAATGCGCGCACCGCTGCAGGCTTGTGCAGGGCGGGTGGATGCTCTGCCACTGGCGACTGCATCCACCCGTAGTTGCCGCGCAATGCGCTCAGCGGGCCGCCTTGCCCAGCGTGACGACCGGCACGAAGCCGCCGTAGATCATGCGCCTGCCGTCGAACGGCATCGGGTTGTTCTGAGGATCCATGCGCGGGTCATCCATCATCTTCTGCATGCCGGCATCGCGGGTGGCCTTGTCCGGCCATTCGATCCAGGAAAACACCACGGTTTCGTCCGCGCTGGCTTCCACGGCGCGGTAGAAGTCGGTCTGCTTTCCATGGGCCACATCGTCGCCCCAGCATTCCACCACCCGCAGCGCGCCATGCTCCAGGCAGATCGCGTCGCCGGTACGGGCGTGTTCGAGAAACTTCTCTTTGTTGGCAGTAGGCACGGCAAGCACAAACCCATCGATATACGACATGACAACCTCCGTTGGCAGGACGCACGGCGTGCGTCTTCAGATCACGACGAATGAAGCCTGTAAAAATCGACATTGGATACTGCGAGCGGCATTGCGCTGCGCCGTGCGGATGAAGCTGCTTGCTGCTGTCCCTGCCGCGCCCAGTCATTGGGGCAGTCGCCAACAGCACCGCAGACCGGCGTCAGGCAGCCAGGTTGCGCCGGCGCAGTTTGGCCTCGAACACCACGTCGCCGTCTTCGTTGCGTGCCTGCAAGGTGCCGCCATGCGCCTTGACGAACTGATCAGCGATGAACAGGCCCAACCCCAGCCCCTGGCTGGCGTGAAAGCTGGCTTTGAACGGTTCGAACAACCGCGGCATCAAGGTGTCGGGAATGTGGCCGGTGTTGCGCACCGACAGCCGCAGGGTGTCGTGTTCGCGGCCATCCAGGTGCACCTGCACCGGGTGACGACCACCATGCAGCACCGCGTTGCCGACCAGGTTGGACACTACCTGCGCCAGGCGGTCGCCATCGCCATCGCCGTCCAGGTCGCCTTCGGTGCGCAGCTCGATCGGCGTATGCGGGTTGGCCTGCGCCACTTCGCCCACCACGCTGTGCGCCACCTCGCCCAGGTTGCATGGGCCGAACTGCATCGACAGCCCGTCGGTACGCAGGCGCGAGAAATCCAGCAATTGTTCGACCATGCGCGCCATGCGCCGCGCGCTGTTTTCCAGATGCTCCAGCGTGCGCGCGGCCGAGCCGTCTTCGGGCACGTCCAGGCCGAGCTTGTCCGCGCACAGCAGAATCACCGACAGCGGCGTGCGCAGGTCGTGGGTGAGCACGGCCATCATGGTTTCGTTGAGCGTGAGCGCGCGTTCGAGCGAGGCATTGCGCGCTTTGAGCAGGCGCCGCTGCTGGTACAACTCGATGAACACGTTGACCTTGCTCAGGATCACGTGCGGCTCGATCGGCTTGTGTAGGAAATCCACCGCGCCGGTCTCATAGCCCTGAAACGCACGCATCGGGTCGTTCGGCGAGGCGGTCAAAAAGATGATCGGCACATGCCGGCTGCGCTGCGAACCGCGCATCAGCTCGGCCAGCGAAAAGCCGTCCATTTCCGGCATGTGCACATCCAGCAATGCCAGCGCCACATCGTGTTCGAGCAGCAGCTCCAGCGCCTGCGCACCGGAGGCCGCGCACAGCACCTGGATGCCCTCGCGTTGCAGCAGTGCTTCCATGGCCACCAGGTTCTGCGGCACATCGTCGACGATCAGGATCTTGGCGGGTTCGTCGCTGCGGGCGGCGGCGCTGGTCGCGGTGAGGTTCATGCGTGAAAGGCTTCCAGTCGACTGCAGATCGCCTGCAGGGTGAGCACCGCATCGGCGCCGGCATGGGCGAGGGCGGAGGCGGGCATCAGGGGAGAGGCGGCATCGTCGGGGCGCTGGATCCACGCGCTTCCGCCGGCAGTGCGCACCGCGGCCACGCCGGCACTGCCGTCGCTGCTGGCACCGGTGAGCAGGATCGCAAGCAGCTGCTGGCCGAACACATCGGCAGCCGATTCGAACAACGGGTCGATCGCCGGGCGCGAGAACAGCACCGGTGCATCCATCGACAACGCCAGGCTGTCGCGGCCTTCCACCAGCAGGTGATAGTCCGGTGGCGCGATGGTCACCGTGCCGGGCTGCAAAGGTTGTTTGTCGATGGCTTCGCGCACCGGCAGCGCGCAGCGCGCATCCAGCAGCTCGGCCACCTGGCTGGGGCGGTCGCGCGGCAAATGCAGCACCACCAGAACCGGCATCGGCAGCGTGGCCGGCAGGCCGGACAACAGCGTCTGCAAGGCCATCACGCCACCGGCGGAAGCGCCGATCACGATGGCATCGAATTCCAGATACTGCGGCGTGGCCGGGCTCATGCGGCCTTCCGGTACAACCGCTGTTCGCGTGCGCAGGTTTCGAAGGCCTGTGCATGGGCGCCGAACTGCAGCGACTCCTTGCTACCCAGCCCAAGGAAGCCACGGTGCACCAGCGCATCGTAGAACAGGCCCACCGCGCGATCCTGCAGGCTGCGGTTGAAATAGATCAGCACGTTGCGGCACGACACCAGATGCACTTCGGAGAACACCGTGTCGGTGGCCAGGCTGTGATCGGCGAACACGATATTGCGCTTGAGCCGGCGGTCGAACACCGCGCCGTCGTAGGCGGTGGTGTAGTAATCCGACAACGAACCACGGCCGCCGGCGTCCAGATAGTTGCGGCTGAACTGGGCAATACGGTCGATACCATAGGCGCCGGCCTCGGCCATGTTCAGTGCTTCGGGATTGATGTCGGTGGCGTAGATCACCGCGCGCTCCAGCAGGCCTTCTTCGTGCAGCAGGATGGCCAGCGACCAGACTTCTTCGCCGGTGCTGCAGCCGGCCACCCACAGCTTGATCGACGGATAGGTGCGCAACACCGGGACGGCGTGTTCGCGCAATACCCGAAAATACGCCGGGTCGCGAAACATTTCCGAGACCTGCACGGTAAAGAACTGCATTGCCTGGGCAAAGGTGTCCGGCTCGTGCAGCAAGCGGTGCTGCAGATCGGCCACGCGCGCGCAGTCGAAGCGGCCCATGGCGTGGCGCATGCGCCGGCGCAACGACGACACCGCGTAATCGCGAAAATCGTAGTGATAGCGCTGGTACACCGCTTCCAGCAGCACGCGCAGCTCCAGGTCGAACAGCTCCACCGCAGTCATTGCCGCGAGCACCACACCCGGCACAGCGACACCAGCTTGTCCACGTCGATGGGCTTGGCGATGTAGTCGTTGGCACCGGCCTGCAGGCAGTGTTCGCGGTCGTCGGCCATCGCCTTGGCGGTCAGGGCGATGATCGGCAGGTCTTGCCACTGGCGGTTGGCGCGGATCTGGCGCATCGCGGTGATGCCATCCATCTCCGGCATCATGATGTCCATCAGCACCAGGTCCACCTCGTGCTTGGCCAGGTGCTCCAGCGCCTCGCGGCCGTTGCGGGCGATCTGCAGGGTGACGCCCAGCGGCTCGAGCACGCTGGACAGCGCGAAGATGTTGCGCACGTCGTCTTCGGCCAGCAACACGGTGGCGCCATCGAGCACCGCATCGCGGCGGCGCGCTTCGCGCAGCAGGCGCTGCTGGTCGCTGGGCAGCGAGGCTTCCACGCTGTGCAGGAACAAGGTCACCTCATCGAGCAGGCGCTCGGGCGAACGCACGCCCTTGATGATGATGCTCTTGGAATAGCGGCGCAGGCGTTGTTCTTCGTCGCGGGTGAGCGCACGGCCGGTGTAGACGATCACCGGCGGGAAGGCCACCGCATCGTTGCCGGCCATGCGTTCGAGCAGGTCGTAGCCGCTGCCGTCGGGCAGGGCGAGGTCGGTGACCATGCAATCGAATGTGGCGCTGCCCAGTTGGTCCATCGCCTCGGCAATGGTGCCGACTGCGACGATCTCCAGCTGATCGCGCGCCAGCAGCAGTTCCAGGTTGGCGCGCAGCGCGCTGTCGTCTTCGACGATCAGCAGGCGGCGCAGTGCGCGGGCGTTGGTTTCTTCCAGCTGGCGGATCGCCCCGGCGAGCAGTTCGCGCGTGGCCGGCTTGATCAGGTAGCCCACCGCACCCAACTCCAGCGCAATCTGGCTGCGCTCCAGCGCCGAGACCACGTGCACGGGGATGTGGCGGGTGACCGGGTTGCGCTTGAGCCGCTCCAGCACGCTCAGGCCGGAGGCATCGGGCAGGCCGATGTCGAGCAGGATGCCGCTGGGGCGCAGTTCCGCGGCCAGCCGCAGCGCTTCTTCGGCATTGGGCGCCACCACGCAATCGAAATCGAGCTCGTGCGCCAGGTCGACCAGGGCCTGCGCAAAGCGGGTTTCATCTTCCACCGCCAGGATCAGGCGGCCGGGGCGGGTGCGCTGATCGCGGTCATCGTCGGCGCGCACGCTCGGTGCCGCGTTGCTGGCAGGCATCGCTACCGGCGCAGCACTGATCGCGGCGGACGTGCGCGCTGCAAAGAGCTGCGCGGTGTCGCTGCGCGGGGTGGGCGCGAGGTGCGTGGCCGGTGCAGCAGCCGGGGCAGCTGCCTCGGCCGGTGCGCCATCCACGGGCAGTTCCAGGGTGAAGCAGCTGCCACGTCCGGGCTCGCTGTCCACGCTGATGCTGCCGCCCATGCGCAACGCCAGGTCGCGCGAGATCGACAAACCCAGCCCGGTGCCGCCATAGCGCCGGCGCGTGCTGCCATCGGCCTGGCGAAATGCTTCGAAGATCACCTCGCTCTGCTCGCGCGCAATGCCGATGCCGGTATCGCACACCACAAAGCGCACGCGCCCAGTGCCGTGCGATTGCACCGCCAGACTGACCTGGCCGTGCTCGGTGAACTTGATCGCATTGGCCAGCAGGTTCTTGAGGATCTGCTGCAGGCGCTGGTTGTCCACCACCAATTGCGTCGGCGCGCCCGCGTCGGCGCTGATCTCCAACTGCAGGCCTTTCTGCCGCGCCAGTGGTTCGAAGGTGTCGCGCAGGCGCTGCACCACCGAGCTCATCGCCACGGTGTCGTCCGACAATTCCACATGCCCGGCTTCGATCTTGGACAGGTCCAGGATGTCGTTGATCAGCGCCAGCAGGTCGTTGTTGGACGAGTGAATTGCCTGCGCGTACTTCACCTGCTCGGCGGTGAGCGTGTGGTCCTTGTTGTCGGCCAGCAGCTTGGCCAGGATCAGCGAGCTGTTGAGCGGGGTGCGCAACTCGTGCGACATGTTGGCCAGGAATTCGGACTTGTAGCGCGACGCGGTGGACAGCTCGTTGCTGTTGCGCACCAGTTGCCCCTGCGCCACCAGCAAGGCCTGTTTTTGCGCCTCCAGTGCCTGGGTGCGTTCTTCCAGCTGCACGTTGGTCTGTTCCAGTTCGGCCTGCTGCTGTTCCAGATCGCTCTGCGACTGCTGCAGGCTGCGGCTCTGTTCTTCCAGTTCCTCATTGGCCACGCGCAGTTCTTCCTGCTGCGTCTGCAATTCTTCGCTCTGCCGCTGGGTTTCTTCCAGCAGGCTCACCAATTGGGCGCGCAGCAGCGCGGTGCGCAAGGCAACGCCGATGTTCTCGCCGCAGCGGCTGAGCAGCTCTTCTTCGCGGGTGGCGGCCGTACCCGGCGCACCGGTGCGGCCCAGCTCGACGATGCCGATGATGCGGCCGTCGGCAGTGACTGGCGCCAGCAGCAATTCCTGGCAATCGCTCTTGCCCAGGCTCGAGGCAATCTGCAGGTGCCCGGCATCCACGCCACGCACGCGGCGCACGCTGCCGCGCTGCAGGGTTTCACCCAGCTGGCCGAGGTTGGTGGGCAGCGTGCTTGGTACGTCCTCGGCCAGCGCTGCGCCGCCGGTCAGGCGCAGGCGCTCGCCTTCCAGCCGATACAGCGCGCCAACTTGCGCCTCTAGCGTGTCGCACAGGGCGCGCACGGCGGCATCGGCCAGCGCTTCCGGGCTCTGGTCGCCGCGCAGGCTCGCTTCGACGGTGTTTTCGGCTTGCTGCAGCCACAGCGCGGTTTCGGCCTGGCGGCGCGCGCGGATCGCCTGCATCACCACCAGCGCCATGGACAGGAACGAGATGCCGCCGATGCTGCGGTTGACCGAGGAGAAACTCGAATTGGTGCTGGACGGGGCCAGGTGGAAACCGATCGCCAACAACACGCACGACAGCACGCCCACCACCAGCGGCACGCGCACATGGTTCTGGAACACGGTGACGCCGACGGCGACAAAGTAGGTGAGCCACACCGCATACCCCAGCGGCGTGACCAGTTCCACCCCCAACGTGCCGGCCATCAACCCTGCTGCGATCACCCAGATCCAGCGGTCGCGCGAGGTCGTGATGTTCTGCATGAAGGTGTGGACCAAACTGGGAGGGCGGTCATGGTAGCCGATAAAATTCACACGCAAATCGCCGGTTTTTTGACGGATTTACAGCCGTGTTGGCTTGCACATTGCCTTCACGGCCCCGTCACTATGGTCGCGCGCTTTTCCGGGGGAAACCGCGCGATGGATGCGGAAACGGCCGTGGACAACTCTGGGCCGCTTTCTTACGACAGCCGGCAATGCCATCTGTTGGTGCAGAGCGTGTCCGACTACGCGATCTACCTGCTGGATACCGCGGGCGTTGTGCGTAGCTGGAATCCGGGCGGCGAACGCATCAAAGGCTACCGCGCCGACGAAGTGCTCGGCACGCATTTCTCGCGGTTCTATCTGCCCGAAGACGCCCAGCGTGGCGAACCTGCGCGCTCGCTGGACACGGCGTTGCGCGAAGGACGCTTTTCCGCCGAGGGCTGGCGCCTACGCAAGGACGGCAGCCGCTTCCGGGCCAGCGTGGTGATCGAGCCGGTGCGCGAGCATGGCGTGCTGATCGGCTTTGCCAAGGTCACCCGCGACATCACCGAGCGCCATGAAGCCCAGCAGTTGCTCCAGCACGCGCAGCAGGCGTTGCTGCAATCGCAGAAAGTCGAAGCGCTGGGGCGCCTGACGCTGGGCCTGGCGCACGATTTCAACAATCTGCTGACGGTGATGGTGACCAGCCTGGACCTGATCGCGCTGCGCGCCGGCGAGGATGCGCGCACGCGCATGCTGGTGGAGGCCGCGCAGACCGCGGTGGATCGTGGCACCTTGCTGACCCGGCAGCTGCTCGCCTTCGCCCGTGGACAACGGCTGGTGCCCGAGCGCCACGCACCCGCGGCGGTGGTGGAACGCTCGCTCGAATTGCTGCGGCGCGCCTGCCCGGCCGGCATCAGCCTGCGCGTGGACTTTGCCGATGCGCTGCCCGACGTGCGCGTGGACCCCGGCCAACTGGAGGCAGCCTTGCTCAACCTGGTGTTCAACAGCTGCGATGCGATGCCTGCCGGTGGCAGCATCGTGCTGTCTGCGTCCATGCAACAGCGCGCACCGCTGGACGATCCGCACGGCCCCGCGCGCGCCTATGTCGGCATCGCCGTCAGCGACACGGGCCCGGGCATGTCTGCGCAGGTGGCGCAGCGTGCGAGCGAACCGTTCTTTACCACCAAGGAAGTCGGCAAGGGCTCCGGCCTGGGCTTGAGCCAGGTGCACGGGTTTGCCGCGCAATCCGGCGGCTTTGTCGATCTGCAGACCGCGCCCGGCCGCGGCACCACCGTGACCCTGTTGCTCCCGGCGATTCTGGAGGCCGAGCATGACTGATTCCCTGCGCTTGCTGATGGTCGAAGACCAACAGGAACTGCGCGATCTCATCGGCGAAGCGCTGCGCGACGCCGGCATCACCGTCGATACCGCCGACGATGGCCACAGTGCGCTGCGCATGCTGCGCGAGAACGGCCCCTACGACGTGGTGTTCAGCGACATCCGCATGCCCAACGGCATGTCTGGTATCGAACTGAGCGAACAGGTGAGCCAGTTGCTGCCGCAGGCACGCATCATCCTGGCCTCGGGCTTTGCCAAGGCACAGTTGCCGCCGCTGCCGGCACAAGTGGATTTCCTGCCAAAACCCTATCGCCTGCGCCAGCTGATCGGCCTGTTGAAGGGCGAGGGCGGCTGAGTCGCCTTACTGCTTATCTGCATCGCCGCGTGCGTGGCGATGCAGACAAGGGGTGCGCTGCCGGCGCTCAACGGCTCTGGTAATAGACCTTGTCGATGGCGATCTCCACCGGGCTCGCCGGCGGGTCGGCCACCAGCATGAACATCTGTTTGACCGATTGCAGATCCAGATCGTAGAAGGCACTGAAGGGGATGCTCACCTCGTGCCACACGCCATCGCGCACCAGGCCGTACTGATTGCCGCCCGGTACGAAGTCCACCCAACTGTCGCCAAAGCTGGTGTTGATGCCGATCTTGAAGGTCGACGGCGTGGTGGTCTTCAGATGCAACTTGAGTGAGCCGCCCGCATAATTGCGCATGTCACGGTAGTCGGTCTGGATGCCCAGTCCATACCAGGCGCCGGCATTGGCGCGGTAGGCCATCACGTTGCCGCCTTCGAACGGCGCCTGCGCGATCGGGCTGAGGTTGTTCCACAGATACAGCTGTGCGTCCTGGCCGAAGGTGAGCCGCGCAGCGGTATCGGTCTGATCGGTGAACACACCAAAGCGCCCGGCCGGCGCGGTGTGTTGTGCGCCCACATAGAGCGACGCGCCGGGGTTCTGATACAGCCGCAGGTAATCCACTTCCATCTTGCCCGGCAGCGGCGCGGTCACACCGCCCGGCGTGTTGATGCCGGTGAAGGTGCCGCCGACAGCCAGATTGAGCAGCAGGTAATGCTGCTGATGGAATTCGTGCAGCGAGGCGCCTTCGATATTGGAGATCGCAAATTCGAAGTACTGCTGGCCGTCGATGCTCATGCGGATGACGTTCGGGTCCCAGGTCATCCGGTACACGTGGAAGTCGTTATGCAGGTTCACCGGGTGGGTGTAGCTGGTGTCGTAGTCGGCCTGCGCGCCGTTGTAGTCCCAGTGCACGGCCGCGCCGATGCGCCGATTGGCGGTGCCGTTGGCGATTGCCGCGGCCATGCCGGCTTCCATCAGATCGATCTCGCCGCGGCCGGGCCACACGCCGATGGCGCCGAGCATCCAGTACGCCGGCCACAGCCCGTTGCCGACCACCGGCGTCTTGATGCGTGCTTCCAGCGTGCCGTACTTGAAGTGCATGCGGCCCTCGGTCTTGAGCCGCGCCGACGTGAACGGCATGCCTTGAAACGCTTCGCGGCGCGCTTCGATCACCAACCGCCCGTTTTCGATGCGCGCGTTCTCGGGCCGGCTGGTGTAGTACTGCATCTCGCCATTGCCCCAGCCGCACAAGCCGATCTGGCAGCCATTGCCGACGTCATAGGTCCACGTGTTGCCGTCGATGGCGGGGCCGTTGAAATTGTCTTCCCACACCAGTGTTTGTGCGCGCAGCTGCGGGGTGAGCGCTGCACAGGCGGTTCCCAGTAGCACGGCGACCTGCACAGCAACATTGCATCGCATGTTCATTGCCTCTCTCTCCGAAACGAACCCGGGTTCGTGGAGGGGCGACGCTGCGCAGCAGGTGGTACAGAGTCAAAGCAATTTGCGGTTGTAGTTCAGTTCCGTGGATTTCATTCCGGAATCATTGCGGCCAGCCATGACGGCGGTCGCAAACCGGCACGGCGTGATGCTGCGCGGCAGCACCTGCCTGCGGTGGCAAACCCGGCCGCTGCCGGCAGCCACAGGTGGCGCAGCTCAGCGCGGCGGATGCACGGTCCAGGCCACCAGTTGGACCACCAATGGGCGCACCACCAGTACACAGCAAAATGCAGTGGGCATGGCGATGCGGTAGGCATCCAGCACCCGCCACAGGTAACCGGCAGCCAGGCCGGTGTTGGCGCCGGTGATCACCAGGCACATCAGCAGCGCCATGATCGCGGCCATGTAGAAGGCAAACACGAACGGGGTGGCGCGCACGCCCAGCTTCCAGCGAGCAGGGGCTACGGCGGTGGGGGTGGATGACATGCGGTGGCCTCGGGTGGAGTGCGGCGGAGCGGCCACTGTAGAAGCGGCTCACCCGGGCCGGTAGATCGCGTAGCCTTGTGGCTTACGTAAGCAAATCTTACGAATCCATTGGTAACACTGGCTGGGCATATGAACATTCTTCAGTCCATTCGTAGTTTCGTCAGCACGGTGGATGCCGGCAGCATCGCCGGCGGCGCCAAGCGTCTGGGTGTGAGCCCGGCCGCGGTGAGCCAGAACATCGCGCGCCTGGAGCAACACCTGGGCGTGCGCCTGCTGCACCGGACCACGCGCAGCCTGGCGCTGACCGAACGCGGCACGCTGTACGTGGAGCAGGTGCGGCAGATCGAACGCGACCTGGAGCGTGCGCGGCAACTGGTGGCCGGCCCGCAGCAGGCCCCGGCCGGCCGCCTGCGCGTGGCCAGCACCGCCGCCTTCGCGCGGCATGTGCTGGCGCCGATGTTGCCGTCACTGCGGCAGCGCTACCCGCGGTTGGAGATCGAACTGCTGTGCACCGACCGGGTGGTGCAACACGCGCAGGAAAGCGTGGATGTGAGCCTGCGCATCGAAGCCCAACTCGAGGACGGCCTGGTGGCGCGCCACATCGCCGATGTGCCGTTCGTCGTGTGTGCAGCGCCGGCGTATCTGCAGCGCTGCGGCGCGCCGCAGACGCCGGACGAGCTGAAATATCACGACTGCCTGCTGCTGCGTTATCCAGTGGATGGGCGCTACCTGCGCTGGAATTTCATCCGCGATGGCGTGCGCTTCCAGCCCGACCTCGGCCGTGCGCTGGTCAGCGACGATGTCGATGCACTTGCCGCGATGGCCGCGGCCGGCGGTGGCATCACGCGCCTGGCCGCGTTCGTGGTGCAGCCGTATCTGCTGCGCGGGCAACTGCAGCCGCTGTTCGTTTCCGGCACTGGCGGCGCGGCCACGCCATTCGCGCTGGAGCCGCTGCGGCTGTACCTGTGCGTGGCAGACCGACACGACTTCACCCCCAAGGTGCGCGCCTTCATGGAGCACGTGCTGGAGCGGCTGCCGGACGACTGGCGGATTTCGCTCCCCGCCTTGCGCGAGACAGCTGCGCGCGCGGCCGACGCGGAGTCATCCACATAGGTCGTCAAAGAGCGATGCGCGCTGATCAGCAGCCCTGCGCACACTCCATGCATCTGTGAGCACCCGCCATGCCGCCATCGCGCACGCGATGCAGTGTGCAGGCGCGATGGCAGCGTGGCGGCATCATCCAGTGCCGTATGCGGCGCCCGCGCATGGTCGCCGCGTCAGCGTAGCTTGAGCATCACGATTGCCCGTGCCGGCAGTGCCACCTGCAGCGTGTTGCCCTGAATCCGCGCGCCGGTGAAGGCGGTTGGTTGCACGGTGCGGGGCGCAGCGAAGGTGTTGTGCGCGGTGATCGTCGGTGCGGTGAGCAGTTGCCCCTCCACGCCGCGCACGCTGACCCCTTCAACTGCCACGCTGACCGTGGCCGGGCTGTTGGCATCCAGATTGGTGAGCGCCACATACATGTGCCCATCCTTGGCCTTGACCGCCGAGCCATGTACGGCGGGCACGTGGATGTCGCCATGCCGATATTCGGGGGGCTGCAATTGCAGCGGCAGGTGGGTGGCATCCTGGAACGGCTTGTACATCGCAAACACGTGATAGGTCGGGGTCAGCACCATCCGGTCGCCATCGGTCAGGATCATCGCCTGCAGCACGTTGATCATCTGCGCGATATTGGCCATGCGCACGCGATCGGCATGCGCACTGAAGATATCGATGTTCAACGCTGCCACCAGCGCATCGCGCAGGCTGTTCTGCTGGTGCAAAAAGCCCGGGTTGGCGCCAGGCAGGCCGGCGTACCAGGTGCCCCATTCGTCCACCACCAACGCCACTTTCTTGGCCGGGTCGTAGCGGTCCATGATCGCGCTGTGCTTGGTGATCAGCTCGTCCATCATCAGCGTGCGCGACAGCGTCTCGATCCAGGCGGCTTCGTCGAAGTCGGTGGAGGAAGCGCGCGGCGGCCAGCCGCCAGGCACGGTGTAGTAATGCAGGCTCAGGCCATCCATGAGCGTGCCTGCCTCGCGCATCATCACCTCGGTCCAGTGGTAATCGTCGTTGTTGGGGCCGGGCGCAATCTTCAGGATCTTCTGGTCGGACGGCGCCTTGACGAAGGTCTGGTAGCGCCGATACACATCGGCGGCGTACTCCACCCGCATGTTGCCGCCACAGCCCCACAACTCATTGCCGACGCCGAAGAACGGCACCTTCCACGGCGCTTGACGGCCGTTGGCGCGGCGTTGCTCGGCCAGGCTGGAGCGCGTGGCGGCGGTCATGTATTCCACCCACTGTGCAATTTCGTCCGGCGCGGCATTGCCGACATTGCCAGCCACGTACGCGTCGGTGCCCAGCAGCTCGGTGAAGTCCATGAATTCGTGCGTGCCGAAGCGGTTGGACTCTTCCACGCCGCCCCAATGCGTGTTGACGCTGATCGGGCGTTTGCCGGGCGCGCCGATGCCATCGCGCCAGTGATACTCGTCGGCGAAGCAGCCGCCGGGCCAGCGGATATTCGGCACCGCAATCGCCTTCAGCGCCGCCAGCACATCGTTGCGATAGCCGCGCGTGTTGGGGATGGAAGACTCCGGTCCAACCCAGAGACCGCCATACACGCCGGTGCCCAGGTGCTCGGCGAACTGGCCGAACAGATGCCGCGACACCTGCGCGCCTGGCTTCTCTACCTGCAGCGTGCCGCGCACCTGCACATCGGCCGCCTGCGCGCCACTACCGCTCACCGTCAGTGCGATCAGCACGGCCGGCAACAGCCATGAACGCATGTGCCGCAAGGTGTTGGAAATCCGCTGCATCGGTGTGCTGCTCCTGTCGAGGAATGGGCGAGGGCAAGTGCGTGGGCAGTGCGTGGGCGAGCGCTGGCGCGCTGCAAGCGTAGTGCGTGCGGCCTCGCCTGTCTGCGCTACAGGCCACGTTGCTTCCTGCCACATCTGCTGGCTGGCAAGCTCTGCCGCGTGCGGCTTTGCGGTGACGCGGCAGTTGGCATCGCATCGCCAGGATGTGCGCCGCGCCATGGTGCCGGGCCGGTGGCGCCGCTATGCTCGCCGCTCACTTCATCGGCGGGTGGCTTCATGCAGCGAGTGTTCGGAACCTTGGCGGACGGTGTCCAGGTACATGCGCTGCGCTTGCGTGGCGATGGCGACCTGGAAGCGGAAGTGCTCACCTACGGCGGCATCTTGCATGCGCTGGAACTGACCACCCCGCAAGGGCGCGTGCCGCTGGTGCTGACACTGCCCGATCTGCCTGCCTACGCCGCCGACAACGACAGCCTCAACATCCTGGTCGGCCGCTTCGGCAACCGCATCGCTGGCGCCCGCTACACCCTGGACGGCGTGACCCATGTGCTCGCCGCCAACGAAGGGCGCAACCAGCTGCATGGGGGGCTGCGCGGCTTCGGGCGGCGCGTGTGGGAGGTGCTGGGGCAGGTGCCGAACCGGGTGGTGCTCGGCTACACCTCGCCCGATGGCGAAGAAGGCTACCCCGGCACCTTGCAGGTACGCGCGCAGCTGCAGGTGCAGGGCAATCGCCTGCAGCTGGATTTCGAGGCGCAGTGCGATGCCCCCACGCCCTTGAACCTCACCCATCACCCGTATTTCAATCTGTCCGGTGACCCGCAGACGCGCGCGGCCTCGCAGGTGTTGCGCGTGCCTGCGGACCGCTATCTCCCCGTGGATGCCGAATCGATTCCGACCGGCGAAATTGCCTCGGTCGCGGGGACGCCTTTCGATTTCCGCACGCCTGCTGCGCTGGCCGAGCGCATCGACCCCGCACATCCGCAGGTGGTGCTCGGCAAGGGCTACGACCAGTGCCTGGTGCTGGCGAAGGACGCGCACAACGACTGCATCGCCGAGCTGTATTCCCCGCAGAGCGGCGTCGCGCTGCGCATCACCAGCGACGCGCCGGCGGTACAGCTGTACGAAGGCCAGCATCTGGACAGCCACCATCCCGGCCTGGGCCGTGGCGTCTGCCTGGAACCGCAGGACTATCCGGATGCGCCCAATCAGCCCGGGTTCCCGCCGGCGATCCTGCGCCCGGGCCAGGTGTATCGGCGGCGCATTGCCTACCACTTTGCGGCTCCCGGGCCGGAGCAGCCGTGGACGTCGGTGATCGCTGCGCTGGATGCGTGAGGGTGGTCGCGGGGCTGCTCCTGCAGACGAGATCGTCCGGCGCGTGTGTCGATGACGCCCGGCGTGGCGGTGAGGTAGCGGCGCGTTGCTGGTCGTGGCTGCAACTGCAGCCACCTCGGCGGCCGCAGTGCGTCTCAGCGCAGCGAGCGTACACGGCTGGCAACACCGGCCTTGGTGATCGCTAACACTGCGGGCTGGCGTGCCTGATCAATCGCGAGCGATGGATAGCATCGCAGCCTCCAACATCGCCGCATCGCGCCACCGCCCTCAGCCGCCGCGCGGCCCCAACACCAGTTCAATCACGAACTTGCTGCCGAAGAACGACAGCACCAGCAACGCCATGGCGGTCAGGGTCCAATGCACCGCCTTGGTGCCGCGCCAGCCGTTGCGCCAGCGGCCGATCAGCAGCGCGCCGAATACGATCCACGACAGGATGCTCAGCACGGTCTTGTGCAGCAGCCGCTGGGCCAGGAAGTCCTGCACGAACAGCAGGCCGGTCAGCAAGGTCAGGGTGAGCAAAATGAAGCCCACCGTGATCGTGCGGAACAGCAGCGTTTCCAGCTCGGTCAATGGCGGCAGCGCCCGCAGCCAGGTGTGGAAGTCGCGCCGGCGCAGCGCACGCTCCTGCAGCCACAGCATGATCGCCAGCAACGCGGCGATCCCCAGCGTGGCGTAGGCCAGCAGCGCCATCCAGGCATGCAGCTCCAGCCGCCAGCCCAGATCCGCGCTGGGCTCGTGGCCGTAGCCGTGGTAACAGGCCAGCAGGATTGCCGCCAGCGGAAACACCACCACGCCTACCGCTGCCATGCGCCCGCGTCCGCCAAACACCGCGGTCAGCCCGGCCATGCCCAGCCCGGTCAGCGACAGTGCCGCGAAGAAGTGCATGTCCGGCCCGCCCGCGGTGCGAAACGCCACCAGCACGTGGTAGCCGGCATGCAGCGCCACGGCCGCCAGGGCCGGCAGCAGCCAGCGCGCGGGCGACTGGTTGCCATCGCGCAGCACGGCGCGGGTGAGCAGTCCGGCGGCCAGCAGGTACAGGGCAAAGGCGATGAGAACGATTGTCATCGTTGAAGTTTCGCATATTGGTGGGGCCGGGATTCGGGAATCGGGATTCGTGAAGCAGCAGCTGTGGGTCGCGTGAGTTGAGGGGCTGGCAGCGAGCAGTCGTGGGGCCGGGCATCGACCTGGCGCTTGTCGGGCTGGCGGCGGCGCGGTCGGCCTGGGCGAGCTGACCATGTCGGGCAGGCCAGGGCCGCTGGTCCCGGGGAGCGGCCCTGGCCGGGGCAGGCCGTCAGCCGGTGCCGCTATAATCGGCACCCGTTTCCCCTTACGCGGTCCCTTGCGCATGTTCGAGTCCCTTACCCAACGTCTCTCCGGCACCATGGAGCGCCTGCGTGGCCGTGGCCGCCTGACCGAGGAGAACATCCGCGAAGCCACCCGTGAGGTGCGCATTGCGCTGCTCGAGGCCGACGTCGCGCTGCCGGTGGTACAGGCCCTGATCGAACGCATCAAGGTGCGCGCGGTGGGCCAGGAAGTGCTCAAGTCGCTGACCCCGGGCCAGGCGCTGATCAAGATCGTGCGCGACGAGCTCACCGCCGTCATGGGCGCCGCCGCTGCCGACCTCAACCTCAATGTGTCGGCGCCGGCCATCATCCTGATGGCGGGCCTGCAGGGTGCGGGCAAGACCACCACCGTGGGCAAGCTCGCCAAGCACCTGAAGGAAAAGCGCAAGAAAAAGGTCATGGTGGTCTCGGCCGACGTCTATCGCCCGGCCGCGATCGAGCAGCTCAAGACCCTGGCCGAACAGGTCGGCGTGCTGTTCTTCCCCTCCGATGCCTCGCAGAAGCCGGTGGACATCGTGCGCGCGGCCATTAGCGACGCACGCAAGTCCTTTGCCGACGTGCTGCTGGTCGATACCGCCGGCCGCCTGGCGATTGATGCGGCGATGATGGACGAGATCAAGGCGCTGCACGCCGCGGTCAATCCCACCGAAACCCTGTTCGTGGTCGATGCGATGACCGGCCAGGACGCGGCCAACACCGCCAAGGCCTTCGGTGAGGCACTGCCGCTCACCGGCGTGGTGCTGACCAAGACCGACGGCGACGCGCGCGGCGGTGCGGCGCTGAGCGTGCGCTACATCACCGGCAAGCCGATCAAGTTCGTCGGCACCGGCGAAAAGACCGACGGCCTGGACGTGTTCCATCCGGACCGCGTGGCCAGCCGCATCCTGGACATGGGCGACGTGCTGTCGCTGGTGGAGCAGGTCGAGCAAAGCGTCGACCAGGAAAAGGCCGCCAAGCTTGCCGCCAAGGTCGCCAAGGGCAAGAAGTTCGACCTCAACGACATGAAGGAACAGCTCGAGCAGATGCAGAACATGGGCGGCATCCATGGGCTGATGGACAAGCTGCCGGGCATGGGCCAGATCCCGGACAACGTCAAGCAGCAGGTCACCGGCAAGGAAGTGCCGCGCATGATCGCCATCATCAACTCGATGACCAAGAAGGAACGCCGCAACCCGGCGTTGCTCAACGGCTCGCGCCGCGCCCGCATCGCGCGCGGCTCCGGCATGCAGCCGGCCGACGTCAACAAGCTGATGAAGCAGTACCAGCAGATGGAAAAGATGATGGGCAAGCTCGCCGGCGGCGGCATGAAGGGGCTGATGCGCAACATGAAAGGCATGATGGGCGCCATGGGCGGCCGCGGCGGCATGCCGTTCCGCTGAGTTCCAGGCGCTGACGCGCATGAGTACCGTGGCTGGTAGGCGGTGCCTGGAACTCGCGCTGGCGATCACGCTGGCGCTGCAGTCGACCACTGGCTGGACGGTGCTGCTGGCGGTGGTGGTGTATTGGGTAGTGGTCGTGGTGGTCGCCGGGCTGATCGATGAACGCGCCGAGGCGCGCGCAAACGTCGCTGGTGAACCGCCGGGTGCAGCTGCGGTGTCCGATACCCCGCCGACGCCAGTGCCGAAGTCGAAGTCGAAGTCGAAGTCGAACTCGAACTCGAAGTCGGCCATCCGCCTGGCGGCATTGCCGAACACGCCGCCGCGGCCCGCTGATTTGCGGCCTGGCCCGGACACGCCGCGTCAATGGCGACGCCATGTCATCGACGTCGCCGCCTACGAAGAAGAGCGTTACCCGCGGCAGGACGTCTGTACGACGGTCGATGTTTTCCTGCGGACAGGCGATGCGCTGGTGCTCGCTTTTCATCCGGCACCGAACGACGGCGACGCACCAGCCCAGTGGCGCTGCGATCTCTGGCGGCCTGCCGCCAACCATCCGCAGTGGCTGGACGTTTTCGCAACGCGCGAGGTGCGTGTGTCGGTCGGGCAAACCGGCGTGTACTCAGTCGGCATCGGTCAGGCGTATGGCCCTTCGCCGGGTGTGGTGAGTCTTTGGGTGTGCGTGCCGGAGCCGGACCGGCTAGCGCTGCCGTGGCGGCCCGCGCATGGCTCGCATCTGCGTTATGAACAGTGCGACGACGGCACGCCAAGAGTGCGTATCGAAGACGAAGCGCGTGTGCTGCCGCATGCGCAGTTGGAGACGACGACAGTGTCTGCGGCGCCAAGCGGATCGGTGCTGTTATTCGGCAGCGCGCAGGATGCGTGGGACGTGACGGCAGCGTCGGATCCCGCTTCGTCATGGCGGGAAGAAAATACGCATCTTCATCGTTATTTTCTCCAACTGAGCCAGGGCGATGTGCTGACACTGGAATGCGCCTGGGCCGCCGAACACTTCGACCAGCCGCTGCCCTTGCCCGATAATTGCACCGGGCGCACCCAGGGCGAGCTGCGTGTGTTCAAACTCGTCCGTGGCCCGGATCTCGAGCACCTGTGGGCAAGTGCGACAACGCCTGCGTGCAGGCAGATCACCTGCATCGCCGATGGCTTTTATTGCCTGGAAGTTCGTCTCTTCGGTCCGGTGGCGTGGCGCACACTGCCCTCATCGGCATTTGTCGACGTTCGCTTGTGGGGTGCGTTTGTGCAGCGTCCGCAGGCCGTGCGCGCGTTCGCGTTGCGCGATGTGATGGTGGAAGACTGGTACCGGGATGTCCTACCGTTGCCGTTGCAGTAACTGATCGGCGTTGGGCGCCATGCCGCGTGGGCGCCGGTTTTGAATTTGGCGAGCGCACGCCGGATGCAGGGACAATGGCCATGATGTCTCCCTGGCCGGGCCGTGCCACGATGGGTTCGTTTTCGCATACCAATGCCTTCCAGCAGCGGTTTGGCTTATGCACGCACGGCTCCGGCATCGCGCTACATCTGTTGTGTACGCGTTGCCCTCGCTGCATGGCTGCAGTAGCGTGTGGCCTCTTTCTTGGCAGGAGCGCCAGCAGATGAGCGATAACCGGATGTATTTCGCAGACAACCAGGATGCCGCGTTGCAGGCGGGCTATATCGCCGCGCGCGACACGTTCAAATTCTTCTGGCGTGAGTTGTCCTGGGAATACCGCCGCATCGTTCCTGGCCTGGACATGGCCGCAGTCAAACTGCCGTTCGCCACCGACAGCGCCGCGCAGGAGGTGCACGGTGCGCCAACGCATGAGCACATGTGGATCTCCGATGTGCACTTCGACGGCGAGCAGATCTCCGGCAGCCTGCTCAACGAACCGGAATGGATCGAAGCACTGACAGCCGGCGACGCGGTGTCGGCGCCGTTCGCGGATCTGGAAGACTGGATGTACGTGGTCGACGGCAAGGTCTACGGCGGCCATACCATCGATGCCATGCGGCGTGGCATGGCGCCGGACGAGCGCGCCGAGCACGATGCCGCCTGGGGCCTGGATTTCGGTGAGCCCGGCGCGGTGCGGCTGGTGCCGGCACAGGCTGCGGCGCGCAAACCGGGTCTGTTCGACAAGATGTTCGGCGGCAAGGGCACGCCTGTTGCGCCAGCGGTCGAAGATCCACTGCAACAGGAGCATCCGATGAGCGAGAACATGGGCCCCAAGTTCGACGAAGGCCTGCGCGATCAGCCAGAGATGGTCCAGCTGCGCGATGACGCAGGCTGGACGCTGTTGCAGCGCGATGCGCTTGCGGGCAATTACCAGCCAGTCGCCTTGCTGCTGCAGCATGGGGCCGACCCCACCTTGCGCACTCCGAGCGGCAAGACCGCGCTGGACCTGGCGCGGCAGATGCAGTGGCCCAGGATCGTGCACTTGCTGGAAGGCGCGCACTGACATGGCCGCCGCCACAACCCTGGCGACAGATGGCCCCTATGCGCACGTTGCCGCGTTCTGCCAGCGCTTCAATCTGCGCGTGCCGATCCTGCTCAGCCCTATGGCCGGCGCCTGCCCGGTGCCGTTGTCGGCTGCGGTGGCTGCGGCGGGTGGCATGGGCGCGATGGGCGCGGTGCTGTCGCAACCGCAGGACATCGTGGCCTGGATGCAGACCTTCCGGCAGGCCAGTGACGGGCCAGCACAGGTCAATCTGTGGATCCCCGATCCAGCGCCCGCACGCGACGCCGATGCCGAAGCGCGCATGCGTGCATTTCTGGGGCAGTGGGGCCCGGCGGTGGCGGCCGATGCCGGCGATGCCCCCCCGGCCGATTTCGATGCGCAGTTCGATGCATTGCTGGAGGCCCGCCCGGCGGTAGCCTCCTCGATCATGGGCGTGTTCCGGCCCGATCAGGTCAGCCGCCTGAAATCCGCCGGCATCGCCTGGTTCGCCTGCGCCACCACATTGGAAGAGGCGCGCGTGGCGCAGGCGGCGGGCGCCGATGCGGTGGTTGCGCAGGGCGCGGAAGCCGGCGGTCACCGTGGCGCGTTCGATGCCAGCCAGGCCGAGCGCCAGATGACCGGGTTGTTCGCGTTGCTGCCTCGTCTGGTCGACCACCTGGAGATTCCGGTCATCGCCGCCGGCGGCATTGCCGATGCACGTGGAATTGCCGCGGCCCTCACCCTGGGCGCCAGCGCGGTGCAGATCGGCACCGGCTTGTTGCGCACGCCCGAAGCGGCGCTGCCCGGCGCCTGGGCCGACGCCCTGGCGGCCACAGAGCCGGAGCAGACCTGGCCAACACGTGCATTTTCCGGGCGCCTGGGGCGGTCGATCGCCACGGCTTACGTCCGCGCCGCCGCCGCAGTGGACGCGCCACCGCCGGCGCCCTACCCGATACAGCGCGCGTTGACGGCCGTGATGCGCCAGGGGGCCGCCCGCGAAAATCGCCTCGACGCCTTGCAGGCCTGGGCCGGGCAGTCCGCCTGGATGGCGCCTGCGCAGCCGGCCGCCGATCTCGTCACGCAGTGGTGGGCCCAGGCACAGGCGCGCGTGTGCCGGTGATCTTCTGCAACGGCGCGCCCGCCACCGCGGCCCAGCTCGGCGCCGCGGCACTGGTCAACTACGGCCACTTCACCTCGTTGCAGGTGCGCGGCGGCGCCACCCAGGGCCTGGAGTTGCATCTGCAGCGGCTGCAGGAGGGCAGCCGTGCGTTGTTCGGACAGGAACTCACTCCTGCGCAGGTGCGTGCGCAGCTACAGACGGCGCTGCAGGCCTCTGCCATGGCCGACGCCAGTGTGCGGATTACCGTGTTCGCGCAGGACTACGACTTCCGCAACCCGCTGCGCGAGGTGGCGCTGGACGTGCTGGTGGCGGTCTCGCCGCCGCTGGACATGCCCGACACCGGGCTGCGGGTGCAGGTGACCCCCTACGTCCGTGAGCAGCCGGAGCTCAAACATGTGGGCACGTTCCCGCTGCTGCACCTGCGGCGGTTGGCGATGAACGCTGATCACGACGACGTGGTGCTGCAGGACCCGCAGGGCAGGGTGCTGGAAGGTGCGTTCTGGAATCTTGGCCTGTGGGAGCGCGGCGGCGTGGTCTGGCCGCAGGGCCCGGCCTTGCTGGGCACCCGCCAACAGCTGCTGCAGGCCGGGCTGGAGGCGCTGGGAGTCAGCCAGATCCGCCGGCCAGTGCCGCTGGACGAACTGGACCGGTTTGATGGGGCGTTTGCCTGCAATGCCCGCGGGCAGCAGGCGATCGTGGCGATGGGGCCGGCCCGCTGGGGTCCTCATACTGCCCAGCTGCCGCTGCTGGCCCAGGCCCTGCAGACCCAGCCCTGGCAAGCGATTTGAGCGATGGCAGGCGCTGGCGGCCGGTGGGTTGGCTTCGCCGCCGGGCCCCGCTATAATCGCCGGCTTACCGCGCCACCCTGGCGACTGGGCAACTTAGGAATACACACCATGGTCAAGATTCGACTAACCCGCGGCGGCGCCAAGAAGCGTCCGTTCTACCACATCATCGTGACCGACGTGCGCAGCGCGCGCGACGGCCGCAACATCGAGCGTCTGGGTTACTACAACCCGGTTGCGCAGGGCGCCGAGCCGCGCGTCGTGCTGGACGTTGCACGC
Source organism: Xanthomonas sp. NCPPB 4037 (assembly GCF_041475695.2). Lineage (NCBI taxonomy): Bacteria > Pseudomonadati > Pseudomonadota > Gammaproteobacteria > Lysobacterales > Lysobacteraceae > Xanthomonas > Xanthomonas sp. NCPPB 4037. Next base: position 1,494,050 of record NZ_CM191261.1, read on the forward strand.
GTCGACCATTGGGTCGGCCAGGGCGCACAGCTGACCGATAAGGTGCGTAACCTGTATCGCGAAGCCTCCAAGTCCCAGGCCGCTGCGGCCTGATCTTGAAGGCCGGGCATCGCTGCCTGGCCCAGAGTCGACACAGATGAAGCCGACCGAGCGCCGCATCCTGTTAGGCAGGATTGTCGGCGCTTTTGGTGTCAAGGGCGAGCTCAAGCTCGAATCCTGGACCGAGCCGCGCAGTGCGATCTTCCGCTATCAGCCGTGGATCGTGCGCACGCCGTCGGGTCAGGAGTCGGTGCTCAGTGGAGTCCGTGGACGCGATCAGGGCAAGAACCTGATTGCGGTGTTCCCCGACATCACCGACCGCGACACCGTCGAAGCCATGCACGGGACCGAGATCTATGTGGCCCGCAGTGCGCTGCCGCCGCCCAAGCCCGATGAGTATTACTGGGTGGATCTGGAAGGCTTGCACGTGGAAACCGTCGCGGGCGTCAAGCTCGGCACGGTCTCGCATCTGTTCTCCACCGGGTCCAACGATGTGGTGGTGGTGCGCGGTGATCGCGAGCGGATGATCCCGTTTGTGTTGCCGGAGTACGTCAAGTCGGTGGATTTCGAGGCCAACCTGATCGTGGTCGACTGGGATCCGGATTTCTGATCGAAGCGGTGCTTTGGCTTCGCTCTTGCTCTCCCCATTCCCCGGTCCCGATTCCCCAGTGCGCATCGACGTCATCAGCCTGTTCCCCGAGTTCATCGCGCAATGCGCGGCGTTCGGCGTGGTCGGGCGGGCGCAGGAACGTGGGCTGCTGGAATTGCAGGGTTGGAATCCGCGCGACCATGCGCAAGGCAATTACCGCCGGGTGGACGACCGTCCGTTCGGGGGCGGCCCGGGCATGGTGATGTTGATCGAGCCGTTGCGGGCCTGTCTGGAAGCGGCGCAAGCCGCCGATGCGCGGCCGGCACCGGTGATCTACCTCAGCCCGCAAGGGCGTCCGCTGACCCAGCCACTGGCGCGCGAGCTGGCCCAGTTGCCACGGATGGTGCTGCTGTGCGGGCGCTATGAAGGTGTCGACGAGCGTTTTCTCGACCAGGCTGTGGACATGGAAATCTCCATCGGCGACTACGTATTGTCCGGTGGCGAGCTCGGTGCGGCAGTACTGGTGGATGTGGTGACCCGGTTGCAGGACGGCGTGTTGAACGATGCCGAATCCGCAGCCCAGGACAGTTTCGAAGGCCCGCAGGGGCTGCTGGACTGCCCGCACTACAGCCATCCATCCAGCCATGCCTGGGGCGATGTGCCGGAGGTGCTGCGGTCGGGCAACCACGGCGCCATTGCGCGCTGGCGGCGGAAGCAATCGTTGGGCCGGACCTGGCTGCGTCGGCCGGAGTTGCTCGATGAGGCCACGCTGGATAAGCAGGATCGACGTCTGCTGGAAGAGTTCCGTCGCGAACTTGCCCCGGGCGACGAGAAATAAGGGCTCACCCCTAGCTCTAGCGAAACAGATAGGGGTATACTATGCGGCTTGCTGGCCAGCCTTGCGTCTGGCCCTGCCACGAACCTCGAGCAATCGCCGTGCGGCGACTGCCGGTCCAATATCACCAGACACGCGGTGCCCATCATGAGCAAACTCAACAAGACCATCCTGGCTGACTTCGAAGCCGCCCAGATCCAGCGCCAGCTGCCGGAGTTCAACCAGGGCGACACCGTCGTGGTGAACGTCAAGGTGAAAGAAGGCAACCGCGAGCGCGTGCAGGCCTATGAGGGTGTCGTGATCGGTACCAAGAATGCTGGCCTGAACTCCGCGTTCACCGTCCGCAAGATCTCGCACGGCTTCGGCGTCGAGCGCGTGTTCCAGACCCACAGCGCCATCATCGACTCGGTCGAAGTGAAGCGCCGCGGTAAGGTCCGCGCCGGCAAGCTGTACTACCTGCGTGGTCTGGAAGGCAAGGCTGCCCGCATCAAGGAAGACCTGGCTGCCGCTGCGCAGGCCAAGGCTGCTCGCCAGGCTGCTGCCAAGGCTGAGTAAGTCACATTGGCGGGCTTGTCCCGCCACTGCCAAACAGCCGCCTTCGGGCGGCTGTTTGCGTTTTGGCGTTTGGCTGCCTGCAAGGCGGTAAGCAATGCGATGGCAATGACCGTTGTGGCGTGCCGGTTTGTTGTCGAGTCGTAGCGAGGCTTTCGTACGCGAGGTAGTGCGGCGGGTTGGTTCGACATTGCAGCGCAGCTGTCGCTGCATTGATGCAGTTAGAGCACGCGATGCGGTTGCTGTCGGGCAGTAGCGATACTGGCGCAGACGCTGGTCAGTGCGCTGCATGTGGTTTAACCCTGCAGCGCAGCTGTCGTTGCACCGATGCAGTCAACACGCGCGACGTGTCACGCATTCTTCCTGGCGTGAGTCGTTCTGTGTCTTCGCCCTGCTGCGGGCGCAAGCTGCGTAGTGCGTGACTGCGTCATCGGTGGCAGTGCATGCGTCGCGCGTTCGGCGGTAGTGTGCTGTGCTGCCAAGTCGTCTCGTCGCATGTGCAAACTGAGCGGGTGACCGAATGAGGTGGCAGGATCCGCTGGCGTGATGCGCGCGACGTCTTTCGGCATTGCGCCATCTTCTACGGAACAGCGCCGTCCATCATTCGCTGCGCCGGTATCGGCTGTGTTGCCGCGTGCGGCCATCGCGTCTTTTTTGCGCACTTTGCCGTCGGCGTTTCATTGCGTCGGTCACGGCGGTGCAGCACTTCGCGCATCGCATTGCATTGCTCGATCGGTCTGCAAAGCATCGTAAGTAGCAACTTCGCTAAACGATTAGCGCGGCTGCGCTGCAGGCGGCTCGGTCAGTGGGGCGGGGTCGGCAATCGGGGCGGCTGGGTGGGCCGGCACTTCCGCTGCCGACGCCAGTTCGGAGGGATGCGCCGGTGTTGCCAGCATGCGCGCCTTGCGCCAGCCACCCCAGCGGTAGTACGCCAGCGACAGCAGCATCGAGCAGGCCGAGCTGATCGGAAAGCTCCACCACACCGCGTCCGCGCCCAGGTGCGGCAGCAGCAGGTTGGCCAGCGGCACGCGGACGCCCCACAGCGCGAACGCCAGGATCAGCAGTGGCGGGATCACCGCGCCGGTGGCACGCACCACGCCGGAAACCACGAAGGTCACGCCGAACAGCAGGAACGACCAGATCGAAATATGGTTGAGGTGGCGCGCGATCTCCAGCGCCGGGCTGTCGCTGGGCAGGAACAATGCCAGCGTCCAGCGATCGAACAGGATCAGCGGCGCGATGAGCAGGCCGGTCATCAGGAAATTGGCGGCCACACCGGTGCGAGCTGTGGCATCCACGCGCGCCCACAGGCCGGCGCCGACATTCTGCGCGGCCATCGTCGAGCAGGCCGCGCCGAGCGCCATCGCCGGCATCTGCACGTAGTTCCACAGTTGCAGGGCTGCGCCATAGGCGGCAGCGGTATCGGTGCCGAAGCCGTTGACCAGCGTCAGCATCGCGATCATGGCCAGCGAGATCAGCACCATCTGCAATCCCATCGGCACGCCTTTGCCCACCAGCGCGCGCAGGATGGCGGCATCGATGCGGAACAGCGCCAGGTCGCGCCGTCCCAGCCACAGCACGTGGCCGCGGCTGCGCAGATACAGCAGTAGTCCCACCAGCGCCACCGACTGCGCCAGCACCGTGGCCCAGGCCGCGCCGGCGATGCCCAGCTGTGGAAACGGGCCAACGCCGAAGATCAGCAGCGGGTTGAACACGATGTCCAGCACCACCGAGAGCAGCAGGAAGCGAAACGGCGTGCGTGCATCGCCGGTGCCGCGCAGGGCCGCCGACAGGAACGCGAACAGGTAGATGGTGGGCATGGCCACAAAGATCACCCGCAGGTAATCCTCGGCCAGCGCCAGCGAGGCCGGTGGCGTGCCCATCGCCGCAAGCAGGTGTGGCGCCAGCCACCAGCCGGCGACGGCGATCAGTGCCGACAATCCGCCAAAGAACGTGGCGCTGGTGCCCATGACCTTGCGTGCCTGGGCGATGTCGCGCGCGCCCATGGCCTGGCCGATCAGGATGGTGGCGGCCATGCCGATGCCGAACACCGAGCCGATCAGAAAGAACATGATGCTGTTGGCGTTGGCCGCCGCAGTGAGCGCGGCTTCGCCGAGATAGCGGCCGATCCAGATCGCATTGATCGAGCCGTTGAGCGACTGGGCGATGTTGCCTGCCAGGATCGGCAACGCGAACAGCAGCAGGTTCTTGCCGATCGGTCCCTCGGTCAATACGGCGGATTTGGGCATCGCAGGCCAGCCATGTGCAGAAGCTGCGCACACTAGCATTGCGGGTGTGCGGCATGCATGCGCGGTAGCGGCGCTGCGTTGCGGTTCGGAGGAAATACGCGCTGAAAGGTGGTGTTGCTCCGGCTGAGCTGCGACGGCTGTGTGTGCCTACCGGGATCGGCGCAGTGCCTGCGGGCACGGCGGTGACTACCGGAGTTTTTCTTGAAGGCTTGGCAGGGACGCTCCAGGATTGCTGACACCTGTGCGCGGCGGCGATGGGCGTGAACGCACCAGGCGTGCCGCAGCGACTTTAATTGCGGGCTTTCGGTGCACTGGGGGGCCTTGCAAGTACTGCGTGCGCGCGCCCGTAACGCCACATGCGGCCAGCACAACACCAAAGCGTTCAGGCACCGCCCCGTGCACGCCATTGCGCGCTGGCTGGCTTTGCTTGAGTTCCCTGGGCCCGGCCCAAATATCGGAAATCGCGGCAGATCGTTGCCTGTCCCCCGGCAGTTTCGAAAGGACGGAGCGCTGCGGCGGCCCCTCAACAGATACGACAAGCACAACGCGATGACTCTACAGGTGGAATCAGCGGTCACGGTCAGGCTGGATGTCTGGCTCTGGGCGGCGCGCTTTTTCAAGACGCGCAGCCTGGCCAAGCATGCGGTGGATACCGGCAAGGTGGATGTGGCCGGTCAGCGTCCTAAACCGTCGCGCGCAGTGCGCACTGGCGAGCAACTGCGGATCGACCGCGGCGGCGAAATTTTCGAGATCACCGTGGCGGCCCTGAGCGAGGCGCGCGGCCCGGCGCCGGTGGCGCAGGCGCTCTACACGGAAACCGAGGCATCGCGCGAAGCGCGCGCGCAGTGGCGGCTGCAACGTGCCGCCGAGCGCACCGGGTATCGCCCGCCGGATGGCAAGCCGGATAAACGCGCACGTCGCTTGATCACCGCGCTGGGTGATATCGACGCGTTGTAGCGTTGCGGTTGCGGTTGCGGTTGTCGGGCCGGTGATCGTGCGGCGGAGTTGCATGAAGCGCAGCGCATCTCATGCCTTCATCACTCAGCCGTACGACGCGGAATCCTGGCGTCTAAACGCTCTATCGGCCGTACGACGCAACACCACAGAACATCAATTCCGCGCGCGCCACGCTGTACATTAATGTGTAGCGAAGCCACAGTGCAATCGCGCGCAATGCCATCTACGCAAACGCCCCGGCGAACCGGGGCGTTTGCGTTACTGCAGTGGCGTCACGTGTCGGCAGCAATCGCGCTCGCCCATGACAGCGCGCGCAGCAAGCGCGTGCTGCGCTTCACTCAGGCCAGGTCGAAACGGTCCAGCTGCATCACCTTGGTCCACGCGGCCACGAAGTCCTGCACAAACTTCTCCTGTGCGTCTGCGCTGGCGTAGACCTCGGCCACCGCGCGCAGGATCGAGTTGGAACCAAACACCAGATCCACGCGGGTGCCGGTCCACTTGTGCTCACCGGTGGCACGGTCGCGGCCTTCGTAGGTTTCCTTGGTCTCGGACGTGGCTTTCCACTCGGTGCGCATGTCGAGCAGGTTGGCGAAGAAGTCGTTGCTCAACACGCCCGGACGGGTGGTGAAGACGCCATTGTGCGACTGCCCGGTGTTGGCGCCGAGCACGCGCAGGCCGCCGACCAGCACGGTCATTTCCGGTGCGGTGAGGGTCAGCAACTGGGCCTTGTCGATCAGCAGCGCTTCGGCAGACACCGCGTAGCGGGCCTTGGCGTAGTTGCGGAAGCCATCGGCTACCGGCTCGAGCACTGCGAACGATTCCACGTCGGTCTGCGCCTGCGAGGCATCCATGCGGCCGGGGGCGAACGGTACGGTGACCGCGTGGCCGGCGGCGTGCGCGGCCTGTTCGACTGCGGCATTGCCGCCCAGCACGATCAGATCGGCCAGCGAGATCTGCTTGCCACCGGACTGGCGTGCATTGAAGTCGGCCTGGATACGCTCCAGCGTGGCCAGCACCTGGGCCAGCTGCGCAGGCTCGTTGGAGGCCCAGTCCTTCTGCGGGGCCAGACGAATGCGCGCACCATTGGCACCGCCGCGCTTGTCCGAGCCACGGAAGCTGGATGCCGAGGCCCAGGCGGTGGCAACCAGTTGCGCAACGCTCAGGCCCGAGCTCAGCACGGTCTGCTTGAGCGCGGCAGCGTCCTGTGCATCGATTAGCGCATGGTTTACGGCCGGGATCGGGTCCTGCCACAGCAATTCTTCGGCCGGCACATCCGCGCCGAGATAGCGTGCGCGCGGGCCCATGTCGCGGTGGGTGAGCTTGAACCAGGCGCGCGCAAAGGCATCGGCGAACTGGTCCGGGTTGGCGTGGAAGCGGCGCGAGATGGCCTCGTACGCCGGATCGATGCGCAGCGCCAGATCGGTGGTGAGCATCGTTGGCAGACGCTTTTTGGAGGCGTCGTGCGCATCGGGAATGATGGCCTGGGCGTTCCTGGCCACCCACTGGTGCGCACCGGCCGGGCTCTTGCTCAGCTCCCACTCGAAGCCGAACAGGTGCTCGAAAAAGTCGTTGCTCCACTGCGCCGGGGTGGTGGTCCAGGTTACTTCCAGGCCGCTGGTGATAGTGTCGCCGCCCTTGCCGCTGCCGAAGCTGTTGTGCCAGCCCAGGCCCTGGCTTTCCAGGTCGCTGGCTTCCGGCTCGGCCGCCACGTGCGCGGCATCGGCAGCACCGTGGGTCTTGCCGAAGGTGTGGCCGCCAGCGATCAGCGCCACGGTCTCTTCGTCGTTCATGGCCATGCGGCCGAAGGTGTCGCGGATGTCCTTGGCCGCCAGCAGCGGATCCGGATTGCCGTCCGGGCCTTCCGGGTTGACGTAGATCAGGCCCATCTGCACGGCGGCCAACGGGTTTTCCAGATCGCGGGTGTGCTGCACTTCGCTGTCGTCGTCCTTGACCAGCACGCCATGCGCCTGGTCCACGCCCGGCGAGCCGTGCGCGTAACGGTCATCGCCCCCCAGCCACTTGGTTTCGCGGCCCCAGTACAGGTCCTGGTCCGGCTCCCAGGTGTCTTCGCGGCCGCCGGCAAAGCCGAAGGTCTTGAAGCCCATCGACTCGAGCGCGACGTTGCCGGTGAGGATCATCAGGTCGGCCCAGGAAATCGCCTGGCCGTACTTTTGCTTGATCGGCCAAAGCAGGCGGCGTGCCTTGTCCAGGCTGACGTTGTCCGGCCAGCTGTTGAGTGGCGCGAAGCGCTGTTGCCCGCGGCCGCCGCCCCCGCGGCCGTCACCGGTGCGGTAGGTGCCGGCGCTGTGCCAGGCCATACGCACGAACAGGGGGCCGTAATGCCCGAAGTCGGCCGGCCACCAGTCCTGCGAATCAGTCATCAATGCGCGCAGCTCCTGCTTGAGCGCCTGCAGGTCCAGACGCTTGAAGGCCTCTGCGTAATTAAAAGACGCCGCCAGCGGATTGGAGCGGGCCGAGTGCTGGTTGAGCAGATCCACGCGCAGTTGCTTGGGCCACCAATCGCGATTGGTGGTGCCGGCGCCGACGACGCTGTGGTTGAAGGGGCACTTTGCTTCGGTAGTCATGGCATTTACCTGGGTGCGGCTGCACGTAGGGAGCTGCGTGCCGGAGGGCGCGCGCTGGTGGAAAGACTGCGGCGGTGGTGAAGCGAATCTGGGCGACGTTGGTGACGCGGGTGCGTCAGGGCGGGGCGGCGGCCGATGGGTGCTGTACGACGGCGGGTGTGGACGACAGCGGCTGCATCGGTGGCGGGCTCAACACGGGTATGGGCACACGATAAACAACGCCGATCATTAGCGGAATTCGAATTATCCAACCATATCGATAGCGTCACGCTATGGATAGGACGTGGGTGCCCAGGGGTCGGCGGCGTCAGCGCTTGCCGAACAGGCTGCCGCCCAGCTTCATCACATCGCCCAGGCCGAGCTGGCCATCGCCATCCTGGTCCAGCACGCTGCCGAGCAGGCCGCCGACGCTGCTGTCGTTGCGCACATGGCTCTGTTCCTGCGCCAGCGCGTTGCCTAGCTGGCTGGTGTCGGCCGTACCGCCGCCCAGGAAGCGCTTGGCCAGATATGCCATCACGATGGGCGCCAGCAGCTGCAGCAGCTGGTTGGCCTTGCTGGGTTCCAGGCCGGTGGCTTGGCCCAGACCCGCGGCCGCCTGTGGCGCCTTGTCGCCGAACAGGTGACCGACGATGCCGGCGCCATTGGCCTGCGCGCCGCTGGCCGAGCCGCCCAGCAGCGATCCCAACAGACTGCCGAGGTCTGGTGCGGTGGCATGGTCGCGCTGCAACGCGCTGGCCAGCGCCTGCATGCCGCCGGCCTGTTGACTGTTGCGGCCCAGCGCGCCCATCAGCAAGGGCAGGGCGGTCTGCACCGCCGATTGCGCCTGCTCCGGTGCGATGCCGAGGCGGCTGGCGAGCTGCTGCAGCTGCGGGCCCTGCAGTTGCGCGGCAAGTTGCGAGGTGAGCGAGTCGGAGGTGGTCATCGGTGCCGAATCCTGGTGAGCAAGCGTTGCGGCAGGGTGCGCTTGTCTGGCGCGCAGGGCAATCCGGAGATGGTGCGGGGCGGGTAGGGCGGCGTGTATCGGAGCGTCGATGCGAGTGCGCTGCGGGGGCGGTGGCAGCGCCTGGAGCGTGCGACGGCTGGGGATCAGTTGCGGTGCTTTAGCTGCAGCAGAGAGCTTGCGGTAGCAGTGCCTGAACTGCGCGGCTCCTGGAATCAGTAGTGGCGTCTTCGGTACGGCACGCAATAACTGGCAGCATCCCTGAGGTGGCGCTGCTAGCGCTGCCAAGCGTGCAACGCAGGTGGGCGTTATAGCGGTGCCGTGTGGCGTTCCAGCAGCGGCACGATGTCGGTGACGGCCAGAGTGATACTGGTTACGTGCAGTTCGTTGTCGAGAAAAAAGTTGGCGATCTGGCGCGCGGCTTACTTCAGGCGTTGATCAGCATTGCGTCCGCGCAGACCTGTGACGCGATCAGCGCGCCACAGGCCGGATTACGCTGCTTCAGAGCAGCGCCTTGAGCCGGTACAGCGCTTCCAGTGCCTGCTTGGGCGTCAGTTCGTCCGGATCCAGCGCCTGCAAGGCTTCCTGCGCGGCCGAAGACGGCGCGGTGAACAGGCCGAATTGCTGCGGTGCATCCAGCGCGGCGGGTGCCATCTCGGCGGCGTGGCTGTCGCCGCCGCGTTGCTCCAGTTCGGCCAGCCGGCGGCGTGCCTGCTGCACCGCCGCCTTCGGCAGGCCGGCCAGCGCGGCCACCTGCAAGCCGAAGCTGCGATTGGCCGGGCCGTCCTTGACCGCATGCATGAACACCAGGCGCTCGCCGTGTTCCACCGCATCCAGATGCACGTTGGCGATGCCGCTGCCGCCACCGGCATGCGAGGCATCCGCCAGCGCGGTGAGCTCGAAATAATGCGTGGCGAACAGCGTGTAGCAGCGATTGGTGTGGGCCAGGTGACGCGCCACCGCATCGGCCAAGGCCAGGCCATCGTAGGTGGAGGTGCCGCGGCCGATCTCGTCCATCAGCACCAGCGATTGCGGCGTGGCGTGATGCAGGATGTAGCTGGTTTCGGCCATTTCCACCATGAAGGTGGACTGCCCGCGCGCCAGGTCGTCGCCGGCGCCGATGCGGGTGAGGATCCGGTCGATCGGCCCGATTACCGCTCGGCTGGCCGGTACATAGCTGCCGATATGCGCCAGCAACACGATCAACGCGTTCTGCCGCATGTAGGTCGATTTACCGCCCATGTTCGGGCCGGTGATGACCAGCATGCGGCGGTCCGGGTGCAGGTCCAGATCGTTGGGCTCGAAGGGCTGGTCGCGCACCGCTTCCACCACCGGGTGGCGGCCGCGTTCGATGCGCAGACACGGCGCGCTTTCCAGCTCGGGTTGCGACCAGTCCAGTGCCTGCGCGCGTTCGGCAAAGGCGGCCAGTACATCCAGTTCGCTCAGTGCGCCGGCGCAGCGCTTGAGCCCTTCGAGCGTGCCGCCCAACGCATCGAGCAGGCCTTCGTACAGCAGCTTTTCGCGCGATAGCGAACGCTCGCGCGCCGACAGCACCTTGTCTTCGAAACTCTTGAGTTCTTCGGTGATGTAGCGCTCGGCATTGGTCAGCGTCTGCCGGCGGCTGTAGTGCAACGGCGCCTTGTCGGCCTGGCCCTTGCTGATCTCGATGTAATAGCCGTGTACGCGGTTGTAGCCCACCTTGAGTGTGCCGATGCCGCTGCTCTCGCGCTCGCGCTGTTCCAGATCGATCAGGAACTGGTCGGCGTTGGTGGACAGCCGGCGCAGCTCGTCCAGCTCGGCGTCGTAGCCGGTGGCGATGACGCCGCCATCGCTGAGCTTGAGCGGCGGTTGTTCGGCCACCGAGCTGACCAGCAGATGCGCGGTGGCATCGTGTTCGCCGAGTTCGGCAAACAGGGTCTGCAGCCGCGGCGAATCCAGTGGCGCCAGCAACGCACGCACCTGCGGCAACAGCGCCAGGCCATCACGCAAGGTGGAGAAATCACGCGGACGTGCCGAGCGCAGCGCCACGCGGGTGAGGATGCGTTCCAGATCGCCAAGCGCGCGGAACGCGTCACGGATGTCGGCATCGGTGCCGTGGTCGATCAGGGTGCCCACCGCATGGTGGCGTTGCACCAGCACCTCGCGCAGCCGCAGCGGGCGATGCAGCCAGCGCCGCAGCAAGCGCCCGCCCATTGGCGTGACCGTGCTGTCCAGCACGCCGAGTAGCGTGTTGCGCGTGTCGCCGTCCACGCGCGTGTCCAGTTCCAGATGGCGGCGCGTGGCGGCGTTCATCGAGATCGCCTCGCTGGCCACTTCCATCGCAATCGAGGTCAGGTGCGGCAGGCGCTGTTTCTGGGTTTCTTCGACATAGCCGAGCAGCGCGCCGGCCGCTGCGGTGGCGCAGGGCTTGTCGTCGATGCCGAAGCCGGACAGGTCGTGCAATTTGAAGAACGCCAACAGCTGACGCCGGCCGCTATCGGCGTCGAACAGCCATGGTGGCCGGCGCCGCACGCCGACGCGTCCACGCAGGAATTCCGGCCAGTTGTCTTCGTCGGGCACCAATAGCTCGGCCGGTTCCAGGCGCGCGATTTCCGCTTCCAGCGCATCGACGCTGTCCACTTCATTGACCAGGAAACGCCCGCCGGCCAGATCGGCCCAGGCCAGGCCATAGCCTTGCTTGCTGCGCGAGATCGCCATCAACAGCGTGTCGCGGCGCTCGTCCAGCAACGCCTCGTCGGTGACCGTGCCCGGGGTGACGATGCGCACCACCTTGCGCTCGACCAGGCCCTTGGCCAGTGCCGGATCGCCGATCTGCTCGCAGATCGCCACCGACTCGCCCAACGCCACCAAGCGCGCCAGATAGCCCTCGTAGGCATGCACCGGCACGCCAGCCATCGGAATCGGCGCACCGCCGGAGCTGCCGCGCTGGGTCAGCGTGATATCCAGCAGACGCGCGGCCTTGCGCGCATCGTCGTAGAACAGCTCGTAGAAGTCTCCCATGCGGAAGAACAGCAGCAGGTCGGGGTAGTCCGACTTGGCTGCGAAGAATTGCTTCATCAGCGGGGTGTGCTCGGCGGCGCCCGTGCTGAGTTTGGTTTTGTCTTTGGTGTCGGCGGTTTGCAAGAACGTTGTCCGGAAATCTGGCGGTCGATAAATCTGGCGGTCGATGGGTCGCAAGCGGCGCGTGGCGGTGGCCTTGCTACGCCGGTGTGGCGGCGCTGCGCGAAAAAGGCCAATGCGCTGTCGCGACCAACAGACCCGTTGCGATGGAACGGAAGAGGAGCGGTGGCCGGAGTGCATTTGGCCGTGGAGGGTGCAAGTTTAAGCCGACATGGCAAAAAAACCTCAGTTCGTCGGCCGCAGGCTGACCGCAGCGGGTTGCACGTGCGAGCCGGCGCGCTGATTAGGGCTCTGTTGGGAAGCAGCCATCGCTTGCGCTGGAGCGCAGGCCGCGACGATGAACGGTTGAACTCGCGTGCGGATTCGGAACGGCTGGCAAGTCCATTGCGCTCACCGCCAGACGCGTGCGGCCGGTACGCGGTGTGGCATCCATGGCGCCGTGCGTCGCGGCTCCTGGCGTGCGCCGCCCATCCCCATCTGAGAACCGCTCCCCACGGCTTTTGTCGGTCACTCTTGGACCAAGGCAAATGCTTTTGTAGTCGAGTATTTGTTTTCGCTAATACCTGGTAAGCAAGATGGATTATTGCGTTCACCGAAGAGATGCGAGCCACAAAAAAATCCTGTGTTGTCTTTCGTGATGTCGGTCGCGTGCGCATTGCGAGCTCATCCGCAGATAGCAAGGAACTCGCTTGTTTTTCGTAAACGTGATTTATGGATGCGTGGAATGCGTGATGGATCGATCATAAAAACCTCTTGGAGATTTTTTTTTATTTTGCTGACAGTGGGGTCACGGACGCTTTGCTGAATTGGCTTGGCGAAAGATTTTCCAAGTTGTTGTCGGTCACTTTCTCGAAAGTATTTCGTGTGGCATTTTTTTCGCCTGTCGTAAAATATATAATCTTATGCCTCGTTGGTATGCATGCTCATTGCAGACTCGTGCTGCGAGGTGGTTTATTCGAAATTAGTAATGCAGAAAATGCAGGGGTGAGCTGGTCCTGAATATTTTGAATCACTCAAGCGAGGTCTTATGTTGAGCAAGCTTCATCACGTGGGGTATCGCTGCCGGGACGCTGCAGAAACCGTGGATTTCTACGCCCAGGCAATTGGCTTGAAGTTTGCTGCCGCGTTGATCGACCACGTGCCATCCACCGGGCTCAGGGCGACCAATAACAACGTGTTCTTTGAGATGGAGGACGGCAGTTATATCTGTTTCTTCGAGGTGCTCGGAAGCGAACAACCGCTGGTGCCGGTGCCGGGCGACTGGGCGCAGCACCTGGCGCTTGAGGTGCGCGATCAGGCCCGGGCCGAAGAAATCACTGCACGCTTGCAAGCGCGCGGTGTCGCGGTCGAAGGCCCGGTGATTCATGACGTGGCAGGAGATGGAATCCATGGAGAGCTGGCACGTTCCTGGTATTTCCGTGACCCAAACGGGCACCGCATGGAATTGATCGTCAAACCCGAGGTGGCCCAGACCGTAATCTGGAACGATCTGGAGAAAGCCGCTTATGCAACTCTCACCGAGTGGGAAGCATTGAAAAAAGCCTCTCTCACCGCCTAGGTGCTGCCTCGCGCTGGCGGCCTGATCGATGTGAATGTCACAGCAGCGATAAATCCACTGAGGAAAGCGATTGAAGGCGATCAATTACTGGGATTACATCAAGGTCGAGCAGTTGCTTGCCTTGCAAGGCGGTTTTGATAACGACGAACGTGGCATCAATAATGAAGAGGTGCTGTTTATCAGCGTACACCAGATCTATGAGCTATGGTTCAAGTTGATTTTGCGTGAGCTGAGCTCGTCGCGGAATATTCTGGCGGCGCATTCGAGCAATAGCCCGGAGATTGTGCTGGCTGTGCGCTCACTAAAGCGCGCCATTTCGGTATTCGGGCAAGCCAATCAGCATTTTCAGCTGATGGAGACGATGACCGCGCGGGATTTCCTGGAATTCCGTGAGCGACTGGCTCCAGCCAGCGGTTTCCAGTCGGCCCAATTGCGTGAAAATCGAGATCCTGTTGGGCCTGGAGGACACGCAGCGTATTTTGATCGGCAACGGGTGCTCGTACCGGGATGCACTCAAATTGCCCGGTGGCGCGCCGTCATCGTCGGCGCAACGCGTCGAAGCACGTGCGGCCGATGGGCCAAGCTTCAAGCATTGTCTGTACGACTGGCTGTCACGCGTGCCCATTGACGGCTCGAATGCGCCAGCGGATATCACGCGGTTTCTTGAGGCGTACCTGGCCTCGCTGCGTGCGGAGAATGATCGCCGACTCAAGCTGGCAAGCAGTGGCCTGGCTGCGGCAGAGATCGAGCAGTTGAGGGCGCGTTATGCGGCAGAAGACGCTGGCGCACAGGCATTTCTATTGGCCGAAGACGATCCGCAGGCCAGCGATGCGGAGCTTGAAACGCGGCGTGCGGGACGTGCGGCGATGCTCTTTATAGAGAGCTACCGCGAATTGCCGCAGCTTGCATGGCCGCATGCGTTGCTCGAAAGCGTGCTTGAGCTGGAGCAGGCCATGCTGATCTGGCGACAGCGGCATGCCCGCATGGTGGAGCGCTTCATCGGGCGCCGCATAGGCACAGGGGGTTCCAGCGGCGTCGACTATCTGGATCAGACCGCGCGCTACCGCATTTTCACCGAGCTGTGGACAGTGCGTTCCCTGTTGCTGCGCAAGGCTGCCGTGCCCCAGATCCGATCGAGTGCGGGCTACGGATTCGTGATGGAGGGCTTTGCTTGATGGATATTTCTTCGGATGTCACAGCGCTGGTGGACAACACTTGCGCGCCTTCGCCGCAACGTCCTCAAACGTGCTTAGCCAAACAGAAAACGCAAGGTGCCATACGAATTGGCGCACACGCCGCGCGCTCGGCGCTGTATCCATGAGCGCGCTACCCATCGCGGTACTTGGCGGCAGCGTGGCCGGCCTGATGACGGCGCTCTCGATTGCGCGTACCGGAGCGCAAGTTGAGCTTGTCGAGCGGGATGCGTTGACTGCGCAGCGGTCCGACCCGGCGAGCGGGAACGACAGCGTCGAATATTGGTGGCGAAAGGGAGCGCCGCAGGCGCGGCATACCCACGCACTCGCTGCACTCGGGCGGCGCACGTTACGAGAACGCGCACCAGATGTGTGGCAAGCATTGATCGATGCGGGCGCCATCGAGATGCCTTTCGGAGCACAACTGCAAGGTGCCATTGCGGTGCCACGTTGCGCGGACCCGGAGTTGTTTGGATTGTCGGTGCGGCGTTCGTTGGTGGAGGACGTACTTAGGCCGATCGTGTTGGCCGAGCGCACTATTCGTGTGCGTGACCAGACCAGCGTGACCGGTCTGCTAATGCGTTCTGCCGACATCCCGGTCGTGGAGGGCGTGACCACCTCGCAAGGCGATCTGCGTGCGGCGTTGACCATCGATGCGCTGGGTCGCGGGTCGTCGTTCGCAAAGTGGCTGCGGGCAGCCGGTGTGCATCCACCCGAGGAAACGGTGGAAGGCTGCGGTCTGGCGTATTTCACCCGCTGGTATCGCATTGTGCAGCGGCCGAGCGTGCGGCTCGATGCGGGCTTTTCGGCAGGTGGCTACGCGCTATCGAGTGGTTGCATCGTCTGCCCTGCCGACAACGGCTACGCGTCGATCACCCTGATGGTGCCTCACGCCGACAAGGCCTTGCAGGCGTTCACCGAGCCGGCCGCGTTCACCGCGGCGGCGCGGTCGCATGTAGGCATCGCGCCATGGCTTGCGCCCGGCGCCATGGATGCGCTGTCGGGTGTGCTGCGCTGGCCGCTCTGCGAAAACCGCTATCGCCCCCTGCTTGTTGAAGGACGCCCGCGCGTGTTGGGTGCGATTGCGGTCGGCGATGCGCTGTGCATCACCAACCCGACCTATACGCGCGGCATGTCGCTGGCGATGCGGTATGCGTTTGCCATCGCCGATCTGCTGCAGCGCGATGGTCTGGATGATGCGCATCGGATTGCGGTGGAGGCAGACGCCCTGGCGCAGGATCTGGTGCGTCCGTGGCATGACGATGGCGCGGCGCAGGACCGCGTGCGCACAGCGCTCTGGGCGGGCGCGCCGGCTCCACCCACGCAGGCAGATGCGATCACCTTGCAGCAGATCGCGATGGCATCGCGCCACGATGAGGTTGTTTGGCAAGCGCTGGCGCGGCGTTCGGGAATGCTGGATGCGCCTGAGGCCATCTTTCGCCAAGCCGAGGTGTTGGAGCGTGTGAATTCCATCCTTGAGCGTGTGCAGCCGTCGCCACCGGCTGCTCCATCCAGAGGCGATCTTCTGCGTGTTCTCGAGCAACACCGCAGCGTTGATTTTGCGCATCCACTTGCGTGATGTCCTGGCCCGTTATGGAGTCCGCCATGCAGTCCATGTGGGAGTTGGATGTCAGTCCGACACGTTTCAAAGCGCATTTTTCGCTCGATCCGGGCGTGGCATGTCTCAACCACGGCATGCTCGGCGCCTGCCCGATTTCAGTGCAGCAGCGGCAGAGTACCTTGCGTGCACAACTGGAGCGGCAACCGGCTGCATTCGTGCTCCGCGCGTTACCCGCTCTGCTCGATACAGCGCGGAATTGCTTGGCCGAGGTGATCGGTGCCGACCCGCAAGATCTGCTGCTGTTGCCCAATGTCACCACCGCCATGAGCGCGGTGCTGCGCTCACGCATATTCGCACCGGGCGACCAGATTCTGACCACCGACCACGCCTATCTTTCCTGCCGCAATTTGCTCGACTTCATTGCGCGCAGCACCGGCGCCGAGGTGATGGTCGCGCCTGTCAAGGTACCGGTGCAACATCCCGATGCGATCGTCGATGCCGTGCTTGAGCGGGTGACAGCGCGCACCCGCCTGGCGGTGCTCGACCATGTCACCAGCCCGACCGCGATCGTGTTCCCGATCGCACGCCTGGTCGAGCGCCTTGCAGCGCTCGGCATCGACACGCTTGTGGATGGCGCGCACGCCCCGGGTATGCTGCCACTCGACGTTATCGCCATCGGTGCGGCGTATTACGCCGGGGATTGCCACAAGTGGCTGTGCACGCCGCGCGGTGCGGGTTTTCTGCATGTGCGCCGCGATCGCCAGGATGGTTTGCATCCGCCGGTGATCAGTCGCGGGTATGGCGATGCAACGCCGGGCCGGCCGCGGTTGCATCTGGAATTCGATTGGCTGGGCACGGCAGACCCGACTGCCTTGCTGTGCATTCCCGCTGCGATTGATTTTCTGGCCACGCTGCTGCCTGGTGGGTTGCCCGCGGTGTTCGCACGCAACGATGCACTGGTGACGCAGGCCGCTGCGCGGTTGGCGCAGGCCTTGCCGCTCGCGCGCCTTGCACCCGATGCGATGGTGGGCAGCATGGTGGCATTCCAGCTGCCGGATGCCGCGAGCGATGCGCCCGACGATGCCGCGGCGTCGTTGCAACGTTGGCTTTACGACGCACATCGCATCGATGTGGCGGTGACGCCCTGGCCGCATCGAACTAACCGCACATTGCGCATTTCGGCGCACGTGTACAACGCAGCGGAGGATTTCATGCAGCTGGATGCGCCACTTGCGCAGTGCTTGGCGCCTGATGACAGGCAATCGAACAATCAATGCCGCACCACTGAGGTCATGCGATGAAACAGCCCGGCTTCGAAGACAAGCATGTGTTGATCACCGGCGGCGCCGGTGGCATCGGCATCGAGCTGATACGCGTGTTCGCAAACGCATCCTGCCGGGTGACATTCACTCACCGCCCAGGCGAAGACAGCCGGCGCCGCGCACTCGACCTGGTCGCGGCGTTTGGTGACGATCGTGTCCACGCACATGCATTAGATGTCGGCGATCGGCGGAGCCACGCTGCTTTCATGCAAGCTTTGACGATGCCGGTGGATATCGTGATCCACAACGCCGGCGTGGGCACCAAGACCGTGGAGCGTGCGGCTGCCACGTACAAGGAACAGGACGAGGCGTTTTTTCGCGTCAACACGATCGGGCCGTTGTGGTTGAGCGAAGATCTGATTCCCGGCATGCAAGCGCGCGGGCAGGGCAAGATTCTGTTCATGAGTTCGGTGGATGGTGGCATCACCCACTTTCCGCGCTTCCGTGCGGCCGATGGCATGAGCAAGGCGGCCGTCGCGTTTTTGGGCCGGCAACTTGCTGCAACGCTTGCCTGCACCGGGATCGACGTGTTCACCGTATGTCCGGGTGCCACCGATACGCCGATGTTCCAGGCCAGTACCTTGAATGCGCTGTCGACGCAGCAGCGACAGGAGCTGGAGGCCTCGCTGCCTGGTGGCCGCCTGATCGAGCCGCGCGAGATCGCCGATCTCTGCTTCTACCTTTGTCGCGATGAAGCGCGCATCTTGCGCGGCGCTGTCATCGACGCCTCGCTTGGCTTGGGCGTCTGCCCAGCCGTCATGGGATAAGGAAGCTACGTATGCCTGTACCGTCGAATAGTTTTTGGGAACAGTGGCTCATCGCGCATCGTGCCAAACCCGAGGCGTGCGTGACGTATTCCCTATCGCCTTCACCCCCCTTGCAGCAGTTCCTGTCGCAACTCGATCCTGCACTGTCGCTGGACTGGTCGGGTGAGGATTACCAGGGATTGCCGAGCCTGCGCGAGCGGGTACTGGATCAATATGGCTATCGCCCCAGCTGCGGCGTGGACGATGTGCTGATCACCGCCGGTGCGCAGGAAGCCAATTACCTTGCATTGACGCAGTTGTTGAGTGCTGGCGATGAATTCGTCATCGATGCGCCCGGTTGGCAACAGCCGCTGGTGCTTGCCGAGCAGATCGGCGCGATTCCCAGGCGCGTGGCGCGCACGGAAGCATCCGGATGGGCGTTGGACATCGCGCAGCTCGAATCGCTGGTGACAGCGAAGACCAAGCTCATCTTCCTGTGCAACCCGAACAATCCCACGGGGCGCGTGGAAGATACGCAGACACTGCAACGCATCATTGCCGCAGCAGATCGGGTCGGTGCGTACGTCGTCTCCGATGAGGTGTATCGGGGACTGGAGTGGACCGAGCAGGAGACCCCGCGCATCGCCACGCTCTACGAGCGTGGCATCAGCACCGGTAGCGTGTCCAAGTTGCTGGGTCTGCAGGGTTTGCGCACCGGCTGGATGGTGACGCGCGATAGTGCGCTGTTGAACGCTGCGATGGTACTGCGCGAGAACACCAGCGAGATCATGAACGTGCTGGGCGAGCGGGTGGCCGAGGTCGCGCTACGACCGGAGCACTTCGATGCGGCGGTGGCGCATTCGCGCACGGTCGGGCGCGAACGGATCGCACTGCTGGATCGCTTCGTCGCCGAACAACCCGCACTGACATGGACACCGCCGCAAGCCGGGCTGCTTGGGCTTGCACGACTGCAGTTGTCGATCAGCGCCGATGATTTCAGCAAACAGCTGCTGGCGCCGCCGTACAACACGTTCGTGATGTCGGGTGGTGCGTATGCGTGCCCGCAGCATCTGCGCCTGGGAGCAGGGGGCGTGTCGTTGCCCGAGCTTGAGTTGGGGCTTGCGCGGATGGCGCAGTTGTTGGCCGTCGTTGAGTAAAGCCAATGGTCGTCTGCCTACACCAGGCCCTTGGCGTCGGTGGAGGTGGGCGCGAATCGCCACCTTACAGACGCACCACGTTTCAAGTCGAAAGCGCCCAGCCTGAGCGCAAGACGTCCTGCAGCACCGGTTGGGCGCCGCTATCCGCGCCGCCGTTGGCAGCTCCTGCCCATGCGATCGCGAGCGCGGCCAGAAAGATGTCGCGGCCGGTCAACGTTTCCCGCGCCTGACCGGAGCGCTGTGCAGCCTGCAGAAAAACGCTTGAGGCCTCGACCATGGATTGGCATGTCGGCCTCAACACCGAGCTCGGTTGGCACCATGCGGCCCGTAGCGGTTCCGGCAGACCTTCGTAGGCGTTCATCCAAGTTCCCAGCGCTTCAATCCATCGCTGCAGCGCACACCCTGGGTCGTGCTCTTCTGCAGTGATGGCCATGCGCACTTGCTCGATGTTGGCGTGATGCGTTTCGAGAAGCGCGGCCAGCAGGGCTTCGCGGCTAGGGAAGTGGCGATAGAGCGTCCCCGGGCCAACGCCTGCGCGCTTGGCGATGCTGTCCATCGAAACATTGATGCCTTCCTCGGCAAACGCGTCGCTGGCGACCTCGAGAATGTGGGTCTTGTTACGTTGGGCGTCGGCTCGGGGAGGGCGTGGCTGAACGTTGGGAGACATGGTCAGTGGGTCTGCTGCTTGATATCCGGAGTGTATCTCCACATAGTTCTTGTGGCAAACGGAGGGGCTCTCCTTCTTGGGTATTGTGAATCACCAGGCTTTGGAAACTGACGAGGGGATCAGCTATGGCCGTCTCGGGCGAGTTCACTGATCGACCAACAAAACCCCACCTACTTTAGGAAGGCACGAACATGAAAATCGGCATCATTGGCGCAGGCAACATCGGTGGCACGTTGGCGCGCAAATTCGTCGCAGCAGGTCACAGCGTCAAGTTGGCTGGATCCAAAAGCCCCGACAGCATTCGCGAACTGGCTGAAAACATCGGCGCCGAGCCTGTTGCGGCTGTAGAGGCGGTCAAGGACGTGGAGGTGATCGTATTGTCGATCCCGTTTGCCAAGATTCCCGAGGTTGCCGGCCTGTTCTCCACCGTGCCTGCGGAGGTGGTGGTGATCGATACTTCGAACTACTACCCGCAGCTTGGCACCCGGATACCGGAAGTCGACGACGGCAAACTGGAGAGTGTCTGGGCGAGGGAGCAACTCGGCCGGCCCATCATCAAAGCGTTCAACGCAATAATCGCTAAGACACTTGCTGACGGTGGCAAGCCCGCAGGTACTGATAACCGGATCGCTATTCCAGTAGCAGGCGACAGCCTGGCCGGCAAAGCGATCGCGCAGCAGCTGCTCGACGATGCCGGGTTCGACGCGCTCGACGCGGGGACGATTGCAGACTCGTGGCGGCAGCAGCCCGGCATGCCTGCGTACTGCACCGAGCTTCCGCTTGCCGCATTGCACTCGGCGCTCAACGTTGCAGTCAAGGGCGACGCACCGCATCTTCGCGACGCGTTGATGGTGGAGTTCTTCGGGGGCGATATACCGCCAAGCCACGAGACGATCGTTGCGCGCAATCGGGCCGTGAGTGCGTAGTGCCGAGGAATGCGGCGTGGATGCATGCACTTGCCGGCCACATGACTTCTCCCAGCCACAACGCAATAGCTGGTTGAGTGGCTGGAACGCAACACGGCGATGGCGCCGTGCTGACGACGCCAACGCGCGATCTAAGCCCTAAAACTTGACGGTAGACAGCATTTTCAGCATCTCGTCGTAGCTGCCGTCGGCCATTGCGTCGCTAGTGCTTCAACTTGCCCTGCTTGAGTTTCTCCCACGTGTCTTCGGCTTGCTGAGACAAGCCGCCGATATGGCGTATCAAACAGATCTCCATGCTGATATCCCAGTGCGTGTGTCTGGGCGCTGCATGGACCAGCCGCCTTTTGGCCACGTCCTTCCACCAGCGTGCGCGGCAGCCAGGCGGCCCCGCCACTGCAGCGGCACATCGCTGCCCACCACAACTTGCTCGAATTGTTCGGGGTCCAATCCAAGCCGCATACGCGGCTGATGGTGGCAAAGCAGGAATCGCGCTGCCCCTTGCAGCGCTCGTACATCGATTGAAGTCATTTCAAACCTATGTTACCTCTACCAAGCGACGCGCCTCTGGCGTCGCGTAGGTCGTGGATCGAGGTCCTGATCAACACAGTTGCTCCACGGTTGCGGCATGCCTTGGGGTATCGTACAACTCGCGCACTTTTCGGCGATTCTGCTCTGGACCATGATTTCAGCCTCAATTGCACGCGAGTGCAAGGCGCTGCGTGCGACTGAAGTGACCATTTTAAGTCGAACGTAACAATGGCGGCGCGGTATGTATCTGGTACAAGCTTTCGCGCCGAGTGAAGGTGCCCCGTAGGATCCGTTGTGCGGCAGGGGTGTCGCCCGCACATTCGTTTTTGCGCTTTTTTCGCCAAAATAGTTCATCGGCGCATGCATCCCGTACCGGGAGTGGCAACATTTGAGCTCGCCGCATGAGACATGCCCGTGTGACCGTATGAGCATGTACTCATATGCAGCAGCTCCGCCACTGCTCTTTCACTGCGAGGCCGCACATGTCGCTCAACACGCTTTCGACCGGGAGTGCCACCGGTCTGTTTCTACCTATCACGGATGACACGTCGTCGCCGGAGGCGACCGGATCCGATTCGGCCATGAATGACTCCGATCTGTTGCTGGCGATGGACAACCTGTTCTTGCAGCAGATTTACAACTTGATTGCCGCCGTTTACGGCAACACGCCAACCAGTGAGCCAGGCAGCGACATTCCGGGGTTGGCAACGCCTTCAGCGGACGACATTCAAGCCAACCAGCCGATCGAGAAACGCACGTCCTGGCCGACGCTGCCGACCCCGTTCGACCCCAAGGACATCAAGGGCGCCACCGCGCCACCCGCCATGCCGGGGTCATCGGTGACCTGGGACGGCGGCACGCTCACGCAGTCGCAGCTTCAGATCGTCTCTACGCTCAATCAGCATCGCGACAAGATGCCGATCGAGTTCGCCAAGCTCGACGAAAAGATCAATGATCCATCCACTCCGCCGGACCTGAAAAAAGCGCTGCAAGGTCTGCAACAGGATCCTGGGCTGTTCTTCGCCATGGCATCGCAGGGCCACGGCAAGCACCACGGCGACGACCAGGGCAAGTGCAACGGCAAACTCATCGCAGACAACCTCTACGACTTTGCCGACCGCCATCCGCAGGTGACTGCGCTGGGCGGAAAGAACGCGACCTACAACCCCGAAAAGTTGAAGGGATCGACTCCGCCGCCGGCGGCAGAAGGTTCATCGGTGACATGGGACGGTGGCACGCTCACGCAGTCCCAGCTTGAGATCGTCTCCACGCTCAATCAGCATCGCGACATGATGCCGATCGAGTTCGGCAAGCTCGACGAAAAGATCAACGATCCTTCCACTCCACCCGACCTGAAAAAGGCGCTGCAAGGCCTGCAACAGGACCCTGGCCTGTTTTTCGCGATGGCATCGCAGGGGCACGGCAAGCACCACCACGACGACCAGGGTAAATGCAACGGCACGCTCATTGCCGCCAACCTCTATGACTTTGCCGACCGCCATCCGCAGGTGACTGAGCTGGGCGGAAAGAACGCGACCTATAATCCCGAAAAAATGAAGGGGCGCGACTTGCCACCTGCGGTGGACGGCTCGTCGGTCACCTGGAAAGACGGGACGCTCACCCAGAACGAATTGGAAATCGTCACCACGCTCGATCGCCACAAGGACCAATTGCCGGTCGCCTGGGCCGATCTGGATGCGAAGATCAACGATCCCGCGACGCCGCCGGATCTGAAGAAGGCATTGACCGAACTGCAGAAGGATCCGCGGCTGTTCTTTGCCATTGGCTCGCAGGGCGATGGCAAGTGTGGCGGCAAGATCACCGCCGGCGATCTCAGCAAGTTCTCGGCCGGCCACGCGCAGGTCGCGGAATACGCCAACAAGCAAGCCAAGGGCTACACACAAAACTATGTGGCGTCGGACAGCCCGGACAAGACCCAGCCAACGGTCATGACCGAAAGCGACGCGATGCGCGAACTCTATCGCTACTCGGACTATCTGCCGAAGGATCTGAACCAGGACGCCTTCAAGCACTTGGTCGAAGGCGACAGCAAGACCAAGAAGTGCCCGCCACAGGTCATCGCCGCCGCGCAGTACTTTCGTGAGCATCCCGACCAGTGGAAGGCCTTGGCGGGAGACGCAGGTTCGATGAGTACGCCGGATTTTCTGCAGAAATCCGCAGCGCAGATGCACCTGACCGCGCCCGAACTGAAAACGCTCGACACCATCAATAGCCATCAGGATGCGTTCTTCGGCGATGGCAAAGAGGTGACCCGCGACAAGCTCGACACGATCGTCAAGGACGATAAAGCCGACCCCGCCGTGCGCGACGCCGCCAAACAGTTGTTGGACGACCCGCTGTTGTTCGGCTTGTTGAACAATTCGATCACTGGCTACAAGAAACCCCACAGCTTCTTCGGCGGTGGCCATGTCGTCGACTCAGGCAAGATCAGCAACAAGGATTTTCAGCAGTTCTACGATCATATGACGGCCGCCAACAAGGCCGTGGAGAAATCGCCCACGCACGAGGCCACATCGCCCGACCAGAAGAAGGCTGTCGACGACATGTTGATGGGCAAGGCCGATCAACCCGAGATCAAGCAGAAGAAAAAGGACATCGGCACCTTCGGCAAGGGGTTGCATGAGTTCCTCAAGTGGGACAGCAAGATCTTGGACTGGGCCTCGGTAGGACTCAGTGCACTGAACGGCATCCCCATCATCGGCGAGATTGCCGATGCAGGGGCGCTGGCATTGGAGAGCGAAGCACAGGCGGCACAGGTTCTCGACACTGCACTGCAAGGCGGCGACATGAAGCTGGCATGGAAACTCGCCGGCATCAACATGGCCGGGGCGGTGGTGGGTGCCGTCGGTGGACCCACGGCCAGACTCGCAGCCAAGGGGGTGGCCAAGGGGGTCGCCGAGGGCGCAGCCAAGGCGGCAAGCGAGGGCGCGACCAAAGGCGCAACAAAGGGCGCAACCGAAGGAGTTACCGAAGGAACGACCAAGGGCGCAACCGAAGGAGTTACCGAAGGAACGACCAAGGGCGCAACCGAAGGAGCAGGCAAGGGAGCGACCAAGCCGACCGAGCGAGGGAAGCCTAGTGATGCCGTCAAAGGTTATTTAATCGGCAGTAGCATCAGCAAATCTGTGGAAATACTCAAAATGCCCGTGTTGGCAGGCTTGCATTATGAAGAGATGCGATTAGACAAGCAGAGAAAAAACGGTGAAATCCGCGAGAATCTGGAGAGCGCGGGCGGGGTGCCCCTGGGGAAAACGAGCATCCCCAAGTCCATTCAAGACAACTTCGAGGCGGACACAAAGGAAAATCTTAGGAATTTGAGGGGCGGCAGACGCCGGTAGCGTTCGCTTGGTTAGAGCGTGTTATAAACCTTGAAAAACGGTGGCCGCGTTGCTGAGCATGAAGACCGTGAAAACGACGAAACGTAGGCCAGCCAGTGTTTCTGGCAATCGTTCGTAGGGAGCGGCGAACGCCCACTCCTCGTCGGAAACGTCGATTGGATACGGGCGCCTGCTATGCATCCAGCTGCGATAACTGCATCGACCCAAAAGTTCATAACACGCTCTAGGCGTTTAGTGAGAGGAGCAAAGGGCGATCGCTACGATCGCCCGATTCATTGGCACGCCGGTCACTTGATCTGCAAGCGCGCGCTCTCGCGGTTCGATATACGGCGGCTGCAGTGGAGCTGGCTGCCCATGCACGTTCACTAATCCAGTGGAGTTGTCTCTCACAAGCCAGGTTGGCTTATAGCAGGACCCTGCTTCGGGCCGTCTTGTTACCCTCGGGTGCCAAGTGGGCGCAGCTTCGTCTATCGACAGAGCTGCGCAAGGGTTTCCCTTGGGAAGGTCTGAACAATGAGGCCTGAGAGTGCGGGATGTCGCATCGTTCTGGAGAGTCGCGTTTGGATCTTCGGATTTTTCGCAATTTCTGGAGCTTTCCTTGGGAATTCACCGGGTTACAGGCGCATGCTCCCCATAGTCGGCAGTAACTGCTTTCGCTTCATCCACAGGTTTGACAGCGCAAACAAGGTCAGCACCTGCGCGGTGTTCTTGGCCAGGCCGCGATAGCGGACCTTGGTGTAGCCGAACTGGCGCTTGATCACCCGGAATGGATGCTCCACCTTCGCGCGCACGCTGGCCTTGAAGTGTTCCCAACGCTGTTCCCGAGCACGCTCCCGCTTGTTGCCGATGGCTTGCAGCACCGAACGCTTGGCAGCAATGAAGAATGCAGCCTCGCAGTCCTGCAGTTCTTCGCGCTTATCCGCACCGGTGTAGCCGCTGTCGCCGAACACGCTGTCTTCTTTGCCATGCAGCAACGTGTGCGTCACCGTGACATCGGCGACGTTGGCCGCTGTGCAATGGACGTGGTGCACCAACCCGGAAAACTCATCCACGCCGATGTGCGCCTTCATCCCGAAATACCACTGATTGCCCTTCCTGGTCTGACGCATCTCAGGGTCGCGCGCGTGATCGGCATTCTTGGTCGAACTGGGCGCAGCGATCAGCGTCGCATCGACGATCGTGCCCGACCGCAGGCTCTGGCCCTTGCGCGCCAGATGCGCGTTGACCGCTTCCAGCATCCGCGCGGCAAGGCCATGGGCCTCCAACAGGCGGCGAAAGTTGAGAATCGTGGTCTCGTCTGGAACGTTGTCCAAGCCACCGAGCTGAGCAAACCGCCGCAAGGTCGGGATCTCGTGCAGTGCTTCTTCCATCGCCGGATCGCTCAACGCATACCACTGCTGCAGCAGATGAATCCGCAACATCGTCGTCAGTGCGTGTGGCTGCCGACCTGGGCGCCCCGACACCGGATAGTGCGGCGCGATCAGACCGAGCAGTTACTGCCACGGGACGACCTGCTCCATCTCGGCCAGGAAGATCTCTCGGCGGGTCTGCTTGCGCTTGCCCAGGCCCTCAGCGTCACCGAACGTCAGTTGCATGGATCACTCCTCAACATCAGGCGGGTAGTGTCGCGTATTTGTGGTGCGTTGTTCAGAGGTTCCCTAGCGAAAATATTGCGCATCGTGAAAGCATTAGAACATAAAGGGAGACACAGTAGAGCAGAACGCTTTTGGGCACTTCGCCAGGATAGGCGAATGGTCAATGCCGTATCCGAAGCGGCGACCGCGGTGCCCAGACTGCCATGGTCTTGCCGTAGGACTGTTTGCCGTTGTGCCCCGGAGGCCGGCCCCGCACTCGTGCACATGCAAGACGTATGACGCAGATCTCGGCTGCGCGCACTCCAACAGACCAACTTCGTGCGCGGCGCGAGTGGTTCGCAGCGTCTGGCTTGGCTGCGCAGCCCGAGCCAGACACTGCGTCCTGCCGAACTGGTGCAGCGGCAACGCATTGCATTTTTCTCCGGAGAAGCTCAGATGACGTTGGAATCAGAAAATCACCGTACAGCGACTACCGCGTTCTTCATCGGCCTGGGCGCCTGTCTCGGGTTGCCTGGCGAGCTCGCGCAGCGACTTAGCGAAGGCGAAACCATCCTTGGGCCTGCGGGCATGCTGTGTCGTGTCCACACGCAGGTGCAGCAGGGCGGCACGACGGCGTTCCCGGAAGTGATCCTGCCACTGGCCGCACGCGAACTCGGCGGCGACGAGGTGGTGACCCTGCTGGCGCTGCAGGAACAACTACTGACACATTACGGATGGCGGCTCACGCTCTCGGATCTTGGTCTGCTCTGTGTCTGCCCGCTGTTGCTCGAGCGCTCGCCCGATGCCGTGGCCGCCGCGCTGGAGCGCGGGCAAGTGGTCGCCCGTGTGGTGCTGGACGCGCTGGTGCCGCAGGCCGGCAGCGCGACCGAGGTGGCCTCATGAAGCTCACCAGCGACATCGGCACCTCTTCCAGCAGCCGGGCAACGTCGCCGGCCCCCACACACCAGACGCAGGGCGAGGAGGCCATGGCCCCGCCCCAGAAGCGTTTGCCAACCGGGCCGCTTGCCGGCTTGCCCTCTCCGGGCCCGGTGTTGCGTGGTCGTCGCGCAGCGCTTTCATGTCGCGCGGCGACCGAGGCAAGTCATGCCGAGTCCTCGCATGGCGCATCCCATCCCTCGGAGTCCTCGCACTCGTCGCATTCTTCGGAGCTGACGGATGCATCGTTTTACACTCCGCAGCCAAGCCCCGCGTCCTCGGTCATCGACGCGCCTGCCGCTGCAGCGACCTATGCGCAGCGCAGCGCGTCGACCGCCGCTGACTTGAAGGCGCAGATACGTACACACCTGGACAAACTGCCATTTGCAGCGCCCTCGGAGGGGCAGGAGGCGCTGCAGGCCGCCTATCTGGAATGGGCTGACGCGCGCATGCAGGAACGCATCACCGCGTTCGGGCCGGACGCCGGATACCAGGTCGTCGGCGATATGAAGGCGGCAGGCGCGAAGGCAGCGTGGCCGATCGCCTACGAGTGTCTCAGGGCCTTCGTCATCGGCTCGATGCGGACTCCGTTCGGTCTTGCCGCGGGCGCCGCCTACGACAGTTCGCGCCCGCCTGGATCGGAGACGCTGAGTACGTCAACGCTGTCCGGTGCGGTGGCGGGCGTTGTGTCCTATGCCAGCGATACGTTGCTGATCCCGGCAATGGATCGGCGCGCGCGCGTTGCCAATTTGCCGCGGCTCCAGGCCATCGACCCCAAGATCCTGGTGCCCGATCCGCCGCCGGTCTTGCTGGAAATCACCGCCGAAGGCAAGCGTTTCACCCGCCCGGGCGAGGGCAACGCGCCCACGCTTGCGCAGCTCAAGGCGCAGACCTACGACATCCGCCAGGGAATCACCCAGTGGCAATCGACGTTGGACGACAAATCCCTGGACACCTTGTTGCTCAAGCCGACGATCAATGCAGGATTCAACGCGGCGCGGCGGACCTCCGACGACCCGGGCACGCGCACGCCGGCCGGCCAACTGGGGTTGAGCGCGCTGGCCAATGGCGGGGCCGGGGTCGTGCAGAAGGCGATGCTCGAAACCGGCAAGGCGATGGCGCGTACCGGCCAGGTGAGCGTCCCCGACCTGCTTGGCGGACAGCAGCGGTTGAATCTGTTTTCGCTGGCAGTGCCGGACAAGACGCGTCGGCCTGCGCAATGGTCCGACGCTGTGTATTTTCCTCCCAACTATCTGCTGGAGACCGGGAAAGAAGGCCTGGCGTTGGCCAGGCAGGCCTTGAGCACCACCAACGCGATTACCACTGCGCTACGCGATGTGCTGGGCCGTCACATGCTCAGCAACGTGCTGGCCAATTTTGCCTCGCTCGGGGCCGGCCGCCTGATCGCTGCGCCGTTGCGCGGCGGCAACGAGAACGGCAGCGTTGCAGGCGAAGCCGCCAATTCCACCGCCACGGTCGTGCAGCAGGCGGTACAGACCCTGTTCAACGATACGGTCTGGAATGCGCTCAAGGCCAAGAACGGCGCCAACACCACCCAGGCGACGCGACTGGATCAGGAACGTGCCGTCACCGCGGCCAATCATCAACGCACCATCGAACGCACGCTTCAGGCGCTGGCCGAGCCCATCGACGAGGCGATCGCGCTGTTTTCGGCGCCGACGCCGGCGGAGATTGCACACGCCCTGGAAGAGGGGGTACGGCTTGCGCCTGCACCGGGGCCGCTGGCGAGGATGTTGCGTGAAACGCTTGAGCGATTGCGTACGGAAATCGACACGCAGTGCATCTCGATTGCGACCATCGACGCGGTGCGCGATCAGCTGCATGCCGGCTCGGCGGCGATGTTCAGCGGTGTGCCACGTGACGACGTGACCAAGACACTGGACACCGAGTTACGCACGCTCAGGCGTGCACTGCACGAGAGCGAGGAACTTCGTCAGTGGGAGAATGGCCGGCCGTGAGCGATCGATCCCACCGTTGATCCGGTGGCGTCTTGCCGGCCGCAACGACAGACGCAGCCGCGCCGGCGTCTGTCGCGTGTTGGCGGTCCCGGTGCCAGGCGGGTGCGCGGCTGAGGTGCGGGCAGTGGGTGTGGAACGGGGGGGCGGCACACGGCACCGCTTCGTATGCCGGCCATTGACCGGGCGTGCGCATGCCTTCTTGCACCCTGCGACGTAGTACGCGATGTGCAGGCCAAACGGCCCACCGATGTGTCGGTGGTCGTCGATCAGGGACACCACCCAGCGACGACGCCCGGAAGATGGGGCGAAGCGGTGCATCTGCCGGGCGCGATCGGCGCCCGGCACCGCTTACGCAGGAGGCAATCAGCCGCTGTAGGGCTGATGCCCGATTCGGGTCGCTCCGGTGGCCTGGAAAGCGCTGGGGGCAATCACCTCGTCGGGCGCATCGGTCTTCAGGTTTGCCAGCTTCACCGTCGCGCCCGGCGCATCGGTACGGAACACCGCTTCCTTGACCTGTTGGAAATCGCAATTTTCGACCTGAAGATGCGTGTCGATATCAGCGTGCCCACCGTTGGTACGGAAGACCTTGCCGGCGCCGTTGACGGTGTCGCCCGACATCACCACGTCGGCAGCGCCGTTGTCCTGCACGACCTTGTCTGCGGCGTTCTTGAACGTGCAATTGATGATTTCGACCTTCGGCCGGCCGCTGACCTCAGGGCTGCAACCGGCAATCCCCGCATCGTGCTCACGGTTACCCTGCCCATCGATGGTGACGGCATCCTCGCTGACATCCTCGTTGACGCAGTTGACCATCTTGCCGCTGCCCATGAAATGCACACCGTCGCCGCCGCCCGTCATGTGGACATTGCAGAGACTGCCGCCGTCCTCGACGATGAACAGCGGCTGCTGGTGCTCGTCCTGATCGCCTTTGCCCAGGCAAGGGCCGCCCGCGTATAGCTGGTTCTTGCCGTCGAACACTTCGCCTTTGTGCACCACGATGGGCTTGTTCTGGATGCCGGGTGGCGCGGTGACGACCTTGCCGGGAGGCAGTGGCGCTGGCGTGCAGGTCGGGCCTGGCGTGCCGTGAGCACCGTCGGTGGGCGTGGGTGTGGGCGTCGCCGAGTGACCCGGGTTGGTGGGCGATGCGCCGTTGCCGGTTCCCGTTCCGGATGTGTTGCTGCCGTTGCCACCGTTGTTGCCATTGCCATTGCCATTGCCGGCACCGCTGCCGCTGCCGTGTTGCCCGCCGGGGTTGGTGGAACACGGCGGGTTCGATGGCGGCATCGATGGTGTCGGATTGAAGTTGGTCGGTTGCTGACCGTCACTGGATGGCTGATCCTGTGGCTGCATCATGTCGCTGAGCAGGCGTTGCATGCAGTACGCCAGCATGCTCATGATCACCGCGGTCAAGGCCTGTTGCTGCGAGAGGGAGAACGAGGACGGCTGTAAGCTCGCAGGGGTATTGGAGGGTATGGCGAGATTCATTGGAAGATGTCCCTGTGCTGGTGAAATACGGGCGAAGTGATGCAGATGGGAAAAATCGACGCTGCAGCCCATGGCCATGCGCCGTGACGCAGCGCAGAGGCAGGGCAACGACCGCGCGCCAACGCCATCGGTACGATGCACAGCCCAGCGTGCGTCACGCGCGTAGCCATAGATAATTTCCCGTCGCGATTCCTTCGAACATTTCGTCGTGTGCAATGAAGATGTTGTTGTTCCAGTAACGGCCATGCTCGGCATAGTGGGCGAGCAGATCGCAGATCCATGCGCCGTCGACGTCGTCGTCCAGTGGAACACGTACGATCAGCACGATCACGCCGGCATCGTTCAATCCGAGTTGCGCCTGGTCCTGTGCGTACACCGACAAATTCGCTTCCAGCAACAGCCGGAAGACCGTCAAGGTCCGTCCCGCAGGAGCAAGGCCGTAGGAGATGCGTAGGTACAGCGCTTCTTCTTCCGGAACTTGCTGTGCTTCATCGTCGGTCTGGGCTGCAGGCATGTGCAGATAGACTTCAAACCCTTCCACCCAGAGCACACGACTGCTGAGCACCGCCTGCACATCCGGCAGGTCCAATGCTTCGCACATCTGCTGAACGATCGCTTCGAATCGGGTGCTGCTCATCTGTCGTACGACATGCGCAGGGCCATGCACCGGCCCTGCGTCATGTCAGGGCCTATTACTGGCCAACCAGCTGCTTCGCGTTGTCGCCTGCCTTGCCGATGAATTTGTTGAGCGCCACGTTGAAGTCAAGTTCGTTCTTCTTCGCGGTCAGGTAGTTGTTCATGCGCTCCTGTCCTGCGGCTGATTTACCAATGCCACCCATCAGACTATCCATCTGATTGTCCGAGGTCTGAGTGCTAGTGTGATTATCAAATCTGCTTGAAAAGTCTGATCCAAGCAGATCCCCGCCCTGGCCCAATCGCGGCCCTATCGATTGTAAATCTGACATATAAATACTCCTTAGCTAAAGAGAAGTAACGTGGAGCGCTTGTTGGCGCGTTTTGCTTGACCAACGTGGCCAAGAAACTCGATGATCAAGGCATGCTGGCGATGTGCGCGACGATGTCGCGCGCAGCGTTGATGCCGTCGTGCAAGGCAGTGAAATCGTTGCGCGCAGCCTGATCGCTTGCGGCGGACCAGTGCACACGGAGTTGTTGCGCTGTCGCGTGCAGCGCTGCCTCAATGTTGCGCAGCCGCTCGCCGGAGACATCCAGCGCCTTGGTCTGCAAGATCTTGCTCATATCCTGGGTGACCGTGTCGGTCATGGCATCGAACATGGTGCGGTTCTCATGGCGCCGCTTGCTGCGGCAGGGAAGTCAGGTGCTTGGTGCCGTCCGGGGTCTCCACGTAATGCAGTCCGTCGACGAGCAAGGCGGCATCGTAGTTGGCGGGCGTTTTCACGGACGGGTCCTGCTGGGCGATGTCCACGTGCAGCTTGCGGATTTCCGGGCCCAGATCGCTGCGCAGGTCGGCGATCCGCCGGATCGCGCGCTCTGCGTTGTCGCTGCTGCCGGCAATGGAGAAAACGCCCTGGCCATCGTAACGCACGCTCAGGTCGCGGTCGGCCAAGGTATCGCGCAGGGTTGCCAATACCTCATCCACCACCACCACATCGACCGTGACCGCATGTTGATAGCGATGCAGTTGTGCGCGCAGGCGTGCCGCATCCGCGCTGCTTGTCACCAGGCCCTCGACCCGCACGCGCGACCCGACCTGATCCACGCGCGCTTCGCGCAAGCCCAGCCGTTTCAGCACGAATCGCACCTGATTAAGCTGGTTGTCCTGGCTGCGCGGGGGAGCCGCATCGGAGAGAAACGCCGGGAGCAGGGAGGGCAGCAGTGCCGCGGCGGCCAGCGCTAGCATGGCGCCCACCACTGCACGCAGTGCGTTGCGCCTGGACCTGCGTGGCAAAGGCGCTGCCGGCGTCGCGGCGGGCGACAGTAGCTGCTCCAGCAGCGCAACATCGTCCGGCCAATCGGCCGCTGCATCGCCGATGCAGAGCACCAACGGACCAAAGCGCACCGGATGCAACGCAACAAACGCTGTCGTTGGCAACGCTTCGCTGCGATAACGCACTTGACCATCTGCATCCACCTCGATGATGAGCGAACAATCAGGCCAATCTTCGATCCGGATTTCGGCGTGGGGATCGGCGCCTAACGTATAGCTGCCTGGCTGCAAATCTAATCGTGCGCCGGCATGGATTCCCGTCAGCACGCGAAGTTGCATGGTCATGCGCGAATCTCCTGAGCGGTCCCATCGTGGTGTTCAATCAATAGCGTGTTCAAACGCGTGATGGCACGCGCGCGATCGAGGCGTTTACGCGGTTTTTCTGCGTTGAGCAGCATCAACGGCAGCAGCAGATGGAAACTGCGCAGTGCAGGCGATGTATCCGGTTGCGCCGGCACCAGATCCAGCAGGCGCTTGCGCAAGGCCTGCAGGGTTTCGGCAGCTGCGCCTGCGCTGCCCGAGTGCAGATGCTCGCGCATCAACCTCCAGACCATGGTCGTCAACTGTGCTGCGGCAGGATGGGCGACACCGATCGCACGCAACTCAACCAGCGCAACGGCAAGCGCGCGTCGCCGGATCGTCTGGTCGGCGGCAGGGGTCGCCGCGTAGCGGTCGAGCACTTCCTGGACGCTGGCACGGACGCTGTCGTCTACCTGCGATGGCGCGGCGATCGGCCACGTACCGGCCTGCGGATCGCCGGCCTGTGCGTTGCCGCCCTCGCCGTGCTGATCATCCTGGCGTTGCCCCTGGCCCTGTGGCTGAGCGACTGCGATGCTGACCCGGCCGCGCAGCGCCGCGACGCGTGCCGCTTCGGCTTCTTCCAGTTCGGTGGCGTCGAGTTCGTCGTCCATGCCATCCAGCGAGCGCATGCCGCGTCGCCGCTTGCGCGGCGGGGCGGGGCGCAGACGGGGTGCATGATGTGCCGTGTCCGCAGGCGGCTGCACGCCAGCCTGCGGCGCATCGGCGTGGTGGTGCGATGCGCCGGGCGCGCTCGGCAGCGACGGCGGCACAGCGCCTGGCGAAATGCGCCGGATCATGGAAAGGCCGCCTGCATCAGCGCCTGACCGAACTGCATGATTGCCGAGGCGCCCCAGGGCGCAGTGACTGCAATGGCAGCCACCACCACCACCAGCTTGAGCGCGAACGAAATCGAGGCATCCTGCAGCGACATCACTGCCTGGATGAAGGCGATCAGCAGCCCGGCCACTGCGGCCACGCCGACCACCGGCAACGACACCTTGAGGCATAGCAACAAGGCTTCGGAAGTGAATCGCACCAGATCGTCGTGGTCCATGGCGTCACCGATAACTCAGGACCAGGCCGTGGATCAGCATGGACCAGCCGTCCAGCGCCACGAACAACAGCAGTTTGAACGGAATGGCCACGTTGGTCGGCGTCACCTGCGAAAGGCCCATCGCCATCAACGCATTGGCCACCACCAGATCGATCACGATGAAGACCAGATACAGCAGGAATCCGATGCGGAACGCCTCGGTCAGCTCGCTCAGCGTGAATGCCGGTGCCAGCACGAGGAGGTCGTCCGGCTTGAGCGTATCGGCCTTGTCCTTGGGCCAGATCTGCTGCGCCGAGCGAATGAAAAAGGCTTTCTCGCGCTCGCGGGTATGCTTGATCAGGAATTGGCGGAACGGTTCGCGGCAGGCATCGAGCAGCACCACTACACGGCTGTTGTCGGCACCGGGACTGTAATTCTGCGCGGCCTTGAACGCCTCCATGCCCACCGGCGCCATCACAAAGCACGACACCAGCAAGGCGACGCCGTTGAGCACCATGTTCGGCGGCACCTGCTGCACACCGATGGCATTGCGCAGCAAGCCGAGCACGACCACGATCTTGGTATAGGAAGTGACGACCATCGCTGCGAAGGGCAGCAGCCCCAGCATGATGACCACCAGCAACAGCGAGCCGACATCAGGCATCTGCATGCGCAGTCTCCGACATGCTGAGGATCTGCACGCCGAGATGTTCGCCCACCGCCAGCAATCTGCCGATGCCGATGGTCTGGCCGTAGACGACCAGGCGGATGTCGGCCTGATCCACCGGCACCGATAGTTCGAGGATCTGGCCGGGCTGCAAGCCCGACAGCACCGACAGAGACAGCGCAAGCTGGTCCACTTCCAGCTGTACGGGCAGTTCCAGTGCCGCCACATCGGTGGCGGACGATGAGGAGTCGGACGCGGGCATATCGTGCTGCATGGTGGGGGCAGTCTCCAGAATCATCTGTTGCAGGGTCAGGCGTACCGGAGCGCGCAACACCGCACCTCCAGGGATGCCCCAGAGCAGCTCGCCACTGCGCACGGGAGCCGTGGCAAGCGCGTGCAGCAGGACATCGCCCGGGCGCAGTGATTGCAGCAACGCCGCCGCTGCCGTGCGCTGGCCGATACGCAGGCGCGTGGTCACCCGCAGTGCGCTCAGCCAGGCCGGCAGTGGCGACGGCTGGGCCAGTGCAGCGCTAGCCGTTTGCAGTGCGGCAAGCAGCAGCGGGCTGGCGGTTTCTGCGATCGCGTCGATGCCGCCCAGCGTGATGCCGATATCGAGGCGATCGACTGCATCCGCACAGCGCTCGAAGGCGACCACCTCGGCAGCGCCCAGTCCCAGTGGTGCCAGGGCGCGCAGATCATCGCTCAACAGCACACCGGCGATCGCCACACGCAGGGCGTCATCAGCTTCGTTCAACAGCAGTGCCAGGCCGTCGTGTGCCGCGATCCGCAACTCCAGGCTGCCGCTGTCGAACTGCAACTGCAGGCGCGCGGCGTCCGCAGACCGGATGCCGCGGCGTTGCGCGGTGTAGCCGCAACGCTGTGCGGCACGTGGATCGCACAGCACTCTGCCCAGCTGCGCACGCACGGCGGGCACGTGGGTCAGCGCCTGCGACAAGTCGCGTGCCGGCGACGTCAGGCTCGGCTCTGTTGACAACACGGCGTCCCTCGCTATGGCTGGTCTGCTGCAGATGCAGCGCTAGACGACCTCGATGCTGATCTGAAGCGTGTCGCTGAGCGCAGCCTTCAATGCAGTATCCAAACGTTTTCTTCCATTCAAAAGTACCTCGCGCGTCTCCGGCGAGCCGCTGTCGAAGCGAAGCGATAGCTGGTCTGGCGAAAGCCGCAAGAACAGCGTGGTCTGCGGCAGGATGTCGTGGTTGATCTCCAGCCACGCTTCCCAGGTACCTGCGCCGCGTACCGGCGTGGCGTTGCAAAACTCGGCAACCCGCAGCGCGATGTGGTTGATGGCCAGCTGCGCGCGTTGGGTGCGGATCCACTCGGTGGCGATCTGCCGACCCAGTGCGTCGCCGTCATCGCCTCGGGCGATCTGTCGACGATTGCCGTCATCCAGGCAGGGCGGTGCGGTTGGCAGCGCTGCGGGTCCGTGATCGTCGCTGGCAGCATCCACCACTTCGGGCAGCGTCGGATCGTCGTCGCCGTCCTCCGGCACCACCGTGTCCGGCAATCCGGCCAGCACGCTGCTCAGGCGTCGGCGCAGTTGCATGAAGCTGACACGTTGCGTCGCACGCGCCGGTGCTGCCGCTGCGTGCGGCTGCAGCGGTGCGCCGGCAATGGGCAGGATGCGCACATGGCGGACCGGTGGCTTGCGCATCAGGCCACCACTCTGCCAATCGGCTGCAGCTGCACCTCTGCGCCCAGTTCTTGGAACGAATACACCTCCAGCCAGTTCAGGCGTGCCTCGATCATGCGGCGCACATAACGCCGCACGTCCATCGAGGCGACCACTGCCAGTGGATGCCGCGCCTGATCTTCGACGATGCGTTCCACCTGCTCGACCAGCTGATTGGCCTGCTCCGGTGGCAGGGCCAGGAAATTGCCGGCCGGTGTGGCGCGAATCGACTGCCGGATCAACTGTTCCACGGCGTGGTCGAGCATCACCGCAGGCAGCTGTCCGGTGCCTGCGGTCGCGGTGTGCGCAAGATAGCGGCCGAGATCGCAGCGCACATACTCGGTCAGCATCAGCAGATCCTTTTCCTTCGGTCCCCACACCACCAGGCTCTCCAGGATGCTCTTGATGTTGCGCACCGGGATGCGTTCTTCCAGCAGTCGCCGCAACACATCGGCGATGCGTTGGGCTGGCATGGCCTTGTTGACCTCTGCAACCAGCCCGGGATAGTCCGCGCCCACCTGTTCCAGCATCCACTGCGTCTCCTGGATGCCGACGAACAGATGCGCGCGTGCATGCAACGGTGCGATGGCTTGTTGGGCCAGCGCTTTCTGCATGTCCGCCGTATCGCTCAACGCGCTGCGGGTTTCCGGCACATCGTGGATCAACACTTCGTATTGCATGTCCTGCAGTGATTCGCTCTGCCAGATCGCGATCCCCGGAAACGGCAGGCCCAACAGCTCCACCAATTGCCGGCGCTCGCTTTCGATCGCCTGATCCAGCAGTGCCGGGTCGAGCCGCGCAGCCAGTTGCGGCGACAGCCGCATCGACAGGGGCGAGGCGAAATCCGGCGCGCTCTTGCGGATATGCGGCGCATCGCCCTTGGCGCCCTTGCGGCTGGTCGATGGCAGCGTGGGCTGATCGGTACCGCTAACATCGCGCTGCTTGCGCCAAATCGTATAGCCGCCTGCGCCCACGGCCGCCGCCAGCAACAGGAACAGCAGTGCGGGAAATCCCGGAACGAACGCAAAGCAGGCCAGCAGGACGCTGGCTGCCAGCAACGCGCGGGCATTGCTGGTGAGCTGGCGGCCGATGTCGAGCCCGAGCGAGCTGATCTTGGCCTCGTTCTCGTTGGCCACGCGGGTGATCATGACGCCGGCCGCCACCGAGATCAGCAGCGAGGCGATCTGCGACACCATCGCATCACCGACCGACAGGATCGCAAAGCGGTTGGCCGCCTCGCCTGCGCTCATGCCGTGGTAGGTCACGCCCACCACGATACCGGCCAGGATGTTCACCATGGTGATCACCAGGCCGGCGATGGCATCGCCCTTGACGAATTTCATGGCGCCATCCATGCCGCCGTGCAGTTGACTCTCGATGGCCAGCCGCGCGCGTTTGCGGCGTGCTTCGTCCGCGGTCAGGTTGCCGCCACGCAGGTCGGCATCGATGCTCATCTGCTTGCCGGGCATCGCATCAAGGGTGAAGCGCGCACCGACTTCCGCCACGCGCTCGGAGCCCTTGGCGATCACGATGAACTGCACCGTGGTGATGATCAGAAACACCACCAGGCCCACCACCAGGTTGCCGCCGACCACCAGCTCGCCGAAGCTCTCGATGATGTGCCCGGCCTCGGCATGCAGCAGGATCGATTTTGTCGATGCGATGTTCAACGACAGCCGCAGCAGCGTGGTGAACAGCAGCAATGAAGGAAATGACGACAGCGAGATCGAGTCGGGCACATACATCGTGACCATCAGCAACACCACGCTCAAGGTGATGTTGATGCCCAGCAGCGTATCGATGAGCGGGGTGGGCAGCGGCAGGATCATCAAGCCGATGACCGCCACCACCAAGGCGGCGATCGCCACCTCACCGGTGTATGAGAAATACCGTGTCAGGCGCATGCCATCTCCTAGCAGGGCAGCGGACCGCTGCCCTCATCGTTGTCGCGGCCCAGCTCATCGACCCAGCGCAGCACCACCGCCACCGTTTCGAACAGCGATTCGGGAACCGCCTCGCCCAGTTCGACCGCATGCAGCGCACGCGCCAACGGCGGGTTCGCCACGATCGGGATGCCCTGGTTGTGCGCGTAGGCACGCAGTTCCAGCGCACTGTCGTCCACGCCCTTTGCAACCACCTGCGGCAGACCGAAGCCGTCCGGTTCGTAGGCGAGCGCGACGGCGTAATGGGTCGGGTTGACCACCATCACCTTGGCCTTGGCAACGCGCTCGCGCGGGTCGCCGAAGACCAGTTCCTTGGCGAATTCCTTGCGCTTTCCCTTCACTTCCGGGTCGCCTTCGCTCTCCTTGTGTTCGCGCTTCTGCTCGTCCTTGCTCATGCGCTTGTCGCGAATGAACAACCAATGCTGCACGCTCCAGTCCGCCGCGCCGACCAGCACGAACACCAGGACCGCCAGGGCGCACAGAATGCCCAGTGCGCGCCAGCCGATCTGGGCGATGTCGGCCGGTGGCTGGTAGGCGAGCCCGATGATGGTCGGCATGAGTGCACGAAGGCCGTACCACAGCACCACGCCGATCACGGCCGCCTTGATGCCCAGCTTCAGTAGGTTGATGAGACTGCGTAACGAAAAAAGTTTTTTGACGCCGTTGACGGGGTTGAGCGAATCGAATTTGGGCGTGACCGGTTTGAGCGAGGCATTAAGCCCGGTCTGCACAAAGGTGCCGATCAATCCTGCGGCCAGGCAGGCCGTCACGAAGGGCAGCGTCAGCAAGACACCCTGGATGCCGATGCGACCGAGCGCACGGTGCAAGGCGGTGGCATCGCGCGTATTGGCGGTGAAGTCGAAACCGATCGACATCAATGCACGCAGATGTTCGACAAAATAGCTGCCTGCCAGCTTCATCACCAGCAGCGCGGCCAGCAGCACCGCGGCGGCAGTGACATCCGGGCTGATCGGGACTTCCCCATCCCTGCGCGCATCCTGCAGTTTCTTTTCTGTCGGCTTCTCGGTCTTCTCATCCGACATGGCGATCTCCGGCCGCTATTGCTGCACCCCCATTCTGAGCGAGCCGTCGCCGGACGATCCGCTTCCAAGGCGAACGTGTGCATGGGTGTACGAAGCACGACGTGTTTGTTCGCGATGGCATTCCGATGTTCGCTTCTGAAAAGTCTTCGTTGGCGCCGAAGCGTACGTTACGCACGCATGCTGTCCACAGCCATTGAATGAAGAGGTGCGGTATGGAAAAGATTGAATGTCCCGGTTCGGTCGTGAGCGGGCTGATCGAACTGATCACGGTCGGGCTGACCCACGAAAAAATCGAAGAGGCCGCAGCGGTGCTGGCCGCCGTGCGAGTACTGCGGCCAGAGTTGAAGGCGCTGGATACCTTCGATGCCTGGATTGCGATCAAGCGCGGCAGTTATCTGGAGGGCGCGCGCCTGCTGCGTGAGCTGGAGGCCGATGCGGGCTCCGAGCCGTTGTGCAAGGCCTTGTACGCGTGTTGCCTGTTTGCGGTGGGCGACCCGTCCTGGCATGGCATTGCAGACGGTCTGATCGAAGAGGACGCCGATGCCGACGCCGTTGGACTGGTCAAGGCGCTGTCAGGACGCTACACCCCGGCACCCGCGCCGCTGGAAGCGGCGGCCGAATCTGCCGCGCCGATGGAAGTTCCCAACGCCCAGTATCTGCGCGCCTGAGCCAGACTCCCCCCAGCCTGCGGAACACGTCATGACGCTCATTCCTCCTGTCCCAGCAATCACTGCCAGTACCGGCCTGTCCACGCCAGCGGTGTCGCCGACGGCGGCGCCGAACCAGGCGCTTGTCAATCGCTTCCAGGCGCTGATGCAGTCCTCCAGCCCGTTGCCGCCTGCCATGCAGCGTGTCGGCGAGCCGAGCATGATGAGCCGCATGGTCGACGTGCAGAACGATGGCGTGAGGACCATCACCGAGCATATCGATGCCTTCAGCATGCAGGCGCCGACCATGGGTCTGCAGGAAATGGCTTCGCAACAAATGAAGTTGATGCACGAGCTGACGATGGTTGGCTTCAACCTCAATGTCAGCGTCGGCGTGGCACAGTCGGGCAAGAACGCCGTGCAGACGCTGTTCAAGAACCAATAGCATGCGAAAGCTCAGATACCTGCTGGTGTTGCTGCTGGCACTGCTGCTGTCTGGCTGCGACCAGCAGCTCTATTCCGGGCTGACCGAGAACGACGCCAACGACATGCTGGCCGTGCTGCTGACGGCTGGTGTGGATGCAGAAAAGCTCACGCCCGACGACGGCAAAACCTGGGCGGTCAACGCGCCGCACGATCAGGTCGCGTACGCATTGAACGTGCTGCGCACGCATGGCATGCCGCATGAGCGACACGCCAATCTCGGCGAGATGTTCAAGAAGGACGGCCTGATCTCCACACCCACCGAAGAACGCGTGCGCTTCATCTACGGCGTGTCGCAGCAGCTGTCGCAGACCTTGTCGAATATCGACGGCGTGATCGCGGCCGATGTGCAGATCGTGCTTCCCAACAACGACCCGCTGTCCACCTCGGTCAAACCCTCCAGCGCTGCGGTGTTCATCAAGTTTCGCGTCGGTAGCGATCTGACCAGCCTGGTACCCAGCATCAAGACGCTGGTGATGCACAGCGTGGAAGGACTGACCTACGAAAACGTCAGCGTCACGCTGGTGCCGGGCGGGGCGGAGAGCGATGCGCAGCTCTCTGTGGCGGCGCCTGCGCGCGCATGGCCGTGGCCGTGGCTGACCGGATGCGCGCTGGCGCTGTGCGTGGCGATTGCTGCGGCAGCGCTGTACTGGTGGCCGAGCGCCGATGCACGCCGCTGGGGCGGCTGGCAGCGCCTGCGCGCGTTGTCCAGAAAACATGCTGGGTGAGGCCGGCGGATGGACAAGGCACGCATCGACAACGCGGCACTGTGGCTTCAGCGATGGACGGCGGCCGTGTCCATGCTGGCGCAATCGCTGGAGGCAGAGCGGGTGGCGCACTGGCTGGGTCCGGTCGCTGCGTTGGGCTGGGAACGGGCACCGGAGCAGCGCCGTGTGCGCGTGATCCAGGCCTGGTCGGGATGCTCGCGCATGCAGGTTTCGGCGCTGGATCCGCTGGCCAATCGGTTGGTCGTGCTCGCGCCGGATCTGCTCGCCAAGGTGTTGATGAGCCGCGCAGTGTTTTCGCGCGCACTGGCGCTGCGCCGCTGTATCGAACGCGAGCGCCTGACCTGGTTCGAGCAGTGGGTGGGGCCGGCGGTGCTTGAGCATGTGCGCCATCGCGCAGTCACCGGCATGACAGTGCCGCTGTTGCCGCGCGATGCCGAGCACGCGGCATGGATCGGCGATGGCTGGCGTCGAATGGAGGCCGATGGTGCCTGGCCAGACCCCTGCATCGCCAAGGTGTTGGCGCTGTCCTTGCCGTTGGGCGCTGCCAAGGTGGCGCCCATCGCGGCAGATGGCGCGAGCGCTGCGTTTCTGCAGGCGCTGCCTACCTTGTTGCCGGAGCTGCCATGCGTCTTTGGCTGAGGTCCACACCGGAGGCAGTCGGCCTGGACTGCGAGGTCATCCCACGCGAGGCATTGGCCTGTGTGCTGGAACTGGACGCAGCGACTGCACAGGTGCACGCGCGGTGCGCGCAGACGCTGGCGGACGCCCAGGCGCATGCGCAGGCGCTGATCGACGACGCCCAACAACAGGCCGAGACGATCCTCCAGGATGCCCAGGACAAGGCCGAGCGCAGTGCACGCCTGGGCTATGCAGCCGGGCTGCGCCGTCAGCTCGACGCGTGGAACGAGCGCGGCGTGCGGCATGCCTTCGCGGCCGAGGACGCCGCGCAGCGCGCCCGCGCGCGTCTGGCCGAGATCGTCGCACACGCTTGCGAACAGGTCCTCCACGGGCACGACCCCGCTGCGCTGTACGCGCGCGCCGCACAGGCGCTGGATGGCGCCCTGGACGAGGCGAAAGCGCTGCGGGTGAGCGTGCATCCCGATGCGCTGGACGACGCACGGCGCGCCTTCGATGCGGCCGCCGCGGCCGCAGGCTGGGCCATGCCGGTGGAACTGTGCGGCGATGCGACGCTGGCCTTGGGTGCCTGCGTGTGCGAATGGGATACCGGCGTGTTTGAGACCGATCTGCGCGATCAGCTGCGCAGCCTCCAGCGGGTCATCCGCCGCGTGCTGGCCGCGCCACAGGCGGTGCCGGATGTCTGCTGAGATGCCGGTGCTGGAGGCAACGCTTGAGCGCGAACTGGCCGCGCTGGCCTTCGGCCGTCGCTACGGCAAGGTGGTCGAGGTGATCGGCACCATGCTCAAGGTCGCCGGGGTGCAGGTCAGCCTGGGCGAGGTATGCGAGTTGCGCCAGCGCGACGGCACGCTGTTGCAACGTGCCGAGGTGGTGGGCTTCAGCCGCCATCTCGCCTTGCTGGCGCCGTTTGGCGAGCTGGTGGGCTTGTCGCGCGAGACGCGCGTGATCGGATCGGGGCGCCCCTTGGCGGTGCCGGTCGGGGAGGCGCTGCTGGGGCGCGTACTCGATGGCCTGGGTGAGCCGGCGGACGGCCAGGGGCCGGTCGCCGGCGACGGCTGGGTGCAGATCCAGGCACAGGCGCCGGATCCGATGCGCCGGCGCCTGATCGAACAGCCGCTACCGACCGGTGTGCGCATCGTCGATGGCCTGACGACGCTGGGCGAAGGCCAGCGCATGGGCATTTTCGCCGCAGCCGGCGTCGGCAAGAGCACCTTGATGGGGATGTTCGCGCGCGGTACGCAGTGCGACGTCAACGTGATCGTGCTGATCGGCGAGCGCGGGCGCGAAGTGCGTGAATTCATCGAGATGATTCTTGGCCCAGACGGTCTGGCGCGCAGCGTGGTGGTGTGCGCCACCTCCGATCGCTCCTCGATCGAGCGCGCCAAGGCCGCCTATGTCGGCACCGCCATCGCCGAATATTTTCGCGATCAGGGCATGCGCGTTCTGCTGATGATGGACTCGCTGACACGCTTTGCCCGCGCGCAACGCGAGATCGGTCTGGCCGCCGGCGAGCCCCCCACACGGCGCGGCTTCCCGCCGTCGGTGTTTGCCGAGTTGCCACGCCTGCTCGAACGTGCCGGCATGGGCGAGACGGGCTCGATCACCGCGTTTTACACCGTGCTGGCCGAAGACGACACCGGCAGCGATCCGATCGCCGAGGAGGTGCGCGGCATCCTGGATGGCCATCTGATTCTGTCGCGTGAGATCGCCGCCAAGAACCAGTACCCGGCGATCGATGTGCTGGGAAGCCTGAGCCGGGTGATGAGCCAGATCGTGTCTGCCGAGCAACGCCAGTACGCCGGCCAGCTGCGGCGCCTGCTGGCCAAGTACAACGAGGTGGAGACCTTGCTGCAGGTCGGCGAGTACCGCCAGGGCAGCGATGCGGTCGCCGACGAGGCGATCGCCAGGATCGATGCGATTCGCGACTTCCTCAGCCAGTCCACCGATCAGCTCAGCGACTATGACGCCACCCTGGAGCAGCTTGCCGGCGTGATCGACGATGCGTGAGCGTGCCGGCACCTGGGCCACGTTGCAGCAGTTGAAGACGCGCCGTTACCAGCGGATGCAGGAGCGCCTGAGCGACTGCAGGCGGGCGCTGGAGCAGTGCGATGGCGAGCGCGCCAGTTGCAGTCAGGAGGCCAACGCCTGCACCACGCGCCTGGAGGCGTTCGATACCACGCTGGCCGACAAGGCCGGCGCGGGTGAGCCGATCGGCATCGAGGCGATCCTGCAGCACCAGCGCTTCCGCACGGTGCTGGAAGAGCGCTGCCGCGCCGCAGAGCAGGCGCTGGTCGCAGCGACGCAGGCGTTGCAGAGCGCACGCGATGAGGCCGCAACGGTGCAACAGGCAGTGAGCAAGCTGCAGGCGCAGGCGGATGTGTACGCAGAAAACGCCGCCCGCGCGCAGCGTGCCTGGCAAGCCCAACGCGAAGCGGCCGAAGAGGAAGACGCGATCGACGCCTTGCTCGGGCTGCGGTTGCATCGTGCCGCGCGCGGAGTGGGGCAATGAACGACACCGCCACCGCACTGCTGGCATTGTCATCCCAGGGCGTGTCGCTGCTGACCCTGCTGGCGCTATGCGGGGTGCGGGTGTTCGTGATGTTTTTCGTGCTGCCGGCAACGGCGCAGGACAGCCTTCCCGGAATGGCGCGCAACGGTGTGGTGTATGTGCTCAGTTCGTTCATCGCCTACGGACAACCGGCCGATGCGCTGGCCAGAATCGAAGCGACCGGCCTGGTCGGGCTGGTATTCAAGGAAGCCTTCCTCGGCCTGCTGATCGGGTTTGCCGCATCC
The DNA here is from genome assembly GCF_041475695.2 of Xanthomonas sp. NCPPB 4037. Classification (NCBI taxonomy): domain Bacteria; kingdom Pseudomonadati; phylum Pseudomonadota; class Gammaproteobacteria; order Lysobacterales; family Lysobacteraceae; genus Xanthomonas; species Xanthomonas sp. NCPPB 4037. The sequence continues at coordinate 1,538,836 of NZ_CM191261.1, forward strand.
ACGGTGTTCTGGGTTGCCGAGAGTGTGGGCCTGCTCATCGACGATGTGTCCGGCTACAACAACGTGCAGATGACCAACCCGCTGAGCGGTGAGCAGAGTACGCCGGTCTCCACGGTGTTGATGCAGTTGGCGATCGTGTCTTTCTACGCGCTGGGCGGCATGCTGATGCTGCTGGGTGCGCTGTTCGAATCGTTTCGCTGGTGGCCGCTGAGCCAGCTCACGCCGGATATGGGCGCGGTCGCCGAGTCCTTCGTCATCCAGCAGACCGACGGCATGATGACCGCAATCGTCAAGCTGGCCGCACCGTTGATGCTGGTGCTGGTGCTGGTGGATCTGGCCATCGGCTTTGTGGCGCGCGCCGCCGACAAGCTGGAACCTTCGAATCTGAGTCAACCGATCCGTGGGGTATTGGCGCTGCTGCTGCTGGCATTGTTGACCAGCGTGTTCATCGCGCAATCCGGCGACGCTCTCGGCTTCCTCCATTTCCAGCAGCAGTTGCACGATGCCGCGAACGTTGGCGGCAAGGGGGGCGCAGCGAATTGATCATTGTTGAGACATCGCCTGCCGTGCGCTGCCTACACTGAGTCGCACGCGCCCTCGATGTGCTGCTCGACGCTGCAGTACGCAGCACGGCGCTGCATCCGGCACGCAATCCCCGGCCGACGCCTGCCCGCCAGGCGCCGCCCTATCGACTTCTTTCACTTGCCTCGCAGAGGGAACGCCATGGCATACGCCTGTCCTCCAGTTCACCGCCATCGACGTGCGCCATTGGCCGCCGCGTTGCTATTGAGCCTGCTGCCGCTGCTGCCGCCGCATGCCGATGCTGCGCAGGTGCCGTGGCATTCGCGCAGCTTCAAATACGTCGCCGACCACAAGGATCTCAAGGAAGTGCTGCGCGACCTGTCCGCCAGCCAATCCATCACCACCTGGATTTCACCGGAAGTGACCGGCACGCTCAGTGGCAAGTTCGAGGCCAGCCCGCAGAAATTCCTTGACGATCTGTCTGCGACATTCGGCTTCGTCTGGTATTACGACGGTGCCGTGCTCAGGATCTGGGGCGCCAACGAAACCAAGAATGCAACCTTGAATCTGGGCGCCGCGTCGACCAGTGCGCTGCGCGATGCGCTTGCGCGCATGCGGCTGGACGATCCGCGCTTTCCGGTCCGTTATGACGAGACCGCGCACGTGGCGGTGGTGTCCGGCCCGCCGGGTTATGTGGATACCGTCACTGCGATCGCCAAGCAGGTCGAGCAGGGCGCACGCCAACGCGACGCCACCGAAGTGCAGGTATTTCAGCTGCATTACGCGCAGGCGGCCGATCACAGCACCCGCATCGGTGGGCAGGATGTCCAGGTGCCGGGCATGGCCAGCCTGTTGCGCAGCATGTACGGCGTGCGTGGCGCGCCCACGGCGGCGCTGCCCGGGCCGGGCGCGAATTTCGGGCGGGTGCAACCGATCGGCGGTGGCTCGTCCAACACCTTCGGCAACAACGGTCAGGGTCAGAATGGCGGTGGCGGCAACACCGGCATTCTCGGATTGCCTGCGTCGTGGTTCGGCGGTGCCTCGCCATCCGATCGCGTGCCGGTCAGCCCGCCGTTGCCGGGCAGTGGCGCCAATGCGCCGGCCAGCGTGTGGCCGGAGATGAGCCAGGCCCGCCGCGATGCGCCGCTGGCGGTGGACGCCGGCAACGGCGGCGAGCAGGCTTCCGACGCGCCGGTGATCGAAGCCGACCCGCGCACCAACGCCATTCTCATCCGCGACCGCCCCGAGCGCATGGCCGCCTATGGCACGTTGATCCAGCAGCTCGACAACCGCCCCAAGCTGCTGCAGATCGATGCCACCATCATCGAGATCCGCGACGGTGCCATGCAGGATCTCGGCGTGGACTGGCGGTTCCACAGCCGGCGTGTGGATGTGCAGACCGGCGACGGGCGTGGTGGCCAGCTTGGCTACGATGGCAGCTTGAGCGGTGCAGCAGCAGCGGGTGCAACCGCGCCGTTGGGCGGGACGTTGACCGCTGTCCTTGGCGATGCAGGGCGTTACCTGATGACGCGCGTCTCGGCGCTCGAGCAGACCGACAAGGCCAAGATCGTGTCCACCCCGCAAGTGGCGACGCTGGACAATGTGGAAGCGGTGATGGATCACAAGCAGCAGGCGTTCGTGCGTGTCAGCGGTTACGCAGCCGCAGACCTCTACAACCTGTCCGCAGGTGTGTCGCTACGCGTATTGCCGAGTGTGGTGCCGGGCTCGCCAAACGGACAGATGCGCCTGGATGTGCGTATCGAAGACGGGCAGTTGGGCGCCAATACCGTCGATGGCATTCCCGTCATCACCTCCAGCGAGATCACCACCCAGGCATTCGTCAACGAGGGCCAGAGCCTGCTGATCGCCGGGTATGCCCAGGATACCGATCAGACCGATCTGAACAAGGTCCCCGGGCTGTCCAAGATTCCCCTGGTCGGCAACCTGTTCAAGCATCGCCAAAAGAGCGGCTCGCGGCTGCAGCGGTTGTTCTTGCTGACGCCGCATATCGTCTCGCCCTGAGCAACGCTTCGGGGCGTAGCCGACGCTGTGACAACGTGCAGGCTGCCGCGTGGCGCGGCAGCCTGCACGCATTGCCAATCAGGCTTGGCCGGTGATGCTCTACAGGTTGGCGTTGAAACCGCCACCCACACTGTTGCTGCCCAGGCTGCTGTTGACCGAACCGCCACCGCCCATGCCGGCGCCGCCCTGGTTCTGCATCAGCTGAATCACGATCTGCATCAGCATCTGCGTCAACGGACTCAGGCCTTCCTGTTGACCGTTCTGCGGTTGTTCGTTGCCACACTCCTGATTTGCTTCGCTGCCCTGGCTCTGTTGCAGCATCATCATGATGAACATGGCGAGCAACTGATCCAGCTGCTGCTCGGAGCCAGCCGAAGGCGAGTGCTGACAGGAGTCCTCGTGTTGCTGAGGCCCGATGCCCATCGTCTGCAGATTGCTGATATTCGAAAAGTTGTTCCCGATAGAGTCCATGGTGATTCCCGTCTCATGTGGTTGAACTGGATACATCGCGGATTGCCGGAAAGCTGCAACGGCAAGATCGCAACGGGGACGCTGCGCTGCCCCCGAGCGCAAAGTAGAAGAGGCAACGGCGGTGCATCTGCCAGGACGCGAAGGTGCGCTTTTGCTTGCGAACGTGACTGCAGAAAACACAGGGGAAACCCAGGAAAACAGCTGTTTTGTAACGCTGCGTGTTGTGATTTCGTTTACGTCATAGACGCTTCGTCCAGCGTGTGCATGCGGATGCACGGCACCGTTATGGTGTCGCGATCAAGCGGAGCGTCGGACCAACCGGGGGTGTGCGTCCACTTCGCTACGTTGCTGGAATGAACGACGATCAGGTGACAGACATGAAAGAGACCGATACGCCGACCACGTGTGCGTCTGTGCACGGCACGGGTGTCTGGCGTCAACTGTGTTGTGCCACGCTTTCGAGAAACATGCGCATAGGCGCGCGATGGAGGTCCACGCTCCAGCCCACGCATGCTGCCGCTCCTCGGCGACGCGTGTTGATTGCGGCGGCGTTGCTGTGCGCCGCGCCGCTCGCACGCGCAGACTGTTTTGAAGAAGCCGCCGGCTATCAACACGTCAATCCATGGGTGCTGCGTGCCATTGCGTGGCAGGAATCACGTGGCCGTGCCGACGCGATCCATCGCAACAACAACGGCACGATCGATTATGGAAAGATGCAGATCAATTCGATTCATCTGCGGCGCCTTTCCAGTTACGGCATTTCCAGGGACGCGTTGATGCAGCCGTGCGTCAGCGTGTATGTCGCCGCCTGGCGGCTGCGCGAGATGACCAATAAATATGGAAATACCTGGGCCGCCGTGGGCGCCTATCATTCCGAAACACCCGCCGAGCGCGATAAATATGCGCATGCCATCCACGCGATTCTGACCAAGCGCGGCGTGGTTGCCGAGTAACGCTGCTGCGACAGCAGGAGCGCATGTGGTGTAGCACATGGCATCAAGCCAGCCGCGCCCGCCTGGTGGCGGGCGCGAAGGTGTGATCGCTGTGCTTACTCAACCTGCGAGCGAGGCGCCTCGGCTGCGCGAACGGCTGCCTCGGCTTGCCAGGTGGCGCCGACGGTCTTGTATTGCATGCCGGCGACCACGCCGGACACCGTATTGGAGAGCAATCCGCTGCGTGTGGGCGACAACCCGAGCCACGCGCCAATCATGTTGATGGCGGTACCAAGCGCGATATTGGAATTGATGGCGGCCGTGCGTACGACCGAATGATCCATAACCCGCTCATAATCCTCGCGCTTGCCCTTCCACTCGGGTTCCCAGATCTGTTGCGTGCCGGCTTCGTCGGCTTCGTGCTGGGTGACGTTGATCCAGTCCAGCGTCTCCAGGCCGACATTCAAGGCGGTGTTTACCGCCGATTGACGCAAGATGACGCTGGTTGCCTCGCCTTGGGTGAAAGGCGAGTGCAGGCCGGCCCAGCGTTGCCGGGCCGCGGCGAAGTCCGGCGATGCCAGCTCGTTGGATGCCAGATTGGTCAGGACGTTGCCCATGCCGTAAAACCTGCCGGCGCTGGTGATATGCGGATCGCTGATGCCGCCATTGGTGGGGCCACGCATTCCCACCATGCGAAATGTCGCCTGGATGGTGTCGCGGGCTGCGGCATAAGCGGCGATCTTCAGATCGCTGGCCAGCAGCCTCGCCGCCATCTCCGGTTGGCCCGCTGACTTGCCGGCCGCACCCACGGCGATGTTGCTCAGAATGCCACCCAGCGCGAGCCGGCTGACCAGATCCGAGTAATGTTGCTGCTCGATTCTCTTAGGGATGGTCTGATCAACGCTACCCGAGGACGGGAAGTTGTCCGCAGCAAGATCCTCTACCCATCGATGTCGTTTGAACTTCGAAGATCCAGACTGGGCACCAGAGCCTCGCTAGGCGCTCGTCACACAGCACGGCATCGGGCATGCACCTCCCACGGGCCTGTGCCGCCCGCCCCGGGACTGCTCTACCTGCGGTCGCCTTCTACCGGCAGGCATGTGCCTGCCAAAGCGCGTGAGATGACACGGCCCGCCGGACTGCGCGTAACGGAGACGGGCACCCTGCGTGCGAGGCCGCTCCCGGCCAAACTGGAACTAGGCTGTGGGTGCGATGGTGCCCTGGTCCGCATCGCCTGCAAGAGGGTCCCAGGGATGTTGCTCGCTGGCTATCGTTGGCAGGAGTGGCATCGCGGCCTGGGATGGCCGGGCCGAGAAGCTAAGCAAATTCGAGTTCGCGGCCCAAATAGCTGTTTGTCGGGGTCAGGCGTTGTTGTACATCCGCCCGGCCCCATTCGTGCGGCTCGATAACCAGGCCGGAATTCCGCAGGGCAAGGAGATGCTGCCGGACGCCTTGATAACGCTGGATGGCGGCAGCGATCTCGGAATCGTTGAGCTTGTCTTTCAGCATCGACCGAATGTCTTCTTCCGTGAGTGCAAGGATGGCGCGCTCCATGTCGGTATCTACCACCGGGGGAAGCGCAGTCCCATGAAACGCCCTGCGTTGCGGGTCTTCCAGGTTCGGCTGGGCACCGTCTGGGGCGGTAAGTTCCGCACCAAAACAGTTGTCGTTGTCGATGCCCATAACCTTGGCTCGACCATCCGGCTTGACGTGAATGAAATAGTTTTTGTCGTGGCGATCAGCTTCGCCCGTCAGATGGTCGAGCAGCTGCAGCTTCATCACTTCGGCGCACACGTTCGCCTGGACCAGGGTGGACGCATCGACCTCTTCGGCTGGTTTTCCTTGGGCGCGTTCCATGATCAGACCCAGAGCTGGCTCAAAGGGATCTTGTCCCAAATTCATCAGCGCCACGCGCGTGTCGGCAACCACGTGGAACCCGAGCCTCCTTGCATAGGCCACGGTTGCGAGATTGCGCATCGCTGTTTGCGGTTCTTCCCTGGAAATGCCCGTCAATCTGGCAACCACACTCCACTTATCCGGAGAGGGTGGCTCGTGGATAAGCGGCTTGAAAACCGCGCTCATCGCAGCTCCATCCGCGTTCCGGATCTCGACCTCGTACACCGTGTTGGAGCGGCCTTCTCCTAGCTCCCTCGGCGCCTGCAGCACCTGCGCGTTGGTGAAGGCAGGCATGGTGTCGTCCGTCATCTTCAGATTCAGCCGCGTGTACAGGCGATCAATCGACAGGCTGTCCAATACTTCATCCAGCAGTTGCCGATCGCTCATCAAAATGCCCTGGCCCAGAATTGCCTCTTCCAGGGCTTCGGCCATTTTTTTGACTGCAACCAATGGATCGATCTCGCCGGCGCGTGCGATCGCCAGCAGATCACTGCGCACCAGTGCCTCGAACGACTCCCTTCGCTCCCCTTGCATCGGTTTGGGAGCTCCATTGCGGATCACGCTCCATCGATCGGCCACGCTGACAGGTTGCTTTCTGGCCGCCCGCGCCTTCAGCCGCTTCATGGTTCGCCCCCCGTTGGGCAAGGCGGCCTGCAGTAGTTGCGTCAGTGCGTCGCGCCGGGCTTGCTTGCCCAGCCTGGCGGCTTCTTCCTGGCTTAGCTCCTCGGCTAACAATGCACCCAGCGTCTGGCGACGAGTCGGCGGGGGCTGCTGCAAAGGCAGCGGGTTGCTTACGGAAGGATGGAACTGGGTCTCGCCCCGTGACCAATGGGCTGAAGGAAGGCTTTCCACCGCGGAGGTCCCTGGCAACCGACCTGCCCTAGCCGCTGGCACCGGGAGCACAGGGATACGGACTGGGGAACGCCGCTTAGCTGTGCCGTCAGGCCGCTTTGGCGCACGACCTAGTCCTGACCATTCCCCCGGTACCACTGGCGCGGCCGGCGGGCCGCCATGGTCTGTGCTTGCAGCATCGGAATGGGCTTTCGGAGCACTCCAGAACAATTTTCTCAGCACGACGATTCTCTCTCTTCCATTGAGGCGGCAGCCCTATTGGGTACAACCACGCCCCACGCTTGTATTTCACGATGCGTTTTTGCCGTCGCAACTTGGGATCGATCATCCCAACGCTATAACGGCGACGGCGGTGCGCCAAGGCGCCTTGGCGCCAGCGCAGTTCGAAATTATTGTCGTCGCGCAGGCAATAGCTCAGCGCACTGGTGCCAATGCCGATCGCTGCCAAGGTGCGGCGCTCGCTGGCACCACCCCCGATCCACGCGTGCACCGGCGCACGGTGCGCCAATGCGCTCACGACTTTTCTCGTCGCGCATCCTTGACCAGAACGTTGAATCGCTTGGCATCGGGCACGCTCATTACGGCGAGCCTTGCTACGCGACGGGGAGCAAAGACGCCCCACTGAAGCCATGGCGCCCGCATAGGTCCTTGATCGCGACGCCCGCGTCGGCTTCGCGCAGAAGCCTGATGATCTGTTCTACGGGGAAAACGCTTCTTCACGTCAACTTCCTCGGAGTAGGAAATCAGACTCCAAACCGGGTCGCTAGTCGAATCGGGGGGATGTCGGGTTCACTTGCGCGGGCGGATGGCGGGCTCCTCCATCGACCTACCACCTAAACCCGTTGCCACGCCAGGCAGCATCTGCATAATTTTCTTTCTCGATTGTGCAGTACATAATCTTATCGAACGACTTTGAGGATAGTGCTGAGGATTGATATCTGGTGCTTGGGTCGCCAACCGAAACGCGTTCGTTGAAAAATTTGCTTGTATCCACATAGGCATCAATATGCCTTAGGAGCGGCTGCCCAATTTCAGGTGCGCCTCTCTGCTCAAGAAGATATTTATTGACATTCTCAGTCGATACTGGGCTTACGTTGGCAAGTGCAGCGGTCGCTCTGGCATCTGGCTGAGCCCGTGGAGGCCGTTGGAACAAGGGAGTAGGCTGCGGATTTAAGCCTTTTGATTGGTCTAACGTCATTGCTGTTGGATGTGTCACCCACGCATCCACAACGACCGTATCTTTCTCGCCCCACGTGGGGTCACGGGGATCACCAATCAGCACGTAAGCATGGTCTTCATCTGCGTCGCTTACTCGAAGTAGAGGCGCATTGAGTGAGCTGGCCGCCAATAGCGTATAACCCACATTTGCATGTTCGTTGCAGTTTCCGGCTTGGTAAGCTACAGCCCTACCCGCATTCTGAATGGGATCCTGGTTATACTCATTGTCTCGCAGCATCGCCCGCCTTGCCCATGACTCTCCTTGAGTGTAACTGATGTCAGTTTTCTGGTTACCTGCACCATAAGGTAGCAAGTACTTCACTTTCAGCACTGCATCTTCAGCGAGCTTCAAGTTTTGCATAGTGGAGGCGTTTACTTTCTTCTTTTTCGAACTGAACTTACTCAACCCGAGGAACTCAGGAGCTGTATATTCATGAAGTTTGACAATGGACTCTTGATCGAAGCCTGCCAAGCCATTGGGTGAATGGGATTCGTGTAAGCCATTGGAACGATGGATCTTTGGCATGTCAACGTCCTGGATACGGGACGGCAAGCCTGATCCTCTTGGCACTTTAAGATTTCTCGAAGAGCGAACCTTTATTTTCATGTGCGAAATAAGCGAGTTAATCGACCGTCGTTCTGGATGTCGTCTAACGCGCGATGGAGCATAAGGGTGGGCTAATCAGTGCCACTCAAGGACCCAGGTATTGCTTGTCGAAACTGATCGGCAGTGCACCGCGCGCCGCGGCCTTCACCGCATTGGCGGTCGGACCAAGCACGGTGTGCACGCCACGCGCTGCGCCGGTTCCGATCGATGCAGCCAGCGCACCCAGACGCTCGGCGCGTGTGGGTGCGGCGGTTGCTGTGGTGACTGCCGGGGTGTGCGCTGGCGGATCGGGTGGTGCAGGTTGTTCGTGGCGAATGGACGACAGATCTGATGAGGCGAAGGAGTCTTCGGCATCGAAGAAGTGCTCGCTGGTACTCTCGTTGCCATGCAGCATCGACGCACCCGAGGCATGCAGCAGCGGGCTCTCACCGGCGTGCTGGTTTCTCTCATCAGCGCTGCCAGATCCGTGGTCGCTTTTCGCGTTGCTGCGTCGTCCAGAAGGCCTGCGAGCCAGGCCCGACAGCGCCGGGTCCGCTGCAGGTGTCGGCGTCTCGTTGCGCTGTTGTAACGGCGGCATTTCGATCACGACGTCTGCGTGTGTCGATCGCGTTGGCTGGGAAGCACTGGCTGAAGGGATCTTCGTCACGGCATGTCCTCGCTGTGGGGTGGAGTGGCGGCGGCGTGCTGCCGCCTGGGCTAGCTGGGTTGCTGACGTGCGGCGTTGACAGCCGGCACACCATTCGACGGCCGCATGCGGTGCCAGCCTCGATTGCAGCGCCGGGGTCGCTGGTGGTCGGATGACGCGTCGATCGACGCGTCACCGCGGCCGACGTGCGGCATGCAGACACGGTCTGGCGCACGTGCCGTCATCCACGGTCCGGGCAAATACAGTGCGAACTTCTCGGCGTGCAATCGAAGTGCTCAGGCGTGCCCTGGCATTCACGGCCACCTTGCGTGGCATACGTCATCGTCGTCAGTGATTCGAAAATGACATCAAGCCGGAGATCCGGGGCGCTTCAATTGCGAAATGATCATTCCGCAACGGAATCTGTCATTTCGTGTGCGGATGAAGTATGTGTGCCGTGTGGCATGCCTTCGCCTGGCCGAATACATTTGCGTATGCGGAAGGATTAGAACTTCCGCCAATCAGGTTCGCACATGGGCGCAGTGCGGCTGCGCGTCAATAATGCAGCGCTGCAAAGCCGGTTACGGATTCCGATGCTGTTCGCTGCCGATGTGGTCCATGGCGACACCACTGTGTTCCCTGTGCCGCTAGGTGAAGCGGCTAGCTTCGAGCAAGAGCTGGCGCGGCGCATGGCGCGTGCAGCGGCGAGGGAGGCCAGTGCAGTGGGTCTCGACTGGACCTTTGCGCCCATGGTGGATATCGCCCGCGATGCACGCCGGTGGCGTGGCGTGGAAGCCGCTGGCGAAGACGTGCAGCTGGCGCGGCTGTTTTCGCAGCCGCGGGTGCACGGCTTCCAGGGTGGTGCCGGGCTCGCCCATCCCGAAGCAATGGCCGCCTGCCACGAACACTTCGCTGCCCATGGCGCGGCCGAGGGTGGGCTGGATTACAACCGCGTGGATGTATCCGAACGCACGCTGCGCGAAGTGTATTTCCCGCCGTTCCAGGCCGCTTTTGCCGCGGGCGCGGTGACGACCATGGCTGCATTCAACGAACTATCGGGCATTCCGGCCACAGCCAATGCATGGCTGCTGGATGGGCTGTTGCGCCAGGAATGGGGCTATCCCGGCTTGGTCGTATCCGACTTCAAGGCCGACCAGGAATTGATTGCGCACGGCGTGGCGGCCGATGAGCGTGATGCGGCAAGGTTGGCGTTCCTGGCCGGGGTGGATATCAGTATGGAAATTGGCTTGTATTTGCGCCACCTGCCTGCATTGGTTGCCGCAGGTGAGGTGCCGATGGCAGGGCTGGATGCCGCAGTAAGACGCGTGCTGGCATTCAAGGCGGCGTTGGGGCTGTTCGACGACCCATTCCGGCGTATCCGGCCGGCACGGGCGCAGTCATCTCAGCGCAGCAGGGAAACGTTGGCACTGGCGCGAGAGGCCGCATGCAAATCGGTGGTGTTGCTAAGGAAGCTCTGAACAACCTGCCAGGATCCTCTGCGCCGGAACCGGGGCCGATCCGGACGCCGCCTGCGATGCCGTGCGCGCGCCGATAAGGCATCGTTTGGCCGGGCAATCAGACGTCAAGCCACGAACGTTCGCTGCTTGCTTCGCACGCTCTCAACGCCAGCCGCACAGGGGTTTGCGCGCGCGCGGTGCCTTGCGCAACCGTCCTGTTGCTCCGGGGTTAGGACTCTTTCGGTTTTGGAAAAGCTAAGATTGAAGCCTGTGCAAAGCCGGAAGCGCTCATGATCGATCGTCGTACCTTTCTTGCCACGGGGGTGGTTGCCGCTACCGCCAGCTTCAGTGCATCGGCGGCTCGGATCGTGCAGACGCCGCGTGCCAACGGGCCGGCGCCGTGGGGTGCGCTGCCCAGCAAGCGACAACTGCGCTGGCATCGGTGGGAGCAATACGCCTTCGTGCATTTTGCGATGAACACCTTCACCGACAAGGAATGGGGCTACGGCGACGAGGATCCGCGCAAATTCGATCCCAGCGATTTTTTACCCGATCAAATCGTTGCTGCTGCCAAGGCTGGCAATCTGAAAGGGCTTATTTTCACGGCCAAGCACCACGATGGGTTCTGTCTTTGGCCGACGCGCTTGACCGAGCATTGCATCCGGAACTCGCCCTACAAGAGCGGCAAGGGTGACATCGTCGGCGAAATGGCAGCGGCGTGTCGACGCGCCGGCCTGGCGTTCGGCATCTACCTCTCGCCCTGGGATCGCAATCACGCCGAATATGGTCGCCCCGGCTATCTCGACTATTTCCGCAAGCAGATCGTCGAGCTCTGCACAGGCTATGGCGACCTGTTCGAGTTCTGGTTTGACGGCGCCAATGGCGGCGACGGCTACTACGGTGGAGCGCGCGAATCGCGCAAGATCGATGCGCCCGCGTACTACAACTGGCCACGGATGATCGAGCTGGTGCATCAACATCAGCCGATGGCCTGTACCTTCGACCCGCTCGGCGCCGATATCCGCTGGGGCGGCAACGAGGATGGTATTGCCGGGGATCCATCCTGGCCGACCATGCCCAATGCGCCGTATACCCAGGAAAACGGTAATTCCGGCGTGCGCGGCGCGGCGCTGTGGTGGCCGGCCGAAACCAACACCTCGATCCGCCCGGGCTGGTTCTACCATGCCGATGAAGACGGCAAGGTGCGTAGCCCGGAGAATCTGGTGCGCTATTTCGACACCTCCGTCGCGCGCGGCACCAACATGAACCTCAATCTTCCGCCCGACCGACGCGGCCGCATCCCCGACCACGACGTGGCGGTGCTGAAGAGTTTCGGCGACGCGATCCGCGCCAGCTTCGCCATCGATCTGGCCAGGGGTGCCAAGGCCAGTGCCAGCGCATCGCGTGGCCCTGGGTTCGAGCCGGCGCGCGTCCTCGACCGCCAGCCGGACAGCTACTGGTCCGCTCCGGACGATGTCACCACGCCGACGCTGACGCTGGAGCTGTCGGCGCTGCACAGTTTCGACCTGATCCGGCTGCGCGAATATCTGCCGCTGGGCGTGCGCGTCACCCGCTTTGCGGTCGAAGCCGAGGTCGATGGGCAATGGCGTCGGCTGGCCGAAGCGCAGTGCATCGGTGCCCAGCGCATCGTGCGGCTGGATCGCCCGGTCGCCGCGCGCCGGGTGCGCCTGGTGGTGCTTGAGGCGCCGGTGTGCCCGGCAATCAGCGAATTCGCGCTGTTCCGCGCCGTTGCGCCAGTGCCGGTCGCGCGGCCTACAGCGAACGCACCAGATGTGCTGTCCACCGCCGGCTGGCGAGTGGTCGAGGCGAGCGCGCCAGGGGCGGAAAAATTGCTCGACGACGATGCCAGCACGGTCTGGAGTACGCCCGCGCCGACGCCGGGCCATCCCGTGCAGGCCACCATCGACCTCGGTGCGCTGCATCAGGTTGCCGGCTTCAGCCTCACGCCCTCGCGCACGGTGATGGCCGGTGCGGCGCCGCCGAAGGGCTACCGCGCTGAAACCAGCGAGGATGGGCAGCACTGGCAGCCGGCCGGTAGCGGCGAGCTATCCAATATCGCGTATGCACTCTCGACCCAGCGTCTGAATTTCCCTGAGGTGCGCCAGATTCGCTATCTACGGTTGTCGTTCGCAGAACCGGCGGTGCCTGCCGAGCGGCTGGCAATCGCGGGGATCGGTGCGTTTTCGCGGTTGCGATGAAAGCAGGTGCTCCCAAGTGGCAAGATGCCGCGTGGGAGGCTTTGCATGACGACGGTAAAAGCCCGACAAACGCCGATGCGTAACGCTCGGCCAGATGGATAGCCCACGCGCATCGAGCGCTGCATGCGCGTCAGAACGTTTTTAGGAGTGCCTACTCAGTCGAGTAGGCACTCCACGATCACGGTCTAGGTCAAGAGAAATAGCTCTGGAACCAGATTGGCCCGTTAAACAGGGTCATACTCGCAACCCACGTACCGGAACTCGGGGAGGTAGCCCGTTTTGTCATAGTTGCCGCCGTAGTAGTCACACCTCCAGTTAGGTCCACCCTGCCAGGTTTTCTTCCAGCCCTCCTGGCAGCTACCATTTTGAAACCATCCCGAGTTGCTGCCGGAAACATGGGTTGTTCCCATGCGTTCGCCGATGAGAACAGCAGGCGCGTACCTGGAGTGCGCTTTCGGCGGGCAAGAGTTTTCCTCAGCGCGCTCGTTGCACTCTTGCCAACTTCTGTTGTAACTACCGGAAAGGGAGAGGCCTGAAAGTTTGAAGGGTAAATCCCAGTCCGCGCTCAGACCAACGTTGAAGTCTTGGCCTCGGCAAGTTCCGCGAGCAGTGGATCGGGTGGACGTCGGGCAGTGTGCCTCATCCCCATAACACACCGCTTGGGTACCTTCATCTTCAAAGAAGGATTTTTGATCTTTTCCGTTCCACCCACCAAAGGTCGTATGTAGGTGGGGATTTTGAGCGCCGGCTTGCGCGGTTCCCACGATAGTCGATGCAAGAAAAACAGCATAGAGGTATTTGCTTAATTTGATGGTCATTTCGTTCTCCATTGGGTAATTGGATTATTTAAATTAATTTTGGAATAACCTCAATCGGGCGAGGTTCAAATACAGCTAAAGGCTCGAGATTCGCAGTTCTTCAGTTAGGATTGGCTATTATTTTTACTATTTCTGGGGTGAGAGGCATTGGCCTCTTAGCTCGCCGGGGAAATATCGTAGTCGCGAGATTGGCTGCTTCCGGCAAATTCGACGATTGAATACTATTGCCTGCTTTCGTTTAACCTAATTTCTTTAGGTCATCGCAAGTGAAGCGGCGTGACGTGCGCCTCGGCTGTTTAGAGCGTGTTATGAACTTTGCCCTTGTCACGATAACGTATACGGATGAAGCCTCGTAAGCCATATCCAACCGATATCTCCGACGAAGAATGGGCCTTCGCTGCGCCATATCTCACACTGATGGATGCGCAAGCACCGCAGCGCAAATACGCGCTACGCGCGATGTTTAACGCACTGCGCTGGATCGCACGCGCCGGCGCACCGTGGCGATTGCTTCCCAACGATTTCCCGCCTTGGGAAGCGGTGTATCAGCAAACGCAGCGCTGGCTGCAGGCTGGCTGCTTTGAGGCCATGGTCAGCGATCTGCGCTCACTCTTGCGTGTGGCACAGGGGAAGAAAGGCCAGCCGAGCGCGGTGATTTTTGATGGCCGGACGCTGCAGTCCACCTGTGAAAGCGGGCCGCGTGCTGGATACGATGGCTATAAGCGCAAGAAAGGCAGCAAGGTGCATATGGCCGTCGATACGCTGGGACATCTGCTTGCCGTCCAGGTCACGCCGGCCAACGAGCAGGAACGCGCACAGGTCCGTTCGTTGGCCCAGGAGGTACAACACGTGACCGGTGAAACGGTCAAGATCGCTTTTGTGGATCAGGGCTATACCGGCCAAGAACCGGCGCAAGCGGCTAAGGAAGAGGGCATTGAGTTGCACGTCATCAAGCTGCAAGAAGCGAAGAAAGGCTTTGTCTTGCTGCCGCGCCGCTGGGTTGTCGAGCGCAGCTTCGGCTGGGTCAATCGCTTCAGACGACTGGCGCGCGACTATGAGCGATTGCCGGAAACGTTGGCCGGTTTGCACTTTGTCGTCTTCACGATCCTGATGCTTGGAAATGCAGCCGCTCTATTTCAAAGTTCATAACACGCTCTAGAATTGGTGTGCGTGGTTTAGCCATGCCCCTGTACCAGGGATTGCAAAATATCCCGTTCTTCAGGCGATGCAGAAGGTCGCGATACAGCCGTTGTGAGCGTCGATCGTAGGGGTGCGGTCAGTTCCACATCGCCGCTTGCGATCGAATTGAGCGTCTGCCTCACCAGCGGTTCGGTTGCACCGCTTCTTAGGTAATTGACCGCCGCATCTGCTGCGGCATCGGGGGAGGAGAGTCGATAGACTTTCTGGGCAGCCAACGCTTTCACTGCATCGTTTCCGTTTCCGGTTACGACCGAATTCATTTGCGAAATTGCAGTACTTTTCAGGTTTCTTGCGTCCTTGGAGGTGTCTTCTTCAATCGTGCCAATAAAGTTTAAAGCAGCGACTGACGTTGGCACGTCGGTTGCCTGGCTATTGAGAGCCGACATCGCCTGCGACAATGCCTCCCTTGGCGCTGTGCCGGGAAAGTTTGAATACGTCTTGTACATTGGAGTGTAGAGGCTGGCGTCCTTGCTCGCGCAAATGCGATTTGCCTCGTCTACCATCATCTTTCTGCCGGACTCGCTGCGTACGATCATGTTTTGAATAATTTCTCGATTCGCGGCATCTTTTGCGGGTATTTTTGCATAATAGTCAGCCACCGCCTTTCGGGCCTCTGGGCTGGAATCGATCGTGCTGAGCAGGCGGGACATGAAGATGTCTCGTTGTGCCCGGGACATGGCATGGCCTGAATCCCAACGATCAAAAAAGTCCTGTAAGCGGTGTTGGACTTCGCTCGCACCAAAGGGCTTGTCACTCTCAGCATCTGTGGAATCGCTGAATTCGAACCCGCCCACCTTTGCATGCTCCTGGTGCGACGCATGATTACCTCCGACGGGGGAGAGCGTCTGGGCTGCGGGGCTTGCGTTAACAGCTTTATCGCTGCTTGATTGAACTCCAAGATATGCTAGTGAGCACACCCCAATGACCGCTATGAGTCCACCCATGACGAATGGCGTAGCGGGCTTTCCCGCGGGAGCGTATTTAATATTTTCAGTCATTGATTTTCCTAGGACGGATAATTCGCTGGATATTCAATATTTTTAATGTTGCCGCACAGAAGTTGCGCTATGCATGAGTCAGTTGCGCTGATTGAAAGTGGCGAATAGTTGCAGAAGTTGGGCGTGTGACCAGGTCTTTCTTATTTCTAATTCTTGTCTGCAGCAGTGCGGTTTCGAGACTTAATCTGATCGATTCCAGTCTTATAACTTTGCCCACTCAGGATCGGTTGATTGCTGCTTTCGATTGACGTACATGTTCAAGTGGCGTTATCTATGTCAGTTCTTGCCACGAATCGTCAGTGGGTGCGATAAAGTTAGTTACTATTTTTGGGTAATTTAATTTATGCAGAAGGCAAGGGATTGCTGCTTTTCAAAGACGTTCTTTAATCTCAAAATATAACCATATCTTTGCTTTAAAAATTGGCGTCGAATTGCGAAGTGGGTTTGATTTAGCCGATGCAGTAGTCAAAGGTTGATGCTAGTTTTTTGACACTCATGGTGTGGTTGTACGGGTCTTATATTTTTGTGGAATAGCGGCGGATGATCTGGCATTGACAGGGCGGCGCGGCAAGCGGGTTGCAGAGAGAAAGAAAATAAATTTCTCCCGGCTCGCTTTCGGTCAAGCTGGTCCGCCTGTCTGCCTGCTCTTGTCGCCGTGTTTTCAGTGCAGCTGTAGGCCGGGATGCAGATCTAATGACGGCTGCGTCACCCAATTTCCAGAATGGCCAAGTGACTTTGTGCGTTTGGCGGCAATTGCGCGCTGGGCAATGGCCTTGTGCGCTGACGTCCAGACCCAGAAGCGTGACCTTGCACAAGGTTGACGCGAGAACTGGCGGTCATCTGCTCGATTGGTTCTTAGAGCGAAGATGATGTGCGACGACGGGCCACTACTGTTTTGTCGCTGAGGCTATCTCTCGGCGGGCACGTCCTGCTTCCAGACTGGCCGTCGGACATGAGGTGCTGCCAGCATTGAGCAATGATCGGTGGTGTCACCTAGAGAAGACGCAGGCGGCTTGAGCCACCACAAGGTGATGCGCGGTGGTCAGATGCGGCTTCCGGGATGTCGGGCTAGGTGTATCTCCGTGAGGCACGCAAGTTCTTTCAACTTGCAGGGAGGTCATCTACAAGCCGTGAAGCGTTGCGCCGACTTGCCCTATCGTTTCCGCGGCGAGCCGGGTCTGCATTGCCCGCGCCAATATAGGGCGCGGGCCTGTGCAGGGGCCAACTGCACCTGATGGAGAGGTTAGCCCACCGACGGCCGCAAGGCCGACGTGGCAACCTGCAAGCGCAGTCTAGCCGGGCGCAATGCGGACGCGCTGGCCTCCAGCACGATATCGCCGCTGCTGCGCGTGGTCTGCAGCAGCACCGCACACAAGCCATTGAACGCCTTGCGCTGCGGTGCCTTGTCGTCTTCGTGGCTACTGGGGTCGCCGTTGCCCACGCCGATCAGCCTGGCAGACCCACGCAGAGCGAAGTGCACCAGGTGGTCGGCATTCGGTACAAGCCTGCCTTGTGCGTCGACGATCTCTACTTTCACCACTGCCACATCTTCGGCGTCGGCACGCAGTGCACTGCGATCGCAGCTCAGGCGGATCGCTGCCGGCTTGCCGGCCGTTTCGCGGCGTTCGGTGAGCACCAGTTTGCCGCCGCGATAGCCGCGTGCTTCGATAGCGCCCGGTGCGTAAGCCACGCGCCATTCGACATGGCCGTAGGCCGGGACCTGCTGCAGGCCCTGGCTGACGCCGTTGACCAACAGTTCGACCGCTTCGAGATTGCTGTGGCACCAGACGTGGACGTGGCCGTTGTCGTCCGGTTGCAGCAGGCCGTCCCAGTTCCAGTGCGGGAACAGATGCAGCACTGGCTCGGTGGTCCACTGCGCGCGGTAGTACCAGTAGTTGTCCTTGGGAAAGCCGCAGCTATCGAGCACGCCGAATTGCGAGGCGACGTTGGGCCAGCGGTTGTAGGGCGTAGGTTCGCCGCGGTAATCGAAGCCGGTCCAGATGAAGCCGCCGGCGATGTACGGGCGCTGCGCCACGTAGCTCCACCAGGCTTCGGCGGTGCTCGCCCACCAGGGGTGGTCCAGATCATAGGCGCGGGTGTAGCCGCGGGTGTCGTCGCGCAGATAGTTGCCGCGCGCCGAGACGGTGCTGCCGGTTTCGCTGCCGTAGATCGGAATGTTGGGATATTGCGCGTGGAAGCCATCCATCTGGCTGGTGCGGTAGTTGAAGCCGACCACATCCACCACCTGGCCGACGCCGTCGCCAAAGCCCTTGTCCATGGCGAACGTAGTAGGACGGGTGGGGTCAAGCTGGCGCACGCGTTGCTGCATGCGCGTGACAATGCGCGCGCCGCGTTCGGTGACCTGTTGCGGCTCTTCGTTGCCGAGCGACCACAGGATTACGCTGGGGTGGTTGCGCCCGCGCCGGACCATCGTCTCCAGTTCGGCCATTGCCTCCGGGTCGGTGGACATGCGCCGGGTTTCTTCGATCACGAACATGCCCAGGCGGTCGCACAGCGCGAGCAGTTCGGGGGTGGCCGGATTGTGCGAGCTGCGATATGCGTTGCAGCCCATCGACTTGAGCTGGCGCAGGCGCCATGCGTGCAAGGCATCGGGAATGGCCGTGCCAACGCCGGCATGGTCCTGGTGATTATTGGTGCCGTGCAATTTCAACGGCTCGCCATTCAATAGAAAGCCGCGTTGCGCATCGAAAGCGATGCTGCGCACGCCGAACGGTGTTGCAAGCGCATCGACCGCAACCCCTGCGCTGTGCACGCTGGTGGTGAGGGTGTAGAGCTGCGGGGCATCGATCGACCACAGCGCGGCCTGCCCGAGCGGCACGGTCTGTTCGACGACCTGCACCTGACCGGGCGCAACCGTGACCGCTGCGCTAGCCGCTTGCGCCACGATGCGTCCACCCGGTGCGGTGATGCGCGCCTGCACCACGCATTGGCGTGACGTGGTGCCGTCGTTGCGCACTTCGGTGGAAAGCTGCGCGGTGGCGGTGTCGCCTTGCACGCTGCTGCGCACAAACACGCCATGCTGCGGCACGTGCAGCGGGTCGGTCTTCTGCAGCCACAGATGCCGGTAGATGCCGGCGCCTTCATAGAACCAGCCTTCGCCCAGCGTGGCATCCACGCGCACGGCGATGAGGTTGGGCTTGCCGTAGTCGAGCACTTCGCTGAGGTCGACCTCGAAGCCGCAATAGCCGCTGGCATTGCGCCCGACGATGTGGCCGTTGCAAAACACCACGCAATCGCGGAACACGCCGTCGAACACCAGGCTGATGCGCTTGCCCAGATCGCTTGCCGGAATCTGCAGCGTGCGCCGATACCAACCCACGCTGTTTTCCGGAAAGCTCGTGCCCAGCGCCTTGTAGCCGTGTGCGGCTGCCGGGTCTTCTTCGGTCATCGAGGCGGAGATCGGCTCCGGGCGGAAGGGCAGGGTCACGGCCCAGTCGTGCGGCAGGTCCACCTGTTGCCAACTGCTGTCGTCGAAGACCAGTTGCGCGGCGGTGGCGGTGTCCTTGCCGGCCTTGGCGAAGGTGCGCTGGAAGGTGCCGAACTCGAAGTCGCGCGCCGGGTCGCTGGCATGGCCGAGATGGAAGCGCCAACCAAAGTCGAACAGCAGCCGTTCGCGTGGTGCCAGGCTTGCATCGCCGAGCGGGGCGAGCGGCGTGGCATCTTTCGCCGCGGCTGGCGCTGCATCCGCACTGCCGGGCAACAACGCACCGGCTGCACCGGCCGGGAGTGCGGCACGCACGCCACTTGCCAACATGCCGCGCAGTAACTCGCGGCGATTGATGCCGGTCATGGCTGCGTCCTCTTGTTGTCGGCAGCGTCGCCTCGCGTGTCGACAGCAGGCTTGCCTGCTTCGGGCTGATGCGATGCAGGCGCGCCGGTATACAGATGGCGCATGAAGTCGATCGCCGGCAATACTTCGTTGTTGTGCTGGAAATCGAAGAAGCTGGCGTTCTCCCACGACGAGCCGGTGCCCCAGCGCGTCTTGCAGCTGCTGCTGGTCCAGGCTGGCTCCCAATACACCACGCCGGCGCCGCCGGTATCGATCACCAGTTGGGTGAGATCCACCATGTAGCGCGCCTGGCCTTGCGGAGTGGCCGGGTAACCGGCAATCAGCGAGTCTTCGCCGAGCAGGTTGTGCGAGGTGTCGCCGGATGCCAGTGTCCACGGGTAGGCGGTTTCCACCACCACCACGTCGGCATCAAAGCGGCTGCGCAAGCGCTTGATGGTCTTGCCCAGCTCGGCCATCGACTGGGTGGACCACTTGCGGTAGTAGCTGATGCCGATCAAATCGAAGTCGGTCACGCCGGCCTTGGTGGCGGCGGCGAACCACGGCTCTACATTTTCCGGCTGGGCGATATGCAGCATCACGCGTGGTTTGATGGCCGAGCGTGCGCTGATGTCGCGTACCGCCTTGATGCCGGCATTGAACAGCTTGGCGTTGCGTTGCCAGTCGATCGGGCGCTTCTTGTCCCATGGGATGCTGTCCATCAGATCGGAATTGCTTTCGTTGCCCACCTGCACCAGCTCGGGCATCAGCCCGGCGCGATCGAGTGCGCTCAGCGTGTCGTAGGTAAACCCGTAGAGCGTGCGCGCCAGCTCGTCGGTGTCGGTGATGCTGGCCCAGGCCTTGGGAATCAGCTGTTTTTCGCCATCGGCCCAGTCGTCGGAGTAGTGCAGGTCCAACAGCACCTGCATGCCCTGCGCGCGTGCGCGGCGGATGGTCTTTTTGACGTCGGACAGGTCGCTGTATTTGGTCCAGCGTGCGTCATTCCACAGCCGCACACGCACCAGGTTGGCGCCGTGTGTATGGAAGAGTTCGAACGGGTCTTTCACCACGCCGTTCTCGCGGTACTGCACGCCGCATTCCTCCATCTCGTTGACGTAGGACAGGTCCGCGCCCAGATACAGCGTTTTCGGGGCGGGTGCGGCGTAAGCGGCGGTGGACAGTGCCAGCGCGAGCAGCGCCGGCGCCCAGAGGCGGTGAGTGGAGCGCATGCAATTCCTCGGCAGATCGAAAACATGAAGCGGCCGACAGCATGCCGCAGGTCATCGCGCCTGGGCGCGGCCGGCCACGCGAAGTGGAATGCACGTGCGTACATCCACTGCGGTTGCGGTTGCGCGCCCTGTGCGACTGCGCAGCCAGGCTGTCGGTGGTGCTCAGAACTTGTAGGTCGCTTCCAGCGCGTAGCGGCGGCCGAACACCTGGTAGCCGCCGTCGTCCTGATTGGCCAGACGGTTGGGCTTGTTGTCGGTGTAGGCGCGCAGCGGTTCGTTGGTGAGGTTGCCGGCCTGGAAGCGGAAGCCCAGCTGCTTGCTGTACTGCCAGTTCAAGCTCAGATCCACCGTGCCCTCGCTCTGCAGACGCGCAAGCCGCGCCGCATTCCAGCCGTACACCACTGTGTAGGGGCTGTGGTACTTGTAGCCCACGCGCGCTTCGAAGGTACCGTTGCTGTACCACAGGTCGAAGGTGCCGGTCTTGCGCGCCAGGCCGCTCAGCGGCAACGGGTTGTCTGCCGGCGAGAATTCCTTGAGGTTGGAATCGACCAGCGAGAAGTTGGAGTAGACACCGAAATTTTCCATGTGCGGGATGAAGTAGAACGGCGTCTGCAAGGTGAGCTCCACGCCGTTGATATGCCCGCCGCCGCCATTGAACGGTGCGCTGACCAGGTAATCGAGGCCGTTGATCACTTCGCGGTCGGTGCGGTAGCCGATGCTGGAGTCCACTTCCTTGCGATACACCGCCAGCGCGGCCAGTGCTTCCTTGTGGAAGTACCACTCGTACGACACATCGACCTGGGTGGCCTTGAACGGGTCCAGCTGCGGGTTGCCGCCGCTGCCGGTGAGCTGGCCAACGGTCACGGTGGGGTCGTCCAGGCGTCGGCCGGTGCGCAATTCGTCCAGCGGCGGGCGTGCGATGACCTTGGCTACGGCAAAGCGCAGGATGCGCTGGTCGTCGATCAGGAAGTTGAGCGTGGCGCTGGGCAGGACGTCGGTGTAGTCCTTGCTGTCGCTGCTGGCCTGCACGGTGGTGCCAACCGAATCGAAGCCGTCGCTGGTGGTCTTGGTGCTGACCAGACGCACGCCGATATTGCCGGTGACATCGGTGCCGAACAGCTGTGAGCTGAAGACCGCCTTGGCGAAGGCTTCGCGCACGTCTTCCTTGACGTTCCAGTGGTCGAGCAGTTGCTCGTCGAGCGTGGCCGGATCAAACCCGCCGAAGCCGACATCGGCAATGGCGTCCATGTTGCCGCCGGTGAGCGTGGGCACGTTCAAGTCCGGCATGGTCACCGGATAGATCAGGTTCTGGTATGCCGAAATCGGCTGGTCGTAGCCGGACTGATTGCTGATGAAGCGGCGGTTCTGTTTTTCGCGGCGCGCGGCGCGCACGCCGAATTCCACCGAGGTGAACGCGGCCATGTCGATCTGGCGGCCGGCGTTGAGCGCCAGCGCGGCGATCTTGTCGCGCAATGCCTGCGGCTCGGTCTGGCCGGCGATGCCGTATTCGGGCGTGTCCGAGCTGGTGCGGATGGTGGGCGTAACGCTGCGACGGAAATCGAACGACACCGTGTCTGGGTTGCTGCCGAAGCGCACCGCCTGCCAGGTGTTGTCGCGCTTGGCCTGCGAGAACGACAGGTCGCTGGCCAGCGTCCACACATCGCCGTTCCACTTGGCGTTCAAACCGCCCGCGGTGAGTGTCTTGACCTCGTTGTAGTGGCTGACCACATGGTCGACCTGCAGGTTCGAGTTGGCCAGCGTGCCGGCCACCACGTCGCCATCGACGATGGTGTAGGACGAGCCGGGTGTGGTGTACGGGTTGGCGCCGGTCGAGAACGTGCTGAAGGCCAGCCCGTTGAACCAGTTCTGCAGCTGGTCCTCGTCGATTTCGATGCGCGAATACAACCCGTCGAACTTCATCTCGAAGTTGCCCGAGCGCCATTGCACCGTGCCCATCGCGCCGGTGCGGGTCTGTTCGGTCAGCTTGAGCTGGTCGGCGGCGCCGAACGGGGTGGGGTCCACGGTGCCATCGCCATCCACATCGCGCGAGGTGGTGGCGTCGGTATAGCCCCAGCTGCCGATCGACGAGTTGGAGTTCTTCTGCTTCTGGTAGGTGGCGCCAAACGCCACGGCCAGGTTGTCGTTGAATTTGTGCACCAGGCTGGCGCCGAAGCGGTTACCCCATGGGCTGTAGCCGTCCACGTCCTTGGCATGGTCGTAGAACACCGGGCCGGCGGTGCCAACAAAGCCTGCGCCGGTGTAGTCCAGCGGGCTGATGGTGGAGATGTCCACGGTGGCTGCCAGACCGCCGGCCACCAGGTCCGCCGACTGCGTCTTATACACCTTGACCGTGGAGACGATTTCGGTAGGGAACACTTCCCAGCGCACGGCACGATTGGGTTCGGACGAGGCGATTTCGCGCCCGTTGACGGTGCCCATGGTCATGCGCGGGCCCAGGCCACGCACGGTGGCCAGGCTCTCGTTGCCGCGGTCGCGGGTGCCGTTGACGCCGGGCAGGCGCACCAGCGCCTCGGCGACGGTGACATTGGGCATCTGGCCCATGTTGTCGGCGGAGATCACTTCCATCACATGGTCGGACATCTGCTTGGCTTGCACGGCCTGATTGAGGCTGGCGCGCTGTCCGATCACGGTGATGTTGTCCAGCGTGACCGGCGCCTGGGCGGTGGTCGCGCCAGTGGCCGGCGGCTGCGCGGGCGGCGTGCTGTCCTGGGCCTGGGCACTGAAGGCGGTGGCGAGCACGCAGGCGATGGTGGTGCACAGCACTGCACGGGCAGGCAGCGGACGCGCGTGCCGGCTGACCGGGCGGGCGGAGTGGTGAACAGGCATCTTTTGATCCCTCCCAGGACAAAATGACCGAATCGGAATGAGGCCGGCCACGGGTGTGGCTGGGTGGCGCGGAACGCGCGGCTAGCGTGTTTCTACGCGGAATGACGGTGTTGCGAATGCGCTAGTGGTGCACCTGCGGTATGCGTGCCGCGTCATCGTATGACCCGATGGCGCGCCCCCTGTACTGCATGTGTCCGCTTCAGGGTAGAAGCGCATGACATTCCATTCCAATGAAGCATTTTGCGGGAGCTATCTCGCGTTGGAATGCTGCAGTGCAGCGCTAGCGCCCGCTTGCGTCACGCTGGCGTAGTGCGCGGCATCGCGTCTGCATGAGGTGGCGGCGCCGGACGCGTGGGTGGACTAACGCATGCCCGGCAGCCGGGGCAGCGCCGGGAATGCGCGCTGCACGCAGTCGCTGCGTTCGCAGGTCAGGCAGCCCGGGCCGATCGGTACTGCATCGTCCACCGCGCCCAGATCCCAGCCACGTGCGTAGACCAGTTGATCGGCATGGCGCAGGTCGCAGCCCATCGCCAGCGCGAAGGTCTTGCGCGGCCGCCCATAGCCGGGCGGCCCGCTGGTCACCTGCCGGGCCAGCCAGAAGTAGCGACGGCCGTCGGGCATGCGCGCGATCTGGGTGAGGATGCGGTCGGGCTGGTTGAAGGCTTCGTAGACGATCCACAACGGACAGGCGCCGCCGACGTGCGAAAAATGGAAGTCGGTGGCGGAGTGGCGCTTGGACACATTGCCGGCACGGTCCACGCGCATGAAAAAGATCGGCAGGCCTGCCGCACCGCGCCGCTGCAAGGTGCTCAGGCGATGACACACCGCCTCGAAGCCGACGCCGAAGCGGTCGGCCAGCCATTCGATGTCGTAGCGCGATGCCTGCGCGCTGCGCAGGAACGGCGTGTACGGCATCACCAGCGCGCCGGCAAAATAGTTCGACAAGCCGATCCGCGACAACGCAATGCGTTCGGCATCCTCAAACCCGGCATCGGCGATGCGCGCATCGAGCAGTGGCCCACATTCCAGCAAGGCCAATTGCGCCGCCATCTGGAACGCTTGCTGGCCGGGGCGCAGATGGGCGGGCAGCCACAGCACGCGTGCCTGCGCATCCACGCTGCGTTTGTCGCTGTGCAGGTCGGGCGCTTCCTGCACAAGCAGCCCGTGGCGGTCGGCCAGGCGCTGGCGCAGACGCAGCGGCAGGTTTTCCGGGGTCAGCCCAAGTTCGGTGTAGAGCGCTTCGGCGCGTTCGTCGAGTTCGGGCAGATAGTTGTGCGCGCGGTTGAAGTAGTCGCGCACCTGCTCGCCCGGCGAGAGCGACGGCAACGCGGCGTGTTCGGCGCCCACCTGCACTTCCAGCACGGCAGTGCGTTCTTGCAGATGCATATGCGCGCGCTGCAGGTCCAGCAGCGCCTGTGCCACCTGCGGCAGGTTGCCGGTGAGCATGCGCAGTTCCGCCGCCGACAAACCATGCCCGAGCGCGCGTAACGCCTCATCCAGCGGCTCGACCAGTGCCGCCGGGTCGTCCGCGCTCAGCAGGCCGTCCAGGTCGCCCAGCGCGGTTTTGAGGCGCTGCTGGATCGCCAGCGTCAGCGGGCGCTGGTTGCGTTCGATCTGGTTGAGATAGCTCGGCGACAGGCCGAGCCGGCGTGCCAGTTCGGCCTGGGTCAGCCCGTGCCGCTGACGCAGGCGCTGCAGACGCAGGCCGAGCTGATGGCGGAGGAGGGCGCTGGACTGGGGCATTCGCAAGCTTCGCAAAAGACTGCCCGCAGCTTAGCGCGATTAAGCAGTTCAAGACTGGGAAGGCGCTGGCTGGGTGCGAACAATGCGAAGCAGCTGGTCAGCCCCCTTTGTAAGCGAGCCCTGCAATGAGCGAATCCGTCCCACGCGTTTCCCTGTTGATCGATGGCGCCCTGGTCGCCTCCGCCACCACGCATTGGCAGGACGTCGTCAACCCGGCCGACCAGACTGTGCTGGCCCAGGTGCCCTTTGCCACGCCGGCCGAGGTGGACGCGGCCGTGGCCGCCGCGCAGCAGGCCTTCGTGGGCTGGCGCAAGACGCCGATCGGAACCCGCGCGCGCATCTTTCTCAAATATCAGCAGCTGATCCGCGAACACACGCCCGACCTGGCCGCCATCCTCAGCGCCGAGCAGGGCAAGACCCTGGCCGATGCCGAAGGCGATGTGTTCCGCGGCCTGGAAGTGGTGGAACACGCCGCGGCGATCGGCAACCTGCAGCTGGGCGAGCTGGCCAACAACGTCGCCAATGGCGTGGACACCTACACCTTGCTGCAGCCGCTGGGTGTGTGCGCCGGCATCACCCCGTTCAACTTCCCGGCCATGATTCCGCTGTGGATGTTTCCGATGGCCATCGCCACCGGCAATACCTTCGTGCTCAAACCCTCCGAGCAGGACCCGATGGTGACCATGCGCCTGGTTGAGCTTGCGCTGGAAGCAGGCATCCCCAAGGGCGTGCTCAACGTGGTGCACGGCGGCGAAGAAGTGGTCAACGCGCTGTGCGACCACCCCGATATCAAGGCGCTATCGTTCGTGGGCTCCACCAAGGTGGGCACGCATGTGTATCGGCGTGCCTCGCTGGCCGGCAAGCGCGTGCAATGCATGATGGGCGCCAAGAATCACGCGGTGGTGCTGCCGGACGCCAATCAGGAGCAGACCCTCAATGCGATGGTCGGCGCGGCCTTCGGTGCGGCCGGCCAGCGCTGCATGGCCGCCTCCACGCTGGTGCTGGTGGGCGAGGCACGGCAGTGGATTCCGGCGCTGGTGGCCAAGGCCAAGGGCTTGAAACTGGGCGCCGGCAGCACGCCGGGGACCGACGTGGGGCCGCTGATTTCCTGCGCGGCGCGCGAGCGCGTCGAAGGGCTGATCGCCTCGGGCGTGGAGCAAGGCGCCACCCTGGAACTGGATGGCCGCACGCCGCAGGTGCCTGGTCTTGAGCATGGCAATTTCGTCGGCCCCACCATTTTTTCCGGCGTCACCCCGGGCATGCGCATCTATGACGAAGAAATCTTCGGGCCGGTGCTGGTGATCCTGGAAGCGGCCACGCTGGAAGAGGCCATCGCACTGGTCAATGCCAATCCCAATGGCAACGGCACCGCGCTGTTTACGCAGTCCGGTGCGGCCGCGCGGCGCTTCCAGGAAGACATCGACGTGGGCCAGGTCGGCATCAACGTGCCGATCCCGGTGCCGGTGCCGCTGTTCTCCTTCACCGGCTCGCGCGCTTCCAAGCTCGGCGACCTGGGGCCGTACGGCAAACAGGTGGTGATGTTCTACACGCAGACCAAGACCATCACCGCGCGCTGGTTCGACGACGAGACGCTGGGGCATGGCGTCAACACCACCATTTCCCTCAAATAAGCGTAGCCCACAGCCATGAACGCAGCGATCCAACTGCCCACCGACCCGGTGGATTTGAACGACGAACAGCAGGCCTTCCGTGCTGCCGCGCGTGACTTCGCCGACAAGGAACTGGCCCCGCACGCCGCGCGCTGGGACGCGGAAAGCCACTTCCCACGCGAGGCCATCGGCAAGGCGGCCGAGCTGGGCTTCTGCGGCCTGTACACCGACGAAGGCGTTGGCGGCCTGGGCATGCGTCGCCTGGACGCGGCCATCGTGTTCGAGGAGCTGGCCACGGTCGATCCTTCCACTTCCGCCTTCATCACCATCCACAACATGGCCACCTGGTTGATTGCCAGCTACGGCAATGACGGCGTGCGTGCGCAGTGGGGCGAGGCGATGACCAGCGGTGCCAAGCTGGGCTCGTACTGCCTGACCGAGCCGGGGAGTGGCTCGGACGCGGCCTCGTTGAAGACCCGCGCCCAGCGCGACGGCGACGACTACGTGCTCAACGGCAGCAAGGCCTTCATTTCCGGCGCAGGCGCCACCGATGTGCTGGTGGTGATGGCACGCACCGGTGACGACGGCGCACGCGGTATCAGTGCGTTCGTGGTGGCGGCGGATGCGCCGGGCATCAGCTACGGCCGCAAGGAAGAAAAGATGGGCTGGAACAGCCAGCCCACACGTGGCATCACCTTGACCGATGTGCGCATTCCCGCCGGCAACCTGCTCGGCAAGGAAGGCGAAGGGTTCAAGATGGCGATGAAGGCGCTGGACGGTGGCCGCATCAATATCGCCGCCTGCTCGCTGGGCGCCGCGCAAGGCGCACTGGATGCGGCGCGCCGCTACATGGGTGAGCGCCGCCAGTTCGGCAAGAAGCTCGCCGACTTCCAGGCGCTGCAATTCAAGCTGGCCGACATGGCCACGCAACTGGTGGCCGCGCGCCAGATGGTGCACACCGCGGCGCGCAAGCTCGACGCCGGCAGCCACGACGCAACGGTGTGGTGCGCCATGGCCAAGCGCTTTGCCACCGACGCCGGCTTTGCGATCTGCGACGAGGCGCTGCAGATTCACGGCGGCTATGGCTATATCCGTGAATACCCGATCGAGCGCCTGCTGCGCGACAGCCGCGTGCATCGCATCCTGGAAGGCACCAACGAGGTGATGCGCATGATCATCGCGCGCCACCTGCTCAACAGCGAGGAGGAGTTGCGATGAGCGATTGGGAAGGACGCGCGCATACCGGCTTGCAGGTCGAGCGCGATGGCCACGTCGCCATCGTGACGTTGAGCAACCCGCCAGCCAATACCTGGACCGTGCACAGCCTGGCCGCGTTGCGCGACCTGGTGTTGGCGCTGGATGCCGACCGCAGCATCTACGCCTTGGTGATCACCGGCGCCGGCGACAAGTTCTTCAGTGCCGGCGCCGACCTCAAGCAATTTGCCGAGGGCGACAAGGCGCTGGCACGCGAGGCAGCGCGCCGTTTCGGCGAGGCCTTCGAAGCCTTGAGCGCGTTTCGAGGCGTGTCGATCGCGGCGATCAATGGCTACGCCATGGGCGGCGGCCTGGAATGCGCGCTCGCCTGCGATCTGCGCATTGCCGAACAACAGGCGCATCTGGCATTGCCGGAAGCCAGCGTCGGCTTGCTGCCGTGCGCCGGTGGGACGCAGAACCTGGCACGGCTGGTAGGCGAGGGCTGGGCCAAGCGCATGATCCTGCTTGGCGAACGCATTGATGCCGCCACCGCGCAGCGCATCGGCCTGGTGGAAGAGGTGGTCGGCCCCGGCGAAGCACGCGCGCACGCCATCGCCTGGACGCAACGCGCCGGCAAGCAAAGCCCGCAGAGCGTGGCGGCGTGCAAGCGCCTGGTGCAGGCCACCCGCCATGGCACGCACGCGGCCGCGCTGGTTGCCGAGCGCGAGGCCTTCGTGGACCTGTTCGAACATTCCGACCAGCGCGAAGGCGTGGCCGCGTTCCTGGAAAAACGCGCGCCGCAGTGGAGCGATCAATGATGGTGGAAACACACGCGTCCGACCAGGCACCGGTGCTGTTCGAGCAACGTGCCTGCGCCGATGGTCACTCCATCGGCATCGCCACCTTGAATGCGCCCAAGACCCTCAATGGTCTGTCGCTGGACATGACGCGGTTGCTGGACGCGCAACTGCGTGCCTGGGCCGATGATGCGCAGATTGCCTGCGTGGTCTTGCGTGGCGCCGGTGAAAAGGCGTTCTGCGCTGGTGGCGATCTGCATGGGCTTTATCAGAGCATGCGTGCGCATGCGGAGGCAATGCCCGAGATCGCGCAACGCGCTGCGCAACCGCAGGCCAATGCGCATGCCGCGGCGTTTTTCGAGGAGGAATACCGCCTCGACCATCGCATCCACACCTTTCCCAAGCCGGTGTTGTGTTGGGGGCACGGCATTGTGATGGGTGGCGGCATCGGCTTGATGTCGGGTGCCAGCCATCGCGTGGTCACCGAGCGCTCGCGGCTGGCAATGCCGGAGATCAGCGTGGGATTGTTTCCGGACGTGGGCGGCAGCTGGTTGCTGCGCCGCGTGCCGCACGGCGGCGGGCTGTTTCTCGCGCTCACTGGCGCACCGCTCAACGGCAGCGATGCCATCTACGCCGGGCTGGCCGACGTGCGCCTGGAACATGCGCAATACGATGCGGTGCTGGATGCGCTGAGCGCGCATGCCTGGACGGGTGATGCCGCTCACGATCGCGCGCAGCTGGGCGCTTTCCTGCAGGGTCTGGCGCAGCCAATGGAACCTGGCCCCTTGCAACTGCACGCTGCGCTGATCGCGACCATCGTCTCGGCCGGCACGCTGCAGCAGGTTGCCGACGCGCTACTGGCACTGCAAAGCGAAGACGCCTGGCTGCAGGCCGCGCGCGCCACCTTTGCCGCTGGCGCGCCGGGTTCTGCACGGCTGGCGTGGGAGCTGCAACGCCATCCCGGCACCACCACGCTGGCGGACGCGTTTCGCACCGAATACGTGGTGGCGCTGCACGCGGCCGCGCACGGCGATTTCGCCGAAGGCATCCGAGCATTGTTGATCGACAAGGATCGCCAGCCCGCATGGCAACCGCCAACGCTGGAACAGGCCGATGCGGCCTGGGCAGCCACCTTCTTCACTGCGCCGTGGCCGGCAGGGCAACACCCGCTGGCCGACCTTGGCGCGCGTTAATCCGGAGAGCAACCGCATGAGCAAGATCGCTTTTATCGGCCTGGGCAATATGGGCGGGCCGATGGCCGCCAACCTGATCAAGGCCGGGCACGAGCTGCGTGTGTTCGACCTGGTGCGCAGTGCGTTGGATACCGCACATGCCGCCGGCGCGCAGGTGGCCAGTTCCGCAAGCGACACCCTGCACGGCGCGGAGGTCGTCATCTCCATGTTGCCTGCCAGCAAGCACGTGGAAGGGCTGTATCTGGGCGGTGCCGGCATCCTTGCGCACATTCCCGCGGGCGCGTTGGTGATCGATTGCAGCACCATTGCGCCGGCAATGGCACGCACGGTGGCCACTGCTGCGCAGGCGCGCGGCCTGGACATGCTGGATGCCCCGGTGTCCGGCGGCACGGCGGGCGCGGCAGCCGGCACACTCACCTTCATCGTGGGCGGCGCTGCACAGGCGCTGGAACGCGCGCGTCCGGTGCTGCAGGCGATGGGCAAGAACCTCTTCCATGTCGGCGACAACGGCGCTGGGCAAGTGGCCAAGCTGTGCAACAACATGGCGCTTGGAGTGATCATGGCCGCCACCGGCGAAGCCATCGCGCTGGGCGTGGCGCAGGGGCTCGACCCGGCAGTGTTGTCGCAAATGATGGCGGTCAGCACCGGGCGCAGCTGGGCCACCGAAGTCTGCAACCCATGGCCCGGTGTACTGGAGAATGCACCTGCCTCGCGCGGCTACAGCGGCGGTTTCGGCAATGACCTCATGCTCAAGGACCTGGGCCTGGTCGCCGAGGCCGCGGTGCAGGCGGGCGCATCGATTCCGCTGGGCGAACTGGCACGCAACCTGTACGCCATGAACAGCCATGCCGGCAATGGCGCGCTGGATTTTTCCAGCGTGGTCAAGCTGGTGGCCAAGGTGTGAGGGCAGCTGATAAAGCTGGGACGCCCACCGCCAAGTGTGCGTCGCCGGCGCTGTCACCGGCATCCGTCTTGCAGGTGATCGAACGGGGCGGCGTAGGGTGCAGGGCGATGATCTACGGCCTGGCTGCGAGGCCCTTGCCCGCCTACCATCGCGGGACATACCGCAAGTCCCTCCGTGTAGGTTCTTGTGCGGCATCCATGCCGCATGAGGTCCCGCGACGGTAGGCGGGCAAGGGCCTGTCTAGATGGTCGGTACGCATGCTTGCGAGCAGTGCAGCCGTCTGATGCGGGGCGGTCTGGCCAGACTCTCCATCCGAGCACTGTCACTGTTAATACGACACCACTCCACCCGCCAATGAAGGCAACGTGGTCAGCACGTGCCGCCATTGCGACGGTGTTCGAGAGCTTTCGTTACCCGCCCAGGTTGCTATCCGGGCTGGGCAATAAGGCGCAGCGCCGCCCTCACGTGATGTGATCTCATCACGCGCC
This sequence comes from Xanthomonas sp. NCPPB 4037, assembly GCF_041475695.2. Classification (NCBI taxonomy): domain Bacteria; kingdom Pseudomonadati; phylum Pseudomonadota; class Gammaproteobacteria; order Lysobacterales; family Lysobacteraceae; genus Xanthomonas; species Xanthomonas sp. NCPPB 4037. Next base: position 1,570,465 of record NZ_CM191261.1, read on the forward strand.
GGTGTAATAGTCTCCGCAACCGCGTGGCCCTAAGGTGCGCGCATTGCACAAGGCCGACACCCCATGGGACACGATCACAGCCACGCACCCAGCGAGATCCGCCACGAAACGCCGCTCTGGTGGGCGCTGGCTCTCACCGCCACCTTCCTGGTGGCCGAGGTCATCGGCGCGTTCGTGTCCAACAGTCTGGCGCTGTTGTCGGATGCGGCGCACATGGCGACCGACACCTTGGGTTTGATGATTGCGCTGGTCGCGGTCCGGCTCAGCCGGCGTCCGGCAGACGCGCGTCGCACCTACGGTTACGTGCGCCTTGAAGCGCTGGGCGCATTGGTCAATGGCGCGCTGCTGTTTGGCGTGGGCGCCTATATCCTCTGGGAAGCCGCGCAGCGGTTTCGCGCACCGCAGGATATTTCCTCCAACGGCATGCTGCTGATCGCCGGGCTGGGCCTGGTGATCAACCTGATCGCGATGAAGCTGCTGCACGCCGGCAGCGGCGAAAGCCTCAACGTCAAGGGTGCCTATCTGGAAGTCTGGAGCGACATGCTCGGCTCGGTCGCGGTGATCATCGGCGCCTTGCTGATCCGTTGGACTGGCTGGCAGTGGATCGACCCAGTGCTGGCGGTGCTGATCGGCCTATGGGTATTGCCGCGCACCGGGGTGTTGCTGCGCGAAGCGATCAATGTGCTGCTGGAAGGCGTTCCCAAAGGCATCGACCTCGCCCAGGTGCAGCAGGCGCTCACCAGCCATCCCGGCGTCGAAGACGTCCATGATCTGCACGTCTGGGCCGTGGCCTCCAGCACCCCGGCCTTGACGGCCCACGTGGTGGTTAGCGAAACGATCGACCGCGACCGCCTGCGTCAAACGCTGGGCGAACTGCTACACGACCGCTTCGACATCGCCCACGTCACCTTGCAGGTGGAGAGCGGCGATTGCGGAGCCGATCTGTGCGGCACGCCAAAGGCCGCGTCAGGCGCCGCGCATGACGATCACCACGGGCACGGGCACGGGCACGCACATGGACATGGCGGTCATTCCCACTGAGCGGTGGGTGGCGCCGTCGCTTGAGCGTGTTGCAAGTGTGCTATCGCAGTACGCCAGACAGGCGCCAGCGCTTCCGTCATCACGCCCGACTGGCGCACGGCCGCCTCCATCGTATGATCGGCGCGGGATGAGTTCTGCACACGGCGGGTGTCATGGCGCTACAGATCGAGCAGTTGAACGAGCGGGTTGCCGCACTCGTGCAAGCGGCTAGTGCCGCAGCGTCGGCAGGGGACTGGCAGCACGCCGAGGCGTTATGGGAGGGCGTGCGGCAACTGGCGCCGGCACACCCGCAGGCGCTGTATAGCCTGGGGGTTCACGCCTATCAACGCGGCGACACGCAGGCCGCGATCGCGTATCTGGACGGCGCGCGGGCAACCAGCCCGGGCGATCCGATGATCGTCTTGACCATTGCCGTGGTCAAGCAGGCGCAGGGGGACGTGGACGGCGAATGGCAGGCCATTGCCGCGGCGCTGGCGCTGGATCCGTACTTCTTGCCTGGCGTGTTGGCGAAAGCCGAGTTTCTGGAAGCGCGCGGCAAGCCGCGTGCGGCTGCCGGTGTCTACCGCGACGCCTTGAAGGTTGCACCACCGCAACCACAGTGGCCGGCCGTGCTGCGCCGCAAGCTCGCACGCGCCAGCGAGGCTGTCGAGCAGGACACGTTGGAGCTGGAGGCACAGCTGCGGACTGCGCTGCAGGTGCCGCGTCAGTCGGTGAATGCTGCGCTCCAGGGGCGATGGGATGAGGCGGCAGCGATCGCAAGCGGTCGATCCCGCCCATTTCATTCCCAGTCCAACCGTCTGCTCATTCCGCGATTGCCTGCATTGCCCTTCCATGACCCGGCGGCGTTTCCCTGGGTCGAAGCATTGCAGGAACAGACCGATGCCATCGCACAGGAGCTGCACGCCGTCATGGCGGCCGACAGCAGTGGATTTGCTCCCTATATCGCCTACGCGCCCGGTCAGCCGGTGAATCAGTGGGAACAACTCAACCACTCGCCCGCATGGAGCGCGTACCCGCTATGGCAACATGGCCAGCCCGTGGAGTCCCACCTGCAGCGGTGCCCTGCAACCGCTGCCGCACTGGCATCGGTCGATGCCGCGCAGATTGCTGGCGTCTGTCCCAATGCGATGTTTTCGGTCCTGGCACCGCATACGGTGATTCCTCCGCACCATGGCGAGACCAATGCACGCCTGGTAGCGCATCTGCCGTTGATCGTGCCGGAGGGCTGCAGCTTCCGGGTGGGCTACGACTGGCGGCAGTGGGAGATCGGAAAGGTGCTTGTGTTCGATGATTCGATCGAGCACGAAGCGCGCAACGAGAGTGCGCATGCACGCGTGGTGTTGATTTTCGACGTGTGGAATCCTCAATTGAGCGAGGAAGAGCGCGCCATGGTCAATGCCATGGAAGCGACCATCGCACGCCATCGCGCTGGATGAGTGCGCGCCGGCCATTGCTCAGTCTTCGATCGCGACGCCGGTTGCTGCGAGTGCCTGCCGTAGTGGCCCAAGGTGCGCGGCATACGCTCGCCAGCGACCCGATGCCTCGGCATGCAGCGGGCGGCGTACCTGCCAGTAGCTGGCAGTTCTGACCGCGTTCTGCGCGCGATGGAACTCCAGACACTGCGGTTCCCATGGCAGCTGCAGGAAGTCGAGCAGCGCCCGCAGGGTGGATTCCGGTGCGGTAACGAAGGCGTCGTAGTCGAACGTGTGGATGCTGTCCGGATACAGCGACAGCCAGTGCTGCATCAATTGCGCAGACGCCCCATAGAAATGACCGATGTCTTCCAGTCTGCCTGCATAACCGAATCGATGCGGATTGACTTGCTGCATGAAGATCGACAGCCCGTTGTCCAGCGGATGGCGACGTGTATGCACGATCCTTGCGGAGGGAAAGAGCTGCTTGATCAAGCCGACCAGTTCAAAGTTGTCCAGCCGCTTGTCGGTGATGTAGCGCAACTGCGCGTGGTGCGGAACCGCCAGCGCCACGCGTTGCCGATAGCTGGCCGCCAGCTGTGCCCGGGTCTGTGCGGGCAGGTCTTGCGCGGCCTGCGGAAACGGCGACAACGCCTGTGCAACCAGGCGGGGCAGCGCATCCAGCTCGCCCCCGGCGGCAATGCAGGGATGACGCGACAGCACTTGTTCGAGCAATGTGGAGCCGGAGCGAAACATGCCGCAAATGAACAACGGCGCCGGTACGTCCTGCGCAGTGAGCCGATCGGATTGCTCGCTCACACTGGCGCCATCGGCAAACGCGGCGCTGATATGGCTGAAGCGCTGTTGTGTCTGTTCCGGCTCGTAGCGGCGTGCCCGTGCGTAGCCATCGCGGTTGGCCGCGCTTGCGGTCTCGAATGCACGCTGGTGTAGCCCCAGGCGATCGTAAGCCTGCGCCAGTGCATGTGAGACGATCGCCGACAACGCTGCGTCCTGGCCCGGCAGGGCGACAGCATTGGCGAGCCTGATCAGGCGTGGATCCTGCGCATGCGCCGGTGGGTCCAGGTGCAGCAATCGGGCGGTCGCCTGCAGTTGGAGCGCATGGGTGGATGTGTCGGCGCCAATGAGTGCTACAAGTCGGGCATAGGCCGCGATCGCTTGATCGCGGGCGCCCAGTTCCTCGTGCAGATTGCCGAGGTTGAGCAGCGCCGGCGGATAGTCTGGATGGCACTGCAGGGCAAGTCCCAGTTCTTCAAGCGCCAGCGCGTCCTGGTGTAGGTGGTCGCTCAGCAGTGCGGCACGATTGAGGTGGATCTGTTCCGGCGCCGTAGCGCCGCAGAGCAGGGCCTTCCCGTACGCATCGAGTGCCCCGGTTGCGTCGCCATGATGGCGTAGCAGGTAACCCAGGTTGTACCAGGCATCGGCGCAGCGAGGCTGGGTGCGCAGCACTTGTCGATAGGCCTCGGTTGCCTGCTGCAGATGTCCCTGCTGCAAGAGTTTTGCGGCCTGCTGCAAAGAGGCGTTCAACGCATGCTCCCGAAACAGAGGTGGAGGAGTGGTGGCTGCATGCTTGGGCAGCGTGCGCGGTGTGTCAATCGGCTTGCGACGGAGGCGCGGCCTGCCCCGTACCCGGCCATGCGGTTGCCTTGTATGCTCGGGCATCGTCGACAGCGAAGACATGCAATGCCCATGTGGAAATCCTTCGGAACCCTGCTGATGGTGTGCGCAACGAGCGCAACGAGCGCAACGAGCGCAACGAGCGCAACGGCGCAGGAGGCGGCCACGCATGCCTGTGCGTCGGTGCTCGATCCGTTGCCACGGCTGGCCTGCTACGACGCGAGCTTTCCGCCATCGGCTGCAGTGCGCGCCGCTGAAGCCGGCAGGGGAATAAGGGAATTCGGTCGCGATCCAGCACACACTCCGGCGACGTTGACCGGAAAGCCGCCAGCACAGGTGAGCGCCACCGTCCGCGCGGTGGCCTATCAGACCGACGGTACCCGCGTCGTGGTGTTGGACAGCCAGCAGCGCTGGGCGCTCACAGAATCCACCAGCCGTGGTCATCTGGCTGAAGGCGACGCCGTGACAATTCGCAGCGCCGCGATGGGGAGCTACATGTTGGTCACCCCTGGCGGCGTCGCACTGCGTGCTCGACGCATCGATTGACAGCGCTGATACCAACGACCATGAGCGGGAGAGACCTGATTGACCGAGAGTGAGCAAAAAAGCATCCTGCGAGACGGATATCAGTTGTTGCGTCAGGGCCGCTATCACGATGCGGTTGCGCTGGCAGAGGGTGCTTGCGCACGCCATCCTGATGATGCGCATCTGCTTGAATTGGCCAGCGAAGCCCTGCTTGCGAACGGTGATCCAGACGCCGCGGCCGAGCGCATCGCGCGTGCTGCGGCGGTTGCGGTGTTTCCGGTCCCGCTCCTGATCAAGTACGGCAGCTTGCTGGTGCAGCTGCGCCGCCGCCACGAGGCCCGGCGCGTGGCTCGCCAGGCGCAGGCATTGTCGGCGGCGGATGGAGCGGCGCTCTGGCAGATCGGTACGCTTCACAGCGGCTGCCAGGATGTTGTTGCCGCACGCGACGCCTACCGACAGGCACTGACATTGCTCGGAGAGCAGCCGCGGCTGATGTACGACCTTGCGACGATGCAATTTTTCAGCGGTGAGTTCGATGCTGCAGAGCGCATTCTGGATCGGCTGTTGCAGTTGGTGCCGAACGCCGGCGATGCGTTGTACCTGCGCGCCAGTTTGCGACGACAGACCGCGCAGCAGAACCACCTGGAGGATCTGCGTCGCAGGTTGGCATCCACCGCGTTTGATCCGCAGGCGAGGGCAGCAGCTCTGTTTGCGCTATCAAAGGAGCTGGAAGATCTTGGTCGGCATGAGGAGGCGTTTCAGACACTGACGGTCGCAGCTGCCAGCAAGCGTGCGACCTTGCAGTACGACGTCGCTGCCGAGTGCGCGCGGATCGCGGAGATCCGCGACGCTTACGGTCCGGAAGCATTGCAGGCGCTGCGCTCGGGGCAGGGGGGCGAGGGCGTCATCTTCATCGTTGGCTTGCCGCGCTCGGGCACCACGCTGCTGGAACGCCTTCTCGTACAGCACGCTGACGCCCGTTCGGCGGGGGAGCTGATGGACTTCGGTGCGTTGCTGGGAACTGCAACGTCACGCATCGCGTCAAGCAACCCAGCGTTGACGGCGGCGCAGGCATCGCGGCAGATCGATTTTGCCGCGCTCGGTGACGATTACCTGCGCGGCGCGCGTGAGGTTGTTCATGGACACCCGCTGTTGATCGACAAGATGCCGATCAACTATCTCTACTGCGGAATGATCGCAGCGGCCTTGCCAAAGGCGCGCATCATCCACCTGGTCCGGGATCCGCTCGATACTTGCTACGCCATCTACAAAACGCTTTTCTACAACGCGTATCCATTCTCGTACGCGCTGGACGAAATTGGCGAGTATTACCTGGCATATCAGCAGACGATGCGTCATTGGCATGCGCTGCTGCCGGGGAAGATCCTGGACGTGCACTACGAAGAACTGGTGCGCGATACGGACAGCCAGATTACTCGGGTAGTGCAGTGGTGTGGGCTTGCCTCGCGCGAGGGCGTGCCCGAGATGGCAGATGTGGCCTTCGTCACCGCAAGTGCGGCTCAAGTGCGCGGAGAGGTGCATCAGCGCTCGGTACATGGCTCACGTCGGCATCTGTCTGGGCTCGACGCGCTCGTGCAACGGCTACAGGCGGCAGGGGTTGCAGTGCCAACTGCAAGGTGAGCGGTGCATCGACCTACATAGACAGTTGGTCAATTGCTCGATAAGCAATGCGAACCACTTGCTGTGTGATCTGCGCACCGTTTTGGGGCTTTTGCGCACTCTTTCGGAGCATTGCTGAACAGGGCTTTAATTTTCTTTGACATCGACTTAGCATCGGCTTGGCAGCGTTTTTAGGGCGCCTATTTCGCCCCCGCTAGCCAATGTGGTCAGCGCCGTTTGATGCGCTCGCCTGCGTCGTCGCAGTGGTTGCGTACTTGCCGCTCCCGGTGGCAGGTCTTGCCCTGCGCCACCCGTTCGCACTGTCGGAGAGAGAGATGAGATTGAAGACCACCAAGTTGCGCGATGCCATCAGGGTATCGCTCGCGGTTGGCGCCGCTGCCCTGGCGTTCACAGGTAGCGCGATGGCGCAAGAGCAGCCATCGATGGATGCCAAAAGCCTGGACACGGTCAACGTCACCGGTACGCGCATCAAGAGCCAGACGATGACTGCCTCCAGCCCCGTGGCAGAAATCAACAAGGAAGAATTTCAGTACACCGGCGCGACCAAGGTCGAAGATCTGATCAATCAATATCCCCAGCTTTCCGCAAGCTTCGACAACTTTGCCAACAACGGTTCGGATGGATATGCAACCGTCGATCTGCGTGGCTTGGGTGCGCAGCGGACCCTGACGTTGGTCAACGGCAGGCGTATCCCCAAGGGCATCGGCGAAAGCCCGGATATCAGCATCATTCCCGCCGCACTGGTGCGCAGGGTGGATGTTCTCACTGGCGGTGCGTCTGCGGTGTACGGGTCGGACGCTGTCGCCGGCGTGGTCAACTTTGTGTTGGACGACGAGTTTGAAGGCGTCAGTGTCGACATGGGCTACAACGCCTTTCAGCACGACAACGGCAACAAGCTGATGCGCGGCCTGATGGATGATGCCGGGTACGATTATCCAACGGGCAATTCCGGCTTTGATGGTATTTCCCGCAATGTGGATCTGGCGATCGGCGGCAGTTTCGGTGAATCGGGTCATGCGACCGCCTGGGCAACCTGGCGCGAAAATGATCCCTTGTTGCAAGGGCAGCGTGATTACTCTGCCTGTGCATTGAGCAACGGGGGCACTGCCTGCGGCGGCTCGGCGACTGCGGACCCTGCCAATTTTTACGTCGTTGCGCCGTCGGCGGGCGCGTTCTATGTGCAGCCTTCCGCAGGCGGGGCCTGGTCGCAGGTCGCTTCGCCCAATCTCTACAATTTTGCGCCGTTGAATTACTACCAACGGCCTGACACGCGGTACACGGCTGGCAGCAGCATCAAGTACGAGGTCAATGAGCACTTCAAACCCTACCTCGAGACCCTCTTTGTCAATCGCAAGAGTTCGACCCAGATTGCCCCATCGGGTGCGTTCTTTACCGACCTCAACGTCAACTGCGCAACATCGGTGATCGGTAGCCTGTGTAACGATGTCGGTATTACCGACGACGAGTTCACGGTGTACGTTGCCAAGCGCAACGTCGAAGGTGGCCCGCGCATTACCGATTCGGACACAAACAGTTTCAGCATCACCACCGGTGCACAGGGCGATATCGACGACAACTGGTCGTACGACGCCTCCTTTACCTATAACCGCAGTACCACCAAGTCGGAAAACATCAACGACTTTGTCACCACCCGCGTGCGCGACGCACTCTTGGGCTGCCAGCCTGGCGCGTTCGACGGATGCGTGCCGTACAGCGTCTGGAACGACAGCGTGACCGCTGCGGAGGCAGAAGCGCTACAGGGCGTCGGTATCGTCAATTACGAAACCTCGATGCGCGTGTTCAATGCCTATGTGACCGGCAACTTCGGTTACAGCCTGCCGTGGGCCGGCGACAATCCGATCAGTGTGGTCGGTGGCGTGGAAACCCGGACTGAAACCTTCAAGCGCGTCGCCGATAGCAATATGCAGACCGGCAACTTCACCGGTCTGGGCGGCCCGACATCCAATGTATCCGGCGATATCAGCGTCAAGGAATTGTTCCTGGAAGGCGCGGTGCCGCTTCTGGCCAACGCAGGCAGCCTGGATCACCTGGATATGCAGCTTGGCTATCGCTACTCGGACTACGACATCTCCGGGGGTGTCAGCACTTACAAGGCGGGTCTGGGTGCGACCTTCGTCGATGGCAAATACCACCTGCGGGCAGGCTGGAACCGCGCGATCCGCGCGCCGAACGTCACCGAGTTGTACAACGAAAATACGATCGGGCTGTGGAGCGGTAGCGACCCCTGCGCTGGCGCCAATCCAACATTTACCCAGGCTCAGTGCGCCAACACCGGTGTGACGGCCGCGCAATACGGCCGTGTGGCGGCAAATCCAGCAGGGCAGTACAACGAGATCGGTGGTGGCAATACTGCTCTGCAACCGGAAACGGCCAACACCTGGACGGTCGGTTTCGCGGCCAGCCCGATCAAGGGGCTCGATCTGAGCGTGGACTATTACGACATCAAGATCGACGACGCTATCCGTGCGATCGGTTCTTCCAACATCCTGACCGCATGCGGTGTCACCGGTAATGCGGACATCTGCAGCCGCGTCCGCCGCAACGCCACGACCGGCGATCTGTTCCGCGGCAGCGACCCGGATGTCTCCGGCCTGATCTTCAATTCCCAGGACAATTTCGGCTCCTTGCACTTCCAGGGTATCGATCTGACCGCGTCGTATGCATGGAGTGTCGGCCCGGGCCGCCTGACCGCCTCGATGATGGGCAGCTATGCCCTCAAGCAGGAATACGAGCCGGTTCCGGGTGTGCAGGAAGTGACCTACGACTGCGCTGGCGTGGTCAACGTGGCCTGCAACAGTGCCGAGTGGCGGCATGTGCTGAGCACGCGCTACAACTTCGACCGCTACACCGTCAGTCTGCGTTGGCGCTATATCGGTGAACTGGACTACCAGAACACCGACGGAACCCCGGGCACAACCGACGTGCGCCTGGTGAACCAGGACAACAAGGTGTCGGCGTACAACTACTTCGACCTGTCCGGTTCAATGCAGTTGGGCGATTACGTCACCTGGACGCTGGGTGTCAACAACATCGCCGACAAGGAGCCACCGCTGGTGGGGGGCAGCCTGACCTTCAACGGCAACTCCCTGGGTGGATACGACCAGGCGGGTCGTTATATCTTCACCAGTGTGGGCCTGCGCTTTTAACTGGAGTTGCGGTACTGGTTAAAAAAGAACGGCGAGCCTTGGCTCGCCGTTCTTTGTTCAGTGGTGATGGCCCGTTCGATCGTTGTACCGCCGCGGCTTGACTCGACATCGGCCGATCATCAATCAGCTCGCGTGCGTTCGCAGGCAGAATCCCGACGCTGCAGGCTCACGCCACCGGCTCCCGCAACACCGGCGAGTCCCAGCCCGGCCGCGGCGCAAACCGCTCGCCATACCGCGCCTGCAAGGCGTGCAGGCGGGCCAGCAGCGCGTCTGCACCGACGCTGCGGATGTGCTGGATCGGGCCGCCGCGGAAAGGCGCAAAGCCAGTGCCGAAGATCACGCCGGCATCGAGCAGGTCGGCATCGGCCACCACGCCTTCATGCAGGCAGGCCACCGCTTCGTTGAGCAATGGCAGGACCAGGCGGTCTTCCAGGTCCGCCGGCACCTCGTAGCCGCTGGCAACTTCGGGTTTGACCGCGCGGCCGTTCTCCCACTTGTACAAGCCCTGGCCGTCCTTCTTGCCGCGCTTGCCGGCCTCCACCGTGGCCAGTGCTACCGGGATCGGCAGGCCCAGGAACGGGGCGAGCTCCGCACCGACGCCGGCGGCCACGTCCAGGCCCACGGTGTCGATCAATTCGATCGGCCCCATCGGCATGCCGAACTTCACCGCGGTCTTATCCAGCACCGGCCCGGGAATGCCCTCGGCGTAGGCGGTGGCCGCTTCCAGCAAGTACGGGAACAGCACGCGGTTGACCAGGAATCCCGGCGTGCCGGCGACCGGTACCGGGAATTTGTCCAGCGCCTTGCAGAACGCGGCCAGCCGCGCCACGTTGGCCGGATCCAGCCCGTCGTGCTGCACGATTTCCACCAGCGGCATCATCGCCACCGGGTTGAAATAGTGCAGGCCGGCAAACTGCGCCGGGCGCTGGATGTGCCCACGCAACTCGGTCAACGGAATCGAGGAGGTGTTGGTGGTGAGTAGCGCATCCGGCTTGAGGTGCGGCTCGATGCTCTGGTAGAGATCGCGCTTGGCTTGCGGGTTTTCGATGATCGCCTCGATCACCAGATCCGCCTGCGCCACGCCCGCGCCGGCCAGATCGCCGCGCAGACGTGCGGCCACGGCGGGGCGCTTGGTCTCGTCCTTCACGCGCTTGCCAAACAGTTCGCCGCCGCGCGCCAATGCGGTATCGATGAAGCGCTGTTCGCGGTCCTGCAGCGTGACCTCGAAGCCCTTGTAGGCGGCCCACGCCGCGATGTCACCGCCCATCACGCCGGCACCGACGACATGCACGTGGCGGATGGCCGGCAAGCCGGTGTCCTTGCCGCCAAGGGCCTTGAGCCGCTCGGTCAGGAAGAAGATGCGGATCAGATTGCGCGCTGCCGGCGTGCTGGCAAGCTTCACCACTGCCTTGCGTTCGGCCGCCAGGCGGGCCTGGATCCCACCGCCACCGGCGCGCTCCCACGTGGTGATCAACGCATACGGCGCGGGGTAGTGTTCCTTGCGTGCCTTGCGTGCGACCTGCTTGCGCATCTGCGGTGCCAGCAGCTTGCGTGCGAGCAGGGTGTTGGTCGCCCAGGCGGTGGCGCGTTGCTTGAACGGGCGCGTGGTGCCGGCCAATGCCAGTGCCGCGGCCACATCCACCAGCACCGCCGGTGCCGCAACCTTGTCGACCAGGCCCATCGCACGCGCAGCCTTGGCCGACACCGTGCGCCCGGTGAGCATCAAGTCCATTGCCGCCGGTGCCCCGATGAGGCGCGGCAAGCGGGCGCTGCCGCCCCAGCCGGGAAAGATGCCGAGCTTGGTTTCCGGCAGCCCGATGCGCGTGCTGCCATCGTCCGAGGCCACCCGGTAGCGGCAGGCCAGTGCAATCTCGGTGCCGCCGCCCATGCAGAAGCCGTGGATGGCGGCCACCGTGGGGCAGGGCAGTTCGGCCAGTTTCTGGAACACTTGCTGGCCGCGGCGAATTGCGTCGTTGACGGTGCCGCGGCGGTCGAACTCCTGGAATTCCTTCAGGTCGGCGCCGGCGATGAAACCATTGGCCTTGGCCGAGCGCAGCACCACGCCCTTGGGCGGATCCAGTGCCAGGCGTTCGATGACATCGCCCAGTTCGAGCAGCACGTCCTGCGAGAAGGCATTGACCGCCGTGCCCTGGCGGTCGAGGCTGAGCACGAGCACGCCGTCCTCGCGCAGGTCTGCCTGCCAATGGCTGAATCGGAGCCCGTCGAAACCTGGAAGCATGCGGTTGGCCATCCGGCGATATAAGGAAAGGCCGTTATCATCCAGAGGTTGTTTCCTTCACGTCAAATACCCATACCTGTCGCAGGACGGTGCCGGCCCAGTGCAAGGCGTCGCCAGCGACACGTCGGCGCCGCTGTTTGCGGCAGCGCTGCGATCGTTTGGATCGGTAGGAACTTTTCTTTTCAATGGCGGTCTCATTGCCCGACTTCGGTGGGCAGACAGGAGTGCGGCCCGACATGGCCGAAGTCGATACACCTCAGGAGCTGGATCTGGAACTGGTCCGGCGTGTGCAGCGCGGCGAAAGTGCGGCGTTCGATGTGTTGGTGCGCAAGTACCAGCACCGGATCGTCGCCCTGATCGGGCGCTACATCGCCGACTGGAGCGAATGCCAGGACGTGGCCCAGGATACGTTTGTGCGCGCTTACCGCGCGATCAACAGTTTTCGTGGCGACGCCCAGTTCTATACGTGGCTGCACCGCATTGCCGTGAACACTGCCAAGAACCACCTGGTTGCGCACAATCGCCGCCCGCCCACCGATGACATCGACGTCAGCGACGCCGAACAATTCGATGGTGCGACCCGCTTGCGCGACACCGACACCCCGGAGCGCGAATTGATGCGACAGGAGCTGGAACAAACGGTGATGCGTGCGGTCCAAGCCTTGCCGGAAGAACTCCGGTCGGCCATCACCCTGCGCGAGGTGGAAGGGCTGAGTTACGAGGAGATCGCGCGAAAGATGGATTGCCCGATCGGAACGGTGCGCTCGCGCATCTTCCGGGCGCGCGAGGCCATCGACATCGAGCTACGGCCTCTGCTGGAGACCGAAAGCGCTACCCGTGAGCGACACCGTGTATGACCAATAACCCTGACATGTCCATCACCGACAAGTTCGAACGTCATTATCGCCAGCAGCTGTCCGCGCTGGTGGATGGCGAGCTGAGTGCCGAGGAGTCGCGCTTTTTGCTGCGGCGCCTAGCCCATGACGAAGAGTTGGCCGGCTGCCAGGAACGCTGGCAGCTCTGCGGCGATGTGCTGCGCGGCGCGGCAAGTGCCCCGGCGCCGCTGGATTTCGCCGCCAAGGTGCGCGCTGCCGTGGCCGAAGAACCGGCACCTGCCGCGGCGCCGGCGGCTCGCCCTGCTGCGCGCTGGCGTTGGGGTGGCGGTGCCGCGCTGGCGGCATCGGTCGCCGCAATCGCCTTGTTCGTGTCCCGCGAACGGCTGCCTGAGGTGGCCGCGCCCGCGCCCGCCGAGCAGGTGTTCGCCACCACCGCACAGCTGCCCGCATCCACTCCCGCCCCACAGGCGCCGAAGGCCCCGGATGCGCCGGACGACGTGGTTGCCCTGGCGGCGGCCGTGCCCGCGGCGGCGCTGGCCTCGGCCCGGCGTGGCGCGGCGACCCGCAATCAGCAGGTCGCTCGCAGCGTGGCGGCGCGCAACCAGCAGGCACCGGCCCGGATGGTGGCCTCCGCTGCGGCCCCGGCTGCAACGCCAGCAGTCGCCTCGCCGGCGGCGGCAAACCCGTTCACACATCCTGAAACCACGCTGCAGGCCCGCCCGTGGCCGCGCGCCGCACTGTCGGGGTCGGGCGAAAGCCCGCTCAACGCCAGCTTCAGTCAAAGCCGGCAGGCGCCAGCGTTCTATCCGTTCGAGCCCGCCCCGCAGGCGGCCGCTGCGGCAGGCCGAGCACAGCCGGCCCCGCCACCGCAGGACTGATGTTCTCGCCGTTCCTCACCCGTTCGGCATCCATGCTCCCGTTACCGTGTCCGGCCCGTGCAATCGTTCGGGTCTGGACCCTTGTCGCCCTGCCATCGGAGGCAACCTGATGAATCACCGCATCCGCACCCAGATGTTCGGCCTGTTGGCCATGACCCTGCCGTTGGCTGCCTGCGCGCAGCAACCCGAAGCGCCAGCCAAGACCAGCGCGCCGATCGCGGCCAACCGCAGCACCACGCCGGCGCCGCAGCTGGTGGCGGGCTTGCCGGATTTCACCAATCTGGTCGAGCAGGTCGGCCCGGGCGTGGTCAATATCGAAACCACGATCACCCGCAAGGACGCCATGGCGCGCTCGCAGCGCGGCGGTCCGGGCGGGCGTGGCGGCGGCGCGATGCCCGACGACGAGCAGATGCCGGAGTTTTTCAAGCGCTTCTTCGGCCCGGATTTCCAGATGCCGGGTGGCCCGCGTCAAGGGCCGGGGCAGGGCGATGACGATGGCGGCATCGCCGGCAAGTCGATGGGGTCGGGCTTCATCATTTCCGCCGACGGCTATGTGCTGACCAATCATCACGTGGTGGATGGCGCCAGCGAGGTGACCGTCAAACTCACCGACCGTCGCGAGTTCAAGGCCAAGGTGGTCGGCAGCGACGAGCAGTTCGACGTCGCCCTGCTCAAGATCGAGGCCAAGGGCCTGCCGACCGTGCGCATCGGCGATTCCAACACGCTCAAGCCGGGCCAGTGGGTGGTGGCGATTGGCTCGCCGTTCGGGCTGGATCATTCGGTCACCGCCGGCATCGTCAGCGCCACCGGTCGCAGCAATCCATACGCCGACCAGCGCTACGTGCCGTTCATCCAGACCGACGTGGCGATCAACCAGGGCAACTCCGGTGGCCCGCTGCTCAATACGCGAGGTGAGGTGGTCGGCATCAATTCGCAGATCTTCTCCGCCTCGGGCGGCTACATGGGGATTAGCTTTGCGATCCCGATCGACCTGGCTTTCAGTGCGGCCGAGCAGATCAAGGCCAGCGGGCATGTCAGCCGCGGCATGCTGGGCGTGGCCGTCGGTCCGATCGATACGCTGAAGGCGCAAGGCCTGGGCCTGCCGGATACGCGCGGCGCGCTGGTCAACGACATCCCCGCCGGCAGCCCGGCTGGCAAGGCCGGCATCGAGGTGGGCGATGTGATCCGCTCGGTCAACGGCAAGGAAATCGCGGTGGCCAGCGATCTGCCGCCAATGATCGGGCTGATGCCGCCGGGCTCCAAGGTCAGCTTGAACGTGCTGCGCGACGGCAAGCCGCGCCAGGTCACCGTCACCTTGGGCACGCTGGAAAACGAGTCTGGCAGCAGCGCCCCGCGCACTGCGGCCGACGATAGCAAGCCGTCCGCGCCCGCCAGCGTGGAGCTGCTGGGCCTGCAGGTTGCGGACCTGACCGCCGCCGAGCGCAGCCGCATGGGTCTGGAAGCGGGTGAGGGTGTGCGCATTGCCTCGGTCACCGGCTCGGCTGCACGCAGCACTCAGCCGCCATTGGCTCCGGGCCTGGTGATCGCCCGGGTCGGCCGCACCAAGGTCGGCAGCGTTGCCGAGCTGAACCGTGCGCTGGCCAGCTACAAGAAGGGCGACGTGGTGATGCTGCTGGTCACCGATGGCAAGGCCACCAGCTATGTGGCGTTGAAGGCGGGCGGCTGACAGGCGCCGGGATTCGGGATTGGTAATTCGGGATTGGCAAGGGCGGCGCGTCGTGCGCGGTGCGCTGCCCTTGCCTGGCCAATCCCCAATCCCGATTTTCTAATCCCGGCCTGGCGGGCCAAGCCGTGCGATAATGTGGCGTTACCCTGACGACGGCACCGCCGGCGCCCACCTCAATGTCCTCTGATTCAATGCGGAACATCCGCAACTTCTCCATCATTGCCCACGTCGACCACGGGAAATCCACCCTGGCCGACCGGATCATCCAGCTGTGCGGCGGTTTGCAGGCGCGCGAGATGGAAGCCCAGGTGCTCGACTCCAACCCGATTGAGCGCGAACGTGGCATCACGATCAAGGCGCAGTCGGTGTCCTTGCCGTACACGGCAAAGGACGGGCAGACCTATTTCCTGAACTTCATCGACACCCCCGGGCACGTGGACTTCTCCTATGAAGTCAGCCGCTCGCTGGCGGCCTGCGAAGGTGCGTTGCTGGTGGTGGATGCGGCGCAAGGCGTGGAAGCGCAGTCGGTCGCCAACTGCTACACCGCCGTGGAGCAGGGCCTGGAAGTGGTGCCGGTGCTCAACAAGATCGACCTGCCCACCGCCGATATCGAACGTGCCAAGGCCGAAATCGAAGCGGTGATCGGCATCGACGCCGAGGACGCGGTGGCGGTGAGCGCCAAGACCGGCCTCAATATCGATCTGGTGCTCGAAGCGATCGTGCACCGGATTCCGCCGCCCAAGCCGCGCGATACCGACAAGCTGCAGGCGTTGATCATCGACTCGTGGTTCGACAACTACTTAGGTGTGGTGTCGCTGGTGCGCGTGATGCAGGGCGAGATCAAGCCGGGCAGCAAGATCCAGGTGATGTCCACCGGCCGTACGCATCTGGTCGACAAGGTCGGCGTTTTCACCCCCAAGCGCAAGGAGCTGGCGTCACTGGGCGCCGGCGAAGTGGGCTGGATCAATGCCTCGATCAAGGACGTGCACGGCGCGCCGGTCGGCGACACCCTCACCCTGGCGGCCGACCCGGCGCCGCACGCATTGCCCGGTTTCCAGGAAATGCAGCCGCGCGTGTTCGCCGGCCTGTTTCCGGTCGATGCCGAGGACTACCCGGATCTGCGCGAAGCGCTGGACAAGCTGCGTCTGAACGATGCCGCGTTGCGCTTCGAGCCGGAAAGCTCCGAGGCGATGGGCTTCGGCTTCCGCTGCGGCTTCCTGGGCATGCTGCACATGGAAATCGTGCAGGAACGGCTGGAGCGCGAGTACAACCTCAATCTGATTTCGACCGCGCCGACGGTGGTCTATGAGGTGCTCAAGACCGACGGCACCATCATCCCGATGGATAACCCGTCCAAGCTGCCGCCGCTCAACCACGTGGAAGAGATCCGCGAGCCGATCATCCGCGCCAACATCCTCACGCCGCCCGATTACGTCGGCAACATCATCACTCTGTGCGAAGAAAAGCGCGGCAGCCAGATCGGCATCAACTACCTGGGCAGCCAGGTGCAGATCAGCTACGAGCTGCCGATGGCCGAAGTGGTGCTGGACTTCTTCGACAAGCTCAAGTCGGTCAGCCGCGGCTATGCCTCGCTGGACTATCACTTCCTGCGCTTCCAGGTTGGCCCGTTCGTGCGCGTGGACACGCTGATCAACGGCGACAAGGTCGATGCGCTGAGCATCATCGTGCACCGCAGCTACGCCGACCGGCGCGGCCGCGAGCTGTGCGAAAAGATGAAAGAGCTGATCCCGCGGCAGATGTTCGACGTGGCAATTCAAGCCGCCGTCGGCTCGCAGATCATCTCGCGTTCTACGGTCAAGGCGATGCGCAAGAACGTGTTGGCCAAGTGCTATGGTGGCGACGTTTCGCGCAAGAAAAAG
This sequence comes from Xanthomonas sp. NCPPB 4037, assembly GCF_041475695.2. Classification (NCBI taxonomy): domain Bacteria; kingdom Pseudomonadati; phylum Pseudomonadota; class Gammaproteobacteria; order Lysobacterales; family Lysobacteraceae; genus Xanthomonas; species Xanthomonas sp. NCPPB 4037. The sequence continues at coordinate 1,587,406 of NZ_CM191261.1, forward strand.
CTGCTGGAAAAGCAGAAAGAAGGCAAGAAGCGCATGAAGCAGGTCGGCCGCGTGGAGATTCCGCAGGAGGCCTTCCTGGCGGTCTTGCAGATGGATAAGTAGCAGGGATTTGGGATGCGTGATTCGGGATTGGCAACGACGCGCCAGCCCTGAGCTTTTGCGAATCCCCAATCTCCAATCCCGAATCCTGTTCCGAAGGAACCCGAATGAAATGGTTTGAAATCGCCCTGGTTGTGTTGACGCTGGGCACCGGCTTCATCTGGCTGCTGGACAAGCTGTTCCTGGCCAAGCGCCGCGCGGCGCGCGCCGGTCTGCTGGACAGCGAGCCGGCGATCATCGACTACTCGCGTGCGTTCTTTCCGGTGCTGGCGGTGGTGCTGATCCTGCGCAGCTTCGTGGCCGAGCCGTACAAGATTCCGTCCAGCTCGATGATGCCCAATCTGCTCATCGGCGATTTCATCCTGGTCAACAAGTTCGCTTACGGCTTCCGTTTGCCGATCACCAACACCAAGTTCATCCCGACCGGTGAACCCAAGCGCGGCGACGTGGTGGTGTTCAAGCCGCCGCATGCGCCGGACCAGAACTGGATCAAGCGCGTGGTCGGCCTGCCGGGCGACAAGATCGGCTTCCACGGCGACACGCTGTACATCAACGACAAGCCGATGCGCTACACCGTCAAGGGCGAGTACATCGGCAAGGGCAAGGGCGCCGAGATGACCGGTACCACGCTGCTGGTGGAAGACCTGCCCGGGCGGACCCACACCGTGCTGGAGTGGGTAGACCGCAACATGCCGGCTGGCCAGGGCGACTGGACGGTGCCGGCAGACAGCTATTTCGTGATGGGGGACAATCGCGACAATAGCGAGGACAGCCGATTCTGGACGCAGACGCACTTCCTGCCGGAGGCCAATCTCCGCGGCAAGGCGTTCCTGATCTGGCTCAATTGTGAAGGGTGGTTCTGCAAGGGGAGTTTCGATCCATCGCGGATCGGGACTGGAATCCAGTAAATGCACGCGGTGCGTGCCGGGGGACACACAATGAAGCGCAAGCAAAGCGGTATGACGTTGACGTCGTTCGTGGTGGTGCTGGCGGTGGTGGGGTTTGCGTTGTATCTGGGGATGAAGTTGTTCCCGATGTATCAGGAATATTATTCCGTGCGGACGGCCATGAAGGGCCTGGCAAACGAGCCAGGCAGTGCAAACATGGATCCGTCCAAGTTGCAGGATTTGTTCTTCCGTCGTCTCTATATCAACTACTCGGAAAACGTCAAAAAAGAAGACGTCAAGTTCGAGCGCGTTGATGGTGGTTGGCGGATGAAGGTCAACTATGAAGTGCGTCGCGAGTTGATCGGTAATCTGGATATCGTGGGTAAGTTCGATACATCGCAAGACATGACGGCGCGTGGTGTCGAATAGAACTTTCCAGCGCGGTGATCCGATCGGGCATGCGTTTGCCGATCCGGGTCTGCTCGCCCAGGCGCTGCGTCATCGCAGCGCCGGGACGCCGCATAACGAGCGTCTGGAATTCCTAGGCGATGGCATCGTCAATCTGCTGATCGCCGAGGCGTTGTATCAGCGCTGGCCCAAGGCCGATGAAGGCGCCTTGACCCGCGCGCGCGCCGAGCTGGTGCGCGAAGGCGCGTTGGCCGTCATTGGCCGCACCCTCAACCTGGGCGAGCGCTTGACGCTGGGCCCGGGCGAATTGAAATCCGGCGGGCATCGCCGCGATTCGATCCTGGCCGACGCAGTCGAAGCGATCGTTGCGGCGATCTATCTCGACTGCGGGTTCGAGCGTTGCCGCGCGGTGGTGCTGCCCTGGTTCGAGCCGTCGCTGGCCGCGCTGCCGGTCGGCAAGGCCGAGAAAGATCCCAAGACCCGGCTGCAGGAATGGCTGCAGGCGCGGCAATTGCCATTGCCGCAGTACGCCCTGATCAGCGAAAGCGGCGACGAACACGCCAAGCAGTTCCATGTGGCCTGCATCCTTGAGCAGCCAGCTGCCCGCGCCGAGGGGCAGGGCACGTCTCGTCGGCTCGCCGAGCAACAGGCCGCAGCCACCGTCATCGCACAACTGGATTCGAACACGTGAGCGAAACCTCTCCCCACCGCAGCGGCAGCGTTGCCGTGATTGGCCGTCCCAATGTCGGCAAGTCCACCCTGACCAATGCGCTGGTTGGCGCCAAGGTCAGCATCGTCTCCAATCGTCCGCAGACCACGCGCCACCGTCTGTTGGGCATTGCCACCTTCCCGGAAGGCCAGCTGATGCTGGTCGATACACCCGGGCTGCACCGCGAGCAGAAGCGCGCGATGAACCGGGTGATGAACCGCGCCGCGCGCGGTTCGCTGGAAGGCGTGGATGCCGCGGTGCTGGTGATCGAGGCAGGCCGCTGGGACGAAGAAGACACCCTGGCATTCCGCGTGCTCAGCGACGCTGACGTGCCGGTAGTGCTGGTGGTCAATAAAGTGGACCGGCTCAAGGACAAGACCGCGCTGTTCCCGTTCCTGGCGCAGGTCAGCGAAGGGCGCACGTTTGCCGCCGTGCATCCGGTCTCTGCGCTCAAGCGCAAGGGCCTAGAGGCGTTGGTGAGCGACCTGCTCAAGCTGGTGCCCGAAGCCGAGGCGATGTACGGCGAAGACGAAATCACCGATCGCAGCCAGCGTTTTCTGGCCGGCGAACTGGTGCGCGAGCAGCTGATGCGCCAACTGGGCGAAGAACTGCCGTATGCCACCACCGTGGAGATCGAACGCTTTGCCGAGGATGGTGCGTTGCTGCGCATCGGCGCGGTGATCTGGGTCGAGCGCGAGGGCCAGAAGGCCATCGTGATCGGCAAGGGCGGCACTCGCCTGAAAGACATCGGCGGCAAGGCGCGCCTGCAGATGGAGCGCTTGTTCGGTGCAAAAGTGTTCCTGGAAACCTGGGTGCGCGTGCGCGAGGGCTGGTCGGATGACGAGGCTGCGCTGAAGGCCTTCGGTTACGACTGAGCAGAGGCAGGGTAGTCGAGCGCGCAAGCGCCAGGCGCGCGTGTGCATGGGGCTGATTCTGTTTGAGGCCGATGCTTCCAGTGTCCAGGGTTAACAGGTGCGTGCCCATGCCGGTGCTTGTGTGAGAGGTTCCGACCTGTGCTGATGTGCCAGTTCATGCGCCAGGCATCTGCAATTTCGCTGTCCCGGCGTGCGGCGGTTAACTGCTGCCAAGCCAGCACCTGGCCGAACACACTCTCATGCTGATCGAACACGAGCGCGGCTTTGTCCTGCACGTACGCGCCTGGCGCGAGACCAGCTTGCTGGTGGAAGTGCTGACCGAGCAGCACGGGCGCGTGGGATTGCTGGCGCGGGGCGTGCACGGGCCACGCAAGCAGGCCTTGCGCGCTGCGCTGCAGCCGCTGCAATTGATCCAGTTCACCGCGGTGCAGCGTGGCGAGTTGGCGCAGCTGCGCCAGGCCGAGGCCATCGATACCGCGCCGCGGTTGCTTGGCGAAGCGATGCTGGCGGGTTTTTATATCAGCGAACTGTTGCTGCGGCTTGCACCGCGCCATGCGCCGGTGCCGGAGCTGTTCGACTGCTATGCGCAGGCGCGTGCGCACCTGGCCTCTGGTGCCGCGCTGGCGTGGGGGTTGCGGCAGTTCGAGCGCGACGTGCTCGACGGGCTGGGGTTCGGCTTCGATCTGCAACACGATAGTGACGGCCAGCCGATCGATCCGGCCGCCCGTTACCGGCTCGATCCGCAGGACGGCGCGCGGCGGGTGTTGAGCGAGCGGCTGGCGCAGGATCGCCGCGAGACCGTGACTGGTGCGGCGTTGCTGGCGCTAGGCGAGGACCGGGTACCGGCCACCGAGGACATGCCGGGGCTGCGCCGCAGCATGCGCGGAGTCTTGCTGCACCACCTGAGCGGGCGCGGACTCAAGTCATGGGAGATGCTGGAAGAATTGGCGCGACGCGGCGCGTAGACGGCATTGCACCCGGTCGATGCCGGGGCGCTCCGGAGATGCCGGCCAGCGGGTCAGTGCAGCAGCGCGGCTACTGCGGCATGGAACTGGTTCTGTGCAATCCGCGACTGCGGATCGCCACGCAGCAACCGCACTGCGCCAGCAAGCCGGGCGGCACCGACAAACCCGCAGCTGGCCTGTAGCCGGTGCAAGTGATTGCGCAGCGCCAGCTCGTCGCTGACCAGCAGCGCCGAATCCACGGCGTCGCGGGTGCCAGGCAGCTCTGCCAGGAACAATTCGCGCAAGGCATTGAGGTGGTGCTGCTGGCCGTTGAGCGCACTCAGTGCGGCGGCCTCGTCCCAGTCGCTGGCGGCGATATCCACCACGCCCACCGGGGCCACGCTGTAGCGCCCACGTGCCAGGCCACGGCGTACCGCCTGCAGCAGCCGTTCGGAGGTCAGCGGCTTGACCAGCATTTCCAGAAAGCCGTCTGATTGCAGGCCGCGTTGCATGGCCGCGTTGCCGTCAGCGGTATGCGCCAGGGCGGGGACATCCGGGTGCAGCAGGCGCAGGGCGCGCAATAGGTCGCTGCCAGTGCCGTCTGGGAGGTTGACATCGATCAGCCACAGGTCATGGCGGCGCGCGCGTGCACGGTCCAGTGCCGAAGACAAGGAGTCGGCCCAGTCGACCTGGGCGGGCAGGCTTTCGAGCACGGCCTGCAGAAAGCCACGGCTGATCGGGTCGTCCTCGACCAACAGAACGCGCGGCTGGGGTTCCTGACGTGTTGCCATGTTCATGCTGCCTCCTTGTCAGCGTGCCGCGTACTGCGTGTAGCGCGAGCTCCCGAAGTGTGCCCTGGTTTGCGGGGCGCGACAATTGCTCGCACCCGTATGGCGACCGGCGGCAATCGCATCTGCGACAATACGCACCCTTTTTGCCCGCAGCTTTCGCCACGTGGCCAGATCCAGAAACCGTTTCGACCGCACCCCGTTCCAGACCGCGATCACCGACCTGAGCCATGACGGCCGCGGTGTGGCGCGCCGCGATGGCGAGGGCGGCAAGGTCACCTTCATCAGTGGCGCGCTGCCGGGTGAGGTCGTGACCGCCGAGCCCACCGCACGCAGCCGCCATTTCGATGAGGCCAAGACGGTGGAAGTGCTGCAGGCATCGCCGCAGCGGGTGGCGCCGCGCTGCCCGCACTTTGGTGTGTGCGCCGGCTGCGTGCTGCAGCATCTGGAAGAGTCGCAGCAGATCGTGGCCAAGCAGCGCGTGCTGATGGACAACCTGGAGCGCATCGGCCACGTCACGCCGCAAACGGTGCTGCCGGCGCTGGTGGGCGATACCTGGGGCTATCGCCGCAAGGGCCGCTTTTCGGTGCGCCGGGTCGAGAAGAAGGACAAGACCCTGGTCGGCTTCCGCGAACTGGACCCGCGCTTCGTGGCCGACCTGTCGGTCTGCTACACGGTGATTCCGCAGATTGGCGAGAAGATTCCGCAGCTGGCGGCGCTGGTCGAAGGCATGGACGGCAAGCGCGACATTCCGCAGATTGAATTCATCGCCGGCGACGATGCCGTGGCGCTGACCATCCGCCATCTGCAGCCGCTCAGCGCACGTGACGAGCAGGCCTTGGTGGAGTTCGCCCAGGCGCACGATTTTGCGATCTTCCTGCAGCCTGGCGGCGTGGACAGCGTGCATCCGTTGTGGCCGCAAGAGGTGCCCTTGTCCTTCCGATTGCCGCAGTGGGATGTGGAGCTGGCGTTTCGTCCGTTGGACTTCATCCAGGTCAATGCCTCGCTCAATCAGAAGATGATTGCCCACGCCTTGGAATTGCTCGATGCCAAGCCCGATGACCGGGTGTTGGACCTGTTCTGTGGTCTGGGCAATTTCACCCTGCCGCTGGCGCGTACCGTGCGCGAAGTCGTCGGTGTGGAGGGTGACGCCGGTTTGGTGGCGCGCGCACGCGAGAACGCACAGCGTAACGGGCTGGACAATGCGCAGTTCTACGCAGCGGACCTCACACAAGATCAGCGGCAGACTGCGTGGATGCGCCAGGGCTTCGACAAGCTGTTGCTCGATCCACCGCGCTCCGGCGCCATCGACGTGTTGCAGCAGCTGCCGCTGAAGCAGTTCAAGCGCATCGTCTATGTGAGCTGCCACCCAGGGTCACTGGCACGCGATGCGGGCTACCTGGTGAACGAGCAGGGCTTCAGCCTGCTCAGTGCTGGTGCAATGGACATGTTCCCGCACACCGCCCATGTGGAAAGCATCGCGGTGTTTGAGAAGCGCTAGCGCGAGGCTTGCGCGTTGGCATCACGCGTCACGGTGCTGATCCGAGGCGTACCTGCAATGGCAGCTGATGCAGCACACATCCCGGTCGGGGATGTGTGTGGGCCATTCCACGCACGCACCCAGTGGCGGTGAGCGCGTCGGAACTACTGCAGCGAGGCGCGTACGCCGCGTCAGTCAGTGTGCGGGGTAGCGTTCTGCCACTGCCCATCGACCAGGGCGAACTGCATCTGCAATTCGCCGCGCTCGTTGGCAGCAATGGCCTGGACAGTGCAGGCAACCACCGGTGCGTGCTCGGAGACGGCGCAGCGCTCCACCGCAAGGACCTGCGCCGTGCTGACCGCCTGTTCGAGACTCTTGCGCACAGCTGCATTGCGTTCGGTCACCAGCTTCTTGGAAAAATCTTCACGTAGCAGCACCTGCACGCGCGCGTTGTCGGGCACCGGTGCGGCGACTTCCATCTCGGTGTCACTGTGCTGCAACTGCCAGCCGTTGGCGGTTGGCAGGAATCGCAGTGCCATGTGCTTTTCGCTGGGCCCGGCCTGTCCGGTGACGAGGCAGTCGACTGCGCCTGGGGGCGTCTGCTCCGCGGGTGGCAGGCAGCCAACTAGAGCCGTCAAACGTGGGCGAAACAGCTCACCCATCAGGTCGTCGCCCTGGTCGGGGTTGCCTGCCGCGTCCTTCTGCATCGCTGTGTCCAGCGCGGCTTGGGCCTGTGCGAGCGAGGGCGCTGCGGCCGCGGCGCTGGCACCGCCGGCGGCGAGCAGCAGTGCGGTGGCAAGCACGATCTGCGGTGTGTAACGGCGACGGCCTGTCATGGCGTGCATCCTTTCAGTGGGGGCGCGGAGTGTAGGTGGGTGGCTCCCACAATAGCCAGGCATTTTTCCGCGCGGCCGGCCATACTTGCCTTCATGGGTATCGAAATCGAACGCAAATTTCTGGTGACCGGCGACGGCTGGCGTACCGCCACGCATGCGGTCATCCCGATGGCGCAGGGCTATATCAACGATCAGGCGTCGCTGCGCAGTGGTGCGCAAAATGCCTCGGTGCGTGTGCGCATCCAGGGCGATGCGGCATTCCTCAACCTCAAGTCGCGCGAGCTCGGGCATACCCGTCAGGAGTTCGAATATCCGATTCCGCTCGACGATGCGCGCGCGTTGCTCGCGTTGTGTGTGGGTGGGCTGATCGACAAGCGCCGGCATCTGGTTGAGTACGCCGGGCATGTGTGGGAAGTGGACGAATTCCTGGGTGACAACGCCGGGCTGGTGGTGGCGGAGGTCGAGCTGGAGCACGCCGACGAAGCGCTGCAATTGCCAGACTGGATCGGCGCGGAAGTCACCGACGATGCGCGCTACTACAACCTGGCGTTGGCATCGCAGCCATTTTCGCAGTGGTCGGTACGCTGAGTTCCACCGGCCGCAAGGCGCGGGGGATCTGTTCGCGCGGCGCAGCGTCTATGCTGCAACCCAACTCAACCATGCGATACACACACCCGTCATGAGAATCGATATCTGGTCCGATGTGGTGTGCCCGTGGTGCTGGATCGGCAAACGCCGCTTCGAGCAGGCCGTGGCCACGCTTGGTGAGCGCTTGCCGGCGCTGGAAATCCACTACCACGCCTTCCAGCTGGATCCAGACAGTGGCCTGCAGCCGGTGCCCTTGCGCGAGGCCTTGCTGCCGAAGTTCGGCAGCGCCGAACGTACCGAACAATTGCTGGCGCAGACCCAGCAAACCGCGCGCGCCGAAGGCCTGCCGTTTGATTTTTCGCGTGGGCAGGTACAGGTCACCACCTTGCCCGCGCACCGGCTGATCTGGTTGGCGGCGCGCGAGGGTGATGTCGAGCCGGTGATCGAAGCGCTGTTCCATGCGCACTTTGCCGAAGGCAGGAATCTTGCGGCGGCCGACACCCTGATCGCTGCCGGTGCGGCTGGCGGGTTGGCGCCCGCACGCGTGCAGGCGCTGCTGGCGTCCGACGAGGGCAGTGCGCAGGTCCAGGCGCAGCTGCAGCAGGCCGCGCAGATCGGTATCCGCGCGGTGCCCAGTTTTGTCATCGATGGGCGCAGCCTGCTCCAGGGTGCGCAACCGGCCGATGTCATGGCACAGGCGTTGCTGCAATTGGCCGCCGAATCCGCGTCGGCCGCCGCAACCGGCGATGCCTGCGGCCCGGACGGTTGCGCGATCTGATGCGCGCGGCCGCGGTCGCCACAGCCTGATGCGCGGGCCGCGCACGGTGGCGGTGATCGGCGCCGGGCTGGCCGGCCTGCGCTGCGCCAGCGTGCTGCAGGCGGCCGGCTACGCCGTCACGATCTTCGAGCAGGCACCGGCGCCAGGTGGACGCATGCGCGCACTTGCAGCCCAGCAGTGGCACTGCGATCACGGCGCGCAGTACTTCACTGCGCGTGATCCGGACTTCATGGCGGCGGTAAGGGCGTGGATAGCAAATGACTGTGCTGCGCCATGGCCTGCGCGTCTGGCCAGTTGGGATGGCTCCACCCTGCAGCCCTCACTTGGCACGCTGCGACGCTTTGTCGGAGTGCCGGATATGGCGGCACCAGCGCGTGCGCTGGCGGTTGGGTTGGACCTGCGTACCGAAACGCGCATCGATGCGCTGCAACGCACCGAACACGGCTGGGCACTGAGAGGTGCTGGTCTGCCAGAAGCCGTGCATACCGAACTGCTGGTGCTGGCACTGCCCGCGCCGCAGGCCGCTGCGTTGCTGGAGACGGCTGCGAGCGATCTGGCGGGCATTGCTGCCCGCGTCCGCATGCAACCGGCCTGGGCCGTGGTGGCATGTTTTACAGCGCCGGTGGAGGCGGGTTACGACGGGTTGTTCGTCAATGCCGGCCCACTGCGCTGGATCGCCCGCAACTCCAGCAAGCCCGGCCGCGTCGGTGCGGAGACCTGGCTGCTGCACGCCACCGCGGCGTGGAGTCACGCCCATCGGGATGCCACGCCAGCAGAGGTGATCGACCAGCTGCTGCCGGAATTACCGGCGCTCGGCTTACCCGCGCCGCTGGCATGTGAGGCCTTCTTCTGGGAAGCGGCCAGTACCGAATCCCCGGCCGTGGCCGATGCGTGCGTGTGGGATGCAGCATCGGCGGCAGGGCTGTGCGGCGATTGGTTGGCAGGCGGCAAGGTCGAGGGCGCCTGGTGTAGCGGAACCGCGCTGGCGCAACGCATCTGCGCGTATGACGCAGGCGGTCGCGACTGAATCCATCGGCTGCCAGTGCGCGTATTGCAGGGAAGAGGTTTAGGAGCACAGCCGCATGGCGGATCAGGTTGAGCGGGCATATCGCGATGACGGAATGCGAAGCCGCACGCATTGCGTGATGGAGCAAGCAGCATGCACATCCCGCATCGGAAACGAGTCGCGTGCCGCCGATGCGTGAACACGATGCAGGCGGTGCAGACACGGGCGCCGAACTGCAGCGCTGGGTGCCGGCGCATACGCTGCGCCTGGTGCTGGGCGACCAGCTCAATCCGCTGCACAGCTGGTTCGAGACGCCCAACGCCAGTGTGGTCTACGTGCTGATGGAGGTGCGTGCGGAAACCGACTACGTGTTGCATCACGCGCAAAAAATCCTGGCGATTTTCGCGGCAATGCGCGCCTTCGCCGCGCGCTTGCGGCAGGCCGGGCACCGCGTGCGTTACGTCAGCATCGACACGCCCAGCAATCGGCAGTCGATCACCGCCAATCTGGAAGCGTTGATGGTGCACTACCGCGCCAAGTGGCTGGAATACCAGGCGCCGGACGAGTGGCGCCTGGATGAACTGCTGGAGCAGTGGTGCGCAGCCCAGCCGTTTGCCAGCCGCATGGTGGGCAGCGAACATTTCCTGACCGAGCGCGAGGACGTGGCCGGGTGCTTCGATGCGCGTGCAGCCTGGCGCATGGAAGTGTTCTATCGCCACATGCGGCGACGGCATCGCATCCTGCTGGACCACGGGGGCGCCCCGGAAGGCGGGCGTTGGAACTTCGACCATGACAATCGCGCGCCGTGGCCGGGCGACCCGCCGGCACCGGCGGATTGGCGCATGACCCACGACCATGCTGCACTCTGGCAGACCATCGAAGCAGCCGGCGTACGCAGTTTTGGCGCACCGCAGGCCGATGCCTTGCCCTGGCCGCTGCACCGCGACGAAGCGCTGCAGCAACTGGACGACTTCATCACGCACGCGCTGCCGCACTTCGGCCGCTACGAAGATGCGATGAGCACGCGCAGCCCGCGGTTGTTTCATTCGCTGCTGTCGTTCGCACTGAACGTCAAGATGCTGCACCCGGCCGAAGTGATTGCACGTGCCGAGGCAGCGTGGCGCGACGGGCATGCGCCGCTGGCGTCGGTGGAAGGCTTCATCCGCCAGATCCTGGGTTGGCGCGAATATGTGCGCGGTGTGTACTGGTCGCAGATGCCCGGTTACGCGCAATCCAATCAGCTAGGCCAGCACGCGCCGCTGCCGCACTGGTTCTGGGATGGGCAGATCGGCATGCGTTGCCTGGCCGATGCGATCGGCAATTCGTTGAACAAGGCGCATGCGCACCACATCCAGCGGCTGATGGTAATCGGCAACTTTGCATTGTTGGCGGGGCTGGATCCACAGGCCTTGCATCGCTGGTATCTGGGCGTCTACATCGATGCGTTCGAGTGGGTGGAGTTGCCCAATACGGTTGGCATGAGTCAGTTCGCCGACGGCGGCTTTCTCGGCAGCAAGCCCTATATCAGCGGCGCGGCGTATATCGATCGCATGAGCGACTACTGCACTGGCTGCGCCTATCAGCGCAGGCAGCGGGTGGGCCCGCGCGCATGCCCGTACAACGCGCTGTACTGGGATTTTCTGGCCCGCCAGCGCGCGCTGTTGGGAAGCAACGAGCGGCTGGCGTTGCCGTACCGGCAACTGGACGACATGGCGCCGGAGGCGCTGGCGCAGTTGCAGGCGCAGGCGGAGCATTGGCGCTCGCATTTGGAGGTGCTGTAGGCGCCTGGGTAGCACGGCAATGGGGCCGTCGGGGCGAGTTCGGTGCCGTTGGTGGCTGGATCCTTTTTCAGCCTGAGCAGAATTCTTGGCTGCGCCTGCACATGCAACCTGGCTGGTCACGCGGAAGCGTTACCGCGCGCCACACCGGCACAAGCAATCACACCGGCACGGGTCTGCAGAGCGCAGCAGCCAGTCAGCCGACAGCGCCTGCAAGCAAACCCAATAAAAAAATCGCTGAGAAGGGCTAGCTCCGGCACCCAACAAGGTCGCCGGCCCCATTCCCAGCACCCGCACAACCGCCAGCCACGGCCGCCCTTGCCTGAATGCGCGGTCTGACGCTGCTGCGCGCATCTGCGACAATGCCGCGCTGCGCCATCGTGGCGCCTGGCCCGGGAGTCCCCAACATGCTTCTGATCGGCGTTGCCGGTACCGAACTCAGCGCACAGGAGCGCGACTGGCTGCAGCACGACGCCGTCGCCGGCGTGGTGTTGTTCAAGCGCAACTTCGCCTCGCGCACGCAGGTGGCCGAGTTGTCGGCCGCCATCCGCGCCGCGGCGCCGCGCCCGCAATTGATTTGCGTGGACCAGGAAGGCGGCCGGGTGCAGCGCTTTCGCGAGGGTTACAGCGCCTTGGCGCCGCTACAGAGCTTTGGCGCGCTGTATGCCACCGACCCGGAAGGCGCGCTTGCCCAGGCCCGCGCGCATGCGCAATTGATGGCCAGCGAAGTGCGCGCCAGTGGTGTCGATCTCAGTTTTGCCCCGGTGGTGGACCTGGCACGCGGCAACCGCGCCATCGGCGACCGCGCCTTCAGCGACGACCCGCAGGTGGTGGCCAGCTTCACGCGTGCCTACGTGCAGGCGCTGCACGCGGCCGGCATGGGCGCCACGCTCAAGCATTTCCCCGGCCACGGCACCGTGCTGGAAGATACCCATGTCGACCACGCCAGCGACCCACGGCCGCTGGACGTCCTGCTGGCGGAGGACCTGGTGCCGTTCGTGGCCGGGATCGACGCCGGTGCCGACGCGGTGATGATGGCCCACGTGGTCTACCCGCAGGTGGCGCCGGAGCCGGCCGGCTACGCGTCGCGCTGGATCGAGCAGATCCTGCGCGGGCAACTGGGCTTCCGCGGCGTGGTCTTCTCCGACGACATCGGCATGGCCGCCTCGTTCAGTGCTGGCGGCGTCGCCGGACGGGTGCATGCGCACCTGGATGCCGGCTGCGACGTGGTGCTGGTCTGTCACCCCGAACTGGTCGCCGAGTCCTTGCAGGCGGTGGCCGGCCGTACGCTCAACACTGCCGCACTGATCGGCCTGATCGGCCGTGGCGCGCTGGGCTGGGATGGCCTGCTCGCCGATGCTCCCACCACCTCCCTTTCCGCCTCTTTCGGAACACTTGCCTGATGTCCACGCTCACCATTTCCCAGGCCCTGGCCCAAGCCGATCTGCTGGTCGATCGCCCTGCCATCGACGCCGCCGTCGCCACCATCGCCGATGCGATCGCGCGCGACTACGCCGGCGAAGTGCCGGTGTATCTCACCATCATGCACGGCGCGCTGCCGTTCTCCGGCCAGTTGGCGCTGGAGCTGGGCGCGCGCGGCCAGGACCTGCAGTTCGACTATCTGCACGCCACCCGCTACCGCGGCGAAACCACCGGCGGCGAGCTGGTCTGGAAGCACCGCCCGGCCACCGCGCTGTTCGGCCGCCGGGTGATCCTGGTCGACGACATCCTGGATGAGGGCTACACCCTGCAGGGCGTGCGCCAGTGGTGCCTGGAGCAGGGCGCCACCGATGTGCGCGTGGCAGTGTTGACCGTCAAGCGCCACGACCGCTGCGTGCCGGGCGTCACCGCCGACTACGTGGGCGTGGAAGTGGCCGACCGCTACGTGTTCGGCTTCGGCATGGATGTCAACGAGCAGCTGCGCGGCATTCCTGCCATCTATGCGATGAAGCAGTAAGCCAGCGCACCTACCCACCCCGGTGGGTACAGCGCTGCGCCATTGCCGGTGCAGCGTTCTTCTTTCGTCTTTCGATGCAGAGGTCTGTGTGTCTTCCAATTCCATCGCATTGGCCGTCATCGGCGGCACCGGCGTGTACAAGCTGGCCCAGCTCGACCAGGTGCAGACGCACGCGGTCGACACCCCATACGGCGCGCCGTCCGGCCCGATCCGCGTGGGCATGCTGCTCGGCCATCGCGTGGCATTCCTGGCCCGGCATGGCGAAGGTCATTCGCTGCCGCCGCACAAGGTCAACTACCGCGCAAACATCGCTGCGCTGCAGCAAATTGGTGCCACCCGCGTGCTGGCGCTCAACACTGTCGGCGGCATCACCGAGTCCTTCGGCCCGCGCGTGCTGGCCTGCCCGGACCAGTTGATCGACTACACCTGGGGCCGCATTTCCACCTTCTGCGAGGAGGCCGGCAGCGAGGTGCAGCATGTGGACTTTGGCCACCCGTATTCGCCGATGTTCCGCAGCAAGGTGATCGCCGCGGCCAAAGTGACCGGCGTCACGCTGGTAGCGGGTGGATGCTATGGCGCCACCCAGGGACCGCGATTGGAAACGATTGCAGAGATCGCGCGGATGCGTCGCGACGGCTGCGATCTGGTCGGCATGACCGGCATGCCCGAAGCGGCGCTGGCACGCGAAAAAGGCCTGGAATATGCGTGTTTGGCGATCGTGGCCAACTGGGCGGCGGGCTGTGGCGACGCGCAGGAAATCACCATGGCCGAGGTGCTGTCGAACGTGGATGCGGCCTCGTCCGGACTGCCGGAGCTGATTGGCGAACTTGCACGCGGGTGATTGTCATCGGGGCATAAGCTTTGCATACTCGGCGCGTACGCTCCGCCGTACACCACCCATTAATTTTGCAAAGGTCTCGCATCACCATGCCGAACGGTACCGTCAAGTGGTTCAACGACGCCAAGGGATTTGGCTTCATCTCACCGGAGGACGGCAGCGCCGATGTCTTCGCGCACTTCTCCGCGATCAACTCCAAGGGCTTCCGCAGCCTGCAGGAAGGCCAGCGCGTCAGTTATGACGTGACCCAGGGCCCCAAGGGTGCCCAGGCTTCGAACATCACGCCGGTTGAGTGATTCACTCGATTGTGCGATTGAAGAACCCCGCTTCGGCGGGGTTTTTTTTGCGCCGGTCCATGTCGGGCCGGTGAGGACGCAGACAGAGCACGGACGATGCAGCAGACATTGCGAATTGCGGTAGTGGGATATGGCACGGCGGGGCAGGCACTGGCCGTGCTGCTCGGTGCCGATGGGCATCGGCTGGACGTGTTCGAGCGCGCGCCCGCGCCCGGCCCGGTTGGTGCGGGATTTCTGTTGCAGCCGAGCGGGCTGCAGGTGCTGTGGAAGATGGGCCTGCTGGAGCAGTCCTTGCAGCACGGTGCACCGGTGCGGCGGCTGTATGGCGAGACGCCCTGCGGGCGCGCGGTGATGGACATGCGCTACCGCGACCTGGATGCGCGCCTGATGGGCCTGGGCATGCAGCGCGGCGCGTTGTTCGCGTTGCTGCGCGATGCCTGGCCCGAGTACGCCAACCTGCACATCGGCACGCAGATCACCGCGGTCGATCACGACGGCGTGCGCGTGCAGGACCAGCGCGGGCAATGGCATGGCCCCTACGATCTGATCATCGCCGCCGATGGCTCGGCATCGACCTTGCGCGCACAGGCGCAGGGCACCCAGCTGGATCGGGTGTATCCATGGGGCGCGCTGTGGTGTTTGTTGCCACGCGAAGACTGGCCGTACGTGGACGAGTTGCGGCAGCGCTACATCGGCGCACGCAAGATGATCGGGCTGCTGCCGGTGGGCACGCGGCCGGGCGATGACACGCCGCGGCTGAGCTTTTTCTGGAGCCTGCCCTGCAGCGATTTCGCTGCATGGGAAACCCGCGGCATGGACGCCTGGCGCGAAGAAGTGGCGCAGATGTGGCCGGACGCGCTTGCACGCCTGCAGACCGTGCAGGTGCATGGCGCCTTGGCGCGCGCCAGCTACCGCGACGCGGTGGTGTCGCGCTGGCACCGCGGGCGCTTTGCGCTGGCCGGCGATGCCGCGCATGCGATGAGCCCGCAGCTGGGGCAGGGCGTGAACATGGCGCTGCTGGATGCACTGGCGATGCGCGATGCCTTGCGCGTCGGCGCGGATCTGGATGCCGCATTGCAGCGCTACCAGCGCGAACGCCAGGCGCATGTGGCGATCTATCACCGCTGGAGTCGCTGGCTCACGCCGCTGTTCCAGTCCGAGCGCGATGTGTGGGCGCGCGGGCGCGATCTGTTGCTGCAGCCGATGGGCCGCGTGCCGGGTGGGCGCGGCCACATGCTGCGCGTGCTCAGCGGCGCCCAGCATGGCTGGTTCGGCAAGCTCGCGCTGGACCCGGCGTTCGTCGATGCATTGGCGCAACCGGTGCCGGTGCCAAGTTCGAGTAATGCAGGAGATGGCATGGCTGCGTAGTGACGCGCAGCGGCAGTCGCTGTGCGGTTGGCATTACTGATGAAGTGACGTTGGTGCGCCGCACGCGCACCGTTGCATCAACGCGGTGCGCGCATTGTCACCGCACCGGCAGTGCCATCGCATCGCCTTCGACGCAGGCAACCAGGCGTTCGCCTTCGACCAGGGTCGGCACGATGCCGGCAGTGAAGTGCGAGAACGCCGGCAGGATGGTCACGCCGTCGCGCAACCAGAATGCCGGCCAGCGGCGCGACAGGCCCGGCAGCGCGGCCAGCGGGTGCAGATGTCCGCACAGCACATGCCCGGTCGGATGCGGCAGCGGATCGTGGCGCAGCACGAAGGGGCCATCTTCCACCTGTTCGCCGGCCGCTTCGATGTGCAGATCGGCCCCTGCCAAGGCGCGGTCGTGATTGCCGCGGATCGCAATCACCTGCAGGGCGCAATGGCGCTCGCGCCAGGCGCTCCAGCGGCGGTGCCAGGCCGCGCGCGGTGCCGGCCCATGCAGCAGGTCGCCCAGAATCCAGAGCGCGTCCACCGGGCGCGATGCCAGCAGCGCGTCCAGCCGCTCCAGATCGTGTTCGGTGCCGCCCGCAGGCAAGCCGATGCCGGCACGCCGGAACACATCGGCTTTGCCCAGATGCAGATCGGCGATCAGCAATGCGCGCCGCGCGGGCCGATACAGCGCACGCTCGCCGAGCAGCTCCACCGGCTCGCCTGCCAGAGTGAGCTGCACGCTATCGTCCATGCTTGCGTTCCAGTTGCGCGGCCGCGCGCAGCACGCGCGCTTTCCAGTCTTCGGTGCTGAGTTGCCCGCGCACGCGCTCGGCCCATAGCGGGAACGACAGCGGCGTCAGGCTGCGCGGCGTGCACAGGCGCAGGGCGCGCGCTGCGCAGTCTTCCAGCGCGTGGGCCAGGCGCGCGAATTCCAGCTGGCCTTCGAAGACTTCGCGCTCGGCCTGGGCCAGCAGCAGGTGGTCCGGGTCGAAGCGCTGCAGCACGTCGTACAACAGGCCACTGGAGGCCTGCAGCTGGCGCAGGCTGCGCGGCGCACGCCCAGGCAGCGATGGCGAGAGCAGCCCGGCGACGCGCGCAATCTCGCGAAACTGCCGGCGTGCCAGCTCGCCCAGGTTGAGGCTGTCGCGCAGGTCCTCGAACAGCCGTGCCGGCGACAGCAATTCCTGCAGCAGCGCGGCATCCACCGGCACGTCCTGCGCTGGCGACAGCACAAACCCGTAATCGTTGGCTGCAAAGCTGAAGGTGTTGCGCTGCCGCCGGCCCCAGCGTGCAGCCAGCAACGCGGCCAGACCTTCGTTGACCTGGCGGCCTGCGAACGGGTACACGAACAGGTGGCGGCCATCGCGCGCCTTGATGGTTTCCACCAGCAGATGGCCGGGGCCGGGCAGTGCGGACAGGCTGGACTGCAACTGCAGCAACGGCGCGAGCGTCCGCATTTCCGGCGCGTCGCCGGGATCGGCAAACACCGCCTCCACCTCGCGCCCCAACGCCGAGGACAACGGCATCCGCCCGCCCATCCACTTGGGCACTACGCCGCTGCCGCCCTTGGCGATGCGCACGTAGGCGGTCATGTCTTCCAGCCGCACCAGCTCCAGCAAGCGCCCGGCGAACTGGAAGCGGTCGCCGCGCTTGAGGCGACCGACGAACTGTTCTTCCACCGCGCCCAGCCGGCCGCCGCGCAAGAACTGCACGCGCACGCTGCCATCGCTGGTGATGGTGCCGATCGACAGGCGATGCCGCAGCGCCACGCGCCGGTCGGTGACGCGGTAGCTGCCGGCGTCGTCGCGCACCACCTTGTGGAAATCGGGGTAATGCGCGAGCGCGCTGCCGCCTTGCACGATGAAGTCGAGCACGGCTTGCCAGGTGGCCTCATCGAGTGCGGCGAAGGCGTCGGTACCGCGGACTTCGCGCAACAACGCATCGGCCTGGAAACCGCCGCCCAGTGCCAGGGTCACGCAATGCTGGGCTAGCACGTCCAATGAAAGCCGCGGTGGCGGGCGTGCTTCGATCTGCCCATGTGCAATCGCACGCCGCGCCGCCGCATATTCCAGCAATTCCAGCGCATGCGAGGGCACGCACACCACATGGCCGGATTCGCCCGGGCGGTGCCGCGCGCGGCCGGCGCGTTGCAGCAGGCGTGCGATGCCCTTGGGGCTGCCGACTTGCAGCACTTGATCCACCGCCGGAAAGTCCACGCCCAGGTCCAGGCTGGAGGTGGCCACCACGCAGCGCAGGCTGCCATCGCGCAGGCCGCGCTCGGCCGCGGTGCGCAGCGCCGGATCCAGCGAGCCATGGTGCAGCGCCAGTGTGGCCGCATCCTCCGGCCACACTGCGCTCAGCGCCTGGTGCCAGAGTTCGGCCTGCGCGCGCGTGTTGGTGAACACCAGGCTGGTGCGTTGTTCCATCAGTTTGTGCAGCACGCGTGCCAGTTGTGCCAGACCGAGATGGCCGGCCCACGGGAAGCGCTCGCCGGTCTCGGGCAGCAGCGTTTCCAGGGTCATGGCGCGTGGCTTGACTCCCGACACCAAGGCCGCGTCCGGTTGATGCGGCAGCAACACGTCGCGTGCCTGCGCCAGGTTGCCCAGCGTGGCCGACAACCCCCAGATGCGCAGCGCCGGTGACCACCCGCGCAGGCGCGCCAGGCACAGTTGCAACAGCACGCCGCGCTTGTTGCCAAGCAGCTCGTGCCACTCGTCGACGATCACGCAGCGCAACGCCGCCAACTGCGGCGCGGTATCCGGATACGACAGCAGCAAGGCCAGCGATTCGGGCGTAGTGACCAGGACATCGAGCTTGCCGCTGCGGGCCAGGCGTTTGTCGCGCGCGCTGGCGTCGCCGGTGCGCAGGCCCACCTGCCAATCCAGGCCCAAGGCCTCCACCGGTTCGCGCAGGGCACGCGCGGTATCGGCGGCGAGCGCGCGCAGCGGGGTGATCCACAGCACCTGCAGGCTACGCTGCGGCTGCCGCCGGCCACGTGCCACCGCCGTGGCCGGCGGCGTGCGTCCGCGTGCGGCCAGCGCTTCCAGCAGCGGGCCGCCAAATGCCGCCAGGGTCTTGCCGCTGCCGGTTGGGGTGTGCAGCAGGCCGGATTCGCCATCCAGATAGCGCTTCCAGACATCGCGTTGAAACGGCAACGGCGCCCAGCCGCGCTGCGCAAACCAGGCCCGCCATTGCTGCAACGGCGTGCCGCGCTGTGGCGGTGCCGGGCTCACCGCGCCAGTGCCTGCAGGTTGCTCAGGTGATCGGCCTCGGCGAAGGGTTTGTCGTGGCGCCAGCGCAGGATGCGCGGGAAGCGCACCGCAATGCCGGACTTGTGCCGCGTGCTGCGATTCACGCCTTCAAAGCCCAGTTCGAACACATGGTGCGGCGTGACCGCGCGCACCGGCCCGAAGCGCTCGGTGGTGTTGGCGCGGATCCAGCGATGCAGTTGAAGGATCTCGGTATCGTCCAGGCCCGAATACGCCTTGGCGATGGGCACCAGCGCGCCGTCGTGCCAGAGCCCGAAGGTGTAGTCGGTGTAGAGCGTGCTGCGCCGGCCATGGCCGGCCTGTGCGTACAGCAGCACCGCATCGATGGTCAGTGGGTCGATCTTCCACTTCCACCAGTCGCCACGGCGGCGGCCGGATTGGTAGGGCGAACGCGCGCGCTTGAGCATCAGCCCTTCAACGCCGCGCGCACGTGCATCCAATCGCACTTGCGCGGCGGCCTGCCAATCGGTGGGTTGCACCAGCGGCGAGGCGATGATGCGTGGGTCGGCAAGGGTGGCGAGCACGCGCTCCAGTAGCGCACGGCGTGCGTGCAGCGGGCGCTCGCGCAGGTCTTCGCCGTCCAGTTCGAGCAGGTCGTAGGCGACCACGCGCGCTGGCGCGGCCGCCAGCGTCTTGGGCCCGGGCTTGAGCCGTTGGATACGCGTCTGCAGCGCAGTGAAAGGCATCGGCAATGGTTGTTCCGGTTGCCAGGCCAGCAGCTCGCCGTCGATCACGGTGCCGTCTGGCAAGCCCATGGCAGCCTGTTCGATCTCTGGAAAGCGGCCATCCAGGCGTTCTTCGCCACGCGACCACAGCGCCGCTTCACCAGCACGACGCAACAGCTGCAGCCGGATGCCATCCCACTTCCATTCCAGCAGCCAGTCGTCGATGGCGCCCAGGCTCTCGACATCGGCCTCCAGCGGCGACGCCAGAAAAAACGGGTAGGGCTGCTGGCGGTCGCCTGGCAGCTCCTCATGGGTGAGCAGGTCGGCCACATACGTGGCATGCGGGCGCCAGCTGCCGAGCATGCGCTGGGCAATGCGCGCGATATCCACGCCCGACAGTTCTGCCAGGGCCTGCTGCACCAACCGTTGCGAGACACCCACACGCAATGCGCCGGTCAGCAACTTGTTGAAGACCAGGCGTTCGTCGAAGGCGAGCGTGCGCCACGCCTGCACGATGCAGTGCTTGCGCACCGCCACGTCTTGATTGGCGATCGGCAGCAGGCGCTGTTCGATCCACTCGGCCAGTGACACATCCACCGCCTCGCTGGCTGGATCATCCAGCAGCAATGCCAGTGTTTCGGCCAGATCGCCCACGTGATCGTAGCTGTCGGCCACCAGCCAGTCGGCGATCCCGGCGGCCTCGGCGATCCACTCGCGCAACTCGGCGCTGGCGGCGATGCGCATGCGCGCGCTGGCCACCTTGCCACCGGCCAGCAGATACAGTGCCCAGGCCGCATCCAGCGGCGGCGCTGCGCGGAAATACGCCACCAGGGCGGCGCGCTTGTCGAGCGTGCCGGTGCTGCGGTCCAGGGTGCGGTACAGCGCTGCAAACCGCTTCACGGCCTTGTTTCCGCGCTGGCCAGCAGCGGTGTCGCGCGCAGACGCAAGGCAGCGCGGGTGAATGCACTCAACGCGCGCGTGCGCCGTTGCGGACGCGGTGGCCCCAGCGTGGCGGCGGGGGTGGCGCGATGCACGCAGAAGGCCAGCGCATGCCGGCGAAACGCCAGTGCGCCACTGAGCCGGATCCGCGGCCGCGCGCGAACATAGCGGCGTGCAGGCAGTGGGTTCATTCCTCGGCTCCGAAGTCGGTGCGGAAGGCTTCGGCGGCCACGCCGTGCTCGCGCAGGTGCTGGATCAACGCATCGGTGTTGCCATGCGTGGCGATGACCCGGCGCGCGCCGGTGTCGGCGATGGTGCGCAGCAGGTCGGGCCAGTCGGCATGATCGGACACCACAAATCCACGGTCGTAATTGCGCCGGCGACGGTTGCCGCGGATGCGCATCCAGCCCGAGGCAAAGCCCTGCTGCGCGTGCCGAAAGCGGCGAATCCACGGGCTGCCGGCCGCCGATGGCGGCGCCAGCACCAATTGCCCGGCATAGTCGGCGCCGCGTGCGTGTTCGCTCACCGGTTGCGTCTCCAGCATGGCGATGCCGGCTTGCCGGTACACCTCCACGCCGGCGGCGATTGCGCCATGCAACAGCGCTGGCTGCGTGTCCCAGGCGCGTAACTCAGCAAGTACACGTTGTGCTTTGCCCAGCGCATAGCAATACAGAATCGCCGCCTCGCCGCGCGCGGCGCACTCATGGCGCCAGGCCACGATATCGGCCGCCACCTGCGCGGTGTCCGGCCAGCGGTACACGGGCAGCCCGAAGGTTGCTTCGGTGATGAAGGTGTCGCACGGCACCACTTCGAACGGCGCGCAGGTGGGATCGTGCTGGCGTTTGTAGTCGCCGGAGGCCACCCACACCTGGCCATCGACTTCGATGCGCACCTGCGCCGAGCCCAGCACATGACCGGCCGGATGCAAGGACACTCGCGCGCGTCCCAGGGTGAACGCCTCGCCATTGGCATGCGGGTGATAGACCTGCTCGCCCAGCCGCCATTGCAGGATCGGCAGGCTTTCGCGCGTGCAGTGGTACTCGCCCATGCCGCCGCGTGCGTGGTCGCCATGACCATGCGTGATCACCGCGCGCGGCACCGGCCGCCATGGATCGATATGGAAATCGCCTTGTGGGCAGTACAGCCCTTCGGGCCCAAGCACTACCAGATCGCCGCGAGTGTCGTTGCCGTTGTGCATGCGGCAACTCTGGCCAAGCCGATGTGCAGATCCTGAGAATGGGGGCGGTGCGTGCGAGATGCTGCCTGTGTTGCGCAGATGCGGCGTGCGCGGCGGTGTCAGGCGCCTGGGTGTGGAAGGCAGCGATGGGGAGCACAGAGCCCCGCGCGGTGGAAGTTGCGCTGGTCGCCAGTGGGCAACGATGCAGCCGCGTCACGAAGCTGCGCGTGGCGACTGCTCCACGAACATGCGCGCATTCGGCAGGTGCTGCAACAAGGCGCTGGTACCACCAGCGCGATCCAGGCGCATGTGGGACAGGATCAGCCATTTCTTGGCGCGCGATGGGCTAGCAAAGGATTTGCGCCGTCTCGGTAGCAGCCGACCTGGTCCTGCGCTTGTTCGACCCTGCCTATGGTCGTTGTGTCCGGACTGATCGCCGGAAACCGCAGCAGGCCGATGCAACTGCCGCTCCAGGAGGCGCACGGCGCCGACTGCGGGCCACGCCACACCGCAATTACGCAGCGCAGCTAATGCCGCGTACGCCGCCCAGTCGTTCGCACCGCAGTTGCTTCCACCGCCATGGTGAAGCCACGTTCCTCACCGCCCTGCATGGCGCCCACGTCCACCACCTGGCGGCGGATTTCCTCGCCCTTGCCGTTGCGCACCACCACCACCACCGTGTATTCCCAGGCATCGCCATCGGCGGGGTGGCGAATCGTGCCGTCGACCTTGAGCGGCACGATCGGCGCCGGCTGGGTGTGCTGCGCCGCCGCCGAATCGAAGCGCAGATGGTGCCGGCAGGCAGGGCAGACGACCGCGCTTTCCAGGATCGTCGCCTTGCAATGCGGGCAGCTGCGCGTGGCGCCGGGCGTGCCCGGGCGGGGTGCACTCATGTGGCGTCGCTGTCTCCGGCCGCAACCACCGGTTTGGCCGGCGGCTTGCTGCCGGTGTCCTCGCCCCAGCCAAAGTCGGCCTGGCCACGCATGCGCGCGCCGGAGGCGACAGTAAGGCTACCGGCCTTGACGTCGCCGACCAGCACGCCGGAGGTCTGCAACTCCACCTGCGCAGCCGATTCGATATTGCCTTCCAGTTCTCCGGCAATGATCACCTTGTTGGCGCGCACGCCGCCGTTGAGCTTGGCGCCACGTTCGATGGTGAGATCGCCCTTGACGTTGACGTCGCCCTTGAACCGGCCGGCCAAGCGCACATGTCCGGCACCTTCGATCTTGCCCTCGATGCTGATGTCGGCGGCGATCAGGGATTCCTTCGCCTCACTCTGCCGGGTTGGCGCCGGCGTCGCCGCCACCGGCGGACTTGGCGTCACCGCCGCTGCAGCGGGCGGGGTGGCGGTGGGTTCGGCATTGAACAAGCGGCCGTCGGCCGGCGGAACCTCGGGCGCTGCGGGAACGCCGTCTTTCTTGTTGGGACCTTGATCGCGCCACATCGACATCGGGACTGCCTCGCTTGGATGGGTCACGCCGACTATCGCTGCGCTAGAGCATCTTTTGTGTGACGAATCTCAAACAATCGCGCCATTTGTGCCACCCGGTTCGGCATTCACCGCCACCGCGCCGTGCCGTTCCACTCGATTGCGGCCCTGGCGCTTGGCCACGTACAGCGCGGCATCGGCCTTCTGGATCAAGGCCGATCCCAGCTCGCCATCGGCCGGGAAGCTGGCCACGCCGATCGACGCGGTGACCCGTGGCAGCGCGCGCTGGCCGTCGCTGACCGCCAGCGCAGCGATGTGGCCGCGGATCTGTTCGGCCACGCGCATCGCTTCCTCGCCGTCGGTTTCCGGCAGGATCACGGTGAATTCCTCGCCACCGTAGCGGCAGGCCACGTCCTCGGCGCGCAGGCGGGTGAGCAGCAATTCACCGACTGCGGCCAGCAACAGATCGCCGCCGGCATGGCCCTGGCCGTCGTTGAACTGCTTGAAGTGGTCCACATCCAGCATCAGTACCGACAGTGGCAGATCGCGGCGTGCGCAGCGCGCCAGTTCGTGGCTGAGCGCTTCTTCCAGGTAACGGCGGTTGTACAACCCCGTCAGCGCATCGCGGATGGACTGCCGGCGCAGCGATTCGCGCAGACGCAGATTGCTCAAGGCCAGCGACAACTGCTCGGCGGCCGCTTCGGCGATCTCCAGGCGGGGCATCGGCGCCGGGCCGGGCGCGGACAGGAACAGAAAACCCAGCTGCGTGCCCTGTGCCGACATCGGCAGGCATGCGGTGGTGATTGCCACGCTCGCATCGGGCAGGTCGATGTGCGCGCACGGCGCATCGCGCGCCAGGTCTTCGATCAGGTGCGGCTGGCCGCGGCGCAGTGCCCAGCACTCTTCGGGCAGCAGATGCGAGGCGCTGTGCACCAACGGCGTGCCCCAGTGGCTGATCACCTCGGCGCGGTCCTGCGAGGCGCGCAGCAGATACACGCTGCCGGCGATGCCGGGCAGCAGATGCGCGAGCGTGCGGCTGGTGACATCCAGTGCTTCTTCGGCACTGACGCAACTCTGCAGCAGGCCAGTGTAGCGGCTGAGCAGATTGAGATCGGCCGCGCTGCGCTGCAGCGCGCCGATGCTCTCGCCCAGTTCCTGGTTGGCACGTGCGGCATGCCGCTCGGCCTGCGCGCGATGCCGCAGTTCGCGCATCAGCAGGCCGTACACCGTGCCGACCACGGCCAGCCCGAATGGGATGCCGGCCAGCGCCAGGATCAGCAACAACAACGCACTTTGGCGGCTGCTTTCCGCACGCAAGGCCAGCAGCTCCTGCTCGCGCTGCACCATGGTCAGGGCCTGTTCGCGGATGGCGCTGGTGGTGCGAAATGCGGTCTGGCGAATACTGGTGCGCGCCGCCTCCAGGCCGCTGTCGGCGTAGACGTCGAGCACGTGCTGGATCTGCTTGAGCCGCGTGTCGACCAGACGATGCAGTTGATCCAGATGCGCCACCTGCGAAGGGTTGTCGGCGATCTTGCGGCGCAAGTTGCCGATCAGGATCGGCAGCCGCTCCACGCTGGTCTGATAGTCCAGCAGGTACGCGTCATTGCCGGTGAGCAGGTAACCGCGCTCGGCCGATTCGGCATCGAGCACGCGCGCCTGGATCTCATCGACGCGGCCAATAACTTCATGCGTATGCGAGACGAGCGCGGCATCGGCGAGGGAGCGGCGCGCACCGACGAAGATGCCGATCCCGATCGCAATAAAGATGAGCGCAGAGAAGGCCAGCGCCAGCTGATTGCGGCGCCGCGAGGTAAAGGAAGAAGGCATCCGCAGATCCTAGCGTGCCAGGCTCGACAACACGAGCCGGCTGCTCGTCCGGAGCTGCATGCACCGGGCAGATATCACCGGTGCATGCAGGAGTTGCGAAGCGCGTCGCGGATTGCGTGCGCGCTCAGGCGTCGCGGTTGCACTCAATGCTGCGCGTCGTGCTCGGCATTCTTTTCGGCCGCATTCTGTTCGGCCTTGTTGGCCATCTCGCGGGTCTTGTCGGCAGTGGCATCGGCGGCGTTGGCGGTAGCGCGGCTGGCGTCTGCGGCCAGGTCGCGTGCGGCGACGCGTGCATCGGCAGTGGCTTCCTTGGCCTGCACGGCAGCGCGGTCGGCGGCCTGCTCGGTCGCGGCGGCAGCGTGCTTTGCGGCAGAAGCGGCATCGCGGCGTGCCTGTTCGGCATCCGGGCCCTGGCAGGCGGCGAGGGTGACCACAGCAACAGCAACGGCGCTCAGCGACAGCATGCGGATCTTGTTCATGGGTGGGTCCTGTTCCGGTTCCGATTGGAAAGCGGAGCTTATGCAGACCCGGATGCAGCCGGTGTCAATGCCGCGAGGCCGCATTCAGCTGCGCGAACAGAAGCGGTAGAGCCGCAGTGCGGTTACGCGCGCATAGATACGCGTTGGGCGGTACGCGTGGACGTGAGGTGGGCAACACTCAACACCCAGGCAAAGAAAAAGCCGCTGGAAACCAGCGGCTTTCTCCGAACGCGCTTGGAGCTAAGAAGTGATTACTTCTTGGCTTCTTCAGCGGTGTCCTTAGCAGCTTCGGCGGTGTCTTCAGCCGTCTTGGCAGCGTCAGCAGCCTGGTCAGCAGCAGCATCGGTGGCGGCGCCGGAAGCAGCCTGGGCAGCGTCAGCAGCGGTGTCAGCCGAAGCAGCGGCGGTGTTGGCAGCAGCCTGAGCGGCGTCAGCCGACTGCGAGCCCGAGGCAGCAGCCTGGTCAGCAGCGGTCTGAGCGTCGGTTGCAGCTTCGTTAGCCGAAGCAGCAGCGTCCTGAGCCTGTTCCGGCTTCGAGCAAGCGGTCAGGGCCAGGCCCAGAGCCATTGCGATCAGCAGCTTGTTGATGGTCATTGTTTCAATCCTCGTCGATTAGATTAGGCAACGCGCTATTGCGCGCCCCCGACATGATGACGGCCCGAAGACTAGTGTCAAGCGCGCGCGCATTCAGCTTTGCAAATTCGCTGTTAATGCCAATCAAATCAATTCGATAGCAATGGCAGTTGCTTCACCGCCGCCGATGCACAGCGTTGCGATTCCGCGCTTGCCGCCGCGGCTGCGCAACGCATTCACCAATGTCACCACCAGGCGCGCACCGGATGCGCCGATCGGGTGGCCGAGCGCGCAGGCACCGCCGTGCACGTTGACCTTCTCGTGTGCAATTCCCAATTCCTTGATCGGTGTCATCGCCACCACGGCGAAGGCTTCATTGATTTCAAACAGGTCCACGTCGTCCAGCGTCCAGCCGATCTTGCCGACCAGCGACTGGATCGCGGCCACTGGCGCGGTGGTGAACCATTCCGGTGCCTGCGAATGGGTGACATGGCCCACGATGCGCGCCAGCGGCGTGATCCCGCGGTGCTGCGCCTCATCGGCCGCCATCAGCACGGTGATTGCGGCGCCATCGGAAATACTCGACGAGCTGGCGGCGGTGACGGTGCCATCCTTTTTGAAAGCGGCCTTCAAGGTGGGGATCTTAGCCACGTCGGATTTGCCGGGCTGCTCGTCGCTATCCACCACGATCTCGCCTTTGCGGGTGGCGACCTTCACCGGCACGATTTCATCGGCAAATGCGCCGTTGCGTTGCGCAGCCTGTGCACGTTCCACCGAGGCGATGGCATAGGCATCCTGATCGGCGCGCGAGAAGCCGAACTTCTCTGCAGTGGCTTCGCCGAACACGCCCATCGCCTGGCCATCGTAGGGATTGGTCAGGCCGTCCCACGCCATGTGGTCCACCGCCTGAAAATTGCCGTAGCGGTTGCCGGTACGCGAGTTCGGCAGCAGGTGCGGTGCGTTGCTCATCGACTCCATGCCGCCGGCCACCACGATGCTGGCCGAGCCGGCCTTGATCAGGTCATGGCCGAACATGATTGCCTTCATGCCCGAACCGCACACCTTGTTGATGGTGGTGGCGCCGGTCGAGGTCGGGATGCCGGCCGCAATGGCGGCCTGGCGCGCAGGCGCCTGGCCCAGGTTGGCGGGCAATACGCAGCCGACGATCACTTCGGAGACATCGGCCGCGGCAACGCCCGACTGCGCCAGCGCGCCTTCAATGGCGGCGGCAGCAAGCGTGGGGGCGGGGACGCCATTGAACTGGCCAAGAAACGATCCGATGGCAGTGCGTTTTGCAGCAACGATGACGATGTCGGACATGAGTGGATACCGTTTAAAGTGAAACGATTATCTGCCTCGTGGCCGATTCGCGCCAGCGCGCACCGCGCTGGAGTGGTGGCTTCACGTGACGTATAAAAGCGATATTCGGGCCCGGGGTTGGGCCCGATCCATGGATTGGTTTGGGGAAAACTCAAGATGAAGAAGACGGACGTCGCCAGGACTGTCCTGGCCTCGGCGCTGGCCGTGGCATTGACCGCGTGTGGCGGTGGGGGTGGTGGTGGAGGCGGTATTCGTCCGAGCACGCCGACTGCACCACCACCGACCTCGCCACCACCTCCGCCACCGCCCACCTCACCGCCGCCGCCACCACCGGTCACTGCACCGACGCCGGAACCGGCAATCGACGCACATCTGACGTTGACCAATGCACGTGCCGCGCAGGCATTGGGCTTCACTGGCGCGGGCTATCGCATCGGTGTCATTGATAGCGGTATCAACGCCACTCATCCCGCTTTGCAGGGCCGAGTAAGCGACAGCTTCATTTATGTCGACCCGCGTACCAATAATGTCGCGGTGGGCGATGTGGTCGGGCATGGCACGGTTGTCGCCGAGCTGGCGGCCGGGCGTGCGGTGGGGCAGTGGCCGGGCGGTATTGCGCCGGGTGCGGGCCCTGTGTCGGCGCGCATCATCAGCGACCGCGCGCCGGTGGACGACGGCAGTGGCCAAGGCAATGAAGTCGATGGCCCGCTCGGTCTGGGCTCAGTGCATGCCGACCTGATCGGCGCAGGCGTGCGCATCATGAACAACTCATGGGGCGGTCTGTATTGGAACGACCCGACAGTCACCAATCAGATCGCGCAGGAATACCGCTCCTTCGTCATCGGCAACGATGGTCTGGTGGTGTTCGCTTCGGGCAATGAGTCGCGTGCGCAACCGTCCGATACTGCGGCGCTTCCCAGCCAGGTGGGCCCGAACGGCACGCTTCCGGCGGCAGACCTGGAGCGCGGCTGGCTGGTAGTCGGCGCGCTGGACACCGCCAATCCCACCCAACTGGCGTCGTATTCCAATGCCTGCGGCGTGGCGATGCGGTATTGCCTGGTAGCACCGGGCACATCACTGTTTATCGACCCCGATGCAACCGCCAGCAACATCCGTTATTTCTACGGCAGCGGCACGTCTTTTGCCGCGCCGCTGGTATCGGGTGCAGCAGCATTGGTGTGGCAGGCATTTCCGTACTTCAACAACGATCTGGTTCGGCAGACATTGTTGGGGACCGCCACCGATCTGGGCGCGGCTGGCGTCGATCCGACGTTCGGTTACGGCCTGCTCAACGTGGGCAAGGCGGTGCTGGGGCCGGCGCGTTTTGACTGGGGCACGGTGGATGTCGAGGTCACGACCTTACGTTCGACCTGGGCCAACGACATCAGTGGCAACGGTGGGTTGACCAAGCGCGGATCCGGCACGCTGATACTTAGAGCGGCTAACAAAACGTAGCGAGCAGTCGTCAGGTGGGTGCGGACGGCGCGGAGGAACCGGAATGTACGTGGGTACATGCCGATTCCGAGCACCGGCCGCGCCCGCCTGACGGCTGCGCAGTAGTTTTGATAGCTGCTCTTAGCAGTAGCAACAATACGTTTGCCGGCGATACCCAAGTGCTGGACGGCACGTTGCAGACGGCCAGTCTGCAGAGCGCGCGGGTGGACATCCTGAATGGTGCAACGTTGATTGGAGCAGGACGCATTGCCGGCACGGTCTCTAATCGAGGGAGTACGCTGCAGGTCGGTGGCGCGGTTTTGGCAATCGGAGGTAACTACACTCAGGATGACTTCGGGCGCTTGGCCTTAAACGTGGGTGACCGCTTGAATGTGAGCGGTACTGCGACGATCGATGGCGACCTGCAGCTGATCGGGCGGCGGGATTATGTCGTCAACAACACCACCTATCCTGTGCTGCAAGCAGCCAACGGGCTGCAGGGAACGTTTGCCAGTCTCAGCAGCGGGCCCGCAGTCACCTTTCTCGATGCCACGTTGAGCTACGACGCCAACACCGCGTACGTGTCGCTGCAGCGCATGGATGTCACCGCAGTCGCCGCATCGCTGGGCGCGGTCGGAACGGCATCGATGGATTCGGCAATTCGCGTCGAACAGGCGTTCCAGAAGGTCGATGCGCAGCAGCTGCAGGGCAACGGCGGCATCAGCAGCGGCTTCATCCGCGCCGCGGCGGCATTGCAGCAGTCACCCGATGCCAAGACCGCAGCGGACTCGCTGCGCAGCCTGTCCGGACGTGCGCATGCGGCGTCTGCGGCGATGACCTTCGACACCATCGATCTGGGCCGGCGCGCGTTGGCAACGCATTTCGATGGCCTTTCGCAGCAGTCGCGCATGCTGGGCACCTGGCAGCGTGCGCTGGGCGGGCCGGGCGAGGGTGGTGCGACCAGCAATGGGTTTGCCACCTCCGGCTGGATGATGGGCAACGATCTGCGCTTGGCGTCTGGCGCAGTCGCCGGCTTTGCCTTTGGTGAAACGCGTTCCAACAGCCTGGGCGATCTGGATGGCGCACGCGGGCGCGATCGGCAGGTGCAGGCCCAGCTTTACTGGGGCACGACGCTGGGGGCGGCGTACACGCTGGGCCAGCTAGGCTTCGGTAACGTCAACCGGCAGATCGAACGCAACCTGCAATTGGGCGAAGACCGCAGCAGTGCCTTCAGCGACTACAGCGGCAGCTATCTCAGCGGCAACCTGGAAACCGGGTATCGCTGGGGCCATGCAGCTGCATCGCTGACGCCGTACATGGGCCTGGACTACGTGCGTTTGCGCAGCGAAGGTTTCCGCGAAAGCGGCGGCGAAGGTTTTGGTCTGCGTGCCGCTGCAAGCACGTCCTCGCGCACGCAAGTGCTGGCCGGTGTGCGTTCGGCGTATCGCTGGCGCGGTCTGCAGTTGGGTGGTTATGTCGAATGGCAGCAGGCATTGAGCAGTCAGGGGTTGATGCTCGATGCCAGCTTCATCGGGGTGGAGGCATGGGCACCGCTACGTGGCGTGCAGCCGGCGCGCTCGGGCGGCGTGTTCGGCATTGCGGCCTCGGCGCCGTTGGGCCAGCAGAGCCAGTTGCGTTTCGGCTACGACCAGCGGGTGGGCGAGCGTGGCGATGACCGCGCGTTGAGCCTGAAGTACAGCGCCGATTTCTGATCGGTGTGCATGACGCCCGGGTGCAATACCCGGGCGTCAGGTCGCGTCGGCGATTGCGTCATCGCACCAGTCGTCAACCGCGGCCCGCCTGTTTGCGCGCTTACTCGCCGCGTAACTTGTGCAGAAAGCGCGGTGCGGTGCGGCCCAGCGGCAGCTTGAGCTTGCTGATCGCTTCGATGCGCGTTTCGGCAATCTGGTCGGCCGCCTGCTGCGGCGGGATGCCGAGCTGGGTGGACAGGTCGAACACCTTTTCCAGGTTGTGGTAGATGCTGCGGATCAGGCGCATCGCACGTTCGCGGTTGTAGCCGTCGATCTCCAGCGACACATTCATGACGCCGCCGGCATTCACCACGTAGTCGGGCGCATACAGGATGCCGCGCTTGTGCAGCTCTTCGCCAATCGCTGCGCTGGAGAGCTGATTGTTGGCCGTGCCGCAGATGATCTTGGCCTTGAGCCGCGGCAGCGTGTCTTCGTTGATGGCACCTTCGAGTGCGCAGGGCGCAAACACATCGGCGGGCACTTCATGAATCTCTTCGGGGCGCACGGCCTCGGCGCCGTATTCGGACACTGCGCGATCCACCAGCGCCGGATTGAGATCGGCCACATAGAGTTTGGCGCCGCGCTCCTTGAGCAACTTCACCAGTTCCATGCCGATATGGCCCAGGCCCTGGATCGCGATGCTGGCCTTGCCGACTTCTTCATGGCCGAGCTTGCGATTGAGCGAGGCCATCAGCGCCTGCAGCGCGCCGTAGGCGGTGAACGGCGCGGGATCGCCGGAGCCGCGATGCACCTGATGCACGCCGGTGACGTATTCGCTCTCCAGGTAGATCTGCTCCATGTCGTTGACATCGGTACCCACATCCTCGGAGGTGATGTAGCGGCCTCCCAGGGTGTCGACAAAGCGACCGAAGGCGCGGAACAGTGCCTCGCTCTTGTCGGTCTTCGGGTCGCCGATGATCACGGCCTTGCCGCCACCGACATTGAGGCCGGCCAGCGCGTTCTTGTTGGTCATGGTGCGGCTGAGCCGTAGCGCGTCGTTGAGCGCGGCTTCGCTGTTGGCATACGGCCGCATGCGCACCCCACCCAGTGCCGGCCCCAGACGGGTGCTGTGCAACGCGATGATGGCCTTGAGGCCGGCGTCGCGGTTGTGACAGAAAATCACCTGCTCATGGCCGGTGGTATCGAGGGTTTCGAAAAGCATCGAAGGCTCCGCGGGGCTGCGTGATGTGCCTTCCCTGACGCCCGGCCTGCAGCCGGCGCAATGGGAAATAAAAAACGCGACGTCTCCAGACCCTGTCCGATCACGTCGCGCCGCAACATTTTAAACCACGCTGGCCGGTGGATGTGTATGAACCCGTTCACCAATCCCGGTAGCGGCGCTGCCGAAACCACAGCGTGCCCAGCCATTTGCTGCCCGCATCCACCGGCAGACCCGCGTGCAACGAATCCGGATCAGGCGTGCCGTCGGCCAGCAGATTGTCGAAGCACACCACCGCACCGGCGCGCGGCTGCACGCGGACCCCGGCAATCGGAAAATCGGTGGCGCCACCGGCCTGGACGGCGTTGAGATACACGCAGACCGTGCGCAGCCGGTTGCCCGCGGCGGGCCGGTCGATCGCGATCGTGTTGGGCGGCAGATAGTCGCGGTGCGGGCGGTAGTGCTCGCCTGGCGCGTAGCACAGCACCGAGAGCGGCTCGGCGTGGCTCAGCGGCAGGCCTGCGCAGGCAGCGAGCCGTGCCTGGGCCGCACGTGCGGCGAAATCTTCAAGGATGGGATCGAGCGTGGCGCCCTGGCTGGTGCGCACCGGCGTACGCCGCGTGCTCGCATCGTTGGGGTCAACCACCTGCGAAGGACGCAAATGCGGACGCGCCAGCAGCATCAGTAGCCGGCATTCGTCTGCAGAGAGCACACCGTGCAGTTCTTCGATCCGTGGAGCCGCATGGTGGTGCAGTCGTGTGGCAGGCGGTTCAAAATGCATCGCGTGGTCGTCGGTGTGGACCGGCAGTGGTGGCGCGACATGCAGCTCTGGCAGCGGCGCAATCCCCTGCGCCTGTAATTGCAGCAGCAAGTCCGCCGCCGCCGCCGCTTGCGCAGGAACACCTTCACCGTGCAGCAGGCGCTGCGCCAGCAGCGCTGCGGCGGGCACATCGCCAGCCGCTGCGGCACGTTCAAGAAGTGCAACGCACTGGCGTTGTTGCGCCGGGTGGTCGACGCGCCCGTGTTGGATCGCCACCGCACGCAGCGCTGGCGCATAGCCTGCCGTTGCCGATGCGAGCAGCCGTGCCTGCGCCTGGGCATCCAGCGTCAGCGGCGTTTTGGCCAGCGCGGCGCTTGCGAGCAGATACAGCGCTGCAGGCGCACCTTGCTGCTCGGCCTGTTGCCAGTACACAAGGGCTTGCCGAAGATCGCTCTCGCACCCGATGCCGTAGGCCAGCATGCGGCCCGCCTCCACCCGCGCGGTGGCATCGCCGGCAGCCGCCGCGCGGCAGTACCAGGACAAAGCTTCTTCCACCCGTCCGGTGCGGACCAGCGCGTGTGCCAGTGCCGCCATGGCATCAGGGGCCTGGTTCTGTGCTGCGTGGGTGAGCTGGGAGAGCGCGTGTGAGTCCATGGGCGCATCCTAAGCCCTGGTCGGGGCGGGGAGACAATCAGTCGCGCGGGGTCAGCGCGAGCTGGGTCAGATACAGGCGCAGGTCGAATTCGAGCTGGTGGTAATCCGGGGCCATGTGTTGGCACAGGTGGTAGAAGGCCTTGTCGTGCTCGGGCTCTTTGAGGTGCGCCAGTTCGTGCGCCACGATCATCTGCAGGAAGGGCGCGGGTGCGTCGCGGAAGACCGCGGCGATGCGGATCTCACGGCTGGCTTTCAGGCGGCTGCCATGCACGCGCGAGATGGCGGTGTGCGTGCCGAGCGCATGCTTCACCACCTGCAGATGATTGTCGTAGATGGCTTTGTGCAGCGTGGGCGAAGAGCGCATGTAGCGCTCCTTCATTTCTTTGACGTAGTCGTACAACTGCCGGTCGGTGCGCACGGTGTGGCGCTCGGGATACCGCTGCGCCAGGACGGCGCCGAGCTTGTCCTGCGCAATCAATGCGCGCACCTGCTCCAGCACTGCAGGTGGGTAACCGGTGAGATAGCGAAGCGTGTCCATGTGATCCAAACGTTGCCCAGGCCGCATGATCGCCGATGCGCGGTGTGTCTGCGAGCGATGTGAAGGGGCGTTCGCACAGCTAAACGGCCAGGCAACTGTGTCGTCGTGTGTCACGCGTATTCACGAGTGCGGCACAGGGTGGTGGGTAGCGTGCACGGCATGTTTTCCGGCACTGCGCCGCTGAAAGCACTCGACTGACGCAACGGCTTTGCCGATAGGAGACATCATGATCAAGTGGGCCATTATTTTCGCCATCATCGGCCTGATTGCCGGTGCATTGGGCTTCGGTGGCATGGCAGGTGCGGCGATGGGAATCGCCAAGTTCCTGTTCTGGGCCGGCATCATCATCGCCATCGTGCTGTTCGTGCTGGGCATGACGATCGCCAAAAAGGTGACCTGATTGCCATCGCCTGCAGTAGCGCTTTCGAGCGCTGCTGCAGGCGCAAGCGCTATGCAAAAGGAGCGGGACTGCCGCTCCTTTTGTTTGTGCGTTCTGCTTTGTGCGCCTTGCAAGCCATCACCAGGCAAGTGCGCAAACGAGCTCTAGCTTTACTGGAGCCGTACTTCAGCCTGCCGACACGCCGGTGTCTTCTGCTTCGGTATGCAGGGCGATATTGAGCTGGTCGATGGTGACGATCCAGTCGGCATCGTCGATGCGCTCTTCGCGCAGCAGCTGCGCCTGGGCCGGTGTCCAGAACGGCGCTTCTTCCAGTCGCACATCGCCCGGGAGTGGGGAATGTTCGGCGATGAAACGGCGAATGCTGGCTTCGTCGGAGGGCAGGCCGAGCTGTGCAAACAGTTCGGAGAACGGGTGGACGGGTTGTTCCATGGCAGGGTTCCTGTGGGCGGCGAATCGGTGAATGCTAGAGCACCCGGTTTGAGGGCACTGTGCAGAGCCGGCTTGGATTTTGCGCCGTGCGTGCCCATTTCAGGAACAGACCAACAAGGTGATGCGGACATGGCGACCGGATGGGCGGGTGATGGGGCGGTGCAGGACCAGATCGATGCCACGGTGGACGAGGCGATCCAGCGGGCGCGCAGCCAGCTGCATCAGGGCCCGAGCCTGACGCACTGCGAAGACTGTGATGCACGTATTCCCGAAGCGCGGCGCAAAGCTGTGCCGGGTGTGCATCTGTGCGTCACCTGCCAGGAGGCGCATGACCATGCGCAAGCCGCGCAAGGCGGCTACAACCGGCGCGGCAGCAAGGACAGCCAGCTGCGCTGACAGGCGCCGCTGTTTAAGGCGAATGAAACCCGCTGGTCTCGCGCCAGCGCCGCGTGGTGCGCTGGAAGAACAGGCTGTTGGGCACCTGCAGCACGCTGCCAGCGTGGTCGCCGGTTTCTTCCAGCGTTGTGTAGATCACATTGATGTCGATGACGCGGCCCTTGAGGCCCGGCTTGTCGCCGCCTTCGAGCAGTTCAATGTGGTCGTGCAGCCGGAACGGCCGCGTGGTGATGATGAGGAACGTGCAGAAGATGTTGGACAGCACGCTCCACGCAGCGAAGAACGCAACCGCACCCACCGCTGCGAATCCGGTGAACGCCGTCCACAACGTGCCGGCGGAGACGCCAATCACGTGCAGCACCATCAACAGCGCGCTTACCGAAATGATGAAGCCGCCCGCCCGCCGAATACCGATCATCATTTCGGCCGGCACGCTGTAGCGCGTGCACAGGCGTTTGAGCAGTTGGCGCAGTAGCAGCCGGATCAGGCCCGCGACGGCGAGGATCACGACGATCTTGACGGCGGGCACTGCGACATCCAGCCACTGCGGGTTCCAGTGCGGCAACAGACTACGGATCATCGCGGGAAGGGGGTCGGGCGCAGCCATCAGCTCAAGCGGATACGTGGGGGCGCCTAGTGTAACGGGCTACTCATCACGCAATTGGTGCGTGTACTAAATGCGCGCTCATCTGCGTGTGCTACGTGGTGCAGTGATCCATGGTCAAACGCGTGAAGCGCTGCGGTCGTGGGCCTGGGATGGCCGCTGCAACCGCTGTCATGCGGCAGGAGTGCCCTTCGTTATGGGTGTCGGGTCTTGGCAGTGCATTACCGTCGCTGTAGATGCATCGCCTGATATTCCCGGAGATCGAACACGGCCTGCCAACTGTCGCGCAGGGTGCGCACGGCGCCCCAGTGACTGGGCGACGGCACGTGCACACAGCGTGGTGGCGCAGCGCTGCTTGCGGGCAGCACGCAGGCTTCCACGCGCTGTGGGCTGAGCGATAGGCGTAAGGCGGCCGTGGGCAGCGGGCCAGGGCAGTGGGTCGGGCACAGGCTCAGCAGCAAGCCAACGATGAGGGTCATGCGGATCTCCGATAACGCCAGGGCGGGGCCGCCCAGGACAACGGCGCGGCGCTGTGCAATCGAAGCCTTCGATGCGCCCTGCGCCAGAAAGGTTTAGAACTCCGGTAGAAAAATGGCTGCGCCGGGCGTAGAGAGGGAACCAACGTAGTGAGCAATCGCCAGGCGGTTGGGGGCGGTGCGGAGGAACTGGCGTGTACGGGGAGATATGCCGGTTTCGGGCGTCTGCCGCGCTTGTCTGGCGATTGCGCAGTAGTTTTGATAGCTGCTCTAAACCTTTTTGCTGCCCGGTGCATCGAACTGGCTATGCTCGATACCACCGTGCCCCCCGATGCCCCCGCTTGCGACAGCCCCGCCGATCGCGACGATGCGGCATTGGCGCGTGCAGCCGCGGCAGGCAGCCGCTCGGCGTACGAGACGATCTACCGCCGCCATGCGCCACGCCTGTATGCGGTGGTGTGGCGGCTGTGCGGCGGCAACGCCGCACGCGCCGACGATGCCTTGCAGGAGACCTTCATCGCCGCCTGGAAGGCCTTGCCGCAGTTCCGCTTTCAAAGTGCCCTGGGCACCTGGCTGCATCGGCTGGCGGTCAATACCGCTTTGATGGAGCTGCGTCGCCGCGCACATTCGCGCGATCACGAGCTTGACGATGCCGATGGCGAACTGCTCGCGGCAATTCCTGGTGCTTCGTCCTGCCAGGCCACCCAAATGGATCTGGAGCGCGCGCTGGAGACCCTGCCGCCACGCGCGCGTGCGGTGCTGGTGCTGCACGACATCGAGGGCTGGAAACATCATGAGATCGCCGAAGAACTGCAGATGGCGGTTGGCAGTTCCAAGGCGCAATTGCATCGCGCACGCGGCCTGTTGCGTGCGCGGCTGGGAGAACCCGTATGACCCAATCCCTTCCTCCATCCGGCACCGACGATGCGGCCTTGGTCGCGCGCCTGCAGGCCTTGCCCACGCAGCGCCAGCCAGCACCGCAGCTGTGGGAAAACATTGCCGCCGCACTGCCGCCGCGCGACACGGTCGCGGCGCTGGCACCACGCCTGCAGCGCCGCGCATGGCAGTGGCCAGCCGCCGGCCTTGCGCTCGCGGCTGCGCTGGGAGTGATCGCCATCGCGCCCGGGCTTAAGCCTCTGCCGACTGCGCCAGCCCATGCAACTGCGCCGCCAGCGCTGGTGATGCAGGCGCAGGCCCTGGCCGGGCAATACCAGCAGGCCATCGCGGCGGTTCCCGTGGAGCAGGCGCCGGCTGCATTGTTGCCGGCACTGAACGAGCTGGACCGCAGCGCGCAGTCGATCCACGCCGCCATCGTGCAGAGCCCGCGCTCTGCGTTCCTGTTGTCGCAGTTGCAGCGCACCTATGCAAAACGCCTGCAATTGACCCGTCTCGCCGCACAGGGCGAGGCCTACGTCCCCAGCTGAGGAAGCCACCCATGCGCTACGCCACCTTATCCCTGTTGTTGTTGAGCGCCGTCTGCGCACTGCCCGCCGCGGCCCAGACTGTGGTGAAGCAGACCCATCCACTGGCGCGCGGTGGGCGCGTGGAGATTGAAAACATCGCCGGGCAGGTGCGCGTGCGTGGCTGGGACCGCGACGAGGTGTCGTTGACCGGCACGCTTGGGCCGGGCCAGCGGCTGGATGTCAATGAAAGTGCCGACCGGCTGCAGTTCGAGGTGGTCTATCCGCGCAGTAGCCGCAACGGCAACGGGGCGCAGCTCGAACTGCGGGTGCCGCGCGGCGCGGTGTTGCAGGCAGAGGTGGTCAGCGCCGATCTGGATGTGGATCAGATCGATCTGGCGCGGCTGCAGCTGAAGTCGGTCAGCGGCGAGGTGGTGGCCGCCGGGCGCGCCAAGGAGGCGCGTCTGGAGTCGGTCAGCGGGGATGTGCGCAGCACCGTGGCCACCACGCGTTTGAACCTGAGCACTGTCAGCGGCGAGATTTCGGCGCCAAGCGGTGCCAGTGGCCAGGTGAGTGCCGAGTCGGTGTCCGGCGATATCAGCCTCAATACCGGGCAGGTGGCGCAGCTGCGTGCGCAGAGCGTATCCGGCACAACCGGGCTCAAGGTGGCAGGCCTGGCGCCGGGCGGCAGTATCGCGGCGGAAAGTGTGAGCGGAGAGATCGCGCTGGGCGTGCCGCGCACGGTATCGGCGGCGTTGAACGTAGAGGTCTTCAGCGGCGACATCCGCGCGGTGGCCGGGCGGGTCGAGCGGCCGGAGTACGGCCCAGGCAAGAGCCTGAAAACGACGCTGGGCGCAGGCAATGGCGACATCAAACTGGAGTCGCATTCCGGCTCGGTGCGGGTCGATTACGGCAACTGAGGCGTTGCACATCCGCTGACGGCCGCTGCCTGTGTCACCGGCTACCTGGCATGACAGTACAGCACGACGTGCCGCCCCGCAGGGCAGCACGTCGGTCGAACTCAGGCGCTCTTGTCGCCGTCGTTACGGGCGGGGCCGAAGTTGGTGGTGAGCACTTCGATCCGGCCGCCGGTCTTGCGAAACGCGGCGATGTCGGCAGCGATACGCTCACGGCTGAGCGGCTGCGACTTACCTTCGCTGCGAGCGATGCTGGGCTGGGATTTCTGCTTGGTCGCGGGATGTGCCATGTGGCCTCCTGTAGCGGGGAAGTGCAAGGACACCGCGTGCGGCTAGGGTGTGCGCGCGGAAGCGGTGTCGAAGAGTGCGATCACGTTCGGTGCGTGGTCACGGCGGCACGGCGGAGCGTGCCTTGCAGGCAAGACGGCGGGGCGTCCGGCAGCAACCGCGCAGTCTAGTCGGGGCGATGTAGAGTTTCGTTAAACGGCCGTGGGCTGGGCCTCGCCGGCACCCGCGGTGGCCCAGGCCAAGCCTTGCACCACGCCGAATGACGGGTCGCCATGGACCAGACGCGAGGCCGGGAACGCCGCTGCCACGGTGTCGCGGATATAGCCGGCGCGCGACATGCCGCCGGTCAGGAACACCGTTTCCGGCGCGGCGCTCAGGTCTGCGTTGACCTGGACCAACAGGCCTTCCAGTTCGCGCAGGTAATTGGAAGCGGCCCCGACCAGGGCGGCTGCGTCGACGTCCACTGTCAGGTCGCGCTCGATGAACTCCAGCATTGCGCTGTGCCGGTCGTGCTCGCTCAACGCAATCTTGCAGGCTTCCACGCCGCGGTACAGGCGAGCGGTATTGCCGGTGTCCTGCAGGGCCTGCAGGCGACGATCGAACGGTGCCGGCACGTCCTGATACTTGTGCAGCCGAAATTCGCGCTGGCGCGTCATGTCCTGCACCATCGCCGCCTCGACATAGTGATGCGCCGGGACACGCGTGATGCCGCGTCCGAACAACGGCATGTAGGCGGCCAGGCTCAAGGCCAGGTCGATGTCGGTACCGCCGCGCGCTATGCCCCACGCGCGGTGCACCTGCGGTGGCGCGCTGCCGCCCACGCTGGCATGCGCGACATCCGTGGTGCCGCCGCCAATGTCCACCACCACCGTGTCATGCCGGGTGGCATGGCTGACGTGGTAATGCATTGCTGCGGCCGCAGGTTCTTCGAGGAAATCCACCTGGTCGAAGCCGGCGGCGATCGCTGCGGTTTGCAGGATCTCCAGCGCCTGCGCGTTGCCAGCTTCGCCGATGGAGCTGCGAAATTGCACCGGGCGGCCCAGCGTGGCACTGCGGATGTTGTGATCGAATTGCTGCGAGGCGGTCAGCCGGATGTGTTCCAGCACATGCGTGGCAATGCCGGTAATGGTCTGGCGCGCGCGCGGATGCAGGTTGTAGCCCAGCATCGACTTGGGGCTCTGCACCAGGTTGCCTTCGCCTTCCAGGAAATACGCATCCAGCGCCTCGTCGCCGTAGACCGCGTTCTGCAGCAATGCCGCGGAACTGCGCGGCGCACGTACTTGTTCTTCCATCCATTGCCGGCGCACCACCCGCAGGGCGTCGCGGCGCAGGCTGTCCTGGCTGGGGCTGCGCCCGGCGGCGGCCGCGTCGCGGCGTCCGGCATCGATCAGGCGTTCGAGTTCGTATTCCAGCGCCGGCGTCAGGCTGAAATCGTCCGGGTCACGCATGATTTCCGGGAAATACACGGTGGTGCGGAACTGCAATGCCTCGCCAAAGCGCACCGGGACCACCTTGCCGTCGACGATGGCCGCCGCGGCGGAGTTGCTGGTACCGAAGTCGATGCCGAGTTTCATGCGGGCGCGCCTGTGAGCGGGCCGCGCACTTTACTACGGCTGCCTGCCTGCCGTTGCGGGAGGCCTCACGGTCGGTCTGCGGCCTGCGCTGGCGGGAGCGCCGCGCACCACTGGCGCGCGGCGCAGCGCCTCAGGCGGCGATGTCGGTGACGTGGCCCTGGTCGAGTTCTTCGGTGGTGGCCTCGCGCACTGCGGTCACTTCGACGGCGAAATGCAGGGTTTGCCCGGCCAGCGGGTGATTGCCATCCACGGTGACCTGCTCCGGGCCGACCTCGGTGACAGTGACCATCACCGGCCCCTGCTGGGTGCGCGCTTCGAACTGCGCACCCGGAACCACCTCAACGTCGCTCGGGAAGGCTTCGCGCGGCACGTGCTGGATGAGTTGCGCATGGCGCGGGCCGTAGCCCTGTTCCGGCGCGACATCGGCGGTGAGC
The DNA here is from genome assembly GCF_041475695.2 of Xanthomonas sp. NCPPB 4037. NCBI lineage: Bacteria > Pseudomonadati > Pseudomonadota > Gammaproteobacteria > Lysobacterales > Lysobacteraceae > Xanthomonas > Xanthomonas sp. NCPPB 4037. Next base: position 1,627,923 of record NZ_CM191261.1, read on the forward strand.
GTGTCGCCGGTGCGCTTGCCGTCCAGTGCCTGTTCCAGGCCCGGCACGATGTTGCCGGCGCCGTGCAGATAGCTCAGCGGGGTGTCGGGCGTGGAGCGATCGAGCACCTGGCCGCTGTCATCGGAGAGGGTGTAGTGAATGGTCGCAACGCGACCCTGGGTGATTTCCATGGGAAACCTCCATTGATTGAGTACAAGGGGAGTGCATCGGTCAGATCACGATGCGAGACGATGGCGCACCACAACGGTAGGCAATCGATACAGCCGATGCAACCGCGACCGCGCGTGCGGGTTACGGCAGGATCAGCTTGGTGCACACGCGCTTGCGCTACTCGGCTTGCGCGCCGCGCTCGATCTGCGCACGCCGTGCAAGCCAGGTTTCCGGCGTCTGCGGCTTGACGAACAGGGCGGTGACTTCGGGATGTTTCTGTTTGGCCGCCGCTTCGATGCGGCCGATGCAGGCTTCGATCTGCGGCGTGGTGCGGGTGTCTTCGAATTCGGCGCTGAGCGCTGCAACCACCTGGTTGGGGCCCATCTGCATGGTGAGCACGCCATTGGCCGCGCGCACGTCTGGATCGGCTGCGGCGATGGCCAGCAATGAGTCGGTGACGTGCGCATGCGCCGGTTCGCCGATCAACAGGCCCTTGGTCTCACGTGCGAGCAGAAACGCCGTGAACGCCAGCACGAAGGCGATGCCGATGGAGGCGATGCCATCGAGTTGGGGCATGTTGAACAGCTGCGCGCCGGCAACGCCCAGCAGCGCCATGAACAAACCGACCAGCGCGGCGCTGTCTTCCAGCAGCACGGTGAAGGTGCTGGGATCCTTGCTCTGCCGAAACGCCTGGAAATAGCCCATGCGCCCCTTCTTGGCGCGGAACTCGCGAAACGCCACCACCCACGAGATGCCCTCGAACACGATCGACACACCCAGCACGCTATACGCCAGCCAATGGCTGCTGGCCGGTTCGGGATTGCGCAGATGCACGATGCCTTCGTACAGCGAAACGCCGGCACCCATCGCGAACACCAGCAGCGCCACGATGAAACTCCAGAAATACAGCTCACGCCCGTAGCCAAACGGATGCGTGGGCGTGGGCGCACGTGCCGCGCGGCGCAGGCCGTACAGCAGCAGCACTTCATTGATGGTGTCCACCAGCGAGTGCACGCCTTCGCTCAGCATGGCCGAGCTGCCGGAGATGCCGGCGGCGATGAATTTGGCCACGGCGATGGCCAGATTGCCTGCCAACGCCACGTAGACAACCAGATGCGAACCACTGGGCTTGTTGGACACGGGCAACCTGCGACAACCGGGGGAGGCGACGCACTATCGCGCCGCTGCCGTGGCCGATGCGTGATCGCGGCAGGCTGCGGCTACAATCCACGCCCTCTTTGTGTTCGTAAGGAAGCCCATGTCCACCGCGCCCGCCTGTCCGCAATGCAGTCTGGACAACACCTACGCCGATGGCGCGCAGTGGATCTGCGCCGATTGCGGTTTCGAGTGGAGCGCTGCCGAGGCGCCGGCTAACGCGGTGGTCGTGCGCGACAGCAACGGCAATGTGCTCGACGCCGGTGACACCGTCACCGTGATCAAGGACCTCAAGGTCAAGGGCTCGTCGATTCCGCTCAAGCAGGGCACGGTGATCCGCAATATCCGCCTGGTCGAGGACGATGCCGAGCACATCGAAGGCAACTCCGACAAGATCAAGGGCCTGGTGCTGAAGACCTGTTTCCTGCGCAAGGCCTGAGCGCGATCTAGAGCGCTTGTTGGGTCTGAAACGCGTTGTAGGAGCGCGCTTGCGCGCGATGGGGGTGTTACCGGTGACGCCCCATCGCGCGCAAGCGCGCTCCCACAAAGCCAGGTGTATATCGCGACGTTGGACGACTCAATCGCGCGGATACACCGCTGCGATGGTGCAGCTCTGGCGCAGGCGGGCGAGCATCCCGCCGCGGCTGGTGGCGAACTCGCCTTGCTGGCCGGAGCCGGCCGCCGCGCCGGCTAGGCTGAGCTCGTCGAGCACGGTCACCTTGTCGCCGGGATTGCCGCAGATGGCATTGATGCCCATGCCGGAAACGAACTGGATGGGCGGCGCGCCGCTGAGCTCACGGCAACTGTCCAGCAGTTCCACCCGGTAGTAGCGGTGTGTGCCGGGATGGCGCGCGGAGACTTCGACCAGCAGGCCATCAGGGTCCTCCGACCACGAGCGCAACATGCTGGGATTGAAGCAATAACTGGAAGAACCGGCGAAGTTGCGGCGGCGGCTCTGCCGGACGGTCACCGGATCCAGCGTGGCGGTGCCATCGGTTGCGCGGTAACGCGCGATGCTGGCGTATGTCCGTGCATCGATCGGCTCCACCTGGGTGATGGCGCAGCGCTGCGTGCCGGTGCCCACAAACGCGGCCGCGCCGTTGCAGATCCAGCCATGCGCAGCCAGTAACGACGCGCCGGTTTGGTTGGCAATGTCGGGGCAGTCCTCGGCCAGGCGCAGGCGGAACAGGCGGCCTTGCTGGCCGGTCACCGCCAACGTGCGGGCATCGGCCTGCTGCAGTTCGGCCACCTGGCGTGCATCCAGGCAGGTGGCGTCGGGCGCAGCCGGGCGCATCTCATCGGCGCGCGATGGCGACGCGGCGGCGTACAACGCGGCACACAACAGGGCGAGCAATCGTTGGCGCATCACGCACATCCTTGGCAATGAGTGACTGCATCATCACCGCGCGGCGCCGGTGTGGCAATCACGACTGCAGCGTTGGCCGGGAAGGAGAGCGGTGGCGTACTTAGCGGTCTGGAGGCACGGCGAAGCGTGCGTGCGCCGCTGCGCATCCGCTGCCTGGCGACCAGGTGGGAGCGTGCTGCTTGGCGCATGCTGTGGCGCGATGCGCAGAGTCACGCTGGATCGTTCGCGGCGGCCCAGCCGGCTTTGAGCGTGGCGACCGTGGCAGTGATGGCGGCCTGAGCTGCAGGGTGGCACGCGCAACGACGTGCTCAATTTAAATCGTTCGGTTGGTAAGACGCCACGCCGCTTGCGCTTCATCGGGGCAGTCGATAAGCCGCTGACTGCCGTAGGCGAGTTCACCGCCACGCCGCTCGGTGTGCTCTGCTGCAACTTCGTCGAAGGCGACTACGTGCACACCCCGACCGACGTCGCTTCGGTCGTGCCGTGCGTCGCTCGGGTACGCCGAAGGTCGAGGTATCCCGGCGATTCTCACCGGCCATTGCCCGCGCTAAGGCGCTTCCGGCGGATCCGAATCCAGCACCTGCAGTTTGCCGCCAGTGGTCTCCGGCAGGATGTGCTGATCGGTGGCCACCAGCACCACGCCCGGCGTCAGCAGCGGCAGCAGGTCGGCGAGAAACGCCGGCGGCACCTGCAGCCGCGCGATGGTGTTCGCATCCAGCGCCTGCCCAGCGGCCGCCGCGCTGCCGGGAATGCCGATGCGCATCCAGTTGGGCATGCGCACGCCCGGCAGCCCAGGCACCACGCCGGGCAAGAAGCCCTGGCCAACGATGAAGGCCTGCGTGCCCAGTGGCGCGGCATCGGCGGGTGCGTGCAGCACCGCGCGGGCGCGTCCGATTTCCACCCCGTTGCGATACACCGCCAATTGCTGGTCGCTGCTGCTGACCAGCATCGAGATCGGGCCGGTGGGCGCGAGCTCGGGCTGCCAGGCATAGGTCTGCCCGCTGGGCAGCGGCAACAGCGGGCGCTGCGCACCGGTGGAGGGGTCGATCGGGCTGAGCGCGCGCGGGTGCACCACCGCATCGGCATCCACCCCGGCCTGCGCCACAACCACCACCATGCCCATGTTGGAGTTGTCGAACAGCAGGCGGGCGAACTCGGACGGCAGATGCACGCAGCCATGCGATTCCGGATAGCCGGGCAGGCCGCCGGCATGCAGCGCCACGCCATCCCAGGTGAGCCGCTGCTGGTAGGGCATGGGCGCGGCGTTGTAGATGCTGGAGCGGTGGTCCTTGTCTTTTTGCAGGATGGTGAACACGCCGGTAGGCGTCTCGTGCCCAGGCTTGCCGGAGCTGATGGTGGACACGCCGATCAGGATGCCGTTGCGATACGCATAGGCGCGTTGCTCGGTGAGGCTGACGATCACTGCCATCGGCCCCCAGCCTTTGCTCACGCCGCCCCAGATCCATTCACCGGGCTTGAGCTGGTCCGGCGGGGTTTCGGCAGGGCTGGATTGGCGCGCGCCCCAGAACGGCACCGCAGCTGCCTGGTCGCAAAACAACAGTGCACACAACAGCAGGGCAGAGAGCAGGCGGCGCATGGGCATTCCCGAAAATCATGTCGCACGATCCTAGCCGGGCTGCGCGTGTGCGTCATGTTCGCGCAGGTTGTGGTGGCGCTGTAGGCGATGCGGTGTTGGTTGCTGATGCCGGTGCGAAGACGACGGTTGAAGGGCGCGGGAGCCAGCTGCGGTCTGCCATGCGCGCTGTCGGTGTCCACTGGGCGCGTTGCGACGCAGCGTGTGCAGGTTGGGCGTGGCGCCGGCGTTGCCGCTCGGTGTTGTCGTGCATGTGCAACGGCATCTGCGCGCGATCAGCGCTATCGCAGTCATCTGTGTCGGTGAGCCACACGCGCGTGTGGTTGTGACTTACAGCGTTCGTTTGCAGTGGCAACGCTCGGCTGCGGCTGCTCAAGAAAAATGCAGCTGCCCGATCACCTGCATGGCGACCGGGCAGCGGTGCGGTTACGCCGGCAGTGCCGGGTAGTCGGTGTAGCCTTCGGCGCCGCCGCCGTACAGCGTGGCCTGGTTCGGTTCCGCCAGCGGCGCGTTCTCGCGCAGGCGGCGTACCAGGTCCGGGTTGGCAATGTAGGCACGGCCGAAGGAGACCGCATCGGTGTCGCCACGGCTGATCGCCTGTTCGGCCATCGCCTTGTCATAGCCGTTGTTGCTGATCCATGCGCCATCGAACTTGGCCCGCAGTGCGGTGTAATCGAAGGCGATGTTGTCGCGCGGGCCGCCGGTGGCGCCTTCGATCACGTGCACGAAGGCCAGCCCGCCGATCAGGTTCAGCCGCTCCACCGCGCGCTCGAACAAGGCCTGCGGGTCGGAGTCGTGCATGTCGTACACCGGCGTCACCGGCGAGAGTCGCACACCGGTGCGCTCGGCGCCGATCTCGTCGGCAATGGCCTGCACCACTTCGGCGAGCAGGCGCGTGCGGTTTTCGATATCGCCGCCGTAGGCATCGGTGCGCTGGTTGGAGCCGTCGCGCAGGAACTGGTCGATCAGGTAGCCGTTGGCCGCATGCACTTCCACGCCGTCGAAGCCGGCGTCGATGGCGTTACGCGCAGCTGCGCGGTAGTCCTCGATCAGCGCGGGAATTTCCTCCAGCGCCAGTGCACGCGGCTCGGAGACATCAGAAAAGCCCTGCGCGGTGAAGGTCTTGCCGGTGGAGCGGATGGCGCTAGGGGCCACCGGCACTTCGCCCGGCGGCAACAGGCTGGTGTGCGAGACGCGGCCCACGTGCCACAGCTGCAGCGCGATCTTGCCACCCTGCCGGTGCACTGCATCGGTGACCGCGCGCCAGCCTTCGACCTGTGCGGGCGTGTGGATGCCGGGGGTGTCCAGGTAGCCCTGACCGAGCGGGCTGATCTGGGTGCCTTCGGCGATGATCAGGCCGGCAGTGGCGCGCTGGGCGTAGTACTCCACCGCCAGCGGCGACGGCACTGCGCCAGCAACGGCGCGGTTGCGCGTCAGCGGCGCCATGATCACGCGGTTGGACAGATCCAGCGCGCCCAGGCGCACCGGCGAAAACAACGGAGAAGGAGTGGAAGTGGACATCGGTCGCCAGGTTGAAAAGGAGAAAATGCGTACGTCGCGATCTTGCCGATGACGTAGGCCTCCCAGCGATGGTGGCGGACTGATCTGTATTCGAGGCTGCACCGATGGGACAGTGCGTCTTTTGTAACGTGTTTCAGCGCATTCTGTGAAGTGTCACGAGGCATGTGCTGAACCAAGGCGATGGCGCGCCTTTCGCTAGATGCTGCATTGCACAATAATGGGCGGCTCGCCATTGTGGACCCGGGCATGTCTTCCAACGATGCTTCAACGCCGCGCGTGCCTCGCCGCGACTACGTGCTGATCTTGCTGGCACTGGCGATGGGCGGGTTTGCCATCGGCATCAGCGAGTTCTCCACGATGGGCCTGATGACGCAGATTGCGCACGGGCTGCACATCAGCGAGCCGCAGGTGGGGCATGTGATCAGCGCGTACGCCCTGGGTGTGGTGGTGGGTGCGCCGCTGCTGGCGATCCTGGGTGCGCGCTGGCCGCGACGGACCTTGTTGCTGCTGCTGATGGTGTTCTATGCGCTGGGCAACCTCGCCAGCGCATTGGCGCCGAGCTACCACACCATGTTGCTGTGTCGCTTCATTGCCGGCTTGCCGCATGGGGCGTATTTCGGTGTGGCCTCGTTGGTGGCGGCGTCGATCAGCCCGCCCAACCAGCGCGCCACTGCGGTGGGGCGCGTGTTGCTGGGCCTGAGCGTGGCGCTGCTGGTCGGCAACCCGTTGGCCACCTGGCTTGGCCAGAGCCTGAGCTGGCGTTGGGCGTATGCGGCGGTGTCGGTGATTGCGTTGGGCACGGTCGCGGCAGTTGCGGTGTTGCTGCCACCGGCACCGGACGAACCGCGCCAGCAACCCCTGCGCGAGATGCGCGCGTTCAATCAGCCGCAGGTGTGGTTTGCGCTGGCAATTGGCGCGGTAGGTTTTTCCGGCATGTTCTGCGTCTTCAGTTATCTGGCGCCCACGCTCACCGCCGTGACCGGTGTGGCGCCTGCGCGCATTCCGCTGGCCATGGCGGCCTTCGGCGTAGGCGGCGTGCTCGGCAGCATTCTTGGCGGGTGGTTGTTCGACCGCATGCAGTTCCGCGCGGTGCCGGTGTTGCTGGTGTGGTCGATCGTGGTGATGTTGACCTTCCCGTTGGCGGCGTTGTCGAGCAGTTGGGTGTTCGTGTCGATCGTGGCGGTCGGCACCATGGGCGCACTGGCACCGGCCCTGCAGACCCGGTTGATGGACGTGGCCGCAGAAGCGCAAACCCTGGCCGCCGCGTCCAACCATGCCGCGTTCAACACCGCCAACGCCTTGGGGCCGTGGCTGGGGGGCATGGCGATCACGGCGGGGTGGGGCTGGACCTCCACCGGCTATGTCGGTGCGGCCACCGCACTGGGCGGTTTGTTGGTCTACAGCTGCGCGGTGTGGCAGGAACGTCGCCAGCGCGCGCTGGCAGCCAGCTACTAAGAGCGTCTAACAAAACCTGGCGGCTGCGCAGTCGTTTTGATAGCTGCTCTAAGTCGCAGCGGCGCTGCATGCGATATGGCGCCGCTCAGTTGCAAACGCGCACATGTAGCGCTGCACGGCTAGCTCACGGCGCGCTGCCGAGACCGCTGGTTTCCAACACAGTGAGCGTGCCGCGGTGACCACTCCGACTCCACCACCCTGGACGCGTGCAGCGCCCAAGCGTCGTACCGGCAGCACGCCGTTGAGCGATGCACAGAAGGCTGCAGCCAAGGCGCGCGCCGATGCGGCGGGGCGGCGCTATCCCAATCTGGTCGACAACATGTGGGCCAGCAAATTGCCCAAGAACGGCTGACGTAATCACTTCAGTCCAGGCCGCTTGCATTGAATGAATCGATGTTCATGGCAGGCACGGCCGCGTGAGGACAGCGGGGCAATCACTCACACACGGCTTATGGCGGCAAGACCAGGATGAGGCCGTACGCAGCGATACCGCAGTGACACGGAATGATTGAAACCCCTTTCTTCCGCCGCAGCGCATGACAGTAACGAGCGTGCGCAGCGCTGGACCACCTGCAACACAGGAGTGACATATGAGCATCCAGAGCAAGACCGAGCATAGCCTCAACGACCTGATCGCCATTTCCCGCGACGGCAAGGACTTCTACGAAGAAGCCGCAAGCAAGGTGGGCGATGCCGAACTGGCAACGCTGTTCCGCCGCATTGCAGGCGTGAAGTCCGACATCGTCAGCAACCTGAGCAGCGTGGTTGCCTCGGTTGGCGGCAAGCCGGAAACCCACGGCACCATGGTCGGCAGCATGCAGCAGTTCTACGGCAAGGTGCGCGCCACGCTGGGCGACACCAAGTACGGCTACGTGGCCGAGCTGGAAGAATCCGAAGACCGCCTGTTGAAGGCGTTTGACGAAACCATCGCCGACCAGGACACCCCGGCTGCCGCACGCGACGCCGCGCTGCGCCTGCTGCCGGAAGTGCGCGCTTGCCATGACGTCATGCGCAACCGCAAGCACGCGATGAAGAGCGCTGCGTAATACGACAGCGTGACCGGATGCACCGCATGGCGCAGCTTCGGGAAGTAAACGATAGAGGCGGAAACGGGTAGCGCGAGCTGCCCGTTTCTTTTTGTGTGGTGTTGTTGAGTTGTATGGAGTTATTACGTGGCACGAGCGCACCTTCATCGCCGAGTGCACCGCAATTACCGAGTACCTGGACGCGCTGGACCAACGCACCACACTCAGCGGGCAAACGGCTGTGGAGCAGGGGCGCATCCATATGCAGTGCTACGGGCAATGTGTGGCATATGGCCCGCATCACTTTGTCGATGCACGGTGCGTAGGCGCTCGACTTGGGTGACGCAGGCGATGTAGCACGTCGCATCGTCTACATTGCGCGTGTCGATGCAACGACGACCGCAGTCACCCAGCATCAGCGCTGTCATTAGCAAGCACCAACACGCCCTGTGTTCTGCAGCGTGAGCGGTTCTGCTAGTATCCGCCGCCCTTGTTCAGGCAGGCCGGCGCCCGCGGTCGTGGATTGATCCCATGCAGCAGCAGTTCCTGTACCTGTCCTCCGCCGAAGCGCAGCTGTCGCTGGGCCTGGGCGAAGAAAAGACCACCGAGCGCCTGTTTTTTGCGGTGATGGCCGATGCCGCCACTGCCACGCATGCCGCACAGATCGGCAGTGCGCTGCTGCAGGCCGGGCTGGTCGAAGGCAAGCTGCTGGCGCCGGAGCGCTTGCATGTCACCTTGCATCATCTGGGCGATTACGCCGGCGGCCTGCCACCATCGCTGGTGGCGCGTGCCAGCCAGGCCGCAGAACGCGTGGCGCAGCAACCATTCGAGGTGGAGTTCGACCGTGTCGGCACATTCGGTGGACGCCGCTCGCAACTGCCGTGCGTGTTGCGTGGCGAAGAGCAGGTGCGCGGGCTGTACGACCTGCAAGGCGCGCTGGGCCGGCAGCTGGCGCACGTGGGCATTGCCGGCGATGCGCAATACACCCCGCACATGACCTTGCTCTACTGCAATCAGGCGCTGCCGCAACGTCGCTGCCACCCGTTGCGCTGGACCGTCACCGACTTCGCCCTGGTGCGCAGCTTTCTTGGCCAGTCGCGCTATCAGATCGAAGGCCGCTGGTCACTGCGCTGATGTGCACGCCGGCATCAACGCGTTAGCCTGCGCGCATGGACTCCACACCGCTTCCGTTATCGCCTGACCATCTGGCCGCGCTTGAACAGGCCTATGCCACGCCGCCGCGCGCCTACCACCACTTCGGCCACGTGCGGGCCGTGCTGCAGCATTACGCCGAGGTTGCGGCGGGGCCAGGATGGCAGCAGCCGGTGGAAGTGTGGCTGGCGGTGCTGTTCCACGATGCGGTGTACGTGCCCGGCCGCAGCGACAACGAAGCCCGCTCGGCCGAGTGGGCGCTGGCCTGTATTCCGCAATGGTGGCCGCAGGCGCCGGTGGACCTGGCCCGGGTCCAGGCGCTGATCCTGCTCACCGCCCGGCATGGCCAGCTGCAGCCGGAGGACGTGGATGCCGACGCGGCGCTGTTCCTGGATTGCGATATGGCCATTCTTGCCGCGCCGGCCGAGGTCTTCGACGCCTACGACCGCGGAATTGCCGAGGAATACCGTGGGGTGGTGCCCAGCCTGCTGTTCCGGCTCAACCGCGGCCGCTTCCTGGCCGGGCTGCTCAAGCGCCCGCGCATCTTCCTCAGCGATGACTTCCACGCGCGCTGCGATGCCGCCGCGCGTGCCAACCTGCGCCGGCGGCTGGGCCGCTAGGCCAAACGCAGCGAGCAACACGATTGCGCAGCCTCCGGGCGGGCGCGGGCTGCACTCAAAATCCTCATTCCCCTGCACGCTTCGCTTCCGCCGCGCTGTCCGCACCCGCCTGACAATTGCGCGCTCCGTTGAGTGAGCGTTCCAAGGCCCAGCCAGCGTGCGCGGTACACTTGCCGCATGCACGACGGCGCTTCTTCTCACCACGATCCACGCCCGCAGCCGCCGCAACCGCCGGGCCCCAACGAGTGCTGCGAGAGCGGTTGCCCCCTGTGCGTGCATGACCTGTACGCCGAGGAGCTGGCGCGTTACCGCGCCGCGTTGGCCGCCTGGCAAGCACGCCAGCCTGCGGCTGCGCCGTGAGCGAAGCAACGCGCTTCGCGGCAGCACGTGGAACGATTATCTTTGGCCCACTCTTCCCGATGGTGCGACATGCGACGACTTGAGATGTGGAGCGCGCTTTGCGGCGCGGCGGCAGTGGCGCTCTCCGGCATGGCCGCCGCACAGGCACCGCAGGCGGTCAGCCACGGGCGTTTCGAGCAGATTCCGGTGCTGATGCCCAAGGGCGAGCCACAACGCGTGGTGATCTGGCTGGCTGGCAACGACAATACGGCCACCCGTAAGGCCCAGGCCGAGGCGCTGCGTGCCGACGGTGCAATGGTGGCGCTGGTGGACACCACGCATCTGTATGACGTGGTGCGCAAGGATGGCGGCACCTGCGCGTTCTCAGTGGGCGATGTGGAGAATTTCTCGCGCTACCTGCAGGCCTTCTATCACATCCCCACCTATCGGCTGCCGCTGCTGGTGGGCGATGGCGAAGGCGCCGCACTGGCCTACGCGATCGCCGCGCAGGCCAGGCCGCACACGCTCGCCGGCGTGCTGACCGACGGCCTGTGCCCGGCGGCGGTGTCCGATCAGGCAATCTGCCAGCCGGGCGTGCGCCCGGGCAGCAACAGCCTGGTGCCGGCGCCGTTGCAGATTCCGTGGGTGCTTGCCAGCAGCCAGGGCACGCGCTGCCCGTCCGCTGCCGAAGATGCCTTCCTCAAACAAATTCCGCAGGCCCAGACATTCCGGCGCTCCAAGCAGGGCGATATTTTGCCGGGGCTACGCGCAGCGGCGCGCTCGCTGGGCGAGCAGAAAGGCGTGGCCTTGCCGCCACCGCCGGGTGGCCTGGAAGACCTGCCCGTGGTCGAACTGCCGGCCCGGGGCGATGGCGACAACGACGACGACACCTTCGCCATCTTCGTCTCCGGTGACGGCGGCTGGGCGGGGCTGGACGAGGAGGTTGCCGATGCGCTGGTGGCGCAGGGCATTCCGGTGGTCGGCCTGGACTCGCTGCGCTACTTCTGGAGCGAACGCACGCCGCAAGGATTCGCCACCGACCTGGACCGCATCGCGCGGTTCTATGCGCAGCGTTGGCAGCGCCGGCGGGTGGTGCTGATCGGCTTCTCGCAAGGTGCCGACGTGCTGCCGGCGGCCATCAACAAACTGCCCGCACCCACCAAGCAAAACCTGCGCATGACCGCGCTGTTGTCGGTTGGCAAGCTGGCCGACTACGAGTTCCATGTCAGCAACTGGCTGGGGTCGGACGACGACGGCTTGCCGATCGCCCCGGAAGTGCAGCGCCTGCCGCCTGGCACCACCGTGTGCATCTACGGCCAGGACGATGAGGACGCGCTGTGCCCAAGCCTGCCGGCGGAGACGGCCAAGCGCGTCATGCTGCCGGGCGATCATCACTTCAAGGGCGATTACGCAACCCTGGCCAAGGTAATCATGGAACAGCTGCACGCGCTGTCGAAACCATAACCGAGCAAGACAGCCCATCCGCGCACCGCGTGATCGCACGCGGTGCGTGGGTCAGGTATCGCGTCAGTCCTGCCGGCCCGGGTCTACCGAGATCAGCCGGGTGACATCCAGCAAGGCGGCGGGCAGATGCATACCGCCGGGCGCCACCAGATAGCGCGGGCGCCAGGTCGGTGCAAACTTGGATTTGAAGCGGCGCAGCCCGCTGAAGCCATAGAAGCGTTCGCCGTGCCGCGCCACCAGGCTGGCGAAGCGGTTCCAGCGACCAGCCAGCCGATGCTCGGCCAGGCCCGACAGCGGTGCCATGCCCAGCGAGAAGCGCGTGTAGCCGTTGGCGTGGCCCCACAGGAACAGCTCGATAAACAGGAAATCCATGGTGCCCTTGGGTGCCTGCGCGCTGTGCCGCATCAGGTCCACCGACAACTCGCCGCCGGCCGGCGCGCACCACACATTGGCGAACGCCACGATCTTGCCTTCCGCCTCGGCAACCGCCACCGGAAACCGGCGCAGGTAGTCCGGGTCGAAACTGCCCAGCGAGAAGCCTTTCTCTTCGCCGGCCTTTTCGTCCAGCCATTGCTCGGAGACCTCGCCCAGCGCTGCCATCACCGCATCCACCTGCTCGGGCTGCAGCATGCGGAAGCTCAGGCCGCCGCGCTTGCCGCGGTTCCAGGCCTGGCGCAGGTCGGCGCGGTCGCGGCCTTCCAGGGTGAAGCCCTCCAGCGGCACGATGGCTTCTTCGCCCAGCTTGACCAGGGTCAGGCCCATGTCCAGATAGGTCTGCCAGTATTTCTCGCCCACCTGGTAGAACACCGGGCGCAGGCCCATGTGGTCGGCCTCTTCGCGGAAGCGCCAGATCAGCGCGCGCGCCACCTCCGGCGGCCCGACCGGGTCGCCCATCGAGATCAGCGAGCCGCCGTAGCGCTGCATCATCACAAAGCCCAGGCCCTTCTCATCACGCAGGAACGCCTTGTCGCCGGTGAGCGCCAGGCAGGCCTGGGTGTCGGCGCTGCTGGCCAGCACCGGTGCCAGGGCCTGCAAGGCTTGCGCATCGGCTGGCGGCATTGGCCGGCGACCGCCGCGCAACAGGCGTGCCGTGCCGAACAGGATCACGCCCACGCACAGGATCAGCAGCGCACGCAGCGCACGCGGCGCATTGGCCGAGGTGGCGAACTGCCACCACAGGTCGTTGCTGTATTCGACATGGCTGTAGACGAAGAACAGCAGCCAGAACGTGGCCACCAGCACCAGCCCCAGATTGCTCAGCCAGCGCCACGACCAGGCTTCGTCCAGCAGCGCGCCCTGGCGATAGAACTCCCGCCGCGCCGCCCACAAGGCCACTGCGGCCAGTGCGGCCGACAACGACACCGAGATATGGCTGCCGCGCAGCAGCGACAGCGGCGGCAGCAACACGCACACGCCCAGTGCCAGCACCCAGGCCGAATGGCTGCGGCGTTGCAGGCCCTGGCCAATCAGCAACAGCAGCATGCCGCCCAGGCTGACCAGCAGGTGCGAGGTCTCGATCAGCGGCAGCGGCGCCACCTCCTGACGTGCGCGTGGCGTGGGCAGGGTGCCGTCGATCACCAGCGCCGCACCTACCGCAAACACCGCCAAGGCCAGGATCTGCGGCAGCCACGGCCGCAAGGTCTTCCACACCGTGCGCGCGGTGCTGGCACTGGCGCGCACCGGTGCACGCAGGCCGGTGGCCGCCGCCATGGCCACCGAGATCAGCAGCGGCACGATGTAATACGTGACCCGGTACGCCAGCGCGGCCGCTAGCACCGCCGCCGGGGTGACATGCGGCAGCAGCTTGAGCAGGCTCCACTCGAACACGCCAAGGCCGGCCGGCACGGTGGAGATCAGCCCGGCCACCACCGCCACCAGCCAGATGCCGATGAAGCCGAAGTAGCCGGTGCCCGGATCAGGCGGCAGCAGCACGTAGAACGCTGCAGCGGCCAGGCCCAGTTCGACCACGCTGAGCGCTGTCACGCCCAGCACGGTGGTGCGGTCGGGCAGCCAGAAGCGATGGCTGCGGATGCCGAATTCGCGCCCGTGCCGGCCCACCAGCACCAGCATCGCCAGGTAACCGGCCAACAGCGCGATGCCGGCGATGCGGATGCCTTCAGCGGCAATCGGTAGCGCACGCGCGGCCGCTTCGGGTTCGAGCATCAGCGCAATGCCGAGCAGCACCCAGGCGCCGAAGATGAAGCCCAGCGTGCTCATCAGCACCACCTGGCCGATCTCGGCCAGGGTCAGCCCCACGCTGCCGTAGCCGCGCAGGCGCACCGCGCCGCCGGTGAGCGCCGCAAAGCCCAGTGTCTGCCCCACCGCGTGCGCCATGAAGGCGGTGATGCCCACCCGCGCCGGATGCAGGCGCTTGCCGGTGCGCTTGAGGCCCACCCAGTCGAAGCCCACCAGGCACGCATAGCTGCTCAGGCCAAGCAGCAAGGTGAGTGCGATCTGGCCGGCGCCGAGTGCGCGGAACGCCTGCCGGATCTGGCGGTAGCCGTGATCGGTGAATTGCGAGGACAGCGCGTGCAGCGCCATGGCCAGGATCGCCAGGCTGATGATCACGGGCAGCGCACGGCGCCAGCCGCTGGCGGTGGCTTCGGAAGACACGGGGGTATCCGTCATGGGGGCAACGGGATCTGCTGAAAGGAGGGGAGTGCGCACGCGCCGCGGAGGCAGCAAGTGCGAAGGATCTGCATGGGCCGGACAGCGTGGGAGTGCATGCAGCGTGGTCGCGTGGGCGCCGGTGGAGGGTGAACACAGGGTTCGATCGGGCCGACACATTGTCGGCCCTGGACGGCCGCGCGCATCATAGGCCAAACGGGCGCATGCGTGCGGTTGGAACGAAACGATGCAAAGCGATGCAGTGAAGGTGCAGACAGGATGTTGAAGCGTGAGGTGGCGCAAGGCAGGGGAGCTGATGCACAGGCCGTGCCAGGCGCGCCGCCGCGCTGGAGCGCGCATGCCGGCAGCACCGCCGCCGTGGTTGGCGTGGCATTCGTCGTGCTGGTGCTGACCCTGCAACTGGCGCGCGCCGACCTGGACTGGGTGGGCGCGCAACTGAGCCTGTATCTGCACGGGCCCTACGGGTTGGTACTGCGCACCGCTTATTGCGTGCTGGCCGCGAGCATGGCGTGGTTGGCGCTGGGCCTGCATGCCGCGCTGATGCCAAACGCGCGCAGCCGCACCGTGCTGGGCTTGTTCTGGGCCGCGGCACTGGGCCTGAGCGCAGTCTCGATCGGCGACAGCTGGATGCCGACGCTGGCGCCGAACGCGGCGTTGATGGTGCATCTGTTGTCCGCGCAGGCCGCGTTTCTATGCGTGATTGCCGGGCTGCTGCTGCAGTCGTGGTATTTCCGCAACGACCCACGCTGGCGCAGCCGCTTCGTGCCGGCCTTCGGCCTGGGCCTGGTGGCGTTTGCGGTGTTGCTGTTCAACGTCAGCGTGCACACCGCGCCACGCGGCATCAGCCAGAAGACTGCCATCGTGCTGATCGTGATCTGGTTAACGCTGGTGGGCAGTTGGCTGGCACGCGCTGCACGTTCATCGCATTCGCGTGACAATGCCCCGGTCAACCAACCGTAGGAAGCCTGAAGATGCTGCAGCGATTCGATACCGGCCCGCGTATGTCCGAAATGACCGTCCATGGCGGCGTGTGCTACCTCGCCGGGCAGATTGCCGACGACACCAGCGAAGACATCACCGGGCAGACCCGTCAGGTGCTGGCCGAGATCGACAAGCTGCTGGCGATGGCCGCCAGCGACAAGACCAAGATCCTGCGTGCGGAAATCTTTCTTGCCGACATCGCCGATTTCGACGGCATGAACAAGGCCTGGGACGAGTGGGTGCCGCACGGCTTCACCCCGGCACGCGCCACCGTGGAAGCCAAGCTGGCGCGCCCGGAGTGGAAAGTGGAGATCGTGGTCACCGCAGCAACGAGCTGATTCGCCGCGGCATCACTGCGCGCGGTGCTGCGGCATCGCGCTGCTGGCCGGTCGGCAGCGTGACTGCCGACTGACCGAGCTGGTCAACCGGCGTCGGTCAGCGCTTGGCGAAGCGGTAATGCGCCACGCCCCATTCGCGGCCTTCGTCGTAGCCGAACAGCTCCGCGCAGGCCAGCCAGAACATGCGCCAGCGCTGCCACCAGCGCTGTGCATCCTCGCCGTAGGTCTGCCGCAGCAGCGGCATGATCTGTTCGCGGTGCCGGTCCTGGTTTTCCAGCCAGGCATTGGCGGTCTTTTCGTAATGCTCGCCGGACAACACCCAGCGTTGTTCGATCACCACATCCTGCTGAAACTGCAGCAGCGTATCGGCCGCCGGCATCAGCCCGCCGGTGAAGAAGTGCCGCCCCATCCAGTTGTCTTCGCCGGCCACTTCGAACGGGTAGGCCAGGTCGCGGTGGCAGAAGATATGCACGAACAGCTTGCCGCCCGGTGCCAGCCAGCTGCCGATCCGCGACAGCAGCTCGCGGTAGTTGCGCATGTGCTCGAACATTTCTACCGAGACCACGCGATCGAAGCTGTCGGTGGGCAGTGCCAGCGCATTGACGTCGGCGGTGATGACCTGCACGTTGCTCAAGCCGCGCACGCGGCACTGTTCGAGGATATGCGCGCGCTGCGGCCGCGAATTGGACACCGCGGTGATGCTGGCAGTCGGATAGCGCTCGGCCATCCACAAGGTGAGCGAGCCCCAACCGCAGCCCAGCTCCAGGATGCGCTGGCCATCGGCCAGCTCGGCGCGCTCGCCGTACAACGCCAGCATGCGCAGTTCGGCCGCGTCCAGGTCCGGCGTGGTCGCGTCCCAGTAGCAGCTGCTGTATTTCAGGCGTCGCCCCAGGCACAGGGTGAAGAACTGCGGCGGCAGCTCGTAGTGCTGGCGATTGGCGGCATCGGTTTCGATCGCGATGGCGCTGCCGCGCAGGCTGTCGATGAAGGCTCGCTGGCGCTCGCCGCTGGCATCGGCGCCATCGCGGCGTTCGTCCAGCAGGCGCTGCGCGCATAGTCGGCGGATGCCGTAACGCAACGCGGCATCGGGCAGCACGCCGGATTCGGCCAGGCGGGTGGCAAAGCCTTCTTCGGGATGCGCGGAGGGCGGGATGGTAACGGTGGACATGCGACTCTCCAGGCGAATCAGGACGAAGGGGGGAACGGGAAAAATGCGCTGGTGCTGCGTTGGTACTGGGCGTAGTCCTCGCCACGCGAGCGCAGTGCCTGCTGCTCGGTATAGGGGATGCCGGTGAAGCGATACAGGAACACGAACATCACCACCGGGCCCAGCGCACACAGCGCCACCGGCCCCGGCCCCGCACCGACCGCCAAGGCCAGATAAGCAAACCAATGCACGAATTCGAAGAAGTAATTGGGATGCCGCGAATAGCGCCAGAGCCCGGTGCGACACGTCTTGCCGCGATTGGCCGGGTTGGCCTTGTGCGCAGACAACTGCCGGTCGGCCAGCGCCTCGCCGCCGACGGCGATCAACCACACCACAATCGCCAGGCTGCTCCACAGGCTCCATGCCGGGTTCGGGTTGCTGGCCGCGGCCAGGAACGGCACCGAGAACAGCACCACCACCACCGCCTGGGCCAGGAAAAAGCCCAGGAACTTGCGTTGATCGCCGTTCCAGTGCTCACGCAGGGCGCGGTAGCGACCATCCTCGTGGGGGTCGCCGAACACACGCACGCCCAGGTGCCAGGCAAGCCGTGCGCCCCATACGCCGCCGAGCACCGCCACCAGCACGCGTGGCAGCAGCGCGCCATCGGACATCCACGCGCAGTAAGGCGCGGCAACCGCCAGGCAGCCCGCCCATAACACGTCCACCGGGCCGGCGTTGCCACTGCGGCGTTGCCACAGCCAACCCAACACCATCACCACGGCGGCGAACACGCCGACATGCAGCAGCGGCCAGACAGTCATTGCGGGTCTCCAGTGATGGTTTCAAAGGCGGGGCGTGCCAGGCGGCGGGCATACAGCGAGAGCAGGCCGCAGGCCGCGCCCCAGCCAATCGCCAGCGCCAGCAGCGCGTTGCGCTGCGGTGCCAGCAATTCGATGGCCTGCCAGCTGCGCTCGGCCAGCCAGTACGACAGCGGCCCGAAGACCGCGCCCAGCACAACCGCCAGCCAGGGGCGCTGCATGACCGTTGCCAGTGAATGATTGAGCGTCAGCGCAAATCCCAGCCAGAGCGCCAGGATCCACGCAGGTGCGAGCACGCTGCCCGGCCACGGCGCGGCGTAGCGCACCCAGTCGCCTGCGGCCAGTGTGGTGTCCAGCAACAGCCCCAGTGCGATGGCGGCCAGCAGCAACTGCCAGTCGCCACGCGCGCGCCGCGTGGGCCACAGCTGGTAGAGCGCAAACAGCGCCAACGCCAGCAGCGTGGGCCACACCCGCCCACGCGCGGCTGAGCTGACCGCCACCAGCCACAGCACCTGCAAGCCGACGTAGTTGCCCAGCTGCTTCATGCGGCGCTGCTCAACCCGGGTACGAACTGCGGCGGACGTGCGCCCGGCTTGCTCAACCACAGATGCACATCGCCGATCGAGCGTTCCAGAAAACCGGCTTCGCAATAGGCCAGATAAAATTCCCACATGCGGATGAAGCGCTCGTCGTAGCCCAGTGCGCGCACCTGCGGCAGTTGCGCCATGAAGCGCTGCCGCCATGCACGCAGGGTCAGTGCATAGCTGGGGCCGATGTCTTCCAGATTGAACAGGCGCAGATCGCTGGCGCGGCCGATGGCGCCGGTCATGGCCGCCACCGAGGGAATGAAGCTGCCCGGAAAGATGTGCCGCTTGATGAAGTCCACCGAGCGCAGTGCCTGCGCATAGCGATGGTCTTCGATGGTGATCGCCTGGATCAGCGCCTCGCCCTCGTCGGTCAGCAGGCTGCCGACCTTGGCGAAGTAGGTATCCAGGTACTGGTGCCCGATGGCCTCGATCATCTCGATCGACACCACGCGGTCGTAGTGGCCTTCCAGGTCGCGGTAATCGCGCAGCAGCACCGTCACGCGCTCGCTCAAGCCGGCTGCGGCGATGCGCTGGGTGGCCAGTTCGAACTGTTCGCGCGAGATGGTGGTGGTGGTGACGCGGCAGCCATGTTCGCGTGCGGCATGCAGTGCAAACCCACCCCAGCCGGTGCCGATTTCCACCACATGATGCTGCGGCCCCAGGCGCAGCTTTTCGCAGATGCGTTCCAGCTTGCGGGTGGCTGCGCGCTCGAGCGCCGCCTCGCCCTGCGCTTCTTCGCCGTCGACGAAGATGGCGGAGGAGTACATCAGGTTGGCATCCAGGAACAACCGGAACAGCGGGTTGCCCAGGTCGTAATGCGCCGCGATGTTGCGCCGGCTGCCGCTGCGTGTGTTACGCGCCAGCGTATGCAGGCTGCGCATGGCCCAGCCGCCCAGGCGGGCGGTGCCGGTTTCCATCGCGTCCAGTCGGTCGCGGTTGCGCAGCAGCAGGCGCATCAGCGTCACCAGGTCGTCGCACTGCCAATCGCCATCCATGTAGGCCTCGCCGGCGCCGACACTGCCGTTGAGCGCGGCCTGCCGATAGAAGCGCGGGTCGGTCACCCGCAACTGGGTCTGCAGCGCCTGCGTGCCGCTGGCATTGCCAAGCGTGGTGACGCGATCGGCTTCATGCAGCTGCAGCTGCCCATCGCGCAGGTCGCCCAGTGTGGCCAGCAGCCGCTTGCGCAACAGCCGATCGGTCCACGAGGCCGCGCGCGGCGCGGCAGTGTCGGGCAGGGAGGTGGCACTCATGAGCGTTCTCGCACAGGCGGAGTGGGGTGATTGTGGACGGGGTTGCCGCGCAGCCACAGGCGCAGTGCCTGCCAGTGGATGGCCAGCACCACCTGCACGGTCATCAAGGGGTAGCCAAGCAGCGTGCGCGCCAGCGTGCCTGCGGTCAGCGGTTGGCGCTGCAGCACCAGCGTGGCATCGAAGCGGCGCGCCTGCTGCGCAGGGGCTTGCGGCGCGGCTTCGATGGCATCCAGCACATCCATGTGCACGCGCAAGTGTTCCGTCGGCACGCTGAAGCGCCAATCGTAGTGGTGCTGCATGCCCATGAACGGCGACACGTGGAAGCGTTTATCGAAGCGCCACGCATGCACATCGCGATGACTGCGCGCCTGCGCCACCGGCAGCACATAGGTGTGGCGCTGCTGCCAGGGCGTGTTGGTGATTTCGGCCACGATCCAGCGCAGCCCGTCGTGGCGGTCGAAGCAGTAGTAGAAGCTGACCGGATTGAACACATGGCCGAAGTAACGCAGGTGCGTGAGCAGGCGGATCGCACCGTCCGGGCGGTCGCCGGTGTGGGCCTGCACGCAGTCGCGCACGGCCTGGTCCAGCGGCACCTGTGGGTCGCCCAGGTAGTCGCTGCGGCGGAACTGCGCCAGATTCGCGCGGCCCACCGACCAAAGCCAGCGGCGTGCAAAGACGTGCTCCAGCTCGGCCAGATCCAGATACATCAGGAACAGGCGGTAGCGGAATTGCAGCGGCTTGGGCGCGTAGCGGCGGTGCCGCACCCAGCCGGTGTAGATGGCGCTGCGCAACGGGCCGTGCAGCCGTCCAGCACCACCGCCCTCGGTGGGCGGCAGTGGAACGGCATCGGTGATCGCTTCGCGCAGCAGCTGGGTCACCACGGCACTCCCAGTGCATGCGCCACGTCCACGCCGCTGCGCAGGCCGTCTTCGTGGAAGCCGAAGCCCCACGCCGCGCCGGCAAACCAGGTGTGCCGCTGGCCCTGGATCTGTGCCTTGCGCGCCTGTGCATCGAGTGCGGCGGCGTTCTGCACCGGGTGGCGGTAGCGCATGCGGCGCAGCACTTTCTCCGGTGCGATGTCCTGGTCGCGATTGAGGCTGACGATGAACGGTTGCGGTGCGTTGATCGACTGCAGCGCGTTCATCCAGTAGCTCACCGTGCACGGCGCCTGTGGGTCTGCCGGCACATGCGCATTCCAGGCCGCCCAGGCGCGGCGGTCGCGCGGCAGCACGCTGGCATCGGTGTGCAGCACGGTGTCGTTGTTCTGGTAGGTGATGGCGCCCAGGATCTGCTGCTCGGCAGGCGTGGCATCGCTGAGCAAGGCCAATGCATCGTCGGCATGGCAGGCAAGTACCACCTCGTCGAAGTGCTCGTCGCCGCGCAACGAGGTCACGACCACGCAGTTGCCGGCCCGGCGGACGGCGTGCACCGGCGTGGACAACCGTTCCTGCACCTGCCAACGCCGCCGCAACGCGCGCACATAGCTCGACGAACCACCGCGCACCACCTGCCATTGCGGCCGGCCGCTGATCTGCAGCATGTGGTGATTGGCCATGAAGCCGATCAACTGGCCCATCGGAAATTCGAGAATGCGTTGCGAGGGCGAGGACCACAGCGCCGAGGCCATCGGGACCAGGTGCTGGTCGCGAAAGGTGTCCGAATAGCTGTGCCGGTGCAGGTACTCGCCCAGCGTGCTGAAACGCTCGTCGCTGGTCAGTACCGCAGGCGCCTGCCGGTAAAAACGCCGCAGGTCGGCTAGCATGCCCCAGAAGCGTGGGCTGAGCAGGTTGCGGCGCTGGCAGAACAGCCCGCCGAGCGAACCGGCGTTGTATTCGAGCCCACTGCGCGCGTCGTGCACCGAAAAACTCATGGTGGTGGACTGCGACGCGACGTCGATTTCAGCAAACAACCGGGTGAGCAAGGGGTAGTGCTGCGGGTTGAACACGATGAAGCCGCTGTCCACCGCGTAACGCTGGCCCTCCAGCTGGATGTCGTGGGTGTGCGTGTGGCCGCCGAGATAATCGGCAGCCTCGAACAGCGTCACTTCGTAACGCCGCGATAGCAGCCATGCGGCGCCCAGGCCGGCGATTCCACTGCCGACCACCGCGATCCTGCCACCGCTCATCGCGCCACCCGTCCGGCGCGTCGCGTCAGCATGGCGGGCATCGGTTTGAGATCCCACACCAGGCCCACCCACGACATCACCGTTAGCCCGTACCAGGTCATGTCGTATTCCCACCAGCGCACGCCCTGGCGCGCCGAGCCGGGAAAGAAATGATGGTTGTTGTGCCAGCCCTCGCCGAAGGTGAGCAGCGCCAGCAGCCAGTTGTTGCGGCTGTCGTCGCGGGTGTCGAAGCGCCGGCTACCGAAGCGGTGCGCTAGCGAATTGATGGTGAAGGTGGCATGGAACAACGCCACCGTGGACAGCACGAAGCCCCACACCAGCAACTGCGCGCCACTGGTGTGCAGGCCAGGCGCCGCATCCGCCAGCCAGTCGCCCAGCAGGTACAGGCCCAGCGCCAGCAGCACCGGCATCACGATGTCGAAGCGGTCCAGAAATCGCAGCTCGGTGAAGCGGCGCAGATCCGGAATCACTTCCCAATCGGTGCGGAAATTGCGCGGAGTCAGGAACCAGCCGGTATGGCTCCACCAGAAGCCGTGCTGTGCCGGCGAATGCGGGTCACGCCCGGTGTCGGTATGCCGGTGATGGTTGCGATGGTGTGCGGCCCACCACAGCGGCCCACGTTGCACGCAGGTGGCGGCGATCGCGGCGAACACGAACTGCACCACGCGCGAGGTCTTGAATGCGCGGTGCGAGAAATAGCGGTGATAGAAACCGGTCAGCGCGAACATGCGCAGCGCGTACAGCGCCACGGCCATGCCCACTGCGAACCACGACGCGCCGACCCAGAACACCGCAAAGCAGGCCAGATGCAAGGCGATGAACGGCAGCGCGCGCAGCCAGTCGATGCGGTCCGCGCGGGCTTCGTCCAACGGTTCGTCGGTTTGCGAATCCACCCAGCGACGCAGGCTGCCAAACCGCCGGGCCTTGCCCGCGCGCTGTGGCGGGGTGGCGGGGTGGGGCGTGGGTGCAACGCGGGGGTCGAGTCCAGAGCTCGGCACGCATGGTTCTCCGTGGTGGATGGGACCCTTTACGGATGCTGCCGGCAAACAGATGCACCAGTCCGCTTGATCGTCGCACGCATCCGGCGTCTACAGTTGGGAGCGCAAGCGATTCGCGTGGCGGCGCACACAAAAACATCCGCGCAAAGCGCGTGCGCGCGGACGAGTCTGCTTTGCCAGAAGAAGAAACACGGTTGCACGGCTGCGCGGCAGGCACTGATGGTGCGCAGGTGCAGCAGGTCCACTCAAACATTTGCCGTACGTGCGCATGGTCCGTGTTGCTGGACGACGGCGCGCAACGTGTTCGCCAATGACGCTGCCAGCGGCATCCTTTGACGGATGCCGCTGCACTCAGGCGATCAAGGCGCCATGGCCAACGTGCTGATGCCGCCCTTGGCCACCACGGTGCCGGTGGCCACGCCGCCCGGCGCACCACCCGGTGGTTCCAGGGTGACTGCCAGGATCGCCTCGTTGCTGAGCATCGGCATCAACGGCGCCGGGATCGACGCGCGCCGCGCACGCTGGTCGTCGAACACACCCATCGAATGCGCCTTGCCATCGGGGGTGATCAGCCACAATTCCGGCACCTTGCCGGCGGTGGCGGTGCGATCCAGCGGCGTCACGGTGATGACCTGCTTGTCGGCATCCATCAACGCCACATAGCCCGGGCGCCCATCGGCGGTGGCCAGTGTGGAGGTCATCGCAATGCCGGTTGCCGGCGGAGTGACCGGTGGCTTGGCCGGCGGTGTCTGAACGATCGGCGTGTTCTGCACCGGGCCAGATGGCGGCGCGGTCGGCGGGGTGCGCACACTCAGCAAGGCCAGCACGCAGACTGCTGCAGTGGCCAGGCCACCGGCACTGGCCCAGCGCCAGAAGCGCACGCTGTTCCATAGCGGAACCGCCGCCGGTGGCGCCGGGCTCTGCACGCCGGGTGCGGGCACCGCATGCAACGGTGTATCGAAGCCCAGTGCCTGGCGCACGCGCATCCAGACCTGGTCGGCCGGTGTCACCGCGGCGATTTCTTCCAGCAGCGGCGCCAGATGTTCTTGCCATTGCGCCACTGCCTGCGCGAACTGCGCATCGGTGGCGATGCGCTGCTCCACGGCCAGACGGTCGTCGGCGCTGAGCAGGCCCAGCACATACTCGCCGGCCAGCACGTCGCGGGGTGGTTCCTGGTCGATGGGGAAGGGCGTGCTCATCGTTCCAGACATGCCTTGAGTTTGGCCAGACCCCGGCGGATCCAGCTTTTGACCGTGCCAATCGGCGTATCGGTGCGCTCGGCCAGTTCTTCGTAGGTGATGCCTTCGAAGAACGCGGTGCGGATCAGCTCGCTGCGTGGCGGTTCCAGTTCGGCCAGGCAGTGATCGATGCGCCGGCGCGTGGTGAGGCGTTCGGCGCGTTCCAACGGCGAGGCGTCGGCCGAGCGTAGTTCGCCGGCATCGTCCAATGTCACGTTACGGCGCTGCGGCGCGGTGGCGCGCAGATGGTCGATGGCCTTGTTGCGCGCAATCATCGCCAGCCAGGTCAGCCCGCGCGCACGGCTCGGGTCGAACTGCCCGGCCTTGTGCCAGATCAGCGTAAACACGTCCTGCAGCACTTCTTCGGCTTCGGCGCGCTGCGGGATCATGCGCAGGCACACCCCGAACAGTTTGGGCGAGGTTTGCCGGTACAACGCTTCGAAGGCGTGGCGGTCGCCGCCCGCCGTTGCGGTGAGCAGGCGTCCGGTCTCATCGTCGTCGTGGCCAGGAATGGCACTCATGCGGTCGGGCGTTGGCGGAGGTGGCGCCGATCGTACCGGACTGGGCCGAAAGAGTCTTTCATCGGTGTTTGAACCACAGCAGCACGGCGGCGAGCAGCAGCAGGATTTCCACACCCGCCAGTGCCACCGTTGGCGCGGAGACCGGCCACAGGCGCGAAAGCGAGACGGTGCGGAACAGCACGATGGGCACGTAGAACGCCAGTGCGACCAGCAGGCCGGTGCGCGGTTGATCGATCCAGGCGAAGTAGCCGAACAGGAAGGCCATGCCCAACTGCAGCCCGCCATAGATGACCAGGTATTCGGACTGGCCAGCCGGCGACAGCTGCGTGTAGCCCACCGCCGTGGCGGTCTTGCTTGGCGAGAGGGTGCACCAGATCGCCAGGACGACATAGAGCACTGCGTTGATCCAGAGATAGGCCTTGGCCATGACGATGCTCCTGCAGGGGAAAGGGCTGCCCGGGCCGTTGTACGCAAGCGCGTGTGGGCGGGTGTGAAGAGCGCGGCGGTGCTCACGGCACGTCGCATCGCGCAACCAGCGGTTGCTCGCGGGCCTGGCGCAGCGACTCGGCGTTGGCCGGCTGCGCCGGTGTGTCGGGAAACACGATGCGCACGCGCGGATAGCGGCCATTGGCATCGCGCAGATTGCCTACGCCACGGAACTCGAGCAGGCGCTTGTCGGCGATGGCGTAGGTGACTTCCAGGGCCGGCAGCGCTGCGCCATA
Source organism: Xanthomonas sp. NCPPB 4037 (assembly GCF_041475695.2). NCBI lineage: Bacteria > Pseudomonadati > Pseudomonadota > Gammaproteobacteria > Lysobacterales > Lysobacteraceae > Xanthomonas > Xanthomonas sp. NCPPB 4037. Next base: position 1,653,117 of record NZ_CM191261.1, read on the forward strand.
CCAGGCGTCCAGGCTGACCTTGTAGCGGCGCTGCCCGGCGGTTTCGCCGATGCGTTGCACGCGGAACGTCAGTTGCCGCTGCAGGCTGGGCACCACGAATTCCACCTGCTGCGCAGCGCTGCCAAGAGCGGCCCAATGCGTGCGCAGATACGCATCGAAGCCGGCATCGATCACGCGTGGCGTCTCGGTCGCCGGCAGTGCGGTGCGGCGTTCCGGTTTGCCCGGAAGCTGTTGGTACATCTCGCGCACGCCGTCGCGCTGCCGCACCCCTTCGCGATAACCATCGCGGCCATCGACCAGGCTGAAATTGGGCGCGCTGCCGCCGCCATCGACCTGCTTGCGCGCGAATGGCTGCCCGTCCTTGCAGCGGTACAGCACCAACCGCCCGCCGTCATCGAGCAGCCAATGCGACTCGCGGTAGCGCAGCGCACCGCTGTCGCCATCGAAGGCATCGCCGTCGACGCGGGTGACCGCGGCGGCAGCGCCCAACGGCAGGCAGGCCAGCACCAATAGCAGCAACGGCGGTGTGGGGCGGCAAAGCGTGGCGAGCTTGGTAACGGCGGCGGGCAGGCGCATCGGCGCGTTCCTCGATGACAGTCCTGACCTCATACGAGCGCGTCCGCAGCACGGATGCGGCGGGAGGCGTCAGGGGGTTCCTGACGTCAGGGGATGGGCGGACGGCGAGCGTCTGTGACAGTGATCGGCGCACGTGGCCGGTGTGGGGCGTCGGTCGGGGTGACGCGGGCAGGCTGGCGGGGGTGGGGAGCTGGTGCTGATACTGATGCCTGGAGCGGGCGAACAACCGCGTTCAACGATGTGGGTCTCGCCACCCCCGGCTTCACTCAGTGCCCTTCGGCATTCGGGGATCTGACGATGTGTTGCCACGTAGGGGCGAAGGCGCAGAGGGCCCTGGGGCGCGTGGTTCATGCGTTTGGGCGATGCCGTCATTTCGTCTGCTCGGCATCGCCGTTGGCGGCCAGGGCGCGGACACCGTCGAATAGGCGCGGACTACGCTTGCGGACCTGCGCGGCCGTTTTCGACCGCTGCGCTTAACCGACTACACGCAGCTCGATGCAATCCACCGGGCAGGCCGGCACGCATAGCTCGCAACCGGTGCACAGCGGGGCGATCACCGTGTGCATGTGCTTGGCGCCGCCCACGATGGCATCCACGGGGCAGGCCTGGATGCACTTGGTGCAGCCGATGCAATCGGCTTCCACGATCCAGGCCACCTGTGGGGGGAGATGGGTGCCGCGGCTGCGGTCATATGGGCGCGCCGGCACCTGCAGCACCTGCGCCAGCGCCCGCGCGCCCGCATCGCCGCCGGGCGGGCAGTGGTCGATCGTGGCCTTGCCCTCGGCCATCGCCTGCGCATAGGGGCGACAGCCGTCGAACCCGCACTGGCCGCATTGGGTCTGCGGCAACAGGCGGTCCAGACGTTCGACCAGCGTGGGGAGCGAGGTGGGCATTACGCGGCGTGTCAGTGCAGTTGCTGGCCGCGGTACCAGCGCTGCTGCGCCAGTGCGAGCATCGGCCGGTCTTCGCGGCTGTCGCCATAGGCATGCACGCAGTCGTACTGCGCCAGTGCGTAGCACAGGCGAATCTGCGCAGCCTTGTGCGGGCCGCAATCGCCATCGGCGTAGCGGCCGGTGAGCCGGCCGGCCGCGTGCTCCAGCCGGTTGCAGATCAGCGACAGGCCATGCTGCGTGCACCACGGCTGCAGGTACAGGTCCAGCGATCCCGAGACCAGCACCACCTCATGGCCTTGGGCCTGGTGCCAGTCGATGCGTCGCATCACCTCCGGGCGCAACACGCCCGGCAGGTCGGTGCGTGCATAGCTGGCGCCGTGCGTCTGCATCTCGTCCAGGGCGCGGCCCGTAAACACCAGCCGCGTCACCCGCGCGCGCAGGCGCGGCGCCGACACCAGCCCGAGCCGATAACCCGCCACCCACGGACCCACCTGCCACCGTGCCGCCGCCCGCTGTTCCGGGCTGGCCACTTGGCGCAGGAACCGCGCGTAGGTGTCGCAGGTGGTCACGGTGTGATCGAAATCGAACAGGGCGAGTTGCATTGGGGCGGAGATTGGGGATTCGGGAGTGGGGATTGGTCTAAGTGCGATGTCTGGTGATTAGTGAGTAACGTAGCTGTGGAGATCGAGTGCGGGTTCCGGTGCTGGCAGCGTTGCCAGGCTTGGCTTTCAACGCTGAGGCGTGGCTCGCGTGCCACCAATCCCTAATCCCGACTCCCCAATCCCGCTTCACCTGACGGGCATCCCCGGCTGTGCGCCCGCATCGGCGTCCAGCAGCGCGAGGGCGCCGCCGTCGAAGCCGGCCGAGAGGATCATGCCTTCGCTGATGCCGAAGCGCATCTTGCGCGGGGCCAGGTTGGCGATGAACACCACGCTGCGGCCGACCAGCGTTTCCGGGTCGCCGTAGCTGGCGCGGATGCCCGAGAAGATCTGGCGCTTGCCCAGCTCGCCGGCATCCAGCTCGAAGCGCAGCAGCTTGTCGGAGCCTTCCACCGCCTCGCACACCAGCACCTTGCCGATGCGCAGATCGAGCTTGGCGAAATCGTCCATGCCAATAAGACCTGGATTCGCGACGGAGGCGGGGGGATTGGCCGGCGTAGCCGCTTTTGCATCGATTTTGGCCACCTTTTCAGCGCTGGCGGTCGTCGCAGCCGGTGCCGCAGGTGCGGCCATCGTGTCTTTGGAAGCGTCGGTCATGGCGTCGATCAATTTGGGGTCAATACGGGTGAACAGGGCGGTGTAGGGCTGGATGACATGGCAAGTGAGCGGGCGGCTCACGTCCTCCCAACTGGTCATCGGTGCCGACAGGAAGGCCTCGGCCTCGGCGGCGGTGCGCGGCAGGATCGGCTTGAGCGCGGCGACCAGCAGGCGGAACAGGTTCAGGCCCTGCGTGCACACCGATTGCAATTGCGCGTCGGCGCCTTCCTGCTTGGCGATCACCCACGGCTTGGTGTCGTCGATGTACTTGTTGGCCTCGTCAGCCAGCGCCATGGTCTGGCGGATCGCACTGGCCGGGTCGTTGCGCTCGTAGGCTTCGCGGATCGGCGCCAGTGCCTCGACAAAGCGCGCGTACTGCGCCGGATCGGGCAGCGCGTCAGCCAGTTTGCCGTCGAAGCGCTTGCCGATGAAGCCGGCGCAGCGGCTGGCCAGGTTGACGAATTTGCCGACCAGGTCTGCGTTCACCCGCGCAACGAAATCGCCCAGGTTGAGGTCCAGGTCGTCGACGCCACCGGAGGATTTGGCGGCGAAGTAATAGCGCAGCGCCTCCGGCTCCAGGCCGACATCCAGGAACGTCCGCGCCATCACGAAGGTGCCGCGCGACTTGGACATCTTGGCGCCGTCCACCATCAGGTAGCCGTTGACGTGCAGCCGGGTTGGCGCGCGATGGCCGGTGCCGTGCAGCACCGCAGGCCAGAACAGGCCGTGGAAATTGACGATGTCCTTGCCGATGAAGTGGTGCAGTTCGGTTTGCGTGCCGGCCGCCAGATGCGCCTGGAAGTCTTCGCCCATCTGCGCGCACAGCGTCTTGAAGCTGCACAGGTAGCCGATCGGCGCGTCCAGCCAGACGTAGAAATACTTGCCGGGCTGGCCGGGAATCTGGAAACCGAAATACGGCGCGTCGCGCGAGATGTCCCACGCGCGCAGGCCGCCTTCGGCATCCAGCCATTCCTTGAGCTTGGCCTTGACGCCCGGCAACGCCACGTCGCCATCCAGCCACTCCCGCAGGAAGCCATCGAAATGGCCCACTTCGAAGAAAAAGTGCTCCGAATCGCGCAGCTCGGGCGTGGCGCCGGAAATCACCGACTTGGGTTCTTTCAGCTCGGTCGGCGCATAGGTTGCGCCACAGACTTCGCAGTTGTCGCCGTACTGGTCGGCGCTGCCGCAGTTGGGGCAGATGCCCTTGATGTAGCGGTCCGGCAGGAACATGCCCTTGGCCGGATCGTAGAACTGCGCCACCGAGCGACGGCTGATATGGCCGGCGGCCTCGAGCTTGGCGTAGAAGGCTTCGGTGAGTTCGCGATTGACCGGCGAATTGGTCGAATCGTAGTGATCGAAGGTCACCCCGAACGCGGCGAAATCGCGCTCATGGCTGGCCTGGATGTTGGCGATGAAGGCCTCTGGCGTGACGCCCGCCTTTTCGGCCGCGAGCATGATCGGCGTGCCATGGGTGTCATCGGCACAGACGAACCAGGTCTTGTCGCCGCGCAACCGGCGCGCGCGCACCCAGATGTCGGCCTGGATATAACCGACCAGATGGCCAAGATGCAGCGGCCCATTGGCATAGGGCAGGGCGGTAGTGACGAGTGCGGTGCGGGTCATGGCGGGCGTAATGCGGGGGACACGTGATTATCGCATTAGTCGGGAAAGGGGGAGGGAATCGGGATTGGGGAGTCGGGAATCGGTCAAAGCGGGCCAGGTGGCCGTGCTGTCGAGGCGCGTCAGCGTTTGGCTGCATTGGCTGGCGCTCATCGCCCGCCAGTTCCTGCCGCACAGATATGCGCGGATGAAGACGCGCAAAAAAAATGGAGACGAACAAAAAAGGCGCCCTCACGGGCGCCTGCTTTTACGAATCCCCAATCCCGAATCCCGACCTACTCGCGCACCCAGGTCTGCGTGCGGCCCAGGGCTTCGATGCCGACATAGCCGCGCATCTGCAGCTTCTTGCCGCTGTCGGTCAGGGTGACCTTGGCCTTGTAGGTCTTGCCCTTGGCCGGGTCGAGCACCGAGCCGCCGCCCCACACAGCGGTGCCGTCGGGCTTGAGGCCCCACAGGATGGTCATGCCCTTGATCGGCTTGCCTTTCAGCGCACCGTCGCACTTGTCGCAGGTGGGGTTGGGCCCATGGTTGGATTGCAGGATCTCGACCACCTTGCCGCTCAACGTGCCGTTGGCGGCCTGCTCGATCTGCACCACCGACTTGGGCTTGCCGGTTTCATCATCGATGGTCTTCCAGCGGCCCACCGGCGAGTCGGCGGCCTGGGCCAGCAGCGAGGCAGCGGCCAGCGGCAGGGCCAGGATCAGGGTCTTGAAGGTCTTGCGCATGTGTCCCCTCCCAGGGAGTGCAGTGGCCACCGTCGGCGGCCTGATCGCGAATGTATACCGTGGAGTATGGTGGCGGAAAGCCGCGCTGCGGCATGCATTCATCCGGGTCGGCGCGCCTGGCGGGCGCGACCGTACTCGGTCGGCGGGGCTTACTACCTGCCGTTGTTCTGCTTCAGCAGCGATCAGTACTCCTCTCACGCCATCTCATACAACTCCAGCGGCAGGTCGTCCGGGTCGGCAAAGAAGGTGAAGCGCCGGCCGGTGTATTCGTCCACGCGGACCGCCTCGGTGTCCACGCCGTGGGCGGTTAGACGGGCGATGGCCGCATCCAGATCCTGCACGCGGAAGGCCAGGTGGCGAAGGCCACGCGCCTCCGGTCGGCTGGGCCGCAGTGGTGCGCCCGGAAAGGAGAACAGCTCAATCTGCCCGCCATCCGGCAGCGCCAGATCCAGCTTCCAGGAGTCGCGCGCCTGCCGGTAATGCTCATCGAGCACGCGTAGGCCGAGGATCTCGCAATAGAACTGCTTGGAACGTGCGTAATCGCCGGCAATGATTGCAACGTGGTGGATCCCCGCGAGCATCATGCGGCGCTCCTGGTGGTGGCCTGTGGCGCGATAACCAGTGGCGACAGAATCGATCGGCCGCAACGTTCAGTGCGCAGGCATTTGCGCTCAATGAAGCGCGCTGCAGCGTCAGCACGGAGCACGCCGATCTTGAGAGATTCAACTGCGGGCGGCAACGGCAGGGCATCGATGACGCGGGAGACCGCGTGGTAAGTGCGATAACAGGATGTCATGGCGGCAAGCTGGCAAAAACGAGTTGCCAGGATACCCGCATGCCGTTAAGCGGCAGGGCCACGTCACAGCTCGCCACCGCATGGCTGTGCTCGCCTGGCCGCGCATGGCAGGATGGGGCGCCACCGATCAGAACCACGCATGTCCGAGCCCCCGTCCACCGCCGCACCGCAGTTCCAGCGCAGCATGCAGGTGCGCCATCTGGTGATGCTGTCGCTGGGCGGTGTGATCGGCACGGGATTGTTCTTCAACACCGGCTACATCATCGCCACCACCGGCGCGCTGGGTACGGTACTGGCGTACCTGATCGGCGCGCTGGTGGTGTACCTGGTGATGCAGTGCCTGGGCGAGCTGGCGGTGGCGATGCCGCAGACCGGCGCGTTTCATGTGTATGCCGCGCGCTATCTGGGGCCTGCCACCGGCTACGTGGTGGCCTGGTTGTACTGGCTCACCTGGACGGTGGCGTTGGGGTCGAGCCTCACCGCTGCCGCGTTCTGCATGCAGTACTGGTTTCCGCACAGCCCGGCGTGGCCGTGGTGCCTGCTGTTCTGCGTGCTGATTTTCAGTTTGAACATGGTGTCGGCACGCTGGTTTGCCGAAGGCGAATTCTGGTTTTCGCTGATCAAGGTAGTGACCATTGTGGTGTTCATCGTGCTGGGCGGCGCGGCGGTGGTCGGCTGGCTGCCGCTGGCCGATGGCAGCCCGGCGCCGGGAGTGCGCCATCTGCGCGCCGATGGCTGGTTTGCGCACGGCGCCATGCCGATCCTGATGACGATGGTGGCGGTGAATTTCGCTTTCTCCGGGACCGAGCTGATCGGCATCGCAGCCGGCGAAACCGCACAGCCTGCACGCGCAATCCCGCTGGCGATCCGCACCACGTTGATCCGTCTGGTGGTGCTGTTCGTCGGCACCGTGCTGGTGCTGGCCGCGTTGTTGCCGGCGCAGGCGGCGGCGGTGGAGACCAGCCCGTTCGTGCGCGCCTTCGAGCTGCTGGGCATTCCGTATGCCGCAGGTCTGCTCAACGCGGTGATCCTCACCGCGATCCTGTCGGCGGCCAACTCCGGGTTGTATGCGGCGGCCCGCATGCTGTGGTCGTTGGCCAACGAGGGCACCTTGCCTGCCCGCTTTGCGCTGCTGACCCGGCGTGGCATCCCGCTGCCTGCGCTGGTGCTGAGCATGCTTGGCGGGCTGCTGGCGCTGCTGACCGGTGTGTACGCGGCCGACACCGTGTTCGTGGCGATTTCTGCAGTCTCCGGGTTTGCGGTGGTGGTGGTATGGCTGAGCATCTGCGCCTCGCACTATTGTTTCCGCCGCCAGCTGCTGCGTGACGGCATTTCACTGGACAGCCTGGCCTACCGCGCGCCGTGGTATCCGTGGACGCCGCTGATTGGTGGTGCGTTGTGCGTGCTGGCCTGCGCTGGGCTGGCGTTTGACCCGCAGCAGCGCATCGCGCTGTGGTGCGGGATTCCGTTCGTGGCGCTGTGTTACGGCGCCTATGCAGTGACCCAAAGGCTTGCAGCCCGGAGAGTGCGTCCATGACCGTTGTTCCCCGCCAACCGCGCGCCGGTGCGCCCTTCAGTGATGTCTTGCAGCGCGACGGTGAAGTGGTGCTGGATGGCGCGCTGGCCACCGAGCTGGAACAGCGTGGCTGTGATCTCAACGACGCCTTGTGGTCGGCACGGGTGTTGATGGAGCAGCCGGAACTGATCTACCAGGTGCACCGCGACTACTTTGGCGCCGGTGCGCAGTGTGCGATCACCGCCAGCTACCAGGCCACGCCGCGGGGCTTTGCCGCGCGCGGGCTAGGCCTGGCGCAGTCGCAGGCGTTGATTGCACGCAGCGTGGCGCTGGCGGCGCAGGCGCGCGCGGACCACCTGGCCGCGCATCCGCAGGACGCGCCGCTGTGGGTGGCCGGCTCGGTGGGGCCGTATGGTGCCTATCTGGCGGATGGTTCCGAATACCGCGGCGACTACGCGCTGCCGGTGGCGCAGATGCTCGACTTCCATCGCCCGCGCATCGCGGCGCTGGTGGATGCCGGCGTGGATCTATTGGCCTGCGAAACCTTGCCGTCGGCCAGCGAGATCACCGCCCTGCGCCTGTTGCTGGAGGAATTGCCGCAGGTGCATGCGTGGTTTTCGTTCACCCTGCGCGATGCCGCGCATCTGAGCGATGGCACGCCACTGGCGCAAGTGATTCCGGCTCTGGACGCGTGCCCGCAGGTGGTCGCGGTGGGCATCAATTGCATTGCGATCGAGCAGGTCACCGCCGCGCTGCAGTCGTTGGCCGCGCTGACCAGCTTGCCGTTGGTGGTGTATCCCAATTCCGGCGAGCACTACGACGCCAGCGACAAGCGCTGGCATGCGGGAACCACAGCGGCGTGTTCACTGGCGACGCAACGTGCGCAATGGCATGCGGCCGGTGCGCGTTTGATCGGTGGCTGCTGCCGCACCACGCCGGCCGACATCGCCGCACTGGTGGCGGCGCGCACGGCTGGCTGAGCGTGCTCAGCCTTTCTGCGTGGCGATCCAGCGCTGCACTTTGTCCTGCAGGATCTCCAGCGGCACCGAACCGTCCTTGAGCACTTCGGTGTGGAAGGCACGCACATCAAAGCGCGGCCCCAGCTCGCGTTGCGCCTGTTCGCGCAACTGGCTGATCTTCATTTCGCCGACCTTGTAGGCCAGCGCCTGGCCGGGAATGGCCAGGTAGCGGTCCACCTCAGCCTCGGCGTCTTCGCGGGTGACGGCCGAGTTCTGCAACATGTAGTCGATGGCCTGCGCGCGGGTCCAGCCCTGGCTATGCAGGCCGGTGTCCACCACCAGCCGGATCGAGCGCAGCAGCGCGTTCTGCAGATAGCCGTAGTAGTTGTACGGGTCCTGGTACAGCCCCAGTTCGCGGCCCAGCGATTCGGCATACAGGCCCCAGCCTTCGATGAAGGCGGTCTCACCACCGAAGCGGCGGAACTTGGGCAGGTCGGTCAATTGCTGCTGCAGGCCGAGCTGGTAGTGATGGCCCGGCACGCCTTCGTGCAGGAACAGGCTTTCGCCTTCCCAGCGCGGGCGCGCGGGCAGGTTGGACGTGTTGACGTAGAAGATGCCCGGCGTGTTGTCGTGCGGGTTGGGGCGCATGTACGAGCCGCTGGCCGCCGCTTGCGCGCGCTGTGGCTCCACCGGGCGCACGTCCAGGGCCGGGATGCCCTGGGTGGCGAACAGGCGGGGTACCGCGGCCTGCACGCGGCTCTGCAGGCCGCGGTAGGCGTCCAGCAGTTCGGACTCGCTACGGAACACGAAGCGCTTGTCGGTCTGCATGAACTTGTAGAACTTGGGCAGGTTGCCGCGGAACTTGACCTGCTTGGCCACGTTCTGGATCTCGCCCTGCAGGCGCGCCACCTCGTCCAGGCCGGTCTGGTGGATCTGTGCCGGGGTCAGGTCGGAGGTGGTGCTCTGGCGCACGTCGTAGGCGTACCAGGCGGCGCCGTTGGGCAGCGCGGCCAGGCCCGCGGTGTCGCGGCAGGCTGGCAGGTATTCGGTGGCGATGAAGCCGCGCAGTGCGCGGTAGGCCGGCATGATGCGGAACTCGATCATCCGCTTGTACTCGGCGGTGATGCGCTGTTTGTCTGCCTCAGGCATGTCGGCGGGCAGGTTGCGGATTGGCCCCCAGAACAGGCTTTCTTCGGCACTGCGCGCAATGATCGCGTCCAGCTGCGGCAGCACTTTTTCCATCAAGGCCTTGGGCTGCACCACCCCGGCCTGCATGCCCGCACGCATGTTGGTGATGGCCTGGTCGAACAGGTCCGGGATGCCGAGCGCGCGGCGCGACCAGTTGTCGTAGTCCTTGACGGTGTTGAACGGCTGCGCGCCGGTGCCGGAGCCCATGACCACCGCAATGCTGGCGATGTTGTAGAACTGGTTGATCGGCAGCATCCAGCTCGGGAATTGCTCGGCCGCCAGGGCGCTGCGCGCATCGCGCACGAAGATCTGGTAGCTGAGCAGGTCCTGCCCGCTGAGCCCATCCGGGCCGATCGCCTCCACCTTGGCCAACCACAGCGTGGTGAAGTCGTGTGACTGCTGGCGGAACGCAGGCGACAGGAAGTTGGGCAGCTGATCGTTGTAGCGGCTCTCGCCCTGGAAGGTGGCCTGCAACGGGTTGAGCTTCAGCGAGGCGTCCCAGTATTGGTCGTACAGCAGCGTGAGTTGCTGTGCCTTGCTCTGCACCACCGGTGCCACCACCGCGCGTGGCTTGGCCTTGGCCTTGGTGCTCCTGGCCGGTTTGGTGGACTTCTTGGCCTTGCCCGCCTTCGCGCGCGTTTGCGAGGTCTGTGCCTTGCCGGTCTTCTTCTTGGCTGCATCGGCCGGTGCGGCCAGCGACAGGCTCAACACGGCGGCCATGGCCAGGGACAGCAGGCGGGAAAAGCTAAGCGGCATTACCGGCTCCGGAAACAAGCGAGCGGGGAGCTTGCCCGATCCGCACCGTTACGGCCAGCCACCAGGGTCATGGCCCGCGCGTGCAATTCATGCACGGCACGGGCAGGGCGCCGCGTAAGGAATAAATGCTGCGGTGCGATAACGTGCCGCATGGCTTGTGCTGCAAGCGTTGACGGCGCCAGGTTCGGTCGCTCGTCGCAGCTGGCTGGCTCAATCGGCGGCAGCTTCTTCGCGCAATTGTTCGGCGCGTTCGGCGCCCAGGTAGGCGCCGATGGCGCGGCGCGCCAGATACAGCAACGGAATCAGCGCGATCGCAAAGCCCATCTTGTAGAGGTAGTTGAGCGTGCTCACCGCCAGGAACTGGTCGATCGACCAATGCTGTGGGCCCAGCACGAAGGCGATATAGATCACCACGAAGCTGTCCACCAGCTGCGACACCGCCGTGGAGCCGGTGGCGCGCAACCACACGTGTTTTTCGCCGGTGGCGCGGCGGATGCGGTGGAACACCGACACATCGATCAACTGCCCGAACAGGAACGCCACCAGCGAGCCGCCGATGGTCCACAGGCCTTGCCCGAACACCGCCGCAAAGGCGGCCTGGTAGTCCGGCACGCCCTGGCTCTGCGCGGCGGTGACCCACCAGCCGGCCGGTGCCAGCGCGATGGCCGCAAACGCGAACACGAAGCCGTAGCCGATCAGGCCCACCGCCACCCATGAGATGAAACGCACCCCGCGGCTGCCGAAGAACTCGTTGATGGTGTCGGTCATGATGAACACCACCGGCCACAGCAAGGTGCCGGCGGTGAAGCTGAGCGAGCCGGTCTGCCCGAACAGGTTCCAGTTCAACGGCGCGATGCCGAGGGTGTCTTCCAGCGCAAAGATCTTGACGCCGATGAACTCGGCCAGCGCGGCGTTGACGCAGAAGAACGCGGCCAGCGCGATGAACAGCCGTACCGCACGATCATCGAGGGTACGCACGTGTGTCATGGCGTCAGCGGTCCGCAGTCCGGGTGAAAGGAACGGTCTCCGGCGACACGGCGCCGCCGGAAATGATGAAGCTCATCGCCTGGTCCACGGTCCAGTCGGTGGGCGTGAGCAGCTCCACCGGCACGATCTCCAGATAGCCGGAGGTGGGGTTCGGCGTGGTCGGCACATAGACGGCGGCCAGCTCGCGGCCGGTGCCCTGTTCCTTGATCACGCGGGTGACCAGGCCAACCGATTTCATATCGCGATGCGGGAAGTCGATCAGCACCACACGTTGCGTGCTACCCGGCTGCGTCTGCAGGATGTCCAGCAACTTGCGCGCGCTGTCGTAAACCACACTGGCCAACGGAATGCGCCGCATGATCGCTTCGAACCAGCGCAGCAGCCGCTGGCCGATCACGCGCCGGCTCAGGACACCCACGAACAGGATCACCGCCACCGTGGCGATCAGCGCGATGGTGTTCTGCACCCACAGCGCCGTGATCCAGCCCAGGTAATGCGGGAACGAGGCCGCAATGCGTCCGGACAACGGCACCACCCACGGGCTGCTGATGCCCGACAGCAGTGAGAACACGAACTTCACCACCACCCAGGTCAGCCAGACCGGCAGCAAGGTGAGCAGGCCGGTCAGGAAGACCCGTTGCACGGAGGGACGATGCGGAGCAGGGGATTCAGACATGCGCGCATTGTAGGCATTCGCTTGCGGCCGGTGGGCCTGTGGTTCGGCCAGCGCGTGGCGCGTTCGCGTCGGCAGCGTGGTGCGGTACAGCCGCCATTCGGGCAATCGCATCCGGTAGGTGGCCCCCGCTAAGATGCCAGCCTTCTCCATGGAAGGTGTCTGCCATGCTCGCAACGTTCTTGAAATGGGCCCTGCTGTCGGTGGGTGTGGTGGTTGCGTTGCTGGTGGGAGCCTATGCGCTCTCCGCGCGCTGGCCGATCCCGCAGGCCCAGCAGCAAGCGTTGGCGCAGCTGCGTCAGCCACGGCCCGCGCCGCCGCCGGGGTCCAACCTGTTTGTCGCGCTGTGGGCATCGCCGTACACGATTCCAAATGAGGAACAGGAAGCGGTGCTGGCCCGCGACCTGCAGCGCTTCCAGCGCACGCCGGTCGCAAGCGGATTTCGCAGTGAACTGAGCCGCTATCCCCGCGCGCCGGCGTGGCCGGCGACTGCGCCGCCCAAGTGCAGTTGGGCCGCGTCCGGATGCCTGGCCCAGGTGCGAGCGCAATCGCGCAGCTATGCGGCTGCGCTGGCGCCACAGGCGCCGTTGCTGGCGCGTATGGCGAGCTTCTCGCAGCATGCCTACTACCGCGATCCGTTTCCTCGCCGCATCGACTCGCCGCTGCCGGAACTGCAGGGATTGACGTTGTCGATGACCCAGCACGCGCTGGACTTCGTGCAGGGGCGCCAGGCGCAGGCGGTGGCCGCTGTCTGCAGCGATGCACAGGTGGCGCGCGTGTTGTTGCGCAGCGACGAGAGTTTGATTGTCACGATGATTGGTGGGGCGATGTTGCGCGGCAATGCCGACCTGTTTGCGAGCATGCTCAGCGAGCTGCCCGTCAACGCAGCCCTGCCGGCGCAGTGCGCCAGCGCGTTCGCACCGTTGCGCGTCGAGGACAGCAGCCTGTGCGGCGCGCTGCATGGCGAGGCCAGGATTGTCGATGCGGTGTATGCGCAAATGCTCGGCGAAATGGACCAACGCGCGCAGCGTTGGTACGACCGCGCTGTGCTGAAATTTTTCGATGCCGAGCGCACGCGTGCACTGACAGCGCCCAACTACACCTGGGCCTGCAGCGATGCCGTACGCAAGCAGCTGGTGCAGGATGCACCGGTTGACGGCAGTGCCCTGGCGCCCCCGCCTGCGAAGGATGTTGCCTGCGTGGCCAACGCCGTCGGGTGTGTGTTGGCGGATGCCCAGTACAGCGATGGTGGCAATTATCAGCGTCAGTTGCAGGACACTGCCGCGGCGATGCGGTTGATCGGCGTGGTGCTGTGGCTACGCGAGCACCCTGATGCGCGCCCGCTCGCGCAGCGCCTGCAGGAGCTCCCGGACGCATTGGTGCGGCCAGCACGTGCCATCACGATTGCAGCGCAAGGGCAGGCTGTGCAGGTGCCGCGTTATGCGCGCCATACGCAAGCGATCCTGCAGTTCCCGCTGGCCGGCAGTGCCTTGGCGAATCCACCGGCCGTATCGCTGCAGTAAATCGCCGCAGTGCGTGCACTGCGTGGCTTCGGTATCGATGTGTGCAAGCGCGCTGCTGACGCGCACTGCGTGGCGATCACCGCAGTGCCTGCGTTACTCGTCGCCAGACAACGTTGCTGCCGATCACGCAACAGCCGCCAGGAATGCTCCAGGCGGCTGTGCGGTGTGATCAGCGTCGTGCGGCAGTGCGCCGCGCTTGCCTAGAAGCGGAAGTTCAACCAGCCCATCACGAAGGTGGAATCGCCGTAGCCGGCTTTTTCCAGTGCCGGGCCGGCCATCAGATGCTCGGCGCGGAAGGTCACCGACCAGTTCGGGTCGATGTTCCAGGTGGCGTTGATGCGCGGCATGGTGCCGATGCGGCGCTCGCCGGTGTTCTGCGTGCGTGCGTAGGCGCGTGCCTGGTTGTTGTAGATGGCATCGCTGGTGGTCTGCCGCCACAGGGTTTCCCACTCCAGATTCACGGTGATCTTGGAGGTGGGCGAGAAGGTGAATGTGGGTGCGGCGGTCACCAGATTGACCGGGCCGAAGAACGTGGCCCAGCTGAAATAGATGGTGTTGCCGTAGAGGAAATTGTTGTTGCGCAAGGTGCCGGTGCCAGAGGTGCCACCGCCGCCGGACGCGATTTCGCTATGGAAGCCCAGGCGCGGTTTCCAGCCGCTGTCGCTCAACGTCCAGGCATTGGAGGTGCTGGCCATGTAGGCGCGCAGGTCGCGTCCGCCGAAGCTGCCGCGCTGCACGGTCACGAACGAATCGGTGCGCAGCTTGCCCACGTTGCCCCACAACCGCAGGCCGTAGTAATTGCGGTTTTCTTCCGCGGTCTGGCGGCCCCACACCTGGTTGTCGTTGCGGAACTGATAGAAGAACGGCTCCAGATACATCGGCTTGGCTGTCGGCAGGCGATAGCCGCCCACCACGCCGCGGAAATGCCGCGAGCGATCGATGCGGTCATCGCCCAAGCCCTCTGTACCATCCAGGTTGAAGTTGAAATCGAACACGTCCACACGCGTCTTCTCGCCGATCGCCCAGGCGCGCACGCCGTTGAAGGTCACGAAGATGTCGGTGTTGTCGCGCAGCGCCATCAAGGTGGTCGGCCCGTCCACAAACACCTGGCGGCCAACGCGCAGGCCGAGGTCGGTTTCGGCCACCTGGCCCTTCACGTCGAAGAACACCTGCTGCAGGATCGCGTTGTTTTCCTGCGTACCGGTCTTGGCGCCTTCATTGCGCCCGTCCAGGCTGCCGTGTGCCAGCTCGGTGTACAGACGGAAGTGCTCGCCCACGTGCAGGTCGGCGCCAAAGAACGCACGGAACAGATACTGCTGCTGCGAGTGGCTGCCCGGAATCAGGCCGGGGTTGGTCACGGTGTTGCTGCGCACGCGCAGTTCGTTGTTGAGCGTCAGATACACATCGCCGGACTCGCTCAACGGAATGAATTTGAGCGGATCAAACGGGCTCTTCCGCTTGGAGGGGTCTTTCAGATACGACCAGTCTTCGGCCCAGCGCACCTGCCACATGTTGCCGCCCTGCTTGGCACCCCAGCCCTGCGCTTCCAGCGGATAACCGGTGGGTGCGGGCGGTGCCGGCGTCTTGGCCGGTTCGGCCTGCGGCTGTTCGATCGCGGGTGCGGCTGTCTGCGCCTGCTGCGCAATGCTCACGCCCGAAAGCGACAACCCGATCGCAAGGCACAGGCACTTGGTGGCGCCAAAGGAAGTGTCAGCCATGGACGGCCGTGCCGAACGCGCAAATCGCATCTTGTTACCCCATCAAAAAGTGAAAACCACCTGTGCGAGGTTTATCGGCACAGGGGCCACCGACTGTAGTGGAGCCGTACAGGAAAGGCAGTAACCCAAAGGTTCTAAGCTCATGAACGTACTTGGGTTTGGCAATGCGAGCGCGACAGGGGTGGGAATGGGGAATCGGGAATGGGGAATTGCAAAGGCGTGCAGTCGTCGCCTAGGTCGACTGATTAAAAAGAACGCGGGCTCACGCATATAAAGCGCGTGTGCGGCAGAGCATCTCAAAGCGTGGATTTGCCGCGCGACTGGCAGATCACGGGCATCGCCGTTGCGATTCCCGATTCCCCACTCCCAAATCCCGGCTACATGACTACCGGCACATTCGCTATACCCAACTTCTACATAGCATTGCCTTCGACCTAGTGCGGAGGTGGCAATGAACGAGCCGGATGCCTATCTGAAGAAATTTCAGAAGGAGCTCAGCGCCGGCACGGTGTCGTTGGCGTTGCTGGCGGTGCTGGCCCAGGCCGATGCGCCGCTGTACGGCTATCTCATCGCCAAGCGGCTGGAGCGGCTGGAAGGTGTGCTCAGCGGCAAGCAGAGCGCGCTGTATCCGGTGCTGCGCAACCTGGAAGGGGCCGGGCTGTTGCAGAGCCATGTCGAGCCATCGGCCTCCGGTCCGCCACGTCGCTACTACCGCATTACCGAAACCGGGCGTGATTGCCTGCGCGCGTGGACGGCCGCCTGGCGTGCCACCCGCGATTCCGTCGACTCTGTGCTGGAAGGGACCCACTCATGAACACGATTACGCCACCGCGTCCGCTGCCGACCACCATTCCCGATTACCTCACGCAGTTGCGTCATGCGTTGGCCGGCGCGGACCCGGCGATGATCCAGGACGCGCTCTACGACGCCGAGGAATACCTGCGCGCCGAACTGGCCGAGCAAGCCGGCAAGAGCGAGGCCGAGGTGATTGCCGGTGTGGCTGGCAGCTACGGCGCGCCCGACGAAGTGGCCGAGATCTACCGCGAAACCGAAGTCACGGTCACGCGTGCGTTGCGCCCGCCACTGCCGCCCAAGCGGAGTTCGTGGATCGGCAGTTTCTTCGGCGTGGCCGCCGATCCGCGCACCTACGGCGCGTTGTTCTATTTGCTGTTGTCGCTGGTCAATGGCGTGTTCTATTTCAGCTGGGTGGTCACCGGCGCCAGTCTCTCGGCAGGGCTGCTGATCCTGATCATCGGCGTGCCGCTGCTGGTGCTGTTCTTCGGCTCGGTGCGGCTGCTGTCGCTGGTGGAAGGGCGGGTGGTGGAAACCCTGTTGGGCGTGCGCATGCCGCGTCGGCCGCCACATCCGGGCATCCCGGGTAGCTGGTTGCAGCGCATCGGCGCGATGTTCACCGACGCGCGCACCTGGAGCACGATGCTGTACTTCCTGCTGATGCTGCCGCTGGGCACCGTCTACTTCACCGTGATCGTGACCTTGTTGTCGCTGTCGCTGGGCTTTGCCGCAGCACCGCTGCTGGCGTTGCTGGATACCGGCGTGCTGTTTACCTTCGGCGACACGGCGTATGCGAGTGGATGGCTGTCGGTGCCGGTGTGCGCGATCGGCGTGCTGCTGCTGTTCGCGACGCTGCACCTGGCGCGTGGACTTGGCAGCGTGCACGGCATGCTGGCCAAGCATCTGTTGGTCAAGAGCGGCGAGGGCTGAGTGCGTTGGCGCGTGAGGCTTGGTTTCGCATTCGGCGAAGAGGTGCGATGGCGCTTGCGACGGCAGTGTCGATGCCTGGGTCACCGCGGTGATTGCCGTCGTTGCTGACGCGTTTTGCGACGAAGGCTACGGGAGACCTGCAGTGCAGGGCAATGATCCACAGTGCACGTCCCGAGAATGACGACCCAGCCAGCGCCGCTACGCTGATTTGCTGGACGCTAGAACAAGGCGATCAGCCTGCACGCCATGCGCGAACAACCATGCACTGTGAAGCCCGATCGGCAGCAGCCAAACGCGCGCCGCATACAACGCACTCGCACGGGAGTGTTGCTAGAAAACAGGCATAAAAAAGCGCTCCCGATCGAAAGACCGGAAGCGCCTATCGCGGCGATCAGGCGCGCTTGCCGCGCTTGCGGATCGGCGTGACGGTGGCCGGGTCGCGGCTGCCGACCGGGTCGGCGTCGTAGCGGGCAATGAACTCGCGCACTTGCGGGTACACCACCTCACGCCAGCGACGGCCGCTGAAGATGCCGTAATGGCCGGCGCCTTCCACCACCAGGTGGCGACGGTGCGCCGCGTCGATGCCAGTGCACAGATCGTGCACGGCTTCGGTCTGACCCAGGCCGGCGATGTCGTCCAGCTCGCCTTCGATACTCAGCAAGGCAGTGTTGCGAATTGCCGACGGCATCACCAGCTGGCCATCCACCTTCCACTTGCCTTGCGGCAGCAGGAATTCCTGGAACACCACGCGGATGGTGTCCAGGTAGTACTCGGACGGCATGTCCAGCACGGCGTTGTATTCGTCATAGAACTGGCGGTGCGCCTGCGCATCCTGCAGGTCGCCCTTGACCAGGTCGGTGTAGAAATCCCAGTGCGACATCACGTGCCGGTTGGGGTTCATCGACAGGAAACCGGCGTGCTGCAGGAAGCCCGGATACACCTGACGGCCATGGCCCGGATACGGGAACGGCACGGTGTGAATCAGGTTGTTCTGAAACCACTCGATGCCGTTCTCGGTCGCCAGGTTATTGACCTGGGTCGGGCTGCGACGCGCATCGATCGGCCCGCCCATCATCACCAGCGAGCGCGGGGTGGGCTCATCGTTGGACGCCATCAGCGACACCGCCGCCAGCACCGGCACGGTGGGCTGGCACACACTCACCACATGCAGGCGCTCGGCACCGATGTGGCGGATGAATTCCTGGATGTAGGCGATGTAGTCCTCAAGCCGGAACGCGCCGGCTTCCAGCGGCACCATGCGCGCGTCCACCCAGTCGGTCACGTAGACCTTGTGGTTGCGCAGCAGGGTCCGCACGGTGTCGCGCAGCAGTGTGGCGTGGTGGCCAGACAACGGCGCCACCACCAGCACGGCCGGTTGCTGCTTCATCGTGCCGATCAGCTCGACATGGTCGCTGAAGCGCTTGAAGCGCAGCAGGCGGCAGAACGGCTTGCTCAGCACCTCGCGTTCGATGATGGGCAGCGAGTGGCCATCCACCTCGACATCGTCGAGCGCCCAGGCGGGCTTTTCGTATTCCTTGCCCAGGCGATGGAACAGCTCGTTGCTGGCCGCCATGCGCTCGGCGCCCGGGAGCGAGGCCCACAGGCTGTCGGGGTCGGAAAACATCTTGGCGTTCGCCTGGGCCTGATGCACCCAGGGGGCTAGCAGATTGCGGGTCAGCTCATGCAGTTGATAAAGCATTCCACCCATCCGTGCGGCTCTTTGCTGCCGCGCAGCATACCCGGTTTGGCGCATTTGCACCTTAATGGGGCTGCGGACGGTAGAGGCCGTCAAGTCAACTGTGCTAATGCGACGCGGACAGCGTGCGGTCGGCTGGAGCGCGCGGCGGCCCTGCTCAGCTGTGCTCCAGCGCCGCCGCCTCGCCCCGCAACTGCGGCGACAGCCAGCAATGCGAGCCGAGCGCAGTGAAGCCCACGCTGGCGAAGCGGCGCCGGTACCAGCGTGCCGGCCGCGCCTGGAAGCCCTCATGGTCGCCTTCGAAGGCGTCCTCTTCGGCGAAGGTTTCCAGAAAGGCCACCCCGGCACACATCTCGGCCAGGCCGGGCAGGCCCTGGTTGAACTCGCGCGTGGGCACGTAATGCAGCACGTCCGAGCAGATCAGCAGATCCACCGGCGCGCACGGACGTAGCCAGGCAAAGTCGCCGAAGCGGGCCGGGTGGATCTGGCGGCTGCGCC
This sequence comes from Xanthomonas sp. NCPPB 4037, assembly GCF_041475695.2. NCBI lineage: Bacteria > Pseudomonadati > Pseudomonadota > Gammaproteobacteria > Lysobacterales > Lysobacteraceae > Xanthomonas > Xanthomonas sp. NCPPB 4037. The sequence goes on from NZ_CM191261.1 coordinate 1,672,219, forward strand.
CGTAGCGTTGCACCGCGTACTCGCTGCTATCGAACCCCAGGTACTGCAGCTTCGGGCGCAGCGCCAGCAGTGGTGCACGCCAGGCGGCTTCGCCGCAGCCCACATCGAGCACGGTGCGGATCGGGCGCTCCAGGTAGTACTCGGCCTGGGCCACGGCCAATGCGACCTTTCGCCGCAGGCGTGCAGGGTCTGCCAGCCCGGCATCGCGGTACCAGCGGGTGAAATAGGTGGCGTCGTACTGTTTGTCGTCGGGCTTGTGCATGCAGATGCGCTTTCGCGCGAGCGGATAGGTGAAAATGCGGGCCATCCTACGCGAGCCAGCGGAGCCAGCGCATGACCCTGTATTTGTGGATCAAGACCTTCCACCTGTTGTTCGTCATTGCCTGGATGGCCGCGGTGTTCTATCTGCCCCGCATCCTGGTCAACATCGCCGAAGTCGGCACCGACACCGCCGTGCGTGCGCGCCTGGTGCTGATGGGGCGGCGGCTCTATAAATTCGGTCACAGCATGCTCGGGCTGGCGCTGCTGCTGGGCGCGGTGCTGTGGCTGGGGTACCGGGTGATCCCGGACTTCCCCACGATGGTGGCTGGCGGCTGGTTGCACGCCAAGCTGTTTGCCGTCGCGCTGATCCTGGCGCACTACATCGTGGCCGGGCGTTGGTTGAAGGGCGTGGACCAAGGCCGGGCACTGCCCAGCGGGCGCGCGCTGCGCCTGTTCAACGAAGTGCCGGTGGTGTTGCTGGTGGGCGTGATCTGGCTGGTGCTGGCCAAGCCGTTCTGAGGGCGGCTCTGGCGGCGACGTCGCCAGGCCATCAGGCGTGGTGATCGATCTTGCGAGAAGACAGATCTGTGGGGCGATCACAACGCATCGCCTTGCCGCACTGACGCAGACAGTGCAACGCAGCGCTTACGTCGTGGTGCCCAACTCGCTCAAGCCCTTGCGCGCCAGCTCGACCCAGCCGCGTTGTTCGCGCTGGTAATGTTTGGGCGAGGCCCCGGCGTGGCGTAGCACCTGCTCGTACATTGCCTTGGCCTGGTCCGTACGTGCGGTGCGCTGCAGCAGCTGTGCATACCGCACGCGCGCTTCTTCGCCCGGGTAGCCCTGCGCCAGCGTTTCGTACTCGTGCAGGGCGGCGTCGATGTCGCCGCTGTCTTCCACCGCGCGGGCATACAGCAGGTGCCCGTCGTGCGAGCGGAAGGTGGGATTGGCTGCGATCAACGCATCCAGGGTCTGGCGTGTCTGGGCCGGCTGGCCGAGCCCGAACTGCGCCTTGGCCAGCCCGAGCATCAGGTGCGGATCGTCGCGGTACAAGCCGCGCAGCGCGCCCAGGAAGTGCTCGGCGGCCTGGGCGTAATCGCCTTGGGCCAGCAGCGTTTCGGCGAGCTGGCGGCGGTTTTCCGGGGTGTCGGCCACGTCCAGGCGGCGCGAGGCGTCGCGCTGTTCGCGTTGTGGGTCCAGTTTGCTACGCACGCGCTTGAGGCTGCGGCGCGCACTCGGGTCGTTGCGCAGGTCTGGAATCACCGCTACGAACACGTAGACCAGCACCGCCAGCAACGAAAACGCCAGCAGCAGGAAGATCCAGTACAGCGGACGGCCGCTGCGCACGACGTGCACGCAGCAGGCGGCTTGCAGAACCAGCGACAGCAGCAGGAGAGGGCTCATCGGTGCAAGGATTCCATTCCGTGGCCGCGCATTCGCACGGCGATCATGACCTGTGACTCAATGCCCTTCGTAGGCACCGTAGCTGCGCAGGCGCTCGTAGCGTTGCTGCATCAGCGCGTCCACCGGCACCTTTTCCAGCGCATCCAGTTCGTTGAGCAACACGGCCTTGAGCCGCTTGCCCATCTGTTCCGGATTGCGGTGTGCGCCGCCGGTGGGTTCACGGATCACCTTGTCGACCAGGCCCAGGCCCTTCAAGCGCTTGGCGGTGAGGCCGAGCTGTTCGGCAGCGTCCTTGGCCTTGGCGGCATCCTTCCACAGGATGGACGCGCAGCCTTCGGGCGAAATCACCGAATAGGTGCCGTATTCCAGCATCAGGGTGCGGTCGCCCACGCCGATCGCCAGCGCGCCGCCGGAGCCGCCTTCGCCGATCACCGTGCAGATCACCGGCACTTTCAGCTCGGCCATTTCCATCAGGTTGCGTGCGATCGCCTCGGACTGGCCGCGCTCTTCCGCACCGATGCCGGGGTAGGCGCCGGGGGTGTCGATGAAGGTCAGCAGCGGCAGGCGGAAGCGTTCGGCCAGCTTCATCAGGCGCAGCGCCTTGCGATAGCCTTCCGGGCGCGGCATGCCGAAATTACGCGCCACCTTGCTCTTGGTGTCGCGGCCTTTCTGGTGCCCGATGATGACCACCGGGCGGCCATCGATGCGGCCCAGGCCACCGACAATCGCCTTGTCGTCGGCATAGGCGCGGTCGCCGGCCAGTTCCTGGAATTCGTCGCACATGGTGTTGATGTAGTCCAGCGTGTACGGGCGCTGCGGATGGCGCGCCAGCTGCGATACCTGCCAGGCCGACAGGTCGCGGAAAATCTGCGCAGTACGCACGCGCAGCTTGTCGCGCAAGGCACGCACTTCCGCATCGACATTCACTGCAGGGCCGGTGCTGGCCTTGCGCAGCTCCTGGATCTTGGCTTCCAGATCGGCGATGGGTTGCTCGAAGTCGAGGTAGTTAGGATTCATGCAATGGCGTCGTCAACGTAAGGCGGGGAGTGTAGCTGAAGCGGTGTCTGCGGCCCGTACGCAGCCGTTCGGTGGCGGGGATTGGGGAGTAGGGATTGGGGATTCGCAACAGCGGTCCAGAGCAACCCGAACGCAGCAGCGCCGCTCGTGCCAATCCCGAATCCCGAATGCCCAATCCCGGCCCCTCAAGCCCACGGCGGGCTGTACTTGACCTTCAACGTGCGCACGGCCGGGTCGGCGCGCAGGCTGTCCATCAGTTGCTGGTCGATGCGCACCGAATGGCTGCCGTTGAGGTCGAGCATGCCGGCCACGCCGCCGGCCGGCGAGCGCAGCAGCAGATCCAGGCGCAGCGGCGTCTTGCCGGGGCGGTGCTTGGCCAGCAACGTGTCGATACGGGACCAGGCCTGTTTCTCGCGCAGATCCAGGCGCAATGACAGCCGCTGCGCGTGGTCGGCGCAGATCTGCTCGTAGTCCCAGCATTGGCGGATGCGCAGGCTGTAGCCGCCGTTGAACTCATCCTCGCGCAGGCCGCCCTTGATGATCAGGATGCGGTCACGGGTGAGCAGGTGGCCGAACTCTGCCATCGCATCGGAGAACGCGCTGCATTCCACCCGGCCGCGGCCATCTTCGAGTTGCACGAACACCTGGCTGTCGCCCTTGCGGCGCACGCCCACCACCTGGCCGGCCAGGATGGCGCTGACTTCAGGACGCCAGGCGCGCTTTTCACCATCGCCGCCTCCACCGCCGCCGCCGCCGCGCTGCTGCGAGGCCAGGATCTTGTCGAGCGCGCTCAGGTCGCAGCCGACCAGTTCGCGCACTTCGTCGCGGTGCGGATCGAACGGATGCCCGCTGAGGTAGAAGCCCAGTGTTTCGCGTTCGCCGGTGAGCAACTGGCCCAGCGGCCATTCCTTGCTTTCGGGCAGGTCCAGGCGCATCGCCGGCGCACTCGGGTCGGGCCCGCCGAACAGCGAGTTCTGGCCGGAGGCACGTTCGCGTGCCATCTGCTCGGTGGCCTTCATCACCTCCGGCAATTGCAGCATCAACGAAGCGCGGTTCTTGCCCAGCCCGTCCATCGCACCGGCGTTGATCATCGCTTCCAGCGTGCGGCGATTGAGCTTTGCGGTGCCCACGCGCGTGCAGAAATCCAGCAGCGTGGTGTAGGGGCCGTTGCGCAGGCGCTCTTCGACGATGGCCTCGCACGCGCCCTGGCCAACGCCCTTGATCGCGCCCAGACCGTACTGGATCGTGTCCGGGCTGGCGGCCTCGAACATGTAGGCCGACTCATTGACGCGCGGCGGCAGCACGGTGAGGCCGAGGTTGCGCACCTCATCGAGAAAGCCCACCACCTTGTCGGTGTTGTCCATATCCGAGGACAACGTGGCCGCCATGAATTCGGCCGGATAGTGACGCTTGAGCCACGCGGTCTGGTAGCTGACCAGCGCATAGGCGGCGGCGTGCGACTTGTTGAAGCCGTAGCCGGCGAACTTCTCCATCAGGTCGAAGATTTCATCGGCCTTCTGCGCGCTCACGCCGCCCTTGGCCGCGCCTTCGCGGAAAATTTCGCGGTGCTTGGCCATTTCGGCCGGCACCTTCTTGCCCATCGCACGACGCAACAGGTCGGCGCCGCCCAGCGAATAATCGCCGACGATCTGCGCCATCTGCATCACCTGCTCCTGATACACCATGATGCCGTAGGTGTCTTTCAGGATCGCTTCGGTGCGCGGATCGGGATAGATGATCTCTTGCTGGCCGTGTTTACGCGCGTTGAAGTCCGGGATCAGGTCCATCGGGCCGGGCCGGTACAGCGACACCAGCGCGATCAAGTCTTCAAAGCGGTCCGGGCGCGCGTCCTTGAGCAGGCGACGCATGCCCGAGGATTCGAACTGGAACACCGCGCCGGTGTTGCCCGAGGCGAACACGCCCTTGTAAGTGGGCGCATCGTCCAGCGGAATGGCGGTGATGTCGACCGGGTCGATACCGGCACGTGCGTGGCGCACGTTGATCGCCTTCACCGCCCAATCGATGATGGTCAGCGTGCGCAGGCCCAGGAAGTCGAACTTCACCAAGCCGACTTCTTCCACGTCGTTCTTGTCGAACTGGGTGACCGGATTCTTGCCGCGGCCGCCTTCGTCGTGTTCGGCGAACAGCGGGCAGAATTCGCTCAACGGTTCGGGCGCGATCACCACGCCGCCGGCGTGCTTGCCGGCGTTGCGGGTGAGGTCTTCGAGCTGGCGCGCCAGGTCCATCAGGTCGCGGACATCGTCCTCGACCTGGTAGCGCTGGATCAGCTCCGGCGAGGCCATCTCCGAGTCCTTGCCTTCGCCCATCGCATCCTTGAGCGTGATGCCCAGGATGTTGGGAATCAGCTTGGCGACGCTGTCGACCAGACCGTACGTGAAACCGAGCACGCGCCCGGCGTCGCGCACCACCGCCTTGGCGGCCATGGTGCCGTAGGTGATGATCTGGCTGACCCGCTCGCGGCCGTATTTGCGTGCGACGTAGTCGATCACCTCATCGCGGCGGTCCATGCAGAAGTCGATGTCGAAGTCGGGCATCGACACGCGCTCTGGATTCAAGAAGCGCTCGAACAGCAGGTTGTACGGCAGCGGGTCCAGATCGGTGATCTGCAGCGCCCACGCCACCAGCGAACCGGCACCGGAGCCGCGGCCCGGGCCGATCGGGATGCCCTGGTTCTTTCCCCACTGGATGAAGTCGGCCACGATCAGGAAGTAGCCGGGGAAACCCATCTTGATGATGGTGTCCAGCTCGAATTCGAGCCGGTCCACGTAGTCCTGGCGGGTCTTGCCGGGCGCGATCGGATTCTTTTCCAGTCGCGCGGCCAGACCGTCGCGCGACTGGCTGCGGATCCAGCTGTCCAGGGTTTCGTCTTCCGGCACCGGGTAGGCGGGCAGGAAGTAAGTGCCCAGGCGCATTTCGATGTTGCAGCGCTGCGCCAGCGCCAGCGTGTTGTCGATGGCGTCGGGCACATCGGCGAACAGCGCGGTCATCTCCTCGCTGGACTTGAGGTATTGCTGGTCGCTGTAGTCGCGCGGGCGCTTGGGGTCGTCCAGCACGCGGCCGGAGGAAATGCACACGCGCGCTTCGTGCGCCGCAAAGTCGCTGGCATACAGAAAGCGCACATCGTTGCTGGCGACCACCGGCAGCCCGCGCACGCCGGCGGCATGCAGTGCGAACTGGTTGAAGCGCTCCTCGCCCTCGCGGCCGGTGCGGGTCAGCTCCAGGTGCAGGCCGTCGCCGAACACCCGCTGCCAGTCGGCGAGCTGCTGCTCGGCCAGGTCGGCGCGGCCTTCGGCGAACAGCCGCCCCGCCAGGCTGTCGCGGCCGGCCAGGGCGAACAGGTTGGCATGCCCGGCCTGCAGCCATTCGGGGTGGATCGCCACGCCGCCCTCGGGGCGGTGGCCCTCCATCCAGGCGCGGGTGAGCAGCCGCGACAGGCTCAGGTAGCCTTCGCGGTCGCGGCACAGCAGGGTCATGCGCCAGGGCGTCATGTCCGGCGTGGCGATCATCACGTCGGCGCCGGCGATGGGCTTGATGCCCACGCCTTCGGCGGCCTTGTAGAACTTGACCAGGGCGAACAGGTTGTTCAGGTCGGTGACCGCCAGCGCGGGCAGGTCGAGTTCGACCGCGCGGCTCAGCAGGTTGGCCTGCTTGGCTTTTTTCGGGTCAGCCTGATCCGGTTTCTCGGGCACGCGGATGGTGGAATCCGCCAACGAGAACTCGGTGTGGACGTGCAGATGGACGAAGCGGGAAGTGGACATGCGAGACCGGAATAATGCGCGGTCAGGGTAGCGACGGCGGGCGGGTGGAACAAGGCTTGACAGCGGGGTTCACGCGCCGCGCCCAGGCGGGGCAGGGGCTGGGCGGCGCGGGTGGTTCAGGCGGCGGCGGGTTGCGCCGGTGTGCAGGCGGGCGGATGCGCAAGCTGCGTGGCGAGCGCGAGAGCCTCGTAGTGGCGACCCGGCGACCCGGCGACCCGGCGACCCGGCGACCTGCAGACGGCAATAGATCGGCTTACTCGGCCAGCAGCAGTCCATCGGCAGGCGCGCAGGGCACGTCCCAGGCGGTTTGGGCGGTCTCCAGCCCCAGCGCACGGCGCACCGGGGCAAAGCTGCGCCGGTGCTGCGGGCAGGGCCCGTGGGTCTGCAGGGCCGCCAGATGGGCCGGAGTGCTGTAGCCCTTGTGCAGGTCGAAGCGGTATGCGGGGTGCTGCGCATGCAGCTCGCGCATCAGCCGGTCGCGGGTGACCTTGGCCACGATCGAGGCCGCCATGATGGCGCGATCCAGTGCATCGCCGCCGATCAATGCCTCGGCCGGGCAGGGCAGCCCTTTGGGCACCCGGTTGCCGTCGATGCGCGCAAACCCGGCCACATGCGCCACGCCTTCCACCGCACGGCGCATGCCCAGCATGGTGGCCTGGTAGATGTTGATGCGGTCGATCTCCTCGCTGTCGATCAGCACCACCGACCAGGCCAGCGCGCGATCGACGATGCGTGCATACAGCTGCTCACGGCGCTCGGCGCTGAGCTGCTTGGAATCGTCCAGCCCGTTGATGCGCGGCTTGGCCGGGTCGAACACCACCGCAGCCACGGCCACGGGCCCGGCCAGCGGACCACGGCCGGCTTCGTCGACGCCGGCAATGAGGCGGGAATCGGGAGTCGGGAATGGGGAATCGGTAAACAGCGCGTTCTGCGCCGCCGGGACGGCGATCGTGCGGTCGGAGCTGGAGCGCGTCATGACCCCGCTCCTCCCGCTTCCCGCTTCCCGATTCCCGAATCCCTGCCTTCAAGCAGCTCAGCCACCGCCTCGGCCGCGCGCGCCGAGGCGTCCTGGCGCAGCTGCGCATGCAGGGCCAGATAGCGCGACTGCAGGCCGGCGACTTTTTCCGGGTGCTTGAACCAGTCCAGCAGGGCCACGCACAGGCGCTCCGGGGTGCAGTCGTCCTGCATCAGCTCCGGCGCCAGGTCTTCGTTGGCCAGGATGTTGGGCAGGGCATAGCGGTTGACCTTGAGCAGGCCCAGCGTCTTGACGATGCGGTAGGTGAGCGGCGCGACCTTGTAGCCCACCACCATTGGCCGCTTGACCAGCATCGCTTCCAGGGTGGCGGTGCCGGAGGCCAGCAGCACCACGTCGGCGGCCAGCATCGCGGTGCGCGCCTGGCCATCGAGCAGGTGCGAGCGCATCACCGGCAGCGAACTGCGCGACAACTGCTCGGCCAGCAACTGCTTGCAGCCCGGATTGGCGGCCGGCACCAGCACGTGCAGGTTGGGCAGGTGCTCGGAGACCAGCCAGGCCGCCTGGAAGAAGGTGTCGCCCAGCCGGCTGATTTCGCCATGCCGGCTGCCTGGCAGCACCGCCAGCACGGTGCTGGACGTCGACAGCCCCAGCTTGGCGCGTGCGGCCTCGCGGTCGGCCTGGTAGGCAATGGCGTCGGCCATCGGGTGGCCGACGAAGCGCGCATCCACGCCGTGCCTGGCGTAGATCGGCGGCTCCATCGGGAACAGGCACAACACCAGGTCGGCGCTGACGCCGATCTTCTCGGCACGCTTCTCGCGCCAGGCCCACACCGAGGGGCTCACGTAATGCACGGTGCGCACGCCACGCTGCTTGAGCCAGCGCTCCACCGGCAGATTGAAGTCGGGCGCGTCGATGCCGATGAATACATCCGGCTTCCACGCCAGCACGCGCTCGCGAAAGGCGCTGCGCAATTTGAGCAGGCGCGGCAGATGCCGCAGCACTTCGGTCAGGCCCATCACCGCCAGCTCGCTGGCGTCGAACCAGGTCTGGCATCCGGCACTGCGCATCGCATCGCCGCCGATACCGACGAATTCGGCATCGGGATAGCGGCGGCGCAGTGCGTCAATCAAGCCGGCACCGAGGATGTCGCCGGATGCTTCGCCGGCGATCAGGGCGATACGTGGAGCGCGCATGCGCGCGCCGGGAATCGGGGGTGGGGAATGGGGAATCGATGCGGCATCCGGGACGGTGACGGCCGCACCAACATGCGCGCCTGCACCGTGTTCCGGTTCTCGATTCCCGATTCCGGTCATCGCAGCAGCGGCCGTTCCGCCGCCTCGATGAACTCGAGCAGCCCTCGCACGTCGTCGCTGTCGCGCGCCTGTTCGGCCAGCTGCAGCTTTGCTTCGGCCAGCGGCAGGCCGGCCACATACAGCGTGCGGTAGGCGCGCTTGATCGCGGAGATCCGCTCGGCATCGAAGCCGCGGCGCTTGAGCCCCTCGCTGTTGATGCCGCGCGGGCGGCCCAGCGAGTCGCTGCCCACCATGGTGAAGGGTGGCACGTCGCCATTGGTCAGCGCGCCCATGCCCAGGAAGGCGTGCGCGCCGATCCGGCAGAACTGATGCGCGCCGGCAAACCCGCTGATGATCACGTAGTCGCCCACGGTGACGTGGCCGGCCAGCGTGGTGTTGTTGGAGAACACGCAGTGATTGCCGACGTGGCAGTCGTGCGCCACGTGCGTGTAGGCCAGCATCCAGTTGTCGTCGCCGACCACGGTGATGCCGCCGCCGCCGCCGGTGCCACGGTTGATGGTGACGAACTCGCGGATCACGTTGCCGTTGCCGATCACCAGTTCGGTGCGCTCGCCGGCGTACTTCTTGTCCTGCGGTTCGCCGCCGATCGCGGCGTGGCCGATGAAGCGGTTGTTGCTGCCGATCCGGGTCGGGCCTTGGATGGAACAATGCGGCCCCACCTCGGTGCCGGCGCCGATCTCCACGTCTGCGCCGATCAGCGAAAACGCGCCGACGCGCACATCGCTGGCCAGCCGCGCCGCAGGGTCGATGACAGCGGTGGGATGAATCAAGGGTGCCTGATCACGCATCGTCTCACCTCCAAAAACGGGTTATTCCCTGGCGCCGGCGCACATGACTTCGGCACTGGCCACGACTTCGCCGTTGACCTTGGCCTCGCCGTAATAGCATCCCATGTTGCGGATCAGGCGCTTCATCTGCACCTCCAGGATCAGCACATCGCCCGGCACCACCTGCTTGTTGAAGCGCGCGTTGTCGACCTTGACCATGTAGAACAGCTTGGACAGCGCATCGCGCCCCAGGCCGAGCTGGGTCATCACGCCGCCGGCCTGTGCCAGCGCTTCGATGATCAGCACACCCGGCATCACCGGACGGGTCGGGAAGTGCCCCTGAAAGAACGGCTCGTTGATGGTGACGTTCTTCTGCCCGACGATGCGCTTGGCTTCCAGATCCAGCTCGATGACGCGGTCGATCAGCAGGAACGGGTAGCGGTGCGGGATCAGCGTCTGGATCTGATTGACGTCGATCGGCAGCTCGTAAATGGGGTGACTCATTGGTTCTCCTTGCCCACAGCCAGAATGCGCCTTGCCAGCGCATCGAGTTGTTTGAAGCGCGCGGCATTCTTGCGCCACGTGCGATTGTCGGTGAGAGGGGTGCCGGACGAGTACTCGCCGGGCTCATGGATGGAATTGCGCACCACCGACTTGCCGGTGATGACCACCTTGTCGCAGATCTCCAGATGGCCAACCACGCCAACGTGGCCGCCCAGCAGGCAATAGCGGCCGATCTTTGCGCTGCCGGCGATACCGGTGCAGCCGGCGATCGCACTGTGCGCGCCGATGCGGCAGTTGTGGGCAATCTGCACCAGGTTGTCCACGCGCACGTCTTCTTCCAGCACGGTGTCTTCCAGCGCGCCGCGGTCGATGCAGGTGTTGGCGCCAATTTCGCAATCGTCGCCGATCACCACGCCGCCCAGCTGCGGCACCTTGATCCAGTGGCCAGCGTCCATCGCTAGGCCAAAGCCGTCGGCGCCGAGCACCGCGCCGGGATGCACGCGCACGCGCTTGCCCAGGCGAACACGGGTCACCAGGGTAACGCGGGCAATCAGTTCGCATCTGTCATCGACCACGCAGTCTTCGCCGATGATGCTGCCGGCGCCGATCACGCAACCATCGCCCACGCGGCTGCCCGCGCCAATGCTCACGAACGGGCCGACATGCGCGGTTGGCGACACGGTGGCGGTCGGGTCGATCACCGCGGAGGCATGGATGCCGGGCGCACGCGCCGGCGCGACATCGAACAGCGCGGCGATCTTGGCGAATGCGGTGTACGGGTCCTTGGCGACCAGTGCCGTGCCCTGCGCAGACTCGGCATCGTCAGCACGCAGGATCACAACCGACGCCTGCGTTTCGGCCAGTTGCGGGCGATAGCGCGGGTTGGCCAGGAAGCTCAGCTGTCCTATTCCCGCGTGCGCAAGGGTGGCGACACCGCTGACTTCGGTGGCGCCATCGCCGACAACGGTCAGACCAAATTGCGCGGCAATCTCACTGGCGGTCAAACGCATCAGGTGAACCTCTTTTAAACATGAAGGCGCTGGTTTTACGAAAAGAAAACGCAACCAACAACTGACTAAAACTCCGGGCGTATCCCTTGCGTGGTCGCAATCGTGCGGCACATCTAGGAAGAAGCATATGAAAACTGTCCTCTCCGTCTTCGGAAGCCTGGTCCTGCTGGGTGCGGTCAGCACCGCCTCCGCGTATGACTTCTCGGAACAGCAAGCCAATGCGCAGAGCCTGTGGGACCAGCAGGTCCAGTGCGTCAACAGCTCCGATTGGAGCGGCACCGCCGACTGCCTGGGCACCGTGTGGAGCAACTACCTCAGCACCTACTGAGTCAGTCCCGCAAACAGACCTGGTGTAAACAAACAATGGCGGCCCGAGTAGTCGGGCCGCCATTGTTTTGCTGCGTCCTACTTAGAACTGGCCGCCGAAGGTGAACTGCAAGCGCTCGACTTCGTCGTTGTCTTCCTTCTTCAGCGGGAATGCGTAGCTGATCGAGATGGGGCCGACCGGCGCACGCCACAAGAGCGCCACGCCGGTAGAGGCGCGCAGCTCGTTGGCCTTGAAGTTGTCCACGCCGTTATAGACGTTACCGAAGTCGAAGAACGCCGAGATGCGTGCCGACGGGCTGTCGAACAGCTTCGGGAAATACATTTCCACCGAGCCCACGGTCTTGAACGAGCCACCGAGCGGCTGGCCGCGCGAATACGACAAGGTCGGCTCCGAGCGCGGTCCCAGTGTGTTGTCTTCGAAGCCACGCACCGAGTTGGTACCGCCGGCGTAGAAGTTCTCGTAGAAGGGCAGGCCCGAGGCGGTGATCGTGCGGCTGGAACCATCCGGATTGGTGACCATGCGCGAGCTGTCGTTGCCGTAGCTGTCGCCGTAGCCCAGTTCGAAGCGCGTGTTCAACACGATCGCCGGAATGATCGGCCAGTAATTGGAGATCTGGTAGTTGAGCTTGTAGTACTCGACCGTGGAGCCAGGCAGGGTGGTTTCCAGACCAACACGCTGGTACATGCCGCGGGTTGGCATGAAGAAGTCATTGCGGGTATCGCGCGCCCAGCCCAACTCGGTGCGCCAGGCGTGGAAGGTGCGCGTGCCGATCGCGTCGATGTAGTCGACGATCGCCTGCGGCGTGGAACCGCCAAAGGTGGTGATCTGATTGCTGTCGATACCGATCATCGCCGAGACGGTGTCGTTTTCGGTGATCGGCACGCCGAACACCACCTGCGCCGAGCCGTTGGTGCTGTTGTACTGCGCGGTGTTGAAGTCCGAGTAATCGAGTTCACGCCACGACAGGTTGTAGCCCAGCGACACGCCGTCATCGGTAAAGAACGGATTGGTGTACGAGAACGCATAGCGCTGCTGAAAGGTGCTGCGCGAGGCTTCCACGGCCACGCGGTTACCGCCGCCCAGGAAGTTGTTCTGCGACAACTGCACCGAGGTGGTCACACCGAAGCTCTGCGAATAGCCCAGGCCGAACACGAAGCTGCCGGAGGTGGTTTCCTTGACGTTGTAGACCACGTCCACCTGGTCGTTGCTGCCCGGCACCGCGGGGGTTTCCACGTCCACGCTCTCGAAGTAGCCCAGGCGTTGCAGACGGATCTTGGAACGGTCGATCGCGGCCTGCGAGTACCAGGTGTTCTCGAACTGGCGCATTTCGCGGCGCAAGACCTCGTCGGAGGTGCGGCTGTTGCCCTTGTACAGGATGCGGCGCACCGACACGCGCGGCCCCGGCACCACCTGCAGGTTCACTGCAACGGTGCGGTCTTCGCGGTTTGGCGTGGGGATCGGGTTGACCTTGGCAAAGGCGTAGCCGACGTTGCTCAGCGTGTTGGTGATGGCATCGGAGGTGTATTCCAGCAAGGCGCGCGAGAAGATGTCGCCGGCCTTGGGGATCACCAGGCGCTCGATGTCTGCCTGCGGCAATACAGTGTCGCCGGTGACCTTGATCTCGGAAATCTTGTACTGCTCACCCTCGGTCACGCCGGCGCTAACGAACATGTCGCGCTTGTCCGGGCTGATCGATACCTGGGTGGAGTCGATGCTGAAGTCGACATAGCCACGGTCCAGGTACCAGGAGTTAAGCTTCTCCAGGTCGCCGGACATCTTTTCCTTGGAGTACTGGTCGTCGCGGCGGTACCACGAGGCCCAGTTGTGCTCCTTGGATTCCCAATTTTCCAGGATGTCTTCGTTGGCGAACTTTTCCGTACCAATCAGGTTGACGTGGCGGATCTTGGCCGCCTTGCCTTCCTTGATCGCGATGGCCACATCGACGCGGTTGCGGTCCAGCGGGCTGACCGTCGGGGTGATCTCGACGTTGTACTTGCCGCGGTTGTTGTACTGGCGGGTCAACTCCTGGGTCACGCGGTCCAGGCTCAGACGGTCGAAAGTGCCGCCTTCGGTCAGGCCGATGTCGCCCAGGCCCTTGAGCAGTTCTTCGGACTTGATGTCCTTGTTGCCGGTCACGGTGAGCTTGTTGATCGCCGGGCGTTCCTTGACCGTGATGACCAGGATGTTGCCCTGGCGATCCAGCTGTACGTCTTCGAAGAAGCCGGTGCGGTACAGCGCGCGGATCGAGTCGGCGACCTTGCCATCGTCCACGGTATCGCCACGGTTCACCGGCAGGTAGGTGAACACGGTGCCGGATGCGATGCGCTGCAGGCCGTCCACGCGGATGTCGCTGGCGACGAACGGCTCGGCGGCCAGGGCTGCGGCGGCTGGCAGGCTGAGGCCGGCGGCAAGAGCGAGGGCAAGCAGGCGGCGAGTGGGAAGACGCGTCATGTCACATCCGGTTGGAGTCGATTGCGGGTGTTGCTGGGTGCCGGCGTATGACGACGACAACAGGCGGAAAGAGTGGAGCAGCTTCATCGTGGAACCAGGCCGAGGATGTCGTTGTAGAACGCCAGACCCATCAAGCCTGCCAGGACCGCGAGGCCGACATATTGCCCGGCGATCATGGCCCGTTCGCTGATCGGGCTGCCCTTGACCAACTCAATAAGGTAATACAGCAGGTGCCCACCGTCCAAGATTGGGATGGGCATCAGGTTGATGATGGCCAGGCTGAGCGAGAGCAGGCCCAGGAAATACAGGAACCAGTCCACGCCACGTTCGGCCGAGGCGTTGGCGGCGCGGGCGATGGTCACCGGGCCGGAAATGTTCTTCACCGAGGCCTGGCCGGTCAGCATGCGCTTCATCATGCCCAGCGAATCGGCGGTCATCTTGCCGGTTTCGCGGATCGCGGCAGGTACTGCGGCAAACACCCCGTATTGCTGGCGGCTGTCGTAGGCCGGCGCCGCGGTGGCCGCAAACCCCACACCCAGCATCCACTGGCCTTCGGGCGACTTGCGCGGGGCAATTTCCAGCGCCAGCCGGTCGTCTTCGCGCGCGACCTCGATCATGCCGATGCCGCCCTGCGTGCCCAGCGCCTGGAGCTGGGCGGGCACTTCGCCGGCCGAGCGGATCGGCTGGCCGTCGATGGCCACGATCCGGTCGCCCGGCTTGAGGACGCCGTCGGCCGCCGAGCCGGCGACCACCTTGTCCACCACCGGCGGCTGCAGCATGAACTGCCAGCCGATGCCGGCCAGCGTGGCCACGCGGCGCTCATCGAACCCCACTGGCAGCTGCGACAGGCGCAGCGTGTGCTCGCTGTTGCCACCTTCGTCTGCTGCGGTCAGCACCTGCACGTCGCGGCGGTCCATGGCCGCGGTGGTCAACTGCATGCTGGCATCGCTCCAGCTGCTGACGCTGCGGCCGTCGATGCGCACGATGCGCTCGCCCGGCACCAGCCCGGCGGCGGCGGCCAGCCCATCGGCGCGGCCGACGGTGGCCGAGTAATCCTGCTTGCCGATCACAAACATCGCCCACAGCATGACCATGCATAGCAGCAGGTTGGCGATCGGTCCGGCGGCCACGATCGCGATGCGCTGCCACACCGTCTTGCGGTTGAAGGCCTGCTCACGCTCGGCGGGGTGCACCTCGCCTTCGCGTTCGTCGAGCATCTTCACGTAGCCGCCCAGTGGGATCGCGGCGATCGCGAACTCGGTGCCGTGGCGGTCGCGGCGCATCCACAGCGGCTTGCCGAAACCGACCGAAAAGCGCAGCACCTTGACGCCGCAGCGGCGCGCGACCCAGAAGTGCCCGAATTCGTGGAAGGTCACCAACACGCCCAGGCTGACGATCATCCACCAGACCGAACCGATGAAATCACCCATGGATGCAACTCGGCAGCGTGGTTCGATCAGGCATGAAGGGAATAATGGGCGAGGGCGCGTTCAGTGGTTCGCCGTGCTTCGGCATCGGCGAAAAGGAGAGTATTCAGGGTATCGGCATTCTGCCGCTGAAGCGTTGTCAGCGTGTGTTCGACCAACGCAGGGATAGCTAGGAAACCCACCTTGCCCTGAAGAAACGCTGAAACAGCCACTTCGTTAGCCGCGTTCAGGATGGCCGGCGCGGTGCCGCCGGCGCGTAAGGCGTCCCAGGCCAGGCGCAGGCACGGGAACGCCTCGGTGTCCGGAGCTTCGAAGTCCAGCCGGCCTTGCTGCAGCAGATCCAGGCCGCCGACGCCGGACTCGACGCGCTCCGGCCAGGCCAGGCCGACCGCCAGGGTGGTGCGCATGTCCGGCAGCCCGAGCTGGGCCAGGGTGGAGCCGTCGACGAATTCCACCAACGAATGCACCAGGCTCTGCGGGTGCACCAGCACGTCGATCTGCTCGCCGGGCAGGCCGAACAGATGGTGCGCCTCGATCACTTCCAGGCCCTTGTTCATCAGCGTGGCCGAATCGACCGAGATCTTCGGGCCCATCGACCATTTCGGGTGCGCCACCGCTTGGGCGGGCGTCACTTCGGCCAATTGCGCACGCTGGCGGCCGCGGAACGGCCCGCCGGAGGCGGTCAGGATCACCCGCCGCACCCCGCGGCTGGCGTCGCAGGAGCGCAGGCACTGAAAGATTGCACTGTGCTCGCTGTCGATCGGAATGATTTCCGCGCCCGCTGCCGCAGCAGTGCGGGTCAGCAGCTCGCCGGCCAGCACCAGGGATTCCTTGTTGGCCAGCAACAGCCGCTTGCCGGCGGCCGCGGCCGCCAGGGTGGACGACAGGCCGGCGGCGCCGACAATCGCCGCCACCACGGTGTCGCAGGCATCGCTGGCCGCCAGCGCGTCCAGCGCCTGATCACCGGCATGCGCCTGGGTGGTCAGGCCGGCGGCGCGCAGGCCATCGCGCAAGGCCGGATACAAGGCGGCGTCGGCGATCACCGCATGTGCGGGGCGGTGCTGCACGCACAACGCCAGCAGCGCATCGACCTTGCTGCCGGCCGACAGCACGCTGGCACGCAGCCGCTCCGGATGCCGGGCAATCACGTCCAGTGCCGAGGCACCGATGGAGCCGGTCGCGCCAAACACGGCGACCCGACGAAGAGAAGAACCTGACATGCCTAGAATCCGAGAATTTCCTTGCCGAGCGCGAACACCGGCAGCGCGGCGAGCACGCCGTCGATCCGATCCAGTACGCCGCCGTGGCCGGGAATCACCGTGCCCGAATCCTTGGCGCCGGCATGCCGCTTGAGCAGGCTTTCGAACAGATCGCCCAGCACCGAGGCCAGCACCGCGACGGCGGCCACCAGCACCAGCTGCGGCACATGCGCCAGGGTCAGCCCGGCCAGCCAGCCGAATGCGCAGGCCACGGCAATACCGGCGACCAGCCCGCCCAGCAGGCCTTCGATGGTCTTGTTGGGGCTGATCCGCGGCGCCAACTTGTGCTTGCCGAACCGCCGCCCGGCGAAATACGCGCCCGAATCAGCCGCCCAGACCATGGTCAGCGCGGTCAGCAGCCACAGGTTGCCCTTGTCGGGATTGGCGTGCAGCAGCACCAGCGCGGCCCAGGCCGGCAGGACCGCCAGCGTGCCGGCGGCCAGCTTGAGCGCGCGTGCCTGGCCATTGCCGTGATCGGCGCCGAAGTTGAAGAACCGCAACCACAGCAGCGCCACCAGCCACCAGCCAACGCCCACCAGGGCAGCGATCTGGAACAGCACCATCGAACCGACCGATGCCCAGACCATCAGCACCATCAGCAGCAGGTTGAGCATCAGCAGTACGGTGCGCGGCAGGCTGTCGTCGATGCCGGACAGCTTGAGCCACTCCCACAGCCCGGTCAGGAACAGGATCGCCGCCAGCGCCGCCAGCCACTGGGTGGGCAGCAGCACGATCGCGCAGATGGCGAGCGGCGCCATGATCAGCGCGGCAATCACACGGGTCTGGGTCATGCGGAAGACGTCTCCGTCGCCTTCTCGGCGATCTGGGCGCTGGTCAGGCCGAAGCGGCGTTCGCGCCCGGCATAGTCGTCCAGAGCCTGTTGCAGCACGCTGGCGTCGAACTCCGGCCACAGGGTTTCGGTGAACCATAGCTCGGTGTAGGCGAGCTGCCACAACAGGAAATTGCTGATCCGGGTGTCGCCGCCGGTGCGGATGAACAGGTCCGGCGCCGGCAGATCGGCCAGCGCGACCCGGCTGGCCAGCAAGGCTTCGTCGATCTGCTCCGGCTGCAACCGGCCCGCCGCGACCTCGACCGCCAGCGCGCGCGCGGCCATGGCGATGTCCTGGCGGCCGCCATAGCTGGCGGCGATGCTCAGCACCAGCCGCGTGTTAGCCGCGGTGATGCGCTCGGCACCGGCCATGCGGTCGCGCAGTGGCGCGGCAAAGCGGCTGCGGTCGCCGATGAAACGCACCTGCACGCCACGCCGCTGCAACTCTTCGACCTCACGATCGAGTGCATGCAGGAACAGCTTCATCAGTGCATCGACTTCGTCCTGCGGGCGGCCCCAGTTCTCACTGGAAAACGCAAACAGGGTCAGTGCCGACACGCCCTTGTCGAGACAGAAATCGATGGTGCGGTTGACCGCCCGCGCGCCGGCACGGTGGCCGATCACGCGCGGACGCCGCCGACGCTGCGCCCAGCGCCCGTTGCCATCCATGATGATGGCAATGTGGCGCGGCACCGCGGCAGCGGAGGGCTCCGAATGCATGGCAGTGGACGCCACGGTCAGACCGTCATCAATTCCTGTTCCTTGCCCTTGACGACCTCATCCACGTCCTTGATGGCCTTGTCGGTGAGCTTCTGGATATCGTCTTCGGCGCCGCGCGCTTCGTCCTCGGTGACCTGCTTGTCCTTGAGCAGATCCTTGACCTGCTGGTTGGCATCGCGCCGGATGTTGCGGATGGCGACCTTGGCGTCTTCGCCTTCGCCATGCACCGACTTGCTCAACTCCTTGCGGCGCTCTTCGGTGAGCGGCGGCAGGTTCAGGCGGATCACGGTGCCGACCACGGTCGGGGTCAGACCCAGGTCGGAGGCATAGATCGCCTTCTCGACGTCCTTGATCATGCCCTTGTCGAACAGGCTGATGACCAGCGAGCGGCCTTCAGAGACGCTGATGCTGGCGACCTGGTTGAGGGGGGTGTCGGTGCCGTAGGCCTTGACCTTGATGTTGTCCAGCAGCGCCGGCGAGGCGCGGCCGGTGCGCACGGTGGTCAGGGAATGGCGCAGAGCATCGATGCTCTTGGTCATGCGCGTCTGCGCGTCTTGTTTGATCTGGTTGAGCATCGCCGAACGTCCTGGTGAATCGTAATTGATCGATTATAGCCGCCAGCGACGCCGACAGCCGGCGCAGCGCAGCAAAAAGCCCGGCAGGCGCCCGCCGGGATTCATGGGGGCGCACGGCGCGGCCGGGCGGGGCTGACCCAGTTTGCATGGTGGAAATGCAGCACAGCCGCCCGGAGGCGGCTGTGTGGTCACTGTCTGGCGAGTCGCGGCGTCTCAGCCGGGCCCGACCGTGTCGCTCAGCTGCGGCCCTGTACCAGCGTGCCGATCTGCGCGCCGTGCAGGATGCGCAGCAGCACGCCGGGCTCGCTCATGCCGAAGATGCGCAGCGGCAGGTCGCTGTCGCGGGCCAGTGCGAAGGCGGCGGTGTCCATCACTTCCAGGCCCTGCATGATCACTTCGTCGTAGGTCAGGCTGTCGTAACGCACCGCATCGGTGTGCTTCTTCGGGTCCTTGTCGTACACGCCATCGACCTTGGTCGCCTTCAGCAGCAGATCGGCGCCGATCTCGATCGCACGCAGCGCGGCGCCCGAGTCCGTGGTGAAGAACGGGTTGCCGGTGCCGGCGGCGAAGATCGCGATGCGGCCCTTTTCCAGGTGACGGATCGCGCGGCGGCGGATGAAGTCTTCGCAGACGTCGTTGATCTTGATCGCGCTCATCACGCGCACCTTGGCGCCGAGCTTTTCCAGCGCGTCCTGCATGGCCAGCGCGTTGATCACGGTGGCCAGCATGCCCATATGGTCGCCGGTGACGCGGTCCATGCCGCTGGCAGCCAGGCCGGCGCCGCGGAAGATGTTGCCGCCGCCGATCACCAGCGCAACCTGCGCGCCGGCCTGCTGGGCTTCGATCACTTCATGCGCGAGGCGATTGATGACCTTGGGGTCGATGCCGTAATCCCCATCCCCCATCAGCGCCTCCCCGGAAAGTTTGAGAAGGATGCGGCGATAGGAAAGTTCAGACATGGGGGGAGGCCTCGGGGGTGGGGGATCGGCAAACGCCGGCAATTCTAGCGGAAGCCTGTCACCGGGCGTGGTAAAAATTCCTTTGTTGCGCGATGCGTGCCGTGTTGCTCAGTGCGCGCGTGGTGTCGGTTGCGCCGGCACCTCGGTCGCATCGTAGGCGGTGACGCGGTTGCGGCCGCGATGCTTGGAGCGATACAGCGTGGTGTCGGCGGCCTGCAACAGATGCTCGATGCTTTCGAACTGGCGGTCGCCGCCACCGTGCGTGGCCAATCCCGCGGAAAACGTGATGTGCAGCGGCCCGCCGGGCAATTGCGCCATCGGTGTGCGCGCGGTTTCGGCCAGGATGCGCTCGATCACCATCAGCGCGGCCTCGGCGGTGGTGTTGGGCAGGATCACCAGGAATTCTTCGCCGCCGTAGCGCGCCACCAGGTCGCTGGTACGCACCATGCGCTGCAGGGTCTGCGCGAAGTTGCGCAGCACCTCGTCGCCGACCAGGTGGCCATGCGCATCGTTGACGCGCTTGAAGTCGTCCAGGTCGATGAAGGCGATCGACAGCGGCCACGCCTGCCGGGTGGCCAGTTCGAACTCATGCGCGAGCGCGGTGCCGAGCTGGTGGCGGTTGAACACGCCGGTCAGTGCATCGCGGCTGGCCTGTTCGGCCAGGTGGCGCATGCGGTTTTCCGATTCGTCGGCATGCCGGCGTGCCTCGGCCACGTCCTGCAGTTCGCGTAGGCTGCGCAGCATGGCCAGCTCGCGCGCCTGTTCGAAGATCAGCTGGATGTGCTCGGGCTGCGGCACACGGATATCGAACAGGGCTTCGAGTTCGGGCAGCGATTCGGCAATGCGCTCGATCACCTTTTCAAAGCGCTCGGCATCGAGCTCCAGCACATCCTGCGCCTGCTGTTGCGCGCGCTCGGTAGCGGTGGCCGCACTGGCCGAGAGCCAGATGTCGGCCAGCCGCCCGGACAGCGCCACGCAGGCCATGAAGGGTTCCAGGCTTGCCGGCTCTTCTTCGCTCTGGGCGATGGCGTTCTGCAGGTACGGCGGCAGCTGCCATTGATGCGCCAGCCAGGCGCCGACCTCGGCATGCGTGGCGCCCAAATGCTCGCGTTCGGCTTCCAGCAGTGCGGCGTTATCGGGTGCCTGCTCCAGCAGTGGGGCGTACACCTCCGGCGTGCCCTGCAGCAGCGCCAGCTTGCCGATGTCCTGCAGCAGGCCGGCCAGCATCAGCTCTTCCGGCTTGCGGATGCCATAGGCCTGGCCAAGGATGCGGCTGGCCAGTGCGCACAGGCCGGCGCGGCGCCAGATGCGCTCGTGCAGCGGATGCGTTTTGAACGTGCTGCGCACACCGTGGACCATCGAAAAGCCCAGCGCCAGGCTCAAGGTTGCATTGAGGCCGAGCATGGTCAGTGCCTGGCCCAGGTTGTCGATGCGGCGCCGGCTGGCGTACAGCGGTGAATTGGCCACGCGCAACATGCGTGCGCTCAATGCCATGTCCATGCCGATGACGTTGGCCGTGGTGGTCATGTCGACGTCGGGGTCTTGCGCCAGCTCGATGATGCGCAGCGCCACGCCCGGCGGGGAGGGCAGGTTGCGGCAGTAGTGCAGGGCGGCCTGGAGGTCTGGTTGCATGGTTCATCGCCGACAGTGATCGCAAGCATACAGCCGCGGTCGTTGAGTTGGGCACGCCACGCAGTGCAGTCGCCGCGCTGCAACGCAGGCGCAATGGGCGCTGGAAAGCCTGGTCGGCATCTCGTTTTTAGCGGCAGCGGCAGGCGCATCTGTAGCGATGTGGCCGGTTGCGTACACCGCGCATGCAGGCGGCCTGGCGGCAAACAGCGCTGCGCCAGCGCGCATTGCGGGCAAAAAAAAAGCCGCGGCATGCCGCGGCTTTTCTCGTCATCAAACGCGGTGAATCAGGCCAGTCCGGCCTGCTTCATCACTTCGGCGGCGTAGTCTTCCACCACCTTCTCGATGCCTTCGCCAACGGCCAGGCGCTGGAAACCGATCACTTCGGCACCGGCGGCCTTGACCGCCTGCTCGACGGTCTGGTCGGTGTTCAGCACGTACGGCTGGCCGTACAGCGTGACTTCGTTGACGATCTTGCTGATCTTGCCGCTGATGATCTTTTCCAGGATTTCGGCCGGCTTGGCCTTGTCCTTCTCAGACATCTTGGCCAGCTCGATTTCCTTTTCCTTGGCAACGAACTCGGCCGGGACGTCGGAGGCCTTGACGTGCGGCGGGTTCATCGCAGCGATGTGCATCGCGATGCCACGGGCCAGCTCGGCGTCGCCGCCCTTGAGCTCGACCAGCACGCCGATGCGGCCGCCGTGCACGTAGGCCGCTACGTTGTTGGCGCTGTCGATGCGGACCAGGCGACGTACCTGCAGGTTCTCGCCGACCTTGGCGATGACCGCAGCGCGACGCTCTTCGATGGTCTCGCCGCTGTCCAGCTTGACGCTCTTCAGGGCGTCGGCATCGGCCGCGTCGGAGTTCAGCGCAGCGTTGGCGACGACGTCGGTGAAGGCCAGGAAGTTCTCGTCCTTGGCGACGAAGTCGGTCTCGGAGTTGACTTCGACCAGCACGGCCTTGCCGCCAGCCTGTGCGGTGGCGATGCGGCCTTCGGCGGCAACGCGGTCGGCCTTCTTGTCAGCCTTGGCCAGACCCGACTTGCGCAGCCATTCGGCCGCGGCGTCGATGTCGCCTGCGTTTTCGACGAGTGCCTTCTTGCACTCCATCATGCCGGCGCCGGTGCGCTCGCGCAGTTCTTTAACCAGGGAAGCAGTGATTTCCATGGAATTACCTCGTATGGACGAATACGTGCGGCGGAAGTGTTCCGCCAATGAGGAGACGGTGCAGCGTGCTGGCCGCCCCCGTGGGTGTCTTCAATGGCCCGAGCGACGGGACGCGAGGGTCCCGTCGGGGCTGCGGCCGCACAGCATGGTGCGGCCGCATTGCATGCCGATTACTCGGCAGCCGGTGCCGCAGGTGCAGCGGCCGGTGCGTCGGCCTTCTTCTCGGTGGCCTTCTTGGCCGGAGCGCGACGGCCCTTGCCTTCGTCGCCGGCTTCAGCCGAGAACTCTTCTTCCCGAACCGACGCCGAGTTCGGCGCAGCCGCCTTGCCTTCCAGCACGGCATCGGCAGCGGCGCGTGCGTACAGCTGCACGGCGCGGATGGCGTCGTCGTTGCCCGGGATGGCGTAATCGACCAGGGCCGGGTCGTAGTTGGTATCGACCACGGCGATCACCGGGATGCCGAGCTTCTTGGCTTCCTTGATGGCGATGTCTTCATGGCCGATATCGATCACGAAGATCGCGTCGGGCAGGCGGTTCATTTCCTTGATGCCGCCCAGCGAGGCGTCCAGCTTTTCGCGCTCGCGACGCAGGCCCAGCACTTCGTGCTTGACCAGCTTTTCGAAGGTGCCGTCGGTTTCAGCGGCTTCCAGTTCCTTCAGGCGGGCAACCGACTGCTTCACGGTGCGGAAGTTGGTCAGCGTGCCGCCCAGCCAGCGCTGGGTCATGAACGGCATGTTGCAACGCTCGGCTTCTTCCTTGATGGACTCGCGCGCGCTGCGCTTGGTGCCCAGGAACAGCACGGTGCCGCGCTTCTGCGCGATCGAGGAGAGGAAGTTCATCGCGTCATTGAAGAGCGGAACGGTCTTCTCAAGGTTGATGATGTGGATCTTGCCGCGCGCGCCGAAGATGTACGGCGCCATCTTGGGGTTCCAGTAGCGGGTCTGGTGGCCGAAATGGACGCCGGCTTCCAGCATCTGACGCATGGTGACCTGAGGCATTGAAAAAACTCCTGGTAGCGGAATCGCCGTGCGCGGCTGTGGTTTGAAAACCTGCGCATGACTGTGCGAGCCCTGGCGGGGACGCACGTAATTCCGGGGTTGGGCTTCCCTGTCGCCTCCGTGACGAACCCCTTGCGGGGCACCCCGGCACGGATGGCGGCGGCAGGTGTGAATTCGTCGATGACGTCCGACGTGGACGGCGCGCTGCGCATGAAACGCAAAACAGCCGGCGGAGTATAGCCGCCGGGGCAGGGCGATGCAATCTGACTCAGGCGACGCGGTGCGGGCAGCGCCGGATCACGGCTCCAGCACCAGGGTGCTCTCGGTGTCGCCATTGATCCGTGCCACGAAGCGGCCCTTGCCGGCGGGCAGGCTGGCCGGCAGCGTCCAGCGTCGGGTCTGCCCGGGCAGAACGTAGCCGGCCAGGTTGCTGCGGATGCTCAACCGGGTACCGCTGGCATCGATGTAGGCCAGGTCGGCCAGGCGGGCGTGGCCAAGGCCGGCATTGTGCAGCGTCAATGCCCTTTCGGTGTCGGACTGGAGTAAGTGAGCGTGCAGCTTCGGTTTCGCCTCACTGGCCTGGCTGGGCAGGGTGAAGACGGGAATGGAATAGCGCAGCAGTTCGGGCTCCTCGGCGCTCACCTGCTGTGTCACTACCAAGCGATAGCTGTCTTCGGTGGTGGCCGGGCTGGGGCCGAGCCGGATTACCCGCAGCAGCTGGCGGCCCTGGCTGGGAATTTCGAGCTGGCTGGGGCTGACGGTGGCAGTGATGGCCGGTTCAAGCACCTCGCGCTCGCCGTCCTGACGCCAGCGATACAGCTTTGCCTCTGCACGCCACGGTTTGCCGGCCTGGTTGTACAGCCACACGGTGGCTTGGTCGGCATCGGCGGGGATGCGTGCCGTGGTCGGCGCGATTGTGATCTCGGCGGCAAGGGCCGGGGTGGACGTGACCAGGAGCGTGCCAGCGGCCAGAACCGTGGCAAGCCAACGCGTCAGTGGCCAGGCGCCGGCCATTTCAGAAAGCCACCGTGGTGATGCGGGCAGCACCGGTCGGCGCCGGGCCGGCCAAGGCGCTGGCGATCTGGCCGGTTGCGCTGGCAGCAGTGCCAGCGGTGTTGGGCGCGGAGCTGGCGGCCGGGGCAATCGCCGCGGGGGTGCCCTTGGAGCAGTTGGCGCGTGCCGGCGAGGTGCGCAGTTCGCAGCCGCTGAGCACGCGCAGGCCGATATGCAGGGTGGAATTTTCCAGTCCTTGGCTGGTGCCGGCCGCCCCGGCAGTGGAGGCGGCGCAGGCCAGCGCAAGTAATGCAGAGCACTTCAGAAGGTTGAACGGCGTCATGAAGGCAATCGTTTGCATTGGAGACGTAGCCAATAACGACGTGCCCGGTGCGAACTTAATTAACCGTCAATAAGTGATCGAGACGGTCACCGTATCGGTATAGGCGCCAGCGGCCGGTAGCTGTGGCGACGGCGCACGCCCATAGACGGTGACCGTTTGAGCAACGCCGTTGCCGGTGCCATTCAGGGTGTCGGTGCCGATGGTGGTGCCCCAGCGGTTGCTGCGCGCCGCATCGCGGTAGAGCTCGTAGGTGATGTAGTTGCTGCTGCTGGCCTGGCGCATTCGGCGGGTGCTGCCGCTGGCATTCACGCCGTTGCCCAGGCCGATGTTCCAGGCGGTCCGGTTGGTGCACGACAGGCTGACGGTGGAGGTGCGGTCGATGTTGCTGGTAATGCTGCCGGCGATGGTGCCGAAGTCCAGGTCGGTGGTGACGTAGGTATTGCAGCGGGCCGGCACGTTGGCAGAGGCGGTGAACGGGAAGGCGTTGCTGGCGGTCTTGGCGCCGCTCCCGCCGGCCGTGCAACTGCTGGGGGCCGGCGGAATGCCGATGATGCTTTCGGTATAGGCATACCGCAGCACGGTGTCGGCGCCACTGAAAGTGCTGGTGTGGTTGCCCACTGACAGGATCTGATTGGCTGGAATGCGGCCGTACAGCGTGACCGACGTGGTCTGCGAGCCGCCGGTGATCAGCGGTACGCCGTACGAAAGTGTCAGCAGACGCGGCGAGGGCGTCGTCGAGCCGGTGGCCCCCCAGACCTGGGTGCGGGTCGCCTCGGAGTAGATCTGGAAATCCAGGCTGTCGCTGGTGGGGTTGAGCATGCGGCGCGGCGTATACAGTCCGGCACTGGCGCTGCCCGGGCCCAGATCCAGGCACAGGCTCACGTGTGCATAGCCCAGTACGCTGAGCGCGGCGGTTGCACAGGACACGTTGAGCGTTGCCACCGCGTCGGTGGTGCCGTTGGCGGCCACGTTGCCAAACGCCAGCGGCGTGCCGAGCGTGACGGTGCAGTTTGTGTCCGCGTGCGCGCGCTGGCTTGGGGCCAGCCACAGCGTGGCAATCGCCAGCGCAAACAACAAACGGCCCAGGCCTGTCAGGCTCATGGCGCCGGCTCGGCGATGCACGGCAGCGGGCCGACGCGCGGGATGTCGGTGGGATTGGCCGGGTAGGTGAACTGGGCGCTGCAGCGGCCGTCGGGCAGGTCGACCAGGATGCGGTTCTCCTGCTGCAGATTGTCCAGATAGGTTTCGCCGTCGTACCCGACCACCACGCGTTCGGCATCGCCCTCGCGCCACACCACGCTGCCCACTGGCAACGGCGCACCTTGCGCGTCATGCAGCACGATCATGGCTGCGCGCACGGGCGTAATGCCGAAGCGCACCGCCACGCCGGATTGCTGGCGCGGGGTCACCGTGGTGTCCACCCGGTCCACACGCAGGTTGGCAGGCAATGCCAGCGTATCGATCGACAGCTGATTGCGTTGCCACGACTGCAGCGGGGTCACCAGCAACATGCCCTTGGCGTCGGTCACGCCGATCAGGCGGTTTTCCAGGCGCACCGGGATGCCGGGCTGGCCATCGGTGGAGACCACGGCGAAGGCATCCTGCACGTCACGCGCGGCGAAACCGCGCCCGTTCATCCAGACCAGGCTGCCGCTGGCGCTTGCATAGCCGAAGGTGTCGCCGTCCTGCGTGGCAGCGCCCAGGCTGTAGCGACCGACGCGGTTCAACCAGCCCAGTTCCGCCAGCCCGCCGCTGGCGTCGTCGCCGGCGCGCGCCTGCAGGCGCCAGTCCACGCCGCCCAGGTCGCCGTCACCCGGCAGCGGTTGGCTGACATCGGCCACAAAGCCGGTGCGGTTGCCGTTGCGCTGCATCGAAGCGCTGGCCTGGCGGATCCCGCCGAAGGTGGTGGAGAGCGACAGATACAGGCTGCGGTCGCGGCGCAGATCCAGGTTCTGGTTGCCGGACAGGTTGGCGGCCCAGTTGCGGCCGAAGCTGCGCGACCAGAACACGCTGGCGTAGCGCGAGGTGTCGCCCTGCGGATAGCTCAGCCGGACGTAGCTGGTGCCGAGCGAGCCGAGCGGGTTGACGTTGACGCCGAACACCGCGCGGTCGCTGACGCTCGCCGGCAGGCTGCCCTGCAGGGCGCCCAGGTCACGATAGTCGCCATGGGTGCGCTGGGTAGCGAAGTTGAGATTGAAGCGGCGGTTGTTCCAGGCGTAGCCCAGCACGTATTGGCCACCGCGCAAGCCGCCCATCTGGCTGTGCGCGTAGGCCACGTTGAACACGCCGCCGACACCAAGCAACCAGATGCCACCGGCGCCGGCATTGACCAGGCCGCCGCCGGCTTCGGCATGCGCCTCGATGGTGAAATCCTCGCGCACGCCCTTGCGCAGGCTGGCACTGGCCACCGGCCGGCTGTCGTAAGAAAACGAGCGCACGCCGTAATCGCGACGCAGGTGGCCGATGCCAGCCGACCACTCGGAGATGCCGCGCGCCAGCAGCTGCGGGGTGCCGTAGAACGCGAAATCCAGCCGGCGCACGCGGCCGAACGCATCGGTCACCACGATCTGCGCCTGGCCGGTGCCGCTGATGCCGGGCTGTGCGGCGAGCTGGAACGGGCCGGCCGGGACCTGGCCGCTGTATTGGCGCAGGCCATCGACGTACAGCTCCACGGTCGACGGCACTGCGGCTTCGCCAAGAAAGCTGGGCGTCGGGGTCAGTACGCGATACGGCTGCAGGGCGTAGTTGCGGCCGATCTGGATGCCGCCCAGGCGGATCGACCGGCTCCAGTCGACGAAGCCGCTATAGAAATCGCCCACCAGCAGGCTGGTGGCGGTGTCGGGGAAATCCATCTGCCAGGCGCTGTCCAGGCGTACGGCTTCGCCCCGCCAGCCGCGGTCTTGCGCGCGGTTGTAGGTCTGGAACACGGCCGTGCTTTCGACCATGCCCCGGCCCAGGCCGAAGCCGCGCAGTTCGGTGGCCAGCGAGACGCTGCTGGCACCCGCGTTGCGGTTGGCATACAGGTCGTAGTTGAGCAGCGCGCCCGGCGAGGCGGTGGCGCTCGGCGGAGCGACTTCCTCGCTCTTCAACACCGTGGTGGAGAGCGAGAGCTGTGCCAGCGGGACCTGCAGGGCCAGCCGCTGCAGGGCGGCGTCGTAACGCACTTCGACGTCGGGCATGCGGTCCAGGTCGACCAGCGCCTCGGGCGCTTGACCGTCCAGGATGAAGCCGAGTTTGCGCAAGGTCTGCACCGACGCACGCAAATTTCCATCCACCAGTTCGAACGGCGCCAGGCCGCGATCGGCCTGGTTGACGCTGACATCCAGATACAAGGTCTGCGCGGCCAAGACACCGGTCTGCGGTGCAGGATCCGGCAGGGACGCCACATCTGCCAGATCGGCGGCTGCAGCGTTCTGCAGACCGATGGCGGCGGCAAGCAGCGTCATCGTCAGCCGCGCCACATCACGGCGCGGCCAGCAGGGTGCGTTCGTCAGCCTCACCATTGATCCTTGCGGTGATGGCGCCGCGGCCAAACTGTGCCAGCGGCGCGCCGAGCGACCAACGCATGGTCTGCCCGGGCAGGACGTAGCCCACCAGTCCGTTCAATTCCGTCTTGGCCTTGCCATCGACCAGGTGTCGCAGATCGGCCACCTGTGCATGGCCGTTGCCGGTGTTGCGGATCTGGATCTGCGCGTTGCCGTCGCTGCCGGCCACCAGTTGCGTGTCCAGCCGCGGCGTAGGCACGGCGATACCGGGTGGCTGGACAAAAATCGGCACCGAGTAACGCAGCACGAACTGCATGCCGTTGCGGTCTGCGTCGACGCTGGGCAGTTCGTCGACGATGATGCGGTAGCACACCTCTTCACCACGTGGCGGCGGCCCGGCGCGGATCACGCGGATCAGCTGACGCTCGCCGGCGGCCAGCGTGCGCATGGGTGGGCTGATCAGCAGTTCCTGGGTGGGGTCGAGCTGATCCTGGCCCTCGCGCTGGGTCCAGCGGTAGGCGCGGGTCTGTACCTGCACCGGCGCGCTGCCGCTGTTGCTCAGCCACAATCCATCGGCGCTCTGCTGGGCGGTCAGCGTGAGCGAGGTGGGCGCCAATTGCAGACTGGCGGCGCGCGCCGTTGCCCACGGTGTTCCCAGGCCAAGCCCGAACAGGGCCAGCAACAACAACGGACGCAGTGGCGAAAGCAGCGATAGCGGCATGCGTGGGCTCAATAGATGATCGTGGCGGTGATGGTGTCTTGGTAGGTACCGGTAGCTGGATTGCCGGCGGACGGGTTGGTCACGCGGCCGTACACCGGGTAGATCTGATTGATGCCGGTGGCGGTGCGGCTCAGCGTATTGGTGCCGCTGGTGCTGCCCCACACTGTGCTGCGGCCCAGGTCCTGGTAGAGCTGATAGGCGACGAAGTTGTTGGTGGTGACCAGTGCATCGGTGTTCTTCATGCGGCGGGTGGTCACATCGTTGGCCGTTCCGGCATTGCTACCCGCGCTCAGGGCAATGTTGTACGGCGTTAATGCGGTGCACTGCGCGGTGACGCTGCCGTTTGCATCGGCATTTGCGGTAGAGGTGGAGAGCACCGAGCCGAAGTCGACGTCCGTGGCCGATGCCGCGGTGATGGTGCAGGCCTTGGTGACCGCGATCTTGACGTTGAAGGTGGTGGTGTCTGCTGCTGTCGCGATGCCGACGGTGGAGAGCAGGCCGAGAGAGAGTAAGACAGGGCGGACATTACGCATGGACATTTCCTTGACCGAATAGGTCATTGATGACGCGACCAAGTCGTCGCCCTCCTCGTAATGCATCGCCCGTGCCAAAGATAACCATGAATCGGTTGGCTATCCCGCTGTTTTTTTTGGGTCTTTAACAAAAAATGGGATGTCCTACGGATGACTCCGTTTCACGCAGTTTTGACGCGTGAAGACCTTCGTCACAGTTCCGGGGCCATCGCGCCGGATTTCCGCCGGCGAGCGCGAGCGTGCCGTGCAAAGCGCGGAGTCATTCAGATTCGCTCGGAATCGGCGATAATCCGCCGCATGAGCGTCAATCTGAAAACCAAAGAAGAAATCGAACTGATGCGCGTCGCCGGCCGCCTGGCCGCCGAGGTGCTCGACGTGGTGGCCCCGCACGTGAAGCCAGGCGTGACCACTGCCGAGCTGGACCGCATTTGCCACGACCACATCGTCAATGTGCAGGGCACCATCCCGGCCAATGTCGGCTACCGCGGCTTTCCCAAGAGCGTGTGTACCTCGGTCAACAACGTGATCTGCCACGGCATCCCGAGCGCGGCCAAGGTCCTGAAGGAAGGCGACATCGTCAATATCGATGTCACCGTCATCAAGGATGGCTGGCATGGCGATACCAGCCGCATGTATTACGTGGGCACGCCGTCGGTGATGGCCAAGCGCCTGGTGGAAACCACCTACGAAGCGATGTGGCGCGGCATCCGCGCGGTCAAGCCGGGCGCGACGCTGGGCGATGTGGGCCATGCCATCCAGAAATTCGCCGAGGCCGAGCGCTTCAGCGTGGTGCGCGATTACTGCGGCCACGGGATCGGCAAGGTCTATCACGACGAACCGCAGGTGATGCATTACGGCCGGCCGGGCGAGGGCCTGGTGCTCAAGCCGGGCATGACCTTCACCATCGAGCCGATGATCAACGAAGGCACCTATCACCATAAGACCCTGCCGGACGGCTGGACCGTGGTGACCAAGGACCGCAAGTTGTCCGCGCAGTGGGAACACATGGTGGCGGTGACCGAAGACGGCGTGGATGTGCTGACGCTGTCGCCCAACGCCTCCGCGCCGGCATGACCGCAACGCCGGCGGACCGACCCGATCCGGGCGTCGCCGGCGACGCCGACTGGGCCGCCGAGGCCCGTCCGCTGCTGGTGCATGCGGACATGCGGCTGTGCAAGCGTTTCGACCAAGGCGAGCCAACCGAGCGTCTGCTCGCCTTGCGCGCGCGCGCCGTCGATCAATTGATGCGCAATGCGTGGACGCGCTGTATCCCCGCCGACGCCGGGCTGTCCTTGCATGCGGTGGGTGGCTATGGGCGCGGTGAACTGTTTCCGCGTTCGGATGTGGACCTGCTGGTGCTGGGCGAGACCGCCGCGCAACAGCGCCACGAACAGGCGCTGGCGCGCTTGTTCGCGTTGTTGTGGGATGTGGGCCTGCCCATCAGCCATGCGGTGCGCTCGCCGGCGCAATGCACGAGTGCGGCCGCTGATCAGACCGTGCTCACCGCACTGATCGAATCGCGCCCGCTGGTGGCCGATGCGCAGGCGCGTGCGGCGCTGGCCGCCGCGATCGCGCCGCAGCAGGTGTGGCCGCCGCGCGCATTCTTCCAGGCCAAGCGCGAGGAACTACACGCGCGGCATCAGCGCTTCGGCGACACCGCCGACAACCTGGAACCGGACATCAAGGATGGCCCCGGCGGCCTGCGCGACCTGCAGACGCTGGGCTGGATGGCCTTGCGCGCGTTTGGGGTCAAGGACCTGGAAGCGCTGGTCGGGCTGGGCCATGTCGGCATGGACGAAGCGGCCGCATTGCGGCGCGAACGCGAAGAGCTCGCGCGCCTGCGCTACGGCTTGCACCTGGTCGCCAACCGGCCGGAAGAACGCTTGCGTTTCGATTACCAGAAGACCCTGGCCGAGCGACTGGGCTTTGCCGACGACCCGGAAAGCCTGGGCGTGGAAAAGATGATGCAGCGCTTTTATCGCAGCGCTGCGTTGATTCGCCGGATCAGCGACCGTCTGCTGCAGCGCTTTGAAGAACAGTTCGATGGCGAGGCGGTGCCGGTGCAACTCGATGCCGGTTTCAGCCTGCGCCGTGGCTATCTCACCGCCGATGCCGACACCTGGCCGGATGGCGATGTGCTGCAGGTGTTTGCGTTGTTTGCGCAATGGGCGGCCCACCGCGAGGTGCGCGGGCTGCATTCGTTGACTGCGCGCGCGCTGGCCGAAGTGTTGCGCGATCTACCTGCGTACGACGTTGCCGACGCCATCGCGCGCGACCGGTTCATGGCGCTGCTGCGCGGCCCGCGTGCGGTGGAAACGCTCAATCGCATGGCGCGGCTGGGCGTGCTTGGCCAGTGGATTCCCGCGTTCGCCAGTGTGTCCGGGCGCATGCAGTTCGACCTGTTCCATGTCTACACGGTGGATCAGCACACCTTGATGGTGCTGCGGAACATCGCGCTGTTCGCCGCCGGCCGCGCCGACGAGCGTTTTTCGATCACCCATGAAGTCTGGCCACGCCTGCGCAAGCCGGAGCTGTTGTTGCTGGCGGGCTTGTTCCATGACATTGCCAAGGGCCGCGGCGGCGACCATTCCGAACTCGGCGCGGTGGACGCGCGCGCGTTTTGCCTGGCGCATCGGTTGAGCGAAGGCGATACCGAGCTGGTCACCTGGCTGGTGGAGCAGCACCTGCGCATGTCGGTCACCGCGCAGAAGCAGGACATCTCCGACCCGGAGGTGATTCACCGCTTTGCCACGTTGGTGGGCACGCGCGAGCGCCTGGATTACCTGTATCTGCTGACCTGTGCCGACATCGCCGGCACCAGCCCCAAACTGTGGAATGCCTGGAAGGACCGGTTGCTGGCGGATCTGTATTTCGCCGCACGCCGCGCCTTGCGCGAAGGTCTGGAACACCCGCCGCCGCGTGAGGAACGCCTGCGCGAAGCGCGCGAATCCGCGCGTACGCTGATGCAGGCGCAAGGCCATGACGATGCCACCATCGATCGCCAATTTGCGGGCATGCCGGACGAGAATTTCCTGCGTTTCCGGCCCGAGCAATTGGCCTGGCAAGCGGCCTCGTTGATCGAGGTGCAGATCGGCCAGACGCTGGTCAAGGCGCGCCGCGCGGTGCCCGACAACGACGCGCTGGAAGTGTTCGTGTATTCGCCCGACCGCGATGGGTTGTTTTCGGCGATCGTGGCCACGCTGGACCGCAAGGGCTACGGCATCCACCGCGCCCGCGTGCTGGACGCGCCACACGATGCGATCTTCGACGTGTTCGAAGTGCTGCCGCAGGACAGTTCCGCCGATGGCGACCCGCAGCGCCTGGCCGCTGCCCTGCGCCAGGTACTGGCGGGCGATCTGCTCAAAGTGCGCCCGTCACGGCGCGCGGTGCCGCGTCAGTTGCGGCATTTCCGCTTCGCCCCGCGGGTGGAATTCAGCGAAAGTGCCGGTGGCAGGCGCACTCGCATCAGCCTGGTGGCGCCTGACCGCCCGGGCCTGCTGGCCGACGTGGCGCACGTGTTACGCATGCAGCACCTGCGTGTGCACGACGCGCGCATTGCCACCTTCGGCGAGCGCGCCGAAGACCAGTTCCAGATCACCGACGAGCACGATCGCCCGTTGCCCGATGCTGCCCGGCAGGCGCTGCGCGATGCGCTGTGCGCCTGTCTCGACCCCACCTGAGTTCCTCCCGGAGAGCCCCCATGAGCACCAAGAAGCCTGCGCGCACGCCGCGCGCGACTCCCGCCAGCGCCGCCGCCAAGCGCGCTTCTTCTGCAACGCCCAAGCGCGCGGCCGCGTCCAAGGCTGCAGCCCCCAAAAAGCCGGCAACCAAGCCGGCCGCCAGCACCCCCGCCGTCGCCAAGCAGAGCGCGCGCGGTAACGCCACCGCCGCGCCAGCGCAGCCGAAGCAAGCGGCCGCCAAGGCGCCGCGCGTTGCCAAGAAGGCGACCACCGTGGTGGCTGCACCGGCCGCCAAGAAGGCCGCAGCGGCCAAGAAGCTGCCGATCGCCAAGAAGGCCGTGCAGCCCACCGCGCAGGTCAGCAGTGACGAACTCAAGTTCGGCATCGAAAGCGCGTTTGAACGCCGTGCGGCATTGACCATCGACGAGATCGAAGGCTCCACGCGGGCAATCGTCAATCGTGTCATCGATGGCCTGGAAAGCGGCGAGTTCCGTGTTGCCGAGCCGGACGGGCAGGGCGGCTGGACCGTCAACGAGTGGTTGAAGAAAGCAGTGCTGTTGTACTTCCGCGTCAACGAGATGGCCGTGATCGATGCGCAGCCGGCGCCGTTCTGGGACAAGGTGGAGTCGCGCTTTGCCGGCTTCCACGAGGCCGAGTTCCGC
The DNA here is from genome assembly GCF_041475695.2 of Xanthomonas sp. NCPPB 4037. Lineage (NCBI taxonomy): Bacteria > Pseudomonadati > Pseudomonadota > Gammaproteobacteria > Lysobacterales > Lysobacteraceae > Xanthomonas > Xanthomonas sp. NCPPB 4037. The sequence continues at coordinate 1,706,005 of NZ_CM191261.1, forward strand.
CAGGCCGGCGTGCGCGTGGTGCCCGGGGCGGTCGCACGGCGCGGCAGTTATTTCGGCAAGGACGTGGTGCTGATGCCGAGCTTCACCAATATCGGCGCGTATGTCGGCGAAGGCACCATGGTCGATACCTGGGCCACGGTGGGCTCGTGCGCGCAGATCGGCAAACACTGCCACCTGTCCGGCGGTGCCGGCATCGGTGGCGTGCTGGAGCCGCTGCAGGCCAGCCCGACCATCATCGAAGACCATTGCTTCATCGGTGCGCGTTCGGAAGTGGTGGAAGGCGTGGTGATCGGCCATCACAGCGTGATCGGCATGGGCGTGTTCATCAGCCAGAGCACGCGCATCTATAACCGCGCCACCGGCGAGATTTCCTACGGCTACGTGCCGCCGTATAGCGTGGTGGTGTCCGGCCAGCTGCCGTCCAAGGATGGCTCGCATTCGCTGTACTGCGCGGTGATCGTCAAACAGGTGGATGCGCGCACGCGCAGCAAAACCAGCGTCAACGAATTGCTGCGCGGTCTGGCCGATTGAGTACCGCACACGCACACGCCGGCACCCTGCTGTCGCGTCCGGCCAGTGGCTGGATCCGGTGGGGCATCCCGGCCCTGTGGCTGGGCTGGGTTGCGGTCTACGTGGCGGGCTCGCTGGTGCGCGATGGCGTCCCGCAGCAATTGGATGTGTTGCGCTGGCTGGCGCCCGTCGCGATGGTGGGGCTGACTGTGCGGTACCTCGTGTTGTGCGGGCGATGGGCGCAGGTGCGCGATGCCGGCGATGCGCTGGAGATCGTGCAGCAGGGACGATCGCAGCGTGTGGACCTTGCGCAGTTGCGTGCGGTCGATCCCGCCTGGGTGATGCCGCCGGTGCGGCTGGCATTGAAATTCCACGGTGAGCGCATACCGGTGGTGTTCCTGCCTGCGCACGGGCAGGGCTCCGCCACGTTGGCCACCACCCTGCTGGCGCGTGCAGGCGCGCGCCAGGCAGTTAAAGAGAGCACGACATGACCACGCTATATGGATTGAAGAACTGCGATACCTGCAAAAAGGCCACCAAGTGGCTGGATCGCTTTGGTGTCGCTTACACGTTCGTGGATTACCGCGAGCACACGCCCGCACCGGACACTTTGCTGGAATGGGCCGGCAAAGCCGGTGGATTCGATGCCTTGATCAACAAGTCCTCGACCACCTGGCGGCAGTTGCCCGACAACAAGAAAACGCCCGGCTCGGAGGCAGAGTGGAAGCTGCTGCTTCGCGAGTACCCGCAATTGATCCGCCGCCCGGTGGTGCTGACCGACGATGGCACGCTGAGTCAGGGGTTCTCCGACAACGGCTTCAAGGCGCGCTTCGCGGTGGGTTGAACCTGCGCGGCAACATCGCTTCGCCTGGCGTCCCGCGCGGTGGCGCGCGTTGCCGCATGCTGCACCTCTCACGCATGCGCTGCATGCAGTCCCTTGCCAAGAGACCATGATGACCAGCGACGTCCTGCAACTGACCTGCGACCTCATCGCACGCGCCTCGGTGACGCCCGCCGATGCGGGCTGCCAGGCGCTCATCGCCGATCGCCTGAGCGCTGCCGGCTTTGCGTGCGAACACCTGCGGCTGGGCGCCGTCGATAACCTGTGGGCCACGCACGGCAGTGGCGCGCCTGTGCTGGTGTTGCTGGGGCACACCGACGTGGTGCCGCCTGGGCCGGCGAGCGATTGGGCCAGCGACCCATTCGCGCCGCAGGTGCGCGATGGCGTGTTGTACGGCCGCGGTGCGGCCGACATGAAAGGCAGCGTGGCTGCGTTCGTGGTGGCTGCCGAGCAGTTTGTGGCTGCCCACCCGGAGCATCCGGGTACGCTGGCAGTGCTGCTGACCAGCGACGAGGAAGGGGACGCCATCGACGGCGTGCGCCATGTGGCCCGGCTGTTTGCCGAGCGCGGCCAGCAGATCGACTGGTGCATCACCGGTGAGCCATCGTCCACCGAGCGGCTCGGCGATCTGCTGCGGGTGGGCCGCCGTGGCAGCCTGTCCGGCAACCTGATCGTCAAAGGCGTGCAGGGGCACGTGGCGTACCCGCACAAGGCGCGCAATCCGATCCACCTGGCGGCGCCTGCGCTGGCCGAATTGATCGCGCGGCAATGGGACGATGGCTTCGAAAGCTTCCCGCCTACCAGCCTGCAGATTTCCAATATCCACGCCGGCACTGGCGCCAACAACGTGATTCCCGGCGAGCTGCAGGTGGCCTTCAATCTGCGCTACACGCCGCACTGGAATGCCGAGACGCTCGAGCGCGAGATCGTCGCGCTGCTGGAGCGGCATGCGCTGACTTATACGCTGGCTTGGCACCGCAGCGGCGAGCCGTTCTACACGCCCGAAGGCACGCTGCGGCGCGTGGCCCGCGAAGTGCTCGGCGCATTTGCCGGGGCACCGCCGGAGGAAAGTACCGGCGGCGGCACCTCCGATGCGCGCTTCATCGCACCGCTGGGTGCGCAATGCATCGAGGTCGGCCCGGTCAATGCATCGATCCATCAGGTGGACGAGCACGTGCGCGTGGCCGATCTGGAAGCGCTGCCGGCGCTGTACCGCACGCTTGTCGAGCGTCTGCTGGTCTGAGGTGTTGCAGACGCTTCAGGCCGACATTTGACGTGCGCCATGCGCGACGCTCAGCACTGCCGGCAGCGATGCGTGGCAGGGTGATCCTGATACGCGCGTCCTGCCGTGTGCGCTGCGGACTTGTTGCTGCAATCGCTTTTCGGTTACACAGCGCCACGCTTCCGAGCCGCGCGAATTAATAAGCGAGAGTGCCTAGTCGAATGTCCAGAACGGTGGTTTGATCGCCTCGCGCCAATGCGATGCGTCGGCGATGTAGAACCGCTGTGCGGACGCCTTGGCAAACCAGATCGCCGCGGTTTCCTCATCGCGCGTTACCCCGCTGCTACCGCGTCCCAGCAGTAGGGCGTAGAAATATTGTCCATACACATTGCCCTGGTCGGCCGCGCGTCGATACCAGCGCAGTGCTTCGGCACCATCCCTGTTCACGCCGCCCATTCCCTTTTCGTAGAGCGCGCCAAGATCGACCTGCGCCTCGGCGTCACCGCCACGCGCACGGCATTGGATGTCGCGCACCAGCGGATGGATGTCACCGTTGCGTGGCGCGATGGCGGCGGGAAGCCCTGACGGTCCGGAGGCGGCGCGCTCGTAGATCGCCACGCGCAGATCCCAGCGCAACGCGGCGGCCGCTTCGCCGCGCTCACGGTGGAATTTGGCGAGCTCGCGAATGGCATACGGGCTGCCGTGCATGGCCTCCGCCAGATACCAGCGTTCGCCCTTGCGCGGCGATGCCCGCAACGCCGCGCGCTGGTCGATGTAGGGGCTGTCTGCATGCGTAAGCATGCCGCTTGCCCAGATCCGGCCCAGTGCCAGCTCGGCAAGGGCATTGCGGAAGGTCCACGGCGTGGTCGCGGCGGCACGCTCATACCAGCCGATGGCGCGCGGATCGTTGCGGCCCTCCAGTTGGCTGGCGACCTCCCAGATGCTGTCGAAACTGCCATCGGCAGCCGTCCGCTCCAGCTGCCGCAGTTTGGCAGGGTCGGTGCGCGGCGCCGTCGTGCTGCACCCTTGCAGCAGCACGAGTGGGATAAGGGCCGCAAACGCCAGGCGTCCGATGCGTGGGGTCATTGCAGAGGCCTTCGACGACGGGGGGCGACATTATCCGCGCAACGCGTCCGCGATCGCGCGGCGGCCTTTGAATGCCGGGCTTGCCGACCCTGCTTGGTTGCCATCGCAACAGTTGCGTCGCCGTTGAAAGCGGGATACGGTCGGCCCATGACATCGTTTCTGCTCAACGTCGCCAACTCCAATCACCGCAGCAATCTGCGCGCGAATAATCGTGCGCGGCCGATGCGGGTCTGCGACTAGGCGAAGTACCAACACACACGCCCAGTTTCCAGAAAACCCGCATCGGCCGATGCGGGTTTTTTTATGGGTGACGTCTTGCACCGCGTTGATCCTTCGGCCGCCCATCACGACTTTTCCAGGAGTGTTTCCATGTGTTCCATCTTCGGTATCTTCGGCCTGCAACCCGGCGACGACCTGCAGGCCCTGCGCCGGCAGGCCCTGGAATGTTCGCAGCGGCAACGCCATCGCGGGCCGGACTGGAGCGGCGTGTACGTCGACGCCGGTGCCATCCTGGTGCACGAGCGCCTGGCCATCGTCGACCCGGCGGGCGGTTCACAGCCGCTGTTGTCGGAGGACGGCAGTCTGGCGTTGGCAGTCAATGGCGAGATCTATAACCATCGCGAACTCAAGGGCGAGTTATTGCAGCCGTACGCTTTTCAGACCGGCTCGGACTGCGAAGTGATCAACGCGCTGTGCCGCGAAGATGCACCGGCCTCCTATCTCAACCGCCTCAATGGCATCTTCGCCTTCGCGCTGTGGGACAAGGCCGCGGGGCGGGTGATCATCGCGCGCGACCCGATTGGCGTGGTGCCGTTGTACTGGGGACACGACCGCGAAGGCCGCCTGCGCGTGGCGTCCGAACTCAAGTCGCTGGTGGACGATTGCGCCGATGCCGCGCAGTTTCCGCCTGGCCATTGGTACGACAGCGCCACCGGCGCATTGAGCCGCTACTACGAGCGCTCGTGGCGCGAATACAGCGAAGTGGAAAACGTGCAGGTGCCGCTGCAGGAACTGCGCGAGGCGTTCGAGCGCGCGGTGCATCGCCAGCTCATGACCGACGTGCCCTACGGTGTGCTGCTGTCCGGTGGCCTGGATTCGTCGTTGGTGGCGGCGGTGGCCGCACGCTACGCGCGGCACCGCATCGAAGAGAACGACACCACCGAAGCCTGGTGGCCGCGTCTGCATTCCTTCGCAATCGGCCTGACCGGCTCGCCGGATCTGGCCGCTGCCGAAGTGGCCGCCGCCGCGCTCGGTACCGTGCACCACGGCTTCGAATACAGCTTTGAAGAAGGCCTGGATGCGTTGCCGGAAGTGATCCGCCATATCGAGACCTATGACGTGACCACGATTCGTGCGTCCACGCCGATGTTCCTGCTGGCGCGGCGCATCAAGGCGATGGGCGTCAAGATGGTGCTGTCCGGCGAAGGCAGCGACGAGATCTTCGGTGGCTACCTGTACTTCCACAAGGCACCGAACGCACGAGAATTCCACGAAGAACTGGTGCGCAAGCTCGATGCACTCAACAACTACGATTGCCTGCGCGCCAACAAGTCGATGATGGCCTGGGGCGTGGAGCCGCGCGTGCCGTTCCTGGATCGCGAATTCCTGGACGTGGCGATGCGCATGGACGCGCGCTTCAAGATGATCGACAAGACCAGCACCGGTGCCACCCGCATCGAGAAGGGCATCTTGCGCGAGGCATTTGCCGGCTATCTGCCGGAATCGATCCTGTGGCGGCAGAAGGAGCAATTCAGCGATGGTGTCGGCTATGGCTGGATCGACGGCCTCAAGGCACATGCCGCCGCACACGTGAGCGACCGCGAACTGGCGGCGGCCGACCGGCGCTTCCCGGTGAACCCGCCGCAGACCAAGGAAGCGTATTTCTACCGCAGTCTGTTCGAGCAGTTCTTCCCCAGCCAGGCCGCTGCGGAGACGGTGCCGGGTGGCAAATCCATCGCGTGTTCGTCGCCGACGGCCATTGCCTGGGACGCGAGCTTTGCGGCGATGGCCGATCCGTCGGGCCGTGCGATTGCCGGCGTGCACGCGCAGGCGTTGGCGTCCTGATCAAACGACTGCGCTACAGCATGGCCGGCAACCCAAGGGTGCCGGCCATGCCAGTGCGTTGCTTCGGGCCGATTAGAAAACGTAGCGAGCAACCACCAGGTAGATGCGGACGGCGCGGGGAACCAGAGCGTACGTGTACATGCGGATTCCGAGCACCGGCCGCGCCCGCCTGGTGGCTGCGCAGCGGTTTTGCTCGTTGCGCTTACTCGTGGCGCACGCAGTAACCGTAGCGCTGCGGCTCGATATCCACGCCGGCCACATCGGCCTGGTTGTTGCGCCACACGTTGGGCTTGAAGTCGGCCGCGCTGCAGTTGGCCGCACGGTCCACGCCGATGGTGTAGGTAAACGGGTTGCTGGTGAAGCGGTTGTTCTCGAACAGGTTGTCCTGGCTCATGCTGTTGTCCCAGCACAGGATTTCCGGCGTGCGATAGCGGATGGCGCAGGCCAGGAAGATGCCCGCCACCTTGTTGCCATCGAACTGATTGTTGGTGAAGCGGTTGCGCCGCGCATCCGAGAGATAGATACCCTGGCTGCCATTGCGCTCGAAGCGGTTGTCGCGAATCTCGCTGTCTTCCAGATGTTCGGTGGTGAGGCCGGCAGCCACGTTGTCGTGGATGTAGTTATTCATCATCGTCACCTTGGCGGTGCGATTGAACGACACGCCGTCCCAGATTGCACCGGAGACATCATTGCGTTCGATGGTGATCTCGCGCGTGTCGTATTCGCTGAGCAGGCACGCGCTACGGCACTTGTTGACCTGCAGACCGGCCAGGCGAATGCCTTGGCCCGAACGCACCACCACCGCGCTGTTGCTCAGGTACGGGCGCTCCGGCATGAATTCCTTGTCGCCGGTGCTGGCCACGATCTGCATGTCTTCGATGCTGACGTTGCGGATCACACCAGTGGGCTGCTGGTTCTCGTAATCGCCAACCACCAGCACCGGCTGTTGCACGCCATCGGCCATGCGCAGCACGGTGGCCGGGCCTTTACCGCGCACGGTGAGGTTGCCGCGGTGGATCGATACCAGCCCGTTGAGCGGGAACTCGCCTTTTTCCAGGCACAGCACGGCAGGCGTATCGCTTTGCGGCAGCTTGTCGATGGCTTTTTGCAGGTCCTGGCCCGGCCGCACCTTGGCGGTGCAGCTGGCGACAGGCGCCGCAGGGGGGCCGGCAGGCGCTGGCGGTGCAGCCGAGCAAGCGGTCGCAAAGACCAGGGGCAACAGGGCGGAAACGGAGCGGGCAAGCAGAGGCATGCGGATTCCGGTCAGTGAGGGGAGGGGGGCGATGGGTGCGATGCAGCGTCCAATCGCGACGGCCTCTAGTGTGTCGCACCAGGCGTTAAGTTCCAGCCGACATCGGCCCGCATGGTCGGCGCAGGTTCATGGCGGTCAACGTGGCGGTGAGCCAACTGTGCGCGGTTGCGCACTCTCGTGCGGCACCGTTGGCGCTGTGATGCGGCAGGGTCGCGATTGATGATCACGCAGCGCATCTGCGCTGTTGATCCTAGCGCGCTGCTGCGCGGCTCCGTGGCCGCGCAGCAGCGCTGTGCAGCAGGCTCAGAAGCTGTAGGCCAGCTGCGCGTAGATGCGGCGTGGCTCGCCGGGGAAGTGGCCGGTGCGTTCGGTGAAACCGCTGGCCGCATACACCTTGTCGAACAGGTTCTTGACGTTGACCTGCAGCTTCCACGCATCCCACTGGGTCTGCCAGCTGATGTCGAAGATGGCATACGGTTTGACGCGTTGGCCTTCCAGGCTTAGACGCTCGCCGACGTAATCGGCGCCGAACGCAACGGCCGAGTTCCACGCCGGTAGCTCATAGCGCGTCCACAACCCGAAGGTATTGCGCGGTGCATTGGCAAAGCGATCGCCGGAGGCATTGGTGATGCCGTTGGTGCCGGCATCCAGCACGCGCGCGTCGTTGTAGGCGTAGGTGAGGTTGAGCACCCAGCGCTCGGTGAGATCGGCCAGCAGATCCACTTCCAGGCCTTCGCTGCGGACCAGACCCAGTGCCGAGAGCTGGTTGACGCCATCGACGATGCTGCCGTTGGCCTGCACGATGTTGCTGCGCTCGATGCGATACAGCGCGGTGTTGAGCGTGAGCCCGCCGTCGTTGAGCGCGGTCTTCAGGCCCACTTCCCACTGGGTGCTGCGCTCGGGATCGAACGGGCCGCCGACGCTGCTGTCCTGGTTGGCCGCATCCTGCGGCAGGAAGCCGCTGGCGTAACTGGCGTAGGCGTTGATGCCCTCGCGCAACACCACGGTGCTGCCGACGCGCCAGCTGAGGTCATTGCCGGTGATGCGCGAGCCATCCAGGCGGTTGTCGTCCTTGAAGCCATCCCAGCGCAGCCCGGCCATCGCGAACCAGCGCTCGGTGAGGGTGAGTTCGTCCTGCAGGTAGGCGCCATAGCGTTGGCTGCGCGTGCTGGTGGCGCGCCAGGGCAGCGTGTCCAGGCCGTAGTCGTAAAAGCCGCTGCGGCCGTAGACCGGATTGAACAAATCGATGCCAGGTACCGGCCCGCGCGTGCGCCCGGTGTCGGCGGTGTTGGCGGTTTGCGCGCGGAAATCCGCATCCAGGCGGTAGTAGTCCGCGCCCATCAGCAGCTTGTGGCCGATCGCACCGGTGCTGGTGCGGAATACCGCATTGACGTTGCTGGAAAGCGCGTCGTTGTCGCGGTACTGGTTACGCAACTGGCGGGTCATCCACTCGGCGGTGCCGTCGCCATCGCGATCGATCAGGCCCATGGGCTCGTGGTAGATCTGGTGCTCGTCGTTCTTGAACCAACGCAGCGCCATGTCCACGTCCCACGCACTGGAAGGGGCGAACTTATATTGCGCGAAGGCGACCTTGGCACGCATGTCCAGGAAGTCGGTGGATTCGTTGTGATTCCAGCGCCGGTTGGTCAGGAAGTTGCCGTCATCGTCCACCGGCACGCCACGCAAGCGGTTGCCGCCCAGGTTCTGGGTGATGTCGGTGTATTGCAACGTGAGCTCGCCGGTCTCGCCGATATCGAATGCCACCGACGCATCGCCGATCTGGCTTTCGCTGTCGGTGTTCCAGCGGAACCCGTCCTCGCCGTCGGCATAGGCGCCGATGCGGTAACGGATGCGGCCATCCTCGCGTGCCGGGCCGGTGGCTTCGAACGATGCCGCGCCGAACGATTGGTTGCCCAGTTGCAGCTCCACCCGTCGCAACGCTTGATGGCTGGGTTTGCGCGTCACGTAGTTGATGACGCCGCCCGGCTCACCGCCGCCATATAGCGCGCCGGCCGGGCCCTTGAGCACTTCCACGCGTTCGATGTTGAACAGCTGCGGCACCGAAAACCCGGCGTACGGGTCGCCACGCAGCCCGTCATACAACACGTTTTCCTGGCGGAAGCCACGCAAGGTGACGCCGGCATAGCTGAAGAAGCTGATGCCGCTGATGCTGCGATACAGATCGGTGATCTGGCGTGCGGCCTGGTCGTCGATCAACTCACGCGGCAGCACCTGCACCGATTGCGGCACCAACGCCAGCGGCGTATCGGTACGCGTGCCCACCGCGGCGTCGTCGGACTTGTACAACGTCTGCGCACGGCCGATGACATCCACGCCATCTAGTTCGGTGGGTGCGGGCGTGGCTTGCTGGGCAAGCGCGGACGGCGGGGGCAGCAGGAGTGCGGCGGCAAGCGCAGTGACAAGAAGCGTGGGGCGCATTGTTTACCAATGGGAATGGTTATCAAATGCATCTTAGCATGGTGGCTTGTGCGGTTGGGTTCGTCTAGGGCGCAGCGTCTGGAACGGCGCTGCGACCAGCACGTGGAAGATGCTCACGCGTTGCGCGGTGGGCATGCAGCGATTCGCTGGCGCCGCGCAGCTTTACGCCCAGCCGAGCGGCCTGCCCAGGTGAGAGAACGGAACCCGCTACTCCGGCCGCAACTGCAGCGTGTATTGGGTGGCGGTGGGCAGGAACGGCGTGGGGCGCCCATGGACCCAGTCGTCGTGGCCGGCGCCCCAGAACGGCGACAGCGGGTGGCCGCTCTGCCCGCCGGGCATGTGCACGATGCCGTCGCGCTCGTGCCCCGGGGAGACCACCATGCGCTCGGAGGCGCCAAAGGCCGGGCCCTGCACGCGCGGCATGTCGCGATCGCCTGGGAGTTGGTCCGGCGGCATGCACAGCACGTGTTTCGCCACCGCCGGCAGTGCACGCGCGATCGGGTGGCAGATGGCGGCGGTATTGCGTTCGCCCCAGGTGCGCTCGCCCAGCGTGTCGCCCTGTGAGGCCAGATCGGCATGCAGTGCGCGCGCGGTCTCGTCCAGCAGTTGCTCCCAGCTGCGGTAAGGCGGCGGCAGCAGGTTGGCCGGGCGCTGTTGCAGCAGCGGCCAGACAATGCCTTCCAGCTGCGCGCGGCGCGGCGGCAGGAAGCTCTCGCCCAGCGCGTCTTTTGCAGGGGCGAGCAGGCCGGCCTGAAGCGTATCGAGCAGCATGCCGCGGAAGCCACGCACGATGCGGTAACTGGCCGAATCGGTGGCCGCATGGGCGCTCCACTGCCGTGTCGCCACTTCGATCTGTTGCAGCGCCGGGTCCTTGCTGTGTTCGACCACACTGCGCAGCAGCTGCCACCATCGCGTGAGCAGCACGGCACGATCATCGAGCTGGATGGCCAGCAGATCGCGTTCGGTGAAGCGCTGCTTGGCGAACAGGTCGTCGCGGATCTGCTGCGCACGCGCGCCGAGGTCGTAACCGGCATTGCCCAGGATGGCGAGCTGTTGCGCATCCACGATGCGGCTATTGGCGGTCCACAGGCGGTGCGTGGGTGGGTCGATCAGCGACGGCGCGGCATCGCTGCGTAGCGGCCAGGGCACGCAGCCGCCAGGCGAATTGCCCGGCGCGGCGGTGCCATTCGAAGCGGGCGTGGTGGGCGCAAGCTCGGCAATGCCGCTGGGCCCGCAGCCCGGATTGCGCGCTGGCCGCGCGCCGATGAGCCGCCAGCCGATGCGCCCGCTCCGGTCGGCAATCAGCAGGTTCTGTGCCGGGATGCCGGAGCGGTCGGCAACGGCGAAGGCGGCCTCCAGATCGCCGGCGTTGACCATCTCGGCGAAATCCAGGCGGATTGCACCGGGCAGCTGCGCCGCCCAGCGCAGGGCGAGCAGATCGCCGTTGGCCTCGGTGTGCAGGATCGGGCCCCATTCCGCCTCGCGGACAGTGAACGGCACCGGCGCGGCGCCGGCGACGCGAATGGTTTCGGCGTAATCGCGCAGCGGGATGGTGCGGCCTGCCTGGTCAGCCGGAATGCGGGCGAAATCGGCGGTGTCGATGTAGCTGTTGGTGAACGCCCATGCCACATGCCCATTGCTGCCGACCACCACTGCGGGCAGGCCGGGAAGGGTGAAGCCGGTGGCGTCCACCTTGCCGTCGGGCGCGCGTGCATCCGGATAGCGCAGGCGCGCGCGGAACCAGATATTGGGTGCGCGCAGGCCCAGGTGCATGTCGTCGGCGACGATGGCGCGGCCATCGGCGGTGAGGCTGCCATCCACGGCAAAGTTGTTGCTGCCGGGCGTGGGGGCCTCGGCGCCGGGCGGGGTGGACGGGTGCGGGAGGCGGCGCAGGTCGACGGCGGCAGCATCCGGCAACACCGCATCGCCGAGCGCCGGGCCGAACAGCGGTGCATCCCAGCTGGAGCCTTGATGATCGAGCAGGGCGGCCAGCGCCGGCGGTACCACCGCGCGGATGCGCGCAGCGGCCAGTTCGGTCTGGTTGTCGTTGTCCTGCAGGTCGGCGTACATCGCCATGCCGGTCAGGACGGAATCGTCCAGGGTCCAGGCGCGCGGGGTCTGCCGCAGCAATAGATACGGCCATGGCCGCACGCGCAATGCCGCCAGCCCAGCGTTTACGCCCTCGGTATAGGCCTGCAGTGCCGCACGCTCGCTGCCGGCGGCCACGTCCAGGCTGGCGTGCACGCGGGCGCGCAGGCGGTGCACGCGGTTGCGTTTGTCCAGGTCCTGCGCAGCAGGGCCGAACAGTTCGGACAGTTCGCCAGCCGCTGCGCGGCGCATCAGGTCCATTTCGAAATAGCGCTCCTGCGCGTGCACATACCCGAGCGCACGCAGCGCATCGCGTTGGCTGGTGGCGTCGATGGTGACCACGCCGCCCGCATCGCGGAGCACGCTGACCGGCGCGCCCAGGCCACGCAGCGCAGTCTCGCCGTCCAGCCGTGGCAGGCTGCCACGCACCGCCAGGTAGAGCCCCAGCGTGACCAGCAGGGTGAGCACCACCAGGGCCAGCAACAGCCGGCGCAGCCATTTGCGCATCATCGATTCCTTGAGCGATTCATCTGTGACCAGTGTCGCGCCGGTGCGTGACCGTTGCCGGTCCGCCTGCAAGCGCAACTGAAAGTGATTCCGATTAGATCATTGCCCGCCCGCTTCGGGCACCATGCGCGCATTGCGTTGCTGGAGCACACCATGAAAGGCCATCCCGAAGTCGTCGATTACCTCAAGCAGCTGCTGCGCGGCGAATTGGCGGCGCGCGATCAATATTTCCTGCATTCGCGCCGTTACGAGGACCAGGGCCTGATGGCGCTGTACGAGCGCATCAATCACGAGATGGAAGAGGAAACCGAGCATGCCGACGCGCTGCTGCGTCGCATCCTGTTCCTGGAAGGCGACCCGGACATGCGGCCTGCCGAGTTTGCGCCGGGCAAGACCGTGGTGGAGATGCTGGAGCGCGATCTGGTCGTGGAATACGAAGTGCGCGCTGCGCTGGCCGCCGGCATGAAGCTGTGCGAAGACCACGGCGACTACGTCAGCCGCGACATGCTGCTCAAGCAGCTGCAGGACACCGAGGAAGATCATGCCTGGTGGCTGGAGCAGCAGCTGGGCCTGATCAAGCGCATCGGCCTGGAGCTGTACCAGACCTCGAAGATCGACAAGGGTCACGTGGCCGGGTAAATCCCGTCTCGGCGCCGCGCAGCGATCGGTCTGCGTGGCGGGGTGGAAGTGGGATCTGTGTTTGAGGGGTGCGGCCTGCGTGACGTGCATTAGCAGCTGTTAGTTGTGCAGGGCAGTTTCTCGCGCCGGGTCGATGCAGTTCTCGTGAGTCACCGCATCAACAGTGCCGTGTGGTGTTGTCGATGCGTGCAGGCGACTCGCACGCTCGCCGTTGCGATCACCGCGCGGCTCAGCCGTTCCCGCCTATGTCGATCCGTTGCGTTGCAGACGATACACGCCGGTTGCCAGCGCGGTGACGCCATCGGCGCGGAAGCGCGGCTCCTGGTCGAGGATGTCGCGTTGCTCCAGCAGTTGCACCTGCCAGTGGGCATCGAATAAGCCATGCACCTCGGCTGCGTCCACCGAAAACGGTGGGCCGGCTTTTTCGGCTTGCGGATACTCCAGGGTGATCAGCAGACCACGGCACTGCGCAGGCAGGCGCGCATAGACGGTGTGCAGATACTGCTGGCGCAGATCGGCAGGCAGTGCCACCAACGCCGCACGATCGTAGACGGCGCTGCAATCAGCCAGCGCCTGCGCATCCAGCGCAAATGCGTCACCGCAGATGATCTCGATCGGGCCGGCAACATAGTGCTCGCCCATGTTGCTGGTGTGGCGCCGCGGTTCAATCCCCGCTGCTGCAAAAAACTGCGTGACTGCCAGCGGCGACAGCTCCACGCCAAGCACGCGGTGGCCTTGCGCGGCTAGCCAGTGCATATCCAGGCTTTTGCCACACAGTGGCACCAGCACGCGACCAGCAGGCGGCGCCCGTACGGCGGGCCAGTGCTTCTGCAGCAGCGGCATCACCTCGTCCTGATGAAAGCCGGTCTGGCCGGCCTGCCAGCGTTGTATCCAGAACTCCGTGTCCATCGTATTTCTCCAGCTGCGCTTTGGCGCGGTGATCATTGGCCCGCTTTGAACACAGCGCTGGCTTATGCGATGGCGATTAACTGCCGGCACAGTGCTACGCGTGCTTCAGTGGACGCAGGCTTGGTCAGCAATGCGCATGAGCGCGCAGTGCTCGGCATTCGTTGATGGGAAAACGCGCCGCCGCGCGTGTGGCTGGTGAACACCTCTTACTGCACGTCTAGCCCATCCACCTTTTGCCACCCACGCGGCAACAACGCGCCACGGCTTGCACGCGCGCCCACATAGGTGTCCAGATCCTTGAACGACAGGCTCATCACGCGTGCGCCGCTGCGCACCAGCAAGGTGTTGCCCGGGGCGACCGCGGCCACGGCGACCACGCGTTCGGTGCCAAGCTTGGCCTTGGGGATCTCGATGAGCTTGTTGCCCTTGCCCTTGTCCAGCTCGGGCAGGTCCGAAGCCGTGATCGCCAGCAGGTTGCCGGCGCTGGTCACCGCCACGATGCGGTCGGTCTGCGGGTTGAGCACCTGCGCTGGCGTGAGCACATGCGCCCCGGTGGTCAGGTTGAGCATCGCCTTGCCGGCCTTGTTGCGGCCGGTGAGGTTTTCGAAACGGGTCACGAAGCCGTAGCCGTGCGAGGACGCCAGCACGAAGCGGGCATTGTTCTCACCGCTGGCCAGCACCTGGAACGAGGCACCGGACGCCGGTGAAAAACGCCCAGTCAATGGTTCGCCGTTGCCGCGCGCTGAGGGCAGGGTATGCACCAGCGTGGAATAGGCGCGGCCGTCCGAATCCAGGAACGCCACGTGGTAGGTGCTGCGGCTGCGCACGGCAGCCAGCAGGCCGTCGCCGTCGCGGTACGACATGCCGGCCGGATCCACCTCGTGGCCCTTGGCTGCACGCACCCAGCCCTTCTCCGACAGCACCACCGTCATCGGTTCGCTGGCAACCATCTCGATCTCGTCGATCGCCTGGGCGGCACCGCGCTGCACCAGCGGCGAGCGGCGCGCATCGCCGAACTTCTTGGCGTCGGCGGTGAGCTCGTCCTTGATCAGCTTTTTCAGCTTGGTCTTGCTGCCGAGGATGGACAGGATCTGCTCGCGTTCCTTGGCGAGGGCTTCCTGCTCGCCGCGGATTTTCATTTCTTCCAGGCGCGCCAGCTGGCGCAACTTGGTTTCCAGGATGTATTCGGCCTGTTCTTCGCTCAGCGCAAAGCGGGCGATCAGCACCGGCTTGGGTTCGTCCTCGTTGCGGACGATGCGGATCACTTCGTCCAGGTTGAGGAAGGCGATCAACAAGCCTTCCAACAGGTGCAGGCGACGCTCGACCTTCTGCAGGCGGTGGTTGAGGCGGCGGGTGACGGTGTCGCTGCGGAAGGTGAGCCATTCGCTCAGCAACTGGCGCAGATTCTTGACCTGCGGGCGACCATCCAGGCCGATCACGTTGAGGTTGCAGCGGTAGCTGCGCTCAAGATCGGTGGTGACGAACAGGTGGCCCATCAACTGCTCGGCATCGACGCGGTTGGAGCGCGGCACCAGTACCACCCGTACCGGGCTGGTGTGGTCGGATTCGTCGCGGATGTCTTCCAGCCACGGCAGCTTTTTTGCGCGCATCTGCTGGGCGATCTGCTCGATCACCTTGGACGGCGAGACCTGGTAGGGCAACGCGTCGATGACGATGTTGGCGTGTTCTTTCTTGTAGGTGGCGCGGGCGCGCACGCTGCCGTGGCCGGTCTCGTAGATGGCACGTAGATCGGCAACGGGGGTGATGATTTCCGCGCTGGTCGGGTAGTCCGGGCCCAGCACGTGTTCGCACAGCTGCGCCACCGTGGCGTCCGGGTCGTCGAGCAGGTGCAGCAGCGCGCTGACGATCTCGTTGAGGTTGTGCGGCGGCACGTCGGTGGCCATGCCCACTGCGATGCCGGTGGTGCCGTTGAGCAACAGGTGCGGCAGGCGTGCCGGCAGCCAGGTGGGTTCTTCCAGGGTGCCGTCGAAGTTGGCCGCCCAGTCGGTGGTGCCCTGGCTGATCTCACCCAGCAGCACTTCGGCGATCGGGGTGAGCTTGGATTCGGTGTAGCGCATCGCCGCGAACGACTTGGGGTCGTCGGTGGAGCCGAAGTTGCCCTGGCCTTCGATCAACGGATAGCGGTAGGAGAACGGCTGCGCCATCAACACCAGCGCTTCGTAGCAGGCGCTGTCGCCGTGCGGGTGGTACTTACCGATCACATCGCCCACGGTACGCGCGGACTTCTTGGGCTTGGCGGCCGCGTTCAACCCCAGCTCGCTCATCGCGAAGATGATGCGGCGCTGCACCGGCTTCAGGCCGTCGCCCAGGAACGGCAGGGCGCGGTCGAGCACCACGTACATCGAATAATCGAGATAGGCGCGTTCGGCGTACTCGCGCAGCGGCAGCTGCTCGAAGCCATGGAAGGTGGGGCGGGTCAGATCGGTCATGCGAAGCCAGGTCCTACGAAAGAAGAACCCGCGCCAGCGCGCGGGCTCGAAGAGCGCCGATTATCCGGATGCGGCGGGGTATGCCAAGCCGCGCGCGTGGCCGCCGGCCAGATAACGGGCCGGCGGGGCACCAAAATGCCGGTGGAAGACGCTGACGAAGGCGCTGGGGCTGCTGTAGCCGAGCTGGTCGGCGACCTGCGCCACGGCGGTGCCCTGGCTGAGCCGGCGCAGGCCCTCGGCCAGGCGCGCCTGCTGCCGCCATTGCGCAAAACTGAGCCCGGTCTCGTCGCGGAAGTGCCGGCTCAGGCTGCGCGGCGACAGCCCGCCCCAGGTGGCCCAGGCCTCGAGCGGGCGCGGGTCGGCGGGGGTGTCGAGCAGCTGCCGGGCAATGCGCAGCAGCCGCCGGTCGGCTGGCATCGGCAGGTGCAGGTGCTCGATCGGCGCCTGGCACAGCTCGTCCAGCAGGACTGCCGCCAGGCGTTGCCGGGCCGGATCGACGGGTTCGGCCAGCATCTCGCTCAGCGGCCAGCTGGCCGCCCGCATGATCACCTCGCGGGCCAGCCCGCTCAGGCGGATCACCCCGCTGCGCGCCGGCAGGCCGGTGCAGGCATCCGGCCGCACCACCACGCCCCAGCCGCGCAGCGGCCCGGCCAGCTCCACGGTGTGCTGCTGGCCGGGCGGCATCCAGCCGGCACAGCCGGGCGGCAGCGAGGAGGTGCCGTGTTCGGTGTGCACGGTCAGCACGCCCTGTTCGACATACATCAGCTGGCCGCGCACATGCGCATGCCAGGCGGTCTCCGGCGCCCACACCGCGCGCAGGTCGGCGCGGAAGGCGACCACCACCGGGCCGTGTGCCCATTCGAAGCTGGCCCGCGCGCCAGGCGGCAACGCATCGATCTCGGTTGGCCGGTTTTCGTTATTCATTGGCCAGATTGTATTACCGGGCCAGCTGGCGGGGCGCGTATCGTCTCGAGCCTTGCAATCGGTTTTATCCCGGATGACATATTTGCGTTGACAAATATATTTTTCGGAACAAAATAACGCCCCATGATCGACTCCACAGCCACCACGCCGCCGACCTTCGGCTTGCTGTTGCGCCAGGTGCGCGACGCGCTGATGCGCCAGCTCGATGCCGAAATGAAGGGCGAGCTGCCCGACTTCGGCTTCAGCCATTACGTCGGCCTGAAAGTGCTGGCAGTGCGCTCGCCATGTACCGCCAACGAGCTCGCCCAGGCGCTGGACCAGACCCCAAGCGCGGTCACGCGCCTGCTCGACAAGCTCGAGGCGCTGGGCGCAGTGCGGCGCGAGCCACATGCGCAGGATCGCCGCGCGCTGCAGATCGTCATGACCGAAGAGGGCGTGGCGCTGTGGGAGCGCCTGCGGCTGCGCGGCGAACGCGCCATGGAGCATGGCCTGCGCGACCTGTCGGCGCCCGAGCGCGAGCAACTCACCTCTCTTCTCATCCGTGTCCGCGATGCACTCAACTCATGAACGCTGCTAGTTCCTTCCTTCAGAGGCGGCACCCGCGCGCAGTGCGCAGGCTGCGGCCGATCCTTGTAACCACGCTGGCACTGGCGCTGGCCGCCTGTGCCAGCAGCCGCGGCCTGGCGCCGCAAGGTACCGTGCTGGAGCCCGGCGCCGTGCATGCCGAGCGCACCTTCGGGCAGGCGCAGCTGAGCCCGGCCGCCTGGCCGGCCAGTGACTGGTGGCGTGCCCTGGGCGACCCGCAGCTGGACGCGCTGATCGCCGAAGGCCTGCAGCACAGCCCCAGCCTGGCCGCTGCCGATGCACGGCTGCGCCAGGCGCAGGCGCGCAGCGGCACTGCCCAGGCCGACCGCGGCCCCAGCCTGTCGGTTTCCGGCGGCTACACCGGCCTGCAATTGCCCGAATCGATGGTGGGCGAGGAGCGCGGCGGCAGCTATGCCGGCAGCGCGCAGGTGGTGCTGGACTTCCGTTATGGCGTGGACCTGTGGGGTGGCAAGCGCGCCGCGTGGGAAGCAGCCGTGGACCAGGCACACGCCGCCGAGGTGGACGCGCAGGCGGCACGCCTCAACCTGTCGGCGGCCATCGCCGAAGGCTACGCACAGCTCGCCTACGCCTGGGATCTGCGGGACGTGGCCAACGATGAGCTGGCACGTGCGCAGAAAACCCTGGAGTTGACCCAGCGCCGCCGCGGCGCCGGCATCGACAGCGAATTGCAGGTGCGTCAGGCGCAGGCCCGCGTGCCCGCCGCGCAGCAGCAGGTGCAATCGGCGCAGCAGCAGATCGACGAAGCACGCAATGCCCTGGCCGCGCTGGTCGGGCAGGGCCCGGACCGCGGGCTGGACATCGCGCGCCCGGTGCTGAGCCAGAGCGTGCCGCCGCAACTGCCCAGCGCCTTGCCGGCCGATCTGCTCGGCCGTCGCCCCGATGTGGTGGCGGCGCGCTGGCGCGTGGAAGCGGCCGACAAGGACATTGCCGTCGCCAAGGCGCGCTTCTATCCCAGCCTCAACCTCACCGCGCTGGGCGGGGTAATCAACTCCGATGTCGGCAAGCTGCTGGAAAGCGGCTCGGTGCTCGGTGTGGTGGCCCCGGCCTTGAGCCTGCCCATCTTCGATGGCGGCCGGCTACGCGCCGGCTTGGCCGGCAGCGATGCGCAGTACGACCTGGCGGTGGCCGATTACAACCAGAAGGTGCTCGACGCCCTGCGTGAAGTGGCCGACCAGGTCAACGCGGTGCGCTCGCTGGAGCAGCGTGCACGCGCACAGGACGACGCCGTGCAGACCGCCAGCGCCGCCTTTGACCTGGCCCAGCAGCGCTACCGCGCCGGCATCGGCAGCTACCTGGAAGTGCTGAGCGTGCAGGAGCAATTGCTCACCGCGCGCCAGCGCATGGCCGGGCTGCACTCCCAACAACTCATGGCCTCGGTGAAGTTGCGCCGTGCGCTGGGCGGCGGCTTTACGCCGGAGCCTGCGCACGACACCGCACACGCCGCGACCTCTTCCGCACAACCGCATTCCTGAGACATCGACGATGAGCCAGACGACTCCTACCTCTTCGCATCCCGCGCCGGCCGCACCCAGCAAGCGCCGCAAACTGCTGCGCATCGTCGCCATCCTGGTGATCCTTGCGGTCATCGGCCTGGTGGTGTGGTACTTCCTGATCGGGCGCTGGGCTGAAGACACCGACGACGCCTATGTGCAGGGCAACCAGGTGCAGATCACCCCGATGGTGGGTGGCACCGTGGTGAGCATCGGCGCCGAAGACGGCATGCGCGTGGAGCGCGGCCAGCTGCTGGTGCAGCTGGACCCGTCCGACACCGCGGTCGCCTTGCAGCAGGCCGAAGCCAACCTCGCCAAGACCGTGCGCCAGGTGCGTGGTCTGTACCGCAGCGTGGAAGGTGCGCAGGCCGAACTTTCTGCACGCGAAGTGACATTGCGCAGCGCACGTGCCGACTTCGCACGCCGCAAGGACCTTGCTGCCAGCGGTGCGATTTCCAACGAAGAACTGGCCCATGCCCGCGATGAACTCGCTGCCGCCGAAGCGGCGGTGAGCGGCTCGCGCGAAAGCTTCGAGCGCAATCGCGCGTTGGTCGACGACACCGAAGTGGCCACCCAGCCCGACGTGCAGGCCGCCGCGGCGCAGCTGCGCCAGGCCTTCCTCAACCATGCGCGTACCGGCGTGGTAGCACCGGTGTCCGGATATGTCGCGCGGCGTTCGGCGCAGGTAGGCCAGCGGGTGCAGCCCGGCACCGTGCTGATGGCGGTGGTGCCGCCGGAGCAGATGTGGGTGGAAGCCAATTTCAAGGAGACCCAGCTCAAGCACATGCGTCTGGGCCAGACCGTGGAACTGCATTCGGATCTGTACGGCGGTGGCGTGGACTACACCGGCCGCATCGAAAGCCTGGGCCTGGGCACCGGCAGCGCGTTCTCGTTGTTGCCGGCGCAGAACGCCAGCGGCAACTGGATCAAGATCGTGCAGCGCGTGCCGGTGCGTATCGCCATCGAACCCAAGCAACTGGCAGCCAACCCGCTGCGTCTGGGGTTGTCGATGAAGGTCGACGTCAACCTGCACGACCAGCAGGGCAGTGTGCTGCCGACCAAGCTTGCCAGCGGCGCGGTGTTCTCCACCGATGTCTACGCGCAGCAGCTCAAGGCCGCCGACGCAGACATCCATCGCATCATCCAGGACAACCTGCCGACGCAGGCTGCCACCAAGGCGGGCTAAGCCACCATGTCTTCGCAAGCTCCCACCGCGCCCGGCGGCCCTTCGGCACCGGCGCCCGCCGCGGGCTTTCGCCCGGCGAGCGTGGCGCTGTGCACCGTGGGCCTGGCGATGGCCTCGTTCATGCAGGTGCTGGACACCACCATCGCCAACGTCTCGCTGCCCACCATCGCCGGTAATCTCGGCGCCAGTTCGCAGCAGGCCACCTGGGTCATCACCTCGTTCGCGGTGAGCACCGCGATCGCGTTGCCGCTGACCGGCTGGCTGAGCCGTCGCTTCGGCGAAACCAAGCTGTTCGTGTGGTCCACGCTGGCCTTCACCATCGCCTCGCTGCTGTGTGGCCTCGCCCAGAGCATGGGCATGCTGGTGGTGGCGCGCGCGCTGCAGGGCTTCGTGGCCGGGCCGATGTACCCGATCACGCAGAGTCTGCTGGTGTCGATCTATCCGCGCGAAAAACGCGGGCAGGCGCTGGCCTTGCTGGCCATGATCACGGTGGTGGCGCCGATCGCCGGCCCGATCCTGGGCGGCTGGATCACCGACAACTACAGCTGGGAATGGATCTTCCTGATCAACGTGCCGCTGGGCATCATCGCCAGCAGCATCGTCGGTTCGCAGTTGCGGCATCGCCCGGAACAGCTGGAACGGCCGCGCATGGATTACATCGGCCTGATCCTGCTGGTGGTCGGCGTGGGCGCGCTGCAGCTGGTGCTTGACCTGGGCAACGACGAGGATTGGTTCTCCTCCGACAAGATCGTGGTGCTGGCCTGTGTCGCAGCCGTGGCGCTGGTGGTGTTCGTGATCTGGGAACTCACCGACAAGGACCCCATCGTCGACCTCAAGCTGTTCCGGCACCGCAACTTCCGCGCCGGCACGCTCGCCATGGTGGTGGCCTACGCGGCGTTCTTCAGCGTCAGCCTGTTGATCCCGCAGTGGTTGCAGCGCGACATGGGCTACACCGCGATCTGGGCGGGCCTGGCCACCGCACCGATCGGCATCCTGCCGGTGTTGATGACGCCGTTCGTGGGCAAGTACGCGTTGCGTTTCGATCTACGCATGCTCGCCACCATTGCCTTCATCTTCATGTCGTTCACCAGCTTCTTCCGTTCCAACTTCAACCTGCAGGTGGACTTCGCCCACGTGGCGACGATCCAGCTGGTGATGGGCGTGGGCGTGGCGTTGTTTTTCATGCCGGTGCTGCAGATCCTGCTCTCGGATCTGGATGGGCGCGAGATCGCGGCCGGCTCCGGCCTGGCCACCTTCCTGCGCACGTTGGGCGGTAGTTTTGCCGCATCGCTGACCACGTATCTGTGGGCGCGCCGCACCCAGGTGCACCATGCGCACATCACCGAACACATCTCGGTGTACACGCCCGGCATGCAGGAGCAGGTCACCGCAATGGGGCAGGGCGACCTGCAACGCGGCGCGGCCTCGCTCAACAACATGATCAATCACCAGGCTTCGCAGATGGGCTTCAACGACATCTTCTATCTGCTCGGCTGGACCTTCTTGGGCATCATCTTCTTCCTGTGGCTGGCCAAGCCACCGTTCGGCGCCGGTGCCGGCGGCGCAGCGGCGGCCGGGGGGCATTAGGCGCCGGCTGACAAGGCGCTTGGCCGTTCTGACATCGGCTAAGACAACGACCTCACGTCGGTCCAGTGCAGAGCGAATGATCTGCGACTTGGCTACGGGGCCCTTGCCCGCCCACCATCGCGGGACACGCCGCAAGTACGTCCGTGTAGGCGCTTACGCGGCATCCATGCCGCGTAAGGTCCCGCGACGGTGGACGGGCAAGAGCCAGTCGGGATGGTTGGTTGCGTAGCGCTTCGCAAAGCAACCAACGAACCGTTTGGAGCGGTGAGGGCGCTGCAGCCTTGACCGACGCAGTATTTGACGTGGGCTTCTGACTGCATCCAAAAAAGGCAGCTGACAAAACCCCTGCGCTCACCCCCCACCAGTCGGGTGCTCGCTACGGTTTGTGAGCCGCTCTAACAATCGTGCTGTGCCTGTCAACACGCTCTAGACTGACGCTCTCCAAGTGGGAGCAGTTCAATGGCAGTGACGCCTTCAACGACCGGTTTACCGCAGTCTTTCTGCCTTATGCATACGATGCAGCGCCAAGGCCGGCTCACGCTGAATCAAGAGGCCCAGCGTCATCGTGAGTTACCGCATGTAGCGCCGGCAATTGG
Organism: Xanthomonas sp. NCPPB 4037; assembly: GCF_041475695.2. Lineage (NCBI taxonomy): Bacteria > Pseudomonadati > Pseudomonadota > Gammaproteobacteria > Lysobacterales > Lysobacteraceae > Xanthomonas > Xanthomonas sp. NCPPB 4037. The sequence continues at coordinate 1,728,401 of NZ_CM191261.1, forward strand.
GCGTCTGCTGCAGACTGTGCTTCTTCTGTCGCTGTGGTTGCCGTTGATCGCCTTGGCCGATGAATCGAGCGACAAGGTGACACAGCAGATGCAGCTTAATCGGCAGCGCTACGGCATCGTAGGGCAGGCTGCGTACGTCTCCCACAATGGCAAGGTGCTGTTTCGCGGTGGCGATGGACTTGCCGACCTCGACAGTCAGCAGCCGGTGATGCCTGAGCAGATATTTCCTGTGTTTTCGGTGAGCAAGCTGCTGGTGAGCACCTTGATGATGCAGTTGGTCGAGGCCGGGCAGATCAGTCTGGACCGACCCGCTCGGGTCTACCTTCCAGATCTGCCGCGGCGCTGGAGCAAGATCACGGTGCGTCAGCTGCTCAACCACACCTCCGGGTTGCCAGAATATTTCACCGAGGCGCAGATGAGCGGCGCGCCTGGAACAAACGCATCGTTTCCTGCCACTGCGCAGGCCGTCTTTGCTGTGCTTGGCAACCAACCTCTGCTGTTTTCGCCGGGTAGCAGCACCCGCTACATCAACACCAACTATCTGGTGCTGTCACAACTGCTCCAGGCGCATTACCGCAAGCCGTATTCGCAGATCGTCTCCGAGCGGATCCTCGAGCCGTTAAAGCTGGCGCATACCTTTCTCGGACGCTCGCGATTGCCGGCTGATGCAGTCGTCAGTGCCTACGTTGGCAAGGACGGAAAACTGCAGAAAGAGCCGGAGATCGCTTGGCCCGATTACGCCCTCGGGCATGCCGAGCTGTACGCCAGCATCGACGATCTGGCGACGTTCATCGAAGCGATGCGAGATGGAACGTTAGTCGGAAAGCCGACACTGCAGCAGCTCTGGCAACCGCAGCTGCTGCCCAATGGGCAGCGCGGCTGGTTTGCCGGCGGCTGGTTTGCCGGCGGCTGGGAGGTTGGCGCAAGTGGTGCCTATCGGCACGTCGGTCATGATGGCGGCGCGCGGGTGAGGGTGCGCCTGCTGTTCGCCGATGCCCTGGATGGCGATAGCTACACCATCGTTTACCTGACCAATGGCAGCACGCGCGGGGTGTGGTCCCGGGTGCTGGTCGACAGCATCATGGCCGCCATCGCGCCACAGACGTTTCCCGCCGAAGCCTTGTCGGAGAAGCTCATCGCCTTCGCGCTGCAGTCGCCTGTCGATCACGACACGCAGCTGTTGGCCGATGCACTGCGTGTCGACGGGAGCATCCCCCTCGATCAACTCGAGGCTGTGGTCAACACGACGGGCTACACCGTTCTGTCCAATCTCGGCGCAGATGCGGCGATTCGTGTGTTTGCGCTCAACGTGTTGCTGTTTCCGGTGTCCCGCAATGCGCTGGACAGCCTTGCCGAGGCGTATGAGGCAAGCGGAGATCTCGCCCGTTCGAGCGCCATCCGGCAGCGCATCAAGGACATGCCCGCGCCACCTGGGAAACAGTGATCTGGCATGAGGTTGTGAGACCTCATCTGTTTGTTTCTGGTGCTTCCACCTGGCTGTAACGCAGATTGGCATTGGCCTTGATCGTGGACGTTTGGCGTCAAGCCTTGCATCCAGCTGGCCTTCCATCGACATCCGTCGTGGAGGCGTCGAACATGGTCGCCACAGCCGCAACACGTGGTCGCGTGTCGAAAGTCACGCGCGGCGCACGCTTGCAGCGCAGCCGATCGGCATGCGCGCCACCGCCGACAGTCCTTCGTCCATCGCATGGCCCAGACGCAAAAAACCCCGCCTGAGCGGGGTTTTTTAGATCTGCCGTGAGTCGTGGTGCCCAGGAGAGGACTCGAACCTCCACGAAGTTGCCCCCGCTAGCACCTGAAGCTAGTGCGTCTACCAATTCCGCCACCTGGGCGACTCAGGAGGAGAATTGTGCAAGTTACGCGCGACGCTGTCAACGCATCTGGCACAAATTCTTCGTGGTGGCGGGTGCCTGCCGGCCACGGGAGAAGACGGCGCGACGGACACGCGCACTGCATGCCCGCCGCGGCACGCGATCACGGCAGCTGCGCCGCCTGCAAGGTGACCTCCGCACTCTGCACCGGTTCGCCTGCCGAACGCGCCAGCTGCACGCGATAGGTGCCGGCGGCAATCGTCCAGTGGCGTGCCTTGGCATCGAAGTCGGCCAGCGTCTTGGGTTCGGCGATCACCTGCACGTTGCGCTTTTCGCCCGGCTTGAGCGTGAGCTTCTGCCAGCCGATCAGGCGCAGCGGTGTGGCGTGGCCGTTCGGCAGCGTGACGTAGAGCTGCGGCACGGCGGCACCGTCGCGCTTGCCGGTATTTTCCACCTCGAAATTGGCAGTCAGCTGGCCGTTGGCAGCCTCCACACGCAAGCCGCCCATGCGGAACTGCGTGTACGACATGCCATGGCCGAATGGATAGCGCGGGGTGAGGTTGCGCGCGGCAAACCACTTGTAGCCGACGTTGGCGCCTTCGATCGCGTAGTCGATGGTGTCTTCGCCCGGCTTGGCTGGCTTGAAGCCCAGGCCCGGAATCGACGGACGCGGCAATTGCGACTCATCCACCGGCCAGGTCACCGGCAGATGGCCGGAGGGATTTACCGCACCGGTCAGCAGGTTGGCGATGGCCTCACCACCGCCAATCCCCGGGTACCACGTCTGCAACACCGCCGGCACGCGCTCGGCCCACGGCATGCGCACCGGGCCGTTGGTTTCCAGCACCACGGTGGTCTTGGGGTTGGCCTTGGCCACCGCCTCGATCAACGCGTCCTGGCCATCGGGCAGTTGCATGTCCGGCAGATCCACCGACTCGGCCGCCCACTGGGTGGCGAACACGATCGCCACATCTGCCCCCTTGGCCGCGCGTGCGGCCGCTGCGCGGTCCTTGCCGTCCACGTAATCGATCTGCACGTCCGGCAACGCCGCGCGCAACGCCTGCAACGGCGAGGAGGGATGGATGATCACCGGGCCGGGCCAGGTGGTCGGGGTGAGCCCGGGCACCGCATTGCCGCCATTGATGGTGTAGTCCACCCGCGAGGAACCACCGCCGGACATCACGCCCTTGTCGGCATAACCGCCGATCACCGCGATGCGGCGCACATCCTTTGACAGCGGCAAGGTGGCCTGTTCGTTACGCAGCAGCACGCTGCCTTCTTCGGCCACGCGCTGCGCGGCGCGTTGGCCGGCCTTGCCTTCGATGGGCTGGCGCTGGGTGGGGTGGTCGAATGCGCCATGCGCAAACAGGCTGCGCAGGATGCGCGTGACCATGTCGTCGAAGCGCGCGCGCGGCACCACGCCGGCACCGACCGCCATGCGCAGCGGTGCATCGAAGAACACCGCCGCATCGAAGACTTCACCGGCCGACTGTTGATCCAGCCCGGCCAGCGCGGCCTTGGAGCCGCTGTGCACGCCGCCCCAATCGGACATCACATAACCCGGGTACTTCCATTCCTGCTTGAGCACCTGGTTGAGCAGGTAGTCGTGCTCGCAGCCGTAGATGCCGTTGATCTTGTTGTACGAGCACATCACCGATGCCGGGTCGCCGATCTTCAGTGCGATCTCGAAGGCCAGCAGGTCCGACTCATGCATCGCCTGCTCGCCGATCTGCGCGCTATGGAAGTTGCGCCGGGTTTCCATGTCGTTGAGCGCGAAGTGCTTCATCGTCGACAGCACGTGCTCGCTCTGCACGCCGCGGATCGATTCGCCCACCATCACGCCGGCCAGCAGCGGGTCTTCGCCGGCATATTCGAAGTTGCGGCCGTTGCGCGGGTCGCGCTGCAGGTTGACGCTACCGGCCAGCAGCACGTTGAAGCCCTGCTGCCAGGATTCGCGGCCCATGGTCTTGCCGCCGGCATAGGCCAGTTGCGGATTCCAGCTCGACGCCGTGGACGGGCCGGACGGCATCGCGGTGGCGAAGTCGCCCTTGCGGATGCCACCGGGGTTGGTGACGCCCACGCCGGCATCGGCCAGCTGCTGCGCCGGGATACCCAGGCGCGCAACGCCCGGCACGTACCCAGCCGAGCCGAGTGCGCCTTCGGGCTTGGGAATCTTGTCGGTGCCCAGGCCAAAGTAGCTGCGCAGCATCTGGAATTTTTCGTCTTCGGTCATCTGCGTCAGCAGCAGCGCGGCGCGCTGGTCCGGGCTCAGCGCGGTGTCCATCCACGGCTGTGCGGCGTTGGCCTGCTGCGCCGCCAGCGGCGCGCTGAGGACAATGCCCAGGCCCAGCGCGAGGGCCAGCGCCAGTCGGCGCGGTCGCGGAGCGGCGGGTGTAAACGTTTTCATATCGAGGTGTGGCACGTCGTGGTCCTTGTGGTGCGGTAACGGATCGGGGAGGGCACCGTGGTGCCCGAATGGGGGGCGCCGGCCGCGCCCTGAGTCAGCGCGTCTGCGTCTGCGCGCTCAAAATGCGCTCTGGTCGGTACGCAGCACCGGGTAGAGCTGGTAGCGCTCGTCCCAGGACGGATGCAGCCGGTAGAAAAACTCCAGGCGCGCCTGCGGGTCGGCGGCAAATGCCGGGTCACTGACCAGGCGTTGTTCGAACTGCGCCTTCAGGGCCGGGTCGCGCACGAGCATCTCGCGCGCCACGTCTTCGGCCACGTAGTCTTCCATGTACTCCTTGCGCTCGAAGGCCAGATTGAACAGGCCCCACTGCAGCAGCGAATCCGGTGCCTGTGGCTCCAGGATGGCCATCACCAACCGCGCCTTGGGCTGGGCAATCGGTACGAACAACGATCCTACCGGCACCGCGCGCGTCTCAGCATGCCACTGGCCGCTGACGGTGAGCCCCTGGTGGCCCTCGTTGGAGCGCGCCGCAAAGGTGGCGGTGTCGGCGCGGAAGCTCTGCACCGCGCGGTCGCCTGCCTGCGTGAGGGTCTGGAAGGTGATGCCGTGCAAGCGCAGTGTGTCGGCGACCAGGGCGGCCTGCGCCGCCGGCACCAGGTAGCCACCGCGAGGTGCCTCCACGGTGACATCCGGGGCGATCTGGTCGCGCAGCGGCACCTTCCAGATCTGCGGTGTGCGCTCGTCGTAGCGGGTCATCAACGCACCGGACACCGGCGAGGGCGTGCGTGTGTAGGCATAGCCGCGGAACGCGACGGTGCGCGTGCCCGGGCCGGCCGCGTAGCTCAACGGCTCGAGGTGTCCTGCCAATGCGCTGGCGCGCCGATCGGCGGCATGCGCGTCGGCCAGCCATTGCGTGCCGTGCCGTGCGGCCTGCTGCAACACCGAGACGATGGCGTTGCGGGTCACCCGCACGCGCACCGGGTACTGCTTCCACGAGTGGGTTTCCACCAGCATGCCGAAGCGGTTACGCAGCAGGAAATAGCCGTGCGAGAACCGCGGCGGCGACACGTCATCAGCGAAGCCCGAGCTGGGGTCGTCCTCGCGCACCAGCGACGGGTAGTACGGCAGTGGCAACGAACCCTGCTTGGCCAGATCGGCAATCACCGCATCACGCCAGCGGGTGCCGTCCTTGCGCAACGCCGCGTCGCCCGCGTGCACCGGTTCCACCTGCACCGACACATCGTGTTCGAACTGCGCGCCATCGGTGGCGTGCAGGTCCACGTACATCAATGGGTCCCACTGCTGCACCAGCTGCAGCATCGCCTGCATCTCCGGCGCGTCGGCCTTGACGTAATCGCGGTTGAGATTGAGGTTCTGCGCGGTGGTGCGCCAGCCCATCTGTTCGGGGCCGCGCTGGTTGGGACGGTTCCAGGCGCCGAAGCGCTCATGGCCGTCCACATTGAACACCGGCACGAAGATCCACACCACCTTGTCGAGCACCCCTTTGCCGGCGGTGCCATCGAGCAACTCGCGCAGGGCCAGGAAGCCCGCGTCCTTGCCATCGATCTCGCCGGCATGGATGCCGCCTTGCACCAGCACCACCGGCAATGCGCGCTGCGCTGCGCTTGCCGCATCCAACGCGCCGCTGGTGGACACCACCAGCGCCTTCATCGGCCGCCCTTCAGGCGTGGTGCCGAAGCTGATGCAGCGCACCGCCTGCGGGTAGCGCTGCGCGAATGCATCGCACAAGGCGATGACCTCGTCAAAGCGGCCGGTCTGCACAAAGCCGCTGCGCTCGGCCACGGTGGTCAGCGGCTCGGCAGTCAGGGCGGCGGGGGCAGAGGTGAGCAGCAGCAGGCTCAGGGCGAGGCGGGTGAAGCGGGGCATCCAGCGGTCCGGTGTTCCAGGAAAACGTTTGCAATGTAGCCGAGCCAGCGTGGCAGGCCAATCTGCACTGCGTCAAAGGGGGCAGCTACGACGCGGCGGCGTGGTCGCGTTCGCTCGGGCTTTTCGGCCTGTTATCCGGCTCAATCAGCAATGGGCATTTGGCATGTGGTCTGCCGCCACGGGGTGCGGTTGCCAAGCGCGCAATGGCTGGCCGACACGCTTGCAGGGCGTCGACCACATGCTGGTGTGTCGCGATCAGCGCGCAACGCTGCGCGGCTAACGGCGGCGGATGCATCACCCAGCACGCCACTCCTGCCGCTGCATCGGTTGCATCGCGGCCACACCCACGCAACTGCGGCGGCCTGTGGCCCGTTCCGGACCAGCAACCCAGCGCCGCGCGATGGCGGGCAACAGGCCGCCGCCGGTACGATAGGGCACGTTTTCTGCTCGACCGGACTGCCTTTGACGACCTCCACCTTGCCGGCGCCCGCCGCCGACGCGCGGCTGCCGCGCCAGATCCCCTTCATCATCGGCAACGAGGCGTGCGAGCGTTTCAGTTTCTATGGGATGCGCAACATCCTGGTGCAGTTCCTGATCACATCGCTGCTACTGCAGGAGGTCGGCGCGCCGGAACGCGACGCCGAAGCCAAGCACATCCTGCACAGTTTCATGATCGGGGTGTTTTTCTTCCCGCTGCTGGGCGGCTGGCTGGCCGATCGCTTCTTCGGCAAGTACACCACCATCATCTGGTTCAGCCTGATCTACTGCGCCGGCCACGCCTGCCTGGCGTTGTTCGAAGACAGCCGCAGCGGGTTTTTTGTCGGCCTGGGCTTGATCGCGTTCGGTGCCGGCGGCATCAAACCCTTGGTGGCCTCGTTCATGGGCGACCAGTTCGACCAGTCCAACAAGCATCGGGCCAAGGTGGTGTTCGACGCCTTCTACTGGATCATCAACTTCGGTTCGCTGTTTGCCTCGTTGTTGATCCCGTTGGCGCTCAAGCACCTGGGCCCGTCGTGGGCATTCGGCATTCCCGGCATCTTGATGTTCATCGCCACGGCGGTGTTCTGGCTGGGCCGCAAGCGCTACGTTCGGGTGCCGTTGCCGCCCAAGGACCCGCATGGGTTTGGCGCCGTGGTGCGCAGTGCGTTGCTGGCGCATGCGCCGGGCCAGGGGCGCCCGGGCCTGGCACTGGCGGCGATCAGCGTGTTGCTGGCGCTGGCCTGTTTGGGATTGAGCGAGCAGCTAGGCCTGGTGATCTGCCTGTGCATGGCGCTGGTGCTGCTGCTGGCCGGCATTGGCGGCGGCACGTGGTGGCAGCTGGAACGTGCCCGCGGCACGCATCCGGATGCGGCGGTCGATGGCGTGCGCGCGTTGCTGCGGGTGCTGGTGATCTTCGCGCTGGTGACGCCGTTCTTTTCCTTGTTCGATCAGAAGGCCTCCACCTGGGTGCTGCAGGGCCGCGAGATGACGATGCCGGCGTGGTTCACCGCCTCGCAGATGCAGGCGCTGAACCCGCTGCTGGTGATGCTGCTGATCCCCTTCAACAACCTGGTGCTGTATCCGTTGCTGCGTCGCCTGGGCTGGGAGCCCACCTCGCTGCGGCGCATGACCAGCGGCATCGCCTTCAGCGGCGTGGCGTGGATTGCGGTCGGTGCGATCCAGGTGGCGATGGATGGCGGCGAGCCGATGCACATCGCCTGGCAGATCCTGCCCTACGCCTTGCTCACCTTCGGCGAAGTGCTGGTGTCGGCCACCGGGATCGAGTTTGCCTACAGCCAGGCGCCGCCGTCGATGAAGGGCGTGGTGATGAGTTTCTGGTACCTGACCACCACGGTCGGCAACCTGTGGGTGCTGCTCTCGAATGTGGCGGTTCGCAACGCTACGGTGACCTCGCATATCGCCGATACTGGGCTCAGCGAAGCGGCGTTTTTGATGTTCTTCTTCGCGGCCTTCGCGTTCCTGGCAGCACTGGCCTTCGGCCTGTACGCGCGCCGGTATCGCATGGTCGACAACTACCGTCCTGCCTGAGGTCTGCATGATTACCCTGATCCTGATCGCCATCACCGGCATCGTCTCGTGGATGGCGTTCAACAACCGCAAGCTGGCCGACCGGCTGGTGTTGTGGCCGCCCGCCCTGGACAAGCACAAGCAGTACGACCGCCTGATCACCTACGGCTTCATCCACGCCGATCTCGGGCACCTGGTCTTCAATATGATCACGCTGTTCTTTTTCGGCCGGTACATCGAAGACGTGATGACGCGGCTGACCGGCAGCGTGCTGACCTATCCGCTGTTCTATCTGGGCGCGTTGGTCGTCTCGATTCTGCCCAGCTATCTGAAGAACCAGAAGAACCCGAACTACCTCAGTCTGGGCGCATCGGGCGCGGTGTCGGCGGTGTTGTTCGCCTTCATCCTGCTCAAGCCGTGGACGATCATCCTGGTGCTGTTCATTCCGGCGCCGGCGATCATCTACGCGGTGTTCTACGTGGGTTACAGCCTGTGGATGGACCGCCGCGGCGGCGACCGCATCAACCACAGCGCGCACCTGGCGGGCGCCGCGTTCGGCGTGATGTTCATGCTGATCATGGAACCACGCGTGCTGCAGGTGTTCCTGGAGCAATTGTCGAACCCGCGCTTCGGTTGAGCAGGCGGGTCTCGCCGCAAGGTGCTTGTGGGGCGTGACGTGGGCTGGCGTGATGAGCGCGCTGGCCGATGTGCCTGGCCTGCGTCACGCCGAAAGTGCAGGTGTTGAATGATGTGCCTGCCCGGCGTTCGCTGCGGCTCGGTCGCCGCAGCGTGGTCGGGTTGGGCAGGGCGCGGCCCTGCAGTGTTGCGATCAGCGCAAGGCCTCAGGCCGCGTTGCGCTCGTGGTCGATCAGGCTGCCGCTGCCGGACACGGTGCCGTAGGCCTGCTGCAGGCGCTCGTAGACGGTGTCGTTGAGCTGGGCGAATTCCTGGCCCTGGGTGTTGCCGTTGATGGCGAACTGGAACAGGCCTTCCAGCAACGAGCTATCACTCTCTGCGCCGTGTCCTGACGAATCGTTGTTCATGCTGTCGCTCCTGGCGGGTAGGGCGAAGGCGCCGGTGCGTCGCTGTCGAGCAGCTGTTGCGAGCGCCTTCGCGTTGGCTATCGGCGTCGGCGCGGCGAACTTTAGCCCCGCCGCAGCAGGCTGGGCAGCAGGTCACGGCGTGGCTTGTCTTTCACGCAGACACGGCGCGCTGCTGGTCAGAATTGGTACAGGAAATAACGCCGGATCAAGATCAGATGGATGCCGCACACCTGCACGTGACGCACGACGCCGCCCACCAGCGGTTCACGGTCGAGCTCGATGGCAACACCGCCGAGTTGGCCTACGCGCAGCAGGACGCGGTGCTGACCATCACGCACACGCGGGTGCCGGACGCCATCGGTGGCCGCGGCGTGGCTGCCGCCTTGGTGGAGGCAGCATTGGGTTTCGCAGGTGAGGCGGGGTTGAAGGTCATCCCCGCCTGCAGTTATGCCGACGCCTACATGCGCCGGCATCCGCAATTTCAAGCGCTGTTGGCCTGATCGTCAGCAGCTGGGTGTCGTCAGGGGAGTAGGTGGGAATGCGGTGGTCGAACGTGGGCGGTGGGGTGCAGGGCTTGCTGGTGCTGGCGCTGTTGGCAGGTTGCAATCAACAAACGCCGGAGGCCGCGCAACCTGCGGCTGAGCAGGCACCGGCCGCGGCCGCTGAGCCGGCAGTGCAACCGGTGGCAGAAGGGCCGCTGCAGGATGTGATCGAACATGCGCCCGCCTATATGGTTGGTATCAGCTACCCCCCCGGGCTGGAGGCGCATCCCGAATTGCAGGCGCTGATTCGTGGCTATGCGCAGGACGCACGCAGCGAACTCATGCAGGCAGTGTCGGGACTGGGCAACGACAAGCCCGCTGCACCGTACGAGCTATCGCTGGCATTTGAGAAGGTGCTGCAGAGCGCCGATCTCATCGTGGTGTCGGCCGACGGCAGCCGCTACACCGGCGGCGCGCATGGCGAACCGCTGGTGGCGCGCTTCGTCTGGCTGATCAAAGAGCGCAAGCAGCTCACCGCGCAGGCGCTGATTCCGGATCCGGCCGGCTGGGAGCAGATCGGGCAGGCGGTGGCGCAGCGCCTGCATGCGGCCGCCGAGCAACGCGTGGAAGCGGACCGCGTGCCGGTGGAAGAGCAAGCCGAACAGGTGGCCTCGGCCGATCGCATGATTGCCGAGGGCACTGCTGCACAGGCGGATAACTTTGCGCAGTTCGTGCCGGTGTTGAATTCCGCCGGCAAAATCAGCGCACTGCGCTTCGTGTTTCCGCCGTATCAGGTGGGCCCGTATTCGGACGGCACGCAAACCGCCGAGATTCCCGCCGCAACATTGCTGGCATGGGTAGCGCCGGAATATGCACATCTCTTCGCACGCTGATACGTGCACGCGCCGACGATGTGTTTGAATGGTTTAGCCATTCAGTAATGTAATCAACGGTGCCATGAGTAGCTTTGATCCAACCGCTAAACGCGTCGACCACACTTGCGAGCGTTACCCGCCTTTTCCCCGGGAGCCGGCCGTCCTGGTGCGGCTGATCAAGCACATCTACAAGCGGCTGCACACCCAGGCCTGCGTGCGGCTTAAGCCGCATGGCATCAGCCCGCCTGAGTACGAAATCCTGATGATGTTGTATGGGACGCCGGGACAGGCAATCACGCCAACCGAAGTGGCAGAGGCGGCCAGTGAGAAGCCGGCCAACATCACCCGGCTGACCGATCAATTGCACGAAAAAGGGCTGATTGCGCGTGCCAGCAGCCCGGACGACCGCCGCAAGATCACCTTGACGCTCGCGCCGGCTGGGCTGGCATTGATCGATCGCCTGCTGCCGGAGGCCTGCACCTTGCTGGAGGCGGAGACCGCGCAGATCAGCGAGGCCGAGCAGGTGCGCCTTGAGAAACTGCTGAAGAAATTGCTCGCCGGCGTGGACGCAGTCGAACAGTAATCGCTGCTTGCTGGCTTCAAACGACAATGCCGCCTGGCAGTACCAGGCGGCATTGCTTTTAGAGCGGCTAACAAAAACGTAGCGAGCAGCCGTCAGGTGGGTGCGGACGGCGCGGAGGAACCGGAGTGTACGGGGGTACATGCCGATTCCGAGAACCGGCCGCGCCCGCCTGGCGGCTGCGTAGTCGTTTTGATAGTTGCTCTTAACCGAATCTCAAGCCGTTACGGCTTGGACTGCGGCGCTTCCGGCGTGGCGCCGTCGCCACCCTGTGCGCTGAGGCCGCGCTTCTCCAGCAAGGGCTCGATCTGCGGCGCATGCCCGGCGAAGTTCTGGAACAACTCCATCGCATCCACGCTACCGCCGCGCGAAAGCAGGGTCTGACGGAAGCGGTCGCCGTTGGCGCGGCTCAATCCGCCGTGCTGCTTGAACCACTGCTGCGTGTTGGCATCCAGCACTTCCGACCAGATGTAGGCGTAGTAGCCGGCCGCATAGCCGCCCATGATGTGGCTGAAATACGGGGTCTTGTAGCGCGGCGGCACGGGCGGATAGGCGATGCCGTCATCGGCCAGCGCCTTGGCTTCGAACGCCATCACGCCTGCGGCGTCCGGCACCTGGTTGGCGCTGATCTGGTGCCAGTTCTGGTCGAGCATGGCCGCACCCAGGTACTCGGTGGTGGCAAAGCCCTGGTTGAACTTGGACGCGGCAATCACCTTGTCCAGCAACGCCTGCGGCATCGGCGTGCCGTTCTGATAATGCTTGGCGTAGTTCTTCAGGATCGACGGCTCGTCGGCCCACATCTCGTTGACCTGCGAGGGGAACTCGACGAAGTCGCGCGGCACGCTGGTGCCGGAGAAATACGGGTATTTCACGTCCGAGAACATGCCGTGCAAGGCATGGCCGAACTCATGGAACATGGTGGTCACTTCATCCCAGGTCAGCAGCGTTGGCTGGCCGGCCGGCGGCTTGGGGATGTTGAGGTGGTTGGCCACCACCGGCTTGAAACCGGTCAGCTCCGACTGCGAGACGTAGGAATTCATCCAGGCGCCACCGCGCTTGGATTCGCGCGCGTACATGTCGGCAATGAAGATCGCCAGCTGCTTGCCGTCGGCGTCGAACACGTCATAGACGGTGATGTCGTCGCGGTAGGTGGGCAGGTCGGTGCGCTGCTTGAAGGTCAGGCCGTATTCCTGGTTGGCCGCATAGAACACGCCGTTTTCCAGTACGTTCTTCAGCTCGAAATACGGCTTGAGCTGCGACTCGTCGAAGTTGTACTTGGCCTGGCGCACTTTCTCGCTGTAGTACGCCCAATCCCAGGCTTCCAGTTTGAAGGTCGGCTTGCGTGCGGCTTTTTGTTCCTTGTCGATCATCGCCTGCAGGTCGGCGGCCTCGCGCTTGGCGTTGGCCACCGCGGCCGGTGCCAGCTTGCCGAGCATCGCGTTGACCGCTTCAGGCGTCTTGGCGGTCTGGTTTTCCAGCGAATACGCAGCGTATGTGGGGAAGCCCAGCAGCTTGGCCTTGTTGGCACGCAGGGTCATGATGCGCGAGACCAGGGCGGTGTTGTCGTACTGGCCGCCATGGCTGCCGCGCGACACCGAGGCGTCGTAGATCTTCTTGCGCAGCTCGCGGTTCTTGAGCTGGGTCAGCGGCGGCTGGCCGGTGGTGTTGAGCAGGGCGATCACGTACTTGCCGTCGAGCTTGCGTGCCTTCGCGGCTTCGGCAGCGGCGGCGATCTGCTCTTCAGACAGGCCATCGAGCTGCTTGACGTCATCCACCACCACGGCGGCGGCGTTGACCTCGGCCAGCACGTTCTGGCTGAAGGTGGTGCCCAGGTTCGCCAGCTCGGCGTTCATGACCTTGAGCGTGGTCTTGTCGGCGTCGGACAGCTTGGCGCCATCGCGCACGAAATCGCTGTAGTACTTCTCGACCAGGCGCACGCCTTGCGCATCCAGGCCGAGCTTACTGCGCTGGTCGTACAGGGTCTGGATGCGGGCGAACAGCTTGCCGTTGAGCGAAATCGCATCGCGGTGCGCGGCAAACTTGGCCGAGTAGTCGGCCTGTAGTTTCTTGCGCGCATCGTTGGTGTCGGCGCCTACCAGGTTGAAGAACACCGTGGTGGCGCGATCCAGCGTGGCGCCACTCTTTTCCAGCGCGATGATGGTGTTGTCGAAGGTCGGCTTGGCCTTCTGGTTGGCGATCGCGTCCACTTCCTTCAACTGCGCGGCCATGCCGGCGTCGAAGGCAGGCGCAAAGTCGCTGTCCTTGATCTTGTCGAACTGCGGGTAGTGCAGCGGCAGCGTGCTGTCGGCAAAGAACGGGTTGGCGGTCGCGGTCGCCTGGGTGGCGGCGGGTGCGGCGATGCTGTGGGACGGCATGGCAAGTCCCAGGGAAGCGGCCAGGGCAAAGGCAAGACGGGTGGTCAAGAGCGTTACTCCAAAGTGCGAACCGCCGAGGCTAGCGCAGCCGGCCGGGACAGGCGTGTGACAAAAGGCATGGCGGCCAGGCAAACGCGAGCGTGGCGCGACATCGAGGTGGGACATTTCCTGGCTGTGGGCGGCGCTGCGTTAGGCTTGCGGTTTCCGTTGCGGACCTGCCGATGACCACGCTCTCCACCTACCAGTTCACCGACCTGGATGGTCAACCCCAGTCGCTGGCCGAGTACGCCGGCAAGGTAGTGCTTGTGGTCAATGTGGCCTCCAAATGCGGTTTTACGCCGCAGTACGCCGGCCTGCAGGCGCTGTGGCAGCGCTACCGCGACCGCGGGCTGGTGGTGATCGGGTTTCCCTGCGATCAGTTCGGTCATCAGGAGCCTGGGGATGCGGCGGACATCCGCCAGTTCTGCTCGCTGGACTACGCGGTGGATTTTCCGCTCGCGGCCAAGGTCGAGGTCAATGGCAGCAATGCCCACCCACTGTGGCAATGGCTCAAGCACGAAAAGCGCGGCGTGCTGGGCTCGGAAGCGATCAAGTGGAATTTCACCAAGTTCCTGATCGGCCGCGACGGCCGCGTGCTGGAGCGCTATGCGCCAACCACCAAGCCGGAGGCGCTGGCGGCGGATATCGAGCGCGCGCTCGGTGCGTGAGTCGGTAAGTTGCGGCCTACCGTAGGAGCGCCCTCGAGCGCGATGAAGCCTTACCGGGAACGCCCCATCGCGCCCGGGTGCGCTCCTACGACGACGCGACGTGCTGGCGCAGCAGCCAGATAAAACGCCGCACCGCGCGGGTGTTCGCGTGGTTGCCTTACTTCTCGACGAACGCGCGCTCGAACACGTAATGGCCGGGGGTGCCGATGCGCGGCGAGGTTTCAAAGCCCCGTGCGTCGAGCAGGGTGCGCAGGTCGGCCAGCATCTGCGGGCTGCCGCAGATCATGAAGCGGTCGTTGGCCGGATCCAGCGGCGGCAGCCCCAGCGTCTGCTGCATGCGGCCGTCGGCCATCAGCTCGGTCAGGCGGCCCTGGTTGGCGAACGCCTCACGCGTGACTGCCGGGTAATACAGCAGCTTGTCGTGCAGGAGCTCGCCCAGGAACTCATGCTGCGGCAGTTCGCGCTCGAAATAACCGCGGTAGGCCAGGTCTTTTTCGAAGCGCACGCCGTGGGTGAGGATCACCTTGTCGAAGCGCTCGTAGGTTTCCGGGTCCTTGATGATCGACAGCCACGGCGCCAGGCCGGTGCCGGTGCCCAGCAGGTACAGGTTGCGGCCCGGATGCAGGTCGCTGATCAGCAATGTGCCGGTGGGCTTCTTGCCCACCAGGACCTTGTCGCCCGGCTGGATGTGCTGCAGGCGCGAGGTGAGCGGGCCGTCCTGCACCTTGATGCTGAAGAACTCCAGGTGTTCTTCCCAGTTGGCGCTGGCAATGGAGTAGGCGCGCAGCAGCGGCCGCGTCTCGGTCTCCAGGCCGATCATCACGAACTGACCATTCTCGAACCGGAAGCCGGCATCGCGGGTGGTGGTGAAGCTGAAGTAGGCGTCGGTCCAGTGGCGGACCTCAAGCACCGTTTCGGCGCCGAAAGCGGAAGACATGCCGTTTAGTGTCGTAGTGAAGAGTGCCCGCCAATTCTACCTCAAGCCGGCCAAATGAGATGAACTCTCATTTGACTATCCGGGATTCGGGAGTTGGGATTCGGGATTCGCAAAAGCGGATCCCTGGGAACCTGGAAGGGATGGGGCTCGCGAAAGGGCTAGCAGCTCGAGCCAATCCCCAATCCCGAATGCCCAATCCCCAAAATCACCGATACCCCGCCGCCTGCAGCTCGAACAGCTCCGCATAGCGGCCGCCTTGTGCCATCAGTTCGGCGTGGGTCCCGCTTGCTTCGATGCGTCCATCGGCCAGTACCAGGATGCGGTCGGCCATGCGCACGCTGGAAAAACGGTGCGAGATCAGCACCGCGGTGCGGTT
The DNA here is from genome assembly GCF_041475695.2 of Xanthomonas sp. NCPPB 4037. NCBI lineage: Bacteria > Pseudomonadati > Pseudomonadota > Gammaproteobacteria > Lysobacterales > Lysobacteraceae > Xanthomonas > Xanthomonas sp. NCPPB 4037. Next base: position 1,743,909 of record NZ_CM191261.1, read on the forward strand.
GTCGGACAATTCCTTGAAACGCTGGAACACCTCGAACTCGCTGCGCGCATCCAGTGCGGCGGTGGGCTCGTCCAGGATCATCAGCTGCGCATCGCGCATGTAGGCGCGCGCGATGGCGATCTTCTGCCACTGCCCGCCCGACAGGTCCACGCTGTTCTTGAAGCGCCGCCCCACCAGCTGGTTATAGCCATCGGGCAGGCTGTCGATCAGCTCGGTGGCCATCGCGCGTTGCGCGGCGGTGCGGATGCGATCGGTGTCGTCCATCGCATCCACCTGGCCCACGCCGATGTTCTCGCCGATGCTCAGGTGGTAGCGCACGAAATCTTGGAAGATCACGCCCAGATTGGCGCGCACATCGTCCAGGTCGTAATCGCGCAGGTCGCGGCCGTCGAGCAGGATGCGGCCTTCGTCCGGGTCGTACAGCCGCGCCAGCAGTTTCACCAAGGTGGTTTTGCCAGCGCCGTTTTCGCCGACCAGTGCCAGCACTTCGCCGGCGCGCAGCTCGAAATTCAGATGTCGCATCGTCCAGTGTTCGGCCTCCGGGTACCGGAAGCCCACGTCCTCGAACACGAAGCCCTGGCGGATCGGCCGCGGCACCGGCAGCGCGTTCGGGCGCGAGCGGATCTCCGGCACGATGTTGAAGAACGAATACAGATCGTCCAGATACAAGGCTTGCCCGGCGACCTGCGAAAACCCGATCAACAGGCCCTCCAGTAACTGGCGCAGGCGCAGGAAGCTGCCGGCCAGAAAGGTCAGATCGCCGATGCTGAAGTCGCCGCGCACCGTGCGCCAGGCGATGTAGCCATAGGCCGCGTAATAGCCCAGCGTGCCCAGCGCCGCCAGCAGCGCGCCCCACAGCGCGCGCTTGCGCGCCAGCGCGCGGTTGGCCTGGAAGAACTTGTCGGCCAGCCGGCGGTAGCGCGTAATCAGAAACCGGTGCAGGTTGAGGATCTTCACTTCCTTGGCGGTTTCGACGCTGGCACCGACCTGGCGCAGGTAGTCGAGCTGGCGGCGCTCCGGGGTCCACTGGAAGTTGAGCGAATAGCCCAGCGCATTGAAATGCGCCTCGCCGATGAAGGCCGGAATCAACGCAATGGCCAGCAGCACGATCAACCAGGGCGCATACACCAGCAGGCCAACCGCCAGGCTGGCCACGGTGATCGCATCCTGCACCTGGCCGAACAACTGGCTCATCAGGTTCATGCGGTTCATGGTCTGGCGGCGCGCACGATCCAGCTTGTCCTGCCGGTCGGGGTCTTCGAAATCCTCCAGATCCAGCTGCGCGGCGTGTTCCATCAGCCGCACGCTGGCTGCGTTGTTGAACAACTCCGACAGCAAGGCATCGGCGTAGCCGACCAGGCGGCCGAGCAGGTCAGAGCCGATCGCCAGCGCCAGTTCCAGCGCCAGCAACTCCAGCAGCCGGTTGAGCCGGCCGCTGGCCAATGCCTGGGTCAACGAATCGAATGCCGGCGGTTGGCCCACCAGGTGGATCGCCTCGTCGATGATCAGCTTGCCGATGTACAACGTGGCGATCGGCATCAGCGCGCGCAGCACGCGCAGGCCGATGCTGCTGGCGCTCAACCAGCGGCTGGTCTGCCAGATCTGGCGCAGGAAGGGCGGCAGGTTGCGCAGCGCATCGAAGCGCTCGCGCAGGGTGGGGCCGGTACGGGGGGCGGGCGCGCTGGCGCCGGGTCGGGATGCTGACATGGGCATAGTGTGCCGGGGGCCGCGTGCGCTGCGGGTGTTGGGCGCCACAGCGGAGCAGCGTGGCCGTACGTTGCCTGCCCGCGCCGTCGATCAGGTGCGGCGCCGCGAGCGCCCACACGTCCACGCGCGGCGCGATCGCCGCGTGCAACGCTGCCTTCTTCTGGCTGCGCCGGCCTGGCCGGCGGTTTGGACTAAAATGCCCGGATTGCCCCCGCCAGCCGTAGAGCCAGCCGTGACCTCGATCAAGCAGGAAGACCTCATCCAGTCCGTCGCCGATGCGCTGCAGTACATCAGCTACTACCACCCGGTCGACTACATCAAGAATCTGTCCGCCGCCTACGAGCGCGAAGAGTCGCCGGCCGCCAAGGACGCGATTGCGCAGATCCTGATCAACTCGCGCATGTGCGCCGAAGGCCACCGCCCGATCTGCCAGGACACCGGCATCGTCACTGTGTTCCTGGAAATCGGCATGAACGTGCGCTGGGACGACGCCACGATGGGCGTGGAAGACATGGTCAACGAGGGCGTGCGCCGCGCCTACAACCACCCGGACAACAAGCTGCGCGCCAGCGTGCTGGCCGACCCGGCCGGCAAGCGCGCCAACACGAAGGACAACACCCCGGCGGTGGTCAACACCAAGATCGTGCCGGGCGACCATCTTGAGGTGATCGTGGCGGCCAAGGGCGGCGGCTCGGAGGCCAAGAGCAAGTTCGCCATGCTCAATCCCTCCGATTCCATCGTCGATTGGGTGCTCAAGACCGTGCCGACCATGGGCGCCGGCTGGTGCCCGCCGGGCATGCTCGGCATCGGCATTGGCGGTACCGCCGAAAAGGCCATGTTGCTGGCCAAGGAAGCGCTGATGGAGCCGATCGACATCGTCGATCTGCAGGCCCGTGGCGCCTCCAATCGCGCCGAAGAATTGCGCTTGGAGCTGTACGAAAAGGTCAACGCGCTGGGCATCGGTGCCCAGGGGCTGGGCGGCCTGACCACGGTGCTCGACATCAAGGTCAAGGACTACCCGACCCACGCCGCCAACCTGCCGGTGGCGCTGATCCCGAACTGCGCGGCCACCCGCCATGCGCACTTCACCCTGGACGGCAGCGGCCCGGTGATGCTGGATCCGCCGTCGCTGGAAGACTGGCCCAAGCTGACCTACAACCCGACCAACGCGCGCCGGGTCAACCTGGACACCATCACCCGCGAAGAAGTGGCCAGCTTCAAGCCGGGCGAAGTGGTGCTGCTCAACGGCAAGCTGCTCACCGGCCGCGATGCCGCGCACAAGCGCATGATCGACATGCTCAACCGCGGCGAAACCTTGCCGGTCGATTTTACCAATCGCTTCATCTATTACGTTGGCCCGGTCGACCCGGTGCGCGACGAAGTCGTGGGCCCGGCCGGCCCGACCACCGCCACGCGCATGGACAAGTTCACCCGCCAGATGCTCGAACAAACCGGGCTGCTGGGCATGGTCGGCAAGTCCGAGCGTGGCGATGCGGCGATCGATGCCATCCGCGACAACAAGGCCGTGTACCTGATGGCGGTCGGCGGCTCGGCGTACCTGGTGTCCAAGGCGATCAAGGCCGCACGCGTGCTGGCCTTCGAAGACCTCGGCATGGAGGCGATCTACGAATTCGAGGTCAAGGACATGCCGGTGACGGTGGCGGTGGATTCCACCGGCGAATCGGTGCACAAGACCGGCCCGCGGCTATGGCAGTCGCGCATCGGCAAGATTCCGGTAGTGGTGGAATAAGCAAACCTGGAACGGCGACGCACACCCACTGCGTCGCCGTTTTCAGTTTGGGCACCGCGTATATCTGTCATTCGCACGCGGTGTTTGTGCGCTGGAAAAGATGCCTGCATGCGTGTCTTACGTGGCAGGACGGCCCAACAGGAACGGGCTATGCTCGGGGTGTCCATGCCGGCACTCTCAGGAGAACAGGAATGCTCCGCCTCATCTGCCTTGCCGTCTTGGTGTGCGCCAGCCTGCCGCTGGCAGCGCAGCAAAAGACCCAGCCCACCGTGCTGTTTCCTTCCGGCAACTACGCGCCGCAGCCCACCGCACCGGTGCCGTTTGCCGAGAAAAAGCCGCTCAAGCCCAGCGACACCGCGACGCGCTTCGACGGCCCCTCGGTGATGGAGCGCTGCATCGCGCAGTGCAACCGCAGCGCCGCGCAGTGCAACGCCGACCGGCCAAGCGAGAGCAGTTGCCGCATGGCGGTTGCACCACGCGGAAAGAGCTGCGACGCAACCCAGAATCCGGCGCAGCGCGCCAATTGCATGGCGCAGGTGTTCGATTGCACCCAGCAAAGCGATGCCAATCGCTGTGAACCGCACAAGCTTGCCTGCTTGCGTTCCTGTACCAACTAATTCTGTCCCACCTAATGAGGGAGCCTGCATGACCACGACGCTGTACCACGCCCCCAGCACCGCCGCCCTGGTCGTGCACTGGATGTTGATCGAACTGCAGGTGCCGCACGTGCTGCATCCACTGGACTTCGACCGGCGCGAGCAGAAATCCCCCGCATATCTCGCACTCAACCCGGCAGGCGTGGTGCCGACCCTGGTGCTGGAGGGGCAGGTGCTGACCGAAGCGGCGGCCATCGTGCTGCATCTGGCCGACCTGTACCCGCAGGCGGGCTTGGCACCGCCGCCGGGAACACCGGCACGCGCGGCGTACTACCAGTGGATGTTCTTCTGCGCCAACACCTTGCAGCCGGCGTATCGCGCCTGGTTCTACCCGGACGAGCCGGCCGGCGCTGAGCAGGTCGACGCTGCGCAAGCGCAGGCCCGGCAGAAACTGGAGGCGGCCTGGGCGCAGGTGGACGCGCACCTGCAGGCGCACGGCCCGTATCTGCTGGGCGACACGCTGTCGGCAGCCGACTTCCTGCTGACCATGCTGATGCGCTGGTCGCGCAATATGCCCAAACCCACGGATACCTGGCCCGCCTTGCACGCGCATGCCCAGCGGATGAAGGCGCGGCCCGCCTTCCAGGAGACCTACCGGCGTGAGGGCCTGACCGACTGGACCTGAACCGCGACGCGTAGGCGAAGCGGTGTGTCGATAGTTACAGTTGAGTCCGCTGGGTTATGCCTGCCCAGGTGTACGATCGCGAGACACACAGAGAACAGGGGCTCTACCATGTTGCAGTCCGTATCGCGTCGCAAACTGTTGCAATGCGCATGTTGCGCACCGGTGGCTGCCGCCGCTGCCTCGTTGCCGTTCTCGCTGCGCGCCGCGCCCAGCTCACCGCCGAACAGGCGCTGCAGGTGCTGCGTGACGGCAACAAGGCGTTCGTCGAGAACCGCCCCAAGAAGGTGATCTCCGACGGCAAGCGCCGCCTGGAGCTTGCGCTTGGGCAGACCCCGTTCGTGATCCTGGTGTCGTGTTCGGATTCGCGCGTGCCGCCGGAGCTGCTGTTCGGCCGCGGCCTGGGCGAGATGTTCATCGTGCGCAATGCCGGCAACACGGTAGACACCACCGCGCTGGGCTCGATCGAATACGCAGTGAGCCAGCTCGGCGTGCCATTGGTGGTGGTGATGGGGCATGAAAGCTGCGGCGCGGTGGCGGCGGCGGTGTCAGTAGTCGAGCAGAACGCGTTCTTCCCCGGCGCGATCGGCGCGATGATCGAACCCATCGTCCCGGCCGTGCTGACGGCAAAGAGCAAGGGCGGTGAAGACCTGCTGGCGGCATCGGTGAAGGCAAACGTCAAGCGCACCGTGGACCGCCTGCGTGGTGCGTCCGAGCCGGCACTTCTTGAACCGCTGCGTGGCGGTAGCTGCCGTGTGGTTGGCGCCTACTACACGCTCAAGGACGGCAAGGTCGATTTCTTCGACGTCTGAGGCGGTGGCAACACGCAGGTGTGCGGCGTTTTCTGCTCCTGCTGCTGCGCTGAAACATCTGAATTGAAAAAGCCGGCAGCGATGCCGGCTTTTTTCATGGCAACTGATTGTGCCGTCGCTGCTGCGACAACATCGGCCTCCAGGATTTACCGCCGGCGTTGACGGGCCTGCGTGCACCCATGCGGCCGACGCATCAGAACCATTCCAGCAACGACACGCCCACGCCCACATAGGTGGCCTTGTGGTTGTAGTCGATCAGGCTCTCGCCATAGCCGTCGAACACCTGCACGTGGCCGCGCAACAGGTTGGTGATCGGGAAGCCGTAATCCAGTTGCACCGAGCCGTGCGAGCGGTCGCCGCCACGCAGCGAATGCCGGGCAATCAAGGCGAATTCGTGGCCATCCTTGTTATAGACCAGGGTGGCGTCGCCGCGGCCCATGTAATCCTCGATGTCCGGATTATTGTCGTCGGCACGGTCTTCCTTGATACGGAACCACGGGCGCAAGGTCAGCGCCCAGTTTTCGCGATCCAGGCCGATGTTGAGGATCACCCGGTTCCAGGAACGCGACAGCGGGTCTTCGCGGCCGTTGGACATGTGATTGATGCTGATGCCGCTCATGCGGCCTTTCCAGCCGAAGATGCTGTAGTTGTTGCGAAACACCAGCATCGCTTCCGGCTCGTAATTGGTCTCGCGGAACGGGCGCGAGGCATCGGAGTTATAGGCCTGCCAGCGCGAGCTCTGGGTATAGCCCATCCAGATGTCGCCATTGTCGCCGAACAGATCTTCAACCACCTTGGTCTTGAAGCTCAGCTGGAACTTCAACTCGGCGCTGTCCAGTTGCTGCGGCGTGCTGACCGAGTTGGCCGGGTTCGGCGATTGCGGCGTGCGGTTGGTGTCGCTGGTCCAGAATGCCGGCAACAGGTAGACCGGCTTGTAGCCGCGCAGCTGGAAGGTGCCCAGCTTGGAATCCTTGGCCAGCTCCCAGCGGCGGTCCAGCAGCGAGCCGCGGCCGGCATTGGCGACCGCTTCTTCCTTCGGCTGGTCCTGGCCGTCGGCGCGGAAGAAATCGCCCACGCGGCTGATCTTGCGGGTGTCTTCCGATTTGGCGGCCTGCTTGGCCAACTGCGCGGCAGCATCTGCCTCCTGCACGGCCTGCGGGGTATATCCCAGCGCCTGGTCGTAGCACGCCAGGCGCGCGGCATCCGAAGTCACGGAGGTACAGGCCTGCGGCGATGCCGGCTGCGGAGCGATTTCCTGCCCATGCGCCAACGGCGCGGCGGCCAGGGCGATCAGCATTAGGGGACGGGTACGGTGCTTGGACATGGGTGCTGGCCGAGGTGGAGGCGCCACACAGGCGCAGAAGGACGCAGGATAACGGTCGCGTCTGCATAAGCCATGTGTACACGGCGGCATAACAAGTCGGACGCGACTGCGGCCGCCGCGGGGCCAATGGTGCGCGCGCCGTCGCCGGTCCGCAGTTGTTGTCGCCTCAGAAAAACCAGGCGATCGCGAACACGCCCAGCATGCACATGCCCAGCGCCAGCTTGGTGGCAGTGCCGAACACGATGCCCAGCCAGGTGCCGATCCCCACCCTGGTGGCCTGACCGGTTTTGCGGGTCTGCCAGTATTCGCCGATCCACGCGCCGGCGAAGGGGCCCACGAACAGCCCGATCGGCATGAAGAAAATTCCGGCAATGGCGCCGATCACCGAGCCCCACAGCGCCAGCTTGCTGGCGCCGACTCGCTGCGCGCCGTACACCGTGGCCAGAAAGTCGATCAGGAAGGACAGCGCCGTCATGACGCCCAGCACCACCAGCGCGACCCATCCCACATGCGCGAAGCCGTCCGCCCAGGCCGCCAGCAACAGGCCGGCAAACACCAGCGGCAACCCGGGCAAGGCCGGCAGGATCACCCCGGCAAGCCCGACCAGGACCAGCACGCCGGCCAGAATGTAGTAGACGACGGTGGTGTCCATGATGGTCTAGAAATGTCCTATTTCAGGGTTGACAAAAATGCGCAAGGGGTGCTTGAAATTTCGTTTTGTGCGGGTTAAGTTGCAGCCGCAGCTGTTTGCCGGGGTCACAGTGAATCGTGGCCTGATGCGGTAGATCGACCGATCCGCTACATCCTTGTACCTCGCTTCCTCCTTGCAACCAGCCACCGCCGCCAATTCCATACACAGTGTCGTAGGGAGTCAGTCGAGATGTCCAACATCGAACGCGAAAATGGTGTCGTGAAGTGGTTCAACGATGCCAAGGGCTTCGGCTTCATCAGCCGCGAAAATGGCGAGGATGTGTTCGTGCATTTCCGCGCGATCCAGATCCAGGGCTTCAAGAGCCTCAAGGAAGGCCAGAAGGTCAGCTTCACCGTCGTGCAAGGCCAGAAGGGCCTGCAGGCCGACGCGGTGCAGGTGGTCTGAGCACAGGCATTGCGCAGACGGCAGAAAGGCCCGTTGCCGGGCCTTTCTGCTCACTACGGCCTCAAGCGGCGTGCGCTCAGCGCAGCACGACCTTGCCGTTGACCACGCGCACATAGGCGTTTTCGCGCACGCCGGCCAGGTCGCGCTGGTTGACCATGATCACGCGGCCATCGTCCATGCGCACCTGCACGTCGTAGCTCTCGCTGGTGACGTTGTTCTGGATCGCGTTGCCCGCCAGGGCGCCCGCAGCGGCACCGGCAACGGCAGACACGTTCTTGTTGCCCTTGCTGCCACCGGTCTCCTTGGAGATCTGACGGCCAGCGACCGCGCCGACAATGCCGCCGAGTACCGCGCCGGTGCCGGTCGGAGCGCTGCGGGTGGGGCCAACCTCATCGATGCGGGTGACGATGCCGCAATCCACGCAGCGGTTCTGCTGCGAGTAGCCGCCCTGGTCGTAGCCGCGGTCGCCGCGATAGCTGCCGTACTGGGGCTGGGAGGTGGCACAGCCGACCAGGGTTGCGGTGGCGGCCAGGCCAATGACGAGCAGTCGGGTCTTCATGAGGTCTCTCCAGGGATTCGGTAGGCGGTCGGGGCCGCGGCGACGTCATCCTGTGATGGTCCAGGTGAACGGCCTGCCAACTGGATCACTCCAGGCTTAACGAAACCCGAGCGAGGCCTTCATCGAAAGTCACGGTGGCAGGCCTCACAGGCCTCGGAAATCTGCGTTCGCGCCTGTGCCAGCACAGCGCAATCAAGGTTTGGCGCGTGCAGCGGCGCAGCGATCGCAGCGCGCAGTGCCTGCGCGTGTTCGGCAAAACGTCGGTCCTCGCCCAGGTCGCCGAACACAGGCTCCAGGTCAGTGGCCAGCAGCTGCAGCGTCTGCAGCCGCGCGTGTTGTCTGGGTGGTTCACAGCTGCCGCTGGATGGGCCGGGCAGGGCGCGCAGTTGATGCTCCATGACCTGCATCAGGCTGTCCGGCACCGGGTCGCGCCGTGCCTGCAGCGTGCGCGCCACCATCACCGTGCAGACCAGGCCGATCAGCACGCCCAGCACGAGAACGAACACATAGCGTGTCGCATGGGATTGCGCAGGAGGCGGTGCGGACATGGCTGCTCCAGGTGAGCGCGCCTTGGATGGGGCGCGTAAAATAGGCCGATGAAAGCACAATGGCGTGAACGCTTTGCCGGTATCGACCGGCTGTACGGAGTTGGCACGGTGGAGCGGCTGGCCGAGTGCCGAGTCGCGGTGGTGGGCATGGGCGGGGTGGGCTCGTGGGTGGTGGAGGCGCTGGCCCGCACCGGCGTGGGCCATCTGCGGCTGATCGATGCCGACGATCTATGCGTGTCCAACACCAACCGGCAGCTCCCGGCGCTGGCCGGCCAGTACGGGCGCAACAAGGCGCGCGCAATGGCCGAGCGCTGCGTGGCAATCAATCCGGAGATCGAGGCCGATGCGGTGGAATCATTTCTCACCGCCGGCAATATCGAGAGCCTGCTGGGCGAGGGCTTCGATCTGGTGATCGATGCCTGCGACAGTTTTCGCGTGAAAGTCGAAACCATCGCCTGGTGCCGGCGTCGCAAGCTGCCGCTGCTGACCGTGGGCGCTGCGGGCGGGCGTACCGACCCGACCCTGGTGCGTGTACGCGATGTCTCGCGCACCGAGCACGACGCGATGCTGGCACTGATCCGCAAGAAGCTGCGCAGCGACTTCAACTTCCCGAAAAGCGCCAAGCGCTACTTCGGCGTGCCGGCGGTGTATTCGCTGGAGAACGTGAAGTACCCGCAAGCCGATGGCAGCGTCTGTGGCATTCGTCCGCAACTGGGCGCCGATGCCGCGCTCAAGCTGGACTGCGGTGCCGGGCTGGGCGCGGCCACCCACATCACCGGCACGTTCGCCTTCGTCGCGGTCGGTAAAGCGCTGGAGATGTTGCTCAAGCCCAAGAGCGCGACAGCGTTGCCTGCCGCAGCGGATGCGGCGGCGTCGTAGCGTCTGGCCGCTTGTCCGCAAGTGATGGCGTGCTACTGCGCGTCGTCAAGCGGGCAAGCCAAACAGCCGCCGCGCATTGGCGCTGGTCTGCGTCGCGATCGCTTCGGCCGGCTCGCCGCGCAGCTGCGCAATGCAGTCCAGCACGGTGCGCAGGCGCGCCGGTTCGTTGCGTTGCCCGCGAATCTCGGCGTCCGGCTGATCGGGCGCATCGGTTTCCAGCAGCAGATGCTGTAGCGGCATCTGCGCGGCCAAGCCGCGCAGGCGATTGGCGCGCGGATAGGTGACCGGCCCGCCAAGGCCGATCATGAAATCCAGCTTCCACAATTGCTGCGCCTGCTCCGGGCTGCCGGCAAAGCTGTGCACCACGCCGCGGATGCCGCCCACCGCCTTGATGCGCGCAATGACCTCCTCGACGGCGCGGCGCGCATGCACGATCAGCGGCAGATCGAAGCGCTTGGCGAGCTGTAGCTGGCCATCGAAGTAGTGCCGCTGGGTCTGCGCATCCAGGCCATCTAGAAAGAAATCCAGGCCGCATTCGCCGATGGCGCACGGGCGCTCGCGCGCAATCCACTCGGCCAGCAATTCCAGATGTTCAGGACGATGCTGGTCCAGAAAGATCGGGTGCAGCCCGTACGCGGGATGCAGGCCCGGTGCCAGCGCGCAGACTTCACGCAGGCCCGGCCAGCTCGCGGCGGTGATCGCCGGCACCACCTGCTGCGTGACACCGGCGGCCTGTGCCCGCGCGATCACCGCGGCGCGGTCGGTGTCGAACTCGCTTGCGTCCAGATGGCAGTGGCTGTCGATCAAGGGCATCAGTCGCGCCGCACCGGTGCAGGCAGTGGCGCCTTGCGCGTCTTCCAGTTGGCTAGCAACAACGTGCTCAGGCCGAACAGCAGTTCGTCCAGGAACGGAATGGGATCAGGCACCACCAGGTCCACCAGGAACAGGGCGGCCGCCAGCTTGAACAAAGTGGGATATCGCAGCTTGCTGGCCCAGTCCAGGGCGCTTGAAGTCAGTGGATTACGCATGCGCAGGCTCCTGCTGTTAGCGATGCATGAAGTAACCGCTAGCTGAACTTAACTGCGGCATTCATGAGCGAGGGCGTTTTTGTTCAGGGTTCCCGTGCTGGAATCACGCCGTCAACAACGCGGCGTGTCCGCACGGAGCTGGTCATGAAGAGCAATACGACAACTATACTGGTCGCTGCTGGAGCGTTGCTGGTCGGAGGCGTGGCCACGGCTGCCTTCATGAATAACCGCCCGTCCTCGGGTGATTTCGTCGCCAACGGCGAGCCCGCACCGCGCGGCCTGGAATATGCCGATGTGGTGAAGGTTGCGCCGATTACCGAGCGCGAGCCGCAGTACGCGCAGGTCATCAACAGCAACGCCATTCGCGAAACCACCACCAGCTCCTCGCCGCGCGAAGTCTGCCGCGACGTGGTGGTGCAGGAGCGGCTGCCCGAGCGTGACGGTAACGTCGGCGGCACGGTAGCCGGTGCCGTGATCGGCGGTCTGCTGGGTAACCAGGTGGGTGGCGGCAACGGCCGCAAGCTCGCCACCGTGGCCGGTGCCGTGGGCGGCGGCATGGTCGGCAACCGCGTCGATCGCAATCACGTGGGTGGCCGTGTGGTCGACCGCACCGAGCGTCAGTGCCATACCGAAAATGCCAACTCGCAGTCCTCGCGCGTGGTCGGCTATGACGTGACCTACCGCAATCAGGATGGCACCACCGCCACCATGCGCATGGACAGCAAGCCGGGCGAGCGCATTTCGCTGGGCGATGCCGACAACGTGGTGGGCTACGACGTGACCTACCGCTATGACGGTTTCGAGAAGACCGTGCGCATGAACGACAAGCCGGCCAGCGAGCGCCTGCCGGTGGTGGATGGTCAGCTGGTGACGCAGACCGCGTCGGCCGTGGACCGCCCGAGCAGCAGCACCCGCCAGTAAGCGCCAACGCGCACCAGCAGTTGGGTGCGCAGTAGAGAGAAGAGCCGGCATTGCCGGCTCTTCTCGTTTGTGCGGACGCCGCGGCGCTGCCCGCACACAGCGCTCGCCTGTGGATGGCCGCCTTTGGACGGCGCAACTGGCAGATAATCGCCGCATCCCACCTGGAGGCGCGCAATGCCGGTACGGCCTGATGACCTATTCGACGTGCGTGCGCAGCTGAGCGATGACGAACGCGCGGTGCAGGATGCGGTGGCACGTTTCACCGATGCGCGGGTGCTGCCCGGCATCGGCGAGGCCTTCGACGCCGCGCGCTTCCCGCGTGAGCTGGTGCCCGAGCTGGCAGCGCTGGGCTTACTGGGCGCCAGCCTGCCGATGAGCGAGGGCGGCGCCGGCCTGGGCGCGGTGGCGTACGGGCTGATCTGCCAGGAGCTGGAGCGGGGCGACAGCGGCCTGCGCAGCTTTGTCAGCGTGCAATCGTCGCTGTGCATGTATCCCATCCATGCCTTTGGCAGCGAGGCACAACGGCGCCAGTGGCTGCCGGAGATGGCCGCCGGCCGGGTGATCGGCTGTTTCGGCTTGAGCGAGGCGCAAGGCGGCTCGGACCCGGCGGCGATGACCACGCGCGCGGTGCGCGACGGTGACGGTTGGCGGCTCCGTGGCGCCAAGATGTGGATCACCAACGGCAGCATCGCGGATATGGCAATCATCTGGGCGCATACCGACGACGGCGTGCGCGGCTTTCTGGTGGACACGCGCAGCGAGGGCTTCCGTGCGCAGGACATCGGCCACAAGATGAGCCTGCGCGCCTCGGTCACCTCGGCGGTGTTCCTGGACGATGTCTTCGTACCCGAGCAGCAACGCTTGCCGGATGCACTGGGATTGAAGGCGCCGCTGGGCTGCCTGAGCCAGGCGCGCTTCGGCATCGCCTGGGGCGCCATCGGGGCGGCGGTCGCCTGCCTGCGCGAGGCGCTGGCTTACAGCGGCGAACGCATTCTGTTCGGGCGGCCCCTGGCGGCCACGCAAAGCGCGCAGATCAAGCTGGCCGACATGGCGCGCCGGATCGCCACCGCGCAGCTGCTGGCGCTGCAACTAGGGCGGCTGAAGGAGGCCGGCACGCTGCGCCCGGAACAGATCTCGCTGGCGAAGTGGAATAATTGCCGCATGGCACTGGATGTGGCGCGCGAGTGCCGCGACCTGCTTGGGGCGGCGGGGATCACCACCGAGCACGTGGCGATCCGGCATGCGCTGAATCTGGAATCGGTGATCACCTACGAGGGCACCGAAACCGTGCATCAACTGGTGGTAGGACGGGCCCTGACCGGGCTCAATGCGTTCTGACGAGGAGTGGGTGCTTGATCGGCAAGGATGTGATGCAGCGCCTGCGTGGCGTGTGGTGGGGAGTGTGGGTGTGCCTGGCCGTCGTTGCGGTGCTGACGGTGCCGGCCGCGCAGGCCAGTGATGCGCCGCGCATGGCGCCCGCGCCGGCGTGGGTGGTGGCCGACGCCGTGCCGGACAAGGTGGCTGGCACCAGCGGCTTGCGCTACGAGCTGGTGTCCGACCAGGTCGATCTGACCGGCCGCGCGCCGCAGGCGTACCGGCGGCTGAGCTACAGCGTGCGGCGCGAAAAAGACCTGGAGGAGGCCGGGCAGATCTCGATCGACTACCAGCCGCAGTACCAGCAGCTGGTGCTCAACAGCCTGGAGGTCTGGCGCGACGGTCGCCGGATCGACATGCGCACGCAGGCGCATTATGCGCGGCTGCGCCGCGAGAGCGGCTTGGAGGAAGGGCTGATCGATGGCGCAGTGACGCTGTCGATCACCGTGCCGGACCTGCGCGTGGGTGACCGTGTCGACTACGGCGTGACCCTCACCGGCAGTAACCCGGTGTTTGGCCAGGGCTATTACGACGTCTTCGATGCGCGCTACGGCGTGCCCTTGGGCGAGCGCCGGGTGCGGGTGCGCTATCCCTCCACGCTGTCCTTGCAATGGAAGATCGCCGCGCCGGGCTTCAGCCGGCATGTCAGCAGTGCCGACGGGGTGACCACGCTGGAGATTGCCGCGAGCAACATTGCCGCGGTGCAGCCGGAGAAAGATGCTCCCGACGATGTCGACCCCTATGGCGTGATCGAAGTGTCGACCGCCGGCAGCTGGGGCGCGGTGGCGGCATGGGCGCTGCAGCTGTACCCGCACGCGTTCAAGGATGCGCAGGTGGCCGCCGGCATGGTGCAGAGCCTGCAGCTGCGCAACACCGATCCTCAGGGCGCGCTGCTGCGCGCAGTGGCCTTCGTGCAGGGCGAGATCCGCTATGTGGGCCTGGACATGGGCGAGAACTCGCACGCCCCGCATGCGCCGGAGGTGACGCTGCGTAACCGCTACGGCGACTGCAAGGACAAGGCCACGCTGCTGATCGCGCTGCTGCAGCTGGCCGGCATCCGTGCCGAGCCGGTGCTGGTGCACAGCGAGCGCGGCCATGGTCTGGAAAACCGCCTGCCAAGCCCGTATGCCTTCGATCATGTGGTGGTGCGCGCGCATCTGCCGCAGGGCGAGGTATGGGTGGATGCCACCCGCGACCGCGAGCAAGGTCCACTGGCGCAGCGCCGCCCACTGCCGTTCGTGCGCGGCTTGCCGGTGCTTGCCGGGCAGACCGAGCTGGTCGCGGTGCCCGCGCCGCGGCCGACGGTGCCGCAGGTTGAGGTGGAAGAAGACATCCATATCGCTATGGAAGATTCGCCGCGCGTGGCGACCTTCAGCGTGGCCACGGTGTATCGCCAGGGCTACGGCGATCCGGTCGCGGCGCGGTTCGACGCCGACGGTGCCGAGGCGGTGGGCGAACGCTATCTGGAGTACATGCAGCAGTACTACACCGCGCTGACCCAGCAGGAGGAGCCCACGCTCACCCAGCCGGACGATCGCTCGCAGGCGCGCACCCACGAGTCCTACCGGCTTGAATGGGCCAAGGACGAAGGCGACGAGGTCGGCTTCCCGCTGTTTCAGCTCAGCGACTGGATGGACACGCTGCCAAGCGCCGCGCGAAAAAGCCCGCTGGCCCTGGAAGGCCCGCGGCTGGCGCGCCAGACCGTGCGTGTGCACGTGACGCCTGCAATCTCGGTAAAGGCGCAGCGCGATGAGGTGGCCAACCCGTGGTTCCGCTTCTCGCGCACCGTGGCCATGCGCGATGGCCGCTTGGAGATCGTCGGCGAGTGGCAGCGGTTGTCCGACCGCATTCCGCCGAACGGCATCAAGCGTGCGGCGGCCGACATGGAGCGTGCGCGCGACCTGCTGTATTTCAACCACGATCTGGCAACGCCGGCGCCGCGCGCGCCGACCAACTGGCGCGCACTGCTGCAGCCGATGGCTGCGCTGGGGGCGTTGATCGTGCTGCTGTTGGGGTGCGTGGTGTGGTGGCGTCTCGGCGGGCTGGGCGGAATGCTGTTCGAACCGCATGCCGTTGCGCAACGCATGCCGCAGCAGCCAGGCATGCGCTGGAGCGCGTGGATCACCGCAGCGGTCTCTGCGGCATTGATGGCCTGGATGCTGTTGCAGAGCTGGCCACTGTGGGCGCGGATGGCAGGCGGCATCGGCGTCTATGCGCTGGCCGTGCTCGGTGGCGTGTTGCTGAAGCCGGTGTTGCGCTGGATGGGCAGCACCGCGTCGCTGGGCCGCGTGCTGCCGGCCGCCTTGGGCAGCGCCTTGCCGTGGCTGGTGTGTCTGCTGGCCGGGCTGGTGGCGCTCGCTGGCGATGTCACGCTGCTGCGGACCGGCGCGCGCAACGGGGCGGAACTGGCGCAACTGGCGATGTACGTGTTCGTGCTGCTGCTGGGCGCGCTGTGGTGGGCGATTGCCGCGCTGCAGGCTGTGGCCGGCGCGGCGCACTGCGGGCGCGCCCGTGCGTTCGGGGCGCTGGCGTTGACCGCGTCGCTGCTGGGCATGCTGATCGCGGTGATCGGTGTGCCGCTCGCGTTATGGGTGATGCGCTGATCGGCGTGCGGTCTGCAGGTCTTGATGGATCCAGCTGATTCAGCGCCGCAATGACGGCAGGGCGGCGGCTGCAGGCCATCTGCATCGTTGCGGGTGGCAGTAGGCAGGTGGATGACTGGCAGATGCGTCCGGCCGCGTGCACGCCCGCGGCAGGGCTTTGCAAAGCCGCGAAGGGCTGTGACACTGCCAGCCCCTCGTTGCTGCCGCGGAGTCAGCGTGACCTCGACCGTGCGTCCCCCCCTGACCGTGCATGGCATGTCCAGCTCGGGCAACTGCTACAAGGTGCGTCTGCTGCTGGAGCAACTCGGCAGCCGCTACCACTGGGTCGAGGTCGATAGCGTTTCCGGCGAGACCCGCACGCCCGAGTACCTGGCCAAAAATCCCAACGGCAAGGTGCCGATGGTGGAACGCGACGACGGCCGCGTGCTGACCGAATCCAACGCCATCCTGTTCTGGCTGGCCGAAGGCACGCCGTACCTGCCCACCGACGCGTGGCAGCGCGCGCAGGCCTTGAGCTGGATGTTCTTCGAGCAATACAGCCATGAGCCATACATTGCGGTGGCGCGTTTCATCAGCCTGTGGACGCCACGCGATGCGGCGCGCCGTGCCGAGCTGCCGCAGCTGCGCGCGCGTGGCGAGCAGGCGCTGGGGGTGATGGAACAGCACCTGCGCCAGCACGCCTGGTTCACCGGCGCCGACTACGGCATCGCCGACATCGCGTTGTTCGCCTATACCCATTGCGCCGAAGACGGCGGCTTCGATCTGGAGCGTTGGCCGGCGATTGACGGCTGGTTGCAGCGTGTGCGCGCGCTGCCGGGCTTCGTGGCGATGCCTGCGCCCGTGAGCGCATGAGCGGCCGGCAGGAGCACTGACGATGTGTGGATTGGCAGGACTGTTGCTGGCAACACCGCGCATGCACGGCGAGCAGCTGGAGGCATTGGTGCGGCCGATGGGCGGCGCCTTGCGCCACCGTGGCCCTGACGATGCCGGCACCTGGTGCGATGCGCAGGCCGGCGTTGCGCTCGCGCATCAGCGCCTGAGCATTCTGGATCTTTCTCCGCTCGGCCATCAGCCGATGCGCTCGGCCGACAGCCGTTACGTGCTGGCCTACAACGGCGAGATCTACAATTTCGCGCAGTTGCGCGCGGCGCTGGCTGCACTGGGGCACCGCTTCCGTGGGCATTCGGATACCGAAGTGCTGCTGGCCGCGGTGGTGGAGTGGGGCCTGGACGACACCCTGGCGCGCTGCAACGGCATGTTCGCGCTGGCGCTGTGGGACGAACGCGACCATTGCCTGTCGCTGGCCCGTGACCGCGTGGGCAAGAAGCCGCTGTATTACGGCTGGGCCGGCGACACGCTGGTATTCGGCTCCGAGCTCAAGGCGCTGTGGCAGCACCCGGATTTCGACAACGGCGTGGACCGCGATGCGCTCACCCTGCTGTTGCGGCTGGGCTATATCCCGGCGCCGGCCTGCATCCACGAGCGCACCTTCAAGCTGATGCCTGGGCGGGTGCTGCGGCTGGACGCCCAAGCGGTGGCCGCCGGCGCCGCCGCACACCGGCCCGACCAGGTCCAGCAACCGTTCTGGAATGCCCGCGAGGCCATGCAGCGTGCGCTGGCCGCGCCATTCACCGGCGCCGATGCCCAGGCCGAAGAGCAACTCGATAGCGTGCTGCGCGATGCGGTGGCGCTGCGCATGGTGGCCGACGTGCCGGTGGGCGTGTTCCTGTCCGGCGGCACCGATTCGTCGATCGTCACCGCGATGATGCAGGCGCAGAGCGACCAACCGGTGCATACCTTCAGCATCGGCTTCGAAGGCTCGCACCACGACGAAGCGCCGCTGGCGCGCGAAGTGGCCACGCACCTGCACACCGATCACACCGAGCTGTATGTCAGCGGCGCCGATGCGCTGGCGGTGGTGCCGAGCTTGCCGGACATGTTCGACGAACCGTTCGCCGACGCCTCGCAGGTGCCCACCGCGCTGGTGGCGCGGCTGGCGCGCGGTGGCGTCACCGTGGCGCTGTCCGGCGATGGCGGCGACGAGCTGTTCTTCGGGTATGGGCGCTACCAGCGCGCGCTGCGTAACTGGCGCATGCACGGGCTGGTACCGGCGCCGCTGCGGCGGCTGATGGCGGTGGCAGCGCGCAAGAGCGGCGAAGCCTCGCGCACCGGCGGGCTGGCGGCACTGGTGGCCGAAGCGGGCGCGCGCGGCATCGGCGACATCTACCGCAACCGCATCTCACGCTGGCGTGACCCCGCGGCGGTGGTGCTGGGCGCGACCGAGCCAGACAGTTTCTACAGCCTGGCCGATCCGCTGCATGGCTCGGGCACGCCGGCCGACGCGATGATGCTGGCCGACTTCGCTGCGTATCTGCCGGACGATCTGCTGTGCAAGGTCGACCGCACCACCATGGCGGTGGGGCTGGAGGCGCGCGCGCCGCTGCTGGACTGGCGCGTGGCCGAGTTCGCCTGGTCGCTGCCGCTGGCGCTCAAGTACCGCGACGGGGTCAGTAAATACCTGCTCAAGCGCGTGTTGTGCCGCTATCTGCCCGAGCCGATGGTCTACCGCGGTAAGCGTGGCTTTGGTGCGCCGGTGAGTGCGTGGCTGCGCGGCGACCTGCACGGCTGGGCCGACGATCTGCTGGCACACGGCACGCTGCAGCGCGAAGGCGTGTTCGCCGCCGATACCGTGGCCGGGCTGTGGCGCGACTTCAATGGCGGCGAGCGCAAGTGGCACACCCACCTGTGGACGGTGCTGATGTTCCAGGCCTGGCAGGACCACTGGCGCGCGCAGCGGGCTGCCATCGTGCGGTCGTAGGGCTGGGCGGCGCTTCACCGGGTGTGCGCGCCACGCTGCCTACAGTGGGGCGCTGGTTCCCACGGAGCGTTCCCCATGAGCAAGTACACCATTGCGGTATTGGTCGGCAGCCTGCGCGCGCAGTCCTACAACCGTCAGCTGGCCCAGGCGCTGGCGCAGCTGGCCGGCGACAAGGCCACGTTCGAGTTCCTGGAGATCGGCGACCTGCCGCTGTACAACCAGGATCGCGACAGCGATTACCCGGCCGAAGGCACCCGCCTCAAGCAGCAACTACGCGCCGCCGATGCGGTGCTGTTCGTGACCCCGGAATACAACCGCTCGATCCCCGGCGTGCTCAAGAACGCCATCGACACCGCCTCGCGGCCATATGGCGACAGCGCCTTCGCCGGCAAGCCGGCCGCCATCGCCGGGATCTCGGTCGGCGCCATCGGCACCGCCCTGGCGCAGCAGCATCTGCGTGGCGTGCTGGCCTACCTGGACATGCACGTGCTCGGCCAGCCGGAGATCTATCTGCAGTACAAGGATGGCCTGTTCGGCGCCGACGGCCAGATTGCCGATGCCGACAGCCGCAAGTTCCTGCAGGGATTTGTCGACAGTTTCCTGGCCTGGATCGCGCACCACACACGCTGAGCGCGCGGGCCGGGCCGGCATGCCCGCAGGCCAGACGGGGCAGGGCATCGCGGGCAGTGAGACCGCACCGGCGTAGGCTGTGGTGCACTGGCTATGCACCAGTTATCCACAGAGTTGTGCATGGTCCTCGCCGCCGGCGATGACTATGCTTCCTGCCCCCGTCTCCCTCGCGTCAGGCTGTCCGTCCATGTCCGCTCGTCCCGGCTTCCGTTCCAACCGCAATCGCGACCGCGATCGTGATGACTACGATCGTCCCGAGCCGCGCCTGGACCAGTTGCGGGTTCCACCCCATTCGGTGGAAGCCGAGCAGGCGGTGCTGGGCGGCCTGATGCTGGCGCCGGATGCGTTCGACAAGGTCAACGACCAGCTCACCGAGAACGACTTCTACCGGCGCGACCATCGGCTGATCTACCGCGCCATCCGCGAGCTCTCCGAGAAGGATCGCCCGTTCGATGCGGTCACGCTGGGCGAGTGGTTCGAGTCGCAGGGCAAGCTGGAGCAGGTGGGCGATGGCGCCTATCTGATCGAGCTGGCCAGCACCACGCCGTCGGCGGCGAACATCGCCGCATACGCGGAAATCGTGCGCGACAAGGCGGTGTTGCGGCAGCTGATCGAAGTGGGCACCAACATCGTCAACGATGGCTTCCAGCCGGAAGGCCGCGAGAGTGTGGAGCTGCTGGCGTCGGCGGAAAAAGCGGTGTTCAAGATCGCCGAAGCCGGCGCGCGTGGGCGGACCGACTTCGTGGCGATGCCGGGCGCCTTGAAGGACGCGTTCGAAGAGCTGCGCAACCGCTTCGAAAACGGCGGCAACATCACCGGCCTGCCGACCGGGTACACCGATTTCGATGCGATGACCGCCGGCCTGCAGCCGACCGACCTGATCATCCTGGCCGCACGTCCGGCGATGGGTAAGACCACGCTGGCGTTGAACATTGCCGAATACGCCGCGATCAAGTCCAAGAAAGGCGTGGCGGTGTTTTCGATGGAAATGTCGGCGTCGCAGCTGGCGATGCGCTTGATCTCCTCCAACGGCCGCATCAATGCGCAACGCCTGCGTACCGGTGCGCTGGAAGACGAGGATTGGGCGCGCGTCACTGGCGCGATCAAGATGCTGAAGGAAACCAAGATCTTCATCGACGACACGCCCGGCGTGTCGCCGGAAGTGCTGCGTTCCAAGTGCCGCCGGCTCAAGCGCGAACACGACCTGGGCCTGATCGTCATCGACTACCTGCAGCTGATGTCAGTGCCGGGCAATAGCGAAAACCGCGCGACCGAAATTTCGGAAATTTCGCGTGGGCTCAAGGGCCTGGCCAAGGAGCTCAACGTGCCAGTGATTGCGTTGTCGCAGCTCAATCGCTCGCTGGAAACGCGGACCGACAAGCGCCCGGTGATGGCCGATTTGCGCGAATCCGGCGCAATCGAGCAGGACGCGGACATGATCGTGTTCATCTACCGCGACGACTACTACAACAAGGAAAACTCGCCCGACAAGGGCCTGGCCGAGATCATCATCGGCAAGCACCGTGGTGGCCCGACCGGCTCGTGCAAGCTCAAGTTCTTCGGCGAATACACGCGCTTTGACAATCTGGCGCACGATTCGGTGGGTAGCTTCGAGTAAGCCGCTGGCAACGTGTGGCATCTCGACCTCAGGGATGGCGGTCGATGAGGAATGGGGGGCCGGTGCCCGGCACCGCATGTGTCAGCAGCGATGCCGGGATGCCATGCGCGCGGAGCTGCACCAGCGCGCGTAAGGCGGGTAGGACGTGACGCGCAGCGATTGCTGCCGCACATCGCGGCACCGACGGTGCGCCAGCGAACGCTTCGCACAGACTCCGCGGCTGGCATCGCGCCATCGTTGCGGCCGCTGGCTTATGCTGCGCGGCCTCACCTGCCGCTGCCGAGTCCGCATGTCTTACGCCATCGTCTGGTTCCGTCGCGATCTGCGTCTGGAGGACAACCCCGCCTTGCGCGCCGCGCTCGATGCCGGGCACGACCCGATTCCGCTCTACATCGATGCACCGCACGAAGAAGGCCAATGGGCGCCGGGCGCGGCATCGCGTGCGTGGCGGCATCGCAGTCTCGCCGCACTGGATGCCTCCTTGCGCGCGCGCGGCAGCGCCTTGCTGATTCGTCAGGGCGACAGCGCGCAGGTGCTGGACGCGGTGATCGCGCAGACCGGGGCGGTGGCGGTGTACTGGAACCGCAAGTACGAGCCGGCCACCCAGCCACGCGATGCGCAGATCAAGCGCAGCCTGCGCGAACGTGGGCTGGAGGTGCAAAGCTGCAACGCCGCGCTGTTGTTCGAACCATGGGCCCTGGCCACCCAGCAGGGCGGGCCGTACAAGGTGTTTACGCCGTTCTGGCGGAATGCACTCACTCAGCTGCGCTTGCCCGATGCCATGCCCGCGCCGCGCAGCCTGCCGCCGTTGCCCGCGTCGCTGGACCGTGTACACGTCGATGCGCTGAACCTGCTGCCCACGCCAGCATGGGACCAGGGCTTCTGGGAACACTGGCAGCCGGGCGAAGCCGGTGCGCACGAGATGCTGGAGATCTTTGTCGACGGCGCGCTGTCGGGTTACCGCGAAAACCGCGACCGCCCCGACCGCGTTGGCACGTCGCAGTTGTCGCCGCATCTGCATTTCGGCGAGATCGCGCCCTGGCGCATTGCCAGCACCTTGGAGGCGCAGCGCACCGCACGCAATGGCGCGGAAATCGACGGCTATATTCGCCAGTTGGGATGGCGCGATTTTGCGTACCACCTGCTGCATCACTTCCCGGACACCACCACGCAAAACCTCAACCCACGCTTCGCCGGCTTCGACTGGGCCACGGTGGATCCGGTCACGCTGGACGCATGGCAGCGCGGGCGCACCGGCATCCCGATCGTCGATGCGGGGCTGCGGCAGCTGTGGCACACCGGCTGGATGCACAACCGCGTGCGCATGATCGTGGCGAGCCTGTTGTGCAAGCATCTGCGCGTGCATTGGCTGGAGGGCGCGCGCTGGTTCTGGGACACCTTGGTGGATGCGGACCTGGCCAACAACACGATGGGCTGGCAGTGGGTGGCCGGCACTGGCGCCGATGCCGCGCCGTATTTCCGCGTGTTCAATCCGGTGACGCAGGCCGAGAAATTCGACCCGCAAGCCACTTACATCACGCGCTGGATTCCCGAGCTGGCGGCATTGCCGGTGAAAGAGCGCTTTGCACCGTGGCTGCATCCGTTATCGCTGGCGCGGCTGGCACCGACCTATCCTCGCGCGCCGATCATCGGCCTGGCCGAAGGGCGCGATGCCGCGTTGGCGGCCTATGCAGGCACGCGCGGCTAAGCGAAAACGTTTTCCTGAATGAACCGCTAGCCGAACGCTGGCGGCGGGCGATTTCATCATGTGCCAGTCGCGTTGCGCTGTTTATCCTCGCGGCACGATTCAGCGCCGGATGGTCCGGCCAAAGGAGAACACCATGTCCCCAGCAGCCAGCAAGAGCCTTGCCGTGGCCTTGGCCAGCGCCATCGCGCTGTCCGCCTGCGCCACCGGCGGCTCGTACGTGCAGCGCGACCAGTACGGCGACCAGACCCAACAGCAGAACCGCACCGGCCGCAATGCGCTGATCGGTACCGCGATCGGCGTGGCCGCCGGCCTGCTCACCGGCGACAGCGCCACCGAACGCCGTCAGCACGCGATGATCGGTGCCGGTATCGGCGCATTGAGCGGTGCGGCCGTGGGCCAGTACCAGGACCGTCAGGAACGCGCGTTGCGCGAGCGCACCGCCAACACCGGCATCGACGTGCAGCGCCAGGGCGACAACATCACCTTGAACCTGCCCGATGGCATCACCTTCGACTTCGGCAAGTCTGCGTTGAAGCCGCAGTTCTACACCGCGCTCAACGGCGTGGCCTCGACACTGCGTGAGTACAACCAGACCATGGTGGAAGTGGTGGGGCACACCGATAGCGTCGGTAGCGATGCGGTGAACCAGCGCCTGTCCGAAGAGCGCGCCAACGCGGTCGCCCAGTACCTGACGGCCCAGGGCGTGCAGCGCGAACGCATGGAAACCATGGGCGCCGGCAAGCGCTACCCGATCGCCGACAACAGCACCGACGCCGGCCGCGCACAGAACCGCCGCGTCGAAATCCGCCTGATCCCGCTACGCCAGGAAGGCGCCGCCAGCACTACCGGCATGCGCTGAGTTTGATGGCATTGCGTGACGTGTAACTGACCTCACCGGATGCATGAAAAAGGTCGCGAAAGCGGCCTTTTTTTTGAGTTAGAGACGGCCTGAAGCAAGACCAAGATCCAGATCACTGGTTACGCAAACGCCAACATAAACAAAAAATAAGAGCAAAAAGAACGTTCAATAAAGCGGCTGTACTCCTCATCATTGAACTCGCTGTCGCTGTCGCTGTCGCTGTCGCTGTCGCTGTCGCTGTCGCTGTCGCTGTCGCTGTCGCTGTCGCTGTCGCTGTCGCTGTATTGCCCTGTTTGCAATCAACACAGCGATCCGTCGCCTGCCAAGCCTGAAACCTTGCTTCGGCACCGCTGTTCCGCTCTTGCTCCCGCTTCACCCAGTCGCCTTAAAGCAAGCCGAGCACCGCAGCTGCGCGTGGCCGAAGAGGCGCCCTTGTCTGAGCGTAGCGAGTTTGGGCGCCGTGCCGCGCGTGGCGAGGAGCGCAGGGCACCGGTGCAGCTTCACCGCACCGGATTGCGTCGGCGACAGCGGTTTTGGTTCCTTTTGCCAAGACAAAAGGAACTCGCGCCGCAGGCGTGAGAGCTCTGCGTTGAAGCCGGGATTGGAGCGTCGGGATTAGGGATTCGCTTGAATCATCGCGTCAGCTCTTACTGCGAACCAGATGCAAAAAGCCCAATCCGACTATCGGTACAACGAAATAGATAGGTCGGGCCGGGCTGCTCCGCTCTTGCTCCGCTTCACCCAGTCGCCTTAAAGCAAGCCGAGCACCGCAGCCGCGCGTGGCCGAAGAGGCGCCCTTGTCTGAGCGCAGCGAGTTTGGGCGCCGTGCCGCGCGTGGCGAGGAGCGCAGGGCACCGGTGCAGCTTCACCGCACCGGATTGCGTCGGCGACAGCGGTTTTGGTTCCTTTTGCCAAGACAAAAGGAACTCGCGCCGCAGGCGCGAAAGCTCTGCTTTGAAGCCGGGATTGGAGCGTCGGGATCAGGGATTCGCTTGAAGCGGCGCATCAACTTTCTTGCGCGAGCTAGACGCAAATCCGATTACGAATATCAGAACAACCAACGCGCCTCACCCTCATCAGTCCCGCAGGCAGCTTGCTCCAATGGTAGAAGGAACACCTGCTTTGCTACGTGCCGAGACCGCACAAAACGCCCGTCACGCCGTAGCTTTCTCCAAAATGCGCTTACCCTCGGCGCGCAACTCGGCCTCCACTTCAACCTCCACTTCCGCATCCCCATTGGCGCGCTGTGCGGCCAGCCGTGCAGGGCACTGTGCCATCATGTAATCGGCGTCGAAGTTCAGGCGCGTCACCAGGAAATCCACGAACGCACGCACCTTCGGCGACACCAACCGGCCACCGGCGAAGACCGCGTTGAAGTCCACTTCCGGCCCGGTCCAACCGGCCAGTACACGCCGCACCATGCCCGATTGCACGAACGGCTTGGCCATCACATCGCCGGTCAGCAACAAGCCTTCGCCGCATAGCACCGCACCATTGAGTGCGGCCGGGTCGTTGGCCACCATCAACGGATTGACCGGGAATTCGCGCACATCGCTGCCGTCGCTGAGCGACCAGAAGAAGCGGTTGTTGTGCACGTTGCGGTTCTTGCGCAGGGCGAGCGTGCGATGGAACTGCAACTCGTCCGGGTGCAGCGGCTCGCCATAGCGTTCGATGTAAGACGGGCTGGCAAACACCTGCGTGCGCAGGCTGCCCAGCTTGCGCGCGACCAGGTTGGAATCGGGCAGGGCACCCACGCGCAGGGCCAGATCGGCTTCGCCGCCGATCAGGTCCAGCTTCTCGTTGCCCAGGTGCATGTCCAGCTGGATTTCCGGGTATTGCGCGTGGAATTCGCCCAGCAACGGCGCGATCCAGGTGATGCCCAGCGAGTACGGTACGGTGAAGCGCAACCAGCCGCGCGGGCCCGATTGCAATTGGCCGACGGCGCTTTCGGCTTCTTCCAGTTCACGGGCAATGCGCTGGCAATGCTCGTGATAGACCGCGCCGGCTTCGGTCAGGCCGATGCGACGCGTGGTCCGGTGCAGCAGGCGGGCACCCAGCCGGGTTTCCAGTTCCTGCACCTTGCGGCTGACCGTGGTCTTGGGCAGGCCGAGCGAGTTGGCGGCAGCGATGAAACTGCCTTGTTCGACCACCTTGACGAAGATCAGGGTGTCGTTGAGATCGTGGGTCATGAGGGGTGCCTTCCGGAGTCTGGAGGGATTGGACCGCTTGCGGGACGATTATTCCCCTAAATCCGGACTAATCAAGTGCTGCTTTGAGGCCTAGCTTATGCGGCATCCCCTCCACGCAGGAGCGCCGCCATGTGGTTACGCCAACTTCTCGGCTTGTCCCCCAGTCCCCGCGACGCCCTTGAGAGCGCGTTCGATCCGGTGCAGATGCCGGAAAAACGCCCGCATTCCAGCGTTTCGCGTGCCTTTGCTGCCTCGCCCAAGCGGCAGGCCGGCGGTGCGCCGGTGCGCCGCAGCGGGCTGTCTGCACGTTGGGCCATGTGTGGGATTGTCCCGATTTCGGGAGTGAAAGTCCCGTGACTGGGATGGTCCAATCCGAGACGGTCGTTCTGGGTGGCGCGGGCAACGTCGGTGCCGGCATTGTCGCCGCGCTGCTCGAGGCGCAGCTGCCGGTGCTGGTAGTCGGTCGCGATGCCGCCAAGCTGGCTGCGTTGCGCGCCCGCCATGGCGACAGCCCCTTGCTGGAGACGGTGCAGGGCTCGGTGGCCGATGACGCCGCCGCGCAGGCGCTGGCTGCCGAGCTGGCGCAGCGCCCACGCCCGCTGGCGGCGGTGGTTGCGAGCCTGGGCAGCCCGCTCAAGGCTGGCCGCCTGCTGGACCGCCCGGTCAACGCCTTGCGCCGCCGGCTGGACCGCGACCTGCTTCCGCACCTGGCGGCCGCCCGGCATCTGATGCCGCTACTGGCCGAGGCCGATGGCGGCGGCCGTTACCTGTTGCTCGGCAGCCCGTGTGCGTTGCGCGCGTGGTCGGCGCACGGCGATATTTCCATCGCCGCGGCGGCCACCCGCATGCTGGCGCAGGTGCTGCACGAAGAAGCCAAACCGTTGGGCGTGCGCGTACACCTGCTGTCGGTCGAGCAGCCGGTGTGCACGCCCAGCCGTGCCAAGGAGGCCTGCCCGGAATGGATCCGGGCCGTTGACGTCGGCCGCGCCGCCGTCTCGTTGATCGCCGGGCCTGGCCAGCCCGGACACGCCATCGTGACCGTCAGCCGTCGCCCGCAGACCGCACCGTCGGCTGGCCGCCTGGCCGGTCTGCAGTTTCCCCTTCCCACCCGAGAGATTTCCCCATGACCCCGAACGCCACCCCGTTCCGTTTTCCCTTGCGTACTGTATTGACGGGCGCTGTCCTCGCGGTCGTGTTGGCCGGTTGCGGCAGCAAGGCCGCCGAGACCGGCGCGCCGCCACCGCCCAGCGTCAGTGTCGCCCCGGTGCTGCTGAAAGAGATCAGCCAGTGGGATGAATTCAGCGGCCGCATCGAGCCGGTGGAAAGCGTGGAGCTACGCCCGCGCGTGTCCGGCTATATCGACAAGGTCAATTACGCCGAAGGCGCCGAAGTGAAGAAGGGCGATGTGCTCTTCAGCATCGACGACCGCAGCTACCGCGCAGAGTTTGCCCGCGCCAATGCCGCGCTGGTGCGTGCCCGCACCCAGGCCAGCCTGGCCCGCAGCGAAGCGACGCGTGCGCGCAAGCTGTCCGAGCAGCAGGCCATCTCCACCGAAACCTGGGAACAACGCCGCGCCGCGGCCGACCAGGCCGATGCCGAGGTGCTGGCCGCACAAGCTGCTGTGGACACCGCCAAGCTCAACCTGGACTGGACACGCGTGCGTGCCCCGATCGACGGCCGCGCCGGGCGTGCGATGGTCACCGCCGGCAACCTGGTCACTGCCGGCGACAGCGCCAGTGTGCTGACCACGCTGGTGTCGCTGGACAAGGTGTTCGTGTACTTCGATGCCGATGAAGGCACCTTCCTGCGCTACTCGCAGATGAGCCGCAACGGCGAGCGTCCGGACGAGCGCGGCGGCGAGTTGCCGGTGCGCATCGGCCTGGTCGGCGAGCAGGGCTTCCCGCACAGCGGGCGCGTGGATTTCCTGGACAACCAGGTCACCCGCAGCACCGGCACCATCCGCGTGCGTGCCGTGCTCGACAACGCGGATCGGCAGTTCACGCCAGGCCTGTATGCGCATGTGCAGTTGCTCGGCAGCGGCCAGTTCAAGGCCATGCTGGTCGATGAAAAGGCCGTGCTGACCGACCAGGACCGCAAGTACGTCTACGTGGTCGACAAGGATGGCAAGGCGCAGCGACGCGACGTGGAGCTCGGCCGTACGGCCGATAGCCTGCGCATCGTCCGCAAGGGCCTGGCCGCCGGTGACCGCGTAGTGGTCGATGGCGTGCAGAAGATCTTCATGCCCGGCATGCCGGTCGACGCCAAGGCTGTGGCCATGGTGCCGGCGGCGGACAAGCGCACCGCGTCCAACTAAGCACCCGTTTTACCGCTGCACCGCGCGCCCCAACCGCCGGCCATCCCGATGGCCGGACCGGGGCGCTGTGTGCCGCGCCGCCACCCGGCGGCGACTTCTTTCAGGACCATCCCCATGGACTTTTCCCGTTTTTTCATCGACCGACCGATCTTTGCGGCGGTGCTGTCGATCATCATCTTCGCGGCTGGCTTGATCGCCATGCCGCTGCTGCCGATCAGCGAATACCCCGAAGTGGTACCGCCGAGCGTGCAGGTGCGCGCGGTCTACCCGGGCGCCAACCCCAAGGTCATCGCCGAGACCGTCGCCACGCCGCTTGAGGAAGCCATCAACGGCGTCGAAGACATGATGTACATGAAGTCGGTCGCCGGCTCCGATGGCGTGCTGGTGGTCACCGTGACCTTCAAGCCCGGTACCGATCCGGACCAGGCGCAGGTGCAGGTGCAGAACCGCGTCAGCCAGGCGCAGGCGCGTCTGCCCGAGGACGTGCGTCGCCAGGGCGTGACCACGCAGAAGCAGTCGCCGACGCTAACCATGGTCGTGCATCTCACCTCGCCCAAGGGCAAGTACAACTCGCTGTACCTGAGCAACTACGCGTTGCTGAAGGTCAAGGACGAGCTGTCGCGCCTGCCGGGCGTGGGCCAGATCCAGATCTTCGGCGCGGGCGATTACGCCATGCGCATCTGGCTGGACCCGGACAAAGTGGCTGCGCGCGGGCTGACCGCCAGCGATGTGGTTGCCGCCATCCGCGAGCAGAACGTGCAGGTTTCCGCCGGTCAGTTGGGCGCCGAGCCGATGCCCAACAAGAGCGACTTCCTGCTCTCGATCAATGCGCAGGGCCGCCTGACCACCGAAGAAGAGTTCGGCAACATCGTGATCCGCAGCGGCAACAGCGGCGAGATCGTGCGGTTGTCGGATGTGGCGCGCCTGGAACTGGGCGCCGGCAACTACACCTTGCGCTCGCAGCTGGACAACCAGAACGCGGTGGGCATGGGTGTGTTCCAGTCGCCCGGTGCCAACGCAATCGAATTGTCGGACGCGGTGCGCGCCAAGATGGCCGAGCTGGAAAAGCAGTTCCCGCAGGACATGGCGTGGTCGGCCGCGTATGACCCCACCGTGTTCGTGCGCGACTCGATCAGCGCGGTGGTGCATACGCTGCTCGAAGCGGTGCTGCTGGTGGTGCTGGTGGTGATCCTGTTCCTGCAGACCTGGCGTGCCTCGATCATCCCGTTGCTGGCGGTGCCGGTGTCGGTGGTCGGTACGTTTGCCGCGCTGTATCTGCTGGGTTTTTCGATCAACACGCTGAGCCTGTTCGGCCTGGTGCTGGCAATCGGCATCGTGGTCGACGACGCGATCGTGGTGGTGGAAAACGTCGAGCGCAATATCGAAGAAGGCCTGACCCCGCTGGCCGCGGCGCACCAGGCTATGCGCGAAGTGTCCGGGCCGATCATCGCGATCGCGCTGGTGCTGTGCGCAGTGTTCGTGCCGATGGCGTTCCTGTCGGGTGTGACCGGACAGTTCTACAAGCAGTTCGCGGTGACCATCGCCATCTCCACGGTGATCTCGGCGATCAACTCGCTGACCCTGTCGCCGGCGCTGGCCGCCATGCTGCTGAAGGCACACGACGCGCCGAAGGACGGCCCGTCGCGGCTGATCGACCGCTTGTTCGGCTGGCTGTTCCGTCCGTTCAATCGCTTCTTCAACAGCAGTTCGCACAAGTATCAAGGCGCGGTGTCGCGCGCGTTGGGCAAGCGCGGTGCGGTGTTTGTGGTGTACCTGTTGCTGCTGGTCGGCACCGGGGTGATGTTCAAGCTGGTGCCGGGCGGCTTCATTCCCACCCAGGACAAGCTGTACCTGATCGCAGGCACCAAGCTGCCGGAAGGCGCCTCGCTGGAGCGTACCAATGAGGTGATCCGCCAGATCACCCAGATCGCGCTGCAGACCGAAGGCGTGGACCACGCGATTGCGTTCCCGGGTTTGAATCCGCTGCAGTTCACCAACACGCCCAACACCGGCACGGTGTTCCTGACGCTCAAGCCCTTCAGTGAGCGTAGCCGCAGTGCGGTGCAGATCAATGCGGAAATCAACGCACGCATCAGCCAGATCCAGCAGGGCTTCGCGTTCGCCTTCATGCCGCCGCCGATTCTGGGTCTGGGGCAGGGCTCGGGCTACTCGCTGTACATCCAGGACCGTGCGGGACTGGGCTACGGCCAGCTGCAGAGTGCGGTGAACGCGATGTCCGGTGCGATCTCGCAGACGCCGGGTATGCAGTTCCCGATCGGCACCTACCAGGCCAACGTGCCGCAGCTCGATGCCAAGGTCGACCGCGACAAGGCCAAGGCGCAGGGCGTGCCGTTGACCAATCTGTTCGACACGCTGCAGACCTACCTGGGTTCGTCGTACATCAACGACTTCAATCGCTTCGGTCGCACCTACCAGGTGATCGCCCAGGCCGATGGACAGTTCCGCGACAGCGTCGAAGACATCGCCAATCTGCGCACCCGCAACGACCGTGGGCAGATGGTGCCGATCGGCAGCATGGTGACGCTGGGCCAGACCTACGGCCCGGATCCGGTGATCCGCTACAACGGGTATCCGGCTGCTGACCTGATCGGTGAAGCAGACCCGCGCGTGCTGTCCTCCACCGAGGCCATGCAGACGCTATCCGGCATGGCACCGAAGGTGTTGCCCAACGGCATGAACATCGAGTGGACCGACCTGAGCTACCAGCAATCCACGCAAGGCAACTCCGCGTTGATCGTGTTCCCGATGGCGGTGCTGCTGGCGTTCCTGGTGCTGGCCGCGTTGTACGAAAGCTGGACGCTGCCGCTGGCGGTGATCCTGATCGTGCCGATGACCTTGTTGTCTGCGTTGTTCGGTGTGTGGCTCACCGGTGGCGACAACAACGTGTTCGTGCAGGTGGGCCTGGTGGTGTTGATGGGCCTGGCGTGCAAGAACGCGATCCTGATCGTGGAATTTGCCCGCGAACTGGAAATGCACGGCAAGGGCATCGTTGAAGCCGCACTGGAAGCCTGCCGCCTGCGGCTGCGCCCGATCGTGATGACCTCCATTGCCTTCATCGCCGGCACCGTGCCGCTGGTGTTCGGCCATGGCGCTGGCGCAGAAGTGCGCTCGGTCACCGGCATCACCGTGTTCGCCGGCATGTTGGGCGTGACCCTGTTCGGCCTGTTCCTGACGCCGGTGTTCTACGTGGCCCTGCGCAAGTGGGTGACCCGTGGCGAACCCGCCGCATCGGCCGCCGTGGCACATGATCCGGTCAAGGCCTGATTCCTCTTCCCCCATCTTTGAAGGACATTGCACATGAGCACCAACAAGATCGCACTGGTCACCGGCGGTACCCGCGGCATCGGCCTGGAGACCGTCCGTCAACTGGCCCAGGCCGGCGTGCACACGCTGCTGGCCGGCCGCAAGCGCGATGACGCCGTTGCCGCCGCACTCAAGCTGCAGGCCGAAGGCCTGCCGGTGGAAGCCATCCAGCTGGACGTCAACGACGACATCAGCATCGCCGCGGCCGTTGGCACGGTGGAGCAGCGTCACGGCCACCTGGACATCCTGATCAACAACGCCGGCATCATGATCGAGGACATGCAGCGCAAGCCGTCCGAGCAGAGCCTGGACACCTGGAAGCGCACCTTCGACACCAATCTGTTTGCGGTGGTCGGCGTGACCAAGGCGTTCCTGCCGCTGCTGCGTCGTTCGCTGGCCGGGCGCATCGTCAATGTCTCCAGCATCCTCGGCTCGTTGACCCTGCACACACAGCCGGGCTCGCCGATCTATGACTTCAAGATACCCGCCTACGACGCCTCCAAGAGCGCACTCAACAGCTGGACCGTGCACCTGGCCCATGAGCTGCGCGAGAGCGCGATCAAGGTCAACATGGTGCACCCGGGCTATGTCAAAACCGACATGAACGGTGGCGTCGGCGAGATCGACGTGGAGCAGGGCGCACACAGCAGCGTGCAGATGGCATTGATCGATGCGCACGGCCCCAATGGCAGCTTCACCCACCTGGGCGAGGTGCTGCCATGGTGAGGACCTTGCTGGGCGCCGCGCTCGCCGCGGCGATCCTGAGTGGTTGCGCGGTCGGGCCGGATTACCGCCCCGAACCGCCGGCCGCGGTGACACTGCAAGGCGCGCAGGATGCGGCCTACAGTGCCGAGTCGCCGGTGGGCAATTGGTGGTCGCAGTTCGATGACCCGGTGCTGGAACAACTGGTGCGCGATGCGTTGTTCGCCAACCACGATCTGCGCATTGCCGTCTCGCGCGTCAAGCAGGCGCGTGCGGTGTTCGTCGAACGCCGGTTGGACCAGGCGCCGCACATCACCGCACAGGGCAGCTTCGATCGCCGCGAACAACAGCAGGTGATCGCCGGCAATCAGCGTTTCCTCACCGAGCAGACCACGCTGGGTCTGGATGCGGCGTGGGAGCTGGATCTGTTCGGCCGCCAGCGGCGTGCGTCGGAGGCGGCGCGTGCCGACCTGGAAGCCGAGCAGGCCGGCCTGCAGGACGTGCAGGTCACGGTGGCCGCGGAAGTGGCGCGCAACTATTTCGAATTGCGCGGTACGCAAAAGCAGCTGGACGTCTCCAAGCGCACCCTGACCAACCTGCGCGACACCCAGAAGCTGACGCAGACGCGTTGGGACCTGGGTGCCGGCAGCGAGCTGGATGTGCAGAGCAGCCTGGCACGCTTGAAGGCCATCGAAGCCGACATTCCATTGCTGGAAACTGCCGAGGCGCAGTACCGCCATCGGATTGCCGTGTTGCTCGGTCAACAGCCGAATGCGCTGGATGCCACCCTGGTGCCGCGCATCGCACCTCCGTTCGCCCGCGCCTTGCCGCTTGGCGATACCGCCAGCTTGCTGCGGCAACGCCCGGACGTGCGCACCGCCGAACGGCGTCTGGCTGCGGCCACCGCACAGGTGGGCGTGGCCACGGCCGATCTGTTCCCGCGCATCAGCGTGAGCGGCTTTGTCGGCTTTCTGTCTGGCGATGCGGCCAGGTTGACCCAGGGCAACGCAAAGGCGTGGTCGATCACGCCGTCGATCAGCTGGGCCGCGTTCGACTTCGGCACCGTACGTGCACGCCTGCGTGCCAGCAAGGCGCAGGCCGAAGGCGCGTTGGCGCAGTACCAGCAGACCGTGCTGCTGGCACTGGAAGACACCGAAAATGCCTTGACCGGCTACGGGCGTCAGCAGGCGCGCCTGGCGATCGTGGTGGACCAGGCCAATGCGGCGCGGCGTGCCGAGCAGCTGGCGCAGATCCGCTACCGCGAGGGTTCGGAAGACTTCCTGACCCTGCTGGATGCACAGCGCACCCAGCTGGCGGCTGACGATGCATTGGCGCAGGCCGAAGCGGCGGTCAATGTCGGCGTGGTCGGCGTCTACAAGGCGCTGGGTGGCTGGAAGCAAGGCGATGCACCGGCCGCGCCGGTGGCAGTGGCCGAGCGCTGAGATGGCAGGGCGGGGTGGCCGCGCGGCCACCCCGCCCATGCAGGCACGAGGGTATCAATCGCTGATCGGCAATTGCCGATCAGCGATTGATGACTCAGTCGGCGATGCGCACGCTGTCGCGGCCGCCGTTCTTGGCCAGATACAGCGCCGCATCCGCACGCGAAAACCAGTCTTGCCAGTGCGTCTCGCCATCGTGGCGGGCCGCGCCCAGCGACACGGTGATGCGTCCGCCCGGCCCGCGTAATCCGTTGCGGATCACCTTGCGCAAGCGTTCGGTGGCCGCTTCCAGTTCCGCCAGCGAGCCGGCACGCAGCAGCACCACGAACTCTTCGCCGCCGAAACGGAACACCTGGTAAGGCTCACGCACCTCGAACCGCAGGATCGTGGCCAGGTCAGCCAATGCCGCATCGCCGGCGGCATGCCCGTACAGATCGTTGACGTCCTTGAAGTGGTCCAGGTCCAGGATGATCAGGCTGTTGAGCCGATCCTGCGGCTGGCGCTGATCGATCTGATGGGTGAGCGCGCGCTCGAGCATGCGCCGGTTGGGCAGCCCGGTCAGCGCATCCAGCGAGGCCAGTTCTTCCAGATGCACGCGGTCGTCCTGCATGCGCACCGAGAACGCGTAGCCCACCGCCAGCGTCACCAAGGTGACCATCACAGTGGAGATGCCCTGGCCAGGGCTGACGATCAAGCCGGGCAGCAACAGCAAGGCCGCCAGCAACGGCAGGCTCAGCAACACCGCGCGCTGCGGGCCGCAGAGAAAATAGTTGGTGGCCAGCACCGGGAACAACCAGGGCAGGGCGCCGTCGCCGCCGCTCCAGCAGCCGATCAGGCAGCCAGCGACATTGATGGAGGCCAGCCACACCCCGCCGCGTCCGGTGCGCTCGGCACTGCGCATGCGCCAGCCACGCCACACCGCGACCAGGCCGAGCGCGGCAGTCAACGCACATGCCACCACTTGGCCATGCATGGCCAGGTACACCGCGTACAGGCAGAGCAACAGCGCGGTGATCGGCCCGAGCATCTTGACGATGCCGAGGCGGAAATCCCGCCGCAAATGGAGGATCACGGGCGAAGTTCTGGAGGAGTCGGCATCAGTATCGGCCGACGCGTGCGAAAGTTGAGGGAAGGTGGTGCGCGCCGGCAGCGCATCGTGCGTGCGCAAGGTTGGCCAGATGCCGATGCGGCGCACAACGCTGATCAGCACGGACCTCGATACGCCGCACCCGACCAGATGCCGCATCCCGCATGCGCTGCGCGGTTTCGCAGATCCTTGACGGCATAGCCGCAACCTTGGGACTTTGCCGTGGAGTCACCGATGCCTAATCGCTCAGAGTTGGATGCGCACCTGGATGCACTGCAGGACGCGCTGCCAAACGTGGCGTCCGATGAGGACGCCGACTTCGATTATCTGGATTTCCAGGCCCGCGCCGAGGCCGTCCTGCACAGCGCCGCACCCGAAGACGCCGCGCATGTACGTGGCCGCATCGACGACATGCTGGCCAGCGCCGGGCTGATCCCGACCGACGACAACGGCCAAGCCTGTCGCTGACAGCAGGGGCCTGGCGTCACACGCTGCCCGGCGTCACCGCGCTGACCACCTGATTGCGCCCGGCCTGCTTGGCCCGATACAGCGCCTCGTCGGCCTTGCGCAGCAACTGCGCGGCGTTGCCTGCATGCCCGGGGAAGGTCGCTACGCCGAACGAGGCAGTGATCTTGGGCAGTGACACGCCATCGGCCATTACCTGCAGGCCATCGATGCCGGCGCGTAATTTCTCCGCCATCGCGCTGGCGGTGGCCAGGTCGACCTCGGGCAGGATGATGGTCAGTTCCTCGCCGCCGTAGCGGCAGCAGATGTCTTCGCCGCGGGTCTGCGCCAGCAGCAGTTCGCCGATCGCAGCAAGCACGCGGTCGCCACCGCTATGTCCATGCAGGTCGTTGAATTGCTTGAAATGGTCCACGTCCAGCATCAGCACCGACAATGGCTGCACACGTCGGGTGCAGCGCGACAGCTCGTGGTTGAGCGCTTCTTCCAGATAGCGGCGGTTGAACAGGCCGGTCAGCGGGTCACGGATGGACTGCTGGCGCAGCGTCTCGCGCAGGCGCAGGTTGTGCAGCGCCAACGACAATTGTTCGGCGGCCGCCTCGGCCACTGTCAGCGAGGCCAGTTCCTGCGCGTTGTCGCCGCGCAGCGCGAGCATGCCCAGCTGGGTGCCCTGTGCCGACAATGGAATGCAGACCGTGCTCGCATGCGGCGGAAGATTGACGCCGGCATGCTGGCAGACCATGCCTACGCTGGCGTCCTCCACCAGGTGAGTGCGGTCGCGTCGCAGTGCCCAGCACTCTTCGGGCGCAATGCTCCCGCGTTCGCCATCTGCCAGCGTTCCCCACGCCGCCACCTGCTCGGCGCGATCGCGCGAGGCGCGCAGCAGATACACCGCGCCCGACACACCGGGCACCAATGGGGCGATCGTGCGTGCCGTGATTTCCAGAGCTTCTTCCGCGTTGCGGCAGTTCTGCAACAGGCCGGAGTAGCGCGCCAGCGCTTCCAGGCCTGCCGAGGTGCGTTCCAGCGTGCTGAACGATTCGGCCAGCCGCGTGCTGCTCGTGCTGGCTTCTTCCTCGGCGCGCACACGGCGGGCCAATTCGCGCGACAACAGCCGGTAGGCCAGCACCATGACCAATAGTCCGGACAAAATGCCGATCGCCGTCATCCACAGCACCCAGCGCGCGCTGTCGTGGTTGGCCTGGGTGCGCGACACCAGCTGCCGGCGCTCCAGTTCACCCATCAGTTGCACCTGCCGGCGCAGGGCCGAAGAGGTCTGGAACACGCCCTTGGCGATGGAGGCGCGCGCGCCATCCAGCCCGGTGGCGCGATAGCTGTGCAACAGGTCGTTGATCTGCACCAGGCGCATGTCCACCAGCTTGTCCAGCGCGGCCACGTTGCGCAGTTGCAGGGGGTTGTCCTGCACCAACACCTCAAGCCGTGCAATGCGCCCGGGCAGGCGCCCGATGGCGTCGGCATGCACGCCCAGAAAGGCCTCGTTGTCGGTCAGCACGAAGCCACGCGCCGACGACTCTGCCGACAGCAGCCCGGCCTGGATCTCGTCGATGCTGGCAATGACTTCCTGCGTATGCGAGACCCACGCGGCCGCCGTCAGCGACTGCCGCGAGGTGATGTAGCCACCGACGCCGATCAACACAAAGATCAGCCCGCCGAGCATCAAGGCCCCGGCGGCGTGGCGTTTTGCTTTTCTGGTCAACACCGTGTTCCCCAAACAAGGATCGTCTGGTCGAGTCCGATGCAAGCGCTGTGCCTATGCTTCACTTCGCTTGCCCGCTGGCGGCACGGGGTCGCCTGCGTGCGGAGCCAGCGGTATCCTTGTGGCGAGTCATCGAGCCGAGCACGCGTTGGTCATTTTTCTTGGGCGTTACCAGTTGTCGTGCAATGCGCTGCCGCACCCTGCCCAAGGGTGGCGCGCGGACTGGCGCATCCAGCAGGTGGGTGCATCCAAGGCCGGCGACCTGGCCCGCGGCGAGCTCTCGCCCCTGTTTACCGACCACCGCAGCGCCATGGCCGCCGCCCGTGCCGCCGGCATGGTGATCCTGGAAGCCATGCACGCCGACGCCCAGCGGCAGCTCGAATACGCCTGAGCACTGGCGTTGCTTCTCGCCGACGCCGCCTGAACTCCAAGGCCTTCGGCGTTCGATCTCGGGCCGACGCGATCAACGGCCGGCGGGCGAGGCCGGGCTTGGGAGGGCATATCGCCCGCCTTGACGGTGTACGCGCACGAGCCGAACCGGCGGTGGAAATTCCCTTTTTGACTTGTTCTAGCGAGCTGCCTGCCGAGCGCCCATTGCCTGCCGGCAGGCACCCGGTGTTCTGCGAACACACTGGCACGCCATTTGCTGCTGTCTCTCTACGAGCGCTGGGGAGCGCGCCAAAGAGAGCAGGAATGGAAGAGCACACCAAACAGGCCTTCGTCATGCTGCGACAGGAAGCCACCGAATTGCTGGCCCTGTTCGACCGCCTATGCTGCGATACCGCGCCAGTGACAGTGGTGCCGGGCAATGCGGCCGAGCCGGTCCGCGCGCATGCGCCACAGACCGGTGACGTCACTCTCTGACGCGCTGCGTCCACTGTCGGGGCTGAGCGAGCCGCATCACGGTCGTGTTGTGGTGATCTGCTGTGCCGCCACTGCCACTGCCCGTGCCGGCGCTTCGCGCTACTGCCCCCTAACGAGGCGGCACTGTAAACGCTTGTGAGCAAGCAGGGCGGGGCTGCAAAGCCCAGGTGTCGGGAACTTCTTGCGGACCGGCCTGACCCGCACGGCAGCGCTCTCCAAACGCCCAACACCGCACATGAAAAAGGCCAGTCGTCTCTCGCGAGAACGCCTGGCCTTAGTCGGTCGTCTTAGGACCGTTGTTTGGTGGAGGTGGGCGGAATCGAACCGCCGTCCGGAAGCACTCCATCCCCAGCACTACATGCTTATCCCTCCGTTAGATCTCGTTCCCAGGCAGCACGGCGGGCAAAGCGCACCTGAAAACCAGCCTGCTTGATCTAACCGATAGCTGACAGGCAGCCACTACCGGCGGTTCCGTGATAATGACCCTACATCTACGAGCACGGGCACAAGTAGTTTCGGGGGTTCGCCTTAGGCGGCTGTAGAACTACAACTAAAGCCAATTAAGCAGCGATAGCGAAGTCCGAACCGTAGTTGTCGTCGTTGGCAACTAAAAGTTTGCTGCTGGATTAACGAGGAAAGCTGCCCCCTCGGCATGCGCCAAGCGACTTCGCGACCCCCGTCGAAACCAGTGCACCCCCGGGGAAAGCATCAAAACGCTGACGTAACCAGTGTAGGGATCGGCGCGCCCGGTCACAAGTAGTGAGATAGGCAGCGCTTACAGTGGCTTCAGTTGCACAGACCGGAACTATCCGGAAGTGAAGGAGCCACTGGATGAGCACAGGCAAGCGCCCCACCGGCCCGCGCACGACGCGCGCCGCAACCAAGAAGACCGCCAAGGCCGCCCCGCCGGCCAAGCGCCGTCCGGCGCGTCAGGCCACCGCCAAGGCGGAAACGCAAGAGGAAAACGGCCATCGCACTCGGGTGCAGGGTAAAGCCCGCACCGTCATCTACATCCATGGCATTGGCAACAAGCCGCCGGCTGAGGTATTGCGCTGCCAGTGGGACAAGGCCTTGTTCGGCCGCCCGATGGGTGAGCGCACGCGGCT
Organism: Xanthomonas sp. NCPPB 4037; assembly: GCF_041475695.2. Lineage (NCBI taxonomy): Bacteria > Pseudomonadati > Pseudomonadota > Gammaproteobacteria > Lysobacterales > Lysobacteraceae > Xanthomonas > Xanthomonas sp. NCPPB 4037. The sequence continues at coordinate 1,782,625 of NZ_CM191261.1, forward strand.
TGCGTACTGGGTCAACCGCGAGCGCTACCCGGTGCCCGAGCCTGGCAGTTGCGATGGCCGCGATGTGGGGCCGGCGTTGAATCAGAGCGTGCAGCGGGCGTTGAGCACGCTGGGGCTGGTGCCGGGCGAGCAGGACCTGCACGCGCTGGCCGATGCGCTGGCACAGAGCGAGCAGGAGCGTGCTGATCTGCACCAGATGCTGGACGAGCTGCAGGCCGCGCCGCTTGCCGGCGGCGTGCAGGCGAAGGGGCCGATCGATGCGATCAACCGCGTGCTGTTGCGGCTGATTTCCGCGGCGCTGCTGCAGGATGTGCACGATCTGTTCTTTGTCCCTGAGCGGGCTGCGCAGATGCGCGAAAGCCTGGCGCAACGGTTGCGCGCCGGTGGCGGGCCGTTTGTGGTGGTGGCGCACAGCCAGGGCTCGATGATTGCCTACGACGTGCTGCGGCAGTTGCAGGCCGATGGCTGCGAGGTGGCGCTGTTCCTGACCCTGGGCTCGCCGCTGGGCTTGCCGCAGGTGCGCAGCATGTTCAAGCGCTGGACCGGGACGCGCAAACTGCCGTTCCCCGACTGCGTGCGGCGCTGGGTCAATGTGGCCGAAACGCGCGACCCGATCGCGCTGGATCCAGACCTGACCGACGACATCGCCAATGCCAAGGGGCGGTTCGAGAACATCGCCGCCGCGCGGCTCAACCCGGACTGGGAGCACAACCCGCATTCGGGCTCGGGATATCTGGCCATTGCGCAGGTGCGTGCAGCGGTGCGGCAGGCGGTGGGTGTGGGCTTCGATCAACCGGTCTCCAATGCGGTGCTGATCAAGGACCTCAGTGAGCAGCTCGAGGCGCACGGCGCGGACTATCGGCACGAGGTGTTGATCGAGCTGGACCGTCGCGTCCTGGGCGCGGACCCGGCCGGCGTGCGTGCGCAGTTGCTCACCCACATGCGCCAGATTGCCGGGCAGAGCACCGGCCTGGACGGCGATGCATTGGACGACGCGATCGAACTCGAAGACAGCCTGCAACGCTTCATTTCGGCGCGGCTGACGCGGTTCGAGATCGAAACGCTGCAAAGCCGCTACCGCGCGCTGGGTTTCCGGCGCGTCTGGCGCGATGCCGGCAAGCGTGCGCTGATCCACGTCTCGGGCAATGTGCTGCATGTGGATGCAGCACGCACGGCGTATCGCGCACGTGGGCAGCAGATCGGCTGGGCGGTCCTGGATACCGGCATTGCGGCCGGGCATCCACATTTCTTCGTGCCGGGCGAGCGCGACAATGTGGTGGCGCAGTGGGATTGCACCCGGCGCGGCGCGCCCAAGCGGCTGACGCGGGCCGATGGCAAACGGTTCACCGCACTCGATGGGCACGGCCATGGCACGCACATCGCCGGCATCATCGCCGGCTGTTGCCGGGCGACGGTGCCCGATGCCCGTGGCAAGCCGGGCGAACTGCTGGAATTTGCCGGCATGGCGCCGGAGACGCAGCTCTATGGCTTCAAGGTGCTGGACGACGCCGGCAACGGGCGCGATTCGTGGATGATCAAGGCAGTGCAGCACGTGGCCGACCTCAACGAGCGTGCCGGCGAACTGGTGATCCACGGCGTCAATCTGAGCCTGGGCGGGTGCTTCGACCCGGAAAGCTACGGTTGTGGCTTCACGCCGTTATGCAACGAGTTGCGGCGGTTGTGGCGGCAGGGCGTACTGGTAGTGGTGGCGGCCGGCAACGAAGGCCTGGCCTGGCTGATGCAGAACGACGGCGGCACCTACCCGGCGAATATGGATCTGTCGATCAGCGATCCGGGCAATCTGGAGGACGCGATCGTGGTGGGATCTGTGCACAAGAGCAGCCCACACAACTACGGCGTGTCGTATTTTTCATCCCGCGGGCCGACCGCCGATGGCCGCTCCAAACCCGATGTGGTCGCCCCGGGCGAGAAGATCCTGTCCGCGTACTACGGCTTCGACCCGCGCGACCCGTCCAGCCTGATGGTCGAAATGAGCGGCACCAGCATGGCCGCACCGCATGTGTCCGGCGTGCTGGCCGGTTTTTTATCCGCACGCCGCGAGTTCATCGGCTTTCCGGACCGGGTCAAGCAACTGCTGCTGGACACCTGCACCGACCTGCAGCGCGATCGTTACGTGCAGGGCAGGGGGGTGCCGAATTTGATGCGGATGCTTGGAGCGACGTGATGGCGCGGGAATTAGGAGTAGGGAATCGTAAAAGCGAAGGTTGGTCGATGAGAGCCGGTACCACGCAGCGTGATGAGCTCGAGTTCGGCTAGCGACGCGTTGCGCCGCGAGAACGGGCAGGAGTCCTCGTCAGCGCACTGCCCGGATGTCCGCCACCTAGCTGGCGATGCCAGCCATCATCAAGCTCAGGCGATGCCGCCTTTACGATTCCCGATTCCCCAATCCCGATTCCCGGCTTACTCACGCATCCCGATTATGCCGCCGCATCACGCGCTGCTTGTCGCGCTGCCAGTCGCGTTCCTTGGCGGCATCGCGCTTGTCGTGCGATTGCTTGCCCTTGGCCAATGCGATCTCCAGCTTGACCTTGTTGCTGCTCCAGTACAGCGCGGTGGGCACCAGCGTGTAGCCTTCGCGCTCCACGCGGGTCAGCACCTTGTCGATCTCGGCCCGGTGCAGCAGCAGCTTGCGGTCACGGCGCTCCACCGGAATCACGTGGGTGGAAGCCTGGATCAACGGGGTGATCTGCGCGCCGATCAGGTAGATCTCGCCCGACCGCACGTAGGCGTAGCCGTCGACGATGTTCGCGCGCCCGGCGCGGATGGCCTTGACCTCCCAGCCCTGCAGGGCCAGGCCGGCTTCATAGCGCTCCTCGAGGTGGTACTCGTGGCGCGCACGTTTGTTCAGGGCGATGGTTTTCGTGGCCGTCGCGCTCTTTGCTTTATCCTTGGCAGGTTTCTTGCTCATGCCGCTATTGTCGCCGATTCGGCGTCGCCAAACGATCGCCCGTCTTTCACAAGTCAGAGAATGCCTACCATCCGTCGCAGCGCCCTAGTCGAACACAGCGCCACCCGCATGTTCGATCTGGTCAATGATGTCGCCGCCTATCCGCGCCGCTTCGGCTGGTGCGACGCTGCGCATGTGCTTGAAGAGGACGACGCCCACATCGTGGCGCGGCTGGACCTGGGGCTGGGGTCGTTCCGCACCTGGTTCACCACCGAAAACATCCTGGAGCGGCCCGAACGCATCGTGATGCATCTGCGCGACGGGCCGTTCAAGCGCCTGGAAGGCCTGTGGGAATTTCAATCGCTGGGTGACAACGCGTGCAAGGTGAGCCTGACCCTTGAAGTGGAAACCAGCTCGCGGCTGCTGGGCCCGGCGCTGGCGCTGGGCTTCCAGGGCCTGGCCGACCGCATGGTCAATGACTTCGTGCGGGTCGCCGATCGCGGCGACGTCTAGTCATGCGGGTGGAGGTCATCGTCGCCTGGCCGGACCGCTACAGCGCGGTCCAGCTGGAACTTGCCGAGGGCGCCACCGTTGCCGAGGCCGTTGCCGCCTCCGGGTTTGCCGGTGACCAAGCGCTGGTCGCCCAGGCGGTGCATGGCGTGATTGCCACGCCGGCCCAGGTGTTGCGCGACGGCGACCGTGTCGAATTGCTCAGGCCGCTGCTGCTGGACCCGAAGGAGGCGCGCCGGCGTCGTGCCGCGCCCGCCAAACAGGCGCCGGGCACGCAAAAGAAGCGCAATGCTTCGCCGTAAGGTGCGTTTGATGCGCGGGGAGAGATGAGTTGCCGTCTGCTCCAAGCTCGGGGCGGGCATCGAAAAGCAGGGTGCTAATGGTCAGCGCCTCGGAGCACGCACATGGAAGCAGCGCGCAGCATCCTGTGGGGTCACCGAGACAAGCAGGGCTGGCCGTTGACCAGCGATACCCAGATCAAGCAGCAGCGAGTGGTGATCCACTCGCTGCGTCAGCGTCCTCAGCGGCCGCGCTGCTTCTTCTTGTCGCGGGCCAGGTTGCGGCCGAACTGCTTGGGCGCCGACTTGGCCAGCTGCTCGTCCTGGGCCGGGAAATAATCGCCTTCCCAACGCACGACCTGCTCATTTTCGAAGAACACGGTGAAGTTCTTGACGTCGGTCCGCGCCAGACGATCGACACGCTGCGTGGACGTGTAGTCCCAACGCTGGGCATGGAACGGATCGGGGATGGACGGTGTTCCCAGCAACGCGCTGACCTGCTGCTTGCTCTGGCCTACCTGCAGTTGCTCCACGGCGGTCTGTTTGATCAGATTGCCCTGGTAGATCGGCTGCTTGTAGATGATGCCGCAGCCAGCGGTGGAGAGTGCAACGGCGGCGACCAGCAGGAGATTGCGCATCGGGGATTAAGTGCTGAGGAAATCACGCCGATGATACACTCCCGGCGGTCGCCGCGACCCGTCTCAGGCAGCTGGCGCTAAATCGCCAATGAACGGAGAACGTATGGAAACCCACGACCTGCGCAAAGTCGGGCTCAAGGTGACCCATCCGCGTATGCGGATCCTGGAACTGCTCGAACAGAAGAGCAACCAGCACCACCTCAGCGCAGAAGACATCTATCGCCAGCTGCTGGACCATGGCGACGAAATCGGCCTGGCCACGGTTTACCGCGTGCTGACCCAGTTCGAGGCCGCAGGCCTGGTGTTGAAGCACAATTTCGAAGGCGGCCAGGCTGTGTACGAGCTGGACCGCGGCGGCCATCACGACCACATGGTCGATGTGGACACCGGCCACGTGATCGAGTTCGAGAGCGAAGAAATTGAAGCGCTGCAGCGCCAGATTGCGGCGAAGCATGGCTACGAGCTCGAAGAACATTCGCTGGTGCTGTACGTGCGCAAGAAGCGCCCGCGCTGACGCCACGTTGCTGTAGGCAACACTGACAAGGCGGCTTCGGCCGCCTTGTGCATGTTTGGGAGAAGCGCATTGCTATCTGCTGCGCGCGACGTGCTATCCGTTTTGGCGTTAGATGAAACAGCGGTCAGCGTTCTGGCGCGTAAGTGCGTTTTGGTGCGCCGCACAGCGCGTGCCCGCCGCTGCGCCTGCACGCGACGATTGAGTACTGCCATCCCACTACTCAACTGCCGATGCAGGAGGTCTGCAGTGATGCGTGGATTGCGCATGTCACGTGTGGCTAGGGCGTTGTGCAGTGCGCGTGCGCAGCAATTGCAGCGCGCGCCGCAATCGAGACGTCCGTGGTCAAGCGCGATGTACGCCTGCCGTTCGGCGGGAGCAAGCGCCCCAGCTTCAGTCTGGAATTGGTCTCAGGTAAGACACTGGCGCCGCATTGTCGCGATGCGCCGTAAATACTGCATCGGGTGCCGGCTTACCGAATCACCAGGCCTGCGCTATCGAACAGGCCAATCGCACTGAGAGTCGGAGCTCAACAGGCATGCCGATCTACCGATCGCAGCAATATCCAGCCCCGCAAGCGCGGAGGGAAAGTCAGTGCGAACTCGGGCGGGCACATCGCGCTGCGAGCCCGCAGCACGATGTGCCCGCCCTGCAACTCAGGCGCTCTGCAGCAGCTTGCGCGCCGCCGCGCGGGCTTCCTTGCTGACTTCCACGCCGCCGAGCATGCGCGCCAGTTCTTCCTGGCGTGCCTGCGGGCCGAGCAGCTCCACCGCGCTCTGGGTCATGCCATCCACCGGTGCCTTGCTCACGCGGTAATGCGCGTGGCCTTTGGCGGCGACCTGTGGCAAGTGGGTGACGCACAGCACCTGGCGTTCTTCGCCCAGGGCACGCAGCTTCTGGCCGACGATGTCGGCCACCGCGCCGCCGATACCGGAATCCACTTCGTCGAACACCATGGTCGGCACGCTGTCCAGGCCGAGCGCCGCCACTTCGATCGCCAGCGAGATACGCGACAGTTCGCCGCCGGAGGCCACCTTGCGCAGGGCGCGCGGCGGCTGCCCGGCGTTGGCGGCGACCAGGAATTCCACCCGCTCGGCGCCATTGGGATCCGGGCGCAGGGTCTCTTGCGGCTGCAACTGGATCAGAAATTGCCCGCCGCCCATGCCCAGTTCGCCGATCAGCGTGGTGGTGGCAGCGGACAGTGCCTGCGCGGCGCTCTGGCGGCTGGCGCTGAGGACGCTGGCGGCGCCTTGCCAGACGCCGATGGCGGCCTCGATGTGCTTGTCCAGCTGCTGCAGGCGCTCGTCGGCGCCGCGCAGGCTGTCGACCTCGGCGGTGAGGTGGTCGCGATGCGCGGCCAGCTCGTCGGGGGCGACGCGGTGCTTGCGCGCCAGGTCATGCAGGCGGCCGAGGCGGCGCTCCATGGCCTCGAACTGGGTCGGGTCGGCATCCAGGTCGTCGCGCACGCGGTCGAGCAGGGCGAGCGCTTCTTCGATCTGGATCGCGGCGCTGTCCAGCAGCGCATCCACTTCGCCCAGCCGCGGCTCGTGCTCGGCCACCCGGGCCAGGTCGTGCCGGCTGTCCTGCAGCAGGCCCAGCGCCGAAGGGCCCTCGTCGCCATTGAGCTGCTGGACCACGCTTTCGCAAGCACCGATCAGGGCAGTGGCATGTGCCTGGCGGCGATGGTTGGTGTCCAGCGCGGCGATGGCCGCCGGGTCCAGATCCTCGCGCTCCAGTTCGGCCAGTTGGTGCTCCAGAAAGCCGATGCGGTCGGAGACATCGCCTTGCGCAGACAAGGCATCGCGCTCGTCCAGCAGCGCCTGCCAGCGCTGGCTGGCCTGGCGCACCTGCTCGCGCTGGGCGCTGTTGCGGGCGTAGGCATCGAGCAGGGCCAGCTGGCTGTTGCGGGCCATCAGCGCCTGGTGCTCATGCTGGCCGTGGATTTCCACCAGCCGCGCGGCCAGGTCGGACAGCTGCGATGAGGTCACCGGGCGGCCGTTGATCCAGGCGCGCGAGCCGCCGTCGGCGCGAATGATCCGGCGCAGCTGGCATTGGGCATCGTCATCGAGCTCGTTGTCGGCCAGCCAGGTCAGGCCGGGATGCTCGGCCGGCAGCTGGAATTCGGCCGACAGCTCGGCGCGGTCGGCGCCGTGGCGGACCACGCCGCTGTCGGCGCGCTGGCCGGACAAAAAGCCCAGCGCATCCACCATCAGCGACTTGCCGGCGCCGGTTTCGCCCGAGACCACGGTCATGCCCGGCCCGAATTCGAGTTCGGTGGCGCGGACAACGGCGAAATCCTTGATTGAGAGGTGTCTGAGCATGGGGTCGAGTGTGAACGCTTTGGGGAAGCTTAGGGCCGATGGGGACGCTGGGGGAATGGGATGCTTGCCAACCCCGGGGCCAGACATTATCTATGCCCAGTCTCACCGGATGATCCCATGCGCGCGTCCCAGTCCCCAATGCTCGACCCCCGCGCACGCCACCTGCTGCGCACGCTGATCGCGCGTTACATCCGCGATGGCGAACCGGTGGGCTCCAAGACGCTGGCCCAGCATGCCGGCCTGGATGTCAGCCCGGCGACGATCCGTAATATTTTGGCCGACCTGGAAGACATCGGGTTGCTCAGTTCTCCGCACACCTCGGCCGGGCGGGTGCCCACCGCGCACGGCTACCGGGTGTTCGTCGACAGCCTGGTGCAGATGCAGCCGCCCGGCGAAGAGGAGGTGCGCCGGCTGCGCGCCGAGCTGGCCAGTAGTAACGGGACGCAGTCGCTGCTGGGTAGCGCCTCGCAGATGCTGTCGGCGATGAGCCACTTCGTGGGTGTGGTGAGCGCGCCGCGCCGCGAGCAGTTTGCGTTCCGGCATATCGATTTCGTGCCGCTGGACGCGCGCCGGGTGCTGGCGATCCTGGTATTTGCCGACAACGAGGTGCAGAACCGGGTGATCGAGCCGCGCCGCGCCTACGAGCCGGCCGAGCTGGAACGGGTGGCCAACTACCTCAACGCGCAGTTCGCCGGGCGCGCGCTGTCGGACATCCGCGCTTCGCTGCTGCGCGAACTGCGGCTGGCCAAGAACGAGATGGAGCAGTTGCTGGCGCACAGCGTGGACCTGGCCAGCGAGGCGCTGGTGCCGGCCGACGCCGACGACATGGTGATGGCCGGGCAGACCCGCCTGATGGGCGTGCAGGACCTGTCGGACCTGGACCGGCTGCGCGAGCTGTTCGAGGCCTTCGCCAGCAAGCGCGAGATCCTGCAGTTGCTCGAACGCACCATCCAGGCGCCGGGCGTGCGCATCTTCATCGGCGAGGAAACCGGCATGGTGTCGCTGGACGACGTCTCGCTGGTCACCGCGCCGTATACCGCCGGCGGCCAGGTGCTGGGCGTGTTGGGGGTGATCGGGCCCAAACGCATGGCCTACGACCGGGTGATTCCGCTGGTGCAGACCGCCGCGCAGATGCTGGGCGCGGCCATGGAGCCGCCCGGCACGCGATAACCGCGCTCGATCGGAGTGATGGCATTTGCTTGAAACGCGCGCGAGCGCCCACATACGGGGTGACGTTGGGGCGGGCGTTCCGCTTGCCCGGGAACTGCACATGAACCAAGACCACCCCGAATTCGACTCCGAAGACCTGTCCCAGAACCCGCCCGAGACCGATCCGCTCAAGGCCGAAATCGAGTCCTTGCGCAGCGAGATCGCCCTGGTCAAGGCCGACGCCCTGCGCGAGCGCGCCGACCTGGAGAACCAGCGCAAGCGCATCGCCCGCGATGTGGAGAACGCGCGCAAGTTCGCCAACGAGAAGCTGCTCGGCGAACTGCTGCCGGTGTTCGACAGTCTGGACGCGGGCCTCACCGCCGCCGGCACCGAGCCCAGCCCGCTGCGCGATGGCCTGGATCTGACCTACAAGCAGCTGCTCAAGGTGGCTGCCGACAACGGCCTGACCCTGCTCGACCCGGTCGGCCAGCCGTTCAACCCCGACCAGCACCAGGCGATCAGCCAGGGCGAGGCCGAGGGCATCGCGCCGGGCCACGTCGTACAGGTGTTCCAGAAGGGTTACCTGCTCAACGAGCGCCTGCTGCGCCCGGCCCTGGTGGTCGTGGCCAAGCACGACTGAGCACTGCTGCCGGCTGAACCGGCCGGCGCAGGCGCGGAACGCAGATTCGTACAGGTGGCTTGAACACCTGCGCACCACCCCCACATCTCAGCCAGACCCGGCGTCGCCGGACACAGCTAAAGACTCATCAGGAGCGTATCCATGGGCAAGATCATTGGTATTGACCTCGGCACCACGAACTCGTGCGTGGCGATCATGGACGGCGGCAAGGCCCGCGTCATCGAAAATTCCGAGGGCGATCGCACCACGCCCTCGATCGTCGCCTACACCAAGGACGGCGAAGTGCTGGTCGGTGCCTCGGCCAAGCGCCAGGCGGTGACCAACCCGAAGAACACCTTCTACGCGGTGAAGCGCCTGATCGGCCGCAAGTTCACCGACGGCGAAGTGCAGAAGGACATCTCCCACGTGCCGTACGGCATCCTGGCGCACGACAACGGCGATGCCTGGGTGCAGACCAGCGATTCCAAGCGCATGGCGCCGCAGGAAATCTCCGCACGCGTGCTGGAAAAGATGAAGAAGACCGCCGAGGACTTCCTGGGCGAGAAGGTCACCGAAGCGGTGATCACGGTGCCGGCGTACTTCAACGACAGCCAGCGCCAGGCCACCAAGGACGCGGGCCGCATCGCCGGTCTGGACGTCAAGCGCATCATCAACGAGCCGACGGCTGCTGCCCTGGCCTATGGCCTGGACAAGAACGGCGGTGACCGAAAGATTGCCGTGTATGACCTGGGCGGCGGCACCTTCGACGTGTCGATCATCGAAATCGCCGAAGTCGATGGCGAGAAGCAGTTCGAAGTGCTGGCCACCAACGGCGACACCTTCCTGGGCGGCGAAGACTTCGACAACCGCGTCATCGAGTATCTGGTCGACGAATTCAACAAGGATCAGGGCATCGATCTGCGCAAGGATCCGTTGGCGCTGCAGCGCCTCAAGGACGCCGCAGAGCGCGCCAAGATCGAGCTGTCGACCTCGCAGCAGACCGAAGTGAACCTGCCGTACGTCACCGCCGATGCCTCGGGCCCGAAGCACCTCAACATCAAGTTGACCCGTGCCAAGCTCGAAGCGCTGGTGGAAGACCTGGTCAAGAAGTCGATCGAGCCGTGCCGCACCGCGTTGAACGACGCCGGCCTGCGCGCCAGCGACATCAACGAAGTGATCCTGGTCGGCGGTCAGACCCGCATGCCGAAGGTGCAGCAGGCGGTTGCCGATTTCTTCGGCAAGGAACCGCGCAAGGACGTCAACCCGGACGAAGCCGTGGCCGTGGGCGCCGCGATCCAGGGCGGCGTGCTGGCAGGCGACGTCAAGGACGTGCTGCTGCTGGACGTGACCCCGCTGTCGCTTGGTATCGAAACCATGGGCGGCGTGTTCACCAAGATCATCGAAAAGAACACCACCATCCCGACCAAGGCCTCGCAGACCTTCTCCACTGCCGAAGACAACCAGTCGGCCGTGACCGTGCACGTGCTGCAGGGTGAGCGCGAGCAGGCCCGCTTCAACAAGTCGCTGGCCAAGTTCGACCTGTCCGGCATCGAGCCGGCGCCGCGTGGCATGCCGCAGGTGGAGGTGTCCTTCGACATCGACGCCAACGGCATCCTGCACGTGTCGGCCAAGGACAAGAAGACCAACAAGGAACAGAAGGTCGAGATCAAGGCCGGTTCGGGCCTGTCGGATGAAGAGATCCAGCGCATGGTCGCCGACGCGGAAGCCAACCGCGAAGAAGACAAGAAGTTCCAGGAGCTGGTGCAGACCCGCAACCAGGCCGATGGCCTGATCCATGCCACCCGCACCGCGATCACCGAGCATGGCAGCAAGGTGGGTGGCGATGTGATCGGCAAGGTGGAAGCGGCGTTGGCCGATCTGGAAACCGCCATGAAGGGCGACGACAAGGCGCAGATCGAAGCACGCAGCAAGACCCTGGAAGAAGCCGGTCAGTCGCTGTACGCAGCGGCCGCCGCAGCAGAACAGGGCGGCGGCGCCGATGCGGCCAGCGGCAATGCGCAGGCCTCCAAGGCCGCCGATGACGTGGTGGACGCCGAGTTCACCGAGGTCAAGGACGACAAGAAGGCGTGAGTCGGGAATAGGGAATAGAGAATCGGAGGAGCGGTGCTACGGCATCGCTCCTTCGCTGTTCTGACCCTTCCGGATGCCTACTGATGTGAGGATGTACGCTTTGAACGATTCCCTTCTCCCGATTCCCGATTCCCTGTCATGAGCAAACGCGATTACTACGAAGTTCTGGGCGTGGCCCGTGGCGCCAGCGACGAGGAGCTGAAGAAGGCTTATCGGCGTTGTGCCATGAAGTACCACCCGGACCGCAATCCCGGCGACGCTGCTGCAGAGGCAACGTTCAAGGAATGCAAGGAAGCCTATGAAGTGCTGTCGGATGGCAACAAGCGCCGTGCCTACGACGCGCACGGCCATGCGGCGTTCGAGCACGGCATGGGCGGCGGCGGCGGTGGGCCTGGTGGTCCGGACATGGGAGATATCTTTGGCGATATCTTCGGCAATATTTTTGGCGGTGGCGCCGCCGGTCCGCGCGCTGCGCGACGTGGTGCCGACGTCGGCTACGTGTTGGAACTGGATCTGGAAGAAGCCGTCGCCGGCATCGAGCGGCGCATCGAGATCCCCACGCTGATCGAGTGCGACCCCTGCCACGGCAGCGGCTCGGAAGACGGCAAGGTGGAAGTCTGCGCAACTTGCCATGGGCGCGGCCAGGTCCGCATCCAGCGCGGCATCTTCGCCATGCAACAGAGCTGCCCGCATTGCGACGGCCGCGGCACGCTGATCCAGAACCCGTGCAAGACCTGCCACGGCGCTGGTCGCGTGGAAGAAGACAAGGTGCTGTCGATCAAGGTGCCGGCAGGCGTGGACACCGGCGACCGTATCCGCTTGGCAGGCGAGGGCGAAGCCGGCCCGGCCGGTACGCCACCGGGCGATCTGTATGTGGAAGTGCGCGTGCGCGAGCATGCGATCTTCCAGCGCGATGGCGACGACCTGCATTGCGAGGTGCCGATCCGCATTTCGCAAGCGGCACTCGGCGACACCGTGCGGGTGGCCACGCTGGGCGGCGAAGCGGAAATCCGCATCCCGGCCGAAACGCAGACCGGCAAGCTGTTCCGGCTGCGTGGCAAGGGCGTGCGCTCGGTGCGCAGCCGCAGCGAGGGCGATCTGTACTGCCGCGTGGTGGTGGAAACGCCGGTCAACCTCACCGCCGATCAGCGCGAGTTGCTCAAGCAGTTCGAGGCCACGTTCACCGGTGAGGACGCGCGCAAGCACTCGCCCAAGTCGGCGACGTTCATCGATGGGGTGAAGGGTTTTTGGGATCGGATGACATCCTGATCCAGGGGCGCCGATCCAGCTGATGTGATCCAGCAACGTCCGGCGTGCAGAGATGCACGCCGGATTTTTTATGGAATCGCCTGCGCGGATTGCCTGCCCAACTCGGCATAACCAAGCAGTCACCAGGCGCAGCGTTGTCTGCGCGGGTGTGCCATACCTGCTGTTTCGACAGCACGCTTGCTGGCTTGCGCGGATAATGGGACATCTCTTTCGAAGATGGTGCCTGCATGAGCGACGCAACCGACAGCCACCTCGTCCACGGCCGCCGTCAGCGCCCGGATGGTCCTGCACCGGTCGATGTGATCTCGGTGCAATCGCAATTGGTCTACGGGCATGCCGGCAATAGCGCTGCGGTGCCACCGTTGCGCGCGCTGGGCTTGCGCGTGGCGGAAGTGCCCACCACCTTGCTGAGCAATGCGCCGTTCTATGCCACCTTGCGCGGACGCATCCTGCCGGCCGACTGGCTGGCGGATCTGTTGCTGGGCGCGACCGAGCGCGGCCTGCCGCAGCGTGCACGCATGCTGGTCTCCGGTTACTTCGGCAGCCTGGCCAATGGCGAGGCCTTTGCGGACTGGCTGGAGCAGACCCTGCCGCAGGCGCCACAGTTGCGCTATTGCCTGGACCCGGTGATTGGCGACACCCACACCGGCCCCTACGTGGAGCCTGGGTTGGAGCGCGTGTTTGCCGAGCGGCTGTTGCCGCATGCCTGGCTGGTCACGCCCAATGCCTTCGAGCTTGGTCGCCTGACCGGGCTGCCGAGTCTGGAACAGGACGATGCCATCGTCGCTGCACGCGCCTTGCTTGCGCGTGGCCCGCAATGGGTGCTTGCACATAGCGTGGCGGGCGGCACCGGCGAGCTGGTGACCTTGGCTGTGAGCGCTGAGGCAGTCTATCGCTGGGCCAGCCCGCACCTGCCGGTGGACGTGGCCGGCACCGGTGATGTGCTGATGGCGTTGCTGATCGGCCTGCTGCTGCGCGATGTGCCATTCGAGCAGGCGGTGGGGCATGCACTGACCGGCGTGCATGCGGCGCTGGAGGCCACCTTGGCTGCCGGCTTTGAGGAATTCGATGTGCTGGCCGCCGCGCCGGCCGCGCTTGGCACCGCGCCGCGCTTTGCGGTCGAGCGACTGGCGTGATCGCGCATCCGGTCGTTGGCATCGTCGGGATCGCCGGCGCCTACGGGCGCTGGCTCGCCCAATTCCTGCGCACGCGCATGGGGCTGGAGGTGATCGGCGTGGATCCGGCGTTGCCGGACGGGCTGGACGACGCCACGCTGGTGGCGCGCGCCGATGTGCTGATTTTCTCGGCGCCAATCCGCCACACCGCCGCGCTGATCGAACGCTATGCCGCTCTTGCCGGCGCGCGTGCGGCGGAGCAACTTTGGCTGGATGTCACCTCGATCAAACAGGCGCCAGTCGCGGCGATGCTGGCGTCTCAGGCCGAGGTGGTGGGCCTGCACCCGATGACCGCACCGCCCAAGTCGCCCACCTTGAAGGGGCGGGTGATGGTGGTCTGCCGCGCACGTGTGCAGCGCTGGTCCGGCTGGGTGGATGCGCTGTGCAGCGCGTTGCAGGCCGAGTGCGTCTACGCCACACCCGAACACCACGACCGCGTGATGGCGCTGGTGCAGGCCATGGTGCATGCCACCCATCTGGCGCAGGCCGGCACCTTGCGCGACTACGCCCCCTTGCTCGGCGAGTTGCGCACCTTGATGCCGTATCGCTCGGCCTCGTTCGAACTGGATACCGCGGTGATCGCGCGCATCCTCTCGCTCAATCCGTCTATCTACGAAGACATCCAGTTCGGCAATCCATACGTTGCCGAAATGCTCGACCGTCTACTCGCGCAGTTGCAAGAACTGCGCGGCCTGGTGGTGCAGGGCGATGATGCGGCACGCCTGCGATTTCGGCAGGCCTTTCTCGATGCCAACGCGCAGGCCCTGCAAGGCGACTCACTGGCGGCCGGCAACTACACCTATGAGCGGGTGGGCTACCTGCTGGCCGACCTCACCGAGCCGCTGGCCTTGAGTGTGTATTTGCCCGAAGACCAGCCGGGCTCGTTACGCGTGTTGCTGCATGTATTCGAGCAGCACGGCGTCAATCTGTCCTCGATCCATTCCTCGCGCACGCCCGGCGGTGAGCTGCACTTCCGGATGGGGTTCGAGCCGGAGAGCGATCGCGCTGCACTGGGCCTCGCCGCAGCGCAGATCGATGCCGACCGTATCGGGCGGGTGCTGGAGCGGGTTGATCGGGAACGTTGAGTCTTTCGACTCAGGCGTGGTGCTCCAGAGTTTGCGAGACCTGACTCATCCGCGGCAGCGATGTAGTCATAGGCCTCGCGTCTGCCCACGCCTGTTCCGCATCACGAGTAGGCAGGCTTTAAGGTGCTTTGCTTCTGTCAATCGAATGGCCTCTGGACGCACCACATCTGCGGCAGCAACGCAGTGGCAAGTGGAAACGGACTCGCCTGTTGAGTAATTCGAATCATTGTGAAAGCGGCCCCGAGCACTGGCGCCGACACGTGGCAGATTCATCCACACAGGGTGTGGATGAATCCTGGACAAGCATGTGGATAACTCGCATCAGCCCTTGCAGCGCAACGGCCGGGTTTGCCATGGTCAAAAAATGACCAGCTGGCGTTATGCCGCTTGCAGGCTCAGCTCACCACCAGTGGTGACGAAGCGTTGGCCCTGCCGCAGCAGATGGCGACCGTCGGGGAGCTCATAGCGTGGTGTCGCGTGTGTCTGCGTGCGCCCCTGCGGCTGGTCGTCGCGGAACTCGATGATCACGTAGGGCTCGCCGTCTGCACCGACGGCCGGAAATTGCCGAAAAGACATCTCGCACCTCCTCAGTTTCAAGGTTGCAATGCGACCGACAACGATCGCGCGACCGGCGCTGTTGCCGGTGTCGCGAGCATGCGCAGCGCCGTGTTACCGATGCGTCGTCAAGCGATGAAGCACACAATGATGGCGCCGGTTGTGGCTGCTTTTTAGCTTCTCGCGCTACGCGCGCGACACTTCGAGGGCATGGCAGTGGTGCGTTGCACGCTGCCCAACGGCGGGCTTGTTGTGCTGGATCCACGAACAAATCCGCCAGCGCCAGCGTGCGCTACTGGCGCAGCATCAAAGCATCACGGTCCGCAGTGGCCGCAGCCAGCTCGGCACGTGCGGAGGCGATCCGCGCCTGTGCATCGATCAGCCGCACGCGGGCATCGTTGGCAGTTTCTTCGCGTTGATTGACGAGAAAAAAGTCGCCCGAGCCCAGTTCGAAACGGCGCCGCTCCGCCGCAGCGAGCCGGTCTGCCAGGCTGCGCTCCTCATCGGCGATGCCGGCCAGCCGCTCGGCGGCATTGAGCGAGATGACGATGGATTCCACTTCCACTGAAATCTGGTCGCGAAGGAAGCGGCTGCGTTGATCCAGCGCCTCGATCTCCGCGCGTGCCTCGGCCACGCGGCCCTTGGCGGAACGGTTTTCCAGCGGCACGCTGAAACGGAAGCCGATGATCGCATCGGTTGGCGAACGGTTTGGGCCACCCACGCCGGGCGCGCCCAGATCCTTGCTGACCTCGAAACTCACGTCCAGGCGTGGCTTCAGATCGTTCTGCGCCAGCATCAGGCGGGCGGTGGCCTGATCGATGCGGGTCAGCACGGCGCGGTAATCGGGGCGTTCCACTGGCGCGGTGATCTTGCTGGCGCCGGCCAGGCCTTCGAGCGCGGAGGTATCGGCGGGCAGCCGCTCGGCGGACACGATCAGCGGCATGCCGGCGTCGTCGCGCAGATACAAGGACAACGCATTGGCCGCATTGGCGAAGTCCTGCTCCGAGCGCACCACGAGCGCACGGCGGCGCACCAGATTCTGGTCGTTTTCGGTCAACAGAATGGTTGGCCGTGCGCCGAGCGTCACCTGCCGGGAAATCGCGTTGCGGCGGCGTTCGGCCAGTTCCAGCAGGTCCTTGTAGGCCCGCAGCTTCAGCCCGGCCGCGACCCAACTCTGGTAGGCATCCACCGCGCGGCGCTGCACGCCAATCGCCACCATCTCCGCTTCGTACTGCGCCACGTCGATGTCGCCGCTGGCCACGCTGCGACGGGTGCGGCGCTCATCCACCACGCGGTCGCGCAGCAGCGCATACAGCGCACCGACTTTCACTTCGCCGCCGCGGTCGGTGTAGGACTTGTCTTCGTAGACCGGAAACGACCCGCGCGAGGACCGGTACCCGCCGTAGTAGTAGCCGCCGTTTTCCTCGAAGGGCCGCTTGACCGTGCTCTCGATCGAACTGCCGTCGTAATAGCCGGCTTCGCGCGAGCGGCCATCGATATCGAACACCGTATCGAACGCGCCATTGGCCGATAGCCCCTTGCCTTCGGCCTGGCGCACCTTGGCCAGCGATTCGACGATCTGCGGCGCCGAGCGGGCAGAGGACTGCAATACCTCGTCCAGGGTCAGGGCAGCGGTCTGGGCGAATGCCGCACCGGGGCAGAGTGCGATCAGCAGGGCAACAAGACGGCGCATCATTTCTTGCCCGTCGCGTCGTCTTCGGCCTTGTACACCGCCGGCTTGGCCTTGCCGTCATCCTGCTGCGTGGCGGTCGGGCGGCGGCCGAATTCCAGCGGGAAGTTGTTGAGTTGGCGCCACAGTTCGTAGCCGACCCGCACGGTTTCGCCCTGCACCCAGCCGCGCACCTTGCCGCCCTGGCGCGCGAATTCCTGCGCCGGCCACGCCGGCTTACCCGGCATGGGTTCGACCAGGATGCGGAACAACCCATCGGGTGCGGCGTTGGGGTCGATGGCACGCACGCGGCCATCGAACATGCCGTGCGCCACTGACGGCCAGCCGCTGAACTGGATTGCCGGCCAGCCTTCGAACTCCAGACGCACCGGCCGGCCCGGGCGGATCAACGGCACGTCGCGGCCGTCGATATACAGTTCGACCGCACGCTCCACGCGTTCTGGCGCGATCACCGCGAGCACCGTGCCCGGCGACACCATCGCGCTGCCGCTGGCGGCGTTGAGCTGTTGCACGCGGCCGTCGCGCGGCGCACGCACCAACTGCGCAGATTGGCGATTCAACTGGATGTCGATCCGGGTCAACTTGGCGCGCGACTCGGCCAGCTTGGCATCGGCTTCGGCCACCTTGATCTGGGTCAACTCGTAGTCGCGGCGGCCGGCCAGGCCTTCGGCGAGCAATTGCCGGCTGCGCTCCACATCGATGCCGGCCACCGCGCGTGATTGCTGGATGGCGGTGATCTCGGCCTGCACTTGCGCCCGTTCGCTGGCCAGGCGGGTCAGCAGGTCCGGATCCAGATCGCCGACGCGCGCGATCGGGTCGCCACGCGAGACATGCTGGCCGTCGTGCACGTACCACGTCTCGACACGGCCGGGAACGAAGGCGGTGACCTGCTGCTGGCGGTCGCCCGGGTCCAGCGAGACCACTTGTCCCTTGCCGCTGGCGGTCTGCACCCATGGCGCCAGCGCCAGGATCGCCACGGCAATGGCCACGCCGATCAGCAGCATCCAGGCCAGTGCCTTGGCGATGCTGGGCGGCCGCATCGCCGCCAGGGTGGGGAAGTGCGCGTTGCGATCAGCGGCCTGGCGCATCGTCTGCCTCCTGCATGGATGCGATCAGGGCATCGCGCGTGGCGTAGCGCTGCTGCTGCTCGGGCTGCAGGCGGAACCAGCCGTCCAGGGTGATGTCCTCCGGCCGGCCGGTGCACAACAAGGCGGTGGTGCCGGTGGCTTTCAAACGGCGCAGGATCTTGGTCAGGCGTTCGGCCGGAATCAGGTCGTACAACTGCGACAGCATCAGCACACGCGGTTGCACCAGCAGCGCATTGGCCAGCTTCAGCGCCATTACCTCGCCGATCCACAACGGGTAGCCGGAGGCAGCCAGGCGCGTGTCCAGCCCCTTGGGAAGCGCGGCAATGCGGCTGCGCAAGCCCACCGCATCGATGGCTTCCAGCATCGCTTCGGAGCTCACATCACTGGAGGCCAGCGCCAGGTATTCGCGAATGGTGACCTCCACGATGGTGGGGCGGTCGAGCACGGTGACTTCCGAGCGCAGCAGGTACATGTCGAAGGTCGCCATGTCGGCGCCGCCCACCATCACCAACCCGCGATCGGGCACCACGTGCCGTTTCAACACCATTGCCAGCAGCCGCTCGGCACCGCCATCGGCCAGCGTCACCAGCTGTTCGCCGGCGGCCAGCGAAAAGTCGAACCGCGCGCCGTCGATCACCACCCCATCCAGGCGGACCGCGCTGTTGCCCGGGGTCGTGCCCGGCGCCACCACGGCACGCTCCTGCGGGATGGCAAACAGCAACGAGAGTTCTTCGGAGCTGGCGACCAGGTCGTAGAACGCGTCCAGGTAGGTGCCTAGCTGGGAGATACCGTAGAACACCGCGCTCAGGATCAGCTCGGCCGCCACCAGCTGGCCGATCGACAACTCACCGCGCAGGATCAGGTTGCCGCCCAGTGCCAGCAACGCGGCGCTGGCCACCGCGTAGACCAGCAGGAAGGAGGCGGTCTGGGTGAAGCTGTAGCTGAAGTGGCGCCGATGCCGATCGATATACGCGGCCGTGACCGCCTCGGAGCGATCCATCGCGAAATCGAGATGGCGGCTGGACTTGTAGAACCCGTTGGAGCCGCCGACGCTTTCCAGCCAGCGGGCAGCCTCGTGCTTGGCGTGGCTCAGATCCACCGCGGTGCGGATCGACCCGCGCGACCAGATCATCCAGATGCTGAAGATCACCAGCAGCAGCAGGGCGTTGAAGCCCAGGAAAAACGGGTGGTAGAAGCTGGTGACGATCAGCCCCACCGCCGACTGCAGCACGATGGTGAACGCACCGATGGCCAGACTCGGCACGGCCTTCTGCACCACCACCAGATCGAAGTAGCGGTTGAACATGTCGCCGCGGTTCTGGTCGGCGAAGAACGGGTTCTGCGCATGCACGGCGCGCACCGTGATCTCGGCCACCACGCGTGCGAACAGGCGGCGTTCGAACAGCGCCATGACCCACACCCGCATCGCGCTCAGGCCGGCGACCAGCAGCAACAGGCCGAGCAACAATCCCGACAGGGTCCATAGCGGCGTGGGCAGCGCGGTGTTGGCCACGCTGTTGATCAGCAACTGCACCGAGATTGGCGTGGCCAGCGACAACAGACTGATCGCCACGCCGTAGACGATGGCCAGACGCACATAGGGCATGTCCGGCCCGACGATCTCCGCCAGCCAGCTTGCCGCTTCCCGCCATCCGATCTGTTTACCCGCCGCCATTGCACTTCCGCTGATGAGTTCAGTGCAGCATTGACGAGTTCGTGCTCACGAACAAGGTCGGCGAGCTTATTTGCCGCATAGGATTTTCCTATGCGGCGGCGGCACGCAGTAAATCGGCGATAAGCCCGAACGCCGGCGCACGGCCGGCACCTTGTCGCCAGAGCAGGCCGATGTCGCGGTAATAGCGCCCACCCTTGACCGGCCGCACCACCACATCATCGCCCTCGCGGATCTCCTGGCGCACGTACAGATCCGGCAGCAGCGCCAGGCCCATGCCCATGCCGGCCATCTGCCGGATCGCATCCAGACTGGTGCCTTCGTAATCGCGCAGCACGTTGGCGCCGACTTCCGCCGCAATCGCGGCCACCTGCTCGGCCAGGCGATATTCCGGCATCAGGGTCAGCAAGCTGGCACCGCGCAGATCGGCGGGAGTGATGCAGGCTTTGGTCCGCAGTGGATGGTCGGCAGCCATGGTCACGTGCAACGGTTCGCGGAACAGGCGTTCGCTATGCAGGCCGCGCCCGGCCACCGGCAACTGCGCCAGGATCACGTCGTGCACGCCAGTGGCAAGGTCGCTGGCCAGCACTGTTGGCAATCCTTCGCGCACATGCACGCGCAGCGCCGGATGCTCACGGTGCAGCCGCGCCACCAGGCTGGGCATCAGGTACGCGCCCAGCGTGGGCGACACGCCGAGCCGGATGGTGCCGATCAGCGAATCCGCCGAGGTGGCGCGCACGTCTTCCAGATCGGCCAGATCGAGCAGGATGCTGCGTGCACGCGCCAGCAGTTCGCGCCCCAATGGGGTGAGGATCGCGGGCCCGCCGCGTTCGAACAACGGCGCGCCGATGATGGTTTCCAGCCCACGGATCTGCTGCGACAGCGAGGGTTGCGAAACACCCATCTGCTCGGCGGCACGGGTGAAGCTACCGGTGTCTGCCAGCGCGACGAAATAACTGAGTTGGCGGATGGTGGTTCTGGGGCGGGGCATGGGTCAGCTCCTGGCCTCAGCGCGCATAGGCGTGCATGCCGAGGTGGCCGTACGCGCGTGCCGCGTGATTGCAGCAATCAGCGAGCGTGTGGCGGTCACTGATCGATGAACTGCAGCTTCGCCAACTCCGCGTACAGCCCGCCTTCGGCCACCAGTTGCGCATGCGTGCCCTGCGCCACGATGCGGCCGGCGTCCATCACCACAATGCGATCGGCCTTGAGCACGGTTGCCAGGCGATGCGCGATGACCAGCGTGGTGCGGCCCTGCATCAAGCGGTCCAGCGCCTGCTGCACGGCGCGCTCGCTTTGTGCATCCAGCGCGCTGGTGGCCTCGTCCAGCAACAGGATCGGGGCATCCTTGAGCAGCGCCCGTGCGATTGCCACGCGCTGCTGCTGGCCGCCGGACAGGCGCGTGCCGCGCTCGCCCAGTTCGCTGGCATAGCCCTGCGGCAATGCGCGCAGGAAGACGTCGGCCTCGGCAGCCGTGGCGGCGGCTTCCACCTGCGCGTCGCTGGCGTCCAGGCGGCCATACCGGATGTTGTCGGCGGCACTGGCGGCGAACAAGGTCGGCTGCTGCGGCACTAGTGCGATCTGCTCGCGCAGCAGCACTGGATCGGTCTGGCGCAGATCTACGTCATCGATCCGCACGCTGCCGCTCAGCGGGTCGTGGAAACGCAACAGCATCGCCAGCACCGTGCTCTTGCCGGCGCCGGAGGGGCCGACCAGCGCGACGGTTTCGCCCGGCTGCACATGCAGGTCGAAGCCATCCAGCGCCGGCATGTCCGGGCGTTGCGGGTAGTGGAAGACCACCTGGTCGAAATGGATCGCGCCGCGCACCGGCACCGGCAACGGCTGCGGGGTCGCAGGCGCGACAATTGCCGACTGCTCGTCGAGCAACTCGCCGATCCGCCCCATGCCACCGGCTGCGCGTTGCAGCTCGTTCCACACTTCGGCCAGCGCACCCACCGAACCACCGCCAATCAATGCATACAGCACGAACTGGCCCAGCGTGCCCGGCGTCATCTGCCCGGCGATGACATCGTGCGCGCCCAACCACAGCACCGCGACGATGGCTCCGAAGATCAGCATGATCGCCACTGCGGTGACGGTGGCCTGGGTGCGGATGCGTACGCGCGCGGTCCCGATGGCTGCCTGCAAGGCCTGGCTGAAGCGGTTGCTCTCATAGCCCTCGCGCGCATGTGCCTGCACCGTGCGCACCGCCCCCAGCGTTTCGGCGGCAAGCGTGTTGGCGTCGGCCACGCGGTCCTGGCTGGCCCGCGAGATCTTCTGCAGGCGTCGCGCGCCGAGCACGATCGGCAGCACCGCCAGCGGAATGCCGATCAAGGTGAAGCCGGCCAGCCGCGGGCTGGTGACGAACAGCATCACCAGGCTGCCGATCACCGTGACCGAACTGCGCAAGGCCACCGACATGGTGGTGCCGACCACGCCGCGCAGCAGTTCGCTGTCTGCCGACAGGCGCGATACCAGCTCGCCGCTGCGGCTGCGATCATGGAAACCGGCATCCAGGCCAATCAGATGGGCATACAGGCGGCCGCGCAGATCGGCGACCACTTTTTCGCCCAGCAGCGCCACGAAATAAAAGCGCGCCGCCGTGGCCAGCGCCAGCACCACCGCCACCGCGAATAGAAGCGCGAAGGCCTGGTTGATCTGCGTTCCGCCGGAGAAGCCGTGGTCGATCATGCGCTTGACCGCAGCCGGCAGGCTCAGCGTGGCCGCCGAGGAGACCGCCAATGCGACCAGCCAGGCCGCGAACAGGCCGCGCTGGCGCTGCACGAAGGGCCACAGGGTGCGCAGGTTGCCAAGCTTGCGGAGTGGGGCAGGCTTGGCGGGGGGCTGGCTCATGCGGCTTCCGGTGTTGAGAGATGGACCCTGTTGCGAGTGGCGTCGCACAGGCGGGTTTTCAAGCCGGCGAGCTGATCCGCGGCCACTTGCACGCGCAATGCGGCGCCCTCGGCGTCGAATTGCTCGTCCAGCTTGTCGGCGTGGAAGGTCGATAGCGCGGCGTGGACCACGCCCAGGTCGTCGAACGGGCAGCGCACGGCCAGCAGCGACATCGTCACCAGTGGCCGGCGCATGGCCAGCCGCAGGCATTCGGCGGCCGTACCGACATAGGCGCGCACCAGGCCGCCGGCGCCGAGCTTGATGCCGCCATACCAGCGCGTCACCACCACCACGACGCGGTCGTAGCCCTGGCCATCGATCGCAGCCAGGATCGGCCGGCCGGCGGTGCCGCTGGGTTCGCCGTCGTCGCTGGAGCGGTATTCCTGCCCGTAGCGGTAGGCCCAGCAATTGTGTGTGGCATCCACGACCGCAAAGCGCCGCACCTGCTCCAGTGCCTGCTCGGGCGATGCCAGCGCGCAAGCCTGTGCGACAAAGCGACTGTGCTTGATCTCCAGGCTGTGGTGCGCGTCGGCGGCAAGGGTGTCTGGCATCGCGTGCATTCTATGCGAGCTGGTCGCGCGCGGCCGGGCGTGCGTCTCTGTGCGAGCAGGTGCGGGCGCCAAGATGTTGCGGCGCGGATGTGCAGCGCGCTATCCGCATGGTCACTGATCAGCGTGGTGCTAGATCACTACAGCATCTGCGCGGGGTTCGCGCCGTACTCCTAGCCGCTGCGCTGGTCCGCAGCGACTGTTGCTGCCGCCGTGACGATCACACCAGGGTGGAGCGGCGCTTCTCGTCGATCCACTTCGATGCCTGTGCCGGCGTGTAGTGCTGCATCCACTCCAGCATCTGCTCGATGTCGGCGCCGTACCACAGGTCGCTGCGCTGATCCGGATGCAGGAAGCGTTCCTCGACCATGCGATCGATCATGCCGATCAGCGGCGCATAGAAGCCTTCGATGTCCAGGAACGCGCAGGGCTTGTTGCCGATGCCCAGCTGCCGCCAGGTCAGCATCTCGAATATCTCCTCCATGGTGCCAAAGCCGCCGGGCAGGGCGACGAACGCATCCGACAGCTCGAACATGCGCATCTTGCGCTCATGCATGGAGCCGACGATTTCCAGCGTGGTCAGCCCGCGATGCGCCACTTCCCAATCGGCGAGCTGCTGCGGAATCACGCCGGTCACTTCGCCACCTGCGGCCAGCACCGCGTTGGCCACCGTGCCCATCAGCCCGACATTGCCACCGCCATACACCAGGCGCAGCCCCTGTTTGGCGATGCGGTCACCCAGCGCGATGGCGCGCTCGGCATAGGCAGGCTTGTTGCCGGCATTGGAACCACAGTAGACGCAGATGCTTTTCATGGGATGAGAATCGGGAGCAGGGAATTGGGAATGGGTAAAAGCAGAAACAAAAGCCGGAACGCATGACGCCGGACCTAGGCCCGGCGTCATGCATGAGGAGTGAAGCGACGAACCGCTGTTGCGATTCCCGATTCCCCACTCCCGATTCCCGGCTTAATTCGCCTTATGAATGGCGCGCTTGCTCACCGCCATGGCGGCGTCGTGGATTGCTTCGGACAGGGTCGGGTGCGCATGGCAGATGCGTGCCAGATCGTCCGCCGAGCCGCTGAACTCCATCGTCAGCACACCTTCGTGCACCAGCTCCGAGACACCGACGCCCACCAGGTGCATCCCCAGCACGCGGTCGGTTTCGGCATCGGCGATCACCTTGACGAAGCCGGCCGGCTCGCCCATGGCCACCGCACGGCCGATCGCCGCGAACGGGAAGCTGCCGGCCTTGTAGGCCACGCCTTCGGCCTTGAGCTGCTGCTCGGTCTTGCCAACCCAGGCAATTTCCGGCTCGGTGTAGATGACCCACGGAATGGTGTCGAAGTTGACGTGGCCGGGCAGGCCAGCAATCAGCTCGGCCACTGCGATGCCTTCCTCAAAGCCCTTGTGCGCCAGCATCGGGCCGCGCACGCAGTCGCCGATCGCCCACACGCCGTCGACGCCGGTGTGGCAATGGCCATCGACCTCGATCTGGCCACGCTCGGTCACCTTGACGCCGGTGCCCTCGGCCAGCAGGTTCTTGGTCGCGGCCTTGCGGCCCACGGCCACCAGCAACTTGTCCACGGTCAGGGTCTGCTCGCCGGCGGCGTCGGTGTAGCTGAGCACCACCTGCTTGGCGTCGCCGCTGCCGGTGATCTCGGTCTTGCTGACCTTGGCGCCCAGCTTGATGTCCAGGCCCTGCTTCTTGAATTCCTTCAGCGCGGTCTTGGCTACTTCGGCATCGGCCAGCGCCAGGAAATCCGGCAGCGCTTCGAGGATGGTGACCTCGGCGCCCAGACGCTTCCACACGCTGCCCAGTTCCAGGCCGATGACGCCGGCACCGATCACTGCCATGCGCTTGGGCACTGCGGTAAAGTCCAGGCCGCCGACGTTATCGACGATGGTGTCGCCGTCGAACTTGGCGAACGGCAGTTCGATCGATTCCGAACCGGCCGCAAGGATCACGTTGGTGCCCTTGAGCTCGATCTCGCCGCCTTCGTGCTGGGTCACCTTGACGATGTTGCCCGGCTGCAATTGGCCGAAGCCGTAGTACGGGGTGATCTTGTTCGCCTTGAACAGCATCGCGATGCCGCCGGTGAACTGCTTCACGATCTTGTCCTTGCGGCCGATCATGGTGGGCACGTCCATCTTGGCGTCGTTGAAGCTGATGCCGTGGTCGCCGAACAGGTGGCCCATGTTCCAGAACTGGCGCGAGGAATCCAGCAGCGCCTTGGACGGGATGCAGCCCACGCGCAGGCAGGTGCCGCCCAGGGCGGGCTTGCCGTCCTTGCCGATGGCTGCGTCGATGCAGGCGACCTTCATGCCGAGCTGCGCTGCACGAATCGCAGCGTGATAACCGGCCGGGCCGGCACCGATGACGACGACGTCGAATTGTTCTTGTTCGCTCATTCTTCGCTCACGAGATTGGGGATTGGAGATTGGGGATTCGCAAAAAGCACGATGCTCTGAATCGGGGCGCTCTCGCTAATCCCCAATCCCGAATCACCAATCCCGGCTTTCATCACAGACCAAACAGCATCCGGCCCGGGTTTTCCAGCTGATTCTTGATGTCGACCAGGAACTGCACCGAATCCTTGCCGTCGATGATGCGGTGGTCGTAGGACAGCGCCAGGTACATCATCGGCGCGATCACGACCTGGCCGTTCTCGGCGATCGGACGTTCCTTGATCGCGTGCATGCCCAGGATGGCGCTCTGCGGCGGGTTGATGATCGGGGTCGATAACAGCGAGCCGAAGGTGCCGCCATTGGTGATGGTGAAGGTGCCACCCTGCAGGTCGTCCAGGCCCAGCTTGCCGGCGCGCGCCTTGGCGGCGTAGTCGGCGATGCCCTGTTCGACTTCGGCGAACGACTGGCGCTCGACGTTACGCAGCACCGGCGTCACCAGGCCCTTCTCGGTGGAGACGGCGATCGAGATGTCGCTGTAGCCGTGATAGATGATGTCGTCGCCGTCGATCGAGGCGTTGACCAGCGGGAAGCGCTGCAGTGCGTTGGCGGCGGCCTTGACGAAGAAGCTCATGAAACCGAGCTTGATGCCGTGCGCCTTCTGGAATTCGTCCTGCAGTTCCTTGCGCGCGGCCGACACCTTGGCGAGGTTGACCTCGTTGAAGGTGGTCAGCATCGCGGTGGAATTCTTGGACTCCATCAGGCGCTTGGCGATCGTCTTGCGCACGCGGGTCATCGCCACGCGCTCTTCCGGACGGGCGCCAGACGCCTTGCCCACGCCGCCGGCCTTGGCGAAGTTGACGATATCTTCCTTGGTCACCGCGCCACGACGGCCGGTGCCGTCTACCTGCGACGGATCCACGCCCTGGGTGATGGCGGAAAAACGCGCACCCGGCGGCAGGCTGTCAGCAGACGACTTCGATGCAACCGGCGCTGCAGCGGCAGCCGGTGCCGGCGCAGCAGCAGGCGCAGCGGCGGCAGCCGGGGCATCGGCCTTCTTCTCTTCGGCCGGTGCGGCCGCGGCCACGACGCCTTCTTCGATGATCGCCAGGATCTGGTTGCTGGTGACCGTGCTGCCGGCTTCGAACTTGATTTCCTTCAGTACGCCGTCGACGGGCGAAGGAACTTCCAACACGACCTTGTCGGTTTCCAGATCGACCAGATTCTCGTCGCGCTTGACCGCTTCACCGGCCTTCTTGTGCCAGCTGGCGATGGTGGCGTCGGAAACGGATTCGGGCAGTACCGGAACTTTGACTTCGGTGGCCATTCGGGGAGCGTCCTAGGGTTTTCGTTCTTTGGGGAAGAGGAGTTATTCAGCGACTTGGTCGTTGAACGGATTGAGCAGCGCATCGGCAACCAGCTTCTGCTGTTCGGCGATGTGGTCGGCCATGTGGCCGGCAGCAGGCGAGGGCGAACGGGCACGGCCGGCGTAATGCAGGCTCTGACCGCTGGCCAGACAGAAATTCAGGTGATGGCGGATCTGGTACCACGCACCCTGGTTCTGCGGCTCTTCCTGACACCACACCACGTCGGCGGCATTACCGAAGCGCTTGAGTTCTGCAGCCAGCTGCGCACGCGGGAACGGGTACAGCTGCTCCACACGCAGGATGGCAACGTCGTCCTGGCCACGCTTGGTCTGGTCTTCGAGCAGGTCGTAATAGACCTTGCCCGAGCACAGCACCACGCGCTTGACCTTGCTCGCGTCGGCCTTGGCATCGGGGATCAGATGCTGGAACTGCCCATCGGCCAGTTCTTCCAGCGTCGACACCGCCAGCTTGTGGCGCAGCAACGACTTCGGGGTCATCACCACCAGCGGCTTGCGGGTGGTCATGCGCATCTGGCGACGGATCATGTGGAAGCACTGCGCCGGGGTCGTCGGCACGCACACCAGCATGTTCTCCAGCGCGCACAGCTGCAGGAAACGCTCAAGACGTGCGGAGCTGTGCTCCGGACCCTGGCCTTCGTAGCCGTGCGGCAGGAACAGCGACAGACCCGCGATGCGGCCCCACTTGGCTTCGCCGGCGGCGATGAACTGGTCGATCACTACCTGCGCGCCATTGGCGAAGTCGCCGAACTGCGCTTCCCAGACGCACAGTGCATTCGGGTCCGTGGTGGAGTAGCCGTACTCGAAGCCCATCACCGCTTCTTCGCTCAGCAGCGAGTCGATGATGGTGGCGTCTTCGGGGTTTTCCACCAGCTGGCGCAGCGGCAGGTAATAGCTGTCGGTCTTCTGGTCATGCAGGATCGCGTGACGGTGGAAGAACGTACCGCGGCCCGCATCCTGGCCGACCAGGCGCAGCTTGTGGCCTTCGGCCAGCAAGGTGGCGTAGGCCAGATTTTCGGCGAAGCCCCAGTCACCGGCCTGATTGCCGGCGGCCATCTTGACGCGGTCTTCGTAGATCTTCGCCACACGGGCGTGCAGTTCCACACCGGCCGGGATGGTGGTGATCAACTTGGCCAGACGGTCCAGCTCATCGCGCTTAACGCGCGTATCGACCGGATCGGCCGCAGTGCCGACCAGATACTTGGACCAGTCGATGGCGAATTCGTCCGGCTTGCGCTTGGCTAATTCGGTGGTGTATTCGCCCGAATCCAGCTTGTTGCGGTAGCCATCCACCAGCGCCTTGGCCTCGTCGGCGCTCAGTACGCCATCGCTTTCCAGCTTGGTGGCGTAGAGCTCGCGGGTGGTCTTGTGCTTGCGGATGGTCTGGTACATCACCGGCTGCGTGGCCGCCGGCTCGTCGGCCTCGTTATGGCCCCAACGGCGGTAGCAGACCAGGTCGATGACCACGTCCTTCTTGAACTGCTGGCGGAACTCATAGGCCAACTTGGACACGAACATCACCGCGTCCGGATCGTCGCCGTTCACGTGGAAGACCGGCGCGCCGATCATCTTGGCCACGTCGGTGCAGTACAGCGTGGAACGGGCATCGTCGCGTGCGCTGGTGGTGAAGCCGATCTGGTTGTTCACCACGATATGCACGGTGCCGCCGACCGCGAAACCGCGCGCCTGCGACATCTGGAACAGCTCCATCACCACGCCTTGGCCGGCGAATGCGGCGTCGCCATGGATCAGGATCGGCAGCACGGTCTTGCGATCCGCATCACCGAAACGCTCCTGACGCGACCGCACGCTGCCGACCACGACCGGGTCGACGATTTCCAGGTGCGAGGGGTTGAACGCCAGCGCCAGGTGGACCTGCTTGTCGTCGCCGACCGCAATGTCCGCCGAGAAGCCCATGTGGTACTTGACGTCGCCGGTGTGCGCGCGGTCGTCGTGGGCGTGCTCGAACTTGCCTTCGAACTCGTCGAACAGCTTGCGCGGGTTCTTGCCCAGCGTATTGACCAGCACGTTGAGGCGGCCGCGGTGGGCCATGCCGATCACGATGTCCTTGACCTGGTCATTGCCGGACTGGCGAATGATGGTGTCCATCATCGGGATCAGTGCGTCGCCGCCTTCCAGCGAGAAGCGCTTCTGGCCGACGTACTTGGTGTGCAGGTAGCGCTCCAGGCCTTCGGCGGCGGTGAGCCGCTCCAGCGTGCGCTTGCGGCTGGCCGCATCGGCAGCGATCTTGCCGCCGGCATCTTCCAGGCGCTTGTAGATCCACTGGCGCTGGTCGAATTCGGGGATATGCATGAATTCGGCGCCGATCGTGCTGGCGTAGGTCGCCTTCAGGCGCGCCAGCAGATCCTTCAGCTTCATCCGCGGCTGCCCGCCGACGCCGCCGGTGCTGAACTCGCTGTCCAGATCAGCCTGCGAGAGGCTGTGGAACGGCAGGTCCAGGTCGGGCGGGTTGACCGGCGGGGTCAGGCCCAGCGGATCGAGCTGCGCGCCGAGATGACCACGCGAACGGTAGGCGGTGATCAGACGACCGACATTGCGCTCGCGCTCGTCGCTGGCGCCCACACCGGTACCGGCATTGGCAGCCTGTTTGGAGGCGCTGAGAATGTGGGCAATTGCCGCCGAGTGCGGCACATCACCGGCATCGCGACCGTTGAAGCCGTCGAAATACGCCTTCCACTTCGGATCGACACTGTCGGGGGCGACGAGGTACTGCTCGTACAGATCCTCGATATAGGCGGCATTGCCGCCGGCGAGCTGCGATGACTGCGCGAACTGCTTTAGGAGATTATCCACGATGGTAAGTCGGGTCTGCTGTGGGGATGATTGTGCGGAAGCGGCAGGGCGAGTTGCCCTATCGGTCGATCTCAAATCTCGAAAAATTATACCCCCTTGCGCTTGCGAGGGGGCGTCTGCGAGCTGACCGGCGGGGTAGACCAATTGGCCAGACGCCTACGCGCAAGGGGCGCTGCGGCGTCAGATGCCAAGCGCGCGCGGTTCGTTCCAAAGTGCGCTGCGCTCCCATATCTGCGCGAATTCACGCTCCAGCTGCCGGCTGCGTGCCGCGCCGGTCAGCCAGGTTTCGCCGTCGTCGAAGCGGTGCCCTGTTGGACGAAAGTAGTAGGCGTCATCGCCGATCACGTAGGCCGATGCATAGCTGGTATCGACCGGATCGCTGATCGCACGGAACCGGAACACGCTGGGCAGGCGTTGCGCCAGCCGCAGCAGTGCGCTGCTGCTGGCGCCGGCCGCGGCGGGCTCCTGCACCAGCACGTGCACGCGCTTGTCGTGGCGAGCGGTGGCAAAGCGACGCAGCGCCTCGAGCACGGCCGGGGCATCGAACAACGCCACGTCCAGGGCGCGCGTGTAGATCAACACCTGCCGGCGCGCGGTGCCGAGCAGGGCGGTGGTGGCGGTGTGTGCCGCTGCCAGGGTTTCGACCGCCATCGGGCCGTCCAGGCGGCGATACAGCGCTTGGCCTGCAGGCACCTCCTCTGCGGTTGTCGAGAGCTCAGTGGGAGGCACAGGCAGGAAACCGAGCCGGCCGAACAGGGCGGCGGCTTCTGCGCTGACATGCGTGCTCACGGTGGGCCAGCCGCGCTGGCGGGCGCTGTCCACGGCGGCGGCAAGCAGGCGAGCGGCCAGACCGCGCCGGCGCCAGGCTGGCAGGACGCCCAGGCGGTCGATGCGCCGATCCGGGGTGAGCCGGACGGCGGCGACCAGCTCGCCATCCGCATCGCGTGCGGCCAGGTGCAGACTGAGCGGGTCGAGGGCATCCCAGGAGTCCTCGGTAGCGCTGGCCGCCCAGCCCGCACGCAGCGCACGCAAGGTCCCGGCCTGCGTGGCCGGGTCCAGGGTGACGATCTGCGCCGGGCCGGCGGTGGTCATGCGCGCTGCGGATCCTCGTCGTCGTGCAACGCGTCGTCGTCGGCCGGGTTGGCGTCGTCGTCTTCCTGCGCGGCAGTGGCGTCGCTTGCCGTGCCGGTGTCGGCGGCCGCGTCGGCGGTGTCGTCCTCGTCTTCCGCTTCCTTGAGCGCATCCGGCTGGTCAGCCTCGTCTGCGACCGCTTCCACGTCGGCGTCCGCATCGATCTGCGCGGCGTTGGTGTCTGTATCCAGATCAGCGTCTTCGTCGTCGGCGTGGTCGGCCGACAGGCTCAGCGTATGCGCATCGTTGTCGTCGTCGAGGTCTTCGTATTGATCCTCATGCGCGCGCTGGTAATGGCCTTGCGCCAGCAGTTCCAGCACCACCTCGCGGCCACGCACGGACAACTGCCCGTACAGCGCGCCGTCGATCTCCTCGGCAGCGGCCAGGCGGCTGGCGTCCTTGACCGACAGCGCAAATTCCAGGCCGCTGCAGAACAGGGTGGCGCCGCGCTTGGCACGTCGCCAGGCCAACCGCGACCACGGGTGGCGATGCAGCAGCACGCCTTCGTCCAGGGCCTGCTCCACGGCCTCGCGCGGGATTGGTTCCGGTGCCGGCACCACGTCGCCGGAGGCACGGTAAGTGGTCATGAAGCGGCCAAACCAGTCGCCCAGGCGGTCCGGGTCGTTCATGCGCAAGGCGTTGAGCGCGGCGACCACGCGGTTCATCGCGGTGACATCGATCTCGTACGGATCGGCCGGCACCTTGAGGTCTTCGTCGTGATAGCGCACGGCCTCGTCGGCATCGGCGATCAAGGTGTCCAGATAGTCACCGATCAGCTCGGCAGAGGAGGGCGCGCGGGTGCCGATGGAAAAGGTCAGGCAAGCGTCCTCGGCCACGCCGTGGTGCGGCACCAGCGGCGGCAGGTACAGCATGTCGCCCGGGCCCAGCACCCAGTCGTGGGTCGGCTTGAATTCGCGCAGCAGCTTGATGTCCACATCGTCGCGGAACGCCAGCGGCGTGGGCTTGCGGCCCTGCGAGGTGCGTGCGTCGACCTGCCAGCGGCGATGGCCCAGGCCCTGCAGCAGGAACACGTCGTAATGGTCGACATGTGCGCCCACCGAGCCGCCGGTGGCGGCGAAGCTGATCATGATGTCGTCGATGCGCCAGCGCGGCAGGAAGCGGAACTGCTCCAGCAGCGCACGCACGTCGGCGTCCCACTTGTCCACGTCCTGCACCAGCAGGGTCCAGTCGTGGTCGGGCAGGCCGGGGAAGTCGGTTTCCTGGAACGGGCCGGTGCGCACGCTCCAGTCGTCGGTGGCGCGGTCGTGGCTGATCAGCCGCGCCAGCACGCCGTCTTCGCAGGCCAGGCCGGCCAGGTCTTCGGGCTGCAGCGGCGACTGGAAATCCGGGAACGCGTTGCGGATCAGCAGCGGATGCTTGTGCCAGTAGGTGCGGAGAAAGCGCTCGACCGGCATGCCCAACGGCAACCCTGGACGGGCCTGGACTTCGATGACGGGAGGGGTCGCTTTGCGTGCAGCCATGGAGGAAATCCTTGCAAGGTGTAGACGGGAGTGCGCGGGCGCGGTCTGGCCGCGCGAAGGCGCCTATTGTCCGATGCTTGCGCCGGATGTGCACCTGCGCCGCGTGCACGGGGCGGCCCTCCTTCAGCAATGTGCGTGACGGGGCGTGTGTTGGGGCGTGTGCAGGCCGCACGATCAGGCAAGCCGGTGGCCGGCATGCGAATCGACGGTTGCGGCGCTGCAGTACACGCGGCCGGCTTCGCAATGGTAGCGACCGCGTCGAGCGGTTTTTAAGCGGATCTGCAGCCGGATCCGCCAGGCGCTGCCGGCCCTCACATCACCTTGTTGCCACGACCGCGGTCGTCCAGCGTGGGTTTGCTGGACGGGTTGACGGTGTTGTCGTTGCCGGAAAAGCGCACCTGCTTCACCTCGCGCGCCAGCACCAGATTCTGGTTGCCCTGGATGTCCACACTGTCGACGTTGGTGAGGTTCAACGTGTTGTTCTGGCCGGTGACGCTGAGCTCGCCGAGCTGTTTGTTGAGAACAGTGAAATTGCTGCCTTCCAGCCGGATAGCGCGCGCCTTATCGACGTTCAGCGCGCCGCGCGAGGCGGTGATGGTGATCGAGGCGCACGCGCCATGAATCAGCCATTCGGTGTCATTGCGGGTCAGGCGCAGATCCTTGCCGTTGCAATCGGCGCCGCTGGCTGGGTCGGTGAGCGTCGAAGACGCCGCCGAGACCGCCTGCGCGGCGGGGCCATCGCCGCCGCAGCTGCTCAGCAGGGCAATGGTGGCAAGGGACAGCAGAGGAGCGTTGATCCGGACTGCGCGCATGGTCGATCCTTCAATGGATGAGGCAGGTCGATGAGGCCGGCACCATACCAGCCTCACCCGTGCGCGCTGTTGACGCCGGACCGACGCGTCAGATGGCGCGCGCCAGTTGCTCGGCCAGGCCGGTGTAGCCACCGGGCGTCAACGCACGCAGGCGCTGCTTGTCCTCTTCGGGCAGTTGCAGGCTTTCCACGAACGCCTGCATCGAGGCGGCGGTGATGCCCTGCCCGCGGGTCAGTGCCTTGAGTTGCTCGTAGGGATTGGGCAGGCCATGGCGGCGCATCACCGTCTGCACGGCCTCGGCCAATACTTCCCAGGCGGCGTCCAGATCGGCATCCAGGCGCTCGGGATTGACGGTCAGCTTGCCCAGGCCTTTGGCCAGCGAGTCGAGTGCCACCTGGGTATGGCCGAACGCGGTGCCGAGGGCGCGCAGCACGGTGGAGTCGGTGAGGTCGCGCTGCCAGCGGCTGATCGGCAACTTGGCGCTGAAATGCTCGAACAGCGCATTGGCGACGCCGAAATTGCCTTCGGCGTTCTCGAAGTCGATCGGGTTGACCTTGTGCGGCATGGTCGAGGAACCGACTTCGCCTTCTTTCAATTTTTGCTTGAAATAGCCGAGCGAAATGTAGCCCCAGATGTCACGCGCCAGGTCGATGAGGATGGTGTTGGCGCGGCGAGTGGCATCGCCGATTTCGGCCACGTTGTCGTGCGGCTCGATCTGCGTGGTGTAGGGGTTGAAGACCAGCCCCAGGCCTTCGACAAAGCGCTGCGCGAACTGCGGCCAGTCCACCGACGGGTAGGACGCCACGTGTGCGTTGTAGTTGCCCACCGCGCCATTGATCTTGCCGGTCAGCTCGACCGCGGCGATCTGCTTGCGCTGGCGCTCCAGCCGCGCCACCACGTTGGCGATCTCCTTGCCGAGCGTGGTGGGCGAGGCGGTCTGGCCATGCGTGCGCGAGAGCATCGGCTGCGCGGCCTGGGCGTGCGCAAGCGTGCGCAGCGAGGCGGCGACACCGTCCAGGGTGGGCAGCAGCACCTCGCGGCGCGCCTGCTCCAGCATCAGGCCATAGCTGAGGTTGTTGATGTCTTCGCTGGTGCAGGCGAAATGCACGAATTCCAGCGCCGGGCCCAGCTCGGCATCGTCCTTGAGCTGTTCCTTGATGAAGTACTCCACCGCCTTGACGTCATGGTTGGTGGTGCGTTCGATCTCCTTGACGCGTGCGGCGTGCGTCACGCTGAACTGCTCGGCCAGGACGCGCAAGCGCTGCGTGGCGGCGGCCGAGAAGGCCGGCAGTTCGGCGATGCCCGGCTCGGCGGCCAGTGCCAGCAGCCACTCGATCTCCACTTTCACCCGTGCCTTGATCAGGCCGTATTCGGAAAAGATCGGGCGCAGCGCGTCCACCTTGGAGGCGTAGCGGCCATCGAGCGGGGACAGGGCGAGCAGGGCGGAATCCGACATGGGCAGGGCACTGGGAAGCAGGCGGGGCGGCTATTCTACGCCGCCCCGGCGCCGGCTTCGCCGACCGGGCGCACCGTCACCGCCTGGATGCGGTGGCCGACCATCCGCCGGACCGTGAGCAGGTGCCCGTCCAGTTCCAGGGTCTCGCCTTCTTCCGGCAGCCGCTGCAGCTGGTGCACGATCAGGCCGCCAACCGAATTGACCTGGTCGGGCGCGCTGAGATCGCGGCCCAGCAGGCGTTCCAGGCGAAAGATCGAGGTGCTGCCGGCCACCAGCAGCGAGCCGTCCTGGCCGCGCACCGGTGCGTCGCGCACCACGTGGCGGTGCTCGTCCTCGATCTCGCCCACCACCACTTCCAGCAGGTCCTCTAGGGTGAAGAAGCCCAGGATGCGGCCGTGCTCATCAACGCACAGCGCCAGATGGGTGGCGCCGCTGCGGAACTGCTCCAGCGCCCGCGGGATCGGGCTTTCCAGCGCCAGCACGGTGGCCGGGCGCAGCAGGGGGCGCAGCGCATCAAGGGTCTGGCCGCGCGCCATCGCCACCAGGATGTCCTTGGTGTGCAGGATGCCGAGTACCTGCTCGCCCTCGGCGTCGAACCAGGGATAACGGCTGTAACGCGAGGTGCTGAATTCCACCAGCACCGTCTGCAGCGTCATGCCTTCCCGCAGGCTGCGCAGGTGCTCACGTGGGCGCATCAGGTCGCCAGCCACCAGGTCGGGCAGCTCCAGCACGTGGCTCATCAGTGCCATGCCGTGATCGGGCGCGACCGCGTTGGGGTCCTGGCGGCCCACGATCAGCTTGAGTTCCTCGCGCGAATAGCGGTGCGATTGGTGCTCCACCTCGCCCCAGCCCAGCACGCGTAGTAGCCGGTTGGCGCTGGTGTTGAGCACCCAGATCGCCGGATACATGACCCAGTAGAACGCGTATAGCGGTGCGGCCGTCCACAGCGACATGCGCTCCGGGCGGCGAATGGCCATCGATTTGGGCGCCAGTTCGCCAAGCACGATGTGCAGAAACGAGATCAGGCTGAAGGCGATCGCCAGCGCGGTGAACTGCGCGGCTTCCGGCGATAGCCCCAGTGTGTCGAACACCGGCTGCAGCAGATGCGCGAAGGCCGGCTCGCCGACCCAGCCCAGGCCAAGCGAGGCCAGCGTGATCCCGAGCTGGCAGGCCGATAGATACGCGTCCAGGTGTGCATGCACGCCCAGCAGCAGGCGCCCGCGCCAGCCGTGGTGTTCGGCCAGGCCCACTGCCTGGGTATGCCGCAATTTGACCAATGCAAATTCGGCGGCGACAAAAAAACCGTTCAACAGCACCAGCAACAACGCGATCAGCAACAGCCCGACGTTAGCCCACATGGCGTACTTCACGCGGTGCGGTCACCGGAATGCGCTGCGCAACGTGTGCGGGGCTGGGGCGGCGGTGTGGCCTGGCGTGGCACGCGATCAAAAGATGGGTTCTACAGTCAGGCGCGTCGCCCATGGCAGCGAAAGATCTCCAGCAAACACAGGCAACAGTCTAGCCGCAGTGCTGCGATGACATCGCGGCGACGGCTTGGGCGCGTATCGTATGGCGTCGCCAGCCCGGGTGCGCCCCGCTGCCAGCCTTCCTTCACCACCAATCAACGATGTGCGGAGAGTGCAGATGAGCGAGAGTTTCAGGATCGAACACGACAGCATGGGCGAATTGCAGGTGCCTGCCGATGCGTTGTGGGGTGCGCAGACCCAGCGCGCCGTGCAGAACTTCCCGATTTCCGGCCAGCCGATGCCGCGCGGTTTCATTCGCGCGCTGGGGTTGATCAAGGCCGCGGCCGCAGGGGTCAATGCCGATCTCGGGCTGCTGTCCAAATCGGTGGCCAAGGTGGTGCAGGAAGCCGCCTTGCAGGTGGCGCAGGGCACGCACGATGCGCATTTCCCGATCGATGTGTATCAGACCGGCTCTGGTACGTCGTCGAACATGAATGCCAACGAGGTGATTGCCACGTTGGCCACGCGCGCCGGCAAGGATGCGGTGCATCCCAATGACCACGTCAATCTCGGGCAGAGTTCCAACGACGTGGTGCCCACCGCGATTCGCGTCTCGGCATTGCTGGCGGTGCAGGAGCAGCTGCAGCCGGCGCTCAAGCACCTGCGCAAGACCATCGACAAGCGCGCCAAGGGTCTGGACAAGATCGTCAAGACCGGCCGCACGCATCTGATGGATGCGATGCCGCTGACCTTTGGTCAGGAGTTCGGCGCGTGGTCTGCACAGCTCAGCTCCGCGCAGGAGCGCATCGACGACAGCCTGAAGCGGCTGCGCCGGTTGCCGCTGGGCGGCACTGCGATTGGCACCGGCATCAACGCCGATCCGCGCTTCGGCGGCAAGGTGGCCAAGGCCTTGTCCACGTTGAGCGGCGTCAAGTTCGAGAGTGCCGAGAACAAGTTTGAAGGCCTCGCCGCGCAGGACGACGCGGTGGAATTGTCAGGCCAGCTCAATGCGCTGGCGGTGGCCTTGATCAAGATCGCCAACGACCTGCGCTGGATGAATGCCGGGCCGCTGGCAGGGCTGGGCGAGATCGAATTGCCGGCGCTACAGCCAGGCAGTTCGATCATGCCGGGCAAGGTGAATCCGGTGATTCCCGAGGCGACCGTGATGGTGTGCGCGCAGGTCATCGGGCACCACACCGCGATCACGGTGGCCGGGCAGACCGGCAATTTTCAGTTGAACGTGGCGTTGCCGCTGATCGCCGCGAACCTGCTGGATTCGATCAACCTGCTCAGCAACGTCTCGCGCCTGCTCGCCGATACCGCCATTGCCGGATTGAAGGTGCGCCAGGAGCGCGTGCGCGAGGCCCTGGACCGTAACCCGATCCTGGTGACCGCGCTCAACCCGATCATCGGCTACGAGAAGGCCGCCGCGATCGCCAAGCGCGCCTACAAGGAGCAGCGCCCGGTGCTGGATGTGGCCAAGGAAGATAGCGGTCTGAGCGAGACAGAGTTGCGCCGTTTGCTGGACCCGGCGGCGTTGACACGCGGTGGCATCCAGGCGGGCGGCGGTGGTGGCGGCTGACCTTGGTCAGCTGTTGTAGGAGCGCATCTGGTGCGCGATGGGCTTTGTCGATAACGCTTCATCGCGCGCAAGCGCGCTCCACGGGCTCGCGGTGACGCCCAGCATTACGTACGTTCGATGTTTCGGCGGCATGCTGCCGAAGCTTCGCAGTACGGCTACAGCGACAGGATAGCTTTGCGCAGGTGCCGTAGGCGCTGATTGCACTCAGCTGTCGTAGGAGCGCGCTTGCGCGCGATGGGGCGGTATCGATAACGCTTCATCGCGCGCAAGCGCGCTCCTACGGATTGCCGCGGTTATGCAGACTCAATGCCGCTCGGCCTGCACATTGCTAAAGCTTTCGCGATACGGCTGCAGCGGCGGGATGTCGTTGAGCAATTCGCCACTCAGGCGCTGGATTTCCGGCGTTGCGGTGAGCTTGATCGACTTGTACTCGGGGTCCGGGCCCGCATCGGCGATGGCCTGCTGGCGCAACATCTGCAGGTGACCGAACAGCAGCTGCAACTTGAGCCGGGTCGGCTCGGCCTGCGGCAGGGCGATATCGTCGATCTTCAGCGTGCCGTCCGGAGTGATTTCCGCATTGGCTGCGGGTGGGCGGCGAATCATCACCGACTGGGTGGTCACCGCGACACGTGGCTTGCCACGTTCAGCGCGGCGGGACGATTGGTCACCGCAGGCGGCCAGGGTGCACAGCAGTAGCGCCATGCAGAGCATCACGAACTTGTTCATGGGGTCGGTGGGTCGTGGGAAGACAAGTAGTGTAATCCCGCGTCCGTCAACGCTGCCCCGATCAATCGACCGGGGCGGCGCATCCCTGCACAGGGGCGTTACTTACGGCAGTCCTCGACGTCGTGCTGGGTGAGGCTGGCGTAGGGCGCAAATGCCGGAATCAGGCTGGCGGCCGCATCCTGCGCCGTGCGCAGGCCAACCAGGCGGTCGCAGATCTGCAGTGCGTGTTGCTTGAAGGTGTCGGCCTCGGCTTCGATCTTCTCGCCGATCTGGTCGGGGTTGCCGCTCAGCACGCCCTTGAGCGCTTCGCCGGCCGCGTGCGCACCGAACGCCGCGCCCTTGGTGCCGATCTCGATGCCTTGCTTGGCCACGGCCTGCAACTGCGCGTAATAGCCGCGCATGGCCTGCTGCTGCGCAGCGTTCAGCGCCACCGGCTTGCCAGCGATGCGCAAGCTGCCGTCTGCACCGATCCTGGCTGCCGGCAAGCCGCTACGGTTGAGCGTGACGCTGTTGTTGTCGAACGTCACGCCGCTGCCGTTGACCTGCGCCGAGCCGCTGGTCGTGCTTTCCGAGTGCCCGCCGCACCCCACCAGCAACGCCCCCATCAGTAATGCCGAAGCAAGCACTTTCATCTGCAGTCTCCCCATGTTGGACGTTGATCAGTTGTCGGCCGGCACACGCGTGGTGCCGGAGATATCGCTGGCGCTGATATCGCCACTGCCCTTGTGCGCCAACGTCAGATCCCCTCGCACCTTGCGCACATCCGCGGCCCCGGAGGCGATCGATTCGATGTTGACGCTGCCTTGTACATCGCGGACTTCGAGATCGCCCGAGCCAATGCTGCCGACCTGCACGTTGCCGGCGACGCCATGCAGCTTCACGTCCCCCGAGCCGATCTTGCCGACCTCGGCTGCGCCACGGATCTGGCGCGCCTTGATATCGCCAGAGCCCACGGCCAGCACCTGCAAGGCGCCCGCGTCCTCCAGTTCGATATCGCCCGAACCCACCTTGGCGGTCACGCGGCCCTTGGTGCGGCGCACGGTCATGTCGCCGGAGCCAACGTCGGCGCTGACGGCTGCGGCGCCGCTGATCTCGGCATCGCCGGAACCGATATCGAACTGCACCAGCAGCGTATTCGGCACGCTGCCGCGCAGGTCCAGATAGGCGTAGCTCTCGCCAATGGAAATGCGCAGCGGGCGGTCGTCTTCCAGCGTGACCACCAGTTTGCTGCCCACCCGTTTCTGGGTGACGGTGAGGTTGCGCAGCAACTCTGGCCGGGCAGCGCAGGCACGCCCGCTCACGCGACCGCTGGTGCCCGGGATCGCCTCCAGGCGCAGGTCATTGGAAGCGATTTCGAACAACACCGTCTTGATCCCGGACAGCTGCAACTCCAGGCTGCGCGGATCGGAAAACTTGCACTGCTCTTCGGCCACGGCAGCGCCGGGCAGACCAAGCAGCAGGAGCAGACTCAGTGGCAGGCGCATGGCGCGACCTCAGGCTTCGGAGCGCCGGCGGCGCAGGTAGATGGAGGCAGCGATCAGGGCAACGCCGATGGCCGCACCGATCCAGATGTCCGGGTTGCCGTAGACGCGTGCGCTGTCAGTGTGTTGCAGCACCCATTGCACCAGGTCGCTGGGATTCTGCATCGCACTGCTGTCCAGGGTGCCGCTGACCGCGCGCGGCGACCAGGTGCCGGGCAGGGCGCTCAGCAGGCCGCGGTAGCCGACGATGTACCAGACCCAGCCGATCGGCAGCGACACACCGGGCATGGCCGAGAGAATGCTCAGCATCACGCAGGCCAGCAGCGGGAACAGCACCGCCCACAGGAACGGCTTGGAAGTGGCCCAGGCCGAGCAGAACATCAGCCAGCCCACGGTCGGCAGCGACCACAACAGGCTCATCGGCACGGTCATCAACAGCCGTCCAACCAGGGCGAACGGATGCGAATGCGTGGCCATGGCCCACGGGCTGGGGACGCCGGCGATCAACGCGCCACCGATGGCGATCAACCACAGGGCAAGGCCGACCACCAGGCCGATCGCAATCGCGATCAGCGGCGCCAGCAACAACGCCCATGCGGCCTTGGACAGCACTGTCTGCGTGTCCGACACCGGCAAGGATTTCCAGAACAGCACGCTGCGATCGCGGCGGTCGTCGTAGAGGCTGCCCAGCGCATAGAAGAACACCACGAAGGCCAGTACGACCGAGGCGATGCCGATGCCGCCCAGCAGCAGGCCGTCGCCCACCTGGCCCAGGGTGCGGGTGTATTCGGCCAGGTCGTCCATCCTCATGCTGTCGCCGGACATGTTGCCGCGCGCGCTGACTGCGCCGATCACCGCGCCCAGCAGCGCGAAGAACA
This sequence comes from Xanthomonas sp. NCPPB 4037, assembly GCF_041475695.2. Taxonomy (NCBI): domain Bacteria; kingdom Pseudomonadati; phylum Pseudomonadota; class Gammaproteobacteria; order Lysobacterales; family Lysobacteraceae; genus Xanthomonas; species Xanthomonas sp. NCPPB 4037. The sequence continues at coordinate 1,823,239 of NZ_CM191261.1, forward strand.
CCGCGATGCCGCCGGTGATCACCTGCGACCAGACGAAACCGCCACGGTGCTCCCAGTACTCGCGTTTGAGCAGCCAGGTGAACGTGCGTGCGGGAGATGCTTGGTGGGTCATTGCATTCATGCGTAGGTCCCCTTCATGACAGCAACAAACAGATCGGCCAGGCCGGGATTGCGGGTTTCACCGAAGCGGGCCAGTTGCTCCTTGGGCGCACCGTCGAACAGCATCACGGTCTTGCCGAACGGCAGGCTGCGCTCGTCGATGGGGCCCAGTGCGCGCGCGCTTTCCAGGTGCTCGGCGTTGACCAGCACTTCGGTGTAACGCTCGGCGACGTGTTCCATATCGGCCGTGAGCACGATGCGGCCGTCGCGGATGAACATCACATCGGTGAGGATGTGCTCGATCTCTTCCACCTGGTGGGTGGTGACGATGATGGTTTTCTGCTCGTCGAAGTAGTCTTCCAGCAGGCGCTGGTAGAACTGCTTGCGGTACAGGATGTCCAGGCCCAGCGTGGGTTCGTCCAACACCAGGATGCGCGCGTCGATGGCCATCACCAGGGCCAGGTGCAGCTGCACGATCATGCCCTTGGAGAGTTCGCGCACCCGCGATTTGCGATTGAGCTGGGTGTTGGCCAGAAAACGCTCGCACTTGGCACGGTCAAAGCGCGGGTGGACGCCGGCGACGAAGTCGATGGCCTCGCCGACACGCAGCCAGCGCGGCAGCACCGCTACATCGGCAATGAAGCAGACCTCGTTCATCAGCGCATTGCGTTGCGTGCGCGGGTCCATGCCCAGCACCTGCAGCTCGCCGTCGAAATCGGTCAGGCCCAGCACGGCCTTCAGCGCGGTGGTCTTGCCGGCGCCGTTGGGGCCGATCAGCCCGATGATGCGGCCGGCGGCGATGGTGAAGCTGGTGTTGTCCAGCGCAAGTCGGTGCTTGTAGGCCTTGCGCAGGCCACGAGCGTCGACCACGTGGTCGGTGGAGACGGCGGTCATGGTGTTTTCCCCTGTGGCAGCAGATCGTCGATGGTCAGTCCCAGGCGCTGGATGCGTTCCAGCACCGCAGGCCATTCTTCATTGAGGAAGCGCTCGCGTTCGCTTCCGCGCAATTTCTGTGCGGCTTCCGGGGTCATGAACATGCCCAGGCCTCGGCGCTTCTCCACCAGGTTTTCGTCGGCCAGTTCCTGATAGGCGCGCGAAACGGTGATGGGGTTCAATTGATAGTCGGCCGCCACTTGCCGTACCGAGGGCAGGGCGTCGCCAGGCTTGAGGATTCCATCGAGCATCATGGCAATCACACGTTCCTTGAGTTGGCGATAGATGGGAGCGCCGTCGCTCCACTGGATGTCAGTCATGATCAGCTCCGTGGGCGCAGGACTTGCGCGAAGGAGAAATAGGGCATCGACAGCGAGGCGCGCAGGTGCCGGCTGGGCCGGGTGCGTGTCTCGGGGGGAGTTGTCGCGTTTTCCGTAACCGCCTCCGACGCGCCATAATCGGCGCCGGTATCCGTGACCTGACTGGAAGCGGCTCCCAGGCAACCAATGGCGAACAGGGTGCTGCCGAACAGCAGCAGCGGAACTGGTCGCGTAAAGCGTGTGCTGTTCATGCTTTCCCCTGCGTTGGATGACTGGTGTTGTATTCAACTATAACACCGACACGCAGGCAGTCAACTGCCTGTCATACCCAACTGATGGCACTCCGCCGCTGGCGCGCGTGTCCTCACCACCTAGGGCACCGCTCATGTCGCTCAATCGTCTGTTGGTCCTTGTATTTGCTGGACTTTTTTCCACTGCTGCGGTGGCGGCCGGCACCTCGGTGCTGGATCTGGACTACCGCCCGCTGGCCGGCAAGGCCCCAATCAACCTGAACCGTAGTTACGGCGGCAAGGTGGTGATGGTGGTCAACACCGCCAGCAAGTGCGGCTTCACCCCGCAGTACGAAGGCCTGGAGACGCTCAATCAGCGCTTCGGCAGCCGCGGGTTCACGGTGCTCGGCTTCCCGTCCAATGATTTCCAGGGACAGGAACCCGGATCTGAGAAACAGATCCAGGAATTCTGCACGCTGACCTATGGCGTCAAGTTCCCGATGTTTGAGAAGGTGCATGTGCTGGGCGCGCAGGCGACCCCGCTGTATCAGCGACTGACGCGCGAGACCGGCGTGGCGCCGGGTTGGAACTTCCACAAGTATTTGATCGGTCGCAATGGACAGGTGGTGGCGCAGTTCCCGAGCAAGGTCAAGCCGGACGATCCGCAGGTGCTGGCGGCGATCGAGCGCGAGCTCAAGGCGCCGGCACGCTGAGCGCGGCGCGCGCAACGTCGCGTGCACATGCGACAATGCGTATTCAGCGCCGGCGTCGGCGTGATCTTTTCACTTTCGGGAAGTGCATCGAATGAAGATGGGAAAGCGCGGCGCGGCGGCGTCGCTACTGATGGTGGCAATGTCGGCAACGATGCCTGCGATGTCGCAACAACCGGCCGCAGCGGCCACCAAGGAGAAGCCGGCTTTGAATGCATCGTCTGAAAAGAGCAACGTGAGTTACGCCATCGGTATGGACGTGGCACGTTCGTTCGAGCCGATCGCGCAGGACATCGATGTGAGCGCCATGCAGCGCGCCATCGAGAACGCCTTCAAGGGCGGCAAGCCGCTGTTGTCCGACGAGCAGACCCAGGCCACCGACACCGCACTGCGCACCGCGCTGGCGGCACGCAACGGCCAGCAGATGCCGGGCATGGCACCGGGTAGCGCCCCGGCGGCACCGTCCAAGGAAAATGTCGGCCTGATGCTCGGTGATCGCGCGGTTGGCCCGTCGCTGGCAGGCATCAAGGACGAGATCGATCTGTCGATCCTGATGGAAGCCGTACGCACCGTATTCGCCAAGGGCACCACGCGGTTGACCCAGCAGGAAGCGGCCGCAACGATGCAGGCGTTCGCCACTGCCAAGCAGGGCGCAGCCGGTGCCAAGAATCGCGAAGAAGGCAATGCGTTCCTGGCCAAGAACAAGACCGAAAAGGGCGTGATCACCACGGCCTCGGGTCTGCAGTACATGGTGCTGCGCCAGGGCAGCGGCGAGCGCCCGATGCCCACCAACACGGTGCGCGTCAACTACGAAGGCAAGCTGCTCGACGGGAAGGTCTTCGACAGCTCCTACCAGCGCGGCCAGCCGGCCGAGTTCGGTCTGAATCAAGTGATTGCTGGATGGACCGAGGGTGTCGCCTTGATGCCGGTCGGTTCGAAATATCGTTTCTGGATTCCATCCAACTTGGCCTATGGCCCGAACGGCACGCAAGGGGGGCCGATCGGACCGGACGCAACGTTGACGTTCGATGTCGAACTGATGGGTATCCTTCCCTGATCCCCCACAGGAGTACCCCCACCCATGCGAGTTGCGATCTTTGGTACCGGCTATGTTGGTCTTGTCACCGGTACCTGTCTGGCGGAAGTAGGTCATCACGTTATCTGCGTGGATATCGACCAGGCGAAAGTTGATGGTCTCAATCGTGGGGTGATTCCCATCTATGAACCCGGCCTGGAGCCGATGGTGAAAGCCAACCACGCCTCTGGCCGGTTGCGCTTCACCACCGACGCGGCCGAGGCGATTGCGCACGGCGAAATCACCTTCATCGCCGTGGGCACGCCGCCGGACGAGGACGGCAGCGCCGACCTGCAGTACGTGCTGGCGGTTGCGCGCACCGTGGGCCGTCATATCGACGGGCCGTCGGTGATCGTCAACAAGTCCACGGTGCCGGTCGGTACCGCCGACAAGGTGCGCGCGGCCATCCAGGAAGAACTGGATGCACGCGGCGTGGACCATGAGTTCGACGTGGTTTCCAACCCCGAGTTCCTCAAGGAAGGCGACGCGGTGGCTGACTGCATGCGCCCGGACCGGATCGTGATCGGTGCCAAGAAGCCGGCAGCGATTGCACGCATGCGCCGCCTGTATGCCCCGTTCAACCGCAACCGCGATCGCATCGTGGAAATGGACGTGCGTTCGGCCGAGCTGACCAAGTACGCGGCCAACGCGATGCTGGCGACCAAGATCAGTTTCATGAACGAGATCGCCAACATTGCCGAACGCGTCGGTGCGGACGTCGAGCATGTGCGTAACGGCATTGGTTCGGATCCGCGCATTGGCTGGCACTTCATCTACCCCGGTGCCGGCTACGGCGGCTCGTGCTTCCCGAAGGATGTGCAGGCGCTCGCCAAGACCGCGCAGCAGTACGGCATGCAGCCGACCCTGCTCAACGCGGTGGAAAGCGTCAACAACGCGCAGAAGGGGCATCTGTTCGAACTGGTGCAGCGTCACTATGCCGATGGCAACGGCAGCATCGCCGGCAAGACCTTTGCGGTGTGGGGCCTGGCGTTCAAGCCCAATACCGATGACATGCGTGCAGCCTCCAGCCGTCGCCTGATGGCGCAGTTGTGGGAAGCCGGTGCCAAGGTGCGCGCGTATGACCCCGAAGCCACGCACGAAGCCAAGCGCATCTTCGGCGAGCGCGACGACCTGACGTTCTGCGACGACGCCTTCGCCGCACTGGAGGGCGCCGACGCGCTGGTCGTGGTCACCGAGTGGAAGCAGTTCCGCAGCCCGGATTTCGGCAAGATCAAGCAGGCTCTGAAGGACGACGTCGTGTTCGACGGCCGCAACCTGTACGACCCGCAGGAGATCGAAGCCGCAGGTCTGGCGTACTACGCCATCGGACGAGGCCGTTCGCTGCATGCATGAGCAACTCTCGCCGCGCGACCAGGAACTGGAAGCGCGGTTGGTGGAACTGGAAACGCGCCTTTCCTTTCAGGAGCAGGCGCTGACCGAACTGAGTGAAGCGCTTGCGGACGCCCGTTTGACGGGCGCCCGCAATGCTGAATTGATCCGCCACCTGCTCGAGGATCTGGGCAAGGTGCGCTCCACGTTGTTTGCGGATGCGGCGGACGAACCGCCACCGCCGCACTATTGATTGCAGATTGCCACCGCCATGAGCGATACCCTACGTGACCAGTTGCTTGGGTTGGGCTTCAAGCCCGCCCCCAAGCCCGAACGCAAACCCGACGCACGGCCTGCCGCGCGTCCGCATGGCAAGGGTGGCAAGCCTGCGCCCGGCAAGCCGGGACAGGGCAGGGGACCGCAGCGGCCGCATGCCGCCGCGGCACCCGACGGCAAGCCCGCGCCCTCTGCCAGGCCGCATCCGAACGCAGACCGTCGTGGGCCCCGGCCTGCGCGCACGCGCGAGGATATCGACCTGGCCAAGGCCTACGCGATCCGCGCGCAACGCGAGAAGGACGAGCGCATCGAAGCCGAGCGCGTGAAGCAGGAAGAAGCACGCCTGCGGCGCGAAGCCAAGGCCAAGCTGGAAGAACTGCTCAAGGACAAGAGCCTCAATCACGCGGAAGCGGACATCGCCCGTCACTTTCCGTATGGCGGCAAGATCAAGCGCATCTACGTCACCGCCGATCAGCTCAAGGTACTCAATGCCGGCGAGTTGGGCGTGCTGCAACTCAACGGCCGCTATCTGCTGGTGACAGCGCAGGTGCTGGCCGAAGCCGAAGCCGTGTTTGCACCATCGGTGGCGTTGAAGGTGGACCCCAATGCACCGGCCGGTGACGACCCGTACGCCGACCCGAGATACCAGGTGCCGGACGACCTGGTCTGGTGAGTCGGGGCTTGTTTTTCCGGCACATTGAAGGCAACAAATCAGGCACCTGAGCGGTGCCTTTTTGTTGGCCCATCGCTGTCTTTGTTGGCTCGTAGGCCTAACGAATGCCTGGCTTCCAGCGCTTCGGTTCTGTTGCGCCGCGATACACAGGCCAATCACGGCCAGCACCCCACCATCGCAGCGCTCGCGGATGGCGGCTTCGCGGATGATGACGCGACTGATGCGCCGCCGCTTCTTCATTGGAAGGTCTTGCCATGTCCACACTGTCACGTTTTCGCTCTGCCTCTTCCTCTTCCTCTGCGGCTGAAGCAACGTATTGCGCGCAGTCACGTCACCGATCATTTGCACGCCGTCTCGGTACATCCGCCGCAGTGCTGCTCGCACTGACTCTGCTCAGCCAGCGCGCTTTCGCGCAGGCCGACGATGCGCCGGCGTTCGATCGCCCGGGGATCCCGTTCGCGGCCGAGACGCTGCGCCCCGGCGCGTTTGCCTGGGAGCAGGGGCTTCCCGATGCCAGCACCGACCGCAGCGGCGGACAGCGCACCACGCTGTACACGGCCGATACCGTGCTGCGCCTGGGCCTGTTTGAGAACGTCGAGCTGCAGCTGGACAGTGACAGTTACAACTGGCAGCACGCCGGTGGTGAGCGCGTGCGGGGTGGTGGGGACAGTCACGTTGCACTCAAGGTGGCGCTGCCGTCGCGCGTGGAGAGCTTTCATTGGGCCGTGCTCGGCAGCTACAGCGTGCCGACCGGCAGTGCGGCCTTCAGCGATGGCTATTCGCGCGAACTGGGTGTCACCGCCTCGTGGGACCTACCGCAGGAGCGCGCATTGGCGTTGTACGTCAACTACGCGCGCGATAGCGATGGCCACCAATGGACCTTCGCACCGAACTACACCTTCTTTTCCGGCGAGCACTTCAGCAGCTATGTGGAAGCCGGCATCGACTCGGGGGGTGACCATGCACGGGTCGCGGGCGCGGGCGGTGCCTGGCAGCTGCCGCACGCGATGCAGTTGGATGTCTCGGTGTTGCGTGGGCTGACCTCCGAGAGCCCGGACTGGCAGGGCGGGCTAGGGCTGTCGATCGCCTTCCAGTAACGGTGAGCTGCGGATACGCCGGGGCCAGCACACAGGCGCTGGATTTGGAGCCAGGGCGCTTGATCTGGTCGTCGCGGTGCAGGGACATTCGTCAGTACCAGTGGACTGACCGACGCACGCTCCAGCCCGTTCCCACAGAAATGCTGCACTGCCGCATGCATTGAATGCAGGGAAAAGGCCTAATTGGATCGATCCAATCAGCGTCGAGTGCATGCCTCTTCCTTACCACTCCAGGTCTGCTGCGTGACAGGCGCCACGCCGGCGCCTCCGTCGCCTGAGGACGACGCAGCGGGCCGTACCCGCCGTGGCGCGGTGACCTTGCGCGATATCGCCAACGCCATCGGCGTCTCGCGCGCGACCGTGTCGCTGGTGCTACGCGGCAGCCCGCTGGTGCATGCGAGCACGCGCGCGCGGGTCGAGGCCGAGCTGGATCGCCAACATTATGTCTATAACCGTGCCGCCGCCAATCTGCGCCGCCGCACGTCATCCAGCATCGCGCTGGTGATCAATGATCTGTCCAATCCGTTCTTCGCCGAATTCGCCGCTGGCGTGGACGAGGCGCTGGGCGCAGCCGGGTACGTGACCTTGCTCGGTAGCACCGGCGAATCCACGCAACGCCAGCAGGCGGTGCTGAGCTCACTGATGGAGCACACGCCCGCCGGCATCATCCTCTCGCCGGCCGAAGGCAGCCAGGCGCAGGCACTGACCCAGGCGTTGGGACGGCAGCGCAACGTGCTGCTATTCAATCGCGAGGTCGCCGATGCCGAGTGGGATCTGCTGGCGCTGGACAACGAGCAGGGCGCCTTCGAGGCCTGCTCGCATCTCATCGCGCAAGGCCATCGGCACATCGTCTTTTTCGGTGGACATGCCGCATCCAGTTCCTGCCGGCAACGGCGCGCCGGTTACGCGCGCGCAATGGCGGCCGCCGGTCTGGCAGTGCAGTGGGTGGAGTCGGCACCCAACCGCCAGGATGCCGCAGTCTGTGCGACCCAGATGCTTGCGCACCCCGACCGCACTGCCAGTGCCGCGGTTTGCTACAACGACAGCGTTGCACTCGGATTGATGGCCGCGTTGGCCATGCGCGGCATTGTGCCCGGCCGCGACTTTGCAGTGACCGGCTTTGACGATATCGCCGAAGCCGGCTTGTTCACCCCCGCACTCACCACCTTGGCGGCCGACCCACGCGCGCGTGGCCAGCAGGCTGCACGGCTGATGCTGCAGCGCATTGAACACCCCGACCATGCGCCGCAGCGGCTTACCGCCGCGGTGGCATTGAAGATTCGCGCGAGCAGCGCATGTGCACCGTCCCCCGCAGTGTCCACCCATCCTCCCACCAAGGCCCCAGGCCGCTGACCAGGCAACTCCTATGGTTTCCCTTTCCACGCAATCCACTGTGCCAAGCGGCAACAAGGCGCCCGTCAACAACGGCGTCGCATTGTCGGTGGCCACCACGATCTTTTTCATGTGGGGCTTTCTTACCTGCCTCAACGACATCCTGATCCCGCATCTGAAAGCGGTGTTCGAGCTCAACTTCGCGCAGGCGATGCTGGTGCAGTTCACCTTCTTCGGCGCGTATTTCCTGATGTCGCTGCCGGCCGGCTGGCTGGTGGCGCGGTTGGGCTACAAGCAGGGCATCGTGGCCGGCCTGGCGGTGGCGGCGGTCGGCGCGCTGGGCTTCTGGCCGGCGGCGGAACTGCGCGTGTATGGCGCCTTCCTCGGTGCATTGTTCGTGCTGGCCACCGGCATCACCATCCTGCAGGTGGCGGCCAATCCGTACGTGGCGCTGCTCGGTCCCGAGCGCAGCGCATCGAGCCGGCTCACCCTGGCACAGGCGCTCAATTCGCTTGGTACCGCGATCGCGCCGCTGTTCGGTGGCTGGCTGATCCTGTCCAACACCGTGATGACGGGCGACCAGCTCAAGGTGCTGCCGGAAGCCGAGCAGTTGGCCTATCGCGTGCAGGAAGCGCAGGCAGTGCAGGGGCCGTATATCGGCCTGGCGGTGGTGTTGTTCCTGCTGGCGATCTTCGTGTTCCTGTTCCGCCTGCCGGCGCTCACCGATGCGAGTGCGCAGAAGGACGAAAGCGCGCATTCGCTGCTGGATGCATTGCGCCACCCGCATGTGCGGTTCGGCGTGCTGGCGATCTTCTTCTACGTAGGGGCGGAAGTCGCGATCGGCAGCCTGATGGTCAACTACTTCTCGCTGCCGCAGATCGGCGGCTTCACCGAGCGTCAGGCGACCAACTACGTCTCCGCGTACTGGACGCTGGCGATGATCGGGCGCTTCATCGGCTCGGCGCTGCTGGCCAAGTTGTCGCCGCGCGTGTTGTTGTCGGTATTCGCAGGTATCAATGCGCTGCTGCTGGGCCTGACCATGGCCAGTGGCGGCATGCTGGCGGTGTATGCGCTGGTGGCGATCGGCCTGTTCAACTCGATCATGTTCCCGACCATTTTCACCTTGGGCATCGAGCGTCTTGGCCCGCTGACCGGGCGTGCGTCGAGCCTGCTGATCATGGCCATTGTGGGTGGCGCGATCGTGCCGTACCTGCAGGGCCTGCTGGCAGACCGCATCGGCTTGCATGAGTCGTTCGTGTTGCCGCTGCTGTGCTACCTATACATCGTGTTTTACGGCATCTGGGGCTCGCGTCTGCGCGGCGCACTGGCGGAGGCGCGCGCATGAGTGCTGCCAAGAACCAGGTGGTGTGTTTCGGCGAAGCGCTGATCGACATGCTGGCGCTGCCGCCGGCCGGCCCGGACGAGGCTCGCACCTTCGCCCAGTATGCGGGTGGCGCTCCGGCCAACGTCGCTGTTGCGGTGGCGCGGCTGGGCGGCGCGGCGCACTTTGTAGGCATGCTCGGGCGCGACATGTTTGGCGATTTCCTGCTGGAGAGCCTGCAGCAGGCCGGCGTCGTGACCGATGGCATCGTGCGGACCGATGAGGCCAAGACGGCGCTGGCATTCGTCGCGCTGGATGCGGCCGGCGAACGCAGTTTCAGTTTCTATCGCCCGCCTGCGGCGGACCTGTTGTTCCGTGCCGAACATTTCGCCGCCGATGGCTTTGCGCAGGCAGCCGTGTTGCACGTGTGCTCCAACAGCATGACCGAGCCGGCCATCGCGCAGTGCACGCTCGACGGCATGCGCCGCGCGCGTGCCGATGGCGCCATCGTCAGCCTGGATCTCAATCTGCGCCCGATGCTGTGGCCGCAGGAGGTCGACCCGGCACCGCTGTTGTGGGAAGCGCTCGCGCTTGCCGATGTGGTGAAACTGTCGCGCGAAGAGCTCGACTATCTTGCCGGCACGCTCGACAGCGATGCCAGCGCGGTGACGCAGAAGCTGTGGCAAGGCCATGCCCGTTGGTTGCTGGTCACCGATGGCGGCGGGCCGGTGCATTGGCAGACGCGTGTGGATTCCGGGCAGGTGCCCGCGTTCCAGGCGCAGGTGCGCGACAGCACGGCGGCCGGCGATGCCTTCGTGGGCGGCCTGTTGTTCCAGCTGGCGGCGCGCGCGAGCACGCTTGAGCAGCTGTGTGCCGACCCGGCGGCCATTGCCGAGGTGATTCGCTTCGCCGCCGCGGTTGGTGCGCTGGCGGTGACACGCAAGGGCGCATTTGCCGCGATGCCCAGCGTTGACGAGGTCCATTCTTTGATCCAGGAACAATCATGAGCCCATTGCCCGCGACCCCCGCACCGGATTTCCGTTCGGCCGATGTCCTGCGCCAGCACATCGCCGACACCATGGCCTTCTACCACCCGCGCGCGATCGACCCGGCCGGCGGCTTTTTCCAGTATTTCCGCGACGACGGCTCCATCTACGAGGCCGGGCACCGGCATCTGGTGAGCAGCACGCGCTTTGTCTTCAACTATGCGATGGCCTACCGCGAATTCGGCAATGCCGACTATCTGGACGCGGTGCGGCATGGCCTGGCCTATTTGCGTAACGTGCACCGTAATGCCGCCACCGGCGGTTATGCGTGGACGCTGCGCGATGGCGTGGTGGAAGACGACATGAACCACTGCTACGGCGTCGCGTTCGTGTTGCTGGCGTATTCGTGCGGCTTGAAGGCCGGCGTGGACGAAGCACGCGCGTGGATGCACGAGACCTGGCAGCTACTGGAGAAACATTTCTGGGAGCCGGGTTTTGGTTTGTACCGTGACGAAGCCGATGCGCAGTTCAACTTCACCACGTATCGCGGCCAGAACGCCAACATGCACATGTGCGAGGCGATGATCGCCGCCTACGAAGCCAGCGGTGAGCAACGCTATCTCGACCGCGCGCTGCTGCTCGCCGACAACATGACCCGGCGCCAGGCCGCCAAGGCCGATGGCCTGGTGTGGGAGCACTACGATCTGCAGTGGAATATCGATTGGGACTACAACCGCGAAAATCCCAAGCACCTGTTCCGCCCGTGGGGATTCCAGCCCGGGCACCAGACCGAATGGGCCAAGTTGCTGATGTTGCTCGATCGCTATGCGCCGGCCGACTGGTTGCTGCCGACTGCGCAGCACCTGTTCGATGTGGCGGTGGAGCGGTCGTGGGACGCCCAGCGTGGCGGGCTGTATTACGGCTTCGACCCCGACGGCAAGGTCTGCGACGACGACAAGTATTTCTGGGTGCAGGCCGAGTCGCTGGCTGCCGCTGCGTTGCTGGCGCAGCGCAGCGGTGAGGCGCGCTACTGGCAGTGGTACGACAAGCTCTGGGAGTACTCCTGGACGCACATGATCGATCACCGTTACGGCGCGTGGTACCGCATCCTGGATGCGGACAACCGCAAGTACAGCGACGAGAAGAGCCCGGCCGGCAAGACCGATTACCACACCATGGGTGCGTGCTACGAAGTGTTGAACGTGCTGCGGCCGGCTGCGTGATGCGACACGGTCGGCGAAGTGTGCCCACCTTCAATGACTCCAAGACGCCGAGATATCGACTCGTAGCGGCGTTTAGACGCAGTCAGACGTTGAGGTCAGAAGCCTAGTCGGTCGAGGGCGCGATGTCCTCACCGCTCGCGGGACACGCCGTGAACCCATCCCTGGGGGCTCGGTGGCGGCATCCATGCCGCCACACGGTCCCGCAAGCGGCGAGGACACCACGCCAGAGAGTTTTCTGGTTGCTTTGTTGAAAACCACGCACACCGCCCATCGCGACTGGTCCTTGTCTGTCCACTGTCGCGGGACCTTACGCGGCATGGATGCCGCGTAAGCGCTTACAAGGACGTACTTGCAGCGTGTCCCGTGATGGGGGCGGGCAGGGGCCCTGCAGCCAGGCGGCAGATCAGCTGCCCTTACTCCGGGTCGTAATCCAGATTCGATGCCAACCAGCGTTCGGCCAGCGCCAGCGTGATGCCCTTGCGCTTGGCGTAGTCGGCAACCTGTTCCTTGCCCAGGCGCCCCACCACGAAATACTGGCTCTTGGGGTGGCTGAAGTAGTAGCCCGACACGGCCGCGGTGGGCAGCATGGCGAAGCTTTCGGTCAGCGACATCGCCGCGTTGCGCTCGGCATGCAACAGATTGAACAAGGTGCGTTTTTCGCTGTGCTCCGGGCAGGCCGGATAACCGGGCGCCGGGCGGATACCTTGATAGCGCTCTGCAATCAACGCCTCGTTGTCCAGCGTCTCATCGGCGATATAGCCCCAGAATTCGGTGCGCACGCGCTGATGCAGGCGTTCGGCCAAGGCCTCGGCCAGGCGATCGGCCAACGCCTTGAGCAGAATGGAGTTGTAGTCGTCGTGGGCCGCTTCAAAACGCGCCACATGCGGGTCGATGCCGATCCCGGCGGTGACTGCGAACGCGCCAATCCAGTCCTGCTTGCCGCTGCTCCTGGGCGCGACGAAGTCGGCCAGACAGAAGTCCGGGCGGTCGACGGGTTTGTCGACTTGTTGGCGCAAAAAGTGCAATAAATGCCGAGATTCGGGATTGGGAATTCGGGATTGGCTGGGCTGTTGCGACTCCCCAATCCCGACTGCCGAATCCCTGTGGTCCGTCAGGACCACTTCAACATCATCGCCCACACTGTTCGCCGGCCACAGGCCGAAGACGGCTTTGGCGGTCAGCCATTTCTCTTCGACGATGCGCTTGAGCATGCGCCGGGCGTCGCGATACAGCTCGCTGGCCTGGGGGCCGACGATCTCGTCGCTGAGGATGGCCGGGAACTTGCCGGCCAGTTCCCAGGCCTGGAAGAACGGGGTCCAGTCGATCAGCTCGATCAGCTCGTCCAGCGGGTAGTCGTCGAACACGTGCAGGCCGGGCTGGCGCGGCGCGGGGGGCGTGTAGCTGTCCCAGCCGCCATCGAACTTTTGCGCGCGTGCCTTTTCAAGCGATACCAGCCGCTTGGCATCGCCACGGTTGCGATGGCGCGCGCGGATCTCTGCGTAATCGGCATCGTTGGCGGCGACGAAGGCCTGGCGCAGATCGCGCGAGATCAACGATTGCGCCACACCCACCGCGCGCGAGGCATCCTTCACCCACACGGTCGGCGCGGTGTAATGCGGGTCGATCTTCAGCGCCGTGTGCGCACGCGAGGTGGTGGCGCCGCCGATCAAGAGCGGAATCTCGAAGCCCTGCCGCTGCATCTCGCGCGCTACGTGCGACATCTCTTCCAGCGAGGGCGTGATCAGGCCCGATAGCCCGATCAGGTCTGCGTTTTCTTCGCGCGCACGATCCAGGATGACCTGCGCGCTGACCATCACGCCCAGGTCGACCACATCGAAGTTGTTGCACGCCAGTACCACGCCGACGATGTTCTTGCCGATGTCGTGCACGTCACCCTTGACCGTGGCCATGATGATCTTGCCGTTGGACTTGCCGACATCGCCGGTACGCAGTTTTTCCGCCTCGATGAAGGGCAGCAGATAGGCCACGGCCTTTTTCATCACGCGTGCGGATTTGACTACCTGCGGGAGGAACATCTTGCCGGCGCCGAACAGATCGCCGACCACGTTCATGCCGTCCATCAGCGGCCCTTCGATCACGTCCAACGGGCGCGTGGAGAGTTGCCGGGCTTCTTCGGTGTCGGTTTCCACAAACGCATCGATGCCGTGCACCAGCGCATGCGCCAGGCGTGCACGCACGGGTTTTTCGCGCCAGGCCAGATCTTCGGTCCTGGCGGCGCCCTTGGTGCCCTTGTAGCGCTCGGCGATTTCCAGCAGCCGCTCGGTGCCGTCCTTGCGGCGGTTGAGGATCACATCCTCCACGCGCTCACGCAGTTCCGGGTCGAGCTCATCGTAAATCGGCATACCGCCGGCGTTGACGATGCCCATGTCCATGCCGGCCTTGATTGCATGGAACAGGAACACCGAGTGGATCGCCTGACGCACGCTTTCATTGCCGCGGAACGAGAACGACACATTGGAGACGCCGCCGGAGATATGGCAATGCGGCAGGGTGCGTTTGATCTCGCGCGTGGCCTCGATGAAGTCCACCGCGTAGTTGTCGTGCTCCTCGATGCCGGTAGCCACCGCAAAGATGTTCGGGTCGAAGATGATGTCTTCCGGCGGGAAGCCCACTTTTTCAGTCAGCACTTTGTAGGCGCGTGTGCAGATCTCCACCTTGCGCGCGCAGGTGTCGGCCTGGCCCACTTCATCGAAGGCCATCACCACCGCGGCGGCACCGTAGCGCAGCACCTTGCGCGCCTGTTCGATGAACACCGCTTCGCCTTCCTTGAGCGAGATCGAGTTGACGATGCTCTTGCCCTGCAGGCACTTCAGGCCCGCTTCAATCACGGTCCATTTGGACGAATCCACCATCACCGGGATGCGCGCGATATCCGGCTCGGACATGATCAGGTTGAGAAAGCGCGTCATTGCCTTCTCGGAATCGATCAGGCCCTCGTCCATGTTGACGTCGAGAATCTGCGCGCCGTTGGCAACCTGTTGGCGCGCCACCTCCACCGCTTCCTCGTAGCGCTCTTCCTTGATCAGCTTGCGGAACTGCGCGCTGCCGGTGACGTTGGTGCGCTCGCCCACGTTGACGAACAGCAGGTCCGGGGTGATGACCAGCGGTTCCAGGCCGGACAGACGGGTGTAGCGGGGCTGTGCGTTCATGCGGGCATCTGCAAGGTGACGGGTCGGCCAGAGCACGCGTGCGTGTCAGGCCGGCAACGAAGACGGCGCGCGCAGGCCTGCGTCATGCGGCTTGCTCCAGCGCGTTGGGCAGCTGGCGCGGCGGCAGGTCGGCCACGGCCTCGGCAATCGCGCGGATATGGTCCGGCGTGGTGCCGCAGCAACCGCCTACCAGGTTGAGCAGGCCGGATTTGGCGAACTCGCGCAGCGTTTCGGCCATTTCTTCCGGCGTCTCGTCGTATTCACCGAACGCATTGGGCAGCCCAGCATTGGGATGCGCGCTGACGTAGGCATCGGCGATTTGCGAGAGCGTCTCCACGTGCGGGCGCAATTCCTTGGCGCCCAGCGCACAGTTCAGGCCCACCGACAACGGCTTGCCGTGTGCAACCGAGGCGTAGAACGCTTCGGCGGTCTGCCCGGACAGCGTGCGCCCGGAGGCATCGGTGATGGTGCCGGAGATCATCACCGGCAGGCGGCCGCCACGCGCTTCGAACACTTCTTCGATCGCATACAGCGCAGCCTTGGCGTTGAGGGTGTCGAAGATGGTTTCCACCATCAAGGTATCGGCGCCGCCATCGATCAGGCCGTCGATGGCTTCGCGATAGGTTTCGCGCAGCGCATCGAAGCTGGTATTGCGGTAACCGGGGTCGTTGACGTCCGGGCTGATCGAGGCGGTGCGGCTGGTGGGGCCGAGCACGCCGATCACAAACCGCGGCTTGTGCGGCGTCAGCGCTTCGACGGCATCGCAACAGGCGCGTGCGACCTGGGCACCGGCCTTGTTCAACTCGTACACCAGATGTTCGAGGTGATAGTCGGCCTGACTGACCGAGGTGGCGTTGAAGGTATTGGTTTCCAGCAGATCCGCACCGGCATCCAGGTAGGCGCGATGAATGCCGGCGATGATCTCCGGGCTGGACAGCAGCAGCAGATCGTTGTTGCCCTTCAGGTCATGCCCTTGCGGCGCGTGATCGCAGCCGGCGCCGTGCACGTGCCCTTGCGCGCTGTCGTACCCTTCGGAAAACCGCGTGCCGCGGTAATCGGATTCCTGCAGATCGTGGCGCTGGATCATGGTGCCCATTGCGCCATCGATGATGAGGATGCGCTCGCGTAGCGCCGCGGTGAGCTTAGCCGCGCGTTCCGGGTGCAGCCATGGCAGCGAAAACGGGATGGAGGATTCGGCACTGGGGATTGGCAGGTGTGTCATGCGCTGGCTCTCCGCGACGTGTTGCTCTTGCCTTCAACCAATCCCGACTCTCGATTCCCAATTCCCGGCTTCATCGCAATCAACGAGATCACTTCGAAATGCGGTGGACGCTTTTCGCGCGTCACCGACTCCAGGCTGGACACGTCCAGGCCGGCTTTCTCGACGAACTTGCGCAATTCCTTGGCTGCAAAGCCCAGGTTGACGTGGCCGTAGGCCTGCACCGCTGCGCGGTGCTCGTGCTTGGCCAGGCTGCACAGCAACAGCCGGCCGCCGGGGCGCAGTACGCGCGCCGACTCGGCCACCGCCTGCGCAGGCTTGGCCGCATAGGTGAGGGCATGCATCAGCACCACCAGGTCGAAGCTGGCATCGGGGAAGGGCAGTGCATGCATGTCGCCTTCGCGCACTTCCACATTGCGCAGCTTGCGCAGGCGCTCGCTGGCCGCAGCGACCACGCGTGCGCTGGTGTCGATGCAGATGTAGCGGGTGGCGTGTGGCGCCACCAGCTCGGCGAGTACGCCATCGCCGGAGGCGATATCGAGCACGTCGCCGGTTTCCAATAGCGGCAGCGCGGTGCGTGCCAGCGCTTCCCAGGTGCGCCCTGGCGAGTAGTGGCGCTCCATGTCGCCGGCCACCGAATCGGCCCAGTTCTGGTCGGCGGCGCGGTTGGCGAGCACGGCAGCCACGCGCTCGGCGTCCTGGCGCAGCAGCGGGTCGTCGCTGCCGGTGCTCAGCGCCAGCCACAGCGCACGCTGGGCCGGGTCCAGTGACACTTCGTCGAAGCGGTAATACGCCGACACGCCGGCGCGGCGGTCGCGCACCAGGCCGGCCTCCTTGAGCTTGGCCAGATGGGTGGACACGCGCGGCTGGGCGAGGCGGGTGATGGCCGACAGCTCGGCCACGGTGAGTTCTTCCTGTTCCAGCAAGGCCAGCAGGCGTACCCGGGTGGCGTCGGCAAACACTTTCAGGCGGGCCGACCAGTCTTCCAGATCCATGAATATCTCTATATCGCGATATGGAGATATTTTCGGCCGGGCGGGGTGTGGGGTCAACTACATACGCATGC
Source organism: Xanthomonas sp. NCPPB 4037 (assembly GCF_041475695.2). Classification (NCBI taxonomy): domain Bacteria; kingdom Pseudomonadati; phylum Pseudomonadota; class Gammaproteobacteria; order Lysobacterales; family Lysobacteraceae; genus Xanthomonas; species Xanthomonas sp. NCPPB 4037. The sequence continues at coordinate 1,840,298 of NZ_CM191261.1, forward strand.
GAATGGTTGTGGCTACAATGGCCGCTCAGCCAATACCCGGGAGGGGTCGAACGTGGATTTCAGCTTTACCGAAGAACAACTGATGATCCAGGACGTGGCCCGCCGGATCGCGCAGGAAAAGATCGCCCCCAGCGCCGAGCAGTTCGACCGCAGCGGCGAGTTTCCGCTGGAGAACATCCAGCTGCTGGGCGAGAACGGCCTGATGGGCATCGAGGTGCCGGCCGAGTACGGCGGCGCCGGCATGGACCCGATCAGCTATGCGCTGGCGATGATCGAGATCGCCGCCGCCGATGGCGCGCATTCCACCATCATGTCGGTCAACAACTCGCTGTTCTGCACCGGCATCCTGAAGAACGGCACCGAGGCGCAGAAGCAGCTGTACGTGCGCGCAATCGCCGAAGGCACGCACATCGGCGCGTTCGCACTGACCGAGCCGCAATCTGGCTCGGATGCCTCGGCCATGCGTTGCCGTGCGATCAAGCAGGGCGATGGCAGCTTCGTCATCAACGGCAAGAAGAGCTGGATCACCTCCGGCCCGGTGGCCAAGTACATCGTGTTGTTCGCGGTGACCGAGCCGGACAAGGGCTCGCGCGGCATCACCGCCTTCATGGTCGATACCGCGCGCGCCGGCTTCCATCGCGGCAAGACCGAGCCCAAGCTCGGCATCCGCGCCTCGGCCACCTGCGAGATTGAGTTCGCCGATTACGTGGCGCAGCCGGACGAGGTGTTGGGCGCGGAAGGCGAGGGCTTCAAGACCGCGATGAGCGTGCTTGACGCAGGCCGGATCGGGATCGCCTCGCAGGCAGTGGGCATTGCGCGTGCGGCCTATGAGGCCACGCTGTCCTATGTGAAGGAGCGCAAGGCGTTTGGCGCGGCGATCGGCACCTTCCAGATGACCCAGGCCAAGATCGCCGACATGAAGTGCAAGCTCGACGCAGCCTTGCTGCTCACTTTGCGCGCGGCCTGGCTCAAGGGGCAGGGGCAGAAGTTCGGCACCGAAGCAGCGGTGGCCAAGCTCACCGCCTCCGAAGCGGCGATGTGGATCACCCATCAGGCCGTGCAGATCCACGGCGGCATGGGCTATTCCAAGGAAATGCCGCTGGAGCGCTACTTCCGCGATGCCAAGATCACCGAAATCTACGAAGGCACCTCGGAGATTCAACGCCTGGTGATCGCGCGCGGCGAAACCGGGCTGCGCTGAGTTCGGCTGCCCAGCGCTGCCGCGGGTGCGGTAACGCCGGAACGCTCTCCGCGATGCCAAGATCACCGAAATCTACGAAGGCACCTCGGAGATTCAACGCCTGGTGATCGCGCGCGGCGAAACCGGCCTGCGCTGAGGTCGGCCGCGTTTCGTCACGCGCCACCGGTCGAGGCCTATCCACATCAGTCGCGTAATAGTTTGCTGAAATCGTGGTGTATCAGATGGCGATCCACCGCCTCGTAGGAGCGCGCGCGCGATGAAGCGTTACCGAGAATGCCGCATCGCGCGCAAGCGCGCTCCTACGATGTCTAGGCTGCTCAGCCTGCACGGCGTCAGGCGCCGAGCCACCACCACAGCAGCGCCAAACCGCAGCCTCGCTGCGTACACGCTTGTCGTACGCCGCGCACGCAGACCACAATCGCCGCATCTCCCGTCTCTGGTGCGCGCATGTTCCGGTCTTTGCACGCGGTGGTTTCCCGCCTTTCGCTGTCTGCCATTGCGCCCGCGCTGGTGTGCTGTGGGCTATTGCTGGTCTGCACCGCGGCCACTGCGCAGACGCCGCCACCGTCGATCGTGCCGACCGACCGGCTGCAGGAGCCTTGGTGGTCGCAGCGGCATGCGCAGGTGCTCGAGCAGGCGAAACAACACGCCGACACGCCGCTGCTGCTGATCGGCGATTCGATCACCCAGAACTACGACAAAGCCCAGGCACCCGACGAGAATTTCCAGCCCACCTGGCAGACTTTTTACGGCAGCCGTGGTGCGCTCAACTTAGGCTTCAGCGGCGATGGCACCGAGCACGTGCTGTGGCGCCTGGCCAACGGTGAAGTGGACGGCCTGCATCCCAAGGTGGCCGTGGTGTTGATCGGCACCAATAACACCGGGCACCTGCAGCACACCGCCGAGCAGACCCAGCTGGGCATCGATGCGGTGGTCGCGGCGATCGAACAGAAGCTGCCACGCACGCACATCCTGTTGCTGGGTGTGCTGCCAAGTGCGGTCTCGGCCGAAAAGTCGCGCCGCGACGCGCAGGTCAACCAGGCCCTGGCGATGCGCTATGGCGATAATCCGCGCGTGACCTACCTGGATGTGGGGTCGATCTTCCTGCGCGACGGCGCGCTGCGCACCGAGCTGTTCTACGACACCCGCTTCCGCCCGCCGGCCGGTGCCCTGCATCCGGACACGCAGGGCCAGCGCATGCTGGCGGAAGCCATCGAGCCGACCCTGGCGAAGCTGCTGGGCGAGCCACCGGTCAAGCCGGTCGCCGAGCTCGGCCGCGACGTGGCAACCTCGCTGATCCCGGTCGATTGGCTGGAGCAGGACTCCTACGACTGGTACGCGCGCCACCACGCCGCACTGGCCACCGCGCGCAGCCTCAAGCCGGAGGTGGTGATGATCGGTGATTCGATCACGCATTTCTGGGCCGGCCCGCCGCAGGCCACGCGCGTCAGCGGGCCGGCGTCCTGGGCCTGGCTGTACGGCAAGCGGCCGGTGTTGAATCTGGGCTTTGGCTGGGACCGCACCCAGAACGTGCTGTGGCGCATTCGCCAGGGCGAACTCGATGGGCTCGATCCGCGTTGGGTGGTGCTGCATATCGGCACCAACAATCTCACCGGCACCGCGCAATCGCGCGCCAGTACGCCCGCCGAGACCGCGCAGGGCGTGGAAGCGGTGGTTGCCGAAGTGCGCCAGCGCCTGCCCAACAGCAAGTTGATCCTGATGGCGATCATGCCCCGCGGCCATCGCCCCGACAGCCCGCAGCGAGCGCCGATCGCCGAAACCAACCGCCTGCTTGCTGCGCGCTTTGCCGGTGACCCGGCGGTGCGGCTGGTGGATATCGCGCCGCAAATGCTGCAACCCGACGGCGCCTTGCCCGAGGCGCTGATGCCCGACGGTACCCACCCCAGCGAGGCCGGCTATCGGATCTGGGCACAGGCCCTGCGCGTGGCAGGCATTACTGCCGCGCCTTGAGCTGCGGTGTTCACGGGCGGCGCCGCCTGCGCCTGTGATCGTCGCTGCGATGCGATGCGATGAGGTGGGTCGAATTGCTTAGGTCGAGTTGCTGTTGCGTCGCAGCTGGCGCACGGCGCGTCCGGTTTCGTCGACGCCAATCGCATGACGTCTATCGCCCTGATGCTTGACCCTTGCGATTGAGCAGCACTTCTACGCGCGCGGCGCACACATGAGTTCGTTAGGAAAGGCTGGGAGCAAGCAAGCCGTGGGGCAGGGCAGAGACCACGCAGTTGCCGTGCTTGTCAGAGTCCGTTGAACTGCATGGTCATGCAGTCAACAGACAGGCTGAGGCTGCCTGCATCGAGGGCGCAAGCGCCAACGCATCGAGCAGGAACAAACAGGCCGGGTTAGGTGCTTTCGCCACAAGCCGAGCGCAGCCGCGCACATCTGGCGCAAGGCCTGCATTACCGATCTCGCGCAGCGTGCAGTGCCCACGTCGCAGCACCTACCCGAAAAAATCTGACCCCAGAAACCAGAAGACCCCCGATCGCTCGGAGGTCTTTTTAAACTGGTGCCCAGAAGAGGACTCGAACCTCCACGAAGTTGCCCCCGCTAGCACCTGAAGCTAGTGCGTCTACCAATTCCGCCACCTGGGCAGGTGAGCCGCGAATTTTGCAGACTCCTGGCGGGCTTGTCAACGGGTGATGTGGAGCAATTGCCAAGGGCCTGGCTGGCATTGCCGCCCACGTCAGGACCGCAAGGGGTACCATTAGGGTAATGACAAAGAAAAATACCCCCGATTCCGACCGGCCCAGCCGCCGCAAATCCGCCAGCCCGGGCGAGTCCAGCACCGCCGAGCAACAGAAACTGCCGGGCTGGATGCCGGACTTCCTGGTCCGCGCTGCGGCAGGTGCGTCCACCAAATCCGCCAACAAGCGCGCTGCGGCAAAGGCGTCGTCCGACCAGCCGGCACCTTCCGTCGAGCCTGCTGCGCCCCGCGCACCGCATCCTCGCAAGAGTGGCCCGCCTGCGCCGCCGCCGGAACGATTCCAGAAAGACGCCGTCCAGGCTGTTGCGGACGCCGGATTCAAGGACCCGCACGCCGACCGCGAAGCGCTGCGCTACGCCGAGCCGATTGCCAGCCGCGAAGCCATCCTGCAATTGCTGGAAGATTGCGACGGCCCGCAGACCGCTGAAGAAATCGCCGAACAGCTGGGCTTGAGCGATCGCATCGATGCGCTGGGCAAGCGCCTGGCCGCGATGGTGCGCGAAGCGCAGCTGGTGCAGAACCGCCGTGGCGGCTATGCACCGGTGCAGCAGACCAGCCTGATTGCCGGCGTGGTGATCGCCAATCCGGAAGGCTTCGGGTTCCTCAAGCCGGACGAAGGTGGCGACGACCTGTTCCTGCCGCCGTTCGAAATGCGCAAGGTCATGCACGGTGATCGCGCACTGGCCAACGTCACCGGCATTGACCGCCGTGGTCGCCGCGAAGGCGCCATTGCGCGTGTGCTGGAACGGCGCATGTCGCGCATGATCGGGCGCTTCTTCTACGAGCACGGCGTGGCCTACGTCGACCCCGACGACAAGCGCGTGCAGCGCAATGTGCAGATCGCCCCGGACGGCATCGGTGAGGCCCGCGAAGGCCAGCTGGTGGTGTGCGAGCTGATCGCACCGCCGGACGCGCGCCGCCCGGCGATCGGCAAGATCATCGCGGTTCTTGGCGACAAGCTGACCCCGTCGCTGGTGGTGGAAATGGCCATCCATGGCCACGAGTTGCCGCATGAATTCCCGCAGGAAGTGCTCGACGAAGCCGCGGCGGTGCCGCTGGTGGTCGAGCCGCAGATGATCGGCGGGCGCGTGGATCTGCGGCAGATGCCGCTGGTCACCATCGACGGCGAGGACGCCAAGGATTTCGACGACGCGGTGTATTGCGAGCCCAATGCCGACGGTTTCCGTCTGGTGGTGGCGATCGCCGACGTGTCCAACTATGTGCGTCCCGGCACGCCGCTGGACGACGAAGCGCAAAAGCGCGCCACCTCGGTGTATTTCCCCGGGTTTGTGGTGCCGATGCTGCCGGAGACCCTGTCCAACGGCATCTGTTCGCTGATGCCCAAGGTCGACCGCATGTGTTTCGTCTGCGATATGCAGGTCGGACGCGATGGCGAAGTGACCGGCTCGCGTTTTTACGAAGCGGTGATGAATTCGCATGCGCGCCTGACCTATAACCAGGTCTGGAAGGCGGTTGGCGAAGACGATGCCGATACCAAGGCGTTTATCGGCCCGTTGTTGCCGCAGGTGCAGCGTCTGCATCAGCTGTACAACGTGTTGTCGAAGGCGCGCACGCATCGCGGCGCGATCGAATTCGAAACCTCCGAAGTGCGCTTCGTGCTCGACAACACCGGCGAGGTCACCCAGGCCGGCATGCTGGTACGCAACGACGCGCACAAGCTGATCGAGGAATGCATGATCGCCGCCAACGTCGAGGCAGCGCGTTATTTGTTGAGCATGCATGTGCCTGCGCCGTACCGCGTGCATGAGCGGCCGCCGGAGAGCAAGTTCGAAGACCTGCTGGAGTTCCTCAAGGAATTCCAGCTGAGCCTGCCGGCGTGGAGCAAGGTGCGCCCAGGTGACTACACCAAGTTGCTGAAGAAGGTGCGTGCGCGTCCGGATGCCGCGCTGCTGGAATCGGTGCTGCTGCGCAGCCAGAGCCTGGCGGTGTATTCGCCGGAAAACAACGGGCACTTCGGCCTGGCACTGGAGGCGTATGCGCACTTCACCTCGCCGATCCGCCGTTATCCCGATCTGCTGGTGCACCGTGCGATCAAGCACGCGCTGACCGGCGCCAGCCCGGAAAAATACATCTACACCCCGCGTCAGATGGCCGCGTTGTCGCTGCAGTGTTCCGAGCGTGGCCGGCGTGCCGACGAGGCCGAGCGCGAAGTGGACGAGCGTTATCGCGCCGCCTGGATGGAAAAGCATGTCGGCGGCCAGTTCGACGGCGTGATCAGCGGTGTAACCAGCTTCGGCTTGTTCGTGGAATTGACCCAGTCCAAGGTCAACGGCCTGGTGCACGTCACCCAGCTGCCGCAGGACTACTACCAGTTCGATCCGATCCGCAAGACGATGACCGGCGAACGCCGCGGTCGCGAATTCCGTCTGGGCGACCCGGTACGCGTGTTGGTGCTCAAGGCGAGCATGGAAGAACGCAAGATCGACTTCCGTCTGGCCGAAGATGGTGCGCCTGCAGAAGCACCGCTGCCGCCGCGTGAGAAGCCGGCCAAGCGCAAGAAAAAGCCGTATTGATGCTGCGCGGTAGTGCGGGTGGCCGGCATGGCGGCCCGCACTGCTGAGCCGGACAGTGCGGAGTGAGTGCCACCGCGCCATGATGACGCGGTGGTTTGCCTAACACGCCGATCTGCGAGGCAAACGATGAGCGCATCTTCCGAATACAGCGGTGGCTGCCAATGCGGCGCGGTGCGCTTTCATGTGCGCGGCGTGCTGGACCACGCGTCAATCTGTCACTGCCGCATGTGTCAGAAAGCGTTTGGGGCGTATTACGCGCCGCTGGTGTCGGTGCGTGGCGCCGCGTTCCGCTGGACCCGCGGTGAGCCCAAGCGCTTCGCGTCGTCGACGCTGGTGCAGCGCGGTTTTTGCGCCGAGTGCGGCACGCCGTTGACCTATGAAGCACCTGATGGCGTGGCGATTGCCGCTGGTGCATTCGATACGCCAGAGCGGTTGCCCCCACATATTCAGTACGGGCTGGAGCGCAAGTTGCCGTTCGTCGATACCCTGACGCAGCTGCCGACACGCCCGAGCGAGGACGACGCGGCGGCATTGGCTTTCCAGGCCGCGCTCGTATCGCATCAGCATCCGGATCACGACACCGAGCGGTGGCCGGTGTAAGCAGCGATCGGGCCTCGCCTTGCAGGTCCTCGCTGTGTTCAATCAGGCTGATGTCGGCGCACTGCGGTTCGTTGCCGACGTCGACGCGACAAGCGTTCAAGCGCTTGTCCACAGCGGTTCACCTCGCGCGGAAACAGTCCGGCGCACGGCTGCCGTTGCGGCGTGCGCGCTGCGGGCAGCGGCGTATGACTCCCGCAGGTGCCAGCGGCGGCGCTGCAATCGTTTACCTGCTTTGTCAGGCGATCCATGCCCCGGCCGTGACGTAGCAGGCCGCAGGCCCTACCATTCCCCCTCATTTCTTCGTATGCCCGCGCAATGAGCAAGCAGAACCAGTGGATCGTCGGCGTCAATGCTGTCGCCTCGTCCGTCGAGAACGACGCCGACAACGTGCGCGAGGTCCTGATCGAGGCCGGTAGCAAGAACCCGCGCCTGACCGAGATCGAAGAACAGGCGCGCCGCAAGGGCATCGACGTGCGCCGGGTCAACACCCAGGCGCTGGACGGCGTGGGCGGGCAGGTGCGCCATCAGGGTGTGGCTGCGCGCTACGCCGCAGCGCGACTCTGGGCCGAGAACGAACTGGAAGGCCTGGTGGAGAGTGCGCAAGGGCGCGCGCTGGTGCTGATCCTGGACGGCGTGCAGGACCCGCACAACCTGGGGGCCTGCCTGCGCAGCGCCGCTGCTGCCGGCGTCACCGCGGTGGTGATTCCCAAGGACAAGTCCGCCACGGTCAACGCCACCGTGCGCAAGACCTCGGCCGGCGCGGCCGACCGCATCCCGGTGGTGGCGGTGACCAACCTGGCGCGCTGCCTGCGCGATCTGCAGAAGCAGGGCGTATGGCTGTATGGCCTGGCCGGCGAAGCGGAGGCTTCGCTGTACAGCGTGGACCTGCGCGGCAATGTCGGCCTGGTTCTGGGCGGCGAGGGCGATGGCTTGCGTCGGCTCACCCGCGAGCATTGCGATGGCCTGGTCAAGATTCCGATGCCCGGTGACATCGAAAGCCTCAATGTCTCGGTGGCCACCGGCGTGACCTTGTTCGAGGCCGTGCGCCAGCGTCTGGGCGCCTGAGTCATGCGGTGCGCCGGCGCCGCAGTGCGCGGGCCGGGCACTGCGGCAGCGAGTTTATAAGCGCGCAGCGCTCATCGGTGGCATACCGGCAACACCACACTCTTGCGCAATTGCAGCGCATCGCGCGGTGCGCTGGCCTCGTCCACGCACCGGCCAGCCCACTACATCAGGTCTGGCCATCGCGACAGCGGCACTGCCGCGCTTTTTTGCCTACCATATCCGCAGCGAACGGCGTGTCGTGTGGGTGATGAAGCTTGGGGTGGGCGCTCGCAGCGCGGGCGATAGTGGGGATGGCGCAACGGCGTCGACACGAGGGTGGGGGCAGTGGCAACGCTGGCTCGCGGCCTGCGTGTGCGCGCTGTTGTGGATGTGCTCGCTTGCAGCACACGCGGCCCCGGGCACGAGCGCACGCCTGCGCGACTACGCCATCGACAGCTGGAGTTCGCGCAACGGACTGCCGCATAACTCGCTGCGCGACATCGCCCAGACCGCCGATGGCTACCTGTGGTTCGCCACCTGGGAGGGCCTGGTCCGCTACAACGGGCTGGAATTCACCGTCATCGATCGCAGCACGCGGCCCGGCCTGCCCGACAACGGCGTCGGCGCGCTGTACGTGGATCACGACGACGCCCTGTGGCTGAGTGATGCACGCGGCAATCTGGTGCGCCACGGTGCCGATGGTCACTGGCGGCAGTGGCCGCGCCGTGCCGATTGGCCACAGGCGCTGATCCACGGCATGACCATGGATGCCGATGGCCGGATGTGGCTGCTGTTCGAAGGCCATGGACTGGGCTGCCTTTGGCCGGATGGGCGCTTCGACTATTTCCCGCCGCAGGCAGGCGTGCCGTTGCAAAGCAGCTTCCCGCGGATGGTGTTCGACGGCCGGGGACGGCTGTTGATCGGCACCTTGGATGGGCTGATCTACCGCGAGCCGGATGGCCGCATGCATCGCGCACCCGCAGCGTTCGGCCTGCCGCCGGGTCTGGCCTGGCCGTATCGGGCACCGGACGGCACGGTGTGGGTGGTGGCCGGCGAGCAGCTGTATCGCCTGCAGGGCGAACGTGCGCAGCTGGTGCACCAGGTGCCGGGGCAGGGCCACTTCACTGCGATGCTGCAGGATCGCCATGGCGACCTGTGGCTGGGCAGCGAGAGCCAGGGCCTGCTGCGCATTGGCAGCCACGGCGTGGAGCATCTGGAGGCTGGCCGTGCGCTGCCCACCGGGCGCATCGTCAGCCTGCGCGAGGATGCCGAAGGCAGCATCTGGGTGGGCGCCAACGGTGGCCTGTTCCGCCTGCGCGAAACCTTGTTCAGCAGCTACAGCCAGCGCGACGGGCTCAGTGGCGACTACGCGCGCGCGCTGCTGGAAGACCGCGATGGCAGTCTATGGGTGGCGACCACCGCAGGCCTGGACCGCCTGCTGCCCGACGGCCGCATCGTGCCGGTGCCGGTGGCCACACCGTCCGGGCGGCGGTTGTCGGTGCTCAGCCTGGCGCTGGATGGGCGCGGCGACCTGTGGGTGGGCACCTATGCCGATGGCGTGTTCGTGCTGCGCAACGGGCGTGTGCTGCGCCACTTCGGTGAGGCCGACGGCATTCCCAACGGGCACATTCGCGCAATCGTGATCGACGATGCCGACACCGTCTGGCTGGCGACCCAACGTGGCGTGGTGCATCTGGTCGATGGGCGGCGGGCGCCGCTGGCCATCACCGGCCTGCCCGATGGTGTGGTGACTGCGCTGGCCAGCATCGATGGCGCGCTGTGGGTCGGTTCGGTCGATGGCGCGGCCGTGGTCCGTGACGGTGTGCTGCAGCAGCTGCTGCTGGAGCGGCTGGGCGGTGCGCGCAGCGTGTTCGGATTCCAGCGCGTTGGCGAAGATGTCTGGATTTCCACCGATCGTGGGCTGTACCGGGCACGTCGTGGCGCGCTGGCACGCGTGGGGCTGGAGCAGGGCATGCCGGTGGACACCGTGTTCCAGCTGGTCGCCGACCGCCTGGGCAATGCCTGGATCAGCAGCAACCGCGGCGTGCTGCGAACTGAACTCAATACACTCAATGCAGTGGCCGACGGGCGCGGCCGGCTCGGCATCGAACGCTACGGCGAAATCGATGGCATGGGCAACGCGCAGGCCAATGGCAGCTCTGGCCCGAGCATGATCGAACGTGCCGATGGCACCGTGTGGGTGGTGACGGCCGGCGGCGTGAGCACCGTGGACCCGGCACGCCTGCAGCGCTTCCGCGAACGGCCCGCGCCGCCGCCGTTGATCGAAAACGTGCAGCAAGGCGGCCGCCCGGTGCCATGGCGGCAGCAGACCAAGCTGCCGGGCGGGCAGCGGCTGACGGTGTCCTATGTCGGCATGAGTTTCCTGCTGCCCGAACGCATCGAGTACCGCACGCGCCTGGATGGTCTGGACAACACCTGGATCGAGCGTGGCCGGCAGCGCAGCGTGGAATTCATCGGCCTGCCGCCGGGGCGTTACAGCTTGCGTGTGGCCGCGCGCCACCCAGGTGGTGCCTGGAGTCCGCACGAAGCGGTCTGGGCGTTCGAGGTGCTGCCGCTGTGGTGGCAACGCCAGGACGTGCGGCTGGCCGGCGTGCTGGGCGCGCTGCTGTTGCTGGCGTTGCTGTATCGCTTTCTGTTGCGGCGCTACAAGACCCACAACGCGCGGCTGGCCGAACTGGTGCGCAAGCGCACCGAAGACCTGCAACGGCAGGCGCAACGGCTGTTGCAGGCCAACCAGGAAAAGAGCGAGTTGCTGACGCGTTTGCGCATCAAGTCCGATGCGTTCGAACGCCAGGCCCACGAAGATGCGTTGACTGGTTTGCCGAACCGGCGGCATTTCGACGAGGCGCTGGCACGTGATCTAAGTCGTGCCCGCCGTAGCGGGCGGCCGCTGGTGCTGGCGATTCTGGACATCGACCATTTCAAACGCATCAACGACCAGTATTCGCATGCCAGCGGCGATGCGGTGCTGCATGACGTGGGCGTACTGCTCACGGCGGCGGCGCGTGCCTCGGACCTGCCCGCGCGCCTGGGTGGTGAGGAATTTGCGCTGCTGCTCAGCGACACCACGCTTGAGCAGGCGCACGCCTTGTGCCTGCGCATCCGCGCGCAATTCCATGCGCGGCATGACTGGGGCGGCGTGGAAGACCTGCAAGTGACCTTCAGTGCGGGACTGGCCGAACTGGGCGAGGAAGAGTCGGGTTCATCGCTGATGCAACGCGCCGACCATGCGCTCTACGAAGCCAAGAGCGCCGGGCGCGACCGGATCTGTATTGGTTAGGACGGGATTGGGGATTTGGGATTCGCAAGAGCGCGCTGTTTGGCGCTGTGCTGGTTACAAGAAACGGCGCGGGGAATTAATCGCGTTGCATGCAGCACTGCTGCTACCGACGTTGTCTCAGAAGCCGGGAGCGCCGCTCTTACGAGTCCCTAATCCCGACTGCCCAATCCCCACCCACTCACCCCGCGCTGGCCGGGCCCGGCCACGCGTTGGCAATCTTGCAGAACAGCCGCGCGGTCTGTTCGGTGTCGTACACCGCGCTGTGCGCATCGGCGCTGTTCCAGTCCAGGCCGGCGGCCTGCGCGGCGCGCGCGAGCACGGTCTGGCCGTATGCCACGCCGGCCAGGGTCACCGTGTCGAACACGCTGAACGGATGGAAGGGGTTGCGCTTGTGGCCAACGCGGGCAACCGCGGCATTGAGAAAATTCAGGTCGAAATGCGCGTTATGGCCCACCAGGATCGCGCGCTGGCAGCCATACTTCTTGACCGCTGCGCGCACCGGTGCGAACACATGGTCCAGCGCGTCCTTTTCCTGCTTGGCGAAACGGAACGGATGGTCGAGCACGATGCCGGTGATCTCCAGCGACTTCGGGTCGATCTCCAGCCCCGGCGCCGGCACCAGATGCGCACTGGCGGTTTCGCCCGGGAAGAAATGCCCCTGCGCGTCCATCTCGATCGGCACGCAGGCGATTTCCAGCAAAGCGTGCTTGTTCCAGTCGAACCCGCCGGTTTCCACGTCCACCACCACCGGCAGATAGCCGCGAAAACGCCGCGACATGGGGAGCAGGGAGGGGGAGGGTTGCAGGTCGACCGGTTCGTTCATAGGCATAGCCTAGCAGGTCGCATGGCCGGCCCGATCGGTCACACGGCCGCCGTCCTTGCGCAGTAGAAAGACGGCCAGACACGAAAAGGCCAGACCCGCGCGTGCACGGATCGGGCCTGGTGACGTCAGCTGCGGGGCGCAGGTATCAGCGGCCGGCGACCACGCTGGCAATCAGGCCGGTCGCAACCGCGATCAACACGTAGGTGTTGTCCACACGGCGCCACTCATGACCACGCGGCGGCGTGTTCAGGTGATGCTTGCGGTAGTCGGCCACGCGGTTGCCGCGATGGTCCGGTGCCAGCCGTTCGCCGCGGCGGTACGGCGGGCCGTGGCGATCGTTGCGGTGGTCGTTGGCGCGCGCATTGCGGTGGTCGTCGCGGTGATCATCGTGGCGGTCGTCGTGACGGTCAGGGCCACGGTCGTCATGGCGTTGTGCAGACCGGTTGCGATCGTCGTCGTGGCCGCGGTTGTCGTGCTGCTGAGGTGCGGCAAACGCGCCGCCGGATGCCAGCAGCGACAGGGCCATGAAGGAACCAATGATGCGTTTCATCTGCGCGACTCCTGAGGTCACAGGGACTGCCTGTGCAATTTCACCCTAGGCGTCTGAAGATGAATACGTAATGAAATAAAGCTTTTCGGGCGATCTCCCGGTCATCCGCAGCGCCGCTGGGGCAGAGCGCTGGCCTCAGATGACGCCGGTAGTGCTGGTCTCGTCGCGCTTCAGTCGCGGCGGCAGCGGCTGCTCGCCATGCACCAGGAACCAGACGTTCTCGGCGATATTGGTGGCGTGGTCGCCGATCCGTTCCAGGTTCTTGGCCATGAACAGCAGATGCGTGCACGGGGTGATGTTGCGCGGGTCTTCCATCATGTAGGTGAGCAGCTCGCGGAACAGTGCGGTGTACTGCGCATCCAGGCGTGCATCTTCGTCGCGCACACGGATCGCCGCATCGGCATCCTTGTTGCGGTAGGCCTGCACGGCTTCGCGCACGGCCTGCGCGGCCATCTGGCCGAGCGCGCGCAAGCCCACCGTCTGCGGCAGCGGCGGCGCGGAATTGAGTGCGATCGAGCGCTTGGCCACGTTGGCCGCGTAATCGCCGATGCGTTCGATATCGGCCGGAATCCGCAGGCCGGCCAGGATCTCGCGCAGGTCGCGCGCCATCGGCCCGCGCAATGCCAGCCGCATCACGTCATGGCTGATCGCATGTTCCAGCGCATCGATGGCTTCGTCGTTGACCACGATGCGGTGCGCGGCATTGTCATCACGGCGCTCCACCACATCCAGCGCCGCTTCCAGCTGCGCCACTGCGGTATCACCCATGCGCACGATTTCGGCGACAAGACGGTGCTGCTCCTCGTCGTAGCTTTTGACGATGTGGTCGTTGAGGTGCTGGTTCATCGTGTTCTCGATTCGTGGCAGTGGTGGATGTCCGTCCCTGCCCAGGCATGCGCATGCAGGTGGCGTCGCACGCGGCGGGGTGGCGGAGCTGCTTCAATGCGGTGATACGGCAGGCCTACATCAGCCGAAGCGGCCAGTGATGTAGTCCTCGGTCTGCTGCTTGGACGGCTGCGAGAAAATGGTTTCGGTGCGATCGTGTTCGATCAAATCGCCCAGATACATGAAGGCGGTGTAATCGGAGACGCGTGCGGCCTGCTGCATGTTGTGGGTCACGATCACGATGGTGTAATCGCGCTTGAGTTCTTCCACCAGTTGCTCGATACGGCTGGTGGAAATCGGATCCAGCGCGGAGGTCGGTTCGTCCAGCAACAGCACGTCCGGCCGCAGCGCCACCGCACGCGCGATGCATAGGCGCTGCTGCTGGCCACCCGACAGACCCAGCGCGCTTTGGCCCAGCTTGTCCTTGACCTCGTCCCACAGCGCGCCCTGGCGCAGCGCGTGCTCGACGCGGTTCTGCATGTCGGCCTTGGACAGTTTCTCGTGGTGACGGATGCCGTAGGCCACGTTCTCGAAGATGGTCATCGGGAACGGCACCGGCTTCTGGAACACCATGCCGACCTTGCTGCGCAGGCGGTTCATCGGATATTTCGGCGACAGGATATTTTCGCCATCCAGCAGCACTTCGCCACGCGCTTCCAGCTTCGGGTACAGCGCATAGATGCGGTTGAAGATGCGCAGCAGCGTGGACTTGCCGCAACCGGATGGCCCGATCAGCGCGGTGACGCGCTTTTCCGGGATTTCGATATTGATGCCCTTGAGCGCGTGGTACTTGTCGTAATAGAAGTCCAGGTTACGTGCGGCCACCTTCACCGGCGCCTGCGCCGTCGGCGCCCCCTTGGCGGCCGGAACAGCGATGCGATGCATCGGCTTGGCGTTTTGGAGATCGTTCATGTCGGGCGTCCGGAAAGAAAGGTCAGTCATTGGAAATCTTGTTACGCAACAGCAGCGCACGTGCGCCCAGGCTCACCAACAAGACGAACACGGTCAGTACCAGTGCACCCGACCAGGCCAGTGTCTGCCACGACTCATACGGGCTGCCGGCAAACTGGTTCATGATCACTGGCACGCTGGCCATCGGCTGGAAGATGTTGCTGTTCCAGTACTGGTTGCCGAAGGCGGTGAACAGCAGTGGTGCGGTTTCGCCGCTGATACGCGCCAGCGCCAGCAGCACGCCGGTGACGATGCCGGCAGACGCGCTGCGATACAGCACCTGCACGGTCACCTTCCAATGCGGAATGCCCAGCGACAGCGCCGCTTCGCGCATTTGCGAAGGCACCAGGCGCAGCATTTCGTCGGTGGTGCGCACCACCACCGGCAGCACGATGAAGGCCAGCGACAGCGCACCGGCGAACGCGGAGAAGCGCCCGCCGGTCTGCATCACGTACAGCGTGTACACGAACAGGCCCAGCACGATGGACGGTGCCGACAGCAGGATGTCGTTGACGAAGCGCACCACCACGCCGGTCTTGCGCGCATTGCCGTATTCGGCCAGCCAGGTACCGGCCGCCACGCCCAGCGGCGTGCCGATCGCGATCGCCAGGCCACACATCACCGCGCTGCCGAAGAAGGCATTGAGCAAGCCGCCTTCCTGCATCGGCGGCGGGGTCATCTTGGTAAACAGGTTGACGTCGATGCCGGGCACGCCCTTGGACAGCAGCGTCCACAGGATCCAGCCGAGGAAGAACAGCCCGAACAACGCCGTGATGCAGGACAGCAGCAGCGCCACCACGTTGGTGATGCGGCGCCGCGTGTAGAGGTGTTGCGAGACCGACGACATCAGTTGCCCTCCCGACGCGAGAGCTGCATCAGCATGAAGCGCGCAATGGCCAGCACGATGAAGGTCACGATGAACAACACGAAGCCCAGCAACAGCAGCGCGGAGCGATAGGTTTCAGTTGCCTCACCGAAATCGTTGGCGATCAATGCCGCAATGGTGGTGCCTGGTTCGAGCAGCGACGGCGACAGGCGCACCGTGTTGCCGACCACGAAGGCCACCGCCATGGTTTCACCCAGTGCGCGGCCCAAGCCCAGGAACACGCCGCCAATCACGGCAGACCGCGTGTAGGGCAGCACGATGTCCCAGCTGACTTCCCACTTGGTCGATCCCAGCGCGTACGCCGATTCCTTCAGGCGCGTCGGCACGGTCAGGAATACTTCGCGCATCACCGAGGAAATGAACGGGATCACCATGATCGCCAGCACAAAGCCTGCGGTCAGCAGGCCGATGCCCAGCGGCGGGCCCTGAAACAGTTTGCCGATCAGTGGCAGCGTGCCCAGGTTGTCGTTGAGCCACGGCGTCACGTGCTCGGTCATCACCGGCACTAGCACGAACAGGCCCCACATGCCGTAGATGATCGAAGGAATGCCGGCGAGCAACTCGATTGCCGTGCCGACCGGGCCGCGCAACCAGCGCGGCGCTACTTCGGTGAGGAAGAAGGCGATGCCGAAACTCACCGGCACTGCAATCACCATCGCGATCAACGCAGTGACCAAGGTGCCGTAGATCGGTGCCAGCGCACCGTATTTGTTCTCGACCGGATTCCAGTCGGCGGAATAGAAGAAGCTCAGGCCCTGCATCTGCAGCGCGTGGCGTCCGCCCCACAACATCGACAGCGCAGCGCTGCCCAGGGCCAGCAGGACGAAGACGACGGTTGCCGCCAATGCCAGTTTGAACAGGCGATCGGCACGCGCATCGCGCAGATCGCGGCCGCGCGGTGCGGTCATCGCTTCGGGAATGGCGGTGGCATTCATTCGATTGGGCTCGTCACCCGCGCAATCGCGGGAGCGTGAGATAGCAGGATCGACGCGGCGCCCTCAGGCACCGCGTCGCAGCGCAACCCGCCACAGCGGCGGGGGCGAACATCACTTGAACTCGCTGCCCCAGTAGGCTTCGATCTGCTTCACCAGCTCCGGCGGCAACGGCACGTAGTGCAGTTCGCTGGCCTGGGCCTGGCCGTTTTCCAGCGCCCACTTGAAGAAATCCAGCGTGGCCTTGCTGCGGGCCGCATCCTTGGGCTGCTTGTGCATCAGCATGAAGTTGGTCGCGGTGATCGGCCAGGCCTTCTCGCCCGGTGCATTGGTGATCACCAGGTTGAAGTCCTTGGCGTTGGTCCAGTCGGCGCTGGCCGCTGCGGCGGCGAAGCTTTCAGCGTTTGGCTCCACCCACTGGCCGGCAGCGTTCTGCATCGACGCGTACGGCATCTTGTTCTGCAGCGCGTAGGCCAGTTCGACATAGCCGATCGAGCCCTTGATCTGCTGCACGTACGAGGCCACGCCTTCGTTGCCCTTGCCGCCCACGCCGCCCGGCCATTGCACCGAGGTGCCTTCGCCGACCTTGGTCTTCCACTCCGGGCTGACCTTGGACAGGTAGTTGGAGAAGTTGAACGTGGTGCCCGAACCGTCGGAGCGATGCACCAGGTTGATCTTGGTCGCCGGCAGGGTCACGCCCGGGTTGGCCGCAGCAATCGCCGCGTCGTTCCACATGGTGACCTTGCCCAGGAAGATGTCGCCGAGCAGGGCGCCGGTCAGGCGCAGCTTGCCGGGCGCCATGCCTTCGATGTTCACCACCGGCACTACGCCGCCGATGGCCGAGGGGAACTGGCCCAGGCCGGCCTGCTGCAGCTCGGCGCTATCGAGCGGCTTGTCGGAGGAGCCGAAATCCACGGTGCCGGCCTTGATCTGCGCAATGCCGCCGCCGGAACCGATCGACTGGTAATTGACCTTGTTGCCGGTGGCGGCGTTGTAGTCGGCCGACCACTTGGACACCAGCGGGTAGATAAAGGACGCACCGGCGCCGGCGATCTCCGCGGTCTTGCTCTCGCCGGCCGCCGCGCCTGCGTTGGCACCGCCTTGTGCGGGATCGCCGGACTGCGCGTCCTTGCCGGGCGAGCAGGCCGTCAGGGCAAGGGCGATGGTGAGGGACAGGGCGGTCAGGCTGGCCGACTGCAATTTCATGGTGGCTCCGAGGCAGGATTGGCCGGGTGTCCGGCAGACGCAGCTATGAAATGATGTTTTTGTTACACGTGCATGACAGTGCCATCCGGGCACTGGCATCACAAAAAAAGACGCGGACCCGAAAGTCCGCGTCCCGGTCCGGACGCCGGGGAGAGAGACGGCGTCGGTCCTGTGCACTTAGCGGGGCAGGGTCTTGGCCCAGTAGGCCTCGATCTGGCTGACCAGCGTGTCCGGCAGCGGCACGTAGTCCAGCGCCTTGGCCTGCGCATCGCCCTTGCTGTAGACCCAACGGAAGAACTCCAGGGTGT
Source organism: Xanthomonas sp. NCPPB 4037 (assembly GCF_041475695.2). Taxonomy (NCBI): domain Bacteria; kingdom Pseudomonadati; phylum Pseudomonadota; class Gammaproteobacteria; order Lysobacterales; family Lysobacteraceae; genus Xanthomonas; species Xanthomonas sp. NCPPB 4037. The sequence goes on from NZ_CM191261.1 coordinate 1,858,241, forward strand.
TCTTCAGGCCGGCCGGATTCTTCGGCTTCTTCTGCACCAGGATGAAATTGGTGGCGGTGATCGGCCAGGCGTTGTCGCCGGCGGCATTGGTCATCACCAGGTAGAAGTCCTTGCTGCTGCCCCAGTCGGCACTGTTGGCGGCCGCGGCGAAGGTCTCATCGGACGGCTGCACAAACTTGCCGGCCGCATTCTTCATCGCGGTGTAGGCCATCTTGTTCTGCAGCGCGTACGACAGCTCGACATAGCCGATGCCGCCCTTGATCTGCTTCACGTAGGCGGCCACGCCTTCGTTGCCCTTGCCGCCGATGCCGGTCGGCCACTGCACCGCGGTGCCTTCGCCGACCTTGCTCTTCCAGTCCGGATTGACCTTGGACAGATAGTTGGTGAAGTTGAAGCTGGTGCCCGAACCGTCGGAGCGATGCACTACGGTGATCTTGCTGTCGGGCAGCTTCACGCCCGGGTTCAGCGCAACGATGGCCGCATCGTTCCAGGTGGTGACCTTGCCCAGGAAGATATCGCCCAGGGTCTTGCCGTCCAGCTTGACCGCACCGGCAGCGATGCCCGGCACGTTGATCACCGGCACCACGCCGCCGATCACCGAGGGAAACTGCGCCAGCCCGGCGGCAGCCAACTCTTCGGGCTTGAGCGGGGCATCGGAAGAGCCGAAATCCACACTGGCGGCCTTGATCTGCGCAATGCCGCCACCGGAGCCGATCGACTGATAGTTGACCTGCTTCTTGGTGGCGGTGTTGTAGTCGGCCGACCACTTCGACATGACCGGGTAAATGAACGATGCGCCGGCGCCGGTGACATCGGCAGCCTGGGCGCCCATGGCCAGTGCGGCAGCGAGCACGCCGACAGCCAGACGGGATTTGATGGAAGAGATCACGGAACAGCTCCTTGTAGCGATAGGGATGACGTCCCGCAGGGCGCCATTGCAGGGCAACGGCGTGACTGCGCAATGTCGGGGAGATGACACGAAGATGACGGGGCGGAAGTGGCACCTTTCACAGCGACGCACAGCGCCACGTGCCGTCAGTGCCAGCGGCAGGTGTCCGCAGACGCCTGCCGCTGCGATGGCTTACCAATAGAACTGCGCGCGTGCCTCGATGATCGACGGGTTGTCGTCGACCAGCCCGCGGGTGGCGCTGTTGTAGCGGGTGCTTTCGACCTTGGCGTAGTCGAGTGCGAACTTGAAGTTGGAGCGCCAGTACCAGTTGGCGCCGATGGTCCACACATCCATCTTGCCGCCCAGCACGCCATCGACGAACGGCGTGTTGCCGTTGGCGACCAGGTGGCCGTCGTTGAGGTCCAGGGTGTCGTAGCGCACTGCCAGCTGCCACATGCCCGATGCCGGTTCGTTGGGCAGCGGGGTGGTCGGCACGCCGGCCTTGTAGCCCCAGGTCTCGCCGGTGATGTTCCAGACCCCGCTGACGTACCAGCCGTCACTCTTATAGTCGTTTGCGCTGGCGCCGATGCGGTTGGCGTTTTCCCGGAAGTACTCGCTCTGCAGCTTGAACGGCCCGGTGATCCACATCGCTTCAGCGCCAGCCACGCCCACGTTGTCGACATTGGTGATGGCACCGCTGTCGATCAGGCGCACGGTGGTGAGGTCGGCGTCCGGCCGCGCGCGCAGGCGCAGGGTGTCGTCGTCGGTGTCGTAGGCCAGATAGCTGAGGCCGAAGTGCAGCACATTGCCGGTCTCATTGATCGGCGCCCAGGTGCCGCGTGCGCCGTAGCCGCTGCCGTGGGCCTGGTTGCGGGTCAGTTCGCGGCCGAACGCGCTGGCGGTCAGGCTCCAGTTGTTGTCGCCCATGCCGTACGCCACACCGAGCCGGCGCGAGATGCCGTAGGTATTGGTGACCGCGGCCTTGGACACAAAGTCATTGTTCTTGGTGCTGGACAGCTCTTCCAGGCTGTTGGGCTGCTTGAACTGGCCGAACTGCAGGTAGTTGTTGGCGTTGCCGCCGAACTTGTACTTGATGTTGTTGTCCAGGAAGCGTCCGGTGCTGCGGATGGTGGTGCCGCGCACAGTGACTTCCTTCAGCACGCTGGGGTCGTAGCCGGCGACCCATTCAAAGTTGCCCGGCCCCTTGCCCTTGAGCACCAGCTCGGCGCGGCGAATGCTGAATTCGGAATTGTCACCGTTGGCGCCGATCGGGCCGTTGAGATCCTGCACGTCGTTGTGGAACCAGTTGCCATCGGCCTGGACCAGGCCTTCCAGCGACATTTCCGAGCCGCCGATCACATCGATGGCGATTTCGGCGTGGGCTGCCGGCGCGGCGAGCGCCATCAGCAATGCGGAGCCGAGCAGGGTAGGAGAAAGTTTCATGGTGCCTTGCGACCTGACGAGAAAGTGGGCGCAGGCTAGGTCGTGAAAGTTGCGTTAATGTGACAATTCCGCAACCATTCGTCGGAACACTTTTTGTCAATCAAGACAAAGATTTACGCGTGTTTTGTTTTTGTCAGTGTGTGTCATGAGTCTGAACGAAGTCGCGCTTATGACAGTTTTGATAGCGCCGAAACCCGGCAATTTGCGTGACTTAGTTAATGGCGAGCTGAACCGCAGCCCGCAAGTGGCGCTTTCCATCGCACTTTGTGCATCGCACCACTTGCGCTGTCGGGTTCTAAATTGTTAGTTTCGAGGCCATGTTTCCGCGATTCCTCCAATTGCTGTTGGTTTGCCTGCTCGCGCTCACCGCGTGGTCGGCAGCCAATGCGCACACCCGCATCCAGAATGCGTTAGTGGGCGACGGCTTGGCGGTGATGGTGGATGCTGGCGAAGAACGCGATGCCACCGAAGATCCGCAGGACGATGGGGACTCCCAGACCCAAGTCGATACACAGCCTGCAGACGATATCCCCTTGCTCTCCCAAGCATGGCCGGTGCTGGCGCGGTATTCACCCTCTTGGTACGCGCATCACGCGCCGGCAAATCACAAACGCGACCTGATCCCGCAACTGCGTCCTCCAAACGCCCTGCGCGCCTGATCCCAGCTGTCGCTGTACCCGGCGTTTCCGCCGGATTCTCTTTGATTTGTTCAATTTCGCAATTCGCGGTTTGCGCCGCGGATCGCTATCCGTTGCCTAGAGGTTATCTCCCATGGAAAGTTTGCTTGAAGGTTTTCGTCATTTCCGTAAGGAAGTGTATCCGCGCCAGAGTGCGCGCTTTCATGAACTCGCTGCCGGCCAGAAGCCGCACACGCTGTTCATCACCTGCGCCGACTCGCGCGTCATGCCGGAGCTGATCTTCTCCGCGCAGCCCGGCGAATTGTTCGTCTACCGCAACATCGGCAATGTGGTGCCGCCTTACTCGCAGCACGTCAGTGGCGTGGTTGCGGCGATCGAATACGCCATCGCTGTGTTGGGTGTGCGCCACATCGTGGTCTGCGGCCATACCGACTGCGGCGCCATGAAGGCCGTGCTCAAGCCCGAGTCGCTGGAAGATGTGCCGTCCGTGGCTGCTTGGTTGAAGCACACCGACGCAGCGCGTCACGTCACTGCCCACCACGGCCATGATCCGGCCAGCCAGGAGGCGCTGAGCTGCATGACCGAAGAGAACGTGGTCTCGCAGCTGGACCATCTGCGGACGCAACCGGTCGTGGCAGCACGCCTGGCGGCAGGCACGTTGCGGATCCACGGCTGGATCTACGATATCGCCCACGGAGAGATCCGCGCCTTCGATGCCGAAAAGGGGGGCTTCCGCCCGCTCCTGGGCGAGAAGACTCCCGAAGCCACTCCTCGCCCGCGCTTGCAGCAAGCGGTGCGGGCTGAACTCGTCTGACGGAGCACACTCATGAACACAGCAGGTATCGGCGGATATTTCCGTCAGGGGCTGTTCGGGCGTGATTTGCTCGCGTCAGTGGTGGTCTTCCTTGTCGCGTTGCCCTTGTGTATGGGCATCGCGATCGCATCCGGCATGCCGCCGGCAACGGGTCTGATCACCGGCATCATCGGCGGACTGGTTGTTGGTTTTCTGGCCGGCTCACCGTTGCAGGTGAGCGGCCCGGCCGCTGGCCTGGCTGTGTTGGTGTTCGAGCTGGTGCGCGAGCATGGCGCTGCCGCGCTCGGCCCGGTGATTCTGGTGGCTGGCGCGATCCAGCTGGTCGCCGGTCTGTGCCGGGCAGGAGTGTGGTTCCGGATGACGTCGCCGGCCGTGGTGGCCGGCATGTTGTCGGGCATCGGCATCCTGATCGTGGCCTCGCAGGCGCACGTGTTGATGGATGCAGCGCCCAAGGCGCGCGGTCTGGAGAACTTCGCTGCACTGCCTGCCGTGTTGTGGCAGGCGATCAGCGAAGGCACCGGCCGCACCGCGTTGTTCGTGGGCCTGGCGACCATCGGCATCATCCTGGCGTGGGACAAGCTGCGTCCGCAGCGCTTGCGCTTCCTGCCGGGTGCGTTGATCGCCGTGGTGGTGGTGACGGCGACCGTGCAACTGCAGGGACTGAACGTCAACAAGGTCGATGTTCCGACCAACCTGTTCTCGGCGATCAGTATTCCCAGCCTTTCCGACATCTTCGGGGTGTTCAATCACACCTTGCTGGTGTCGGCGGTGACCTTCGCCTTCATTGCCAGTGCCGAGACCTTGTTGTCGGCAGCGGCGGTGGATCGGATGCACCAGGGCGCACGGACGCAGTACGACCGTGAGCTGGCGGCGCAGGGCGTGGGCAACATGCTATGCGGTTTCCTGGGTGCATTGCCCATGACCGGCGTGATCGTGCGTAGTGCGGCCAATGTGCAGGCCGGTGCTGCTACGCGTGCGTCGACCATCCTGCACGGCAGCTGGCTGCTGGTGTTCGCGATGCTGCTGCCGTGGCTGTTGCGGATGACGCCGGTGGCCTGTCTGGCCGGCATCCTGGTCTACACCGGCGTGAAGATGATCAAGATCGGTCAGGTCAAGGAACTGGCGACCTATGGCCGCGGCACTGCCGCGATCTATCTGGCCACCACGTTTGCGATCGTGGCCACCGACCTGCTGACCGGTGTGCTGATTGGTTTCGGTCTGTCGCTGTTCCGTCTGGCCTTGCATTCCTCGCGCCTGAAGGTCGAGGTGCGCGAGCACGCCGACAAGAAGGACGAAATGCATCTGACCCTGCAGGGTTCTGCAACGTTCCTGAAGGTGCCGGCGATGGCGCGCACGCTGGAAAGCGTTCCGCCGAACACGGTGCTGCATCTGGACGTGGCCAAGCTGCATCACGTCGACCATGCGTGCATCGAGTTGCTGCGGGACTGGAGCCGCAATGCAGCGTCGCGCGGCTGCGAGCTGGCCGTGGACTGGAATGAGCTGGATCGTCGCGTGGAGGGCCAGCGCAAGGTGGATCCTGTGCCGACGCAGGAACCGCGCAAAGCGGCCTGACCCTGATAGCCACCCGGCGTTCGCGCCGGGTGTGTCCTGTCGTGACCGGATGATGCATGGCGCCGATAAGACGCATCATCCGGTCGCGATTTTTTTTGGGCCGGGATTGGGGATTCGCAGATTGGGGGCTCGCACTGGCGGCTTTCGACTGGCGGTTACTGCGCGCAGCCCGATCCTTGCTTCCGCAATCTTCCTTTGGCGATCAGGCAGCCACCGTCTTGTCGCGGTAGCGGCATAGATCGTGGATCACGCAATTCGGGCAATCCGGTTTGCGTGCCTTGCAGACGTAGCGCCCGTGCAGGATCAGCCAGTGGTGGGCGTCGTGCAGGAATTCGGCCGGAATGACCTTGACCAATTTGTCTTCGACCACGCGCACGTCCTTGCCGGGTGCCAGGCCGGTGCGGTTGGCGACGCGAAAGATGTGGGTGTCCACGGCCATGGTGGGCTCGCCGAACGCGGTGTTGAGCACCACGTTGGCGGTCTTGCGGCCCACGCCAGGGAGCGCCTCGAGCGCGGCCCGATCATGTGGCACCTCGCCGCCGTAACGCTCCAGCAGGATGCGGCAGGTGGCGATGACGTTCTTGGCCTTGGCGTTGAACAATCCAATCGTCGAGATGTAGCGCTTCAGGCCTGCTTCGCCCAGGTCCAGGATGTCGCGTGGCGTATTGGCAACCGGATACAGCTTGCGCGTGGCCTTGTTGACGCCAACATCGGTGGCTTGTGCGGACAACAACACCGCAATCAGCAGTTCGAACGGCGTGGTGTATTCCAGCTCGGTGGTGGGATGCGGGTTGAGTTCGCGCAGCCGCGCAAACAGCTCCTGTATCTCCGGCTTGCGCAGGGTGCTGCCGCGACGCAGCGGCGATGCGGGAAGTGCGCTGCTCATGTGGACGCTCCACCGCTGGCTTTGGCTTTCGCGCGCGCCAGGATCGCGGCGGCGAGCGGGGGTAGCGCTGGCGTTGCGGATTGCGCGGGCGTGGGCGCAGGTGCGCGGCGCGCGTCACGTTCGGCCGCACGTCGTTGCAAGCGCGCCATGCGTGCTTGATAGCGTTGACGCGCCGCCCATGCGGTCTGCAGGCGTTGCTGTGCGGCAAGCAGGGCGGCGGTCACAGCGGGATCCACTGCGTCGTGCTGTTCAGGGCAGTACTCCATCAGCCCGAGCGCCAGCGCGCCATCGAGATCGTCGGCCAGCACGCGTTCGAACAACTGCAAAGGCAGTGCATACGGCGAGGAAACTGCATCGGAGTTCATGGCGATGCAATCAGCGATTGCGGAACTGCGCGGGGCGCTTGTCGAGAAACGCACGTGTGCCTTCGCGCATGTCGTCGGTCGCAAACAGCAGGGCAAATTGTGCGGTTTCCAGCTGCAGGCCTTCTTCCATGCCGCATTCGCCACCCACCACCACCGCATCCAGGATGCCGCGCAGCGCGAGCGGTGCGGAGCCGGCCAGGCGCTCGGCCAGTGCGGTGGTTTCCGCCTGCAAGGCCTCTGGTTCGACCACGCGATTGACCAGGCCCAGTTGCAGGGCGCGCGCGGCATCGATCGGCATGCCGAGCAGGCACAGCTCCAATGCGGCGGCGCGGCCGGTGAGGCGGAGCAGGCGTTGCGTGCCGCCGAAGCCCGGGATCAGGCCCAGATTGATTTCCGGTTGCCCGATCCGTGCAGTGGCGGCGGCAATGCGCAGGTGGCAGGCCATTGCCAGTTCCAGCCCGCCGCCCAACGCGAACCCGTTGACCATGGCGATCACCGGCTTGGGCATCCGCTCGATCCGGCGCATCAGCCGCTGCCCCAACAGCGAAAACTCGCGGCCCTGCATTGCGGAGAGCTCGCTCATCTCGGCGATGTCCGCGCCGGCCACGAAGGCCTTGGGGCCGGCGCCGGTCAGCACCACTACGCGCACGTCTTCGGCCGCTGCCGCCTCTGCAAATGCCGCATCCAGCGCCTGCATGGTCTGCTGGTTCAAGGCGTTCAGTTTGTCCGGGCGATTGACCGTAATGGTCCGGACATTGGCGTGGTCTGCGATCAGAATGACGTGATTGGACATCGGACTTCCTGGCTAACGTAAAAAAAAAGTAAATGCGGAACTTCTGAAACCCTTGCTGGTCATAGGTTTCGTGATAAGTAGCGGTTCGCTATCGCGGCCGCTATCCTAGCGCGTCATCTCAGGCGGCAGACCCGTCCTGTGCCACCACCCTGGAGAATTGTTTGATGAAGTTGCGTTCGATCGCGGTCGCTGTGGCGGCCCTGGCCCTGACGGGCAATGCGCTGGCCCAGGACACAACGTCCGAGAAGGGCAAGCTGAGCTACTACTTTGGTTATGACTACGGCAACAACCTTGCCGAGCTCACCGGACGTGGTGAACAGCTGGATATCAACTCGGTGGTGAAGGGTCTGCAGGACGCCTATGCCAAGAAGCAGCCGGCCATCACTGCCGACCAGCTGAAGCCGGCCGTGGAAGCGTTCCAGAAGCGTGAGCAGGGCCGTGCCCAGCAGGCCAAGGCCGAGTACGACAAGGCCGCTGCCGCCAACAAGACCAAGAGCGATGCGTTCCTGGCCAAGAACAAGAGCACCGCTGGCGTGCAGACGCTGCCGAGCGGCGTGCAGTACCGCGTGATCGAAGCCGGCAAGGGCGCCAAGCCGACCCAGGCCAGCACCGTGCAGCTCGAAGTCGCCGGTCCGTTCCCCTTCGGCGACCGCGAGAAGGCACGTCCTGCGCAGCAGATCCCGGCCATCAAGGTCAGCGAAGTCGAGATGCAGGCCATGCGCGACACGCTGCTGCAGATGCCGGCCGGCTCCAAGTGGGAAGTGACCCTGCCGCCGGAAAAGGCCTACGGTGCCGACCCGCGTACCCCGTTCCCGCCGAACGTGGCCGTGCAGTTCGAGATCAAGCTGGTCAGCGTCAAGTAATTGCGTTTGCTGTTGCTGTGACAACGCCGGCCACCAGGCCGGCGTTGTCGTTTCAGGTATGGGAAGGACATCACGCGCGGAGGCCGCACGATGCAGGGCGAGGATTCGAACAGCGGTGGCCTGGCCAGCCCGTGTATCGGTGTATGTTCGCTGGACGCGCAGGGGAGCTGTGTCGGTTGCCTGCGGAGCCTGGATGAAATTGCACGCTGGATGAGCATGAGTGACGGTGAACGCCTGGAATATCTGCAGACGGTGCTGCCCGCGCGCGCGTTGGCGGCGCAGCTGCCCGAGTGCGCGGCCTTGCAGCGTGCGCTGTATCCGCTGCACACCGCGCCAGATGGGCCCGGCTGGAACCATGCCGAGTTGATCGATCTCACCGAAGGTGGCGCCTCGGCCGAAGCGGCGGTGTTATGCGGACTGGTGCCGCGCACGCAGGGCACGATGGTGTTGCTGACGCGGCGCACCGACAGCCTGCGCCATCACGCCGGGCAGGTGAGTTTCCCCGGTGGCCGGATCGAGCCGTCCGATGCCGATGCGGCAGCGGCGGCGTTGCGCGAAAGCTGCGAGGAAATCGCGCTGGGCGCGCAGCAGGTGCACGCACTGGGCTATCTGGACCCGTTTCTGACCGTCAGTGGGTTCCGTGTGACTCCGGTGGTAGCGGTGATCGACCCGGCCTTTGTGGCCGTACCGCAGCCGGACGAGGTGGCCGAGGTCTTCGAGGTGCCACTGGCCTATCTGATGGACCCGGACAATCTGCGCAGCGTGGAGCTGGAGTACCGCGGCCGGCCACGTCGCGTGCTCGAATACGACTGGCCCGGTCACCGGATATGGGGTGCCACCGCGGCCATTCTTCTCAATCTTCGCCGTCGTCTGGAGCAGAGTGCATGAGTGCCGAACCCGACTGGACCACGCTGGTGGACAGCGCCACCCTGGCAGCAGCGCTGCAGCACCCGCAGCTGCGTCTGCTGGATGCGCGGGCGGCACCGCCCACTGTGCCGGACCCGGGCGCCGCACAGCGCGACTACGCACAAGGACATCTGCCGGGTGCGCATTTCGCCGATCTGCACGACGCGCTGGCGGATGTGTCGCGCCCTGGGCAAGGGCGTCATCCGCTGCCGCACAGTGATGTCTTCGCGGCCCAGCTCGGCCGCTGGGGGATCACGCCCGACAGCCAGGTGGTGGTCTATGACGCGGCCGACGGCAGCATGGCGGCCGCACGTGCGTGGTGGATGCTGCGGCTGATGGGCCATCGCCGCGTAGCGGTGCTGGATGGCGGCCTGGCCGCCTGGCGTGCGGCCGGGTTGCCCGAGACCACGGCGGTGCCTTTGCCGGCCGACAGCGGCGCGTATCCGGGTAGTTTCGATGCGGATGCGGTGGTGGACGCCGAGGCGATCCTGGCGCGCCTGGATGCGGCGCCGGGCTGGCTGCTCGACGCACGCGCCGGCGAGCGCTTTCGTGGCGAGGTTGAGCCCATCGACCCGGTGGCCGGGCATGTGCCGGGCGCGGTGAGTCGCCCGCTCGGCATGAGCCTGCGTGATGGGCGGTTCAAGCCGGCGGCGGAGTTGCGCGCCGAGCTGGGCGCGCTGCTGGGCGACTACGCGCCGGAGCAGGCCGTGGTGATGTGTGGCTCGGGTGTGACTGCCTGCCATCTGCTGCTCGCGCTGGAGCTGGCAGGGCTCTCCGGTGCGCGCGTGTATGCCGGATCGTGGAGCGGCTGGTTGCAGGATCGCAGCCGCCCGGTCGCGGTCGCTAGCCAATTGCAGGCACAATAGGCGCAGGAAAGGTGGCCTGTGGGGACGCAGGCTCGCTGCGCGGAGCGCAGTTCTCGCAGTGTTGGGTGTGCTGATGCGGTGGCAGTTGCAGCGTGGCGCGATAGGCGTCGTGGGAATCGTGCTGGTGGTTGCATGTTCGGCCGGGTCGACCTCGCAGGGCAGTGGTGCAGCGGCTGAGCCATCGAGCGCGCGCGCCGATCGTGACGGCTACGCTGCAGCGCTTGCGCAGGCACGTGCGGCGCGCCGTGCCCAATTGCATGCTCCGGATGGCTGGTTGAGCTACACCGGCTCCGGCCGCGTGCGCCCGGGCCGCTATCGGGTGGGGGCCGACCCGCATGCCGATATCGTGCTGCCGGCGGGGCCTGCGCAGCTGGGCAACCTGACGCTGGATCCCGAAGGCCAGCTGCGTTTCCAGGCCGCGGCCGGCACCGGAGTGACGCTGCACGGCAAGCCCGTGACAGAGGTGGTGCTCGCGCCCGAGCGGGCAGGGCAGCCGGGCGACCGTCTGCGTATCGATGCGCGCGAGTTCTATGTGGTGCAGACCGGCGCCTTGTACGGGTGGCGGTTTCGCGACCCGGCAGCGCTGGCGCAGTTCGGTGAGCTGGACTATTTCCCCACCGATGCGCACTGGCGTATCGACGCGCGGTGGCAGCCGTATGACGCGCCACGTGCCACCACGTTGTTGACCTCGATCGGCACACCGTTGACGGTGCAGGTGCCGGGCGAAGCGGTGTTCACCCGCAACGGCCAGCGTTATCGCCTGCGTCCGATCGCACAGGATGGCGACGCCCGTCTGTTCTTCGTGTTCGCCGACCGTACCAGCGGTAAGGAAAGCTACGGCGGCGCGCGCTATCTCTACACAGACGCGCCGCGCGACGGGCGCGTTGTGCTGGATTTCAATCTGGCCGAGAACCCGCCCTGCGCGCTGACGCCGCATGTGGTGTGCCCGATTGCACCGCCGTATAATCGCCTGGATCTGGCGGTCAACGCCGGCGAGAAGACCTATCGCCCATCCGGTCGCTGAGCGCGGCGCTCAGCGCGGCGCGTGTACCCAGCGCACGGCAGTTTCGATGCGCTCCCACGGAAACAACGGCCCGGGGTCGCGCTTGCGCTGGATCTTGCGCGAAGGGTCGTCGCTGGCCGCTTCCTGGGTGGTGTCCAATGCCTCGTGGCCGGCCATCCGCCGTACCGACGGCAGCTGTTGCTGCAACCATTGCAGCAAGGTCACCAGCGCGTTGATTTGCGCGTCGGGGTAGGGTTCGCGCATCTGCTGATGGCGCGAATCCAGCCAATGCGGATAACGCCCACTGTTGACCAGTTCGATGCCCAGCGTGTGCGGATTGTGGCCGCGCACGTGGTGGGCGACGCGCTCCAGCGCCACGTATTGCTGAATGCTGCCATTGCGGTCGATGTAGTAGTGGCCGCTGTTGCCGGTGCCGCTGTCGTAGAGCACGCGTTCGCCGTATTCGCGCGCCATCGCCATGTCGGGCAACTCGGTGCAATGAATGACCACCATGTCGATGTTGCGCAGCGTGCGCCGGTCCAGCCGCGATTCGTAGGACAACGGCGCGTAGGTGATCGGGGGCGACGGCAGGACGGCATCGGACATGGTGCGGATGCTAGCATTCGACGATGGCTTTGAATCCCGACAGCCCGCTGGGCAAATTGATGGCGACGCTGCCGCAGACCGGGCAGGTGACCTGGATCGGCGTGCGCCCGGCGCGCGACGTGGACATGATCGAGGTGGACGCGGCGCAGGCCACCACCGGCATCGGCCTGGTCGGCGACCGCTACAAGGGCGGCAGCGGCAAGCGTGGCGTGACCCTGATCCAGGCCGAGCATCTGCCGGTGATCGCAGCGCTGGCCGGCCACCCCGCGATTGCGCCGGCCACCTTGCGCCGCAATCTGGTGGTGTCCGGCATCCCGCTGATCGCCTTGAAGGGGCGGCGCTTCCGCATCGGCGATGTCGAGCTGGAAGGCACCGACCCCTGCGATCCGTGCTCGCGCATGGAAGACGCACTTGGCGCGGGCGGCTACAACGCCATGCGCGGCCACGGCGGGCTGTGCGCACGCATCCTGCGCGGCGGTGTGCTGCGCATCGGCGATACGGTGCAGGCGTTATGAGCCGCGGTCACTGCATCCTGTCGCACGGCTTCGAAAGCGGCCCGGACGCGCTCAAGGTCACCGCCCTGGCCGATGTTGCCGGGCAGCTGGGCTGGACCCACGAGCGCCCGGACTACACCGATCTGGACGCACGCCGCGATGTCAGTTCGCTCGGCGATGTGCAGGGCCGGCTGCAACGCCTGCTGGAGATCGCGCGGGCGGCGGCCGACAAGGGCCCGCTGGTGCTGGTCGGTTCCAGCCTGGGCTCGTACATCGCCGCGCAGGTGTCGTTGCAGGTGCCCACGCGCGCGCTGTTCCTGATGGTGCCGCCGACCAGGATGGGGCCGTTGCCGGCACTGGATGCGGCGCGCGTGCCGATTTCCATCGTGCATGCCTGGCGCGATGAATTGATCCCGGCCGGCGAGGTGATCGCCTGGGCGCAGGCGCGGCATGCGCGCTTGCTGCTGGTCGACGACGAACACCGGCTGGCGTCGCATGTGGATGCGTCGGCGCGCGCCTTCGCCGAACTGTTGCAGAGCCTGTGATGCGCATCGGTCTGAAGATGTGCGGGCTGCGGGGCCTGCGATGAACGTGCTGATTCGCGAAGCCAGCGATGGCGATGCTGCGGCGATCGAACTGCTGACGATGGTCGCGTTCATGCGCGACGAACATAGCCGCCACGACGAGCAGCACGTGATCGCCGCCTTGCGCAACGACGGCGCGCTGGCGCTGTCGCTGGTGGCCGACCACGACGGGTATGTGGTCGGGCACCTGGCGGTGTCGCCGGTGTCGCTGTCGGACGATTCGCCCGGCTGGCACGCATTGGGGCCGCTGGCGATCGGGCCGGGGCATCAGCGCCAGGGACTGGGCACGCGCCTGGTGCAGGCGGCGCTGGGCAGCTTGCGCGAGCGTGGCGCTGCCGGTTGTCTGGCATTGGGCGAGCCGGCGTTTTTCCGGCGTCTGGGCTTTGCGGTGGAGCCGGGGCTGGTGTTGCCCGGCGTCCCGGCCTCCGAGCTGCAGGCGCTGGCGTTCGGCGACCGTCTGCTGCCGCTGGCCGATGTCGCCTATCACCCGGCCTTCGGGCTGGGGTGAGTGCAGCCGCTGGCGACCGCTTGGCGTGCTCCACGCCAGGCCTTGCGTGCGGTGCCAGTTCGCTCGGCCGCATCTTCCATCGCGGTAGAGACGCCGTCGCGCCGGGAGTGATCGCAGCATGGCGAGCGCTGCGATTGGCGCGCTCCTGTCGAGGTGGACAATGCAACGTGATGACGAAGACCTGGGCCAGGCCGCGCAGGCGGGCCGGCTGATTTCCCACGGCAGCGATGACCAGGACGATGCTGCGTTGCTGGCATCGCTCACATCGCGTCTGCGCCAGAGCGGTGACCGGCCCGAAGCGCTGGTCCAGCGTCTGCTCGGTCTGGTCGATGCGCTCTGGGCCACCGAGTTCGGGCGGTTTCTGCTCAGGCATCGCGGGTTGAATGCCTACTGGACCCATCGGCTGGTGACGTATCGCGCCGATGCGCAGCCGAACGAGTCGATGTCGGCGATGGAACGGCATATCTTCGAAGAGGCGCCTGCAGTGCTGGCGACCCGCGAACGCTTCGGCATCTTCCAGCAGCAGCTGCAGGAGCTGCTGCGGCCAGGCATGACGCTGGCATCGGTGCCCTGCGGATGGATGGGCGAGCTGTTGCTGCTGGACTACCGGGAATGTCCGGACGTGCGCCTGATCGGTATCGATCTGGACCCGCAGGCGCTGGAAGGGGCGTTGCACCTCGCACGTGCGCGCGGGCTGGAGGGGCAGCTTTCGCTTCGTCTCCAGGACGCATGGACGCCTGGTGCCGACGATCACGTGGATGTGCTGACCAGCAATGGCTTGAACATCTATGAGCCGGACGAGGTGCGCGTGATTGCGCTGTATCGCGCATTTTTTCAAAGGCTGGCGCCAGGTGGCGTGCTGGTCGCAAGTTTCCTGACACCGCCGCCGACGCTGTCTGCCGAGTCGCCGTGGAAGCTGGAACACATCGATCCCGAGGCGCTGACGCTGCAGAACCTGGTGTTCGCCGAGATCGTCCAGGCGCGCTGGGCCTCGTTCCGCACCCACGCGCAGACCCGCGCGCAGCTGGAAAGCGCCGGGTTCACCGATCTCCGCTTCATCGATGATCGCGCCAGCATCTTTCCTACGGTGGTTGCCCGGAGACCTGCGGCCCGCTGAGTGGGGGTGGCGAACGCATCGGCCGCGTCGTATGCACCGCTGTGGCGGTTGGACGCAGGCCTGGCGGGCGAGTTTCGTGCTGCGTGCTGCGTGCTCAGTGCTCAGTGCTCAGTGCTGCGGGTCCTGGCCTTCGGCGAGTGCTTGCCGTGCTTTTTCGAGGGCGCCTGACAGCCAGCAGGGTGCCGGCCGCCAGGAGCTTAAGCATGTCTGCAAGGTCGGGTGCTCACCATGCTGCGCTTGAACGCGGTCAATCCTGCCGCGGTGTTCGGGATTTGGCTTGCGTCGCAGGCTGACCTACGCTTTGCCGCGTTGCCCACTGTCTGAGGATTGGTCCAATGCGCCATTGATGCCGCCGTCGTGATGACGGCCTTACCCGCTGCCGGTCCGGCTGGATCGGTGCGTGTGCTGGCATGCAATGGAGACCCGTATGACCTGTCCGTCGCTGACGCTGGAAAGCGTTGCGTATGTGCTGCCCGATGGCAGCCCGCTATTTTCCGATCTGTCCATCCACATCGACCAACGCGCCACCGGCCTGGTCGGGCGCAATGGCGTGGGCAAGAGCGTGCTTGCGCGCCTGCTGGCCGGCGAGGTGCTGCCCAGCGCAGGGCGTTACGTGCGCAACGGCAGCGTGCATTACCTGCCGCAGCGCGTGCGCGTGGCGCCGGGGCAGAGCATTGCCGAACTGGCCGGGGTCGCGCCGCTGCTGGATGCGCTGGACCGTATCGCCGCCGGCAGCGTTGCGCCCGCCGATTTTGAACTGGTCGGCGAGCGCTGGACCGCCCATGCGCAATTTGCCGCAGAACTCGAAGGGCAAGGCCTGGGTGGGCGCGATCCGCGTGCACCGGCCGCGCAGCTCAGCGGCGGCGAAGCGACGCGCGTGGCATTGGCTGGTGCGTTTCTGACCCGGCCGGACCTGTTGATTCTGGACGAGCCCAGCAATCACCTGGATGGCCCGCAACGCCAGCGGCTGATGGATCAGTTGCTGGCGTGGAGCGGTGGCCTGCTGGTGATCAGCCACGACCGCGGCCTGCTCGATGCGATGCAGCGCATTGTTGAATTGTCCGCGCAGGGGCTGCGCAGCTACGGCGGCAATTACACGTTCTATGCGCAGCAGCGCGCCATCGAACAGCAGGCGGCCAGCGCGTTGCTGGCCCAGCGCAAACAGGCGCGTGCACGCGGTGAGCAGGCGTTGCGCGAACAGCAGCAGCGTCAACAGCAACGCCAGGCACGCGGCGCGCGTGCTGCAGGGCAGGCCAACCAGGCCGCGATCCTGCTCGGCGCGCAGAGGCAGCGCAGCGAGGTCAGCGCCGGGCGGCTGCAACAGCAACGCCAGGCCGAACAGGCGCGGCTGAGCGAGGCGGTGGTGCAGGCCGCAGCGCTGGTGCAGGACGACCCCACGATCGCGCTCCTGGCGCCGACATCGCCCGCCGGCGCATCGCGGCAGCTGGCCACGCTGCAGCAGGTGGAGCTGGCCGACGGACGGCTGGGCGGGCGGCGGGTGGACCTGCTGCTGCATGGGCAGCCGCGGATCGGCCTGGTCGGCCCCAATGGCAGCGGCAAGTCGTCGTTGCTGCAACTGCTGGCCGGGCGCCTGCAACCCAGCGCGGGGCAATGCCAGGTGCATGTGCCGGCGGCGTATCTGGATCAGCACCTGGGCCTGCTGGATCCGGCGCGCTCGGCCGCTGCGCAGCTGCAGGATGCAGACCCGGACGCGCCAGCCCACGCGCAACGGCTGCGGCTGGCGCTGCTGGGGCTGGACCAGCAGCGTGCCGACCTGCCCACCGGCCAGCTCAGCGGCGGCCAACGGCTCAAGGCGGCGCTGGCCTGTGCGCTGTACCGGGCGCAGCCGGCGCAACTGCTGCTGCTGGACGAGCCAACCAACCATCTGGACCTGGCCTCAGTGGAGGCGGTGGAAGCGCTGCTGCAGGACTATCGCGGCGCCCTGATGGTGGTCTCGCACGACGCCGCCTTCCTGCAACGGCTGGGTCTGCAGCAGCGCCTGGACACGGCCCAGCCGCAGTGGCGGCTGGCGCCGTGGTGAACCGCGCACGGGCAGGGCAGGCCGTCGGGCTGGTAATGCCGGCCCCGATGGTCGACCATTTGCCCCCGCCCGCGGCCACGGCAGCGCTTCACCGCCACCGGCCCGCTGTCCTGCTTCCACGGTCGCCGCCAGCTGCGCGGTCATCGTCTCCATCGATACCTGCCTACGTGAAATTCTTCGCATCCTGTGCCAAGGGCCTGGAATACCTGCTCGCCGACGAGTTGCTCGCGCTCGGTGCCAGCAAGGCCACCGCCACCATCTCCGGCGTCAACGTCGAGGGCGCCTTGCGCGATGCCCAGCGCGCCGTGCTGTGGTCGCGGCTGGCCAGCCGGGTGCTGTGGCCGCTGACCGAGTTCGATTGCCCGGACGAAGACGCCCTGTATGCCGGCGTTGCCGAGCTGCCCTGGCATGAGCATCTGTCCACCGGGCACACGCTGTCGGTGGATGCGCACGTGTCCGGCACCGCCATCACGCACGCGCGCTATGCGGCGCAGCGCATCAAGGACGCGGTGGTGGACACCATCCGCCGGCAGGGGCTGGAGCGCCCGTCGGTGGACGTGGAAAGCCCGGACCTGCGCCTGAACCTGTCGCTGCGCAAGGGCCGCGCCACTATTTCGGTGGATCTGGGCGGCGGGCCGCTGCACCGGCGTGGCTGGCGCATGGCGCAGAACGAAGCGCCGTTGAAGGAAAACCTGGCGGCTGCCGTGCTGCTGCGCGCCGGCTGGCCGCGTGCCTATGCCGATGGCGGCGGCTTGCTGGACCCGATGTGCGGCAGCGGCACCTTGTTGATCGAAGGCGCGCTGATGGCGGCCGATGTCGCGCCCGGTCTGCAGCGCTATGGCAGCGACATTCCCAGCCGCTGGCGCGGGTTCGACCGCGACAGCTGGCAGCAGCTGGTGACCGAGGCACGCGAGCGCGACAGCGTTGGCCGTGCCGCGCTCAAGCAGGTGATCCATGGCAGCGACATGGACCCGCATGCGATTCGCGCTGCCAAGGAAAATGCGCAGGTGGCCGGCGTGGCGGAGGCCATCTGGTTCGGCGTGCGCGAGGTCGGCGACCTGCAGACTCCGCCGCAGGCCACCGGCGTGGTGGTGTGCAACCCGCCGTATGACGAGCGCCTGGCCGCCGATGCCGCCTTGTATCGCAAGCTGGGCGACACCCTGCAGCGCGTGGTGCCGCAGTGGCGGGCGAGCCTGCTGTGCGGCAATGCCGAGCTGGCGTATGCCACCGGCCTGCGTGCGGGCAAGAAATACCAGTTGTTCAACGGTGCGATCGAGTGCGCGTTGATCGTCTGCAACCCGATCGCGGTACCGCGCCGGACTCCGTTGGCGGCACCGACGGCGCTCAGCGAAGGCGCACAGATGGTGGCCAACCGCCTGCGCAAGAACCTGCAGAAATTCAAGAAGTGGCGCGCCCGCGAGGGCATCGAGTGCTTCCGCGTCTACGATGCCGACCTGCCGGAATATTCCGCTGCCATCGACGTGTATCAGCAAGCCGATGGCGACCGGCGTATCTTCCTGCACGTGCAGGAATACGCCGCGCCGGCGACCATTCCCGAGGCGGATGTGCGCCGTCGCCTGGGCGAATTGTTGGCCGCCGCGCGCGAGGTGTTCGAGGTGCCGGCCGAGCGTGTTGCGTTGAAGTCGCGCGAACGTGGCAAGGGCGGCAGCAAGTACGGCCGCTTCGAGCAGCGCAACGAAATCGTCAATGTGCGCGAGCACGGCGCGCTGCTGCGGGTGAATCTATTCGATTACCTGGACACCGGCCTGTTTTTGGACCATCGCCCGTTGCGCGGCACCATGGCCACGCAATCGAAGGGGCGGCGCTTCCTCAATCTGTTCTGCTACACCGGCGTGGCCAGCGTGCAGGCGGCGGTGGCCGGTGCGAGCTCCACCACCAGCGTGGATCTGTCCGGTACCTATCTGCAGTGGTGCGCCGACAACCTGGCCTTGAACGGCCACGCCGGCAGCAAGCACAAGCTGGTGCAGGCCGACGCGCTGGCCTGGCTGGAAGCCGAGCGCGCGCATTTCGACGTGATCTTCTGCGACCCGCCGACCTTCTCCAACTCTGCGCGCGCAGAAGACTTCGATATCCAGCGCGAGCATGTGCGGCTGTTGCGCGCGGCAGTGGCACGTCTGGCGCCGGGCGGGGTGCTGTATTTCTCCAACAACTTCCGTCGCTTCAAACTGGATGAGGAATTGGTGGCCGAGTTCGCGCAGTGCGAGGAAATCAGCCCGCGCACCATCGATCCGGATTTCGAGCGGCATGCGCGGATCCATCGGGCGTGGCGGTTGACGGCGTGATGACAGGCCGCGCCAGCGGCCGGTGACGGCGCAGCGCAGGGCTTGGACGGCGTGCGGCGAATCCATCTGCACCTCGGTGGCGCGGCGGCCTGCCGCACGCAGCGGATGCCGCGCAACGCATCCGCCGCGGCGCACGCGCCGTGACAGCGGTCTGCGCACGAGCCCACCACGGCGCTGCGGTATGCTGATTCGCATGCCCTGGAGTCAACGATGACCGCAATGCCCCGCATCGCTTTTCTTGCCAGCCCCGCCGAGCCGGCGGTGGCCGCACGCGCGCGCCTGGTGCAGCGCTACGGCGACCACGCCTTGCACGATGCAGACATTGTCTGCGCGCTGGGCGGCGACGGATTCATGCTGCAGACCCTGCACCGGCACGGTGCCGCCGATAAGCCGGTGTTCGGCATGAAGCTGGGCTCGGTCGGGTTTTTGATGAACCAGTACCGCGACGATGAGGACGACCTGCTGGCGCGCCTGCAACGCGCCGAGCCGGCCCACCTGCGTCCGCTGGAAATGCTGGTGCAGACCGAATCCGGCACCAGTGCCGGTTCGCTGGCCTATAACGAGGTCTCCTTGCTGCGGCAGACCCGCCAGGCCGCGCATCTGAGCGTGGATCTCAATGGCCAGACCCGCATTGCCGAGCTGATCGGCGACGGAGTGATGGTGGCAACCCCAGCCGGCAGCACCGCCTACAACTACTCCGCGCACGGCCCGATCCTGCCGCTGGGCTCACACACGCTGGCCTTGACCCCGATCGCGCCGTACCGGCCACGGCGCTGGCGCGGCGCCATCCTCAAGGCCGATACCGAAGTGCGCTTTCGCGTGCTGGATCCGTACAAGCGCCCGGTCAGCGTGACCGCCGACTCGCATGAAATCCGCGACGTGGTCGAAGTGACCATCCGCGAATCCATCGAACGCCGCGTCACCTTGCTGTTCGACCCCGAACACAACCTGGAAGAACGCATCTTCAGCGAGCAGTTTGCGGTGTGAGGGGCGGCGATTGGGCAGTGGAGATTCGGGATTGGCAACAGCAACGGCGCGGCACGTGTGCTTTGGACGTGTACACACACGCTACGATGCTGCACGGATGCCCGAGGCACTCCCGATCTACCGTTCCTGCTTCTACCGATTCCCCACTCCCCAATCCCGGCATTCAAATGGCTGACAACTCCCCCAGACTGCTGACCGTCGCGGTGACCTCCCGCGCATTGTTCGATCTCGAAGAAGGCCACGCGCTGTTCGAGGCCGACGGGGTGGAGGCGTATTCCGCGTTCCAGCGCGAGCACGAGGACGACATCCTGGAGCCGGGCGTGGCATTTCCGGTGGTGCGCAAGTTGCTGGCGCTCAACCACGACACGCCCGAAGAAACGCCGCGCGTTGAAGTGATCCTGCTGTCGCGCAATTCCGCCGACACCGGCTTGCGCATCTTCAATTCCATCCAGCATTACAACCTGGGCATCGTGCGCGCGACCTTCACCTCCGGTCAGCCGACCTGGCCTTATGTCAAACCGTTCGGCACCGATCTGTTCCTGTCGGCCAATCCCGAGTCGGTGCGGCGCGCGCTCACCCATGGCATCGCAGCGGCCACCATCATGCCGCGCGCACCGGGCGAACGGGCCGAGGCGGCTGCGGCCATCGTCGACAACGACGACACCCGCTTGTCCACGCAGCTGCGGATCGCTTTCGACGGCGATGCGGTGATCTTCGGCGACGAGAGCGAGCGCATCTCGCGCGAACAGGGCGTGGAAGCGTTTGGCCGCCACGAGCGCGAGCGCGCACGCGAGCCGTTGTCGGTGGGTCCGTTTCGTAACTTCCTCTCCGCCCTGCATGCGCTGCAGGCGGCGTTCCCGCCGGGCGAGGCCTCGCCGATCCGCACCGCGCTGGTCACCGCGCGCTCGGCACCGGCGCACGAGCGGGTGATCCGCACCCTGCGCGAGTGGGGTGTGCGGCTGGACGAAGCGCTGTTCCTGGGCGGGCGCCACAAGGGGCCGTTCCTGGAAGCGTTTGGCGCAGATATCTTCTTCGATGATTCGCAACACAATATCGATAGTGCACGTCAGCACCAGCATGTGGCCGCCGGCCACGTGCCGCACGGCGTGGCCAACGACCCCCCGATCGGATGAGCGGGCCGCAGCGCACGCCGGTCCGCGCCGCGCTGCGGATGAGCTGGCGCGCGGTGGAGCTGTCCTTCGCCGAGGACACCATCCAGACGCGCATGGCGCGCTGGGCGCCGCACCGGCTGGTGGTGCCCTATACGCGCGGCATGTTGGCGGCGTTGTGGCTGCACCCGCGCCCGCAGTGCATCGGCATCATTGGTCTGGGCGGCGGCGCGCAGGCCAAGTTCTGTCACCGGTATCTGCCCTGGGCACGTGTCGAAGCAGTGGAGGCCGATCCGCAGGTGCTGGCCTTGCGCGATGTGTTCCGCCTGCCGCGCGATGACGCACGCCTGGAGGTCAGCCTGGACGATGGCGCGGCCTGGATCGCCCATCGTCCGCAACGTTATGACCTGCTATTGCTGGATGCTTACGACGCCGACGGCATCCCGCCGGCTCTGTGCACTACCGCGTTCTATACGGCGTGCCAGGCGGCGCTGCGGCCCGGCGGTGTGCTGGTGTTGAACCTGTTCCAGGTGGCGACCGCCGAGCACCTGGGCACGCTGCGCGCGCTGTTCGATGGACACATGCTGGTGCTGCCCCAGCCGGATCTGCGTAACCAGATCGTGTTTTGCTGGGACGGTAAACGCACGCCCGGCAGCGTCGCCGATGCACTGCGGTCACTTCCGTGGTCAGCGGCGCGGCAACTGCGGCCCTCCATGCAGCGCCTGCAGGCGGCGTGGACGGAGCGGGCCTGGCGATTCAGCTAAATGCTGCGTGCTGACCAATGTGCATGCTGGCGCGACTCAGCCGCCGGCAGGGGCACTGCCTGCGGCATCGCGCAGCGGTAGTTGGATGTCGGTGAGCCGCCAACGCAGGCCCTGGCGACTCAGCACGAACACCACCGGCGCACCACTTGCAGTGTGCGTGGTGGCGGTGAATCGGCGGGTCGATTCGAAGCGTTGCTCGGCGCCGTCCAGCGGTCGCGCAGGCGAGGGGGCTGCGTAGGTGTCCGGGCTGACGGTGTCGCCGGTCACGCGGTTCCAGACCTGATGGCCTTGCAGCAACGCGCTGATGCCTAACGGCGTCACCAGCGTATCCACGCCGGCGCCGCCGAGACGGCTGGCAATCTGCAGCGCAAAACCACCCAGCAGGCTCGATTGCAGGCTGCTGCCGGCTTCGCGCACCACGTAGTCGTCCAGTTGCGCTTTCAGGTTGACCCGCAGCGTCGGGAAGTCCACGTGCCGCGCCAGTTGCGCGGTGTCGCGATTGGCCACGGCCTGGCTGATGCCGCGGATTGCCAGATACGGCCCGCCGACCACATAGCCTGCCAGTGCCAGCACGATCAACAGCGGAAGCAACCACCACCATTTTTTCATTGCCGCCACTCCTGGATTGATCGGCGCGTTACAGCGGGTGCATGTGTTGGAAGGCGTGGCGGATGCGCGCACTGCGGCAGGCCGTGCGCGGGCATGCATGGCCTGCCTGCGCTCAGAATTCCAGATCCAGCGCGGCACACAGGTAGTCAACAAACGGTGCCAACACCACCAGATCGGCCGCAATGGTCTGGCGTAGCCGATTGCCGGTCATGGTGGCGTCGTCGAGCGGACGCAGATACGCCCAGTTGCGGTGCTTGAGATCGTCGATGAACTCGAAGTCCGTAGGGAAACCGCGCGGTGCACGCACCAGTTTTTCGCTGTCGTCGAGTGTGAATTTACGGGTCAGCTTGGGCGCGTGCGCGGCGGCTTTCCAGCTGCCCGGGTTGTCGAAGATGAACTGCCGTAGCTTGCGTTGCGTCTCCGGCTCCGGATGCCACAGCCCTGCGCCAACGAAACTCTCGCCGGGTTGCAGATGGATGTAGAACGACGGTGCCGGCAGCTCGCGCCGCCGCGCATGGAACAGCCGCGCGCCTTGCCAGTTTTTATAGGGCGATTTGTCGTTGGAAAAGCGCGCGTCGCGATAGATGCGAAACAGCGAGCCGCCCTGCGTTTTGGGATCGGCGCGATAGTGCTCGCTGATCTGCGCAAGGTCCGGTTGCAGGTCGGTGATGAGCTGCAGGAACGGCTGGCGCACATGCGCCTCGTACTGATGCCGATGGTCGTTGAACCAGGTCTTGTCGTTGTGGCGGGCCAGGGCGCGCAGGAACTTGAAGCTGGCGTCGGAAAAATAGGTGGTCATAGCGTGCGTTGGAGGTCCGAACCCCAGGCGGCGAGCTGGTCGAGCAGGGATTGCTTGGTAGCATCGTCGGAGTGAGCAAGCCGTAAATCGGCGATCTGCGCGTAGAACTGTTCCAGCGTGACTTCGCCCAGGCCGCGGTCTTCCAGCAAACGTTGACGGCGATAATGGTTCCAGCGTTGGTGCTCGTCTGGGGAGAGTGTCTGCGGCCAGTTGCGCGCCCGGTAACGGAACAGCAGTTCGATCAGGCGTGGGTCGCGGAAGCGCGCTTCCAGTGCGCCCAGTTCGCCCGGCGCGCTGCTGCGCACCTGCGTCAGCAGGCGCTTGTCGCCTTCTGCCAGGAAGCCGTCATACAGCGAGGCGTCGGCGTCGTTGACCGCTGCTGCCCCGGCGCGCTCGGCGCCGTAGATCTGGCGTACTTTTTCCGCCAGCTCCGGGCCCAGTTCGCGCAACCGCGCGGCCTTGGCTTCCACCGCGGCGCGGTCCACGCCCAGACGCTGGAAATCATCGCTGCGCAGATGCTGCCAGGCCACCAGGGCGGGTGCCTTGTTCAGATGCACTTCCTTGAGCGGGATGCGCTGCTCGCCTTCGGGCAGATCGGCGGCGCGAATATACAGGCGGTCGGCGATCTCGTCCGGGCTCAGGCGCAACAGCGCATCCGGGTCGCCGTCCAGGTCGAACACGATCACGCGGCTCTCGATGCGCGGGTGACGGGTCAGCGGCAACACCGCCGCCGCGCACAGGCGCGTGGCCGGGTAGCGCTGCGAGATGTGCAGCACCGGTTGCATCGCAATCACGTCCAGCAAACTGGCAGCAAAGCGCTTGTCGCGCAGCCGCAGCGCGTAGTCCCACAGTTTGGGTTGGCTCTGCTGGAACTTGCGCGCCATGCCGATGGTGGCGTACACGTCCGACAGGGCTTCATGCGCATCGCCTTCGCGCACGGCATTGGCATCGGCCAGATGCTCCAGCTTGAACGAGGTGGCGCCATCCTCGCGCTGTGGCCACACGATGCCGTCCGGGCGCAGTGCATGCACCAACCGCAGCACGTCGAGCAGATCCCAACGCGAGTTGCCGCCACGCCACTCACGCTCGTAGGGATCATAGAAATTGCGGAACAGGCCGCAGCGCACGAACTCATCATCGAAGCGGATCGAGTTGTAGCCCAGCGTGCAGGTCTGCGGGCGGCCCATCTGCTCGGCAATGCGCGCGAATGCCTCGGCCTCGTTCACGCCCTCACGCAGCGCGTGCTGCGGGGTGATGCCGGTGACCATGGTGGCGTAGGGCGAGGGCAACAGATCGTCGGCCGGCTGCACGAAGAAACTGATCGGCTCTTCGATCACGCGCAGTTGCGCATCGGTGCGCACCGCCGCGAACTGCGCGATGCGGGTGCGGCGCGGATCCTGGCCGAAGGTTTCCAGGTCGTAGAAGAGAAAACTGTCAGGCATGCCGTATCACAATCCAAAGCTGCGGCGCGCTGCAAGGCGCCGCCGGTGCTGGTTAGTATCTCTCATCCTCCCGCCGGCTCGCTGAGGCGCGGCTGTGCGGGAGCGCTGTCAGGTGCAGTGGAATACGCCGCGATGCTTCACGCGCGGCAAAGAGGCATTGTGCGCTCGCGATGCCAGCGGGCGCGGGCAAACGGCTGACGTCATGGCCCAGCGCTGCTGCCCGCGCGCCGCACGCGAGATAGCGACCACGGCGCGCATACATGTCATGCGATGGTCGCGGCCGCGGCGTCGCTCGGATCGTGGCCGCCGGCGCGCCACCACGGCCCTGCCGCTACGTCATCGGCAGCGCCGCATCCCTGTGCTCAGTGCGCGCCTTCCAGCGGCTCCAGGCGCGCATGCACCACCGTTTCGAGTGCTGCCCAGTCGATCCGCGATAGATCGGTGTGGCCGTGGGTGGCTTCGACCAGGATCTCGCGCTGGATCTCGCTGCGTGCCAGGGCGATCGCGTAGCGCGTGCGCAGGAAGGTGACCATGGTGTAGTGCGGGACGAAGCGGGTGGGCCAGCGTGCCTGCAGTTCCTGTTCGAGCGCGCGCTGCAGCAGGAATTGCGCATCGCCCACGCGATCGCGCATCTCCAGATAGTTTTCCAGTGCCATCTGCTGGATCGCGGCTGCATCGTCGCGGCGCGCGGCTTCGAAGGCCGCGAACGCCTCGCCCAGGTCGCTGTGTGCATCCAGCTGCTCGGCCAACGCCACGCAATCTTCGAACGCGCAGTTCATGCCCTGGCCGTGGAACGGCACCATCGCATGCGCGGCATCGCCCAGCAGCACGGCGCGGCCATCCAGATGCCAGCGCTCGCGGGTCAGCGTGCCCAACAGGCCGGGCGGGTGCTCTTCCCAGTGTTCCTTGAGCTGCGGGATCAGCGGCAATGCATCGGGAAAGTCGCGGGCAAACAAGGCCAGCGCTTCGTCGCCGCTGCGGGTGGTGGCAAAGCTCGGCGTGCCTTCGTTGGGCAGGAACAAGGTCACCGTGAAGGTGCCGCCGTCGTTGGGCAGGGCGATGCACATGTAGCGCCCGCGTGGCCAGATGTGCAGCGCATTGCGTTCGATGCGGAAACCGCCATCCGCCCGCGGCGGAATTTCCAGTTCCTTGTAGGAATGATCGAGAAAGGCGATGTGTTCGCCCACCGGCGCCTTGCGCTGCATGGCCGCGCGCAAGGCCGAGCCGGCGCCGTCGCTGCCGACCAGTGCCTGGAAGTGGATCTCGTGCGGCTGGTCGTCGCGGTCGTCGATGAAGCGCGCGTAGCCGGCATCGAAATCCACCGTGTGCAGGCGCCGATAGAAATGCACGCGCGCGCCGGCTTGTTCGGCCAGATCGAGCAGGGTGACATTCAAGGCGGCGCGGTGGATCGACCAGATCACCTCGCTGTCGTCACGCCCGTAGCGCTGCAGCTGCGGCTCGCCGCTGACCGGGTGGATCATGCGTCCGCGCATCATCACCGCCTTGGCCATCACCGCGTCTTCGGCGCCGGCCTGGCGCAGGGCATGCCGGCCACGTTCGGCCAACGCCAGGTTGATCGAACGCCCGGACTCGTAGCCCTTGATGCGTGGGTCGCCACGGCGTTCGTACAAGGTGATCTGCCAGCCGCGCCGCGACAGCAGAATGGCGAGCAGGCAACCGGCCAAACCGGCGCCGATCAGGGTCAGGGAACGAGGGGAGGCAGCAGCGCTCAATGCGGTATCCGGCAGCGGCCGGACAGGGGCGCCGGCAAGGAGGAAGGGCTCAGGCAGCGGCCCAGGTTTCCACGTGCTCCACCAACTGGTGCAGATCGCAGAAGCGGTTGTACAGCGGTACCGGCGCGATGCGGATCACATCCGGCTCGCGCCAGTCGCCCAGCACGCCCAACGATTGTAGGTATTCGAACAAGGCACGGCCCTGCGTGCGGCCACCGGCCACGCGCAGCGACAGCTGGCAGCCACGCTGTGCGGGATCGGCCGGGGTGACGATCTGCAGCACCTGCGGCACGCGCGCTTGGATCAGCTGTTCCAGATGCCCGGTGAGCTGCTCGGATTTGGCACGCAGCGCCGGCATGCCGGCCTGGTCGAACAGCGCCAGCGACGCGCGCAGCGGCGCCAGCGCCAGCACCGGCGGATTGCTCAGCTGCCAGCCTTCGGCACCGGGCGAAGGCACGAACTGCGGTTCCATGCGGAAGCGTGTGGGTTGTTCGTGGCCCCACCAGCCGGCCATGCGCGGCAGGTTGCTATGTGCATGCCGCGCATGCACGAAGCACCCACCCACCGCACCCGGGCCGGCGTTGAGATATTTGTAGTGGCACCACACGGCGAAATCGACGCCATCGTCGTGCAGGCTGAGCGGGATGTTGCCCACCGCGTGCGCCAGGTCGAAACCCACCGCTGCGCCCTGGGCGCGCGCCAGCCGCGCAATCTCGCCCAGCGCGAACGCCTGGCCGGTGCGGTACTGGATCCCTGGCCACAGCACCAGCGCCAGCCGCGGGCCGTGCTGCGCAATTGCTTCAGCGATCGCGTCCATCGACAGCGTGCCGTCGGGTGCGTCGGGCTCCACTTCGATCAGGTGGGTGTCCGGGTCCAGCCCGTGCAGGCGCAGCTGCGACTCCACGGCGTGGCGATCGGACGGAAACGCACCGGCTTCGATCAGGATCGCGGCACGCTCGGTGCTGGGCCGGTAGAAGCTGGCCATCATCAGGTGCAGGTTGACGGTAAGCGTGTTCATCGCCACCACCTCGTCCGGCTGTGCGCCGACCACCCGTGCCAGCCCGTCGCGCACCAGCTGGTGATAGGTGAGCCATTGGGTCGGGCCAGTGAAGTGGCCTTCCACCGCGAGCGCGCCCCACTGGTCGAGCACTTCGGACACCATCGCACGCGCCTGGCGCGGTTGCAGGCCCAGCGAATTGCCGACGAAATAGGTCTGATCCTGGCCGCCATGTTGCGGAAACACGAACGCATCGCGGAGCGCGCGCAGCGGGTCGGCAGCGTCCAGTGCGGCAGCATGGGAGCGGGACAGCGGATCGGTCATCATCGGCTCGCGGCGCAGGTCAATGCCGCAGTTTACCTGCTGGCGCCCTGCGCGCCGTCATGCACGGCCGGGGCCTCGGCAGTGGCGGGGCGGGCGGGGCGCAACAGGTGGGTCAGGGTGCCGATGCTGTCGGTGATACGGTCGATGGTGTCGGCCAGCGCCGCCGCTGCGGGCAGGCCATCGGGCAGCGCCGCCAGCGCATCGGACACCCCGCGCTCGGCGGTGCGCAGCGTGGCCGGCGCCGGCACGCGTCCTTCGCGCAGACAGGCGCTCAACTCGGCCAGGGCCTGATCGGCCTGCTCTGCGAACGCAGGCAATCCATCCAGTGCCGGCAGCGGGTGGCCATCGCGCAGCACCGCTTCCAGTGACAGCGTGGCGCGGATCAAGCGATTGCCGTTGGCCAACAAAGATTCGGCGCGCTTGAGCTCGTCCAGGTTGCGCCGGCTGCGGGGCTCTCCGCGCAGTCGTTCGATCGAGGCCTGGGTATTGGTGCGCGCCACGCGCGCGGCGGCGCGGCTGTCGCTCAAGGCATCCAGCTGGCCGAGCAGCAGGTTGCGCAGGTGTGCGCGGTAGGCATCGAGCAATTGCGCCAGCGAGGCGCGGATCTGCCGGCGTTCGCGCGTGGGCCACAGCGCGTAGGCGATCAGCGCCAGTGCGCTGCCGGCCACGGTGGCCTGCAGACGCGCGCCGACCGCCTCGCCCGGCGACACCCCTTCGAACGACAGCAGCAGCACCAGCATGCCGGTCAAAAACGCCACGCCGATGCCGTAGTTGACCTGTGTCAACAGGCGAAATCCCAGGCAAAACAGGGCCAACAGGCTGAGGCGGATGCCGGCACCGTCCATCGCCAGATGCGCAAGCAGCGTGGCCAGCAACAAGCCGATGAAGGTGCCGGCAACCCGCAAGGCGCCAAAGCTGAAAGTACCGCCGAAATCCGGCTTGAGCACGATCGCGGTGGTCATCGGGATCCAGAAGCCGTGCGGAATCTGCTGCCAACGCTGAAAGGCGATCGCCAGGGCCAGGCACACGCCGCAGCGCAACGCATGACGAAACGCCACCGAAGACAGGTCCAGGTTCGCCCGCAGCGTGGCCCAGGTGGCGGCCGGGCGCAGCGCCGCGGGCAGCCGCGCTTCGGCCAGCTGCGCCTGGATCTCGCCGCGGCTGCTGGCCCAGTGCGCATTGCGGACCAGGGCGCGCAGCTGGCCGCCGAGGCCTTGCGCGCGCGCCACCGCCACGCGCACCAGGCGGCGCTCGCGGGTATCGGCGTTGTCGTGCTGGAACTGCGCCAGCGCCGCCACCAGATCGTCGAAGCCGGTCATCGAGGCCGTGGCGGCGGCGGGGTCTTCCCCCACGGTCATCGCGTGGGCAAGTTGTTCCAGCACGATGGCGCTGCGCTCCAGCACGCGTTCGATCGCCGGCCGCGCCTGTGACTGACCCAGGCGAGTGTCGGCGTCGGCCAGCGACAGCAGTTCCAGGCGCACGCGGTCGCACAGCTCGGCAATGATGCGGAAGCTCTGCACCGCGATTGCGCGCGAGCGGTGCTCGCCATGCAGCATGACCATGGCATCGAGCACTTCCTGCGTGGCCGGTGGCGGCGCACTGGCTTCCGGGCGTTGCCGCGCAATGCCGGCCAGCTGCCGCATCAGCTCTGCCAATGCAAAGCGCTCGGGCCGGTAACGCTGCAGGGGCCATGCAGCCAGCGCCAGCAGGACCTGCAGCACGCCGCCGGCAAAGATCAGCAGCGCAACGCCTGGCGCCTGCGCCACTGGCAGGCGCATGTCGGCGCTGACCACCAACAGGATCATGCTGGTCAAGCCCACTCGGGCCGCCACCGGGCCCAGTGCGACCAGCAAGCCGCCGCCCAGGCCGAGCACCAGCCCGGCGAGCACCAGGGCGGGGGTGTTGTGGCCGACCCAGATGCCCAGCAGCGCGGCGCCACCGGCCGCCAGCGCCGCCATCAGCATGCGCTGCAGGCGCGCCCGATACGGGCCGGGCTGATCGGAGAACATGGTGTTCAACGCACCGCTGCACACCGCCAGGCCGGCCGCAACATGCCCCGTCGCCACGCCGATCAGCAGCGGCAACACCACCGCGGCGGTGTTGCGCAGTGCAACGCGCAATGGCACGTCGCGCGGCTTGAGGTCGATCAGTGCGCGCAGCATGGCGTGGAGGTCAGCAGAAACAAGGTGGTTGGCAAATGCGGGTGCAACCCACGGCCCGCGGCTCAGGCCTCGACGGCGGCATAGCGTTCCGGCGCAGGGTGCACATGCCCGCACTGCGTGCAGGTGCGCAGCGCAAGCGAACGATAGAAATGATCGAACACCGGCGGGAAATCGGTTTCGATATTTTCCAGCGGGAACATTGCTTCATACAGCTTGTGGTTGCACTGCGGGCAATACCACTGCAGGCCGTCCTGCTCATGCGGCAGGCGCTCACGCTCGATCACCAAGCCGATCGATCTGGCGGCGCGTTGTGGCGAATGCGGCACCTTGGGCGGCAGCAGAAAGATCTCGCCGGCACGGATCGGGATGTCGCGCGCATTGCCGTCGTCCTGCACCTTCAGCACCATCTCGCCTTCGAGCTGGAAAAACCACTCCGGGCCTTCATCATAGTGATAGTCGGTGCGCGCGTTCGGCCCACCAACGATCATGATGATGAAGCCGTCCTGCTGGATGCACTTGTTGCCGACCGGCGGCTTTAGCAGGTGGCGGTGCTGCTCGATCCAGGCGTGCAGGTTGATCGGCGGGACCAGCATCGGCGTTCCTTGGCGAAGAAGACGCCCAGCATAGCCAACCGGCGGCACCGATGGGTGCCGCGCGGCCGGCTGCGCTCAGCGTTCGCTATGGTCGGCCTGGATCTGCGCCAGTGCCGCGTCGTAGCGCTCTTGCAGGATGTCCGCACGATCGACCGACATACGCAGATCGTGCGCACGCCCGTCGCGCAGGCTGTAGACCCAGCCATGCACGCGCAGTTCCTGGCCGCGGTCCCAGGCGTCGCGCACGATGGTGGTGCGGCAGACGTTGACTACCTGTTCCAGCACATTGAGCTCGCACAGGCGTGCGTGCTGCACCGACAGGTCGCCGGCCTGGTGCAGGCAGGCCTCGTGTTTGTCGGCCACATCGGTGACGTGGCGGATCCAGTTGTCCACCAGGCCCATGCGCTTCTGGGTCAGGCTGGCAAACACGCCGCCGCAGCCGTAATGGCCGACGACCAGAATGTGCTTGACCTTGAGGACGTCCACGGCGAACTGGATCACCGACAGGCAATTTAGATCGGTATGCACCACTACATTGGCGATGTTGCGGTGGACGAACACTTCGCCCGGCGCCATGTCGATGATCTGGTTGGCCGGAACGCGTGAATCCGAGCAGCCGATCCACAGATATTCCGGGGATTGCTGGGTGGACAGCTTGGCAAAGAATTCCGGGTCTTCGCGATTGATG
Source organism: Xanthomonas sp. NCPPB 4037 (assembly GCF_041475695.2). Taxonomy (NCBI): domain Bacteria; kingdom Pseudomonadati; phylum Pseudomonadota; class Gammaproteobacteria; order Lysobacterales; family Lysobacteraceae; genus Xanthomonas; species Xanthomonas sp. NCPPB 4037. The sequence goes on from NZ_CM191261.1 coordinate 1,889,139, forward strand.
CGATCGGCCCAGGCGCGGTTGTTTTCAAGCAAATGGTTGAGCTCGTTCATGCGCGCAGTATTCCAGAACGTGGGGAAGGGAGCGTAGGTGCCACCGCAGTGGCGTAAAGCCGTGGTGCAGGAACGCCAAGCCGACGGCGCTGCTCAGTCATGGCTGCTGCGCGCCTGCAGTGCATCGCGCATCAGCGCGGCCACCGCCTGCGTCTCGGCCGAGGCCTGGGCGGCCAGCGCATCGCTGACGGCACGCACATTGGCCACCGGGTGATTCTGACTGAGCTTGAAGGTGAGTTCGATGCGGCTGGGTACGAAGCGGAATGCCACCAACCCGCGCAGCTGGCGCCGATGGCTGTCGCGGTCCATCTCGAATAGCCAGTCGCTGCCGATGCTGTGTTCGAACTGCGCGCTCATGCGCCCGATCAAGTCGCCGACCGCCGCCTCGTCCTCGACCACGCTGCACTGACCATGCAGATGCGCCACCGCGTAGTTCCAGGTGGGTACGCGTGCGGCGGCTTCCTTGTCCGGATACCAGGTGGGCGACACATAGGCATGCGGGCCGTGCACGAGCATCACTGCATCGCCATGATAGCGCGCTTGCGGATTGGGGCGGGCCCAATGCCCTTCGATGACGATCGCCTCCGCATCGCGCCGATAGATCACCGGCAGATGCGAGATGACTGGTTGCCCAGTCTCGCCCGGCGTGATCAAGGTGACGAACGGGTCATGCGCGATCAGGCCGTCCAGCAACGCCAGATCGGTCTGTGCGAACGCGCGCGGTGCGTACATCTCAGGCGCGGCCGCCCATCGTCACTACCATGCGCTCGCGCAGGTCGGCATCGCTGTCGCCACGCGGTGGCGACACCTCATGCAGCGAAAAACCGCGCATCAGCGCGTCTTCTTCGTCCAGCCCGTCCAGTGCCACGAATTCGGCATCGAACAAGGCCGCGCGTGCGGTGTCCTCGCTGTCGTAGGCCAGCGTCTTGCCATCGCTGTCCAGCACTTCGGCAGTGCCGGCTTCCTTGATGCGCAGGCGCGCCCAGATCAGCGTGCGGCCGATGGTGGCCAGCCACCACTGATCGTGGCTGCCAGAGCTGTGCGCTGCGTCGATGTCGATGATGTTCATGCCAGTACCTTGGAAAGCAGCCCGAGCAGGGCCGCCATGCCCAGGCCGAAAAAAATGGTCAGCAGCGAGAGCCAGGCGGGTGTGGCCAGACCGGACAGCGCACTGTCGCGGTAGCTGCGGTAGCGGCGCGCCAACAACCAGCGCCACGCGGTGGGGCTGATGAAGGCCGGGTCGCCGAAGCTGTCCAACGCATCCGGATGACGGTCGCGCAGGTGCACCAGGGTGAGTGGCCAGAAGATCAGCAGGGCGGTCAGCCCGGCGACCGCAACACCCACGAAACATAGCGCGAAGAACAGGGTCATGTGTCCGCCATCAGCAAGGCCAGCTTGGGAAGGACTGCGCCAACCAGCAGCGCAGCAATGGTCCACCACAACGGGCGCACTGCGTGGCCGATCGCCTTGCGTGCGGGCTCACTTCGCCACCATGCAGCGGAATCCAGTTGCATGGCTGACTGCCGCGCTAGTCGTACGCCCCGTACGCCGGCGATGCCGGCCGCCAGCAATGCCAGCACGAAGGCCAGCACCTGCAGCGTGGAGGCGGCCAACAGGCTCACATCAGAACTCCGCGCTGCCCGGCGCGCGCGGGTAGGGGATCGCGTCGCGGATATTGCTCAAGCCGCACACGTAAACCACCAAGCGCTCGAACCCCAAGCCGAAGCCGGCATGCGGCACCGAGCCATACCGGCGGAAATCGCGGTACCAACTGTAGTGCTCCTTATCCAGGCCGAACTGCGCCATGCGCGCGTCGAGCACGTCCAGGCGTTCTTCGCGCTGGCTGCCGCCGATGATCTCGCCGATGCCCGGCGCCAGCACATCCATCGCCGCAACCGTCTTGCCGTCGTCGTTGAGGCGCATGTAGAACGCCTTGATGTGCTCAGGATAGTTGGTCACCACCACCGGGCGGCCGATGTGTTCTTCGGTCAGCCAGCGCTCGTGCTCGGTCTGCAGGTCCAGGCCCCATTCGACCGGGAAGTCGAACTTCTTGCCGGAGTTCTGCAGCAGCTTCACCGCTTCGGTGTAGTCGATCTGCTCGAACGGCGCATTGATGAAGGCTTCCAGCTTGCTGATGGCGTTCTTGTCCACGCGCTCGGCCAGAAACGCCAGATCGTCGCCACGTTCGTCCAGCACCGCGCGGAACAGGTACTTGAGGAACTGTTCGGCCAGGCGCGCGTCTTCGGCCAGATCGGCGAAGGCGATTTCCGGCTCGATCATCCAGAACTCGGCCAGATGGCGTGTGGTGTGGCTGTTTTCGGCGCGGAAGGTCGGCCCGAAGGTGTAGACCTTGCTCAGTGCCAGGCAGTAGGCCTCCACGTTGAGCTGGCCGGACACGGTCAGGAAGGTTTCCTTACCGAAGAAGTCGCGGCTGAAATCCACCTCGCCCTGCGCGGTGCGCGGCAGGTTCACCATGTCCAGCGTGGAGACGCGGAACATCTGCCCGGCGCCTTCGGCGTCGGAGGTGGTGATGATCGGCGTGCTGATCCAGTTGAAGCCGTTCTGGTGGAAGAAGCGGTGCACCGCCTGCGCCAGGCAGTTGCGGATACGCGTGACCGCGCCGAACAGGTTGGTGCGCGGACGCAGATGCGCCACTTCGCGCAGGAATTCCGGCGACATCGGCTTGGGCTGGATCGGGTAGGTCAGCGGGTCTTCGACCCAGCCGACGATCTCCACGCCGCTTGCCTGGATCTCGAACGATTGCCCCTTGCCTTGCGACTTCACCAGCACGCCCTTGGCGATCAGCGAACAGCCACTGGTCAGGCGCTTGATCTCGTCGAAATTCGGCAGCGACTCGGTGGCCACGACCTGGATCGGCGCGAAGCAGGAGCCATCGGTGACGTTGATGAAGGCCAGTCCGGCAGACCCGCGCAGCGTGCGCACCCACCCGCATACCGTAACTTCGCCGCCTTCCGGGATCTTCCCCGCAAGCGCATGTTCAACGCTGACCACCGTCATGACTATTCCTCGCCGTAGCGACCTTGGAGTGACCTGCGAGTTTACTGGCTGCGACCGCGCCGGCGCGAGCACCTGAACAGGCGCAGGCGCGCCGTGCTTGTCTACGGGCAACGCTGGCCCCATCTGGCCTGCATGCCGATCGCGCCGGTCGGCCTCTATACTTGCCGCTATTGTGTTGGAGTGCCCGTATGACCATCAGCCTCACCCCCGCCGCGCTGGAGCGCGTGCAGCGTTTCGTGCAGCAGACCCCGGGTGCGCTGGGGCTGCGCTTTGGCGTGACCAAGACCGGCTGCTCCGGCTGGGGCCACATCACCGACCTGGCGCGCGAAAAGCGTGATGACGACGCGGTATTCGAGCAGGGCGGAGTCAGCATCTTTGTCGACCCGACCAGCCTGCCGCTGGTGGATGGCACCTGCATCGACTTTGGCAAGCACGGCCTGAGCGAGACCTTCACCTTCAGCAACCCCAATGCCACGGCCGAGTGCGGCTGCGGGGAAAGCTTCACCACCGAAGCCGAGCATCGCTGAGCTAGAGAGTGAGCGAGACAGCGCCGGAGTGTTTTTCCTTCTCCCATCGGGAGAAGGTGTCCCAAGGGGGCGGATAAGGGTACGGGCGAAGCTCGCGTGGCTGAGCAACACGAGTGGCTTTGCCCCGTACCCTCACCCCAACCCCTCTCCGGCGGGAGAGGGGCTTAAGCAGTCGCCGCACTCGTGAGCGTGGCTGTTGGGATGGCCCGGTTGCGGCTAAGCGCTTGAACTGCCATACTTTCTGGCTTCCTGCCCGTTTTGGCGGGAAACCCTTGCTCCACCGGCCGCCTTGTGCGGGTTCCCGGGGAGCTGTCCGGCCCACGTGGCCACATCCGAAAGGTAAAACAACATGAGTCGTCATTACGAAGTCGTGTTCCTGGTCCATCCGGACCAGAGCGAGCAGGTCCCGGCCATGATCGAGCGCTACAAGTCGCTGATCGAGGGCGGTAACGGCACCATCCACCGTCTGGAAGACTGGGGCCGTCGTCAGCTGGCCTATCCGATCCAGAACCTGGTGAAGGCGCACTACGTGCTGCTCAACATCGAAGTCGACCAGGCCGTGCTGAGCGAGCTGGTGGAAAGCTTCCGCTTCAACGATGCGGTGCTGCGTCACCTGGTGATCAAGCGCGATGGCCCGGATACCGAGCAGTCGCTGATCATGAAGAGCAAGGACGAGAAGGGCGACAAGCCCGAGCGTAGCGAGCGTCGTCGTCGTGACGACGAGGAAGGCGATGCTGCACCTGCCGCCACCGATACCGACGGCGACAACGCCGAAGCCGCTTAAGGAGCGCTGTCATGTCCAAGTTCTTCCGTCGTCGCAAGTTCTGCAAGTTCACCGCCGAGGGCGTCAAAGAGATCGATTACAAGGATCTCAACACCCTGCGTCAGTACCTCACCGAGAACGGCAAGATCGTGCCGAGCCGCGTGACCGGTACCAAGTCCAAGTACCAGCGTCAGCTGGCAACGGCCGTCAAGCGCTCGCGTTTCCTGGCGCTGATCCCGTACACGGACAATCACGACGTCTGAGTAGTACTGCGTGGGAGCCCGCCAGTGGCGCGGCTCCTTCGCAAGGCCCACACGGTTTTTCTGTGTGAGTCGCTCACAAGAGCCCGCACGGTCTGATGTGAGTCCCTCACGAAAAGCCCGCACGGTCTGATGTGAGTCCTTCACAAAGGCCCGCACATCCATGTGCGGGTTGATAAATTGATAGAAGCTGGTAGTTCGAGTGTGCGGTGTTGGTCGGGGTTCTTACGATTCCCGATCCCCCAAACCCGATTCCCGGCTTCTCCTATTCGGACAGCACCCGTTGCGGCGGCCACAGGCCGGCGCTAACGAATAACGGAGCACCACCATGGATCTGATTCTTCTGCAGAAAGTGACCAACCTGGGCAACCTGGGTGACAAGGTCAGCGTCAAGCCGGGCTACGGCCGCAACTTCCTCGTGCCGCAGGGCAAGGCCGTGCCGGCCACCGCTGCGAACGTTGAAGCGTTCGAAACCAAGCGCGCCGAGTACGAAGCCAAGGCCAACACCATCCTGGCCGATGCGCAGAGCCGCGCCACCAAGTTCGAAGGCGCCAGCGTCACCATCGGCGCGCATGCGTCGACGGAAGGCAAGCTGTACGGTTCGGTCGGCCCGCGCGACATCGCCGAGGCGTTCACCGCCGCCGGCCTGCCGCTGGAAAAGAGCGAAGTGATCCTGGGCGAAGGCGCATTCCGCAATGTCGGCGAGTACGACGTTGTGCTGCACCTGCACGCCGATGTGGAAACCACCGTCAAGGTCATCGTCGAATCCGACGCCTGATTGCGATACGTGTCTGCATCAAGAAGGGCGCCTCACGGCGCCCTTTTTTTATGGGCGGAAAAATGGACAGAGCGAGGCGGTGACGGGCGCTAGTTGCATCAACGGTGCGATCAGGCTTGTCTGCTGACGCGCTGAGCAGACCAGGCGCAGGCGGAGCTGTCTGTTTCGCGGCCAAACCGCCGAAACGCTTGACCTTGCCGCGTTGCGTGTTGCATCGACGGTGCGACCAAGCTTGTCCACTGACGCGTTGAACAGACCAGGCGCAGGCGCACCTTTCTGATTCGCGACCAAACCGATGCGACGCCTGTGCTTGCCGCGTGGCGTGCTGCGTTGCAGGCTCGGCGTTCCTTGCATGATTCGAGGCGCAATGCATGCAGTCGCATCGATACGCTGTCTCCGGAACGCGGCCGCGCGGTGGTCGGCCATCGGCACGGCTTGGCCGCTCGGTCCTCGATGCGCGCTCACCGTTCTACCGGTTCGAAACGTTCGAGGTCGGTGACGGTCACGGCGGCCGCTGGCGCATGCGCATCGGCATTCCGCGGACCCGGTCGCCGCGGCGCGGATTCCCGGCGTTGTGGATGCTGGACGGTAACCGGGCGCTGGCGCAGTTCGATCACGCATGGCTGCAGGGCTTGGCCGCTGCGCGGACCCCGTGGGTACTGGTGTTCGTTGGGCCCGACAACGACCTGCTGGTGGATCTGCCCAGGCGTGCCCATGACTACACGTTCCAGCCAGCGGACCATTCGTTCCTGGCCCCGCCCACGGCGCCGCCCGGGCCGGTGGGCGGCGGCGCCGACGCGCTGCTGGAGGTGTTGACGGGGCGGGCCATGCCCGCGCTGGCGCGGCGTGTGCCGCTGGACCGTGAGCGGCAGGCGCTCTGGGGGCATTCGTTGGCCGGGCTGTTCGTGCTGCACGCGCTCTACTCCGGGCGTGGGCCGTTCACCGAATACGCGGCCGCGAGCCCGTCGCTGTGGTGGTCGCAGGGAGCGTTGCTGGGCGATCCGGAGCAACGTTTCAGCCGTGAGGGGCCGGCGCGCGCTATGCGCCTGTGGCTGTTTCTCGGCGGTGCCGAACGGGCAGGGCACATCGATCCGCATGCCCGGCAGGATCCACACCGTGCCGCGTTGCTAGAGGGCATTGCCGGCGCGCCCGCAGATGCCGCTGCACGCCTGGCCGAGCGCCTTGCAACGGTGCCGCGGTTGGCGGTGCGCTACCAGGAATTTCCCGCATTGCAGCATGCGGCAGTGTTTCGCGCCGCACTGCGGGCCGCGCTGCAACACCTTGCGGGCCTGCCGGTGCGTGGCCGCCGGCCGCGCCGGTCCTGAACCGCGCCGGCCGCCATGGCTTGCGCGGCGGCCATGCCCGCCGTGCCTGCCCGGCTATACTCGCCATCAATCGTTCGCTTCGTGTACTGCCGCCGGCGCCTTGCCAGCCAGGGGCGAAGCCCTCGCAAACCCGTCCCGACGGCGCCTGTTGCGCCGTTGACCGAGATCCCTAGCGTCCATGCGTCTTTCCACGATCAAGCTGTCCGGTTTCAAGTCGTTCGTCGACCCGACCACGTTGCACCTGCCCACCAACATGACCGGCATCGTCGGCCCCAATGGCTGCGGCAAGTCCAACATCATCGATGCGGTGCGCTGGGTGATGGGCGAAAGCTCGGCCAGCCGCCTGCGCGGCGACTCGCTGACCGACGTGATCTTCTCCGGCTCCTCGGCGCGCAAGCCGGTGTCGCAGGCGACGGTGGAGCTGATCTTCGACAATTCCGATCACACCATCTCCGGCGAGTTCGCCTCGTTCAACGAGATCTCGGTCAAGCGCCTGGTCAGCCGCGACGGCACCAGCGCGTATTACCTCAACGGCACCAAGTGCCGGCGCCGCGACATCACCGATCTGTTCCTGGGCACCGGCCTGGGGCCGCGCAGCTACTCGATCATCGAGCAAGGCATGATCAGCCAGATCATCGAGGCGCGCCCGGAAGATCTGCGTGTCTACCTGGAAGAAGCCGCCGGCATTTCCAAGTACAAGGAACGCCGCAAGGAAACCGAAACGCGCATCCGCCATACGCGCGAAAACCTCGATCGCCTGGGTGACCTGCGCGAGGAAATCACCAAGCAGCTGGCGCATCTGCAGCGCCAGGCGCGGCAGGCCGAGCAGTACCAGGCCTTGCAGGAAGAACGCCGCATCAAGGATGCGGAGTGGAAGGCGCTGGAATACCGCGGCCTGGATGGCCAGCTGCAAGGCTTGCGCGAAAAGTTGAACCAGGAAGAAACCCGCCTGCAGCAGCTGATCGCCGAGCAGCGCGATGCCGAAGCGCGCATCGAAACCGGCCGTGTGCGCCGCGAAGAGGCCGCCGAAGCGGTGGCCAAGGCGCAGGCCGATGTCTACCAGGTCGGTGGCGCACTGGCGCGTATCGAGCAGCAGATCCAGCACCAGCGCGAACTCTCGCACCGCCTGCACAAGGCGCGCGACGAAGCGCAGAGCCAGCTGCAGGAGCTCACCCAGCACATCAGCGGCGACTCCGCCAAGCTGGCGATGTTGCGCGAGGCGGTGGCCGATGCCGAACCGCAGCTGGAGCAATTGCGCGAAGACCACGAATTCCGCCAGGACGCGCTGCGCGAGGCCGAAGCCCGCCTGGCCGACTGGCAGCAGCGCTGGGAAACCCATAACCGCGACACCGGCGAAGCCTCGCGCGCCGGCGAAGTGGAGCGCACCCGCGTCGATTATCTTGACCGGCAATCGCTGGAAGCCGACCGTCGCCGCGAGGCGCTGGTCAACGAACGCGCCGGGCTGGATCTGGACGCGTTGGCCGAAGCGTTCGAGCAGATCGAATTGCGGCATGAAACGCAAAAGGCCTCGCTGGACGGGCTGACCGAGCAGGTCGAAGCGCGCAAGCACGCGCTGGGTGGCTTGCAGGAACAGCAACGCGCCAGCCAGGGCGAACTGGCCGAAGTCCGCAAGCAGGCGCAGGCCGCACGTGGCCGGCTCTCGTCGCTGGAAACCTTGCAGCAGGCTGCGCTGGGTCAGGAGCAGGGCGCGGCGGTGGCCTGGCTCAAGGCGCGCGGGCTGGATTCGGCCGCGCGCGTGGGCGAGCGCATCAGCGTGGAAAGCGGCTGGGAAAACGCGGTGGAAGGCGCGTTGGGCCAGTTGATCGAAGGCGTGCTGGTGGAGGCGCCGGAGCAACTGGTCAACGCGCTGGGCGAGTTGGGCGACGGGCGCATCGCGCTGGTGTCGTCAGCCACCGACAACGTGCAGTTCGCGCCGACCTCGCTTGCCGCCAAGGTGCAGGGGCCGATTGCGATCCGTCGTTTGCTGGCGCGCCTGCATGCCGCCGAGGACCTGGATGCCGCGCGCAGCCTGCAGCGCAACCTGCCGGACGGCGATTCGGTGATCACCCGCAGCGGCGAGCGGCTGGGCGAGGGCTGGGTGCGCGTGTCGCGCTCCGGCGCGGCCAAGCAGGGCGCGTTGCTGCGCGAGCGCGAGATCCAGGAGCTGCGCTCGCAGATCGACACGCTGCAGGAGCGTGAGGGCGACCTGGAAGAACAACTGGCCAGCTTCCGCGAGCAACTGCTGGCCGCCGAACAACAGCGCGAAGACGCGCAGCGCCAGCTGTACATGGCGCACCGCAGCGTGTCCGAACTGGCCGGCCAGCTGCAGAGCCAGCAGGGCAAGGTGGACGCGGCACGTGGGCGCATCGAGCGTATCGAGGCCGAATTAGGGCAGTTGCTGGAAACCCTGGACACCAGTCGCGAGCAGGCCCGCGAAGCGCGCGCCAAACTCGAGGACGCGGTGGTGCGCATGGGCGACCTGCAAGGCACCCGCGAAGCGCTGGAAAGCGAACGCCGCCAGCTCACCGATGCACGCGACCAAGCGCGCGATGCCGCGCGTGGCGTACGCGATGCGATGCATGCCTTGGCACTCACGCTGGAATCCCAGCGCACCCAGATCACCTCGCTGAGCCAGACCCTGGAGCGCATGGATAGCCAGCGCGGTCAACTCGACACGCGCCTGGAAGATCTGGTGGCGCAGCTGAGCGAAGGCGATTCGCCGGTCGAAACGCTCGAACACGAACATCAGGCCGCCTTGAGCGAGCGCGTGCGCACCGAGCGCGTGCTCGGCGAGGCGCGCACCATGCTGGACAGCATCGACGGCGAACTGCGCAGCTTCGAACAGACCCGCCAGCAGCGCGACGAGCAGGCCCTGGCGCAACGCGAGCGCATCTCCCAGCGCAAGCTCGACCAGCAGGCGCTGGTGCTCAACGCCGAACAACTGGCCGCCGCGGTGGTCAAGGCCGGCTTCGTGCTCGAAGACGTGGTCAATGGGTTGGACGAGGCCGCCAACCCGGCCGAGTGGGAAGCGGCGGTGGGGCAGATCGATGCCCGCATGCGCCGGCTGGAGCCGGTGAATCTGGCCGCGATCCAGGAATATGGCGAAGCCGCGCAGCGTTCCGAATATCTGGACGCGCAGAACGTGGACCTGACGACCGCGCTGGAAACGCTCGAAGAAGCGATCCGCAAGATCGACCGCGAAACCCGTGGCCGCTTCAAGGACACTTTCGACCGCGTCAACTCGGGTGTGCAGGCCTTGTATCCGCGCTTGTTCGGCGGCGGCCACGCGTATCTGGAGCTCACCGGCGAGGATCTGCTCGACACCGGCGTGACCATCATGGCGCGCCCGCCGGGCAAGCGCGTGTCGAGCATTTCGCTGCTGTCCGGTGGCGAAAAGGCGATGACCGCGGTGGCGCTGGTGTTTGCGATCTTCCAGCTCAACCCGGCGCCGTTCTGCCTGCTCGACGAGGTGGACGCACCGCTGGACGAGGCCAACGTCGGCCGCCTGGCCAACATGGTCAAGGAGATGAGCGAGAAGGTGCAGTTCCTGTTCGTCAGCCACAACAAGGCGACCATGGAAGCGGCGCGCCAGCTCTCCGGCGTGACCATGCGCGAACCCGGCGTCAGTCGCCTGGTGAGCGTGGACCTGGAAGAGGCCGCACGTTTGGCGGGCGCGGCATGACGTGCCATGCTTGCTGGAATGATTACACCTGTCACTCTTGCGCGGAGGCACGCTGAATGTCCGACATGGCCATGATCCGGATCGGGATCCTGATCGCTGGACTGCTGCTGGTCGCGGCCATCTTCCTGTTTGGCCGCCCGAAAAAATCGCCGCAGGGGCGACGGGTCGACAAGGACGACACCCAGCCGCGCGAACGCCGTGAGCCGGTGATTTCCAGCGGCGTGGACGCGGACGGCACGCCCTTCGAGCGCAGCGACACCGGCGCCGAACAGAGCGAACTGGAACTCGATGACCAGGACGGTGCTGGCGGCAACGATGTCGGCAAGCGTCCGAATCAGGATTTCGACAAGATCGTGTCGCTGTTCGTGGCGGCCAAGGCCGGCCAGGTGCTGCGTGGCGAAGACGTGGTGGTTGCCGCGGAAAAGACCGGCCTGGTGTTTGGCCACATGAATGTCTTTCACCGCTTGGTGGAAGGGCATCCCGAGCGCGGCCCGATCTTCAGCATGGCCAGCATTCTCAAGCCGGGCAGCTTCGACATGGCCAACATCCGCGAGATGCAGACGCCGGCGATCGCCTTCTTCCTGACCTTGCCGGCACCGATGACCGCGCTTGATGCCTGGGAAAAGATGTTGCCCACCGTGCAACGCATGGCCGAACTGCTCGACGGCGTGGTGCTGGACGACAGCCGCAACGCCTTGGGCCGCCAGCGCGTTGCGCACATCCGCGACGAACTGCGTGCTTACGACCGCCAGCATCAGGCTCCGCCGCTGACCAAGTCGCCGCGCTGGTGATTCCCCTCTCCCGCAGGAGAGGGAATCAAAGCCCCTCTCCTGCGGGAGAGGGATTGGGGTGAGGGGACGGGGCGAAGCCCTGGCGCGGCTGGGCGGCACGAGGCTTCGCTCGCACCCTCATCCGCCCCTTCGGGGCACCTTCTCCCGAGGGGAGAATGGATTGCCACTCAGTGCTTAGTGCTCAACGCTTCGCTTTAGCAAACGCCTCGCGGAAGCGCAGCATTTCGGCCTCGCTGCCTACGGTGACACGCACCCGCTTGGGCCAGATCGGCCAGCTGCGGCCGACGATGACGCCCTGCTTCTGCATCGAGTCGGCGAACATCTTGCCGTCGCGCTTGACGTCGACCATGAAGCAATTGGCCTGCGATGGCAGGCAGGTGTAGCCCTTGGATTTTAGCCAGGCGATGGTGTCGTCGCGGACACGGGCGTTGTCGGCGCGGCGGCTGGGCACCAGCATCGGATCGCGCAGGCTGGCGATGCCTGCGGCCATCGCCGGGACGGGCAGCGGGTTGCCACCCAGGCTGGCCAGTTTTGTCAGCAGACCCGGGGGGGCGAGTGCGGCACCCAGCCGCATGCCGGCCATGCCGTAGAGCTTGGAGAACGTGCGCAACACGATCAGGTCCTGCCGCTGGCGCACCAGATCGGCCACCGACGGCTCGGTGCTGTAGTGGATGTAGGCTTCGTCCACCACCAGCACGGCGCTGGCGGGTTTGTTGGCGAGCAGCCATTCGATCTCCGCGCGCGGGGTGATCGAGCCGGTCGGGTTATTGGGGTTGCACAGATAGATCAGCCCGGCGCTCGGGTCGGCCTTGGCCATGGCCTTGACGTCATGCGCGCCGTCGGCACGCAGCGGCACCTTGCGGACTGGCACGCCTTGCGCGGCGGCCAGGTCGGCCAGCGCTTCGAAGGTCGGGTCGGCCATGACCAGGCCGGCGCGCGGTGACGTGAACAAGGTGCCGGCGCGGTTGAGCGGGTCGCTGGAGCCGGGAAAGAACGCAAGGTGGTCGTGCGGCAGCTGCAGTTCGCCGGCCATCAGGTTGCGTAGGTCTTGTTCCATTTCGAACAGATAGCGGCCCGAGCGTGCCAGCGAGCGGCTCGCCGCATCCAGTGCAGCCGGCGACAGCCCGGTGGGATGCTCGTTGAAGTTGAGGTACACCGTGCCGGCCGCAAGCGCCACGCTCGGCGCTGCAGGTGCGGCAGCGCGCTTGCGGGCCGCCTCTGCCGCAGGCGTCAGCCCCAGGGCGGACACCGCCAGGCCGGACGTGGCAAGGCTGAGGAAGGAACGGCGCGAGACGGGCAACGACACGGGGGAGCTCCGGAGGGGTTGGGCGAAGAGGGCGCAACGCTAGCGGTTTTGCGACCGTCTGCCTATCGGGAATCACCCTGCCGCGTCCGCTTCCGACGGACGGTGCTCTGCAGCGGTCTGCCTGCACCACGTCCGGCATCGGCGGCGGCCGTTAGAATGGGCGGCCCAGCATCCTTTCTGCGATCGCATGACTGCCAGCCCGGATCCCGCACAGCGCATCGATGCCCTGCGTCAGCGCATCGAAGACGCCAACTACCGCTACCACGTGCTCGACGAGCCGCAGATCGCCGATGTCGAGTACGACCGGCTGCTGCGCGAGCTGGAGGCACTGGAAGCGGCGCATCCGGAGCTGGCCACTGCCGATTCGCCGACCCAGCGCGTGGGCTACCTGGCCGCGTCGCGGTTTGCCGAAGTCCGGCATGCGCTGCCGATGTTGTCGCTGGGCAATGCCTTCAGCGACGAGGAAGTGGCCGAGTTCGTGCGCCGCATCAGCGAACGGTTGGAGCGCAAGCAGCCGGTCTTTTGCGCCGAACCCAAGCTCGACGGCCTGGCCATCAGCCTGCGCTACGAACAGGGCGAATTCGTGCAGGGCGCCACCCGCGGCGATGGCGCCACCGGCGAGGATGTGAGCGCCAATCTGCGCACCGTCAAGGCCATTCCGCTGCGCCTGCGTGGCACGGGCTGGCCCGAGGTGCTGGAGGTGCGTGGCGAGGTCTACATGCCGCGTGCCGCGTTCGAGGCCTACAACGCGCAGATGCGCCTGCAGGGCGGCAAGGTGCTGGCCAATCCGCGCAATGGTGCGGCCGGTTCGTTGCGACAGCTCGATGCACGCATCACCGCGCAACGGCCGTTGAGTTTTTTTGCCTACGGCGTGGGCGAGGTCGCGGACGGTGCGTTGCCGCCGACCCACTCGGCGATGCTGGCGCAGCTGCGCGAGTGGGGCTTCCCGGTCAGCCAGCTGGTAGAGGTGCTGCAGGGCAGCGAGGGTTTGCTGACCTACTACCGGCGCATCGGTGAAGCACGCGACGGCCTGCCATTCGATATCGATGGCGTGGTGTACAAGCTGGACGATCTGGCCGGCCAGCGCGAGATGGGCTTTGTGTCGCGCGCACCGCGCTGGGCGCTGGCGCACAAGTTCCCTGCCCAGGAGCAATCCACCACGGTGGAAGCGATCGAAATCCAGATCGGCCGCACCGGTGCGGCAACGCCAGTGGCACGTTTGAAGCCGGTGCACGTGGCCGGTGTGGTGGTGACCAACGCGACCTTGCACAACGCCGATCAGATCGCGCGCCTGGATGTGCGCGTGGGCGACACGGTGATCGTGCGACGCGCCGGCGATGTGATTCCGGAGGTGGCCGGTGTGGTCGCCGAGCAGCGCCCTGCTGACACCCAGGCCTGGCAGATGCCGACCCAATGCCCGGTGTGCGGCTCGGAGATCGTGCGCGAAGAAGGCCAGGCGGTGTGGCGCTGTTCGGGCGAGCTCACGTGCCCGGCGCAGCGCAAGGAAGCCTTCCGCCACTTTGTGTCGCGGCGCGCGATGGACGTGGACGGGCTGGGCGAAAAATTCATTGAAGTGCTGGTCGACAGTGGCGTGGTGCAGGGTGTGGCCGACCTGTATCTGCTCAATGTCGACCAGCTGCTGCAGCTGCGTTTGATCAGCACCGCCGACAGCCCGCATGCGTTCCTGCGTGAAGCACGCGAGCACCTGGCTGCCGGTGCGTATGCGCAGGTCGAGCAAACCATGGTCGGCATCGGTGTGGATCTTGCCGGCGTGCAGCCGGTGCCGCAGACCTGGCAGGCCGATCTGTTGCGCGCGGGCTTGCCAGCGTTCGACTGGAACCGCAAGAAAATCGCCACCAAGTGGGCCGAAAACCTGATCGAGGCGATCGAGACCTCGCGCGACACCACGCTGGAGCGCTTCCTGTTTGCGCTGGGCATCGAGCATGTGGGCGAGAGCACGGCCAAGGCGTTGTCGGCGTGGTTTGGGGAGCTGGAGGTGATCCGCCATCTGCCCTGGCCGCTGTTCAAGCGTGTGCCGGACATCGGCGGTGAAGTGGCGCGCTCGCTCGGGCATTTCTTCGATCAGGCCGGCAACCAGCAGGCGATCGATGATCTGCTGCAGCGTGGTGTGCGCATCGGCGATGCGCATCCGCCCTCGCCCAAGCTGCGCGGCGCGCTGAGTTTTGCGGTGCTGCTCGAAGACCTGGATATTCCCAAGGTCACCCCGGTGCGTGCGCAGCAACTGGCCGCCGCGACGTCCTCGTTCGATGCGTTGATCGCCTCCGAGGCCGACCCGTTGCTGCAAGCCGGTGTGCCGGCACCGGTGATCGCCTCGCTGCAGCAGTGGTTGGCGCGTCCGGAAAACGCGGCACTGGCAACGGCCGCGCAACGCGCCATGGACGCGTTGCTGGCGCAATTGCCGCAGGCCGATGCGGTGCAGGCCGGGCCGCTGGACGGCCAGACCGTGGTCATCACCGGCACGCTGGCCGCGCTGACGCGCGATGCCGCCAAGCAGCGCCTGGAATCGCTGGGCGCCAAGGTGGCCGGTAGCGTCTCCAAGAAAACCGCGTTCCTGGTGGCGGGCGAAGAAGCCGGCTCCAAGCTGGACAAGGCGCAGAGCCTGGGCGTGGAGATCTGGGACGAAGCGCGGCTGCTGGCGTTCCTGGGTGAGTACGGTCAAGCGGTATGAGCACGCTGCCCGGCGAACTGCCGGTGGATCTGGAGGCGCTGCGCCTGCGCGCGCGCCTGAATGCCCTGATTCGCGGCTTTTTCGCCGAGCGCGCCGTGCTGGAAGTGGAAACCCCGGTGCTCTCGGTGGCAGGCAATACCGAGCCGAACATCGAGAGTTTCAGCACCCGCTTCAGTGGCCATGTTGATGCGGGTGCGCCCACGCGCTGGCTTCGGACCTCGCCTGAGTATCCACTCAAGCGGTTGCTCGCCGCCGGCGTCGGCGATTGCTATGAGCTGGGGCGCGTGTTTCGCAACGGCGAAGCCGGTGGCCGCCACAATCCCGAGTTCAGCATGCTCGAGTGGTACCGGGTGGGCTGGGATCATCGCGCGCTGGCGAATGAAACCGTCGCGCTGATCGAACAGGCTTTGGCGCTGGTCGGGCGCAGCGCGTCGGTCAACGTGCTCACCTATCGCGAACTGTTCCTGCACCACCTGGGAATCGACCCCTTGCTGGCGCCGCTGGACGTATTGCGCGCGCCGCTGGCCGATGTGGCGATCGCTGCCGACGGGCTGACCCGCGACGATTGGCTGGATCTGCTGATGACCCACCACATCCAGCCAGGCTTTGCGCGCGACACGCTGACCGTGGTGCACGACTGGCCGGCCAGCCAATGCGCGCTGGCACGTATTCGCGACGACGCCCCGCCGGTGGCCGAACGCTTCGAGCTGTACCTGGGCGCGTATGAAGTGGCCAATGGCTATCACGAATTGAACGACGCGCACGAGCAACGCATGCGCTTCGAACGCGACAACCAGCGGCGTGCGGCGCGTGGCCTGCCACCGTTGCCGTTGGATGAGCGCCTGCTGCAGGCATTGCCGCAGCTGCCCGATTGCGCGGGCGTGGCGGTCGGCGTGGACCGCCTGTTGATGGCCATGCGCGGCACCACGCAGATTGCCGATGTGCTGGCATTTGCGTTCGCACACGCCTGAGCCGCCACCGCACTGTCATCGGCGTCGTATTGCTTTCTTCACATCGATGGTGCTCTCATCATCACGTCCACGGGGGCGCGGCGTTGGTCGTTTCGGGTGAGGATTTTCAGCATGAAGTGGCTGATCGGCTTATGCGGTTTGTGGGGCTTGCCGCTGCTGATGCTGGCCGATGTGCAGGCGGCGGAGCGTGGCTCCGGCGTGGTGCGTTGCGAATCCAAGGACATGGCGCGCGTGCATTGCGACATGGACACCGAACACGGCGTGCAACTGGTGCGCCAACTGTCCGAGACCAGCTGCATTCGCGGCAGCGAGTGGGATATCGAACGCGATGGCGTGTGGGTGGAGCAGGGCTGCCGTGCGGAATTCGCCTCGGCCCGCGTGCTGACCGCCCCGCAGATGCGCCGTGTGGTGCGCTGTGATTCCAATGGCAGCAAGGTGGCGTGCCCGGTGATCCTGCGCGGCGCGCCGGTGCGCCTGTTGCGGCAACGCTCGGTGTGGCCGTGCAAGGAAGGCCGCAGCTGGGGCACCCGCCGCAATGAAATCTGGGTCTCGCGTGGGTGCGATGGCGAATTCGAAGTGGGCGCCGAGGATGGCTCCGGCTTCGTCGACATGCCGCGCACCCTCACCTGTGAATCCAAGAGCCGCTCGCGCCGCATGTGCGGGGTGTCGGTGGAGCGCAGCGTGCGCCTGCGCAAGCAGATCTCCGGCTCGCCGTGCGTGGAAGGGCAGACCTGGGGCTGGAGCCGCGATGGCGTGTGGGTCAACGACGGGTGCCGGGCCGAGTTCATCGTCGACTGACGGGCCCGTCCACTGACTGCCCGGCGCACGCGCCTTACAATGGCGGCATGAACGACAGCGCCCATATCGATTACGCCCGCTACGACCACATCCGTCCGCTGCTGTGGACCGGTGACGCCCTGGAATTGCTCGACCAGCGCAAGCTGCCCTTCGTGGTGGAGCACGTGCGTTGCGACAGTAGCGATGCGGTGGCCGAGGCCATCCATTCGCTGGCCGTGCGCGGCGCGCCTGCGATCGGCATTGCGGCCGGCTGGGGCGTGGTGCTGGCAGCGCGCGAGATCGCCGCCGACAGCGGCAGCGAGGCACTGCAGAAGCTCGAACCGGCGCTGTTGCGGCTCAATGCCGCGCGCCCGACCGCGGTCAACCTGGCCTGGGCGCTGATGCGCATGCGGCGCGTGCTTGCCGCCGCAGGGCCGGACTGGCGTGATGTGCTGGCCCATGAGGCGCAAGCCATCGCCGACGAGGACCTGGCCGCCAACCGCCATATGGGCGCGCTCGGCGCCGCCCTGATCGCTACTGGCAGCGGTGTGCTGACCCACTGCAACACCGGCTCGCTAGCCACCGCTGGCTTCGGCACCGCGCTGGGCGTGATCCGTGCCGGCATGGCGCAGCAGCGCATCAGCAAAGTCTTTGCCGGCGAGACCCGGCCCTGGCTGCAGGGCGCGCGCCTGACGGTGTGGGAGCTGCAGCAGGACGGCATCGACGCCACCCTGATCGCCGATTCGGCCGCCTCGCACCTCATGAAGTCGGGCCTGGTGCAGTGGGTGATCGTCGGCGCCGACCGCATCTGCGCCAATGGCGACACCGCCAACAAGATCGGCACCTACCAGCTGGCGATCGCCGCCCGCCACCACGGCGTCAAGTTCATGGTAGTGGCGCCGTCGTCCACGGTGGACATGGCCACTACCGATGGCGACCAGATCGAGATCGAACAGCGCGATCCGGGCGAATTGTTCGGCGTGGGCGGCGTACGCACCGTGGCCGACGGCATCCACGCCTGGAATCCGGTGTTCGACGTCACCCCGGGCCATCTGATCGATGCCATCGTCACCGAACGTGGCGTCATCGCGCAGCCGGACCTGGCGCGCATGCAGGCCGCCTTCGGCAACTGAGGCCGCATGCGGGCGCGGGGCCGGCAAGTGCCCCGCAAAGTCCTGCAAGTGCTTGTTTCTGGCTGGTAAACCGGCGGCATCGGGCTGCCCCTTCATGCTACAATCCGGCGCTTGAATCGATCGGCGGGAGCGTGGGGTCGGCAGCCTGTCTCTGAGGCGCCCCCGACGCGGCTTTCCGGCTCGCCCGCCACCTCACTTACGGAACCCGAATGGCAGAAACCGCCAAGGAAATCATCCAGGTCAACCTGGAAGACGAGATGCGCAAGAGCTACCTCGATTACGCGATGAGCGTGATCGTGGGGCGCGCACTCCCCGATGCGCGCGACGGCCTCAAACCCGTGCATCGCCGTGTGCTGTTCGCGATGAACGAGTTGGGCGCGCACAGCAACAAGGCCTACTTCAAGTCGGCGCGTATCGTCGGCGACGTCATCGGTAAGTACCACCCGCACGGCGACCAGTCGGTCTACGACACGCTGGTGCGCATGGCGCAGCCGTTCTCGCTGCGCTACCTGATGGTGGACGGCCAGGGTAACTTCGGTTCTGTCGACGGCGACTCCGCCGCGGCGATGCGTTACACCGAGTCGCGCATGTCGCGGCTGGCGCATGAGCTGATGGCCGACATCGAAAAGGAAACCGTCGATTTCCAGCCCAACTACGATGAAAAGGAACTCGAGCCGACGGTCATGCCGACCCGGTTCCCGAGCCTGCTCGTCAACGGGTCGGCCGGTATCGCGGTGGGCATGGCCACCAATATCCCGCCGCACAATCTGACCGAAGCGATCAACGCGTGCATCGCGCTGATCGACACGCCGGAGCTGGATATCGAAGGGCTGATGGAGTACATCCCGGGCCCGGATTTCCCCACTGCCGGCATCATCAACGGCACCGCCGGCATTGCCGCCGGCTACCGCACCGGCCGTGGCCGGGTGCGCATCCGTGCCAAGGCCGACGTGGAAGTGGCCGACAACGGCCGCGAAGCGATCGTGGTCACCGAGATTCCGTACCAGGTCAACAAGGCACGGCTGATCGAAAAGATCGCCGAGCTGGTGAAGGAAAAGAAGCTCGAGGGCATCAGCGAGCTGCGCGATGAGTCCGACAAGGACGGCATGCGCATTTACATCGAAATCAAGCGCGGCGAGTCGGCCGAGGTTGTGCTCAACAACCTGTACCAGCAGACCCAGATGGAGTCGGTGTTCGGCATCAACATGGTGGCGCTGGTCGATGGCCGCCCGCAGTTGATGAACCTCAAGCAGATGCTGGAGGCGTTCATCCGCCACCGGCGCGAGGTGGTCACCCGCCGCACCATTTTCGAACTGCGCAAGGCACGCGCACGTGCGCATGTGCTGGAAGGTCTGACCGTCGCGTTGGCCAACATCGACGAGATGATTGAGCTGATCAAGACCTCGGCCAATCCGCAGGAAGCGCGCGAGCGCATGCTGGCCAAGACCTGGGAACCGGGCCTGGTGGGCGCGCTGCTCGGCGCTGCCGGTGCCGAGGCGTCCAAGCCGGAAGATCTGGCGCCGGGCGTGGGCCTGTCCAACGGCTTCTACCAGCTCAGCGAAGTGCAGGCCTCGCAGATTCTGGAAATGCGTCTGCATCGCCTGACCGGGTTGGAGCAGGAAAAGCTCACCGACGAATACAAGCAGTTGCTCGAAGTCATCCAGGGCCTGATCCGTATCCTGGAAAACCCCGACGTGCTGTTGCAGGTGATCCGCGACGAGCTGATCAACATCCGCGAAGAGTATGGCGATGCGCGCCGCACCGAAATCCGTCACAGCGAAGAAGACCTGGACATCCTGGATCTGATCGCGCCGGAAGACGTGGTGGTGACGCTGTCGCACGCGGGCTATGCCAAGCGCCAGCCGGTGAGCGCGTATCGCGCGCAGCGCCGAGGTGGCCGTGGCCGTTCGGCGGCGTCGACCAAGGAAGAAGATTTCATCGATCAGCTGTGGCTGGTCAACACGCACGACACGCTGTTGACCTTCACCAGCAGCGGCAAGGTGTTCTGGCTGCCGGTGCATCAGTTGCCGGAGGCCGGCTCCAATGCACGCGGTCGCCCGATCATCAACTGGATTCCGCTGGAATCGGGCGAGCGTGTGCAGGCGGTGTTGCCGGTGCGCGAATACGCCGACAACCGTTACGTGTTCTTCGCCACCCGCAACGGCACGGTCAAGAAGACCCCGCTGAGCGAATTCGCGTTCCGTCTGGCGCGCGGCAAGATCGCCATCAATCTCGATGAAGGCGATGCGCTGGTGGGTGTGGCGCTGACCGATGGCGACCGCGATGTGCTGCTGTTTGCCTCCAACGGCAAGACCGTGCGCTTTGGCGAGTCGACCGTGCGCTCGATGGGCCGTACCGCCACTGGCGTGCGCGGTATCCGTCTGGCCAAGGGCGAGGAGGTGGTCAGCCTGATCGTTTCCGAGCGTGCCGGCGGAGTGGAAGACGCGGTCGAGGACGAGAGTGCCGAGGAGGTCGTGGAGACCACCGACGGCGCCGAGCCGGCAGTGATCGATGTCGCCGACAACGGCGATGTGGCCTACATCCTGACCGCCACCGAGAACGGGTATGGCAAGCGCACGCCGCTGGCCGAATACCCGCGCAAGGGACGCGGCACGCAAGGCGTGATCGGTATCCAGACCACCGAGCGCAACGGCAAGTTGGTGCGTGCGGTGCTGCTGGGTTCCACCGATGAAGTGCTGCTGATATCCGATGGTGGCACCTTGGTGCGCACGCGTGGTTCGGAGATTTCGCGCGTGGGCCGCAACACCCAGGGCGTGACGCTGATCCGGCTGTCCAAGGGCGAGAAACTGCAGGCGGTCGAACGCCTGGATGCTTCGCTGGAAGAGCCCGAGGATGTGGTGGACGAGGCGGTTGCAATCACCAGCGATGCGCCGCCTGCCGAGGGCTGATCGCGCGGTGCGATGTGCACAGTCATGAAAAACGCCGGCGCATTGCCGGCGTTTTTTTTGCGGTATTTGGCTGTAACGCATTGTTGACAGAACATGTCAGCAAAGAACGCAGGTCTTTCACAAAAACGGGTCGAAGGTAGTTCGCGGTGCGGCAACGTTGCGTTGGCCGCAGATGCAAAGAGGAACTACTGATGTCGACATTGCTTCGTCCCTCCCGTCGCGGCCATTGGGCCCTGGCGATTTTGGGAGGCGTGATTGTGCTGCTGGGGCTGGTGCTGCTAGCAGGTGGTGCGTGGCTCGCCGCGCTGGGCGGATCCTGGTATTACGCACCGGCAGGCCTGGCGATGCTGATCGCTGGCGTGTTGCTGTTCCGCGGCCGCAATGCCGGCGCGTGGTGGTTTGCCGCCGTCGTGGTCGCCACGCTGCTGTGGACGTGGTGGGAGTCGGGCAGTGATTACTGGCGCTGGGTGCCGCGGCTTGGATTGATCGTGGGCCTGGCGTTTGTGCTGGCGCTGCTGTTGCCCAAGCTCGAGCGCCCGGTGTCGCGCGCCGTCTCGCGCAGCGTGGCTGGCGGACTGGCAGTGGTGTTTGTGGTGGCCTTTGCGTTGGCCTTCGTGCCGTTCGGAATCACCGAGGCCGAGGGTGCATTGACGCAGGTGGCAGGCATCGCCGCAGGTGTGGTCAATCGCCCCGCCGATGGCGCACAGCCGGCACAGCCCGCCAATGCGCCGGTCGATGACGACTGGGCCGCATATGGACGCAGCCAGGCTGGGCAGCGCTATTCGCCACTCACCCAAATCAATCGCGACAATGTCAGCCAGCTGCAGCAGGCGTGGGTGTTCCATACCGGCGATGTGCCGACCAAGCGCTGGGGCGCTGAAACCACACCGTTGAAGGTGGGCGACAGCCTGTATCTGTGTAGCGCGCGCAATCAGGTGATCGCGCTGGACGCCTCCACCGGCAAGCAGCGCTGGCGCTACGACCCCAAGGTCAAGGACGAGGCCATTCCATACACCGCAGCCTGCCGCGGGGTGTCGTATTACGAAGTGCCAACGTCGGCGCCGGCCGCGAATGACGCAGCCGCGGCGCAGGCGGCGACGGCGCCTACGCTCTGCCGTTCGCGCGTGATCGAAGGCACGCTGGATGGGCGCCTGATCGCATTGGATGCGCGCACCGGGACGCCATGCGCGGACTTCGGCACGAACGGCCAGGTGGACATCACCGTCGGCATGGGCGAGACGCCACCTGGCTACATCTCGATCAACTCGCCGCCGGCCATCGTGCGCGGCGTGGTGGTCACCGGGCATCAGGTGCTCGACGGGCAGAAGCGTTACGAGCCCTCCGGTGTGATCGAAGGCTTCGATGCGGTGACCGGCAAGTTGCGCTGGGCCTGGGACATGACGCATCCGGAATGGAACGGCGCACCGCCGCCGGGCCAGAGCTGGACGCGCGGCACGCCCAATATGTGGACCACCGCCGCAGCCGATGAGCAGTTGGGCTATGTCTATCTGCCGATGGGCAATTCCACCGCCGATTACTGGAGCAGCTCGCGCACGCCGCAGGAAAACCGTTACGCGACCTCGCTGGTGGCGCTGGATGTCGCCACCGGCAAGCCGGTATGGAATTTCCAGACCACCCACATCGATGCATGGGACTACGACCTGGGCTCGCAGCCGAGCCTGATCGACTTCCCCAAGGACGGCGTCAACGTGCCGGCGGTGCTGTTGCCGAGCAAGCAGGGCGAGCTGTATGTCCTGGATCGGCGCACCGGTAAGCCGCTGGTGGGCGTGGAAGAGCGTGCGGTGCCAGGCGGTGGCGTGGAGCCGCAGATGCGTGCCAAGACGCAGCCGTTCTCGCTGTATCACACGTTGCGCAAGCCGGATCTGACCGAACGCGACATGTGGGGCATGACCCCGATCGACCAGCTGGTTTGCCGTATCCAGTTCCGCAAGGCCAGCTATAAGGGCATCTACACGCCGCCGGAAGCGGACCGGCATTCGATCGAGTACCCCGGTTACAACGGTGGTTCGGATTGGGGCAGCGTGGCGGTAGATCCGCACCGCGGTGTGATCGTGGCCAATTACAACGACATGCCCAACTACAACCTGCTGGTGCCGCGCGCCAAGGCCGACAAGCTGGGTTGGGCACCGCGCGATGAAGTGCGTGGCGATGCGGGCGGTGCGGAAGGCGCAGGCGACCCGCAGACCGGCACGCCGTATGCAGTCAACGTCAATGCCGGCTGGCGTCTGCCGTTCACCAAATTGCTGTGCAAGGAGCCACCGTATGGCGGCATCCGCGCCATCGATCTGGCCAGCGGCAAGACGCTGTGGGACCGCCCGTTCGGCAGTGCGCGCGGCAATGGCCCGTTCGGCATCCGTTCCGGCCTGCCGATCGAAATCGGTACACCGAACAATGGTGGCGCGGTGGTGACGGCAAGCGGTTTGATCTTCATTGCCGCAGCCACCGACGACCTGATCCGCGCGATCGATCTGGCCACCGGCAAGGAGCTGTGGCATGCCAAGTTGCCGGCCGGCGGCCAAGCCAACCCGATGGTGTACGAATACGGTGGCCGCGAGTATTTGGTCATCATGGCCGGCGGGCACCACTTCATGGAGACCCCGGCAGGCGATGCGTTGATCGCCTACGCGTTACCGCAGAAGGCGCAATGATGTCGGAGACGAGCGGGGGCGGCTGCTAACGACAGGCAGACGCCATGCCACGTGGTTGGTGGCTGGAATCGGAGTGTGCAATGCAGGCAGACATACTGATTTCACCCGTGAGTCGTCCTCCGGCAGCTAAGAGGGATCGCACCATTCGTCAGTGACTCAGGACCGTTGAAGCACGAAAAAGCGCACCGCAAGCGGTGCGCTTTTTTCTTGAAGCACATCTGGCAAGCGCTCAGCTATCTCGGCAAGACAACGCTAATCTTGCCCAGCGCTTGCCCACATGATGCATCAGGCCGCAGGCTTTCCCGATTCCCGATTCCCGATTCCCGATTCCCGATTCCCGATTCCCGATTCCCGATTCCCGATTCCCGATTCCCGATTCCCGATTTCCGATTTCCGATTTCCGATTCCCGATTCCCGAATCACCCAACGTTCGCCGCCACCTCGTCCTGCACCGCATCGCGCACATCCTGCGCCAGCGTCGCCTTGACGATGATCGAGCGGATCGCATCGGTGGCCTCGGACAGCGGCACATCGTTGCTCAGGCGCTGGAAGGTGTCGCGGCTGTTGTAGCCGGAGCCATCCTTCAGGTAGTGCTCGTACATCGATAGCAGATCCTGGCAGGCGGTGATCAGCGCAGCGACATTGCCACGTACCAGCGCATGACCGATCTGATCGAAGCTGTGCAGGCAATCGGCAAGCCAGTGCAGGTCGTAGCGCGCGGTGGCAGGCTCGGGTGCGTTGTGGCCGCGGCTATAGGCGCTGTAGCGACGCAGGCTGCGCGCCACGCGCGCCACATGCGCGAACAGCGTGCCGATCTCGCTGGCGATATCCAGCCGCCGCACCAGCACCATGGGAATCACCTGGCCGGCAGCGGCTGCCTGCTGCTCGGAGGCGTTCTGCTCATGCTGTTCGAGCGATTGCTTGAGCACGGCATAGCTACGCTGCAGCGATTCCAGTTCCAGCGTGGTGGCCGCCGCTCGCGCCTTCAGTTGCGACAGCGCCGCCTGATAGCGGCCAAGGCTGTCCTGCGTACTGGCAAGCTCGCCGGATTCGGCACGCAGCTGGCGGCCACGCACGAATGCCAGCCCGGTCGCGATCAGCGCCCAGAGTGCGAATGCAGGCACCAGGTAGATCAGGATGCCCATGGGGATTCCTCGAAACGTTGCATACATTGTCGGCCTAGATGTGCGCATCTTGAGAGAAAATTTCAGGCCATGCAGTAGCGCGAGCTACAAACCAGAGATGCCGCAGGCTGGTACTATCTGCGAACTACGCTAGCTTGTGATGAAATCGGCAAAGGAGTGTTCGTGATTCGTCCCCGCCATTCGCAGCTTGAGTTTGTGCAGCAAACTAGGAATTACCATGAATTGGCCGCGAAAGTTAAAAAATATGTGAACGAGGATGCTTCACATCAAATAAGTAGGCAAGCTTTATACATCGGTGTCCGATGGCTAAAATTGGGTGGAAGTCATCTTCGTGAGGCTAGAATGGCCAAAAAAGTAGGGATGACTCGCGCTGTCTATTCAAAATCTTACTACGCGGCATATAATTTTTCGAAAGGCGTTCGTTACATCGCCAATGGCGTGGTTAGCTTGAAGGGGGACGATCATCAAGCGGCGTCTGATCTTCCGGAAGACTTTCCTGACAGGCAAGTGGTTTCTAGATTAATAACGGAATTATATGCCTGTAGGCTGCGTGCTGATTACGATAATTGGTCTGACCAAGCAGCATCCTATTCCATGTCTTCGATCGATGCGGTAAGAGCCGCTGGTCATGTTGCGTCTTCCTCTCGGCTCTACATCACAAATAAATATGGAAGGATTTTGTAATGAGTGAAATTGGCCATGAAGCCTCTATCGAAGAAGCAAGGCGAATTTTCGAAGGGAGTATTGGTGCACGACTCCCCGACGCGATAAGGGAATACGTCGGGCCTGAAGAGTTTCTGTCATTTGTTGTTGGGAAGGCTGCACCTTTATATATTTCGGCGCTTAATTCAACTCAGGCGGCTCTTTCTGAGCATAATCCATTTCGTGGGCGCCTGCGGCTTCGTGAACGAGCTGCCAAGAAGTTTCCTGGCTCATTAGAAGCTAATTGCCTTCTAACTTTACTTACTCGGTCTACAAGAACATTGACGGAAGGAGGGGCCGCTAATCATTTCATAGTCCCATATGTGCCGTTTCAAAATCGAGAAGATCATGTGCTGGCTCAAGCAGCCACGCATATAGTTCTGGGGCGTCGTGGAGTTGGTAAATCCACTTTGATCGTGCGCGCTAGAGAGTTGCTATCACGTTCTGGTGCAGCTTCAATTGCGCTAGACATGCAAGTATATTCGGCTAGCTACGGGGACGATGCCATTCGAGACGTGGCGTTAGATGTTGTGAGTAGGTTGCGAGAGCTGAGTCCTGAGTTTGAGCAGGAAGGTTCGGTCATAGGGCGAGATCTTCTGGAAATCGAAGTTCAGCTAAATTCAGTTGGCAGCCCTGAAAAGGTGTTGCCGCGGTTGAAAAGGGTTATTAGGTCCATTGCAAAATTTGTTGGCGGTGATGTCTATTTTTTTCTCGACGATTATCATGTGATTGATGCGGATGTACAACCAGTACTCCTGCATTTTCTAAATAGTGCAATGAAAGGGGCTTCTGGATGGTTAAAAGTAGCAGGCGTCAGAAGTCTTATTAATTATTATTCAGCAACGAACAGGGTCGGACTTCAAATTCCAGGCGATGCACAGGAAATATCACTTGATTTGACGTTGGAGAACCCCGAGGCAGCTGAAAGACACTTGCGCGCCATATTGTCTAGCTTTCTCAATGCGGTGGGCTATTCTGTGAGCGAACGCGTTATTCCTGAGGCTGCTTTCAAGCGTCTCGTCTGGGCCAACGCTGGTGTGCCACGGGATTTCCTGCAAATGTTTGCTCGCGCCCTTGAACATTCGCAAAGGAATGGTCATTCGAGCATTACCGTTTCAGATGTAAATATAGCAATTGGTGAGTTTGGGCAGAAGAAATTCCAAGAAATGCGGGATGATGCTAGAGGAGACGTTAGTAGGATTGATATTATGATCAGGGCTCTGGAGCGTTATTGTCTTGACATCAACAAAATAAACGCTTTTCTTTTGAAAAGCGAAGACAGTGAAGAGCGCGAGCTTGTCCGAAAACTAAGTGACCTTCGCCTGGTTCACTTGATCCATCAGTCCATTACGCCAGATAGTGCGGGGGAGAAGTACGAGGCATTTATTGTGGATTATGCGCTATTCACTGGTTTCCGTCGACGTCCAAATGTTCGAGAGATGATTCCTAAGGTATCTCAGTTTAAAGCCTCGGACCTAAGGAAGCTGCCGAAGGTGGAAGATGGATTTCTTGATAGATATGAAGGAGAGGGATTTGAGGCTAAGAAAATGGTGGCTAAGCGAAGCGGGCGGGATTCCTCTTCTGAGACAAAGCCCAGTAGTAAAAGAAAAATTGAATTGAGCGATGTTCAGGGCGCTAAGGCGAAAAAAAAGAAGGCTGTTGCTGGTTCAAGCAGAGCCTCCGTAAAGAAGGGTGCTAAGAAGCCCACTAAAAGTGTAAAAAAGATTGTTGCAAAAAAGGTGGGTGCTGGAGGGGCGGCGGTTAAAGCATCTGCTAAGTGAGCAAATTTCAAAAAAAATTGGGCGAGCGGGTAAGAAGTTAGTATCAAATGCACCTGCGGCTAAGGGGGAATAATTGCATAAGATAATTCTAGGCGGGCGTTATTCGAATGTTCCTAGTGCGAAATTAATGGCTGTGGAGGGTGTCTGATGCCACTAAATGCACGGCGGCGCGCTTTAGTGTAGAGACCGTAGCCTCAAGTGGAACCAAAATTAGCGCATCTAGATGGGTGATTTTATATCGACCAGATGCTCAGTGTATTAGTAAAGCCAAGTCTGCTTTAGCCTAATATGCTCGGCAAATCCAGCCCTTTTTCCTTCGCGCAATCGGTTGCAATGGCGTAACCGGCATCGGCGTGGCGCATCACCCCGGTGGCCGGGTCGTTCCAGAGCACGCGTTCGATGCGCTTGTCGGCGGCCTCGCTGCCGTCGCAGACGATGACCATGCCGGCGTGCTGTGAAAAGCCCATGCCGACGCCGCCGCCGTGATGCAGCGACACCCAGGTGGCGCCGCTGGCGGTGTTGAGCAGGGCATTGAGCAGCGGCCAGTCGGAGACCGCGTCCGAGCCGTCGGCCATCGCTTCGGTTTCGCGATTGGGCGAGGCCACGCTGCCCGAATCCAGATGGTCGCGGCCGATCACCACCGGCGCCTTCAGCTCGCCGCTGCGCACCATGGCGTTGAAGGCCAGGCCCAGCCGGTGGCGATCGCCCAGGCCCACCCAGCAGATGCGCGCTGGCAGGCCCTGGAAGGCGATCTTTTCGGCTGCCATGTCGAGCCAGCGATGCAGGTGCGCATCGTCGGGGATGAGCTCCTTGACCTTGGCGTCGGTCTTGGCGATGTCGTCCGGGTCGCCGCTGAGCGCAACCCAGCGGAACGGGCCAATGCCGCGACAGAACAGCGGGCGGATGTAGGCAGGCACGAAGCCGGGGAAATCGAATGCGTTATCGATGCCGGCTTCCAGCGCCATCTGCCGCAGGTTGTTGCCGTAATCCACGGTAGGCACGCCCAGCGCGTGGAAAGTGAGCATGGCGCGGATGTGGTTGGCCATCGACTCGCGCGCAGCGGCTTCCACTTCCTTGGGCGCGCTCACGCGTTTTGCGTCCCACTCTTCCACGCTCCAGCCCTGCGGCAGGTAGCCGTTGACCGGGTCGTGTGCAGAAGTCTGGTCGGTCAACAGATCCGGTTTGATCCCGCGCAGCAGCAGTTCGTCCAGCACGTCGGCGACATTGCCGAGCAGGCCGACCGACAGCGGCTTCTTCGCGGTGCACGACTCCTCGATCAGGCGCAGCGCCTCGTCCAGCGAATCGGTCCAGGTATCGAGATACCCGGTGCGCAGGCGCATGTCGATGCTGGAGCGGCGGCACTCCACCGCCAGGCAGGAGGCGCCGGCCATTACCGCCGCCAGCGGTTGCGCGCCGCCCATGCCGCCGAGACCGCCGGTAAACAGCCACTTGCCGGCCAGATTGCCGGCGTAGTGCTGGCGGCCCATTTCCACGAAGGTTTCGTAGGTGCCCTGCACGATGCCTTGCGCGCCGATGTAGATCCAGCTGCCGGCGGTCATCTGGCCGTACATGGCCAGGCCCTTTTGATCGAGTTCGTTGAAGTGGTCCCAGTTGGCCCAGCGCGGCACCAGGTTGGAGTTGGCGATCAGCACGCGAGGCGCATCGGCGTGCGTGCGAAACACGCCGACCGGCTTGCCCGACTGCACCAACAGGGTCTGGTCATCGTCCAGGCGGGTCAGCGCGGCGACGATTGCATCGAAGGATTCCCAGTCGCGCGCGGCACGGCCGATGCCGCCGTAGACCACCAGTTCCTGCGGACGCTCGGCCACGTCCGGGTCCAGATTGTTCATCAGCATGCGCAGCGGCGCTTCGGTGAGCCAGCTCTTGGCGGTAAGCGTGGTGCCGGTGGCGGCGCGGATGACGCGGGTGGAGTCGTGACGGGTCATGCCAAGGTCCTTCAATCAACGGTGAGCGGCGGGCGTGGCGCCCGCGGCGAAATCCAGGCAGGCGCGCAACACATGCCGCAAGACGGCGCGCAGTGCGGCTGCGTGTACCGGTTGCCACGGCGTTGGCCAGGTGTCCGGTGTGATCTGTTCCGGTTCCTGCATGTAGCCGCGGCAGGCCAGCTCCATCTGCAGCGCGTGCACGCCCTGATCCGGCTGCGCGTAGTGGCGGGTGATCCAGCCACCCTTGAAACGGCCGTTGCGCACGGTGCTGGAGCCGCTGCTTCGGCACAGCTGTTCCACCGCATCGGCCAGCGCCGGATCGCAGCTGGCATCGTCGTTGCTGCCGATGTTGAACTGCGGCAATTCGCCTGCGAACAGGTGCGGGATGTGCGAGCGGATCGAATGCGCGTCATAGACCACGATGCGCGGATGCAGTGCGCGCAGACGTGCAATTTCATTGGCCAGCGCAGCGTGATACGGGTCGAACCATTGCGTGCGCCGCAACGCGATCTGTGCCGGATCCGGCGCCTGCCCATCGCGGTACAGCGGCTGATTGTCGAAGGTGGTCAACGGGCACAGGCCGGTGGTGTGCTGGCCGGGATACAGCGAGGCACCACTCGGGTCGCGATTGACGTCGATGACCGAACGCGAAACCGCCGTGCGCACGGTGGTGGCGCCCAGGCTCTGCGCAAAGTCGTAGAGCTGATCCACCCACCAATCGGTATCGCGGCAGGCCAGCCATGGCGAAACGAAGTGGTTGGCCACGCTCTCCGGCAGGTCGGTGCCGGTGTGTGGGAAGCTGATCAGCAGCGGTGCGTTGCCGCGCTGCACGTGCAGCCAGTCGGGCAGGGCGCTCATGCGCGCGCTCTGCAATGCGACGCGATGGGCCGGCTCATGCGCTCAGCTCCACGCCAGGCAGCGCAATGCCCACCGCAGTGGCGAGGGCGCCCGAGCGCACCAGCGCGCTGGCGGCCAGCATGTCCGGATGGAAGTAACGGTCGTCCTGCAGCGTGGGCACCTGTGCACGCAGCAGTGCACGCGCGGCTTCCAGTGCGGCGCTGGAGCGCAACGGCGCGTGGAAATCGCAGCCCTGCACGGCGGCCAGCAGTTCGATGCCGATGACGTGCGCGGCGTTGTCGGCCATCGCCAGCAGGCGGCGTGCGCCATGCGCGGCCATCGACACGTGATCTTCCTGGTTGGCGGAGGTCGGGATCGAATCGACGCTTGCCGGATAGGCGCGTTGCTTGTTCTCCGAGACCAGCGCGGCGGCGGTCACCTGCGGAATCATGAAGCCCGAATTCAAGCCGGGGCGCGGGGTGAGAAACGCCGGCAGGCCCGAGAGCGCCGGGTCGACCAGCATCGCGGTGCGGCGCTCGCTGATCGAGCCGATTTCGCACACCGCCAGGGCCAGCATGTCGGCCGCGAATGCCACCGGCTCGGCGTGGAAGTTGCCACCGGACAACGCCTCGCCGGTATCGCTGAAGACCAGCGGGTTGTCGGACACGCCATTGGCTTCAATTTCCAATGTGCGTGCGGCCTGGCGCATCACATCCAGTGCCGCGCCCATCACTTGTGGCTGGCAGCGCAGGCAGTACGGATCCTGCACGCGTACATCGCCGAGCCGGTGCGATTCGCGGATGCTCGAATCGGCCATCAGCGCGCGCAGCGCTGCAGCGGTGGCAATCTGCCCAGGCTGCCCGCGCAGGGCATGGATGCGCGCATCGAACGGCGTGTCCGAGCCCTTGGCTGCTTCCACCGACAGCGCGCCGGTGACCAACGCGGCCTGCAGCACGGTTTCGATCTCGAACAAGCCGGCCAGCGCGCAGGCAGTGGAGAACTGGGTGCCGTTGAGCAGCGCCAAACCTTCCTTGGCACCGAGCACGCGTGGCTGCAGCTGCGCCTGGGCCAGCGCGTCCGCCGCCGGCAGGCGCTGATCGCCGACGAAGGCCTCGCCCACGCCGATCATCACCGCGGCCAGATGCGACAGCGGCGCCAGGTCGCCCGACGCACCCACCGAGCCCTGGCACGGCACCACCGGGGTGATGCCCTTGCGCAGCATCGCCTCCAGCAGCGCAAGCGTATCGGGCTGAATTCCCGAGGCGCCCTGCGCCAGGCTGGTGAGCTTGAGCGCCATCATCAGCCGCACCACCGGCACCGGCGTGGGATCGCCGACGCCGGCCGCGTGCGAGAGCACGATATTGCGTTGCAGGGTCTGCAGATCGTCGCGTTCGATCCGCACGCTGGCCAGCTTGCCGAAGCCGGTGTTGACCCCGTACACCGGCTCGCCCCGCGCCACGATCGCCTCCACCGTCTGCGCGCTACGCAGCACCGCCTGCGCGCAGGCAGGGTCCAGGGTGACTTCGGCACCGCGATACAGCGCACGCCACTGCGCCAGGGTGACCTGGCCGGGCTGCAACACAACAGACGCACTCATGACGACTCCGGGTCAGCAAGGATGCCCGCGCCAAACGCGGGTGTGGAGAGGGTTGAAGCCCATGCGGTAGACCAGATCGGCCGGCGCGTCGATGTCCCAGATCGCCAGATCGCACTGCATGCCGGCGCGCAGCCGGCCTAGCCGGTCGCCCCGTCCGAGCGCACGTGCCGCTTCGCGGGTGAAACCGGCGATGCATTCGTCCACCGTCATGCGGAACAAGGTGGCGGCCATGTTCATCGCCAGCAGCGGGCTGGTCAGCGGCGAGGTGCCGGGGTTGCAGTCGGTGGCCAGCGCCAGCGGCACACCGGCTGCACGCAATGCGGAAATCGGCGGCAATTGGGTGTCGCGGGTGAAGTAGAACGCGCCCGGCAACAGCACTGCGACGGTGCCGGCGTGCGCCATTGCATCAATGCCGGCCTGGTCCAGGTATTCGATGTGGTCCGCCGACAAGGCACCGTAGCGCGCGGCCAACGCGGCGCCGTGTTGGTTGCTCAACTGCTCGGCGTGGATCTTGATCTGCAGCCCGTGCGCCTGCGCGGCGACGAATACCTGTTCGGCCTGCGCCGGCGAAAACGCCAGATGCTCGCAGAACACATCCACCGCTTCGGCCAGGCCCTGCGCCGCCACCGCCGGGATCATCTCCTGGCACACCGCATCGATATAGGTTTGCGCCTGCGCGCCGGGCGGCACCGCATGCGCGCCCAGGAAGGTAGGCACCACCTTCGCCTGCCGCAGCGTGGCGAGCTGGCGCGCGACGCGCAGCTGCTTGATTTCGTCTTCCAGCGTGAGGCCGTAGCCGGATTTGATCTCCAGCGTGGTCACGCCTTCGGCCAGTAGCGCGTCCAGGCGCGGCAGGCTGGCGGCGAGCAAGGCGGCATCATCGGCGGCACGCGTCGCGCGCACGGTCGCCACAATGCCGCCGCCGGCCGCGGCGATCTGCGCATAGCTGGCGCCGCGCAGGCGTTGTTCGAATTCATTGGCGCGGTTGCCCGCGTACACCAGGTGGGTATGGCAGTCGATCAGGCCGGGGCTGATCCAGCGTCGCTGGCAATCGTGGGTGTGGGTGGCCTGTAGCGGCGGCGCATCGGCCGCCGGCCCGGCGTGGACGATGGTGCCGTCCTGGCAGGCGACCACACCATCGTCCACGCTGCCCAGGCCGCCGTCGCCAGCGTCCAGCGTCATCAACCGCGCGTTGTGCCAAAGGACGTCGCAATGCATGGCGCAGGCCTGTGTGGTCTGATATGTATATACAATAGAGTCGGCAACCGAGGGTGTCCAGTGGCAGACCAACCAGTGCAAGCGTTGTGGGCGGCCCGGGCGTTGTTGCCCGATGGCTGGGCCAGCGACGTGCGGATCACCCTGGCGTACGGGCGCATCGCCGCTGTGCAGGCACAGGCCGCGCCCGCCACCACCGATACCCGTGCCGAGGTACTGCTGCCCGGGCTGGGCAACCTGCATAGCCATGCCTTCCAGCGCGGCATGGCCGGGCTGACCGAAGTGGGCGGGCGCAGCGGCGACAGTTTCTGGAGCTGGCGCGAGCTGATGTATCGCTTCGTCGACCGGCTGGACCCGGACAGCCTGCAGGCCATCGCCGAGCAGGCGTATGTGGAAATGCTGGAAGCCGGCTTCACCCGCGTGGGCGAATTCCATTATCTGCACCACAGCGTCAGCGGCGCGCCGTACGCGCAGCCCGCCGAAATGGCCGAGCGCATTGTTGCGGCGGCCGCGGGTACCGGCATCGGCCTCACCCTATTGCCGGTGTTCTACGCGCACTCGGATTTCGGTGGGGCGCCACCGAACCCTGCGCAGCGGCGGCTGATCCACGATATCGACGGCTTTGCCCGGCTGTTGTCGGACTGCGCGCGCAGCCTGGCGGCACTGCCGGACGCGGTGCTCGGGCTGGCGCCGCACAGCCTGCGCGCGGTAACGCCCACGCAGCTCGCCGCGCTGGTGCCGCTGGTGGATGGCCCCATCCACATCCATATCGCCGAACAACAGCGCGAGGTGGAAGCCTGCCTGGCCTGGTCGGGGCAGCGCCCGGTGCAGTGGCTGTACGCCAATGCGCCAGTGGATACGCGCTGGTGCCTGGTGCACGCCACGCATGTGGAGGCGGGTGAGCTCGACGCAATCATCAGCAGTGGCGCGGTGATCGGCCTGTGCCCGATCACCGAGGCCAATCTCGGCGACGGCCTGTTCCCGATGCAGGCATTCGCCAGCCGCGGTGGGCGCTTCGGTGTGGGCTCGGATTCGAATGTCTTGATCGATGCGGCCGAAGAACTGCGCCTGCTCGAATACGGCCAGCGCCTGCAGCTGCGCGCGCGCAATGTGCTGGCGCCCGCCGACACCTCCAGTGGCCGCTGGTTGTACAGCAGCGCATTGGCCGGCGCGGCGCAGGCGCTGGGGAGTGGGCAGCCCGGGATCTGCGTCGGTGCATCGGCCGACCTGCTGGAACTGGACCACACCCATCCGGCGCTGCTGGCACGCACGGACGATGCGTTGCTCGACAGCTGGCTGTTCGCCGCACGCGCTGGCGCGGTGCGGCATGTCTGGCGTGCCGGGCAGTGGGTGGTGCGCGATGGCCGCCATGTGGCGCGCGAACGTGTCGCCGCACGCTTTGCCGCCGTCATGCAAGCGCTGTTGCACGGGTGATCGGCGCGATCTGCGAAGCGGGCACAATGCAGGTCTCACCGGAGACCCTGTCGTGACCACCGCCACCCCCGCCGCACCCGGAACCTTGCATCAGCGGATCCGGCAGGACCTGGAGCAACGCATCCACAGTGGTGACTGGCCGCCCGGGCACCGCGTGCCGCCCGAGCATGAATTGATGGCGCAGTACGGTTGCTCGCGCATGACCGTCAACAAGGTGCTCGGCCTGCTGGCCGACGCCGGCATGATCGAGCGCCGCCGCCGCACTGGTTCGTTCGTCGCGCGGCCGCATCCGCATTTGGAGCAGGTGGCGCTGTCGATCCCGGACATCGAAGTGGAGATGACCACGCGCGGCCATGTCTATCAGTTTCAGTTGCTGTCGCGGCGCGTGCGCGCGGTGCGGCAGCGCGTGCCGCAGGAGCGTGCGCTGGGCGGCCGCGGCAAATTGCTGGCACTGGAAAGCGTGCATGTGGCTGATGGCAGTCCGTTCGCCCTGGAGCAACGCGTCATCGACATCACCACCGTGCCCGAGGCGCTGGTGCAGCCATTCGACACCATCGCGCCTGGCAGCTGGCTATTGCGCAACGTGCCCTGGACCCGTGCCGAGCACCGCATCAGCGCGATCAGTGCCGATCCTGCCCAGGCCAGATGCCTGCAGGTTGCCGATGGCGCGGCCTGTCTGGTCATCGACCGGCACACTTGGCGCGGCGACCAGCCGGTCACTTATGTGCGGCAGCTGTTCCTGGGCGGGTCTTACGACCTGATTGCACGCTTCGCGCCGGGCATGCGCTGAGCGATTCCGCACTGCGCACGTCGAGCTTGCGCGCGCATGCGGCCGGTGGCGGCAGGGTGCGTACTGGGCAAAGCGACGGGTTGGATGAAGCGACGGGCAAGGCGAGCGGCGGGCGAGGTGGTCGCGGCTGGCAGGTGTCGCGCAGAACGCACCGCCCGCACGCACGCATCAGGCTGCGCGATTCAGATCGTCGTGCATTGCCGCCAGCGCACCGGCTCGGCGACACCGGCGCGCGGATTGAGCTGCACGCGCACCGTGCGCAGGTAGGGGTAACGCTCCAGTTCGCGGCAAATCAGCGGCCAGGCGGTCGCATCGTCCACGGTGCGGTCCACCGCCAGCGTCAACTGCGTCAGCCAGATCCCGCGCACCAGTCCTGGCGTCTGCGCCAATGCCCTGGAGACTTCGCGCTGGTAGCCCTGCAACGTGGCGAGGTCCGGCTCATCGCCGGCGGCGACCGGCATGGCCGGTGGAGTCGACGTCGCTGCCTGTGCGGCCGATGCCGGAGCCGGCGCAACAGCCGGTGGAGCAGTCGATGTCGCGCCTGGTGCGGGAGTCAGTGCTGCGGCGCGTGGCAGTGGCTGCGCGGGCGGCACCTCGGCCGGCTGCAGGGCCACTGCCATCACCACTCCAAGCGTTGCCGCCGCCGCGCCGGCAATCACGGTGTGGCGGATCGCCCGGCGCCTGGCTGCACCGACCACGCCGGTCTCGATATCGCCGGGCAGGTAGGGCTTGAGCAGCGGCCACAGCCGCGCGCCATCCAGGACCTCGATGGACTGCTTGTCGGCCGCGGCCATGCCTTCACGTTCCATGCGGCCTTCGGTGACCATCACCCCGCCATTGGCGCCGGCCAGGCGGGCCATCGCGCCGAGTTCGTTCACCGCAGCCACGCCGATGCGATATCCGCGGCCGTGTTTGCAGGCCACCAGGCGGGTGCCGTGCTCGGTCTGCATCATGAAATCGGCGGTGGGCAGGCCGTCCTGCGGCAACTGGGTGGGTTGCCAGCCGCGCTGGTCCTGCAGCACCCGCAGCACCACGGCGGAAAAGTCGCGCCAATGCATCGCGGCCAGCGCGCGTACGCCTTCGGTCAGTTCGTTGGCGCGTCGGCGCACCAACCAGAGATAGCCACTCACCGCCAACCAGAGCAGGAGTGCAGCCACAAGCGCCAACATCCAATGGGACATGAGTATCTAGCGAAGCAATGGCGCGTCTAACGAAGCAGTGCGCTTAGAAGAATCCTTCGCGGCAGATTCGTCAATGGATCGCGGTCCGGTGAATGCACGAGCCGTGACCCAGGCAGCGAAAGACCCGCCAGTCCGAAGCCGTGAGGGGAGGGGAGCAAACGGACTTCGTGTTGCAGGACTGGCGGGTCTTCCCGATTGTCTAAAAAACCATGCTGCTTTGCAACAATCCAGTTGTGCAGGGTTTATTCGCCGTCAAAGGCCGCAGTGTGAGTAGCTGCGGGACCACTGCCCGGCGTTGCGGTGCCAGACGCAGTATCACTACTGGCCGCCTGTGCGGCCTGGTTGGCGGTGCGGTTGGCCCGCTTGGTCGCAGCCGTGTTCGCGCGCACCTGTGCCTTGAGCGACTCCACCTCACGACGCAGGTTTTCCAGCTCGTCCTGCTCGGGGATGTTGAGGGTGCGCAATACGCCCTTGACGCGTTCGTCGAAGGCCTTGCCCAGCCGGTCCCAGCCACGTACCGCGGTATCGCGCGCCTGCTCGAACTGGGTTTCCACTTCCTCGCGCAATTCGTCTGCGCTGGCGGCGGCCTTGCGCTGGCCGCTGCGTTCGTACGCGGCGCCTTCGCGTACCAGCGAGTCGAACAGTTTGCTGCCTTCGCTCTGCACACGGCCCAGGGCGCCGAGCCCGGCCAGCCAGACGGTCTGCGCCGATTCGCCGAGCCGGCGCGACACCTGTTCGGCCTGCGCCTGGAACCCATGGGCCGCGTTGCCGCGGTTGCCGTTCTGATCGTATCCGGTCGTCATGCGATGCTCCTGTCGGTTGCGGACTGACGTTACCTCACCCTAGTGCCGGCCCTGCATCGGCCAGGTGAAGCATCCATCAAGCATCTGCCCGCAGGCTGTGGCGCAGGTGACTTGCGGCTGAAGCCAGGGGCTGGATCAGGCCAGCTTTTCGGACAGCAGGCGGCGGATCTCGGACTCGACCATCGGCTGCATGGCCGACAACAAAAAGCCCAGCTCAGCGGTGACATGTACCTGCTGCGGCAGCAGATTGATCGCCCCGTCCACGCCCGCCCGCGCGATGCGCAAGGTGTCGCCTTCCCAGTGCGAAGCGATGCCGTAACGATCGGTCAGCTTGCGTGCCGCCTCCTCGATCGCCGCACGGGCCTGCGCCGGCGTTCTGGAATGGTCGTGGCGGATATCGATACTGGACATGGGTTCCTGAAGTCATGCGATGGAGCGCGCATTGTGCGCATGTGCGGGGCGCGCTCCAAGTGCGGCGGCATGCGCTATGGGGCTGCGGGCAAACCTGCTAGGCTGCGGCGGGTGCGCGATCTGCAAGTTCATTTCACCCACCGGCAGCAGCCGGATCATCCTCTCCAGCCCGGCGTCCACCGGATCGTACGCCATGCCTCCGGCAGCGTGCGGATCGTCGACGATGCCCAGGGCGCGTTGCTGTTGGCGCAGTTCTGCCTGGATCAGCGCGGTCTCTGGCTGCAGGTGGCCAACGGCATTCGCGGCATCCACGTCAACGGGCGGCCGGTGCGGCGCATGGCGTTGTTGCGTGCCGGCGATGCGTTGTATGCCGATGGCGTGGAGATGCTGTTGCGCAGTGCGCCGTCCACTGCACCGGCCAACGACATCCAGGACGACGATGCCGGCCTGAGCGAAGTCTGCCTGCTGCTACGCGGGCTGGGCGGTCGCCACCACGGGCGCAGTTTCACGCTGGACCGTTCGCGGCTGGTCGGCAGCGACCCGGCGGCGGACATCGTCATCGACGACCCGGCCTTCGCCGCCCAGCATGCCCGCCTGGAACGGCATGGCGACCGGGTGCTGATCCGCGATCTCGGCTCGGAAGAGGGCAGCTGGATCAACGGCGTGCAGGTGCGCGATGGCTGGCTGCAAGCCGGTGATCAGGTCGTGTTCGACGCGCGCCACCGTTTTGTGGTGGAAGTGCCCAAGATCCAGCACGACGCCACCTGGCATGTGCCCGAGAGCGACCCGCAACCGTTGCCACGCGTAAGCGAAGCCCCGACCCGGGCGCCGGTAAAGGTGGCCCGCTGGCCGTGGCTGCTGCTCAGCGCGGTGTTGCTGGCGGCGGCGCTGAGCGCCTTGCTGTGGTTCGGCGCGCGCTGAGCCGTTTCCACACGCGCCACCCCAGCAGTAGCGCCAGGATGCCGGCATACAGCGCCGGCTCGCGGATATCGGATTTGACCAGCCACCAGAAGTGCAGCACGGCCAGCAACCCGATCGGATAGATCAGCATGTGCAGCCGGCCCCAGTTGCGCTTGAGCCGCCGCATCCAGCCTTGAGTCGAGGTGATCGCCAAGGGTACCAACAGCAGCCAGGCGGTGAAGCCGACCGTGATGTACGGGCGTTTGACGATCTCTTCGAAGATCTGCGTCCAGAACCCGCGCAGGTCCAGCCACAGGTACGCGGTGAGGTGCACGCTGGCATAGAAAAACGCATACAGGCCGAGCATGCGGCGAAAGCGGATCAGCACCGCCTGGCCGGTCAGCTGCCGCAGCGGCGTAATGGCCAGGGTGATCAGCAGCAGGCGCAGCGCCCACAGCCCGGTGCGATGCTCGATCTCGGCCACCGGGTCGGCGCCCAGCTCGTCGCTGCCTTGCTGCCACACCTGCCAGAACTGCCAGCCCAGCAGCGCAATCGGCGCGAGCACGGCGGCATGCAGGGCGGTCTTGGCAGCGATCACGGAAACGGATGTCTTGGCCATGCGATCTCGAAGATGAAGCGATGCATCGCAGCCGCGATGCGTTGGTTGTCGTAGGAGCGCACTCGGGCGCGAGAGGCGTTTCCGGGAAAGCCATCGCGCCCGGGTGCGCTCCTACAGACAACGGGTGGATGTCACGCTGGGCGTTGCGTCTCTAGAACCACTTTTTCAGATCCATCCCTGCGTACAGCGAGGCGACCTGATCGGCATAGCCGTTGAAGGGCTTGGTCGCAATTCGCTCCGCAAACAACTTGCTGGCGGTGCCGGCAATGCGGCGCTCGGTCTTCTGACTCCAGCGCGGATGATCCACGGCCGGATTGACGTTGGAAAAGAACCCGTACTCGGACGGCTGCATGTCGTGCCAGGCGGTTTCGGGCATCTTCTCGACGAAGCGGATCTCCACGATCGACTTAATGCTCTTGAAGCCGTACTTCCATGGCACCACCAGCCGCAGCGGCGCGCCGTTCTGCTGCGGCAGCGGCTTGCCGTAGAGCCCGGTGGCGAGCAGCGTCAGCGGATGCATGGCCTCATCGATGCGCAGACCTTCGCGGTAGGGCCAGTTGATCGAACGGTAGCGCACGCCGGGCATCTGTTGCGGGTCGGCCAGCGTGGTAAAGGCCACGTACTTGGCCTTGGAGGTGGGGGCAAAGCGCTTGAGCACTTCGCCCAGCGGCACGCCCGTCCACGGGATCACCATCGACCAGCCTTCAACGCAGCGCAGCCGGTAGATGCGTTCTTCGGCGCTTATTACCTTGAGCAACTCGTCCAGCGACAGGCTGCCGGGTTTTTCGCACTCGCCACTGACCTTGACCGACCACGGCGACACCTTGAGTGTCTTGGCCGCCTTGGACGGGTCGGTCTTGTCGGTGCCGAACTCGTAGAAATTGTTGTAGCTGGTGACATCTTCCAGCCGGGTGAGTTCCTCGGCGGTGCGGAAGCCGCTGCGCGCTTGTGCGGGCGTCACCACGGTCTTCGGCGGAGGCGGCGGATCGGCCTCGGCGCACCCGGCCACGCTCAGCGCAGGCGTCAGCGCGAACAACTGCAGCAAGCGCCGCCGGTCGCGATAAACGGCCTCATCGGTGATCTCGCTGGACGGCGTCTTCAAGGCATCGCGAAGTGACATGGCAGGCTCCAGGCAGTGGCTGCAAGGTGAGACTAACGGACCAGCACGAAAGTTCTGCTCCAGGTCTCCAGACTACGCGGCGCAGGGTCAAAAGGATGCAGGTGCAACCGTTTGTCGGCGCTGCCAACGCGGATGCGCTGCGGCATACTAAGAGGCTAGCTCGACAAGGTGTGCCATGACACGCGCGTTCAATTTCAGTGCCGGCCCTGCGACATTGCCGGAATCGGTCCTGCGGCAAGCGCAGGAAGAGATGGTCGAGTGGAACGGCGTCGGTGCCTCGATCGTGGAAATCAGCCACCGCAGCGCCGACTTCATGGCGGTGGCCGCCGCCGCCGAGGCGGACTTGCGCACGCTGTTGTCGATTCCCGACGACTACGCGGTGCTGTTCACCTCCGGTGGCGCGACCACCATCCAGGCGCTGTTGCCGCTGAATTTCGCCGCGCCCGGCCAGGCGGTTGACTACGTGGTCAGTGGCCACTGGGGCAAGACCGCGATCAAGCAGGCCACGCCGTATGTGGACGTGCGCGTGGCCGCCGATGGCCAGCCCGGCGGTTATGTCGACATTCCGCCGGTCGCGAGCTGGACGCTGTCGCCGCACGCCGCGTACGTGCACATCACTGCCAACGAAACCATTCACGGGGTCGAGTTCCGCGACACGCCGGACGTGGGCACCTTGCCGCTGTTCGCCGACTTCAGTTCGTCGATCGCCTCCGAGCCGCTGGACATCAGGCGCTATGGCCTGCTCTATGCCGGGGCGCAGAAGAATCTGGGCCCGGTCGGTATTTCGGTGGTGATCGTGCGCCGGGAATTGCTCGAGCGTGCCGGCCAACCGCGTGCAGACATCTTCAATTACGCCTCGCACGTGGCGCGCGATTCGATGCTCAACACACCGCCCACCTGGAACTGGTATCTGCTCGGGCTCACCGTCAAATGGATGCTCGATCAGGGTGGGGTGGCCGCATTCGCGCAGCGCAATGCCGAAAAGGCCGCGTTGGTGTACGGCGCAATCGATGGCTCCGGTGGCTTCTATCGCAACCAGGTGATGCCGACAGTGCGTTCGCGCATGAACATCCCGTTTTTTCTGGGCGATGAGCAGCTCGATGCGTTGTTCGTCAGCGAATCCAAGGCGGCCGGCTTGCTCGCGCTGAAGGGGCACAAGGCCGTGGGCGGGATCCGCGCTTCGCTGTACAACGCCATGCCGGTGGCCGGTGCGCAGGCACTGGTGGCCTTCATGCACGATTTCCAGCAGCGCCACGGCTGAGTCCCCCACAACCGCGGCGATGCCGCGCTGGCGCAGTGCGCCGTTTTATTGAAGGAAAGCCCCCCGATGGCTCCCAAGCCCAAGAACACCAACGCCGCTGGCGGCACCGCCAAGTCGGCTACCAAGGCCAGCAGCAAGAAAGCCACCAAGTTAGCTGGCAAGGACAGCGCCAGGCCACTGGCAACCGCTGCCCCAGTGCTGGCCGATGTACGCGCCAAGATCGACGAGATCGACCGTGGCATCCAGGCGTTGATTGCCGAGCGCGCCAACTTCGCGCACCAGGTCGGCAAGGCCAAGGGCAAGCTGGCAGCGGCGGTGGATTACTACCGCCCCGAGCGCGAAGCGCAGGTGCTGCGCATGGTGGTGGACCGCAACGAAGGACCACTCAGCGATGAAGTGCTGGTGCATGTGTTCCGCGAAATCATGTCTGCGTGCCTTGCGCAGCAGGAGCCGCTGAAGATCGGGTATCTCGGCCCGGAAGGCACCTTCAGCCAGCAGGCGGTGCTCAAGCATTTCGGCCGCTCGGCGGTGGGTCTGCCGATGGCGACCATCGAAGAAGTGTTTCAGGAAGTGGAAGCCGGCAACGCCGATTTCGGCGTAGTGCCAGTAGAAAATTCCGGCCAGGGCACGATCCAGGTCACCCTGGATATGTTCCTCACCTCCAACCTCAAGATCTGTGGCGAAGTCGAGTTGCGTGTGCATCAGTACTTGCTCTCGCGCAACGGGCGCCTGGAAGACATCGAACGCATCTACGCGCATTCGCAGTCGTTTGCGCAGACCGCCGGCTGGCTGCGTTCGCACTTGCCCGAGGTGGAAAAGATTGCGGTCTCCAGCAATGCCGAAGGCGCGCGCCGTGCGCGTAATGCCGAGGACGCGGCGGCCATCGGTGGCGAAAGCGCCGCACACGTGTATGGCTTGAAGAAAGTCATCATGAAATCGATCGAGGACGACGACGACAACACCACGCGCTTTCTGGTGATCGGCCGGCAGATTTTTCCATCGTCCGGGCATGACCGGACCTCGGTGCTGGTGTTCATCCACGACAAGCCGGGCGCGTTGTTCGATGTACTCAGCCCGTTCGCGCGGCATGGCATCAGCATGAACCGCATCGAATCGCGGCCGTCGCACCAGGCCAAGTGGGAATACGGCTTCTTTATCGACCTGGCCGGCCATGTGGAGGACGAGTCGATGAAACAGGCACTGGCCGAACTGGAAGCGCATTCGGCACAGATCAAGGTGCTGGGCTCGTATCCGGTCGCCATTCCCTGAGCAGCGCATCGGCTGCGGCGCCGCGTCGGCCCTGACGCGGCGCCTGTCTCTACACCGCCTTCCTTCACACGCGCATTGCTGACTGCAGCGATGCCGTCGCAATCGGATCATTCGCATGAGCAACAGCACGCAACACTGGATCGCACAGCGCGGCACCGCGCTGCAGGGCAGCCTGACCATTCCCGGCGACAAGTCGGTTTCGCACCGCGCGGTGATGTTCGCCGCACTGGCGGATGGCACCTCGAAGATCGACGGCTTTCTGGAGGGCGAAGACACGCG
Source organism: Xanthomonas sp. NCPPB 4037 (assembly GCF_041475695.2). Taxonomy (NCBI): domain Bacteria; kingdom Pseudomonadati; phylum Pseudomonadota; class Gammaproteobacteria; order Lysobacterales; family Lysobacteraceae; genus Xanthomonas; species Xanthomonas sp. NCPPB 4037. Next base: position 1,932,077 of record NZ_CM191261.1, read on the forward strand.
CTCCACCGCGGCGATCTTTGCCCAGCTGGGCGTGCGCATTGAAACGCCGTCGGCGTCGCAGCGCATCGTGCATGGCGTCGGTGTGGACGGCCTGCAGCCGCCGCAGGGGCCGCTGGATTGTGGCAACGCCGGTACCGGTATGCGCTTGCTGGCCGGCGTGCTCGCGGCGCAGCGGTTCGACAGCGTGCTGGTGGGCGATGCGTCGTTGTCCAAGCGGCCCATGCGCCGCGTCACCGGCCCGCTGGCGCAGATGGGTGCACGTATCGAAACCGAATCGGATGGCACGCCGCCGCTGCGTGTCCATGGCGGCCAGCCGCTGCAAGGCATTACGTTTGCCTCGCCGGTGGCTAGTGCACAGGTCAAATCGGCCGTGCTGCTGGCCGGGCTGTACGCAGCGGGTGAGACCTCGGTGAGCGAGCCGCATCCTACGCGCGATTACACCGAACGCATGCTCTCCGCATTCGGCGTGGACATCGCGTTTTCTCCTGGCCAGGCGCGTCTGCGTGGCGGCCAGCGGCTGCGTGCGACCGATATCGCGGTGCCGGCAGATTTTTCATCGGCGGCGTTTTTCATCGTAGCCGCCAGCATCATTCCCGGCTCGGACGTGACTTTGCGTGCGGTAGGTCTGAATCCGCGGCGCACCGGCCTGTTGGCCGCACTACGGCTGATGGGCGCCGATATCGTGGAAGACAATCATGCCGAACATGGCGGTGAGCCGGTGGCGGACCTGCGCGTGCGGTACGCACCGCTGCAGGGCGCGCAGATTCCCGAAGCGCTGGTGCCGGACATGATCGATGAGTTCCCGGCGCTGTTCGTCGCCGCAGCTGCGGCGCGCGGCGACACGGTCGTCAGTGGTGCGGCGGAATTGCGCGTCAAGGAATCCGATCGTCTTGCCGCGATGGCCAAGGGCCTGCGCGCGCTCGGCATTGTGGTGGACGAAACCCCGGATGGTGCCACCATTCACGGCGGCACGCTGGGCAGCGGCGTCATCGAGAGCTATGGCGATCACCGCATTGCAATGGCGTTTGCCATCGCAGGCCAGCTGTCCACCGGGACGGTGCAGGTCAACGACGTGGCCAACGTGGCCACCTCGTTCCCAGGCTTCGACAGCCTGGCGCAGGGCGCCGGGTTCGGGCTCAGCGCGCGTCCGTAAACTCCACCGGCACCTGCACGCTGCTGACGACCGCATGGCCGTCACGCAGCGCAGGTTCGAAGCGCCACTGACGCAGCGTTTCCACCACGGCTTCGTCCAGGCGCGGATCCGGGCTGCCCTGGCGCTCCACGATGGTCACCACGCTGACGCGGCCCTGCACGTCCAACTGCAGCCGCGCGATGCGGCTGCCGGCGCTGCCGTCCTGCAGAGCCTGCGAGGGATAGCTCGGCATTGCGTTGCCGGGCAGCGGTTGCGGCTCCTGGCTGCTGATCGGCGGGCGCACCGGTAGATGCGGGATCATCATTGCCTCACGCGGCGCATCGGACGCAGGCAGGACCTGACGCGCCATCGGCGCTGGAGCATCAGTTGCCAGCGATTCGTCGCTATGCCGCGCCCACCACCAAGTGGGAATGACCACCAGCACGGCAAGCACGGTCGCCCACAACCAGGGCGAGGCATCGTCTCTGTCGTGATCATGCACGCGGCGGCCTGCGTCGCGCGGCAGGGGTGTGGCGTGGTGGGATGAAGACTGTGAGGTGAAGGACATGGCCAACCTCCGGGCGCATCTTTGGGATGACACCCACAGTCTGGTCGGCCTTGCCTGAGGCGCAGCTAAGGCGGCGCCTTCACATCCCGGTCGGCGACCGGGCGAGGTTCAGCTTACTGAGCGGGCTTGAACTCGAACGGGATATCGATACTGCCAGCCACCGGCTGGCCGCCGCGCTGGGCCGGGTGGAAGCGCCAGCGACGCACCGCTTCCATCGCGGCGCGGTCCAGATCGCGCGAGCCACTGCGCTGCACCAGCGCCACGCCGCCCGGGTTGCCGGCGGCATCCACGTCAACCCGCACCACCACATCGCCCGCATCGCCACGGCGCAGCGCCGCTGCGGGATAGCGTGGCGGCGGCATCTGGCCCTGCATCGGCACCGGCCGATCACCGCCTGCAACGGGCGCGGCGCTGGTCGGGGCGCCAGGTGCACCGGGTACTGCGTCTTCGGGAAGCGGGGCCGGTGCGGGCGGCGCAGGCGGGGTGGTTTCCACCAGGGTGGGGGCGTCTTCGGGCGGCTTGGCCTGCGGCATCTCGATGGAGCCATCCTGGGCCGGTAACGGCGCCGGCAGCGGCTGGATGGTGTCGGCGGGTGCGCCAGCGGTTGGTTGTGCGGGCGAGGCCTTGTAGAAGTCGTCCTTGCGCCCGGTGGCCCAGACCAGCAGGAACAGCAGCAGGCCCGCGACGAACGCGATACCGGCAATTTTCAGGGTGTGGCGGGGCAGACGCAGAACGATGTGGCGATCGGACGCAGGGCGGGGCGCGGGCATAGGGCTCACCTGAAGGATCAGGCCGATTCTGGCATAGCATCGGTGAATCGATCGCAGCGACTGTCGGAACAGGCGATAATCCCCGGCTCCCACCAAAAACGATCCTCCGATGCTAGATCCGGCCCTGCTTCGCCAACATCCCGCCGACCTTGCCGAGCGCCTGCGCAGCACGCGCGGCTTCGACTTGAACACTGCGGAACTGGAGTCGCTGGAGAGCGAGCGCAAGCGGATCCAGGTGCGCACGCAGGAGCTGCAGAGCCTGCGCAATTCCAAGTCGAAGGCAATCGGCCAGGCCAAGGCCAAGGGCGAAGACGTGGCGGCGTTGATGGCCGAAGTGGCAGGCTTTGGCGATGAGCTCAAGGCATCGGAAGACACACTGGATGTCATCCGCGCGCAGCTGGAAGGCATTGCACTGGGCATTCCCAACTTGCCGGCTGCCGATGTGCCCGCGGGCAAGGACGAGAGTGAGAACGTCGAGCAGGCGCGCTGGGGCACGCCGCGGCAGTTCGATTTCGCGGTCAAGGATCATGTTGAACTCGGCGCGCCGCACGGCTGGCTGGACGGCGAAACCGCAGCCAAGTTGTCCGGCGCGCGCTTCACCGTGCTGCGTGGCCCAATCGCCCGCCTGCACCGTGCGCTGGCGCAGTTCATGCTCGACCTGCATGTGGGCGAGCATGGCTACGAAGAAACCAACGTGCCGCTGCTGGTCAACGCCGATTCGATGCGTGGCACCGGTCAGCTGCCCAAGTTCGAAGACGATCTGTTCCAGACTGAAGTGGGCGATTCGAAGCGCTATCTGATTCCCACCTCCGAAGTGCCGCTGACCAATATCGTGCGCGATGCCATCGTCGATGCCGAGCGCCTGCCGCTACGCATGACCGCCCATTCGATGTGCTTCCGCGCCGAAGCGGGCAGCGGTGGCCGCGACACCCGCGGCATGATCCGCCAGCACCAGTTCGAGAAAGTGGAACTGGTCACCGCGTGCAGCCCGGAAGACAGCGAGGCCGAACACCAGCGCATGACGCGCTGCGCCGAAGTGGTGCTGGAAAAACTGGGCCTGCCGTATCGCAAGGTGCTGCTGTGCACCGGCGACATGGGGTTTTCGGCGATCAAGACCTACGACCTGGAAGTGTGGCTGCCCTCGCAGGCGACTTATCGCGAGATCTCTTCGTGCTCCAACTGTGGTGATTTCCAGGCGCGGCGCATGCAGGCACGCTGGCGCAATCCGGCCAGCGGCAAGCCGGAACTGCTGCACACGCTCAACGGCTCCGGCACCGCCGTGGGCCGCGCAATGATCGCAGTGATGGAGAACTACCAGAACGCCGATGGCTCGATCGATGTGCCGGACGCACTGCGCCCGTACATGGGTGGGCTGGAGCGGATTGGCTGAGCGTCATTGGACTGCTGCGCAGCCGTTTGGCTGCAGGGTCGTGAGCGCATTAGATAGCTGGTAGTCACGCGGCTGCCGCAGCGTTCGGCCGGCCCAAGCGGGCGCTAGCGATGCATGAGCAACGAAGTTCGACGCAGTGACCCAAAAGTGTTCGTAACCCAACGGGGCCGGTGACGGCCCCGTTGGCGTTTGAGGCAGGTGGCGCAAGGCGTGACGCCGGACACGTTCGTTGCTCGATTGGGATAAAGGTGGTTAAATATCGCGCATCGTTCTATCCATGGATACCTGCGCCATGCACGACCTGAATGACCTGTATTACTTCGCGATGGTGGTGGACCACGGCGGCTTTGCGGCTGCCGAGCGCGCGCTGGGGATTCCCAAATCGCGTCTGAGCCGCCGCATCAGTCAACTCGAAACCGACCTGGGCGTGCGCCTGTTGCAGCGCTCCACGCGCCGTTTCGCGGTGACCGACGTCGGCACCAGCGTGCACCGGCATGCGCAAACCATGCTGGCTGAGGCGCAGGCCGCGCGCGAGGTGGTCGACCGCCTCAGCGCCGAGCCACGCGGCCTGGTGCGCGTGAGCGTGCCGGTGTCGCTGGCACAGATCCAGTTACCGAAACTGCTGCCGCAATTCCTCGGTAAATACCCGAAGGTGCGGCTGCAGCTCAACATCAGCAATCGCCGCGTCGATGTCATCAACGAGGGCTACGACGTCGCCTTGCGCGTGCGTTCGCGGCTGGATGACGACGGCAGCCTGGTGATGCGCAGCTTTGGTCAGGTGCAGGAGTTGCTGGTTGCCAGCCCCAAGTACCTGGACCGCGCCGGACGTCCGAAAGACCCGGGTGAGCTGGCCAACCACACCACCATGAGCACCAGCGAGGACGAAGCGCACCAGCGCTGGGAACTGCACGGCCCCAACGGCGAGATGCGCCGCGTTGACCTGCAGCCGCGACTGGCCGGCTTCGACTTCCCGTTGCTGCAATCGATGGCGCGCGACGGCTTCGGCATCACCATGCTGCCGGAGACGGTGTGCGCCGAAGCGGTGCGCAATGGCGAACTGGAAGTGGTGCTGCCGCATTGGTCGCTGCCGCAAGGCATCTGCCACGCCGTGTTCGCCTCGCGCCGCGGCCTGCTGCCGGCCGTGCGTGTGTTTATCGACTTCCTGGCCGAACACCTGCCTCAGGAAATCGAGCGCTCGCGCCTGGATTGCGGCGGCAACTGCGCTGAGCTGGCGGAAAAGCTCAAGCGCGCCACCGCCGCAGCGGCCCCGCGCCTGGTGGTGGCCGAAGCCGGCTGAGCCAACGCCGACGCGTGGGCAAACCGGCCCGGGCATGCGAGAATGCGCGCCCGGGAGTGATCCCGGCGGTGGCAGCCCCAAGCAGTTTGGCGGTCACCACCTCAGCGCCACCTGCACTGCATGGTGGCGCTCGTGCGAGCGACCAAGGCCGTTGGCGCACGCACCAGCAGCATCGGAGAGATGGCCGAGCGGTTTAAGGCACCGGTCTTGAAAACCGGCGAAGGGTCAAACCTTCCGTGGGTTCGAATCCCACTCTCTCCGCCAGTCACTTCCAAGGCATTGATTTTTAACATAAAAATCTGAATTGGTTTGATTGGAAGGCAGGAAGCATGCAGAGGAAACACTCGCATGCGCATCCCTCATCATCTGAGCCGTTCTCCGACCGGTCGTTGGTCGTTTGTCCAACGTGTTCCCATAGATTTGCAAACCGTGATGGGCTGCCGGCTTATCAAACGCACCTTGCAAACGAAGGACTTGGCGCAAGCGCATGTGCGTGCGGTGGTCCTTGGGGCGGGCTATGCTCGGCTCTTCGCACAGTTGAAGGATCAACGCGTGGCCAAGCTCAACAAGTCGGACGCCGACCTCCTAATCGCTCGCCTGACGAGCGCCGAGAACCTCCAAGAACTGACGCTCAACCGCACCCGCCAGCCGGATGGGACGTTGACGGAGCAGTGGCAGATCGACAGTCCGAAGGACTTGAAGCTCTATCGGCAGCTCATGGAGCTGGAAGCGATGGCCGGCGCTGCCTTGCAGGCTCGGGCAGTTCCGGTTGCCGCGCCAACCATATTTGGCTCACCGCATGCGGGCCCGAGTAGGCAGGCCTCTGCGCCGGCCATCGAAACGGTGACGCTGGGCAAAGCCCGTGACGCGTTCCTGGCGACCCTCAAGGGCTCGACTCTGCCCAAGACCTACACCATCAAGAAGACCGCCATCGAGGCGCTGGTGACGTTCTTGGGGCCTGCGGTGAAGGTCCATGCCATCACTCGTTCGGACTTGGCCCGCTGGTATCAGGACATGCGCGAGAAGGGCGCTTCGACCCCGACCCTCACGAACAAGCAGAGCTACATCGGCGGCAAGGGCGGGTTCTTCGAATGGGCCATGGCGTCGGGCCATTACCCGAAAGGCGACAACCCTGCGTCCGGCCATGTGAGCTACTCCCAGCGCGAGAAGCAGGCTCGGAAGAAGCTGGGCTTTAAGGCGTATGACCGCGCCCAGATAAAGGCGCTGTTTGCACCTGATGCGCTGGCCGAGCTGTCAGAGTCGGCTCGCTGGGCATCGCTCCTTGGTCTTTACACTGGGGCGAGGGCGTCAGAGGTCGGCCAGTTGCTTATCAAGGACGTGTTTGAGGAGGACGGTATTCCGTGCCTCCGCATCTCAGACGAGGGCGAGCACCAAAAAGTCAAAACCGATGTCAGCCTTAGGACGGTGCCGCTCCATCCTGAGCTGCTCAATATCGGCTTCTTGGATTGGGTCGATGGCAAGCGCAGGGTCGGCGAAACGAGGCTGTTCCCGGCTGCCAAGGCTACAGCGGTCAATGGGCAAGGGAACTGGATCACCAAGGCTTTCAGTCGGCATCTGGCCGAGGTTGGGAAGGCCTGGGAGCCAGCAAAAAGAGGGTTCCACTCGCTCAGGAAGACCTTTATTCAGGAGTTGCAGGGGGCTGGGGTCGTGTCGGAGTTGCGCGCGCAGATCGTTGGCCATGAGCTCGATGACGAGCATCACTCAACCTATAGTCGAGAATTCAATGTTCGGGAAAAGCTCAGCGGCCTAGGAAAGCATTCGCCCGGACTAGCAAAGGTAAGCTTCGACAATCTCTAGCGTCTTCGGTCACCCCGACGGAACACACTTGACAGATGTATCAATAGGTATACAATGGCGACTGTGCTCAGAAGCAGGAAGCGTAAAAGCGCGAAAGACCTTAGCTGGATGGGCTCTTCAAGGGAAGACTTGATTCGTTTGTTCCCGGAAGAAATCCGAAAAGAAGCTGGTAAAGAGTTGCGGTCTGTACAGTTTGGTGAGGAACCTAAGGATGCCGATGGTCTCTCGAGCGCTGTCGGGCATGGCGCTTTCGAAATACGGTTCAGAGACAAGGATGGATGGTATCGAGTCATCTTGGTTACAAAGTTCGAGAAATCGATATATGTACTGCATGCTTTCAAGAAAAAAACGAATCAGACATCAGATAGTGATATCCAGATAGCCAAGTCCCGATACGCAGCAGCGAAGAAAGACGCAGGAGTTAAATAAGATGGCCAATAATGTTAATGATCATGGTGTCGCCCATGTAACGAAAGCTTCCGGCAATATCTTCACTGATTTGGGCTTCTCCGAGGCTAGTGCAACTGCCTTGCTAGCCGAGGCGGATGCCGAGATCGCTCAGCGTCAAGCTTTGCGAGAGACGCTAGCCGGTGCGTTGATATCTTGGATCGATGATGAGAAGTTGCGCCAGGAAGATGCTGCAGCTATTTTGAAGATATCCCGACCGAGGGTGTCTGACATCTATCGAAAGAAGGTCGAAAAATTCAGCGTTGACACCTTAATAGCACTCGCTGGTCGGGCGGGGATGAAGGTGCAGCTCAAAGTGGCTTAAGACTATTGGATTTTGCTGCGCGTTTTTTACGAAAAAGGGCTCCTTGTAAGGAGCCCTTTTGCTATTAAGATGTTGGGTGCCGTCGGGATCAGGAAGAAACCGGATAGCCAGCCAGCTTCGCATATACGACAAACAGGAACATCGGCAGCCCGCTCAGCAGGCCAAACACCCAGAAAGCGCCGATCAGGGTGAGGATTGTCATGGCCCACCACTGCCACCAAGCGAAACCGTTGTCCCGCGCCTGAGCCGCACGGGCCTCTGCCGGGTAGAGGCGAGCCGCCTTCCGGTTTCCGCGTTGGGCCATCACTGGCCCAACGAGAAATCCAAAAGGTCCCAGGAGAAGCAATGCTCCCGAATACCACCAAAAGAACCGGTCCAGTGGCGTCATGAGCTTGCGCCGGGCGGGCACCGGCTGGTCAAGTAGGGGAGGCGCGCTCATTTGGCGTAGGCCCTCCACGTGCCGTCCGCTTTGGCATAGCGCAAGTTCTTGTTGACGGGCACGGGGACCTGCCGACCTGCAATCTGCAGGAGCACCTGGCCGTGGGTATCGCACCTGTAGCCGTCGGCGCCTTCCGCTTCCACGCAGCCCGAAAGCTCGAAGTTTTGAATGTCCGTGACCTGGCCGGCGCCGCTCTGCTGGAGCAGGGTGACCAGCGCCTGCTTGGCGTTGTCGTTCGACGGCTTGCCGCTGCAGGAAGTCAGGCCCAGGGCCATGGTCAACGCGACCAGGCCAATCCTTGCGTGTTTCATGTCTGTCCTTTGAGAGCGAGAAGGAGTGGGGAGGAGGAGGCGGGGTTACTTGTCGCGGTTGCCGTCGGGCTTGAACCCGGCGATCCACATGCGGCTGTCCTTGAATGGCGTCAGCATCCCCGAGGGACCCGGGTGCAGGTTGGCCGTTTGGAGGAATCCCGAGACCCAGGCGACGCGCAGTGCGACATCGACGGCGCGGTCAGCGACGCCAGGGCGGCTTACGTTGACCACAAAAGGCTGAGTCGGTGGGTTGGGACCTGTGGACCGCTGTGCGCCCGTGTTGGGCTTGCCGGGCGGCACTCGAATGCCGCTCAACGTGTCCCGGCCCTTCCAGAGCGCAGCGCTGTTGAGCTCCGCCGTCTCACCCAGGTCGTCGGTCTCGGTCACTGCGGCATCGAAGCAGGTGCGGAAGGTCTCCGTGGTCGAGGCCGTGGGGCTGGTCCAAATGCGAGCTTCAGCCGTCCAGCAGGGCAGGGATGCACCCCACTCGGTAAAGGTCAACGCAACTCGGGGCCAGTCCAACTTCCCGAGCTGGGCCTGCTGGTGGTTGTCTGCCTTGAAGAGGTTGGGCAGCTTTCCTGCACCGCTGATGGGCGTGTAGATCGAGCCAGTTCCCTGGCTGCCGGCCTTGCTGCTGGCGTTCGGCTTGATGCCGACCATCTGCTTGCCCGTGTCGGCCAACCCCTTTCCGAGTTGACGGAAAAAGCCAGACTTCTGCTCCGGCACATCCTGGGCGTGGGTGGTGAACGGCGAGAAGAGCGTCAACGCCAGGAGCGCTGCGAACGCTCCTTGTCCTGAAAGTTCCATATGGCCTCTGATGGGTGCGATTCTATCTGCCATATTGGCAGATAAGTGCGTTAGGATGCTACTCGGTGCAGACTTGGAGCTCAGCCATCAGTTAGATCTCCATGCCCGCATCCCTGCCCACAAGTTCCGTCTTTGGTCGTCGCCTCCGTGCGGCCAGGCGCGTGGCAGGCCTGTCGCAAGTCGAACTGGGAGCGCTGCTGGGGATGAACGAGAAATCTGCCTCGTCACGACTCTCCCGCTACGAGCGGGGGGAGAGGGAGCCCGACCACGAGACGCTGGCGGCTTTGAGCAATGCCCTGGGTGTGCCCCCGGCATATTTCCATGCAAGCTCGGACGTGTTGGCTGAGGTCATTTTGCTGGTCGCCCGCTTGCCAGCAGATCGACAAATGGCGGTCCTGGAACTAATCAAAGGACACCTGGCGAACAGCACCGCTTCTTAGCGATCGTCGCTGAAGCGAGCACGAGCTTGGGGGCTGTCGGGGCCAGATAGAGGTGGGTGCTACCATCGTTGCCTGAGCCGAATGGGGGACAACGAAGCTATGGATAGACTGATTTTCGCGGTGATTCATTCTCTAGAAAAAGAAGCTCATTCCAATATTTCACAAGTCAGGCGTGCGCCTGGACCTTTGGACGTTTCACTCATCCAAGTGCAGTCGCTGGGGCAGCAACTGTCGCGTCTCGTCGGGCGAGACGGGAGCACCGTATTCTGGGGTCAATTCGGAACGAACAACCGAGAGGGTCAGTTCCCAAGCGCAGTAGAAAACTTGACCGCCAGTTCTGACCTAGCAACGTTTATGACGCTGACCGAGGTCGCAATGGCCGAACTTGTAGCCGCTGCGGGTAAGGAGCTTTTGTCGACTGGTGGCTATGTGTTTTTTATGGTTTACGAGGTCAACGCAACGCCGTTCCTGCTTGTCGCGATGATCAAAGAGCGCGGTGCGTTGAGCTTGTCGGTGGATATGGTCCCCACTGACATCCAGGAGCTGGACTTATCGAAGTTGCATCAAGCTGCACGTATCAATCTTACAAGGTATGAGCAGGCATTGAACGTGGGCTCTGCGGATGTCGATGCTGACGAGGAAGAGAGGACCTATCTCTGCTTCGTTAACAAAGGTGCACGCAATGAAGTAGCCAAGTATTTCATTGATGCGCTGGGGTGTGAAAAGGGTGTTTCATCCAACCGAGCTACCAAGTCAGCAATCGACGCTGTTAGGAAATTTGTCTCTTCAAAAAAAGAGATCAAGCCTCAGGCCCGTAAGGTGAGAAGAGCGGTTATCGATCATATGGCAGCTCTGCCGCAGGGGGCTGTAATAACGGTCGGAACCCTGGTTGCAGTGGTCCGTGTAGCGCTGGGAGACGAGTTGGTTGAGCACGTTGAGGGATTGAGTGAATACCTGAACGGCGAGGAGGCCCAAGTTCCAGAGTCTTTTGTGGTCAGTGCTCAATATCTCAAGTCCGTTACTCGGATAACGGCGCAAGCGGAGGGATGGCGTCTGTCGTTCGAAGACACGGAAATCAGCGAAACCGAGGGTCCTTTGATCTACAACCGTGCGGACAAGTCACTTCGAATCCGACGCCTCCCGGATGAGACAGCAAAGAAGATCGAGGCAGCTCTGGATCAGCGTGGCTAAGGACCAATCGTGTTCGAGAATGTAGTTCGCCTATACCGTGCCGCTGGGAGGCCTCCTGTAGAGGAGGGAACATTTTCCTATGACGGGCAGGTGTCTGCCGTTGCGGGCGAGATCCAAGAATGCCTGCGGATGGACAGAAAATTCGGGCACTTCGAAGATGGACCCGATGAAAACGGTGGGGAAATTTCATTCACATGGAAGCTGCCTGCGAATGAGTTCGGCAGGTTCTATTCCGACGTTTATGACTTCGTTGATGGGTCGGAGCTTCTAAGCTTAGGTGGTGTTCCTAGCAACTACTACCTTATCCAAGAAGACATCTTTGGGGAGGCTGAAGAGCCGACCCCTGAGTTGGCCGCTGCTTTGCATCTGGGAAGGTTGATTGGTGGCTTGCTCAAGCTCTCCTTGAACACGGTCTCTTTGACGGCTAGCACCAAGAAGCTCCTATTTGTTCTTCCAGCGACGGGCGACACCGGGCCAAAAACGTTCGAGATTGACACCAGGATAACTCGCCCCTGCCTACAGGCTCCCAAGCCCGATATCTCAATTTTGGAGGCGCTTTTTTCCGATGAAGAAGGCAGGCTGCACATCAATGAACATAGGCAGTTGTTCCGGGTAGCACTCACAAGCATTCTGGCGAAGAGGCACGCCGATGCTCTCGAGCCAGTATTCCAATACCTGGTCTACTCATGGTCTGACGTTGTCATGGCCTATGAACTCAACGCCGAGTGTTACGTCCAAAAGTTTTCCTTTGAGAAGCTTCGTGGGGATGTGGCGCGAATTGAGCTTGATTACGCAACCCGGATGGCTGCGGTGCTTGGAGAAAGCTCCGGGAAGATGCTGGCGCTTCCCTTGTCGATTGGTGGCTTGGCTGCAGTGTGGTTAGCGGGGGACGTATGGAGCGCCTCTGGCCTTTGCTTAGGCATGTTGTTGGTTTCGCTCCTGCTAAGCGGCATCCTCCACAACCAGCGCCTTGCTTCAAAGAGAGTTGAGGCGGGATTCAATCTCTCAATCTCGGACGTCCAAAGCTCATCTAGTAAACATCCCGCTGCACTGCAAACAGCGATCAATAGTGCAAAGGCAGGCTTCGCTCAGCAATTGGCATTTTTGCGGAAGGTCCATTTGGTCATCCATCCCCTAGCATGGTTGCCAACGCTCATTGCATTGGGGATGGTGATCTTAAAATTTGGTTCCAAGTCGTGGCCAAGTATTGTTCTGGTCGTCTTTGTATCCGTGAGCGCAGTCGCCTTCTTTAAGTCGCCCGCAGTAAAGAAAGAACTAACTAGGTAGTAAAGTGCTCTACTCCTTCTTTGACGGTCTCAAGTATTGCCTTCAATCCGGGGAAGAGCTCGGCAAGGATTGCAATCAAGCTTGTGAAAACTATTCTTAAGGTCCCTAGCCCATATTTTGATTGAGTTTTTACGCTTGAAAGATTTCGTTGCTCGCGGTTATTTCGAGAGTTTCGCTCATTGTTTTCTATCTCCCGTCTTTGCTCTTTGTTATTCTTCCATTTTTCCCAGGCGGCGACAATTTCTTTAAGAAAACTATGAGTTTCGCGGACTTCGGCTTTGAGTAGACTGACAGCAGTCTTGCTGTCAGTGTCTCGCTCTGCAATAGCGTTAAGGTGGTCTTCTATCCGCTCTATCCCACCTTCAGATTGGATTGCTTCGAATGCTTCCCCCTGCCAGCGGTGAAGACCTTTCAAGCTTTTTCTCGTAGGGTCATAGTCAGTGAGTAAGCCACAAATTTCATGCGCAGCGTCGAGAGAACCCAAAAGATCACTTCTGAAGGCTGTCATTTTTTATCCTCATGCAACAGTTAGCGAATAGCCGGTCCACATCGAGCCGGTCACGATGAGCGAGCCGCCTTCCGGAACCTCCGTCTCGGTCAAGCTTAGTTCTTCCCTCACCAGACGCATCCCCTTATAGATGAACTGGGAGACGACGGCTACATACATGCTGGTGCGGAGGTCCTCCAAGAATAGGCCCCCTGGCCAGATGACCTGCGCTTCATAGATCGCATCGCCACCACGGTAGATCGTGGTTTCAGCACCAATGCTGAAGTTATTGATGACACGAACTTCGTTGAGGACTAGATCGTCGGGGCTATGGTTGATCACAGCGCCATTCGCGCGGCGATCCTGCGAAACCACGCCGTCGATCGAAAACGAAGCCGAGGTCTCCGAAAAGCTCACCGGCCTGGTCGACGTGTCCAGATTGCTCGGGTTCGTGGGATCGTTGGAGTAGCGCGCCTGCACACTGAATTCTGACGGGATGTCCACAGTCGAGCTGCCGCCCGGCGGCGGTGCAACGACTTGCCAAGCAATGGTTGCAAGCGTGGGGTTCCTGATTGGCTTCTGGTATAACGCCAGGCGAACGGTCTCGTCGGTCTGGTTGATCAGGGTGATGTTCGACATGCATCAAACTCCTTTTGGTCGCAGGGATAAATCCTATGTTGACCATTAGTGCAAAACGAATTGGGTAGCACAAGCTGGGATTCCGTCCTTCTGCGACCTACTTCGCTTTTCTACATCACGGATAGAACTTACTCGGGTCTGCCAAGCTCTCCTTAAACTGCCCACGCTCATACTTGGGCAGCTCAACCGGCGGCTTGTATTTCGCCAGAATCCTGATCTGCGTTGCCCGGGCGAGCTTTGGCTTCTTGTGGAAATACGCGTCGTGCAAGACGGGGACGTTCTTCCGCAGCGAATGGCCGGTAATGAGGGCGATGTCTTGGTCGGACACGTTCTTGTGGTGAAGCTCTGTGGCAAGCGTGTGGCGGAAGGCATGAGCGCCGATGCCCTTTCCGAAGCCCAAGGTCTTCATGTAGCTGCTGAACTGGTTCACCGCGCCTTGGCTGTAGCGCGCATTGGTCTCACCCGTTTCCCGGTTCACGCCCGCAGACAGATGCGGAAAGAGTCTGGGATGGCCAGTAGCCTTGATGTCCTCAATGAAATCCAGGAAACCAGCATCCAGCAATGGTTTGGGGATGGGCAGGGTGCGAACTGCTGCTTTGCCTCTTAGGCTTTGACGGCTCCTGTCTCGATCCTTATGCCTGAGATCGGCGTCGACCGTTTTTTGAATGCGGATGCACCACACCTTGGCCTCCTCAACGATGTCAGCCACCTTCAGCTGAGCGAGCTCGTTGATGCGCGCCCCCGTGTAGAGCGAGATCATGGGCAGCCACCACCGGTGGGGATACTTCTTGGCCCAAGCTGGGAACGTCTTGGGTGAAAAGATGCGCTGAAGCTCTTCCTCGTCGAACAAGCGCTCGGGCTTGCTCGTGTCTACGACCAAGTCCTTCTTGATTTCAGCGAAAGCATCCATGGGCGTCATCGGAATCGCTTTGGCTTTCACCAGCTTGCCGAAGAAAGAAACCAGGAATCGTCGGTGCTTCTCAAGCGTGGCCGGAGCCGGGGGCGCCACGCCGAGTTCCTTGCCAAGGGCGACGGCTTGTTCGAACGTGTAAGCCTGATATTTGGGATCGGACAGCAGAAGCGGGGGTGCCCAACGCATCAGGTCCCACAGCCTGTAGATGTGAGCATGGTCGATGCGCGAGACAGGAATGTCACCACAGGCAATCCGCAGCAACTTCAACGTGCGGGCCGTGGCGTCGATGGTCTCCTTGGCCAGGCAGCAACGGTCGCGGTGCCCGAGGTAATCCGAGATCTCGACCGAGAGCAAGCGCGCTGGCGAGCCGAGGGGCAGGGGCTCGGGGTAGAGCGTTCGGTTCTTGCTGAGGCGCACCCGACGTCCCCCCAATTTTGAGTAGTGCCTCAGTTTGGAGTCCAATTCCCTACCCCGAGGAGATTGGACGTGAAGAAGCGTTTTTCCGAAGAACAGATCATCGGCTTCCTGCGCGAAGCCGAAAGCGGCGTCGCCATCAAGGACCTGTGCCGGCGGCATGGCTTCAGCGAGGCCTCGTACTACCTGTGGCGCAGCAAGTTCGGTGGGATGAGCGTGCCCGATGCCAAGCGGCTCAAGGACCTCGAGTCCGAGAACGCGCGGCTGAAGAAGTTGCTGGCCGAGCAGCTGTTCGAGAACGACCTGATCAAGGATGCGCTGCGAAAAAAGTGGTGAGCGCACCGGCGCGTCGGACGCTGGTGCGCGAGTGGATCGGGCGTGGTGCCAGCGAGCGTTGTGCGTTGGCAGTGATCGGTATGAGCGCCAGTGCACTGCGCTATTGCCCGCGCGAAGATCGCAATGGCGAGCTGCGCGAACGCATCTGTGCGTTGGCACATCGCCATCGCCGCTATGGCGTGGGGATGATCTATCTCAAATTGCGGCAAGAAGGACGCATCGTGAACTACAAGCGTGTGGAACGGTTGTACCGCGAGCAGCAGCTGCAAGTGCGCCGCCGCAAGCGCAAGAAGGTCCCAATAGGCGAGCGTCAACCGCTGCTGCGGCCAGCGCAGGCCAACCAGGTGTGGTCGATGGACTTCGTGTTCGACCGCACCGCCGAAGGGCGGGTGATCAAGTGTCTGGTGATCGTGGACGATGCAACCCACGAAGCGATCGCCATCGAGGTGGAGCGCGCAATCTCGGGCCATGGCGTGACACGCGTGCTGGATCGGCTGGCGCACAGTCGCGGCTTGCCACAGGTGATCCGCACAGATAACGGCAAGGAGTTTTGCGGCAAAGCGATGGTGGCCTGGGCACATGCGCGTGGCGTGCAGTTACGGCTGATCCAGCCTGGCAAGCCAAACCAGAACGCCTACGTCGAATCGTTCAATGGCCGGCTGCGCGACGAATGCCTCAACGAGCACTGGTTCCCAACCCTGCTGCATGCGCGTACCGAGATCGAACGCTGGCGACGCGAATACAACGAGGAGCGACCCAAGAAGGCCATTGGCGGCATGACGCCATCTGCGTATGCCCAACAGCTGGCCAACACCGATATCATCAACCCCGGACTCTAAACCCGGCCGCTACTCAGAGCGGGGGGACGTCGGGGAGCAGGCAGTCAGCAGCAATACGGCACTGGGAAGCAGGCGACGACTCAACATCCGATGTGAGTTCCAGTTGGAGGCGTGGGCCACCATCTTCCCATTGCAAGTCGCTTTCGAACCAGCTGTTTGAACAAGTCAGGAGATGGTGCAGGCCCTTGCCGCTTGTGGCGTCCTTGATTGCAGCGTGTGTGCGCGGCCACCACGTTCTCGGGCACATCCAAGCCGCCGTCTTGTTGAGCAATCAGGTGTTCGGCCGTGCACTGGTAAAGACGTGCAGAGCGAGGACGTAAGCCCAGTTCGCTGGGTGAGGATAGCCACATCGGCCGGTCGCAGTAGTAGCAACGGCCGGACTGTGCGTGGAAGGCATTGGTGCGAAGAGATTTGAGGCGCTTGTTGCTCATAGAGGGCTCCGGAATCAAAGGACGATTCCCGTGCCTCCTAGGGGAGAACCTCGGGCACCCGGAGCCTAGAGGCCATGCGGGCACAACACCGGGGGGATGCCCCCACTGGCAGGCACTTTGTAGCTCAACTTTTGGACGGCCGCAAGTTATCCCTCTCGAGCAAGCGCGAGTATTGAAAATCCGGATCAATGGGTTCGTTGACCTTTGTCAGCGCTGGTGATCGCCATCCGCAGCTCTCCTAGCGAGCAGGCGTGGTTCCGGTTTTCCTGGTCATTGCGATTTGCCACATGGGCCAATAGAGCTCCCACCAGCTCAGCATCCTCAAGCGATTCCGCGCCTGCGAGGAATACGAGCTCAGCGATCCGCATGCGTCGCTTCGCCTCGTCGCGGCGCTGCGTTTCCTTGGCCTTTGCCGCCTTGCGTTGACTGGCTAAAAGCTCCTTTGCTTGAAGTTGAGCCAGTCGTTCCGCGGCGCGTTGAATTTGATCGTGATAGTGGTTGGTGGTCGTCATGCGTTACTCCGGTAGTCCTGCCTTGAGTGAACCAAGAATAATCATCCCGTCAAGTTTGCAGTAGCTCCGAATTTTGGCTGCTGCGAAAATCGAAAAGATCTGAAAAGCAAGAGCTTTTAAGAACAAGCAAGAGCGCACTGATGCAATGTCTTCGACATAGCGCGCGCAAAGGGCTCCGCCCCTTGGACCCCAAGCGCGGTGCGCTTGCGAAAATCAAAAGCCACGGCATAAAGAGAGCAAACTCATCCGGAGCTCTCCATGGCCATCTACCACTCTCGCGTCAAAGTTTTTAGTCGTTCCCGCGGCGACTCTGCCGTTGCTGCAGCCGCCTACCGGGCCGGCCTGCTACTCATCGACCACCTCACCGGTCAGCGTCACGATTACCGCCGTCGCGCTGGAGTGGTGATGTCCGAGTGCCTCGCCCCCCAGGATGCCCCAGCATGGGCCCTTTCCCCCGCAGAGCTCTGGCCACAGGCCGAGGCCGCGGAAAACCGCAAGAACTCGGTGGTCGCCCGTGAGTTCGAGGTGGCCTTGCCCCACGAGCTCAGCGACGAGCAGCGGTCCGACCTCGCCATTGCCATTGGACAGGCCCTGGTCGCCCGCTACGGGTTTGCCGTCCAGGCCAGCATCCACTCCCCAGGTTCCCGCGACGGTTTGAACCACCACGTCCATTTGCTGGCCACCACGCGGCGGTTGACCAGCGACGGCTTTGCCGAGAAGACGCGGGAGTTGGATGGCGGCGCGTCTGGGAAGATCGAGATCGAGTGGATCCGCCACACCATTGCATCCACCATCAACGAGCACTTGGCCGCTGCGGGAATCGATGCGCGGGTCGACCACCGTCGCCTGGAAGTCCAGGCCGAAGATGCTCTGGCTCGCGGGGACTGGGCCGAAGCGATGGTGCTCTCCCGCCAGCCCACAAAGCACGTGGGCAAGACCGCCACCGCACTGGCCCGCAAAGGCGTGATGACCGACCGTGCCGCCGAGAACGCGCGCATCGTTCGAGAGAACGAGGAAGCGTTCGAACAGTTGCTTGCGCGAGCCGAGCAGGAGGGCAGGGCAACTCTGGGCTCCGCTGGTCATAGCCACGACCAGGCACAGCGCGATCGTCGACGCAGGGTTGGCTCCCCAAAAGACCTTCCGTCCTCTGTCCCGGGGTTGGAAATCCAAGGGCTCAGAGGCATGCGCCTCTCCGATGCGTTGGGTCGGCCTGCGGAAGATACCCAGGTGCGGCCGCCCCGCCCCATCAGTGAGCTGGTCACCGAGGCGGCTCGTGACCTAGCTGAGATCCTCTCGACCCGGTCTGACCTCGCCTTGGCTTCCACCCAGCGACTGGTGCGGCAATGCACAGCGCATATAGCAACACTCGGCGACAGCGTTGATTTGCGCAGATGGCTCAACGGTCTGGTCGAACGACTCGGCCGTCTGAAACGGAGCGTGCTCAAGTTCGCCCAGCGGTGCAGGGCCGTGGGGCGTGCCGAGAAGCTCTTCCACCTGGCTGAGCAGGCATGGGAGCAGTTCAACGGCGACCATCCCCGTCCCGACGGCGAGTGGTCCTCTCAAGAATGGGAAACGCGACGAGGACGGCGGTTGGCCGTGCTGGAAAAACGAACAGCCGAACTGGCGACAGCCAGGGCAGCGGTCTCCGAGCAGCATTGGAATGACTACGAGAATGAAATTGAGCTCCGCACAGCTGAGGTGGAGCAGTGGAGCGAGAAAGTTCTTGCGAGTCCTGAGCTCGACATCGCGAGCGGGTCTGTCGAGTTGGTCAAGGCCGCTTCTGCTGCACCCAAGCCCTCCCCGATGCCGATGCCAGCGCCGCAACCAACACGCCGTCGGCCACGCCCCTGATGGATGTCAAAAGCCCCGCATCTGCGGGGCTTTCTTCTTGGCCTTAATGCCGGGGCCGGGGGCGAGGCCGGAGGTCTATGTGTTCAATCCCAGTGGGCTCCTTGGGGCGGGGGACGTTGTCCTTGTTCTTCTTCTTGCGCGCCTCTCGCCATTCCTCGATTGAAGCGGGCATGGTCGGCACGACGCTGCGATCGACAGCCGCTCGTTTGACGAGGATGGGCTGGGAAGGGGCTATGGCTGACGCGTGGGTTTGACTGGCTGGGCCTGGCGCGCCGAGCCTCAACAGCTCTGCCGCAAGGTCGAGTGAGTATTGGATGTCCTCGACCTCATGAGGTGGAAGGCGTGTGGTGCGCTGCTGAAGAAGGTGGCCGAGCAAGCGACTGGCGACCTGGATCTGAGTTTGGTGCATGGGTGCTCCTGTGTTGGGTGAGCCCTCATCCAACCAAGAAAC
The DNA here is from genome assembly GCF_041475695.2 of Xanthomonas sp. NCPPB 4037. NCBI lineage: Bacteria > Pseudomonadati > Pseudomonadota > Gammaproteobacteria > Lysobacterales > Lysobacteraceae > Xanthomonas > Xanthomonas sp. NCPPB 4037. The sequence goes on from NZ_CM191261.1 coordinate 1,951,172, forward strand.
GGTGCTTACGCAAGAGCTCGCTTGTGGCTGCATTTCACAAATTTGAATACGCGAAGAAATTCGATGGCAGTTATGCCATTTGACGAATAGGAAAGATTTCAACTGGGTCGGCGTCCCCGATTTGTCGTTTGTAGAAGCACATGGTCCGCTGAGGCAACGGGAGCAATCACGCCGTATCGGCGGGTTCTGGCTTGTGCGCGATGCTGACCGACCAGCCGCCGGCCTCCTCCCGTTGCGTGGTCAGCAGGTCGTAGGTTTTGACCATATTGAGCAACCCCGAATGGCCATAGAGGTTGGGTGAGAAGGACGGGTCAGTGCGTTTGAGGTATTGGCCCAGTGCTCCCAATCCAACCTTGCCTTCAGAGGTGTCTCCCGTCAGCAGGGTGACGGCTTCAACCAAGAACCGAGGGCGGCGCTTGGGTAGCGGCTTGGCTTCAGCGCGGGGCGCTTCTTCTTTCGCCGCCTCCGATTTCAGGACAGGAAGTTCATTGCCCTGGACTTCGGGTGCTGCCGCTTCCTTGGCCTTCCGGTCCCATTCGAAGAACTGGTCGCAGGCGTTGCGCAAAGCATCCGGGGTCTTGGGCTCGCCCACAATGAAGACCGTCGCTCCACGCTCCCGGAGCTTGCGGCAAAGGTAAGAAAAGTCCGAGTCGCTCGTCACTAGGCAAAAGGTGTCGGCTCGGTGATCGAACAACGCCTCCAAGGCGTCGAGCGCCAAAGCGATGTCGGCCGTGTTCTTGCCGGAGGCGTATTGGTATTGAAGGCACGGGGTGAACGCCTGGCGGACCAGGACTTCCTGCCACTTGCTGGCGAGGGTGTTGTGGTTGCCATACCCACGGCGCAGCACGACCCGGCCGAACTGGGCCACCATGAGCAACGCGTGCTCCACGATGTCGGTCGGCACGTTGTCGCAATCGACCAACACGGCGACACGTGCTTCAAGCGGGCTGTTTGAGTTGCTCATGTCTGTGAGGTCCGAGTTTATGCAGACAGACAATGGCGTCAGCAACTTGCCGATGGCAAGCGGGCGCTAGCAATCGAGCCAAGCCCGGCGTTATGATCGAGGAAACATCGAAAGGAAACCTGCCAAGCAGGCTTTCTGCAACGGATTGAATGGGTTAAGTCGGAGGTGATCCGATCCCACTCTCTCCGCCATATCGTCTGGTGCGTTCGACCTCGACCGCCGCTAAGCCTCGAATAGTTAACTCCGAAGGCTCTCCTCCTGCTTCTCGACATCGCATTCGCGGAAGGCACGGTTCACTACCGCGTCTCTCGATATTTCTGCCACACATGCGTAGCGCGACTCCCAAGCAAGCAGCTGACGGGCCTCTCCGCACCCCGGATGGCCGGTATCTCGTAGTCCGCGGGCGCTTGTGGCGCGCGACCAATCCTGATCTACCGGCAGAAGCACGCGATGCGCTGGTGCATGCCTTGATGGACGCGCGACGTGCGGTCAAAGCGGCGCTACGTACGCGCGACGCGATGCAACTCAAAGCAGCGCGCGGTGAGGTGGATGCTGCAAAAACAGGACTCGGTGAGCGTGGGGCGGTCTGGTGGAACGACGGTGCACCCGATTTCAATCGTCACCTGATCAAGAACACGCCTTACGCCGATTGGTTCGCCAGGCAGGAAGCAAGTCAGGAAACGGATTAAGCCTGCTAGCTACCGTGGTACACAGGCGCACTTCCCGCCAAGCTGCCGAGATCAAGAACAAGAAAGGGAATTGATAATTGCTTGGCGTAACCACGCTAAGCGCGAAAGAAAATTACGTTCCGCGAGCCGGCGCTGATATGGCGGAGAGAGTGGGATTCGAAGCCTGAAGAGTTCGGCGGGAGTGGGGGCTAAACCCGCATCGAAACTTGCATTGCCTGTTCAGTCATCGAGCCGCGTAGCATCGGCGCCTACAGCATGACTGCGGTAAGCATGCTGTGCATGCAGGCTGCGCCATAGCATCCAGCTACGTGGTTGCGTGCAGATCCGCTCACTGTTGCATTGCGCAACAACTCACGCGGCGCATCTCATTGCCGCAGCCTCAGTCGTAACGAGACAAATCCGGCGCCTTGATGTCCGGGGTCATGAAAGTGTTGGCGAGGCCTTGCACGCTGGGTTGGCTGGCGAGCTTGAGCACGCCGTGCAGCAGGCGGATGCCGAGCCGGCTGTGCGGGTTCATCAGGCGTGGGCCGATCTTGGGGACGCCCTGGCCTTGTTCGACCATGGGCCGCATGGCTGCGTCGTAGGCTTGTGCCGCGTGCTCCAGGTCCTGGTTGCGCACGATCTCGCAGGCCAGCACATAGGCGCCGGTGACCGCGAGGGTGGCACCAATGCCGGCCAAGGGTGTTGCGCACCAGGCTGCATCGCCGGTGAGCAACACGCGGCCGGTGTGCCAGCGCGGCATGCGCACCTGGCGCAGTGCGTCGAAGTAGAAGTCGTCGGTGGTGCGCATGCCTTCGAGCACGCGCGGGGTCTGCCAGCCGGCATCGGCGAAGCGTTCTTGCAAGTAGCGCTGCTGCGCGGCCACGTCCCAGTCCTGCGCGCCATCTGGTGGCTGCTGGATCGAGAGCATTGCGCGGGTGGTGCCGTGCCGGTCTGGCCGTAACGAGACGCTGCGGCCGCCGGGGGCGTGATACCAGCGCCACATGCGGTCATCGTCGGCTGCGCGCGGGATGGTGAAGTGGGCAATGGTCAGGTCCATCCAGCGTGGTGCGTTTTCGCCGGGGAAGACCAGCTCGCGTGTGGCCGAACCCACGCCTTCGGCGACGATGACAGCATCGAAGCGTTCGCTGCGCCCGCTGTTGAAAGTGACAATGGCGCTTGCAGCATCGTCTTCGATGGCGGTGATGTAGTCGCCAAAGCGGTAGGTGACATGGTCACGTGCAGCGTCGTACAGCAGCCGCGCAAGGTCGCCGCGCAGGATTTCCATTTCGGCCGTGGGGCCGTCGCCATCCAGTGCGTCGGTCTTGAATTCGGCGGCGGGCGCGCCGTCGGCGTCCACCCAGGCGGTGCCTTCCTCGCCCGTGCCCTGTGCAAGTGCGGCCTGTTCCAGGCCCAGCCGGCTCAGGACGTCACGCCCAACGCCGCGGATGTCGATGTTCTGGCCGCCGTCCCTAAAGCCGGCGGCGCGCTCCACCACGGTGACGTCGACTCCGTGGCGGGCGAGGGTGAGGGCTGTAGTATTGCCGGCAATGCTCGCGCCGGTGATGAGGATGCGACGCGTCATGGGTGTGCCTGGGCTGGAAATATCAGGAGTGATATTACATGGTCTGCGCAGACCGCTCCAGGTTGACGATCAGGCGCTGCAGCAAGGCGACCGTTTGCGCGGCTTCCTGCTGGGTGAAGCCCTGCAGCGCCTCGGCATTCAGATCCAGCAGCACCTGGCCGCCGATCGCCGCCATCTTGCGGCCACTGGCGGTGAGCGACACCAGCGCGGCGCGGCGGTCCTGCGGGGTGGCGGTGCGCTTGATGAGCTTCTGTGCTTCGAGTTTGCCCAGCAAGGCGACCATCGCCGGCTGCTTGACCGCCGAGTCGTTGACCAGGTCGCGCTGCAGCATGGGGCCCTTCCACGACAGCAGCAGGATCGGGCCGATCAGCGCCAACGAGACGCCGTGCTGCCTGAGCGCGCTGTCGACCAGCCGGTTGAACACGCGCGCGGCGTGGTTGGCGAGGTATCCCGGTGCGACTGCGGCGCCGGGGTGGATGTTCTGATCCTGCATGGGCAAACCATGGTGATGCCGTGAGGCCGTGCGGCGATTTTATCGGCGTTGGCGCCATGCAGGTGGGGACGCGTGCGGATCGCCGACAAGTTGCCGAACGAAGCCAAAGGCTGCTTGCGGCGCATTGGCACCCCAGAGCGATTCGCAGTAGCTGCGTGTGTCGCTTGGTCAGTCCGGTTTTGAACTCGCTGGCGGATAGGCTGGCCGCCAGCCTTAGAGCGGCTAACAAGACGTAGCGAGCAGTCGTCAGCTGGGTGCGGACGGCGCGGAGGAACCGGGGTGTACGGGGTACATGCCGATTCCGAGCACCGGCCGCGCCCGCTTGGCAGCTGCGCAGTCGTTTTGATCGCTGCTCTTAGTAGAGAGGGTCAGCCCAGGCTTGGGCTGGCTGCCAGCAGGGTTGCCTCCAGGCGCAGCAGATAATCGGCGAAGCCGCCACTGGCACGTGCACTGCGGCGCGCACTGGTGTTCACCACCGGGCTGGCCAGGCGCGCGATGCGCATGCTGGCCTGTTCCAGGGCGACGACCAGCGCGACATCTTCGCTGCTACTCGCGTTGGAAAAGCCGCCGGCGGCCAGATAGGCGGAGGCCCGCATGCCCATGTTCGCGCCATGCACATGCGGATGGCCGTCGTGCCGGATTTCGCTGGCCAGAAACGCGGCGCGGGTCTGGCTCAGGTGATCGCGCCAGTCGGTCACTTCCACGACGCCGCAGAAGGCATCTGCCGCGCAGGCGAGTTGTGCCGCAAGCCAATCGGGCGGCACTCGGGTGTCGGCATCTGTGCACGCCAGCCAATGCGCACCGCGCGCAATCGCCGCGCGTGCGGCGGCCGCGCGTGCAACACCCACGCCGCCGCACACCTCCTGGGTGATCGCGCCGTGCGCGCGGGCGATGACGCCGGTTTGATCGGTGCAGCGGTCCAGTGCGACGTGAATCTCGACCGCTTCGCCCTGTAGTGCCGGGTGCTGCGCGGCCACGCGGATGGACTGCAGGCACGGCCCGATCAGTGCCTGCTCGTTATGCGCGGGGATGGTGACCGCGATCATCGTAACTGCTCGCGTTGTGCGATCGAGGGGCCGGCCATCCATGCCTGCAGCAGGAAATCTGCATCCTCGTAGCGGCACAGGGTATCGCACGCCAGCACCTGATCGAGCGCTTGATGCACCTGCTCCGCACTGCGCACCGCGCCTTCGAACGGATGCCGCCAGTGGCAGGCCACCAGGCAACCTTGCGGCGCCAGCGATGTGGCGAACAAGGCGACGGTGCGCTCGAATGCATTTGCGTCGAGGTAATAACCGACTTCGCTGAAGACGATCAGGTCGAATTGACCGGTTGGCCAGTCGGCCGGATGGTTGGCTTGTTGCAGCGTGATGCCTGGGTGCTGCTGCACGCGCTCGCTGGCCAGCTTGACGGCGTGGTGAGAAAGATCGGTTGCCAGCAAGCGGGTGCAGCGCGTGCCCAGCTCTGCGGTGAGCTCGCCATTTGAGCAGCCGAACTCCCAGCCGCGGTCGACCAAGGAAAAGGGCAGGGCGGCCAGCAGCACGGCGCGCTTGCGTTGCTCGTACCAGCGCGAGCGGTAGCCGAACGGGTCAGCGTCCGCGTAGAGCTGCTCGAAGTCGTCGCTGTTCAACACGCTCATGCGAAGAACACTTCGAACGTGCGATCGAAACGCGCCAGCACATGCGGCGGAAGAATCGGCTCGTTGACCGACGGAGTGCAGGTGCCAAGCTGGGTGGAAAAACACGTGATCGCGCGCTGTTTGGCGGCGTGCACGGCGGGCGTGAGCTCGAAACGCAGTGCGCGGTCGTCCTCGAAAATGCCGTCGCCCGGTTGCGACCAGTGCCATGCCCACACCGGATAGGTGAGCAGGCGCACACCGTGGCGTGCGCAGGCGGCGCGGGTGGCACGCGCAGCGGCTTCGTGGTCGGGGTGCCCGTCGCGGTGCCAGGTGACCAACACAAGATCCTGTGGCTGGAGATGGCTGGCAATCGCGTGCGTCATGGCGTCTTCGTGCTCGTGCAAAGCGCCGTCGCCAAGATCGCAATGGGTCACCGCGTGATTGGTCAGCCCAAGGGCCGCCAGTGCCGCACCGAGTTCCTGCCTGCGCGCAGGCGCCAACAGGTGCGGCGCCCAGGCGGGCACGTGCGGGTAGGCCATCTCGCCATCGGTCAGCGCAATCACACAGACCGGAATGCCGTGTGCTTGCGCGGCGGCCATCAAACCCCCACAGCCAAGCACTTCATCGTCCGGATGTGGTGCAACCACCACCAGCCGCCGCGCATCCTGCAGCAGCGCGCCCAGTGACGCTTGCGGCATGTGCTGGAGCACGGCTGCAGCGCGCCACACCGATTCCGGCGTTCCGGTGCCTTCGATCGGCTGCCCTGCTAGAGCGTCCATGCGGCCGCCTCCTGGTGGCAGCGCTCGCCCAGTGATTGCAGGTCGCGCTCTGCATGGTGTTGGCGAATGAAGACCAGCAGATCTGCACACCGCTGCGCATGCGCGCCCTGCATGCATAGCGGGCCCGGGCCGAGCGCGCGGGCGACGCGATCCACGGTGTCGCGGGCGATGGCCTCGACACTGCTGCGCAGTTGCATCACCTCGCGCTGATGCGCCAGGTGTGGCTGCGCATCAATGCGTGCTGCCACCTCACGCATCAGCGCACGTGTGCTGGCCAGGCCCGCATCGATGGCGCCGAGGTGCGCAGCGGCGTGTGGGTCACGACGCACGCGCGGTGATTGCCGCAATACGTCTGCCACCGCCGCGGTTGCGCCGAACCAGCACGCGGCAATGCCGGCACCGCCGTGCCAGAATCCCGGGCGCGCCAGATAGCCGCCATCTGCGGCGACCAGCTGTGCCGGCGTGGCACAGAAGGTGACGTTGGCCGTTTCGATCGCGTGCATGCCGAGCGCCTGCCACGCGCTGGCATCGATCCGAACGCCGGGTTGATCGAGCGCGACGGCACACAGGCCAGGGGCACCCTGGTGCGGCGCGGTGACCAGTGCATGCGTGGCATGCGCTGCGCCCGAGCACCAGGCCTTGGTGCCGTGCAATGCGTTGCCGGTGAAGTGCATGTCCGTGCCGGGCGGCTCGGCCGCCCACACGGCCCAGCACTGCTCTGGCTGCATGAGATCACTGCCCAGGTCCGCGCAGATGGCCTGCGCGTCGTAGTGCGCCTCCAACAATTTGGCAACGCACAAGTCCGCCGCCGCAATGTCGGCGAGGATGCGCCAGCGTGCGAGGGTGTTGCCACGCCCAGGTAGGGGCAGCGTGGGATGCATGGCCAACCACGTATTCACTGCGGCCAGGTCGAGGCCGCTCTGCGCAGATGCTGGAGAAGGTGATGACGAAATGAGTGTCATCGGACTGATGCGTGCGTTCATCACGAAAAGCTAAGCAGCGCTCGGTGCAAGAGGTGTGAGGCGGTCATCGCGGTGCGGTGATGACGCCGGTTGAGTTGGCTTGCGTGTGCTGTGAGCAGACAGTCACGAGGATTCGTTGGCGTGCAAGCAACAGAAAGGCGGGAGTCTCGGAGCGGCGGCATTTGCAGCGACGTTGCGAAATTGCAGCCAGCAAACACATGCACTGGCGCAACAGCCAGTTCACCTCGCGTGCGTGGCAGATCTTTTACGGTCGCACTGAACTTTCGCGATCAACGAATGCCATGGCGATGAACACTGAAACGCCGCAGATCCACGAGGTACATGTGTTGGCCAAAGCGGATACCGGTGCTCCCAGCACCGTCTGGACGATTGGCCATTCCACACGCAGTTGGGAAGCGTTTGTCGCACTGCTGCGCGTGCACCACATTGAGGCGGTGGTGGATGTGCGGCGCTTTCCTGGCTCCAGGCGGTATCCGTGGTTTGCAAGTGACGTAATGGCATCGGCGTTGGCCGAGATCGGCTTGGCCTACGTCTGGTTGCCGCAGCTCGGTGGACGACGGCGCGCGCAGCCGGGATCGCCGAATGGGGCCTGGCGTAATGCCGCGTTTCAGGGCTATGCCGACCACATGAACAGTGCGGAATTCCAGCAGGCATTCACGCAGGTGACCACGCTTGCGGCGAGCACGCGTAGCGCGCTGATGTGTGCAGAGGCGCTGTGGTGGCAGTGCCACCGCCGGTTGATTTCCGATCTGCTGGTGCACCGCGGCCATGCAGTGTTGCACGTGATGAGCGAGAAGCCCCCGCAGCCGCACCAACTGACGCCCGGCGCGCAGGCGGCAGGCACGGATTTGATTTATCCACCGCAGCAGGGCGCTTTATTTGCGGAGCACGATGCGTAGCCTGCACGCATCGCGCACAGCGCCTAAGCAAGCTGCAGTGTTTTGACGCAAGTCTGCCAGCACGCGTCATGTCGTCTGCTGATCGCGAGCGCGAGCCCTGCAGTCCGCTGCCTCTGCGCAACGCGGTCGGCAAAGCTACGCTACCCTTGCGCACTTCCACTCATGATGCATGCCCATGCCCTCCTTGCCTCCACTCCCTTCCATCGAGCCCGGCCGTTATCGGCATTTCAAAGGGGGACACTACGAGGTGCTGGGCGTGGTTCGTCACAGCGAGACATTGGCGCCGCTGGTGCTGTACCGCCCGCTCGAGACGGACGTAGGGATGTGGGTGCGGCCATTCGAGATGTTTGTGGCGCAGGTCGAGGTAGAGGGCATGATGCGGCCGCGGTTCGAACGGATCGGCTGACCGCAGGCTCCGCGTTGCGTCTTGCCGCCCTGCGCTTACGCGTCGCGCTGGCGGTCGAGCGCCTGCCGCGACAGCAGGCCAAGTCTGGAGGCAAAGGCCATCACTAGTTCCACTGCTTCGGCGCCATCGTCGGGATAGCGGCGGAGCAGGTCGCGCTCGAACGCTTCGATCGCCTCCCACGGGTCCGCCCTGGTCGCCACGCGCCGGCAGAGCTGCTCGAACAGACTGGTGGGCGGGTGAGGTGTGGGTGCCATGGCCGAAGTGTCGCCAGTGCGTGTCTCATGTCGTGAGACGGCGTGGCCGATACTGGGTTGGATGGATCGAACCGCGCTGCGCACCCATTTGGATCATCTCGATGCCGCGGTGCCGGCGTTGCTGAAGTCGTGCCCGGACCGCTGCCATTTCTGGCAAGCCTTTGCCGGGATGGCCGAGGTCATCGAGGCACGCGCGTTGTCGGTCGAAGATGCAGGCTTTGTCGGTCGGCGCATCGACGAGATTCTGGCCTGGCATGGCCTGGAAGAGCGCGGCCCTGATGGGTAGATACTGCGCGGCGATCAAGTTCCACACGTAACCCGACAGTCCACCGCGCTCAAGGCCAGCCACCGCCACGCGGTGGCTCGGCATCGGGACGCACTGCAGTTGCGGCGCGCGTATGCATCGGCGTGGGCGTCGGGCACGAACCTGATCACAAACGCGCCACCGATGTTTAGAGCAGCTATCAAAACTACTGCGCAGCCGCCAGGCGGGCGCGGCCGGTGCTCCGAATCCTCATGTACCCCCGTACACTCCGGTTCCTCCGCGCCGTCCGCACCCAACTGACGGCTGCTCGCTACGTTTTGTTAGCCGCTCTTAGCAGTGCGGGCGAACGGCAAGAGACAATCTCGCCGGCCATGCAATGCGCGGAGCGCAAGCAGGTAGCAGCTTTAGCATGTAGCGCGAATATGCGCCGCGCACAAAAGCAAAAAGCCCTGCGGACAGGGCTTCTTGCGCATTACGTCAGATCGGTTAACCCAGGTCGCAATTGCTCGGCTGTGGCCAGGTGGTTGCAGGCAGCATTGCCTTCACCGCCGCCGGTGCGGAGATGCCGATCTCGCTGGCACCGTAGAGGTCTTCCAGCTCGTCGATGCTGACGATGTAGCTGTCGAGCGAGCCAAGCGTGGCGCTGTTGGGAATCAGCCAGCTGATCGCGCGCGTGCCGCCGCCCGGGTTGGCGGTGATGATGGTCTTCCAGAAGAAATCCGGTGTGCGGATGCCGTGGCTGGTCAGAAAATAATCGTTGCTGGTGTCGCTATAGATCACACCGCCATAGACCTGCACGCTGGCGATATCGCGATAGCACTCGGCGACATTTTCTGCACGCACCCAGATGCCCTGGTTGAAGCCAGCCACCTGCGGCACGATGTTGGACATGAAGTTCGCGCGGCGAATATAGGTGGCGTTGTAGTCCATGTGGTTGGAGGTGACCAGATGGCCACGGTCGTAGCCGGAGCGCACGCTCGCATACGAATTGGTGGTGGTCTGGCCGGCGCAACCGCTGGGCAGGTCGGTGTCGAGAAAGAAGCTGGACGGACGCGCGGCCGAGCCGGTGTCGGCGGTGAGCGTGTATTCGTAACGCAAGGCCGTGCGGTTGGTGCAGTCGTAGCGCAGCAGAAAGCCGCCCTTGTTGAGCGTGACCACCTGGGCCTGGGCACCGGCACTGAAGGTGGTGAGGAGGAAAACGGCGAGAAAGATTCCCAAACGCATAGCGGCACATCTCCGTGGGTGGTGTGTGTGTTGGGCGCACGCCGCTGGCGCCAGGCACCGGAAACGTCCGCCACCTGTCGAGCGAGATGCGTGATTGCGTTGATGTCGCGGGCAGCCGAAGGCCGCCTGTGTAGGCCTGTCAGTGAATGGTGGTTGCCGCGCCCCTATCGCCACGCAGTGGCACGCGGTGAGTTAGATATCCGTCAAGCGAGCGCGAGCGTCAACGCTGGATTTCGCGAGCTGTGACTCAGCGCAAAAACTTCAACTGTGTAAGAGCGCGATCACCTGCGTGCAAACAAACTGTCGTGCACGTGCTGCATTGTTGTGCATGCGCGCGCACTGATGCATGCCATCGCTTTGTTGCACGCCAATGGTGCATCAACATCAAGATGCGTTCTGGATGCACAGCAAGCCCGAATCGCCAGATCACGACCGATTGGCAAATACGCAAGCACCAGCATGCGTGGTCTTGCACTTACAGCAGCATCTAGCGGCGCGGCATGATTGAGCGCGCTTGCGTGGCTGATGCCTGCCACACCATCAGCAAAGAACGCGACACCTTCATCAGCGACCTGCGACAACAGCAACCTGCACTCCAGGCGTGCGTGCTGGACGTGGCTGCGCCGCACTCCCATCATTGGCGGTAGCGGCTGCTAGCCCTCGTCACGTGCAGCCGAGATGTCGCATTCCCTTTGCTTTCTGGTGTTCAGACACATGTATGCACGCGTGACCACGGATGCCACGGCGTTGTTCGCCAGCGTCAACGCCGTAGAGGTGTTTATCGGCGAAGTGTCGCTGCCGTGCGCGATGATGGCCCCGCAGGTGCGGCGGGAACGCGCGTGACGGCGGCATTTCCGCACGGTGCCAGCATCATGGCGCAAGCGGTGCGCGAGCACGATTGGGCGCTGACGCCGCTTGGGCCGCCAACACAATGGCCGGCACCGCTGCGCAGCGCGGTCAACCTCATCCTCAGCTCGCCCGAAAGCATGTATCTGGTGTGGGGCGAGGCGCTGACATTCTTCTACAACGACGCCTACACCCCGATCCTGGGCCCGCGCCAACGGCGTGCGTTGGGCGCGCCGTTGCGCGCGTTGTGGGCCGATGCGTGGGACGCCTTGCGTGGGCCGATCGAGGCCGCGTTTGCCGGCCACGCGTCGCGCTTCGAGGAAATGCCCATCGGCATGAATCGGCACGGCAGCCCGGAGCAGACCTGGTGGACGTTTTCGTTTTCGCCGATCTATCTGGACGATGGCCGCGTCGGCGGTGCGTTCTGCGTCACCAACGAGGTCACCGATCGCAAGCTGGCGCAGCAGCACCTGGCCGACGAACACGAACGCCTGATCCGGTTGTTCGAGCAGGCGCCGATGTTCATGGCGTTCCTCACCGGGCCGCAGCATCGGGTGGAGTTCGTCAATGATGGCTATTCGAAGCTGATCGGGCACCGCGATGTGATCGGCAAGCCGCTGGCCGAGGCATTGCCGGACGCGGCCGAGCAGGGCTACCTGCAGCCGCTGGACGAGGTGTACCGCTCCGGCCGTGGGTACACGGCCAATGCGCTTGCCTACACCATGCAGGCCGAGCCGGACGGTGCGGTGGAGCAGCGCCTGCTGGATCTGGTGTATCAGCCGATCACCGGCAGCGATGGTGCGATCTCCGGCGTGTTCATCCAGGGCCTGGATATCACCGACCGCCTCAGCCTGGAACGCGCCGTGCGCGAAGCGGAGGTGCGCAACCGGCAGATCCTGGACAGCGTGATGGATTACGCCATCATCGCCACCGATCTGCAGGGCCGGGTGACGTCCTGGAATGAGGGCGCGCGGCGCATCCTGGGCTGGGCCGAGGCCGACATGCTGGGCCAGACGCTGGAGCGCACCTTCACCCCCGAGGACATCGCACGCAAGCAACTGCTGATCGAAATGGCGAGCGCGTTGGAAACAGGCAGCGGCACGGATGAGCGCTGGCATGTGCGCAGCTCCGGCGAGCGCTTCTGGGCCAACGGCTCGATGATGGTGTTGCGCGAGGAAACCGGCGCGGCCATCGGGTTCGTCAAGGTGTTGCGCGACCGCACCGCCGAGCGCCTGGCCGGCGAAGCGTTGCTCAAGAGCGAGCGCCGCCTGGATGCGCTGGTGCGTGCGTCGTCGCATGCGATCTTTTCGGCCAGTGCCGATTGGAGTGCCTTGCGCCACCGCGTGGGCAATGGCGTGCTCAGTGACGACCTGCCGGCCAATCCGCGCTGGCAGCAGGAGCTGGTGCATCCGGACGATCGCGCGCAGCTGGCACAAGCCATTGCCACCGCGATCGCAAACACGGCCAGCCTGGATGTGGAGTACCGCGTCAATCTTCCCGGCCAGCAGACCGGCTGGACGCAGATGCGTGCGGTGCCGCTGCTGGATGCGCACGCGCGCATCATCGAGTGGTTCGGCACCGCCACCGACATCACCGACAAGCGGCAGGCCGAGGCGCAGTTGCGCCAGCTCACCGATACCCTGGAAGAGCGCGTGCGCGAGCGCACCGCCGAGTTGTTGTTGGCCGAAGAAAAATTGCGCCAGAGCCAGAAGATGGAAGCGGTGGGGCAGCTCACCGGCGGGCTGGCGCATGACTTCAATAATCTGTTGACTGCCATCAGCGTGGGGCTGGAGCTGCTGCAAACGCGCATCGCGCAAGGCCGTTACGACCGGCTGGAGCGCTACGTGGAGATGGCGCAATCCAGCGCGGCGCGTGCGGCGGCGCTGACCCAGCGCCTGCTGGCGTTTTCGCGGCGGCAAACGCTGGCGCCCACCGCGCTGGAAGTGGAAACGCTGGTGCGCGGCATGCGCGAGATCATTGCGCGCACGCTGGGACCATCGATCGCGCTGCAACTGCGTGCCGATGCGCAAGCGTGGCAGGTGCTGGTCGATGCGCCGCAGCTGGAAAACGCCTTGCTCAACCTGTGCATCAATGCACGCGACGCCATGCCCGATGGCGGTGCCCTGACCATCGCCATTACCAATGCCGAGCTGCGTGGCAGCGCCGCGCAGCAGTTGGAGCTGCCGGAAGGGCAATACGTGTGCCTGAGCGTGCAGGACACCGGCACCGGCATGAGCGAAGAGGTGATGGAGAAGGTGTTCGAGCCGTTCTTCACCACCAAGCCGATCGGGCAGGGCACCGGCCTCGGTCTGTCGATGATCTACGGGTTTACCCGGCAGTCCGGCGGGCAGGTGCGTATGCATTCCGAAGCCGAGGTCGGCACCACCATGTCGCTGTACCTGCCACGTTTTCTCGGCGAACCGTTGCCCGCCGACCAGGCCGCCATCGAGGCGCCCACGTCACCAACGGTCGGCGACAGCAAGACCGTGTTGTTGGTGGAAGATGAAGCGCCGATCCGCATCCTGATCTGCGAAGTGCTGACCGATGCCGGCTACCGGGTCATCGACGTCGCGGACGGCAGTACCGCGGTGGAGCGCCTGCAATCGGCGGCGGTGATCGACCTGCTGGTGACCGACGTCGGCCTCACTGGCGCGCTCAATGGGCGGCAGGTGGCCGATGCCGGCCGTCTGCAGCGGCCAGCGCTGCCGGTGTTGTTCGTGACCGGCTACGCAGCGAGCGCGGCCGTAGGCGCCGGGCAACTGGAAACAGGCATGGAAGTGCTGACCAAGCCATTCCTGGCAGCCGACCTGGAGCGCAGGGTTGGCCAACTGCTCGCTCGTCCCGTCAGCGGTGCAGGCTGACTGCTGCTGACAGCGCGGTGAGTTACAGCGAAGTGCGAACGGTGTCCAGCAGATCGCGCAGGGTGAACGGCTTGGTGAGTAGACGCATGCCGCTGGCCAGAAAGTCCTTGCGCGCCGATGCTGCACCTGCGAACCCGGTCATGAACACGATGGGCAAGCTCGGGTACAACACACGTGCGCTGTCGGCCAGGTCGCGCCCGTTCATGCCAGGCAGGCAGATATCGGACAGCAGCAGATCGAAGACCGGCAGGTTCTGTAGCTGCTGCAATGCAACTTCGGCATCCTCTGCGGCGACCACCGTGTAGCCTTCGTCACTCAGGATGTCGGTGGTCATCAGGCGGATAGCGTCGTTGTCTTCCACCAGCAGGATGCGTGCGTGTGCAGTTGCGTAATTCACCAAGAGCCTCAAAACCATCTGTCGCGGTGCAGCGATCTGCGTGCAACGCTAGGGCAGGGGCCGTGAGGGTTGCGTTGGGGCAGGTGTGACGGTGTCCAGCGGCAGCCCTGGCAGCAAGCTGAGCACTTCAGCCGGCTTCGGTGAAGGAGTGAATGCGCGTGTTAACCTGAATGGCCTAGGGACACTTCATCTAATGACCTCAACGCGTATCGCCACGGGAACAAGCGGACTCGACACCATCCTGCGTGGTGGGCTGCCGTCCAACCGGCTGTACCTGCTCGAAGGCCAGCCAGGCTCGGGCAAGACCACGCTGGCGCTGCAGTTCCTGCTGGAAGGCGCGGCCAAGGGCGAGAGTTGCCTGTACATCACCTTGTCCGAAACGCTGGATGAGCTGCAAGAGGTTGCGCAATCGCACGGCTGGTCGCTGGATGCGCTGCATATTTTCGAGTTGGCGTCGGCCGAAGCGTTTCTGGGCGACGGGCGGCAGCAATCCATCCTGCACCCGTGGGAACTGGAACTGGATGGCACCGTCAAGCTCATCCAGGCCGAGGTGGACCGGGTCAAGCCTCAGCGCGTGGTGTTCGACTCGTTGTCAGAGTTGCGCCTGCTGGCGCAGGACTCGCTGCGCTACCGCCGCCAGGTGCTGGCGCTCAAGCAGTTCTTTGCACCGCGCAACATCACCGTGCTGCTGGTGGACGATCTGACCGGCACCAGCGAGGGCCGCGATTCGCATCTGCATAGCCTGTGTCATGGCGTGGTGTCGCTGGAGCGGTTGACCCTGGATTTCGGCGCCGCACGTCGGCGCATGCAGGTGCAGAAACTGCGCGGCGTGGATTTCATTGCCGGCTATCACGATCTGTCGATCCTGCGTGGCGGCATGCGGATCTATCCGCGCCTGATCGCCTCCGACCACCATGTCACCTTCATCGGCGAGGCAGTCTCCAGCGGGGTGCAGGAAGTCGACGATCTGCTGCACGGCGGGCCGTTGCGTGGCACCAGTACCTTGCTCACCGGCCCGGCCGGCAGTGGCAAGACCAATGTCGCCCTGCAATACGTCGCTGCGGCGTGTGCGCGTGGCGAGCACTGCTGCATCTTCGAATTCGACGAGCGCACCGGCACCTTGCTGGCCCGTGCCGAATCGCTGGGGCTGGATCTGCGTCGGCATCTGGAGTCGGGGTTGCTCGAGCTGCGCCAGATGGATCCGGCCGAGCTGTCGCCGGGCGAGTTCGCCTGGCAGGTGCGCGCCAGCGTGGAGCAGCGCAACTGCCGCCTGCTGGTGATCGACAGCCTCAACGGCTATCTGTCGTCGATGCCGCAGGAAAAGCAGCTGATGCTGCAGATGCACGAGCTGCTGTCGTATCTGAACCAGAGCGGCGTGACCACGTTCCTGATCAATCCGCAGCATGGTCTGGTGGGCACGATGTCCACCGGCAACCTCAACATCTCCTACATGGCCGACACCGTCATCCTGTTCCGCTTCTTCGAAGCACAGGGCCGCATCCGCAAGGCGCTGTCGGTGATCAAGAACCGCAGCGGTGCGCACGAAGATGCCATCCGCGAGCTGCGCATCGGCAATTCGGGCATTCGCCTGAGCGCGCCGCTCAACGACTTCCACGGCGTGCTGACCGGGACGCCGCATTTCATCGGTGACGAGGCGCCGCTGCTGGGCAACGATCTTGCGCGGCGTTGAGGCCCCCGGCGGCACGGTCCACATCGTGGCGCCGTTCGGCCGCGATGCGGAGAGCATTGCGGTCATCCTGGATCGTCAGGACCTGTCGGTGTGCATCCATGATTCGCTCGCGCAGATGGCGCGGCAGCTGGACGACTCCGCCGGCGTGGTGGTGCTGACCGAAGAAGCGGTGGCCGGTGATGTGGAGGCCTTGACCGCCGCGCTGCAGGCGCAGCCGCCATGGTCGGACATTCCGTTCGTGCTGCTGCGCTCCTCGCGCGGTGCCTATTACAACCGCCATACCACGCTGCCGGCGGCGGCGATCAATGTCATCGAGCTGGAACGCCCGTTGGGTGCGGTGTCGTTGCAGAGCGCCATTTCCACGGCGCTGCGCTCGCGTCAGAAGCAATTCGTCATCCGCGACCAGATGGCGCAGCTGGCCGAAAGCCAGGCGGCGCTGGCGCTGAGCGAAGCCGAGCTGCGCCGCGTCACCGATGCGTTGCCGGTGCTGATCGCCTTCATCGACAAACACCTGATCTACCGCTTCGCCAACCAGGCCTATGAAGTGTGGATCGGGCAGTCGCCCGCCGCTGTGGTGGGGCGGTCGCTGGACGAGGTGATGGGGCCGGCGCTGGTGCGCCAGCGGCGCGGCTGGATCGATGCCGCCCTTGCCGGGAAGGCGCTCACCGTGGAGGTGAGCTGGCCGCATGCAGACGGCCGCCGCCGCGATGCGGAGATCCGCTACCTGCCACGCTTCGATGCGCATGGCGAGGTGGACGGCTTTCATGTGTTCGCCACCGACGTGACCGCGCGCACCGTGGCGATGGAGTCGATCCAGCAGCAGGCCACGCTGCTCGAAGCCAAGGTGGCCGAACGCACTGCCGAGCTGGAGCAGCAGATGCAGGCGCGCGAAAGCAGCGAAGCGGCATTGCGCCAGGCACAGAAGATGGAAGCGGTGGGCCAGCTCACCGGCGGCATCGCGCACGATTTCAACAACATGCTCACCGGCATTCTCTCGGCACTGGATCTGGCGCGGCTGCGCATCGACCAGGGCCGCAGCGAAGGGCTGGGCCGGTTCCTGGATGTGGCCTCGGCCTCGGCGCTGCGCGCTGCAGCGTTGACCCAGCGGCTGCTGGCGTTTTCGCGCCGGCAATCGCTGGAGGCCCGGCATCTGCACGTCAATGATCTGGTGGTGTCGCTGCAGGAATTGCTGGCGCGCACGCTGGGCGAATCGGTGCAGCTGGTGACCGACCTGCAGGCGGACATGCCGGCGGCGTACGTGGATGAAAACCAGCTGGAAAGCGCCTTGCTCAACCTGGCGATCAACGCGCGCGACGCCATGCCCGATGGCGGCCAGCTGCGCATCGCCACCCGGCATTTGACCGTCACCGACGCACCATTGTTGCTCGGCCGCGGCATTACGCTGGCGGTCGGCGGCTATGCGGTGGTCTCGGTCACCGACAGCGGCACCGGCATGACCCCGGACGTGCTGGAGCGGGTGTTCGAACCGTTCTACACCACCAAGCCGATCGGCCAGGGCACCGGCCTGGGCATGTCGATGATCTACGGCTTCATGCAGCAGTCCAACGGCCAGGTGTGGGTGGAATCGGAACCGGGCGCGGGGACCACCGTGAGCCTGTATCTGCCCTCCGGCGTCAACGTGCACGATGCGCGCCCGGCCGTGCTGCCCAGCAGCGTGGTCGCCGGGCAGGGCCAGCAGGTGCTGGTGGTCGAAGACGATGCACAGGTGCGGCTGCTGGTCACCGAATTACTGCAGGAGCTCGGCTACCAGGCCGAAGTGGTGGCCGATGCCGATGCGGCATTGCCGATCCTGGCCTCACCGCAGCGCATCGATCTGCTGGTCACCGATGTCGGCTTACCGGGCCTCAACGGCCGCCAGCTGGCCGAGATCGCACGCCAGTCGCGTCGCGATCTGCCGGTGATCTTCATGACCGGCTATGCGGAAACCGCGCGCGATCGCGGCGAATTCCTGGGCGAGGGCATGAGCATGATCGCCAAGCCATTTACGCTGGGCGAGTTCAGCGGCAAGTTGCACGAAGTGCTGGGGCCTTCCGCGTAACGCTGCGTGTGCGCTGCAGCCACGCGCTGCAGGCGATCAACGCGTGGCTGCCTTCGATTGCCGCGCGCTGGCTAGCGATTGCGCCACTGCGATCTTGTCGGCAACGGCCTGTTGCATCGGCGAGCCGGTGTCCAGCAACCCATGCAGATGCTGCCAGTGGTCGGTGGCCGCGGCGTAGTCGTGTTGCTGGAAATCGCTGATGCCCAGCAGCCACAGGCCGCGCTGGTTGTCCGGCTCGGCGGCAACGACTTGCTGCAGACGTGTCCGCGAGGACGCATCGATGGCGAAGTCTGCGCGCGTGGCCATGTCCGAGGCCACCCAGCCCACGATGGCCGCGCTGTTGTCCGGCGCCAGCTGCAGTGCCTGCGCATACGCATCGCGTGCCTCGGCAGGGCGGTCTTCCTGCTCGTGCGCCTTGGCCTGCTGCATCCAGCTGGTGAGCGCCTGTAGCGCGGCGGCCTGTTGCGCGTCCGGAGTTGGTGTTGCCTCCACCGCAGCAGCCATGCCTGATGCAGACGCTGCACTACCAGGCTGCGCGAGGGCGCTTGCAGCCGCACGCTGTGGCTGCACGCTGGCGATTGCATCGGGCGTGCCGACCAGGCGATACAGCCCCGCCGTGCCCAGTGGCAGGCCCAGCATCAGCAGCAACGGCAGCGCATGCCGCGCGCTGCCGTTGCGCTGCGCATGCTGGCGCACCGGCATTACCAGCAGCGCCGTGGCGCCCACCACCATCGCGGCGCTTGCGAGATAAAAGCCCATCATCACCAGTCTTCCTCGGTCTGTGGCGCCACCGGTGTGCCGGCACGCGCCCGTTTGCGCACGGTGTGCAGGACCACGGCCGCGCCTGCGCCCAACATCAGCAACGGCCCGAACCACAGCAGCCAGGTGCCGCGCTTGACCGGTGGGTCGTACAACACGAAATCCGAATAGCGCTCCACCATGTACTGCTTGATCTGCGCATCGCTACGGCCGGCCTGAAGTTGCGCGAACACCTGGTGGCGCAGGTCGCGGGCCAGGTCTGCATTGGAGTCGGCCAGGTTCTCGTTCTGGCAGACCAGGCAGCGCAGCTGCGCAGTCAATCGCTGGAAGCGTGTTTCTTCGTTGCGGTCCTTGAACGGCAACGGGTCCACCGCCTGGGCGGCCAACGGCGGGGCCAGCAGCATGCCCAGCAGCAGCGCCAGCAGCAGGCGCGCGATGCGGTGCCGCAGGCTCACAGCGCGCCTTGGGACAAGCCCGCAATCGCCGGCATCAACTCGTTGCGGATGACCTCTGGCGTCAGCACGCCGATGTGCTTGTAGCGGATCATTCCGTGCGCATCGATCAGGAAACTTTCCGGCGCGCCATACACGCCGAAATCGATCGCGGTCTGGCCGGGCGCATCGGCAATCACCATGCCATAGGGATTGCCATGCTGCGCGAGCCAGGCGTTGGCATCGGCCGGCGCGTCCTTGTAGTTGTAGCCGATCAACGCCACGCCGAGCGTGCGGCCTTGCGCCATCAGCACCGGATGCTCCTGCGCGCAGGCGGCGCACCAGCTGCCGAAGACATTCAGCACGTAGGGCTTGCCCAGCAATTGATCGCGGGTGACCTGCTGCTGCGGTTGATCCAGCAGCGGCAGCGAGAACGCCGGCGCCGGCTTGCCGATCAGTGGCGAGGGCACATCGCGCGGGTTGTGCTGCATCGTCCAGTAGATGCCGAAGCCGAACAGCGCGGCCAGCGCCAGAAAGCCCAACAGGGGCAGGAGGCGGTTCACAGGTGCGACTCTCCGGCAACGGCGAGGGGAGTGGGGGCGATGGGAGCAGGCGACGACACCGCGGCAACCGCAGGCGCCGGTGCGCGGAAGCGCCGTGCGCAGGCGCTGACGAATCCGCCCAGCATCATCAACAGCCCGCCGGCCCAGATCCAGCGGATCAACGGCTTGTAGTACAGCCGCAGCGTCCAGTCGTTTTCGATGTGCTGGTCGTCCAGCGGCTCGCCCAGCGCCACGTAGAGGTCGCGGGTGGCGCCGGCGTCGATCGCCGATTCGGTCTGGATGCGCTCACTGCTGTACAGGCGTTTTTGCGGATGTAAAGTAGCCACCGGCGCGCCATCACGGCTGACCTGCACGCTGCCTTGTTCGGCTTTCCAGTTGGGCCCATCCACCAGCTGCACGCCATCGAAGCGGAAGCTGTAGCCGGCGATCTCCGCGCTCTGGCCGGGCGCCAGCCGCACGTCGCGTTCCACCGACAGGCTGTCCGACACCAGCACGCCGGCCACGAACACCGCCACACCGGCGTGCGCCAGCAACATGCCGGCCATCTCTGCAGGAAAGCGCCGGCCGCGCGGCATCTCGCGCCAGCGCTTGTGCATGAACAACGCGGTGCCGGCAGCCACCCAGGCGGCCGCACCGATGCCGGCAATGGCCTTCGCCTGGCCCTCGGCAAACACGCTGGCGACCAGCGCGCAGGCGATGGCGGCAATGCCCGCACGCGCGCCCAGCGACAGCAGCGGTGCCATCTCGGCCTTGCCCCAGCGCAGGTACGGGCCGAATGGCATTAACAGCACCACCGGCGCCATCAGCAACGGAAACAGCAGGCCGAAATAGGGCGGGCCCACCGACACCTTGCCCAGCCCAAACGCATCGGCCACCAGCGGGAACAAGGTGCCCAGCAACACCATCGCCGCGGCCACGGTGAGCAGCAGGTTGCCGACCAGGATCGCGGTCTCGCGCGAGGCCGCTGCGAACGGTTTGCCGGTGGCAATCTTGGGCGCGCGCAGCGCATACAGCAGCAGCGAGCCGCCCACCACCGCCACCAGGAAAATCAGGATGTACAGCCCGCGTCGTGGGTCGGCGGCAAACGCATGCACCGAGGTGAGCACGCCCGAGCGCACCAGGAAGGTGCCCAGCAACGACAACGAAAATGCCAGGATCGACAGCAGGATGGTCCAGGCACGCAGGCTGCCGCGTTTTTCGGTCACTGCCTGGGTGTGGATCAGCGCGGTGCCGACCAGCCACGGCATGAAACTGGCGTTTTCCACCGGGTCCCAGAACCACCAGCCGCCCCAGCCCAGTTCCGCATACGCCCACCAGCTGCCGGCCACGATGCCGGCGGTGAGGCAGGCCCAGGCGACGTTGGTCCATGGCCGCGCCCAGCGCACCCAGGCCTGTTCGAGTTCGCCGCCCAGCAGTGCCGCCACCGCGAACGCGAACGCCACCGAGAAGCCGACATAACCGGTGTAGAGCACCGGTGGGTGGAAGGTCATGCCCGGGTCCTGCAGCACGGGATTGAGTTCCCTGCCGTCGAGCGGAATCGGCGACAGCCGCCCGAACGGATTGGAGGTCAGCAGGATGAAGGCCAGAAAGCCCACCGATACCAGCCCCAGCACCGCCAGCACGCGTGCGGCGAAGTGCTGCGGCAGGTGCCGGCTGCAGGCGGCCAGCAGCACCGTCCAGGTGGACAGGATCGCGATCCACAGCAGCAGCGAACCTTCGTGCGCGCCCCACACCGCGGCGATGCGGTAATACCAGGGCAGCGCGATGTTGGCGTTGTCGGCGACATAGCGCACCGAAAAATCCAGCGACAGCAGCGACCAGGCCAGCAGGCCGAAGGCCAGCCACACGAACACCGCCTGGCCGGCAGCGGCAGGCCGCGCAACCGCCATCAGCGCGGTGTTGCCGCGCCAGGCACCGATCAGCGGCAACACGCCCTGCGCCAGCGACAACAGCAACGCCAAAATCAGCGCGATCTGGCCAAGTTCAGGCGTCATGGGCGTGGCGCTGCGGGCAACGGGAGAGAGTCATCTGGATCCGGAGTGATGGAGCGGTGGCGCGGGTCAGCGCACACCGCTCAGCGGGGCCGCGGCCGCTGGGATCGGCTTGCCGACGTGGCCTTCGGCCATCGCGTCCTTGAGTTCCTTCGGTATGTAGGTTTCGTCGTGCTTGGCCAGCACTTCGTTGGCGACAAAGCGCCCCGCCTGCATGCGGCCGTTGGCGATCACCGACTGGTTGTCGCGGAACAGGTCCGGCAGGATGCCGGTGTACTCCACCTGCGTGGCGGCGTGCTTGTCGATCACGGTGAAGGTGACGGTGAGGCTGTCGGTGGCGCGCTGGATCGAGCCGGCCTTGACCATGCCGCCAAGGCGGAACTGCTGGTAGCCGGCCGCCGCGCCTGCATCCACCTGGCTGGGCGTGAACAGGTAGCTCATGTTCCGTTGCAGGGCGAGCACGATCAGTGTCACCGCCAGCGCTGCAGCCGCCAGCACGCCGATCACCAGCCACAGGCGTTGTTTGCGGGTGGCGTTCATGCGTCGCGCTCCAGCACCGGCACCGGCTGGTCGCGCGGCCGGCGCGGTGCCTGCCGCTGCAGCTGTCCGCGCAGTTGCGCGGGCAAGCGTCGCCGGCGCAGCCATGGGGCGATCAGGTCGGCCAGCAGCACCAGCACGAACAAGGCATACGCGGTCCACACGTAGGCGCCGTAGCCGCCCATCGCGAGAAAGGCGCTCATGCGGTGCGCTCGGTCAAGACGATGCGGCGTGCCCAGTCCTTGCCGCTTTCCAGCGCAAGCAGGTCCACCCGCACGCGGCCGAACAGGCTGGCCACGTAATACAGCTTGGTCGCCACCAGCATCAGCAGCAGCGGCCACAGCATGTCCGCGCCCATCTTGGAGGGGCCGAGCAGGCGCACCGTGGAGCCCTGATGCAGCGTGTTCCACCACACCACCGAGTAATGCACGATCGGCAGGTTGACCAGGCCGACCAGCGCCAGCAGCCCGGCCGCGCGCATCGCCTGGCGGCGATCTTCCACCGCGTGGTACAGGCCCAGCACGCCGAGGTACAGAAACAGCAGCAACAGTTCGGAGGTGAGCCGGGCATCCCAGGTCCACCAGGTGCCCCACATCGGCTTGCCCCACAGCGAGCCGGTGCACAGGGTGATCAAGGTGAAGGCGGCGCCGGTCGGTGCCGAGGCCATGGTGACCACTTCGGCCAGCTTGATCCGCCAGATCAGCGCAATGAACGCCGACACGCCCATGGCCGCGTAGATGAAAAGGCTCATCCAGGCGCTGGGCACGTGGATGAAGATGATGCGGTAGGCGTCGTGCTGCTGATAATCCGGCGGCGCCAGCACCAGTCCGCCGTAGGCGGCCACCGCCGCCAGCAGCAGTGCCAGGCCCAGCGCCCACGGGCGCACCACACCGGCGAACCGGTAGAAGGTGGGCGGCGAGCTGAGCTTGTGCAGCCACAGGGGAATCCACTTGGCCATGCGCGTCGTCAGTTGGAGTGTTTGGAAAGCGCCAGCGCGTCGACCGCGGCGCCGGCGTTGACCTGCAACTGGCCATCGGAGACCTTGCTGGTGCGCTGCATGAGCGCACGCAAGGCGTTGGCGTCCATCGATGGCGACAGCGACAACAGCAACGCGGCCATGCCGCTGACATGCGCGGTGGCCATCGACGAGCCGGAGGTGAAGTCGTAGCGGCCGTTCGGCTGCGTGGTCAGGATGTCCTTGCCCGGTGCGCTGAGCACGCCGGGAAGGGCCGCCGTGGCGCTGCTGCTGCGCACTACCAGCACGCCCGGTACATCGTTCGGAAAGCCGTCCAGGCGCCCGTTCGGCGGCATGGCCGCGACCACGATGCGGCCCTGGTCGACCAGGTGGGTGAGCATCTTGCGCAGCAACGGGTCGGCCGGGCCGCCCAGGCTCAGGTTGACCACGCGTGCGGAGCTGTTGTTGATCGCCGCCAACGCCTTGGCCAGGGTAAAGGTGTTGCAGCGTGCGGTGGCGCCAACCGTGGGCGCGTACCAGCACGCCTTGTAGACGCTCAGCATGGCCTTGGGCGCCATGCCGACGATGCCTTGATGGTTGTTGCTGCCGGCGGCGATGATCCCGGCCACCTCGGTGCCGTGCGAATCGGTGCTGGTGGTGACCGGGGTGTCGTCCACCAGGTCGTGCACCTCGCGGATGCGTGACTTCAGATCCGGGTGGCTGGTGTCCACGCCGGTGTCGACCACGGCCACCGTCACGCCGCGGCCCTGGGTGATGGCCTGCGCACTTGCCGCGTCGGTGGCGATGAAGCCGCGTTGCAGGTCCACGTACGGGTCGTTGTAGCCGGTCAGGGCGCCGGTCTTTTCCGAGGCATCGGTGGAAAGCACTGAAAATTCCTGCACCGGTTGCACCAGCTCCACGCCGTCGTCGTCGGACAGCGCCTTGGTCAATTCGTCGCGCGAGACACCGGCCGGCGGCTGCAGCACGGCGCAATACAGGCCCAGCGAGGTGATCGGCCAGCCGGAGACTTCGCGCAGCTTGTAACGCTGCTTGATGGCTTCCATGCGCACCGCTGCCTTCTGGCCGGCGCCGTAGTAGCTGGACGCATAGCCGATCAGGCTGGAGCCGGCACGTGCCGGCGGTGCGCTGAGCGGATTGGCCACCGCCAGCAGGATGTCGCGGCTGCTGTCGGGCGTATGCGCATCGGCGGGCGCAGGAACGGTACCGGCGTCCTGCGCCTGCACGTTGCCGTGCAGGCCCGGTCCGGTCAGTGCGAGCAGCAGGCCGATGGCGAGGAAACGGCTCATGGGGCGGAGATGACCTCGGCCAGCCGGATGCCCGGATTGGCGCGCAGTTGCTGCACGGTCCGCTGCGGCTGAGCCGGCGGCTGCGGCGCGGCAGGCACCACGGTGTAGGCACCCATGTCGTTGGGCCCGCCGATCACCTGCAGCTGCTGTGCATGCAGCAGGCGGTCCCAGTCGGCCACGGTCATGCTGGCGTTTGGCACCACGCGGATGGCGCCTTGCGGCACCGGCAGCGCGGTGGCGCTGCTGAGCGTGCGGTAGTCGTGCGACGGCGACGGCGCCGGCGAAGCCAGCTTGATGCCCATGACACCCAGGCCGATGGCCTGGACCAACGCGGCAGCGGCCAGTGCACGGACGGTCCAGCTACCGGAGCGACGTGCAGCCGGCGCCGGTGCGGCGCGGACCTCGGGCGCGTCCAGGCGGCCAAGCAGGCGTTGCAGGCCGGCGTTGGCGTCCAGCGTGACCGCACACGGCAGCGCCAGCGCCTGGCGCAGGCGGGTTTGCTGGGCGAACTCGGCGCTGCACGAGGCGCATTTGGCAACGTGGGCGATCAGCCAGGCGTTTTCTTCTTCGGTGGCGCTGTCCAGTAGCACCGCCGGCATCAGTTCCCAGGCGTGCGAGCATTCCTTGCCAGGCGCGATGAAAAACGTCTTCATTGCAGGGTCTCCGTGTAAGGGGTGTTGCCGGCCAGGCCGGGCAGCACATTGCGTAATTTGACCCGCGCATGAAACAGCCGGGCTTTGATCGTGCCCACCGGGCACTGCATGATTTCGGCGACTTCTTCCAGCTTGTGGCCGACGCCGTAGACCAGTTCGATGACCAGGCGCTGATCCGGCGACAGCCGTTCCATGCCCTTGTCCAGCCAGTCGCGCAGTTCGCGGTCGTCGTTGTCGTCGGCACTGGGGGCGTGGTCTTCCACCACTGCGGTGTCGTCGATCGCTTCGCCGTCGTGCTGGCGCAGGCATTTGAGCCCGCAGCGGTAGGCGATGCCCATGATCCAGGTCGACACCTGCGAGTCGCCGCGGAAGTCGCCGGCCTTTTGCCAGGCGATCCAGAAGCAGTCGTTGATGGCTTCTTCGATGATGTCCGGGCGGCGCGTCAGGCGCGACAGGAACCGGCACAGGCGGCCGTGGTAGCTGTGGTACATGCTCGCCAGGGCGTCGCGATCGCCCGATGCCATGCGGCGTAGCAGCATGCGGTCGGTGGCATCGCCAAGGGTATCGGAGTCATTCATCAAAGCAGACATGGGGTTAGACACCTCTAGGTGCCCGCAGGCGGAGAAAAGGTTGCGTTTGGATCAGAAACTGCGGGAAACCATGCCGACCCACCGCAATTCGCCGGGGCCGCCCTGCGCCCGGGGGGTATTGCTGCTGGTCAGTACCCGGTCCAGCTTCACGCTCCATGCCGCGCGGCTCCACTTCAGGCCCAGTTGCCCATACCGATAGCGGCCGGAACTCTCAGCGCCGTAGGTCATCGCCGGAAAATCCGAGATGCCGGCGCCGGCCGACAGGCTGAAATCCCCGGTCAGCGGCACGTTGGCGGTGACGTCGACCACCGTGTTCCAGGGCGAGCGTTGCGCACGTGGGAAATTGAACCTGGAGAGCGAGAAGGTGAGCGTGTCGCGATAGGACCAGGCCAGGCTGGCTTCCTGGCGGTCGAAGGTGCGCGACTGGCGGTCGGCCGGATAGGCGTAATACAGCAGGCTGGCCTGCATCTGCCAGCGATCGCCCAGCATCCAGCCCCGCGCGCCCTGCAACGTGAGCGCCACCGGCTTGCTGAAGGAGGGCGATTGCAGCGCCGCGGATGCCGACACCGACCAGCCGGGCGCGGGCAGCCAATAGCCGGCCGCCTGCAAGGTGGCGCGATTGGGTGCGATGGAGATGCCGCGGTCGATCAAGGTGGACGCCACCGCCACTGCGCCGCCGACGTTGTCTGCCAATGCGCTCCCGCTGGTGCCTGTGACCAGCGCGAGCAGTAATGCGCGACGTATCGCCAGGCGGCGCTGCAGGACCCGCCGACAGTGTCGGCAGCGTCGGGACAGGCAGGGCGACCCCGGCAAGCGGGGCGGGCGCGGCTGTCCTGCCGAGCCGCCCGCAGGCCATGGCTGCCCGTCGCAGACGCCATGGCGTCGCGGTCGGGAAGGGGGCTGCTGGGCGGACGAAGCGTTCAACAAGGGCGGGGCGTGGACCGTGGCGGTGCGCGATAGTGACCCATTACGCTGGGCGAGACCGCCCCATGTGTGGCGGTTCCGTCCGTATACGCGAAGGGTTCGTGTCAGGCAACGCGGGACCGTGCACCTGTGCAGGTGCAGCGGTGACCTAGCTGCAGGCCGCGGACACTGCGGCCGGCGGGATGTACCGGGCTTGAAGCGATCCTCACAATGGCGCGGGTTTCGTTCAGGCCGGCGCAGGCGATACCTGCGTCCGGCCCGTCCCTCCGGCCCGCAGCCGGTCCGCTCGCACCCTGCGTGCCGGCCCGGCCGGTGCCGCCAGCGCGTGCCGGCCAGTCCTCAATGCAGGGTATTGAGGTAAGCGATCAGCGCGTCCAGTTCCTTTTCGTCTTCTAGCCCTTCGTACTTCATCTTCGTATTCGGCAAGGTGGCCTTGGAATCCTTCTTGAGGAAGTCCTTGAGGCTGGCGGTATCCCAGGTGCGCTTGCCGACCTTGAGCTCGGCCGAGTAGCCGCTGAAGTCGGCTACGGTCCCGGCGGGACGGTTGACGATGCCGAACAGGGAGGGGCCTTTCTTGTTCTTGCCTTGCGTCGCGCTGTGGCACTCGGCGCATTCGCTGATGAACACGCTCTTGCCATCGGCGGCACGTGCCGAGCCGGGCAGCAGTGCGCCGGCCAGCAACAGGCCGGCCAGCTGCGTGCATAACAGTGTGGTGTGGAATGACTTCATGGGGGTCCTTACGCGTGGGGAATCAGAACGTCAGATTGACCGACATGGTGAAGCTGTCCAGATCGCGCGGGTTGGTGATCGGCGGGCCGCGGAAGACGTTGGACGTGCTGCCGTTGAACTTGTCGAACCGGAACCAGCCGGCCGACAGGCGCAGGTTGGCGATCGATGTGTAGGTGCCTTCCTTGCCGAACGGGGTCCAGTACAGAAGGATCAGGTTGCTGGTGGTGTCGGGAATGCCCACCGGCGAGTAACGCGCCGCATCGAACGAGCCGGTGTTGATCATGTGCGCGGCCAGCACGCCATAGGTCTGCTTATAGGCGTAGTTCACGCTGAAGGTCTGATCGCGCACGCTGCCACGGTCCAGCGCAGGCATGGTCGGGTCGGACGGAATCAGCGGGCTGCCGTACTTGCGGCGTTCGTAGATGTTGACGTAGGCCAGTGACGCCACGTGTTCGCGCGTGCCCAGGAACTGATAGGTCAGGTCGTAGCCGAAGTCGGTGAGGTCGTCGCTGGGCCCGTTGCGCGGACGCTGGCGGCGCGTGTTGAGCGCGGTCAGGCCGACCGAGAAGAACTGCCGCTTCATGTCCTTCATATAGGCAAGACGCGCATAGCTGGTGTCGCTGAGCTTGCCCGGGTCGCCGTTGATCGGCCAGCCGAGGCGATCCTGCGCAGACGGCGACAACGCGCTGTAGCTGCCCACTTCGCCGTACCAGTTGCGGTCGTACAGCCCGTACACGCTGGCACCGATGACGCGGTTGGATAGCGACGAGGAGCTGAGCATGGTGGACGCGCCGCCGTTGGAGGCCGGCGTCAGCGTGGAGGCATTGGGCAACACATGGATCGGGTCGGAGATGCCCGGGTTGTTGTTGACGCTGACGCCGATCATGGTGTCCTTGCCGGCCATCTGGAACGGCTTGCTGACAAAGCGCAGATCCACATCGTCCAGGCGGGTGTCGAAGGTGGCGTTGCCGCTGTTGTTGGAACGGATCTTGGAATAGCCGCCGATGTTGTCGTTGATCCGGCCGGCCAGATACAGGTCGGCCTGGGTCAGCCGCGCGGTGCTGTCGCCGCGGCTGGGATTGCTGCGCGCCCAGGTGAGCTGGCCGGATACCGGAATCTTGGTGCCCTCGCCATTGGTATCGGTAAAGCCGCCCAGCTTGAAGCGCATGCCGTAGGGCGTGAGCGAGGGACCGTAGGAGCCGATATGGCAGTCCGCGCACGAAGAGCCGGTCTGGCGGGCGAACGAGGGAATCGCCTGTGCCTGCGTACTGGCCAGCAGCAGCAACGGGCCGGACACGCATAACAAGGACGTCAGGGAGGCGGTGCGCGATGCGTTGGCACGGCGCGAAGCAGGCTGGGATATAGGCATGGAAAGTCCTTGTTCGACGGTGCGGGGTTCAACGGAGAAAGAGCGGACCAGGGCGAGGGAGGTGCGAGGACTCATGCGCGCTTGCCCGGCAGCACGCGGTACAGCAGGCCATCGCGCAGCACCAGGTGATGCCACAGCGCGGCGCCGATATGCAGCAGCACCAGGGCCAGCAGCGCCCAGGCGGCATTCAAGTGCCACACGCCCAGGGTGTCGCCCAGATCCGGATCCGCCTCGATGAGGTTCGGCAGCGCCAGACCGAACAGGTAGACCGTCTTGCCGAACGCGTTGCTCAGCGACCAGCCGATCAACGGCAACGCAAGCATCAGCCCGTACATCGCCAGATGGGTGCCGCCTGCAGCCAGGCGAGTGATCAAAGGTGCGGGCGGGCCAGGTGGCAGCTTGCGCAGCCGTAGCCGCAGGCCGACACGCAGTACGAACAGCAGCAACACCATCAGGCCGAAATGGCGATGGCCTTCGAGCAGCCATTGGCGCAATGCGCGCCCATCGAGCTCGGCGCGCAGCAGAATCAGGCTGGCCGCCATCACCAGGCACAGCACGGTGAGCCAGTGCAGCACGCGCATCGGTTTGGGCAAGGGCGTGACCCGTGCGGCGGGCGCTGCGGGCATGGAGGGGGGCAGCGTTGTGGCGCTGCCGGTGGCTGCCGTGTCGGGCGCCTGGGGAGATGGATGCATCTGGGTGGTGTCCTCACCGGTGGTGGTCGTTGGTTCCGGCAGTGCGTGCTGCGCTGCCAGGCCTGGCTCCCCACGCCGGCCGGAACTGCGGCCAGGTGAACGTGCACCGATATGTGCGGCGCTACCGCTGAAAGGTTGCATGGCCACAACGAATTTTTATCGTGCCGGAGCGCGCTCGGCGTGCGATTGCGCTTGCGCGCACGCCACTTCGCAGCGCCGTGACCTGGCGCAACCTTTCGCGCATCCCGGCGCACTCAGGCATGTCGCACTACGTGCAGTCAGCGGTTACGCCCCGGAATCATGGCCTTCGAACCCATCCAGTTGCATACCCACGGCGACGATCGCGGCCTGCTCATTTCGTTGGAGCAGGAGCGCAACGTGCCATTCGAGATACGCCGCGTGTATTACCTGTTCGGTACCCGCAGCGGCGTGCACCGTGGTCAGCATGCGCACCGCCGGCTCAATCAGCTTGCGGTGGCCCTGCATGGCTCGGTGACGATCCTGCTGGACGAAGGCAAGGGCGATGGTCCGACCGAAGTGACCTTGAACGATCCCTCGCAAGGCCTGCTGCTGGGCCGCATGGTCTGGCGCGACCTGCACCAATTCAGCCCCGACTGCGTGCTGATGGTGCTGGCCGACCAGTTCTACGACCCAGGCGATTACATCCTCGATTACGACCAGTTCCTGGGCGAAGTGCGTGGGGACCGTCGCCTGGATGCATGCAGGCTGGAGGCATGAGCTTACGCAAACCTTTGGTGATCGTCGGGGCGGGCGAGTTTGCGCAGATCGCTTGCGAATACTTTCAGCACGATAGCGACTACGACGTGGTCGCCTTCAGTGTGGAGCGCGATTTCCTGCTGCGGCCCACCCTGGCCGAACTGCCGGTGGTGGCCTACGAGGAGCTCGAGCAACGCTATCCGCCCGCGCAGTACGCGGTATTCGTCGCGATTCCGGCGACGCAATTGAACCGCTTGCGCATGCGCTTCTACGAAGACGTAGTGCGCCGCGGCTACCGCTGCGCCACGTATGTCAGCTCGCGTGCGTTCGTCTGGCGCAATGCCCGGATCGGCGCCAACAGTTTCATCTTCGAAGGCAATGTCATCCAGCCGTTCACGCGCATTGGCGACAACTGCATCCTGTGGAGCGGCAACCACATCGGTCACCGCACCGTGGTGCATGACCACGTGTTTCTTGCATCGCATGTGGTGGTGTCCGGCTATTGCGAGATCGGGGCGCGCAGTTTCCTCGGCGTCAATGCCACGCTCAGCGACAAGGTGCGCATTGCCGAGGACAACGTCATCGGCGCCGGTGCCTTGGTGACCCGGCATACCGAAGCGCAACGCGTCTATGTCGGTGCGCCCGCGCGCGCGGTGGCCGGTAAGTCCAGTCTCGACGTGGTGCTCTGAGCCGATGTTCGCCTGGGAAAAACGGGGCCTGGTGTTCGACGTCGCGCGCGATGGCGTGGGCGGCTGGATGCAACATGCGGCGCTGACACCCACGCCGTACCGGCGTTCGGCAGAGGTGTTGCGCGTGTACGCGGGATTTCGCGATGCGCAGGGCGTCAGCCGCATCGGTTATGTCGATGTGCGCGCGGACGCACCCACGCAGGTCGTCGGTGTCAGTGCGCAGCCGGTGCTGGATATCGGCCGCGACGGCTGTTTCGACGACAACGGCATCATTCTGGGCGATGTGGTGGACGGGCCCGATGGCCTGTACATGTTCTACGTCGGCTTTCAGCAGGTGGCCAAGGCAAAGTTTCTCGCCTTCACCGGGTTGGCCGTGTCCACCGATGGTGGCGACAGCTTCCAGCGTCGCCAGGAGACGCCATTGCTGGATCGCGCGCCAGGGCGCAGCACGATTGCCGCGGTGCATTCGGCGCGCTTCGAAGATGGCGTCTGGCGGCTCTGGTATGCGGTGGGCGACGCGTGGGAAGTCATTGGCGGTACGCCCTTTCCGCGCTACCACATCCGCTATGCGCAGACCGAGGATCTGCAGCAGATTCCACGCGATGACGTGGTGTGCCTGGCGCCCGTCGGCGACGAATACCGCATCGGGCGCCCGCGCGTGTATCGCCTGGGCGAGCGCTATCTGATGTATTTCACCCGTGGCGACATCCATGGTGGCTATGTGCCTGGTTTTGCCTACAGCCATGACGGTGTGCATTGGGCGCGGGACGACAGCCAGTTGGGTCTGGCCTTGTCGCAGGACGGATGGGATGCGCACACGCTGTGCTACCCGGCACTGATCCAGCAGGACGATCGCGTGTTGATGTTTTACAACGGCAACGCGATGGGGCGCGATGGCTTCGGTCTGGCCGAGGCCCCCTTGCCGACGCAGCTGCAGGGGCGCCATGTTTTCGGTTAGGCCATACCACGCTGATGATGCGCAGGCTTGGGATGACTTGGTGGCCAGCTCGCGCAACGGCAACCTGCTGCATCGGCGCGGCTACATGGACTATCACGCCGAGCGCTTTACCGACGCGTCGCTGCTCATCGAGCGCGAGGGAGCAATCGTGGCGGTGTTGCCGGCCAACCAGGAGGGCGCGCGGGTGAGCAGTCATGCCGGGCTGACCTACGCCGGTTTGCTCTCGTCCAGTGCGCTGCGTGCGACCGGCACGCTGGAGGTATTCGGCCTGATTGGCGCGCACTACCGGGCGCAGGGCGTGCAGGAGGTGTTGTACAAGCCGGTGCCGCATCTGTTTCATGCCTTTCCGGCCGAAGAAGACCTGTATGCGTTGCATCGCCTGGGCGCGCAGCTGTGCCGGCGCGACCTGTCCTCGGCGATTGCGCTGCGCGAGCCATTTGCCTTCAGTGCCGAACGTCGCCGCGCCATTGCCAAGGCGCGCAGGGCCGGCATCCAAATCCACACCAGTACGGATCTGGTTGCCTTCCATGCCTTGCTGAGCGAGGTGTTGCACCGCCATGACGCCACGCCAACCCATCGGCTGGACGAGCTGCAACTGCTACAGGGGCGCTTTCCGAAAGAGATCTTGCTGCACGAAGCGCGCCTGGAAGGCGAATTGCTGGCCGCCGCGCTGGTATTCGATTTCGGCCGCACCGTCCACACCCAGTATCTGGCCGCCTCCGAGCGCGGACGCCAGCTGGATGCCTTGAGTCTGCTGTTGGGCGAGCTGATCGGCACGGTGTACGCGCAGCGGCAAGCTTTCAGTTTTGGTATTTCGACCGAGCAGGGCGGGCAGGTGCTCAACGACGGGCTGGTCACCCAGAAGGAACGTTTCGGCGCGCGCGCCGTGGTGCAGGATTTCTATTTGTGGACGCTGTGATGGATGTGCCGTTTCTGGATTTGCGTGCCGTCAACGCGCGCTACGCGGATGAACTCAAGGCCGCCGCTGCGCGGGTGATCGATTCGGGCTGGTATGTGCTTGGCCAGGAGCTGGCGGCGTTCGAAGAGGAGTTCGCCAGCTACTGCGGCGTGCAGCAGGCGGTGGGGGTGGGGAACGGGCTGGACGCGTTGTCGCTGATCCTGCGCGCTTACCGCGAATTGGGCGTGTTGCGCGAGGGCGATGAGGTGATCGTGCCGGCCAATACGTTCATTGCGACGTTCCTGGCCATCAGCCACAACCATCTGGTGCTGGTGCCGGTGGAGCCGGATCCGCAGACCTTCAACGTAGACCCGTGCAAGGTGGAGCGCGCCATCGGGCCGCGCACGCGCGCCATTCTGGCCGTGCATCTGTACGGACAGCTTGCCGACATGCCGGCACTGCAGACGTTGGCGCACCGCTATGGCTTGCTGCTCATCGAAGATGCCGCGCAAGCGCACGGCGCAAGCCGCGACGGTGTGCGTGCCGGCGCGTTTGGCGATGCGGCGGCGTTCAGTTTTTTTCCTACCAAGAACCTCGGTGCGCTGGGCGACGGAGGTGCGGTGGTGACCTCCGACCCGCGCCTGGCCGAGCGCGTGCGCGCGCTGCGCAACTATGGCTCGGAGGTGAAATACCAGCATCTGTTCCAGGGGGTCAATTCGCGCCTGGATGAGCTGCAGGCCGCATTTTTGCGCGTCAAACTGGGCTATCTGGATGAGGAGATCGGACAGCGCCGCGCAGTGGCCCAGCGTTACCTGCGCGAGATCGATCACCCCTGGATCACGTTGCCCCCGGTGGCGCATGCCGAGCAGCACGTCTGGCATCTGTTCGTGGTGCGTAGCCCGCGCCGCGATGCCTTGCAAAGCCATCTGCAGCACCTCGGCATCCAGACCCAGATCCATTACCCGGTGCCGCCACACCTGCAGCCGGCCTATGCAACGCTGGGCGATACCTGCCTGCCGATCAGCGAGCAGCTGCATCGCGAAGTGCTGAGCCTGCCGATGAGCCCGGCGCTGGACGATGCGGCCGTCAGCCGCGTCATCACCGCCTGCCAAGTGTTCGGTAGCGCACCGTGAATCTGCTGCGCAGCAGCGCTTACACCGGCGTTGCAACGCTGGCCAAGCTGCTGGCGGCGCTGGTGGTGATCAAGTTGGTGGCGGTGTTTGCCGGCCCGCAGGGAGTTGGCCGGCTGGGGCAGTTCCTGGCCCTGATGTCCGTGCTGGCGGTGCTGGCCGGTGGTGGCATCAGCGCCGGGATCGTCAAGTACGTGGCGCAGTACCGCAGCGACGCACTCGCACTGCAACGGTTATTGAGCGCCGCGCTCGGCTACGCCTGTGGTGCGGCGTGCGTGATGGCGGTGCTGGCGCTGGTCTTCAGCGACGTGCTTGCCGAACGGTTGTTGGGCAATGCGCAGGCGCGTTGGCTGATCTGTGTGCTGGCGGTGGCGCAGATCGGCATCGCGCTGGTCAATTACATCCTGGCGATCATCAACGGCTTCATGGACGTGCGCCGGCTGGCCATCGTGCAGGTTAGCGGGGCGGTGCTAAGCGTTTGCCTGGTCGCCTGGCTGGGCAGCGGGTGGCAGTTGCAAGGCGCCTTGCTGGCGTTGGTGCTGGGCCAGGTGCTGTGGTTGATCGCCGCGGTGCCGGCATTGCTGCGCAGCCCGTATTTTCAGCGCGAGATGCTGCGCATGCGGCTGGATGCGCAGATGACCCGCCAGCTTGCGGCGTTTTCGGTGATGACTCTCACCGCCACGCTGGCGCCGCAGCTGGTGGGCATGCTGGTGCGCGATCATCTGGCGCTGCAATTTGGCTGGCAGCAGGTGGGCTACTGGCAGGCGGTGAGCCGGGTCTCCGATGCCTACTTGCTGTTCTTTACCACCGCGATCAACGTCTATTACCTGCCCAAGCTGGCCTCGCTGCAGGACCGCCAGGCACTGCGCCGCGAGCTGCGTAGCGCCTATCGTTACGTGATGCCCGCGGTGGTGGCCATGGCGGCGGGCGTCTACCTGTTGCGTGACTGGGTGACCTGGCTGTTGTTCGACGCCCGCTTCGCCGCGGCCGCTCCGCTGTATGGCCCGCAGCTGCTCGGCGATGTGATCAAGATCGCCGCGTTCGTGCTCTCCTACGTGATGCTGGCCAAGGCGATGACGCGGCTGTTCGTGGTGTCCGAATGCGTGTTTGCCGCCAGCTATCTGGGGCTGGTGTACCTGTTCACTGCGCAGTTCGGCCTGATCGGCGCCATGTATGCGTTCGTCGTCAACTACGTGCTGTATCTGCTGTTCAACATCGTGGTGGTGCGCCGCTATCTGAGGGCGACGGCATGAGCGTGCTGGAACGCCCGAGCGGACGTGCGCGCTGGCCGCTGGTGTCGGTGCTGATTCCCGCGTTCAACCATGCGCGTTTCGTGCAGCGCTGCCTGGACAGCGTGCTGGAGGACCCGTACCCGTCCAAGGAGATCGTCATCATCGATGATGGCTCCAGTGATGACACCGGCGAGCGGATCGCCGCATGGATCGCGCTGCACGGCTATCGCGTGCCGGTGCAGTTCGTGCAGCGCAGCAACCGCGGCGTGGCGGCCACGCTCAACGAACTGGCATTGCGCGCGCGCGGGGAGTATCTGCGGCTGGGCGCCAGCGACGATTATCTGCTGCCAGGTGGTCTGGATGCGCAAGTGCGCTATCTGCGCGCGCATCCGCAAAAACTGGCGGTGATCGGCGATGCGCGGGTGGTGGACCAGCATGGGCAGCTGCTGCATGCCAGCGCCATGCGCGACCTGCATGGGGTGGATACCGCCCTCTATGGGTCGGACGCCGGCCTGCGCCGCGCGGTGATCCGGCATTGGGCGGTGAGTGGCGCGGTGGCGCTGCTGCGACGCAGTGCCTTCGATGCGCGCACCGGCTGGGATGAATCGCTGCGGATCGAAGACTGGGATTTTTTCCTGCGCCTGGCAGCACGCGATGCATTGGGATTCGTCGACCTGCCGGTGTGTGCCTACCGCTTGCACGGCAGCAATCTCAGCAAGACTGCCGATGTGCGTGCGCGTATTGCCAACCTGAGCGAGTCACGTGAGGTGGCGCTGCGCTGCGTGGAGCTGTTCGACGCGCCCGAACAAGGCTTGCTACGCGCCCAGGCCCACTATATTGCCGCGAAGGTCGCCTTCCTGCGGCGGCAGCCGATCAGAACGCTGGGCCACCTGTTGCGTTATGCGTGGTTGTCGCTGCCTGCGCAGATGCGCAGTGGCCGCCTGCGCCCACAGCGGGGTGTTGCATGAGGCTGTTGCGCCGCCCGGCCACGTATCTGGCCCTGCCGCTGTTGCTCAGCTGTGCGCTGACGCTACTGACCTACACATTGCCGGACGGGTATCTGGACGGGATCGCACTGTTGGTGGTCGCCGCCTTGGTCGTCCTGGTGCTGGATGGCGTGCTGGGCACCCGCTTGCCAAGCGTGCAGCAGTTCCGCGTGCAGCGGTATGCCGGCACGCGCGAGTCGTTCCTGGTGATGGCGCTGGCCGCCGGGGTGGCGGTGTTCTGCCTGCTGGACGTGGCGTTGTTTCCGATTCCGCTGTTCAGTGATCCGTCTTCGTATGCCACCTTGAGTCCGCTGCGCTCACATGTGCGGCACATCTCCAACATGTGCTGGATCCTGCCGCCGGTTGCGCTGCTGTGCGTGCGCCACCGCGGGTTGCGCACCGCGATGGTGCTGGTGGGATTCGTATTTCCGATCGTGGTGATTGACCGCAACCGCATCTTTGCCGGGCTGTTCTCGTTCGTGGTGGTGCTGTTGCTGCGCCGCGACCCCGCGCGGCAGCTGCCCTGGAAGCGCATTGCCTTGCTGGTGATGGCAGGTGGCGCGGTGTTCTCGGTGCTCGGCGCGCTGCGTTCGGGTTCGCTGGCCACCGTGGCGCTGCCCTTCAGCGCGTTCTACCGCGCCATGCCGCAAGGCGTGCAATGGCTGCTGCTGTACATCAGCGCGGGCCCGTACAACTTCGGCGCGATCCTGGCCAAGGGCTACGTCAATGCCAGTTTTCTGATCAACCAGCTGGTGCCGCTGAGCGGTTCCATCGCCACCGCCGGCACCAGCATTCCGCTGGATGCGCCCAACATCAACGTGGGCACCGAGTTTTTCCCGTTCCTGATGGCCTGGGGCGCACCCGGCGCGGTGATCGCACTGCTGGCGCTGTATGCCGCCTTGCTGTGGAGCGTGCGCCGCCTCAACGCGTCGCTGTCGATCTTCCACGTGTTGATTTTTTTGCGGATCGCCTACGCCTGCCTGATGTCGCCGTTCGCCCCGCAGGCATTCACCTGGACCAACTTCGCCTTCATCGGCCTGTGCCTGGGCTTGCACGCCTGCACGCTGTTGTTGCCGAACCGCCGCGCCCTGCCGGTTGCCTCCGCGTAGCCACCCCCATTTGTTTTCGATTGCCGAGCCAAGCCTGATGAAAGATGAAGACGAGATCTACCTGATCGACCTGTGGCGCATCCTGCTGCGCGAGTGGCGCTGGGCGCTCGCCGCGCTGCTGGTGGTGCTGGCAATCACGTTCGCCTTTACCCGCGTGGCCAAGCCGCAGTGGGAGGCCACGGCCTGGATCCAGGTTGGCGAGATTGGGCCGACCCCGGCCGGCCGCGATCCCAAGGTGGAGCCGTTCCAGCGGGTGATCGACCGGATGAAGACGCGGCTGTTCCAGGACGCGGTGCTGACACAGGCCGGCGTGCCACTGAAGAGCCGTGCCGCGCAGCTGTATCGCGGCAGTCTCAAACCCGATCCGGACCCGTACGCCAACCTGATCGGCATCACCATCCGTGCCGAATCCGCAACACAGGCGCGCACGCTCGCAATGGCCACCGTGGCGCAGCTGCAGGCATTGCATGGCCAGACCAACACCGCGGCGTTGGCGCTCGCGAAGACGCGCCTGCGCGGCCTGGACGAAGACCTGCGCGTGGCGACGGCCAGCCGCGCGCAGCTGCGGCAGCAGCTGGGCAGCCCGCAAGCCAATGGCCAGGCCACGCCTGCGCAGGTGCTGGCCGGCGTCCTGCTCACCGACAGCAACACCACCATCCGCGCCTTGAAGACCGAGCGTGACGATCTGGTCGCACGGCTCACCGAGCGCTACACCTACCAGACCTCGCTGGCGTGGCCGCTGTATGTACCGGACCACCAGGCGTTTCCTAACGCGATCATGGCCTGGGCTGCCGGCATTCTCGGTGGCGGTGCGCTTGGCGTACTGGCCGCGGTGTTGCGAAATGCCGTGCGCCGCCGTGCGCGTGGCCAGGAACCGCACGCGACGGTGTGAGCGCTGCCCCGCGCACGCGTTCCGCCCAGATCGTCCGCACCCACGCAGTGCCGCAACCAAAGTGGCGGCAGCCGGCACTCACGGTTCAATCAAGCGATGCCGCGAGTGCGGCGCCGCGTCTGGAGAGTATCGTGACAACAGCAGGACCGGTGGGAGAGCGCGCGCATGTCGGCAACCAATGAGCCACTGGCGCGGCGTGGCCGCGGTGTGGACGCGTCGCAGTTGCTGGAAACCCAGCGTGCCTTCGACAGCGTGGCCGCCGACTACGATGGGCCGCGCGGCAACAACGCGCTGATCCAGCGCATGCGCACCACGCTATGGGACACCGTGGCGACCGAACTGCCGGTCGGTTCGCGGCTGGTGGACCTG
The DNA here is from genome assembly GCF_041475695.2 of Xanthomonas sp. NCPPB 4037. Classification (NCBI taxonomy): domain Bacteria; kingdom Pseudomonadati; phylum Pseudomonadota; class Gammaproteobacteria; order Lysobacterales; family Lysobacteraceae; genus Xanthomonas; species Xanthomonas sp. NCPPB 4037. The sequence continues at coordinate 1,989,643 of NZ_CM191261.1, forward strand.
GGTTGCGGCACCGGGCTGGATGCAGGCGAGTTCGCCAGCCGTGGTTACAGCGTGCTGGCCACCGACTGGTCGCCGGCAATGGTGGCGCGCACCCGTGAGCGTGCTGCCCGACAGGGCCTTGAGGAGCGCCTCACTGCCGCGCATGTCGGCATCCAGCAGCTGGAGCGGCTGCAAGGCGAGTTCGATGGCATGTATTCCAACTTCGGCCCGCTCAACTGCGCGCCGGACCTGCCGGCCGTCGCTGCCGAGTGCGCACGCCTGCTACGCCCGGATGGCTGCCTGGTGTTTTCGGTGATCGGGCGGATCTGCCCGTGGGAAGTCGGCCACTACGCATTGCGCGGCCGCTTCAAGCGCGCGGCGGTGCGTGCGGCGCAGGGTGCGACCGCGGTGGGCATGAACGGCCACACCATCTGGACCTGGTATCACCTGCCGCGCGAGTTCTACCGCGCCTTCAGCCAGCACTTCGTGCTCGATCGTTACCAGGCACTGAGCCTGTTCCTGCCGCCGCCGTATTTGGTGGATTTCTATGAGCGCCATCCGCGCCTGTCCGCGCGCCTGGGGCAGTTGGACGATCGCATGGGCGGCTGGCCGTTGCTGCGCGACATGGGCGATCACTTCCTGATCGTGATGCGCAAGCGCTGAGTGGAGACCGCGATGGCCATGGCCGATGTGTGCCTGCACGGCGCGCGCGCGATCACCCTGGCCGGGCCATCGCGTGCGCCGGTGACCCTGCGTGCCGGCCACTTCGGTGGCACGCTGGGCACCGGCACGCTGCGGCTGGATCTGCAGGGGCATGTGCTGGCGCCGGGCCTGATCAACGCGCATGAGCATCTGCAGATCAACGCCGTGCCGCCGCTGCCGCAGAGCACGCCATTCGCCAACAGCTATGCGTGGATCGACGCCTTTCAGGCGCATTTCCAGCGTCGCGACGTGGCCGCTGCGCTGCAGGTGCCCAAGGACGTACGCCTGCGCCAGGGCGGGCTGAAGAATCTGCTCGCCGGGGTTACCTGCGTGGCCCAGCACGATCCCTGGCACGCCGCACTGGATGCGGCGGATTTCCCGGTGGCAGTCCTGCGTGCATTTGGCTGGAGCTATGCGTTGGGCGGGCCAGCTTATGGTCCTCCGGTGCAGGAGAGTTTCGCCGCGACCCCGGCAGAGCAGCCCTGGATGATCCATCTGGCCGAAGGCACCGACGCGGTTGCACGCGCGGAGCTGGACGCCTTGGACCGTCTCGGTTGCCTGGCCGGCAACAGCGTGTTGATCCATGGCGTGGGACTGGGCGAGCAAGATATCGACCGCATCATCGCCTGCGGTGCGGCCGTGGTGTGGTGCCCGTCGAGCAATCTGGCGCTGCTCGGCCAGACCCTGGACCCCTGGCGCCTGTGCATGGTCGGGCGGCTGGCGCTTGGCAGCGACGCGCGCGTCAGCGGCGGGCGCGACCTGCTCGACGATCTGCGCCTGGCCACCGACAGCGGGTTGGCCCCGGACCTGCTGCTGGGCCTGGCCACGCATCAAGCCGCGCGCATCCTGCGCCTGCCCGCGCGCGGCAGCCTGGCACCGGGCGCGGTGGCCGACCTGGTGATCGTGCGCGACCGCGGCGGTGAGCCTGCGGCGAGTGTGGTGGGTTGCAGCCGCAGCCAGCTGCGCGCGGTGATCCGCGATGGCAAACCGCGGATTGCCGACCCCGATTTCGCCCAGTGGTTCGACGCAGCCGGCATCGCAACCGTGCCGGTGTTGCTGGATGGTTGCCCCAAATTGCTGGACGCCGCGTTGGCCGATCCACAGGTGCTGGCACTTGAACCCGGCGTGCAGCTGCTGTCGCCGCACACGCATGCCGCAACGCGCGTGGTACTTGGAGCCGCGCAATGAGCAGTGCAATGAGCAGTGCAATGAGCAGCGTGCCCACCCTGGAGCCGGCCGCGGCGTATGCGTTGTGGGCGCAGGCGTATCCGCCACACGCGCATAACCCGGTGATGCTCGCCGAGCAGCGCGCCATGCTGGCGCTGTTGCCCACCGACCTGCGCAGCCAGCATGTGCTCGATGCCGGATGTGGTAGCGGGCGCTACATGCTGCAGGCGCTGCAACGCGGCGCTGCGCAGGTCACTGGCGTAGACCTCTCGCCGGAAATGCTGCAACGCGCTGCGCACGAACTGGCGCAACGCTGGCCCACCACGTGCTTCTCCCTGCAGCAGGGCAGCCTGGAACAGTTGCCGGTGGCCGATGCCATGGCCGACATCACCGTGTGCGGCCTGGTGGTCGGGCATCTGCCACGGCTGTGGACGGCGCTGGAGCAACTGCGGCGCGTTACCCGCATCGGTGGCAGCGTGCTGTGCAGCGACGTGCATCCGATCGGCCATGCGCTGGGCTGGCGACGCGACTTCAAGGCCGATGGCCAGCACTACGCCATCCGCCATACCCAACATCTCTACAGCCATTGGCATTCGGCATGCGCGGCGCTGGATCTGGCGATCGAGGCGGTGGCCGAGCCGATGCTCGATCCTGCCGACATCCCGCCTGGCGCGCGCTTCGACATCGCCGCGCTGCAAGTGCCGGTGGCGCTGGTGCTACGCCTGCGACGGCTCGCGTGAGCGGCATGGTGAGCGATGTGCAGGCGGCAGTTTGGCGCCGCGCCGTGCAACGGGTCGCGCAGAACGCGGGCAGTCGCGCCCACATCGCGCGCGCCGCACGTCCCCTGCACTCCGGGGACTGACGTGCACGTGGCCCATCTCAATCTGCTGCCCGCGCCAAGCGGCTGGGACGCTGCGCAGGTATTCGCGCAGTGGCCATCGCTGGCCGACATTGCCGAAGCAGTCGCCAGCACCGGCACCCAGGTGACGGTAGTGCAGGTGGCTGCGCACACCGAGCAGCTGACGCGGCAGGGCGTGGCGTATCACTTTCTCGACCCTGGCAAGCGCGGCAGCGCCGTACGTGCGCGGCGGCTGGCTGATCTGTTGCAGCAGCTCGACGTTGCGGTGATCCATGTGCACGGGCTGGAATTTGCCGGCGATGCACGGCGCCTCGCACGGTTGTTGCCGCAGGTGCCGATCCTGCTGCAGGACCATGCCAATCGGCCGCCGCGCTGGTGGCGCAGGCCGGTGTGGCGCGCGCGCTACGCAGCGGCGGCCGGCATCGCGTTCACCTCGCTGGCGCTGGCGCAGCCCTTCGTCCGTGCCAGGCTGTTTGGACCGCGCACGCAGCTGTTTGCGATCCCCGAATCGAGTAGCCGCTTCACGCCGGGCGACCGCATCCAGGCGCGCGCGGTCACCGGCCTGGCCGGCGACCCATGCGTGTTGTGGGTTGGCCATTTGAGCGAGGGCAAGGACCCGCTGTGCGTGCTGGATGCCGTGGCTATGGCGGCAGCGCGTCTGCCTGGCCTGCGGCTGTGGTGCGCCTTCCATGAGACGCCGCTGCTGGAGGAAGTGCGCCAGCGCATCCACGACGACCCACGGCTTGCATCACGCGTGCACTTGCTGGGCAAGGTCACGCATGCGCAGATTCAGCAGCTGCAACGGGCGGCGGATGTGTTCGTCTCTGCCAGCCATGCGGAGAGTTGCGGCTATGCCGCGCTGGAAGCCTATGCCTGCGGAACGCTGCCGCTGCTGAGCGACATTCCCGCCTTCCGTGCGCTCAGCGACAACGCGGCCATGGGCGCGCTGTTTCCGGTGGGCGATGCCGCGCGCCTGTCCGATCTTCTGGTGGCGCACGCACGCCAGCGCCCCGGAAGGGCGCAGGTGCGTGCGTCTTTCGATGCGCGGTTGTCGTTTGCCGCAGTGGGCCGGCAATGGCGCGACGCCTACACACAGGTGCTGCGCACGGCAGCGGGGCAACGGCAATGAAACTGGCGGTAGTGGTGCCCGGTGGCGTGGACCGCAGCGGCGAAGTGCGCGTGATTCCGGTGTTTCTGACCTTGATCGACTGGCTTGCACGCCACCACGAGGTGCATGTGTTCGTGCTGCACCAGGAGCCGGAGCCGGCCACCTGGATGCTGCGCGGCGCCACCGTGCACAACATCGGCCAACACCGCACCCGCCTGCGTGCAATCGCCGCGATCCGCGAGGAGCATCGGCGCGCGCCATTCGACGTGGTGCAGGCCCTGTTTTCCGGCTATTGCAGCCTGATTGCGGTGGTGGCGGCCAAGCTGCTGCGGCGGCCCAGCGTGGTGCATATCGCCGGCGGCGAGCTGGTGGCGCTGCACGGCATCGGCTACGGCGGCCGCCGGCGTTGGCGCGGGCGCCTGCGCGAGGCGGTGATCCTGCGCCTGGCAGACCGTGTCACTGCAGCCAGCCTGCCCATCATTGCTTCGTTGCATGCGCTGGGCGTGACGGCGCAGCGTGTGCCGCTGGGCGTGGACCTGCGCGCGTGGCCACCGGCGCCGCCGCGGGCACGCAGCGGCGGTGTGGCGCGGCTGCTGCACGTGGCCAGCCTCAACCCGGTCAAGGATCAGACCACCTTGCTGCGCGCCCTGGCTGCCCTCAAGCGTGCCGGTGTGGCGTTCGTGGTGGACATCGTCGGTGTCGACACGCTCGACGGCAGGATCCACGCATTGGCCGAACAGCTGGATCTCAGCGCGCAGGTGCGCTTTGTGGGCTTCAAGACGCAGCGCGAATTGCGCCCGATCATGCAGTCCGCCGATCTGCTGCTGATGTCCTCGCTGCACGAAGCCGGGCCGATGGTGTTACTGGAAGCCGCGCTGGTGGGCGTGCCCACGGTGGGTACGGCGGTCGGTCATCTGGCCGAGTGGGCGCCGAGCGCCGCACTGGCGGTACCGCCGGGCGATTGGGCCGGCCTGGCCGAAGCGATCCGCCAGGTGCTGGCCGATGACGAACTGCGCCTGCGGCTTGCCTGGGCCGCGCAATGCCGCGCCACCCGCGAAGATGCCGGGCTGACCACCCGGCTGTTCGAAACACTGTACCGCGAACTCTGCGCGGAGCGACCGTTGCGCTGATCAACTGCAGGTTGGCCTCAGGCCGGCTGCAGATACCCATCCAGCGCCGCGCGCACCACGTACAGCATGTCGGTGCGTGGCACCGGCCGGGTGAGGCGCGTCATCAGCCGCCGCGTCTGTGACTGGCGCACCCATGGCTGGTCTTGCAGCCACAGCTGCGTGCGCAGCATGTCGGCGCGCTCCTTGCGGCTCTCTGCCGACGGCGCGATGCGCTGGCGCAGGTACTGGCGTGCCTCGCCCAGCGAACGTGACCATTCGATGCCGGGCAACGCCGGCAGCCACAGGTTGGAGCAGGACGCGGTCGTCAAAGTCAGGCGCGCGGCGCGCATCCGCAACAGCGGCGTACACTGCGCACGCAGGCGTGCGAGCACCGCGGCCGGCACCACGTCGCCGTAGTAGCGCTGCAGCAACAGCAGCGGCGGCAACGCCCACCACGGCGGCGCAGCGCTGTCTTCCCACAGCACCTCCCAATCGCGCGGGCCCATGCGTGTGACCAGCAGTGCCAGATCGTGCAGGTGCATCAGGCGGATGCTGCGGTGGCAGATACCGCCGGCGGCGTGCAGCAGCAAATGGCACATCAATGCGCCGATCGACGGATAAGCGTTCAGGCCCGGCTGCGGACGCTCCGGCAGTACACGCGCGGTGATGTCCACGCACGCCACCGGCAAGCGTTCCTGGATGCGCGTGTGCAGCTCGATGCTGATCGGTGCATCGCGGTGCTCGCCCAGCCCGGCCACGGCCTCGCCGTGCACCGGCTTGAACACCTGGTGCTTCCACTGGTCGAACGAGGCCACATAGCCCAGCGCACACAGCAACTCGGCCGCACGTGGCGCGTCCTCTGCCTCTACCAATAGATCGATGTCGGCCATGGGCCGGTCGCCGGGCAGATACACGCCCAGCCGATGCAGGGCAGTGCCCTTGAGTCCAGTCACTGCAATGCCGGCACTTCTTGCGGCGGCATCGATCTGGGTCAAGAGCAGGGCGATACGGCGATGGCGATGCGCCACATGCGCACGCTGCTCATCGAGGAAGCGTGTCCATTCGGCTGTCTGCCACAGCGATTGGCGTTGCAGCAGCGGCGAAACGCCATGTGCGGCTGCTGCGGCGGCTGCCAGCTGCCATTGCAGGCGATCCCAGCGTGGCGGCGCCTCGCTGGGCTGCGCAAGCTCCCGGGCGAGCTGTTCGGTGGCCGTGCGCAGGCCATGTTTGATCGTGCGAAGCGAAGGCTGCATTCGGGGCAATCCGGAAAAGAGACAACAACGGTGGTGCAGGGCCGTGGCGTGTTTCAGCCGACCAGCACGCTGGCCAGCTGGCGCACTGGTCGCGCCGCCGCCATCAACGGTTCGGTGCGATGCGCGTGCTCGGAGGAGATCAAGCTGTCCCAGCGCTGCTCCAGCGCTTGCCACGCCTGCGCATACGCCACATCGCCCATCGCGGTGCGCGCCTGCTGCAGGTCCACTTCGGTGTGCAACAGATTGCGCACGCTGCGGTAGAACTCCGAGTCGTAGGCGCCGCGGAACATCATTGCCAGGTCGTCGCTGTCCTGCCAATGCGTCTTGCCACCCAGCTGGTTTTTCACTTCCTCGTAGAACTTGGTGCCGGGCAGCGGATACGACACGCTGACACCGATGAGATCCGGTGCGGCCTCGCGCACCAAGGCGCGGGTGGCCAGGATGTCGGCGAGTTCTTCGCCCAGATAACCCAACTGGATGAAAAAGCCCACGCGGATCCCGCGCGCACCCAGGCGGCGGCGTGCGGCGATGACATCGGCCACCTGTGTGCCCTTGGTCATCTTGTCGAGGATGCGCTGGCTCCCGCTTTCCGCGCCCAACCACGCCTCGGCGCAACCGGCACGTGCCAGGGCGGTGGCCATGCGGTCGCTGGCAAGATCGGCGCGCGTCTGGATCATGAAGGGGATCGCACCATCGGCATCGCTGAGCTGCTCGGCGAAGGTTTCCACCCAGTCGATATGGAAACCGAAGATGTCATCGGCCATCCAGATGTGATCGGGCCCAAATGTGCGCTTGAGGTGGATCATCTCTGCGGCCACGTCTTCGGCGCTGCGGCGCTTGTAGTGGTTGCCCCAGATCGGCTTGGCGCACCAGTTGCAGCGGAACGGGCAGCCGCGCGAGGCGGCCATGTTGAGGCTGAAATAGCCGTGGCGTTGTTGCCAGAAGGTGCGATAACGCGGGATGTCCACCAGGTCCCAAGCGGGCAAGCCGCTCAGCCGCGCATCCGGCGGCTGCGCGCCCACATGTTCGCGAGCGGCGGCCGGATGTGCGGTGGCGATGCGTGCCACGCCGTCCAGCCAGGTGTCGGGCGCGCACTGCGGGTTCGCGTCCAACCGCGCCACCAGTTCCAGCAACGGCGCGATACCTTCGCCGATCAACACTGCATCGGCACCTGCGGCCAGAAATACGTCCGGGTTGTCGGAGGCATCGGAACCGGCCACCAGCACGCGGCAGCCCTGTGCGCGCGCGGCGGCAATCATCGTGCAGGCCGCCTCGCGCATGCGGCTCAGGCACATCTTGGTGAGGAAGTTGAAGTTGTCTTCGTAGAACACCACCAGGTCCGGCTGCGCTGCCTGCAGCGCGCCGGGGTAGTTCTGCGCGTCGTCGGCAAGCATGGCATCGAACAGGCTCAAACGATGGCCGTGTTCGCGCAGCAAGGCGGCCACCTGCAACGTGGCCAGCGGCGGATAGGGCTTGCCGCGTTCCCATTGTTTGGGGTCGTAACGCAGGAAGTACGAATGGCTGACCTGGATCTTTAGCATCTGCGCAAGGTTCTCGTTCTGTCGCCAGGTGGGCGCAGCAGCGGCGCGCGCAAGACACCGGCATTCGGCTCGGCAGTAGGTGCGCATGCAAGCCACTTTGGTTGTGCCGATGCACGAGCCGTGCGCTGCGCGCCGTTCATGCGCGCGGCTGGCAATGCACGCAACCTTTCAGCGGCCGAGCCGCACACACCGGCTGAACTTGTGCACGGATGAAACGGCATGCCGCAGTCGGCCGCAGTGGCGGAATTGGCGCCAATCAGCGCGTTGCGGGCGGAGCGCGCGCACGCTGCAATGCCGGCCCCGCTGGATCCGTTTGACGAGCAACGGCCACGCCGGCATGGCGTGCGCAAACAGGTGCTCGGCGCCTTGTTCCATTTCGAAAGCGACAGCCCGGCGCTGCTTGCGCTGGTCGAGGCCGCGTATGCCGGGCTGCCTGCGCATCGCTTCGCTGGCGCGCCGCAGTTCCATATCACCCTGGATGTGGTGGCGCGTGCGTCGCGCCTGCCGGTGGCCGAGCCGCCGCCGGTTCGCACGCATGCCGCTGCCGGTCTGCTGTGCGGGGTGATGGACGAGTGCAACTACCTGATGGTGTCGGTGGCCGAGCGGCGCGCCATGGTGGTGGTGTCGGACGACATGCTGATGCATGCCTATCACCTGCGCTACGAGTTGATCGAATTCGCAGTATTCCTGCTGGCAGCGCGTGGCATGTCGCTGGTGCCGCTGCACGGCGCCTGCGTTGGCTGGCAGGGACGTGGTGCGCTGTTGCTCGGGGCCAGTGGCGCCGGCAAGTCGACCCTGGCCTTGCACAGTCTGTTGCGTGGGCTACAGTTCGTGGCCGAAGACGGTGTCTTTGTGGAGCCGCACCATCTGGTTGCAACCGGCGTGGCCAACTTCCTGCATCTGCGGCCCGCATCGCTGGGCCTGCTGGATGCATCCACCCGCGCCTGGATCAGTGCGGCGCCCACCATCCGGCGGCGCAGCGGGGTGGAAAAGTTCGAGGTCGATCTGCGCGATAGCCGCGCGGTGCTCGCGCCGGCCCCGCTGCCGTTGGCAGCGGTGGTGTTGCTGAGCGATATGCCGGCCACCGATCCGGCCCACCTGCTGACGCCGATGGCGCACGAGGAGATCGCTGCGTGCCTGGCGGCGGATCAGCCATATGCGGCCGGCCAGCCCGGCTGGTCGCATTTCATCGCGCAGGTGCAGCAGCGTGGCGTGTACCGCATGCAACGCGGCGCGCATCCGGATGCCGCAGTGGATGCGCTGCTGCAACTGCTGCACCGCGCCGCATCCTCACTGCCGGGCGCGTGAGCGCATGGCGCACGACGTGAGCCCATGACGAGCGCTGAAATGGACGCCGCCACATCGCGTGCATCGGTCCGCGTGGTGGTGCGCAGCTTTGCCGCCACGCTGGTGCGTGCCGATCGCAGCCGCATTGCGCTCTACGTGCTGTTGTCGCTCGCCGCCGCCTTGGCGGGCAGCGCGGTGGCCGTGTGCCTGGTGCCGCTGGTGCAGCCCGGCCAGGGCCTGCGCGTGGCCGGGCAGGTACTGGCCCTGCCCGGCGGCCTGCCATTGCAGGCGAGCCTGTTCGTCCTGGTAAGCCTGCTGTTTGCCGTGTTGCGCTGGCAGAGCGCGCGGTTGGCGGCCCGCTTGACCAGCCGCTATGCGATCGGCCTGCGCCAGCGCGTGCATGCCTCCTTGCTCGAGGCGCCATTGCCGGCCTTGGCCGATGCCAGCTCAGCGGAAATCGCCAACGTGCTGACCTACAACATCGAGATCGCCACGCAGGGGTTCAGTGCGGTGCTGCAGTTGCTGGTGGCCGGCATCACCGCAGTGGTGAGTGTGTGTCTGGCGCTGTTGATCGTGCCGGGTCTGGCTGCCGCCGCGCCGGTGTTGCTGGTGCTGGCCTGGTGCGGGCTGCGGGCTTCGGGCAGTGCGCAGCAGGCCCGCATCAGTCGCGACTACGTGGCCGACATGACTCGGCTGTTCTGGCTCAGCGAGGACTTCCCGCGGCGGCTGCGCCACGTGCGCTCGTTCCAGCGCGAGGATGTCGAAACCGGTCACTACACACGCATTTCCGATCGTCTGGGGCAGGGCTACGCGCAGCAGCAGGCATTGGTGGCCAACAGCCGCCTGCTGCTGGAGCTCACCGCAGTGGCCGCCATCGCCGGCATTCTGGTGGTGGCCAACCTGTGGCAGGGCGCCGATCGCGCCGCGTTGATCACCGTCAGCCTGTTGCTGGGCCGCTTGCTGCCGTATCTGGTCTCTACCCGGCAAAGCGTGCAGCAGTTGCGTTCGGCGTGGCCGGCCTTGCAACTGTGGCGCCGCTACGTGGCGCTTGCCGCCTCGCGCAGTGAATCGACACGCGCGGATGCTTCGACATTGCCGGCGCCGGTGCAGATCGATCGCGTCACGCTGCTGCAGCCACTGTCCGCGCTGCAGATTCCCAGCTTGGCGCTGGTGCCCGGTCAGATCACCCTGGTGGTGGGGCCATCGGGCATCGGCAAGAGCAGCCTGATGGATGTGTTGTCGGGCCAGACCGCGCCGTTGCACCTGCAGGCACGCATGGCGGGCCGCATGCTCGGGTTTTCCGAGTACCGCGCACTGATCCGCCACAGTGCGTATGTGGGGCAGGGCGTACGGCCATGGCAGCGATGCGTGCGCGATTGCCTGGAGTGGGCGCTGCCCGGCGCGTCGGAGGCATACATGTGGGCGGCGCTTGCCGATGTCGGCCTGGGTGCGCGGCTGCAACGCGATCCGCTCGGACTGGATGCGCCGATCAATGGCAGTGATGGCCGGCTCTCCGGCGGTGAACTGCAACGGCTGTTGCTGGCACAAGTGTTGTTGCGCGCCCCAGCGCTGGCCTTGCTGGACGAAGCGACCAGCGCACTGGATGCGCAGTCCGAGCAACAGGTGCTGTGCATGTTGCGCCAGCGGTTACCGCAGACCGCGTTGGTGGTGGTCTCGCATCGCACCAGCCTGGCCAGCATCGCCGACCACACAGTGCCCCTGGGTGCTGCGGCAACTACCCCCGCTGACGCCGTGCCGTAGCGCAGCGGCCTGCATCAACCATCAACGCACGACACGCGTGCGACTCCGCACGGCTTCACGCGGCGATCTCTTCCAGCGCACGATTGCGCGTGCGTGGGCCGAACGCAGCAATCACGCTGGCCACGATCGTCATGCTGATCACGATGGAGGCCAGCACGCCGTGGCTGCCGGTCTGCGCCAGCAGCCAGCCGATCAACACGCTGCTGCCGGCCGTAGACAACCGGCTGAAGGAATAGCAAAAGCCCACCGCACGTGCGCGCAGTGCCGTGGGGAACAGTTCGGCCTGGTAGCCGTGGTAGGCAAAGCTCATCCACGCATTGCAGAAGGCAATCATCGCCCCGCAGGCAATCATGCCCAGCGGCGCGTGCTGTAGCGCGAACAGCACGCCAAATACCACTGCGCCCAGCGCCGATGCACTGATCTGCCATTTGTTTTCCCAGCGATGCGCAACACGCAGCAGCAACAGCGGCGCCAACGGGTAAGCGAGCGAAATCGCAAACGCATACGCCAGGCTCTTGGTCACCCCGGCGCCTTGCGCGTTGATGAGCGCAGGCAGCCAGTTGCCGAAACCGAAGAAGCCGATCGCCTGGAAGATCTGGAACACCACCAGCATGCCGATACGCCCGCGGTAGGGCGGCCGCCACAATGCCGACAAGCGGTTGTCGGGTGCGGCAACCCGTTGCACCGGTTCCGGCGGCGGCAATGCGTGGCCAAGATCGCGGCTGCAAGAGGCCTCGAGCTGCGCCATCACCGCCTCGGCCTCGGCATGCCGCCCTTGCGCCGCCAGCCAGCGTGCGGACTCCGGCAGCCGGCTGCGCAGCCACCAGATCGCCAGCGCAAACACACCGCTCAGCAACACCACCCAGCGCCAGCCGCTGACACCCAGCGGCGCGTGCGGCACCAGCAGCCAGGCGGTCAGCGCCACGCTGGGCACCGCCAGGAACTGCAGGAAAAACGCGAATGCAAACGCGGCTCCGCGCATGTGACGCGGTACTAGTTCGGACAGGTAGGTATCGATAGTCACCAGTTCGATGCCCAGCCCGATCCCCACCACAAAGCGCAGCACGATCACTGCGGTGGCAGTGCTTTGCAGGCCCATGGCCACCGTGGCGGCGGTGTACCAGACCAACGCCACGGTAAACACCAGGCGGCGGCCGAAGCGATCGGCAAAGGGGCTGAGCAGGGCGGCCCCGACGAACAGGCCAAGAAAGGTCGCCGCGGCAAACGCGGCTTGATCGGACATGCCGAAGGCGCCGTCGTTGCCGCTGGCAAAGATGCCGTCGCGAATGAGCCCCGGGCTGATGTAGGCGGTCTGGAACAGGTCGTACAACTCGAAGAAACCGCCCAGCGCCAGCAGCCCGACCAGCCGCCACAGCGTGGCGCTGGCGGGCAGGCGGTCGATGCGCGCGGCGATCTGCGCACTGCTCGCCGTCGCGGCAGCGGAGGTGGAAGAAGACGTCATTGCAGGCGCCAAGGGGCAGGGCGCCTGAGCATAGCCAGGCCAGCTGCGGCAGTGCGCAGTGCGGCTTCGCCACCTGCGCTGCGTGTTCGCAAGGGGGTGTGTGCTCGCCTGACATGCCCGCTGGCGGAGGGCTGCAGCGCGGCTTTGCGTGATTTCACCACTGCGAAATGCACGCGCTATGCCGTGCCCCACATGCGCACGTATGCCTTGCGGCTGCCGTTCGCTGGCCATCAATCCGCTCAAGCAAGCCCGACCATTCCCGCGACACCAGACGCTTCGCTGCCGTCTGCCCGAAAGCCACAGACGCGCCCACCGGTGTTCACCTGCTGGGACGCTGTAATCCCCCAGCCAGCCCTTGTATCGCTGGCAATGTGCGCAGCGCAGCCCCATCTCTGTCCCATCATTCTTCCCGGAGTCATCCAATGACGCCCATTTCCGTGCTGGACCTGGCACCGGTCTGCGAAGGCAGCGACACCACCCACGCCTTCGCCAACATGCTCGATCTCGCGCAGCACGCCGAACGCTGGGGCTACCAGCGCTACTGGCTTGCCGAGCACCACAACATGCCGGGCATCGCCAGCGCCGCCACGGCGGTCTTGATTGGCCATGTCGCCGGCGGCACCAAGACCATCCGCGTGGGCGCCGGCGGCATCATGCTGCCCAACCACGCCCCGCTGCAGGTGGCCGAGCAGTTCGGCACGCTGGCCTCGCTGTATCCGCAGCGGATCGACCTGGGCCTGGGCCGCGCGCCCGGCACCGACCAGCCCACTGCCCGCGCCCTGCGCCGGTACTTCGACAGTGCCGACCAATTCCCGCAGGACGTGGCCGAACTGCTGCGCTATTTCGCGCCGGCCGTGCCAGGCCAGTTGGTGCAGGCCGTGCCCGGTGCGGGCCTGGACGTGCCGGTGTGGCTGCTCGGCTCCAGCCTGTTCAGTGCGCGGCTGGCCGCGGCGATGGGGCTGTCGTTTGCCTTCGCCTCGCACTTCGCACCCGATGCAATGGATGAAGCAGTGGCAATTTACCGCCGCGAGTTCCGGCCCTCCGCGCAGCTGTCCAAGCCGTACGTGATGCTGGCGCTGAATGTGGTGGCCGCCGAAACGCACGCGCAGGCACGCAAGTTGTTCACTACCCAGCAGCAGAGCTTCGTCAACCTGCGTCGTGGCCGGCCAGGCAAGATTCCGCCGCCGGTGGACGACATCGAAACGTTCTGGCAGCCGCATGAAAAAGCCGGCGTGGAGCGTGCATTGGCCTGCACCGTGCTCGGCGATGCAGATCAGGTGGCCCAGGGCGTTGCCGCCTTCATCGAACGGCACGCACCGGACGAGCTGTTGTTCACCGCCAATATCTACGAACACGCCGCGCGTCTGCGCTCGTTCGAGATCGCTGCGGCGGCCTGCCGCGAGCTGGACGTGACCACCGCGTGATTCACGTTGCTTTGCGCGCCGATCCGCTCAGATGCAGCCACATCTATTGGGAGTGACTGCATGCAGATCCAGGAACGCGGCGAGAGCATCAAGCAATTGGCGGAATTGATCCGCGGGGTGAACGTGGCAATGTTCACCACCGTGTCGGCCGACGGCCGGCTGGTCAGTCGGCCGCTCGGCACGCAGGAAGTGGAGTTCGATGGCGACCTGTGGTTCGCCACCGCCGCCGACAGCCCGAAGGTGGCCGAAATCGCCGCCGACCCGCGCGTCAATGTCGCCTATGCCTCGGCATCGAAGAACAGCTACGTCTCGGTGGCCGGCACTGCGCGGGTGATCGATGACCGCGCCAAGATCGAGCAACTGTGGTCGCCTGCAATGAAGGTGTTCTTCCCCGGCGGAAAGGACGACCCGAACCTGCGCCTGATCCACGTGCGCGCCGAATCGGCCGAGTATTGGGACGGCCCCGGCGGGCTGCTCGGCAAGGCGCTGTACTTCGTGATGACTGCAGTGACCGACGATCCGGGCAGCCTGTCGGACAACCGCGTCGTGGACCTCAAGTAAACCGGGCGATGCACGTGCCTGCCGTCTGCGCTCAGCGCCAGGCGGCAGGCCACCAGCCACGGATCAGGTCCACCAATTGGTCGGAGGTCACGCCAAAGGCGGCCACCGACAGCAACGCCGCGCCCCAGCCAACCAGCAGCAAGGCGCCATCGCGTTCGAGCAATGCCAGCGCGAACAGCAGCAGGATCAGCCCGAAGATGTAGTTGGTAAATGGGATCGGCAGGGTCAGCAGAATGCCGACCAGCACCAGCAGCAATCCGGTGAATACCTGCGCTGGACGGCGATCGACTAAACCGTGCAGGCGCGGCTTGAGCAGCCGGTCCAGGCGTCGCAGTGTCGGCGCCAGCCGCGTCATGAAGCGTTGGCCGGTACTGCGGCGCGGCCCGCGTTCGCCAATGAAGCGCGGCACCCAGGGCTTGCGCAGGCAGCACATCATCTGCACGCCAATGAGCACCGTCAGCGGGCCGCTGATGCCCCCGGCTACGCCCGGAATCGGGATAAAAGAGGGCAGGATCGCCAGGAACAGAAACACGCCGAACGCGCTCTGCTGCAGGTCGGCCAGGATCTCGCGCACGCGCAACACCTGCTGCGGTTCGCCGTCGCTGAAGGCAGCCAGCAGGCTGCGGATGCCTTCGTTGCGGTAGCGCATCTGCTCGCTGTCTTCCGCCGCATCGGGCGGCGGCGCGGCATCACCCGACGATGTCATCGCTGTCCTCGTCGCCAACGCGGCGCAACAGCAGTTTGTCCACGCGCGCACCGTCCAGGTCGACGATCTCGATGCGCCAGCCGGCCCAGTCGAAGAATTCGCCGGCCTGCGGAATGCGGCCGAAGTAGTAGATGCACAGGCCCGCGAGCGTGTGGTAATCGCCCTCATCGGCTTCCGGCAGCTCGGCGCCCAGCACTTCGCGCAGTTCTTCCACCGGCAGCGAGCCATCGATCAGCAGCGAGCCGTCTGCGCGCGTGACCACCAGGGCATCGTCGTCGGTGTTTTCCACCGCCTGCAGGCGGCCGACCACGGCGCCCATCAGGTCGCTGATGGTGACCAGCCCGCGGATCTCGCCGTATTCGTCTACCACCAGCGCCATCGACTGCTGTTCTTCGCGGAAGATTTCCAGCAGCTTCATCGCATGCGTGGATTCGGAGACGAACAAGGTGTCGCGCAGGTTCTGGAACAAGTGCGCGCCGTGGCCATCCATGCGCGTCACCAGCGATTTGACTTCCAGCACGCCGGCAATGTCCTGGTCGCTGCCGCGGTACACCGGGTAGCGCGAGAACTCGTGTTCGCGCATCACATGCAGATTGCGTTCGGGTTCGGCGTTGGCATCCAGCCAGGCGATGCGGTTGCGTGGCGTCATCAGGCTGTCGGCGGTGCGGTCGCCCAGGCGCATCACCCGGTTCATCATGTCGCGCTCGTGCGCATCGATCACGCCGGCTTCGTGGCTTTCGGCCACCAGCATGCGGATCTCTTCTTCGCTGACAGACGCCGATTCGTCCTTGCCCATGCCCAACATGCGCAGCACCAGCCGGGTGGAGCGCGCCAGCACCCACACGCCGGGCGCGGCGATCTTCGCCAGCCAGGCCATCGGCACGGCCACCACGCCGGCAATGTCTTCGGAATTGCGCAGGGCCAGGCGCTTGGGCACCAGCTCGCCGAAGATCAGCGTCAGGAAGGTGATCAGCGCCACCGCCAGGGTCTTGCCGATCACCGGCGCGTACGGGTCCAGCGCCGGCACGATGCCCTGCAGCCAGGTGCCGATGGCGATGCCGATCGCCTCGCCGCCGAATACGCCGGTCAGGATGCCGATCAGGGTGATGCCGATCTGGACCGTGGACAGGAAGTTTTCCGGGCTCTCGGCCAGGGCCAGCGCCCGCGCGGCGCGCTTGCTCGAGCCTGCCATCTGCTTCAGGCGGCTCTTGCGAGACGTCATCAGCGACATCTCCGACATGGCGAAGAAGCCGTTCAACAGAATCAAAGCAATGACGATCAGGAACTCAACCACGGGCGCATTCCCCGGTCAGTGAAGGGGAGGGCGGGGTGATACGCAGGTCGCCGGCGGCCTCAAGGGCGGAGCGGCAACAGGGGGGGCTAGGGTCGTCTTCCATAGGATGCGCCCGAAGGCGCGGTGGCATGTTAGCAAATCACAGGGTGGTTCGAGCCGGGAAATGCCCATGTGAAGGGGCTGCGCAGCACCGATATACCCAGACAGGTCATGGAACGGTCATAATTCGCCCTTGGTGCCGTCTCTCCCTCGACGGCAGGAAGTCCTCCACCCATGTTCTCGTTGCAGACCATCTTCGGTTCCGGCAAGCAGTTCTACGCGCTTCTGAACGAAGCGGCCGAGGCCGCCTACGACAGCACCAAGGCCTTGCACGCCATGATGCGCGAGTCCGACCGGCAACCCGCGTTGGACGCTTTCAAGCTGGCCCGCCTGCGCGAACGCGCTGCCTCCGACAAGATCGGCCAGGCGCTGGTGGACAGCTTCATGACCCCGATCGAGCGCGAAGACATCGAAGCGCTGGGCTCGGCGTTGTACAAGATTCCCAAGCAGGTCGAGAAGTTCGCCGACCGTTATTCGCTGGCCACCCAGCACCTGGAACACATCGATTTCGCCCCGCGTGCCTCGATGCTGGAGCAGGCCGCCGCGGTGGTGGTGGAAATGGTCACCGACCTGCCGCGCATGAACATCGACCGCATGACCGCGCTCAACGACAAGCTGCGCATGCTGGAAAACGAAGCCGACCGCCTGATGCTCGAGCTGTACCGCGACATCTATTCCGGCCGCCTGGACACCCTGCAGATGTTCCTGCTCAAGGAGTTCTTCGAGATCCTGGAAAAGGCCATCGACCGTTGCCGCGAGGCCGGTGTGGTGGTGTACCAGATCGTGCTGAAGAACAGCTGAGGTCGCCGCGTGCTTACCCTTGTTCTGGTGGTGATCCTGGCGGCGCTGGTGTTCGAATTCATCAACGGCTTCCACGACACCGCCAACTCCATTGCCACCGTGGTGGCCACCAAGGTGCTCTCGCCCGGCTGGGCGGTGATGCTGGCGGCCGGCATGAACCTCATCGGCGCGCTCACCGGCACCGCCGTGGCGCTCACCATCGCCTCGGGCCTGCTCAACACCAACGTGGTGGATGTCACCCCGCAGGTGATCCTGTGCGCGCTGCTGGGCGGCATCATCTGGAACCTGATCACCTGGTGGAAGGGGCTGCCGTCGTCGTCCTCGCACGCCTTGATCGGTGGGCTGTGCGGTGCCGGCCTGGCCGCCGCCCACAACAACTGGGATGCGCTGATCTGGTCGGAAAACATCGGCAACTGGGCCAAGAACAAGGGCCTGTTGTGGAAAGTGTTCGTGCCGATGATCACCTCGCCGATCGCCGGCTTCCTGCTCGGCATCGTGGTGATGTTGCTGCTGTGGGCGCTGATCGCCGGCATGGCCAAGCTGGGCGGGCCGATCGGCCGGCTGGCGCGTCCGCGCTGGGTCAACGCGTTCTTCGGCAAGGCGCAGATCGCCTCGGCGGCCTACATGGGCTACGCGCACGGCCATAACGATGCGCAAAAGACCATGGGCATCATCGCGATGACCCTGATCGGCGCGCAGTCGGCCGGTGCACTGGACGATCTGCCGAGCTGGCTGTCGTTTCTGCATCCGGGCACCGGGCTGGCCGCAGGTGCCGGCATTCCGATGTGGATCGTGCTGACCTGCGCAGTGGTGATGGCTGCCGGCACCGCTTCGGGCGGCTGGAAGATCATCAAGACGCTCGGCCACAAGATGGTCAAGTTGCACCCCATCCACGGCTTTGCCGCAGAAACCAGCTCGGCCACCGTACTCACCGTGGCCGCGCACTTCGGCATGCCGGTGTCCACTACGCACAGCATTTCCACCGCGATCATGGGCGTGGGCTTTGCCAAGAATCCGCGCTCGCTGCGGCTGGGCGTGATCGAACGCATCGTCTGGGCCTGGATCCTCACCATTCCGGCTGCCGGTGGCGTGGCGTATCTGATCCTGCGCGGGTTCGAACTGTTCGGCTGGACCTGAGGTCTGTCGCGCAGCGGTCATCTGCATCGTCGACGATGCGCCGCCCCCCGCGCGGCAATGTCCGACGCTTGGGCGGATGCGGTCAGTAGTCCACGCATGAGGCATGCTGGCCGGGGGATGATGCGACACATGCGCCGCTGTCAGGCATCACGCGCCTGCGTTGCGCGACGCAAACGCCTGAAGTCCCGCTCTTGGCTGACGGAGACGCAAGATGATGCTGTCGCTGGTCTGTGTGCTGTTCGGCTTTGCCTGGCTGATCGATCGGCTGGGCATGCGGCGCTTCTCGCGCCTGCTCGGCGCGCTGAGCCTGCTGCTGGTGCTGGCCGTGGGCTGCGGCCCGCTGCCGTCGTGGATGCTGCGCGACCTGCAACGCACCGGCGCCAATGATTTCACTGACTGGGGCGCGCGGAACGCCATCGTGCTGCTTGGCGCGGGCACGGTGCGCTCCGACCGTACCGATGCGCCGGCCGAAGCGAACGTGTTCGCCTATGGCCGCATCGTCGAGGCGGCGCGCCTGTACCGCGCCTGCGCCGCCACCGGCAACGACTGCAAGATCGAGATCAGCGGCGGCGATGCGCGCGGGCTCGGGCTGAGCGAGGCAGTGGTGTACCGGCGGGTGTTGCTGGGTCTGGGCGTGGAGGCCGGCGACCTGATTCTGGAGCCGGCCAGCATGACCACCTGGCAGAACGCGCAGTTCAGCCAGCCGCTGCTGCGCGCGTACCGGCCGCAGCGCATCGTCTTGGTGTCCTCGGCCACGCATCTGCATCGCGCCGAGCTGTATTTCCTGCACTTCGGCATGCGCACCACGCCGGTCCGTTCGGACTGGTTGCGCGCCTCGTGGTCGCTGCTGCCGCAGAGCTACAACTTCACCCTAGCCGATGTGGCGCTGCACGAATACCTGGGCATCGCGCGTTACCGTGTCTACGAATGGCTGGGCTGGAACGTGGAGGCCACGCTGCCCGGTGCGCTGTGATCGCTGCAATGCATTGCGCACTGCCGGCGACTGCTGCCGCCGGCAGGACCAACCTCAGCGTGTCTCGTACATCGCCTTGACGTCGCTGCGGAACGCGGCCTGGCTGTCGGCGCGGTTGTAGAACATGTGGCCGCCGGGGTACTCGCGCACCTGCACGCGCTTCGGGTCGCTGCCCATCGCCGGCATCTGGTCCACGGTGAGTACCGAGCCCATGAACGGGCAGGAGAGGTCGTTCCAGCCGTGCGCGATCAGCACGCGCAACTTCGGGTCGATCGCCACCGCCTGGCGCAATTGCGTCACCGCGCCCTTGCGCAGCTCATCGTCCCAGTCCCAGAGCTTGTTGACGTCGTAATTGAGTGCCTGGTAGCGCGCATCGATCTTCCAGCCCACCACGCGGGTCACGAAGTCCACCATCGCGGTGGTGGTGGGCGCGATGATGCTGTCCAGCAGTGGGTCGTTGGCGCGTTGCTCGGGGTCGTTGGGGAACGGGTCGAACGCGGTTACGTTGGAATCGTAACGGCTGCCCAACTCGCCTTTATCGCGGAAGACTTCGCGCAGATACGCCTGGGTTTCCAGGCGCCCGCCGGAGCGCCGCACATAAGCCGGATCCAGCCCGGTCATGCGCGTGACCTGCTGCAGCATCGCCTCGCTGGCCTGCGGGTCGGTGCGTCCTTTCATCAGAGCCACCGCGTAGTCGCCGCGCGTGTAGTCGATGACCTGGCGCATTGCCGCATCGGTGAGCTGGCGCTGGCGTTCCAGGTGCGCGGCGGCGATGGAGGGCAGCGTCATCATCCAGGCCAGCGGTGACACATCGCTGTTGTCGTCCAGGGTCGGGTTGAGGTACGGCGACACCAGCACCACGCCATTCATCGCCACGCCCAGGCGGGTCTGCAGGTAGTGGGTGATGCGTGGGCCGCGGAAGCCGCCGTAGCTTTCGCCCACCAGGTATTTGCGTGCCTGGAGGCGGCGATTCTTGAGCAACCAGTCGTAGACCACGCGCGAAAGATATTCGACGTCGACCTGCGGGTTGTAGAACTGCTTCTTGGCTTCGTCGTCACTGATTAAAGAGCGGCTGAAGCCGGTGCCGATCGGGTCGATGAACACCAGGTCGGTGAAGTCCAGCCAGGTGCCGGGATTGTCGCGCAGCGCGGCCGGTGCCGAGGCGCTGTTGCCTTCGGCGCCAAACGCCACTACCTTCGGGCCGATCGCGCCCATGTTGAGATACACCGATGAAGCACCCGGGCCGCCATTCAACGCAAAGGTGACCGGGCGGTCCTTGCCGTCGACGGTGTAGGCGGTGAAGACCACTTCGCCGGTGGTCTTGCCCTGCGCATCGCGGACCGGCAGGGTGCCGACGGTGGCGGTGTAGCTCAGTGAGCGCCCGGCCACGCGGGTGCTCTGGCGAACGCTGGCATCGGCAGGCAACGGCACCGGTTTGGCAGCGGGTGCATCGGCGGCGGGGTCGGTCTTTTTGTCTGCTGGCGCGGCCGCCAGGGCCGGCCCGCCCAACAGAAGAAGCGTCAGCACGCTGGCGCGCAGGAAAGAAGGCATGGTGGTCAACAGCGATGGGGGAGCGACGATCCTAGGCGCCTGCGATCGCTGTTGGATGTGCCCAAAGGCATGGCAGGACGCGCTGACCGAAGCGGCGCGGCTGGTTATGATGGCGCGCCGCAGGCACTGGTTGAAGACGAACGTGCATTGCCGTGTTGCCCAATTCCTTGCAGCTGCCACGCTGTTGGTGGCCGGCTGCGCCTCGCCGCCGCCGGTGCGGCATGCCAGCGATCCGGATGCGTTATGGCGCATCGTCACCACGCACTGCCTGCAGGCCGGGCCGGTGCCGGACGATTGCGCCGCGGTGTGGCCTGATCCGCAGCGGCAGGCGGTGGTACTGAAGGACAACCACGGGCGCTTCCAATACCTGCTGGTGCCCAGCGTGCGTGTCAGCGGGATCGAAGATCCCTCGCTATTGCGGGCCGATGCGCCGAACTATTTCGCCAGCGCATGGTCGGCGCGCAGCTTCGTTGCATCCGCGCTGGCGCAGCCGTTGCCGCGCGCCTATGTGAGCCTGGCGCTCAACTCGCCGCATGGGCGCTCGCAGGAACAGCTGCACATCCACATCGATTGCCTGCGCCCGGACGTCTACGCCGCCCTGCAGCGAGAGCACGCGCAGATCGGCCCGCAATGGCGTGCGTTGGCCGAACCCTTGCTGGGCCATGTGTATCTGGCCAGGACGCTGCCGGGCGATACGCTCAACGACGATCCGATTCGCCTGCTCGCCAGCGCCATTCCTGCCGATGCGAGCCTGCGCGATTACTCGCTGGTGGTGGCAGGCGCGCAGTTGGACGACGGGCAGCCGGGCTTCGTGTTGCTGGCGACGCGGCAGGATGCGGCCACCGGCAATCGGGCCAGTGGCGAAGAATTGCAGGACCACGCCTGTGGCCTGGTCACCGGCGCACACGAGGTGTTGCCGGGTGTGCGCTGAGTGATGCGTGAGCGCGTGGCTCGCGATGCGTGCTGAAGCGATTGCTGCTGCGCGCTGTTTGATGACGCGCGCATCGGGATCAAGTGAAGCGTCAGGTGTTTGAACGTTCTACACGCGCATGCGCCGCCGTTACACGCTGCTGAAATTCGAGCTTCACTCGGCCCGCGCATGCGGTGCGGTCATTCCAGAACACGCTTACCTCCGCGCGAAGAGATGCCTTCTCGCCGCTGCAACGAGCAGCGAGAAGGCAGTTCCGAATCGCCGCGTCCTAGACTTCCAGCGACGCCAGGTCGCCCTTGGTTTCCAGCCACTGCTTGCGGTCGCCCGCGCGCTTTTTGGCCAGCAGCATGTCCATCAACGAGCGGGTCTGTTCGCCGTCGTCAATCGTCAGCTGCACCAGGCGGCGCGTGTCGGGGTGGATGGTCGATTCGCGCAACTGCTGCGGATTCATTTCGCCCAGGCCCTTGAAGCGGGTGACGCTGATCTGGCCCTTCATCTTTTCGCGCGCAATCTTGTCCAGCAGCGTAGTCTTTTCTTCCTCGTCCAGCGCATAGAACACCTGCTTGCCCACGTCCACGCGGAACAGTGGCGGCATCGCCACGAACACGTGGCCGGCGGCCACCAGCGCGGGGAAATGCTGCAGGAACAGCGCGGTGAGCAGGGTGGCGATATGCAGGCCGTCGGAGTCGGCGTCGGCCAGGATCACCACCTTGCCGTAGCGCAGCCCGGTGATGTCGTCCTTGCCCGGGTCGCAGCCGATCGCGATCGCCAGGTTATGCACTTCCTCGGACGCCAGCACGCTGCCGGACGCCACTTCCCAGGTGTTGAGGATCTTGCCGCGCAGCGGCAGGATCGCCTGGAAATCCTTGTCGCGTGCCTGCTTGGCCGAGCCGCCGGCCGAATCGCCTTCCACCAGGAACAACTCGGTCCGCGACAGGTCCTGGCTGATGCAGTCGGCCAGCTTGCCGGGCAGGGCAGGGCCCTGGGTGACCTTCTTGCGGACGATCTGCTTTTCGGTCTTCAAGCGCGCGCTGGCGCGGTCGATGGCGATCTGCGCGATCTTCTCGCCGATCTCCACGTTCTGATTGAGGTACAGGCTGAAGGCATCGTGCGCGGCGCCTTCGATGAAGCCGGCGGCCTGGCGCGACGACAGTCGTTCCTTGGTCTGCCCGGAGAATTGCGGGTCGGTCATCTTCAGGCTGAGCACGAAGGTGACCCGGTCCCACACGTCTTCCGGCGCCAGCTTCACGCCGCGCGGCAGCAGGTTGCGGAAGTCGCAGAACTCGCGCAACGCATCGGTCAGGCCCGAGCGCAGGCCGTTGACGTGGGTGCCGTGCTGCGCGGTGGGGATCAGGTTGACGTAGCTTTCCTGGGTCAGCTCGCCCTCCGGCACCCACGCGGCCGCCCAATCGACGATCTCGGTGTCCTTCTTGAGGCTGCCGGCGAACAGATCCGCAGGCAGTAGCTCGCGGTCGGCCATTTCGCCCTTGAGGTAGTCGCGCAGGCCGTCCTCGAAGTACCAGCTGTCCTGCTCGCCGGTGGCCTCGTCGTGCAGCTTCACGGTCAGGCCGGGGCATAGCACCGCCTTGGCGCGCAGCAGATGGCGCAGCGCCCGCACATTGAACTTGGGGGTGTCGAAATACTTGGGGTCGGCCCAGAAACGCAGCCGCGTGCCGGTGTTCTTCTTGCCGACCGTGCCCACCACTTCCAGCTTGGAGGCGGCGTTGCCGTCGCGAAACTCCATGCGGTGCTCGTTGCCTTCGCGCTTGATGAACAGCTCGACCTTGGTCGACAGCGCATTGACCACGCTCACGCCCACGCCATGCAGGCCGCCAGAGAAGGTGTAGTTGCGATTGCTGAACTTGCCGCCGGCATGCAGGCGGGTGAGGATCAGCTCCACGCCGGGGATCTTCTCCTCCGGGTGCATGTCCACGGGCATGCCGCGGCCATCGTCGGAGACCTCGCAGCTGCCATCCTTGTACAGGGTCACTTCGACCTGCTTGGCGTGACCGGCCAGCGCCTCGTCCACCGAGTTGTCGATGACTTCCTGCGCCAGATGGTTCGGGCGCGCGGTGTCGGTATACATGCCAGGGCGGCGCTTGACCGGGTCAAGGCCCGACAGGACTTCAATATCGGCGGCGTTATAACGGGTGTTCATGCATCTCGTTGGCACGTGAAACGACGCGCAAGTGTGGGGTCTGGTGCGATTTTTTGCACGCGACCGGCGTTCAGTGGCCGGCCGGGCGCCGCTGACTATGCTGGCGTTGGATTCGGAGCCAAACGTCCCCACCTTAGGATGTCACCGAACCAGGAGTAGACCCATGAAGTTCAAGCACATTCTGATGCTCACCCTGGGCGCCGCCGCGGTTGCAGCACTGCCGGCCATCGCGCAGACCGCTCCGCCACAGGGGCAGGGCGCCAGCGCGCAGAAGGCCAATGACGACAAGGCCAAGACCGAGGCCGAGCGCAAGGCCGAGCGCCGCGCCGCTGCTGCCAAGGCCAAGCCGGAAGCCGGCCAGGCCCCGCGCGAAGAAGAGGAAGAAGAGAAGCCGTCGCGCTGAGGACAGCGCAGGTTTCGCCCGCAGACGCCCCGGCTCCGGTCGGGGCGTCTGCATTTGCACGATGTGCGTGCATCCAGTGGCGTCACGGACGCCTGGAGTGCACGCAACCCTTGGGCATTCGCCCGTCACCCGTTAAACTATGGCTTTCCGGGAGGCCTTGAGCCCCATGACTCCCCTGATTTTTGTAACAGGCGGTGTAGTGTCCTCGCTAGGCAAGGGCATCGCCGCTGCTTCGCTTGCGTCCATTCTTGAAGCGCGTGGCCTGAAGGTCACGATGATGAAGCTGGATCCGTACATCAATGTGGACCCGGGCACGATGAGCCCGTTCCAGCATGGTGAGGTCTACGTCACCGATGACGGCGCCGAAACCGATCTGGACCTGGGCCACTACGAGCGCTACGTGCGCACGCGGTTGTCGCGCAAGAATTCGGTCACGACCGGCCGCATCTACGAAAACGTGATCCGTAAGGAGCGCCGCGGCGACTACCTGGGCGCGACCGTGCAGGTCATCCCGCATATCACCGATGAAATCCGTCGCTGCATCGACGAGGCTACGGCCGGATTCGACGTGGCGTTGATCGAAATCGGCGGCACCGTGGGCGATATCGAGTCGTTGCCGTTCCTGGAGGCCATCCGCCAGGTGCGCACCGAACGCGGCGCCGAGAAGGCCATGTTCATGCACCTCACCCTGGTGCCGTACATCGCTGCGGCCGGCGAGTTGAAGACCAAGCCGACCCAGCATTCGGTCAAGGAGCTGCGCTCGATCGGTATCCAGCCGGACGTGCTGCTGTGCCGCTCCGAACAGGCGGTGCCGGATTCGGAGCGCCGCAAGATCGCGTTGTTTACCAACGTCTCCGAGCGTGCGGTGATCAGCTGCCCCGACATCGACGTGCTGTACGGCATGCCGCTGGAACTGCGCCGCCAGGGTCTGGACGAACTGGTCATCGATCAGTTCAAGCTGCGCGACAAGGTCGCCGCGGCCGATCTGTCCGAGTGGGAAGCGGTGGTCGATGCGGTCAAGCATCCGCTCGATGAGGTGACCATCGCGGTGGTTGGCAAGTACGTCGATCATCAGGACGCCTACAAGTCGGTGGCCGAGGCGCTCAAGCACGGTGGCCTGCGTCAGCGCACCAAGGTCAACCTGACCTGGCTGGAAGCGCAGGATCTGGAAGGCAGCGACATGGCCGCATTGCAGGGCATCGACGGCATTCTGGTGCCGGGCGGCTTCGGCGATCGCGGCTTCGAAGGCAAGGTGCAGACCTCCAAGTACGCCCGCGAGCACAAGGTGCCGTATTTCGGCATCTGCTACGGCATGCAGGCGGCGGTGGTGGACTATGCCCGCCACGTGGCCGATCTGGACGCTGCCAACAGCACCGAAAACGATCGCCAGTCGCCGCACCCGGTGATCGGCCTGATCACCGAGTGGCGCACCGCCACCGGCGAGGTGGAAAAGCGCGATGAAAAATCCGACCTGGGCGGCACCATGCGTCTGGGCCTGCAGGAGCAGCGCCTGAAGCCGGGCACTCTGGCGCGCGAGGTGTACGGCAAGGACGTGGTGGCCGAGCGGCATCGCCATCGCTACGAGTTCAACAACCGCTACCGCACCCAGCTGGAAGATGCCGGCCTGGTGATTTCCGGCAAGTCGATGGACGACACGCTGGTGGAAATGGTGGAGCTGCCGCGCGATGCGCATCCGTGGTTCCTGGCTTGCCAGGCGCATCCGGAATTCCTGTCCACCCCGCGCGACGGGCATCCGCTGTTCATTGGCTTCGTGCGCGCCGCGCGCGAGAAGAAGGCCGGCGGCAAGCTGTTGAAGGAAGCGCGTGCGTGAGCCGCTCCTTCTCCCGTTGGGAGAATGTGGTCCGTAGATGTGGATGGTGGGGCGCCGCAACACACTGGAAGGTGGCAGCCATGACGAACACTTCGACGCGGAAGCCAAGGCAAACCATGTTGCTTTAGCGATGCTTCGCAACCATACCCTTACCCCAACCCCTCTCCCGGTGGGAGAGGGGCTTAAATCAAAAGCGCGCAGCAGCTCCCTTCTCCCATCGGGAGAAGGGGCGCGAAGCGCCGGATGAGGGGCGCCGCAACACACCGGAAGATGGCGGCCCTGATGAACGCGTCGCCACGCGCCAACCAACGCAAACCACCCGGCTTCATAAGCGCTTGGTGCCCTTATTCTTACCCTCACCCCAACCCCTCTCCCGGTGGGAGAGGGGCTTCAATCAACAAGGTGACCTGATGAAACTGTGTGACTTCGAAGTTGGCCTGGATCAGCCGTTGTTCCTGATTGCCGGCCCCTGCGTGATCGAGTCGATGCAACTGCAGCTCGACGTGGCCGGCAAGCTCAAGGAGATCACCGGCAAGCTCGGGATCAACTTCATCTTCAAGTCGAGTTTCGACAAGGCCAACCGCACCTCCGGCACCAGCTTCCGCGGCCCCGGCCTGGAAGAAGGCCTGAAGGTGCTGGACGCGGTGAAAAAGCAGATCGGCGTGCCGGTGCTCACCGACGTGCACGAATACACCCCGATGAATGAAGTGGCCGCCGTCGTCGACGTGCTGCAGACTCCGGCCTTTCTGGTGCGCCAGACCGACTTCATCAAGAACGTCTGCGCCGCCGGCAAGCCGGTGAACATCAAGAAGGGCCAGTTCCTGGCGCCGTGGGACATGAAGCCAGTGGTGGACAAGGCCAAGTCGACCGGCAACGAGCAGATCATGGTCTGCGAACGTGGCGCCTCGTTCGGCTACAACAACCTGGTCAGCGACATGCGCTCGCTCAGCGTCATGCGCGACACCGGCTGCCCGGTGGTGTTCGATGCCACCCATTCGGTGCAGTTGCCGGGCGGGCAGGGCAGCAGTTCCGGTGGCCAGCGCGAATTCGTGCCGGTGCTGGCACGTGCCGCTGTCGCAGTGGGCATTTCGGGCTTGTTTGCCGAAACCCATCCGGACCCGTCCAAGGCGTTGTCCGATGGCCCCAATGCCTGGCCGCTGGACCGCATGGAAGAGCTGCTCGAGACGCTGATGGAACTGGATGCAGTGACCAAAAAGCACGGGTTCGCGCGCTTCGCATGAGTTCTGATCCGTGGGCGCAGGCGGCAGTGCGCCGCCAGCGCCGGCAGTGGCGTCACTGGCCCTGGGGCTGGATGGCGCTGGGCCTGTCGCTGTCCGCGTGGGCCTGTTTTGCGGTGATGGCCTTCCTGGCGGCCGCCAGCTTCGGCATGCCGGGCGACGGC
This sequence comes from Xanthomonas sp. NCPPB 4037, assembly GCF_041475695.2. Classification (NCBI taxonomy): domain Bacteria; kingdom Pseudomonadati; phylum Pseudomonadota; class Gammaproteobacteria; order Lysobacterales; family Lysobacteraceae; genus Xanthomonas; species Xanthomonas sp. NCPPB 4037. The sequence goes on from NZ_CM191261.1 coordinate 2,017,142, forward strand.
AGTCATGCCATGCAGGCCACGCGCACCCCGATGCTGGTCACGCTGGTGGTGGGCGCGCTGGTGACGTTGGGCGGCCTGGTGGCCGGCCCCCTTGCGCTTCGGTTGGGTCGCCAGCCTGTCGCCGCGGCGATGGGGCTGGCCTCGCTGCTGTTCTTGCTCTTGTTGTTTGGCTTGTCGCTGCTGGGCGTGATGGCCTAGTGGCGCGCCGGTGGCTTGCCGTGCGTTCGCTGCCCATGCGATTTGGCAACGGGGCAGTGTGCGGCGATAATCCGGCAGCTTGTTTCCGGTGTACTTCCCCCCTTACTGGTAACCGATCGGACCTATGACCACTATTGCCAAGATTCTCGCCCGTGAAATCCTCGACTCCCGCGGCAATCCCACGCTGGAGGCGGAAGTCACGCTGGCAGACGGCTCGTTCGGCCGCGCCGCCGTGCCCTCGGGCGCCTCGACCGGCACCAAGGAAGCGGTGGAACTGCGCGACGGCGACAAGACCCGTTACCTGGGCAAGGGCGTGCGCAAGGCCGTGGAAAACGTCAACGGCACTATCGCCGAGACGCTCAAGGACTTCGATGCGGCCGACCAGCAGGGCCTGGACCGTCGCCTGATCGACCTCGACGGCACCGAGAACAAGGGGCGCCTGGGCGCCAACGCGCTGCTGGGTGTGTCGCTGGCCGCCGCGCATGCGGTCGCCGCCTCGCGCAAGCAGCCGCTGTGGCAGTACCTGTCCACCATCACCGAATCCGATGTCGCCCTGCCGGTGCCGATGATGAACATCATCAACGGCGGCGCGCATGCCGACAACAATGTCGACTTCCAGGAATTCATGGTGCTGCCGGTGGGCTGCAGCTCGTTCTCCGAAGCGCTGCGTGCGGGCACCGAGATCTTCCATTCGCTCAAGTCGGTGCTCAAGGGCCACGGCCTCAGCACGGCGGTGGGTGACGAGGGCGGCTTCGCCCCGGACTTCCGCAGCAATGTCGAAGCGCTGGACACCATTCTCGAAGCGATCGGCAAGGCCGGTTACACCGCTGGCGAAGACATCCTGCTGGGCCTGGACGTGGCCTCGTCGGAGTTCTACGACAACGGCAAGTACAACCTGGTGGGCGAGAACAAGCGCCTGACCAGCGAGCAGTTCGTCGACTTCCTGGCCGACTGGGTGGCGCAGTACCCGATCATCAGCATCGAAGACGGCCTGGCCGAGGACGACTGGGCCGGCTGGAAGCTGCTGACCGATCGCGTCGGCAAGAAGGTGCAGCTGGTGGGCGACGATCTGTTCGTCACCAACCCAAAGATCTTCAAGGAAGGCATCGACAGCGGCACCGCCAACGCGATCCTGATCAAGGTCAACCAGATCGGCACGCTGACCGAGACGCTGGAAGCCATTGCCATGGCGCATGCGGCCAACTACGCCTCGATCGTGTCGCACCGTTCGGGCGAGACCGAAGACACCACCATCGCCGATATCGCCGTGGCCACCACCGCCACCCAGATCAAGACCGGCTCGCTGTGCCGCAGCGACCGCGTGGCCAAGTACAACCAGTTGCTGCGCATCGAGCAGGCACTGGGGTCCGGCGCGCGTTACGCCGGCCGCGACGCGTTCGTTTCGCTCAAGCGATAAGCCGTGCGCAACTGGCGCTGGCTCCTGCTGGTGCTGGCGGTACTGCTGGCGTGGCTGCAGTACCGCTTCTGGTTCGGGCCTGGGAATTCCGGTGAAGTGATGATGCTGGAAGCCCAGGTTGCCCATCAGACACGGGATAACGAAGGCCTGCGCCAACGCAATCAGGCATTGGCGGCAGAGGTCAAGGATTTGAAGGACGGCGAGGCGGCAATCGAGGAACGCGCGCGCAGCGAGCTGGGCATGATCAAGCCCGGCGAGACGTTTTATCGCGTGGTCGAAGATGCGCCGCTGTTGCCACCGGCAGCGCAGGAAGCAGCACCGCCTGCACAACCGCCCGCAGCGTCTGCCGACCCGGTAGATCACCCATGACCGGCTCGGTGTGGGCGATTGTCCCGGCGGCCGGGCGTGGCACGCGCTTTGGCGGTGCGGTGCCAAAGCAGTATTTGCACGCGGCGGGCCAGCCGCTGATGGCCTACACGTTGGCGGCCCTGGCAGCACATCCGGCGGTGGCCGGGATCGTGGTGGCGATTGCTCCCGACGATGCCGACTGGCCGGGCTGGACAGCTGTGCACGCCAAGCCCCTGCTCACCTGCGTGGGCGGCGCCACGCGTGCGGCGTCGGTGCTGGCCGGGTTGCTTGCGTTACCGGACGGCGTGCGCACCGATGACTTTGTGCTGGTGCACGATGCGGCCCGGCCCAACCTGGCGCTGGCTGATCTGGACCGGTTGCTGGAGATCGGTCGCGGCGATCCGGTCGGTGCCATTTTGGCCGCGCCGGTGCGCGATACGCTCAAACGCGCAGGCGACGATGGCGGGATCGACGGCACCGAGCCGCGCCAGCGGTTGTGGCGCGCGTTGACGCCACAGTTGTTCCGGCGCCATCAGTTGATCCGCGGCCTCACCGAGGCATCGGCTGCCGGCGTGGACGTGACCGACGAGGCGATGGCGATCGAGCGGCTTGGCTTGCGTCCCTTGCTGGTGGAAGGTGCCGAAGACAACTTCAAGGTGACCACGCCTGCGGATCTGGCACGTTTTGAGTGCGAGCTGGCGAACCGCGACCGCGGTGGCGCCAGCCGGGAGGCTGAGCGCAGCGCTACGTCCTCTGCTGCAATGTCCGTTTTTTCCGGTGCGCGTTCTGCGGCGTCCGGTTCCGAAGAGGTGTAAGCAACATGTCCTTCAATTTCCGCATCGGCCAGGGTTACGACGTGCATGCGTTCGGCCCGGGCGATCATCTGATGCTGGGTGGCGTGCGCGTGGCGCATAGTCACGGCGTAATGGCACACAGCGATGGCGACGTGGTGCTGCATGCGTTGTGCGATGCGATGCTCGGTGGCCTGGCGCTGGGCGATATCGGCGTGCATTTCCCGCCCTCCGATGCGCGTTGGAAGGGTGCCGACAGCGCGCAGTTCCTGCAGCACTGCGACCAGTTGCTGCGTGATCGCGGCTGGCGGGTGGGCAATGCCGACATCACGGTGATCTGCGAACGGCCCAAGGTAGGCCCGCATGCGTTGGCGATGCGCGAGCGCATTGCCGGGCTGCTGGCCATCGAACTGGATGCTGTGAGCATCAAGGCGACCACCAGCGAGAAACTGGGATTCACCGGGCGCAGCGAAGGCATTGCCGCACAGGCCGCGGTGCTGCTCGGCAAGATCGCCGCCTAACTGGCGTCGCACGCGCGAGGCGTGCGATTGCATTCTGACGCCGGCGGTGCCGGCAGCATGCGTACGTCACCTGTCGCATCTCACTGGACTTTCCCATGAGCGATTCACCCGTTTTGCCGCGCGCGCATGGCGCCGCGGTGCTCACTGCGGCAATGCGCAGCATTGCCGAGGATTTCCAGGTTGATGAGTTGCCCGCGTTCGATGCATCGGGTGAAGGCGAGCATCTGCTGCTGACCGTGCGCAAGCGTGGCCAGAACACCGCTTACGTGGCCAAGCGTTTGGCGCAGTGGGCCGGCATTGCGGAGATGGGCATTGGCTACGCGGGTCTGAAGGACCGCCACGCGGTGACCACGCAGCGCTTCAGCGTGCATCTGCCCAAACGCATCGCCCCGGATTTGCGTGCGCTGGACGATGACGACATGCAGGTGGTGGAGCACACCTGGCACAACCGCAAGCTGCAGCGCGGCGCCTTGCACGGCAATCGCTTCGTGCTGACGCTGCGTGAGGTGGTGGGCGATCAGGCGGTGATTGATGCGCGCCTGCACGCGATCGCTGCGCGCGGCATCCCCAACTGGTTTGGCGAGCAGCGATTCGGTCGCGATGGTGGCAATGTCGCCGCGGCATTGGCGATGTTCGGTTACACGCGGCAGCTGGATGGCACGCTCGCGCCCGCACCCAAGCGTCGCCTGCGCAACGATCAACGCTCGCTGCTGTTGTCGGCAGCACGTTCGGCACTGTTCAACCAGGTGCTGAGTGCGCGCGTGGAGCAGGGCAATTGGGATGCGCCACTGGACGGCGAGGCCTGGATGCTGGACGGCTCACGCAGCGTGTTCGGTCCCGAACCCTGGAGCGAGGTGTTGGCCGAGCGTCTGGCGCGTTTCGACATTCATCCCAGCGGCCCGTTGTGGGGCGCTGGCGAATTACGCTGCAGCGCAGATGCAGCGGCGATTGAGCAGGCGGCAGTGTCGGATCCGCAATCGCTCGCGTTGCGCACGGGCCTGGAAGCGGCCGGCCTCAAGCAGGAGCGCCGCGCGCTGCGGCTGTGTCCGCAGGCGTTGGCACATGCCTGGTTGGACGCGCAGACGCTGCAGCTCACCTTCGCCTTGCCACCGGGCTGCTACGCAACCGCGGTGTTGTGGGAACTGGGCGAGGTCGTCGATGCAGCGCGCGTTGCACCGCAGTCGCGTTCCGAGGGCTGAGTGGTACGCCAGCACTAGCATTCCCGTAGGAGCGGCCTTGGCCGCGATGAGGCGTTCCCGATAACGCATCGCGGCCAAGGCCGCTCCTACGGTGCATGACCGGTGCGACCAAGGGCGGCTATCAAAACGTAGTAAGCAGCCGCCAGGTGGTTGCGGGCGGCGCGGAAGAGCCGGTGTGCAGGAGCAGTACATACCGATTTTGAGCACCGGCCGCGCCCGCCTGGCGGCTGCGCAGTCGTTTTGATAGCTGCTCTAACGCCGTGCCAACAACACCAGCAGAGCACCGGTTCCGCCTTGTGTCGGCGGTGCGGAATGGAAGGCCAGCACATCGTTGCGCTGGCGTAGCACACGGTCCACCAGGTTCTTCAGCACCGGTGCGCCACTGTCCGATTGCAGGCCCTTGCCGTGGATGATGCGCACGCAGCCGTGCTCGTGTGCATGCGCCTCCAGCAGGAACTGGCGTAGCAAGGCGTCGGCTTGTGTGGCAGTGGCGCCGTGCAGGTCCAGTTCGTCCTGCACCGAAAATTGACCGCGCTTGAGTCGCTGGAACAGCCGCGCGGGCAGGGTATCGCGCCGATAGCTGGCGGTGTCACCAGCTTCCAGCGGCGAAGAATCACGTAGCAGGCGCGCAAATTCGCTCTGCGCCTCGGCTTCGTCGCGCTCGGCCATACGCGCACGCGGCTTTGGCCGCGGCTTGGTGTTGGCGGGCGGTGCAACGGCGCGGATCGGCTTCACTTCGCCAATAGCTGCACGGAACAGCGCGCCGTCGTCTTCGTCTTCAGGATGCGACATCGTCACAGCGTACCCTGCCCAACCTCAGGCGCAAGCGAAGATCAAGCGCGAAGCGGACGGACGCATCCGGTATCATGGCCGGGTTTTCCGAGGAGTCCCATGCGCGTACTGGTTAGCAACGACGACGGTGTCGACGCCCCCGGCATCCAGATCCTGGCCGAGGCGCTGCGACGCGCCGGTCATGAAGTGATGGTAGTCGCGCCCGATCGCGATCGCTCCGGTGCCAGCAATTCGCTGACCCTGGATGTGCCGATCCGCACCCGCCGCATCGACGCGCAGACCTGCGCGGTTGCCGGCACACCCACTGACTGCGTGCATCTGGCGCTCACCGGCATGCTCGATTACGACCCGGATATCGTGGTCTCGGGCATCAATAACTCAGCCAATCTCGGCGACGACGTGATCTATTCGGGCACGGTGTCTGCTGCGATGGAAGGGCGTTTTCTCGGCCTGCCTGCAGTGGCGGTCTCGCTGGTGACGCAGAATCACGAAGCCCATCATTTCGAGACCGCCGCACGTGCCGCGGTGGAAATCGTGGCGCGGTTGAAGGCCGATCCGTTGCCCGCCGACACCATCCTCAACGTCAACGTGCCGGATCTGCCCTGGGCGGATGTGCTCGGTTTTGAAGTGACGCGTCTTGGCAACCGGCATCGGTCCGAGCCGTGCGTGCCGCAGAGCGATCCGCGTGGACGTACCGTCTACTGGATTGGCCCGGCCGGTCCAGAGCAGGATGCTGGCGCCGGCACCGACTTCCACGCCGTGCGCACCGGGCATATCTCGATCACGCCGATCCACGTCGATCTCACCCGCTACCAGGCGCTGGACACCGTCGCCGGCTGGGTCGGCGGCCTGACCGCTGCGCTGGACGCGCCGGCATGACCCCGCGGCTGCGCCTGCAACCGGAATCGGTGGGGATTGGCATGACCTCGCAGCGGGTGCGCGACCGTCTGGTCGAGCGTTTGCGCGAGTCCGGCATCCAGGACGAGGCCACGCTCAACGCCGTGCGCACCGTGCCGCGTCATCTGTTCATCGATGAAGCGCTGGCCTCGCGCGCTTACGAAGACACCGCGCTGCCGATCGGCCATGGCCAGACCATTTCCCAGCCATGGGTGGTCGCGCGCATGACCGAGGCAGTGCTGCAGGTGGCGCCGAAGAAAGTGCTAGAAGTGGGCACCGGCTCTGGCTACCAGGGCGCGATCCTGGCGGCACTGGGCCTGGAGGTCTATACCGTCGAGCGCATCGGCGATCTGCTGCGCCAGGCGCGCAAGCGCTTTCGCCATCTGGGCATGAACGTGCGCAGCAAGCACGACGATGGCCGGATCGGCTGGCCGGAACACGGCCCCTACGATGCGATCGTAGTCACCGCAGCCGCGCCGGCGCTGGTCGACGCCTTGGTCGATCAATTGGCGGTCGGTGGCCGGTTGGTGGCCCCGGTCGGTGGCGCTTCCTCGCAATCGCTGGTGCAGCTGACGCGCGGCGCCGATGGCGAGATCGCGCAAGAGGTTCTGGCGCCGGTCACGTTCGTCCCGCTGTTGTCGGGCATGCTGGATTGAACCCATGAGAGTTTCTCGATGAAGATATTCGGGCCGTTGTACGACGTGGCCATCCGTTGGTCCCGCCACCGCCGCGCACCAGCGCTGCTGACCGGCCTCAGTTTCGTCGAGGGCTTCATCTTTCCGGTCCCGCCGGAAGTGATGCTGGCGCCGATGTCGCTGGCCGAGCCGCGACGCGCACTGTGGTTCGCCACGCTGAGCCTGATCGGATCGCTCAGTGGTGCGCTGGTGGGCTATCTGCTTGGTCACTTCGCGTTCGCCGCCTTGCAGCCGCTGATCGAGTGGCTGGGCTGGAGCGCGCGCATCGACGAGCAGGTGCAGAACCTGCGGCAGGTGGTGGCCGAATCGCCGTGGAAGGCGTTCTGGTTGCTGGTGATCGTGGGCTTTACGCCCATTCCCCTGAAGATCTTTACCTGGGCCTCGGGCGTGGTCGGCGTGCCGATCCTGCCGTTCATCGCCAGCATGCTGGTGGGGCGCGGCAAGCGCGTGTACCTGGTGGCCGGCGCGATCCGCCTTGGCGGCGCGCGCGCGGAAGCCGCGCTGCACCGCTGGATCGAACCCCTGGGCTGGGTGGCGATGGCGGTCCTGGCGGTGGTGGCCGGCTGGCTGGTGTGGAAGGCAACGAACGGATGAGCAGGGCGCAGATGAAATCGGTACGCAAGACAGCGATGATGCTGGTAGTAGCGGCAGGGCTGACGGCCTGCAGCAGCGCGACAGTGATGCGCTCGCCCAACTCGGGCAGTGGTGGTGGCGCTTCACGGCCCAGTGCCGCGCCGCGTCCGTCGGTGCCGCGTCCCGGTGCAACCGTGACCGTGCAGCGCGGCGACACGCTGTATGCGATTTCGCGCCGTACCAATATCACCGCGCCGGACCTGGCTGCCTGGAACGGGCTGTCTTCGCCGAACACGATCTACCCCGGGCAGACGCTCAAGCTGTATCCGCCCGGCGCGAGCAAGCCTGGTGCAAGTGCACCGGTGGCCAGTGGCGGCACCGTGGTTCCGCCGCGCCCGGCCGCACCGATTGCGGCCCCGGTCAGTAGCGGCTTCAGCTGGCGCTGGCCGGCCGACGGCGTGGTGGTGGGGACCTTCGTCACCGGCGAGACCACCAAGCAAGGCGTGGACATTGCCGGTGCCAGCGGGCAAGCCGTACGCGCCGCAGCCGATGGCGTGGTGGTCTACTCCGGCGCCGGCCTGGTCGGCTACGGCGAGCTGATCATCATCAAGCACAACGACCAGTGGCTGTCGGCATACGGCCACAACCGCAAGCGCCTGCTCAACGAAGGCCAGAACGTGAAGGCCGGGCAGCAGATCGCCGAGATGGGCCGCAGTGGCGCCGCCCGCGACATGCTGCACTTCGAGATCCGCTACAACGGCAAGCCGGTTGACCCGCTGCTGTATTTGCCCAAGAAGTGAAGCCGGGAGTCGAGAATGGGGAGTCGGGAATCGTAACGGCCTTGGGCTGAGGCGTTACGGTGAGGCGCAGATTTCGCGCTCCACCAAGGGCGCGTCAGCGAAGTGGCATGGCTTGCTTGACAGCGACCAGTGCTTCAGCAGGCTTTGCCGAATCCCGAATCCCGAATCCCCAACTCACCCGCCTACGATCATCGCCAGCGCCACCCGGCGGCCTTCGCTGGCCAGCACGTTGTAGGTGCGTGCCGCCGCCGCATTGGTCATGGCTTCCAGGCCGATGCCGCGGGTCAGGCAGGCGGCCAGGACATCCGTAGACGGAAACTGCTGGCGCTCGCCGGTTCCCAGCAGGATCACTGCCGGGTTCAGCGCCAGCACGGCGTCCATGTGGGCAGGCTGCAGCTGGCCGAGCGAGGGGACGGGCCAGTGTTCCACCAGCTCGTCGGGCATCAGGATGAAACTCTGCTGCAGAATCTGCTCGTTCACCTTGGCGTGGCGGCCATCGGCCGCGCGTAGCGCGTAGGTGTAGTCGGGGTGTTCCTGGTTCAAAGGCATGGCAGAACTCGTCGGGTCAGCCGCGCGGCAGCACGATCTGGCGCTTTTCCTTGCTGGGGCGGTACAGGATGGCGACATGGCCGATGCGCTGCACCAGCGCGCAGCCGGTGTGCTCGATGATCTCGGCGATCAACGCGTCGCGGGTTTCACGGTCTTCCGCTGCCACCTTCACCTTGATCAGCTCGTGGCGTTCGAGCACGTCTTCCAGCTCGGCCACGAATGCCGGCGTGACGCCCTTGCCGCCGGTCTGCAGCAGTGCTTTGAGATCATGGGCCTGGCCGCGCAGGAAACGGTTCTGGGCGGAGGTTAGAACGATGGACATGCAGGATCGAAAGGAAGCAAAGGGTGTTCAGGGTATCATGGCGGCCCGTTCGGACCCCTTTGCCAATGCCTTCCCGTAGTAAAAGCAGCCAGCGCTGGCTCAAGGAACACTTCGCCGACCCCTTCGTCAAAAAGGCCCAGGCCGAAGGGATGCGCTCGCGTGCCGCCTACAAACTGGAAGAGCTGCTGCAGCGCGACCGCCTGCTCAAGCCGGGCATGGTGGTGGTCGACCTGGGCGCGGCGCCGGGCGGATGGTCACAGCAGGTGCGCAAGTCGATGGGTGCGAGCGGCCGGGTGGTGGCGCTGGACATCCTGGAGATGCCGCCCCTGGCCGGGGTGGAGTTCCTTCACGGCGACTTCAGGGAGCAGGCCGTCCTATCGCAGTTCGAGGCCATGCTGGGCGATGTGCCGGTAGACCTTGTTCTGTCGGATATGGCCCCCAATAAGAGCGGTATGGATGCGGTCGACCAACCGCGGATGATGCACCTGGCGGAACTGGCCATGGAATTTGCCGACACCCACCTCAAGGTAGGCGGGGCGTTCCTGATCAAGCTGTTCCAGGGTGTAGGGTCCGACGACTACATTCGTGAGCTTCGCCGCCGCTATGAGAAGGTGACGATTCGCAAGCCGGCGGCCTCGCGAAAGCGCTCCGCGGAAGTTTATGTGCTCGGTCAGGGCAAGCGTGCCCAGATCAAGTAAGCTGCCTACGATGATTGTTTTTTCAAGAATAGAAGAGTAGAGGGCACCGGAGCCAATGAGGATGAACGACTTGACCAAGAATCTGCTGCTATGGGTGGTCGTCGCGGTTGTGCTGATGGTCGTCTTCCAGAGCTTCTCGCCGCGCATGGCCGGCGGAGTGGGCCCTGACTCGATCACCTATACCCAGTTCCTGAAGGAAGTGGATTCGGGCCGGGTGAAGTCGGTGGATTACACCGATGAGACCAACTTGGCCGTCAACGCGATCCGCTTCAAGCGCACCGACGGCAGCGAAGCCACCGTCTACGGTCCGCGCGACGACAAGCTGGTCGACGTGCTGTACAGCAAGAACATCGAAATGACCCGCCAGAAGCCGTCCACCGGGCCGGGCTTCTGGTCGCTGGTGCTCAACTTCCTGCCGGTCATCCTGATCATCGGCTTCTGGCTGTTCATCATGCGCCAGATGCAGGGTGGTGGCGGCGGCGCCAAGGGAGCGATGAGCTTCGGCAAGTCGCGCGCCAAGCTGCAGGGCGAAGACCAGGTCAAGGTCACCTTCGCCGACGTGGCGGGCTGCGATGAAGCCAAGGAAGAAGTGGGCGAGCTGGTCGACTTCCTGCGCGATCCCACCAAGTTCACCAAGCTGGGTGGCAAGATTCCGCGCGGCGTTTTGATGGTGGGCCCGCCGGGTACCGGTAAGACCTTGCTCGCCAAGGCGATCGCCGGCGAAGCCAAGGTGCCGTTCTTCAGTATCTCCGGTTCGGACTTCGTCGAAATGTTCGTGGGCGTCGGCGCCAGCCGCGTGCGCGACATGTTCGAGCAGGCCAAGAAGCATGCGCCGTGCATCATCTTCATCGACGAAATCGATGCGGTGGGTCGTCATCGCGGTGCCGGTCTGGGCGGCGGTCATGACGAGCGCGAGCAGACGCTCAACCAGTTGCTGGTCGAGATGGATGGCTTTGAGGGCGGCGAAGGCGTGATCGTGATTGCTGCGACCAACCGTCCTGACGTGCTGGATCCGGCGTTGCTGCGTCCGGGTCGCTTCGACCGCCAGGTCGTGGTCGGCCTGCCGGACGTCAAGGGCCGCGAGCAGATCCTGCGCGTGCATATGCGCAAGCTGCCGCTGGCCGACGACGTCGTGCCGCTGGTGATTGCACGTGGTACCCCGGGCTTCTCCGGTGCCGATCTGGCCAATCTTGCCAACGAAGCCGCGTTGTTCGCCGCACGTGGCAACGAGAAGGAAGTCCGCATGGACCACTTCGACCGTGCACGCGACAAGATCCTGATGGGTGCCGAGCGCCGCTCGATGGCCATGAGCGAGGACGAGAAGACCCTGACTGCGTATCACGAGGCTGGCCACGCCATCGTCGGCCGTCTGGTGCCCGAGCATGACCCGGTCTACAAGGTCACGATCATTCCGCGTGGCCGCGCCCTGGGCGTGACGATGTACTTGCCGGAAGGCGACCGCTACTCAATGAATCGCGTGGCGATCGAATCGCAGCTGTGCTCGCTGTATGGCGGCCGCGTTGCCGAAGAATTGATCTTCGGTGGCGACAAGGTCACCACCGGTGCGTCCAACGACATCGAGCGCGCCACCAAGATGGCCCGCAACATGGTCACCAAGTGGGGCCTGTCTGACGAACTCGGCCCGGTGGCCTACGGCGAGGAAGAGGACGAGGTGTTCCTGGGCCGTTCGGTGACCCAGCACAAGAACGTCTCGGATGAGACCGCACGCAAGATCGACGAAGTGGTGCGGTCGATCCTGGACAAGGCGTACAGCAAGACCAAGACCATCCTCACGGAGAATCTGGACAAGCTGCATGCGATGTCGCAGCTGCTGCTGCAGTACGAAACCATCGACGTGCCGCAGATCGACGCCATCATGGAAGGCCGCGACCCGCCGCCGCCGGCTGGCTGGGGTAAGTCCGACAAGGACGGTGGCAACAACAACGACAAGGGTAGCCCGCGTCCGTTGCCGCCGATCGCAGGTCCTGCCGAGCAGCTGTAACGCCTGGTGGTCAGCTGCATGAAACGCGCAAGGCCAGGAGCGATCCTGGCCTTGTTGCATTGTGGTGGATTGAATTGCCAGTCCAATGTCAGTGGCTCCTACGCCACCGATGGCAAGTGCCGGGATGATGTGCAGAGGCCGATGCGCTGCGCGACAATGCCCGCCCCACGCCAGTGAGTAAGCGGGGCTGAGGTTGCCGCTGTCTCAACCACGCGTCACCGCGTTCCGCGACAAGATGCTGCGCGGCGAAATGCGCGCACTGCTGCATGCCAAGTGCGCATGCGGATCCTTCTTCCTGATCGAGAATTGCCGATGTTCGACACCACACCGCAATTGAACTGCGCAGGTCGCCTGCTGCGCCTGCATGGCCCGCAGGTGATGGGCATCGTCAATGTCACGCCGGACTCGTTCTCCGATGGCGGCCAGTACACGACGGTGGACGCGGCAGTGGCCCATGGGCTGCGACTGGTCGCAGAAGGTGCGGCGGTGCTGGATGTGGGCGGTGAATCCACTCGGCCTGGCGCCAGTGCGGTATCGCTGGAAGAGGAACTGCTGCGGGTAATCCCGGTGATCCAGGCCCTGAGCGCGCAGACCGATGTGCCGATCAGCGTGGACACCTACAAGCCCGAGGTCATGCGCGCCGCAGTCGCCGCGGGCGCGGGCATGATCAACGATGTACACGCGTTGCGGTCGCCGGGCGCGCTGGAGGCCGCTGCCGAACTCGCGGTGCCGGTGGTGCTGATGCATGCGCCCAGCGCACCGCACGCGATGCAGGCCGAGCCGCATTACGGAGATGTGGTGGCCGAGGTGCATCGCTTTCTGGCCGAGCGCATTTTTGCTGCGGAAATGGCTGGCATCGACAAGCGGCGGCTGATCCTCGACCCCGGATTCGGCTTCGACAAGAGCACCGTGCACAACCTCACCGTGCTGGCACAACTGCAGCGGCTGCAGGAATTTGGCCTGCCGGTGCTGGCGGGATTCTCGCGCAAGCGCACGCTCGGTGAATTGACCGGTCGCCAGGTTGCGGCCGACCGCGTGCATGGCTCGGTGGCCGCGCATCTGATCGCCGCCCAGCAGGGCGCGCAACTGCTGCGTGTGCATGACGTGGCGGCGACCGTGGATGCGTTGAAGGTATGGCGTGCGGTGGCTGCAATTCCCACCCCGCGCATGGCAGCAGCTGCGGCGCCGACGATTCGCTGGCCGGACGAGGACTGATGGCAGCCGACCAGCGCCCGCTGGCCATCGCCGTGATGGGCCCGACCGCCAGCGGCAAGACGGCACTGGCGATCGAGGCAGCGCAGCGCTGGGGCGGTGAGATCGTCAGTGTCGACTCCGCGCTGGTCTACCGCGGTCTGGACATCGGTGCGGCCAAGCCGGACGCGGCGATGCGTGCGGCGGTTCCTCACCATCTGCTCGACCTGCGCGATCCGTGGCAGGTTTATTCGGCGGCGGAATTTGCCGCTGACGCGCGCACCGCCATGGCGCAGATCGTAGCGCGCGGCAAGATTCCGATCCTGGCGGGCGGGACGGGGCTGTATTTCCGTGCGGCATTGGAAGGGCTGGCGCAGATGCCCGAAGCCGACCCCGCGGTGCGGCTGGCGATCGCTGCCGAAGCCGAGCAGGTGGGGTGGGGGGCACTGCATGCGCAACTGGCACGGATTGATCCGGTTGCTGCCGCGCGCATCCATGCCACCGACCCGCAACGCATCCAGCGTGCGCTGGAGGTCTACCGCATCAGCGGCAAGCCGATCAGCTACTGGCAGACGCGACCACCGGGCCCACGTGCGCCGGTGCGGGTGCTCAAACTGGTGCTCGCGCCTCGGCAACGCGCGGTGCTGCATGCACGCATCGCCATGCGCCTGGACGCGATGCTGGCAGAAGGTCTCCTGACCGAGGTTGAGCAGCTGCGCGCGTTGCCGCAGATGCGCGCGGTGGCGGCGCCACTGGATTTGCCGGCGGTGCGGGCAGTGGGCTACCGGCAGGCCTGGGAGTATCTGGATGGGGCCGGCAGCCTGGCCGAGTTCCGCGACAAGGCAGTGCAGGCCACCCGGCAGCTGGCCAAGCGGCAGCTGACCTGGCTGCGTGGCGAGCTCGACGCACGCTGGTTCGACCCGGAGCGTGATCGCGGTCAATTGGAACAGGCGGTTGCCGGCTTCCTCGGCCAACAGCGCACTATGCAGCAGCCTTCAGCCGTGTAACATCCCGTTTCCGGGACCGGCTGGGGAAAGCAGGGTCGACCGGAATCATAAGAACAATAATGAAGAGGATTTTTCGATGGCCAAGGGGCAATCTTTACAGGATCCATTCCTTAACGCGCTGCGTCGCGAGCGGGTGCCGGTCTCTGTGTATCTGGTCAACGGCATCAAGTTGCAGGGTACGATCGAATCGTTCGACCAGTTCGTGGTGCTGCTGCGCAATACCGTGAGCCAGATGGTCTACAAGCACGCCATTTCCACCGTTGTTCCGGCGCGCAACGTGCGCGTGGGCCCGGGTGGCGGCTATGTGCAATCCAATGAAAACAACCAGGCGGAAGATGACGACGTCGAGCAATGATGGAGTAGTGCGTGTTTGATCGCTCACGCAAGGGTGAACACGCGTTGTTGATTCAGACCCACTCCGGTGGGCCTGCCGAAGAGGATGTGCTGGAGGAGTTCGCCGAGCTTGCCAAGTCGGCGGGCGCCACGGTAGCGGCCACGCTCACCGCGCGCATCGATAAACCCAGCCCGTCGACATTGATCGGCAGCGGCAAGCTGGAAGAGGTCAAGGCTGCGGCCGAGGCCACCGGCGCGGATCTGGTGCTGGTCAACCACACCTTGTCGCCGGGCCAGGAGCGCAACCTCGAGCGGTATCTGGAGCGGCGCGTGATCGACCGTACCGGGCTCATCCTGGATATCTTCGCGCAACGCGCGCGCAGCCACGAAGGCAAGTTGCAGGTGGAACTGGCGCAGCTGCGCCACATGGCCACGCGTCTGGTGCGCGGTTGGACTCACTTGGAACGTCAGCGCGGCGGTGCGATCGGTCTGCGCGGCCCGGGCGAAACCCAGCTGGAAACCGACCGCCGCCTGCTGCAGAAGCGTGTGGAACAGTTGCAGAAGCGGCTGGAAAAAGTCGAAGTGCAGCGGACCCAGATGCGTCGTGCGCGCATGCGCAGCGAATTGCCGCGGATTGCGCTGGTGGGCTACACCAATGCTGGCAAGTCCACGCTGTTCAATGCGTTGACCGGCGCCGATGCCTACGCGGCCGACCAACTGTTCGCCACGCTCGATCCCACGGTGCGGCGCATCGCCTTGCCAGGCGGCAGCGCGGTGCTGGCCGACACGGTGGGCTTCGTACGGGATCTGCCGCACGAACTGGTGGCTGCATTCCGGTCGACCTTGTCCGAAGCGCGCGATGCGGATCTGCTGTTGCATATCGTCGATGCGGCGGACCCGCTGCGCGAAGAACGTATCCATCAGGTCGATGAGGTCTTGCAGGCCGTCGGTGCAGGTGATCTGCCGCAGTTGCTGGTATTCAACAAGATCGACAAGATCGAGGGTGCCGAGGTGCGCCATGACGCGCAGGACGGTATCCCCGACCAGGCACGTCGTGAGCGCGTCTGGATTTCTGCGCGCGATGGGCGTGGCCTGGAAGAACTGCAGCGTGCGTTGGGCCATCGGCTGGATCTGCGCCACATCACCGGTTCGCTCCGCTTGCCGGCCTCTGCCGGGCGCCTGCGCTCCAAACTGCATCAGCTGGAAGTAATCCGTAGCGAGCAGGTGGACGAGGAGGGCTGGTTGCTGGAAGTCGACTTGCCCTATGTTGAAGCCGAACGTCTGGCTGCCGGCGAAGACGGTGCACCGCTGCGCGCGTTGTTGCCGGATCGCCGTGAGGATTGGGAGACCTGATGCATGACGGTGCGGCCGCTGCAATGCGGCCGCATCCGGCATCGCATGTCATCCGCTGCTCCCGCGGCATCGCATAACGCGCATGTGCTCCGCGCTGGCGATCGATGGAGTCTGTTAGCGGCAGATCCACCTTCCTGTGGTCGCCTGCGGCCCAGCAATGCGCATCGCACACGCGGCCGAGAATCTCGCAAAGAGCTATAGGCGTGTCTGCGGCTAGCAGACGGCGAGCTTGGTCGGTTGACGCGGTGGCTATTCTTTTCTGGTGCAGCCCGCGTCGGGGCAGTGGCGACGCGCTGCGCATGTAGCCACTGAACCGCGGCCGCCCAGTAACCCGTCCTGTGCTGGTCTCACCGCAGACATTGGCGATGAATTGGGCTAAAACGTCGATTCCCCACACGCCGTGCCCATGTCCATGTCCACCGATTCCGAATTGCAGCAGCTGTCCGAGGTGTTGGGGCAGCAGCTGCTTGCCGCGCGCGAGCGCCTGGTCACCGCCGAGAGCTGCACCGGCGGCTGGATCGCCAAGGCGGTGACCGACGTGGCCGGCTCCTCGCACTGGTTCGAGTGCGGCATGGCCGCCTACAGCTACGAGGCCAAGCAGGCCTTGCTCGGCGTGCGGCCGCAGACGCTGGAAGTACATGGTGCGGTGAGTCGCGAGACGGTGATCGAGATGGTCTCCGGCGCGCTCGTGAATTCCGGCGCCAGCATCGCCGTCGCCGTAACGGGCATTGCCGGCCCCGGTGGTGGAAGCGACGACAAGCCAGTCGGCACGGTCTGGATCGGCTGGAAGCGGCGCGGCGGCTATGCCACTGCGCAGTTGTTCCATTTCAGCGGCGACCGAGACGCGGTACGTCGGCAGACGGTGGCCGCTGCGCTACGTGGCCTGAGCGCGCTGCTTTAGCACGCGCATGCGCACTGCTGCACGGCGCGCTGCTTTGTCGGTATCGCAGCCGGCGCTGCGGCGCTTGCCTTGCAGGTGCAGCAGGCACGCGCTGCGGCGCTGTCATTCCGGAAGTGTTGAATGCCCTGCGGTTGTAGGGCTGTACCTCAACGCGAGGGGCGTGCGCGTTGCATGCAAGGTGATAGGCATCACCGCATCCCGTCATATTGCGGCTGATCTAAAGCAGCTAATAAAACGCAGCGAGCAATTAGCAGGCGAGCTCGGACGGCGCAGAGGATCCGGAGTGCACGGCTGCAAATGAGAATTCCGAGCGCCGGCCGCGCTCCCCTGGCGGCCGCGTAGTCGGGTTGATCGCTGCTGTAAACCGCGGCCGTGCTCACACAAGCGAGCACGGAGTCGCCTGGCATTCGTCCCGCGAGCGATGGATTCGGTCATGCGCCCACTGCGTAGATGCGCGAACGGTAGCGTCGCTTGCAACATATCTCGCGGCCGTCGCCGCATGATGCAGTCGCAGCGTCTCACCGCCGGGGAACCCAATGCATATCGACCATCGACGCGGTGGCAGGCTTGCGCTTGCCATCTTCGTAGCGACGCACGCGCCCTGGCTGTACGCACAAGCGCAGAGTGACGCGCCTGCCGAACGCACGGAACCGGCGACCTTGGCCGCGTTGACGGTCACGGCGCAGAAGCGCGAAGAAGCATTGCAGGACGTGCCGATCATCGTTTCGTTGCTGCCCGAGCAACTGCTGCTGGACAACGGCGTCCACGACATCAAGGATTTGCAGGTGCTGGTGCCGGGATTGATCGTCACCAGTACCCAGAGCGCTGCGCAAACCACTGCGCGCATCCGCGGCATCGGCACGGTGGGCGACAACGCAGGCCTGGAATCTTCGGTGGGCGTGGTGATCGACGGGGTGCCGCGTGCGCGCAACGGTGTGGGGTTCTCAGACCTCGGCGAGCTGGAACGCATTGAAGTGCTGAAGGGTCCCCAGGGCACCGTGTTCGGCAAGAACACCTCGGCCGGCGTGATCAATGTGGTGACGCGCCGCCCCAGCTTCACGCGTAGCGCGGAAGCGGAACTGACGGCCGGCAACTACGGAGCGTTCGGTCTGGCTGCGGCATTCAACGATGCAGTGGGAGAAACCAGCGCGCTGCGCGTCTATGCCGCCAAGCGCCGCCGCGACGGGTTTGAAAATGTCGTGACTGGTGCCGGCCCGCGCACGGCGACCGACGACGGCGACCAGAATCTGGAGACCGGCCGCATCCAGCTGCTGTGGGAGCCGTCGCATGATCTGGCCATCAATATCGCCGCCGATGCCACCAATCGCGACGAGAACTGCTGTGTCACCGTCACCACCGAGCGTGGGCCGACCGCCGCGATCCTCAACGCGCTGACGCCAGGCGGGCAGGGCACCATCGGGCAGGCGGACCCGTCCCGGCGGCTGGCCTACAGCAATCGCAGCACCGCGCAGGACATTCGTGACCGTGGGGTGTCGGCGCAGGTGGACTGGACCACGCCCTGGCTGGGCGCGCCGGTGCTGACGTCGATCACCGCGTTACGTGACTGGACCTCGGTCAACGGCCTGGATTTCGATTTCAGTGCCGCAGACGTGCTGTACCGCGCACCGCAGCAGGATGAAATGCTCACCGGGTTCAGAACCTTCAGCCAGGAGCTGCGGCTGGCCGGTTCCAGTGAGCAGCTGGACTGGATGGTGGGTGCGTTCTACGCCGATGAAACCGTGCATCGCAACGAGTCGTACCGCTTTGGAACGGCCTACGAGCCGTACCTCTCCACGGCGCTGCTGGGACGCATCAACCCTGCGCTGGCCGCACGTGCAGATGCACCGCGCTTTATCGCCGATGCCACCGGCTTGCCCACCGGTTCGCTGTTTCGCGGCCAGGGCAGCCAGGACCGCTTCCGCCAGGATGGCCGGAGCGTTGCGGTGTTCACCAACAACACCTGGCACGCCACCGATGCGCTGGATGTGGTGGTGGGGCTGCGCTACACCCACGAACACAAGGCGCTGGCTTCCTCGTTCGAGAACCCGGATGGCAGCCCGGCCTGCGCGAGCTACTTCGCTGCGAACGGGCAGCTGGATCCGGCTGCGGCGCGACGCATTGGTGCGGCGCTGACTGCGCGTGGCGTACCGGCAGCAGCCGTGCCGAGCATCGCTCCGCAAGTGGTGGGCTTTACCTGCCTGCCGTGGAGCAATGTGGCGCATGACGGCCGCAGGACCCAGCAACAACTGACCGAGCGCGAATGGTCCGGCACTGCCAAGCTGGCGTATCGCTGGAACGACGCGCTGATGACGTATGTGTCGGCGGCGCGCGGCTACAAGGCTGGCGGCTTCAATCTGGACCGCGTGCAATCTGCCGATGGTTTGTCCAGCGGCGTGCAAGGCATCGTGCCGGTGGACGACACCGCCTTCCCGGGCGAGTTCGTCGACAGTTACGAGATTGGCGCCAAAACCACGTGGTTGGGTGGCAACCTGCTACTGAACGCCGCGTTGTTCTACCAGGATTTCAGCGACTTCCAGCTCAATAATTTTCTGGGCACCAGCTTCGTGGTGCGCGCCATTCCGACAGTGATCTCTCAAGGCGTGGACGCGGAAGTGCTGTGGCAGACCGGGTTGCCCGGCCTGATGCTGCAAGGTGGCCTCAGCTATACGGATACCGCCTACGGCCAGGACCGCCTGCCCGATGCGGACCTGGCATTGCTGCCCGGCAGCCGCACGAGTTTTGCGCCGCGCTGGTCTGGCAACCTCGCGCTGAGCTACGAACACGCCATCGGCAGCCAGCTGATCGGTCGTGCCAATCTGGGCGCCAAGTACAGCTCCGATTACAACGTCGGCACCGACCTGGATCCGCAGAAGCTGCAGCCGTCCTACACCATCGTCAACGCGCGATTAGGCATCGGCGCCAGCGATAAACGCTGGCAACTGGAAGCCTGGGCCGAGAACCTTGGCAATGTGACCTATCGGCAAGTGGCCATCGATGCGCCGCTGCAGGCCGGCTCGTGGAATGCATTTTTGGGTGCGCCGCGCACCTTCGGCATGACGCTGCGCTTGCGCTACTGAGATAGGTGCAGCGCCTGCCTGCGCGCTTCCGCGCTGCATGGGCTGGGTAATCAAGGCCTGGGTGCGGCCTCTGCTTCAGGTGCGCAGGCGACAGATGCGGGCGGATCGGCTACAAACGTACATCGTTCCCGTGTGCGTGACCCATGCGTTTGTCTCCTGCTTTCTCCTTGCGCGCGCCCGTCGCGCAGTCGCTCGCCACGGGCCTGCGGCGTTCCAGTGCGCGCACGCGTGTGCCGCAGCATGCGCCTCGCTGTCAGCAGTCTGTGAGGATGGCACTGCGTGCTGATGCTGTGGGCTCCGCGCTGCTGATCGCTCCGCCTGCGCGCGCGGCCTCTGCGTCGTGGCGAGTCAAAGTGCAGGGCAGTGTCCATGCATCTGCGTCGCTGCGTTGCGCAATCGCTGTGTCGCGAGGAGCACGCTGATGTGGGAAGCACTTGGCACCGTCCGTGACCTTGGGCGCCTGCAGGAAATCGCATCCGTCCTGATCCGCTATGGCTTCGGCGATGTGGTGCGGCGGATCGGCCTGGCCGACGTGCTGGAGCGTGCGGGCCGGCTGTTGCACTGGACCAATGCCGAAGGCCGTCTGCGCATGTCCGCGGCCACGCGTGTCCGCCGCGCGCTGGAAGAGCTCGGTCCCACGTTCGTCAAGCTGGGGCAGGTGCTGGCCACGCGCGTGGACCTGTTGCCGCCAGACTGGATCGAGGAACTCAGCGAGCTGCAGAACGCCGTGCCGGCACTGCCGTTCGAACACATCCGCCCGCAGCTGGTGGCTGCGCTGGGAATGGAACCGGAGCAGGTCTTCGCCCGGTTGGATGAAGAGCCGCTGGCGGCCGCATCGCTGGCGCAGACGCATCGCGCCTGGCTGGCCGACGGCACCGCGGTGGTGCTCAAGATCCGGCGCCCCGGCATCGGCGACACCATCGATGCCGACCTGCGTCTGCTCGCACGGCTGGCCGAAATCGTCGAAACCCGCGCGCCGGATCTGAAGCGGTATCGCCCCGCCGAAGTGGTGCAGCAGTTCACGCTGTCGCTGCGCCGCGAGCTGGACTTCGCCGCCGAGTGCCGCAATGCCGAGCGCATCGCGGCCAACTTCGCCAACGATCCGCAGATCCTCATTCCCGCCGTGCATTGGGAATGGACCTGCGAGTCGCTCAACGTGCAGGACTTCGTCGACGGCATTCCCGGGCGCGATCTGGTTGCTGTGGATGCCGCTGGCCTGGACCGCAAGGCGCTGGCACGCACCGGCGCCGGCATCGTGTTGAAGATGGTGCTGCAGGACGGCTGTTTTCATGCCGATCCGCATCCCGGCAATATTTTCTATCTGCGCGACGGGCGCATCGCGGTCATCGACTTCGGCATGGTCGGGCGCATCTCCGAACAGCGCCGTTTCCAGGTCGCGCAGCTGTTGCACGGCATGGTGAGCTACGACGCCGAGTCGGTCATCGACGTGTTGCTGGAATGGGCCGGCACCAGCCTGGACATCGACGAGCCGCGCCTGCAACAGGACATCGGCGCCTTCGTCGATGCCTATCGCGGCGTACCGCTCAAGGAACTGCGCATCGGCGCGATGCTGGGCGATGTCACTGCCATCCTGCGCGATCACGGGCTGACGTTGCCGTCGGACCTGGCGCTGATGATCAAGGCCTTCCTCACCCTGGAAGGCATGGGGCGCCAGCTCGACCCGGATTTCGACATGGCCAGCGAAGCGCGCCCCTATCTCGAACGCGTGGTGCTGCAGCGGTATGCGCCCAGCGCGATGTTGCGGCGTGGCCGGCGCACGGTGACCGGGGCGATTGATCTGATCGGCGATCTGCCGCGCGATCTTAAGCGCCTGATCCAGGCCGCGCGACGCGGCAAGCTGCAGCTGCATGTGGAAACGCGAGCCTTGCGCGAATTCGGCGAGCAGGTCGACCGCGCCGCCAACCGCCTCACCATGGGAATCGTCACCGCCGCGCTGGTGATTGGCTCGTCGATCGTGATGAACAGCGTTGGCGGCATTGCCAGCCGCTGGCTGCTGGCGCTGGGCGTCAGCGGGTTCATCGGCGCGGCGTTGTGCGGGGTCTGGATCCTGTTCTCAATCTGGCGCAGCCGCCGCTGACGCGGTCCCTGCGGCGGGGCAAGCAATCGCTTGCGCGCACGCTCGTTAGTAGTAATACTACTAACCATGGACCTGACCGATACCCAGCAAGCAATCCTCGCCCTCATCGCCGAGCGGATCGAGACCGATGGCGTGCCGCCCTCGCAGACCGAGATCGCGCGGGCATTCGGCTTCAAGGGCGTGCGCGCCGCGCAATACCATCTGGAAGCGCTGGAGCAGGCCGGCGCCATCCGCCGCGTTCCGGGCCAGGCGCGCGGTATCCGGTTGGCCGGCGCCGCTGCGCACGCCAAGGCCGCCCCTGCAGAGGAGCAGGTTCGTGATGATGTGCTGCGCTTGCCGGTGCTGGGGCGCGTGGCGGCCGGGCTGCCGATCGGCGCCGACATCGGGTCGGACGATTTCGTGGTGCTGGATCGGGTGTTCTTCTCGCCATCGCCGGATTACCTGCTCAAGGTGCAGGGCGATTCGATGTGCGACGAAGGCATCTTCAATGGCGACCTGATCGGTGTGCATCGCACCCGCGACGCCCGCTCGGGGCAGATCGTGGTGGCCCGGATCGACGAAGAGATCACCGTCAAGTTGCTCAAGATCGGCAAGGACCGCATCCGGCTGCTGCCTCGCAATCCAGATTACGCGCCGATCGAAGTGCTGCCGGATCAGGATTTCGCCATCGAGGGCCTGTATTGCGGCCTTTTGCGGCCCAACCGTTGAGCATTGCGCCGATGCATGCGCTGGCCGTTTCCCGAGCCGGTAGCGCAGAATTTCCCGCTGCCGCCACCAGGTTGGCCTCCCTAATCTAAGTGTGTCGCAGGCAGTCTCAGTCCGTGCGATACACCGCCGCTACATTAGCCCCATACCGAAATCACTGACGAGGATCACCCAGATGGATGAGAACAAGAAGCGCGCCCTTTCCGCCGCCCTGAGCCAGATCGAAAAGCAATTCGGCAAAGGCTCGGTCATGCGCATGGGCGACCGGGTCATCGAGGCCGTCGAGGTCATCCCGACCGGTTCGCTGATGCTGGACATCGCACTGGGGATCGGCGGCCTGCCGAAGGGCCGCGTGGTCGAGATCTACGGGCCGGAATCCTCGGGCAAGACCACCCTGACCCTGCAGGCCATTGCCGAATGCCAGAAGCTGGGCGGCACTGCGGCCTTCATCGACGCCGAGCATGCGCTGGACCCGATCTATGCCGCCAAGCTGGGCGTCAATGTCGATGACCTGCTGCTGTCGCAGCCGGATACCGGTGAGCAGGCGCTGGAAATCGCCGACATGCTGGTGCGCTCGAGCTCGGTGGACATCGTGGTGATCGACTCGGTTGCCGCGCTGACCCCGAAGGCCGAAATCGAAGGCGAGATGGGCGACCAGCTGCCTGGCCTGCAGGCCCGTTTGATGAGCCAGGCGCTGCGCAAGCTCACCGGCAACATCAAGCGCTCCAACACGCTGGTGGTCTTCATCAACCAGCTGCGCATGAAGATCGGCGTGATGATGCCGGGCCAGAGCCCGGAAGTGACCACCGGCGGCAATGCGCTGAAGTTCTACGCCTCGGTCCGCTTGGACATCCGCCGCATCGGTGCGATCAAGAAGGGTGACGAGATCATCGGCAACCAGACCAAGATCAAGGTGGTCAAGAACAAGCTGGCGCCCCCGTTCAAGCAGGTCATCACCGAGATCCTGTACGGCGAAGGCATCAGCCGCGAGGGTGAGCTGATCGATATGGGCGTGGAAGCCAAGCTGGTCGACAAGGCCGGTGCCTGGTACAGCTATGGCGATGAGCGTATCGGCCAGGGCAAGGACAACGCCCGTGGGTATCTGCGCGACAACCCGCAGGTGGCGATCAAGCTCGAAGCCGAGCTGCGCGAGAAGTTCCAGCCCGCCGAGGCGCCGCGTGAAGCCGGCGAGACCGAGAGCGAGTGAGTTTTCCCTATCGCGGGGACGGCGGAGTCAGTGCCGTCGCTCCTCGCGGTAGTTCTATCGAAAGCCAGGAGGGCGGGCGCCACGGACGGCGCATTTACCTTCGGGACACGTCACGATGAGTGAGCAAGCGCCCGCACCGAAGCGGGGACGTCGGTTCAAGGAACAGACGCCGGTCCAACGTGCACTGGGATTACTGGTGCGCCGTGAACATTCCAAGAAAGAGTTGAACCGCAAGTTGCAGGCGCGTGGTATCGAGCCCGAGGCCGCACAGGCGGCCGTGGAGCGGCTCGCAGGCGAGGGCTGGCAGGACGATGTGCGCTTTGCTGCCTCGGTGGTCCGTAACCGGGCCAGTTCGGGGTATGGGCCGTTGCACATCCGCGCAGAACTCGGAACCCACGGCCTGGATAGCGACGCGGTCAGTGCAGCGATGGCAACGTTCGAAGGGGACTGGACCGAGAACGCACGCGATCTGATCCGCCGCCGTTTCGGCGAGGATGGGCCGGTTGACCTGGCACAGCGGCGCAAGGCCGCCGACCTGCTGGCGCGGCGCGGCTTCGATGGCAACAGCATTCGGCTGGCAACACGCTTCGACCTTGAGGACTGAGGGCGTCAGGCCTGCTACCCTTTGTGGTTTCAGGTTGTTCCGCTCCTCTGCGCCCACATCTCATGGGGTGACCGGGACCACCGCCCGCCCAATGCCAGCCCATGAACGCACCTGCCAAATTCAGCACTTCCCAGATCCGTAGTGACTTCCTCGCGTTCTTCGAGGGGAAGGGCCACACCATCGTGCCATCCGCGCCGCTGGTGCCGGGCAACGATCCAACCTTGCTGTTCACCAATTCCGGCATGGTCCAGTTCAAGGATGTCTTCCTTGGCGCAGAAAAGCGCAGCTACGTGCGTGCCGCCGACGTGCAGCGCTGCCTGCGTGCCGGTGGCAAGCACAACGATCTGGATTCGGTGGGCTACACCGCGCGCCACCACACCTTCTTCGAGATGCTGGGCAACTGGTCGTTCGGTGATTACTTCAAGAAGGACGCCATTGCCTGGGCGTGGGAGTTGCTGACGCAGGTCTGGAAGCTGCCGGCTGATCGCTTGCTGGTCACGGTGTACCACACCGACGAAGAAGCCTTTGAACTCTGGCGCGACATGATCGGCATCCCGGAAAGCCGCATCGTGCGCATCGGCGACAATAAGGGCGCGCCGTATGCGTCGGACAACTTCTGGCAGATGGCCGACACCGGTCCCTGCGGTCCGTGCACCGAAATCTTCTTCGATCATGGCGATCACATCGCCGGCGGCCCACCGGGTTCGCCCGATGAAGACGGCGACCGCTTCATCGAAATCTGGAACCTGGTGTTCATGCAGTTTGATCGCCAGCCAGACGGCACCCTGGTGCCACTGCCGGCCCCGTGCGTGGATACCGGCATGGGCCTGGAGCGGCTGGCCGCCATCCTGCAGCACGTGCACACCAATTACGAAATCGACGTCTTCCAGGCGCTGATCGGTAAGGCCAGCGCGCTGACCGGCATCGCGGATCTGGAAAACAAGTCGCTGCGCGTCATCGCCGATCACATCCGCGCCTGTTCGTTCCTGATCGTGGATGGCGTATTGCCATCCAACGAAGGGCGTGGCTATGTGCTGCGCCGGATCATCCGTCGCGCGTTGCGGCATGGCTGGATGCTGGGCGTCCGCCAGCCGTTCTTCAGCAAGATGGTGCCCACGCTGGTCGAGCTGATGGGCGAGGCCTATCCCGAACTGGTGGTCGCGCAGGAGACTGTGGCGCGTGCGTTGTTGGCCGAAGAAGAACGGTTTGCCGAGACGCTCGACGCCGGCATGAAGATCTTCGACGACGTCGCGTCGCGCTCGCAGGAGATCATTCCGGGCGCGGATGCGTTCCGTCTTTACGACACCTACGGCTTCCCGGTCGATCTTACCGCCGACATCGCACGTGAGCGCGGAATGCGCGTGGACATGGAGGGCTTCGAGTTCGCCATGGAGCGTCAGCGCGAAACCGCGCGCGCGGCAGGCAAGTTCGGTGGCGGCGTGGCGCTGCCTGCGGATCTGGTGGCCACCATGGCGCCGACCGTGTTCCTCGGCTACGAGGCCCAGGATGCTGACGCGCTGAAGGTCGTCGCGTTGTTCAAGCAGGGGCGGCCGGTGGACCGTGCCGAGGCCGGTGATGAGGTCATCGTGTTCACCGATCGCACGCCGTTCTACGCCGAATCTGGCGGCCAGGTCGGCGACAGCGGTCAGCTCAGCGGCACGGACGTCAGCATCGAGGTCGCCGACACACAAAAGTTCGCGGGCCAATTCCATGGGCATGTCGGACGTATCGCGGAGGGCATGCTGAAACTTGGCGACGTGTTGTCCGGTGGTATCGATGTGCAGCGTCGTGGCAAGACCATCCTCAACCACTCGGCCACGCATCTGCTGCATGCCGCCTTGCGCGAGGTGCTCGGGACCCACGTGCAGCAGAAGGGCTCGCTGGTGGCGCCGGATCGCCTGCGCTTCGACTTCTCGCATTTCCAGCCGATCACTGCGGAAGAACTTGCAGTGATCGAGCGCAAGGTCAATGCGGAAGTGCGCACCAATCACAGCGTTGAAGTGCACAACATGGCCATGCAGGAGGCCTTGGACTTCGGTGCGATGGCGCTGTTTGGCGAAAAGTATGGCGAGCGCGTGCGCGTGCTCAAGATGGGCGGCTATTCGACCGAACTGTGCGGCGGCACCCATGTCAGCCGCACCGGTGACATCGGCTTGTTCAAGATCACCTCCGAAGGCGGCGTCTCTTCCGGCGTGCGCCGCATCGAAGCGGTGACAGGGCAGGGCGCACTCGACTACGTGGCTGAAGAGGAGCGTCGTCTGGGTGAGGCCGCAAGCCTGCTCGGCGGCAACAGCACCGAGATCGTCGACAAGGTGCGGGCGCTGACCGATCGCCAGAAGCGCCTGGAGCGCGAGCTGGAGTCGCTCAAAGCCAAGCTTGCATCCGGCGCGACCGCCGACCTCGGCGCCAGCGCGGTGGACGTGGCTGGGGTCAAGGTGGTCGCGGTGCGTCTGGAGGGATTCGACGCCAAGGCTTTGCGCGAGGCCATGGATCGCCTGAAACAACAATTGGGCGACTCGGTGATCGTGCTGGCCGGCGCTGCCGGCGGCAAGGTCGCCCTGGTGGCCGGCGTGAACGGCAGCCCAACTGGCAAGGTGAAGGCAGGGGAACTCCTCGGCCATATCGCCAGTCAGATCGGGGGCAAGGGCGGTGGCCGTCCGGATCTCGCCCAGGGTGGTGGCGAGGACGGGCCCGCCCTTGCGACTGCGCTCCAAGGCGTGCCCTCCTGGGTCAAGCAACACTTGGGCTGAACACTTGTCCTGCCAAGCCTTGCTGGCTGGCAGGATGTCCCGCTACCATTTCTGGTCTTTATCCCCTTTACCTAGGGCGCGTCTCATTCAGGAGGCCGTCGATGCTGGTGGGATACCCGCCAGTTCCAGGAGATTTGCAAAATGTTGATCCTCACTCGCCGAGTAGGCGAAACCCTGATGATCGGCGACTCGGTCACCGTGACCGTGCTCGGCGTCAAGGGAAATCAGGTGCGCATTGGCATTACCGCGCCTAAGGATGTTGCCGTGCATCGCGAAGAAATCTATCAGCGCATCCAGCGCGGTGACGAGCCGGTTGCGTCCGGTGCGCATCACAACGACGATTCTTCGGACTGATCGATTCAAAAGGGTTTACGTTAGCCCCTCTTACCCGGTATTCTTCGCGGCCTGCCACGAGACACTGCGGCAGGATGCAAAAACTGGAGCGATGCCCGAGCGGCTGAAGGGGCTCCCCTGCTAAGGGAGTATAGGGTCAAAAGCTCTATCGAGGGTTCGAATCCCTCTCGCTCCGCCAGTTCAAAAAACACCCGCAAATCCTTGATTTGCGGGTGTTTTCATTTGTGCGTTTGCCAAGTAGAAGATACTGCCCCACCTGCTTCGCGCGCTCGGATGCTCCGTGTGGTTACAGTGGTCAAAGTGATTGTCCAGGCGGGCGGCGCTACCCAACATACACGTGCAGTGCGATCACTTGCAGGCGATGACCTTGTCCACCCGCATGCAGTGTCTGAAGCCGCCTCGGCGCTACTTTCAGATCTATGCAGGCATCTTGGAGTTGCGGATAGCGCGGTGGCTGCTGCTGGTGCCGTGCATTGCTGTGCAGGTGTCGAATTGCACCAGCGCGTGCCGACGTGCGGTGCGGCTGTTCGCTGGGTCCTGGGTATGACCTCGCATCGCCTGGCCTTGAGCGCAGGGCCGTTCCTTTTGGCTACATCCTGTGCTCGATCAGCTAAACAGCAAACGCAGCATCGTCAGGCGTTGCTTCTGCTGCACTTGCTCGCCGGCTGATATGGCTGAGATGCCTCCAATTGATGAGGGTTTCGGTTTTTAGCGAAGGCCGCTTCGGAGTCTCGGCGCAACAGTCTCTGCCCGCAGATTGAGGCTTCCAGCGCAGCTGGCACCGATTGGATGCGTTGCATGGTGGTCGCATCACAGGGTGCCGATGGTGTCTCAACCGCATCCGTGGCACATCACCGCGTCCGATGATCACGCGATCTATTTCCTTGGCGTCCACACAACGATAGTGCGATTGCCGGCTGACGTGGATGCTTCGTCCTTAGAGCGATTTCATCGCGTTGCGAAGAGTGAACTCGCAACGCCAGGGGCGGCCTCTGCATACGCGCCAGCCATGCCGGCCGTCGATGGATAGAAACAACTGATCGATGGACGCTCGCGAGATAGCGCTACCTAGGCTCCTTCAGTGATGTGGCCTGTCCAGAAGAGTCCGCTTTTCGCCTTAAATCATGCATAAACCTGCTCGCGTGCGCGCTTGGAAACGGTCAAGGATTCGATGGGTGAGCCGCTAAAGATGTGACCCACACCACGGAACGTTGGAATGCGCTTGCAGCCGCTTGTTGGACGTCTTACCTCTCTCTGGACCCGAGGGCTGCAGCACAAGGCCACCGCGATGGATCGGGTCATGGCCGTCATCGAGTTCGATCTGGAGGGCCGCATCCTGGATGCGAACCACAACTTCCTCGCCTTGATGGGCTATCGGCTGGAAGATGTGGTCGGCAAGCACCACCGCATGTTCGTGCACCCGAGCGAACGCGAGAGCGATGGGTACCGGCAGTTCTGGGACACGTTGCGGCGTGGCGACTTCCATGCCGGGCGCTATTGCCGCCTGGGTAATGGTGAGCGGGAGGTGTGGATCAACGCCTCCTATAACCCGCTGCTGGATCGCTCCGGTAAGCCGTATCGCGTGGCCGCATCGACGCGATCGACAAGGTGGTGGCGGT
Source organism: Xanthomonas sp. NCPPB 4037 (assembly GCF_041475695.2). Taxonomy (NCBI): domain Bacteria; kingdom Pseudomonadati; phylum Pseudomonadota; class Gammaproteobacteria; order Lysobacterales; family Lysobacteraceae; genus Xanthomonas; species Xanthomonas sp. NCPPB 4037. The sequence continues at coordinate 2,046,143 of NZ_CM191261.1, forward strand.
GATCGAGTTTTCGCTGGATGGCACGGTGCTCGATGCCAATGCCAATTTTCTTGAAGTCATGGGCTACCGGCTGGACGAAATCCGTGGCCAGCACCACCGCCTGTTTGTCGAACCGGCGCAGCGGCAGTCGGCCGAATACCGCGTGTTCTGGGAAAAGCTCGGGCGTGGCGAATTCGATGCCGGGCGCTACAAGCGCGTGGGCAGGGACGGGCGTGAGGTCTGGATCCAGGCCTCCTACAACCCGGTGCTGGACGAGCGTGGGCGCCCTTACAAGGTCATTAAGTACGCTACCGACATCACGCGCCAGGTGGTGGAATCCGCTGATGCGGACGGCCGGATCCAGGCGATTGCCAAGGTGATGGGTGTGATTGAGTTCGACCTGGATGGTCGGGTGCTGAGTGCCAATGACAACTTTCTGGCGATTCTCGGTTACCGCGCCGACGAGGCGATCGGCAAGCATCACAGCGTGTTCGTCGATGCTGCCTACAGCGCCTCGGAAGACTATCGCCAGTTCTGGGCCAAGCTGGCCCGCGGGCAGTTCGATGCTGGCCGGTATCGGCGCCTGCGCAAGGATGGCAGCACGGCCTGGATCCAGGCCTCCTACAACCCGATCCTGGATGTATCCGGGCGCCCATACAAGGTGGTGAAGTACGCCACCGACGTCACCGACCAGGTGCGCTCGGCCGAGCGCATGCGCGATCTGGTGCGGCAAACCATGGGCATTGCGCAAAACGTGCAGCGCGAGGCGCACCATATTTCGGCAAGCAATCAGGAATTGGTGAGCCGTGCGGCCAGCCAGTCCGATGCCGTGCAGCAGACCTCCACCAGCATCGAGCAGTTGGCCGAGACGGTGCGCACCAATTCGGAAAATGCCGGCGCTGCGCAGCACATGGCCGAAGAGTCAGCCACTGTGGCCCGCAAGGGCGCGCACGTCATTGCCGAGGTCGTGCAGACCACTTCCAGCATTCGCAAGGCGACCGACCGCATCGGCCAGATCATCGAGGTGATCGACGGCATTGCCTTCCAGACCAACATCCTGGCGCTCAACGCGGCGGTGGAAGCCGCGCGTGCAGGCGAGCAGGGCAGGGGCTTTGCCGTGGTGGCGACCGAGGTGCGCAGCCTGGCGCAGCGCTGCAGCGTGTCTGCGCGCGAAATTCGCTCACTGATCGAAGACGCGACCAATCAGGTGGGCGATGGCTCACGCCTGGCCGAGCAGGCCGGCAAGGTGATGCAGGACATGGTCAGCTCGGTGTTGAAGGTGACCGCGACCGTGGAGCAGATCGCCGCCGCCAGCCAGGTGCAGGCCCAGGACATTTCCACTGCCAATCAAGCGCTGCAGTCGATCGGTGTGCAGGCGCGTGATCAGGCGCAGATGGTCGATGATCTGGCGCGCTCTGCGCGTGTGCTGGAGGCCGATGCGGACGCGCTGTTCGCGCTGGTCAATGGCGACGAGGTCGGTCAGCCGCCGCAGGATACGCCCGCGGTGGAGGTGCTGGCACGGCGTGCGTGATGCATGGCGGGCGTTGCTTGTGGGCGCTGACGGGTTTGCTTGCGCATAGGCTTGCGTGCCGGTTGGTTGGATGAAGCGCGTGTGCTGGAGCAGTTGCAAGTGCGCTCGTTCTGCTGATCGACCGGTGTGCTCAGTGCTTGGCTAGCGAGTGATGCAACGTGCCGTGTGTGCAGCGCCGCTGGAGTGCTCCGCGTTGGTCGCCGTGTAGCGCGTGCGGTGCGACTGTCCTAGTGATGCAGACCTGGAAGCGCCCACATTGCAGAGCAAGCGTGTGCGAAGTGCGCGCTTGTATCTCCTGCGGTTTGCGGCGTGCCGAGGGGAGTGCTTCTCGAATAGTCGTGCGTTGATTCGGATTACTTGCATCGCATCAAATCGCGGCAATTTCATTGCGTTTTGCCGTCTCGTCGCGTGGCTGACGACTGCGAGAAGCGCAGGCTCGATGGTTCTATGGCCGCTATCGCTGCCAGGCAGGCAAGGCTGCAGCGCAAAGGCGCCTCCACCCGTGGCATGACACGGTGCCTACGCATCTATCATTCAATCAAGCAGGCATGTTCTAACGCCTGCTGTCGTCAAGGCAGCCGATGCCACAACAAAAACCCGCCAGTCGGCGGGTTTTTGCATTACTGGTGCGCAGCCGCCGTGCACGTGACTCCGATACATCAAGGCGACGCACTGCCAACCACTCACTGCGGCAGGTCGAACACCAGCACTTCGGCATCACGGGCATCGGCCAGCACGATCTCCGGCTCGCCCGTCACCTGCAAGGCATCACCGGCCGCCAGCACCTGGCCGTTGACGGTCAGGCTGCCGCGCGCCACTTGCACGTAGCCGAGGCGGCCCTGAGCCAGTGGGTGCTGCAGACGGCCTTCGCCATCCAGGATGGTGGCGTACAGGCGCGCATCCTGGTGCAGCTTCAGCGAGCCACCGTCGCCGTCGGGCGAGGCGATCAGGCGCAAGGTGTTGCGCTTGCTGTCGGCGTCGAAATGCTTTTCTTCGTAGCTGGGCTCAATGCCGTTGCGCTCGGGCATCACCCAGATCTGCAGGAAGTGCACCGGGTCGCTGGTCGAGTGGTTGAACTCGCTGTGGGTGACGCCGCTGCCGGCGCTCATGCGCTGCACATCGCCGTAATGCAGGACCGATCCCGTGCCCATGCTGTCCTTGTGCTCCAGTGCGCCGTCCAGCACGTAGGAAATGATCTCCATGTCGCGGTGGGCATGCGTACCGAAACCTTCGCCCGCCGTTACCTTGTCTTCGTTGATCACGCGCAGCGGGCCGATGCCCATGTGGCGCGGATCGTGGTAGCTGGCGAAGGAGAAGGTATGACGCGAGGACAGCCAGCCGTGCTCGGCGCGGCCACGGGTTTCGCTCTTGCGGACAGTCAACATGGTGCTTCTCCTTGGAAAGATTCGAATGAGGCGGAAGGTGCGTTTTGCTTGCCCGTTCCGTTGATGCGTAGTGTGGAGAGGTGCCCCGGGTAAAAAAAGCGAGTAGATTTGACTGCTACCATCGAAAAAATCGAACAATGAAAATCAGTCTGGATGCGTTGCAGATCCTGGACGCGATCGACCGCCGTGGCTCCTTCACTGCCGCGGCGAAGGTGCTGTTCAAGGTGCCGTCGACGATCTCCTACACGGTCTCCAAGCTGGAGGAGGACCTGGGCGTTCAGTTGTTCGAGCGCGTTGGCCCCAAGGCCACGCCAACGCAGGCCGGCCGCGAGCTGTTGCGTGAGGGGCGGCAATTGCTGCGCGCGGCGCAGGAGCTGGAAGTGCGGGTGCGGCGGGTCGCCTCCGGCTGGGAGTCGGAGTTCGCCATTGGCCTGGACGCGGTGCTGCCGGCGTCATTGCTGCTGCCGCAACTGCTGGACTTCTATCGCATCGCCGACAGCACCCGGTTGCGCGTGGTGAGCGAGTCGCTCTCCGGCAGCTGGGAGGCGCTGCTGGATCGACGCGTGGATCTGGTGGTTGCTGCTGGCGAAGGGCCGAGCGGTGGCGGTTATGTCGCCGAACCGATCGGCTCGCTGCGGTTCGTGTTCGCAGTGGCCGCTACGCATCCGCTGGTGGACGCCGGAGTGCTGGGCGTGGCGGAGCTGGCCGAGCATCGCGCGATCGCGGCAGCGGACTCTGCGCGCCGGCTGCTGCCACGCACGGTGGGGCTGCTCTCCGGCCGCGACGTGCTCACCGTGCCGGACATGCAGACCAAGTTGCAGCTGCAGCTGGCTGGGGCCGGCTATGGCTTCCTGCCCGAGCCATACGCGCGCGGCGCACTGCAGGCCGGCGCCCTGCGCGCGCTTGCGGTGGAAACGCACAAGCCCGACGAGACGTTCTATTTGGCATGGCGCCCGGGCGAGGAGGGCGAGGCGCTGGGCTGGTGGCGGCAGGCGCTGCGCAGCGACGGGTTATTTGCGCGCTGGCTGGAGCAGCTGGCCGAAACGTATCGTTCCGTCGCCACTGGGCAGCCGGTGGCGTAGCGATAGGCGGATAATGGCCGCTCGCCATCGCGCCAGGGTGCCGCATGCAAGGCTTGATCGAACAGTACGGATTGGCGCTGGTGTTCGCCAACGTGCTGGCGTTGTCGCTCGGTCTGCCGGTGCCGGCCATGCCGACCCTGGTACTGGTGGGCGCCGGCTATGCCTTGCACGGCGGCAGCGGCGCGTGGAGTGCCGCGCTGGCAGCACTGGCTGTTTCCGTATTCGCCAGCGTGCTGGGCGATCTGGTCTGGTATCTGGCCGGGCGCCGGTTCGGCAATCGCACCTTGCAGTCGCTGTGCCGGCTGTCGCTGTCGCGCGATACCTGCATGAAGAAGACCGAGCGTTTCTTCGGGCGCTGGGGCGTACGCGTGCTGGCGGTGGCCAAGTTCGTGCCTGGCCTGTCGATGGTATCGGTGCCAATGGCGGGCGCGATGCAGGTGCGGCCAGGAGCATTCCTGCGCTACGACGCGTTTGGCGCGTTGCTGTGGGCCGCGGTGGGGCTTGGGTTGGGCGCACTGTTCGCCGATCAGGTGCAGGACGTGCTGCACTTTCTCTCCACTCTAGGCTCGGGCGCAGTGCTGGTGGTAGCGCTGCTGTTGGCCGGTTATGTCGGCTGGCGCTGGTGGCGCCGCCATACGCTGCTGCGCTCGCTGGAGACCGCGCGCATTGCGGTGGAAGAACTGGTGCCGATGCTTGCCGCCGACGAAGCGATGCGGCCGGCGGTGCTGGATATCCGCGCGCAGGGCTTTCGCGATCTGCAGCCGTACACGATTCCCGGTGCGGTGTTTGCCGATGAGCGCGAGCTGGCGCAGATTCTGGCAACGGTGCCGCGCGATCGCAGCGTGGTGATCTATTGCGCCTGCCCGGATGAAGTGTCCGCCGCCTGGTTGGCTGGGCGCTTGCGCGAGCGCGGGTATCGCGATGTGCGTCCGCTACTGGGTGGGCTGGATGCCTGGCGCGATGCGGGGCATCCGGTGGTCTCACTGGTGCCATTGGCCACGTTTGCGCCGACCGGCGAAGCAGGCGCACTGGCCTGACGCACGGTCCACTGGATCTGATAGGCAAAAAAAAACGACCGGCAAGCTGGTCGTTTTTCCAAGAATGGTGCGCCCGGAGAGATTCGAACTCCCGACCGCCTGGTTCGTAGCCAGGTACTCTATCCAACTGAGCTACGGGCGCATGTCTTGTTTGAGTGGTGCAGATCCGCCGCAATGCGATCGAACCTTTGTAACTAAAAAGACAGCGGTTGAAGGCTGTCTTATGTTGTTCTGAAGATGGTGCGCCCGGAGAGATTCGAACTCCCGACCGCCTGGTTCGTAGCCAGGTACTCTATCCAACTGAGCTACGGGCGCCTCGTCAGGAGCGGAATTATGCGGATGCCTGACGCGTGCGTCAATCCCTTTGTGACGATCCCGTGGCGCTATCGATCGTGCAGCGACGTGCGTAACGCAGCGGCGACCGCGATGGGTGCGCGCATCCACGCGAAGTGGTCGCTGCGGACGCCCAGCGCTGCGTCGTCGAGCAGGCGCAGCGTCGTGGGCGCCTGCGGCATCTTGGCGCAAAGCGCGTGCAGCGCTATAGCGGGGCCGAAGCGGTCGTGTGCGAACACCACACCGTCGACCGGGCAGATGACACTGGCCAGTGCCTGCTCCAGATCCCACGGTGCGCCTGCAGCGCGGTAGCGATTGATGCAGCCAACGCGCGCCCAGTCGGCGATCAGGCTGCGCGCTTCGGTCCCCGCAAAGCCGAGCCGCCGCCCGTGCAGCACGCCTTGCACACGTGCCAGCCATGGCAGGAACCGGTATGCCAACGGCAGCCCATAACGCAGCGGTGACGGAAAGTTGCGCCAGTACGGCGATCCGCTGGCGACCAGCCACAGGCGCGCCGCATTGCCCGGATGCAACGCGGCATGGCAGCAGGCCAGTTGCCCACCCAGGCTGTGGCCGCCCAGCAGCCGCGGCAGCGGCGGTGACTGCGCAGCGACAATGGCCTGGCTGGCCCGCAGATCATGTTCAAGCAGGGTGCGAAACCCCCAATCGTGGTGACGCGATGCACGCAAGGTGCTGCTGCCGTTGCCACGCCATTCGTGCACGAAGACCGCAATGCCGCGCTCGGCCAATGCCTGCGCGAATGGCGCGTAGTGCCGGGCCGCCACGCCCAATGCAGGTAACCACAACAGGCTGGCGATCGGCTGCGCAGGCGCGTAGTGCAGCAGCTGCCAGCCGTGCCCATCCGCCGCGGTGGCCGTATGTGCGGCGTTGATCAGTCCCATGCGTGCGGCGCGGCACCGAAGTGATCCAGCACCACTACATCGCTCTGGCCCGGACGCTGGCCGTTGGCAATTGCACGGGCCACATAATCGATCGCGGCCTCGCAGGCGTTGAGCAACGACAGGCCCTGACACAACTGCGCGGCAATGGCGGCAGAGAGCGTGCAGCCGGTGCCGTGTGCGTCCAGTTCCAGGCGCGGATGCATGAAAATTTCCTGCGCAACGCCGTCGTCGAACCGATCGATCACGCGCGTGCCTTCGCGCAAATGGCCGCCCTTGAGCAACACGGCGTTGGCGCCCAGCTCCAGCAACGTGGCGGTCGCATGGTCGGCGGCATCGGGGGTGTCGATACGGCGGCCGGTGAGCAATTCGGCCTCGGGCGTATTGGGCGTGATCAAGCTCGCCAGCGGCAACAGGCGAGTGCGCAGTGCGTCCAACGCGGCGTCTTCGAGCAAACGCGCACCGCTGGTGGCCACCATCACCGGGTCGAGTACCACGAATGGCGGGCGGTACTGTTCGAGCAGGTCGGCCACGCAGTGGATGACATCGGCGTTGGCCAGCATGCCGAGCTTGACCGCCTGGATCTGGAAATCGGCAAAGCAGGCATCGACCTGGGCGCGCAGGAATGCCAGCGGCGGCACATGCACTGCGGTGACACCACGGGTGTGTTGCGCGGTCAGTGCGGTAATGGCGGACAGGCCGTGCACGCGATGCGCGGCGAAGGTCTTCAGATCGGCCTGGATGCCGGCACCACCGCCGGAATCCGAACCGGCGATGGTCAATGCGGACAGCGTGCTGGGCGTGGTCATGCGGCGATTCTGCACTGCCGCGGCGCGACTGTGCAGACTCCCTTTAACGCCTTGGGTCGTGGTCGATCAGGCGCCGCCGTTGATGGCGATTTCCGAAAACGCGCCGGTTTGCGGGTCGTACAACGCGCCCCAGAAGGCAGCGCCGCCATCACAGGCGCGCACTGCGGTCGTGGCCGGTTTCAGCGAGGGGCTGTCGGGCAGCTTGAACGCATTGATGTAGATCAGCTCACGCCCATCGACCACCACGCCCACGTATTGCCGGTCGAAGTCGCGCGGCTCGGCGATGGTGGGGGTGAGTGCGTCCTGGCGTGATTCGAGTAGTTCGATCTGCTGATGCGTCGGCGCCCAGTAGCCGGTAATCCTGCCCGGTTGGCGTGCCGGGCTGTCGCGCGAGCAGGTGTCCAGCACCTGATCGGCGATGGTCTGCCGTGTGATCACCCACGACTGGCCGCTTTTCAGGTTGGTCGGCACGCTGGCCGGCTGGGTGGTTGCGCAGCCAGCCAGGGTGAGCAACGTCAGCGCCGCAGCGCTGCGCAGCGTGGACATCACAGCACCTCCGAAGCGAAGTCGGCCAGCCGCGAACGCTCGCCGCGCCGCAGCGTAATGTGCGCGCTGTGCGGCCAGGCCTTGAAGCGATCCACCGCATAGGTCAGGCCGGACGTGGTCTCGGTGAGGTAGGGCGTGTCGATCTGCTCCACGTTGCCCAGGCACACGATCTTGGTACCGGGGCCGGCACGGGTGATCAGCGTCTTCATCTGCTTGGGCGTGAGGTTCTGCGCTTCGTCCAGGATCAGATAACGCGACAGGAAGGTGCGCCCGCGCATGAAGTTCATCGAGCGGATCTTGATGCGGCTGGCGAGCAGGTCGTTGGTGGCCGCGCGGCCCCATGAGCCGCCGTCCTGGTTGTGGGTGAGCACTTCCAGATTGTCGGTGAGCGCGCCCATCCACGGGGTCATCTTTTCTTCTTCGGTGCCGGGCAGAAAGCCGATGTCTTCGCCCACGCTCACCGTCGCGCGGGTCATGATGATCTCGCGGTAACGCTGCTGGTCCATCGTCTGCGCCAGGCCCGCGGCCAGCGCGAGCAGCGTCTTGCCGGTGCCGGCGGTGCCGAGCAGGGTGACGAAATCGATCTCCGGGTCCATCAGCGCATTGAGCGCAAAGTTCTGCTCGCGGTTGCGCGCGGCAATGCCCCAGACCGCATGCTGGGTATGGCGGAAATCATCCACCAGGCACAGCGTGGCCTTGCCGCCGCCGACCTTGGCCACGCGCAGTTCCACTTCGTCTTCGCCCGGCAGATACAGGTACTGATTGGGATACCAGTCTTCGTCGTCGGCCAGCACGATCTCGTAATGGGTGCGTCCGCGCTCGTTCCAGCTGCGCAGGTCCTCGTTGTGCTTTTGCCAGAAGTCTTCCGGCAGCTCGATCGCGCCGGTGAACAGCAGGCTGAAATCGTCCAGCGCGCGATCGTTCTGGTAGTCCTCGGCAACCAGGCCGCTGATGTAGGCCTTGATGCGCAGGTTGATGTCCTTGGACACCAGGATCACCGGCACATCGGGGTTTTCTTCGCGCAGCGCCAGCACCGAGGCGAGGATCTTGTTGTCCGGCAGCATCGCGCCGAAGGTGCGGCCCGGCTCGATCGGGTGGATCTGGAAATACAGCCGCCCGATCGCGGCCTGGCCCTTGAGCTGGATGCCCTGCGGGTGGCTCAGCAGGATGCCGGCCTGGATCTGCTCGGCGTTGGTGTTCTCCAGCAATTCGTCCAGGAAGCGGCTGACCTGGCGCGCGTTGCGGCTGACTTCGGAGGTGCCCTTCTTGGCGTTGTCGAGTTCTTCGATCACCTGCATCGGCAGGAAGACATCGTGTTCTTCGAATTTGAACAGCGCGGTGGGATCGTGCATCAGCACGTTGGTGTCCAGCACGTAGATGCGCTTGCCTCGGGTCATTGGGTCTTCCAAGTGATGGAGCAGGGGCGAGCCATCACGCCTGCGCAGGCAGGGTGATGGAGGACGCGGGAAACGAGGGAACTCACTGTTTGGCGTGCGCCTTCAACGCGGCCAGCACCGCATCGGCATGGCCGGCGACCTTGACCTTGCGCCAGGCCTGCACGACCTGCCCCTCGGGCGACAGTAGGAAGGTGCTGCGCTCGATGCCGAGCACCTGCTTGCCGTACATGTTCTTTTCCTTGATCACGTCGAAGGCGCGGCACAGTGCTTCATCGCCATCGCTGACCAGCGGAAATGCAAACCCCTGCTTGGCGCAGAAGTTGTCGTGTGACTTCACCGAATCGCGCGAGACGCCCAGGATCTTGGCGCCGGCCTTGTCGAATTCCGGCAGCAGCGCGTTGAAGTCCAGGCCTTCGGTGGTGCAGCCGGGCGTGCTGTCCTTGGGGTAGAAGTAGATCACCAGCCAGTGGCCGGCATAGGCGCGCAAGGTGGTCTGGGTGCCGCCGGACAGCGACAGCGGCAGATCGAAGGTTGCAGCGGGCAGTTCCAGTACAGCGTCGGTCATCGTTGCTCAGCCTGAAGGGGAGAGGCGGTCGGTGCCGATCAGGCCGGCCCGACGTCCATCCCATCATAAGCAGCCACATGGAAACGTTTGGCGAGTGCATCGAACGCGGCATTGCGCTGATTCAGCGTTTCCAGGGTGTGGTGTTCCAGTTTGTCCACATGCAGGAAGTACGACTCTTCGTCGTCACCATCGTCCTCGTCGCGTTCGCCGAGAAAGATATCGATGACGCGGTAGCCGTCCTTGGTCAGTTGCTCGGCCAGCTGCTGCAGCGGTTGCTGCGCCGGATCGGCAAAGAAATATTCCCAGCGCAACGGGCCGTCCAGGTTCCAGTCGGTTTCCGAGCGGATGTGGTCGAACATCTGTTTCAGCGCGGACATCGCGATGGCCATGCGAACTCCTGTCTTAAAACTTCATCGGGTCCATGATCGCGTCGAGATTGAGGTGATCACAGAATTCCAGGAAATCATCGCGCAAGGCAGCGATGTGCATGTTGGCCGGCACGCCGATGGTCACCTGCGCAGAGAACATCTCCGCACCGGTCTGCATCGCGCGGTAGCGGGTGCTCTGCAGGTTCTCGATGGTGATGCCCTGGCGGTCGAAGAAATCGGCCAGCTGGAACAGGATGCCGGGCTTGTCGGCGGCGATCACCTCGACGATGTACGGCAGCAGATTGGATTGCGCCTGCTTGGGGCCGGTGCGGTACCACACCAGCTTCAGGCCTTCTTCGCGTTCGAGCCGCGTCAGCATGGCTTCGAGCTTGGCAACCGAGTCCCAGGAGCCGGTTGCCAGCGCGGTGACCGAGACATCGCGCCCCACGGTGGCCAGGCGGGCGTCCACGAGATTGCAGCCGCTGTCGGCGATGCGGCGGGTGACGGGCAACAGGGGGGACTCCGGATGCGTCGTGTAGGCGTTGATCAGGAGGTGGTTTTCGGTCGGCGAAGGCCGGGGAGTCGAGTCAGTCAAAGGGGCTTCCGGCATTGCATCAGGCTGAATGGCCGCCCGGGCAGGCGCCCTGGCGGTGACCAGCATACTTGCCCGTGCTTTCGCGCCGCAAGTAACATGCAGGCGGCCACAACCCGCGTGCGCGCGGGCCTTTCCTGTCACGTAAGAGCAGCAGAATCTTGTCCCTTTCCGGCATCATCACCGCGCTGGCGACCCCTTTCGGGCCGGACGGCGCACTCGACCTGGATGCCTGGCGGCGGCTGCTGGAGCAGCAGCTGCACGGCGGTGTCCAGGGAATCGTGGTTGCCGGCTCGACCGGCGAAGCGGCGGCACTGAGCGACGACGAATACGACACGCTAGTGCGTGCGGCCGTGGCGCAGGTGGCCGGCCGGGTGCCGGTGCTGGCTGGCACCGGGCTCTCCGGTACCGCAAAAACCATTGCGCAGACCCGCCGTGCCGCTGCGCTGGGCGCGCAGTACGCGCTGGTGGTGACGCCGCCTTACGTGCGGCCCACCCAGGCCGGGCTGCTGGCGCACTTCCAGGCGGTTGCCGACAACGGCGGCCTGCCGGTGGTGCTGTACAACGTGCCGGGCCGTACCGGCTGCGACCTGCTGCCGGAAACGGTCGCCGCGCTGGTGAGCCACCCGAACATCGTCGGCATCAAGGAAGCACGCAGCGAACCGGAGCGGATTGCCGCGCTGATGGCCTTGCGCAGCGACAGCTTCGTGGTGCTCAGCGGTGACGACGGCAGCGCCGCGCAGTCAATGCTGGCCGGCGCCGACGGCCTGGTGTCGGTGGCGTCCAACGCGCTGCCTTCGGCCTACCGCCGGCTCTGCGATCTGGCCCGCACCGGCCAGCACGAGGCCGCCAACGCCTGGGACACGCGTCTGAGCGAGTACCACAGCTTCTGCGGCGTCGAATCCAATCCCATCCCCGTCAAGGCGCTGCTGCAGCGCGCCGGGATCGGCCACGGCCTGCGCTTGCCGTTGCTGCCACTTTCCGCGGCCCATCAGCCGGCCGCCGACCGCCTTGCCGCCAACGCAATTGCGTTGGAAGCGCTTTCCAGCCGCGAAATGCTCGCGGCCTGACCCAGGAGATCTATCGATGCGTCATTCCGTTTCCCCCGTCCGCTTGCTCTCGCTCGCGCTGCTGGCGACCGCCACCGTCGCCGCCACGAGCGGCTGCAGCTGGTTCCACAAGGGCGCGCGCGGCGACTATGCGCTGGCCCCGGAGGCACGTCCGCTGGAAGTGCCGCCGGATCTGAACCTGCCCGACACCTCCGGTGCCATGAAGGTGCCGACGCTGGCGTCCACCACCCAGCAGAACGCCAATACGCCGCCGTCGGCCAGCGCCAACAGTGGCTTTACCGTGCCGGGCGAGCGCGATGCGGTGTTTGCCAAGGTGGGCGACGCGCTGGCCGATATTCCGGGCCTGACCATCGCCAGCAAGGCGCAGATGCTGGGCTCCTACGACGTCACCTACGAGGGCGCCAGCTTCCTGGTGCGCGTGGTCAAGGTCGAAGCCGGCAGCTACGTCTCGGCGGTTGATCCGCGCGGCATGCCTGCCACCGCGGCGGCACCGGTGGCGTTGATCGCCTCGCTGAAGGGCAAGCTGGGCGGCTGAGGCCGGTTGGCAGTGCAGACAGCAAAACGGGCGCCCAGGGCGCCCGTTTTGTATTTGCGGCCGGCGGCGCTACGGATCAGCGCTGCAGCAGCGGCAATTTGTCCGGCTTGCCGTCCCACTCGGCGGCGTCGGGCAGCGGCTCCTGGCGCACGGTCAGCACCGGCCAGGCCTTGGCCAGCTCGGCGTTGAGGGCAACAAAAGCTTCCTGTCCCGCCGGCACGTCGTCCTCGGGATAGATCGCGTTGGCCGGGCATTCGGGCTCGCACAGGGTGCAATCGATGCACTCATCCGGGTCGATGACCAGAAAGTTCGGGCCTGCGTGGAAACAATCCACCGGACAGACTTCGACGCAGTCGGTGTATTTGCACTTGATGCAGTTTTCGGTGACAACAAAAGGCATGGCAACTTCCGGCGTTAAGCCGCGCAATTCTAAAGCAGTCGCGTGGTGGGTGTGCGGGCGGGGCGTGATCTTGCAGTGATTTGGCGGTGCGAGGGCGGTTGGCGGTGCTGCCGCCTCGCGCTTGACCGGCGCTCGGGGCGCGGGCATTAGGGCGAACGCGCGCTGGTGGCGCGCGGCCCGCGCCTTCTCGCCTCACTGCGAGAAGGCGTTGCCGAGGTCAGGCGAGGCCGCGCTGTTGCGCGAGCGCGAACAGGCCGGCCGCGGCCAGGTCTTCCGGGTGCAGCTGGGAGGTCACGCCCAGGTGCTGCAACGCCAGGGCGTAGCGCTGGGCCAGGGCGGGGCTGCCGACCAGGTGCACCGCGCGGTGGTCGCCGCGGTGGTCGCGCAGTTCGTGGCCGATCAGCAGGCCAGAGAGGTAGGACGGCAATGCCTGCGCGGGCAGGCGCTCGAACAGCCCCAAGGTGCGGGTGCCGAACAGGTGATGGCTCAGCCCGCCGGGCTCGGAGCTGCGCGTCACCCCCTGCAGGAAGGCGCCCTCATCCAGGCTGCCGCCGTCGTCCTGCATCAGCTTGCCCAGGATGCTGTGCTCACGGAGCAGTGCATACAGCTCGCCGGTCATGAGGGTGGCAAAGCCGGTGAGCTGGCCGTGCGCCAGGCAGGCCCATTTGCTGTGGGTGCCGGGCAGGCAGGCGATGTGTTCGCCGTCGCCAAGCGCGGCGAGCAGGCCCACCAATTGGGTTTCTTCGCCGCGCATCACATCCGGAGTGCCGTCGTGTTCGCCGACGCTGACGCCGGGGACGAACCACAGCGTGCGGCCGGGGAGCAGGTCGTCGTAGCGCTGCATTGCCTGGGCCAGCGCCGCCGTGTCGGCCGGGCAGGGCAGGTAGGCCTGTTCCACCCAGCCATTGCGGCTGCCGATCATGCCCGACAGCAGTACCGGGCCGTCCCAGCCAGTGATCAGCGCTTCCAGCACCGCGTTGAAGCGGCCCTGGCAGGCCAGGATGCCGTCGGCGCCGCGGCGGTGGTCGCGCACCTGGCCATCGGGCCCGAGCAGATAACCGCGCAGGCTGCTGGTGCCCCAATCAATCGCGATCATGCGCTGGCCACCCGGCTTTCGGGCAAGCCGCGCACCGGCAGGTCGCAGACGTACAGGCCGCCGGCCTGCGGGGTTTGTGCCAGCTCGGCATCGCTATGGTCCAGGCGCGAGCTGATCACGTGCAGACGGTCCAGTGCGGCGCCGCCGAAGGCACTGCAGGTGGGGTGCTTGACCGGCATCTGCACGATCCGCTCCACGCTGCCGTCCGGGCGATACCGCACCACGCGCCAGGCGCGCCATTGCGCGTTCCACAAGTGGCCGGCGTTGTCGATGATGGAGCCATCCGGCTCGGCGTCGTCGCGGTCCAGTGTGGTGAACACGCGCGTATTGCTGGTTTGCGCGGTGTCCGGGTCGTAATCGCAGCGCAGGATCTGCGGGCGCACCGAATCGCAGTAGTACAGCGTGCGGCCGTCCGGGCTGAAGCAGATCGAGTTGGGAATGGACACGCCCGGCAACGGCAGACGACGCAGCCCGTGGCGCAGCGAGAACTGGTACATCGCCCCGCGCCCGGCCTTGTCGTCGTGCTCGTCCATGGTGCCGAACACGAAGTTGCCATGGCGATCGGCGCGGCCGTCGTTGCTGCGCGTGAGCGGGTTGTCGGCTTCGACATCGGCCAGATGGTCAAGCGGCAGCGTGTCGCCGTCGGCATTGTCCGGGTCGGCGATGCAGATGGCCTTGGCCAGCGCGATCAGCACGCGGCCATCGTCCATCAGGCCGATGCAGCCCGGGCGGTCGGGCAGTGTCCAGAAGCGCGTCTGCGCGCTGCCGGGGTGATGCCGCCACAGGCGTTTTTCGCTGATGTCCACCCAATACAGCGCTTCACGCTGCTCGCACCACAGCACGCCTTCGCCATGCGTGCAGCGGCTGTCGACGGCCAGCACGGCGGTGTGGTCGGCGGTGCTCACCATTCGGCGATGCTGCCGTCGGCGTGACGCCACACCGGGTTGCGCCAGTCCGGCGGATTTTCGTTTGCGCGCTTGAGCATGTCTTCGTTGATCTCCACACCGAGCCCGGGCTTGGGCAGTGCGGCAATGCTGCCATCCACACAGTGAAAATCTTCTTTGTTGATGACGTAATCGAGCAGGTCGGCGCCTTCGTTGTAGTGGATGCCGATGCTCTGTTCCTGCAGCACGGCGTTGTGCGAAACGAAGTCCACGTGCAGGCAGGCAGCCAGCGCGATCGGGCCAAGCGGGCAGTGTGGTGCGAAGCCCACATCGTAGGCTTCGGCCATGGCGGCGATCTTGACGCACTCGGTGATGCCACCGGCATGCGACAGGTCCGGCTGCACCATGCCGATGCCGCCGGCGCACAGCACGTTCTTGAACTCGAAGCGCGAGAACATGCGCTCGCCGGCAGCCAGCGGAATGCAGGTGCTCGCGGCCAGGCGCGGGTAGTACTCGGCCTGTTCGGCCAGTACCGGTTCTTCGACGAACAACGGCTTTAACGGTTCGAGCTCGCGCAGCAGCGCCTTGGCCATCGGCGCGCCGACGCG
The DNA here is from genome assembly GCF_041475695.2 of Xanthomonas sp. NCPPB 4037. NCBI lineage: Bacteria > Pseudomonadati > Pseudomonadota > Gammaproteobacteria > Lysobacterales > Lysobacteraceae > Xanthomonas > Xanthomonas sp. NCPPB 4037. The sequence continues at coordinate 2,061,259 of NZ_CM191261.1, forward strand.
GCCGTGGAAGTCGATGCCGAAATCGATGCTGTTGCCGAAGGTCTCGCGGATTTCGGCCACCTTGACCACTGCCGCATCGACTGCGCGCGCGCTGTCGATCAGCTTCATTTCCTCGGTGCCGTTGAACTTGAAGGTGTCAAAGCCCAGCGCACGGTAATCGTTGATCTGCGCGATGATTGCGCCCGGGCGGTCGCCGCCAACCCAGCGGTAGGTCTTCATGCGATCACGCACCAGCCCGCCCAGCAGTTCGTACACCGGCACGCCGAGCGCCTTGCCCTTGATGTCCCACAGCGCCTGGTCGATGCCGGCGATGGCGCTCATCAAAATAGCGCCGCCTCGGTAAAAGCCGGCGCGGTACATGGTCTGCCACAGGTCATTGATGCGGGCCGGATCCTTGCCGACCACGTAGCCGGCCAGCTCGTGCACGGCCGCTTCCACGCTGCGCGCACGGCCTTCGATGACCGGCTCGCCCCAGCCGGTGATGCCCTCGTCGGTTTCGACCTTGAGGAACAACCAGCGCGGTGCGGCGTGGTAGGTGGTGAGGCGGGTGATCTTCATCCTTGCAGTTCCTGGTAAGCCTGCACAAAGGCGCGTGCATGCGTCTGGGTTGTTTCGAGGGATTGGCCGGGTTTGTACAGTTCGCCGCCGATGCCGGCGCCGGCGGCGCCCTGCGCCATGAAGCCGGCCAGGGTCTGCGGGCTCACCCCGCCGACCACGTAAACCGGCACGTGGGTCGGCAGCACCGAGCGCAAGGCGCGCACATGCGCCGCGCCATAGGTGGCCGCGGGGAACAGCTTGAGGATCTGCGCGCCGGCGTCGATGGCATCGAAGGCTTCGCTGGCGGTGGCAAAGCCGGCCACCACGGTCAGCCCACGCGACACCGCATGGCGGATCAGCGAAGGCTTGGTATTGGGGGTGACGATGAAACGCGCGCCGATCTCGGCCAGCGTGTCGACGTCTTCGTTGCGCAGCACGGTGCCGGCGCCGATCCAGGCACGCGCGCCGTAGCGCTGCTGCGCCAGGGCAATGCTCTCGGCCCAGCGCGGCGAGTTGAGCGGGATCTCGATCGCGTCGAATCCGGCGTCGATCAAGGCACCGACATGCGCCAGCGTGTCTTCCGGGGTGATGCCACGCAGGATGGCGACCAGCGGCAGGGCGAACGGGTTGAACACGGGAGTGGTGGATACAGTCATCGGGTTACTCGCACTAGAGCGGAATACAGCCATCGACGGCCAGACGGCCCTCGATGTCGGGGGAAGGGGTGCGGCTGCGCGATCGGGCAGGGCAGGCGGTGCGCGTTGCAGACCCGGGCACGGAGGCGGCGGCACGGCGCACACTACGGCTGCCCGGCGCGGCAATTGCCGCAAGCACGGGCGCAGGCCGGCTGCCTGCGGTTGGCCGGCAAGATGGCGTCATCGTCTTCCTCCTCGGCGGTCATGGCATCCGCGTGTTGCCGCCATCTGGCGGGCAACCACGACTGTTCTGGCCGCGCCCGGGAGGTAGGGGCTCCTGCTGCGGCGCTCGATAGCCTCGCGCGGGGAGATATGTGCTGCAAATGAAATTTTCGGCATATTCTATTCCTCCGACGAATACACGTCCGCGACGGCACCCCATGGCAAATTCCGGTACTCCCTGGTTCAACGCAGCCCGGCTCAAGACCCGCCAGCTGTTGTTGTTGTTGCATCTGCACGAACAGCGCTCGGTCCTGCGTGCGGCCGAGGCCGCCAGCATGACCCAGCCGGCCGCCTCCAAACTGCTGGCGGAAATGGAAGACATGCTCGGGGTGAAGCTGTTCGAGCGCCACGCGCGCGGCGTGGAGCCCACCTGGTACGGGCACGTGCTGATCCGCCGCGCCCGCGCGGCGATGTCGGAGATCGGCCGGGCGCAGGAAGAGATCGCCGCGTTGCGCGCCGGCCGCATGGGCCAGGCCTCGATCGGCACGGTGGTCAATCCGGGCACCAACCTGGTGCCGCAGGCCATCGCCGAGGTGAAACGCGAGTTCCCCGACATCCTGGTGCGGGTGGAGATGGACTACAGCCGGCCGCTGGTGGCCAAGTTGCTGGATGGGCAGCTGGACATCGTGATCGGCCGCATCCTGGGGCCGGAAGGCGTGGGCGAGCTGGAATTCGAGCCCCTGGCCGACGAGCCGCATTCGGTGATCGCCCGCGCCGGCCACCCGCTGGCCAGCCGCGCCAACCTGCAGCACGCCGATCTGGTCCGCCACGGCTGGATCCTGCCGCCGGCCGACAGCGTGCTGCGCGCGCGACTGGATTCGATGTTCATGGAGCACGGCGTGCAGACCCCGACCAATGCGATCGAGACCTCGTCGCTGCCGGTCACCTCCACGTTGCTGCGCGGCAGCGACATGCTGACCGCGTTGCCGGTGGAGTCGGTGGCGCCGCTGATCCAGGCCAAGTTGCTCACCGTGCTGCCGATCGAATTGGGCGTGCGGATGGAGTCGTTCGGCATCATCCGTCGGCGCGATTACATTCTGCCGCCCGGCGCCGAGCGCATTTTGCAGGCCCTGCGCAGCACCGCGCGTCGCTTGTATCCGGGCCTGCGCAGCCCGGAATCGCCTGTCTAAGCAGACTCTTCCATTTCCATTCCTTTTCAGCATACCAGCCCGTGAATTTTTCATTGGCTGGCGCTAGACCGTGCGCCTATACCTGTGCGTCAGATCGCACGCTGAAGCGCACGTGAAGTCGGGCAAGTGATCGGCGGCCAAGCCGCCATGTAGTGGAAGCGGAACCGGGCCCCAGTGCCCAGGTCCCATCGATCACGCGACCCCATTGGTCGCGACAACCAGTCTTCAGTCTTCAGTCGTCTTGCGTCCTGGGAGGGATTCGGATGTACACATTTTCCAGCCATGCTTCGGCAGGCACGGGCGCGCGTGCGCGTCGTTTGGTTCGCCTGCGTCACTCGGCCATGGCCATCAGCATCGGCGTGCTGCTCGCGGCACCGGCCTATGCTCAGCAGGCGCCACTCACCAACGCTGGCGGCAGCGCGGTGGACCTGGACACGGTGGAAGTGCGCGGTGTGCGCGCCAGCCTGATCAAGTCGCAGGTGATCAAGCGCGACGCCACCCAGATCGTGGATTCGGTCAGTGCCGAAGACATCGGTGCCTTGCCCGACCGCAGCGTCACCGAAACCCTGCAGCGCGTCAGTGGCGTGACCATCGACCACTTTGCCGCCCGCAGCGACCCGGACCATTTCTCCGCCGAAGGCAGTGGCGTGATGATCCGTGGCCTGACCCAGGTGCGCGGTGAGCTCAACGGGCGCGACATCTTCAGTGCCGCCAGCGGCCGTGGCCTGAGCTTTGAAGACGTGCCGGCCGAACTGATGGCCGGCGTGGACGTGTACAAGAATCCCTCGGCCGAGATCATCGAAGGCGGGCTGGGCGGCACGGTCAATCTGCGCACGCGCATGCCGTTCGATAATCCGGGGCGGATCGTGGGCGGCAATGTCGATTACAACTACGGCGACATGAGCAAGAAGTACAAGCCGTCGGCCTCGTTCCTGTTCAGCGACCGCTGGAACACCGGCATCGGCGAAATGGGCTTCATGATCGACATCGCCCATTCGGAGCTGGCCACGCGCTCGGACGGCATCCAGGTCGAGCCCTATGTGCGCCGCACCGACGACGCGGTGCTGGCCGGCAGTGGCCGTAGCGAGGTCTATGTGCCGGGCGGGGTGAACTGGCGCCAGCTGGATTTCGAGCGCAAGCGCGACGGCATTGCCGCGGCCTTCCAATGGAAGCCCAGCGATGCCACCGAGATCTATGCCCAGTTCCTGCGCTCACGGTATGAGATGAACTGGCAGGAGCACGCGGCGTTCTTCAACGACAGCAACAACAGCATCACCCCGGCACCGGGCACGACCTTCGACTACGACGATCGCGGCGCCTTCCTGCGCGGCTCGCCGGTGTCCAGCTCGTGGCGCGGCGCGCTCACCGGCGATGGCGTGCGCTTCAACACCGACAACCGCTATTCCGAACAACGCACCACCACCACCGATCTGTCGGTGGGCTTCAGCCACTTCTTCAACGACAACCTGCAGATCAAGGGCGACATGCAGCTGGTGCAGTCGGAGAACGAACAGCTGGATTTCACCGTGTTCAGCGCCACCTATCTGCCGGGGCTGACCTACGATGTCTCCGGCAAGTATCCCAGCGTGCAGATCGCCAACCCGGCGTTCACCCAGGACCCGTCCAATTACTTCTGGGCGGCGGCGATGGACCACCTGGGCAAGAATCGCGGACGGCAGCTGTCCACGCGCGTGGATCTGGAATACACCTTCGATGACAGCAGCTGGTTGCGCTTTGCGCGCTTCGGCATGCGCGCCACCGACCGTAACCAGATCAACAAGAACTCCGGCTACAACTGGGGCGTGATCTCCGACAACTGGGCTGCCATTCCGGGCACCAGCAACGGGCTGGCCAACATGTCGGACTTCATGACCGACCAGTCGTCGTTGTTCACCTTTTCCAACTTCTTCCGGGGCGGCGTGAACGTGCCGACCACGCTGGTGGTGCCCAACAGCAGCCTGGTCAACAACTACGGCTCCGCCTCGCAGATGATCCAGCAGATCGTGGCGCTGCGCGGGTATGGCTGGGCGCCGGACACCTATCAGCCGCAGGACACCAATCGCCAGTACGAGCGCACCCAGGCCGCCTATGCGGCGCTGTATTTCGGCAACGACGAGGCGTGGGGCATTCCGGTGGACGGCAACATCGGCGTGCGCGTGGTGCAGACCAAGACCCAGGCCGAAGGTTTTGGCCAGTTCCAGAACCTGGCCGGGCTGAACGTCTCGCCGGAGTTGCAGGCGCGCTACACCGGGCAGTACTTCGACAACAATTCGCAAGGCCGCTACACCAACGTGTTGCCCAGCCTGAACCTACGGCTGCGTTTCAGCGACAGCCTGCAATGGCGTTTTGCCGCCTCCAAGGCAATGGCGCGCCCGGACTACACCCAGCTGCAGCCGTACGTGTTGCTCAATGTGGAAACCAACGACGCCGGCCAGGCGACTGACTTCGTTGGCACCGCCGGCAACCCGAACCTCAAGCCGATGGTGGCCAACCAGTTCGACACCGCGCTTGAGTGGTATTTCGACACCAGCGACATGCTCTACACCACGCTGTTCTACAAGAAGGTCAAGGACTACTTCTCCACCCAGACCCGCAGCGAAATCTACGACAACCGGCCGTGGCTGGTGACCCGCCCGTACAACATGGACGAAGGCACAATCCGCGGCGCGGAGTTCGGCTACACCCAGTTCTTCGACAGCCTGCCGGGCTGGCTGAACGGGTTTGGCATCAATGCCAACTTCACCTTCGTCGACAGCAAGGGCGGCGCCAACACTGCCACCGACCCGTACACCAACACCACGGTCACCGGTGTGGAACTGCCGCTGGAGGGTTTGTCGCGGCGTAGCTATAACCTGGCGGGCATTTATGAGAAGGGGCCGCTGTCGCTGCGCCTGGCCTACAACTGGCGCTCGCGCTACCTGCTGACCACCAGCGATGCGGCTACCCGGCTGCCGACCTGGGCCGATGACTATGGCCAGCTCGATGGCTCGTTCTTCTACCGCTTCAACGACCATCTGCAGCTGGGCCTGCAGGCCAACAACCTGACCAACACCGTGACCAAGGTGCTGATGGGGCCGACCTCGTACGAGGGCGGCGAAGTGGATCCGCGGCTGTACACGCGCTCCTCGTTCGTCAACGACCGCCGCTACTCGCTGGTGCTGCGCATGAATTGGTAGTGCGCCGCGTCACGCGGCAAGTGTGCGCGGGCCTACAGGTGCAGGCCCGCGTTCTGACTGCTACGGCGTGAAGTCCGCAATGCCAGAGACAGCGGGTTTCTCCGGCTTGCTATAGTCGTTTTGAATACCTTTCCAGGAATATTTCATTGGTGTGGCATGACAGGCCCGCCCTATGCTCCCGCCGCAGCCGCTAGGTAAGCCTTGTTGGGATTACCGCGCATCCACCAGCCCAAGGCCCTTGCCGCGGCCGGATGTGGCAGCAACGACGACAGGGCAGGGCGTTCGCGCACCTGCCCGCCAAAAAATAAGCAGTACATGCGTCCTGGGAGGGAGCACCATGTCAGTGCAACATCGCCACATTCCGGCAGGCCGGGCTGTGGGTCAGCGTTCGATCAGTGAATTCCGCCGCTCCGTGATGGCCATCAGTGTGGCCACGCTGCTGAGCGCGCAGGCCTATGCGCAGGATGCGACCACCACTGCCGCACCGGCATCGGATGCGACCACCCAGCAGCTGGACACCGTGCAGGTCACCGGCACGCGCAGCAGCGTCACCAAGGCGCAGCTGGTCAAGCAGAACGCCGAGCAGATCGTCGACTCCATCGTCGCCGAAGACATCGGCAAGCTGCCCGACAACAACGTCGCCGAGGCGCTGCAGCGCATCTCCGGCATCCAGATTTCGCGCAACTACGGCGAAGGCAGCTCGATCGCCATCCGCGGCCTGACCCAGGTGCGCACCGAGCTCAATGGCCGTGACATCTTCACCGCCAATGACGGCCGTGGCCTGAGCTTCGAAGACGTGTCGGCCGAACTGCTCGGCGGCGTCAACGTGTACAAGAACCCGTCGGCCGACATGATCGAAGGTGGCCTGGGCGGCACCGTCGACCTGCGTACGCGCCTGCCGTTCGACTACGAAGGCCGCAAGATCGCCGGCAGCGTCCAGTACAACTATTACGACCTGGCCGACGACGGCAAGCCGGCGTTCTCGGGCCTGTTCAGCGATCGCTGGCAGACCGGCATCGGCGAGATCGGCATCCTGGTGAACTACTCGCAGCAAAAGAGTCCGTTCCGTCAGGACACCATCTCGATCGAGCCGTGGTGGGTGCAGGACAATTTGCCTGGTTATGAGGGGCAAGGGATTGCGGTTCCACGCGGCGCGGGCATCAACACCACCGTTGGCGAGCGCGAGCGCAAGACCGGTGCATTTGCGATGCAGTGGCGTCCGAACGATTCGGTCGAGGTCTATACGCAGGTGCTGCGTTCGGAGTACGACTTCAGCTGGCAGGATTATTCGTTCTTCGCCTTGACCGGGCAGACGCCAATTCAAGGCTTGCCCGGCATCCAGGTCAACGACCGAAACGAATTCGTCAACGGCTCGTTCCAGAATGTGCCGACCGAATCCAACACCAGCCTGACCGAGCGGCATTCGGTGACTACCGATTACTCGTTGGGCGCCAAGTGGACGGTCAATGAGAAGCTGACCCTGAGCACCGACTTCCAGTATGTCGATGCCACCACCACCGGTACGCGCTATATCCTGTCTACCGGTCAGACCACCAGCCCGCAGTTCAATGTCGATTTCCGTGGCGACCTGCCGCGCTTGTCGGTGACCGATGCCAGTGGCGCAGAGGGATATCTGGCCGATGCCAACAATTACGACGGTTGGCGCTATCACCTAGACAACAAGGACGACAACAAGGGCACCGAGTTCGCCTGGCGCGCCGATATGGATCTGGCCTTCGACAGCGATTTCGTGCGCAGCTTCAAGGCCGGTGTGCGTTACACCGACCGCGATGCTGAGACCAAGGGCGGTATCTACCGCTTCCTTTGCCTAAATGCTTGTGTTCAAGATCAGCAGGACAAGGTGCCGTTCTCCCAATTTCCAACGATTGGTCTGGTGACCAACCCGATTACCGATTTCTTCCGTGGCCAGAGCAGAGCGTTTGGTCCGACCCTAACCGCGTCGGATGCGGCAGTTGCCAATTACCAGCAGACCTTGGCTCTCTTGGGCGGCACGCCGCTGGAATTTGCGCCCAACAACATCAACACGCAGAACGAAAAGACCTACGCGGCTTATGGTGTCCTGCGCTTTGGCGTGGATGGCGACATTCCGTTCGACGGCAACATCGGCTTGCGCGTAGTGCGTACCGAAGTGGGCTCGCAAGGTGTGCGCACAGGGACCGCCACTGAAGGTGGTGGGCTGATCCCGATTAGCGCACAGCAGACCTACACCGATGTGCTACCCAGCCTCAACCTCCGCTGGCTGCTTACCGACAAACTTCAATGGCGTTTCGCTGCTTCGCGCGGTATCTCGCGTCCCACCTTTGATCGCCTCAACCCCAATCTCAGTCTGAGCGCTGACGGTAGCAGTGGCAGCGTTAACCGAACTGGTCGGGCAGGTAATCCTGATCTGGAGCCGATGCAGGCTGACCAATTCGATAGCTCGTTGGAGTGGTACTACGGCCAAGGGTCGATGGTTTACGGGACTCTCTTCTATAAGAAGATCAATGGTTTCATAGCAGACGCCGTTTTTAATGAGCAGTATTTGGACGAAGACGGCCGGCCGGTAAATTGGCAGATCACCCGCCCGGTCAACGGCGATGCCGGCAAGATCCGCGGCGCGGAACTGGGCTACACGCAGTTCTTCGACTTCCTGCCGGGCTGGCTGAGCGGCTTCGGCCTGCAGACCAACTACACCTACGTCGACAGCGAGGCGCCGAGCCCGACGGCCACCGACACCAACGGCCAGTCGCTGACGGTGCCGCTGGAAGGCCTGTCCAAGAACAGCTACAACGCGATCCTCAGCTATGAGACCTCGCGCTTCCAGGGCCGTGTGGCCTACAACTGGCGCAGCGACTGGCTGGTGACCACCGCGGGCAACGGCACCGGCAACCTGCCGGTCTACAACAAGGGCTTCGGCCAGTTGGATGCCTCGCTGCGTTTCAACATCAATGATGTGTGGTCGATTTCGCTGGACGGCGTGAATCTGCTCGATACCCGTCGCGAAAGCTACCTGGGGACCGAGTCGCGCTACCGCGACTTTGTGATTAACGATCGTCGGTATGGCCTGACGTTGCGGGCCAGCCTGTAGAACGCGCCGTAGGAAGTGCGTCGCCGGTCCGGCGAGCTGTGCAGGCAGCTCGTTGGACTGGTGTTTTTCCTATCGACGGCGTTGCCGTCGATCGCGAGGGGAGCCGGAGGAATGATCGCAATGATCGATCCGCCTACTAAGCGCCGCACCACCACAACAGGAGCATGGCTGGCTGTCTTGAGCCTGCTGCTGTTGCTCTTTTCGACGCCCAACGTGCGTGCGGCCGAGCCCGCCACGTCCGGGCCCTACCAGTGGCGCAGTGTTGCCATTGGCGGTGGCGGATTTGTCACCGGTGTGTTGTTTCATCCCGCCGAACGTGGTCTGGCCTATGCGCGCACCGATGTGGGTGGCGCGTACCGCTGGGATGCGCAGGCGCAGCAGTGGACCGCGCTGACCGACTGGTTGGGCGCCGACGACTGGAACCTGATGGGCATCGACGCATTCGCCGTCGACCCCGCCGATGCCGATGCGCTGTATCTGGCGGCCGGCACCTACATGCACGAACGCGCCGGCAATGCCGCAGTGCTGCGCTCGTTCAACCGCGGCCGCACGTTCGAGCGCGCCGATCTGCCGTTCAAACTGGGTGGTAACCAGCTGGGCCGCGCCAATGGCGAGCGGCTGGCGGTGGACCCACACGATGGCCGCGTGCTGCTGCTGGGTTCGCGCGATGCCGGCCTGTGGCGTAGCGACGATCGCGGCGCGCACTGGGCGAAGGTGGCGTCGTTTCCCGACGCCGCGCTGGCCGGTGCCACCGCACGCAATCATGTTGGGCGCGAGCAGGCGGTGGGGATCGCCTTTGTCGTGTTCGACGCAGCCAGTGGCAACACCGGCACGCCAACACCGCGCATCTACGTGGGCGTGTCCACCGAACAGACCAGCCTGTATGTGTCCGACGATGCCGGCCGCAGTTGGGCACCGGTGGCCGGGCAACCACGCGGCCTGCGCCCGAGCCACATGGCCGGCGGCAGCGATGGGCACTGGTATCTGAGCTATGGCGACCAGCCCGGGCCGGACCTGATGGCCGGGGGGGCTCTGTGGAAATTCACGCCGGCACAGGGGCGCTGGCGTGAGATCAGCCCGATTCCGCAGCCAGCCAGTGGCGATGGATTCGGCTGGGGCGCGGTGGCGGTGGATCCGCAACATCCGCAGGTGCTGCTGGCCAGCACCTTCCGCCGGCGCACGCCGCGCGACGAGCTGTATCGCAGCGTGGATGGGGGCAAGCACTGGACGCCGTTATTGGCCGATGCGGTGTTCGACCACAGCGCCGCGCCGTGGACCGCACATGCCACGCCGCACTGGATGGGGGCGCTGGCGATCGATCCGTTCGACGGCAACCACGCGCTGTTCGTGACCGGCTACGGCATCTGGGCCTCGCGCAATCTGCAGGATTTCGCCGCACCGCAGCGCCCGCTGCAGTGGTGGTTCCAGGACCGTGGGCTGGAAGAAACCGTGCCGCTGGACCTGCTCAGCCCGATGGCCGGCGCGCATCTGCTCAGCGCGCTCGGCGATATCGATGGCTTCCGGCATGACGAGCTGGACCGCGCGCAGTTGCAGTACGCCGGCCCACGGCTGACCAATGGCGAAAGCCTCGATGCCGCCGGCCAGGCGCCGCAGTGGGTGGTGCGCAGCGGCACCGTGCGCGATCGCCGCAACAACGAAATCCGCGCGCTGTATTCGCGTGATGGCGGCAAGCAGTGGACGGCGTTTGCGAGTGAACCGCCAGCCGGGCAGGGCTCCGGCAGCATTGCCATTGGTGCCGATGCGGCGCAGGTGGTGTGGGCACCGGCGCGCGGCGGCAATTGGCGCACGTCCGACTTCGGCGCGCAGTGGCAGCGTGTGGACGGCCTGCCGGATACCGCGGTGGTGGTGGCCGATCGGGTGGATGCACGGCGCTGGTATGCGGTGGATGTCGCCAGCGGGCAGCTGTACGAGAGCACTGATGCCGCGCGCAGTTTCCGTGCGACCGGTGTGCAGGTGGGCAGCCCGGCGCGCGATGAGCGCAGCCGCCCGCAGCTGCGTCCGGACCCGTGGCGCGCAGGCGTGGTGTATCTGGCCAGCCCCGGCAAGGGTGTAATGCGCTGGCAGGGCGGCGCGCTGCAGGTGCTCTCACAGCCAGACGAAGCGCGCTCGCTCGGCATCGGCAAGGCGTTGCGTGCCGGTGCGCCGCCGGCGCTGTATCTGGCCGGGCGCGTGCAGGGCGTGGATGGCGTGTTCCGCTCCGACGATGGCGGCGTGCAGTGGCAACGCATCAACGATGACGCGCACCGCTTCGGGCGCCCGTACAGCGTGACCGGTGATCCGCGCATTGCCGGGCGTGTGTACTTCGCCACCGGCGGCCGCGGCATTTTCTACGGCGATCCGAGATGAGCAGTGCATGCCTGTCCGCGACGTCCTGCTGCTTTACCGTGTACGGCGCCGCCGGCCTGGCCGCTGCGGGCGCCGTGACACCGCCGACCCTGGAGATCACCGCATGACCCCGTTCCACATTTCCCGCGCCTGCTTGCTGGGTGTGTTGCTGGCCAGCGGCAGCGCCGCCGCGCAACCGAGCCTGCCGTTGCTGTTTGCCGATGGCGCTGTGCTGCAGCGCGATGAGGCAATGCCGGTATGGGGCTGGGCCACGCCCGGCGCCGCAATCACGGTGAGTTTCGATGGCAAGCAGGCCACTGCCAAGACCGATGCGCAGGGGCGGTGGAAGGTGCGCCTGCCCGCACACACCGCCGGTGGCCCGTACGTGCTGAGCGTGCATGGCGACGGCGGCGCGCTGCAGGTGCGCGACGTGCTGGTCGGCGATGTCTGGCTGGCCAGTGGGCAATCGAACATGGAGTGGCCACTGGCCCAGGCCAGCGATGGCCCGCAGGCGGTGGCGGCGGCCAACGATGCGCAGCTGCGCCACTTCAAGGTGCCCAAGTCGTGGTCGGTGCAGCCGGAGACCAAGCTCACCGGTGGCGACTGGAAAGCGGCCACGCCGGAGAACGCCGGTGCGTTTTCGGCGGTGGGCTATTTCTTTGCGAAAGAGTTGCGCGCCAGTACGGGCGTACCAATCGGTATTGTCGACAGCACCTGGGGCGGCAGCGCGATCGAGGCGTGGATGGACGCCGCCTCGCTGGGCCTGAAGGCCGAGCAAAACCAGGGCGCGATCGAGGCGATCAAGCAGCGCGATGCGGCCGCGCAGGCCGCCACCGGCAAGCGCATCGGGCGCTGGCCCAAGGTGGAAGGCGACATCCCTCAGTGGCGCACGCCCGAATTCGATGACCGCGACTGGGACAGCATCCCGGTGACCCAGCAATGGGAACTCAGCGGCTATGAGGGCATGGACGGCATTGCCTGGTACCGCACCACCTTTACCCTGACCACCGCCGAAGCCAAAGCGGGCGTGCAGTTGGGCGTGGGCCAGATTGACGATTCCGACATCACCTACGTCAATGGCCAGCAGGTGGGCCAGACCGAGAAACAGTGGAACCTGCCGCGTGTGTATGCAGTGCCGGCGGCGGCGCTGCGGGCCGGCGTCAACCAGGTCGCGGTGCGCGTGGAAGACCTCAGTGGCGGTGGCGGCATGCACGGCCCGGACGAACAGCGCTTCGTGCAAATCGGCAGCACCCAGCGTTCCCTGACCGGCTGGAAATTCCGCCCGGCGCAGGTGCGCGTGTCGCTCACCGACAACAAGAACCAGCTCCCCACGCTGCTCTACAACCAGATGATCCACCCGCTGCAGCCATTCCCGGTCAAGGGCGTGATCTGGTACCAGGGCGAAACCAACGCCACTGACACCGGTGCGGTGAAATACCGCGACCAGTTCGCTGCGATGATCCAGCAGTGGCGCGCCGAGCGCGGTGCCAAGCGGTTGCCGTTCCTGTGGGTGCAGCTGGCCAACTTCAAGGCCGGCGGCGACACCGGCGATCTGAGTCCGTGGGCGCTGCTGCGCGAATCGCAGTCCAAGACGCTGGCGCTGCCGGCGACCGGGCAGGCGGTGATCATCGACATCGGCAACCCCACCGACATCCACCCCACCAACAAGCGCGACGTGGGCCATCGCCTGGCGCTCGCTGCGCGGCATGTGGCCTACGGCGAAACGCTGGTGTACAGCGCGCCGGTGTTCGCCCGCGCCAGCTATGCCGATGGCCAGGCCAGCGTGCAGTTCGATCTGCAGGGCAGTGCCTTGCAGGTGCGCGGCGGCGGTACGTTGCAGGGCTTTGCGGTGGCCGGTGCGGACAAGCGGTTCCACCCGGCGCAGGCGCGCATCGCCGGCGATCGGGTGATCGTGCGCAGCGATGCTGTGGCCGCGCCGCTGGCAGTGCGCTACGGCTGGAGCGAAAACCCCGCCGACGCCAACCTGGTCAATCGCGAGCAATTGCCCGTTTCCCCCTTCCGAACCGATACCTGGTGACACGGAGTCCTATGTCCATGCATTCCCCCGTTGCACGCGTGATCCCTCGTTCGCTGGCCGGCCGTTGCCTGCGGCCGTTGCTGTTGTCTTCCCTGGCGGTGGCGCTGGCCGCCTGCCAGTCCGGCGAGCCGGACAGCGCTGCGAAGCCGCAGGCCGCCGCAACGCCAGGTACCACGGCACCGGCCACGGCGCCTGCCGCCGCACCGGCGACGCAGACACCGATGCCGCAGTTCGTCAGCAAGGACGGCAAGCACGCCCTGATGGTGGACGGCGCGCCGTTCCTGATCCTCGGCGCGCAGGTCAACAATTCCAGCAACTATCCCGGCGTGATGGACAAGGTGTGGCCGGCGATGCAGGTGCTGGGCCCGAACACCGTGCAGGTGCCGATCGCCTGGGAGCAGGTGGAGCCGGAAGAAGGCAAGTTCGATTTCTCCTTTGTCGACACGTTGCTGGCGCAGGCGCGCGAGCACAAGGTGCGGCTGGTGCTGCTGTGGTTTGCCACCTGGAAGAACAATGGCCCGGCGTATGCGCCGCATTGGGTGAAGACCGACAACCAGCGCTTCCCGCGCGTGGTGACGCGTGAGGGCAAGGCAATCGGGTCGCTGTCGCCGCATGCGCAGGCCACGCTGGATGCCGACCGCAAGGCGTTCGTCGCCTTCATGCAGCATCTCAAGCAGGTCGACCCGCAGCACACGGTGATCATGATCCAGCCGGAAAACGAACCGGGCACCTACGGCAGCGTGCGCGACTTCTCGCCGATGGCGCAGAAGTTGTTCGACGGCCCGGTGCCGGACGAACTGCTCAAGCGCTTGAACAAGCAGCCGGGCAGCTGGGCGCAGGTGTTTGGCGCCGATGCCGACGAGATCTTCCACGCATGGTCGATCGGCCGTTACATCGATCAGGTGGCCGAAGCCGGCAAGCAAGCCTATCCGTTGCCGATGTACGTCAATGCGGCGTTGCGCGGGCCGTTCAATCCGGGCCAGCCCGGCCAGTACGCCAGCGGTGGCCCCACCGATAACGTGCTCGACGTGTGGAAGGCCGCCGGCCCGCATATCGACCTGCTGGCACCGGACATCTACATGCCCGAGTACCGCATGTACACCACGGTGCTGGAGCGCTACGCGCGCCCGGACAATGCCTTGTTCGTGGCCGAAACCGGCAACCGCCCGGAATACGCGCGTTACCTGTTCCCCACGCTGGGGCATGACGGCATCGGCTGGTCGGCGTTCGGCATGGATTACACGCGCTATTCCAACTATCCGCTGGGCGCCAAGCACGTCAACGAAGAAACCCTGGCGCCGTTCGCGCTGGGCTTCAAGCTGGTGAGCCTGGGGATGCGTCCGTTCGCCAAGGCCGCATCCGAAGGCAAGCTGCATGGCACCGCCGAAGAACCCGGCCAGGCCGTGCAGGAGCTCAAGCTCAACGATCGCTGGAGCGCCACCATCACCTACGGCGTGCCGCAGTTCTGGTTCAAGGGCGAGCCGCCGGGCAACCCCGAGCCGATCGGCGCGGCACTGATTGCCGAGCTGGGCCCGGACGAATTCCTGGTCACCGGTTACCACGTGCGCGTGACCCTGCACCCGGCCAGCGAAGCCACCGCCAACATGCTCTACGACCGCGTGGAAGAGGGCCAGTACGACGGCGACACCTGGCAGTTCCAGCGCAACTGGAATGGCGACCAGACCGACTACGGCGTCAATTTCTCCAGCGCACCGCAGCTGCTCAAGATCAAGCTGGCTACCTACAACTAAGTCCCGCACGCCGCGCAGCTGCGTGGCGTGCGGCGCACCGTATATCCATCGAACCCAGTGCTGCCGCCCCCGCGGCAGTGTTTCGCCATTCAAAGGGAGTGAACATGCAAACCACCCACCATTCCGCCGGCCGTGCGCCTGCATCCCGACGTCGGCCGCTCGCGCAATGCGTGGCGCTGTCGTTGGCCTTGTTGGCCAATGCCGCGCATGCGCAGGAAGTGCGCAAGGCCGCCGACGGCGTCACCGTGATGCCGAGCGCCAAGGGTGCCGCAGCGGTGCGTCTGCAGGTGGTCGATGCCGGCATCATCCGCGTCAGTGCCGATCCCGACGGCGACTTCGCGCGCACGCCCAGCCTGATGCGCGTGCCGGTGCAGGGCGATACCGCCTTCCAAATTGCCGAGCAGGGCGACAGCGTGCAGCTGAAGACCGGCAAGGTCACCGCCACCGTTTCCACCGTCGATGGCCATGTCAGCTTCGCCGATGCCAATGGCAAGCCGGTGTTGTCCGAAGTGGCCGGCGGGCGCAGCTTTGCGCCGCTGAAAGTGGAAGGCAAGCAGTACCTGAGCGTGCGTCAGCGCTTCCAGTCGCCCGATGACGAAGGCTTGTACGGCTTCGGCCAGCACCAGCAGGGCTGGATGAACCAGAAGGGCCGCAATGTCGAGTTGCAGCAGAACAACATCGACATGGCGGTGCCGTACCTGGTGTCCAGCCGCAACTACGGCCTGCTGTGGGACAACAACTCGATCACCCGCCTGGGCGATCCGCGCGGCCTGCAGCCGCTGCCCAAGTCGCTCAAGTTGTACGACGCCAAGGGCAAGTCCGGTGCACTGACCGCGCGCTACGCCATCAATGGGAAGCAGGTGCTGGAGCGTCGCGAGAGCGAAGTGAATTACCAGTACCTCAGCGACCTGACCAAGTTCCCGAAGAAAGCGATCACCAAGGACAAGGACAGCCGCATGCAGGTCACCTGGGAGGGCGAGATCGAAGCGCTCACCGGTGGCGAACATACCTTCTCGCTGTACTCGAGCGAGTACGCCAAGCTGTACGTGGACGGCAAGCTGGTGATCGACCGCTGGCGCCAGAACTGGAACCCGTGGAATCACGAGTTCAAGCTGGATCTGGAGCCCGGCACGCGCCACACCGTCAAGATCGAATGGGATCTGATCGACCCCAGCTACATCGCGCTGCTGCACCGCGACCCGCTGCCCGCCACCGAAGCGAAGGATCTCTCGCTGTGGTCCGAAGCCGGGCAGATGATCGACTACTACTTCGTCTCGGCTGACTCCTACGACCAGGCCGTGGCCGGCTACCGCGAACTTACCGGCAAGTCGGTGATGCTGCCGAAGTGGGCGTATGGCTTCTGGCAGAGCCGCGAGCGCTACAAGAGCCAGGACGAACTGGTGGGCGCGGTGGCCGAATACCGCAAGCGCAAGCTGTCGCTGGACAACATCGTGCTCGACTGGTCGTACTGGCCGGAAAACGCCTGGGGCTCGCATGATTTCGATCCGCAGCATTTCCCGGACCCGGACGGCATGGTCAAGGCCGTGCACGACATGCACGCGCAGATCATGATTTCGATCTGGCCCAAGTTCTATCCCACCACCGCCAACTACAAGGAACTGGACGCGGCGGGTTTCATGTTCAAGCGCAACGTCGAAGTCGGCGAGCTGGACTGGATCGGCAAAGGCTACAAGAACTCGTTCTACGACCCGTACTCCGAAAAGGCCCAGGCCATCTACTGGCGCCAGATCAACGAAAAGCTCAACAGCAAGGGTTTCGATGCGTGGTGGATGGATGCCGACGAGCCGGACGTGCATTCCAACCTGGCCATCGGCGAGCGCAAGGCACGCACCACGCCGACCGCGTTGGGCCCTTCAACCGAGTTCTTCAATTCGTATCCGTTGCCGCACACGCACGGCGTGTACGTGGGTGACCGTGCGGCCGACGACAAGCGCGTGTTCATCCTCTCGCGCAAGGGCTATGCCGGCACGCAGCGCAATGCAGTGGCGGTATGGAGCGGCGACATCGTCTCGCGTTGGGACGACATGCACGACCAGATTTCCGCCGGCGTGAACATGGCGCTGTCGGGCCTGCCGAACTGGACCTTCGACATCGGCGGCTTTGCGGTGGAGAAGCGTTACGAAAACCAGGACCCGGCGCATCTGCCGGAATGGCGCGAACTCAACACGCGCTGGTTCCAGTTCGGTGCGTTCGTGCCGATCTTCCGCTCGCATGGCCAGTTCCCGTACCGCGAGATCTGGAACATCGCCCCGGAAGGCACGCCGTTCTACGAGAGCATGGCCTACTACAACCGCCTGCGTTACGCGCTGCTGCCGTACATCTACAGCCTGGCCGGCGATACCTACCAGCGTGACGGCGTGATCATGCGCGGCATGATGATGGACTTCCCGGATGACGCGAAGGCACGCGACATCAACGACCAGTACCTGTTCGGCCCGGCATTCCTGGTCGCACCGGTGACCCGCTTCGGCGCGACCTCGC
The DNA here is from genome assembly GCF_041475695.2 of Xanthomonas sp. NCPPB 4037. Taxonomy (NCBI): domain Bacteria; kingdom Pseudomonadati; phylum Pseudomonadota; class Gammaproteobacteria; order Lysobacterales; family Lysobacteraceae; genus Xanthomonas; species Xanthomonas sp. NCPPB 4037. The sequence continues at coordinate 2,078,744 of NZ_CM191261.1, forward strand.
GGCAGGTGTATCTGCCGGCCGGCAGCAGCTGGCTGGATTTCGCCACTGGTAAGCGCTACGAGGGTGGCCAGACCATCGAGGCCGCCGCGCCGATCGAACGCATGCCGCTGTTCGTGCGTGCCGGCTCCATCGTGCCCACCGGCCCGGTGCAGGAGTACGTGGACCAGAAGCCGGATGCGCCGCTCACCGTGGTGGTCTACACCGGTGCCAATGGCCAGTTCTCGTTGTATGAGGACGACGGCAAGGGCTATGGCTACGAGAAGGGCGAGTTCAGCCGCATTCCGCTGAGCTGGGACCAGGCCAAGGGCGAGCTGCGCATCGGCCAGCGCGAAGGCAGCTGGACCGGCATGCAGGCCAAGCGCACCATCAATGTGCGTTTTATCGACGGCCCGCGTGAGGACGCCGGTGCGCTGGAGCCCAAGGTGGACACCAGCATCCAGTACGACGGCAAGCCGGTCAGCGTGTTGCAGCGCAAGATTGCGTCCGGCAAAGCGCGTCGTCGATGATTGCAGGCTGTCTTTCCACGATGAGTGTGCAGATGCCGGAGCGCCGCAAGGCACACGCGCGCAGTTCCGGTGAAGCCGCGCGGTGGTCACCGTGCTGACACGCAGAGAACTCTGCAAGGCAACCGGGGCCGCAGTCGCGGTCCTGGGTGCCGCTCCGGCGTTGTCGCAGGCAGCTGGCGTTGCACCATTGCCTGCGGTCGCCCCGGACGATGCCTTGCAGCTGTGGTATCGCGAGCCGGCCAATGAATGGGTGCAGGCCTTGCCGGTCGGCAACGGCCGCCTGGGCGCGATGGTGTGGGGCGGCATCGCCCACGAGCGTCTGCAACTCAACGAAGACACGCTGTATGCCGGTGGCCCGTACGACGCCACCAATCCGCAGGCGCTGGCGGCGTTGCCGCAGGTTCGCGCGCTGATCTTTGCCGGCCGCTATGCGGAGGCCGAGCAGCTGGCCGATGCCAAGCTGTTGTCGCGCCCGCTCAAGCAGATGCCGTACCAGCCCTTGGGCGATCTGTTGCTGGATTTCGATCGTGCCGACGGCATCAGTGAGTACCGTCGCCAGCTCGATCTGGATACCGCAGTGGGCACCACCACGTTCCGCTCCGGTGGCGCGGTGCACCGGCGCGAGGTGTTCGTGTCGGCGCATTCGCAGTGCATCGTGGTGCGTCTGTCCTGTGATCGGCCGGGTGGCATTTCGTTGCGGGTGGGCATCGACAGCCCGCAGAGCGGCGAGGTCACGGTGGAGCATGGCAGCCTGCTGTTCAGTGGCCGCAATGGCAGCTTCGCCGGCATCGACGGCAAGCTGCGCTTTGCATTGCGCGTGCTGCCGCAGGTCAAGGGTGGCAGCGTCACCGCGGTGCGCGACCGTCTGCGTATCCAGGGTGCTGATGAAGTGGTGTTGCTGCTGACCGCAGCCACCAGCTACCAGCGTTTTGATGCGGTGGAAGGCGACCCGCTCGCGCTCACCGCGGCAAGCCTGCAAAAAGCCAGCAAGCTCAGCTACGCCGCGTTGCTGCGCACGCATCTGGCCGATCATCAGCGCCTGTTCCGGCGCGTGGCGATCGACCTGGGCAGCAGCGAAGCGGCCAGGCTTCCCACCGACGAGCGCGTGCAGCGATTTGCCGAGGGCAACGACCCGGCACTGGCAGCGCTGTATCACCAGTACGGGCGCTATCTGCTGATCTGCAGCTCGCGGCCCGGCACTCAACCGGCCAATCTGCAGGGCATCTGGAATGACCTGATGCAGCCGCCGTGGGAGAGCAAGTACACCATCAACATCAACACCGAGATGAACTACTGGCCCAGCGAAGCCAACGCACTGCACGAGTGCGTGGAACCGCTGGAAGCCATGCTGTTCGATCTCGCCCGCACCGGTGCACACACCGCCCGTGCGATGTACGACGCGCCCGGCTGGGTGGTCCACAACAACACCGATCTATGGCGCCAGGCCGGGCCGATCGACGGTGCGCAGTGGAGCCTGTGGCCGATGGGCGGGGTGTGGTTGCTGCAGCAGTTGTGGGACCGCTGGGACTACGGCCGCGACCGTGCGTATCTGGCCAAGATCTATCCCTTGTTCAAGGGTGCGGCAGAGTTTTTCGTCGCCACCCTGGTGCGCGACCCCGGCACCGGCGCGATGGTGACCAATCCATCGATGTCGCCGGAAAACCAGCATCCGTTCGGGGCGGCGGTCTGCGCCGGCCCGACCATGGATGCGCAGCTATTGCGCGACCTGTTCGCGCAGTGCATCGCGATGAGCAAGTTGCTTGACGTCGATGCCGCGCTGGCACAGCAGCTGGCCACGCTGCGCGAGCAATTGCCGCCCAACCGCATCGGCAAGGCGGGGCAGTTGCAGGAGTGGCAGCAGGACTGGGACATGCAGGCGCCGGAGATCCATCACCGCCACGTCTCGCATCTGTATGCCTTGCATCCCTCCAGCCAGATCAACCTGCGCGACACGCCCGAGTTGGCGGCTGCCGCGCGGCGTTCGCTGGAGATTCGCGGCGATAACGCCACCGGCTGGGGCATCGGCTGGCGCCTGAACCTGTGGGCGCGGCTGGCCGACGGCGAGCATGCGTACCGCATCCTGCAACTGCTGATTTCGCCCGAGCGCACCTATCCAAACCTGTTCGACGCACATCCGCCGTTCCAGATCGATGGCAACTTCGGCGGCACCGCCGGCATTACCGAGATGCTGCTGCAAAGCTGGGGTGGCAGTGTGTTCCTGCTGCCGGCCTTGCCCAAGGCCTGGCCGCGCGGCAGCGTGTGCGGCCTGCGTGTGCGCGGCGGCGCCAGCGTGGATCTGGAATGGGATGCAGGTCGCTTGCAGCAGGCCCGTGTGCACAGCGATCGTGGCGGGCGCTATCAACTGTCCTATGCAGGGCAGACCCTGGACCTGCAACTGGGCGCCGGGCGCACCCAGCAGGTGGGCCTCAACAACAACCGATTGGTGAAGCAATGAGCGTGTACGTAGGACTGGATGTCGGCACACAGAGCGTCAAGCTGGTGGCCTACGATCCGCAGGAGCGCGCTGTGGTCGCCACCATCGGCGCGCCGATGGAATTGATCAGCCGCGACGATGGCACCCGCGAGCAGCAGGCGCAGTGGTGGATCGACGGCATCGTGCATTGCTTCGCGCAGCTCGATGCCGAGCTGCGTGCGCGCGTGCGCGGCATCTCGGTGTCCGGGCAACAGCATGGCTTCGTGCCGGTGGCCGCCGATGGCAGCGTCACCGCGCCGGTGAAGCTGTGGTGCGACACCAGCACCGCGCTGGAATGCGACGAGATCATGGATGCGGTGGGCGGTGCGGCAGGCAGCGTGGCCACCGCCGGCAACCCGATCATGGCCGGCTACACGGCATCCAAATTGCCGTGGACGCGCAAGCATCGCCCCGAGGCGTATGCGGCGATGACCACGGTGATGTTGCCGCACGACTACGTGAACTTCTGGCTCACCGGCGAGCGCTTCACCGAAGTGGGCGATGCCTCCGGGACCGGTTGGCTGGATGTGCGCACCCGCCAGTGGTCCGAGCGCATGCTCGGCGCCATGGATGCGCAACGCGACCTGCGCGATGCCTTGCCGCCGCTGGTGGAGACTGGCGCGGTGTTCGCCCTGTCCGATGCGGCTGCAGAAGCGCTCGCATTGCCGGCCGGCGTGCGCGTCACCACCGGTGGTGGCGACAACATGATGGCGGCGATCGGCACCGGCAATGTCGTGCCTGGCCGCCTGACCATGAGCCTGGGCACCTCCGGCACCTTGTTCGCCTATGCCGATCATCCGGTGGTGGACGACGACGCACGCTGGGCCGCGTTTTGCTCGTCCAGCGGTGGCTGGTTGCCGCTGATCTGCACCATGAACTGCACCGTCGCCACCGAAGCGGTGATGCGCATGTTCTCCATCACCCGCGCGCAGACCGAGGCCATGATCGCCGACACCACACCCGGTGCCGACGGGCTGGTGCTGTTGCCGTTCTTCAATGGCGAGCGCACACCCAATCTGCCGGATGCGCGTGGCTGCCTGTTCGGCATGGATCTGCACAACACCACGCCGGCGCATTTCTATCGCGCGGCGATGGAAGGGGCCACCTACAGCCTGCGTAATGGCTTCGATGCCTTTGTCGCCGCCGGCCTGCAGTTCGATACCATCCTGCTCACCGGCGGCGGCAGCAAGAGCGCGCAGTGGCGGCAGATGGTCGCCGACGTGTTCAACCTGCTGGTGGTGGTGCCGACCCAGCCAGAAGGCGCGGCGTTTGGTGCCGCGCTGCAGGCGGTGTGGGCCTGCGACCGCGACGATGGCGGCCAAGCCGCGTTGTCGGAAGTGGTGCTGGAGCACCTGCAGATCGACGATGCATTGTCGGCGCGCCCGGATGCACAACGCGTGGCCGCCTACCAGCAGCACTACCAGAACTTCCTCAAGCACCTGCACGTCGTCAGCCCGCTCTACGCCGGCTGATTCATCACTCCCCCAGTACCAAGGACCTCTCACCCCATGAGCAACACCGTTTTCATCGGCGCGAAAGAATATTTCCCCGGCATCGGCAAGATCGGCTTCGAAGGCCGTGATTCGGACAACCCGCTCGCGTTCAAGGTGTACGACGCCAACAAGCAGGTCGCCGGCAAGTCCATGGCCGAACACCTGCGCTTTGCGGTGGCCTACTGGCACAGCTTCTGCGGCAACGGCGCCGATCCGTTCGGCCCGGGCACGCGTGCGTATCCGTGGGACGTAGGCAACACCGCGCTGGCGCGTGCCGAAGCCAAGTCCGATGCCGCGTTCGAATTCTTCACCAAGCTCGGTGTGCCGTATTACTGCTTCCACGACATCGACCTGGCGCCGGATGCGGACGACATCGGCGAGTACGAAAACAACCTCAAGCACATGGTGCGCATTGCCAAGCAGCGCCAGGCTGACACCGGCGTCAAGCTGCTGTGGGGCACCGCCAATCTGTTCTCGCACCCGCGCTACATGAATGGTGCCTCCACTAATCCGGACTTCAACGTCGTGGCGCGCGCCGCGGTGCAGGTCAAGGCGGCGATCGATGCCACGGTGGAGCTGGGCGGGGAAAACTACGTGTTCTGGGGCGGTCGCGAAGGCTACGCCTGCCTGCACAACACGCAAATGAAGCGCGAGCAGGACAACATGGCGCGCTTCCTGACCCTGGCGCGCGACTACGGGCGTGCGATTGGCTTTACCGGCAACTTCCTGATCGAGCCCAAGCCGATGGAGCCGATGAAGCACCAGTACGACTTCGACAGCGCCACGGTGATCGGCTTCCTGCGCCAGCACGGCCTGGACCAGGATTTCAAGCTCAATATCGAAGCCAACCACGCCACGTTGTCGGGTCACAGCTTCGAGCACGACCTGCAGGTGGCCAGCGATGCCGGCCTGCTTGGCAGCATCGATGCCAACCGCGGCAATCCGCAGAACGGCTGGGATACCGACCAGTTCCCGACCGACCTGTACGACACCGTCGGCGCGATGCTGGTGGTGCTGCGTCAGGGCGGGCTGGCACCGGGCGGGCTGAACTTCGATGCCAAGGTGCGGCGTGAATCGTCCGACCCGCAGGACCTGTTCCTGGCCCACATCGGCGGCATGGACGCGTTCGCACGCGGGCTGGAAGTGGCCGATGCCCTGTTGACCTCCTCACCGCTGGAAACCTGGCGCGCGCAGCGTTATGCCAGCTTCGACAGCGGCGCGGGCGCAGACTTTGCCAACGGCACCAGCACGTTGGCGGATCTGGCCACGTACGCCGCCGGCAAGGGCGAGCCGACGCAAGTCAGCGGCCGCCAGGAAGCCTACGAGAACCTGATCAATCAGTACCTGACGCGTTGATGTCCCGTGGCCGGCGGCGCACTGCGTCGCCGGCCGATGCCGGCCACCCCCGTGGCCGCTCCTTTGCATGCTTCCAGGTGAATCCATGTCCAGTGTCTCCGTAAACGGCGCCCCCGATGCCGGTGAGAACACCCGTTTTATCGTCCTGATCAGTTGTGTAGCCACGATCGGCGGTTTTTTATTCGGTTTCGATAGCGGCGTGATCAACGGCACTGTCGACGGCCTGAAGCAGACTTTCCAGTCCAGCGCCTTCTTTACCGGGTTAGAAGTAGCCTCAATGTTGATCGGCTGCGCCATTGGCGCCTTCTTTGCCGGTAGCCTTGCCGACCGCTGGGGCCGCCGTGCGATCCTGATCATTTCTGCGGCACTGTTTCTGGTCTCGGCGATCGCCGCTGGCGCCGCGCACAACTCCTGGTTTTTCATTTTCGCCCGCATGATGGGCGGACTTGCGGTAGGCGCGGCCAGCGTGATCTCGCCGGCCTACATCGCCGAGGTCGCCTCCGCACGCTATCGCGGCCGGCTCGCCACCATGCAGCAGATCGCCATCATCAGCGGGCTGTTCTGCGCGTTCTTGAGCAACTACCTGCTGGCCAATGCCGCCGGTGCGTCCACCGAGCCGTTGTGGGCAGGGCAGGCCGCCTGGCGCTGGATGTTCTGGATGCAGGCCATCCCGTCGCTGCTGTTCCTGCTGCTGTTGCTGGTCATCCCCGAAAGCCCGCGCTACCTGGTGGTCAAGGGCCGTCGCGAGCAGGCGCTGGTGGTGCTCAAGCGGCTGTACGGTAACGCGGCCGCGCAGACCAAGCTGGGCGAAATCTCCGCCTCGATGTCGGCCGACCAGCACAAGCCCAAGTTCTCCGACCTGATCAGCAAGACCACCGGCAAGATCCGCCCGATCGTGTGGATCGGCGTCGGCCTGGCGGTGTTCCAGCAGCTGGTCGGCATCAACGTGGTGTTCTATTACGGCGCGGTGCTGTGGCAGGCGGTAGGCTTCTCCGAACAGGACGCCTTGCTGATCAACGTGCTCTCCGGTGGCCTCAGCATCGGTGCCTGTCTGGTCACGGTGATGCTGGTCGACAAGATCGGCCGCAAGCCATTGCTGTGGATCGGCTCGGCCGGTATGGCGGTATCGCTGGCACTGGTGACCTACGCCTTCGCCACCGCCTCGCTGGATCCCAACGGCAAGCTCGCCATGTCCGATGCCATGGGCATGCTCGCGCTGGTCGCCGCCAACGTCTACGTGGTGTTCTTCAATGCCTCGTGGGGCCCGGTGATGTGGGTGATGCTGGGCGAGATGTTTCCCAACCAGATCCGCGGTTCGGGCCTGGCCATTGCCGGTGCCGCGCAGTGGACCTCCAACTTCGCCATCACCGTCAGCTTCCCGATCCTGCTCGGCAGCATCGGTCTTGCCGGCGCCTACGGCATCTACACCGTTGCCGCCTTCATCTCGGTGTTCTTCGTGCTCAAGTACGTCTACGAGACGAAGGGCAAGGAGCTGGAGCAGATGGAAGGCTGATCACGGCGTTGTGCTGATATCAGCGTGAGAAACGCAAAAGGCCGCCGCATAGGCGGCCTTTTGCGTATGTGAATCGAACTGCGCGAGCCACACGGCTAGTGCCGTTCTCATGCGCACTGCAACCTAGCGCTAGCAGCGAGGAATCCCCAATCGCGGCACTTAAGGATGACATGCGGCAGTCTGTGAGCTGCTCCACGCTTGTCGCGCGGCGGATGCGTGCGTGTGGTACGCAGTCTTGCAATCTGTGCACTCCAGCTATACTCCGCACCTCAGTTCGATCCACACTAGGCCAAATTCGTCGACGAACCAGGGAGTGGTTGTATGGCAGTTGCTAAGGAGCTCGGAGAAGGTCTGCTGCTGAGCCTGTGTTATTGCATCGTCTTTCTGCTCGTGTGGCATCTGTCTGTCGACCAGTGGTATCTGCCCGCGGGATTAAGGGCGGTGACACTTTTGATGATGCCGTACCGGCGATGGCCCTTCTTGCTGGCCGGCGATGCCGCCGCAGTGCTGCTGTTGCGTGTGCCGATGCTCGACACCCGCGATTACGCACCGATCTGGGCCTACCTCAGCCCATTTTTGCTCGCGCCCGGATTGGCCCTGGCTGTCTCAGCCGTGCGCCGGCATACACCTGACCTGATCTACCGCAATGCGTCGCTGCTGCCGATGATGTTGGTCTTGGCTCTGTGGAATACGTTGTGCGGTATGGCACTGAACGCTGCGCTCGGTGGCCCGACAGTCAGCTCGCCAATCGAGATTTTGCTGCGTACCTGGATGGGCTCGTATCTGGGCATCCTGATGTTCCTGCTGCCGGCCCTGCTGTGGCAGCGGCGTACAGAGACCTACCTGCGCGATGACCTGGTGCGTGACAGTGCATTTGCCGGGCTGACCATGGCGGCCCTGTTCTGCACGGCCAACGTGGTGCCGGAGCCCTTATTGCGTCAGGTCTTGATGGCGGCCCTGATCGCGCCGGCGATTGTCCTGACCCTGCGTCACGGCTGGCGGGGTGCCGCCACCGGCGCGCTCATGGCGAACGTGATCGCGGCCTTGTCGCGCTCGGTGTATGGCCGCGCGGCGTACGACGCCGAATTGTTTAGTGTGCAATTGCTGCTGGCGGTGATTGCGACCGGCCTGTTCGTGCTGGGGTCGCGTCTAGCGCTTGCCTATGCGCAGTCCAGCAATCTTGCGCAAACGCCGTCGGAGGCGTTGCAGTTCGCGCAGGCGGGGTATCTCGCTGCGGAGCGCACGCTTCGCAATCGGGTGGTCGACTATTCCGATATCAATGTCCACATCAACCGCCTGCGCAAGGACTGCGTGGCCCAGCTGCGCGAGCGTGGCCACCATGCGGCGGCGATGGAGATCACCAGGGCGGGCGTGATCGAGTCGCAATTGCTGCATGAATACGTTGCTGGACTGTATCCGCTGGAGATCGAGACACACGGCCTCTACCAGGCGTTGCGCTCGCCGGCACTGTCACGGTTCTACGCGACCGAGATTCACCACGCGCTGCGCGGAAACTGCAGCCGCCTGTCGCTGGGGCTGCAATTGGCGGCCTACCGCTCAGCACTCAATGCGATTGAAATGTTGCCTACGGCGAAAAGACATCTGGTCCAGGCGCGTGCGTGGCGAAGCGGGGAGATGCAGGGCGTGGTGATCAGGATCTTTGCGGATGTCTCAGTGCTGGAGTCGTCGCGCCACGATTCTCCTGATGCCGAAGCCGAGCTGCGCACCCGTCTCAAAGCGCATGGCGGTAGATTGCGCCGCCGCCATGCGTCTGTCCTCAGCTTCCTGGTTGCAGAGCAGACGTCGGTTACTTCGTCCGTGTAACAACCCAGCGATCACCGGCCGCTTCGCTCACCAGGTGCACGGTGAAGCGGGGCGTCTGATAAATCAGTTGCGCATTCGTCGGAACGGTCAGCGAGGTCACCACCATCCTGCCGACATCTTTGCCCATCGGCAGGACCCACAGGATCTCACCTGCGCGACCGACGGCGCCGCGAACCACCCCTGTGGCGTCGTTGATCTGCAGGTAGAGCATGCCCTCACGCTCGAACTCATAAATCCGCCACGTGGGATCCACGGCAAGATTGGTTGCCTTCGGAGCAGATTCACCCAGGCCTGTCGCTGCCATCGTGGAGACGGTTCCGTCTCCTGGGCAACAGGCATTCGCCGTCCCGATGCCGAGCAGCAACGCGCCGGCGAGGGCACCCAGAGCCTTGACTGCGAGTTTTGCCTTCACTTCCATGACTTCGCCTTATCCCAAAGTGGGAAACACTTCGCCTGCGATTCAGGCCCGTCTAAGGTAAATCCTTCTTGGTACTTTCGTGAGTGACCAAGTCAAGGATCTGCTGATTTGCTGCCTGCTTAGAGAATGCTGGCGCTCCAGATCGTTTCTACGGAGGTCCAGCCAGACCAGTAATCCTGCGCGCAGCGATCTAGACCGCAGGCCCGTTCCTACGAAGGTGGCTAGGCTAGCTGCGTCTTTTCACGGGCGGTGCGCCGTATGGCTGACATCGGCCCGCTCTTGGGGCCTACTGCGGACGTCCTGCATGTGCATCTACGCTGACATCCATACGACGCCGGCAGGCAGAGCAGCGCTTGCATCGCACGCGCGTGGCTATCGGGTTGCGTGAGACACGCAGCTGCGCAGCGCCGTCTTGAGCATGTCTTGCCCGAGTGCATCCAGCGCCTCTTCACTGCGGCACCGACTCCATCCGTGCGCGTTCAAACCACTGAATCACCTGTTGATGGTGCGGTTCGCCCCAACGGCGCAGGAACTGCTGGGTGTGGTGATCGTGCGGATCACGGAGATTGGTCAGGCGTTGGGCGATGAAATCACGGGTCAATAACTGGTTGCAGTCGACTTCGATGCAATGCCGCCAGGCGGTATAGCTGTCGGGGAGAAGGGCGGACATCGGGAGCTCCGGAAACGGGGGAACATGAATGAAGGTTCGCGGCAGCGCGGGGCAGGGCTTGCGTCTGGCTGTTAAATGTTACTTTATAACACTTATTCCGGTGCGTAGTTATCATCCAAGTGCTGCTCCTTCCCTCGCTTTGTCTGTGTCGGCCAAATCGTGTCGCTGGTCCTGGATTCCAGGCCGCGCGGCACCTCATTGGGCTGCACATAACGGAGCGGTCGCAATGAAGCGGCGCGATCTGTTGCGCACCGCAAGCGCCTCGCTGCTGCTCTCGCCGGTCCTCGGCTATACGCAGAGCCTGCCCGTTGTGCAGGCGTGCGACCTGCAGCAGGACGGTGCGCTGCTGCGGCTGCGTCTCCAGATCAGTACGCAGGTTACCTACCGCCGCTTCACGTTGGCCGATCCTGCGCGGCTGGTGATCGATCTTGCGGGCGTGTCGACGCAAGCGCCACGGATCGGGCCGCTGCCGGACGGCACGGTGGTAACCGCCATTCGCAGCGGGCCGCATGCCGATGGCTTGCGCGTTGTTGTCGACCTGGCCCGGCCCGTCGACGCGGCCAATGCACACTGGGACGGCACCGCGCTTCTGGTCGATCTGGCCGCTTCATCCAATGGCGCATCGCCGCCAGGGGCGGAGGTCGCCGCTGCACCGATCGCCGCGACACGCTCACGCCTGCATCCCTACGTGATCGCCATCGATGCCGGGCACGGCGGCAAGGACCCGGGTGCGGTGAGTGCCGATGCACGCTATGAAAAACATGTCGCGATGGCCGTCGCCGGGCGGCTCCATCAGCGCTTGGCGGCCGACCTGCGGTATCGGCCGACGATGATCCGCAGTGATGATCGCTTCGTGCCCTTGCATGAGCGCGTCATGATCGCGCACCGACACAATGCCGATCTGTTCGTCTCGATCCATGCCGATGCCGCGCCCAGCAGTGCGGCGCGTGGCGCCTCGGTGTTTGCGTTGTCCCAAGGCGGCGCCAGCTCGGCATTGGCGCGCTGGACCGCCGATAGCGAGAACGCGGCCGATGACATGGGCGATAGCGCGCGCCGCCTGCGGGTGCCGAGTAATCCGGTGTTGTCGCAGGTGCTGGCCGACCTGTCGCTCAGCGGCACCATCGCCAGCAGCCTGCAGTTCGGCAAGCTGATGCTCGATCGCCTGCAGCACGTCACACGACTGCATCAGGACCAGGTGGGTCAGGCCGGGTTTGCAGTGCTGAAATCGCCTGATATCCCATCATTGCTGGTGGAAACCGGCTTCATGAGTAATCGCGACGATTGCAATCGGCTCTGTGGCGACGCGCATCAGGATGAACTGGCGCAGACGCTGCACGCCGGCATCGACGATTACTTCCACGCATTTCCCGGTCGCGCCTGAGTGCGGCCGTCCCTTTCTTCTTCCATGGGTTTTCATGTCCGCCACGCTTCCCGATATCGCCGTCACCGAACCTTCCGCACTGCACGCGCCCTTACGCTGGGTTGGCATGCAGGACATTGCGATTCCCGTGCGCCTGGACGAGGCCGAGCCGAGTGGCACGGTGGCTGCACGCGCGCAGGTGCAGGTCGATCTGCCGCGGCCCGAACTCAAGGGTATCCACATGTCACGGCTGTATCGCTTGCTGGATCGGCATCTGGAGCAACCGCTATCACCGGCGATGCTCTCGCAGTTGCTGCAGGCAATGATCGACAGCCATGCGGATTGCGGCAGCCGTGCGGCGCGGGTGAGTCTGGCCTTCGAAGTGATGTTGCGGATGCCGGCACTGCGCAGTGAGGGACTGGCTGGTTGGCGTGCCTATCCGGTGCGCATCGACGCACAGAGCAGGGCGGGACGCAGTGAGATGCGTCTGCAGATCGATGTGCTCTATGCCTCGACTTGTCCGTGTTCGGCCGCGCTATCGCGTCAGTTGTTGAGCCAGGCCTTCGCGCAACAGCACGCCGGACAGACCGCAGTGCAGGTCGAAGATGTCGCTCAGTGGCTGCAACGCAACGGCTCGTATGCCACGCCACATAGCCAGCGCAGCGTGGCGCAAGTGCGCGTGGACTTGGTGGCGCGCGTGCAGCGTTTCGACATCCGCGAGTTGGTGGTCTTGTGCGAAAGCGCATTGGCCACGCCAGTACAGGCAGCGGTGCGGCGAATTGATGAGCAGGCATTTGCACGCTTGAACGGTACCAACCTGATGTACGTGGAAGATGCCGCGCGCCGGCTCCGCAAGGAGCTCGCCGAGCGCTATGCCTCATTTCATGTGGCGGTCCGCCATTTCGAAAGCCTGCACGCGCACGACGCGGTTGCCGAAACTGGCAGTGATGCAGACGTCTTCCACATGATTGCCGAGTCGCACGGTCAGTGACGTGCGCTGCAGGCATCTACGGCAATTCGTGCCAGGCGCGTGTTGCCCACGCGCTTGGTCAGGCACACGGCGTTGCATCTGACTGAGGCGGAATGACCTGCGCGCGCGTCGGTCCGCACGCGGTAATCGGCGTTGGCTGCGCTGGAGCGGCGTCGTAGTTGCTCACCGCGGTTGAACACCTTCCACGCAGTACGGTGCGGCGTGTTGCTGCGCAGGCGGCCTCGGCAATCGGCGCAGCGGCCGCCATCGCAGTGGTCGCTGCATAACGGCCGCGACCACACCCACGCAGCCCACAAGCTGCCCCTGATTCGATCGCCTGCATTCCCTGCCCACAACGCAAAAGCCCCGCAATCGCGGGGCCTTGGCGTGTCTGCAGAGGACGAAGTTGGCGCTCCCTAGGGGGCTCGAACCCCTGTTTTAGCCTTGAGAGGGCCACGTCCTAACCGCTAGACGAAGGGAGCGTTTGGTGCGAGCTGTGCAGCGCGCTAGTATAGTGAGGTAAAAGCCGTTGGGCAATCCTGAAACACGAAACGGAAGCGCCACCATCGAACCTTCAGTTACATCCCCGTTCACGCTGCGCGTCATCCCACGCGACCAGCACACCATCTCGCGCAAGGACATCAGCCCCAACGCGTTGCGCGTGCTGTACCGCCTGCGCGAATCCGGCTTTGGCGCCTACCTGGTTGGTGGTGCGGTGCGCGACCTGCTGGTCGGCGGCCACCCCAAGGACTTCGACGTGGCCACCAGCGCCACGCCGGAGGAAGTCAAGGCGCTGTTCCGCAATTGCCGCCTGATCGGCCGCCGCTTTCGCCTGGCGCATGTGGTGTTCGGCCGCGAGATCATCGAGGTCGCTACCTTCCGCGCCAATATCGATGACGGCAGCGGTGACCGCGAGCTGGATAACGGCCGCCTGGTGCGCGACAACGTCTACGGCACTATCGAAGACGATGCGATCCGCCGCGACTTCACCTGCAACGCGCTGTATTACGCGATCGAGGATTTCTCGGTGCGCGATTACTGCGGCGGCTTCGAAGACGTGCAGGCGCGCTTGATGAAGTTGATCGGCGACCCGGAGCTGCGCTACCAGGAAGATCCGGTGCGCATGCTGCGCGCGGTGCGGCTGGCGGCCAAGTTGAACTTCGACATCGAAGCCGGCACCGCCGAGCCGATCCCACGCCTGGCCGGGCTGTTGTCCGAAGCGGCGCCCGCGCGTCTGTTCGAGGAAATTCTCAAGCTGTTCCTGTCCGGGCACGGCGTGGCCAGTTTCGAGGGCCTGGAGCGTTACGGCCTGCTTGGGGCGCTGTTCCCCGAAAGTGCAGCGGCGCTCAAATCCAACCGCAGCGGCGCATTGCGCGCGATGGTGCTGGAAGGCCTGCGCAACACCGATGCACGCGTGGCCAACGATGAGCCGGTGTCGCCGGCGTTCCTGTTCGCGCTGCTGCTGTGGCCGGCGTTCTGCCGCACCCTGATGGGGCTGCAGGCGCAGGGCGTGCAGCCGGAAGACGCACAGCGTCGCGCCGCCGATCGGGTGACCTTGCACCAGCTGGAGCGGGTGGCCTTGCCGCGTCGCTTCTCGCTGCCGATGCAGGAGATCTGGCTGCTGCAGACCCGGTTCTCCTCGCGCCAGCGCAAGCGCGTGTTCCGCACCTTGTCGCACCCGCGCTTCCGGGCCGCGTTCGACTTCCTGGTGCTGCGCCAGTTCGCCTCTGCCGACCATGCCGCCGATGTCGAGTTCTGGCGCGATGCGCAGCAGTCGTCCGGCCAGGAGCTGGTGGACGCGATCGAGAACGCGCAGGCCGATCACGACGGAGATGAGTCGGCACCGCGCAAGCGTCGCCGCCGCCGCCGTCGTACCGGCGCCGCCGCAGGCGAGTAGGGCGTGCTGACCGCCTTTGTCGGCCTGGGCGCCAACCTGGGCCAGGCCGAGGCCACCGTGCGCGCGGCCATCGTCGCGCTGGGCACGCTGCCGCAGTCCTCAGTCACCGCCGCCTCGCGGCTGTACCGCACGCCGGCCTGGGGCCGCGAGGACCAGCCGGACTTCATCAATGCCGTGGCCGCCGTGCGCACTACGCTGGCGCCGCTGGCGCTGCTGGACGGGCTGCTGGCGATCGAGCAGGCGTTCGGCCGCGACCGTCGCGACGGCGAGCGCTGGGGCCCGCGCACCCTGGATCTGGATGTGTTGCTGTACGCCGAGCAGGTGATCGACCTGCCGCGTCTGCAGGTGCCGCACCCGCATCTGCATGCCCGCGCGTTTGCGCTGGTGCCGTTGGCCGAGCTCGCCCCGGAGGCGATCATTCCAGGGCATGGAACAGTGCGACACGCCCTACAGGGCGTCGATGGCTGTGGGCTGGAGCCGATTGGGTAGATAATGGCCGGCTTATCACCCCACGTAATGAGTTCATGAGCAGCCACGCCGACAGCAAGCCCTGGACCGTGCCCGCCTTGGCGCAGGCCAAGCGCGACGGTCGAAAACTGGTCATGTTGACCGCCTACGACGCCGGGTTTGCGCGCACCTTCGACGCCAATGGCGTGGACCTGATCCTGGTGGGCGACTCGCTGGGCATGGTGGTGCAGGGGCACGAGTCCACGCTGCCGGTGACCACGGCCGACATGGTCTATCACACCGCCGCGGTGGCCCGCGTGCTGGAACGCGCGCTGCTGGTGGCCGACTTGTCGTTCCAGGCCGATGCCACGCCGGAACGTGCGCTCGATGCCGCCACCCAGCTGCTGCAGGCGGGTGCGGAGATGGTCAAGATCGAAGGCGCCGGGCACAAGCTCGACGTGATCCGCTACCTGGTTGAGCGCGAAATCCCGGTGTGTTCGCATCTGGGGCTCACGCCGCAATCGGTGCTGCGCTTCGGCGGCTACAAGGTGCAAGGCCGTGGCGAAGCCGGCGAACAGCTGCGTCGCGACGCCCAGGCCGCGGTCGATGCCGGTGCCAGCCTGATCGTGCTCGAATGCGTGCCGACGCCGATCGCGGCGCAGATCAGCGCCGAGTTGCGCGTGCCCACGATCGGCATCGGTGCTGGCCCCGGCTGCGATGGCCAGGTGCTGGTGATGCACGACATGCTGGGCTTGGACAGCGGCCATCGCCGTCCCAAGTTCGTCAAGGATTTCCTTGCCGAAGGCGGGTCGGTGGCGGGCGCCGTGCAGGCCTACGCGCAGGCCGTGCGCGATGGCAGCTTTCCCGACGCCGAGCACGCGTACGCCGCATGATCCAGACCCTTACCGATCTGTCGGCGCTGCGCGCACTGGTCACCGGCTGGAAGCGCGAAGGGCTGCGCGTGGCGCTGGTGCCCACCATGGGCAACCTGCACGCCGGGCACTATTCGCTGGTGATGCTGGCGCGCCAGTACGCCGACCGCGTGGTCTCCAGCGTGTTCGTCAATCCGACCCAGTTCGGCCCCAATGAAGATTTCGCACGCTACCCGCGTACGCCAGAAGCCGACATGCGTGGTCTGGAGGACGCCGGGTGCGACGCGCTGTGGTTGCCGGACGTGGACACCATGTATCCGCTCGGGACCGCGCTGGCCACGCCGATCCATGCACCCGGTGTCAGCGACGTGCTCGAAGGCGTCTGCCGGCCCGGCCACTTCGATGGCGTCTGCACGGTGGTGGCGCGCCTGTTCAATCAGGTGCAGCCGGACGTGGCTGCCTTCGGCAAGAAGGATTATCAGCAGCTGGCGGTGATCCGGCAGATGGTGGCCGACCTGGCGTTTCCGATCGAAATCCTGGGCGGCAGCATCGTGCGCGAGGCCGATGGCCTGGCGATGAGCTCGCGCAATCAGTATCTGTCGGCAGACGATCGCCCGATCTCGGCACAGATCCGCAAGGTGCTGCTGCAGATGCGCGACAGCCATGCCGCCGGCGTGCCGCGCCTGCAGGTCGAGGCGGCGGCAACCCAGGCACTGGAAGCGGTGGGTTTCCGTGTCGACTACACCGCGCTACGCCTGCCTGATCTGAGCGAGCCCGACGACGGTTTAGGCGCCCCGGCGGCCGGCCCACGCGTGGCGCTGATCGCTGCCCGGATCGGCAGCACCCGGCTGATCGACAACCTGGAATTCTGAGGCCGCGAGCGCGGCCGGGCTGAAGCCCTCACGACCGGCTGCGCTGCTGGCCGGTCGATGCCTGCACTTTCCGCTAAAATGCCGGCTTTCCTTTGCGTTGTAGCCACATGCACCTGTCCCTGCTGAAAGCCAAGATCCACCGCGCCACCGTCACCCACTCCGAGCTCAATTACGAAGGCTCGATCGCCATCGACGGCCTGCTGCTGGAAGCGACCGGCATCCGCGAATTCGAACAGGTCCACATCTGGGACGTCACCAATGGTGCGCGTTTCAGCACCTATGCCATCCGTGCCGAAGAAGGCAGCGGCATCATCTCGCTCAACGGCGGCGCAGCGCGTCACGTGCAGGTGGGCGATCTGATCATCGTGGCCGCGTTCGCCAGCATGAGCGAAGACGAAGCCAAGACCTTCAAGCCCAATCTGGTATATGTGGATGCGCACAACGCGATCTCCCACACCAACCACAGCATCCCCACTCAGGCCGCATGACACATACCAACGGATTCGACGCGCTTCACGCCCACGCCCAGCGCCTGCGCGGCGCTGCCATCCCCGCATTGCTTGCCGCAGAGCCCCAGCGGCCCTCGCAGTACGCCCGGCAAGTCGGTCCGTTGTATTTCAACTTCGCGCGGCAGAAGTACGATCGCGCCGCGCTCGATGCGCTGTTTGCAATCGCACGCGAGCGCGACCTGGCAGGCGCATTCCAGCGGCTGTTCCGTGGCGAGCAGGTCAATGTCACCGAACAGCGCGCCGCCCTGCACACCGCGCTGCGTGGTGATCTCACCGGCGCGCCGGTCGCATCCGATGCGTACGCCACCGCTACTGAGGTCCGGCAGCGCATGGGCGCGCTGATCCAGCAGCTGGAAGGCACCGACGTCACCGACATTGTCAGCGTCGGCATCGGGGGTTCGGATCTGGGTCCGCGTCTGGTCGCCGATGCATTGCGTGCACCGTCCGGTGCGCGTTTCCGCGTGCATTTCGTTTCCAATGTCGATGGCGCGGCGATGCAGCGCACCCTGGCAACGCTGGACCCGGCACGGACCGCCGGCATCCTGATTTCCAAGACTTTCGGCACCCAGGAAACCCTGCTCAACGGCAGCATCCTGCATGCGTGGCTGGGTGGTAGCGAGCGCCTGTATGCAGTCAGCGCAAATCCCGAGCGCGCCGCCAAGGCGTTCGACATTGCGCCAAGCCGCGTGCTGCCGATGTGGGATTGGGTGGGCGGCCGCTATTCGCTGTGGTCGGCGGTCGGTTTCCCGATTGCACTGGCGATCGGTTTCGAGCGTTTTGAACAACTGCTCGACGGTGCCGCGCAGTTCGACGCGCATGTGCTCAACACGCCGCTGGAAGAAAACGTGGCAGTGCTGCACGGACTGACCGCGGTGTGGAACCGCAACCTGCTCGGTAGCGCCACGCATGCGGTAATGACCTACGACCAGCGCCTGGCCTTGCTGCCGGCGTATCTGCAGCAGCTGGTGATGGAGAGCCTGGGCAAGCGCGTCAAGCTGGACGGCTCGGCCGTGGACAGCGACACCGTGGCGGTGTGGTGGGGCGGTGCCGGCACCGACGTGCAGCACAGCTTCTTCCAGGCGCTGCACCAGGGCACCAGCGTGGTGCCGGCCGATTTCATCGGCACCGTGCACAACGACGACCCGTACGCAGAAAACCATGTCGCGCTGATGGCCAACGTGCTGGCGCAGACCGAGGCGCTGGCCAATGGCCAGGACAGCAGCGACCCGCACCGCAGTTATCCGGGCGGTCGCCCGAGCACGGTGATCCTGCTCGATGCACTCACTCCGCAGGCGCTGGGTGCGCTGATCTCGATGTACGAGCACAGCGTGTACGTGCAGTCGGTGATGTGGGGCATCAACGCGTTCGACCAATTCGGTGTCGAGTTGGGCAAGCAGTTGGCCAGCCAATTGCTGCCTGCCCTGAAGGGCGAGGCCGCCGATGTGGCCGACCCGGTCACGCGCGAGCTGTTGGCCAAGCTGCGCGGCTAAGCGCGGCAGCAATCGCCGGTGTGTTGAGTGACGGGGCCTTCGGGCCCCGTTGCGTTTGAGCCATTCGCTGCTGGGCAGCCTGCTGCAGGAGGATGGCGCCACCTGGTTCAACCCGGACGCCTTCACCCGGCAATGGGTGGAGCAGGGCTGGACGCTGGACGAGGCCAATGCGCAGGCCTGGCAGGAAGGCGTACGACGGCTGCGCCGTGCAATGGATGAGGGCCACGACTATGCCTTCGAAACCACGCTGGGCGCGCAGACAATCCCGCGTCTATTGCTCGAGGCCTGTGCGCAGCACCGCGTCGCCGTGTGGTTTTGCGGCTTGTCGAGCGTGGAGCTGCATTTGCAACGCGTCGCGGCGCGGGTGGCCGCAGGTGGCCATGCGATTGCCGAGCACAAGATCCGCGAGCGCTTTGATGCATCGCGCGCCAACCTGATTACGTTGTTGCCGCATCTGGCGGTGCTGCATGTGTACGACAACAGCGCGCCGACCGATGCGGCCGGGCAGGTGGAACCGCTGCTGGTACTGGAGCTGGATCACGCCGGGCTGCATTACCCGACCACCGCCGAGCAACTGGCGCAGGTGCCGGACTGGGCAAAACCCATTGTGATGACGGCCCTGGAGGCGCGCGGCGTGTCGTGATGGCATGTCCGCTCGCAACGCCTTTCGGTCGCTGCGAGCGGCACGCCAGATAGGCTTACGCCTTGCTCAACTGCACCGCCACCGGGTCACCGGTGAGATAGCCCACCGCAGCGCCGAAGCGATCCTTGTAGTTGGCGCGCACCAGTGGATCCAGTGTGGCCTTGACGGTGTCGTGCAGCGGGCTTTCCCAGTCGCCGGGATGCTGGAAATTGCTCATGACATAGGTCCAGCCATGGATCTGGTCGACCGCGTGCAGGCCGGTGGATTCGGCGCCGGCCGGCACCGAGAGCAGGCGCGTCAGCGTGCCGCTGTCGACGTTGTAGGCCCACAGGAAATTGTTGACGTGCAGGCTGCTGTCTTCGCCAATGAACAGCGTGCGCAGCGACTCGGAGAATTTGAGGTTGTCCGGATTCGCCAGCCGGTTCGGGTCGGCCAGGTTGCCCAGCCCGTCGGCCTGCGCGAGGTCGTGGCCGGTCAGCGCGGCAGGCGCGGCCATGTCGATCGGCACCCATTCGCTGTGGATCGGTGCGCCCTTGGTGTCGCGGCGCCCGCCACGCAAGTTGAGCGCATACACCGCGCCGGACTGCGGGCCTTCCACCTTCACGTCGCCCGAGCCGTTGAGCATGCTGGTGACGATGTAAGACATCGCCATGTAGGCGATCTTGTCGCGCGCGTTGACGGTGGTGCCTTCGAGCTTGGTGAAGCCCAGGCTGCCGCCGGCCAATGCGGCATAGCGATGGGTTTCCAGATAGGTGGCCGCCTTCTCCATGCCCGGCTTGATGCGGATCCAGTTGTAGGTGCCGTTGAAGGGAATCTTGGTGAACGTGGCATCGCCCGGGTCGCTCAGGTGCACGTCGAGAATGTCGGCGGCGGTGAGGCGGTTGGCGAGGGCTTCGATCTCGGCGCTGGTGGCGTGTCCCAGCTTGATCCAGCTCAACGTGGCCGCGCCCGGGCCGACGCCGGAGGTCTGGTGCCACTTGCCGACATAGAGCGTGCCGGCCGACAGGTCGGCCTCGCGATCGGCGATGAACATGAAAAGCCCGCCATTGGTGGCGTCGTCGCCCATCAGCACGGTGCGCTTGTCCGGCATCACCTGCACCAGCTCGTGCGAGATGCGGCCCAGGCAATAGTGCTTGCGCACGCTCCCCGTTCCGTCCGGGTGCACGGTGATCTCCGGCAGGTGGCCGTAGTGGTACGGATTGGCGCGCTCCGGGTCGCCATACAGATGCGTGCTGTAGCTGCGGAACTGGGTATTGCCGGCCAGCGCGGTGGCGTCGGGTTCGTACTCTTCGCTGGACAGATGCGTATTCCACGGCGACAGGCTGGCGCCGCAGGTGGTCCACAGGCCGTGGACGGGGGCGGTGTCGACGTTGTGGTATTTCACCAGCGACAGCTTGCCGGTCGCCGGGTCCTGGTCGAGCGTGAGCACGGCGATCGGTGCGGGCAGGTGGCGGTTGGTGTCGTTGCCGGCCTGGTCGCGGGTGGTGTATTCGAACTGCACCACCGCAAACACCGTGTTGCCCTTGACGCCTGCGACCTTGGCATTGGGCAGGGTGAGCAGCGACGACCCATCCGGGCAATCGGAAAAAAACGGGCGCTCGGCACCGGGTTTGGAGCGGTCGATGATGGGGCGATGCTGGATGTCGTAATAGCCGCCGGCCAGCACGGTGCCGCCGTGACCATCGGGCACCTGGTCGCCGGTGACGAAGAACGGGTGATAGGCCAAGGCGTAGCGCTGGGTGCTGCCGTCATGCCGGGCCACGGTGAGTGCCGAGCCGACGGTGGTAGTGGCCATCGCCGCCGGGTCGGCCAGGGTGGGCGCCGGCATGCCGTGGAAGGTGGCCGAGACCAGCCGCGCGGGGTTTTCCGAGGGACGCAGCGGGCGCGCAGCCAATGCGGCACCGCCGAGTTGCTGCAGTGCTGCGGCGCTGGCGCTGCCTAGCGGCAGCAGAGGAACCGACGCCAGCAATTGCAGGGCGCGGCGGCGGATGGGATCGGGGGAGGCAGACATCGAAACTCCAGGCAATGACGGCAATGGCAATGCGTCGCGCGCATCGGCAAGCCGGTCACGCTAGGTCGCCCAGATGACACTTGTTTGACGGCGGGCTCACCCGTTGGCTGTGTTTCAGATTAGCGAGCTGATGCGTGGTGCCGGCTGGGCAGTACGGGTCGACGGCTGCGCACTGCGCGCGCGCGCCGGTGGTGCGATGCAGCAAAGTGCGCGGGCGCGTCGGCGCAGACGTGGCACCGGATTCGGCGATTTTCCGCGGTTTGACTGCGGCTGCCGGTATTCCAACGCTATAGCTCTGTCCGATAAGTTCCCCGTGATTTGGCATACGGGCGAGCACGGTTGACAGGGTAGGGGAATCACGTGAGCGTACGCCGCCTAAAGGCCTGCGGCGCTTGCATTGCGGCAGGAGAACCACCTGGAGACCCGGATCTTGGACATGCTGCTTCGTCGTACCGCCGCGCCCGTTGCGCGCCGCGCCCTCTCCCTGGCTACCGCTGCTGCGGTGCTGATGCTGGCTGCCTGCCAAGGCAAGGACGCCACTTCCACCACCGCGGCCGACACGACCGCCCCGGCGGCAACGCCGGCCGAGACCTCCACCACCATCCATCCGGACCAGTGGCCGTCGCCGAAGTGGCCGTTCTCCCAGGACCAGGCGCTGGAGCAGCGCATCAGCGACGTGATGGCCAAGATGAGCGTCGAGGAAAAGGTTGCGCAGACCATCCAGGGCGACATCGCCAGCATGACCCCGGACGATGTGCGCAAGTACCGCATCGGTTCGGTGCTGGCCGGTGGCAACTCCGACCCGGGCGGCAAGTACGACGCCAAGCCGGCCGAGTGGCTGAAACTGGCCGACGCGTTCTATGAAGCGTCGATGGACACCTCCAAGGGCGGCAATGCGATTCCGATCATCTTCGGTATCGATGCGGTGCACGGCCAGAGCAACATCGTCGGCGCCACGCTGTTTCCGCACAACATCGGCCTGGGCGCCACGCGTAACCCGGACCTGATCAAGCAGATCGGTGAAGTCACCGCGGCCGAAACCCGCGTCACCGGCATGGAGTGGACCTTCGCGCCCACCGTGGCGGTGCCGCAGGACGACCGCTGGGGCCGCAGCTACGAAGGGTATTCCGAGTCGCCGGACGTGGTGGCCAGCTTCGCCGGCAAGATGGTCGAGGGCGTGCAGGGCGTACCGGGCACGCCGCAGTTCCTGGACGGCAGCCATGTGATTTCGTCGGTGAAGCATTTCGTCGGCGACGGCGGCACCACCGATGGCAAGGACCAGGGCGACACCAAGGTGTCCGAAGCCACCATGCGCGACATCCACGCCGCGGGTTACCCGCCGGCGATTGCCGCCGGTGCGCAGACGGTGATGGCCTCGTTCAACAGCTTCAACGGCGAAAAGATGCACGGCAACAAGGTCATGCTGACCGACGTGCTCAAGGGCCGCATGAATTTCGGCGGCTTCGTGGTTGGCGACTGGAATGGCCATGGCCAGGTTAAAGGCTGCACCAACGAGAACTGCCCAGCCTCGTTCATTGCCGGCGTCGACATGGCGATGGCCTCCGACAGCTGGAAGGGCATCTACGAGACCGAACTGGCCGCAGTGAAATCCGGCCAGATTTCGATGGAACGCCTGGACGATGCGGTGCGCCGCATCCTGCGCGTCAAGCTGCGCCTGGGCCTGTTCGAAGCCGGCAAGCCGTCCAAGCGCCCACTCGGCGGCAAGTTCGAGCTGCTGGGCTCGCCCGAGCACCGCGCCATTGCGCGCCAGGCGGTGCGTGAGTCGCTGGTGCTGCTGAAGAACCAGGCCGGCGTCCTGCCGCTGGATCCGAAGAAGCGCGTGCTGGTAGTCGGCGACGGCGCCAACGACATGGGCAAGCAGTCCGGTGGTTGGACGCTGAACTGGCAGGGCACCGGCACCAAACGCAGCGACTACCCGAACGGCAACACGATCTGGGAAGGCCTGAACAAGCAGATCAGCGCAGCCGGCGGCAGCGCCGAGCTGGCCGTGGATGGCGCCTACAAGACCAAGCCCGATGTGGCTGTGGTGGTGTTCGGCGAAAACCCGTATGCCGAATTCCAGGGCGACATCGCCACGCTGCTGTACAAGCCGGGCGACGACAGCGAGCTGGCGTTGCTGAAGAAGTTCAAGGCCGAAGGCATTCCGGTGGTGGCAGTGTTCCTGAGCGGCCGCCCGCTGTGGATGAACCAGTACATCAACGTGGCCGATGCATTCGTCGCCGCGTGGTTGCCGGGCTCCGAAGGCGAGGGTATTGCCGACGTGCTGTTGCGCAAGGCCGATGGCAGCGTGCAGAACGACTTCAAGGGCAAGCTGAGCTTCTCCTGGCCCAAGACCGCGGTGCAGTTCGCCAACAACGTCGGCCAGAAGGACTACGACCCGCAGTTCAAGTTCGGCTTCGGCCTGACCTACGCCGACAAGGGCGATCTGGCTGCGCTGCCGGAAGAGTCGGGCGTCTCCGGTGAGCAGTCGGTGGGCGGGGTGTACTTCGTGCGCGGCAAGCCGGCGCTCGGCATTGCGATGCAGCTGTCCAACGCCGGCCAGGCCAACATGCCGGCGACCACGCTGCCGGTGGGCCTGTCCGATGGCAGCCTGAAGATGAGCGCGGTGGACCACAAGGCGCAGGAAGATGCGCGCCGCCTGCAGTGGTCCGGTGCCAAGGCCTCCAGCGTGTTGCTGGTGTCCGGCAAGCCGGTGGATGTGTCGCGCGAAAGCAACGGCGACGTGCAGTTGCAGCTGACCCTGCGCCGCGACAGCGTGGTGACCGCGCCGGTGTGGCTGGGCGTGGGCTGTGGCGAAAAGTGCGGCGGCCGTGTGGATGCGCAGAAGACCCTGGCCGCATTGCCGCAGGGCCAGTGGAAGGTGGTGGGCATCCCGCTGAAGTGCTTTGCAGTGGCCGGTGCCGACGTGACCAAGCTGACCCAGGTCGCCAGCATTGAAAGCGCCGCGGCCCTGGACATCGCGGTGTCCAAGATTGCGCTGGGCGCACTCAACGAAGCCGAAGTCACGGTCGACTGCCCGGTCAAGTAAGTCCAGCCGCAGTGGCTGGCCGCAGGGCCGCCCACTGCTGCGCTGAAGCAACACGTGCACCGCCACCTTTGGCGGTGCACGACAGCGGCCACCGTTGCAGGTGGTGTCAACAGCCGCCGCGGGGAGCGGTGTCGTCGAATGGCCGGGAGGGCCTGCAGCCGCGGTTCGCCGCGCTGACGCTACGTACCTAAGTGCGTGGCGGCGGCACGCTGCAGGCTTGCCCGATCGGCGGCGCACACCCCAGAGCCAGACAGGAGAGTGCAGTGGGTTTAGCGACGTTGGATATCGTGATCGTGCTGGTGTATCTGGCCGGCATCTTCGTGCTCGCGCAGTGGGTGTCGCGCGAGAAGGCCGGGCACAGCAAGAGTGCCGAAGACTACTTCCTGGCCAGCAAGTCGCTGCCGTGGTGGGCGATCGGCGCTTCGCTGATCGCAGCGAATATTTCTGCCGAGCAGATCATCGGCATGGCCGGTTCCGGCTATGCGATAGGCCTGGCGATCGCCTCCTACGAATGGATGGCGGCGTTGACGCTGCTGATCGTGGGCAAGTTCTTCCTGCCGATCTTCCTGCGCAACGGCATCTACACCATGCCGCAGTTCCTGGAGCAGCGTTACGGCAAGTGGATCCGCACGCTGATGGCGGTGTTCTGGCTGCTGCTGTACGTGTTCGTCAACCTCACCTCGATCCTGTGGCTGGGCTCGATCGCGGTCAGCCAGGTCACCGGTATGGACCAGACCCTGGCGCTGACCCTGATCGGCGTATTTGCGCTGGTGTATCAGCTGTACGGCGGTTTGAAGGCGGTGGCGCTGACCGACATCGTGCAGGTCACCTTGCTGGTGTTGGGCGGCCTGCTGGTGACCGGCCTGACGTTGTCGCGCATCGGCGATGGCGCCGGCGTGCTGGCCGGCTTCAAGCAGCTGTGGAGTGCGCACCCGGAGCACTTCCACATGATCCTCAGCAAGGACAATCCGTTCTACAAGGATTTGCCTGGCCTGAGCGTGCTGCTGGGCGGGTTGTGGGTGATGAACATCAGCTATTGGGGCTTCAACCAGTACATCATCCAGCGCGCGCTGGCCGCCAAGAACATCGGCGAGGCGCAGAAGGGCATGGTGTTCGCGGCCTTCCTGAAGCTGCTGATGCCGGTGGTGATCGTGGTGCCGGGCATTGCCGCAGTGGTGCTGGCACCGGATCTGGCCAAGCCTGATCAGGCGTACCCCACCATGATGCAGCTGTTGCCGACCGGCATCCTGGGCCTGGTGTTTGCCGCGCTGGTGGCCGCGATCGTGGCCTCGCTGGCGTCCAAGATCAACTCGGTGGCGACGATCTTTACCCTGGATTTCTACGCCAAATTCCGCCCGCAGACCGAGCAGAAGCAATTGGTGCGCGTGGGTCGTATCGTTGCCGCCGTCTCGGTGCTGATCGGCATCCTCACCGCACGGCCGTTGCTGGGCAACTTCGATCAGGGCTTCCAGTTCATCCAGGAATTCACCGGCTTCTTTACCCCCGGTGTGGTGGTGATCTTCATGCTGGGGCTGTTCTGGAAGCGTGCCAACGAAGCTGGCGCATTGACTGCGGCGATCGGCTCGGTGGTGCTGTCGTTCGCGCTGAAGATCCTGTGGCCGGCACTGCCCTTCATGGACCGCATCGGCGTGGTGTTCGTCGCGGCGCTGGTGCTGGCGGTGGTGGTGTCGCTCCTGACACCGGCCACGCAGGCGCGCGATCTGATCCGCACCAAGGACGTGGCCTATGGCACCACGCTGGGCTTCAAGATCGGTGCGGTGGGCGTGGTTGCGATTCTGATCGCGCTGTACGCGGTCTTCTGGTAAGCGCCAGCGCACATCGCAGGCAGTAAGTAACGCGGCGCGGAGAGCATTCTCTGCGCCGCGTTGCGTTTGGGCGCCGTCACTCAGAGGCGCACGGCTTCCAGTAGCGGTGCTGGCGGGGCAGCGTCGGTGGCGCGTTCGTACCACGGTGTCTCCAGCCAGGCTTCCAGCGCGGCGGCAGGCATCGGTTTGGCGATCCAGTAGCCCTGGCCTTCGTCGCAGCCCCAGCTGCGCAGCTGTGAGTAGGCCTGCGCCGACTCGATCCCTTCGGCCACCACACGCTGGCCCAGGCTGTGACCGAGCTGGATCATCGCCGGCACCAGGGTGCGGTCGGTGCGGCTGTCCGGCAGCGAGCGGACGAAGGATTGGTCGATCTTCAGCGAGCTGGCCGGCAGTTGTTTGAGGTAACTGAAATTGCTGTAGCCGGTGCCGAAGTCGTCGATGGCGATATGCACGCCCAGCGCGGCAACGGCCGCCAGTTGCTCGGACAGATGCTCGGGGTGGCGGATCATCGCGCTTTCGGTGAATTCGATCTCCAGCCGGCGCGGGTCGAGCTTGTGGCGGTCCAGGCCGCGGCGCAGCAACCCGACGAAACCGGGTTGATCCAGATCGGCGGCCGACACGTTCAAGGCCAGGTTGAAGTCCAGGCCCTGCTGTTGCCAGCGCGCGGCCTGGGCGATGCCCTGGTCGATCACCCAGGCGGTGATGCGGTTGATCAGCGCGGTCTTTTCAGCCATCGGAATGAAGTCCGACGGCATCACCGGGCCGATCATCGGGTGCTGCCAGCGCAGCAGCGCTTCCACCGCTACGCAGCGGTGATCGTGCAGATCCACGCGCGGCTGGTAGTGCAGGCGCAGCTGGTTGGAGCTGGCCAGCGCGGCGGGCAGGGCGGCCAGCAGGCGGAAGGTATTGCGCTGGACCACGTCATGCTTGCGCTCGTACAGGCTCCAGGTCAGGCAATGTTCACGGGCGACATCCACCGACGTGGTGAGCGAGCGCAGCGTGTCGGCGGCGCCGTAGCTGGTTTCCAGCAACACCGCGCCGATCGAGGCGACTGCGGTGTGCGGAATGCCCTGGTGCTCCAGCGGCGCCACGAACCCTTTGGAAATCTTGCTGCACAGCGCGCTCAGGCGCAGCGGGTCGGCGGTGGTGACCATGAAGGCGAAGGTGGTCGGATCCAGCCGATACAAGGCGGTGCCGGCCGGCAATTTGCTGATCAAACGCTTGTAGGCCAGCGCCACATAGCCGTCTGCGTAATCCCAGCCCAGCGCCTTGACCATGTCGCGGAAGTAATCGCTGCCGCACAGGTCCACCGCGATCGCGGTGGCGGCGGAATCAGCCGTGCGTTGCAGCAATACCGCGTCCAGGTCTTCGCTGAAGCGCGCGCGGTTGGGCAGGCCGGTGGGGCCATCGCGGTAGGTGCTGCTGCGCAGGTTCTCGACCCGCAGCACGGCCAGGTCGCGCAGGCCTTCCAGTTGGATGCGTTGTTCCGCATCCAGCCTGGCACGCGGGCTGGTGCCGATCACGCACAGCGTGCCGATGGTGTGGCCATCGCGCAGCTTGAGCGGCGCGCCAGCGTAAAAGCGGATATGCGGCGCGCCCAGCACCAGCGGGTTGTCGCAAAAGCGCGGGTCCAGCAAGGCATCGGGAATCACCAGGACGTCATCGGAGCGCAGCGCGTGCGCACAGAAGGCATGTTCGCGCGGGGTCTCAGGCGCTTCCAGGCCGACGCGGGCTTTAAACCATTGGCGGTGTTCGTCCACCAAGGAGACCAGGGCGATCTCGGTCCCCAGCATGCGTGCGGCCATGGCGGCGATGGTGTCGAACACCGGGTCCGGCGGCGAGTCCAGCAGGCAAAGACCGTGCAGGACCGCCAGCCGTGCCGCTTCATCGAGCGCAGACGGGAGGGGGGAGGCGACAGGAGCGGGCGTGGAATGCATGTGCCCGTATCGGCCTCGAGCGCGGCGACTTGATCGCGCGCGACTGGCGCCGTTCAGTTGGCCGCGCGTGCGAGTGGTGCAGCGCGGCAATCCGCACGCTGCATTCGACACTCCGCGCAGCACTGGCGGCCGAATCACTGCGCTGCACCACGGCAGGGCGCAGACGGGTTCGGGTGCGCTGTGCCTGCGATGCCGCAGGTTTCCCCGCAGTTCCCGACAAGCACGCGGCGCCCGGACACGCACGAGATAACGTTACCAGCACGCTGGATGCGGATCTGCGCGCTCTGTCCTGATCTGTACCTGTTGTTGGTTCTGTGACCCGCGCTGCGATCGCCTGCGTCGCGGGTTGGCACGGTCTTGGCGCACGCCTGATGCGCGCTGTCCGCGGACGCCGGTCTGCGGCGTCCACCTTGTCTGGAGCCGAGCATGAACACCATTCCTCGCCTGGCGCAACGCCTGGTCCTGATCCTTGCCGGCTTGGTGCTGGCCTCATCCGCGCACGCTGGCTTGTCCGTGTCGGGCACACAGCTGAAGGAATCCAATGGCAATACCTTGATCCTGCGCGGCATCAACCTGCCGCATGCCTGGTTTGCCGATCGCACCGATGCCGCGCTGGCGCAGATTGCGGCCACCGGTGCCAACAGCGTGCGGGTGGTGCTCAGTTCCGGCCACCGCTGGAACCGCACGCCCGAGGCCGAGGTGGCGCGCATCATCGCGCGCTGCAAGGCCCTGGGGTTGATCGCGGTGCTGGAGGTGCACGACACCACCGGCTATGGCGAAGACGGCGCCGCCGGCAGCCTGGCCAATGCCGCCAGTTACTGGACCAGCGTGCGCACTGCGCTGGTGGGCCAGGAAGACTACGTGATCATCAACATTGGCAACGAGCCGTTCGGCAACCAGCTCAGTGCCAGCGAATGGGTCAACGGCCACGCCAATGCGATCGCCACGCTACGTGGCGCCGGGCTCACGCATGCGCTGATGGTGGATGCGCCCAACTGGGGCCAGGACTGGCAGTTCTACATGCGCGACAACGCGGCGGCGTTGCTGGCGCGCGACAGCCGCCGCAACCTGATTTTCAGCGTGCACATGTACGAGGTGTTCGGCAGCGACGCGGTGGTGGACAGCTACCTGCGCACCTTCCGCAGCAACAATCTTGCGCTGGTGGTGAGCGAGTTCGGCGCCGATCATCGCGGCGCGCCCGTGGACGAGGCGGCGATCATGCGCCGCGCGCGCGAGTACGGCGTGGGCTATCTCGGCTGGTCGTGGTCGGGCAATGACAGCAGCACGCAGTCGCTGGATATCGTGCTCGGCTGGGATCCTGCGCGTCTCAGCAGTTGGGGACGCAGCCTGATCCAGGGCCCGGACGGCATTGCAGCGACCTCGCGCCGGGCGCGGGTGTTCGGTGCGCGCGTGCGGGCGATGGAGTGATGCATCGGTGGTTTTGCGGCGGGGCGCGATGTGCCTGCAAGGATCATCGCGTCTGTTGTGCGTTGTGCAGTGTGTTCTGTGAGGCGCTTGTAGCGTGGTTACAGCGCTCTAGGCGGTTGCAGAGCGCGTAAGCGATCGGCTGGCAGCCTGGTTCGTGCTTTCGCCGACTGCGCTGTGTACGCAACGTCGGCTGTGCTTCAGCGCAACGACGATGACTGGTGCGCGGTCATCCATGATGCGCGGCGAACGATCACCCATGCAGAGGCAGCCGCTCAACGTGTTTGCGAAAGCCGGCCAAAACCGCAGCAGGCACACCAGGCGCTTAGCGCCCGGGCTCGCGCTGCGGTCCCGGGCTCGGGCGCTTGGTGAGCTTGCGCTGCAGCGAGCGGCGGTGCATGCCCAGCAGGCGCGCGGCGGCGGACACGTTGCCGCCGGTTTCGTGCAGCGCCTGCTGGATGTGCTCCCACTGCAGGCGGCTGAGCGGGGTCATCATTTCCTGCGCGGTTTCTTCTTCGTCCGGCTCGGGCAGGTCGTCGTCCTCTTCGCCCAGCGCACGCATGATGGTGGGGATGTTGGCCGGCTTGGGCAGGTAGTCGTCGGCGCCGAGCTTGATCGCCTCCACCGCGGTGGCGATGCTCGCGTACCCGGTGACCAGCAGGATGCGCATGTCCGGGCGGATCTCGCGCAGCGGCTGGATCAGGTTCAATCCCGAATCGTGGCCCAGCTTCAGATCGATCAAGGCGAAGTCCGGCAGCGCGCTGCGTGCGGTGGACAAGGCGCTGGCCGCATCGGTGGCTGTGAGCGTTTCCACGCCGCGGCGGGCGAGGCTGCGTTGCAAGGTGCGCAGATACAGGGTGTCGTCGTCGACCAGCAGGCCGGTGCGGATGGGTGTGCTCATGCAAGGGCCTCGTGTTCGGAGAGCGGCAGGCGGAAACCGACGCGGGCGCCGCTGCCTTCGGCGGGAAGCATCCACAGTTCACCCTGCAGCCGCTCGACGGTGGCATGCGACAAGGCAAGGCCCACGCCCATGCCGTCGGGCTTGCCGCTGTTGAACAAGGTGCCCGGCAACATTGCCTGCGAGGTGTCGAAGCCCAGCCCGTAGTCGCGCACTTCGCCCACCAGTTGGTCGTCTTCCACGCGCAGGGTGAGGTCGATCAGCGGCCGGCCGGCGCGTTCGCCGGCATCGGCGGCGTTGTTGAGCAGCACCATCAACAGGTGGCTCACGCCGGGCTGCAGCATCAGCCGCAGCGGTGCATCTTCATTGCGGCGCAGCTCGATGGTCGGGCGCACCAGGCGCCACTGTTCCAGCACATCGCGCACCGCCACCTCGCGGCTGAGATGGCCGTTATCGGCGGGTGCGGCCAGCGCCAGCACGCGCTCGTGGCATTGCACCAGCAGTTCCCGCAGGGTTTCCAGGTCTTCGCGCAGCTCGACCTGATCGCACTGGTCGGCGATGTCGTCGGCCAGCAGGGTCATCGTCGCCAGCGGGGTGTTGAGCTCATGCGCCACCGAGGCGGCATGCGTAGCCAGCGCCACGATGCCTTCGTTGCGTGCAAAGCGCTCGCGCAGCGTGGAGATTTCGCGTTCGCGCTCGCGCAGCGACAACGCCAGCCGGGTGGCGAACACCAGCACCACCACGGTGGAGAGCAGGAAGTTGGCCGCCATGCCCCACATGTGCAGGGTCAGCGGGTCGAAGCCGCCGTACGGCAGTGGCAAGCCGAATGCGGCGCTGATGACGTAGCCGGCCACGCAGGCCGCCGCCACCGCCATCGCCCAGCTCAGCGGCAGGGCGAGTGCGGCCAGCGCGATCAGCACCAGAAACAGCGAACCGAACGGGTTGGCGATGCCGCCGCTCCAGCCCACCATCCAGGTCAGCACCGTCACATCGACCAAGATGTGGCCGAACTCGGTGGCCGGGCCCACCGCGCCGCGGTGCGCCACCCGCAGCTGCGCATACAGGTTGAACACCGCCAGCGCGGCCACCCCGGCCCAGAGCGGCTCCTGCGGCAGGGTCAGGCCCATGAGCCCGCTGGCGACCAGGATGGTGGCGGCCTGGCCGGCGGTGGCCAGCCAGCGCAGGCTGCACAGGGTCCGCAGGAAGGAGGCGTCGGAGGTATTCATCTCGGCAATGCTATGCGCTCGTCGGGGTGGTGGCCTGCGACAAACCGTCGCATCCGGGCGGGGAGGGGCCGCGTGCAGCGCTTCAGCTGTGAGCGGACGGCGGACAGGCTAAAATAGCGCGATGTACGACGCCGTCACCCGCCCAAGTCCCCCCGCCGATGCCAGCGCCTGGCCGCGCCGCATCACCCAGGCCGTCAAGGTCGGTAACGTCATTGTGGGCGGAGGCCATCCGGTGGTCGTCCAGTCGATGACCAATACCGACACTGCCGACATCGCCGGCAGCGTCAAGCAGGTCGCCGAGTTGTGGCGGGCCGGCTCGGAAATGGTGCGCCTGACCGTCAACAATGCCGAGTCGGCAGCGGCGATTCCGCGCATCGTCGACAAGCTGCGCATGATGGGCATCGAAGTGCCGTTGATCGGCGACTTCCACTACAACGGCCACCAGCTGCTCACGGCCGAACCGGCCTGCGCCGAGGCGCTGGCCAAGTACCGCATCAATCCGGGCAATGTGGGCTTCGGCAAGAAGAAGGACCTGCAGTTTGCGCAGTTGATCGAATTCGCCATCCAGTACGACAAGCCGGTGCGCATCGGCGCCAACTGGGGCTCGCTGGACCAGGCGTTGGCCGCGCAGCTGATGGACGAAAATTCCAAGCGCGAGACGCCGTGGGATTCGGGCCGGGTACTGCGCGAAGCGCTGATCCGCTCGGCGGTGGATTCGGCCGAACGCGCCGTGGAACTGGGCTTGCCGCGCGAGCGCATCATCCTGTCGGCCAAGGTGTCCGGCGTGCAGGAATTGATCGCGGTGTACCGCGACATGGCCGCGCGCTGCGATTTCGCGCTGCACCTGGGCCTGACCGAGGCCGGTATCGGCAGCAAGGGCATCGTGGCCTCGGCCGCGGCGCTGAGCGTGCTGCTGCAGGAAGGCATCGGCGACACCATCCGCATTTCGCTGACGCCCGAGCCGGGGCAGTCGCGCACGCAGGAAGTGATCGTCGCGCAGGAACTGCTGCAAACCACCGGGCAGCGTGCGTTCACGCCGCTGGTCACCGCATGCCCCGGCTGCGGCCGGACCACCTCGGAGTTTTTCCAGGAGCTGGCCGGCGTGGTGCAGAACCATGTGCGCGCCAAGATGCCGGAGTGGAAGATCAGCAATCCTGGCGCGGAGAACATGACGCTGGCGGTGATGGGCTGCGTGGTCAACGGGCCGGGCGAGTCGCGGCACGCCAACATCGGTATCTCGCTGCCGGGCACTGGCGAAGCGCCCTCGGCACCGGTGTTCGTGGATGGCGAAAAGACCGTCACCCTGCGCGGCGAAAACATCGCCTACGAATTCATCGACCTGATCGATCAGTACGTCGAACGCACCTATGTCCGTCGGGCCGGCTGAATCGCCGGCCGGATTCAAGAGCTGGCTGCAGCGCAATGCGTGGCGGTTCGGCCTTCTATTTGCGGGCGTGCTGCTGCCGCTGGGATTGTTCGTCGACCTCGCCGACGAAGTGCATGAGCTGGAAAACTTCTATTTCGACGAGCCGTTGCTGTGGAGCCTGCGCAGCATTGCCTCGCCTGGGCTGGATGCGTTCTTCAGCGTCGTCTCTAAAGTTGGCTACCAGTACGGCGTGATCCCGCTGGATATCGGGATCGTGCTGGTGTTGCTGGTGCTACGGCGCTGGCGCGAAGGCACCTTCGCCGCGCTGGGGTTTGTGGGCTCGGCGTTGCTCAACCTGGGCGCCAAGCAGTTCTTTCAGCGGCACCGGCCCAGCCTGTGGGAATCGATCGCCCCGGAAAGCACTTTCAGCTTTCCCAGTGGCCACGCGATGGGCTCGATGACCCTGGCCGCGGTGGTCATTGCATTGGCGTGGCGTACGCGTTGGCGCTGGCCGGTGACCAGTGTTGCCGGCCTGTTCGCGCTGCTGGTCGGTGTCTCGCGCATCTATCTGGGCGTGCATTACCCCTCCGACATCCTCGGCGGCTGGTCGGCCGCATTGGTGTGGGTGGTAGGCCTGTATCTGGTGATGTTCCGAGGCATGCGGCGCCCGCATTGGCGCACGCCGAGCGGGGCGGTGGTGGAGCAGCCCGGGCGCGTGCCGTTCGCTGATTAAGGCGATCACAAACCGACTGCGCAGCCGCAAGGCGGGTGCGGCCGGTGCTCAGCATCAGAGCCATTCCCACTTTGTACTCTGCGGCTCTTGCGCGCCGTGCACGTCCGCCTGACCGCCGCTCGCTAGGGGTTGGCAGCGGCTCTAAGAAGTGCGGACACGCTCCCGTTGCCACAGGCGGACGCCAACGATGGCTCCGATGGATGCCAGCAGAATCACGTAATACGCCGGCCCCATCGGGTGTTGCTTGAGCAGCAGCACCACGAGCAACGGGGTCAGGCCGCCGAACACGGCATAGCCCAGGTTGTAGGCAAACGACACGCCGGACAGACGCACCACCGGTGGAAACGCCTCGACCATCACGCGGGGAATCGCACCCAGCACGCCCAGCGCAGCACCGAGCAGGGCATACAGCGGGAACAGCAGTTGCGGGTCGCCTGCCAGGCGATAGAACAGCCATGCGCTGATGCCCAGGAATACGCTGCCGGCCAGCAGAACACGCCCGTTGCCCCAGCGGTCCGAGAGCGCGCCGGCTACCACCGAGCCGATGGCCTGCATGAGCACTGCCAAAAGGTTGGCCTGCAGCGCGACCGGTGCCGGATAGCCATAGGCGGTCTGCAGCAGCGTGGGCGTCATCAGCGATACCACCAGCACTGCGGCGGCCACCACCCAGGTCAGCCACAGCGACAACGCCAGACTGCGCGGGTGATCGCGCAGCACCACTTTCAGTGGCGTCTCGCGTGCCAGCGCACGCATGGCCACCAACTCAGCGAACACGGGCGTTTCATGCAGCCAGCGCCGCAAATACACCGACAGCAGGCCGAAGATGCCGCCGGCCAGGAACGGCAGTCGCCAGGCGTATTCGGCGATTTCCTGCGCGGTAAAGGCGCGATTGAGTGCGCCGGCGCTCAGCGAACCAAGCAGCACGCCGGCAGCCAGGCCAGCAGTCAATGTGCCGCAGGCCAGCCCTCTGCGTCGCGCGGGCACGTGTTCTGCGACGAACACCCATGCGCTGGGAACCTCGCCGCCAATGGCCGCGCCCTGCAGCAGACGCATCGTCAGCAGCAACAGCGGTGCAGCCAAGCCGATCTGCGCGTAGGTCGGCAGCACGCCGATAGCGAGCGTGGGCAGCGCCATCAACCCGATGCTCAGCGCAAACATGCGCTTGCGCCCGAGCAGGTCGCCGAAGTGGGCCATCACAATGCCGCCCAGCGGGCGGATCAAATAGCCGGCGGCAAAAATGCCGAACGTCTGCAATTGCCGCGTCCACTCCGGAATGCCGGGCGGGAAGAACAACTCGCCCAGCACCTTCGCGAAAAAGATGAAGATGATGAAGTCATAGAATTCCAGCGCGCCGCCCAGCGCGGACAAGCCCAGCGTTTTGTAATCGCGGCGGGTGAGCTGCGTTGGTAGGGCGTCGGTGGTCATGCAATTGCATCCTGTCGCGGGTGGCGACGCATTGCCATTGATGCTGGGAAACGCGCCGAGCACCAATGCTAGCTGCCATGCAGCGCCGTCGCTACGGCGTTTGCGCAATGGAATGCCGATAACACCTATCAGACTTCACGCAAAATACGCTGTTGCTTCGGTCAGGGCGCCATTGCTGCGCTTTCGTCGCGAATCAGCCGGACACGCTTGCCAATGCCGCCGCCTCGGCGTGCAACGCGGTGGTGTCGAACAACGGCAGCTGCGCATCGGTGCTGTCCACCAGCAGCGAAATCTCGGTGCACCCGAGGATGATCGCTTGCGCACCGTGCTGGCCGAGGTCAGCCATGACCTGACGGAAATAGTCGCGCGATTCCGGTTTGATCACGCCCTGGCACAACTCGTCGTAGATCACCCGATGCAGCTGTGCGCGTGCCTCGGCCGGCGGCACCAGCACGTCCAAGCCCCGCGCTTCCAGGCGCTCGCGATAGAACGGTTGCTCCATGGTGAAGCGCGTACCGAGCAGCCCGACACGGAGGATGCCCGCGGCGACCAATGCATCGGCGGTGGCATCGGCGATGTGCAGCAACGGCAGGGGTGTGGCGGCGGTGATCGCGTCAGCAACGCAGTGCATCGTGTTGGTGCACAGCACGATGAAGTCGGCGCCTCCGGCTTGCAGTGCACGCGCTGCTGCTGCCATCGCCTGGCCGGCCCCCTCCCAATCGCCGGCATGCTGCAGCCGCTCGATCTCATGAAAATTGACGCTGTAAAGCAGCAGCTTCGCCGAGTGCAGGCCACCGCACGCATCGCGCACCTGCTGGTTGATGATGCGGTAATAGGGCAGGGTGGATTCCCAGCTCATTCCGCCGATCAAACCAATGGTTTTTGTTGGGACCGGCATGCGAACTCCACGTCAGTGCAGCGGATGGTAAATCGGAAACCTTACGGCGCAGGTGGTACGCAGTACGCGGCGACCGAAGTCTACGTTGCCATTGCCGAGGAGATGCATGGCCAGCGAGCCCATCCAGCTGCCGCGTGGACCCGCTCACTCGCCCGGTTTGGCGCCTTCCACCGGCGCATGCGTCGCCGCGCGGCGCGCCAGCACGGTTTCGCGATGCGCGATGTACACGTTGGCAGAGATGATGATCGCCGCACCGATCACCGTGTGGCGCGCGATCGCTTCGCCGAACAGCCACCACCCCAGCAAGGCCACCAGGGGCAATTGCATGAAGCTGATCGGCTGCAACGCAGAGACTTCGCCCAGCTTGAGCGCACGTGTCCAGAACAGTTGCCCGGCGGTACCGAAGATGCCGGTGGCCACCAGCCACAGCCAGTCGATCCCGTGTGGCCAGGTCCATTGGAACAACGCCGGAATCAACGACATCGGCACCCAGAACACGTAGGTGTAGAACACCACCGTGTCCGAATCATCGCTACGCGAGAGCTGCTTGATCTGGATGGCGACCACCGCGCTGATCACCGCGGCCAACAGTGCAATCAGCAGCCCGGGCGTGAATGTGGACGAGCCCGGCCGCAGGATCACCAGCACGCCTACGAAACCGGCTGCTACTGCCAGCCAGCGGCGCAGGCGCACTTGTTCGTGCAGCCAGATCACTGCCAGCACGGTGACAAACAACGGCGTGGAATACGACAACGAAATAGCCTGCGACAGCGGCAGATGCCCGATCGCCCAGAAGCCGCACAGCATCGAGGCCAGGCCAATCAGCGTGCGCGCCAGGTATTGCGGTAACTGGCGCGTGCGCGGCAGCGGTTTGCCAGGGCGCACGATCAACGGCAGCAGCGCCAGCAGGCCGAATGCGTTACGGAAAAACGCGATCTCGGTCGTGGCGATGTCCTTGGACGCCAGCCGGATGGTGATGGCCATCAGGCCGAACGCAAATGTGCTGACTAACATCCACAGCGCAGCGCGCGCCGACGCGGGCTGCGCTGTCACCAATGCGCTCCGATCACGCGCGGCTCCGGTTCCAGGATCACCGAATACCGCTCCCGCACCGATTCGGCCACCTGGCGTGCGAACGCCAGCAACTGCGCGCCGGTGGCATTGCCGTGATTGACCAGCACCAAGGCATGCGCTTGGGAAATGCCGGCGTCGCCCTCGCGCCTGCCTTTCCAGCCGCATTGTTCGATCAGCCACGCCGCCGAGAGTTTCCCCTGGCCGGGCTGCTCGCCGGGGAACACCGGCATGTCGGCAAAGCTCGCCTGCAAAGCGGCAATCTGCTCACTCGGCAGCAGCGGGTTCTTGAAGAAGCTGCCGGCGTTACCCAACACCTCCGGGTCAGGCAGCTTGCGCTGGCGGATGTTGATCACCGCCTGCGCCACATCGGCCGCGCCCGCGAGCTCGGCGCCCATGCGCGCGAGTTCTTCGCGGATGCCGGCATAGTCCAGCCGTAATTCGTGCAGCAGCGGCAGATTGAATTCCACCGCCACGATCAGATACCGGTCCGGCTGCTGTTTGAACACGCTGTCGCGGTAGGCAAAGGCGCACTCGGTCGGCGTCATCCGCACGAACTGCTGGCTGCCGCGGTCGTAGGCTTCCACCACATGGATGAAGTCGCTGACCTGCGCGCCGTAGGCGCCGATGTTCTGGATCGGGCAGGCACCCACGGTGCCGGGAATCAGCGCCAGGTTTTCCAGGCCGGAAAGCCCCTGCTGCAGCGAATACATCACCAGCCCATGCCAATTGACCCCGGCGCCGGCGCGCACGATGGCGTGGTCGGCATGGTGGGCGATAATGGCGATGTCGCGGTTGTCGAAACACAGCACGCAGCCGGGCGGGTCGCCGGCCAGCAACACATTGCTGCCGCTGCCCAGCACCAGCAGTGGTTGCCCGGCGATTTGCGGCGCAGCCAGTGCGTCGGGCAGTGCCTCGGGCGCATGGATGTTCAACAGCCAGCGCGCCGTGGCATCCACATGAAAGGTGTTGAGTGCGCGGAGCGGGGCGTGTTCGGTGAGTTGCCAGCGCAGCGGCGATGCCGCGCTCATAGCGGCCCCACCGCGCCGCCACTGGGCGACTCACGACGGCGCCGGATTGCATCCACGCACTCGCCGATCAAGCGCGGCCCGCGATAGACCAGGCCGCTGTAGCACTGCACCAGGCTGGCACCGGCGGCCATCTT
Organism: Xanthomonas sp. NCPPB 4037; assembly: GCF_041475695.2. Lineage (NCBI taxonomy): Bacteria > Pseudomonadati > Pseudomonadota > Gammaproteobacteria > Lysobacterales > Lysobacteraceae > Xanthomonas > Xanthomonas sp. NCPPB 4037. Next base: position 2,117,087 of record NZ_CM191261.1, read on the forward strand.
GGCCACCGCATCGGCGCCGGACGTGATGCCGCCCACGCCGATCAACGGAATGGACTCGGGCAGGCGTGCACGCAGGCGGCGCAGCACCAGCGTGGATTGCCCCAGCAGCGGTGCGCCCGACAGGCCGCCGGCCTGCTCGGCCATCGGATGGGTGGCCACCAGGGTGCGCGTCACCGTGGTATTGGTGGCGATCACGCCATCCACCGCAAGGTCCGCCAACACGCGTGCGGCCGCATCGATGTCGCGGTCGTTGAGGTCCGGTGCCACCTTCACCAGCATCGGCACGCGCTTGCCGTGCTGCGCGGCCAGGGCTTCCTGGGTTTCACGCAGATCGGCGATCAGCCGGCGCAGCGCCTGTTCTTCCTGCAGCTCGCGCAAACCGGCGGTATTGGGCGAGGAAATGTTGACGGTGATGTAGTCGGCCAGCGGATACACGCGCTCCATGCAATAGCGGTAATCGCTGGTCGCTTCCTCGTTGGGCGTGTCCTTGTTCTTGCCGATGTTGATGCCGAGCAGGCCACCGCGCCGGCGCGCACGCTGCACGTTCTTCACCAGCACATCCACGCCCAGGTTGTTGAAGCCCATGCGGTTGATCACCGCCTGGTATTCGGGCAACCGGAACATGCGCGGCTTGGGATTGCCCTCCTGCGGCTTCGGCGTCACCGTGCCGATCTCGACAAACCCGAAGCCCAGTGCCAGCAGCGCATCGATGTGCTCGCCGTTCTTGTCCAGCCCGGCGCCCAGGCCCACCGGGTTGGGGAACATCAGCCCGAAGGCGGGCGTGGGCAGGGGCACCGGCCGGGTGGCCACCAGCGCCGTGGTGCCGGTGCGGTAGGCGGTGTCGATGGCGCGCAGGGCCAGCGCGTGGGCGCGCTCGGCGTCGACGGCGAACAGGAAGGGGCGGGCGAGCGAATACATGCGGGTCAGTTCAATCTCCCGGCAAACACGCGGGTCTGATAATGGAAATCGATGTGCCCATCCTGGGCATGTGCATCGAACAGGGTGCGCAGCGCGGCAAGCATCGGTGCATGCCGCGGATCGTGCGCCAAGGGCGCGTATGACGACGACAGCAAGCGGCCGCGCAAGGCCTCGAAGTCCAGCTGCTGCACGTTGGGAAACTTGGCCATCGCAACGAAACCCTCGCCGAACCACGCCTGCATGGTGGCATCGTCCTGGTAACGTTCGGCCACGGCGGTGTAGTCGGTGCCGTAGTCCAGCAACAGCTGCTCATAGCCGCGCAGGAACGCCGTGCTGTCCAGCTCGCGGCTGTTCCAGTACACCACCGCCAGACCGCCCGGCTTGAGGATGCGCGCCCATTCGGCGCGCACCGCGAGCATGTCGAACCAATGGAAGGCCTGCGCCGCAGAGACCACATCCACGCTGGCATCGGCCAGCCCGGTCGCCTCGGCAGTGCCGTCGACCGCCCGGAATTTGGCATAGCTGGCCAGCCATTGCTGCGCTGCTTCGCGCATGGCCGGATTCGGTTCCACTGCGGTCACCGGGTAGCCGGCCTCCAGGAACAGCCGGCTGGAAATTCCGGTGCCGGCACCGATGTCGGCCACGTGGTTGGCGGGCGTCACGCCGAGCTGCTCATGCAGCCAGCGCAAGACCTGCGGCGGGTAGCTGGGCCGGTAGCGCACGTACGCGGCCACCCGGTCGTTGAACCGTTGCGCGGAGGATGGCGCGGCCATGCTCACGCGTTTGCCGCCGCAAACCAGGCCAGGCCGCCGAAGAACAGGACGAAGATCGCCACGCCCGCAATCCACATCGCCACCGAGATCCAGCCCAGGAGCAGGCCGCCAACAGCCAGCCCATCGCCTTCCAGGCCTTGCGGATTGCGCCGGATCTCGCCGCGCGCCAGGTGGCCGGTGATGATGGCGCAGACGCTGCCCAGGAACGGCAGCAGGGTCCAGCCGAGAATGCCTGAGACCAGGCTGACGATGGCCAGCGTGCTGGTCTGTCGGACGACATGATTCATCACAACTCCTTGGGTGGCCACGGCCGGAGGGCAGGGCGCCGCACAATTATCCCAGAGCGGGCACGCAAATGGCGTGCGGTCTGCGGCGGAATGGCGGTTGTGCAGTATGGCCTGCGGGATGCATCGGGTCGCGGCCAATGCGTGAGGCGGTCTTTTGCGCACTGGGCAAGCGCTGGGTGTTGCATGTGCTCGCGTTGGCCCTGGCGGGGCAGCGCGCAGAAAGCAGCGCGTGCGTCGCTGCAGGCAGTGGTACCAACAGGCGCAGCGAGCGCCAGGTGCCAGCACCGGACAGCGCCCCGGAGCCCGGGGCGCTGCGATCACAGAGTGATCAGAGGTCGAACTTGATGCCTTGCGCCAGCGGCAGCGAATCGGAGTAGTTGATGGTGTTGGTCTGGCGACGCATATAGACCTTCCACGCATCCGAGCCGGATTCGCGACCGCCGCCGGTTTCCTTCTCGCCACCGAACGCACCGCCGATCTCCGCACCCGAGGTGCCGATGTTGACGTTGGCAATGCCGCAGTCGCTGCCGGCCGCCGACAGGAACTTCTCGGCCGCCTTCAGGTTCTGGGTGAAGATCGACGACGACAGGCCCTGCGGCACGCCGTTCTGCAGATCGATCGCCTCATCCAGCGTGCTGTACTTCATCACGTACAGGATTGGCGCGAAGGTCTCGTGCTGCACCACCGCGTCGCTGTTCTTCAGCCCGGTCACGATCGCCGGCAACACGAAGTTGCCTGGGCGATCGATCGCGGTGCCGCCCACTTCCACGGTTCCGCCGGCGGCCTTGGCCTTGGCGATGGACTCCAGGAACTGCTCCACCGCACCGCGGCTGTTGAGCGGGCCCATCAGGTTGGCCGGGTCGGTGGGGTCGCCGATCTTGCTGTCGAGCTGCTTGTACGCCTTGACCAGGGTGGCCAGCACGTTGTCGTAGATGGATTCATGCACGATCAGGCGGCGCGTGGTGGTGCAGCGCTGGCCGGCGGTGCCGACCGCACCGAACACGATGCCCGGCACCGCCAGCTTCAGGTCGGCGGTTTCATCCAGGATGATGGCGTTGTTGCCGCCCAGCTCCAGCAGGCAGCGGCCCAGGCGACGGGCGACCTTCTCGGCCACCACGCGGCCGATCTGGGTCGAGCCGGTGAAGCTGATCAGCGGGATGCGGCCGTCTTCGACCAGCTTTTCCGACAAGGAGGTGCCGGCATCGTTGATCAGGAAGAAGATGTCCGGGAAGCCGGCCTCCTTGAGCGCGGCATTGCAGATCTTCATCGTCGCGATCGCGGTCAGCGGGGTCTTGTTGGACGGCTTCCAGATGCAGATATCGCCGCAAATAGCCGCCAGGAACGCATTCCACGCCCACACCGCCACCGGGAAGTTGAACGCACTGATGATGCCGACCAGGCCCAGCGGCTGGTACTGCTCGTACATGCGGTGGCCCGGGCGCTCCGAATGCATGGTGTAGCCGTAGAGCATGCGGCTCTGGCCCACCGCAAAGTCGGCGATGTCGATCATCTCCTGCACTTCGCCATCGCCCTCGGGCTTGCTCTTGCCCATCTCCAGCGCCACCAGCGAACCGAGCGCGTCCTTGTGCGCACGCAGTGCCTCGCCGCACAAGCGCACGGCCTCGCCACGACGCGGCGCCGGGGTGGTGCGCCAGACCTTGAAGGCGGCCTGCGCGCGCGCCACGATCAGCTCGTAGTCCTCCGGCGTGGTGGCCTGCACATCGGCGATCACCGCATTGGTGGTCGGATTGAGCGGCTGCAGCACCCCGGCACCGGTGGCCTGCGACCAGGTCCCCTCGCCAAGATAGGTGCCGGCATTGGACGGGGCGAGGTCGAGCGCCTTGAGCAGGTCAGCGGACATGGAATCTCCAAGAAAGTCGGGACGGCCGCACCCCGCACCAGGCGGAACGCAACGCAAGTAGCCGCCGATTTTAGCAGGTTCCCCGCACCGCCCGCCGGCTTGGCAAGCCGGACGAACATGCGACAATGCCGCCCTTGGCCCCGTAGCTCAGCTGGATAGAGCGTCCCCCTCCTAAGGGGAAGGTCGCCCGTTCGAATCGGGCCGGGGTCACCAGAAGTTTTGACGCTCTGACTGGCTTGGGGGAACAAAGCCGCAATGGCATCTTCAATGTCGGTCAGTTCGTCATCCAGTGCTCCGCACCAGCGACTAATTCGCCCGTATCCGGGCACTCGTGGGATCACGTTGCCCTTACCCGGTGCTGCGTGCCTGGCGAGGCATTCTGAAAAGCTCGTTGAGTCGAAAGATGGGTTCAAGCTCTTCCCAATTTTCATCAGTGCGCTCGCGGTAAGTGGAATCCGCTATGTATCTCGCAACCTGATCTTTATCTGATTTCCATGGTCAGGTTCAGTGGGTTGTCATCGCCTGACATGCCCTTGGACAATCTGCCTCTCGCTAGACCCTGACTTCTTCATCGCCTAAGCCCCTCGCAACAACGGGGTATATGCCGGCGAATTCTATGTAGATGCGCCCGTTAGGTGGACACGCCCGAGACGTCCCGCAGGCACTAGCAGCTAACCAGCCGCTGGCTTCTGTTCAAGCAGCGGCAACTTGCCTGGCAACTTTTCTTTTCCTTGATTCCAAACTGCCTGCTGATAACGTCGACCTGACTTCTATGCCCTTGCGAACATCCCTTAGATAAAAGTAATTAAGGGAATTTGGAAGACGTTAGGCGCCAAGTCTCAACTGGCCACCCAGTTATCCACGTTCTCTGCTTCGCAACTCAGATTTATTTATGAGATTTGCGTCACGAATCGAAAAGGGTGGGACTTTTCTTACAGGAACCTCCCTACACGCAGCGTTGACCCCCTGTTCACGTTCCAGCAAAGTTGCGCCGGATTTGCGTGCTGACGGGTTGGATCGCCATTTTGGCGGCCAGGCACGCCGATGCCAGCGGGGTCGCGCAGCAGCGCGGTAACGCTGTCAACAGGGGCAAGACACGATGTGGAAACGATCGGCGCCTTTTGCGCTGGCGGCTTGCCTATGGGCGGTTGCCGGGCAGGTGGCTGCACAACAGGCAGCACCCACCACGCTGGACCGGCAGGAGCAGTTGCGTCAGGCCGAAGAGATCCAGCGCCGGCAGGAGCAGGAGCGCCAGGCGCCGTTCGCCGGCCCGCGCGAGGATGCCGAGCGGGTTGATGCGCGCAGTACTGTGCTGCCCAAGGAGGAGCTGTGCTTTGCGATCACCCGTGTACGTGTGTCCGGTGCTGGGGCGGATGGCGCGCGTTTTGGGTGGCTTTGGAAATCCCTGCGCCGGTATGAAGGCCGTTGCATCGGGCGCGTGGGGATCGATGTCATTCGCCGCCGCGCGTTGGACCAGCTGGTTGCACGGGGCCTGGTAACCACGCGCATCGGCGTGCCCGAGCAGGATCTCTCACGCGGCGAACTCCGCTTTGAATTGATGCCTGGCCGCTTGCGCGACGTGCGCATCGTGTCCGATCAGGGCAGCGCCTATTGGAAGAATGCGTTGCCACTGCGCCATGGCGACTTGCTGGACCTGCGCGCGATCGAACAGGCCGTGGAGCAGTTCAAACGGCTGCCATCGCAGGACGCCAAGATCGATATCGCACCCGGTGATGCGCCAGGCGAATCGGATCTGGTCATCACCCTGCAGCACGGCCGTCGCTGGCGCGGCGTACTCAATGCCGACGATTCGGGGGTTGAGGCGACGGGGCGGATGCAGGGCGGTCTGGATGTGTCTTTCGACAATCCATTTGGCCTCAACGATGTGCTCAGCGTCGGCTACAGCCACGATCTGGCCACCCGCGACGAAGAGCGCGGCACGCGCGGCAACAGCCTGAGTTACAACCTGCCGTGGGGATGGTGGACGCTGGCGCTGTCTACGTCCTCGTATCGTTATCACCAGCGGGTGGATGGGTTTTTGCAGACTTTCCAGTCCAGCGGCGAATCCAGCAACGCACAGCTGGATCTCCAGCGCGTCCTGCATCGCAACGGCACCAGCAAGACCTCTGCCGGCGTCACGGTGGGGCGCCGACGTGCACGCAGTTATCTGGATGGCGTGGAAATCGGCATCCAGCGTCGCGATACCAGTAGTGCGGAATTCTATTTCACCCATCGGCGCTATCTGGGGGCGCTGCAACTCGACGTGCGGCTTGCGCACCGGCGTGGCACGCCGTGGTTCGACAGCCAATGGACCGGCTATGACCCGCAGATCGGTTTCCCCTCGTTTCGCTATGGCGTCACCACGCTGGACGTCAGCACCGCGCTGCCGTTCAAGCTGGGTGCGCTGCCATTTGCATGGGAAAGCAGCTTGCGCGCACAGACGGCGGGCGAACTCTTGCTCGGGTCGGAGTTCGTCACCATTGGCGGCCGTTACAGCGTGCGCGGGTTCGACGGCGAAGCCACGCTGGGTGCCGAGAAAGGCGCCTATTGGCGCAACACGCTCAGCCTGCCTGTGCAGCAACTCGGCATAACGCCGTACCTCGGCTTGGATGCAGGCCGCATTGATGGCAGCAGTGCCAGCGGCCTGCGCGGGCGCAGCCTGGTCGGCGGTGCTGTGGGCCTGCGTGGCGGCTGGTTCGGCGCCAGCATCGATGCCTTTGCCGGTTGGGCGATTCATCGCCCGGATGGTTTCGGCAGTGCCCAGCCTGCGTACGGCGCACGGTTGATCTACCAGTTTTGACATTGACCACGCTGCCGTCCGGCAGCGTGTTTTCGGATTGATGCCGCCATTGGCGGGCGAGAGAGACACATGGACAAGCAAACGATGGGCATGCGTGGTTACGTGGCCGAACAGTGCAAGCGCGGACTGGCGCTGCTGCTGTGCTGCACGGTGACCTGGACATCGTTTCCGGCGTGGGCGCAGGTTGCGCCAACGCCCAATCCCGGTGGTCAACAGCCCGGCCAGCAGGTCGCGGCCAACGGCGTGCCGGTGGTGGACATCGTCGCGCCCAACGCGCGTGGCATCTCGCACAACCGCTACAGCAATTTCAATGTTGGCCCCAATGGATTGATCCTCAATAACAGCGCGCAGATTTCCAAGACCGAACTTGGCGGCTACGTGGCCGGCAACAACAATCTGCAACGCAGCGGTCCGGCCTCGTTGATCCTCAACGAAGTGACCTCGGCCAGCAGCCGCCTGCAGGGCTATACCGAAATTGCAGGCGCCAAGGCGCAATTGGTCATCGCCAACCCCAATGGCATTTCGTGTGATGGCTGCGGCTTCCTCAACACCTCGCGTGTCACCTTGACGACCGGCACGCCCAACCTGGGCAGCGATGGTGCGTTGAACGGCTTCACGGTGACTGGCGGTGCGTTGAGCATCGGTAGCAATGGCCTGGACGCGTTCAATGTGGACCGTCTGGACCTGCTGTCGCGCCAGTTGAGCGTGGGCGGTTCCATCTGGACCAAGGAACTGGTAGCCACGGCCGGTACCGGTCGTATCAACTACGACGGCATGCTGCTGGATGTGTTGCCGGGCACCGATGGTGGCGCTCCGGCGATCGGTATCGACGTTGCGCAGCTGGGCGGCATGTATGCGGACCGGATTCGCCTGATTGCCACAGAGGCCGGTGTCGGCGTGGTAAGTCGCGGGACCTTGGCCGCACAAAGTGGTGATCTGCAGATCGATGGCGCAGGGCAGGTGAGCTTGCGTGGCACCACGGTCGCGCGCGACGGCTTGAGCGCGCGTGCGGCTGGCGATCTGGAGCAGAGCGGCGTGCTTGGATCGCAGCAGGGCACGGTCAGCCTGCGCGGCGCACAGCTGCGTCTGGGGGGCGATCTGGTCGCCGCAGGTGCACTGGATGCGCAGGCCAGTGGCACGCTGACACACAGTGGGCGTAGCAGCGCGGGCTCGATCCGTCTGTTCGGTTCTCAATTGAACGCGGACGGCAGCTTGCATACGCAAGGTGTGCTGGACCTTGGCGCCGATGGGCTGTTGCGCACCGGCGGGGTTGCTTATGCAGGTGCAGGTGCGACCCTGCGCGCCGTGCGCCTTGGCGTGTCGGGGACACTGCAGAGCGGTGCTGCGATCAGCATGCAGGCGAACGACATCGATGCACTGGGAACGCTGGACGCAGCGACCGCGTTGCGGGTGAACAGCACAGGCAGCTTGCGCCTGGCGGGGCTGGCCCAGGCGGGGCAGGATGCCGATGTGCAGGCCGGTGGCGCCCTGGAGCTGCAGGGCCAGCTGGTTGCTGGCCCTGCGCTCTCGTTGGGTGCAGGCAGCGTGCGTATCGCGCAAGGCGCAGCGGTATCGGCGGGTGGCGATCTGGCCATGCGTAGCGCCGGGTTGTTGGAGACGGCCGGTAGCGCCTATGCAGGCCGCGACCTTCAGGTCCAGGCGGGTGCGCTGAATAATGCCGGGCACCTGTCTGCTGTGCGCGCTGCGCAAGTGGCGGTGGATCAGGCGGTGGACAACAGCGGCAGGCTGGTCGCTGGCGCAACCTTGCGTGTGGATGCGGCGCAGCTGGACAGCCGCGGCGATGTGGGCAGCCAGACGGGCGACACTGTGGTGCGGAGCCGCGGCAGCCTGAATCTGCGCGGCAATACCGTGGCAGGCGCGGCGATGACGCTGGATGCCGCGACCACCGCCGATGTCTCCGGCACGCTCAGTGCAGGCCGGCTGGATCTGCGCAGTGGCGGCAACGCCACGCTGGCGGGCGCGATACAGACCAGCAGCGGTGCGCTGACTGTGGCCTCTGCTGGAACGCTGACCAGCAGCGGCATCCTGCGGTCCACGGGCGAGCTGGCGTTGCAGGCCAACGGGTCCCTGCTGCAGCGCGGGCAGTTGCGTAGCGACGGCAATCTGCTGCTCGCAGGTGCGGCCATCGATAGCGACGGCACCGTGGAGAGTGGTGTCAACCTTCGTCTTGCCAGCCAGGGCGACATGCAGCTAGCCGGCACCCTTCAAAGCGCAGGTGCAACTGCGCTACAGGCTGGTGGCCGGGTGGACAACGGCGGTGCAGTCGTTGCGGTGGGCACGTTGGGCCTGGATGCCGCAGCGCTGCGTAATGCGCAAGGTGCGGCGTTGTCGTCTCAGGGTGATGCCACCTTGCGTACCGCCGGCCTGCTGGATAACGCGGGCAGCTTGTCTGCCGGCGGCAACCTGCAGCTCACTGCAGCGAACGTGGTGCAACAGGGCAGCGCGACTGCGGGCAACGCACTGACCGCTTCGGTCAGCGAAACGCTCGACAACACCGGCAGCCTGGTCGCCAAGCAAGCCGTGCAAATCGATGCCGGCACGTTGCGCAGCAATGGGCAGCTTGGCAGCGAGTCGGCCGATGTGCGATTGAATTCGCAAGGCGATATGCGCTTGGGCGGCGTGGTAGCTGCGGCAACCGAGCTCCAGGCAACGGCTGCCGGAGATCTGCAGCAAGACGGCGCCTTGCGTGGGCGATCGGTGACGCTGCAGGCCGGGCGAGACCTCACCACTGCAGGTAGCTTGCAATCCACCAACGCGCTGGACCTGCAGGCGCAGCGCACGCTGACCTTTGCCGCGCAGGGTGCGGTCGGCGGCGATGCGCGTCTGCGTGCAGAGACGCTCGCCACCACCGACGCTGCGGTGCTCCAGAGCGCCGGTGCGATTGGCCTGGACGCTGCGGCCATCGACAGCCGCGGCAAGCTCGATGCTGCGGGCGACCTGCGTGCCAGCAGCCAGGCGGATCTGCGGCTTGCCGGTGTTGCGCAAGGCGGGCGCGATGTCACGCTGAGCGCTGGCGGAAACCTCGAGAATGCTGCGCAAGTGTTTGCGGGCGGCGATTTGGTCGCACAGGCGCAGCGCGTTGAAAATGCCAGCGCCGGTGTGTTGGCCGCCGAGCGGGATGTTGCAGTGGAGGGCACTACGCAGCTGGTCAATGCCGGCCGCGTGCAGGCCGGTCGGGATCTTCAGATCACCACTGCCGGCTTCGAACAGACGGGCAGCGCCTCTGCAGGCGCTGCACTGACCGCAACGATTGCAGGCGCCCTGGAAAACAGCGGCAACCTGATTGCCAAAGATGCGCTACGCATTGATGCCGGCACGTTGCGCAGCAGCGGCCAGTTGGGTAGTGAGCGTGCCGCTGTCAGCTTGAACAGCCTGGGCGAAATGCAACTGGCGGGCGTGGTCGCTGCGGCAACCACCTTGCAGGCTACTGCAGCAACCGACCTGCAACAGGCCGGCGCGCTCAAGGCCCAGTCGATCGCACTCCGGGCTGGGCGCGATCTCGCTGCCGCCGGCACCCTGCAGTCCACATCCACGCTGGATCTGCGCGCGCAACGTGCCTTGACCATCACTGGTCAGGCATCCAGCAGCGCAGCGACTTCTCTCACCGCCGGGACGATTGCCACTGGCGTGGATGCCGTCGTGCAGAGCGGCAGCGGCATCACCCTGGACGGGCAGTCCATCGACAGCCGGGGGGCGCTCGATGCCGCCAGTGACCTGCAGATTCGCAGCACTGGCGCACTGGCGCTGGCCGGTGTGGCCCAGGCCGGGCAGGACGTGGTGCTGACCGCCGGTGGCGCCTTCGACAACGCAGCACAGGTTGTTGCGGCGCGCGATCTGCGCCTGCAGGCGGCCACTGCCAGCAATGCAGCTGGCGGAACATTGGGGGCATTGCGCGATCTGCACGTGGAGACGGCTGGCGTGCTCGACAACGCCGGCAGCCTGCATGGCGAACGCAGTCTGGCGCTGAGCACGGGCGCGCTGCTGCAGCGTGGGCGTTTGTACAGCGGTGATGCGCTGTCGATCACTTCGCAAGGCGCATTCGACAATAGCGGCCAGTTGGTGTCCGGCAATGATCTGAGCATTACCGCAAGCCGCATCAGCAGCGATGGCCAGTTGGGATCGGTGAATGGCGCGGTGGCGCTGACCAGCCAGGGCGATGTCGACCTGAAGGGCGTGGTATCTGCCGCCACCACCCTGCAGGCCACGGCCGGCGGGGACCTGCTACAGGCGGGCACGCTCTCTGCGCAGTCTGTGACGCTGAATGCCGGGCGCGACCTCAGCGCTTCCGGTACCTTGCAGTCTGCCTCCACCTTGGACCTGCAAGCGCAGCGCGCACTGCGCATAAGTGGCCAAGCCCAGGCAAACAGCATCGCCTTGCAGGGCGGTAGCGTGGCAACAGGGACTGGCGCCGTCGTCAAGAGTGTCGGTGCGATCACGCTGGACGGCGCTGCCATCGATAGCCGCGGTACGTTGGATGCCGGTAGCGATCTGTCATTGCGCAGCACCGGTGACCTGTCTGTCGCCGGCATCGCGCAGGCAGGTCGCGACGTGGTGCTGAGCGCTGTGGGAACCGTGCAGAACGGCGGCCAGGTGGTGGCCGGTCGCGACATGTCGGTGCAGGCAGGTCGTGTCGACAACACTGCTGCCGGCGCGCTTGGTGCGGGTGGAGCACTTACCGTGGTCAGCGCTGGCGCGTTGCAGAACGACGGTGCCCTGCAGAGTGGCGGCGAGCTGCGCATGACCGCAGCAAGCCTCGATCAGAGCGGTAGCGCGTTCGCAGGCAATACGCTGGTTGCAAACATCACCGGTACGCTGGACAACCGCGGCAGCCTCACCGCCAAGAATGCATTGCAGCTGGACAGCGGTGGCTTGCGCAGCAGCGGACAGCTGGGCAGTGAGACAGCTGGCGTCACGCTGCACAGCCGGGACGATCTGCAGTTGCAGGGCGTTGTGGCCGCGGCGACCACCTTGCAGGCCACTGCGGTGGGCGATCTGCAACAGGCCGGCTCGCTCAAGGCGCAGTCCGTTGCGCTGCAGGCCGGCCGCGACCTGGGTATCTCCGGCACGCTGCAATCCGCATCGTTACTCGACCTGCAGGCGCAGCGCACGCTGAACATGGCAGGGCAGGCGAGTGCCGCCGGCAATGCCAGCTTGCGCGGTGCGCAGGTGGTTACCGGTCAGGCGGCGGTGCTGCAGAGCGGTGGGGCCATCACCGTGGACGGTGCAGCGATCGATAGCCGCGGCGCGCTGGATGCAGCGACCGACCTGACGTTGCGCAGTACCGGCGACCTTGCGGTGGCCGGCATCGCGCAGGCAGACCGCAATGTCACCTTGGCCGCCACAGGCGCGCTCAGCAATGCGGCGCAAGTCGTTGCCGGCCAGGCGCTCGGCGTCACTGCAAACAGCGCGAGCAATGCCGCGACCGGTGTACTACTCGCCCAGGGGAGCACCACGCTGGCGATCGGCGGCCTGTTCGATAACGCCGGCGCCGTGCGTGCAGGCAACCAGCTGAGCATGAACGTCGGCAGCCTGCGCCAGACCGGGCAGGCCTACGGTCTGCAGGGCCTGGGGTTGATCGCCGACGGCGCAGTGGACAATCGTGGTGATCTGATTGGCGGTAACGCGTTGCGTGTGGAAGCGGCGCAGCTGAGCAGCAGCGGCCAGCTGGGCAGCGAGCGCGGCGATGTCACACTGGTCAGTCGCGGCAACCTGCAACTTGGCGGTACGCTCGCAGCGGCAGGGGCGTTTTCGGCCCAGGCGGATGGCGCGTTGGCGCAGAGCGGCAGCGTGAGTGCCGGCTCAAATGTGGAGCTGCGTGCGAAGGGTGACCTGAATGTTGCTGGCCAGCTTGGCGGCCAGCAGATCACCTTGAACAGCGATGCGGTCCTGCGCCAGCAAGGCGTGGTCAGCGGCACCACTGTCGGTTTGCAGGGCGCGCGTATCGAAAATGCCGGCCAGACCACAGGCTCCGGCAATCTCACGTTGCGCGCTGGCGAGATCAGCATTGGTGGCACCGTTGGCGCCGGTATTGCAGGCGATGGCAGCTTGGGCAACGGCAGCACGCTCAGCGTGATCGCAGACCGCCAGCTCACTGCGTCCGGCAAGTTGCTGGCCGGCGGCAATCTCATCGCACAGGGAAGCCAGTTGCAGTTGGCCGGTGCCAGCACGCGCGCCACTGGCAACGCCAGCTTGACCACGGGCGGCGATCTGGATCATCGCGGTGGCGATCTACTTGCGGGCGGTACGCTTAGCCTGCAGGCGGGTGGCCGTATCGACAACGGCCTGCTTGGATCGGTTGGCGGAAAGCTGCAGGCCAACCAGGTCAGCATCGATGGCGGCAGCTTGAACAATGCTGGTGGCCAGCTGGTGCAAAGCGGCAGCGGAGCGACCCGCGTCGTGATCGGCGGTGCATTCGACAACACCGGCGGCACGCTGGCTAGCAATGCGCAGGATCTGACCATGACTGCAGCCAGTCTGGAGAATGCGCAGGGGCGCATCGAACACGCCGGCACCGGCGCCCTGTCGGTCACCAGCCGTGGTGCGCTGGGCAACAGCAGCGGACGCATCCTCACCCAGGGTCAACTGACCCTGGGCACCAGTGGCGCGTTGAACAACCAGGGTGGCGCGATTGCCGCAGCGGGCGATGCAGTCTTGACTGTCGCCAGCCTCAATAACATCGGGGGTTCGGTGTCCGCACGTGGATTGAATGTGCAAAGCACCGGCGCAGCCGACAACCGTAACGGCCTGCTACAGGCCAATGGTGGCGCGCTGACCTTGCGCGCCGACAGCCTCAGCAATGCAGGCGGTACCGTGCAGGCCGTTGCCAACGCGGGTGCGGGCGGCAGCCTGCGCGTGGAGCTCAATCGCGGCCTGGACAATGGCAACGGCACCATCGGTGCCGGCACCGATGCAGTGATCACTGCAGAAAACATCAGCAGCAGCGGCGGCAGCCTGCAAGCCGCACGCGACCTCAGCGTCACCGCACGCGGCCAGCTGGACAATCATCAGGGCGGCAAGCTCAGTGCAGGCCGCGACCTCAACGTTGCTGTCACTGGCGCGTTGCTCAACAGCGGTGGCCAGCTCGATGCCGGCAACACGCTGACCGCATCGGGCGGTCGTATCGACAACACGCAAGGCAGCATCGTCAACAACGGTGGCGGACTGACGCGCATCACCACGGGCGGTGCCCTGACCAACACCAGCGGCAATCTCGGTGGGCGCGGCAGCGTGGTCATCGATGCGGCCAGCATTGCCAACAACAGCGGCCAGCTGGTCGCTGGTGGCGATCTCATCGCCAATACCAACGGCTTGAACAACCAGGGCGGCAACGTCTACGCCGGCGCGAGCTTCCTGTTGCAGCGCGCAGGCGCCACGCTCGACAACCAGAACGGCAAGATCAAGGCCGAGCAGGCTGTTCGTCTGAATCTGCAGAACCTGAGCAATGCCGGCGGCCAGATCGGTGCCGGTAGCGCGATCGGTGGTGCTGGCGATGTGGTGATCGATACCGTCGGCTTCGACGGCGGCGGCAGCATCCTGGCGCAGAATCTGCTGGATCTGACCTTACGTGGCGATTACACCCATCGCGCCAGCGCAGACCTTACCAGTAACGGCAATTTCAACCTGCGTGTGGGCGGGAGTCTGGTCAACGAGTCCACGCTCAAGGCTGCGCGCAGCCTGGATATCAGCGCCGGCAGCATCACCAACCGTGCCGGTGCCAACATCCTGTCCAACGACACCCGCCTTAACGGCGGCAACGTCATCGATAACGCCGGTAGCATGTCTGGCAACGGCGCGCTGTCGCTGGTGGCAAACAGCATTTACAACACCGGCAGCATCGTCGGCGGCAATGTCACGGTGAATACCGGCACGCTCGTCAATGGTGCCGACCTTGGCGGCACAACCGACAACGCAGCCTATGGCTCCGCGTTGCTCGGCTCCACCGGCAACATGAACCTGATCGTGCGCGATCAGCTGCTCAATCGCGACGCGCGCATCTTCAGCCTGGGCAATATTGCGATTGGTGGTGCGCAGGATGGTGGCGGCACGTTGGTATCGCGCACAGGTGTGGTGAATAACGTTTCGGGCAGCATTGAGGCGGATGGGAGCATCTTGATTGCAGCCAGTCAGCTGAATAACCGGCGGCGGGTTGTCAATACGACCAGTGTATCTACCGATCCTGGTGACGATGTGTATTCGGGTGGCGAGCTTATCGAAGGTAAAGCGATCAGGAATCTGCAAGGCGCACGTGCGCCTTACCCGTACCGTGGACTCGCACCGGGTATTTATCGCAACTATCAAGTGATCCAGCAGGAACAGCTGTCATCGGCAAGCGCTGAGGGGAAGATTGCTGCAGGCGGAAACATTCTGCTATCCGGTAGCGTCACAAATAATGCATCCACCATCGCCGCTGCTGGGCTTTTCGCAGCAAATCAACGAGGTCTCGGCGGGCTCTCGGACAACATGATTGTTGGCGGCGAGCAGTTGTTCAATCAGGCACTCGCGTTAAACCAGACGGTTCGTCAGAGCGATGTCGAACATATCGTCACTGCGATCACCAACGATTGCATGCAGCCGGTCGGACAGAAGGTTGTCTGCTATTACGAGGAAGAAGACCAGAGGCTGAATTCCTCGACCACGAGCAGTAGCTATATCGCCCTGGGCGCCAGCATGACCGGCGGCCAAGGCGTCAGCATCAACGGTGCCAACATCAGCAACGGCGCCGTCGGTAGCGACGGTCGTAACATTAGCGGCGCCTCGCTCAATGGCGTCGGCGCACAAGGTGGATTGAGCGGCCGCTCAAGGCAGACCGCGGCCAACGTCGGCAGCCAGGCTGTGATCGGTCGCGCCAACGGCGGCGCGAGCAGCATTCGCGTGGCCACCGGCACCGCCGGTAGCGCAGGCGCGCAAGTCGGTGCCAACACGCAGGACACGACGCTGGCCACATCCGGCGGCATCGTCGCGATGTCGGTCGCACCGGTGATGTCCAACGACAGTGGGCTTGTACGCAGCTCCGTCGATCAGGCCAACGTGCAGACCGCCGCCGCTGGTACAGGCGTTGTCGCAGGTGCGACCGGAAGCCGCACGCGTGTCGACCCAGCCACCATTCCTGTCACCAACATTGTTGGCGGCGGCCAGACCTCGCTGACGCAGATCGATCTGCCCATCGGTGGCTTGTATAGCTTGTCCAGCGGCACCGCCACCGATCGCACCGCGATGGGCCGTGCCGCCAATGGGCTTGGCGGCATCAACGGCTGGCGCAGCAATGGCCCGGGCCGCCGTTACCTGATCGAGACCGACCCGCGCTTCGTTAACTACAACAACTTCATCAGCAGCGATTTCCTGCTGGACAAGCTGGGCGTGGACCCGGAGTGGACCCAGACCCGCCTGGGCGACGGCTTCTATGAGCAGCGCCTGGTGCTGGACCAGATCACCCAGCTCACCGGCCGCCGCTATCTGGGCAACTACGAAGATGGCGTTGCGCAGTACCGCGCGTTGCTGGAATCGGGGGCGTCCGCTGCCGGCCAGTTGCAGCTGAGCATGGGTGTCGGCCTGACCGCCGCACAGGCGGCCGCACTCACGCAGGACATCGTGTGGATGGTCGAGCAGGACTACCAGGGCCAGAAGGTGCTGGTGCCGGTGGTGTATCTGGCCTCCAACTCGCTGCAGTTGCGCGGCAATGGCGCCTTGATTGCCGGCGGCAACGTCGAGCTCAACGCCACCAATTCCATGAGCAACCAGGGCGTGATTGCCGGCGCCGATGTCAGCATCACCGCCGGCAATTTGCTCAACCAGGACCGCATCAGCGGCACCGGCAGCGTGGCGCTGGAAGCGCGCAACGACTTGCTCAACCAGGGCCAGATCCAAGGCCGCGATGTCGGGCTGCTGGCGGGCAACAACCTGATCAGTGAAGCAGCCAAGGCCATCAACGGCGTTGGCATTTTGTCCGGCATCAGTGCCAGCAATACGCTGCAGATGGTCGCCGGCAATGACATGACCTTGACCGGCACCCGCGTGCAGGCCGATGGCAGCGCGGCACTGACCGCCGGCAACAACCTCAGTCTCACGCCCAGCGCCTTGCGCAACGACAACGGGCTGCTGCGCGGTGGCGATGCGGTGTCCGTCACCACCGGCCAGGATCTGATCGTCTCGGCAGGCAACGACCTGCAACTGCACGGCGTCACCATCAAGGCCGGCGGCAGTGCTGCGCTGCAGGCGGGCAACAACCTCTCGCTGACCCCGACCACCGGCCTGGACGGCAAGGTTGCCACCCGCACCACCATCAGCACGGGCGACAGCCTGCAGCTGACGGCGGGCAACGACCTAACCATTCGTCAGGCCGAGGTCAAAGCCGGTGGCGACCTGATCGCGGCAGCAGGCAACAACCTCAATGTCGAATCCGTCCTCAACGAGAGCGAGACCAATAGCTACAACAGCCGCAACGGCAAGACTCGCGTTACGACGACAACCACCACGCAGACCGTCGACCAGCAGGCTCTTACCGCCGGCGGCAATCTGATTCTCAGCGCCGGCAACGACGTCAACCTGGTCGCTGCCAAGCTGGACGCCGGCAAGGGGCTGGGCATCAGCGCTGGCAACGACATCAACGCCAGCACCCTGACCACGGTGGACACCAGTGACACGCTGGAAACGCGCAAGCGCTTCAAGCAGACCACCGCGACCCGCGACGAAACCGTCTACGGCACCGAGTTCAATGCCGGTGGCAACCTGGCCATGCAGGCCGGAAACGACATCACCCTGACCGCCGCCACCGCTGCAAGCAAGAACGGCGCTATCAGCTTGGCTGCCGGCAACGACGTCAACCTGCTCGCCGCCAGCGAGCAGCACGATGCCGTGCAGGACATGACCAAGAAGAAAAAGGGCACGTTCTCCAGCAAGACCACGACCACGCATGATGAGTGGCACGACACCGTGGCGGTCACCACCACGCTCAGCGGTGACACGGTGCAGATTGCGGCGGGTAACGATTTGCTGTCGCAAGGTGCGCAGGTCGCCAGCACCGGCGATGTGGTATTGGCCGCAGGCAACAACATCACGCTGGACACGGTGCAGAACACGCACAGCGAAGAACACGAAAAGACCGTCAAGAAGTCCGGTCTCTACGGCGGTGGCGGATTCAGCGTCGCATTGGGCGTCACCAAAAAGACCGATGGGCTGGACGTCACCGAGGTGACTAACAGCGGCAGCCTGGTCGGCAGTACCGATGGCTCGGTGACAATGACCGCCGGCAACAAGGTGGCCATTACCGGCAGCGATGTGCTGAGTGCCACCAGCACTACGATCGTGGGCAAGGAAGTCACGATTGCCGCGGCAGAAAATACCGTGGATACGGTGCAGACCTCCAAGCAGCAGAGTGCGGGCATCACGTTGGGATTGACCGGCGGGGTGGTGGCTGCCGCGGAAGCGGCCTATAGCGCGACCAAACGTGGTTCGGATGTGGAGGACGATCGTCTAAAGGCCCTCTATGCCGCCAAGGCGGGTTACGCGGTCAGCGATGGCGTGGCCGAGTATCAGGCAGCTGCGGCCGCTGGCAGCAGTATGGGGGGCGTGAGTTTACGCATCGGTATTGGAGCTAGCAGTGCGTCGAGTAAGACGACAACACATGAGGAAACCACTGGCGGTAGCCGCATCCTGAGCGCCGGCAACGTCACCATCGCAGCGACAGGCGGCGATCTGAATGTCATTGGTAGCAAGATCAATGGTGAAAATGTCGTGCTGTCTGCGGCGAACGACCTGAACTTGCTGAGCAACCTGGAGACCAATACCAACAAGTCGGAGAACAAGAACGCCGGCGGCGAGATTGGTGTCAGCGTTGGTACCACGACAGGCGTGTATCTCACTGCTTATGCGGGTAAAGGCAGTGCCAAGGGCAATAGTGACGTACACGCTGAGAGCGTGGTGACCGCTAATGACAGGTTGACGTTGGTCAGTGGCAATGACACCACGATCAAGGGCGCACAAGCAATCGGCGACAAAGTGCTGGCCAACGTTGGCGGTGACTTGCTGATTCAAAGTGAGCAAGACACAAGTGACTATAAGAGCAAGCAGCAACAGGCGGGTATGACGTTGGTGTGGGGCTTTAGAGCAGCTATCAAAACTACTGCGCAGCCGCCAGGCGGGCGCGGCCGGTGCTCGGAATCCTCATGTACCCACGTACACTCCGGTTCCTCCGCGCCGTCCGCACCCACCTGACGACTGCTCGCTACGTTTTGTTAGCCGCTCTTAGTGGCAGCAGTGCGAACTACAGTCAACAGAAAGTCAACAACAGCTACACCAGTGTCAATGAACAAAGCGGCATTCAGGCCGGCAAGGGTGGATTTGATATCACTGTTGGTGGCAATACACACCTTGTTGGCGGCGCAATTGCAAGTACGGCGGATGCGACACTCAATCGCCTGTCCACGGACAGCCTGACGGTAGACGATCTTCAAAACGAAGCAAAGGCAAAGGCATCGAACATCGGTGTGGGCGCGGGGACCAGTGGTGCCGGGTTAGCGCAATCCGCCGCAAGTGCAGGACTCAGTGCTCTGGGCAGCGCCAATAGCAATGCCACGAGTACTACTCGCAGTGACATTGCTGCTGGTGCTATTGAAATACGTAATAAGGATCTCAGTGCCCTGGAAGGTCTGGAACGTAGCACCTCAATGCTTGACGGCAATAGCGTCAAGGCGATTGATACGAACAAGTTGCAGGAACAGGTCGAGCTGAGCCAGGTTGCAGGCGAAGTCGGATTCCGTACTGCCAAGGAAGTGATTGCTGCACGGCGTGACGCGGCAACAGAAGAGCTCAAAGCCGCAGCCGAGGACTATCAAGCTGCTACAACCGATGAAGAGCGTGCGGCAGCAGCGGTGCGGCGTGACGCCGCTCAGTCCAGTCTGAAGCAGTGGTCCGATGGCGGTAATGCCAAGATGGCAACGCAGGTACTGGCAGGCGTATTTCAGGCCAGTCTGGGCGGGGGCAGTGCTCTAGGCGCTGCTGCTGGTGTAGCTGCCAACGAAGGATTCCTGACCAAGCTATCAGCAAGCATCAGTAAGGGCTTGGATGGCGATGGTGTAGCCCACGAAGGAGCGATGAACCTGACCAGCATTGGCCTGGGTCTGATCGCTGGTGGTCTGATGGGGGATGCCACGTCGGGCGCCATCGCCGCCAACACCTCCCAGCAATATGGCTATTACGACTACCGTGACGGTAAGCGACAGCTGCTGGCCTCCGACGCTTTGCGTGAGATGGCAGGCGGTGACGAAGCTTTGCTGCAAGGCATGCGTACGCTGATCAACGAGGCAATCAAGAATGGCGCGGATCCAGCCAGCCTCGCGGCGGCGCTGACAACGCCTGGCGTTGCCAACAACATGGCGGGCATGGCGCTGGTTGAAGCATCGGCACAGAAGCAATACGGCAAGAGTTTTGGTGCGCTCGATGTAGTAGATCAGAAGTCAGTCTTGGGGCTGCTAGGTAAGGTCTATGTTGGTGGTATCCAGAGCATTGATCCTGAGAGACAGGCTCTTGTTACTACGGGAGGTGTCGAGACGCTACCGACGGTAGAGGTAGTCGGTAAATCGTCCGGTGGGCTCCTGCACGCTGGTCAGCTTGTCAGCGGAGTCATCGAGAGTGGTGGTCGCGGCGTTGAGAGAGCAAGCAACTGGCTGGGTCAAGACACTGCCTCGGCGCTTGCTTACGTCGCGATGGCAGCTGCTGGTGGCCCGGTCAAGACGGTCGCGAGTACGCTGTTCGAAAACTCTGCGCCAGGAGAGTTCCTGCAGAACAAGAAGCAGCAGTATCTGGTTGATCCGTTTGGCAATTTTATTGGTACTTATGGCCTAGGAGCCCAGAGCGAGCAGCAACTTCAATCGGTACGGCCCGCCACCAATATGATGGCGGGGATGGGCGTTGACTCGATGGCGTCAATTCTCGGTGTTATCAGTACACGGAAGGCAGCCAACAGCCTTCTTGATAGTTCGCAGGGTATTGGAAAGAAAATTGATGAAGCCGAAAGTAAGATTGTTTGGGTTGACGAAAAAGCGTCGATGAGTCCCAAGGCGCGCGATTATAATGACTCCGCTCCAGGTGCACGATCAAATGTAGAAACGCAAGCATCACAGGCGCCTTCAATCACAAGGACTATGCCAGATGGAACGGAACGGCCTGTCAAGTTCGATGGTGTTGACGCAGATGTGCTGGTGGATCGTAAAATATCTGTAGTTACGACGCCAAAGGCGAAAGACCAGGCGCTACGTCAATCTCAAGCTTTGTCAGAACAGGGCTTAACTGGTCGCTGGGAAGTGTCCACACAGGCGCAGGCTAATCGTGCAAAGAAGATGTTCGAAGAGCTTGGCATTTATAACATAACTGTAGAGGTGGTTAAGCCATGAGTAAAGTTAATAAGACTTTTGCAAAAGTAATAGCGGATTTTTGCAATTTTCTAGAGTTTTCTGACGCCAAAATAGTTGATCAGGATGCAGCTGTGCAGATGATGGAGCAGCTGGCCTTTGAATTGCAGAAACTTCCGGATATTGATAGGGACTTATTGTGCTCTGATTTAGTTTCTGCATCCTTAATGTATGAGGGTGAGGTTGCGGATTTTGTGAGAGATCTACCAAGCTCACTTGGTTTGAATTAATAGAAATAAAATTACTATTATTAGTTTATATGGGGGCGAATTCAACTCTGATTCGCAACGCGCTTGAGGACCTCCTCGGAGAAGACTTCGAGGGGCGTTTTGAATCCGAGTATCTTGCGCGGGCGATTGTAGAGTCGCTGCTCGATCCATCGCAGGTGCGCATCGGTGATGCTGCTGAAATCGATCTGTCGTGGCAATACTGGCGGGTCAATCCGTTGGCATTTTCGTTGCTGCCACGTTGCCATGCGCAGTCACCAGTTGACTGCGAGCGTTGGACGATCCAAGAGTGCTAAGGCCTACAGGGATAAGCAAAAGGAGTTGCTTGATCAAGGTAGGTTGATGGATGCTGTACAGATGGACGTTGATGACATCAGAGCTGAATTTGGCAACAAGTATGATGGCCATATTCAGCAAATGATTGATTATGCAAAGACATTGAACCTCGACGATTTTAAGGTTAAATGATCATGAATTTTGAACGACTAAGTTGTAGTGTTGGCCCAATCTCAAAAGGAATGGGTCGATCTAAGGTAAGGGAAATTTTGGGTGAATTTAATGAGTTTAATAAGAGCTCTCTTGCAAAAAATACTACCGATAACTTCTTCAATCATAGGGCTCACGTATATTATTCGGAAAAAAATATTGTTGAAGGCGTCGAATTTGTAAATGGGGCAAATGTTTCGATAAGTGGGATAAAAGTTTTTGATGAAAATTTTGAAGATTTTCTAAAAAAAGCCGCTGATAATGGATTGGTTATTGAGAGGGACGATCTTGGTGCTGTGCTTCCGGATATTGATGTTTCATTATTTTCTCCGGAGGGTGATTTTATAAAATCTGTTTATTTTGAAATGTGATGGTTGGTTTAATGTTGGATCGTAATGATGCTTGCCGTGATGTGAAGTTGACCCAATTCTGAGCATTAACCAAGTTCTAAGTCCAATTCCTATGCATGAAAAAGCATTTTTTCTTAAGAAATTAAGTCATCGGCCTCTTGCGTGAGGCCGAGGCGGCATTGTTGGGGCCGTAAGGTAGAGTTGAGTGGCAGAATCACCTGAACGTTGTGGCTAATTTGTCGCTATGGCTCTCACTGTTTCTGCTCCGGTTGCTGCTCAAGAATGTTACGTGCGGTGTTGGCTGCGTCATAGATGGCTTGGCCAATCGTTGGAAAAGTCTGTGCATCCAGGCAATCCGGTGCGGTCACAGCGATCACGTCGCCGTAGGCGGCGATGGTGCGCAATAAGCGTTCAAGTAAGTCGGTTTGGTCGAGCGTGAGACGAAAGACGACAGCAGGCTGCTTCATCGTTATTATTCTCTGCGGCGAAACGTGAGCGCATAAAAGTGTGTTGGCATGCGCGCTGAGCTTGATGCGGGTCGTACGCATGCTGTGCGGCACGTACTCAGTCTTTGTCCGCTACGCTTACGACTAGCTCGCCATCGCGCATGCGGATATTGAGTTTGCTGCCAATGGCAAAGCCCAGTTGCTCCAGCCAACGACCTCGCAGGCGGAGAGTGGGTATGCGTTGGCTACTAGCGGTGTAATAGCCATAGCCGACGGTTAGTTGCTGCGGTGGACGTGGGCGGCGTGGGGCACGTTGTTGTTTGGCGAGGTCGGCTGCGTTGGCAGCAGCGATCTGTTCGGGTGTGAGCATCGGAGTGAGCGGCGTCTCGACGATGCGCCAGACCGCGTCGCGGGTTGGCTGACGCTTTGCGCGCTTGCGGGTGGTAGTGGTGCGGGATGGCGGTTGACGCATGGCAAAGCCCTCCTGAACGAACAGGTGCCGTCGCTGATCAGCGACGGGATGTCGGGAGGTTAGAAACCGCTCATAGCCGGCGGGCGTATTCCTCCCGAAGGAGTGTTGTATTAGCCGCCCTCCCGACGCAGGCGTCGCGTCGGTTGCGCCTGCAAAGTACAGGCACAAAAAACCCACCGGTTTGACGGAGGTGGGTACCGCTATGAGAGGAGTTTCTACGCTCCTTGGTCAAGAGATTGCTACCCGTTACGAGCGATGTCAATGGCTTCGTCTTAAGTCAATTTAGATGCGATCCGTCATCACCTGATCAATACCGACCGCACGCTTCGTCCAGGGCGTGATTGCCGGCGCCGACGTCAGCATCACCGCCGGCAATTTGCTCAACCAGGGCCGCATCAGCGGCACCGGCGCTGTCTCGCTGGAAGCGCGCAACGACTTGCTCAACCAGGGCCAGATCCAGGGCCGCGATGTCGGGCTGCTGGCAGGCAACAACCTGATCAGTGAAGCAGCCAAGGCCATCAACGGAGTTGGCATTTTGTCCGGCATCAGTGCCAGCAATACGCTGCAGGTGGTCGCCGGCAACGACATGACCTTGACCGGCACCCGTGTGCAGGCCGATGGCAGTGCTGCGTTGATCGCAGGCAACAACCTCAGCCTCACGCCGAGCGCCTTGCGCAACGACAGCGGCCTTCTGCGCGGTGGCGATGCGGTGTCCGTCACCACCGGCCAGGATCTGATCGTCTCGGCAGGCAACGACCTGCAACTGCACGGCGTCACCATCAAGGCCGGCGGCAGCGCTGCACTGCAGGCGGGCAACAACCTCTCGCTGACCCCGACCACCGGCCTGGACGGCAAGGTGGCCACCCGCACCAACATCAGCACGGGCGACAGCCTGCAGCTGACGGCGGGCAACGACCTAACCATTCGCCAAGCCGAGGTCAAAGCCGGTGGCGACCTGATCGCGGCAGCAGGCAACAACCTCAACGTTGAGTCCGTCCTCAACGAGAGCGAGACCAATAGCTACAACAGCCGCAACGGCAAGACCCGCGTCACCACCACCACGACCACCCAGAGCATCGATCAGCAGGCGCTCACTGCCGGCGGCAATCTGATTCTCAGCGCCGGCAACGACGTCAATCTGGTCGCTGCCAAGCTGGACGCCGGCAAGGGGCTGGGCATCAGCGCTGGCAACGACATCAACGCCAGCACCCTGACCACGGTGGACACCAATGACACGCTGGAAACGCGCAAGCGCTTCAAGCAGACCACCGCGACCCGAGACGAAACCGTCTACGGCACCGAGTTCAGTGCCGGCGGCAACCTGGCCATGCAGGCCGGCAACGACATCAACCTGACCGCCGCCACGGCTGCAAGCAAGAACGGCGCTATCAGCTTGGCTGCCGGCAACGACGTCAACCTGCTCGCCGCCAGCGAGCAGCACGATGCCGTGCAGGACATGACCAAGAAGAAAAAGGGCACGTTCTCCAGCAAGACGACCACTACACATGATGAGTGGCAGGACACGCTGGCAGTTGGGACGTCACTGAGTGGCGATTCGGTTCAGATCGTTGCAGGTAACGACTTGCTGTCGAAGGGCACCCAAATCGTCGGCACTGGCGAGGTCACGCTTGCAGCAGGCAACAACCTGACCTTGGAAACCGCTCAGAACACACATAGCGAAGAGCATGACAAAGTCACCACCAAGTCCGGTCTGTTCGGAAGTGGCGGTATTGGGGTGACGCTCGGTAAGCAAAAGGTCACCACTGGCGCCGACATCGACCAGATCACGCATACCGGAACGACGGTCGGCAGCCTTGAGGGTGACGTCACCCTGGTGGCCGGCAACAAGTTGGTGATCACCGGCAGCGATGTCATGGCGCTTCAAGGCGACCTGACCGCGACCGGCAAGGACATCGCGATCACCGAGGTCTACAACGACACTGATACGGAACAGCGCAGCAAGTTTAGCCAAGGCGGTTTGTCGCTGACCTTGAGTTCGGCTGCGATCAGCCTGGCGCAGGCGGCAAACGACAGCTACAAGGCCAGCAAGGAGGTCAAGGGCGACAGTCGCATGGAAGCACTTGCGCTCGGATCGGCGGCCTACAGTGCATATGGCGCAGGTCAGGCCCTCGCACAGGCAGGCGGTTCGCTAGGCGGCAGCGCAAAAGATGCGGCTCAGGGCGCCAATCTGAGCATTGCCATCAGCATCGGCGGCAGCAAGAGCGAGAGCAAGAGCACGCAGACGGCCAGTGTCGCGCAAGGCTCCAAGCTCCAGGCAGGCGGTGACGTCAACCTGATTGCGACCGGTGGCGGCGACCAGAGCAACTTGTTGATTCGTGGTAGTGACATCAAGGCGGGCAATGATCTGCTGCTGGCAGCCGATCACGATGTACTCATCGAAGCAGCCAAGAACACCGCCGAGCAAAAAAGTACCAGTAAGAGCAGCAGCGCGTCGCTGGGTGTCGGCATCACTTACGGCCCGGATGGTGCCGCATTTGGCGTGATGATCAGTGCAGCTGGATCGCGCGGCAAGGCCAATGGCGAGGACGTGACCTACAGCAATAGTCATCTGGCTGCTGGCAACACGGCCACGGTCATCAGTGGCAATGACACCACGCTCAAGGGCGCGCAGCTGTCGGCGGACAAGGTGATCGCCGATGTCGGTGGCAATCTGAGCATCGAGAGCCTGCAGGACACCAGCACGTACGACAGCAAGGACAAGAGTGTTGGCGCGAGTGTGACCTTTGGCGCAGGGTTCAGTGCCAGCGCCAGCTATAGCAGTAACAAGGTCAGTGGCGACTTCGCGAGCGTGACCGAACAGAGCGGTATCCAGGCCGGCGACGGCGGTTTCAACATCCGTGTCGGCGGCAATACCGATCTGAAAGGCGCGGTAATCGCCAGCACCCAGGCGGCGGTGGATGCCGGCGTCAACCGCCTGCAGACCGGCACGCTGACCTATAGCGATATTGAAAACACCAGCAGTTACGACGCCAAAGGGTTCAGTCTGTCGGGCGGATATAGCAAGGGAACAGGCGACAAGAAGCAGCAAGGAGAAACCGGTCAGGTCCAGCCGACAGTCAACAACGGCGCAAACTGGTCGTGGCAGAACTTCCAGACTGGAAGCACCGGTACAGCGGCTGGCATTGGGAGCAAGAGTGGCGATGCGATATCGACCACCACCAGCGGAATCAGTGGTGGCAGCTTGCTCATCACCGACGAGGCTGGGCAACTCGCCAAGTCTGGTAAGACCGCTGCAGACGCATTGGCGGGTCTTAAGCGCGATGTGATCAGCGGCGATGACGCAGGTGGCTTGACCCAGCAATGGGATGGTCAGGCATTGCGTGACCAAGTTGCCGCGCAAGCGCAGATCACCGCCACCGCAGGGCAGCAGGCAACGAAGTTTGTTGGCGATTACGCACAGGGAAAAGTTGACAAGGCGGCCGAGCTCTATGCGGAAGCAGATGCAACCGGTGACGACAGCAAGCGGGCCGAAGCTGATCAGTTGATGAAGGATTGGGGCAATGGCGGCACGTTGCGTGTGCTGTCACATGCGGTTGTGGGTGGTCTGACAGGTGGCACAGAAGGAGCGCTAGGCGCAGCCGCAGGCACCGTGGCGGCACCGTACCTGGCAGAAGCGTTGGAGAAAGCCGGAATCAATAAAGCGGTGGCTGCCACGTTGACAGGGTTGTCAGCGAGCGCGCTAGGCGCTGCGGCCGGTGGTGCTGCAGGCGGTGCCGCAGCCTTGAATGAGGTGTCCAACAATTACCTCGGCCACCAAGAGCGGATGGAATATGCCACGGCCCTGATCGCTTGTTCCAAGTCTGGCACCCAGTGTGAACGCGCCGAGCAACTGAAGGCGCTGTCGGAAGAACGCAATCTCGCGTTGCGCGGTGCGTGTAGCGATCCAGCCAGCGGCGCATGCGCGGAGCAAAAACAGCTGGCCGCTGCAGCCATGCAAGATCAGCTCGATCACGCTGGGGAATACACCGCTTGGCTTGCGGGTCACGTGCCTGAGTTGGTTGGCCTGTTCAACTCCGACAAGGACGGTACACTGACCAAGGACTTCGTCACCCATGTGACGACTGCGGATCTTGGTCACAAACTTGCTTGCGCGACGGCAGGTGGGTGCAGCAACCAGGCCCTGGTTGCTGCGGCGCTGGGCGGCAGCATGCCCGTATCGATAGCAACCGCTGACGCCGCGCTACGTGCCGCACTTGGTGTTGGAGCAGGGGCTGTCGGAGCAAGGGAGCGTGGCGGTGACATGATCACCGGCGCTGTTGAACTGGCTCTGGGAATGAGTCCTGCTGGTCAAATAGGGAAATCGATTGATCAGCTAAGCTCTTTGTGGGGAAATGGTTACGCAGCTACCGCCGATAAGAACTTCAACGACGCAAAGGGCGCGTTGAATGCAATAAAAGCTGGTATCAGTGGCTATGCAGAGGATGTCGCATTTGCTGCCTACACAAACACGCACGGCTCCTGGGATATCTATGACATAGCCAAGGTGGGTGCAATCGGCGGCAAGGTCAGCGTTGACGTTCTCTCGCTCGTTGTTCCAGAGCTCTATGCAGGGAAGGGTGGTGTCGCCGCGAAGGCTGCCACAGGTGTGGGCGATGCGTTCAAAGCTGATGATGTAATCGACTATCTAAACTCTTTACGACCGAAGGAAGGCTCAGGGTCCCTAACGACGTCTTCCGCTGATGCCAAGGCAGGATTTCCTGGAAGTGCCGAGCACAAGGCTCAACGCTGGGAAGATTATCAGGCTAGAAATTCCGGAAATGACAAATCTTGGGACTATGAGCGTTGGAGTAAGCAGTATGACGTTAATATGCAGAACTCATCGGGCCCTCTGACGCGCGAAGCTGAATATAGAGCTGCGATTGGCGGAGAAAACCGTGTAATCCAAACTCCATATGGTCCGAGACAGATAGATGCTTTTGTTGACGATTCCAAGCTTCTGGTGCAAGTAAAAACAGGTCCCGAATCATTGACTACGATAAATTCGAAGCTTGGGGCGCGCTCAAACGAGATGGCTATAAAAAAGGATGCTTACTTGGTGCAAAACGGTTATCAGGTTGAATGGATCCTTGAGGCCGGGGCATCAAAACCTTTGTTGAATGCGTTGGAAAATGCTGGAATTAAGTATAGAATTGGGCCTCAGATAAAATGAGATAAGATGATGAAAAGTAAATCAAATTCAGGTGGCGATGAGTTAGAGAAGTTCCAAGAATTCATCTTTGGAATGGACGATGCGTTAGAGGGGCTTATTGCAGCGGCCGCCGCGGAAGGCATCTCGCTGGACTATTCCCTAGATAGCATAAATTCTCTAGAAATTCTTATTGATATCTTTTACGGAAAGCCAGGCGCAACAAGAAATCTGACTCGATGCTCCAGTTATTTGGGTGAAATGTTTAGAAGAGAGATCGGGGGGCATTGGGATCTCTGTCAAGACGATCCGCGTAACATTTACTACAAATTGCCAGTAATAACAAATTTCAGTGCGATCAGAGCTGATTTTTGCCCAATAGCAATTATCGAAAATTACATAACTAGACGTAGACGCGGATTACTTCGTGGAGCACTTGAGGTAAATCGTGAGTTTTCAAATAAAAATAAAGACAAAAATTAGATTTATTCAGAAGAGCGATACCGTTTGTGCAGGCTGGTGAAAGATATGGCCGCACAATGATGCAGGTTAGGACCTCAGCAACCTCAAGCGCCCGTTCTGACCACCAGCATGACCGGCAGTCAAGGCGTCAGCGTCAGCAACGGCGCCGTCGGCAGCGATGGGCGCAGAATCAGCGGCAGCGCGCTCAACGGCATCGGCGCATAGGGCGGCCTGAGCGGCCGTACCCGCCAGAGCGCAGCAACTGTCGGTAGCCAGGCGGTGACCGGTCGTGCCAGCGGCAGCGCCGGCAGCATCCGCGTTGCGACAGCGACCACCGGCAGCACCGGCACGCACGTCGACGCCACCACGCAGGACGCCGCGCTCGCCACCTCGGGCGGCATCGTCGCTATGTCAGTCACACCGGTGGTGTCCCGACGTCCCCCCGCCCTGAGTAGCGGCCTGGTTTAGAGTCCGGGGTTGATGATATCGGTGTTTGCCAGATGTTGGGCATAAGCAGCCGGGGTCATGCCGCCGATTGCTTTCTTGGGTCGGTCCTCGTTGTATTCGCGTCGCCAGCGTTCGATTTCGGTGCGCGCGTGCAGTAACGTCGGGAACCAGTGCTCGTTGAGGCATTCGTCGCGCAGTCGGCCGTTGAAGGATTCGACGTAGGCGTTCTGGTTCGGTTTGCCTGGCTGGATGAGCCGTAGTTGCACATTACGGGCATGCGCCCAAGCGACCATCGCCTTACCGCAAAACTCCTTGCCGTTGTCAGTGCGGATCACCTTCGGCAAACCGCGACTGTGCGCCAGTCGGTCCAGCACGCGCGTCACCCCGTGCCCGGAGATCGCGCGCTCCACTTCGATGGCGACCACTTCGTGGGTTGCATCGTCCACGATCACCAGACACTTGATCACCCGGCCTTCGGCGGTGCGGTCGAACACAAAGTCCATCGACCACACCTGGTTGGCCTGCGCTGGCCGCAGCAGCGGTTGACGCTCGCCTATTGGGACCTTCTTGCGCTTGCGGCGGCGCACTTGCAGCTGCTGCTCGCGGTACAACCGTTCCACACGCTTGTAGTTCACGATGCGCCCTTCTTGCCGCAATTTGAGATAGATCATTCCCACGCCATAGCGGCGATGGCGATGTGCCAACGCACAGATGCGTTCGCGCAGTTCGCCATTGCGATCTTCGCGCGGGCAATACCGCAGTGCACTGGCGCTCATGCCGATCACTGCCAACGCACGACGCTCGCTGGCACCACGCCCGATCCATTCGCGCACCAGCGTCCGACGCGCCGGTGCGCTTACCACTTTTTTCGCAGTGCATCCTTGATCAGGTCGTTCTCGAACAACTGCTCGGCCAGCAACTTCTTCAGCCGCGCGTTCTCGGACTCTAGGTCCTTGAGCCGCTTGGCATCGGGCACGCTCATCCCACCGAACTTGCTGCGCCACAGGTAGTACGAGGCCTCGCTGAAGCCATGCCGCCGGCACAGGTCCTTGATGGCGACGCCGCTTTCGGCTTCGCGCAGAAAGCCGATGACCTGCTGGTCAGTAAAACGTTTCTTCACGTCCAATCTCCTCGGGGTAGGGAATTGGACTCCAAACTGAGGCGCTACTCAAAATTGGGGGGACGTCGTGGCTGCGCAATACTTGACCAAAACACTCTACGGCGATGATCCACGTGCCATCGACCCGGTATCGGGGAAGTTCAATCCGAACCTGCTGCCGGAACAGGACAAGCAGATGCTGGTGGCTCTGTCGCAGGCGGCTGGGGCTATCGCTGGCGGTTTAGCTGGCGGCAGCTTGCTGGACGCTGGCATTGGCGCTCAGATAGCGGGCAATGCGGCAACAAACAATGCCATGCTAAGCGTGGACGAAGTTGCTCGCATTAAAGAAATGGCGAACGGCGATCCGGAAGCCGAAAAGCGACTATTAGCGGCCGCTTGCTCCAGAAAGAAGTGCGCTAATGGCCTGAACAGCAGCGACCCGTATTATGCGATTTGGTCTGCTTTGCAGACTGAAGGAGACAAGCCGGAATATCAGGGCGAGAAGGACTGGCTAAGTTGGCAGTCTCAAACAATAAACTATCCTTCAGGCTCTATGACAGACGCTTTGAGCGGAGTTAGACAAGGAGCAAACGTACCGCTTTTTAACTATACCCCTTTTGACGCGCTTGCAGACTGGTCCTCTAGGAATAATGTAGGAACTCGTACCCTGGGTGGACTGCAAATGTTCGGAGGAGCTGCTGAGGTCGCAGGTGCTTTCGTTGCCGCTCCGATCTGCACGACTGGATTTGGCTGCTTTGCAGTTGGCTACGTAGGATTTTCCGGCGCCGACAATGCCATTAGGGATGGTCTGATCAACGGCGTCGGAGGATGAGCCTAACCACATCGGCCGGGCTGACGGCGCTCAGATCCTCGATTTTTTTGCCGTTTCCGGCGCGTTTGCAGGGTGTTGCCTGCGTTACAGGCGCACGCTCCCCATAGCAGGCAATAACTGCTTTCGCTTCATCCACAGGTTTGACAGCGCAAACAGCGTCAGCACCTGCGCGGTGTTCTTCGCCAAGCCGCGATAGCGGACCTTGGTGTAACCGAACTGGCGCTTGATCACCCGGAACGGATGCTCCACCTTCGCACGCACGCTGGCCTTGAAGTGTTCCCAACGCTGTTCCCGAGCACGCTCCCGCTTGTTGCCGATGGCTTGCAGCGTCGAACGCCTGGCGGCAATGAAAAATGCAGCCTTGCAGGTCTGCAGTTCTTCGCGGTTGTCCGCACCGGTGTAGCCGCTGTCGCCGAACACGCTGTCTTCTTTGCCATGCAGTAATGCGTGCGTCACCGTGACGTCGGCGACATTGGCGGCTGTGCAATGGACGTGGTGCACCAGCCCGGAAAATTCATCCACGCCGATGTGCGCCTTCATCCCGAAATACCACTGATTACCTTTCTTGGTCTGATGCATCTCAGGGTCGCGCGCATGGTCGGCATTCTTGGTCGAACTGGGTGCAGCGATCAGCGTCGCATCGACGATCGTGCCCGACCGCAGGCTCTGCCCCTTGCGTGCCAGATGCGCGTTGACCGCTTCCAGCATCCGCGCGGCAAGGCCATGGGTCTCCAGCAGGCGCCGAAAGTTGAGAATCGTGGTCTCGTCCGGAACGTTGTCCAAGCCACCGAGCTGGGCAAAGCGCCGCAAGGTCGGAATCTCGTGCAGCGCTTCTTCCATCGCCGGATCGCTCAGCGCATACCACTGCTGCAGCAGATGAATCCGCAACATCGTCGCCAGTGCATACGGCTGCCGACCTGGCCGCCCCGAGACCGGATAGTGCGGCGCGACCAGCCCGAGCAGTTGCTGCCACGGGACGACCTGCTCCATCTCGGCCAGGAAGATCTCTCGGCGGGTCTGCTTGCGCTTGCCCAGGCCCTCAGCGTCACCGAACGTCAGTTGCATGGATCACTCCTCAACATCAGGCGGGTAGTGTCGCGTATTTGTGGTGCGTTGTTCAGAGGTTCCTTAGCGGCTCAAAGACTCTTTTTGGAGGAGTATCAACTCCGACTTTAGGTGGTCGTGCGCTTCAGATGCTCGGGCTTTCGGAAGGTGCAGCTGAGCTCGTCTATGGGCTTACGCAGTTGGCGCCTTCGGTTTCTGTTTCAAAGGGCTTGGATGCTGTTAACAAGGCTAATATTTCGTTGAATGAAATTAAAGCCATAGAAAAGCAGGTAGCTGAAATTAATTTGGCGCGAACTCAGCTTTCTTCACGAATTGCTGACCTGAGAGGAGCCCTTTCTGGTGGGGAAAGAACTGGGGGTAATATGGGGATCGCGCAGATTGATATCCCAGGAATTCCTGCTACCATGGCCGCATCGAGTCGTATTGATGTCCCTACTAAACAACAAGCGCAGTTGGGGTTCGTAGGTCAGGTTCCGGAAGTGTTTGAAAGCAGCGTGGTAAATACTGCAGCTTCGTTTCCGGTGCATCGAAGCGCTGACTCAGAAGCGAAAATATTGAACAATATTGCCAGTGTGCTAGGGGAGAACACTTCCGCAAAAGGGGTTATAAATCTTTTAACCGAGCGGCCGCCATGTTCAAGTTGCGCTAATGTGATAGATCTTTTTAAGGCAAAATATCCGAACATAAAACTTAATATAATGGATAGTGGTGGGGTAATCCGCCCGAAAAAAGGAGTTAGTAATGTTGCACGAAGAGAGGGTTGATTATAAAACCTTAAAGAGCTGGGCTCTTGAAGCCTATTATGATGGGTGTCGCGACTACGCTATTGCTAAAGGATTGCCGCACAGTCACGTCATGGGATATGTTTTATACGCGTTTGAAGATGGCTTTGAACGCCCTTTAGAAAATCTAATGTGGGAAGTTATTAACTATATACTTTGTGGTGGGTGGTTTCAGGAGGGCGGTGAAGTCCTTTATAAAAGAATTAAAGAAAAGATGGAAAGTGATGGGATCGAAGAGATTTTTAGCGAGTTGACTGGGGAGGAGCGAGAGGAGTTTTTGCGAGACCTTAAAATAATTAATTCTGAAGCAAATAAATTCCCGATTAGCCCTGGCTCTCAGTCTTGAAGATTTCCTGCAATGCGATCTTCTACGAATATCACTTGGAAATTTTGCAGCGCCGCATGCACTCTTCACCGATTAAATAACGGGGTCAGGTCTAATTGGTAGGCTAATCTGACCCTGCCTTCGGCCGAAGGCAATGCCGTGCTGCTCGCCAGCAAGGACATCGTGTTCGATGTCGCGCACAATACCCAGTCCAGCGGCAATGCCAGCACCGGCAAGGGCTGGGGTTTCAACAATGCGGCAGGGTTGCCTTACGGCAATTACAACCAGCAAGGCACCGGCAACGGCCAGACCGACACCATCACCGGCACCCAGTTGTCGGTGGGCGGCAACGCCAGCCTGACCACCACACAAGGCGACATCACTCTGACGGCCAGCAATATCGCCGCGCAGGGCAATGTCAGCATGCGTGCCGCAGGCGACCTGACCATCCAAAGTGGCCAGGACATCCTGGGTAATGCCAACCAGTCCACCAGCAAGGGCATCGGCACGGTGGTCATTTCCGACACCGAGCGCTTTGCCGGCTACAACAAAAAGAACCACACCGACGACAACGCCCAGGTCTCGCAGGTGGCCAGTAACGTCGGCAGCCTGGGCGGCAATGTCAGCCTGACCGCAGGCGGCGCGTACACCCAGTCGGCCAGCAATGTGGTTGCGGCCAAGGACGTGGACATCACCGCCGCCTCGATCCAGTTGCTGACCGCCAACCAGAGCAGCTCGGCCTCGCAGCAGGACGATGACCTGAAGATCGGCGCCTTCGCGCGCATCAAGTCCCCGCTGATCGATCTGATCAACAACGTGGACGATGCGCGCAAGTCCGATGGGCGCTTGGGTGCGATGCAGGGCATGGCGGCAGCAGCAAATGCCTATCAGTCGGCCAGTGCGATCAGCAGCATGGCCGGTGGCGCAGGTAGCGGCTCGCTGCTCAGCGTTGAAGCCGGCGTCGGCTTTGCAACCAGCGAGAGCAGCTTCAACAGCAGCAGTCAGATGTCGCAGGGCTCCACCATCACCGGTGGTGGCAATGTCCTCCTGAAAACCACCGAAGGCGACCTCCGCATCGTGCAAGGCAACATCAAGGCCGGCGACACGCTGAGCCTGGACTCGGCGCGCGATCTGGTGCTGGAAGCCGGCAGCTCCAGCAATACCGAGCAGAGCAAGGGCAGCAACGCCGGGTTCGAGGTGGGCGTCGGCGCATCGGTCGGCGCGCAGACCGGCGTGTACGCATACGTGCAGGCCAGCGCAGGCAGCCACAAGTCGAACGTGGACGGCAGCACCTGGCAGAACACGCAGCTGGCCGGCCAGAACATCGTCCTCAAGTCCGAAGGCGATACCACCTTGCGCGGCGCAGTGGTCAAGGGTGACAGGATCGATGCACAGATCGGTGGCGACCTGACCATCGAATCGCTGCAAGACAAGCTTGACATCCAGTCCAAGGAAAGCAGTGTGGGTGGCCGGGTGCAGGTCTCAGCGGGTACCGCTTGGGATGCCAGCGGATACGCAAGCGGCGCCAAGGCCAACGGCAACTACCTGGGTGTCGTCGAACAGTCGGGCCTATTTGCAGGCAGTGGCGGTTACCACGTCACTGCCGGTAACGTAAACCTGATCGGCGGCGCGATCGCCAGTACCAATGCCGGTGCCAGCGAACTGACCGCCGACTCGCTGACGTTTACCGATCTGAAAAACCAGATGGACTACAGCGCCTCGTCCGGCAGCATCAGCGGCGGCTTTGGCAGTACCGGCACCCAGAAAACCGACGACAACGGCAACCCGGTCCAGCAGAGCACTGGCGAACAGTCTCGCGACATCGGCAACAACATCGCCAGCGGCAACTACGGCAAGGCCAATACCGGCAGCTTCATGCCGGGGGTGCCGATGAGCGAAGGCGGCAGCGACACGACGTATACCCACGCCACGCTGACCGAAGGCACCATCAAGATCGGTGGCAAGACCACCACGGCAGCGGCCACCGGCATCAACACCGATGCCAGTGCCGCGCATGAAGCCGTTGCGACGTTGCCGGATGTACGCAAGATCCTGGGTGAGCAGCAGGCGATGGCGGCGGCAGCCGGCACGGTCATTGCAACTGGCAAGCAGATTGGCGATGACATTGCAGCCGCGGCAGAACGTAAGGCCGATGCCATCGAAGCGACGTACATCGAAGGCCTCGACACGCAGGAAAAACAAGACGCCTTCAACGCGTTGACAGCCGATCAGCGTCGTGACGCATTCATGCAGAGCGACCCGGACTACGGCGCCGCTTCCGAAGCGAAGCAGCATTGGGGCGTCGGCGGCGACTACAGCCGTGCACTGCAAGCGGTGACCACCGTTGTGGTGGGCGGTGTGTCAGGCCAAGGCGCCGGCCAGGTCGCCAGCAACGCATTGGCACCGTACGCGGCGCAGCTGATCGGCAGAACATTCGACCCAAACCACGGCAGCAATCCCAACGCAGCATTGCAATTGGTGTCGCACGCGGTGCTTGGTGCGGTACTTGCGGAGGTAAACGGCGCGTCTGTGACCGGCGGCGCGCTGGCAGGGGCCAGTGGCGAGTTGGCCGCCCAACACCTCACGCTAGCGCTTTACCGTGACGATCCCCGCGCATACGGCCCGGATGGAAAGTTCGACCCCAACCGCTTGCCGGAAGCGGATAAGCAGACGATCGTAGCGCTATCGCAGGCTGTAGGTGCGTTGGTAAGTGGGATCGCCGGAGGCGATTTGCGGAACGCATCGTTGGGGGTGTCGACTCCCCACAATTCAATGCCAGCCAAAACTAGAGGTCTGCGGTTGTTGTTGATCACGGAACTCGGCGGGCGTTAGGCCGCCCAGGCTGTCGTGTGGGATTTGCTGGTTGTAATCAGCAAGCCAGTGTTCGGTCTGTTCGCGGACCTCGCTCAGCGTGCGGAAGATGTGCATGTCCAGCACGCCGCGCCGGTAGCTGCCGTTGAAGCGTTCGATGAAACCGTTTTGCATCGGCCGTCCCGGCTCGATGAAATCCAATGCGATACCTTTGCGCTCGGCCCACTCGGCCAAGGCCAACGCGACAAACTCCGGGCCATTGTCCAGGCGAAGTTTGCCGGGGTAGCCGCGCCAGGCTGCGATGCGCTCCAAGGTGCGGATGACGCGGGCGGCCGGAAGATTCAAGTCCACTTCGATCGCCAAGGCTTCCCGACTGAAATCGTCGATGACATTGAACGTGCGGAAGCGTCGACCATCCCACAGCGCATCGGACATGAAGTCGATCGACCATCCTGCATTGGGGCCTGCTCCGCATGTCAGCGGTTGTGGATGACGCGTCGGGACCCGGCGCCTGCTGCGACGACGCTGATTGAGCTTCATCAAGCAATACACGCGCCAGACCCTCTTGTGATTCCACACATGTCCGCGACGGCGGATGATCTGAAAGAGCTTTCCAAAACCACGCTCGGGAAAGCGTTCGGCCAATTCGGACAACAGCGCAATGACCTCCTCATCCCGATCTGGACGACGCCGATAGCGCACTGTCGAGCGCGCCACGCCAACCACCGCACAGGCCCGGCGCTCGCTCCAGCCATGCTGCTCGATGAGCCAGGCAAGAAGCGGGCGCTTATGCGCCGGGTCTACAGCTTTTTTGCGATGACATCCTTGAGTGCATGGTTTTCCATCGCGAGCTCGGCATACATGCGCTTGAGCTTGCTGTGCTCGGTCTCCAGGTCGCGAAGGCGCTGCACGTCAGCTGCCTCCATGCCACCGTACTTGGACTTCCAGACGTAGTACGTCGCGTCGGAAATGCCCAGCTCACGGCACACATCTTTGACCTGGCGGCCGCCGTCCACCTGCTTCAGCGTGGCGACAATCTGGCTCTCGGTGAACTTGCTCTTGCGCATCGTTGGTCTCCTTGGTGGCTAGTGTGCCCGGAGACCTCTAACTATGGATGGATCAATTTTACGGGGAGTCGACAGCAGCACTGGGGCGTCGGCGGCGACTACAGCCGTGCACTGCAAGCGGTCACCACCGTCGTGGTGGGCGGCGTCTCCGGCCAAAGTGCTGGCCAGGTCGCCACCAATGCATTGGCACCTTACGCTGCGCAGCTGATTGGCAAGACCTTCGATCAAAACCACGGCAGCGATCCCAATGCCGTTTTGCAGGGCTTATCGCATGCAGTCCTGGGAGCAGTCCTTGCGCAGGTCAACGGCGGCTCCGTGGCAGGCGCCAGTGGCGAGCTGGCGGCACAATACTTGACCAAAACGCTCTACGGCGACGATCCGCGTGCCATCGACCCGGTGACGGGGAAGTTCAATCCGAACCTGCTGCCGGAACAGGACAAGCAGTTGATCGTGGCACTCTCCCAAGCGGTGGGCGCGCTGGCCGGCGGAATGACGGGCGGCAACTTGAAGGATGCACTGGTGGGAAGTGGGATTGCTGGAAATGCGGTGGAGAACAATTTCTTGGGGAACGCACAGAAGCAGCGGCTTGAATCGTTGCGTGCCAAATCCGAAGCGAATGGATTGACACCGCAACAAGCAAAAGAATTGGTCATCCTGGGTGTCAGTGACCAAGTGAGCGATGGTTTACTGGCGAGGTATCGTGCCGGCGAGCAACTGACTGCAGCGGACACGGAGAACCTGAAACTCTATCTTGGCGCCTATGCAGCCCAGAACGGAATCGATGCGGCAAGTGACCTGATCAAGAATGGATCGGTATCGACATCTGGATTTCCTTACGCTGATAACCGGGTCAGGTTCTAAGGTATCCCCACGTTTTACACCGTAAGCATCATCTGCTCGCGCACTGCCGCAGGCAGTGCGCGCAAGCGCCCTATCCACCGTGAGACGGGTTCCATCGGCCACTGCCTGACCAGCGCTTCTCGGCCGATGCGTAGCGTGGAGTAAAGCTTGCGTGTGCTGTTGCGAGGAGACAGCCACTGGGCGATACCGGTCGCTTCGCATCCCAGCCCCGCCAACCAGCTGGCGAATGCAGCCAACGTATTGATCAGCAGCAGGATCTGCAGTCGCTCGCCGCGTCGGGTCAAACTGTCTTCCAGCGCCTGGCCGTAGCGATGTGATTTTAGATCGCGAAATGCCAGTTCGATCTGCATCCGTCGTGCGTACACATTAACCAACTGCTTTGCGCTGGGTGCCTGCAGCTGCGGGGATGCAACGATCAGCCAAGGCTCGCGCTCACGCGCTGCGGCCTTCAGACTCGATGACGCACGTGAGGCTTTGGCGGGTGAGCGGCGATTGCACTGTTTGCGCCCTTGCCGTGCCTTGGCGTAAATCACCAACCTGCAATCGAGTGGATCGCTGCGATTGGCCTGCATCGGCGGTAACTCGCATGCACGATTGGACGCCAACACATGCAGTTTCCGGCTGTCGATCCACTGATCTGCTTCATCCCGCACGTCCTGCGGCTTGACTTGCGTGCGCCCGCGCAGTCGCCCAACCCAACACCAGCCCATGGCCGATACAGCGCGGAACCACGGTGTCCGGAAGCCGGCGTCAGTGACCAGGATCGGGCAAACATCGTCCGGAACCATTGTCCTCAGTTGTTGCAAGAAGTGTCTTTCTGCACCAGGCGATCCCTGCTGCTTTCCTGGCACTACCATATCCAGCAAGGTGAGCGTGCGGCCGCCCACCGGCACCGCTGCGCGCAGCAGACACCACGATTTGTCTGGCTTCAGATCGCTCCAGTCGATGACGATTACCGGCTGCGCGCCGCGCAGCAGCCAGTGCGCCATCTCGTGGTCGATCACCGATCGCTCGACCTGCAAATTGCGATTACTCAACAGGCGATCAACTGCCTTGAGCGGCGCGCGCACCCGCAGTGCGCTCGGCCACGAACGTGCGATGTCCATCAGTGTCAGCCTGCGTCCGTGCAACAACGCCTCGACCGCATGCAGCAACGCGCGTTCGCGCAACGCATGCATACCGGACAGTGAGTTGAGCAGGCACTTCTGCAATACTTCGCTGGCGCGCATGGTCGTCAACCTTCTCTGGCTTAGTCACCTTGAAGATTGCGCCATGCGCGCACTTTCTTCCAGGCAATTATGTCGCAAGTGATTGATCTGCCAGGAGGAAATGTGGGGAAACCTCAGGGTCAGGTTCACTTATCAAGTGAGCCGGCGTCAGTTTAACGACTGGCAGCCTCGCCTAAAGTTGATTCATCCATGATCACAGGTCTGCGCTCTGTTTGCATCGCCTGGACAGTCCATGTGGCAACGTGCACCACATCCGGATGCCTGAATAGCATGCGCTCACTTGCTAGCTGTATGGAGATGTCGATGACAAAGAAATCGCGGTGGCTTGGACTGGTGGGCTGGTTGGTGCTCTGCTATCTGGTGGCGGCCTTGGGAGCGGCGGCGTCGATCCAGGCAGCCAGCTTCTACGCTGGATTGCAACGGCCGGGCTGGGCACCGCCGGGGTGGTTATTTGGGCCGGTGTGGACTGTGTTGTACGGGATGATGACAGTGTCGGTGTGGTTGGTCTGGCGGCGCGGCGGGTGGGGCGGGGCGCGCGGTGCGCTGAGCGTGTTCGTGTTGCAGCTGGGGCTCAATGGGTTGTGGAGCTGGCTGTTCTTTGCGTGGCACATGGGGGCTTGGGCGTTTGCCGATATCGTGGCGCTCTGGTTGGCGCTGGTGGCGACCATCGTGACGTTCGCTCGTTACAGCCGTGGTGCTGCGTGGTTGTTGGTTCCCTATCTGCTGTGGGTCAGCTTTGCGGCGGCGCTGAACTATGCGGTATGGCAGCTCAATCCTCAGCTGCTTGGGTGAGCGGGCTAAGGTCCACGCGGCATGCTTGGGTCGCCCGGCTGCGTTGACTCTGTGGTGGGCGCTGCGCGCGTAACGAGCGCAAACAATGACGGGGCCATTCCAATTCCGCGAAAGACCTCGAAATGCTCAGCTGGCGTGTCGTCGCCATGGGGCCCAGAGTCATTGCTTGCCGCTGGCTGTCATCGGCCTGCATCAGATCATTGGAGCCGCCGAAGTCCTAACTCTGCTGTAAAGCGCGCGACCCATTCGCTAGAAGCGAGCTCTGTGGAGCGCGCGACCGAGTCGCCAAGAGCGACGCCCGAAGCCAGGTCTCACAGCTGCCAAGTTGCGCAGCGATCGACTCCGCGGCCATCAGAAAAGTTTCTATAGCAATCAATCGCTTGTGGTGGCTTTGCTTAAATCTTTGTCCTGCAAGGCTTTCTGCAGGCGGGTGACGTGGCGCGCAGCGCTTGCAACCCGGCCTGCTTGACAGGCTTCACCCCGGTGATGTCTTTTGGATGCATGCGTAACGCCTTCGCCACCGCTTGTCCCGTGATGCCGCCGATGCGGCGGGGTGCGGGCGTGGCCGGCATTACCACCGCCACCATTCGCCCGGTGCGGTCCGTCGTCTTCGCGTAACTTCCGAAAACAACGGCCCCGCACCCGGATCAGGATGCGGGGGTCCCCCTCTCTCACCTGAAGCGGACGGGGCCTCCCAACGAGGTCTGTCGATGTCATCGCCTGTCGTTTCGTTTGAACCCGCAGCTGTCCCAACGCCTTCCGCCCGCACCGTGGTGCATAAATTCGGTGGCACCTCGGTTGCCGATGCCGAGCGTTACCGGCATGTGGCGCAGCTGTTGCTGGCACGCGATGAGACCGTGCAGGTGACGGTGGTCTCGGCGATGAAAGGCGTGACCGATGCGTTGATCGAGCTGGCCGAACTGGCCGCGCAGAATCGTCCCGAGTGGCGCGAGCGCTGGCACGAAACGCGTGCGCGGCATCGCGGTGCGGCGGTGGCGTTGCTGGGCGAGCATTCCGGGCCCACCGTAGAGTGGTTGGACGAGCGCTTCGAGCATCTGTCGCAGATCCTGGCGGCGCTCGCAGTCATCGGCGAGCTGCCGCGCGAAGTGCTTGATCGCGTGCAGGGGCTGGGTGAGGTGTATTCCGCGCAGCTGCTTGGCGACCACTTTCGTGCATTGGGCGAAGACTGCGCAGTGCTGGATGCACGCGATGTGCTGGTGGTCAATCGTGGCGAGCTGGGCGTGGATGTGGACTGGGCGGTGAGCGCGCAGCGGCTGGACACCTGGCGGCAGGCGCATCCGCAGACGCGGGTGGTGGTCACCGGGTTTGTCGCGCGCGATCGCGGCGACCGCATCACCACGCTGGGGCGTAACGGCAGCGATTATTCGGGCGCAATCTTCGCGGCCTTGTTCGATGCTCACGAGCTGCACATCTGGACCGATGTGGATGGGGTGCTCTCGGCCGATCCGCGCGTGGTGCCCGAGGCGGTGCAGCTGGAAACCCTGAGTTACGACGAAGCCTGCGAGCTGGCCTATTTCGGCGCGAAGGTGGTGCATCCGCAGACCATGTCGCCGGCGATCGAACGCGGTTTGCCGATCATCATCCGCAACACCTTCCAGCCAGAACATCCGGGCACACGCATCACCGCCAGCAGTGCGGTGAGCGGGCCGATCAAGGGGCTGACGCTCAGCCCGGATCTGGCGGTACTGAATCTGGAAGGCACCGGCCTGATCGGTGTGCCGGGGACGGCCGAGCGTGTGTTCGCGGCGCTGCGCACGGCGCAGGTGTCGGTGGTGATGATCTCGCAAGGCTCGTCGGAACATTCGATCTGCTGCGTGGTCAAGCAGCATGAATCCGAGCGTGCGCGCAATGCGCTGCTGCAGGCATTTGCGCACGAACTCACGGTTGGCCAGGTGCAGCGCGTGCAGTTGACCACCGGCATCAGCGTGCTGGCGGCGGTGGGCGATGGCATGGCCGGGCAACCGGGTGTGGCGGCGCGCTTGTTCGAATCGCTGGGCCGCGCGCAGGTCAATATCCTGGCGATTGCGCAGGGTTCGTCGGAGCGCAACATCTCGGTAGCGATCGATGCAGCGCATGCCACCAAGGCCTTGCGCGCGGCGCATGCCGGTTTCTGGTTGTCGCCACAGACGTTCTCGGTGGGTGTCATCGGGCCGGGCAATGTGGGTGCGGCGTTGCTGGATCAGCTGCGTACCGCGCAGCCGCAACTGCTCGGCAAAGCCAACCTGGATCTGCGCCTGCGCGGCGTGGTCTCGCGCGGGCGCATGTTGCTGGAAGAGCGCAGCGTGACCGGCGATTGGCGCGATGCGTTTGCAGCGGCCTCCAAGCCCACCGATCTGGAGCGCTTCACCGCGCATCTGCTCTCCGCGCACCTGCCGCATACGGTGATCATCGATTGCAGCGGCAGTGCGGAAGTGGCCGACCGTTATGCAGGCTGGCTGGCAGCCGGCATCCATGTGGTGACGCCGAACAAACAGGCCGGCTCCGGCCCGTTGGCGCGCTATGAAGCGATCCGTGCCGCCGCCGATGCCAGCGGTGCGCGCTTCCGCTACGAGGCCACGGTCGGCGCCGGCCTGCCGGTGATCACCACGCTGCGCGACCTGGTCGATACCGGCGATGCAGTGACCTCGATCGAAGGCATTTTCTCCGGCACGCTGGCGTGGCTGTTCAACAAATATGACGGCAGCGTGCCGTTCTCCGAGTTGGTGACGCAGGCGCGCGGCATGGGCTACACCGAGCCGGACCCGCGCGATGACCTGTCCGGCGTGGATGTGGCACGCAAGTTGGTGATCCTGGCGCGCGAGGCGGGGCGGGCGATCAGCCTGGACGATGTCAGCGTGGAAAGCCTGGTGCCCGAGGCGTTGCGCCAGGCCAGCGTGGATGACTTCATGGCACAGCTGCAGACGGTGGACGCCGGCTTTGCGCAGCGGCTGGCCGACGCGCATGCGCGCGGCAACGTGCTGC
Source organism: Xanthomonas sp. NCPPB 4037 (assembly GCF_041475695.2). Lineage (NCBI taxonomy): Bacteria > Pseudomonadati > Pseudomonadota > Gammaproteobacteria > Lysobacterales > Lysobacteraceae > Xanthomonas > Xanthomonas sp. NCPPB 4037. Next base: position 2,160,033 of record NZ_CM191261.1, read on the forward strand.
GCTATGTCGCGCAACTGCCGCCAGATCGCGCCCCCAGCGTGGGCCTGGTGGAATTGCCCGCGCACCATGCGTTCGCCAATCTGCGTCTGACCGATAACGTGGTGCAGTTCACCACGCGCCGCTACTGCGAGAACCCGTTGGTGGTGCAAGGCCCGGGCGCAGGGCCGGAAGTGACCGCGGCCGGCGTGTTTGCCGATCTGCTGCGCGTGGCGGCGGGCGAGGGGGCGCGCTTGTGAATCAGATGGTGGACATGAGCCAGGCCGTGCCTGCCGCACGTGGCCTGCGCGAGGCGCGCGCATTTGCGCCGGCGTCGGTGGCCAACGTGGCGGTGGGCTTCGACCTGTTGGGCTACCCGCTGGATGGCGTGGGCGACACCGTGACCGTGCGCCGCATCGACGCCCCGGTGGTGCGGATTGCCGCCATTCGCGGCACCACCGTGGCGTTGCCGCTGGAGGCCGAGCGCAACACCGCCGGCGCGGCGTTGATGTCGCTGCGTGCGGCATTGGCGCTGCCGTTCGGCTTTGAACTGGAGATCGACAAGGGCATCGCCTTGAGTTCGGGCATGGGCGGCTCCGCTGCCTCGTGCGTGGCTGCGCTGGTGGCGGTGAATGCCTTGCTGGACACGCCGGTCAGCACCGACCAGCTCTATCAGCACGCGCTCGATGGCGAAGCGGTGGCCAGCGGCAGCCGGCATGGCGACAACCTGGGGCCGTTGTTCCTGGGCGGGCTGGTGCTGTGCACCTTGGAGCGGCTGGTGCCGATCGTAGTGCCGGAGGCGTGGCACAGCCTTGTTGTACATCCCGAGGCCGTGCTGGAAACCCGCCGTGCGCGCGAGGCGCTGGCCGGCGACTACCGCCTGAGCGAGTTCGTGGCGCAGAGCACCAACCTGGCGCTGGTGCTGGCCGGCTGCCATGCCGGCGATGCGGACCTGGTCCGCGCCGGCCTGCGCGATGTGCTGGTCGAGCCGCGGCGCGCGCCCTTGATTGCCGGCTTTGCGCAGGCCAAACAGGCCGCGCTTGCGCATGCCGCGCTGGGCGCCAGTATTTCCGGTGCCGGCCCCAGCGTGTTTGCCTGGTTCGAAACCCGCGCGGCTGCCGCGGCGGCGGCGCCGGCGGTGCAGGCCGCATTCGCCGGCGTGGGCCTGGACAGCCAGGCCTGGGTGACGCCGATCAACAGCCCCGCGGCACGGCTGCTTGCATGAGCCAGCGCACGCGTTGTTCGATCAGGCAGCAGCGGTGCGCGCAGCAGGCACGCACCGCGATGCCATGTTCAGCCGACCACCACGTCGCTGATCTGCATGACTGGCGCGAGATCGGTGTAGTTGGCGATATCGGCAAGAATCTCGGCCGCGTGCGGCCCGAAGCTGCCGTTGAAGGCCTCGACCGAGTCGCAAAAGATGTGGCACATCCCGATGTAAGGCGGCGTGCTGCCCGGCTCACCGCCGCTGATGCCCTTGTCCACCGTGTAGCTGAGGCAGGCCGCGCCCATGCGCGCGCTCACCAGCGGCATGTGGGTGTCGCTGTAGTAGGTGTGGTCGAAGCGGGCGCCATCGCGGTACGGGTACATCACACTGACCTTGATCATTTGCGGGCTCCACGGGAAGGTGCGCGCAGCATAGCGCCGCGCCGGCAACCCCGTGCGACCGCCTGGCGGCGCGCCGCGACACCCAATGCCGCCGCTCACCCGCAGCATCCGCCTTTCTCGTTGATGGGCGCTGGCCCGTTTCCGCTCTGCCTGGAGTCCGCATGATGTTCATCTCTACCCGTGGCGCCGCACCTGCCGTGAGCCTGAGCCAGGCGATCGCCGCCGGCTTGGCCCCGGACGGCGGCCTGTACGTGCCGCAGACCCTGCCGCCGGCGCGCACCCTGCAGGCCGGCGCAACGCTGGCCGACACGGCCACCACACTGCTGCAGCCGTTCTTCGAAGGTGACGCGCTGGCAGGCGAGCTGGCGGCCATCTGCGCCGAAGCGTTCGATTTCCCGGCGCCGCTGGTGCCGCTGGCCACGCCGGGCGACTACGCGCTGGAGCTATTCCATGGCCCCACCGCGGCCTTCAAGGATTTTGGTGCGCGGTTTCTGGCCGCTTGCCTGACGCGGCTGCGGCGCGCCGAAGACCGCCCGCTGACCATTCTGGTGGCTACCTCCGGCGATACCGGCGCGGCCGTGGCGGCGGCGTTCCATCGGCAGCCCGGCCTGCGGGTGGTGGTGCTGTATCCGGATGGCCGCGTGTCGCCGCGGCAGGCGCATCAGCTGGGCTGCTTCGGCGACAACATCCAGGCATTGCGTGTGGCCGGCACCTTCGACGACTGCCAGGCCATGGTCAAGCAGGCCTTGAACGATGGCGAGCTGCAGGCGCAGGTACCGCTGAGTTCGGCCAATAGCATCAGCCTGGGGCGGCTGCTGCCGCAGATGAGCTACTACGCGCACGCAGCGCTGCAGCACCACGCTGGCGCCGCGGCCGCATTGAACCTGGTGGTGCCTACCGGCAACCTGGGCAACGGCCTGGCCGCGATCCTGGCACGCGCGCTCGGCGTGCCGCTGGGCCAGATCGCGCTGGCGTCCAATGCCAACCATGTATTGCCCGACTATTTCGCCGGCGACGACTACGCCCCGCAACCCAGCGTGGCCACCGTGGCCAACGCGATGGACGTGGGCGCGCCCAGCAATTTCGAACGCCTGCGTTGGCTGTATGGCGGCGACGATGCGGCGCTGCGCGAAGCGTTCCGTGCGCTGTCGGTGGACGACACGGCGATCCGCCACACCGTGCAGCAACGCTTCGCACGCTACGGCGAGGTGCATTGCCCGCATACCGCCACCGCCGTGCACGTACTGGAGCAATTGCGCGTAGAAGGGGCCGAGGGCGGCACCGGCGACTGGGCGGTGGCGGCCACGGCGCACCCGGCCAAATTCGAGGCGGTGGTGGAGCCGCTGATCGGCCGTGCAGTGGAGATCCCGCCGGCGCTGGCGGCGCTGTTGCAGCGCCCGGCGCATGCCGAACCGCTGGCACCGGACTACCTGGCGTTCCGGCAGCGTCTGCTGGCGGATGCGCCCTGACCGAACACGTTCAGCCAGCCGGGGTTGGAAACCGGGCCGGATGCGGCTATCTCTAGGGGGTGCGGGCCCACGTGGCACCGCGTCCCTGTGGGTTGTTGCATGTCTTATCGATTGATCGCCGTTGCCGCCGCGCTATGCGGATGGGCAACGGCCGGCACGGCGGGTGCCGCCGACGCCATCGCTGCCTCGCCTGTGTCGCCCCTGGGCACACCGCAGGCCGGCCTGGTCGATGCACTGGCCCGCCAGGCACCGGCGCTGGACCGGCAGGTCCTGGCCCTGGCCACCGAAGCCCTGCAATGCGCGCGTCAACGCCAGCAGGTGGGCACCGAACGCGTGCTCAGCGTCATCGACTACAGCCGCCCCTCCACCGAGCGGCGGCTGTGGGTGTTCGATCTGGCTCGCCAGCGGCTGTTGTTCGAAGAGTGGGTGGCGCATGGGCGCAATACCGGCAACAACCTGGCGGCGAAATTCTCCAACGACGACGGCAGTTTCCAGTCCAGCCTTGGCGCCTTCACCGCGCAGGAGGCCTACACCGGCCACAACGGCTACTCGCTGCGCCTGAAGGGGTTGGAGCCTGGTTTCAACGACCATGCACGCGACCGCGCGATCGTGATCCACGGTGCGCCGTATGTCAGCGAAGCGGTGATCCGCAGCCAGGGCCGGCTGGGCCGCAGCCTGGGGTGCCCGGCGGTGCGGCCGGCGGTGGCCAAACAGTTGATCGATACCTTGCGCGAAGGCGCCTTCGTGTTCGCCTATTACCCGGACCGTGCCTGGTTGCGCCAATCGCGCCTGTTGAGTGGCGGTTGCGGCGCTGCCGTTGCCAGCGTGGGTGGGCTGTAGGAGCGCTGCGGCTGGCGTTGCCGGAGATGCTGCAGCCAGCGATTGCGATGCTTGCCCGCTCCGTTTCGCCGCCAGCGCATGGCGGCTGGGCTCAGACCTCGTCGCCGGCCAGCTTGCGTAGCGCCGGATAGTCCAGGATCTGCACCAGATGCAGCTGGGGCAGGGCGATCAGGTGCTGCTGCTTGAGCTTGGTGAAGGTGCGGCTCACCGTTTCCATGGTCAGGCCGAGATGGTCTGCGATGTCGCTGCGGCTCATCGGCAGCGCCACGGTGTCGCCGGATGCGCCCTGGCGGGTGGAGCGTGCGGCCAAACGCAGCAGGAAGTGCGCCAGCCGTTCGCTGGGTTGCAGGCGCGCCAGCAGCAGGCCGGTGTCCTGCGCTGCGGCCAGTTCCATGCCAGCACGCTGTAACAACTTGCGTTCCAGGCTTGGGTAGCGCTCGCGGAGCTGACGCATCTGCGCCAACGGCGTGCGGCAGACCCGGCTGTCGATGATGGCTTCGATATCGTGGCGATGGTGGCTGGTTTCGGTGAGCCCGACATAGTCGCCGGGCAGCACGAAGCCGGTGATCTGGCGTCGCCCATCGGCCAGGGTGCGCACCATGCGCAGCGCCCCGGAAGTCACGGTGTAGACGTGGTGGCGCGCCTCGCCGGCCCGCACCAGCGCGCTGCCGGTGGCATAGGCCTGCGCGCTGGTGGCCTGGTCCAGCGCGGCCATCTCTTGCTCCGAGAGCGCCGCGCAGATCGCCCGGCCGCGTACCGCACACAAAGCGCATTCGGAGTCACGGGCGGTGGCGCCAGTGGCCTCGGCCGGGGCCGGGCAGGTCACGCTGGGGTCTGGAAGCTGCCGGTACATGGGCCACGCACTGCTGGGACGCGGCGAATGATACGCCATGCGGTCAGCACGGCCGCCCAGCCGGTAGAATTGCGCGTTCGCCCCACTCGATACGCAGGAGTTTCGCTCGTGATCAAGCCCCGTACGCCGCCCGGCATCATGGAATTGCTGCCGCGCGAGCAGATCGCGTTCCAGCGCATGCTGGACGTCATCCGCCGCAACTACGAGCGGTTCGGGTTCCTGCCGGTGGAAACCCCGGTGTTCGAGCTCTCCGATGTGCTGCTGACCAAATCCGGCGGCGAAACCGAGCGCCAGGTGTATTTCGTGCAGTCCACCGGCGCGCTGGCCAATGCCGCCGCGGCTGCCGACGAGGGTGCCGAAAGTGGCGGCCTGCCGGAGCTGGCGCTGCGCTTCGACCTGACCGTGCCACTGGCCCGCTATGTGGCCGAGCACGAGCACGAGTTGAGCTTTCCGTTCCGCCGTTACCAGATGCAGCGCGTGTACCGCGGCGAACGCGCCCAGCGTGGCCGCTTCCGCGAGTTCTACCAGTGCGACATCGACGTGATCGGCAAGGATGCGCTGAGCATCCGCTACGACGCCGAAGTGCTGGCGGTGATTCACGCGGTGTTCGCCGAGCTGGGAATTGGCGATTTCAAGGTGCAGTTGAACAACCGCAAGCTGCTGCGCGGCTTTTTCGAAAGCCTGGGCGTGGCCGAGGGCGAGCTGCAGCTGGCGGTGCTGCGCGAGGTCGACAAGATCGACAAGCGCGGCGCCGAGTACGTGCGCGACACCTTGGCCGGCGAAGGCTTCGGCATTGCGGCCGCGCAGGTGGACAAGATTCTGGCCTTCGTGGCGGTGCGCTCCAACGGGCATGCCGATGCGCTGGCACAGTTGCAGGCGCTGGAGGCCTCGGTGGGCGCGAGCGCAACGCTGGGCGAAGGCATTGCCGAGTTGCGTGAGGTGCTGGAACTGGTCAAGGCGCTGGGCGTGCCCGAGACCGCCTACTGCCTGAATTTCTCGATCGCGCGCGGGCTGGATTACTACACTGGCACCGTCTACGAGACCACGCTGACCGATCACCCGCAGATCGGCTCGATCTGCTCGGGCGGCCGTTACGAAAACCTGGCCAGCCACTACACCAAGTCCAAGCTGCCGGGCGTGGGCATTTCCATTGGCCTGACGCGGTTGTTCTGGCAGCTGCGCGAGGCCGGCCTGATTGCCGGGATCGCCGAGAGCAGTGTGCACGCGATGGTGGCGCTGATGGACGAGTCGCGCCTGGATGATGCGCTGGATATCGCGCGCCGGCTGCGCATCGGTGGCATTAACACCGAGGTGCAGATGGAGCCAAAGAAGGTCGGCAAGCAGTTCCAGTACGCCGCGCGTGCGGGCATCCGCTTCGTGGTGCTGGCCGGCGACGACGAACTGGCGCGTGGCGTGGTGGCGGTGAAGGACCTGGTGCGCGAGCAGCAGTTCGACGTGGCCCGTGACGAGCTGGCCAGCACGTTGCAGGTGGAGCTGGAGCAGGCCAAGGCGATGCTGGTGTCGGGGATCGCGGCGAACTGATCGCGCCCATTGCACGGGCGTTGCGGGCAGCTGGCCGGAGCGATCTGGCCGGCTGCTTTCGTTTTCGGGGCAGGATGCGTGGCGGTGGCGGTGGCGCTGCGGTAGCGATACCAGGGCGCGTCCGTGCAGGGCGCTCTGCATGAACGCCGCAAGTTCGCCCGCTTGTCCTCATGGCCCTGTTTGCGCTAATGTACTAACACGCTATTACATTAACGCGATGAAACAACGACCTGCTCCCCGCGAAAGTACCGATGTCGCCGCCTCGCTGAAGATGCTGTCCGAGGCGTTGGCGTGCCTGGAGGCGCCCGGCGCCGTCGAGGCCTTCCTGCGTGACCTGTGCACGCCGGCCGAACTCGAAGCCATGTCCGACCGCTGGCGGGTGGTGCCGTTGCTGGTCAAGGGCGTGCCGTATCGCGAGATTCATGACCTGACCCAGGTCAGCGTCACCACCATCGGGCGTGTCGCGCGCACCCTGGAACACGGCGCCGGCGGCTATGCCGCGGCCCTGCGCGAGCAATCGTCGCGCCCTGTCGAATCCCACTGAGAGAACAAGATGAGTGCTTCCACGGCAGCACCGGCACGTGACCGGTTGCGCATTGCCATCCAGAAAAACGGCCGCCTGGCCGAGCCGGCGCGCAGCCTGCTGGCCGCCTGCGGGCTGAGCTGGCGGCAGAGCCGCGACAAATTGTTCTGCTACGGCGAATCGCTGCCGGTGGATCTGCTGCTGGTGCGCGACGACGACATCCCGGGCCTGATCGCCGATGGCGTCTGCGACCTGGGCATCGTGGGCCAGAACGAGCTGGACGAGCAGGCATCGGCGCGTCGTCGCGCTGGCCTGCCGGCCGCGTATCACGCCGTGCGCGGCGTCGGTTTCGGCCAGTGTCGGCTGATGCTGGCGGTACCGGAAGAATGGGACTGGCAGGGCGTGGCGCAGCTGGCGGGCAAGCGCATCGCCACCAGCTACCCGGCGATCCTGGCCGATTGGCTGGAGCGCCAGGGCATCGACGCATCGGTGGTCGAGCTCTCCGGCTCGGTGGAAATCGCGCCGCGCCTGGGCACGGCCGATCTGATCTGCGACCTGGTCTCCAGCGGCGCGACGCTAGCCGCCAACCAACTCAAGCCGGTCGAGCTGGTGATGGAAAGCGAGGCGGTGCTGGCCGGTGCCGTGCGCGAGCCAGCCGATGCGCGCGCGGCGCTGCTGGCGATGCTGCTGCGGCGCATGGATGGCGTGCTCAAGCTGCGCGACAGCAAGCTGCTGATGTTCCGCGCCGAGCAAGGCAACGTGGATGCGCTGCGCCGCTTGCTGCCCGATGCCGACCCGCTGGTGCAGTTGCCCGACGACGGCAATGGCGCCTTGCGCCTGCAGACCATGTGCCACGGCGCGGTGACCTGGCAACGCCTGGAAGAATTGGAACGCGCAGGTGCGCAAGGCTTGATGGTATTGACGGTGGAGCGCTCGCTCGCATGAACACGCTTGATTGGACCCAACTCACTGCAGACGCACGCACCCAGGCGTTGACGCGCCCGGTGCAGACCGTCGCCACGCAGACACGCGAGGCGGTCGCCACCCTGATCGCCGATGTGCGTGCACGTGGCGATGTGGCGCTGCGCGAGATCACCGCACGCTTCGACGGCGTCACGCTGGAGAGCTTTGCGGTCAGCGATGCCGAATTTGCCGCGGCAGATGCCGCCATCGCGCCGGAACTGCGCCAGGCGATGCAGGACGCCGTGGCGCGCATCGACACCTTTCACCGCGCCGGCATGAGCGAAGGCTATGCGGTGGAAACCGCACCTGGCGTGGTCTGCGAAAAGATCGTGCGCCCGATCGGCCGCGTGGGCCTATACGTGCCGGCCGGCAGCGCGCCGTTGCCGTCCACCGCCTTGATGCTGGGCGTGCCGGCGCGGCTGGCTGGCTGCCGCGAAGTGGTGCTGTGCACGCCGCCGCGCAAGGATGGCAGTGTCGACCCGGCGGTGCTGGTGGCCGCGCAACTCACCGGCGTGCGCCGAGTATTCAAGCTCGGTGGCGCGCAGGCGATTGCGGCAATGGCCTATGGCACCGACTCCATTCCCAGCTGCGACAAATTGTTCGGCCCGGGCAACAGCTTCGTTACCGAAGCCAAGCAGCAGGTGGCGCAATCCGGCGCGGCCGCGATCGACATGCCGGCCGGCCCGTCCGAGGTGCTGGTGATTGCCGATGCCGGCGCGCAACCGGCATTTGTCGCGGCCGATCTGTTGTCGCAGGCCGAACATGGCCCGGATTCGCAGGTGCTGCTGTTGTCCGACAGCGATGCATTGATTACCGCAGTGCAGGAGCAACTGGACCTGCAACTGGCGCAACTCTCGCGCGCCGACATCGCGCGCCAAGCGTTGGCGCAGTCGCGGTTGATCAAGGTGGCGAAGTTGCAGGAGGCGTTCGAGATCAGCAACCGCTATGCACCCGAGCACCTGATCCTGGCCTTGCGCGAGCCGCGTGCGTGGCTCGCGCAGGTGGAGGCTGCCGGCTCGGTGTTCCTCGGCGACTACACGCCCGAAGCACTGGGCGATTACTGCAGCGGCACCAACCATGTGTTGCCGACCAGCGGTGCGGCGCGTGCCTACAGCGGCGTAAGCGTGGCCAGCTTCCAGAACATGGTGAGCGTGCAGGCGGCGAGCAAGGCCGGTATCGATGGAATCGGCGCATGCGCATTGATTCTGGCGCGCGCCGAGGGCCTGGATGCGCATGCCAACGCGGTGGCGCTGCGCATGGGAGTGGCCGCATGAGCACGGCATCGGTAATGGATCTGGTGCGTGACGATCTGCGCGCATTTGCAGGTTATGCGTCGGCGCGCACGAGTGCGTTGCAGGGCGATGTGTGGCTCAACGCCAACGAGTCGGCCTGGGGAAATCCGGCCGATCCCGACGCCAGCACGCGTCGCTATCCTGATCCGCAGCCCAAGGGCCTGCGTGCTGCGCTGGCGCAGCTGTACGGCTGTGCGCCCGAGCAATTGCTGATCGGCCGCGGCAGCGACGAGGCCATCGATCTGCTGGTGCGTGGCCTGTGCGTGCCCGAGCGCGATGCGGTGGTGGTCACGCCGCCGGTGTTCGGCATGTATGCGGTGTGCGCGCGCCTGCAGAACGCGCCGTTGGTTGAAGTGCCGCTGGTCGATGGGGCGGACGGTTTCCATGCCGATGTGCTGGCGATCGTGCAGGCTGCGCTGGACGCCAAGGCCAAGCTGGTGTTCCTGTGCTCGCCGTCCAATCCGGCCGGCTCGGCGATCCCGCTGGCCGAGATCGAAGCTGCCTTGCAGGCGCTGCAGGGCAAGGCGCTGGTGGTGGTGGATGAAGCCTATGGCGAATTCTCCGATGTGCCCTCGGCCATTGGCCTGCTTGCGCGCTACGACAATCTGGCGGTGTTGCGCACCTTGTCCAAGGCGCACGCGCTGGCCGCTGCGCGCATCGGCAGCCTGATCGCCAACGCTGAGTTGATCGCGTTGTTGCGCCGTTGCCAGGCGCCGTATCCGGTGCCCACGCCATGCGCGGTGATGGCCGAGCAGGCCTTGTCTGCACCTGCGCTGGCAGTGACGCAGCGGCGGGTGACCGACATCCGTGCCGAGCGCGCACGCCTGCATGCCGCGCTGGTGCAGGTGGCCGGCGTGCGCCAGGTCTACCCCTCGCAGGGCAACTTCCTGCTGGTGCGTTTCGACGACGCCGAAGCAGCGTTCCAGGCGCTGCTCGAAGCGGGTGTGGTGGTGCGTGATCAACGCGCGGTGCCGCGCCTGTCCGATGCACTGCGCATCACCATCGGCACGCCCGAACAGAACGACCGTGTGCTGGGCGCGTTGCAGCGCAAGCAGGAGGCCGCATGACCCCGATTCTTTTCGTCGACCGCGATGGCACGCTGATCACCGAGCCAGCCGATTTCCAGATCGACGCCTACGAAAAGCTGCGCTTTGTCGACGGCGTGATTCCGGCCATGCTCAAACTGCGCGATGCCGGCTACCAGTTTGTCATCGTCAGCAACCAGGACGGTCTGGGCAGCGAGAGCTATCCGCAAGCATCCTTCGATGGCCCCAACAACCTGATGCTGCAGATCTTCGCCAGCCAGGGCATCGTGTTCCGCGAAGTGCTGATCGACTGCAGCTGGCCGGCCGACAACGCGCCGACGCGCAAGCCGGGCGTTGGTCTGATGGTGCCGTACCTGCAGGACCGCACCATCGACTGGAGCCGTTCGGCGATGGTGGGCGACCGCATCACCGACATCCAGTTCGCGCAGAACCTCAACATCCGCGGGTTCCAGCTGCGTACCGAGCAGTTCGGCGGCGATTGGGACTGGGCCGGCATCGCGCACGAACTGGCCGATGCGCCGCGCCGCGCGGTGGTGCAGCGCAATACCAAGGAAACCCGCATCCGCGTGGAGCTCGACCTGGATCGCGTGGCCGAACCGCACACCGCCACCGGGCTGCCGTTCTTCGATCACATGCTCGAGCAGATCGGCAAGCACGGCGGCTTTGCGCTGGATATCCGCGCCGAAGGTGACCTGCACATCGATGAGCACCACACCATCGAAGACACCGGCTTGGCGCTGGGGCAGGCCTTGCGCGAAGCCTTGGGCGACAAGCGCGGTATTGGCCGCTATGGCTTTGATCCGGTCGACAGCCCATGGCGCGTGGCCGGTGATACCGCACAGCACGGCTTCACCTTGCCGATGGACGAAACCATCGCCAGTGCCGCGCTGGATTTCAGTGGCCGGCCGTACTTCGTGTTTGACGGCGACTTCAAACGCGAGCGCGTTGGCGACATGCCCACCGAGCTGGTGCCGCACTTCTTCCGTTCGGTGTGCGATGCATCCGGATTGAATCTGCATCTGCACGTGCGCGGCGAGAACGATCACCACAAGGTGGAAGGCTGCTTCAAGGCATTGGCGCGTGCACTGCGCCAGGCGATCCGTCGCGAGGGCACCGCGTTGCCATCCACCAAGGGGGCGCTATGACCGACCTCGCGCTCATCGACGCCGGCGGTGCCAATCTGGGCTCGGTGCGCTATGCGCTGGAACGCCTGGGCGTGGAAGCGCGCGTGGTGCGTGATGCGCAGGGCCTGCAGGGCGCCGAGCGCGTCATCCTGCCGGGCGTGGGCGCAGCGCCGGAGGCCATGGCGCGCCTGCGTGCGCAGGGCCTGATTGAACCGCTACAGCAGTTGCAGGTGCCGCTGATCGGTATTTGCCTGGGCATGCAGCTGTTGTTCGAGCATTCCGAAGAAGGCGATGTGGACTGCCTGGGAGTGCTGCCGGGCATCGTGCGGCACATGACGCCGGCGCTTGGCATCCGCGTACCGCACATGGGCTGGAACCAGCTGGTGCCGATGCGTGACTCTGCGCTGCTTGCTGGGTTGCCGGAGCGTGCCAGCGCCTATTTCGTGCATGGCTATGCCGCGCCAGTCACAGCCGACACTGTCGCCGCCTGCGATCACGGTGGGCTGTTCACCGCGGTGGTGCAGAGCGGCTTGCGCTGCGGCGCGCAATTCCATCCCGAGCGTTCCGCCGACACCGGCGCGCGCATCCTGCGCAATTTTCTTGAGATGAGCTTCCCATGAGTTTCACCGTTTACCCCGCGCTGGACATCCGCGACGGCCGTGTGGTGCGGCTGCTGCAAGGCGATTACGCCCGCGAAACCCGCTACGGCGACGATGTGCTGCCGCGTGCGCAGGCGTTTGCCGACGCTGGTGCGCAGTGGATGCATCTGGTGGATCTGGATGCGGCCCAGGCGGGCGGCTACACCTTGGCCCCGCTGCTCGGTCAGATCAGCCGACAGACCGGCCTGCAGGTGCAGACCGGTGGCGGTGTGCGCTCGCGCGAGGACGTGGCGCGGATTCTCGATGCCGGCGCTGCGCGCGTGGTGGTGGGCTCGCTGGCCGTGCGCGACAGCGCCACGGTGATTGGCTGGCTGCAGGAATTCGGCACCGATCGGCTGACCATCGCGCTGGATACACGCCAGGACGCAGCTGACGTATGGCAACTTCCCGTGCATGGCTGGACCGAAACCGCCGAGGCCACGCTGGATCAACTGGCCACGCAGTACGCGCAGGCCGGTCTGCAGCATCTGTTGTGCACCGACATCGCGCGTGACGGCATGCTGTCCGGCCCCAACATGGGCTTGTATGCGCATCTGCGCGCACTGGCGCCGCAGTTGCAGGTGCAGGTCTCCGGTGGCGCGCGCAATCTGGCCGACGTGGCCGCGGCCAAGGCGGCCGGGTGTGCCGGCATCGTGCTCGGCAAGGCGCTGTTGGAAGGTCATCTGGATCTGAAGGACGCACTGGCATGCTGAGCCGTCGCATCATTCCCTGCCTGGACGTGCGCGATGGCCGCGTGGTCAAGGGCGTCAAGTTCCGCGACCACATCGACATGGGCGACATCGTCGAGTTGGCGATGCGCTACCGCGACCAGGGCGCGGACGAGTTGGTGTTCTACGACATTGGCGCCAGCCCGGAAGGGCGTTCGGTGGACTATGCGTGGGTCGAGCGCGTTGCGCGCCTGATCGACATCCCGTTCTGCGTGGCTGGCGGCATCCGCGATGTAGACACCGCACGTGCGGTGCTGCATGCCGGCGCCGACAAGATTTCCATCAACTCGCCGGCATTGGGGCGGCCGCAGCTGATCTCCGAGCTGGCCGACGCCTTCGGCGTGCAATGCGTGGTGGTCGGCATCGACTCGATCCGCGAAGAGGACGGGCAGTGGCGCGTCCGCCGCTACACCGGCGACCCCAGCAAGACCCAGGCGCTGCCGATGCGCACGCTGGACTGGGTGGCCGAGGCGCAGCGCCTGGGCGCAGGCGAGATCGTGCTCAATTGCATGGATAACGACGGGGTCCGGCATGGCTACGACATCGCGCAGCTGCGCCAGGTGCGCGCGTTGTGCCGAGTGCCGCTGATTGCGTCTGGCGGCGCGGGCGAGATGCAGCACTTTGCCGACGTGTTCGACCAGGCCGATGCCGATGGGGCGCTGGCGGCCAGTGTCTTCCATAGCGGTGCGATTCCGATTCCGGAACTCAAGCGCTTCCTGCGCGCGCAACAGATCGAGGTACGTGATGGGCAGTGAGACGACGGCAGCCGGCGATGTGCTCGATGCGCTGGACTGGAACAAAGGCGACGGCTTGTTGCCGGTGATCGTGCAGGATGCCGACAACCTGCGCGTGCTGATGCTGGGCTACATGAATGCCGAGGCGCTTGCAGTGACGCGTGCGCGTGGCGAGGTCACTTTTTTCAGCCGCAGCAAGCAGCGGCTGTGGACCAAGGGCGAGAGCTCGGGGAATGTGCTGCGCGTGGTCGCGATCGAAACCGATTGCGACGCGGACACCTTGCTGGTGCAGGCGCGTCCGCACGGCCCGACCTGTCACCTGGGCCGGACCAGTTGCTTTTCGACCGCGCCCGGCCAGTTCCTCGGCAGCCTGGACGCCTTGATCGCCGAGCGCGAGCGCGAGCGCCCGCATGGCAGCTACACCACCAAGTTGTTTGAGCAAGGCATTCGACGCATTGCGCAGAAGGTGGGCGAGGAGGGTGTGGAAACCGCGCTGGCCGGGGTGGTGCAGGGCGACGCCGAGTTGCTGGGCGAATCCGCCGACCTGCTGTACCACCTGATCGTGCTGCTGCGCGCACGCGGGCTGGGCCTGGGCGATGCAGTGGCGCTGCTGGAATCGCGGCACACGTAATCGCTCACCAGCGCATCTCGTGGGAGCGCGCTTGCGCGCGATGGGCGTTATCGATAACGCCTCATCGCGCGCAAGCGCGCTCCTACGTAAAGCGGGACTGCCACAGACCTTATCGCAGCCAGGCGCATCGTCGCTGCGCAGCGCCTCATGTTACTGCGCACAACTGGGCCTGGGCGCCGTTGGAATCGCGGCACAAGTTAGTTGCGACGCGGAGAATGCATCTCGTAGGAGCGCGCTTGCGCGCATGGGCTTCACCGATAACGCCACATCGCGCGCAAGCGCGCTCCTACGCACTACGGCTCGGGCCTCCTATCGCGCAGACGCACGCGTCCACGCGTCGCGATCACCCACCCGGCACTGCGGTGAGCCAGCCAGGCCCCGCTACAATTACGGCTGGTCATCGCAGGAACACCCATGCAGCTTCGTTTCGCTCTCCTGGCCCTGGGCCTGCTCGCAGGCACTGCGCATGCACGCGATGTCGTGGTCGATGGCGTGGTGTTCGAAGAGCGCGACGGCAGGCCGGGGCGGGGCCGTGATGAGCCTGGTCTTGCCGATGTCATCGTCTCCAATGGGCAGCAGCTGGTGCGGACCGACGCGCAGGGCCGCTACCGTCTGCCGGTGCGCGAGGGCCAGACCGTGTTTGTGATCAAGCCGGGCGATCGCAGTTTCGTTCCCAATGCCGATGGCCTGCCCGGGTTCTGGCGCCATTACGCGCCCAAGGGCTCGCCCAAGCGCAAATACAGCGGCATCGCTGCCACTGGCACCAACACCCGCAACTGGGATTTCGCACTGACCCCGCGCGTCGCTGCACAGGCAAGCGGCTTCCAGATGCTGGTGTTTGCCGACAGCCAGACCGCCAGCCTGGCCGATGTGGACTACTACCGCCGCGATATCGTCTCGCCCATCGTCGGCAAGGTCCCCGCGCGCCTGGGCACCACGCTCGGCGATATCGTCAGCGACGACCTGAGCCTGTACCCGGCCTTGAACAAGGTCACCACGCAGCTGGGCGTGCCGTGGTTCCATGTGCCGGGCAACCACGACCTCAACTTCGATGCGCGCGATGACCTGCAATCACTGGACAGCTGGCGTGCGATCTATGGCCCGGACACCTACGCGGTGGAGGAGGCCAACGCGAGCTTCGTGTTTCTGGACGATGTGATCTACACGCCGGGCGCCAAGCCGGCGTACGTCGGCGGCCTGCGTGAGGATCAATTCGCCTTCCTGCAGGCCTACCTGGCGCAGCTGCCGCGCGAGCGCGTGGTGGTGCTGGGCCTGCATATCCCATTGTTCGATGCCGCGCCCGGGCAGGAGACGTTTCGCCATGCCGATCGGCGTCGCCTGTTTGCGTTGCTCAAGGACTTCCCGCACGTGCTGGTGCTGAGCGCACACAGCCATACCCAGCGGCAGGTGGCGCACGGCGCCGATGAAGGCTGGCAGGGCGCGCGTCCGTTGCATGAATACAACGTGGGTGCGGCTTGTGGTGCGTTCTGGTCCGGGGTCAAGGACGCCGACGGCATTCCAGATGCCACCATGAGCGATGGCACCCCGAACGGTTATGCGGTGCTGCAGGTAGCGCCGGGGGGCGACTACACGCTGGCGTATCACGCCGCGCGTGCGCCGGACGATGCACAGCTGCTGCTGAGTGCACCCAAGGTGTTGCGGCAGGGCGCGTATGCGGCCTGGGGCGTGTACGCAAACGTGTTCATGGGCGATGCGCAAACGCCGGTGGAGATGCGCATCGACGGCGGCGCCTGGCAGCCGATGAAGCGGGTGGAGCGGCCCGATCCACGCGTGCTCGCTGAGAACACGCGCGACGATGCAGCCGAACAGCTGCGGGGGTACGACCGCTCACCGGAGGCCACGCCGTCCACGCATCTATGGCGCGGCGCATTGCCGACCACGCTGGAGGTCGGCGCGCATACCGTCGATGTGCGTGCCACCTTGCCTACCGGCGTGCAAAGTGCGCGCACCACCTATCGCCTGGAGCGCGCCACGCCCTGAGTTCGGCGTGCAGGGCGCACCTCCACAAACGCGAACGCCTCCACGAGGGAGGCGTCTTGGATCCGGGCTGGCAGGCGATGGGCGCGCTGGCGGGGATCGGTGCTGGCTGGCGTGTCGCTGGCTGGCCCGGCAAGTGTAGAGATGCGCGACTGCCGGTGACGTAATGAGAATTAGTCGCAACCTTTAGCGCATCACGGCCGCTTCGGTTTCGGCGCTGCCGTGGGTTGTGGGGGCGTGGAGGGCGCAGCGTCTTTGGTGTCGGCGGGGGTGTCGCCCTGATCGGCGACCGCGTCATCCGCGGCTTCGGCAACGACTGGCGGATATGGATATGCCAGCGCCGGCCCCGGCTGGAACCCGGCACGCCAGCGCGCCAGCACGGCCCCGATATGTTTGCCGACCGACTGCTGCGGCAACGACGGCAGCTCGCCGTCCTCTTTTTCGCGTGCAGTGATCGCTACCTTGGCTGCGTCGAACGCCGCCACTGGGTCGGCCACCTGGTTCATCGCATCGATCAACCAGGCCTGGCCGAAGTAGGTGGCATTGGAGGTGTTGCCGCAGCCGAAGGAGGGGCGGTCGGCACGTGCCGCGGCGAGCACCAGCGTGGTGGCAGAGCGCAGCGCGGGGATGAAGCCGCCCGAATAACACGCCGACAGCACGATGACACGGTTGTCGATGCCGGCATCGTCCAGTGCCTTGCGCAGATCCTGCGGGCTGATGAAATCTTCTTCGTTCTGGTCCACCTGCACATACAGCGTGTGGTCTTCGGTGCCGTGCGTGGTGACGAACAGCAGCAGCGCGTCTTCCTTGCGGTCCATGCGCTTGCCGATCGCCGCGAGCGTGTCGTAGAGATTGTCGTAGGTGGCCAGCGGTGCGTACGGGCGCTCGCCGAGATTGTCAGGATGATTTACCAGCGTGACCACGCGGCCACGGGCGTCGAAGCGTTGCTCGAACAGCTGCTTGAGGTAGAGCGTTTCGTTGCGGAAGACGTCGTCGCTGGCATCGCCGGCAAAGCCCACCACATACAGATCGGTGATGCCTGGGCGTTGCGGCGCCAACTTTTTCAGGGCGCTGGCGAGCGCCGTCTGGTCTACCGGATCGACCTGCGCGGCGCTGGCGTCTTGCTGCGCCGGTAGCGCCGCGCCGGCATCCGGGTGGCAGCCGGCAACCAGGGCCACCAGTGCGGTCAGTAGCAACAACCGGCGCAACAGGGCAGATGGGCCGGATCGGGATGACTGCAACATGGAGAACGCCAGGACCGGGAAGATGCAGATGTAGCGCTTGCGCGGGCGGATAACAAGCCGAGGCGGCTGGCGTCGCATGTAGGTGCTCGGTGATCCAACGCGAAGGTGCCGCATACGGGCATTGCGGTAGGCGGGCGTCATGCTGGCTTGCATGAGCACCCGTGTTGTCGACTCAACTTACCGAGCCGCCAAGGGCGCCTGCAGCTGCGCTCTGCAGTCAATACAAGCCAGCAATCTGAAGTGGACACGCTCGCCGTGATCAACAGGCGCAAGGTCATCCCAGCTTCCGCGTACTCACGGTGCCGCCCCACGCCAACAAAACCGCGCCATCAACCGAATCGATGGCGCGTGGTCAGTTACAGCACCAACTGCGTGAAGCTTTCCACGCGCTGGTGACTGCCCACATCGTCCGCCGAACGTGGCGTGGGGTAATCGTCCAGGCGGTCGAGCAGCGCGGTGCGCATGCCGGCGCGCTTGGCGGCATCCAGTTCCTCGATCACGTCCGACAGGAACAGGATCTCCGGCGCCGGCACGCCAATGCGTTCGGCGATGCGGCGGTAGCTGGAACTCTCGCGCTTGGGACCCACCTCGGTGTCGAACCAGTCGGTCACCAGGCCGCTCAGGTCGCCGGCATCGCTATGCGCGAAGAACAGCTTCTGCGCCGGCACCGAACCGGACGAATACACGTACAGCGGAATGCCTTCGGCATGCCAGGCCTGCAGCTGGATCGCCGCGTCTGCGTAGATGTGCGCGCTGAAATCGGCGGTGCGGTAGCCGTCTTCCCAGATCATGCCCTGCAGGGCCTTGAGCGCGGTGTGCTTGCGGTCTTCGTCGATCCAGGTCTGCAAGGTGGTGATCAGCACCTCATCCGGCACGTCTTCGCCGATCTCGTCGGCCACCTGATTGAGCCAATGCCGCACCTGCGGGTGCCCGCCGTGCTCGCGCACGTAGGCGGGCATGGCGCGGCGCGCATACGGGAACAGCACGTCCTTGACGAAAGAGATGCTGCTGGTGGTGCCTTCGATATCGGTGAGGATCGCTTGCGGTCGTGTCATCGTCAGCTGGCCTTTGGAGGTTTCTCGGGGGCGTAGCGGGGGAATTGTTTGGCGATTTCGGTGCCGGTGAAGTGGCCGACCCAACCGTCCGGCTCGGTGAAGAAACGGATCGCCACGAAGTGCGGCTCCGGGCCCATGTCGAACCAATGCAACGTGCTGTCCGGCACCGCAATCAGATCATCTTTGACGCATTCGATCTCGTAGACCTGCGCGTCCACGTGCAGCGTGAACAACCCGGAGCCGGCCACGAAGAAGCGCACCTCGTCTTCCTTGTGGAAGTGCTCATCCAGGAACTTGGCACGCATTTCTTCGCGCTTGGGATTGTCTGGCGCAATGCTCACCACATCCACGGTCTTGAAGCCGCGCTCGGCGCTGATGCGGTCGATGTCGGCGCGGTAGGCGGCCATCACCTGTTCGGGCGATGCACCCGGTTCGACCGGCTGGCTGGCGTGCCAACGCTCGAAGGTGACACCAATCTTGCGCAGCTCGGTGGCGATCTGCTCACCATCGCGGCTGTCGAAGTGCGGCGTGGTCGGGTTGGAATCGGCAAAAATACGCAGTCGGCTCATGGCGGTCTGGCTCACACGTGGGGCGGGGAGGGCTTAGCGCGGACTGCGCAGCTTGAGCAGCTCGAGTTCGCAATGCAGCAGGAATTCGAATGCCTCCAGATGACGGCGTGCCTCGGCCATGTTGCGGCCCCAGGCATACAGGCCGTGTCCTTCGATGAGATACCCCCACATGCTCTGTTTGTCCAGCAAGGCCTCGACCTGCGCGGCCAGCACCTGCATGTCCTGGGTGTTGGCGAACACCGGCACGTCCACCGCGGTTTCGTGGGTGGTATTGCCCTCGAAGGCCTTGAGCAGTTCGTAGCCTTCCAGGCGGATCACGCCGCTGCCTGCATACAGGCGGGAAGCAATCGTCTGTACCGGCGAATGCGTGTGCAACACGCAGCCAATCTCCGGGAACCGTCGATACAGCTGGGTGTGCAACAGGGTTTCGGCAGACGGGCGCAACGGGCGGCCCACGGGCTGGCCATCGAAGTCCACCACCATGATGTCTTCTTCGACCAGGCGGCCCTTGTCGCGTCCGGAGACGGTGATGGCCGCGTGCTGCTCGTCCAGGCGATGGGAAAAATTACTGCTGGTGGCGGGCGTCCAGCCGGCCTGGGCCAGCTCACGGATATTGCCGATCAGCAACTGCGCCAGCTCGTGCAAACGGGCGGCGCTATAGGGCAGGGGGGCAGTGGTCGCATTCATGCGCCTATTCTACTGCCCCACCGGATTACGGTCAGGTGCAGCGCAGCAGGGGCTGTTCCTGCCGCGCTCGGATCGCGAATGGCTGACGGAATGTAACGAGCGTGCGTCTTGCAGTGAGCGCAGTGGTTTTACCAGCCGGCTCTGGTTAGATGCAGTCAGAAGCCCGGGTCAATGCTGAGTCCGTCGAGGGCGCGGTGCCCTCGCCGCTCGCGGGACACGCCGTGAACCCGTCCCTGGGGGCTCGGTGGCGGCATCCATGCCGCCACACGGTCCCGCAAGCGGCGAGGACACTGCACCGGATGGTTGGTCGGTGGCCGCTTGAACAGCCGCTTGTCGCACCTGTGTCGGATGTCGAACCAGCGCCAGCATCAAAAAACGTGCATCACGTAGGGCGCTTCGCTATGCACGCCGACCATCTCGACCGGTCCTTGCCCGCCCAGCGCCGCGGGAAATGACGCGGCATGGATGCCGTGTAAGAACCTGTTCACGATCTTTCCTGATCAGTGCAGACTATGCGGATGCGCCAAAAGACCTATCCGAGTGACATGAGCCGGGAGCAGTTCGAACACGTGCTGCCGATCCTGGAACAAGCGCGTAAGCGCACCAAGCCACGCCGTGTGGATGTGTATGAGGTGTGGTGCGCAGTGTTGTACGTGCTGCGAACCGGTTGCCAATGGCGAGCGCTCCCCAGCGACTTTCCGAAGTGGCGGACCGTGCACTCGTACTTTGCCAAGTGGAGCGAGTGCGACGATGAGGGAGTGAGCCTGCTGGAGCAGGCACTTAAAAAATCAGGTTGGCGTGGTCCGCGCCAGACAGGAGCGCAACGCCTGCACCAGGTTCTTGATCGTGGACGCGCAGAGCGTAAAGAACACGGACACAGCGGGGCAAAAGGGATATGACGCGGGCAAGAAGGTGTCGGGCATCAAGCGGCATATCGCTGTTGATACTCAGGGATTGCCCCACGCAATCGCGGTGACGACGGCGGAGGTGACCGACCGCAAAGGTGCGCTGCAGGCGTTGGAGCGCTGCCAGTCAAACTTGACGCATGTACAAAGCTTACTGTGCGACAGCGGCTACACCGGAGTACGGTTTGCCGACGGCGTGCGAGAGATTTTAGGCGAGCAGCTCACGGTGCAGATTGCCAAGCGCAGCGAACTGCACACCTTCAAGGTCATGCCCAAGCGATGGATCGTCGAGCGTAGTTTTGCTTGGCTGGAGAAGAACCGAAGGCTATGGAAGAACTGCGAGCGCAAACTCAACACCAGCCTGCAGTTCATCCATTTGGCCTTCTTGGCACTATTACTCAGAAGATCGTGAACAGGTTCTTAGAGCCGACGGGGACGTCCTCGCGGCGTGTCCTGCGATGGTGGGCGGGCAATGGTCCTTGCAGCAACGCCGCAGATCAGAGCCTTGCAGGCCAAGCCACAAATCAGCCGCCCTGCAACGAAGGCTCAGATCGCCCGCTCCCCTAGGGGGCGCGCAGCCGTTTTGTCAGTCCCTGCTGGCCCGCGCGCGTGCTCAGCGGCCGTCGCGCAGGCGGCTGTGACGATAGCCGTAGCCGAAATAGACCACCAGCCCGACCAGCGTCCATAACCCCATCAGCATCCAGTTGTGCAGCGTCATGGCCGACAGCAAGGCCAGGCAGCTGAGCACACCGGCGCTGCAGATCAGCCACGCGGCCGGCATGCGGAACGGACGCGGCAGTTCCGGATGGGTGCGGCGCAGGATCAGCACGCCCGCGCACACGGCAGCGAAGGCGATCAGCGTGCCCATCGAGGTCAGCTCGCCCAGCACATCCAGCGGGAAGACGGCCGCAAGTATGGCGATGCCCACGCCAGTGATGACGGTATTGATGTGCGGCGTGCGGTACTTGGGATGGATGCGGGTGAAGATCGAGGGCAGCAGGCCATCGCGCGCAATGATCATGAAGATGCGCGGCTGCCCGATGATCATCACCAGCACCACCGACGACAGCCCGATCAACGCGCCCACTTCCACGACCACGCGCAACCAGGCCAGCTGCGGATGCGCCGCCACCGCGGTCACCACCGGCTCGTCAGTGCCGAGCAGGGTGTACGGCACCAGGCCGGTCATGACCGCCGCCATCGCGATGTAGAGCACGGTGCAGATCACCAGCGACAGGATCATGCCGATCGGCAGGTCGCGTTGCGGGCGATGCGATTCCTGCGCCGCCACCGACACCGCTTCGAAGCCGATATAGGCGAAGAACACCATTGCTGCGCCGCGCAGCACGCCTTCCATGCCGTACTTGCCCGGGCCTTCGTTGGCCGGGATGAACGGGTGCCAGTTGGCCGTGTCCACGTATTTCCAGCCCACCGCGATCACCAGCAGGATCAAGCCCGTCTTGAGGATCACCATGGCCATGTTCATTGCCGACGACTTGCGGATGCCGACATAGCACAGCCAGGTCAGCAGCAGCACGATGCCGGCCGCCGGCAGGTTGGCGATCGCCCCGGTGGGTTGCAATTTGCCGTCCAGCGGCGCGCTGACGAATGCGGCCGGCAGGTGGATGTCGAAATGCTCGAGCAGGCTCAAGAAGTAGCCGGTCCAGCTGACCGCCACTGCCGAGGCGGACACGCCGTATTCCAGCACCAGCATCCAACCGATGAACCACGCGGCCAGCTCGCCGAAGGTGGCATAGGTGTAGGTGTAAGCGCTGCCGGAGACCGGCACCATCGCAGCGAATTCGGCGTAGGCCATCGCACAGAACGCACAGCACACCGCTGCGAGCACGAACGAGAGCATGATTGCCGGGCCGGCATGGTCGGCCGCCGCCTGGCCGGTGATGACGAAGATGCCGCCGCCGATCACCGCGCCGATTCCCAGGGCGGTCAGCCCCCAGGGGCCAAGTGCGCGTTGCAGGCCCAGCCCGTCAGCCGCCTCATGGCTGGCGTGCGGGTGTTTGGTGGCCCAAAGTTGTTTGAACATGAAGCGGTTCCGGCTTGGCGCTACGCGCGGTCATTGAACAAGAAGACCGGCGTCGCGCGCCGGTCTTGAGAGAAGCTTAGGCCCGTTTCGCGAGGCGACTGTGGTGGATGCCGTAGCCGAAGTAGATCGCCAGTCCAATCACGGTCCAGCCCACGAACACCTTCCAGTGTTCCTGGAAGGCCTGGAAGAACAGGAACAGACAGGCCAACGCGCCCAGGGGGCAGATCACCATCGCCAGCGGCACCCGGAACGGGCGCGGCAGGTCGGGCTTGGTGAAGCGCAGCACCATCACGCCGGCGCACACGGTGGCGAAGGCGAGCAGGGTGCCCATCGAGACCAGTTCGCCCAGGACGTTCAACGGAATCACCCCGGCCAGCAGCGCGGCGACCACGCCGACGAACAGGGTGCCGACGTAGGGTGTGTGGAATTTCGGGTGCACCCTGCCGAACAGTTTCGGCATCAACCCGTCCTTGGCCATGGTGTAGAAGATGCGCGGCTGCGCCATCAGCATCACCAGCACCACCGAGGACAGGCCAGCGATCGCGCCGATCTCCACTGCAGTCTTGAGCCAGCTCAGTTGCGGGTGCGCTTCCAGCGCAGTGGCCACCGGCTTGGCGGTGCCGAGCTGGGTATACGGCAACAATCCGGTCAACACCGCGCACACGATGATGTAGATGACGGTGCAGATTGCCAGTGACACCAGGATGCCGATCGGCATGTTTTTCTGCGGGTCCTTGGTCTCGCCGGCGGAGGTCGAGACCGCGTCGAACCCGATGTAGGAAAAGAACACGATGGAGGCCGCGCGGAACACCCCGTCCCAGCCGAACTGCCCCGGCCCGGTGTTCTCCGGGATAAAGGGGTGCCAGTTCGCCGGATCGATGTAGGCGATGCCGAAGCCGACGAACAGGCAGATCACCACCACCTTGATCGCCACCACGATCGCGTTGGCGAACGCGGATTGGGTCACGCCCACGTAGCACAGCATGCTCACCGCGCCGACGATCAACACGGCCGGCAAGTTGACGATGTTGCCGGAGCTAACAAAGCCATGGCCGTCCCAGGCCAGGGGCGCGCCGGCCAGTTCTGCCGGGAACGGCAGCCCGAGCGTGCCGGTCAGGAAGCTGATGAGGTAGGCGGACCAACCGACCGCGACGCTGGAGCCGGCAAACAGGTACTCAAGCACCAGGCACCAGCCAATGAACCAGGCGACGCCTTCGCCGAGCGTGGCATATGAATACGAATAGGCGCTGCCGGAGACCGGCATCATTGCCGCGAACTCGGCGTAGCACAGACCGGCAAAGGCGCAGGCGATGCCGGCGAACACGAACGACAGCATCACAGCTGGCCCGGCGTGATTGGCTGCGGCCTGGCCGGTCAAAACAAAGATGCCGGCACCGATCACCGCGCCGATGCCGAGCATGATCAGGTGCTTGGCGGTGAGGGTGCGTTTGAGGGTGGCTTCGCCTTGCAGGCTGCCTTCGAACGGTTCGCCGGCATCGACGTGGCCTGCGGGCTCGATCGGTTTGACCCGCAATAAAGACTTCAGCATTCGGTGACATCCCCAGTGGCAAAGCAAGGCGCAAGCGCCCGGATGAAGGTCATGCGCCCGGACCCCGGTGGGTTGGGCAAGCGACGTACCTTGCCAAAGCTACACGCTCGCGACAAGCACGTACGCAGCATGAATGGCGATAATGGCCGCCTGGCCCTGCGTGGAAACCGAGACGAGCGATGGTGGATTCGACCCTGCAACAGCAACTGGCCGCGTACCGCAGCCGCTGGCCCGACGAAGCCGCACTGGCCGAGCAGTTTGCGCAACTCCTGGACGATGCCACCGATCCGTTCGTGCGCGAGCGTGTCGAAGGTCACTTCACCGGCTCGGCGTGGGTGGTCAGTGCCGATGGCACCCGCACGCTGCTGACCCATCACCGCAAGCTGCAGCGCTGGCTGCAGCTGGGCGGCCACGCCGATGGCGACCGCGATCTGGCCCAGGTGGCACTGCGCGAGGCACAGGAGGAATCCGGCCTCACCGGCCTGACCCTGGCCGACGGCCGGCTGTTCGACCTGGACCGGCACTGGATCCCGGCCCGTGGCGAGGTGGCCGGCCACTGGCATTACGACGCACGCTACGTGGTGGTCGCCGGCGCCGACGAGACTTTCCAGGTCAGCGAAGAATCGCTCGCTTTGGCGTGGCGCCCGATCGCCGAGCTGCTGGCCGACCCGGAGCTGGATCCGTCGATGCGACGCATGGCCGAGAAGTGGATGGCGCACGGCGGCAGCTGATGCGCCGGCGACGGGCGTTGCCGGGCCGGATTGCGCGGGTGCCGAGCGTCCGTTGGCTGGGCGGGCATGGCGGGATTGGGTACCCTTGGGCGCCCGTTGCCTGTCCATGCCCATGTCCCGCACCGCTGCTTCGTTCACATACCGCCTGGCGTTCCGCCCGGTCGATGACCGGATGGACTCGGCCGAACTGGCGCGTACCGTGCAACGGGCGCTGCTGGCGTTGAGCGGGCCGCCGCATGGCGTGGCGATCGTCAGCCTGCAGCGCCCGCCGCGCGAGGATGGCGACGGCCTGTACATGGAGGCGGTCACCACCGGCCCGGAGCGGTGGTATTTGAAGGCCGACGACTATCTGTTGAGCGAGGGCTTGCGCGGCGAGTTGCAGCCCTGAGGGGCTGGGATTCGGGATTCGGGATTGGGGATTCGCAAGCGCGTACGTTGCGTGATTCGCTTTTGCGCGCTTGTTTTGGCAGTGCGCGCATTCGCGTCTGCGCCACCGCAATCGATCCAAGCCAGAGAGCGGTCAGGGAAAGGACGCGCCAGCGCCGCCGCTCTTCCCAATCCCAACTTCCGAATCCCTAATCCCCGTCAGTAGAGAACCCGCGTCCGCAAGGTGCCGGTGATCTGACCCAGCTCGTCCTTCAACACGCCCGCCAGCTCCTCGCTGGCGCTGACATCGATCACCACATAGCCCACCTTGGGGTCGGTGCGCAAAAACTGACCATCGATGTTGAGGTTGTGGCGCGAGAACAGTTCGTTGATCTGCGACAGCACGCCCGGCACGTTGCGGTGGATGTGCAGCAGCCGCAGGCTGTCGGGGTGCTCGGGCAGGGTGACTTCAGGGAAGTTCACCGCCGACAAGGTGCTGCCGTTGTCGCTGTAGCGCACCAGCTTGGCGGCCACTTCGACGCCGATATTGTCCTGTGCTTCCAGCGTGCTGCCGCCCACGTGCGGGGTCAGGATGACGTTGTCGTGCGCAATCAACGGCGATTCGAACGCATCGCCATTGCCCTTGGGCTCGATCGGGAACACATCCACGGCCGCGCCACCGATCTGGCCAGAGGTGAGCGCCGCATCTAGTGCATCGATGTCGATGACGGTGCCGCGCGAGGCATTGATCAGATGCGCGCCGGGCTTCATGCGGGCGATTTCTGCCGCGCCGATCATGTCCTTGGTGGACGGGGTCTCCGGCACGTGCAGGGTCACCACGTCCGAGCGCGCCAGCAGGTCGTCCAGGTCGATCGCCGCGCGCGCGTTGCCCAGCGACAGCTTGGTTTCGATGTCGTGGAAGATCACCTGCATGCCTAGCGATTCGGCCAGCACGCCAACCTGGGTGCCGATGTGCCCGTAGCCAACGATGCCCAACACCTTGCCGCGGGTTTCGTGGCTGCCGGCGGCCGACTTGGACCAGCCACCGCGGTGACATTCCGCATTTTTCTGCGGGATGCCGCGCAACAGCAGGATGGCCTCGGCGATCACCAGCTCGGCCACGCTGCGGGTGTTGGAGTAGGGCGCGTTGAACACCGGAATGCCGGCCAGTTCCGCCGCTTCCAGGTCGACCTGATTGGTGCCGATGCAGAAGCAGCCCACCGCGATCAGCCGCTTGGCATGCGCCAGCACATCGGCGCTCAAATGGGTGCGCGAGCGAATGCCGACGATGTGCGCCTCGGCGATGCGCGCCTTGAGTTCGTCCTCGGGCAGGGACTTGGCGTGCAGCTCGATCTGCGAGTAACCGGCGGCGCGGAACACGTCCACGGCGGTCTGGCTGATGCCTTCCAGCAACAGGACGCGGATGTCCTGCTTGGGAAACGAGGTTTTCTTCGGCGACATGGTGGACGCACTGCAGCAATCGGGCCGGCCACTATGCCAGATGGGGTGGGCGATTTGGCACCCGCAGTGCCTGCGGTGTGACGCCGCAGCCCTTGTGCCGCAACGGTTTCAGCTGAATCCAACGCTGTGCGTACGCACGTTGACGCGGCTGGACGGGGCCGGCGCAGGCTGGCACGCTGTGGGGTTCCTACCGCCGCGCTGCGTGCCATGACCGATCCCCGCATCCTCTCCTTGCAACAGGCCGTCCCCGCGCTGCGGTTGAAGACCGAACCGGCCGACCTGGAGCACTACGGCCGCGACTGGACGCGCCGCTGGACGCCGAATCCGCTGGCGATCGCGCTGCCGGGGTCGGTGGAAGAAGTGCAGGCGGTGGTGCGCTGGGCCAACACGCATGCGGTGGCCGTGGTGCCCTCGGGCGGGCGTACCGGTTTGTCTGGTGGCGCGGTCGCAGCCAATGGCGAGCTGGTGCTGAGCCTGGAGCGGTTGAACAAGCCGCTGGCCTTCGATGCGGTGGATCGCACGCTCACCGTGCAGGCCGGTATGTCGCTGGAAGCGGTGCACAACGCCGCGCGCGAGCACGGCTTGGTGTATCCGGTGGATTTCGCAGCGCGTGGTTCGTGCTCGATCGGCGGCAATATCGCTACCAATGCCGGCGGCATCCGCGTGATCCGCTACGGCAATACCCGCGAATGGGTGGCCGGGCTCAGCGTGGTCACCGGCACCGGCGAGCTGCTGCACCTCAACAATGCGCTGGTGAAAAATTCCAGCGGCTACGACTTCCGGCATCTGATGATCGGCTCGGAAGGCACGCTGGGCATCGTGGTCGAAGCGACGCTGCGGCTGACCGACCCGCCGCCGCCGAGCAACGTGATGCTGCTGGCGCTGCCGTCGTTCGATGTGTTGATGCAGGTGTTCGCGGCGTTTCGCGCACAGCTGCGGCTGGAAGCGTTTGAATTTTTCACCGATCGCGCGCTGGAGCACGTGCTGGCGCACGGCGCGCAGGCGCCGTTTGCGCAGGTGCACCCGTACTACGTGGTGACCGAGTTCGCTGCCGGCGATGAGGCGCAGGAAGCGGCGGCGATGGCGGCGTTCGAGGCCTGCATGGAGCAGGGCTGGGTGAGCGACGGGGTGATCAGCCAGAGCGATGCGCAGGCGGCGCAGCTGTGGCGCCTGCGCGAAGGCATCACCGAAGCGCTGGCGCGTTACACCCCATACAAGAACGATGTGTCGGTGCGGATCTCGGCGATGCCGGCGTTCCTGGCCGAGACGCAGGCATTGCTGCACGACGCCTACCCGCATTTCGATGTGGTGTGGTTTGGCCATATCGGCGATGGCAACCTGCATATCAACGTGCTCAAGCCCGACGCCACCAGCCAGGCAGATTTCATCACTGCCTGCGAGCAGGTCACCAAGTTGCTGGCGCAGAGCCTGCAGCGTTTCGACGGCAGCATCTCGGCCGAGCACGGCATTGGCCTGGTCAAGAAACCGTACCTGTGGAGTACGCGCTCGGCGGCAGAAATCGCATTGATGCGCGGCATCAAACAGGTGCTCGACCCCCATCTTTTGCTGAATCCAGGCAAGCTGTTCGATATGGACGAGGTGCCCGGCGCAACGCCTGCCGGGTAGTCTCTTCACCACCTCACATGGAATAGACACGCCGATGATGCGCTCCCTGGTGTTTTGTGCGTTGACCCTGCTGCCGCTAGCAGCCGCCGCATCCAGTCTTGCGGGAACCTCGGCCGGTGCCTCGTCGGCCGGTTCGTCCAACAGCAGCAGTTCCGGCGACGACAAGGTGGTTGCCGACGCACGCGAAGATGCGGCCGGTTTCGTGGCCAGCGATGGCGCCATCCGCGGTGCGCGGCTTGAAGCGGCATTGCTGCAATTGCGCAGTCGCAGCGATGCGGCGCGCGTGTCCAGCGACCTGGAACTGGCTCAGTCCATCCTGGCGCAGTGAATCGTCGTCGCCGGTGCGCATGGCTGTGGCTGGCCGCAGCGATCGCACCGGCGGCGCACGCCCAATCGCAGCGTTCGCCCGCGCTGCAGGTGTCGGTTGTCGGGTCGGAGTTGATCCCGTCGGAGCGCGCGTCCAGCCAGGCGCTGCTGCAGCAGGTTGAACAACGCTTGCCCGCGGCCTGGGTAACGCGCGATGCAGCACCCATTCAATTGCAGTGGCGCCGCGATTTGCCGGCGCAGGTGCATGGTCGTGCGATCGGCAATCGCATCCTGCTCGATCGTGCGCTGTTGGATGCCTGGAGCATGCAGCCCGCCAGCGCACGCACTGATATCAGCGCCCCGGCCACGCGGGCGGCGATGGCGGCGTTGGTGCATGAATTGGCGCACGTGCGCGACCGTGGAGCGGGCAGTGCGTTATCGCGCGACCCACGCCTGCGCGATCTTGCCGGCTGGCAGGTGCGTCCCTGGCGGGTCGGGCGCGGTGCAAACCGCTTCAGCGACCGCAGTCCCGATGCCTACGAGCGGCATAGCCCGGCCGAATTTGTTGCGGTCAATCTCGAGCATTACGTGCTGGATGCGGACTACGCCTGCCGCCGTCCAGCGCTCGCGGCCTGGTTTTCCGAGCGGCTAGGGCCGCCGCACGCTGCGGCAGCATGCGCGCCGACCTTGCCGTATCTGCAGGCCGACAACGATGCCGGTGCGATGTCGCTGCTGGCGTTGGATCCGGCGCGGGTCTATGCGGTGGACTATTTGCTTGCCGAAGGCAACGAGCAGCCGATGAGTCGCTGGGGCCACAGCATGTTGCGGCTGGTGATCTGCGCGCCCGGCCGCGCGCCAGGGCCGGCGTGCCGGCTGGATCTGCAGTATCACCGCGTGCTGTCGTTTCGTGCCTTCGTCGGCGATGTGCAGATCTCCAGCTGGCGCGGGCTGACCGGCTCGTATCCGTCACGGCTGTTCGTGCTGCCGTTGAACCAGGTCATCGACGAATACACCAAGGTGGAATTGCGTGCCCTGTCGTCGGTGCCGCTGGCGTTGCGCCCGGATGAGATCGCCGCGCTGCTGGCGCGCGCCGCGCAGGTGCACTGGAGCTACGACGGGCGCTATTACTTCATCAGCAACAACTGCGCGGTGGAAACCTACAAGTTGTTGCACGACGGCGTGCCGCGTCTTGCTGAAGCCGCCGTGTCATCGATCACCCCGCGCGGCGTGCGCCAGCGGCTGCAGCGCGCCGGCCTTGCCGATCTGCACGTGCTGGACGACCGCGCGCAGGCCACACGTCAGGGCTATTACTTCGAATCGGCGGCTGCGCATTATCAGGCCATGTTCGACGTGCTTCGGCGCGGCATTCCGGTACCGCAGATGAGTGTTGCGCAATGGCTGGATGCCGCGCCTGGCGCACGCGCGCAGTGGTTCGACCGCGGCGGCCTGCGCGAAACCGCAGCTGCATTGTTGCTGGAGCAGGCCGCGTTACGGCGACAGGAGCTGATCGCGCGCGATGCGCTCAAGCGCCTGTTGCGGCCCGGCATCGCCGAGCGCGCAGCAGTGCAGGATCAACTGCAGCGCCTGTTCGCCCGGCAGGCGCGGCTCAGTCACCCGGCGGCGCTTCTCGATGGCCCCGGCTACGGATTACCGCAGGCCGACGAGCAGCAACGTGTGAGCGCCCAGGTCGCGCAGGCCAGTAGCGGCCTGGCCGATGGCTGGAAGCAATTGCAGGCGATGGGCCGACAGCAGTTGTCTGCGGAGCTGCGCGATGATCTGGAACAGGGTGAGGCGAACGTGGAAAGGCTGCGTGCACGATTGCGCGTGCTTGCACAGCCGGCGCAGGCAGTTGCGGCTGCTGGATCAGTGACTGCCAAGTGAGCGGCGACGCTGGCGTTTGCGTCGGTTGATTGCCGCGTTGCAGGCATTGCGGGTGCATCCAACACACCAACACGCCCGCGACTTGAAGGTCTTTAGGCGATTGCGAGTGAGTTGACGCTGACAACAGCGCGCATGCCGCGTTGCGCTGCGCGCAAGCTAACGCCGGGACGGACGCGCTTTCCAGTGCGTCCAGCGTGAGAAAGCGGCTTGGAAGCATCGGGAACGCAGCAAGCCGCTACATCTGCATGGCACGGCTCAGCTCGCAGGCTGCAAATCCGCTTGTTTTGCATAGTTGCGCAGCCACTCGCTGACGCCAGCATCACTGCGGTAGCGTTGCATCAGTGCAGTCAGCCGGGCGGGTGCCGGCGTGCAGTACTGCTCCACGGCCGCTTCGATTTCGCGGCGGCGCGCGTCGTCGTACGGCTCTTCGCCGGCGAAATGCTCGCAGGTGTCGTAGTCGTCCACCAGCTTGCGCACGTCGTCCGGCATGCCGCACAGGCCGGCCGGATGTTGCAGCCATTCCTCTTCCACCACCGGATCGGTGCAGGCGACTGCAGCGGGCGCAGAGGCGACCGCCGCAGGGGCGGGCGCCGGTGCCGGCTCGGCGGTGCAGGCACTCAGCGCCAGCAGCGCGAGCAGGCACAGGATGCTGCGCATGTCAGTCGGCGCGGCCGGCGAACTCGCCGGTGGTGGTGTTGACCAGCACGCGTTCGCCGTTGGTGATGTACTCCGGCACCATGATTTCGAGCCCGGTGTTGAGCTTGGCCGGCTTGGGGCGCTTGGTGGCAGTGCCGCCCTTGAGCTCTGGCGGGGTTTCGACCACTTCCAGAGTCACTGTCTGCGGCAGCTGCACGGCGACCGGCTGGTCGTCGATCACCTGCACGAAGATGCCGGTGAGGCCATCGGTGATGTAGCCGGCGTCGGTGCCGATCACCTCCGCGTCCAGCATGTAGGGGGTGTAGTCCTCGTCGTCCATGAACACGAAGGCCTCGCCGTCCTTATACGAATAGGTCGACTGGCGGCGCAGCAGTTCCACTTCCGGCAGGTTGTCGTCGGCATCGAAGCTGGCATCCAGCTTGGCGCCGCCCGGCACGCTGTACATGATGAAGCGGAAGCGCACATTGCCGCCGCGGCCCTGCGGCGAGCTGCGTTCGATGTCGCGGATCTGGTAGATGCCGCCGTTGTATTCGACGACGTTGCCTTTCTTGATGTCGTTAGCTTTCATGGGAATCGGGAGTTGGGAATGGGGAATTGGAAAAGCCGGGGCCGGGGTGCTGGGAGTGGGGCGCGGTTGCGATTCCTCATTCCCGATTCCCCATTCCCTGCTACTTGGGCGCCAAGCGCACGCCGCCGTCCAGGCGAATGACTTCGCCGTTGAGATAGCGCGTGCGCAGGATGAAGGCGACGGTTTCGGCGTACTCGTCGGGTTGGCCCAGACGTGAGGGGAACGGGATCGAGGCGGCCAGCGATTGCTGCACGGCTTCGGGCATGCCATCCACCATCGGGGTCCAGAACACGCCGGGCGCAATGGTCATGACGCGGATGCCGAAGCGTGCCAGTTCGCGCGCCATCGGCAAGGTCATCCCGACCACGCCACCCTTGCTGGCGGCGTACGCGGCCTGGCCGATCTGGCCCTCGTAGGCGGCTACCGAGGCGGTGTGGATGATTACCCCGCGCTCGCCATCCTCGCCGGCCGCGTTGTGTTGCATCACCTCCGCTGCGGCCTTGGCGACATTGAAGCTACCGACCAGATTGACCATGACGGTGGTGCAGAAGGTGGCCAGCGGCATCGCAGCCTCCTTGCCCAGCACGCGGCCGGCGCCGAGGATGCCGGCGCAGTTCACGGCCAGGTTGAGCCCGCCCAGTGCCTGCGCCGCTTGCGCGACATTGGCGGCAACCTGCGCCTCATCGGTCACGTCGGTGGCGAAATAGTGCGCGTTGCCGGCGCCCAGCAAGGCCAACGCCGCCTCTGCCTTGTCGGCATTGACGTCGAACAGCGCGACCTTGCCGCCGTCGGCGACGATGCGCTGCGCCACGGCCAGGCCGAGGCCGGAAACGCCGCCGGTAACGATGGCAAGGACAGAAGAAGACTGCATGCGCGTGGGTTCCTTGAAAGCGGTGATGCCGGCCGGCGATCGGTCGGCGATTCTAGCCGAAGCGCTCATCGCATCGCTGCGCGGCGCAACGCGGGTGGAATGATCAGGCGGCCGCTGCCAGTGCCTTGCCGACCTTGCTGCCGGTTTCCCTGCCCAGCAGTTGCGCCAGCCAGCGCCCGGTGCGGGCAAGGGCAGGCAGGTCGATGCCGGTGGGCATGCCCAGGCCATGCAGCAGATAGACCACGTCCTCGCTGGCGACATTGCCGCTGGCACCCTTCGCATACGGGCAGCCACCGGCGCCGGACACGGCCGCATCCACCACCCGCACGCCTTGCTCCAGGCAGGCGGCGATATTGGCCAGCGCCTGGCCGTAGGTGTCGTGAAAGTGCACGGCCAGGGCCTGCATCGGGATGCTGCCGGCCACCGCGGCCAGCATCTGGCGTGCCTTGGCCGGGGTGCCGACGCCGATGGTGTCGCCCAGCGAAATCTCGTAGCAGCCCAGGCGGTACAGTCGCTCGGCCACATTCACCACATCGGCCACCGCCACCTCGCCCTGGTAGGGGCAGCCGAGCACCGTGGACACGTAGCCGCGCACGCACACGCCGTCCTGCGCGGCCTGTTCCAGGATCGGCCGGAAGCGCTCGATCGATTCGTCGATGCCGGCATTGGTATTGGTGCGGTTGAAGGTTTCGGAGGCCGCGGTGAACACCGCCACTTCCTGCGCGCCGGCCGCGTGGGCACGCGCATAGCCCTGCAGGTTCGGCACCAGCACCGGGTAGGCGATGCCGGGCTGGCGGGTGATGCCCGCAAACACCTCGGCGGCGTCGGCCAGCTGCGGCACCCAGCGCGGGCTGACGAAGCTGGTCGCCTCGATTGTGCGCAACCCGGTGGCAGAGAGCTGATTGATCAAGGCGATCTTGTCGGCGGTGGCAATCGGGTTGGCTTCGTTCTGCAGGCCGTCGCGCGGGCCCACTTCGACAATGCGTACGAAGTCGCTCATGGGCGGCTCCGGGCCGTGGAGCGCCGTTGCTGCTGCCCGCTGCACGGCATGGGGTCGGCTAGATACCAGGACAGCCTCATGCGCTTTCCTCGCTCGCCCACGCCGGTGGGCGCTTGTCGAGGAAGGCGCCCAGGCCTTCCTGGCCTTCCGGCGACACACGCAAGCGGGCGATCAAGGCGGCGTTGGCCGCATCGATGGCATCGCGTTCGCAATACGGCAGCATGCTGCGCACCAGCGCCTTGGCGCTGCTGGCGGCCTGCGGTGCGGCGGAGAGCAGTAGGCGGATCTGGCGTTGCACCGCAATGTCGAGCTGGTCGGCGGCCACCAATTGATGCAGCAGCCCGAGCGATTGCGCCATGCCGGCATCGAAGATTTCCGCGGTGGCAAACCAGCGCCGCGCCTGGCGCGCGCCGATCGCGGCGATCACGTAGGGCGAAATCACCGCCGGCAGCAGGCCGAGGCGGCTTTCGGTCAGACCAAAGCGCGCCTCTGTGCAGCCGATGGCGATATCGCAACACGCCACCAGGCCGACGCCGCCGCCAAACGCGGCGCCATTGACGCGCGCAATGGTGGGCTTGGGCAATTCGTCCAGTGTGCGCATCAGACGCGCCAGCGCCAGTGCATCGGCCGCATTGTCGGCTTCGCTGGCGCTGACCATGCTGCGCATCCAGTGCAGGTCGGCGCCTGCGGAAAACGCCGCGCCGGCACCGGTGACCACCACCACCCGCACCTGCGCATCGGTACCGGCCTGCTGCAGGGCGGCGGTGAGGGCGGCAATCAGGGTCGCGTCGAACGCGTTGTGCACCGCCGGGCGATTGAGCCGCAACGTACGGACCGCTCCCTGGTCCTCGACGATCAAGCCGGTTTCCTGCATTGCGCATGCGTCCATGAATGGGATGCGAACCATGATAGCCGGCCCACCCGCTGGAGCCATGACGCGGTGCGTCGATGCTAGAATTGAGAACCATTCCTAACAATCAGGCCGTCTTTGTGACGTTGTCGGATATGCCATTGCATCGCGTCGCCACCGTGGAATCCGTGCAGGACCGTCAGCCCAACGACACCATCGCCCGGCGTCTGCGCGAACTGGGCTTCGTGGCGGGGGAAGAAGTGACGGTGCTGGCGATGGGCCCGGTCGGTCGCGAGCCGTTGCTGGTGCAGGTTGGCTATACGCGTTTTGCACTGCGCCTCAGCGAGGCGGCCCGCGTGCAGGTGCGCGACGACGGAGTGGCGGCATGAGCGCGATCGGCCTGCCGATGCGGCTGGCGTTGGTGGGCAACCCCAACAGTGGCAAGACCGCCTTGTTCAACCAGCTGACCGGCAGCCGGCAGAAGGTGGCCAATTACACCGGCGTCACCGTCGAGCGCAAGGAAGGCCATTTCCGCGCGCCTTCCGGGCGCGAGTTCGCGGTGCTGGATCTGCCAGGCGCCTACAGCCTGCAGCCGGCCAGTCTGGACGAAGCGATTACCCGCGATCTGTGCCGCGGGTTTTATCCGGGCGAGCCGGCGCCGGATGTGCTGGTCTATGTGATGGACGCGACCAACCTGCGCCTGCATCTGCGCTTTGCGCTGGAGCTGCGTGAGCTAGGCCGCCCGATGATCGTGGCGCTGAACATGATGGATGCCGCCCAGCGGCGCGGCATCGTCATCGACTTGCCCGCACTGGAGCAGGCGCTCGGTGTGCCGGTGGTCGAGACGGTGGCGGTGCGACGCGGCGGCGCCAAGGCGCTGGTCGAGCGCATCGACGCGCAGGCTGCGCACCTGGCGGCACCGAGCGCCACGCCGCCGGCCGATGGCAACTATCACGCCCAGGTGCGGCAGATCCTGAGCGCGGCAGTGACCATGCCGACGCGTACCTCGCGTGTGGACGATGCGTTGGACCGCTGGCTGCTGCACCCGATCTGGGGCTTGGTGACGCTGGCGGTGGTGATGTTCCTGATCTTCCAGGCGGTGTACGCCTGGGCCACGCCGGTGATGGACCTGATCGATGCCGGCACCGCGATGCTGGGCGACTGGGTTGGCACCCACATGGCCGAAGGTCCGCTCAACAGCCTGCTCAAGGACGGCATCATTGCTGGCCTGGGTGGGGTGATCGTCTTCCTGCCGCAGATCCTGATCCTGTTCGCCTTCATCCTGGCGCTGGAAGAATCCGGCTACCTGCCGCGCGCGGCGTTCCTGCTCGATCGCATGATGGCCTCGGCCGGCCTGTCGGGGCGCTCCTTTATCCCGCTGCTGTCGAGCTTTGCATGCGCGGTGCCGGGCATCATGTCCACCCGCAGCATCCAGGATCCGCGCGACCGCCTGGCCACCATCATGGTGGCGCCGTTGATGACCTGCTCGGCGCGCCTGCCGGTGTACGCCTTGCTGATCGGTGCCTTCATCCCGCAGAAGACCGTGTGGGGCATCTTCAATCAGCAGGGGCTGATCCTGTTCGCGCTGTATGCCGCGGCCATCGTCAGCGCGCTGCTGGTGTCGTGGACGATGAAGAAGTGGCGCCGCGACAAGAGCGAGCATCCGTTGATGCTGGAGCTGCCGTCCTACCGCGTGCCGCAGCTGCGCGATCTGGCGCTGGGCCTGTGGGAGCGCGCGGTGATCTTCCTCAAGCGCGTGGGCGGCATCATCCTGGCGCTGACCATTCTGTTGTGGTTCCTGCTGTCGTTCCCGGCCGCACCAGCCAATGCCACGTTGCCCGCAATCGACTACAGCTTCGCCGGGCGGATCGGCCATGCGATGGCGGTGTTCTTCGCGCCGCTGGGCTTCAACTGGCAGATCTGCATTGCGCTGATTCCCGGCCTGGCGGCGCGCGAAGTGGCAGTGGCGTCGCTGGCCACGGTCTATGCGCTGTCCGCGGCCGATGACGATGCCGCAGCGCAGGCGCTGTCGCCGTTGATCAGCGACGGCTGGTCGCTGGCCACCGCGTTGTCGTTGCTGGTCTGGTACATCTACGCACCGATGTGCATCTCCACGCTGGCCACCATCAAGCGCGAAACCAATTCCTGGAAGCAGATGAGCATCAGTGCGGTGTACCTGTTCGCGCTGGCCTATCTGGCCTCGCTGGTGACCTACCAGCTTGCCGTGTTGTTCGGAGCTGGCTGAGATGTCGCTGACCCTGCAATACGTGATCATCGCGCTCGCCGTGCTGGTGAGCGCCTGGGTGGTGATGAAGAAGCAGTTCCCCGGCACGCTGCGGCGTTTGCGCGGCGCGCTTGCGCTCGCCTTAGTGCGCGAGGGCCGCCCCGCGTGGATGCAGGCAATGGGGCGCCGCGTCGCACCGCCCGCTGGGCAGGGCGCGGCCGCCTGCGGTGGTTGCGACAGTTGCGGGCCGAAAACGCCGCGCAGCCACTGACGGCCGGCAGCGCCTTCGCTACACTTGCGCGGCCGCAGGACGCGGCAGTTCAGGGGAAAGGCGATGCGTGTGTTGGTGTTGCTGGCCGTATTGGCAGCGATTGCGGGGATTTATAACTACGGTGGGAATGCGCTGGACGAGCAGCAGGTGCGCGATCTGTATGCCGCGCACGACAAGGCGATGCTGGCCCAGGATGGTGAGGCCTTGTGCGCCATGACCGCACCAGACTTCGAGATGGTGGTGCTGTACCGCATGGATTCGCACCAGCAGCGCCGCACCACCACGCGCGAAAAATACTGCAAGGCCAATGGCGAGTGGGCGCAGGCGCTGCGCCAGGTGCATCCGTCGGTCAACCTGGAAGACGTGATGGACTACAAGCACTCCATCACCAAGGTCGAGATTGCACCGGACGAAGCCTCGGCCATGGTCGAAACCCGCGCCACGATCGGGTTGCCCGGCATGCGCATGACTTTGCGCAGCCGCGACAAGGTGATTCGCAAGCGCTGGAAGACCCTGGTGGAACGCAGCGAAGGCACCGCCTGGGTCGGGCCGGCGTACGACTGAGCGCGGCGCGCGCGCCGCCTTTGGTGCGCGGGAGCACTGGCGCTTTCAGCATCGTGCGGCAGTGAGCGCGCCAAGCGGTGATGCCATGCGCTGCCGAATGCACGCATGGCAGCGCGATCACGCGGTAAACAATCGCAATCAGGCCGCACCGCGTTCGCTGCAGCGCACAGCGCGTTGGCGGCGGGCAGTCGCTATGCTTGGTTGATGACGACCTCTTTCCAGATCTCCCGACGTGCGCAGGCGCTGACCAGTTCGGCGATTCGCGAAATCCTCAAGATCACCGAACGGCCCGAGGTGATTTCCTTTGCCGGCGGCCTGCCGTCGCCGGCCACGTTTCCGGTGGAGCGCATGCGTGCGGCCAGCGACCAGGTGCTGCGTGATGCGCCGCAGGCGGCGCTGCAATACGGCCCCACCGAAGGGTATCTGCCGCTGCGCGAGTGGGTCGCTGCACGGCTGAGCCGCGATGGCGCCAGCATCCGCCCGACCCAGGTACTGATCACCACCGGATCGCAGCAGGGGCTGGATCTGCTGGGCAAGATCTTTATCGACGAAGGCAGCAAAGTACTGGTGGAGACGCCGAGCTATCTCGGTGCCTTGCAGGCGTTTTCGCTGTTCCAGCCCAACTTTGTCGGCATGCCGTCCGATGCCGATGGCGTGGTGGTGGATGCGCTGGACCCCTCGCTGCTGGCCAATGCACGCTTTCTGTATTGCCTGCCCAATTTCCAGAACCCTACCGGGCGCCGGCTGCCGCTCTCGCGTCGCCAGGCGCTGGTGGCGCGGGCTGCGAAGGCGGGCGTGCCGATCGTCGAAGACGACCCGTACGGCGAGCTGTACTACAGCGGCGAGCCGCTGCCGAGCCTGCTGTCGATGCACCCGGACGGGGTGATCTACATGGGCTCGTTTTCCAAGGTGCTGGCGCCTGGTCTGCGCCTGGGTTACGTGGTGGCACCGGAGGCAGTGCTGGGCAAGTTGATCCAGGCCAAGCAGGCGGCCGATCTGCATACGCCGTCGTTTACCCAGCGCCTGGTGCACTCCACGTTGCAGGACGATTTCCTGGACACGCATATTCCGCAGATCCGCGCGCTGTATGCGCGGCAATGCAGCCTGATGCTGGAGGCGCTGGAGCGGCACTTTCCGCCGCAGGTGCAGTGGAATCGTCCCGACGGCGGCATGTTCCTGTGGGTGACGCTGCCGCAGGGCCTGGATGCCAGCGTGCTGCTGGCGCGTGCGATCGCGCGCAATGTCGCGTTTGTGCCCGGCGCGCCGTTCTTCGCCACCTTGCCGCAGACCAATACGCTGCGGCTGTCGTTCGTTACCGTGCCGGGCGAACGCATCGATGCCGGCATCCAGGTGCTCGGCGAGTTGCTGCGTGAGGCATTGGCGGAGCTGCCGGGGCAGGGCGCGTGAGCGCTGCGGAGACACGCCTCTCTACACCGACGCAGTTGACGCGGATCGACAGCGTGGCCACCGGCGTGGCGCGCGACTTCACCCGCCCAGGCAGCCGCAGTGCGATCGACAAGCGCATGGTCACGCGGCCGCTGCAGATCGGTGCAGAAGGATTGGAAGGCGACGAGCAGGGCGACCGCCGCGTGCATGGCGGTCCCGACAAGGCGATCCACCATTACCCGCGCGACCACTATGCGGCGTGGCAGGCCGAGATCGGCGCGCATGCGTTGCTGGAGGCGGCCGGCGCGTTCGGCGAAAACCTCAGCAGCCTCGGCCTGACCGAGGCCAATGTCTGCCTGGGTGATCGCCTGGCGCTGGGCAGTGCGGTGGTGGAGGTGTCGCAACTGCGGCAACCGTGCTGGAAACTTTCCGACCGCTTCGGCCTGCGCGACATGGCGCGCCGCGTCCAGGACAGCGGCCGCACCGGCTGGTACTACCGCGTGCTGCAGCCCGGGCAGCTGGCGGCCGGCGATGCGCTGACGCTGCTGGAACGCCCGCATCCGCAGTGGACGCTGTCGCGTGTGCAGCAGGTGCTGTATGCGCGCGAGGTGGATGCCGAGGCCATTGCCGCGGTGTTGCAGCTGCCGCTGGTGCCGTCGTGGCGCGCATTGTTCGAGCGCCGCCTGCAGCGCCGCGAAGTGGAGAGTTGGGGCGCACGCTTGCACGGCGCTGTCGATCCGGGGTGAGTGGTGGCGTCACGCGCAGCAGGCGGTTGCCGGTTCATCTTGTGAAACCGTTGCCGCCTCGCTAGCCTGACCCCATGACAACTTCTCCCGTGAAAGTTCTGATCCACGGTGCCTCCGGGCGCATGGGCAAGGCATTGCTGCGATTGGCCGCCGAAGACGACGCCTTGCACGTCGTCGGTGCGGTGGTGGGGCGGTCGCCCTCGCAGCGTGTGGTGGATGGCGTGCCGTACTTCGCCGCCAACGAACTGGGCGGTGCGCCGGCGTTCGATGTGGCGATCGACTTCAGCCTGCCGCAGGGCTTTGCGCCGATCCTGGCGTTGTGCGTGCAGCGCGGCAAACCGCTAGTCTCGGGCACCACCGGGCTGGACGAGGCGCAACGGGCCGGCTTGCTGCAGGCAGCGGGCCAGATTCCGCTGGTGTGGGCGTCCAATTTCAGCCTGGGCGTGGCGGTGCTTACCGAACTGGTGGAGCGCGCCGCCGGCAGCCTGCCGGGTTGGGACTGCGACATCATCGAAGCCCATCACGTGCACAAGCAGGACGCTCCCTCGGGCACCGCGCTGACGCTGGGCGAGGCTGCCACCGGCAGCGGGGCGCAGCCGCGGTTCGCCAGCGTGCGTGCCGGCGACATCGTCGGCGAGCACAGCGTGCAGTTCACCGGGCTGGGTGAACGCGTCGAGCTGATCCACCGCGCCACCAACCGCGACATCTTCGCGCGCGGTGCGTTGCATGCGGCCAAGCGCCTGCTCGGCAAGCCGCCGGGCAGTTACCGGGTGCGCGATCTGGTGCTGTAAACGCGGGGCGTCCGTTACATGAATGGACGCATGCCAGCGGGCCGTATTCACCTGGCACCCGTGCGGCGCCTGCGCTGATCGGTGTGCCGCGCACTGGCATGCCGGGGCACTTGCCTTTACAATTCTCGCTTGCCCGAACCTAGCGTCGGACCGGTCCCCAGCACCGCGTCCGCGCTTTGCTGCAACCGGAATTTGGCCGGGAGCGCATCGGAGTCCCAGGCAGCCAGAGCGAGACCCCACGTGACCCAACCCGCAATCCTTGTCCTCGAAGACGGCACCGTGTTCGAGGGCGAATCCGTAGGCGCCAACGGGCTATCCGTCGGCGAAGTGGTGTTCAACACCGCCATGACCGGTTACCAGGAAGTCCTGACCGATCCGTCCTACGCCCGCCAGATGGTCACGCTGACCTATCCGCATATCGGCAACACCGGTTTCAACGATCAGGACGACGAGGCCAAGCAGGTGTGGGCCGCCGGCCTGATCGTGCGCGATGTGCCGCGCCGTCCCAGCAGCTGGCGCAACCAGGTGGCGCTGCCGGATTGGTTGCAGACCCGCGGTGTGGTGGCCATCTCCGGCATCGACACCCGCAAGCTGACCCGTCTGCTGCGCGAGAAGGGTGCGCAGAACGGTGCACTGATGGCCGGCGAGATCGATGTCGAAAAGGCATTGGAAGCCGCGCGCAAGTTCCCCGGCCTGAAGGGCATGGACCTGGCCAAGGTGGTCTCCACCGAAACCACCTATCAGTGGCAGGAAGGTCAGCTGGACCTGGACGCGAACGCCTTCGTGCAGGCCGAGCTGAAGTTCAAGGTCGTGGCCTACGATTACGGCGTCAAGATCAACATCCTGCGCATGCTGGCCGAGCGCGGCTGCGACGTCACCGTGGTGCCGGCGCAGACGTCGGTGGCCGAGGTGCTGGCGCTGCAGCCCGACGGCGTGTTCCTGTCCAATGGCCCCGGCGACCCGGAGCCGTGCGATTACGCGATCAGCGCGATCCAGGAATTGATCGCCAAGAAGGTGCCCACGTTCGGCATCTGCCTGGGCCATCAGTTGCTGGCGCTCGCCGCCGGTGCCAAGACGGTCAAGATGGCCACCGGCCACCACGGCGCGAATCACCCCGTGCAGGATCTGGAGGGCGGCCGGGTGATGATCACCTCGCAGAACCATGGCTTTGCGGTGGACGAAACCACGCTACCGGCCAACGTGCGGGTGACCCACCGCTCACTGTTCGATGGCACCAACCAGGGCATCGCGCTGACCGACGCGCCGGCGTTCTCGTTCCAGGGCCACCCGGAAGCCTCGCCGGGCCCGCGCGATGTCGGGCCGTTGTTCGATCGGTTTGTCGCATCGATGGCCGAGGCGAAGTCTTGATGCGGGGATGCCTGCTGCTGGCGCTGTGCTGCACGGTGGGTGTGGTGCATGCCGCGCCAGCCAGCGATGGCGCAGTCAAGACGCTGGTGACCCGGTTGGGCATGGGCGGGCTTGGAACCGACATGGCCGAATTGACGGTCAAGAGCACGCCATCGTTGAGCGCGCTGGACGATGCGCAGCGCGTCTGCGCGCGCAAGCCGATCCAGGACATGATCGACCAAGGCTTTCGCAGCTCGATGATCGCCGGTCTCGGCGCCGACGGCGCGCAGGTGGTTGCCGATTGGGCGCAGTTTCTGGACACCTCCGCCGGCAAGTCGCTGGCGAGTGTGTTTGCCGGTTCCAACGCGCAGACGATTGCTGACAGGGCCGGTGCAGGGCTGGACGAGAAGGCACGTGCCGAGCTGGACACGTTCCTGCGCAGCCCCTCCGGCGCACGCCTGATGGCCGCGCTGGATGCCGCCTCGCCGATGCCCGACGACCACGAAGCACGCATGGCGAAAGACCTGAAGGCGCAGTGCGGCATCGTGCTGACCGCCGATGCCGTTTCCTGATCGACAGCGTCCGATCACTCCCCCTATTTGTCACGCTGTCCAGACTTAGAGAAGACAATGCCAAAGCGCACCGACCTTAAAACCATCCTGATCATCGGCGCCGGCCCGATCGTCATCGGCCAGGCCTGCGAGTTCGACTACTCCGGCGCGCAGGCGTGCAAGGCGCTGCGCGACGAGGGCTACCGCGTGGTGCTGGTCAACAGCAACCCGGCCACGATCATGACCGACCCGAACATGGCCGACGCCGTGTACATCGAGCCAATCAACTGGCAGACGGTCGAGAAGATCATCGCCAAGGAAAAGCCCGATGCCCTGCTGCCGACGATGGGCGGCCAGACCGCGCTGAACTGCGCGCTGGACCTGGCCGACCACGGCGTGCTGGAGAAGTACAACGTCGAGCTGATCGGTGCCAAGCGCGAAGCGATCCGCATGGCCGAAGACCGCGAGCTGTTCCGCGTGGCAATGGGCGAGATCGGCCTGGATTGCCCCCGGGCCGAAGTGGCGCACACGCTGGAAGAAGCGCTGGATATCCAGACCCGCGTCGGCTACCCGACCATCATCCGCCCCAGCTTCACGCTGGGCGGCAGCGGTGGCGGCATTGCATACAACCGCGAAGAGCTGATCGACATCGTCGGCCGCGGCCTGGAACTGTCGCCGACCACCGAAGTGCTGGTGGAAGAATCGGTGCTGGGCTGGAAGGAATTCGAGATGGAAGTTGTGCGCGATACCGCGGACAACTGCATCATCGTGTGCGCGATCGAAAACCTCGACCCGATGGGCGTGCACACCGGTGACTCGATCACCGTGGCGCCGGCGCAGACGCTCACCGACAAGGAATATCAGCGCCTGCGCGATGCCTCGATCGCGGTGCTGCGCAAGATCGGCGTGGATACCGGCGGCTCCAACGTGCAGTTCGGCATCAGCCCGACCACCGGCCGGGTGGTGGTGATCGAAATGAATCCGCGCGTGTCGCGCTCCTCGGCGCTGGCCTCCAAGGCCACCGGCTTCCCGATCGCCAAGGTTGCCGCCAAGCTGGCGGTGGGCTACACGCTGGACGAATTGAAGAACGAGATCACCGGTGGCCTGACCCCGGCCTCGTTCGAGCCGTCGATCGATTACGTGGTCACCAAGATTCCGCGCTTTGCGTTTGAAAAGTTCCCGCAGGCCGATGCTCGCCTGACCACGCAGATGAAGTCGGTCGGCGAAGTCATGGCGATGGGCCGCACCTTCCAGGAATCGCTGCAGAAAGCGCTGCGTGGCCTGGAAACCGGCAAGATCGGCCTGGACCCGACCGGCCTGGATCTGGGCAGCGAAGACGACATGGCCGCGCTCAAGCGCGAGCTGAAGGCTCCGGGCCCGGAGCGTCTGTTCTACGTGGGCGATGCGTTCCGTGCCGGCATGAGCGTGGCCGATGTGTATGCGCTGTCGTTCATCGACCCCTGGTTCCTGGACCAGATCGAAGAGCTGATCAGCCTCGAGCAGCAGCTGGCCGACGATGGCATGGCGGCACTGGATGCCCCACGCCTGCGCCTGCTCAAGCGCGCCGGTTTCTCCGACGCACGCCTGGCCGAGCTGATCGGCACCAACGAAGAAGCCGTGCGCACGCTGCGCCGGGCGCTCAAGGTGCGCCCGGTGTACAAGCGCGTGGACTCGTGCGCTGCCGAATTCGCCACCAGCACTGCGTACCTGTATTCGACCTACGAGGACGAGTGCGAAGCGCTGCCGAGCAACCGCGACAAGATCATGATCCTGGGCGGTGGCCCCAACCGCATCGGGCAGGGCATCGAGTTCGACTACTGCTGCGTGCACGCGGCACTGGCGCTGCGCGATGACGGCTTCGAGACCATCATGGTCAACTGCAATCCGGAAACCGTTTCCACCGACTACGACACCTCCGACCGCCTGTACTTCGAGCCGCTGACGCTGGAAGACGTGCTGGAGATCGTCGAGCTGGAGCAGCCCAAGGGCGTGATCGTGCAGTACGGCGGCCAGACCCCGCTGAAGCTGGCGCGTGCGCTGGAAGCCAACGGCGTGCCGGTGATCGGCACCTCGCCGGACTCGATCGATCTGGCCGAGGACCGCGAGCGCTTCCAGCAGCTGGTGGACAAGCTGGGCCTGAAGCAGCCGCCGAACCGCATTGCCCGCAATGCCGACGAGGCCTTGGTGCTGGCGCGCGAAATCGGCTACCCGTTGGTGGTGCGCCCGAGCTATGTGCTGGGCGGCCGCGCGATGGAAATCGTGTACGGCGAATCCGACCTGGCGCGCTATGTGCGCGATGCGGTGAAGGTCTCCAATGATTCGCCGGTGTTGCTGGACCGCTTCCTCGACAACGCGGTGGAAGTAGACGTGGACATCATTGCCGACAAGGACGGCAACGTGCTGATCGGCGGGGTGATGGAGCACATCGAAGAAGCCGGCGTGCATTCGGGCGATTCGTCCTGCTCGCTGCCGCCGTATTCGCTGTCGGCCGGAACCCAGGCCGAGCTGCGTCGCCAGGTGGTGATGCTGGCCGAAGGCCTGAATGTGGTCGGCCTGATGAACACCCAGTTCGCGGTGCAGGTCAACGACGCCGGCGATGACATCGTGTACCTGCTGGAAGTGAACCCGCGTGCCTCGCGCACCGTGCCGTTCGTGTCCAAGGCCACCGGCATGCCGCTGGCCAAGATCGCTGCACGCTGCATGGCCGGCAAGACGCTGGCCGAGCAGGGCGCCACCAAGGAAATCGTGCCGGACTACTA
Source organism: Xanthomonas sp. NCPPB 4037 (assembly GCF_041475695.2). Lineage (NCBI taxonomy): Bacteria > Pseudomonadati > Pseudomonadota > Gammaproteobacteria > Lysobacterales > Lysobacteraceae > Xanthomonas > Xanthomonas sp. NCPPB 4037. The sequence continues at coordinate 2,205,007 of NZ_CM191261.1, forward strand.
CTCGGTGAAGGAGGCGATCTTCCCGTTCGCCAAGTTCCAGGGCGTGGACCCGATCCTCGGGCCGGAGATGCGCTCCACCGGCGAGGTGATGGGCGTGGGCCGCAGCTTCGGCGCTGCGTTTGCACGCGCGCAGGAAGCCGGCGGCATTAAGGCGCCGCCGCTGGGCAAGGCCTTCGTGTCGGTGCGTGACCCGGACAAGCAGCGCGTGTTGCCGGTGGCCCAGGCCCTGGTGGAACGCGGCTTCACCCTGGTGGCCACGCGTGGCACCGGTGCGTGGTTGCAGCAGCACGGCCTGAGCTGCGAGATCGTCAACAAGGTGGCCGAAGGGCGGCCGCATATCGTCGACTCGATCAAGAACGGCGAGATCGTCTACATCGTCAACACCACCGAAGGGCGCGCGGCGATCTCCGATTCGTTCTCGATCCGTCGTGAAGCGCTGCAGCATCGCGTGACCTATTCGACCACCGTCGCCGGCGCCAAGGCGCTGGTGCATTCACTGGAATTCCGCGGCACCGGCCCCGTCTGGTCGCTGCAGGAACTGCACAAGGAGCTGGAAGCATGAGAGCCCCCATGACGTCCAAGGGCGCGCAGCGTCTGCGCGAGGAACTGGACCACCTGAAGTCGGTCAAGCGCCCGGCGGTGATCACCGCGATTGCCGAAGCGCGTGCGCACGGCGACCTCAAGGAAAACGCCGAATACCACGCCGCGCGCGAGCAGCAGAGCTTCATCGAAGGCCGCATCAAGCAGCTCGAGGGCGAGCTGTCGCATGCGGAAATCATCGACATCACCAAGCTGGCGGCTGGCACCAAGATCGTGTTCGGTGCCACCGTGACGCTGGCCGATACCGAAACCGACGAAGAGAAGCGCTACCAGATCGTTGGCGATCTGGAAGCCGACATCAAGCTGGGCCTGATCGCGATCTCCTCACCGCTGGCGCGTGCGCTGATCGGCAAGCTGGAAGGCGATTCGGTGACCATCGATGCGCCGGCCGGGCAGCGCGAATACGAAGTCGTCAGCGTGGCGTATCTCGACTGATCGATGACCACCGCGACCCTGCTGCTGCCGGAACGCCGCCGCCTGCCCGGAACCCTGGGCGATGCAGCGGTGGCGCGTGCACTGGCGCGCGCCGATGTGCAGCCGGCCGAAGCTGGCGAAGTGGCGCAGTTGCAGCGCCATTTCGCGCTCACCCCGCGCCAGTGGCCGGTGGCGGCGCTGACGCGTCAGCTCGATGCCGGCGACGCCGCTGGCGCGACCTGGGTCCGCGCCGATCCTGCCTATGTGGTGCCGGACATGCAGGGCGCGCGCTTGATGGGCTATGGCGAAGCACTGGGCGCCACCGCCGAAGACCTGGCAATGCTGTTGCCGGTGCTCAAGCCGATGTTTGGCGATGCCGGTTTTCTGCTGGATGCACCCACGCCCTCGCGCTGGTATCTGCGGCTGTCGCCGGATGCACAGCTGCCGGAGTTCGCCTCACCCGAAGCGGCGATCGGTGAAGACCTGTTCGATCATTTGCCGGCCGGCGACACGGGCCGGCGCTGGCGCGCGCTGCTGACCGAAGCCCAGGTGGTGCTGCACCAGCATCCCTGGAACGAGGGGCGCGTGGCCAACGGCAAGCCGCCGATCAATTCGCTGTGGTTCTGGGGTGGCGGCGTGCTGCCGCACGCAGTGACCTCGCCGCACCGCCAGGTACGCAGTCGCGATTCGTTGCTGCGTTCGCTGGCGCTTGCCGCAGGTGCCGATGCGCAGGGCGAGCAGCGCGTGGATGCGCTGGTGGATCTGCGCCACCTGCGCTCGCTGGAGCAGTTCAGTGCCGATGCGGTGGCGCCCTTGCTCGCCGCCATCGCGCGCGGCGAACTCGATCGCCTGGTGCTGGATTTCCAGGACGGCGAGACTTTGACGCTGCAGCGCACGCAGCGCTGGCGGTTCTGGCGGAAGCCGCGCCTGCAGCTGGTGCAATGACCTCCAGCCCCACGATTGTGCGACGCCCGCCCGGGCAGGGCGGCACCTGGCCTGACGCAATGCTGCCGTTGTTGCGGCGGATCTACGCCGCGCGCGGCGTGGTCGATGTGCAGGGCGCGCACCCGCGGCTCGGCCAGCTGTTGTCGCCGGAGTTGTTGCACAACAGCCGCGTCGCCGCCGAACTGTTGGCCGATGCAATTGCTGCACAGCGGCGCATCCTGGTGGTAGGCGACTTCGATTGCGATGGCGCTACCGCGTGCGCAGTCGGCGTGCGCGGTCTGCGCATGCTGGGCGCGCTGGATGTGCACCATGCGGTACCCAATCGCATGGTGCATGGCTACGGCCTGTCGCCGGCGCTGGTGGACGAACTTGCCGCACTGCAGCCGGATCTGCTGGTCACCGTCGACCACGGCATCGCCTGTCATGCCGGTGTTGCGGCAGCCAAAGCGCGCGGCTGGACCGTGCTGGTGACCGATCACCATTTGCCCGGCGAGGTCTTGCCGCCGGCCGATGCGATCGTGGACCCCAACCTGGTGCAGGACAGTTTCCCGAGCAAGACGCTGGCCGGGGTTGGGGTGATCTTCTATGTGCTGCTCGCCTTGCGTGGCGTGTTGCGCGCGCGCGGGGCGTTTGCCGAGCGCGCAGAACCGGATCTGTCGGTGCTGCTGGATCTGGTGGCCGTGGGCACGGTGGCCGATCTGGTGCCGCTGGACACCAATAACCGCGCACTGGTGTCGGCGGGCCTGCGCCGCCTGCGTGACGGCAAAGGCTGTATCGGCCTGCGCGCGTTGATCGACGCCAGTGGCCGCGATGCGGCGCGGTTGAGTGCCAGCGATATCGGGTTTGCGTTGGCGCCACGTCTCAACGCCGCCGGTCGGCTCGAAGACATGGCGCTGGGCATCGAACTGTTGCTGTGCGAGGACTGGAGCCGGGCGCGCGAGATCGCAGGTCTGCTGGAAGAAATCAACGCCGAGCGCCGCGCGGTGCAGCAGTTGATGACCGACGATGCCGAGCAGGCCGTCACCAAGGTGATGCTGGCTGCCGACGGTGCGCTGCCGATGGCCGCCTGCCTGTTCGACCCCGAATGGCACCCAGGCGTGATCGGCCTGGTCGCCTCCAAACTCAAGGACCGCCTGCACCGTCCGGTGATTGCGCTGGCACCGGCTGAGCCGGGCAGCGACCAGTTGCGCGGCTCGGCGCGCTCCATTCCCGGCCTGCATATCCGTGACGTACTGGCGGCGGTGGATGCGCGCCATCCAGGCCTGATCCAGAAGTTCGGCGGGCATGCGATGGCGGCCGGCCTGAGCCTGGAGCACCGCGCGCTGGCCGCGTTCGAGCAGGCGTTTCAGACCCAGGTGCAGGCGATGGTCGATGCCTCGCTGTTGCAGGCCGAATTGCACAGCGATGGCGAGCTGGCCGCGCACGAACTCGATCATCTGCATGCCGAAGCGCTGCGTGCCGCCGGGCCGTGGGGGCAGGGCTTTCCCGAGCCGCTGTTCGATGGCCAATTCGAGGTGCTGCAATGGCGCCTGCTCAAGGAGCGCCACCTCAAGCTGACCTTGCGCTGCGCCGGGCGCGCCGAGCCGCTCAACGCCATCCACTTCAATGGCTGGCGCGGCAGCGAGCCGGCGCGCACGGTGCGCATCGCCTATCGGCTGGTCGGTGACGACTACCGCGGTGGCACTGCGGTACAGCTCATCGTCGAGCACTGCGAGCCGGCGGCGTCAGCGGGTTGAGAGGTGCGCTCCGGGCGCAGGCCTGGTGCGATCTGTCGTGCTGCAGACCGCGCCGTTGACGATGCGCCGGCCGGGTGATCGGGCCAGTTATTGTTTGACGTCGGCCACCACGGTTGGCAGCTCCCAGGCGCCGCCGGCGGCGACCAGCCGGCACAGGCCGGAGGTGGACTTGGAGGTCAGCACGAAACGGCGGCCATCCCAGGTCCACGCCGCCTGGCTGTAGCAGTCGCCCAGGCCACGGCCCTTTTGCGACTCCAGGATGGTGGCGCCATCCAGGTCGCTGGCGTGTAGGGTCACCAGGGTTGGGGCGAACGGTGCGCGCGCATTGACGACCCAGAAGCCGGTGCCGATGTTGTAGGCGCCCATCCAGCAATCGGTAGAGACCAGCAACTTCTCGTTGGTCAGGCGCGTCACGTTCAGCGGTTCCGACGCATCGCTGGCGTCGAGCCCCTTGCACTCCTCATCGGCAGGAAGGGTGGCGCGCAGCGCCTGATACAGCGCCGGCAGCGTGCCCAGGCGTGCGTCGCCTGCCTGCGCTGCGGCGAGCTTGGCCGCGCGGACCTGGGGTGCCGGCAACGGCGGCAGCACGGCGGTTTCGTCGCGGTCGCCCTTGCGCACCAGTGCCCCGCGGGTGCCGATCCGGCCCTGGAATTCGTCCATTTTCAGCAGCACCGCGGCCGCGCCGCGATCGGACAACTGCCAGCGCCGGCCATCGTTGCCGACCGCCACGATCTTGCTGCTGCGTGGCAACGCCGCCAGCAGCGCACCGACCTGCGCACTGGTCAGCACCGCAGTGCCGCGCTTGCCATCCAGCGCCAGCTTGCCCTGGTCGCGCTGATCGATCTGCAGGCTAAGCGAGGCCGGCATCTTGACCTCGTCGTACTGGCCCAGCATCAGCTCCGCCGTCACCGCCTGGCCGGCACCGGCCTTACGGGTGAGCAACACCGACACCGGCGGGTCGCTGTCATCGGCCTGGTAACCGGCAGCGCGGCAGGTGCGGGTGTTGTCGCAGGCAATGGTCCAGTCGTCGTGACTGAAATCGACGCTGGTGGCCGGCGCGGCGAGCGCGGCGACAGGCGAGAGCAATAACAGGGCGGTACACAGGGAAGGGCGCATCGATGATCTTCAACAACAGGAACGGACGCGCATCTTGCGTGGCGCCGGCAGCTGCCGTCCATCCCGCGGCGGAGCAAGGTTGGCGCGGGTTAGGACAACACGCGGCGTTGATCGCATTGCCTAGGCTCGCCTGGGTGCTCAGCAGCCGCAGAGACAGCCGTGCCCACAGCGGGCGCGGCGCGGGGACGCGCCGGCACACCGAACAACGGACGCAGCCAACGCAGGCGGCGGATGACCAGCTCATGCAGCAACAGGCATCCGGCCACGGTCGCCGCCAGCACCAAGACCGGCTCCAGCCACGCACCGAGCTTGAACGGCGCCAGCCAGTACAGCGCGACGATGATCAGGCTCTGATGCAGGATGTACCAGGGAAACACGGCCTCGGTGCAGTACGGCAACCAGGCGAACGGGCGGTTGAGGCCATGCCGCGCCCAGCCCAGCAAAGCGAGCAAGGCCAGCCATGTATAGGCAGCGCGCGCGAGGCGCTCTATCACCCCCAGCGGCAGCGCTGCCAGCGCGGTTTGCAAGCCGGCCGGCAGTAGCGATTGGCCGCCCGCCCGCAAGGTCAGCTCCACCGTGATTGCCAGCACCGCGCTCGCCAAGGTGAGCCAGCGCAGCTGCACCGCCCAGCGCCAAAAGCGCGCGTTATGCGCCAGCAGATAGCCCAGCAGGAACAACGGGAACGATTCGGCATGCACGAACCAGTCGCCGACCAAGGCGTGGGTAGGCGGGTAGCGCGGCAGCACCCACAGCACACAGATGCTTTCCCACAGGATCGGCAGCAGCAAGAGCGCCGGTACCAGCACGGCGGCGGGCAGCCGTGGCAGTGCCAGCGTCGGCAGCGCGCGGGCCAGCGCCACTAGCGCCAGGAGCAACAGCGTGTACGGCAGCAAGTAGGCCACGTACCACAGATGGTTCCAGGTGATGCCGTGCTCCCAGCCATCGAAGCTGCCGGCCGGCCAGGGACGCACCTGCCAATAGCGCAGCAGGAAGGCGCCAAAGCCCGGGCTGACCTTTCCATTCGTCACGCCCTGGCAATACGCCTGCACCGCCACCACCACGAACATGCCGAACAGCAATGGAGGCAATAACCGGCCGCAGCGCCGCCATGCGAACTGCCACGGCGCGCGTTCCGCACGCGCCAGTCCGATCGCAATGCCGGAGATCATAAACAGCAGCGGCATGCGCCAGCGGTTGAGAACGATCATCGGCGCCTGCAACCACTCGGCCGTATAGGCACTCTTGAGGTGGAACTCCCAGCCGGCCACGTAGGCCATGCCCACGTGATAGAGGATCAGCAGGGCGAAGGCGAAGACGCGCAAGGCATCGATATCGTGGCGGCGCTCGTTCATGGTCGTGTCGTTGGAAGGCGTGCCCGCATCCTCGGCAATCCGGCCCCATATAGTTGCGCCAAGGGAGCAATGCCGTCCCTGTGTGACCAGTTGCGGTCCCACGGGGACGAACAGGGGACGGCAAGCGGGCGATTGGCCCGAGATGCGCGAATAGTTTCACCCGAGCGAAGGCCGGCTCTGGCGTCGCTACGTCGCCGTCTCTTTACTTTATGACGGGAGCCGCGCGCAATGGTGTCATCGCTGGCAGGCCAAAAAGCGGCCGTAGCCAGCGCTGTCTGTGGATGATCTCGTAGCCCGCCAGGCACAGCGCGGCGGTCACGACGATCAGCGTCGCACTCTCGACCAGTTGCGGCAGTGCCAGTGGCTTAAGGGAATGTGCCAGGACCACGATGATGGTCTGATGCAGCACATAGACCGGAAACACGGCAGCGGTGAGATAACGCAAGGCGGCGCCGTCTGCACGACGGAAACGATAGGCAAAGCCCAGGATGGCGGCGATCGCGCACCACTGGTCGACCGCCCACAGCACCCGCAAGAGCAGGCGCAGAGTGGTCGGCGCAGGATGCGCGTCATCGTAAATGGAGAAATACCAGGTGTGGATCATCAACGCGTAGCTGCAAACGGCCAGCAGCAGTGCCACCCAGCGCAGGCGTTGCAGCGACTCCCAGACGCTGGTCATTGGCGCAATCAGCACTCCGATCAGGAAGATCGTCAGGTACTGCGCGTGGTTGTACCAATCGTCGAACAGCCAATGGGTCTGCTCGAAGCGAGCCACCAGCAGCAGACGTGCCAGCGCCAGGAGCGTCACCGGTACCAACAGCACCCGCCAGCCCCGAACTGCTCGCGCGGTCCATGCGCGTATCTGCACCATCGTGTCGGCAGGAAGCAGGCGCCAAAGGAACCAGGCCACCAGCGTGTAAGCCCACAGGTAAGGCAAGAACCACAGATGGTTCCGGGTCGGCAGGCGCAGACAGTCGCCGTCGGCGCCACAGAATCCTTGGTAGGCGCTCAGATACTTGGCATAGAACGCCAGGTAGCCCTCGTGGTAGCCGCCGGGTCATTGTTCCACCACTTGATAATAGGACTGTGGCGGCACGATCACGGCCATGCCGAACAACAGCGGCAGCAGCAGCTGGCGCAAGCGTCGATACAGCAAGTCCTCCGGCTTGCTGCGCAGCATGAATGCTGTGGCGACACCGGAAATCAGCAACAGCAGCGACATCCGCCACGGGCTGCTGAGCAGCATGAGCGGCTCCAGCATCAGCTGGGTGGTGGGACTTTTGACGTGCCAGTCCCAGGTCACGTAGTACATGCCGACGTGGTAAAGCACCAGCAGGCCAAACGCGATGACGCGCAGCCAGTCCAGATCGTGACGCCTTTGCATTGGCTGCCTCTGCCATCGCCGATGGGGGCCAACTACATGGGGTGGCGCTGCAGGCGCCCAGCGGATAGGGGCGACATCGGGAGATTCGGGGACGAATGGCGTCTGCAGTGGGGGCGACCGGCCGTGCCAGCCCTAGAATACAGGGATGAGCACTGACCCCGCCCGCACGACCCTGGAGCGCTTTCTGCCGTGGCAGCGCAGCGCAGGCATGTTCTTCTGGCTACTGGTGGTGGTGGTCAACGCCAGCGGCAACGCGGTGACCGAGTTGATGGATCGCCGGCGCGCCGGGCTGCCGATCCAGAGCTGGGAACCCTGGGTCTGGGAGCTGTCCAGCGGCCTGGTCTGGCTGCTAATGCTCGTCCCCGTCATTGGCTGGTTCACGCGCAAGCTGCCGTTGCATCTGGATACCTGGTGGCGCCGGCTGCCCTGGTATCTGTTGGTCAGCGTGGCGGTCTCGGTGGTGCACGTGCTGACGATGGTCGGGCTACGCATGCTGGCCTATCGGCTGCTGGGCGAGCATTACGAGTTCGGCGCGTGGCCGCAGGAACTGGTCTACGAATATCTCAAGGATGTGCGCACCTTCGCGATCATCGTCGCGTGCATGCACGGCTACCGGTTTCTGTTGCGGCGCTTGCAGGGCGAAGTGCGGCTGCTGGCTGCGCCCGACGAAGGCGCGCCGGTGGAGTCGCTCGAGCGCCCGGGACGCTTTCTGGTACGTAAGTTGGGGCGCGATTTCCTGGTCGCCGCCGCCGATATTGAATGGCTGCAGGCGTCCGGCAATTACGTCAATCTGCATGTGCGCGGGCACGACTATCCGCTGCGCAGCACGATGACGGCGATCGAGGCGAAGCTCGATCCGGCCGTGTTCGTGCGGATCCATCGCAGCTACATCGTCAACCTGGGCTGCGTGGTTTCGATCGAGCCGCTGGACGCCGGCGAGGCGCGCGTGCACCTGTCCGGCAATGGCCCGCTGCCGTGCAGCCGTCGTTACCTGGGGTCGCTGCGGCGGGCCGCCGGCCATGCAGAGGCGCCAACGGTGCCGGTTGTGCCGGGCTGAACTGGATGGCCACCGCGTTCCGCCGTCGCCGCCCGCTTGCTAAACTACCGGGCTTGTTTGCCGGAAGTCCGTCATGATCGAAACCAATCCGATCCGCCAGCGCATCACCGATCTCAACGATCGCGTGCTCTCGCTCAGGGGGTATCTTTGACTACGACGTCAAGAAAGAGCGTCTAGAGGAAGTCAGCCGGGAGCTTGAGAGCCCCGATGTCTGGAACGACGCCGAGCGCGCCCAGGCGCTGGGACGCGAGCGCTCCATGCTGGAAAAGACCGTCATCGGCATCGCCGATGTGCTGGCCGGCCTCACCGATGCCGGCGAGTTGCTGGACCTGGCCGAGAGCGAGCAGGACGAAGATACCGCCGTGGCGGTGATCGCCGACCTGGACAAGTATCAGGCGCACGTCGAAAAGCTGGAATTCCAGCGCATGTTCTCCGGCCAGATGGACGGCGCCAACGCGTTCGTCGACATCCAGGCCGGCGCCGGTGGTACCGAAGCCCAGGACTGGGCGGAAATCCTGCTGCGCATGTATCTGCGTTGGGCCGAGTCGCGCGGCTGGAAGACCGAGCTGATGGAAGTGTCCGGCGGCGAAGTCGCGGGCATCAAATCGGCCACGATCCGCATCGAAGGCGAGTACGCCTATGGCTGGTTGAAGACCGAGATCGGCGTGCACCGGCTGGTGCGCAAGTCGCCGTTCGACTCCGACAACCGCCGGCATACCAGCTTCACTTCGGTGTTCGTGTCGCCGGAAGTGGACGACAACATCGAGATCGACATCAATCCGGCCGATCTGCGTACCGACGTGTACCGCTCCTCTGGTGCCGGTGGTCAGCACGTCAACAAGACCGAGTCGGCGGTGCGTATCACGCATATTCCGACCAATACCGTGGTCGCCTGCCAGACCGGCCGCAGCCAGCACCAAAATCGCGACAACGCGATGAAGATGCTGGCCGCCAAGTTGTACGAGCTGGAAGTGCAGAAGCGCAACGTCGAGCGCGATGCGCTGGAAGCGACCAAGTCCGACATCGGCTGGGGCAGCCAGATCCGCAATTACGTGCTCGACCAGAGCCGCATCAAGGATCTGCGCACCGGCATCGAACGCAGCGATACCCAGAAGGTACTCGATGGCGATCTGGACGAATTCGTCGAAGCCAGCCTCAAGGCCGGCCTGGCGGCGGGCTCCAAACGCCTGGATGCCTGAGTGTGGTGCGCCAGTGCGGCGGTAACGTCGCACCGGCGCACTGCAGCACTGCGGAGACCGCGTTGCTCGCCAGCGACGCTTTGCCATCTCACGCCACGCGACACCGCTGCGTGATCGTTCCATCTCGCTGCACCGTTGCAGCGGCGCCGGCCCTACCGGCGCCTTACCCCCACCGGGCCCGTGCCCGACCCATTGCAGATCGATTCCCGCCATGACCGAACAGACCCCCACGCCGCAGCTCCCCGCCGACGAGAACAGCCTCATCGCCGAGCGGCGCGCGAAACTGGGCGCGTTGCGCGGCCAGGGCATCGCCTATCCGAACGATTTCGTGCGCACCCACTTTGCCGGCGACCTGCAGGCCGAGTTCGCCGATGCCGAAACCTGGACTGCCGAAGCGCTGGAAGCGGCCGACCGCGGCGTCAAGCTGGCGGGCCGGTTGATGGCCAAGCGGGTGATGGGCAAGGCCAGCTTCGCGCAGATCCAGGACGAGTCCGGGCGTGTGCAGTTGTTCCTGCAGGGCAATGTGCTGGGCGATGCCTACACCGCCTTCAAGGGTTGGGACGTGGGCGACATCGTGGCGGTGGAGGGCGGGCTGACCCGTACCAAGACCGGCGAGCTGTCGGTCAAGGCCAGTGCGCTGCGTTTGCTGACCAAGTCGCTGCGTCCGCTGCCGGATAAGTGGCACGGCCTGTCGGACGTGGAGCAGCGCTATCGCCAGCGCTATGTGGACCTGATCGTGACCCCGGAAGCGCGCGAGGTCTTCATCAAGCGCTCCAAGATCATCCGCGCCATCCGCGCCTGGCTGGACGCGCGCCGCTTCCTGGAAGTGGAGACGCCGATGATGCATTACATCCCCGGCGGCGCCACCGCCAAGCCGTTCAGTACCCACCACAACGCGCTGGATCTGGACCTGTACCTGCGCGTGGCCCCGGAGCTGTACCTCAAGCGGCTGGTGGTCGGTGGGCTGGAGCGCGTCTACGAGATCAACCGCAATTTCCGCAACGAAGGCGTGTCGACCCGGCACAACCCCGAGTTCACCATGCTCGAGCTCTACGAGGCTTATGCCACGTACCACGAGATCATGGACCTGACCGAACAGGTGATCCGCGACACCGCCCAGGGCGTGCTCGGCACCACCCAGGTCAGCTGGGACGGCGCCGACATTGATTTGGCGCCGGCTTTCCGACGCTGGCGCATGGATGAGGCAGTGCGCCACCACAACCCGGAGATCAGCGCGGCCGATTGCACCGACTACGCCGCGCTGCTGCGCCATTGCGAGCGGCTCAAGATCAAGGTCAAGCCGTCCTACGGCTGGGGCAAGCTGCTGCTGGAAATCTTCGAAGCCACCGTCGAACACACGCTGGTGCAGCCGACTTTCATCACCGACCACCCGGTCGAGGTGTCGCCGCTGGCACGCGCCAGCGACACCGAGCCGGGGTATACCGACCGCTTCGAGCTCTTCATCAATGGCAAGGAGCTGGCCAACGGGTTCTCGGAGCTCAACGACCCGGAAGACCAGGCGGCGCGTTTCCAGGCCCAGGTGCAGGCGAAGGACGGCGGCGACGACGAAGCGATGCATTACGACGCTGACTACATCCGTGCCCTGGAGTACGGAATGGCGCCGACCGGCGGGCTGGGCATCGGTATCGATCGGCTGGTGATGCTGCTGACCGGCAGTACCTCCATTCGCGACGTGCTGCTGTTCCCCTACATGCGTCCGGAAGCCTGATTTTTTTGTGCCGCCGCGTGCCGACGGCACAGATACTGCATATGCTAGGGCGGAGCTCCGGTCACGGTATGGCCGGAGGAGTCGGTACAGGGACCGACGTCGTCGCTTTCCCGTTCTCGAACGAGAGGAGAAACGGTTATGCAGGATGTTTTAGGGAATCCGGCGGGTGTATCTTCGGCGGAGACATGGGGAAGCTGGTCGGAAAAGGCGGATCTGGGATTGAACATCGTCATTGTCGATGACCAGATGTCCGCGCGGACAATGCTGCGTCATGTCATCGAAGACATCGCGCCGGAGTTGAAGGTCTACGATTTCGGCGATCCGCTGGACGCGCTGTCCTGGTGCGAAGCTGGTCGCGTGGATCTGTTACTGCTCGATTACCGGATGCCGGGCATGGACGGGCTGGAGTTCGCGCGGCGGCTGCGCCGTTTGCCGAGCCACCGCGACATTCCGATCATCCTGATCACCATCGTCGGCGACGAGCCGATCCGCCAGGCGGCGCTGGAAGCGGGCGTGATCGATTTCCTGGTCAAGCCGATCCGGCCGCGCGAACTGCGCGCCCGCTGCTCGAACTTGTTGCAGTTGCGCCAGCAGAGCGAGAGCGTCAAGCAACGTGCGCTGTCGCTGGAGCAACGCCTGCTTGCGAGCATGAACGAGGTCGAAGAGCGCGAACGCGAAACGCTTTCGCGCCTGGCACGTGCCATCGAATACCGCGACGGCGGCACCAGCGCCTTCCTGGAGCGGATGTCGCACGTGGCCGGCCTGGTGGCCGAGCAGCTGGGCTTGTCGGAAGAAGAAGTGCGCATCATCGAGATGGCCGCGCCGCTGCACGACATGGGCAAGATCGCCATTCCCGATTCGGTGCTGCTCAAGCCGGGCAAGCTCACCGAAGACGAAATGAACGTGATGAAGCGCCACCCGCGCATCGGCTATGAGCTGCTCAGCGGCAGCCAGAACCGCTTCATCCAGGTGGGCGCGCTGATCGCGCTACGCCATCACGAGCGTTACGATGGCAGCGGTTATCCCGACGGCCTGGTGGGCGAGGCGATACCGCTGGAAGCACGCATCGTGGCAGTGGCCGACGTCTTCGACGCACTGCTCTCGGCACGGCCTTACAAGGAAGCATGGACGATGGATGCAGCGCTAGCCTACCTATACGCCCAACGCGGTCGGCTGTTCGACCCGCGCTGCGTGGACGCACTGCTGCGCGGGCGCGCGCAACTGGAGCAGATCTGCGGACAGTTCTCCACCGCATCGGCGCGTCCTGGGGTGTGAGGATGTTGGCCTTACTCAGCGAGGTGCGTAGCAGGCTTGCGCAGCGCCAGGACAGTGAACATGGTCAGGCGTTGATCCGCATTGCCATGGTGGCGCTGATTCTGACCTACGAGGTGCTGTTCGCCAGTCGCTGGGCATTGCCGTCAACGCAACTGTTTTACGTCGTCGGTCTGACCCTGCTCAGTCAGGCCTTGGCGCTGATGATCTTTACCTGGATCGTGCTGAAGCCGGAGCGTTCGCACCCGCGGCGCGTCATCGGCATGCTGGCGGACTACGGGCTGATGTCGATGGCCATGAGTGCCATTGGCGAGCCGATGGCGTGCATCTACGTCGTGGTGATGTGGGTAACCATCGGCAACGGTCTGCGCTTTGGCAATCGCTATCTCTATCTTGCGGTCGTCATGGCGATGCTGAGTTTTGGCATTACGCTGGCGACTAATGCCTACTGGAAGCGCAACTTCGGTTTGGGTATTGGCTTGTGGCTTGGACTTGCCGCCATTCCGCTGTACCTGTCCGGCCTCCTCAGCAAGCTGACGCGTGCTACCGCAGAAGCGCGGCGCGCCAGTGAAGCGAAAAGTCGCTTTCTGGCAAACATGAGCCACGAGTTCCGGACCCCGCTCAACGGGCTTTCGGGCATGACAGAGGTTTTGGCAACCACTCGCCTGGATGCCGAGCAACGGGAGTGCTTGAACACAATTCAGGCGTCTGCCCGGAGTTTGCTTTCATTGGTGGAAGAGGTCCTGGACATCTCTGCCATCGAAGCGGGCAAAGTCCGGGTCGAGCATCGGGATTTCGCGCTTAGGGATCTTCTCGGTACTATTGATTTGATTCTTCAGCCGCAGGCAAGGGTCAAGGGTCTGGACTATGCGGTGGCCATTGCCCCCGATGTGCCCGATCTCTTGCAGGGCGATGCAGGACATCTTCGTCAGATCCTGTTGAATTTGACTGGCAATGCGGTCAAGTTCACCGATAGAGGGCATATCGACGTCACGATTGGGGTCGTCGAGCGTTCCACACCGGACAAGGTGCGCTTGCGTTTTGATGTGATCGATACGGGTATCGGGGTTCCACTCGATATGCAGCCGCGCTTGTTCGAGGCCTTCGAGCAAGCCGATAACAGTTTGGCGCGACGTTTTGAGGGCAGTGGCCTTGGCACTACGATCGCCAAAGGACTGGTCGAATCGATGGGCGGCGAAATCGGTTTTGTAGAGAATCCGAGTGGTGGCAGTCGCTTCTGGTTCGAATTGCCGTTCGACCTGGCGAGCGAGTTGGCTGCTGTCAGGGCGGTAAAAGACAACGCCGCACCCGGAGATACTGGCAACGTCATCGCGTTTACCGACCCGTTCCTGCGTCACCGGGCGCGCGTTCGAACATTGCAGATCCTGGTGGCGGACGACCATGCGGCCAACCGGATGGTGTTGCAGCGGCTATTGCAAAAAGCCGGTCACAAGGTGACTTGCGTCAATGGCGGCGAGCAGGTGCTGGATGCCCTTTCTGAGGCCGACTTCGACGTGGCCATTGTCGACCTGCATATGCCTGGCGTCAGTGGTTTGGATTTGCTGAAGCAATTACGTGTCATGCAGGCAGGATCCCAACCTAGAACCCCGGTTGTTGTCTTGAGTGCAGATGTAACGCCGGAGGCAATTCGCAACTGCGAGCAAGCGGGCGCTTATGCTTTTCTGGCCAAGCCGGTTGTTGCGGTAAAGCTGCTGGACACGCTTGCCGAAATTGCAGTGAATGGAAAATTGCCGCAGGCGAATGTGATGCCTGTACGTATCGGCGTGGCGCCGGATGGAGTTCTCGACGGCACTGTGCTCGACGAGTTGGCGTCTCTCGGCATGGGGGCGAATTTCGAGAAGGAGTTTATCCGCCAATGTTTGAGTGATGCCGAATCCTGTATCGCTGCGATGACCATCGATGCGCAGGCGGACGAGTGGGGGCAGCTGCGTGAGCATGCTCATGCGACGAAGGGCGTTGCCAGCAATCTTGGTCTGGTGACGTTGGCCGAGCAGGGTGGTGAGTTGATGGGCATGTCCGATGCGCAGATCATGACCGAATGGCAGATGCGTGTGGCTCAGCTGCAACGCAGTCTGCAGTTGGGTCGTGCCGCGCTTGAATCGCGCGCTAAAGAACGTTTCGGAAAAGATTCCGGAGAAGACGCGTCGTGACCAGAAGCCCGGCGGTACGCCGGGCCTGATCCCCCTGATGGCATGCTGTCATGCTAATCAGGCAATTCCCTTTGCAGCTCGGCGCGTTTGCGCTTTTACCAGACGGTCCATCGTCTTGAGTGACTTTTCGCCCAGCTCCAACGCAGCATCGACCCAGACCTCGGTGACCGCCATCAATTCTGCATGTGTGACTGGATTGCACAGTTCTCTTGCGCGATTCATCGCAAGGTACGACTGGGGGGTGCGTTGCTGCCTGGTAATCAAGTCGTGAGTTGCCTGAATGCCTTTTCCGCGTGGTACGAGAATGTCGACGACTCCCATGGCATGCATTTCTTCGCTGCTGTAGACGCGCCCATCGAGAATGATGCGTTCGGCTAACTGAGGCGATACCCGCCTTGACAAGAACGAGTAGGCGCCCATGCCGGGAAACAATCCGAAGAGGACTTCGGGGAGCCCCATGCCAATGCCTTCCTCCGCAATAATGGTGTGACACGACAATGCCATTTCCAGGCCACCACCAAGTGCGTCGCCTTGTAAAAGGGCAATGGTTCTGAAGTTGCCGGACAGCCCACGATGAAACGCAAACACACCGCGCACGCAACTTTCCGCATAGTGCAAAAGGCTTTGTCTGTCGCGTGCACGAATCAGCTGGCTGAATAAATCCAGGTCACCGCCGAGGTTGAAAGCGTTCGCATCGGAGGCAAGAACAAGGCTCCGCAAGCGATTGGATTCGTGCTTTGAGAAGTGGGAAATAGAGTCCAGGTCGTTGTGCATCTCCGTCATCAACTGAGGGCGGAAGCAGGGCCTGACGCCACTGGATGCATCAGCGTGCATGAACAGCCAATGTGCTGCATCGTCATGGCTGGAGTGCGTGCGGATCGTGGATTGAGTAGTTTGAACCTGTAGGGTTTCGATCATGCTCATGAGCTTGTCTCGAGGAGATCGCCCGCGGATGATGTGGCGCAGCGGGCGGTGCGGGCTCCACGAAGCGATCCTACACCGGCCCTATCTGTTTGAACGCAAAGGGCTTTCCCGTTGACGGGAAAGCCCTTGAGTCAAGCATTGGTTTATCGTTTTAGTTTATATGCCGAAGATCGACGATTAACCCTTGGCCGCATCCCGCAATTCGCGACGCAGGATCTTGCCGACGTTGGTCTTCGGCAATTCCTTGCGGAACTCGATCACGCGCGGCTGCTTGTAGCCGGTCAGGTTGGTGCGGCAGTGCGCCTTTACGTCCTCGGCGGTCAGGGCCTGGTCCTTCTTGACGATCACCACCTTGACGATTTCGCCGGACTTTTCATCCGGCACGCCGACTGCGGCCACTTCGAGCACGCCCGGCATCGTCGCGATGACGTCTTCGATCTCGTTGGGGTACACGTTGAAGCCGGACACCAGGATCATGTCCTTCTTGCGGTCGACGATATAGACGAAGCCACGTTCGTCCATACGCGCGATGTCGCCGGTGTGCAGCCAGCCTTCGGCGTCCATGACCTTGGCGGTCTCGTCGGCCTTCTTCCAATAGCCCTTCATCACCTGCGGGCCCTTGATGCACAGCTCGCCGATCTCGCCCAGCGCCAGCACCTTGCCATCGTCGTCCTTGATGCAGGCATCGGTGGACGGAATCGGCAGGCCGATCGAGCCGTTGTAGTCGACCAGATCCATCGGGTTGATGCAGGCGGCGGGCGAGGTCTCGGTCAGGCCGTAAGCCTCGACCAGTGTCAGGCCGGTGACCTGCTTCCAGCGTTCGGCGACCGAGCGCTGTACTGCCATGCCGCCGCCGAGGGTCATCTTCAACGACGAAAAGTCGATCTGATCGAAGCCGGGCGTATTGAGCAGGCCATTGAACAGCGTGTTGACGCCGGTAAACGCGGTGAAGCGGGTCTTCTTGAGTTCCTTGACGAAGCCCGGCATGTCGCGCGGGTTGCTGATCAGGTGATTGCAGCCGCCGATTTTCATGAAGACCAGGCCGTTCGCCGTCAACGCGAAGATGTGATACAGCGGCAACGCGGTGATCACCACCTCGTGGCCTTCTTCCAGCTTGCCGGTGCCGGCCAGCCACTGGTGCGCCTGTTGCATGTTGGCGACCAGGTTGCGGTGGGTCAGCATCGCGCCCTTGGCCACGCCGGTGGTGCCGCCGGTGTACTGCAAAAAGGCGATGTCGTCCGGCTCGATCTGCAGGGTCGGGACGCGGTGCTTGCGGCCCAGTGCCAGCGCGTCGCGGAAGCGGATCGCGCCGTTGATGCGGTACTCCGGCACCAGCTTCTTGACGTACTTGACGACAAAGTTGACCAGTGCGGCCTTCGGGAACCCGAGCATGTCGCCCAGGCCGGTGGTGATGACCTGCTTGACCTGCGTGTCGGCGATCACCTGCTGCACGGTGGTGCCGAAGTTGTCGATGACCACCAGCACGCTGGCGCCCGAGTCGATCAACTGGTGCTTGAGCTCGCGCGGGGTGTAGAGCGGGTTGACGTTCACCACGGTCAAACCGGCGCGCAGGATGCCGAAGGTGGCAATCGGGTATTGCAAGCAGTTGGGCATCATCAAGGCGACGCGGTCGCCTTTTTTCAGCTGCAACTCGCCGAGCAGATAGGCCGCGAACTGGTCGACCAGCTGATCTGCTTCGCGGTAGGTAATGGTCTTGCCGAAGCTGTGATACGCGGGACGATCAGCGAAGCGCGCCACCGATGTGGCGAAAACCTCCGCCACGGTGCGGAACTGCTCCAGATCGATCTCCGCGGCCACTCCGGCCGGATAACTTTGCAACCAAGGACGTGCCTGACTCATCTGCCCCCCCTCCAGGGTATTCGTTGGTGGCGTGCCATGTTCCACGGCGCCACAGCAACTGGCAGCATACCGTCATGGATGGAAAAGGCGAAGCGTGATGCGCAGCAGCATTTTGAGGTGGCACGTCGGGCTAGCTGCGTTCTGCGTGCTGGTGCTGGCCGGCTGCGCGAAGCCGGGCCCGGAACAGCGGCTGCGTGCCACGGTGGAGCAGATGCGCGCGGCGATCGAGGCACGCGATGTACGCGAGGCGATGGCGCCGGTGGCAGAGGATTTTGTCGGCGAGCACGGCATGGACGCGGCCGGGGCGCGGCGCCTGCTGCAACTGCAGCTGCTGGGTCATCAAGCGATCGGCGTCACCGTCGGGCCGTTGGACGTGCAGATGCAGGGCAGTACGGCAACCGTGCGCTTCAGCGTGTTGCTGACCGGCGGCGGCGGACGCTGGCTGCCTGATCAGGCGCAGCACTATCAGGTCACCACCGGCTGGCGGCTGCGTGGCAGCGACTGGGAGCTGTACCACGCGCAGTGGACTGCAGGTGGCGGGTAGGGCAGGTCCCAATATCAGCGAGCGCGACCATATCGGCTAGCGCTCTGTGCGTGCGCTCTTCTTGGTTCACAGAAGTAGCGCTGTTTCACTGCCATCAGGCGATCCCCAGCCACGCTTGCAATACATCCGTTGCGCAAAAGCGACACTCCCGCCGGGCGGCGGGAGTGTCGAGAACATCAGTTCAGTGCAATCAGGCTGCCTTGCGGGCGGCCAGTTGGCGCAGCACGTACTGCAGCAGGCCGCCGTGCTTGAAGTACTCCACTTCCTTCGGCGTCAGCAGCAGCACCTTGACCTGGAACTGCTTGACGCTGCCATCGGACTTCTTCGCATCGATGGTAGCGCGACGGCTGGCGCCGTCCTGCAGGCCGGTGATGTCCAGCACTTCCGAGCCATCCAGGCCCAGCGTCTGCGCATTTTCGCCTTCCAGGAACTGCAGTGGCAGCACGCCCATGCCGACCAGGTTAGAGCGGTGGATGCGCTCAAAGCTTTCGGCGACCACGGCCTTGACGCCCAGCAGGTTGGTGCCCTTGGCGGCCCAATCCCGCGAGGAGCCGGTGCCGTATTCCTTGCCGGCCAGCACCACCAGCGGCACGCCATCGGCCTTGTACTTCATTGCCGCGTCGTAGATGGCAAGCTTCTCGGGCGCCGCGCCGTCCTTGCCGAAATACAGCGTGTTGCCGCCTTCCTCGCCACCGAACATCAGGTTCTTGATGCGGATATTGGCGAAGGTGCCGCGCACCATCACATCGTCGTTGCCGCGCCGGCTGCCGTAGCTGTTGAAGTCGGCCGGCTGTACGCCGCGCTCCTGCAGGAAACGGCCCGCGGGCGAATCCTTCTTGATGTTGCCGGCCGGGGAGATGTGGTCGGTGGTGATCGAGTCGCCGAACAGTCCCATGATGCGCGCGCCATGCACGTCGTCGACGTGGCCCACCTGCATCGTCATGCCTTCGAAGTAGGGCGGGTTCTTGATGTAGGTGGACGCGGTATCCCACTCGTACAGGTCACCGTCCGGCGAGGCGATGGTGTTCCAGCGCGTGTCGCCCTTGAACACATCGGCGTAGTTCTGCTTGAACATTTCCGGGCCGACGGTGGCGGCGATGGTGTCGCCGATTTCCTTGTTGCTCGGCCAGATATCGCGCAGGTACACCGGCTGACCGTCGCTGCCGGTGCCAAGCGGGTCGCGGGTGAGGTCGATGTCGGTGGTGCCGGCGATCGCATACGCCACCACCAGCGGCGGCGAGGCGAGGTAGTTCATCTTGACCTCGGGATGCACGCGGCCTTCGAAGTTGCGGTTGCCCGACAACACCGAGGTCACCACCAGGTCATCCTTGGCAATCGCATCCGAGACGTCTTCCGGCAGCGGGCCGGAGTTGCCGATGCAGGTCGTGCAGCCGTAGCCCACCACGTAGAAGCCGAGTTTTTCCAGATCGGCCAGCACGCCGGCCTTGCTCAGATAGTCGGTGACCACGCGCGAGCCCGGCCCAAGCGAGGTCTTGACCCAGGGCTGCGCCTTCAAGCCCTTGGCCGCGGCATTGCGGGCGAGCAGGCCGGCGCCCAGCATCACTGCCGGGTTGGAGGTGTTGGTGCACGAGGTAATCGCAGCGATCACCACCGAGCCATCGCGCAGCTGCCAGCCCGCACCGCTGTCGCCAGCGCTTTCGGCCTGCGAGGCCTTGGCGCCCACCGCGGTGCCGCCGCCGCCTTCGTTCTTGAGCCGGTCTTCCTGCTTGGTATCGGCCAGGCGCTTGCTGCGCGCCTCGGCGAACGGCTTGAGGCTCTCGCGGTAGTTGGATTGCATGTCTTCCAGCAGCACGCGGTCCTGCGGGCGCTTGGGGCCGGCCAGCGACGGTTTGACGTCGCCCATGTCCAGCTCCAGCATGGCGCTGTACTGCGCATGCGGGGTGTCGGCGTCATGCCACAGGCCCTGTGCCTTGGCGTAGGCCTCCACCAGTGCAATCTGCTCCTCGCTGCGGCCGGACAGGCGCAGGTAGGTCAGCGATTCGTTATCGACCGGGAAGATGCCGCAGGTGGCACCGTATTCCGGCGCCATGTTGCCGATGGTGGCGCGGTCGGCCAGCGGCAGGTGCTGCAGGCCTTCACCGTAGAACTCCACGAACTTGCCCACCACGCCATGCTTGCGCAGCATCTGGGTGACCGTGAGTACCAGGTCGGTGGCGGTGGCGCCTTCGGGCAGCTTGCCGGTGAGCTTGAAGCCCACCACCTGCGGAATCAGCATGGAGGAGGGCTGGCCGAGCATCGCCGCTTCCGCCTCGATGCCGCCCACGCCCCAGCCCAGCACGCCGATACCGTTAATCATGGTGGTATGACTGTCGGTGCCGAACACGGTGTCCGGATAGGCGATCTGGGTGCCGTCCTTGTCCGCGCTCATCACCACGCGCGCCAGGTTTTCCAGGTTCACCTGGTGGACGATGCCGGTGTTGGGCGGCACCACCTTGAAGTTGTCGAAGGCCTTCTGGCCCCAGCGCAGGAAGCCGTAGCGCTCCTGGTTACGCTGGAATTCGATCTTGCCGTTCAGATCCAGCGCTTCGGGCTTGCCGAATACGTCCACCTGCACGGAGTGGTCGATGACCAGTTCGGAGGGGATCTGCGGGTTGATCTGGTCGGCATTGCCGCCGAGCCTGACCACCGCATCGCGCATCGCGGCCAGGTCGACCACGCAGGGCACGCCGGTGAAGTCCTGCAGCACCACGCGCGCCGGCATGAAGGCGATTTCGATATCGGGTTCGGCGGCCGGGTCCCACTTGGCGACGGCTTCGATGTGGTCCTTGCCGACGGTGACGCCACCGTCTTCATGCCGGAGCAGGTTCTCCAGCAGGATCTTCATCGAGTAGGGCAGGCGGGCGACATCGAAGCGCTCGCCCAGTTTGGGCAGGCTGTAGTAGTCGTAGCGCTGGCCGTTGACCTCTAGCGAGGTACGGGTGGAAAAGGAATCGCTCATGCATCACTCCTATGGCTTGCAGGCTTTAGGCTCGGCCACAGTGTGACCGATTCAGTGTGTACGCCCGGTTTGTGCACACCGGTATGTGGCCTTGAGTACGACAAGTCAAGTATGTAGAATTCATGCATACTTTTTCCGCGGAGCGCCCATGGAAGCCACCGTTGCCGAACGCGGCCAGATCACGCTGCCCAAGGCGGTGCGCGACGCGCTGGGGCTGACCAAGGGCACTACGCTCAAGGTCGAGCTGGAAGGCGGCCGCATCATTCTGCGCAAGAGTGTTGACGATGCCATTTCACGCGCACGCGGCCGCTTCAAGCTGGACGGCTTTGCCAGCACCGACGATGCGATGCGTGCCATCCGCGGGCGTGCACCGGGCGATCCGCTCGATCCCGAAGCCGGCGCATGATCGCGATTGATTCATCGGTGCTGGTCGACCTGCTGGCCGACAGCGCGCAAGCCGACGCCGCCGAAGCCTGCCTGCGCCAATGCCTGAGCACTGGCCCTGTGGTGGTGTGCGACGTGGTGCTGGCCGAGGTCTGCAGCGCGCTGCGCGATGGCGCCGAAGCACTGTCGGTGCTGGAAGACATGAGCATCCGCTTCAACGCGCTGGAGGCCAAATCGGCCTTGCGCGCCGGCGAGATGCAGCGCCGCTTTCGTGCGCGCGGCGGCAAGCGCGAGCGGGTGGTGGCCGACTTCCTGATCGGTGCGCACGCGATGCTGCAATGCGACGGCCTGATCACCCGCGACGACAGTTTTTTCCGCGACTACTTCAAGGGCTTGAAGATCATCGTGCCCAAGCCCGCTGCCTGATCCACGTTTTTCACGTTCTACACATTCACTAGCTGTCCTTTGGAGAATCCGCATGTTGGAAGCCTATCGCCACCACGTTGCAGAGCGCCAAGCGCTCGGTATCCCGCCGCTGCCGCTGACCGCGCAGCAGACCGCCGAGGTCATCGAGCTGCTGAAGAACCCGCCCGCCGGCGAAGAGGCCTTCCTGGTCGAGCTGCTCAGCCAGCGCGTGCCGGCCGGCGTGGACGACGCCGCTAAGGTCAAGGCCTCGTACCTGGCCGCGGTGGCGTTCGGCACCGAGACCAGCGCGCTGATCTCGCCGACGCGTGCCACCGAATTGCTGGGCACCATGCTGGGCGGTTACAACATCCATCCGCTGATCGAGCTGCTGGACAACGCCGAGCTCGGCGCCACCGCCGCCGAAGCGCTCAAGCACACCTTGCTGGTGTTCGATGCGTTCCATGACGTGCAGGAAAAGGCCGAAGCCGGCAACGCGCACGCCAAGGCCGTGCTGCAGAGCTGGGCCGATGCCGAGTGGTTCACCAGCAAGCCGGAAGTGCCGCAGAGCATGACCATCACCGTGTTCAAGGTGCCGGGCGAAACCAACACCGACGACCTGTCGCCGGCGCCGGATGCGACCACGCGCCCGGACATCCCGCTGCACGCACTGGCAATGCTGAAGAATGCGCGCGAAGGCGCGGCTTTCGTGCCGGAAGAAGACGGCAGGCGCGGCCCGATCCAGGCCATCGCCGATCTCAAGGACAAGGGCCATCTGGTTGCTTATGTTGGCGACGTGGTCGGTACCGGTTCCTCGCGCAAGTCGGCGACCAACTCGGTGCTGTGGTGGACCGGCGAAGACATTCCGTACATCCCGAACAAGCGCTTCGGCGGCGTGTGCCTGGGTTCGAAGATCGCGCCGATCTTCTACAACACCATGGAAGACGCCGGTGCGTTGCCGATCGAGCTGGACGTGTCGCAGATGGAGCACGGCGACGTGGTCGAGCTGCGTCCGTACGACGGCAAGGCGCTGAAGGACGGGCAGGTGATTGCCGAGTTCGCGATGAAGTCGGACGTGCTGTTCGACGAAGTGCGCGCCGGTGGCCGCATTCCGCTGATCGTGGGCCGTGGCCTCACCGCCAAGGCACGCGAATTCCTCGGCCTGCCGGCGTCGGACCTGTTCCGTCTGCCGATGGACCCGCCGGACACCGGCAAGGGCTTCTCGCTGGCACAGAAGATGGTTGGCCGCGCCTGCGGTCTGCCGGAAGGCCAGGGCATGCGCCCGGGCACCTATTGCGAGCCGAAGATGACCTCGGTGGGCTCGCAAGACACCACCGGCCCGATGACCCGCGACGAGCTGAAGGACCTGGCCTGCCTGGGCTTCTCGGCCGACCTGGTGATGCAGTCGTTCTGCCACACCGCGGCCTACCCGAAGCCGGTGGACGTCAAGACCCACCACACGCTGCCGGAGTTCATCTCCACCCGCGGCGGCGTGTCGCTGCGCCCGGGCGACGGCGTGATTCACAGCTGGCTCAATCGCATGCTGCTGCCCGACACCGTCGGCACCGGCGGCGACTCGCACACCCGTTTCCCGATCGGCATTTCGTTCCCGGCCGGCTCCGGCCTGGTGGCCTTTGCCGCCGCCACCGGCGTGATGCCGCTGGACATGCCAGAGAGCGTGCTGGTGCGCTTCAAGGGCGAGATGCAGCCGGGCGTGACCCTGCGTGACCTGGTCAACGCGATCCCGCTGTACGCGATCAAGGACGGTCTGCTGACCGTGGCCAAGCAGGGCAAGAAGAACATCTTCTCCGGCCGCATCCTGGAAATCGAAGGCTTGCCGAACCTGAAGGTGGAGCAGGCGTTCGAGCTGTCCGACGCGTCCGCCGAGCGTTCCGCGGCCGGTTGCACCGTGCACCTGGACAAGGCGCCGATCATCGAATACCTGACCAGCAACATCACCCTGCTGCGCTGGATGATTGCCGAAGGCTATGCCGATGCACGCACCCTGGGCCGCCGCATCAAGAAGATGGAAGAGTGGCTGGCCGATCCGCAGCAGCTGCAGCCCGATGCCGATGCCGAGTACGCCGCGGTGATCGAGATCGATCTGGCCGATATCCACGAGCCGATCGTGGCGTGCCCGAACGATCCGGACGACGTCAAGACGCTGTCGGAGGTTGCCGGTGCGGCGATCGACGAAGTGTTCATCGGTTCGTGCATGACCAACATCGGTCACTTCCGTGCCGCCGCCAAGTTGCTGGAAGGCAAGCGCGATATCCCGACCCGCCTGTGGGTTGCGCCGCCGACCAAGATGGATGCCTCCGAGCTGACCAAGGAAGGCCATTACGGCACCTTCGGCGCAGCCGGTGCGCGCATGGAAATGCCCGGCTGCTCGCTGTGCATGGGCAACCAGGCGCAGGCACGCGAGGGCGCCACGGTGTTCTCCACCTCCACGCGTAACTTCCCGAACCGTCTGGGCCGCAACACCAACGTGTACCTGGGTTCGGCGGAGCTGGCGGCAATCTGTTCGCGTCTGGGTCGCATCCCGACCAAGGACGAGTACATGGCCGATGTGGGCGTGATCAAGACCAGTGGCGAGCAGATCTACCGCTACATGAACTTCGATCAGATCCAGGAATATCAGGACGTGGCCGACACCGTCGCTGCCTGATCGAGCACAGCACGTTCGTCGCAAAACGCCCGGCACTGCCGGGCGTTTTTCGTTTAACGGGCACTGGCTTCGTTTGGCCGCACAAGTGCGGTGTGCCAAAGCAAATCGCAGGTAACTCCTCTGGCGCGCTGCAACAAAAATCTGAAGTGCACGGGTCTAGAGTGTCGCCGCTTCCGCCACTGCCGTTCGATGTCCAATGCCCATTTGCACGATCGCTGCTCAACCGCTGCACTACGCACAACATGGTCAAGGGTTCCCGGTGTTGCTGGGACACAGTTACCTATGGGATGCGGCGATGTGGGAACCGCAGGTCCAGGCCCTCTCACCGCACTATCGCGTCGTCGTTCCCGAGTTGTGGGGGCACGGCGCATCGGGGCCGCTGCCGGCCGGCACGCAGACCATCGGTGACCTGGCGCAACAGATGCTGGGATTGTTGGATACGTTGCAGATCGAAGAGTGCGCCGTGGTCGGGCTGTCCGTTGGCGGCATGTGGGCCGCGGAACTGGCGTTGATGGCGCCAACGCGCGTGCGCAGCCTGGTGCTGATGGATACCTTTCTGGGGGCCGAACCGCAGGTGACGCGTGAGCGCTACTTCGGCCTGCTGGATGCCATCGCCACGGCGGGGCAGGTGACGCCGGCGCTGGTGTCGGCGATCGTGCCATTGTTCTTCCGCCCGGCGATCGATCTGGCCTCGCCGCTGCCTGTGGCGTTCGCACAACGCCTGGCGGCGTTGTCACCCGACCAGTTGCGGGACACAATCGTGCCGCTGGGGCGATTGATCTTCGGGCGCGAGGATGCGCTGAAACGCCTTGCACATCTGAATCCGGCCACCACGCTGCTGATGGGGGGCGAGTACGACATTCCCAGGCCGGTGGAAGAGCTGTTGCTGATGGCCGAGGTGATCAACTGCGATTACGAGCTGGTTCCCGATGCGGGCCACATCGCCACATTGGAGAACCCGGCCTTCGTCAATGCGCAGTTGCTGGGCTGGTTGGGACGGACATTGGATCGAGAACGGTTCGTCGCCGCGCGTCGCGCGTCGATCGCCTTGATCCGGCAAGTGGCAAATTAAAGCGCCACCAGTTGCAGCGAGCGCGCGTGCCGGCCAACAGGCAACTGTCAGGGCTGTGCGCCCAGCCAGGCTTCCAGGGCGGCGGCGGGCAGGGGGCGCGAGAACAGATAGCCCTGGAGCACTTCGCAGCCCAGATCGGCCAGCAGCAGGCGTTGGGCTTCGTTCTCCACGCCTTCGGCGACCACGTGCTTGCGCAGGTGCTCGCCGATGCGCAGCACCGAGGTGGTGAGTGCGCGCGCGTCTTCGCTATGTTCGATGTCGCGCACGAAGCTCATGTCGAGCTTGAGTTCGTCGATCGGCAGGCGGTGCAGGTGGCTCAGGCTGGAATAGCCGGTGCCGAAGTCGTCCAGCGACAAGGAGATGCCGGCTTCGCGGATGGCGTGCAGGTTCTCCAGCACGCCGGGCTGGCCGGAGAGCATCACGCTCTCGGTCATTTCCAGCGTGAGGTCCGACGGCTGCACGCCCATGTCGTCGATCAGGCGCAGCAGGTCGGTGAGCATGCGCGGGCTTTCGAAGCTGCTCGCCGACAGATTGACCGAGACCCGCGCCACCGGCACGCCGCGTTGGCGCCAATCGGCGACCTGTTCGCAGGCGCGACGCAGCACCCAGTCATTGAGCTGCGGCATCATGCCTTGCTCTTCGGCCACCGGCAGGAAGCGCGCGGGCGACACGGCGCCCAGTTGCGGGTGGTTCCAGCGCAACAAGGCTTCCACGCCATACAGCGCATGCGGCGCCTGGCTGAGCAGTTGCGGTTGATAGTGCAGCTGCAGTTGATTGCGGCCGATCGCCTGGCGCAGCTCTGCTTCCAGCGCCACGCGCTCCTGCGCCATGCGGTTCATGTCCGCACTGAAGAAGCGGAAACGCCCGCCGCCTTCCTGCTTGGCGCGGTTCATGGCCAGATCGGCATGCCGCAGCAGGATGTTGATGTCGCGCCCGTCCTCGGGAAACATCGCCACGCCGATGCTGGCGGACGGGTGCACGGTCATGTGGCCCACCGGCAGCGGGCCGGCGATGGTGCCGAGCAGGCGTTCGGCGGTGGCGCTGGCCTGCTCGGCGCTGCATTGCGGCAGGGCCAGGGCGAATTCATCGCCGGCCAGGCGCGCCAGCATGGCGGTGGCGGTGAGCTGTTCGCCGATGCGCAGTGCGATGTCGCGCAACAGGCCGTCGCCGGCCGCGTGGCCCTGGCTGTCGTTGATCAGCTTGAAGCGGTCGATGTTGATGAACATCAACGCAGCCGGCTCGCCGGCATATTCGGCATGCGTCAGGGCTTGCTCGGCGCGGGCACTGAACATGATGCGGTTGGGCAGGCCGGTGAGTGCGTCATAGAAGGCCAGTTGATGCACGCGCTGGCGGATCTGTTCGCGCTCCAGCGCCAGGGTGCACAGCTGCTGGCACAGGTCAGTGAGCTTGACGTGCCAGGCATCGGCGCGCCGCACACTGCGGTAATACAGCGCAAAGGTGCCGAGCACGCGCGAGCTGTTGGCGCGGATCGGCGTGCTCCAGCAGGCGCGAAGGCCCATCGGTAACAGCAGATCACGGAAATTGGTAAACAGCGGATCGTTGGCGATGTCTTCCACCATCACCGCGCGGCCGCGCCAGGCAGCGGTGCCGCACGCGCCGGCACCGGGGCCGATCTTCAGGCCATTGACCGCATCGGCATACTCGGGCGGCAGGCTGGGCGCGGCCAGCGAGTGCAGGCAGCCGTCGTTGTCGGCGCTCATCACCGTGGCCAGCACTTCCGGGGCGATGCGTTCCACCTCGGTGCAGATCAGCGTCATCACCTCGATCAGCGGGCGCTCCTGCACCAGCGCTTCCAGCACGCGGTGCTGCAGCACTTCGTGCATCTTGGTTTCGGTGATGTCGGTGAGCACCGCGACGTAATGCGATGGGTTGTGCTGGGCGTCGTAGATCGGGTTGAAGTTGAGCGAGATCCACAGCGGCGTGCCGTCCTTGCGGTACACCAGCAGGTCGGCCTGGGTCTGCTGCAAGGCATCGGCGCGTTCGCGGATGCGCGCAACCTCGGTCTGGTCACTGAGCGCACGGGTCAGCACGTGCGAGGGCCGCTGGCCGACCAGTTCGGCTTCGGTGTAGCCGAACATGCGCTCGAAGCCATCGTTGGCGTACAGCAGGCGCGATTGCAGATCGCAGATCAGGATGGCGCTGCTGCTGCCATCCAACGCCTGGGCGAGCAGACGCGAACGGGTGTCCGACGCGCTCTCTCCCGGCATGGCATCGATCTGTGTCGGCGTTTCCGCATGGCCGGCCGCGGCGGATCCCGGACTGCCGGGGTCCGCCGCGGGGTCGGCTGGATGCGGGGGAGGTGCGGTCATACGCTTCAGCGTGCCTGTGCCGACAACGCGATGAGGCGTTCGGCCACGCGTTCCAGTGGCACCACTTCCTGCGCAGCGCCCAGTTTGTAGGCAGCCCCGGGCATGCCCCAGACCACGCTGCTAGCTTCGTCCTGCACCAGCGTGGGCGCACCGGCCTGCAGCATTTCCAGCAGGCCGCGTGCGCCGTCGTCGCCCATGCCGGTGAGGATGGCGCCCACCGCATTCGGGCCGGCGTTGGCGGCGACGGAACGGAACAGCACGTCCACCGCCGGCTTGTGGCGGTTGACCGGCGGGCCGTCGTCGATACGGCAGCGCCAGCGCGCACCGTCACGGATGATGCGCAGATGCTGGCCGCCCGGCGGCAGGTAGGCGTGGCCCGGCAGAATGGCTTCGCCGTCGCTGGCTTCGCGCACCGACATTGCCGAGTGGCGATTCAGGCGCTCGGCAAACGCGGTGCTGAAGCTGGCCGGCAGATGCTGGGTCATGACCACTGCAGGGGCGTCGGCCGGCATGTGTTCCAGCACCACGCGCAGTGCCTCGGTGCCGCCGGCAGAGGCCCCAATGGCAATCAGGCGATCGGTGGTGCGGAAACGCAGCGCGCTACCCGGCACGGGCGCGGACTGCATGTCCAGGGTGATCTTGGGCGCGCTGGGACGATTGAGCGCGCTCACCTTGGCCTTGGCGGCCATCTTGACCTTGCTGACGATCTCCTCGGCGTAGCCTTCCAGGCCGCGCGCAACGTCGATCTTGGGCTTGGAGATGAAATCCACCGCGCCCAGCGACAGCGCCTGCAGCGTGGTGTCGGCGCCGCGCTCGGTCAGCGAGGAAATCATGACCACCGGGGTGGGGCGCAGACGCATGAGGTTTTCCAGGAACACCAGCCCGTCCATGCGCGGCATTTCCACATCCAGCGTGATCACGTCTGGATTGAGGCGTTTGATCTTTTCGCGCGCCAGCAACGGGTCGGCGGCCGAGCCGACGACTTCGATGCCGGGGTCGCGCGAGAGGATTTCGGTGAGCATCTGACGCACAACCGCCGAGTCGTCGACGATCAACACACGCACAGGAGTTTCCAGCGTCATTCGAACAACTCCACGCCACCGGTGACCGGGGCTTTGGACAGACGGGCGCGCACGGCCGATTCGGCGGCGGCGACTTCGGCTTCGTGTGCGTGCGGCAGACGCTGCACTACAACGCGGCCAGTCGTCGGGAAGAACCACACCTTGCGCGGATGGATGCCGCACAGATCTTCGGCAATGATGGGAATGTGTTCGGCCTGCAGGTACTGGCGGACGAACTCGGCGTTGCGGGTGCCCACCGGGTTGCTGGTGAAGCCCTTGAGCACGTTGGCGCCACCGAAGACCTTGGCCTCGATGCGCTTACGGTGCGCGCCGCGCTTGAGCATGTCGTTGATCAGCAACTCCATTGCGTAACTGCCATAGCGCGCGGGTGCGCCATCCCCGACCTGACCTTCTGGCAGCAGGAAATGGTTCATGCCGCCGATCTTCAGCACTGGGTCGCGAAGACAAGCCGCAACGCACGATCCCAAGGTGGTCGTCAACGCGGTGTCGTCATCGACCACCAGGTATTGGGTGGGCAGCAGCTTGGCGGTGATGGTCTGGAACCGCGAATCGCGGTAGCGCATGACATCGTCGACTTGCACGGCGGTGCTCATGATCCGGCTCCTGCGCGCGGGGCGCGCCGATACAGCGTGCGCCCGCACGGCTGGATCAGGTCGGCCGCATGCAGGTAATTCTCCGAATGTCCGGTGTAGAGCAAGCCGTCGTCGCCCATGTGGGTGACCAGGCGCGACAGGATGCCGCGTTGGGTGGGCTTGTCGAAATAGATCATCACGTTGCGGCAGAACAGCGCCGCATACGGGCCGCCGACGTCGTAGCGTGAGGACAACAGGTTCAACTGGCGGTATTCGATCAACTGGCGCAGTGCGGGAATGACCCGGCACTTGCCTTCGTTGGGGCCGCTGCCGCGCTGGAAATACTTGCGCTTGATCGCCGTATCCAGCGAGGCCACGCGGTCGATGGCGTAGACGCCGCGCGAGGCGGTTTCCAGCACCTGGGTGTCGACGTCGGTGGCGACGATGCTCACCGGCGGGGTGAGCGTGCCGAAGGCTTCGCAGGCAGTGATGGCGATGGAGTAAGGCTCCTCGCCGGTGGAGGCGGCGCACGACCAGATCTTCAGCGGTGCCTGCGAGGCACGCTTCTGCAGTTCTTCGCGCAGCTTGTCGAAGTGGTGCGGCTCGCGGAAGAACGAGGTGAGGTTGGTGGTCAGCGCATTGGTGAACGCCTGCCATTCTTCATCGTCGTTGCCGGATTCGAGCTGGTCCAGGTAGTCGCGGAACGAGCGCAGGCCGAGCACGCGCAAACGGCGCGACAGCCGGCCGTACACCATGTCGCGCTTGGCCGGCGCCAGCGAAATGCCGACGCGCTGGTAAATCAGGTCGCAAACGCGCTTGAAGTCGCGGTCGCCGAAGTCGAATTCGCGCGTGTCTGAAGCAGGAGTCGTAGTCGTCATATCCATACACGTCGTGAGCTATTACTGGATATCGGCCATGTAGTCATGCAACTGAAGCGCCAATCCACCGATCGCTGCGGTTGGGTTCGGTGTCGCATCGACGGTGCGGCGCGGCGGCGTGCAGGGACCACGCGGCGGGGTGAAGACTGCCTGTCGTTGCGAGAGGCACAAACGCAACGCCCCGGCGGTGCCGGGGCGTTGCGGGCGACAGCGGTGAGGTCTTAGAACTCTTGCCAGTTACCGTCGGCCAGTGCGGCCTGTGGCTTGGCAGTGCGCGCTGGCGCTGCGGCCGCACGCACGGCTGGCTTGGCCGCGGTCTTGACCGCAACCGGGCGCGAGGCGACCGGGCGGACACGTGCTTGCGCAACCGCGGCCGACTCGTCCAGCTTGAACACCGACACCGCCTCGGCCAGATGACCGGCCTGCTCTTCCATCGAGCGGGCGGCGGCGGTGGCTTCTTCCACCAGCGCAGCGTTCTGCTGGGTGGTTTCGTCCATCTGGGTGATGGTCTGGTTGACCTGCTCGATGCCGGCCGACTGCTCCTGCGAGGCAGCGGAGATCTCGCCCATGATGTCGGTGACGCGCTGCACGCTGGCCACGATCTCGGCCATGGTCGCACCGGCCTTGCGCACCAGCGCCGAACCTTCGGCCACCTTGTGCACGGAGTCGTCGATCAGGCCCTTGATCTCCTTGGCCGCACCGGCCGAGCGTTGTGCCAGCGTGCGCACTTCCGAGGCAACCACGGCGAAGCCGCGACCCTGTTCGCCGGCACGTGCCGCTTCCACCGCCGCGTTCAGCGCCAGGATGTTCGTCTGGAACGCAATGCCATCGATGACCGAGATGATGTCTGCGATCTTCTTGGACGAGGCTTCGATGCCGGACATGGTGGTGACCACCTGCGACACCACTTCGCCGCCCTGCGAGGCCACACCGGTCGCGCCGATAGCCAGTTGATTGGCCTGACGTGCACTTTCGGCGTTCTGCTTGACGGTGGAGGTGAGCTCTTCCATCGAGGCGGCGGTTTCTTCCAGGTTGGCGGCCTGCTGTTCGGTGCGGTGCGACAGGTCGCTGTTGCCCGAGGCGATTTCGCCGGCTGCCGAGTTGATTGCGCTGGAAGAGAGCTTGATGCGGCCGACGATGTCGGCCAGCTGCTCGGCGGTGGCATTGGCATCGTCACGCATCTGCGCGAACACGCCGCTGAACTGCCCGTGCATGCGCACGGTCAGATCGCCGCGCGACAACGCAGACAACAACGCGGAGATCTGCTCCAGGCTGCCGGCGTTGGCATCCAGCAAGCCGTTGAGCTGCTGCGCCAGCTGCAGGAAGAAGCCCTGCTTGCCGTCGGTGTCGACGCGGCCGCTCATGTCGCCACTGGCGGCGGCGCGCACGATGCGGGCGACTTCTTCTTCGACCTGGACTTCGATGGTGCGGTCGCGCCATTCGCAGACTTCGCCGGTGGTTTCGCCTTGCTCGTTCTTGATGCCGGTGACGGTCTGCGCCAGCACGACTTCGCCGAAGCGCTCCTCGAAGCTGGTGACGCCGTCGCGTTCCAGCGCAGCGATGGCCTTGCGCACGGTCGCATCCGACAGGCCCAGGTAGCTGATGTGCTGGCCGATGACCTTGCTCGCATCGAACTCGGGCGATGCCAGACGGATGCTGCTTTCGTACTGCGTCACGATCTTCTTGAAGGCGTCGTTGGCGTAGATCATCACGCGGTCGGGATCGGTGATGAAGGTGCCGGTGGACGACTTGTCCAGTGCGGTGCGGATGCGCAGGTTCTCGTCGGCAATCTTCTGATCGCGTTCGATGCGCTCCTTCAGGTCGCGCTGCATGCGCTGCATCGAGCGCATCAGTTCGCCCACTTCGTCCTGGCCCTGCACGTTGATCTGACCATCCAGCTTGCCGCCGGCGATCTCGGTGGCGGTGCTTACGGCGCCGCGCATGCTGCGCACGATGGAGCGAGCGAACAGGAACGCCAGGCCCAGGCCGCCGGCGATGCCGATCAACAACACCATCAGGGTCAGGCTGACCGAAGTTGCGTGGACCTTTTCGGCCTTGGTCTTGGCTGCCTGCGCCAGCAGGTTGTCTTCGGCGATCAACGCAGCCAGCGAATCCTTGGCCTTGTTGTGCAGGGTGCGGGTCTCGCCGACAAAGGTGTCGATGGCATCGTCGGGAAGGTTCAGCT
Source organism: Xanthomonas sp. NCPPB 4037 (assembly GCF_041475695.2). NCBI lineage: Bacteria > Pseudomonadati > Pseudomonadota > Gammaproteobacteria > Lysobacterales > Lysobacteraceae > Xanthomonas > Xanthomonas sp. NCPPB 4037. The sequence continues at coordinate 2,237,842 of NZ_CM191261.1, forward strand.
CGATCATTTCATCGACGCTGGCGTACGAGGCCGAGGCCTTTTTCCAGTCGGCGACGAACACCTCGAAGAGTTTTTTCTGCTGCGGACTTTCGATCAGGCGGGGGTAGCCCTTGATCGTGGCCTCGATTTCGCCGTGCAGCTTCTTGGCGCGGACCTTGGCTTCCTGCTTGACCGTATCGCTGGCGCGCACCAGATTTTGATAAGACGCATTCCGGTATTCGCCCAGCATGCCGCGCAGATCGCCGGCTTCGCGCACGCTGGACATGGTGTTGCCGGCCAGGTCGCGGGTCACGTTGTTGAGCGATGCCAGCCCCGAGTACGCGATGATCCCCTGCACCAGCATGATCAGCAGCACGATGCCGAACGCCAGCATCAGCCGCGGCATCAATTTCAGATTATTGATCCATTGCATTGACACGATTCCCCATAAAAGTCAGTCCGCATAATCCAGACAGCACATCGCCACGCATGGGCGTGGCGATGTGCGATGCGATTACTTGATGGTGGCGAGCTTCAGGCTGGCCGGGGAGCTGACTTCGATTTCGGCGCGCGAGCTGTCGCGCTGGATCTTGCCCAGAACGCAGACGTCCTTGCCTTCCAGGGTTTCCGGGGCAAAGCTGAACTTGCCGCGGTTGGCGCCGTCGATACGGGCCGAGAAGGTATGGCGCGGGAACATGCCGCCCATGTACAGGAAGGTGGGCTCACCCTCCGAGCTCTGCGCGTACTTGGCCTTTTCGACCTTGCCGCAGACCATGCCGTCCTTGCCGACGAAGCGGGTGGCCATCTCCGGCGGAATCATTTCCTGCGACTGGGCCGACAGCGTGGGAGCAACGATCACGAGAGCAGCGACGGGGAGGAGCGAGAGCAGGAACTTCATTGGGGATTCTCCAGAATCGAAAGTCGAACGGTGACCCGCTTATGAACGCGGGCTTCTATTCAGCTATCGGCTATCCGGGGTTCAACTTGAATCCAAAAAACGTGAAGCGGATCGCACTTCGCTTTAGCGGTGCGCCGCGTGTCGGGAAGCTCCTGACACCGGATGGTGGTATGCGTTTAGGGCATAAATCACTGCGGCCGTCAGAAGGCTGCCGGAGACACAGGCGCGGCGATGCATACCTGTTGCATCGCCGCGCCTGCCGATCACCGCATCCCTCTGACGACCGCCGGTCGCCGCACGCAACCACCCTGAATCAGGCGGCTTCTTCGGTCAGCTGCTGACCGAGCTCGGTGCTGTCCAGCAAGGTCTCGATATCCAGCAGGATCAGCATGCGATCGTCCTGGGTGCCGATGCCCGAGATGAAGCGGGTGTCGACCGAGGCGCCGAATTCGGGGGTGGGGCGGATCTGGTCGTCGTTGAGCGGGATCACGTCCGAGACGCTGTCCACCACGATGCCGACCACGCGGTCTTCGACGTTGAGCACGATCATCACGGTGAAGGCGTCGTAGCGCGCTTCTTTCAGGCGCAGCTTCAGGCGCAGGTCGATCACCGGCACGATGGTGCCGCGCAGGTTGATCACACCCTTGATGTAGTCGGGCGCGTCGGGCAGGCGGGTGACCGAATCGTAGCCGCGGATTTCCTGCACTTTCAGGATGTCCACGCCGTAGTGTTCTTCGCCCAGGGCGAAGCTGAGGAATTCACCACCGGTGCCGGTGGCAGTGCTTTTGTCGTTCATGGAAACTCCGGGCGTTTCGGCTGAGTGTCAGGTTGCGGCACTGGGTTGAAGAGGCTGCCATAGCAACATCGGCGCGGCGCTACGCAACTTTAGGTGCGTGGCTGCCGTGGTATGGTCGGGTTCAGAACACGCCGCTCTTGCGCGCATTGCGTTGGCGGTCGACCCGGAAGATGTAGCGCTGGATGGTTTCGTCGGCGCCACGCGGCAGGTCGCTGAATTGCATGCCCACGCGGAAGCCTTCGCTGCCGTTGGGCAGGGTCTGTTTGTGCTGGCTGCAGACGGTGAGCGGCAGCGAAATCGGCGCGGTGTCTGGCAGCTGCAGGGTGCAGTTGCGGTAGGTGCGCTGCGGTTCCAGCAAGGGCATGCCGGCAGTGAGCGAGACCGCCAGGCCGCCGCTGCTGATATCGATCACGCGCAGCTGCAGGTTGAGATTGCCGCCCTCGGCTTCGTCCTGGCGGATGATGCAGACCGGCGAGTCGGTGATCGGCGTTTCCAGCCGGTACGACTCGCGGCGTTGCATGTGGTACATCGCTTCGGGCAGGTCGGCGCGGAAGGCGACATGGATGTCGCGTTCGATGCGCTCGGCCTTCTCCAGCCGGAAGCGTACGTTGACCCGCTCCAGCTGCGCATAGCAGAGCAGGTACTTGGCATCTTCGATGGCGCGGTTGGAGGTGTCGTTGTGGCTGCCGTCCAGGATCACGCAGTCGTCGTCTTCGTCCACTTCCAGCACGGCGGTGGGCACGGCCATGTCGCGGCCGGCCACATGCATGGTCACCACAGCACGCTGGTCGATCAGTTGTTGCAGCAGGCCACGGATCTGCCGCTTGTTGCGCAGCAGATAGCGCTCGTCACCTTCGGCGAGGTGATCGGCGTCGTGGTCGAGCTCTGAGGTATCGCCTTCGGACATGGGCACAAGCACAGTGGTAGCGGGAAGACGCCCGGAGGGTTGTCCCGGCGTCGCCTTGATATCGGCGGCAAAGCGAAATCTTTAAGCGCCGCCGACAAACGCGTCTGCCTGTCGCTGGTAAGGATCAGTCGCGATGGTCGATGCGCGGAGCTCTCAACGCAGCAACCAGCACGGTTCTGGCGCGATGTGTTGGTTCTTCGGCAAGGCAACTAGCCACCTGCCTGGTGCGGTGGGCGGGGACCGATGGCGGCATGGATGCCGCCATCGGTCCCCATGGATGGGTTCACTGCGTGTCCCGCGAGCGGTGAGGGCATCGCGCATTCGACGCTGCAAGTGTGCTGCAGGGCCCTTGCCCGCCCACCATCGCAGGACACGCTGCAAGTACGTCCCTGTAAGCTCCGTGGCGGCATCCATGCCGCCAAGGGTCCTGCGACGGTGAGCGGGCAAGGACCAGTCGAGATGGTCGGTGCGCAGAGGCTGAGCAGAGCAGTTGGCAACTGTGCCGCCCGGTTTGCTCGCTCTTCAACACACCACCAGCGAACTATCTGGTGCGGTGTCCTCGCCGATTGCGGGACCGTTGGCGGCATGGATGCCGCCATCGAGCCCCCATGGACGGGTTAATGGCGTGTCCCGCGAGCGGCGAGGGCACCGCGCACTCGACGCTGCAAGTGTGTGGCGCGGCTCTTGCCAGTCAACCCTCGCGGGACACGCTGTAAGCACGTCTCAGTGATAGGCGTGGCGGGCGTTGGCTAGCAGCGTGCTCAGGCGGTCTTCCTGTTCGAGCCGGAACACGGCCACCGCGTCCACCAATTGCGCGGCCTGCTCTTCCATCGAGCGGGCAGCAGCGGTGGCTTCTTCCACCAGTGCGGCGTTCTGCTGGGTGGTTTCGTCCATCTGGGTGACGGTCTGGTTGACCTGGGTGATGCCGGCGGCCTGCTCGCGCGAGGCGCTGGTGATCTCGCCCATGATGTCGGTCACGCGCTGCACGCTGCTGACCACCTGCTGCATGGTGCTGCCAGCTTCCGAGGCCAGCGCGGCGCCGTTGCCGATGCGCGCCACCGAATCCTCGATGAGGTGTTTGATCTCCTTGGCGGCGCCGGCCGAACGCTGGGCGAGGGTGCGCACTTCGGAGGCGACCACCGCAAAGCCGCGGCCCTGTTCGCCAGCACGCGCGGCTTCCACCGCGGCGTTCAAGGCCAGGATGTTGGTCTGGAACGCAATGCCGTCGATGACGCTGATGATCTCGGCGATCTTCTTGGACGAGGCGTCGATGTCGGCCATGGTGGTGACCACGCGGCCGACCACATCGCCGCCTTGCGCGGCCACGCCGGCGGCGTTCAACACCAGGCGGTTGGCCTGGTCGGCGTTGTCGGCGTTCTGCTTGACGGTGGCGGTGAGCTCTTCCATGGAGGCGGCGGTTTCTTCCAGCGCGGCGGCCTGCTGTTCGGTGCGGCGCGAGAGGTCGCTATTGCCGGTGGCGATCTCGGTGGCGGCCGAGTTGATTGCCAGCGAGGAGTCCTTGATGCGGCGCACGATGCCGGCCAGCTGGTCGGCGGTGGCGTTGGCATCGTCGCGGATGGTGGCGAACACGCCTTGCAGATCGCCATCCATGCGTGCGGTGAGGTCGCCCTGCGACAGCGACGACAGCAGTGCGGAGACCCGCGACAGGCCATCGGCGTTGTTGTCCAGCAACATGTTGAGCTGCTGCGCGAGCTGCAGCAAAAAGCCCTGCTTGCCGGCGGTGCCGACCCGGCCACTCAGATCGCCAGCGGCGGCAGCCTGCACGATCCGTGCGACTTCTTCTTCGACCTGCACTTCCTGGGTGCGGTCGGCCCACTCGACCACGAAGCCCATGCGTTCGCCGGCGGGGCTGACGACCGGATTGACGATCAGGCGCATGGTGCGGCCACCGACCACGATCTGTGCGGTATGCGTGCTGGTGAGCTGATCCAGCATGCGCGCCTGATGCTCGGGTTTGCGATGGAACTGATCGATGCTGGCATCGATCAATGCGTCTGCATCGAAGTGCGGCAGGTCACGACGCAGGTCGTCCTTGGCATTCTTGAGCATGCGCTGCAGGGGGCGGTTGACATAGACGATGCGGCGATCCGCATCGGCAATCATGACATTGGTGGTGACATCGTCGAGCGCCACGCGGATGCGCAACGCTTCGTTGGCGATCAACTGGTCGCGCTCCAGGCGCGCACGCAGGTCGTCGCGCATGGTGCGGGCGCTGAGCAGCAGGCGGCCCAGTTCGTCCTGGCGATCGACCTCGATGGTGCTGTCCAGACGGCCGGCGGCCACGTCGCCCAGCACGCGCTCCACGGCGAGCAGCGGGCGGGTGACCATCTTGCGCGCGGCCACGAACACCACCGCGATGCACAGCACCAGCACCACCAGCGAGAGCAGCAGCATGTTGCCCATCAATGCATCCAGCGGGCCGTCAATCGCCGTGCGCGGCTGGGTGCCGATCACCGCCCACTGCCACGGCGTGTAGCGCTGCGCGGTGACCTCGTAGGCCTGGCTGGCGCCTTTGGCGTCGCGCAATTGCAGCGTGGTGCTGGTCAGTTTGCTGTCCAGCACCGACTGCAGCTGGGCCTGTTGTTCGGCCGGTACCAGTGCCGCCAGCGTGGCCGGTGTGCCGGCCGGTGCGGCGATGACCTGGCCCTGGTGCTCGCCGGGGGCCATGTCGACGATGACGAAATAGCCGTCCTGGCCCAGTTTGGTGGTGCTGACCTGCGCCTTCAGTGCGGCCAGGCCCTGGGTGTAGTTGCGGCCGACAAACAGCGCGCCGATCACTTCGCCGGCGGCATTGCGCAGCGGCTGGTAGTGGGTCATGTACTGGTCGCCAAACAACTGCGCCTGGCCGGTGAAGGCCTTGCCTTCGGCTAGCGCGGCGTAAGCCTTGCCCTTGCGGTCGAGCAGGGTGCCGATCACGCGCTCGTTCTGCTTGTTGCGCAGCGAGGTGGTGATGCGCACGAAGTCGTCGCCGGTGCGCGCGAAGATGGTGGCGACGCCGCCGGTGGCCTGCGCAAAGCGGTCCACTGCGGTGAAATTGAGGTTCTGCGCCTGCGTGCCGGTGCGCAGGGTCGGGGTGTCCTGGTCGCCGATCTTCACCGTGGTGGTGGTGTCGAGCTGGCGCGCCCCGCTGCCGAGCATGTCGTCGAACACGCTGCCCAGGCGCTGGGTGCCTTCGGTCAGGGTCACGTCGTACATGCCGACCGACTGGTTCATCAGTCGCGTACTGGACAGCAGCTCGGCCTTGACCTGCGATTCGATGTCGCTGGCGGATTGGCGATAGATCATCAGCGCCAGGGCGCCAAGCGAGAGGGCAATGACCAGCGTCAGTAACGCGGACAAGCGGGTTCCGACGGAAAGTCGGTGGAAGGAATGCATAGGTCTCGACCTTGCCCGGGGGAGGGGCGTTACGAATGTGTGAAACTGATAGCGGCTGCCTTTGGAAGAAATTGATATGAACTATGAAGAATTCAGCACAATTGTTGTGCTCGGTCACAGTGTCGCGACCCGGTCTGGCTGGTCTGTGACGCCGCGCATGGATGTCCTGGCGCGTTGGCAGGCCTGATTTCGCTTAAAGACATGTCCGTGGCGTGTGCCTGCATCCGTCGTTTTTGCCACAAAAAAAGCCGCCTCCCTCGCGGGAAGCGGCCTGGCCGGGCCGCTGGAGCAGACCGGTACAACACGGATGACGCGCTGGGTTTACAGCGGCTAACAAAGCGTAGCCAGCAGCCGTCAGGTGGTTACGGCCGACGCGGAGGAACCGGAGCACCGCAGTACATATCGATTCCGATCACTGGTCGCGCCCGCCTGACGGCCGCGCAGTCGTTTTGATGGCTGCTCTTAGAACTCTTGCCAGTCGGACTGATCGGCAGTGGTGGCAGGTGCGGTGCGCACCGGGCGCGGCGCTGCAGCTGCCGCAGTGGTACGCGTGGCCGGGCGTGCGGCGGAGCGGGCATTGCCTGGTGCACTGGCAATGGCCGAGAGCTGGCGTGCCACCGGTGCCTGTGCGGCGAGCTTGAACACGGCCACCGTTTCGGTGAGCTGCTGGGCCTGTTCTTCCATCGCGCGGGCGGCGGCGGTGGCTTCTTCCACCAGCGCGGCGTTCTGCTGCGTGGTTTCGTCCATCTGGGTCACGGTCTGGTTGACCTGCTCGATGCCCGAATACTGCTCCTGCGAGGCAGAGGAAATCTCGCCCATGATGTTGGTCACGCGCTGCACGCTGGCCACGATATCGGCCATGGTGGTGCCGGCCTGATCGACCAGTGCCGCGCCCTGGGTGACCTTGCCCACCGAATCATCGATGAGGTGCTTGATCTCCTTGGCCGCACCGGCCGAACGCTGGGCGAGGGTGCGCACTTCAGAAGCCACCACCGCAAACCCGCGGCCTTGTTCGCCGGCGCGCGCCGCTTCCACCGCTGCATTCAAGGCCAGGATGTTGGTCTGGAAGGCGATGCCGTCGATGACGCTGATGATCTCGGCAATCTTCTTCGAAGAGCCCTGGATGTCGGCCATGGTGGTGACCACCTTGGCGACGACTTCGCCACCTTGCGAGGCCACGGCCGCGGCGCCGATGGCGAGCTGATTGGCCTGGCTGGCGTGCTCGGCGTTCTGCTTCACCGTGGAGGTGAGTTCTTCCATGGAGGCGGCGGTTTCTTCCAGATTGGCGGCCTGCTGCTCGGTGCGCTGCGACAGGTCCTGGTTGCCCGAGGCGATTTCGCTGGAGGCCAGGCCGATTGCGTCGGCGGCATGCTGGATGCGGCCGACGATGCTGGCCAGCTGTTCGGCGGTGGCATTGGCGTCGTCGCGCATCTGTGCGAACACGCCCTGGTACTGGCCGGTCATGCGTGCGGTGAGGTCGCCGGCGGCGATCGACTGCAACAGGCTGGACAGCGATTGCAGGTTGCCGTCGGCAGTGGACATCAAGGTGTTGAGGCTCTGCACCATCAGGCGGAAGTCGAACTGGAACTTGTCGGCATCGCCGCGTGCGGTGAAGTCGCCGCTGGCCGCGGCCTGCGCCAGGTGCTTGATCTGCTGGTTCATGGTGGACAGGTTGGTCTTGACCTGATCCATCGCCGCGGTGATGGCGGCCTTTTCGCCGGGCAGGCGCGGCATGTCTTCGCTCAGGTCGCCGATGGCGTAGCGCTCCACCAGGTGGATGGTCTGCATCTTCACCTTGATGTGGCTGGCCACCAGTTCGTTGGTATCGCTGGCCATGCGGCCGAAGTCACCGGGGAATGCGGCGGCATCCATGCGGAAGCTGATCTGGCCTTCTTCGTGGCGCTTGGCCATGTTGAGCTGTGCGGTGATGAGGTTGCGCACCTGGCTCTGCATGCGGTCCATGGCGTGCAATAGGCGGCCGGTTTCATCGTTGGCGGTGCTGCGCACATCGTTGTCGAGCGACCCGTTGGCGATCGCCTCGGCGGCCAGCGTGGCCTGGCTGAGCGGGCGCACCAGGCTGCGGGTGATCATCCAGCCGAGCAAGCCACTGAACAACAGCACGGCAATGCCGCCGCCGATCAACATCGCGCGGCCACGTGCCATTGCGGCGGTGGCGTCTTCATAGGCGGTCTTGGCGCGCTTGCGCTGCAGTGCCGAATACTCGGCCAGGGCGCTCTGCCACGCTTCGGTGGCCGGGGCGGCTTGCTGCATCAGGGTGGTCAGCGCTTCGTCTGCCTTTGACGCCAGCCCCAGCTCGGTGACCTGCGCATTGGCTTTGACGGCTGCGGCGCTGGCGGTATCGATCTTGTCGCGGATCGCCTGGGCTTCCGGCGATGCCGAGAATACGTACAGGGTCTGGCGGGTCTGCTCATAGGCCTTGGACTTGTCCTGGATCAAGGCCGCAAAGCGCAGATTGTCTTCCTGCGAAGTGGGCAGTACCAGGTTGCGCAACTGCACGGCAATCACCGAGGTGTCGTCGGTCATGTCCTGCAGGTGCTGCATGATCGTGATGTTGCGGTTGACCACGGTGTCCAACCGTTCGCGTGCCTGCGCTAGCGTGTAGAGGCCCGCAGCCACCAGGGCGCAGGACAACAGGATCAGTGTGCCGAAGGCAAAGCTCAGGCGCGTGCCCACGTTGTAGCGTTGAAGGAAAGCGATCATTTCGGGTCTCAAGCAGGTGGCATGGGAGGGCGGTAGCGCCCTGGCCAGGCACGCGCAGGGGAGGCGCGGCTGTCCGGAGCTGGGCAGACGTGGCGGCCGGGGCAGGAGCGCGCGGTGTGCACGTCTTGCCGCGCCGGTGCGCGTTTGCTTGTGTCCGGTAACGGCGCTGCGCTTGAGCACTGAACAGTCGTGCCCGTTTCCATATGGTTCAGCGTCACGGAGGTGAGCGGCGTGTGTAGATACGTGCCGAAATGCCGTGTTTTCAGGCGTTTTCAGGGGTGAGCGCTGCAATGGCCGTGCACGCAGTGCTCACGACGCGCATCACGGTTTGAGTGCGGCTGCTTGGGCAAGGGGCGGCGTCATGAGGCTTGTGCGGGTGCACTGCCGATGCGCACGCGGTGGCGTGTGCATGTCGCGTAGCCGTACCTGTAACGGTGCTGCTGCAACCGCAGCTGTTGCGGCATACGCCGTTAGGAACTGCAGTGCCAATGTTGCGAGGGCAGGGGCGGCATGCGTGTTGGCGTGCTTGGCGTCTGTGCAAACGATCCGAAGTGCGCCTCAGACCAAGCAAGGCTTGCCCTGCGCAGCCGGCTTGATGCGATCGCGCCAGCGCTGTGCTGCGCGTTGTGCTTTAACGCAAGCGGCCCGGCCTTGCTGCAGGCCGGGCCGATTCTGAGGGTGATTCGGCTGGATCGCCGGTCATCGGGAGGAAGCAACTGCCAGCAATCGCTTTGCAAGCGCCGGCAGCGTGGCTCAGGCCGCGCGCCCCAGCGCCGGCCGTGCCGTTGCGGCCTGCAGCCGGAACACCGAAACCGCATCGCGCAGCTGCTGGGCCTGTTCTTCCATCGCGCGGGCGGCGGCGGTGGCTTCTTCCACCAGCGCGGCGTTCTGCTGGGTGGCCTGGTCCATCTGGGTGATGGTCTGGCCCACCTGCTCGATACCCTGCGACTGCTGCTGCGAAGCAGCGGAGATCTCGCCCATGATGTCGGTCACGCGCTGCACCGAGCTGACGATCTCCTGCATGGTCTGGCCGGCCTGGCCCACCAACTGGTTGCCGTGTTCGACACGCTGCACCGAATCTTCGATCAGCTGCTTGATCTCCTTCGCCGCACCGGCCGAGCGTTGCGCCAGCGTGCGCACTTCACTGGCGACCACGGCAAAGCCGCGGCCCTGTTCGCCGGCACGCGCGGCTTCCACCGCGGCGTTCAAGGCCAGGATATTGGTCTGGAACGCGATGCCGTCGATCACCGAGATGATGTCGGCGATCTTCTTCGACGCTGCCTGGATGCCGGCCATGGTGCCGACCACCTGGCTCACCACCTCGCCACCTTGCGACGCCACCTGCGCCGCGCCCAGCACCAGCTGATTGGCGTGACGCGCGTGGTCGGCATTGTTGCGCACGGTGGAAGTGAGTTCCTCCATGGACGCGGCGGTTTCTTCCAGGTTGGCGGCCTGCTGCTCGGTGCGCTGCGACAGATCCTGATTGCCTGAGGCAATTTCGCTGGCGGCATCGTTGATGGTGTCGGTGGAGCGCTGGATGCGGCCCACGATATCGGCCAGCTGGCTCACCGTGGCATTGGCGTCGTCACGCATGCGTGCAAACACGCCATGGAACTCGCCCTGCATGCGCGTGGTGAGGTCGCCGGCGGCGATGGCCCGCAACACGGCGGACAAGGCTTCCAGGTTGCCGTCGGCAGTGGCCATCAAGGTGTTGAGGCTCTCCACCATGGCGCGGAAGTCGTACTGGAAGCGCTGTGCATCGCCACGCACGCTGAAGTCGCCATTTGCCGCGGCCTGCGCCAGCAATTTGATTTCAGAATTCATCGCCGAGAGGTTGGCCTTCACCGTGTCCATGGTGTCGGTGAGCACGGCCTTTTCGCCGGGCAAACGCTGCATGTCCTGGCTCAAATCGCCGATGGCATAGCGCGACATGATCTGCGCCAGCTGCATCTTCACTGCGATATGCGAGCCGACCAAGGCGTTGGTGTCGCGCACCATGGTGCCGTAGTCGCCGGGGAAGCTGTCGGCGTCCATGCGGTAGCTGATCTGGCCGGCGTCGTGGCGCTGCGCCATCTCCGACTGCGCTGCCAGCACGCGCTGCAGTTGCTCCTGCATCTTGCGCATGTTGTCCAGCAGCTGGCCGGTTTCATCCTGGCTGGGCGGCACGATGTATTCGTCCAGCTGGCCGCGGGCAATCTGCGCAGCCACGCCGGCGGCGCGCCGCACGTTGCGGGTGAGGGCGGAGAGCGTGTACCAGCACAGGCCGGCGATCAGCAAGGCCAGCAACGACAAGCCGGCAATGGCTTGCCACATCGCATTACGGGCGTCCTCAAGATGGCGCTCGGATTGCCGCTGCAAGGCCTGCAGCGAGACGCTGCTGAGTTGCTGCAGCGCCTGGCCCACCGCATCCAGTGCCGCATTCCATTGCACATCGGCCTGGGCATCCTTGCCGTCCAGGGCAGCGCTCAATGCGGCCAGTGCAGTCTTGGCCTGGGCTGCCTCGGCTTGCGCTGCGGCTGCCAGCGCGGGGTCGGGTTGTTCCAGCAAGCCCATCGCCTTTTCCAGCTCATGGCGGAAACGGGCATGGTTGCGTTGCAGCTGGCCCAGCTGCTCACGCAGCATGGCGGTGCTTTCGCCGGCCTGCGACGGGTCGCTGGCGGCATCCAGGCGGGTCAGCGACTCGGTTGCGTCCGGGCTGTAGATCAGGGTGGCCACCACCAAGTGGTAGCTCTCGATATAGGGGGTGTAAACCAGCTGGCTGTCATCGCGCATCGCATCCAGTGCGGCGAAGGCGTGTTCGCTCAGGCCGGTGTAGGCCGCTGCATCCTTGCCGGCGCTGCGCTGCTGCTGCAAGGCGGTGAGTGCCTTCTGGCTGCGCTCGAACCCTTCCAGCGTGGCGGTGGTGGTCAGCAGGGCCTGCAGATCGCTGTCTGCGCGTGTTGCGGCCGCGGTGGCGGCGTCGCCGCTGTCCACATGTTCTGCGTGCAGGTCGGTGATCAGACCGAGCATCCTGGCCAATGGGCCATAGCTGCGCAGTTCGTTGCTGCTGATGGCGACGCTCTCATTGAGCTTGCCGCTATACAGCACTACCGGGATGACCAGACCGACCAGGGCCAGCACCCCGATCAAGCCGAGTTTGCGGCTGATGCCCAGGTCGTCCCATGGGTGCGTCCAGCGACGTGGGGGTGAGAGAGCGGGCTTGGACGACAGCGCGGGCGACGTGGTCATGAAGAATTCTCGTAGGCGTACGCAGCGTATCGGCGGCGCCCGGTTGCCCTTGAGCCAGCCGGCCAGGAGGCCGGCTGGCTTCATTCAGTCAGAATTCCTGCCAGCTGGCCTCGTTGCTGGCAGTGGTGACGACGGCGCGCGGCTTGGACGCCGGCGTGCGGCTGGCAGCGGCCACTTTCGCCTTGATCGCCGGGGTGACCGCCGGGCGTGACGCATGCGGCAGCGGTGCAGCCACATAGCCGGCGTCGGTCTTGAACACGGCCACTGCTTCGGTGAGCTGCACGGCCTGTTCTTCCAGCGAGCGCGCGGCGGCAGTGGCTTCTTCCACCAGCGCGGCGTTTTGTTGAGTGGTCTCGTCCATCTGGGTGATGGTCTGGTTCACTTGCTCAATGCCGGCAGACTGCTCCTGCGAGGCGGCAGAGATCTCGCCCATGATGTCGGTGACGCGCTGCACGCTGGCCACCACTTCGCCCATGGTCTTGCCGGCGGTGTGCACCAGTGCGGAGCCTTCGGCCACGCGCTGCACCGAGTCGTCGATCAGGTCCTTGATCTCCTTGGCGGCGCCCGAGGAGCGCTGCGCGAGCGTGCGCACTTCAGAGGCGACCACGGCAAAACCGCGACCTTGCTCGCCGGCACGCGCCGCTTCCACCGCAGCGTTCAACGCCAGGATGTTGGTCTGGAAGGCAATGCCGTCGATGACGGAGATGATGTCGGCGATCTTCTTCGACGAGGCTTCGATACCGGACATGGTCTCGACGACCTTGTTGACCACTTCGCCGCCCTGCACAGCCACGCTGGCCGCACCAATGGCCAGCTGATTGGCCTGGCGCGCACCTTCGGCGTTTTGCTTGACGGTGGAGGTGAGCTCTTCCATCGAAGCTGCGGTTTCTTCCAGATTGGCGGCCTGCTGTTCGGTGCGCTGCGACAGGTCCTGGTTGCCGGCGGCAATTTCGCTGGCCGCGCCCTTGATCGACACCGCCGAGGTCTTGATGCTGCCGACAATCTCGGCCAGCTGCGTGGCGGTGGCGTTGGCGTCATCGCGCATCTGTGCGAACACGCCGCGGAACTCGCCACTCATGCGTGCCGTGAGGTCGCCGGCAGCGATCGACTGCAACAGGCTGGAGAGCGACTGCAGGTTGCCATCGGCGGTGGACATCAAGGTGTTGAGGCTGTCCACCATCACCCGGAAGTCGTACTGGAAGCGCTCGGCATCGCCACGTGCGCTGAAGTCGCCATTGGCGGCGGCCTGCGCCAGGTGCTTGATTTCGTGGTTCATCGCAGACAGGTTGACCTTGACCTGCGCCATCGTCTCGGTGAGCACGGCTTTTTCGCCGGGCAGCTTGTCCATGTCTTCGCTGAGATCACCAATCGCATAGCGGCCCATGATCTGCGCCAGGCGCATCTTCACCGCGATATGCGAGCCCACCAGATTGTTGGTGTCGTGCGCCATGCGGCCGTAGTCGCCGGGGAATGCGGAGGCATCGATGCGGAAGCTGATCTGACCATCGTCATGGCGCTTGGCCATGTCGGTCTGTGCGGTGATCAGGCTGCGCAACTGGTCCTGCATCTTGCTCATTGCTTTGAGTAGACGCCCGCTTTCGTCGGTGGCTTGCGTATCGACATCGTTATCGAGCTTGCCGCCGGCAATCGATTCGGCTGCGCGGGTGGCTCGGCTCAGCGGCTGGGTCAGGCTGCGGGTGATCAACAGGCCCAGCGCACCACTGAGCAGTACCACCAGGACGGTACCGGCGACGAGCATCTTGCGCGAGTCATCCATCGACTGCAGCGCACCGGCGGACGCGTCGGCCGCCAGCTTGTCTTGCAGGGCGATGTTCTCGTTGATCTTGTCTTGCCAGCTTTGCAGGGACGGTGCGGCCTTGGTCAGCAACAGAGCGAGTCCTTCATCGGCATGTCCGCCCAGGCTCAGTTCGACCACCTTGTCGTTGAGCACCTTGGTCTCTGCGCGGCGGCGGTCGATCTCGTCGCGGATCGCCTGGCCCTGCGGGTTGGTCGGCATCGCGTAGAGCGTGTCACGCGCTTTGGCGTAATCGGCGCGCGCCTGCTTGAACGCGGCCAAGAACTTGACGTTCTCTTCGTCGCTGGTAGGCAGCACGATATTGCGCATCTGCATCGCGATGACGTAGTTGGCATTCACCATGTCGTTGGAGAGCCGAATCTTGGCCATGTTCGAGTTGACGATATCGTCGACAAGCACGCGCGCCGAACTCAGGCCGCGGTAACCGATAAAGGCGATGACGCCGGAGAGCACGATCAAAATGGCAAATGCGCTGGCCAGTCGTGGGCCAACGTTGTAACGCTGCAGGAGTGCATTCATGACGAAGGTCCCGTGAGACGAAGCGAAAGGTGGCGTTGCATGCGCGGCCGCTGGGTCGTGACACGCGCTGCTATGTGCAGTAGCGGCCTCCGCCTGCCAGAACTGAATACCTGCATGCTAAAAAACGCATAACTACGGTTATGCACATGAAGGCTAAAACTGCTTTAGGAATAGCAACTTACGCCGGAAGCGTTACCAAGCGATCGCGACCGAAAGCGCTGCGATGCAGTTTCTGGCGAGCTGGACAAGCGCATGCAGGTCATTGCGCCGCGTTGCCGCCGGCACGATCAAACCACCATTGGTAACGCCTGGCGCCTGAGGCGCTTGCTTGATGGAGAGTGCTCAACACGCGTGTCCCATGACGCTGCGCACTGCAGGAATGCGGCAAACCAGTGCAAAAGAAAAGCCGCGTTTCCATCAGAAACGCGGCTTTGTCTTGTCAGCACTCGACGTTGCGGCTGGGGCGCTTAGAACTCCGCCCAATCCGATTCGTTCGAGGTCGTCACTGCCCGCGGCGCGGCACGCACCACCGGCTTGCTCTGCTTGGCGGGGGCAGCGGTCTTGGCAGCAGGGCGGGCCACTGCGGCTTGCGCACGTACCACCGGCGTCGCACGCGTCACCGATTCGAGTTCGGTGGACAGGCGGAACAGCGCCACCGCTTCGGTGAGCTGCTGTGCCTGGTCTTCCATCGAACGTGCCGCAGCGGTGGCTTCCTCCACCAACGCCGCGTTTTGCTGCGTGGCTTCGTCCATCTGCGTCACGGTCTGGTTGACCTGCTCGATGCCGGCCGACTGTTCCTGCGAGGCGGCGGAGATCTCGCTCATGATGTCGGTCACGCGCTGCACCGAAGAGACAATTTCACTCATGGTGGTGCCGGCCTGGTGGACCAGCGCCGAGCCTTCGGCCACCTTGCTGACCGAGTCGTCGATCAAGCCCTTGATCTCCTTGGCCGCACCGGCCGAGCGCTGTGCCAGCGTGCGCACTTCACTGGCGACCACGGCAAAGCCGCGGCCCTGTTCGCCGGCACGCGCCGCTTCCACCGCGGCATTCAAGGCCAGGATGTTGGTCTGGAACGCGATGCCGTCGATGACGCTGATGATCTCGGCGATCTTCTTCGACGAGGTTTCGATGCCGGACATGGTGGTGACCACCTGGCCGACCACGCTGCCGCCATGCGACGCCACATCGGCCGCACCGATCGCCAGCTGATTGGCCTGGCGGGCGTGTTCGGCGTTCTGCTTAACGGTGGAGGTGAGCTCTTCCATCGAGGCAGCGGTTTCTTCCAGGTTGGCGGCCTGCTGCTCGGTGCGCTGCGACAGGTCCTGGTTACCGGCGGCGATCTCGCTGGCGGCAGTGTTGATGGTCAGCGTGGAATGCTTGATGCGGCCGACGATGTCGGTCAGGCGCTGCACGGTGGCGTTGGCGTCGTCGCGCAGACGTGCGAACACGCCGTGGAATTCACCATCCATGCGCGCAGTGAGGTCGCCATCGGCCACGGCGCCGAGCAGCTGCGACAGCTTGCCCAGATTGCGATCGCTGACTTCCATCATCGAATTCAGATCGGCCACCATCACCGCGAAGTCGTACTTGAAGCGCGCGGCATCGCCACGTGCGCTGAAGTCGCCGGCTGCGGCGGCCTGTGCCAGCTGTTTGATTTCGGTGTTGATCGACAGCAGGCTGGCCTTGGCGGCGTCCATGGCTTCGTGCAGCACGGCGCGGCTGCCGGGCAGGCGGCGCGCGTCTTCGGTGAGGTCGCCCTGGGCGTACTGGTTGAGGATGCGCACCGAATCGATGATGGCGTCCAGGTGCTCGAAGATCATCGTGTTGATGCCGCCGGCCAGCGTGCCGTACACGCCGGGGAAATCTTCCGGCATGCGGTGGGTGATGTCTTCGGCAGCATGCAGGTGCGACATGCGCGCGGTTTCGTCGGAGAAGCGGCGCAGCATCTGCGTCATGCGGCCGGTGGCCTCGAGCATCTGGCCGATTTCATCGTTGCTGGTCTTGCCGACCTGCACGCTCAGATCGCCGCGCGAGACCGCCTGGATGGCGCCCAGCGCCTTGGACAGCGGGGTGGTGATGCTGCGGGCGATCAGCCAGCCAAAGGTGACCGACAGCGCGGCCATCAGCAGCGTGCCGAGCAGCAGTACCGCACTGGTGAACTTGAACGATGCGGCGCTGGCGGTGACCATGTCGCCGAGTGCCTTGGACTGCTGCGCGTACATCTTGTCGACCGAGGCAAACAGTTCCTTGCGGATCTCGCCGGACTGCTTGCGCGAGAATTCCATCGCCGCGGCGCGGTCTGGGTCTGCATAGAGCTTGCGCAGCTGCTGGTTGGCCGCGAAGTAGCGTGCGCTGGCATCGGTAAGCTTGGCGTACTCGGCCTTCAACGGCGAGGCGGCGCCGATCTTGGTGTCCAAGACTTTTTGCGTTTCGACGTATTTGGCCTGGATCTCGTCCATGCGCTTGAAGAACATCGCATAGCGTTCCGGATCTTCCAGATTGACGAACTGGCCCACTTCATAGACGCGGAATTCGCCGGCGAAACCACGCAACTCGGACAGGCGGCTCAGCACCGGCACCACGTCCTGATTGATCAGGTCGGTTTCCTGCTGCATCTGCTTCATGCGTGAAAAGCCGAGTCCACCCAGCAGGGCAGTCAGCACGGCGCTCAGGCAGAAGGCAAACATCAGTTTGCGGCGGATCGGCCAATCGTTGAACTTGTTCATTCCTTACTCCAGGGTGTTGCGCAGAGACAATGTCCTGGTTGCTAACGGCCCGTGCCCTGGATTCTTTACGCGCGGTGCCTGAACGCTCCATCGCAGCGGCGAGGGCTTCAGTTGGGGATGACGGGCCTTTGCGTGTCTTCATTTGCCGCGATGGTGGGGCAGGGCGAGGCCGGCCCCCTGCAGCCGGTGCGGCGTGCGCTGCTGCCGGCCGGCGTGAGCAGCCAGCCTGTCAGAAGTCCTGCCACTGCTCCTCGTTGCCGTGACGTGCGGCGGCCACCGTTGCCGGTGCCGCTGTGGCGGTGCGCGTGCGCTTGACCGGTGCCGGTGGGCGTGCCGTAGCCGGTGATGAGGCCGTTACGCGGCGCGACGAAGCACCCTGCGGTGCGGTCGCTGCCGTCGAGCTCAGCGTAAACACCGCCACCGTGTCACGCAGCTGGCTGGCCTGCTCTTCCATCGCACGTGCGGCGGCGGTGGCTTCTTCCACCAGCGCGGCGTTCTGCTGGGTGGCTTCGTCCATCTGGGTGATGGTCTGGTTGACCTGCTCGATGCCTGCGGATTGTTCCTGCGAGGCGGCTGAAATCTCGCCCATGATGTCGGTGACGCGCTGCACGCTGGCCACGATCTCGGCCATGGTCTTGCCGGCCTGGTCCACCAATGCCGAGCCTTGTGTCACCTTGCTCACCGAATCATCGATCAGGTGCTTGATCTCTTTGGCTGCACCGGCCGAGCGCTGGGCAAGGGTACGCACCTCGCTGGCCACCACCGCAAACCCGCGGCCCTGTTCGCCCGCACGCGCGGCTTCCACCGCGGCGTTCAGCGCAAGAATATTGGTCTGGAAGGCAATGCCATCGATGACACTGATGATCTCGGCGATCTTCTTCGAGGAGACCTCGATGCCGGACATGGTGGTGACCACCTGCGCCACGACCGCGCCACCGGTGGAGGCCACGCCCGCCGCACCGATCGCCAGCTGATTGGCCTGGCGTGCGCTCTCGGCGTTCTGCTTGACGGTGGAGGTGAGCTCTTCCATCGAGGCGGCGGTTTCTTCCAGGTTGGCCGCCTGTTGTTCGGTGCGTTGCGACAGATCCTGATTGCCTGCCGCAATTTCGCTGGCGGCGGTATTGATCGAGACGGTTGCGTGCTGGATGCGGCCGACCACGCCGGCGAGCTGCTCGGCAGTGGCGTTGGCATCGTGCTGCATGGTGGCGAACACGCCGTGGAAATCGCCCTGCATGCGCGCGGTGAGATCACCGGTGGCCAATGCGCCGAGCAGGCGGGAAACCTCGGCGATGCTGATCGCGTTGGCGTCCAGCAAGGCATTGAGTTGTTGCGCCAGCAGCAGGAAGAAGCCCTGCTTGCCGCTGCTGTCCAAGCGCTTGGACAAGTCGCCGGCCGCGGCGCTGCGCACCACATCGGCCACTTGCGCTTCGATCTTGGTTTCGGCAGTGCGGTCGCGCCACTCGCAGACAAAGCCCACATGCGCGCCGGCCTCGTTGCGGATTGCGGAGATCTGTTGGGCAATGCAGGCGTCGCGGTACTGCACTTCGCGCTGCGCCGCGCTCTGGCGATCCAGGCGTTGATAAATTTCGGCGTCCTGCGTGTTGCCGACTTCCAGCAGCGAGACCGGCTTGCCGACCAGATCGGTGCCGCGATCAAAGGCAGGTGCGCAGGCGCGGATGTCGTCGGCATAGGTCTGCAGCAAGGTCTGCAGCGCGGTGTTGGCGTAGACGATGGTCAGGTCCGGGTCGGCGATGTACATGCCGGTGGAGGCGTTATCCAGCGCGGTGCGGATGCGCAGGTTTTCCGCGGCTACCGCACGCTCGTGCTGCAGGCGTTCGCGCAGGTCGCGCTGCATGCGCGCCAGGGCGGCCATCAGGCTGTTGGCGTGTTTGGCGGCAACCGGAATCGGCTGATCCAGGCGGCCTTCGGCGATGTGCTGGGCGGCGGCCATCGCCAGGCGCGGTTCGCCCCCCAACAGACCGGAGACCGAGCGCAGGATCCAGCCTGCGGCCAACGCCAGGCACACCATGGCCAGTGCCACGGCGCCGCCTTGTTGCCACATCACCTGCCGGCTATACGCTTCGGCATGTGCGTGATTGGACTGGTTCAGTGCGGTGATGTGCTCGCTGATGGCGCCCATGCGCGTTTCCAGCGCTTCGAATTTTTGCGTGAAGTCCGCATAGGCCGCGTCGGTCTCGGAGCCGGCTTCCACCAGCGTCATTAGCTGGTCGGCGGCGCCGATATACGCCTGCAGGGTGGGGCTGACGTCTTCCAGTTCCTTGCGTAGCGCCGGGTCCAGCGGCAGGGCGCGATTGGCGGCCAGTGACTGGCGGAAGTCGTCGGCGTGCTCGCCCAGCGAAGCGCGTGCGGCAGTGATCGCCTGTGCGTCCTTGCGCGAAGCGGCCAGCAGTGCAGTGGTGACGTCGCCACGCAGGGCGTCATGCATCATGTCCGCCTGCATGTGGTTGCGCAGCGCATCCGATGAAGTCACCTGTGCGGTGATCTCGTCCAGCAGACCCCGTTGCCCGCCGTAGCCGACGCCGCCCAGCGCGAGCAGTGCGATCACTGCCACCAGGACCAACACGCCCAACATGTGCATGATTTTCATTGGGTGGCCTGATCAGAAGCGAAGGGACAGGCCCACGCCGAGCGCGTGGTCCGGTGAGCGGTCATTGAGGCCGTAGCTGTACACCGCATCCAGTTGCACGTCGTTGCTGAGCAGCCAGGCCGAGCCGACATCGAGCAGCGCGACGGTGCCGCCATCTTCGCTGCGGGCGATCTGCGGCAGCGCCACTTCAACGAACGAGCGCACCTGGTCGTTCCAGGATTTGCCGATCACCGCGCCGAAAATGCCAGCGGTGTGGCGGTTGCCTTCACCGTCGTCATCCCAGATCACGCCTGGCATCACGCCAGCGGAAATACTGTCGCTCACGTCCCATTCGGCCACCAGGCGGAACGAGGGGCGTGCACCGTGGCCACGCAGGGCGCGCGCTCCGGTGGGCAGGTCCACGTGCAGCAACCAGGCCAGCGAGGCCTTGCCATCATCGGAACCGGCCAGGTGATGCTTCACGCCCAGCGCAACGTCGGACATGCCGGAGACCTTGGCGTCATTGTCCACGTCCAGCCGTTGCCAGCCGTCGGTTTCCAGGCGCAGTTCCCAGGTCGGGCCCAGCCCGTAACGAAACAGCGTGGGTGTCGCGAATCCATCCAGGCCGTCATCGCGTTCGGCGGCCATGCTGGTTTCGATCTGCAGCCGCTGATGGCCCACGGTGAGGCTGGACTCGACAAAATCCGGGCGGTCGGTGGCGATCGGATCTTCGGCGCGGGCAAGCCCGGTGACACCGAACATGGCAAGACAGCTGGCAAGCACACATGGCTTCATGGCGACCCCTGGAACGTTGAACGTCCTGACGCAGAGCGCTGGCATTGGCTGCCACGGCGGCGGTGCGCGTACCGATCGGCGATTGCGTGGTGCGCAGGCGGCCGATGTTATTGACGCTAACGGCGGCGCCTGTCAGTTCTTGAAGCGTGTCCGACAAGCGGAGTGGGCAGGGCGTCGCACCGGATGTTGCTGTGTGCGGCCGCGTTCGCTTGTGTGTCAGGCAGGCTCAGTCGGGCGATGGCTGCCGCTTAGCTGGCCTGCGCAGGCATCGCCATGCGCAGGCCGGCGCAGGATCAGAAATCCTGCCACTGGCTGTCGTTGCCGCTGCTCTGGCTGGGCGCCGGCTTGGCGGCGGTGCGACGTACCGGCGCCACGCTGCGCTTGGCTGCCGCAGCCGGGCGCTTGATGCCTGGTGTCGCCGGCCTGGCAAGCGTTGCAACGGCAACCGGCGCGGTGGCGTTGCTGAGCTTGAACACCGCCACCGCATCGCTGAGCTGGCCGGCCTGTTCTTCCATTGCACGGGCGGCGGCGGTGGCTTCTTCTACCAGGGCAGCGTTTTGCTGGGTGGCCTCGTCCATCTGGGTGACGGTGAGGTTGACCTGCTCGATCCCCGCAGACTGTTCCTGCGAGGCGGCGGAAATCTCACCCATGATGTCGGTGACGCGCTGCACGCTGGCCACGATCTCGGCCATGGTGGTGCCGGCCTGGTGCACGAGCGAGGAGCCCTGCGCCACCTTGCTCACCGAATCGTCGATCAGGTGCTTGATCTCCTTGGCCGCACCGGCCGAACGCTGGGCAAGCGTGCGCACTTCCGAGGCCACAACGGCAAACCCGCGGCCCTGTTCGCCGGCACGCGCGGCCTCCACCGCAGCGTTGAGCGCCAGGATATTGGTCTGGAACGCAATGCCGTCGATGACGCTGATGATCTCGGCGATCTTCTTCGAAGACACTTCGATCCCGGACATGGTGGTGACCACTTGCGCCACCACCTCGCCGCCATGCGAGGCCACGCTGGCCGCGCCGATTGCGAGCTGGTTGGCCTGGCGCGCGCTTTCTGCGTTCTGCTTGACGGTGGAAGTGAGCTCCTCCATCGAGGCGGCGGTTTCTTCCAGGTTGGCCGCCTGTTGTTCGGTGCGCTGCGACAGGTCGTTATTGCCAGCCGCGATTTCGCTGGCGGCTGCATTGATCTGCGTGGCCGAGGTCTGGATGCCGGAAACGATGCCGGTGAGCTGGGCCACGGTGGCATTGGCGTCGTCGCGCATGCGCGCAAACACGCCCTGGAAGTCGCCATCCATGCGCACGGTGAGGTCGCCCTCGGCCAGCGCGCTGAGCAGGCGCGAGATGCGTTCCAGCCCTTGCGCGGTGGTGTCCACCAGGTCGTTGAGCTGGCGGCCGAATTCCAGATAGAAGCCGTGCTTGTCCTGCAGCGCCAACCGCTGAGTGAAGTCGCCGAGCAACGCCGACTGCACCAGGGCGGCCACTTCGTTTTGCACGCTTACCTCGGCGCTGACATTGCGCCACAGCAGCATGCTGCCGCTGCGGCGGCCATCGCCGGCATACAGCGGGGTCATGGTGAGGTCCAGCGTCACCGGGCCGAAGGTGTAGCGCTCGGAGACGGTGGCGGTGAGTTGCTGCAGGCGCTGCGTGCGCGCCTTGCCGTCGGCATCGCTGCCGAACACGTACTCCAACGGCTGGCCGACCACCGCATCGGCGCTGAAGCCGGTCTGGCCCTTGGCGTGAAAGGCGGCTTCGCCGTGCTTGAAGGAGGTGTGCAACGCCTCGGTAATGAACACCGCAGTGTGGTGTTCGTCGGCCAGCAGCACTTCCATCTCCGAGTGCTCCAGCGCGGTGCGGATGCGCAGGTTCTCGTTGGCGATCTGGGTGTCGCGTTCGATGCGCTGGCGCAGATCGCTCTGCATGCGCTGCATGGCGCTCAGCAGGCGGCCCACTTCGTCCTGGCGCTGCACGGTGATCTGGTTGTCCAGCTTGCCCGAGGCAATGGCATCGGCCACGCGTGCGGCGGCATCGAGCGGGCGCACCACCTGCCGGCGCAACAGTGCGAACAACGCGATGCTGAGCACCAGCGCCGAGCCCAGGCCCACCAGCAGAATCGTCCACAGCAGGCGATGCGCCTGCTGCATGATGGTGGCGTACGGCACCACCACGCCCAGTGCGAAGCGTTCCTGCGCCTGGCCGATCTGCAGCGGCACATAGGCGCTGACGTTGCCAACCGCGTCGGGTGTGAAGTCGAGATAGTCCTTGCCGGCCTTGGTTGCTTCCAGCAAGGCGCGGTAGTTGGCGCCGTCGGCCGGCTTGCCGATGCGTGCAGCGTCACGCGATGCAAGGATGACGCCCGCAGGCGAAATCAGCTCCACGTAGCCGCCCTCCATCGGGCGCAGGGTGCTCAACCGTTCCTGCAGTGCGGCCAGTGCAAAGTCCACCGACACCACGCCCACGTACTTGCCTTGATCCATGATCGGCGTGGACAAGGTGGTCATCAGGACCGGCTTGCCGCCGATCTCGTAGTCATACGGCCCGGCCACGATCTGGCGGCCCAATGCGCGCGGCTTGAGATTCCAGTCGCCGTCGCCAGGTTTTTCGTAACCGACCAAAGGCTCGCGGATCAGCGAAGACCCGTTGTGTGCCCAGTAGGTCATGAAGCGGCCCGTGCTGTCGTGGCCCTTGGCATCGATATAGGCGCTGTCCTTGCCATCGAAGGCCTGCGCCTCCCACAACGTGCCCATGCCCACCCATTCCGGGTGGTTCTGCAGTTGATCGTGCACGATCGCGGCCGCTGCATCGCGACTGATGCCGCCATTGGCGCGCTGCGCCAACAAGGCGCTGGCAACCGACTGGCCGGTGGTGAAGGCTTGCCCCAGTTCGCTGCCGATTTGCTCGGCCTGATAACGCGCAGCACTCTGCATCGACGTTTGTGCCGAGGCGATCAGGGCGCGGCTGCTTTGCCAGTAGGTGATCGCGGCAGTCAGGCCGAAACACAGCAGTGCCACCACCGCCGTCCCCAGCATCAGACGATAGGCCAGGCTGGCGCCGCGACGTGGGGAAGAGAGCGTAGAGGTCATGGAGCTGATCTGCATGGTGGGGAGAAAAGCCCGCCGTGCCGGCGGGCGTGACACGTCACTCAATAACTGGCAAGCAGGGCATCGGTGTGCTGGGCGGCGCGTGCGCGCAGCGACGGCACCGTGGCGGTGACGCGGAACGAAGACACCGCATCGTCCAGCTGCTGCGCCTGCTGCTGCATGGCATTGGCCGCAGCGGTGGCTTCTTCCACCAGCGCCGCGTTCTGCTGGGTGCTCTCATCCATCTGGGTGATGGTGAGGTTGACCTGCTCGATGCCGGCGGACTGTTCCTGCGAGGCGGCGGAGATCTCGCCCATGATGTCGGTCACGCGCTGCACGGAAGACACGATGTCGGCCATGGTCTTGCCAGCCTGGTCGACCAGCGCCGCGCCCTGGGTGACCTTGCCCACCGAATCGTCGATGAGGTGCTTGATCTCCTTGGCTGCACCAGCCGAGCGCTGGGCAAGCGTGCGCACTTCCGAGGCGACCACCGCAAACCCACGGCCCTGTTCGCCGGCGCGCGCCGCTTCCACCGCCGCGTTCAAGGCCAGGATGTTGGTCTGGAACGCGATACCGTCGATGACGCTGATGATCTCGGCGATCTTCTTCGACGAGGTCTGGATGCCGGACATGGTGTCCACCACCTGGCTCACGACATGGCCGCCCTGCGAGGCGACACCGGCTGCGCCGATCGCCAGCTGGTTGGCCTGGCGGGCGCTTTCGGCGTTCTGCTTGACGGTGGAGGTGAGTTCCTCCATCGAGGCAGCGGTTTCTTCCAGGTTGGCGGCCTGCTGTTCGGTGCGCTGCGACAGATCATTGTTGCCGGCAGCGATTTCGCTGGCCGAGCCGGTGATCGATTGCGCGGCCTGCTGGATGCGCCCCACGATGCCCGACAACTGCAACGCGGTGGTGTTGGCATCGTCACGCATGCCTGCGAACACGCCGTGGAAGTCGCCTTCCATGCGCGCGGTGAGGTCGCCTTCGGCCAGTGCAGCCAGCAGCTCGGACAGCTTGCCCAGGTTGCGGTCGCTGACGTCCATCATCGCGTTGAGGTCGTTGATCATCCGCGCGGAGTCGTGCTTGAAGCGGGTTGCATCGCCACGCTGACTGAAGTCGCCATTGGCCGCGGCCTGCGCCAGGCGCTTGATCTCGGTGTTGATCGCCAACAGGCTGGCCTTGGCCGCATCCATGGCTTCGTGCAGCACCGCGCGGGTGCCGGGCAGGCGCGTGGCATCACGCGACAAATCGCCCTGTGCGTATTCGTTGAGAATGCCGATTGCATCGACGATGGCATCCAGGTGTTCGAAGATCATGGTGTTGATGCCACCGGCCAGTTCGCCGTACACGCCCGGGAAATCGGTCGGCATGCGGTGGCTGACGTCTTCGCCGGCATGCTTGTGCATCATGACCTTGGTCTGCGCGGAGAAGCGCTCCAGCGTGTGCACCATGTCGTCGGTGGCCTTGAGCATCTGGCCGATTTCGTCATTGCCGTGCTCGGCGGTGCGCACGCTCAAGTCGCCGCGTGCCACGCCCTTGATGGCGGCCAATGCGCGCGCCACCGGCTCCAGGATCGAGTTGCCGATCAGCCAGCCCACCAGCAGGTTGACCAGGACCAGCACGCCGCCGGCGAAAGCCACGATGCCGGTGAACACCAGCGCCTGCGACTGGGTGTCGTCCAGGTACACGCCGGTGCCGATCACCCAGCCCCACGGCTTGTACAGCGACGCGTAAGAGGTCTTCTGCACCGGGTCCTTTTCACCGGGCTTGGCCCAGGTGTAGTCGACATACCCGCCGCCGGCCTGCGCGGCGGTGACGAAGGCCGGGAAGATGCGCTTGCCGTCCGGGCTCAGCACATCGTTCAGCGGCTTGCCGTTGAGGTCGGGGCGGGTGGGGTGCATCAGCATCACCGGCGCCTGGTCGGTGACGTAGATGTAGTCCACGCCGCCGCGCGCGCGCATGGTGGAGAGCGTCGCCAGTGCGCGGCTCTTGGCGGTGTCCACGTCCATCTCGCCCTTTTCGGCGCGTTCCTGATAGCCGTTGACCACCGCCATGGCCATCTCGATCTGGCTCTTGAGGCCATCGCGACGGGTGTCGGTGAGATCCACGTATTGCATGCGCGCGGCGATCACCGCCAACGCAATGATGCCCAGCGCCACCAGCGCCGTCTGGGCGAGGAACTTGCGCTTGAGCGGTACGTTGGCCAGCGTTTTTGCAATCGTGGTCTTGAACGTCATGACGGGTATCCGACTAGGGAATGTATGACAGGCTTAAGTCGAATAGCGACCAGGTCGCAGAAATGTTGAGCGCGACTTGACACTCAATGTGCTAACGCATTACGCATTCAGCGGCTGCGTGGTGCCAAACGGCCTGCGGTGCACCAATCGATTGCAAGCAGCGCACTGAACATAGGCGCCGTGGCGGCCTCGGCTATTGAAGGTGTGCAGCACACTTGGCATCCGCGTTGGCATCGCTGGGTGGCTTGTTTGCTGCCGCAGGAAATTTTTTGGGCGGGTAACGCAACGCACTGAAACCCGGCGCGCGTTTGCGTCATCAGGGCGCTTGACGACCGGTGCACGCATGCCAGCGCTCGTCACGGCAGACACCTATCGGAGCAGCCGTCTCGTGACGCACTGACATCTTCGTGCGGCTGCTGCACGGACGCTGGATTTCGCAGCGAAGTCACGCGTTACCCACTTGGCAAGCAGTCGCTGCCAGTGGCGCGCGACATCTCTGACCTACGCGTCTGAGCTACGAGGCGAGGGCGATCGGCAGGGCTAAAGGTGGCTCCGCCTGCGCGTTTGTTGATTGCAAGTCCTGCCGCGTGGTCGGCAGCACCGTGAATCCATCGCTGGTTACGCTGCGCAACCGCAACCGCAACCGCAACCGCAACCGCGCACGTGCTTCGAGCAAGGGCTGGCGTGGCTCGGCAGTGAGCGCTGCATCCATTGCGATGGCAGGGGCCGCGCGCGATGCGCCGCGGCCTTGCCGCGACCTCAACGGCGCGGCGTGCTGCTCACACTGGCGACCGACTGCTGCAGGGTCTGCAGTTCGGTCCACAGCAGGTGCCGCGTGTCGCCGGCATAGCCCAGCGACAACGCCTGGGCAGCATGCAGATCGCCATCGTGCAGGGCGCGATTGGCTTGCCGGTGTTGCGCCAGGTACTGGCCCAGTTGCTGCTGCACGCGCGCGAATTGCTGCGCCTGTGCGCCCTGCGGCACGGTGGCCTGGACGTAGCCTGCATGGCGCGCGATGCGTTGACGCAGATTGCCCAGGCGTTCGTCGTAGGCGTCAATGCGTGCCGGGTCGTGCGCGGCGGCAAGCTGTGCACGCTGCGTGTTGCGCAGTTGCACCAGGTCGATCGCCAGTGACTGCAGCGCGCCCACCGGGACGTTGTCCAGCAACACCGATGCCGGCGCCGCCGGCGTTGCCAGTGACGGCGGCAACGATACGCAAGCCGCCAGCATGGCCACGCCGAGCGCACAGCCCAACAGATGGTGCGCAGAACGAATGGACTTGGTGGTGTGCATGCGGGCTTCCTCGACGTGGTGTGGGCCAGACAGCCCTCATTGCTGTCTGTATCGGCCGCAGGAGGGTGTGCTTGATCACCTTTCGACCAACGGCACGGTCAAGGAATACCGGCTGCCCGGGCGCAGACCATCGTCCGGTCGCCGCCACATAGCAAAACGCCCCGACAGGATCGGGGCGTTTTGAGCTGCGCTGACACTCCCGTCTTGGCGACGGCCAGGCAGTTGCGCGGTTACCGCTTAGAACTCGTGCCAGCTCGAGTCGCCAGCCGAGGCCGTTACGGCGGCCACCGGACGTGCCGCAGCTCGCGGCTTGGCAGACGCTGGCTTTGTGCTCGCAGCCTGCTTGCTTGCCGGCGCCTTGCCGGCAACGCGCGTGGCCGTGGGCCGGCTGGCAATTGCCATCGGTGCACTCTGCTGCTGCAGCTTGAAGATCGACACCGCATCGGACAACTGGCCGGCCTGTTCTTCCATCGAACGCGCAGCCGCAGTGGCTTCTTCGACCAAAGCGGCGTTTTGCTGGGTGGCTTCGTCCATCTGGGTGACGGTGAGGTTGACCTGCTCGATGCCGGACGACTGCTCCTGCGAGGCGGCAGAAATCTCCCCCATGATGTCGGTCACACGCTGCACGCTGGCGACGATCTCGGCCATGGTGGTACCGGCCTGGTCCACCAGCACCGAGCCTTCGGCCACCTTGCTCACCGAGTCGTCGATCAGGTGCTTGATCTCTTTCGCCGCGCCGGCCGAGCGCTGGGCCAGCGTGCGCACTTCACTGGCGACCACGGCAAAGCCGCGGCCTTGTTCGCCGGCACGCGCGGCTTCTACCGCTGCGTTCAGCGCCAGGATATTGGTCTGGAATGCGATGCCGTCGATGACGCTGATGATCTCGGCGATCTTCTTCGATGACACTTCGATGCCGGACATGGTGGTGACGACCTGCGCCACCACCGCGCCACCTTGCGAGGCGACCGATGCCGCGCCAATCGCCAGCTGGTTGGCCTGGCGCGCATGCTCGGCATTCTGTTTGACGGTGGAGGTGAGCTCTTCCATCGAGGCAGCGGTTTCTTCCAGATTCGCTGCCTGCTGCTCGGTGCGCTGCGAGAGATCGTTGTTGCCGGCCGCGATTTCGCTGGCGGCCGCATTGATCGATACCGTGGCGTGCTGGATGCGCCCGACAATGCCGGACAGCTGCTCGGTGGTGGCGTTGGCGTCGTCACGCATCTGCGCAAACACGCCGTGGAAGTCGCCGTGCATGCGTTCGGTCAGGTCACCGGCGGCGATCGCCTGCAGCACCTTCGACAAGGCGCTCAGGTTGCCATCGGCGGTGGCCATCAAGGTGTTGAGGCTCTCCACCATGGCGCGGAAGTCGTACTGGAAGCGCTGCGCATCGCCACGCACGCTGAAGTCGCCGTTGGCCGCGGCCTGCGCCAGCAAGTTGATTTCGCTGTTCATCGCCGAGAGGTTGGCCTTCACCGTGTCCATGGTGTCGGTCAACACGGCCTTTTCGCCGGGCAAGCGCTGCATATCCTGGCTCATGTCGCCGATGGCATAGCGCGACATGATCTGCGCCAGCTGCATCTTCACTGCGATATGCGAGCCGACCAAGGCGTTGGTGTCACGCACCATGGTGCCGTAGTCGCCGGGGAAGCTATCTGCGTCCATGCGGTAGCTGATCTGGCCGGCGTCGTGGCGCCGCGCCATCTCCGACTGCGCCGCCAGCACCGCCTGCAACTGCCGCTGCATGCCCTGCATGCTGTGCAGCAGCTGGCCGGTTTCGTCGCGGCTGTCCACGCTGATTGGGTTGTCCAGCTTGCCTTGGGCGATCGCGCCGGCCACGCGAGTGGCGCGGCCAAGCGGGCCGGCAATGCTGCGGGCGATGAACCAGCCGGCAAACGCGGCCAGCACCACCGCCAGGGTCATGGCGGCCAGCATGATCTTCCAGGAGCGTTGATAGCCCGCTTCGGCGCTGGCGATTTCTGCATCCATGTGCGCGGCGTTGAACTTGGTCAACTCCACCAACTTGGCGAACAGGTCGCGGCGCAGTGGGCGCGATTGTTCGTCGGACACCTTGCTGGCAGCGACGAAATCACCGGCACGCACCGCATCGCCCATCGCCGCGTTGGCCTGGTAGTAGGCGGCCAGCTTCTGTTTGACCGCGTCATACAACTCGGTCTCCTTGCCGGCGGTGGTGGTCTTGGCATACGCCAGCTGGGTGGCATCCACGTCTGCGCGGGTCTTGGCCATGCGCTCGAAGTAGTTCTGCACTGCGTCGGGATCGTTGGCACGCGCCAGCTGGGCGAGCTCGTAGGTGCGGAATTCGCCGAGCAGGGCGCGCATCTCGCCCAGCTGCTGCACGGCAGGGGCCCAGGTCTGGCCGATATCGCGCAGCAACTGCGCATTGGCCTGCATGCGCAACAAGGCGAATGCGCCCAGGCACAGGGTGATCAAGGTGGTGAAAAAGAAGGCAACAGCGAGCTTGCGCGCGACGGCGAGATGACGGAACCAGTTCATGGGAGTTGTTTTTCGACAAGGTCCAATGGAAACCGTGGGCGTCGGCACAGTCGCAACGCTGAAGACGGTCGTTGGGATCAAACACTGGGGCAGTGCGGCCCGACGCATCGCCGCGTGCACAGGGGCAGGGCGGCAGCGCATGCCGGCGGGCCCTAGACCGCCGACGGATGACACGTGTCCTTAGGGACTGACCACTGCGGCATCCTTGCCGCAGCGACGTGCGTTGACTCAGGCCGCCTGCGGCACTTTCAGCGAGCGCACCAGGCCACCGATGTCCACGATCAGCGAGACGCGTCCATCGCCGAGGATGGTGGCGCCGGAGACGCCCGGAATCCGCCGGTAGTTGTTTTCGATGTTCTTGACCACGACCTGCTGCTGGCCAAGCAGTTCGTCCACTTCCAGCGCGATCTTCTGGCCGTCGCCTTCGACCACCACCACCAGCGATTCCTTGGAGGACTGTTGTCCGCCGAAACCGTAGTAATTGGTGAGCGAGAGGATCGGCAGATACTCGCCCCGGACCCGCAGCACCCGGCCGTCACCGGCCATCGAGCGAACATCTTCCGGCGCCGGCTGCAGCGCTTCGAGCACGTAGGACAGCGGCAGGATCAGGGTTTCACCGGCAACCGACACGGTCATGCCGTCCAGGATGGCCAGGGTCAGCGGCAGACGGATCAGCACGCGAGTCCCGCTGCCGGCGTTGCTTTCCAGCTGCACTTCGCCACCCAGGCCCTGGATGTTGCGACGGACCACGTCCATGCCCACGCCACGACCGGACAGGTCGGTGACGGCATCGGCGGTGGAGAAGCCCGGTGCGAAGATCAAATCCCACACCTGCGAATCAGTCGGGTTGTCCGGCACGGCAATGCCGCGTTCGGCCGCTTTTTCCAGGATCTTGGCGCGATTGAGGCCACGGCCGTCGTCGCTGACTTCGATCACGATGTGACCGCCCTGGTGCGATGCCGCCAGGGTGATGGTGCCGGTTTCGTCCTTGCCGGAGGCGCGGCGCGCATCGGGCATTTCCAGACCATGGTCGATCGAGTTGCGCACCAGGTGCACCAACGGATCGGCAATCTTTTCGATCAAGCCCTTGTCCAGTTCCGTGCTTTCGCCAATCGTGCGCAGACGCACCTGCTTGCCGAGGCGGCTGGAGAGGTCGCGCACCAGACGCGGGAAGCGGCGGAACACCGCGTCCACGGGGAGCATGCGCACGCCGATGACTGCTTCCTGCAGATCGCGGGTGTTGCGTTCGAGCAGATCCAGGCCGGCAAACAACTGTTCGGCATGCGCCGGGTCCAGGCCGGTGGAGACCTGCTTGAGCATGGCCTGCGTAATCACCAGTTCGCCGACCAGGTTGATCAGCGCATCGACCTTGTCGACGCTGACGCGGATGGAGCTTTCGGCTTCGGCAGCGGCGGCCTTGGCAGGCGTGGCGGCCGCAGCAGCAGGTTCTGCAGCGGCGGCAGCCGGAGCAGCGGCCACGGCGGTCGGTGCACTGCTTGCGGCAGCGTCCACGGCCAGGCTCGGCGGCGGGCCGGGCACCGCCATCGGGCGGATGTCCAGCTCGCAGTCGTCCACGACCCAGGCAAAGGTGTCTTCGAT
Source organism: Xanthomonas sp. NCPPB 4037 (assembly GCF_041475695.2). Taxonomy (NCBI): domain Bacteria; kingdom Pseudomonadati; phylum Pseudomonadota; class Gammaproteobacteria; order Lysobacterales; family Lysobacteraceae; genus Xanthomonas; species Xanthomonas sp. NCPPB 4037. Next base: position 2,268,921 of record NZ_CM191261.1, read on the forward strand.
CTTGCTGCGCGGAATCTTGCCGATCAGGCCCAGATCCCAGGCCAGGTAGGCTTCCAGCGGGTCGATGTTCTCAAAGCCCGGCATGCGCTCCAGACGCGCGGCGATCTGCAGCGGACCAAGATGCTCCAGCTCGCGGATGATGCGCAGCGGGTCGTTGCCGCTCATGAACAGCGACGGCGCCGGGGTAAAGCCGATGTGCCAGGCTTCGGGTTCTTCTTCCTTCGGCTTGGCGACGGCCACGGCGGCCGGCGCTTCGCCGGCGAGCACCGCGTTCAAGCGGGTGTGCACGGCCTTGACCGCAGCCGGGTCGGCCGGGGTGCCGTGTTCGGCTTCGCGCAACAGGGCGCGCAGCACGTCGACCGAGCCGAGCATGGCGTCGACCGCATTGGGTTCGAGCTGGCGCTTGTTGGAGCGCAGCTCGTCCAGCAGCGTTTCCAGCACGTGGGTCAGGCCGGCGACGGCTTCGAAGCCGAAGGTGGCCGCACCGCCCTTGATGGAGTGCGCGGCGCGGAACACCGAGTTGATGATTTCCGGGTCGCGGTTTCCCTCTTCCAGGGACAGCAGCCCGGCCTCCATCGCGTCGAGCCCTTCACGGCTTTCCTCGAAAAAGGTGGCGTGGAAACGTTGCAGGTCCATGCTCATGGGCGTGAAATCCGATCGTGAAACGAGGAAGGGTTAACCTAGGACTTTCTGGACGGTGGCAATCAGCTGTTCGGGATTGAACGGCTTGACCAGCCAACCGGTCGCACCGGCCGCCTTGCCTTCGGATTTCTTGTCGGCTGCCGACTCGGTGGTCAGCATCAGCATGGGAGTGAACTTGTAGTCCGGCAGCTGGCGCAGTTCGCGGATCAGCGAGATGCCATCCATGTTGGGCATGTTCACGTCGGTCACCACCGCATTGAAGCGCTGGCCCTTCGCGCGGCCCAGCGCCACGGCGCCGTCTTCGGCTTCTTCGACGGCAAAGCCGGCAGAGGTGAGGGCGAAAGAGACCATCTGGCGCATCGACGCCGAATCGTCCACCACCAAGATACGTGCGCTCATGCGGCGTTCTCCACAGATTTCAGGTTGTCATTGGATGCGGAAAGTCCGAGCGCGTCAGTGACGCCGAGCAGACGGGCCGCATCTCTAAAAGTGTCGTTGCAGCCATCGAATTCGGTCTGCAGCCCCGCACTGCGGCGGGCCTGCACGAAAGCGCAGAGCAGCTGCACGCTTGCGGTGTGGATGCGCCGGACTTCGCCGGCGTCAAGCACCAGCTCGCCGTCCTGCGTCAGGACTGCAGCCAGTTTTTGCTTGAGGTCGGCGCTGGTCTCGATGCCGAGATCCTCACCCAATATCACTGTGCTCATTGTTGCTCCGAACGGATGGTTCTATGCGTACTAACGGCGGCGGGCGGGAAAGCTTTAACGTTGAATCGGCGCATTGGTGCGCGGCACCATGCGCGCATTAATGCAGCAGGTGGGTGGCGTCGAGCAGGATCATCGGGTGATGGCCCAGGCGCGCCACGCCACGGAACAGGTTGTTGGAAATGCGGCACAGGCGGGCGTTGTCCGGCGGCTCGATCTGGTGATCGGTGAGGCTGGTGACGTCTTCCACCGCCGACACGCGCAGGCCCATGGTTTCGCCGTTCTCTTCCAGCACCACCACGCGGGTGTGCAGGTCCATGTCCACCGGCGAGGAGCCCAGGTGGATGCCCAGGTCGATCACCGGCACCACCTGGCCACGCAGGTTCATGATGCCGAGCATGGCGCTGGGCGTACCGCGCAGCGGCAGCAGCGGCACCGGCAACACCACTTCCTGCACCTTGAGCAGTTCCAGCGCATAGGTCTGTTCGCCGCAGCGCAGACGCAGCCAGCGCGTACTGCGCTCGCTGGCACGGCGCTCGGCGTGGATGTGTTCGGCCTGGCCCGGTGCCAGCAGTGCCTGCAGGCCCTGCGGGTAGACCGGTGCCGGCGCAGCACGCGCGGGTGCGGGTGCCGGACGTGCAGGTGCGGGGACGGCCACCGGTGCGGTGTCCAGCCCGAAGGCCGGGTCCGAATCCAGTTCTGCCAGCAGGTCGGCGGCGATCATGTCCGCGCTGGGTTCTGCGCTGGCGAATGCCGGGTCGGCATCCATCTCGGCCATCAGATCTGCAGTGCTCATAAATGGGCTGGGCGCGGCCGTGGCAAAGGCGGGGTCCGCATCCATCTCGGCGAGGAAATCCGCCGCGATATCTGCAGCGCTCGGCGCAGCTGCCACCGGCGGGCCGAAGGCGGGGTCGGCATCCATTTCGGCCAGGAAATCGGCGGCGATGTCGGCGGCACTGGGTGCCACCACGCGCGGCGCGAAGGCCGGGTCGGCATCCATCTCGGCCAGGAAATCCGCCGCGATGTCGTCCGCGCTCGGCGCGGAAACAACCGGCGGCCCGAACGCCGGGTCGGCGTCCATTTCGGCGAGGAAATCGGCGGCGATCGCTTCGGCGCTGAGCACCGGGGCGCTCACCTGCGCTGCTGCAGTGGCCTGCACGGGTGGTTCCGCCAGTGCCAGTTCATCGGCCTGCGCCAGGTCTGCCTCGGCAGCCACCGGCGCTGCGCTGGCAACGGCGGTGACCGTGGCCACGGCGACCTCGACGCCGGCATCGTGCAGCAGGCCTTCCAGATAATCGTCCAGCTCACCATTGGCGGTGTGGTTGCTCATGCCGCTTGCTCCATCCGCATCGCGTCATCGGCCAGCACCCATTCCAGCGCGCGGCGATACGCGGACAAGCCGCGGCCCTGGTAATCGGTGGTGGTGGCCGGCACGGTGAGGGCGGCGGCGTTGCAGATGCGTGTATCCATCGGCACCGCGTCTTCCCACACCACCGGGCCGTAGGTGGTCTGCATTTCTTTCAGCGTTTCGTTGCCGGCGCGGGTGCGGCGGTCGAACAGGGTCGGCAGGATCGACACCGGCAAATCGCGCCGGCGCGAGCGCTGCACCATGTCGGCGGTGCGCACCATGCTGGCCAGGCCGTGCAAGGCGAGCGGTTCGGCCTGGGTCGGCACCACCACGCGGTCGCAGGCGGCCAGCGCGTTGATCATCAACAGGCCCAGCGTGGGCGGGCAGTCGAGCAGGATGTAGTCGTGCTGGCCGGCATGCCGGGCCATGGCGTTCTGCAGGGCCAGGCCCAGGCCAGGCTGGTTGGCGCTGCGGCGCTCCAGCGTGGCCAGGGCGGCCTGTGCGCACACGTAGGACAGGCCGGGGATGGCGCTTTCGTGCGCCAGGCTGGCCAGGTCGCTCGGCGGCGTGCCGAACAGGTCCAGCACGCCGCGCGGCGGCGGGTCCACGGCCACGCCGAACGCGCGGGTGAGTGACGAGTGCGGATCGAGGTCGATCAACAGCACCCGGTGCCCGAGCGCGGCCAGGCCGCGACCCAGTGCCAGCGTCGTGGTGGTCTTGCCCACGCCGCCCTTTTGGTTGGCGATTGCCCAGATACGCATCTCAGTGCACTCCTTCAATTACGGCGGGGACGGAACTTGTGCCGCTTTCGGTGGTGACGGCCGTTTGGCCGCCGTCAGACTTGGGAAGCTTCGGCGCCCCGGCGGCGGTCGCATGGATCTGCGATGGCGGATCGGGTGCGAGTGAGCCAGCCGAGTCAGCGAGGATGATCAACACCACACGCCGGTTCGCATTCCGTCCCGCCTCGGTGCTGTTATCGGCACGTGCGCGGAATTCTCCATAGCCAACCATCGCCAATCGTTGCGGGGCGACGCCTTCATCGGCGAACAGGTGCACCACGCTGGCGGCACGCGCCGCCGACAGTTCCCAGTTGGAGGGGAACTGCGCGGTGGCGATGGGCTGGTTGTCGGTATAGCCCTCCACGCGCACGCCGTTGGGTGCATCGCGCAACACTGCCGCCAAGGTGGACAGGGTGCCGCGCGCGCTCCCGGCCAGCAGCGCAGAGCCGGTGACGAACAGGATGTCGCTGTTGATCTCCACCTCGATCCACAGATCGCGGCGGCGGATGGTGATGAGTTGCTTGTCGATCAGCGGCGACAGGGTCTTGTTCAACTGCTGCGCCACCGCATCCATCTGCCGCTGCGCGCGCGCCAGCTGCGCCTGATTGCGCAGCGACACCGGCATGCGCATCTGCGCGGCCATCGACGGCAGGATGGTGGGGTCGGTCGGCCCGTTGGAGGCGGCCATCGGTGCGCCGGCCTTGATCACCGAAGGGCGGTCGTAGTCGGCGCCCAGGCTCTGGGTGTTGCCCAACTGCACGGGGCTTGCGGCCTTGGAGGAGCCACCGAAGGCGGTGGTCAGCGCCTGCGCCATCACCTTGTACTTGCCTTCGTTGAGCGAGGAGATGGCGTACATGACCACGAAGAACGCCAGCAGCAGCGTCATCAGATCGGCATACGGAATCGCCCACGCTTCGTGGTTGCCATGGTCTTCGTGATGTTTGCGACGGCGGGCCATGACGGGGCTAATGCAAGTAGCCTGCCAATTTCGACTCGATGTTGCGCGGGTTCTCGCCCTGGGCGATGGCGATCAGCCCTTCGATGGCCATTTCGCGCTCGTTGGTGCTGCAGTGGATGACGCTCTTGAGCTTGGCGGCCACCGGCAGGAACAGCAGATTGGCCGAGGCGATGCCATAGATGGTGGCGGTGAACGCGGCAGCGATGCCGTGGCCGAGCATGGACGGGTCGGCCAGGTTCTTCATCACTGCCATCAACCCGAGGACCGCACCGATGATGCCCAGCGTGGGCGCATAGATGCCCATGCCCTCGAATACCTTGGCGGCGGCAAGATCCTGGCGCTCCTGATTGTCGACTTCGATCTCCAGCATGTGGCGCATGGATTCGGGCTCCACGCCATCCACCAGCATCTGCAGCCCTTTGCGCAGGAAGGCATCGTCCTGGCGGCCGAGCTGATCTTCCAGGCCCAGCAGGCCCTGGCGGCGAGCGATATTGCTCCACTCCACGATGCGCGCCAGCAGCCGCTCGCGGTCGCTGGCCGGCGGCTGGATCACCCAGCGCACAATCTTGAAGGCGCGCCGGAAAACCGCCGGCGAGGTGTGCAGCAGGATCGCGGCCACGGTGCCGACGATGACGATCACGAAGGCGGCCGGCGACCACAGCGACGAAATGCCGGCACCTTTCAACACGCTGCCGCCCACGATCGCCACGATCGCAAGCACCAGTCCAATGAGGCTGAGTCTGTCCATGGAAGCGGTATCGGCCCAGGCCGAGCGGACTTGATAGGTGCGCCCGGTCCAGTGCGCCAGAAAGTTGTCGTTCTGGGGGATGGTCTTCAATTGCCGACTGCGCTGAGAGCGGTAGCGCGGCGGGGGACCGGTCCCTCGGTCGTAAAAGGTCTCGATGAACTCAGTGGTGCCTCAGGTCAGCCCTTGCGTTACCGAGGCGGACATAGAAGACACGACCGATGCGGCACTCAAGCCCCTCTCCCGCCGGGAGAGGGGTTGGGGTGAGGGTACGTCCAGGCGCGGACTGTCGATTGTAGGTTTCGGTGAGGGCGCCATGCGGCCGGGAATCGAATCTTCGGCGCTGCAGACATTGCTTATGACGCGTCATCACGGCACATCCCTGTGATGGCGATAGCAGCCAAGCGGCGTGCGGTTGCCATGTGCTGGAGTGTGCCAACACGCATGTCGATCCTGCTTCTGGCTAAGCTCGGTTGCAAATGATGGAGAGAGTGCAGGGGTTCGGTGAGCCGCTTGCGCCTGGTTGCGGGCGAGTGCGTTTGGCGGGCTGCGATCAAGTTGCTGCGGCAGGCAGGCTCTACCTTGCCGCGTGCAAGCGTGGCGAGCCCGGCCGCCATCGTGGCGCTTGCAACGCCGCGGGCCTGCTGCGCGGCAGAATGCGCTGGCGCATGAGCTGTGCTACTTAGGCGTCCACGGCATTAGAACGATCTAATCGCATCCGCGCAAAAGGGGAGAGAAGAGCAGGGAAACCGGACGCCGCAATGGCGCCGGATATTTTTGCATGACTTCGCGCGGTGTTCTTGTCCGGTCGTTGGATCGATACAAAGCCGCCGAGGCCGATCAATCTTTGGGAGAGCACGATCGAAATGAACTGCATGCCATTCGCACGCAACCACAGCACGCTGTCCGCCGGTATCGCCATCGCCTTGTTCGCGAGCGCTGCCTCCACCAGCGTCTCCGCCCAGCAGGCCGACGGCACGCCGGCGCCCACGGGCCAGGCCGAGGTGCAGGCCACGGACCTGGACGCGGTGACGGTGACCGGCTACCGCTACGCGATCGAAAAAAGCCTGGAGCAAAAGCGCAACGCCAACGCCGTGGTCGATGTGATCACCGCCGAGGACGTGGGCAAGTTCCCCGACAAGAACGTGGCCGATGCGCTGCAGCGCGTGCCCGGCGTGGTCATCAGCCGCGACGGCGGCGAAGGCAAGAACGTCAGCGTGCGCGGCCTGTCCTCGGAGCTCGTGCTGACCGAATTGAATGGCAACTACATCGCCACCGCCGAGTCCAACGGCGACCCGACGCGCTCGTTCAACTACACGCTGCTGCCATCGAACCTGCTGGGCAGCGCGGAGCTGTACAAGACCCCGGAAGCGCGCATCGACGAAGGCGGCATCGGCGGCACGGTGATCCTGCAGACGCGGCGCCCGCTGGAACTGGAGCCACATTCCGGCTTCGTCTCCGCCGAGGGCACCTGGTCCGATACCAGCAAGAAGACCGACGGCCAGTTCTCCGGTTCGTACGCGTGGCACGACAAGGACAACCGCTTCGGTGTCTTCGTTGGCTACACGCAGCAGAAGCGTACCGCGCGCACGCTCAATGCCAGTACCGAGAGCTGGCAGTGGTACGGCCGCGACGAAGTTGGCCCGGCGGTCGACGTGAACGGAAATCCGTCGGACTTCAACGCCAACTGGTGGGGCGGTACCGGTTTCTGGAACCAGGACGGCAATTACTCCACCGGTTTCATGATGCCGACGGCGGTCAGCCTGGACGCCAAACGCGAGGAGCGCGAGCGCAAGGGCGGGCAGCTGACCTTGCAGTTCAAGCCGACCGATGACCTGACCCTGACCGCGAACTACTTCCGCTTCGACCTGTCGCAGAACTCGCAGACCAATACCATCAAGATTCCCGAGTGGAACATTGCCCGCTATAACGGCGACGGCAACTGGCGCGGCGGCCGTCTGCTCGACGGGCTGCAGTTCGATCCCAGCGGCACGATTGTCACTGGCGCCGCCTACAGCCTGCGTCCGGGCAAGACCTACTATTGCAGCGAGGCCCAGGCCGCCGCAGCCGGACTGCCGCCGGGCGGCTGGGGCTCGGATGACTGCACGGTGCCGACGCCACAGATCACCGGCAGCTACAACATCGAGAAATCGCAGTCGCAGACGGTGGACCTGGGCGGCGAATGGCGTGGCGAGCAGGTAGACGTGGCGTTCAAGGCGGGCCGCACCTGGGCCAAGGGCGGGCCGGAGCTGCAGTTCTCCCTGCCGATCAAGCCGCGCCTGCAGAACGCCGATGGCAGCTGGAGCAACGGCAACTTCGCCAGTGCCTGGGACCTGACCGGCACGCCATCCATGACGTTCTCGCCGCAGCTGATGCAGAACCTGCGCGACGGCATCCTGCAGGTCGACCTGGGCTCGACCGGCTCATCCTGGACCCGCAACACCAACCAGCAGCAGTACGCGCAGATCGATACCACCTGGCATTTCGACGGCGAGGTCTTCGACTCGCTGCAGTTCGGCCTCAAGCGTCGCGACGGCGGCATCCACCGCAGTACCGGCAACAACTACTGGGTGTGCCCGGGCACCGACCCGAGCGACTACGACAACCGCTACTGGAACGGGCGCTGCAATGCCATCGCCACCCAGTTCTCGCCGGGCCTGCTGTTCGCGCGGGACAACCTGGCCGGTGGCGTCAACGCCAGCGCGTTCCCGGCGATCAACTTCCCGGGCTACATCGGCTACTTGAATCAAACCTACGGCGCGATGCAGACCCGCAGCGAAGACAACTTCGTCTACAACGTCGACGAGGAGATCTACTCCAGCTACCTGCAACTCAACTTCCACACCGAGCGGCTGCGCGGCAACGTCGGCGTGCGGGTGGCGCGCACCGGCCAGCGTGCCGATTCCACCGACAAAGTGACCGCCTACAACGACTACTTTTTCGACGCCGCCGACGGCAATCCGCTGGCCTGCCAGCAGGGCGCTGCCATGCCCAGCGGCGCTCCGGCCGATACCTATTGCGGAACCGAAGGCTACTGGCGTTTGTCCGACAGCGTGCAACGCACCGAGTCGTTCGTGGTCAGCGGGCTGGACCGCAACTACACCGACGTGCTGCCGAGTTTCAACCTGGCCTACGACCTGACCGAGAACCTGCTGCTGCGCGCGGCAGCCGCGAAGGTGATCGCACGTCCCAGCTACAACGACATCGCCGCGCCTGGCAGCCTGGAGTTCTACAGTCCCGAGTACGTTGCCGACCGGCGCCTGACCGGCGGTGCCAGCGAGCAGGGCTGGTACGGCTCGGGCAGCAACAAGAACCTGGAGCCGTACAAGGCCAACCAGTTCGACCTGGGGCTGGAATGGTATTTCCAGCCGGGCTCGGTGGCAGGTGTGGGACTGTTCCGCAAGAACGTGGAGAACTTTGCGGTCGACGTCATCAGCGACGTCAACATGATGGTCGACGGGCAACCGGTCACCGTGCAGAACTACAGCACCCAGGCCGGCGGCCAGGACGCGGTCTCGCAGGGTGTGGAGCTCTACGCGCAGCACACGCTGCCATTCGGTCTTGGTGTGCAGTTCAACTACACCTACAACGATGCCAGCAAGGCGGCGGTGCGGCTGGAAGACGGCACTGAGGCCGGCGAGACCGCCATGCCGGGCAGCGCCAAGAACCAGACCAACCTCACCGTGTTCTACGAGACCGACAGCCTGCTGCTGCGCGCCTCGTACAACCGTCGCGGCGAGCTGGTGCAAGGCCTGGTCAACGGGTTGAACGTCTTTGAGGAGCCGTACTACCAGGTCGATCTGAACGCGGCATACAACATCACCCCGGCGCTCAGCCTCACCGCCTCGGTGCTGAACCTGACCAAGCAGGAGTCCCGCTCGCACCTGGGCGACGACACCCGCGCCCGCTTCTACACCGGCGGCTACGCAGGCCGGCTGGCGTACCTCGGGCTGACCTACAAGTTCTAGGTCCCAGCGTGTCGCGCCCATGCCTGCCGCGTGGCGGTGTGGGCGCGATGGTAAAGAAGTGAACTTGGAACCGTTATTCCAGCCTCACCGCCTCGGTGCTGAACCTGACCAAGCAGGAGTCCCGCTCGCGCCTGGGCGAGGACACCCGGGCGCGCTTCTACACCGGCGGATACGCAGGCCGGTTGGCGTACCTGGGGCTGACCTACAAGTTTTAGGTCGCAGCGTGTCGTGCCCATGCCTGCCGCGTGGTGGTATGGGGCGCGATGGTAAAGAAGTGAACCTAGAACCGTTAGTTGCGGGGGTGAAGCGAAAACCACGCATGAAGACCGCAGGCTTGGCGGGGCGACGATTGGGCGCAGAAGCAAAGAAGCAAATTCGCATCGCTCCTAGTTGACAACCGAGCTGAGCAACGCAGAAGTGACGGTACACGGCGCTGCAGACTTAGCGCTCCCTAGCGCAGACACTCTCCATCTACTTAGGGCAATCTAGAGAGGCCCCAATCAGGGGTTGAGCTACAGGGGAGCAGGGACGATGAGTTCATTTCAAACGCAGGTCGCAAACGTTATCGGCAACGCAAAAGTCAGAGAACCGCAGCAAGAGTCCTACGCAGCACTTCAACGGTTGAATGCAGATCCAGGATCTCCGAGGGAGGTGGGAATTATCCTTCCCGTTGGCTGCGGGAAATCCGGAGCCATTGCTTTGGCTCCTTACGCATTGGGTTCCGCTCGGGTGCTTGTCATTGCACCGGGCCTAGCGATAGCCGAACAGCTTGAGAAAGACTTTCACCCTGCCAATGGCAACGCATTCTATACAAAGTGTGCCGTTCTCACACCAAATCAATTTCCGGAGTCGAGTCCCATTCGCGGAAAATCCGTCAACAGGGCAGACCTGGACCAAGCAGACGTAATTATTACCAATATCCAACAACTTCAAGGTGCTGAAAATCCTTGGCTAGCGACCCTTCCGGATGACTACTTTGACACCATTCTTTTTGACGAAGGCCACCACAGTGTTGCTGAAAGTTGGGAAGCTCTAAAGACAGCTTTTCCGAAAGCGAGAATAGTGAACTTCAGCGCGACACCTACTCGTGCCGATGGACAGATTATGGCTGGTAAAGTTATATATTCGTACTCGATTTTTAAGGCCATTGAAGCCGGATTCGTAAAGCGATTAAAGGCCATACAGCTAAACCCCAAGACACTCCGATACGTTCGGCATCAGGATGGGAAAGAGATAGAAGTTGGTCTAGAAGAAGTTCGCCGGCTGGGTGAAGAGGACTCTGACTTCAGGCGCAGCATTGTAACTTCCGAGGAAACCCTCGCAACAATTGTGGACGCTTCTCTCCATGAGATTGATCGTTTACGGGCTGAAACTGGAGAAAAAAGACTAGAGCGTGTTATGAACTTTGCCCTTGTCACGATAACGTATACGGATGAAGCCTCGTAAGCCATATCCAACCGATATCTCCGACGAAGAATGGGCCTTCGCTGCGCCATATCTCACACTGATGGATGCGCAAGCACCGCAGCGCAAATACGCGCTACGCGCGATGTTTAACGCACTGCGCTGGATCGCACGCGCCGGCGCACCGTGGCGATTGCTTCCCAACGATTTCCCGCCTTGGGAAGCGGTGTATCAGCAAACGCAGCGCTGGCTGCAGGCTGGCTGCTTTGAGGCCATGGTCAGCGATCTGCGCTCACTCTTGCGTGTGGCACAGGGGAAGAAAGGCCAGCCGAGCGCGGTGATTTTTGATGGCCGGACGCTGCAGTCCACCTGTGAAAGCGGGCCGCGTGCTGGATACGATGGCTATAAGCGCAAGAAAGGCAGCAAGGTGCATATGGCCGTCGATACGCTGGGACATCTGCTTGCCGTCCAGGTCACGCCGGCCAACGAGCAGGAACGCGCACAGGTCCGTTCGTTGGCCCAGGAGGTACAACACGTGACCGGTGAAACGGTCAAGATCGCTTTTGTGGATCAGGGCTATACCGGCCAAGAACCGGCGCAAGCGGCTAAGGAAGAGGGCATTGAGTTGCACGTCATCAAGCTGCAAGAAGCGAAGAAAGGCTTTGTCTTGCTGCCGCGCCGCTGGGTTGTCGAGCGCAGCTTCGGCTGGGTCAATCGCTTCAGACGACTGGCGCGCGACTATGAGCGATTGCCGGAAACGTTGGCCGGTTTGCACTTTGTCGTCTTCACGATCCTGATGCTTGGAAATGCAGCCGCTCTATTTCAAAGTTCATAACACGCTCTAAAGGTGATTGCGTCAGCACTTAACTATCAGCATTGCCAACAAATCGTTCAAGCTTACAGATCTAGGGGCCGAGCTGCGGACTACGTGCACTCAAGAGAAGATGCAAAAAGCAACAGAACAATAATGCAAAAGCTTGAGAATCACGAGCTAGATGTAATTGTTCAAGTAAGAAAATTGGGTGAAGGCTTTGATCATCCTTACCTGGCAGTGGCTGCCGTCCTAAGTGTGTTTTCTAACCTTGCGCCTTTTGTGCAGTTCGTTGGGCGAATTATGCGCGTTATTAAGCAAGATGCGCCACATGATCCCATCAATAACGGAACGGTTATATTCCATGCGGGGGCAAATATTGCGCGACAATGGGCTGACTTTCGGCAGTTTAGTGATGCTGACCAGAGCTACTTTGAACAGCTGTTGCCCCTGGAAGGGCTCGAGCCAACATCAACAGAATTCCAGCGCGAGTACGAACCACGCCCTATGGGCAACGATCACGAAGTCAAATCGCAGGGCGATGTAAGACTAGAGGAGCTTCCTCTAGTCTCTCAAGACGCAGCCGAGGCCATTCGTCTATTGCAAGCCCAAGGAATGATTGCGCCTGACTTTGATCCGAGTACCCAGATTCTGCAGCCCATACAGACCAGGAAAGTAGATGTTCGCCGTGCCTCACGCCAAGCGCTTGACGAGCGAATCAAGCACACGGCTGGCCAGCTCCTCCTGCAACAAAAGATCCCATTTGATGGAAAGGCTCTGGATAAGAAACGACTAGGCCGAACGAACTATCAAATCGTTGTTGGAGCGCTAAGCGAGCAAGCAAACATCTTGGTCGGCCGTGGTGCACGCGAGCGAAGTGAGATGACTCAAACAGAGTTAGATACCATTGCAAGCAACTTCGAAGAAATTGTGCAAGCAGTTGCGGAGAAACTGTAATGGGCACAAAGTCGCTGCTCACGACGGCAATGGTAGATCACGCTGTTAAATCCCACAACTGCCAAGCTAGCAAGTTGCATCGAATCAATATGGGTGATGCTCGCCTGAAGATAAGAAATGAGCGCAGCTGGGACCACTACTGTGTAAGCTGTGCCAGGAAAATTATTGCTAAAGATCGCGCGGCTCTAGAGCGTGTTATGAACTTTGCCCTTGTCACGATAACGTATACGGATGAAGCCTCGTAAGCCATATCCAACCGATATCTCCGACGAAGAATGGGCCTTCGCTGCGCCATATCTCACACTGATGGATGCGCAAGCACCGCAGCGCAAATACGCGCTACGCGCGATGTTTAACGCACTGCGCTGGATCGCACGCGCCGGCGCACCGTGGCGATTGCTTCCCAACGATTTCCCGCCTTGGGAAGCGGTGTATCAGCAAACGCAGCGCTGGCTGCAGGCTGGCTGCTTTGAGGCCATGGTCAGCGATCTGCGCTCACTCTTGCGTGTGGCACAGGGGAAGAAAGGCCAGCCGAGCGCGGTGATTTTTGATGGCCGGACGCTGCAGTCCACCTGTGAAAGCGGGCCGCGTGCTGGATACGATGGCTATAAGCGCAAGAAAGGCAGCAAGGTGCATATGGCCGTCGATACGCTGGGACATCTGCTTGCCGTCCAGGTCACGCCGGCCAACGAGCAGGAACGCGCACAGGTCCGTTCGTTGGCCCAGGAGGTACAACACGTGACCGGTGAAACGGTCAAGATCGCTTTTGTGGATCAGGGCTATACCGGCCAAGAACCGGCGCAAGCGGCTAAGGAAGAGGGCATTGAGTTGCACGTCATCAAGCTGCAAGAAGCGAAGAAAGGTTTGTCTTGCTGCCGCGCCGCTGGGTTGTCGAGCGCAGCTTCGGCTGGGTCAATCGCTTCAGACGACTGGCGCGCGACTATGAGCGATTGCCGGAAACGTTGGCCGGTTTGCACTTTGTCGTCTTCACGATCCTGATGCTTGGAAATGCAGCCGCTCTATTTCAAAGTTCATAACACGCTCTAGATGCGCTTGAGAAAGAGCTGCCGTAATGACTGGGGGGCCGTCGAGTTACGGCCCCCCGATCTTAGTGCGAAGAATTGAATCGCGGCGAATAACGGGGTCAGATTCTTAGGTATCCCCACGTTTTACAGCACCAGTGTCATTTGCTCGCACACTGCGTCGGACAGTGTGCGCAAGCGATCTAGCCAGCGTGAGACCGGTTTCATAGGCCAGCGCCTACCCAGCGCCTCGCGGCCGACGCGCGGTGTCGAGTAGAGCATGCGTGTGCTGCTGCGTGGCGATAGCTACTAGGCGATACCGGTGGCTTCGCATCCCAGTCCTGCCAGCCAACTGGCGAAGGTGGTCAGCGTATTGAGCAACAACAGGATCTGCAGTCGCTCACCGCGTTGGGCGGGCAGGCTGTCTTCCATCGCTTGGCCGTAGCGATGTGACTTCAGATTGCGAAATGCCAGCTCGATCTGCATCCGTCGTGCATACAGGTTGACCAATTGCTTCACGCTGGGTGCTTGTAACTGCGGAGAGGCAACGATCAGCCATGGCTCGCGCTCACGCGCTGCTGCTTTCAAACTCGATGATGCACGCGAGACTTTGGCGGGTGAGCGTCGATTGCGTTGCTGCCACTTATCAGGCAACGGCGCTCGGCTCGCGTGGCCCGTATGGAACTGCGCCAGCGGCGCACACAGCCGCGCGAGACCCGCCAGCGTGTATTGACACGCCAGACCGTGCACTTGCAATCTAGTCCCAAGGAGCGTCGAAACTCCTCTAAGAGCGGTACCCACCTCCGTCAAACCGGTGGGTTTTTTGTGCCTGCATCCTGCAGGTACAAGCCGATGCGATGCCTGCGTCGGGAGGGCGGCTAATACAACACCCGCAAGGGGAATACGCCCGCCGGCTCTTAGCGGTTTCGAACCTCCCGACATCCCGTCGCCTTGGCGGCGGTTCTTGGGTTGTTCCAGGAGGGCGTTGCCATGTCTACCGCACCATCCATACCGGCATCTGTGCCGGTTGATCTGTTGCCAGCTTCCGCTCACCGCCTGCGGTGGGATCTGGGCGAGGTGCTGTGCCGGCTCGCCGCACTCGCAGCTGTTGAGCAGGTGCGCGACTCTTCTACGCATCTATTGAGTCGCCAGCTCGCTGTACTGCCGCGCACCTCGGGTTGCAGGTCAGCACGTAGTGCCGTGGGGTTGCAGCAGTACGTCGCTGCAACCATCACCCGCTATCACCCGGAGGCGCCATGACACGCCGCCGCCCACCCACGGCATCTGCCAGCGCACGGCCCACCCGCACACGTACGCGCCCCGCGCCGCCCAAGCGGGTGCAGTGGGTTGTTGTGGAGCCCGACCGCACCAAGCTGCCACCGATGCTGCCGCCCGACCCGGACGCCTCCCCGCAAGGCCCCGGCACGCTACGCGCACCCCGCCGCGCCCGCCGCCCGCGCCAATGCACCGTCAGCTACACCCATTACCCCGGCGCCCACGACCGCGCCGGCGACCAGCACGTGCCCCACGTCCGCCTCAGCGGCCTATGGCTGGAACAACTGGGCTTTGTCATCGGCACCAAGCTGCGCATCACCGCCAGCGCGGGGCAGTTGTTGATGGAGGTGTTACCGCCAGCGGAGGCGCCGGCCAGGGCGCGCAGCGTGCGGCGATGATGGTGCGGGTGACAGAGACCTGCGATTGACCTCAGTGCCGCATGCCACTAGCGTCGCAGCGACATCAGCGCACTACGGACGCTTCATGATTGCGCGCCCTCTCTACGCCTTGCTCGCCACCCTGGCTCTGGGAGCTTGCGCCCACGCGGCGGGCGGCGCAGCTCCGGCAACCGTCACGGAGACATCCGCCCTGAGTTCATCCAGCCCTGCCACTGTGCCGCCTGGTAAGCCCACTGCTGAGGGTTTGCTTGGCCAACTGCTTGCGTTGATCAAAGGTAGCCAGACCATTTCCGACTTCACTACCGAGCGTCTGAAGTCGGCAGTGGGGCAGGTCGTTCAATTCGTAAAAGACGATGAACGCCGATATCGTGCCTTCGGCCCGCTCACTAAGGATTGGAGTTATGGATTTGGAGTCGATGAAACCAAGCTTGATGGCAGATGGTTCGAATTCCGCTTCGATCGCAATGTGGCCGGTGCATCGCCTGCGATGACCGAAATTTGTCGCCTGGACTTTGATCGTTTTACCCAGCAG
Organism: Xanthomonas sp. NCPPB 4037; assembly: GCF_041475695.2. Taxonomy (NCBI): domain Bacteria; kingdom Pseudomonadati; phylum Pseudomonadota; class Gammaproteobacteria; order Lysobacterales; family Lysobacteraceae; genus Xanthomonas; species Xanthomonas sp. NCPPB 4037. The sequence continues at coordinate 2,284,461 of NZ_CM191261.1, forward strand.
CTTGAGCAGATGGGATTTGCGCGTGAGCGCAACATCGTCGAAGACGGGCGCTGGATGAGTGATTTCTTTACGCGCCCAGGAATGCGAGTAGAGGTTTTTCCGCGTGGTGAGGCTGCGGAACCGCAAGAGTTAGTGGCGCACAAATGCGTCGAATGGGTCTACATCCGTTAAGAGCGGCTAACAAAACGTAGCGAGCAGTCGTCAGGTGGGTGCGGACGGCGCGGAGGAACCGGAATGTACGTGGGTACATGCCGATTCCGAGCACCGGCCGCGCCCGCCTGACGGCTGCGCAGTAGTTTTGATAGCTGCTCTAAGTCCAAGGAGCGGACATGTCACTCAGTCCTGATGCTTTGAAAGTTTTGAATGATTTCGGCAATGAGCCTGGAGTTACCAAGTGTCACGTCGATCACTGCCAGAAGCCTTGCGATTGACCTCAGCGCCCGATGCCACTAGCGTCACAGCCACACCAGCGCACAACGGACGCTTCATGATCGCGCGCCCCCTCTACGCCTTGCTCGCCACCCTCGCTCTGGGCGCATGCGCCCACATGGCGGCCACCCCAGCCCCGGCAACCGTCACGGAGACATCTGCCATGAATTCCTCAGCCGAATCCAAAGTCACTCCCGCTGGCAGTGAACCCAGTGGGCCGATACGAACGGCAGAGGATGCGCTCACCCGTATGCTTGCATTGATTCAAGCTATTGATGGACTGGACGATCTGACACCTGACTACCTGCAGTCCAAAATGGGGGTTCCGGTGACGCGTGCGGCAGCTGATCCCAAGCGTTATGGCGCCAGTGCTCCGCTTACCAGTGAGTGGGGTTACAGCTTTGGCATGGACCAGACGCCTACTGCGGGGCGTTGGTTCGAGTTCACTTTTATTCCAGCGCAGGCAGGTGCTTCCCCGTCCATGGCGGAGATCTGCGGGATCGATTTCGATACGTTTACCAAGAAGCTGGAAAACATCGGGTTTGTACGTCAACGCAACATGGTGGAAGACGGGCGGTGGATGAGTGACTTCTTCAGCCGGCCAGGCATGCGCGTGGAGGTGTTTCCACGAGGTGAGGCTGATGCACCGCAGGAGCGGGTGGAGCACCACTGCGTCGAATGGATCTACATTCGTTAAGCCAAGGAACGGTCATGCCATTGAGTCCACAGGCACAAGCCATTGTTGATGACTTCGGGCGCCAGCCAGGCGTCACCCCCGAACATGTCACCAATCTGCAGGGTGTGCTAACCGCATCGCCCGTTCTGCTTGACCAATTCAATGATGCGGTTGCCAAGCAACGCGTTCTCAGTCTAAGAACCTGTTCACGATCTTCTGAGTAATAGGGCCAAGAAGGCCAAATGGATGAACTGCAGGCTGGTGTTGAGTTTGCGCTCGCAGTTCTTCCATAGCCTTCGGTTCTTCTCCAGCCAAGCAAAACTACGTTCGACGATCCATCGCTTGGGCATGACCTTGAAGGTGTGCAGTTCGCTGCGCTTGGCAATCTGCACCGTGAGCTGCTCGCCTAAAATCTCTCGCACGCCGTCGGCGAACCGTACTCCGGTGTAACCGCTGTCGCACAGTAAGCTTCGTACATGCGTCAAGTTTGACTGGCAGCGCTCCAACGCCTGCAGCGCACCTTTGCGGTCGGTCACCTCCGCCGTCGTCACCGCGATTGCATGGGGCAATCCCTGAGTATCAACAGCGACATGCCGCTTGATGCCCGACACCTTCTTGCCCGCGTCATATCCCTTTTGCCCTGCTGTGTCCGTGTTCTTTACGCTCTGCGCGTCCACGATCAAGAACCTGGTGCAGGCGTTGCGCTCCTGTCTGGCGCGGGCCACGCCAACCTGATTTTTTAAGTGCCTGCTCCAGCAGGCTCACTCCCTCATCGTTGCACTCGCTCCACTTGGCAAAGTACGAGTGCACGGTCCGCCACTTCGGAAAGTCGCTGGGGAGCGCTCGCCATTGGCAACCGGTTCGCAGCACGTACAACACTGCGCACCACACCTCATACACATCCACACGGCGTGGCTTGGTGCGCTTACGCGCTTGTTCAAGGATCGGCAGCACGTGTTCGAACTGCTCCCGGCTCATGTCGCTCGGATAGGTTTTTTGGCGCATCCGCATAGTCTGCACTGATCAGGAAAGATCGTGAACAGGTTCTAAGACCTCTGACTGATCCGAATGCAGGCGGGACGTTCACGCCGGATGAGAATTCCATCCGGCTGCCTCTGTCCAGGCTTTCCAATGGGCATGGTGGCAAGTTGCTTGATTCCGGTGACATGACGTTTGTGCTGGGGCATGAGCTGCAGCACGCCATGTACAGCCCAACCGCAGCTGCTTCCCGTAAGGCGTTCGAAACCGCTGCGGTGCAGATAGCCAAGACCACGCACGATTATTCGGACGCAGCGGAGAAGGTTTTATCGAGCAACCGTGTAGATGAAGCAAGCGCAGAAATTGCAGGCTGGAATGCAACCGTCAGCAGGGTAAAGCAAGCAAAGCCGGATGCCTCACTGGAAGATATCTTTCGGGAAGCACCCGGCCGTATGCACGACTTCATTGATCGAACTGGCGGAATGCCGCAATTCAATTACGCGCTCAAGTCCAACCTTACCTTGAACGCAGATATGACGATGCCCGTCACTCCTGCCAACGTCGAGGCAATGGGTGCAAACTTCTTCGACAAGGACGCCAAGAGCACTCGCATCGGCTATACGGGTCAGTCCGACTACGTCAATCACTACGGCCCGTGGGTAGTTGGAACAGCTGCCATCTACGAGCGCCACTACAATAAGCAAAAGCCCGGAGAGCCAGAACAGCCGATGATTCTGGATATGCGACGTCTGGGATTGAAAGAAGAAACACTCGAGCGCAATGGTATTGATCTGGGCAGCAATACGCGCCCGATGCCTTACCTGGATAGCAGCACTCAGCCCCCGACGCCGGGCTTGTTCCAGCACAGCAAGAACACTCATCTGCATGTCTCGCCGATCTCTGCACAAGAGCTGGAGCAGGAGCTCCGTGCGCGTGAATCCCCATCGCAAGGGACGTCACCTCACCTTCTTCCGTCAGATCCAGGCCATGCGGATCACGCGCTATACCAGCAGATCAGAGGCGGGGTGCAAAAGCTCGATAGCGCACATGGCAGGCAGTGGGATGCATCGAGCGAGCGCATGACAGCTAGCCTGCTTGCGCTGGCAAAAGAGGAAGGGTTGTCGCGGGTGGATCATGTGGTGCTCAACAACCCAACGGCTCAGCTGGCTGGCGGCGAAAAGGTCTTCGTCGTCCAGGGTGCGCTCAATGACCCGGCCCACCAGCGTGCCCATATGTCGACCATGGACGCCGTGCAGACACCAGAGACCCAGTCGTTCGATCGCCTGCAGGCAATCAACCAGACTCAGGCCCAAGCGCGCGAACAGCAGCAGGCGCTGGAGCAGTCCCAGCAAGCCGTCAGCCAGGCTGGTCCGTCGATGACGCACTGAGTGTTTCGCAACGAGATAACGACAACGGCCGCAGTACGCGGCCGTTGTCGTTAGATCAGGCAACCAGGATCGTCTTGACGATTCCCGATTCCCGATTCCCGATTCTCCGAATCCCGAATCCCGAATCCCGAATCCCGAAGGATCAATGATCGCTGGAACGCAGTCCATCCACATCCAGGATCAGCGCCATGCGGCCGTCGCCGATCAGGGTGGCGCCGGCGTAGCCGGGCAGGCCGCGTAGGGCGCGGGGCAGGGGCTTGATCACCACTTCCTCGCGGCCGCGGACCTGGTCCACCACCAGGCCGAAGCGGGTTTCGCCGGCCTGCAGCAGCACCACGGTCAGCAGCGGCGGTTGCTCGGCGGGCACGCCCAGCCAGCGGCGCAGGTCGATCAGCGGCAAGGTGTGCGAGCGGCGATCGAGCACGGCGCGGCCGTCGAACCAGCCGAGCGAGGACTGCGGGGCGTGCAGCACCTCAACCACGCGGGCCAGTGGCAGGGCGTAGACCGCCTCGCCGGCCTGCACCAGCAAGGTGGGCAGGATCGCCAGGGTCAGCGGCACGCGGATCATGAAGCGGCTGCCGCGGCCCAGTTCGGACTGGATCTGGATCTGCCCGCTGAGCTCGCGGATACGCGATTGCACCACGTCCATGCCGACGCCGCGGCCGGAGATGTCGGTGACCTCGGCCTTGGTCGAGAAGCCGGGCATGAAGATCAAATGCAAGCACTCGTCGGTGCTCAGGCGCGCGGCGGCTTCTGCATCGATCAGGCCCTTGTTGCGGGCGATTTCGCGCAGGCGCTCGGGGTCGATGCCGGCACCGTCGTCCTGGATCTCGATACTGACGTAGTCGCCTTCCTGCTGTGCGGACAGGCGCACGTGGCCGCTACGCGGCTTGCCGGTGGCTTCGCGCAATGCCGGTGATTCGATGCCGTGGTCGATCGCATTGCGCACCAGGTGCACCAGCGGGTCGGCCAAGGCTTCGACCAGGTTGCGATCCAGCTCGGTTTCGGCGCCAATCAGCTCCAGTTCCACTTCCTTGGACAGCGTGCGCGCCACATCGCGGGCCACCTTGGGAAAGCGCGAGAACACCTTGCTCACCGGTTGCATGCGGGTGCGCATGACCGCGGTCTGCAGGCGGGCGGTGGCGATGTCGAGCGTGCTCACCGCGCGGTCGAGTTCTTCATCACGCAGGCGGGTGCGCAAGGTCTTGAGCCGGTTGCGCGAGAGCACCAGTTCGCCGATCAGGTTGACGATGGCGTCCAGGCGCTTGGTATCCACGCGCACGGTCTGTTCGGCTTCGGGGCCACCGCTCTTGGCTGCGGCTTTCGGCGCGGCCTTGGCACCGGCGGCGGCCGGTGCCTGGCCGGCGGGCACCGCGGCGAGCGCGGCGGCCTTGGGCGCGGACTTCACCGCCGGCGGGCCGCTCTTGGCATCGAACTGCGCGATCAGCGACGCCGGTGCATGCGGCACCGGGTCACCCGAGCCCATCGCATCGAGCATGGCCTGCAGATAATCCAGCGACTGCTGCGCGGCATCGAAGTGATGCGCCTGCAGCACCGCCTGGCCGGAGCGCGCCATGCCGAGGGTTTCTTCGGCAGCGTGGCACAGCTCCACCATGGGCTTGATCGCCAGAAAGCCGGCGCCGCCCTTGAGCGTGTGGAAGCCGCGGAACACCGCGTTGAGCTGGTCGGCTTCGTCTGGCGCCTGTTCCAGCGACACCAGCTGTTCGCCGAGGCGATCCAGGATTTCCTGGGCCTCGACGATGAAATCGGCAGCAATATCGTCTGGAACAGCACTCATGGTTACAACCCCAATCCGGACAGCAGGTCGTCGGCGTCGTCTTGCGACACCGCGTGACGGTCCAGGCCCTTGACTGCAGGACCGGCAAGACCGCCGTCGTCTTTCTTCGGCTCGGTGCTTTTCGGCGGCAGGCCGAGGGCACCAAAGCCTTCATGCACGCGCCGCACGATGCCGGCCACGCGCCGGATGATCTGGCCGCTCAGGTCCTGGTAGCTCTGCGCCAGCGACAGCTCGGTCAGGTTGTGGCGCATCTTGTCCATCAGCGCGCCCTGGTCCTGGTTGAGACCACCATCGCGCAGCTGGTTCGCCAGCAAACGGCATTCTTCGACCAGATCCAGCGTGCGATGGCTGGCCTTTTCGGTCATTTCCACCACGTGGTCCAACCGCGAGCAGGCGTCGTCGAGCTCGCCGGCTTCTTCGGGCAGGGTGGGCAGTTCGCCCAGGGCCTGGCCCAGTTCGCGTGCAAGCCGGCTCAGGCCCTGCATCATCGGACGGGTGCGCAAGGCGGCGAGGTGGTCGACCTCGCGCTTCCAGGCGGCTTCGTCACCGCTTTCCAACGCATCGAGCGCGCCCTGCAGGCGGTCGATCAGCGCGGCGCGTTCGGCATTGGTGTCCACGGTGGCGTTCATCAGGCGGTCGCCGCCAGACGTTCGAACACCTTGCCCAGCTTTTCTTCCAGGGTCTGGGCGGTAAACGGCTTGATGATGTAGCCGTTCACGCCGCACTGGGCGGCTTCGATGATCTGTTCGCGCTTGGCCTCGGCGGTCACCATCATCACCGGCAGGTGCTTGAGCTTGGCGTCGGCGCGGATGTTGCGCAGCAGGTCGATGCCGGTCATGCCGGGCATGTTCCAGTCGGTGACCACGAAATCGAACGGGCCCGCGCGCAACGCAGCCAGTGCGCTGTTGCCGTCTTCGGCCTCTGCGGTATTGGTGAAGCCGAGATCCGCCAACAGATTCTTGACGATACGGCGCATCGTCGAGAAGTCGTCCACGATCAGGATCCGCATGTTCTTATTCACATCAAGCTCCTAACACGAAAAATACGCGAAAAATTAGTCGTCAATTTCGACACCGGCATCAGCCAGTTCGAAGACTTTGAGGCGGCCGCGCAAACGCACCACGGCCTGGCCATGGATCTGGCAGACGCGCGACTCGCTGACACCGAGCACGGCGCCGATTTCCTTCAGGTTCAATTCCTGTTCGTAGTACAGCGACAGCACCAGCTGCTCGCGCTCGGGCAACTGGCCAATGGCCTTGCCCAGCTCGCGACCAAACTCGCCGCGCTCCATCATCTGCTGCGGATTGGGGCCACCCTTGGCGGTGGTGTCCAGTTCGCCGTGGTCTTCGATGCGCGATTCCAGGCTCAGCACCTGGCCGCGTGCGGCGTCTTCCATCAGGCGCAGGTAGTCGGGCAGCGGCATCTCCATCGCGGCGGCCACTTCGGTGGCGGCGGCGGCGCGGCCGGTGTTCTGTTCGATCTTGCGCACGGCGGCGGCGGCGTCGCGGGCCCGGCGGTGCACCGAGCGCGGCACCCAGTCGCCCCGACGGATCTCGTCGATCATCGAGCCACGGATACGGATCGAGGCATAGGTTTCGAACGAGGCGCCCTGGTCGGAATCGTAGCTGCGCGAGGCTTCGATCAGGCCGATCATGCCGGCCTGGATCAAATCGTCCACTTCCACGCTCGCCGGCAGGCGCGCGGCCAGATGGTGGGCGATCCGGCGCACCAGGTCGGCGTGCTGGGTGACCACATCGTTGGCGTTGTTGCGTTGCACGGCACGGTACTGGGCCGTGGCGGTCGTTGCGGTGGCGGTACTCATGCGGCCACTCCCCGTTGGATGATGCGTTCGACGAAGAACTCGACGTTGCCGCGCGGCACGGTGGGGGCCTGCCAGCGCGAGGTACGGCGTGCGATTTCTGCAATGGCCTGTGCCGAGGGACTGGCCGGGTAGGCCTTGATGACCGGTTGCTGGCGCTGCACCGACAGGCGCAGCCAATCGTCCTGCGGCACGTGGCCGAGGTAGTTCAGCGAGACATCGCCGAGGAACTTTTCGCACACCCGCGAGAGCTTGTCGTACAGCAGGCGGCCTTCGTTGGGGTCGCGCACCATGTTGGCGATGATCTGCAGACGGTCCACGCCGCGTTCGCGCGAGAGCACCTTGATCAGCGCGTAGGCGTCGGTGATCGAGGCCGGCTCGTCGCAGACCACCACCACGGTGTCCTGGGCGGCCTGGCAGAAGGTCAGCACGCTGTCGGTGATGCCGGCGGCGGTGTCGATGACCATCACGTCCAGGTCGCGCTCCAGTTCGGAGAACACGTTGACCAGGCCGATGTGCTGGGCCGGGGCCAGTTCGGCCATGTGGCGGCGACCGGAGGCGGCCGGCACCACGAGCACGCCGCCTGGGCCTTCGATGATCACTTCGTCCAGCGTGCAGCGGCCGGCGATCAGGTCGGCCAGGGTGTACTTGGGCGACAGGCCCAGCACCACGTCCAGGTTGGCCAGGCCCAGGTCGGCGTCGAGCAGCAGGGTGCGTTTGCCCATGTCGGCCAGGGCCACCGCCAGGTTGGCGGAGATGTTGGTTTTACCCACGCCACCCTTGCCACCGGTCACGGCAATGGTGCGCACCGGGCCCAAAGGCTCGGGACGGGTCGCCGACAGGGGGAAGGCGTTGGTCAGCTTTGCGTATTCACGCGACTGCATGGTTGTGCTCCGGAGTACAGGGCTTATCGGCAGCGCGCCGCAAATCTTCAAGGCGAAGAACGAGACTGGCGGCATTGGCACGGTGCAGGTCATCGGGGACGCGTTGTCCGTCGGTGACCCAGGTGATCGGCATCTGGTGATCGACGACCACCGACAGGGCGCTGCCGAAGCGTCCGGTCTCGTCGAGTTTGGTCAGCACCACGCCCTGGGGCTTGGCATGGGCGAAGCGGCGCACGACCTCGTCGAGGTCGGAAAAATGGGCGTTGGCGGGCAGCACCAGCAGCGAGGTGACCTGGCGGGCGGCGCGCAGCCAGTTGAGCTGGGCGGCCAGGGCGCGGTCGCGCTGGCCCATGCCGGCGGTGTCGATCAGCACCAGCTTGTAGTCGCGCAGGCGCTCGAGCAGCTCCAGAAGGCTTTCGGCGCTGTCGGCCTCGTGCACGGCGATGCCGAGCTGGCGGCCGTAGCTGTGCAGCTGTTCGCGGCCGCCGACACGCTGGGTGTCGGTGGTGACCAGGGCCACGTCGCGCGGGGCGTGCTGGGCAGCGAAGCGCTGGGCGAGCTTGGCGATGGTGGTGGTCTTGCCGGCGCCGGTCGGGCCGACCAGAGCGATGACGCCGCCCAGTTCCAGCGGGTCGACCGGGGCCACCGGCAGGCGCTTGGACAGCAGGCCCAGCATCAGGCCGCGGCCGCGGTGCAATTCGGTGTCGGCCGGGATCTGCAGGGCGACATCGCGGATCAGGCCGGCGTCGAAGCCGTAGTCGTCCATCAGCTCCAGCGCCTGCGCACGCACCGGGGAGCCACGCAGGCGTTCGTCGGTGAGGCGGTTCATTTCGCGCTCGATCATCTGGCGCATCAGCGCCAGCTCACCGCGCAGCTGCTTGAGTTCTTCGTCGTTCTGCGGCGCCGGGGCGGCGGCCTGCACGGCGGCCAGGGCGACCGGCGCCACCGGGGCGACGACCAGCGGCGGCAGCGCGGCCGGCGGCAGGATCTGCGGCAGCGCGTCGTCCAGGTCGAAGTCGTCGTCGGCCAGTTCGTCATCGTGGTGGTGTGCGATCACAACCGGTGCGGCAACAGCGGCCGGCATCGCCGGGACCGGCGCGGTGGCGACGACCGGGGCCTGCAGCGGTGCACGCGGCACCGGCGGGGTGGTCAGGAATTCGGCAAACAGCTGCTCGGGCAGTTCCGACAGGGCGTGCTCGGGCTGCTGGCGCATGGCGGCAGCCGGTGCGCTCTGCACGGCAACCGGCATCGGCGCCGCAGCGCGGACCGGTGCGGCCGCCGGGGCGGGGCGCGGCACGCTGACCGGCTGGCGCAGGGCCATGGCGGCGATCATTTCTTCGGCGGCACTGGCCACGCGCTGGCGCTGGGTCATGCCGGCTTCGGCGGTGTCGCGACGCGGCACGTGCACCGGGGCAGGCTGGATGGCCGGCGCCTGCTGGACCGGAGCCGGCGCGGCGGCGGCCGGCACGTCGGAGCGGGCGGTTTCCAGGGCGCGCTGCACCAGTTCTTCGTCGTAGTTGCTGGCGGCGACGATCTCGACGCCTTCGGCGGTACGGCGGTTGGACAGGATCACCGCGTCCGGGCCGTGCTCTTCGCGCACCATGCGGAATGCGGTGCGCATGTCCGGGGCAACAAAGCGTTTGATCTTCATGCGAAGTGCCTCCAGGAACAGGACCCGACGGACGCCGTACGGGTGCGGGTGAAATGTGGGTGTGTTGCCAGCGTCATGAGGTGCCTGTCCCGTTCGTTCGTCCAAGTGCTGCGTCCCGCCCCGCAGCGGTGTGGCTGTCTGCGGTCTCGCCAGAGCTAATGCATGCGGTGTGCCAAAACACGGCGCCGGGGTTCCGGCGCGTGGATTTGGTGGATTGGGACGGGGCAGGGCTGGGGGTTTGGCCGAAGAGGAAGTAGTCAATTCATTGGATTGATTGACGTTTTTCCGAGGTGGCGATGCGGTGGCGGCGCGGTGCGGGTAGAGCCGCTGGCGGGCTGTACGTCGAACGTGGAGCAATTGGAGCGCCTGGAAACGGCCAGCGCATTGCAATCGATTGGAGGTTTGGACCGGTGGCGGGTTTCCGACGCCGGGTTTTGGCAGTCGATTACCGGGCTTCAGCATTCGCTCGCCGGTCGGCAGGCAGTGCCGGCGCCGAGGCGCGGGGCGCCGGTCAATGCGTAGGAGCGCCCTTGGGCGCGATGGGCGTTCCCGATGAAGCCCTATGGGCGTTCCCGGTAAAGCCCTCGCGACCGAGGTCGCTCCTACCAAGCGGTGTCAGCGAGATTGTCTGGGCCACTACGCGTGGTCGGGTCGCCGGTATGTCGTAGGAGCGCACTTGTGCGCGAGGGCATTCCCGATAACGCCCGTCGCGCCCGGGTGCGCTCCTACGCGGTGGCCAATCGACGAACCCGCCTCATCAGTCACCACGGCGAAGGCCGGCTGACCACAAACCCGTCTTATCAATCGACGGGCCTGGGTCAGCTAATGGTGCCCGCGAGCTTCAACCGAGTGATTCCAAGCGCCCGGCTCAGCTAATGGTGCCGACCAGCTTCAACCGCTTGTCTTCCGGCACTTCGCTATAGGCCAGCACCGACAGGCTCGGCACGCTATGGCGGACCAGGCGGGCCAGGGCGGCGCGCACCTGGCCGGGCACCAGCACCACCGCCGGTTCGTTGCGGGCTTCCTGCTTGCCGACGCACTCGGCCAGGCTCTGGTGCAGGCGTTCGGCCAGGCCCGGTTCCAGCGCCACGCCGTTGCCATGGGTGGATTCCTGCAGCACGCGCTCCAGCTGCGGGGCCAGGGTGAACACCGGCAGCTCGGCCGACATGCCGGCGATTTCCTGCACGATGAACCGGCCCAGCGAGGTGCGCACCGCGGCGGTGAGGGCGGCCGGGTCCTGGCTGTGCGGGGCGTGCTCGACCAGGGCTTCGACGATCTTGCGCAGCTGGCGTACCGGGATGCGTTCGATCAGCAGGTTCTGCAACACGCGCACCACCACCGACAGCGGCAGCGCCTTCGGGGTGAGGTCTTCGACCATCTTCGGCGCGGTCTTGCCCAGGGTGGCCAGCAACTGCTGCACTTCTTCGTGGCCGAGCAGCTCCGGGGCGTGTTCGCGGATCAGGTGCGACAGGTGGGTGGCGACCACGGTGGCCGGGTCGACCACGGTGTAGCCCATCGATTCGGCATAGGCGCGCTGATGCGGCTGGATCCAGGTGGCATCCAGGCCGAACGCCGGGTCCTTGCCGGGAATGCCGTCCAGCTGGCCGAGCGCACCGCCCGGGTCCAGGGCCAGTTCGCGGTCGGGGTAGATCTCGGCGGTGGCCACCGGCACGCCGTGCACCAGCAGCCGGTAGGCGTTGGCTGAGAGCTCCAGGTTGTCGCGGATGTGCACCGGCGGCACCAGGAAGCCGATGTCCTGGGTGAGCTTGCGGCGCACGCCCTTGATGCGCGCCATCAATTCGCCGCCCTGGTTCTTGTCCACCAGCGGAATCAGCCGGTAGCCCACTTCCAGGCCCAGCGGGTCGATCGGGCGCAATTCGTCCCAGCTCAGCTCGGCGCTGGCGGCGGCGGCCGTCGCGGCAGCGGCGGCCTTCGGGTCGGTGGCGGCTTCGCCGGTGGGGGCGACCACCAGGCTGCGCTTGTACATTTTCCAGGCGATGACGCCTAGGATCAGGCCGAGCGTCAAAAACGCGACGTTCGGCATGCCCGGCACCAGGCCGACCAGGCCCAGGATCGCCGCGGCCACCGCGAGGGCGCGGTGCTGGCCGAAGACCTGGCTGATCATGGCGCCGCGCATGTCCTGCGCCCGCGAGGCGCGGGTCACCAGCAGGGCGACCGAGGACGAGACCAGCAAGGCCGGCAGCTGCGCCACCAGGCCGTCACCGATGGACAGCAGCGTGTAGGTGGACGCCGCATCGATGAAGGACATGTTGTGCTGGAGCATGCCCACCGCCATGCCGCCGATGAGGTTGATGAACAGGATCAGGATGGCGGCGATGGCGTCGCCGCGGATGAACTTGTTGGCACCGTCCATTGCGCCGTAGAAGTCGGCTTCCTCGCGGACCTCTTCGCGGCGGGCCTTGGCTTCCTCACGCGTCAGCAAACCGGCGTTGAGGTCGGCGTCGATGGCCATCTGCTTGCCGGGCATGGCGTCCAGGATGAAGCGGGCGGTCACTTCCGACACGCGCCCGGCACCCTTGGTGATGACCACGAAGTTGATGATGGTCAGGATCGCGAACACCACGATGCCCACGGCGTAGTTGCCGCCGATCACGAACTGGCCGAAGGCCTCGATCACCTTGCCGGCTGCGGCGTGGCCGTCCTGGCCGTTGATCAGGATCACGCGGCTGGAGGCGACGTTCAGCGCCAGCCGCAGCATCGTGGTCATCAGCAGCACGATCGGGAAAATGGTGAATTCCAGCGGGCGCTGCACGTAGACCACCGCCAGCAGCACCATCAGCGAGATGGCGATGTTGAAGGTGAACAGCGCATCCAGCACCGGCGCGGCCAGCGGCACCATCAGCATGGCCAGCATGGCCATCAGCGCGAGCGGGGCGCCCAGGCCGTTGCGCAGCAGCTCCATCACGCGGCGGGCGTTCATCGGGGCGGGTTGGGCGCTCATGCGCTGGCCCCCTTACCGAACTCATCCACCTCGAGCGGCGGCAGATCCGGCATCGGGCCGCCGTTCCAGCCGCGTAGCTGGTAGACGTAGGACAACACCTGTGCCACCACCGAATAGAGTCTCACGGGAATTTCCTTGCCGAGTTGGGCTTCCCTATACAAGGCGCGTGCCAAAGGCGGCGCAGTGACGATCGCCACCCGGTGCTGCTCGCAGGCTTCGCGGATGCGGAAGGCCATTTCGTCCACGCCTTTGGCCACCACGACCGGGGCGCGCATCTTGCCGCCTTCGTACTTCAGCGCCACCGCGTAGTGGGTGGGATTCATCAGCACCACGTCGGCGGTGGGCAGCGCTTCCATCATCCGGCGCTGCGACATCTGCATCTGCATCTGGCGGATACGGCCCTTCACTTCCGGGCTGCCTTCGCTTTCCTTCATCTCGCGCTTGATCTCCTCGCGCGTCATCTTCAGCTTCCGCAGCCAGTTCCACTTCTGGTACGGCGCGTCGAAGGCGGCCAGCAGCACCAGCGCGCCGGCGGTGTAGAACAGCAGGCTCTTGGTGAAGTCCAGCCCGTTGCCCACGGCCTGTTCCAGCGGCTGGTTCACCAGCGAGCGCAGCCCGTGCAGGCCCTTGGAGATGCAGAGGCTGGCCGCCAGGCCCACGAACAGCAGGCGCAGGATCGACTTGACCAGCTCGGCCAGGCTGTTGCTGCCCCACATGCGCTTGATCCCGTTCATGGGATTGAGCTTGTTGAGGTCGGGCATGATCGCCTTGCCGGAAAAGTGCAGGCCGCTCATCAGCAGCGGGCCGACCAGCCCGGCCGCCAGGCAGATGCCGATCAGCGGCACCATCACCCACAGCAGTTGCAGCAGCAGATCGCCGAAGTGGCCGAACAAGGCCATCGGGTTCTCGCGCATCTTCGGGTCGGGGCTCAACGCGGTCTTCATCCAGACACTGGCGCCGTCGCCGATGCCGCGCGCCATCAGCATCAGCGCGAACACGCCGGTGCCGAACACCGCGGCGGTGGACAACTCACGCGATTGCGGGATGTTGCCTTGCTCGCGGGCTTCGCGCAGGCGTTTTTCGGTGGGTAGTTCGGTGCGTTCGCCGCCGTCTTCGGACTCGGACATTGGGGGGCCGTTGACTGGATTGGCCCTGTGTTATGCAAGGGTTGTTCCTTAAAACGGGAATGGGGAATCGGGATTCGGGAATCGCAAGGGCGGGGGGCTGCGCGCTGAGCGATTGCGGGGCTTGGGAATAGGCAAAGCCTGGTAGCAGACGGCTGGCAGGTTGCGCTGGCCGGGCAAGCGGCGGTGGTGCGTTTTACGCCGGATGGCTGGGAGCGTGCATGGTCGAGATCGGGGCGCCTGGCCATGCCAACCATGTGGGTGCGCTGTTGGGTGATTCGGTGTGTGTTGGCAGCTGGATGCTGGGAGCGCGAACGATTGGGCTGGGCCACGGGATCGATTGGCCTGCATGGGGCTGAAGGAGGGGGCGTCAGGCTGCCGACGTTGGGCTGCGTACACGCAAGGTGCGGGCCGGCGCCTGAGTAACTTTCACCTCCAGCCGGGGTTTGCTCAGCTGGCGCGGCGGCGTTCGCCATCGCGCTGGGCGACGACCAGGGCGATGAAGCGGTCCGGTTCCATCGGCCGGCCCAGCAGGTAGCCCTGCAGTTGGTCGCAGCCCAGGCGTTCTAGCGTGTTGCGCTGGGCGGCGGTCTCTACGCCTTCGGCCACCACCTGCAGGCGCATGGTGTGGGCCAGGGCCACCACGGCGGCGACGATGGCGATGTCTTCCGGGCCGCTGTCCATGGCCTGCACGAAGCTGCGGTCGATCTTGAGCTCGTGGGCGGGCAGCTTGCGCAGGTAGAGCAGGTTGGAATAGCCGGTGCCGAAGTCGTCGATGGCGATCCGTACGCCCAGGTCGGTGAGCTGGCCCAGCGTGCGCAGACAGGCGTCGGCGTCGCGCATGGCCATGGTTTCGGTGATCTCCAGGGTCAGCTGGCCGGGCGCGATGGCGTGCGCGGCCAGGGTGGCGGCCACTTCCGCCGGCAGGCTGGGCGAGGCCAGCTGGGTGGCGGAGAGATTCACCGCCACGCGCCAGTCGCCGTGCCCGGCATCGCGCCAGGCGCGCATCTGCCGGCAGGCTTCTTCCAGCACCCATTGGCCGAGCGGGCCGATCATGCCGCTGCGCTCGGCCAAGGGGATGAAGCTGTCCGGCGGCACCATGCCGCGTTCGGGATGCAGCCAGCGGATCAATGCCTCCGCGCCCAGGGGGCGGCCGTCTTCAGCGCAGTATTTGGGCTGGTAGTGCAGGGCGAACTGGCCCAGCTCCAGCGCGCGCGGCAGGTCCTGCAGCAACTGCAGGCGCTCGCGAGTGGTGCCGGTCATCGAACGATCAAAGAAGCTGTAGCGGTTGCGGCCGGCCTGCTTGGCGTGGCCCATCGCGGCATCGGCGTGGGTCATCAGCTGGTGCTCGCTGCCGGCATCTTCCGGATACAGCGCAATGCCCACGCTGCTGCTGAGGCGCAGCTCGTGCTCGCCCACCAAAAACGGCAACGCCAGCGCCTGCACCAGATGCCCGGCGATGGCGGCGGCATCTTCCGGGTCGGCGATGTCGGCCACTAGCACGAATTCGTCCGCGCCCAGCCGGGCCAGGCTGCCGTGTGCGCGCCGATGCGCGCCCAGCCGCTGTGCCACGGCGATCAGCAGCTGGTCGCCGAGCTGATGCCCGTAGCCGTCGTTGACCGCCTTGAAGCCGTCCAGGTCGATCAGCATCACCGCAAAGCGCTGCCCGTCGCGCTGGCCGCGCTCGATGCTTTGCAGCACGTGCTCATGCAGCAGCACGCGGTTGGGCAGGCGGGTCAGCGGGTCGTGCAGGGCGGCCAGCACCAGTTCTTGGTTGGCCTGTGCCAGCGATTGCGCCAGCACGTCGGTGCGTTGCTGGAAGCGACGCGACAGCACCGAGATCACCAGCGCCAGCCCCAGCAAGCCCAAGGTGACCGCCGCCACCACCGAGGCCAGCCACGACAGCGGCAGCTGCGCGCCGATCCCGGCCGCGCCGCACATGCTGCCGGGCGCAAATTGCGCGGCAGCCATGCCGGTGTAGTGCATGCCCACGATGGCCACGCCCATGATCATGGCGGCGACCACGCGCAGGCTGTAGCGGCGGCCGTCGTGGCGCAGCTGGAAGGCGATCCACAACGCTGCAGCCGAGGCACCGATGGCGATCGCCACCGAGACCGCGAACAGCAGCGGGTCATAGGTGATCTCCGGATCCATGCGCATCGCGGCCATGTCCATGTAGTGCATCAGCGCGATGCCCAGGCCCATCAGCAGCGCGCCCAGGCTCAAGCGGCGCCAGGGCAGGTCGGCGCGCGAGGTCAGCCACAGCGCCAACGCCGAGGCCAGGATCGCCACCAACATCGAGTACGCGGTCAACGCCAGGTCGTAGCCCAGCGGAATCGGCAGCTGGAATGCCAGCATGCCGACGAAGTGCATCGACCAGATGCCGAACCCCATCGCAATGGCGCCGCCCACCAGCCACGCGGCCGCAATGCCGCCACGGCTGGCGGTCATGCGCGCGGCCAGGTGCAGCGCGGTATACGAGGCCAGCACGGCCACCGCCAGCGACAGCAGCACCAGCGAAAGATTGTAAGTACCGAGCACCCGTCCACATCCCGCGCCGACACCAGCGCTTGCCCTGTGAGCTAACGACCCGCCGCGCCGCTTCTTGAGTGGGTGCGGCGGCGGGATTCATGCAACCGAGCAGGCCGGGGTTTCCGGTTCGATCCGGTTGCGCCCCTGGCCCTTCGCGCGATACAGCGCCTCGTCGGCACGGGCCAGCAGGGTCGGGGTGCTGTCGCCGCTACGAAACCAGGCCACGCCGACCGAGCAGGTAACCCGCAACGGCCGCGCAATACCGACCTCGTACGGCGTGGCGCCGATCGCCTCATGGATGGCGCGCAGGCGGTGCTGGCTCTGTTGGGTCATGCCCGGCAGCAACAGCAGCAGTTCTTCGCCGCCGTAACGGCCCACCTTGTCGGAGTCGCGCAGGCAGTTGGTCAGCCGCGCCCCGACTTGCGCCAGCACGGCGTCGCCCACCAGGTGCCCGTGTTCGTCGTTGACCAGCTTGAAGTGGTCCAGATCGATCAGCACCACCGCCAACGGGTGGCCGGTGCTGGCGCACTGCTGCAGTTCTTCGGCCAGTGCCTCCAGCACGCCGGAGCGGTTGAGCAGGCCGGTCAGCGCGTCATGGCTGGCCTTCAAGGCCAGCGCGGCGCGTGCGGTTTCCAGCTCGCGCTTCTCGCGCTCGAGTTGGTAGGTCCGTTCGGCCACCAGCTCGGCCAGCATGCGTTCGCGCGCTACCAGATGGCGGTGACGCCAGCGCCACAGGCCGGCCAGCACGCCAGCACCGATCAGCACGTAGAGCGCGATGGCCGGCGGGCTGCGCCACCACAGCGGTGCCACCGCAAACGGCCAGTCGATGATGGGCGAGGCGGTGCGCCGGTAGCGGTCGAGCACCTGCACCTGCAGGCGGAAATGGCCCGAGGGCAGTGGCGGCTGGTCGATGGCCAGGTCGTTGGTCTGGATCCATTCGTCGTGCAGGCCGAGCAGGCGATAACGCACGCTCAGACGGCTGGGGTCGTCGTAGACCTGCAGGCTGGACAACGCCAGATGCAGTGGCTTGTCGTTCCAGGCCAGCAACTGGCCGCGCTGCACCGGCACACCGCCGCGGGTGACGCTGTCGATACGCACGCTGGGCTGCCGCTGGTCGAACAGCCGCGCCGGCGTGCGCACATGGCTGACACCACGCGCGGTGCCGATCCACACCGACCCATCGGGCTCTTCCAGGAATGCGGCTTCGGAGACATCGTCCCAGAGCAGGCCTTGCGACTGCGACAGATGCGACCAGCGCTGGCCGTCGTAGACCTCCACGCCGCTGGCGTGGCCCACCCAGATCCGCCCGGCGCTGTCCTCGCGCAGCAGGTATACGCCCGCTTCGCCCAGGGCCTCGTCGCTGACCGCCTGCAGGTCCAGCCCGGAGGGCTGCAACACGCCATGCCACACGCCGGGGCGATAGAACGCCAGCCAGACTTCGCCGCTGTCGGTGACGTGGAATTTGCTCACCCAGGGCTCGCCCGGCCCGCCGTTGACGCGGATCGGAATCTTGCGCCAGTGCGCTCCCTGCAGGCGGAACAGGCCATTGGCGCTGGACACCCACACACTGCCGTCGCCGCTTTGCTGGACATCGGTATAGGCGATCGCCGGCAAGTCGGCCACCCGGTGCAGGGGGCCGCCCTCCAAGGCCGTGTCGATGACGAACAGCCCGGCCACGCTCAGCGCCCAGAGCCGCCCCTGGCGGTCGAGCAGCAGGCGACGCCCGGTGCGCGGCAGCTTGCCGACCTGGGCGCTGCGCCCATCCGGCCAGTCGCGCCGCACCGCGCCGGCGGAATTGAGGGTCCACACACTGCCGTCGGCAGAGCGCACCATGCTCACCACCTGGATGCCCGAACCCGGCAGCGCCGGCGCAAAGCGGCCATGCGGCACGGCCTGGCGGCCAATGCCGTGTTCGTTGCCGACCAGCAATGCGCCGTGCGCGTCGCGGGTGATCGACCAGGTGGGTGTCAGTGGCATGCCCTGCGAGGCGTCCCAGTTTTCGATCCATTCGTAGCCGGCCCAGCGCACCAGGCCTTCGCCATCGACGCTCATCCACACGTCGCCTTCGGCGTCGACCACCACCGCGTGGCTGCTGCCCTGCGGCAGCCCGTTGCCGGCATCGAAACTGCGCCAGTGGTCAGACTCCCAGCGCACCAGCCCGGCGTGACTGCGCACCAGTACGCGGCCGCTGCGGTCCAGCACCAGTGGCGCTGGCTGGCCGACGGCGCGGCCATCGAGCACCGGCAGTGGCCGAACCGTGAAGTTGTGCGCGCCCGGTGCGCGGTACACGATCGTGCCCACGCCGCGGGCCCACAGCCCACCTGCGCGGTCACGCAACACGCTGTACCAGCGATCGTCCGGCACGCCTTGCTGCGGGCCGTAGACCTGCACCTTGCGCTGCGCATCGATCGCACACAGCTGGCGCCCGCAGCCGGCCCACAAGGTGTCGCCATCCACCGACAGGCTCAGCACCTTGGACAGGTCCGGCACGCGCACCCGGGTGGCGGTGTCCAGCAGCGGTTCGCTATGCCAGCGTTCGCGTGCACGTGGCAACAGGCGCAGCAGGGTCCCGTTATTGGCCAGCACGGTGCCCCACGGCAGGCTGGCCAGCAACACGCCGTCTTGCAGGTGGTTGACTTCAGTGGTGTCGAGCTTGCGAAAGCCGTGTTCGTCGCCGACGAACAGGCTCTGGAAACCTGCTACCCACAAGCGCCCGTCGGGCGCTTCGCTCATCGACGAAATGGGTTCGTTGCGCAGGCCATCCAGTGGCGACTGCTGAAAATTGCGGCCATTGAAGCGATACAGCCCGGTTTCCGTGCACACCCACAGCAATGTGTTGCGGGTCTGCAGCAAGCAGGTGCCAGCCAGCCCGAGCAGGCCTTGATCGTGTGCGTAGCGACGGATGGTGGCGGTCTGCGCACCGGCCAGTTCGGCAAACGCCAGCCACAGCATCACCAACAGCAGCGCCACGCCTTTCGACGGACGCCGGCTTGGCGAAGTGCACTGGCGGTTCTCGAACCCCACGGGCGTCGCGCTCTCCCACGCAGCGGCAGGCGTCAAGGCCGGTGCATCATGCGCCGTACCTCACGGGTGCCATGGACGGCCGGTCATGCAAGCCGCGTTACCACGCTAACGGCTGCAGTGACGGCTTTCTTTAACCGGTGTTGTCGGCGTTGCGTGCTGCGTCACTGGCGTGCAGCTGCGGCGCAGCGTCGTATGCGATGCGGTTGCGTCCGTTGCGCTTGGCCAGATACAGCGCTGCGTCGGCGCGTGCGAGCAGGTGTTCGACGCTGTCGCCGGGGTGCCGCCAGGCCACGCCGATCGAACAGGTGATCGGCAGCACGACCTCGCCGGTGGGGTAATCGCCGCAGATGCCGGCGTGCAGCGCGTCGAGACGATGGGTTGCATCAGCGCCAAGGCCGGGCAGCAGCGCCAGCAATTCTTCGCCGCCATAGCGGCCGATCCGGTCGTTGCCACGCACCAGCGCATTCAAACGCTTGCCGACGCCCGCCAGCACCGCATCGCCGGCCAGATGCCCGTGCTGGTCGTTGACCTGCTTGAAGTGGTCCAGGTCGATCAGCACCACCGCCAGCGGTTGCTCGCGCAGCGGCGCGCTGTCGAGCATGCCGCGGAGCGCTTCCAGAACGCCGGCGCGGTTGAGCAGGCCGGTCAATTCGTCATGCGTGGCCTTGTGCGTCAATGCCGCGCGCGCGGCTTCCAGGTCGCGCTTGTCCTGCTCGAGCTCGGCGGTGCGTTCGGCGATGAGATGTTCCAGCTCCTGCTTGCGCGCCAGCAACTTGCGCGTGCGCCAACGCAGCAGCGCGATCACGCCGCCGATGCCGGCCAGCACGTATGCCACGATGGCCAGCGCGCTGCGCCACCACGGCGGTCGCAGTGCGAAGGCGAACTGCGCAATGGGGCTGACGCTGCGTTGGTAGGCGTCCAGCGCCTGCACTTCCAGCGTGTAGTTGCCCGGTGGCAGCAAGGGGTAGGTGATGTGGCTGAGCGAGGTGGTGGTCCAGCGGGCCTGGCGGCCTTCCACCCGGTAGCGGAAGCTGATGCGCTCCGGCCCGCCTTCCACACCGGGGGTGCGCAGGTCGATCTCCAGCGGCGTCTCCGACCAGCCCACCGATGCATCCGCGCGCAGGCTGCGCTCGCCGCGCTGTACCTGGGCGATCTCCACCCGCAATGGCGGTGCGGCAAACAGGCGCTCGGGCTGGCGCAGATGGCTCAGGCCGCGGCTGCTGCCGATCCAGATGCTGCCGTCGGTGTCTTCGAAAAACGCATTGGCCGACATGTCGTCCCACAGCAGCCCCTCGGCGCGGGTGATCCGCGACCAGTGGCCGTGCTGATACAGATCCAGCCCCTGGCTGCTGCCCACCCACAGCCGGCCCTTGCGGTCGTGACGCAGGATGAAAGGCATGACCTTGGACACCAGCGGGTCGGTCACTGCCTGCAGTGCCACGCTGCCGTCGGGCTGCACACGCCCGTGCCACAGGCCGACCTCGCGCAGCGACACCCAGAGGCCGCCATCGGCGGCGAAGTCGAGCTGGAACATGTCCTGGCTGGGCAGATCGCCACGCACCGGCACCTGCACCCAGCGCGCGCCATCTTGGCGATATAGGCCATCGGCGGTGGCCGCCCACAGCCGGCCCTGCGCGTCGAGATCGAGATCGCCGATAAAGGTGCCGGCCAACGCGACATCGGGTGCCAGCGGGTAGGGTGCCTGGCTGCTGCCGTGGTAGATGCCGCGCGGCGTGGCCATCCACAGCGTGCCGCTGCGGTCGAAGACCAGTTTGTAGACCGGGCTCGGCAGGTCCATCACCCGGCGCGTTTGCCCGGTGATCGAGTCGCGGCGCGCAATGGCGCCGGAAAAGAACGACACCCAGCCCGCGCCATCGGGCGCCACCGCAATGGCCAGCGCCTGCGGCAACGGCTGGCCGTCGTGTTGCAGCCAGGGCTGCGCGCGCTGCGCCTGTGCCGGCAGCAGGCTGCCGCCGCCGTCCGCTCCCACCGCCAGGGTGCCGTCGTGGAGCCGCTGGATGGCCCAGGTGGGCGCGGCGGCCATGCCCTGTGCTTCGGTCAGGTGTTCGATGCTGCCGTAGCCGAGCCAGCGCTGGATCCCCATGCCGCGCGTGCCGATCCACAAGGTGCCGGTGGATTGCTGCAGCAGCGGGCCCACCATCGCATCCAGGTGCAGGCCCTGGTCGGCACCGATGGCCGTCCAGTGACCGTCCTGCCAGCGCACCAGACCATGGTCGGCACGTGTCAGCAGCCGGCCTTGCGGGTCTTCCACCATGGTGGTGGCGCCCGACAGCGTGTTGAAGGTGGCGTGCGCGGTGGACGGATGCGAACGGAAACGCGCCTCGCCTGGCCCGCGCGAGATGATCAGGCCACCGCCACGCAACCACAGCCGGCCGGCACGGTCGCGAAAGATCACCCGCCAGCGCTTGGCCGGCACGCCTTCCTCGTCCGAGAGCACCTCCACCAGCGTGCCGTGCGCATCCAGCCTGCAGACAGTTGCCGCGCAGGCCACCCACAAATCGTTGCCATCGGCCAGCAAGGCGCGGCGCGGCGGCAGCACCGTGCCATCGGCGGCGCGCAGCGGCAGCGGCTGCACCTGCCAACCGGTGACCGCGGCAGGGGTCAGCGCCAGCAGCGTGTTGTCGCTCACCACCGCCACGCCGTTGCGGTAGGCGGCGATCACGTTGCCGGCATCGGCACGGATCCGCTTGCCGTTGTAGTGCACCTGCTCGAAGCGCTCGCCGATGCGGACGAACACGCCGTTGGCGGTGGCCACCCACAGCCGCCCGGCCCGGTCCAGGGTCAGTGCACGGGTATAGCGGGCATCGAGCCCTTGTTCGGCACCGACCGGGACGAAGCGATCGCGCTCGAAGCGGTGCAGCGCGGTTTCAGTGGCCACCCAGACCGCGCCGTTGCGGTCTTCGAGGATGCCGTTGACCGACATTCCCTGCAGGCCATCGGCCTGGTCGTATTCGCGAAAGCTGAAGGTCTGCGCATGCGCTGCACCTGCGGTGCCCAGCAGGGCAACCACCAGCATGCAGACCGCCCGCAGCCACGGCCGAGCCCGCAGCGAACCGCGGCACGGGAGCAGCAGGGCGAGCAGGGCAGGCAGCGTGGGCATCGTTTCCCGTCGACGGAGGAAGGGCAGTAAACACTGGCGATTGCCGCCATCAATCGTCCACCAGCATTGTCGGCCATAGCACCTAAAGCTTGAGGCCGGTCACGCTATCCTGTCAGTGCGCGCGCCGCATCGAACGCGCTGTCGAACAGCCGTTGCACTGGCGGTGCGAATTCGCTGGCGAAACTGGACAGCAGGAACAGCCCCAGCAACACCGTCAGCGGCAAGCCCAGCTGCATTGGATTCAATGCGGGCGCGGCCTTGGCAAGTGCACCAAAGGCCAGGTTCACCGCCAGCATCGCCACCATCATCGGCAAGGCCAGGGTCAGCCCGCCGCGCAGCACTTGCAGGAGCAAGGTGGGGGCCACTTCGGCAAACGCGGCCGCATCCGGCACCGCGGTCCCGATCGGCAAGGCCTTGTAGCTGTCCACCAGTAACGCGATCACCGCCAGGTGCCCATTGGCCGCGAAGAACAGCAGCCCGAAGCCGATGTAGAACCACTGCGCGATCACACCGGAGGTCACCCCGCGCAGCGGGTCGGACATCTGCGCGAACGACAGACCGGTGGCCTGCGACACCAGCTCGCCGGCCAGCGCACCGGCCTCGAAGATCAGCCGCAGCATGAAACCCATGCTGGCCCCCACCGCCAACTCGCGCGCAATGCTCAGCACCGCGGTGGCATTGAACCCGTCCCACTCCGGCACCGGCGGCAGGATCGGCGCCAGCGCCATCGCCAGGGTCCCGGTCAGCATGACCCGCACCCGCCCCGGCACCGCCCGCGTCCCGATCAACGGCATCGCAGTCAGCAGCGCACCGGTGCGCAACATCGTCCACATGATCGCCCCGACCATCGCAAACGCGCGCTGGCCATCGATCACCATCTGGGTAGCGGCATCCATCAGCGCGTCCCGCTACCCGATCAGATGCGGAATGCGGTGGAACAACTCGATGGTGAACTCCACCAGATGTCCCAGCAGCATGCTGCCAGTGGCAAACAAGGTTGCGGTCAAGGCAACGGCCTTGGCGACAAAGCCGATGGTGGGTTCGTTCAACTGGGTGGCAGCCTGCACCACACCAATCACGACACCAACGACCAGCACCGCCAGCAGCATCGGTCCGGCAATCCACAAGACGGTGACCAGGCCACCACGCAATTCGGTCAGGGCGATTTCAGGGCTCATGGGAGTGCTGATGCAAGTGCGGTGCCAAAGGAGGGGATTGGGGAGACGGGATTGGGGATTCGTTTGAAGCAGGGGGCTGAAGTGCCCGTTGCGGGCGCGCATTGCGGTGCACCGAGCAGGTGGTTGTTGAGTCTGTCGACAGGGAGTGGCGATCCGTTCTGGTCACGGTGCTGAAGCGCCCGGTTGGGACTGATTGCGGTTCTGCACAGAGCAACGAGGCGACGAATCCTCCGCTGCCGCTGTGGACGCCATACTCGCTGTTGGGCTTGAGCCCGCTCAGCTGGCCGGTGATACGTAGTGCGCCCTCCACGGTCTTGAAGGTGGCCGTGCCCCCACCTCGCAGTCGCTGGGCCTTCGCTGTTGTTTCCGCCTTCCGACTTGGCTTTGCTGTTGCTAGCTGTTCTCGGCCGTTGCTTAGCTTTGTTGTTGCCTTGCTTTTGCTGTTCTGCTTCGGGGTCCCCCATACCGCAGCGGCAAGCTAGGTAGATACAACCCGCAGGGCGGCGCGCATGGATGCGCGACGTTTTTGTAAGGGACATGGATGTCCCTTACAAAAATTTCTGCCTGGCTTGCGTACCCGGAGCGCGCAGCGCGCAGGGGCGCGAGGACGGGGGTGTGTTTCTTTGGTTACTTTCTTTGCACAAGCAAAGAAGCGCTTTACAGCAGCCGAAGGCTGATCAAGTAACTCGACCCCCGCAGGGGGCCGAAAGCTCTGCACTTGCCTTGAAGTTCTTTGCTTGCTGCAGGCCAATAAATCGACAGCTTTCACGCCCTACGGGCGCGAGTCACTTTTCTTTGCTTGTGCAAAGAAAAGTAACCAAAAGAAAGCACACCCCGTCCTCGCGCCTTCCGCGCTACGCGCTCCAGGTCCGCAGGCCATCCGGGAATTTTTCAAAGGGACGTCCCTGTCCCTTTGAAAAACGTCGCGCATCCATGCGCGCCGCCCCTGCGGGGTTTGCCCCGAATGGCCTGCCGCTGCGGTATGGGGCCCCGGAGAAGCTGAAAGCCAAAGCCAAAGCCAAAGCGAAGGCGAAGCAACAAGCACAAGCAACAAACGGCAAGCGGCAAGCGGAGCCGATGGTTGAGCAATACAGCTTTGACCTGCGGAAAACTCAGTCAACTAGCGCAGTGCTACCGCGCGCAACGCGCGCCCACACCTACGACGCGTTAAAGCTCGCCGCCAGCGTGCCCACCACCAACACCCACCCATCCACCAGGATGAACAACAAGATCTTGAACGGTGCCGAGATCAACATCGGCGACAGCATCATCATGCCCATCGACATCAACACGCTGGCGACCACCAGATCGATGATCACGAACGGAATGAAGATCAGAAACCCGATCTCGAATGCCGTCTTCAGCTCGCTGGTCACAAACGACGCCACCAGCACCGGGAACGGCACCGCGTCCGGGCCGGCGTACTTGCCGTCGCCGGCCATGCCCGCGAAGGTCATCAGGTCGGTCTCGCGGATCTGCGCCAGCATGAAGGCGCGCAGCGGCTGGGTGGTCAGCGTCCAGGCGGTGGAGAAATCGATCTGGTTGTTGAGGTACGGCTGCAGGCCGGCACCCCACATCTTTTGCCACACCGGCATCATCACCAACGCGGTCAGGAACATCGCCAGGCCCAGCAGGACCTGGTTGGAGGGGGTCTGGCCGGTGCCCAGCGCCTGGCGCAGCAGGCCCAGCACGATGGTGATGCGGGTGAAGGCGGTGAGCACCAGCAGCATCGACGGCAGCAGCGTGATCGCCGTCATCAGCAGCAGTGTCTGCAGCGGCAGGCTCACCGGTTGGTCGCCGATGCGGCCAACGCTGACGTTGGGCAAGGTGGGGATCTGATTGCCGGTGGCCGGCGCCGCCGGTGCGGCGGCAGGCGCGGCGGCCTGGGCCATGGCCGGCAGGGCCGCGGGCGTGGCGCTGGCCAGCAGCGGGCAGCTCATCACCAGCAGGATCAACACCAGGCGCACACTGCGCCCCCAGCGATTCCAACGACTGAACATGTCACGGGTCCTTGCGCAGCTTCTGTGCGAGCAGCTGGGCGAAATTGGGAAGTTGCTTGAAATTGGGCAGGGTGGGTGCAGGCGTGGGTGGCAGTGGTTCGGCCAGGGTGTGCAAGGTGCTGATGCCGCCGGCGGTCACGCCCAGCAGCAATTGCTGGCCGTTGACCTCCACCACCACCACGCGTTCCTTGGCACCCACCGCCAGGCTGGTGACCACCCGCAAGCCCTCGGTGCTGCGGAATCCGCTGCCGGGCATGCGCTTGAGCAACCAGCCCAGGCCGACGATCAGCGCGAGCACCAACAGCAATGCAAAGACCGCGCCAAACAGGCCGGGTGATGAGGGCGCCTGCGCACCGACCTGGGTGGCTTTGGTCGCGGCGGGCGCGGCAATGGCCAGCAGGCCGATCACCGCAGCCTCCGGATCCGTTCGCTGGGGCTGACCACGTCGGTCAGGCGGATGCCAAAGCGGTCGTTGATCACCACCACTTCGCCATGCGCGATCAAGGTGCCGTTGACGTACACGTCCAGCGGCTCGCCGGCACCACGTTCCAGTTCCACCACCGAGCCCTGGTTGAGCTGCAGCAAATTGCGGATTGGAATGCGCGCACGGCCGACTTCCAGCGACAGGGTGACCGGCACGTCCAGGATGACGTCCAGGTTGAGGTCGGTGGCGTTCTGGTCGTGCTCGGCGTGCAGGCTTTCGAAGGTGGCAGGCGCGGCGTCGAGGATGTCGGAGTTGATCATTTGCTGGAGTCCTGGGAGGGAACGGCGCGTGGGGCTTGCACGCCGGGCGGGCGCACGGCGGTGATCTTGACGGCGTTGTTGCCGTTGGAAACGCCGAATTCACCCGTAAACAAGGGGATTTCTTCCACGCACAGCGGCACCTGGGCGGGCAGATCGATCGGCAGGATGTCGCCGATCTTCAGGCCGGTGAGCTGGCGCAGGCTCATGCGCTTGCTGGCCAGCACGCTGGAGAGGGTGACCTCGGCGGTGTCCAGCTGCTCGCGCAGCATCACGTTCCACGAATCGTCGCGGTCGTTGCGGTCGCTCTGGATGCCGGCGTCGAGCAGTTCGCGGATCGGCTCCAGCATCGAATACGGCAGGGTGATGTGGATCTCGCCGCCGCCGCCTTCCAGCTCCACGTGGAAGCGGCACACCACCACGTATTCGCGTGGGGTGACGATGTTGGCGAAGTGCGGGTTGATCTCCGAGTTGATGTACTCGAAGTCCACATCCATCACCGGCGCCCAGGCTTCCTTCAGATCGGCGAAGGTCTGCTTGAGCATCAGCTGGATCACGCGCATCTCGGTGGCGGTGAATTCGCGGCCTTCGATGCGGGTGTGGAAGCGGCCGTCGCCGCCGAAGAAGTTGTCCACCACGGTGAACACCAGGGTGGGTTCGAACACGATCAGCCCGGTGCCGCGCAGCGGCTTGAAGCGGATCAGGTTGAGGTTGGTGGGCACGTACAGCGAGTGCATGTACTCGTTGAACTTGACCAGGTCGATGCCGCGCACCGACAGGTCCGCCGAGCGCCGGATCAGGTTGAACAGGCCGATGCGCCACAGCCGCGCGAAGCGCTCGTTGACCATCTCCAGGGTCGGCATGCGGCCACGGATGATGCGGTCCTGGCTGGACAGGTCGTACTGGCGCGCTTCGCCCGGTAAGGGCTCCGGCTCGGTGTTGACCGCGCCCGAATCCACGCCATGCAGCAGGGCATCGATTTCGTCCTGGGAAAGCAGATCACTGACGCTCATGGGGACGGTGCCTTACTGGGTAACGAAACTGGTGAACAGCAGTTCTTCGACGCACTTCTTGCCGGTCTCGCTGGTCATGACCTTCTGCGCTTCGGCCAGCGCGGATTTCTGCAGCTTCTGCTTGCCGGGCAGGTCGGCCACATCGGCGGCCTTGACCTGCGACAGCAGCATCAGCAGATGCGCGCGGATGGCCGGGGCGTTTTCGGTGATGAGCTTGAGTTCTTCCGGGTCGCGAGTGACCAGCTGCACTTCGACCTGCAAGTACTGCGGGCCGTCGCCGGGGTCGGCCAGGTTGACCACGATCGCCGGGTCCATCGGGAAGTACTGCGCCGGCTTGGGCACTTCGGCAACCTTGGGCGCGGCGTGCTTGCCGTCTTTCTCTTCGCCCTTGTGGCCGAGGAAGAACCAGGCGCCGCCGCCGGCAGCCGCCAGCACAACGACACCGATGGCGATCAGCAGGATGGGCTTCTTGCCGCCCTTCTTCTTCTCGTCTTTCTCTTCGGTCTTTTCGGGTTTCTTCGCGGCTGCCACGGTGTGCTCCAGGGGAATGCTCACCCAGTGGATGCAATCGGCGTGCCAAAACCGCGCCGGTTTCCTGGCGCCCGTCTTCCGGATGCACCAAAACCCCCGCAGCCCTTACGCTGCGGGGGTATGGAGGGCACCGCGGGCGGGGGCGTGCCCGCGGTGCACGACGCGATCGGGCCCATGGGCCCGTGGGAATCAGGCGTAAGCGTCCAGCAATCCACGCTGGCGCAGCACCACCGACGGAATTCCGACGGGCGGGCTGTCTTCCAGGCTCAGGCCGTTGCCATCGGTGCCGGCACCGTTGCGATTGCCGGATGGGTTCTGCTGTTGCTGGCTCACATCGGCCTGGCCCAGCTGGAAGCCCTGCTGGCCGAGCATGTCGCGCAGGCGCGGCAGGCTCTGCTCCAGCGCCTGGCGTACATCGGCGTTGGCGGCGGTGAAGCTGGCATTGACCTTGTCGCCTTCCAGATGCAGGCGCACCTCGACCGGGCCCATCTCGTTCGGGGTGACCTTGATGTGGGCGTGGCCGATCTTCTGGTCGGCCAGCCAGCTGAGCCGGGCGCCGATGGCATCGTCGAAGGTGTCGCTGCCCATTTCCGGGGTCGGGGTGGGCGAGGCACTGAACACGGCCGGGGCGTCCTGCAGGCGGTTCAGGGCAGAGGCGGTGGTGGTCGGCAGCACGAAGGCCGGCGCGTCCGGTGCATCGGTCTTGAGGTCGTCGGCCGAGCTGTCCAGTGCGGCGGTGGCCAGGCTCATCAGCGCGGCGGCCTGCGGCTCGCCGCTGAGCGCCGTGGCTGCGGCGGGTTTGGCGGTGGCCGCCGCCGGTGCCAGCGCGCCCAACGAGGGCAGGGCGCTGGCGGCCGTGGCGGTGGTGGCCGGTGCGGCTGCATCGGTGGGCAGGGTGGGCGTGGCGGTGGTCGCCGTGGTGGCAGCGCTCATGCTGGCCGCCAGCGCTGCGGCCGCTGCAGCCAGGGCATCGCCGCCCGGTACCGCTGCCGCCAGCAGGCTCATGCCGAACCCGCCCAGGCCTGCCGGCGGCCAGGCGGCCTCGGGGGTGGCAGTCGCGTCCGTGGGTTCTTCTTTGCCGTCGGCGCCGGCCGGCTTGGCCTTGGCCGTGTCAGTGGCTGCGCTGGTGTCCTTGGCCGCCGGCTCCTTGGTGGACTGCTTGGCGGATTGGGCAGATTTTCCATCGCCGTCCTGCGCACGCGGGCGCGCGGTGGCATCGCCCGGCGCATCCTCGTTGTTGTCGTCGTCGCTGCGCTGCTTGTCGGCGGGCGGCTTGGGCGCGGCCTGCTTGGCCGGCACGCGCTCGGGCGCCTGCGGCGGGGCCTGGTTGGGCGTGTTGGCCGGGTTGAGCATGCGCGCGAACTGGTCCTGCCCCGGGTCCTGCTCGGAGGAGGGATCGCTGTAGCTGGATTTCTTGCCGGTGCTGGCGAGTGCGCCAAGGCCGGCCGCAAACGCGGACAGGGGGTTCATGCGGATTCTCCGGTGGCGTCTTCGCTGCGGGCCAGGCGTACGCGGCGTGCGCCCAGGTCATCCATCTCACGTTGGTCGCGGCGTTCGATCACCTTGTTCTCCTGTGCGCGGTAGCTGGCAGCCAATTGCTCCAGTACCTGTTTTTCGCGGCTGGCCAGCAGCAGGCGGGTGCGCTCGGCTTCCACCTTGGCGCGGTTGCTTTCCACGGTCTGGGCCTGCTGCAGCACGGCGCTGTCGAGCCGGTCCAGGAAGGCGCGGCGGTTGCTCAGCGCCACCGCGCTGGTGCCCGACATCTGGCTGCTGGCGTATTCCTCGGCGTAGCGGCGCAGTTCTTCCAGACGCGACTGATGCGTGTCCAGGGCGCGCTGACGCTCGGCCAGGTCGCGGGCCACCTTGTCTTCCTGTTCCTGCGCACGCCGCAGCAGCGGGTCGATTCGTTTGGACTGCATCATCGGTTAGTTCTCTGGTTCCACCAGCCGCTGCAGCGCGGACAGGCTGTCGGTCAGGTCGGACGCCTTGTGCACGTCCTGGCCAAGGAAGTCGACGATTTCCGGCCAGCGCGCCAGCGCTTCGTCGGTGGCCGGGTCGCTGCCGCGCTGGTAGGCGCCGATGGCGATCAGGTCGCGGTTGGCGGTGTAGGCAGACAGCAGGCGCTTGAGCTTGCGGATGCGCAGGCGCCAGGTGTCGTCGGCGATGTCCTGCACCACGCGGCTGACCGAGGATTCCAGGTCGATGGCCGGGTACAGGCCGCTGTCGGCAACCCGGCGCGAGAGCAGGATGTGGCCGTCGAGAATGGCGCGCGCGGCGTCGGCGATCGGGTCCTGCGGGTCGTCGCCTTCGGTCAGCACGGTGTAGAAGGCGGTGATCGAGCCGCGGCCCTTGGCGCCGTTGCCGGCACGTTCCACCAGCGCCGGCAATTTGGCGAACACCGACGGCGGGTAGCCGCGGGTGGTGGGCGGCTCGCCGACCGACAGGCCGATCTCGCGCTGGGCCTGCGCAAAACGGGTCAGCGAATCCATCAGCAGCAGCACATTCAGGCCCTGGTCGCGGAACCATTCGGCAATCGCGGTGGCGCGGTAGGCGCCGTGCAGGCGGGCCAGCGGCGGGCGGTCGGCCGGGGCGGCCACGACCACGGCACGGCGCAGGCCTTCCTCGCCCAGGGTGGTTTCGACGAAGTCGCGCACTTCGCGACCACGTTCGCCGATCAGCCCCACCACGATGACGTCGGCGGAGGTGAAGCGGGTCATCATGCCGAGCAGCGTCGATTTACCGACGCCGGAGCCGGCGAACAGCCCCACGCGCTGGCCGCGGCCGATCGGCAGCATCGCGTTGATGGCGCGCACGCCCACATCCAGTGAAGTGGTGATGGGTTCGCGCGCCAGCGGGTTGATCGACACGCCGGCCATGCCCACGCTGCCTTCGGCGCGGATCGGGCCCTTGCCGTCCAGCGGGGTGCCGTCGCTGTCGATGACGCGGCCGAGCAGGCCTTCGCCCACTTCCACGCCGCCGCGGCGCCGCGAGGGCACCACGCGGGCGTTGGGCAGCAGGCCGTGCAGTTCGGCGCTGGGCATCAGATAGGTGCGTTCGCCGGAAAAACCGACCACTTCGGCGTCGACCCAGCCGCCATCGACTTCCACCTTGCAGGTGGCGCCCATCGGCGCCTCGCAGCCGGTGGCTTCCAGGGTCAGGCCCACCGCGCGGCGCAGGATGCCTTCGCGGATCAGGGTGCGGCCGGCGGCCGGGTCCAGGCCCAGCCCGCCCAGACGGGTGGCCAGGCGCAGATTGCGTGCATCCAGCCAATCGGCCGGGGTGGCTCCCAACAAGGCGCTCACAGGCCTGCTCCGGATTTACGCATGACGGTTTCCAATGCGGCCCGCAGGCGCGCGTCCAGGGTGCCGTCCACGCGGACGCTTTCGGCATGCACGCGGAGGTCGCCGCGGCTCAGGGTCAGGTCCGGGGCCACCCGGGTGGTGCTGCTGGTGGCCAGGTGCGGCAGCAGGGCGGTGATGTCGTCCGGATGCAGGCGCACCTCGACCTCACGGCCGGCGCTGCCAACCGCATCGATGGCTTCCTGCACCAGGTCGGCCAGCAGCTGCGGCTCGGCCTGGTAGGCGCGCCCGACCAGCGAGCCGGCAATGCGCACGGCCAGCTCGCCGAGCGCGCCGACCACTTCGTTTTCCAGACGTGCCAGCGGGCGGGTGAAGTTGTCCAGGATGCCGTCGATCTGCGCGGTCAGGCGGCGCACTT
This sequence comes from Xanthomonas sp. NCPPB 4037, assembly GCF_041475695.2. Lineage (NCBI taxonomy): Bacteria > Pseudomonadati > Pseudomonadota > Gammaproteobacteria > Lysobacterales > Lysobacteraceae > Xanthomonas > Xanthomonas sp. NCPPB 4037. The sequence continues at coordinate 2,316,027 of NZ_CM191261.1, forward strand.
CCGACTGGCCCTGGGCAAAGCCTTCGGCATGGCCGCGGGCGAAGCCTTCCTGCTGGGCGGCGTCCTCGATGGCCTGGATCTCTTCCAGGGTCGGCGGGCGCAGCACCGGCTCGTACACGGCCGGTTCGTCGAACTCGGCTTCCGGCAGTGCCGGCGCCATGTGCAGGTCGGGGGCGAGCCAGCGGGTGACCACGTCGTTCATACCATCGCCTCCGCACCGGCGCCGCCGAGGCTGATCGCACCTTCGTCAGCCAGGCGGCGGACGATGGTGAGGATTTCCTTCTGCGCCGCTTCCACGTCGGCCAGGCGTACCGGGCCGCGGGCTTCCATGTCTTCGAGCAGGATCTCGGCGGCGCGCTGGGACATGTTGCGGGTGATCTTTTCGCGCACCTTGACGTCGGCGCCGCGCAGGGCCAAGCCCAGGCGCTCGCCGGAGACTTCTCGCAGCAGCGTCTGCAGGCCGCGGTCGTCCAGGTCCACCAGGTTGTCGAACACGAACATCAGGTCCTGGATCTTGCTGGCCAGGTCGGCGTCGATCTTGCCGATCTCGCCCAGCACGCCCTGTTCGGGGCCGGTGTCCAGGAAGTTGAGGATGTTGGCAGCCACCTTGATGCCGCCCACGTTGGACGACTTCAGGTTCTGGTTGCCGGCAAACTGACGCTCCATGATGTCGTTGAGCTCGCTCAGCGCATTGGGCGGGATGCCGTCCAGGGTGGCGATGCGCAGCAGCACGTCGGCGCGGGTGCGCTCGGGCAGCAGCTTCAATGCTTCGGCGGCCTGGTCGCTGTCCAGGTGTGCCATGACGATGGCGATGATCTGCGGGTGTTCGTTACGCACCAGGTCGGCGACCGCGCGCGGGTCCATCCACTTCAGGGTGTCCAGGCCGGTGGTGTTGCGGCCCAGCAGGATGCGGTCGATCAGGCCGCCGGCCTTGTCGGCGCCCAGCGCCTGGATCAGCACGTTGCGGATGTAGTCGTCGGCGCCCACGCCCAGCGAGGTCTTGCCGGCCAGTTCGCCGTTGAAGTCGTCCATCACCTTTTCGACCTGGTCGCGCGAGATCCCGCTCATGGTGGCCATGGCGATGCCGATCTTCTGCACTTCCTTGGGGTCCATGTGCTTGAGCACTTCGGCCGCGTCGGTTTCCCCAAGCGACAGCAACAGCACCGCGGCACGCTGCACACCGGACATCGATTGTGTATCAGGCTTCACTGGCGACCCATCCCTTCACGACTTGTGCAACACGTTTTGAATCGGCTTTGACGGCTTCACGGGCCAGGCGCACCCGTTCTTCGTAGGCATCCGGCAGGGCGATCGGGAGCTTCTTGTCCTGGCCGATCTGCGCGGTGTCTTCTTCCAGGCGGGGCATCAGGTCGTCGTCTTCATCGACCATCCGCACGTCGGCGCTTTGCGGGGTGCCGTCGTTGCCGCCTTTCTTGTGCTTTTCCTTGACCGCAGCGGTGCCGGTCAATTGACGCAGGGTGGGGCGCACCACGCCGAACAGCAGCGCCAGCACCACCACCGCACCGACCAGCAGGCGCAGACCGTTCTGCACGCGTGGGTCTTCCCACCACTTCGGACCTTCCTCGCCCGCCACCGCTTCACGCACGAACGGGGCATTCATCACCGACACCGTGTCGCCACGTGCCGCGTCGAATCCCACCGCCTGCTTGACCAGGCCTTCGATACGGGTGAGCTCGGCCGCAGTCAGCGGTTGCTCGACGATCTTGCCTTTGGCACCCGGGCGCGGGACGTTGTCCAGCAGCACCGCCACCGACACCCGCTTGATGCGGCCCGCCGGCTGACGGGTGTGTTGCAAGGTTCGGTCCAATTCGTAGTTACGGGTGGCGCTCTTGGAACTTTCGGTCGGCGCGGCCGGGGCGGCGGCCTGGCCAGCGGCCGGAGCGCCCGGTGCACCGGCGGTGGCATTGGCGGCCGGGGCAGGCGGCTGGCCGGGGCTGTTGCTGGTGGCGCCCGGAGGACCCTGCGGGCCGGTGGCGCTGGTGCTGCTGTCGCTGACCTGCTCACTGCGCAGCTTGGCCGGCTCGCCGTTGTAGAGCTCGCGAGCTTCTTCGACCACCGAAAAATCCATGTCCACGCTGACTTCCGGGTTGACCCGGCCGGCGCCGGTCATCGGCTCCAGCAGCTCGCGGATGCGCTGGTTATAGGAGCTTTCCTGGCGGCGCACCTGCTCGAACTGGGCGGCGTGCTGGGCGGCGTCGCTGTTGGGGTCGGCAATGGAGAGCATGCGGCCGCTCTGGTCGACCACGGTGACGCGCTCGGGCGTCATGTCCGGGATGCTGGACGCCACCAGATTGACGATGGCATCGACCTGGTTACGCTCCAGGCCCTGGCCGCCGCGCAGCTCCAGCACCACCGAGGCGCTGGCCACGTCGCGCTGGCGGGTGAAGGCGCTGGGCTTGGGAATGGCCAGATGCACGCGGGCCTCGCGCACCGGGCGCAAGGTACCGATGGTGCGCGAGAGTTCGGTTTCCAGCGCGTGCTGATAGCGGGCGTTTTCCACGAACTGGCTGACGCCAAAGCCCGGGTCCTTTTCCATCAGCTCGAAGCCACCGCCGGTCTGCTGGCCGGTCAGGCCGGAGCCGGCCAGCTTCAGGCGCGCGTCGTACAGGCGGTCCTGCGGCACGGAGATGGCGCCGGTGGACTGGTCGATCTTGAACGGGATCTGCGCGGTACGCAGCAGGTCGGCCGCTTCGGCGTTGCCTTTATCGTCCAGGCCGGTATACAGCGCCTGGTAGCCGGGCTTCTGCGACCAGAAGAACACCGCCAGACCGGCAGCCACCGCCAGGGCGATCATCGCCATCATGGTCAGCTTGCGGGTGATCTGCATGCTGCGGATGCGGTCGAACCACTGTCCCGCCTTTTCGGCGTTCTGGTTCATGGAATCTTTGGTGATCGCGAGGGCCATGTGTCGTCAACCTTTACAGCGGCATGTTCATGACGTCCTGATAAGCCTGGACGAGACGGTTGCGGACTTCCACGGTGGCGCGGAAGGCCACCTGGGACTGCTGGGAGGCGACCATCACCCGTGCCAGATCGGCACTGGGGTCACCCATTTCGAACGCCTTGGCCAGCGCGCCGGACTTCTGCTGGGCCTCGTTCACGCCGCCGATGGCGCCGCGCAAGGTCTCGCTGAAGCTCGGTGCCTGCGTGGCCGGCGTGCCTTGCGCGCCAGCCAGTCCCTGGATCTGATTTCCGCGCGCAGCGTCGGCCACCTGACCCATCGGGCCTTGGCCCATCTGTGTCTGGTAGCTGCGGATCTGCGAAAGAATCGAGGTAACGGAGTCGCTCATGGGTGCGGTCAGCCAGGGAGGCATCCACACCAATGCAAGCGGCGTGCCGAAACCGCGGCGGGTTTCTGGCGCGGGGGCGGGGAGGGTGTCCGTAGCTGGGCTGAGTGTGATCCGCGGGCGCAACTTTCTCTGCGCTAGCGAGGCGGGCACCTACTGTTGAGTCGGGTGCTTCTTTAGCCGGGGCTTGTCGACAGGGCGCGCGTTTGTTCAGCCGGTTTGTCTAGCAAGACGCGGGCCTGTCTAGCGAAGAGCGGCTGATCTGCGAGTTTGCTGCAGGGTCCTTGCCCGCACACCATCGCGGGACACGCCGCAAGTACGTCCTTGTAGGCTCTTACGCGGCATCCATGCCGCGTAAGGTCCCGCGACAGTGAGCGGGCAAGGACCAGCCGAGATGGTCGTTGTGTGGTTGCAAGCAGGGCATGGCGTGCGTTGTTCGGCTCACCTTGCGTCCGATCAGCTTTCAAGCGCATGCCCAGCAACAGTCGGACTTCAGTAAACGACGCAAGACTTCCTAGCCTTGCAGGGTAAGCCTCGCGACTAGTGGCGTTTCACTCGACCACCGACCAACTTGCTGGTGCGGTGTCCTCGCCGCTTGCGGGACCGTGTGGCGGCATGGATGCCGCCACCGCCCCCCAGGGACGGGTTCACGGCGTGTCCCGCGAGCGGCGAGGGCACCGCGCGCTCGACCAGTCAGGCTTTTGATCTACTCACTTGACTGTAGCTAAACGACGCCACGACTCGATATCTCTGCGACCGTGAGCTGATTGAGTCGGCGGGCTTGGTTTCGATGACAACGTGTCCTAACAGTAGTGCATGCACCCACGTCCTGGACCAGCTAATCCGGTAACCATGCCTCACGCCAGCGATCGAGATTGCTGCCGGTCAACATCCAGTCGCGGCGAACCACTTCACGCAATGCCGCGCCCTTTGCCGCTGCAGCAGCCGGGTCGGCAAGATGCTCGCGGATCGCGCCGATCCAGTCGCGGTAACGGTTCTTGACCAGCGTAACGGGCAGATCGCCGCGGTAGCAGCGCACGTCGCTGGCGATCACCGGGTAACCGCAGGCCCCGTATTCGAGCAGGCGCAGGTTGCTCTTGCACTCGTTGAACAGGTTCTGCTCCACCGGGGCCAGCGCGATATCCAGGTCCAACGCGGCCAAGGCCGACGGGTAGTGGTCGATCGGCACGCCCGGCTGGAACTGGTGGATGTACTCGCGCAGCGCGAACGGATACATGCCCAGGAAGACCCATTCGACCTCGCCAGCGAGTTCCTTCACCACATCGGCGATCAGTTCCAGATCGCCGGTGTGGCTGGCGCCGCCGGCCCAGCCGATGCGGGGCTTGCCGCCCTGGCGCACCGTGCGTTCTGGAAGGGCATCCCACCAGTGCGCCGGCAACCGGTTCTCGACCACGCGGATATCGCCATGCAGCCCGGCAAACGCCTCGGCCAGCGCGGGCGTGGAGACCACAAAGCGGTCCACGAAGCTCAACCCGCGGCGCACCGTCTTGAGGATGTCCTTGGGCATGTGCGCGCGGTGCGCGTTCTTTAGCGGCAGGTTGGGCAGATAATCGTCGAGCTCATACACCTTGAACGCGCGCGACAACGCTTTCATCCGCCGCATCGCTTCCAGACGCGCTTCACCCACCTGGCGCTGCAGCACGATGACGTCGGGATCCTGACGCGTCAGCTCGGCAATGGTCAGATGGCCGTTGAACATCACCGCGTCCACCATGCCGGCGTCGCGCAGCGCCTTCAGCGGTTGGATCACGCGGTAATGGCCGCAGCCCTCGAAGTCGGCCGGCAGCGCCATCACCGTGGGCAGCGGCCGCCACGCTTCCAGCGGGCGCCAGCTCGCGCGCGGGTCGGCCAACCGGAAGCCGGTTCCGGTGTCCAGCGAGAACCCGGGGTTGTACGCGGGGTCGTGCGCCAGCAGCGGCAACCAGCGTGCATACATCGCTTCTTCGTCCAGCGCGGTGGCCGGCGCGATCTCCGCAGGGTCGATCAACAACTGCGCGCGTGGCGCAAAGACGTTGAGGTAGCCGGCCTGGTGCAGGCGCAGGCATAGATCGGCCGCACTCCACTGCGCCAGTGCCGGCTCCTCTGCGAAGCCGCCCGCATCCAGAAACAGCTGACGCGGCAGCATCAGGCACTCGCCGCCGAGTGCGGTGTAGTTCTGGTCCACCTGCAATCGATGCAGATAGCCGGGCTCGTCGAAGGCGCTGCCGGCAAACGCGCGGCCCACCGGCGCCCCCAGGCCCAGCAGCAGGCCGGCGTGGTGCACGGTGCCGTCGCCGCGCAGTAGCTTGCCGGCGACGGCGCCCACTTCCGGTCGCAGCGCATGGTTGAGCAGTTGGCGCAGCCAATCCGGTTTCATCACGGCCGCACCGGCATCCAGCCAGAGCAGCAGATCGCCCTGCGCCTGACCCGCCGCCGCGTTGCAGACGGCATCGGCACTCAGCGCGCGGGCGAAGCGCAGCACCTGGATCTGCTGGATCTGCAACTGCGCGATGCCGGCCAGCCAATCGCAGGTGGCCGGGTCGGTGTTGGCATGGTCGAGCAGCAGCAATTGGTAATGCGGGTAATCGGTGTTGGCCAGGATGCTTTCCAGGCAGCGTTGCACCTGCGCCAGGCGGCCATCCACGCGCACCAGGATGCTGACCAGCGGCTGCTGCGCATGCCGGTAATCCACCGCATAGCGGCCCAGGCCCTGATGGTGTGCGACTGCATCCACGTAGCCGCGCGCTTGCAGGTGCGCAGCGATCACGGCGTGCTCGTCTTCCTGCGTGCGCAGCGTGGACGGTGCGGCGATCAACAGCGGCTCGGCCACATGCGCGACGCTGGCCAGCCCGTCGCGCTCAACCAGGCGCAATTGGGCTCTCAGCTCGAACGCGGTGCCGGCATCGGTCGGAAAAACGCCATCGGCCAACAGCGTGCTGCGGCGGAACAGCCAATGCCGCGAGAGGGTGCCTGGCGTACTCAACAACGCGTCCAGGAACAGCGCAGGCCGCAGCACCAGGCCGAGCTGGTTCTGCTCCAGTGCCACGCCCTCATCGGCGTAAATCGCCTGGCAGGTGTGGGGCGTCTCGCTCATCCGCAGCGCGAGCATCAGCAGCCCGGTGGGCGTGAACCGGCTGCCGGCTTCGACCACCAACACCCAGTCCGCCGCCTGTTGCGCAGCAACGGCACGGTTGAGTGCAGGCACCAGGCCCTGCGCATCGATCAACACGCCATTGGCGCCACGCGCGGCGACCTGTGCCGCGGCACTGCTGACCACCCAGGTCTGCAGATTGCCGTACAGCTCCACCGCCGCAAGGCTGGCCAACGTAGTTTCGATCTGGGCCGCATCGCCGGCAGCATCGACGACGACCACCGCAATGCGCGGGCCACCGTCATGCGCATCCAGGCGCGCCTGCATCAAGGCGCGCTGCACGGCGCTGGGGTGGCGCACGGCCAACCAGGTCGGCGCGGTCACGTTCTCGGCCAAACCACCGCTTTGCACCAGCGCATCCAGCACATCGATGGACTTGAACACCCGGGCCTTGTCGGGGTTGAGCGGTGCCACCCGCACCAACCGGTTGTCGCCGGTCTCGCGCCGCCAACCGAGCTGGCGGAGGCCTTGTCGGAAATCCTCATGGCCTTGGTCGCCAATGCCCGGCTGGTCGCGGCCCGCCTGGCTGAACTGCGCGTTCGACACCCGAAAGTGCGTGAGCGGGTTCGCCAGAAAGGCCAGGTTGCCCCGGCGCAGCAGCTTGACGTAGAGCGCCAGGTCGCCCACCCAATGAATCACCTTGCCGTTCAACGACATCAGTTCGGCGCCCAGCGCCAGCACATCGGCGCGCCGGCACAGCACGCAGCTGGGCTCACCGATGAAGTTGATGGTGTGATCGGCCAAAAACGACACCAGATCCGGCCCATCGATCAACACGTCTTCGGCAAACGGAAAACAGGTGGCCAGGATGTCCGGCAGCACCTGATCGTCGTCATCGATCCGCCGACGCCGCGACGACGCCATCACCGTGCCTGGATTGCGCTCGATCGCCTCGACCAGCTGCGCTACACAGTCTGGCTGCAATACGTCGTCGTCGTGCAGGAATTTGATGTACTCGCCCTGTGCGAGCGCAACCGCTTTGATCTTGCTGCCGAGTTCGCCAAGCCGCGTTGCGTTGCGGTGATAGCGGATCGGGAAGGGCGCATCGGCCGACCGCGCTGCCACCGCCGCCTCGATCGTCCCGTCCGCATTGTCGTCGCAGATCACCAGCTCCAGCGCGGTGTGGGTCTGCGCCAGTACGCTGTCCAGCGCACGCTCGAAGAAGCGCAGCTTGTAGGTCGGCATGACAATGCTGACGAGGGCAGGAGAGGTCATGGGGGCAAGAGTCATTGCAGATGGCAGGAGAAAATCGGGCGGATTGGCGCAGCAGTCAGCGGTCACTAGGCCGCTGCCAGGGAGTGCTGTATGCGGGCAGTGTTGATGAAGACCGCATCCACTACACGGCAATAGCCTTGGGCGTCGACACTGGCGGAAAGGCAGGTATGCAACAGGAACCCGTTCTGCTGCATGAAATCGACCACCTCCGTGCAGGTGTAGGAGCCATGGAAACGTTCGATCACCGACAGCTCCAGCATCACATAAGTGATCGAGCGCAGCGACTCGACAGCGCCACGCAGGATCTGCAGTTCGTAGCCTTCGGTGTCGATCTTCAGCAGCACGGTCTGGTCGGTGCTTTGCAGCTGCGCGAAAACATCGTCGAGCCGGCGCAGGTGCACCGGTAAGCGCACGATGCGTTCATCACCCGTATCGCGGAGCGCGCTGCTTGCCAATAGCGAGCTCAACACCGGCGCGTCTTCGCGGTAATTGATGAAGGTGTGTTCCTCGCGGTCGGACAACCCGATCTGCAGGTACTGACTGCTCTGGAACTGTTGACGTACCCGTTCCACCTGCTCGGCAAAAAGCGTGATGGGTTCGATGAATACCACGTGCCTGGGTTTGAGTGTGCGATACAGATCCGGAGTGCCATCGGCGACCCCGACGTCGATGATGGTTTGCACGTCGGTGAGCAATTCCAGGTTGCGCCATTTGACGAAGCCGTTACGGTTATCGATCGCAGGCGCCGGCGCTGCGGGCATGTAACGCGTCCATTGGCCGATGGCAGTGGTCGCCGCAGTCGGCCGCGGTGTCTCGCCGTGCGCGGCCGCAAGACGCGTTTCATCCAGCAGCAGATGTGCGGCTTGTTGACTGGCTTGCGCGCTCAAGGCGTGGCAGCGCAGTGGTATGGATGCTTGCGCCCCGTGTGCATGCAACACTGTTTGCAGTGTCTGATCGTCGCCTTCCAGCAGGACATAGCGCAGCACTGCTGCCTTGAGTTGCAGATCGTGCAATCCAGCGAGCACGGCCGCCGGGACATCGCGCCATGCAGCAATGCGCAAGTGTGTGCCCAACGCTCGCAGCACCGCCATGGCCTCATCGCTGTGCGCATGCTCAATCAGCACGATGCGCGCGCCTTGCGTATGCCACTGCAGCCAGCTCTGCAGCACCGCGTTGATATGCTCGGCGGAAAAACCGTGATGCAGAAGCCAGGCCATGCCCCAATCCACTGCGGTCCAGGGCGCAGGCATATGTATGACTGCGACGGTTTCCAGGCCCAGCGCAAGCGCAGCAGCCAAACGGTGCGCACCATTTAGTAGCCGGCCGTGCGCATCGATAGGAATTGCGCAATGCCTCTGGAAGCCCTGTTCACGAAGCTGCTCAATGAGCATGGCAAATGCCAGCTCGTAGTCGGCCACGCACGTCTTGCCCAGCGCATCGGGCTCCTGGCCAGCGGTGCGCTGCTGGATGTGCTGGCGATACAACGCCGTGGCGTCGATCATGTCATCGGACACTTGGCCCATATAGTGTTGCGCGAAGCGTAGCTTGACCGCGATATCCAGCCTGTCCGGCGTCCATAGCTTCGCTGGCGCGACCCATTCGACGGCCTGCGGATCTAGCAGACAGGCTGCCTCAAGTGGCGCATTGCTGCTGCCCAGGCGCTCGGCGGCCGCGTACAGCGCCACAGCTTGCTTCGGCTGTTCTGCGCGTAGCAGTCGTGCCAGTTCAAACTGCCACTGCGGATTGTTCGGCTCCAACGCGACTGCCTGGCGCAGCCGCGCTCGTGCCTGCTCCGTGCGGCCCTGTTTGAGCAGCAGCATGGCCGCCTCTGCGTTGGCCGTGGCGGCATAATTCGAGCGCATCAGTGCGCCGGCTCGGCGAGTCGATCAAACACGTAGAACGCCCGCTCGATGATGCCGTCGTCCTTCAGCAGCCCGCGTGAGTGCACGCGGAATCCGGCGTCAAGCAACTGCGGAATCGTTGCGAAGAACGTCGTGTCATTAGTGGCCAGGTTGTTGCTTTCCAGGATCAAGCGCCCGCCCGGTGCAAGCAAATCATGCAGGACCGCCGCGTATTCGGCGATCGGCATTCCGATCCACACGTGCACCGCAAACGAGAAAATGACGTCGTACCGCTGCTGCTGGGTGGCCATGAAGTCGGCGAAGCTGCTGCACTCGAAGTGGCAATTGTCGATCCCGCGCGCTGCCGCCATCCGTTGCGCGATGTCGATCAGCGCCGGTGTATGGTCGATGCCGTGGTAGTGCCGGATCACCGGCGAAAGCGCCAGCCCGAACATGCCGATATTGCAGCCGATGTCCAACACGCTGGCATGCGCCGGCAGCCAGCTATCTACCCGATACTCCGCGAGTCGCTGCAGGGTAGGTCGCTGGCCTGGGAGCTGCCAGCCTTCATGGCCTTGGTACAGCTGACCACGCCCGAATTGCAGTGGGGCCGCGGCAATCTGTTGCTGGATTCTCTGTACGCAGCGTTGCCAGCGCGCCTCATCTGGCGTAGCGCTGTCCAGCGCAAGGTGCACTGACGCAGAATTTATCTGCGCGGTACTAAAAGGACCGCGCTGTTCCAATGCCTCCACGCGTTCGCGTAGTCGCGCCAAGCCATTGCGGGCAACGGTTTCGGAGGGCAGTGTGCGCTCCCACGTCAGCACCTTGGAATAGTCCCACCATTGATCGATGGTTTCGCGTGCATGATGGTGCATCAGTGGCGGCAGCTCGGCGAGCCGAGGTGGCACACGTTCTGGCGAGAGCAGCTGGTGCCAGAACCCAGGCGCCAGCAACGACTTGAAGTGGATTTGCTGGTACGCCTGAGTGGCGGTGCAAGCGGCATCCGCAAGCGGCACGAAGGGACGGAACAGAGTGTGTGCGGTCTTGTCGAACCACTCCGCCTCCTGCAGCATGCCAGACGAAATACTCACCAGCTGCACATCCTGCTGCGCGCTGAGCACTTGATAGGCGTTCTGCAGGCAGGCTCCGGGAGTCTGGCCGGTGATGCGTTCTAACGCCTCCCGTTCGTCCTGCGCAAACTGTCCGGCAAACGGGTGTGGTTTGTAGAGCAGACGACGTGTGGCACATCGCGCACGCAGCTCCTCGGCGAAATCCTCGCAACGCAACGAACGACCATCGTCGGTAAGCAGGGATGCATCGTAGGGCGCCTGTCCGACGAACAGGAGTGCCCCCTCCAGATCGGTGAGCACATGGCCCCGCTCATCTTCCATCCGGCGCTGGTGCATGCGCACGTTGGCTGCCAGAACGGCTGCCTCCAAGCGCAGCTCGTCCCCGACGACAGCAGCCCCGCCAATGCGTGCGCGCATGTCTGCGTCGCTGCAGCGCAGAGCAATGTAGAGATCGCGCCCAAAGCGCAGCGGAGAAACCCGTATATCGATGAAGGCGATGCTTTCCCTGATACACAGCGCAATCAGCCAGGGCGGCATCTCGAAGGAGAGTATCAGTGCATTGGCCGGCAGGTGCACCAGCAGATAACTGCAGGCTGGATCGCTAATACGATGGTAGCGGGTTGCCCACTCACCACCACCACCGAGTGCAAGCTTCCGAAAGTGGGCGGCATCAAAGCCCTCTTGCAGGCCGCCAACCTTGTCATCGCGAGGCTCAACGCCGATGTCCGCTCCGCAACCCTGTCGGATCGGCTCACGGATCAGATCGAAGAACCCGTCGGGAAAGGCTGGCGCCTGTCGGATGAGATCCGGGAGCAGCACAAGGTTCATCGTCATCCGTTGCGTTCCAGTGTTGGTGATCTACTGCGGGGGGTGCGGTGTAGCAATACGGCGGTCAAGGCAGCTCAAGGCTGGGCTTGAAGCCAATGCAAGAGATGTGCCTAACGTGAAGGGCAGCCAGATACCTCGTTTGACGTACCTTGATACGCGTGCGCCTTGCCGAGCGCAGCCTCAAGCCACGTCAACTACCGCTGATTGCAGCTTTGCGAAAGTCAATTCCAGCCCTGCAGGCCCAGGACGGTCACAGCGTAGAGACAGCTGCTCAATCGGGAAAGCGCCAAGGCACTGCAGCAAATCGGATGGACGCCGCAGACGCACCTTTGCCAGTAGGTTCTCGGTGCAATGATCTAGCCACTTGAGCACTGCAACGGGTTCCTCAACATCGATACGGACAAACTTGTTGTCGGCCTTGATATCAGGCGCCGCCGCCGCGCCAACGTGGTCTTGCCGCACGGTAGTGTCACTTGCATGCAGGCTCGACAGCGCAGGCTTGATGCCAAGCCCACCTAGCAGAAAGGCAAGTCGCGTTCCTTCCGCTTGCACGCTGCCTGCAGAGAACGAAGAAAACCCATAGGTGAACCCACCAATGTTGTGATGGACCACTGCCTGCTCAATAAATGCACTGCGCGTGTCAGCGATCTCCCAGATCACGCCGTTTCTGGCAATGGCTTTGAACGCTTCGGCATACGGGTCTTTACGCATGAAAAACGGGTGCTCCGATGCATCTGCAGTAACCACAGCACTTAAAGCTGCTATTAAACCGCTCTGCAGGAACGAGAGGTATGCGCCAAAGGTACGATTGGAGAGTGGGTCAGGCCACCGGCCAGTAAAGCTTTGCAGATCCCTTTGGGCCGTGTCGTCAAACGCTTGTGGCAACGTGATCACGCCAAGCGAGCGGGTCATCTTCCTGCGCGCGAGATGCTCAGCATAGCCCCGCAGCAACTCGCCTTGATCCACTAAGCGGAGCCCATGCTCACGAATGCGGCGCATCCATATCGCCCTCTGTACGCCATCTTTAACCAGTAACAAGACATTGGTATTTGATGAGTTCTCATGTGCGAGGAACTCATCGGTTTGCATCAAAGGTATCGTGTCGACGTTCTCGGTCAGTAAAACATCATGCACGATGGCCATTGCTTTCCATGGAAGCTCCGGATCCATGAGTGCCTGCTTGAGGACGACAGAGGCTGGTGCGGTGTAATCCCAACCAATGAAAAAGAGTGGTGTGGGCTTCAGCACGTTAGTCCTCGTAGCGGTTTTTTAAAGTAATAGGTCTGCGTGTCGCCAATATATCCTTCGCGAAGTGCTCCGCTTCGAGGACTCTGCGAATTGGTCGCGACCACCTTGCCGTCAGCACCAACGATGGTGCAATCAGCACCCTGCCAGCTGATCAATGTCATCCCGTGCTGCTGTCCAAGCTCCAGCATCTCTTCGACAGAGTAGTGTTTGTAATGCCAGCGATATGGGTTCTTGGACAGATCAACAACACTCGAGTTCGGCGCCGAAATGATCAGGCGTCCGCCCGGCTTGAGCGCATGCACCATCAAGCCAAAGAACAATGCGCCGTTTTCGACATGCTCGATGGACTCCATGGAGACGATGAAATCAAAGTGATCGGCGGGCAGTGCAAATGGGAAGAATTTGTGCGCGAACATGGCATTGAGGTCGACATATGTCTGCGAGGCACGCGCGATCGACTCTGCTGACCCATCAATGCCTAGCATGAAGCAGGGTAAGCCCTGGGCCAGAAGATGAGTTCCATAGCCACCTCCACAGAAAATGTCTGCACCGAGCAACGGTCCTGGCATGTCGCTGAGTGCTTGTCGCGCAAACGCGTAACGTGCCAGATGGTCTGGAGGAATCTCGTCGATTTTCAGCGTAACGACGCGCTCGCCGCTAGTCAGCGCGAAATCCCGGTCAATCAAGCCCATGGCATGCTCCTTCTGAGTCAAAGCTGATTAGTACGTATTGGTCTGTCCATTTCAGTTAAATCTGTTACGCGGCTATTGAAGGATTCGAGCCCCATCGACAAGGAGCCCATCGAAGAACGAACGATCAGCTAGTGCCGCTGGTAGTTGTCCGCCGAGCAACCATTCACAGTGCTTGCCCACCTGCGTACGCGCGCATGCAATGCTGCCTGCACTGAGGGTTGAGCCCGTGCCGATCTGTACTTGCTCGGCCAGCAACACACCTGCCCGCAGACTCACGCAGCTACCGAGCTTCACGTCACGATCCAGCACGACCTGCCGATCCAGCCAGCTGCCCATGCCCAAGGTACATCCGCTGGCGATGCTGCAACCAGGGCCAACGAGAACATTGCCCATCAGACGCACGCCAGGTTCGACAACCGCACTGGGCGAAACCAGATTGAATGTCCTGTAGCCGGCTAGCCTGACTACCGCAATCAGTGATTGGCGCGCATAGTTGATCGCACGCTCGTCGAGTGCAACGAACACCGCGGTGTCTTCGGATGGGTGCTCGGCACGCAATGAGCTGATATCGAAGTTGTAACCATCAGTACTCGTCAAAGGCAGCCGCATGGGCTCCAGGCCGAGCTGGCCTGCCAGCTCGAAGGCTGTATCCAGCGCCCATCCAGTCCCCGCCACGATCTGCCTGGTCACGGGCGTTCCCCAAGCACCTGGGTGCGGTACCAAAGATGCTGGTTGACCAGCTGCAACTCATAGTCGCCATGCATAAACGGACCTGCTTGAGGCCGGAGTCCTCGCTGAAGGCGTTCAAGCACGTCAGTGTCTTCAGCGATCACGGTCCGCTCGCCACGGATCAGGGCGCTCAGCAATGCGGTGAAATCGGTGCGCTCATTCTTGCGGCGTGCCGTCATCATCCACAAGTGATAGTCGGTTTCGCCTGGCGCCACCGGCTCGTATTGCTGGAGCAGAAAATGCTCACCACGAACGCTGCAGAAGTTGACGTTTGGGTAGATGAACCAATTGTAGTAGATGTGCTCGCTACCGTAGGTATCGCACAGTGCGTTGAACCAGGAAGTCTGGGGCTGTAAAGCCGCCTTCGTAGAGAAACTCAACGTCTCCAGCGCAGGGGGCTCCCCGTTGTGCAGCAATTGCTTCACGACCGATGGTGCGTTTGCGGTAGCGCCCGTTGATCGGACTGGCGCCGTCATCGCAGGCAGGAAGGTCTTTGGATGCACGAATGGAACATGGTTGTAGTCCTTCACATTCTCCATGTTGAGCTTCCAGTTGTAGCGGACCCGATGGCGGCTATAGATCACCTGCGTGTCGAGGTGCGACGATGCCTGCCGCAGCTGCTCCAGAAACGACTCGTTGAACTGCGATTCCAGCGCTATCGGTTGCGGCGACAGGTTGACGAACAGCAAGCCGCCCACTTCTTCCACATGCAGCTTGTGCAGACAGATGCGTTCGCGTTCTTCCGCGTCAAACCGGTATAACTCGGCGTTGGGCATCGCCCGCAGTTCGCCCTCGGCGCCAAATGACCACGCGTGGTATGGGCACACCAGCGGCCGCCGTCCGGCATCGGCCGTTTGAATCGCCGAAAGGCGGTGGGGGCACTGATTAACGAACGCACGGATGCCTGCGGCCGTCCGCTGAACGAGGACATGCGTGCCAGCGATGGTGCGCGTAAAAAATTGGTTGCGTTCGCGCACCATCGAACTGAACCCTACGAAATTCCAGAGCCTTGCGAAAAGTCGCTGCTGCTCCAGCACAAACGTATCGGCGCTGGTGTAGTGCTGCGCATCCAGTGCATGGCGGGTCATGATCGGCATCCTGTAATGGCGCTGGAGGGCATTGCCGCTCAGGCCTGGTCTACAGGCTTGTTGAAGATGGAACGCGCCGGGTTACCAACCACGGTCTGGCCAGCGGCAACGTCCTTGAATACGACCGAACCCATACCGACAACAGCACCTTCGCCAATGGTGACGCCTCGGGCGATCAAGGCGCCTGTATTGATCACTGCGCCCGCGCCAACCTTGACGTTACCGGCAAGCACGCAACGCGGCCCAATGTGCACATAGTCGCCAATGTCCACGTCATGGCCGAGCAAGACGTCCTGATCGATGAAACCATAGCCGCCAATGCGGCTGTCCACGCCACAGCTGACGTCGTATCCGAAGTAGGTGGGCCCGTAGACGGTACGTGCTCCCAGCATGCAGCGCGTACGCACAGAAATGAATTCCGCACCCTTCGCCAGCAACGGTACGACTTGCCGTTTCCGCATTGCTGGGTCACCGATGGCTGCAACAAACAGATGATCCGAAGCGGGAACAAAGCTCATGGGCTCGCCCAGCCACGGGTAGTAGAGCGCAGGTGAGACTGCGTCGGCACCACGCTCATCGAGAAATCCGCCGATGACCCAGTCGATGCCATGCCCGTAATCCACCTGCAGCTGCGCAAGCACCTGACGTCCCAAACCGCCAGCGCCGAGAATCACCACGCGTTTCATGCTTACGTCCTTACTTAGCTGATCGTCAAACCACCGTCCATGACCAGGCTCGTGCCGGTGATCCAGCGACTGGCGTCGGATAGCATGAAAATGGCCGCATTGGCTACGTCGTCCGGCTTGCCGAACCCCAAGGGGTAGTTGGCACGTTCGGCATCCAGCGAGCCAACTACCTTTGCGGTCGCATCGAGGAGTGGAGTATCCACCAACGCCGGGGATAGGCAATTGACGCGAATCCCCCGCTTGACTACTTCCATTGCCAGGCAGCGCGAATACGCGATGAGTGCGGCCTTGGATGCAGAGTAAGCACCCACCCCGGCCACGCCAATATGCGCGGCGATCGAAGCGATGAATACGATAGAGCCATCCGTGGCAATCAGATTACGTTTGAGCAATCCCTGGGTCAGCAGGACCGGTGCGTCGACATTGGTGGATTGCACTTCGTGTAGGTGCGCTTCGCTCATCATGCGTGCTGGGCACAAGCGCGAAATGCCCGCGCTATGTACCACACCATGCAGCGGCGCGGAGAGCGAAGACACCAACGCATTACGCTCATCGGCGACGGTCAAATCGGCGTTTACCGCCTGATGCGACACCTCGGAAATGGCACTCAGCTCGTCCAAGGTTCCTGTCAGCCTGGCGGTATTGCGCCCGGTGACCACTAATTCGGCTCCCATGCGCGCGCAGCTGAGTGCAATCGTGCGGCCCAAGCCCGAGCTGGCGCCGGTAACAAGCAGGCGTTTGCCGACAAGGCTGAAAGGATTGAAGCGGCTCTGGTCGTTCACGTGGTCTCGTCTTTTGCTCAGGGGTCGTTGCCGGTGCAGTTCACGACTCGATCAGATCAGGAAACACCGCACCATCGATCTCCACTAGACAGCTGCCCCATGACAAGCCGATGCCGAAGCCGCACAGCAGCACGCGTTTGGGTCCGGCCTCCAGCTCCTTGTTGATCCGCGCGGTCATGGTCACCGGCAGCGAGGCACCGCTGGTGTTGCCAAAATCACGTAGCGTTGAAGGCACTTTTTCTATGGGCAGGCCGAGTTTCTTGCGGATGGTCTCGTTGATCATCCGGTTGGCCTGGTGGAACACGAAATAGTCGATTTCGTCCTTGGACACACCGGTGTAGTCGAGCAGCTTCTGCACCGCGGGCGGAATGCGCTGCGTCGAGAAGCTCAGTACCGCGACGCCATCAAGCTGCAGATCAACGCCACGCCGCCAGGCGCCATTGGGTTCGTCGCGATACGGGATCAGGTGCTGCATGGCAACCGGCTCGCGGTGTCCACCCACCGGCAGGATGATCGCCTTGTAGCCACTGCCATCGCTGTTGAGGTCGAAGTACATCGGGGGTGCGTCAGCGCTGAATTCCAGTGCAGTTGCGGTCCCGGAGTCGGAAAAGATCGGGTCTTCCAGCGTCGCACTGCGGTCGCCGACCAGCAGCAGGCCTTTCTTGACGCCGCCGGCGGCGATCATCGAGCCGAGCAGGTTGATGCCGAACGGGTAGGCCGAGCAGCCCAGGTTGACGTCGAAGGCCACCGTCGCATGCGACAGGCCCAGACGATCCTGCAGGATGATCGCGGTGGCCGGGATCGGGTAATCCGGCGACTGCGTCACTACGATCAGGGCGTCAATCTCCTCGCGCTTCCACTGCAGTTTTTCCAGCAGCACTTCGGTCGCATCGAAGGCCATGTCGGAGAAACACTGCCACTCCGAGGCCATGCGCCGCGTCTCGATCCCGATATTGCGCACCAGCCGCTCACGCTCGGAGCGGATCTGCGGGCGGCAGTCGGTTAGGTTGGACACGACGCGCTTCGGGACGCAGGTCGCCATGCCGGCAAAGCGTACGTTGTGCAGCGTGGAAGTGGCCATCTCAGGCCTCGGTCAGGTTGTAGAGGTCACCGACGGTGACCACATTGGCCAGATCCTCGCCGGTGATGGTCTTGCCGTACTCCATATCGAACATGACGATGACGCCCAGCGCAGCCAGCGAATCCCATTCCGGCAGATCGCGCAGCACGGTGTCCACCGTGACTTCGACCGGTTCCTGGAAGTCGGTGGCAGAAAGAAAATTCTCGATAAATGTTGCGTGGCTCATGCGGTCTCGCCTGGTTGTCTGTTGAAGATGCGAAAGTCTGGAACCGGCAGGCATCCAGTGTGGCTCATGTGCGGTGTTGGGCGGCAATCAGGTCTGCGATGGTATCGACCTGGTCGCTGTGCAGGCCAGGGAAGATCGGCAGGCACAGCACCTGGTCGGCGACCGAGCGTGCCACCGGTAGCCATGCGGGCGCCGCGGAGGGCAGGGCACGGTACATCGGGAAGTCGCTGATCAACGGGTAAAAATAGCGACGAACCAGAATGCCGTGTTCGCGCAGCAATTGGTACAAGGCATCGCGCGAGAGCGGGTAGTCGTCCTGCACCAGCACCGGGAAATACGCGTGATTGGCGCTGGAATGCGCAGGGCGCGCGACGCAGCGGATACCGCGTACATCGTCCAGCCGCTGCCGATACTGCGCATCGATCTGGGCGCGCTGCGCGATCGCCTGGTCTACGTGCTTGAGCTGCAGCAGGCCAAAGGCCGCGCTCACCTCGTTCATTTTGCCGTTGATGCCGGGCGCAACGACAGTGGTTTCGTCGACGAAGCCAAAATTCTTCAGATGCCCGATGCGCTGGTAGGTGCGTTCGTCCGGGCACACGATCGCGCCGCCTTCGAAGGTGTTGAACACCTTGGTGGCATGAAAGCTCAACACACTTAGATCGCCATGGCGCAGGATCGAGCCACCGCTGTCGCGTACACCGAAGGCATGCGCCGCGTCGTAGATGACCTTGAGGTTGTAGATGTCGGCGATGCGGGTGATCGCAGTGGTATCGCAAGCGGTGCCGTAGCAATGCACCGGCATGATCGCGGTGGTGTTCGGGGTGATGGCCGCCTCGATCTTGGACGGGTCCATGTTGAGCGTCACCGGGTCGATATCCACGAACACCGGGGTGATGCCTTTCCACAGCAGCGAGTGACAGGTGGCCACGAACGAGTAGGGCGTGGTGATGACTTCGCCGGTGATGCGCAAGGCCTGCAACGCGGTGATCAACGCGGTGGTGCCGTTGGTCAGCAGCGCCAGGTGCGGCACCCCCAGGTACTCGCACAGCGCCTGCTCGAGCGCGCGATGCATCTCACCGCCGTTGCTGAGGATGCGGCTGGACCAGATCTGCTCCAGGTAGGGCAGAAATTCTTCCAGCGGCGGCAGCAGCGGACTGGTGACGGGAATAGTCATCAACGACCCTGTTGGTGGATGTCGGGATTCCGACGCAGCGGCGTGGCCGCGTGCGGTTGATCCAGGTGAAGCAAGCGTCATGCCACCACGCGGAACCGGCTCCCCCCGGGTCCGCTCAGTTCGCCAGCTCGGTCTGCTCGCGGTCGATGCCGTACTTGCGCAGCTTCTCCACCAAGGTGGTGCGGCGTAGGCCGAGCAGTTGCGCGGCGTGGGCGACCACGCCTTGGGTGCGTTCCAGTGCCTCGTTGATCAAGGCCAGCTCGATGTTGGCCATATGGCCGCGCAGGTCGATGCCATCGTCGGGCAGGCTGGAGGCTGTCAGCGGTTCGGCATCGGCGTGCGCGGTGGCCGGCTGCAGGGTGACCACGTTGCTCGGCAAGGCGGCAACCTCGCCATGTGGCGCAACCAACGCCGGCTCCGGCGGCAGTTCCACCGGGATCGACGAAGAGAAGTCACCGCGATAACGCGCCGGCAGGTCTTGCACCCGCACCAGCCCACCGGGATGCAGCACCGCCAGGCGCTCCACCAGGTTGGTCAGTTCGCGCACATTGCCCGGCCAGTCGTAGCTGCGCAGTGCCTGCAAGGCCTCGTCGGCAAAGCGCACTTCGCCGCGGCCGGTGCGGGCCAGCTGCCCGGCAATGGTCTGCACCAGGATCGCCAGGTCGTCCACGCGTTCGCGCAGCGCCGGCATCTCGATCGGGAACACGTTGAGGCGATAGAACAGGTCCTCGCGGAACTGGCCGTCGCTGATGCGGGTTTCCAGATTGCGGTGAGTCGCGGCGATCACGCGCACGTTGCAGCGGATGGTCTGCCCGCCGCCAACGCGCTCGAAACTGCGCTCCTGCAGCACGCGCAGCAGCTTGACCTGCATCGGCAGGCTCATGTCGCCGATTTCGTCCAGCAGCAGCGTGCCGCCTTCGGCCATTTCGAAGCGGCCCTTGCGGGTGGTCAGCGCGCCGGTGAAGGCGCCTTTTTCGTGGCCGAACAATTCGCTCTCCAGCAGGTCCGGCGGGATCGCGCCGCAGTTGATGGCCACGAACGGCCCGTCACGGCGCGGCGAATGCTGGTGGATGGCGCGCGCCACCACCTCCTTGCCGGTGCCCGATTCGCCCAACACCAAAACGGTGGTGTCGAACGCGGCCACCTGGTCGATCAAGCGGCGCAGGCGGGTGACCGCCTCGCTGTTGCCGGTGGGGCCGGTGTCTTGCTGCACACCGGCCTGGTGTTCGGCGTCCAGGCGTTTGAGGCTGGCACGGCGCAGCAGCGCCTCCAGCTGCGCATGCCGCAGCGGCGTATCCAGCGCCCACACGTTGGCCTCATGCAGGCCGTGCGCCTGTGCAAACGCCGACGGGCTGCCTTCCATCAGCAGCACCGGCGGCGGCAGCTTGGCATCGGCCAGCCAGTCGAAGAACTTGTCGGCCTGCGCAGCGTCCTGCGCCGAGCCCACCATCACCGCCATCCACTCATCGTGGCGGTGGCGGCCAGGATTGATGTCGGCGCCGTCGGTGACCCAGCGCGGGTTGAAGTCCATGAACTCGAGCAACGACACCGTGCGCTCGGCGCGCACTGCATCGCTGTCGATCAACAGAATGCGGGACTCACTCATTCCTGGCTCCTTCCGTCAGGCCCTCCAGGATTGGCATGACTTCCTGGATATAGGACAGCTTGCTGACAAAATTGTCAGCACCCGCGCGAAGAGCGTGTTCACGATGCTCTGCATCGTCGAAGTGGCTCGCGATGACAATATACGGCGGATCGTCCTGCGTCTTGATCAGACGGGTGGCCTGCAGGCCTCCCATCTCGGGCATGGCCAGGTCCATCAGCACGACATTGGGGCGCAGCGACTCAGAGCGCTCGATCGCTTCCAGTCCATTGGCGGCACTGCCCACGATATTGAGCCACTCCACTTTGCGAAAATGACGCATCGCAGCGTTGATGAAGCCCTCGTGGTCGTCGACCAGCAGCACGGTGAGTTTGCTCATAGTAGTCCTTATCCCGCCCGGGCAAGCAGCGGTTTGGTGGTGCGGCGGCGCTCGCGAGCCGGGGCGATATCGAGTTGTTCGCGGTACTTGGCCACGGTCCGTCGCGCAATATTAACGCCCTGGCGCGACAACAGCCCGGCGATGGCTTCGTCGGCCAGCGGGCGTCCGGCCGGTTCGCTTTCGATCAGGCGACGCACCATGGCCTTGACGGCCTGGCCGGAGACGCTGGCGCCTTCCAGCCGCACGGCGAAGAAATGCTTCAGTTCGAAGGTGCCGCGCGGGGTCTGGATGTATTTACCAGTGGTAATACGGGAGATCGTCGACTCATGCATGCCGATCTCGTCGGCGATCTCCTTGAGCGTCAGCGGCGCCATGGCCTCTTCGCCGCGGGCCAGGAAGGCGGCCTGGCGCTCGACGATGGCACGGGTGGCGCGCAGCAGGGTCTCGTAGCGCATCGACAGGCCGCGGGTCAGCCAGCGGGCTTCCTGCAGCATGTCGCGCAGCGGCTGGGCGGCGTCGCCGGCTTCGGCCAGGGCGCGTTCGTGCACCGGATTGATGCTCACCCGGTGGGTGGTGGCCGGATTCAGCGCCACCCGCCAGCTGCCATCGGCGTGCCAGGCCAGCACGTCCGGGATCACGCTGGCGTTGGTTTCCTGCAACAGGTCATCGCCAGGGCGCGGCTGCAGCGACAGGATCAGCCGCACGGCTTCGCGCACATCGTCCGCATCGGCATCGTGGGCGCGTGCCAGTAGCGCGTAGTCGTGACCGGCCAGCAGGTCCAGGTCGCCGGCCAGGATGCGGCCGGCCAGGTGGCGCGCAGGCACGCGGCCGGGCAGGGCGGCCAGCTGCGCCTGCAGGCATTCGCGCAGATCGCAGGCTGCCAGCCCCGCCGGGTCGCCGTGCAGCAGCCGCTGGCGGATCGTCTCGGCGGCATCCACGCTGATGCCCAAGCGCGTGGCGGCCAGTTGTTGCAGGGTGGGCAGGGCTTCGGTCAGGTAGCCGGCGTCGTCGGTCTGTTCCAGCCAGAACGCGGCGGTGCCGAGGTCGGTTTCGTCCAGGTCCAGCGCCAACTCGCGCAGGATGCGCACATGCGGGTCGGTGGATTCGCCGGCGGCCACGCGCTGCATGCGGTCGTCGTCCTCGCCGTTCCAGCTGCTGCTCTGCACATCCCACATGGTGCTTTCGGGCAACTCGTCGAAGGCGGCCATGTCGGTGGCGCCATCCTCGGCGCTGGGAGCCTCGTCGCTGCTGTCGGCCAGCTCTTCCAATTCCAGTAGTGGATTGGTTTCCAGGGCGCGACGGATCTCCAGTTCCAGCTGCATGCCGTCCAGTTGCAACAGACGGATCGACTGCAACAACTGCGGGGTGAGGTGCAGTTGTTGGCCCAGCTGGGCAGAGATGGTCGTCTTCATGGAGGCGCTTTCCGGAAGGCGCCGCAAGCGTGCGGCGATGGAATGCATCTTGCAGGACACAGCGACGGGTTTCGAATCAGGGAGTCAGGTGAGGTGACTCATGATTTTCCTGACACCTGGTGGGGGATTCCCCTACAACTATTGCGAGCTCAAGCGTGCCCGCCGGAATTCCGTCACTGTTTTGCGGCAATGGCCGCGTTGCGCGGCCCTGCCTGGCTGGATCGGCTAGACCAGCTCGTTGTGATGCTTGGCGGCCAGCAGCACCAGATCATTGGCGCGGCGGCACCCCAGCGATTCCATCATGCGGGCGCGGTGGGTTTCCACGGTCTTGACGCTGATGCCGAGGTCGGCGGCGATTTCCTTGTTGCTCTGGCCGCGGCCGATCTCGCGCAGGATCTCGCGCTGGCGCGGTGACAGTGCGGCGATGCCGACCGGTTTTTCGCGGCCCAGCATCGGCGCGATCATCTTCGAAGAGATCTGCGGGCTCAGGAACACCTGGCCGGCGGCGGCGGCGCGCAAGGCCAGCTCCAGTTCCAGCGGGGCGGCGTCCTTGACCACGAAACCGACCGCGCCGCGATCGAGCGCATCGCGCACGTGCACCGGATCGTCGTGCATCGACATCATCACCACATGGGTGCGCGGCGCGGCGCGCAGCACATCGGTCATGGCATCCAGGCCGCTGCGGCCGGGCAGGGACAGATCCATCAGCACCAGGTCTGGCCGGTGCAGGGAGGTCATGTCCAGGGCTTGTTGCGCATTGCTCGCTTCGCCGACCACATCGATGCCGGAAAAGGTCTGCAGCAGCCTCGACAGGCCAGCGCGAACAAGGGTGTGATCGTCGACGATGATGACTCGCACGGCGGAGAAGAGACCTTTTTTTGTAAAGGGCACCTTAGCCGACGCGGCGCCTGAGCGCCAACCATCGGTTCAGCGCTGGCGACGGGCGTCGGCGATCTGACGGCGATGCAAACGAAACAGATGACGTTCCAGGGCGTCCTGCAGACCGGTCCCCAGTGGGGCAAAGCGTAACCACAGCCAGTGCTGTTGACCATCGCTTGCGCTCGCCAGGACGTCGGCAGGCAGTTGTAACAATTCAGGAAGCCAGTCCGACGGCTGCAGCAGAACGCTGCCAGTTGTGCCGGGCGGGTGCGCGTGCGGGCTGGCCAGCCGGATGCCGCGCACCGACCAATGCACCGTGCCCAGCGCCAGGCGGGTGTCGCTCTGGCGGACCAGGCGGCCGATCAGGGCCAGGATGAGGTCGAGTTTGGCGTCCATGCGCTGCACCAGCAGCGGCAGCTCGCCGCGCTCCTCGCTGCTGTCTTCGCTGCGCAGGTCTTCGACCTGGCCGAGGCTGCGCAATAGGGTTTCGGCAGTGGCGTGCGAGCCGGGGTCGGCCGTGACGTGGAAGCCGGCCGGCAGGCGCAGCTCGCAGCTGAGCGTGTCGGCGAACAGCTCGGTGTCGGCCGCCGGTGCGAGCGTGCCGAGCGTGGACATCAGATGCGTCCGACGCGTGCGTAGGCGCGGCTGGCTGTGGCCGAGGTGCGCTGCGCGCGGATCAGCTCCAGCAACTTGCGCTGGCGCTCGCGCATCATCCGCACCAGCTCCTGCTGCATGGCCTGCAGCGCTTGCACCGCATCGCGGTCCTGCGCCGCATCGGCGTGCTTGCAGTATTCCTGCACGTGCAGGTCGTGGACATCGAGCATGTGCGGCATCACCTCGAACTCCTCGCGCGACATCGCGATGCGGATCTCGGACACTTCGTCTTGAAGGCTTTGCACACTATGCATGGGAGGACTCACGAGGCGGCAGCGATGCCGCGTTGATCGAGGGGGATGGAGTTCCACGCCGAGTCGATTTCGCTGAGCAGATCCAGCGCTTCGGTCAACGCGGTCTCGTCGTTGTGCAGATTGGCCGCGGTCAGGCGCTGGATCACGTAGTCGTACAGGGCCGACAGGTTACCAGCGATCTCACCGCCGGCTTCGTGGTCGAGCGAGCCGTTGAGATGGCCGACGATTGCGCAGGCTTCACCAATGGCCTTGCCCTTGCGCGCCTGGTCGCCCTGCGCCAGGCATGCCTGGGCCAGACGAATGCGTTGGCAGGCACCGGCAAACAGCAGCGACACCAACTTGTGCGGGTCGGCTTCGGTCACGCTGGTGGACACGCCGACCTTGCGGTATTGCTCGGCGTACTGACGATTGGAACCGTACATGGATGACTCCCTCAATTGGCTGGCCTTCGCTGGTCCCGGAGCTGGGAGCTCCTGCGACAACGCTCCTGCCAGAAGGCAAGGCCGATATCACGATAGGTACTTCTTTTATCGGCAAGACCAAGGCGTGACTTGAGGACGTGCATCACATCATTTGATCGCGAGCAGGCTGCTGAGCGAACCGGTGGCGCCCTGCATCTTGCTGATCATGGTTTCCATCGCGGTGAACTGCGCGGTGTAGCGGTCTGTGAGTTTCTCCATACGCGCATCGAGGTTGTCCAGGTCGGCCTCGAAGCCCTTGATCTGCTTGTTCAAGCTGTCCGAACGCAGGGTCAGGGTGCCGTTGTTGACGTTGACGTTGGCGTCCAGCAGCTTGGTCAGGCCGCTGCCGAACTTGCTGTCCTTGCCCAGCGCCTCGGCGGCTGCGCCACCATCGGCGGCAATGGCGGTGTCGAACTTGCCGCCGTCAAAGCTCATCACGCCATCCTTGTCGATGGTGAGGCCCAGCGCCTTGAGCTCGCTGATGCTGCCGCTGACCTGGCCGCGCAACTGCTGCTGCAGGCCGCGCACCAGCGAGTCGCCGGTCAGCGCCGAGGCGGTGCGGGTTTCGGCGTTGTAGCTGCTGCTGTTCTTGAGCAAGGTGTTGGCGGTGTTGTAGGCCGCCGCAAATGCGGTGAGGTTGCCCTTCAGGCCGCTGGTGTCGGCAGTGACGCCCAGGGTGACCTTGGTGCCTTCGGCGGCCTTGGTCAGGTTGAGCACCACGCCCGGCACGATGTCGGTGACGGTATTGGAACTGGAGGTGCGCTCGAAGCCGTCCACGCGCACCAGCGCGTCGGCGGCGGCCACCTGCTGGGTCAGCCCGCCAGTGACGCCGGCGCCAAAGGTCAGCGCGCTCAGGCTGGGGTCGCTGGCACTGACGGTCAATGCGCCCTTGGTGCCGGTGTCGGCGGCATTGAACACCAGGTGCTGGCCATCGTTGGCGGTGACCACGCTGGCAGTGACGCCCTTGCCGCCGGCCGCCTTGTTGATGGCTGCGGCAATGTCGGTGAGCTTGTCGGTGCCGCTGATGTCCACGGTGATGCTTTTGTCGCCGTAGCCAATGGTCAGCGTGCCGCTGCCAACGGTGGCATCGGCGGTGAATGCGCCGGAGGCCAGTTTCTGGGCGCTGGCGAGCGACACCACTTCCACCGAGTAGTTGCCCGGCGCCGCCGAGCTGGTGGTGGTGGCGGTAAAGCCGGCATCGGTCGGGACGCTGGCCTTGTAGGCATTGGTGTCGGCACTGCTGACCACCTTGTCCAGCGCAGACTTGAGCGTGGTCATGCTGCTCTTGATCTGGCTGATCGCCGACAGCTGCGTGGTGGCGGCGGTGCCGGCCTTGTTGATGCGTGCCTGTTCCGGATCCTTCTGACGGGACACCAGGGTGGACACCACGGTGGGGATATCCAGCCCGGAGCTGGACGTACTGATCACCGATGCCATGTTGCATTCCTCGTCTGGGCATCCGGAAGGCGGATGCATGGGATTACGAGACGGGTATCGGCCGCATCCGGGAGGACTTGAGCGGCGTCGACGGGTCTGGTTGACCCGAAAACAGATGCAACTTCCATGCCTGGCGCGTCGGTCGTCTGGCGTCAAGAAACCCGCGCCACAAAAAAGCCCCTCCGGAGAGGGGCTTTTGACTTGCTGCAAAGCGCTTGCGATTACTGCAGCAGGCTCAGCACGTTCTGCGGAACCGACTTGGCCTGGGCCAGCATCGCGGTGCCGGCCTGCTGCAGGATCTGCGTGCGGGTCAGCTCGGCGGTGGTCTTGGCGTAGTCGGTATCGGCGATCCGGCTGCGCGAGGCCGTCAGGTTCTCCGAGGTGGCGGCCAGGTTGGCGATGGTGGAGGTGAAGCGGTTCTGCACCGCACCCATGTCGGCGCGCGAGGAGTTCACCGAGGTCAGTGCCTTGTCGACGATTTCCAGAGCTTTCTGGGCGCCCGAGAACGTCGAGATATCCAGGCTGCTCAGGGTGGACGCGGTGGAGCCGGAAGCGGCCGAGGCGGTCTGGATGCCTGCACCGGCGGTGATGCCAGCGGCGCCGGAGGTGCCGCCGGACAGCGAGGTGAAGTCCTGGCCAGCCTTCAGCGACTCGAGCTTCACGTTGCCGCTGGTGTCGATCGAGGCATACATGCCGGTCTGATCCAGCTTATCGTTGATCGCCGAGGCAACTTTCTTGTTGATGTCTGCCGCAGTATCGCCGGAAGCGATCTTGATATCGGCGACGGCAACGCTTTTTGCAGCGCCGGAGGCATCCTTGAAGGCCAGAGTGATACCGCTGAGCGAACCCGACGCGGTGGCCGTGCCGGTGACGCCAGCACCGGACACCGATGCTGCGAAGTTGGCCTTGCCCAACGAATCGACATTGGCGTCGACGATGCTGTTGATGCCGATGGTCTGGCCAGCGTCGGCGCCGACCTGGAACAGCGCGCCGGAGAAGTCGCCGTTCAACAGCTTGGTGCCGTTGAAGCTGGTCTGGTTGGCGACGCGATCGATTTCCGAGGTGAGCTGCTTGACTTCGGAGTTCAGTGCTTCACGGTCGGTGGCCGAGTTGGTGGCGTTGGCCGACTGCACCGACAGCTCACGGATACGCTGCAGGTTGTTGCCGATTTCGACCATCGCGCCTTCGGCGGTCTGGGCCAGTGAGATACCGTCGTTGGCGTTACGCGAGGCAACGTCCAGGCCGCGGATCTGCGTGGTGAAGCGCTCTGAAATCGCCAGACCGGCCGCATCGACCGAGGCGCTGGTGATGCGCTTGCCCGAGGACAGCTGCTGGATGCTCAGCGCCATGCTCGAACTGTTGGTGTTGAGGTTACGCTGAGCGTTCAGCGACATTACGTTGGTGTTGATTACCTGTGCCATTTTGATTTCTCCTAAGCGATTTTTCCGGCAAGGGGGACTTGCCCGGAGCCTCCGCAGGGGGGCCATCAAGTTGGCCGTTGCCGCTGCTGAGATGAATAACGGCGTTGCGTCGGGAACCTTTAGCGAAATCCAGTATTTTTTTACTGTTTTTCTGCATCGGGACGAAATACGGAAACGTTGTGTAGCAAGGGGTTTGGTTTATTCGGCAGCACTCCGCAGATCTTTAGCGCTGGTATAACTTTCTACAAATAAACTCCGTCAGCCTGCGCAGGTGCTCACACGCAGGAGCGAAGAAAAACCAAGTTTCTACTGCAAAATCAGCGGAGCAGGTTGAACAACGACGACGACTGCATCTGCTGAAAAATCGTTTGAGCGGCCTGCAACGAGGCCTTCTCGAGTTGGTACTGCCCAATCGCCGAGGCGTAATCCAGATCGCGGATCGACGACAGGGTGGTCTTGAGCGTGACTTCGTTGGATTCGAGCAGCGCGTTGGCGTTATCGATCGCCGACAACTGCGCGCCGCCCGAGGCGCGTGCATCGATCATCTTCGACGAGGCCTGGCTGATGTCGCGCATGGAGGTCTGCAGCGTGTTGATCATCGCTGCCTTCTGCGGCGGGGTCAGGGTGTCGGAGTTGAGTGCGCCGACCAGGTCGTCGATGGTGGAAAACACGTCCTTGGTGGTGGAGGCGCCGATCTGGAAACTGTCGCCCACCGCCGGTGCGCCGCTGATGCGCATGCGCACGCCGGCCGCGGTGATGTCTTCGCCATCTTTGTACGTGCCGGTGCTCACCACTGCGTTGGTGCTGTCGCGCACCTCATAGGTGTTGGCAGCGGTGAACTGCACGCTGTAGCTGCCGCCATTCCAGCTGCCGGTACTGGCATCGCGGCTGAAATCCAGCAGCAGTCCGGTGCCGGTATTGGCACTGTTGGCATGCGCATCCACATTGCCGTCGCCGGTGCGGATGCGCATGAAGATCTCGCTGCCGGGCAGGGTGTCGCTGACAAAAGTGTCCGGCGCCACTTCCACCTGTCTCTGGGTCTGGTCGCCGTTGTAGACAACGCCGCCATTGCTCTTGATGAACGGCGCGCTGCCATCGGCGGTGCCGCCGAACAGGTAGCGCCCGGTGCCGTCGGTACTGTTTGCCAGGCTCACCATGCTGTCGCGCAGCGCGGTCAGTTCCGAGGCAATCGCCTTGCGATCGTCTGGCCCCAGCGCGGAGCTGTTGGCCTGGATCGTCAGTTCGTTGACGCGGGCCATGGCGTCGCCGGCCTGCGCCAGCACGTTTTCCTGCAAACCCAGCCGATTTTTTACGTTGTTGGCATTTTCGCCAAATCGTGTGATCGCCGCCAGGGCGCGATCCAGGCCGACCGCGGTGCCGGCGGCGACCGGGTCGTCCTTGGCGGTGACCAGGCGCTGCCCACTGGCGAGCTGGGCCTCGAGTTGGTTCAGTCGCGACTGCTTGGCCGTCATCGACGACACCGACTGGCTGTACATCATGCTGGTGGAGATACGGTTGGTCATCAGCGTACGGCGCCCAGGATGGCTTGGAAGATGGTGTCGGCGGTGGAGATCATCTGTGCGGCGGCCTGATAGGCCTGCTGCAGTTTCAGCATGTCGGCGGCTTCCTCGTCGAGGTTGACGCCGGAAATGGAATCGCGGCTGGCCTGTGCCTGGTCGTTGATGACCTTCTGCGCATCGGCCGAGTAACTGGCCGCACGTGCAGCCGAGCCCACCGAGGTGGTCAGGCCGGACAGCGCACCATTGAGCGTGACCGTGCCGCCGTTGAGCGCCTTGGCGTCTTCCACCTTGGCCAGCAGTTTGGCGTTGCCGTTGTCGCTGGAGCCGGCGCCCATCGGGCCGACACCGAAGGTGTCGCCGGCCTTGGGCGCGCCATCCAGCGCAAAACTCCAGCCATTGGCGCTGATGGTCTGGCCGGCGGTGTAGGGAAACGGGCCGTTGCCATCGATGGTGTACTGGTTGGCGTCGATGAACTCCACCGACGACGGCGTCAGCAGCGCGGGGTTCTGCGCATTGGTGACCTTGACGTCGCTGATCTTGCCGGTGCCCAGGTTGGCGATGGTCGCAGTGGCTTTCACCGGTGTGGCCGCGGCAATGCGCGAGGGGTCGGTGATCGCCACTGACAGGCTGCCCGCCAGGCCGGCGGTGGGCTGCAGCAGGAATTTGTCGCCGTTGGCCGGCGCACCACCGACCACCATGCTCACGCCGTTGACCACCAGCGGATCGGCAGCGGTGCCGGTGCCGGTCAGCGGTACGGTGGAGCCGGTATCGGTACGGGTGGCCTTCCAGCTACCGGCATCGAAGCTCAGGGTGACGTTCTGCCCGTCCACCGCGCCCAGATTGCTGAAGCTGGCGGTGAGGGCTGCGGTGCCGGTGTTCTTCGGGTTGGCGGCGGTGGTGGGCGAGCCGATGTTGAAGAAATTGCCGCCCAGCGCGCCGTACAGGTCCATGCCCTGGCTGTGCGCGGTGTTTAAGCTGCTGGCCATGCCCACGGCCAGCCGGCCAAGTTCGGCCTGGGTGGGCTCGAGCACGTTGCTGCGAAATTCCAGCAGGCCGCCGATCTGCCCGCCCAGCGAGCTGGGGCTGAGGCTGACGTTCTGCCCCTGGGTCTGCATCGCCACCTGCAGCTTGGTCGGCTGATACGGGTCGGCCACCGTGGTCAGCTTGGCCGCGGTGGTCCCCACCACCAACGCCTGTCCGCCAGCGGTAAAGACATTCATGAAACCGCCGTCCTGGATCACCGCGGTGCCGCCGGTGTAGCCAACCAGCTTGGACACCAGCGCATCGCGCTGGTCCAGCAGGTCGGCCGAGGCGTTGTCGATGCTGTTGCCGATGGTGCCGTTGATCTTGGCGATCTGCTGCGTCAGCCGATTGACTTCATCCACCGACGACGTCAGGCCGCTGTTGACCTCATTGCTCAGGCTGTCCATCTGCCCGTTGAGCTGCTTGAAGCGCGTGGCCAGGCTGTTGCCGCTGTCGAGCATGCTCTGCCGCTCGGCGGTGGAGGAGGCGTTGGACGACAGTGCGCTGGCCGAGTCGAAGAAGTTGGACCACAGCCCGGCCACGTTGGTAGCGGTATTGGAGTACAGGCTGTCCACGCGGTTGGACAACGACGACAGCTGCTGCAGGCGCGAAAGTTCGCCGCCACTGTCCAGCAGCCGCGAGATGGCCAGCTGGTCGGCCACGCGGCCCACATCGCTGATCTTGGCGCCATTGCCCACGAACGCGTAGCCCATGTCGGTGGGCGTGCGCGTTGCAAATTCCACACGTTGGCGGCTGTAGCCTTCCGTATTGATGTTGGCGACGTTATGGCTAACGGTCGACAACGCCCGTTGGAAGGCGATCAGCGCGCTGGTCCCGGTGGACATGATGGACATGGGCGATTACCTCAGCGACGAATGGTGCCTAGCCCAACGGGCTCGGCGGTACTGGCATAGCGGTTGGACAGGTCGGCCGCCGCGTTGCCAATCGCGGCCACCGCACGGTCGATGGTCGGACCGTTGGCGATCGCCGCGATCTTGGCTGCGTAGCCCGGATCGGTGGCGTACCCGGCCTGTTGCAAGCCGCGTGCAAAACCCTTGATGTCGGTGCCGGCCTGCAGCGCCGTCTGGTAACGGCTGTTGTTTTTCAGCAGGCGCACGTAGTCGGCAAAGCTCTCTTCGGCCGAGCCGTAGGCGCGGAAATCCGCGGTTTCGGTGGTCTTGACGCCGTTGACGTATTCGTGCGTGCCGGTGGTGACCTTGGCGCCGCTCCATCCGGTGGCCTTGATGCCAAACAGGTTGTTGGAATCGCCGCCATTGCCGATGCCGCGACGGCCCCAGCCGGTTTCCAGCGCGGCCTGCGCCACCAGCGCACGCGGGTCCACGCCGAGTTCGCGGGCGGCCTTTTGCGCATGCGTCCAGATCTTGGCGACAAAGCCTTCCGGTGTGCGCTCGCCCAGGCTGGCGGCGGCGCTGGAAGCGGCGGTGGCATTCACTGCGGCGTTGGCGTCGGCCGCATCGGTGGCGGCGACATCGCTCCAGCGGTCGTTGGCCGAGGGCCAGCTCAGCGCGGCCGCGTCATCGCCGCCTGCTTCGCCACCGGTACGCCCGGCAATCAGATCCAGCACCTGGCTCATGCCGATGCCGGTGAGGCCGCCTGCGCCGATACCTGCAGCGGTGCCGACCGCTGCGCCGAGGCTCGCACCGATGTTGGTTGCCGCGCCGTCGCGGGCAGGCAGCGGCAACGAGGCGTCGCGCTTGCCAGCGACCAGGGCATAGGCCTTGGCGGCATCGGCGGTGCTCAGCGAAGTGTTCAAGGCCGGGCCGCCGGTGTCGCCGCTCAGCTGCTTGGAGATCATTGCCGACAGACCAAGCCCCTTGCCGTCGGTCAACGCCTTGGCCATCTGCTGGTCGTACATCTCACGGAACATCTGGTTTTCACCCGGAAACATCGGGTCGCCGGAGCTCGCATCGCGCATGCTCTTGACCAGCATCTGCGCGAACTGGCCTTCGAGCTGACGTGAGACCTTGTCGATCTTTGCAGGATCGGCCTTGGTGCTCGGGTTGAGATCAATGGGCGATGCAGAGATACGCATGTCAGATCACCTCTAGCTCCGCCGTCAGCGCGCCAGCCTGCTTCAGAGCTTCGAGAATGGCGACCAGGTCGCCGGGAGCCGCACCCACCTCGTTGACCGCGCGAACGATCTGGTCGAGCGTGGTGCCGCCTTCGAACTTGAACATGCGGCTGCCTTCGGAGGTGGCCGTGATGGTGGACTGCGGGGTGACCGCGGTGCGGCCGCCACTGAAGGCGCCCGGCTGGCTGACATTGGTGTTTTCACTGATGGTCACGGTGAGCGAGCCATGCGCGATCGCCGCCGGCATCACCCGCACCAGCTGGCCGATCACCACCGTGCCGGTGCGTGCATTGACCACCACCTTGGCCGGCGCATCGCCGGGCGAGAGTTCGACGTTTTCCAGCCGCGCCAGCAAGCCGATGCGGGCGCTGGGATCGGTCGGCGAGCGCACCGAGACGGTGACGCCATCCAGCGCACGCGCGGTACCGGCGCCGAAGCTGTTGTCGATCGCCGCCACCATGCGCGAGACCGTGGTGAAGTCGTTCTGGTGCAGGTTCAAGGTGATCTCGCCACTGCCGGCGAACACGTCCGGCAGCGCGCGTTCCACCGTGGCGCCGTTCGGAATGCGGCCGACGCTGGGAATATTGACCGACACCCGCGAGCCGTCCTTGCCCTGGGCGCCGAAACCGCCCACCACCAGGTTGCCCTGGGCCATGGCATACACCTGGCCGTCGGCGCCCTTCAGTGGTGCCATCAGCAGCGAGCCGCCACGCAGCGACACCGCATTGGCGATCGAAGAGACGGTGATGTCGATCGGCTGGCCGGGCTTGGCGAACGGCGGCAGCTCGGCGTGGATGGCCACGGCCGCGACGTTTTTCAGCTGCGGGTTGACGTTCGCCGGAACATTGACGCCCAGCTCGCCGAGCAGGTTTTTCAGGCTCTGCACGGTGAAGGGCGCCTGGCTGGTGCGGTCGCCGCTGCCATCCAGGCCAACCACCAGGCCGTAACCGACCAGCGCGTTGCCGCGCACGCCGCCGACCTGGGCGAGATCCTTGATGCGTTCGGCCGATGCCGGTGCGGGGATCGCGCACAGCGCGGCAGCGGCAGCGAGCAGACGGAAGGGCAGGGAAGACAGATTCATGGTCGCAGGCTCAGTAGGGCGACAGACGGGAATTGAAGAAGCGGCTCAGCCAGCCCATCGCGTTGGACTGCGCGATCGCGCCGCGGCCGCCGTAGGCGATGCGGGCATCGGCCACCTTGCTCGACGGCACGCTGTTGTCCGGGGCGATGTCGGCGGCGCGCACGATGCCTTGCACCTGCACCAGCTCATCGCCCTGGGTCAGGCGCAGATTTTTCTGGCCCTGGATCACCAGATTGCCGTTGGGCAGACGCTGCATCACGGTGACGGTCACGCTGCCCTGCATGCGGTTGCTCTGCGCGGTATTGCCCTTGCCATCGAAGCTGCGGTCGCCGCTGGTGGAGTTGCGCAGCACGTCGATGCCGTTGACGGTGAGCGGCACACCCAGCAGGGTCGGCGTGCTCATGTCCACGGTGTCGGCCTTGCTGATGCTGGTATTGGCGGTGGACGAGGCGGTGGTGTTTTCCACCAGGTTCACCGTCAGCAGGTCGCCGACATCGCGTGCGCGACGGTCGCCGTAGAGATTCAGGCTCGGGCCGGCCGCGTAGATCGCACCGGCGGTGGGCTGCGCGACCGGCGCAACCACCGGCACGATCGGCGCCAGTTCGGCAAACGGCCGCACGTCGCCGGCTGCCACGCAGCCACCCAGCAGCGCGCTGCAGGCGATGGCGAGGCACAGGGAGGAAAGAGAGGGCAGGCGGGACATGGCGTGAGTTCCTGAGAGGGCGACGAGCGGCGAGCCGATCAGACGTTGTTGTTCAAGTAACCGAGCATCGAGTCGGTGGTGGAGATGGCCTTGGCGTTCATTTCGTAGGCGCGCTGCGTCTCGATCATGCTCACCAGCTCTTCCACCGTATTGACGTTGCTGCCTTCCAGCGCGCCCTGCACGGTGGTGCCCAGGCCGTTGAGGCCGGGGGTGCCGTTCTGCGCGGGGCCGGAAGCGGTGGTTTCGACGAACAGGTTCTCGCCCTTGGCCTGCAGGCCCGAGGGGTTGATGAAGTCGGTCAGCGTCAACGCGCCGATTTCCTGCGCGGCGGCCTGGCCGGCCAGGGTCACGCTGATGGTGCCGTCGTTGCCGATGGTCAGCGACTGCGCGCCTTCCGGCACCTGGATGCCCGGCTGCAGCGGGTAGCCGCTATTGGTGACGACTTCGCCCTGCGCATTGATCTGGAAGGTGCCGTCGCGGGTGTAGGCGGAGGTACCGTCGGGCATCTGCACTTCGAAGAAGCCGCGGCCGTTGACCATCACGTCGAGCGCGCGGCCGGTCTGCTGCTGGCTGCCCTGGTCGAAGCCCTTGAAGGTGGAGACCACACGCACACCGGTACCCAGTTGCAGGCCGGTGGGCAGCTGCGTCTGCGCGGAGGTGGAACCACCCGGCGCACGCACCTGTTGATACAGCAGGTCTTCAAACGCGGCACGGTCGCGCTTGAAGCCGGTGGTATTGGTATTGGCCAGGTTGTTGGAAATGACCGACATGCGCGTCTGCTGCGCATCCAGTCCGGTTTTGGCGACCCACAAAGCCTGATTCATGACCCGATTCCTCGTTAGACCCGGGGATGTGTTCCGGGCACGGCTGGGTATATGCACGTGCTGTGCCAAAGCCGCGCCGGATTTCTGCCGGCTGTGCGGTAGGTCACGCGGAGTGGTCGCAGCGGCCTGCGCAGGGCAGGGCTGGCGGTGACTAGCCAGCGGCTAACCGGAAGCGGTGGAGACCTTCGCGGCAGATCAGGCGCGGTAGATCGGTTGCCGGTCAGCGATGTGGTCGAAGACGTGTGAACCCTTGGCGCTGCGTGCGGAAGGGTGCTTGGGACTTGCCGGCTGGTATTGCGACGCAGTCAACAGCTTGGTTGGTTGAGCGCGCGGTGCCCTCAACAGCCTGGTCAGTCAAAAGCCTGGTCTATCGAGGGCGCGGTGCCCTCACCGCTTGCGGGACACGCCGTGAACCCGTCCCTGGGGGCTCGGTGGCGGCATCCATGCCGCCACACGGTCCCGCAAGCGGCGAGGACACCGCACCAGGGAGTTGGTCGGTTGTTTTCTTAAAATCTTGTCCGTTGCTCGGCTTTCATTGAGAAGATGATCGGACGCGCGGTCATCTAAGCAACCCACGTCAAGCATTGCTTGCACCATGCACACCGACCATCTCCACTGGTCCTTGCCCGCTCACCGTCGCGGGACCTTACGCGGCATGGATGCCGCGTAAGAGCTTACAAGGACGTACTTGCAGCGTGTCCCGCGATGGTGAGCGGGCAAGGGCCTTGCAACCAAGTCGCAGATCAGCCGCTCTAAAGGGTGTCCCGCGATGGTGGCCGGGCAAGGGCCCTGCAGCCAAGCTGGGTGAGCCAGGGTCCTGCAGCCACGCTGCAGATCAGCCGCAGCGAGAGACCAGATCATTCGCTCAGCAGTAGACCTGCGTGTGCATGACGATCGTGGCCAAACGACATGCCAATTGCGTCAGCCTGCCATGCCGCCTCGCGCCTGCTCTCGAATTGGTTGGCAAAAACCCTGGCCGGCCGAACCGCGACGACGCAGTCGCCTTGGCGATGACGGTTAGCCGCTGACACGCAGCAACGAATTAGCCGACTGCGCGTTGTCGTCGCCGTTCTTGATGATCTTCACCTGCATCTCGAACTGACGCTGCAGCTGGATCATCTCCACCAGCGCGCCAGCGGCATCCACGTTGCTGCCTTCCAGCATGCCGCTGTTGACGGTCTTGCCGGTGGCCACCGCAAATGCCTGCGCCGGGTCGGTGCTGGTATTGCGCATCAACCCGTCCGGGCGCCGCGTCAAACGGTCGGCGGGCGCATCGACCACCTTCATCTTGCCGACGATAGCCATGGTCTGCGGGCCTTCGCCCTGCGGAATGATGGAAATGCTGCCGTCGCTGCCGATTTCCATCGCCTGGTGCGGCGGGATGGTCATCGGGTTGCCGCCTTCATCCAGCACCGCGTGCCCGTTGGCAGTGACCAACTGGCCATTGGCGGTGAGCGCCAATTCGCCG
Organism: Xanthomonas sp. NCPPB 4037; assembly: GCF_041475695.2. Classification (NCBI taxonomy): domain Bacteria; kingdom Pseudomonadati; phylum Pseudomonadota; class Gammaproteobacteria; order Lysobacterales; family Lysobacteraceae; genus Xanthomonas; species Xanthomonas sp. NCPPB 4037. The sequence continues at coordinate 2,352,357 of NZ_CM191261.1, forward strand.
TTGCGGGTGTAGGCCTCGCTGCCGTCCGGCGACTGCACCGCCAGCCAGCGATCCTGCTGCAACGACACATCCAGCGGGTTGCCGGTGACCTTTTGATGGCCCTGGCTGCGATCGAAGCCCTGGTCCACATGCAACGCATCGATCCGCGACGGATACCCCTTGCCCCGGATCTGGAATGCCTCGGTGTTGGCCAACGCGGCCTTGAAACCCACCGTATCGACGTTGGCGAGATTGTGCGACACGGTGCTCTGCGCCTGCAGCGAAGCGCGGGCACCGGTCATTGCAACGTAGAGGGCTTTGTCCATGAGACACCGGGATTAGGGATTCGGGATCGGGGATTCGTAAGAGCGGGCTGTAGTGATCTGGGAGAAAAGGGGCAGGGCCAGTATCCGGTTGACGGAGTACCGGCTCTTGCCAATCCCTAATTCCCAATCACAAATCCCGGCCGTTAACGAATATTGATGATCGTCTGGGTGACCTGATCCTGGGTCGAGATCATCTGCGAGTTGGCCTGGAAGTTGCGCTGGGCCACGATCATGTTTACCAGCTGCTCGGTCAGGTCCACCGTGGAGGCTTCCAGCGAGCCGGATTCGATCTGGCCCAGGTCCGAGGTGTCCGGTGCGCCGGTGCGGGCGGCGCCGGAGGTGTAGCTTTCGGCCCACATGTTGTTGCCCTGCGACTGCAGGCCCTGCGGGTTGACGAAGCTGCTCAGTGCGACCTGGCCCAACGCCTTGTCGGCGCCGTTGGAGTACCGCGCAAACACCACGCCGCTGGTGTCGATGCTGATTTCGTTGAGCTTGCCGCTGGCGTAGCCATCCTGGCGCGTATCGCGCAGCGCGAAGGCTTCGCCGTACTGGGTGGAACCGCTGACATTGAGCTGCATGCTCAGCACGCCGGCACCGGTGCTCGGGGTGAACGGGTCCATCGCCACGATGCCGTTGGCCGGCGCGGTCAGGGAGCCGGTGTCGGAGAACTGCAACGTGGTCGGCGCGCCAACAGCCGAGCCATCCACGTAGTTGTGCACCTGCCACTCGTTCGGGTTGGCGGTCTTGACGAAGTAGGAGGTCTGCACGTGGCTGACGCCCAGCGAGTCATAGACATTGATACCGCCGGTGGAGTGGCTGTAGGTCTTGTCGTCGGCCGGGTTGAACGGGGTCACCGTCGGTGCGGTGGCGTTGCCAGGCAGGGTGAAGGCCAGGTTGACCGTGGAGGTCGACTTGGGCGGGCTGTCGGTGGTCAGCAGCTGCAGGTCCGACAGGCGGCCCACGTCGAAGCCGTTACCGCTGGGGTTCGGCGCGAACACCTGCAAACGGGCGCCCTGCGGGTTGATCACATAGCCGTTGGCATCGGTCTGGAAGTTGCCGGCGCGGGTGTACATCTTGGCGCCGTTGGAGGACACGGTGAAAAAGCCCTCGCCGGAGACGGCCAGGTCCAGGCTGCGGCCGGTCGGGTCGATATTGCCCTGCGAGAACTGCTGCGCCACGTTGCTCACGCGCACGCCCGAACCCACCGCATTGCGCGACAGGCCGTAGCTGGTGCTCTGGAACATGTCGGCAAACTCGGCGCGCGACTCCTTGAACCCAGTCGTGTTGACGTTGGCGATGTTGTTGGAGGTGACGTTCAGATCGGCATTGGCTGCGTTGATGCCGGACAACGAGGTATTGAAAGCCATGGATGAGTTCCTTTAAGTGGCGGTTGCCGGCTCAGCTGACGCGGAGCACGTTGGCGAGCGGGGAGGTGCCGAGCCCCGTCAGGTTGAGATACAGGCCGTCCGAGCCGATCGTGACACTGTCCACCGGTGCATCGACGTAGGTGGACAACTTGCTCTTGGCACCGGCGGTGTCGGTTTGGGTAGCGGTAATGCCGTATTTGCCGGCGGCCATGCGGTTGCCGTTGGCGTCGGTGCCATCCCAGGCAAACGACACCTCACCGGCGGCGCTGGCCGGCACGCTGAGCTGTTTGACAAAGGTGCCGTTGGCATCGGTGATCTCGAAATTGACGAAACCGGCCGAGGTCGCGGCAACCACGCCCTTGGCCGAGCCGGTCGCATCGATCGCTACCTGCGCCGAGGGCACCAACACGTTGTGGCCCACCAGCGCGGCACCCTTGAGTACCTGATCGCTGTTCATCGAATCGGAGAAATTGCCGACCTTGGTATTGAGGTCGCCAATGCCCTGCACGGTGGAGAACTGCGCCAACTGGCCCAGAAACGCGCTGTTTTCCATGGGCTTGAGCGGATCCTGGTGCTGGAGTTGCTCGGTCATCAATTTGAGGAAGTCGGCCTGGCCGAGCGCATCCTCTTTCTTGGCGACCTTGCTGCTGGTGGTCAGCCCAAGGCTGTTGTAAAGGTCACTGCCGATCGTGCTCATCTGGAATGGTCCGTAAGGAAGGGTCAGCGACCCATGGTCAAGGTGGCGAGCGCCAGTTCCTTGGCGGTGTTGAGCATTTCCACGCCAGCCTGGTAGTTACGCGAGGCGGAAATCATGTTGACCATCTGCGAGACCGGGTCCACGTCGGGCGAGAACACGTAACCGTCGGCGTCGGCCAGCGGGTGGCCGGGCTCGTAGCGGCGGATCGGCGGCGCATTGGTGGTGGTGATCTCTTTGACGTTCACCGAGGTCAGGCTGGGGTCCTGGCGGTTTTGCTGCGCCTGGAAGATCGGCTCGATCGGCTTGTAGGTCGCTTCCGCCGAGCCCGCGACCGAGTCGGCATTGGCCAGGTTGGAGGCGATGGTGCTCAGGCGCACGGACTGCGCGTGCAGCGCAGAACCGGCGACATCGAAAATCGGAAGATTGCTCATGACTTATTGGCCGGTGATCGCGGTGAGCATCGAGCGCACCTTGGATTCGAGGAAGCTCAACGACGCGCGGTATTCCAGCGCGGCGCGGCCGTAGGCGGCGCGTTCTGCATCGGGATCGACGGTGTTGCCGTCCAGGCTGGGCTGGTCGGCTTCGCGGGTGATCTGAAACGGGTTGAGGCCGGCGGTGCTGCCGATCTCGTAGTGCTTGGCATCGGTGGCCTGCATCAGGCCGCCGTCGCGGACACCTTCTGCCGCCTTCAATGCCGCTTCGAAGTTCAGATCCTTGGCCTTGTAGCCAGGGGTGTCCACATTGCTCAGATTGCTGGCAATGAGCTTCATCCGCTGCTCGCGCAAGGTGAGCGCGTCGCCGTGGATGCCTAGGAAGGAGGTGAAGGGACTGGACACGGTGTTCTCCCGTGGAAGGTTGCCAGGGAAGAAGCAATGTTTGTGCCAGATCCTGGGCGCCGTGCTGGTGGGGCCGGGCAGGGTGCCTTTGGCGCGTCACCGCTGGGTCGCTTGGCATTGCAAGCGGTGGGCCGTGCCGCATGGCCGTGTCGTCGTCGGCAGGGCCACGCGCGGTGACGGGGCAGCGGGCTTGCCACGTTCTTGTTTAAGGCTTGCCAGAGCGCAACGCGGCTAATGTGCCGAGCCCATTGCGCGCAAGCAGGCGAGCCAGCTAGGGAAGTGGCTGATCGCTAATAGAAGTAGGTGCGTGTGCGCGGGCCAGGCGCGGCCAAACCCTTACGGCGCTTGCGCAGACGTACGGCCGCCCGTTTGGGCAGCAGCACATTCGGAGTGACTCTCAGACGGGGGAAATCCCCGTCAGGCCTGCACGCTTAGGCGGGCAGGGCGGCCGGACCCAGCAGGATCAGGCGGCTTCGGCCACCACGCGCAGGCGGGCCAGCACGTAATCGGCCAGCTCGTGGGCGCTGTACTTGGCCACGAAGGCGTTGGCGCCCACCTGCTCGACCATGGCGTTGTTGAACACGCCCGACAACGAGGTGTGCAGCAGCACGTACAGGCCCTGCAGGCCCGGCGTGCGCCGGATTTCCGTCGTCAGCGTGTAGCCGTCCATTGCCGGCATTTCGATATCTGAGATCACCATGGCGTAGCGCTCGGCCGGGTTTTCGCCCGATGCCGCCACCTGCAGCAGATGATCCAGCGCCTGACGGCCGTCGGAGAGCAGCGTTGCCGCCACGCCCAACTGGTCGAGCACGCTGCGGATCTGCTGGCGTGCCACGCGTGAGTCGTCCACCACCAGCACCTGGAACTGCCGGTCGGAGGTGACCAGCTGCAGCCCGGGATCCAGCTGCACGTCCTTGCTGATCTTGGCGATGTCGGCCAGCACGCTTTCCACGTCGATGACCTGGATCAGCTCACCCTGGAACCGCGTCACCGCCGTCAAATAAGTGGCTTCAGCGCCCAGTTCCGGCGGCGGGTGAATATCTTCCACCGCGATATTGACGATGCGTTCCACGCCGCTGACCAGAAAGCCCTGCACCGAGCGGTTGAACTCGGCCACCACCAGGTAGCCGGGCCCGTTGTCGCCATGCGGGTCGCGCTCCGGGTGGCCAATGGCCAGGCCTAAGTCCAGCACCGGCACCGAGCGCCCGCGCACGTCGGCAACGCCGGCGAACTCGGTCGGCAGGCCGGGCACCTGGAACAGTTCCGGCCGGCGCAGCACTTCCTGCACCTTGAAGACGTTCACGCCAAAAAGCTGGCGGCCGCCCAGCCGAAACAGCAGCAGGGCCAGTCGATTGTGGCCAGCCAGACGCGTGCGCTGGTCGATGCGGTTGAGCAGATCGTGGGTCATGGGGCAGATATCGACAGCGCCCTTGGGAAACTTGAGGGCTTTATGGTTGGTCGGGGGCGCTGTCGGGATTCGTGAGTCGGGATTGGGGATTCGCTAGGAGCGGTGATTGGTGATTCGGAAGTCGCCTGAGGCAGGGAATTGGTGGTTGGGGGATTTGGGATTGGTTTGGAGCGAAATCAAAGGCAGGGCTAAGGTGTGGATCTGTTGATTGAGCTGTGCCGCGCTGCTGGATGACGTCCTTGGCCCTCGCCGGGCCACAAACAGCAGCAATCACCGCACCCGTTGGATCTGCAGCAGCCCGCTCTAACCAATCCCAAATCCCCAATCACCAATCCCGGCAAAACAGGCACACAGCTTGCAGGAGCTTCCGCGTCTTCTTCCGGATCTGGTCCCATGCGCCTGCTCCTGCTTGTCATCCTGTTGGTGTCTGCCCCGGCTTGGGCCGATGGCTACCAGTCCGTTGATTCGATCCGTGCCGCCGCGCTCGCCACCGTGGGCCCCGATGCCGAAGCCGAGGCCACTCTCGATCCCGGCCTGCGCATGCCGGCGTGCCCAATCGCACTGCAGGCCCAGCCCACCGGTACCAATACGGTGGAAGTGGCGTGCCCGCAGCCGGCCGGCTGGCGCCTGTTCGTGCCATTGAAGGTGCGGCGCAACCAGGATGTGCTGGTCCTGCGTCGCGGCATCACCTCTGGAGAAACCATCTCGCTGGCCGATATCAGCATCGAGAAGCGCGATGCCGCGCGGATCGTCGGTGCGGTCCTGGCCGACCCGGCTACTGCGGTGGGCAAGACCGCCCGCCGCATCCTGCCGGCTGGCACGCTGTTGTCGGCCAATGACCTGGTCACCCCGCGGCTGGTACGGCGTGGCGACACGGTGCCGCTGGTGTCGCGCAATGGTGGGCTGGAGGTGCGCATGAGCGGTCGCGCGCTGTCCGACGCTGGCGAGAACGAGCGTGTCTCGGTGGAGAATTCATCCTCGCGCCGGGTCGTTCAGGGCATTGTTGAAGCGAGCGGTACCGTGGTGGTGTCCAGATAGAAATTCTCTATAAAGTTTTTTTTCTGGCCGCCGTTATCCCCTACGACCTGTAGAGGAGTTCCTGACATGAGCCAGAAAATCGAAGGCAATCTACCGACCGCAGCGACTCTTCGTACCGCCACCGTGGGCAGCAAGATTGCCTCCGCTGGAGAAGACCGCGCGTCACCCGTTGCCGCAACACCGCCCACCGACAGCGTTAAGCTGACCGGCGAAGCGACCAACCTGCAAGCGCTGCAGCGCGAGCTTTCGCAGTCCTCGGCGATCGACACCGGTCGCGTCCAGGCGGTGAAGGAAGCGTTGCAGAACGGCAGCTATTCCATCAACCCGGATGCCATCGCCAGCCGCATGATGGATCTGAACCAGCAACTGGCGGGCTAATTGCCGGCCAAAGGATGAACGTGAACGATTCCCTGCAACGTCTCAGCGATGCGCTGGCCGGCGAACGGCAGGCATTGATCGAGCACGACATCGAAAGCCTGATGCGGCACACCCAGGACAAGCTGGCGGCACTGCGCGCGCTCGAAGTGCAGATGCCCGAAGGCCAGGAAGAGCGTCTGCGCGAACTGGCCGAAGCCAACCGCGCCAATGGCGCGCTGCTGGCACGCCGGCGCCGTGAGGTGAACTGGGCACTGCGGCATTTGGGGCGGACCGAAAGCGCGCCGTCCTACGACGCCAACGGGCAATCCAGCGTATTGCGCGCCGGCCGCTCGCTCGCGGTGGCCTGAGCGCCACGCCGCATTCGGCAACACGGCCGGTCACGGGTTCGGCGTATATTGAGGCGTCCTCTACGCTGCCTCGTCCCGTGACTGCCAAGTTCTTTCTCAATCAGACGTTGTTGCCTTCCTCGGCCATGCTGCGCGCCTTCGGCGATCAGATGCTTGAGGGTGTGTTGCTGTTCCGCGCCGACGGCCAATTGATCATGGCCAACGCAATCGCGCGCCAGAGCCTGTGCAAGGAAGATCCCACCGACGATCGCAATCTCGGTGAGCGGATCTCGCAAGTCTTGCCCGCCGATGCGCTCAACCAGGCGCGCAGCAAGGGCAGCTGGACCGGCAGCCTGCCGGTGAGCGACCGCGTGGTGATTGCGCATCTGTATTACAACGAGGAGCAGGGCGTCGGGCATTTTTTGGCGCTGTTCCACAATATCGAAGGCCAGCAGGACTACGAGCGCGAGCTGCAACAGCGGCATGCTGAGTTGCGCCAGGCCTATCTACGCTTGAACGGCGCCCAGGACAAACTGCTGCAGTCCGAAAAAATGGCCTCCATCGGCCAGCTCGCGGCCGGCGTCGCGCATGAGATCAATAACCCGATCGGCTATGTGCACTCGAACCTGGGCAGCCTGCAGGAATATCTGCGCAGCCTGTTCACCCTGATCGAAGCCTACGAACGCGCCTTGCAGGCGCCGGATCCGAAAGCGCTGATCCCCGAAATCGACGAGATCCGCAACCGCGCCGACATCGACTTCATCAGCCGCGATCTGCCGCAGCTGATGGCCGAGTCGCGCGAGGGTATCGAGCGGGTGACGCGCATCGTGCGCGACCTCAAGGACTTCTCGTACTCGGACCGATCCGAGTCCTGGAAGATGGTGGACCTGCATGCCGGCCTCGAATCCACGATCAACATCATCTGGAACGAGCTCAAGTACAAGGTCACCCTGGAGCGCAATTACGCCGAGCTGCCGTTGGTGGAATGCCTGCCATCCGAGCTCAACCAGGTCTACATGAACCTGCTGCTCAATGCCGGGCAGGCGATTGTCGAGCGCGGCACGATCACCGTGACCACCGGCCGCGACGAGGCGGAAAACGTCTGGATCCAATTCCAGGACAGCGGCGCCGGCATCGCCCCGGACCTGCTGCAGCGCATCTTCGACCCCTTCTTCACCACCAAGCCGGTCGGCAGCGGCACCGGCCTGGGCCTGTCGATTTCCTACGGCATCATCAACAAGCACCACGGCCGCATCGACGTCGAAAGCGTCCCGGGGCAGGGCGCAAGCTTCCGGATCGTATTGCCGGTGCGGCAGCCGCGGTAGCGCTTCGCGCCGGGAATGGGGAATCGGGAATGGGGAATCGGTAGAGCGGCGTGCGCTGGTGCTTTGGTTTTGAGGCACGATTTGGCACGCGGAGAATCAGGCGGTAGAGATCTGCTCTACCGATTCCCCATTCCCGATTCCCTATTCCCGGCCGTTCCGCAACTCATCATGCGTGCGGAATGCCTGGCGAATGTGCTCACGCAACTCGTCGTCGTTCCAGGGCTTGGTGAGGAAACGGTAGATCGCGCCGCGGTTGATCGCTTCGGTGACCGTGGCCAGGTCGGTGTAGCCGGAGAGCACCAGGCGCACGGTGTCGGGGTAGAGCATCTTGACCCGGCCCAGGAACTCAGTGCCGCTCATGTCGGACATGCGCTGGTCGGACAGGATCACCTGCACATCGTTGGTGGCCAGCAGGTCGAAGGCGTCGCGTACGTTGCCGGCGGCCAGGATGCGGTAGCCGTCGCGGCGGAACAGCCGCACCAGCGAGCGCAGCACGTTCTCTTCGTCGTCCAGCAACAGCAAGGTGCGGTCGGGGCGGCTTTCGGCGAACGATTCCGGACGCAGATAGCGGCGGCGGAGCGCCATGCCGGCGGACTCGGCCGACATCGGCTCGCCGAACAGATAACCCTGGAAGATGTCGCAGTCGTTGCGCCGCAAGAAGCCCAATTGCGCCTGTGATTCCACGCCGTTGGCGATCACCGTCATGCCCAACTGATGGCCCATCGCAATAATCGCGCGCGCAATCGCCGCCTCGCGGCTGCCGGCCGGTGCGCTCTTGATGAAGCTGCGGTCGATCTTCAGCCGGTCTACCGGGTAGCGCACCAACGCGCTGAGGCTGGAGTCGCCGGTGCCGAAGTTGTCCAGGCTGAGGCTGATGCCTTCGTTGCGCAGGTTGGCCATCGTCTCGTGGACGAAGTTGACGTTATTGGTCAACGCGCTTTCGTTGATTTCCAGCGTCACGAACTGCGCCGGCACGCCGGCGGTTTGCAGCATGGCCATGACTTCGTTGAAGAAGCCCGGGCGCAGCAGCTGCAACGTGGAGACGTTCACCGCGATGCTGAAATCGTCAAAGCCCTGGTCGCGCCACAACCGTGCCTGGCGCACCGCGTTTTGCAGCACCCATTCGCCGATCTGCACAATCACGCCCAGCCGCTCGGCGGTGCGCATGAAGCGCTCCGGCACCAGCATGCCCAGCGTGGGCGATTGCCAGCGCAGCAAAGCCTCCATGCCGACGATGCGGCCATCGCGCGCGCTCACCAGCGGCTGGTAACGCAGCCGCAGTTCGCCATGCGGGATGGCATCGACGATCTGCCGCGCAATGATGCTTTCGCTATGCGCATTGGTGGCCGAGTTGCGCGTATACAGGCGCACGGTATTGCCGCCTTCGCGCGCGGCCTGGTAGCTGGCTTCTTCGGCGTAGTCGAGCAGGGTGGAGAGCGAGGTGGAATGTTCCGGACACAGGCTGATGCCGACCTTGCCGGTCATGAACAACGTATACGGCAACACCGACAGCGGCAATTCCAGCTGCTGGCGGATCTCTTCGGCAAAGTCTTCCGGTAGGGGCGTGTCTTCGCGCCGCACCGCCACCACGATCATTTCGTCGCTACCGTGCCGCCACAATTTGCCGCGCGTGCCAAGGAATTCCTGCAGCCGGCGTGCGGTCAGGGTCAACGCCTGGTCGCCGACCTCGCCACTCATGTTCTCGTTGATCGAGGCGAAGTGGTCGATGTCGATATGGAAGATCATCAGCGGCGGGCCACCGGAGGCGGCGGCATCCACCAGATGCAGTAATTCAGGGTTTCCCGCGCCCAGACGGGTGGGCTTGACGATTTCCAGTCCGGGCGGGATCACAGGGCTCCACATGAATCAACGTCCACCATCTTCAGGGACGGACTCGCCGACCGGGTGATAGGGCAGGCGCAACGTCACGCGCGTGCCTGCTCCGGGAGCCGATTCTATCGCGAGCGCACCGCCGACGGTTTGCGCACGCTCACGCATCACGATCAGCCCCAGACCACGCGGACCTTCCGGTTCGAACCCGTCGCCATCGTCGCTGACTTCCAGGCGAAAACCGTCGCCGTCGATCGACTGCAGGCTCATCCGCACTTCGCCCGCGCACGCGTGCCGCAACGCATTGGTCAGGCTTTCCTGCGCAATACGGAAGCAGGCCTGTTCGATTTCGTTGCCCGGCCGTTCGTCCAGAGCCTGGATATCCAGTTCCAGCCGCACCTGCGAGGCGCGGAACAGCATTGATGCCTGCCAACGCAAGGCGGCCTCCAGCCCCAATGCATCGAGCTGCGGCGGCCGCAGCAGCATCGAGAGATTGCGTAGCTTGGTCACGGTGCTGTCTGCCAGCGAGACGATCTCCTGCAGATCCTCGCGGCGCGCCACCGGGTCGGCTTCATCGAGTGCGGCGTGCGCCGACAACTTCATCGCGGTGATCGCCTGGCCGATGTCGTCGTGCAGGTCGCGCGAGATGGCGCGGCGTTCGTCTTCCTGCAACGAGAACAGCCGCTTGGCCATGGCTTGCAGTTCGGCATTGCTTTCGGCCAATGCATCGCGCATGCGCTCGGGCTCGCTCAGGTCGCGCACCACCAGCAACTTGCAGTCACGCCCGCCATAACGGATGTCACCTGCAGACAGCCCCGCGTAAAACGTGCTGCCGTCGCGCCGGCGCATTGCCCGGGCGCTGGACACCGGCTCATTGCGATCGCTGCCGGCACGTAGGTACTCGCGCACCATCGGCAGATCGGCATCGCCAACCAGGGTCTGCAAGGGTTCGCCTAGGATGGTTTCGCCCTGGAAACCGAACTGCGCCGAACCGGCAGCGTTGGCGTACATCACGTGTTCGTCGGCCAGGATCAGCACACCATCCGGCAACACCCGCACCAGCTCGCGGAACTGCTCTTCGCGCTCGCGCAGCAGGCGGCGTGACTGCTCACGTTCGGTCACGTCCTGCAGCGTGCCGTGGATGTGCCGTGCGCCGGTCGGGGTGGTCACGCTCTCCGCACGCAGGTGCACGGTGCGCGGTTGCGAGTCGCCGCCGACCAGCGGCAGCAGGACGTCGATCTGCACCTCACCGCCGGTGCACATGTCTTCGATCATGCGCACGATGCGTGCCTGGGTCGCGGTATCGGAGGCGGTGAGCAGCTCTTCGAGCCGATGGTCGCGCCGATGCATCGGCACACTGCGCCCCAGCAGGCGGTACACCGCAGGCGAATAACGGCCCACGCCGGTGGCGCGGTCCAGTTCCCACGAGCCTACCCGGGCGATGGCCTGGGCTTCTTCCAGACGGTTGAGCGCCTCGTCGCGCAGCTGTTGCGCCTGGCGCTCCTCGCTGCGATCCACGGTGACCACCAGCCGCGCCGGGCCGCTGGCCAGGTGCAGCTGGTTGCTGCGAATCTCCACATGGCGCAGGCCGCTGCGGGTCAGCAGGTCTTCGGTGAGCGCACAGGTGTCATCGCCCTTGGTGCGGATCTGCGCAACGATCTCTTCCAGCCGGCCGGCGTCGGCATCCGGCCAGATCGCGTGGATGGTCTGCTCCAGCAGGGCATCGCGCTCCCAGCCGAAGAATTCCAGCGCGGCCGGGTTGGCATCGAGAATGCGCAAGGTGGCCAGGTCATAGATCCAGGCCGGGCTGGGCAGGGCGTGGAACTTGGCCTGCAACAGGGCTTGGGATTGCGCCAGCTCGCCGTGTTCTTCCACGATCTGCTGGGCAAAGCGGCGCAGCACCAGATGAATCACCACGCTTGAGATCAGCAGGAAGCCGGCATCGGACCAGCGCTCGGGCTGGGGCGCGCCGGCCAGGTCGAGCATGCGGTTGCCCAGCAGCAGCCAGACCACGCCCGCCAGCAGATACAGGCCGGTGAGCGTCCACAGGCCGCGCTGCAGGCGCTCGGCGAGGCGAAGTCGGGACACGGGAGCAGAAGAGAACACCGGCGCGGCAACGTGTTGGTGCATGGTCCGCGAACGACCTTATGGAGCGGGCAATGCGGCCATCTTAGCCGTAACTCGGCCCGGCACGGCCGGCCAGCGAAAGGCTGTCTCAACTAATCCGCCAGACGGCCGCTATCCATTGCGACTCCGAGGCAGGGGTCGACCTTCGGAGTGCTCCAGAGTGGACTCAGGCGTCATCGCAAGCATGCTTCAGCACCCGCTGACCTCAGCGGTGGTGTTGTTGGATGCGCATGGCCAGCCCCTGGCGGCCAACCGCGTCGCGCAATCCCTCGGATTGCCGGCAACCCTTGGCGCATACGCCGAAGTGCTGGAAAGCAGCCGTGCCCAGATCGCCGAAAGCGGCGGCATGGCGGCGTGCGTGCTGCCGGGTAGCGGCGGTGGGCGCCTGGAAGGGTGGCTGCGCGCGGTCTGCGACGAGCAGGGCCAGGTCATGGCCTTCACCCTGAGCATTCCCGAGCCACTGGGCGCCGATGGCACCAGCCGCTGGGAAATCGGCCTGGACAGCGCCGACCACGGGCTGTGGGATTGGGACATCGCCGCCGACGTGGTGTATCGCTCCGAACGCTGGACCCGCATGCTGGGTTACTCCGAACAGCCGCTGCCGAACAATCTCACCGCCCTGTCCGGGCTGATCCATCCTGACGACCATGCGCAAGTCAGCGCGGCCGTGCAGGCGCATCTGGACGGGCGCACCGATACCTATGTGGCCGAGTTCCGGCTGCGTCAGCACGATGGCCAGTGGCGCTGGATCCTGGATCGCGGCCGCGTGGTATCGCGCACCTCCGACGGTCGCCCGTTGCGCATGGTCGGCACGCATACCGACGTGCATCACCATAAATTGCTTGAGCAGCAGCTGCGCGAGCAGCAGGCCCAGCTCGAAGAAGCCCAGCGTATTGCCAGTATGGGCAGCTGGGGCTGGGACACCTTGAAGGACCAACTGTGGGTGTCGCAGGATTTCCTGCAGCAGCTTGGCCTGGCGGACCTGCGCCTGCACAGCGTGCGCGACATCCTGCGCCTGCTGGCCGGCCCGTCCGTGGCACACCTGCGCAGCGCCTGGCGCAAGATCAAGCACGAAGGGATGCCGGTGCATTTCGAGCTGGAGATCAACGGCAGGCTCGGGGTCAATCCACATCATCTGCGCGTGTGGGCACAGCCGGTGTTCGACGGCGACGGCGCACTGGTGCGCGTGCTCGGTCAGCTGCAGAACGTAACCGAGCAGCGCCAGACCGACGCCCTGATCCGCTGGCGTACCGAGTTGCTCAACCGCGTGTCTGCGCTGGGCAAGATTGGCGGCTGCGAGATCGAGGTGGATACCCGGCGCATGCAGTGGACCGAGGAGTGCTATCGCATCCATGGCTTGCGCAAGGAAAACATCACCCTGGAGCAGGCGCTGTCGCTGTACACCCAGGATTCGCGCGACGCCTTCGAAGCGGCTTTGCTGCGCATCGTCGATGGTGGGCTGCCGGAACAGCTGGAGCTGTGCTTCTACCGCAACTCCGGGCAGCGGGTGTGGGTGCAGGTGCTGATCGAGCTGGACCGTCGCGAAGGCCTGCCGCCGCGGTATGTGGCGCTGTTCCGCGATGTCAGTCGCGAACGCGAAGCCAATGAGCGGATCGAACTGCTTGCGCATTACGACCGCCTGACCGGGTTGCCAAACCGCTTCCTGCTGCGCGAACAGGCCGAGAACGCCATCCGCGAAGCACACGAGCGTGGCCAGGTGATGGCCATGCTGCTGATCGACCTGGATGGCTTCAAGAGCATCAACGATTCGTTCGGCCATGCCACCGGCGACAACCTGCTCAAGCTCGCGTCCTCCCGCCTGCATCAGCACTTGCGCAACAGCGATCTGTTCGGCCGCTTCAGCGACGACGAGTTCATCGTGCTGCTGCGCGATCTTTCCGAGCCAGAAGACGCCGGCCATGTGGCACGCAAGCTGATCAGTGCGCTGGGCGAGCCGCTGCGCAAGGACCACGTCACCCTCAAGCTCGGTGCCAGCATTGGCATTGCACTGCAGGGTGAAGGCCTGTCGGATTTCGACAGCCTGCTGCGCGCCGCCGATGCGGCGATGTATGCGGCCAAGGATTCCGGGCGCAACACCTTCCACTACTACAGCCAGGATGTGCTGCTGCGCGCGCAGCGCCGCCTGGAGCTCGAGCACGCGCTGCATGGCGCGTTGGAGCGCGAAGAATTCACCCTGGTCTACCAGCCGCTGGTCAACACGGTGGGCGATACCTCGCCTGCGATCGAAGCGCTGATGCGCTGGAATCGCCCCGGGCATGGCCCTTGTAGCCCGGCCGAGTTCATCCCGATTGCCGAAGAGTGCGGCGAGATCGTGCGCCTGGGCGAGTGGGTCATTGGCGAAGCCTGCCGCCAAGCCGTGGTGTGGGACCGCGCCGGCCTCCATTTCAGCCGCATCGCGGTGAATGTATCTGCCGTGCAGCTGCGCGAGCGCGGTTTTGCCGAGCGCGTGCTGGAAATCTGCCGCGACAACGGCTGGTCGCCGGCACGGCTGGAGCTGGAATTGACCGAATCAGCCTTGATTCGCGATTCGGACTCACTGCGCCGTTGCTTCGAGTTGTTCGAACAGAACGGCGTGTTGCTCGCGGTTGACGACTTCGGTACCGGCTTCTCGAACCTGCATTACCTCAACCGCTTCCCCGTGCAGCGGCTGAAGATCGACCGCAGCTTCGTGCAGGGCATGCTCGACGATGCCAACACGGCCGAAGTCACCCAGGCGATCGTGCATCTGGGCCATGCGCTCGGCATGCAGGTGGTCGCCGAGGGCGTGGAAACCGTGCAGGAAGATGCCTTGTTGCGTCAGCAGGGCTGCGACGAAATTCAAGGTTACTTCTATTCGCGCCCGCTCTCGCCGCGCGACATGGCGCAGTGGCTGCGCGAAGCCGAAGCCGGCATGCGCCTGGGCGCACGCCTGGTCATCGCCAGCTGACGCAATCTGCGGCCTGGCCTGGTCTAGGCGTCGTCTGTAATCCAATGCTCAGGTCAAAAGCTCAGTGCGTTGAATGCACGAGCCTTTACGACTTCCGGCGTTTCCCGCGATATGCGGTCGCGCCCTGCAGCCAGGCTGCGGATCAAGCGCTGTAACTGAGCTATCTGCTCGCCGCACTCACCAAATGCACACGCCGCCAGTCGAGCAGTAGCGCTCTTTAGGTGCAGTGGCGCCCACGTCAAATGCTCAGTGAGTGGAGCGCGCGGCGCCCTCACCGCTTGCGGGACACGCCGTGAATCCGTCCATGGAGGCTCAGTGGCGGCATCCATGCCGCCACATGGTCCCGCAAGCGGCGAGGACACCGCACCAGAAAGTTGGTCGGTGGCCATGAAAAGCTGTTTGTAGTTCGACATGCGTCAGACATTGAGCTTGCGCATCAGTACCGGACAACGCGCATTCTGCATTGCTCTTGATCTCCGACACCCGACCATCCCAACTAGTTCTTGCCGGCTCGCCGTTGCGGGGACCTTATGCGGCATGGATGCCGCATAAGAGCCTCCATGGACGGATTCACAGCGTGTCACGCAATGGTGGGCCAGCAAGGATCCCGCAGCAAACTAGATCGTTCCTTGCTCGCTAGCAGTCGCGCGATCTGAAGGCGCGCGATCGCTGCAGAGCAACCCAGCAGCACGAAGAACAATGCCGCATTGATCCTCCATCGGAGGATTCACGACATATTCCGGCGGTGCTGGGCGAGCAACCATCTAGCAGCCAAGCCGCAGATCAGCTGATCGAAGCATTAGTCCAAGCCGTAGACGTCATGGAAGACATCGCGCAGACGGGCAGGGGAGAACTCACCCTGGTGCTGCATCTAATGGTGCTGTGTGCTCAGACCAAAGCCCATTAGCACGGTCTGATGCAGAAGCACTCAATGTCGGGCATTGAAAACAACCGGCGGGGCGCCTGCCGAGGAACGCCCCGCCGTCGTATAACCGTCAGCGTGCAGACACGCCGACAGCGGCGCCATCCAGGCCCATATCCCAAGCCAAGGTCGCGAACAGCAGTTCTTCTTCGCTGCAGCTGCGGCGTGGGTGCTGCATTGCCCGTACTTCCGCACGGGCGGCACGCTCCAACTGTTCCAGCGCGGCCGGCAGGCGCAC
The DNA here is from genome assembly GCF_041475695.2 of Xanthomonas sp. NCPPB 4037. Lineage (NCBI taxonomy): Bacteria > Pseudomonadati > Pseudomonadota > Gammaproteobacteria > Lysobacterales > Lysobacteraceae > Xanthomonas > Xanthomonas sp. NCPPB 4037. The sequence goes on from NZ_CM191261.1 coordinate 2,368,101, forward strand.
GCTGCGCAGCGCGGGGCGGGCAGCTTCGCTGTGGGCGATGCGCTCGGCCTGCGCCGCTGCGGTGGCAGCGGCCGCCGCAAGTGCCGCATCGGCGCGTGGTTCTGGGAGCGAGACGGAAAGGGTCATGGTCGTGGCGTATCGAAGGGTCGTGCGGAACGACAAATCCCCGGGAAGACCGGGGAATGTCGGGATCAGGCAGTGCGTGGCATCGGTCTCAGAACAACTCGACCGTGCCAGCGCCCATTCCCTGCTGTGCGACCGGCTTGTGCGGCGGGCGTTCCCACTCCACACGCATGTCGCGCAGACGGCTGGACACCTTGGCCAGCGACGCAACCAGGTCGCTGTCGTACACGCCGCCATTGCGATGCAGCAGTTCCTGCAGCGCCGTCGCTTCGCGGTTGATCGCGGTAAGGCGATCCAGGTGGGTGTGGATACCGCTCAGCGTCTGCGTGGCGATGTCCTCGAACTGCAGGGCACGCACCGCTTCGGCAACGCTGCCATCGATGGAGCGTGCGCACTCGGAGATCTCGCGCATGCCATCGCCCAACGAGGCGTTGATCTGCGCAACGTTCTCCAGCATCGCGGCCGATTCATGGCGCGCCTCGCGGGAGCGGTCCATGTGACGCGAGGCCAGCTGCGAGACCGTTTCACGTACCTTGGCGATCGATTCCTTGGAGCTGTGTGCCAGCTTGCGGATCTGTTCGTTGAAGGTAGTGGAGCGTTCGGACAGGTTGCGCACCTCGTCGGCGACCACCGCGAAGCCACGACCGGCTTCACCGGCACGCGCTGCTTCGATGGCGGCGTTCAAGGCCAGCAGGTTGGTCTGGTCAGCGATCGACTTGACGTCTTCCAGCAGCGCAAAGATGCCGTCCAAGTGCTGGGCCATCTCGTCGATGTGGTGCACCGTGTTGGTGCTCTGGCCGCTGACCTGTTCCAGCGCTTCCACCAACTGCTCCATGCGGGAGCTGGCGTGCTGGGCGAAGCGGGCCACGTCGACGCCGGCACTGCCGTCGTCACCGGCACGGTCGACGATGCGGGCCAATGCCTGGCTCTGCTGGCGCGACTTGCGGTTCATCGATTCGAAGCTGCCACCCAGACCGGACACGGCCTGGCGGATCAGTTCACGGGCGCGTTCCACTTCGGAGCGCGAACCGTCGACTTCGTTGCTGACGAACGTACGCAGTTCGTTGAGCAGCTGGTCCTGCTCGCGCAGGATACGGATCTGGTCCGGATTACGCCGGAACTGGGAATACGTCACCCAGGCAGCGAAACCCAACCAACTGAGGGTCATGGTCACCAGGATCGCCCAGCGCACCGAAGCGGGCCAGTCGAATCCAACGGCGAAGGGAAACAGCAAGGTCAGGGCCAAAGGGGCGGCCAGACGGATAAGTGGACGTGAATACATGGGCGTTCTCGGCAGAGTCACGGTTGCTGTATCGGCCGTACCCCCTTTGTCTTTAGCGACGATCACCACGTCGCTGCACGCCATTCAACCGCATCACTCCGATGTGCCACTGCCTGCGCGTGTCTCACGCCACGCAGGCGACCTGCGCCATCAACGCAGCGCGCGCGCCACCGCCTCGATCATGGCACGCTTGGCGAACAGGAAATCCCACAGGCTGCCGCCCATCTGCCGCCACAGCACCGCCGAGCGCACCGCGGCCAGCAGCAGCGCGCGGATCTCGGCGACCACGCCGGCCTGGCCCAGGTAGTGCGGGTTGCCCTGCACCATGACCTTGGGGCGCAGGTGGCTGATGGTCTGCGCATACAGGGCGCCAAGCGCGCTCAGCACATCCGGGTGCGCGCTGTCGCCCAAGGTCTGGGCCTGGCGGGCGGCCGCATCGATGCCCTTGGAGACGGTCTCGACCGTGGAATGGTCGCGCACGAAGCGCCGCTCCAGTTGCAGCACCGCCAGGGCCAGCCGCGGCAGCATGTCGTCCTTGCCCTGGTTGGTGAAATAGTTGTGCAGCAGGCGCAGGCCTGGCGCCACATCGGCCGAGGAGCCATACACGCCCTCGGGCGTGGCGGCGTCCACCCGGAATACGCTGTCCACGGCAGTGCGAACCGTTGCCGCCTCCGAATGCCCGGTCTCGGCGATCCGCCGCACCTGCTGCAAGGCCTGAGCGACGCCGGCCAGCGCCAGCACACGGTGATCCATGGAAGAACTCATCAAGCCACTACCTCGGAAGAAAAAGAAGATCCCGCCAGCTGGCGTTCCAGCGGCGCATCGGTGGCGGCAATGACCGCACCGCCCAGGCATTCCTCGCCGTCGTACAACACCAGCGACTGCCCCGGCGTCACTGCGCGTTGCGGCCGCTCGAAGTGAACCTGCAGCGTGCCGTCGTCCTGGACGGTCACGGTGCAGGGCTCATCCGGCTGCCGGTAGCGGGTTTGCGCGGTACAGCTGAAACTGCGGGCCGGCGGTGCGCCGGTGACCCAGTGCGCCTGCTCGGACTGCAGCCAACGGGACTGCAGTAGCGGGCTGTCGCGGTCCTGGTCCACATACAGCACGTTGCTGGCCACGTCCTTGCCCACCACGTACCAGGGCGCTGCGGCTCGCCCACGCACGCCGCCGATATTCAGGCCTTCGCGCTGGCCCAGGGTGAAATAGAACACCCCCGGATGCTCGGCAATTCGCTCACCCTGCGGGTCACGGATCTCGCCGGTGCGGGCGGGCAGATAACGGCCCAGGAACTCGCGGAAGTCGCGCTCGCCAATGAAACAGATGCCGGTCGAATCCTTCTTGGCATGCGTCGGCAGGCCGGCGTCCTGGGCGATGCGGCGCAGCGCGCTCTTTTCCAGCTCGCCGATCGGGAACAGCGTGGCCGCCAGCTGGCTCTGGCCCAACTGGTGCAGGAAGTAGCTCTGATCCTTGTTGCGGTCGGCCCCGCGTAGCAGCCGCCAGCGCCCGCCCAGATGGGCCACGCGCGCGTAGTGGCCGGTGGCGATCCGCTCGGCGCCCAGCGCCTGGGCAGCCTCCAGGAAGTGCTTGAACTTGACCTCGCGGTTGCACAGCACGTCCGGGTTCGGCGTGCGTCCGGCTGCGTATTCGGCGAGAAAATGCTCGAACACGCCGCTCCAGTACTCGCCGGAGAAATCCCGGAAATGGAAGGGAATACCCAGCACGCCGCAGACAGCCACCGCATCGCGCCGGTCGTCCTCGGCACGGCAGTCGCCGCTGCCATCGTCGGCCCAGTTCTGCATGAACAGGCCGGCGATCGGCTCGCCGTCCTGAGCCAGCTTCCATGCCGCCACCGACGAATCCACGCCGCCCGACACCCCTACGATGGTCCGCGGCGTGCTCATGCGACGTGCCGTACCAGCGCAAGCGGATGGCGTTGCCCGGCCAGGTAGTCGGCCACCACCTCCCACACCAGCGGGCTGCGCAGCCGATCGCTGGCAGCGCGCAGTTCCTCGGGCGTCATCCACAGCGCGCGTACCACACCCGTGTCCAGGCTGCGTTCGGGATGATGGGCGAGGGCATCGGCGACGAAGGCAAAGCGCAGGAAGCACTGCCCGGTGGGCGCCACCCATTGGTAGGTTCCGATGAACTGGGTCAGGCGCACGTCCCAGCCGGTTTCCTCCAGGGTCTCGCGCACGGCCGCCTGCAGCAGGCTTTCGTCCGGCTCCAGATGCCCGGCGGGCTGGTTCAACAGCAGGCGCCCCCCGATGGATTCTTCCACCTGCAAGAAGCGGCCGTCACGGACCACCACGGTGGCCACGGTGACATCGGGGTGCCAGCGGGTTTCTTGAAGCGTCATCAGTCACTGGGTCCAGGAAGTGGCAGGCTGGAGATTGATCCGCGCCGCACAGGAAACAAGCGCCGTCCATCGATCGCAGCGGGCGCTAGGTGCGGCATCCGCAGTGCGGCGCAGTGCAACACTGCATGCCGCCAATGCGGATGCCGGCAGTAGCGCAGTGCGCCACGGAGCGTGCCATTGCAACGCAGTGTGGGAAGACGTCATCAGTGGCCGGCCGGAGAACAGGCGCAAATTGTGCGGGCGCGGGGCCAAATCGTCCAATGCGGAGGGCGCGGGACCGTATAATGGCCGGATGCCTCGTAAGACCTCCCACGAACACGACCACGGCCTAGTGGTTGAGACCAGCAAGCCCGAAGTGGCGCCACCGCCGCGTTACCAGGTGCTCCTGCTGAATGATGACTACACCCCGATGGACTTCGTGGTGACCGTGCTGCAGCAGTTCTTCAACCTGGATCTGGAGCGCGCCACCCAGGTGATGCTGCATGTCCATACGCGGGGGCGCGGCGTCTGCGGCGTCTACAGCCGCGAGGTTGCCGAGTCCAAAGTGGCCCAAGTCAACGAATTCTCGCGCATGAACCAGCACCCGCTGCTGTGCACGATGGAGCAGGCCTGAGCGGTCTGGCTGGATCATTCCAGCAGTGCAACGGTGTCGCTGCAATGGCGTGCTAACGCCATCTGAACATGCCTATCCGATAGGGTTGTGGAAAATCCCAACAAAAGCCGCATATTGTTGGCAACAGCCGTTCGGAGTTACCAATGTTCAGCAAAGACCTAGAGCAAACCATCGGCCAGTGCTACAAGCGAGCCCGTGAGGCGCGGCATGAATTCATGACCGTCGAACACCTGCTGCTCTCGCTGCTGGACAACCCCTCCGCGCAAGCCGTCTTGAAGGCTTGCGGTGCAGACCAGGTGCGTCTACACACTGACCTGGAACAGGCGATCGAGGCCTCGGTCTCGCGCCTGGCCGAGGACGATGGCCGCGACACGCAGCCCACCCTGGGCTTCCAGCGCGTGCTGCAACGCGCCGTCTACCACGTGCAGTCTTCCGGCAAGAAGGAGGTCACCGGTGCCAATGTGTTGGTGGCGATCTTCGGCGAAAAGGACTCACATGCGGTGTACTTCCTGAATCAGCAGGACATCACCCGCCTGGATATCGTCAATTACCTTTCCCACGGCATCGCCAAGCTGGGTGAAGACGGCGAGCAGCCGTCCGCCTCCGATGGTGAACCCAAGAGCGATGCGGGCGAGGGCGAAGGCAAGGGCGATGCCCTGGCTGAGTACGCCACCAACCTGAACGATCATGCTCGTAACGGCAAGATCGACCCGCTGGTCGGGCGTGCGGACGAGATCGAACGCACCATCCAGGTCCTGTGCCGCCGCCGCAAGAACAACCCGCTGTACGTGGGCGAGGCCGGCGTGGGCAAGACCGCGATCGCCGAAGGCCTGGCCAAGCGCATCGTCGATGCCGACGTGCCGGAAGTGCTGGCCGACGCGGTGATCTTCTCGCTCGACCTTGGCGCACTGGTCGCAGGCACCAAGTACCGCGGCGACTTCGAAAAGCGTCTGAAGGGCGTGCTGACGGCGCTGAAGAAGGTGCCGAACGCGGTGCTGTTCATCGACGAGATCCACACCATCATCGGTGCGGGCTCGGCGTCGGGCGGCACCATGGACGCCTCCAACCTGATCAAGCCGGCACTGGCGTCGGGCGAACTGCGCTGCATCGGCTCGACCACGTTCCAGGAATACCGCGGCATCTTCGAGAAGGACCGTGCCCTGGCACGCCGCTTCCAGAAGATCGACATCGTCGAGCCGACCGTCGGTGAAACCTTCGAAATCCTGCAGGGCCTCAAGCCCAAGTACGAAGCGCACCACGGCGTGACCTATGCCGATGACGCGTTGCAGGCGGCGGTGGATCTCTCAGTCAAGCACATTGGCGACCGTCTGCTGCCGGACAAGGCCATCGACGTGATCGACGAAGCCGGTGCGCGCCAGCGTCTGTTGCCCGAAGGGCAGCGCAAGGAGCTCATCGACATCGAAGAGATCGAGACCATCGTGGCCAAGATGGCGCGTATTCCGGCCAAGCAGGTCAGCGCGACCGACAAGGACGTGCTGCAGCATCTGGAGCGCAACCTCAAGATGGTGATCTTCGGGCAGAACCCGGCGATCGAAACGCTGGCTGGCTCGATCAAGCTGGCGCGCTCGGGCCTGGCCAATCCGGAGAAGCCGATCGGCAACTTCCTGTTCGCCGGCCCGACCGGTGTGGGCAAGACCGAGGTCACCAAGCAGCTCGCACTGCAATTGGGTATCGAGCTGGTGCGGTTCGACATGTCCGAGTACATGGAAGCGCATTCGATCAGCCGTCTGATCGGTGCGCCTCCGGGCTATGTCGGCTTCGATCAGGGCGGCCTGCTGACCGAAAAGATCGTCAAGACGCCGCACTGCGTGCTGCTGCTGGACGAGGTGGAGAAGGCGCACCCGGACATCTTCAACATCCTGTTGCAGGTCATGGACCGCGGCATCCTCACCGATACCAACGGGCGCGAAGCGAACTTCAAGAACGTGATCCTGGTGATGACGACCAACGCCGGTGCCACGCAGGCCTCGCGTCGTTCGATCGGTTTCACCAAGCAGGATCATTCCACCGATGCGATGGAATCGATCCGCCGCGGTTTCACGCCGGAGTTCCGCAACCGTCTGGATGCGATCGTGCAGTTCCAGCCGCTGGGCTTCGACCACATCCTGCGGGTGGTGGACAAGTTCATTATCGAGCTGGAAATGCTGTTGCAGGAAAAGCACGTGTCGCTGTCGGCCACGCCGACCGCGCGCGACTGGCTCGCTCAGCATGGCTTCGATCCGCTGATGGGTGCGCGCCCGATGTCGCGCGTGATCCAGGAGAAGATCAAGCGCCCGCTGGCCGACGAGTTGCTGTTCGGCAAGCTGGTGGAAGGTGGCCGCGTCAACATCGACGTCAAGGATGGCGAGCTGGTGGTCGAAGCGCATCCAGAACCGGAGCGCCTGTTGCCGGCTACGGTTGATTGATCGACTTCGATTGTCTCTGCTAGAAAAAAAGCCGCTCGAAAGAGCGGCTTTTTTGTGTTGAACGCGCTGGAGCTGGAGCGGCACCGGTCTGGCGTAATGCTGGAGCGTTGGGGCGGGTGCCGGCGCATCACGGGCGCCCAGTGCAGGAGGATCGCCGTAAGCCACCAGACGCCATGCCCTGCGTAGAGCCCGGAGCCGCGCTGCAGCGGTCGAACAATCACATGGTCTGCGGGTGTGTCACGCAACTGCGCTATCGGCCGCCGAGAACGTCAACGCACAGATCAGCGCGCAGACGAAAGCCCGCCCATGTAACGCGATCACACGAGTGGAAAATAAAACCCAGGCACGACAAAAAGCGGCACTTGGCCGCTTCGCGTCTTGATACCAGAACCGCTTACTTCATGCGGTAGGTAATACGACCCTTGGTGAGGTCGTACGGCGTCATCTCAACTTTGACACGGTCGCCGGTGAGGATGCGGATGTAGTTCTTGCGCATACGGCCGGAGATGTGGGCGATGATTTCATGCCCGTTTTCCAGCTTGACCCGGAACGTGGTGTTGGGGAGCGTCTCGCTGACGCTGCCTTCGAATTCAATGGAGTCGTCTTTCGACATGTAATCCTGTGCAATCACGGTTGGCCCGGCAGGGCCGTAAGGGACAGTATTTTACGCCCCATCTCGCCGACGCGCAAATTTTATGTTAAGCGGACTCCTGCAAGCGCGCTTGCGTGCCGTTCGCCATAGCGTTGCGTCCAGCTGCCAGGTGGCTCGGGCAATGCGACCTGGGTGGCTACGTGCCGCAGGAACTGCTCGCGTGGCAGGCGTTGGGCGCCCAGGCGCATCAGGTGCGGGTTTTCTACCTGCGCATCGATCAGTGGCCAGCCGCGGCCATGCAGCTCGGCGGCGAGCGCTGCCAGTGCAATCTTGGAGCCGCCACTGGCGCCGCTGAACATGCTTTCGCCGAAGAACATCTGACCGATCGCAACCCCATAGATGCCGCCTACCAGACGCGCGCCGTCGAACACTTCGACTGAATGCGCGTGGCCGCGTCTGTGCAGGTCCAGGTAGGCCTCCTGCATCTGGTCGGTAATCCAGGTGCCGTCCTGGCCAGGGCGCGGGCTCGACGCGCAGGCGGCGATGACCTGCGCAAATGCCGTGTCGGCGCACAGGGTCCAGGTGCATGTGCGCAGCTGCCGCCTGAAGCGGGACGACAGGTGGATGGCGTCGGTGCGGAACACGGTGCGCGGGTTCGGGCTCCACCACAGCAGCGGTTGGCCGTCGGAGAACCAGGGAAAGATTCCGTGCGCGTAGGCGTTGAGTAGCCGCTGCGGGTGCAGGTCGCCGCCGATGGCGAGCAGCCCATCGGGCTCGCGCAAGGCGTGCTCGGCGGGTGGGAACGGGCTTGCAGGATCCGGTGACAACAGATGGGGCAGGGTGCGCGACATGCGCAGAGTCTAGCGGCGCGGTCTGGGCTGCGGCGACGTCGTCAGTCGCGGAACGGGCTGTGTTCGGCCAGCTCGACGGCATGCTGGGCCACGGCGGCACGCTCATCGGCGCACCACTGCGCCAGCGGCTCACGGAAGCCGGGGTCGGCAATCCAGTGGCGGCTGCGCACCAGGGTGGGCAGGAAGCCGCGCGCAATCTTGTGTTGCCCCTGGGCGCCGGGTTCGAAGCGGGTGAGGCCTTCGCGCAGGCAATACTCGATGCCCTGGTAGTAGCAGGTTTCAAAATGCAGGCCGGGCAGTGCTTCGCCGCCCCAATAGCGGCCGTACAGGGTGTCGCCGCCGCGCAGGCATAGCGCCCCGGCGATGGGTTGCCCGTCCAGCTCGGCCAGGAACATCACCAACTGCCGCGGCAGGTGCTGCGCCAGGTGCTGCAGGAATTCGGGCGTCAGCGCGGGCGAATTGCCGTATTCGTTGAAGGTCTTGAGGTAGAAGCCGTACATCGCATCCAGATCGGCAGCGCTGGCCTCGTCACCATGCAGCACACGAAAACGCACCCCGGCGCGCTGCACCTTGGCGCGCTCCTGGCGGATGTTCTTGCGGTGCTTGTGGTTCATCGCGGCCAGGTAGGCCTCGAAGTCGGCCCAGCCGGTCGCGTTGTGCCAGTGGTATTGCAGGTCGTTGCGCTCCAGCCACTCTGCGGTGAATGCCGCGTCCTCATTGGCGGGATAAAAATTGACGTGCGCAGACGACAGGCCGGCGCTTTCCGCCAGGGTGCGTATGCCGTCGAGCAGGTGCGTATGCCAGCGCGGGTCGCCCAGCAAGCGGGGGCCGGTCACCGGCGAGTACGGCACCCCGCACAACCACTTGGGGAAGTAGTCCTGGCCGTAGCGGGCATAGGCATGCGCCCAGGCGTGGTCGAACACGAATTCGCCATGGGAGTTGTTCTTGAGGTAGCCCGGGGCAGCGGCGACCAGGGTGTCGCCGTCCCATAACGTCAGGTGCAGTGCCTGCCAGCCCCAGTCCGGGCGAAGGCAGCCCTCGCGCTCCATGCCTTCGAGGAAGGCGTAGGAAACGAAGGGGTGCGCGCCGTCATGCAGGCTGTCCCAGGCGCCGGCGGGTATCTCCGCAAGCTGGCGGCACCAGCGCGCAGTCACGCTCACGCCGCTGCCCCTCTAGCGCCAGGAGCCTGCGGGTGGGGCCGTCGGCCAGCCATCACCTTAGGCGCTCTTGTCCAGATAGCGTTCGGCATCCAACGCGGCCATGCAGCCGAAACCAGCCGAGGTGATTGCCTGGCGATAATGCTGGTCGGCGACATCGCCGGCGGCGAACACGCCGGCCACCGAGGTCTCGGTCGCCGCGCCGTTCAGGCCGGAGCGGATCTCCAGGTAGCCGTTGTTCATGGCCAGCTGGCCGTCGAACAACTGCGTATTGGGGTGGTGGCCGATGGCGACAAAGAAGCCGTGCGCGTCGATGTCGCGGGTGCTGCCGTCGACGGTGGACTTGACCCGCACGCCGGTCACGCCGGCATCGTTGCCCAGCACTTCTTCGATGGCATGGTGCCAGACGGTTTCGATCTTGCCGGCCGCCACCTTGGCGAACAGCTTGTCCTGCATGATCTTTTCGGCGCGCAGTGTGTCGCGGCGGTGCACCAGGTAGACCTTGCGGGCAATGTTGGACAGGTACAGCGCTTCTTCGACCGCGGTGTTGCCGCCGCCGACCACCACCACGTCCTGGTCCTTGTAGAAGAAGCCGTCGCAGGTGGCGCAGGCGGACACGCCGCGGCCCTTGAACGCTTCTTCGGTGGGGATGCCCAGATACTTGGCGGTGGCGCCGGTGGCGATGATCAAAGCGTCGCAGGTGTACTCGGCGCTGTCGCCGATCAGCCGGAACGGGCGCTGCGACAGGTCGGCGGTATGGATGTGGTCGAAGATGACCTCGGTATCGAAGCGCTCGGCATGCGCCTGCATGCGGCTCATCAGGTCCGGGCCCATCAAGCCGTGGGGGTCGCCCGGCCAGTTGTCCACCTCGGTGGTGGTCATCAGCTGGCCGCCTTGCTGCAGCCCGGTGATCACTACCGGCTTGAGGTTGGCGCGGGCGGCGTAGACCGCGGCGGTCCAGCCGGCCGGGCCGGAGCCGAGGATCAGCAGGCGGGAATGCTTGGCGGGACTGGCAGAGGAGGCGCTCATGTATACTCGCGATCTAGGAAAAGGCAGGGTTGGCGCGGTGCAATCAGCGTCCCTGTGGCGGCATAGAGTGGCGGTCCCCACCCGGTGAATCAAGGCGGCGCGATGGAACTGCTTGGACCGCCGATGGCATGGTCATCCCCATTCGCGCTTTCGACGCCGCCCTGTGCGGCGTTTTTCGTTGGCTGCGGCGCGGGTTGCTGGCGATCCGATGCGTGGCTGCTGAAACTGTGCACTCAGTCGTTTATTATCAACCACTAACAGCATTTTTCTAAGGTCTGGCTACAGGTGGCAAAGCAGGTTCCCGAACGCAGCAAGCCCGCAGAGGGCAAGTCGTCGTCGCGCAAGCCGGCGGCCGCGGACAATCCCCGTCGGCAGAAGCTCTGGCGCGATCTGGCGCTGATCGCGGTTGCGCCGCTGTTGCTGTACCTGTTGGCGAGCCTGTTCACCTATTCAGCGGCGGACCCGGGCTGGTCGCAGACCGGCAGCGTGGTCGCACCGGTGCACAACATGGGCGGCCGGGTAGGCGCCTGGATTGCCGATGTGCTGCTGCAGCTGTTTGGCTACGTGGCCTTCCTGTTGCCGGTGGTGTTGGGCGCAGTGGCCTGGATCGCCTTGTTCGGCATGGACAAGGAAGGGCAGGCCGAGGCCGACCTGGGCCCGGCCTTGCGCCTGGTCGGCATGGTCGGCTTCCTGATTGCCTCGACCGGCTTCCTGCACCTGCGCCTGTTCAATGGCGACGTGGCTGGCGCGGGCGGCATCCTGGGCCGGCTGGTGAGCAATTCGCTCAGCGCCGGGTTCGGTGCGCTGGGGGCGAACTTGTTCGTGGTGGTGCTGCTGCTGGTGTCGATCACGCTGGCGACCGGGTTGTCTTGGTTCGTGGTGATGGAGCGCATCGGCAAGTGGGTGCTGGCGCTGGGACCGTTGCTGCAGCGCAAGTCGCATCAGGCCACTGAGTGGCAGCAGACCCGCGTGATGCGCGAAGAACGCGAGGAAGTGCGCAAGGTCGATGCGGTCAAGCAGGCCAAGCGCGAGCCGGTCAAGATCGAGCCGCCACCGGCACCGGTGGTGGAAAAGAGCGAGCGCGCCAAGCGCGATACCCAGATCCCGATGTTCCAGGGCGTGAGCACCGACGGCTCGGATCTGCCGCCGCTCGCGCTACTGGACGACCCCAAGCCGCAGGCCAAGGGGTATTCGGAAGAGACGCTGGAAACGCTGTCGCGGCAGATCGAATTCAAGCTCAAGGATTTCCGCATCGAGGCGCAGGTGGTCGGTGCATATCCGGGCCCGGTGATTACCCGGTTCGAGATCGAGCCCGCGCCCGGCGTGAAGGTCAGCCAGATCAGTTCGCTGGACAAGGACATCGCACGCGGGTTGTCGGTGAAGTCGGTGCGCGTGGTGGACGTGATTCCGGGTAAGTCGGTGGTGGGGTTGGAGATCCCCAACGTTACCCGCGAGATGATCTTCCTGTCCGAGTTGCTGCGCTCCAAGGAATACGACAAGTCGGCCAGCCCGTTGACGCTGGCCCTGGGCAAGGACATCGCCGGCCGCCCGACGGTCGCCGATCTGGCGCGCATGCCGCACTTGCTGGTGGCCGGTACCACTGGTTCGGGCAAGTCGGTGGCGGTGAATGCGATGGTGTTGAGCCTGCTGTTCAAGGCCTCGCACAAGGAACTGCGAATGCTGATGATCGACCCGAAGATGCTCGAACTGAGCGTCTACCAGGGCATCCCGCATCTGCTGGCGCCGGTGGTCACCGACATGAAGGAGGCCGCCAATGGCCTGCGCTGGTGCGTGGCCGAGATGGAGCGCCGCTACAAACTGATGAGCGCGGTGGGCGTGCGCAACCTGGCCGGCTTCAACAAGAAGGTCAAGGATGCCGAGGACGCCGGCCAGCCGATGATGGATCCGCTGTTCAAGCCGAACCCGGAACTGGGTGAAGCGCCGCGGCCGCTGGAAACGCTGCCGTTCATCGTCATCTTCATCGACGAATTCGCCGACATGATGATGATCGTCGGCAAGAAGGTCGAAGAGCTCATTGCGCGCCTGGCACAGAAGGCACGTGCGGCCGGCATCCACCTCATTCTGGCCACCCAACGCCCCTCGGTGGATGTGATCACCGGCCTGATCAAGGCCAATATCCCGACCCGCGTGGCGTTCCAGGTCAGCTCCAAGATCGACTCGCGCACCATCCTGGATCAGTCCGGTGCCGAGGCGTTGCTGGGCAATGGCGACATGTTGTACCTGCCGCCGGGCACGGCGTTGCCGGACCGCGTGCATGGCGCCTTTGTCAGCGACGAAGAAGTGCATCGGGTGGTCGAGCATCTCAAGGCCAGCGGGCCAGTGGCGTATGTGGACGGCGTGCTGGATGAAGTGCAGACCATGGGCGATGGCACCGTGGTTGGCGCGACCGGGTTGCCTGAAAGCAGTGGCGGCGGTGGCGACGAGTCCGACCCGCTGTACGACGAGGCACTGCGCATCGTCACCGAGACCCGGCGCGCGTCCATTTCGGGCGTGCAACGTCGCTTGAAGATCGGCTACAACCGCGCTGCGCGGTTGATCGAGGCGATGGAGGCGGCGGGCGTGGTCAGCCCGCCCGAACACAACGGCGACCGCACCGTGCTGGCGCCGCCGCCGCCGAAAAGCTGAGCCTGCCATGGCGTACGTCGCTACGGTGTCGGCGCCGTGTATCGGCCGTTTCTGGAGGCGCGTCCATGCGTCTGGCGGGCGCAACGGCTACCCTGTAAACCAAGGGCCGCTCCGGTCCGCCGCGATCGAGACCCATGCTGCGTTGTCCCTTGTTGTTGTGTGTGCTGCTTTTTTCCATGCCGCTGCTGGGCCAGGCGCAGCAGCAAGCGGCCGCGCCCGCATCGGCGGCGCGCGCCCAGGCTGACACCAACTACAGCTTCGTGCGCTACCGCGCCGACTACGAAGTGCGTGACGACGCCAGCAGTGTGGAAACGGACACCTACGAGGTCCTGCTCAAGACCAAATCGGCGGTCGAGCAGTTCAGCCAGGTGCGGCTGAGTTACAGCGAAAAGATGGAAACCCTCGACGTGCTCGAGGCCTACACCATCACCGCCGAAGGGCTGCGCCAGGACGTGGCGGCCGACAAGATCTACACCCAGGAAAGCTACTCCAGCGCGTCGGCAGCGATGTATGCCGACCGCAAGGTCAAGGTGGTGGTGTTCCCGAATCTTGCGCCGGGCGCGCGCATCATCTACCGCGTGCGCCGCGCGCAGAACACGCCGTATTTCCCCGGGTATTTCAGCCTGTGGGAGACCTTCAGCGTGTTTGCGCAGTACGACGATGCGGTTGTCACCCTGGTCGCGCCGAAGTCACTGCCGATGCACCTGTCGGTGCGTGGGCTGGAAGGCAGCACCAAGCCGGTGGTGCGGGGCGACCAGGCGCGCTGGGAGTGGCATTACCAGCGCGCCGTACCGATGAAGAACCAGAACTGGAGCGCGGCCACCTGGGAGTTCAGCCCCACGCTGATGGCCAGCACCTTCGACAGCTGGTCGCAGATGGGTCTGGCGTATCACGTCAAAGGCGGGCGGGCAGCAGCAGTGACGCCGGCGATCCAGTCGCTGGCCGATGAGGTAACCCGCGGCATCGACGCGCCGCGCGCGCAGGCGGCGGCGTTGTACGCCTGGGTGGCGCGCAACATTCGCTACGTGGCGGTGTACCTGGGCAACGGCGGGCTGGAGCCCAACAGTGCCGACAGCATCCTGGCCAACCACTATGGCGACTGCAAGGATCACACCGTCATCCTGGAAGCACTGCTGGCCGCCAAGGGCATCGCCAGCACGCCGGTGTTGATCGGCGCCGAAGGCGGGCCGACGCTGCCGCCGATCCCGGTGCTGGGGCGGTTCAATCACGCCATCACCTATATCCCGGCATTCGATCTGTACGTGGATTCCACCAACCCCTATGCGCGCTTCGGCCAGCTGCCTGCCGGGGATCTCGGCGCACCGGTGGTGCACACACTGGATGGCAAGGTCACGCAGACGCCGCCGAATGATCGCAAGCTCAACCGCTACGTGGCCCGCACCGAGTACCGCTTCACCCCGCAAGGTGGCCTGGAAGGGCTGACCACGCTGGACAGCGGCCAGACCGGCGAGGTGGGTTTGCGGGCGATGTTTGTGCAGCTCAATGCGCAGAACCGCAACCGCATCGAGGAATCCATCATTGCCCAGTCCGGTTTCGACGGCACCGGCGATCTGTTGATCCAGGGCGATCCACTCGACCTGGATGCGCCATTCAACTACCGCTATCGCTTTCAGGCCAACGACGCGGTGGATTTCTCGGTGGTCGGCGGCATGACCTTGCCGGATATGCCAGGCGCTGAATCGACGCGGGCGATCTATACGACCACCTCGGCCGAAGACAATCTCACCCCGTTCTACTGCAACGACAGCGTGCGCGAAGAAACCTATGCGGTGACCTTTCCGGACACCGTGCCGATCATTGCCATTCCGCGCAGCAGTACGTTCCGCAATGCGGCCGGCGAGTATGCCGTGGACTGGACCCGCAAGGGCCAGACCGTGACTGCGGTGCATCGCCTGCAACGCGCCGCCATTCGCGGGCCGCAGGCACTGTGCCAGCCGCAGGATTACCGCGCCTTCCGCGAGCTGTATCAGCAAGTGCGCCGCGGCTTCCGTGGGCAGATCGTCTACGGCGACCTCTCGCGGGTGCAGACCGCGCGGTGAGGGTGAAGCAGGCGGGCACACGCGGCTGAACATCGGCCGCCGACACTGCTCGCCCATTCATCCAGGAAGCTTCAGAATTCACCTAGTCCCTTTTGGAAGACCGCGATGCATCGCCAGTTCCGTTACGCCGTCCTCGCCACCGCCTTGCTCGCCGGTACCGCTTTCGCCGGCGCACGTCAGGAGCTGGATGCCTTCACTCGCGGCTTGAAGGGCCTGGACGGGCAGTTCAGCCAGAAGGTCACCGATGCCAATGGCCGCGCCAAGGAAACCTCCAGCGGCCGCGTTGCGTTGTCGGCGCCGCGTCTGTTCCGCTGGGAATATGCCAAGCCGTACAAGCAACTGATTGTGGCCGACGGCAAGAAGGTCTGGGTGTTCGACCCCGACCTGGAGCAGGTGACCGTTCGCGTGCAGGGCACCGAAGAACAGAACAGCCCGTTGACCGCGTTGATCGACCCGGCGCGTCTGGACAAGCAATACGACGTCAGCGAAGAAGCCGCCGAGCGTGATGGCTTGCAGTGGCTGTCGCTGACACCCAAGGTCGATACCGAAGCCAGCTTCCAGATGGCCTCGCTCGGCTTCGGCAAGCAGGGTCTGGCCAGGATGGAAATCGTCGATGCGGTGGGCCAACGCACGGCGATCACCTTCGAGGGCTGGAAGCGCAACCCCGCATTCGCCGCCGACACCTTCCGCTTCACGCCCGCCAAGGGTGTGGATGTAGTGGGCGACGCGCAGTAACCATGGCAGCGGTGCCAATCAGTGCACGCAGCAGCGCCGGCGCAATGCTGCGTTGCCATCGGCCCCGCATGCCGGCGCGCTAGACTACGCACGTGGCACGTACCAGGCTCCCTGTCGAAACCGCCGATCTGCTGAGCGTGGATGGCGATCATCTGCGTCCGCTGGCCGAACGCATGCGGCCGCGTACGCTCGACGGGATGGTGGGTCAAAAACGTCTGCTGGCACCCAATAGCGCGTTGCGGCGCGCGGTCGAATCCGGCCGCGTGCACTCGATGATCCTGTGGGGTCCGCCGGGCTGCGGCAAGACCACGCTGGCGCTACTGCTGGCGCATTACGCCGATGCGGAATTCAAGGCCATTTCCGCGGTGCTGTCCGGCTTGCCGGAGGTGCGCCAGGTGCTGGCCGAGGCCGCGCAACGCTTTGCCAGCGGCCGGCGCACGGTGTTGTTCGTCGACGAGGTGCACCGCTTCAACAAAGCGCAGCAGGATGCCTTCCTGCCGCATATCGAGCGCGGCACCATCCTGTTTGTGGGCGCCACCACCGAAAATCCGTCTTTCGAGTTGAACTCGGCCTTGTTGTCGCGCTGCCGCGTGCATGTGCTGGAAGCGGTCTCGCCGCAAGACATCGTTGAGGCCTTGCAGCGCGCATTGCAGGACAGCGAGCGCGGGCTGGGGCAGGAGACCATCCAGGTCACCGATGCCTCGTTGCTGGAAATCGCCAGCGCCGCCGATGGCGATGTGCGCCGCGCGTTGACGCTGCTGGAAATCGCCGCGGAGCTGGCAACGGGCGAGGGCGGTGAAATCACGCCGCAAACGCTGCTGCAGGTCCTGGCCGATCGCACCCGCCGCTTCGACAAGAATGGCGAGCAGTTCTACGACCAGATCTCCGCGCTGCACAAGTCGGTGCGCAGTTCCAATCCCGATGCCGCGTTGTACTGGCTCACCCGCATGCTCGATGGCGGTTGCGACCCCGCGTATCTCGCCCGCCGGCTGACCCGCATGGCGATCGAGGACATCGGCCTGGCCGATCCGCGCGCGCAGAGCATGGCGCTGGAGGCCTGGGACATCTTCGAGCGCCTGGGCAGCCCGGAAGGCGAGCTGGCCTTTGCGCAGTTGGTGCTGTATCTGGCCAGTACCGCCAAGTCCAATGCCGGTTATGCCGCCTTCAATCAGGCCAAGGCCGAGGTGCGCGCCACCGGCACCCAGGAAGTGCCGCTGCATCTGCGCAACGCGCCGACCAAGTTGATGAAGACGCTCGGCTACGGCCAGGATTACCAGTACGACCACGATGCCGAAGGCGGCATCGCGCTGGGCCAGACCGGCTTTCCGGATGCGATGGGCGAGCGGGTGTACTACAACCCGGTGCCGCGCGGGCTGGAGATCAAGCTCAAGGAAAAGCTCGACCGGCTACGCGAAGCACGCGAACAGGCCCGTGCTGACAAGGGCCGCAAGCCCACCGCATAATCTGCTGCACTGGAGATGGCATTCCTCCTTGAACCGCGCGCTTGTTCAGTGCGCTGATGATGCCTGCCCACCCACGCCGGGGCGGCAGGCCGCTGTCCCGGCATCGCGATGTATCGACCGAGGAGCATGCCGATGATGCGTTCTAAGCCTTCAAGACCTGTCTGTGCCCTGCTCACGGTGCTCCAATGAGTGCGCCGGTGTGGTGGCAACAGGCGCTGCTGGCTATGGCGGGCGGCGCGGTGGGCTCCGGCCTGCGCTTTGCCATTGGTGCATCGCTGCTGCAGCGCTTCGGCACGGGATTTCCCTGGGGAACGCTGACCGTTAACTTGGTCGGTGCTTTTTTCGCCGGCCTGTTGATGGTCTGGCTGGATGCGCGCGGGCCAGCGAGTTGGGCGTTGCGCGCCTTGCTGATCGTCGGTGTGATGGGTGGGCTGACGACGTTCTCGTCGCTGATGATGGAGTGCCTGGTGTTCGCACGCACCGAGCGGTCCACCCTGATCGGTCTCTATCTGGCGGTGACGCTGCTCGCCGGGCTGGCGCTGGTGTTTGCGGGCGCACGTACCGGCCAATGGCTGGTTGCGCGTTGATGGTTTCGCCGCAGCGCTGAAACGACCGAAGGCGTGCTTGAGCACGCCTTCGGTCTTTACAGCATCCGGCGCGACGAGCCCGCGTTGCCGGCCCGCCGCGTTGCGCTTACAGCGCTTCGATGATGCCCGCAGCACCCATGCCGGTGCCGATGCACATGGTGACCATGCCGTACTTCTGCTGACGACGGCGCAGGCCGTGGACCAGGGTGGCTGCACGGATCGCGCCGGTGGCGCCCAGCGGATGGCCCAGCGCGATCGCGCCGCCCAGCGGGTTGACCTTGGACGGATCCAGTTCGCTGTCGCGGATCACTGCCAGTGCCTGCGCCGCGAAGGCTTCGTTGAGTTCGATCCAGTCGATCTGGTCCTTGGTCAGGCCGGCCTGCTTGAGCGCCTTGGGAATCGCGGCGATCGGGCCGATGCCCATCACTTCCGGGCGCACGCCGGCCACCGAGAAGCTGACAAAACGGGCTAGCGGGGTCAGGCCGTAATCCTTGATTGCCTGTTCGGAGGCCAGCAGCACCGCGCCGGCACCATCGCTCATCTGCGAGGAATTGCCGGCAGTGACGCTGCCGCCGAACTGGCCGTTACGGAACACCGGACGCAGCTTGGCCAAACCTTCGAGCGAGCTGTCCGGACGCGGGCCTTCATCGGTGTCGACCAGGCGCTTGCGCAGCGCAATCACGTTGCCGGCCAGGTCGGGCTGATGCGACAGGATTTCGTACGGAGTGATTTCGTCGCGGAACTCGCCAGCCGCAATGGCCGCGATGGCTTTCTGGTGCGAGGCCAGCGCGAATGCATCCTGATCTTCGCGCGAGACCTTCCATTCCTCGGCGACCTTCTCGGCGGTGATGCCCATGCCGTAGGCAATCGCCACGTGGTCGTCGGCGAACACATTCGGCGACATCGCGACCTTGTTGCCCATCATCGGCACCATCGACATCGACTCGGTGCCGCCGGCCAGCATCAGGTCGGCATTACCCAGACGGATCTGGTCGGCCGCCATCGCCACGGCCTGGATGCCGGACGAACAGAAGCGGTTGATGGTCTGCCCGGCCACCGTATTCGGCAGACCGGCCAGCAGCACGCCGATGCGCGCCACATTCATGCCTTGCTCGCCCTCGGGCATCGCGCACCCGATGATGGCATCGTCGATCCTCGACAAATCGATGCCCGGCGCCTGCGCCACCACCGCACGCAGCACGTGCGCCAGCATGTCGTCAGGACGGGTATTGCGGAACACGCCCTTCGGCGCCTTGCCCACCGGCGTACGCGTGGCGGCAACGATGTAGGCTTCTTGAATCTGCTTGCTCATGTGGCTTTCTCCGAAAGCCGGGAATGGGGAGTAGGGAATCGGGAATCGCGACTGCGGATTCGCCTGAGTTCACCCTCGACATCGACCGGCAGAATAGTGGGAGGAGCAGGGAATCGATTTGGCTTTCACCATTCCCGATTCCCCATTCCCGATTCTCAGTTCCTCAGCGGCTTGCCCGTCTTGAGCATGTGGCCGATGCGTGCCTTGGTCTTTTCCTGCTGGGCCAGCTCGACGAAGTGCTTGCGCTCCAGCTTGAGCAGCCATTCCTCGTCCACCAGCGCGCCGCGGTCGATCTCGCCGCCGCACACCACGGTGGCGATGCGGGTGGCGATCTCGTAGTCGTATTCACTGATGAAGCGGCCTTCCAGCATGTTGACCAGCAGCATCTTGAAGGTGGCGATACCGACGTCGCCGGCCACCTGGATGCGGCGTGCCGGCAGCGGCGCGCGGTAGCCGCCTTCGGCCAGTGCACGCGCTTCGGCCTTGGCAATGTGCAGGGCTTCATAGCCGTTGAACACCACCTTGTCGGTGGCACGCAGCAGGCCCAGTTCCTTGGCATTGACCGCCGAGTTGGACACCTTGGCCATCGCCACGGTCTCGAAGGTCTTCTTGAGTTCGGCGAACACGTCGCCGCCAGGGCCGGCCGCCACCGAAGCGCGCACCGCCAACTCCTTGAGGCCACCACCGGCCGGCAGCAGGCCGACGCCAGCTTCGACCAGACCGATATAGCTTTCCAGCGAGGCCACCGTCTTGGCGCTGTGCATCTGGAACTCGCAGCCACCGCCCAGTGCCAGGCCGCGCACCGCCGAGATTACCGGCACCTGCGCGTACTTGATGCGCTGGCTGGTGGCCTGGAAGTTGGCGACCATCGCCTCGAACGCATCGACCTTGCCGGCCTGCAACAGGCCCAGCGCACCGGCCAGATCGGCGCCGGCGGAGAAGGGTTCCTTCTGCTGCCAGATCACCAGGCCGGCGAAGTCTTTCTCCGCGCGGCCAACAACTTCCTGCAGGCCATTGAGCACGTGATCGGACACGGTGTTCATCTTGGTCTTGAAGCTGACCACCGCGATGTCGTCGCCGTCGTGCCACATGCGCACGCCGTCGTTTTCGAACACCGTCTCGCCCGGCGAAAACTGCTCGCCCAGCAGCGGGTCTGGGAAGCGCTGGCGCTTGTACACCGGCAGCGCCGAACGCGGCAGCTTGGCATCGCGCGCCGGGCTGTAGGAGCCCTCGGCCGCGTGCACGCCATCGCGGCCGTCGAACACCCAGTTCGGCAGCGGCGCGCTGCTCATGCTCTTGCCGCTGGCAATGTCTTCGGCAATCCACTGCGCTACCTGCTTCCAGCCGGCGGCCTGCCAGGTTTCGAACGGGCCCAGCGACCAACCGTAGCCCCAGCGGATCGCCAGATCCACATCGCGCGCGGTCTCGGCAATGTCGGCCAGGTGATAGGCGCTGTAGTGGAACAGGTCGCGGAACGTCGCCCACAGGAACTGCGCCTGCGGATGCTGGCTCTCGCGCAGCTTGGCGAACTTTTCGGCCGGGTTCTTGATCTTCAGGATCTCGACCACTTCCGGCGCAGCGCTGCGATCGGCGGCGCGGTAATCCTGCTTCTCCAGGTCCAGCACCACGATGTCCTTGCCGACCTTGCGGAAGATGCCGGCGCCGACCTTCTGGCCAAGCGCACCCTTGGCGATCAGCGCCTCCAGCCACTTCGGCGACTTGAAATACTGGTGCCACGGGTCGTCCGGCAGGGTGTCGCCCATGGTCTTGATCACGTGCGCCATGGTGTCCAGGCCGACCACGTCCGAGGTGCGGTAGGTCGCCGACTTCGGGCGGCCGACCAGCGGGCCGGTCAGGCCATCGACTTCATCGAAGCCCAGGCCGAACTCGGCGGTGTGGTGGATGGTGGACAGAATCGAGAACACGCCGATGCGGTTACCGATGAAGTTCGGGGTGTCCTTGGCGTACACCACACCCTTGCCGAGCGTGGTGACCAGGAAGCTTTCCAGGCCTTCGAGCACGGCCTTGTCGGTGCCCTTGGCCGGAATCAGCTCGGCCAGGTGCATATACCGCGGCGGGTTGAAGAAGTGCACGCCGCAGAAGCGATGGCGCAGCTGCTCCGGCAGCACGTCCGACAGCTTGTTGATGCCCAGCCCGGACGTATTGGAGGCCAGCACCGCATGCTCGGAGACGAACGGGGCGATCTTCTTGTACAGGTCCTGCTTCCAGTCCATCCGCTCGGCAATCGCCTCGATGATCAGGTCGCAGTCGCGCAGCTGCTCCAGCCCGCTCTCGTAGTTGGCCGGCGTGATCGCCTCGGCCAGCGCCTTGCTGGCGAGCGGGGCGGGGCTGAGCTTGCCCAGGTTGGCGATGGCCTTGAGCACGATGCCATCAGCCGGACCTTCCTTGGCGGGCAGGTCGAACAGCACGGTGTCGACACCGGCGTTGGTGAGGTGCGCGGCGATCTGTGCGCCCATGACGCCGGCACCGAGCACGGCGGCGCGACGGACTAGCAACGGATTGGACATAGCGATGAGCCTTTGGTGAGTGCGACTACGGTGTGGAATGGGTGCGGAAACCGGGTTCCGCGAAACGAATCAGTTCGCGCGCGGCGTGCGCGCGATGGTCGGCCTCGCTCACGCCCGCCGGGCGTTTGATGAGGCCGAAATCGGCCATGGCATAGGTGAGCGCTCCGGCCAGGAAATCCAGGCGCCAGTACAGCTCCTCCTTGCTCAGGCCCGGCACGCAGCCGGCGATGGCCTTGCCGAACTCGCGCAGCACATGGCCGTAATGGTCGGAGAGGAACTTGCGCAGGTTGTCGTTCTTTTCGGCATAGGCCCTGGCGATCACGCGGACGAAGGCGCCGCCACTCTGGCGGTCCTGGGCCATGGCCAGCGCCGGCTCCACGAACGCGGCCAGCACCGCAGTGAGTTCGCCCGGCTGGCTACGCTTGGCGGCCTCGAGCTGCTGCAGCCGTGCGGCGGTCATCTCGTCCATGCGCCGGCGGAACACCTCGTTGACCAGGTTTTCCTTGGAGCCGAAGTGGTAGTTGACCGCGGCGATATTGACGTCGGCCTGGGTGGTGAGCTGGCGCAGCGAGGTGCCGGCGAACCCGTGCTGTGCGAACAGCTCCTCGGCCGCGCTGAGGATGCGGTCCTTGGTCGAGAAGTGGGCGGGCTTGGGCATGGACAGGCGTGGCGCTCAATCAAACGATTGTTTGAGTCTACGGGCTCGCCGACGCCATGGTCATGCCGCACTGCAGCACGATTCAGGGCCTGGTATGCAAAGGTAAGGACGACGGGATAGAATTGACCATCGCAAAGAAGGCTAAGCCCGCGTTTTGACGCGGGTTTTTTTCATGATAACCTCGGGCCTTCAGTGGCCCGCCCAACGGAGATTCTCCCATGGCGCTGGAGCGCACCCTGTCCATCATCAAGCCCGACGCCGTCGCCAAGAACGTCATCGGTGAAATCTACAGCCGCTTCGAGAAGGCTGGCCTGAAGGTCGTGGCCGCCAAGTACAAGCAGCTGTCGCGCCGCGAAGCCGAAGGCTTCTACGCCGTGCACCGCGAGCGTCCGTTCTTCAACGCGCTGGTCGAGTTCATGATCTCCGGCCCGGTGATGATCCAGGCGCTGGAAGGCGAGAACGCCGTGGCCGCACACCGCGACCTGCTGGGCGCCACCAACCCGAAGGACGCCGCACCGGGCACCATCCGTGCCGACTTCGCTGATTCGATCGATGCCAACGCCGCCCACGGCTCGGACTCGGTCGAGAATGCTGCTAACGAAGTCGCGTATTTCTTTGCTGCAACTGAAGTGGTCTCGCGCTGAGGCCGAGAGAGTCGAATCGTGAATGAGGTCGTGATCCCCTCCGTGTTGCTGGACGTTCCCGTCCCGGCTGCAACGGTGCACAAGCAGAACCTGCTCGACCTCGACCGCGAGGGACTGGAGCACTTCTTCGCCGATACGCTCGGCGAGGCGCGCTACCGTGCCCATCAGGTGATGAAGTGGATTCATCATCGCTACGTCACTGATTTCGACCAGATGACGGACCTCGGCAAGGCGCTGCGTGCGAAGTTGCACCAGCACGCCGAGGTCCTCGTCCCGAATGTCGTGTTCGACAAACCGTCGACCGACGGCACCCACAAGTGGCTGCTGGCCATGGGGACCGACGGCAAGAATGCGATCGAGACGGTCTATATCCCCGACAAGGGCCGTGGCACGCTGTGCGTGTCTTCCCAGGTCGGCTGCGGCTTGAACTGCACCTTCTGTTCGACCGCCACCCAGGGCTTCAACCGCAACCTCACCACCGCCGAGATCATCGGGCAGGTCTGGGTTGCCGCGCGCCATCTGGGCAATGTGCCGCACCAGCAGCGTCGTCTCACCAACGTGGTGATGATGGGCATGGGTGAGCCACTGATGAATTTCGACAACGTCGTGCGCGCGATGAGCGTGATGCGCGACGATCTGGGCTACGGCCTGGCCAGCAAGCGGGTGACGCTGTCCACCTCGGGCCTGGTGCCGATGATCGACCGGCTGGCCACCGAAAGCGACGTGTCGCTGGCCGTTTCGCTGCATGCCGCCAACGATGCACTGCGCGAGTCACTGGTGCCGTTGAACAAGAAGTACCCGATCGCCGAGTTGATGGAGTCGTGCGCGCGCTACCTGCGCGGCAATAAGAAGCGCGACTCGGTGACGTTTGAATACACCTTGATGAAGGGCATCAACGACCAGCCCGAGCATGCGCGTCAGCTGGCCCGGCTGATGCGGCAGTTCGACAATGCCGTGCAGTCCAAGGATGCCGGCAAGGTCAACCTGATTCCGTTCAACCCGTTTCCCGGCACGCGCTACGAGCGCTCTGGCGAAACCGAGATCCGCGCATTCCAGAAGATCCTGCTCGATGCGCAGGTGCTGACGATGGTACGCCGCACGCGTGGCGACGATATCGATGCAGCCTGTGGTCAGCTCAAGGGCCAGGTCATGGACCGGACCCGTCGCCAGGCGGAATTCCGCCGCACATTGGAAGGGCAGGCCGATCGAGATGCGGCAGCGTGATATCGCGTTAATGGCGGCCGCAGTGATCGCGCTCAGCGCGGTTGGCTGCGGCGGGCGCAATGCGAAGCCTGGCAAGATCAGGAGTGTTGAGCAGGTTGCGCCCAATTACGATTTCCGTGACAGCTCGGCCACGCGCGATCGCCTGGCACTGGAGCAGAAGCTGGGGCTCGCCAACAACCGCATGCAGAGCGGCGATTACGCCGCTGCAGAGCAGCTAGTGCGCGACGTGTTGAAGAAGACGCCCAACTCGATCGACGCGCTGATGTTCCTGGGCGTGATTCAACAGGGGCAGGGCAATCTCGCTGCAGGCGACACCTATCGCCGTACCGCCGAACTGGCACCGCAGCGCGGTGATGTGCTCAACAACTATGGCGCCTGGTTGTGCGGCAACGGCAAGGCGGCGGAGTCGCTTGCATGGTTTGATCGTGCACTGGGTGACCAGACCTACGCGCCGGCGCCTGCCTTGGCCAACGCAGGTGGCTGCGCCTTGCAGGCGGGTCAGCCGGAGCGTGCTGTGCGCGAGTTGCGCAAAGCGCTCGATCTGGAACCCACCAACGCCTATGCGCTTGAATCCATGGCGCGTTATGAAGTCCAGCGTAAAGGCTTTTTCGAAGCCCGCGCATTCGTCGAACGACGGCTCGCGGCTGCACCGGCAACTGCTTCCGTGTTACAACTCGCCATTCAGATTGAGCAAGGGCTCGGCGACATGGTAGCTGCCGGCCGTTATCAACAGCGGTTGGTCAAGGAATTTCCTGACGCAGCGACCGCTACTCCTGGGGCCAATGCATTGTGATCAGTGATTCCAATCCGAATCCTTTCGAGCAGGAAAAGGGATGCGGGCAGCAGTTGCGCGACGCGCGCGAAGCGGCAGGTCTGAGCGTGGACGATGTGGCAGGCAAGCTGCGCATGCCGGCCCACGTGGTGCGTTCGCTCGAACAGGAAGAATGGCAGCGTCTCGGCGCGCCGGTCTTCGTGCGCGGGCAGTTGCGCAGCTACGCGCGCCTGCTGCGTGTCGATCTGGATCCGCTGCTGCAGCAAACCACGATTGCGCCGGTTGAACCGGTCAAGCTGGTCAGTCACACGCATACACCGCGTGCCCGGCGGATTCTGGAAAGCACCGCTCGCAAGGCGATGTACGTCGTGATCACCGGCGTGTTCGCAGTGCCGGTGTGGTACGCCACGCGCTCGCACCTGGATGGACAGGGGCCAAGCACCGTGTCGCTGGACAGCGTGCCGGATGCTGCCAAGACCGGCACGCCCGCGCGGACTGCCGAGCCACCGTCTTCCGTGCCGCGTGAACAGCCGGCGCCGTATATCGCGTCGATGACGCCGGTGCCCCGGGCCACGCCTGCTGCCGAGGCCCCGCCCGCCAGCAGTGCGGGCACGTTGTCGTTGCGTTTCAGCGGTGACAGCTGGGTGCAGATCCTGGCACCGGATGGCAGCGCGGTGGAAAAAGCGTTGATCCGTGCCGGCGAGCAACGCACCTATTCGCCGGGCCAGATCGGCCGTGTGGTGCTGGGCAATGCATCAGCGGTAGAGGTTCAGCAAGGCGGCAGTATCGTCGACGTGAAGCCGTTCCAGCGCGCTAACGTGGCACGTTTTGCGGTATCCTCCGACGGCTCCGTGGTGCCTGCTTCCGAATAGAAGCGGACTGCGGTTTTTCATTTTCCCCTTTTGATGTTCCGCGCCTGCAGGTGGCGGAGCGAGAGTACGCATGGCGATCGACGATCTGCTCGACGAACACGAACAAGGTGAACGGGTTCGTTCCTGGTTGAGAAAGAATGGCGCGGGTCTGATTGGCGGAGTCCTGCTGGGACTGGCCCTGATCCTGGGGTGGCAGTGGTGGCAGAAGCGCAACACGACCGCGTCGGTGGAGGCCAATGCCCGCTACGAGGCCGTGGTCAAGTCCATCCAGGGCAAGGACCTGGACAAGGCCGCTAAGGACATCGTGGCGCTGGACGACGGCAAGGGTGGCGTTTACGCCGAGCTCGCTGCGCTGCGCCTGGCCAAGGCCCAGATGGATGCCGGCAAGACCGCCGAAGCGATCAAGACATTGCGTGATGTGCCCGCCGAAGGCGAGCTCAAGCAGATCGTGCAGCAGCGCCTGGCGCGCGTGCTGACCGACAGCGGCAAGCCGGATGAGGCGATCAAGCTGCTGGCCGATGCGCAGGATCACACCAGCCTGGAAATCCGCGCCGATGCGCTGGTGAAGCAGGGCAAGCGCGACGAAGCACGCGCGCTCTATACCAAGGCACTGGCAACGGTGGATGTGGCATCGCCGCAGCGCCGCCTGCTGGAAACCAAGCTGATGGATGTGGGCGGCACCGTGCCCGATCCGGCGGAGCCGATTTGATGAAGCAGGTTGATATGTACAAGCGCGTTGCATTGATCGCCCTGATGGGCATGTCGCTGGCGGGTTGCAGCACCGTCAAGGGCTGGTTCGCAGGCAAGGACGCGGCTGCCAAGAAGGCGCAGGAACCGGCCGAACTGGTCAAGTTCGAGCCTTCGGTCAAGGTCGACAAGCTGTGGTCTACCGGCGTGGGCAAGGGCGAGGGGCACATCGGTGTGCGTCAGCGTCCGGCCGTGGCAGATGGCAAGGTGTATGCGGCCGCCATCACCGGTGGCGTGCAGGCGCTGGATCTGCAGACCGGCAAGCGCGTGTGGGAATACAAGCCCAAGAAAGAAGAGCGCAACGATCGCAAGTTCAAGCAGCGCCTGTCCGGTGGTCCGGGTGTGGGCGAGGGCCTGGTGGTGATCGGCACGCTTTCCGGTGACGTGATCGCGCTGAATCAGGCCGACGGCACCGAGAAGTGGCGGGCCAAGGTGCCGAACGAAGTCATCGCCGCGCCTGCGATCGCGCAGAGCCTGGTGCTGGTGCGCAGCAACGACGGCCGCGTGAGTGCGTTCGATGCAGCCACCGGCGAGCGCCGCTGGTTCCATGCCGAGGAAGGTCCGACCCTGTCGGTGCGCGGCAATGCGCCGATCGTGACCGGCCCGGGCGTGGTGTTTGTCGGCAACGATGTCGGCACCCTGAGCGCCCTGGCGCTGCAGGATGGCCGCCCGTTGTGGGAACAGGCGATCGGCGTGCCGGAAGGCCGCACCGAGCTGGAGCGCATGTCCGACGTGGATGGCGCCCCGGTGCTGGATGGCACCACCCTGTACGCAACCAGCTTCAAGAACGAAACCCTCGCCCTGGAAGGCCCCAGTGGCCGTCCGCTGTGGACACGCGATCACGGCGGTGCCGGCGGTCCGGGCGTGTCGTCCAGCGTGGTGGTGGTGGCCGACAACGCCGGTTCGGTGTGGGGCCTGGACAAGTCCAGCGGTGCGGCGATGTGGTCGCAGGCTGCGCTTGCACGCCGCTCGTTGACCGGTGTGGTCATCCAGGGTGATTACGCCGTGGTGGGGGATTACAAGGGCTACCTGCACTGGCTGAAACTCAGCGACGGTGCTCTGGCCGCGCGCGCTCGCGCTGGACGCGACACGCTGCTGGCACAGCCGCTGGTCGTTGATGGCATTCTGCTGGTACAAAATACCGACGGCGATATCACCGCCTTCCGGTTGGCACAATAAGGACCTTGCGATGCTGCCCCTGGTCGCCCTGGTTGGACGGCCCAATGTCGGCAAGTCCACCATCTTCAATGCGCTGACGCGCACCCGTGACGCGCTGGTCCATGACCAGCCTGGCGTCACCCGCGACCGCAACTACGGCGTCTGCCGGCTCGACGAGCAACAGCCCTTCATCGTGGTCGATACCGGTGGTATCGCCGGCGACGAGGAGGGCTTGGCCGGCGCCACCGCGCGCCAGGCACGTGCTGCGGCTGGCGAAGCCGATCTGGTGTTGTTCGTGGTTGATGGCCGCGAGGGCGCCTCGTCGCTGGACGACGAAATCCTGGCCTGGCTGCGCAAGCTGGCCCGGCCGACCGTGCTGGTGATCAACAAGATCGACGGTACCGATGAAGAATCGGTGCGTTCGGAGTTTTCGCGCTATGGCTTCTCCGATGTGGTGGCGCTGTCGGCCGCCCATCGGCAGGGCATCGACGACTTGCTGGAAGAAGTCGGTGCGCGTTTGCCGGAGGAAGGCGCTGGCGAATTGCTCGATAACGACCCCGCGCGCGTGCGTATTGCATTCGTGGGCCGCCCGAACGTGGGCAAGTCGACGCTGGTCAATCGCCTGCTGGGCGAGGAGCGGATGATCGCGTCGGAAGTTCCCGGGACCACGCGCGATTCCATCGCCGTGGACCTGGAGCGTGACGGGCGCCAGTACCGCCTGATCGACACGGCCGGCCTGCGTCGCCGCGGCAAGGTGGAAGAGGCGGTCGAGAAATTCAGCGCCTTCAAGACGCTGCAAGCGATCGAGCAATGCCAGGTCGCGGTGCTGATGCTGGATGCGACCGAAGGTGTGACCGATCAGGACGCGACCATTCTCGGTGCGATTCTCGATGCGGGCCGCGCACTGGTGGTGGCGATCAACAAGTGGGATGGGCAGAGCGACTATCAGCGTGCCCAGGCCGAGGACTTGTTGTCGCGCAAGCTGGGCTTTGTGAACTGGGCCGAAGCCGTGCGGATCTCCGCGTTGCACGGCTCGGGCATGCGTGAGCTGTTTCAGGCGATCCATCGTGCGCATGCATCGGCCACGCATGAGTTCAGCACCAGCGAAGTGAACCAGGCGCTGGAAATTGCCTACGAGACCAACCCGCCGCCGAGCATTCGCGGGCATGTCTCCAAGCTGCGTTATGTGCACCCCGGTGGCGCCAATCCGCCCACCTTCATCGTGCATGGCACGCGCCTGAAGGTGCTGCCGGAGTCGTACAAGCGTTATCTGGAAAACTTCTTCCGTAAGCGCTTCAAGCTGGTCGGCACGCCGGTGCGCTTCATCTTCCGCGAGGGTGCCAACCCGTACGAGGGCAAGAAGAATCCGCTCTCCGATCGGCAGATCGCGCGGAAGCGTCGCCTGATGCGGCACGTCAAGGGCAAGTAAGCCGGCACGGCGCGCTGGTATCCTGCGCGCCATGACCGACTATCCCTCCCGCATTCCTTACGCACGGGCACTGGAGATTCTCCGCGCCGTTGCGGCGAACAGCCGCCTGCCCGACGAGAACATCGCCACCTCGCGTGCCGACGGCAGGATCTCCGCCGCCGACCTGATCGCGCCGCTATCGCTGCCGCCGTTCGCCAATAGCTCAATGGACGGCTTTGCCGTGCGCCACGCCGATACGCTGGGCGAGGACGTGCGCCTGCAGCTGGTGGGCGAGCAGTTTGCCGGCGACTCCTGGAGCGGCACGCTGACTGCCGGGCAATGCCTGCGCATCACCACCGGCGCGCCGTTGCCGGCCGGTGCCGACACTGTGGTGCCGAAGGAAGACGCCGACGAGCAGGCCGGGCTGGTGCACCTGCGCACGCGCCCGACACTGGGGGCGGCGGTGCGCCTGGCGGGCAGCGACGTGCGCGCGGGCGATCTGGTGATCCAGCCCGGCCAGGTCCTCACCCCGGCGCGGATTGGCCTTGCCGCCGCGCTGGGCGTGTCGCGGCTTGCGGTGGCGCCGCGCCCAACCATTGCGGTGCTGGCGACCGGCGATGAGCTGGTGGAGCCGGGCATGCCGCTGGGGCCAGGGCAGATCTACAACAGCAACCGCGACATGTTGATGGCGCAGCTGCGGGCACTGGGCTATGCGCCGACCGCCTGGCCAACCTTGCCGGACGATCCGCAGCGCATCCGCACCATGCTGGAAGATGCGGCGGCGGCCTTCGATGTGGTGATCACCTGTGGCGGCGTGTCGGCTGGCGAAAAGGACTATCTGCCTCGCCTGATCCAGGAATTGGGGCAGATCCATTTCTGGCGCGTGCGTATGCGCCCGGGGATGCCGGCGGTGCTGGGGCAGATCGGCCGCTGCCTGGTGTTGGGCCTGCCGGGCAATCCGGTGTCGGTGCTGGCGACGTTGATCGCCTACGGCGTGCCGCTGCTGGATGCCCTGCAGAGCCGCAGCGAGCCGCGGCCGGTGTGGCATGCGGCCTTGTCGGCGCCCTGGGACAAGCGCCACGAACGCCTGGAATTTCTGCGCGGCCGGCTGGACTGTGGTTCCGATGGCCGCCTGGTCGCGACGCCCCACCGTGGCGATGCTTCGCATCTGCTGCGCGGCGCGGCCGACAGCAACGTATTGATCGTGCTGCCGGAACCGGCGCGTCACTACGAAGCGGGCGAGGTGGTGCGGGTGATTCCTTACGCGTTGTAGCCGCCGTGCGTCAGGCCGGCGTGCCGCAGAAGGTGGCGTAGTCGGCATAGCCAGGAAATGCCGTGCCTGGTGCGCACACCGGGCACTGCGGGTCGGGCGGCAGGCGGATCTCGCGAAAGCGCATGGCCAAAGCGTCGAAGCTGAGCAGGCGCCCGGCCAGGCTGTCGCCTAGCCCGAGCAAGAGCTTGATCGCCTCGGTCGCCTGCAACAGGCCGATCACGCCGGGCAGCACACCGAGCACACCGGCCTCGGCGCAACTGGGTGCGAACTCCGGCGGCGGCGGTTCGGGAAACAGGCAGCGGTAGCACGGCAGCTGCCCGCGGTGGCGTCCGGCATCGAACACGCTCAACTGCCCTTCGAACTGTTGCACCGCGCCGTACACCAGCGGCTTGCCGAGCTTCACGCAGGCATCGTTGAGCAGATAGCGCGCCGCGAAATTGTCGGCGCCATCCACCACCACATCGGCGTCCTGCAGCAGGGCCTCGACGTTGCTGGCGGTCACGCGCGTCTGGATGGCGTCGACCTGCACCCGTGGATTCAACGCGGCAATGCGTTGCGCAGCCGACACCACCTTGGCCACGCCGACGCTGTCTTCGGTATGCAGGATCTGGCGCTGCAGATTGCTGCGATCCACCACATCGTCATCGGCGATGCGCAGGTGCCCGACGCCGGCGGCGGCAAGATAAAACGCGACCGGCGAACCGAGCCCACCGGCACCGATCAGCAGAACACGCGCGCGCGCCAGGCGCTGCTGCCCGTCGATGCCCACCTGCGGCAGGCGCAGATGCCGTGAGTAGCGTTCCAGGAAATCCGTTTCGTCTGAAGGCAGCGTCGGCCGTACCAGCGGCAGCCCGTCGCGCGACCAGGCAGTGGTGCCGCCGAGGACCGACAGCGCGTGCGGATAGCCTTGCTCGCGCAGTTGCGCGGCGGTCTGTGCGGAGCGTTTGCCGCTCTGGCAGATCAGCAGGATGTCGCGATCGCGGTCGGGCAGATGCTGCGCCGGTGCCTGCTCCAGATCGGCCTGTGCGATCGCAAGCGCGCCTTCGGCCTGGCCGTTGACGCGTTCGTGCGGCTGGCGGATATCGATCAGCAAGGCGCCGTGCAAGGCGCGGGCACGGGCTTGGGCAGGAGAGAGGTCGTGGCTCATGCGGCCATTGTCGCGCAAAGCCTCCATCCGATGACGCACCTGTGTGTTGCAGCATGCGAGTGGCCGGCATGAAGAGCGCGTGCGGATCACGCTGGATGGGCATGTGCCGATCACATGGCTTAGGCCGGTACGTGGCTGTAATCCAGCGCTTACCGGTGTGGCGCCAGTTGCGCGCTCGCGCCTGGTTCGTCCGCCCATCGCCGAACGCAAAAGGTGCAGTGCGCCATACCTGCAGCCGGCTTCAGGAGAATGTCATGACCCCACTTTTTTGCGTATCGCCTGCGCATTGCAGACGCGCAATACGCCACCCGTTGGCCTTGTCGATCGCGCTGCTGCTCAGCGCAGGCGTGCACGCACAGGAGGCCGCACCGGACGGCACTGCCGCTGCGCAGCCAGCCAACGCGCAGCCAACCTCCACGCTGGATGCGGTGCAGGTGCGCGGCGTGCGCAGCAGCGTGGAAAGCGCCATTTCCACCAAGCAGGCACACAAGGAGATCAGCGATTCGATCGTGGCCGAGGACATCGGCAAATTGCCCGACAACAGTGTTGCGGCGGCTCTGCAGCGGGTGACCGGTGTGCAGGTGGCGCGTGCCGGCGGCGAAGTGGGCCAGGTGCTGGTGCGGGGCCTGCCGAACGTCATCACCACGCTGGACGGGCGCAATGTCTTCACCACGGTGGGGCGCGACATGGAGTTGGCGGATGTGCCGGCGGAGTTGTTGCGCAGCGTGGATGTGTACAAGACCACCGGTGCGCAATTCCAGGAAGGTGGCATCGCCGGCGTGGTGGATGTGCATCTGCGGCGGCCGTTCGATTTCGACGACGACAGCACGATTGCCGGCAGCGTCAGCGCATTGCGCGGCGACCAGGCGGAAAAGACCGAGCCCAATGGCAGCTTCACCATGAGCCAGCGCTGGGAAACCGGGGTGGGGCGCATGGGCGTGATGGGCAGTGTGGCCTACCAGCGTCGCCCGTATCAGGAGTCCAACACGCTCTACGGCACTTATGACCTCAAGCCGAATCCGCTGGATCCAGCGCAGCAGCTCTACGTGCCGTACAGCGCCGGCGGGTTGATGGCGCGTGGCGACCGCAAGCGCAAGTCGGCCAATCTCTCGTTTCAGTGGGCGCCGAGCGACAACAGCGAAATCTACATCGACACCTTGTACATCGGTTACGACAACCGGCCACAGGTGAATTACTGGCTGCCATTCCCGGGGCTGGCGAACGCGGAAAATACCGAATCGGTGAGCGTGCACCCCGGCAGCAACGTGCTCGATGGCCTGGTGGCGCGCGATCTGCAGACGCTGTCCAGCACGCAGGCGCACAAGAACGCGTCGGACACCTACCAGGCTGCGCTGGGTGGGCGCTGGAGCGGCGAGCGCGTGAAGCTCAGCACCGAGCTGGCGTACACCTATAGCGATGCGAAGAATCGTGCATTCACGCTGGACATGGACACGCGTGCGCCGCTGCTGCACATGCGATCAGGCGGTGGCGCGACCGATACCTGGATCACCCAACGCGAGGGCAGCCCGTATGACATCACTGCGCCAGGCAACTGGGTCTTGCGCCAGTACTACGACAGCTGGAACCGGCAGCGCGGCGAAGAATGGGCCTGGCGCGGCGATGCCACCTTCGACCTGGATGCCGGTCCGCTGACCTCGCTGGAGGTGGGCGCGCGTGCTAGCCGGCGCACCGCGACCAATCATTCCGGCGACACCGGTGCGCGCGACAACATCACCGGCGCGCCGATCTTGCTGAGCGACGTGCCCGGGCTGGCATCGGTGACGCCAGGCAACATGCTCGACGGCGCGCGCGCGTTCACCAGCGACCGCTGGGCCTCCGCCAACCAGGACGTGCTGCTGCAGCAAAGCGCACGCCTGCGGACGCTGATGGGGCAATCCCCGGAGGCGCCGCTGGAAAATCCGGCGTTGTTCTTTGATGACCGCGAAGATAACTACGCGGTGTATGCGCAGCTCAACTATGGTTTCTCGCTCGGGCCGGTGCCGGTGGATGGGCGGATCGGTGCCCGCGCGACGCGGCTGGATTCCAGCCTGGAGGGCAGCCAGTCACTGGACGGTGTGCTGAGCCCGGTGAGCATCGATCGCCGCATCGACAAGGTGTTGCCCAACTACAGCGCCAACTTCACCTTGCACGAGAACCTGATCCTGCGCCTGGCCGGCAGCACCACCATTACGCGGCCGGAGTTTGCCGATCTGAACCCGCAGCTGGCGTTGTATCAGTCGACCGAATCGCTGCCCGCGCGCGGCAATGGCGGCAACCCGCAGCTGCGCCCGGTGGAGTCGCGCAATGCCGACCTGTCGCTGGAGTGGTACTTCCGCCCGGGATCGCTGCTGTCGCTCGCCGGCTTCCATCGGGACATTGACGGCTATATCCAGAACTACGCCGCCGATGAGGTGATCGACGGCATCACCTATTCGATCAGCCGCCCGCGTAACACCGGGCAGGGCAGTTTGAAGGGCGTGGAGGTGGGCTATACGCAGTTCTATGACTTCTTGCCGGGCTGGTTGTCGGGCTTCGGAACCCAGCTCAACTACACCTATATTTCGGCCGAAGCCGACTCGCCCGAGGGCATCAGCCAGCCGCTGACCAATGTCTCCAAGAACGCCTACAACGCGATCTTGATGTACGAATATGCGCGCTTCTCCGCGCGCGTGGCCTACAACTGGCGTGGCGATTATGCGGTGAGCTTCAACAGTTCCGGTGACCAACCCGAGCAGATCAACCAGGGGCGCGAAAAGTGGCTGGATGTAGCGTTCAACTACGAGCTCAGCGAGCGCCTGACGGTGTTCGCCGAGGCGACCAACCTGCTGGGTACCACCACCGACAATCACTTTGGCCAACGTGGTGCGTTTCCGCGCGAAGTCGCATCGCCCGAGCGCACGTATTCGCTAGGCCTGCGCTTCCGCCTGTGACGCGCGCTCGACCGCGTGGCCGGTACGTTGGCGCCAAGCTCACCCGCTGCTGGGTAGCGTGGACGCGTAAAGGAGACCCCATGACCCCTGATATCGACGCACAACTGAAAACACTGGCCGACGAACTCCCCGAGCTGCGGCGGCAGCACCCCGATGACTTCTGGGATGTGTTCCATGCACGCGCAGAGGCCATTACCGCTGCGGTGCAGAGCAAAGAGGACGCTGCGCAGGTGACCAAGCGCATCGACGACATGCTTGCGGCCAACCAACTTGGGCCGGCGGATCCTGGTGCTTAGCACCGATGGTGTAACGCGCATTTTTTGCGCAGATGAGTAATGGATACAGATCGCCGCTGGTGCGGCGATCTGTATTTGCAGCGAGAGATGTGGCAGAAGTCGGTCAAGCGACGGTGCTCGCATGACCGGCGACAGGCTTATTCGCCGTGGATACGTCCACTTTCGCCTGCGCGGTACAACGTGCCTGCAGGATCGACGGCAGCGCGATCCTGTTGCTGGGTCTTGGCCCTCATGGCGGAGAGTGCGTCCGCCACGCGCGGCATCAGCCGGGTCACAGCGATGTTTGCATTGGCCATCGCGCCCACCTTGACGTCGCGGCCGCCGTGTTCGGCCGCATGCAGGATGGCGTTGGCAACGCGCATCGGTTCGATCAGCGGCGGCGGCAATTGCGGTTCTGCTTGCATGTAGTTGCGCGCATGCTGCGGATAAGGCGTGTCCACCGCGGTGGGTTGAATCAGCACCACCGACACCGGCTGTTTGGCCAGGCCTTCGATCTCGATGCGCAGGCTGTCGGTGAAGCCTTTTACCGCATGCTTGGATGCCGAATACATGCCTTGCC
This sequence comes from Xanthomonas sp. NCPPB 4037, assembly GCF_041475695.2. Taxonomy (NCBI): domain Bacteria; kingdom Pseudomonadati; phylum Pseudomonadota; class Gammaproteobacteria; order Lysobacterales; family Lysobacteraceae; genus Xanthomonas; species Xanthomonas sp. NCPPB 4037. The sequence continues at coordinate 2,403,549 of NZ_CM191261.1, forward strand.
AGGGGACCACGGCCTCCGAGGCTTCGCTGCCGATGTTGATCAATGCGCCGCCGCTTGTTGCCAGGTGCGGGAGCGCGATGCGCGACCCATAGACCACGCCCCAGAAATTGATATCGAACATGCGCCGGCTGTCGTCATCGTCTACGTCCTGTAACAGGCCGAAGATCGCCACGCCGGCATTGTTGACCCAGGTGTCGATGCGGCCGAAGCGCGCGATTGCCGTGTCTGCGGCGTGTTGCAGCTGCGCCGGTTCGGTGACGTCGGCGACCACGGCGATGGCCTGGTGTCCCTGCGTGGTGAGCAGGTCGGCCACTTCCTGCAGCACACCAGCACTGCGCGCAACCAGGACGACACTGGCGCCTGCTTCGGCGGCGGTCAGCGCGGTACACAGGCCGATGCCGCTGGAGGCACCGGTGATGACAATGACCTGCTGGTCGAGAGGGCGATGCTTGGCCATGGCGTAGCTCCGTGGAAAGTTCTAGACGCTAGGCACGCGTTGCTCACTAACCGGTGAAGCCAGTCTCGAGCATCTTCACGTGCGTGCCGCGAAAGCGGCAGGTGTGAAGTCTGCGCATGCGCCGGGGGCGCATGTGGAGTGCGATTCACGTGTTGCTGCGTGCACCGAGCTCAGCGTGCCAGGCATCACCGCAACAAGAGCAGACAGGCAATGACGATGCACTCGTCGACCACCGACCATGTTGGGCACGCAGCGCAGCGTCTACGCGATGACGTTGCAGACGCGACAGCGGAGACCGAAGGGCGGATTGCACAGGCACCGCAGCGCGATGTGCTCCCGGCCTTGCTGCGAGACGGCTATGCCTTTGTGTCCAGACACTGCGAGGCGCTGGGCAGCGATGCGTTTCAGGCACGTCTGGCGCTGCAACAGGTGGTGTTCGCGCGCGGGCCGGATGCACTCGCCACCTTCTATCACCCGGGCCGCTTCACCCGCGTTGGCGCGATGCCGCCGACCACGCTGCGCTTGTTGCAGGGACGCGGCAGCGTGCAGCAGCTCGATGGCGATGCGCACCTACAGCGCAAGCGCCTGTTCCTGTCGGTGCTGACACCTGGCGAAACCTCGCGGCTGGTGGCGTGCTTCGAGGAGGAGTGGAGCCGGCAGGCAGACACCTGGGCGCGTAGCGCACACATCATCTTGCAGCAGGAAGCCGAACACGTGCTCTGCCGCGCCGCGTGCCGATGGGCGGGGATGCCTCTGCGCGCGCAACAGAGCAGGCCACTTGCACGGGACCTGGCTGCGATGATCGATGGCGCGGGGGCGTTCGGGCCGCGTTGGGTGCGCGGATGGCGTGGCCGTCGCCGCGTGGAGCGTTGGGTGGCGCGTGCGGTTCGCAATGTGCGGCGTGCCGGGACAGCGCCCGAGGCCAGCATCGCAGCCACAGTCGCCTGGCATCGCGATGCGGACGGCGTGCTGTTGAGCGTGCCCACTGCGGTAACCGAACTGATCAACCTGTTGCGCCCGATCGTGGCCATGGCGCGCTGGATCAGCTTCTGCGCGCTCGCCCTGCATGAGCATCCGCCGCTGCGCTCGCGCCTGCGCGCCGGTGAGCCAGGTCTGTTGCAGAACACTGTGCAGGAAGTGCGCCGCTTCTATCCTTTTTTCCCGCTGATTGGCGGGCGGGTGCGCATGCCGTTCGTCTGGCGAGACCGGCATTTCAAGCAGGGCGACTGGATGATGGTGGATCTGTATGGCACCAATCATCATCCTGCGGTCTGGCGCGATCCCGAGCGCTTCGATCCCTCGCGCTTCGAGCAGTGGACAGGCAGCCGCTACGACTTCGTGGCGCAGGGCGGCGGCAGTGTCGAACGCGACCATCGCTGCCCCGGGGAAAATCCGAGCATCGCACTGCTGATGTCTGCGCTCAGCCTGCTTGCATCCAGCGATTACACGTTACCGCCGCAGGATCTGCGCTACCCATTGAATCGTTTTCCAACGCTGCCGCGCAGCGGCGTGGTGCTACGCGATTTCATTCCGCCGGTGTCGGTAGGCGGCGTTGTCCAGAGTGCGTGAGGGGGTGTTGCGCCGCAACAGCCTTTCTTCGCCATGTCTCGACATGCGCTCGACGAGCGAGTCACGCCGCGCGGGCCAGCATCCTTGCACCACATCCCTTTGGAGAACTGCCATGAAAACTGTATCCCCACTCCTGGTCGGCCTGGCATTGTCGCTTGGACTTGCGATGAGCGCGCAGGCGCAAACCGCAACCCAGCCCGGCAGTAACACGGCACCTAAAAGCGCAGCCAGCGCCGCGCCCAGCGAAGACGAGCAGGAAGCACTAGGGATGCTCAGCGCGATCAATACCAGTGAGATCAACGCGGCCAACCTTGCGCTGCAGAAGCAGGCCACCGGCGGGGTGCGTGATTACGCCGCGCGCATGATCAAGGAGCACACCGAGAACAACCAGAAGATCGCCAAGTGGTCGCCGGATACCTCCGCGATGAGTGCCAAGCTGCAGATGACCAAGGGCAAGGCGGAGCTGAGCAAACTGCAAAAGCTCGAGGGCGACCAATTCCAGGCCGCCTACATCAAGGCGATGGTCAAGGACCACACCGACGCACTGGAAGCACTGGATAAGAAACTGATCCCGGCAGCGCAAAACCCGCAGGTGGCCGAGCACCTGAAGACCACGCGTCATCACGTGGCCGACCATCTCGCCGCCGCCAAGGCCCTGCAGACCACCACCAAGAATGCCGGGGTGCAGTAAGCCATGAGCCTGACCCCGACCAACCCGGTGGCCGCCGATGCGCAGGGCACACACATCGTGCGGAGCATGACCATCCGCGCTGAGTCGCATCAGATCCTGGATGCGTGGTGCGATGCCACGGTGCAGCAGCGCTTGCTCGAGGGTGCCGCCGTGTTGGTCGGTGGGGACGGCCACGCGTCCGAATGGGAATTACGCGCGCCGCTGCAGCAACAGTTGCGCGTGCAGCTGCGCCGCGCCGAGGCGCGGTTGGGGGAATCGGTGCGCTACATCGCCGAGGGCGAGCATGGCCTACAAGTCGACGTCCTGCTGCAGGTGCGGCCCGCACGTGGGCGTGATGCCAGCGAGGTCACCGCCACGCTGCATTACGCGGTGGAGGGCGTGATCGCGCAGCTGTTTACCAAGCTGGTGAACCCAGCGCCCTACGTGCTGCTGGGCAAGACATTGCGGCGGCTGCGCGCATGGCTGGAAGCCGGGGAGATTCCGACCCTGGCGCACACGCCCGCGGCACGTGGCGACAAACATTCCCAGGCAACAGGAGAACAGGTGTGAGAGCACTGTGCTGGAACGGCGTCAACGACCTGCGTGTGGAAACGGTGCCCGACCCGGTGCTGGTCAATCCACGCGATGTCATCCTGAAAGTGGGCTTGAGCACTACCTGCGGTTCGGATCTGCATTTCATCGACGGCTATCTGCCCACCATGCGCGAGGGCGATGTCATCGGCCATGAGTTCATGGGCACGGTGGTGGAAGTGGGGCCGGCAGTGAAGAACGTGCGGGTGGGGCAACGCGTGGTAGTGCCCTCGTTTATTTCGTGCGGCGGCTGCTGGCATTGCGAGCGCAAGGAATATTCCCTGTGCGACAACACCAACCCGCACTGGGAAATGCAGGAGCCGCTGCTGGGTCACCCCACCGCCGGTATTTACGGCTATACGCACGCCTTCGGCGGCTACGCCGGTTCGCATGCCACCTATATCCGGGTGCCGCATGCCGACGTTGGTTGCTTCGAAGTGCCGGACGAGGTGTCCGATGAGGACGCCTTATTCCTGTCCGATGCCGGGCCCACCGGCTTCATGGGTGCAGACTTCTGCAACATCCAGCCGGGCGATACGGTGGCGGTGTGGGGCTGTGGCGGCGTCGGCCTGATGGCGCAGCAGAGTGCACGCATTCTCGGCGCAGAGCGGGTGATTGCGATCGATCGGCTGCCCGAGCGCCTGGCCATGGCGCGCGATGTGCTAGGTGTGGAGGTCATCGACTATTCGGCTGTCGACAGCGTGGTGGATGTGCTGCGCGAAATGACCGGCGGGCGCGGGCCAGACGCCTGCATCGATGCAGTGGGCATGGAGGCGCATGGCACCGGCATGGGGCATGCCTATGACCGCGTGAAGCAGGCGCTGCATCTGCATACCGACCGCGGCCAGGCGTTGCGCGAGGCGATCCTGGCCTGCCGCAAGGGCGGCATCCTGTCCGTGCTTGGCGTGTATGGGCTGATGGATAAATTCCCGCTCGGCGCGGTCATGAACAAGGGGCTGACCGTGCGCACCGCACAACAGCATGGGCAGTTGTATGTGCCCAGATTGCTCGACCTGGCCCGCGCAGGCCGGCTCAAATCGAGCTTCCTGATGACCCACAAGATGCCGCTGGAAGAGGCCGCACGCGGCTATGAGATGTTCAAGCACAAGCACGAAGGCTGCGTGCGCGCGGCGTTTGTTCCGTAAGTTGGTCAGTGATTGATGGCACTCCGTTGCCCCGCTGCAGATGCAGCGGGGCACTCGTGTTTACTGCGCAGTTGCCTCGGCATCCACCACGCCCGGGATCGGCGTCGCTTCCGGGAAGTGGCGGTGCAAGGCGTCCACGCCGTGCTGCGGTTTCGCCAGCTCGGTAAGGTCCCTGCGATCGGCGCGGCGCTCGGCCGTGGAAATGGTCGCCGCCTTGTCGCGTTCCTCGATCAACGGCTGCTGGATCTCGCCATCGCGACTGAACGACCACGCCAGCATCGGCTCGCCCAGCGGCAGCGTGTCGCCCGGTGCGGTGCCCTTGCGCGAATGCCAGGTGTGCCAGGTCTTGCCGTAGCTGTTCATCTTGCTGCGCATCAGTTCCTTTTCGGCAACCAGCGGCAGATTGGGTGCAGAGAGCTGGCCGGACAGGATCTCGCCATTGTGCGGATGCCAGAACGCGCGTTCCTGCGCGGGCAGTTGCGCAAACAGGCTTTCGGAGATGATGTACTCGATGCCGGTGAGATTGGCCTCGGCCGTATTGCCATCGTAGAGCGCACACTGCGCCAGATCCTGGTTGACCTGGTGGCAGTAGTGATGCGCTTCCATCTGTTGCTCCGGCGCATCCTTCATTGGATGAAAGCCAACCAGGTAGATATCGAGTTTTGCCCACCGGTTCATTGGATTGCAGCACCTTGGCGCCGGCTTCGAGGACATTGGTCTTGGTGGTTTCTTCCGCGCCCGGCGGTGTGACCGGCGGTGGAATGCGCGAGCACGCGGCGCAAAACGCCAGCGGCAGCAACAAGAGGGACGGTCGCATGCGGTCTCCTTCGATACAGGGGTTGCCAAGGCTAAGGATGCGAGGGGTTCGCTGCGCGTGAGTGCGCACCGATGCACACGCGCAGCTTCACCTCGCTTGAGCATCGGGTTAATGCGTTAGACGCGATGCTCTTGATCCACGCCAGCGGCCGCTCGCCCATGCCCACCACTCAACGTACGATTGCGACCTACAACGTCAATGGCATCGCCAGCCGCCTGCCGCACCTGCTGCAATGGCTGCAACGCGAGCAGCCGGATATCGTGGGGCTGCAGGAATTGAAATCCACGCAGGAGGCATTTCCGGAGCAGGCGATCCGCGATGCGGGCTACGGGGTGATCTGGCAGGGCCAGCGGTCGTGGAACGGCGTGGCACTGCTGGCGCGCGGCGCCGAGCCGGTAGAGATCCGGCGCGGCCTGCCGTGGGGTCCGGCGGACACGCAGAGCCGTTATCTGGAGGCCGCCATCCACGGGGTGATCGTGGGTTGCCTGTATCTACCGAATGGCAACCCGCAACCCGGGCCGAAGTTCGACTACAAATTGAAGTGGTTCCAGCGCCTACTTCGGCATGCGGCCACGCTGGTGGCGCTGCCACATCCGGTTGCGTTGATCGGCGACTTCAATGTGGTGCCCACCGATGCGCACATCTATGACCCCAAGGGCTGGCGCAAGGACGCATTGCTGCAGCCGGAGAGCCGCGCCGCGTACGCGCAGTTGCTGGCGCAGGGCTGGACCGACAGCCTGCAGGCCATCCACGGCGATGCACCGGTCTACACGTTCTGGGATTACTTTCGTCAGCACTTCGCGCGTGACCGCGGGCTGCGCATCGATCATCTCTTGCTCAATCGCACGTTGGCGGCGGGGCTACGCGATGCCGGGGTCGACAAGTGGGTGCGTGCGCTGGAGAAGGCCAGCGATCATGCGCCGACCTGGATCACCGTGGATGTGCCAGATACCGATGCAGTGCCAGCAGCTGCGGCCGGGCCTGCACGCAAGCGCAGCAAAGTGAAGGAGGCTGCGGCAAATGCGGGCGAGAAGAAGCCGTCTGCGACGAAGAAGGCAGTAAAGAACGCAGCCAAGACCACTGCGGTCACCAAAACAGCGGCAAGGAAGTCTGCCACCAAGAAACCAGTAGCCAAAAAGGCATCGGCAAACACCGCGTCAGCCGCACCTACAGGCAGGAAGGCAACACCCACGACGACGCGCAAGGCCAGCAAAAGCACCACGTCTTAAGCGCGATCACCCAGCCGCTTCAACTTGATCCGCTGCAACATATAGCCGGTGATGCCGGTCGCCAGAATCAATGCATTGCTCACGATAAACACCGCATTGCCAACCAGCGCGCTGTAGAGAATAAACAGCAGCGAGGCGGTGATCTGCCCGATGAAGAGCCAGCGCGATACGCCCTGGATCTGGTCCGACCGCCATTGTTTGTAGATCTGGCGGATGAGGGTGGCAATGAGGACAGCGCTGGCGAGCCAGCCGACGAGATCGACAAATTGCATGCGAGAAGCGAGTGAGGGGACGCGGCAACTGTGCCGGCGCGGATGTGGGCGGGGCGTTCGAGCAGGGTCAAGCACACATGGCATTGCGCGGCCCCCCATGGCCACGCGGTACCCGGCATGCGAGCGGCCGGGTATCCTAGCCAGGTCATCCATCGATCGGCCCTTCCTGCTCATGATCAGCTACGCCGAGGCCCTTGCGATTGTGCAGCAGCAGGTGGCACCGCTTGCGGGCGAATGGGTGAGCAGTACAGACGCCGAAGGCCGCATCCTGGCGCAGCACGTGTCGAGCCCGGATGCGTTGCCGCCATTCGACAACAGCGCGATGGACGGCGTGGCGCTGGCCACTGCCGGCAAGGGTGCGCGCGCCGGCAGCGACTATGTGATTGCCGGGACAGTCGCTGCCGGTGAAGTGTCTGCGACCGCTGACGGTGCTGCGTGGGAAATCATGACCGGCGCCGCGTTGCCGGCGGGCGCCGATGCCGTGGTGCCGATCGAGCAACTCGAGATCCTGGCACAACATGCCGATCGCCCCAGCCTGATCCGCCTGCGTGCCGACGTGCGTGCGGGGCAGCACATCCGGCGCCGTGGCGAGGACGTGGCGGTCCACGACCGCGTGATCGAAGCCGGCACGCTGTTGCGTGGCGCGCATGCGATGGTGCTGGCCGCGCTGGGCTGCGCGCGCGTGCCAGTGATGCGCCAGCCGCGCGTGGCGCTGATCGCCACCGGACGCGAGCTGGTGACCAACCCGGAGCAGCCCTTGTTGCCCGGGCAGATTCGCGATGGCACCAGCCACTATCTGCTCAGCCAGTTGCGTGCGGCCGGTGCGCGGGTGGTGTGGCAGGCCCAGGTGGGCGACGACGCGGTGGCCTTCGATGCGGCGCTGGCACAGGCGCGCCAGGCGGGCGCGGATGTGATCCTGAGCACCGGCGCGGTGTCGCGTGGGCGCTACGACTTTGTTCCCGATGCGCTAGCCCGGCACAACGCACAACGTCTGTTCCACAAGGTCGCGGTGCGGCCGGGCAAGCCGGTGCTGCTGGCACGCCTGCCGGATGGCGTGCTGTATGTGGGCCTGCCCGGTAACCCAATGGCGAGCGCGGCAGGACTACGCTTTTTTGTCGAGCCCGCATTGCGAGGCTTGCTTGGCATGCCGCACGAACACGGCCTGCCAGTTGCCTTGCACGCACCGCTGCCGGCGCGGCCGGTATGGCGCCAGCATCTGCGTGCGCAGCTGACTTGCTCGACCGCGGGCGTGCTCAGCGTGCACGTGTTGCCGCAGCAGGAATCCTTTCGCGTGGCGCCGTTGCTGCAGGCCAATGTCTGGGCAGTGGTGGAGCCGCAGCCGGACGGTGCTGCACCCAGCACGGTGGCGCAGGTGTACGGCCTGGGCCATCTGCAACCGGCTGCGCCGGTATTGGTGCCATGAAGGTCTTTGAGCAATCTGCGCAATGGCCTGCAACAGGCACGCCTGCATGACAACGACACCCGCAGTCATCGCATGGACCGGTGTGGTGCTGGCGGGCGGGCGTTCCTCGCGCATGGGCCAGGACAAGGCGCTGTTGCCGTGGCATGGCCGCCCCTTGCTTGCGCAGATGCAGGCGTTGCTGCTGCAAGCCGGCGCGCAGCAGGTGCTGGTCAGCGGCAACTACCCGCAGTTTGCCGGCATTGCCGATGCCCGGGCCGACCTCGGGCCGCTGGGCGGCCTGGCCAGCGTGATCGACCGCGTTGCCGATGGCACCACCTTGCTGGTGGTGCCGGTCGACATGCCGTTGCTGTCTAGTGCACTGCTGGCACGCCTGTTGGCACCGCCGGATGCACGCTGCGCCACCTTCGAAGACGAGATGCTGCCGATGCGCGTGCAGGTGGACGCACAGCTCCGCGCTGTCCTGGCGCAGTTGCTGGAGGCGCCGGCAGCGTCACGTTCGCTGCGCGCCCTGCAGCAATCACTGCAGTGCCATCGCGTGGCCGTCACCGCCACAGAACGTGCCGCGTTCGTCAATTGCAATACGCCCGCGCAGTGGACTCAGCTCATCCATGAAAATCCAGATTGAAGGTCAGCACCTGCGGTTCCGTATCGACGAGGCCGAACTGGCCGCGTTGCTGGATGGGCGCAGCATCGACAACCTGAGCCGGCTGCCAAGCGGGCAGGGCGCGCGATTGGTGCGCCATAGCGTCAGCCTCACCGGCGGGCACGCCAGCTGCAATTGCGCCACCGACCACTGGCAGCTGTCGCTCCCGCGCGATGCGCTGGAAGAGCATGCGCGGCGCTTGCCCAGCCGCGATGGGCTGACCTTCACCTTCGATGCGGGCGCCGGGCATGCCGAACACATGACCTTGCAGGTGACCTTCGATGTGGACGTGCGCGACAGTGCGCGCAAGCGCTTGCCCAAGAGCTGACGCGGTAACACCGCTGCCGCGCAGTCAGTCTCCGCTTGGCGGCTCCGCAGCCACGCCCGGCACCTGATCGCAGGCCAGCCCCTGCACCTGCAGCGCCGCGGCGATGCGCTGCGCCTGCGCCGCCTCGAAGCCCGCACCGCCGCGCAGCGCAACTACATGCAGGCCTTCGCCAGCCAGCTGGAGCAACAGGGCTTGCTGCTCGGCTACGTCGGCTGGCAATACGCGGCGTGATGCATCGCGCCGTGCCAGTTCCACCACCGCCTCCGGTACCTCGTGCGCCACCAGCAATACATCGGCCAGGTTCATCGCGCGAAGCGCCTTGAGCGTGAGCAGGCCGGGATCGCCCGGGCCGGTGCCGACCAATTGCACGCTGCCACGTGCAGGAACCGCGTCGGCATCCTCCAGCGCCTGGCGAAAGGCCGCATCGGCGGCGGCGGTGTCGCCGCCTTGCAGGAGCAGTGGCACCGGCCCATCGATCACGCGATCGAACCAGCGGCGGCGGCGATTCATGTCCGGGAATTGGCTGCGAATGCGCTCGCGGTAGTGCGCGAACAGGCCGGCAAAAGTGCCCACGGAGGCATCGAGCTCACGTTCCAGCCGCTCACGCAGCCGTCGTGCCAGCATCGGTGCGGCGCCTGCGGAGGAGATCGCAATCACCAACGGGTCGCGGTCGACGATGGCGGGCACTTGATACGTGGACAGCTCCGCATCGTCGACCACGTTGACCAGCCGCTGGCGCGCACCGGCGGCGGCGGCCACTTGCTGGTTCAACGCAGTGTCGTCGGTGGCGGCCACCACCAGCCACACGTCATCGATCCACGCCGCATCGAAGCTGCCGCGCAGCTGTTCAAAACGCCCGGCCTGCATCAACACCTCCAGTTCCGGCGACAGCGCGTGCGCGTACAGCCGGATATGGGCGCCGGCCTTGAGCAGGGCCAGCACCTTGCGGGTGGCGACCTCGCCACCGCCGATCACCAGCACTGCGCGTGCCTGCAGGTTTGCGAACAACGGGAACAACGGCATCAGGCTGGCTCCGGGAAAAGATGGCTCGCACCGGCAGCATGTTGCATGGCACCATCAGGCCACGTCCACGCCTCGCCGCCGCCAATGCGTGTTTTGCTGGTCAACGATACCGAAAAGCCCATTGGCGAACTGCGCCAGGCCTTGTCGCGCGCCGGGTATACGGTGCTCGACGATGTGGCATCGGTCAGCGCCTTGCTGCACGCGGTGCAGAGCCAGCAGCCGGATGTGGTGGTGATCGATGTGGATTCGCCCTCGCGCGACACGCTGGAACAGTTGTCGATGCTGCATGCGCATGCACCGCGGCCGGTGGTGATGTTTTCTGGCGATGGTGACGATGCCTTGATCCATGCCGCCGTCGGCGCGGGTGTTACCGCGTACGTGGTGGATGGGCTGGCGCCGGCGCGGCTGGCGCCGATCGTGCAGGTGGCGCTGGCCCGGTTCGCGCACGAAAACAGCATGCGCAAACGTCTGGACGAAGTGCAGCAAGCCTTGCAGGACCGCAAGCAGATCGACCGCGCCAAGGGCTTGCTGATGGAAAAACGCGGACTGAGCGAAGCCGATGCGTACGCCGCGCTGCGCCAGCAGGCGATGAAGCAGGGCGTCAAGCTGGCGGAGGTGGCGCGCCGCATCGTCGCCATGGCCGATCTGTTGGGATGACTACATGAGCCAAGCCGAACTTCCCGTGCTGCGTGTGGCCTATATGCCGCTGATCGACTGCGCGCCGCTGGTGGCGGCCAGCCGGCTGGGGTTGGACCACGCGTACGGCCTGCAGCTGCAGTTGCAGCGGCAGGCCTCGTGGGCCGGCGTGCGCGACCGCCTGCTGGCCGGCGAAGTGGACGCTGCCCACACGCTGGCCAGCCTGGTGTATGCAATCGACCTGGGCGTTGGTGGGCCGCAATGCCCGATGGCACTGTTGATGACGCTCAACCACAACGGCCAGGCGATCACCCTGGCCCCGGCGCTGGCACAGGCCGTGGCGGCGGGGCAACCGTTGCCGCAGGTGTTGGCTGAAGTGGGCCGCCGGGTGGTGTTCGCGCAGACCTTTCCCACCGGCACGCACGCGTTGTGGCTGTACTACTGGTTGGCTGCCTGCGGTGTGGACCCGATGCGCGATGTGGATGTAGTGAGCATCCCGCCACCGCAGATGCCCGAGGCGCTGGCCAGCGGGTTGGTGGACGGATACTGCTCCGGCGAGCCGTGGGCCGCCGTGGCCGAAGCGCAGGGCAGCGGGCAGCGGGTGATCCGCAGCGGCGAGCTCTGGCCCGAGCATCCAGAAAAAGTGCTGGCGTGCCGCCGCGAGTTCGCCGCGCTGCAGCCGGAACTGAGCGAACGCCTGACCGCCTGCATGCTGGAAGCGTGCCGCTGGCTGGATGCCGCGCCCGCCAATCGTGCGCAGTGCGCACAGTGGCTGGCCGCCCCTGACTACATCGGCGTGCCGGCCGCACATCTGGCCGCATGCCTGGATGCCGACGCGGCCACGGTGTCGGTGGACCCCAGTGCGCTGGCCTTCCATCGCGGTGGCGCGGTGAACATGCCGTGGCTGTCGGATGGCGAGTGGTTCCTGGAGCAATTCCGGCGTTGGGGCTGGCACACGCTGCAAGCGGCCGACCTCGCGCGCCTGCACGACATCCATCGCCTGGACAACTACCGCCGCGCTGCACAGCGTGCCGGCGTCACCGCGCCCGACGCGGACAGGCGCATCAACCGCCTGTTCGATACGCCGGCCGCCTGAGCGCGCAGCGGGACCGCGACGCACACAGTTGGTGCATCGCCGCACGAAAGCCGGGCATTGGCTCCGCTGTGGCTCGTGGTCGCGCTGGCATGGCCGTACTGCGTGGCCGCTGAAATACCTACTTTTCAAGTACTTGCACGCGGTGATCGCGAAGTGAAAAAGTTGGCACGTTGATTGCGTAGCACCACGTGTGGGTGCAACGGCGCACTCGCCACAACACGAACACGATGCAGCGGGTCAACGGCGATCCGCGCGCATCCAGGACAACGGCGTCCTTCCGGTTTACCGGAGGGGCGCCGTTTTTTTTTGGCCATCGCATTCGGAGATGCCTCTATGCAGCGTTCGTTCTGGCGATCTGGGCACACGCCCACCTTGTTCGCGTCCTTCCTGTATTTCGACCTGAGTTTCATGGTGTGGTACCTGCTCGGTCCGCTGCAGGTGCCGATCGCGCAGGCGCTGGGATTGGACACGCAACAGCGCGCCTTGATGGTGGCGGTGCCCATCCTGTGCGGCGCGGTGTTGCGCCTGGTGTTGGGCATGCTGGCCGACCGTATCGGCGCCAAGCGCGCTGGCGTGGTGGCGCAGTTGGCGGTGATCGCCTCGTTGTTTGGTGCCTGGCAACTCGGCGTGCACAGCATGGGCCAGGTGCTGCTGCTGGGCGTGCTGCTCGGCATTGCCGGCGCCTCGTTTGCTGTGGCGCTGCCGCTGGCATCGCGCTGGTACCCGCCGGAACACCAGGGCACCGCGATGGGCATTGCCGGCGCCGGCAACTCCGGCACGGTGCTGGCGGCCTTGTTCGCACCGATGCTGGCGTTGGCATTCGGCTACCAGAACGTGTTCGGGCTGGCGTGCATTCCGCTGGTGCTGACGCTGCTCGTGTTTGTGTTGATTGCCCGCGAAGCGCCCACACCGGTTGCGCGCAAGCGCTGGGCCGACTACGGCCGCGTGCTGGTTGGCAATCGCGACGCATGGCGCTTCATGTTCTTTTATTCGGTGACCTTTGGCGGCTTCTCCGGATTTGCCAGCGCGTTGCCGGGTTACTTCCACGACCAGTTCGGTTTCGATGCGCGCACCGCGGGCTGGGCCACGGCCGCCTGCGTGCTGGCCGGCTCGGTGATGCGTCCGCTCGGCGGTGTCATCGCCGACCGCGTTGGCGGCACGCGCGCCTTGCTGGCGGTGTATCTGCTGGTCGCCACGTTAGTGGGCATTGCCGGTTTTGGCGCAGGTGGCGCCACGATCACCTTGGGGCTGTTCGTGCTGACGCTGCTGTGCCTGGGGGCCGGCAATGGCGCGGTGTTCCAGCTGGTGCCGCAGCGCTTCGGCCAGGACATCGGGGTGATGACCGGCCTGATCGGCATGGCCGGCGGCATCGGCGGTTTTGCATTGGCCGCGGGGCTGGGCGTGCTCAAGCAGCACACCGGCAGCTATGCCATCGGCATGTGGTTGTTCGCAGCGTTCGCCCTGGGTGGCTGGGCGCTGCTGGCCGGCGTCAAGACCCAATGGCGCAGTGAATGGTCCACCGCCGGCGCGGCGCGCGTCTGACATGTCGACAGGAATCCAGGCAATGAAGCAACCCAGACTCGTCGTCATCGGCAACGGCATGGCCGGCATCCGCACCGTGGAGGAACTGCTCAAGCTGATGCCGGGCATGTACCACATCACCGTGTTCGGGGCCGAGCCGCATCCCAACTACAACCGCATCCTGCTCTCGCCGGTGCTGGCCGGCGAACAGGAGTTCGACGACATCGTGCTCAACCCGCTGCAGTGGTACCGCGACAACGGCATCCATTTGCACTTGAACAAGGAAGTCACCCGCATCGACCGCGTGCGTCGCCGCGTGATTGCGGCCGACGGCACCGAGGCCGAGTACGACCGCCTGCTGATCGCCACCGGCTCGGTGCCGTTCGTGCTGCCGATTCCCGGCAACGACCTGAAAGGGGTCATCGGCTACCGCGATATCCAGGACACGCGCACCATGATCGACACCGCGCGCACCCGCCAACACGCGGTGGTGATCGGTGGCGGCCTGCTGGGCCTGGAAGCGGCCAACGGGCTCAAAGTGCGCGGCATGGAGGTCACCGTGGTGCACCTGGCCGGCTGGTTGCTGGAACGCCAGCTCGACCCGGTGGCCGGCAACCTGCTGCAGCAGGCCTTGCGCGCACGCGGGCTGGAGTTCCGCTTGAACACCGCCACCAGCGCGCTGCTCGGCAACGCGCAGGGCGAGGTGATCGGGGTGCGGTTTGCCGATGGCAGCGAGATCCCGGCCGACCTGGTGGTGATGGCGGCCGGCATCCGCCCGAACACGCGGCTGGCCGAAGAAGCCGGCATCCATTGTTCGCGTGGCATCGTGGTCAACGACAGCCTGCAAAGCTTCGACCCGCGCGTGTATGCGGTGGGCGAGTGCGCCAACCATCGCGGCATTGCGTACGGCCTGGTGGCGCCGTTGTTCGAGCAGGCCAAGGTGTGCGCGAACCATCTGGCGCAGTTCGGCATCGGCATCTATCGTGGATCGGTGGCATCGACCAAGCTCAAGGTCACCGGCATCGACCTGTTTTCTGCGGGCGATTTCATGGGCGGCGATGGCTGCGAGGAAATCGTGCTGTCGGATCCGGCCGGTGGCGTCTACAAGAAATTGGTCATCCGCGACGACGTGCTGGTGGGGGCGTGCCTGTATGGCGACACCAGCGATGGTGGCTGGTACTTCAAGTTGCTCAAGGACGGGGCACCGATCCAGGCGCAGCGCGACCAGTTGATCTTCGGTGAAAGCGCACTGGGCGATGCGGGCACCGGTGGCCAGGACCGCGCCAGCGCAATGTCCGATAGCGACGAAGTCTGCGGTTGCAATGGCGTGTGCAAGGGCACCATCGTCAAGGCGATCAGCGAGCAGGGCCTGTTCACCGTGGACGAGGTGAAGAAGCACACCAAGGCGGCGAGTTCGTGTGGCTCGTGCACCGGGCTGGTGGAGCAGATCCTGATGAACTGCCTGGGCTCCAACTTCCAGGAAACCCCGAAAACCAAGGCGGTTTGCGCCTGCACCGATCTGAGCCATGGCGATGTGCGGCGCGCCATTGCCGAACACAAGCTGCTGACCCACGCGCAGGCCTATGCCTTCATGGAATGGCGCACGCCCAACGGCTGCGCCACCTGCCGGCCGGCGATCAACTACTACATGTTGTCGACCTGGCCGCATGAAGCCATCGACGACCCGCAGTCGCGTTTCATCAACGAACGTGCGCACGCCAACATCCAGAAAGACGGCACGTTCTCGGTGATCCCGCAGATGAAGGGCGGGGTGACCAATGCCAGCGAACTGCGCAGGATCGCCGATGTCGCCGACAAATACGCGGTGCCTATGGTCAAGGTGACCGGCGGCCAGCGCATCGATCTACTCGGGGTCAAGAAGGAAGACCTGGTGGATGTATGGCGCGACCTGGGCATGCAGTCCGGGCATGCGTACGGCAAGTCGATCCGCACCGTGAAGACCTGCGTGGGCAGCGAGTTCTGCCGCTTCGGCACGCAGAACAGCACGCAGATGGGCATCGATCTGGAAACCATGCTCGCCAACATGTGGAGCCCGCACAAGGTGAAGCTGGCGGTGTCTGGCTGCCCGCGTAATTGCGCCGAATCCGGCATCAAGGACGTGGGCATCATCGCGGTGGATTCGGGCTGGGAACTGCATGTTGGCGGTAACGGCGGCATCAAGACCGAGGTGGCGCGCTTCCTGGTCAAGGTCACCACTGCCGAAGAGGTGCGCGAATACACCGGCGCGTTCCTGCAGCTCTACCGCGAACAGGCCTATTACCTGGATCGCACCGTGCACTACATTGCGCGCGTGGGGCTGGACTACATCCGCGCGCAGGTGGTGGACGATGCCGCCAACCGGCGCGCGCTCTACGAGCGCCTGCTGTATTCGCTCGAAGGCCTGGTCGACCCGTGGAAGGCCCGCATCGCCGGCGAACGCCGCCAGGAATACCAACCGCTGCGCATTGCCGCGCCAGCCGCCACGGTGGAGGAATGAGCATGGCCGAGAACGCCTGGGTGCGTGTGTGTGCGCTGCAGGAGTTGCCCGAACTGGGTGCGCGCGTGCTCGACGTGGAGGGGCTGCCGCCGATTGCGATCTTCCGCACCGCCAGTGATCAGGTGTTCGCCTTGCGCGACCGCTGCCCGCACAAGGGCGGGCCGTTGTCGCAGGGCATCGTTGCCGGAGAGACCGTGACGTGCCCGCTGCATGGTTGGGCGATTGCCTTGCAGAGCGGCCAGGCCTGCGCACCGGATGTGGGTTGCGCACCGCGCTATCCGGTGAAGGTGGAGGCCGGTGCGGTGTGGATCGTGCTGCAGCCGGTGCTGCAAGCCGACGCCGTTGCCGAGCCGGCCGCATGAGCGATGGCCTGCTGACGGCGCTTGGCGGTGAGGCGCAGCCGCTTGCGTCCTCGCCGATGCATCGCACCACGCGCTCCACCTGCTGTTACTGCGGGGTTGGCTGTGGCGTGTTGATCCACAGCACGCACGATGACGCCGGCGAGCGCATCGTCGGCATCGAAGGCGACCCGCTGCATCCGGCCAATCACGGGCGCCTGTGCAGCAAGGGCCTGGCGTTGCCGCAGACCGCGGCCAGCCAGCAGGGCCGCGTGCTGGCGCCGGAGTTGCGACGCCACCGCGACGCACCGCGCACGGCGGTGAGCTGGGACCAGGCCTTGACTCACGTCACCGGCAAGCTGGCTGCAATCGTCGACCAGCACGGCCCGGATGCGGTGGCGTTCTATGTCTCCGGGCAGTTGCTCACCGAGGACTATTACGTCTTCAACAAGCTCGCCAAGGGGCTGTTGGGCACCAACAACATCGACACCAACTCGCGCCTGTGCATGTCCAGCGCGGTCACCGGCTACAAGCTCGCCCTCGGTGCCGATGGCCCGCCCACCTGCTACGAGGATCTGGAGCTGGCGCAGACCGTGCTGTTTGCCGGCAGCAACATGGCCTACGCGCATCCGGTGCTGTTCCGCCGGCTGGAAGACGCGCGCGCGCGCAACCCCGAGATTCGCTGGATCGTGATCGATCCCCGTCGTACCGACACCGCGGCCATGGCCGACCTGCACCTGGCCATCGAACCCGGCACTGACGTCGCATTGTTCAACGGCATGCTGCATCACCTGATCTGGGAGGGCCTGGTGGATGCGCGTTTCGTTGCGGCGCAGACCGAAGACTTCGATGCCCTCAAGCACATGCTGCGCGAATACACACCGCGCATGAGCGCCGAGATCTGCGGAATCTCGCACGAGGACCTGGTGCAGGCGGCCGAGTGGTTCGGGCGCAGCCCGGCTGCGTTGTCGCTGTATTGCATGGGCTTGAACCAGTCGGCGCATGGCACCGACAAGAACCTGGCGCTGATCAACCTGCACCTGGCCACCGGCCAGATCGGCAAGCCGGGCGCCGGGCCGTTTTCGTTGACCGGTCAGCCCAATGCGATGGGCGGGCGCGAAGTGGGCGGCATGGCAACGATGCTGGCCGCGCACCGCGAGATCGGCAATGCGCAGGAGCGCGCGGAAGTGGAGCGCGCCTGGGGCGTGCCGGCCGGACGCATCAGCGCCACACCGGGCGCACCGGCGGTGCAACTGTTCGAGCGCCTGCGCGCGGGCACGCTCAAGGCGGTGTGGATCGTGTGCACCAACCCCGTGCATTCGATGCCCGATATCGAGGGCGTGCGCGCGGCGCTGGAGCAGGCCCAACTGGTGATCGTGCAGGACGCGTTCTCGGGCACCGACACCGTGCCTTACGCCGACGTGCTGCTGCCGGCCGCCAGCTGGGGCGAGAAGGACGGCACCGTGACCAACTCCGAGCGCCGCATCACCCGCGTGCGCAAGGCAGTGGAACCGCCCGGCCAGGCGCGCGCGGACTGGTGGATCGCGCGCGAAGTGGCACGCCGGCTGGAAGCGCGCCTGGCCCCGCAGAAGGGCGCCGGCCTGTTCGCGTTCGACACGCCGGCGCAGATCTTCGATGAGCACCGCGCGTTGACGGTAGGGCGCGACCTGGATATCGGCGGCCTGGACCATGCCGCACTGGATGCACGCGGGCCGCAGCAGTGGCCATTCCCGGCGGGTGCCACGCAAGGCCAAGCGCGACGCTACACCGATGGCGTGTTTGCAACCCCCAACGGACGTGCGCGCTTCCATGCCACGCCGTACCGCAAGGTTGCCGAGCCCACCTCGGCACGCTTTCCGATGCGCTTGCTGACCGGCCGCTTGCGCGATCAGTGGCATGGCATGTCACGCAGTGGTCGCGTGCCCGGTGCGTTTGCGCATAGCCCCGAACCGGCATTGCGCATGCATCCGGACGATGCCGTGCGCCGTGGCCTGCAAGCGGGCGAACTGGTGCGTGTGGCCAGCAAGCGCGGCGCGCTGGTGCTGCCGTTGGAACTGTCCGACGAGCTGCGCTCGGGTACGGTGTTTGCGGCCATGCACTGGAGCGCGCAGACGCTGGCCAGCGGCGGCATCAACGAAGTCAGCACGCCGGCCGTGGACACACGCTCGCAGCAGCCCGAGCTCAAGCACGCGGCCGTGCGCGTGGAAAAGGCCGCATTCGGCTGGCATCTGCTGGCGGCACGCCGCGGCGATGCGCTGGCCCTGCAGCAAGCCTTGCAGCAGTTGCTGCGCGATTGCGGCTATGCCGGCCTGCGCCTGCATGCCGAGCCGGGCGGCGATGCCGGCGGGCAGTGGGCGGTGTTGCATGCGGCCTGCGAGCGCGCGCCGTCAGCAGAGTGGATCGACCGGTTGGTGGCCGCGTTGCAGTTACCGGCCGGTGCCGACATGCTCGAATACCGCGACCTGCGCCGCGGGCTGATGCGCCGTGTGGGCTGGCGGCTGCAGGACGGGCACAGCCATATCGATGGCGTGCTGCTCACTGCGGCGCAACCCAGCGCGGCCAATCAGTCGCTGCTGGACACGGCCTTGCGCGGGCAGCCGTGGCGCGGCGCGCGCCTGGCCGTGTTTGCGCAGACCCAGGGTGCGCCGGCCGATCCGATTGTGTGCACCTGCATGCACGTGTCCAGCGCCGCGATTCATGCCGCCATCGACGACGGCGCCGACCTTGCGCAGCTCAAGCAACGGCTGGGCTGCGGCACGGTGTGTGGCTCCTGCGTTCCACAACTCACCCGGCTGTGCCGGCCGTCCCAGCGTGCCTGAGCGCGCGTTCCCCTCCTGCCTTGCGAGACCGCTGCCATGATCAACTCATCCTCCCGCCGTCGTGATGTGGTGTTGCTCTCCGCTGGCCCCGGCGACCTGGAACTGCTCACCATCAAGGCGGTGAAGGCATTGGCCACTGCGCAGGTATTGCTGCTCGACGATCTGGCCAATCCGCAGATCGTGGAGCTGGCACCGCAGGCGCGCGTGATCCGGGTGGGCAAGCGCGGTGGCTGCCGCTCCACGCCGCAGGACTTCATCTGCCGGCTGATGCGCCGTTACGCACTGCAAGGCGTGCAGGTGGTGCGCGTCAAGGGCGGCGATGCCTTGTTGTTCGGGCGTGCCGGCGAAGAGATCGCCTTTCTGCGCGCCGCCGGTGTCGGCGTGCAGGTGATCAACGGGGTCAGCGCGGCGTTCGCAGCCGCGGCGGCGCTGGAGGTATCGCTGACCCATCGCGCGCATTGCCACGGCATCACCTTCGTCACCGCGCATACGCACGACCACGGCGGGCCGAACTGGGGCGCGCTGGCGGCCAGCGGCACCACGCTCGGCATCTACATGGGGCTGCGCCGGGCCGACGCAGTGGCCAGTGCCTTGCTGGCGCATCTGCCGGCCAGTACACCGGCGGCCATCGTGCAGGCGGCCACGCGCGCCGAGCAGCAGCGCCGGCTCACCACGCTGGGCGAGCTGGGCCGCACTGCTGCCACGCTGCCGCCGGACCTGCCCACCCTATTGCTGGTAGGTGGTGCGATGGCCGAAGCCAATGCTGCGTGCGATGACTCGCTTGGCCTGCTGCAGCAGCAGGCGGTGGGTTGAGGCAGTGCGCCGTGTTGGGCTGCTGCACTGCTGTTAGCGGCGTGACAGCAACCGCCGTGCGTGGCGCAACGCGGGGCGTTCGTAGTACAGGTGATACGCGACGCCGAGCGCAATCGCTGCAGCTGCACTGAGCAGCAGGTTCACTTGCCAGGTCGCGGCGGGCCCAAGCCGCCGCGTGGCACGTGCCACCAACGACATCAGCGGCATGTGCACCAGATAGATCGCATAGGACGCATTGCCGAGCAGCACCAGCGCCGGCCCAATCTGGATCCAGCCGCGCCATTCGGCACGCACCAGCCCCACCAGCGCTGCGGCAATCGCCAGCCCGAGCAGCGGCGAATGTGCACGCTGCAGGCCGCCCAGCACGAAGCACAGCAAGGCCAGTGGCGCCAGCAGCGCACACACCAGCAGCGGCCAGCGCGCTGTGCTCAACACTGCGCGTGCGGCCAGCATGCCGAACACGAATTCCAGCGTTATCGGGTGGAGCAGCAGCGCACGCCAGGAGAGATCGACGGGTTGTTCGAACGGGGCGGCCCATGCGCCAGCGCCGCGCGCGTCGACTGGCTGCAGTGCGGCGGCGTGCAGGAATGCGTTGTAGAGCAGGGTGAGCGCAGCCCAGGCCAGTGCGCAGCGCAATGGGTAGCCGCTGCGAAAGAACACCCACGCCAGCGCGTAGAACAGCAACTCGTAACTGAGCGTCCAGGCCACGCCGAGTGCTGACTGCCCGCCTACCGGCAGCAGCGTGAGCGTGGTGACCCATGACCAGTCCAGACCACCATCGTCCAGCGCCGGCAGCAGTGTGTAGATCAGCGCCAAAGCAATACCCAACGGCCAGTACGGCAGATAGATGCGGCTGAGCCGGCTGGTGGCGTAGTCATGGCTCCAGCCGGGCAGCGCCGCGCTGGCATGGTTGACGTAGTAGATGATGAAACCGGACAGCACAAAGAAGAAATCCACGCCCAGATAGCCGTGCGCCATGGCTGCGGCCAGCCACGCCGGCACGGGTTCCACCAAGTGCGTAGTGGGCAACAGCATGTGGCTGCCCACCACCATCAACGCGGCGAGCGCGCGCCCGGCCTGCAGCACGCGGATGGTGGAACGGGCGGGTACCGAGACCATGCGGGTGGCACTGCCACGCGCTCTGCGTGGCGGTGCTGCGGCTCAGCCAGCCGCGCTCATGCGGCCAGCCCCGCCGGTGCGAACACTGCGGCCTGCTCGGCGCGCAGTTGATCGATCAGGCGGTGTTGCGGCAGCTGGACGTCGTCGTAGGTGAGTACCTGGTCCTTGGTCACCGCATGCCGCAACACGCAGCCTTCGGCCACGCCCATCGGCAGCAAGCGCTCGCGCGCGGTGACATCGGCGCGCTCGCATTGGCCGTAGCTCATGTAGCCACCCAGGCCATCGATGGTTTCGCCCGCGGCCAGATCGCGCTTGGCAGTGGCGATCACCTCCACCAGCGGCGCGCCCAGCGGTTGCAGCACGGCATCGCCCAGCAGCACCACACGCGCCACCGACAGCGGCACTTCGAAATGGCACAGGTGATACGGCGTGTAGAAGCTGTACAGCGGGCCTTCGCCGAGTTTGTAGAGGTTGAGGTAATGCCGCTGCTTGGGGTCTTCGTGCGTGGCCAGCACAAACACGCCGGGCGAGGGCAGGGCGCCCACCACGTAATCCACCGCACCGCCCACCGCGCTCAGTGCATCGATGTCGTAGCGCTGGGTCAGCTGATCGACGTGGCCGTGGTGTTCGTAACCGGTCATGCCACGCTGCAGGAGCGACATGCCGGTGCCATTAGCCACGATCGCCTGCTCGAAGCTGATCTTGGTGCCATCGGCAAAGCTGGTGACCATGTGCGGGTCCTGGCCCCACTTGGCCGCAAATCCGGCCTGGGTGGTGGGCGTGCGGTAGGGATCCTGCAGGCCCTTGATATTTCCGCAAAGCAGCGGTGTGAGCCCGATCGAGCGCACGAAGCGGTACAGATTCATCTGCACGCCGGGCTGATCGCCATCGCAGGCGCTGAAGATCACGCCCGCTGCATCGGCCTTGCGTTTGAGCAGCGGGCCCACGGTGCCATCGAGCTCGGCATTCATGGTGACCATGTGGCGGCCGTTGGCGATGGCGCCCAGGCTGATCCGCGCGCCGTAGTCGATGGCGCCGGTGGCATCGATCAGGCAATCCAGCGCATCGCAGCCATACAGCAGCGCGGGGTCGTCGGTGACGGCCGGTGCGCCGGCGGCGATCTGTCGCGACAATGCGGCCGCATCGTCTACGCGGGTAGCCTGCTGGCCGGCCTGACGGTAGGCCTCGATCGCCTTATCGACACTGCGGTTGCAGATCACCGCCAGGCGCATGCCGGGCACGGCATGGGCGATCTGGTTGACGATGCCGCGCGCCATGAATCCTGCACCGTAAAGCCCAACGCGCAGCGGGCGGCCTTCGGCAGCACGCGCCTGCAACAATCGATCGACGCTCATGCGCGCTCCTGTTGAGTCAGCCCGGTCAGTTGGGTCACGCCATGCACCTGCTCATTGAACTCCGGCCAGGCGGCGTCCTTGTCGGACAGCAATGCGGGCGTGCACGGCCAGCGGATGCCAATGCGCGCATCGTCCCAGCGCAGGCCGCGTTCGGCAGCCGGCGTATACATCGCACTGGCGAAATACAGCGCTTCTGTCTGCGCCTGCAGCGTGATGAAGCCATGCGCAAACCCGCGCGGCACATACAGTGCCAGGCGGTTGTCGGCACTGAGTTCGACCCCGTACCACTGCAGGTAGGTGGGCGAATCCGGGCGCAGGTCGACGATGGCATCCCACAGCGCGCCGCGGATGCAGCGCACGATCTTGACCTCCGGCGCGGGCGGCAGCTGATAGTGCATGCCGCGCAAGGTGCCGGCCTCTGCGTTGAAGGAGTTGTTGACCTGTACGAACTGGTCTACCAGCCCGGCCTGCGCCATTTCCTGGATACAAAACACCCGCGCAAACCATCCACGCGCATCGCCACGCGGTTCGGGCTCAATGATGAAGGCGCCAGACAACGGCGTGGGGCGGAAGATCATGCCGCCGCCCTCAGATCGGCCGCGAGTGCGCCGCTGTCCACCAGCTGCTGCAGGATGCGCAGGCGGATGAAATCCGAGCTCTGGCGGAAGTTGCCATCGGCAAAGCCGGCGCGCAGCAGGTCATCACGCAATTCGGTAATGGTGGACTGCAGTGTCTGCTGCGGCTGGTGCTGTGGCGCCAGGCGCTGGAACAGCGAAAAATCCACGCGATACGAGCGGTTGTCAGCCGGTGCGGTGGTAGAGATGGACACCGTGGCCGATGGCATCGCCGCGCCCACTGCCTGCGCCAGATCGCGGATCTGCACATTCCACTGCTCGGCGCCGGCGTTGACGGCCAGAAAGCGCCCGCCCGCCAATGGGGTACGGCCCAGCGCCCAGTCGATCGCACGCGCCATGTCGCGCACATGGATCAACGGCCGCCAGGGCGAACCATCCGACAACACCTCCACCGTGCCATTGGCCACTGCGCTGGCAACAAAATCGTTGAGCACCAGATCCAGCCGCAAGCGTGGCGATGCACCACAGGCGGTGGCAAACCGCAGGCAGGTGATCACCATGTCGGTCTCCAGCTGGGCCAGGGCGCGCTCGGTATCGATCTTGGAATGCGCGTACGCGGTAAGCGGCGCCACCGCGCTGCTTTCCGAACGCGGTGTGCCGTCTGCGGCTGCGCCATACACGCTGCAGCTGGAGGCGAACACGAAGTGTTTGACGCCAGCCTGCGCGGCGGCCTGTGCTACTGCGACACTGGCGCGGCAATTGATGGCGTCGGTGACCTGCTCGAAGCGCTTGCCCATGGCGTCGTTGGAGATCGCCGCCAGATGCACCACGCCATCGAAGCCGCTCAGTTGCTGCGCGGTGAGATCACGCACGTCGCCGAACCACTGTTGATCGAGCACCACCTCGGGCAGCTGACGCGGGTCGGACAGGCAATGCGCAAACCAGCCGCGATCCAGGCCCACCAGCCACGCGTCCGGGTACTGCTGCCGCAGGTGTCGTGCTACCACCGGGCCGATATAGCCCATGTTGCCGGTGATCAAGATGCGCATGTGTTTACTCCCAGACGCGCCAGGGCGCCCGATTGGATGACCAGAGGGTTTCGAGATAATTGCGGTCGCGCAGGGTGTCCATCGGCTGCCAGAAACCCTCGTGCCGGTATACGCTCAGTTCGCCGCGGTCGACCAGGGTTTCCAGCGGGCTGTTCTCCCACACCGTGGCATCACCTTCGATCACGTCGATGACGCGCGGGTCGAGCACAAAGAAACCGCCGTTGATCAGGCCGTCGCCATCGAGCGGCTTTTCGCGGAAGCCGGTGACCTGTTCGCCTTCCACGCGCAGCGCACCGAACCGGCCCGGCGGTTGCACCGCGCTCACCGTCGCCAAACGGCCTTCGCGCCGATGCAGCGCAATGGCGGCGCCAATATCGATGTCGGCCACGCCATCGCCGTAGGTCATGCAAAAGGCGTCATCGCCGTGCAGGTGCTCGCGTACACGGCGCAGGCGGCCGCCGGTCATGGTCTGCGCACCGGTGTCCACCAGCGTCACCCGCCACGGTTCGGCGCGGGTGTTGTGCAAGGTGGTGGTGTTGCTGCCCAGATCGCAGGTCACATCCGATTCGCGCATGTGGTAATTCATGAAGAAATCCTTGATCACCTCACCGCGATACCCCAGGCACACCACGAACTCGTTGATGCCGTTATGCGCATAGATTTTCATGATGTGCCAGAGGATCGGCTTGCCGCCGATCTCCACCATGGGCTTGGGGCGAATGGCGGTCTCCTCGGAGATGCGCGTCCCCAGGCCGCCAGCCAGAATCACTGCCTTCATCTGCCTTTCCTTTGGGCTGTCGCGCCGGTGGTGCTGGCGCTGTAGTGGTGACTGTCAGGCGCTGACGCTGTGGGCGATGTACGGAGACACGGCGGTCTGCTCGGCCATGGTGGCCAGCGTGTCGAGCATCGCCATGCGCTCTGCCATCAATGTGGGCCGCGGCAGGTCCAGGGTCTGCAGGATCTGCGCCCAGCGGTGCGCCCAATCGTGCCGGCGCAGGCTGTGCACGGTGTTGTGCAGGCGCGCGCGTGCCAGCCGCTCCGGCTGCTGTTCGAGCGCGCGCAGGAACCCACCAATATCGTCCAGGTCTGCCGGCAGTTCGATCACCGCATCGTCCCAGTCAAAGCACTGTGCGAACTCGGGGCAACGCTGCGCGGAGCCAACAATGACCGCACCACCGGCGGCGCCTTCGAAATAGCGGGTGGCCAGGGCTTGCTTCTTGACGCCCTTGAAGAAGCCCTTGTTGTCCACCACGAAGTCGTGGGCCATGAAGAACTTGGCACGCTTGATCATCGCCGCCGACTGCAGGCGGTGGGCAGGCCAGTGCGTTACGGCACCGCCACGCACCACATCGTGCAGGTAGAAGAATTCCGGGTGCGCCTGCGCATGCGCCAACAACTTGTCGTGCACATCTGGCTTGCGGCGGCCGATGCTCACCACATCGATGCAGCGCTGTTGCGGATGCGGCATCGGTGTGGCCAGCAACACATCGCAGGCGCTGGGCAAAAACGACACCGGCGTGCGCGTGTACGCGCGCAACGGCTCCACGCAACTGGCATTGAGTACGAACACGTGATCGAACCCATCCAGCAGGCGCAACTCGGACCTTTGCGATTCCAGTTGCTCGGGCCAGGTTTCCAGCAGATACGCCACGCGCGTGCGGCAGCGTTCTTGCCAGTGCCCAATGCGGCTGAGTGTGCTCAACTCTCGGGGGAACTGGCACACGTAGAAAAACAGATCGTAGTCGCGCTCAACCTCGCGCCGTTGCGCATTGGATGCGGCCGGTTGGCCACGTAAGCGGCGCAGCGCGGAAATGCCGCGATAGCTGAGCTCGTTGAGCAGATAGGACACGCTCGGGTTGACGCCGCGCCCGCTGGCATACGCAGCCGCAGGCGGACACACTACGTCGGCATGTTCCAGGCTGCGGACCACATTGAGAAACGCATAGGCCTGCCCATTAAACGCTTCGGGCCATGCCTCATAGTTCGAGGACAGCAGGACTGACCGGGCCGCAGGCATTGCAACTCCTTGACGCCAACGCTTCTCCGGACCGATCCGCAGCGAACGCTACGGCCGGGTGGGGTGGAGCAACGCGCGTCGACAAAAGTTAGATAAAGGTTTGTTGGCCCTAGACAACCGTGAATCAATGGCTAACGGAGCCTAAATATAGAAATGTTCCGTAAGCAAACAGTGATACCGGTCGCGACAATGCGTGACGATCTAGTGTGCGTTTACACTTGCGCCGTCTCGAACTGGACGAACGCATGCACGACGTGGATTGCATCGTGGTGGGCGCCGGCGTTGTAGGCCTGGCCATTGCACGACAGCTTGCGATGCAGGGAAACGAGGTGTTGATACTCGAAGCCGCATCGGCCATTGGCACCGGCACCAGTGCGCGCAACAGCGAAGTCATACACGCCGGGTTGTATTACCCGCCCGGATCGTTGAAGGCGCAGCTGTGCGTTCGCGGCAACGCATTGCTGTATGCATATTGCCGCCAACGCAATGTGCCGCATCAACGCTGCGGCAAGTTGATCATTGCCTGCGATCAGGCGCAGACCGCGCAGCTGGAGGCGTTGCAACGCAATGCAACCGACAGCGCCGCACCGGGCGTGGTGCCATTGAGCAGCGCACAGGTGCAGGCGCGCGCACCTGCGCTGCGCTGCGCGGCTGCGCTGGAATCCACCACCACCGGCATCATCGATAGCCACGCATTGATGCTGGCCTTGCAGGGCGACGCCGAGCGACATGGCGCCACGCTGGCGTTGCGCGCGCCGGTGCAATCGATCGAGCCGCTGGTTGCCGGCTTCCGCGTCTGCACGGCGGGCGGCGACGCGATGGGGTTGACGTGCCGCTGGTTGATCAACGCTGCCGGTCACGGTGCGCCGGCGTTGGCCGCACGCACCGAAGGCCTGCCAGCCACTGCGCGCGTGCGCGCGCACTATGCGAAGGGCAGTTACTTCACTTTGGCCGGGCGGTCGCCGTTTCATCAATTGGTGTATCCGTTACCCGAGCCAGGTGGCCTGGGTGTGCACCTGACGCTCGATCTGCAAGGGCGTGCACGCTTCGGCCCCGATGTGGAGTGGGTGGCGCAGCCCGACTATCACTGCGAGCCGGCGCGCGCCGAGCATTTCTATGCGGCAATCCGCCGTTACTGGCCAGCGCTGCCCGATGGCGCACTGCAACCGGGCTACTGCGGAGTGCGCCCGAAGATCGGTGGCCCCGGCGAGCCGGCCGCCGACTTCCGGATCGATGGGCCCGCGCTGCACGGCATGGCGGGGCTGGTGAACCTGTTCGGCATCGAGTCGCCTGGCCTGACTGCCTGCCTGAGCATTGCCGAGCATGTGGCAGCGCTGCTGGGTGATGAGGTGCGGGCCGCCGCCCATGCAGGGGCTTCCAGTCAAGGTGGTTCTGCGCAGGGAAGTGCCGCATGTTCCTGATCCAGGTACTGCTGCCGCTCGCCGACAACAATGGCGTGCGGTTTGAGCAGGCAATGTTCGACGAGGTCCATCAGCACCTGGCCATGCGGTTTGGTGGCATCACTGCCTACACCCGGGCACCGGTGCATGGCGCCTGGCAAGAGCAGGGCGCGCAGCTGGTACACGACGACCTGGTGATCTACGAAGTCATGGCCGATGACCTGGATCGCGGCTGGTGGCGCAGCTACCGCGCGGAGTTGGAGCAGCGCTTCCGCCAGGAACAGCTGATCGTGCGCGCGCAGGAGATCACCCTGCTCTGAGCGGTGCGGATCGGCGCGTGCGTGGTAGCGCTATCCCTTTGGGGTCGGGCCGCGTGAAAGCGGGTGTGCAACTTTTGCACAGCGAGCGCAGCCGTTTTTGCCTGCATTGGTCGTCGCCACACCGAAATGCGTGGGTTTGAGGGTTGGCACGATAGTTGCGGTACCTCTTATACCCAGTGACGTAGTCATCGACGCATCGAGAGGAGGCACAGTGGAGGACGGACAGAACGCAACTCGCAGCCGGCGCGGTTTTGCCGCATTGGATCCGGAGAAGCGCCGTTTGTTGGCGAGCAGTGGTGGCAAGGCGGCGCATGCCAGTGGCAATGCGCACGAATTTACTAGCGACGAAGCGCGCGAAGCAGGCCGAAAGGGTGGCCAGGCCGTGAGTCGTGATCGTGACCATATGTCGCGTATCGGCAGCAAGGGCGGTCGTTCCAAGCAGGCCAAGCCCCAGGAAGAATCCGCATAAGTCACCCGGCACGCAGCAATGCGTGCCGGTTCTTGTGTCAGCAATGGAAACCGGCCCCGGTGCGCTTCGGACACGGGGCCGTTAGCGTTTGAAAAGACGCGTTTTGCCCGCACTTTCGCATTGCTGGTAGCTGCAATCGATTGCAGCGTCTGGATGAAGGCAAGGCCATGATGCGTGATGCAGTACGCTTGCGCTCGCCAACCTATTGATGCGCAAGGCATCCATGTCAGGTCGGCAAATTTTGCACACCGTCTCTTGCTGAGAGATCGATTGCAGGCGAATTTGTCGTAATCACTCAGGCCTCCGCAACCGACTGTGCAAAGCATGCACGCACCGCCGAACGCCTCGCATGTGCGCGTTTGTTACGCGCGACGAGCCCAGTGCGACGCATTACCCACGAAGGCAGTTGCGCTGGGGCGGATCGTTGTGACGCCATTGCCCGTAAGGGCGGAATAGGCCCGGGGGTGCTCCTGCGAATGCAGCGCAAGGCGCTTGGAGACGATCGCTTGCGTGGGAAGTACTGCGCCGGGCCGCCTTGTGCGCCTGTGTCGTCAGCGAAAAGCCAGTGAAGCGCGCCATCAAACGGGCATGTAGGCACGCACGATCTCGCACCGCACTTGCCGCGGGCGCGCATCGACGC
Source organism: Xanthomonas sp. NCPPB 4037 (assembly GCF_041475695.2). Lineage (NCBI taxonomy): Bacteria > Pseudomonadati > Pseudomonadota > Gammaproteobacteria > Lysobacterales > Lysobacteraceae > Xanthomonas > Xanthomonas sp. NCPPB 4037. The sequence continues at coordinate 2,432,380 of NZ_CM191261.1, forward strand.
CTGTGCATGTAAAGCCATTGTCGACGACGCACATGCCGTTCACTCGATGCAGCCGCGCCTTTCATCGCAGCGCGGGCAGCCTGGACCCATCGTAGACAACAGGAGACCCCGCATGGCCGAACCCCGTGAAAACCTGATGGACTGGTTGCGCGATGCGCATGCAATGGAGCAGCAGGCCGAGCAGATGCTCAAGGCCCAGGCCGCGCGGATCGAGCATTACCCAAAGCTCAAGGCGCGTATCGAGCAGCATCTGGAAGAAACGCTGGGGCAGCAGCGATTGGTTGAGGCAAGCATCGAGCGCCTGGGCGGCTCGCCATCGGTGGTGAAGGACGCGATGGGCAAGATGGCGGCCTTTGGCCAAGCCATGGGCGGCATGACCACCTCGGACGAAATCGTCAAAGGCGCGATGGCCAGTTACGTGTTCGAAAATCTGGAAATTGCTACCTACACCGCGCTGTTGGGTGCTGCAAAAACGGTGGGGGACGTCGAAACACAGCGCATGTGCGAGCAGATCCTTCCGCAGGAAGAAGCCATGGCCAAGTGGCTGCTGGAACACCTGTCTGAGCTGACCGAAGAATTCCTGGTGCGTGATGCAACGCCCGGAGTCACCGCGAAGAAGTAACTGCATCGCATGGGGCACCAACGTGTTGGTGCTGGGTGGGAGACAGGGCCCTGCATAGCGGGGCCCTGTGCGTTTTGGCCAACAACTTACGCATGCAGGGTCACGCGGCCAGAGGCAATGTGCGCGCAATACGCCTTCCAAAAACTTCGATTGCCAGCGCTACGAATCTCGATCCTTGTCGCGGAGACAGCGCAGTGCACCACACGCATGACGCCGTACACGCCACATCGCAAGACGGCAGCGTCATTGGTCATCAGCAGCAGTTCGCCATCCTCGCCGCACCGTAGACCCGAATCGATACACACCTAACTCGTGTCTGCTTCCACACCTTCTAGAAGAGAGCTCGGCAATAGTGATGTGCGACAGCATGGGAGTGACCAGTGACGATTGAAAACAACCGCAACATCGTGGCGATCGGCGGGTCGGCAGGCGCCAGCCAGGCGCTGCGCACGCTGCTGGCAAACCTGCCGCGCGATCTTCCCGCCGCGGTGCTGGTGGTGCTGCATCTGTCGCCGCAAGGCACGGGCATCGTGGAGATGGTGCGCAGCGCAGTGCGCGGCTTGCCGGTGCACGTGGCCAGTGATGGCATGCCCTTGATGCCGGGTGCGGTGTATGTGGCCGTGCCGGACTCCCACCTGATGGTCGATGGCATGCACGTCGTGCTGGGGCGCGGGCCACGCGAGAACATGTCGCGGCCGTCGATCGATGCGTTGTTCCGCTCCGTTGCGGTCTCACACGGCGCACGGGCGTTGGGGGTGCTGCTGTCGGGCATGCTCAACGATGGCTGCGCCGGCTTGGAAGCCATCCAGGCCTGCGGTGGTGCGGTGGCGGTGCAAGACCCGGACGATGCAATCGCCGACGACATGCCGCGTAATGCGCTGCGTGCGCTCACCCCGGACGTGGTGGCACCCAGCGCGGCCCTGGGGGCGGTCATCACCGATCTGGTGCGCGAACCGGCAGCCTGGCCGACTGCGCCGTCGGATGCGCTCAAGCTGGAGGTCGCGATCGCGCGCGGGCAGCCGTCCACCACCGAGGTGATGACGCAGCTGGGGGAGCCGGTGGCGCTCAGCTGCCCGGCGTGTGGCGGCGTGCTGACCAAGCTGCATACACCGGGGACGCTGCGTTTTCGTTGCCAGGTCGGTCATGGCTACACCGCGCCCGCACTGATGTCCGCGAAGGAAGGCTCGGTGGATGAGGCGTTGCGCGTGGCCTTGCGCGTGATCGAAGAACGCGCCGAATTGGTGAGCCGGATGGCCGGGGACGACCGCGCTCACCAGCCATCGGTTGCCTCGCTGTATGCCGCGCGTGCCAAGGAATACCGCGGATACGCGGATGTATTGCGCAGCGCCTTATTGACCTCACTGCAGCGCCCGGTCGAACACGGCGCGCTCGTCGAAGAGGGCGCGGTGCTGACGCAGGACGATCAGCATTAAGAGCAGCTATCAAAACTACTGCGCAGCCGCCAGACGGGCGCGGCCGGTGCTCGGAATCGGCATGTACCCACGTACACTCCGGTTCCTCCGCGCCGTCCGCACTCACCTGACGACTGCTCGCTACGTTTTGTTAGCCGCTCTAAGCAACGCGAGTATTTGCAAAGCGGCCAGCGGTCACCGTGGCCTCCGCCTCATTATTGGTCTACCCGCGCCGCGTGGGTTCCGCAGAGACATGCGAGCGCTTACGCTTGTCGGTCTTCCTGCACTGGATCCGGCAATGACAGCGCAAACGCAGTATCCCATCGGCAGCCCCGGCCAGGCCTGGGGCGAGACAGAACGTGCGCAATGGCGTGCGCGGCAAGTCCGCCGCCGCGTCTATGCAGAGGACGTGCTGCAGCCGGTCGCCGCACTCACCGGTGCATTCGAGTGCACGCAGTACGGCGTTATCGGGCAGGGCGCGGACACGTATCCGCTGATGGCGCTGCGCACCCCGCACTGGGATGCCACCTTGCCATGGGCGCTGGTCACCGGTGGCGTGCATGGCTATGAAACCAGCGGCGTACTTGGCGCACTGCAATTCCTGCAGGAGCGCGCAGCAGCGTACGCAGGGCGCATCAATCTGCTGGTCGCTCCCTGCGTCAACCCGTGGGGCTATGAGCGCATCCAGCGCTGGAATGCCGAGGCGATCGATCCCAATCGCGCCTTCCGCCGGATGAGGCTGCCCCTGGCACCGCATCCAGCCCCGATTGCAGCGCCATCCTTTCTTGACCGGACCCCGCCAATGACCGACACGCCCCTGTTCCAGCCGTACACCCTCGGCACCCTGACGCTCGCCAACCGGGTGGTGATGGCGCCGCTGACGCGCAACCGCGCGGTCGCCGGCGGTGTGCCCAGCCCGTTTGCGGCCAGCTATTACGCGCAGCGTGCTTCCGCCGGCCTGCTGATCTCCGAAGGCAGCCAGATCTCGCAGCAGGGGCAGGGCTACCAGGACACGCCTGGCATCTATTCGCAGGCACAGATCAATGGCTGGCGCGTGGTGACCGACGCCGTGCACGCCAAGGGCGGGCGCATCTTCCTGCAGCTCTGGCACGTGGGCCGGGTGTCGCACGTGGATTTGCAGCAGGACGGTGCCCCGCCGGTTGCGCCGTCGGCGCTACCGGCGCAGACCAAGGTGTTTGTCAATAACGGCTTCGCCGATACCTCGGTGCCGCGCGCACTCGCGCTCGACGAACTGCCCGGCATCACAGACAGCTTCCGCCAGGGCGCGGCAAATGCCATCGCGGCCGGCTTCGATGGCGTGGAGATTCATGCCGCCAACGGCTATCTGCTGGACCAGTTCCTGAAAGACGGCGCCAACGTGCGCACCGATGCGTACGGCGGCTCGGTCGAGAACCGGGCGCGTTTCGTGCTGGAGGTGACCCGGGCCGTGGTCGAGGAGATCGGCGCAGCACGCACCGGCATCCGCATTTCGCCGGTGTCGCCTGCCAGCGGCATTTCCGGCACTGACCCGCAGCCGCAGTTCGATTATCTCGTCGAGCAGCTCGACGCGCTCGGCATCGTCTATCTGCACGTCGTGGAAGGCGCCACCGGTGGCCCGCGCGATGTGGCGCCGTTCGACTACAGCGCCTTGCGCCGCCGTTTCAAAAACACCTACCTCGCCAACAACGGCTACGACCTGGAGTTTGCGAGCGCGCGCCTTGCCAGCCACGAGGCCGACCTGATCGCCTTCGGCCGCCCCTTCATCGGCAACCCGGACCTCGTGCAGCGCCTGCGCACCGGCGCGCCACTGGCCGCGTTCGACCCGGCCACCCTGTACGGCGGCGGCGCTGCCGGCTACAGCGATTACCCCACCCTGGACGGCAGCACCGCGTCCTGACCCGCAGGTGCTGCGTGCGCGTGCACGCGGTACACGCTCTCCGCACTCCACTTCTCCGAGACCCACATGACCACACTTTCGACTGTCCTCATCACCGGCGCATCGACCGGCATTGGCGCGACCTATGCCGAGCGTTTTGCGCAGCGCGGCCACAACCTGGTGCTGGTGGCACGCGACAAGACGCGTCTGCAAGCCCTTGCCGAGCGCCTGCAGCAGGCGCATGGCGTCAACGTCGACGTGCTGCCTGCAGACCTCACCGAGCGCGCCGATCTGGCCGCCGTGGAAGCGCGCCTGCGTACGGATACCAGCATCGGCATCCTCATCAACAATGCCGGCATCGCGCAGAGCGGTGGCTTCGTTGACCAGGACGTCGACACCATCGAGCGGCTGATCACCCTCAATATCACTGCACTGACCCGCCTGGCACACGCCATCGCGCCGCGGCTGGCGCAGGCAGGCGAGGGCGCCATCGTCAATATCGGTTCGGTCGTCGGTCTGGCACCGGAATTCAGCATGTCCGTGTATGGCGCGAGCAAGGCCTTCGTACTGTTCCTGTCGCAAGGCTTGCATGTGGAACTCGGCGCCAAGGGCGTGTACGTGCAGGCGGTGCTGCCGGCGACCACGCGTACCGAAATCTGGGAACGGATCGGCGTCAATGTCGACAGCCTGCCCGAAGTGATGGAAGTGGGCGAGCTGGTGGACGCGGCATTGGTCGGCTACGACCGCCGTGAACTGGTGACCATTCCGCCGCTGCATGTGGCCGCACGCTGGGATGCGCTGGACGGCGCGCGCCAGGGCCTGCTCTCGGATCTGCGCCAGGCACACGCTGCCGAGCGTTACCGCACCGCGTCCTGACGCGCATACCCGCCACTGCCATCGGAGCCGCCACCCATGACGTTCAACGCACTGCTGGCCACGCAGACCAGTGATCGCATCGCCACCGACGTCGTGCAACTGGAGGAAGGCCAGCTGATGGCAGGCAATGTCACCGTCGCCGTCGAGTACTCGACGGTGAATGAAAAGGATGCGCTCGCGGTCACTGGCCGCGGGCCGATCATCCGCCAGTTCCCGCTGATTCCGGGCATCGATTTTTCCGGCGTGGTGGTGGCGTCGTCGCATCCACGTTTTCATATCCGCACCGTCGTGGACGTCAACGCATGAACATTGCAGCCCACCGTGCCCAGCCCGGCGAACCCTCGGCAGCGCCGAGCCTGCGCTACCGCGACACACCCAACCGCGCGATCGTGGTCGACGGCACCGTCTTTGCCTATCGCGACCTCGGCCCCTGCGGCGGCGTGCCGGTGCTGGTGCTCAACTACTGGGGCGGCACGCTCGATGACATGGATCCTTCCATCGTCGATGGCCTGGCGCAGAGCCGCCGCGTCATCGTCGCCGACTACCGCGGCATCGGCGGCTCGGGCGGCACCGCGCCGCTGACGATCGCCGCCAGGGCGCACGACATGATCGCGCTGATCGGCAGCCTGGGCATCGCACAGGTGGATCTGCTCGGCATATCGTTCGGCGGTTTCGTGGCGCAGGACATCGTGCGGCAGGCGCCGCAGTGCGTGCGCAAGCTCATCCTGGCCAGCAGCGGCCCGGCCGGCGGCACGGGGATCGACAAGGTGGGCGCAATCAGTCTGCCGCAGATTCTCAAGGGTGCGTTGACGCGCCGCGACCCGAAGTACTTCCTGTTTTTCACCGCCAGCCAGCGCGGGCGGCACGCCGCAACTGCATTCCTGGGTCGCCTCGCCGAGCGCACCCAGCACCGCGACAAACCGCTCAGCCCCCGCGCGTTCTGGCGGCAACTGCAGGCGATCAAGGCATGGGCGCGGCAACCCGCGCAAGACCTCACCAGCTTCACCATGCCGGTGCTCATCACCGCCGGCGATCACGACCGCCTGGTGCCGCCCGTGCACAGCGATGCGCTGGCCAGGCGCATTCCCCACGCGCAGCTGATCGTCTACCAGGACGCCGGCCACGGCGCGGCATTCCAGTACCACGCCGCGTTCGTCGCGAGCGTGCTGGCGTTTTTGGATCGGTGATCGGCGCGCTGCGGTGGCTCGGCGCGGTCGCCACTGCAATCGCGCACGCGTTGACTGCGCGCCACGACAGGTAAAGCCGAACGGAAGGCCTTGGGCGTGCAGGTACCGATCAAGCAGCGGCACGGCGATCGCCCATCATGCGCAACACTGATGCAAGCACGATGGGCGCTGCCACCACCGCAGCGCATGCAACGCATGCAACGCACCAACTTGCGATTACTCCTGCGCAGTTGGCACGTACACCAAGCCAGGGGCGTCCTTGACGAAGCTGTCCAGCACGCCGTCTGCCACCTTTACCGGGCCGGCGAAACGGGTGGCGCCAGGGATGGACTGGATGGCGGCCGCCTGTTCGGCAAGTTGCTTGGCCGCATCGAACTGCTGGGTGGCTGCTTGAGGGTTGGCAGCGAGCGCGGCTGAGACGCCGTCGACACTGCGGCGCAATGACTGGCCCCACAACTGCGCTGCGGTGAGCCACGGGTCGGCCTCGCGGACGAAGGCCTGAGTGGTGCTGCCGGCGCGAATCTGCGCCGGCGCGGCCGCCAGTGCATCGGCGGCGCTGGCGAGTGCGTGCAGTGCCGGGGTGATCGCCGCCTGGTCGCCGCTGGCCAGCGCATCACGTGCGTCATCGACCAGTGCCTTGAGGCGCGGCGCCTGCGGTTGCCAGGGCAGGTGGCCGAAGGTCGGGGCGACGTGCTGGGTGTCGAAGAAGGTCAGCAAGGCCTGGGTCACCACCGGGTCGTTGCCGGCCAGATCGCGCGCCGCATAACGCCAGGTGCGCTGTGCGTCATAACCAACATCGTTCCAGGCGAAGGCCAGCAAGCCGGCCACCGCCGGCCGGCTGGCCACTTCTTGATTCATCGGGTTGGAGACGATGCCGCTCAGCTCCGCCGACAAGCCGGCCTGGCGGCGGTCGTACGGGGCCAGTAGCAGGCGCCCGGTGGTTTCGGCGAAATCGTTGACCGGGTAGTTGTCCCACAGCAGCGTTTTGCGGCCGAAGGCCTTGGTCGCGTTGCGCGCGTCGGTCACCGAGATGGAGGCGGGCACCACGTCGGTGCCGGTCCATTGAATCACCACGCGCGGATCCAGCGCCTTGTGCAGCGTGGTCTTGTACGGCGACACGGTGGCGTTGAAGTATTCGGTGGGCACCATGATCAGCGAGCCGTGGCCGGCCGCGGCGATATCTGCCTGCACGGCGTTGAGCAACGTGGCTTGCGCGGTGGCCGCGGCCTGTTCGCCAGACGGGCCGAAGGCGGCTTCGTCGGCCTTGCAGTTCCACTTGGTGTATTCGATATCGTCGAAGGCGACATAGAAACTGCGCACGCCGCGCTTGCGCAATGCGCTGAACTTGCGGCGGATGGCGTCCAGCTCGGCCGGATCGCTGTAGCAGACCGACGGGCCCGGCGAGAGCGCGTAGACGAAGTTGATGTGCTCGCGGTTAGCAACCTCCACCACCTTGCCCAGCGCCTTGAGCGTGGCCGCAGGGTAGGGCTCGCGCCAGCGCTCACGGGCGAACACGTCGTCCTTGGGGCTGTAGATATAGGTGTTGGCCTTGAAGCGGGCGAGGAAGGCGAGGTGGTCCTCACGCTCGGCCATGCTCCAGGGCTTGCCGTAGAAGCCTTCGATCGACCCGCGCACCGGCATGGCCGGCGCATCGGCGATGGCCACCGACGGTATCTGCCCGGCGGTCACCAATTGCCGAAAAGTCTGCGTCGCGTGGTACAGGCCATCGCTGTCCTTGCCGGCCAGCACGATGGTGACGCCGGTGCCGCTGGCGCGGCTGCCCAGTGCATAGGCTTCGTCACGCTCGGGCAGTGCCGCGCCGGTCTGTTCCAGCGCGCTGCGCACGCTGGCGGTATCGCTCAGGCCCAGCACCACCTGGACGGTGTTCGGCTCGCTGGCCGGTGTGGTGGCGACACGGATCTTGCGCACGCCGGCGGCGGTGAGCACCTTGCGTACCAAGGCTTCGGAGGCCGCGTCGGTGCCTTTGGGGCGCACCAGCACCACCGATGTGCCCAAGCTCAGCTCCGGCCCCAGCAAGCGCAGCGATGTAGGTGCCGGGAACACCGCCGGCGCAGTCGCCGGCGTGGCGGACTCGGCAGCAGCGGCGCCGGGGAGCACGGCAGCGGCCAGCGCTGCGGCGGTCAGCACGGCTTCAATACGAAACGATCGGCGGTGTCGCATCAAAGATCTCCATGCCAAATTGGTATTTGATTTATCTTGGATGGTATCTACCAATGCAGGGCAAGTCGAGGCATGGCTGTAGTGGGGCGGCAACGGTCGCCGGGGCGGCCGAATGGTCGTGGTAGAGGATGAGCGGAATGGGTGGGGTTGCCACTGCGCGGGCGTGGCTGCACCGCCGCGGCTAGGGCTCGCGCACTGCACGATCGCTGACCTCGCCGTGCTCGTAGGCGGCCAGCGCGACGATTGCGCCGGCTGCATCGGCTTCGAAGTCAAAGCGCAGGTCGCGTTCCATCGCGAAGAAGCGGGTGGTCGATTCCGGATACAAGGTGGCGACAAAACTGCCCGCGGTGAGCCGCAGATGGTCCCCATCGGCCACGACCACGATGCTGCCGATGCGTGCAGAACGATACTGGCCGGCGTAGCGCGCCAGCGTCGCAGCGGGCACGGTGAGGGTGCGTGCTGGCGGCGTGTACGGTGCCGGGCCATGTGCGTAGCTGAGCACGCGATGCATGCGCCATTGCGCGCCATCGGCGATCCACACGGTAGTGAAGGATGCCTGGCCATCCAGCGACTCTGGCGCGCCGGCCCGCTGCACGTAAAAGCGATGCTGGCCGGATAACAGTGCATAGCCGCCGCTGAGCGGGTGGAACGCCAAGCTGGTGTCGATCGCTTCGCGGCGCAACCGCATGTTGGAATCGGCGCAGGGGCCTTTGCGCAACGATTCGATCAACCCGTCGCGTGTCCGGGTCAGCCCGGTTTTGTCGTGATAGAACTCCACGTCCGCGCTCAACAGCTTGCCGGCGGCAGGCAGGTCGCACGCGTTATAGGCCTTCCAGAAAGCGGCATCGGCGGCGCGTACGGCCACCTCTTCATCCTGGGTGACGGCGGTGGTGACAGGTGCCAGGGCGACCAGCACGAAGGCCGCGAGTGTGGTCCGGACCGATATCAGCGGCATGCGTCACTCCTGATGCGGCTGCATCGGTCAGCGAGGCTAGGCCATGGCGCCTGCGCAACGCGTCGCCCGGAAGTCACCGTGCCGATCGGCGTGGGCGTGGGCGATGACGTTGCGCGTGTCGGTACAACGCAAGTGTTAGCCCTGCATCGCCCGCGGGCGTGCGTCGTCGCGGGCCATCGCGTCTTCGTCGCCGGCATGCATGCTGTGCTGCGGCTGCGCCGGTGCGACCGGCATCTCGAAGGTAAAGGTGGTGCCGGCCAACAGGTCCGAGCTCACCGACAAGCGGCCCGCGTGCGCCTTGGCGATTTCCGCCGCGATATACAGCCCAAGCCCCAGCCCTGGTTGCGGCGCGTCGTCGTCGTCGCGCGAGAACGGGCTGAACAACTTGGCGCGTTTTTCCGGCGCAATCACGCCGCCGTTGTGCACGCTCAGGTGCAGTATGCCGGCAGCCTGCCAGGCGCGCAGGGTGACCGGAATGCTGGGCGTGCCGTGCACGGCTGCATTGCTGAGCAGGTTGGCGAACAACTGTGACAATCGCGGCGCATCGCAGACGATCTCGCCGCCAATGTGGATGTCGGCATGCAGGTCGGTGCGGCCGGTGGCGGAGCGGACTTCCTGCACCACCTCCAGCACACGACGCTCCAGCGCGTCTTCCACCCGCAAGGTGACCGGAATGCCGCCACCCAGGCGGCCGCGCGCGAAGTCGAGCACGTCATTCACCAGGCCGCCGATGCGGGTGAGGCTGGTGCGGATATGCCCCAGCAACGACGCACCACGTGGCGATTGCGGCTCCAGCTGCAGCATTTCGGTGGCCATGCTGATCGACTGCAGCGGGCTGCGCAGATCGTGGCCCAGCACGGCGATGAACTGGTCGCGTAGCTCGCCTGCATCGTTGGCCGCAGACAGCTCGGTTGCCGCCTGATGCAGTTTTTCTTCGGTCTCCAGCGAGTTGCCGATGAGCAGGGCGAACAACTCCAGCGACTTCAGGATATGCGCCTCGTCGAAGTTGGCCGGTGCGGAATCGATCGCGCACAGCGTGCCAAAGAAGCCGCCATCGCGCCGGAAAATCGGCACCGACACATAGCTCTCCAGCCCGTACAACTTGGGCGTGTGGTGGTGCGCGTATACCGGATGCTGGCTGGCATGGCTGAAGATGACCGGCTTGGGCGACAGCCGGATCTCGTGGCAGATGGTCGATTCCAGCTCCAGCTGGCCGCCGGGCTTCAGGCCGAATCCGAGCGTGTCGTAGGTGGCGCAGGCCACCCAGCTGGTGTCGGTGACGCGGGCCACGGCGGTGAACCGCGAGCCGGTGATGTGGGCAACGGTTTCCAGGATCTGCGGCACGGCGGAGATTCTTTCGATCTCGGCGATGGCATTCAGCGCGGATGGAGCGGAGGAAGGGCGCATGGTGCGTCTCGCGGGCCGGAAGGGCGCACAAGCGGGCTGATCAGTCCGCGCGGCGCAAAGTGGCGCCAGTCTAGTGCCAATTGCCTGCAAGCTGAGCAGTGGCAGGCAAACGAACAGAGCTGCCAGATGGACGGAGCAGGCGGCAGGGCCCTGCGGCAGGGGCGTTGTGATGGCCTGGACTGCATTGATCGCATCAAGAGGACAGAGCGATCCAGACAGTGGGGTGCTGGATCACGATGCCCGGCATCGGCGGACCGCATTCGTCGCTGAGATGGGGAATCGGGAATCGGGAATCGAGAGTGGGGAATCGGTAAAGGCAAGAGCACAGCAGGCGACTTCGATCATCAAGTCGGTTCGGCAGCCCAGTCTGTTCAACAACGCATGGTGGTTGCGTGCGCTTGGTGCTTTCAGATGATGCCGATGCCGATGACGAACATGTCGAGCGCCGTCTTGTGCATCGGTGGCGTCGTTGTTCCTGTGGGCATGCACCAAGGACTATTGCCTGGCGCGTCGCGTGCGCGCACCGGCAACGCGCGTACATACATGACCAACCGCCTGACGCGTGCGATCACGCGACGATGCGCGCCCGTGCATCCGCAAACATCACAAGCCTTAGCACACCGCAGTGGCAGCATCGGCGCATTCCAAACACCGTTATAGAGGAGCCCGCCATGCAGTCGATTGCTGTCCCGCCACGAACATGGGCCATCCACCCGTTTCATGCAGCCGTGCTGGGGGGCGTGTTGCCGCTGTTCCTGGGCGCGTTGTTGAGCGACTACGCGTACTGGAGCAGCTACCAGATCCAGTGGAGCAACTTCGCCTCCTGGCTGCTGGTCGGCGCGATGGTGTTCACCAGCATCGCCTTGCTCTGCGGCATCGTCGGGCTCGTGCGCGGTAGCCGGCATGTGCTGTATGTCGCTGCGTTGGTGGCCACCTGGGTGATCGGTTTCTGGAACGCGTTGCATCATGCGCGCGACGCCTGGGCGATCATGCCGATGGCGCTGGTGTTGTCGGTCATCGTCACGCTACTGGCGCTGCTGGCCACCTGGGCGGGCTTCGCCAGTCTGCGTATGGGAGGTGCACGATGAGCCGCCGTCCATTTGCTGTGTTGGCCGTGTCCGCGCTGGCCGCTGCATTGGCCGCCTGCGGCCAGGCACCGGATGCCAAACAGCACGGCGCTGCGCCGGAGTTGCCGGCACCGCACCGTGGCTTGATGCCCGACATGTTGATTGCCAAACCCGCCGCATGGAACGACCGCCGCCCCACCGTACCGGCTGGCTACAGCGTGTCCGCGATTGCGACCGGCCTGGGCATTCCGCGCCAGACCCTGGTGCTGCCCAATGGCGACATCCTGGTAGCCGAAGGACGCGGCGGCGGTGCGCCCAATCTCAAGCCCAAGGACGTGATTGCCGGCAAGATCAAGGCCAAAGGCACCAGTTCGGTAAAGAGCGGCAACCGGCTGACGTTGTTGCGCGACGCCGACGGCGACGGCACCTACGAACTCAAAACCGTGTTTGCCGACAAGCTCAATGCGCCCTACGGGTTGGCGCTGATCGGCAACGCCTTGTACGTGGCAAACCAGGACGCGCTGGTGCGCTTCGATTACAGCGAAGGCCAGACCAAGGCCAGCGGCGCGCCAACGGTGGTGACCGAGCTGCCGTCTGCCATCAACCATCACTGGACCAAGGCGCTCACCGCCAGCGCCGACGGGCGCTATCTGTATGTCGCCATCGGCTCCAACAGCAACATCACCGAACGCGGCATGCCCGCCGAAGTCGATCGCGCACGCATCTGGCAGGTGGATGCCGCCACCGGAGCACATAAGGCCTATGCCACCGGCCTGCGCAACCCCACCGCGCTGGCGATCCAGCCGGGGAGCGGCGCGCTGTGGGCCGTGGTCAACGAGCGCGACGAGATCGGCCCGAATCTGGTGCCCGATTATCTGACCTCCGTGCGCGAAGGCGGCTTCTATGGCTGGCCTTACAGCTACTGGGGAAAGAACGTGGATACGCGTGTGATGCCGCAGGATCCGCAAAAAGTGGCCTCCGCCATTGCACCGGATTACGCACTGGGCTCGCATGTGGCTGCACTCGGCGTTGCGTTCTCGTCCGCGGCCATGGGCGAAAAATTCGCAGACGGTGTCTTCGTTGGCGAGCACGGCAGCTGGAACCGCGATCCGCCGGCGGGCTACAAGGTGGTGTTCGTGCCGTTCCGCGACGGCCGCCCGGCAGGCGACCCGATCGACTTCGTCTCCGGTTTCTACGGCGACGACGGGCTGACCCGTGGCCGCCCGGTCGGCGTCACCGTGGATCCGCGTGGCGCGCTGATCGTGGCCGACGATCTGGCCAACACCATCTGGCGTGTGACGCCAGCTGCGAAGCCGGCTGCTCCCTGATCGGCGTTCAACAGCGCTGAGTCGGTGTGCCCGCTTCGAAGGAGGCGGGCACACGGCCGATGCGCGTTGGCATGGTCGGTGTGTGAGTAGGCGTGCTGTTCGAAAAACGCGCTGGCATGGCGCGAGGTGTCGTGGCCAACGTTCGAACGAGGCACACGCACGATGATGGAACGGCGCTTTGTTACCATCGCGCCAGTCATAGAAAGGGCCATGCATGCCGTCGCTGACATTTCCCGAACCCGCGCTATTTGTTCCCAACCAGGGCGAGCCATCGCTGCGCTGGGGCATTCTGGGCCCCGGCGTCATCGCCACAGCTTTCGTCAAGGCCATGCGCGGCCATACCCGGCAACAGCCGTTAGCGGTGGCCTCGCGCTCGCGGGCACGTGCGGAGGCGTTTGCACAGGCCTGGTCCATCCCGCGAGCGTACGACAGTTACCAGGCACTGGTGGACGACCCGCAGGTCGACATCGTCTACATCGCGACGCCGCACAGTGAGCATCTGGCGCAGGGCTTGCTCGCGTTGCGCGCCGGCAAGCATGTGCTGATCGAAAAACCCATCGCTACCTGTGCGGCAGACGCACGCGTGCTGGTGCAGGAAGCCCGCGCACGTGGGTTGTTTCTGATGGAGGCGATGTGGAGCCGTTACCTGCCGCATGCGCTGGTGCTCAGGGCCCTGGCCGAGAACGGTGTGCTTGGCAGCGTGCGTCATGTCTTTGCGGACCTGAGTCAGTTGGGGCCCAGCGATCCTGCGCATCGGCAGCGCAATCCGGCGCTGGGTGGCGGCGCCTTGCTCGACCTGGGTGTGTACACCGTGCAGCTGTCGTCGATGCTGCTCGGCACACCGACTGCCATCACCGCAACCGGCGTACTCACTGACACCGGCGTGGATGCATTCTCCACACTGGTGCTCTCGCACGGCCAACACGCGCAGTCCACCTTGATCAGCTCGATCGTCGGGCGCAGCACGTCCACGGCTTACGTGAGCGGAACCGAGGCGCGCGTCGACCTGGGCGCCTCGTTCCACAATCCCACCACGCTGCAGCTGGCAGGCAACAGCGACGCCACCGCCGCAGCGCTGTGGCAGGACCCGACCGGCATCCGCGGCTATGACGGGCTCTGCTGGCAAGCGACCGCTGCCGCGCGCTTCATCGGCGAAGGGCGCACCGAATCGCCACTGCATCCACTCGACGAAGTGGTGCAGATCATGACCACGCTGGACACCGCACGCGCGCAGCTGGGCATGCGCAGTTAGGGGCGCAGCAGCGATGTGCGTGCACAGTGCCCGCGTTGCCGCCGGGTTGGGCGCGCCATTTAGAGCGGCTAACAAAACGTAGCGAGCAGTCGTCAGGTGGGTGCGGATGGCGCGGAGGAACCGGAATGTACGTGGGTACATGCCGATTCCGAGCACCGGCCGCGCCCGCCTGGCGGCTGCGCAGTAGTTTTGATAGCTGCTCTTAACACCGAACTGCCAATCCCTGCCCGTAACCGCTAAAGTGCCTGCCCCAAAGCAGGGCAGACGGTGGTGTCTGCCCTGGTGTCGAGCCCGATGGATTGCTCGACGTCACACGCAACGCAACGTTGCACCAAGGCCCGCGCGCACGGATGTCCTGCGCTGCCTGATGTAGAAGGATGTTGTTGTTGATGTGGTTCAGAGCTTGGTTGTGCGTTGTTGGTGCGCTCACCGTTTCACCCGCCTTGGCGGCAGACCTGATCGGTCGCGCCACCGTCACCGATGGCGATACCCTCACCGTGGCGCAGCAGCGCATTCGTCTGTGGGGGATCGACGCGCCGGAGAGCGCGCAGCAATGCACTGCCCGCAATGGCCAGGCATGGCCGTGCGGCCGGCGCGCCGCAGCTGCACTGGATGCATACGTGCAGGACAAGACGGTGCGCTGCCAGCCCAAGGATACAGATCGCTACGGGCGCATCGTGGCCGAGTGCTTCGTGCAAGGCCAGTCGATCAACGCGTGGATGGTGCGTTCGGGCTGGGCCGTGGCGTATCGGCAATACGCCACGGCATTTGTCGCTGACGAAGCGATTGCCCGTCAGCAGGCGAGCCAGCTGTGGAGCGGCAGCTTCCAGACCCCATCGGAGTACCGGCGCGCAAAACGCAATGCTTCTGCCAAGCCAGCGGCAGGCACGTCCGCACCGATCAATGCCCGTTGCACCATCAAGGGCAATGTCTCGGCGAAGGGCGCCAAGATCTTCCATTTGCCCGGACAGCGCGACTACGCAAAGACACGCATTGCCCCGGCCCATGGCGAGCGGATGTTCTGCAGCGTCAGGGAAGCACTGGATGCGGGCTGGCGCCCGGCGCAGCGTTGATCTGCAGCGCATTCGCCGATCAGAACCGGTAGGCGCGCATAGCGCTGCACGGGCCCGCCAATGCAGCGAACGCGTGTCTGCGTCCTCCCGCAGGTGTAGGCCTGGTTTACCAGATCACGACGCGGTCCTGTTCCGATCGGACCATCGCGTCGCCCGGCTTGCATCCAAACGCAGTGGCGAACTGCGGCATATTCGACGGCGATGCATTCGTGCGGACCGCGTAGGGCGCATGACCATCCGAGTTGAGCAAGCTGAGCTGCTTCTCCTCGCGCATGGTGCCGCGCCACAGTCTTGCCCAGCCGAGAAAGAAGCGCTGTTGCGGCGTAAATCCATCGATATCCGCACCACGCTCTGGATGCCGCTGTAGATTGGCCTGCAACGCATCGAACGCAATATTGATGCCACCGAGGTCGGCAATGTTCTCTCCCAGCGTCAGTTCGCCGTTGACGTGCACGTCCGGCTTGTTCGGCAGCGGGGTGTAGGCGTTGAACTGGGTGACCAGCTTGCTGGCGCGCGCAGTGAAGGCGGCCAGATCGGCCGGTGCCCACCAGTTGACGTTGGTGCCAACCGCATTGAACTTGCTGCCTTGATCGTCGAAGCCGTGGGTCGCCTCGTGGCCCATCACGGCACCAATGGCGCCGTAATTCAGCGCGTCGTCCGCGGTCACATCAAAGAGGGGAGGACGCAACACCGCCGCCGGGAAATTGATGCTGTTGTCCAGCGAAAAATAGAACGCGTTGACGGTTTGCGGCGTGGTGAACCACGCGTTCCGGTCCGCTGGCTTGCCGACCTTGGCAAGCTCATAGCGATAGTTGAACGCCGCGGCTGTTTCCACATTACGTAAATAGGCGTCGCGCTCGAAGTGCAGGCCCGACCAGCTGCGCCAGTGATCCGGGTAGCCAACCTTGACGACGAATCCTGCCCACTTCTTCAATGCGGCGGACTTGGTCTCCGCTGTCATCCAGTCTGCCTGCTGGATCCGTAGCTTGAGTGCCTGGCGGATGTTCTCGATCAGCTCTGTTGCGCGCTGCTTGGCTTCGGGGGTGAACATCTTTGCCACATACAGCTGGCCAAGACCCTCGCCGATGGCTTCATTGGTCGCAAACAGCACGCGCTTCCAGCGCGGCCGCTGCGCCTGCTGCCCGTCCATGGTCTTGTAGCGGAACGCGAAGCGGTTATCGACAAACGGCTTGCTCAGGGCGAACGCCGCATCGTCAATCGCACGGAAGCGTAAATAGGCCTGCCATTGCGAGACGGGCAAGGTCTTCAACAGGTGATCGAAGCCTGCAAAGAAGCGCGGCTGCGAGAGCGAGAAACGCTGATCCGTGCTCAACCCCTGCGCGGCTAGATACGCCTTCCACGAGAAATGCGGCGTCACTGCGTCGGCCTGTGCAACGCTGACCAGATGGTATTGGGTCTTTGGGTCGCGTGCTTCGACCGGACTCAGCGACGCTGCTGCGAGCGCCGTTTCAACCTGCAAGACCTGCTTGGCCTGCACTGTTGCAGCCTCGGGCGTCGCGCCGGCCAGGACGAAGGACTGAGTGATATAGGCCAGATACGCCTTGCGAATGTCGGCATAGCGCGGGTCGGTGTAATACTCCTTCGATGGCAGCGTCATGCCGTTCTCTTCGGCATAGGCGATCACCTTCGACGCGTCCTGGAAATCCGGGTAGGCGCCGAACTTGAAGACCAGCCCGGGACCTTGGGTATTGCGTGCAGCAATGAAATTGGCAACGTCCTGCGGCGTTTTCAACGCTTCAATCTGCGCGAGCCGCGGGCGAATGGGTGCATCGCCCAGGCGCTGAATCGTGGCTTCGTCCATACCGGACGCGTAGAACGTGCCCACCAGTTGCTCAACCGAACCCTCCACAGGTTTCGATCGGCCCAGCGCCTCCACGATCTCGCGCTGGGCAGCATCGCTTTCGTCCTGCAGCGTTGGGTAGCTGCCAACTTCCGTCTCATCGGGAGGAATGGCTGTCTTGGCAAGCCACTTGGAATTGACGAAGCCGTTGAGGTCCTGGCAGGCGCTGATGGTGGGCTGCAGTTCCTGCGGATCAAATGCTGCGCGCTGTGGAGCGTGCTGAGGTGCAGCTGCCGGTGCCGCAGTTGCGCCTGGCGCTGTTGCCGGCTCGCGCTTGCAGGCGCTCAAGGCCATCACGGTGGCAACGGCGAGCAATGTGTTCCTGGAAAGAGTCATGGCGCCATCGCAGGGGGGAGTAGGGAGCCGCAACGTACAGGCTTGCCTTGCACCCCGGGGGCTTGAGTGAAGAATGTTGAGCATTGCGTACGTTTCGGATTCACGTCTGGCTGCGTCACTGCGCAGACCGCTGTCGGCTACGCGGCATGCTGCCAACTGCGGTAACGCAGCCACGTACGGGCGCTGCGTCCGCATGCAGGCCGTTGTCAGCTGGGCGTTGCAGCCGATGCCGAAACATCACGCAGCCACTGCGCCACCGAGCGCGGGGTCAGCCCAAGCAAGTGCTGGGCACTGCTCGCCGGATCGATGGTGTTCGCCGGTGCCTGCCAGAGCGCCTGATACAGCCCGGTGACCGCAGCGGCAGCCGGCCCCAGCATCGGCTCGAGAAGTTTGCCGAAGTCAGCCGGTAATACGCCGCGGAAAGCCACAGTGCGCTGCAGCTGCTCCGCCATGCCGGCCGCGAGATCGCGGCCGAGCAGGCCGGGGAGGTGACCCACGCCAACCACACCGCGTAATTCCGGCATCTCGAACAACCGCACAACTACCTCGGCGACATCCAGATGCGAACTCCAGGAGACCGCGAAATCCTCGCGAATCGGGTAGCCGAGAACGCCCTCGGCACGCGCGCCGCCAATCACCATGGGCAGCAGCAGGTTCTCCAGGAACAGCCGCGGCGCCACTATCGCGGTGGAGACGCCAGTGGCCTGCACGCCTTCGATCAGCACGGTGATTGCCGCACTTGCCGGCGCCTGCAGCGCGTTGCCGGGGGCATCAACGATGCTGCCGCTGGTGGAGATCACCACCCGTGCCGGCCTGGCCGCAGCGATCGCTGCGACGATGGCATTCGCCTGTGCAAGGCGCGCCTCTTCCGGGGCGACCGGCAAATGGATAAAGACACCCTCAGCACCGCGATACGCCTCGGTAAGCGACTGCACGGAGGTGTTGTCGACACGGATGGCGGCCGTGCCTGCATGCGCATCGGGGTTACGCACTGCTGCAACGGCATGCTTTCCGGCAGCCAGCAGCTGTGTGAGGACGGGGGCGCCCTGAGCGCCGGTAGCACCGTGGATGATGTAGGTCATTGCATGCTCCTGTGTGAGCGGTTGGATGGATGGCGCCGGAGCATGGGAGGCGTCCATCGGTTACTTCAACTGCACTAATGGAAACTGGCTGAATGCTTCGCGCATCGTGCAGAGGCGCTGCATGTCGAAGCAATGCAGGCGGCTGTGCTGCCATCTGTCAACGCAGCACTGGTCCACGGCGCTTCATCATTGCCCCGCAACGCGCCGGCATGAGGTGGGCTGGCGCTGCGACAATGCGTCGCAGCCCGGCCGCAGTTTTTTCATTACACTTCGCCGGTGTCCACGCCACTTCCCCCTTTGCGCCGATTGATGCAGCACCTGGCCTGCCTGGCCGTGGTGTTGTTGGTGTGCGCGCCGTTGGTGAGCCGAACACTCAATGGCGCACAGCGTTTTCTGGATGCGCCGCTGTGCCAGAGCCAACCCGATCAGGCTGGCAATGCCATGCGCTCGGTGCTGTTGCGTGCCAAGATCGCTGGCGGCGAAAGCCCGGCGAGCATCGACAGTGCAGCACTGGATGCCTGGCCGGGCAGCATGCACCACGAAGATCATGGGGCTGCGCATGGAGCATTGGCCTGCGATTACTGCGTGCTATCGGCAAGGCTATTGCCGTGGTTATTGGTCGTCTTGCTGGTGTTCCCCTTACTGCGCGCGGTCGTTCCCGGCGAAGGAACCGTAGCGCCTGGGTCCATCAAGGCGCGACGGCGCGCGCATACGCCACGAGGGCCACCGCTGCAGGCTTGAATACGCTGGGTGAGTGAGTCAGCGCTGGGCATTGCCGGTGGCTGGCTGCGTTTTACGTGCTTTGGAGCGTTTCGTATGTCGTCTATTTCTCTGCCGCCACCTGCGGCGGCAACGCCCTGCGTTGTCTTGGTGACCTTGCTCCCAACCTTGGCGCTGGTCACCGATGCAGATATCAGGCGTGTGTCCCAGCGCAGCGTCAACCCGCGCCAATCACCGAGCGCGCGCGCCAACCAACCGCAGTGCCCAGGCCAAGCGTGCGAATCCGACAACGCGATCGAACCGGATGCCGCCTAGAGCGTGTTATGAACTTTGCCCTTGTCACGATAACGTATACGGATGAAGCCTCGTAAGCCATATCCAACCGATATCTCCGACGAAGAATGGGCCTTCGCTGCGCCATATCTCACACTGATGGATGCGCAAGCACCGCAGCGCAAATACGCGCTACGCGCGATGTTTAACGCACTGCGCTGGATCGCACGCGCCGGCGCACCGTGGCGATTGCTTCCCAACGATTTCCCGCCTTGGGAAGCGGTGTATCAGCAAACGCAGCGCTGGCTGCAGGCTGGCTGCTTTGAGGCCATGGTCAGCGATCTGCGCTCACTCTTGCGTGTGGCACAGGGGAAGAAAGGCCAGCCGAGCGCGGTGATTTTTGATGGCCGGACGCTGCAGTCCACCTGTGAAAGCGGGCCGCGTGCTGGATACGATGGCTATAAGCGCAAGAAAGGCAGCAAGGTGCATATGGCCGTCGATACGCTGGGACATCTGCTTGCCGTCCAGGTCACGCCGGCCAACGAGCAGGAACGCGCACAGGTCCGTTCGTTGGCCCAGGAGGTACAACACGTGACCGGTGAAACGGTCAAGATCGCTTTTGTGGATCAGGGCTATACCGGCCAAGAACCGGCGCAAGCGGCTAAGGAAGAGGGCATTGAGTTGCACGTCATCAAGCTGCAAGAAGCGAAGAAAGGCTTTGTCTTGCTGCCGCGCCGCTGGGTTGTCGAGCGCAGCTTCGGCTGGGTCAATCGCTTCAGACGACTGGCGCGCGACTATGAGCGATTGCCGGAAACGTTGGCCGGTTTGCACTTTGTCGTCTTCACGATCCTGATGCTTGGAAATGCAGCCGCTCTATTTCAAAGTTCATAACACGCTCTAGCGTGTCGCATTCGACAACCTATCCACGCGCTCACCGTGAGGGTCAGCGCATGCAGGCCGGCAGTGCCGTCTGCAGACAACGAAAGGAGTTACACATGCGGGGTGTTGTAAGCCAGCTAAAACGGCTGGGAATACAGTGCATCGTGCTGGGCATGGCGTGTGCCATCGCTGGGTGCGGACAATGGGGGAGCTCGTTCTCACCCACCGGCACGGACCTCAGCAGCATGGGGCGGGGCGTGGATTTCTATCTGAAAGATACTGAAGGCACTCCACGGCCATTGCGCAGCTTTCGCGGCAAGGTGCTGGTGCTGTTCTTCGGCTTCACCAATTGCCCGGATGTCTGCCCAACCACCCTGGCGCGTGCCGCGCAGGTGAAGCGCGCATTGGGGGCGGATGCGGCGCAGGTGCAATTCGCCTTCGCCACGCTGGATCCGCAACGCGATGTTCCCAACGTGCTGCGCACCTACGTCAAAGCCTTCGATCCTGACTTCATCGGCCTCACCGGCAGTGAAGGGGAGATTCGGGTGGCGGCAGATAATCTCAAAGTGGTGTATGCCAAGGTGCCGATGGGCAAGACCTATACCATCGACCATTCCACGCGCAGTTTTGTGTTCGATCGCGAAGGCAAATTACGCGTTGGCCTCACCCATGAGCAGACGGTTGAAACCGTTGCCGCTGATATTCGCCAGGTGCTGGCACTGCAGTAAGAGCAGCTATCAAAACTACTGCGCAGCCGCCAGGCGGGCGCGGCCGGTGCTCGGAATCCTCATGTACGCCAGTACACTCCGGTTCCTCCGCGCCGTCCGCACCCACCTGACGACTGCTCGCTACGTTTTGTTAGCCGCTCTAAGTGGCGCCATCGTGCGACACCGCTCCATCCCATCCCGTGCCGGCACACACGCCGCCACGCATCGCCACACGACGTAGACGGAGAACACCGATGAGCACACGTTTATTACTGCTGGTTGCGATCAGTGCATTGACGCTGGCCGCCTGCAAGGGCACGCAAGCACCGGATGCTGCACAGTCGCCGGCAACCCCAGCGGCTGCGGCCGATACGCCGGCAGCTGCGACACCCCCGGCAACGGCCCCTACCACCGCCGCTGCATCGGTGGTGGCAGAAAACGCCTGGTCGCGCGCAACGCCGCCTGGCGCGCCGGTGGCTGGCGGCTACGT
The DNA here is from genome assembly GCF_041475695.2 of Xanthomonas sp. NCPPB 4037. Lineage (NCBI taxonomy): Bacteria > Pseudomonadati > Pseudomonadota > Gammaproteobacteria > Lysobacterales > Lysobacteraceae > Xanthomonas > Xanthomonas sp. NCPPB 4037. Next base: position 2,453,964 of record NZ_CM191261.1, read on the forward strand.
CACCTTGCGCAATCAATCCAGCACGCCGGACCGGCTGGTCGCGGTGGAGTCGCCGGCCAGCGCGCAGGTGGAGTTGCATGACATGCGCATGGACGGTGGCGTCATGAAGATGCGGCGCCTCGATGAAGGACTGGCGCTGCCACCGGGCGAAACGGTCGTGCTGGGGCCGGGTGGCAGCCACCTGATGTTCATCGGGCCGCATGCGCCGTTCGAAGTCGGCAAGCCGGTCATGGCGACCCTCGTCTTCGAACATGCGCCACGGGTGGAGCTGCGCTTCGATGTGCGTGCGATGGGCGCTGCAGCGCCGGACGACGATCACCACCATGCCGGACACATGCAGTGATCGATGCCGGGCTGCTGCGTGTGCTGCGGCGCGATCTGCAGCACTGGCCGGCGGTGCTAGCCGGTGCCCGCGCGTGCTCTGCGCCACAGCGGCCACAGCCCGGCCAGGCCCAGCAATGGGCCTGGCAGCAGCACCCAGGCAATCCGCAGGCCCAGCGTCTCTACCAACTGAGTGGTGAGCCCGATGGCGACCACGGTGATCGCAAAGCCGATCGCGTTCTGCATGGAGAGTGCGCTGCCCACCAGCCCCGGCGGGCAGGCGCGCGCAGCCAGTGCGGAGAACTGCGGCGAATCGGCCACAACGCTGGCGCCCCAGAGCAGCATCAATGCTCCAGTGGCTGGAGCTGACCATGCGCCAACCAACGGAAATGCCGCACAGCACAGCGCCGAGAGCAGCAACGTAACCGCCGCAACACGCGCACTGCCGAGCCGGCTGCTGAGCTGCCCGCCCACCACGCAGCCGACTGCACCGGCGGCAATGACGCAGAACGCCAGTGCCGCCGGGTACATCCCGAGCGCCTGCGCAAGCCCCGCCTGTGCGATCAGCAAGGGCGTCAGCGTCCACATCGCATACAGCTCCCACATGTGGCCGAAGTACCCCAGCGCGGCCGCGCGGAAATCCTTGACCGCAAACGCCTGCCAGACCGCACCCACGGCCAGCCTGGTTGGCGCACCGCCTGGGCGTTGCGCGCCGGGTCCCAGCCGCAGGATCATCCATGCGGCAATGCAGGCCAGGCCGGAGGCCACCAGGATCGGCATCTGCCAGGGCAGCGCGGCGCCCAGCGCCTTGATGCCTTGCGGCAACGCGGTGCCCAGGGTCAGCATGCCGACCAGCCATGCCAGTGCCTTGCCAGCGTGCTGGGGCGCCCAGCGCACCACCAGCTTCATGCCGATGGGATAGATGCCTGCAAGGCTGAGCCCTACCAGGAAGCGCCACACCAGGCCACTCGCCACCCCATCGGCGAACACCGCAAAGCCCAGATTGCAGGCCGCGCCGGCGATCGCGCAGCTGGCAAAGATCCGGTGGGCCGCAAAGCGGTCGGCCAGTCCGCTCAACGCAAAGCTCAAGGTGCCGATAATGAAACCGAGCTGCGTGGCGATGGTGAGCACGCCGATGCTGGCCGGGCCACTGGCCCATTGCCGCATCAGATCCTCGGCCGCGCTATTGACCGAAAACCACAGCGAGGTGCCCAGCAATTGCGCCAGGATGATCACCAGCAGTGCGTGCTTCGATCCTGCGGGATGGTCCTGGGTTGCGCGCATCATGCAAGGCCTCGTGCGTGGGCGCGTGCTGCAGGCTGTCAGTGCAGCCGGCGCAATGCGCATGGATGTCCGGAACACCACCACACCGCCAGCCGTGCAGGTGCGTGGTGCAGCAGCATCCACACCGTGCACCTGTTGCAGCGTGCGCGCAACGCAGGAGCTGCGAGCGGGCAGGGCACACCTGCAGCCGCTGCACCATGGGCGAGCGCCCTTGCTCCAGTCAACTGCACCGATGGACGGCGCGCATGAGCACTGCAAAAGAACCCTGCTGCGGCGTTGCGCGGTTCCTGCTGTTGCTGGAGGGGCCGTGGGCGTCGTTGATCGTGCGCGAACTGCTCGCCGGGCCGCGCAGGTTCACCGAACTCAGGAGTGCCTTGTTCGGCATCAGCGCACACACGCTGACCCATCGCTTACGGCAATTCGAAACAGCCGGGCTGGTGGTCCGCACCGCTTATGCGGAAACGCCACCGCGTGTGGTCTACGCCCTGACGCCACGGGGCGAGGAGCTGCGTGCGGTGTTCGACGCCATGCGCGTCTGGGGCGAATCGCTGCCACCGCCCGAGACTCTGGTAGAACCACCGCAGGCCGGTGTTGCGCTTACCCTTCGAGAGATTGCCGGCGGTTGCCCGCTGAGCAAAGCCTCCGACCCGGAGCAGGACTAAGCGCAGCTATCAAGACGACTGCGCAGCCGCCAGGCGGGCGCGGCCGGTGCTCGGAATCGGCATGTACCCACGTACACTCCGGTTCCTCCGCGCCGTCCGTACCCACCTGACGACTGCTCGCTACGTTTTGTTAGCCACTCTAAGCGCCGTGTGCGTGCCGCGCACAGTTCCGGCCGACCGCACGGCGCCATAACGCATTCAAGCTCGGGGGCCGGCCGGTACATGCGTCATTCCACGTCAAGGCGTTATTGCGACGTATCGCGCCGCACACGCGTGCGATACGCGGCCACATTGTCGCCATCGATCTGCTTGCGCTGCGTTCCGGTGATGGTGTCGATCTTGATGTCCGAACACGTCACCGGTTTGGCCTCGACCAGCGTCTCTCGCTCGAAGGCATGTGATTGCCCGCTGTTGCGGTAGTACTGATACAAGACCCAGTACAGCGTACTTGCACCGATCGGCCCGGCCAGCAACACCAGCAGCCCTACATTGTCGCTCATGCGATCACCGCCAGAAACCACAGTGCGGCCGCTTCGATCACCGTGCCTGTGACCAGCGCGGCGAGCAGCAGTTTCCACTGCTGCACCGGCACGCTGCCCATGGTTTCACCGGTGCGGCCATTCACTGCGATGTAGTGCAGCAGGCCGCCGTTGCGGCCAGGCTGATGATAGGAATACAGCCAGACCGGCAGGTACATCGACACCCAGCGTGTGCCGTGCACTTAGAGCTGTTCCCGCTCCCAACGCACACCACGGTCGTAGCGGCTGACCGAGCGTTCCACCTGTGCGCGCGCGATCGACAGCAACTGGTCTTCCAGCCGTGGCCGTAGCTGCTCGATATTGCTGTCGCGCCGCTCCGAACTGAAGCCTGACAGATACGAGGCGTTCCACTGCACCGCATTCTTGGTGTCGAACGGCAGGATGGTGTTGATGATGTTGTTGGTCGTGACCCGGCTATCGAGATTGCCGCGCTCGGAAGACGATTCCAGTGGCAGATCGTCCACGGTGAATTCCACCTGCCGTTTCACCGCATAGATGTCGGCGTCGTAATAGGTCTTCTTGTTCTTCTCGGTACCCTGCGTGTACGTGCGCGTGGTGATTTCTCCGACGCCGGCCACGCTGGCGCTCACGTTGCCATCGACGATCATGTAAGGCAGATAGACGCCCACCACGTTCTCCGGGGTGAACTGTTGCTTGAAGGCCTTCAGTGCAAACAGGCGGCGCTTGCCGACGAACTGGCGGATGCGCGCCACCGCGTCCTGCTTGTCGATATGAAAGGGCAGTACGGCATCGGGCACCGCGCCATTGGCCACCTGTTCGTTGACGCCGAATACGTGTCGGCACCAGTGGCATCGCGCGGTCATCGCGCTATCGGTATTGATGGTGACTTCCGCGCCGCAGCCGCTGCATTTGAAGCTCATCAGGTTGTCGGCATCGGCTTGGATGTTGCGCGCACCCGAGGCGATGACCGTCCCGCGCAACTCGGCTAGGCCGGCGCCGAATCCATACGCTTCCTCGACCCGCGCACCATCCCAGGTGTGGCGGCAGTACTGGCACACCAGCAGGTCAGTGCCGAGCTTGGGGCGGATATCGGTGGCGCCGCATTTGGGGCACCGGTTGAGGCCATCCTTTAATTCGGCCGCGGCGGTGTCGATGCCGAGCGGGTCGGGCGCCTGCAGTTCGGCGCGGATCGGCGCGGGCAGGGTGGCCGGGTCGATGGCCATCTGTCCCGGTAAGGGCGGCACGTCCTGCGACGACCCTGGGCCGTGCGCTGCAGGCGGCAGCGGCGGTGGCTGCAACGGTGGCAGCGGCGGTGGCAGCGGCGGCGGAATGCTGGAGCTGGACATGGGCGGGCCTGCGACTTACAAGCCCAACGCCTTGGCCTTGGCGGCGTCGTAATCGCTCTGTGTGATCAGCCCGAGGTCCAGCATTTCCTTGGCCTTCTTCAGCGTCGCCACCGGGTCTTGCGCTGGGGGTGCGGCCGGTTGCTGCAGATTACCGACACCGCCAAGCATGCCGGTCGCCATACCAACGCCAACCAGCCCGGCCGCGCCGCCGTGTTCGCCGGCCGATTGCAGGCCCTGCGCCGCGCTCGCCTGCAGGTTGGCATTGCCGCGCGCGCCGCTGAGCGCATCGGCACGCTGCACGGTCTTGAGCAGTTCGCGCGTGTTGGCGTCGTATTCGATCGACACGATGGCCGTCTTGACGATGGCCAGGCCGCGATCGGACTGCCATTGATACGCCTGTTCCACCGCAGCGGAGAGGCTCTTGGCAAAGCCGAGCGCATCCTGCTGCAGCCGGGTGATGCGATTGCCCTTGGCGGTATCGTTGGTGTACAGGCTGAAGGCCGGCGCAAGCGCGCTCACCACTTCGTTGAACAACTGGCCGGCAGCCGCATTGTCCAGATCGGTGAAGTCGAACACCTGGCCGGGCTGCAAATAGCTGGCCGGCACGAAGTTCTTCACGAACAGGATCGGGTCGACGATCTTCAACGTGTATGAGCCGCGCGTCACCGCGCCGACCTGCGTGCCCAGAAAGCCATCGTCCCAGTAGATCTCCGATTGCGTGCCGAAGCGGTTGTCGGGCAGCTCCTTCAGCGCCACAAAGAAGGCGGCCTGCTGCGTGCCAGGCTGGCCACCGAACTTGAAGCGCTCCCAGCTCTGCCGGATCAGCGGTGACACCAGGCCGTCGCCGGCAAACAGCGATTGCGCGTTGACATCGTCCGAGCGCCACTCGTAACCGCCGGCTTCGGCGATAAACGCGGTGACGGCGCCGTCTTGCATTAGCAGCAGCCCATAGCCCTCTGGGACCACGATCCTGGAGCCATTGCTGATGACGTTGGAAGATGCACCGGTGTTGGCGCCGCGTCCGGCATTACTGCCGCGCGGCACGGCGGCAAACACGGCAGCCGTTGCAGGCAGGCCCGCCGGCACGGTGTAGAAATCTTTCCACTGGTCGGCAAGAACGCCACCAACTGCACCTGCAACCGCCTGCACAAGACCGATGACAACTCCCTGTAATACGCGGCAGGCACGGCGCCCCGCGTGATCGCGGCACTATATCAGCAGCGGGCAGGGCGCCCGGCCGATCAGGCGGCGATGCAGCGGTCGTGACATTGCGCGAGCGCCAAACGAAAAAACCCCGCCGTAGCGGGGTTCTCGTTGGCAGTGCCAGGCTTGCGCCGGCAGGTCAGCGCGACATGCTCAGGGCACGTCGCATTTGAGTTTTCCATCCACGTAATAAGGCTTTGGAACGTCAGGGTTGGTGCTGGTCTTTTCGAAGACCACCTCGAACGACGCCATGTCTGGCGTGCCTTTGCGTCCCTTGCATGCGTCCTGCAGTTTTTGCTTTACCGCGGTAATGCCGGCGTCGCGATTGGCGCCGTCGGCGCTGTTGGTCAGGTTCACAACCTCGGCCGATGCGTGCGCGCTCAGGCCCAACAGTGCTCCCGCCAATACCAACATGTGCAGCTTGTGCATAACGTCTCCTAATGCAGTGTCCGTGAATGCGTTGCACCGCTTGTCCAACGCCGCGCCAGCATAAGGCGGCAGGGTGAAGGCGTTGTGCGGATGGGCCGGCTTGGCGGTTACGCGCGCACGGGCAATACGCGTCAGCGTGAGAGCCCCACAGTGGCCCAGGCCAGCACCGCATAGCGCGTGGTCTTGGCCACAGTGACCAGCATCAGGAACACACTCAGGCGTTCGCGCATGACACCGGCGGCAAGCGTCAGCGGGTCGCCGATGATCGGCATCCAGCTCACTAGCAGCGACCACTTGCCGTACCTGCCGTACCAGGCTTGTGCACGCAGCAAGGCAGACGGCTTGACGGGAAACCAGCGCCGGCCCTGAAAGCGCGTGACCTCGCGCCCGATCCACCAGTTGATCAGCGAGCCGAGCACGTTGCCCGCGCTTGCAGCGGCGACCAGGCCCCACACCGAACCGCCGTCCAGCAGCAACGCCACCAACGCCGCCTCGGACTGTGCCGGCAGCAAGGTGGCTGCAATCAGCGCCAGTGCAAAGAGCGAGAGATAGGTCATGACGCGTGGGGAAGGGCGGGTTACGTAGGTGGTGCTGGTGTATGGATGCTAGCAAGCCGTGCAGGGGAGGCCGGTGCACACGGCAAGGCGTAGCACCTGCGCATACGTGGCACTGATCCGGGGTCTGCAGATGCAGGGCGATACGCGAGTGGCAACGCGCCTTAGCGGCGAGTACGCGGCGCACTTCGGTCATGCGCGGCGCTGCAGGTGTCCAGCGCGCCTGGGCTCCAATCCAATTACGTTATAATATATCTATACAGCAACGGTGCGCAGGTCGAAGGTCGAACGTAGATGAGAATCAAGGTGTTAGTGCCCGCCATGCTGGCGGCGGCGTTTGCAAACGATGCGCGCGCCGAGTCCGACGACTCGGCGGTCACGATGGGCAGTGTGGATGTGCGGCAGGGCGGGCGCGGCCAGCTCGCCGCCAATCGGGTCCTGACCTCGGTGGACGTGCTGGGCGGTGACCAGGTCGAAAACAAGAACGTCATGAACAGCTGGGAGCTGCTCGGGCAAATGCCGGGCATCCAGCTGACCGAAACGCGCCAGGGCACCGAATCCGGCAAGGCCACGTTCCGCGCCTTTAACGGCGAGGGCTACATCAACGGCATCAAGATCCTGATCGACGGTGTGCCCAGCAACGTCAACAGCGGCAATCAGCGCTTCATCGACATGGTGTTCCCGCTGGAGATCGACTACATCGAAGTGGTGCGCGGCACCAACGATCCGCGTTACGGGCTGCACAACATTGGCGGCAACATCAATTTCGGCACCCGCCAGGGTGGCAACTACATCGACGGCCGGCTGACCTATGGCAGCTTCGACACCCGCGAAGCGCAGCTGGCCGTCGGCCGTGAGGCAGACGCGTTCGCACAGAATTACTTCGTGGGCGTTCAGGACTCCAATGGCTACCGCGACCACGACACCTCGCAGAAGTATTCGCTGGGCGGCAAATGGTTTGTTGGCAGCGACGCGGATACCGCAAAGCTTGGCCTGGTCGCGCGCGTGTATCACCATGAAGCCGACGAACCCGGGTTCATGACCGCCGAAGAACTGGCCACCGATCGCACCGCCTCGGCAGCCAAGAACGCCAACGATGGTGCGGACCGCGACATGCGCCATCTCGGCGTGCATCTGGACCTGCGGCTCAGCGACACCCTGCACTTCAACAACAAGCTGTACTACAACAGCTACGAAGAAACCCGGCGCGTGACATTCACCAGTTTTCCCACCGGCAATGCCCCGCGGCAACAGCGCGAATGGGACGAAAAGCAGACCGGCATGCTGAGCACCATCAGCTGGCGGCAGAGCGAGCTGCTGACCCTGGAGGGTGGGGCGAATGTCGAGCACCAAGACAATGGCTACCGCCGCCTGCGCTTCGCCTACAGCGTGCCGACCGACTTCAACGCCCCACCAGCACGCGTGCAGAACGACGACCGCTACACGCTGGAGAACGTCGGCGCCTACGTGCAGGCCGTGCTGACGCCCACCGCGGCGCTGAAGATCGTGCCGGCATTTCGGGTGGACCGCTTCAGCGGCGACACGCGCCTTCCCGGTGGCGTGACCGCACCGTTGCAGCACACCGGATGGATCGAGCAACCCAAGCTCAGCGTGGTGTATTCGTTTAACCCGGGCCTGCATGTCTATGCCAACTGGGGCAAGACCTTCCAGGTGCTCACCGGCTCGACCGCGCCTGCGTATCTCACCGCCGGCCAGGAGACGTTTCGCCCATCGATCAACACCGGGCAGGAAGTGGGCATCAAGTTCACCCCCGCCGCCGGCACCGAGGCGCGGCTGGCCGTCTGGCAACAGGATGCGACTGACGAAGTGGCCAACATGCCGGCCACAGGTACCACGGTAGGCTTGGGTGAAACCCGCCGGCGGGGCGTCGACCTGCAGGTGTCCTCGCACCTCGGCGAGCACTGGGTGCTGTGGGCATCGCATGCGTATCAAGAGGCCAAGGTCATCAGCGCCTTCACCACTGCCGGCGATGCGCTGGCCGGCAATGAAGTCATCGCCACGCCGCGTTACATCAGCAACATCGGCGCGGACTACCGCCCGAACGCGCAGTGGACCTTCGGCGTGCAAGGCCGGATGCAGGGCGATTACTACATCGAAGAGCGCAACACGCAAGGCAAGTTCGGCGGCTTTGCGTTGGTGGACATGAGCGCACGCTACCAGGTGTCCGAACGGATCAGCCTCGACCTGCAGGTGAGGAACCTGTTCGGCCGCGAGTACGCCTACACCTGGTACGACTACTTCTTCTGGGGCGGCAACGATCAACCGATGTTCTCACCGGCACCAGGACGCACCGCGTTCCTGTCGTTCAACGTCAAGCTGTGATCGGCGCGTTTGGCGGTGCCGAGCACCGTCACGCCAAGGCGATCCCCCCTGATGAGCCAGTTGTTCGGCCAGGTGCAGGATGCGATCACCGTGGCCAGTCTGGCGGCTGGCCTGCTGGTGTATGCGCCCTGGTTGATCGGTGTAGCTGCGGCGCACAGCCTGCTCGTGCAGCTGTGTGATTCGGCGTGGGGATCAGTCTCTCAACTTCTTCGGCTGATGCAGTAATCACCAGGCGCCCTTGCCACGCGCGCAATGTCACCGGACGCGACGCGATCTGACTGTCTAATACGCCGTGTTGGCACCGCCCACCGCTGAGGCGGACGGCGGCAACCAGCGCATGTGGCCTCAGTGCAGCGCGGCAACCTTGAACACGTCAACCGCCTGCACCAGCTGCGCGGACTGCTGCTCCAGCGAACGCGCGGCAGCGTTGGCGGCTTCCACCAGGGCGACGTTCTGCTGCGTGGTCTCGTCCATCTGGGTGATGGTCTGGTTCACCTGCTCGATGCCGCTGGCCTGTTCCTGCGACGCTGCGGCGATCTGGCCCATGATGTCGGTGACATGCTGCACGCTGTCCACGATGCCGCCCATCGTGGCGCCTGCCTTGTGCACCAGCACCGCACCGTCCGCCACTTGCTGGACCGAATGCGCGATCAGGGTCTTGATTTCCTTCGCTGCATCCGACGACCGGTGCGAGAGCGTGCGCACCTCCGATGCCACCACCGCAAAACCACGGCCTTGCTCGCCGGCGCGTGCGGCTTCCACGGCAGCATTCAAGGCCAGGATGTTGGTCTGGAACGCAATCCCATCGATGACAGACACGATGTCTGCGATCCGCCTGGATGAGGCTTCAATGCCCGACATCGTCTCCACCACCTGGCTGACCACATCGCGGCCTTCCGACGCCACGGTGGCCGCGCCCAGCGCAAGTGCATTGGCACGGCGGGCATTGTCGGCGTTCTGCTTGACGGTGGAGGTCAGCTCTTCCATCGACGCTGCGGTCTCTTCGAGGTTGGCGGCCTGCTGCGCGCTGCGGCTGGCCAGCGCCTGATTGCCGGCGGTGATGTCCTCGGCGGCGAAACCGATGTTGTTGGAACTCTCCTGGATGCCGGCAACGATTTCGGTGAGCCGCGCCACGGTGCTGTTGGCATCGTCGCGCATCAGGGCGAACACGCCCTGGAAGTTGCCGTGCATGCGAACCGTCAGGTCACCCTGGGCAATGGCGCGCAGCAGTGCCGAGAACCTGGACAGGGTGGTGTCGGAGGTCGACATCATGGTGTTGAGGTTGTCCACCATGCGCGCAAATGCATGCTCGAATCGGTCGGCCTGACCGCGGCGGCTGAAGTTGCCCGCACAAGCGGCCTCGGTGAGATCCTGGATCTGCACATTGATCGCATGCAGGTTCTGCTTGGCCTGCGACATCGTGGCGGTGATGGCAGCCTTCTCGCCAGGATACTGCTCGATGTCTTGCGCAAGATCACCAACCGCGTAGCGCCCCATGACCTCGGTCATGCGCAGCTGCGTGCGCACATGCGCATCGACCAGCGCATTGGTGTCCTGCACCATGTGCCCGTAGTCGCCGGGAAACCGCTCCGCATCGGTGCGATAGCTGATCGCGCCTGCGTCGTGGCGCGCGGCCATTTCGCGCTGGGCGGAAATCACGGCCTGCAGGCGCGCCTGCATCTGTTGCATCGCACGCAGCAACTGGCCGGATTCGTCCGCGCCTGCCGCCACATCGCGGCTGCTCAGATCGCCCGCGCTGATACGCTCGGCCAGCCCAAGCGCTTGACGCAGTGGCAACACCACGCTGCGCGTCAGCAGCAAGGCAATGGCCGCGCCCAGCAGCAGGGCAGCGATGGTCGACACCACCATGAGCATGGCGAAGCCGCGCGCCGTGGCAACGGCTTCTTCGGCCGCCTCACGGTTCTTGGATTCCTGCAGGTCGATGAAGGCATTGATGCTGGCAAGCCAGTCGATGAAGGCCGGGCGCGCCTGCTTCAACAGGTCTTCTTCCGCATGCAGGCGGTCGCCCGCATCGCGCAGCGAGCGCACCTGGGCGATCAGCGGCATGGAGCGCTGCTCGATCGCCTTGATCGACCGCAGGATGTCCTTCTCTTTCTGGTCCGACGAGGTGGCCAGCAATGCATCCAGCGGCTGCGCCGAGCGGGCGTAGTCGGCGGCGAGCTTGTCGATGGCGTGCTCGGCAGCCTGGCGGTCTGCGGTGGTGTCCATCAGCACCACGTCGCGCAGGGCGATGGCACGGTCGTGCACACTGCCGCGGAAGTTGATCGCGTAGCGTTGCTTGACGCTGTTGACGTCATTGATTTGCGTCAGCCGTTGGTCAATTGCGCGTACGCGCTGGATGCCCACCACCGTGAGCATCACCATCAGCACGATCAACGCCAGAAAGCCGAGCGCGAGGCGCTGGCCGATCCGCAGGTTTGAGAAGAAGGACATAGGTTCGATCGAATGCGAGGAGGGCCCATGCCATGCACAGGAGGCGGAACAGAATCGTTGTCCGCCCGACGGGGCGCACCGGGTTAGCGAACTCGACCAGTCCATTAGCGGCGATGGCGGTCTTGGCTGAACCCACCGCCCAATCGCGTTTAGTTCTCGTTTGCTTTGGCAGCGGCCGGGCGAGCCTGCGGTGATAGCTCCCGGCTGCCGGCGGCGATTCGTTACGCACCAGCCAGCAGCGTCGCTTCGCTGAAGCGCGCGGCGTAGCTCAGCCACAGGCCCCAGGTAGGCGCCAGTTGCCCGGGGCGTGGCTCACGGCGCCGCGACGCCGCAATTGTGATGATGGCCGGATGAACAGTGGGAACCAGATCACACCACGCACCGTCAGCATCGGCCCGATGGGACCTGCCGACGCGGGCCAGGAAGTCACCGTCCACCTCTCGGCAGCGCCGGGCCCACGTTGGCAAGCCTGCTTCAATTTTCTCTTGCAGGGGCGCGATGTACCGCTGCTGCGCGATCACGTGATGTTTGACGGCGCCTCCTTCAGCGGCTGGGCGCTGCCGGGGAGGGCGGAAGCGTTCCGCGAGGAATTGCCGCGGTTGCTGGCGTCCACCGGTGCGCTTGCGCACGCGCAAGGACTTAAAGACGCGGCGCGTTGATCGCAAACCGCATGTGACTGGCAATGGAGCGCCACGCAGCGCCCCGTTCGCCTAATACCAGCCTAAGTAAAGCAACCTCACCCGAGGCTAGCGAGCAAGGGTGCACGCGCACCGGCCCAGAGGGCAGGGTCAATGCGAGTTGGCTACGCGTGACTGGAGCGCGGGACCTCCATGAGCAGGTGCGGCGCGGGTGCGCAAAACGCCGAGCCCGGCACGAACCCGGGCTCCACGCTGTCACGACAACGAGCGATCAACTGCAGGCGTAGCGGCTCAGTCCAGCGTCTTCACTGCCGACAACATCCCCAGCATTTCATCGTATTTGCCATTGGCCTGTGCATACCGCAGATACTTGGCACGTTCCACGATGATTTCGTTCGGCGTGGTGTCTGCGTGCAACAGCGCCAGCGCTTCGTCCAGGAACTCGTCCAGCGGCATGGCGTGTTCGTCATTGCCTTGGCCGAACAGCTTGGTGCGCACGCCAGGCGGTGCCAATTCGATCACCTGCACCGAGGTCTCGGCCAATTGCACGCGCAAGCTTTCGGTGAACGAATGCACCGCGGCTTTGGTGGCGCTGTAGGTCATCGCAATCGGGAAGGGGACGAAGGCCAACGCCGAGCTGACGTTGATGAGGACGCTGTCCGTGTTCCTGACCAGCTGCGGCAGGAACGCATAACTCATGCGGATCGTGCCAAGCAGGTTGATGGCCACTGCGTCTTCGGCCGCCTTCAACGATGCGGGCGTGAGCACGTTGTCGGCCGGCATGATGCCGGCGTTGTTGATGACGACATTCAACGCAGGGTAACGCTCGGCCACCAGCTGGCTGGCCTTGACGATGGCCTCTGCGTCGGCCACGTCGAGCTCGATTGCTTCCAGCCCAGGATGTTCGGCCGTGATCTGCTCCAGCAGCGCCTTCTGGCGGCCCGACACGATGACGGTGTTGCCCGCTTGCTGGAGCCGCAGCGCCAGGCCCAGGCCGATCCCGGAGGTGGCGCCAGTGATGAGAATCGTATTGCCGGTGGTCTTCACGGATATCTCCTGATACGGATAGGTTAGAATCGAAACGGACAGTCATCCGCTTACCGCCAGACAGTGGCGGACAACTGTCCGTTTGTCAACGCATATTTGAACAAGGAGCGACGTGGAGAAGCCGAAGCGGTCCGATGCAGTGCAGAACCGGGAGCGCATCCTGTCCGTGGCGCTGGCCGAACTGGTGCGCGCAGCCGATGTTCCCTTGAGTGCAATTGCCAAGAAGGCTGGCGTGGGGCAGGGCACGTTCTATCGCCATTTCCCGACCCGCGAAGCGCTGGTCATCGAGGTCTACCGGCACGAGATGTTGCAGGTCACCGGGGCGGCCGCGCAGTTGCTCAAGACATTGCCGCCGGAGCGGGCACTGCGCGAGTGGATGAACCGCCTGGCCGAATACGCCATCACCAAGGCCGGCCTGGCCGGCGCGCTGCGCGAGTTTGCGAACGTGAAAGAGCGTGCCGGCAACGAAGGCTACGCACCGGTGATAGCCGCGGCGCAAATGCTGCTCGATGCCAATGAGGCCGCCGGCACGATCCGGCCGGGCGTCACCGCCGACAAGTTCTTTTTGGCGACTGCCGGCATCTGGCAAATCGATGTGACCGAAGACTGGCAGCCAAGACTGAACTGGCTGATGGACACGGTCATGGACGGTTTGTGCGCAGGCGCGCCAGCACGGGCTGCCGCCAAAGCACGCTGATCTTGCAGCGTGCTTGCAGTACGCACGCCGCGCGAGCTCGGCTAGCTCTTCAGCTTGCCCTGCTTGAGCTTTTCCCACATGTCTTCGGCCTGCCGCGATAACGGCCCGGTGTGCCGGATCAGGCAGATGTCCATGGCGATATCCCAGTCCGCCTGTAGCGGCGCAGCGTGCACCAGCCGCCCCTGATCGAGGTCGTCGGTCACCAGCGTGCGCGGCAGCCAGGCAATGCCGCCTCCCGCGCGGCACATGGCCAGCAAGGTTGCGGCAAGGTCGGAGGTGAGCGCGGGCGTCAGGCGCGCTTCGAGCGCGTTGAATGCCGGATGCCCCGCAAGAATGCGGCCCAGGCCGGAATCTGCGCTGTAAGACAGCAGTGGCAGCGCATCGCTTGACTCAAGCGGCCAACGTGGGCGTGCATCGTCGCTGCCCATGGGCGCACTGAAAGGCTGCAGCACGTCGCTTCCGATCACCACTTGCTCGAACTGGCCAGGGTCCAGCCCCAGCTGCAGACGCGGGTGACGGTGGCACAGCATGAATTGCGCTGCGCCCTGCAGCATCAGTTTTTCGCAGGCGCGCAACGTATCGGAGATCAGCTGGAACGCGCCGATGCCGGTGTTCGATTCAATGCGCCGGACAAAGGACGGAAAGAACGTGAACGACAGGACGTGCGTTGCAAGGAAGGCCAGCGCCGGCGTGTGCCGCCCGGCCACCTCCAATGCTTCTTGCCGGGCCGCATACAGTGCGGCGGTAAGCCCGGAGGCCTTGCGGATGAATGCCTCGCCAGCCGGCGTCAACACCACTTCCTTGCGTGAGCGAAGAAACAGCGGCGTGCCCAACCACTCTTCGAGGGCATGAATGCGCCGGCTGAAGGCGGGCTGCGTGACGAAGCGGCGCTTGGCGGCGCGCGAAAAATTCAGCGTGTCAGCCAACGCCACGCAGTCTTCGAGCCAGGTCAATTCCATGATGCCGATTGTGCATCAAGCGCCAAAAAAAGGCATTGGCCGCACCCGGCAACGCGCTCTTACTCTCTGACGCAGGCTTGCAGCACGTCACTCAGCACGTGCCGCGGCAAACGAGATTCTTGATGCGTGGCATGTCGACGGGAGCGGGCGATCATGCAGAAACAAACAGGTCTTACCGGGTTGCTGCGACAACTCTATGTACAGGTGTTGATTGCCATCGTGATTGGCGGGCTGGTGGGCTATTTCTGGCCGCATGTGGGTGTTGTGCTGCAGCCGGTCGCGGAAGGCTTCATCAAACTGATCAAGATGCTGCTGGCGCCGATCATCTTCGGCACTGTTGTGGTCGGGATCGCCAAGATGGGCAGCGTCAGGGAGGTTGGCAAGACCGGCCTCAAGGCGCTGATCTATTTCGAGGTTGTCTCCACATTGGCGCTTGCGATCGGCCTGGTGGTGGTGAACCTCATCAAGCCGGGCGAGGGCATGAACATCGATGCCGGCACCATCGACAGCAGCGCCGTTGGGCAGTATGTGGCGCGTGCAAAAGATGATGCAGGGATGGTGGAGTTCATACTGAACATCATCCCCACCACGCTGGTGGATGCCTTTGCAAAAGGCAACATGCTGCAGGTGATCCTGGTGTCGGTGTTGTTTGCCATCGGCCTGCTGCAGCTGGGCGAGCGGGGCAAGCCCTTGGTCGATCTCATCGATAACGGGCTGCAGGCGCTGTTCCGGATGATCAACATGGTGATGCGTCTGGCGCCGTTGGGCGCAGGTGCCGGCATTGCCTTCACGATTGGCAAGTACGGCCTGGCAACCTTGTGGTCGCTCGGGCACCTGATGCTTGCCGTATATGTGACCTCGGCGCTGTTCGTCTTTATCGTGTTGGGCGCCATCGCACGCTGGGCGGGTTTTCCGCTGCTGCAGCTGCTGCGCTTCATCAAGGACGAAATCCTCGTCACCTTCGGCACCTGCTCCACCGAAGCGGTGTTGCCGCGCATGATGATGAAGCTTGAACTTGCCGGGGTGCGTAAATCCACCGTCGGCCTGGTGCTGCCGACCGGCTACACCTTCAATGCCGACGGGACCTGCATCTACCTGACCATGGCGGCGATCTTTGTCGCGCAGGCCACCAACACACCGCTGCCGATCTACCAGCAGATTGCACTGCTCGGGGTGTTGTTGCTCACCTCCAAAGGCTCTGCCGGTGTTGCCGGCGCAGGCTTTGTTGCGTTGGCGGCAACGCTGTCCACCATCGATACCGTGCCGGTTGCCGGGCTGGTGCTGTTGCTCGGTGTGGACCGTTTCATGAACGAGGCGAGAGCGGTGGTCAACCTCATCGGCAACAGCGTCGCCACGCTGGCGATTGCGAAGTGGGACGGCGCACTCGACCTCGCGCAGACCCAGGACATCATCCGCCGACAAAAGAACGGCGAGCCGCTGCCCACCGCAGCGCCGTCCACAGATGCATCACTGACTTGAATCCACCACAAGGAGCCTCTCCCATGCGCATCATCGATGTTGTCGAAGTGACCAAGCCGATCGCCTCGCCGATCCGTAACGCCTATATCGACTTTTCCAAGATGACCGCGAGTCTGGTCGCGGTGGTCACCGACCAGGTCCGCGACGGTCGCCGGGTTGTCGGGTACGGCTTCAACTCCAACGGACGTTACGGCCAGGGCGGATTGATCCGCGAGCGCTTCCGCGACCGCATCCTCGAGGCGGACGGTGCCTCGCTGTGCAACGACGCGGGCGACAACCTGGATCCTTCCAAGATCTGGAAGGCGATGATGTCCAACGAAAAGCCCGGCGGGCACGGTGAGCGCTCGGTGGCGGTGGGTACGCTGGACATGGCCATCTGGGATGCCACCGCCAAGATCGCCGGCATGCCGCTGTTTCGGTACCTTGCGCAGATGAAGGGCAGGGAGGCCAACCCGCGCGTCTTCGTCTATGCCGCCGGCGGCTACTACTACCCGGGCAAAGACAACAGCGCCTTGCGCAAGGAAATGCGCGGCTATCTGGATCGCGGCTACAACGTGGTCAAGATGAAGATCGGTGGCGCGTCCATCGACGAGGATCGCGCCCGCATCGAGTCCGTGCTGGAAGAAATCGGCAGCCAGGCACGCTTGGCCGTCGATGCCAATGGCCGCTTCGATCTGGAGACCGGGATTGCCTATGCCAAGATGCTGCGGGATTACCCCTTATTCTGGTACGAAGAAGTCGGCGACCCGCTCGACTATGCGCTGCAGGCTGCATTGAGCGAGTTTTATCCCGGCCCGATGGCTACCGGCGAAAACTTGTTCTCGCATCAGGACGCACGCAACTTGCTGCGCTATGGTGGCATGCGCCCGGACCGTGATTACCTGCAGTTCGACTGCGCACTCTCGTACGGGCTGGTCGAATACCTGCGCACGCTCGACGTGCTGCATCAGTTCGGCTGGTCTCCGTCTCGCTGCATTCCGCATGGTGGTCACCAGATGTCGCTCAACATCGCGGCAGGCCTGGGGCTGGGCGGCAATGAAAGCTATCCGGATCTGTTCCAGCCCTATGGCGGCTTCCCGGATGGAGTACAGGTGCAGGATGGCCACATCGTGATGCCGGAACTGCCGGGCATTGGTTTCGAGGGCAAGTCGGATCTGATCAAGGTGATGCGCGAGCTTGCCGAGTAATGCTGCCGAGTGATTTGCCGGTACTCGGTGAGTCGCGAGCAGGTCATATGCAGGGCTGACTCAGCGAGGTCGGCGCAAAGGCTCCGGCACAGTTGCCGGAGCGCGTGGCAGCGTCATGACGTGCAGCGAGCAGCGCCTGACGCTGCACCACGGCGGTTTATAGCGCAGCCAACGCCTCCACCGCGGCGCGTACGCTCTTCCTGTTCGTGCGCACTACCGAGCGGTGAATGGTGGCGCCCTCAATAAAGGCATCGATGGCAGCCGAGGCCGCCTTGGAGAAATGCTGCTCCAGCGCGGCTCGGCTCCTGGCCATCCACTGCTCCATGATCGCGGTCATCTCCGGATGCCTGCGGGCAAACGCGTAGAGCTCATAACTCAGCAACAGCAACCGCGCAGACGCGGTGCCATCGCCGAAGATGATGTTCACCACCGCATCGCACGCTTGCTCGCGTGTTGTTGCAGCACTCACTTCCGCGGCGAAGTCATCGGACACCTCGAGCGAGAAGCGGGTGAATGCAGCAATCAGCAATTCCTGCATCGATGCGAAGTAATACGACGTCGCGGCAAGCGGCACACCGGCTTCTTCGGCAACCTTGCGAAACGTGGTGCCGGCAACGCCGTGCTCCAGCACGACGCGCAACGCGGCCTGCTCGATGCTCTGTTTTCGGTTGGGGTCTTGACGCCAGGTTCTGCCGCTCATGCACGCGTGGGTTCGATGGAAGCACGTCATGGTAATGCAGCGTTTGACATCGAAATAGTACGGATGTACAAATTCGCAACCCGCCGTCCCGGTGCCGTGCTGGCCTCGGTGAGGGCAGCACCATACGAGCCAGGAGCAAGCGCATGCGCGATGACAACGAGAGGAACGTGGACCATGGCCGCCGCGCGACGCTGGGCGGCATCGCTGCCGGCAGCGTGGTCCTGGCGACCGGCGCGAATGCGCAGGCCCGTGGGGTCTGGGAGACTGGCACCTGGCTCAACCCGCCCAAGGTGCACCGCGTCCTGCCCGGTGACGTGCTCGACGTGGTCACCGACAAGGGCACCGACTTCTGGCGCGAAACCCATTATGGCTTCACGCGCGATAGCGGCCATTTTCTCGGGATCAAGGCGCCATCGCGCTTCACCTGTCAGCTCAGGATCCGCGGCAAGTTCGAGCAGCTCTACGACCAGGCCGGCATCATGGTGCGGTTCAACGAACGGCAATGGGTGAAGGCCGGAATCGAGCTCAGCGACGGCCGCGCCATGCTGAGCAGCGTGCTGACCGATGGCACCTCCGACTGGGCCACCGGGCCCTACGAAGCCGACGCGTCCGACTTCTGGATGCGCGCAACCGTCGACAAGGGCGTGCTCCGCTTACAGGTCTCGCGCGACGGCACGTACTGGCCGCTAGTCAGGCTCTGCCCGTTCCCGGTCGCCGACTCCTACCTCGTGGGCCCGATGACCTGCACCCCGGAACGCGAAGGGCTGCGTGTCCAGTTTTCCGACTGGACGCTTGGCCCCGTGCTGGGGAAGGATCTGCACGATCTGTCTTGAAAACCGGTGGTTCCCTAGCAAGCGCCTTGGTCTGAGTCGTCCTTCGGAGCAGACGACGCTCTGCCAGTTCTTATCTCTTACATATGCTGCGGGTGCGCGACGGCGCACGCAGTCACGGAGCTGATTAGGAGCAGGGCAACCGAGAGTGAAGTCGGTCCTAGCGCATGAACCGCAGGGGCTGGGCCGGAACGTAGCCCGCCCAACTGCAATTGCTTGCAGCGTTCCTTCCAACGCATCGGCGCTCACCGAAGGCAGCGCGTCCCTCGAAGCGGCAACAAGCGAACGCTTGGTTATCAGCCAACCTCGGCTATCATTGCCGCGGATCTGATGTGAGTACGGATATGGAAGTGCGACTCACGCGCGAGCAGGTGCTCGCGCTTGCGCCTGATGCATCGTCTAGCAAAGCAGCTGGTGGCTTGGCCACGGACGCAAAATGGGGTCTGCTCGGCGTCGACGCCGATGCCCTGTGGGGCGAATGCCAGGGAAGTGGCTCCAAGCCCTACCAGACGCAGGTGGACCTGTCCGCGCTGGTCAGTCGCTGCTCGTGCCCAAGCCGCAAATTTCCCTGCAAACATGGCCTGGCGCTGCTGATGCTCTACGCCGCAGGCAACCCGCGCTGCATAGCAGGTGTGCGCCCGGCCTGGGTGGAGGAATGGATGCAGGGGCGCCGTGATCGTGCTGTCCGCAAGGAAGTCGCGGCGAGCGCGGCACCGCCCGATCCGCAAGTGCAGGCAGGGACAGCCGCCAAACGCGAGCACACACGTTGGTCGCGCATGGAAGCCGGCGCGGCAGAACTGCAACGTTGGATCGCGGACACCTTCCGCCAGGGGCTTGCCAACCTAGGCGAAGGCTTTGAGCAGGACGCGCGACGCATGATGGCACGCATGGTGGATGCACAAGCACCCGGCTTGGCCAACCGGCTGGAACACGCGCTGGGCGAGGGCGGGCGCGATCTTAGCCAGCTGGCCGAATTGGGCGAGCGTCTTGGGCTGTTGCAATTGCTCACGCAGGCGGTTCCCCGCATGGAAACATTCAATCCAGCGCGTCGGGCAGACCTGCGCGCTGCGCTGGGTTGGCCGATCGAGCGCGACGTGGTGCTACGCGAAGGCGAGGCCGTGCGCGATCAGTGGCATGTGCAGGGCCAACAGATCATTGAGCAGCCAGGCAATTTGGTGGAGCGCCGCGTCTGGCTGCACGGTCTGCAGAGCGCCCGTGCCGCGCTACTGCAGGACTATAGCCACGGCGGGCGTGGTTGGGATCAGCAGTGGCGCAACGGCCATGTCTATGCGGGGACGCTGCATTTCCACATGGGGACGGTGCCCTTGCGCGCAGTGATGGGTGAGGTGGATGCGGTAAGCGCTGCAGGCACCTCGCTACCTCGCGAAGATTCGCTCGATGCAGCTGCGCTCGCACTCGCAGCGAATCCCTGGCTGCCGCTCGTACCCATGCGCTTGGCGCAGGCACATGTGGCGCATGATGGCCACGCCGCTTGGGTACGACACGCAGAAGGCACACTGCCATTGCAGCTTTCATTGATGCAGGGGTGGGCGCTACTGGCGTTTGCCGGTGGCCACCCGTTGTGCGTGGTAGGCGAATGGGATGGCCAGACGCTGCTGCCGCTGACCGCCTGGAATGGGCAGGGAGAATGCTGGGAAAGGGGAGCAGCATGAGTCCGATATGGTTAAAGCCTGCATTACTGGGCATCGACTGCCCACAGGTCGTTCCTGCCGAAGGCGCGCTCGGCGACGTCCTCGCCGCAGTCGCCAAGCACGAGGATGCAGCACTGGCTTATAGCGTGCAGGTGGGCGTCGTGGCTGCCTCCAGACGTGCGGCCCTGCGCATGGCCGCACCGGTGGCTCTGCCGCCACCCGCGGAGAATGATCCTCAGGCACTTCCGGCAGATCACGCCTGGGCACCCCTATTGAAGCGGCTATTTAGCGGCACCCAACCACCGCCCTGGATGAGGCGCGCACGTTACGAAGCCTGCCTGCAACTGGGAGCACACAACCAGTATCTGCCAGTGGCAGTGTTGCCGTTGGCGCTGGACGCCGGGGCACGTGTGAACCCGCTGCGCGCCTTTCTGCGCCCGGTGCTGGGCATCCGTGGCCGCTGGTTGGCTGCCTGCAATCCGGATTGGAACTACGCGGTAGAAGTAGGGGATCATGGACAGGCTGCACCTGCGAATCTAGAACAGGTGTGGGACGAAGGCACATTCGATGCACGGCTGCACCTGTTTCGACAGCTACGAACCCATAACGCCGCGGCCGCAAATGCGCGCTTGCAGTGTGCGCTCAAGGACTTCTCTGCGCGCGAGCGGGTCGAGGTCATTGCCGCATTGCAGCCGCAGCTGAGCGATGCCGATGGCCCGTTGTTGCAAACACTGCTGAAGGATCGCAGCCGTGAGGTACGCATGCTGGTGGGGCCGATGCTTGCCGCACTGCCGTTCACCGTGCACGCGCAATATATAAATGCGCAGATGCGCACGCTGCTGCAGCAGCAACCCGCCGGCCTGCTGCGCCGCATGGCCTGGAAACTGGATGCGCCAGCGGTAGCTGATGCCGGCTGGGCCGACGCCGCCATCGACAGCAAGCGTCCCGGCAGCGACATGCTGGGCGAGCGCGCCTGGTGGCTTTACCAGATTGCGCGTCAACTCCCACTGGGCTGGTGGTGCCAGACCTTGGAAAAAACACCGACGCAGGTGCTGGCCTGGGCACGCAGCACGGACTGGTACGACGCGCTGCTGCGTGCATGGCTGGAACGTGTGGACGCCAGCGAACCCGAATGGGTACAAGCAATGATTGATGTGGAACAGCGACAGCTGCGCCTGGGTGAGTTGCTGGCCATGCTTCCACCCGCGCAGCGCGAGCAGCACTGGCCCGCCAGCATCGCAGAGCTGCAACAAACGTCCCTGCTTGCTGAAGTGCTCGGTAGTACCAGCCCTGGCCAGACCCTGAGCGCCGCATACTCACAGCGGCTGGCTGCGGATTTGGGTGCGCGGTTCGGTGATGAGTCGTTGCGCTACGACTACGTTCAACGTGATCTGGTGCTGGAATTGCTTGCCGTCCTTCATCCCTCCGCACTACCGCATGTGCAGATTGCCGACGCGGCGCCAAATGCCACGGAGGCCATGCTCGACTGCGTACAGCAGGCGCACGACGTTGTGACGCTGCGCCAGGCGCTGCATTCCACTTTCTGATCATTCCGCCCTTTGACTGGAGCACGTATGAGTAACGCTGTCCTGCGTCAGCACGCCGAACATCAATATGCCGAGGAACTGGAAGAACTACGCCGCCAGGACACCCGGCAGCGCCCAGCCAATTGGATCCTGTCGCCGTGGGCGGTGGTGACCTATCTGCTGGGAGGCACCCTTGAAAACGGATTCGTGGTCAGCCCCAAGTACATTGGCGATCGGCGCCTGATGGAGGTGGCTGTCGCCACCATCGCCACCGACCGCGCATTGCTGCTATTCGGCGTGCCGGGTACGGCGAAGTCGTGGGTCTCCGAGCACATGACCGCAGCGATCAGTGGTGATTCCACCCTGCTGGTGCAAGGCACCGCCGGCACCAGCGAAGAGCAGATCCGCTACGGTTGGAACTACGCACAATTGCTCGCCAATGGCCCGAGCGAGAAAGCATTGGTGCCCAGCCCGCTGATGAATGCCATGCGCCTGGGCAAGATTGCGCGTATCGAAGAACTCACGCGCATTCCGGCGGATGTGCAAGATGCGCTCATCACCGTGCTCTCCGAAAAGACACTGCCGATCCCTGAGCTGGGCAGCGAAGTGCAGGCCGTGCGTGGCTTCAGCGTGATTGCCACGGCCAACAACCGCGACAAGGGCGTCAACGAACTGTCCAGTGCACTCAAACGCCGATTCAATACCGTGATTCTGCCGGTGCCATCCAGCGAGGAAGACGAAGTCGCCATCGTGCTCAAGCGTGTCGCCGAGATGGGCGTGGCGCTGGATCTTCCTGCTGAACCGCCGGCGCTGCAGGAAGTCGCGCGTGTAGTGCGTATTTTCCGCGAGCTGCGCAATGGTGTGACCGAAGACGGCAAGGCGAAGTTGAAAAGCCCCACAGCGACGCTTTCCACCGCAGAGGCCATTTCGGTGATCAACAATGGCATGGCTTTGGCGGGACATTTCGGCGACGGTGTGTTGCGTCCAGGCGACATGGCAGCCGGAATGATCGGCGCCATTGTCAAAGACCCGGTACAGGATGCGCTGGTGTGGAAGGAGTATCTGGAGACCGTGGTAAAGGAGCGCGACGACTGGAAAGACCTGTACCGCGCGTTCCGCGAACAAGCCTGAGCAGGCTGCACCTATGACGGAAAGCATCTCCCTGTTCGGCATTCGCCACCACGGCCCCGGCTGTGCGCGCAGCCTGTTGGCTGCCCTTGAGACACTCCAGCCAGACTGTGTGTTGATCGAGGGGCCGG
Source organism: Xanthomonas sp. NCPPB 4037 (assembly GCF_041475695.2). NCBI lineage: Bacteria > Pseudomonadati > Pseudomonadota > Gammaproteobacteria > Lysobacterales > Lysobacteraceae > Xanthomonas > Xanthomonas sp. NCPPB 4037. The sequence continues at coordinate 2,477,034 of NZ_CM191261.1, forward strand.
CGGGCACGGAGGCGCTGTTATCGCACGTGCTGGAAGAGGGCATGCAGCCGCCGGTCGCATTGCTGTCCTACAGTGTGGACGATCCACAGCTGGCAGTCTTCCATCCGTATGCGATGTACTCGCCGGAATGGCAGGCCATGCGCTGGGCGCTGCGTCATGGCACCACTCTGCGCTTTATGGATGTGCCCCCTGCATTAACGCTGGAATGGCAGTCACAGGCCCGCGCGAGCCGTCAGACGCCGGCGAGGGAAGAGCACGTTCAGTTGCAGCACCAAGTGGATGTTGAACCTGCCGCCGAAGAAGCCAGCGACGTACGTCCGGCCGATCCACTGGATTGGCTTGCGCGAGCGGCCGGCCACGCCGATGGCGAGTCCTGGTGGAATCACATGGTGGAGGAACGGGGAGACGGACAAGATCTGTTCGCTGCTATCGCCGAGGCAATGACGGCCGTGCGCGAGCACACACCGGACTATCCCGGAGTACGTGGTGAGCACGAAGCCATGCGTGAAGCGCATATGCGTAGCGTGGTACGCAGCGCAGGCAATGAATTCGCCCGCGTTGCCGTGGTGTGCGGTGCGTGGCACGTGCCGGCGCTTCAGCCGGGGGCGTTGCGCGCCAATAGTGCTGCCGCAGACAACCGCCTGCTCAAAGGCATGCCCAGGCGCAAGACCCAGAGCACCTGGGTGCCATGGACCTACCGTCATCTCAGTGTCGAAAGCGGCTACGGTGCCGGCGTGGAGGCACCTGGCTGGTACGACCATCTGTGGCGCAACGCCGGTGCTCGCAATCAGCGCACCGTGGGCTGGTACGCGCGCGTGGGGCGAATGCTGCGCGAACATGGGTTGGATTGCTCCTCGGCCCACCTCATCGAGGCCACACGCCTGGCCGACACGCTGGCGGCATTTCGCGGCCATCCCGCGCCCGGCCTGGAAGACATTGCCGAAGCAAGCCGCGCAGTGATTTGCAATGGTGATGACGCGCCCATGCGGCTTATCCGCGAGCACCTCATGGTGGGCGACGCACTGGGCCAAGTGCCCGCCAGCGTGCCCGTCGTGCCACTGCAGCGCGACCTGGAGGCACATCAGAAACGCCTGCGTCTGAAACCTGAGGCACTGGAAAAGACGCTTGATCTGGACCTGCGCAAAGAAAACGACCTGGCACGTAGCCACCTGCTGCATCGCCTGCGCTTGATTGGCATTGAATGGGGAAGGCTGGCGCGTACCGGACATTCGGCACGTGGCACCTTCCACGAAATCTGGCAGTTGGCGTGGCAGCCGCACTTTCAGATGGATCTGGTGGAAGCCAGCCGCCACGGACAAACCCTGCTGGACGCTGCGTCTAGCATGGCTTTGGTGCAGGCGCGCAGTACCAAGGCGCTGTCAGATCTTTCCGCATTAGTGGATCAGGTATTGCTTGCGGATCTGCCGCAGGCAGTGCATGCGCTTACCGCTGAACTGGAAGCCCGCGCAGCAACAGATGCGGACCCGCTGGCACTACTCGGCGCGCTGCCACCACTGGCCAACATTCTCCGCTACGGAAATGTTCGCCAGACGGAGGGCATGCATGTAGTGCACTTGTTCGACAGCATGCTGGAACGCGCGGCGATCGGCCTGAAACTCGCGCTCGTCAGCCTGGACGAAGCCCGCGCCGAACATGCCCGCACCGTGGTGCTGGATGCTGACCGCGCCATCGGCCTACGTAGTGACACAAGCTGCAGCGGCACATGGCAGCACGCATTGCAACGTATTGCGCTGTCGCCAGCGTGTAGCGCACTACTGCGTGGGGTTGCATTGCGATTGTTGTTTGACACCACTGCCGTGCAGACCGACACAGTGCACACACAGTTGCAACAGCAGCTCTCGCAAGGCGCCGAGCCGCTGCAAGCCGCGCAGTGGCTGGATGGCTTTCTCAACCGCAATGCCACCGTGTTGCTGCACGACGATGCGGTTTGGCAGATGATCGACGGCTGGGTGATCGGACTGGACGAGGTGCAGCTGGTTCGGGTGCTGCCATTGGTACGGCGTACCTTTGCGGCCTTCGAGAACGCCGACCGCCGTGCTCTGGGCGTGCGGGTCAAGCAGGCCCCGGCAGAGGACACGGTTGCCGTCGCGGCACCGGACTGGAACGTGGCCCGCGCCGAGCGCGCGTTGCCGATGCTGCGTGAACTGTTGGGGTTGCCCGCATGACCGAGAACACCGATGCAATGGATGCTCCTATCTCGCGCGAACAGCGCTGGCGTCTGATCCTGGGGCAGGAGGCCGATCGCAGCTGCGGTGCGCTGCCCAAGCAGTTGCAGGGTATCGACCAGGCCCTTGCCGCGCTGTACGAACCGGATGGCGTCGGCGGCCTGGGCCGCCGCGGCGGACGCGGGGCGTCATCTCCGAATGTGGCTCGCTGGCTGGGGGACATCCGGCAATACTTCCCGTCATCGGTGGTGCAGGTGATGCAGCGTGACGCACTGCAGCGGCTGGACCTCACCCAAATGCTGCTGGAAAAGGAAATGCTGGAGCAGGTGCAGCCAGACGTGCATATGGTCGCCAGCCTGATCGGACTAAGTCGGGTGATCCCTGCACAGACCAAGGACACCGCGCGTGTGGTCGTCCGCCAGGTGGTGGACAACCTGCTGCGCCAACTTGAAGAGCCCATGCGCTCTGCCGTGACCGGTGCGCTGGATCGCGCCCGCCGCAATCGCCGCCCGCGCCTGGCCGAAATCGACTGGCACCGCACCATTCGCAGCAACTTGCGCCATTGGCAGCCGGAATTGCGCACCGTGGTGCCGCAGGAACTGGTGGGCTATGGCCGCAAGGCGAAAAAGCCTCAGCGGGAAGTTTTGCTATGTATCGACCAGAGCGGTTCGATGGCGGCCTCGGTGGTGTATTCGAGCATCTTCGGCGCAGTGATGGCTTCGTTGCCGGCAGTGGCCACACGCCTGGTGGTATTCGACACCGAAGTCGTGGACATGAGCGAACAGTTGGACGACCCGGTGGACCTGTTGTTCGGGGTGCAACTGGGGGGAGGCACTGATATTCACCGCGCGGTGAGCTACTGCCAGAGCATCATTCGCGAACCCCACAACGCCATTCTGGTATTGATCTCCGATCTTTATGAGGGAGGTGTCGAGAACAACCTGCTGGCCCGCGCACGCGAGTTGCTGGAAGCCGGCGTACAGTTCATCGTGCTGCTGGCGCTCAGCGACGAAGGCACGCCGTCTTACGATCGCGCACTTGCCGGGAAGCTGGCGGCATTAGGCGTGCCGTCGTTTGCCTGCACGCCGGACGCGTTTCCCGGTTTGATGGCGGCCGCCATCCGCCGTGACGATATCAATCTATGGGCCGGCGGGCAGGGTCTGCTGACAACGCGATGAAGTGTGCACATGGTGTGGAAAGCACAGTGTAGTAGCGAGCAAGCTGCGGCGACGCCTGTGCTGATGTTCCAGCGGTGCTCATAGCCCGCCAGCGCGATGGCCTGTGAGTCAGGCGCGAAGCGGTTACTGACGAATGCTTTGAGTGCAGGCGTGCTCGCCACCCGCATGGCGGCCCGTGGGAGTGCGAGGCCGCAGCGCGTGTGTAGCCAGAGCAGCCGCAGCACCAGCTTGGGAATGTTCTGCATTCGTCGACGCGTGGGGCATCACGCGCTCGTATTGCGCCATGTGGCCGCTGGCGCGTTCATCGCATCCAGAATGCGCGGGAGCTCCCAGCCCTGTGTGGCAAATTGCTGATGAATAAAAACGCGTACTGGTCCACGCTCGAGGGGTTTTCGTCCGCGGGCTTTCTGGATGCAGAGATACACGCCCGGCTTTCTATCGCGGCTGCTTCAGCCCGCTTGTCGGAAATCTGCAGCAACTTCTGCAACGCGCGCATGGGTAGGCAACGCACCGGCAAATCGTTCAAGAGATAATGCGCTGCTGGCAGCACCGTTGTGACAGGCGCGCCGGACACGATGGCCTTCGACGAAGACAAAAACGGTGCTGGCACGCATGCAATTGATCGACCACAAACAAGCCGCGCGTACGCAGGCGATAGCCACTGCCACACGTTTGACATCTCGGCTGGATGCACGGCGCAAGCGAACAGAACAGCAAGCCACTGCAACCAGCGCAGCACTGCGGCGGGCGCTCTCTCGAGTTTCCTCATACATCCAAGAGCGCACCGATACGCTTCCGGCAGCATTCGCTTGCCGGCTCGTGTGGCAATGGTGTTCTCTCGCGCTCTGTCTGAGCGCCGTCTCCACGATCGCAGCGCATGCAACAACGCTCCCGGTCCAGACCTTGGACGTTCCGACGATTGCACCACCGGTGGACCAGCCATTCGCCGGCACGATTTCGCTCGATGTCGAGCAGGTCGATATCGCACATAAGCTGTTCGTCATCCGCGAGCGCATTCCGGTCCAGCAAGCCGGTGCCATGACGCTGCTCTATCCGCGGTGGGAGAGTGCAAGCCATGGACCCAGTCTCTCGGTCACCGATCTCGCCGGGCTCACCATACAGGCCGATGGTCGGGCGCTGGTCTGGCGCCGTAACACGCTCGATTCGCATGCCTTTCACCTGGATGTGCCGCCGGGAACGCAGATGATTGAGGTGCAGTTCCAGATTGTGGGTGCCGACGACGTGTTGTCTCCTGACCTGGTGGTGGTGCCGTGGCAGCGGCTGATCCTGTATCCGGCCGGGTGGTACGCGCGCAACCTGACGTTCGCCCCGAGCATGACGTTGCCGCCCAACCTGCGCGTGATCAGTTCGCTGGCTGTGCGCGACAGCTCCGAAGACACCATCCGGTTTGCAGCGGTCTCGCTCGACACCTTGCTCGACACGCCCGTGTATGCCGCACGCCACGCGCGGCAGCTGCCGTTGTCGGCACCAGGGCAACCGCCTATCTCACTCAATCTGATCGCTCGCCGGCCCGAAGACCTGACCATTGCACCCGAGCGCGTCGCCGCGTTGCGCCGCATGCTGGAGCAGGCCAGCACCGTGTTCGGCGCGGCGCCGTTTCAGCAGTACACCTTCCACGCGCGGATGGAGGACGATGGCTCGGCAGGAGGCACGGAGCATCGCGCGTCCAGCGAGATTTCGCTGCCGTCGGCCTATTTTTCCGACTGGGACAATCAGCTCAATAATCGCGACATCTTCGCGCATGAATTCGTGCATGCGTGGAACGGGCTGTATCGCACGCCCGCAGATCTCTGGGCACCTACGCCGAATGCCCCGCAAGGCGGCAGCCTGCTGTGGGTATATGAAGGGCAGACCGAGTTCTGGGGGCGGGTGCTTGCTGCGCGATCGGGGCTGCGCACACGAGAACAGACACTGGACAGGCTGGCGATCGATGCAGCAGAAATCGCCAACCGGCCAGGACGCACATGGAGGCCGCTATCGGACGATGTGAACTACCCGGCCTTCATGCTGCGCAGGGCAGTTCCGTGGCGCGACTGGCAGCGCCGCAAGGACTATTACCTGGAGGGGGTCATGCTCTGGCTCGATATCGACGCGCGGTTACGTCAGCACAGCGGCGGGCACCGCGGTATCGATGAGTTCGCAAGGCTGTTTTTTGCCGGCGCAACGCCCAACGCACCGGCACGTACGTATGTGTTCAACGATGTGGTCAACGCGTTGAACACGGTGGCGCCCGACGACTGGGCAGGGTTTTTGCGGCGCTGGCTGGATGGCCATGACGAACTCGATGCCACCGCCGGTCTCGCGCGGCAGGGATGGCGGCTGGCCTATGCCGAGACTGCGACAGAGACGTATCGCCAAAACGAGCAGGAGCTCGGCGTGACCGATCTGACGTACTCAATCGGGTTATCGGTATCTGCGAACGGGAAGGTGCGCGCAATCGCCTGGAATGGGCCCGCCTACCGGGCCGGAATCGGGCCACAGACAACGCTCGTGTCCATCGGCGAGGCACCATTTACACCGCAACGACTGCTCGACGCCGTGCGCCATGCAGCCCAGGTGCCGGTCAGCCTGACCTTCGAGCAGGATGGCCGGCGCGTGATGCATACCCTGGATTACCGCGGAACCTTGCGCTATCCGCGGCTGGAAAGGATCACAGCGCAGCCGGATCACCTGATGTCATTGCTCGCTCCGCGCTAAGGGAAACGGCGCTACCACATGAACTTCATTTCGCAGCCAATGTAGTTGCTGTCGCGGCCACCGGCAGCATGCACGGTCTCGCCGGCCTGGTAGTGGACCGCTTCGATGGCGGTCTGCAGGTGCGTGCTCAGCTTCCAATCACCACGCAACTGCAGGTAACGGCCCGTCCAGTGCGTGCCGGTGCCTGCTGTGCCGGCGAGTGGAATGTCCGGCTGCACGTATACCGCATCGGCGATGCTCTGGCGCCATTGCAAACCCAGTGCCGCGGTGAGGCTGAGCTGGGCGGTGGGCTTGATGGTGAGCATCGGTTTGATCACCAGCAGGTTGGTGTAGCCGGTGTAGCCGGCCAGGGTGATGTACGAGCCATTCGGGAACAGCGGGTTGAAGGTTTCAAGCTGGCCGTCGTCAGGACGTCGGTCGCCGGAGGCGGTATCGAGTTGCAGACCAAAACGTGGCGTCAGCGTGATGTCTTGTAGCGTGTAACCGGCCTTGACGCCCAGCGCCCAGGCGCGCGCACGGCTGCGGCCCACCTTGCCGCGTTGGCCCATTGCCTCCAGGTCCCAGTCCAGTGCGTGCTGCACGCCTGCGAAGCGCACATCGAGGATATCGCGTCGCTCATCGCCAGCGGCATCGAGAAAGCTGGCGTCATCCTGCTGATAGCGCGCGTAATACAGCGACAGTTCGTCGGTGCCCAGGACGTGGCGCTCCACACGCACGGTGTCCAGGCGCAGATGCCGGTTGGAGACATCGTCGAAACTGCGCGCATCGGCGTATTGCACTGGCTGGCTGACAAAGGCAATCCAGCGCCACGGGCCGGTCTCGTAGTTCATCCACACGGCATCGAAGGACTGGCGCACATTGGGGCCATCACGCAGTGACACAAACCGCTGCAGGTCGAATGCAAACTCCTGCCGTCCCACGCGTACCTTCATGTCACCCGCGCCCAGTGGCGTGATGTAAGCGACGAAGGCCATGCGCAGATCGGCGCGGTTGGCGTCGGCCGGGCCGATGCGGCGTTTGTCCACGGCGCGTACGTCTTCCAGCTGGGTAAACACCTGCCAATGCGCACCAATGCGCAGGTCTGCATGCACTTGCAGGCGATGCAACAGATAGCTGTCACTCTCGCGGCCGATGCCCAGCGCAGGGGTGTGGTTGCTTTCGAAGCGCTCGCGCAGGTTGATGCCGAACGACGCATACGCTGCGTCACCAAGCGGCACATATTTCAGCCGATCGAGCGGCTGCGTACGCAGCGCGGGATCGGCAAATGGCGACCAGTTCTCCTGCCAGCGGTTCGACTTGATGGCCGGGCGCGCCGGCATTGCGGCAGTCGCATCAATGGATGACTGTGCCCACGCATCGGTGCAGGGGCACAGCAGTAACAGCAACGTCAGGCGGAACGACATATACGATCAGGAGTGCGCATCGGCATGCAGCTCGGCGACATAGCCACCGGGAAATTCAACCATCGCCGAATGCCGGCCCGACCCCGCCACGGCAGGCACCAGCACCTTGGCACCAGAGGCGGTGGCGCGCGCAAGCGTTGCTTCCAGATCGTCCACTGCGTAGCCGGTGAGCTCGTGCCCGTACGGATAGGGCAGGTGGCCGTCGGTCACCAGTACCTGCAGTGCGCCGAAGCCGGAGCTGATTGCGATGCTGCGGTAGGTGTCACCTGGCCGGCCAATCAGTGCTGCATCCGCGTGGCGGTCATCGCGCAGCACCTTGCCATGCGAGAATAGCAGCCACGCTTTCACAAACGCATCGGCGCGATCCGGTGAGACATACACGCGGTTCTCCGGGATGGTGGCCAGCGGCGCGTAGTGCGGCGCGGTGTCGTGCCAATACAGTTGCATGGCGACGCCACCCGGCCAGGCGATCACTGCATCCATGCCAATGGGATCCTTGAACGGCGCCACCAGCACTTCCGCACCGGCCGCCCGCGCAGCGCTGACTGCTTGTTGCATATCGGTGACCAGGTAGCCGGTGCGTTCGTTGCCGAACGGGTGCGGCACCGGCGTACGAAACCCGAACAACGACACCGTGCCTGCCGGCGTCTGTACCAATTGCGAGCTGGTGCTGCTGGGGGTTGGCGTCACAGTCGCGATCACCTGACGCGTACTTTGCCCGCCGAAGGTGGCGGTGAAGCTGCGCACGAATGCGTCCACATCGTTAGGTGCAACGTAGACGTGCGTGGTGTCGTACTGCGGGCCAACCGACACCGGCGCGGCGGCACCGGCAAGCACCGGAGTGAGCGCGCTCAATAACAGCGCGGCGGACAGGCTCAGGGTGAGAATCGGACGCATGGGAATTCCTTTGGGGTGAGGACGCTGCGGCTTGCCGGGGGGTGCAATCGAAGCGGTTACGGCAAGTGGTGACATTGAAAACGCGTTCTTGCGCTGTCTGCGGGTCGGCACGCTGTCCGTGCTTGTGTCGTAGTGTCTTGAACGGGTAGTGGCTTTCTGGCGTGCTGCGTGGATCTGCAACGACTCGGCGGGTTAACCGATGCGCTTGCGTGGTTTTTTAAGACCGCGGCGGCCGCGGCCAACCGCAGGCGCCACGGTGTGCATCAGATCGAACTGCACCGGCCACTTTATGTGTCGTGCTCGTCGTTACGCATGGGTGGCACCAATGGCGGCGCAGAGGGAACATCCGCTGGTGCACGTTCGCCCTTGGGCAGGTGGCCGAACATATGCGGCTTGACCTGATGGCCGATCCACGAGGTTTCGCTGTGGCTGCGCGTCGTCAGCTGACGCACAAGTGGCGGCAACTGCTCGCCGACCAGAATGCCGAGCAAACCGATCAACGCAATGGCCGGAGGCGCTGGCGAGCGCACGTTGAGCAGGCTGTAGATCACACCGACCAGCAGGCCGGCGGCAAGTGAAAGCAGATAAGGCTTCATCACGCATCTCCCTGCTTGAGCGCCCGCTGCACACTGGCTGTGACACCTGCAACAGCCAGCCGTTGCTGGCAATCGCTACCGCACTCGCGCGCGACACGCGCTACGTACCTCTGTGCTGCAGTGCTCGTACTAACGAAGAAGAACGCATCTACCTTGCCGAAGGGCAGGGTGCGGCTAACGAGCGCGTGGCTCTGGCGCGAAAAATCGGACGACGTCATTGACGTGATCTCTCTGGATGGGGGACCACCAGGTCATGACATCTCACGACACCAGCGGTGTCGTCCATGCTGGGCGCTGCGCGACGAATCCAGAACACCGCGTCGGGGCAGTGCCCAATGCCCCGATCGGGGGATGCAGGGGGGTCCAGTGCACCGCGCAGTGCTAATGATCACCTGGCCCTAAGCGGGCGTCGACGGGGTCGGGCTGGCCTGTCCGTACGGCAGTGCCAGCTAGCCGAACCGTTCGATCAACAGCTCGGTCAACACACTGATCTTGCGCGCAGGGTTCGCCGCTGGCGGCCGGACGACGTACAAGCCGGCATCAGGGGCCGGGTACTTCGTCATCACGCGTACCAGCGCGCCGGAGGCGAGATGGTCGGCCACCAGGAAGTCTGGTAGCGCCGCAATGCCCAATCCAGCTAACGCGGCCGCGGCCAGAGCCGTGCCATTGTCCGCCTTGAAGCGTCCACGTGGATGGATGGTCAGCATCTTGTCGCCGGCAAGGAAGCGCCAGCCTTCGGTGCCCTGCATCAGTGCCTCATGCGCGAGCAGTTCTTCCGGAGCTTGCGGCTCACCGTGGTCGCGCACATAGTCCGGGCTTGCGACCAGGCTGCCGCGCATGACTGCGATTCGCCGTGCCACCAGGCTTGAATCGGTGAGGTACCCTAGCCGGATGACACAATCGAAGCCTGGGCAGGACGTCTGGCAGTCTGCCGTACGCAGCTACATCAAGAAATATCAGTACGGCAATGCGGTGACTGATCAGCTGTGGCAGGAGGTTGAACGCGTTGCGCCTGGCAAACGGTTCACCCGGGTGGCGCACGATTTCACCTTACAGCAGGGCGTGCCTCCTATCAGGGTCAGCACCGAATGCACGAACGGGCGCACTACGCTGACACTTGAGCAGGCGGAGTACACCGTGGACCGCCCTGGCAAGGACCCGCTGCGGTGGCACGTGCCTGTCGCTGTGCGCGCGCCGGACGGGACCCAAACACGGGTAGTGGTAGACGGAACCACCCACCTGAGTCTGGCAGGCTGCGGGCGCATGCCGCTCGTGAATGCAGGGCAGAAGGGCTATTTCCGGACGCTTTATACGCCGGCCATGTTCAAGGCGCTGACACAGGACTTCTCGAAACTGCCGGTAGTGGATCAGCTCGGCATGATGATTGATACAAATGCCTTGTCCGCCATCGGGCTGCAGCCGGTGGCTGACTCGCTCGATCTGACCAAGAAGCTTGCAGTCGGTGGTCCACCAGACCTGTGGGCATCGGTGGCGGAGACCGTCGAGATCATCAATGAAATGTATCGGGGTCACCCGCAGGCACAAACGTTATGGAGGTCCTAAGCCCGGCCGCGGCTGCTGTCGGAATTCGATCGGTTGGGGTGGGATGAGCGCAAGGACGACTCGGCGCAGGTCAGACAGCTCAGAACCCTGTTGATTGCAACGCTCAGTGCGATGGAGGAATCAACCATTCTCGACGAAGCCAAGCGCGGCTTCAGTGCGTTTCGCAAGGATCCTGCATCACTGTCGCCCGACCTGCGCAAATCTGTTCTCGACATTGTCGCGCGCAATGCCAACGCCCCAACTTGGGCTCAACTGCATGCTATGGCCAAGCAGGAAACCTCCTCAATGCTGCGTGATCAGCAATACACATTACTTGCCAAGTCAAGCGACCAGAGCCTTGCCCAGCAGGCGCTGGAGATGGCGCTAACGCCCGAGCCGGGCGCAACCACGAGCGCTGGCATGATCAGCGAAGTGTCCGAGCAACATCCTGAAATGGCACTGGACTTCGCATTGCAACACCGGGAACAGGTCAACGCGCTGGTAGATTCGAGTTCGATTTCCAGGTTCTACCCGCGTCTTGGTTACACATCCGCAAAAACTGAAACAGCCGGCAAGATCCAGAGCTTTGCGGACCACTACCTTGCGCCGTCGTCGAGGCGGGATGCAGATACGATCGCGGCTGCCATCCGGACCCGTGCGACATTGCGCGCAGCACAGTTGCCACAGGTGACCGCATGGCTGACCGACAAGCAGGCCCCTCAGGGCGTGGCGCCGTAAAGCCTGGGATGAACGTCCAAAGAGACGATGGCAATGTGGTAGCTGATCGGCGTTGGTCCGCTCACTGCCTGCTGCTTTCGCATCCAGTCATCGTCGACGGCACGCGTCGCAGGACGTCTCCTTTCCAACCTAGGATTTTTTTCTGATGATTGTTTCGGCACGGTGCCTGCTGATCTGCCTGGCAGCCAGCGTTGTTGCGCACGCACCTGCGTTTGCGTCTGAGCCTGGGCGCACCACGATCCATGTCTCCGGCTTGCAGAAGCCAGCCCAGATCCGCGTGGATCGCTGGGGCGTGGCGCATATCTATGCAAGCAGCGATGACGACGTGTTCTTCGTGCAAGGCTTCAACGTGGCGCGCGACCGGTTGTTTCAGTTGGACCTTCTACACCGCAAAGGCCTGGGCCGGCTGGCCGCCGTGTTCGGCCCCTCGTATGTCGAGCAAGACCGCGCATCGCGTCTGTTCCTGTTTCGCGGCGACATGCGACAAGAATGGAATAGCTACGGAAAGGCGGCGCAACGCAACGTCACCCGCTTTGTCGCGGGTATCAATGCTTACATCGCATGGGTGGAGCGCAATCCGCAGGCGCTTCCCTACGAATTCCGCACCTTCGGCTATCAGCCGGACGCATGGCTGCCCGAGGACGTGGTGCGTATCCGTACCACCGGCTTGAGCCGTAACGTCAAGAGCGAAGTCGCGCGTGCCAAGGTGGCCTGCAAGGCCTCGCTGGGCGTGGATGCCGTCCGTCTGCAGTTGCAGCCTGCCTGGACAACTATACTTCCCCACGGGCTCGACCCATGCTTGCCGGACGATGTGCTGAAGGTGTACGAACTGGCCACGCAAAGCCCGAGACTTGCACCCGGCACAACGCTTGCCCAGACGCCTTCCGCACTACTGGCGCCCGGCGAGGAAGCACTGGCCGAAGGCAGCAACAACTGGGTGATCGCGCCAGATAAATCGGCCACTGGTCACGCAGTGCTGGCCGACGATCCCCACCGCGCCTATACGCTGCCAAGCCTGCGCTACTTCGTGCACCTCAACAGTCCTGGCATGAACATCATCGGCGCCGGCGAACCCGCCGCCCCTGGGGTGGCGATCGGCCATAACACGCACAGCGCGTTCGGATTGACCATCTTCAACATCGACCAGGAAGATCTCTACGTCTACCGGCTCAACCCGCGCGATCCATCGCAGTACTGGTACAACGACGCGTGGGTTTCGATGACGACGCAGCGCGAGCAGGTTGCGGTGCGCGGTGGCCAGGCACAATCGGTCGCGCTGCAGTTCACCCGGCATGGACCGGTGATCTACAGCGACGCCAGCACGCTCAGAGCCTACGCAGTGCGTTCTGTGTGGAGCCAGCCCGGCACTTCGCCGTATATGGGATCGCTGCGCTACCAGTCTGCCGCCTCCTATGCGCAGTTCAAACGCGCGCTCGCTCACTGGGGCGCACCATCGGTGAACCAGCTCTATGCGGACACACGCGGCACGATCGGTTGGGTCACCGCCGGCATGACACCGCGTCGCGCGCAGTGGGATGGTCTGATGCCCGTGCCCGGCGATGGTCGCTACGAATGGAAGGGCTTCTGGAACAGCGATGCTTTGCCATCGGCACAGAATCCAGCCCGGGGCTTCATCACCACCTCCAACGAAATGAACCTGCCAAGCGGGTATCCAGCTGCTGAGCGCAAGATCGGGTTCGAGTGGGCCAACGGTGCGCGGCATGCACGCATTACCCAGGTGCTGTCGCGGCTGTCGAAGGTTACCCTTGAGGATTCGCAGGCCCTGCAGAACGACCAGGTGTCGCTACCTGCACAGCGCTTGGTCGCACTGCTGGCGCCACTGCAATCACAAGATGTTGCCACAGCCGCCGCACTTGCATTGCTGAAGCAGTGGGACGGCACGGTAGCTGCCACATCGCCCGCGGCGGCGTTGGAGGAAGTCTGGTTCAGTCGCTATCTGGGCGATGCCTATAAGGCAGTGGTACTCACACCCGCGCAGGCGGCTAGCTTTGGCGCGCCCGACACCGATGTGCTGCTGGACGCACTGGAGCACCCCGGCTCAGCCTTTGGTGCGAACCCCAGCGCTGCACGCGACCAGCTTCTGCTGCATAGCCTGCAGGCGGCGTATCGAGCGCTCACCCAGCTACAAGGCGAGGACAGCAGCCAATGGCAATGGGGCACGCTGCACCGCAATGCCATTGCCCATCCAATGAGCGCTGCCGCCGGCGCGGACCGCGCATTGCTGGATATCGGGCCTTTTGCCAAAGGCGGCAGCCCGTACACCCCCAACCAGTCCGGTTACGACGCCAAGGATTTTCGACAGACCATCGGCCCTTCGGCACGGCTGATTATCGACCTGGGCAATTGGGATAACTCCCGTGCGGTGAATTATCCGGGCCAGTCGGGAGATCCCAACAGCCCGCATTATCGCGACCTCGCCCCGATGTGGCTAAAGGGGCAGTACTTCCCGCTGCTCTACACCCGCGCCGCCGTTGATGCGGCGACCGAGCAGGTATTCGACCTGATGCCTGCTCGGCAATAAGCGAGTAGCGGTTGCATGTCGCCGAGTTCGCGTACCGCTGAATATTAATAAGGCTCCTATTGTTGAGTCCGTTAATCTTATCGAAACTCAGGCATGACTAGGGCGAGCTGAATTACCGCGTGGATGAGGCCGCGTTTCCTGGCGATTACGCAACAATCGTCCGTGACAACAGTGTCTTGCCGCCTCGCATGTCGCCGTAATGATTCACCTGGCACAGATCATGGGCCGCTACGCAGTCGGCGATCTCAGCGAAGACATGGACAAGATACCCGGCGAAAAGGCTGTGCGTACCGACACCATGGCGCAGGTGAAAACCAACCTCGGCGCGATGAACCACGAGATCAAGCATCTGGCGCAGTCCGCCGCCAACGGCGATTTCAGCGGCGATGCCGAGCGCTTCCAGTACGACTTCCGCGTGATGGTGGACAGCCTCAACACCTTGATGTCCACCGCCGATGGCAACCTGCAGTCGCTCTCCAGCCTGTTGCAGCCGATCGCCGTCGGCGACCTCACCGCACGCATGAGTGGCGAATTCCGCGGCGTGTTCGCACAGATGCGCGATGACGCCAATGCCACTGCCACGCAGCTGGCCGAGATCGTCGGCAGCATCAAGACCTCGGCGGTGTCGATCAAGGGTGCGGCCAGCGAAATTGCGGCCGGCAACCAGGACCTGTCGCAGCGCACCGAACAGCAAGCCGCCAATCTGGAAGAAACCGCGGCTTCGATGGAAGAGCTCACCTCCACCGTCAAGCAGAATGCCGAAGGCGCGCGCCAGGCCAATCAGCTGGCCATCGGTGCGGCCAGTGTGGCTGTGCAGGGCGGCGAAGTGGTCGGCAAGGTCGTCGAGACCATGTCCGGTATCGAAGCCTCGTCGAAGAAGATCGCCGACATCATCTCCGTCATCGACGGCATTGCCTTCCAGACCAACATCCTGGCGCTGAATGCTGCGGTGGAAGCAGCACGTGCCGGTGAACAAGGCCGCGGGTTTGCAGTGGTCGCATCGGAAGTGCGCACGCTTGCGCAGCGCTCCTCGGGCGCCGCCAAGGAGATCAAGGATCTCATCGACGACTCGGTGCAGCGCGTGGCCGAAGGCTCCGCACTGGTGCACACCGCCGGCAAGACCATGGGTGAAGTGGTGGCCAGCGTGCAGCGCGTCACCGACATCATGGGCGAGATCTCCGCGGCCTCGCAGGAGCAGTCGGCCGGTATCGAACAGGTCAACCAGACCATCACCCAGATGGACGAGACCACCCAACAAAACGCCGCGCTGGTGGAAGAAGCCACTGCCGCCGCGCGCTCGCTGGAAGACCAGGCCGTGCAGCTCACCGAAGCAGTGGCCGTGTTCAAGACCGACGCCGGCTATGTGGCCGCACCGCTGCAGCATGCGTCACGCCCGGCGGTCACCCCGGCGATCAAGGCGAAATTGGTCGCTGCCGGCCGTACGGCGGCGTCCAAGCCGCGCGCCGTGGTGACCGCTTCGAGCAACGAAGGCAACTGGCAGGCATTCTAGGGCCGTCAATCCGCACGAGGTGACCAGGCAAAGCACAGCTTGCTTTCCGCTGCATGGTGCTCTTCGTTACATCGGGAGCGCTGTGGACTTCGGCCTTGGCTTGTTGCCGAATAAACCAGCGTAGGCGGGAGACCTCACGGAAGCATCCACGCGCGCACGCAGCTCAACGACGCCACGGACGTTGGTCACTGCGCTTGGGAGTACTCGCACTGGCGTCTATGCATCGCATCAGATGGATATAGACGTGTCGATCCCGGCATAGCCCACCACTGCTACGCTGTGGGGCTGTGGAAGCCACCCCTTGTCGATCAGCCAAGCTCATCGAGCGTATTAACTGAGGGCAGTGCCCTTGGCTCGTGCCCTGACAGCAAATGCCTCGCTTACGTCGCCGATGGAAGGAGGCGTAGCGCTCTGCTCTTCGGCATCAGTGACTGACAAACGCCTCGATGTTCTGCACGAGATTGCGGCAGGTGTAGGGTTTGCTCAGGAAGGTCGTGCGCGGCGGCAAGCCCTTCGGTGACGATCCCAGCCCCGAGGTCAATATAGCCGGGAGATTATTGCCATCGGCCCGGAGGTAGGCAATGAGCCCATACCCATCCAGGAGACCCGGCATCTGAAGGTCGGTGAACAGCAGCGCGATTGCAGGGTGTGCATCGATCAGCTCGAGTGCTTCTTGCGCATCAGCAGCGGCGACAACGCCGTAGCCCTTGTCTTCCAACAGCAGCATGGCGATCTCGCGCAAGCCGGCATCATCGTCGACCACAAGGATCAACCGTTCGATTGGAGCGGGCATGAGGCAGGACTTCTTCAGATCGACTCGCAACAATACGTCGCGCAAATGAAGGCTGCGTGATCTACTGGTAAGCTATGAACGCAATGCAAGACTTTCCTGACCATCGTTATCGGCAAATGGTCGAGCTATCGCTGGATTCCATCAAGGAAATTTCGCTCAATGGCCGCGTGGTATTCGTCAACTCGCACGGCTTGGCCAGGGTTGCGGCGCGCAATGCGGAGGCCGTCATCGGCAAACAGTGGGCATCGCTGTGGCCAGAGGAATTCAGGCCCAGGATCGAAGAGGCGCTCGCTGCGGCGGCGCGTGGTGAGTCGCAGCGGTTTGAAGCCGAATGCACCACCGACGATGGCCACCGGCACTTCTGGCTGGTGTCGACAAACCCGCTGCGTGCTGCCGACGGCCATGTCGAAGCGGTGCTGGCGGTCAATCGCGATATCACCGAACGGCGCCAATCGCAGCAGGCGCTGCGCACGCTTAACGACAGCTTGCGCACCCAGCCCGAGCTGCTGGGCCCGCAAAGCGAGCTTGCAGACGCGATTGACCAGGAGCTGCAAAGCTATAGAAATGCCTCGGCGCCGGAGATCGAAGGCGAGCTCGACATCGCACGCGCGGCGCAGCGTCTGGCTGAAGCGGTCGCCGAGCGTGCGCAGGAAGGAGAGGCCGTCGGCCAGCTCCTGGCCGGCGTCGTGCACGACCTGAACAACGTGCTGCAAACGGCCGGCGCGGCCATCGAGATGGTGCAGACACGCGCCTCGGTCATCGGCCAGGACAAACAGCTTCTGGGGATGGCACAGAGCGCACTGCAGAAAGGCTCGATCATGGCGCAGCGCCTGTTGGGGTTTGCGCGCCACCATCCTTATGCCCCCGAGTGCATAGACCTGGGCGACCTGGCGGAGCGCCTGATGCCGCTACTGCAGCAGGCGGCGGGAAGTACCGTTGCGGTCGAATTACATCAAGAAGCGTCCCAGCGGTTCGTCCTGGCCGATGCGCACTCGTTGGAGCGCGCGCTCTTGAACCTGGTGATCAACGCACGCGATGCCTGCGCGGAAAGCGGCCACATTCGCATCACCTTGGGCAACCAGACGACGAGCGATGCCACCGACGCCGACGATCGTGCGGCAGGCGAATACGTCACGCTTGCCGTGCAGGACAATGGCAAAGGCATTGCACCTGATGTGCGTGACCGGCTGTTCGATGCGTACTTCACCACCAAGCCGGTAGGCAAGGGCACCGGACTGGGATTGGCCCAGGTTGACGGTGCGGTTCGGCAAGCCGGTGGATTCATCGATGTCGAATCCGAGCCGGGCCATGGCGCCTGTTTCATCCTGGGCTTCCCAGCGGCGGATACGCAGTGCCTTGCCGCCGACGCCGCGAAACAGCGCGGCCAATAACCTGGCTAATCATCGCAATCGCAAGCGATGGTGCAAGGAGCACGAAGTGCTCGCGAGGCAAGGCGCCCACGCCAGGCAGGAAATGACGGATCAGCGACATTGCTGACAGCGCTGGCGAGCCGAAGAATCGCCGCACCTTCACCGACCTTGGCCGCCGCAGCTTCACAATCGCGACCGACACCACCGTGGCCCAGTTCGACGCCGCGCGGCCGGAGGGCGCGGACTATGTGATCGTGCCCGCGCAGGCGGCAAAACCCCGCCTGCTCGCGTGGCTAAAGCAGCAGGCGGGGCAGGGCGCCACCAGGCGTGGGTCGATGCCCGCGGTCACGCCGGCGGATGACCACACATGCCCATGGGCGCCCGGCACGATCTCCCGCAAAACGAAGCCAACGTGCTCATAGAGCACTTGCATAGGCAGGCTGGTTTCCAGCACAACGTGCCAAAGACCGGGTCTGAGGAATAGCTGCGAGGCGCGCCAGAAGCAGCTGTGTCCCAAGGCCCCGGTGCGTGCCACCATGCCCGGCACAAGCTTGCCGTAGTGCCATTCGGCAGCATCGCGCAGAAGGAATTGGGAGACGTCGGTGCGTGCGTCCGCGCAAAAGAATGCAGAAACATTGCTTTCAAAGATGGCAAGCATGCGGTGAATCACGCTGATGACAGAGCCTGATGAACTCCATTCGTCCAGGCAGATGCACGAATATGCGGAGAGGAAATCGCTTGCCGAGATCGCACAGCTCTTGCAGACCGGCTGATCTGCCCCGTGCAACGGTACTGCAAGCGAGTGCCTCTGGCGCCTGACCCAATGTCAGCCACTGTCCTGAAGCCTTCACATGTCACCTGGCGCCAGCGCGCATGATCCTGGCTCTAGCGGCGCTCACGCCGCACAGGTCCTGTCTCCATGCTTCCACCACGGAAGGCTTCTGCGTTTTCTCTCTGGTGGCAGTCGATTATCCAACCAGCAGCACCACCAACACAGTCGGCGCGTAATGCTGGACTTCCCAGCGCAGCCCTGCTTGGCGATGAACAAATGGAGGGGCTGGCACGTGCGCTGGCAACCTCGCATGTGCTCTACACAGGGCCGGCACGGGAGTTGCTGCTATCGGGGCTCAAACGCAATCAGCGGGCGCTTGGCAGTGCAGCAGCGCAGCTGAGCCAGATGGTTGCTGAGGGGGTGCGCATGCATCCTGCCGGGGAGTGGTTGCTGGACAACTATTATCTGGTTGAAGAGCACATGCGCCTGGCGCGACTGCATCTTCCGCCGGGCTACAGCCGACAACTGCCGCGTCTGCAGACGCCAACCGCGACTGGCCTGCCGCGTGTCTACGAGCTGGGGCTGCAGGTTGTTGCGCATGGCGATGGCCGTGTGGACGCAATTACGCTGAGTCGCTTCATCGCCGCCTATCAGCAGGTCGCGCCGCTCAAACTTGGCGAGCTATGGGCGGTTCCAATCGTGCTCCGGCTGGCCTTGATCGACAACGTGCGCCGCATCGCCGACGACATCATGCACGATGGACGCGACACACATCTCGCCGCGCAGTGGGCAGCGTTGCTCAATGCCACCGCTGCAGCGCAGCCCAAGGATGTCGTGGCCGTCGTGGCCGACATGGCACGCTCGCAGCCGCCCGCCACCGGCGCATTCGTGGCTGAGCTCACGCGTGGTATCCAAGGCCGCGGCCCCGTGTTGTCGATGGCCAGTGCATGGGTGGAGCAGTGGTTGGCCAGCGAAGGCCACAGCGTGGAGGGCTTGGTGCATGCCGAGAGCCAGCGCCAAGCCGCCGAGCAGGTGTCGATCAGCAACAGCATCGGAAGCCTGCGTTTTCTGGATGAGATGGATTGGCGCGAATTCGTCGAGAGCATGAGTTTGGTCGAGCAGACCCTGCGCAAGGATCCCGCCGATGTCTATGCGCGCATGGATTTCCAGACCCGGGATGCCTACCGCCACGTAGTGGAATCGCTGGCGCAGCACATGCGCGGCGACGAGACGGAAGTGGCACACGTAGCGTTGCAGCTGGCGATGCGGGCCGACGACCGGAGCTCGGTCGCCGCACATGTGGGCTATTTCTTGGTGGATGCCGGGCTGCCCACGCTGCGTGCAGCACTGCGTGCGCCACATACGCCTGCGCAAGCGTTGCCGATCTCGCACCGGCCGCAGGCACGCAGGGTACCGCTGCCAATCTATCTGGTGCCGATTGCACTGATCTCGCTGCTGTGGGCCGGCCTCCTGATGCGATGGCTGCCGGAATTGCCGCCGGCTGTGTGGTGGTCTGTCGGCGGCCTTGCAGTGCTGGCCGCCAGCGAGCTGGGGATCGCGCTGGTCAACTGGGTGGCAACGCTGTGGGTGCGTCCGCATCCATTGCCGCGCATGGAATTGCGCCTGGGCATTCCGCCCGACTGCCGCACACTGGTGGTGATGCCCAGCATGCTGGCAAACGCGGAGGCGATCGATGAGCTGGCTGCCGCGCTTGAGGTGCACGCGCTGGCCAATCGCGATGCACAGCTCTACTTCGCCTTGCTCACCGATTTCCTGGATGCGCCAGAGGCATCGCTGCCGGCCGACGCATCGTTGCTAGCGCGCGCAGCGCAGCACATCGAGCGGCTCAACGAACGCTATGCCGATGCGCACGGCGACCGATTCTTCCTCTTGCACCGGGCACGCCAGTGGAACGCAGGCGAGCGCTGCTGGATGGGCGCAGAGCGAAAGCGCGGCAAGCTGGAAGCCCTCAACCGGCTGCTATGTGCCGAGGACGTGGCTCTGCAAGCTGCGGCCGAGTTCTTGCAGTTGCAGGGCGATGTCACCGCATTGGTGCACGTGCGCTATGTGATCACCCTGGACAGTGACACTCAGTTGCCCAGGGATGCTGCCCGTGCGCTGGTGGGTGCCATGTCGCATCCACTGAACGTGCCGCGCCTGGACGCGACCGGCCAACGCGTTGAAGCCGGCTACGGCATTTTGCAGCCTGGCCTTGGCACCGGTATGAGCGAAGGCGGCGAGTCGCGGTTTGCACGCATGTTCGGCATCGAACCAGGCATCGATCCCTACACACGTGTGGTGTCGGATGTGTATCAGGACCTGTTTGGCGAAGGCTCGTTCATCGGCAAGGGGATTTACGCGGTGGCGACCTTTGAACAGGTCTTGGCCGGCCGCTTTCCCGACAACCGCGTGCTGAGCCACGACCTGCTGGAAGGCTGTTACGTGCGTGCCGGCCTGCTCAGCGATGTGCGCCTCTACGAGCGCCACCCACAGCGCTACGCCACGGATGCCAAGCGCCGTGCGCGCTGGGTGCGCGGCGACTGGCAATTACTGCCGTGGCTGCTGCCGTGGGTGCCTGACCGCGACGGCCGACATGCGCGTAATCCGCTGTCGTGGCTATCGCGTGGCAAGTTGCTGGACAACCTGCGCCGCAGTCTGGTGGCACCGGCCGCCTTCGCCCTGTTGTTGACCGGTTGGTTGGCATCGCCGACACCCGTGCGCTGGACGCTCTGGTTGCTGCTGCTATGGCTCTTGCCAGGGCTGTGTTCGGCAGCGTATGCGCTGGCCCATCCCCCTGAAGGATTGGCATGGCACCATCATGCGCGCCAGGTGGCGGTGGGGCCGCGTCAATCGATGCTGCGCATTGGCGTGGTGCTTGCCTGCCTGCCATTCGAAGCCGGACTGCAGCTGGCTAGCCATCGCGCGCTCGCTGGTGCGCATGGTAATGACCCACCGCCATCTGCTGCAGTGGGCGCCGTCCAGCGAGGTGGAACGTGGTGCGCGCAGTGGCGACGCAGAGCATCGGGTCATGGCAGGCGCTGCCTGCACCGCGGCGCTGGTCGTCGCAGCGGTAGCCTGGTTGGCCCCGTGGGCGTTGTGGGCCGCGTTGCCAATGGGGCTGAGCTGGATGGCAGCGCCTTGGGTGATGGCGTGGCTGGGCGAACGTCCCGCCGCGCCGGTGGCACAACTGTCGCAGGAACAGCGCGTGTTTCTTGGCGGATTGGCAAGGCGCACCTGGGCATTCTTCGAGACCCATTGCACGGCGCAGCATCACTGGCTGCCGCCGGACAACATGCAGGAGTATCCGGAGACCGTGGTGGCCAGTCGCACCTCGCCGACCAATATCGGCCTGGGCCTGCTCGCCAACCTGGCCGCCTACGACCTGGGCTATCTGACCATGGGCGGGGTGATTACGCGGGTGACCGACACGCTGACCACGTTAGAAGGGTTGCCGCGTCATCGCGGGCATTTTTACAACTGGTATGACACCGAAACCCTCGCGCCGCTGTCGCCGCGCTACGTGTCCACCGTGGACAGCGGCAACCTTGCCGGGCATCTGCTGACCTTGCGCCAGGGCCTGCTGGCGCTGGCAGATGCGCCGCTGCTGCACTCGGCGCTCTTCGATGGGCTGTCTGACACCGTTGCCGTGCTCGCCGAGCAGCCGCGTGGTGATGGTGACGGTGCCGCTCTGGCTGCAATGACCCACGCACTGGATGGGGTGCGTGAGCTACCGGTGCCGACGGTACTGCAAGCCAAAGCGACATTGCAGCTGCTGCTGGCGCAAGGCCAACTGATGCGGGCAGCACGCCAGGGTCGCGGCAGCGAGGCGCCCGATCCTTGGCTGCAGCGCTTAGTGGAGACCTGTGAAGCGGTGCTGGCCGAGCTGAGCCATTGCACCTCTGCAGAGGCCGATCCCGAGACAGATGCGCCGGTAGCGCACAACAGCCGTGTCGCAACGCTGCGGCAGCTGGCCGCAACCGATGGTACGCCCAGCACGCAGCGCTGGGCCTCTGCACGTCTGCAGGAACTGGAGCAGCTGGCGCAGGTCGCAGGCCGCTTGGCAGAGATGGACTACGACTTTCTTTACCGCCCCGCGCAGCAGTTGTTGTCGATCGGCTACAACGTCGACGAGCGCCGCCTGGATGCGGGGAATTACGATCTGCTCGCTTCGGAAGCGCGTCTGGGAATCTTCGTGGCGATTGCGCAAGGCAGGTTGCCGCAGGAGAGCTGGTTCGCCCTCGGGCGCACGCTGACCGATACCGGCGGCGAGCCGACGCTGCTGTCGTGGAGCGGCTCGATGTTCGAGTATCTGATGCCTGATCTGGTGATGCCAAGCTACCCGCAGACGCTGTTGCATCGCTCGATGCGCGGCGCAGTGCAGGCGCAGATTCGCTATGGCATGGCGCGCAATGTGCCCTGGGGCGTGTCCGAATCGGGCTACAACACGGTAGATACGCAGCGCAATTACCAATACCGCGCCTTTGGAGTCCCTGGGCTCGGACTCAAGCGCGGGCTGGGCCAGGATCTGGTGATCGCGCCTTACGCCAGTGCAATGGCGTTGATGGTCGAACCGGATGCGGCGTGTCGCAATCTGCAGCGACTGCAGGAGTTGGGATTTGGTGGGCGCTTCGGTCTCTATGAGGCGATTGATTACACGCCGGCACGCGTCCCGCGTGGCACCCAGCACGCGGTGGTGCGCTCTTTCATGTCACACCATCAGGGCATGGCGCTGCTGGCGCTCGACCAGGTGCTGCGTGATGCGCCCATGCAAGCCCGCTTCATGGCCGACCCACAATGCCAGGCAACGGCATTACTGCTGCAGGAGCGAGCGCCGCGCGCCGGTGTTTACCTCAAGGGATTGACCGACGCCGAAGATCGACCAGTGCCCAGCGAGGCGGGGATGGCGTTGCGCATCTATCGCGATCCGGACCTGCCGCAACCGGCGCTGCAGCTGCTCTCCAATGGGCGCTATCACGGAATGCTGACCTCCGCCGGCGGTGGCTACAGCCGCGCGCGCGACATGGCCGTCACACGCTGGCGCGAGGACGGTACCCGCGATCACTGGGGTACGTTCTGCTATTTGCGCGACGTGGACAGCGGTGCTACATGGTCGGCCGCACATCAGCCGACCTGCGTTCCGGTGGAGCGCTACGAGGCGATCTTTTCGGATGCAAAGGCCGAGTTCAAAGGCAGCCACCAGGGCTATGAGAGCCATCTGGAAATCGCCATCTCCGCCGAGGACGATGTGGAGCTGCGGCGACTGCGCATCCGCAACCGGTCACGGCAGACGCGGATCATCGAAATCACCACCTACGCCGAAGTGGTGTTGGCACCGGCCGCCTCCGACGAAGCGCATCCGGCGTTCAGCAACTTGTTCGTGCAGACCGAAATCCTGGCCGACAAGCAGGCACTGCTGTGCACACGGCGCCCGCGTGGACATGACGAAGCGCAGCCGTGGATGTTGCATTTGGTTGCCGTCCACGATGCGGATGTGGCGTCGATCTCCTACGAGACCGATCGTGCCGCGTTCGTCGGCCGTGGCCGCAGCACCCGCAACCCAGTGGCGTTGAGCGGGCAGGGCATGTTGTCCGGCGCCGCAGGTTCGGTGCTTGATCCCATTGTGGCTATCCGTTGCCGCATCGCGTTGGCGCCAGATCAGCAGGCGCAGGTGGACATGGTCTACGGCATGGGCACCCAGCGCGAGGCGTGTAGTGCGCTGATCGACAAATACCGTGACCGCCGCTTGGCTGACCGCGTGTTCGATCTGGCACTGACACAGAGCCAGGTCACGCGCCGACAGATCAACGCCTCGCTGGAAGACGCGATGCTCTACGAACGGCTTGCCGCGCGCGTGCTCTTCGTCGACCCGCAATTGCGCGCCGATAGCGAGGTCTTGCTGCATAACCATCGAGGACAATCGGCGCTGTGGAGTCATGCCATTTCCGGCGACCTGCCGATCGTCCTGCTGCGCATCGCCGACCCGGACAATGTGGCGTTGGTGCAGCAGCTCGTGCAGGCACATGCGTATTGGCGGCTCAAGGGGCTGCGCGCGGATCTGGTGATCTGGAACGAAAGCCAGTCCGGTTACCGGCAACAGCTACAGGACACCATCCTGGGGCTGATCGCCGCCGACCCGGAAGCCAATGTGCTGGACCGCCCAGGCGGCATTTTCGTGCGTGCCATCGAACACATCTCGCAGGAAGACCGGATCCTGCTGCAAACCGTGGCGCGTGCAATCCTCAGCGACGCCAACGGCACGCTTGCCGCACAGTTGGAGCGCCTTGCCGGCCGGCGCGTGCAGCCGCCGCTGCTGGAACGCCTGCCGCAGCAGGCCGATCTCACCGATCAGCCTAGCGCGTCGGTGCTGGACATTGCAGTCGCGCAGGCTGAGGCAGGCCAGCTGCTGTTCGACAACGGCCTTGGTGCGTTTGCCGCCGATGGTCGCGAATACTGCATCACCCTGGACGAGGGTATGACCACGCCGGCGCCGTGGTGCAACGTGATGGCCAATGCGCAATTCGGCACCGTGGTCAGCGATAGCAGCCCCGGCTATACATGGGCCGAGAATGCGCATGAGTTCCGGCTGACGCCCTGGCATAACGACCCGGTCGGCGATACCTGTGGCGAAGCGTTCTACCTGCGCGATGAGGAGACTGGCCAGGTGTGGTCGCCGATGGCGCTGCCGTGCCGCGGCAGCGGGCGTTATACAGTGCGCCACGGCTTCGGCTACAGCGTCTATAGCCATACCGAACATGGCATTGCCAGCGAGCTCTGGGTGTTCGTCGATGTAGAGCAGCCCATCAAGTTCAGCCATCTACGGCTGAAGAACCTCTCCGGCCGCGCGCGTCGGCTTAGCGTGACCGGCTATGTGGAATGGGTACTCGGTGACATCCGCACGCGCTCGCAGCTGCACGTGGTGAGTGAGGTGGATTTGGCAACCAGCGTGCTCACTGCACGCAACCCATACAACACCGAGTTCGACGGCCGCGTCGCCTTCTTCGATGCCGATGCACCCAGCCGCAGTATCACTACCGACCGCAGCGAGTTCCTGGGCCGCAATGGCGACATGCAAGCGCCGGCCGCGCTGTCCCGGCAGCGGCTATCCGGGCGGGTCGGCGCAGGACTGGACCCATGTGCGGCGATCCAGATCCCGGTGACGCTGGAGGCCGGGCAGAGCGTGGAGACGGTGTTCCGGCTGGGCGCGGCCAGCAGCCGCGATGCGGCGCTGGACGTGGCGCGGCGCAGTCGTGGCGTGGCCACCGCACACGCGGCATTGCTTGCCGTGCGCACGCATTGGGAGCAGGTGCTGGGCACCGTCCAGGTGACCACGCCCGACCCGGCACTGGACCTGTTGGCCAACGGCTGGCTGCTCTATCAGACCATTGCCTGCCGGTTCCTGGCGCGCAGCGGCTATTACCAATCCGGAGGCGCTTACGGGTTTCGCGACCAGTTACAGGACAGCATGGCGATGGTGCACGCGCAGCCGGAGCTCAGCCGCGCGCACCTGCTGCGCAGCGCCGCGCGCCAGTTTCCGCAAGGCGATGTCCAGCATTGGTGGCATCCGCCACAGAACCGTGGCGTGCGCACACAGTGTTCGGACGACTTCTTGTGGTTGCCTCAAGCCATTTGCCGCTACCTGGACACCACCGCTGACAGCGGCGTGCTCGATGAACTGGTCGGCTTTATTGACGGGCGTGCACTCAAGGCCGACGAAGAGTCGTATTACGACTTGCCTGGTGTGACGGGCGCGCTGCAGTCGCTCTATGCGCACGGCGTGCTTGCACTGCAACGCGGCATGGCACATCTGGGCGAGCGTGGTTTGCCGTTGATCGGCAGCGGCGATTGGAACGACGGCATGAATCGCGTCGGCAAGGAAGGGAAGGGCGAAAGCGTTTGGCTGGGGTTCTTCCTCTACGACACACTGCTGCGTTTTTCTGCCGTGGCGGTGCAATGCGGCGATCACGCCTTTGCCGCTACCTGCCATGCGCACGCGCAGACCCTGCGTGTTGCGCTGGAGCGGCATGCCTGGGACGGGCAATGGTATCGGCGCGCCTGGTTCGACGACGGCACGCCGCTGGGGTCGCATACGTCTGACGAGTGCCGCATCGATTCGCTGTCGCAAAGTTGGTCGGTGTTATCCGGCGCGATGGATCCAGCACGCAGTGCGCAGGCCATGGATGCAATGCACCAGCAGCTGGTCGATGCGGACGCAGGCGTCGTCAAGTTGTTGATGCCGCCATTCGATCGCACCGGGCATGACCCCGGCTACATCCGCGGCTACGTGCCCGGCGTGCGCGAAAACGGGGGGCAATATACCCATGCCGCGGTCTGGGCGGCGATGGCCTTCGCACAGCTTGGCGATAGCGCCCGGGCCTGGCAGCTCGCCAGGCTGATCAACCCCATTCACCATGCGCTGGATGCGCAGGCAGTGCAGCGCTACAAAGCCGAACCTTACGTGCTGGCCGCCGACGTCTACGCGGTGGCCCCGCATACCGGTCGCGGCGGCTGGAGCTGGTATACCGGCGCAGCGGGCTGGATGTATCGGTTACTGACCGAATCGCTGCTCGGTCTGCAGCGGCGCGGCACGCGTCTCCAGATCACACCGTGCATTCCGGCCGCATGGCCGGGCTACCAGCTGCGTTATCGGTACGGCACGAGCACCTATGTCATCGACATCACCCAGCGTAAAGGCGGAGATGCCAGGCTGGAGGTGGATGGAATACCCCAGGCAGCGCTTGCTTTCACCCTGATCGATGACGGCGCGGTCCACGCTGTCGCTCTGGAGTGGCCGGGAGACGCGACATGAGCATCCGCACCAATACCGATCACCAGCTGTCCGATCTGGGCAAGATGCTGGCCGTATGGCCACAGCGCGTGCGCGACCCCAGCCAGTTCTGGCCGCAATTTGATGCGCTGGCGCAACGCATTCTCGACAGTGCTGCCCAAGCCGATGTCGTCCGCGTGCGGCGTGAGTTGCAACGCTTATTGCACCGCAACGGGCTGAGCCGTGCGCGATGGACATTCTCAACGGCTAGTTCCAAAGGACCGCAACGCGTCGGGACGAGGGCGCTGCTGGTTACGAAGTAAGTGGGCACGATTCCGGGGCGTTTATCGGGGTAGGGCACCGGAAACCATTATTCGACGCCAAGTTCTCGGCGGAGACCTGAAACATGGGCGCGGCCCACCGCCAGTTCATTAATAGCGCCTACTGCGTCTGACTTGTTAGCGACGATGCGCCGGCCGCCTGTACACAGGTTGCCTTCATTCCCCCTGTCAGCGGAGGCTGAAATGCCGCGCTTTTCCATCACCACCGTATCCATCGACACCGCGCCGCTGCGCGGCCAGCTGTTGGACTCCAGCGCCGGTGCGTTCGCCAGCTTCGAAGGCTGGGTGCGTGACAGCAACCAGGGCCAGCCCGTCACCGGGCTGCACTACCAGGCCTATGCGCGATTGGCTCAGGCTGAGGGCGAAAAGGTGCTCGATGAAGCGCTGTCGCGCTTTGACATCGTCGATGCACGGTGCATCCACCGCACCGGCGAGCTGGCCATTGGCGAAATGGCCGTGTGGGTCGGGGTGAGCGCGGGCCATCGCGACGGTGCATTTGCGGCCTGCCGCTGGATCATCGACCAGGCCAAGCTGCGCGTGCCGATCTGGAAGCAGGAGCGTTACACCAGTGGCGCGGACGCGTGGCTGCATCCACTCGCGCCTGCCGCTAAGTGATCTTCCTTGCTGGAAGACTAGGCGGGCGGACCGAGGATGGTGGGCCTCGGTCCGCATACATCGCACGAAGTTGCCGCAGTGCGTTGTGGCATCGCCAACGCCTCCTAGCATCGGAGTGTTTGGGAGAGAACTTGTTTCAAAGCACTGATGGGCCGCAATCGACTTGCGTCAAGGCGTGGCTTGGTATGTCGTGGCCGGGTCTTGACGTCAGTGGGTCAGCGACACCGTTCGCAGCTCCACTGACCGTGTGTCAGATCTTTACCAGCACTGCTGGCCATTGCGTCCCGCGTGCGTGGCTGGCGCTGTCAGGCGGGCTACCGGGCCAGACTTATCTGCGCATCGGCGTCTGATTGCCCGGAGGCGAATGGGAGTGCAGCCAGCTTGTGATCGGCACTGCGCACAGGGCGAGCAGCGAGGCGATCAAAAACACCGGACCAAGCCCCAAGGCGTTGGAGACAAGCCCCAGCAGAGGCGCCAAGACGCCCAGTGCAAGATCGATGAAGGCCGTGTAGACCCCCATCGCCAGGCCGCGCGCCTCGGCTGGCGCCCTGGCGACGGCCTCCATGCCAAGGCTTGGGTAGACCATGGCATAGCCAAAACCTGCCATCGCAGACCCGGTAAAGGCCAGCCAAGACCAATGCGCCAGCCAGATCATGGCCAGGCCGGCGCTATGAATGACGATGAAGATCATCGCCGTTCTTGCGCCTCCCAGCCTGTCTGGCAAGGCGCCGAAAAACACACGCGCCACCATCAAGGCGACCGCAAACGCAGTGAAGGACATCCAGGCAGGATGCCAGTCCCGCTGCGTAAAGAGCAGGACCGCGAAGGCTGTCATGATTCCATATCCAACGCTGGAAAGGGCCATCGCCACCCCAGGCACCCAGACCGAGCGCAACACCTTTTTTGCGGAAATGCTGACGCGCAACGGGGCCTTGATCGCCCTTCTGGAGATGACCAGCGGCAAGACCAGTGCGGCCCCCGCGCTCGTGGCGATACCGATCGACAAGAAGCCGAATTCTTCAAAAAGATAGCTGCCGAGCGGGGCGCCCAGCGCCATCGCGACAAACATGGCGGTACCAATTTGGGCAAGCATCCTTCCGACGTTGCCGGGACCGGCCAGCGCCAGGCACCAAGTCTGGGCGCCAATCATGACAAAGCTCTCCGCTCCGCCAAGCAGTACGCGTCCCAGCATCAGAATGGCCAGCGCCACTCGCGCGTCCTGCGTGGCCGTTGTTGAAAGGACATAAATCAGCCCAGACAGTAACGCCAAGAACAGCCCGACGATGACCGCGAACTTTGGCCCCTGCTGGTCGCAGATGCGGCCCGACCAAAGCCGGCACAGTAGCGCTGAGGCGAACTGGGCGCCAGACACCAGGCCGACAGTGAACGTACTGAGGCCAAGGTCGTCATGGATGTACAGCGGCAGGGCCGGTAGCGCTGCGCCGGTGACAAGAAAGACGGCAAAAACACTGCACATCAGCCCGAGCACGATGCGTTGCGGCGCTTGGCTCACTCGCATGGGTCCTGGACTGCGTGCATTTGCGAGATCGCGTCATCGCGGGCCGAGACCATCTCGGCGCACGCGGCTGGTTTGAATCCAACGGATCCGCGCGGCCGCATGCACGTCGGCGGTCTGCGCAGCAAGCAGGTGTCGCATAGGAGCAAAACGGTAATCGTGTCTGTAACCATCGATGAAGTCTCACACGAAACCATAATTAGATTTACTAATATGGCCTTTAAGTATTGATTAGCTATTCAAGATCCGCTTTACGCGCGAGGATGGTCATCACTCCGACAGAAAAGCTGACGTGGGCATCCTGGGGCCGTTTCGTCGCCGGCAAGGGCCAAGTGTGTCCTTCCATGTCGCCCGCCTACACGAGATGGCGTGCGACAACCGCAAGTCACAGCTTGCTGTCCTTACGAATCGCTCATCGTCTTAATTCTGGAGTCTTCAATGCGTCCCATCTTTCTGTCATCTGTCACGCTATTTTCTGCCCTGGTCACGGCCTCGTCTTACGGCCTGGCCGCGTCGCCCGCTCGGCCGCTTGTTGAGGTCCAGGAGCATGTCGTGGCGCCCGCAGGGACAAAAGTCCCGCGTTTTGCAGTTGACCCTTCCTGGCCGCACATGCCCGAAACAATGCTCTGGGGCGAGGTCAGCGGTGTGGCCGTCGACGCCGATGACAGTGTCTGGCTCGTGCATCGCCCGGATTCGCTCACCAAGACCGATGACGGACTCAGTCAATCGCCGCCCATCGCCTTGTGCTGCCGCGCCGCGCCTGCTGTCACGCATTTCAGCGCCGATGGAGATTTTCTTGGTGGATTTGGAGGCCCGGAAACCGCGCCCACAATTGACGGCGTCAACCAATGGCCTGTCAGTCTCCACGGAATTTTCGTCGACAGCGACAGGACGCTTTGGTTCGCCGGCATCGGCAACGGCGATCATGTGGTCATGAACTACACCTCGGACGGGAAGTTCATTCGTCAGATCGGGCGGCGTGAGCAGACCAACGGCAATGCCGATCTTGAGCATCTTGGAAACCCTTCCGACGTGGGCCGCATCGGAGACCGGGTGATGGTCGCCGATGGCTATATCAATCGGCGCTTCCTTGGTTTTGACGAGTCCGGCGGTAAGGCTTTCGGTGTTTGGGGTGCTTATGGTGGCGCGCCGACCACCCAGACACGGCAAGGTACCTTCGACCAGAGTCAGGCAACATCTAATGCGGGCAATGGACCAAACCCGGAGTCGCCTGAATTTGGCACGATCATCCACTGCGTCGTACCCACCGGTGACGGGCAGGTGTATGTCTGTGACAGGCAGAACAACCGGGCCCAGCTGTTTGACCTGAGCAAAGATGGAACCCTGAAGTTTGTACGCAATGTCGTGATCGAAGGAAAGACCGGCGGATTGGGTACGGTCACCGACGTGGCGCTGTCACCCGACAAGAAGTATCTGTATGTCGGCGACATGATGAATGGACGTATCTGGATCCTGCTGCGTGGAACCCATGAGGTGCTTGGCTCGTTTGGCCGGATCGGCCGGCAAGCCGGTCAGTTCACCTGGATGCATTCCATCGACACTGATAGTCAGGGCAACCTGTACGTCACGGAAGTCGGCACCGGGCGACGCGTACAGAAGTTCGTGCTTACTGGCGTCAGATGAGCGATGCAGGATGCGGTTGCATTCGAGGGCATGGGTGTTGACGGCAATCAACAAAGCGTTGGCCGAAAGTGGTGGATGCGGACTGCCCTTCAGAGCTTCAAGGACGAGTCGAACTGCCAGTGGAGATTTCCGGCGACGTCCCCCCGCCCTGAGTAGCGGCCTGGTTTAGAGTCCGGGGTTGATGATATCGGTGTTTGCCAGATGTTGGGCATAAGCAGCCGGGGTCATGCCGCCGATCGCCTTCTTGGGTCGGTCCTCGTTGTATTCGCGTCGCCAGCGTTCGATTTCGGTGCGCGCGTGCAGTAACGTCGGGAACCAGTGCTCGTTGAGGCATTCGTCGCGTAGTCGGCCATTGAAGGATTCGACGTAGGCGTTCTGGTTCGGTTTGCCTGGCTGGATGAGCCGTAGTTGCACATCACGGGCATGCGCCCAGGCGACCATCGCCTTACCGCAAAACTCCTTGCCATTGTCAGTGCGGATCACCTTCGGCAAACCGCGACTGTGCGCCAGTCGGTCCAGCACGCGCGCAACGCCGTGGCCCGAGATCGCGCGCTCCACGTCGATGGCGACCGCTTCGTGGGTTGCATCGTCCACGATCACCAGACACTTGATCACCCGCCCTTCGGCAGTGCGGTCGAACACAAAGTCCATCGACCACACCTGGTTGGCCTGCGATGGCCGCAGCAGCGGCTGACGCTCGCCTATTGGCACTTTTTTGCGCTTGCGCCGTCGGACCTGTAGCTGCTGTTCGCGGTACAACCGCTCCACGCGTTTGTAGTTCACGATGCGTCCTTCTTGCCGCAATTTGAGATAGATCATCCCCACGCCATAGCGACGATGGCGATGCGCCAGCGCAACAATGCGCTCGCGCAGTTCGCCATTGCGGTCTTCGCGCGGGCAATAGCGCAGCGCACTGGCGCTCATGCCGATCGCTGCCAAGGCACGACGCTCGCTGGCACCGCGCCCGATCCACTCGCGCACCAGCGTACGACGCGCCGGTGCGCTTACCACTTTTTTCGCAGCGCATCCTTGATCAGGTCGTTCTCGAACAGCTGCTCGGCTAGCAACTTCTTCAGTCGAGCATTCTCGGACTCGAGGTCCTTGAGCCGCTTGGCATCGGGCACGCTCATCCCGCCGAATTTGCTGCGCCACAGGTAGTACGAGGCCTCGCTGAAGCCATGGCGCCGGCATAGGTCCTTGATCGCTATGCCCGCTTCGGCTTCGCGCAGGAAGCCAATGATCTGTTCCTCGGTAAAGCGCTTCTTCACGTCCAATCTCCTCGGGGTAGGGAATTGGACTCCAAACTGGGGCGCTACTCAAAATTGGGGGGACGTCGGTGGGTGCTACGGATTTCTCGCCAGACTCGGTTTCGTCTAGCCAACGTGGTTTGGTAATTTTGCACCTCCTCCAGCATTCTTATGCTGAGGAGAATAAGCCCCGCCGGTCGTGCTGATTGCCGCAGGGATTGATGAGGATCTCTCATGCTTGTGTTCTGAATGAGGACGCGGATAAGAAGATCGTCCGATGATATGGTGCATCGCACCAAGTACTTTGCCTGCAAAGAAGCCGACTTAGAGCAGCTATCAAAACTACTGCGCAGCCGTCAGGCGGGCGCGGCCGGTGCTCGGAATCGGCATGTACCCACGTACATTCCGGTTCCTCCGCGCCGTCCGCACCCACCTGACGACTGCTCGCTACGTTTTGTTAGCCGCTCTTAATCAGCGCAGTCAAACAACGTCATGTCGAACGCTTTATCGCGTATCGGCCGATTTTGCTGCGTCCCATGGGTAAGCGGACATGCGCCTCTCCACCTAGAGCGTGTTATGAACTTTGCCCTTGTCACGATAACGTATACGGATGAAGCCTCGTAAGCCATATCCAACCGATATCTCCGACGAAGAATGGGCCTTCGCTGCGCCATATCTCACACTGATGGATGCGCAAGCACCGCAGCGCAAATACGCGCTACGCGCGATGTTTAACGCACTGCGCTGGATCGCACGCGCCGGCGCACCGTGGCGATTGCTTCCCAACGATTTCCCGCCTTGGGAAGCGGTGTATCAGCAAACGCAGCGCTGGCTGCAGGCTGGCTGCTTTGAGGCCATGGTCAGCGATCTGCGCTCACTCTTGCGTGTGGCACAGGGGAAGAAAGGCCAGCCGAGCGCGGTGATTTTTGATGGCCGGACGCTGCAGTCCACCTGTGAAAGCGGGCCGCGTGCTGGATACGATGGCTATAAGCGCAAGAAAGGCAGCAAGGTGCATATGGCCGTCGATACGCTGGGACATCTGCTTGCCGTCCAGGTCACGCCGGCCAACGAGCAGGAACGCGCACAGGTCCGTTCGTTGGCCCAGGAGGTACAACACGTGACCGGTGAAACGGTCAAGATCGCTTTTGTGGATCAGGGCTATACCGGCCAAGAACCGGCGCAAGCGGCTAAGGAAGAGGGCATTGAGTTGCACGTCATCAAGCTGCAAGAAGCGAAGAAAGGCTTTGTCTTGCTGCCGCGCCGCTGGGTTGTCGAGCGCAGCTTCGGCTGGGTCAATCGCTTCAGACGACTGGCGCGCGACTATGAGCGATTGCCGGAAACGTTGGCCGGTTTGCACTTTGTCGTCTTCACGATCCTGATGCTTGGAAATGCAGCCGCTCTATTTCAAAGTTCATAACACGCTCTAGGGGATCAGAAACTCGGCGCCTTGCGGAGTATCACTTAATGATGGCTGTAGTGCACACGCAAAACGAACAGTCACTCGAACGTAAACGCAAGGTATTTGGCGCCATCAGAGAACTGCTGTTTGAGCGCGGGCCACAGGTCAGCCTGGAGATGGTGGCGCGTCGTGCCGGTTGCTCCAAACAGACACTCTACAACCAGTTTGGAAGCAAGCAAGCGCTACTCAGCTGCATGCTTGCAGAGCGCCTTGGGCTTGTGGTCGCCCAGCTCGATGAAGCAACGCCTGTCAATGTTGCGCTGGAAAGCGTGGCACGAAACTACCTTGAGCACATGGCAATACCTTTGGTTGCGCTCAGCAGCCAGCTTGCCCCCAGTGCCGGATTGCGGCCGACGGCCAGCTCGGCTTCTCTGTTTCGCGATTTCACCGGGGTTCTGATTGATCGCCTCGCTCTTTGGTTGACAAGGCATTTTGTCTATCCAGGCGCGGTCGATGCCGCGCGGCACTCTGCCGAACTGTTTCTGAGCATGGTTGCCGGCATGGAGATCGAACGCCAACGCTTCTGTATCCCACCGCGCGACGCGCAGGCCCGACTGGCTTGGGTGCATCGCAGCGTTGAGCTGTTCCTGCTCACCCAGACACCCCGCGATCGCTGCAGACCGGCAGCCGCATCGCCAAGCAACTTTGAATGAAAAATATCCCTAGGAGCAATTCAATGACGACCATCCGTTTTCGGCATCTTGGCCTGGCCATCGTGCTGGCTCTGGCCGCCTGTAAAAAGGAAGAACAGCAGGCGCCGCCACCGCCTGAGGTGGGGGTGGTCAAGGTTTTGCCTCAAACCGTGCCGCTGGTGCGTGACTTCAGCGGTCGCCTGGCGCCTGTGCGCAGCGCCGACGTGCGCGCGCGCGTGCCGGGGGTGCTGCTCAAGCGTGTGTACGACGAAGGCACCGACGTCAAGGAAGGCCAAGTGCTGTTCAATATCGATCCGGCACCGCTCCAAGCAGACCTGAGCTCTGCTCAAGGCCAGCTTGCCTCGGCTCAGGCGACCTACACCAATGCCCACGTCGCTGCCGAGCGCGCGCGCCGCCTGGCGCCTGAGCAATTTGTTTCAAAATCGGACTTGGACAACGCCCAGGCAACTGAACGCAGCAGCGCCGCGTCGCTGCAGCAGGCCCGCGCGGCGGTGAGCAACGCCAAGATCAACCTGGGGTATGCCAACGTCACTTCCCCCATTTCCGGCCGCGCCGGCCAGCAAAGGGTGACCGAAGGTGCGCTGGTGGGTTCAGGTGATGTGACCCTGCTGACCACGGTTGACCAGATCGACCCGCTATATATCAACTTCTCGATGAGCTCTTCCGAGCTTGCCTCACTGCGCCAGGCGCAAGGTCAGGGAGAAGTCAGCCTCAACCAAACTCAGGACACGCTTGTTAAAGTCATGATGAATAATGGTCAGGCCTATGACCAGACCGGCATCCTGGACTTTTCGTCCGTGGTCGTGGACCAAGCGACCGGTGCAGTGTCACTGCGAGCCACGGTGCCCAATCCGCAGAAGGCCCTGCTGCCTGGCAGCTTTGTGACTCTTGAGGTCGACTTGGGGCAACGCCGCAATATCTTCCTGGTGCCGCAGGCGGCGATCCAGCGTGATACCAACGGCGCCTACGCCATGGTGGTCGGCCTCGACGGCAAGGTCTCCCGCAAGGATGTGCAGATCGAAAGTCGCGCTTTGGATGGCAAATGGATTGTCACCAAGGGCTTGAATACTGGCGACCAGGTCATCGCGCTGGGCCTGCAGAAGGCCAGGGAAGGCGGTCAGGTCAAGGCCGTGCCGTACGCACAGGCACTTGCTGAGCAAGCTCAGCAGCAACAAGACGGTCCGCCTGGCCCGACAGGCGCAGCAAGTGGCGACACGCCAAATCCCAAATCTTCCGATGACGCGACGGGCCAAGACGCCCAGCAGCCGGCTCAAGCCCAGGCCGAGTAAGGAACTTCCCCATGCCAAAATTTTTCATCGACCACCCGGTGTTCGCCTGGGTTGTGGCGATCCTCATTTCACTTGCCGGGGTGATCTCGATCCTCAACCTTGGCATCGAGTCTTATCCCAACATCGCACCGCCCCAGATCACGGTAGTGGCCAATTATCCAGGCGCCAGTGCCGATACGGCCGAAAGCTCGGTTGCTCAGGTCATCGAGCAACAGCTCACCGGTATCGACAACTTGCTGTATTTCACCTCCACCTCGGCTTCGTCCGGTCGGGTGGAGATCACCTTGACCTTCCAGACCGGCACAGACCCGGACATCGCCCAGGTCCAGGTGCAGAACAAGGTCTCGCTCGCCCAGCCGCGGCTACCCCGTGAAGTGGTCAGTCAGGGTGTGGTTGTGGCCAAGGCCAGTGCGGGCTTCCTGATGATGATCGGCTTGACCTCTGACAATCCGACGATCGGGCGTAACCAGCTCAATGACATCGTGGCATCACGCGTGCTGGACCAGATTTCGCGCATCCAAGGTGTGGGCAGCAGTCGCCAGTTTGGCTCCGAGTACTCGATGAACATCTGGCTGGATCCATTGAAGCTGCAGGGCTACAACATGTCCGCCAGCCACGTGCTCAGCGCCGTGCAGGGCCAGAATGTCCAGTTCGCCGCCGGTGCACTGGGCGCGGACCCGGCCCCGAAGGGCCAGCAATTCACGGCCACCGTCTCGGCCGAGAGCCGCTTCACTACGCCGGAGCAGTTCGAGAACATCATCCTGCGATCTGATGACAACGGTGCGGTCGTGCACCTTCGCGACGTTGCGCGTGTGCAGTTCGGCCCGCAGAACTATGGCTTCGACACGCAATGGAACGGCAAGCCCCTGGGTACCTTCGGGATCCAGCTGCTGCCTGGCGCGAATGCCTTGGATACGGCCAACGCGGTTCGGGCACGAATGAAGGAGCTGTCTAGCACCTTCCCCAGTGGGGTGACTTGGTTCGAGCCTTATGAGACCACGACCTTTATCAAGATCTCTATCGAGGAGGTGATCCACACGCTGTTGGAAGCGGTGATCCTAGTGTTTCTGGTGATGCTGATCTTCCTGCAGAATTTCAGAGCCACGATCATCCCGACGCTGGTGATCCCGGTGGCGCTGCTGGGCACCTTCGTTGGCATGTCCATCATCGGCTTTACCATCAACCAACTGACGATGTTCGCACTGGTACTGGCGATCGGTATCGTGGTCGATGATGCGATCGTAGTGATTGAGAACGTCGAACGCATCATGGCGGAGGAAAAACTCCCGCCACGCGAAGCGACGATCAAGGCGATGGAGCAGATCAGCGGTGCGGTGATCGCCATTACGGTGGTGCTGGCAGCGGTGTTCGTGCCCTCAGCGCTGCAGGGCGGCGCGGCCGGGGCAATCTACAAGCAGTTTGCGCTGACCATGGCCATCGCCATGGCGTTCTCTGCGTTCCTGGCCCTGGGTTTCACTCCTTCGCTGTGTGCCAGTTTCCTCAAGCAGCACGAACACGATAGCCACGAAAAGCCGAAGAACGCGTTCTTCCGCGTGTTCGAAAAATACTATGGAAAGCTGGAGAACACCTACGTCGGCGTGATCGGACGCCAGGTGCGTCATGCCCCGCGCTGGATGGTGGTGTTCGCCGTGCTCCTGGTCATTACCGGCTTCCTGTTCACTAAAATACCCACCAGCTTCATACCCGAAGAAGACCAGGGCTACGCGATGACCATCGTGCAGCTTCCGCCCGGTTCGCCTGTGTCCAAGACAAAAGAGGTCTTTTCGCAAGTGCGCGATGTGACCGGGAAGATCCATGGCTATGGCGACTTCCTGGAAATCAGTGGCTTCAGCTTTGTTGGATTGGGTGAAAACGTCGGCATGGGGTTCTTCAAACTCAAGCCATACGAAGAGCGTGAAGGCACCGTCAGCGATTTCATTCAGCAGGCCAATCAGGCAGTGCAGGGCATCAAGGGAGCCCAGATCTTCGTGGTCAACGTTCCGACCGTGCAGGGGCTTGGTCAGTTTGGCGGTTTTGACATGTGGCTGGAAGATCGCACCGGTGCCGGTAGGGAGGCGCTGACCGCTGCACGCGACCAGCTGCTTGCTGCTGCCCGCCAGGATGATTCGCTTCAGCAGGTGCGTCCCAACACGCTGGAAAACGCTCCCCAGCTGACCATGGCGGTGGACCGTATCCAGGCAGAGACGATGGGTTTGTCGGTCAGTGATGTCTACACCGCGGTCCAGCTGATGCTTGCACCCGTGTACGCTAACGACTTCATCTACGGTGGCCGCATCAAGCGCGTCAACCTGCGAGCCGATGCGCCTTACCGTACCGGTCCAGAGTCGCTGGCACAGTTCTATACCCCTAGCAGTACCGAAACTGATGCGGACGGCAACGCGGCGATGATCCCGCTGAGCAACGTTGTCAAGACCGGCTGGCGTTCCACGCCTCCGTCGCTGGGGCGCTTCAATGGCTATGCCGCAGTGAACATCAATGGCTCGCCGGCTGCCGGGCGCTCCTCCGGGCAAGCCATGACGTCGATGGAACACTATGTCGATGAGCTACCGGCCGGATATGGCTCGGACTGGACGGGCATGAGCTACCAGGAGATCCTGGCCGGCAATAGCCAGGTGCTGTTGTTGGTGCTGTCGCTGGTCGTGGTCTTCCTTTGCCTGGCAGCGTTGTATGAGAGCTGGTCGATCCCGGTTTCTGTCTTGCTGGTGGTGCCACTGGGCGCGCTGGGTGCTTTGGCCTTCACCATGCTTCGTGGCCTTTCAAACGACATTTTCTTTCAGATTGGTCTGATTACCGTCATTGGGCTTGCCGCCAAAAATGCGATCCTGATCGTGGAGTTCGCGGTGATGGAGCGTGCGCAAGGCAAGACGCTGCATGACGCCATCGTCAATGCCGCGCACCTGCGGCTGCGGCCAATCTTGATGACATCTTTTGCCTTCATCATGGGGGTGGTGCCGATGGCCATCTCCAGCGGTGCCGGCGCCAACGCCCGCCACGCCATCTCCACAGGCGTGATCGGAGGCATGTTGTTTGCCACTGTCCTGGGCGTGTTTCTGATCCCTATGTTCTTCGTGGTGGTGCGGCGCATGCTGGGCGATAAGATGGATGAGCCTGCCAGTGGGCCGGAGTATGCCGGGCCAAGCAAGCATTAGTTCATGCCTTGTGGATGGGCAGTAGGGCCGCCCAGCATTGGAGTAGATATTGCACTGGACGCGCCCTAGGCTGAAACCCAGGCTGGGCGCGTTTCGGCGCACATTTATTTCGCTGGAAAAGGGACCTGTGTGCGAGATGTTGCGCGCACCCGTCCGCGCAGGCAGGCTTCCAAAAGAGTCTTGCCGAGGCTACATGGCGTTTCGGGCTTTCAGCACGCGCCGACCCGTCTGGTGAAGCGGATCTTTGCTTTGCTGGAATTGGTCGAAGCAGTAAGCACGCGCTTGGCTAACCCGGCGAGGAATTCTGAGGTCTTGCTGCGTCACTGCCTTGGCGCGTCGGACGCGTGCTTGTACCTGTGGCCTTGTTGAGCAGCATCAAGCATCGTCAGGCACCTATCGCATCGGGCGAGGCCTGATGCGCTTTAAAGCGCACGCGTTCAGACCATTGCTATCAGGCCTTCCTACGGGCCAGGGTTTGCTCGCGGGCATGTCGGGTCAAGGCGTCTCAAGCTTTTCACCATGGGCATGGCCAAGAGCGCCAGCGGGCGATCAGCGCGCCTGTCAGCGCCTGCTTTAAAGTTCAAAGCAAGAGGATTCGCCGACCCTGGCCATTTCGCCACACCCGTACAGAGGTGGTGTCAGGTGGACGAATTGATGGTGCGCGATGTCATCCGCAACGTCATTGCCAGCATACTAAGAATTACGCCTTGGCCATCAGTGTGGGCGATCGCACATTCTTTGGACGACCGCGCCGGTTCGTGGACCTGATCCAGGTATTGATCAATACGGCTCATTCTTGTTAGTTGATTTTCCGACCCCTCACCGCGATCAGCCAATGCTAATTTTGTCGGTGGACTCGACCTGGCCAAGCCATGAAACTGACAGTCAATAATCATACGTTTGAAATCGACTCTCCCGGCGACACCCCGTTGTTGTGGGTGATTCGCGATGAGCTGGGCATGACCGGAACCAAGTACGGGTGCGGCCTCGCCCAGTGCGGCGCCTGCTCGGTCATGATCGACGGGGTGCTGGCGCGTTCTTGCGTGACTCCGGTGGAAGGGGTTGTAGGCAAGCAGGTCAGCACGATCGAAGCGATCGAAGCCGATGCTGTTGGCCAACGGGTCGTACAGGCATGGGTCAAGCATCAAGTGCCGCAGTGTGGGTACTGCCAGTCCGGACAGGTCATGGCCGCTACGGCATTGCTCAAAGAGGTCAGCAAGCCGTCACTGGAGCAGGTCAAGGCCGCCATGGTCAACCTGTGCCGCTGCGGGACTTACAACGCGATTTTCGCCGCGCTTGAAGATCTTTCCGGTGGTGGGCATACGGAGCCGACAGCCCAGGCTGTCTCGGCGACGCAGGCCTCCAGCCCATCGAATGGGGCATCGCCACTGATTGCGGCGGCCACGCTGATGGCGGGTGCGGCCGCCTTCAGGGCAACGCGCTCACCCGGCGACCAGGTCTCGGCCCCGGAGGTGGAGTGATGGCCCGCAATCATCCAGGCGCCGACCTTAAGGAAGTACTGCCTCGTGGCGAACAGCCGGTCAACATTTCCCGGCGTCGTTTCCTGTTGAAGTCTGCCGGCGCGACCGCTGGCGCGCTGGTGCTGGGCTTCGGCCTGCCGATCGGGCAGGCGAGGGCGCAGCTTGGCGTCAAGACGATGGTTCCCGGCACGCGTGTGCCTGCGTTCCTGGAAATCGGCGCCGATAATCTGGTCCGCCTGCAGAGCCCCTTCATGGAAGGCGGGCAGGGGATCTTCACCGCCATGGCGCAGATTGTCGGCGAGGAGCTGGATGCCGACCCATCCACCTTTGTTGTCTCTGCCGCGCCCACTGGCGCCGATTTCCAGGTGATGGGCAACGGCATGCGACTGACCGGTGGCAGCATGTCGGTGCGCACCAGTTACGACACGATGCGCAAACTGGGCGCGCTGGCACGGCGGATGCTGATGCAGGCTGCGGCTGACCAGTGGTCGGTCCCGTTGTCGTCACTGACGACCGAGCCGGGCAAAGTCCTGCACGCCGCCTCCGGTCGCGCGTTGGCTTACGGGCAGCTAGCCCCCAGGGCGTTGGACCTGCCGGTGCCCGCAGTGGAGAGTGTCACCTTGCGCGATCCGGCGACATTCCGCTGGATCGGCAAAGGCGTTGCGCGGCTGGACATGCACGAGAAGTCGGTCGGTAAAGCGGTCTACAGCATCGACGTGAAGGTTGAAGGGATGCTGCATGCCGCTGTCCAGCACGCCCCGCGCCTGGGGATGGAAGTGGCCGGCATCACCAACGAAGACCAGCTCAAGGCGATGCATGGCGTGCATTCGGTGCACCGCTTGCCGGGTGCAGTGGCCGTGGTGGCCGAGCGCTGGTGGAATGCCAAGCGGGCTGCTGAAGCGGCACAGGTGCAGTGGAAAGAGCCTGGCCCTGATTCCAAGCTGCGCTACATGCCAGCGGATTTTTCGAGCGATGCGTTTTCTGCGCAGATGGCCGAGCAGGCGGCGCAAGGCGGTGGCGACGAGGTGGAGGCCGAAGGCGATCTGGACGCGG
This sequence comes from Xanthomonas sp. NCPPB 4037, assembly GCF_041475695.2. NCBI lineage: Bacteria > Pseudomonadati > Pseudomonadota > Gammaproteobacteria > Lysobacterales > Lysobacteraceae > Xanthomonas > Xanthomonas sp. NCPPB 4037. The sequence goes on from NZ_CM191261.1 coordinate 2,518,511, forward strand.
CGTTCAAGGGTGCGCACAGCACGCTGGAAGCCACTTACCGCAGCCAATACGTCAACCACGGCCAGCTTGAGCCGCCGTCTGCCACCGCACGCTTCAGCCCGGATGGATCGCTTGAGCTGTGGCTGCCGAACCAGGCGCCGGACATGTTTCTAGCCGACGTGGCCAAGCGCACTGGGCTGGGCCCGGCGCAGATCACGCTGCACTCGCCCCTGCTGGGTGGGTTCTTCGGGCGTCATTTCCTCTACGACACGGCCTGTCCCTATCCGCAGGCGATCGAGCTGGCGCGCACGGTCGGACGCCCGGTCAAACTGATCTGGAGTCGCGAGGAGGAATTCTTGCGCGACGCGCTGCGGCCAATGGCCGCGGTGCGCTTCCGCGGGGCGCTGGACGCGCAGGGCATGCCCGTGGCGCTCGAGGCGGTCAGCGCCACGGAAGGCCCCACTGAAGGAATTGCCGGGCAGAAGGGCGAGACGGTCGATCCAACCTCGGTCGAAGGCCTGAGCGGGAAGTCCTACGCCATCGCCAACCGCCGGGTGGCGCGCCTGTACGTCAAGAACCCGGTCGTGCTGGGTTACTGGCGCTCGGTCGGCAACTCCATGAATGACTTCTTCTACGAGTCCTTCCTCGACGAACTGGCCGACAAGGGCAAGCAGGATCCCTACGAGCTGCGCCTGAAGCTGCTGCGTGACAATCCGCGCCTGACCACGCTGCTGAAGTCGGTGGTGGAGCTGTCCGGGGCATGGAAGCGCGGGCCGTTCACCGCTGAGGACGGCAGCCAGCGCGCACGCGGCATCGCCATGGCCTCGCCGTTCGGCACCCAGACCGCAGCCATTGCCGAGGTCTCCATCGAAGGTGGCCAGGTGCGGGTGCATGAGCTTTGGCAGGCGATCGACCCAGGCAGCATCGTCAATCCGGCGATCATCGATGCCCAGGTGAACTCGGCCGTGGCGCTGGGTGTCTCGCAGGTGCTGTTGGAAGAGTCGGTCTGGAAGGATGGCACGCCGGTGGCACGCAACTACGACATGTATCCGATCCTGGCGCCATCGGCGATGCCGCGGGTGCATGTGCGGATTGTCGAAAGCGGCGAAAAGATGGGCGGCATCGGCGAGCCCGGTCTGCCTGCGGTGCCTGCGGCGGTGGCGAACGCCGTGTCCGCGCTCACCCGCCAGCGCGTGCGCAGCATGCCCATGTCCCGCTTGGATTTTGGCGGACAGGTCTGATCCATCGCGCGGGCAAGGTCCGCGTCGTCCCGGAAATGGCTGACTTCTGCAGCAGCGGAAGCAGCCGCCTCTTCATGAGATGGAGCAATCTTGAAAAAGCTCAAATATCTGCTGCTTGCCTGCGTGGTCGCTGCCGTCCTGGTGGCCTGGTATGTTAACCGCACGCCTGCTTCAGCCTTCGATGGCCAGGCGATGGCCAGTAACCAGGCCCCATCCCCCGCGCTGTTGCGCCAGGGCGAATACGTCGCGCGACTGTCCGACTGCGTCGCCTGCCACAGCACGCCGGGCCATGCGCCGTTCACCGGCGGGCTGGGCATGGAAAGCCCACTTGGCACCATTACCACGACCAATATCACGCCCGACAAGGACACTGGTATTGGCCAGTACAGCCTGGCCGACTTCGACCGGGCTTTGCGCCACGGGGTCGCCAAGGATGGGCATCGCCTTTATCCGGCCATGCCGTATCCGTCTTACGCCAAGCTGTCCGACCAGGACGTGACCGCGCTGTACGCCTACTTCATGCACGGCGTCAAGCCAGTGCGTCGTGAGAACGAATCCACCGGCATCAAATGGCCCCTGAACATGCGTTGGCCGCTGGCGTTGTGGAGTGGCGTCTTCACGGAATCGGGAAGCTACAAGCCGGTTGAGGGGAAAGACGCGCAGTGGAATCGTGGTGCGTACATCGTCGAAGGTCCGGGCCATTGCGGTAGCTGCCATACGCCTCGCGGCCTGGCGTTCAATGAGCAGGGTCTGCATGCTGCCGATCCGGACTTCCTCTCCGGGGCACTGCTTGATGGCTGGTACGCGCCCAACCTGCGCGGCGATGCCAAGCGTGGGATAGGCACCTGGGCCGAGGACGACATGTTCCAGTTCCTCAAGACCGGGCGAAACAAGCATGCGGTGGTATTTGGCTCGATGACCGAAGCCTTCAACAATTCGCTGCAGTACTTGACCGACCAGGATCTACGCGCGGTTTCGCACTATCTAAAGACGCTTCCGGCCGATCCTTCCAAGGACGGCGCTGCGTATCAATACGATGCCTCCAGCAACCAGGCACTGGGCCTGGCCCAACGGAGTCAGCACCCAGGTGCGCAGACCTTCATGGCGCGCTGCAGCTCCTGTCATGGCGTCGATGGTCGCGGCCAGGCCCCATGGATTCCGCCGCTGGCCGGCGCCACCTCCTCGATGGTGGAGGCCGGCGATTCGCAGATCAACGTGACCCTCAATGGATCGGACCGCATCGTGGCTGCCAATGTGCCGGACGCCTACCGGATGCCGCCCTTCCGCAAGCAGTTGTCCGATGCCGAGATCGCCGAGGTGGTGAGCTTCGTGCGCACCTCATGGGGCAACGATGGCGGCAAGGTCGACGCAAAGGACGTGGAGAAGCTGCGTGCCAGTACCGATCCGGCCAACCCGACGCCGGTGCAGTTGCAGATGCGCTGAGCTAGAGGATGACAGTCTTTGCGCGGGCTGCAGCAGCGGTGCTCGCGTAAATGGGGAGCTCAGGCTCCCCCATTTCTAAGCAACAGGAGTACCAACATGCAGGTTTATCGCGTCACCCCGGGCAGTCAGATTGAAGGGTTGCAGCGCTATGAGGAGCAGGCTGCCGCGCTTGGTCACAACGATGTCCGCGTGCGTGTGCGCGCTGTATCGCTCAATTACCGGGACCTGATGCTGGTGCGTGGTCGTTATGGCGTGGGCGGGGATCGCAAGGTCATCCCATGTTCTGATGGTGCCGGGGAAGTGATCGCCGTTGGATCGGCAGTCACCGAGGTGAAGGCGGGCGACCGAGTCGCTGCGTCGTTCTTCCCACACTGGAACGATGGCCGGCCGACTGCCGAGAACTGCAGGGCGCCGCTAGGCGCCTACCAGGACGGCATGTTGGCCCAGGAAGTCACCCTGCCTGCGCATTCCTTGGTGCGGGTGCCGCCGGAGCTGACCGATGTTGAGGCGGCCACGCTGCCCTGTGCCGGTGTGACAGCCTGGAACGCGCTGTTTGTCAGTAGCGCGCTGCGGCCAGGTGAGACGGTGCTGCTGCTGGGCACCGGCGGCGTCTCGATCTTCGCCCTGCAGCTGGCCCATGCCGCCGGCCTGCGCACCATCATCACCTCGTGGAGCGATGCCAAGCTAGAGCGTGCCCGTGCACTTGGCGCGCAGCACACCATCAATTACCGGAGCAATCCGGAGTGGCAGGATGAAGTCCTGCGTTTTACCGGCGGCCGCGGCGTGGACCTGGTGGTGGAAGTCGGAGGTGAGAACACCTTGGAGCGCTCTGTGCAGGCAACCGCACCGGGCGGCAACGTGGCCGTGATCGGTGGCGTTAGCGGCTTTGCAGGGAAGTTCGCGCCGTTCCAGCTGGTGCCGGGTTCACGGCGCCTGTCTGGGGTGAACGTCGGCAGTCGCAAGATGCTCGAGGATCTGGCTGGCTTCATCGCCGGAGCTGGCATCAAGCCAGTGGTGGATCAGGTGTTCGGTTTGACCAGGCCATCGATGCTTTGAAGCACCTCGACGCTGCTGGGCATTTCGGCAAGCTGGTGATCCGCATCGACTGAAGTACGAGGAGTGGGCGGCACCCTCATCGCCGCCATCGGAACAGGACAAACTGCAATGCGCCCCAGGATCATCTGTCACATGATCAGCTCCATCGACGGCCGCTTGCTGGTGCAGCGCTGGACGCCACCGGCCCCCGGTGTTGCCCCGGACATCGTCACCAGCGTCTATGAGGACACGGCTTCGCAGCTCGGTGCGCAGGGCTTCATCGTCGGTCGCGCGACCATGGCCGAGTTCAAGGGAGTGCGCCAGGACGCGCCCTCGACCGGCGGCCAGGCGCAAACGCGGCTTCAGCCCTTCGTCGGCCGCCCCCGGGGGCGCCAGCTTGCGATCGTGGCCGATCCCGGCGGCAAGCTGCGGTATGAGAGTGACGATGCCGAAGGTGCACACGTGGTGGCGCTGCTGTCAGAGGAGGTTTCAGAGGACTACCTGCAGGAGCTGCGGCGGCTCGGGGTGTCCTATCTGTTCGGCAGCCTGGCGCATGCGCTCGAGCAGATCCGGGCAATGTTCGAGGTATCTGTGCTGTTGCTTGAGGGCGGCGGCGCCATCAACGGGTCATTTCTCAAGGAGTGCCTTATCGATGAGGTCAGTCTGTTGATCTATCCAGGCATCGACGGACTGGCTGGCACCCCGTGCATCTTCGACTACCGCGGGGGGGCGGACGAGCATCCGGCAGCCGGGCGCTGCCTGGTCCACACCCAAACCCGCACGCTTACCGCAGGCGTGGTTTGGCTGCGCTACGAGGTGACGCCAGCACCATCAACGCTCGCATCGAGCGAAAACTCCGGATGAAAGGCGCGCGGAAGCAACCCGCCGCCGCATCGATGGAAAGCGAGCTGCTGAGGTTTTCGTTCAGTGGATTGACCGCGTTCATTGCAGTGGTTGAAGAACGCAGCTTCACTCGTGCCGCGGCGCGCATCGGCGTGTCGCAATCGGCGATCAGCCATTCGGTTCGAGGGCTGGAGAGCGAGCTCGGTGCGCAATTGCTCGCCAGAAACGCGCGCGGCGTGGTGCCGACCGAAGCAGGTGAGCGCCTGTTTCGTGGGATTGCCCCGCGTTTCAAGGATATTGATTCGGCGATTGTTGAAGTTTCCGAGCTCAGAGACACCCCGACCGGCACCATCAGGATCTCAGCCCCTGCCGACGCCATTCGCACGATCCTGGCGCCCCGCGTGGCGCAACTACTGCGACAGCATCCCGGCATTTCGATCGAGCTGCATGCTGACAACAGCCTGGTCGATATCGTGGCCGATGGCTTTGATGCAGGGGTACGGCTGGGAGAGGCGATTGCACAGGACATGATTGCCGTCAGGATCGGCCCTGACATGAAGTTTTCGCTCGTGGCATCTCCCGAGTATTTCGCAGCCCATGCGCCACCGAAGAAACCAGGCGATCTGGTCGACCACAGCTGTATCAATATCAGGCTTCCAACCCATCAGGGACTCTGGCCCTGGGAGTTCGAAAAAGCAGGCCGCACGCTCAACATCCGGGTGCAGGGACGGCTGATCTGCAACGACATCTACGATTGCATTGACGGCGCAGTGGCACATCTTGGCATCGCCTACGTCCCGGAAGTCTTGATCCTCCAACATCTGGCCGATGGTCGGCTGGTCCAGGCGCTGAGCGACTGGAGCCCACCCTGGCCGGGATATCACCTCTACTATCCGAGCCGCCGCCAGCCCTCCGGTGCGATGGCGCTCCTGATAGCCGGTTTAAGACAAGCCCTCGGCGGGAGTTGAGTAACGGGGGCAGGGGATTGATGAATGCAGCTCATGTCGGTGTTTCGACTTTGCGTCATGACATGTGCGTCCCCTGGGTCTAAGTTTGTGCCTAGGGTCTGCCGGTTACGCCCGCTCGATGGCTGATGGACCTTCTGTCTGGTGGGCACGCAGGTGCCCCATGCGTACCCGGTGCGGGTTTGCGCAACCCACTCCCCTGAAACTGAGGAAATACAATGGAACTCAAGCGAGCTGGCTCAACGCCTTCCGCCAAAGGGCCCGCCGAGTACTTCACCGGCAATGTCCGCATTGACATGCTTGCCTCGGCCAAGGAGCCGGGCCGCGTCGGATGTGCAGCGGTCACCTTTGAACCAGGGGCGCGTACGGTGTGGCACACCCATCCGCTTGGTCAAATCCTGATCGTCACTGCCGGCCTGGGCTGGACCCAGTGCGAGCACGGCCCGATCGTGGAGATTCGCCCTGGTGACACCATCGTGTGCCCGTCCGGGCATCGGCACTGGCACGGTGCAAGCCCCACCACCGGCATGACCCACATCGCGGTCACTGAGTCGCTGGATGGCAAAGCGGTGGAGTGGATGGAACCGGTCACCGGTGAGCAGTACCTGGCAGGTGTCGGACAGGGCACTTGAGGCGCATCCATCCATCGCAGATCAATGAGGTGAAGTGATGAAGCATTTCAATATGCTGCTGTCCGCCGTGCTGCTGTCCGTTGGTTCCCTAACGGCCGGCGCCGCCGAGCCTGCCCCTTCCACCGCGACCCAGCAGATCACACGCGTCGGCACCCAGGGATCCAAAAGCGCGCCTGCCCAGTACTTCACCGGCCGCGTGCGGCTGGACATGCTGTGGCCCGCAAGCAATGGCATCAGCGCCTCTGGTGCCATGGTGACTTTCGAGCCGGGCGCACGTTCCCACTGGCACGTCCATCCGGCCGGCCAGCAGCTGGTGATCGAGTCTGGCGTGGGATACGTGCAGGAGTGGGGCAAGCCGATGCAGGAAGTCCACCCTGGCGACGTGGTGTGGTGCCCGCCAGGGGTGAAGCACTGGCATGGGGCTGCCCCCGGCACGGCCATGTCCCACTTGGCCGTCTCGGGCGCGAGCGAAGGACAGAATGTGACCTGGATGGAGCCGGTGACCGATGCGCAATATCAGGCCAGATAAGTGGTATGGCGCCGCCCTCGCGGCGCTGATCTTCTACGCCACCGCCTTGAGTCTTACAGCGGCGGCAAGTCCTCTGGAGCACACTTTTCCCATGATGACCGATTCAAGTACAGACGCCGCCCAGCAGCTGAGCGAACAGCAACGCGCCATTGTCCCGATCGCCGCGGCTGCAGCAGTAGGCGACATGGCCGGACTCGAGCCAGCGCTCGAAAAAGGCCTGGACGCCGGCCTGAGTATCAGCGATACCCGTGAGATCCTGGTCCAGGTCTATGCCTATGCCGGGTTCCCGCGCAGCCTCAACGCGCTTGGTCAGCTGATGAAGGTCGTCGATGCCCGTAAGCAGCGGGGCATTGACGACGCGCCGGGCCGGGAGCCCAGCAAGCCCATCCCGCAGGGCGACGCTTTGCTCAAGGCTGGCACCGCCAACCAGACCAGGATCGTGGGCAAGCCGGTGGCCGGCCCGCTGTTCGACTTCGCCCCGGTTGCCAACCAGTATCTGCAGGTGCATCTGTTCGGCGACATTTTCGAGCGCGACAACCTTGACTGGTCATCTCGCGAAATCGCCACCGTGAGCATGCTGGCCGCGCTTGAGGGCGTGGAGTCGCAGTTGCGCTCGCACGTGGCCAGCAGCTTCAACGTGGGCCTGAGCGAAGCCCAGCTGCAGCAAGTGGTCCAAGTGCTTGATGGTGCCAACAAGGCCTATGGTCAGCGCGCCCGCGTCGCGTTGGACCAGGTTGTTGCCGACCGGAAATCCTGACCAAAGCAGGCCTGGCGCCACAGGAACAACGGCCACAGCCACAGGTTGATGGCGCTGCGCTGTAAGCACCACCTTCGCGCCGCTGGTGGCATGGCGCGAGGCACGGTACTCAGCGTAGCTCCATGCACAAAAAGCAATGCAGCACTGCGCGCAGGCAGATGATCTGACGTCCGGGTCTCGGCCAGGACGTCGTCCAGGTAGTGCCTTGACTGCCCAACCCTGGTGGATCTTTCGCGATCAGGAATGCCTAGCCGGGCCGCGGCTTCACCGCCAAGCCAGATTGGTCGCGGTGGCCGGACCCATCATCAGGCCGTCGCGGTTCCAGACGCCGAGGCGGCTTCACCCGCGCGCAGGCTGGTGTGATGTTTTTAAGTGGCTCGCGTGGCCGGACCAGAGGCGCGTTGAGCGAAAGTCAGACCACCCACGAGCGCCGGCGCGCTGGGCGCGGCGGCGCGTTTCATCCGCACATGCAGGACGGAAGTGACAACACTCACCCATGCAGCGTGTCGGAATTGAACATGATTTATGCTGCCCACCGCCCCTGACGTTGCAGCAGGGCACTCCGACTTACTGGACGGCCAAGCCTCGATGCCCAAAGAGCACTACAGCGATCTTCTGGCCTTGGCCGCGGTCGCGCGTGAGCGCAACTTCACCAAGGCCGCTGCGCAACTTGGCATTTCGCAATCGCTGCTCAGCTACACGATTCGCCGACTGGAAGCCAGCATTGGCGTGCGCCTGCTGACCCGCACCACACGCAGCGTATCGGTCACCGAGGCCGGGGAGCGACTGCTCGCAGTGGCAACGCCAAGGCTCAAGGGGATCGAAGAAGAATTGCGCGCAGTCCGTGAACTGCGCGATGTAACTGCGGGGACCATCCGGGTCACGGCTACCGATCATGCGATTGAAACGGTGATCTGGCCCAAGCTCAGGGCTTTTTTGGCCGAGTATCCCAAGGTTGCGATCGAACTTGACGTCGACTATGCGCTGAAAGATATCGTGCAGGGTCGCTTTGATTTCGGCGTGCGTCTTGGCAACGCCGTCGCCCACGACATGATCTCGGTCCGCATCGCTCCAGACATGCGGCTGGCCATGGTAGGCGCTCCGGCCTACTTCGCCTCTCACCCGATGCCTTCGATGCCGCAGGAACTGGTCGACCACGACTGCATCAACCTGCGCCTTCCCACGCACGGGAATCTGTACGCGTGGGAGCTAAAAAAAGGAGCGCGCACGACCAGCGTGCGCGTTGAGGGGCGATTGGTGTTCAACAGGATCAGCCAGATGGTGCAGGCCGCGCTGGATGGTTTCGGGCTGGCCTATGTGCCCGAAGACCTGGTGGCCGCACATGTGGCCAGCGGCGCCTTGATCCCGGTGCTCAAGACCTGGTGGCATAAGTCGACTGGCTACCACCTCTATTACAGCAAGCAGCGCCAATCCTCGCGTGCGGCGGAAGCGTTTGTCGGTTCTTTACGCTATGAAGACTGATTGCTTGGCGTGATTAATGGATGCTGCTCATGGTTGCTAGCGGGGCTTGCACCTTACTGAGCTGAGAGGCGCCCCTTAGCATTGCACCTCCTATTACTGCGTGAGACGAAGATCGGCGCCCGCTTGAGCACGCCGGGGTTGTCTTGTGTTCGCGGTGATGTTCCCAGATGGATGACAATGCTCCAGGCTGATAATCGCGAAAAGCACAATGCAGGCAAGGCCGCCTCGCCAATGCCGTTGGCCGGACTGCTGGCCTTGTCGACCACGGCGTTCCTGACCATCCTCACCGAAACCATGCCGGCGGCCCTGCTGCCAGCGATGAGCCAAAGCCTGGAGGCAACCCCGGCGTCTATTGGCCTGCTGGTATCGGCCTATGCGCTGGCCTCGGCTGCAGTCGCCATCCCGGTCGTCGCGTTGACGCGGCGTCTGCCACGCAGGCCGTTGTACATCGTGCTGGTGCTGATATTTGCTGCAGCCAATGCGATGACCGCGCTGTCCAATGCCTATGCCCTGACGCTGGCGTCGCGCATTGTTGCCGGGATCGCGGCCGGCGTGGTCTGGCCGGTGATCTGTGGATACGCGATTCGCCTGGTGTCCCCGGCGCAGATGGGTCGGGCCGTCGCCATCACGCTGGCTGGCAGCACGGTGGCAATGGTCGCCGGCCTGCCGCTGGGTACCTTGCTGGGCGAGGTCCTGGGCTGGCATGCGACCTATGCTGCGCTCTCGGCGCTGGCGCTACTGGTGATCGGCTGGGTCTTGCTGGCGGTGCCGGCGGTCCAGCAGCAGGCCCAGAAGGGGCCGTGCGCAGATGCGAGCGGCTCAGCGTGGCACGTCCTGCGCACGCCAGGCTTGCGCCCGATCCTGTGTGCGACGTTCCTGGCCATGACCGGTCATTACGCGCTGTACACGTACATGGCACCGCTCGCCGATGCCCTGCAGCTGCCCGGTGGCGTTGGCCGCGGTCTCTTGTTGTTTGGGCTGGGCGCTGTGTTTGGCGTGGTGCTGGCCGGACGCCTGGTCGACCAGCGCGGACGCTTGCTGGCGCTCTGCGCGCTGGGGTGTGGTGCAGCGGTGATCGGTGGACTGCTGGCTGGCCCGACCGCGTGGGCGGCCAGCGCTGCGCTGTTGATGTGGGGCCTGTCTTTTGGTGGCTTGCCGACGGTGTTCCAGGCGTCCACCGGGCAGGTTGCGAGCGGGCAGGCCGAACTGGCCACTGCGATGCTCACCACCATCTACAACCTCGGAATCTTCGCTGGTGGCGCGGTGGGCGGGACGCTGCTGGGCTGGGGCGGAGTGCAGGGCTTGCAGGTGCTTGCACTGCTGGCCGTGGCCGGCTCGATGGTGATCGTTGCCAGCAACCGGCGCCATGCCTTTCCCGGATGACTTACTTCCTTTCCCTTACCCAATCCAAGGTTCAAAAAATGAAAATCACTGGTTATGCCGCCCAGTCCGCGCAGTCGGGCATGGCGCCTTTCTCATTCGAGCGCCGTGCTCTGCGTCGCGACGACGTCTCCATCGACATCCTGTATTGCGGCGTGTGTCACTCAGACCTGCACCAGACCCGCGGTGACTGGGAGTGGGCCCAAACCATCTATCCGTGCGTGCCGGGCCATGAGATCGTTGGCAAGGTCGCGGCGGTCGGCGAGGGCGTCAATGCCTATCAAGTGGGCGACCTGGTGGCCGTGGGCTGCCTGGTGGACAGTTGCGGGCATTGCGATCAGTGCCAGGCGCATGAAGAGACGCTCTGCCGCGAAGGGGTGACCGTGACGTACAACGGGCAGGACCGCATCGACGGCCAGCCGACCTTCGGCGGCTACTCCAAGACCATCGTGGTGCGCGAAAGCTTCGTGCTGCGGGTCCCGACCAGCCTGGACACCGGTCGCGTCGCGCCGCTGCTGTGTGCCGGCATCACCTGCTATACCCCGCTGCGCGCTACCAATGTCGGGCCCGGTACCCGCGTTGGCGTGATCGGGCTGGGTGGCCTGGGCCACATGGGTGTCAAGCTGGCGCGCGGCATGGGGGCCAAGGTGACCATGATCAGCCGGTCGGCCGACAAGGCCGCCGATGCTGCCGAACTGGGCGCCGAGGCGTTCCTGCTGTCGTCCAATCCCGAGTCCATGGCCGCAGCGGCCAACGCCTTTGACGTGATCATTGACACCATCCCGGTCAAGCACGATCTGTCGCCGTACATCCCGTTGCTGGACATCAACGGCACGCTGGTGATCGTGGGCCAGATCGGCCCGATGGAGGCCTTCAACAGTGCGCCGGTGCTGTTCGGGCGCCGCAAGATCACCGGCTCGCCGGTGGGCGGCATTGCCCAGACCCAGGAGATGCTGGATTTCTGCGCGGAGAAGAACATCCTGCCCGAGTGCGAGACCATCGCCATTCAGCAGATCAACGAGGCCTTTGAGCGCATGGAGCGAGCGGATGTCCGCTATCGTTTCGTGATCGACATGGCCTCGCTGGAAGGCGCCGCCGCCTGACGCAGGGTTTGCCGGCTTCAGGCCGCTATATGGAGCCCGCCAGCCATCATCAGGCATACACCCGCCGCGGTGCTGGCCGGCCTCATGTGTCCAGGGCCGATCCATCAGGTCAGGTTACTGCGCGTGCGACGCAGCGTAGGCTTGCGGCGCCTCGCCACCGGGGCCTGGCCAGATGGTGTCCAGCCGCTCCAGGGTCTGCTGATCCAGCTTAAGCTTGAGTGCGTTGAGGTTGTCCTGCAGCTGCTGGCGTGTGCGCGAACCGCCGATGGCGGCGGTCACGTCCGGCTTGTGCAACAGCCAGGCCAGGCCCGTGGTTGAGGTGCGCTCAACTGGCTAGGGTGCCGCGCGGGATCCTTGGTTCAAGTGTTCCTGGGCGCGCATCAGGCGCCCGTAGGTTGTGTGGCGGCCACGACACGTCCACACCAGAGCAAGTGCGAGGGCTCCAGGCACACGTACCTGGTCTTTTAGTAATCCATCGATTGATGGATGGGTCGATTGATCAGCATGATTCATTGATCCAATCGACTTGCACGTCTTGTTGACCGCGTATGAGTCGCTATGATTTTGACCACAGACGCGACCGCTTGCGGGCGTTGCTACGCCGCCGGACGGTGACTTGTTCCAGGTTTGGCGCTTGGTCTTTTCAAAACACTCGCTAGCTTCTGCCCCGCAGCAGGAGGTGTGCGCTGCTTTCCGATATCTAGTGGTGGTGATCATGACAGACTCAACGACTGCATCCGTGCAGTCAGCGCGCCAGGTAGGCGGCGCCATCGGATCGATGGCTTTTTGTGTGGCGCTGCTGATCGCGTCTGAATTCATGCCGGTCAGCTTGCTGACGCCCATTGCAGAGGACCTGCATGCGACCCAGGGCATGGCTGGTCAGGCGATCTCGATTTCTGGCTTTTTCGCAGTCCTGGCAAGCATCTTTATTGCCCCGATAGCAGGACGTTTTGACGTCCGGCGCGTGCTGATGTCCATGACCTGCCTCATGTTGCTCTCGCTGATCTTGATTTCCGTCGCGCCGAGCTTTGTGGTCCTGATGGCTGCGCGCGCCCTGCTCGGCGTCGCCGTGGGTGGATTCTGGTCGCTGGCCACCGCCACCGTCATACGGCTTGTACCGCCGGACAAGGTGCCTCAGTCGCTGGGCTTCATTTTCATGGGCAATGCGATTGCCACCGCGTTCGCCGCGCCAATCGGCGCCTTTCTTGGCGGGCATTTCGGATGGCGGTTGGTGTTCATGGGCCTGGTGCCGCTGGCGTTGCTGAATCTTTTCTGGCAGTTCAAGCGTCTGCCGTCGATGCCTCCCCGCGCGGCTATTCCGGTGACGCGCATGTTCGGCTTGCTGAAACGCGGAAATGTCTTGATCGGCATGGTCGCGGTGATGCTGACCTTTGCAGGTGCATTTGGTGCATTCACCTATTTCCGCCCGTTCCTGGAGCAGGCCACCGGCGTCAACCCCAATCAGCTTTCCCTGCTGTTGCTCGGTCTTGGCGTGGCAGGCTTTGCCGGGACGCATTTCGCTAGCGCATTGCTGCAGAAAGGGCATCTGTACCGGCTTCTTTTCTGGCTGCCCGTTGCACTTGCGCTTGCCACCGCGGGGATGGCGGCTTTGGGCCATGTCGTCTGGGTCGTTGCAGCTCTGATGGTGGCCTGGGGCGCGCTGAATGCTGCGATTCCCGTGTGCTGGTCCACGTGGCTTGCCAGGGAGATCAGCGATGCGCCAGAGAGCGGTGGTGGTCTCTTCGTCGCCTCGGTGCAATCGGCCATCCTGATTGGCGGCTCGCTGGGCGGACACCTGCTGGATGGGATCGGCGTGTCCGCGCCGCTGATCGGTGGAGCCGCCTTGCTCTTGCTGGCGGCAGGCCTGATCGGCAAAGGTGCTCGCCTGACTTCAAGCGATCGTGTGACGTCCAAGGCGTAGGAGCACCTGATGAGCACGGACTGGACCAGTACGGGGCAGGGCAGTGCCATGGCTGCAGGTGCAGATGGACTGCAGCGGGTGAGGGCAGGCGGTGCACCCGCAAACACCTCCTTTCAGGTGAGCGAAGGGCATGCGATGCATGTCATTCGCGCCGCTGTCCAGGCGATCCGCGGCGGGGGCGCCGCCTCACTGGCCGTGGTCCTGGAGACCGAGGGCTCCACTTACAGTCGTTCCGGTTCACTGGCTTTGTTTTCCGATGCTGATCACGTGGGCTGGATCAGCGGCGGCTGCCTGGAGCCGGAGATCCAGCGTCGCGCGGTTAGCGCCTTTTCATCCGGGATGATCGAGTGGCTTGAAATCGATACGCGAGACGACACCGCGCTGTTTTCAGGCGCTGCGGTAGGCTGCCGCGGCCGCCAGCGAATCGCGCTGCTGCCGCTTCCAGCAATGACTGGCTTGGTCGATGTATTGGCATCCTGGCTGTCTGGTTATCAGGATCTTCAGCTGGAAATCGGTGCAGATGGGTCCGTGCGTGCGGCCACGCAGCGGGTGCAAAAGCAGTAGCCAAGACGGGGCACTGCCTGGATGTGTCTGTTGCAGAAGCGCTGTCCGGCAGGCCGCCCCCGGACGCGGCATTGGTCATGCACCACAACTTTGAGATGGACCGCGACGCGCTGGAGGCGCTTGCTGGAAAAGCCGTTGCTTTCGTGGGCTTGCTCGGGCCTGAGCGACGCTCCCACGACTTATTCAAGCTGCTTTCACCTGATGATTGCGCGCTTCTGCGGCCAAGGCTACGCTCGCCCGTCGGTCTCCATCTGGGCGGCCGGGGCCCCGAGGCCATCGCGCTTTCCATTGCGGCGCAGCTGCAGGCCTGGCGGCACTCGATCAGTATCTGATCGGTGTCTTGAGCATTTGTAACCCGTGGTAGCCCTCGCAGAGACAGGTTGCATGCAAGAAGACATCCTTCGCGAATCCTTCAGTGGAATGGTGGCGTTTATTGTCGTTGCCCGGGAGAGGAGCTTCACTCGGGCCGCAGCGCACCTGGGCCTTTCCCAGTCCGCAGTGAGTCATGCGGTGCGCGCGCTCGAGAAAAGTCTGGGAGTGCAGCTGCTTGTACGTAGCTCGCGCCTGGTGGCGCCGACCGAGGCGGGTGAACACCTGATCACCACCATTGCGCCACGATTTGAGGAGATTGATGCGGAAATCATGGCGTTGTCGGAGTTGCGCGACAGTCCCACAGGCACGATTCGCATCACCGCCTCTGATCACAGCATCAGATCGGTCCTGTCGCCGAAACTGAAGCGCTTTCTGCCCAAGTATCCGGGTATCAAGATCGAGCTGTTTGGCGACAACGGACTGGTCGATATTGCGGCTGACCGATTCGATGCAGGTGTTCGCCTAGGCGAGGCCGTGGCACAGGACATGATCGCTGTGCGGATCGGCCCGGACATCAGATTTGCCGCCGTGGCCACCAAAGCCTATTTCAAAGCCCATCCAGCCCCGAAAAAACCCGAAGATTTGATCCATCACAATTGCATCAACCTGAGGTTACCCACCCACGGTGGGATCTGGCCCTGGGAATTTGAGAAGGCCGGGAGGGAAGTCAACGTTCGTGTGGATGGCCAACTCACTTACAACAGCATTTATGACTGCCTGGAAGCTGCGTGTTCTGGACTCGGCATCGCCTATGTTCCCGACGATATCGCTGCACCACATATCGCAGCCAAACAGCTGATCCATGTAATGAAAGACTGGAGTCCGCCCTGGCCTGGACTTCATATGTACTACCCCAGTCGCCGCCAACCCTCGGGCGCGATGGCCTTGCTGATTGCGGCACTGAGGTATGAGCCATAGCCACGCTATCGGTGGCATCAGCCAAAGCTGGGCCTGGCTCGGCCGACGAGTGTCTGACGCAGGGTCGGAGCGCTCCGGTAATACTTGGCATCTAGAGCGGTACCGGGCTCGAAGGGCGCGCCACAGCCAGCGCATGAAGCACTGGCTTGGCTGACGGGAATAGTCCGATTGACGCCTACGCACATGATCCAACTCTGCATGTGCCAACCAAGACATTGAAGCGCCACGCAGTGTCCTAGCCTGCATCATCCTGCGATCGGATGGGCAGTGGCGCTCACCGCTTCTCATTGAGATCGCTCGGTTGAAAGACCCTCATTGACCTTATGACATCAACAGACAAGGCGTTTATGAAGAGAATCCTGTATCGCATGCTGATTGCCCTGATCGGCCTGGCTGTGTTGGGCGCAGTGGGCGCGGGCCTCTATCTGCGTGAACCGCTGTTTGGCGCGCTACCAAGTGGAGAGCGCCTTGATCAGATCGCGCTTTCGCCCAACTACCGACAAGGCGCGTTCCGCAATCAGATCAGCACGCCCATGAAGACCACTGACCAGTCCGAGTGGTCCATGTGGGCTGAGACCTTGTTTGGCAACCATGGGCAGCCCCGTCCGCCTAGCGCGTTGCCGGCCGTCAAGACGGATCTGAAAGCGCTGGATCCGGCCCAGGACCTGGTCGTCTGGCTCGGCCACTCGTCCTACTTCGTGCAATTGGGTGGGCGCAGGGTGTTGATTGACCCCGTCTTCAGCTCCAGTGCTTCGCCGGTGCCTATGACCAACACGGCCTTCGATGGCACCAGTATTTACAACGTGGCGGACATGCCACCAATCGACTTCCTGCTGATCAGCCACGACCACTACGATCATCTGGACTATCCAAGCGTCCTGGCTCTAAAACCCAAGGTGAGACAGGTGGTGGTGGGCCTAGGTGTGGGGGCCCATTTCCAGGCCTGGGGCTACGACATGAAGCGCGTGCATGAGGCCGATTGGTACCAGACAATTGGCGATGAGGGAGGCCTGCAGATCCACGTGACACCGGCACGCCACTTTTCAGGACGAACTTTCACGCGCAATCAATCGCTGTGGGTTGGCTTTGTGCTGAGTACCGGTCAGCGCAAGCTCTTTTACAGCGGGGACTCGGGCTATGGGCCGCACTTTGCCCAGATCGGTAAGCGCTATGGCCCCTTCGACTGGGCAGCGCTCGACACCGGTCAGTACGATCCACGCTGGGCAAACGTGCACATGAATCCTGAGCAGGCCGCGCAGGCGGCAAAGGACCTTCGGACGCGTGTGCTGATGCCCAGCCATGTCGGCAGGTTCTCACTCGCGCCGCACGACTGGGATGCGCCGTTCAAGCGCGTGACCGCGGCGAGCCAGAACGCCGGCTATCGTCTCTGGAGCCCGGAGATCGGCGAACCGGCCTATCTGGATGGGCGCGAGCAGCACTTCAGCCAATGGTGGAACCTGACCGGATCTGCGAAGTAAACGGTCTCTTCGAGATTCCAGTGCGACCCGTTGTTGGAGCCTGCGGTTCGGGATCCAACTTGGCGGTCGATTGAGTGGCGTGAATGGTGCTGACGTCATGTTGCTGGCGTGACGGTGGCGTCGGGTGGCTCCAGTACCTTGGTGGCCTGGCAGGTCAAGCTGAAGATCGCGGCCATCCCAGACTGCACAGCCGGTCGGGCAGGGCAACGACATGTGCACGCTTTGATAGCGACGAGCGGCGTTGCGCGATTCCCGTCCGAAGCCCCAGTTTTTTGCGTAATGGAGGCGAATCAACCAAATGCATCTATTGATGCCACTCATGGTTGACTGCATTCATTCGGGGGTCGACCATCAAGTCTGCTGGGCGATACCTTCAAGCTTTGGATCGCGTGGCGATCTCACGCGGCTGACTCTGGCGTTTGACGTGTCTTAAACGCATCAGGCCATGCAATGCCTTGCGACCTTGGTGGATCGTGTATCGCACGACAGGCCTCTTGGGACTCATCGGTTTGCCAAGGTGCCCAGTCCTCACCTCACTTTGAAAGCAGGAGCAGCGCCATGAAGTTCGACACGCCAGCCGGCAACAACCCGGTTGACCAGCTCAAGGTCGTGGGAAAGCCCCATGATCGCGTAGAAGGGCCGCTGAAAGTGACCGGCACGGCGACCTATGCCTACGAGTGGAAGGAGGTGCCGGACAATACCGCCTATGGTTATATCGTTGGCGCCAGCATAGGAAAGGGACGCGTGGCCTCAATCGATACGCGCCGCGCATTGGCCGCACCGGGTGTTCTGGCGGTCCTCACACACCAGAACACCCAGCCCCTGGGGCGAGGTGAGTTCTACGTGCAGCGATTCCTGGCGGCACCCGATGTGGATCACTACCACCAGGCCGTGGCCGTTGTGGTGGCATCGAGCTTTGAGCAGGCGCGTGCCGCTGCATCGCTGGTGCGCGTTGAATATGTCCGTACGAACGGGAAGTTCGACCTGGCCGCTCAAGTGCCGACGGCGCCGGTTGCGCCGAAGGCGCCATTTGGTGGACCGCCATCCACCTCGCAAGGCGACTTCGAAGCGGCCTTTTCCGCAGCGCCGGTACAGGTTGACTCAACCTTCAAGACACCGGACCAGGCACATGCGATGATGGAACCCCATGCCACGATCGCAATGTGGCATCAAGGGCACCTGACCTGTCGCACCTCGATCTAGCAGATGAATTGGGGTCTTCGTGACCTGGCAAAGGCGCTGGGCATCTCCAAGGAAAACATCCACTTGACCGCACCCTATGTCGGCGGCGGTTTCGGGGGCAAAGGCACGGTGCAGTCAGATCTGGTCCTGGCAGTCCTGGCGTCCAAGGCAACGGGTCGGGCGGTGAAGTTGACGCTCCAGCGGCCGTTGATGTTCAACAACACCATTCATCGTCCTGCAACCATCCAGCGGTTGCGCCTTGGTGCTGGGCATGACGGGAAGCTGACCGCCATCGGACATGAGAGCTGGTCGGGCAACCTGGCAGGCGGACGTACCGAGCCGACGACCTTGTCGACCCGCTCGCTCTACGCCGGTGCCAATCGCATGACGCAGATGAGGTTGGCTGTGCTGGACCTTGCAGAAGGCAACGCCATGCGCGCCCCCGGTGAAGCGCCAGGCATGATGGCCCTTGAGATTGCCATGGACGAAATGGCCGAAAAGCTCGGCATGGACCCAGTGCAGTTTCGGATACTCAATGACACCCAGGTCGACCCAGAGAAGCCCTCGCGTCCATTTTCCACCCGTCCTTTCGTGGAGTGCCTGAAGACTGGAGCCGAGCGATTTAGTTGGTCCCAGCGCAACAGCAAGCCCGCCAGCGTGCGCGAGGGGCGGTGGCTGATTGGTGTTGGCGTGGCCTCGGCGATTCGCGGAGCGCCGATTTCAAAATCCGCTGCACGCGCGCGCCTGGATCATAAAGGCATGGTGACGATCGAAACCGATATGACCGACATCGGTACCGGGAGCTACACCATTGTTGCCCAGACAGCAGCAGAGGTGATGGGCGTGTCGATCAACCAGGTTGTTGCGAAGCTTGGCGATTCCAGTTTCCCGGAGAGCCCTGGCTCAGGGGGGCAGCAGGGGGCACCTTCGGTCACCGCCGGCGTCTACGCGGCATGCATGAAACTGCGCTCAACCGTGGCCCAGGCACTTGGACTTTCCGAGGATGATGCCGAGTTCTCCAATGGGATGGTGCATGCAAGAGGCCAGTCACGCCCGCTTGGTGAAGCTGCACATTCCGGCGACCTTATTGCGGAAGATTTCATGGAGTTTGGTGACCTCAAGGAGCAGTTCGCTCAGCAAACCTTTGGCGCTCATTTCGCCGAAGTTGCCGTCGACGCTTACACAGGCGAAGTTCGCGTGCGCCGTATGCTTGCGGTGTGCGCTGCCGGTCGCATCCTCAACCCAAAGACTGCGCGTAGCCAGGTCATCGGCGGCATGGTCATGGGCGTGGGTGCAGCGCTGACGGAAGAGCTGGTGGTGGACAAGCGACTGGGATTTTTCGTCAATCATGACCTGGCCGGCTACGAGGTTCCTGTTCACGCCGATATCCCACATCTGGAGACGTACTTCATTGATGAGGTCGATCCCACGATGTCACCTGTCAAGGCCAAAGGTGTCGGCGAACTGGGTCTGACCGGCGTTGCGCCAGCGTTGGCCAATGCCATCTATAACGCGACAGGGGTGCGGGTCTATGAATATCCGATCACGCTGGACAAATTGCTTGCGCGCTTGCCCGCCGTGACCGCATGAAGATGCGGTGGCCCGAGAGTCTGAAAAACAATTAGCGCCGTAGCGCCGCGGACGGTCACGAACCGTCATCTGGAAGGCTTCCCGCTTGTCGGTGCGTTGAGGGAGTCTCATGGACTTGAGGCTCCATACGGTCTCC
The DNA here is from genome assembly GCF_041475695.2 of Xanthomonas sp. NCPPB 4037. NCBI lineage: Bacteria > Pseudomonadati > Pseudomonadota > Gammaproteobacteria > Lysobacterales > Lysobacteraceae > Xanthomonas > Xanthomonas sp. NCPPB 4037. Next base: position 2,538,061 of record NZ_CM191261.1, read on the forward strand.
ATTGGGCATAAAGCAAGCGCTGCGGTTTGCACCACAGCGCTCGATTTATTGAAGGCTTAAAGCCTGGATCCAGCACCTGCTTGAGAAATGGTCGCCGGGGTTGGCGCGGCGCAAGGCCGGCCAACCCGGGAAGCGAGAGGGATACTGAAGCCATTGATCTCAGAAAGCTGGAGCCCTCGCTCTGGCCGGCACCGAGGGTGCCCCTTAGACCGTTTGTCCGCCATCGACGACCACGTTTGAACCGGTAGAGAAGGCAGCCTCTTCCGAACACAACCAGAGTACGGTTGCGGCGACCTCTTCAGGGCGGCCCGGTCGACCCACAGGTTCATTGTCGATCACCATGCGCAGACCTTCCTCGGTACCACCGGTGAAGCGCTTCATCATGGGGGTGTCGATGAAGCCCGGCGAGACCACGTTCACGCGAATGCCGTCAGCGGCATAGTCCAGGGCAGCAGCCTTGCTCATTCCGATAACGCCCCACTTGGTGGCGCAATAGCCGGCTTGTCCGGCAAAGCCTCTGACTCCGGCCCCGGATGAAGTGTTGACGATCGCACCACCGCCTTGCTTGAGCATGTGAGGAATCTGGTGCTTCATGCAGAGGAAGGCGCCGTTGAGATTGACCGAGGTCAGCTGTTCCCAATCCGCAGTGGTTATGTCGGCCAGGGCAATGGCTCCTTGCTCAACGCCTGCATTGTTGAATGCAAAATCCAGGCGACCGAAGGTCGAGACCGTTGCAGCGATGGCCGACTTGACCTCGTCTTCTTTCGCAACATCACACTGCAGCGCGATCGCCTGGCCGCCAGCTTGCGCGATCAGTTGTACGGTCTCCTGCAGGTTCGCTTCGGTGCGGCCTACGACGGCCACGCTTGCACCCGCCTTGGCGAACGCGAGTGCAGCAGCGCGACCAATGCCGGTTCCGCCACCGGTGACGAAGGCAACCTTGCCTGCGTAGTTGAACGCTATTGTCATATCAAATTCCTTGCACGGTTTGATTAAAGAGGGGAAGGGCAGTGCTCCGGCACACACGGGCGCTGAGCGCATCTATCGAGGTGAGAGCAGTGTGTATCGAGCGTTCCCGTCCATTTTGTCCCGCAGGCGCCGCACCGACTAGCCAACTAGTTCTTAAAGATCATATTAGTTGTGCTAATCAAACGAACACCGGATGATGTCTTGATGGTCAGACGCAATCTCAACGATCTCCTCTCCTTCGTCACCGTCGGCCGCGACGGCAGCTTCACTCGCGCGACGGCGCTACTTGGCGTGACGCAATCGGCGCTGAGCCAAGCATCAGCGGCGCTGAATAATGCAATTAGATGAAATTTTCAGTCAAGAATCCGGGTTTGATGACATCGGTGGCAGCGAGCTGTTTGGCGTAGGCGGCGGGCGTCAGCCCGCCCAGCACTTGCTTCGGCCGTTCCTCGTTGTATTCCCTGCGTCAGATTTCGATGATCGTCCGCGCTTGCATAAGCGCGGGAACCGGTGTTCGTTGAGATATTCGTCACGCAGGCGGCCGTTGAACGACTCGATGTAAGCGTTTGATTGGGTTTGCCTGGCTGGATCCGACCAAGCTGTACGCCGCGTTCGTGCGCCCAGCTGACCATCGCCTTGCCGCAGAACTCCTGCCGTTGCCGGTCCTGATCACAGCAGGCAACCCGCGGCTGAGCGTAAGCCGGTCAAGGACACGGCTCACACCGTGCCCAGAGATGGCCCGCTCGACCTCGATGGCGACCGCCTAATGGGTCGCGTCATCAACAATGGTCAGACACTTGAGTACCCGGCCTTCGCTGGTGCGGTCGAACACGAAGTCCATCGACCACCGAGCGCACGTGCACCACGACGTCGTGGCCCTCGGCCAGCAGGGTCTTGGCCGTGGCATGAGCCTGCCTGTCGGCAGAGCCAGTGATGAACACGCGAACTTTACCGCCACCGTTGCGGCCTAGGTGACGACGGGTGCGAATCCGTCGGACCAGTGCGATCACAGCGCGCAGCGATCGTCGGCAACTCCATCCACGCGTTCCCACTGCCACGCATCCATCGTTTTGCCGCGCGGCAGGTAATCGACATCGAACTGGCGTCCGTCGCGACGCAGACGTAGATGCAGATGTTGGGTCTGATTGCCCTGGATGTCATCCTGCGGTACTGGCAACACAATCTCGTCGCCGTTGCGCACACCGGCGAGGGCGGCAGCCGAGCCCTCCACGAGGCCGCGCACGATGCGCTTGGATTCGGCGAGCACCGCCGGCTCGAACCCGAGCACGTATTCGCGCAGCGGTTTGCTGGTGCGGCGAAAGCAGGGGCCAAATGCATCGGAGGCCGGCAGCGGCGGTGTTCCGGCGAGGAAAGCATGAAAATCGGCAACCCCGCTCGCGCCGAGCTCATGCGCAAGCAAGGTTTCCCAGTCCGCCTGGGTGGGTGTCGCCCCCCGCGCGTTGATCTTTAGCAGTGCGCGTTCTAAATCATCCAAGGAACGCTTCCCGCCAGATCGCTTGCGTACAGCGTCGTCCACTGTGGCCAGGTACAGCATGCCGCGGTCGTAGGCAAGCATGCGGATACGCGTGTCTTTCCAGAAACCGCCAGCGGCCTCTGCATTGGACATGGTGCGTAGTGCGTTGGTGTAGTAACGCCCGGCGATCCTATTGAGATCCTGTAAGAACTGCTCTGGCGTGATCATGCCAAAGCGCAGCGGCAAGCGGGCTTCAGCGAACATCGCCAAACCCTCCGTGAACCAGGTGACTGGCTCCGATGCACTTTCAGCAAGATGGGGCTGGTAGGTGTGAAACATCTCGTGTGACAGGGTGATCTTGAGGCGGTTTGGGTCTGCCCCTTGGCCGGCACCGTATGTCACGACGAACGATTGGTACAACGCGACTCCACCACCTGCGTTTATCGGGTTGTAGCGTAAGAAAATTGTGTAGGGGTGGGAGTCGGGTTGGGGAAATAGCGCTTGGAATTGCTGGTGCAGCCTGCCGACCCACGCGGATAATTCAGCTGCATCGAATGGTGGTTGCCCTTGCCAGTTGGCAGAAAACCCGTCCGTGCGCGCGACCTGTGGCCAACGTCCGACCTTCCCGGCCATGAAGAACATGTGTCCAAGTTCGTCGCTGGTGATGCGCTTAAGGATGGTCTGATCAACGGCGTCGGAGGATGAGCCTAACCACATCGGCCAGGCCGACGGCGCTCAGATCCTCGATTTTTTGCCGTTTCCGGCGCGTTTGCAGGGTGTTGCCCGCGTTACAGGCGCACGCTCCCCATAGCAGGCATCAACTGCTTTCGCTTTATCCACAGATTGGAGAGCGCAAACAGCGTCAGCACCTGCGCGGTGTTCTTCGCCAAGCCGCGATAGCGGACCTTGGTGTAACCGAACTGGCGCTTGATCACCCGGAACGGATGCTCCACCTTCGCACGCACGCTGGCCTTGAAGTGTTCCCAACGCTGTTCCCGAGCACGCTCCCGCTTGTTGCCGATGGCTTGCAGCGTCGAGGGCCTGGCGGCGATGAAGAATGCAGCCTCGCAGTCCTGCAGTTCTTCGCGCTTATCCGCACCGGTGTAGCCGCTGTCGCCGAACACGCTGTCTTCTTTGCCATGCAGCAACGTGTGCGTCACCGTGACATCGGCGACGTTGGCCGCTGTGCAATGGACGTGGTGCACCAACCCGGAAAATTCATCCACGCCGATGTGCGCCTTCATCCCGAAATACCATTGATTGCCTTTCTTTGTCTGATGCATCTCAGGGTCGCGCGCATGGTCGGCATTCTTGGTCGAACTGGGCGCCGCGATCAGCGTCGCATCGACGATCGTGCCCGACCGCAGGCTCTGGCCCTTGCGCGCCAGATGCGCGTTGACCGCTTCCAGCATCCGCGCGGCAAGGCCATGGGCCTCCAACAGGCGGCGAAAGTTGAGAATCGTGGTCTCGTCTGGAACGTTGTCCAAGCCACCGAGCTGAGCAAACCGCCGCAAGGTCGGGATCTCGTGCAGTGCTTCTTCCATCGCCGGATCGCTCAACGCATACCACTGCTGCAGCAGATGAATCCGCAACATCGTCGCCAGTGCGTACGGCTGCCGACCTGGCCGCCCCGAGACCGGATAGTGCGGCGCGACCAGCCCGAGCAGTTGCTGCCACGGCACGACCTGCTCCATCTCGGCCAGGAAGATCTCCCGGCGGGTCTGCTTGCGCTTGCCCAGGCCCTCAGCGTCACCGAACGTCAGTTGCATGGATCACTCCTCAACATCAGGCGGGTAGTGTCGCGTATCTGTGGTGCGTTGTTCAGAGGTTCCTTAAGTGTGGCCGTGCCGTTACCGAGGGAGCTGATCCCCAATGCAGGGGGCGGCAGATGGCTCAAATCCCAGCTTATGGTCAGTGCGTAGGACTGCTGAGCTGGCGGCAATACCAAGAATATGCTGGAAGCGCCAGAGAATGCATGGTCATCGTTACGGAACGATATTGGCTCCGCCGGACCACGCGGCGGTCTAATTGCCGTTGCCGGCACCCTGTATCGAAGCGTCAGGGCGCCGGATAGCGCACGCGACGCTGTCCAGACGCGTACTTCCTTCTGCTCGTCGCCTGATGCCATCGTGCTGGTGTGTGCCGAAAGCTGCACCGTGCCATGCGCGTCGGTCGCCTCAATCCCGTCGATGGCTTCGGCGGCCGTATCCACGTTGTCATCCATCAGCGGCAACTGAACCACAGTGTCGCCGCTGGCGATCAAGACCTTGTTCAGCCGGATACGCACGCCAAGCGTCTTGATGACGTCCCCCTCGGCCTGAGGCGACAACTCCAACACGAGTTCCGATGGGCTCACCGGGCGGGGCTCGGAAGACGGCCTCGCGGTCGCTATGTCGACTCCCCGTAAAATTGATCCATCCATAGTTAGAGGTCTCCGGGCACACTAGCCACCAAGGAGACCAACGATGCGCAAGAGCAAGTTCACCGAGAGCCAGATTGTCGCCACGCTGAAGCAGGTGGACGGCGGCCGCCAGGTCAAAGATGTGTGCCGTGAGCTGGGCATTTCCGACGCGACGTACTACGTCTGGAAGTCCAAGTACGGTGGCATGGAGGCAGCTGACGTGCAGCGCCTTCGCGACCTGGAGACCGAGCACAGCAAGCTCAAGCGCATGTATGCCGAGCTCGCGATGGAAAACCATGCACTCAAGGATGTCATCGCAAAAAAGCTGTAGACCCGGCGCATAAGCGCCCGCTTCTTGCCTGGCTCATCGAGCAGCATGGCTGGAGCGAGCGCCGGGCCTGTTCGGTGGTTGGCGTGGCGCGCTCGACAGTGCGCTATCGGCGTCGTCCAGATCGGGATGAGGAGGTCATTGCGCTGTTGTCCGAATTGGCCGAACGCTTTCCCGAGCGTGGTTTTGGAAAGCTTTTTCAGATCATCCGCCGTCGCGGACATGTGTGGAATCACAAGAGGGTCTGGCGCGTGTATTGCTTGATGAAGCTCAATCAGCGTCGTCGCAGCAGGCGCCGGGTCCCGACGCGTCATCCACAACCGCTGACATGCGGAGCAGGCCCCAATGCAGGATGGTCGATCGACTTCATGTCCGATGCGCTGTGGGATGGTCGACGCTTCCGCACGTTCAATGTCATCGACGACTTCAGTCGGGAAGCCTTGGCGATCGAAGTGGACTTGAATCTTCCGGCCGCCCGCGTCATCCGCACCTTGGAGCGCATCGCAGCCTGGCGCGGCTATCCCGTCAAGCTTCGCCTGGACAATGGCCCGGAGTTTGTCGCATTGGCCTTGGCCGAGTGGGCCGAGCGCAAAGGCATCGCCTTGGACTTCATCGAGCCGGGACGGCCGATGCAAAACGGTTTCATTGAACGCTTCAACGGCAGCTACCGGCGCGGCGTGCTGGACATGCACATCTTCCGCACGCTGAGCGAGGTTCGCGAACAGACCGAACACTGGCTGGCCGACTACAACCAGCAGATCCCGCACGACAGCCTGGGCGGGCTAACGCCCGCCGAGTTCCGCGATCAACATCAACCGCAGACCTCTAGTTTTGGCTGGCATTGAATTACGGGGAGTCGACAGCTACGCTGGCAATCAAGCAGAACAGCAGAAAAAATAGGCGGATATTGCGCATGAATGCATCGTATCGGAAAAATGTTCCTCAGTATCGCATGCCCTAGTCCGCCTGCCGGGATGCCGTAGGTCATGCAGCAGCGCAGCGCCTAAATGACGTGCCCTATAGGAAACTCTAAAAAACCTCGATTTCTAAAACTGCACGTAAGACTAAGAGCGGCTAACAAAACGTAGCGAGCAGTCGTCAGGTGGGTGCGGACGGCGCGGAGGAACCGGAATGTACGTGGGTACATGCCGATTCCGAGCACCGGCCGCGCCCGCCTGACGGCTGCGCAGTAGTTTTGATAGCTGCTCTAAGTCAATGGCTTACGCGCGTTCCGGTCGAGTCTTCTAGGGTTATTGGAGGTCCCTTTATGTTGCTGCCAGCTACTGGTGGGCAGGTAAGTGCACAGACTGAATGCGAATGCTTTTTTCGTGAAGAGGGACTGCAGCTGCGATAGGGGCAGTAGATTATTTTTGCATTGCCTTGGCGTTTTCCTTTAGCTTTGGTCTCGCATTTTGGTCGACTGCCAGCTGGTGGCAATTGGGCATGTCCTCCGTTCAGGCCGCCTGGGGGCAAGCGGCCCGCTGCGGCGCAGCGTCGTCAAAGCGGATCATGGGGACGAAGCTGGCGGCAGCCCTCGCTGATCACCTTGGCATGGAACACTGTTGCCCTTGGCCGACAGGAGCCGTTGCAGCCGAAGGCCAGCATGCCGGCGGCCCACCTCGTGGAAAGATGGTGGGATCGCGGAGCGGCTCTTACCAAGGTTGATTCGCGGGGCCGACCGTGAACTCGTTGATCGTCGTGTCCTCGGGCTGATCGATCGCGAAGGCCACGACGCTGGCGATCCGGTCGGGGGAAATGCCGTAGGTGTCGTAGATGCCTTGCATCTGGTCGAGCGACGCCTTGTCGGTGAACGTCTTGAGCAACTCGGTGTTGATGGCCGCCGGATAGATCGTCGCCGTGCGGATGTTGGTTCCCTCCATAGCCGATTCCATGCGCAGGACTTCCATGAAGTCGCGCACGAACCACTTCGTGCCGCCATAGACGGCGCCGCCCGGATAGGCCTTGAGCCCGGCCACCGACGAGGTGGCGATGACATGGCCGGACTTCTGAGCCAGGAACTCGGGCAGCACGGCGGCCACGCCGTTGAGCACGCCCTTGACGTTGACATCGACCATCTGGTGCCACTCGGCGGTTTTGAGCGCGGACAGCGGCGAGTTCGGCATCAGGCCAGCGTTGAGGAAGATGGCATCCACGCGGCCGAACCTGTCCTTGGTCAGCTTGACGATGGCGTCGTTCTCGGACTGCTGGGTGACGTCCAGTTCCTGGTACGCAGCCTGGCCGCCGTGCCGCTCGATCTCATCAGCGATCCGCTTCAGGTTGTCCGCGCGTCGCGCGCCGAGCACGACTTTGGCGCCTTTGCTGGCTAACAGCTTGGCCGTGGCTTCGCCGATGCCGGATGACGCGCCGGTGATGATGACGACTTTGTCTTTGGTCATGTTGTTATGCCTTTCTCTGTGTGGCCGGCAGCAGGCGCCGGGAGGGTGTCAGTAAACGGTGAATCCGCCATCCACGGCTAAGGCCTGGCCGGTCACGAAGGTCGAGCCCGAGCTGCACAGCCAGAGCACCGTGTCGGCGATTTCATCGCCGCGCCCCAGGCGCTTCATCGGCAGGTCGCGCAGCAGGTCGTCCATCGACAGCATTCCCTTGTCCAGCATGGACGAGACCATCGGCGTGTCGATCGTGCCGGGGCACACGGCATTGACGCGCACGCCGCGCGCGGCGTATTCGAGCGCGGCGCTCTTGGTGAGGCCGATCACGCCGTGCTTGGTGCCGTGATAGGCGGCCATCAGCGCCCGGCCGGTAAGCCCGCCGATGGACGAGCAGTTGACGATCGCGCCGCTGCCTTGCTGACGCATCTGCTTCAGCTCGTGCTTCATGCAGGCCCAGACGCCGCGCTGATTGATCGCGCTGATCAGGTCGTAGTCGTCGGCGGACTGGTCGGCGATCTCGGAAGCGGGAACCTGGATGCCGGCGTTATTGAAGGCGGCATCCAAGCGACCGAATGTCGCGACCGTGCGCTCCACCATGGCCGCCACCTGATCCTCGTCGACCACGTCGCACACCACGGCGATCGCCTTGCCGCCCGCGGCAGTGATCTCCTCCACTGCCTTGAGCAACGGCGCTTCTTCGCGGCCCGCCAAGGTGACTGCGGCGCCGGCCTTGGCGAATGCGCGTGCCGTGTCCAGCCCCATGCCGGAGCCGGCGCCGGTGACCAGGGCGACCTGCCCGGCGAAGTCGTAAGTGATGTTCATGGAAGTCTCCCTGGAGATCAGGCCGCCAGCGACGCGTTGTCGATCACGAAGCGATACTTGACGTGGCCCTTGAGCAGGCGCTCGTAGGCGTCGTTAATTTCGTCGGCGCGGATCATCTCGATGTCCGAGACGATGCCGTGCTCGGCGCAGAAATCGAGCATCTCCTGGGCCTCGGGGATGCCGCTGATCATCGAGCCGGCGATTGCGCGCCGCTTGACGATCAGGCCGAACACTGCGGGTGATGGATGCGGCGAGGCCGGCGCGCCGACCAGCGTCAAGCTGCCGTCGCGCTTGAGCAGGGCCAGGAACGGATCGAGGTCGTGCGGGACGGCAACGGTGTCGACGATCAGGTCGAGGCTCCCGGCGTGCACTGCCATCTCCTCGGCGTTGCGCGACACCACCACGTCGTCGGCGCCCAGGGCCTTGGCCGCCTCGCGCTTGGACTCGGAGGTGGTGAAGGCCACCACGCGCGCGCCCATGGCGTGCGCGAGCTTGATGCCCATGTGGCCCAGGCCGCCGATGCCGACAATGCCGACCTTCTTGCCCGGTCCCGCGTTCCAGTGGCGCAGCGGCGAGTAGGTGGTGATGCCGGCGCACAGCAGCGGTGCCACCGCGGCCAGTTGCTGCTCCGGATGGCGGATGCGCAGCACGTAACGCTCGTGCACCACGATCTGTTGCGAGTAGCCGCCCAGCGTATGGCCGGGCGCATCCGGCGTCGGGAAGTTGTAGGTGCCGATCATGCCGTCGCAGTAGTTCTCCAGGCCGGCATCGCACTCCTCGCAGTGCTTGCAGCTATCGATGATGCAGCCGATGCCGACCAGATTGCCCGGCTTGAAACCGCTCACATGCACGCCAACGGCGGCCACGCGGCCGACGATCTCATGGCCGGGCACGCAGGGGAATTGCGTGCCCGCCCATTCGGCGCGCACCTGATGCAGGTCCGAGTGGCACACGCCGCAGTAGGCGATGTCGATCAGCACGTCGTGCGCGCCTGCCGAGCGGCGGGTGATCTCCAGCGGTTCGAGGGGCTTGTCGCCAGCATGGGCGCCGTAGGCTTTGATGGTCATGTGCAATCCTTGAACGGGTGGTTCTAGCCCTTGAGGTGCGTGCCGAAGAACTCGTCGATCTTGTCGAAGGGAATCTTGTCCACGCGGTCGTACAGATCGACGTGGCTGGCGCCGGGGACGATCACCAGTTGCTTGGGTTCGGCTGCGGCCGCATAGGCGGTCTGGGCGAAATAGAGCGAATGGGCTTTTTCGCCGTGCACGAACAGGATCGGACGCGGAGAAATCTCCTTGATGTAGGTCAGGATCGGCATGTTCATGAACGACAGCGGCGTGGTGACCGTCCAGGCGTTACCGGAATTGACAGCGCGCGGGTGGTAGCCGCGCGGCGTCATGTAGTAGTCGTGGTAATCCACCATGAACTGCGCGTCACCAGCCTTCACGTCCTTGTTGTAAGGCGGCTGGTAGGCAGGCTTGCCATTCGCGGCGTCTTCCCAGCGCTGCCGGCTCAGTTGCTCCAGGGTCTGCGTGCGCTGCTCCGGGGTCACGCTGTCGTTGTAGCCCTTGGACATGACGCGGGTCATGTCGTACATGGTGCTGGCGACGACGGCCTTGACGCGCTTGTCGGCGGCCACGGCGTTCAATGCGAAGCCGCCCCAGCCGCAGACGCCGATCACGCCGATGCGCTCGCGATCGACATAGGATTGCAGACCGATGAAATCGACCGCCGCCATGAAATCTTCGGTGTTGATGTCCGGCGAGGCGACGTTACGCGGCTCACCGCCGCTCTCCCCCGTATACGATCCGTCGAAGGCCAGCGCGACGAAACCGCGCTCGGCCATGATCTGCGCATACAGGCCGGAGGACTGTTCCTTCACCGCACCGAACGGACCGCCGACGACGAGCGCCGCCAGCCGCTGATTCTGCCGGTTCTTCGGCAGGTACAGGTCGGCCGCGAGGGTGATGCCGTAGCGGTTCTTGAAGGTGACCTTCTGGTGATCGACTTTGTCACTCTTGGGAAACACCTTGTCCCACGCCTGCGTCAGCCGCAGGCCGCCCGACCCCGTTGAGGCAGAGGAGGTCTGCGCGAGCGCCGTCTGACCGCCAAGCGTGATCGCCAGTCCAGCGAGAAGTGAGCCTTGAACGAAACCCGTGAGGGCCGTCCGCCGCTTGATGTCGGTGATTTCCAGGGTAGCTTCGTTCATGACGTTATTCCTTTGCGTGGTTGGTGATGAGGCTGGTAGGTCGGTCTTGTTGCGCTGGCCGGCGAGGCTCAGCGGTACGCTGCGGGCCTGTCGCCATCGGTGTCGGGCTGGCTGATGCCCAGGTTCTGGTTGGCGTAGCGCTGCGGGTCCCTCACGAGCTCGGCCACGAAGCGCCCGATGCTCGCGCGCGAGGTTTCCGTCCCCTTGTAGGTTTCGCCTTTGCGAGTCAGCTGGAATGTTTCGGCGGGCTTGTTGGTTAGCCATACCGGGCGCAGAACGGTGCAGGCGAGGCCCGATTGCTCGGCGACCTCGGCTGCCTTCAGGTTGATGGGGCGGTACTGGCCGACCATGTCCTTGTCCCAGGCGTTGAAGGCGGGGGGCAGTTCGTCATAGATGCCGCCGGCGCTGATGACGACGATGTGACGTGCGCCGACCTCCTTCATGGCCCGAACGATGTTCGCCGTCTTGGCGTCCAGGTCCATGCCGCCCATGGCGCTGATGGCGATTTCCTGCCCGCGGATCGCACGTGTCAGGTCGGCGAGGCTGGTGGCATCGCCTTCCACGACATCGATGCGGTCGCTCCGCATGTTTTGCAAGCGGCTGGCGCGGCGCAGGAACAGGGTGAGCTTCACGTCGTCCTGTTCCAGCAGACGGGGGATGATCTCTTTCGACGTACTGCCGTTGGCGCCGATCAGAATCACGTTCTTCATGGGTGAGTTGGCCTTCGTTGTATCCGCTGGCTCGAGGCTTGCCTCGCGAACTGGGAATTTTCGGGGGTTAGGGGCGTGGGTCGTTCACCCTGTAGCGCAGCCACACCGCGCTGTCCTGCAACGGCTTCACGTCGATCAGCGTGAACGAACGCGGCGCAATGCGGGTCAGCGGCTCCTTGGCCGTGAACAGGCCCGGCGCGGTAGGCGAGGCGTCGGAGACGGGCGCCAGCAGCAGGCTCAGTTCATCGACCAGGCCGTCCTGCACATACGACCAGTTCAGCACGCCGCCGCCGCCGATCATCACCCGCTCCATGCCGAACAGCGTCGCGAGCTTGTGCAGCGCCAGGGCGTTGTCCGGTGCGTCTTTCCCGGCGATGACGTACGAGATGCCAAGGCGACGCAGCAGGTCCTTGTAGGCGTTGCTCGCCTTTTCGGTCAGCACCGACACCACGTGCGAGCGCACACCGCCATAATCGACGTGGTTCTCCTGCCAGCCCAGGCGTCCGGCAGGGTCGAGCGCCACGTAGTACATCGGCGCGTGCGCCTCTGCCACGAAGTCGCCTTCGGGAACGGTCTCCGCCGACGAGTCCAGGTCCGGCTCGCGATGGTGCGTGAAGTTGTCGTCGCTCGAGACGCGGCCGTTTAGGTAGCCCTGGATGTCGAGGACCTGCTGATCGGCATGCAGCGCCAATTGCTCGTACTGAAGCGCCGCCGCATCGAACTCGGGCAGTTCGATGCTGTGGATCCTTCCGTCCAGCGACGTCAGGGTATGAACGATGACGTAGGGCTTTTTCAAGGAAGTCATGTGCATCTAGTTCTTGGAGAACCCGATCCGCACGCTGCCTTTGCCCACTGCCTGCGCCAAACCTGCGGGGTCATCCACGCGGCCGAGGCGCGTGTACGAGTAGGACGAGCTGAAGGTCAGGTAGAAGACCACCAGCGTCCTCGGTCCATACAACATGAGGTCGCCGTTGCGGATCGTGCCGGGCGGGCTGGCGCTCGTGGGCAGCGATTTGGGCAGTTCGGCGTGCTTCTCGTTGCCGTTGAGGTCGGCCATGTCTATCGAGAGCGGCAACATCGCGGCAAAGGCGCGGGCGGCCTCGGTATCGGCCAGGGTGATGGCGAAGCGGCGTTCGCCGACGGTCATCCACATGCGAGATTCCTCCGGTTGGACGGTTGCCGCCGCGGTGGCGATGGGAGCGGCCGGAACGCCTGGCTGTGCGGCGTCACACCCGCCGAGCAAGCACAGACCGCAAAGCAGGCCTAGTGCGCGCATGGCCCGCGGGCCACGCCCAGGGCGGCGGTGCTCGATGGCCGTCCGCCGGTGGCCGCTGCGAGAGGTACTGAGGCACATGGTCATGGGTTCTCCAAGCGTGGCGAGCGGTTCATGCCGCCGGCCAGCCACGAGATCGACAGGCTGGTCAGCACCGCGAATGCGCCGGAGATCGCGATGCCTTGCCCGGTCATGGCTTCGGTGACGTGAAGGTCGGCCGCCATCGATGTCAGCAGGCTGACCGGCATGAATTCGGACGCGATCAGCGCGAACACGCACAGCGACATGGCGAACACGCCGCTCCAATGAGCGGGCTGTGCGTTGGCTTCTTGTGGGGAGTGAACAGTTCCGCGGGGAGCTGAACCTATCTGCTCTGCCATGGATGTGCTCTTTTCTTTGGTGTGCTTGTGAAAACGCCATGCTCGCCATCGAACCGGGAATCGATTTCCAACTACTTCATCGCCTCGATTCGGCCATTGAATTCGCCGTCCTTCTTCGATAACTGCTCGATGCCGGAGGCGAAGCGGCCGAGGTGAAACAGGTCGTTCGAGTGCCGAACCCTCGTAGTACGCCGGCGCGGCAGATCGAGAAATCGGGGTATCAGTACTGGCTTTTGCGTGGCTTGAATGTTGAGCCACGAAGGTCAACTTGACTAGCTAATGAGCTCTTCTATCCCATATTAGCTTGGCTAATCAATTGTGCCCTGTAAGACTGTCAGCATGATCGACCAACAGATTGAGGTTCGGAGTCGATCCAGATGCTCCGAAAATCAGGTGTAGGCGAGGAGCCGGCCGGCAAAGAGGACGCCTGTCCACGCGATCAGTGACACGCCTGCCCCAACGCGGGCGGCCACCGGGGTCAAGGCGGCATCCGTCCAGTCATTGACGCAGCGATAGATGCCGCGGTGGAACACCAGCACGTTGAGGCAGGCGAGGATCAGCAGGCCGAACTTCCACGGCGCAGCTCCACTATCGGCGACCACAGTCGCTTGCGCGCTAAGCAGTGCGATGCCCGTAATCACTGCGATGGCAAAGCCGACGTGGGAGACGGGCAGCAGATTGCGCGCAGCTGCGTTGACGGATACGACGCGGTGTCCGATCCCCAGCAATCGGAGGTCGAAGGTGAAAGCCGGGCCGACAAGGAGAGCAATCCCGAGAATGTGGCTGGCTTCAAGCACCGGATAGAGGTATTCAGCGCTGCGCACCGCCTCTCCGAGCGCAGAGCCCTGCAACAGCTTGAGCAACGAATAGAGCAATTCAGGCATGGTCCGTTCATTCCGTCCGGCGTGGTGGCGCAGGCGCAGGCGGCGCAACCCATCCGCATATGCTGCGCGCGGCGACGATGATTCCGAACACTTCCCGCATCAGTAAATTTCCAGAGCCTTGTACTGTGGCATCTGACCTGGTGGCAGCGGTGATGCTCACATCTGTCGTGCAAGCCTTATTTCGGCAGTGGCGCTCTTACCGGCAGCGTGTTGCCGAGCACCTGGTTTACCGGCATGGCCTGGTGCCCGTACCAGAACACGACTGGCCGAAACATGTCGTCGTCTGCGCGATTGATGTAGCCGACTGCCTGGAAACGCTCCCCGACCTTCAGTGCGCGGCCCAGTCCCCACCTGCCGGACCACGCCGGCGGCGCAATGATGATCTTTAGCGCCTTGTGGGGGCCCTTGTACGAGGGAGCAGCATTGACCCGGGTACTGTCCTGGGGATCTTGCAACTCCTTGGGAATTGCCAGCTTGGGCGTGCGAGCGGGCAGGTTGCTGTCCAGGGTGACATCGAAGAGCGAGTGCGGATTACCCCAGACACCATCCGAAGAGACGGATCCTGCAATGTAGACGAGGTGGTCAGTGTCGAAGCCCGCCCACCCGTGATGGGCCAACGCCGGGAGGGGCGGCACCAGCGTGGCCAGCGGTACCGCCGCCAGCGCGACAGCGCCGAGGATCACGCGCCGCCGGCTGCGCGATACGGCTTTATCCCCGTGGATGCGTTTGCGGTCGGTATTTGCCATTGGTCTTCTCTCCGCGTTTATCGGTTGCGCCACGAAACCGGCCGAGCCAGGACGTTGGTCTGGACCTTTTGATGTCTTGAATATTGGCGCGTAGCAGGAAACTTGACTAGCTAATTAAAACTTAAATGCCCTATTAGTTGAACTAATCAGTATTTCATGGAAAAATTCTGTCATGGTCAAACGCAACCTCAACGATCTCCTGTACTTCGTCACTGTGGCAAGGGAAGGCAGCTTCACACGCGCCGCTTCGCTGCTGGGCATCACGCAGTCTGCCCTCAGCCAGGCAATCAGCGGCCTGGAGACGCGGCTGGAAATCCGGCTGCTCACGCGCACCACGCGCAGCGTGTCGCCCACGGCTGCCGGCGAGCGGCTGCTCAATGCCATTGGACACCGATTCGACGAGATCGGCGCGGAACTCGATGAGCTGACCGAAATGCGGGACAAGCCTGCAGGCACGGTGCGGATCACCTGCGGCGAACACATCCTCCGGACCACGCTGCTGCCCAAGCTCACGCCCTTGCTGCTGGAATACCCAGACATCAAGATTGAGTTCGACATCAACTACGGACTCCGGGACATCGTGGCTGACCGCTTCGATGCAGGCGTGCGTATGGGCGACACCATCGACAAGGACATGGTCGCGGTGCCGATCGGGCCGCCGTTGCGCATGGTGATCGCGGCTGCGCCCGCGTACTTCAAGACGCATCCCATTCCCAAGACGCCGCGCGACCTGCTCAAGCACAACTGCATCAACATGCGCATGCAGACGGCAGGTGGCATCTACGTCTGGGACTTCGAGCGCCGCGGCCAGGCAGTGAATGTGCGGGTCGATGGGCAACTCATCTTCAATACCTCGCCCAGCGTGGTGGATGCCGCGGTGGCGGGGTTGGGGATCGCGTCCCTGCCTGAAGAAGAGTTCGCGCCCCATCTCGAGGAGGGGCGGCTGGTGCGCGTGCTGGAAGATTGGTGCCCGCCGTTCCCTGGCTATTATCTGTACTATCCGAGCCGCAGACACCCTTCCAATGCGTTCTCGCTGGTCCTCAACGCGCTGCGCGTGGCGCCCCGACCCGGCTCGAAGAAGCGCTAAGTCGGGCCCGTTCAGGACAGGCAGGTCGGTTCCATGTCTCCGCTCAGGCAGCGCAGCCAAGAGCCGTCGTGCGGGCCGGATAGAGGTTCGGCAGGGAATCATTACGTGCGGGGCCGAAATCTCTCTAAACTATTGAATCTAAAGGTCGATCTTTCCGTTTCGGTGTCGGGCTCCCCTGGCGACTGGTGACACGACTGTTGGGTTTAACCCGAGTAAGGGTTCGGCCGACATACGCGACGTCCCCCCAATTTTGAGTAGTGCCTCAGTTTGGAGTCCAATTCCCTACCCCGAGGAGATTGGACGTGAAGAAGCGTTTTTCCGAAGAACAGATCATCGGCTTCCTGCGCGAAGCCGAAAGCGGCGTCGCCATCAAGGACCTGTGCCGGCGGCATGGCTTCAGCGAGGCCTCGTACTACCTGTGGCGCAGCAAGTTCGGTGGGATGAGCGTGCCCGATGCCAAGCGGCTCAAGGACCTCGAGTCCGAGAACGCGCGGCTGAAGAAGTTGCTGGCCGAGCAGCTGTTCGAGAACGACCTGATCAAGGATGCGCTGCGAAAAAAGTGGTAAGCGCACCGGCGCGTCGTACGCTGGTGCGCGAGTGGATCGGGCGCGGTGCCAGCGAGCGTCGTGCCTTGGCAGCGATCGGCATGAGCGCCAGTGCGCTGCGCTATTGCCCGCGCGAAGACCGCAATGGCGAACTGCGCGAGCGCATTGTTGCGCTGGCGCATCGCCATCGTCGCTATGGCGTGGGGATGATCTATCTCAAATTGCGGCAAGAAGGACGCATCGTGAACTACAAACGCGTGGAGCGGTTGTACCGCGAACAGCAGCTACAGGTCCGACGGCGCAAGCGCAAAAAAGTGCCAATAGGCGAGCGTCAGCCGCTGCTGCGGCCATCGCAGGCCAACCAGGTGTGGTCGATGGACTTTGTGTTCGACCGCACTGCCGAAGGGCGGGTGATCAAGTGTCTGGTGATCGTGGACGATGCAACCCACGAAGCGGTCGCCATCGACGTGGAGCGCGCGATCTCGGGCCACGGCGTTGCGCGCGTGCTGGACCGACTGGCGCACAGTCGCGGTTTGCCGAAGGTGATCCGCACTGACAATGGCAAGGAGTTTTGCGGTAAGGCGATGGTCGCCTGGGCGCATGCCCGTGATGTGCAACTACGGCTCATCCAGCCAGGCAAACCGAACCAGAACGCCTACGTCGAATCCTTCAACGGCCGACTGCGCGACGAATGCCTCAACGAGCACTGGTTCCCGACGTTACTGCACGCGCGCACCGAAATCGAACGCTGGCGACGCGAATACAACGAGGACCGACCCAAGAAAGCAATCGGCGGCATGACCCCGGCTGCTTATGCCCAACATCTGGCAAACACCGATATCATCAACCCCGGACTCTAAACCAGGCCGCTACTCAGGGCGGGGGGACGTCGTACGTGCAAAAGTGGCTCACAAGATTGGATTTCGTCCATTTCATCAGTGGGTTAGCGGATTTTTTGGGGGGCATTTTTGCACGTATGTCGGCTGAACCCCGTATTGCCATCAGCATGGACGGCAAGGGCTGCTGGCGCGACAACGTATTCATCGAGCGGCTGTGGAAGTCGGTCAAATACGAGGAGGTCTACCTGCGCGCCTACGACAGCGTCAGCCACGCGAAGGCATCGATCGGCCGTTACCTGAGCTTCTATAACCAGCGCAGGCCACACACCGCGCTTGATCGGCTGACCCCCGATCAGGTCTACTTCAACCAGATGCTGTCCTTGCCCAAGGCAGCTTGAACCCGCAGGCGATCCACTTATCCAGCACGGCTACGCTGTTTAAATGAATGGAGCCACCTCTCTGCACCTCTCCAGCAAGACGCCCTGATGGCTGCCGTGCGCACTCAATTGCTGGACCAGAAGCGCTGAATGAACCGTCCAACTTCTGGGGGTCATTTCAATCCCGGGCGGTTCACTACCGTTATTCTTCAGACCGAGAATAGTTGTTAAGATGAACATCGGTATGACCGCTTGAAAGCGCTGTTGCGTAGTAATCCTCAAATGATCGGTATGCTGGCACGATTCCGCCGCCGTAGTCGTATGCGGCGTACCACATCAACGGATTTCCGTAGCCTAGTGATTCGATGACAGGTTGAGCCTCGGTAAAATATTTGACCATGTCTTCGATAGTTCCATACTCTACTCTTTCGGCGTTATAAGCCGCTCGCCGCTGACCTATTCGCCCCTGCTGGAAACCGGATCTGATCTCCGCAATTTCATTGGCCCGGCTCAGGTTGGAGAGTTCAACCAATAATATATTGAGAGATTGATAGTGGCTCCCTTGAACGTTGCTGGCTGTTGTCTCTGTCAAGGCAATAGTCCGAGTTCCCGGTCGTGTTGCGGCATGCCCAAAGGACTGGCCGATCTCACTGTCTGGCACGATCCTTATCGTGACACCACCTTCGCCTGCAACTGCGTTCATTCTTTTCCTGAACGTGCTTGATGCCTTGTAAATTTCTCCTGCCATCGTCAGCAAATGGTCGATGCGCGGATCTTCGTGAGGATTTCTTACTTGCGCAATAACATTGCGCCAGCTGGCTCCGTGAACGTTTGAGTTCCGTTGCAACGAAGATCTACGCTGCAGGCCATCTAGTGCTCCACTTGATGCCTGATTCTCACCTCGAGCACGCGTCGGAGTAGAAGCATTGGACGTATTTTCACTTGAGGCAGGTGAATTTGACGGTCTGCCTTGTGTTGATATGCAAATGCCCATTGCCTATTTCACCTAACTTTTAATTATACTACACTCGATGTTAGCTAAGAACTTTCACGGATTCCTGCCACACCTCTCGTACGTCATGCTTTCCGGAGACCGGGTAGCTTTGTGCCACGGGTGTCTCTATGGATGATCTCAAGTTGGATATCAGAGGTGTTAGCCAACAGGTCATCCAGGATGTAGATGCCCTTATGTACGCTGACCCAGCATCGAGGATGCAAGAGATCACATATTTCGTTTCGCGTACTCTTGCTCATACCGACCAAAATGACCGGTAGCCAATGAATTTGCCACTGCCTCGTCCTCCGACCGGGTACTAGGCTCGATATGCCCCTGGGCTGTAACCATGCAATGCCATGCGTTGGGGTTGTCGAGACCAACCCGACGTAGCGTTTCGCGCGCTTCCATATAATAAGCCTGAACGTTGCGAGTAGAGTTGTATTCAACCTTTTCAAAGCTTTCCGCGAATTCGCGGGGGGAAAGCTGGGCGATGGCTGCATTGCGCTCGCATTCTTCGAATGCGAGGTCTAGCGAAGCATTGCTCAATTCAAAGGCAAGAACGCCCATTGCAATGGTGGGGTCGCGCGCCATCATCTCTCCCAGTACCACTACCCGCTGTTGCCTATCGAAATACGCTGTGGACACTTCGGGATCAACGCGAATCCCTACCATGCCTTCCTTCTGGACGGTCTCCATGGTCTGCCGGAACGTTGGGGAATCCGCGAATATCAGGAAAAGATCCTTGATAGCCTGCTCGAGTCGCGGGTCCTTACCATCGTGTTGCAAGGTAGTGGTGGTGAGGTGCACCCACTCTTGCGCCCGTTTTTGGAGTGCCTGATGGTGCGAAGAAGCTGCGCCAGTGTCAAAGCTGGCATAAGGGTTCCAGGCGGGCTGAGACCACATATCGGCAGGAGCGATCGGATACTCGCCGGTCGATACGCCCTGCCACTCATGGGCTGAGTCATGCAAGTTGCCCTGGTATTCTGACCAACCGCTAAAACCTTCATGGCCGGACCATCCTGCCCCTTGCCAACTGGGTGAGCCCTGCGGTTCGAGAGAAGCGGAGCGACGCGGTGGGGAAGGTAAAGCCTCGCGCAGTGCACTGGTCGAAGAAGAAGGCGAATCCCTGCGCGATGGCGACGGCGACTCAGATGGCGTGGCCTGCTCTGTGGTGGGGGTTGCATAACGCGCAGGTGACCCTGCCACGCTCGGCTTTGAATTGCATAGTCCCATGTCGATCTCCTGCAGTGACTGTAGAAGCAAGTTTGCCGGGGGAGCGCTCCGCTTCGCTTCGCCTCACCGAAGGCATGGTTGGGACGGCGAAGCATTGACGCGGGGGATTCCCGAGCCTTCGCCAAGCGGCTGATCATCTGCCTGCCGGCATTGCACCGGCTGAGATGGCGTTTTCGGGTTCGCCAACGGAGTGCACTGGCCGCAGCCGCGCCAGGAGTTGTTCCAACGTGCTCAGGCGCACCGTGGCCCGCAAGGTGTCCGCCTCGGCGTGTTCCCGGCGCTGGCGCTCTTCGACCAGCTCGGCCCGCGCCGCAGCCAGTTCGGCGCGCACGCATTCCAGCGCTTGGACATCTTGGGTCCAGCGCACCTGCAGGGCTTGGTGCTCGGCGGCCGTCAGGCGCAGCGCGTCGCGCTCGCGTTGCTGGGCATCGGTCCGCTGGCGTGCCTGCGCCAGTTCCCGCTCCAGGCGGGTATGGCGTTCCAGCCACTGGCCATTGTCGCGGTTGAGCTGCATCAGATCGTGGTTCTTGGCGGTCAAGGCCTCGTTGGCCCGCCGCAGGGCGACCTGCAACTCCTGCACTTGATGCGCGTGCCGGCGCTGCTCCTGCTCGCGCTGGTCTCGGACGGAGGCGACGTCCCCCCAATTTTGAGTAGTGCCTCAGTTTGGAGTCCAATTCCCTACCCCGAGGAGATTGGACGTGAAGAAGCGTTTTTCCGAAGAACAGATCATCGGCTTCCTGCGCGAAGCCGAAAGCGGCGTCGCCATCAAGGACCTGTGCCGGCGGCATGGCTTCAGCGAGGCCTCGTACTACCTGTGGCGCAGCAAGTTCGGTGGGATGAGCGTGCCCGATGCCAAGCGGCTCAAGGACCTCGAGTCCGAGAACGCGCGGCTGAAGAAGTTGCTGGCCGAGCAGCTGTTCGAGAACGACCTGATCAAGGATGCGCTGCGAAAAAAGTGGTAAGCGCACCGGCGCGTCGTACGCTGGTGCGCGAGTGGATCGGGCGCGGTGCCAGCGAGCGTCGTGCCTTGGCAGCGATCGGCATGAGCGCCAGTGCGCTGCGCTATTGCCCGCGCGAAGACCGCAATGGCGAACTGCGCGAGCGCATTGTTGCGCTGGCGCATCGCCATCGTCGCTATGGCGTGGGGATGATCTATCTCAAATTGCGGCAAGAAGGACGCATCGTGAACTACAAACGCGTGGAGCGGTTGTACCGCGAACAGCAGCTACAGGTCCGACGGCGCAAGCGCAAAAAAGTGCCAATAGGCGAGCGTCAGCCGCTGCTGCGGCCATCGCAGGCCAACCAGGTGTGGTCGATGGACTTTGTGTTCGACCGCACTGCCGAAGGGCGGGTGATCAAGTGTCTGGTGATCGTGGACGATGCAACCCACGAAGCGGTCGCCATCGACGTGGAGCGCGCGATCTCGGGCCACGGCGTTGCGCGCGTGCTGGACCGACTGGCGCACAGTCGCGGTTTGCCGAAGGTGATCCGCACTGACAATGGCAAGGAGTTTTGCGGTAAGGCGATGGTCGCCTGGGCGCATGCCCGTGATGTGCAACTACGGCTCATCCAGCCAGGCAAACCGAACCAGAACGCCTACGTCGAATCCTTCAATGGCCGACTACGCGACGAATGCCTCAACGAGCACTGGTTCCCGACGTTACTGCACGCGCGCACCGAAATCGAACGCTGGCGACGCGAATACAACGAGGACCGACCCAAGAAGGCGATCGGCGGCATGACCCCGGCTGCTTATGCCCAACATCTGGCAAACACCGATATCATTACCCCCGGACTCTAAACCAAGCCACTACTCAGGGTGGGGGGACGTCGGACCATCGCCAACACTGCGCGCCTAGCAGGCGCTAGCGTCACCACCGTCAAGCGTGTGTGGGCCGCTCACTGTACGAAAAGCCAACCAGCGGCCGCGCTCTTGCCATCGCCCCAGCATTTGGGGAGCTGCAGGCCGGCGCAGCTGTTGATGGTGTCCCGACAGGCTGCCGCCAGTTTGTTGGCATCCACATGCCGGCGGTTGACGAACAACTGAGAGCCAGATCAATGGCCTGCGGTCTATCAGGCTGAAAAGATAATCTCTCCGTCGTATGAGATAAATCAATCGCTTCTGTACCCGGAATAATGGTAGCTGGCTCTTTTTGGTAGGTCATGCTCAGCCCTCACCGAATTTTCGGAGGGCTGCCTTGTTTTTGAATACTTGTATTCCCCAATACCCACTGCGCGCAACTCTTCTTTTCCGGAATCTGTTTCTGGGTCGCGCGAGTCATCGTAAGAACCCATCCAGGTGCCGCCCATCATGTGCTTGGCGTGTACAAGTTCGTGCGCCAGCAGACTGACCTTATCGCGATGGCTGGAAGTTGGGCCCGTGGGGTCGCCGTCCTCATCCAGTCCCATGCTGGTTTGATGCGCTGTCCAGGTGACTACGACGCTGGATCCTTCATTTTGGCCTTGTGAAGTCTTCCACGCATAACGCCTCCCTGCAGTTTCTCTGATTTCCTGATAATTGTTCAAATCGGGGTGCCGTTCTAGCTGATGCCTCGACAAGACTGGCTCCGCCGATGGCCCCGATTTGGAAACTTCCATTTCATGGATAGTGATCTTATGCCGCCTCTGGCTGCTCAGGCTTACGAGATCATCGAGCAACTGGTTTCCCGTGCTTCCAGAGCCTATGGCGTCCAGGTGAACGTTAACTTCTGCATTGAATCTCTCCAAATTTGTGCTGGAATTGATGAGGCTTTGACTGTAAATACCTCGATAATTTGTTTCGATTGGCATTGGCATTGGCGTATGTGTGAGTTGGAGTTTTATTTTATGATGTGATGGATTTTGTATTGAGATTTGGCGCGAAAAGATTTTTTGTTTTGCGAACGTGGGGTTTTCGTTTTCTGCCGTTCTTCAAAAATCGGTGATTGCCGCAAACGCTGAATCGCCCCGGGAAGTTGGGAGGCTCCAACTCTTGGGAACCTCTGAACAACGCACCATAGATACGCGACACTACCCGCCTCATGTTGAGGAGTAATCCATGCAACTGACGTTCGGCGACGCTGAAGGCCTGGGC
The DNA here is from genome assembly GCF_041475695.2 of Xanthomonas sp. NCPPB 4037. Taxonomy (NCBI): domain Bacteria; kingdom Pseudomonadati; phylum Pseudomonadota; class Gammaproteobacteria; order Lysobacterales; family Lysobacteraceae; genus Xanthomonas; species Xanthomonas sp. NCPPB 4037. Next base: position 2,560,798 of record NZ_CM191261.1, read on the forward strand.
AAGCAGACCCGCCGGGAGATCTTCCTGGCCGAGATGGAGCAGGTCGTTCCGTGGCAGCACTTGCTCGGTCTGATCGCACCGCACTATCCGGTGTCGGGACGCCCTGGTCGACAGCCATACGCACTGGCGACGATGTTGCGGATTCATTTGCTGCAGCAGTGGTATGCGTTGAGCGATCCGGCGATGGAAGAAGCGTTGCACGAGATCCCGATCTTGCGGAGGTTTGCCCAGCTCGGTGGCTTGGACAACGTTCCGGACGAGACCACGATTCTCAACTTTCGCCGCCTGCTGGAGACCCATGGCCTTGCCGCGCGGATGCTGGACGCTGTCAACGCGCATCTGGCGCGCAAGGGTCAGAGCCTGCGGTCGGGCACGATCGTCGATGCGACGCTGATCGCTGCACCCAGTTCGACCAAGAACGCCGATCACGCGCGCGACCCTGAAATGCATCAGACCAGGAAGGGCAATCAGTGGTATTTCGGGATGAAGGCGCACATCGGCGTGGATGAGTTTTCCGGGTTGGTGCACCACGTCCATTGCACAGCGGCTAATGTCGCCGACGTCACGGTGACGCACACGTTGCTGCATGGCAAAGAAGACAGCGTGTTCGGCGACAGCGGCTACACCGGCGCGGACAAACGCGACGAACTGCAGACCTGCAAGGCAGCATTCTTCATCGCCGCCAGGCCCTCGACGACGCAAGCCATCGGCAACAACCGCGAGCGTGCTCGGGAACAGCGTTGGGAACACTTCAAGGCCAGCGTGCGCGCGAAGGTGGAGCATCCATTCCGGGTGATCAAGCGCCAATTCGGTTACACCAAGGTCCGCTATCGCGGCCTGGCCAAGAACACCACGCAGGTGCTGACGTTGTTTGCGCTTTCAAACCTGTGGATGAAGCGAAAGCAGTTACAGCACGCAGCTGCAGCGCTGCGAGACCGCCCTGCAGGCCGAATGCGAGGCGAGCGCCACCGCCAGAAGCGAGGTGGCCAGCCGCACTACCGAGCTAGCTCAGCTGGAGGAACGGATCGCGGGCCTGACTGTTCGCGTGGCCGAGCACGACGCCCATGCGAAATCGTTGGAACAAAAGCACGACCATGCCAGGGAAGCCCTTGAGCACTACCGCACCTCGGTCAAGGACCAGCGTGAGCAGGAGCAGCGTCGGCACGCGCACCAAGTGCAGGAGTTGCAGGTCGCCCTGCGGCAGGCCAACGAGGCCTTGACCGCCAAGAACCACGACCTGATGCAGCTCAACCGCGACAATGGCCAGTGGCTGGAACGCCATACCCGCCTGGAGCGGGAACTGGCGCAGGCATGCCAGCGGGCCGACGCCCAGCAACGCGAGCGCGACGCACTGCGCCTGGCGGCTACGGAGTACCAAGCCCTGCAGGTGCGATGGACCATAGATGTCCAAGCGCTGGAAGGCGTGCGCGCCGAACTGGCTGCGGCGCGGACCGATCTGGTCGAAGAGCGCCAGCGCCGGGAACATGCCGAGGCGGACACCTTGCGGGCCACGGTACGTCTGAGCACGCTGGAACAGTTACTGGCGCAGCTGCGGCCAGCGCACTCCGTCGGCGAACCCGAAAACGCCATTTCAGCCGGTGCAATGACGGCAGGCAGATGATCAGCCGTTTTGGGGGAAGGCACCGGTCATCCCGTATGCCTTTCGTCGTCCCAGCCACGACTTCGGTGAGGCGAAGCGAAGCGAAGCGCTCCCCCGCCAAACTTGCTTCTACAGTCACTGCAGGAGATCGACATGGGTCTATGCAATTCAAAGCCGAGCGTGGCAGGGTCACCTGAGCATTATGCAACCCACACTACAGAGCAGGCCGCGCCATCCGAATCACCGCTGTCATCGCATAGGGAGTCGCCTTCTTCTTCGATCAGTGCACTGCGCGAGGCTTTACCTTCCCCACCGCGTCGCTCCGCTTCTCTCGAACCGCAGGGCTCACCCAGTTGGCAAGGGGCAGGATGGTCCGGCCATGAGGGTTTTAGCAGCTGGTCAGAATACCAGGGCAACTTGCATGACTCAGCCCATGAGTGGCAGGGCGTATCGACCGGCGAGTATCCGATCGCTCCTGCCGATATGTGGTCTCAGCCAGCCTGGAACCCTTATGCCAGCTTTGACACTGGCGCAGCTTCTTCGCACCCTCAAGCACTCCAAGAACGGGCGCAAGATTCGCGCACATCTCAACCCGTAACGGAGGCCATCAACGCCCTTCGCCAAATCAAGGCACGCTTCGCGGCGCTGCTCGATGGAAACTGGACGCCGGGAGAGGAAGAAAAAATCTTCGACGCCGTAGTCATTCCGACGCTAATTGCGGCGGAGTCCGCGCGCAAACCCGGCTCGCCATTGACTTTGCTCGATACGTCCAAGGAACTTGGTCAATGGTTGAGAAAAAGCATCCCCGCGTCGGGCAAGAGGGCCGTAGCCGTACTGCCAGGCTACGAAGAGCATGCGGTCGCCGTGGATGTCCGCATTATCGGTGGGCGGCGTTCGGTCCTTATCATCGATCCACTGGGAACGGATCCCGACCGGGTTGCCCAATATCGCCAGGATGTACTTCCAGCACTCAAGGAGATGCTGCCATCCAAAGCGAAGACGACGTTGCTCTGCTTGAGTACCCAGAAGGCGCAGACGGGATGCAAGATCTTCGCGCTGTCGGCTACGTCCAAAGCAGCAGATCAACAGACGCTCATGGATGACCTCCACCATCGGAACGTCAATGGTGACGCGTTCGAGGATTGGAGCGGCAACGAAATCCCCATAGCAGCGGTCGGTGATGGCGGCATCCGCATGATCGACGGGAAGCCGCTATTGCCCGCACAATTCTTCAAGCATTCGCAGTCCAGCGGCACCCTTGGTCAATGGGCGGAGGCCAATCAGCCGGGTTCTGCGGCGGCAGCCATCAACACCCGAGGCGAAACGATCGGTGACCGATATAGCCGACACGCGTCGGAGCGTCATCCATGGCCTTTCGTAATCCTTGAAATGGATCAGCGCGGCCTTCGCGGAACCGTCGACCCGAAGGTGATTGAACCTCGACGATTAAGCACCTCACTGGAGCAGAAGCGGCTTGTCTATCTACAGCGCGCAATAGATTTTCTGCGGGTGGCCTCGAAGGACGAGAGCCGCCAGTTCGTAAAGCGTCTGGAGCGGTTTCATCTAAAGGAGACCGATATCTCAACACCAAACCTGAGGAGCCAACCGTGGGGGCCGGACCCTTACACACTTTGACGGCAGGCTTTGCGAGTCCACGGCATACCGCCCCGTTGGAGCGCCAGGCATGGGTGTGCGGCCTGTCAGTTACAGTTCGTCCTGCGCAGCGCAGGCGCTGTAACTGGGCGCACTTCGTGTTGGTAACAAGCCGCGCCGCCAGGGGGCGGCGTGATTTAAGCCAAACAGCCGGCGGCTTCAACTCTGATTCGCAACACCAACGGTTGTGAAGTGGTCCGGCGACCTGACCTGACGACGTCACAGCCAAGTGGAGTTGCCCACGTCATCCAGCCGCCTGGACCAGGCCGAACGATACCGTTTGCATGCGTTATATGAAACCGGGATGTCGATGCGGGCCATCGCCGATGCGTTGGAGCGCGCGCCCAGCACGATCAGCCGCGAACTGCGCCGCAATTAGCACGCTCGGCACTATCTGCCAGAGCACGCACAGCGCATAAGCGAGCATCGGCGCACGCAGGCCAGCCGGCGTCCACGCATCGACGCTGAGCGCATCTGCCAGATCGAGGTCCTGCTGAGGGAGGACTTCAGCCCGGAACAGATTGCCGGTCGCACCGGCCTGGCCAGTCACGAATGGATCTATCGGCAAATCTACGCCGACCACAAGCGCGGTGGCCAGTTGTTCACGCATCTACGCGAAGCCCAAGCGTGGTGGAGCAGCGAAGCCGCATCGGCGACTGGGAGCTGGATACCCTCCGGGCCTCACACGGAAAGGCCGTGGTGGTCAGCATGACCGAACGCCGCAGTCGCCTGCCTCTGCTGGCTTACTCGCCTGACGGCACCGCCGAGAACGTACGCAACGCCATCGTCCAGCGGCTGGGTGGCCTACGCCATACAGTGCATATACTCACCGCCGACAACGGCAAGGAATCAAGCGTCGCAAGGTCAACTGTCAAGCTTTGCACACTGCCACTCCTGATCCATCAGTAAGCGCCCGCACTTCGGGCCGCATTAGATTAGCAGAAGTCAACAATCCTGATCTCAGGCACTTACGCACCCGGTGACCGACCGGCCTCGCACACTCGCCGCAAGACAGTTGCAGCGTGCCGAACCTCGAAAGGGACGAGGTGGTGGATGAGCCGATGGAAGCGCCGTTTTATCTGGCAACTTCATGTTTTCACAAAAGAAATCGGATTCTGCGAGTCATTTTTACACGTATGTCGTTTACACGTATGTCGGCTGAACCCCGATACGCTGCGCCTTAGAGCGGCCGAATATCAGGCGCTGCAGGTGCGCTGGAGCCAAGATGCTCAGAGTTTGGACGCTACGCGACAAGAGCTCGAACAAGCCCGAGACGAGCTGGCGCAGGAACGCGAACAACGTGAGCAGGCCGAGGTGGAGACCCTGCGCGCCACGGTGCGTCTGAGCACCCTGGAGCCGCTCGTGGCCCAGCTACTGCCGGCCAGTGCAGCTGGCAGTGGCTTAAAGCCGATCTCATCGGAAGAGACGCCGGCGCCATAGCTTACGCAGAGAACACCAGGCGCAACGATCGCAAGGAGCTTTGCCATGAGCGTAGTCACCACCACACCCCCGGAAATCACCCGTGCAGTGCGGCGCTTGGCCGATTCGGTCGTGCGCGGTGCACAGCCGGTATATCTCTCGGTACATCCAGAAGCTGATGCGATCGTGCATGAGTGCTTTCCCAACGTGCAGGCCAAGATCGCTAGGGACGGCGGCCAGATGCTGTGCGGTTGGCAACTGTGGGAATGGCCGCACGTCCTGGTGGAAGCAGAATTTCATGCCGTGTGGATCAGCCCCGCTGGGGAAATGATCGACATCACGCCAAAGCCCGAAGGCGAGGCACGTATTCTCTTCGTGCCCGACCCGCGCAGACGCTACAAAGGCTTGGCCATCGACAACGTCCGCATGCCGCTACGCGACGACCTGTTGATCAAGCACTTTATTCAGATGTCGGAAGCGATCGTTCGGGTCATGAATCGTGGCGAGCGAGCATCGCAGTATGGGCACGTTAGCGTTCCCGTCGATGAGATCCAGCCCCTTCTGCAGGCGAGGGATTTCCTCGGCCAATCACTCGGTGCAGGACTACGCGAGCATGCGCCGTGTCTGTGTGGCAGCGGCAGCAAGTACAAGCGCTGCCATGGCGCGCAGTTGGAGGCGTTCTTCCGTCGCTAACGGTGGTGCCCCTGGTCGGAATCGAACCGACGTGTACGAGCTTATCGGACGGACGCGTGCGCGCACTAGGTCAGAAGGCCGGCGTGTTCGGAAGATTAGCGTGGATATCCGCCGCCGGCATGAAGCAATTTCCTTGCATCTCAGTTAATTAGGCAGGTTTTGGCCCAAACCGTAATGATTCCCTGCCGACCCTCTAGAAACGCAGTGCTGGTTTTCCTATCCACGGCTTGCCTCTCTTAGTGAATACCTTTGCCATACTACGCACCCACGTCTCACGGGCTGCGATCGCCGGAGCGTGGTCCAAATACCAGTGAACACACGCGTGAAGCGAGGTTCATCGCGAGCGACGCTAACAGGCAAGTCAACACCACCCATCCGACGATCAGCGCCAGAGCGATCAGATGATCGAGCGGGGAGAATTGGGACCAGTCGAAGTTACGCATCACGGGACACCTCTGGCACGTGAATGACAAGGGCACTATCAAAACCGATTGACTGCAACTCATCGCTAAGGCGAACTCGCTCAGCTCCCATCTGGCTCGTCAACAGCCAGGATTCATCGCGAAAAATCGAATGAGCATAGCCAGTGCGATTTGCTAGCTGGCGCTCCACAGCTTCCAGCTGTGGCAGCAGGGCTGTGGCGACGCTCGCCGCGTCGCGCCAAAACGTGCCGCTGCCGCACGCACTGACGCCGCTCGCATTGATGGCTCCGGTGATGTCGAGAATCGGCATCGGGCCGATGACATGCCGATGCACCGCACCATCGGCGGTGTCCACTGCGTAGATCCGCCACGGTCGCGCGTCTACCGCCGTCGACGTGACAAACAGCTGCTCCCACGTGTCATAGCTGGCGAGCGTGTCGTACATCTTGCTCTCCCCGCCGGGATGTCGGGTGACTTCTAAGAGCAGCTATCAAAACGACTGCGCAGCCGCCAGGCGGGCGCGGCCGGTGCTCGGAATCTTCATGTACCCACGTACATTCCGGTTCCTCCGCGCCGTCCGCACCTACCTGACGACTGCTCGCTACGTTTTGTTAGCCGCTCTAAATACCACTGCCGCGTGTGGCATTGCGGGCAAGCACCGAGCATCGCCATCGAGATGCAGGGCGCGCCGTCGGCCTGGCGCGGTGCACGCGGGATGGCATCGCCATCGTCGGCAAGATGGGTATCGGGCACGGTCATAGCTATGTCGTTTGGGTATGCCGTCGCCAGCAGGGTGTTGCAGCTGACACACCGGACGGTAGTACTGGCAACCAGTACAACGGGTAGCAATTGGTCTTCAACCTGCATAAAAAATCATCCTCTTCCGCTTCAGATGCTTAGCAATAGCACTAAGCTTGATAATCCTCGGTACTCCCTTGATAAAGAGAATTGGCATAAGTACGCCAACGACGCCTACTGCCACAATAGTGATAACGGCTTGGTTGTCCATATTTAATCCGCGATCCGACCTGCTTTACGGGTGAATGCTACATAGCCAGTTATAGAGGCTACGAAATACAGTGCGCTCATTTTAAAAACGGTTAGACAGAAGTCTGAGCCGTCCGTTGATCCTGGCTCATACCTAACCGTCGACCATAGTGCTGCTGACAGTAATGAGAGAGGAAGCGACACAGCTGCAGATGTACTAGATAGCTCTCGAAGGAAATCCAGTGCGGCTTTCATTGGGATGGCATTAAACATGGACGCTTGTTCCTAGAATATGCATTGCATGGCACACAGCGCAGTCAGGGTTACGGCGATCCGGCGCTTTGGTATTGGGGCAGTTGTCCGGATCGCTATGCTCCAGCACGCCCTCTAGAGCCTGCCGCAGGATATGGACTGCTCCCACAGCACCATCCGCAGCCCGAAGCCATCGCGCATGTGCGATCCCTGGCGTGGTGACATCACCACGCCAGGCACTTCCGTCGTCGGTGTTGAGCAGGACGTACTTGTCAGGCTGATAGGTGGTCACATCGAGTTGATAAAGTTGGCAGTGCTGCGGCGCTTGTGTCAGCGTCCAACAACCTGCGTCAACATGCGCGGCGCCGGAGGCGCGCATCGCTTGAAGGTGTCTTTTCACTCGCGTAACAGGCGGTTCACCTTGTGCCGCAAAAGGCTGCGCCTTGTGCTTGAGCACGAATTGACGGAGCGGTGAACGAGTGAGCAAGTCGGATACCCGCAGACCTCTGCTACCAGCAAGCGCCAGTGCTTCGCGCAAGATGGCATCCAAGGCGGCGGTTGTGGGCATACCTTCAAAATCGGTCTCAATCGGTGCGCTCACGTTGGATCATCCTCTGTCCCATGATTACCATTACTCTCAAAGTACCTGGAGATCGTCGCTAGGCTCGAAGAAACCGATGTAGCAAGTTCGAGAGCCGCATCACGCTCGACGCGCAGTTGATCGATCGTGTGCATATGTTCAACTAAGAGCGGCTAACAAAACGTAGCGAGCAGTCGTCAGGTGGGTGCGGACGGCGCGGAGGAACCGGAATGTACGTGGGTACATGCCGATTCCGAGCACCGGCCGCGCCCGCCTGACGGCTGCGCAGTAGTTTTGATAGCTGCTCTAAGGCCGCGGAGAGAGTGCGTGCCTCACCATGCGCTGCTGCGAGCAGCGTTTCTGACTGCAGGAGCCTATCCTCCAATGTCGTAGCCCTAAGCGAGGCTGCAGCTAGCTCAGAAGCCTTTGCATCGAGTTGCGTCTGATGTAGCTCCAGGCGTTCAGAAAGCCTTTGGAGTGAGTCAAGCAGATTCGTTCCCTGTTCTTGCCCCGACTCGCGCAAGCGATGTATGGCATTCAATATCTTCGCGTATCGATCTTCAAAACGCTCGAAACGCTTACTCGCCGCGTCACGCTCATGGCGGGCTTCAGCCAATGCAAGTTGACTTGCCTGTTCACGCTCCTGGCTCACTGCGATTTCTTGCAGCGCGAGACCCAGCTCATCTCGCACGCCGGCAAGGGCGGAACTCAGCTCTCGAAGTTCTGACTCAACCTGCAGCCGATCCAGACGCGCTTGATCGAGACGCGACACGAGGTTGGTTTTGTCCGACTGAAGTTCGTGAATCAGTCGCTCTTGCTCGCTGGCGCGTTCGGCCATTTTTGCCTGCTCGGCAAACAACGCCTCTTCTTTCGCATCCAGCATCACCGAGCGTTGCTCCGCAGCAGCCTCGCGGGTGCATAGCGCCTCCTGCCGTTGCCGCTCTGCATCCGAGAGTACCTGAGCTGCTTGCTCCGCAGCGTGGCGTATCTGGGCGCCGATATCGGTGATCGGTTTGCGCGAGCGCGCGTCGCCAACCTTGATGAAGAACTCGGCACCGTGTTCTTCAAACCATCGAGCGATGAACTTTGACAGCACTGGACCACTACCGCGACTGCCGAGCACCTCGCGAACACTCATGTGCGTTGGCGCCTGGCCTGCAGCGAGTAGCTTCTCGATCGCATCGAACACTTCCGTCGATGTGATGCGGCTTGACTCGACCATTACAGGCTGATCCTGACTTGTGCCGAATCGATTCCAGCCTCCATCGCCTCAATGGCAGTGATTTCATCGCGCAGACTTACCGCAGTGACGCGAACTCCTGGGGCGACCTCCACGTCTTCGCCCAAAGCCTCTATAAGAGCAGCTATCAAAACTACTGCGCAGCCGTCAGGCGGGCGCGGCCGGTGCTCGGAATCGGCATGTACCCACGTACATTCCGGTTCCTCCGCGCCGTCCGCACCCACCTGACGACTGCTCGCTACGTTTTGTTAGCCGCTCTAAGTGGCTTCATGAATTTCTGCCCATTGGCGGCGTCGGTCATCTCAAACACCACCGTGCGAAACACTTTGGTTTCCATCAATTTTGCCCCTCATCTTCATTGCGGCGATCTTCCAATTCCTGCGTTGTTAGGTGGGGACTGGCGTATACGGCGTAGGCTTCTTGCCAAAAAGTCCATGCAATGCTGCATTCATAATGCCTGTATTCAAGTTCCTGGCCGCCTCTTTCGACTCTTAGGTCCTGTATCCGCGCAAACGCCTCGAAATCCTCGCGAACATCCTCTCCAGCCACTCCTGGCTTGCGCTGGGTGGTACGCATGCCGGCAATGCTGTCGGCTGCCACCGCTACCTGCACAACAGCAGCTGCGGACGGCACAACGTCGATCTCTTGCTTTCCTTGCCATTGCGACGTGAGTGCCGCAATCGCCGCATCCGCGCAAGGCAAGTAGTCTTGCCAGCGACGAGCATTGCCCTGAGCATCACCGGCGTGATCCGGCACCTCTTCGCATGCCAGACAAACAGCGCGTGCGACAGCCTCTAGCTGCTTCTCGCGTTCAATATTTTCAGCCATGTGAGTTCTCCGATTTCTTGGATGTTGTCGAGCAGGCGGCTTGCCGCGACAGCAGGTGCGCGATGTGGCGAGCGTAGGTTGCGACGGCACGCCAATACGCGGCCATTGGGCCTTTGCGTTTGCGTTTGCGCCACGCCTTTTCGGCTTCGGCATTGGCCTGGTTGCGCAGCTCTCGCATCAGCGCCTCCAGGTGTGCGCGCTCGCTCGGGGGAAGCCTCTGCAGCGCTTGGCCGGCCGGTAGTTTTAGAAGTGGGTTCAAGTAGCCCATCAGCCCCTGTCCTGGTAGAGACCGCAGGCGCAGGCGCAGGCGAGCATGTAGCAGACGCCGGCGATATTGTGTTCGTGCTTTGGCTCCCACGACCCTAGATGGGCCTGCACGGCGCGACGTAGAGCCTCAGCACTGAAGCAGGCTTGAGCTCCAGCCGCGCATCGGGCAGGGGCTGCCCGTAGAAGATGGCGCTGGCCAGCTGCGTATAAAGGTTGCCGGCCTTGAACTCCTGGGGGACCTGCTCGTAGGCTGGAAGCAAGCGCTCCGTGGCGAAAGCCACTTCAACGTCATAGGCGCGCTCACGGCGGCGTCTCGCTGCTGGTGGCCAGCACCGGGCGCCCGCCGATCATCAGCCCGGGCACGACGCCGGCGGGCAGGCGCGCGAGCTCGGCCGAGCGCAGGGCGTCGACGCGGGCGACTTCATCCCGCGTAAGGCGCGCCCGCACCATCGCCATGTTGCGACGAGTTCGATGGCACTGCAGTTCCTTGCGCAATTGTTTGCGTCGATCCGCCAGCCCGTGACGCCGGCAGTTGCGCAACTGGCCCCGGGTCTCAAGGGCTAAGCGGTGGTTTTCACGGGCAGCTAACACCCAATATGCTGTCACGCAGTTCATTGGATAATCTGCCCGTCGGCGAAGCCGCACGCCAGCAGGCGCTCGCGGACACGCTCGGTCATCGGCTGCTGCTCGTACCGCGCCGGGCCGTAGCCGAGCCGCTTCGGCAGTTTCTGAGCGACGAACACCTGGCACAGGTCTTCGTCGTCGGTCGAGGCGACAACATAGAGGCCGTCGTCTGCCTGCGGCAAGCGGAACAGCACCGCAAGGGCACTACCATCGTTGTACATCGGCATCGTCGACCTCCGATCAACCGGGCTCGGTAGACCTGTGACCACACTTCTATCGTCTCGACCCATATAAACAATCACTTATCGATGGGCGAAGGTTGGGTTTGGATTCGGTGTCACTGTAACAACATGACCAGTAAAGCTGTGACTATTTTGGGGTGAACACCAAAGCTGTGACTTTCCCGATCCCCTGAATTCTTAGGAAAAGCGATCAACAATCTCCCCCAAGTCATGCTTGGAGAAGGGCCTTGAGCGATGAGAAGTTCGAGCCGTACATACCTTGGGTGCGCGACGCTTTGCTCCCAGGAGAATCAACCTATGCATTTCTGAACAAATTGGGTTGGTTCGCGGTAACGGGCCCACTTCAGCTGATGCGTGATCTTCGCATCAACGAGCAAAATCAGTATCCCCACAAGCCAGGCCGGATCGACTACGCGGAGGTAGTGAATGAATGGAGCAGTAAGGCGCATAGGTATCTGTGGCCAATCCAGCAAGGGAGGCTAGGGGAGTACTTCAACGAGTCGGATTTCTTGATGCTGAAGGACTACTCTGACGGGGCATGGGAAGAAGAGTGTCTCCGCTTCTGCACAGAATGCGTCGCGCTTGGAATGCACTTTACGGTCTGCCAACTGCAGTTTATTGAGTTCTGTCCTTATCACCAACGACGACTGATCTCGCACTGCCCGGTCTGCGGGCGGCAAATGAAATACGCCGCCGCCGTACCCCGCCCAGCATTTAGCTGTGACAGCTGCGGTGGTTCTCTGTTGGATGCCGATATGACCAATGTGTGTGCGAATCAGCGCGTCCGATGGCGGATTTCACACGCCTATCAGGAGCTGGTTGGGGCGATGAATGCTTGCGCACCGATTTATTCCATGGTGACAAGGCGGTTTGGCAGGCGAGGCACGTTGTCGGGCGTCAAGGAAGCTACAACAGCGATGTTGGAGTCCAATAGACAACGTTCCGAGGAGCTTTCTTTTGTACCGAGATTCGCCGCTATCAAAGTCGTTCCCAACCATCGGGGGCAGCCATCTATCCAGCGTATCTTAAAAAGCCACCGTGCCGAAGAACCTTGCTCGATCGAAAAGGAGAGTCGTACCGTCATCCATCGAACTGCCCAATTACGAGCGGGTGCCTGGCTGCTTCAGCGGTATTCCGATCACCTTACCTGTATCGCAACCTCGCGAGAGGTGATCAAGCGCAAAACGTTTGGGCAGTTTCCTGCTCGGACCGCACATAAGCTTTGTTGCATAGGAAACGGGTTTGTGGCGTGGGAGATGTGCCACCTTGACCGTGTACATGAGAGGCTTCCCTATGAACTCTGGGACGCGTGGGGGCTTAAGAGCACGGCCGAGCGATCATTTGGTTCTTACGTTCTTGAGAAGGCATGTCTGATGAGTTCCATTTCGACCTTCCTGAGAAGTGATCCGGATGAACTGTCAGGCTGGTTAGCAAGTAAATTGCCCACAAGCTTTGAGCGTTGGCAAGCATCTAGAGCGTGTTATGAACTTTGAAATAGAGCGGCTGCATTTCCAAGCATCAGGATCGTGAAGACGACAAAGTGCAAACCGGCCAACGTTTCCGGCAATCGCTCATAGTCGCGCGCCAGTCGTCTGAAGCGATTGACCCAGCCGAAGCTGCGCTCGACAACCCAGCGGCGCGGCAGCAAGACAAACCTTTCTTCGCTTCTTGCAGCTTGATGACGTGCAACTCAATGCCCTCTTCCTTAGCCGCTTGCGCCGGTTCTTGGCCGGTATAGCCCTGATCCACAAAAGCGATCTTGACCGTTTCACCGGTCACGTGTTGTACCTCCTGGGCCAACGAACGGACCTGTGCGCGTTCCTGCTCGTTGGCCGGCGTGACCTGGACGGCAAGCAGATGTCCCAGCGTATCGACGGCCATATGCACCTTGCTGCCTTTCTTGCGCTTATAGCCATCGTATCCAGCACGCGGCCCGCTTTCACAGGTGGACTGCAGCGTCCGGCCATCAAAAATCACCGCGCTCGGCTGGCCTTTCTTCCCCTGTGCCACACGCAAGAGTGAGCGCAGATCGCTGACCATGGCCTCAAAGCAGCCAGCCTGCAGCCAGCGCTGCGTTTGCTGATACACCGCTTCCCAAGGCGGGAAATCGTTGGGAAGCAATCGCCACGGTGCGCCGGCGCGTGCGATCCAGCGCAGTGCGTTAAACATCGCGCGTAGCGCGTATTTGCGCTGCGGTGCTTGCGCATCCATCAGTGTGAGATATGGCGCAGCGAAGGCCCATTCTTCGTCGGAGATATCGGTTGGATATGGCTTACGAGGCTTCATCCGTATACGTTATCGTGACAAGGGCAAAGTTCATAACACGCTCTAGAGCGCCTAACGGAATGTAGCGAGCAGTCGTCAGGTGGGTGCGGTCGCGTGGAGGAATCGGAGTGTACGTGGGTATATACCGATTCCGAGCACCGGCCGCGCCCGCCTGGCAACTGCGCAGTCGTTTTGATCGCTGCTCTGGCACGCACACACAGCCGTCAAAGCAGTGTGTGCGTGGCGGCCGTCGTCGCTGCATCGCTCACCGATGAGCGACGACGTCCTTGCAATGCTGGCACGCCAAGCGCGGAGCGTGCCGGTGCGCGTGCACCACCTCAACTGCATCTCCACCTGCCCGCTGGGCGGCCACCTGATGGATGGACGCACGCACGGCGTGCTCGAGCGTGGCCACCTGAGCTGCCACTGCCTGTTGGTGGAAACCAATGCCGGTCTGGTCTTGATCGACACCGGCTTTGGGCTGCGCGATATCGCCGAGCCACGCGCGCGGCTTAGTGCGTTCTTTCTGGCGCTGGTGAAACCGGATCTGCGCGAAGACATGACGGCGATCCGGCAGATCCAGCGGTTGGGCTTCGATCCGCGCGATGTGCGGCATATCGTGCTGACCCATCTGGATTTCGACCATGCCGGCGGGCTGCATGATTTTCCGCATGCGCGCGTGCATCTGATGACGCGTGAGCGTGATGCCGCGCTGGCGCAACACACCTGGATGGACCGGCAACGCTTTCGCCCGCAGCAATGGTCCACGCGTGGGCAATGGCGCACCTACGACAGTACCTCCGGCGCGGCCTGGATGGGCCTGGAGTGCGTGCATGATTTGCACGGGCTACCGCCAGAGATCCTGCTGGTGCCGCTGCCCGGCCACACGTTCGGGCATGCCGCCGTTGCGGTGCGCACCCCTGAGCGTTGGCTGCTGCTCGCCGGCGATGCGTATTTCTATCACCGCGAATGGACCCGCAGCCTTATTGCACGCCTGGGCTGCGTTTCTATCAATGGATGCTGGAAAAGGACCGCGCTGCAAGGCTGCATAACCAGCAACGGTTGCGCGCACTGCGGCAGCAGCATGGTGCGGAGGTGGAGGTGTTCTGTTCGCACGATGTCGTGGAATTCGAGCGCATTGCCGGGCTGCCCGCACGCTTGCCTGCGGGCGCGTTGCAACATGCGCCCACGGCATGAGCACGTGCGCTTCACTTCGCCAGAACGTGCCGCAGCGCGATCATGCGCCACCAGCGCCGCAGCAGCCACGCGGTGCGCTACAGGAGAAGCACGATGCAGCAGATTGAAGTAGGCCAGATGGTGTTCTTGCGCGATGGCGAAGTGGGCGTTGGCGCGGTGCGCGAAGTGCGCAGCAACGGGGCCGAGTTGGTGATCAATATCGAAAACGGTGGCGACTTCATCGTGGCCACCTCGGTGGTGCGCGATGTGCATTCTGGCAAGGTGATGCTGGACGTGGAACAGCTCCCCGAATCAGTGCGCGCCGCCTTGCGCAAACCGCACGAGAACGAATTGCCCACCAGCACCTATGCGGCCAGCGATCCGCAGGATGGCGCGCTCAAGTAAGCGCGCGTATCAGCTTGGTGATTTGGAAACGAGCGCGTGGCGCCGCCGATTCAGGCAGCGCCATGCGCTCTTCGCTTATTCGGGCAGCAGGAAGTTGCGCGGCGCCGCTTGCGATGCGGTATCGGTGCCCAGCAGTGGGCGATCCGCCTCGTCCTTGAGCTGCACGCCGGAGAGTTTGCGTCTGAACGCCTCGCGCAGCAGGTAGCCGAGTTTGTGGCTCGCCTCGGCATAGCTCAGGCCTTCGCCACGGATATTGGAAATGCAGTTGCGTGCCGCATCGGTATGGCCAACACGTGGCGCATAGGTGAGATACAGCCCCAGGCTGTCCGGCGAGCTGAGCCCCGGGCGCTCGCCAACCAGCACGATCACCGCCTGCGCCTGCAGCAGTTCGCCCACCTCATCGCCAATCGCCACGCGGCCTTGCGCAATCAGGGTCACCGGCGCCAACGACCATCCTTCGTGCGCGGCCAGCGCATCGATCTGCTCCAGCATCGCGCCTGCATGCCGATGCACCGCCAGTGCAGACAGACCATCTGCCACCACCACCGCCAGATCCGCGCCACCGCCATGCACGGCGGTCGTGCCACGCAGCTGTTCGGCCGCCTCATCGCTCAGGCGGCGGCCCAGGTCGGGCCGTTGCAGATACAGATGACGGTCGGATGCCGCGCTATGCAGCAACACGCTGCGGCGGCCGCGCTGCTGCAGCACCGCCTGCAACGGCGCAGGATCGAACGCCAGGTGCACGGCATCGCGCGCCTGCGCATGCGCAAGCTGGAAGTCCAGATGCGAAGCGGTCGGCAGGCTGGTGCCGGCTCGCCCCAACGCGATGCGGGCCGGTGTGAGCGCGCGCAAGCGTGCCCACGCATCGCGGGGCGGTGTGGTTGGCGTGCTCATCCGCGTGGCTCCGCATCCAGCTGTGACAGCGCCTTGCGAAACGGTGCCGGCATTTCACTGCCCAACTCGAACCGGCCATCGCGCAGGCGCAGGATGCCTTGCGTGTCCAGCCAGTGTTCGAACTCCGGCGCGGGGCGCAGGCCCAACGCCTGCCGTGCGTACAGTGCGTCGTGGAAGGAGGTGGTCTGGTAGTTGAGCATCACATCGTCCGAGCCCGGAATGCCCATGATGAAGTTGATGCCGGCGGTGCCGAGCAGGGTCAACAGCATGTCCATGTCGTCCTGATCGGCTTCGGCATGGTTGGTGTAGCAGATGTCGCAGCCCATGGGCACGCCGAGCAGCTTGCCGCAGAAATGGTCCTCCAGCCCCGCACGGATGATCTGTTTGCCGTCGTAGAGATATTCCGGGCCGATGAAGCCCACCACGGTATTGACCAGCAGCGGGTTGAACTGGCGCGCCACCGCGTAGGCACGCACCTCGCAGGTCTGTTGGTCCACGCCATGATGCGCATTGGCCGACAGCGCGCTGCCCTGGCCGGTTTCGAAATACATCACGTTGTTGCCCACGCTGCCGCGCTGCTGCGACAGGCCCGCGTCCAGCCCTTCCTGCAGCAACGCCAGGTTGATGCCGAAGCTGGTGTTGGCCGCTTCGGTGCCGGCAATGGACTGGAACACTAGATCCACCGGCACGCCGCGGTTGATCGCATCGATGGTGGTGGTGATGTGCGCGAGCACGCACGCCTGGGTGGGGATGCCGTAGCCAGTGATCACCGCATCGAGCATGCGCAGCAGCGCGGTGGTCGCGGCCAGGCTGTCGCTGGCCGGGTTGATGCCGATCACCGCATCGCCGTTGCCGTACAGCAGGCCATCCAGCACGCTGGCGGCAATGCCAGTGGCATCGTCGGTGGGATGGTTGGGCTGCAGGCGCGTGGACAGGCGGCCACGCAACCCTAGCGTGTTGCGGAAGCGGGTGACCACGCGGGTTTTCTGCGCGACCAGGATCAGGTCCTGCACCCGCATCAGCTTGGAGACGGCCGCCACCATTTCCGGCATCAGCCCCGGTGCCAATGCCGCCAGCGCGTCGTCGTCGGCTTGCGCGCCCAGCAGCCAATCACGAAACCCGCCAACGGTGAGGTGCGCCACCGGCGCGAACGCGGCAGCATCGTGCTGATCAACGATCAGGCGCGTGACCTCATCACTTTCATACGGCACCACCGCCTCATCGAGGAAATGCCGCAGCGGCAGCTCCGCCAGCGCCATCTGTGCGGCGACACGCTGCAGCTCGGAGTGGGCCGCCAGCCTGGCCAGCTGATCGCCCGAGCGCGCGGGCGTGGCCTTGGCCAGCAAGTCCTTCAGATCGGCGAAGCGGAAGCGCTCGCCGCCGGCACTGAAGGCAAATCCACTCATCCTGCGATACCCCCGGCGTTGGCGCCGCCACGCAAGCTCAGCAGGCAACACACCGCACCGAACAGCAGCAGGCCGACGAAGACCAACGCCACCAGCGGGTTGAACCAGACCATCGCCACCAGGCACACCAGCGCCAGCAGCAAGGCGATCGCCGGCACCACCGGGTAGCCGGGCGCACGGAAGCTGCGCTCCAGCGTGGGTTCGGTGCGGCGTAATTTGAACAGGCTGAGCATGCTCATCACATACATCACGATGGCGCCGAACACGGACATGGTGATCATGGCCGCGGTCAGCGACATGCCCTGAATCTTCACCACGCTGTCGCTGCAGATGGCCGCAATGCCGATCACGCCACCGGCCAGGATGGCCCGGTGCGGCGTGCGGAAACGCGACAATTTCGCCAGCCCGTGCGGCAGGAAGCCGGCGCGTGCCAACGCGAAGAACTGCCGCGAATAGCCCAGGATGATGCCGTGGAAACTGGCCACCAGGCCGAACAGGCCAATCCACACCAGCATGTGCAACCACGTCGAGCTGTTGCCCACCACCGCCTTCATTGCCTGCGGCAACGGGTCGTTGATGTTGGACAGTTGGCGCCAGTCACCGACGCCGCCGGCAAACACCATCACACCCAGCGCCAACACCACCAGGGTAAGAATGCCGGCGATGTAGGCGCGTGGAATGGTCCGCTTGGGGTCCTTGGCTTCTTCGGCGGCCATCGCCGCGCCCTCGATCGCCAGGAAGAACCAGATCGCAAACGGGATCGCGGCGAAGATGCCGGAGATCGCCGCCGGCCCGAACTGATTGCTCCCGGCCCAGCCATTGGCGGCAAAGCGCGCCACGCTGAAACCCGGCGCAACCACGCCCATGAACACCAGCAGCTCGATCACCGCCAGCAAGGTCACGATCAACTCGAAGGTGGCCGCGATCGCCACACCCACGATGTTCAAGCTCATGAAGATCACGTACGCCCCGATCGCGGCGACGCGTGGGTCCAGCGTGGGGAACTGCACATTGAGATACGCGCCAATGGCCATGGCAATGGCCGGTGGCGCGAACACGAATTCGATCAAGGTCGCCAGCCCGGCGAGCATGCCGCCATAGGTGCCGAACGCGCGCAGGCTGTAGGCGAACGGGCCGCCCGCATTGGGGATGGCCGTGGTCAGTTCGGTGAAACTGAAAATGAAGCAGGTGTACATCACCGCCACCAGCACCGTGGTGACCAGAAATCCCAAGGTGCCGGCCGTGCCCCACCCATAACTCCAGCCGAAATATTCGCCTGAAATCACTAGCCCGACTGCAATGCCCCACAGTTGCCAGGTGCCCAGGGTCGGCTTGAGTTGCTCGTTGCTCATGTCGCACATCTCCTGCGGTCGGGGGAGGGGAGACGAAGCGCGTCGGTTGCCAGGACTGGGCCGCGACACGGACTGACCGTCGCTGGCTGATCGGCCGCTGTCACCGGCAATGATCGACGCTCTCCCGGTTATACCCCAAAGCCCGGCGACGGACACAAGCGCAGCGGGTAGGTGTGGTGCAACGTGGTGGCGTTCCGATCTTTATTAACTTTCCTGATGCTTGACCTCCGGTTCCGGAGAGACAGGCCCAGCTCCCGGTTCCCGGTCTGGTCTGGTCTGGTCTGGTCTGCGAGTTCAGCATGTCTGCCCTGTGCTCGCGCAGTGGCACTAGCGTGTCGTTGGCTCACGCTTTTAGTGCCGCATAGCCTCGCACGCGCAGCAAATCCATTCGATCAATCGACAAGTGGGTGGAATCACCGACAGGCCGCTGTGCGGCCGCAATTGCTGAAAGCCCCTCTCCCTGCGGGAGAGGGTTGGGGTGAGGGTACGGTTGCTTAGTTAACCAGCAGCCGGCGCGGCCTCATCCGGCGCTACGCGCCACCTTCTCCCGGTGGGAGAAGGGAGGTGTCCACGGGTGGCTGTGAGCGTGCACGGGTTGAGCGCTTGATGCGCAGACACTGGCATTGCCACAGCCCACAGCCCAGGCATTCGATCAATCAACAATTGTAAGCAATCGTCGACGACACGCTTCGCTGCCGGCAAGTGAAAGCCCCTCTCCCCGGGAGAGGGGTTGGGGTGAGGGTACGGTTACTCAGTTGACCAGTAGCAGCCGCACCCTCATCCGGCGCTACGCGCCACCTTCTCCCGAGGGGAGAAGGGAAAAGCCGCCCACTGGCACTTACTTCCCGCGCTCAAGCACCAACAAGGGATCAATCCGCACGTCGAACCAATTCATCCCCCAATGCAGATGCGGCCCGGTCGCGCGCCCGGTGGCGCCCACCGCGGCGATGACCTGCCCCTGTTCCACGCGATCGCCCACCTTCACGTCGATCCGCGACAGGTGCAGGAAGTTCGAACTGATGCCGAAGCCGTGGTCAAGCAGCAACGTGCCGCCGGTCAGGTACAGATCCGGTGCCGCAAAGGTCACCACGCCAGCGGCGGGCGCCTTGACCGGCGTGCCGGTGGGCACGGCGATATCCATGCCCGAATGACCGGCGCCAGGCTGGCCGTTGTACACGCGCGCATTGCCGAAGCGGCCGCTGATGCGGCCCTGCACCGGCCACACGAAGGGCTGCGCAAAATCGGCGCGTGGGTCGTCGCGATCGCGTGCGGCAGTGACCTGCGCCTGCTCGCGCTTGATGCGCTCGGCAATCGCTGGTGGTGGGTTGACGGTCTTTGGCGGCACGCCGTTGACGCGCTCCACCGGCCAGTCGCGCGGAGTGACCGCGATGGTTGCGGTCTCCTTTCCACCATCGGCGCGGGTGATCTGCACCTGCAACGGGCCGGTGGCGTCACGGCCGATGCCGAACACCACGCTGCCATAGCCGCTCACGCGCAGCGCGCGGCCGGCGTACTCGACCCGGCTGCCCGCCGACACCTTGCCGATCACCATCGCCCCTTGCGAGGCGCTGGCCGGAAACACCACGCGCCCGTCTGCAGCGGCGGGCTCCTGCGCAGACACCGGCACCGTGAGCAATGTGCACGGCGCCAGCGCAAGCGCCGCGCCCATCAGCAGTGCACGCATCAGCGGTCGAAGGTCAGGCGCTGGCCGGCGGCACTGCCCACCAGCTGTTCGCCATCCCATACCTGCTGGCCGTTGACCCAGGTCGCAGCGATGCGTGAGCGGAAGGTGGTGCCTTCGAACGGCGACCAGCCGCACTTGGACAGCACCTGTTCGCGCTTTACGGTGAACGGCGTGTTGTCGATCAGCACCAGGTCGGCGAAGTAGCCTTCGCGCAGGAAGCCGCGCTGCTCCACATCGAACAACTGCGCCGGCGCATGCGCGAACTTCTGCACGATACGGGTGATCGGCAGCTTGCCTTCATGCACGAGCTCCAGCGCGGCGACCAGCGCGTATTGCACCAGCGGCAAGCCCGAGGGTGCCTGCGCATACGGCTTCTGCTTTTCGTCCCAGGTATGCGGGGCATGATCGGTGGCGAGCACGTCGATGACGTCTTCGGCCAAGGCCTCGATCAATGCCAGGCGGTCCTCGGGATCCTTGATCGCGGGGTTGCATTTGATCAGGTTGCCCAGGCGCGCGTAATCGCTGCGGTCAAAGCGCAGGAAATGGATGCAGGTCTCGGCGGTGATGCGCTTGCGCACCTTGCCATCGGCATCCACCAGCGGGCCGGCTTCGAACAACATCAATTCATCGGCGGTGGAGATGTGCAGCACGTGCAGGCGGGTGTTGTGCTTGCGCGCCAGCGACACCGCCAGCTGCGAGGACTTCAGGCAGGCTTCGCGCGAGCGGATGTCCGGATGCATCTCGGCAGTCAACGCCTCGCCGTACTTCTCCTTGTAGGCGGCCATCGTGGCATCGATGGTGGGGGTGTCTTCGCAGTGGGTGATGATCGGTGTGGGAGCGTCGCGGAAGATCGCATCCAGCGTCTCGGGGTTGTCCACCAGCATGTTGCCAGTGGAGGCGCCCATGAACACCTTGATGCCGGGTGCGGTCTTGGGGTCCAGCGACTGGATGTGGGCCAGGTTGTCGTTGCTGGCGCCCATATAGAAGCCGTAGTTGGCCCAGGCGCGCCCGGCGGCCGCATCGTACTTGGCCTGCAGCGCGTCGGCGTTCAGGGTCGGCGGATTGGTGTTGGGCATGTCCATGAAGCTGGTCAGGCCACCGGCCACCGCGGCGCCGGATTCGGTGGCGATGTCGCCTTTGTGAGTCAGGCCCGGCTCGCGGAAGTGCACCTGGTCATCGATCATCCCGGGCAGCAGCCAGCGGCCGGCCGCATCCACCACGGTGTCGCCGGCAGCCGGTGCGATATGGCTGTCGATGCGGGCGATGCGGCCGCCTTCGATCAGGAGATCGGCGTCGAACTCCTTGCCTTCATTGACCAGGCGGGCGTTGACGATGACGGTTCGGCTCATGGATGGGGTCCTTTGCAGCGGCAGGAAGAGGGGGAAGATGCGGGCGCATCAGGGACGGGGTCGAACCCGCCCGGATGGAACGGATGGCAGCGGCCCAGGCGGCGTGCAGCCAGCCAGCTGCCGCGGAGCGGACCGAAGCGAGCGATGGCAGTCACCGCATACTCCGAGCAGCTGGGCGCAAAACGGCAGCGCGGCCCCAGCAGGGGGCTGATGAACCGCTTGTAGAAGCGCAGCAGCGCGATGAGCAGGCGTCCGATCACTTGCCAATGATATGCCACTTGGATTAATACGTGGTTGCCGGGGGTCTGTGGGGTAGGCTATAAAGGCCCGCTTTCCCGGGCCCCGGGGGAACCAAGGAAGAGCGTTTCGTGGCTGCTAAAAAAACTGCACAAAAGGCCGTCCAGGCCGCCAAGAAGTCCGCCAAGCCTGTTGCCAAGAAGGCCGCGGCGCCTGCCGCTGCCAAGCCGGCCGCCAAGCAACCGGTTGCCAAGAAGGCACCTGCGACCAAGACCGCTGCCAAGCCGGCGCCGGCCTCGAAACCCGCAGCGCCCAAGCCCGTGAAACCCGTCGCCAAGAGTGCTGCCAAGCCGGCGGCGAGCAAGGCAGCTCCGGCTGCCGCCAAGCCGGTCACCAAGCCGGTGGCCACCAAGTCCGTACCGAAGCCGGCCACCACGCCGGCTCCGGCCAAGTCAGTCCCGGTCAAGGCTGCCAAGCCCGCGCCCGCACCGGCCCCCAAGGCCGTCCCTGCAAAGCCGGCGAAGTCTGCGACCCCGTCATCCAAGAATCCCGTGCCCGTTTCGAAATCCTCAGCAAAAACGCCAACCAAAACCGAAGCCCCCGCCAAGCCCGCCGCGACCCGTCCGGTCGGCAAGGTGGCCGTGGCCGTGACCTCCAAACCGTCGGGCTCGACCCCGAAGGCCAAGTACAAGGTCGTCGATTACAAGACCGACGAAACCACCGGCCGCCCGATCCTGCCGCAGGGCTACAAGCCCTCCGCGGACGAGGAGTACATGAGCAAGCTGCAGCAGGAGTACTTCCGTCAGCGCCTGCAGCGTTGGCGCAACGAGATGGTGGAAGAGTCCAAGCAGACCATCGAGAACCTGCGCGAAGAAGTGCGTGACATCGGCGACGAAGCCGAACGTGCCACCCGCGAAACCGAGAACTCGCTCGAGCTGCGCGCGCGCGACCGTGCACGCAAGTTGATCTCCAAGATCGACAGCACGCTCAAGCGTCTGGAAGACGGCGACTACGGCTACTGCGTAGACACCGGCGAAGAGATCGGCCTGGACCGCCTGGAGGCGCGCCTGACCGCCGAGCGCACCATCGACGCCCAGGAGCGTTGGGAACACCTGCAGAAGCAGCAGGGCGACTGATCACCCGTTAGGGCGGTTGTCTATTGTTGCGACCAAGCCCCGCCTAGTGCGGGGCTTTTGTCGTGGGCTGCGCGACCGGCGGTGGTCAAGGGCAACTTCGCATTCGACAAGGTCCAGCGCCTGCCCGGCAACATCGGCTACGAGAAGTTCCGCCTCTTCGCCTACCCGTATCTGGCGCCGCAACCGCGAGTTCGGCAATGGACTTCGTCGCTAATACCGATGCGCTGATCATTGACCTGCGCGATAACGCTAGCGGCGACCCGGCGACCCGGCGACCCGGCGATGGTGGCGTAGCTGGCCAGCTATCGTTTTGACACGCGCGTGCGCTTGCACGACATCGTGACCCGCAAGGGCAGGGTGACCTAGCAGGCCTGGACCACGCCGGGTCTGCCAGCGCGGCTTTTGGTGGCAGCAACCGGTGTACCTCCTGAACAGCCAGCAGACCTTTTTGGCAGCCGAAGACGTTGCTTATGCGCTGCAGGCGCTGGCGCTGGCGCGCGCCACGGTGGTGGGCGAGGTCACCGCTGGCGGTGCGCATCCAAGCCGCGGCTTCAAGATCAGCAACCAGGTTGTTGCGGTGGTGCCCTACGCCCGGTTAGTGAGCCCGATCACCCGCGACAATTTGGAGCGCAGTGGCGTGATCCCCGACTTGGCGGTGCCGGCCGCACAGACGCAGCAGACGGCCTACCGATCAGGCGTGCAGGCGCTGATCGCTAGGGCGGCCAATGAAGGCGAGGCCGCGGGCTTGCGGGCGTTGCTGGAGGACCCAGCCAGTAGTTGTGTAATGGTCGCACGTGCATCGCTTCACGCGCGACAGCAACGTCTTTGTAGGAGCGCGCTTGCGCGCGAGAGGCGTCCGCGGGAATGCCCTCGTGCGCAAGCGCGCTCCTACGTGTGGCATGCGTTGATCGAGACGTTGGCCAATCTACGGATCGCCAAGAAGCGGCCGCGGTAGTTGCGCTACGCTGCTGTCTTGCTGGCTCTCCATGCGGCGCCAGCGGCGCTAAGCGTTGCTAGTAGCGGCTGTTCGCACGACCGTAAGTGCGGTCCTAATTTCGCGAGCAGGCGCACGCAAACCCGACCACGCTACATGTAGCGGCTACTGCAGATCGCGCAGATCCAGCTTGCGCAATTTCGGCGCCTTCCACGCAGTGGTCGCCACCACGCCCAGGGTCACGCAGCCACCGATCACCACCGCCGGCACCAGGCCGACCAGTCGCGCCATCACCCCGTCGTAGAACGCGCCCAGCTCGTTGGACGAGCCGATAAAGATGCCGTTGATCGAGGACACCCGGCCGCGCATCGCGTCCGGCGTGGCGAGCTGCAGGATGGTTTGCCGCACCACCACCGACACGCCGTCGCACATGCCGTAGGCCAGCAGGATCGCCGCCGATAACCAGAAGTGGCGCGACAGGCCGAAGGCGATCGTGCACAGCCCGAACCCAGCCACCGACAGCAGCAGGATGCGCCCGGCGTTGCGCTGCAGCGGGTGCCGCGCCAACCACACGCCGACCAGGATCGAGCCCAGCGCAGGTGCGCCGCGCAGGATGCCTAGCCCTTCCGGCCCGTAGTGCAGGATGTCGTGGATGAAGGCCGGCAGCATCGACACCGCACCGCCGAGCAGCACCGAGAACATGTCCAGCGCCATCGCGCCGAGCATGATCTGGTTGGACAGCACGAACTGCGCGCCTTCGGCAATGCTGCGGAAGATCGGCGCACGCGGGCCTGCGTTGACCGGCTCGGTCACGCGCAGCAGGAACAGCGCCAGGATGGCCACCAGCGCCACGCTTGCCGCTACGCCATAGGCCAGGCCCTTGCCACCCCAGGCGACCAGCACGCCGCCCAGCGCCGGGCCGATCACCATGCCGGCCTGGAAGGTCACGCTGCCGATGCTGGCGCCACGCGCGAAGGCCTCGCGCGGCAGGGCGCGTGCGAACAAGGCGTTGTATACCGGCGACAGGAACGAGCGCGCGGCGCCGGTCAGCGCGATGGCCGCATAGATCGGCCACACGCCGTTGACGGGCAACCAGCCATGCGTGATGGCCGTCAGGATCAGGGCGGTGGCCACCAGGCCCAGCGCGGCCGTCATGCCGAGCCGGCGCCGCGGCAGATGGTCGACCAGATACCCGGCGAACGGCGCGATGCAGAAGAACGGCAGGATTTCCGCCAGCCCGATCAATCCCAGCGACAGCGGACTGCGGGTGATCTCGTAGATGTGCCAGCCCACCGTCACCGCAACGATCTGGTAGGACAGCATCGCGCTGACGCGGTACAGCAGGATCAACCCGAAGCCGGGGTAGGTCAGCAGCGTGCGCAGCGAGGCTGCCGGTGACGGCGTGGGCGTGCTCACTGCTGCGCGCGGGCGGTGTCGCGGATGAAGGCCAGCATCGCGGCCACGCCATTGCTGCGGGTCGGTGAGAGGTGCTTGGCCAGGCCGATCCCGGCGATGTAGTCCGGCTCGGTCGCCAGGATCTCCTGCGCGCTACGGCCCGAGTACACGCGCAGCGCCAGGTAGATCAGGCCAGAGACGATCGCCGAATCGCTGACCGCGTGGAAGTCCAGGCGCTCGGCATTGCCCTCCGGCACGATCCACACCATCGACTGGCAGCCGTGCAGGCGGTGTTCTTCGCTCTTCCACTGTTCCGGGAAAGTGGGCAGCTTGCGGCCCAGGTCGATCAGGTACTGGTAGCGCTCGGACCAGTCGCCGAAGAAGGAAAACTCCTCGGCGATGGTGGCTTGCGCTTCGACGGCGGTGGGTTCTAGCGGGAAGGGGGTGGTGGTCATCAAAACTCCAGAATCATTCGCAAAATCCAGGGTCGTTCGGTCAAAGCCCCTCTCCCTTCGGGGCGAGAAGGCACGGTTTGCGCGCCACTGGCGCGCGGGCCTTGGAGCGCCCGCGCCGCCAGCGCGGGCCGGGGCGCGGAGCGGGGGTTGGGGCGAGGGTACGGGCGAAGCTTCGCTGGAGTTCGATGCGGGTGGCTTCGCTCTTACCTCAAAAAAATCGATGCACGTGGCTTCGCTCGCACCCTCATCCGCCCCTGCGGGGCACCTTCTCCCGGAGGGAGAAGGGAATAAAGTCATGCACGCTTCCAGCGCACGCCTTGTGGGGTGTCTTCCAGCACGATGCCTTCGTCGGCCAGCTGCTGGCGGATGGCATCGGCGTGAGCGAAATCCTTGGTTTTCTTTGCGGCATTGCGCTCTTCGACCAGCGCAGTGATACGCGCATCGTCGCCTGCATCAGTGCTGGTGCCAGCCTTGTTGCCACGCGATAACCAAGCGGCCGGATCTTGTTGCAACAGTCCCAGGGCCAAGCCAGCGCCGAGGAGTTCGGCTTTGGCTTTCTTCACGGCGTCGGTGCTGCCGGTCTGCTCGCTGTCTGGCCCGCCTGGCGGTGCAAACTCCTTCAGTGCGCGACGCGCCCGGTCAGCAAATTTTGCCAGCACTCTGAGAGCCAGCGGCGTATTGAGGTCTTCGTTCAATGCATCTTCAATCTCGTCAGGGATCGAAGCTTGAACTTCATCAAAAGCCTTCAAACGATTCAGCAGTTTGTACAAGCCGTCGAGCCTGTTGGTCTCGGTCTCAATCAAGCCATCCGACCAATCCAAGGGCTGGCGGTAATGCGCACTCAACAACGCGCAGCGCAGCGCTTCAGGCCGGTGCTTGGCGATCAGGTCGTGCACGGTCTCGATGTTGCCCAGCGACTTGCTCATCTTGGCGCCGCTGAAGTTGAGCATGCCGTTGTGTAGCCAGAACCGCGCGAAGACGGCGCCGCCGTGGGCGCACTCGCTCTGCGCTATTTCGTTTTCGTGATGCGGGAACTGCAGGTCCACGCCGCCGGCGTGGATGTCGATGGTCGGCCCGAGGTGCGCGGCGGCCATTGCCGAGCATTCGATATGCCAGCCGGGGCGGCCGCGGCCCCACGGCGAGTCCCAACCGGGCAGGTCGTCGCTGGAGGGCTTCCACAGCACGAAGTCGCCAGGGTCGCGCTTGTAGGGAGCCACATCGACGCGTGCGCCGGCCAGCATTTCATCGGGATCGCGGCGTGACAGCTTGCCGTAGTCGGCAAAGCTGGCCACCGCGAACAGCACATGGCCTTCGGCGGCATAGGCATGCCCGCTGGCGATCAGCTGTTCTATCATCGCCACGATCTGCGGGATGTGCGCGGTGGCCTCCGGCTCGATATCCGGCGGCACCACACCGAGCGCGGCCATATCCTGGCGGTAGATCGCCGCGAAGCGGTCGGTGATGGTGGAGATCGGCACGCCCTGCGCCTGGGCGGCGGCGTTGATCTTGTCGTCCACGTCGGTGATGTTGCGTGCGTAGCGCAGCGCGCCATAGCGCCGGCGCAGCAGCGCCGCCAGCACATCGAACACCACCGGGCCACGCGCATTGCCGATATGCGCATAGTTGTAGACCGTGGGCCCGCACACATACAGGGTGGGGCTGGACGGATCGAGCGGTGCGAACGGCTCGACCCGCCGCGTCAGATTGTTGTGCAGGCGCAGGCTCATCGGCATCTTGGCGAGGGTAACTGGGCGATTCTAGCCGGTCGCGGCGATGCGGCGAACCGGCAGACAAGCGATGGCAACCGGATGGGCTGCGTTCAGCCCAAGGTCTCGCAAGCTCCATACACTTACGTATTGCTCTGCTCCGCCTCCTTGGTCCTGATGCGACTTCTCCCGTTCTCCATGCTGTGTGTGCTGGCCTGGCAGGCATTGCCGGTGCAGGCGGCAGAACCCGACGTGAAAAACCGGGTGGTCGTGATCGAAAACGTCAAGCTGGACTATGCCCAGGTGCTCAACGTGGAGCCGGTCTACCAGACCTTGCGCGCCACCCGCATCGAAGAGCAATGCGAGGCCGAGCAGGCCGCTGCGGTGGCCGCCGCGCCCGTCGAGTCCGGCGAAGGCCGCATCAACCGGATGATGGATTCGGTCAAGGAGATGTTCTCGCGCCAGCCCGAGCCGGCCGCCCCGGCAGCGGTGCCGCCGACCAGCACGCGGCGCAACTGCAAGGTGGTGGAGGTGCCGCGCGAGTTCCGCCGGCCGATCGCCTTCGACGTGGACTACGTCTACAAGGGCACCAAATACCGTTCCCGGCTGCCGGAAGACCCGGGCAACCGGCTGCGGATCCGGGTCTCGGTGACCCCGTACATTCCCGACGCCATCGTCGCGCCGCCGCGATGAGGCCCGCAGCGGTTGCGCCGTGCCCGCATGCGTGCGAGGATTCGCGCCCTATGCACGCAAACGCCTTTCAGCACGACACCAGCGCCGCCCGGATGGCCTCCGGCATGACGTCGCGTGCCCGCCGACCGGAATCCCACATTTTCGCTGGGTAACCGGAGCGTTTTGCTGCCTGTTTCGAAAACCCAGCCCGCGGCTGGGTTTTTTCGTTTCGGGCCCGGGAAAAGTTTCACTCGCAAGAACCGCGCATTCCGCGCAACCCGTCGCTCGCGGCGGACCACGCAGCAGAAGTACGCAGCAAAGGATCGATCGATGTCACTGAAGCACTTCTTGAACACCCAGGACTGGAGCCGCGCCGAACTGGATGCGCTGTTGACCCAGGCCGCGTTGTTCAAACGCAACAAGCTGGGAAGCGAGCTGAAGGGCAAGTCGATCGCGCTGGTGTTCTTCAACCCGTCCATGCGTACCCGCACCAGCTTCGAGTTGGGTGCGTTCCAGCTGGGTGGGCATGCGGTGGTGCTGCAGCCGGGCAAGGATGCGTGGCCGATCGAATTCAACCTGGGTACGGTGATGGACGGCGATACCGAGGAGCACATCGCCGAGGTGGCGCGCGTGCTGGGGCGCTACGTCGACCTGATCGGCGTGCGTGCGTTCCCGAAGTTCGTCGATTGGTCCAAGGACCGCGAAGACCAGGTGCTCAAGAGCTTTGCCAAGTATTCGCCGGTGCCGGTGATCAACATGGAGACCATCACCCACCCGTGCCAGGAGCTGGCGCATGCGCTGGCGCTGCAGGAGCATTTCGGCACCCAGGACCTGCGCGGCAAGAAGTACGTGTTGACCTGGACCTACCACCCCAAGCCGTTGAACACCGCGGTAGCCAATTCGGCACTGACCATCGCCACGCGCATGGGCATGGACGTGACCCTGCTGTGCCCGACCCCGGACTATATCCTGGACGAGCGTTACATGGACTGGGCGGCGCAGAACGTGGCAGAGAGCGGTGGCTCGCTGCAGGTCAGCCACGACATCGACAGTGCCTATGCCGGCGCCGATGTGGTGTACGCCAAGAGCTGGGGCGCATTGCCGTTCTTCGGCAACTGGGAGCCGGAAAAGCCGATTCGCGACCAGTACCAGCATTTCATCGTCGACGAACGCAAGATGGCGCTGACCAACAACGGCGTGTTTTCGCACTGCCTGCCGCTGCGTCGCAACGTCAAGGCCACCGATGCGGTGATGGATTCGCCCAACTGCATCGCAATCGACGAGGCCGAAAACCGTCTGCATGTGCAGAAGGCGATCATGGCAGCGCTGGTGGGTCAGAACCGCCCGTGAGCCACCACACGCATCGTTATGCCGCCCGTGTCACCTGGACCGGTGATCGCGGGCAGGGCACGCACAGCTATCGCAGTTACGGCCGCGAGCACGAGATTGCCATCGCCGGCAAGTCGCCGATCGTCGGGTCGTCGGACCCGCTGTTTCGCGGCGACGCGGGTCTGCACAATCCCGAGGACCTGCTGGTGTCGTCGCTATCGGCCTGCCACATGCTGTGGTACCTGCACCTGGCTGCCGAGTCCGGCATCGTGGTGCGCGGCTATGTCGACGATGCGATCGGCAGCATGTTCACCGACGCTGACAGCGGCCGTTTCAGCGAGGTGGTGCTCAAGCCCACGGTGACCATTTCCGCAGGCGACCCCGCGACTGCCGACGCCCTGCATCATCTCGCGCATCAAGCCTGTTTCATCGCCAATTCGGTCAACTTCCCGGTGCGCTGTGAACCGCGCATCGTGGTGACGGACTAACTTTTCTCCCTTGCCCCCAGGAACTTCGTCATGAGCAGCAAAGATATCGTCCTCGCTTTCTCCGGTGGCCTCGACACCAGCTTCTGCATTCCATATCTGCAGGAACGCGGCTATGCCGTGCATACCGTGTTCGCCGATACCGGCGGTGTGGATGCCGAAGAACGCGATTTCATCGAGAAGCGCGCCGCCGAGCTGGGCGCAGCCAGCCATGTCACCGTCGATGGCGGCCCGGCGATCTGGGAAGGCTTCGTCAAGCCGTTCGTGTGGGCCGGCGAGGGCTACCAGGGCCAGTACCCGTTGCTGGTGTCCGACCGTTACCTGATCGTCGATGCCGCGCTCAAGCGCGCCGAAGAACTGGGCACGCGGATCATTGCGCACGGCTGCACCGGCATGGGCAACGATCAGGTGCGTTTCGACCTGGCGGTGAAGGCGCTGGGCGACTACCAGATTGTGGCGCCGATTCGCGAGATCCAGAAAGAACACACCCAGACCCGCGCCTACGAACAGAAGTACCTGGAAGAGCGCGGCTTCGGCGTGCGCGCCAAGCAGAAGGCCTACACCATCAACGAGAACCTGCTGGGCGTGACCATGTCCGGCGGCGAGATCGATCGCTGGGAAGCACCGGGCGAAGGCGCACGCGGCTGGTGCGCACCGCGTAGCGCGTGGCCGACCGAAGCGTTGACGGTGACGCTGAAGTTTGTCGAAGGCGAGGCGGTGGCGCTGGACGGCAAGGCGCTGCCGGGCGCGCAGATCCTGGCCAAGCTCAACACCTTGTTCGCGCAGTACGGCGTGGGCCGTGGCGTGTACACCGGCGACACCGTGATCGGCCTGAAGGGCCGCATCGTGTTCGAAGCGCCGGGCCTGATCTCGCTGCTCACCGCGCACCGTGCGCTGGAAGATGCGGTGCTGACCAAGCAGCAGAACCGCTTCAAGCCGGACGTGGCGCGCAAGTGGGTGGAGCTGGTGTACGAGGGCTTCTATCACGACCCGCTCAAGACCGATATCGAGGCGTTCCTGAAGTCGTCGCAGTCCAAGGTCAATGGCGAAGTGACGCTGGAAACCCGTGGCGGCCGCGTCGATGCGGTGGCGGTGCGTTCGCCGCACCTGCTCAACGCCAAGGGCGCGACCTACGCGCAGTCGGCAGATTGGGGCGTGGAAGAGGCCGAGGGTTTCATCAAGCTGTTCGGGATGAGCTCTACGCTGTACGCGCAGGTGAATCGCTGAGGTTTCCAGGCACGTAGGCAAAGCCCCTCCCCCTCGGGAGAGGGGTTGGGGTGAGGGTACGGAGCGAAGCTCTCGCGATGTTCAGTGCACTAGGCTTCGCCCGCACCCTCATCCGCCCCTTCGGGGCACCTTCTCCCGAAGGGGAGAAGGAATCGCTTCGATGAGATTTACCAGTCGTTTGCGCGCCTCCGTGCTTTGCACACTTTCATCCAGCCGCCACTTCGGACCAATGATCAAACAGACATGACCGATCTACTCGCCTCCACCCTCGAACACCTGGAAACGCTGGTGTCCTTCGACACCCGCAATCCGCCGCGTGCGATCGCTGCCGAAGGTGGCATCTTCGATTATCTGCATGCGCAGTTGCCCGGTTTCCAGGTCGAGGTGATCGATCATGGCGATGGGGCGGTGAGCCTGTACGCGGTGCGTGGCACGCCGAAGTACCTGTTCAATGTGCATCTGGACACGGTGCCGGATTCGCCGCACTGGAGCGCCGATCCGCACGTGATGCGGCGCACCGAGGACCGGGTGATCGGCCTGGGCGTCTGCGACATCAAGGGCGCGGCCGCGGCGTTGGTAGCGGCCGCCAATGCCGGCGATGGCGATGCGGCGTTTCTGTTTTCGTCCGACGAAGAAGCCAATGACCCGCGGTGCATCGCGGCGTTTCTGGCGCGTGGCTTGCCGTATGACGCCGTGCTGGTGGCCGAGCCGACCATGGGCGAGGCGGTGCTGGCGCATCGCGGCATCAGCTCGGTGCTGATGCGCTTTGCTGGCCGTGCCGGGCATGCGTCCGGCAAGCAGGATCCGGCTGCCAGCGCGCTGCATCAGGCGATGCGCTGGGGCGGCAAGGCGCTGGATCATGTCGAGTCGCTGGCGCACGCGCGTTTCGGTGGGCTGACCGGTTTGCGCTTCAACATCGGCCGCGTCGATGGCGGCATCAAGGCCAACATGATCGCGCCGGCGGCCGAGTTGCGCTTTGGCTTCCGGCCGCTGCCGTCCATGGATGTGGATGGCCTGTTGGCGACTTTTGCCGGGTTTGCCGATCCGGCTGCGGCGCATTTCGAAGAAACCTTTCGCGGCCCCAGCCTGCCATCGGGCGACATCGCACGTGCCGAAGAGCGTCGCCTGGCGGCGCGCGATGTGGCCGACGCGCTGGACCTGCCGATCGGCAATGCGGTGGACTTCTGGACCGAGGCCTCGCTGTTTTCGGCCGGCGGCTACACCGCACTGGTTTATGGCCCGGGCGATATTGCCCAGGCGCACACCGCCGACGAGTTCGTGACGCTGGCGCAGTTGCAGCGCTACGCCGAGTCGGTCAACCGCATCATCAACGGCTCGCACTGAGCCTGCGTTCCGCGCCTGGCGCGGCCATTCCTCCCAACGATCACCGCAATGTCCCTTCCTGCACAGCCCCACAAACAGACCCGCCAGACCATCGTGCGCCTGCTTTCGAGCATGGCCAGCGCGAAGGAGATCAGCCAGTACCTGAAGCGTTTCTCGCAGCTGGACGCCAAGCGCTTTGCGGTGGTCAAGGTGGGCGGCGCGGTGTTGCGCGACGACCTGGAGGCGCTGACCTCGTCGTTGTCGTTCCTGCAGGAAGTAGGGCTCACCCCGATCGTGCTGCACGGCGCGGGCCCGCAGCTGGATGCCGAACTCTCGGCCGCCGGCATCGAAAAGCAGACCGTCAACGGCCTGCGCGTGACCTCGCCGCAAGCCCTGGCGATCGTGCGCAAGGTGTTTCAGGCCTCCAACCTCAAGCTGGTGGAAGCGCTGCAGCAGAACGGCGCGCGTGCGACTTCGATCACCGGCGGCGTCTTCGAAGCCGAATATCTGGATCGCGAAACCTACGGCCTGGTCGGCGAGGTCAAGGCAGTGAACCTGGCGCCGATCGAAGCCAGCCTGCAGGCCGGTTCGATCCCGGTGATCACCAGCCTGGGCGAAACCCCGAGCGGGCAGATCCTCAACGTCAACGCCGATTTTGCCGCCAACGAACTGGTGCAGGAACTGCAGCCGTACAAGATCATCTTCCTCACCGGCACCGGCGGCTTGCTGGATGCCGACGGCAAGCTGATCGACTCGATCAACCTGTCCACCGAATACGACCATCTGATGCAGCAGCCGTGGATCAACGGCGGCATGCGGGTGAAGATCGAACAGATCAAGGATCTGCTCGATCGGCTGCCGCTGGAATCGTCGGTATCGATCACCCGGCCGGCGGATCTGGCCAAGGAACTGTTCACCCACAAAGGCTCCGGCACGCTGGTGCGACGTGGCGAGCGTGTGCTGCGCGCGACCTCGTGGGACGCGCTGGACCTGCCGCGGCTGACGTCCCTGATCGAATCCAGCTTCGGCCGCACGTTGGTGCCGGACTATTTCAGCAACACCAAGCTGCTGCGTGCCTACGTCAGCGAGAACTACCGCGCGGCGGTGATCCTCACCGATGAAGGCATGCTGGGCGAGGGCACCTTGACCTATCTGGACAAGTTCGCCGTGCTCGACGACGCGCAGGGCGAAGGCCTGGGCCGTGCGGTCTGGAACGTGATGCGCGAAGAAACCCCCCAGCTGTTCTGGCGCTCGCGTCACAACAACCAGGTCAACATCTTCTACTACGCCGAATCCGACGGCTGCATCAAGCAGGAAAAGTGGAAGGTGTTCTGGTACGGGCTGGAAAACTTCGAGCAGATCCAGCACTGCGTGGCGCATTGCGCGACGCGTCAACCCACCTTGCTGGGGTGAGTGCAATGACGGCCGCCGCATCGCAAACGCTTTGGCGCGAGGTGCCCACCTTGCGCGGCCAGCACGTCACGCTGGAGCCACTGCGCGCCGCCCACGCCGATGGCTTGCGTGCGGCAGTGGCCGATGGTGCGTTGTCGCGCCTGTGGTACACCAGCGTGCCCGGTGCTGCGCAAGTCGATGACTACATCGCCGCCGCGTTGGCCGCGCAGGCGGACGGCACTGCGCTGCCGTTCGTGGTGCGCGATGCGGCGGGCGAGATCGCCGGCAGCACACGCTACTACGCACTGGATGCGTCGGTGCCGAAGCTGTCGATCGGCTACACCTGGTACGCGCCGCGGGTGCAGCGCACCGGCCTCAATACCGAGGCAAAACGCCTGCTGCTTGGGCATGCCTTTGAAACGCTCGGCTGCCTGAGCGTGGTGTTCGAGACCAGCTGGTTCAATCACACCTCGCGCGCGGCCATCGCGCGGCTGGGTGCAAAGCAGGACGGGGTGCTGCGCAATCACACGCGCCACGCCGACGGCACGCCACGCGATACCGTGGTGTTTTCCATCATCAATGCGGAATGGGCCGGGGTGAAACGCCACCTGCAGTTCCGCCTGGACGCACACGCATGACTGTTCAACCAACCACCATCGGCATTGTGGGCGCGCGCGGCCATACCGGCGCGGAGCTCATCAAGCTGATTGCCGCGCACCCGCAGTTGCAGCTGGTGTTCGTGTCCTCGCGCGAGCTCGCCGGCCAGCGCGTGGCCGAGCACAGCGACGGCTATCAGGGCGAGCTGCGCTATGAAAGCCTGGACGCCGACGCGGTGGCTGCCAAGGCCGCGGATGTGGTGATCCTGGCATTGCCCAACGGCAAGGCCGCGCCCTTCGTGGCGGCCATCGATGCCAGCCGGCCGAAGACACTGCTGATCGACCTGTCGGCCGACTACCGCTTCGATCCGGCCTGGTATTACGGCTTGCCGGAGCTCACCCGCCACACCTACGCCGGCCAGCGCCGCATCAGCAATCCCGGCTGCTATGCCACCGCGATGCAGCTGACGATCGCGCCGCTGCGCGAGCAACTGGCCGGCCCGCCGCAGTGCTTTGGCGTCTCCGGCTATTCCGGCGCAGGCACCACGCCCTCGGACAAGAACAACCCCGCGTTGCTGGCCGACAACCTGATGCCGTACGCGCTGACCAACCACATGCACGAGCGCGAAGTCTCCGCGCAGCTCGGCGTACCGGTGGAATTCATGCCGCATGTGGCGCCGCATTTCCGCGGCATCACCATGACCGTGAACCTGTGGCTGCAGCAGCCGTTGACGCGCGAGCAGATCCACGCGCGCTACCTGGAGCGGTATGCGCATGAGCCCTTGATCGAGATCGTGGACGAAGCGCCGTGGGTAAGCCGCATCGCCGGCACCCATGGCGTGCAGATCGGTGGGTTCACCGTGGCACCGGGCAACAAGCGCGTGGTGGTGGTGGCAACGCTGGACAACCTGCTCAAGGGTGCGGCCACGCAGGCCATGCAGAACCTCAACCTGGCGCTGGGTTGGGACGAATTGACCGCAATTGGTTGATGCGCGTCCCTCGCACAAGCCCGCACATCCATCTGCGGGGATTCAATTGGACGACTTATTTCGAGACGCTTTCCGATGACCAATCTGTTGTGGCAAAAACCCGGCGTGGCGGTGGACGCCAAGATCCAGACCTTCCTGGCTGGCGATGACGTCATCCTGGACCGCGAGTTCTTCCTGTACGACATCGCGGCCAGCAAGGCGCATGCGCAGGGGCTGCAGCACATCGGCATCCTGTCGCTGGAGGAACTGGGCGGGCTGAGCGAGCAGCTGGATCTGCTGGCCGGCCACTTCCGTAGCGGCACGTTCGTGCTCGATGCGCAGTACGAGGATTGCCATTCGGCTATCGAAGCGCGGCTGACCGAACGCCTGGGCGATGCCGGCCGCAAGATCCACACCGGCCGCAGCCGCAACGACCAGATCCTGGTGGCCACGCGGCTATGGTTGAAAGACAAGCTGCAGCGCGTAGCTGCGCTCAGCACCGAGGTGGCCAAGGTGGCGCTGGACCGCGCGCAGGCCGAAGCCGAGCTACCGGTGCCCGGCTACACGCACATCCAGCGTGCGGTGGTGTCCTCGGCCGGCATGTGGTGGGCGGGGTGGGCCGAGGCCTTCATCGACAACGCCGTGCGCGCCAACGACACCTTCAAGCTGGTCGACGCCAACCCGCTGGGCACTGCCGCGGGTTATGGCGTCAATCTGCCGCTGGACCGTGCGCACACCACCGCCGAACTTGGCTTCGCGCGGCTGCAGGTCTCACCCATCTACGCCCAGCTCTCGCGCGGCAAGTTCGAGCTGGCTGCACTGGAAGCGCTGGGTGGCGCAACGCTGGACCTGCGCCGGATTGCCTGGGATCTGTCGTTGTTCACCAGCGGTGAGTTCGCCTTTGTCGCGCTGCCGGCGCAGTACACCACCGGCAGTTCGATCATGCCGAACAAGCGCAACCCCGATGTCATCGAACTGATGCGCGCCACCCACGCCAGCGTGGCAGCGGCGCGCACCGAGATCGAACAGCTGCTGTCGCTGCCGTCCGGCTACCACCGCGATCTGCAGAGCAGCAAGGGCGCGATCGTGCACGGCTTTGCGCGCGGCCTGGCCGCGCTGGAGCTGTTGCCGGCCCTGCTGGCCAACCTGGAATGGCGGCCGGACAAGCTGCGCGCGGCGATCGATTCGGGCATGTACGCCACCGATGTGGCGGTGGAAGCTGCCGTGGCCGGGGTGCCGTTCCGCGACGCCTACAAGGCGGCCGCCGCCGCGTCTGACAGCGCAGGGCAGGGGCGCACACCGGAAGCCAGCCTGGCCGCACGCGTGTCGCCCGGTGCGGCGGCCGATCTGCAGCTGGATGTGCTGCGCGCCCGCTGGGAGGCGCTGCAGTGATCCCGACCCTCAGTGCCGACACCGCCGAGCACTATCCCTGGGGCGAGGCCTGCGATGGCTGGCACCTGCTGCGCGACCCGGGGCTGAGCGTGCTCGAAGAGCACATGCCGCCCGGCGCGATGGAGCAACGCCACCGGCATAGCCGTGCACGGCATTTTTTCTATGTGCTCGCAGGCGAAGTCATGCTGCAGGTGGATGGCGAGCAGCACGTGCTCAAGGTGGGCCAGGGCCTGCATGTGACGCCCGGCTCGACCCATCAGATGCACAACCTGTCCGACGAGCAGGCGCGGTTTCTGGTGATTTCCACGCCGCATGGCAAGGCCGAGCTTACGACCACCGCGAGCACACCCGTGGCCACCGCCGCCGTGGTGGCACCGGGCGCCGCGCCAACGGAGGCCGACTGATGGCCACGCGCTATCTGGTCCTGGCGATGCGCCAGCCCGACTTCCCGGCCGATGTGGTGCAGCCGCATCGCGATTTTCTGGATGCGCTGCGAGCCGCCGGGCAACTGGAGTTGACCGGGGGCTTCAGCGACGGCAGTGGTGGCGCGTACGTATTGATCAATGTCGAGGGTCTGGCGCAGGCGCAGCAGATCGTGGCGCAGGATCCCCTGGCCGTGCGCGGTGCCTCCACGCTCACGGTGTACGAATGGAACGCGCAGTGAGGCTGCACATCCGCGTGGCACGCGTGGTAATCGCTGCCGCAATCAGTAGGGCACGGTCATGACCCAGCCGGTCGTCGCGACCTCGCTATTCACCGAGCAGGTGCTGCCGCCGTGGCGGCGCGCAGTGCTCAAGGTGGGCAGCAGCCTGCTGGCGGCCGATGGCGGCGGCCTGTCGCCGCGATTTGCGCTGGGCCTGGCGCAGTTTGTGTCGGCCAATCTGGCGGCGGGGCGCGAAGTGGTGATCGTCTCGTCCGGTGCGGTGGCGGCCGGGCGCGCCATCCTGCCCAAGGCAGCCGAAGCCGGCGCCGCCATCGCCGCACGTCAGGCGCTGGCCGCGCTGGGCCAGGCGCAGTTGATCGCGTTGTGGCAGCGCTTTTTCGAGCGCCCGGTGGCACAGGTGCTGCTCACCCACGACGACCTGCGCAACCGCCGCCGTTACCTCAATGCGCGCGCCACGCTGTGCGAACTGTTGCGGCTGGGCGCATTGCCGGTGATCAACGAGAACGACACCGTGTCGGTGGACGAACTCAAGCTCGGCGACAACGACAACCTGGCCGCGATCGTGGCCGCGCTGGTCGATGCCGATGCCTTGTTCATCGCCACCGACATCGATGGCTTGTACAGCGCCGACCCGCGCAGCAACCCGCTGGCACGCCCGCTCGACGAGGTGGCCGAACTCAGCGCCGAGGTGCTGGCGATGGCCGGCGGCAGCGGCAGCAGCGTTGGCACCGGCGGCATGCGCACCAAGCTGGAAGCCGCCGCCAAGGCCGGCGCGGCCGGGATCGAAACCTATCTGTTCAACGGCCGCAGTGCCGAGGTGGTGCGCGGGCTGGCGCAGGACCGGCTGTGCGGCACGCGTATCCACGCCGCGCGCACGCGCATTGCCGCGCGCAAATACTGGCTGCGGCATGCGCCGGTGGAGCCGGGCACGATCCTGATCGATGCCGGCGCCGCACTGGCGCTCACCGACAAGGGCGCCTCGCTGCTACCCGGTGGCGTGGCCGGTGCCGAAGGCGATTTCCGCCGTGGCGACATGGTGGAAATCCACCTGCGCGACAGTGTGGGCAGCCGCTGCCTGGCACGCGGCGTGAGCCAGTATTCGGCAGTGGATGTGCGCCGCATCGCCCGCCGCCATTCGCGCGAGATCGAACCGATCCTGGGCTACAGCTATGGCGAGAATGTGGTGCATCGTGATGATCTGGTAGTTTTGTAGCAGGGATTGGTGAGTCGGGATTGGGGATTCGCAACAGCATCTGTTGTGCGTTTCCCAAACGTTGTCTCTGTGTCCCAACGACTGCTTCCCTTGTGGTGATAAAACGGTCGCTTGCGTTTGCCAATCCCCAATCCCGATTCTCGAATCCCGGCCCCCCAATGACCATCAAATCGCTCGCCCTGCAATGCCGCGACGCCGCGCAGGTGCTGTCGCAACTGTCCGCAGACGCCAAGCAGGCCTTGTTGCTGGCCATGGCCGATGCGCTCGACACCGATGCGCAGCAGATTCTGCAGGCCAACCAGCGTGACGTGGATGCGGCGCGTGAGAAGGGCACCGGGGCGGCGATGCTCGATCGCCTGGCGCTGACGCCGGCGCGCTTGTCGGCAGTGGGCGCGGCGTTGCGCGAGGTGGCCGTGCTGCCGGATCCAGTGGGCCAGGTCACGCGCGACGATGTGCGCCCCAACGGCATCCGCGTGCAGAAGGTGCGCGTGCCGCTGGGGGTGATCGCGATGATCTACGAAGCCCGCCCCAATGTGACCGCTGATGCGGCAGCGCTGTGCATCAAGGCCGGCAACGGTGTGATCCTGCGTGGCGGCTCCGAAGCGATTCACTCCAACACCGCGATTGCGCGCGCCCTGCAGCGTGCCCTGCGCGAGGCCGGCGTGCCCGAAGCGGCGCTGACGCTGGTGGAGGACTTGCGGCGCGAGACCATGCTGGAGTTGCTGCAGCTCAGCGACATCGTCGACCTGGCGATTCCGCGTGGTGGCGAAGGCCTGATCCGCTTCGTTGCCGAACACGCGCGCGTGCCGGTGATCAAGCATTACAAGGGTGTCTGCCATCTGTTCGTGGATGCATCGGCCGATGTGGACCTGGCGGTGCGCCTGCTGGTGGATGGCAAGGCTTCGCGGCCATCGGCGTGCAATTCGCTGGAGACCCTGTTGGTGCACGCAGACATTGCCGAACGCTTTCTGCCCGCCGCCGCCGCTGCGTTGCGCGCGCGCCACGTCGAGCTGCGTGGCGATGCGGCAACGCGCGCAGTGCTGCCCGAGATCGCCGCGGCCAGCGACGACGACTACGCCGCCGAATTCCTGGACCTGATCCTGGCCATCCGCGTGGTGCCGGATCTGGACACCGCGCTGGCGCATATCCGCCAGTACGGCTCCGACCACACCGAAGTGATCGCCACGCAGGACACGGCCAATGCCGAGCAGTTCGTGCAATCGCTGCGCTCGGCCGTGGTGATGGTCAACGCTTCCTCGCGTTTTTCCGACGGTGGCGAACTCGGCCTGGGCGCGGAGATCGGCATCTCCACCACGCGCCTGCATTCGTACGGCCCGATGGGCCTGGAGGCGCTGACCGTTGAGCGCTTCGTGGTGCGTGGTGAGGGCCAGGTACGGCACTGACGGCTTGGCCTGGTGCTGGCGCACAGGCCGCCAGTGCAGGCATGGTTGCAGCAGCGGGCTACGCGATGCACCGGGCCGTTGCTCGGGCGCAGACGATGGTGACGCCGTCCTTCCTCGTTGTCGCTGAGACGCTGGCAGTCACCCGCAACCGAGTGCCGAACCGGAAATCACCCTGCGCAGGCAGTGCATCGAGAGCCTGCGCTGCGTACGCCGCTCCATGCGGACATCACGCGGACGCAGACGCGCACCTAGCGCAGGCCGCCAACCGCGCAGCCTGCTCGCCCGCCAGGCAGCCGCATCACCGCAACCACGACCTTTGACACTCCCCCCGGCAGCGGCGCGCTGCTTACAGTCGACGACTTCCCCCAGTTTCCGGAGTCGTCGATGCGTCGTCTTGCCGCCTGCCTGCTCGCTACCGCCGTTGCCGCCGCCACCAGCGCGGCGCTGGCACAGACCTCGCCGATGACCCCGGACATCACCGGCAAGCCGTTCGTGGCAAGCGACGCTGCCAACGACTACATCAAGCGCGAGGTGATGATTCCGATGCGCGATGGGGTCAAGTTGCATACGGTGATCGTGCTGCCCAAGGGCGCACGCAACGCACCGATGGTGCTCACGCGCACGCCGTACAACGCCAGTGGCCGCACCGAGCGCATGGCGTCGCCGCACATGAAGGACCTGCTCGCGCAGGGCGACGATGTGTTCGTGGAAGGTGGCTACATCCGCGTGATCCAGGACGTGCGCGGCAAGTACGGCTCGGAAGGCGATTACGTGATGACCCGGCCGTTGCGCGGGCCGCTCAATCCCAGCGAGGTCGACCATGCCACCGATGCGTGGGACACCATCGATTGGCTGGTCAAGAACGTCAAGGAGTCCAACGGCAAGGTCGGCATGATCGGCTCCTCGTACGAAGGCTTCACCGTGGTGATGGCACTCACCAACCCGCATCCGGCGCTCAAGGTCGCGGTGCCGGAAAGCCCCATGGTGGACGGCTGGATGGGCGACGACTGGTTCAACTACGGCGCGTTCCGCCAGGTGAACTTCGATTACTTCACCGGCCAGCTGACCCAGCGCGGTAAGGGCACCGGCATCGCGCGCCAGGGCCATGACGACTACAGCAATTTCCTGCGCGCCGGCTCGGCCGGCGACTTCGCCAAGGCGGCGGGTCTGGAACAACTGCCGTGGTGGCACAAGCTCACCGAGCACGCCGCCTACGACAGCTTCTGGCAGGAGCAGGCGCTGGACAAGGTGATGGCGCGCACGCCGCTGAAGGTGCCCACGATGTGGCTGCAGGGCCTGTGGGATCAGGAAGACATGTGGGGCGCCATCCACAGCTATGCGGCGATGGAGCCGCGCGACAAGAGCAACACGCTCAACTACCTGGTGATGGGGCCGTGGCGGCACAGCCAGGTCAACTACGATGGCAGCGCGCTGGGTGCGTTGAACTTCGGTGGCGATACCGCGCGGCAGTTCCGCCACGATGTGCTGCGCCCGTTCTTCGACCAGTACCTGGTCGATGGCGCGCCGAAAGCCGCCACGCCGCCGGTGTTCATCTACAACACCGGCGAGAACCATTGGGACCGCCTGCAGACCTGGCCACGTAGTTGCGACAAGGGCTGCACAGCCAAGAGCAAGCCGCTGTATCTGCAGGCCGGCGGCAAGCTGTCGTTCCAGGCGCCAACGGCGGCGCAACCGGCGTTTGAGGAATACGTGTCCGACCCGGCCAAGCCGGTGCCGTTCGTGCCACGCCCGGTCGACTTCGGCGACCGCAGCATGTGGACCACCTGGCTTGTGCACGACCAGCGCTTCGTCGATGGTCGCCCGGACGTCCTCACTTTCGTCACCGAGCCGCTGACCGCACCGCTGCAGATCGCCGGCGCGCCGGATGTGCATCTGCAAGCGTCCACCAGCGGCAGCGACAGCGACTGGGTGGTCAAGCTGATCGATGTCTACCCGGACGAGATGGCGGCCGACCCGAAGATGGGCGGCTATGAGCTGCCGGTGTCGATGGCGATCTTCCGCGGCCGCTACCGCGAAGGTTTCAGCACGCCCGCGCCGCTGGCAGCCAACCAGCCGCTGGCATTCCAGTTCGGCCTGCCCACTGCCAATCACACCTTCCAGCCGGGCCATCGGGTGATGGTGCAGGTGCAGTCCAGCCTGTTCCCGCTGTACGACCGCAACCCGCAGACCTACGTGCCCAATGTCTTCTTCGCCAAGCCCGGCGATTATCAGAAGGCGACCCAGCGCGTGTACGTGGCGCCGGGGCAGGGCAGCTACATCAGTCTGCCGGTGCGTTGACGCCGCGGGCGCTGCGTGCCGGCGGCGCCCACACGTCTTCCAGCCACTGCGGGCGGCAGGCCACCCAGGCGGCCACCAGCTGGATCACGATGCACGCGACCAGTAGCAGGAAGGGCGAGGTCCAGCCGCCGCGGTGGGCGTGCAACCAGCCGAACAGGAACGGCCCCAGGCAGCTCACCAGGTAGCCCATGCCCTGCGAAAACCCCGACAGTGCCGCCGAGCCGGCGGCAGTGCGGCTGCGCTGGTTGACCAGCACCAGTGCCAGCGGGAACGTGCTGGGCCCCAGGCCGAGCAGGGTGACCCACAGGATCGGCGCCGCCAGCGGTGCCCACCACAGCCCGGCGAACGCCACAAGGTGGCAGGCCGCGCACAGCAGCACGATCGGGAACGGGTTGCGCAGGCGCACCGCCAGGGCGGGCATGGTCAGCGCGCCAACCATGCCCAGCGCCGAGAACAACGCCACCATGGTGCCGCCGAAGGCCGGCGACGCACCGGCCTCGCGGAACAGCGTCGGCAGCCAGGTGAACATCGAATAGGTCACCAGCGAGGTCATGCCGAAGGTCAGCGCCATGCTCCAGCCCAGCGCGGTGCGTGCCACTCGGCCTTCCGCTTCCGGGGTGGGCGTCACCGGGGCCGGCCCGGTCGCGGCCAGGCGGCGATGGCGCGCATGCACCAGCGCCCAGGCGATCAACGCCAGCAGCGCCGGCAGCATCCACA
Organism: Xanthomonas sp. NCPPB 4037; assembly: GCF_041475695.2. NCBI lineage: Bacteria > Pseudomonadati > Pseudomonadota > Gammaproteobacteria > Lysobacterales > Lysobacteraceae > Xanthomonas > Xanthomonas sp. NCPPB 4037. Next base: position 2,603,678 of record NZ_CM191261.1, read on the forward strand.
CCATCATCGAACTGCGCCAGCCCCAGGCATCGGCCACCGGCACCGCCATCAATGCCGGCAACAGCGTGCCCACCTGGAGCACGGTGATGTACAGCGTGCTGACGCCACCCACGCGGTCACCGAAATAGCGCTTCACCAGCGGCGGCAGCACCACGTTGCCCACGCCCATGCCGGCCAGCGCCACCAGCGAGCCCAGCAGCAATCCCCCGGTGCCCGGCAACAGCGGGCGCACCAGCAAACCGATCGTGGCCAAGCCCATGGCAATCAGTGCGGTCTGCAGCAGCCCGAACCGGCGCAACAACGCGGGCGTGGCCACGCCGGTGAGCGCGAACGCGGCAGTCGGCAACATGCCTAGCGCGCCCATCGTGGGGGCACCAAAATCGTACTCATGCGCGATGCGTTCCAGCAGCGGCGTCAGCGAGGTCACCGCCGTGCGCAGATTGAACGCAGACAACAGAACCGCAGCCAGCACCACCCCGCGACCACGTCGCTGTGCGGAAGGTGAGGCAACGGTAGAAAGTGCACCAGACATGACAGACCGTCCGCACCGACCACAGCACTATGGCGGCGCCTGAAAACACAAAACCGGCACGAGGCCGGTTTTGTGTTTTGAAACTTGGTCGGGGAGACAGGATTCGAACCTGCGACCTCTACGTCCCGAACGTAGCGCTCTACCAGACTGAGCTACACCCCGAAGGAGCCGCGTATGTTACATAGGGAATGCCAAATCGGCAAGCACTGCAGACAACTTTTTTTATCAATGCGGTGTGTCTTGCTCGCGCGCCTCGAACCACATGCCGTTGAGCACGGCAGCCAGTGCGGCCAGACCGGTGCCAAGAATCCATGCGAAATACCACATCGGTGTACTCCTTGTTGCGTTGAAGTGTGGGCATGCGAGCGCTGGTGCGCCGTGGAGCAGCGCCCGCAGGTGTGCGCTCAATACGCGTTGGGATTGCCGGCCATCTCTTCGGCGGTGACCTTGCCCTTGAGCACGCGGTAGACCCAGGTGGTGTAGGCGATGATGATCGGCAGGAACACCGCAGTGGCCAGCAACATGATCCACAGCGTCAGCCGGCTGCTGGAGGCATCCCACAGCGTCAGGCTCGAGCCCGGTGTGCTGGAAGATGGCAGCAGGAACGGAAACAGCGCAAAGCCCACGGTCAGGATGATGCCGGCGATGGCACTGCCCGAGGCAATGAACGCCAGGCCGCCACGGCGTGCGCGCAGCAGCGCCGCGTTGAGGGCCAATCCCAGCAGGCCGACCAGCGGCGCAACTGCAGTGGCGGGCATGCTGCGGTAGTTGTGCAGCCAGCCACCGGCGGCGGTGAGGGCGGCGGTCTTGCCGAGCGGGTCGGTGGCCGCGTCGGTCACCGTTGCCGAGGTCACCACATAGCCGGGCAACCCGAACGCCACCCAGGCACCGGCACCTGCAAACAACGCCACGCCGAGCACGGCCGCACTACTGCCGTAGCGCGCCGCGCGGTCGGCCACCGGGCCGTCGGTCTTGAGCACCAGCATCGCCGCGCCATGCGCCACCAGCATCGCCACGCTGAGCAGGCCGGCCAGCAACGCGAAGGGCGTCAACAACCCGAAGAAGCTGCCGGTGTAGAACACGCGCAGGCTGTCGTCGAAATGGAACGGCACACCCAGCACCACGTTGCCCACCGCCACGCCCATGATCAGCGCCGGAATGAAGCCGCCGACAAACAGCGCCCAGTCCCAGTTGCTGCGCCAGCGCTGCCCCGGCAGCTTGCCGCGGTACTTGAAACCCACCGGGCGCAGGATCAGCGCAAACAGGATCACGAACATCGCCAGATAAAAGCCCGAAAAGCTCACCGCATACAGCGGTGGCCAGGCTGCGAAGATCGCGCCGCCACCGAGCACCAGCCACACCTGGTTGCCTTCCCATACCGGGCCGATGGTGTTGACCACCAGCCGGCGCTCGGCATCGGTGCGCGCCACAAATGGCAGCAGCGTGCCCACGCCCAGGTCGAACCCGTCCATGACCGCAAACCCGATCAGCAGGATGCCGAGCAGTAGCCACCAGATCACGCGCAGCGTTGTGTAGTCCAATCCAATGAAATCCATGGGTGTCTCCGACCGTTACGGTTGAGCGCCAGCCAGCGCATCGCCGGCATGCGTGGGGGCAGGGGAGGTGGTGTCGCGCAAGGCGGGAAAGAACGCGTCCGGGCCTTTGCGGATGGCTTTGAGCATCAGCTTGATCTCGATGATCAGCAGCACCGTGTACAGCGCCACGAAGCCGCCCAGCGAGAGCAGGATCTGATGCAGGGCAAGACCGGAGGCGGCATAGAACGTGGGCAGCACGCCTTCCACCGCCCACGGCTGGCGGCCGTACTCGGCCACAAACCAGCCGCATTCGATGGCGATCCACGGTGCCGGCAACGACCACAGCGCCACCGTCAGGAACCAGCGCTTGTCTTCGAAAGTGTGCTTGCACGAGAACCAGAACGCGGCGGCGAAGAAGGCGATCAGATAGAAGCCCAGTGCCGCCATCACCCGGAACGTCCAGAACAGCGGCAACACGCGCGGCACGGTGTCCATTGCGGCCTGTGCAATCTGCTCTGGCGTGGCGTTGCCGATGTCATCGCGATAGCGCTTGAGCAGCAGCCCGTGTCCCAGATCCTGCCAATGCGCATCGAACACCTTGCGTGCTTCAACGTCGTGCTTGTCGGCACGCAGGCGTTGCAATGCACCGTAGGCGATCTGCCCGCCGCGGATGCGGTGTTCGGCACGCTTGACCAGATCCAGGATGCCGGGGATCTGCTGGTCCAGCGAGCGCGTGGCCACCAGCCCCATCAGGTAGGGCAGCTGGATCGCGTAATCGTTGCGGTGCGTGGTCTGGTTGGGAATGCCGAACGCGGTGAAGTTGGCCGGTGCGGCTTCGGTCTCCCACATCGCCTCGATTGCGGCCAGCTTCATCTTCTGGTGTTCGTTGGCGGCATAGCCGCTCTCATCGCCGAGCACCACCACCGACAGCGCGGAGAACAGGCCGAACGCCGCAGCCACCGCGAACGAGCGCCGGGCCAGCTCGCGGTGCGTGCCGCGCAGCAGGAACAACGCACTGATCGACATGACGAACATTGCGCCGGTGACATAGCCCGCGCTCACCGTGTGCACGAACTTGGCCTGCGCCACCGGGTTGAACAGCACCGCCATGAAGTCCACCACCTCCATGCGCATGGTGTCCGGGTTGAACACCGCGCCGGTGGGGTTCTGCATCCAGCCGTTGGCGATCAGGATCCACAGCGCCGACAGGTTGGTGCCCAGCGCCATCAGCCAGGTCACCGTGAGGTGCTGCACGCGCGAGAGCCGGCTCCAGCCGAAAAAGAACAGGCCGATGAAGGTCGCTTCCAGGAAGAACGCCATCAGCCCTTCGATCGCCAGCGGTGCGCCGAAGATGTCGCCGACATAGTGGCTGTAGTAGGACCAGTTCATGCCGAACTGGAACTCCATCACGATGCCGGTGCCGACACCCATGGCGAAATTGATGCCGAACAGCACGCCCCAGAACAGCGTCATGCGGCGCCAGACGTCCTTACCGGTCATGACATAGACGCTCTCCATGATCGCAATCATGAAAGAAAGCCCCAGGGTCAGCGGGACGAAGAGAAAGTGGTACATCGCGGTCAGTGCGAACTGCAGCCGCGACAGTTCAACGACTGTCGAGTCGATCATGGCAGGGTGGACCTGGTTGAGTGTCGGTAGGAACACAGCGGATGATCTGCCCCTGCCGCGCCCGGCGCGTTGATCCAAATCAAGGCGGCCACCGATGGGTGCGTCAGACTGTCCAACCCGCAGCCGTGGGATGGCGACTTACAATTGCGATCCGCCGCGATGTCTTCCGAGAGCGATGTGAGCCAGCCCAGCGTGCCAGCCAGCGAAACGCCCGCGCAGCGCCGCCAGCGCGGCCAATGGCTGGACGCGCTGGCCGCACCGGCCACGCGCGCGCGCCGTCTGGCGGGCGTGGCGGTGACGATTTCGGGCGTGTTGTTGCTGCTGCAGTCCGCCGCCATCGCCTGGCTGATCCAGTCCGTGCTGGTGCAGCACCGGCCACTGGCGGAGCTGGGCCATGTCGGCCTGGGCCTGCTGGGTGCGGCGATCGGTCGCGCGCTGTGCGGCGCATGGGCGCAATCGCTGGCCGGCGAGGTGGCCGATGTCGCCAAACACGCCTTGCGCCTGCGTATTGCACGGCGCCTGCTCGAACACGGCCCGGTGTGGTTGCGCCGCCAGCGCAGCGGTGAACTCGGTGAACTGAGCCTGGCGCATAGCGACGCGCTGGAAGGTTATTTCGTTGGTTACCAGCTGGCGCGCACCGAAATGCTGGTGGTGCCGGGGCTGATCCTGCTGGCGGTGTTCTCGGTGGATTGGGTGGTGGGCCTGGTGCTGTTGCTCACCGCGCCGCTGATTCCGTTTTTCATGATGCTGGTGGGGTGGGGCGCCGAAGCCGCCGGCCGCGAACAACTGGGCGAGCTGGCGCGCATGGGCGGGCACTTTGCCGACCGCCTCAAGGGCCTGGGCCTGCTGCGAGTGTACGGCCGTGGCGAGGCCGAATTGGGCGGTATTGCGGCAGCCGCCGACGGCGTGCGCGAGCGCTCGCTGAAAGTGCTGCGCATCGCGTTCCTGTCCTCCACCGTGCTGGAGTTCTTCGCCTCGGTGAGCGTGGCGATCGTGGCGCTGTATTTCGGGTTGAGCTACCTGGGCATGCTGGATCTGCACGGGCTGCCGAGCCTGGGCACGGGCATGTTCTGCCTGCTGCTGGCGCCGGAATTCTTTGCACCCCTGCGACGGCTGGCCGCGCACTACCACGACCGCGCCAACGCGCTGGCCGCGGTGTCCGAAGCCGAGCGCCTGCTGCACGGCTTTGCACCGCCTGCGGTGGCGGTGCAGGTGCCGGCAGTGCCGGCGCGGCCGCTGGAACCGGCACAGGCGCACGCACCGTTGCTGCAGGCGCGTGGGCTGGCAGTGCGCCCGCCTGGCTCGCCAGTGCAGGTGGTGCGCGATTTTTCCCTGGCCCTGGAGGCCGGTCAGCGTGTCGCACTGGTTGGCCCCAGCGGCAGCGGCAAGAGCACGCTGCTGGAAGGCCTGGCCGGCTGGCTGGAGTTGGAGGGCGGCAGCCTGGCGGTGCGGCCGGGCGTGCGCATCGGCTATGCACCGCAGCGGCCCTACCTGTTCCACGGCAGCATCGCCGACAACCTGCGCCTGGCCGATCCACAGGCCAACGACACCCGCCTGCGCGCGGTGGCCAACGCGGCGCAGGTGCTGCGGTTTGCCACGCAGCTGCCGGACGGGCTGGACACGGTGATCGGCGAGCGCGGCTTCGGGCTGTCCGGTGGCGAAGCCCGGCGCGTGGCGTTGGCACGGCTGCTGTTGCGGGAGCCCGATGTGCTGTTGCTGGACGAGCCCACGGCCTTTCTCGATCCCGACACCGAGGCGGACCTGCTGCGCAGCCTTGCGCTGTTCGCGCGTGGACGCGCCGTGGTGCTGGCCACGCACAGCGCCGCAGTGATGCAGTGGGCCGATACGGTGATCGATCTACGCGGCGCGCGCGTTGCGATGGAGCAGCCATGAAGCACCCGGCACCCGATCGCCTGCGCGATGTGTTTACCCGCCACCTGTGGCGGTTGCTGGTGTCGGCGGTGCTGGTGCTGGTCACCGCGCTGGCGGGCGTTGGTTTGCTCAGCCTGTCTGGCGGGTTTCTCACCGCCGCAGCCCTGGCCGGTGTTGCCGGGATGGGCTCGGGCTTCAATTTCTTCTCGCCCTCGGCCGGGATCCGGGCGTTGACGTTCGCGCGGATCGTGTCGCGCTATGGCGAGAAACTGATCGGCCACGATGCCACCTTGCGCATCGCGCGCGACGCGCGGGTGTGGTTCTTCCGTCGCGCGTTGCCGCTCGCACCCGGACGCCTGTCGGCCACGCGCACCGGTGACCTGCTGGCGCGGCTGATGTCCGATATCGGCGAGGTCGATGGCGTCAGCGTGCGCGCGTTGGCGCCGTTGTCTGCATTGCTGGGTGTGTGGTGCGCCGGCGTGGCCGCCTCCGCGGTGATCTACCCGTCGGCTGCACGGCTGCTGGTGGTGCTGGGGCTGCTGATCGGCGTGCTGGTGCCGTGGCAGGTGGCACGTGGCGGCGCCGCGCGCGAACAGCGCCGCACCCAGCAGCGCGCCGCCTTGCGCACGCAGGCCTTCGAGGGCTTGGAGGGTGCGGCGGACCTGGCCGCGGTGGAGGCACAAGGCACCTGGATCACCCGCATCGACACCGCCGCCACGGCGTTGGCGCAGGGCGACCGCAGCCAGCGGCGGCACCTGATCGGCGGCAATCTGCTGCATGCGCTCTGCGGCGGTATCGGCCTGGCGGGCATGCTGTGGCTGGCGCTGGATGCGGCCGAGCGCGACCTGATCGACGCCGCGATGGCAGCCGGCCTGGTGTTCCTGACCATGGCCTTGCTGGAGGTGTGGGCCGGCGCCGGCCTGGCGTTGCAGGCGCTGCAGAGTGCGCGCGTGGCCGGGCAGCGCCTGCAGGCGATCGTGGACCAGGCGCCTTCGGTGCAGGACCCGCCGCAGTCAGTCGCGGTGCCGCCCAGCGGTGTGCTGGAACTGCGCCAGGTGCGCTTTGCCTGGCCGGGGGCCGCGCGGCCGGTGCTGCAGGCGGTGGACCTGCGGCTGGGCCCGGGCGAGCGCATCGCCATCAGCGGCGATAGCGGCAGCGGCAAGAGCACGCTGTCGGCCCTGCTGCTGCGGCTGTGGGACCCGCAGGACGGGCAGGTGGACTACGCCGGCATCGCGCTGCGCGCGTTCGCGCAGGCGCAGTGGCACCAACGCATCGCCTGGCTGCCGCAGAACGCGCCGGTGTTTGCCGGCACCGTGCGCGAGAACCTGACCATCGGCGCTGCTGCTGCCAGCGATGCCGCGCTATGGGCCGTGCTCGATCAGGTGCGCCTGCGCGACTGGGCCACCGCCCAGAACGGCCTGGAGACCTGGGTGGGCGAAAACGGCGCCACGCTTTCGGCTGGCCAGGCCCGCCGGCTTGCACTGGCACGCGCGCTGTTGCGCGATGCGCAGATCCTGCTGCTGGACGAACCCACCGACGGCCTGGACGTGGATACCGCAGATGCGCTGTTGATTGACCTGGCCGCCGCACTCGGCCAGCGCAGCCTGGTGATGATCACCCACGACAGCGTGCCCGACGGCGTGGTGCAGCGGCGCTACCGAATGCGGGACGGAGTGCTGGAAGCGCTGCCCTGAGCGAGACGCACCTGTCCCGGTGTGTCTCGCAGTCACGGTGCCGTGCTCAGTCCAGCACCGCTCGGAGCGTGGCCATTAGCCCCGGCTGCAGCCAGGCCCACAGCAACAGGCCGACATTCAACCCGGCGGTGATCCAGAACGTCAGCTGGAACGCGGCCTTGCTGCATTTATGGCGAAACCATTCCTGCGCCAGCAACGCGCCAGGCCAGCCGCCCAGCACACCGATCAGGTGCAAGGTGGCCTCCGGCGTCCGCCATTGGTTGCGTTGCGCCGCAGACTTGTCGATGGCGTAGGCAAGCACAGCCACCCCACTGGCGGTCGCATACCAGAGCAGCACCAGCAACGGCAGCCGCTGCAGCACGACCGCGGCGACGATCGCGCCCAGGAACATCACCGCAATGAACTTGCGCGGCAAGCCGCTGCCGCGTTGCCGGGTCCTGGCCTGGGTGCTGCGGTCTGCCCAGCGCACCTGCGTGGCCTTCAGCCGCGCGTGTGCATCGCGCTGCACCGCGTAGGTGAGCACATCGCCATTGCAGGGCCGCCGCCGCTGCGGCCCAAATGCGCCGATATGCACGAAGGCACGTTCGCCACCGCCATGCGGCACGACGAACCCGAAGCCCTTGTGGTCATCCCAATCGCTCAGACGCCCCTGATAACGCATCGATCCCCCACCATGAGCGGCTTAGCAGTCTGCAAGAAACGCCCGCACTGCCGGGCCGAAGCGGGCGAAATCCACCAGGAAGGCGTCGTGGCCCTGCGGAGAATCCAGGCCCAGGAACTGTGCATCGGCACCGCCGACACGCAGGCCTTCCGCAATCTGCTCTTGCTGCTGCACCGGGAACAGGATGTCGGTATTGGCACCGATCGCCAGTGCGCGCGCGATGCGGATCTGCGCCAGCCCGGCCAGCACGCCGGATTCCGGCGCTGCGCCCTCGGGCACGTGCGGTGCGTATTCGGCCAGATCGAACCAGTCCATCGAGCGGCTTAGATAGAGATAGCAGTTGGGGTCGAAGAAGCGCACGAAGCGGCGTGCATGACCTTCGAGATAGCTTTCGACCTGGAATTCGAGCCCGAATGGATCGTCGGCGGTCTGTTCGGAATCCAGCCGCACGCGGCCGAAACGGCCATCCCATTCCAGCGCCGAGCGGTAAGTGATCACGCCCAGCTTGCGCGCCATGCGCATGCCCGATTCCGGGTACTGCACATCGTCGTAGTGGCCGCCGTTCCAGTGCGGATCCAGGCGAATGGCTTCGCGCTGCAGCGAGCGGATGGCGATCGAAAACGGCAACGCCTGCGCGCTGCCGGAGATGTTGATGTGGCTGCGCGCGATGCCCGGGTGGCGCAGCAGCAACGCCAACGCGGTCATGCCGCCCATCGAGTTGCCGATCAGGCAGGCCAGCTGCGCGATGCCCAGCGCACGCACCACATCGGCTGCGGCATCGGCGACATCTTCGATGGACAATTCTGGGAACGACAGCCGGTAGGGAGCGCCGGTGGCCGGGTCGATCGAAGCCGGGCCGGTGGAGCCCTTGCAACTGCCCAACGAGTTGACGCACACCACGAACCAGCGCTCGGTGTCGATCGGCTTGCCCGGGCCCACCATCGCCTCCCACCAACCGGGCTCGGGGTTGCCGGCATTGGCCGCGGCGTGGGCATTGGGCGACAGGCCGGTGACGATCAACACGGCATTGCCGTGGTCCGCGTCCAGCGTGCCCCAGGTTTCATAAGCCACCCTGGCCTGATGCAGCACGCCGCCGCGTTTCATCGGCAACGGCGAGGGCAGGGCGTGGAAGCGGGTACCGGTGGGAATGAATTCGGTCATCGCGTGATTCTATCCGGCATGGCGGGGGCCGGCGTGCGCACGGTTGGCACGCGCTGTCGCGGTGTGAGGGCGTGGGCAGTGCGCCGCGTTGGAGGTGCCGGTTTCCGGCGATGTGATCGCTTTAGAGCGGCTAACAAAACGTAGCGAGCAGTCGTCAGGTGGGTGCGGACGGCGCGGAGGAACCGGAGTGTACGGCGGTACATGAGGATTCCGAGCACCGGCCGCGCCCGCCTGGCGGCTGCGCAGTAGTTTTGATAGCTGCTCTTAATGCCGAGGTGTTTCCGCGCGCGCCCGGAGTGCTATGCGCTTACAAGCGCGCAGCACTCAGCGGCCGATGACCAGCTCCACCTGCGCATCGGTGGGCAACTGCACCGTCAACGACGTGCTTTCCACATCGTCGCTCTGGCGCATCGCATTGCCGCTGCGCGAGAGCCGGGCCACCAGTTGCACCTTGTCCAGTGACGACAGCGTGCGCGTGGGCATCGGGCTGTCGCCATCATCCAGGGTGACGGTCAATGGCAGCGCGCTGAGCGGGTGTTTTTCCACCGCCACCGGCATCGGAGTGTCGGCGGAGCGTGCAATCACGAACACGCTGGTGTCGTCGGGCAAGCCGGCGCGCTTGGCGAACTCGGCGTCCAGCACCACCCGCACGCGAATGGCCTTGCCTGTGCTGGCCGTGGCGGTTGCCGGTGCGGCGGCCTGGATCGGCGCCAGCTTGGCCTCGCGGCGCGCGGCATTGATCTGTTCCAGCAGCCCGGGGCGGGTCTTGGGGTCTACCACCTCCAGCAGCGGTAGCCAGGTAGCGCTGGCCGCGGCGGGCTGCCCGGCCTGGCGTTGCAGCACGCCCAGGAACCAGCGCGCACGCTCGTGTTCGGGCTGCACCGCAAGCGCATGCTCGAGCAGGCGTTGCGCCTCGTGATCCGGCTGCGGCGTGTCGTCGGCGAGCATGCGCGTCTGCGCGGCGGCCACCAATACATCCGGCTCGTCCGGGCGCAGCGCCACGGCACGTGCAAATGCATCGCGCGCTTCGGCGAACTTCTCCTGGCTGGACAGTGACCGCCCCAGCAGCACCCAGCCTTCGGCCTGGTCTGGGTTGCGCGCCAGGGCAGTGCGCAGTTGCACGATGGCCTCGTCCAATGTGCGTGGCGTGGCCGGGCGGTCGGCGGTCTGTTCGATCGCCGCCGGCGTGCCGACCAGCCAGTAAAGCGCGGCGCTGGCCGCCAGCAGCAACACCACCAGCGCGCCGGCCAAGCCGCGCGCCTCACGCCACAGCGGGCGTAGCACCAGGCCGAACGCCAATACCGCCAGCACCACGATGCACGCGACAAAGATCGCCATTACCACTCCTGCTCGTCGACGCTGGTGGTGGGCGCTGCCGCACTGCGCCGCCGCACCACCAGCGCCACCGCCGTGCCGCCGAGCAGCAGCACCAGCAACGGGCCGAACCACAGCAGCCAGGTGCGCGATTCGACCTGCGGCCGGTACAGCACGAACTCACCGTAACGGGCCACCAGAAACTGACGGATCTGCGCGTCGCTGCGGCCTTCGTGCATCAGCGCCAGCACTTCGCGGCGCAGGTCCTGTGCAATTTGCGCGTTGGAATCGGCCAGCGACTGGTTCTGGCATTGCACGCAACGCAGCTCGGCGGTGAGCGCATGAAAGCGCGCTTCCTCGGCGGCCGAGCGGTACTGCAGCGGCGAGGGGTCGCCCATTGGCTGGGCCAATGCCAGCCAGGGCCACAGCAACAACGCGAGTAGCCAGGCGCGTGTCATCGGGCGGTGTGCAGGTCCGGCGCGGCGCTGGGCGAGCGCTCGATCTTGCTCAGCGCCGGAATCAACTGCGTGTCGATGATGGACTGGGTCAGCATGCCGCTGTACTTCCAGCGCACCACGCCGCGGCCGTCGACCAGGAAGGTTTCCGGTGCGGCGGCAATGCCGAAGTCGATCGCGGTGCGGCCATCGGTGTCGGCGACCACCAGCAGATACGGGTTGCCCAGTTGTTCGAGCCAGCGCAAGGCATCGGCGCGCTCGTCCTTCCAGTTGTAGCCGATCACGCGCACGCGCTTGGTCAGTGCGAAACGGCTCAGCACCGGATGTTCTTCGCGGCAGGCCGGGCACCAGCTGCCCCACACGTTGATGATGTAAGGCGCACCGCGCAGTTCGCGCGCATGCACGATGATGCTGGGGTCGTGCAGCAACGGCAGCGCGAACTCCGGCGCCGGCTTGCCGATCAGTGCCGACGGCAGGGCGTCACGGTCGTCATTGCCCGAACGCACCACGGCGTAGACCAGCAACGCCGCCAGCGCGAGCAGCAGGATGCCCGCTCCCACAAGCACGGCGGTGGGCAGGCGGGAGGTGTGGGGGTCAGACATTTAGGGACTCCGGAGAACGACGGAAACGCCGGTCGGCCGCGGTGACCAGCCCGCCGAGCGCCATCAGCAGCGCTCCCAGCCAGATCCAGCGGACAAACGGTTTGAGATGCACGCGCACCGCCCAGGCCTGATTGCCCAGCGGTTCGCCCAGGGCGACGTAGAGATCGCCAAACGGGCCCGGGCGGATCGCCGCCTCGGTCAGGGTTTGGCCGCCACTGGCGTAGCGGCGTTTTTCGGCATGCAGCGTGCCCACTGCGGCGTCGTCCTTGAACACCTGCAAGGTGGCGCGGTCGGAGACGTAGTTCGGCCCGCGGACTTCTTCCAGCCCGTCGAAGTGCAGCGCGTAGCTGCCGATCTCCATCTGCTGGCCGGGTGCCAGCGCGACTTCACGCTGCAGGCTGAGCGATTCCACCAGCAAGGCGCCGGCCAGGAACACCGCCACGCCCGTATGCGCCAGCGCCATGCCGAGCATCTCGGCGGTGAACTTGCGCCCCTTGGCAGCGCGGCGCGTCCACAGAAAACGCAGCGTGCCCAGCACCACCCAGGCCGCCCCCGCTACGCCGAGTGCCGCTTTCAGCTGGCCCTGCGGTGCGGCGAACCAGGCCAGCACCCCGAGCACGGCGGCCAGCGCGGCCCAGGGTGCGAGCATCGCCAGCGGACGCGAGGGTTGTTCGCGCTGCCAGCGGGTCAGCGGCCCGAACGGCAGCAGCGCCACCAGCGGCGCCATCAGCACCAGGAATAACGTGCCGAAGTAGGGCGGGCCAACCGACAGTTTGCCCAGGCCCAGCGCATCGGCCAGCAGCGGGTACAGCGTGCCCAGCAGCACCATCGCGCAAGCGCAGGCAAGCAGCAGGTTGTTCAACAGCAACAGCGTTTCGCGCGAGCTGCCGGCAAAGGCCCGGCGCGGGTCATCGCCCTGCGACAACCGCGGCGCGCGCAGCACGTACAGCAGCAGCGAGCCGCCAACTACACTCAGCAGGAACACCAGGATGAACACGCCGCGCGAGGGATCGGCCGCAAACGAATGCACGCTGGTCAGCACACCCGAACGCACCAGGAAGGTCCCCAGCAGCGACAGCGCAAAGGCGGCGATCGCCAGCAGCAGCGTCCAGCTGGCGAAGCTGCCGCGTTTTTCGGTGACCGCCTGCGAGTGCAGCAGCGCAGTGCCGACCAGCCAAGGCATGAAGCTGGCGTTTTCCACGGGGTCCCAGAACCACCAGCCACCCCAGCCCAGTTCGTAATACGCCCACCAGCTGCCCAGCGCGATGCCCACGGTAAGCATCGACCAGGCGATGTTGGTCCATGGCCGCGTCCAGCGCAGCCAGCGTGCGTCCATGCGGCCTTCCAGCAGCGCGGCAATGGCGAACGCGAACGGCACCGCAAAGCCCACATACCCGCAATAAAGCATCGGCGGATGGATGATCAGGCCCGGGTCCTGCAGCAGCGGATTGAGATCGGCGCCTTCCAGCGGCACCGGCATCAACCGCGCGAACGGATTGGAGGTGAACAACAGGAACGCCAGGAAGCCGATGCTCACCAGCGCCATCACGCCCAGCACGCGTGCGATCACCTGGGCGGGCAACTGCCGCGACCAGATCGCCACCGCACCCGTCCACAGCGCCAGCACCAGCGTCCACAGCAGCAACGAGCCTTCGTGCGCGCCCCAGACCGCCGAATAGCGGTAGATCAACGGCAGCAACGAGTTGGAGTTCTCGGCCACGTAGCGCACCGAAAAATCCTGCACCAGGAAGGCGTGCGTCAACACCGCGAACGCCGCAGCGATCAGCGCCAGTTGCACCAATGCGGCGGGGCGGGCAACCGCCATCCAGGCATTGCGCCCGCGCTGCGCACCGGCCAGCGGCACGACGGCCTGCACCAGCGCCACCAGCAGCGCCAGCACCAGTAGAAAGGTACCGAGTTCAGGCAGCATCGGCCTGCCTGTTTCCGGGGCCACGTGTGATGGCCGGCGACACCGCGCCGCTATCGCGCCTGTGCGGTGGCGTCTGGCTGTATGCCACGGTCGTGTTGATAACAGCGTCGCATTCGGCCGGGGAGGTCACCGTCACTGGGTCACCTTGGCCGGCGCGACCTGGTGCTTGCGATGCGCACTGCCCATCTTGTCGGCGACTTCCTTGGGCATGTAGGTCTCATCATGCTTGGCCAGCACGTCCTCGGCCACGAACACACCTTGCTGCATGCGGCCGGTGGCCACCACCGCCTGGCCCTCGCGGAACAGGTCGGGAAGGATGCGGTCATAGCGCACCGGCAATTGCGCGTCGCCGTCGGTGACGCGGAAGTGCGCTTCCAGCGAGCCGGCTTCGCGCCGGAACGAGCCTTTTTCCACCATGCCACCCAAACGGAAACGCGCATGCTCCCCGGCTTCACCGCGCAACACCTCGGCCGGCGTGTACAGATACGCCACATTGCGCTGCAGAGCCATGGCCACCAGCGTGGTCGCCAGGCCACCGGCCAGCACCAGCGCCAGCACCAGCCACAGACGGCGGCGACGTTGCGGGTTCATCGGGTCAGCTCCACATCGGTGGGCAGTGTGCGTTTGCGCTCGCGCAGGCGCCGTGCGCGGGCCACCTTCAAGGCTTTGCGCACCTGCCAGCGGCCGGCGATCAAATCCCACAGCAGCACCAGCGCGAACACCGCGTAGGCCGCAATCACATAGGGCAGATAATTCATGCCGTGCCCTCCGCATCGCGCACGATCCACGCCTTGCCGGCTTCGCGGCGCAGGTTGTCGGCACGCGCCCGCGTGAGCAGCGAGCCGGCAAACCAGAACTTGGTGCCGATCACCATCAGCCACAGCGGCAGCAGCATGCTGGCATCGATACTGGACGGGCCCAGCAGACGGATGCTCTGGCCCTGGTGCAGCGAATTCCACCACACCACCGAATAGCGGATCACCGGCAGCAACGCGACGCCGACGATCGCCAGCAGGCTCGCCGCCCGCGCGGCCTGACGGCGGTCGTCGATGGCGTGATACAGCCCGATCACGCCCAGGTACAGAAACAGCAGGATCAATTCGGTGGTCAGGCGCGGGTCCCAGTCCCACCAGGCGCCCCACATCGGCTTGCCCCAGATGCTGCCGGTGAGCAGGGTGATCACGGTAAAGGCGGCGCCGATCGGCGCGCAGGCCATGGCCAGGATCTCGCACACCTTGATGCGCCAGATCAGCGCGATGGCCGCATACAGCGCCATCAGCCCGAACACGAACAGGCTCATCCATGCGCTGGGCACGTGGATATACAGGATGCGGAAGCTGTCGCCCTGCTGGTAGTCGGCCGGCACCGCGAACAATGCCTGCCAGATGCCGATGCCCAGCAATACCGCCGCCAGCGCATAGCACCACGGCGCCCAGCGCGCGGTAAAACGGTCGAAGATCGGCGGGGAAGCAACGTGGTGGAACCAGCGGGCGACGACGTTCATGCGATGGCGATGGCTCTCGGTATGACAATTGCTTGCGGAGCGGAGTGTCGCATCAACGCCGCATCGACTGCATTGGTCAGCTCAGTGAAATACGGATCGCGGCCGCCGCAGCCAGCGGTGCCAAAACCACGCCGATCACCAGGCCGGCCCCCAACAACAACAACGCACCCACCGCATCCTGGCCCTGTCCACTGGCCGCCACACTGCCGGCACCGAACACCAGCACCGGCACATACAGCGGCAACGCCAGCAGCGCCACGAGAATACCAGAGCGTTTCATGGTGACTGTCAGCGCTGCAACCACGGCGCCGAGCAGGCTCAGAAGCGGTGTTCCCAATGCCAACGATGCCAGCAGCACGGGCAGTTGGTCATGTGGCAGGTGCAGCAATTCGCCCAGCAACGGGGTCACCGCGATCAGCGGCAGTGCGCTGGTGGCCCAGTGCAGCAGCACGCGCACCGCGATCAACCAGGCCAGCGGCACCGGCGCGAGCAGCCATTGCTCCATTGAGCCGTCTTCGACATCGCTGCGGAACAGCGCATCCAGCGACAACAGCCCGGCCAGCAGCACCGACAGCCACAGCACCGCCGGCGCGGCCTGTGCCAGCAGGTCCGGGCGCCCGCCCAGGCCCAGCGCGAACAGCACCACGATCAGCAGCGCAAACAGCGCCGGTTGCAGCGCATCGCTGCGGCGGCGCCACAGCAGTTGCAGGTCGCGGCGCACCAGCGCCCGCCCGGCCTGCCACAGCGAGGGTTGCGGCGAATGCGCGCTCATGCGGCGGCCTCCAGGGTCAGCATGCGCGTGCGCACCGGCGGCGCGGCATAGGCGCCGTGCGTGGTGACCAGGGCCGCGCCACCGCCACGCAGATGCGCGGAGATCATCCGGTTGACCAGGGTGATGCCCTCCAGATCCAGGTTGGCATAGGGTTCGTCCAGCAACCACAGCGGCGCCGGCGAGAGCCACAGCCGGGCCAGTGCCAGCCGCTTGCGCTGGCCGGCCGAGAGCTGCCGCACCAGCGCATCCTCGTAGCCGGCCAGGCCCACGATGGCCAGTGCACTGCCAGGCATCTGTTTGGCCCGCCGGCCGTGCAGGCCGCACAGGAAATGCAGGTTTTCCAGCGTGCTGAGGTCGGCCTTGAGGCCGGGCAGATGCCCGAGGTAGGCCATGAAGCGGCTGCGGTCGCCACGGCGAGCGGTCTTGCCGTCGATCAGGATTTCGCCGCGCTCCACGTGCAGCAGCCCGGCCAGCACGCGCAGCAGCGTGGTCTTGCCGGCGCCGTTGTCGCCTTGCACCAGCAAGGCCTCGCCGGCATCGACATGGAAGTCCAGCGGGCCGAACACCGGCTCCTCGTTGCGGCTGAAGGCCAGCGCGCGCGCAGCCAGCAACGGCGGCGCAGTGTGGAGCGGATCGATCATCGGCGCAGCGGGCTCCCGTCGCAGGACGGCATGGGAAGGGCGGGACAGGGCGCGCATTGTAGCGGCGATGCGCACGGCCCGGGGCCGCGCATGCGGTGTGATGTGTCCGGGAACGCTGTTTTGCGCATCGCCCGGCGCACTGGCTGGGCGGGTTTGCGTACACTCGCGGTCCCCTGATTTGTCGACCGGAACCGCGCGATGCCCGTCACGACCAAGCTGCCCAAGGTGGGCACCACCATCTTCACCGTCATGTCGCAGCTGGCGGCCGAGCACAGCGCGGTGAACCTCGGCCAGGGCTTCCCGGATTTCGCGGTGCCGCAGCGGCTGGTCGACGCACTCGGCCAGGCCATGGCCGCCGGACACAACCAGTACCCGCCGATGACCGGTGTGGCCGCGTTGCGCCAGGCCATCGCCGGCAAGGCGCAGCGCTGCTATGGCGCGCAGGTGGATGCCGATACCGAAATCACCGTCACCAGCGGCGCCACCGAGGCCATCTTCAACGCCATCCACGCGGTGGTGCGCGCGGGCGAAGAAGTGATCGTGCTGGACCCGGCCTACGACTGCTACGAGCCGGCGATCGATCTGGCCGGCGCACGCGCCGTGCACGTGGCGTTGGACCCGCAGACCTTTGCGGTGGATTGGGACGCGCTGCGCGCGGCGATCACGCCGAAGACGCGCTTGCTGATGATCAACTCGCCGCACAATCCCTCCGGCGCGATGCTCTCGGCCGCCGACATGCAGACCCTCACCGAGCTGCTGCATGGCACCGATATCTTCCTGCTGTCTGACGAGGTCTACGAGCACATCGTGTTCGACGGCCGCCGGCACGAGTCGGTGCTGCGCTGGCCGGAACTGCGCGTGCGCGCATTCGTGATTTCCAGCTTCGGCAAGACCTACCATTGCACCGGCTGGAAGATCGGTTACGCCATCGCGCCGCCCGCGCTGAGTGCTGAATTCCGCAAGGTGCACCAGTACAACACCTTCACCAGCTTCGGCCCGGCGCAGCACGCGTTTGCCGCGATGCTGCGCGACGAACCCGAGCACGACGAGCAACTGGGCGCGTTCTATCAGGCCAAGCGCGACCGCTTCCGCGAGCAGCTGCTGACCACACGCCTGGTCCCGCTGCCGGTGCCGGGTGGTTATTTCCAGCTGGTGGACTATTCGGCCATCAGCGACCTGCCCGACACCGAGTTCGTGAAGTGGCTGACGGTGGAGAAGGGCGTGGCGGCGATTCCGCTGTCGCCGTTCTACGAAACCGCACCGTCCGGCCAACGCCTGGCGCGGCTGTGTTTCGCCAAGAACGATGCCACGTTGGATGCGGCGATTGCGAGGTTACAGCAGCTTTGAGGCCATCTGCCGAAAATGTGGATGAGCGAAAACTGCATTTAGTCCAGGTGAAGGATCACGGCGATGTCGATTACGGGAATGTATTTTGGCATCACATTCGGCTTGACCTTGGCTAGCGGAATGGTCAATGGCGCACTCTTTTATGGCCATGTGTTGACCGGACTAGCTGACCGTGGCCAGGGGGCGGATCTTGATTTCGCCGTGCTGCCATCCCGGAGAGAGAGATACGTGGAACGTTATCTCGCCCTGCTCACCGCCCAGGAAAGGCGCACCACCGCCAACCGTCTGGTTCGCCACCTGCGCTGGGTAACTCCTACATTAGGGTTGTTGTGTCTGTTTGGCACACTTTGCATTGGAGCACGTTGGCGATGACGCTTACCCCGCAAGATCTAAAAATTTCTCTGGTCCAGGGAAGCACCCGCTGGCACGATCCAGCCGGCAATCGCGACTATTACGGCGCGTTGCTGGAGCCGTTGGCCGGGCAGAGCGATCTGGTGATCCTGCCGGAAACCTTCACCAGCGGGTTTTCCAACGAGG
Source organism: Xanthomonas sp. NCPPB 4037 (assembly GCF_041475695.2). Classification (NCBI taxonomy): domain Bacteria; kingdom Pseudomonadati; phylum Pseudomonadota; class Gammaproteobacteria; order Lysobacterales; family Lysobacteraceae; genus Xanthomonas; species Xanthomonas sp. NCPPB 4037. Next base: position 2,621,864 of record NZ_CM191261.1, read on the forward strand.
CCATCGACAAGGCCGAAGACATGGACGGGCCCACCGTGGCGTGGATCCGCACGCAGGCCGCGCGGTTGGGTGCGGCGATCACCGGCAGCGTGCAGCTGCGCACCGAGCACGGTGTGTTCAACCGGCTGCTGTGGGCCACGCCGGATGGGGCGCTGCAGTACTACGACAAACGCCACCTGTTCCGCTTCGGCAACGAGCATCTGCGCTATGCAGCCGGGCGCGAGCGCCTCTGCGTCGAGTGGAAGGGGTGGCGGATCAATCTGCAGGTCTGCTACGACCTGCGCTTTCCGGTGTTTTGCCGTAACCGCTTCGATGTGGAGCGCCCGGGCCAACTGGATTTCGATCTGCAGCTGTTCGTCGCCAACTGGCCTTCGGCGCGTGCCTACGCCTGGAAGACACTGCTGCGTGCGCGGGCGATCGAGAACCTGTGCTTCGTGGCGGCGGTCAATCGCGTCGGGGTGGACGGCAACCAGTTGCACTACGCCGGCGACAGCGCGGTGATCGATTTCCTCGGCCAGCCGCAAGTGGAAATCCGCGAACAGGAACAGGTGGTGACCACCACGATCAGCGCAGCCGCGCTGGCCGAGCACCGCGCGCGCTTCCCGGCGATGCTGGATGCGGACAGTTTTGTGCTGGGCGAGTAGGTGTGGGGGGGGATTGGGGAGTCGGGATTGGGGATTTGCGAGGGCGAGAGTGCTGACGCCTGATTTATCTGCGGGCTGCTTCGGCCTGGTAGCAGCTGAAAGCGGCTTGTCGAGGAATACCTGCGTTTCCATTCAGGCGTAGGCCGCTTCGGCGCGCGACGGCTAGCGCCTGACATTGCATTGCGCTTGCCTGGGCTGCCAGCCGCTAATCACTCGGAGTGGTGGGCGACTCTCCCTGTTCGCTCCGCGCTTCGCAGCTACTGCGCGTGCTTGCCGGCCGCGGCGTGCGGCAGTGGTGTGAGCCGGATTTCATAGAGCGTCGGCCAGCGTTTGCCGGTGACGAACAAGCGGTCGTGCTCGGCGTCGAATGCGATGCCGTTGAGCACATCGTTGGTGGAGTCGGTGAGCGCATCGGCGTCCGGCACCAGCGCTTGCAGGTCGATCCAGGCCACTACCTTGCCGCTGGCCGGATCGATGCGCGCAATGCGCGAGGTCAGCCAGACATTGGCGAGCAGCTCGCCGTTGACCCATTCCAGCTCGTTGAGATTGTCCAGCGGCCGGCCGCCAGCGGTGACCTTGATGCTGCCGACCTGCTGCAATGTGTCCGGATCGAGTTTGCGGATCACGGCGGTGCCGTCGCTCATGTACAGGTGGCTGTCATCGCTGGTCAGCGCCCAGCCTTCGCCCGGATAGCGGAAACGCGCGCGTGGCGTCAGCGTCGCCAGGTCGTAGACGAAGCCTTCGTGGTTACGCCAGGTCAGCTGGATCAAGCGGTCGCGCCAGGCCACGATGCCTTCGCCGAAATACGGTGGCGGCACCTCGGCGCGTTGCAGGATGCGCCCTGTTTCCAGGTCCACCTTGCGCACGCTCGAGCGCCCGGTCTCGCCAGTGCTTTCGTATAGATGGCCGCGCAGATAAAACAGGCCTTCGGTAAAGGCGCTGGTGTCGTGCGGATAGCGCTTGACCACGCGATAGCCCTGCGTCGGGACCGAGTCGCGGGCGATTGCCATGGCCGGCAGGAGTGCGAGGATGAGTAGCAGGGCAGGGACGAGACGTGGCATGGAGTGATCATCCCATGCCGGCCAAGACCGAAGCCAACCGCACCGCGATCTGCTCAATCAACGCTGGATGCAAGGACACCTGCGCGCTGGGATGCGGCATGCAGCGCCAGTGATCCCATCGGTTCCAGTGCGCGGCGACTAACCTTCCCTCGATCCGGCTGCTCACGGCTGCATCAAGCGCACCTATGCATCGAAGATGCAGGACCATTGATTCCGATTGGGCATTCGACAACGCAACGGCCCCCAGCGGCGGCTCGGCCTTGCGCCTTCGCGCCGCCAGCGCTTCGCTCCGGCGGTGGCGCCCATCGGCACGGGATGCCACGCGGTGAACTGCGCCGCCTGCGCCTTGCACGCGCCCCAACGATTCGCTGAACCGGTGCTTGCACGGCGCGGGGACCTTGTCGCGGCCGCCACACCGGCGCTGCTAGGCTCGCGCCACGTCCATCACCGGAAGCTGCACATGATCAAGTCGTTCTCTCTGTTCGCGCTGCTGGGCGTCGCCACGCTCGCGCCGCAGGCCCAGGCAGCAGGCAACATCGACTGCAAACTGTCGTTCAATCTCGAAGGCTGGTCGGTGTTCTACAAGACTGCCAGCGGCACCGGCACCATCACCTGCGACAACGGTGCGGTGATTCCGGTGAAGATCTCCAGCAAGGGCGGTGGCCTGACAGTCGGCAAGTCCAAGATTACCGGCGGCCGCGGCACCTTCTCCGGTGCATACAGCCTCAATGATCTGCTGGGCACCTATGCGGCCGCCGAGGCGCATGCCGGCGTGGTCAAGTCCAGTACCGCACAGGTCGTCACCAAGGGCGACATCTCGCTGGCCCTGGCCGGGACGGGCGAGGGCGTAGATCTGGGCGTCAATGTAGGCAACTTCGTGATCGAGCGTCGCAAGTAAGACGCAGCAGATCGCGCTGAAGACGGCACTGCACACAACAAGCGCATCTGTACGCGAGAGGCTTTGTTACCTGGAGATAGGTAACAAAGCCTCTAGAGGTCTGTAGCGATGGCGGCAGTGCGTTGGCCGCACTGACTTTGATTGACGAGTGGAATGATGTCGGGATGGCAGCGACATTGCGCGGATCGAGTGAGCTTGATCAGACCGGCAACTAGTCGGACGGCCGCACGGCATGCACTGCTCGCACATGCACACCGACACTCTGGACTGGTCCTTGCCCGTCCACCGGCGCGGGACCTTCTGCGGCATGGATGCCGTAGAAGAGCTTACATGGACGTACTTGCAGCGTGTCCCGCGACGGTGGACGGGCTAGGGCCTTGCAGCCAAGCCGCAGATCAGCCGCTCTGCAAGTGATCTATCCGCACTGTCCAACCACTCCAAGACAGGAGAAGACAATCGAAATGTCGAGTCTTAGCCGCATTTGGATGTAGTCAAAAAGCTTGGTTAGTCGAGGGCGCGTTGCCCTCACCGCTTGTGGGACACGCCGCAAGTACGTCCATGTAGGCTCGGTGGCGGCATCCATGCCGCCACACGGTCCCGCAAGCGGTGAGGACATCGCACCTGGCAACCTGGTTGTGTGCTGATGGGAACCACAAAGCCGGCCGCGCCCGCAGAGCGGTGTTCCGTTGGCCGCTCTAAAGCTGCCTCGCGTGCCGGTTCGCTGCGAGCCACAGTTTTCGCTGCGAGCCACTGTTAACGTCTCGCGCTTACTTCGATGTATCGCGTGATTCAAGCAGACATGATCCAAGCGATAACGAAAAACGGCCCTTCGCAGGGCCGTTTTTTTTTGCACGTCTTGTAGCTTAGCGACCGCGATTGCCGCCACCTGGTGGCCGACGGTTGCCGCCACCCGGGGGACGACCACCCGGACCACCTGGGCCACGCGGTGCGCCGCCCGGACCACCGGGACCACGATTACCGCCTGGTCCACGGTTGCCGCCGGGGCCGCCTGCACGCGCACCGGTCGGACGACCGGTGGCCGGCCGCGCGGCACCATACGGGCTGAAGCCCGGATTGGCGTGGTCGGACGGGAAGCTCGGCGCGTTGCCCGGGTGGCCGTAGGGGTGCTTGCGCTGGCCCTGACCTTGACCCTGCGACTGACCTTGCCCACCTGCCGCGCCGCGACCCTGGCCGCCAGCGCCCGGGCGTGCGCCGCCCGGACCCTTCTTGGCGTAGGGACGCGGCTGGCCGGTGCCGGCGCCGCCGGGGCCTGCGTTGCGGTGGCCGCTCGGGCCGGTGCTCACGCCATCGGGCACATACCAGCTGCGGAACGCGGCCGGGTTGCCGTCCGGCAGCGAGCGGTCGCCCTTGGCCGGGCCACGCTGCTTGAACGGGCGCTGCTGCGATTGCTTGGCAGCGGCTTCGCCGCTGACCGTCAGGCCGCCCTTGAAGCCGCCGGGCTTGCCGCGGCCACCACGGCCGCCGCGATCCTCGCGCAGGTTGTCGAAGCGGCGCAGCTCACGGCCTTCATCGGCGCCGGAGGTCTGGCCATTGACGTAGGCATTGCTGCGGCCGTCGCGCGACACGTGCACGGTCGACTTGGCGGCGCGGCGCTGGCCGATCACCGGCTGCAGCGTCAGTGCTGACGGCGCGCCTTCTTCCAGCTTGAGTTCGGCGCGCAGGGCGTCGACCTTTTCCTGTGCCAGTTCCACCGATTGCCCGCGCAACAGCTCGCGCGGCAGCGACACCTTGCCGTAGCGGGTGCGCTTGAGGCGGCTGACCTGGCAGCCTTGCGACTCCCACAGGCGGCGCACTTCGCGGTTACGGCCTTCCTTGACCACCACGCGGAACCAGTCGTGCGAATCGGTGCCGCCGATGCGTTCGATCTCGTCGAACTTGGCGCCGCCGTCTTCCAGCAACACGCCGCGCGAGAGACGCTCGATCATGCTGTCGGGCACCTTCTCTTCGCCTTCCGGGGCGCGCACGCGCACCACGTACTCGCGTTCAACCTCGTAGGAGGGGTGCATCATCGCGTTGGCCAGCTCGCCATCGGTGGTGAGCAGCAGCAGGCCGGTGGTGTTGATGTCCAGGCGGCCGATGGCGATCCAGCGCGAGCCTTTCAGCGCCGGCAGCGACTCGAACACGGTCGGGCGGCCTTCGGGATCTTCGCGGGTGGTCACTTCGCCTTCGGGCTTGTTGTAGACCAGCACGCGCGAGGATTCGGTCAGCGCGCTGGCGACGAAGCTGCGGCCGTCCAGTTCGATCTTGTCGCCGCTGCGCACCGACATGCCGGTCTGCGCGACGGCGCCATTGACCTTGATCAGGCCATCGGCAATGCGCTGCTCCAGTGCGCGGCGCGAGCCCAGGCCGGCCTGGGCCAGCACCTTGTGCAGGCGCTCTTCCAGTTTCGGCGCTTCGGGCGCGCTGTCGCGCTTGAGGGAAAGCTTGTTCAACGACAGCTTGCGGGGGGTGTCACTCATGTGTCTGGCTCCGGCCGACGCGTTCTGGGTCGGCCTCTGGGTCGGAATCGGCTTCGTCAACAGCCACGGTCGTCGTCGCGACGGCGTTGTCTTCGTCTTCGTTCACTGCATCCGCGCGCGTGCCCGGCGCGGTGTCGGGGTCGCCCTCGCGGGCGCTGTCTGGGTCTTGCGTGTCTTGCGTGTGCTGCGCCGAGGAGGCCTCGGGGTGGTGCGATGTGTCGTCGCTCATCGTGTCGGCGATGTCGTCTGACGTGCCGGCGTCGGGTGTTGCGGTAGCGGTGTCGGCATCGTCGTTTGATGCATGGTCGTCGTCGTTGCTGCTGTCGATGCCGACATCGCCGATATCTGTACCGCGAGCGAGGTCTTCATCTGTTTCGATCGAAAGATGCGCGTCCGCTGCGTCGTTGTCTGCCGCATCAACGCTTCCGTCAGCGCCGGTCCCGGCATCTGCGTCGCTCGCAGCAGCAGAGTCGGCAGTGTCAGTCGTATCCGATGCATCGGCAGCGACACCGACATCGGTGTTGCCGTCAGCCGCATCGGACCCGTCCGTACCGTCCAGGTCCTGCGCCGCATCCATCGCCGCCGATGCCGGCACCGCGCCATCCAGCTGGCCGTCGCGGTCCAGCGGCAGCTGCGGTTCCAGCTCGGCGATGTCCTTCAACTCTGACAATGGCGGCAGCTCGTCCAGCCGCTTGAGCCCGAAGTAGTCCAGAAAGCCCTTGGTGGTGCCGAACAGGGCGGGCTTGCCGGGCACGTCGCGGTGGCCCACCACGCGGATCCACTCGCGTTCTTCCAGGGCCTGGATGATGTTGCTGCTCACCGCCACGCCGCGCACCTGCTCGATTTCGCCGCGGGTGATCGGCTGGCGGTAGGCGATCAGCGCCAGGGTTTCCAGCGTGGCACGGGTGTACTTGGTGCGGCGCTCGGTCCACAGCCGCGCCACCCAGCCGTGCACGTCGGCCTTGACCTGAAAGCGGAAGCCGGACGCCACTTCCACCAGTTCCACACCGCGCTCGGTGCACCCCTCGCGCAGCAGTTCCAGCGCGCGCTCCACGCTGCCGGGCGGTGCCGGCTCTTCCTCGGGAAACAGCCCTTGCAGCTGCGCCAGCGTCAACGGCTGGCTGCTGGCCAACAGGGCAGCTTCGATAATGCGGGTGATCAGCGCTTGATCCATTCGGTGATCGGCTTCAGGTGGGTTCGTTGGCAGCGTCGCTGTCGTCGAATTCGCTGGAGAATTGCAACGGCGCATTGGTATTGCCCAACGCCAGCGACTTCACGTAGATCGGCGCCAGCGGCGCTTCCTGCACGATGTCCAGCAACTGCTCCTTGGCCAATTCCAGCAACGCCAAAAAGGTGACCAGCACGCCGAGCTTGCCTTCCTCGGCAGTGAACAGCGATTCGAATCGGTAGAACTTGCCATCGTCCAGACGGCTGAGCACATCGCCCATGCGCTGGCGCACGCTCAGCGCCTCGCGTTTGATTGCATGCCCGGTAAACAGCTCGGCGCGTTTGAGCACGTCGTACAGCGCCATCAGCATTTCTTTCAGATCCACCGGCGGCGGCAGCTTGACCGCGGCGCGTTCGGGCAGATGCGCCTGCACCGGCGCCGAGTCGCGGCCCATGCGGGGCAGGGTGTCCAGATCCTCGGCGGCCTGCTTGAACCGCTCGTATTCCTGCAGCCGGCGCACCAGTTCTGCGCGCGGGTCGTCTTCTTCGCCTTCCTGGCTGGGCGGGCGCGGCAGCAGCATGCGCGACTTGATCTCGGCCAGGATCGCGGCCATCACCAGGTATTCGGCGGCCAGTTCGAAACGCAGCTCCTGCATCACGTTGATGTAGTCCACGTACTGCCGGGTGATCTCGGCGACGGGAATATCCAGGATGTCCAGGTTCTGGCGGCGGATCAGGTACAGCAGCAGGTCCAGCGGACCTTCGAAGGCGTCCAGGATGACTTCCAGCGCGTCCGGCGGGATATACAGATCCTGCGGGATCTGCAGCACCGGTTGCCCATGCACGACCGCCAGCGGCATTTCCTGCTGCTGCGGTGGCGCGCTCGTGGCTGGCGGATTCGCGTCGTGCGCGAGTTCGGAATTCATCAGGTCGACATCGGGTCTTGCGGTCGCCGGCCACGGTACGGAGCCGTGCCTGCAGGGCTTTGCCTTGAGTTATTGCGATCAATGTCGTGCCTGCTTCGGCACGATCCCACAAATCCACATACGCCGGTCCGCATGCAATCAGGCGCCGCGTGGCAGGCGGCGACGGAACAGCGGGGAGGTCGTCTACGCGGGCCGGCGGTGGGCAGCGAATCGGCCGTCGAGAGAAGCGTTGAGCCTGGGCCGACGGGCCGCTGCGTCCGGTTGCGTGTGCAGTGGTGTCAAGGGTAATGCGTGGGTGGGGGCGGTGTCCAGCGCTGGCGCGGCTAGAATTGGCGGGGTGATCTTCCGATGTGGGCGAGGTGGCGTGTGTGGTACGTAATCGAAGGCTATGACCGGGCCGATGCCCTGGCGGCACGGCAGCAGGCGCGACCGGCGCATCTGCAGCGCCTGCAGGCACTTACGGCAGAAGGGCGGCTGTTGGTCGCCGGCCCATGCCCGGCAATCGACGCCGAGGACCCGGGCCCGGCCGGCTTCAGCGGCAGCGTGGTGATTGCCGAGTTCGCTTCACTGGAGGCGGCGCGCGCGTGGGCCGATGCCGACCCGTATGTGGCGGCCGGGGTGTATACGCGGGTCGACGTCCGCCCGTTCCGGCGGGTGCTGCCATGAGCCGGGTCGACCGCATCCGCGCCGCGCTGCAGGCCGCGCTGGCACCCGTCGAACTGGAGGTGGTCGACGACAGTCATCGCCATGCCGGGCATGCCGGCGCGCAAGATGGGCGTGGGCACTTCAATGTGCGCGTGGTCAGCAGTGTGTTCGCCGGCAAGGCGCCACTGGCGCGGCACCGTGCGGTGTACGCCGCGGTGGGCGAGATGATGCAGACCGATATCCATGCACTCTCGATCGAGGCGCTGGCGCCTGGTGAGTCCGGGTAGGGCGACCGTCCGGTCAATCCGGTTCTGCCGGGTTGGCCGGAAGCGATTGCGGTGCAGGAGCATGCTGGTTGCAGCTTTCTTGTGATCTCCAAGAGCGGGGCTGCAGCTGCCTGATCACCAAGCGGGTGGTCAGGCTGACGCTCGCCAAGCGCGCACGACTTGCGGCTTTGCCCAAGCGAATCAAGGCGCTGCTGGCCCCGCGCGATGCCTGCAAACACTGACCTGTCCGCTGCTGTCCATGCGTCAGTCGCGGCGTCATCCCGTGGCGCCAACGAGACCGGCGTCGCGCTTCGTCTGTGGAGCAATCGCTGCGGGGTTGTTGCGACGCAGCATACTTATTCACGTATCCATCACTTCTAGATGCTTGATCTGTAAGCGTTTTCACAAGCCCATTCACAGGGGTTTACGCCCCCGTATGAAAACGCTTACAGTCCGCGCCAGATTTTGGGAAGTCGGTCGCGGAGGGCGACCCGAATGGCCAAAGGTGCGGTCACCATCAAAGATGTCGCTCGAGAAGCACGCGTCTCCGTTGCCACGGTGTCGCGGGCGCTCAATGGGCATGACAACGTCGCCGGGCCGGTGCGCCAGGTGGTCCTGGACGTAGCCGAACGGCTGCGTTACAGCCCGCATGCGGCGGCACGCAGCCTCAGCAGCCGGCGCACCCAGACCCTGGGTGTGGTGCTGCCTGATCTGTACGGCGAGTTCTTTTCCGAACTGATTCGCGGCATCGATGGGGCGGCGCGTGCGGCCGGCCAGCATCTGCTGGTCTCCAGCTACCACGGCGATCCCGAAGCCCAGGGCAGGGCGCTGCGTTCCATGCGCGGCCGCGTGGATGGCCTGCTGGTGTTGTCCCCGTATGCGGAGCAGCCGGGTTTTCTGACCGACAACCTGCCGCAGGCACTGCCCACCGTCCTGATCAACGCGCATCTACCGGGCGCCGACTACCCGGTGCTGAGCATCGACGACCACGCCGGTGCGATGGCGATGACCGAGCACCTGCTTGCTGCCGGGCACCGCCGCATCGCCTTCATCGGCGGGCCGGCGCTGAACTTCGATGCGCGCGAGCGCTTGCGCGGCTTCCGTGACGCGATCGCCGGCCATGCGGGCGGAGCGGAGGGGCTCGAATTCGCTGGCGACTTCGACGAAGCCTCCGGCCATCGTGCCGGCCTTGCCATGCTGGCCGCCGGGGATCTGCCCGATGCGGTCTTCGCTGCCAATGACATGACCGCGCTCGGCTGCCTGTACGCCTTCGCCCAGGCGGATGTGTCGGTGCCCGACGACGTGGCGCTGGCCGGGTTTGACGACATCCCGCTGGCGCGCTTCGTGCACCCGGCGCTGACCACAATGCGGGTCAGCATTGCGCGCCTTGGCGAGCAGGCGATGACACGGCTGATGCGGCTGGTGGACCAGCCCGGCCACGACGACGGCATCCGCCAGTTGCTCACCCCGGAGCTGGTGGTGCGTGCGTCCTGCGGTGCCGGCGAGCCCGGCGCCTGACCCTTTTCGCGGACGTCCTGTCCGCTCCCGTTGCCTCCCCCGCAGCGGTTGTTCCTGCAAGACCTTAGTGCCCACAACAACAAGATATCGATCCCTGGAGGGACCAATGAGCCACCATCACCCCCATTCCGCCAGCCCGGCGCGCAAGCTGCTCAGCTGCGCCCTGGCCAGCTGCCTGTTGCTGGGCGCCGCGCCCGCGTTCGCGCAGAGCACCGCTGCGACCATCCGCGGCCAGGTCACGGTCGACTCCGCACCTGCTGCCCAGGCCCAGGTCACCGCCACCAATCTCGCCACCGGCCTGACCCGCACCGTGCAGGTCACCAATGGCGGCTATTCGGTTGGCGGCCTTCCGCCTGGTTCGTACCGCCTGGATGTCACTGCCAATGGGCAGACCACCTCGCAGAACGTCACCGTGCAGGTCGGCCAGACCGCCACCTTGAACCTGGGCGTCGGCGGCGAGCCGGCCACGGCCGAAGGTGGTAACGCCACCACGCTGGACGCGGTGCAGGTCAAGGCGCCGCCGGTGCTGGTGGAGACGCGCACCTCCGAGAACGCCACCTATATTTCCAACGTGCAGATCCAGAACCTGCCGCGTGCCACGCGCAACTTCCTGGAGCTGGCCGACACCGTGCCGAACGTGCAGTTCACCCGTGAAGCAAACGGCACCACCAAGGTGCGCTCGGGCGCCACTTCGGCCGAAGGCACCAACGTCTACATCGATGGCGTCAGCCAGAAGAACTACGTGTTGACCGGCGGCGTCAGTGGCCAGGATTCCAGCCGTGGCAACCCGTTCCCGCAGTCGGCGATCGGCGAATACAAGGTCATCACCTCCAACTACAAGGCCGAGTTCGACCAGGTCAGCGGCGCCGCCATCGTGGCCTCGTCCAAGTCCGGCACCAACGATTTCCATGGCAGCTTCTTCTGGGATACCAGCAACGATGGCTGGCGCGAAGAGAGCCCGCTGGAGAAGAAGGCCGGCGTGCGCGACGACTTCGAGGAAACCCAGTACGGTGCGACCTTCAGCGGCCCGATCCTCAAGGACAAGGCACATTTCTTCATTGCCTATGAAGCCAAGGAATACACCACCCCCAACGTGGTGATCCCCGGCTCGATCTACTCGGACCGCATCGACCAGCTGCCGGCGCAGCTGCAGCCGCTGGTGGCTACCTACAGCACCCCGTTCAAGGAAGACCTGTACTTCGGCAAGATCGACTGGACCATTGGCGACAACAACCTGTTCGAGCTGACTGGCAAGTACCGCAAGGAAGACGAGCTCAACGACGTCGGCCAGACCTCGACCTTCGAGCACGGCAGCGTCAACGGCCAGGAAGAAAAGCGCGCCAACCTGCGTTGGCAGTACAGCGGTGTCAACTTCCTCAACGAAGCCAACCTCAGCTATGAAAGCGCGTTCTGGAACCAGGCGCCGCTCAACGACGGCACGGGCTACGTGCTCAGCTACACGCCCAACCGTGGCAACGAGACCGACGTGCTCGCTGCCGGCGCCGGCAGCAGCTTCCAGCGCAAGGGCCAGAAGGGCTGGACCTTCCAGGACGACCTGACCTTGAACAGCCTGGAATGGCATGGCGCGCACACCGTCAAGATGGGCGTGAAGTTCAAGAGCATCGATCTGGATTCCACCCAGTTCAACCCGGCCAACCCGCAGTACTACTACAACATCCTCTCCGATGTCGAAACGCCGTACCGGGTGCGCTTTGGTGCGCCGTTGACCGAAGGCGGCGGCTCGGTGGTGTCCAAGAACAAGCAGTACGGCATCTACCTGCAGGACGACTGGGAGGTCAACGAACACTGGACCTTGAACCTGGGCGTGCGCTACGACTATGAAGAAAGCCCGGCGTTCCTGGACTTCGTGACCCCGTCGGATGTGGCCGGTGCGCTGCAGAACTGGCCCAACCTGCAGAACGCCAACTACAACATCAACAACTTCATCAGCACCGGCAACAACCGCAAGGCGTTCAAGAACGCCTGGCAGCCACGCCTGGGTGCCTCGTACGACCTGTTCGGCGACCAGGCCCACGTGATCTACGGCGGTGCCGGGCGTGCCTATGACCGCAACATCTTCGACTACCTGGCGCTCGAGCAGCTCAACAACTCGTTCAATTCGTATAGCTACTACTTCACCAGTGCCAACAACCCGGCCTGCCTGGGCGACCCGTGCACCGCCTGGAACCCGGCCTACAGCACGCAGGAAGGCCTGAACACCCTCACCGCCAACAGCGCCGGCGGCGGTGGTCGCGAGGTCTACCTGATCGACAACAACATCAAGACCCCGTACTCCGACCAATTCAGCATCGGCATGCGCAACATGGTGCCGCTGTGGGGCCAGGACTGGTTCACCGACGTGACCCTGAGCCGGATCGAAAGCCATGACGGCTTCGCCTTCGTGCGCGGCAACCGGCTGCCCGATGGCTCGTTCTTCCAGCCGGGCACCACCTCCGGTTCGCCGAACGACGGCCCGGACGGCTATAGCGCCATTGTGCTCGGCACCAATGGTGTGGAAACCCGCAACAACCAGCTCGCGTTGCAGATCGAGAAGCCCTACGACGAAGAATCCGGCTGGGGTCTAACCGTGGCCTACACCTTCTCCGATGCCAAGGAGAACCGCCAGTTCGGCGAGCACTACGCACTGGACCGCGAGCGCGTCGAAGACTACGGCTGGCGCGAGGCCGGTGGTATTGCCAAGAACCGTCTGGTCGTAACCGGCATCTACGAGCTGCCGTATGAGATCAAGCTGTCCGGCAAGCTTTCGCTGGCCAGCCAGACCGCGCGCTACGGGCAGAACTGTCTGGCCGGCAACGACCAGTGCTACATCGTGCAGTTCAAGCCGGACGGCACGCTGGGCTACAAGGAGTTCAGCATTGCAGCCAATAAAGAATGGGATACCGGTGGCGGTGTCAAATTCAACGTCCGTGCGGATATCCTCAACGTGTTCAATTGGGTGAACTACGCCAACCTTAACGGCGAGACCGGGACACTCGGTGACTTGAACACGGCATACGGCACGCCAACCGGCGTGCTGGCATCGCCGATGCGCACCTTCCGTCTGGCCTTCGGTCTGAACTGGTAAGGAGCACGCGACCGTCCTGGCAGGTGCCAGGACGGTCGAAGTCGGCGCCCGGATAGGGTAGGTTTGCGTGCGAGATGTAATCGATTACACGAGTGGGGGGCGGATGAACAGGGGTAAGACATCGCGTTGGCTGGCAGTTCCACTGATGGTGGGGGCGCTGTTGCTGGCGTCCTGCAAACAGGCCGAGGAGCCCAAGGTGGCTGAAAAGAAGGCACCCGTGAAAGTGATCCTGGTGGAAGCACAGATTCCGCCCAAGCCGGTCAAGCCGCCGCTGCCGCCGCTGTTTTCCGATATCGAACGCCGCACCTTCCAGTTTTTTTGGGACACCACCAACGAACTCAATGGGCTGTCGCCGGACCGGTTTCCCTCGCGTCCGTTCGCCAGCATCGCCTCGGTGGGCTTTGCGCTCACCGCGTATCCGATCGGTATCGAGAACGGCTGGGTCAGCCGCAATCAGGCGATCGACCGCACCTTGACCACCCTCAAATTCTTCCGCGATGCGCCGATGGGGCCGCAGCGGACCGGTAAGGCCGGCTACAAGGGCTTTTACTATCACTTTCTGGATATGCAGCAGGGCAACCGCTATGACAGCTGGGTCGAGCTGTCGAGCGTGGATACCGCGCTGCTGATGATGGGCGTGCTGTTCACCCAGTCGTACTACGACGGTGACGACCCGCGCGAAAAGGAAATCCGCCAGATCGCCGACACGCTGTACAAACGTGTGGACTGGCGCTGGCTGCAGCAGCGGGCGCCGCTGATCTCGATGGGTTGGTTCCCCGAGAGCGGCTTCATCGACCACGACTGGATGGGCTACAACGAAGCCATGATGCTGTACATCCTGGCGCTCGGCTCGCCCACGCACGGCGTGGAGCCGGATGCGTGGACGGTCTGGACCCGCACCTACAACAACGACTGGGGCGTCTACCAGGGCCAGGAATACCTGTCCTTCGGCCCGATGTTTGGCCACCAGTACAGCCATGTCTGGATCGACTTCCGCGATATCCAGGACCAGTACATGCGCGAGCGCGGCATCGACTACTTCCTCAACAGCCGCCGCGCCACGCTGGCCCAGCGCGACTACGCCATCGATAACCCGATGAAGTGGAAGGACTACGGCGAAAACGTCTGGGGTCTCACCGCCGGCGACGGCCCGCAGAACACCAGCCAGGAATACCGCGGCGAGCAGCGCCAGTTCCGCCATTACTCTTCACGCGGCGCCGGCCTGCGCGAGAACTTCGACGACGGCACCATCGCGCCAACCGCGGCGATCTCCTCGATCGTGTTCGCACCGGAGGTGGTGATTCCGGCCACCGAAGAAATGCACAAGCGCTATGGCGACTTCCTGTATTCGAGCTATGGGTTCCTGGATTCGTTCAACCCCAGCTTCAACTACGACATTCCGCTGAAGACCGGGCGCATGGTGCCGGACCGTGGCTGGGTGGCCAGCGACTACATCGCCATCGACCAGGGCCCGATCCTGGCGATGATCGCCAACTACCAGAACGAATTCGTCTGGAACGTGATGAAGAAGAACGCCTACATCCGTACCGGCCTGGAACGCGCCGGCTTCACCGGTGGCTGGCTCACGCCCGACGGCGAGCCGCAGCCGCTGCCCAAGAAGGACGAGCAGGCCGCCGCGGCGCGCGCGCTGGGCATGGCCGAATCGCGTGCCGCCGCTGCCCAGGCGCAGCAGGATCCGTCGCAGCGGCAACACTCCTCGCAACGCCCCAAACCCGAGTAATCCGTGCGCCTTTTGAAACTGATGATGATGGCCGCCGCACTATGTCTGGGTGCGGCGGGATGTGAACGTTCCGAGCAGGGCCAGACCACCGTGCGCTTCTGGGCGATGGGCAAGGAAGCGGAGGTGGTGGCCGAGCTGGTGGATGAGTTCGAGCAGCAGAATCCCGGCATCAAGGTGGATGTGCAGAACATCCCGATGACGGCCGCGCACGAAAAACTGCTCACCGCCTTCGCCGCCGATGGGCTGCCGGATGTGTGCCAGCTCGGCAACACCTGGCTGCCGGAATTTGCCCTGCTGGACACGCTGGAGCCGATGCAGCCGTATGTGGCGCGCTCGAGCATCGTCGATCCCAAGGACTACTTCCCCGGCGTGTGGGACACCAATCTGGTCGACGGCACCTTGTACGGGGTGCCGTGGTACGTGGACACGCGCCTGTTGTTCTATCGCAAGGATTTGCTGCGCGAAGCCGGCTATACCGAGATGCCCAAGACCTGGGCGGAGATGGAGCAGGTGATGGCGGCGATCAAGCGCCATGTCGGCCCGGACCGCTACGCGATCCTGATGCCGCTCAACGAGTTCGAGCAGCAGCTGTCGTTTGCGCTGCAGCAGGACGACCGCCTGCTGCGCGACCACGATAACTACGGCAACTTCCGGGGCGAAGGCTTCCGCAAGGCGCTGGGCTTCTACGACACCATGTACCAGAAGGGTTGGGCACCCAAGGTCTCCGAGACCCAGGTTTCCAACGTCTGGTACGAATTCTTCAACGGCTACTACGCGTTCTACCTGTCTGGGCCCTGGAACGTGCGCGAGTTCAAGCTGCGCCAGCCGCCGGGCATGGAAGGCAAGTGGGGCACCGCGCCGTTGCCGGGCCCCAACGGCCTGGGCGCCGGCATTGCGGGTGGCTCCAGCCTGGTGATCTTCAAGTCGTCCCAGCACAAGGACGCCGCCTGGAAGCTGATCGAATATCTGTCCCAGCCGACCGTGCAGGCGCGCTTCCACGCCATCATCGGCGACCTGCCGCCGCGCCGCAGCACCTGGAAGTTGCCGTCGCTGGCCAATGACGAGCTTGCGCATGCCTTCGGCGACCAGCTCGAGCGGGTCAAGGCCACGCCGAAGGTGCTGGAGTGGGAGCGCATCGTGCAGGAGATGCGCCTGGTGACCGAGCGCGTGGTGCGTGGCGGGCAATCGCACGAGGACGCCGTGCAGGAACTGGACAAACGCGTGGACGAGATTCTGGCCAAGCGCCGCTGGATCTACGAACAGGAAGGCGGGCATGTCGGCCCGGCGGCCGCACCGGCCACGCCGACGCCCGCGCCGGCGAACGCAGCGGCTGAAGGAGCTGCCCGATGATGAAGCGCAACTCCGTGGCCGGCTGGGTCTTCGCCGCGCCGTCGATCCTGGTGCTGGGCATGTTCTTCGGCTTGCCGGTGTTTGCCGCGCTGGTGCTCAGCGTCACCGACTTCGACCTGTACGCACTGGCCGACAGCAGCCATCTGCGCTTCGTTGGCCTGGGCAACTACATCGAGCTGCTGCAGACGCCGCTGTTCTGGAAGTCGCTGTGGAATACCACCTACTTCGTGCTGCTGGGCGTGCCGATGTCCATCGCGGTGTCGCTGGGCGCGGCGCTGCTGCTCAATGCCAAGGCCTCGCGGTTCAAGGCCTTGTTCCGCACCGCGTTGTTCGCGCCGGTGGTCACCACGCTGGTGGCGGTGGCGGTGATCTGGCGCTACCTGTTCCACATCAAGTACGGCCTGGTGAATTTCGGCCTGAGCCACCTGGGCATCGCCCCGATCGACTGGCTGGGTGATCCGCGCTGGGCAATGCCGACCATCATGCTGTTCGCGGTGTGGAAGAACTTCGGCTACAACATGGTGATCTTCCTGGCCGGCCTGCAGGCGATCCCGCAAGATCTGTATGAGGCGGCGCGCATCGACGGTGCCTCGCGCTGGAAGCAGTTCCTGCACATCACCTTGCCGATGCTCGGCCCGGTGTTGATGGTGGTCGGTGTGATCACCATCTCCGGTTATTTCCAGCTGTTCGCCGAACCCTACGTGATGACCCGCGGCGACCCACTGCAAAGCACCGTGAGCGTGCTGTATTTCATGTTCGAGGAAGGCTTCAAGTGGTGGAACCTCGGCCGCGCGTCGGCGGTGGCGTTCCTGCTGTTCCTGATCATCCTGACCGTGACCACCGTGATGCTGCGCTTCGGGCGCAAGAAGGACCTGATATGAGTCGTGATGTCGGCGAATCGCGCTGGAATGGCCTGCTGATCAATGGCGGGTTGTTGCTGCTGGCGCTGGTCAGCCTGGCGCCGCTGTTGTGGATGCTGTCTGTGTCGTTCATGCCCACCGGCGAGGCCAGCCGGTTTCCGCCGCCGATGCTGCCGTCGGCGTTCACCCTGGCCAACTACCACGAGCTGTTCGCCCGCACCGGCATGGCGCGCAACTTCGCCAACAGCCTGATGGTGTCTGGCCTGATCACGCTGGGCTCGTTGCTGATCAACACCATGGCCGGCTATGCGTTTGCCAAGCTGCAGTTCGTGGGCCGCGAGCGCATCTTCAAGATCCTGATGGCCGCGTTGGTGATCCCGGCGCAGGTGGCGATGCTGCCGCTGTTCCTGCTGATGAAGCAGCTGCATCTGGTCAACAACATCGGCGGGGTGGTGGTGCCGGCACTGGCCACCGTGTTCGGTATTTTTCTGGTGCGCCAGTACGCGCGCAGCATTCCCGACGAGCTAATTGAAGCGGCGCGCATCGATGGCGCCAGCGAGATGCGGATCTTCTTCCAGATCGTGCTGCCGATGCTCAAGCCGGTGCTGGTCACCTTGACCATCTTCACTTTCATGGGCTCCTGGAACGACTTCATGTGGCCGCTGATCGTGCTGACCGACCAGGAGCAATACACCTTGCCGGTGGCGCTGGCCGCATTGTCGCGCGAGCACATCATGGATGTGGAATTGATGATGGCCGGCGCGGTGGTGACGGTGATTCCGGTGCTGCTATTGTTCCTGGCGCTGCAGCGTTACTACATCCAAGGTCTTCTGCTGGGGAGTGTGAAGGGGTGAAGCCAATTTTCCTGCGACTGTTTGCCATGGCCGCTGTTGCCACCGCGGGTGCGGCACAGGCGCAGGAGCGCGTGCTCGACGGATTCAACGACATCGCCGCGTGGCGGTTGGTGGTCTCCAACCAGGTCAGCGGCTCGCTGCGCCCGGTAGCAACCACCTCCGGTGGCCACGCCTTGTGCCTGGACTACAACTTCAACGGCGTGTCTGGCTATGTCGGCATCCGCCGCAGCCTGCCGATCGAGTATCCGGACAACTACCGCATTGGCTTTGCGCTACGCGGCGAGTCGCCGTCCAACGATCTGCAGGTCAAGCTGATCGATGCCAGCGGCGACAACGTGTGGTGGATCAACCGGCCGGGCTTCAATTTCCCCAAGACCTGGACCACCTTCAACTACCGCAAGCGCAACATCGAAAAGGCCTGGGGCCCGGGTGCGGACAAGCAGCTGCGCAGCAGTGCCGATGTCGAGTTCACTATCTACAACAAGGTCGGTGGCAAGGGCTCGGTGTGCTTCGACCGCCTGACCCTGACCCCGTTGCCGCCGGAAGACACCTCGCCGTTGAAGGCCGAGGCCATTACCGACACCGCACCGGCGCTGGAGCAGCGTCTGGCCGATGGCAAGCCGGACACCTTCTGGCTCAGCGGCGCAGTCAAACAGCAGACGGTGACCCTGGACCTGGGCAAGGTGCGCGAGTTCGGCGGTGCCATCGTGCAGTGGGTGCCGGGCCTGCAGGCATCGCAGTACGTGGTGCGGTCGTCCAGCGACGGGCGTAGCTGGCGCGACCTGCGCACGGTCACCGCCGGCGCCGGCGGCACCGACTGGCTGGCCTTGCCCGATACCGAGGCGCGCTACCTGCGTTTCGATCTCAAGGATGGTCCCAACTGGCGCTATGGCATCAAGGAAGTGCAACTGCAGCCGCTGGCCTTCGCCGCGACGCCGAATGACTTCATCAAATCGCTGGCGGCGCAATCGCCGCGTGGCAACTTTCCACGCGGGTTTTCCGGCGAGCAGCCGTACTGGACCATCCTCGGCCTGGACGGCGGCACCGAGCAAGGCCTGATCGGCGAAGACGGCGCGGTGGAAGTGGGCAAGGGCGGTTTCAGCGTGGAGCCGTTCGTCAGTGTCGGCGGCAAGCTGTTGCGCTGGGCGGATGTCAGCAGCGAACAAAGTCTGCAGGACGACTATCTGCCAATCCCCAGCGTCGACTGGCACCACGACCTGATGAACTTGCGCATCACCGGCTTCGTGCAGGGCACCCCTGATCAGGCACAGCTGGTCGCGCGCTATCAGTTGCGTAACACCGGCAAGGACGCGCGCGAGTTCACCCTCGCGTTGGCGGTACGGCCGTTCCAGGTCAACCCGCCGGCGCAGTTCCTCAACACCCTGGGCGGCATCAGCCGCATCGAGCAGTTGTCGGTGGACGGGGCGCAGGTCAACGTCAACGGCAAGCCGCGCGTGTTCGCCGCGCAGCGGCCGGATGCCGCCTTCGCCAGCGCCTTCGACAGCGGCATGGATGTCACCCATCTCACCGCCGCGACGCTGCCCACAACCACGCAGGTCAAGGACGAAACCGGGCTGGCCTCGGGCGTGCTGGTATATCGCTGGAAGCTGGAGCCGGGCCAGAGCCGCGAGGTTGCGCTGGTCATTCCGCAGACCGGCAGCGCGCAGCTGCCGGCCGGCTTCGATGCCGACAAGGCGCAGCAGCAAGTGGCCCAGCAGTGGCGCGGCAAGCTCGATCGCGTGCGCATCAGCGTGCCGGCCGAAGGCAAGCCGGTTGTCGATACGCTGCGTACCGCGTTAGCGCACATGCTGATCTCGCGCATCGGCCCGCGTCTGCAGCCGGGCACGCGCTCGTATTCGCGCAGCTGGATCCGCGACGGCGCCATGATTTCCGAAGGCCTGCTGCGGCTCGGGCGCGAAGACGTCGTGCGTGACTACGTCGGCTGGTTTGCGCCGTATCAATTTGCCGACGGCATGGTGCCGTGCTGCGTGGACGACCGTGGCAGCGACCCGGTGCCGGAGAACGACAGCCATGGCGAGCTGATCTTCAACGTCGCCGAGTACTACCGTTATACCGGCGACAAGCCGTTCCTGGAAAAGATGTGGCCGCACGTGCTCGGTGCCTACGACTACATGGAAAAGCTGCGCGCCAGCGAGCGCACCGAAGATAACTTCATGCGTAACCCGGCTTTCTACGGAATGATGCCGGTGTCGATCAGCCACGAAGGCTACTCGGCCAAGCCGGTGCATTCCTATTGGGACAACTTCTGGGCGCTGCGCGGCTACAAGGACGCGGTGATGTTGGCCGGTGCGCTGGACAAGCCCGATGAGGTTGCGCGCTTCAGCACCGCCCGCGACGAATTCAGCGGCGATCTCACGGCCTCGCTGGCGGCGGCGGTACGCCAGCATCAGCTGGATTTCCTGCCCGGTTCGGCGGAGCTGGGCGACTTCGATGCAACCTCCACCACCATCGCGCTGGCGCCCGGTGGCGAGCAGCAGCGTCTGCCGCCGGAGCTGTTGAACAATACCTTCGAGCGGTACTGGAAGGAGTTCACCGACCGCCGCGACAGCAAGCGCGAATGGAAGGACTACACGCCGTACGAATGGCGCAACGTGGCTGCATTCGTGCGCCTGGGCTGGCGCGACCGCGCCTGGGATGCCACCGCGTTCTTCTTCAAGGACCGCGCGCCGCAGCCCTGGAATCAGTGGGCCGAAGTGGTCTCGCGTACGCCGCGCACGCCGTTCTTCGTCGGCGACCTGCCGCATGCGTGGGTGGCCTCGGACTTCGTGCGCTCGGTGCTGGACATGTTTGCCTACGGGCGCGAGGCCGACGCCAGCCTGGTGATCGCCGCCGGCACGCCAACGCGCTGGTTCGACGGCAAGGGCATTGGCATTGCCGAGCTGCGCACGCCCTATGGGCGCCTCAACTACACCTTGCAGCGCACCGACAAGCAGCTGGTGCTGCAGCTGCAGCCCGGCCTGATCCTGCCGCCCGGCGGCGTGGTGTTTGCCTGGCCGTATCAGGGCGAACCGGGCAAGGCCAGCATCAATGGCGAGGCGGCGCAGTGGGAGAATGGCGAGTTGCGCATCCAGCAGCTGCCGGCCTCCGTGCAGATCGACGTGCCAAGCGCGGTGCGGCGGGCCGAACGGGCTGCGCAATGAATACGTGGCGCCGGTCGTTGCGAGCAACAACGTCGCGGCGTTACGGCGGCCGGCTCGGTGCGTTGATGGTGCTGGCCCTGTCCTGCGCCGCTGCGCAAGCGGAGCAAGCCAATGTCCAGAACGCAAGGCAAACATCGCGCTCGCAGCAAACCGCCAGCGCGGCCCCGCGCGAGATGACCCTGGTCACCCTCAACCTGCATCACGACCGCGAAGACTGGCCTGCGCGCCGTGCCTATATCGCCAAGGAACTCAAACGGCTGGCGCCGGATGTGATCGCCTTGCAGGAAGTCATCGAACGCCGCGGCAGTGTGGAGAATCAGGCCGCCTGGCTGGCCCGTCGGCTTGGCTACGCATACACGTTCGCATCGGTCGACCCGCCCGGCGCGCCCAAGCGCTACGGCAACGCGCTGTTGAGCAAGCGCCGCGTGCTGGCCCAGCATCAGCGCCCGCTGCAACCGCTGGACGATTACCGCGTGGCCGCGCATCTGCAGGTTGATATGGATGGCCAGCCGGTCAACGTCTACGTGACGCATCTCAACGAGCGGTCCGACGCGCGCGGTGCGGCGACCCGCACCCGCCAGGTGGCCGACTTGCTGGACTTCATCGCCTCCAACAGCAACCAGGCGCCGGTGGTCATCGCCGGTGATTTCAACACCGCGGCCGATACCCTGGATCTGGAAGCGCTACGCAAGGGCTATGGCGACAGCTATGGCAGCGTGCACCGCAACAGCGATGCAACTGTCAGCACCTTGAACCTGCATGTGTTCGATAAACCCGCGCGCATCGATCACGTGTTCTTCCAGCAGAACCGCCTGCTCGCACGCGAGGCGCGCATCCTGTTCGACACCCCGTATGCCGAAGGCCGCTGGGCCTCGGACCATTACGGGGTCTGGGTACGCCTGCAGTTCGCGCCGGAAACGGCTGCCGCCCCGTAGCAGCCCTCGTCGTAGGAGCGTAGCTGGGCGCGATCAGGCTGCCCATTCCAGCCGTCAATCGCGCAAGTCACCATCGCGCCCAGGTGGGCTCCTACAACGGCAGGACCGCATCAACTGCCGATGCGGCGACCGCGCTCCCCCAACTCACCCATGCAGCCGCTGAAAAATCTGCACACCGGCCAGCCACACGCCCGCGCCGCTGCCCAGGTTGGTCAGCAGGAAGGTGAGCACCGCCCGCGACACGCGGTTGCGGTACCAGCCACGCAAGGTCTGTGCATCGTCGCGCAGGGTGAGGAAGTCGCCATACGCCGGCTTGCGCATATGCACTTCGACCAAGGCGGCGAACGCGCCGGTCGGCACGCTCAGCCGGAACGGCTTGAACGGTGCCACCACCGCGGCGGTGAGAATGCTCAGTGGATGGCTGCCGGCCAACAGGCAGCCCAGCGCTGCCAGGCCGCCGGTGTACATCGCCCATTGCAGCAGCAGGTCCGCACCCATCGACATGCCGCCGCGCCAGAACCCGATCCCGATCCCGGCAATGATCACCGTCAGCATGCCCAGCGTGATCCAGGGAACACGCTTGCGCTGCTGCACGTATTCCAGCGACTCGCGCAGCGGGCCGGGCGCATCGGTGTCCTGCGCAAGATGGCGGGCGAGCCCGGCAAGATGGCCGGCGCCGACCACGGCCAGCACCTCGCGCTGGGTGGGGCTGGCTTCTTCGCGCAGCCGCGTGGCCATGTACCGATCGCGCTCGGCAATCACCGTCTCGTACAGCTCCGGGCTTTCGCTGGCGAAGTCACCGAAGCTGGCCTCCAGCATGTCGCCTTGCTTGAGCTTTTCGATCTCTTCTTCGCCCACTTCGTCAGCGGCGAACAGCCCCGCCAGCAGGCCACCGGCCAGCTTCATCTTGCCGAAGAAGCCCAACCGCCCGGAGGCACGTTTGAAGGTCAGGCCCACTTCGCGGTCGATCAGATGCACCGGCAGGCCCTGCGCACGTGCCAGGTTCACCGCTTCCTTCAGCTCCGCACCCGGCTCGATGCCCAATTGCTTGGCCAGGCGCCGTTGGTAGGCGGCCAATGCCAGGTTGGCGGCGAACAACGCCACGCGACCCTTGCGGATCACCTGCACCAGATCCAGGCGGGCGAGGGCATCGGGGTCGCTGAGCGCCTGCAGGCGCTGCGCGTCCAGCTCCACGGCCACCGCGTCGTACCGGCCGCTGCCGATCGCCCGCTGCACCGCGGCCACGCTTGCCAGCGAGACATGCGCGGTGCCGAGCAGGGTGTAGCGCACACCGTCGCGTTCGACGATGCGGTGCGGCTGGCCGGACAGCGCATCGTCCTGCAGCACGGGGGTGATTTCGGTCATGGGGTCATTCATCGGAAGGAGGGGCGGTGTGACCGGAGCCGAGCGGGCGCTGCATCTGCACCGCGTCCAACCAGCGGCCATGCTTGCGGCCCAGTCCGTTGAAGACTCCGACCGTACGAAACTCAAAACGTTCATGCAGGCGCAGTGACGCCTGGTTGGTGGCATCGCCGATCACGGCAATCATCTGCCGGTAGCCGCGCTGCTCGCAGACGGCAATCAAGGCGCCAAGCAACTGCGAGCCGATGCCACATCCTTGCGCGGCAGCGGCCAGATAAATCGAATTTTCCACCGTCCAGCGATAGCCGGCGCGTGCGCGGTAGCTGCTTGCATAGGCGTACCCGACCACCGCGCCATCGCGTTCGGCCACCAGATACGGATAACCGGCGTCCACGATGGCACGCACGCGGCCGCGCATCTGCTCGGCCGACGGCGCGACGTATTCGTAGGTGTTGCACCCGGCGATCTGCTCCGCGTAGATCGCGGTGATCGCCGGGATGTCCGCGTCGCGGACCTCACGCAGCTCGACGGGCATGCGCGGTCAGTCGATGTAACGCTTGAGCAGGTCGCCATACGCGTCGATGCGGCGATCGCGCAGGAACGGCCAGATGCGCCGCACATGCTCGCTGCGCTGCAGGTCCACATCGCACACCAGGATGGTCGGATCCTGCCCGGCTTCGGCAATGAATTCGCCCTGCGGCCCCAGCACGTGGCTATTGCCCCAGAACTGGATGCCCGAAGCACCGATCGGCGACGGCTCGTGACCGACACGGTTGCACGACAGCACCGGCACGCCGTTGGCCACCGCATGGCCGCGATGGCTCAGCACCCACGCATCGCGCTGGCGTTCCTGTTCGGCCTGCGCATCGTCCGGATCCCAGCCGATCGCGGTGGGGTAGAGCAGCAGTTCGGCACCGGCCAGCGCCATCAGGCGCGCCGCTTCCGGGTACCACTGGTCCCAGCACACCAACACGCCGAGCCGGCCGACCGACGTATCCACCGGCGTAAAGCCCAGATCGCCCGGGGTGAAGTAGAACTTCTCGTAGAAGCCCGGGTCGTCGGGGATATGCATCTTGCGGTACTTGCCAAGCAAACGGCCGTCGACTTCCAGCACCACGGCGGTGTTGTGGTACAGGCCGGCGGCGCGGCGCTCGAACAACGAGGCCACGATCACCACGCCATGCTGCTTTGCCAGCGCGCCCAGGCGCTCGGTGCTGGGGCCGGGAATCGGCTCGGCCAGATCGAACACGTCTACCGATTCGTGCTGGCAGAAATACGCGCCGTTGTGCAGTTCCTGCAGCAGCACCAGCTTGGCGCCCTGTGCGGCGGCTTCGGCCACGCGCGACTCGATGACGGCCAGATTGGCCTCGGCGTCGCCGTGGTTGCGCTCCTGGATCAGCGCGACGGGAAGGAGATGTCGGGTCATGGCTACTCGTCCTGCTAGGTGGCGCACAGGGTAGCGCGCCATGGTGGAACGCTGGCCTGCCGGCCGGAACAATACGGGTCAGGCGGCCAGCAGGCCGGCAGGCAACTGCATGGTCAGACAATGCAGGCTGCCGTTCTGCCAGATCAGCGGGCGGCATGGCACCGGCACGATCTGGTGCTGCGGAAACGCGTCGGCCAGCACCGCCTGCGCCGCAGCATCGGCGTCGTCGCCATAGGCCGGCATCAGCACCGCACCGTTGACGATCAAAAAATTGGCGTACGACGCCGCAAGGCGCCGGCCCTGGTCCAGGATCGGCTCTGCCCACGGCAGCACGAACAGGCGATACGGCTGCCCATCAGCCTTGCGCAGCGCAGCCAGTTCTTCGCCCATTGCCTGCAGCTCGGCGTAGTGGGAATCGCTCGGTACGTCGCAGCCCTGGTAGACGATCGCATCCGGGCCGGCAAAGCGCGCCAGCGTATCGATATGCGCGTCGGTGTCATCACCTTCCAGATAGCCGTGGTCCAGCCACAGCACGCGATCCTGCGCCAGCCACGTCGCCAGGTCGCTGCTGAGGGAGTCGCGCGAGCGCTGCGGGTGCCGCTCGTGCAGGCACTTCCAAGTGGTCAGCAAGGTGCCGGCGCCATCGGTTTCGATCGCGCCGCCTTCCAGCGCAAAGTCGACCGTCTGCACCCCGGCGGGCACGAAGACGCTGGCTGCATCAAGGCTGCTAACCAGTTGATCGTCCAGGCTCGCCTCGAACTTGCCACCCCAGCCGGTAAAGCGGAAATCCATCAGCCGGAAGCCGTCGCCATGGCGCAGGGTGATAGGGCCCGAATCGCGCAACCAAGTGTCGTTGTAGGCGGCGACCACGAAGCGCACCTGTGCCATTTCCACACGCGCCGAACGCAGGCGGGCTTCGGCATAGATCTGCAGGTCATCGTCGGCCACGCAGATTATCGCCGGCTGGAAGCGGGTGATCGCGGTGACCAGGGCAATATAGGTGTCTTCCACCTCGGCCAGGCGCTCGGCCCAGTCGGTGCCGGCATGTGGCCAGGCAATCAGGATGGCGGATTGGGATTCCCACTCCGCAGGAAAACGAACGCTGTCGGTCATGCCGGTCACTTACTCATCTGATGCCTGGGGCAACGCCCCGGCGGTGGGCCATCTCCGCACCCAGGTGCGAAGGCTTGCAGTCCGCTCATGCCACTTAGGCGGCAGTGCTCGGTGGCTGCACCGGAGCGTTGTACGCCCCGGCTGTGTCAAGCAGCGCGGCGGCACGCATGCGCGCCGCGCCTGATGTTGCGGACGTGGTACTCAGCGGATCGGCGGTTTCGGGCCGATCTCGTCGGCGTCGGCCTGATTGGCCACCACGTCGATCACCTTGCTCTTTTCGAAGTACACCGTGAAGGCGGGATACACCCAGCGATGGATGGTCGGCCATTGACGCTTCTGGCCGCCGCGCGGGTCCAGCTTTTCCTGCGGCGCACCGTAGCGGCCTTCCACCTGGCTCATGCTGTCGCCACGCAAGGGCAGGGCGGCGGCAGGTTTCTGCTGCGCGCGATCAACCAGCAGCGTTTCGGCATAAGCACCGGCACTGATCCCCATCAATGCCATCAGTGACCCTACAAACAGACGGTTGCGCATGTCATCTACTCCCCAGTGGACAAGATTCGAACGGTGATTACAGCAAAAAAGCATCGCAAAAGCTGGTGCACGCCCCGGTGAGCGTAGCCGGCCGGGCCTGTCATGCAGGCGGATGCGAATGGGTGCAGCATCGTGCGGACATCAGCCAAGAAAAAACCGCCCGGAGGCGGCTTTCTCGGGTCTTGCTGCGCAAGGCGTCGGCTTAGCGCTGACGGGCCTTGAAGCGCGGGTTCGACTTGCAGATCACGAAGACCTTGCCGCGGCGGCGGACCACCTTGCAGTCGCGGTGACGGGTCTTCGCAGACTTCAGGGAGGACAGGACTTTCATGGCACACCTCGGCGTAAACGGTTGGATTCGATGGAAGAGTGCCCGCGATCGAGGGTGCACCCGGAATTAAGCCGGCAATTCTAACCGGCTTTTCGTCGTGCTTTCAAGTGGTTGCATCCGAATGGCTGCGAGCGGCGCTACACTACCGCCTGATGACCTTCCGGAAACCTGAATGACCGACCTGTCACCCGTGCTCACCATCGATGGACCCTCCGGCGCCGGCAAGGGAACCGTCAGCCGGATCGTCGCCGCCCGGCTGGGCTGGCATTACCTCGATTCGGGCGCACTTTACCGTGCGGTGGGCGTGGCGGCGAGCTGGGCCGACCTGGATGTGTCCGACCCGGCCGCGCTGGTGCGTTGCACCTTCGACACCAAGGTCGAGTTCGATGAAGCGGGCGAGGCCGGCCTGCGGGTGCTGGTCAACGGCGTGGACGCCACCGGCGAGTTGCGCCTGGAAACCACCGGCGCGCTGGCTTCGGCGATCGCCGCCATCCCGGAGGTGCGCTCGGCCCTGAAGGAGCGCCAGCGCGCGTTCCGCCAGCCGCCGGGCCTGGTCGCCGATGGCCGCGACATGGGCACGGTCATCTTCCCGGATGCCGCATTCAAGGTCTTCCTGACCGCCAGTGCCGAAGAACGTGCGGGCCGTCGCCATAAACAGTTGATGGAAAAGGGTGTTTCGGTTATCTTTGACGACCTGCTGCGCGAGATCATGGCCCGTGATGCCCGTGATGCGCAGCGGGTGGTGGCGCCATTGCGGCCGGCCGAAGACGCCGTGCTGATCGATACCAGCGGGATCGGGATCGAAGATGTCGTCCAGCGTGTGGTGGGGCTGTTGGACTCCCGCACGCCGTAAATGTTGCAGCCAGCGGGCACGTCCCGCCGACCGTAAGGCGTTCCAAAGGCTCCGTCGCGCATCCCGCGTGGCGGTTCTATTACTTCACAACCGACCCGCGGTGCCGGGGTCAAACAGGCTGGGCGGTACGTATCGGTCGCTAGGCGACGATCAACGCCCGTGTGTTCAACTGAGTAAACTCCAAATGACAGAATCTTTTGCCGAACTGTTCGAAGCCAGCCAAGCCAATCTGGCGAAGCTGAAGCCGGGCTCCATTGTCACCGGTACCGTCGTGGAAGTCCGCGGCGACGTGGTGGTGATCAACGCTGGCCTGAAGTCCGAAGGCATCGTGCCGATCGAGCAGTTCCGTAACGACGCTGGCGAAATCGATGTCGGCGTTGGCGACCAGGTCAAGGTTGCCCTCGACTCCATCGAAAACGGCTTCGGCGAAACCGTGTTGTCGCGCGAGAAGGCCAAGCGCGCGATGGTGTGGGACGAGCTGGAAGAAGCGTTGGAAAAGAACGAAACCATCACCGGCCGCATCAGCGGCAAGGTCAAGGGTGGTTTCACCGTGGACATCAAGGATGTTCGCGCGTTCCTGCCTGGTTCGCTGGTGGATGTGCGCCCGGTGCGCGACCCGGCCTACCTGGAAGGCAAGGAGCTTGAGTTCAAGCTGATCAAGCTGGACCGCAAGCGCAACAACGTGGTCGTGTCCCGCCGTGCAGTGGTCGAGAGCGAGCATTCGGAAGAGCGCGAGCAGCTGATGGACAAGCTGCAGGAAGGCGCGATCCTGAAGGGTGTCGTCAAGAACCTGACCGACTACGGTGCATTCGTGGACCTGGGCGGTATCGACGGCCTGCTGCACATCACCGACATGGCCTGGAAGCGCGTGCGCCATCCGTCCGAAGTCGTGAACGTCGGCGACGAGCTGGACGTGCGCGTGCTGAAGTTCGATCGCGAGCGTAACCGCGTCAGCCTCGGCCTGAAGCAGCTGGGCGAAGATCCGTGGGACAACATCGCACGTCGTTACCCGGCCAACAGCCGCGTGTTCGGCAAGGTCTCCAACGTCACCGATTACGGCGCATTCGTCGAGATCGAGCCGGGCGTCGAAGGTCTGGTGCACGTGTCCGAGATGGATTGGACCAACAAGAACGTCAACCCGTCCAAGGTTGTGCAGGTCGGTGACGAAGTCGAAGTGATGGTGCTGGACGTCGATGAAGAGCGTCGCCGCATCTCGCTGGGCATGAAGCAGGTTGCCGCCAATCCGTGGGAAACCTTCGCTGCGACCCACAAGAAGAACGACAAGGTGTCCGGTCAGATCAAGTCGATCACCGACTTCGGCATCTTCATCGGTCTGGACGGCGGCATCGACGGTCTGGTGCACCTGTCCGACATCAGCTGGAACACCACCGGCGAAGATGTCGTGCGCAACTACAAGAAGGGCGACACGCTGGAAGCCGTTGTGCTGGCAGTCGATCCGGAACGTGAGCGCATCAGCCTGGGCGTCAAGCAGCTGGAGCAGGATCCGTTCGGTCAGTACATGGCGTCCAACCCGAAGGGTTCGAAGGTCGAAGGCGTGGTGCGTGAAGTGGATGCCAAGGGCGCCACGATCGACCTGGCCGATGGCATCGAAGGCTACGTCGCTGCACGCGACATCGCCAACGAGCGCGTCGACGATGCCACCCAGCACCTGAAGGTTGGCGACAAGATCGAAGCCAAGTTCGTGGGCATGGACCGCAAGGGCCGTACCCTGCAGCTGTCGATCAAGGCCAAGGACGATGCCGAAATGCGCGAAGTGCTGGAGGAATACCAGTCCGCGTCGGGCGGCACGACTCAGCTGGGTGCGCTGCTGCGCGCGCAGTTGAACAGCAACAAGTCCGAGTAAGCGCGTAGCGCTCTTTCTGAGAGCGTGATGGATCGGCCCGGGCTTGCCCGGGCCGATTCCGATGTGTCAGTCGAAAAAAGCAAGTCTTCCCATGACCAAGTCCGAATTGATCGAAATCCTGGCGCGACGCCAAGCGCATCTGAAGTCGGACGATGTGGATCTGGCGGTCAAGTCGCTGCTGGAAATGATGGGGCAGGCCTTGTCCGATGGTGATCGGATCGAAATCCGCGGGTTTGGCAGCTTCTCGCTGCATTACCGCCCGCCACGCCTGGGCCGCAACCCGAAGACCGGTGAATCGGTCGCGCTGCCTGGCAAGCATGTTCCGCATTTCAAACCCGGCAAGGAGCTGCGCGAGCGCGTGAGCTCGGTGGTGCCGGTCGACATGGTGGATGCGGCGGACTAAGTCCGTGGTGCTGCTGCGTTGATGTCCGCTCGGTTAAGCTAGGCGCCTTCCCGACGGAGTTCCGCCATGAAGGTGTTTCGCTTGCTGGTGATGTTGGCCTTCCTGCTGGTTGGTCTGATCATTGGCGCGGTCAATTCCCAGGACGTCACGCTCGACTTCCTGTTCTCCAGTGTGCACACGACCTCCGGGATCGCGATCATCGTCGCGCTGTTGGTCGGTGTGTTGATCGGCGCCGGCATGGTGCTGGTCAGTGTGGTCATTCCCCTCTATTCCAAGCTGCGCCAGGCCAACAAGGCTGCCGCGGTCAGTCGCGCCGACGCCAGGCCAGTTGCACCTGTCGCCGTCGAGCCGCGCCCGCTTGATGGACTGTAAGTACGTATGGACTTCCTGACCGAATGGTTCTGGTTCTTCCTGTTTCTGCCGATCGCCGCGCTTGGCGGCTGGATCGTTGGCCGGCGCGGTGGCCAGCGCCACGGCGACACCCAGGTCAGCCGTCTGTCCAGCACCTACTTCCGTGGTCTGAACTATCTGCTCAACGAGCAGCCGGACAAGGCCATCGAACTGTTTCTGCATATCGCCGAACTGGACAAGGAAACCTTCGAGACCCAGGTCGCGTTGGGGCATCTGTTCCGCCGCCGCGGTGAAGTGGACCGCGCGATCCGCCTGCACCAAGGACTGGTGCAGCGCGCCGATCTGACCGATCAGCAGCGTGTCCAGGCCTTGCTGGCACTGGGCGAGGACTACATGAAGTCCGGCCTGCTGGATCGCGCCGAAACCGTGTTCACCGAGCTGGCGCAGCTGGACCAGCGCGCGCCGCAGGCGTTGCGCCATCTGATCGGCATCTACCAGGCCGAGCGTGACTGGGAAAAGGCGATCGACAACGCCACTCGCTACGAAGAAGTCACCGGCGAGCCGATGGGCAAGCTGATCTCGCAGTTCGAATGTGAGCTGGCCGATCGCTACCGTGG
Organism: Xanthomonas sp. NCPPB 4037; assembly: GCF_041475695.2. NCBI lineage: Bacteria > Pseudomonadati > Pseudomonadota > Gammaproteobacteria > Lysobacterales > Lysobacteraceae > Xanthomonas > Xanthomonas sp. NCPPB 4037. Next base: position 2,652,303 of record NZ_CM191261.1, read on the forward strand.
CGTCGGTAAGCCAGACGAAGCGCTGCAGGCCATCGCACGGGCTTACCAGGCTGACGGCACCTCGGTGCGCGCCGGCATTCTGGAAGGTCGGATCGAGGCCGAGCGCGGTCACGACGAGGCGGCTGTCCGCGCGTTCGAGCGTGCCGCGCGGCACGATCCGGAATACCTGCCGGAAATCATTCCCGCACTGATGGCGGCCTACCGCAGGGTGGGCGACATCGCCGGCGCGCGCAATTTCCTGTCGGAGATGACCGAGCACTATCGCGGCATTGCGCCGGTGCTGGCCCTGACCCAGTTGATGGAAGCGCAGGACGGCGTGGCGCCGGCCCTGGCATATCTGGGCCGTCAACTCAAGGATCGCCCCTCGGTACGCGGCGAGTCTGCATTGATCGATCTGACGCTCGCCGAAGGCAGCGACCCGGTCGGTACCTTGCAGGATCTCAAGCACATCACCGACCAATTGCTGGTGCGCAATCCCAGCTATCGCTGCACCCGCTGCGGGTTCGGCGCCAAGACCCATCACTGGCAATGCCCCAGCTGCAAGGAATGGGGAACCGTCAAGCCGCTGCTGAACTACGCGGTGGTCTAGTGCCGCCGCTCTGGCTGTGGTGCGCGCTGCATCTGCTGATCGCAGCGCTGGGAACCTGGGGGCTGCGGCGCTATGCGTTGCATCGGCGCCTGCTCGACCATCCCGGCGAACGGCGCAGCCATACCGTGGCTACCCCGCGCGGTGGCGGCATGGCCATTGTCGTTGCGCTCGTGACGGGATGCCTGGTGGCCTCGTTGGTATGGCCTACCGCGCGCCTGTCGATTGCCTGGTTCGCTGCAGGCTTATTCCTGGTTGCGGGCGTGGGCTGGTGGGACGACCACCGGCCGCTGTCGGCCAAACTGCGCTTTGCGATCCATGCCCTCGCCTCGGTGTCGCTTGGCCTGCTGGTGGTACGCCATACAGGGCAACCGCTGGATGGGATCCTCACGGTGTTTGCGTCGGTGGTGCTGATCAATGTCTGGAATTTCATGGATGGCATCAACGGGCTGGCTTCCAGTCAGGCCGCACTTGCGGGTGCCGCGTTCGCGCTTGTCGTCCCAGGCAACCTTTCGTGGGCTGGATGGGCACTGACAGCGGCATGTCTTGGATTTCTCCCATTCAACTTTCCACGCGCGCGCATCTTCCTGGGCGATGGCGGCAGCGGGGCACTCGGTTATGTGCTGGCCGGGCTCCTAGCTTTGTCAGTGGGAGCGGGGCAGGTGAGTTGGTGGATCGTGTGGTTCCCGTTGACTGCATTTCTTGTCGACGCCGGCTTCACGCTGCTGTCTCGCATGCTTTCCGGACAGCGCTGGTGGGAGCCTCACGCCTCGCACGTCTATCAACGCCTGGCACGACTGCTGACCAATCATGTGCCGGTGACCACGGTTTACTTCGCTTTCAGTGTCATCGCTGTTTGCTTGTTTGTCATAATTCGTACCGATTCGCGCGGGTGGCTCATGGCTGATGCGGTGGCATGGGGCATCGGCGCAACGGCGATCTGGCAACTTCTGCGCCATGGATTGCGCAATTCTTGAGTAATGGACTTTTATGATTTCCTGGCGTGATCGTTTGACCAAGTCGCTTCCACAGATCGCTGTGGTCGTCCATGACCTGCTGGTGGTCTGGGTCTGCTGGCAGCTGCTGCATGCGGGCCGCTACTCCATGCTGCGCGACGCGCCAGACCTGCCACTGTGGGATTGGCGTACGGCGGTGGTCTTGGTCGCGCAGGGGTTGGTGTTCTGGCGGATGGGTCTGTATCGCGGCCTCTGGCGCTTTGCCTCGGTGCCGGATCTGTGGAACATCTTCAAGTCCAGTTTTCTCGGCCTGGTCGCGATCGTGCTGGCGCTGTCGTACGACCGCCTCGATGGCGTGCCGCTCTCGGTGTTGGTGGTCTATCCGTTTGCGTTGTCGGCGTTGCTCGGCACGCCGCGGTTGCTCTACCGCGCCTGGAAGGATTACCAAATTGCCCACTCTGGCGATGCCGCGCAGCGGGTGCTGATTCTTGGCGCAGGGCGTGCGGCCGAGGGCCTGGTGCGTGACCTGCGCCGTAGCGGCACGTTCGTCCCGGTCGGCTTTCTGGATGACGCCACCCATCTGCACGGCGCCAAGATCCAGGGCCTGAATGTGCTGGGCAATCTGGATCAGGCCGCGGCGATCGCCAAGGAAACTGCGGCCAAGCTCCTCGTCATCGCGATTCCATCGTTGGATGCATCCGGCATGCAGCGGGTGGTGGCCATCTGCGAAAGCACTGGTCTGCCGTTCCGGATGGTCCCCAAGCTGATCAACGTGCTGGAGGGCCGGTCGCTGCCAGGCGAGTTGAAGGAAGTGGCGATCGAGGACCTGCTCAACCGCAAGCCGGTCACGCCGGACTGGCGCCTGATCCGCGACTGGCTCACCAACAAGACCGTGATGGTGACCGGCGCCGGTGGTTCGATCGGCTCGGAAGTCTGCCGGCAGTGCGCGCGTCATGGCGCGCGCCGCATCGTGCTGCTGGAAATCGATGAGCTGGCGCTGCTGACCATCGATTCGGACCTGCGCCGGTTGTTCCCCGATATCGAAGTGGTGCGTGTGCTTGGCGACTGCGGCGACCCGGCAGTGGTGGCGCATGCCTTACGCACGGCCACGCCCGATGCCGTGTTCCATGCGGCCGCCTACAAGCAGGTACCGCTGCTGGAAGAGCAGCTGCGCGAAGCGGTGCGCAACAACGTGCTGGCAACCGAGAACGTGGCGCGTGCCTGCCAGCGGGCGCGGATCGAAACGTTTGTGTTCATCTCTACCGACAAGGCGGTAGAGCCGGTCAACGTGCTCGGCGCGAGCAAGCGCTATGCGGAGATGATCTGCCAGAGTCTTGACGCCCGCGATGCGCCGACGCGCTTCATCACCGTGCGCTTCGGCAACGTGCTGGATTCGGCCGGCAGCGTGGTGCCGTTGTTCCGCGAACAGATCCGGCAGGGCGGCCCGGTCACGGTGACGCATCCGGATGTGACGCGTTACTTCATGACCATTCCCGAAGCCTGCCAGCTGGTGGTGCAGGCCGCAGCATCTGCGTCGCACGGTGCCATCTACACGCTGGACATGGGCGAGCCAGTGCCGATCCGGCTCCTGGCCGAGCAGATGATCCGCCTGGCAGGCAAACAGCCGGGCAAGGACATCGCCATTCTCTACACCGGTCTGCGCCCGGGCGAAAAATTGCACGAGACCTTGTTCTATTCCGACGAGGACTACCGCCCCACCGCGCATCCCAAGATCCTGGAAGCCGGTGTGCGCGAGTTCTCGCACGAGCAGGTGTTGCAACTGGTGACGCGCCTGCGCGAGGCGGTTAACCGCTATGACATCAACGCAATGGAGACTGTGCTGGGCAGTCTGATGCCGGATTTTGCGGCTGCTCGACGGAAAGTCGACGCGCGATCTGATACGGTCGTTCCATTCCCCGCACGTGAGGTCAGAAGACTTTAATGAGCAAGCGTATTCGCAAGGCCGTATTCCCCGTCGCAGGTCTTGGGACCCGCTTTCTTCCGGCAACCAAGACGGTGCCGAAGGAAATGCTGCCGATCATCGATAAACCGCTTATCCAGTACGCCGTGGACGAAGCCATCCAGGCCGGTTGCGATACGCTGATCTTCGTCACCAATCGCTATAAGCACTCGATCGCCGACTACTTCGACAAGGCCTATGAGCTGGAGCAGAAGCTCGAGCGCGCAGGCAAGCTCGAGCAACTGGAGCTGGTGCGTCATGCACTGCCCGAAGGCGTCCGCGCCATTTTTGTGACGCAGGCCGAAGCGCTCGGCCTGGGCCATGCAGTGCTGTGTGCCAAGGCCGTGGTCGGTGACGAACCGTTCGCGGTGCTGCTGCCCGACGACCTGATGTGGAACCGCGGCGATGCTGCGCTGACCCAGATGGCCGACGTGGCGGAAGCCTCCGGCGGCAGCGTGATCGCCGTGGAAGATGTGCCGCACGACAAGACGGCCAGCTATGGAATTGTTTCTACCGATGCGTTCGACGGCCGCAAGGGCCGCATCAATGCCATCGTCGAAAAGCCCAAGCCGGAAGTGGCGCCAAGCAACCTGGCGGTCGTCGGTCGTTACGTGCTCAGCCCGAAGATCTTCGAGTACCTGGAGTCCACGGGCGCCGGTGCAGGTGGCGAGATCCAGCTCACCGATGCGATCGCCGAGCTGCTCAAGCAGGAACAGGTCGACGCGTTCCGTTTCGAGGGCCGTCGCTTCGACTGCGGCGCGCACATCGGTTTGATCGAGGCCACGGTGCACTTTGCGCTCGAGCACGAGAAGCATGGCGCGCCGGCCAAGGAAATCATTCGCAGCGCCTTGGCCGCGGCCGACGCACGCGGTTGAGTGTTCGGCTAGCAGTGTTGCAACGAACGGCGCCATTGGGCGCCGTTCGTCGTTTTGGGTCCGCGCGTTAGCGAAGAGTGGTGCCATGCTTGAGATCGCTGCCATTCATACCGCGCGTCACATGCGCAAGCACGTGCAGGCCAGCGGCCGCCAGGTGCCGCTAGAATCCTTGGCATGAGCCAGCCTGCCGAATCCAGTGAACTGATCAACGTGGTGACCCTGCTGGGCGCTGCAGTGGTCGCCATCCCGCTGTTTCGACGGGTGGGCCTTGGCTCGGTGCTCGGCTATCTGGCCGCCGGCTTGGCGATCGGGCCGTTCGGGCTTGGCCTGTTCGATGACCCGCAGGCGATCCTGCATGTGGCCGAACTGGGTGTGGTGATGTTCCTGTTCGTGATCGGGCTGGAGATGCGGCCCTCGCATCTGTGGAGCTTGCGTTCTGAAATCTTTGGCTTGGGTACGGTGCAAATCTGCGTGTGCGCGCTGGTCTTGACTGGCATCGGCATCCTGCTCGGCTTTGCGCCGCCGGTGGCCTTCGTGGCCGCTTCCGGTTTCGTGCTGACCTCCACTGCAGTGGTGATGCAGTTGCTTGCCGAGCGCGGCGACGTGGCGCTGCCATCGGGGCAGAAGATCGTGGCGATCCTGCTGTTCGAGGACCTGCTGATCGTGCCGCTGTTGGCGATCGTGGCCTGGATGGGCGCCAGTGGCGACCCGCAAGCCGCTTCGCAGCGTTGGCAGGGCATTGGCATTGGCCTGGCCTGCATCGTTGGACTGCTGGTGGCTGGGCGGTGGTTGCTCAATCCCTTGTTCCGCATCCTGGCCGCCAGCAAGGCGCGCGAGGTGATGACCGCTGCCGCGCTGCTGGTGGTGCTCGGCGCCGCGTTGTTGATGCAGGTCGGCGGGCTGTCGATGGCGATGGGCGCGTTCCTGGCCGGCGTGCTGTTGTCCGAATCCACCTTCCGCCATCAGATCGAAGCCGACATCGAACCGTTCCGCGGCATCCTGCTGGGTCTGTTCTTCCTGGGGGTCGGCATGAGCCTGGATTTGCGCGTGGTCGCGGCGGACTGGCGCTTGATCCTGGTCGGTGTGCTGGCGTTGATGGTGGGCAAGGCGGTGTGCATCTATGCGGTGGCGCGCCTGATGCGCAGCGATCACCGCCAGGCGCTGGATCGTGGCGTGCTGATGGCGCAGGGCGGCGAGTTTGCGTTCGTATTGTTCGCGGCGGCGTCCGCATCCGGTGTCATCGACGCCCAGGTCAATGCTAGCCTCACCGCGATCGTGGTGTTGTCGATGGCACTGACGCCGGCAGCGGCGGTGTCGCTGGATGGCGTGGAGGAAGCCAGCGGCCAGACCGGCAGCGTGTTGGTGATCGGGTTCGGGCGCTTCGGTCAGGTGGCCAGCCAGTCGCTGCTGGCGCGCGATGTGGACGTGACCATCATCGACAACGACATCGAGATGATTCAGAGCGCGGAGGAATTCGGGTTCAAGATCTACTACGGCGACGGCACCCGGTTGGATGTGCTGCATGCCTCCGGTGCGCATACCGCGCGTGCGATTGCGGTGTGCGTTGACAACCGCGAGGCCGCCAATCGCATCGTCGAATTGGCAACGCGCGAGTTCCCGCACGCGAAATTGCTGGTGCGTTCCTTTGATCGCGAACACGCTTTGGAGTTGATTGCTGCTGGCGTGGACTACCAGATCCGCGAAACCTTCGAGTCAGCGGTCGCGTTCGGCGAAGTGGCCCTGGTCGAACTGGGCGTGGACGAGGATGAGGCCCGCACGATTGCGCGCGAGATCCGGCGCCGCGATGCCGAGCGCCTGGAGCTGGAAATTGCCGCGGGCAATGTGCGCGCCGGGGCAGGCCTGATGTATGGCAACATCATGCCGACCGTGCCCAAGCCCACGCCATTCACCCCGCCCAAGCGCGAGAGCCGCACGCTCAATCGCGATGCGCTGCCGCAGGAGTTGCGCGAAGAAACGGCTGCGCGGGACTAAACGCAGCGATCACATCACTGCGTGACTGCCAGGCGGGTGCGGCCGGTGCTCGGGATCTGCAGTTGCCCCGGGATCTGCATTTGCCCGAGGCACTTAGGTTTCTTCGCACCCGCCTGACGATTGCTCGCGACGTTTCGTCGGCCGCTTTAAGGTGATTCAGAACGGCCAGCACCCAACGTGCCGGCCGTCATTGCAGGCGCTCAGCCGTGCTTGCGCTGCGCCGCCGCGAAGGCTTCCAGCTGTTCCGGTGTCGCTTCCTGTTGGTGCTGCTGTTTCCACTGCGCAAATGGCATGCCGTACACCACTTCGCGCGCCTGCTCCTTGCTCATGGGTTGACCTTGAGCTTCGGCGGCTTCGCGGTACCAGTCGCCCAGGCAGTTACGGCAGAAGCCGGCAAGAATCATCAGGTCGATGTTCTGCACGTCGGTGCGGTCCTGGTTGAGATGCAGCAGCAGGCGGCGGAACGCGGCGGCTTCGATCGAAGTGGTGTCGGTCATGGCGGAATCGGGGACAATAGACGGCCTTCGACTCTACACCTGACGCCCCATGACCGCTCCCGCGCCAGCTGCCCTCGCTCCGGCCCGCCTCCTCGATGGTCGCCGTATTGCCGAGGAATTGCTCGACGGTCTGAAGCTGCGCGTGGATGCGCGCCTGGCGGCGGGCAAGACCCGGCCCGGGTTGGCGGTGGTGCTGGTGGGTGGCGATCCGGCCTCGTCGGTGTATGTGCGCAACAAGCGCCGCGCGGCCGAAAAAGTGGGCATCGAGGCCTTCGACTACGATCTGCCGCAAGGCACCACCGAAGCCGAGCTGGCCGCGTTGATCGACCAGCTCAACACCGATCCCAAGGTCCACGGCATCCTGATCCAGTTGCCGCTGCCGGGCATTCCCGATGCCAACCGGCTGATCCAGCGCATCGACCCGCGCAAGGACGTGGACGGGTTCCATCCGCAAAATGTCGGGCATCTGGCGCTGCGCGAATTCGGTTTGCGGCCGTGTACCCCGCGCGGCATCGTGACCTTGCTGGCGCATACCGACCAGCCGGTGCGCGGGCGCAACGCCACCATCGTCGGGGTGAGTAACCATGTGGGCCGGCCGATGGGTCTGGAGCTGCTGATTGCCGGATGCACGGTGACCAGCTGCCACAAGTTCACCCCGCCGGATGTGCTGGAAGCCAGCGTGCGCAACGCCGACATCCTGGTGGTGGCGGTGGGCCGGCCGGGGCTGATTCCGGGCGAATGGGTCAAGCCTGGGGCGGTGGTCATCGACGTGGGCATCAACCGCCTGGACGATGGGCGCCTGGTCGGCGATGTGGGGTTCGAGGCCGCGGCGCAGCGCGCCGGCTGGATCACCCCGGTGCCGGGCGGGGTGGGGCCGATGACGGTGGCCACGCTGATGCAGAACACGCTCGAGGCGGCCGATGCGGCCGGTTGAGCCGTCCGTGTAACGCAGCATTGCGGCGGCACTCAGCTGCCGCAGTGTCTTCGCGGCCGCTTTCAGGGTAAAATGTCGCGCTTCCCCAAACTCGGGTCCGCCGATGCTCCGCATCCAGGCTGAAGCTCTTACCTACGACGACGTCTCGCTCGTCCCCGCGCATTCCATTGTCCTGCCAAAGGACGTCAGCCTTGAGACTCGGCTGACACGCGACCTGCGCCTCAAACTGCCGATCTTGTCCGCGGCCATGGATACGGTGACCGAACACCGCCTGGCGGTGGCGATGGCCCAGCTGGGCGGCATCGGCATCATCCATAAGAACCTGACCCCGGCTCAGCAGGCGGGCGAGGTGGCCAAGGTCAAGAAGTTCGAGTCCGGCGTGATCACCGAGCCGTTTACGGTGAGCCCGGACACCACCATTGGCGAAGTGATCGCGCTGACGCGCGCGCGCAACATCTCCGGCGTGCCGGTAGTGGATGGCAGCGAACTGGTTGGCATCGTGACCAGCCGCGACATGCGCTTCGAAAAGAAGCTCGACGATCCGGTCCGCCACATCATGACCAAGAAGGATCGCCTGATCACTGTGCGCGAAGGCGCCAGCGATGAGGAAGTGCTCGAGCTGCTGCATCGCAACCGCATCGAAAAGATCCTGGTGGTCAACGACAGCTTCGAGCTGCGCGGGCTGATCACGGTCAAGGACATCCAGAAGAAGACCGACAACCCCAACGCCGCCAAAGACGACGCCAAGCGCTTGCTGGTCGGTGCGGCGGTGGGTGTGGGCGGCGACACCGAACAACGTATCGAACTGCTCGCCGCTGCGGGTGTGGACGTGGTCATCGTGGATACCGCGCACGGCCATTCGCAAGGCGTGATCGACCGCGTGGCTTGGGTCAAGAAGACCTATCCGCACCTGCAGGTGATCGGCGGCAATATCGTCACTGGCGATGCAGCGCTGGCGCTCATGGACGCCGGCGCCGACGCGGTCAAGGTTGGCGTGGGCCCGGGGTCGATTTGCACCACGCGTGTGGTTGCGGGCGTAGGCGTGCCACAGATCACCGCGGTGGACATGGTGGCCGAAGCACTGCAGGACCGCATCCCGCTGATTGCCGATGGCGGCATCCGTTACTCCGGCGATATCGGCAAGGCGCTGGTGGCCGGCGCGTCCACGGTGATGGTCGGCGGCTTGCTGGCCGGCACCGAGGAAGCGCCTGGCGAAGTCGAGTTGTTCCAGGGTCGCAGCTACAAGAGCTACCGCGGCATGGGCAGCCTGGGCGCGATGGAGAAGGGGTCCAAGGACCGCTATTTCCAGGACGCTTCCGACGCCGACAAGCTGGTGCCAGAAGGCATCGAAGGCCGGGTGCCGTATCGCGGACCGGTGGGCGGCATCATCCATCAGCTGATCGGTGGCCTACGCGCGACCATGGGCTACGTTGGCTGCGCCACGGTCGAGGAAATGCGCACCAAGCCGAAGTTCGTCAAGATCACCGGCGCCGGTCAGCGTGAGAGCCACGTCCACGACGTGCAGATCACCAAAGAGCCGCCGAACTATCGCGCTGGCTAAACCAGCGCGCGGGAATGGGGAATCGCGCATCGGGAATCGTAAGAGCCCGCCGCTTCCTCGTCCGACAGCGGCTGGCGCCGCGTTTGCTGTTGCGATTCTCCAATCCCGATTCCCGATTCCCGATTCCCGGCTCTCAATGACCAACATCCATAACGACAAGATCCTCATCCTCGATTTCGGCGCGCAGTACACCCAGCTGATCGCGCGGCGTATTCGCGAAATTGGCGTGTACTGCGAGATCTGGGCCTGGGATCACGATCCGAGCGAGATCGCCGGGTTCGGTGCCAAGGGCATCATCCTGTCGGGCGGGCCGGAGTCGACCACCTTGCCGGGTGCGCCGGTTGCGCCGCAGGAAGTGTTCGATGGCGGCTTGCCGGTGTTCGGTATCTGTTACGGCATGCAGACACTGGCTGCGCAGTTGGGCGGCACCACCGAGGCGGCCGATCAGCGTGAGTTCGGTCATGCCGAAGTCGATGTAGTGGCGGCCGATGCACTGTTCTCTGGCCTGACCGACCACGCCGGCGCGTCGCGCCTGAATGTGTGGATGAGCCACGGCGACCACGTGTCGCAGGTGCCGCCGGGCTTCACGATTACTGCCGTGACCGACCGTATTCCGGTGGCGGCGATGTCCAACGAAGACAAGCGCTGGTACGGCGTGCAGTTCCACCCGGAAGTAACGCATACGCTGCAGGGCCAGACCTTGCTGCGGCGCTTCGTGGTGGATGTGTGTGGCTGCCAGACGCTGTGGACCGCCGCCAACATCATCGATGACCAGATTTCGCGCGTGCGCGAGCAGGTGGGCGACGATGAAGTGATTCTTGGCCTGTCCGGCGGTGTGGATTCGTCGGTGGTCGCGGCACTGCTGCACAAGGCGATCGGTGACAAGCTGACCTGCGTGTTCGTCGACACCGGCCTGCTGCGTTGGCAGGAAGGCGACCAGGTGATGGCGATGTTTGCCGAGCACATGGGCGTCAAGGTGATCCGCGTCAATGCGGCCGACCGCTATTTCGCCAAGCTTGAAGGCGTGAGCGACCCTGAAGCCAAGCGCAAGATCATCGGCAACCTGTTCGTGGATATCTTCGATGAAGAATCCAACAAGCTGGCCAATGCCAAGTGGCTGGCGCAGGGCACGATTTATCCGGACGTGATCGAGTCGGCCGGCAGCAAGACCGGCAAGGCACACGTGATCAAGAGCCACCACAACGTGGGTGGCCTGCCGGAGCACATGAAGCTGGGCCTGGTGGAGCCGCTGCGCGAATTGTTCAAGGACGAGGTGCGTCGCCTGGGCGTGGAACTCGGCCTGCCACGCACCATGGTGTATCGCCATCCGTTCCCGGGCCCGGGCCTGGGTGTGCGCATCCTGGGCGAGGTGAAGCGCGAATACGCCGAACTGCTGGCCAAGGCCGATGCGATCTTCATCGACGAGCTGCGCAAGGCGGACCTGTACGACAAGACCAGCCAGGCATTCGCGGTGTTCCTACCGGTGAAGTCGGTGGGTGTGGTGGGCGATGCGCGCGCCTACGAATGGGTGATCGCACTGCGCGCGGTAGAGACCATCGACTTCATGACCGCGCACTGGGCGCACCTGCCGTACGACTTCCTCGGCACGGTGAGCAACCGCATCATCAACGAACTGCGCGGCGTCTCGCGCGTGGTCTATGACATCTCCGGCAAACCGCCGGCGACGATTGAGTGGGAGTGAGTAGATAACAAGAGGGCGCCGAAAGGCGCCTTTTTTGTTTGTGAAGATCGGAGGCAAGACCGAAGGTCGAGGTGATCCCGTCATCTGTCCGTATGGAGACCATTGGCGTAGTCACCAGCCGCGAGGGTGGATGCTATCCACTACCTCTCAATCCAGTTCGACCTTGCGTCGTTCAGTGGCACAAAGGTGTGCAATCTCGTTCGGGGTCTCAAGCCGAATAAGTCATTCGTGCCCGAATAGGTGTGGATGATTTTCAAGCCGCCACGTAGGCGTCAGTGGAGCGGGGCGAGGGGAAGATGGAAAGCCTGAAGGGCCAAGCGCAAGGACCGCAGGGCAGGGTTGCTCGATGCGCAGCACGACAGCGCGCCCGGCCGCCTACTTGGGAGGGGACGTCCAGACCTGAATCGGCATTACCTGAATCGGCAGTGGGGTACCTGAGCACTCGTTCGATGACAGGCACTAGGGTACCGACAGAACTGGCTTGGTCAACTACGCTGCCAGTCATCTTCACCATCCAAGACAGGCCATGAGCGCACCTCAATCCGATAACGCGAGGCAGATCTGCGAAATAATCCTCATCGAAGGGAAGCGCTACAACGTCGAGCACCGCATCCTGCCCAGTGAGAATGCCGTTGCCGATCGGTTGCTTGCTCGCGGCATCGAGCTGACCGAGGCTTACGACGAACTGCACGGCAAGCTCTACGCACATCCGCACGCGCTGCAGATTTTCCTAGGGCTTGTCCTCAGCACCGCCGCGTTCTGGAACCCAGAGAAGATCGCACAGGCGCGTGCCGCACGCGGCGATCTCGGCAATGTCAACCTGCAGATTGCGAGGAAGGCGGCGGAACTGGCCGGTCTGCTGCAGCAGCGGTTCGATCTGCACAACACCTCCGGCTTCAGCACCAACACCCACTACCACGTGTGCGATGTGATCGAGGCGGCGGCCAAGAGCAACTACCTTTTCACGTCGCACGTCCAGGAACGCCTCGATGCTCTTCACGGCCAGTTCGATCTGAAGTATTGGCCGTCGCTGAGCGACTTCCTGCAAGAGTTGGCCTCCGATGCCGAGGACGCGGTCATGGAGGCCACAGACCCCTTGACCGCGGCCGCCACCATGGCATCGCGTCCATCCCGGGCCGATTTCATCAAGGCGTTGCTCGCAGCCATCGAGGAGAACAGTGGGCGCAACCACGGCCAACTGCCCAACGATTTCAAGGTCACCGACAACACGCTCGCTTCCTTGGCGAGCTGTGTGTTGGACCTGGGCCCCGACGACCTGGTCGATGGCCCTTACGTCAAGCGGCTCCGTCAGCGTGAGCGCGACGGAGCCAAGTAGTCACCGACGGGGCGCTTCGGTGACTTCGTTTCGGGCCGATCAGGCGCAGCCTGTTCGGCGGCACGTCAGGGGCGCCAAGCGACGCGCAGCGGGGATGGGCTGCCAGCCGATCCCCTGGAGGCAAGCGCAGCGCTCAGGCTCGTCAGGGTCGTGCGTCAGGGATCAAAGCCGGATGGCCGTGCTTTGGCACGAAGCGCGGGGCGTAGCCCGTGAGCCCGACGGGGAGACGCCGGGACACTACATGGTCTTCCGCTGCCTCAACGTTCGATCCATACGTTACGAGGCGTGGCGCTTATGGCTGTGGTGGCCTCTCGATTGTTCAAGCTCGCGAAAACTTGCTTTCGGCAACTGCCTTCCACTGACGGGGCGATTCTGACAAGCATTCTGGTGGGTGAGCATACTGAAGCGGCGCCGTGGCGCTGAAGACATGCAATGGTGCAGTGCCTGAAAAATATCGAAGAGTCCCATGCTCCGGTTTGCAATTGAACACTAATTGCTTTGCGTCACAGATTGCCTTTTGCTGACCATACAGCCATATTTTTTCATGATGCGGTGATGGCAAGATAATTTCTTATTGGTACAGAGGATTGCATTCGATGTTCGCCGCAAAGCGGAATCAAGATGCCGTTCGCACACGAATAAGGGACGTATGGTTTCTATCCATGTAGATGGCGAAGATAAGACTGCGAAGATCAGTGATTGGGTGATTTGCTGGAGCGACAAGTACAAAGCCCTGCAACTGACTTGTCATTACCCCTCAAAAAAAACCTACACCCGCCCACTTAGAGCGGCTAACAAAACGTAGCGAGCAGTCGTCAGGTGGGTGCGGACGGCGCGGAGGAACCGGAATGTACGTGGGTACATGCCGATTCCGAGCACCGGCCGCGCCCGCCTGACGGCTGCGCAGTAGTTTTGATAGCTGCTCTTAGCAGCTGTCGCGTTTCTCCATCGCGCGAGTTGGGCGATATGTTACTAACAAAACCAAGTAGTACGATCGTCAAGCCCGTCTCCAAGGTGACGATCTATGGCGAACGGTATGCGGTCGTGCACTATCCGGACGCCAATAGGCCCTACGTTTATAAGATGGACGGTATCGGTCTTGTGGCGCCGACGGCGATAAAAGATACGCCGATCTTCCATTACTTCTTAGCCGTGGCGAATGCCCGTCGCGATTGCGCGAAATCTGAGACTGACCGCGAAATAGCTGCAAATGTTGTGCGCCAACTGGGAAGACTGCCTGCCAGTGCCGACACTGCCTTGCAGGCCTATTGCACGGGGCGTAACGGTGCACTGGCGCCAAGCCTGGGGCTAATCTATCCGTTCGGGCTGAACGAGAGCCAGCTTGCGGCAGTCGAGCAGGCGTTCCGCGCGCAGGTAAGCGTAATCGAGGGCCCGCCGGGGACCGGCAAGACACAGACCATCCTCAACATCCTCGCCAATATCCTTCTACGTGGGCAGACGGTGGCGGTACTGTCCAACAACAATGCGGCGGTGGAAAACGTCTACGAGAAGCTGGAAAAGTGCGGCTTGGGCCAGCTAGTCGCCAAGCTCGGTAACCAGGACAACCGTAGGGACTTCTTCGCGGATCTAGCGCCGTGGCCACCTATCGAATCCGAGCCCGCACCGTCGCTAGAGGAAATCCAGGTCCTGCTTGACCGCTTGAAGCAGCACCTGCACGATCGCAATCGGGTAGCGCAACTGCAGGTCGAGCTAGACGAACTGACTGTCGAGCGGCGCTATCTGCAGCAGTGGCAAGCAGAAAGCGGTGTGCAGGTGGCCGCCTCGCTGGACAAGTACGGACTGTCGCCGCCCAAGACCACGGATCTGATGGCCTATCTGGCCCATCTCGGTGAGCAGCGCATCCGCCTGAAAGATCGCATCGAGCTGTTGTTCCAGTTCAAGATTTTCCGCACCAAGCCGTTCGCTGATGGCGATGCGCGCCTGACCGTTTTCCATGCCCTGCAGATGCACTACTACGACAAGACGTTACGGGATAAGGAAGCGGAGTTGCAGAAGTGCCGCGACTCGCTGGCGCTCGCAAATTTTGATGTTTCGCTGGAGGCGTTGAAGGCGGCATCGATGCGTCACCTGAAGCAACATCTGCAAGCTCAGGTGCGCCCTTCGGATAACTTCAATGCCAATACGTACCGGCATCAACAACAGTTCGATGCCTTCCTGCAGCGTTTTCCAATTCTGGGTAGCGGCACGCACTCCATTGTCAATTCGATCGCGTCTGGGGCAATCCTCGATTATGTGATTATCGACGAGGCTTCACTGCAAAATATTGTGCCGGGCATCCTGCCGCTGGGCTGCGCAAAGAATCTAATCGTCGTCGGCGACAACCGCCAGTTGGCACATATCCCGGTGGTGCTGGGCCTGCCTGCGCCCGACGACGCCTACGATTGCGAGCGCTACAGTTTGCTCGATTCGTGCGTCAAGGTATTCGGTGCTGCGATACCCAGGACGATGCTGAAAGAGCACTATCGCTGCCACCCCAGGATCATCCAGTTCTGCAATCAGCAGTTCTACGACAACGCATTGATACCAATGACCGAGGACAAAGGGGAGGCGCCTCTACGCTTGGTGGTGACTGCCAGGGGGAACCATACCCGTAAGAACACCAACCTTAGGGAGCTGGATTCCCTGCTCAAGCTGCTAGACGACGAGGGCGATCCCGTCGGGATGGACCACGACGGCCGTGGCTTTATCGCTCCATTCCGGGCGCAGGTTAATCTCTCGGGCAGGTGCCTTCCGGAGGATTTCGTTAAGGATACTGTGCACAAGTTCCAAGGCCGGGAGTGCGACGAGATCGTCTTCTCCACCGTGCTGGACAAGAAGCGCTACAACCAGCAACGCGAGCGGCTAGATTTCGTCGACGATCCGCACATGATCAACGTAGCGGTGTCGCGAGCCAAGCACCGCTTCACCCTGGTGACGGGCGACGAGGTGTTCACCGGCAACAACGGCCAGATTGCGGCTCTTGTGCGTTACGTCACTTATTACGCGCAGGACGAGCAGATTTTGCGCGCGCCGGTGGTGTCGGCCTTCGATCTACTGTATCGCGAGTACGACCACTCCCTTGCGCGCTTGAACGCGCGCTTGAGGCCCGAGGACTCACGCTACAAGTCCGAACAGATCGTGGCGCAGCTACTGCGCGAGGCGCTGTCCGCCTCGGTGTACCGGTCGTTGATGTACCACGATCAGATTAAGAGCGGCTAACAAAACGTAGCGAGCAGTCGTCAGGTGGGTGCGGACGGCGCGGAGGAACCGGAATGTACGTGGGTACATGCCGATTCCGAGCACCGGCCGCGCCCGCCTGACGGCTGCGCAGTAGTTTTGATAGCTGCTCTAAATTGGATCAGGTCGCATCGCCGAATAATCCAGATTTAACGCAACGCGAGCGAGCCTTCATGGCACGCGCCAGCTGCGATTTTGTGATTTATTTCAAGGTGGGCAAGGTGCCTTTAGGGGTGATCGAGGTCGATGGTGGTTCACATGACCGGCCAGATCAGGCGGCGCGGGACGCCTTGAAGAACGGAATTCTGGCGAAAAGTGGCATCCCCATCCTACGCCTGAGCACGATCAAGAGCTGCATCGCAGAGAGTATCGACGACTTCATTGCTCAGTGGGCAGGTGCACCGCGCAGCGCATAGGGCGGGGGGCGCCAGGTCCGGGGCACGATGACCGTATCTCAATCCGGCTCAATCACTGTGGAACCGTCTACGCGGTGTCTGGTCTGTAATGTCCCCGCAGATTTCCTGCTCAAGTATTACTTTTCGAAGGAGACAGCGATGAGTGAAGTGGTGGACGAGGACTAGATCAGCGCTGGATGGTTTGATGCGTCGCTGGCAGCGTGGCCTCGCCTCAGCGCAGCTTGGCCAGCGCCACACGCGCATCGGCCATGAACTTCTGCGTTTCCTGCGGCGTGGAGAGGTTGGCGCCAAGCTGATTGAGCACTTGCTCGATGTCGCTCGATGCCTCCCAGGCTTCGTCGCACAGCACGCCGGCGATCGGGCCGAGGTAGTTCAACGCGACTTTTTCCAATGCATCGCGTACGCGCTCGTCGGGTGCAGATCCACCGCCGACGGATGCAGACGCTGCGCTCGGTGCCGCGACAGGCGTTGCTGCTGCCGTCACGACTGCCGGTGCAACTGGCGCACGCGGCGCAGCCGGTGCACCGCCCAGGTCCTGTTCGAAGCCGCCCATCAGCCACTGCCGCGAGTCCTCGCTGAGCAGCGAGGGCTTGCCCATGCCGGCGCCGGGGTCGACCTGGAAGCGGGCCTTGGCGGCGCCGACCATGGTGAGGCGTTGCACGGCCTCATCATTGCGCAGCATGCGGAACACCACTTCTTCGATCTGACCCGCATTGATGCGGATGATGCAGGAGTGGTTCTCCTCGGTGACGACGAACAGAAAGCCGGACGCCTTCTTCAGCGCCAGCGCCTTGAGCTCGCGCAGGACCTCGATCAGCGGACGGAATTCAGTGGACATGGCGTCTTCCTTGCATCATCTGGTGCGGAGTTATACAGCACGGCTCAGCGCTTGCTGAGGCGTTCCATGGCCAACCGAACGCTGTTGGACAGGCGGGAAATGGCGCGCGCCAGGGTACCGATTTCATCCTTGAGGTTGACCTCGGCAATGGTGTGGTTCCACTTGCCCAGGCTCAGTTCTTCGGCAACGGTGGTCAAGTGCTGGATGGGCCGCAACACGCGATTCCAGATCAAGGCCCACTGCAAGCCGAGCAACAGCGCGCAGACCAGCAGGCCGATGCCGGCGATCCACAGCGACTGGCGCACGATGACGCCGTTGACGTCGCTCTTGGGGTAGGCCGAGACGAGCGTGAAGCCCCAGTCCGGCACTTCCTGCTTGGTCACGACCCAATCGTTCGGGCTTTCCTTGACGATCCGCTCGATGGTGGCGGTGTCGGTGGTGGCGCCGGTGGTGGACTGGAAGCGCAGCGTGTTCTTGCTGTCGAAGATGGCGATGAAGCCCGAGTCGAGCACGCGACGGCTGCTGACCACGTTTTCCAGCGCCTGGGTGTCGGCCTTGTAACCGACGTACCAGGCACCGATGACGCGCTTGTCGTTGCCGGCAAAGATCGGCTCGTAACCGGTGACATATGGGTTGCCGAGGATGTCGACCACGCCGTAGAAGCTTTCGCCGTTGCGCAGCTTGGCAGCGGCCTGGCCGGTGGGGTCGAGCACGGTGCCGATGGCGCGGCTGCCGTCGTCCTTCTTGACGTTGGTGGAGATACGTACGAAGTCGTCACCGGTGCGCGAGAACAGCGTTGCGGTGCCTTCGTGGATCGCGGTGACGTCGTCGAGCATGTCGAACACGTTGGCCTGCGACTTCTGGCCCAGCAACAGGTCGTTGGCGTTGCGGTCGGCCACGCGGACGTCACTGCCCACGCTGGGCGCGCCCTGGGCGTTGGCTTCCTTGCGCAGCTGGCGCATGGAGGAGTTGACGCGATCGAGCATCATCGCGCGGGTGACCGAGAACAGCGTCTGCAGGGAGACCGACTGGCGCTCGATGGCGTCTGCGGTTTCCGATTTGACCCGGTTGGCCTCGGTAATGGCCAGAATGACCGTCAGTGCCACCACCACGACCAGCACCAAGGCCAGCACCGGCAACAGCAGGCGCACCCGCAAAGAGTGACGAAGCATCGCAATTCCCCTGAACGCGTTTAAATGATTGAATCGAGCACCGCCGCAGCGCGGTGCGGCGGTCGGACGTAGCCGTTATCGGCTGCCGGACAAGATGCTGAAGCGGCTCCCCGAGCCGCTGGCGGTGCATACGATAGCCGAAGCCGATCGGTTTGGCAGCGCCGCATCGCGGCGGCTTCGCCTCGCGTTCAAGAATGGTCGAGCGCGTCGCATTCGTCGGCCGTGCAGCTGGCGACGTGTGGGCTGGTTGCGGAGCGCCGGGCGCCGACGACGGTAGCTGGGCGCCGCTGCACTGTTTGCTGCCGCGTGCGCCGGCGCGACGAGCGGGGCAGGCGGGCGATGTAGGCCCGCCAATGGCGGTGGCGCTCTCAGGTCTCCAGCGACAGGATCCCGCGACGCAGCGCAACGGTGACCGCGTGGGTGCGGTCGCGCACGCCGAGCTTGCACAGGATGTTCTTCATGTGCGCCTTGACGGTTTCTTCGGAAATGCCCAGCGCGTTGCCGATCTGCTTGTTGGAGCAGCCGGTGGCGACCAGGTTCAGCACCTCGGTCTCGCGTGCGGACAAGGCGTCGTCGAGCACGTGTGCGGCGATGTTCTCGGCCACCGAGGCGGGCACGTGGCGGCGTTGACCGCGGCGCACGTCGCGGATGGTGTCGACCAGTTCGCGCCGCAACGCGCTCTTGAGCAGATACCCGCAAGCGCCGGCCTGCAAGGCGCGTACTGCACGCACATCGCCGGTGTAGGTGGTCAGGACGATGACCTTGGCCATGGGGTCGAGCTGGCGGATGCG
Source organism: Xanthomonas sp. NCPPB 4037 (assembly GCF_041475695.2). Lineage (NCBI taxonomy): Bacteria > Pseudomonadati > Pseudomonadota > Gammaproteobacteria > Lysobacterales > Lysobacteraceae > Xanthomonas > Xanthomonas sp. NCPPB 4037. The sequence continues at coordinate 2,671,156 of NZ_CM191261.1, forward strand.
CTGGATCGCCTGCACGCCGTCCACGCGTGGCATCTGCAGATCCATCAGCACCACGTCCGGGCGCAGGCGGGTGTAGTAGTCCACGGCCTGTTCGCCATCCTCGGCTTCGCCCACCACCTGCATGTCGCGCTCGGCGCCGAGCATGGCGCTCAATCCGTCACGCAACAACGGGTGATCGTCCACCACCAGCACCGCGGTCGGTCGTGTCGTATCAGCCATGGGGAGCCTCCGTGGGTCGTGCGTTTTGAAAGGGCCAGCACCAGCGTTTGGGTGGTCGAACGTACGCAGCGCGCGCGGGGACGACGATCTGCACTTCGGTTCCGCTGCCGGGCCGCGACCACAGTTGCATCTGTGCCCCGATGCGCCGTGCGCGTTCCTGCATGCCGGTCAATCCCCAGTGCCCGGTGCGGGCGTGGCCGTGCAGCACGTCCGGCGCCAGGCCGCAGCCATCGTCGCGGATGCGCAGCACGAAGTCACGTGAACCGTAACGCAGTTCCAGGACGATCTTGTTTGCACGGGCGTGCCGGTCGGCATTGCTCAGCGCTTCGCGCCCGAGCTGGAACAGTTCGTCGGCCACCATCGCGCGCAAGACGAGTGGGCGGCCATTGACCAGCACGTCCAGGGTTGCGGTGGGGATCGGCATGGTGGTTTCGCGCGCCTGCTGCAACGCGCCGGCCAGATCGGTGCGCAGCGAGTGGGTGTCGCGTAAGCCGTTGACGCGGTCGCGCCCTTCGATGAGGGCGCGCTCGGCCAGTTCGACGGTCTTTTCCAGTTCCTGCCGGCGGGGGTCATCCCAGGCCAGCGAGCGGCTAGCGGTATGCAGGCGCAGGATCAGCCCCTGTGTGCCTTGCAGCAGGGTGTCGTGCAGCTCGCGGGCGATGCGCTCGCGCTCGCGGTAACGCTCTTCCAACCGCGCACGCAGGCGACCGGCCACATGCCGGGTGCGCAAGCGCCACGCCACCGCCAGGACCGCGACCACGGCCAGCACGCAGCACAGTTTGAATTGCCAGGTCTGCACGAACGCCGGTTCGATGGCGACGTCGAGGGCGTCGCCACGTGCGTTCCACACACCATCGTTGTTGGCGGCGGCCACCTCGAAGCGATAACGGCCAGGCGCCAGGTTGGTATAGAACGCCTCGGTGCGATTGCCGGCGTCCTGCCAGGCAGCGTCCACGCCATCCAGCCGGTAGCGGAAGCGCACGCGCTCGGGGCGGGTGAGGCTGACCGCTTCGTAGCCGATGCGCAGGCGGTCGCTCCACTTGGGCAGGCGCAGCGCGGCCTGCAGCGGATACGGACGATCGTTGGCGACCACCTCGGTGATGGCGACCGTGGGCGCGGTGGGATTGCGATAGGTCTGGCTGGGGTCGAGCCAGGCCAGGCCCTGGTTGGTGGCGAACCACAGCAGGCCATCGGCTGCGGCCAGCGCACTGGGAACCGGCGTGGCCTGCTGGGCGATGCCGGGCAGGCCATCCATGGTGTCGTACAGTCGCAGCGATGGCGCCGGCAGGCCGGTCTGCACGCTCTGCGTCAACGCTTGCCGGCTCAGGTGCACCACGCCGCGATTGCCGTTCAACCAGACCCCGCCGGCGGCGTCCTGCACGATACCGGTGACCCCCTGCAGCAGCGGGCTGGCCTGGTCGGGCAGGGTGCGGAATCGGCCATCGGGGCCGAGCACGGCCACCGCCGCTTCGCCAGCCACCAGGGTCAGCGCGGTGCTGCTCCACAGGGCGGTGATCGGGCCGACCGACAAGCCGTCCGTTGCGCTATAGCGGCGCACGCGATTGCCGCGCAGCAGGCGCAGCTCCCCTTTGACGTCACCGATCCACAGCGCGCCATCGTGCGCACGCGCCAGCACCGAGCATGGGGTTTCCTGCACGCCGGCCAGCGGTTGCCAGCCGGTGCCGTCGTAGCGATACGGCCCACGCGCATCCGGGCACACCAGCGGCTGGTCCGTCGCATCGACCAGCAACGCACGTATTTCGCCGGGCGCAACGCCGAGCGGCAACGGCACCGGTTGCACAAGGCCGCCCTGTAGACGCAGCAGCGCGTGTTCGGCCAATACCCAACTGCGTAACGTGTTCGGCACAGCGAGCGTGCTGGCCGCGCCGCCGTGCTGCATCCGATCGATGCGCAGGCGCGTCAGTGCGAGCAGGCGGTTGTCGCGCAATGCGGCAACCAGCGGCCCGGGCGCTGCGCCGCTGCGGCTGGTGAACATCTCCACTGCGGTGGCCGGGCCGGGCAGCAAAGCGGCCAATGGCAACAGCGCGCGGTGGCGGAAGCGATTCAAGCCCAGGTTGGTGCCGACCCAGAGGTTGCCTTCGCGATCTTCCAGCAACGGGCCGGCGGTTGCGGAGGTCAGGCCTTGCAGCGTGCCGACGTGCTCCAGCACCGGCGCCGGCGCCAGCGGCGTGGCGATCCGGAACACACCACCGGCCGCGTAGTCCGTGCCCCACAGCGCGCCGTCGCGCATGAAGCGGATACGGCGCGCAAACAGCCCGGCAAAGCGCGGCTGCGCGCGTGCTGCGGCGGGAAGCAGCTGCCCGCGCGCGTCGGTCAATGCAAAGATTCCGCGGTACGGGTCGGCGACCCAGACGCTGCCATCCGGGCTCTCGGCCATGGTGGTGAACGGGCCAACCTGCTGCCCGCTAGGTTCGAAGCGCTTGCCGCCTGCGCGCAGTCGCAGCAGCTGGGTGCCGTCGCTGACCCACAGCACGCCACGGCGGTCGCGCAGCAACCACTGTGCGCGTGCGGCCGGGTAGCCCCAGTCGGCACCGGCACGGTGCCAGCGCGTGCCATCGAACCAGCACAGGCCGCCATCGATTGCGGCCCAGAGGCGCCCGCTGCCATCGCGCTCCAGCTTGAACACCATGCCGCTGGGCAGGTCCTTGCCTGGTGCGAAGTGGGTGAGGTGGCCGTCGGCGAGACGGTCGATCCCGGCACCGAAATACCCGATCCACGCGGTGTCGTCCGGTGCGAGCGTCAGCGCGGTCATGTTGTGCGATGCGTACGCCTCGCCATTGGGCGGCGGCACACGTGCGAAGCGGTCACCATCGAACTGGAACAAGCCAAAACCGGTCGCCAGCCACAGCGGGCCGTTGTCGGCCTGCGCGATATCCCAGATGTCGGCCGGTGCGCCGCGCTCGGTGCTCCAGGCGGTGTGGTGAAACTGCAGCACGCCGTCGCGTGTTGCGGCGATCCCGCTCGCCCATGCCGGTACGCATAGCAGCAGCCAACAGCACGCCAGCGTGACCCACCGCGTAACGCGCAGGCGTAACGACGAAGCGGGGTAGCTGACGGGCTCATGCGGCATCGCAGCATTGTCGGACGAGATCGGGGGAAGCACCACCACCTCTTTCGGGGGGGGACGCGCACTGCGCAGTGGAGTAGGGCGGTGACAGCTTGCAACTCCCGCGGGCATGAGCGCACGCGGCACTCCTTTCGCACGGTTGGAGTATCGCGCAGTGCATGGGTATGTTCGGCTGCGTCCGCTTGTTTGGCGTGGTGCGTGACCGGTGAGTCTGGGCGGTGTGCCGCGCCGTGCGGCGTGGCCTGCACGCGGCTGCATCGGCGCTCCATGCTGCGCGCGAACCGCGCCAACGCGCGTCGATCTTGCACCCGGGCCACTGCGGCGGCCCCCCCGAAAGAGGGGGCGATTGACCTCACCATCTGGGGTGGGAGCGCGCACCTGCTCACCGCACCATGGCCGCACCCCCAACGGAGACGCCGCATGGCACGTGGCATTGCCGTCGACTGCCGCACCGCGCCCCACGCATGCAGCGCACTTGAAGCACCGCGCATCCGTGCGGTGGCTAGAGCCATGCAGTACATCGACACGCATCTGTGCGAACCGATCACGGTGACCCATCTGGCTACGGCCGCGTGCATGAGCCGCTTCCATTTTGCGCGTGTATTTCGCGACGTGGTCGGTGCCAGCCCGATGGAATATCTGCGCCGCCGCCGCATCGAGCGCGCACAGGCCTTGCTGCGCGAAGGCCGCCACAAGATCAGCCAGATCGCCAGCGAGCTGTGTTTCTTCGACCAAAGCCATTTCGTCCGCAGTTTCCGCCATGCCACCGGCTGCACGCCGGCGCGCTTTGCCGCGCAGACCGCATGCACTACCGCACACAGCACGCCGGCCAGTACGCCGCGGGCTGCCACGTCTTCCTTCTCACCACTCCTGGAGCACCACCGATGACCACCGCCACCGCCGTCCCCGGCAAGTCCCTGCTGTCGCCGAACGACCACGCCCTGATCCTGATCGACCACCAGTCGCAGATGGCGTTTGCCACCCACACCATCGACATCTCGGCCCTGCGCAACAACGTGGCGCTGATCGGCAAGGCCGCCAAGGGCTTCCAGGTGCCAGTGGTGCTCACCACGGTGGCCGAGAAGTCGTTCTCCGGCCCGTTGTTTCCGGAGCTGCCGGAGATCTTCGCCGGCGAGCCGGTGTTCGACCGCACCAGCATGAATGCCTGGGAAGACCAGGGCGTGATCGACCGCATCAACGCGATCGGCAAGCGCCGCCTGGTGATCGCCGGTTTGTGGACCAGCGTGTGCATCGTCGGGCCGACGTTGTCGGCGATCGAACAGGGCTTTGAGGTGTACGTAATCACCGATGCCTGCGGCGATGTCAGCGATGAAGCGCACGAGCGTGCCATTGCCCGCATGGTGCAGGCCGGCGCAGCACCGATCACCAGCGTGCAGTACCTGCTGGAACTGCAGCGCGATTGGGCGCGCAGCGACACCTACGACCTCACCACCGGCATCGCACGTGCGCATGCGGGCGGCTACGGCATCGGCATTCAATACGCGAAGACCATGTTCGGCGCGCAGGAAGGCGGACATTGAACAGCCATGCGCCGGCACGCTCGCCTGGCCTGGACGCGGCGCTGTTGATGCTGCGGCTGGCTGGCGGCGGCTTTCTGCTGCCGCATGGCCTGGGCAAGTTGCTGGGGTGGTTCAACGGCCCCGGCCTTGCCGGTTTTGCTGCGGAATTGCAGCAGTTCGGGCTGCCGGCGACAGCGCCACTGCCGCTGCTGTTGGCACTGGTGCAGAGCCTGTCTGGAGTGGCGGTGCTGATCGGGCTGTGGACGCGCGCCAGCGCGGCACTGGCCGCGGCGTTCATTGCCACCACCGTGGTGATTGCCCTTCCCAAGGGCTGGTTCTGGATGCATGGCGGCATGGAATACCCGCTGATGTGGACGCTGGTCTTGCTGGCGCTGGTGTGCGCCGGCGGTGGCGCGTGGTCGCTGGACGGCCTGCGTCGGCGGCACGCGTCATGAGTACGCCCACTGATTCCCACGATGCCGGCCGGCGCCAGCTGTTGCAGGGTGCCGCCGCCGGCCTTGCACTGGGCATCGCGCCTGCTGCGTTGACTGCCAACAGGACGCCTCCGATGGTCGATCTCATTCTCCGTAATGCACGTATCACCACGCTTGACCCGCGCCAACCCAGCGCCACTGCGCTGGCGGTGGCCGATGGCCGCATCGTGGCAGTGGGTGACGACGCGCAGATCATGGCCATGGCCAAGCAGGCGCGTGTCATCGACGCGCAGCAGCGACGCGTGGTGCCCGGGCTCAACGACAGCCACACGCATCTCATTCGCGGCGGTTTGAACTACAACCTGGAGTTGCGCTGGGACGGAGTGCGCTCGCTGGCCGAGGCCATGGCATTGCTCAAGGCGCAGGTCGACCGTACGCCGGCGCCGCAGTGGGTGCGCGTGGTCGGCGGTTTCACCGCGCATCAGTTCGTTGAAAAGCGCCTGCCAACCCTGGACGAAATCAATGCAATCGCACCGGACACACCGGTGTTCCTGCTGCATCTCTACGACCGCGCCTTGCTCAATCGCGCGGCGTTGCGTGCATGTGGTTACGACAAGACCACGCCGGATCCGCCCGGTGGCCGTATCGAGCGCGACAAGCTCGGCAATCCCACCGGCCTGCTGCTGGCCAAGCCGAATGCGCTGATCCTGTATGCCAGCCTGGCGAAAGGGCCGCGGCTGCCGATCGAATACCAGGCCAACTCCACGCGCCACTTCATGCGCGAGCTCAACCGCCTGGGCATCACCTCGGTCATCGACGCCGGTGGCGGGTTCCAGAACTATCCGGAGGACTATCAGGTCATCGAGCAGTTGCATGCGGCCGGGCAGCTGAGCGTGCGCATCGCCTACAACCTGTTTACCCAGAACAAGGGCAAGGAAGTTGCCGATTTCCGCGGCTGGACCGAGGTGTTGCCGGTCCGCAAGGGCGACGATCTGCTGCGCCACAACGGTGCCGGCGAAATGCTGGTGTTCTCGGCGGCCGATTTCGAGCAGTTCAGTGAGCCGCGCCCGGAGCTTGCCCCCGAGATGGAACCGGAACTGGAGCAGGTGGTGCGCCTGCTGGTGGAAAAACGCTGGCCTTTCCGCATCCACGCCACCTACGACGAAAGCATCGCGCGCATTCTCGATGTCTACGAACGCGTCAACGCGGACATGCCGTTCGATGGCCTGCGCTGGTTCATCGATCACGCCGAAACCATCACGCCACGCAACATCGATCGGATCCGCGCGTTGAACGGCGGCATCGCGGTGCAGCACCGCATGGCCTATCAGGGCGAAGCCTTCGTACAGCGCTACGGCGTGCAGGCTGCGCGGCACACGCCGCCGGTGCGGCGCATGTTGGCGGCCGGTGTGCCGGTGGGCGCGGGCACCGATGCCACGCGCGTGGCCAGCTACAACCCGTGGGTGGCGCTGTCGTGGCTGGTCACCGGCCGCACCGTCGGCGGGCTGGCACTGTATGGCGACGAGAACCTGCTCGAACGCGAGCAGGCCTTGCGCTTGTGGACGCAGGGCAGTGCCTGGTTCTCCGGTGATGAAGACAAGAAGGGCACCTTGGCGCCTGGTCAGTTGGCCGATTTCATCGTGTTGTCGGATGACTATTTCCGCGTCGACGATGCCGCGATCGCCGATATCACCAGCGTGCTGACCGTGCTGGGCGGTGCCGTGGTGCACGGTGACGGCGACTTCGCTGCACTTGCGCCCAGCCTGCCGCCGGCAATGCCGAAATGGTCGCCGGTCAACCGTTTTGGTGGCTATCACGTCGGCGGTGCGGTGAGCGGGCTGGCAAGCGTGGCGCATGCGCATGGCCCTGGCTGCCGCACCCACGGCGCACATGGGCATGCCGCCCACCACGCCGCCCCCAGCGACGATCTGCGCGGCTTCTGGGGGGCATTGGGATGCGCATGTTTCGCGTTTTAAGGCAGCCGCATCGCCTGGCTGCGGCGAGAGGTCAGCGCAGCGTTGCAGCGCAGGTCTGCAGCCTTGAGAAGGCGTGTGCAGTGTCCGTCGCGGGTGCCTGGCCGGACCGCGCGTTTTTCCGTTCTGGAGTGTGACAATGACAACCGCTTCGATCCCACCGGCTGACGCCGGTGCCTGGGCACCGCTGCGCCAACCGATCTTCCGTGCCCTGTGGCTCGCCATCCTGGGCAGCAATATCGGCACCTGGATCAACGATGTGGCCGCCTCCTGGGTGATGGCCGAACAGACCGGTTCGCCGCTGATGGTGGCGGCGGTGCAGTCGGCCACCACCTTGCCGGTGGTGTTGTTCGCACTCGCCGCCGGCACCTTGGCCGACATCGTCGACCGGCGCCGCTACCTCATGCTCACCCAGGGCTGGATGCTGCTGGTGGCCGCGTCGCTGGCGCTGCTGTCGCACCTGCAGTTGCTCACCCCGTGGGTGCTGGTCGCGCTGACCTTCGCCATGGGCATGGGCGCGGCGATGGCAATGCCGGCGCAAGCGGCGATCGTCTCGGAGTTGGTGCCGCGCCCGTTGCTGGCCTCGGCAGTGGCGCTCAACTCGATCGGCATGAATATCGCGCGGTCGATCGGGCCGGCAATCGGCGGCTTGATCGTGGCGCAGTTCGGCCCGCCATGGGCCTTCCTGCTCAATGGGCTCACCTTCGGCTTGATGATGTGGGTGCTGTGGCGCTGGCGTCGCGAGACGCAGGCATCCGCATTGCCGCCGGAGAGCTTTGGTGCGGGCCTGCGTGCCGGTCTGCGCTATGCGGCGCGCGCCGGGCGTCTGCAGGCAGTGTTGATCAAGGCGGCCGGCTTCTTCCTGTTCGCCAGCGCATTGACCGCCTTGTTACCGCTGGTGGTCCGCCGCGACATGCAGCTGGGTGCGGGCAGTTACGGTCTGTTGCTGGGCTGCATCGGCATTGGCGCGATCAGTGGTGCGCTGGTATTGCCGCGCTTGCGTGCACGCTATGACCGCGACCTGCTGGTGTTCGTCGCCACGTTGATCTGCGCAGCCTCGCTGCTGGGGTTGGCGCTCTCGCGCCAGATTGGCGTGTTGTGTGTGGTGATGGTGGTCAACGGCCTTGCCTGGATCACCGTGCTGTCGTCGCTGCAGATCGCTGCGCAAACCTCGGTACCGGCCTGGGTGCGCGCCCGTGCGCTGTCGCTGTATATCGTGGTGTTCTCGCTCGGCATGGCCAGCGGTTCGTTGTTGTGGGGTGCGCTGGCGCAACGCACGTCGATCGCGATCGCACTGCAGATTGCCGCGGCCGGTGCAGTGATTGCCGCACTGCTGGTCAAGCGCGCACGCATTGCCGGTACCGAGCAGCTCGATCTCGCACCGGCGGGCCACTGGCCCGCACCGGCGCAGGCCGATGGTGTCGAACACGACCGTGGCCCGGTGCTGGTGACCGTGGAATACCGCATCGCCGATGACGCACGTGCAGAGTTTGTGCGCCTGGTGACACAGCTGGGCAGTGCACGCCGCCGCGACGGCGCTGTGGTGTGGGGCGTGGCCGAGGACGCCGCCACGCCCGGTGTGCAGCTGGAATACTTCATCGTGGCCTCGTGGCTGGAACACCTGCGTCAGCATGAGCGCGTGACCGGCGACGACCGCCAGCTGCAGGAGCAGATTCGTGCCCTGCATCAGGGCGAGCGCGCGCCGCTCGTGCGCCACTTTGTGGGCGGTGGTGGTGCGGCGGTGCCGCCGCATACGCATTCGGATATTTGATCCGCAGGCGGCTGGAGTCTATTTGTCGGGCTTGTGAGCCGCGCGGCGAATGCAGATCGCAAAACGTGCAACGGGCGCCTGGTATGGGCGCCCGTTGTGTTTTGTCCGATGTGTGCTGATACCGAGCATGGTCATGCTCAGGCGATTTTGGATCAATGACGTGCACGCGAGAAAAGCGTGTTTTGCAGCGCGATATGGCGTCGTAAGGACATTGCGTTCTGGTGCGTGTGGCCTGCGCCTTGTGGGCGAATCGCAGGCGGGCTCACTGTCCGTCCGGTGAGGGCGGGGTCACCTCGCGGATCTGCTATCGGCATCTGGATGGGGGGGCTGATTGGGGTCATCTCGGATTGCTGAGTTGCAAGTGACCGCGCGATCCAGCGTGTGCGCTGATGCTCGATCATGCCGCTGGTACAGGTATGCGTGAGCACCATGCCGCTGCGGCTAGGGCAGGGCACAGGCTGAAGCAACCGCGATTTCCGAGCGCCTTCATTTCTTCGCCAACAGGACCCAGATTGCCCTGCAACCAAGCGGCGCTGATTGGCGCGCGCACCTTTATTCCAAGGCGCCTGCTCTGCTGCCTCGACGGCCGTGATCCAAACCAAGTGCCCCAAAAGAGGCCATAAAAAAAGCCGGCTCCCGCGAGCCGGCTTTTCACGCAACCAACTGGATCACGCCTTGGCGAAGGCCAGCAGATCCTTGTTGAACTGGTCGGCGTGGGTCACCGGCAGTCCGTGCGGCGCACCGGCGTAGATCTTCAGCTCGGCGTTCTTGATGATCTTGGCCGACAGCTTGCCCGATGCATCGATCGGCACGATCTGATCGTCGTCGCCATGTACCACCAGCGCCGGCACATCGATCTTCTTCAGGTCAGCGGTGTAATCCACTTCCGAGAATTCCTTGATGCAGTCGTACTGGCCCTTGTGCCCGCCCAGCATGCCCTGCAGCCAGAACGAATCGCGCATGCCCTGGGTGACTTTATTGCCGTCGCGGTTGGCACCGAAGAACGGGGTGCTCAGGTCCTGGTAGAACTGCGAACGGTCCTTGGCAACACCTTCGCGGATGCCGTCGAATACGCTGATCGGCAGGCCGCCCGGGTTGGTCGGGCTCTTGACCATCTGCGGCGGCACCGCGCCCACCAGCACCACCTTGGCCACGCGCTTGCTGCCATGGCGGCCGACGTAATGCGCCACTTCGCCACCGCCGGTGGAATGGCCCACCAGGATGGCGTCCTTCAGATCCAGCGCCTCGATCACGGCGGCCAGATCATCGGCGTAGGTGTCCATGTCGTTACCGTCCCAGGTCTGGCTGGAGCGGCCATGGCTGCGGCGGTCATGTGCGATGACGCGGAAGCCGTTCTGACCCATGAACAGCATCTGCGCGTCCCAGGCATCGGCGCTGAGCGGCCAGCCATGCGAGAACACGACGGGCTGGCCCTTGCCCCAGTCCTTGTAGAAGATCTTGGCGCCATCGGGGCGGGTGACAAAGTTGGACATCGGTGTAGCTCCGTGAGAGGTGGGATGGGTCGGGGAAGTGGATGACGCACGCGCGGGAGTTGCCGCACGGGCGAAGGCGGGCAGCGACAACGCTGCCACCGCGGCCGTGCCGGCAACGAGAAAATTGCGTCGCCCGGAATCGGCCGGAGACGGCTCGAACGGATGCATGGAAACTCCTTGGTGGGGAAGCGCACCGGTTGCGCCAACGGCCGAGGTCGCCACTGTGACCAGGAAGGCGATTGCGGGTGGGCGGCAGGCCGCCGGCGCCGATGCTGCCGCCAGTAAAGCGTGCGCGCGGCGCGCGAGATTGCATCGGCGTGCGCACTGGCGTGGCTGCATCTCGCGACAGGCCGCACCTCATCGCGTGCACCGCATCGCCAGAGCAGGGCGGTGCAACGTAGTGCGGTGCACTTTCAGCAGCATCTGCAAGACCGGCACGTGCAAGCACAAGCGCGCGCAGTGCCGCCGCCGCTTGCCTCTTACCCCAACGCGAATTCCCAAAGCAGCTTGAGGTTCAAGCCAACGATCACCAGGGCAATCACCCAGGCAATGCGCACCAGCCATGCCGGTGCCACCAATGCGCCCATCAAGCCGCGGTCAGCGACAAAGCGCACCAACGGGATCACCGCGAACGGCAACTGCATCGACAGCACCACCTGGCTCAAGACCAGCAAGCGGGCGGTACCGGCCTCGCCATACAGCCAGGTCACCACCACTACCGGCACGATGGCAATGCCGCGGGTGAGCAGGCGGCGCATCCACGGCGGCAAGCGCAGGCGCAGGAAGCCTTCCATCACGATCTGCCCGGCCAAGGTCGCGGTCACTGTCGAATTGACGCCCGAGGCGAGCAACGCCACTGCGAACAGGGTCGAGGCCAGGCCGACGCCGAGCATCGGTGCCAGCAGCGCGTGCGCCTGTTCGATCTCCTGCACATCGGTGCGGCCCTGCGCATGGAACACCGCCGCGGCCAGGATCAGGATGGCTGCGTTGATGAACAACGCGAACATCAAGGCCACGGTGCTGTCGGTGACTGCCCAGCGCAGTGCCGAACGGCGGCCTGCATCGGTGCGCGGATATGCGCGCGTTTGCACGATCGACGAGTGCAGATACAGGTTATGCGGCATCACGGTGGCACCGATGATGCCGATCGCCAGATACAGCGCATGCGGGTTGGTCACCACTTCGGCACGCGGGATGAAGCCGGTCAGCACTGCGGCGATCGGCGGCGCCGCCAGCGCGATCTGGATGCCGAAGCACACGAAGATCACCAGCAGCAATGCCATGACGAACGCTTCCAGCGCACGGAAGCCGCGGTTCATCAGCAACAACACCAACACCACGTCCAGCGCGGTGATGATGGCGCCCAGTGTCAGCGGAATGCCGAACAGCAACTTGAGTGCGATCGCCGTGCCGATCACTTCGGCCAGATCGCAGGCGATGATGGCCAGCTCGCATAGCCCCCACAGCGCCAGGTTGATGCCGCGCGGGTAACGTGCGCGGCAGGCCTGCGCCAGGTCCAGGCCGGTAGCGATGCCCAACCGCGCCGACAACCCCTGCAGCACGATGGCCATCAGGTTGGAGAGCAGGATCACCGACAGCAGCAGATAACCGAACTGCGAGCCGCCCGCCAGGTCAGTGGCCCAGTTGCCCGGGTCCATATAGCCGACCGAGACCATGTAGCCAGGGCCCAGAAACGCCAGTAGGCGGAACCACCAGTGGCCACCCTTGGGCACGGCAACGCTGGCGTGCGCGGCACCCAGCCCACCGTCGGCTGGGCGAATGGGTTCTGCGTTCGGGACGACTTCGCTGGACATGGGCGGGCGGAAAGACGGGACGCGGCCGATGATATAGCAAGTGCTATGCTGTTGAGCATTGGCAATCTCAATCGTATTGATCGGCGCCGTGCTTCACACTACGCATCCCGGCAGTTGCGCCGGAGGCGATGACGAGGACAAGGGTGGGCAAGAGCGAAAAGCTGGACGCGTCCGCACCGGTATTGATCGATGCGCAGGTGCACATGGAGAGCTTCCGCCAGGTGCGCGAGGCGCGCCGTGCCGAATTGGTCGAAGACTATGTCGAGCTGATCTCCGATCTGCTGGTCGACGGTGGCGAGGCGCGCCAGGTCGATATCGCCGCGCGCCTTGGTGTGGCGCAGCCCACCGTGGCCAAGATGCTCAAGCGCCTGGTGCGCGATGGCTGGGTGGTGCAGCGGCCGTATCGCGGCGTGTTTCTGACCCCGGCCGGCGAAGCGCTGGCGGCCTCCAGCCGGCAGCGGCACCAGATCGTCGAGCGCTTCCTGCTTGCGCTGGGCATCGACGAGGCCACCGCACGGCGTGACGCCGAAGGCATCGAACACCACGTCAGCGAAGCCACCGTCGCTGCTTTTGCCGCGTTTCTGGAGCGGCAGGGCAACAGCACTCCGTGAGCGTGTCGCCCGATCACCACGCGCAAGAGGCACACCTGCAAATCGACCAGCAATGGATGACTCACGCCTTGCAGCTGGCCGAACGTGCCGAGCGCGACTATGACGAGATTCCGGTCGGCGCGGTGCTGGTGGGTCCAACCGGCGCGCTGCTCGGCGAGGGCTGGAACTTCAACATTGCCAGCCACGACCCCAGCGCGCATGCCGAGATCATGGCCATGCGCGAAGGCGGCCGGCGGCTGGCCAACCACCGCCTGATCGGCTGCACGCTGTACGTGACGCTGGAGCCGTGTGCAATGTGCGCCATGGCGATGATCCATGCGCGCATTGCGCGGGTGGTGTTTGCCGCCAGCGACCCCAAGACCGGCGCGTGCGGCAGCGTGTTCGACCTGCTCGCCGACCCACGCCACAACCATCGCGTGCAGGTCAGCGGCGGGGTGCTGGCCGCCGAGGCCGGGCTGCGCCTGACCAATTACTTTCGCGCCAAGCGTGGCAAGCCGCCGCTCGTGCCCTGATCGGCATGGCCGCGGTATGATGCGCGCCCTTTCAGCACCCGGCCGGCAACGGCCCTCCACAGGACGGTGATATGGCAGACAACGTTGCGGGCAACGACCGACTGATCTGGATCGATCTGGAAATGACCGGCCTGGATACCGATCGCGATTCGATCATCGAGATCGCCACCATCGTGACCGATGCGCAGTTGAACGTGCTCGCCGAGGGGCCGGAACTGGCCATTGCCCATTCGCTGGAAACCCTGGAAGCGATGGACGAGTGGAACCGCAACCAGCACCGCCGCTCCGGCCTGTGGCAACGCGTGCTCGACAGCCAGGTCACCCACGCGCAAGCCGAGGCGCAGACAGTGGCCTTCCTGGGCGAATGGATCCGCGCTGGCGCTTCACCGATGTGCGGCAATTCGATCTGTCAGGACCGCCGTTTCCTGCACCGCCAGATGTCGCGCCTGGAGCGCTATTTCCATTACCGCAACCTGGACGTGTCCACCATCAAGGAACTGGCGCGGCGCTGGGCACCGGCAGTGGCCTCCGGCTTTGCCAAGAGTTCGGCGCATACGGCGCTGAGCGACGTGCGCGACTCCATCGACGAGTTGCGGCACTACCGGCAATTCATGGGCACGCTGGGTGGCGATAACGGCGGCGGTGTGCAGAACTGAGGTTCCCAACCGGGAGCACGGCTGCGAGGCTCCCACATTCGTGCGGCCAGCGAATCGTTGTACTGACCGGACACCCGCAGTAACAGAAAGGGCCGCATCATTGATGCGGCCCTTTGCGTTTGACTCACTGCAACGCATGCCAATGCAGGCTCAACGGGCCAGCGGCGGCCCCTTGGTCAGATCGCCATCGTCGGTGACACCCTTGCGCAGCAGCTCGGCAATCGGCTTGCCATCGGCATCGTGGTGATACACGTGCAGGTCGCGCTGCGGATAGGGGATGCTCAGTCCGTTTTCCAGCAACTGGTCGCGGATTTGCTCCAGCGTGGTGCTCTTGGCCGCGCCGAAATTACCGTTGCTGGCATACGCAAACAGCATCAGATCCACGGTGCTTTCGCCGAGGTTGGTGACCTGGACGAACGGCGCCGGTGTGTCCAGGATGTTCGGGTTGTCCTTGGCAATCTGCAGCAGCAGTTGCTGCGCCTTCTTCAAATCGTCGCCGTAGCCGACGCCCACGGTGACTTCCAGGCGGCGGGTGGGCAGGGTGCTGTAATTGATGATGGGTGCGGTCGTGATCGTGCTGTTGGGCAGCGTGATCATGCGTTCGTCGAACGCCTTGATCCGGGTCTGGAAGATCCGGATCTCATCGACAATGCCTTCCTGGCCGGCAATCACCACGTGGTCGCCATCGCGCATCGGCCGCAGCACGATCAGCATGACGCCTGCGGCGATGTTGGACAGCGAGTCCTTCAATGCCAAACCCACTGCCAGACCGGCCGCGCCGAGCACCGCAATCAGCGACGTCGGCGGCACACCGATCTTGCTCAGTGCGCTCACGAACACCAGCACCAGCAACAACGCATACGACACGTTGCGCAGGAAGTTGGCCAGCGTGATTTCGACCCGTGCCCGCGTCAGTGCGCGGTGCAGCCACTGGCTGAGTTGCTTGGCCAGCCACATGCCCACCACGAGGATGAGCAGTGCCAACCCGCAATTGAGCGCGTACTCCGCCCAATTGAGGTTGCTCCAGTCAAAGGCCGGCGACTTCGCTGCCGCCGGTTTTGCGGCGGCCGCTCCCGCAGCCGCCGCCGCCAACACTCCACCCACCATTCCCATCAGCCCTCGCTCTTGAGCTTGGCCAGGCGCAGCCAGGTATCGACCACGGTGTCAGGATTCAGCGACACCGACTCGATGCCTTCCTGCATCAACCACTCGGCCAGTTCCGGGTGATCCGACGGCCCCTGGCCACAGATGCCCACGTACTTGCCCTTGGCGCGCGCCGACTTGATCGCCATCGACAGCAGCTTTTTCACCGCCGGGTTCCGCTCGTCGAACAGGTGCGCCACGATCGAGGAATCGCGGTCCAGGCCCAGGGTGAGCTGGGTCAGGTCGTTGGAGCCGATCGAGAAGCCGTCGAAGATCTCCAGGAACTCGTCGGCCAGCAGCGCATTGGACGGCAGCTCGCACATCATGATGATCTTCAGCCCGTTCTCGCCTTGCTTGAGCCCGTTCTGCTCCAGCACCTCGATCACCTTGCGGCCTTCTTCCAGCGTGCGCACGAACGGAATCATGACCCAGAGGTTGTCCAGGCCCATCTCGTTGCGCACCTTCAACACCGCCTTGCACTCCAGCGAGAACGCCTTGGTGAAGGACGGATCGACATAACGGCTGGCGCCGCGGAAGCCGATCATCGGGTTCTCTTCGTGCGGCTCGTAACGCGAGCCACCGATCAGGTTGGCGTACTCGTTGGACTTGAAGTCCGACAACCGCACGATCACCGTGTTCGGCGCCACCGACGCGGTCAGCGTCGCGATGCCCTCGGCAAGGCGGTTGATGTAGAAGCTCACCGGGTCGCCATAGCCGGCGATCTTGGCGTCGATCTTCTTGCGGACGTCGGCGTCCTGCTTGTCGTATTCCAGCAGTGCGTTGGGATGGATGCCGATGTGCGCGGCGATGATCATTTCCAGACGCGCCAGGCCGATACCGGCGTTGGGCAGCTGGCCGAAGTCGAATGCGCGCTCCGGGTTGGCCACGTTCATCATGATCTTGAGCGGGGCAGGCGGCATGTTGCCCAGGTCGGTGGTGGTGCGCTCGAACGGCAGCAAGCCTTCATAGATGAAGCCGGTGTCGCCCTCGGCGCAGCTCACAGTGACTTCCTGGCCGTCGCTGATCACGTCGGTCGCATTGCCCGAACCCACCACCGCCGGCACGCCCAGTTCGCGCGCGATGATCGCCGCGTGGCAGGTGCGGCCACCGCGGTTGGTGACGATGGCCGAGGCACGCTTCATCACCGGCTCCCAATCGGGGTCGGTCATGTCGGCAATCAGCACGTCGCCCGCCTGCACGCGGTTCATGTCTTCCAGCGAGCGCACTACACGTGCCACGCCGCTGCCGATCTTGGCGCCCACTGCACGGCCTTCAACCAGGATCTTGGCGTCCTTGGCTTCCAGCGAGAAACGCTCGATCTGGGTGGCGTGGCTGCGCGACTTCACCGTTTCCGGGCGCGCCTGCACGATGAACAGCTTGCCGCTCACGCCGTCCTTGGCCCATTCGATATCCATCGGGCGGCCGTAATGCTTTTCGATCACCAGCGCCTGCTTGGAGAGCTCCTGCACATCTTCGTCGCTGATCGAGAAAGTGTTGCGCAACTCCACCGGCGTGTCTTCGATGCGCACGCGTTCACCGGGCACATCCGAATACACCATGCGGATTGCTTTGCTGCCGAGCGAGCGGCGCAGGATCGCCGGCTTGCCCGCAGTGAGCGTGGGCTTGTAGACGTAGAATTCGTCTGGATTGACCGCGCCTTGCACGACCATTTCGCCCAGGCCAAAGCTGGAGGTCACGAACACCACGTCACGGAAGCCGGACTCGGTGTCCAGGGTGAACAACACACCGGACGAACCCACGCCGGAGCGCACCATCAACTGCACACCGGCCGACAGGAACACATCTTCGTGCTTGAAGCCGTGATGCACGCGATAGGCAATCGCGCGGTCGTTGTAGAGGCTGGCGAACACTTCCTTGACCTTGTGCACCACGTCGTCGGCGCCGGTCACATTGAGGAAGGTTTCCTGCTGGCCGGCGAACGAGGCATCGGGCAGGTCTTCGGCGGTTGCCGACGAACGCACTGCCACGGCCACTTCGCCGCCGCCGTTCTCGGCGCAGAGTTTTTCGTAGGCGCTGCGGATGTCGCGGTCCAGCTCCGGCTGCAGCGGGGCGTCGATCACCCAGCCGCGGATCTCTTTGCCGGCGACCGTGAGCGCAGTGACGTCTTCAACGTCCAGCGTCTCCAGCTTGTCGAAAATGCGCTTTGACAGATCGTTGTGCGCGATGAAGTCCTTGAATGCTTCGGCAGTGGTCGCATATCCACCGGGAACCGAAACACCCAACCCGGCCAGGTTGCCGATCATCTCGCCGAGCGAGGAATTTTTACCGCCTACGCGGGCCAGATCGACCAGGCGTAGCTCATGCAACCACAGGATATTCTCGTTCAAGCGCGATGCTCCGTATGGCCATCGCCCGAGCGGGCTGGATGGCCGCGTCCGTAGGAAGAAGCCGCTATGATGCAGTGCACAGCGGAGCCTGCACAAGCATGAACCCGTAAGTTTTGGACACTAGTTCAAAGAGGTGGAGTCGATGTCAACAATCCGGCCGGTGTTTTACGTGTCCGATGGAACCGGTATCACCGCTGAAACGATTGGGCATAGCCTGCTCACGCAGTTCAGCGGGTTCAACTTTGTCACCGACCGTATGTCGTTCATCGATGATGCAGACAAAGCGCGCGATGCAGCACTGCGTGTGCGCGCGGCAGGCGAGCGTTACCAGGTGCGGCCGGTGGTGGTGAATTCGTGCGTGGATCCACAGTTGAGCATGATCCTGGCCGAGAGCGGCGCGTTGATGCTGGATGTGTTCGCCCCCTTCATTGAACCGCTGGAGCGCGAGCTCAACGCGCCGCGTCACTCGCGCGTGGGTCGCGCGCACGGCATGGTCGATTTCGAGACCTATCACCGCCGCATCAATGCGATGAACTTCGCACTCAGCCATGACGATGGCATCGCGCTCAATTACGACGAAGCCGATGTGATCCTGGTGGCGGTGTCGCGCGCGGGTAAAACACCTACCTGCATCTACCTGGCCTTGCATTACGGCATCCGCGCCGCCAACTATCCGTTGACCGAAGAAGACCTCGAGAGCGAACGCTTACCGCCGCGGCTACGCAACTACCGCAGCAAGTTGTTTGGGCTGACCATCGACCCGGAGCGTTTGCAACAGATTCGCCAGGAGCGGCGTGCCAATTCGCGCTACAGCGCAGCGGAAACGTGCCGCCGCGAGGTGGCCACGGCCGAGCGCATGTTCCAGATGGAACGGATTCCAACCCTCAGCACCACCAACACCTCGATCGAGGAAATCTCCAGCAAGGTGCTGTCCACGCTCGGCTTGCAGCGCGAGATGTTCTAGAGGCGGGGATTGGTGCGGCGGGATTCGGGATTGGCGAAGCGGGCAGACCTTCACTGTCTGCTTGCTGCAGTAGTGCGGCCTGGTATGGCCGGTCGGCACCCGGTGACCTATTGAAGCGGGCGGGGCAGTGCTCCGCCAAGAGTGGCCCGGCCTTCGGCCGCCGTCAATGCTGCCCGTGCGGCAGCCCAGCGTGTAGGATCGATGCATGGCGCAAGCAATGAGTAAACTCGAACGCATCCCCAAGTTGAGCCGGTTCGGCTGGCTGATGGGGCTGTATGCGGAAAACTTCCAGCACCTCACCCGGCTGTTCGCGCCGGCCGACCTCGCTCCGGGTTCGTATGTGTCCTCGATCGGCGACGGCCTGGACCTGCGGCTGGACGTGATCGAATGCCACCGCTACACGGTGGAACTGCGGCTGACCTACGACCTGTGTGACCCGGTCACCGGCGAGCCGGACCCGTCCGCCTACGTGCGCTTGTATCGGGACGCGCGCCAGGCCGAAACCACGCATTGCTACGTCGGCCGCCGCTGGCAGGACACCATGGGCATGTTCCCGCCGCCTGCCGAGCTCATCAGCCACCGCATGCGCATGAATACGTTCCTGGGCAAATGGCTGGACTATCTGGCCGAGCGCGGCCATGGCGTGGCCACGCTGCGCCTGGATACCGACTACGTCGCGCCGCCGCGTGCCAATGCGCAGCCCGCTATCAGCTGATCGCTGCGCGGCGCGCAGCTTCGGTCATACTGATGTGCTTCATGTCTGATCGTTCGCCATGCCGCATACCCCAATTGTCGCCACGCTCGGCTACCTGCTGTCGCCGGATGGCTCCCAGGTGCTGATGATCCATCGCAACGCCCGTCCCGGGGATCATCACCTGGGCAAGTACAACGGGCTCGGCGGCAAACTGGAAGCCGATGAAGATGTGCTGGCCTGCATGCGCCGCGAAATCCGCGAGGAAGCCGGTGTGGAATGCGGCCAGATGCAGCTGCGCGGCACCATCAGCTGGCCGGGCTTCGGCAAGCAGGGCGAGGACTGGCTGGGATTCGTGTTCCTGATCCACAGCTTCGACGGTACGCCGCAGACCTCCAACCCCGAAGGCACCCTGGAATGGGTCCCCATTGCGCAGATGGACCAGGTGCCGATGTGGGAGGGCGACCGCAACTTTCTGCCGCTGGTGTTCGATGGCGACCCGCGCCCGTTCCATGGCGTGATGCCTTATCGGGACGGGCGCATGCAGTCGTGGTCGTATTCGCGCGTGTGAGGGTGGCGCCCGGTCTACGGTGCAATCAGGCAACGTCGGTCACTGCGCTTAGCCGTCACTGACGGCCGAACTGTGAAGCCCACCGCACCGGCTTTGCCAACTTCTCCACATCCCCTGTGGATGAAAACTGCGCAAGTCTGTGGACAACCGTGCTCAGGCCTTGCCCCAGCTGGCTGTCAAGAGCCCTGGTGAAAATTTCGCCACCGCTTCATTGCGCGGTCCAGCCACCGTCGATGGCGATGGCCTGGCCGGTGAGATTGCGCGCCGCGTGCGACATCAGGAAGGCCACGGTGCCGGCCAGTTCGTCGTATTCGATGAAGGCGCCTTTGGGCATCGGCTTGAGCATCACTTCGCGGATCACCGCGTCTTCGGCAATGCCGCGCGTGCGTGCCTGGTCGGCGATCTGCCGCTCCAGCAGTGGCGTGCGCACGTAGCTGGGGCACAGCGTGTTGGCGGTGATGTCGCAGTCGGCGGTTTCCAGCGCGAGCACCTTGGACAGCCCGATCAGCCCATGCTTGGCAGCCACGTAGGCGCTCTTGTAAGGGCTGGCCACCAGCGAATGGATACTGCCGATGTTGACGATGCGCCCGTAGCCGCCCGCACGCATGCCCGGCAGCACCGCGCGGCTGAGACGTGCGGCTCCGGTCAGCATCACGTCCACCAGCAGCGCCCAGCGCTGCATCGGGAACTCCTCCAGCGGCGCAACGTGCTGCAGGCCGGCGTTGTTGATCAACACCTCGGGCGCGCGCGAGGCGGCCGCCAGTGCCTGGGCAATGCTGCGCTCGTCGGTGACGTCCAGTGCCAGGGCCTCGGCCGATCCGCCGGCCGCGCGCACCTGCTGGGTGGTCTGCTCGGCCGCGGCCAGGTCGGCGTCGCTCACCAGCAGGTGGTGGCCGTCGGCGGCAAGAACGGTGGCCAGGCCGGCGCCGATGCCGCTGCCGGCACCGGTGATCAGGATGCTGCGCATCGGGTGTCCTCGTGGAATGTGGCACTGAAACGGTGCCAGTGGCCGCCAGGGTAGCCGAGCACGTTGAAACGGTCGCCTGCGCGTCGCGCGCGCGTTACCCTTTGCGCCTCGATGCCCTCAGGTTCCGCATGAAACGCCATTTTTCGATGCTGCGCGACTTTCAACTCGCAGACTGGTTCACGCTGGCAAACGCCTTTTGCGGCACCGGGGCGGTGTTTGCGGCCATGCGGTTTCTGCAGGAAGGCCACCGCGGCGACCTGTTACTGGGCATGGCGCTGATTCCGCTGGCCTTCGTCTTCGATGCGCTGGACGGCCACGTGGCGCGCTGGCGCAAGGCGTCCTCGACGCTGGGCCGCGAGCTGGATTCGTTGGCCGACGTGATTTCGTTCGGCGTGGCGCCAGCCGCGCTCGGCTATGCCTGCGGCATGCGCGGCGGCTGGGACTGGCTGGTGCTCAGCTATTTCGTCTGCTGCGGCGTGAGCCGGCTGGCGCGCTACAACGTGACCGCCGAAGAGATCGCCGGCGAGGCCGACAAGGTGCCGTATTTCGAAGGCACACCGATCCCCACCAGCCTGGTGCTGGTGATCCTGCTGGCGGTGGCGGCCAGCACCGGGCATATCGGCCAGACGTTGTGGTGGGGGCAGTGGCAGCTCGGCCCCTGGCAATTCCACCCGCTGGTGCTGCTATTCGCGGTGTCCGGCTCGCTGATGATCAGCAAGACGCTGCGCATCCCCAAGCCCTGACCGGTGCGGCGGAACACACGCGGTAGGATGGCTGGGTGGACCAGCCACGGGAGTGGACGATGACAACCAGCGGTTCGGACAACGGCAACTTCGAAGACAAGGCGCGCCAATACTGGAGCGCCTGGGGAGATGCCATGCGCCACGGCCAGTCCGCTTCCGCCGCGCAACCGCCGCCGGGCCCGGCTGGCGAGACGCCGCAGGACTGGCGCAAGGCGGTCGACTGGTGGTCGCAGGTGTTGCCCACGCAGGCCGCGCCGCAGGCGCAGGATGCGATCAACCGCTTCCGCACCCAGGCCGGCGATTGGTACGGCACCATGCAGCAGGTGGCCGCGCAGTTCGCCGGTCGCGATACCTCCGCCAGCGCGGTCTCCGACGCCTGGCGGCACGCCGTGCAAGGGCAGGGCGAGCAGCTGATGCAATGGACGCTGGGCTCGCTGCGTGGCGGCAGCAAGGGCGGCTTCGATCCGTGGTTGCAGGAAGCCGCGCAGGCGTTGCAGCGCTGGCGCGAAGACAATGCCGCCTGGCTGGAGATGCCGGCCTTCGGCCTCAATCGCAATCATCAATCTCGCTGGCAGACCTTGGCCCGCGCGCAGCAGGATTACCAGGCGCAGTCGCAGGCCTATGCCGAGCAGCTCAAGGCGGCGATCGATCAGGCGTTTGCGCGCTTCGAACGCAAGTTGAGCGAACACGAAACCAGTGGCAGCCAGCTGACCAGCGCGCGCGCCTTGTTCGATCTGTGGATCGAAGCGGCTGAGGAGTCGTATGCGGACGTGGCGCTGTCGGATCAGTTCCGTGAGGTCTACGGCGGCTTTGCCAATGCGCACATGCGGCTACGCGCGGCCCTGCAACAGGAAGTGGAACAGGTGAGCGAGCGCTTCGGCATGCCAACCCGTTCCGAGATGGATGCCGCGCATCGGCGTATTGCCGAGCTGGAGCGCGCAGTGCGTCGCATGCTGCGTGGCGCGCCCACTGCGCAAGCCAAGCCGGCTGCGGCGTCGGCGTTCAAGCCTGATGCGGGCCCGGCGCCAGTCGCCGCTACCAGCGCACCGCCACGTGCGGCGGCCAAGCCAACAACCCCGCCTGAGGCCGCGCCAGCCAAACGCGCCAAGCGCGCTACGCGCAAGACAGCAGCTGCGCCGGAGACATCCAGACCGAAGGCATCCACCACGCCACCGGCTGCAAAGAAGGCCACCAAGACCACCAAGGCACCGGCGCGCGCACCGCGCAGAGGCAAGCCATGAAGGGCCCGTTGGGATTCAGTGCCGAGGACCTGATGCAGGAGACCTTGTCGATGCAGCGCAAGCTGCGCGAAGGGCTCAAGCTGCTGCCCGGCGTGGAGGACGTGGATTACGGCGTCACCGAGCGCCAGGAAGTCTGGCGCGACGGCAAGGTGGTGCTGTACCGGTTCGTCGGCGATGCCGCGCCGGTGGTGCGTACGCCCTTGCTGATCGTCTATGCGCTGGTCAACCGGCCGTACATGGTGGACCTGCAGGCCGATCGCTCGCTGGTCAAGGGCCTGCTCGGTCACGGCCAGGACGTCTACGTGCTGGATTGGGGGTATCCGGACCGCTCCGAACGCTATCTCACACTGGAGGACTATCTACTGCGCTACATCGATGGCGCGGTGGACCATCTGCGTGCGGCGTCGGGTCTGGAGGCCGTGGACGTGCTCGGCATCTGCCAGGGCGGCACGTTTGCGTTGTGCTACGCCGCGCTGGAGCGCGCCAAGATCCGCAATCTCATCACCATGGTCACGCCGGTGGATTTCCACACCCCCGACAACATGCTCTCCAACTGGGCGCGCATGGTCGATGTGGATCTATTCGTCGACACCATGGGTAACGTGCCGGCGGATCTGATGAATGCCAGTTACCTGATGCTCAAGCCGTTCCGGCTCAACCTGCAAAAGTACGTGGGGCTGCTCGACATCCTCGACGACAAGCAGGCGCTGGAGGACTTCCTGCGCATGGAAAAATGGATCTTCGATTCGCCCGACCTGGCCGGCGAAGCGTTCCGCGAATTCGTCACCCAGTTCTACCAGCGCAACGGCCTGGTCACCGGCGATGTGCGTATCGGCGGGCAGGTGGTGGATCTGCACGCTGTCGACATGCCGGTGCTCAACATCTATGCCGAGCACGATCACCTGGTGCCGCCCGATGCCTCGCGCGCCCTGCGTGGGTTGGTGGGCAGCAAGGACTACACCGAGCTGAGCTTTCGCGGTGGGCACATCGGCATCTACGTCTCCGGCCGTGCGCAGCGCGAGGTGCCGGTGGCGATCCATCGTTGGTTGCAGGCACGTGGCGGCAACGGCTGACGCAGTGAATGCAGTGGGTGGGCTGCGCCACGCACGCGTGCCCTCACGATCCGCTGTAGCTGGCCTGCCTACACTGTGAGACACGTTCCAGGAGGCTGCTCATGTCCACCACCACTGCACTGTCCCGTTCCCTCAATGACCGCATGATCGCCGGCGTCGTCGGCGGCATTGCGCGCCGCTTCGGCTGGAGCTCGACCCTGCTGCGCATCCTGTTCGTAATCGTGTCGATCGCCTCGGCTGCATTTCCCGGCATCCTGGTTTACCTGATCCTGTGGCTGCTGATCCCGAATCAGGCCGACTGAGCCGCATCCCGCGCTGGCTGGGCGCGCTGCAGGTGCTGGGTGCGCTGTGGACGTTGCCGAACACGCTGATCGGGCTGGCGATCGGTGGGTTGGGCGCCTGTTTTGGCGCGCGGCCGAGCTGGTCAGCCACTGAGCGCGCAGTGGTTTTCCATGCCTGGCCATGGGGGGCGGGCGGGGCGATGACGCTGGGCAACGTCATCTTGTTGAAGGGCGCATCGCTGGAGTTGCAATGCGCCACCTATGCGCATGCCGCCGGTCGCTGCGTGCACCCGGCGGTGCGGCTCGGCGATCACGAGCGCGCGCACGTGTATCAATACATGCTGCTCGGCCCGCTATTTCTTCCGGTGTACCTGCTGTGCGGCGGCATCCACGTGCGCAACCCGCTCGAGCGCGCCGCAGATGCCTACGCAATGCACGGCCACGGGTGGTGGCCGTGGTGGTCTCAGCCCAGTCGCGAGAAGCCGAACAAGTCCGACAACGGGTGAGCGCGGCCTTCCAGTTGCGCACGTAGCAGGCCGGCGCCGATCGCGCTGTAGGTGATGCCATTGCCGCCATATGCCATGGCAAAGGCCACACGCGGGCCGTGCTCGGAATGCGTGCCGAAGAACGGCAGCCCATCGGCGGTTTCGGCAAACGTGCCGCCCCAGGCGAACACCGGCCGCAGCCGCACGTCCGGCATCACCTTGGCGATCTTCTTCAGCAGCGTGTCCATCTTGCTGAGCACGCGTGCGTCGCGGCGCGCGGGAATGTCAATGCTGTCGTCTTCGCCGCCGGCCACCACGCGGCCATCGGCGGTGGTGCGCACGTAGAGGTAGGGGCGCGCGGTCTCCCACATCATGGTGTGCTTGAGCGCGCCCACGTCGGTGTCGTGCAGCGGGTCGGTGACGAAGGCATAGCTGCTGCGGTTGCGTGCGACCCGCTGCGACAGCCACTGCTGGTTGCCATAGCCGGCGGCCATGATCACGTGCCGCGCGCGCACGCTGACCCCGTCCTGGGTGCGCAGATCGACATGCTGGTCATGCGCCTGGAGGGTGGCGATGGGGCTGCGGTCGTAGATGCGGCCGCCGTACTGCTCGCATTCTGCGAACAAGCGGTAACACAGGCGGTAGGGGTCCACGCTGGCGGCGAGCCGGCTGAGAATGGCGCCTTCCGAACGCACGCCGTAGTCGTGCCACAGCGTGTCACCGGCGATCCACTCCACCGGCAGCGCATGTGTCTTGCGTGCGTCCAGTTCGCGCTGCAGATCCTTGAGATCCCGCGCACGGCTGGCGTAGTACAGGCTGTCCTGGCGCGTGAAGTCGCAGCCGCCCAAGCCATCGCAAAGCTCCTGCAGATCCAGGATCGCTTTTGCGCACGCACCATAGGCCAGCGCGGCGGCGGGCATACCGTACTGCGCTGCCAGATCCACCATCGGCGTGTCGATCTCGTATTGCAGCAACGCAGTGCTGGCCGAGGTGCTGCCCCAGCCGATCTCACGTTGTTCGATCACCACCACCTCATGGCCGTGACGCAGCAGCTCGTGCGCGATCAATGCAGCGGTCACACCGCCGCCAATGATCGCCACCTCGCAGTGGGTGTCCTGCTCCAGGCGCGGATAGGGACGCATCAATCCGTTGCGGATCGACCAGAACGGATAACCACTTTTAAGGTTCATGCGGTGTCGGTGAGCGGGCGGAACTGGATTGGACGATCAAGCGGGGTGAAGCGGCCGTGACGCATGCAGCCGCCATCGCGCGGTCACCAAATCGCAAACAGCCGGCGTTAACGTGCGTGGAAAAGCTCCTCACGGCGTGCTCGCTATGCTCGCGCCGTCAACGCAGCAACAGCAGCAGAAGAAGGTGAGGGTATGTCGATTGTCCTGTACGTCGGTGGCAGCAAGGATGGCGATAAAGGCGTGGTGCCGTACGGCTTCAGCAAGTCGCGCACCATGACCGAGGCCGGTCCGGAGGTGTATGTGGAGCGTATGGTGCCGCTCAAGGACGTGGGCAAGATCCGCGTCATGGCGCTGGAATCGCTGCACGAAAGCATTCTGGTCGAGCGCGCCGCCACCCATTACGCACGCCGCGTCAGCTGAGCACGTCGGCATAGGTTTACGGTGGTCCTGTCAACGGGTTTCCGCGGCGCCCCGGCACTGCGAAAATGCATTTTTGACAGTGAAGCGGTTCCAACCGCGCCGCCATGCACGACACCCAGCTTGCCCAGCAGATCGCCCGCACCATCGCCGATGAGATCGGTGCCCAACCCGCCCAGGCGCGCGCCGCCATTGCCCTTCTCGATGAAGGCGCCAGCGTTCCGTTCATCGCGCGCTACCGCAAGGAAGTCACCGGCGGTCTGGACGACACCCAGCTGCGCAACCTTGAAACGCGCCTGACCTACCTGCGCGAACTGGAAGACCGCCGCGCCGCGATCCTGTCCAGCATCGGCGAGCAGGGCAAACTCAGCGACGAACTGCGCAGCGAAATCGTCGCCGCCGACACCAAGTCGCGCCTGGAGGACCTGTATCTGCCGTACAAGCCCAAGCGCCGCACGCGTGCGCAGATTGCGCGCGAGGCCGGGCTAGAACCGCTGGCCGACACCTTGTTGGCCGACCCCACCCAAGCGCCGGAAGCCACCGCAACGGCCTACGTGGATGCCGACAAGGGCGTGGCCGACGTCAAGGCCGCACTGGAAGGCGCCCGCGCGATCCTGATGGAGCGCTGGGGCGAAGACGCCGCGCTGGTCGGCGAACTGCGTAGTTGGTTGAACGACAACGGCGTGATCCGTGCGCGTGTGGCTGAGGGCAAGGAAGAGGCCGGTGCCAAGTACCGCGACTACTTCGACCACGCCGAATCGCTGGCCAGGATTCCCTCGCATCGCCTGCTGGCCTTGTTCCGGGCACGCCGCGAAGAATTTCTGTACCTGGATCTGGACCCGGGCACCGATGCCGACGCCGGTCATCAGTACGCCGAAGGCCGCGTGGCGCGCAGTGCCGGCATTGCCGATCAGGGCCGCCCGGCCGACCGCTGGTTGCTCGATGCCTGCCGGCTCACCTGGCGCGCCAAGCTGCACATGCACCTGCTGCTGGACCTGTTCAACCAGGCGCGCGAAAAGGCCGAGGCCGAGGCGATTGCGGTGTTCGGCGACAACCTCAAGGACCTGATGCTGGCGGCGCCCGCCGGCCCGCGCGTGGTGCTGGGCCTGGACCCGGGCATCCGCACGGGCTGCAAGATCGCCGTGGTCGACGCCACCGGCAAGCTGGTGGCTACCGAGACGATCTACCCGCACGAACCCAAGCGGCAGTGGGACCAGTCGTTGCAGACGATCAAGAAGCTGTGCCTGCAGCACAACGTTGAGCTGATCGCGATCGGCAACGGTACTGCCAGCCGCGAGACCGACAAGCTCGCCGGCGAGGCAATCGCCTTGTGCGACGGCGCCAAGCTGCAGAAGATCGTGGTCAGCGAAGCCGGCGCATCGGTGTACTCCGCATCTGAATTCGCTGCCAAGGAATTCCCGAACCTGGATGTCTCGCTGCGCGGTGCGGTGTCGATCGCGCGGCGCCTGCAGGACCCGCTGGCCGAGTTGGTCAAGATCGAGCCCAAGGCAATCGGTGTGGGCCAGTACCAGCACGACGTGGACCAATATCGCCTGGCCAAGGCGCTGGACGCGCGCGTGGAAGACTGCGTCAACGCCGTGGGCGTGTACGTCAATACCGCCTCGGCGGCCTTGCTGTCGCGCGTGTCGGGCCTGTCCAGCACGGTGGCGGAAAACATCGTGCGGCATCGCGACGACAACGGCCCGTTCAAGCGCCGCAAGGACCTGCTCAAGGTCCCGCGCCTGGGCGACAAGACCTTCGAACAATGCGCCGGCTTCCTGCGCATTGCCGACGGCGATGAGCCGCTGGATGTGTCGGCGGTGCACCCGGAGGCCTATCCGGTGGTGGAGCGCATCGTCAGCAGCACCGGCAAGCCGATCAAGGCCTTGCTGGGCGACGGCAGCTTCCTGCGCGCGCTCAAGCCGGAGCAGTTCACCGACGAACAATTCGGTGTGCCCACCGTGCGCGACATCCTCAAGGAAATGGAAAAGCCCGGCCGCGACCCGCGCCCGGAATTCAAGGCGGCGCAGTTCGCCGAGGGCATCGAGGACATCAAGCACCTCAAGCCCGGCATGATCCTGGAAGGTGTGGTCAGCAACGTCGCGGCCTTTGGCGCGTTCGTCGACATCGGCGTGCACCAGGACGGCCTGGTCCACATCTCGGCGCTGTCGGACACCTTCGTCAAGGACCCGCGCGACGTGGTCAAGGCCGGCGACATCGTCAAGGTCAAGGTGCTGGAAGTGGACGTGGCGCGTAAACGCATTGCGCTGACCCGGCGGTTGTCGGATACGCCGCCACCGGCCGACGCGGCCGCGCAGTCACGCGACACACGGGGCGCGGGGCAGGGCAGGCGCGATGGAGGCGGTGGTGGCGGGCGTGGCCCGGCATCGGGCACTGCCAAGCCGCGGACCAGTGCGCCGCCCGCCAACAACGCACTGGCCGACGCCTTCGCGCGCGCCAAACGCAGCTGATCACAGCGCACTCTGGCCCGCGCCAGGGTGCGTTGTTCAGGCGGATGGGTCGGTGCGTACGGTCCCGGCTGGCTGCACCAGGCGTTCGATCAGGTCGATCAAGCCCGGTGGCTCCACCGGCTTGCCCATGTGCGCGTCGAAGCCGGCCACAATGGCGCGGTCGCGGTCCTCTTCGCGCACGTAGGCGGTGAGGGCAATCGCGCGGATGTGCCGCGGCAGTTCCGGCCGGCCCGAGCGCACGCTGCGGATCAGGTCGTAGCCATCGCGCAGCGGCATGGCGATATCGCTCACCAGCACGTCGTAATGCGCCGCGGCCAAGTGCGCTTCCGCTGCATCCACCGAGCCGGCGGCCTGCACCTGCGCGCCGGCCAGCATCAGGAAATGCATCACCGCCTCGCGTGAGTCCTGGTCGTCGTCCACCAGCAGCAGGCGCACGCCATCGAGCCGGCCATGTGCGGTGGCGGGCAGCGGGCCGGTGTGGGCAGGCTCTGGTGCGGGACGCTGGTCGCTGACGCCGTGCTGGAACGGCAGCACCACGGTGAACGTTGCGCCATGGCCTTCGCCGGCGCTGGACGCGCCCAGGCTGCCGCCGTGCAGATCGATCAGCTGGCGCGAAATCGACAGCCCCAGCCCCAATCCGCCCACGCGGCGGGTGGTGCCGGCATCGGCCTGACGGAAGCGGTCGAACACATGCGGCAGGAAGTCGGCGGCGATGCCGATCCCGGTGTCGCGTACGCACAGACGCAAACGCTGCTCTTCCACCTCCAGGCTCACGCGCACATCGCCATCGGGTGCGGTGAACTTGAGCGCGTTGCTGATCAGGTTGGTCAGCACCTGCTGGAGGCGTCCGGCATCGCCGAAGAACCACAGGCTGCCTTGCAGCGGCGCATCCAGTTCCAGCCGGATCTGACGCGCCTGCGCGGTGGGCTGCATCAATTCCACGGTACTGCGCGCCAGCCCGGCGATGTCGAAGTGTTCGGGCTGCAGGCGGATCTTGCCGGACAGGATCGCACTCATATCCAGCAAGTCGTCGATGATCTGCGTTTGCGCGCGCGCACTGCGCTCGATCACCACCAGTCCCTTGCCCAGCTTGGCTGGCTCGAAGGCATCGGCCTGCATCAGGCGCGACCATCCCAGGATCGCATTGAGCGGCGTGCGCAGTTCGTGGCTGAGCGTGGCCAGGAATTCATCCTTGACCCGGCTGGCGTGTTCGGCCTGATTGCGTGCAGCGGTTTCAGCCTGCAGCGAGGCCTTGAGTTTGGCATCCACGCGCGTGCGCTCGATCACGATGCCGGCCAGGTGCGATGCCGAGCGTGCCATGGCCTGTTCGCGCAGCGAAGCCAGGTGCGGTTGCGCGTAATAGATGTTGAGCGTGCCCAACACGGCGCCATTGCTGCCCAGAATCGGCGTGACGCAGCAGGCGGCAATCCCCATCGCTGCCGAGAGCGCGCGGTGGTCTTCAAAGCGCGGATCGTTGGCGATTTCCTCGCAGATCACCTGCAGGCCGCTATGGGCCGAGCGCGCGCACGGCGGGCCAGACGGCCCGATCGGCGCATTCTCGAAATCGCCGCTGTAATCGCGCGGCAGATGCGGGGCCGCCGCGAACTGCAGGGTCTGGTGCTCCTCATCCAGCACCATCACTGCGCAATACAGCGGTGTTTCGCCGCGCGCTTCCACGCTCAGCGCGATGGCATCGAGCACCACCGTCAATGGCGCACCGGTCGTGATCAGGCTCAGGATCGCGCGGTCGGATGCGGTGGCATCTTCGATCCGCTTGCGGTCGGAAATATCGGTCAGCGAACCGATGTGGCCCAGAAAGCGCCCGTCGCTGCCGAAGTGCGGCGACGCGGTGTCGATACACCAGCGGTACTGCCCATCGTGGCGGCGGATGCGGTATTCGGCGATGAACGCGCCGCGCGCATCGAGCGCCTGCTCGAAGGCATGCCGCACACGCGCCGCATCATCGGGATGCATCGCATTCCACCAGCCCTGGTCCAGGGCCTGTTCCTCGCCCTGGCCGGTGAACTCATACCACTGCGGGTTCCAGTAGACGCAATTGCCGTCCACATCCGCCATCCAGATCATCGCCGGCACCGTCTCGCACAATGCGCGGAAGCGCGCCTCGCTTTCGCGCAGCTTGTGCTCGAACCCGCGGCGGTCGTGGATATCGGTGTAGGTGCCGATCCACTCGCTGATGCGTCCATGTTCGTCGCGGACGGGCAGGGCGCGCGCCAGGTGCCAGCGAGTCTGCCCATCGTGGCGGCGCAGCTCGCATTCGATCTCGTAGGCGCGCTCGCCATTGAGCGCCAGCGCCCACGCCTGGCCGGACATGCGCAAGCCTGCGGCCGAATGTGCCTGCTGCCACGCGGCGCTGGCCTCCGTGTCTGGATTCAGGCCGGTGTATTCGTACCAGCGTTGATTGAAATAGTCCGGCTGGCCCGCTGGATCGGCGATGAAGATGATCTGCGGCACCGTGTCGGCCAGCCGCCGCAGCCGCGCCTCGCTGGCCGCCAACTGGCGCTGCGCCTTGGCCCGCTGCATCGATTCCCAGCACCGTGCCACCACCAGCCGCACCAGTTCGATGTCGGTGGAGGCCCACTGCCGCGGTGCACGTTGATGCACGCCGATTGCCGCGACCAGTTGGCCATGCTTGTGCAACGGAATCGCCAGCGACGCGCGCAGGCCGGAATGCCGGTATTGCTCGACCACGTAGTCCGGCGCGCCGGGGGCCATCGCGTCGGTGGTGAACCAGGTGCGGTTTTCCAGCAGCGCATCGCGCAGCCCCTGCGCGGCTTCCAACGGAAAATCTCCCTTGAGACTGGGCATGTCCTGCACGTAGTCGCTGATCACGTGCATCACACTGTGGTCCTCCGCCGCCAGGCCGAATGCGCAGCGGTTGACCCGCAGATGCTCGCCGAGCAGGCGCACGCTGGTGTCCACGATCGCGCGCGGGTCGGAGACATGCTGCAGGGCATCTTCCAGATGCAATAGAAAGCTGTCGTGGCTGCGTTCGTCTGTGGGCGACGGCAGAGCCAGGGTTGTTGCCGCAAGCGTATTGCCGTGCCACTGCGACGGCTGTCCGTGCGGATGGGCGGCGATATACAGCTGGCCCAACGGCCTGCCGCTTTCGAGCACCGGGCTGCGCGACCATGACGATGACTCAGGGGGCTGCTGTCTGTCTGTCGCTCCCGCCAGCCCCAGGCGTTGGGCGGTAACTGCAGCGAGCGGCTGGCCGAACACGTGTGGATGCAGCGCACCGAGGAGCGTGATGCAGGCATCGTTGTACAGGCAGTGCGAGGCCTCGCCACACACCAGCACCATCGGCACCTGCGCATGCAGGCAAAGCGAAAGCGCGGTCGACAGCGCAGGACTCTCGCTCAGCAGGGCGAGGACGCGATCGTCCGCATGCGGCAAGAGCGCCGCGGTTTCGCGATGCTCTGGCAGCAACTCAACAATGGCCGGCGCGGCGATGGCCATGGTGCATCCCACCTGTCAGCCCTGGATGCAGTGATTCTAGTGACAACGTCGCCGCTGACAACGCGTCAGCTGCTGGCACCGCTGCGCTGGCGCGCCTTGGCCAGGGCATCGACGAGCTCGTCGGACATGTACGGCTTGGTCAGGATGACCCCGCGTTCAAACCCGTGCGGGATGCTGGCACTGGCCACGCCGGTGGCCAGCACAAAGGGAATGCCGCGTTCGGTGAGTCGCCGCGCAACCGGTTCGCTGGTCTGGCCGTTGCCCAGGCGATAGTCCAGCACGGCGGTATCCGGCGCATCGGCCTCGATCAGCTGCAGCGCGTCGTCGACCTCACCCACCGGCCCGACCACTGCCGCACCCGCCTGGATCAGCTGCATTTCGAGCAGCATGGCATTCATGTCATCGTTTTCGACCACGAGTACCCGAACTCCACGCAACGCCGACATTGCTTACTCCTTCACGGTAGCCGGTGAGTATATCGGCCCAGGCTGAGCGCCGCGTTGCTGACGCTGCTTGCAGATGAATTCGTCAGGCAATTCCTGACACTGTTCGTTTCGTTGACAACTCGCTATACTGCGCGGCCACGCCGAAGTGGCGGAATCGGTAGACGCAGCGGACTCAAAATCCGCCGCCCTTAAAAGCGTGTGGGTTCGAGTCCCACCTTCGGCACCAAGTTCTTGCGGTACATCTAAAAGCCCGCCTGGAGTCATCCAGGCGGGCTTTTACGTTTCCGCTGTGCGCCGGTGCGCTTTGCGGCCGGGTGCAGGCGGGCTGCTGCGATATGTGGGGATGCTTCGCCATGGATGCTTGGCGCTCGCATGGAGTTGTTGTTGCGGTTGCTGCCCGAGCAATTCTGGAGGGGCAGTGGTGTTCGCACAGGCACGCAGCCATCACGCCTGGTCCGTACCTTTGAGGCTTCCCTCAAGATCAGGTGCCCATCATGGCGATCGACTCAGAACAGAAGCTGCGCATTCTTCGCGACATCCACGCCACCACGCCGGTGAGCGAAGAAGAGGCCGATTGGGCGGTACGCGCCGGCTATGCGACGCATGCGGAAGACGCAGATATCGATCTGACGCACGAGGGGCGCAAGGCGCTTGATGACGGGCAGGTGTGACGCGGTGTAGGCCGGCACCATGTCGTGGCGCGGCGACACTAAACGAAAGTCCTGGCGCTTGGCTGCGATATTCGATTCGTTTGCCGCAGAGGCGGAGCTACTGGTTTTAAGTAGCCCAGTGGCGCCGGTGCGCAGCAACGTCTGAATCGGGTGCGTGCTAGTCCCGAGCTCGGAAACCTGGAGCACAGTCTGCGTGCGCGCCACGCGCCGCCCGGCGCGGTCAGCGCATCCGCAATGCTCAACAACGCCCAACAAAAAAGCCCCGCAGTGCGGAGCTTCTTGTCGTTGGCGTCCCCACGGGGATTCGAACCCCGGTGTCCACCGTGAAAGGGTGGTGTCCTAGGCCTCTAGACGATGGGGACGCATAAACGAACAACCCGGTTGTCAGCTTGCGGACGGCCTATTGTCCGAAAGTTGGTGGAGCCAGGCGGGATCGAACCGCCGACCTCCTGCATGCCATGCAGGCGCTCTCCCAGCTGAGCTATGGCCCCACGATGCTGCGAGCCGGCAATGATAGCGATCTGAAACAGGATTGGGAAGAGGCGCGGATACATCTTTTTCATGCGGTAACCCGCCAGCGTTCTGATCGGCCTACGCGCTGTGTCGTGTCGGGCACTGGGTGCGGCGCTTCCCGTTGTCGCTGATCTCGTCAGCAAGCAACACGCGTCAGGTGTGTCCTGCGTTGTGCATCGCGTTAGCCAAGCGTGTTGCGATGCGCAGCTGACCTCGAGACTTTTCGTGTACGGGTTGCCGTTCGCGAAGTTGCATCGGTTAGTGGCGCACTAGTGAGTGCGTGGCAGCTTGAAGCCGCAAGGGTGCAGGTCATGCCCGAACGCTAGTGCAAAGCGGGGAAAGGCAATTTCGTGCGCTGCGTCCCAAGTGCTGTTCTCGTCGCTGCGTCGCTGCAGCGGTGACAAGCGAGGTGACGTGTGCAGCAGCGTGCATATCGTCTGCTCTGCTTGAAAGGCGAGGGCGCACGCAAATGCGCAGGTGGTGAAGTCTTACTCCGGCGCGGCGCGGCTCGGCGCGTCGTGGTCGCAGCGCCAGGTCATGCACACGCAATCGGAATCACGCACTTCGACCGATCTTGCAACTCCGGCCAGCTTCGAAGACGCTTCAACACGCAATCGCACAAAGAGTGTCGCCAGTGAGGCATCACCACACTGCTCTCGCACATCTGGCAAAAATCGCACACAAGAAAAAAGCCCCGGCAATGCCGAGGCTTTTTGATGATTGGCGTCCCCACGGGGATTCGAACCCCGGTGTCCACCGTGAAAGGGTGGTGTCCTAGGCCTCTAGACGATGGGGACGCGTATCAAACCTGGTTGTCGATTCCAGACGGCCTATGTCCGGAACTTGGTGGAGCCAGGCGGGATCGAACCGCCGACCTCCTGCATGCCATGCAGGCGCTCTCCCAGCTGAGCTATGGCCCCACGAAACTGAGAACGAAATGATAGCGATGCGTTAACGTTCGCGCAAGCGCTTTTTCATGCCGAATGAGACGCGACGTGCGCCGTGCTCAGTTGACGCCGTGCAGATCGCGCAGCTGCGTCGGGCGCGCGCCAAAGTACGCGGCGAGATCGGCGATGTCCTGGTCGCTCAGCGCGGTGGCCTGCGCGGTCATCAACGGATGCTGGCGATCGCCGCTGCGATAGGCCTGCAATGCATGTGCAAGGTAGTCGCCGTACTGGCCGCCGAGTTTGGGATAGGTCGGGTCGAGCGGCACATTGCCATCGGCGCCGTGGCAATCGACACAGCTCTGGCCGGTAGCCTTACCTTTGGTATGGGCGAGTTTGTCGCCGGCTGCGGCGCGGCCGGTCGGCAGGCCGGCCGACGAACCCGAGCCGTGCTCGCCGCTGGCATGACCGGCATCGCCGGCAGAGTGATCGGTGGATTCCACCTGGGACTGGGAACAGGCCGCCAACGACAGGGCAGCGACCAAGGCGATGGCTAGACGCGGAGCGTACAGGGCGTTCGGCATGTGGGCGCTTATTTGAGGGTGGACAGGTAGGTGGCGATGTCGGCGATGTCCTGCTCGGAAAAGCTTTGCGCCTGTGCCTGCATGGTCGGGTGTTTGCGCTTGCCCTGGCGGTATTCGGTCAGTGCCTGGGTCAGGTACTGCGCGGACTGGCCGCCGATCTTGGGCACGCGGTAGCTTGGGTAGGCGTTCTTGTAGCCGGTCACGC
This sequence comes from Xanthomonas sp. NCPPB 4037, assembly GCF_041475695.2. Classification (NCBI taxonomy): domain Bacteria; kingdom Pseudomonadati; phylum Pseudomonadota; class Gammaproteobacteria; order Lysobacterales; family Lysobacteraceae; genus Xanthomonas; species Xanthomonas sp. NCPPB 4037. The sequence goes on from NZ_CM191261.1 coordinate 2,706,612, forward strand.
CGTGGCAGCCCTGGCAGGTGTACGCCAGCTGGCGGCCATTCCCGGCATTGCCCGAGGACGCGGGTGTGGCAGGCGTCGGCGCCGCGGCTGCAGGCGCAGGCGGTGTCGGAACCGATGGTGTTGCTGATGCGCCCCCAAACGGCAGGAAGACGACCAGAGCGAGACAAGCGGCGAGCGGCTGCGGGCGCATGGTTTCGTATCCGGAAGACTGGTATGAGCGTCCGCACGTGGGGGCGTTGCGGGCCGAACCGAGTATGCCTGCGATTTGGCCGCACGCAAACCGGGTGAATAGGCAATCTTGAACAGACCATGACCTTTGGCGCATTGGCGACATGATGGCTTGGGTGGTTTACTTGCCTACAACACCTGTTCACGCATCCACTAGGACACGACGATGTCGCCACTCTCCTTTTTGCCCGGCCGCAGCGGACCTTGCGCCGCCGCGCTGTTGATCACCACGAGCCTGTTGCTGGGCGGTTGCAAGGCCGGCGACAGTGCTGCCAAGCCGGCAGACAGCCAGAAGGCCGCAGATGCCGTACCGGTGGAAACCGCCAAGGCAGCCCGTCGTGCGGTGGCCGCCAGCTACACCGGCACTGCGGCATTGGAGCCACGTGCCGAAGCGCAGGTGGTGGCCAAGACCTCCGGCGTGGCGCTGGCGGTGATGGTCGAGGAAGGGCAGAAGGTGTCGGCAGGCCAGGCGCTGGTGCGGCTGGATCCGGACCGCGCGCATCTGGCGGTGGCGCAAAGCGAAGCGCAGCTGCGCAAGCTGGAAAACAGTTATCGCCGCGCCACGCAACTGGTCGGCCAGCAATTGGTCAGCGCTGCGGATGTGGACCAGCTCAAGTTCGATGTGGAAAACAGCCGCGCGCAGCATCGTCTGGCGTCGCTGGAGCTGTCGTATACCACCGTGCAGGCGCCGATTTCCGGGGTGATTGCCTCGCGCTCGATCAAGACCGGCAACTTCGTGCAGATCAATACGCCGATCTTCCGCATCGTCGACGACTCGCAACTGGAAGCCACGCTCAACGTGCCCGAGCGCGAGCTGGCCACGCTCAAGTCCGGCCAGCCGGTGACGTTGCTGGCCGACGCATTACCGGGGCAGCAGTTCTTGGGCAAGGTGGACCGCATCGCGCCGGTGGTGGATTCAGGCAGCGGTACCTTCCGCGTGGTGTGCGCGTTCGGCGCTGGCGCAGAGGCGTTGCAGCCCGGCATGTTCGGGCGCATCCGCATCGACTACGACCAGCGCAAGGATGCCCTGGTGATTCCGCGGCTGGCGCTGCTGGACGACGGTGAACCGGCGGTGTTCGTGGTGCGCAATGGCAAGGCCAGTCGGGTGCCAGTGAAGCTGGGCTATGCCGAAGGCCCATGGCTGGAAGTGCGCCAGGGGCTGAAGGAAGGCGACCAGGTCGTGACGGCCGGCAAGGTGGCGCTGCGCGATGGCACCGCGGTGCAGATCATCGGCCAGCCCGATCGCAAGCCGGTTGCAGCTGCCGCACCGGCAACGGCCGGCGACGAGAAGCGCTCATGACCGACCATCCCACCGGCCCGGTCCACGACCCGCACCTATCCGTAGCGCCGGGCGGCGGCCTGGTGGCGTTTGCCACACGCCGCCGCGTCACCATCGCGATGATCACGGTGACCATGCTGCTGTTCGGCCTGATCGCGCTGCGTAGCCTCAAGGTCAATTTGCTGCCGGACCTGAGCTATCCCACGCTCACCGTGCGCACCGAATACACCGGTGCGGCACCGGCGGAGATCGAGACCCTGGTGACCGAGCCGGTGGAAGAAGCGGTCGGCGTGGTCAAGAACCTGCGTAAGCTCAAGTCGATCTCGCGCACCGGGCAAAGCGATGTGGTGCTGGAGTTTGCCTGGGGCACCAACATGGACCAGGCCGGCCTGGAAGTGCGCGACAAGATGGAAGCCTTGTCGCTGCCGCTGGAAGCCAAGCCGCCGGTGCTGCTGCGCTTCAATCCATCGACCGAGCCGATCATGCGCCTGGTGCTGTCGCCCAAGCAGGCGCCGGCCTCGGACACCGACGCCATCCGTCAGCTCACCGGCCTGCGTCGCTATGCCGACGAGGATCTGAAAAAGAAACTCGAACCGGTGGCCGGCGTGGCGGCGGTGAAGGTAGGCGGTGGTCTGGAAGACGAGATCCAGGTGGATATCGACCAGCAGAAGCTGGCCCAGCTCAGCTTGCCGATCGACAACGTCATCACCCGGTTGAAGGAAGAGAACGTCAACATCTCCGGCGGCCGGTTGGAAGAAGGCTCGCAGCGCTACCTGGTGCGCACGGTCAACCAGTTCGTGGATCTGGACGAGATCCGCAACATGCTGGTGACCACGCAGAGCAGCAGCAGCAGCGCAGCCGATGCAGCGATGCAGCAGATGTATGCCATTGCGGCGTCCACCGGTTCGCAGGCGGCATTGGCGGCCGCGGCCGAAGTGCAGAGCACCTCGGCCTCGTCCACCAGCAGCATCGCCGGCGGCATGCCGGTGCGCTTGAAGGACGTGGCGCAGGTGCGCCAGGGCTACAAGGAACGCGAGGCGATCATTCGCCTGGGCGGCAAGGAAGCGGTGGAATTGGCGATTTACAAGGAGGGCGATGCCAATACGGTGTCGACCGCCGCGTCGCTGCGCAAGCGCCTGGAGCAGATCAAGGCGACGGTGCCCGGCGATGTGGAAATCACCACAATCGAAGACCAGTCGCACTTCATCGAGCACGCGATCAGCGACGTCAAGAAAGATGCGGTGATCGGCGGCGTGCTGGCGATCCTGATCATCTTCTTGTTCCTGCGCGATGGCTGGAGCACCTTCGTGATCAGCCTGTCGCTGCCGGTGTCGATCATCACCACGTTCTTCTTCATGGGCCAGCTGGGCCTGAGCTTGAACGTGATGTCGCTGGGTGGGCTGGCCTTGGCCACCGGCCTGGTGGTGGACGATTCCATCGTGGTGCTGGAGAGCATCGCCAAGGCGCGCGAGCGTGGCCTGAGCGTGCTGGATGCGGCCATGGTGGGCACCCGCGAGGTGAGCATGGCGGTGATGGCCTCGACCCTGACCACCATCGCGGTGTTCCTGCCGCTGGTGTTTGTCGAAGGCATTGCCGGGCAGTTGTTCCGTGACCAGGCGTTGACCGTGGCGATCGCCATTGCGATCTCGCTGGTGGTGTCGATGACGCTGATCCCGATGCTGAGCTCGCTGAAAGGCGCGCCGCCCATGGCCTTCCCGGACGAACCCAGCCACCCGCAGTGGCAGCCGCAGCAGCGCTGGCTCAAGCCGGTGGCCGCTGGCCGCCGCGGCGCGGGTGCCAGCGTGCGCTATGCGTTTTTCGGCGCCGCCTGGGCGGTGGTGAAGGTCTGGCGCGGCGCCACGCGAGTGGTGGCACCGGTGATGCGCAAGGCCAGCGATATCGCGATGGCGCCGTATGGCCGTGCCGAACGTGGGTACCTGACCATGCTGCCGGCGGCATTGCGGCGGCCCTGGCTGGTGCTCGGGCTGGCAGGCGCCGCATTCGTCGGCACGGTGCTGCTGGTGCCGATGCTCGGCGCGGACCTGATCCCGCAGCTGGCGCAGGACCGCTTCGAAATGACCGTGAAGCTGCCCTCCGGTACGCCGCTGGCGCAGACCGACGCTCTGGTGCGCGAGCTGCAACTGGCGCACGACAAGGACCCAGGCATCGCCTCGCTGTATGGCGTGAGCGGTGCCGGCACACGGCTGGATGCCAACCCCACCGAAAGTGGCGAGAACATCGGCAAGCTCACGGTGGTGATGGCCGGTGGCGGCAGCCCCGCGGTGGAGGCAGCGGCCACCGAGCGCCTGCGCAGCAGCATGAAGGCGCATCCGGGCGCGCAGGTGGATTTTGCACGGCCGGCCCTGTTTAGTTTTTCCACGCCGCTGGAAGTGGAGTTGCGCGGGCAGGATCTGGGCGAGCTGGAGCAGGCTGGCCAGAAACTGGCGCAAATGCTGCGTGCCAACGGCCACTACGCGGACGTGAAGTCGACCGTGGAAGAGGGATTCCCGGAAATCCAGATCCGCTTCGACCAGGAGCGCGCCGGTGCGCTCGGGTTGACCACGCGGCAGATCGCCGATGTGATCGTCAAGAAGGTGCGCGGCGATGTGGCCACCCGCTACAGCTTCCGTGATCGCAAGATCGACGTGCTGGTGCGTGCGCAGCACAGCGACCGTGCCAGCGTGGACGCGATCCGCCAGTTGATCGTCAACCCGGGCAGCAGCCGACCGGTGCGCCTGGCCGCGGTCGCCGAGGTGGTGGCGACCACCGGGCCGAGCGAGATCCATCGCGCCGACCAGACCCGCGTGGCGATCGTGTCGGCGAGCCTGCGCGACATCGACCTGGGCGGTGCGGTGCGCGAAGTGGAAACGTTGGTGCGTAACGACCCGCTGGCCGCTGGTGTGGGCATGCACATTGGCGGGCAGGGCGAGGAACTGGCGCAGTCGGTGAAGTCGCTGCTGTTCGCGTTCGGTCTGGCGATCTTCCTGGTCTACCTGGTGATGGCCTCGCAGTTCGAATCGCTGCTGCACCCGTTCGTCATCTTGTTCACCATTCCGCTGGCGATGGTCGGCGCGGTACTGGCACTGCTGATGACCGGCAAGCCGGTATCGGTGGTGGTGTTCATTGGCCTGATTTTGCTGGTGGGCCTGGTGACCAAGAACGCGATCATCCTGATCGACAAGGTCAACCAGCTGCGCGAGGAAGGCGTGGCCAAGCGTGAGGCGCTGATCGAAGGGGCGCGTTCGCGCCTGCGGCCGATCATCATGACCACGCTGTGTACCTTGTTCGGCTTTTTGCCGCTGGCGGTGGCGATGGGCGAGGGGGCGGAGGTGCGGGCACCGATGGCCATCACCGTGATCGGCGGGCTGCTGGTGTCCACGCTGCTCACCTTGCTGGTGATTCCGGTGGTCTACGACCTGCTGGATCGCCGTGCCGATGCGTATTACCTGGAGCGCGGCCGGCGCATGGCGCGTCAGCGCGCACCGGCCAGCCACAGCGACGGGCTGGAGGCGGTATGAGCGTTGCCGCCTTCAGCATCCGTCGCCCGGTCACCACCATCATGTGCTTCGTGTCGCTGGTGGTGGTGGGGCTGATCGCCGCGTTTCGCCTGCCGCTGGAGGCGCTGCCGGATATTTCCGCGCCGTTCCTGTTCGTGCAGTTGCCGTACACCGGCTCCACGCCGGACGAGGTGGAGCGCAACCTGGTGCGGCCGGCCGAAGAAGCGTTGGCGACGATGACCGGCATCAAGCGCATGCGCTCGACCGCCACCGCCGACGGCGCCAACATCTTCATCGAGTTCTCCGATTGGGACCGCGATATCGCCATTGCCGCCTCCGACGCGCGCGAGCGGCTGGATGCGATTCGCGACGATTTCCCCGAGGATCTGCAGCGCTTCCATATCTTCAAGTGGTCCAGCAGCGATGAGCCGGTGCTCAAGGTGCGGCTGGCCAGCCAGGCCGATCTGACCGGTGCATACGACATGCTCGACCGCGAGTTCAAGCGGCGCATCGAGCGGATTCCGGGCGTGGCCAAGGTGGAAATCTCCGGCGCGCCGCCGAACGAGGTGGAGATCGCGATCGCGCCGGACCGGCTGACTGCGCATGACCTGAGCCTCAACGATCTGAGTGAGCGGCTGGGCAAGCTCAATTTCTCGGTTTCGGCCGGGCAGATCGACGACAACGGCCAGCGCATCCGCGTGCAACCGGTAGGCGAATTGCGCGACCTGCAAGAGCTGCGCGACCTAGTGCTCAACGCCAAGGGCCTGCGCCTGGGCGACATTGCGCAGGTGCGGCTCAAGCCCACGCGCATGAACTACGGCCGGCGCCTGGATGGGCGCCCGGCGATTGGCCTGGACATCTACAAGGAGCGCAGCGCCAACCTGGTGGAAGTGTCCAAGGCGGCATTGAAGGAAGTCGAAGACATCCGCGCCGAACCGGCCATGCGCGACGTGCAGGTCAAGGTGATCGACAACCAGGGCAAGGCGGTGACCTCGTCATTGGCAGAATTGGCCGAGGCCGGTGCGGTTGGCCTGTTGCTGTCGATCACGGTGCTGTTCTTCTTCCTGCGCCACTGGCCGTCCACGCTGATGGTCACGCTGGCGATCCCGATCTGCTTTGCGATCACGCTGGGTTTCATGTACTTCGTCGGCGTCACGCTCAACATCCTGACCATGATGGGCTTGCTGCTGGCCGTGGGCATGTTGGTGGACAACGCGGTGGTGGTGGTGGAAAGCATCTACCAGGAGCGCGAGCGCATGCCGGGCCAGCCGCAATTGGCAGCGTTGTTGGGAACGCGCAGCGTGGCGATCGCACTCAGCGCCGGCACGCTGTGCCACTGCATCGTGTTCGTGCCGAACCTGTTTGGCGAAACCAACAACATCAGCATTTTCATGGCGCAGATTGCGATCACCATTTCGGTGTCGTTGCTGGCCTCGTGGTTGGTGGCGATCAGCCTGATCCCGATGCTGTCGGCGCGCATGAAAACGCCGCCGCTGGTGACCTCCGAGCGCGGCGTGATCGCACGTCTGCAGCGGCGCTATGCCAAGGTTCTGGCCTGGACGCTGGCGCACCGCGGCTGGAGCGTGGCCGGCATCCTGCTGGTCAGTGCGATCAGCCTGGTGCCGATGAAGCTCACCAAGGTGGACATGTTCGGTGGCGACGGCGGCAACGAGGGCTACATCCAGTATCAGTGGAAGGGCTCCTATACGCGCGAGCAGCTGGGCGATGAGATCGCGCGGGTGGAAAACCACCTGGAAGCCAACCGCGCCAAATACCACATCACCCAGATCTATTCGTGGTTTAGCGAGGTGGAAGGCAGCAACACCGTGGTGACCTTCGACGCGACCAAGGTCAAGGACCTACCACCGCTGCTGGAGCAGATTCGCAAGGAGTTGCCACGTTCCGCGCGCGCCGATTACAGCATCGGCAACCAGGGCGATGGCGGGAGCGGCAATCAGGGTGTGCAGGTGCAACTGGTGGGTGATTCCACCCAGGCACTGCAGGAGTTGGCCGACGAGGTGGTACCGCTGCTGGCGCAGCGCAAGGAATTGCGCGACGTACGCGTGGATACCGGTGATCGCACCAGCGAGCTGGCGATCCGCGTGGATCGCGAGCGCGCGGCCGCGTTCGGCTTCAGTGCGGAGCAGGTGGCGAGTTTTGTCGGGCTGGCTTTGCGTGGCACGCCGCTGCGCGAGTTTCGCCGCGGCGACAACGAAGTGCCCGTGTGGGTGCGGTTTGCCGGCGCCGAGCAGAGCAAACCCGAAGATCTGGCAGGCTTCACCGTGCGTACCAAGGATGGCCGCAGCGTGCCGTTGCTGTCGCTGGTGGATGTAAAAATCCGCCCGGCCGCCACCCAGATCGGCCGCACCAATCGGCAGACAACCCTGACCATCAAAGCCAATCTCGGCGCGAAAGTCACCGTGCCGGAAGCGCGCGCTGCGATGGAGCAACCGCTCAAGGCGATGCAGTTTCCGGCCGGTTACAGCTACACCTTCGACGGCGGCGATTACCAGGACGACGGCGAGGCGATGGGCCAGATGGTGTTCAATCTGGTGATTGCGTTGGTGATGATCTACGTGGTGATGGCGGCGGTGTTCGAGTCGCTGCTGTTCCCGGCGGCGATCATGAGCGGCGTGCTGTTCTCGATCTTCGGGGTGTTCTGGCTGTTCTGGATCACCGGGACCTCGTTCGGCATCATGTCCTTCATCGGCATCCTGGTGCTGATGGGCGTGGTAGTGAACAACGGCATCGTGATGATCGAGCACATCAACAATCTGCGCCGCCGCGGCATGGGGCGCACGCAGGCGCTGATCGAAGGCTCACGTGAGCGTTTGCGGCCGATCATGATGACCATGGGCACCGCGATCCTGGCGATGGTGCCGATCTCGCTGACCAGCACCACCATGTTCAGCGACGGCCCGCCGTACTTCCCGATGGCGCGCGCCATCGCCGGCGGCCTGGCATTTTCGACAGTGGTGAGCTTGCTGTTCCTGCCGACCATCTACGCCATCCTGGATGACATGAGCAGCGGCGCGGCGGCATTGGTGCAGCGCGCGCGTGGTGTATGGAAGGCGATGCCGCCGGAGGCTGCGTTGGAGTCTTGAGTCACCAAAGACGGCTGACGGTTGGCAATCGCTGCACGCCGAATGGCAACAAGGGTGCTTCAAGCTCCTCTCCCGTCGGGAGAGGGGTTGGGGTGAGGGTAAGGTTCCCCGAATACGGTCGGGCAACCTGCCTGTGATTTGCTGGCTTCGGTGAGGGCGGCAGCGCGACCGGGGATCGGCTCTTCGGCTCGGCAGACATCCTGTCTGACTCGCCGCCGCGGCACATCCCTGTGCCGCTCTCCGCCAATCCCCGGCCACGCTGCCGCTTCGGCGGCGTCGTTGCCGTGAGTTATTTGATCTTGAGGACAGTCAGGACGGGCGGTTTCAAGCCCCTCTCCCGTCGGGAGAGGGGTTGGGGTGAGGGTACGGTTTCCCGAATACGGTCGGGCACCTGCCTGTGATTTGCTGGCTTCGGTGAGGGCGGCAGCGTGGCCGGAAATCGGCTCTTCGGCTCGGCAGACATCCTGTCTGACTCGCCGCCGCGGCACATCCCTGTGCCGCTCCGCCAATCCCCCGGCCACGCTGCCGCTTCGGCGGCGTCGTTGCCGTGAGTTAGCTGATCTTGAGGACAGTCAGGACGGGCGGCTTCAAGCCCCTCTTCTGTCGGGAGAGGGGTGGGGGTGAGGCTACGGATTTCCCGAATACGACCAGGCAGCGTGCCTGCTGGTGGTTTGCTGGCTTCGGTAGGGGCGGCAGCGCGGCCGGGGATCAGCTCTTCGGCTCGGCAGACATCCTGTCTGACTCGCCGCCGCGGCACATCCCTGTGCCGCTCTCCGCCAATCCCCGGCCACGCTGGCGCTTCGGCGCGTCGTTGCCCTGAGCTAGCTGATCGTTAGGGAAGACGGCAGGGCCGAAAGTGCTCGGATTTTTGGCCGGCAGGCAAATAGATATCTGCCTCCGCCTCAGGCAGCAAGGCAGCAAGGCAGCAAGGCAGCAAGGCAACGAGGCAACGAGGCAACGAGGCAACCATCAAAGGCTAGTTCGAGCAGGCCTCGCGGAAATCGCTGCTCTCCGTTCCGCCAATACAGGAACATTCGAAGAGTGGTCCGCGGGCGCCGGGGCAGGACCTTACACGACAAGGACGTCGTGTAAGAGCCCCCATGGATGGGTTCACGGCGTGTCCTGCCCCGGCGCCCGTGGGCCGCTCCACCCAAAAATCGAGGCGCCAGCCAACCAGCTTTCCTCAACCAAAATCAACGCGCCAGCAAACCGGGCTTTCCTCAATCAAAACTAAAGCGCCAGCTGATGAGCTTTTCTCAGCTAATCAACTTTCGTCAGCCAACCAGCTTTCCCAAGCCACTCGGCTTTCCCAGCACACTGGATGCAGCCCAGAACATCAGCCCGCACGCACCTGCCGCACGATCGCCGCGGCCTTCGCCGAGCTTTCCTTGACCTTGTCCCACTGGCCTTGCGCCAGCCAGTCCTTTGGCACCATCCACGAGCCGCCGATGCACAGCACGTTCGGCTGCGACAGGAATTCGGCCGCATTGCCTTCGCTGATGCCGCCGGTGGGGCAAAGCTTGAGTTCGGACAGCGGGCCGGCCAGGCCCTTGAGCATCTGCAGGCCGCCCACGGCGGTGGCCGGGAACAGCTTGCACACGCGGAAGCCCAGCCCCATCAGGGTGAGCAGTTCGGTCGGGGTGGCAGCGCCGGGCACGGCCGGGATCGGCGCGTCGGCCAGCAGGCGTGCCAGCGGCGCCGGAGTGCCGGGCGTGACCAGGAAGTCTGCACCGGCATCCACCGACTGGCGCAGCTGCAGTTCGCTCAGCACCGTGCCGGCACCGATCACGATGTTGGGCAGTTCGCGCTTGAGCATCGCCAGCGCTTCGATCGCGACCGGGGTGCGCAGGGTCAGTTCGATGGCAGGCAGGCCGCCTTCGAGCAGCGCGTCGGCCACGCGACGCGCCTGGTCCAGCGTGTCGACGGTCACCACCGGCAGGATGCCGGCGTCGCGCAGCAGCTGTTCAGCGGTGTTTTGGGTCTGGGCAATCGTCATTGCAACTCCTGGAGACGGCGACCGCCTGGGCGGTCGCAGAGAGGGAAGGGGATCAGGCGTCCTTGGACTCGTGCGGCGCGGCGGCAGCGGCCGCATCGGCGCCCAGTTCGTACTCGGCGTCGTAGCTCCACAGCGCACCGTCCGGATGGGTTGGGCCGCAGGAAATCGAGATCGCGCCCTGGTCGGCCGGGCCGACGACCTGGCGGTTGATCGCAAACAGGTTCCGGCCCAGGTCGTTGCCGGCCACGGCGGTGTTGGGTGCAACCTCGCGCGATGCCCATTCTTCGGCCGAGACCAGCACTTCCAGCGTGCCGGCTTCGCCGTCCAGGCGCACCATGTCGCCTTCGCGGACACGCCCGATCGGGCCGCCACGCGCCGCTTCCGGCGTCATGTGGATCGCGGCCGGAAACTTGCCCGAGGCACCGGACAAACGGCCGTCGGTGACCAGCGCCACGCGGCGGCCCTGGTTCTGCAACAGGCCGAGCAGCGGGGCCATCGAATGCAGCTCCGGCATGCCGTTGGCACGCGGGCCCTGGTAACGCAGCACCACCACGAAGTCGTGCGGCAACACGCCGGCCGCATGCAGCTTGTTGAGCACCTGCGGTGTGTCGATCACCACGGCAGGCGCTTCGATCTTGCGGTGCTGGGGTTTGACCGCCGACAGCTTGATCAGCGAGCGGCCCAGGTTGCCGCGCAGCAGGCGCAGGCCACCTTGCGATTCGAATGCATTGCTGACCGGGCGTGCCACGCTGTCATCGGCGGTGGTCGCCGTGCCGGGCACATAGATGACCTTGCCGTCCTGCAAACGCGGCTCGTTGGCATAGGCACGCATGCCGCCTTCGACCACGGTGGGCAGGTCGTCGTGCATGTAGCCGGCGTCCATCAATTCGCGGAACACGAACGCCGTGCCGCCAGCAGCCTGGAAGCGGTTCACGTCGGCTTCGCCGTTCGGGTAGACGCGGGTCAGCAGCGGCACGGTCTGCGAGATCAGATCCATGTCGTCCCAGGTCAGCACGATGCCCGCCGCACGGGCCACAGCGATCCAGTGAATGGTGTGGTTGGTGGAGCCGCCGGTGGCCATCAGCGCGACCACGGCGTTGACGATCGCGCGTTCGTCGATCAAACGACCGAACGGGCGGAAGTCCTGGCCTAGCGCGGAGATCGCCAGCGCCCGCTCGGTGCCCTCACGGGTCAGCGCATCACGCAACGGCTGTTCGGGATTGACGAACGAGGCGCCGGGCAATTGCACGCCCATCGCTTCCAGCAGCACTTGGTTGGAGTTGGCGGTGCCGTAGAAGGTGCAGGTGCCGGGCGAGTGGTAGGAGGCGGACTCGGCTTCCAGCAACTCGGCACGGGTGGCTTCGCCCGCGGCATAGCGCTCGCGGACCTCGGCCTTCTGCTTGTTGGGAATGCCCGGGCTCATCGGGCCGGCCGGCATGAACAGCGCCGGCAGGTGGCCGAACGCCAATGCGCCAATCAACAGGCCAGGCACGATCTTGTCGCACACGCCCAGATAGACCACCGCATCGAACATGTCGTGGCTGAGGCCGATGGCCGCGGCCTGGGCGATGTTGTCGCGCGAAAACAGCGACAGCTCCATGCCGGCGCGGCCCTGGGTCACGCCGTCGCACATTGCCGGCACGCCGCCGGCGACCTGCGCGGTGGCGCCGAGCGCACGGGCGGTGTCGCGGATCATCTGCGGGTAATGCTCGAACGGCTGATGCGCCGAGAGCATGTCGTTGTAGGCGGTGATGATGCCCAGGTTCGGCGTGGCCGCGCCGCGCAAGCGCGACTTGTCGGTCGGCTCGGAGGCCGCAAAACCGTGTGCGAGATTGCCGCAACTCAGGCGGCTACGGAACGGGCCTTCACGCAGGGCGGCATCAAGGCCGGCCAGGTACGCCGCGCGCGAGGGCGCGCTGCGCTTGCGGATACGGTCGGTGACAGCTTGGATATTCGGATGCAGGCTCATTGGCTACCGGCTATGAGAAACAGGGGAAAGGTCTTCGATGGCAGCCCGGCACCAGGCGATGCGGGCTGCCGCGGTGTCGCAACGTGGGCGAGTGCATGCACGTCATCAGCATGACCAAGCCACCCACTCGAGGTCCCGACATCCACTAACTGCACCAATGCACCCGCAGGCGCGGGCCAGGCTGCTGCAGCGCGACCCGGATCGGGTATTCGCTGATGTCCTCGCCTGCCAGCGCCGCCTGCAGCACATCGAGCTTCTGCTTGCCGCGCAGCAACAGCAGGCGCGTGGGAATTGGCGCCAGCCCGGCCGGGGTCAAGGTGATGCGCAGCGGCCACTGGTTGGCACCGGGGCAGCCGGTGGCGTCCAGCGACGCGTACGGCTGCGGGCTGGCCAGGGCCTTGGGTAGATCGGTCGAGCCGGGGAATAGCGAGGCGGTATGCCCGTCGCCGCCCATGCCCATCACCGCCAGGCAGGCCGGTTCGGCATGCGTGGCCTGCAGGTTGGCGGTATGCACGCACTCGGGCAACTGCTTGCCCGGGCGCACCAACGGAATGAAGGTGGCCGCCGGTGCATGGTCCAGGAAGCTCTGCTTGACCAGCCAGGCATTGCTGTCCTGGTCCTGTGGCGAGAGCCAGCGCTCATCGACCAGGCCCACTTCGACCCGCGACCAATCCAGCGGGCGATGCGCCAGCGATTCGTACACCGGTGCCGGGGTGGTGCCGCCGGACAACAGCATGCGCGCCTGGCCGCGGCGCGAGATTTCCTGTTCCAGCAGGTCGGCCATTTCGCTGGCCACCGCTTCGGTCCATTCGTCGAGGTCGTCGTAGCGCACCAGGCTGATGCGGTCGTTGTCCTGCAAACTCATCGCTGCTCTCCCGGCAATGCGCGTTCGGCGTCCACCGCGTAGGCGGCCGCGCCCAGTAGGCCGGCATGCGGATGCATCACCGCCAGCGAGGGCACCCGCGACATGATCGCGGAGAAACGGCCCTTGTGTTCGAAGCGCTGGCGGAAGCCGGAATGCTGCAGCGAATCCAGCACCTTGGGCACCAGCCCGCCGGTGAGGAAGACGCCATCCCAGGCACCCTGCATCAGCACCATGTCACCGGCGATCGCGCCGAAGATGGCGCAGAACAGATCGATGGTGCGCGAGGCACGCGGGTCGCCGGCGGCGGCACGTGCAGTGATGTCCTTGGGCTCCAGCGGGCCGGGGTCGATGCCGGCAATCTCGCTCAGCGCGCGGTGGATGTTGACCAGGCCCGGGCCGCAGATCAGGCGCTCGTTGGAGACGCGGCCGAACTGCTCGGACAGGATCTCCAGCACGCGAATCTCTTCCGGCGTGCCGGGCGGAAAGCTGACATGGCCGCCTTCGGTTTCCAGCGGAAAACAGCGCCCATTACGGATGATCAGGCCACCTACGCCCAGCCCGGTGCCCGGGCCGATGACGCCGTAGTTGCGCGGCTGCTCGATCGGTGCCGGGCGCCAGCTGGCGCCGCCCACCTGCACCACGTCCTGCGGGCGCAGCAGGCTGATCGCCATTGCTTGCGCGGCGAAGTCGTTGATCAGGTGTAGCGTGCTGAAGCCCAGCATGGTGGCGGTACGCGAGCGCGAGATCACCCACGGGTGGTTGGTGATGCGGGCTTCGTCACCATCCACGCGGCCGGCCACCGCGAACACGCCCTTGGTGGCCTGCACGCCGATCTGGTCCAGGTAATAGCGCGCGGCCTCGCCCAGCGAGCCGAACTCGACCACCGCGAACTCACGGCAGGTGTCCTCCAGCAGCGGTACCGAGGCATCGATGTCAGCCAGCGCGAAGCGCGCATTGGTGCCACCGATGTCGGCAACCAGCACCGGCTTGGAAGGAGCGGTCATGCGTTGTTTCCCTGTGCGTCGGTGGCCGGGGGCAGGAACGGTGCGGCGGTCTCGGGGCCCCAGCTACCGGCCGGATACGGCTGCAGCGGCAGCTGTGCGTCCGACCAGGCATCGCTGACGCTGTCGATCCAGGCCCAGGCGGCCTTGACCTCGTCATCGCGCACGAATAGCGCCGGGTTGCCATTGAAGGCATCCACGAACAGGCGTTCGTAGGCGATGCGGCGGTGCAGGCCGGTGGGCACGGACAGCTCCAGTTCCAGCGGCTGGAGTTCGATCGCACCCCATTCCGGGCCGGCCAGGCTGCTCATCAGGCCCAGCTCGATGTTTTCCTGCGGTTGCAGCTGGAAGGTCAGGCGGTTGGGCACCGCGTTCTGGCGGTCCGGGCGCTCGAACAACCAATGGGTCACCGGCTTGAGCGTGACCACGATGCGCGTGGAGCGTTCGGCCAGGCGCTTGCCGGTGCACAGGTGGAACGGCACGCCGGCCCAGCGCCAGTTGTCGATGTGCGCGGTGACCGCGACGAAGGTTTCCACATCGCTGCCTTCCGGCGGGTGGTAGGCCTGCGCCGGCTCGCCGTTGATGCTGCCGGCGGTGTAGCGGCCACGCACGCTGTCGTGCGCGGCGTGCTCGGCGGTCATCGGGCGCAAGGCGCGTAGCACCTTGACCTTCTCGTCGCGGATGCGGTCGGCTTCCAGCGAGGCCGGCGGCTCCATGGCCACCAGGCACAGCAACTGCAGGATATGGCTCTGCACCATGTCGCGCAGCGCGCCGGAGCGGGCGTAGTAGGCATCGCGCCCGTCCACGCCTTCGCTTTCGGCCACCAGGATCTGCACCGATTCAATGTAGGTCCGGTTCCACACCGCTTCCAGCAAGGTGTTGCCGAAGCGCAGCGCCACCAGGTTCTGCACCGCAGCCTTGCCCAGGTAGTGGTCAAGGCGGAACACGCGGTCTTCGTCGATCAGTGCGCCGATCGACTGCAGGATCTCGCGGGCGCTGTCCGAATCGTGGCCGATCGGTTTTTCGAGCATCAACCGGTGCGGTGCAGCCAGCGCGCCGCCCAGGGCCAGGCCCTGGCAGGTGCTGATGTACAGGCCCGGTGGAATCGCCAGATAGCTCACGCATTGGCGGCTGGCCAGTTCGCGCACGGCCTCGGCCACCGATTCGGCATTGCGCAGGTCCACCGAGCGGTAGTCGATGCGCTGCAGCAGCGCATCGATCTGCGCGGCGGTGGCAATCGGCAGCGCCTGGGTCAGGCGCGGGCGCAGGACCTCGCGGAAGGCGTCGGTGTCGTGCGGCGACAGGGCCAGCGCACGGATGCGGAAGTCTTCCGGCAACAGGCCGTCGACATACAGGCGCAGCAGGGATGGGAAGAGATAGCGCTGGGCGAGATCGCCGGTGGCGCCGAACAGGATCAGGGTGTTGTGCATGGACCGAGTTTCAGATTCTGGAGACATCGTTATCAGCGGCTTGGCGGGAAGGCGCCGGAGATGCCGGCGGTCGGTACGTCTGTTCCTGGCGACACTTGCGTGCGCGCAGCGGGGGATGGACGCTGACGCCCAATCCCGGATTGTTGCAGCAAGTGACGGTCAGCGGTTAGCGCAGGAGCGGTATACCTGCACCTGCGCGGCGGCATGATCGGCCTGGCGCAGGTAGAAACGCTGTCCAGATGGACGGCGTGAGTTAGTGGCGGCATGGTCCCTCCCGAGATCGATGTTGCCATGTGAAAACGATTACATGTCAGAATAAACCAATGCATTCGTTTGCAGGAGATTTCCTTGCAAGCGCTATGGCGTCACTACCATCGGGAGGGCCGAGGGTGGGGCGCACCACTCCTGTTGAGGCCGAAAGATGGCGAAAGTGCAGTTGGAAGGTGTCCGCAAGGTCTACGAGAACGGGCAGGTTGCCGTGCAAGGGGCCAGCTTCGAAGTCGCCGATGGCGAGCTGATGGTGCTGGTCGGGCCGTCCGGCTGCGGCAAGTCCACCTTGCTGCGCATGATCGCCGGGCTGGAGGACATCAGTGCGGGCACGCTGCGCATCGGCGACCGCGTGGTCAACGATGTGGCGCCGAAGGATCGCGACATCGCCATGGTGTTCCAGAGCTACGCGTTGTACCCGCACATGACCGTGGCCGAAAACCTGGCGTTCGGGCTCAAGCTGCGCGGCCATCCCAAGCAGGTGATTGCCGAGCGGGTGAACAATGCGGCTGAGTTGCTGGGCTTGACGCCCATGCTCGACAAGCTGCCCAAGGCGATGTCCGGCGGCCAGCG
Organism: Xanthomonas sp. NCPPB 4037; assembly: GCF_041475695.2. Classification (NCBI taxonomy): domain Bacteria; kingdom Pseudomonadati; phylum Pseudomonadota; class Gammaproteobacteria; order Lysobacterales; family Lysobacteraceae; genus Xanthomonas; species Xanthomonas sp. NCPPB 4037. Next base: position 2,722,821 of record NZ_CM191261.1, read on the forward strand.
CCAGCGCGTGGCGCTGGGGCGCGCGATGGTGCGCGAGTCGGCAGTGTTCCTGCTCGATGAGCCGTTGTCGAACCTGGATGCAAAGCTGCGCCACAGCGTACGCACCGAGATCGCGCAGCTGCATCGCAAGCTCGGCACCACCATGATCTACGTCACCCACGACCAGGTCGAAGCGATGACCCTGGGCCAGCGCATCGTGGTGCTCAAGGATGGCGTGATCCAGCAGATCGACAGCCCGATGGCGCTATACGACCGCCCGGCCAACCTGTTCGTGGCCGGCTTCCTCGGCAGTCCGGCCATGAACGTGCTGCAGGGGCGGTTGGATGCGCAGGATGGCCTACATCTGGTAATGGCCGATGGCTGGCGCGTGCCGCTGGGCGCGGCGCAGATCGATCAGCGCTGGCTGGGCCAGGAGGTCGTGGTGGGCGTGCGCCCCGAGCATCTGCAGCCGTCAGCCGACGCGCAGTTGGGATTCGATGCACGTATCGATGTCATCGAACCGGTAGGCAACGAGATCTTCCTCAATCTCGACCGCGGCGGGCAGTCGCTGGTGATCCGCGTCACCCCGCAGGCGTTGCCGGCGGTGGGCGAGTCGCTGCGTCTGGCCTTGCGCAGCGAAGCTCTGCATTTCTTCGACCCGGCCAGCGGCGAACGCCTGACGACCTCTGCCTCCTGACATTGCGCGAGTGCGCTGCCGGCCTCGTGCAGAGGTCGGCAGACGCTGCGCATGCACTGAATTGCTCGATTCCGGGCGCACGGTAGTCTGCCGCGTACACGGCAGTGTCTGCGGCGAAATGTCGCACCAGCCTGTGGAGCAGAATCGCTGCCCTCAGCGCGCCAGCCCGGGCAGGATCTGCAGCGGTCGGGCAGGGGAGGTGCCGGCGCTCAGCGTCATGCCTTCCCCAATTGCCAGCTCCAGCGGCAGCACCGCTAGCGCCACGTTCTCGGCGCAACTGACCACACTGCCCACCTCAGCGCCGTCCAGGCGCACCGCATCGCCCGGCGCAACCGCAGCGTCGGCTTCCAGCAAATGCACCGCGCGTTTGGCCTTGCCCAGAAAATGCGTGCGCGCCACGATTTCCTGGCCCGGGTAACAGCCCTTTTTGACGCTGAACGCATGCAGCTGGTCCAACGCCAGCTGTTGCGGCGTCCACTGTTCGCGCTGCGCATCAGGCAGCCGCACCAGTCCCAGCTGCAGGTCTGCGCGACGCCATGCGGCATCCATGTTCGGTAGATCGATAGGCGCTGCCAATGTGTCCGGCGCGCGCAACACCAGCGTGCGCGGCAAGGCAGGGCTGCCCATGTCCAGTTCGATCGCATCCACACCCACGTCGGCATGTGCCGCCTGCGCGCGTGCGGGTGTGGCGAACGCGCCTTGTGCGGCCAGCGCAATGGCGGTGATGCGCAGCTTGCGCCGGAACACGAAACGGCCGAGCTGCGCGGCGATCTCGGCCGCGTTGCCATCGGGCAACAGCATCAACAATTGCGCATCCTCATCACGCAAGAGTGCGAAGATGGCAATCACGCGCCCCTTCGCTGTCAGCCACGCATTCCATTGCCACTGCCCAATCGCCAGCGCTTGCACGTCATTGGTAAATTGGGCATGCGCGAACGCCACTGCATCCGAACCGCTCAAGCGGACGTATTGCATGTCGTGCAGGGAGCCAAAACCCTGTGGAATAAGATTCAGGTTGTCAGCCATGGAAGGGGAGGACTAAAATCGCAATGTTGTGAGACCACTATGATAGGCCATCCAACCCCCACCCCAGCGCAGGATTCCGAGACGCAGCCTTCTCCTCAGGAGCAGATTCCCGAGAAGAAACCCCTGCTCAAGGAGATTGGTGGGCGCGACGGCCCTGAGCCAACGCGCTACGGCGACTGGGAAAAAAATGGACGCTGCATCGATTTTTGAGCAGCTTTTAGCCACAGCGGCCTAGTGCCGCCCAGCCGAGAAAACGAGCCCAGCGAATGGCGACCCGCGAACGTCCACTTTCCCCGCATCTTCAGGTGTATCGCTGGCAGATACAGATGGTGACCTCGATCCTGAATCGAGCCACCGGCATTGTTCTGTCCATCGGCGCCCTGGTGATTGCCGCCGCCTTGCTGACCCTCATGCTTGGCCCCGACCACTGGAATTGCTTCCGCGACATGGCGGCAGCCTGGTATGGACAGGTGTTCCTGTTCGGCTGGACCTGGTGCTTTGCCTTCCACCTGTTTGGTGGTCTGCGCCACATCCTGCAGGACTTCGGCCAGGGCTATGCCGTGCGCTCGTTCGTCAGCATCGGCTGGTTGTCGGTGATTTTGAGCTTCGTGCTGACCGCCGCCATCTGGGCGTACGTGCTGCTGTCCGGAGGTGCCGTATGAGCCGCTATAGAACCCCGTTGAAAAACGTGCGCGGCCTGGGCGCCGCCAAGACCGGCACCGAGCATTTCGTGGTGCAGCGTTTGACCGCCACCGCGCTGGTGCCGCTGTCGATCTGGTTCCTGATCTTCGTGTTGAGCCTGATCGGTGCCGACCACGCAGCGGCGAGCGCCGCGGTTGCCAAGCCGTGGAACGCGATCCTGCTGGTGGGCTTCCTCATTGCCTCGTTCTGGCATGCGCAGCTCGGCATGCAGGTGGTGCTGGAGGATTACGTGCACAACTCGCTGCTCGCCCTTGCGGCGCAGACCCTAGTGCGCTTTGTCGCCGTTCTCGGTGCCATCGTCAGCGTGTTTGCCGTGGCGCGTATCGCGCTAGGCATCGCCTGAGCCAGCGACCCAACAGGAATCCATAATTCGATGTCCGCTTACAAGATTACAGAACACAAGTACGACATGGTCGTGGTGGGCGCCGGCGGCGCCGGCTTGCGCGCGACCTTCGGCCTGGCCCAGAAGGGCCTGCAGACCGTCTGCCTGACCAAGGTCTTCCCGACCCGTTCGCACACCGTGGCCGCGCAGGGTGGTATTTCCGCCGCGCTGGGCAACATGGGTGAAGACGACTGGCGGTATCACTTCTACGACACCATCAAGGGCTCCGATTGGCTGGGCGACCAGGACGCGATCGAGTACATGTGCCGTGAGGCGATCCCGGCCATCATCGAGCTCGAGCACTACGGTGTGCCGTTCTCGCGCACCGAAGAGGGCAAGATCTACCAGCGCCCGTTCGGCGGCATGACCACCAAATACGGCGAAGGTCCGTCTGCGCAGCGCACTTGCGCCGCCGCCGACCGCACCGGTCACGCAATGCTGCATACGCTGTACCAGCAGTCGCTGGCGCACAACGCGCGCTTCATGATCGAGTACTTCGCGCTCGACCTGATTTTCGACGAAGAAGGCGTGTGCCGCGGCGTGCTCGCGCTGGACATGGCCGAAGGTTCGCTGCACCTGTTCCGCGCCCACGGCGTGGTGCTGGCCACCGGCGGCTACGGCCGTGCCTACTTCAGCGCCACCTCTGCCCACACCTGTACCGGTGACGGCGGCGGCCTGGTGATGCGTGCCGGCTTGCCGATGCAGGACATGGAGTTCGTGCAATTCCATCCCACCGGTATCTACGGTGCGGGCTGCCTGATCACCGAAGGCGTGCGTGGCGAAGGCGGCATCCTGCGCAACAGCAACGGCGAGCGCTTCATGGAGCGCTATGCACCGCACTACAAGGATCTGGCCTCGCGCGACGTGGTGTCGCGTTCGATGACCATCGAGATCCGCGAAGGCCGTGGCGTTGGCGAGCACAAGGACCACATCCTGCTCGACCTGACTCACCTTGGCCCGGAAGTGATCAACGACAAGCTCCCCGGCATTGCCGAGAGCGCGCACATCTTCGCCGGTGTGGACGTGGCCAAGCAGCCGATCCCGGTGCTGCCGACGGTGCACTACAACATGGGCGGCATCCCAACCAACTACCACGGTGAAGTCGTGCGCAAGCAGGGCGACAACCCGGATGCGGTAGTGCCCGGTTTGTATGCGATCGGCGAAGCGGCTTGCGTGTCGGTGCATGGCGCCAACCGTCTGGGCTCCAACTCGCTGCTGGATCTGGTGGTGTTCGGGCGTGCGGTGGCCAACCGGTGCGCGGAGACCGTCAAGACCAACCAGCCGCACAAGCCGCTGCCGTCCGATGCCTGCGACAAGGCGCTGGGCCTGCTGGACAAGTTGCGTCATGCCAATGGCTCCACGCCGACCTCGGTGATCCGCGACAACATGCAGCGCACCATGCAGTCGGACGCAGCGGTGTTCCGGACCAGCAAGACGCTAAAGGAAGGCGTCGACAAGATGGCCGAGATCTTCGCCACCTTCGAGGACGTCAAGGTATCGGACCGCTCGCTGGTCTGGAATTCGGACCTGATCGAGACCTACGAGTTGAACAATCTGCTGCTCAATGCAGTGGCGACGATCAACTCGGCCGAGCAGCGCAAGGAAAGCCGTGGCGCGCACGCGCACGAGGATTTCCCGGACCGCGACGACGTCAACTGGCAGAAGCACACGCTGGTCACCGTGGACGACAAGGGCCAGTGCGACTTCGAATACCGCCCGGTCCACATGTACACGCTGAGCAAGGAAGTGGACGTGGTTCCGCCGAAGCCGCGCGTCTACTGAGTGCCGATGCAGATGCCGCATTTCGTTCCTGCATCGCACCTGCCGTCCGGCCCTGAAGGGCAGGGCGGCAGCGTGGCGCCACAGTGCGAACGCGGCATGACACACGCGCAGCGCCGGCAGTCCGCCGGTCGCTGCACTCCCGCATCGGTGGTGGCATCCATCGTCTTCAATTTCATGCGCACGCTGCGGTCTACCATCGCACCGCGCATCGCCTGAGCCAACGAGAGCAGCTATGGCAGAGTTCACCCTCCCCAAGAATTCAAAGATCGGCAAGGGCAAGCATTACCCTGCACAAGGCGCCAAGAACAAGCGCACCTTCAAGGTCTACCGCTGGGATCCGGATGGCGACGCCAATCCGCGCACCGACAGCTACGAAATCGATCTGGACAAGTGCGGGCCGATGGTCCTGGACGCGCTGATCAAGATCAAGAACGAGATCGACCCGACCCTGACCTTCCGCCGTTCGTGCCGCGAAGGCATCTGCGGTTCGTGCGCGATGAACATCGACGGCACCAATACGCTGGCTTGCACCAAGGCGATCGCCGCGTGTGGCAAGGCCGAGGTGCCGATCTATCCGCTGCCGCACATGAGCGTGATCAAGGATCTGGTGCCGGACCTGACGCATTTCTACGCGCAGTACGCTTCGATCAAGCCGTGGATCCGTACCCAGACCCCGCCGCCGCCGGACCGCGAGCGTCTGCAGTCGCCGGAAGACCGCAAGAAGCTCGACGGCCTGTACGAGTGCATCCTGTGCGCATGCTGCTCCACCAGCTGCCCGAGCTACTGGTGGAATGGCGAGCGTTACCTGGGCCCGGCGATCCTGCTGCAGGCGTACCGTTGGATCATCGACTCGCGCGATGAAGACACCGGTGCACGCCTGGACGATCTGGAAGACCCGTTCAAGCTGTATCGCTGCCACACCATCATGAATTGCGCCCGGACCTGCCCGAAGGGCCTGAACCCGGCGCTGGCCATTGCCGAGATCAAGAAGTTGATGATGGCGCGCCGCGCCTGATCCTGGCGCTGATGTCCTGCTCAGGCAGGACGTCACCACAGCGGCACCGGCCCTCAGGCCTGGTGCCGCTGTCGTTTTCGGCCCGCTACAACGCGGGGTGGAGAAAGAGATGGATAAAGACACACTGCTGAAAAAACTGCGCTGGCGTTGCCGGCGTGGCATGCGCGAGCTGGACCAATTGTTCGGCCGGTATCTGGACCGCCGATGGGCGCAGGCCCCTGCGGCTGAGCGCGCGGTTTTCCTACAGCTGCTGGATTGCGAAGACGATAAGTTGTGGCGCTGGTTCATGGGATACGAGGCTTGCCCCGATGCCGACAACGCCGCCCTCATCGCCGATATTCGCGCCATGCCGGCTTGACTGGCGCCCCTCGCGCGGGCTGGCCTGCGCGTTGAGCCTGATCACCGTTGCCGCACTGTGGGCCATTTGGCGGTCCGGCGTGCCGGTCTGGCTGGCCGTGGGCTTGTCTGCGTATGTTGGAGTGTTCGGCATGCGTGCGGTGCGGTTGCTGTTGCGCTCGCCAGTGCGGCAACTCGTTGTGCCGTGGACAGATGCGGCCGCCAGCGTGGATGGAGAACGCGTGGATGCGCTGGAGGTGACGTGGCGCGGGCCGATGGCGGTGGTGTCGTGGGCGCATCCGGGAGGCCGCCGCATGCGGCTGCATTTTTGGCCGGACACGCTGCCAACCGCGCAGCGACGTGAACTGCGTCTGGCCGCTCAGGCCCGTGCCATTTCGTCCCGGCGGTCGCTAGTGGCACCATAGCGTCCCTTTCCTGGTTGAACCGCATGTTCAAACCTATCCCGGTTGCCATCGGCTTGCGCTATCTCCGCGCCAAGCGACGCAATGGCTTCATCTCGTTTATCTCGATGGCATCGATCCTCGGCATCGCCCTGGGCGTGACGGTGCTGATCACCACGCTGGCGGTGATGAGCGGTTTCCAGAAGGAAATCCGCGACCGCCTGCTGCAGATGGCCGCCCATGCCACGGTCAGCGCCGAAGGCGCGCCGATGCAGGACTGGCGTCACGCGGTCGAAGTGGCCAGCGCGGACCCGCGCATTGCCGGTGCCGCGCCCTATATCGAAACCGAATCGCTGCTGCAGGGCCCGCGCAAGCAACCGGCAATCGTGCGCGGCGTGATTCCGTCCGAAGAAGCCAAGGTCTCGGTGCTGGCCAAGAAGATGCAGCAAGGCTCGGTCGACAGCCTGACGCCGGGCTCCTACAACATCGTCATCGGCAAGGAGCTGGCGCTGTGGCTGGGTGTGGATGTCGGCGACAGCATCGTGGTGCTGCTCAGCGATACCCAGGCCACCCCGTTGGGCGCGATGCCGCGGCTCAAGCGCTTCACCGTCAGCGGCATCTTCGAGGCCGGCTACAACGAGATCGATCGTGGCCTGGCCGTGGTGAACATGGAAGATCTGGCACGCGTGTTGCGCATGGATGGCGTCACCGGCGTGCGTCTACGCCTGCACGACATGGATCAGGCGTTTACGGTGGCACGCGATCTGGCCTTGAAATTACGTGGGCCATATCGCGTGAGCGACTGGACCCAGGAGAACGCCAACCTCTATCACTCGTTGAAGATGGAAAAGACGGTGATGGGCATCCTGCTGTCGCTGATTGTGGCGATGGGCGCCTTCAACCTGGTGTCTTCGCAGGTGATGCTGGTGACCGACAAGCAGGCCGATATCGCGATCCTGCGCACGCTCGGGCTCTCGCCTGGCGGGGTGATGCAGGTGTTCATGGTGCAGGGTTCGTTGATCGGCTTCATGGGTACGATCATGGGGGTGATCGGCGGCATCGTGCTGACGCTCAACCTGGAGCGCATCCTGGGTGCGATCGAAGCGGTGTTCAGCGTCAAATTGCTGCCCGAAGACGTGTATTACATCACCGGCTTGCCGACCGACATGCAGACGCAGGATGTAGTGGTGATCACCGTGGTCGCTCTGGTCATGAGCTTCTTGGCCACCTTGTATCCGGCATGGCGCGCCTCGCGCACCCAGCCCGCGGAGGCGCTGCGTTATGAGTAATGTTCCAGAGTCGGTGCTTGGAAAGACGCAGGCAGACCAGAGCGCGGCGGTGATTCGCGCCGAACGGCTGGGCAAGACCTACGCCGAAGGCAAGATGCGTACGCCGGTGTTCGATGGCCTGGATCTGTCGGTGGCGACCGGCGAAACCGTGGCGATCGTCGGCGCGTCGGGTGCAGGCAAGAGCACCTTGTTGCACTTGCTCGGTGGGCTCGACATCCCGACCTCCGGCGAGGTGTATGTCGCGGGCCGGCGCATGTCTGCGCTGTCCGATGGCGAGCGCGGCAAGCTGCGTAACCGCTCGCTCGGTTTCGTGTATCAGTTCCATCATCTGTTGCCGGAATTCACTGCGCTGGAAAACGTCATGATGCCGGTGCTGTTGTCCGGGCAGGACGTGGCGATCGCGCGCGGGCAGGCACTGCAGTTGCTGGAATCGGTCGGCCTGGGGCACCGGGTGGAGCACAAGCCCAGCGAATTGTCGGGTGGCGAGCGTCAGCGCTGCGCAGTGGCGCGGGCATTGGTGAACAAACCGGGTTGTGTTCTGGGCGATGAGCCCACCGGCAATCTCGACGACAAGACGGCTGGCACCGTGTTCGAGCTGATGCTGGAACTCAACCGCGCCCAGCGCACGAGTCTGGTGCTGGTGACGCACGATCGCAGTCTGGCGCGACGTCTGGACCGCGTTCTTGAATTGCACCAAGGCAAGTTGCGCGAACTGGCGCCTTCGGCGGTGTAAGGCCTCTTGCCGTGTTCGGTGCAGAGAGGGTGCCGAACAATGTGGTGGTAAGCAGGCTGGCAAGATGGGGCGCAGGCATTCTTGCAGTCATTGCAAGGAAACGCGACCCACTTGCACCGTAGGAGCGCGCTTGCGCGCGATGTGGATTTCCCGGTAACGCCTCATCGCGCGCAAGCGCGCTCCTACAAAATCGGAGCGATTACAGTACCGGCGTATTGCGCGGGTCGGCTCCGCTTTGCGCTTGAGCTCGAAGTTGAGTGCATCGAACGATGCGCCTGCGTTGCTGGACTACTCCCACGACAACGCGATTGAGATAGACATCATTGCCGCCAGAATGGGAATGGGTTGCGCGGTTGGTGATGTCTGTTGTGCTGCATCGTGAGCTGCCTGATCGCACTGTAAGTCGGCAGGCATTGTGCGGGTTACGTTGCTGGAACACTTAGCACTTAGCCACCCAAAACCCACAACCCAGCGCCAAGCACTCAGCACCAACCAACAATCGCCAAGCACGTGCGACGCTGTCGTCGCCACGCAGGTCCGGCCACAAGCGTGTAACCGGACGTCTAGCCTTCCAATGCCTCCCGGCCTCTAAGCAGCCAGGACCTGTTCGTCAGGGAATGATCCGCTGCGCACGCAGCCGGGTGAACAGTTCCAGGAACGCGGCACGGCTGTCGTAGAAGTCCAGAAAGCCCAATTCGCGGCTCTTGGTCATGTCGTTGACGCATTCGATCTCGCGGCCGAGGTCGGCATCGGTATGCCACCACGAGGCGAGACGGTTGACGTCCGGCTCCACCAGGCCATGCTTTGCGGCCAATTCCGTCCATTGCGCCGGGGCGGTGTCGCTTAAGCGCGCTTCCAGCGGTTCGGGCGTCTGCGGGCAGGGCGCCGCTTCCAGGTCGAAGAAGTTCGCAATCTCGCCCCACATCCAGCGCCAGCGAAAGACATCGCCGTTGACGGTGTTGAAGGCCTGGTTACGCGCTGCCGGGCTCAGGCCGGCCCACGCCAACTGCCGACCGAGCAGGCCGGCATCGGTCACATCGGTGAGGCTGTTCCATTGCGCCTGCGAGCCGGGGAACACGAACGCTTGCCCGGTGTGTTTGCACAGCGAGGCGTACACCGCCAGGGTCACGCCCATGTTCATCGCGTTGCTGCCGTTGGCAATGCCAACCATGGTGTGCGAGCGGTGCACGCTCCAGCCGAAACCGTGCTGTTCGGCATGCTGGAACAGTAGATCTTCGAGGGTGTAGTAGAAGTTCTCGCCAGGCTGGCGCGGTTCGCTTTCGCGGAACGGGGTTTCCGCCTTGCCACTGCCGTAGTTCTCGAAAGCACCCAGGTAGTGCTTGGTGCCGGTGACCAGCGCCATGTGCTGAAGCGGCGCCTCGCTCAAGCCATCGCACAGGTGTCGCATCATCGAGCCGTTGGCTTCGACGTTCTCGCGCTCGGTATCGCGGCGCGTCCAGGTGCAGAAGAACACGTGCGTGATCGGTAGCCCCTGCAGTGCGTTCTTGGTTGCCTCCGCATCGAGCAAATCCGCTGCCACCGGGATCACGCCTTCGTGCAACAGCGGGCGGCGCGCCAGGCCGTAGACGGTCCAGCCGTCGGCGAGCAACACATTGGCGAGGTTGTAGCCGGAGATGCCGGTCACGCCGACGATCAGTGCAGTACCTTTACGCATGGGGGAACTCCTAGAAAACAGCGTCCACCATAGCGATGCGGCCATGAAATCAGGGCGAACGCAGGCCTGATTTCACTGCGAAATGAAGCGCGTTTGTAGAACGGATCATTGCTGTGCCGCGTTTGTGCGCGGCGTGCCGCGTGGCGGGTTTCGGCGCGTGTGGACGGTCGAGGCGCCAGCGGCGGCAGCGTGAGGCGGGTCGCTGGAAGCATCCGCGGTCCTGCTCACCTGCGCTTGGCCGCGTGCATCGGCTCAAATGCGGAAGCGAAGGCTGTGATGCAACGCTTCGAGCGGTTGCTTTGCCTGCAAGCTCTCGCGCCATCTTCCTACCCGGCAACACGCTGAACTCTGCTGCCCGTCGTGGCAGACGATCGTTACGTTGAGCGATGGATCGGCAACGCGCGGGCAATGGACATGGACGATGCAACGCATGCGGTGAGGCCACTCGCTGGCGCCACCGTGGCGGTCGCAGCCGCGTTGCTGCTGGGCGTGGTGGCATGTGCCTGGTCACCGGCGGCACTGTCGCACACGGTCTACGGTAGTTGCCTGCTCATTGGCGCAGTCGGCCTTGCCGCGCTGCGCGGGTGGCCGCGGCGCTGGTTGTTGCTTAGCGCGGTGTGCGTGGCAGGATTTGGGCTGATGGGCTGGCAAGCGGCTGGAGTGCTGCGGGCGCAGCTACTGCCGGCCGATGAAGCGCGCGAATGGGTGGTGCAGGGCAGAGTGGTGGGCCTGCCCATCGCCGAGCCACGCCGCACGCGTTTCCAGCTGCGCCTGGCTGATGACCCGGCGCAGCCGCAAGCGCTGCGTGGCGCACTCCTGCAGGTGAGCTGGTACGAAGACTTTGGTGCAGACACCATCGGCCCACGCGCCGCGTTGACGGCCGGCGCCACCTGGCAGCTGCGCCTGAAGCTGCGTGCCCCGCGCGGTCTGCGCAATCCGGGTGGGTTCGACGCCGAGCGACAGGCGCTGGCGCAACGCATTGCTGCAACCGGCTATGTGCGCATGCCCGCTGCGGCCAGACAGGTGGCGCCGGCCAGTGGCGTGGATGCATGGCGCGAGCGCATGTCGGCGCGCATCGCGCACACCATCTCCGGGCCGGCGTCGCCTTACTTGCGTGCCTTGGCCTTGGGCGACACCCGCGGGCTCGACGATGCCGCGTGGGCGACCTTGCGTGCGACCGGGCTGAGTCACCTGATTGCGATCTCCGGCTTCCATGTTGGCCTGGTCGCCGCGTTCTGCGCGCTGCTGATCACTGGGGTGTGGCGCCTCTTGCCTGGCCTGGGAACGCGCGTGCCACGGCTGCATGCCGCTGCGGTGGCGGCGTTGCTTGGCGCCTCCTGCTATGCAGTGCTCGCCGGCCTTGCGCTACCAACGGTGCGCACGGTGTTGATGATCGCGGTGGTGGCGCTGGCCCGTGGGCTGCGTCGCCGCGCCAGCACTGCGCATATCCTGGCGCTGGCAATGTTGGCGGTGCTGCTGTGGGACCCGTTGAGCGTGTTGGTGGCCGGCTTCTGGCTCAGCTTCGCCGGGGTTGCGTGGCTGGTGTGGTGCCTGCCGGTTGACGATCGTTCGATGCTGCGCGGATTTCTGTCGGCGCAGGCGGTGGCGACCATTGGCCTGTTGCCGTTGACGGTCAGCTTGTTCGGGCAGGCGTCGCTGGTGGGGCCGCTGGCCAATCTGGTTGCGATCCCGTGGTGGACCTTCGTGGTGGTGCCTCTGGCCTTGCTTGGCACCGCGCTGGAAGCGGCCTGGACCGGTGCGGGCGTCTGGGCCTGGCAACTGGCCGGCTGGTGTTTCGAGCTGACCTGGCCCGCATTCGTCTGGCTTGGGCGCACCCAGGTGGCGTTGTGGTGGGTGCCCGAATCCGACGCCATTGCGCTCGTCGCCGCGCTGATCGGCGCATTCTGGCTGCTGATGCCTCGGGGAACGCCGGCCAAGTCAGTGGCGTTGCTGTTGTGGCTGCCGCTGCTGTGGCCGGACCGTGCCCTGCCCGAAGCCGGTGAGGCCGATCTGCAGGTGCTCGATGTCGGGCAGGGTCTGGCAGTGCTGGTGCGGACCCAGCGGCACGCCTTGCTGTTCGATACCGGCCCGGCGGTCCGCGATGGATTCGACGCCGGCGAGCGGGTGGTGCTGCCGGCATTGCGGGCGTTGGGGCTCCGGCGGCTGGACGCCATCGTGCTCAGCCACGCCGATGCCGATCACGCCGGCGGCTACGCTGCGGTGCGCGCCGGATTGCCGGTGGCCGATACCCTTGCGCCACCTGGCGCGCCGCTGGATGTGCGCCGCCGCTGCCAGGCCGGGCAGCGCTGGGAGTGGGAGGGCGTCCGGTTCCGTTTCCTGCATCCCACTGCGGGCTTTCCCTACCTGCGCAACCAGTCCAGCTGCGTGCTGCTGGTGGAGACGCGCTACGGGCGTGCGCTGCTGCCAGGCGACATCGACAGCATCGTCGAACACCGCCTGCTGCATGCAGGGCAATCGCAGCTGCGCGCCGATGTGGTGGTGGTGCCGCATCACGGCAGCGCCGATGGCTCGCATGCCGGCTTCGTGGCGGCCACCGCGGCGCGGCTTGCGCTGGTGTCCTCCGGGCATGGCAATCGTTTCGGCCACCCACGCGCAGACACCGTGCAGCGCTGGCAGGGCGCCGGTGCCGAGGTGCTGGATACCGCCGAGACCGGTGCGGTGCGGGTCTGGCTGGGCCGCGGGGGGCTGCAGGTCCGCGAGCGTCGCCGCTGGCAGCCACGGCTCTGGGATGCTGCGGAACGGCGGCGGTCGGCTGCTATCCTATCGGCCAGCGAATAGGCGGCCGCGTTGCCGGAGGAATCGAATCGTGTTGGAGCTGGTCAAGGCAGGCGGTTGGCCGATGGTGCCGTTGCTGTTGTTGGGCGTGATCGCGCTGGCGATCGTGCTGGAACGTCTGTGGACCCTGCGCCGCAACGAGGTGAGTCCGCCGGGTCTGGGCGAGGAAGTCCGCAACTGGGCCGCGCGGGGCAAGCTGGACCCCACCCATATCGAGTCGCTGCGCCGCAATTCGCCGCTGGGCGCCTTGCTGGCAGCCGCGCTGGATGTGCGTGGGCGTAGCCGTGACCTGATTCGTGAGCGCATCGAAGACACCGGCCGCCATGTGGTGCATCGCATGGAGCGCTATCTGAATGCATTGGGCACGATCGCCTCGGCGGGGCCGCTGCTCGGCCTGCTGGGCACCGTGGTCGGCATGATCCAGATGTTTCTGGGCATTCTCGATCACGGCGTGGGTGACGTGAACCAGCTGGCCGGCGGTATCGGCAAGGCGCTGGTGTGCACGGCGACCGGTATGATCATCGCGGTGCCATCGTTGATGGCGCACCGGTTTTTCAAGGGGCGTATTGCTGGCTACATCATCGAGATGGAGCAGGAAGCGACCTTGCTGCTGGACACGATGGAAGGCCGCCCCGTGCCAGGCGGCACCGCAGCTGCGGCGCCCGTGCCGGCCGGCAACCCCGCCATGGCGAAGGGCTGACGGATGCGCATCGGCAGTGACCGAAGCCAGGACGAGCCACAGATCGACCTGGTGCCATTGATTGACGTCATCCTCGTCCTCATCATTTTCTTCGTGGTAACAACGACCTTCGACGCCCGCTCCACCCTGCAACTGCAGTTGCCCACTGCCAGCGACCAGAACACCAGCGCGCCGCCGCGTTCGCTGAGCGTGCTGGTCAATGCCGATGGACGCTATTTCATCAACGACCAGGAAGTGCTGCGGTCGGATGTGGATTCGCTCAAGCAGACCATCGCCCAGGTTGCCGGCGATGACCGCGAGCAGACCGTGCTGATGCGTGCCGACGCGCGCACGCCGTATCAAGCGGTGGTGACAGCGCAGGACGCGCTGGGCCAACTCGGTTTCCGCCGCATCGCGATTGCTACGGCGCCGGAAGCGGGCAAGAACGGAACGCGGCAGTGAAGACCATCAACGAGAACGTGCCGCAGGTGTCGTCCTGGCAGACCTATCGGCGTCTGCTGGCATTCGCAAAACCGTACCGGCTGCTGTTGGTGGCCGCGTTGATCGCCGCATTGATCGAGGCCGCCGGGACCACCGGCTTTCTGGCCTTGATGAAGCCGATCACCGACGAGACCTTCATTTACAAGAACGCCGAAGTCAGCCGCTGGCTGCCGGTGCAGATCATCCTGCTGTTCGTGATCCGCGGTGCGGCTGGTTACATCACCGACATGGCGATGGGCAAGTCGGCGCGCAGCATCGCGCGCGATCTGCGCGTCAAGGTCATGTCCAAGTATCTGCGCCTGCCGGGCTCGCGCTTCGACTCCGAACCGGTGCCCTCGATGCTGATCCGCCTCGGCTCGGACTCGGATCAGGTCGCGCAGGCCGCTGTGGACGCCGTCAAGGTGATGATCCAGCAGTCGCTGCAGGTGATCGGCGCGTTGGCGCTGATGCTGTGGCACAGCTGGCAGGTCACGCTCACCATTCTGGTGCTGGCGCCGGTGCTGGCCTGGGTGATGGACAAGGTGGCGCGCCGTTATCGGCGGATCAGTCACAGCATCCAGGAGAGTGGCGCGCATCTGTTGCAGGCCGCCGACCAGACCTTGTCCAGCCATCAGGAGGTCAAGATCTACGGCGCGCAGCAGAGCGAGATGGAGCGCTACTCGGGTCTGGCCGACCGCAATCTCAGGCTGGCCATGAAGGTCGAATCCACGCGCGGCATTTCCACCGCCACCGTGCAGATGATCGGTGCCATCGGTCTGTCCGCGCTGCTGTTCGTGGCGGGCGCGCAGGCATTGGCCGGGCGCCTGACGGCCGGCGATTTCGTGGTGTTGATGACCTCGATGCTGACGATCATTCCGGGACTCAAGCAGCTCACCAATGTGCAGAACATGGTGCAGCGCGGCCTGGCGTCTGCCGAACGCCTGTTTTCGGTGCTAGATAGTCCTGGCGAGCCCGACCAGGGCCAGGTGCCGTTGACGCGCGCCAAGGGTTTGATCGAATTCCGCGATGTCACCGCGCGCTATCCGGGGCAGGCCAATCCTGCGTTGGCCGATGTCAGCTTCGTTGCACAGCCGGGCACCGTCACGGCGATCGTCGGCCGCTCCGGCAGCGGCAAATCCAGCCTGATCAAGCTGATTCCACGCTTTTACGAGGCCGAGTCCGGGCAGATCCTGCTCGACGGTCACCCAGTGCAGGCCTATGCATTGGCCGATCTGCGCCGCCAGATTGCCCTGGTTGGCCAACAGGTGATGCTGTTCGATGGCAGCATCGCCGAGAACGTGGCGTACGGCGAAATGCGCCAGTGCGATGCCCGGCAACTGGAGCGCGCCATCCAGGGTGCGAATGCGATGGAGTTTGTCGCGCAGCTGCCGGAGGGCCTGCAGTCGCACGTGGGTACCAAGGGCGGGCGCCTGTCCGGCGGCCAGCGCCAGCGTCTGGCGATCGCACGCGCAATGCTCAAGGACGCGCCCATCCTGATCCTGGACGAGGCGACCGCCGCACTCGACAACGAATCCGAGCGTCTGGTGCAGGATGCCTTGCACAAGTTGATGCCGGACCGCACCACCTTGGTGATCGCGCATCGGTTGTCGACGATCGAGCATGCCGACCAGGTGCTGGTGATGGACCAGGGCCGCATCGTCGAGCGCGGTACGCATCAGGAACTGCTCGCGCTGGGCGGGCTGTACTCGCACCTGCATGGCATGCAGTTTCGCGAACGTCAGGCATGAGCAAGCGCGGCGCCCGCACGCCGGGCTACTGGTACGACAACACGCCCATCCCGCTGCCGGCCCGCATGCTTGCGCCGGTGTATGGCGCGGTCACCGCAGTGCGCCGCAGCCTGTATCGGCGCGGCTGGTTGAAGCGCCATGGCGTGCCGGTCCCGGTGGTGGTGATCGGCAATGTCACCGCCGGCGGCACCGGCAAGACGCCACTCACCATTACCCTGGTCAGCCGGCTGCAGCAGGCCGGCTGGACCCCGGGTGTCGCCAGCCGTGGTTATGGCCGCGATGACGCCGGGACTGCGCGCTGGGTCGATGCGGACACGCCAGTAGCGCTCGGCGGCGACGAACCGGTGCTGATCGCCTGGAAAACCGGCGCGCGCGTGCGCGTGGATACCGATCGGCTTGCCGCGGCGCGCGCCCTGGTCGAGGCCGGCTGCGACATCATCGTGTGCGACGACGGGCTGCAGCATTACCGGCTGGCCCGCGATGTCGAAATTGAAGTCGTCGACGGCCAGCGTCGTTATGGCAACGGACGCATGTTGCCCGCCGGGCCATTGCGCGAACCCGCAGCGCGTGCGCGCGAGTGCGATTTCCGCGTGGTGAATCTGGGCCAGGGCAGCGATGCAGTAGTACCGGCGGTCGCCACGCCAGTGGCCGATACCGATGCCGGGTTCGGCGAATGGCAGATGCGTCTGAGCATCGACAGCGTGCAGCCCATGGATGGCAAACGTGCACGGCCACTTGCCTCGCTGGCTGGGCAACGCGTGCATGCCGTGGCCGGGATTGCGCACCCGGAGCGGTTCTTCGCGATGCTGCGTGCACGCGGCATCGGCGTGGTGCCGCATGCGTTTCCCGATCATCATGTCTACCGTGCGCAGGACTTCAGCTTCGGCAGCCGCCTGCCGGTGCTGATGACCGAAAAGGACGCGGTGAAGTGCCGGCCCTTCGCCGACGAGTGGCTGTACAGCGTGCCGCTGAAGGCGGAGCTGCCGGCGGCCTTCTGGGTGAGTCTGCTCGATCGCCTGGACAAACTGGCCAGCCGCCATTCCGATGCCTGACGGCGTCGGCCGCGCCTCTGCGGCAGCGAGATAACGGCCGGTCGATGCAGCCTCCATCCTTTCCAACCAGCGAGGACACCGTGCAATCAGTTTCTGCAGCGTCTCCCATCGCGTCGGACGACGCGTCCAGCGCCTTCGTGGTGGCCGTCCCGGCGCGCTATGCCTCCACCCGGTTGCCCGGCAAGCCGCTGCAGCTGATCGGCGATCGCCCCATGATCCAGCACGTGGCCGAGCGTGCGCTGGCAGCCGGTGCTCGCGAGGTGTGGGTGGCCACCGACGACGCGCGCATTGCCGAGGCCATCCAGGGCCTGGCCGGCGTGCGCGTGGCGATGACCAGCAGCGTGCATCTGTCCGGCACCGACCGGCTGGCCGAGTGCGCGCGGATTGCCGGCTGGGATGCGGCCACCTGCGTGGTGAACCTGCAGGGCGACGAACCGTTCGCACCGGCTGCCGGCATTCGTGCAGTGGCCCAGGTGCTGCAGCGCACCGGCGCGGAGATGGCCACGCTCGCCGCGCCGGTGGACAGCGCGCACGACCTGTTTGATCCCAACGTCGTGAAGCTGGTGCGCAATACCCATGGCGATGCGTTGTACTTCAGCCGTGCGCCGATTCCGTGGCATCGCGACAGTTTTGCTAGCCAGCGCGATGCGGTACCGGCCGGCAATCACTGGCTGCGGCATATCGGCATCTACGCCTACCGCGCCGGGTTTCTGCAGCAGTTCGCGGCCATGCCGCCGGGCACGCTGGAGCGCATCGAATCGCTGGAGCAGTTGCGTGTGCTGGAAGCCGGCTACCGCATCGCGGTGGCGCTGACGCCTGAGCAGTTCCCACCCGGCATCGATACGCCGGAAGACCTGCAGCGCGCGCAAGCGCAATTGGCGTCTGCATGAGGCTGTTGGTCGTCTGCCTGGGCAATATCTGTCGCTCGCCGATGGGCGAGGGCGCCTTGCGCGCGCGTCTGGACGCCTCGCCGCTGGCACGCCGCGTGGAAGTGGATTCGGCCGGCACCGGCGATTGGCATGCCGGTGAACCACCGGATGCGCGTGCCATCCGCTGCGTACGCGGTCACGATGTGGACATCTCCGGATTGCGCGCGCGTCAGGTGCAGCTGGCCGATTTCGAACGCTTCGATTGGCTGCTGTGTGCGGACGCCAGCAATCTGCGCGATCTGCAGCGGCTTGCACCCGCATCGCTGCGCGACAAGGTTGCGCTGTGGTTGCCGTGGGCCGGCGTGGACGAGCGCAGCGATATCCCCGACCCGTACACCGGCGGCAAGCAGGAGTTCGAACTGGCCTGGCGGCTGGTCGATACCGCCGCACGCCAGACCGTGGCCAGACTCACCCGCGGCTGACCGGGCTTGGGCATAATCACGGCATGACTGCCCAGCTCACCCAGGAACTGCCGGAATTTCCCACATGGCTCAACGCCAGGCCCTCCACCTTGCAGGAGCATCGCGGCCGCGCGCTCGTGCTGGCGTTCGTCAATGCCAGCTCGGTGTGGTGCGCCGAGCGGCTGGCCGAGCTTGCGCACTGGCAGGCGCGCAGCCCCGGCCGGCTGCAGGTGATCGTGGTGCAGGTGCCGCGCTTCGATAGCGAACGCATGCCGCAGCGCTCGCTCAAGCAGTTGCGTGGGCATGGCGTCAGTGCGCCGATCCTGCTCGACAAGGACTGGGAAACCTGGCGCCGTTTCGGGATCGAATCCTGGCCCACCCTGGTGTTGCTCGACGCCTATGGCCGCGAGCGGCAGCGGCTGGTCGGTGTCACCGGCGATCTCGACAAGGCACTGGCCGCGTTGTGCGAAGGCCAGCAGCCGCCGTCCGATGCCGATCTGCATGGCTTGGCTGAGCGCAATCCTGAGCCGCGCCTGGCGTTGCGCTTCCCCACCGGCCTGGCAGCGACCGAAGACCGGCTGTATATCGCCGACACCGGGCACCACCGCATTCTCGAATGCACCCACAGCGGCCGCGTGCTGCGTCAGTTCGGCCACGGCAATGCCGACCTCATCGATGGCGGCGTGGGCGAAGCGGCATTTCGACGCCCGCAGGGCCTGGCGCTCGAGCGCGAAGAACTCTATGTGGCGGATACGGGCAACCATGCCTTGCGGCGGATCAACCTGCGCAGCGGCCAGGTCGACACCTTGTGCGGCACCGGGCGCAGCGGCGAGCCGATCGAAGGCCCGCTCGCCAGTACGGGCGCGTCGCCGCTGAACTACCCGCAAGGGCTTGCGGTTGCCGATAACCAGCTGTTGATCGCGATGGCCGGCGACAACCGCATCTGGAGCTATCACCTGGGCCGCGCCGCGCTGAGCGCGCGCGCCGGCACCGGCTCCCTTGAAATCCGCGACGGCAGCGGCCATCTCGCTGCTTTCGCACAGCCGGCAGGCCTGGCCGCGGTCCAGCAGGTGGCTTACGTCTGCGATGGGCTGGGGTCGTCGATCCGCACCATGCAATTGCGTGGCGACCTGGTGCAGACCCTGGTTGGTGGGCAGGGCACCTGGCAGTTCGGTGAAGACGATGGCCCACGCAGTACCGCACGCCTGCAGTTTCCGCAGGCAATCGCGCTGGCCGCCGATTCGCCGATGCTGTGGGTGGCCGACACCGGCAATGGTCGGCTGCGCTGCCTGCGCCTGGGCGGCGGCGAGCTGACCACGGTCGCCCTGCCGCGGCGCCTACATGGCCCGGCCGGGCTGGCCGTTGCCGGCGGCGCGGTGTGGATCGCCGAAACCGACGCGCACGCCGTGCTGCGTTACGACCTGGCAACAGGCGCATTGAGTGATGTTTCGATAGACGAATGAGCGCAAGGCCACAAGCTGATTTCGACGGGAAGGCCTTCGCCGCCCGCTTGAGCACCGCACCCGGTGTCTACCGCATGTACGCGGCCGACGACAGCCTGCTGTATGTCGGCAAGGCCGGCGCGTTGCGCAAGCGCGTGGGCAGCTATTTCAACGGCACGCCCAAGAACGCACGCCTGACTTCGATGCTGTCGCAGGTCGCGCGCATGGACGTGACCGTCACCCGCAGCGAGGCCGAAGCGCTGCTGCTGGAAAACCAGCTGATCAAGTCGTTGTCGCCGCGCTACAACGTGTCTCTGCGCGACGACAAAAGCTATCCCTACGTGTTGCTGACCCGCGAAGACTGGCCGCGCATTGCGCTGCACCGTGGTCCGCGCGCGGTGAATGGGCGCTACTTCGGCCCGTATGCCGGCGTCACCGCCGTACGCGAAACGCTCAACCTGATGCACAAGTTGTTCAAGCTGCGCAGCTGCGAGGACAGCGTGTTCCGCAATCGCTCGCGGCCGTGCCTGCAGTACCAGATCGGGCGCTGCAGTGCGCCGTGTGTGGATCTGGTGGCGGCGCAGGATTACCAAGAAGCGGTGCGTCGCGCCACCATGTTCCTGGAAGGCAAGAGCGACCAGCTCGGCGAAGAAATCATGCATTCAATGCAGCAGGCCAGCGAGGCGCTCGAATTCGAGCGTGCCGCCCGTCTGCGCGATCTGCTTTCCTCGCTGCGCAGCATGCAGAACCGCCAGTACGTGGACGGGCGCGCCGCCGATCTGGACGTGCTGGCGTGCGCCACACAGTCCAGCCAGGCCTGCGTGCTGCTGCTCAGTTTCCGCGACGGGCGCAACCTGGGCACGCGTTCGTTCTTTCCCAAGACCAACGGCGAAGACAGCGCCGAGGAGATCCTGGCCGCGTTCGTGTCGCAGTACTACGCCGAACATGCACCGCCGCGCGAAATCCTGCTGGACCGCGAGATCCCCGACGCCGAGCTGATCGAGGCAGCATTGAGTGCCGCAGCCGAACACAAGGTTGCGCTGAAGTGGAACGTGCGTGGCGAACGCGCCGGCTACCTGTTGCTGGCCAGCCGCAACGCACAGCTGACCCTGGTCACCGAACTCACCAGCCAGAGCGCGCAGCACGCGCGCAGCGAAGCCTTGCGCGAAATGCTTGGCCTGGCCGAGCAGGTCAAGCGTGTGGAATGCTTCGACATCAGCCACACCATGGGCGAAGCCACGGTGGCCTCGTGCGTGGTCTTCGATGCCAGCGGCCCGGTGCGCGGGCAGTACCGGCGCTTCAACATTTCCGGCATCACCCCCGGCGACGACTACGCCGCCATGCGCCAGGCGATCGAGCGCCGGTTCCGTCGCGCGGTGGAAGAAAACGGCGTGCTGCCCGACGTGTTGCTGATCGATGGCGGCGCCGGCCAGTTGGCGCAGGCCCAGGCCGCATTGGCCGACCTAGGCATCGAGAATGTGTTGCTGGTCGGCGTGGCCAAGGGCGAGGAGCGCAGGGCAGGGCACGAAGCGTTGATCCTGGCCGATGGCCGCGAGCTGCGCCCCGGCGCCGCATCGCCCGCACTGCAATTCATTCAGCAGGTTCGCGACGAAGCGCACCGTTTTGCCATCACCGGCCACCGTGGACGCCGCCAGAAAGCACGCATGACCAGCAAGCTGGAAGATATTCCCGGCATCGGGCCACGCCGACGCGCCAGCCTGCTCAAGCATTTCGGCGGCCTGGTCGGTCTCAAGGCGGCCGGCGAAGCGGAGATTGCGCGGGTGGAGGGGGTCAATGCCGCACTCGCCGCGCGAATCTACGCTAACCTGCACGGGCTGGCGCTCCCCGATGCGGCAGGCGAGTCGAGTCCGTAATGAAGTTGACCATCCCCACGTGGCTGACACTGCTGAGGATCGTGATGATCCCGGTGTTGGTCGTGGTGTTCTACCTGCCGTACAAGTGGACCAATTTCGCCTCGGCCGGTGTGTTTGCCCTGGCCGCCATCACCGACTGGCTGGATGGCTGGGTCGCGCGGCGTTATCACCAGTATTCGGCGTTTGGCGCATTTTTGGACCCGGTGGCCGACAAGTTGATGGTCGCCGTGGCGTTGTTCCTCATCGTGCAAGGGCATCCCACGCCGTGGATGGCGTTCTGGGCGGCGGTCATCGTGGGGCGCGAAATCGCGGTGTCTGCATTGCGCGAGTGGATGGCCGAGATCGGGCAGCGTGCCAAGGTGCGCGTGGCGATGATCGGCAAGGTCAAGACCACCGCACAGATGGTTGCGTTGCTCTGTTTGCTGTATTCGGTCACGCCGGGGCAGATGCCCACGCATGAAATCTGGCTGGGCAACCTGATCTTCCAGGCGGGATATTGGACCCTGGCAATCGCCGCATTGCTGACGTTGTGGTCGGGTTTCCAGTATCTGCAGGCCGCATGGCCAAGTTTGCGTGCCGATGAAAAGGCCGCGATTACCAACAAACCGAAAAAAGTCGAAAGCAACAGTTGACAGCTATCCCGTTCACTGTAAAATTTCGCCTCCCAAGCGGGAATAGCTCAGTTGGTAGAGCGCAACCTTGCCAAGGTTGAGGTCGCGAGTTCGAGTCTCGTTTCCCGCTCCAAGATGTAAACGCGGCCCCATGCGCGGGGTCGTGTTGTTTCAGGGCAGGATGCCTTGGGTTTGATGTTTCGGCCTGGTGGTAGAGTGGTTATGCAGCGGACTGCAAATCCGCGTACGCCGGTTCAATTCCGGCCCAGGCCTCCACATCGTGTGTGTTTTCCCTGCCTCCAACGCGGCGATAGGGCTAGCGCAAAACGGTGACAAGCTGTAGAATATCGCTCCACGCGGGAATAGCTCAGTTGGTAGAGCGCAACCTTGCCAAGGTTGAGGTCGCGAGTTCGAGTCTCGTTTCCCGCTCCAAATTCAAGCCATGGACTTTACGGTCCATGGCTTTTTTATTTGGGTTGCACGTGGCGTGGATGAGCTGCACGTCGCGCAGCGATGGCCGGGCAATTTCGCGCTGGGGATCTAAAATTTACTGCGCTGCGCACTGGCAACGTATGAGCGATGGGCCAGTTGCCATGCAAGCTGGCTGCACCACACGCTGACAGCGCTGCAGGGCGAATGTGATTTCAGCAGGCGTGCCACTCCCTGCGCCACGTGATGGCAGATTGATTCTGATCAAGGCGCCTCTGTCGTAGGTACGGCAGGCTGCGCGCATGGAACCCGATATCGCTGCCGCGCATGCCCGTTGGAACTTCGATCAAGCGTTGTTGCAACGCTACGACCGCCCAGGCCCGCGCTACACCTCCTATCCCACTGCGCCGCACTTCCAGCCCGGGTTTGGTGCCACGGAGTTGCAGGCGGCGTTCTTGCGCGCGCAGGAGCAGCGCCCTGGGCGCGCCTTATCGCTGTACGTGCATGTGCCGTTTTGCAGCAGTCCCTGTTTCTACTGCGGCTGCAATCGGATCATCACGCGCGACGCGAGCAAGGGGCAGGCCTATGTCGCGCGGCTGCTCCGCGAGGCGACCAGCGTCGCCGAGCATCTGGAGCGCGGTCGAACGGTCGTGCAACTGCATCTCGGTGGCGGGACGCCCAATTTTCTCTCGCCTGCGCTGCTTGGCGACTTGCTCGATGGCCTGCGTCGCATCTTTCGTTTCAGTATCGATCCCGGTCGCGACATCTCGATCGAACTGGATCCTCGGGCTGTTCAACCTGACGACATTGCCACGTTGGCGCAAATCGGATTCACCCGGGTCAGCTTAGGTATCCAGGATCTCGATCCGGACGTGCAGGCAGCGATCAATCGCCGTCAGGGCGAGCAGGAGACATTGGAACTCATCGCTGCATGTCGGCAAGCAGGTATCGCCTCGGTGAACGTGGATCTGGTCTACGGTTTGCCGCGGCAGACGCAGGCGGGCTTCGCGCGCACGCTGGACCGCGTATTGGCGGCGCGACCAGACCGGCTGGCGATCTATGGGTATGCACACCTGCCGCACGTGTTCAAGGCGCAGCGGCAGATCGATGTGCAGGAGTTGCCTTTCGCGCAGGACAGGCTCGCGCTGCTCGGGCTCGCCGTACATACGTTGTCGGCGGCGGGCTACCAGTACATCGGCATGGATCACTTCGCGCTTCCCAGCGAAGACCTGGCGATCGCGCAACGGCGCGGCGATCTGCAGCGCAATTTCATGGGCTACACCACGCATGCCGATACCGATCTGATCGGCTTGGGCGTGAGTGCGATTAGCCATGTTGGCGATAGCTACAGCCAGAATCCACGCGAACTGGCTGCGTGGGAAGCAGCGGTCGATCGCGGTGCGTTGCCCGTGTGCCGCGGGATGCAACTGAGTGCAGACGACCTGCTGCGTGCGGAGGTCATCCAGGCCTTACTGTGCTGCGGACATGTGGATCTGGCTGCCGTGGCGCAACGCCATCAGTGCGATGCGCGGCAATGCTTCGATGACGCGTTGGCTGCGCTGGAGGTGCTTGCCGCCGATGGCCTGGTGGAGGTGCGCGGCCTGTGCGTTGATGTCACCGCAACAGGGTGGCCGCTGGTCCGCCTGGCTGCCATGTGCTTTGACCGCTATCTGCAACCTGTGGAGCAGGCCGTGCGCTACTCGAAAGCGATCTGATGGAGCGTGCGATAGGTGTGCCCGGGGCGGGGGTCGAACCCGCATAGCCTTGCGGCTGAGGGATTTTAAGTCCCTTGCGTCTACCAATTTCGCCACCCGGGCAGACCGATAGCGTGCCTGATTGCGGGGCGATTGTGAATCTCCATCGCGTGCAGAGCGGCTGACCGGGCGGTTGCCGGCTGCGCTATGCTGCCGCCGCACTGGCGCGCGGTGCCGTGCCGCGCATGATCGAAGGAACCGCATGTCCCGCACCCCGCCGTTCGACCCGCTTCAGGCGCGCATCGCCGTCATCGGCCTGGGCTACGTCGGCCTGCCGCTGGCCGTCGCGTTCGGTGAGCAGCGCGACACGCTGGGCTTCGATATCGATGCGCAGCGCGTGGCGCAGTTGCAGCAGGGCCACGATGCCACGCTGGAACTGGACGATGCGGAACTCGCCGCTGCAGGGCAGTTGCGCTACACCGCCGACGCTGCAGAACTTGCGGGCTGCACGATCTTCATCGTGACCGTGCCGACGCCGATCGACAGCTTCGAGCAACCGGATCTGGAGCCATTGCGTAGCGCCACTGCCTTGATCGCTGCTGCACTCAAGCCCGGCGATCTGGTGATCTACGAATCCACGGTTTATCCGGGAACCACTGAAGAAGTGTGCGTGCCCTTGCTCGAAGCAGGCTCCGGGCTGCGCTTCAACCACGATTTCTTCTGTGGCTACAGCCCCGAGCGCGTCAATCCCGGCGATCGCCAGCGGCGTCTGCGCGACATCCGCAAGATCACCTCCGGCTCCACACCCGACGCTGCCGACGCGGTGGATGCGCTCTACGCCAGCATCATCACGGCCGGCACGTGGCGCGCCGGATCGATCCGCGTGGCCGAAGCGGCCAAGGTGGTTGAGAACATCCAGCGCGACGTCAACATTGCGCTGGTCAACGAGCTGGCGCTGATCTTCGACAAGCTCGGCATCGACACGCTCGATGTGCTCGAAGCCGCCGGCACCAAGTGGAATTTCCTGCCATTCCGGCCCGGTCTGGTCGGCGGGCATTGCATCGGTGTGGACCCGTATTACCTGCTGCACAAATCCGAGAGCGTGGGTTACCACCCGGATCTGATCCACACCGCGCGGCAGGTGAACAATCGCGTTGGCCGTCACGTGGCAGAGCGCGTCTGCAGCTTGCTCGCGGCGCAAGGGATTGCGCCACCGCAGGCGCGGGTGCTGGTGCTCGGCGCCACCTTCAAGGAGAACTGCCCGGATCTGCGCAACAGTCGTGCCCTGGAACTGGTGCAGCTGCTGCAGGCCGCCGGCGCGCAGGTCGATACCTGCGACCCGTGGGCCGATCCCGAAGACGCGCTGCGCCACGGCGGTGTGCAGCTGTGCGAGATGCCGGAAGAGGGCGCCTACGATGCCGTGGTTTTGGCGGTGGCGCACGCGCAGTACCGCGACTACGATGCGCAGCGCATCGCCGCACTCGGCAAGCCGGGCGCGGTGTTCTATGACGTCAAATCGGTGTGGCCGCGCGCGTCGGTCAACGCTCGGCTGTAGCGCCGCGTTGCAGCCACTGCACCGCGCCCTGCGCCGCGCGCAGGCCGCTGGCAAAGCACGCTGTCAGCAGATAACCGCCGGTCGGGGCTTCCCAGTCGAGCATTTCGCCGGCGCAGAACACCCCCGGTTGCGCACGCGCCATCAGCTGCGCATCCAGTGCCTCCAGACGTACGCCGCCGGCCGTGCTGATCGCTTCCGCCAACGGCCGTGGCCGCAGCAAACGCAGCGGTAGCTGTTTGAGCGTCTGGGCGACGCGCGTGAGGTCATCGCCGGCCTGCCTGCCCAAGTGTTCGAACAGCAGCGCGGTCTTGACGCCATCGATGCCGGTCTGGCGGCGGAGGTGCTCGCTAAAACTGCGCCCGTTGCGCGGCTTTTGCAGATCCGCCTGCAGCCGCTCCAGCGTGCGGCCGGGTACCAGGTCGAGCCAGAGCGTCGCCGTGCCGTGTGTCTGGATCTGCGTGCGCAGGTCCGCCGACAGCGCATAGATCAGGCTGCCTTCGATCCCCGTTGCGGTGATCACGCATTCGCCCTGCAGCGCCTGTGTCGCACCATCGCGCCCTTGCCACTGCGCAACCACCGCCTTCAGTGGCGCACCGGCGTGGCGCTGCACGAAATGCGGCGTCCATGCGATATCGAAGCCGCAATTGGCCGGCTGCAGTGGCGCCACCGCGATGTCGCGCTGCTCCAGGAGGGGTGTCCATTGCCCATCCGATCCCAGCTGCGGCCAGCTGCCACCACCCAGCGCCAGGATCACCGCATCGGCCGCGAATGCCTGCTCGCCGGTTGGTGTGGCGAAGCGCAGCGCACCACCGTCATCCCAGCCAAGCCAACGATGCTGCACATGGAAACTCACACCCTGTTCTTTGAGTCGTCGCACCCAGCCGCGCAGCAGTGGAGCGGCCTTGCGGTCCATCGGAAATACGCGGCCAGAACTTCCAACGTAGGTCTCCACGTCCAGGTTGCGCGCCCACGCACGCAGTGCCTCGGCGTCGAACGCCTGCAGCCAGTGCCCAACCTCGGTGCTGCGTTCGCGATAGCGCTGTGCGAAGACAGGCGGCGGATCGGAGTGGGTCAGGTTCAAGCCGCCCTTGCCGGCGATCAGGAACTTGCGCCCGACCGACCCCTTCGCTTCATAAAGATCCACTGCAAGCCCGGCGGCGCGCGCGACCTCGGCCGCCATCAGGCCGGCCGGGCCGCCACCAATCACCGCGAGCCGCGGTGTGTTTCCATCAGTCATGAGGTGCGTGCTCAGCGCGGCTGCACGCCAAGCAGTTCGACGTCGAACACCAGCGAGGCGCCCGGCGGAATGACCCCACCGGCACCTTTGTCGCCGTAACCGAATTCCGGCGGGATCATCAAGGTCCGCTTGCCGCCGACGCGCATGCCGGCCACACCCTCATCCCAGCCGCGGATGACCTGGCGGCCACCCAGCACGAACTGGAACGGCTCGGCGCGATCCAGCGAGCTGTCAAACTTTTTGCCGTGTTTGTCGGCCGCCTTCTCGTCGTATAGCCAGCCGGTGTAGTGCACGGTGACCAACGCATTGGGCGTGGCTTCGGCGCCAGTGCCGACGGTGCGATCGATCCTCTCGAACGCGGCGATGGTGCCACCGGACGGGGGCAGGGCAGGGGCGCAGCTCGCCAGCGACAGGGCGGCGCAAAGCGTCAAAAAGAGGCGCATGGCGTGATCCACAGGAGTGAGGCGCGCATTATCGCACCTGGCTCCCGCTATCATCGCGTCATGGCGAAACTGCTGCTCAACCTACGCAATGTCCCCGACGACGAAGCCGACGACGTGCGGGCACTGATGCGCGACAACCTGGTGCAGACCTACGAAACGCGCCCCAGCAATTGGGGCATTTCCGCGGGCGGCATCTGGCTTAGCGAGGATGCCGACTATCCACGTGCCAAGGCACTGATGGATGCGTACCAGGCCCGGCGCGGCGCCGATGCGCGTGCGCAGCGGCAGCAGGCGCTGGCGTCGGGGACCGCGGAAACCTTTGGCGCGTTGTTGCGTCGACGGCCATTGTTCGTGCTGGCCACCCTGGTCGGCATGTTGGTGATCGCCTCGCTGGTGTTGCTGCCGTTCCTGCTGTTGCGCGGATAACCCGCCGCAGCGGATCGGGCTTAAAATAGCGCCATGATCACCAATACCGCTGCCTATCAGTTCGCCCCGATCCACGACCCGCAACAACTGGCGGACAGCGTGCTGGAGCGCGCCCAGCAGCGTGCGCTGAAGGGTTCGGTACTGGTGGCCGAAGAAGGCATCAACCTGTTTCTGGCCGGCGATGCCGAGCAGATCGCAGGCTTCTATGCCTGGCTGCATGCAGATGCGCGCTTTGCACAGATGCGCGTGAAATACAGCCATAGCGCCGAGCAACCGTTCGCGCGGCTCAAGGTCAAGGTCAAGCCGGA
Source organism: Xanthomonas sp. NCPPB 4037 (assembly GCF_041475695.2). Lineage (NCBI taxonomy): Bacteria > Pseudomonadati > Pseudomonadota > Gammaproteobacteria > Lysobacterales > Lysobacteraceae > Xanthomonas > Xanthomonas sp. NCPPB 4037. Next base: position 2,750,942 of record NZ_CM191261.1, read on the forward strand.
AATCATCAGCTTCCGCCGCGATGATGCCTCGCCGCTGCAAGGCCGCGCGCCGTCGGTCGCGCCTGCAGTGCTACGGAAATGGATGCAGCAGGGGCACGACGATCACGGCCGCCCGCTGGTGCTGCTGGATACCCGCAATGCCCAGGAAGTGGCGTATGGCACGTTCCAGGGCGCACTCACGTTGCCGATCGACAAGTTCACCGAACTGCCCGAGGCATTGCAGCCGCACCGTGCAGCGCTCGCCGATGCCACGGTGGTGAGCTTCTGCACCGGCGGCATCCGCTGCGAAAAGGCTGCGCTGTGGATGCATGCCGAAGGCATGGACAACGTGCTGCAGCTGGAAGGCGGCATCCTGGGTTACTTCGAGGATGTCGGTGGTGAGGGCTACGACGGGCGGTGTTTCGTGTTCGATGAGCGCGTGGCCCTTGATGCCGAACTCCGTCCGTTAGTTGATGGCGCAGCGTGCGCAGACGCAGGGAAAATCTGACCGGGCACGACTGTATTGCCCGATGTCTGCAACGCGTGCGTCGCGGCACGATGCTGGTCACGTGGAGTGCGGCGCAGCACGCGTTGAGCGCGGGTTCGCCGGGATCTGGCGCAGTACACGCGTCTAACTTCCACGTAATACGTCGCATCGAGCTTGCCCTGAATTATTCACGGAGCTAGGCTGCACCAGCCAGCCGCACAGCGAGGACTACACGGATGACAATCAGAGTTTTTCTGATCGACGATCATGCACTCGTGCGTACCGGCATGAAGATGATCCTGTCCAAGGAAGTGGACATCGAAGTGGTGGGCGAAGCAGAGAGTGGGGAAGCGGCGCTGCCGCAGATTCGCCAGCTCAAACCGGGCATCGTGTTATGCGATCTGCACCTGCCGGGAGTCAGCGGGCTGGAGATCACCGAGCGCATCGTCAAAGGCGACTACGGCACGCGGGTCATCATCGTGTCGGTGCTGGAAGATGGCCCGCTGCCCAAGCGGTTGCTCGAAGCCGGCGCGTCCGGCTATGTCGGCAAGGGCGGCGACGCGCACGAGTTGCTGCGCGCCGTGCGTGAAGTGGCGCTGGGCCGTCGTTATCTCGGCAACACCATCGCGCAGAACCTTGCGCTGTCCAACCTGGAAGGTGGCGGTTCGCCCTTCGATGCGCTGTCGCCACGTGAGCTTGAGGTCGCGCTGCTGCTGACGCAGGGTCTACGTCAGGAAGACATCGCCAAGCGCCTGAATCTCAGCGCCAAGACCATCAACACCCACAAGGCGCGCCTGTTCGAAAAGGTCGGCATCCAGGACAACATCGCCCTGGCGCGCCTGGCCAATCAGTACGGCCTGACCGATCCCGCACGCACGCTGTGAACGCATGCCGCCGCTGAGGCGATGTGGTGTCGTCGGCGGTGTCTGGCCGATCAATCGAGAGGCAGTTCGTGGCGCGTCACTTAGGTGGTCGCGTTGCGTTGGAACATGCGTGTCCATAGTCGGTCATTGAATAGATGGGCTGGCGTGTTCCTGTGCTGGTGCGAGTGGTAGAGCGGTGGTTGTGCTCTGCGCTTAGCGTCCTGTAGCGCTGTCGTCCTTTGGGCTATCAGCGTCTGAGATCGGGAGACGCGCAGGGCTGTAAATCCGCGGAGCGACTGCTCACCGATGTGGTGACGATGCAGGTACTCGCCGATCTGATCAAAGCGCTGAACTTCTGTTTGTTCGATGTGGCAACGGCGACGTTGTGTCTCTACACGCTCAAGGCGCGGTCTGATCGAAGCGGTAGTGGGCAGTAACTGTCGACGTTTGAAGTTCGCGTACCAGGCAGCTGCAGACTCCATGCAGTTCGCGACTGTCAGTTGATGACACAAAAAAGGCGGCCCGAAGGCCGCTTTCTCGTCGCCACCATCCGGGTTGCCCAGGACAGCGTCAGTCACGCGTAACGATCAGTGATCGCTACGCGGCTTGTTGGCATCGTTGGCATCGTCTTTCGACGCTGCGGCCTCGGTGTCGTCCTTGTCGTCCGCTGCACCAGCAGCGTCAACAGACGGTGCTGCCGGCTTGGACGCCTCCGACACGACCACCGTCGGCTGCCGTGCCTCTGCAGGTTGCTGCGCAGCCACAGGCGCCGCAGCAGCGGCCGGCGTGGAGTGCTCAGCTACCTTGGCTGCCGGAGCAGTCTCGACCTGAGCCTGCGGAGCTGCCGCTTGCGGCGATTGCGGAGCCAACGCATCGAGCAGGGTGGTCTGCACAGGCGCGTAGGGCTTGCGCGCCGGCGCCGCTGGCGCGGTATCGGTTGCCGGCTGTGCAACCGCGGCAGTCGAGGTCACTGCGATATCCACATCCTTGCCGGCAGTGCTGGACGGTTCGGCATGCGGTGCGGTGACCGTGACCACGGCAGCTTCGGCCGGCGCAACAGGCGCCGGCGTGACCTGCGCTGCAGGCGACGGCTCAACCGACGCTGTCGCGGCAGGCTGCGCCGATGCTGCAGGCTGCACCGGGGAGACGGCTGCAGTCGCTTCAGGACGAACGCTTTGCACCACTGCCGGAGCCGGGGACGCGGCTTCCGGAGCAACGCGCGGGGCATCCTGCACCGGAGCGCGTTGCTGCTCCTGTGCCGGCGCAGACTCGGTCGATGCGGAAGCGGCATGCGGTGCTGCAGCGGGTTCCTGCGATGCTGCCTGCGAGGATCCCGCCTGCGACGAGACGGCGGTTTCGGGCGAGGCAACCGGTGCCGACTGCGCGGTGATCACCGGCTGCTGCGGGGTAGTCGGTGCGCTGTCGACCGACGGTGCAGCTGCCGCTGTCGTATCAGCTGGCGGCCGCGTTTCGGCTCGCTCCTTCGGCACCGGACGTGGCGTCACCGGCGTCTGCTGCTCCGGGCTGCGCTCAACCGTTGCCTGGGCCCGAGCGGGCGGGTTGCCGGCATCGTCATCGAAGTCGAACTCGGGCTGCCCGGCGCGTGGCGCGGACGACGTCGGTGCTGGCGTACCGGCATCGTCGTTGTCGCTGTCCAGATCACCGTCGGCATCACCGTCCAGATCATCGGACTCAAGACCATCCACTCCGGTCCCACCTTCACCCGTGGCGCCTGCACCACGACGACGGCGGCGACCACCGCGACGGCCGCGACGGCGACGGCTTCCGCCCTCGCCATTGGCGCCGTCATCGCCTGCCGGTGCGTCCTGGGCATTGCCCTCGGCGGCGGCATCGGCAGTTGCCTCGGAGGCGGCGGGCGTCACCGTCACGTCGACCGGATGTGCGGCGTCGGTCTCGTGCGTTGGCACTGTCCTGGACACCGGCGCGGCGGTATCGGCAATGGCCGCTGCCACGCTTGCGGTGGTGGCGGTCGCTGCAGTCGCGGTCACGGCCTGTGCCACTGCTGCATCGTCCTGGCGTGCGGGACGCTGCTGCTTTTCAGCCGACGCACCATCCTGCTGGCGCGGAGGACGCGGCTGCTGGTTTTGCTGCTGCTTTGGCTGCTTCGGTTGCTGACCCTGCTGCGGCTGCTTGGGCGCCTGCGGCTCGTTGCGCGCTGGCTTGGCCACTTGCACTTGCTGCTGCGGCTGGCTGCCAGCTTGCGGCGCGGTCGGCTGGCGACGTTCGTCGCGGCGCTCCTTGTTGGCGCCGTTGCCATTGCCATTGCCGCGGTGCTGACCGCCATTGCCATTGCGTGCATCGCGACCATCGCGGCGTTGTCCGCCACGCTCGCCGCGATCATTGCGGTTGCCACGCGCGGCGTCGTTCTGACGCGGGCGCTGCTGCTGCGACGCTTCCGGCGTTGCGGCCGGGGCATCGACACCGCCGAAGATGCGTTTCAGCCAGCCCACCACTCCGGTGACCGGCGCGGGGAGCGGCAGTGCCACCACCGGCGCCGGGGCGGGGGCCGCGGCGACCGGGGCAGGAGCCTCTTCACGCACCGGAGCCGGTTGGCTCGGCTTGATCGAAGTCACCGCCGGCGCGACCGGGATATTCAACTGCGCCTTGGTCAGCGCATGCACCGGCAACTTGCGCGGCGTGCCGCGCTGATAGCTTGGCTTGCCGCTGTCTTCGCCCAGCTCGTTCTCGCGCAGGCGCGTGACTTCGTAGTGCGGGGTATGCAGCTGCTCGTCGGCCACGATGATGATCGGCGACTCATGGCGCTGCTCGATCTCGCGCAATGCGCTGCGCTTTTCGTTGAGCAGGTAATTGGCGATCTCCACCGGAGCCTGGACCAGCACCTGCCCGGTGTTCTCCTTCATGGCGTGCTCTTCGGCCACGCGGATGATCGACAGCGACAGCGATTCCACGCTGCGCATACGGCCATGGCCGTCGCAACGGGGGCACACGATCTGGCTGGACTCGCCCAGGCTCGGACGCAGACGCTGGCGGCTCATCTCCATCAGGCCGAAGCGCGAGATCCGGCCCAGCTGCACGCGCGCACGATCGTACTTGAGCGCGTTCTGCAGCTTGTTTTCCACTTCGCGCTGGTGCTTTGTGGATGCCATGTCGATGAAGTCGATGACCACCAGACCGCCGAGGTCACGCAGGCGCAACTGGCGCGCCACTTCTTCGGCCGCTTCCAGATTGGTCTGGAATGCGGTTTCCTCGATGTCGCTGCCCTTGGTGGCGCGCGAGGAGTTGACGTCGACGGCGGTCAGCGCTTCGGTCTGATCGACCACGATCGAGCCGCCCGACGGCAGCCGCACATTGCGCTCGTAGGCGCCTTCGATCTGCGACTCGATCTGGAAGCGGTTGAACAGCGGGATATCGTCGGTGTAGTGCTTGAGCTTGCGCAGGCTCTGCGGCATGACCTGCTGCATGAACTCCTGAGCGTCGGCATACAGCTCCGGCGTATCGACCAGGATTTCGCCGATGTCGGCGCGCAGGTAATCGCGCAGGGCGCGGATGATCAGGCGCGATTCCTGATAGATCAGGAAGGCCGCCGGCTTGCTCAGCGCGGCCTCGGCAATCGCCTTCCAGGTCTGCAGCAGGTAATCCAGATCCCACTGCAGCTCTTCGGCATCGCGGCCAACGCCGGCGGTGCGGATGATCACGCCCATGTCGTCTGGGATGTCGAGCTTGTCCAGCGCGTCCTTCAGTGCGGCACGGTCTTCGCCTTCGATCCGACGCGAGACGCCACCGGCACTCGGCGAATTCGGCATCAGCACCATATAGCGGCCGGCCAGCGAGATGAACGTGGTCAGGGCAGCGCCCTTGTTGCCGCGCTCTTCCTTGTCGACCTGGACCACCACTTCCTGGCCCTCACGCAACAGCTCACGGATGGTCGACTTGTTGTGGTCGACACCGGCCTGGAAGTAATCGCGGGAGATTTCCTTCAGCGGCAGGAAGCCATGGCGCTCGGCGCCATAGTCCACGAACGCCGCTTCCAGCGAGGGCTCGAGCCGCGTGATGCGACCCTTGTAGATATTGGACTTCTTCTGTTCCTTGGACGGCTGTTCGATGTCGATGTCGTACAGGGTCTGGCCGTCCACAATCGCCACGCGCAGCTCTTCGGCCTGCGTTGCGTTGATCAGCATTCGCTTCATTGTTGCGTTCCTCGCGCGCTCTACCGCGCGGAACGCCGTGACGTTTCGCCTCTGGAACGGGTCGCCGGCCTTTCGCGCAACGCGCGGACAGGCCTGGCTAGGGTTTCCAGCGCTGCAACACCACGGCAGGCCGCGGGAGCGCTTCTCTTAAGTTTTTTATAGGTGTTTCAGGGCCGGCAGCTGCGTCCGGACAACCGGGACAGCGCACGGGACATGTTCAGCGCAACGGCCAAAAAACCGCTGGCGATGGCCGGGTAGGCCGGTGAGCCGCTAACATGGCCGCCCCGGGGGCGGTGGTCGCGCACTGTGCCGGAATCATCGGAAGTCAGGCTTCTGGCCAATCAACTTTCAACGAAATCAAACCCTTATCTCGCTCGCCGAGTGTAACAGAATAAAGAGCCGGATGACCGACCCCCAGCCCCCCAAGCCTCCCGCCGACCGTGTGGGCGTGCGCATTCTCAAAGTTCCGGAAGACCGCACTGGGCAGCGGCTGGACAATTTCCTGCTGGGACAATTGAAGGGCGCGCCACGCAGCCTGATCTACAAGCTGGTGCGTAGCGGGCAGGTGCGCGTGAACGGCGGGCGGGCCAAGGCCGAGCGCAAGCTGGAGGGTGGGGAAGAAGTGCGCATCCCGCCGGTGCGTCTTACCGAGGAGGGCGACAAGGCTGCGCCGCCGTCGGCGTTCCAGGCGCGGCTGGAAGCGGCCATCGTGTTCGAAGATGCGCGGCTGCTGGCGCTCAACAAGCCTACCGGCGTGGCCAGTCATGGCGGCAGCGGGATCAGCTTCGGGGCGATCGAGACCCTGCGCGCCTTGCGTCCGAATCAGACGCTGGAGCTGGTGCATCGTCTGGATCGCGATACATCGGGCCTATTGATCGTGGCCAAAAAGCGCTCGGCGCTGACCGAGCTGCAGGCCTTGATGCGCGAAGACGACAGGGTGGACGGGCGCAGCATCACCAAGCGCTACCTCACGCTGCTGGTAGGGCGGATGCCCGACGGGGTGATGAGTGTGGATGCGCCGCTGCACATCGGCCTGCGCCAGGGCGGCGAGCGGCATGTGCAGGTCAATGCAATCGGCAAGCCGTCGCTGAGCCACTTCCGGTTGCTGGAGCGTCGCGGCGGGCATTCCTACTGCGAGGTACGCATCGAGACCGGGCGCACCCACCAGATCCGCGTGCATGCACAGCACCTAGGCCATGCGGTTGCCGGCGACGACAAATACGGCGACCCCGAGGTGAACAAGCGCCTGCGCGACCAGGTCGGCCTGCGCCGCCTATTCCTGCATGCCGCCTCGCTGGAGTTCGCGCTGGACAACGGCAAGACGCCGTATGTACTCAACGCACCGTTGGCGCCGGAGTTGGCTGAGGCGCTGGATCGGCTGGGTTGAGTCGCGGCTTCGCATGAGGCGATGGGTTCCTCGCTGGCGCGGGAAAGTACGTACGCGTCGTGCTTGATGCGCGGCGCGTGCAGCCTTTGCGGGCTCAACGTCAGATCTATCGATGCCCCGGGCATGGCAAACGGGACGGGATGAAATGCTTGAGGTCCATGCCTCCGCTGTCACCGGGGAACGGCTAGCGGGTCTAGCCCGCTAGCTGCCTCCGGAGCCTTTTCGTGGGTCTTGGCTAGAGCACGCCTCGCGTGAGTTCGCGTGTGCACGTCAGGCGCGCCGATTTGGCGCGATGTATCGGGCATCGCTGCATCCCTGTAACAGCAGACCAGGCAGCTGTGGGGCAGGGCAGCACTCATCAGCAGTGGCAATTGGCTGCAGGCTCAAGGCGCCGCATAACGGAACAACACCAGGCTGATCGCCAGCGTGCCCATGCCCGACACCAGGCCGTAGACCGTCTCGTGTCCTTGTGCGTAGCGCTTGGCGGCAGGCAGCAACTCGTCCAGGGCGAGGAACACCATGACCCCGGCGATCACCCCGAACACCGCGCCGAACACGGCCTCGGACAGCACGCTGGACAGGAGCAGGTAGCCGATGCCCGCGCCGATCGGCTCGGCCAGGCCGCTCAACAGGCTCGCCCCGAATGCATAGAACTTGTTGCGCGTGGCGAAATACACCGGCACGGCGATCGCAATGCCTTCGGGAATGTTGTGGATGGCGATGGCGAACGCCAGCGGCATGCCCACCGCCGGGCTTTCCAGCGTTGCGAAGAACGTGGCCAGGCCTTCGGGAAAGTTGTGCGCGGTGATGGCGACTGCCGTCAGCAGGCCCACGCGCCGGATGTAGGCGCGGTTGTCGTCGCGAAATTGCGGGTCGTCGGTGGACAGGCTTTGGTGCGGATTGGGCACCAGACGGTCGATCACCATGATCAGCAGCATTCCGCCCAGGAAGGTCAGCGTGCCGTAGGTGAAGCCGAGCTTGTCGTTGTAGGCGTTGGAGAACGAGGCGATCGACTTGTTGAGGATCTCCGACAGCGACACGAACACCATGGCGCCGCCGGCAAACGCCAGCCCGAAGGCCAGCAGGCGCGGGTTGGGCTTCTTGGCGAAGACGACCATGAGACTGCCCAGGCCGGTCGCCAGGCCGGCAGCCAAAGTGACCGCAAGCGCAGTCCAGACATTGTGCGATGACACTTCAAGCATTGACGCAACGACCTCGTCGAAAAGAATGGCGATCCGGCGGAGTGCGTGGCGAGTTCAGCTGCGCGTGTCTGCGCTCGGCCATCCGCTGCTGCAGGATGGCCATGGCGCGATGATGGATGCGTGGTGGTCAGCCGCCGCGGCGGGCGCGCTCTTCGATGGCGAAGCATTCGTCAGGCTTGGGGACCGGCGGCTTGAAGTCCACCGGCACCTGGATGGTCTGCGGCACCGGCTGTCCATTGCGGGTGGCGGCCTTGAACTTCCATTCGCGCACGCGCGTCTGCGCCGCCTCATCCAGCACCGGCTGGCCGCTGCTCTGGGCGACAGTCACATCGGTGGGGGAGCCTTGCGGGCCAACCACCACACGCAGCACCGTCTTGCCACCGATTCCCGCACAGGCCAGCTGCGGCGAGTATTCGGGCGGAGGCGTCTTCAGGGCGGCCAGCTCGGTGGGAGCCACGCCGGGCGTGGCGGCCTCCTGCGATGGCTTGCCGCAGCCGACGAGGGCGCCGGTGACGCACAGGCCGGCAAGCAGGGCGCGATACTGGTTCATGCGGTGATTCCTTGATCGAAGAGCTGCGCTGCCTTGGCCGCGCAGATGAAGTCGTTCTCGCTCAGCCCGCCCACGTCATGGGTGGAATAGCGCACCACCACGCGGTCGTAATGCACGCCCAGATCCGGATGGTGGTCTTCGCGGTGAGCGATCCAGGCCAGCGCATTGACGAAGGCGAGGGTGCGGTAATAGTCGGCGAAGCGAAATGTGCGTGTGATGGCCATGCCGGCTTCGGCCAGCTCCCAGCCGGGGACCTGGGGCAACAGCTCGGCCAGGCGGGCTTCGCCCAGCTTGTGGTCGCTGCCCGTGCGGGGCAGGCAATGGGCCTGTTCCAGGGGGATGAGATCGGTCATGACAGGCGGCCTCGCGAAGTGGCGAACAGAAGCACCCACCAGGATCACGGTGTTCCATGAGCGGGGGCGCATTGAGCGGTAGAATAACCCGCATGATCCAGATATCCGACAAAGCCCAGACCTATTTCCGCAAGCTCATCGAGCGCGAGGGTGTGCCCGGCATGGGCGTGCGCCTGAGCGCGGTGGACGCGGGCACCCCGCGTGCGGACGCCAAACTCGAGTTCGCCGAGCCGGCCGACTTGTCCGGCGACGAATGGGCCATCGATTGCGATGGCTTCACCTTGTATGTGGTGGCCGCTAGCGTGCCGTGGATGGATGGCGCCGAGATCGACTACGTCACCCAGTCCACCGGCAACCAGCAACTCACCATCAAGGCGCCCAAGATCAAGGGCGAGGCACCGGCCGAGTCGGCGTCGATGGTGGAGCGCGTGCGCTGGGTGGTAGAGAACGAGATCAACCCGCAGCTGGCCTCGCATGGCGGGCGCGTCGCGGTCCAGGAAGTCTCGGCCGAGGGAGTGGTGTTACTGCGCTTCGGCGGCGGCTGCCACGGCTGCGGCATGGCCGATGTCACCCTGAAGCAGGGCATCGAGAAGACCTTGATGGGGCGCGTGCCCGGCGTGATTGCCGTGCGCGACGCGACCGATCACGCCACCGGCGACGCGCCTTACATTCCGCGCGACAGCGCGGCCTGATTCCGCACCACCGGTGACAACCGCTGCCGATCTCCTGCAGGCGCTGTTGGCGCGCATGCCGGGCAAGCTCATTCTGGATCGGCGGACCGGGTTGCCCTATGGCTGGGGCATCTGGATGCGGGGGCGGCTGGGTACGCCAGCACGGTTTGATGACGACCAACTGACGGACGCGCTGTTGGCGCGTCCTGCGCCGCGACCTCGCGACGGTATGGCGGGAAGACTGAGTCCGTTCCAGGCATTCCGCAGCCTGTGGTGGCAACACTGGGACCCGCGTCCACGCGACGAGCGCCCGCTGCACTGGGGGGCGGTACTCGGCAGTGCGCTGATCCACCTTGGATTTGTCGCCTTGTTGCTGTGGGTAGTCAGCGTGCGCTGGGCCCCGGACGACACCAAACAGGGCGACGAGGCCCGGGTGCGCCTGACCTATGTAGGAGAGGGCGCCGCAGAGCAGGGCGGTGGCGAAGGCAAGCCGGTGGCGGACGCTGCGCCAGCCACAGCTGCATCTGGCGCTCAGCAAGCGGCGGCATCTGCGGTAGCCGCGTCGTCAGCAGCAGCGTCGCCGGCAAGCGCCGCATCCACAGTGGCCGAGCCGGTGGAGCCGGCAGCCGACGTGCCGGACGTCGCGCCCGAACCTGTTGTGGCCGCTGCGGCGGAACCCAGTACGCCCGATATCCCGCAGGTCCGTGTGCAGGTACCGCAGGTCACGCTGGAATCGCCGCTGCAAGTGACTGAAACACCGGTGCCGACCACGGATTTCGTCGTCCCGCCGCCGCCCACCATCACTGTGGCGCCACGCCCGATCGAGCCGGCTGCACCACAGGTACGTCAGCGCGAGATCCAGACGGTGACCGAGCGGCCACAGGTGCGCGAACTGCAGCGACCGACTACGGCCATTGCCGTGCGCGCTGCCGCGGCGCCCACCGTGCGCGAGCGCGAGATCGTCGTGCCCGAGCAGGCTAGGGTCACCGCGCCCACCGTGCGTGCACGTGAGGTAGTTCCCACGGTTCGCATGCCCGAGCTGGCGGTGCGTGCTGCGGAGCTGCCGAACGTGCCGGACCCGGCGCCACAGCCGACGCCGGCGCAGACACCCCCGGCGCAACCGGCAGTCGTGCAGACGCCTTCGGCCGCGACGGCACCCATATCGCCTGCGGCGCCGACACCTTCCAGCGCGCCGTCATCCGCTAATCAGACCAACCAACAGACGGCTGCGCAATCTGCGAAACCGGCGTCAGCGGCCGCCGCATCCAGCAAGCCGGCGGCCACCGGCGGTGCCGGCCCGAAACCAGTTGATCGCAGTGGCGGATGGGATGTGGCTGCCAACGCGGACGACTGGAGCAAATCGACCCGCGACCGTCCCGGGCAAGCAACCGGTGCCGATGGCAAACGCGACGGCATGTTCAACAACGACGGCAGCGTGCGGGTTGCCGCCGGTGGCGAGGCCGGCAATGGCGCTGGCGATCGCGGCCCGCCTGGCAGCGACACCGACACCTGGACGCGTGACCAGATTGCGCAAGGCGGCACCTGGCTTAAGCGGCCGCCGTACGGTTACACGCCGACGTCGCTGGACAAGTATTGGATGCCGAACCAGACGCTGTTGCAGGAATGGGTGCGGCGCGGATTGAAGAAGATCGAAATTCCCATTCCCGGCACCACGACCAAGATCAGCTGCGTGGTGTCGTTGCTGCAATTCGGCGGCGGCTGCGGCCTGAGCGACCCGAATCTCAACGATCAGCCAGCCACCGCAAGGCCGCCACCGGATGTGCCGTTCAAGCGGGAGTTGCAGGAAGACAATGGGGCTGTGAGATAGCAGGGCTGCAAAGAATGGCTGGGGTTGGTGGCCGGTGCTGCAGAACTGCTGGCAGCTCCAGAGTTAGATAAATTGATCAGTAAATCCGCATTAGCTCATCGAGCCGTCGTCGAACAAGGAGGGATCGCATGACAAGCGGAGGCCGTGAATTGGTGAAGTGGCTCGCGCTGCTGTTTATGACAGGCGACCACACCTTGAAGATTCTGCACCTGGGCTATGTGCCGGTCATTGCAGAACTGGGCCGCGTGGCATTTCCATTGTTCGCACTGGTGTTTGCCTACAATTTGGCGCAGCCGGGTGCTGATGTCGCCAAGTTGATCAAGCGTTTGTTCCTGTGGGGACTCATTGCGACACCGATTGCGGCGATCGCATTCAATCGGGCACTGCCGCTCAATATTCTCTTGTCCTTCGCATTGGCAGCTGTCTGTATTCGTGCGATCGAAGAACGAAAATGGGTTGTGTTGGCTTTCTGCCTGTTGCCGGCACCTTACCTGGTTGACTATCGGTGGAACGGTCTGGCGGTTGTACTCGGTGCTTGGCTGTTCTGGCGCAATCCCGCGGGCTGGCGATGGCCCAGGGCAGCGTCGGTTGTCGTGCTCTTGGTGATCCCGCTAGTGTTCTTGTGCTCGGTGAACCGGACGTTGTGGCCGCTGCTTGCGCTGCCGATTGCAGGTTTGGCTTACCTGTCATGGGCCATCCCGCGGACGGGTAGAGCGTTCTACATGTATTACTGCGGCCATCTGATGGCTTTGACTGGGTTGTCGTACGCAATGGTTTGAACTGATGCTCCTGCAGGCGTTGTTCTGACATAATATACAGAGCGCACGCGCTCGCTCTCCGCGATCCGCATTATACAAATCTGCGCATCGTTCCATTATCAGCAACACTCAGTTCCGAGACGCCAGAGTCTTCGGTGGATTCACCAGAGAGGAGGCGGCGCGCTTTCTCAACGTCAGTGTCCGCACCATTGGTCATTGGGAAACGGGTCGGGTTCGGCCCACCTATGCTGCATTCAAGCTGTTGCGGATATATCGGCATGGCGACCTAATCCATCCGGCCTGGTCCGATTGCTCGATCAATCACCGGGGCGCATTGGTCACCCCTGAGGGTCATGAAATAAAGCCGGCTGACTTGGCCTGGCTATCTCTGTTATTCCGTCGAGCTGAGGCGATGGGGCCGCTTCTTCGTGAGCGTGACCATTTGCGTCGACGGTTGGATGACATCGAGCAGGCCTCGGCCGGCGAAGCCGGCCGGGGCCTTGGGCTTGTCTATTATAAAACAACGCATACGCGCCCCCCCCAAACCCTTATGCAGCAAGGCATTGAGGTGTCATTCCGCATGTCTTGCGATGGGGCCATAATGGGGCCACAATGGCCCCATGAACGACGTCATTCACAAGCTAAATCTGAGGCTCCCAATGCACGTAGTGGAGGAGGCCAAGTCACAGGCTGCGGCCCTCGGCGTCTCCCTCAACGCCTACATCCTCTTCGCCATTTCGGAACAGGTGAAACGGGCCCGTCAGGATCTAGTAGTCGTTCCTGCGCCGGCCAGCAAACCAAAGCCAAAGCCTCGGCCGCCCACCCGGCCGTCAGCGATGCCTGCCTGGGACGATCCGGTGGTGACCACTGTCAGGCGCCCCACGGCCAAGGTTGGCCGCAATACGGATTGCCCCTGTGGAAGTGGTCGCAAGGCCAAGCATTGCCACCCGGAGTGGACCTAACCGGGGGTGCTCGGTGAAGCGTCAATCGAACCTTGAATATCTGCGCTGGGCGTTGGCTCGGTCCCGTCAGATGCGTGCTGTTATCGAGCAAATGAGGACAGAACGGCCGACCAGCATTGAGGAAAAGCTGGCGTTCTCATCAATGATCGAGAGCGCTGACACGTTCATTGCGTACTACGCGCGCGAGATTGATATCAGGACTCGGCGCATTGGTCATCGGCATCGTGTGCGGGGTGCCGCCGCGGCGCGCAGAAAGGCTGACAAGCCGTGCGCGCCCGGTGGTGACGTTGGGGATGCTCCGTGACGCGTCAACATGCGATACAGGGGTGCAGGGGCCTTGCCCCTGCGGGGTCGCGGCATGGATGCCGCGCTGTTGTGTTAGCGGCTGGAGCCGCGCAAGAGTGCGGGTCAGGGCCGGGCGGCAACCCGACTGCTGACCCGTTTTGGCATGCCCAGCTGGGCAATTCTTGCCGGTGGCAGCAACCGCCGGCAACACTCAGGGCCGCGATGGAGGCGGCACGCGTATGAAGCCACAGAACCGAGTCGGACATAATATACAGAGCCCACGCGCTCGCTCTTCGCGATCCGCATTATACAAATCTGCGCATCGTTCCATTATCAGCAACACTCAGTTCCGAGACGCCAGAGTCTTCGGTGGATTCACCAGAGAGGAGGCGGCGCGCTTTCTCAACGTCAGTGTCCGCACCATTGGTCATTGGGAGACGGGTCGGGTTCGGCCCACCTATGCTGCATTCAAGCTGTTGCGGATATATCGGCATGGCGACCTAATCCATCCGGCCTGGTCCGATTGCTCGATCAATCACCGGGGCGCATTGGTCACCCCTGAGGGTCATGAAATAAAGCCGGCTGACTTGGCCTGGCTATCTCTGTTATTCCGTCGAGCTGAGGCGATGGGGCCGCTTCTTCGTGAGCGTGACCATTTGCGTCGACGGTTGGATGACATCGAGCAGGCCTCGGCCGGCGAAGCCGGCCGGGGCCTTGGGCTTGTCTATTATAAAACAACGCATACGCGCCCCCCCCAAACCCTTATGCAGCAAGGCATTGAGGTGTCATTCCGCATGTCTTGCGATGGGGCCATAATGGGGCCACAATGGCCCCATGAACGACGTCATTCACAAGCTAAATCTGAGGCTCCCAATGCACGTAGTGGAGGAGGCCAAGTCACAGGCTGCGGCCCTCGGCGTCTCCCTCAACGCCTACATCCTCTTCGCCATTTCGGAACAGGTGAAACGGGCCCGTCAGGATCTAGTAGTCGTTCCTGCGCCGGCCAGCAAACCAAAGCCAAAGCCTCGGCCGCCCACCCGGCCGTCAGCGATGCCTGCCTGGGACGATCCGGTGGTGACCACTGTCAGGCGCCCCACGGCCAAGGTTGGCCGCAATACGGATTGCCCCTGTGGAAGTGGTCGCAAGGCCAAGCATTGCCACCCGGAGTGGACCTAACCGGGGGTGCTCGGTGAAGCGTCAATCGAACCTTGAATATCTGCGCTGGGCGTTGGCTCGGTCCCGTCAGATGCGTGCTGTTATCGAGCAAATGAGGACAGAACGGCCGACCAGCATTGAGGAAAAGCTGGCGTTCTCATCAATGATCGAGAGCGCTGACACGTTCATTGCGTACTACGCGCGCGAGATTGATATCAGGACTCGGCGCATTGGTCATCGGCATCGTGTGCGGGGTGCCGCCGCGGCGCGCAGAAAGGCTGACAAGCCGTGCGCGCCCGGTGGTGACGTTGGGGATGCTCCGTGACGCGTCAACATGCGATACAGGGGTGCAGGGGCCTTGCCCCTGCGGGGTCGCGGCATGGATGCCGCGCTGTTGTGTTAGCGGCTGGAGCCGCGCAAGAGTGCGGGTCAGGGCCGGGCGGCAACCCGACTGCTGACCCGTTTTGGCATGCCCAGCTGGGCAATTCTTGCCGGTGGCAGCAACCGCCGGCAACACTCAGGGCCGCGATGGAGGCGGCACGCGTATGAAGCCACAGAACCGAGTCGGACATAATATACAGAGCCCACGCGCTCGCTCTTCGCGATCCGCATTATACAAATCTGCGCATCGTTCCATTATCAGCAACACTCAGTTCCGAGACGCCAGAATCTTCGGTGGGTTCACCAGAGAGGAGGCGGCGCGCTTTCTCAACGTCAGTGTCCGCACCATTGGTCATTGGGAGACGGGTCGGGTTCGGCCCACCTATGCTGCATTCAAGCTGTTGCGGATATATCGGCATGGCGACCTAATCCATCCGGCCTGGTCCGATTGCTCGATCAATCACCGGGGCGCATTGGTCACCCCTGAGGGTCATGAAATAAAGCCGGCCGACTTGGCCTGGCTATCTCTGTTATTCCGTCGAGCTGAGGCGATGGGGCCGCTTCTTCGTGAGCGTGACCATTTGCGTCGACGGTTGGATGACATCGAGCAGGCCTCGGCCGGCGAAGCCGGCCGGGGCCTTGGGCTTGTCTATTATAAAACAAAGGCCTCGCCCGCCCCTCAAACCCTTATGCAGCAAGGCATTGAGGTCTCATTCCGCATGTCTTGCGATGGGGCCATAATGGGGCCACAATGGCCCCATGAACGACGTCATTCACAAGCTAAATCTGAGGCTCCCAATGCACGTAGTGGAGGAGGCCAAGTCACAGGCTGCGGCCCTCGGCGTCTCCCTCAACGCCTACATCCTGTTCGCCATTTCGGAACAGGTGAAACGGGCCCGTCAGGATCTAGTGGTCGTTCCTGCGCCGGCCAGCAAACCAAAGCCAAAGCCTCGGCCGCCCACCCGGCCGTCAGCGATGCCTGCCTGGGACGATCCGGTGGTGACCACTGTCAGGCGCCCCACGGCCAAGGTTGGCCGCAATACGGATTGCCCCTGTGGAAGTGGTCGCAAGGCCAAGCATTGCCACCCGGAGTGGACCTAACCGGGGGTGCTCGGTGAAGCGTCAATCGAACCTTGAATATCTGCGCTGGGCGTTGGCCCGGTCCCGTCAGATGCGTGCTGTTATCGAGCAAATGAGGACAGAACGGCCGACCAGCCTTGAGGAAAAGCTGGCGTTCTCATCAATGATCGAGAGCGCTGAGACGTTCATTGCGTACTACGCGCGCGAGATTGATATCAGGACTCGGCGCATTGGTCATCGGCATCGTGTGCGGGGTGCCGCCGCGGCGCGCAGAAAGGCTGACAAGCCGTGCGCGCCCGGTGGTGACGTTGGGGATGCTCCGTGACGCGTCAACATGCGATACAGGGGTGCAGGGGCCTTGCCCCTGCGGGGTCGCGGCATGGATGCCGCGCTGTTGTGTTAGCGGCTGGAGCCGCGCAAGAGTGCGGGTCAGGGCCGGGCGGCAACCCGACTGCTGACCCGTTTTGGCATGCCCAGCTGGGCAATTCTTGCCGGTGGCAGCAACCGCCGGCAACACTCAGGGCCGCGATGGAGGCGGCACGCGTATGAAGCCACAGAACCGAGTCGCACATAATATACATTATGCGAACTGAAGGGCGCTATCAGTGATGTGGGTATGCCGCTGGTGAGCTCGATGCTTCACCTGACTCCGGCGCGGATCCGGGCGCGCTCCGAGCGCTGGGGATCAAGAGCGGCGCATCCGTGCGCCATAGCCTTTTCAAGCAACGGTCAGAAGGACTGAGGCTTCAAGCGCGGCACGTCGTTCCCACCGCTCATTTGCTTGTCATAGGCGGCTGCGGCCTTGGCTGCGATGTCCTTCTCCTCGGCCTGCTGCAACATGGCCATGAGTTGCAACTTAGCTATCTCGTTGGACACTTGGGCTTGCTCGCCACCAAGTCGCGCCTGCAACTCGGCGATGGCTTTGGGATCCGAGGTCCCGTTGATCTGGCCGATTAGGTTCTGAATCTGATCGGCACGCTTCATGGCAGCGTCGAATCCGGCCAGGCCTGTGGCTTTATTGACGGCTCCAAGCCGTTCCTGCCGCGCACGCACATCGGAGTACATGTCGGTGATGGAACCGTTCTTGCTGTTGTTGATGATGTCCTGGACGTTGCCACTGATGCCAGCAACGTTGCCTGTCTGCACAGCGTCATAGAGGCCCGTCCAATCCTGCGGAAGGTATTGGCGCAAAGCCGGGTTATTGAACAGGTCGCCCAGCCCCCGAGAGCCAGTCAGGGACTCATACTGCCGTTTGGCCTGGTCCAACTGATTTTTCAGCTGGACAATCTGTTCGGTGTACTTGGCAATATTGGCTGCTTGATTGGCCACGGTCGTGGTGTTGAGCACCACGTCGGTGGTTGGAATCTGAGCACTGGCAGTGAATGGCATTGCCAGGCTCGCGAGCAAAACCCCTCCCAGCAGGTTCGCTTTCATAGTGGCTTCTCCTTTGATTTGACGCGGCTGACGAACGCCGGCACCCAGCGATCGGGATCATCGCCCACGTCTGCGATGACCGCTTCAATGACTTCTGCGCGATCAGGGGAGCACGACAGAACCAGCAGTTCGTCGGAAAATCCCACGAGGTTGAGGGTGCCGACCGCGCAGTTTCCACCCTGCTTGATGACAAACTTCCGCGAGTCGGCTGGCATGGACTTCACCAGGTCAAACTCAGCATCGGTGAGCTTGAATCCCTCAACATAGTCGGCACGTGTAGCCATCGGGTTCGGCAAGAAAATCTGGGTGGCGCACTGCTGGATGATGGTGCGCGCGATCGGGCTTTCGAGCGCATCGCCCGGCTCTTGCGTGGCAAAGACCAGGAGGCCATTGGCTTTGCGGATGGTCTTCAGCCCGTCCTTCGACCACTTCGTAAAGAATTGATCCTCAAGCGGCTTCCAGAACTCGTCCATGACCTTGATAAAAGGCTGGCCGTTGACCATCGCGTCGGTGCGATGCATGAGGTACATCATCATGGGAGTGCGGATGATCGGCACGTCCAAGAAGTCCGTGTAGTCGAACCCGTATAGGCGATGCTTGGTCAGGTCGATGTCGTCGGTATCGTTGTCGAACAACCAGCCATACTCCCCGCCCTCGCTCCACTTGAGCAGCCGAGCGTGCACGGTCGGGCGTGGATTCGGATCGTTAGGGTCCGGCATTGGGTTAGGCAGATTCTGCAGGAGCAATGAGAACCGCCGCAGCGGTCGATCAAGGCGAAACATCACTGTCTCTAAGGCGCGGGAAATCTCTACTTCGTCGTTGTGGTTGACAGTGTCCCCAGACGACTCAGCTAGCTGCCGGATGAGCGCTTTTAGGAATATGACGTTCTCTGGAGTCGGGTCCAGCTGCAACGGATTCATACCGGTGGGCTGGCCCATCGCGAGGGGGAAGTAGCGACCGCCCATCGCCATCACGGTTCCTTGCATTCCGCGATCCTTGTCGAACACCACAACCGAGGGGCGGAACTTGGCGGCCTGAGCGAGCAAAATGCCGAGCAAGACGGTCTTGCCCTGCCCCGTCATGCCGGTGATGATCGTGTGGCCAGCTGGCCGCTCACCCTCATTGTCTTCGGTCGGATCGGTGGCATGGAAATTGAAGTAGAGCGGTGTGCCGGCATCCGTCTTGAACATCGTCACAGCGGATCCCCAGGGGTTGCCTGTCGGTTTGCCCGCCATGTAGTTGTGCAGCGAAGAGAAGCTGAGGAAATTTTGAGAGGAGATTGGCGCAGGACGCGGCCGGTACTGCCAGTTGCATGGCAGCTGGGCCCAGTACGCTGCCTCCAGCGCCAGGCCGATCACCTGCGGGACGATGCCTACATCGAAGAACAAGGCCCGCGACTTTTCCAATCGGTCACGCGTCTCAGCTGGCGTGTCGCCAAAGACGGCCAGCGTGGCGTGGTGCTCGCCGAAGGCAAATTCGCCAGCCATGAGTTGGTCCAGCGCAAACGTTAGCTCCTGGACCTGCTGATCGGATGGATCGTTTGAGTCAATCAGGTGCTGCCTATGGCGTTCCAGCTGGCCCCTTGCAGCATGGCGAGATAGCAGGGAAAAGCTTTGGGTCAGGACACACTCATAAGGCACCTTGAGGAACTTGTTCAGATGCCCCGGCTCGCTCCGCTTCTCGTAGTCGAAGATTTCAACCATGCCGAAGAAGCGCGTCCGCGTTGGTGTTCGAATCTCACCGAGCTCGCCCCACGAGGAAAAGTTGATCCGGTTCTGCGGCATGGTTTGCCGGAAGTGCTCATAGGTCACCGGCATGGGCAGATGCTCGCCATTCACCAAGCGAGCTAAGAACTCGGCAGGCCGCGAGTAGAGGTAGACAGGCAGGCCGGAGGCTTTGGCAGCGGCTTCAGCCTTGACCAGGTCAGTCCGCGTGTCGGCAGCATCTGCGGCGCCCCGGCTCTGCTCACGATTCCACCATTCGCCGAGCTCTAGCCGCGTCTCTTCCTGGATAGGCTCGCCATCCTCACCGATCCCATCGGTGGCCACGTGCACGCACTGATACGTACCCAGCACTTCTGGGCCATATCGCCTGAGCGAGGCGAGGAACAGACGCTGTAGCTCTTCGAGGTCTTTGACGGCCGATTGCTGGCGCTCTCGCTTTTCCTTGACGCTCTGCTTCTCAAAACGAGCAAGCAGGGCCAGAGTCTTATCCGGCACCGCCCGGTGGACGACCGTCAGGTAGAGCTCATTCACCAGGAGCGACTTGTCAGTGAACATCGCACGGTACTTGGCGTCAAAGCCAGCGCAGAATGCGTTGTCGTATTGGGCCTCTTGGTATTCGGTAACACGACGCCTGACCATGTGCGTCCAAAGCGAGAGGTGATCGGTCGCCGCGCCTTTGAAGACAGTGTTGAGGTCAGCAACCCAGTTCATTAGCGTCTGATAGTCAGCACTCAGGTGCGATCGACCGGTCAGTTTGAATACCGTGAGCAGATCGCCTGCGGCGGTTCCAAGAATGGTATCGGTCACATGCCGCGTATAAGGGATGTAGTCGGATATACCCTTTTCGGCGAGGAGTTCTTTCTTGGCAGCAATGTCACCGAACATTTCTTTTTCTCCTGCGCTTATACGTAGCCGGGGCATACGACGAGGCGTTCCAAAACTTCTTATTTGTGTTGCGCAACTTAGTGTCAATCCATAGTCCAAGCGTCGAAAACGCCTTGTCGTCATGCTTCACGATCTGACGCAGCACGAATAGAATCGGGATCAGCAGCAGCCAGCAGAAGATGCTGACAAGCATGGCTAGCACAAAGATGACAAACACGGAGAAGATCAGAGGTAGAAGCGGAACCCCCATGAACATGGCGGTGCGCGTTGCGCCTTTGAACAGGGGGAACGACGTGGGCTGTTTGTCGTCCATCGTGAGCCCCTATCAGGTGGTCATGAAGATCGCAACAATTTCCGAGACGGATCCGGCGATGATCAGGCCGACAATCCATTTGATAAAGGAGTCTTTGCGGATGATGTCGAACCAATAAAGGGCGACAAGAATAAGTCCAGCAATCACCGCAATTATTGGGATAAAGGCAAGCAGGTTGTCCTTGAGCGTGGTCAGGAAGCCTTTTGCCTTGGTGAGTCCTTGTGCCTGCGCGTCGGATGCAGCAAGCACAAGAAAAATTGACGTTGCGAAGGAAGCTTTGTAATCGGAAAAGCGTGCGTAGATGCCTTTCATGTCTACCTCAGTTGGAAGTGTCCTTTCTGGACGTTGTAGTGATCGCGCAGGAACCGGAACATGGCGCGTGGATCGCTCCATTCGCGCTTACGGCCCCTTTGGCTTACGAGGCGGTATTCGGACAAGGAGCCGTCCTTGTGGTTGCGAATGGACAGCACAAACGTCCAGGCGTGCTCCTTGGTTTCGATTACAACGCACTCTTCGATGGTGCTTTGGGTCAGTAAAAGATCGAGGTCTGGTGACTGGATAAGCTTCATTGCAGTTGCTCCCGTTGGCCGTGGTGAACGAGCCAGCGTAAGCGCTGCCTTGACTTTTGTCCTTTTCAAGAATGACATTGCGATGCATCAATATTCCATAGTCGATCCTGTAAGAGTGATGGGCAGATGGTCTTTTGATGCCGTATCGGCAGCGGGAGAGGCATTACCCTCCTCGCTTCTCAACGTGCGTTCCATGCGGCTACGGGCCGCTGCCCTGCCGAACGCGTCCGTGCGATCCCGGCCGAAAGCGTCGGCAGCGCCAGCCTCATCGGCCATGGGCTGGGGTCCTGCGGCCCCGGTCTTCGACTCTTCGATTGATTGGCCATCGGGAAGAAGCGCCGGGACCAGGGCCGCAGGGTTCTTGCCGGCAGAGCGTTCAACGCGGCTCACATACCCATTGGCATGGCCGCGCGTGAAGGTGCCGGTGTTGTAGCAAGACAGCGCGTTGCGGAGCGCTGCCTGATCATTTGATTCGCTCGCTGCGGCACGCGTGAAGCAATCTGTGAGAACGCGGGCGGCAGCTGCCAGATTGGCGCAGGGCTCAAAGACGTCTTCCCATGACATGCTGAACTTGCTGACGTTCTTGCTGTTGATCTGGCCAAGACCAGAGTCGAAGTTGTAGCCGTTCGCCAGCAGATATTTCGCGGTGCTCACCGCCTCAGGTTGCGTGTCGGGTTGGCGCGGTAGTTGGGCGCCTCCATTGATGTTGATTGCATAGGCGCGAAAGCTCGACTCAGCCTTGACCACCGCAGCAAGCGTGGTCGGATGGACCGACGGAGCACATTGGCGTGCTAGAACGTCGAACTCAGTCACCGGCTGAGCTGACGCATTCGGGCCTATCGTTGCCCCGAACAGCCCTACCAGAAGTGCCAGAATGCGCAGCGACATTGGCTATGTCTCGATATGTCGATGTTGACAATGTGATACATCATTTATCACAGAATGATGGTTGTCAACCTTTGTTACCCTGTTTGCTTGTGGCGATGTCTTGCGTGACTGGACCCGCACCAACAGCCTGGACAATTGGCCGTCAAATGAAAATTGGGAAAGTTACGAGGGCTAATTAGCGATGAAGGAATTGATCGCAAAGTTGTTGCAACGCCCTGCAATCGCGGCTGATCAAAGCAGCACCGCTAGCGTTGGTGAACGACTCAGCGAGGGATACGGTCAGCCGAAGGTCGAGCCTGGATCTACGCTGGACACGATGGCTTCATTGGGCGCCAATGGTGCCGTGGAGTACGCCGTGGCGGTCGTCGCTGAGATTGATCAGATTGTGTCGGCGTGCACGCTTGCTGACGATGCGACTCCTGTTGAGTCAGTGCTTGAGCAAATACACGGGCTTAAAAACGCGCTAGCCCCTATTGGTTCCGCAGAGCTGTTGGCAGCGTGTGAGCAGCTGCGCCGCGATGCCAGTCAAGCAGATCGCATTTCCTTGGAGTTGCGCTTCAAGGCGTTAGCCAAAGCTGCCGCCATTCTTGTGAAAGACTTCCAATCCAACGTACAGACACACAACCAAGGAAATCATGGCTAGTGCCCCCCAACTAGAAGCGCCCGGCCTAATCGCCGCCGCCAAGCAGCTTCGGAACGAGCGCTTGGTCAGGATCTTCGAATCGTTCCTTGAATTCCGCGCGTGTGTCGGACGAGTGATTGTCCAGGCGATCGTGACGATTTGGAGCTTTGGCTGGCTTTACGGCCCTCAACCGGTGTTGGTGAAGGATGCCGTTTCGGTCTTCCCAATCTCGGTGGCGCTATTGGCCTTTTCTTTGGTCTGGATGGTGCTGATTCGTAAGCGGGTGATCCCTCAGACCGAATGGCTGGATGGCGTGGGCTTTGCGATGAATCTGCTGTTCATCGGGATCCAAACGCATCTTGCCTTTCTCTTGCTGATTTCGCTCAACGCGTTCTTGCCGTTCATTAGCATTGCAGCCGTTGCGCGCTATGGACGGAAGGCGGTTCTACCTGTTCTAGCTGGGTCTTTTGTGCTGCTTGTGTTGACAGCTCCGCCAGGCTATTGGATATCGCGCCCGGCCTACTTTGTGTATGCCGTCGCCCACAGCGTGGTGCTGCCTTTGTTGGTCGCGCGTATTGTGATGGCTATGCAAGAGGTCGCCTTTCAAGCACTAGCTTCTCGTGATGCGCAGAGCCGCTTTATCAGCACGATGAATCACGAGCTCCGGACGCCCTTGAATGCAGTGATCAACTGTTCGCAGCTGATCGACACCGACAACATGCCGACCGAGCAGCGCGACTTGATGAAGGCGATGACTGTCAACGCGACGGCCTTGCGGCATCGCGTCAACGAGGTGCTCGATGTTGCAAGCATTGATGGCGGCCGCCTCCAGCTGGTGACAAAGCCGCTGAACCTCTCGGATGTACTCGATACGGTCAAGGCCGTGTGCGGCAGCGCGGCTTCGGTCAAAGGAGTGACGCTCGGCTATCGCTTCAATCCCTCCGAAACGCCCTACGTGATGGGCGATGAGGGACGCATTGAGCAGGTAATTACCAACCTGGTGACCAATGCAATTAAATTCACGCCATCGGGGGGGACAGTCGATGTCCTGATTGAGAGCACCCGCGCTGACGGCCGATGGGACACTTTGGTTTCCGTTACGGATACGGGCATTGGCGTTCCCGATGACAAGAAGGCATCCATCTTCACACCCTTCACGCAGCTCAGTACGGGCTCGAACCGGACAGAAGGTGGCGTTGGCCTAGGTCTTTTCATTGCCCTTTCAGTCTCGAATGCAATGGATGGCCGCCTGACGGTGAGCGACAACCCCGGCGGCGGCAGCATCTTCCGCTGGGAGTTCAGCCTGGCTGCGGCGGCCGTTGAGACGAGTCGCACGCTTGACCTGCGCGAGGCGCTTCGGCGCCACATCGAGACGGTGACGCCCATGCACTGCCTGGTGTTCGAGGACATGGACACCAATCGGCTGGTTATCGGTAATTTGCTATCGCGTGCGGGTCATAGGGTCACGTTCCACATCGATGGTGCAGACGCGGTAGAGCGGATCCGCCAAGCCAATCCAGACCTGGTATTCCTTGACCTGCACATGCCTGGCAAGTCGGGCTGGGATGCTCTGCGTGAAGCCGGGGACTCCATCACAACGTTGCCGCCGATCATCGTGCTCACTGCTGACACACGCAGCGATTCGATTCGGGAAGCGTCCGATGCAGGTGTCTCCGGTTACCTGGCCAAGCCGATCAACGCCCATGAGCTCCTGGCAACAATCAAACACTATGCCGAAGACCGACACCGATAACGTCAAGCCTGGCAACGCCTCGCGTTGCTACTGGCAGGACGGCGACCATGCGCCGACTCCGGTGGCCATGCTGTATCTGCATGGCTTTACGGCGAGTCCTGGCGAGGCAGCTGAGCTGCCAGAGATCATGGCCGACGCACTGAATGCCAACCTGTACGTTCATCGCTGGCCTGGTCATGGAACGGATGAGCCGACGGCAATGCAAGGCCTGACCGTGGAGACATTGCAGGATTCCGCGGCGGAAGCGCTGGCGCGGGCATGCAGCATGGGTGACCAGGTGGTCATTGTCGGATCCTCACTGGGCGCCACCCTAGGCCTCTGGCTGGCATCGCAGCGACCGAGGGATGTGGCCGCAGTCGTTGCGTGGTCTCCGGGAGTTCAGGCGGCCATCCCATCCCTGCTGGAAGCCGCGTGTGCAGAAGTAGAGCCGATCACCGACCCGCGCCCCCGCACGGCCGCTGCGCAGGCGTTTTGGTCGAAGACCGTCCACCCGGACGGATACCGGGCCTTGCGGACCATGTTTGCCAGGTTTACGGTGGATCCGCCCTGGCCGCAGGTTCGCTGTCCGGTCTTTCTCGGCTACTACCGTGCTCCAGCAGGTGACGAAGATCAGACCGCTTCGGTACCGGCGATGTTGGCCATGTTCGACGCGCTTGGAACGCCGCTGGAGAACAAGCACGCCATTGCATTTGCATCGGGCGCGCATGTCATTGGTTCGCCGCACAAGAGCCTTGTTGCACGACAAGTGGCGGACGCATCGATTGATTTCCTGCGGGATCAACTCATGTGCTTAGCTCATGCCAGGGCCGGATAGGTCAGCAGGAAGAAATGGCAGATGTTCAGCGCGGCGTGCGCCGCTATGGCACCGATCAAGCCTGCGCGACGGTACGCTAAGCCATACCCGATTCCAGCCAGCACGCTCAGCAGTTGCATCGTAAGGCCCTGACCGTAATGGGCAGCGCCGAATGCCAATGCTGCGATTGTGATAGCAATCCAGTCGGCGCCGCGTCGCTTGTTCAGCAACCTCACCAGGCCGGCCTGCAAGTAGCCACGGAAAAACACCTCTTCGGCGAAGCAGACAAGAATCACGTTGTTGAGCGCCCATAGCCATGCGGAGGCAGGCAATTTCGGCTCAAACTGCACAAGGCCAACCGCCAGTGCACATAGGGCCAATGCAACGAAGGACCCAAGGCCGAAGGCGATGCCGAGCCCTACCCTGCGAAGCGTCGGCCCCGCTGTGTCCAGCCACGCAATGAATGCGACGACCCACACAGCACTCAGCGTCTTGTCTAGGTTCAAATACGCCTTGTACGGAACCGCGTCAGGTGAGATGAGCCCATTGATTGCCACGGGGTTGTTGAACCCGGGCGCTACATGCAGCCGAAGCGCAATCGCTGTCAGGATGAAGAGCAGATGCCCGGCGATGCGAGCCCACCTGCTGGTGCCGCGCATCACTGCCCAGCCGGCAACACCAAGAGCCGCCAACGAAAATACGACTGCGACGGAGAGTTGCCCGACCAGAGCCGCCAGCGTGTAACCGACCCCGATCGCCCAGAGGCCCGCCGTGCGCGTGCGGTCGCGCCAAAGCAACACCACGGCCGGAAAAATAACCACCCAAGGCAGCCATGCCAGACCATGGATCACAATCGCCGCTTGCTCAGCTCTCATAGTTTTCCCAATGTTCGCGCTGTTAGGGGTGGGGTATAACCATGACCAACAGCCACCCAATCGATAGAAAGCCAATGAATCACTCTACGACGACTGCTAGCCGGCTTGCAGTAGTCGGCGGAGCGACGGAGCCAGCGCCAACCCGGGCGATTCCAACGCCGGGCGTGGCGAGCTTCACTTACATCATCGCCGACGACCATCCGTCCGTCACCATTGCCGTGGGTCACATGCTCTCCGACCTGCTAGGTGTTGAGGCCTCACGATTCACATCCACAAATTCAAGTTCTGAACTTCTAGCCGCAGTGGCTGAGAGCCAATCCGCACATCGGATCATTGTTCTAGACCTGGTCATGCCAGGTGGACTCAAACGTGTTGCGCTGGTACGTGCACTACTGGCGGCAGATCCAGCATTGAAAGTGCTGGCGTACACCGCCGAGGAAAGCCCGTTTCTCGCGCGCGCGATCATGGAAAACGGTGCATCGGGCTATGTTGCAAAGACAAGCCCCGCTGCCGAGTTGATCGACGCGATTGCCGCGATAGCGGCAGGCAAGACATACATCGATAGCCATATCGATCTAGACAGCACTAACAAGCACCCATGGGCATCGCTTACGGAAAGCGAGCGAGCCGTTTTGGTGTCTTTCTGCCGAGGATCCAAGGCACACGACATCGTGGAGGCGAGCGGCCGCAGCTACAGCACGGTGACGACACATAAGTACAACGGGCTGGGCAAGCTGGGGCTGCGAGATGGAAACGACCTACTTCCTTTCATCTATGAAAACGGCCTACTCCACGAGTTGGACAGCTGAGCAAGCTGGTCGATTGCATCCGGAATTTTGCGCTCTGTTGACTTGAGTGCGCATCCCGTGCTCAGTTGACAATGTTGCAAAAATGACGAATCATTTATGCATAAGTGATTCAGGTCACTTCTTTACAAAGGAGTTCTCGATGTTGAAAGACCAACACGACTCATTGCCCGCCAATCTCGATATCAGTGGCCTATCCGTTTCGCAGTTGACGCTATTGCAAGAAGAGCTCGACAAGCAAAGGGCGAGTGCACAGGAGCGCGAACGCCAGCTCGTGAAATCACGGGTTGTTGAGGTGCTGGAGAGCGCCGGCTATTCGGTAGCGGACTTGCACAGCCTGTTCCCGGGGTCCGGTCGTCAGACATCAAAAGCGCGTGCGGCATATCGTCATCCAACGAAGCGCCACGTTTACTGGACCGGCAAAGGGCGAAAGCCACAATGGCTCATTGAGTACGTGAGCGTTGAGGGCCAGTCGCTGGACGACCTGAGGGTCAAGTGACATGGGTACTGTCGTCGCCTTTAGGCGCCATCGCATCCATCGCCGTAGCGGATCCAGCGAAGCGACGCCAGGTGCCCTGACTGGGTGGACATGGCGTGGTGTCGGCACAGCGGCTGCGGCCACCGCAGCGGTCCTATCCGCCTTACGTTGGCCAGCACGAGTTGGCCTTGTCCTGGTTGGGGCAGTTGGGGTGATCGGAGTGTTCGGTTGCTTCTGGCTTTCATCACCGACCAATTGGCCAATGATTCGACACGCCGTCGCGGCCTTTTTAGGGGCGGTTGCCCTATGGCACGGCGGGGAGGCGGCCCTACGAGGTTCAAGAACCGCCGCAGCCCACAGCTTTGCGAAGGCGCGCCAGCGTCGTGCACCAGGTGCTGGTGCTGAATAAAAAAACCCGGCGCTAGAACGCCGGGGAAGAGTGTTGGCCCATTCCACAAGGCCGTTGCCACCCTACCCCTGTAGCGTCGGCCCTTCAAGGAGCGATCGATGTTGATATTGACCCGCCGGATAGGTGAGACGCTGGTCATAGGTGGTGAATCCACAACTGTGACTGTGCTGAGCGTCAAGGGCTCACAGGTGCGCATCGGCATAAGGGCCCCGGCCGAGGTTGCTGTGCATCGTGAAGAGGTGTGGGAGCAGATCCGGCAGCAGCAAAAGGGCACGGGTTATGCGCCTCGTTCTTGACGTGCCGAGCGTGCCGCACAGCCTATGCGTCCGCGCGTGCCAAGCCGCAGAAGAAGTGCTCGCTGAGCGCGGCGTTAGTTTGTCGCAGCTATCGCTTTGCGGTACCTACCAGCACAAGGCAGAGCAAGACGCCTACAAAATGGCATGTGCAGCTGCTGTGCTGGTGCTGGTTGGCTACAGTGCCCCGCCCTCGCTGATCGAGCACGCTTGCTTCAAGCTGGTCCCGTAATGCTGGCCAAGTTGCTCGCGTCAGTGAGCCTCATCGCGGTCACGGCCGGCGGCTACCTGGTCAGCAACACACAGGTAGCTCCAGCCGGCCAGCCCAACGATGCAATTGCAGACCAAACAGCAGGCTATCTCGAAACTTTCATCGAGCACCCTGCCCTGTCTGCGTGTGTTACAGAGCGCTACGGCAAGCAGCTACGGCAAGCAGGGCTGGCCCGCTTTCGTTTGGAGCCACAAGCAGGTGATTGCCCGTATGCGGCCTGTGCCCGATCGAGGATCCGGGGGCTGGCTGAGCACAGAGACACACGCGGTGCGGTGTTACGCACCGCCCTGTTCATGGATCCGCCGAAGATCCCAATCGCCTCACCGCTGCTGGGGGATTCGATACCGTTCGCCCTAGATGTCCAAGGCGAACGCATCATAGTGACGGCACCCCCAGCCCTGCCGTTGGCCGCACCGCTCGCCAACGTTTGCAAGGCCATGGCCGCCCCGCTGCAATCAATCGCGGATTCGTGACGGCGCGTCGCTTAGATGAAACCTTCAAGGTCATCGCGGGTGAGTACGCCGAGCCGATGCCCCCACGACGCAATCAGTTCCACGACCTCAGCCGATTCGGCCGGATAGGTGGCCAGTAGCTCGGCCTCGAAGGCCTGGATCACCTCTAGTGGCTCGGCCGCGCCGGCGAGCCGGTGTTGGAGCTGATCGAAAAGGCTAAGGGTGCGGGCTTCGCTCATGGGCTAGAGTCTACGTCCAAGCTTCTCAAGCCGTGAGACGGCCTGGCCGATA
Source organism: Xanthomonas sp. NCPPB 4037 (assembly GCF_041475695.2). Classification (NCBI taxonomy): domain Bacteria; kingdom Pseudomonadati; phylum Pseudomonadota; class Gammaproteobacteria; order Lysobacterales; family Lysobacteraceae; genus Xanthomonas; species Xanthomonas sp. NCPPB 4037. Next base: position 2,779,908 of record NZ_CM191261.1, read on the forward strand.
CTGGCAACATGCACAGAACCGAACTCCGCACCCAGCTCGACCAGCTGGACGCAGCAGTCCCCGCGCTCCTGGCTGGATCCCCTGACCGTTGCCACTTCTGGCAGGCCTTCGCCGGTATGGCGGACGTGATCGAGGACGGCGCCGTCACGGCCGAAGATGCCCAATTCGTGTCCCGGCGGATCGATGAAATCCTTGCCTGGCATGGCCTTGAAGACACCGACCGCGACTGCTGAGGGTCAGCTATGTGCTACTCCGCCCAGATCCGGGCCGACTACAAGAAACTCGTGCGCAATTACGGCGCGATCATGTCTATCAAGGAATTCGCCGAGCTCTACTTGTTCGACGCCGGCAAGGCGCGGCCAAAGACACCGAAGGGCATGGATGATGCCTTTGTGGGTGCCGATGATCCCCAGGTGCAGCCGATCGCCGCAGCCGTGGCGCAGTGGCGCGGCGTGGAAGCGAGGAAGCTGTAAGAAGAGCTGTTCGCCCAGAAGACGCGCCTGGTGGGCGCCGAGCGGGCGTTGCAAACCAAGGTCACCAAGAAGGCGCAGAACGACGTGCGCGTGGCCACCAACAAGATCGAGCGCGCTCGAGCCAAGCTATCCGACCTCAATCGTTCCGAGCCGCTGTCGCGCGACTCCCGGGTGTTCCCGGGCGTGTATGCGCCGGTGATCGTGATGGAGGGCGGCCAGCGCGTCATCAAGCCGATGCGCTACCAGTGCCGCCTGTGCGGCAAGCCAGCCAATTACGATGTGCGGTTCCCCGGCACCTACAACGCCCGCAGGGACAACCTGGAAGGGTTTTGGGGCCAGGCCTTCGGCCGCAACCATGGCGTGATCATCGTGGACGCGTTCTACGAGAACGTGGCGCGGCATGCCATGGAGGGCCGCACCCTCAGCGAGGGCGAGAAGGAAGAAAACGTTGTGCTTGAGTTCCGGCCGCAGCCGGCGCAAGAAATGGTGATCGCCTGCCTTTGGTCGGAATGGGACGGCCCAGAGGGGCGCCTACTCTCGTTCGCGGCCATCACCGATGAGCCGCCGCCCGAAGTGGCCGCAGCTGGCCATGATCGGTGCATCGTGCAAATCAAGCCGGAGAACATCGACGCTTGGCTCAACCCGGATCCGGCGGACCTTGCCGCGTCCTATGCAGTGCTCGACGACCGGCCTCGCCCGTATTACGAGCACCAGCTGGCGGCGTGAGCATCGACCAGGCGCCAGTCCCGCCTGCCCCTGTTCCTGACATGGCTTGGGTGCGGGAAGGAGAGCGGTTGAAGCTGCAATATCGCGGACTGCCGGTCGTCAGCATCACGCAGGAGGACGATGGCTCGTTTGAAATTCGGACGCGTTGCTACATCGAAGGCCCAAGCGTGAAACGCCGTATGGCGACACAGGCGGGATGCCTCCGATATGCAGATGCTTGGTTGGGCCGGTGGCGGGGCCAGGCCAAGGCAGAGATAGACAACAAGATCCGCGCGGCCGAGGTGATGCGGGCGCAGGACGAGGAGAGCCGCCGCAATCTGCCACTCGCGCAGGTGGCCCCCTCAGGCAAGCGGCGTCGCCGGCGCTAGAGCCTCGATGCCGCTGGCGGCGAAGGCGGCAAGTCGCGCTGCGTGAAAATTCTTGCTTCAGCTATCTCAATCTCGGGTTCGTTGTCTGTATCCCAAACCAGCGTCGCGCCGTCGGGTGTCTCCTCGCCAGATGCTCCGCTGATCTTCAGCCAGATGCCGATGGGAACGAAGCCATTCGCTGACGCTGTCACCAGATCGCGCATTGCATCCGGAGCGAGCGTGATTGCGGCGTACAACTCTGCCCCTTGTTCGAGGCCGCTGGTTAGGTAGCACGCGACCCTGCCCACAATACCGGGCGATTGCTGCTGGCCAACCACCTCCCCGCCTGCCGAGATGGACACCTCCCAAGTGAACGGGGAAAGGTCGAACCCATCGGATGTTTCCAGAGCCGCCATGCCGGCCGCAGCCTTCATGCTCATGGTCGGCAAGGTGGCTTCCAGGCCCGACGGCGCATGGGAGCCCAAGCCCAAAGTCCAGCTCAACGGTTTCAGCAGCAGGGTCTTAGTCGATTGCATTGGCGTCCAGTCATGGCAGATCTACTTGCGTGCAGGGTCGGCAGCACTGGGGTTGAGTAGCAGCGTCAAGCAGTACGCGCAGTCGGTTTGGTGATTCGGTACACGGTATGGGAACAACACTATGAAATTCTTCCGATGGCTTCGCGACTCGGCCAGTTACTGGCGGCGCGCAGCAGTGCGGACAATCAACGTTTGTACGATGGCGGCGTCCCCGTAAGGACATAGAGGATATCTACGCCAATATGGTGCGCAGCGATGAGATACGCGCCACCAGGTAGATTTGTGTCTTTTTCGAAATACAGCTGCGCCCACCTACTGACAGAACAGCGCTCGGCCATTTCGATTTGAGTAAGGCCGAGGCGCTTTCGCTCCGTCAGAAGACGTGCGCCGACGGTCTCGGGGAGCGCGGTTGTAGCTGTACGAGGGTTTGAACTCATGAACGGTGTTTGGTTAATGCGCGGAAGCAAGCATGATAGCGGTCAAGCCTAGCGCCTCACCCTCACCAATGCCCCGGCTTATCGATTGGCTTGCCAGGCTTACGAACGCGCTCTGGAAGCTGAGCTGCGACCAGCTCGCCATCCAAAATGTATTGACGTGTCCAGTCAGCGCGGCTCGACAGCGAGACGCTGACTCTTCTGTCCGATTCACCATCGATCGGCGGCCTGCGTGGCGTGACCACGCCAAGCACGATGGTCGGGAAGTCCTCGCGGATAGCCGCAAGGACCGGCTCGATATCGCTATCGTTGGAGCACACAACCAGTTGCTGATAGCGCGCCGACGCAGCATCGCGATACATGGCCAGCGCCAGGTTCACATCGGTCTGTTTCTCTTCGAGCTTCCAGACCCTAACCCGTCGCGCTCGATCATACGGCTGGCCGCTGACAAACTCCGGCAGAAGGGTTCCCGCCTTGTCCCAGCTGTGTTTGCCTAATGTCGTGGCGAATCGTTGTGGGTGGGTATGAGGGTCGGCAGGGAATCGTTCCGAGAACAGCCATTTCATTGCTAAGGCATTGAATCAACTTGTGATATCAAAGGAGAACCAAGAATGCCGACGTACAACGATGACTCTGCGCTTGCCGTGCTGTTTCGTTTGCCGCAGGCAGACGGCGGGCTGTACGTGGTGGCTACCGCCGACACCAATGACATGGCTCAGGTGTTCGTGGCTCAGAAGCTCCCGCAGCGCATTGGGCACGGGCCGGCTCGCTATGAGCGCCAGCCCATGTCCGAGAGGGTACGGGAGCGCTTGCTCGCGAGCGGATTCAACGCGGACCAGCTGCAGTAGGATCGAGCTTCCCAGGGATCAGGCGGGATAACTCAGAATTATCCCGCCTTAGAGCATGGCGACCTTGCGGCTCCGATAGCGGTCACGACATTACGTAATTACGTGGTACGTACCACGGTACGAAATCGTTGGCCCTGTTGAGCACGATTCCCTGCCGACCCTCGTGCTGTTCTTGATCCATGCAACGATCCAGGGCCTGACCGGCGCCCTAAGTCGGTTTCATCAGCACTAAGTCGCAGATCGACACAATCATTTCAGCGTTCGGCGGCACACGTCGATAAGGGAGATTTATGAATGCAGCACGGTTGATGGCTGTTGTCTGTATGGCACAACTTGCGGGCTGCGCTCTTCAGCCAGCTCGGGATCCAGAGGTGACGCAGCTGCGCCTTGATGTAACCCAGCTCACCAGCCAGGTCGCCGAATTGGAACGTAAAGGCAAGCACGAGACGCCCCCGCCGCCCGCTTGCTATCTCAATGGGCAACCCTACAGCGAAGGCGCTGTCGTGGCAGGGCGAATCTGTGGGACCGGCACGATGGTCTACAAAGACGGCCAACGGACGCCACTTGAATGGTTGCCCCATCGCACGAACTGATGGCGCCTGCCCCGCGCTTTTTGCCCCGCTTAAGCGGGGCTTTTTTTGCCCGCTCAAACATTGAATGGTCCATTTAGGCTGGCCCATTTTAGGTGGTCCGTTTGTCGTTTTCAGAAGACGATTTCACCAGTTCACTGGCTGGCCGCCGTGTGTGCATAGAACTTCTGACCGAGAGCGGTCAGAAGTTCTATGCACGAAGCGCCGCGAGAGGTCGGAATTGCTCAGAACTCCTATGCACGGTGCGACAAAGTCGGAACCGCCGAAAATTCCGGCGATCAACCGGCAAGCTGCTTGATGCGCTCGGCCAGGCGGCCGAAAGCCTCGTTCACGCATTCCAGCACCTTGGGTGCTGCGCCCTGCGTGCGCAGCGAGTCTTTGAAGGCGTCCAGGTCGGACAGCCATTGCCGATGCAGGCGGCCCAGCTCGTCGAGCTCGCACGAAACGCCTGGGGAGTTGGCCGACTGTTAGGATCCAGCGGTGGATTTGCTCAGCCAACCGCGCTGGGCCCAATATCTCAGCATCCATCCATTAAGAAGACCGGAAGCGATCTTAAAATCCCAGATCGCTTCGCCGGCCCCGAACTGCCGCTTACCACTGCCGGTGCTAGAGAGCTCCATTGCGCTCGCCATCACAGTAGGATCTTCGGGGAAAAACGCTGCGCGAAAAGCATCTATCTTCGTAGCAAGCTGAAGAACATCTTGCGGTGCTAGCATTTGACCAAGATTGTGCCCAATCTTATTGCGCAAAGCATTTAGATCGAGCACCGCCAAACATATCTCCACCGGTACACCGAAGGCGGCAGCAAGTTGCACTTTATTCGAAAAGTTCTGTGGTACGGAGGTGATGACTTTGGCGATCTGCGAATTGATCGAGGATTTCAGAGCGACTACCAGCAGCTTTTCAACGTGAAGGTGGATACGCAACACACATCCTACGAGGTCCTCTGTCTCAAAAGCACGTATTAATTCTTCGTGCGAGAAGGGTTGGATAAATTCATGATAGGCCGACACGGGTAAACTCCTGAGATTGCGCTATTAGGGAACCTCTGAACAACGCCCCTCACAAAAGGCGCGTTGATTGCCCTTGCGCCGTGAGAAGTGCCACCGCCTTCTTATCGAAGGAAACGAAGGTTTCCCCGCCAAGCCAGTTGCCTTCGTAGGCAATGACGCCATCGGCAAAGTCTCCGCCCGCGTCGAGCACCAGCAAGCCAGCCTCCACGGCAGGCCGGTTCACTTCCACATTCGCGGCGGCCAGTAGTGCCCGGATCGCGCTGGCCGCGTCGGCTTGCTGGAAGCCGTAGACACGCAGCAGCACCCAAACAAATTCGCATAGGCACGGCAACGCGACCGCGATCAACTCGGCGTCGGTCAAGACTGCGGCGGCAACGTCCGCTTGTGCGGGATCGTCACGCACAACCGCACGCACAAGGACGTTGGTATCGACTGCGACCTTCATTGCTTACCTGCCCAGCCTTGCGCCGCCGCCTCGTTGATTTCTTCGATGGTGGCAACCTTCTGCGTCCTGCCCGCGAGCAGGCCGACAAAGCTGGCTATCGTCCCTGCGGGTCGGGCCGCCTTGAGCACGCCCCGACCATCTGGCAGCAAGTTCAGTTCGATCTTGTCGCCTGGCCTGATGCCGAGGTGTTGCAGTACGTCCTTCCGAAATGTCACTTGTCCCCGTGCGGTAACGGTCAATGTGGTCATGGTGGTTTGCCCTCGCAACCCAAGGTTGATGCTTTGCATTGTAATGCAAAAACGCCTTACTTTCAATGTCCGTCAAACGATCATTAGTCGGCCATGCCGGACATTGTCCGGCAATGCACTTGCTTAACGGGTTTTCGGACATTATGATAGGCGGACAGAAAGACGGACAAAAGGGGCGGTAATGGTACTGATCGGCTATGCGCGGGTATCGACGGCGGAACAGGACACCGCTTTGCAGACGGATGCGCTACGCAAGGCAGGCTGCGAGCGCGTTTTTGAGGACACGGCTTCTGGGGCCAAGGCCGACAGGCCCGGCTTGGCTGATGCGCTGGCCTACCTGCGCGCCGGCGACGTGCTGGCCGTCTGGCGTCTGGATCGGCTCGGGCGCTCAATGCAACACCTCATCGAGACAATCGCCGCGCTGGAAGCGCGTGGCGTCGGCTTCCGGTCGCTGACCGAAAGCATCGACACCACCACGCCGGGCGGACGGCTCATCTTCCACGTCTTCGGCGCACTGGGCCAGTTCGAGCGCGACTTGATCCGCGAGCGCACCAAGGCCGGGCTGACCGCTGCCGCCGCACGCGGGCGGAAGGGCGGGCGAAAGCCGGTTGTCACGGCCGACAAGTTGCAGCGAGCGCGGGAGCACATCGCCAACGGGCTTAATGTCCGAGAGGCCGCTAAACGGCTCAAGGTGAGCAAGACGGCTCTATACGCCGCGCTGCAATCCACTAGTGCAGCCAACTTCTGACATTCCGTGCAGCTGTCCTCTGAGAATGACACATCCGCGACCAGAGGACAGTTCACCAACTCAAGGGCGGGCGACCCAAGGCGTCCAGTCGCTCTGCGTCCTCCAGGATCGCTGTTGTCGTGCGCGGCGAAATGGGCTGCGCTTCATCCAGCCCGTAGGCTTGCCGCGCAGCATCGGCGGCTAAATCCTCAAGCGTCCCTTGTGAGTACTCTTGCAGTCTTTGACGCGTGCCTTCGGCAAGATCCGGGGCGATGACCGGCATCGAGGAAAAGATGTAGCCCGGCGCATGCTTGGCATGGTTAGCAAGAAAGACTGCCCCCATGTCGCGCGCATACGCATGCCGCGTAGTTTGCGGATCCTCGATCTCGGCTCTGAATCCGTTTGTCCTGTCCAGCGCTTCGATTGCGTCAGGCTTGTCGAATCGTTCAACTACAGTGGTGGTCGTTCGGTACGTTTCGGCCCAGCGCGAATCCCCTAGTCGCACGGCTGGACCATCGCACCACGAGTCAAGGACCACCGCGGACTCCTCCGCCTCTATCGCGCCTGGTGGCTGGTAAAGCGCGTAGATGTGGGGCACCCCGTAGTCACGTACGGTCATCATCTGCCCGCCATCCTCCATGCGGACGGCATGTTGACGTGCATTGATCGCTGCGTTCTCGTCACAGTTGCCAGCCCCCAAAGCCAGTGCGCTTCCTGCCCATGAATTCTGGTCATTTCTACTGAGGGTGTAGGACAGAGCGCTGTAGGTGGCGCTCCGTCCGTTGCTGAGCCTCAGATCGCTATCGACATTGCCTCGTCCAAGGTGCAAGGCGAGTCGTGTCTCGTGCACCGTCGCTGTGGCGTCGGCAAGGCGTTGGCGGTCGCGCGCATCTTCGATGGGTCTGTCGTTGAGGCGCATACCAAGCTGGTAGGCCGCCTGCTGAACTTCGTGCGGCTGTAGGGTCGGCCCGGCGCCCGCCCGCCTCGCCCTGCGAGCCCCGAGTGATGGCAAGCCATGCAGGCTGGGTGACATGGGCGCCTCGGAGGATGAAGGCGTAGAGGGCGGGGTTTGCTCTAGGGCGTGAGTTGCATAATGGTCAGGTGACCCTGCCACGCTCGGCTTCGAAACGCATAGACCCATTTCCAGCTCCTGCAGTACTGAGTCATCAAGGTTAGCGAGAAGCTCTCCGATTTGCGTAGGCTCACCGAAGTCATGGCTGGGACCACGAAGGATTGGCGCTGGTACGCGCGCGTGCTTGCCGGCAAGCACGCCTGCACATCTGAAAGATTGCGGCGAACCCTGGGGCAATGCCGAGTCATCCATTGCTGGTAGCGGCGCTGTGGCTGCACTCTGTTGCCGGGTAAATCGGTGTTGGAGCAAGAAGGGCGTGTATCGATGAAGGAGAAGTACTGGCCGGATCATCTGGCCAAGGGATTTATCGGGATTGACGATGCCCAATTTTCACTGGCGCATCTGCAGCCATTCACTTACCAAGTGACCATTGCCACGCCCGACCGGGCGGCGGTGGCGGTGTCTGTATCCGTGGAATTCAGTTCGCACTGCGTCAGCAAGGGCCCGCCCAAGCAAGGGCCGGCGCTGGTCTTCCACGCAGGCCACGACAACCTGGTTATCGACCAGCGTCGGATCTGGCGCTGTTTTCATCCCGCGCGTTATGGGGGTTCAGCCGACATACGTGTAAAAATGACTCGCAGAATCCGATTTCTTTTGTGAAAACATGAAGTTGCCAGATAAAACGGCGCTTCCATCGGCTCATCCACTACCTCGTCCCTTTCGAGGTTCGGCACGCTGCAACTGTCTTGCGGCGAGTGTGCGAGGCCGGTCGGTCACAGGGTGTGTAATAGACGGACGCCGCCGGCCCATGTAGCGGGGTCTTGACCATGCGGGCCATCCCAAGCCGCGGGATGCAGGTGATCGGCTCGTGCTCGCTCTCATGAAGCCAGTGGCATCCGTCTATTACCCACCCTGCCGACCCTCAATCCGGCGGTAGGAGGCGTGCCTGACGCAGCGCTGCCAGATCGGCCGAGCCGGTACAGAAGCAAGCCACCGCTAACTGGCGGATAACGATCTCGAAATGCGCGACCACCGCCTCGGTCGATACTGTTGCCGCGCGCAACACGCCGGCGGCCTGCCCGGCGATGTCGGCACCCAGGCGGATTGCCTTGGCCACATCGACGCCATCGCGGATTCCCCCAGACGCGATCAGCTTCACCGCAGGCAGCGTACGGCGGATGGCCTGCACGCTGGTCGGGGTCGGAATGCCCCAGTCGGCAAACGCCATCGCCACGGCGCGGTCGGCAATATCAAGGGCACGCTCGCCCTCCACCGCCGCCCAACTGGTGCCGCCGGCACCGGCGACGTCGATCACCGCCACGCCGGCCTCGACCAGCGCACAGGCCACCGCAGCCGACAGGCCTGATCCCACTTCCTTGACAACGATCGGTACACCGATACTGCGCGCGGTGCGGGCGATCTGGGCCAGCACGCCACGCCAATCGCGGTCGCCCTCCGGTTGCACTGCTTCCTGCAGCGGATTGAGATGAATGATGAGTCCATCAGCCTCCAGCGCATCCACAGCTCGGCGCGCCAGATCCAGGCCATCTGCCTCGCATAGTTGCGCAGCGCCGATATTCGCCAGCAGGGGAATGTCTGGTGCGTTGCGGCGCAGCGCGCGGGTCAGTCCCTGGGCACTGTGCGATTGCAGACTCACGCGCTGAGAACCGACGCCCATGGCGATGCGCAGGATCTGCGCTGCCTCGCTCAGATGGCGATTGATCGCATCGGCGCGCGGCATACCGCCGGTCATCGAACTGATCAGCAGCGGCGCACGCAGGGTCTTGCCCAACAACGATGCCCGCAGGTCGATTTGCGCCAGATTCAGTTCGGGCAACGCGCAGTGTTCGAAGCGGATGCGTTCCCAGCCAGGCACGACCGCGGTCGACGTGGCTTGCCTAGCCAGCACGATGTCCAGATGGTCGTCCTTGCGCCGGCTCAGCGCCTCGTCCCCGCTTGCTCCCGCGCTCGCGGCGGTACCGAGCAGCGCGTGCGGATCCGCGCCTGGTGCGTGTTCAGACCTGCGCATGCTGGCCTCCCTCCACCGCATCACTGCGGTAGCGGTTGATCGACGTCTGGTAGTACTGCGTGCCGATGGCCGCCATGGCTTCGAACAACACGGGCCACGGCGTGGGAAAGCGTTCTTCGGTAAGAATCTGTTGCAGCATGCGAATCAGGCCGGCCAGTTCGTCGTGGAGGAAGTCGACCACAGGCATGGTCGGGTAGCGCTGCTGCAGTATGATCGCGGCGTTGGCGGTTTCGCCGGCTACCTGGTCCTTGTCGCGTCCGTGCAGGTCGTTGTGCAGGCGTCCAATCGCGCAGATCAGCCGCAGGGCCTGGCGGAATGCGGGACGCTCGCGCAGGGCCGACATTTCCAGGCCCCACAGCAGCGACAGGCAGCAGAACACGTTGGCGTAAGCAATCGAATTGATGCCGGTGTAAAGGTACTCGGCATAGGACCAGGCGTGCGCCGTTGCTGCCTGCGCGGGGCCGACGCGCAGCGCAGCGCAATAGCGCCGTGTGTCGTAGAGCAGTTGCACATAGTCGCCATGCTCGTAGGCAAGCCCGGCCAGCGAAGCACGCAGCGCGGCACAGGCCTCGAAGCCCGGCAGCGCGCACGGCACGCCTTGCCCCAGCGCCTGTTCAACCGCGTCAAGCTGCACCGGTGCGATCAGGGCCAGGTCGTTGCAGTCATCGAGCCAGAACAACAGCGCCAGTTCGCAGTAAAACGCCACAGTCAGCGCGTCGTCCTGCGGATCGCGGCCGGTGCGGGCGTTGATCTCGCGTAATCCCGGCTGGATGCACTGCAAGATGTAACTCCCGCCCCTGACCGCTTCGGCGGCATGCTGGTCGGCGAAGCCCGTCAGGGATCGCCCCCAGTCCCGCACCTGCTGCAGTGCGTGTTCGCTCCCGATCATGGCGCCGCTCCTGCATGCGTGGCCTCGGCCGGCGCGCCCTGCTCCCAGTGCAACGCCAACCACAGCCCGGCAAGTTCGGCCACACGCACAACCAGGGTCGGGCAATACAGTTCCTTGCCGATCCACAGCGGGGTTTGCGGCAGCGCGTACGGCACATACCGGGCGAGCATCCACGCCCGCGCCCGCGTCACCGCCTGTGCGATACGCCTGCGTGCTGCCGGTTCCTCGCTCCGGTCCATCGTGTGCAGCGCGAACAGCGCATAGGCGGTTTCCTCGAGCGTGGGCGCACTGCCGGCGCCCCAGCCGCCGTCCTCGCGCTGGGCCTGCAGCAACGCCGCCAGCACGCGTTCGTCCCGCCATTGTGGCTGGCCGTGCGCCAGCGCGGCGACCGCGTGCGCGGTGGGATATAACCACGACACATGCCATTTCTCGTTGCTCCAGACGCCATCGGGGTTACGGTTTGCTTCGACGTAGGCGCGGGTGGCGACGGCCGGCTCGCCCAGCAGGCGCAATGCATGCAGCGCATGGATATTGGTCGACACCGAGGCATTGCGTTCGCCGGGGAAGGTGACGAACAGCGCGCCACTTTCGAACTGGCGCAATGCATCGGCCGCCGGGGCGCGGCTGGCCAGATGCAGGACGCTCAATGCGACTGCGGTGTCGTCCGCGTCGGCTGCGAAATGCTTGGCTGGCCCCAACCCGCGCGCGCTCATGCGCGTCTCGAGTGGTGCGACGGTCGCGCACACGGCCTCGGCGAGCGCGGGATGCGCGAATAGCCCGGCCAGGTGCAGGGTATACAGCGACCAGGCTGGCTCGAACACATTGATCGGCCAGACGTTGGGCACGATGCCCTCGATACCGCTGCGGGTCGCCTGCGCGGCCGCCTGCAGATACGCGTCGGCGCGCCCGGCTTGCCGTGTGCCGCCTTGCTGCAGCGCCTGCGCACGCCAGGCGGCGGTGGCCGCCGGACTGATGCCGATGCTGCCATCCTCGTCCGGGCATGCGCTGACCTGCTGGCCCAGGCCCCATGCCTCCCAGGAATGCAACAGCGGATGCCCGGAGGGCAAGGTCGTCACCTTCGCCAGCCTGGCCAGGCGTGCCTGACGCAGTGGCCACAGCGCCGGGTGGCGCGGAAATGCCGCGCTGTTCGACAACGCGGCGGCCTCGCTGTACAGCGGCGGCAGGATCAGTTCTGCGCCGATCGGTGCATCGTCCGGTACGGCGTGCGCATAGGGATCGGGCTGTCGCTCCAGAAAGCGCGTCGCGGCATGGAGCGCCTCGGCCGCGCCGGGAAGTGCCCCGGCGCGCTGCAACGCCAGCCATGCGGCCCACGTGGGGACATGCCGGAACAGCGGGAAATCCACACTTCCCCACCCGCCATCGACCTGCTGTTGCGCGATGAGCCATGCGTAAGCATCGTACCTGTCAGCGAGACCGTCGTGGAACAGTAGCGCGCGCGCCGTGTCGTAGACCGACGGGCCAACGGTGCCACCGTCGCGCGTCTCACCAAGCAGATGGCACAGTTCCGAGAGAATCTGTTCGGACAGCGCGCTCATGTGGATAGCTCCTCCTGCCGCAACGCGCACGGCACGTGCTGGGACAAATACGCGCCGGCCCGCCGCAACATCTGCTCCAGCCGCTGCGCGCGCGGCCCCAACGGGGTGATGGCTTCGCCTGCGTCGCGCAACAGGTTCAACGCGAACTGACGTGCGGCCGGCAGGCCCATGATCGAGGCACAGGTCGGCTTGTGCGCCGCCGCGTCCTTGCCGGGGGTCTTGCCCAGTGTCGCGACATCCGCCGTCGCGTCGAGAATGTCGTCCACCACCTGTAACGCCAGGCCGAAGCAGGCGCTGTAACGATCGAGCGCGGCGTACAGTTCGGCATGCTCGGCATCTTCGGCGATGGCGCACAGCGCGCCCATGCGGACCGACGCGCGGACCAGCGCGCCGCTCTTCATCCGGTGCATCGCCATGATCGTATCCAATGCGACGTGCTTGCCGACCAGTGCCAGATCCATGGCCTGCCCGCCGGCCGCGCCGTCGGCGGATACCGCCTGTGCCAGTTCGCGCACCAAGGCGATGCGGTTGTCGCCGGGCGCCTCCACCCTGGCCAGGGTCAGGAACGCGTGCGCCTGCAGCGCATCGCCGACCAGGATCGCGGTGGCCTCGCCGAATTTGACGTGCACGGTCGGCAGGCCGCGACGCAACACGTCGTCGTCCATGGCGGGCAAGTCGTCATGGACCAGAGTGCAGGCGTGCATCATCTCAATGGCGGCGCCGACGTCGTCGAGCACGTGCGCCGGCGTGTCGGCCAGGTCGCCGGCCGCCAGGCAAAGCAAGGCGCGGGTACGCTTACCGCCATGCAGGGTGGCGTAGCGCATCGCCGCCATCAGCTCGGTGGTGCCGTCCTCCTCGGCGTTGAGAAGAAGCTCCAGCACCTGCTCGACCCGTTTTGCGCCAGCCTGCATCCAGACTTCCGGCAGCAGATGGCCGGACGTGGCATCTGCCTGGTGCCCCGATCCGCCGAGCTCGGAAACGCCTACGCGGTCGTCGTGTGCCGTGGATCCGATCTGCATGTTGTTCATGTGGTTATTCCTGCAAGAGGACGGCCGCACCGCCTCGGTGGTAAAGGCGCCAGTTCCGGCATGGGTTGCCCGCTCATGCGAAGCCGATGCGGATGGCCATGGACGGATGCGCGGTCGGGTAATAGCGCCGGCCTTTGTCGACGTCGTTCAACAAGCGCGGCCGCAACCCCGCCTTGTGCATGGTTGATGCAAGGACGATGCAGAACTGCACCAGCTCCAGCCAGACCAAGTGGTAGCCGATGCATACGTGCGGGCCAGTACCGAACTGCAGCATGTCCAGAGGCCGGATCGGCTCGCTGCGTTGCAGCCAACGCGCCAGGCGAAACTGGTCCGGCGCTTCGTGCAGCATGGCCGAGTTCGAGAAATGCAGCAGCGGGATGCACAGTGAGGTACCTGCCGGAATGTGCCGGTCACCGAGTTGCAGATCGTGCACGGCGCGACGAGGCAGCAGCGTGGTCGCCGGGTGCACGCGCAGGGTCTCGCGGAACAGCGCCTCGGCGACCGGGCACGCCGCCAGGTCCGCAGGCTCGGTCGGCACTGCGCCCAGCCGCTGCGCCTCGTCGACCAGCGCCTCCCACAGCATCGGCTGTCGCGCCAGCTCGATCACTATCCAGGCCATTGTCGAGGCGGTGGTGTCGTGGCCGGCCAGCAGCAGCAATCGAATGTTGGCGACTAGCACATCGTCGGCGAGCGCCTCGTCACGGCCATCGAAAGCGTTCACCATGTCGTTGATCAAGCCGGTACGTGCGGCATGCGCGCGCGCGTCGCGGACGAACTGGCGCAACTGGGCGTCGATCCAGTCGCGGGCGGCGCGGCCGCGACGCAATGGTAGCCCGGGCAGATCCAGCGGCGGCGCAACGATCAGTTGCAGCAGTTGCCGGTACTTGCGCTGCCACCCCGGCAGATCCTGCGCGGGGATGCCCATCAGGCTGAAGATGAGGGTAAGCATCAGGTCACCGGTTTCGCGCAGAATGGACACCTCGCCGCGCTCGCGCCACGCCTGTACGCGCGCCTGGATGACCGGCGCGAACAGCGCGCCGATGCCGGCCTGGGTCAGTCCCTTCGGCAGGAACGCCGCCTTGATCGCATCGCGCGTCTGCCGATGCGCGCTGCCGTCCTGCGCGACCAGCGTTCCCCCCAGCAACTCCGGCGCGATCTCCTCGATCAGCGCGGAGGACACGTCCTTGTGCCGGAGCAGAGCGAACGCGTCCTGATCCACGCAGGTCATGAGTTGCCCGGCGGGGCCGAAATCCAGCCAGAAGTGCGCGCCCAGGGTACGTTCGGCCTGCTGCAGCAACCGCGGCAGGTCGCAGACGATCGCCGGAAGATGCCCGACCAGCGGATAGGCGCCGGGCACCACCGGGATGCCCTGCTGTAACCGTAGCCGTCGGTTAAGCGGGTTGCGCAGCAAATCCATCAGCGATCCGCCACGAAAGCGGTTCCGATGGCATCGACGCTGGGGGGCGCCGTGCGACTATTGCCGCCGTCGGCGTAGGTCGGCACGTGCGCCAGCATGCCGCCATCGATGCATATCACCTGGCCGGTGATGAACGCGGCCTCGTCGGAAAGCAGGAAGGTCACCAGCGCCGCCACGTCCTCGGGGCGACCGATGCGCGGCAGCAACTGGTGCCGACGCAGGTGTGCCTGCATGGACGCATCCAGCTTGGCCAGCAGGCGTTCGGTCATGATGAGTCCGGGCGCGACCGCATTGCAGCGAATCTGCGCATGCCCGTACTGGGTGGCCAGCGACGCCGACAGCATGTTCATCGCCGCCTTCGACGCGGCATAGGCGGTCTGCGCGGTGTCGCCGCTGAGCCCCTGGCACGAGGACATGTTGACGATCGCACCACCGCCGCGGGCGATCATCTGTGCAATGCCCTCACGGCAGCACAGCAGCGTGCCGCGCAGATTGGTCGCCATGGTCTGGTCCCATACCGCCAGATCGAGATCGAGGATCGCGCGGTCGTGCGGTGTCAACTGCATCGCACTGGCGTTGTTGACCAGCAGGTCCACGCAACCGAAGTGCCCCGTCGCCGTCTCGAACAGCGCGGCCACCGCCTGCGCATCGGCGATGTCGGTCGCCACGGCCAGCGCGCCGCCCCCGTCGTCCACGATCTGCGCGGCGCAGGCGATGGCCGCCGGAGCATCGATGTCGGCCACCACCACGCGACCGCCATCGCGCGCGATGGCCATAGCGCAGGCCTTGCCGATGCCGGCACCGGCGCCGGTCACCACGGCCACCTTGTCTTCAAACCGTCCCATCGTGGCCTCCTGGATTGCGTGTGCGTTCGGCTTGCGAATCGGCTTGCGAAGACGCCGGCGCGGCTCTGGTACGTGCGGCATCGGCATCGATGACCCGGATCGCGGCGACCGGACACTGGCTGGCCGCTAGCCGCGCCGCGGCGTGCAGCGCAGGCGGAACCTCCGACAAGCACACTTCGGCGACGCCGTCAGGCTCGCGCTGGCGGAACACGCCCGGCAAAGTCAGCGCGCACTGACCGGTGGTCGCACACAACGCCTGATCGACCACGACACGCATCTCAGCCACCGTGCACCTCCTCCAGCCGTACCGGCAGGGCGCGGAACGTGCGCAGGAAACCGGAGGGTTCACGTGTCGGCGGCGCGGCCAATGCCAGCGTGGGAAAGCGTGCGTGAATCCGCGGCAGGCTCTCGGCCAACTGCACCCGTGCCAGTTGCGCGCCCAGGCAGAAGTGAATGCCGTGGCCGAAACTCAGCATCACCTTGCCGTCCGTCGACATGCCCGGGCTGGTGCCATGGAAACGCGCCGGATCGAAGCGATCCGGATCGGCGAAGGCTTCCGGGTCGCGATTGCCCGCCGCGATCAGCACGCGCACATCCGAGTCCTTCGGAATCACCATGCCCCCCAATTCGATGTCGCGCTGGGCGATGCGCGGGATGGAGCTGAACATCGCCGGCGCGTCGCAGCGCAGCACTTCTTCGACGAAAGCCTTCACCTCCGCCTCGTCGCCTTGCAGCCAGTGCAACAGTTCGGGATGCGCCAGCATCGCCAGAACCGCATGGTCGAGGGTGGCGGCGGTAGTGGCGAAGCCGCCCAGCAGCATGCCCCAGAGCATGCTTATCAGCTCCGCGTCCGAGAGCGCGTCGGCATCGTCGTCGTGCGCCCCGACCAGCATTGAGACTATGTCCTGCTGGGGGGTAGCGCGCTTGCGCTCAATCAGGTCGCCGAAGTAGCGCTGGACCCCGGCGCTGGCAGCATCGGCCGCAGCGAGTTGAGGATCGCTGGCGTGCGGGCTCAGGCCTTCCAGAATGGTTCCGATGCTGGTGGTCAGTGCGAATATGTCGTCCTGCGGCATGCCGAACAGTTCGGCGAACACCAGCATCGGTAGCGCCAGCGCGAACTCGCGATGGAGATCCACCGTCTCCCCGCGCTGCAACGCGGGCGTCATGGCATCCAGGCGTGCGGCGACGGTGCGGGCGATGCACGGCCGCAGCGCGTCGATCTGGCGCATGGTGAAATCGCGCGAGATCAGCCGGCGCAGGCGCGTATGCGTCGGCGGCTCCTTCATCGCCAGCGTGGAGGCCAGCAGTTGCATCGACAGGCTGGTCGCCGCACGTGGAAAGTAGCGCGCCAGCTCGCCCGGCGCCGGGCCGCGGAACGCGTCGCCGGTGGCCTTGAGCGCCCAGTAGATGTCGGCGTGGCGGCTCAGCAGGAACAGGCCCGAGGCTCCGCGATGCACCGGATCGTGCTCGCGCAGCCAGCGCATGAACGGGTACGGGTCATTGATGCATGCTGGCGATGCCAGTTCGGCGAAGGCATCGCGGCAGATTGCGTTGGGTGCTGCTTGCACGTCCATCTTGCTTGGTTACCTGTTGGCTGACGGATCGGTCTGGCACAGCGAACGCGCCAGGCCTGAGTGGAAGAGCGCCACCGGGGCGGCGTGCGTATGTCACCAGCGCACCGGAAACGCCTCGAAACCGCCGGTGATGATTTCCTTGCGGAGCGTCAGTTCTTCCGGCGCCACTGCCAGGCACAGTGCGGGAAAGCGCTGGAAGATCGAACCGAACACCACCTTCAGTTCCAACCTGGCCAGCGCTACACCGATGCAGTAATGCGGACCGTAGGAGAACGCCAGGTGCGGCTTGGCATCGCGGCCGATGTCAAAGACCTTGGGATCGTCGAAATGGCGCGGGTCGAACGAGGTCGCCGGCAGGCCCACCAACACCTTGCTTTCGGCAGGGATGTGCACGCCAGCGATGCACACGTCGGCCCGTGGGTAACGCATGATGCCGTCCCAGCCCGCGCCCGGCGGATACATGCGCAGGATTTCCTCGACGGCACTCTCCACCATCGACGGATCGGCGACCAGGCGCTCGCGCTGTTGCGTATGGCGCAGCAGCGCCAGCAGGCCGAACTCGATCTGTGCGACGGTGCTCTCGTGCCCCGCCACCAGCATGCCCGCCGCCAGACCGATCGCCTCTTCCTCGCTTGCCTTGCCCTGATCGACCGCCGTGAGCAGATCGGTCAACAGGTCGTCGCCCGGTTCCTCGCGCTTGCCGCGCATCTTGCCGCAGATGTAGGCGCGCAGTTCTTCCCAGGCCACGCGCGACGCGCTGCGTGGACCGCTCTCGTGCTGGTGCGTCATCACCTCGTCGGACAGCCCGGCGAAGAAGGCGTGGTCTTCGTAGGGCACCCCCATCAGCGCGCTGATGACTATCGCCGGTAGCGGAAACGAAAGATGCCTCCGCAGGTCGGCAGGCTGCGCCTGGGCCGCTAGCGTCTCGAACAACTGCGCGGCGATCGTCTCAACCTGTTGCGCGAGCAGCTTCACCCTGCGATTGCTGAAGGCTGGCGCCACGATTGTGCGCAACCGGGCATGCTCGATCCCCTCGTGCGACACCAGCCACCCAGGCGACCCAAGAATCACCGAGTCCGGCGTGAACTCCGCTGGCGGCATGCCAGCTGGCCGGAACGCCGCATCTGACAGCACCTGCTTGGCCTCGTCGTAACCGGTCACCCACCAGCCTTCGTGTCCGGACGGGAACCGCACGCGGTGGATCGGGCCGTTGGCGAGCAACGCCAGCATGTCGGGCGAAGGTTCGATGTGATTGACGCGCCACATCGGCAGCGTCGGCAACGAATGGTCTGACATGGCGCTCATTCTCTAGGCGATGGAAGGGCGAAAGGTGACCGGCAGGCGCTGCGGGCAGCGAATGACGTAGGACGGCATGTAGGTCACCTCTTCGGTGGCGATGGCCAGCGCCAGATCATCCAACCGTTCAAACAGCGCAGGAAAGGCGCAGCGCAGTTCCAGGCGCGCCAGCGCAGCGCCCAGGCAAAAGTGCGGGCCCTGACCGAACGACAGATGGGGGTTATGGCGGCGAGTGACATCGAACCCGTCGGCGCCTGGACCGAAGGCCTCCTCGTCGCGATTGGCCGTATGAAACGCCATCAGCACGGCATCGCCGCGGCGCACGGGGCAGCCTTCGATATCCATATCCTGCGTGGCATAGCGGAACGGAAGATTCGCCACACTGCTGCACCAGCGCAATATCTCCTCGATCGCCTGCGGCCACGGCACCTGGCCGCTGCGCACCAAGTGCAATTGCTGCGGATGGGTCAGCAAGGCCAGCACGCCATTGCCGATGACGCCGGTGGTAGTGACGAAGCCCGCGGAGAGCACCATGAACAGCATGTCGATGAGTTCGGTATCGGACACCAGTTCGCCCTTGTCGCGCCCGGCGATCAGCGCCGAGGCCAGATCGTCGCCTGGCTCGCGCCGCTTGCGCGCGATCAGCCGATGGAAAAACTCCGGAATGCGCTGGCGTGTCTGTTGAATCTCCTCCGCGGTGGCGGAGGTGTTGGCCAGGCTATTGGTGAGTGCGACGATCTCCTCGCGCTGGTCGTCCGGTAGACCGAACAGGTCGGCGATCACGCTGGTGGGAAGCGGAATGGCGAATTCGCGCATCAACTCGGCGCTGCCATGCCGGGCCATCCCTGCCAGCAGCCTATCGACGCAGTGTTCGATGCGCGGCGCCAGCAGGGCGATACAGCTGGGTGCGAAACTCCTGGCGAGCAGACCGCGCAAGCGCTGGTGGTCGGCACCATGCGCGGTGACCATGTTGTCCAGCTTGCACATCCCGATCAGCGGATGATTTTCAGGAATCTCGCCGTCCTGCAGCGCCCGCCACTGCCGCCAATCCCGGTTGAAGCGCTGGTCGGCGAGTAGCCGTCCGAGCGTGCCGTGATGGCCTGCAGCCCAGGCCACTACATTGCCGGGAAGCGCTACCCGCGCCATCCCCGGCCGCTGCAGAATCGCGGAAGACAAAGAATCCAGTTGCGTGGGAGCAACCGAAACATCGATCACGTCGCAATGATCGTTTTCTGGGGACATGCCAAAATTCCTTGAATGGCAGCAGGACAATCTCAGGATTAAGGTAAAGCCTCGCGCAGTGCACTGGTCGAAGAAGAAGTCGACTCCCTGCGCGATGGCGGCGACGACTTAGATGGCGCGGCCTGCTCTGTGGTGGGGGTTGCATAATGCTCAGGTGAGCCTGCAATGCTCGGCTTTGAACTGCATAGACCCATGTCGATCTCCTGCAGTGACTGTAGAAGCAAGTTTGCCGGGGGAGCGCTCGACTTGTTTCGCCTCACCGAAGTCCTGGCTGGGACGACGAAGGCATACGGGATGACCGGTGCCTTCCCCCGAAACGGCTGATCATCTGCCTGCTGGCGTTGCACCGGCTGCGATGGCGTTTTCGGGTTCTCCAACGGGGCGCGGTGGCCGCAGCTGCTCCAAGAGCTGTTCCAGCGTGCTCAGACGTACCGTGGCCCGCAAGGTGTCCGCCTCGGCGTGTTCCCGGCGCTGGCGCTCTTCGACCAGCTCTGTCCGCGCCGCAGCCAGTTCGGCGCGCACACCTTCCAGCGCTTGGACATCTTTGGTCCATCGCGCCTGCAGGCCTTGGTGCTCGGCGGCGGTCAGGCGCAGCGCGTCGCGCTCGCGCTGCTGGGCGTCGGCACGCTGGCGTGTCTGCGTCAGTTCCTGCTCCAGGCGGGTATGGCGTTCCAGCCACTGGCCGTTTTCCCGGTTGAGCTGCATCAGGTCGTGGTTCTTGGCGGTCAAGGCCTCGTTGGCCTGCCGCAGGGGCGACCTGCAACTCCTGCACCTGGTTCTCATGCCGGCGCTGTTCCTGCTCGCGCTGGTCTCTGACGGAGGTCCGGTAGTGCTCAAGGGCTTCCCTGGCGTGTTCGTGCTTCTGCTCCAGCGACTGGGCATGACGTTCGTGCTCCGCCAATCGCGCAGTGAGGCCCGCGATCCGCTCCTGCAGTTGAGCCAGTTCGGTAGTGCGGCTGGCCACCTCGCTTCTGGCGGTGGCGCTCGCCTCGCATTCGGCCTGCAGGGCGGTCTCGCAGCGCTGCAGCTGCGTCGTGAGTGAATCAGCCTCTTGCCGGGTGCGACGTCCCCCCACCCTGAGTAGTGGCTTGGTTTAGATTCCGGGGGTAATGATATCGGTGTTTGCCAGATGTTGGGCATAAGCAGCCGGGGTCATGCCGCCGATCGCCTTCTTGGGTCGGTCCTCGTTGTATTCGCGTCGCCAGCGTTCGATTTCGGTGCGCGCGTGCAGCAGTGTCGGGAACCAGTGCTCGTTGAGGCATTCGTCGCGTAGTCGGCCATTGAAGGATTCGACGTAGGCGTTCTGGTTCGGTTTGCCGGGTTGGATCAGCCGCAACTGCACGCCACGGGCATGCGCCCAGGCGACCATCGCCTTACCGCAAAACTCCTTGCCATTGTCGGTACGGATGACGTGAGGCAAACCGCGACTGTGTGCCAACCGATCCAGCACGCGCGTCACCCCGTGCCCGCAGATCGCGCGCTCCACGTCGATGGTGACCGCTTCGTGGGTTGCATCGTCCACGATCACCAGACACTTGATCACTCGGCCTTCGGCGGTGCGGTCGAACACGAAATCCATCGACCACACCTGATTGGCCTGTGATGGCCGCAGCAGCGGCTGACGCTCGCCTATTGGCACCTTTTTGCGTCTGCGACGCCGGACCTGCAGCTGCTGCTCGCGGTACAACCGCTCCACACGCTTGTAGTTCACGATGCGTCCTTCTTGTCGCAATTTGAGATAGATCATCCCCACGCCATAACGGCGATGGCGATGCGCCAACGCACAGATGCGTTCGCGCAGTTCGACGTTGCGATCTTCGCGCGGGCAATAGCGCAGCGCACTGGCGCTCATACCGATCACTGCCAACGCACGACGCTCGCTGGCACCACGCCCGATCCACTCGCGCACCAGCGTACGACGCGCCGGTGCGCTTACCACTTTTTCGCAGCGCATCCTTGATCAGGTCGTTCTCGAACAATTGCTCGGCCAGCAACTTCTTCAGCCGCGCGTTCTCGGACTCGAGGTCCTTGAGTCGCTTGGCATCGGGCACGCTCATCCCGCCGAATTTGCTGCGCCACAGGTAGTACGAGGCCTCGCTGAAGCCATGGCGCCGGCACAGGTCCTTGATCGCCACGCCGCTTTCGGCTTCGCGCAGAAAGCCGATGACCTGCTCGTCAGTAAAACGTTTCTTCACGTCCAATCTCCTCGGGGTAGGGAATTGGACTCCAAACTGAGGCGCTACTCAAAATTGGGTGGACGTCGAGAGCACGACCTGCATCAGGTCCTTCCAGTGCGTCTCGATCAGATCCCAGTCGACAGTGTCCCGGAACAGCGCGGGCCACGGTACGTCTGAGCACGCTGGAACAGCTCCTGGCGCAGCTGCGGCCACCGCGCCCCGTTGGCGAACAAGTAACGTCTGGGAAGGACGAAACCTCCCCAGACGCAAATAGTCAGTTGCTTTGAGGAAAGCTAATGCCGGGCGAAGCGCCACCAAAGACGGAGCAACTACCGCGCGTCAGGTTGTTCTGCTCGAACGTCTGGCCGGCATTGCCCAGGCAAGTCGGGGCATTTGTCGTACCATCGTTTACCGCTACGTTTACCGTGACGTGCGAGCCGCGATTGAACGACACCGTCTGAGTTCTGGCGCCGTTGCCGAAGATGTTGAATTCGGTCAGGCGCCAGATCTTATTGATATCCACCGTAGAGGCGCGCTGACTCACGCTGTAGGCCCTTCCGTTCACCGAAAACGACACGGTATCCACGCCCCCCGAGGTCGCAGAACCGGTCAGCTTGACACCAGCGATGCCCGAAACTGGCACCAGAGGCACTCGCACCAATTCGCTGTTAATCACGCAAGCGTTGCCTTCGTAAGCATCCCAGCCGGACGGGCAACCCGCCGCATCGTATTCCGAGGTACTGTCCGCATATACCCAGCTTTCAATGAAGATGACCGGGTCAAAGCCATTACTTGAGTCTTCGTCGGCGTCGCTGGAGTAGACGTACTGTTGCCAGGTCTTGCACGAAGAAAAACCGAACTGCGCGCAAGCGGCGGGGTTGCTGTCGTTGTCGGTATTGATTTGCAGCGAGTATTGGACTACCCCAGTGGTCACGCCGCTTACGCTCGGGAACGAACCGACGGCTGAGTGGGTGAGCCTGCCCGTGCGTGCAGCGTAGTCATCGCCATTGCCGGTGATGAGCACACGGTTGTCGGTGGTGGTACGAGCGTTGCCGCTGGCAACGTGTCGTGGCTTCATGACCAACTTCGGCGGTGCGCCACAGCGTACCGCCTGCCACCCCATGTCCGGAAATGTCGAGCTAAAGCAGCCCTCCATAGCCGGAGCCTCGTGCTTGAGCGTAGTTTCCCATGCAGACATAGCCTCGGCACGGCCAGTATTGTTTATTGCAGCGACCTGCGCCGCTGCACCCGCGCTAACGATGCTTCCAACGATGCAGGCGCCAAGCATGTACTTCGATTTAAATTTTCTCATGGTCTTTCTTCTGGTTTGATAGTTAAATTACAGTAAAATTTTAGTAAATTTGCGGCGCACCAATCGGAAGTAATCGCCGCGTTAGAGAAGTGCCACTTCTGCGGCAACGCGTTACTTCGTCCTCGATCACAATTCATAAAATGGCGCGAGACCAGCGCTAAACCGCCAGACGTGGAGGTCGCGGTCCAGCATGCGCGCGGGCCAGCTCGGTCAGGCGTCGCGCGGCGCTGGCGATGGGCGCATCGAACCAGACGGCATGCGGAGTGCCGGAAGCCGGGGCGGTTCACCGGCCTACACCCCCCCAAAAAAAGTGAGCTAACTCGCTGTCAGTAAAGGCCTTTTACACGAATCCCTGCCGACCCCTAATCCTGCCGGGCACGATGGCGCTAGCCGCCGGCCAGGCGGCTAGCGCCATCGTCCGGATCAACGCGCCTCGAATGCCCCCAGGTCCGGCGCACGTCCGTTAAAGGCCTCACCGGTATCGGCGCCGGCGTCGATCAAGGCGCTGCCCGGTGCCAGGGTGGCGAAGGTGATGATGGGTAGGTCGCCGTTGGCCTGGCGCGGACGCATGAGCTGTCGCTCGTCCAGGCTGACGAAATCGCCTGCACTGATGACAAGGGGAAGATTGAACAAATTGCGGCCGATATCGTTCTCACTTGCAGACCCCAGGTTGATCATTTCGATGCGCGTTCCGAATCCCAGGTTATTGGCCAGATGGTGGTCGTATCCAGGCACGTCGGTGAGGTTGTCGCTTAAGGTGGATTGCATGTCGTAGTTGGCGCGGCCGTTCTTGATCGATGTATTGCTGATCCACTCCTGCCCACCGATGTGGTGATTGGCGTAGAGGCCGTTGGATCGATTGCCCACTGCCAGATTGAACCGCACGATATGGCGCGGCACCGGCTTGGGATAATCGCTTCCGTTGCGGCCGTAGCCGCCTGCCTTGAAGCCTGCGCCATTGCCCAGCGGGGTGAATGCGCTGTCGTACCCGTTGTAGAACGACCAGTTGCGTTGCAGGGTGACTGCGGCAGCAGCATTGATCAGGTCGAACCCATCGTCGCTGTTGAACCATGCGCGGCTGCCTTCGATAAGGTTTCCGGTGCTTCCGGCAAGCGTCGGGTGCACGCCGAAACCGTCGATGTTTCCATCGGAGAATGCATTTAGTCCGCGGTTGTTATAGGCATCGACGTTGTGAACCCGGTTGTCGTTGCCGGAAACCAGGTACCAGCCGATCGCCTGGCCGTCATGGATCGCCAGATTCTCGAACAGGTTGCCGTTGCCGCGGTCAACGCGGAATGCCTCGGACTGGGTCAGGCGGTCTGCAATGGTGATCCGCACACCCACCACCTCGAATCCGCGAAAGACGCAGTTGTTGCTGGCCACCCGGAATGCGGCCACGCGCAGGCCGGTGGGCGTCACCGCAGAGAAGTCGAACACCGGCCGCTCGTTGGCGACGTTGACATAGGCGATGCCGGGCTTGGTGATCTCGTTGACCACGGCGTAGGGCTGCCGCACCACGCTGATGTTGGCGCTGGTCAGGCGATAGGTGCCGCCGCGCAGATAAACGGTATCGCCACCGGACGCGGCGGCCTGCGCAGCCATCACGCTGGCAAAGGGGGCGGCGCGGGTGCCGGGATTGCCGTCGTTGCCGGTGGGGGCGACGTACCAGTCGGCGGCAACGGCCGTGCACGGCGGCACGCAGGCGGCAATGGCGATCGCCACGATGGTGCAAAGAGAGAGGTTCATCGGATGTCCCTGGTGTACCGCATGAAAGTGACTGCTTGCCGCCCTTGACCCGGCGTGGCGCAAGCCGCGACTCGCGACTCGCGCAGCTTGCGGGAACCGGTTTGCGCTCGACAGTGGTCGTGCTCGGTTCTGCTACGGCGGTTGACGTTTCGATGTGCCGCAACGCAGAAGTGTGCAAACGGGACATAGGTCTCTGGATCGATGCGGGCGCTGCCGCTGCCCGCACTGCGGCGCGACGTTCCACGGCCGCCCTGTGTCCGGCATCGCATCGCCGCGCGCCATGCGATAGAGAACCGCCGTGGACCGTCGTACCTTCCTCACCCTGTCGGGCATTGGTGCTGCCGGCTTGCTGCTGCCGAACACCCGCCTGATCGCCGCCAAACAGTTGCTCACGCCCAACGATGCCGCACGCAGCCGGCGCTTGTCCGATACCGCGCTGAGCACCGCCAAGGCAGCCGGCGCCAATTATTGCGATGTGCGCGTAAGCAACTATCTGCGCCAGTTCGTGATCACCAGCGAGGCGCAGGTGGAGAACGTGGTCAACGCCGAATCCAGTGGGGTGTGCGTGCTGGCCGATGGCGCCTGGGGTTTGCGCCACCAACACGCTGACAGCGATGGCGTAACCACCGCCACGCCGGGCGGTGGCGATCGCCAAGGCCAACGCGCGGCCGGCCATCGCAAGCTGGTGCACTGGCTGGCACGACGCGAGGTTGGCCAAATTGTCCTGGAGACATCGGGCGGCTCCAGGGCCTGCACGTCTTCAGCCCAGTGCCGCTGCAATGACACTGCGGTGTTGCTTTGCTGCCCAAAATATCCGCTAACGCACTGATGCAATGAATGAAATACGAACGTATGAGCTATTTTTACACGTATGTCGGCTGAACCCCAGCGTCAGCGTCAGGGTATTGAGCTGGCGAAGGCCAGAGACAAGTACCGTGGCCGCCCGGCCGATCCGGCCGTACATGCTCGCATCGTCGCGTTGCGCGGTCGTGGGGAGACCATCGCCAACACTGCGCGCCTGGCAGGCGCGAGCGTCACCACCGTCAAGCGTGTGTGGGCCGCTCACTGCGCGCAAGGTCATGGGAATTGACTATATTGGACCCTCATGTAGGGAGAAGCGTGGAATTGCATAGCGGCATGCGCCCCACGCGCGCGCGTCGCAGACGCCACTTGCTGCGGCTCTTCGATCACGATACAAGGAGACGCTCAACTACCGACAAGGATGCAGTATGGAAGTCAATCCACCGTGGACATGTGACGAGTGCGGCAAGCCGATTCTCAGCGTTGATGACGGCTGGGTAGAGTGGCTCAATGGACGAAGCGAACCCGATAACATTCAGCGGAGTGCGCACCATCTTCGCCTTGTCCATCATCGGCACGCATCCCCAAACGCAGACAGGAAGAACGCGTGCTATCACGATGAGAACCAGTGGTTTGCCACCAAGCGATACACCGTTGCCGACCTGCCGCTTTCCAGTTTCGTAGGTTCCGATGGCCTGATTACGCTTCTGTCGTTCCTATATGATAAGCGCTTCTCGGAAGAGAGCGAGGTTCTGGAACTAATCAAACGTTTGCATGTGCCGAACTATGAAGCCGCCCGCCATTACTTTGAGGCCGCGATTGCTAACGGGGTATTTGAGCCGCGCTCCGCGCCGTCCTATTACGATCAAGAAGAAATGCGTGCGGTGCTGAATTGGGCGCAGGAGCAACAAGAACAAGCCTAGTCCTTTGACGCGTAACGAGGATTGGCCTTTTTGCGTATGGTTGTCATGCGAATGTTCGTCATCCAACTCCGAGCCCTCTTGAACATCGGGACGGAATCGAACTCAGCCGCAACAGCAAACGCACTCCTATAAGATTCCGTGAGTTCGAACTGAGCGGCGCCGAGCGCTTTTGACCATTCCTGGTTTTCTCCAAGCGTGTTCGGCATTTTTTTTTTCAAAAGGTCGACGACCTTCTCGCAGGCGAGGGCCGCATTGTGCAGGGGTTGCAAGAGGCGGGCATCAACGATGTTCTCAAGAGGCACAGCACGCAACGACTGTGCGAACACCTCAAACATTTTTGCCTCGGCGCTATATACGGATTCACGCGACTCCTCGCCTTGATTTCCAAGGAAAAACGTCTTGATCTGTACCACGTTTAGCGCTGCTTGTTCGATCCGTTTGAGGAACACGTCAGTTCGTCTACTGATGGCGCGGCGCTCCTGGCTAACCGCAAGCCGAGCGGCAAACCAAATTGCGGCTCCGGCAAGCAGTGCCTGCAGTAGTGCGGCCCAGACCTGCCATGCCTCGGGTTTTTCGCAGAGTGTCCAAAAGATCGGCTCGCAAAGCTGGGTTGTAGGCATGTGGCTCCATCCTTATTTGAAGACTTGGCAGATCGCATTTTTGTTCGGCATTGAGGGTCGGCAGGGATTCGTGTAAAAGGCCGTTGCTGACAGCGAGTTAGCTCACTTTTGGCTGTTTTTTACACAAATCCCTGCCGACCCTCCATATGCGATATATCACGGGCAGCTTCTCTAGCCAGGTGCCGGCAGCGTTCAGCAGTGCAGCCAATCAACGCTTGTACGATGGCGGCGTCCCCGTAAGGACATAGAGAATATCGACGCCAATTTGGTGCGCAGCGATGAGATACGCGCCACCCGGTAGATTCGTATCTTTTTCGAAATATAGCTGCGCCCACCGACTGACAGAACAGCGCTCGGCCATTTCGATTTGAGTAAGGCCGAGGCGCTTTCGCTCCGTCAGAAGACGTGCGCCGACGGTCTCGGGGAGCGCGGCTGTAGTTGTACGTGGGTTTGAACTCATGTTCACCAATGCCCCGGCTTATCGATTGCCTTGCCAGGCTTACGAACGCGTTTCGGTAGCTGGGCGGCCGCGAGCTCATCATCCAAAATGTATTGACGTGTCCAGTCAGCGCGGCACGACAGCGAGACGCTGACTCTTCTGTCCGATTCACCATCGATCGGCGGCCTGCGTGGCGTGACCACGCCTAGCACGATGATCGGGAAGTCCTCGCGGATCGCCGCAAGGACCGGCTCGATATCGCTATCGTTGGAGCACACAACCAGCTGCTGATAGCGCGCCGACGCAGCATCGCGATACATGGCCAGCGCCAGGTTCACATCGGTCTGTTTCTCTTCGAGCTTCCAGACCCGAACCCGGCGTGTCCGATCATACGGCTGGCCGCTGACAAACTCCGGCAGAAGGGTTCCCGCCTTGTCCCAGCTGTGTTTGCCTAACGTCGTGGCGAATCGTTGTGGGTGGGTGTGTGCTAGCGCGTGCAGATATGTCGCTTGCGTTTCCGAGGCCTGCTTGTGGGTCGCAAACCGACCCAGCGCCGGCGCTGTGAAATATCGGACGTGCAGCAGATCGGTGGTCGGGTCTTGGTCATGCAGGAGGCGATCGAACAGTGTGACCACATCGAGCCACTTGAATGCGGTCCCACGGATGCGCCCGTAGTATAGGTTGTAGCCATCGATGTAGACGGCAGTCGCTTTGGCGATGGTCACATGGAGCTTCCTGCGGACATGAAAAAACCGCCTTGCGGCGGTTTTTTCGTCCCAAGCCGTTACCCAACTGAATGGGGCGACAGGGGAGGAGTGGTGAGGCTAGCCTAATGGATGCGCCCGGGCGATGCAACATCTGGACTACTTTGGGTTCATGTGCGGAGGAAGCCCTGCCCCACTGCGTGGAATCCGCGTTATGTCCGCAAACGGCTCGCAACACCAGGCTTGCACCGCGACTTAAAATGATCAAGCATCAAACATCAATGTTTGATAGACCTATGATGACATCAACCATTTCCATCACCACCCTCGCCGCCCTCGCCAGTGCCGGTGTGCTGAGCACAGTACAGCTGGTCGGCCAGGCCGGCGGCTACGTATTGATGGTGCGCGTGGGCCAAACCGAAAAGCAACTGATCGGCCAGCGCGGCGAGCCGCGTGTGTTTTCCAGCCTCGACACCGCCGCCGCCCAGCTGCTGGCGCGAGGGGTGATGGTGTTTGAAGTGCTGCCAGCCAACTACGTGCGTGCGCCGAAGATCTACCGACGAGGACGGCCGGCTGCGCTCAAGGAGTTGTCCAACAGCAAGCGCGAGAGCAACCCCGCCAAGCCGGCCAAGAAATCGGCTTGCGCCGCGACGACGGTGGCCACCGTCGCCGTGAAGATCCTACCCAGCGATCGGGCCCAGCTGAAACTGCCCGGCCTACCGCGCAGCCGTAAATCCAACCCAACACCTAAAGGACGTAAAGCGCTATGACGCAGGACCGCTACGGAATCTCATTCAACGACTCGCCGGTACCCCTGTGGGTGTACGCGCTGCCGCGCGCAGAAGGTCGCCTGCCAGAGGAAACGAACGGTGGCCAATGGCGGTGGCTTCGCCTGGACCGCATCACGCAAGTGATGACGGAACTTGCAGTTGGTGATCCTGCCGACGAGAGCGGCCAATACATGGTGACCATCACGGCCGATGGCGAGCAATATCACCCTACGAGTCTGCTAATCAAAGATGAGGAAATCGACGCGGCGGAGCTGTATGTCATCGAGTATGTCAATCGATCCCTGGCCGTGCTTGCCAAAGGTCGCAAGAACTGAAGCCCGCGCAGCAAAACGAAGCGCATCAAGTGATTGACACCCCAACGATCGAGCGACGGAGCAATACATGACGATCAAAGCAAGTGCGGTCACACCAGCAAAAGCGATCGAGCTTGCGCCCGGCGCGCTCTTCGTGATCAAACAAGAGTGGTACTTGCGTGTGCAGCTAACAGGTCACTACGAGCCAATCGTTGAGTCTGCGATCCAACTGGGTGGAGGAACTGAGGTTTTCGACCCAAGCGGGGAGCGCTGTATCACCCTAGCCCCGAACCATTCCTTTGAGGTCCGCCTAATTGGCGCAATCGACGGGCCGGGAGCGCCCCCGCACGGCGCGC
The DNA here is from genome assembly GCF_041475695.2 of Xanthomonas sp. NCPPB 4037. Classification (NCBI taxonomy): domain Bacteria; kingdom Pseudomonadati; phylum Pseudomonadota; class Gammaproteobacteria; order Lysobacterales; family Lysobacteraceae; genus Xanthomonas; species Xanthomonas sp. NCPPB 4037. The sequence continues at coordinate 2,809,405 of NZ_CM191261.1, forward strand.
CCAACGGACCGAGGCGGGTCCCCCACGGCTCGCTCACCTGGACGGTTGGCGGCAAGCTGGTCATAGCTTGGGAAAAGCTCTATTTGACACTCGATGGTCTCGAGTCCAACGAGGTCAACCCGCACGATGCTTTTTATGTCACGCATTGGGGCGTGTGGGGACTCGATCCCGACGGCAAGCAGATCAGTCCCGAGCCGCTGGTTGTGATCGGTGCGCATGCATAAAGGACCGGCATCCCTGCCGAGGTGCGAACTTGAACAAATCGACGCAGGGGCGTAACGGCGAGCAGCCCCGACGACCGGTCGCGGCGATATAGAGCGAGCTGAATTGTACCGAGCGGCGGAACCGCGCAGGATGCCTATCGCAGTTGCTGAGCTGGGCGATCGTTGCCACCGCCGCCGCTCGAGCTGCCGCCGCCGCTTTGCGAGTCGTTCTGGACAAAAGGACACTTCGGAATCGCATTGCCCTTGGCCATCTCGCGCTGCATCTTCTCGATCGGCGGCCGGCACTCGGCGACAGCAGTAGGCCCGCTAGGATTGGACAGGCACATGGCGACCTCGCACGCCCACGTGTCCTTGTCGGACATCATTTTTCCGGGCTGCTGAGCTGCTGACGCGATGCCAGTCAACGCAAGGCATGAGACAAGCGGCAAGAGGTTTCTAAGGGAATATTGCATTGTCGGCTCCGTTTGGAAAATGCGGATAACCGATGGCCTTGGCTGTGATACCACCAAATTTTCGGTGGTGCAATGTGATCTTTTGCGCGGCCTTTCGCGCCGTCGTGCCGGCGGTGCCGGCATCGAGCCACCTACGGCGTCTCGCCCCTTCGGGCTTAGTCACGGCCGCCTGCGCGCTCCGCTTGCAGAGTCAGCATGTGCGCCTGCCTCGTAGTGACATCGCATTACATACAGCCAAGCAAGTGGACGCTGACACTAAGAGCAGCTATCAAAACTGCTGCGCAGCCGCCAGGCGGGCGCGGCCAGTGCTCGGAATTCTCATGTACCCCCGTACACTCCGGTTCCTCCGCGCCGTCCGCACCCACCTGACGACTGCTCGCTACGTTTTGTTAGCCGCTCTAAATAAACTGGACGAAGCTATCAGCCAAACTGGACGACGGCGTCATTTAGGCTGGACGGTTGTGACTTGCAAAGTCAGCGCAGCCAGGCAAGGAGGATGCAACTCGCACAGCACCGGCTGGCATGCTACTGGTCAGAGGCAACGCTTATAGAGCGCCCAGCGCCGTCTGCGGGAGGACTGCGCGGCCGCGTACTGCTAGCGAGGGATTCTCACGGAGCCTATGGGCGATCGCCGGCAGCCGTTGGTGACCTGGTTGTAGATCAAGAGGGTCGGCAGGGATTCGTGTAATAAACCTTTCACTGACAGCAAATTAGCTCACTTGTGGCTACTTTTTACACGAATCCCTACCGACCCTCCCGCTCAGGAATCCCGCCCGACCTCATACGCGTGCAGGGCTGCTTATTCCGACTGAGGCGCCGGCTGCATGGGCAGCTGCGCCGGTGCGTCGACCCAGGGGGCGTCCCTACCCGCCGTCCCCTCCGATTCGCCTCCCCATTCGTCGCGCGCGTCGTGCCACTCGTCGCCGATCTGCTCAAGCGTGCCGACCAGGGTGCGTTCGGCGGACGCCCGCTGTGAGGGGCTGAAGAACAGCGGCTCATGCGGCACACCCGCCATCTCGACCCCGGCTACGTCGTGCACATCCATTGCAGCCGGCGAGCGGTGCCCGGCGACCAGTTCGAAACCCAAGGCCATCGCGCTCCGGCCGAGTCGGATCGCCTGCTGTTGGCCCCAGCCGAGCGCTCCGCTCGTCGCCATGAGGCCCTTGGACAGGACGTCGCCGGCCACCCGGCCGAAGAGCAGGTAGGCCGCCGTGTAGCCGACGGTCCCGGCTATGAAGCCCGATGGGTTGGCCCTGGGGTCGTCCATGTAGCTGCTCATCACAGCGGCTACGGAGAAGGGCAGGCCGATCGTCATACCGCCGACGGTGTCGCTCACGCTGTCGTTCATCCCCGCGTGCGTGACGTGCGGGCTCAGCGCTTCGCGGAGCAGGAACGTCGACGAGACGACCGCATCGGCGATGAAGTCAGGTAGGGCCAGCCCGTTGTTGCGCATCAGGGCGATGTTTGATCCGAGGACGGCGAAGGCTACGGTCGCCAGCGCGAGCTTTCCCTTCAGGTCGGGGTTGTTTGCGAACGATGCGTCCAGGGTCCGGCGCACCGCCTCTAGGGGGCCTGGTGGGTTATCGCTTGCGGCGACCGGGCTCTCCTGCCGCGTCCCGGTCGCTACGAGCCGCTCAAGGCCCGTCACGATTCTGGACAGGTCCTGCTTGAAGAAGGTGAGCTGCCGATCCATGTGCGGCGTGATCCGCCGGTCCTGCTGGAATTCGCCGACGGAGCGGTTGACGTTGTTCAGACCCGCGCGCAGATCGCCCACGACTCCCTCAATGGCGTCCCTGAAGCCGTCGGGAAGATCACGCCTGCGGTTGAAGGCGCCGTTGAAGCGCAGCCGCATCGAGTCCATCAGGTCCTGCCCCAGCCGCAGGCCGAACATCATCGTCCCTTGCGCCACCGCCGCGCCGGCGACGAAGCCGGCGTTGCGCTGCAGCGGCGAGGCCTTGGCGTAGAAGGTGGGTACGGCATAGACCAGCGAGATGAAGAAGACGAGGCTGTGCCGGTTGATGGCGTGCTTCATGAACAGCTTGGCGTCCGTTGTCGGGCGTCGCATAAGCGAGACCAGCTGTATCGCCGTGTAAGTGTAGGAAGCAATGTTGAACGCAGCGTAGGTGCCAGTCTTCTGGGTAAACAGTGTGGCGAGCGGCAAGGGGTACAGCAGAAGGGTCAGCGCTCCCTGATATATCCGCTTTGCGGCACTCGCGTCGTGCTGCAAGGTGTGGATGTCGGTCTCTAAGCTGGTCATGACCGGTTCGAGATAGCGCCGGGCCTCGGCCAGGAACTCCGCCTCCTCTGGCGTCGACGCCTGCTTGTCCAGGTGCGACCGCAGTTCATCGACCTTCTCGCCCATGGCGGCCAGCAGCGTCTTCGGCTCTCGACATCCGGGCTCGGTGACCAGTTCGTTACGCAGCTTGCCCACGAACTCGCTGTCATCGAACTGCCGAAGCTCCTGGACGACCGACAGGTTGCCCAGGAAGGCGGCGATCCGCGACGAGCAATCGCGCATGAGCAACCCGCTCTCGACGTCCCTCGCTTCGCCGGGATTGGCCAAGCGCGGCTGGCTCGCCCCGGAACGGGCCGGTTGCGGAAGCACATCCGGGACGCCTTCATCGTCCCCGGCTTGCACAATGGCCGGTATGATTTCGGGCCTCGAAGGCCGCTGGCTGGAGATCGACAGCAGGTCCGCGAGGCACATCGTGGTTTCCGAAGCCGGTCTCGGGCACGCGCGTGCTTGCGTGCCGTCCGTGGGCAACAGAGTGCCGCTGCCGTGTCCCGCTTCGATCTCGATGCTGCGGTCGGCGGGTGACGATCCGTCGCCCGCAACCGGGTCGTGCGGATGCGCGTTAGGGCCAGGGCTTGCGGTTTTGATTTGCATGATGGAGTCCTTGCGAGGAAGAAGGCGTCGAGCGCGCTCGCGTGCGAATCGGCGTCGCGTGTCGGCGGTGGTTCAGCCTGAAGCCGGCGTCTGCGCTCAGGCCTCGGCGGAGGCTGCCGACACCGACGTCCCCCCGCCCTGAGTAGCGGCCTGGTTTAGAGTCCGGGGTTGATGATATCGGTGTTTGCCAGATGTTGGGCATAAGCAGCCGGGGTCATGCCGCCGATCGCCTTCTTGGGTCGGTCCTCGTTGTATTCGCGTCGCCAGCGTTCGATTTCGGTGCGCGCGTGCAGTAACGTCGGGAACCAGTGCTCGTTGAGGCATTCGTCGCGTAGTCGGCCATTGAAGGATTCGACGTAGGCGTTCTGGTTCGGTTTGCCTGGCTGGATGAGCCGTAGTTGCACATCACGGGCATGCGCCCAGGCGACCATCGCCTTACCGCAAAACTCCTTGCCATTGTCAGTGCGGATCACCTTCGGCAAACCGCGACTGTGCGCCAGTCGGTCCAGCACGCGCGCAACGCCGTGGCCCGAGATCGCGCGCTCCACGTCGATGGCGACCGCTTCGTGGGTTGCATCGTCCACGATCACCAGACACTTGATCACCCGCCCTTCGGCAGTGCGGTCGAACACAAAGTCCATCGACCACACCTGGTTGGCCTGCGATGGCCGCAGCAGCGGCTGACGCTCGCCTATTGGCACTTTTTTGCGCTTGCGCCGTCGGACCTGTAGCTGCTGTTCGCGGTACAACCGCTCCACGCGTTTGTAGTTCACGATGCGTCCTTCTTGCCGCAATTTGAGATAGATCATCCCCACGCCATAGCGACGATGGCGATGCGCCAGCGCAACAATGCGCTCGCGCAGTTCGCCATTGCGGTCTTCGCGCGGGCAATAGCGCAGCGCACTGGCGCTCATGCCGATCGCTGCCAAGGCACGACGCTCGCTGGCACCGCGCCCGATCCACTCGCGCACCAGCGTACGACGCGCCGGTGCGCTTACCACTTTTTTCGCAGCGCATCCTTGATCAGGTCGTTCTCGAACAGCTGCTCGGCTAGCAACTTCTTCAGTCGAGCATTCTCGGACTCGAGGTCCTTGAGCCGCTTGGCATCGGGCACGCTCATCCCGCCGAATTTGCTGCGCCACAGGTAGTACGAGGCCTCGCTGAAGCCATGGCGCCGGCATAGGTCCTTGATCGCTATGCCCGCTTCGGCTTCGCGCAGGAAGCCAATGATCTGTTCCTCGGTAAAGCGCTTCTTCACGTCCAATCTCCTCGGGGTAGGGAATTGGACTCCAAACTGGGGCGCTACTCAAAATTGGGGGGACGTCGGGTAGGGAATTGGACTCCAAACTGAGGCACTACTCAAAATTGGGGGGACGTCGGTCAGGCAGGGTCATATGACTGCTCACCAATGCTAAGGAATTCTTAGCGTAACGCTTGACCCTGTTCGCGTTCCAGCAGCGATTACGCGAATGGCGGGCCGCGTTTGGTTACCGAGCTCTTAGATATGCTCCTAGGTAACACAGCATGGCGCTTGCTGTGCATCACTTAGAGCAGCTATCAAAACTACTGCGCAGCCGCCAGGCGGGCGCGGCCGGTGCTCGGAATCCTCATGTACCCACGTACACTCCGGTTCCTCCGCGCCGTCCGCACCCACCTGACGACTGCTCGCTACGTTTTGTTAGCCGCTCTTAACCGCCTTACTGCGATCTCGCTTAGACCGTTCGGGTTTTGGGCGCTTAGGTGGACTCCGTCCCACGTGTTGCTGCCACGCTGCTTCGAGTGCTGCCGGCAGATCGTTCAATTTGACGAGTTGCGCCTCAAGTGCATCTGCGCGTGCCTGCTGAATCGTGAGGTCTTGGCGGAGCGCTGAAACATCGCCTTGCGCGTGTTCTAGCGCTTCCTCAAGTCGGCGCTTATCCAGCGCTGCCTCTCGCTGGCTGGCAGCTAGCTGCTGCTTGGCCTGCTTGGATTCCTGACGCGCATGATCGATCTCCGCATGTGCCCGGTCTTCAGTGGCGCGCATATGCTGGGTCAAGGTGTCGCGCTCGGCACGCGCTGCGTCCTGCAACTCCTGGAGTTGGACCCGTAACATTTCATTGGCGCTTTCTGAGCCGAGGGCGCGTAAAGCTGAGGCGTCACGCTGCTGGCTAAGTTCGGCCAGCTGACGCTGCAGCTGCTCGACAAAGCGCTCTAACTCGGACGTCCGTGCGGCGGCGAGTTGTTCGGCTTGCTGAGCAGCGTGGGTTACGCTTTCTAGTCGGGCAAGCTCGGCCTGCATAACGTGCCGGTCTCGCTCCAACGTTTCTCGGGCGTCTAAGAGGGATGCACGATCAGAAGCCATTGCGTCATCGGCCTGGGCTCGGGCGTGGTCTAGCGCCAACGTCCACCACTGCCCTGCCAGGGCCGCGACAGCTTCAGGCACGTTGGCTGTGGTAATCCGGACCTGGCGGTCCGTTGCCAAGCGAGGCCCCAAACCTTGCCACCAAGTCTCCAGCCAGCGCACGACTGTATTCGGCGACCCTGTACCCAGATAGGCGCGGATACGCTCAACCGTAGGTCGTTCGCCATCTGCAACAAGTGCATCGGCAGCGCCGTGCACGTCGGATTCGGTGATGCCTCTGGCCATCAAAAATGTCTCCCGTACTGGCGCCCTGCCCCGCAGTTGACGTAGTCGCGATAAGTGATGATTATCGTGGCTACGTCCGCTTATTCGTAGCGTACATTACATACTATGAATGCTAATTCCACTAGTGCCGCGCTCGTCCAGACCGTCCACCAGCTGGTACTGCCCGAACAGCTGGCGCAACAGGCGGCGGATGCGGTGCGCGAGCTGCTGGCCGAAGCAGCGGCCGAGAACACCACCCGCAGCTACACCAGTGCCCTGCGCTACTGGGCCGGCTGGCATGCGGCGCGCTACGGCATCGAGCTCGCATTACCGGTGCCCGAAGCCACCGTGCTGCAGTTTGTGGTCGACCACGTGCAGCGCCGCTCGACTGACGGTGAGCTGGCGTGGGAGCTGCCGCCGATCGTGGACCAGGCCTTGGTGGCGGCCGGCCTGAAGGCCAAGCTTGGGCCCTGGACCTTGGCCACCGTGCGGCATCGGGTCGCCGTGCTGTCCACCGCGCACAGGCTCAGACAGGTGACCAATCCCTGCGAACAGCCAGCGATCCGCACCGTGCTCAGCCGCGCCGCCCGAGCCGCAGTCAAACGCGGCGAGCGGCCGCGCAAGAAGACCGCGATCACCCTGCCCGAGCTGGAAGCCCTGCTGGCCACCTGCGACGACAGCCTGGAAGGAATACGGGATCGCGCCCTACTCTGCTTCGGGTTTGCCAGCGGTGGGCGCCGGCGCAGTGAGATCGCCGCCGCCGACTTACGTGACCTGCGCCGGATCGGCGAGGCGGGCTACATCTATCGCCTGGAGCACAGCAAAACCCAGCAGGCCGGCGTCACCGCGAGCTCGACCCCGGACAAGCCGGTGCTCGATCGGGCCGCCCTCGCGTTGCAGGACTGGCTGGACGCAGCCGGGATCACCGAAGGGGCGATCTTCCGACGGCTGTGGAAGCAGCGCGTCGGCCCTGCCCTGTCTCCGGCCGCGGTAGGCGAGATCGTACAGCGGCGGGCGCGATTGGCCGGGCTGGAGGGAGATTTTGGCGGGCACAGCCTGCGCTCGGGGTTCGTGACCGAGGCTAGCCGCCAAGGCGTGTCACTTCCGGCGATCATGCAGCTGACCGAGCACCGGTCGGTGTCGAGTGTCGTCGGGTACTTCCAGATGGGCGGCGCCACGGCTAATCCCGCTGCTCGTTTACTAGAAGATTGACTGCCGCTGGTCGTGGTCCAGACGCAAGTTCGGCCGCGTCAAGCAACCGGTTGACGCGTAGCATGGCTCCACGTAGCGGTAGCTCACCAGTTCGCCTCAACTACGCAAGCGGCATCTGTGTATGCAGAAAAGAACAAATCGCCTTCTCTGATCTTCACTTTCGACGATTCTTGCGCCTAGAAGTCTTCGCTACCTTATTGCGGATCTTCGCTTTCTTTCGTGATCGTGAAGCGGACGCCGCTGGTAACTCCGGACGATGCTGAGGAAAGTCTTGAGTCCAGCGATGCTGTAGAGGAAGATTATCAGGAAGAATGCCCAAACCATCAGCAAATCGCCGCAACTCCACTAAGAGCAGCTATCAAAACTACTGCGCAGCCGTCAGGCGGGCGCGGCCGGTGCTCGGAATCGGCATGTACCCACGTACATTCCGGTTCCTCCGCGCCGTCCGCACCCACCTGACGACTGCGACGTCCCCCCGCCCTGAGTAGCGGTCGGGTTTAGAGCCCGGGGGTGGGTCAGTCGTGAAGCAAGTCAGGTATCGGGTGCCACATAGTTACGTCCTGCTCCCTAGGTTTCCAGGCTCGCCGAAGGAGGCAGCGGCAAAACTTTGCCGAACATGGCGGATCGATGCTGCCATGAACTTTTTCCATCAAAAACAGTCAAAGCGAGCTGGGCAATCAAGATTGGAGAGTGGGCGCCGTTGCTGTAAGTCGCCGATGCCAGGGAGGCAGCCCCGCTGCCAAGACAATTTCTCTTTATTTATTGAGTACCAATCAATGCGCCTCCTCAACAGGGACGAAATGCAATGCGTGGCTGGCGGACAGTCCTACCGTACGCCCGGCGGTAATACAGTCAATGTCTCAGCCAACCTCTCGGACGCACAAGTTACGACGGTAGGTAAGATAGTCGATTACGGCTATAGCCACCGCATGCTTCCCGACGAGGTAAGCACAGCTGTCAATCAAGCGTTCTATGAAAGCTCGCTTGGGGCCATCACGAGCAATCCATCGAACCCGAACGTGCAGGGCTTGTATCAATACGATGCCACTACTTGGGACAGCCTCGGACACTCTGCATTGAATAGGTCAAGCACTGACGATCAGATAGCCGCAATGTATTCTGATATCCGCAGCTTTGAAATCAGATGGGCAGCAGGAAGGCAAGCAGGATCTATTCCAACGTCGTTACTGCTAGAAGATTACATTGAAATAAAGCACCACTTAGGCAGTAACAGCACAAATTGGTCATCACCTGTCCTCAATGATTACCACGGAAAAGTCACAGTTCTTGGCTTTACATCAGTGTCTAACAATGGAACCAGTGGAGGCGGTGCAGAAACAGGGGGGAGCGCTGGGTCCGGATCAAACACAGGTGGCGGAGGTGCCGGCGGCGGGACAACCGGCCCTGGAACTGTGACCGTTGGGCCTCCAAAACACATTGAGCGATAGATTTGCCCGTTCTTAAACTTGAGAATTTTGATGAAATACTTATATCATTTCATTGTTGCCGCAGCCTGCTCGCTGACTGCAACAGTACACGCCGCAGAATGCAGCAAAGACGTCGCATACTATGTTTACTCTAGCCAGCCCTCACTCCACGCGAAATTGGAGTCCATCAAAAAAGATGGTCAGCCACGTGAAGTAGGCGTAGAGATTAAAGATTCTACGCACAATCTCAACTATTGGTTTTTAGTGGACAAGGGCGCTGGCTATTACGCCAGTCTAATATCAACAACCAATTACGCCCTTCCAGATTGGAAACACCCCGATCCAGACGGCCCCCGCAAGCTCCGGGACATGGAGATCTATGGCTGGGACAAAAGAATGAAGATGTCTGACGACCTCCGAACCGACCGCCCTTTGCCAGACTACATCTTTGTTCCGGCACTGGCCGAATTGGTCACCCACGCAATACCTGAATCCTATCACCTCCCGCCAGGATTTTTTAAGCGAGCGGCTTGCAACATCTAGAAATAGCGGGGATGCCATAACAGGCGTCCCCTTTTTATAAATCATTTAGCACAACCTTGACTGGACCATGGAACTTTTTCGTAAGGAAGCGGCGGAAGCTTCGGTTTTGAATAGTGGACAGGTTGTCATACAAACACCCAGAGCCCACCACGCCGCAGGATTGGCAGCGCTCGCCATTTGTATAGGAGCAGGACTATTTATAACATTTGCCAGTTACTCAAGGCGCGAGCAGGTAGCCGGCCATCTTGTGTCAAGCAATGGAGAGATTCGAGTATTGTCCAGAAGAAGTTCCAGCGTGTCTAAGATATACGTTCATGAGCTGCAGCATGTAAAAAAAGGCGATGCCCTTGTTCGACTCTCAGAAGAGATTACGACCACAGACGGAGGCGTTCACGCCTCAACCCAGCGCCATATAAAAACTCAGATAACCCAGATTGACAGCAGCATCTCAGCTACTGAAGCAAACTTGGATTCAGAAAAAACCCAACTCAAGACGAAGATATCTTCTATTGAGACTCAACTAACCAACCTAAGAGACCAAATTACTTATCAGTCTACCGCCGTCTCACAAAAAAATAGGACACTGAGCAAATTAAAGCCTCTTCTAAAAGATGGCTATGTAGCGGAGTATCAGGTCCAAGAAATCGAGTCGGGACTGCTAGACTCTCAAACCCAAGTCTCTGCACTTAAACGTCAGCTTGCAGAAATGGAACAGGGACAGAGAGAAGCACAGCAAAGACTTGCTTCCATAAATGCCGAATCTCTTATAAAAACCAATGAGCTACAGCGTGAGCGTGAACGGCTAGAAGCCACTCTAACTCAAGATCAAAGTGATTTAGAGATCATTGTAAGAGCGGAAGAGGATTCAATGGTAAGCACCTTGCTTGTCCAGCAAGCTGCAGCCATTAACCCTGGACAGGCCATCCTGACACTAGTTCCAGAACCGTCCACCATCATCGCAGAAGTCTTTATTCCCAGTAGCGCAATTGGATTCATCCACCCAGGCACCAGAGTAGCTCTACACTACGCTGCATTCCCCTATCAGAAATATGGCGTTCAATACGCATCCATAGAAAGTATCTCCCAAACTCCAGTATTGCCATCACAAGTATCCGATTTGTTAGGACAAGCTCCTCCGCCCCAGCCGCTTTATAGAGCAAAAGCCAAACTAGAAAATCAAAAAATCTACGTCGAGGGTTCTTCTAAACGTCTAAATCCGGGCATGCAACTTGACGCAGAGCTCCTACTTGAGCGTCGTTCCATTGCATCATGGCTTTTCGAGCCTATAAGTGCTTTCCATGCATCTGTCCAAAACTAACATGCAAGATCATGCAGTCACATTAGATACCACACCGACTTCTTTGCTGAGGGCATGGATGTCACGTGCCACGAAAATCGTTTACCAATCTGAGGCAAATGAATGTGCGCTTGCATGCCTTTCAATGATCTTACACAAGCATGGGAATCAGGTCAGTTTAGAGGAGTTGAGAACAACCGCTGGGAACTTTGCCCAAGGCATGACGGTAAGTGACATAGCAAACGCAGCTGAGCGCAACGGATTGGTATGTCGCCCACTCAGGTTAGAGCTAGAAGAGCTTGGCCAACTTACACTTCCGGCGATCCTTCACTGGGACATGGATCACTATGTCGTGCTTGAACGCGTGCACCGTACAAGCATTGTGCTGCTTGACCCAGCCAGGGGTCGCGTCAGCGTTAGAAATGATCAGATAGGAAGGCACTTTACGGGAATTGCAGTAGAGCTTCTTAAGGGTCCGAACCTCAAGCGACGAACAGAGAGAAAGCCATTATCGCTTACTGCACTTTTCGGCCCAGTTCGCGGATTGCGATCGGCCCTATTGAATTTAGGCATGCTTTCACTTGGATTGGAGCTGGTAGCACTTGCATCGCCTCAGGCATTCCAGATCGTCGTAGATCGTGTATTGGCGGACGGAGATCGCGGTCTTCTTCCGGTGGTGGTGGTGGCCATGGTGATACTTGCAATCACTCAAGTTGTTTTTTCATTGATACGAAGCTGGGCCATCGTCTGGATTAGTAGTCAAATCAGTATTGGCTGGAGCACAGGACTTTTCTCCCGCCTACTCAGGCTACCGCATACTTTTTTTCAGAATCGGTCACTGGGAGACATAAGTTCACGATTCAGCACACTCTATACAATGCAGCAAGCCGTAAGCACCCAGCTTGTAACAGGAGTTTTAGATGGCATCATGTCGATCGCAACGGGAATAATGCTATTCATATACAGCCCCAAGCTAGCGTTATTCACTATTTTTGCGTCGGCAACTTATATTGCAGTTCGATTGGCTTACCTTAGCCGACTGAAGCTAAACACGGTATCCGCTTTGATTGAAGAGGCTAGACGTCAGTCGTTGCTCTTGGAATCTATTCGCGGATCTCAAACGTTAAAGCTCTTTGGCAAAACCGCTTGGCAAGCTTCGCGATATGCCAATCGAAGTGCAGCTTCAATTGGCGCATCCGCGCTCGTACAGAGGACAACTGCTGCTTACAGTGCAATGGGTACTGTCACGCTGTCAACGGCGCGAATTGGGGCGATAGCGATCGGAGCCGTATTAGTTTTTAAAGGAGACTTCACAGCAGGCATGCTCGTAGCCTATGCATCATATGCAGATCTATTTGTCGGTCGACTCAGTAGTTTGGTGGAATACGGAACTCAACTCTCTTTACTGAGTGCACAAGCTGAGCGCGTGGCAGACATCGCTCTGGCTCAACCCGAAAAAGAGCCAGCCGTCCCTACAAGGCTAGGCAAAGAAAAACTTCAAATCGAGTTTAGAAACGTCAGCTATCGATATTCCGACAACCAGCCGTGGATCCTTTATGACGCCAGCCTTCTCATTCCAGCCGCCTCTACAACGGCTATCTGCGGGCCGTCAGGTAGCGGAAAGAGTACCCTTGCAAAGTTACTTCTTGGATTAGCGGAAGCCCAACAAGGTGATGTGCTGTTCAATGGCCGGACCATTCGAGAGATGGGACCGTCAGAAGTCCGGGCCCAGCTTGCTTGCGTTATGCAAGACGACGTGTTGTTCCAAGGCAACCTTGGAGAAAATATAAGTTTTTTTGATGAGAAGCCAAATCAGTCGATGATCGAAGAAGTTGCAAGTCTGTCTTGCATCCACGGCGATATATCCTGCATGCCGATGGGTTATCGCACCATGGTCGGAGACATGGGGTCATCGCTATCGGGCGGGCAAAAACAGAGGATATTGCTCGCTAGAGCGCTGTATCGAAATCCAAAAGCCCTCCTCTTGGATGAAGCTAGCAGCCACCTTGACCAAGAGCGAGAGACCTCCATCATTCGCAATCTTCGGTCACTTAAAATGACGGTTATCCAGATCGCGCACAGGAAGGAAACGTTAGATTCCGCCGACCGCATTTTTTTAGTGCAAGATGGCAAAATCAGGTCTTTACGCTAATCTGAGATATAAAAATAAGTTGAAATAATAGAACAAATACAAATGACCAAAATTCGCATGAAAATTAATCGCACTGATTATAATGAAATGACAAGTATGCCCGAGATAGATCGATCAGCTGTCGCCAACCGCATAAAGGCAACCAGAACTAAACTTGGTTATTCTCAGCGTGATCTTGCCGACGCCTTGGGGGTAGGCCGGTCAACGGTTGCCCACTGGGAGCGTCAATCAGGCTTTTTACCATCGACATCCCATCTGAACAAATTAGCAACGTTGCTTCAAGTCAAAATCGACTGGCTAGCTTTTGGCACGCCGATAAACGCTTTTGAGCCAAGGCAGCAGCAACCCATGCGTCGCAACGATATAGAAACAAGACTGGTTAGCGCTTCACGTCACATCCCTGTGACGCTTTTGTCAATGATTATTGCGCTATTGGAGAGTATCGGCGAAGCAGCCTGAAATTCAGGGCGTGCCTTTATGGACTGGAGTTGGGCCACCTACTGTCACACTGCCGGAACTGCCGCCGGCACTTCCACTACTGCCCGGAGATCCGCCACCGCCGCCTCCACCGTTACCACCGCCAGTAGCTCCACCATGTGCTGGTCCTTGCACGATAGTCGTCAAGCCGAGAATAGTAACCTTACCTTGGTAGTCATTGATGACCGCGCTATTCCAATCAGTGCTATTACTGCCAAGATGATGCTTTACCTCAATATAATTTTCAAAAGTCAGCGTGGAAGGAATCGCGCCACTACCAATTCCACTATTGTATCTTGAATGAAATGCGACTATGTCCGAATACATGGCTGCCACTTGATCTGAATCACTAGCGCGATTCAACGCGGAATGGCCTAAGTCGCTCCAAGTGGCTGCATTATATTGGTAGAGCCCCTGAACTGATGAGTTCGAAGGATTCGATTCCATCGTGCCAAGAGAGCTTTCATAAAATGCTTGATTGACTGCAATTTTAATGTCACTGAAAAGAAACCCGTGGGACAATCCATAGTCAACAATGGTAGCAGCTGTATTGCTCTGAGCTTGAGATAAATTAGCGCCGGTAGCGTAACTATTATTTCCGGGCGTCGTATAAGCGCCACCACCAGACACCAAATGCATTTCCTCCATTTTAAGCGCGCGCATCTTTTCCTTCACCCTGAATTAAATGGATCCGATTTTTTTAAACTTGCTTAGTATTCTCAACTAGGCATTGACAGTAAATAGCATTGCCGTGTGTTTTTGCAACCTAAAGTGCTTCGGATTGCACACCCCGCTTCTTACTGCACACACGCAGATCGCTAAATTCGCCAGATTGTGGATGAGGGTAATCAGAATTCGACCAACGCATCAACTCGCAAAGTTGTTGGTAGGCAGGCAGCTAGATCGCTATCGCGACTTCCAATTTCTCAGATAGATTGATCTACAGTAGTTGTAACCAAGCGATGTATTTCTTAAAACGACGAGTGGCAACCGTTCTTCGATGGGAGGATTCGACGTGTAGGTGTCACTAAGTCGTGGAAATTTGCCACCTTCCCAGTACGAAGATCCACTCAGAAGGGGATGCGGTCCGGGCGGACGAAATCTTTCCTCTCTGGCTAATCAAGCGCTGTCGACGCCATGAGTTAGGTTTCATGCGTGTGGTTGCCGGCACCGCATTAGAGGGGCAGGATTCTGCCCCCCCTGGACGTGTCGTCGGCAGCAACGCTCTACTTCCTGATCTCAATCAGTATGTTGGTGCTCAGGAGGCCAAGGCCCTGGGACGGCCTATCAAATATCTGTTGATTGGCGAGAGGAACGTTTCGGAAAGGTGCGGCTGTTCTGGGACATCGAAGCTGGCCCACTCCTTCGTCCCCAATCTCCAAACCGCATCGCCGCGTGTGTTGGAGCGGGCGGCGGGACAGCCGCCCATACATCACACCGGTAAGCGGTGTTAGCGCCTTGCAGCGACACCTATCTGATCCATGATCCAGCTCGCATCTGCGATCACATCGCTTTGGACATAATGCGATGATCGGCGTCCCGCAGTGGACAACCTCTCCCTCAGGCTCATCACCTGATTACTGACATGACAGCAGTGGACGGCAGACCATTGAAAGATGTGGGAGACAAAGGCTCTCGTCTCGGAGATGTGCTCGCTACGGGGGCCGGGTGATTGTGTCTCTGAGGGAAGATCCCAGAACGCTAGCATCATCTCATGGGCGGAGGTCTTCCCCATAAGCTGTGCCTGCACGTGTGCTAGCCAACTCACCGACAAACACAAGCCCAGATGTGAACTTTCATATGCCAACAGATTGATATCGTCCGACCAAGGCGCGCTGTTGTTTTGCCCGCGCCGAGTGCGCAAAAGCCACAGGGAGAATCCGATGCTGCAGGGGCATGCAAGCTGATGTTTGCCTGATCCACCAGCCATGCCTTGCATACACGCATGGCCAGACTTTTGCGCCAAGGTGTGCGCCTGCGCAGCAACGCGAGAAATGGCTTCTTCGTGGGTACGAACATGGGTCGTGGCTATTTGCCAATGCGGGATGAGGCGGAAGTACTGGCTGAGCACCCGGCTTTGCGGGGAAAGCTCTGCTGCGCGCATCTCCTCCGCCGCATAGATACGGACATCGTGAGGCGAAATACCCAACGCACTAGACGGTCCGGATGACCGTGGAAGGCCGGCAATCCAGACCCGCTCAGCTAGCTGGCAGGTCGGTTGATCCTCGACCGGGGATGCTTTAGGTGCTGCGGGCTGCGATGTGGTGCCGTCATCCACGCCATCCAGACGACATCCGCATCCGCCGCAACGCAGCGGCTCCCGATCAAAGAAGACACGATAGCCATTGTGCTGGCCACAATAGTTGCAGAACTGTTCAAGGCGGACGTGATGCTCAGGGCAAAACCAGAGTGAGCGATGCTGATGGATCGCCTTGTGATGATTCCGCTTCATGCACTGGGGGCACCAGGAGACCGAAGCTCGATACCATTCCAAGGGCACTTCAGTGAGGTCTTGCCGCGCCTTGGCGATCACGCGACGAAGGAGCGGATGCGTGATTTCGTCACTCGCCACCTTCAGTTGCGCCACCCAATTCATGAATTCGAATAGGTGGGTGGTCGAAGGCGGACGATACGGTTGGAGCGTGCGTAAGGGCCGCTCGATGAGTTTGGCAATGTCGTATGCGCGGCACAGGTTGAATCGGCCGATCGCCGCGTATGCCCCATAAAGGGAGTTTTTCTCCCAATGCTCTGGAAGATGGGCAACAAAACCCACCGGCGCCGAGGCCTCAGATGACATCAATCTTCTGAAGCAGTTCCGACGTGATCTTCAGCTCCGCACTGTCTGCACCACGAAGGTGAATGAAGAACGATGCCAAGAACCCGGCCACGCTGGACATGGCCACGACGGTCCCCACGCCAGGCAAGCGTTGCTGTTTTAGTTCGCGCCAGAACAGCGCACTACTGCTGGCAAGCCGCCCCCCTCCCTCATAGTGTCGACTCCCCGTAATTCAATGCCAGCCAAAACTAGAGGTCTGCGGTTGATGTTGATCGCGGAACTCGGCGGGCGTTAGCCCGCCCAGGCTGTCGTGCGGGATCTGCTGGTTGTAGTCGGCCAGCCAGTGTTCGGTCTGTTCGCGAACCTCGCTCAGCGTGCGGAAGATGTGCATGTCCAGCACGCCGCGCCGGTAGCTGCCGTTGAAGCGTTCGATGAAACCGTTTTGCATCGGCCGTCCCGGCTCGATGAAATCCAATGCGATACCTTTGCGCTCGGCCCACTCGGCCAAGGCCAACGCGACAAACTCCGGGCCATTGTCCAGGCGAAGTTTGCCGGGGTAGCCGCGCCAGGCTGCGATGCGCTCCAAGGTGCGGATGACGCGGGCGGCCGGAAGATTCAAGTCCACTTCGATCGCCAAGGCTTCCCGACTGAAATCGTCGATGACATTGAACGTGCGGAAGCGTCGACCATCCCACAGCGCATCGGACATGAAGTCGATCGACCATCCTGCATTGGGGCCTGCTCCGCATGTCAGCGGTTGTGGATGACGCGTCGGGACCCGGCGCCTGCTGCGACGACGCTGATTGAGCTTCATCAAGCAATACACGCGCCAGACCCTCTTGTGATTCCACACATGTCCGCGACGGCGGATGATCTGAAAGAGCTTTCCAAAACCACGCTCGGGAAAGCGTTCGGCCAATTCGGACAACAGCGCAATGACCTCCTCATCCCGATCTGGACGACGCCGATAGCGCACTGTCGAGCGCGCCACGCCAACCACCGAACAGGCCCGGCGCTCGCTCCAGCCATGCTGCTCGATGAGCCAGGCAAGAAGCGGGCGCTTATGCGCCGGGTCTACAGCTTTTTTGCGATGACATCCTTGAGTGCATGGTTTTCCATCGCGAGCTCGGCATACATGCGCTTGAGCTTGCTGTGCTCGGTCTCCAGGTCGCGAAGGCGCTGCACGTCAGCTGCCTCCATGCCACCGTACTTGGACTTCCAGACGTAGTACGTCGCGTCGGAAATGCCCAGCTCACGGCACACATCTTTGACCTGGCGGCCGCCGTCCACCTGCTTCAGCGTGGCGACAATCTGGCTCTCGGTGAACTTGCTCTTGCGCATCGTTGGTCTCCTTGGTGGCTAGTGTGCCCGGAGACCTCTAACTATGGATGGATCAATTTTACGGGGAGTCGACAAAGTACCTTGATCCGGCGCTGTATGCCGATCTTGAGCACCGTTGCACTAGCGCGCTGATCAAAGCAGCCACTCCCAGCACGCTGCTCTTCGTCATCGCCTTCCTGCATGAGGTCACCTGGCGCAGGCACCGAGGGACACGGGCGGCAAAGGAATTAGCTGACAACGCGGTTACCGCATTCCGCCTCAATGCACGAACGCGCCTTCGAAGACGGCCAGCGACTTGGCGAACAGCTTCAACCTTACTTGCAAGACGCCGTGGCCAATGTCTCGGTATGGGGTGTCCGATCCGCGCCTTCAAAGCTCCCTCGGGCACTGGGAGACCTTTGGGCACTGCCTTTCCTGGTGAAGAAGAACCAGGGAATGCTCGATGCCTGCGCTTGCCTACATGCGGCCGGTGAAGCATGGTACGAGCGCATAGACCATCCTTTGCCTGAGCGATACCGAGATGGCGCCCTTGGAGTAACAGTCGAGGGCTTGACCTCGTATACACCCGCCCAGACGAGCATTAAAGCGGCACTTCTTGCGCTACGACTGGGGTTGCTCAGAACGCATGGCGATATCTCGCTTGAATACGATCAGTCGCTGTTGATCACGGCACGTACTAACCCTGGCGCCCATGCAAAGTCGTCTAGCAGCTCTCGCGCTAGTGGTAGCACCCATTCATCTCGTTTATCCTCGCGTGCAAAATCGGCATAGAGATCGCCGCACGCTGGCGTGCACCGTATTCGCGCTTCAGATTCTTAGCTTCATGTTCCGCACGTATTTTAGCAAGTACAGGCTCTTGCAATGTGTCATAACTTTCTATGCAGTGAGCCGAAACCAACTGCCATCTCGCTTCATCGTTAAGGTGTAAAGCTTCACATACCTCGGAAAAATCGACGTCTTTTATATCTTGCCAGAGTATCGCAGGTATATCTTCACTTGTCCTAGAGCGTGTTATGAACTTTGCCCTTGTCACGATAACGTATACGGATGAAGCCTCGTAAGCCATATCCAACCGATATCTCCGACGAAGAATGGGCCTTCGCTGCGCCATATCTCACACTGATGGATGCGCAAGCACCGCAGCGCAAATACGCGCTACGCGCGATGTTTAACGCACTGCGCTGGATCGCACGCGCCGGCGCACCGTGGCGATTGCTTCCCAACGATTTCCCGCCTTGGGAAGCGGTGTATCAGCAAACGCAGCGCTGGCTGCAGGCTGGCTGCTTTGAGGCCATGGTCAGCGATCTGCGCTCACTCTTGCGTGTGGCACAGGGGAAGAAAGGCCAGCCGAGCGCGGTGATTTTTGATGGCCGGACGCTGCAGTCCACCTGTGAAAGCGGGCCGCGTGCTGGATACGATGGCTATAAGCGCAAGAAAGGCAGCAAGGTGCATATGGCCGTCGATACGCTGGGACATCTGCTTGCCGTCCAGGTCACGCCGGCCAACGAGCAGGAACGCGCACAGGTCCGTTCGTTGGCCCAGGAGGTACAACACGTGACCGGTGAAACGGTCAAGATCGCTTTTGTGGATCAGGGCTATACCGGCCAAGAACCGGCGCAAGCGGCTAAGGAAGAGGGCATTGAGTTGCACGTCATCAAGCTGCAAGAAGCGAAGAAAGGTTTGTCTTGCTGCCGCGCCGCTGGGTTGTCGAGTGCAGCTTCGGCTGGGTCAATCGCTTCAGACGACTGGCGCGCGACTATGAGCGATTGCCGGAAACGTTGGCCGGTTTGCACTTTGTCGTCTTCACGATCCTGATGCTTGGAAATGCAGCCGCTCTATTTCAAAGTTCATAACACGCTCTAGGGCACCTCAGCGCAGCGGGACGTCCGCCACCTTGTCCTGGTAGTCCTTCTTCGGGTCCACGCCGAGCAGCACCTTGATGCCGGCCAGCAGGCTGGAGCCGTTGAGCCAGATTTGCGCGTGATCGGCGTCCAGGCGCAGCAGCGCCAGCTTGGGATCGTCCTTGCCGCCTTCGTACCAGGCTGCAACGTACGGGTTCCACAGGCGATCAACCACGGCAGGGTCGGTGTCTTCGCGCAGCGAACCACTGATGCTGGCGAACAGGTCATGCCCCTTGCTGCTGAACGCGCCGATCACGCGGCGGCCCTGGCCCAGCATCGCGATCAAGGCATTGTCCTTGGAGGTAAAGAACCAGATCGGGCCACCGCTGTCGCCTTCGATCTGCGCGGTCATCGGGCGCGCATGGCCGTCTTCGACGCCATCCAGGCCGAGCATCACGGTGCGATCGGACTTGAGGGCTTTCCAGAATTTGTCTTGCAGTTCTTTGGGATCTGCCATCTTCGATTCCTGACTAGGCGCATGTCTCTGCGGGTGCGTCAGTCTGGAAGCCGGCATGCCCACGGCATGTGACGACGTGCGCCGTTGCATGCCGGCTGGGCCTGCATGGTCGTGAGGCACTGCCGTTGTGCAAACGCATATTTGCGTTGCCCAGCAGTGCGATGTTGCGACGCGCGCACAGTGCAAAGCGTGACCCCGGCGAAGCTCTTGCACATTGCCGCTGCTGCGCGCCGCCGCCAAGCGGCCGCGGCAGTAGCATCGCCGCACCGCGCATGCGGTGCCAGCACGTTTGCTTCGCAAGCCAGCGGTGTGCCTCGCCTGCGTCTGCGTTGCCAGCACGCGGCACACCGTTGGTGTTTGGTGTTTGGTGTTTGCCATCCGGCAAGCGCATCCTCTCTGGAGAGCGTCATCCCATGTCTGCATCGCATATCCGCACCACCTGCCTCGCCACCGCGCTGCTGAGCCTGATCAGCCTTGATGCTGCTGCCCTCACCGGCACCGCCAGCCGCCCGCAGCTCACCAGTAGCGAAGCAAGCACGTATACGATCAGCAAGGCGCTCGCCAAGGCCGGCCCGATCACCGCGTTGGTGACCGACAACTGGAACCCCACCGCCGGCGTGGCGCTGCTGACCGCCGACTTTGCGGTGGCCGCCGATGGCTCCACCCGTTATCGCACGGTGCAATCGGCAATCGACGCGGCTGTGGCCGCCGGTGGCAGTACACGCCGCTATATCAGCGTCAAGGCCGGCACCTACACCGAGCTGGTGTGCGTGCCGAGCGGCGCACCGCCACTGACCCTGTTCGGGCTTGGCAGCGCCACGACCGATACCGTCATCCGCTACAACAATGCCAACCCCACGCCCAAGCCAACCGGCACCGCAAGTCACCCTTGCGCCAGCAATGCGTCAGCTGCCACGGTGGGCACTTCCAATAGCGCGACGGTTACCGTGCGTGCCAGCGGCTTCCAGGCGCGGCATCTGCGCTTTCACAACAACTATGTCGAAGGCACTTACGCCGACAACAATCAATCGGCAGTGGCACTGGCCGTGCGCGGCGACCAGGCCAGCTTCGAGGACGTGCTGGTCACCGGCAACCAGGACACCTTGCTGATCAGCGCGACCAACGCCGCCAACGTGATCCGCGCCTATTTCAAGAGCAGCACGATCGAAGGCGATGTCGATTTCATCTTCGGATCCGGCATCGGCGTATTCGACAACGCAATCATTCGCTCGGCCGGCGCGCGCCTGGGCAGCAACCGTGGTGGCTACATCTTCGCGCCAAGCACGCGCCCGGGCAGCGGCTACGGCTTTCTGGCGATCAACAGCCGCTTCGTGGCGGGCTCCGGCTCGCCGGACAATCAAACCTACCTCGGGCGCGCATGGGACGAAGGCGTTAGCGGCCTGTCCGCGTACGTCAACGGCACCTCGCCCAATGGCCAGGTGACCATCCGTGATTCCACGCTGGGCAGCCACATCCGCAAGACCGCGCCATGGAATGCCTCCACCGCCAGCCGCCCGTTCTGCAGCAGCAACTGCACCAATTCGGCCAACCGCTTTTTCGAATACGGCAACAGCGGTGCTGGCAGCGCCAACTGATCCAGACCGCAGCGTGCGGTAGCAGCGTCGGCCGCCGGCACGCGTGTTTGCGCGTGCCGGCGGTGTCGCCAGCGCAGTGGATCTGCTTCGCTAACAGGTGATCTGCCTCGCTGTGATTACGCGGCGAGTGCAACGGATATCGAAGCGGGTACTGAACTCACATAACGGCGCCGGGCTACTGTTATGTGGAGAACCGCTGCAATGAGTACGGCTTGTTGCCTTAGCGCCAGCCGTTGATGCCGCGCCAGGATGACAGCCAAATGGCGGCAGCGTGACCGCAACGCGCCATGCGCTTTTGCGTTTAGCGCTTCGCAGACATCGAGCGACGCCGTGCACCTCCATGCATGCGGTGAGATAGATCTCGCAGCGCTCTCCGCGGTAAGCCATCCGTAGCGCAGGACTTGCAGCGCCGCGCCCGGCAACTGCGCGCACGTCTAAACATCAGCTCGGCACGCAGGCTGCCGCCTCCACGCCAACACCTCATCAGACCTCGCACTCGCTTCGGCTTGGCGGCGCCGACTTCGCCTGCCGGTTTTCGAGCGCCAGACAAACGCGCGATGGTGGCGTGCCATCCGACCAGTCACGCACACGACCAATCATGCGACTCGCATCCGCGCTGCACTGCATCTCTCGCATGAGGTGAGCGGCGCACCGCGCAAATCCAGCGTTGCGTGCCATCGCAGCGACCTGCGCTTATTCCTTGCAGCACGCATCGCATCCCTTTTTGTCATCTCCCGCTCCCACTTCCCTCCCCGCCTGGAACCGCCGATGCAACCGCACTCTCGCCTTCCCGCGCTCGCGCCACTCTCGCTCACACTCCTCGGCCTTGCCACGTTTCAGGCGAGTGCAGCACGCCCGCATGGGCTTGACGTTGCCGATACCGCGCACAGCATCTCCACCAGTTGGGGTGTCGTGCAGCAGCCCGCGCTCCCCAGCCAGGTCTGCACAACGCTCAAGGCTGCGCTGGTGCCGGTTGCCGGCTCGCTGGATGCGCTCGACCAGGATCCCACCCAATCCAAACGCGACACCGCACGCCTGCAGGCGGCCATCGACGATTGCCCTGCCGGCAGCGCGGTGCGTCTGGTGGTCGGCGATGGCGGAGAATCCGGCCTGTTGAGCGGCCCTCTCACCATCAAGAGCGGCGTGACGTTGTGGATCGATCGCGGCGTGACCTTGTTCGGCTCGCGCAATCCGCAGGATTACGACAACGGTCTGGGCACCTGCGGCACCGCCACCACCGACAAGGCCAAGTCCTGCAACCCGTTGATCCATGCCGCCGACACTGCCAAGAGCGCCATCGTCGGCGCCGGCAAGATCGACGGCCGCGGCGGCAGCACGCTCACAGCAGGACCGAATGCCGGCAAGGCCAGCTGGTGGGATCTGGCCTATCTCAACGTCACCAAGGGCCTGAGCCAGCACGTGCCACGGCTGCTGCAAATCGATGACAGCACCGACTTCACGCTGTACGACATCACCCTGGAAAACTCGCCAAATTTCCACGTCACCACCGACAACGTGGTGGGCCTGACCGCCTGGGGCATCAAGATCCTGGCACCTAGCCTGGTGTATTCGCGCCCCGGCTACCACTGCCCTGCCGGCAGCACCCCGGACGTGAATCCGCACGCCAGCTGCTTCACCCCGGAAACCGCCAAGAACACCGACGGTTTCGACCCTGGCCAGTCCAAGAACGTGTTGTTGGCGTACTCGTATATCGGTACTGGCGATGACGGCGTGGCGATCAAGGCGCATGCCAAAAACAAGCGCAGCATCGCCTCGGAAAACATGCTGTTCGCCTACAACCAGTTCTACTACACACACGGTTTCTCGCTCGGCAGCGAAACCGATTCGGGGATGCGCCATATCGCCGTACGCGGCCTGAGCATCGACGGCTTCAACGCCAACGACGTGCAGCGCGATCCCTATTCGGCCAATGGCCTGCGTATCAAGTCCGATGCCTCACGCGGCGGCCAGGTCTACGACATCAGTTTCGAGAACATCTGCATGCGCGGGGTTGCGCGGCCGCTGGTATTCGACGCCAACTACGCCAACCCGGCCACACGCGATCAGTTGCCGCGGTTCAGCGGCATCGCACTGACCAATGTGCACTCCCTGGGTTCCAAGGCATTCGGTGGCGGCGAATTGAGCTTCTACGGCTATCGCGATGCGACCACCACCCTGCCCATCACCATGTCGCTGGACAATGTGGTGCTCGATGGTGGCCCGGTCGCCTTTGCGCAGCCGCATTTTGGTGGCCCAGCCAGCAACCCGGGCGCGGTGCACTTCACCTTCAAAGGCGGGCCGGTGAGCTTCTTTGATCAGCTCACCGAGTCGGCGGCCAACGATGTGCAGTTGCAGGGCCGGCCCGGGCCGGGCGCGCCGTTGCAATGTGACGATGCCTTCATTGCGTACCACAGCGTGCTGCCTGACTCACCGATCTAAGCGCCGCAGTGTTCGCATGGCTATGGCGCTGCTGCGGCCGGCCTGGCCGCAGCAGCGGTCATTCACTCAGCGCCGCTGGCTGCGCGCCAGCTGTGCCAGAGCTGCTGCATCGGTGGCGCATAGGCCGTGCGGCCGGCCAACTCGCGCTGCAGGCGCAGCCGCGCCAGACGCGACCAGACCCGATGTGGCCTGGCCAGCGCCGCCTTACGTGGCCACGCGCGCAACAGCTGCGCGCGCCAGGCCGGCGCACCGACGCCCCCCGGCGCGGCACTGTCACCAGCCACACGCTGGCGCGCATCCAGCCATTGCACCACCACGGCCGTGGCATCGCTGCTGCGTGTGCGTGCGAAGACCACCGCTTCCACCGCCACCACCGCTTCGGCAAACGCCTGCAGCCGCGCCATGGCCTGCGCCAGGTCGTCCGGCTGCGCGCGTGCGGCCTGCATGGCCGGCAAGGTGTCGGCCAACTGCGCCCAGGGTGCGCGCACCGGTTCAAGCACGCGCCCCAATGGATGACGCGAGCGCTGGTTCGACCAGTCGTTCAATTCCTGCTGCCACCAGGCCAGCTTGGCGTCTGCCGGCAACGGGTCGCCGGGGATATTCATGATGTCCTCCCATTCCTGCAGCAATGCGAACCAGGCCGCGGCCAGGCGACGCTGCGGTTCGGGAATGAAGGGCTCGGCCACCGACCATTCCGGCCAGCGGCTGCGCCACTTGTCGAGAAAACTGTCCAGGGCGCTGGATTGGCTCATGGCGGGTCCAGAAAAGCGAAAGAAAAGATCAGGGCTGCGGCCAGGCGGCCGGCTCCCACAACTGCGGCGGCTGTTCCACCAGCACGTCGGCCTGCCAGCTCAGCGGGTCGTCATCGCCCAGCCGGTAACCCCATAACGCAGCCACCGACGGCATGCCGGCCGCACGTGCGGCCAGGATGTCGCGCTCGTCGTCACCCACATAGACGCACTGCGTGGCGGCGACGCCGATGCGCTCGGCCGCCACCAGCAACGGCAGCGGATGCGGCTTGCGCTCGGCCAGCGTATCGCCGCCGATCAGCACCGCGCAGCGCTGCTGCCAGCCCAGTTGCGGCAGGATCAGCTGCGCAAGGTATTCGGGCTTGTTGGTGACAATGCCCCAAACACAGCCGGCCTGCTCCAGGCGCTGCAGCATGACCTCGACACCGTCGAATAGCTGTGCCTGCGTGCCGAGCAGCGCTTCATAGCGCTTGAGAAACTCCGGCACCAGCACCTCGCGCGCGGCCGCATCCAGATGCGCGAAGGCCACAGCGAGCATGGCGCGCGATCCTTTCGACACCACCGGCCGCAGCTGCGCCAGCGTGATGCAAGGCAGCCCACGCTCGCTCAGCATCGCGTTGACGGTGGCCAACATGTCCGGCGCACTGTCGAGCAAGGTGCCATCCAGGTCGAACAACACCGCACGCGGAAACCTCACAGACGCACCGCCATCCCAGCGCGATCGACAATCAGGCAGGAACCGGTCGACATCAAGACCGCAACCAACCGCCGTTGCGATTCCCGACTCCCGATTCCCCATTCCCTGCTCGTCACGGCTTCACCGCACACGCCAGATAGTTCACTTCGGTGCGCGAGGACAACCGCGCGCGGTTGCGCCACGGCTCGTACAGCATGCCGCTGACGTCTTGCAGCTGCAGCTCGGCAGTGCGCAGCCAGGCGGCCAGTTCGGACGGCTTGATGAAATCCTTGTAGTGGTGCGTGCCCTTGGGCAGCAGCCGCGCGATGTATTCGGCGCCCACTACCGCCAGCGCAAACGCTGCCGGGGTGCGATTGAGCGTGGACAGGAACAGCGTGCCGCCCGGCTTGAGCAGGCTTGCGCAGGCACGGATGATCGCCAGCGGGTCTGGTACGTGCTCCAGCATTTCCATGCAGGTCACCGCATCAAAGCTGCCCGGCTGCTCGGCGGCCAGGTCTTCCACCGACTGCACGCGGTAGTCCACCTGCACGCCCGATTCCAGGCTGTGCAGCCGCGCCACTTTCACCAGCTCCGGCGCCAGATCGATCGCGGTGACTTGCGCACCCAGGCGCGCCATCGCTTCACTGAGCAGGCCGCCACCGCAGCCAACGTCGAGCACGCGTGCGCTCGGCAGCGCGACACGCGCCGCCACGTAGTCCAGCCGCACCGGATTGAGCGCATGCAGCGGCTTCTGCGGGCCGTCGGCATCCCACCAGCGGTTGGCCAGTGCGGCGAACTTGTCCAGCTCGGTCTGGTGGAAATTGGACGATATGGACTGCGGATTCGGATTCATGTGGCTCTCCGTGATGCGATGGCCGCGCTCAGGCGCGGACGGTGCGGATACGGTCGCGCCACTGGAGCGCGTTGGCGACCAGGGCAGCGGTATCCATGTCGATGAGCTCGCGTTGCACCAGCTTGGGCTTGCCGGCGATCCACACATCGGTCACCTGGTGGCGGCCGGCGGCGTAGATCAGCTGCGACAACACGTGATGCAGCGGCTGGGTTTCCAGCGCAGACAGATCCACGCAGACCAGGTCGGCCTGCTTGCCCACCTCGATCGAGCCGATGCGGTCGCCAAAACCGAGTGCGCGTGCGCCACCCAGCGTGGCGGCGCGCAAGGTGGTGGCCGCATCCAGCGCGGTGGCATCGTTGGCCACCGCCTTGGCCAGGATCGCCGCGGTGCGGTTCTCGCTGAACATGTCCAGGTCGTTGTTGCTGGCGCAGCCGTCGGTGCCGATCGCCAGGTTCACGCCGGCACGTTGCAGCGCGCACGCCGGGCAAAAGCCCGAGGCCAGCTTGAGATTGGATTCGGGGCAATGCACCACGCTGACACCGCGCTCGGCGCACAGGTGGATTTCGGCCTCGGTGAGCTGGGTCATGTGCACCGCAATCAGGCGGTCGTTGACCAGGCCCAGACGATCCAGCCGTGCCAGCGGGCGCTGGCCGTACTGCGCCACCGAATCGGCCACTTCCTGCGCGGTTTCGTGCGTGTGCAAGTGCACCGGCATGTCCAGCTGGTCGGCCAGCATGCGTACGCGCTCGAAGTTGGCATCGTTCACCGTGTACGGCGCATGCGGTGCAAACGCGGTGCTGATCAGCGGATCGTCGCGCCACTGGTCGTGCAGCTCGCCGGCACGTGCGAAGTATTCGTCGTCCGACGAGGCCCAGGCGGTGGGAAAATCGATGATCACCGCGCCCACCAGCGCACGGAAGCCATGCTGCTTGTAGACGGCCGCCTGCACGTCGGCAAAGAAGTAGTTCTCGTTGACGCAGGTGGTGCCGCCGCGCAGCATCTCGGCGATCGCCAGGGTGGTGCCATCGGCGACGAATTCCGGGCCGATCACTGCCGCTTCCACCGGCCAGATGTGCTGCTGCAGCCACACCATCAGCGGCAGATCGTCGGCCACGCCGCGCAGCAGCGTCATCGGGTTGTGCGTGTGCGCGTTGACCAGGCCAGGCATCAGCGCCGCGTCGGGGCGCGACACGGTGCGTGCCGGGGCAAAACGCGCGCGTGCGTCGGCCGTTGGCAGCACGGCAACGATGACACCGTTGCTGACCGCCACCGCGTGGTCTTCAAGCACCACCGCGTGCGGTTCGATCGGCACCACATAGCCGGCCTCGATCAGCAGGTCGCAGGGTTCGGGCGGGGCGTTGGTCATGAGCGGATCCATTGAAGTTAGTTGCCGAACGGCCAGGAGTCGGTGGAGCGTGACACAGGCACATAGCGCATGCCGTCGTAACGCAACACTTGGCGTTGGCGGCGCGTGCGTTCGGTGTCTTGTGCGCCCTCAACCGTGGTGGAGGTCACCACGGTTGCGGTCAGCGCGATGTCGGCGTAGCCGGCGTGGACCGGCGTGTCCATCGACAGCGTCAAAGTGCCGCGCTCGGTCACCACGCCTGCCTTCCCCCAGTTGCATAACTCGCCTTGCACCTGTCGCCAGACAGTCAGGTTCTGCTGCAGCACCGGGCGTAGCCGGCGCCCTTCGCGGACCAGCAAGGTCAATGCGTCGTCGCTGTCGAAATCCGGGCAACTGGCGCCACGCGCGACGCTGTGCACCACGACACCAAACGCGCGCACGCCTTTGGCCAGGTCATAGCGCGCGGTGTCCAGGCGCAGACTGTCTCCCGCAAGTTCCAGGCTGGCATCCTCGCCCATTGCCTGGGCATACAACGCCACTACCTCGCCACTACCGGCATCGAGCATTGCAACACGCAACTCCAGGTCGCGTTCGCCAGCGGGAGTGGTGGCATCGCCAGCAAACGCGATTGCCGCCAAGCGGATAGCTGGATCGTACGGCCAGGGTTTGCAGGTCTGCGCCACGGCACGTTCCGCCGGCACCGCCGCTGCAGCGCCACCCACCACGCCGGAGGCCGCAACCGCGGCCATCGCCGCCACGCTCTGCGCGTCGCAGGCGGTGGCTCCCGTTTGTGCAAACACCGGGCACGCCGCAAGCGTGCCACTCAGCACCATCAGGACACTGGCACTGCGTACTGCTCGGCCGGACCGGCGTCCCAAGTGCATCGGGATTACTTGACGCGCGCCGAGTACTCGCCCGAGCGGGTGTCGACCTTGATCACTTCGTCCTGGTTGACGAACAGCGGCACACGCACCACCGCGCCGGTTTCCAGGGTGGCCGGCTTGCCGCCGCCGCCAGAGGTATCGCCACGCACGCCCGGGTCGGTCTCGGTGATCTTCAGCTCGACGAAGTTCGGCGGCTGCACCCAGATCGGGGCGCCGTTCCACAAGGTCACGATGCAGTCTTCTTCGCCCTTGAGCCACTTCTCCGCGCCGCCCATGCCGGCCTTGTCGGCCTGCACCTGCTCGAAGGATTCCGGGTCCATGAAGTGCCAGTACTCGCCGTCGGTGTACAGGTAACGCATGTCGGTATCGACCACGTCGGCCACTTCCACGTCATCGGTCGCCTTCATGGTCATTTCCACCACGCGGCCGGACTTGATGAAGCGGTACTTCATGCGGGTAAAGGCCTGGCCCTTGCCCGGCTTGACGTATTCGGTCTCGGTGATGACCGCCGGTTCGTTGTTGACCAGGATCTTCATGCCGTTCTTGACGTCGTTCATGCCAACAGTGGCCATGGTGCAGCTCCTCGATAAGGCGACGGCCCGCCACTTCCTGGCCGGCCGGATTAGAATGGGGCGCCCGCCGCAACCGGCGGGCATTGCTTTTGTGACCGCACATGATAACCGCAGCCCCACTCGCCTTACAGCCATCTACACCGCCCGCCCTGCAGCGCCCGCGCTGGCAACAGCTGTGGCGGCAGGCCGTGCGCGACCCGCGTGAGCTGCTGACGCTGCTGGGGCTGGACGCGCACGCGGCCGGCATCAGTGAGGACGCCGCGGCCCAGTTCGCCGTGCGCGTGCCGCGCAGCTTCGTGGCGCGCATGCGCCCGGGAGACCTGAACGACCCGCTGTTGCGCCAGGTGCTGCCGCTGGATGCGGAGATGCGCGTGGTGCCCGGCTTCGCACTCGACGCGGTGGGCGATGGTGCCGCCCGCACCACCACCGGGGTGATCCAGAAATACCGCGGCCGAGCGCTGCTGATCGCCACCGGCAGCTGCGCGGTGCATTGCCGGTACTGCTTCCGCCGCCATTTCCCCTACGCCGAGGAAACCGCCGCCCGCGATGGCTGGCGCGAGGCCGTGGCGGCCATCGCCGCCGATCCGGACATCGACGAGGTACTGCTCTCCGGCGGTGACCCGTTGTCGCTGGCCACGCCCAAGCTGGCCGAGCTCACCGACGCCCTGGCCGCCATCCCGCATCTCAAGCGCCTGCGCATCCACAGCCGGCTGCCGGTGGTGTTGCCCGAACGCGTGGATGCGCCGCTGCTGGCGTGGCTGCGCAGCCTGCCGTGGCCGGTGGCCTTCGTGATCCACGCCAACCACGCCAATGAATTCGATGCCGAAGTCGACGCCGCACTGCACGCGCTGCGTGGTGCCGGCGCGCAGCTGCTCAACCAGGCGGTGCTGCTGCGCGGCGTCAACGACAGCGTGGACGCACTGGCGGCGCTGAGCGAGCGCAGCTTCGCCGCCGGCGTGCTGCCGTACTATCTGCATCAGCTGGACCGCGTGGCCGGCGTGGCGCATTTCGAAGTCGAGGACGCACGCGCCCGTGCGCTGCATGCCGAGCTGGCAACGCGCCTGTCCGGCTATCTGGTACCGCGTCTGGTGCGCGAGATTCCCGGCGATACGGGAAAGCGGCCACTGTAAATACCTCGGTGGCGCATGGGATTGGCAGGTGAGCGCAGCTTGCCGCTCGCCTGCGGGGAAACAAACCACCCCCACATCCCGTAGGAGCGCACCCGGGCGCGACCGAGCACCCTCCGTCCCGTAGGAGCGCGCTTGGGCGCGACGGGCGTTACCGGGAAAGCCCCATCGTGCACAGGTGCGCTCCTACGTAGCTAGCCGCGCTGCTCTGCAATCGATTAGGTAACGCCGACAAGATGCGGCTGCAATCCCATCGGTTGAGCGCACTCGCTCGCCTGCAGAGAAATGGACCAAACCGCCATCTCGTAGGAGCGCACACGGGCGCGACCGGGCACCCCACATCCCGTAGGAGCGCGCTTGGGCGCGACGGGCGTTGCCGGGACAGCCCCATCGCGCACAGGTGCGCTCCTACGTAGCTAGCCGCACTGCCCCGCAATCGGTTAGGCGACACCAAGCACAGGCGCTGTCATCAAGCCGGTTGAGGCACTCGTCAGCCCGCCGCGATCAGCTTGACCATGTCGGTCGGGCTCAGCGGGCGGCTGAACCAGTAGCCCTGGCCCAGGTCGCAGCCGCGGTCGCGCAACAGGTTGAACTGCGCTTCCTGCTCGATGCCCTCGGCCACCACGGTGATCCCCAACGAATGCGCCATGCCGATGATGGCCGTGGTCAGGGCCAGGTCGTCGGGGTCGCGCTGCAGGTCGGCGATGAAGCTCTTGTCGATCTTCACGCCATCCACCGGCACCTGGCGCAGATGACTCAGGCCGGAGAAGCCGGTGCCGAAATCGTCCAACCACACCTTTACCCCTGTGCGGTGCAATTGATCGAGCAGGCTCGCAGCCATCATCTCGTCGCCGATCACCGCGGTCTCGGTGAGCTCCAGATGCAGGCGCGCAGCCGGCAGGCCGGATTCGGCCAGGCACTCGGCCACGGTGTCGATCAGGTCGCCACTGCGCAGCTGCCGCGGCGAGACGTTGACCGAAATAAACAAGCCCTCGCCCACCACCGGCCATTTGGCCGCTTCCAGGCAGGCCGCACGCAGCACCTTGGGGCCGATCACTTCGATCAACCCACTCTGCTCGGCGATATCGATGAAGGTGGACGGCGGAATCGTGCCGAGCGCCGGGTGCTGCCAGCGCAGCAACACTTCCACACCCACCAGCACGCGGTCGCTGGTGCGGTAGATCGGCTGATAGACCAGCCGCAACTCATCACGCTCCCAGGCACCACGCAACTCGTGCTCCATGTGCACGCGGCGCTCCACCGCATGGTCGGCTGCGCGGCTGTAGAACCGGTGGCAATTCTTGCCAGCCACCTTGGCCTGGTACATCGCGATGTCGCCGTTCTTCAGCAGCGCCGTGGCGTCGTTGGCATCGTCCGGGAACAAGGTGATGCCGATCGACGTGCCCAAAAACACCTCGCGCCCCTGCACGTTCAACGGGCGGCTCAACTCATGCACCAGGCGGTCGGCCAGCTGCGCGGCGAGCAAGGTCACATCGCCGCTCTGCAGCAGGATCACGAACTCGTCGCCGCCGAACCGCGCCAGGATCGCGTCATCGCCGCCCAGTGCCGCCACCGCACGGCTGATGCGACTGGAGAACTGCAGCAGCGCTTCGTCGCCGGCCTCGTGGCCCAGGGTGTCGTTGACCCGTTTGAAGTCGTCGATGTCGGCGAACAACAGCGCCAGCTTGCTGTCGGTACTGCGTGCGGTGTGCAGCAGATGGTCCAGGCCTTCGCGGAAGCCCAGGCGGTTGGTCAACCCGGTCAGCGCGTCGGTGTAGGCCATGTGGCGCACCTCGCGATCGTGCCGGGCAATGCTTTCGCTCATGCGGCCGAACGCGGAAATCAGCTCGCCGATTTCGTCATTGCGCGGATGCGGCGGCAGCTGCACCAAGTAGTCGCCACGTTCGATCTGCCGCGCCGCCGCCGCCAGCAGGCGCACCGGTGCCACCAGCGTGCGTTGCACATAGATGGCCAGCAGGATGCCTAGCGCCACCAGCGCGGCCAGCAACACCAGCAGCCAGCCCAGATCGCGCTTGCCGATCGCATTGAGATTCTGCACCAGGGTGAGGTTGGCGCTGGATTCGATCTTGCGCACGCGCTCGCGCGACATGCCCACCCGCACGCCACCGATGCGCTGGTCGCCGACCTTGATCGGCACGGTCACATCCAGCACTTCCGGCGAAGACTGCAACAGCAGGGCCGGCGCCACGATCGCCTTGGCAGCGAGCGGGTCCTGCATGGGCTGGCCATAGCCCTGCAGCGTGGCGCTGCCGTCGTGCACCAGGCGGCCGCGGCGGTCGAACACCAGCACGTAGCTCACCACCTGCTGGCGCGAGGCGTTGCGCACCAGCGCGCCCACCGCCGCCAGATCCGAGTAGTACAGCGGGTTGGCCAGACCCGAGGCCAGCTCGGTGGCCAGGGTCTCGCCGCGCGTGCGCAGGCTGCGGTCGAACAACTCATGCAGGATCTGCGCACTCAGGCTGCGCACCTCGCGCTGCATCGAACTTTGCCGCTGCAACAGCGAAGCCAGGATGGCGCCGACCAGCAACAGCGTCAGCGCCATCACCAGCAGGAACCGGGCCTGCAATCCAAAGCGCACCTGCGTCATTCCACCTGCGTCCTGACCTGTTGCAGCCCGTTGCGCAACGCCTCCAGGCGCGCGCGGCTGGGCGCGTCCACGGGATGGAACGCCGTGGTGCCGAAAAAGCGCTTTAACGCCGGGCCGGCCTGCGGGTCGGCGGCGGCCTGCAACAGCACCGCGCGCAGGCGCCGCTCCACCGCCGGATCGATGCCGGTACGCACCATCTCCACCGCGCGCGGCACCGGCGCACTGCGGTGCACGATGCGGAACTCGCGCTTGAACGTGGGCGGCAGGTGGCGCTCGTCGTCCCAATCCAGGTTGCTGAAGGCGCCGGCGTCGATCAGCCGTTTGTGCACGAAGGCGGCGATGTTCAACTTCGAGCCGACCAACAGGTAGCCCACCGAACCGAGTACCTGGGTATCGTCGGGCGACAGCAGCACATCGCAGGCCAGGCCATTGCGTACCAGCTCCAGTATCGGCACCAGGTAGCCACTGGTGGACGAGGCGTTCTGCAGCGCCAGGGTATGGCCACGCAACTGCGCCAGCGAACGGATCGGGCTGTCGCGCCGCACGAAGAACACGGTGTGGAAGTCGCGCACCCCGCTACGTTCGGTCATCAACAATGGATGTGCGCTGCCGCGCTGCTCCAGCAGCATCGCCGCACCGGCGGTTTCGCTGACCCAGTCCACCCGGCCACGGCGCAGGTAACTGGCCATCTGGCGCGCATCCGGCGCCATCAGGATCTCGCCACTGCGGATGCCAACCTCGCGCATGCGCGGCACCACGTAGTCCAGCAGCGGCTTGAGTTGATCGTAATGGGTGGCCGGATCATCGCTGATACGCCCCAGAACCAGGACCGAAGAAGGCGCTGCCGCAGCCGTCGCGGCGAAACTTGCGCAGGCCAGCAGCCACGCAATCAGACAGCATCGTAGACCGCGCAAACCAGCTACTCCCCTAGAGTCGCCGACACCTTAGCCGAATCTTCCAGGTTGTGACAGCCGTCAGGTTCCGGCCTGGCGCGCCAGGCCCGCCATGCGCTGGGCATCGGCCAGGATGCCGCGCAGCAGACGCACTTCCTGCTCGGTCATTTCCGCGCGCAGCAACAGCCGGCGCAACTTGCGCATCGCCGAATCCGGCGCACGGCCCTTATGGAAGTCGATTTCGTCCAGGGTCTGGCCCAGCTGGCCGAACAAGCCTTCCATTTGCGCATGGCTGGCAGGCAGCTCACGTGGGCCAGCGCCGTCCGCGGCCGGCGTGGCCTGTGCTGCGGGCGTGGCCTCCGCCGCAAGCTGTGCCAAGCGAACCTCATAAGCCAGCACCTGCACCGCCGAGGCCAGATTGAGCGAACTGAACTGCGGGTCCGATGGGATATGCACGGCCGCATGGCAGAGTTGCAATTCGTCATTGGTCAGCCCGGTACGCTCGCGCCCGAACACGATCGCTACCTCGGCCGGTTCGGCCGCCTTGGCCCAGGCACGGCCCGCGCCCGCGTCCGGTGCCAACTCTTCCAGCGCTACCCGGCGCGCGCGCGCCGTGCAGCCGATCACCAGCGTGCAGTCCGCCACCGCCTCGGCCAGCGTCTCCAAGATCGGTGCATCGCTGAGCACGTCTTCGGCGCCAGCAGAGCGGCGGTAGGCATCTTCATCGAGTGCCTTTTCCGGTGCGACCAACACCAGGCGCGCCAGCCCCATGGTCTTCATCGCGCGCGCGGCGGCGCCGATGTTGCCTGGATGCTGGGTACCGACGAGAACAAAACGGATGCGCTGACTGACGGACATGAACGGAGATTGGGGAGCAGTTCGGCCGTAGATGGTAAACTGCGCGGCCGGCTTTCGCGCCGGACCGCTCTTTTACCTTCGCCATTTCCGATTCTGCCTTCACGGGAGCTTTAACCATGCAGAAACCCGCCGTCACCGTCATGGTCAAAGCCGCCCGCCTCGCCGGCAATGTGCTGTTGCGCGGTATCAACAAGCTCGATGCGCTCAATGTGGTGCAGAAGGGCCGCATGGATTACGCCAGCGAAGTCGATGCCGATGCCGAGAAGGTCATCATCAAGGAACTCAAGCGCGGCTACCCCGAGTACGCCGTGTTCGGCGAAGAAGGCGGCGTGCAGGGCGGCAAGAGCGGCCGCTACACCTGGGTCATCGACCCGCTCGACGGCACCAGCAACTACCTGCGCGGCTTCCCGCATTACTGCGTGTCGATTGCGCTGGTGGAAAATGGCGAGCCGACCGACGCGGTGATCTTCGACCCGTTGCGCAACGAGCTGTTCACTGCCAGCCGTGGCGCAGGCGCAGTGCTCAACGATCGCCGTATTCGCATTGCCGAGCGCAAGGATCTGGAAGGCGCGATGGTCCACACTGGCTTCCCGCCGCGCGAGCGCGCACGCGCCAGCGCCCAGCTCAAGTGCGTGGACGCGCTGCTGGTGCAGGCAGAAGACGTGCGCCGTACCGGCTCGGCCGCGCTGGACCTGGCCTATGTCGCCTGCGGCCGTGCCGATGCGTATTTCGAAGCGGGCGTCAAAGCCTGGGACATCGCTGCCGGCGTGCTGCTGGTGCGCGAGGCCGGTGGCCGCGTTTGCGACTACAAGGGCGCCACCCCGCCGCGCATGGACAACATGGGCCCGGAAACGCAGCAGATCGTGGCGGGCAACATCAAGATCAGCGACGCACTGCAGAAGGTGATCGTCAACACCGGCTACGCACGCGAATTCGATTCGAAGTTCTGATCGGCACCCAGCAATCGTAGGAGCGCGCTCGCGCGCGATGGAGCTTTCCCGAGGAACGCCTCCTCGCGACCAAGGTCGCTCCTACACGACAGACCGCAATAAACGAAGAAGGCCAGGATCGCTCCCGGCCTTCTTGCGTTACAGCATGAACGCTGGCTACTCACCTACATTCGAAACACATTTTAATCGGCGCTCCGGCAGTCGTAGGAGCGCGCTCGCGTGCGATGAAGCTTCCCCCGAGTAACGCCTCCTCGTGACCAAGGTCGCTCCTACACGACAGACCGCAATAAACGAAGAAGGCCAGGATCGCTCCCGGCCTTCTTGCGTTACAGCGTGAACGCTGGCTACTCACCTACATTCGAACACATTTTAATCGGCGCTCCGGCAGTCGTAGGAGCGCGCTCGCGCGCGATGGAGCTTTCCCGAGGAACGCCTCCTCGTGACCAAGGTCGCTCCTACACGACAGACCGCACCAAACGAAGAAGGCCGGGATCGCTCCCGGCCTTCTTGCGTTACAGCGTCAGCGCAAGACTCAGGCGATCGCGGCGTGGTAACGGCGCTCGACTTCGTCCCAGTTCACCACGTTGTAGAACGCGCCGATGTAGTCCGGGCGACGGTTCTGGTACTTCAGGTAATAGGCATGTTCCCACACGTCCAGGCCCAGGATCGGCGTATTGCCTTCGAACAGCGGGCTGTCCTGGTTGGCGGTGCTTTCGACCACGACCTTCTTGTCCGGGGTGACGCTCAACCATGCCCAGCCCGAACCGAAACGGCTCAGCGCGGCCTTGGTGAAGGCTTCCTTGAACTTCTCGAAACCGCCGATGTCCTTGTCGATCGCCTTGGCGACCTCGCCCTTGGGCTCGCCGCCACCGTTGGGCGACATGACGGTCCAGAACAGCGAATGGTTGGCATGGCCACCACCGTTGTTGCGCACCGGGCCCTGCAGGTTTTCCGGCAGGCTCTTCAACTTGGAGACCAGCTCCTCAACCGGCAGGTCGGCGTACTCGGTCCCTTCCAGCGCCGCGTTGACGTTGTTGATGTAGGTCTGGTGATGCTTGGTGTGATGGATTTCCATCGTCTGCGCATCGATATTCGGTTCCAGCGCGTCGTAAGCGTAAGGCAACTGCGGAAGGGTATAAGCCATGAGGGTCTCCTGGACTTGCCGCCCGGCAAAAGACCGGGCGTTGCGGGGTAGATGGTAAGGACCTGGACTGCGCTTACCAAGGGTGAGGCGAGGGAAACTTCATCCCATCACCTGCGCAGTGCCGCAGTTCCTCGGCTGCACACCTTGCACCATGCCCCGGTTACTTGGGCGTGAACCGGGCGTGCCCTTCCCCGCCGCCACGTTCAAAGTCGACACAGTCGCGCGACGGCATACTTGGTCTCTCATCCGCCATGGCTGCGGTTGCCTCTTTCGCTTCGGACCACCCATGCGCAAACCCGCCTTGCTGATCGTCGCCATCGTCCTGCTTGTAGCCGGGCTCTGGGGCATGCGTGTCGTGCAGACGCCCAAGCCGCAGTTCGCCCCGCAACTGTCGGCACCGGTGACTGCCGCACCAACCGCAACGTCGGCGCGCCAGGTGCCGCGGCTGCCGGCATTCCTGCCGACCGAAGCCATGGCAACCATCGTGTTGATACAGCGCGGCGGGCCGTTTCCCTATCCGCAGGACGGCGCGGTGTTCGGCAATCGTGAGCAGCGGCTGCCGGAACGGCCGCGCGGCTATTACCACGAGTACACCGTGGACACGCCCGGCAGCGCCGATCGCGGCGCACGCCGGATCGTCACCGGCGGCACGCCGCCGCAGAGCTGGTACTACAGCGACGATCACTACGCCAGTTTCAAATCCTTCCAGGGCCCTACCCCGGAGCAGGCACCATGAGTGCAGGCGACTTTGCGCTGGATCTGTCCGACCCACAGCAGTCCGGCGTGTATCAGGCGCAGACCCAGGACCTGGACACCATGGCCGCCCTGGCACGCGATGCCGGGCTGCGCATCCTGCGGGTGGATCTGGCGGCCTGCGCCGACAAACGCACCCTGCTGATGCGCCTGGCAATCCAGCTCGATTTCCCGCCAGGCTTCGGTCGTAATTGGGACGCGTTGAGTGATGCCCTGCGCGATCTCAGCTGGCTGCCGGCACCGCGCGGCTATGCGCTGTTGCTCGATGGTGCCGATGCATTGGCCAACCACGCACCGGCCGACCGCGACAGCCTGCTCGACATCCTCGACGAAGCCGCCACCGCCTGGGCGGCGCGCGGACGCAGCTTTGCCGCCTTCGTCGCGCCGGCAAGCGCCTGCGACTAACGTGTAGGACAGCTGCTACGCCGACGCAGCACGTGCGTATCGGCGTCACCTGCCCCGCACACTTGTTCAGCGATCCAGCTCGCTCCAGCGTGCGTAGGCCGCATCCAGCTGCGCTTGCGCATCGGTGAGGGCGGCAGTGTGCGCGGTCATCGCCGCGCTATCGCGCTGATAGAACGCCGGGTCGTTCATGGCGTCGGTCAATGCGGCGACCTGCTGCTCCAGGGTCTCGATCAGCGCCGGCAGTTGCTCCAGCTCGCGCGCTTCCTTGTAGCTGAGCTTGCGCTTCGGCGCAGCCTCTTCGGCCACGGCCGGCACCGGTGCAGCAGCGGCCACCGGCGTGGTCGCCGCTGCAGTTGCAGAGGCCTTGGCCACCGCCATCGCATTGGCCGGCGCGGTGCGGCGCTGGCGCAGCGAATCGCTGTATCCGCCGACGTAATCGCCGATCAGGCCATCGCCTTCCATCACCAGCGTGGAAGTCACCACGTTGTCGAGGAAGTCGCGGTCATGGCTGACCAACAGCAAGGTGCCGGTGTATTCGCCGAGCAGCTCTTCCAGCAGCTCCAGCGTTTCCACGTCCAGGTCGTTGGTCGGTTCGTCCATCACCAGCAGGTTGGACGGCTGCGCGAACAGGCGCGCCAGCAGCAGGCGATTGCGCTCACCACCGGACAGGCGCGTGATCGGCGCACGTGCGCGTTCGGGCGTGAACAGGAAATCCTGCAGATACGCATGCACGTGCTTGCGCTTGCCGTTGATCTCGATGAAGTCGCGCCCTTCGGCCACGTTCTCGATCGCGCTCCAGTCCTCGCGCAAGGTGGCGCGGTACTGGTCGAAATAGGCGATCTGCAGATTGGTGCCGATGCGGATCTCGCCCTGCTGCGGCTGCAGGTCACCCAGCAACAGCTTGAGCAAGGTGGTCTTGCCGCTGCCGTTGGGGCCGATCAGGCCGATGCGGTCGCCACGCTGGATGATGCTGGAGAAGTCCTTGACCATCGTGCGCGCGCCGAATGCAAAGGTGAC
This sequence comes from Xanthomonas sp. NCPPB 4037, assembly GCF_041475695.2. Lineage (NCBI taxonomy): Bacteria > Pseudomonadati > Pseudomonadota > Gammaproteobacteria > Lysobacterales > Lysobacteraceae > Xanthomonas > Xanthomonas sp. NCPPB 4037. Next base: position 2,848,024 of record NZ_CM191261.1, read on the forward strand.
CTCTTTCGCTTCGATCACCTTCTTGCCGGACGACTCGCCCTGCGAGACTTCCATGCGCACATTGCCGGTGAGATCGCGGCGCTGCACGCGTTCGTTGCGCATCGATTCCAGCCGCCGTACGCGGCCTTCGTCGCGCGTGCGGCGCGCCTTGATGCCCTGACGGATCCAGATCTCTTCCTGCGCCAGCATCTTGTCGAAGCGCGCATTTTCCTGCGCCTGCGCATTGAGCCGCTCTTCGCGCCGGCGCTCGTAATTGGCCCAGTCGCCCGGCCAGCTGGTGACCTGGCCGCGATCGATCTCGACGATGCGCGTCGCCAACGCACGTAGGAAGCGCCGGTCATGGGTGACGAACAGCACGCTGCCGTTCCAGCCCTTGAGGAAAGTTTCCAGCCAATCGATGGCTTCGATATCCAGGTGGTTGGTTGGCTCGTCAAGCAGCAGCACGTCCGGCGAAGCCACCAGCGAGCGTGCCAGCAGCACGCGCCGCTTCATGCCGCCGGACAGCCGCGCGAACTCCGCATCGCCGTCAAGATCGAGCTTGGTCAGCGTCTCGCTGACGCGCTGATCCAGCGCCCAGCCCTCGGCCGCATCGATCTTGGCCTGCACCTTGCCGAAGGCATCGGCATCGAAGACCTCGGCGTGGCTGAGTTGATGGAACTCGGCCAGCCAGTGACCCAGTTCACCCAGCCCGTCGGCCACCACGTCAAACACGCTGCCGCCGGTTCCCTGCGGAACCTCCTGCTCCAATCGCGCGATCCGCACGCCCTGCTGCACGCGCACTTCGCCGTCATCGGGCTTGAGCTCGCCGGCAATCAATTTCATCAGGGTCGATTTGCCGGCACCGTTGCGGCCGATCAGGGCGATACGCTCGCCCGGCTCGATCGTCAGGTCGGTTTTTTCCAGCAACAACGGGCCGCCGACGCTGTAGTCGACGCTTTGCAGAGTGATTAAAGGCATGGGCTAATTGTACGGGAATCGGGAATGGTGAATCGGGAATGGAAAAGCCTCGCCGTTGCGATTCCCGATTCACCACTCCCGATTCCCGTTAAAATGCGCCATGAACGAATTCTCCGCGCTGCCGCTCTCGCCAGCCTTGGCCCCCGGCATCGATGCCCTGGGCTACACCACCCTCACGCCGATCCAGGCGCAGAGCCTGCCGCCGATCCTCCAGGGGCTGGATGTGATTGCCCAAGCGCCCACCGGCAGCGGCAAGACCGCCGCGTTCGGGCTGGGCCTGCTGCAAAAGCTCGACCCGGCACTGACCCGTGCGCAAGCGCTGGTGCTGTGCCCCACGCGCGAGCTTGCCGACCAGGTCGGCAAGCAGCTGCGCAAGCTGGCCACCGGCATTCCCAACATGAAGTTGCTGGTGCTCACCGGCGGCATGCCGCTCGGCCCGCAGCTGGCATCGCTCGAAGCGCACGACCCGCAGGTCGTGGTCGGCACGCCCGGCCGCATCCAGGAACTGGCGCGCAAACGCGCCCTGCATCTGGGCGGCGTGCGCACGCTGGTGCTGGACGAGGCCGACCGCATGCTCGACATGGGCTTTGAAGAACCCATCCGCGAAATCGCCAGCCGCTGCGACAAACACCGCCAGAGCCTGCTGTTCTCGGCGACCTTCCCCGACATCATCCGCACGCTGGCGCGCGAGCTGTTGAAGGACCCGGTGGAAATCACCGTGGAAGGTGCGGACAACGCACCGGAGATCGACCAGCAGTTCTTCGAAGTGGACCCCACTTATCGGCAGAAGGCGGTGGCCGGGCTGCTGCTGCGCTTCAATCCCGAATCCAGCGTGGTGTTCTGCAATACCCGCAAGGAAGTGGACGAAGTGGCCGGCTCGCTGCAGGAGTTCGGGTTCTCCGCGCTGGCATTGCATGGCGACATGGAGCAACGCGACCGCGACGAGGTGCTGGTGCGCTTCGTCAACCGCAGCTGCAACGTACTGGTTGCCAGTGACGTGGCCGCGCGCGGCCTGGATGTGGAAGACCTCGCGGCGGTGGTGAATTACGAGCTGCCCACCGACACCGAAACCTATCGCCACCGCATCGGCCGGACTGCGCGCGCCGGCAAGCACGGCTTGGCACTCAGTCTGGTGGCCCCGCGCGAAAGCGCTCGTGCGCAGGCGCTGGAGGCCGAGCACGGCCAGCCGCTCAAGTGGTCACGCGCACCGCTGGCCACCGCACGCCCGGCGCAATTGCCGCTGGCAGCGATGACCACGCTGCGCATCGATGGCGGCAAGACCGACAAACTGCGTGCCGGCGACATTCTGGGCGCATTGACCGGCGAAGCAGGCTTGTCGGGTGCGGCGATCGGCAAGATCGCCATCTACCCTACCCGCTCGTACGTGGCGATTGCGCGGGCGCAGGTCGCTCGTGCACTGACCCATCTGCAGGCCGGCAAGATCAAGGGCCGCCGCTTCCGGGTGACCAAGCTCTAGGCAGCGCGTCTAGCCAAATCGGGGAGCCCACGCAGGTGGGCTCGACGGTGCAGCGGTCTGGCCGCTGCACCGGTACAGCGATCCCTTGCTCAGTAGCTCAGTGTTGCCAGCAGCGGCACATCGTTGAGCCATTTGCTGCGGCCCTGCAGGGCCTGCAGCTCGACCAGCACCGCCGCGCCGACGATTTCCAGCTCCAGCTGCGCGGCTAGGCCCAAGGCCGCACGCAGGGTGCCGCCGGTGGCGAGCACGTCGTCGACAATCAAGACCCGTGCGCCACGCGGCAGCGCATCTTCGTGCATCTCGATGCGATCGGTGCCGTATTCCAGCGCGTACTCCTGGATCAACGTGCGCCCGGGCAATTTGCCCGGCTTACGCACGGGCACGAAGCCAGTGCGCAGCTCACGCGCCAACGCCGCGCCCAGAATGAAGCCCCGCGCCTCGATGCCCAGCACCGCATCCAGCGGCGTGGTGCGCCAGGGTTGCGCCATTTCATCCAGCGCAGAAGCGAAATCCGGGCCATCGGACAACAGCGGTGTGATGTCCTTGAACACGATACCCGGCTTGGGAAAATCGGCGATGTCGCGGATCCGGCCCGACCAGTGGGTCGGTCCGGAAGAGGTGGAACCGGCGCAGCGGCTGCAGTCGTTCATGGCGGTCGTGGCCAGTGGGAGCGCTCTATTCTAGGCGAGCACGCTGACTGTGCGGCGCCGACGACCGCTGCCGACATGAGCGCGTCAGGAACTGCAGGACAACATCGAGCATCCCGCGCGGTCCCGCGCCCAGTCCGGGCGCTTGGCCGCGAATGCTTCACGCCCGGGTTGGTCGTCGTACGGGCGCTGCATGACCTCCAGCAGCGCGTGCACGCCCGACAGATCGCCCTGCTCGGCCTGGTCGATCGCCTGCTGCGCCAGATAATTACGCAGCACGTAGCGCGGGTTGGCCGCCCGCATCCGCGAAGCGCGAACCGCATCTGACGCGCCGTCTTGCAGGCAACGTGCGGCATACCGCTGCAGCCAGGCGTCCAGCGCTGGCGCCTGCGCAGCACGCTTGGTCTCGTCGTAGAAGGCCTCGCGCAGCACAGTGGCGTCTGGCCGCTGGGGCGACAGATCCATCAGGCCACGGAAGGTCAGCGTCATGTCCATCTCCGCTTCGCGCATCAACGCACGCAGGTCGTCGATCAGCTGCAGATCCTCGTCCTGGCACTCGGCCAACCCCAGTTTGGCCGCGGTATCGCGCCGGTCACAGGCCAGGTAGGTGTTACGAAACTGGTCCAGCCCGGCCTGCAAGGGCGCGGCATCGCCGAACAGCGGCGACAGCGCCTGGGCCAGCCGCCCCAGATTCCAATACGCCACCTGCGGCTGGGTGCCGAAGCGATAACGGCGACCCTGCGCATCGGTGGTGTTGGGCGTCCAATCCGGGTCGTAATCGTCCACCCAGCCGTAAGGGCCGTAGTCGATGGTGAGCCCCAGGATGGACATGTTGTCGGTATTCATCACCCCATGCACGAAGCCCACGCGCATCCAGTGCGCGACCATCACCGCAGTGTGCTCGCACACCTGGCCGAACCAGGCGGCAATCCGGTCTTCGCCGCTGCCCGGCAGGTCAGGGAAATCGCGCGCCAGGGTGAAGTCCACCCACTGCCGTAGCAGATCGACGTCGCCACGCGCGGCGGGCAGTTCGAAATTGCCGAACCGAATGAACGAGGGCGCCACGCGGCACACGATCGCGCCCGGCTCGCGGCGCGGATGCCCGTCGTAGAACATGTCGCGCACCACTGCATCACCGGTGCCCACCAGGCTCAACGCCCGGGTGGTGGGCACGCCCAGGTAATGCATCGCCTCGCTGCACAGGAATTCGCGGATCGACGAACGCAACACGGCACGGCCATCCGCCCCACGCGAATACGGCGTTGGCCCGGCGCCCTTGAGCTGCAGTTCGTAGCGCCCGCCATCGACCCCGATGGCCTCGCCCAATGAGATCGCGCGGCCATCGCCCAGCTGCCCTGCCCAATGCCCGAACTGGTGACCACCGTAGTTGACCGCCCACGGCTGCATTCCCGGATACAAGGCATTGCCGCCAAACACCTGGGCAAACTGTGGGCTGGCAAGATCCTCGGCACGCAGACCCAGGCGCTGCGCCACATCGGCCGAATACGCAAGCAGCGTGGGCGCGGCGACCGGCGTCGGCTGCACCGCAGACCAGGCGGCCAGCACTTCGCGGCGGCGTGGGCCTTCTTCCGGGTCGCCCGGCAACTGGGCGCGCAAACGGTTATCGAATTGGAGATGGGTCATGCGTGCAAGCCTAGGGCACTGGCGATGAACTTCGCATGCGCGCAGCGCGCATCCACGCGCGCGCCGGCATCGTATCTTCACCTGCTGCACCATTGCCAAGCAGGCTCGGCCTGCCTGCAGTCACCACGCGCCCAGCACCCTCTCTTCTTGCCTTTCGAGCGACACCGCCCATGCCCTCACGCGCTTCCCGCTGGTTCCGCCCCGCCCTCGTGCTACTTGGTTCGCTGACCTTGAGCGCCTGCAGCAGTGTGTTCTTCGGCGGCATCAATGCCGCCACCAGTCGCGAGGGCGTGATCGAGCACCGCGACGAGGTGTTCGACCCGGCCCTCGGGCTGGCGCTGGACGTCTATCAACCGCGCGACGCACTCAATGCGCCGGTGGTGGTGTTCTTCTATGGCGGGACCTGGAAGCGCGGCACGCGCCAGAACTACAGCTGGGTCGGCCGCTCGCTCGCGCGCCAGGGCGTGGTCGCGCTGGTCGCCGATTACCGCAAGTATCCGCAGGTCGGGCTGGACGGCTTCATGACCGATGCCGCCAAGGCGACGGCGTGGGGCTATCACCATGCGCAGGCCTATGGCGGCGACCCGACACGCGTGGCGGTGATGGGGCATTCGGCAGGCGCGCATATTGCCGGACTGCTGGTGACGGATCGCAGCTGGCTTCAGGCGCAGGGCCTGCGTCCGCAACAACTGTGCGGTTTCGTCGGACTTGCCGGTCCGTATGATTTCTCGCCCATGACCGACCCCGAACTCATCGAGGTCTTCGGCACCTCACCCGCACAGCAAGCCGCGTCGCAGCCTGTGGTTCACGCAGACGGCGACGAGCCGCCGATGTTGCTGCTGCATGGGCAAGACGACCGCGTCGTGGAGCCGCGCAACAGCACCTCGCTGGCCGGTGCCGAACGGCGCGTCGGCGTCCAGGCGAACGCCACGTTTTATCCCGGCATGGGGCACATGGGCCTGGTGCTGTCGCTGCGCAAAAACCCGGCCGACTCGCCCGCGTTGCGCGACACCCTGCAGTTCCTGCGTGACTGCAAGGCTCCTTGAGGGGAGAGCCCGCCCAATCCGGCAGCACACCTAAGTCAGCCGGTTAGCTGCGAACGACTCAGGTAGCGGGCTTGGCCCGCTGCAGCTCGAACGGGCCGCCCTTCTTCAGTGCGGCCTGATATGCCGGGCGCGCCTCGATGCGCTCGATAAAGCTGCGCAGCTTGGGATAGGCCTCCAGCCCGCCGCCTCGCGCAGCCGCCGCCTGCACCGGGAAACTCATCTGAATGTCGGCCGCAGTAAAGCGCTCACCCGCGAACCAGCCGCTATCGCTCAGCGATTGCTCCATCCAGTCCATATGCAACTTGAGTTGCGGCCCGACGAAGCCAGACATCGCTTTGTCGACGATCGCGCGCGCAATGGGCTTGGCGAAAAAGGGCATCGGGGCCGAGCGGATGCGCCCAAAGATCAGCGTCATCAGCAATGGCGGCATGGCCGAGCCTTCGGCGTAATGCATCCAGTACCGAAATTGCAGGCGCTCGGGAGACTCCGCTGGACGCGCCGACGGCGACAGCGCGCATTCGGTGTCGTAGCGCTCGGTGAGGTATTCCAGGATCGCGCCGGACTCGGCGATGGTCAGCCCACCATCGACCACCACCGGCGACTTGCCCAGCGGATGGATCGCGCGCAACGCCGACGGCGCCAGCATGGTCTTGGGGTCGCGCTCGTGGCGCACGATCTGGTACGGCAACGCCAGCTCTTCCAGCAACCAGAGCACGCGTTGCGAGCGGGAATTATTGAGGTGGTGGACAGTAAGCATGGGAGAGCCGGCGTGCGGAAAGCGCACATCCTACCCAGGCCCACGTCATTGCCGTGCTCACCGCATCCGTAAACCCTCGCACCGGAGTGCAACGCGGTGGCGCCGAACGTGCAGATTGGGGCGACGCGACAAATCGCAGACAATAAAAAAACGCCGGACGCTTGCGCGCCCGGCGTTTTTGGCAACCTTACGGTTGCAGACGGATTAGACCGCCTGCACCTGGTCAGCCTGCATGCCCTTCTGGCCCTGCACGGCGACGAAGGAGACCTTCTGGCCTTCCTGCAGCGACTTGAAGCCGGTGCCCTGGATGGCACGGAAATGCACGAACAGGTCCGGGCCGCTTTCCGGGGTGATGAAGCCGAAGCCCTTGGCATCATTGAACCACTTCACGACACCGTTCTGACGATCTGACATTTTACTAACTCCTGAACTTTTAGATGGATAAATCGCAGCAACCGAAAAACCGGCGCTGAGACTGAGTTGCAGGCGTTGGTAAAGCGGAACGATGGAGCGGGATCGAATGAGATCTAGCTACACCAGGCCACGATTCACGGTGACCCTTGCAAACACAGTGGGTGCACAGTACTCGTGTTTTATGCAAAAAGCGACACCTTCGGACAAAAGTTTTGCTGTCGGGCGCATTCTGACCCCCTGTCAGGCCATTTCCTTCCCGATTTCCTAGATGAATACGCCACTCCCGCCAGGTCTTCCGCAGATCTGGGCCGACGCCGACGCCTGCCCGGCGGTCATTCGCGACATTTTGTTCCGCGCCTCCCTGCGCACCGGCATCCCTGTCACCCTGGTCGCCAACCACTTCCTGCGCACGCCAACCCTGGCCCATGTGCGGGCGCTGCAGGTGCCCGGCGGTCCGGATGCGGCCGATGACGCCATTGCCGAACGCGTCAATGCTGGCGATCTAGTGGTGACCCAGGACATTCCGCTGGCGGCGCGCGCACTGAAACACGGCGCCGCAGCGGTCAGCCCGCGCGGGGAGCCGTTCAGCAGCGACAGCATCGCCGAGCGCCTGTCGGTGCGCGGTTTTCTGGAGGAATTGCGCGGTGCCGGGGTGGCCACGGGCGGGCCGCCCGCGCTGCACGCACGCGACCGCCAGGCGTTCGCGGCGCAGCTGGATCGCTGGCTGGCACGGCAACCCGCCCGGCCATGAAGACCCTCGCGCGGAGCCTGCAGGCGTATCATGACCGCCCTTTGCAACTGGTTTCCCGATGGCTCTCACCGCCACCGTCCGCAGGGCGGAACTGCAGATCAGCGACATGGATCGCGGCTACTACGCCAACCATTCGCTGACCCTGGCCCAGCACCCTTCCGAAACCGACGAACGCCTGATGGTGCGCCTGCTGGCGTTTGCCCTGTTCGCCGACGACCGCCTGGAGTTCGGCCGCGGGCTGAGCAATGACGACGAACCGGATCTGTGGCGGCGCGACTACACCGGCGACCCCGACCTGTGGATCGACCTGGGCCAGCCCGACGAGAGCCGCGTCCGCAAGGCCTGCAACCGGTCACGGGAAGTCGTGGTCATCGGGTACGGCGGCCAGGCCACCGAGACCTGGTGGAAGAAGCATGCCAACGCACTCGGCCGGCACCGCAACCTGCGCGTGCTGGAGCTCGAATCGCAGGCCACCGAGGCGCTTGGTGCGCTGATCCAGCGCGGCATGCGCTTTGACGTGATCATCCAGGACGGCGAAGTGCAGATGCTGGCCGACCAAGGCACCGTCACGCTCACGCCCATCGTGCGACAAGCCCCGGCGGAATGAGCACGCGTTGCGATGTATTGGTCATCGGCGCCGGCGCTGCCGGGCTGATGAGCGCCTTCACGGCCGGCCGCCGCGGGCGACAGGTGCTGGTGATCGACCACGCCAACAAGGTGGGCAAGAAGATCCTGATGTCCGGTGGTGGGCGCTGCAACTTCACCAATACCGGCACTGCTCCGGCCAACTTTGTTTCGGCCAACCGGCACTTCTGCAAGTCTGCCCTCGCCCGCTACACCCCCGGCGCGTTCGTGGAACTGGTGGAGCAGCACGGCATCGCCTATCACGAGAAAGAGCTGGGCCAGTTGTTCTGCGATGTGTCGTCCAAGCAGATCGTGCGCATGCTGCTGGATGAATGCGAGGCAGCCGGCGTGCAGATCCGCACCCAATGCGAAGTGCAGGCGGTGCGCCGCGACAGCGACGGCTTCAGCGTGGACACCAGCCAAGGCCGCGTGCAGGCGCAGGCGCTGATCGTGGCGACCGGCGGGCTGTCGATTCCGAGCATGGGCGCGAGCGGCTTCGGCTACACGCTGGCCAGGCAATTCGGTCATCAGCTGCTGCCTACCCGCGCCGGGCTGGTGCCGCTCACCCTCAGCGGCAAGCATCAGGAACGCCTGCAGGATCTGTCCGGCCTGGCCGTGCCGGTCGAGGCGCACTGCAATGGCGCCAGTTTTCGCAACTTCATGCTAATCACCCACCGTGGCGTCAGCGGGCCGGCGATCCTGCAGATCTCCTCGTTCTGGCAGCCCGGCGATGATCTGCGCCTGGACCTGCTGCCAGGCCATGACGCCGAGGCCTGGCTGCGCGAACAAAAGCAGCTGCGCGGGGCCATCGAGCTGCGCAACGTGCTGGGCGAGGTCTTGCCACGGCGCTTTGCGCAGCGACTGTGCGAGGTGTGGCTGCCGGACAAACCGGTGCGCCAACTCGACCCACCGCAGCTGCGCGCAGCTGCCGACCTGCTCGGCGGCTGGCCGCTGGTGGCCAGCGGCACCGAGGGCTATCGCACCGCCGAGGTCACGCTGGGCGGCGTGGACACCGACCAGGTGTCCAGTGCGACGATGGAGTCGCGCCTGGTGGCCGGCCTGTACTTCGTCGGCGAAGTGCTGGACGTCACCGGTTGGCTGGGCGGCTACAACTTCCAGTGGGCCTGGGCGTCCGGGCATGCTGCCGGAAGCGTGGCCTAGGTCTCACCGTCGCTGCGCGCCCGTCCACATACATGGACGCGCCGAACCCCTTCGTGTATTAAAGCCCGTCTCTAGGGAGCCGCGCATGCAGAAAGGCAAAGATCTCACCCTCCGCCTGATGATTGTCGATGACAGCGTGGAGAGTGCCGAGGCCATCGTGACCGCGCTGCGCAACGGCGGCATCGCCGTGCGGCCGTCACGCCCGCAGACACCGGAAGAGCTCGGCAGCATGTTGTCCGGGCAGATCGACTTGGCGGTGCAAGGCCAGGCGCAGCAGATTCCGATGTCGGCCCTGCAGCAGCAGATTGCCGGCAGCGGCAAGGACATCCCGATCATCCAGTTGGCCGATCGCATCGAAGAGAACGCATTGGTCGAAGCCGCTGCGCATGGCGTGCGCGCGATCGCGCTGCGCCATCGCACCGAGCATCTGCTGGCATTGGTGCGCTCGGAGTGGGCCGACCTGCAGGCGCGCCGCGGTTTGCGTCGTATCGAAGCACAGATGCGCGAAACCGAGCGCCGCTGCGATGCACTGATCGCCTCATCGCGCGACCCGATCGCCTACGTCCACGAAGGCATGCATATCCGCGCCAACGAGGCGTACCTGGAGATGTTCGGCTTCGAATCCTTCGAGGACGTGGAAGGCGTGTCGTTGCTGGACATGATCGCCGCGCAATACGTGGACGATTTCAAGCAACTGCTCAAGGCCCTGTCCAAGGGCGAGCCGCCGCCGGCGCAGTACAAGGTCGACGCGCGGCGGCTGGAGGGCGACACCTTCCCGGCCACCATGGAATTTGCCACCGCCACCTATGAGGGCGAACCCTGCATCCAGGTGGTGTTCCGGCGCCGCGAAGAGTTCGACCCGGAACTGGCGCGCGAGGTCGAAGACCTGCGCCAACGCGACCAGGTCACCGGCCTGCTCAACCGCCCCACCTTCATGGTGGCGCTCGAACAGGCGGTGGCACAGGCCGGCCGCAGTGAAGGCCAGTCCGGCTTCCTGTTGATCGAACCGGATCATTACGCGCGGATCCTGCCGGAGATCGGCCTGGATTCGGCGGATGCACTGATCGCCTCACTGGCAGCGCACCTGGCCAGCGTGCTGGATGACAGCGTGGTGGCCGCGCGCTTCGGCGAGCACAGCTTTGCGTTGTTGATGGACGGCAACTATGCGCGCTCGCATGCACTGGCCGAATTGGTGCGTGACGCGTTTGCGCAGCACGTGTTCAGTGTTGGCGAACGCTCGGCCACGGTCACCGTCAGCATCGGCGGGGTGCAGATCGGCGAGAAGATCGCCAGCATCGGGCAGGTGCTCAACCGCGGCACCGAGGCGGTGCGCACCACGGCCGAGCTCGGTGGCAATGCGGTCAGCATCTTCGACCCGGCCGCGGCCGATCGCGCCGAGGAAGAACGCATCGAGCGCTGGGTGGAACAGCTGCGCGAGGCCCTGATCGGCGACGGCTTCCTGCTGCATTACCAGCCCGTGCTCAACCTGCAGGGCGAGCCGCTGGAGCTGTATCAGGCGTTCCTGCGGCTGGAGCGCAACGGCGAGATGATGTCGCCGAATGCGTTCATGGCGATTGCCGAAGAACACGACCTGATCACCGAGATCGACCGCTGGGTGGTGGCACGTGCCATCCGCCAGCTGGGCGAGCGCCAGCGCGCCGGGCACAAGACCCACTTGCTGGTGCGCATCGGACCCAATTCGTTCTCCGACCCACAGATGATCGACACCATCCGCGAACAGCTGGCGGTGTACGGCGTGCCGGGCGAGCGGCTTTGGCTGCAGACACCGGAATCGAAGGTCTTCACCCACCTGCGCAACGCCCAGCAATTCCTGGCTTCGGTCTCGGCAATGGGCTGCAAGGTGGGGCTGGAGCAGTTCGGTTCGGGCCTGGATTCGTTCCAGCTGCTCGCGCATTTCCAGCCCGCGTTCCTCAAGCTCGACCGCAGCATCACCGGCGACATTGCCTCTGCCCGCGAAAGCCAGGAAAAGATCCGCGAGATCACCTCACGGGCGCAGCCGACCGGCATCCTCACGGTGGCCGAGTTCGTAGCCGACGCGCAATCGATGAGCAGCTTCTTCACTGCGGGGGTCGATTACGTGCAAGGCGACTTCGTCGCGCCCACCGGACCGCTGATGAACTACGAGTTCGGCTGAGGCCGTAGCCACCCGCGTAAGGCGCCATGCTGCTGGCTGGCGCCGTGTGCGGTTTATCGCGGCGGTGCGCTGCCGAGACTCAAAGAAACACGCTGCAACAAAAAACCCGCATGACGCGGGTTTTTTGTTGAGAGACAAACCGCTGGCTTACATCGCCGTACCGCTGGACGCACGCAAGGCGGCAATGCGCTCGGTCAGCGGCGGGTGGCTCAGGAACAGGCGACGCAAGCCCTCACCCACACCGCCGGAAATGCCGAACGCCTGCACCTGCGAGGGCAAGGTGTTCTGGCCGTGATTGAGCGACAGCCGCTCCAATGCGGCGATCATCTTGTTGCGCCCGGCCAGCTGCGCGCCACCGGCGTCGGCACGGAACTCGCGGCGGCGCGAGAACCACATCGCGATCATCGTGGCGAACAGGCCGAACACCATCTCCAGCACGAATACGATGATGTAGTACGCAAATCCACGCCCGCTGTCGCGATTGCCAGACAGCGCGCTGTCGATGATGCCGCCCACCACGCGCGCCAGCACGATCACGAAGGTGTTCAGCACGCCCTGCAGCAAGGCCATGGTGACCATGTCGCCATTGGCAATGTGGGCAATCTCATGGCCCAGCACGGCCTCGGCTTCGTCTTCGCGCATGTGCTGCAGCAAGCCGGTGGAAACCGCCACCAGCGCATTGTTGCGGTTGGCGCCGGTGGCGAAGGCGTTGATTTCCGGGCCGTCGTAGATAGCCACTTCCGGCATGCCGATACCGGCTGCCTGGGCCTGGCGGCGCACCGTGTCCACCAGCCAGCGCTCGGTCTGCGTCCGCGGCTCGGTGATCACCTGCGCGCCGGTGCTGCGCTTGGCCATGAACTTGGACAGCAGCAACGAAATGAACGAGCCGCCGAAGCCGAAGATGGCGGCCATCACCAGCAGCCCACTCATCTGTGCCGGATTGACGCCCAGCACCGACATCACAATGCCGGCCAGGATCAGCACCGCAAAGTTGGTCAAGAGAAACAGGACGACACGGTTGAACATAGAGGCAGTGGCTCCGCACGCAAAGAGGATGAACTGCTGCGGATCTGCGGACGTGGCGGGTTGAAATCAAGCAAGCACCTGACCGACGATTCAGCTGCCCATGTCCTCACTCCCCTACCGCGGCCGGTTCGCGCCCTCGCCCACCGGCCCCCTGCACTTCGGCTCGCTCCTGGCTGCGTTGGGCAGCTGGCTGCTCGCACGCCATGCCGGTGGCGAATGGCATGTGCGAATCGAAGACATCGACCCGCCGCGTGCCGAGCCAGGCGCCTCGCAGCGCCAGTTACATACGCTGGCTGCGTTCGGGCTGCATGCTGACGGGCCGGTGCTGTATCAGTCCGACCGCGATGCGCATTACGAGGCGGCACTGTCGCGGCTGCTGCACACCGGCGCGGCGTTTGAATGCAGTTGCAGTCGCGCAGAGCTGGCGGCGATGGGTGGCATCCACCACGCCTGCGTGGCGCCGCTGGGCATCCGCCGCGCCGTGCGCCTGCGGGTGCCGCCGAACACCCAGGCAAGCTTTCAGGACGCGCTGCAGGGGCGCATCACCCAGGATGTGTACGCCGAGGTGGGCGATGTCGTGCTGCGCCGTGCCGACGGCTACTGGGCCTACCAGCTGGCGGTGGTGGTCGACGATGCGGCGCAGGGCATTACCGATGTGGTGCGCGGGGCGGACCTGCTCGACTCCACCCCGCGCCAATTGGTGCTGCTGCAGGCCCTGGGCGTGGCACCGCCGCGCTATCTGCATCTGCCGCTGATCCTGGGCGCCGACGGGCGCAAGCTTTCCAAGTCGCATGCGGCGCAACCGGTGGACGACAGCGACCCGCTGCCGGCGTTGCGCGCGGCCTGGCGAGCGCTGGGCCAGGCACCGGCGGCCCTGCCCGCGCATGCATCGGTGGCCGGTGTGCTGCAGCATGCTGTGCAGCATTTTTCGCCACAGCGGCTGCCGCGCGTTGCCAGCCTGGACGCTGCCACGCGCATCGACGCCCCGGCTTGACTAGAATTGCGACCCAGCACCGGCTTTCGCCCTGACGCCTCTGCAGCGTCGCGGGCGCCGCCAGCCCTATCTGCTCATTGGAGTTGCGCATGACATCTCGCGTCGCGTTGGTCACCGGCGGCACCGGCGGTATCGGTACCGCCATCTGCAAGCGCCTGGCCGACCAGGGTCACCGGGTCGCCAGCAATTTCCGCAACGAAGAAAAAGCACGCGAGTGGCAGCAGCGCATGCAGGCCCAAGGCTACGAATTCGCCCTGTTTCGTGGGGATGTAGCCTCGTCCGACCATGCGCGCGCGCTGGTGGACGACGTGGAAGCCGCACTCGGGCCGATCGAAGTGCTGGTCAACAACGCCGGCATCACCCGCGACACCACGTTCCATCGCATGACCGCCGAGCAGTGGCACGACGTCATCAACACCAATCTCAATTCGGTGTTCAACGTGACCCGCCCTGTGATCGAAGGCATGCGCAAGCGCGGCTGGGGCCGGGTGATCCAGATCAGCTCCATCAACGGGCTCAAAGGCCAGTACGGCCAGGCCAACTATGCGGCGGCCAAGGCCGGCATGCATGGCTTCACCATCTCGCTGGCGCGCGAAAATGCGGCCTTCGGCATCACCGTCAACACGGTGTCGCCGGGCTACGTGGCCACCGACATGGTGATGGCAGTGCCGGAAGAAGTGCGCGCCAAGATCGTCGCCGATATCCCCACCGGCCGGCTTGGGCGGCCGGAGGAAATCGCTTATGCAGTGGCGTTTCTGGTGGCCGAAGAGGCGGCGTGGATTACCGGCTCCAACCTGGACATCAACGGCGGCCACCACATGGGCTGGTAACGTTTGCTGCAGATGCCCGGTGCAGCATGGAAATCCGTGTCAAATCATGCTGCGCAGCATTTTTTTCCCGTCTGCTTAAGAAAATAAGGCGTTCTGGCTGTTGCAAGCGCTGCTGCGGTGCGCCATCCTGCGCGCACTATCGTTGTGAGTGAACGCTCCATGGCCGGACTTCGCATCATCAAGAAGTACCCCAACCGCCGTCTCTACGACACGGAAATTTCCAGCTACATCACCATCGAGGATGTGCGCCAACTGATCATCGACGGCGAGGAGTTCGAGGTCCGCGATGCAAAAAGCGGCGAAGACCTCAGCCGCGCTGTGCTGCTGCAGATCATCGCCGACCAGGAACAGGACGGTGAGCCGATGCTCTCCACCCAGTTGCTGAGCCAGATCATCCGCTTCTACGGCGACTCCCTGCAGGGCTTCATGGGTAATTACCTGGAGCGCAGCATGCAGGTGTTCCTGGACCAGCAGCAGCAGTTCCGCCAGCAGATGGGCAACCTGCTCGGGCAGACGCCATGGGCGATGATGAATCAGCTCACCGAGCGCAATCTCGAGCTCTGGCAGGAATTCCAGCGCAACTTCGGCGCGGGCTTCGGCCGCCCCGGTGGCCCTGGTACGCCGCCCACCCCGCCCGGCAGCAGCAGCATGGGCAGCGGTCTAGGCAGCGGAACCAGCAGCAGCAACGCGACCGGCACCACCGGCAAGGCCCGCAACCGCGGCTGAGCCCTGACCGGCGTGGCGCAACCTGCGCCGCGCCCGGTCATCACGTCAGTGGCCGGCCTGCTCCGCGCAGGCCGTGCAGATCCGCTCCACGCGATACCCGCGTGCACGCAGACGCTCCACCACCCCGTCGCGACCCAGCAGGTGCAAGGCACCGACCACCACCAGCGTGGTGCCGGCCTGCTTGCCCAGCCGCTGCTCCAGACGGGGCACCCAGCGCGCATTGCGCTCGACGTTGATGTCTTGATACAGCGCGGGATACTGCTTGCGCATGTCTTCGGCCATTTGCGTGGTCAGCAGATGGACGTCACCACGGCGCCAGGCGTCGTGCAGCGCGTTGACCTGATCGGCGGCACCGGCCTCGTCGAGGGTTTCGGCCAGCAGTTGCTGTTGTTCGGTCGCAGTCATGCTGTCGAGCAGGGCGATCTGTTCGTCCGCGCGCTCCAGGCCATCGGCCGGTTTGCCACGTGCCTGCGCCAGCTGCATCAGGTAATTGTCCAGTCCCGCATCGGCCTGCATGCCCTGGCGTCGCATCTCGGCCAGGCTGAGCGTCAGGGCGACAAACCACGGCTTCATCGGCTGCAGTCTCTCCAGCGGGATGCCGTGCTTGCGCGCCTGCGTGGCGAGCGCCTGCCAGGTCGGGGCGTCGAGCGCATCCTGCAGGCGCCTGCCATCGCTGCGGCGGGCGGCACGCAGCATCTTGACCGCCAATTCGGGCGACTGCACATCGGCCGGTGGCAGTTCGAAGGTGAGCCGGTCGGCCTGCGCAAAGGCCTGCAGCACATCCGGCGACAGCGGGTAGTCGTCGGGCTTGAGCAGATGGAACGAGCCAAGCAGATACAGCGTGCCGCCTTTGCCATCGACCTTCCACAGCAGCGGTACCGGCGGGCTGGCGGCAGCAGCGGCGCCACGGGCTGAGGCGGCAGCCGCTGTGCCGCCCCACAATGCAGCGATCGCCAACAGGCTGGCGCAGGCGGGCAGCAGCGCGCGACGCGTGCGTGTCATCCAGCGCATCAATGCGCTGCCTTGTAGGCTTTTTCGCCTGCCGATACGGCTAGGTCGATGCGATTTTCCGGCGGTGGCAACGGGCAGGTCGCAAACGGCGTGAACGCGCACGGCGGGTTGATGGCGCGGTTGAAGTCCACCACCACGTGCCCGGAGGCGTCCGGGGCTTCCAGATCAAGAAAGCGCCCGGCCGAATAACTGCCGTGGCCGCTGGTGCGATCGGCGAACACCACGAACATCGGGCGACCCGGCTCGCCAATGGCTTCCAGCCGATAGGTCTTGCCATCGCGCTCGAACTCGATCGCACCGGCATTGGGCTGCTCGCTGCTGATGCCGACGATATCTACGATGGGAATGGTCTTGCCGACATTGTTGGGCACGTAGCGCGCCTGGATGCGCCAGGACGGATCGATTGGCCAGTACTCCAGCCCCGCAAACCCGGTGCGCGACGGCGCGTCGGCATGCTTGACCCGCAACGCGTAGCGATCGCCGCGGTGAATCAGGCTCAACACGCCCTTGCCGTCGTCGAAGCCGATCAGCGTCGGCTGCGGATCGACATCGGACTGGAAGCGGATCTTGCCGGTGAGCGGTTTGCCGCCGACGGTCAGTGCCGCGCCACGCTCGGGCACGAACCACACCGCATCGCGCTCGCTGGACACCATGCCCATCTTGGGCGGCCCCACGGCCAGGCGGATGCCGCTGTCGGCACTGCGGCCGATGTAGTGCGCCTTCAACGACAGCCAATGCAGGCCGACCAGGCTGGTCCAGCCATCGGGCGCGCGCAGCTCGGTCAGGCGCGCCTCGCGCCAGGCGGCGTTATCGGCCAGAAACGTCTTGTCCAGCGCCACTGGCGCCGGCGCGGGCGGTGCCTCGCGGCCACAGCCGAGCACACCTACCGCTACCAGCATGCCGAGCAGCCAGCCCCGCCCCCTGTGCAGCACTGTCATCAACGTCCCCTCAGGAACCAGCGATCGATTTCGCCCAGCGTAAACCGGGCCCAGGTTGGCCGGCCATGGTTGCATTGGCCCGAGCGCTCGGTGGCTTCCATGTCGCGCAGCAAGGCGTTCATTTCCGGCACGGTGAGCCGGCGGTTTGCACGCACCGCGCCGTGGCAGGCCATGGTGGACAGCAACTCGTCGCGCGCGGTGGCGATGCGCCGGCTCTGGCCGTGCTCACGCAGATCGCCGAGCACATCGCGCAACAACGCTTCCGGGTCGGCATTGGCAAGCAGCGCCGGAATGCTGCGCACGTGCAGCGATTGCGGGCCGCTGCGGGTGATCTCGAAGCCCAGGCTGGCAAGCGTATCGGCCTCGCGCTCGGCGGTGTCGGCCTCGCGCTCGCCCACTGCCAGCGTCATCGGTACCAGCAGCGGCTGCGCATGCAGGCCAATGCTGTCGTGCGCCTGCTTGAGGCGTTCGTAGCCGATACGCTCATGCGCAGCATGCATGTCGACCACGATCAGGCCTTCGGCGTTTTCCGCGAGGATATAGATGCCGTGCAACTGCGCCACCGCGTAGCCCAATGGCGGGACTCCGCTGTCGTGCGCGGTCGCCGGCAAGCCGGTGCCGGACAGCACCGGTTGCCCGTCATCGCGCAACGCGCTGCCGGCCGCAGGCGCATACAACGCGGCGTAGGCGGCGCGCGCCTCGTCCACGCGCAAACCCAGCGGCGCCTGCGACAGCGCCCAGCTTGCATAGCCGGAGCCATTGCCAACGCCCGGATACCCGGCACTGCCGCCAGCGGCGTAGCCTGCGTCGCTTGGCACAGCACCGGCGCCAATGCCGAAGGCTGACGACCCGACGCCGACATCAGCGGGCAGCGCGCCTGCACGGGTTTGCGCAAGTGCGTCCTGCAGAGTGCGATAGACGAAGTCGTGGATCAATCGCGCCTCGCGGAAGCGCACCTCGTGTTTGGCCGGGTGCACGTTGACGTCCACGCGCGCGGGGTCCAGCTCGAGAAACAGCACATACGCCGGCTGGCGCCCGTGGAAGAGCACATCGCCGTAGGCCATCTTCACCGCATGGGCCACGCTGCGATCCCGCACCGAGCGGCCGTTGACGTAGAGATACTGCTGATCGGTACTGGCGCGCGAGTAATGCGGCTGCGCCACCCAGCCGTGCAGGCGCAGGCCGGCACCGCTGTGGTCCACGCGCAACGCCTGGCGCGCGAAATCCTCGCCCAAGGTCTCGCTCAGCCGCGCGTCCGAATACAGATCGCCCGGCTTGTAGCGCCGCGACGGCTTGCCGTTATGCGAGACGCGCAATTCCACGTCCGGGCGCGCCAGTGCCAGCGAACGCAGCCACTCTTCGATATGGCCCAACTCGGTGCGCTCGGCGCGCAGGAACTTGCGCCGTGCCGGCACGTTGAAGAACAGCTCGCGCACCTCGACGGTGGTGCCCGGCGCATGCGCACGCGGCATCACTTCGCCCAGGCGCCCGCCTTCGATCTGCAGCGCGGAGCCGTGCTCTGCATCCGGGCGCCGCGAGGCCAGCGTAAAGCGGCTGACCGAGGCGATCGACGGCAACGCTTCGCCGCGGAAGCCCAGCGTGGCGACGGTTTCCAGATCATCCAGCGAGGCGATCTTGCTGGTGGCATGACGCGACACCGCCAGCGGCAGCTCTTCCGGCGCGATGCCGCCACCATTGTCGCGGATGCGGATCAGCCGCACGCCGCCCTCTTCCAGATCGATATCCACGCGCGTTGCGCCGGCATCGAGGGCGTTTTCGACCAGTTCCTTGACGACCGATGCCGGGCGCTCGACCACCTCGCCGGCGGCGATCTGGTTGATCAGGATCTCGGGCAATTGCCGGATCGCCATCAGCGGGCGCTCCCTGGCAGATGCGCTGCGCGCACGCAGTGGCTGCCCGCATGGGCGAATGATGGAATCAAGGGGGAAAACGTCGGCACGGCCATCCGGCGGCGCCAGGCGCCGTCATCGAGGAATCAGTGCGGAATGATAGCCGAGCGGCTCAACGGCTGCCGCCGGCCACGGTGCCGACTGCGGCGTCGGCCTCGGCCTGCGCGCGTGCGGCGAACAAGGTGCCCGGGGGCGGCTGACGGGTGAAGAACGTATCGATACCGTCCAGCACCGCGGAGGCGATCTTGCGTTGATACGCCGGGTCGATCAGCCGGCGCTCTTCATCCGGGTTGGAGATGAAGGCGGTTTCCACCAGCATCGCCGGCATGTCGGAAGTGCGCAGCACCGCGAAATTGGCGCGTTCCAGCTGCGGCTTGTGATTGTTGCCGATGCGCTTCAAACCGCCCAGCACATGGCCTGCGGCGTCTTCGGATGCCTTCATGTGGCCGCTCTGGGCCAGGTCCAGCAAGACGTTGGCCAGCGTGCTTTCGGTCTGCTGCAGGCGCACGCCACCGACGAGGTCGGCGGCGTTTTCCTTGTCGGCCAGCCAGCGTGCACGCTGCGACGACGCACCCTTGGTCGACAGCACATAGACCGACGAACCGGTGGCGCTGCGGTTCTCCGCGGCGTCTGCATGAATGGAGATGAAGATGTCGGCCTTGGCCGAGCGTGCCTTCTGCGCGCGCATCGGCAACGGAATGAACACGTCGGTATCGCGGGTCATGTACGCCTTCATGCCCTGCGTGGCGTTGATCTGGCGTGCGAGCTCGCGGCCGATGGCCAGCGTGACGTCTTTTTCGCGCTTGCCGGTCGGGCCCATGGCGCCGGGGTCCTGGCCGCCGTGACCGGGATCGATGGCCACCACCAGCGGACGCATGCCGGGCGCCATCTTGACGCGCGATGCCTCGCTTGGCAGCAATGGACGCGGCGGCGCATCGTCATTTTGCGCATCGGCGGCAGCCACACCGGCCGACGTCACGGCTGCGCCCTGCGGCACGTTGCCACCGTTCAAGATGGCTGCCGGCGACGGCGTGCCAGTGGCGATCGCGGTGCGGGTACCGCCGGTCGTGGCGGGCGCGCCTGATGCGGCAACCGTCCCGGGACGCGGAGTCGGCACGCCAGTAGCAATCGTCGTGGGCACCGGCGCAGGCGTCACTGTCGGCATTGCCGATGCAGGCACGGGTACCGGCGTGGGCGCTGCTGCCGGGGTTGGCGGTGGAAGCGCCGAGGCGCGCTGTGCGGAGGCCGCGAGCGCCGCAGTGGCACGTGCAGCTTCCGCCTGTGCATCCAGCGGACGTGTGGCAGGCACTGCGGCTGGCGGCGTTGCTGTTGCTGGCAGAGCGCTCGATGTTGAAGCAACCGGCTTGGCCGGCGCGAAATCGCCGGGCCACTCGATCACCAGCGTCGAGGCGCTGCCCAGGGTCTGCATCTGCGGCTTCAGTGCGGTGACTGGCGTTGCCAGCTCGAACACGACCCGGAAGGTCCCCGGGACCGGCTGGCCGGTGCGCACCGACGTCACCAGCCCGGCGGCGGCCGGCAGCTTCAAGCCATTCTTCGCCGAGGAGGCCGGGAAATCCACCACCAATCGATTGGGATTGGCCAGCGACAAGGTCTTGAACCCGCCGCTGCCGGCAAGCTGGATCTCCGCACGCGTGCCCGTGGCCCCGGTGCTGACATCCACTTGCTTGATTTCGCCTGCCCACGCGCTAAAAACCGCCAGGCTCAGGCCGGCGGTCAGGGCGAAAGCAAAGCGATGGTGGCTCCCCTGGGTCATGGAGCCGGATTCAATCACCCGAACGCATGAATTGCAAGGCAATTTCCCTTAATAATCCATAACCTGGCGTTCATTCCTCTTGTGCGGCGGCAAAAAGCGCCCGCAACTCGTCCCGTGCTGCCAGCTCGTTCACCCATGCCTGCCCGCTTGGGCTCGCGCCGCGCAGCGTCAGCGCGCGTCCCTCCCCGGCCACTGCCAATTCGACCTCCATATCCGCCGCAGGCAAAGCGCCAGCGCCACGTTCCGGCCATTCGACCAGCCACAGGGTGGCACTGCCCTCGTCCAGCCCGAGAAAATCCAGCTCCCCGGCGTGGCCGATGCGGTACAGATCCAGATGCCAGGCTTCGCCCCCGGCTGCCAGGGGATAGCGTTCGACAAGTGTGTAAGTGGGGCTGCGAATTGGGCCGGTGACGCCGAGCGTGCGCAACAAGGCACGTGCCAGGGTGGATTTGCCGGCGCCCAGGTCGCCATGTAACTGCACCACGGCGGTGGCGGGCCGGGTGGCCGCCAGGGCCTGCCCGACCTGCTCGGTGGCATCGACGTCGGCCAGAAAGGCGTGCAGCGTGGTCATGCAATGGCTCCAGCGTTGGCCAGACGGCGCAGCGCCGGCAGCAGGTCGGTGGGAAGCAGGCCGCGCTCGCCGTCGGTGGCTGCAGCATCGCCGGCGCAGGCGTGCAGCAAGGCGCCCAGGCTGGCGGCCTCGAAGGGCGCCCAGCCCTGGCCGAGCAAGGAGGCGATCACGCCGGTCAGCAGGTCGCCCATGCCGCCCACTGCCATGCCGGCATTGCCGGCGTCGATCAGGTGCGGCAGGCGATCTGGCGCGGCCACCACGGTGCCGGCGCCCTTGAGCACCACCACCGCATCAAAGCGCGTGGCCAGCGCATGCGCGGCGCCCAGGCGGTCGCGCTGCACCTGTGCGGTGGATTGACCAAGCAAACGCCCCGCTTCGCCCGGATGCGGCGTGAGCACGCGGGGGCCCCGCGCAGGCACGGCAGTGGATGCGAGCAGGTTCAAGGCGTCGGCGTCGATGACGGTGGGCGTGGCCGATGCCAGCACACCGCTCCACAAGGCGCGCGCCCAGCTGTCCTGGCCTAGCCCCGGGCCCAGCGCGACCACATCGGCGGCCTCGGCCAGCGCGGTGATGTCGGCGTCTTCCTGTACCCCCCGCACCATCGCTTCCGGGCAGCGCGCCAGCAGCGGCGCCACATGCTCGGCGCGGGTTGCCACCTGCACCAGGCCAGACCCGCTGCGCAGGGCAGCTTCAGTGGTCAGCATGATGGCGCCGCCGCTGCCGGCATTACCGCCCACGCACAGCACACGCCCGGATTCGCCCTTGTGGGTGTTGCGCCGGCGCGGCAGCAGATGCGCGGCCAGTGCGTCACGCTCCCAGCGCTGCGCAACCGGTGCCAGGCCGTCGAATGCCGAGCCCGGCACCTCCAGCGTGGCAAGGTCGCGCTCGCCGGCGTATTCCAGCGCATCGCCGGTGTACAGGCCCACGTGCGGCACGATGAACTGCAAGGTCGCGCTGGCACGCACGGCGCTGCCCGGTGCGATGCCGCGATCGGCATCGATGCCACTGGGCACGTCCAGCGCAAGTACGGGCACGCCGGCGGCGTTGATGGCATCGAACAAAGCGCCCATCTGCGCATCGGGCGCGCGGTTGAGACCGATGCCGAACACCGCATCCACCAACACATCCGCATGCGCCAGCGCGCACGGGAATAGCGTGATCGCACCGCCCACGGCCAGATAGTCCGTGCAGGCGCGTTGCGCCAGTTCGCTGGCTGGCCCTTGGTCGGGCAGATGCACGACCTGCACCTGGCGTCCGGCCCGGTGAGCCAACCGCGCCAGCACATAGCCGTCGCCGCCATTGTTGCCGGTGCCGCACATCACCACGATGCGGCGTGCGCGCGGCCAACGTTCCTGCAACCACTGCCAGGCGGCTTGCCCGGCGCGCTGCATCAGCGTGTAGCCGTCGCCGCCGAGCAGCGTGGTGGCCTGCGCGTCCAGCATGCGCGCGGCAGCGGTGTCGTAAAGAGCGAGCGGTGCATACATGCCGGGAATTCTATACTTGTCGCCATGTCCGCCGTCCTTGCCCGCCCCGACCCGACCGATGCCGCCGCGCGCATCCGCACGCTTGCGCGCGAGGCCGGCTTTCAGCGCTGCGGCATCACCGGCATCGAGCTGGGCGAGGACGAAGTGCACTTGCGCAGCTGGCTGGCCGAAGGCCTGTACGGCACCATGCACTGGATGGCGCAGCACGGCGACAAGCGCTCGCGTCCGCAGGAACTGGTGCCGGGCACCTTGCGGGTGCTGTCGGTGGGCATGGACTACGGCCGCAAGGACGACACCGAGGCCTGGGACACCTTGCACGACGGCCGCCGCGCGTACGTGGCGCGCTATGCGCTGGGGCGTGACTACCACAAGCTGATGCGCAACCGGCTACAGAAACTGGCCGAGCGCATCCAGGCCGAGGTCGGGCCCTTCGGCTACCGTGTGTTCGTGGATTCGGCGCCGGTGCTCGAACGCGCCCTCGCCCGCAATGCAGGGCTGGGTTGGATCGGCAAGCACACCTGCCTGATCGACCGCCGCGGCGGCTCGTGGTTCTTCCTGGGCGAGATCTACCTGGACCTGCCCCTACCCATCGACACGCCGGCCACCGCGCATTGCGGCACCTGCACGCGCTGTATCGACATCTGCCCAACCCAGGCCATCATCGCGCCGCACCGGCTGGATGCACGCCGCTGCATTGCCTATCTCACCATCGAGCACGACGGCGCAATTCCCGAAGACATGCGCAAGCCGATCGGCAACCGCATTTTCGGCTGCGACGACTGCCAGCTGATCTGCCCCTGGAACAAGTTTGCCCAGCGCACCGACGAGCCGGATTTCCGCGCGCGCAACGATCTGGATGTGGCGACCCTGCCGCAGCTGTTCGCCTGGGACGAGGCCGAGTTCCTGCGCCGCACCGAAGGCAGCCCGATCCGCCGCAGCGGCCACGAACGCTGGCTGCGCAATATCGCCGTTGGCCTGGGCAATGCCCCCGGCAGCGAAGACGTGCTCGCCGCGCTGGAGTCGCGGCGCCATGACGACTCCGCCCTGGTGCGCGAGCATGTGGGCTGGGCGCTGGCGCAACACGGCCTGTAGCAGGGTTAGTGGAGCGCTGTTGCACGCGGGCACCGCTGGCGTGCGCGCCGCACTCAGTCCACCTTCCACACCCGATCGTTCGCCGCATCAGCCGCACCGCACACAGCCGATCACGCATTGCGTGCCCCGCTGCGGGATAATGCGGCGATGGCCGACCGCACCGAACAGATCCTCACTCCCAGCCAGCTCAACATGCTGGCGCGCGACCTGCTCGAAGGCAGTTTCCCCCTGGTCTGGGTAGAAGCCGAACTGGGCAATGTCACCCGCCCCGCCTCCGGCCATCTGTATTTCACGCTCAAGGATGCGCGCGCACAGATCCGCTGCGCGATGTTCAAGCCCAAGAGCACCTGGCTGAAGTTCCAGCCGCGCGAAGGGCTGCGCGTGCTCGCGCGCGGGCGCCTCACCTTGTACGAGGCACGTGGCGATTACCAGCTGGTGCTGGACCACATGGAAGAAGCCGGCGAAGGCGCGTTGCGGCGCGCGTTCGAGGAACTGCGCGCGCGGCTGGCCGCCGAGGGCGTGTTCGACGCCGAGCGCAAGCAGCCGCTGCCCGCGCATGTGCGCCGCCTGGCGGTGATCACCTCGCCCAGCGGTGCGGCCGTGCGCGACGTGCTCAGCGTGCTGGCGCGCCGCTTCCCGCTGCTGGAGGTGGAGATTTTGCCGTCGCTGGTACAAGGCGACAGCGCCGCCGCGCAGATCACTTCGCTGCTGCAACGCGCCGATGCCTCCGGCCGCTACGACGTCATCTTGATCACTCGCGGTGGCGGTTCGCTGGAAGACCTATGGGCGTTCAACGACGAGCGCCTGGCGCGGGCGATTGCCGCAGCGCACACGCCGGTGGTGTCGGCGGTCGGTCACGAGACCGATGTCAGCCTGAGCGACTTTGCCGCCGATGTGCGCGCCCCCACGCCCTCGGTCGCCGCCGAGTTGCTGGTGCCCGATCAACGCGAACTGGTGGCACGTGTGCGGCGCGCGCAAGCCCGGCTCAGCCAGCTGCAGCAGCACACGCTTGGCCAGGCGATGCAACACGCGGATCGGCTGGCGCTGCGCCTGCGCGCGCGCAGCCCGCAGGCACGCTTGCAGTTGCTGCAGCGCCGCCAGGAAGACGCCGCGCGGCATCTGCGTGCGCGCATGCAGCATATCCTGGAGCGGCTACAGGCACGTGTGCAGCGCGCGCAGGCCGGTGTGCAGTCACACAGCCCGCAGCGCCACCTGGCACCGCTGCAGCAACGCCTGCGCGCTGCACATCCGCAAGCGGCAATGCAGCGGCGCCTGCAGCAGGATCACCTGCATCTGCGCGGCCTGGTGCGTTCACTGGAAGCCGTAAGCCCGCTGGCCACGGTGGCACGCGGCTATGCCATCGTCACCCGTCAGGCCGATGGCAGCGTGGTGCGCAGTGCCGCCGGATTGACCCAGGGTGATCGCCTGCGCGCACAGCTGGCCGATGGCAGCGTGACGGTCGTGGTCGACACCAGCGAGACCGGCTGACGCGCTCATCCAGGCACGCCGTGCAACATGCCTGCAGCTGCGCGGGCTTCACGCATGCCCCGGCAGTTGCGCCGCGCGCTGCCAGCCCCGCAGCAGGATGTCGGCCAGCGCACCCGGGTCACGGTCGAAGTGGTGGCCGCCAGGACGCGCAATGACCTCCACGCCACGCGCGCGCAGCTCCGGGCACAAGGTGTCCTTCTCCTGTTCGCCGTAGATGCATTGCAGCCGATGCGCATCGAGCGCCTGCAGCGCCGGGGCGATCGGGCGCTCGGCCTCGTTGTGCCAGCCCAGCCAACCGCCCACCCGCACCTTGAAGTCGGCCTGATGGGCCAGGCCCAGCAAGCCGACAAACTGCACCGCATCGCGGCGCGCCGCCGACAGTTCGGGGAATGCGAACGGCAATACATCCGCACCGAACGAATAGCCCACCAAGGCCACGTGATGCGCATGCCAGCGTTGCTGGTAGGTGGCGATGATCCGGTCCAGATCCACGCCCACCTGCTGCGGCGTGCGGCTGCCCCAGAAGTAGCGCAGGCTGTTGAAGCCGACCACCGACACGCCCTGTTGCTGCAGGCGTGCAGCAATGCCTTTGTCCATCTCGCGCCAGCCGCCGTCGCCGGAGAGCAGCACGACCAGACGATCGCTGCCGGGCGCGTGCAGTTCCACCAGCGGCAGGTCGGCCAGGCCCTGCGCCTGTGCGGCCTGGAAATGGCCGCGCGTGGCGGCGGCGATCTGTGCCGGGCTGGCATCTTCCACCTGGGCATCCAGGAAGCCCTGGTTCGGGTCGGGCACATCGTGCAGGCAAGCCAGTCCGGTCTCGGTGGCGTCGCCATCGGCCACCACGACGCCGCCGAGCACATCCGGCGCCGCGTTGGCGACCGCCTGACGCGCCAGCAGCGCGCCATCGCCCTGCCCGACCAGCACCGGCGGCAGGAAGGCATCCACGTGCTCGGCGCGCAGCAATTTCTTGCCGAGCCGCTCGGCGTCGTCGGCCAGCGCACTGCAGGCAGCATGCCGGCTGCGCGCACGGGTGCGGTACCGCGCGGTGTCGACCACCGCGACCAGCGCGCCATCGTCGCTGAGCAGGTCGGCCAGTTGCTGCCCCTGCTCGGCGTGTGCGCTGTCCGGCAGCAGCACCACCATCGCCTTGGGCGTGCCTGACGGGCGCACCACTTCCACCGCACCATAGTTGCCGGCGGTATTGCCGTCCTGCAGATGCCGGGCAACGGCATAGCCGCTGCCTGCAATGAACAGCAGCGCCACGATCCAGCGAAACAGTGTGATACCCCAGGTCATCGCGGCGGTCCTTGAAAACGCTGCGGCTTGGACCGGCGCAGGCCGCGCCCGGTTCCAGCCACGCGGTGGCGCCGTTTTGCGTGGTTAAGCCTGGCGCCGCGCCAGCCTAGATGCCGCGCGCCAGGCGGAAGCCGATGCGCGCACTGGTGGTGTCGGACTCTTGCGACAGCCGCCAGGCCGCGCGTGTCTGCAGCGGCGAATTGGCCCAGCTGCCACCACGTACCAGGCGCTGCCGGCAACCGGGGTTGAACCACGCGGCGCCGTCGGCCGGTGCGCGGCGGTAGCTGGCGTGCCAGCAGTCGGCCACCCACTCGCTCAGGTTGCCGCCCATGTCGTGCAGGCCCCAGGCATTGGCGCGGAAACTGCCCACCGGCGCCGGCCCCCAGAAGCCGTCGCCATAGCCGACAAAGCCGTTGTTCCAGTGCCGCCCGCTGCGCGAGACGTCGTTGCCGCCGGTGAAGTTGCCCGCATCAGGCGGCGGCACGCCCGGGTTACCCCACGGATAGCGGCCGGTGGTGCCGGCACGCAGCGCGTATTCGAACTCTGCTTCGCTGGGCAGGTGGTAGTGGCGGCCGGTCTGTTCGGACAACCACGTCGCATAGGCTTCGGCGTCGCGGATGCTCACGTGCATCACCGGGCTGTTGGGGGCGGCCTGGGCACCGTTGTAATCCGATTGCCAGTCCACCCCGCTACGGCGGATGAAGTTGCCGCTGCGCTCGTCGTAGACCACCGAATGGCCGCGCCGGGTTGCGCGCGGCCGCGCCTTGGTCGCTTCCACAAACTGGCGGAACTCGGCCACGGTGACTTCGGTGATGGACATCGCGAACCCGCGCGCAAAGCGCACGTAATGCGCCGGGCGTTCATTGTCCGATGCGCCCGGCTCGTAGTCGCCTGCGCCCATGCGGAACGCACCATGCGGCACCACGATCATCTGCGGGCCGCGGCCGCCGACCTTCAGGCCATCGGTGAAGACCTGGCCGGGACGAAAACTGCCGTAGTGCGCGGCCAGTTCCAGCCGCCGCCGCAGATCGCCGGCCACCGGGTCGCCGGGATCGGCAATGCGCAGCACCTCGGCCAGTTTTTCGCCGGCCGGCTTGAGCCCGCGCGGGGTGGTCAGGTCACGCAGGCCGGCATCGCGCAGCGCGGCGATCTGCGCGCGCCGCATGCGCTCGATACGCGCACGTGCATCGGCAATGGTCGGCGCGCGCTCGCGCACCTGGCCGGCCATCTGCAGCCAGTAGCGCGCCGCCACGAAGTTGGCCGTCTCGGCGGCCTGTTCAGCACGCCGCAGCAAGGCGCTTTCCACTGCGGCCAGGCCCTGGCGTGTGCGCGGGTTATCCGGGTCCAGCTGGGCGGCATCGCGGAAGTTCACCAGCGCGCCGTTGCCGTCTTCGCCCAGACGCCCGTTGCGCAGATCGTCCTCGCCTGCGCGATTGAAGCCGAGCACGCGCTGGGCCGTTTCCACCTCGAGCTGCAGCGCGCGCACCTTGGGATCTTCCGGCGCCAGGGCCAGTGCCACGATCGCCAGTTCGCGCGCCTGCTCCAGTGCGTTGTCCTGACGGTCGGTCTGCGCGACCAGCGCATGGCCGCGCTCAAGCAGACGCCGCCGCGCCTGCTCCAGGCCACGTCGGCTGACCGCATCCTTGCCCTCGCTGCGTTGCTGGATCGCCAGATACAGCGGAATGGCATCGTCGGCGCTGCGGTAGAGGCGATCTTCCTTCAACGCCTCGGCGGCGCGCTGGCGCACTTGCGCCAGGGGCATCTCGCCCAGGTCCACCGGTGGTGGCTGCCACTGCGCAACGGTCTCGGCGGATTCTTCGCCACCAATGGACACACGCGGTGCGGTGGCCGGCGCTGCGCTGGCAGTAGCAGCCACGCGCGGCTTGGTAACCGCCGCGGGCGTAGGTGTCGGCTCGCGCGAGCACGCACCGGCACAGAGTGCGACCAGCGCCCATGCTGCGATCCGATTGCCGCACTGACCCACACCCACTCCTTGCCCGGCACTGCCCCTTCGGCAGGCGATCGCGACGTTAGGCTATTCTGCGCGCTCTACGCAAACCCTTGCTGTCGACGGAAATCACGTGCCCCATTGGATCACCCACCCCTCCGAATTGACCGAACGCCTGCAATTGCGTCCGTCCCGCATTGGCCTGGATACCGAATTCATTCGTGAGCGCACCTACTGGCCGCAACTGGCGCTGGTGCAGATGGCGATCGGTGAGGAGATCCTGCTGATCGACCCGTTGATTCCGGGCATGACCGATGCACTGAAGGACTGGCTGACCGCGCCGGACATCGTCAAGGTGATGCACAGCGCCAGCGAAGATCTGGTTACCTTCAAGTGTGCCTGCGGCGTGCTGCCGCGGCCGTTGTTCGACACCCAGATCGCGGCCGCACTGGCCGGCGTCGGTGGCGGCATGGGTTATCAGAAACTGGTACAGGAAATCACCGGCACCCTGCTCACCAAGGGCGAGACCCGCTCGGACTGGATGCGCCGCCCGCTCTCGCCCGCACAGCTGGAATACGCCGCCGACGACGTGCGCTACCTGTTTGCCATCCACGACGCGCTCACCGCCAAGCTGACCGCGCAGGACCGCCTGGGCTGGCTGGCCGAAGATGGCGAGCGCTTGCTCGGCACGGTGGAGCACGACGATGGCGACCGTTGGCCGCACGTGAGCCTGCGCACCGCACAGTTCCTGGAGCCGGCCGCACAGCGCCGCCTGCTGCGCCTGTTGCGCTGGCGCGACCTGCAGGCACGGCAGAGCGACCGCCCACGCAGTTGGATCCTTGACAACGAACTGGCCAGCCAGCTGGCGCGCTTCCCGCCGGCGGATCTGGACGCATTGATGCGCCAGTTCGACAAATTTCCCAAGGCACCGCGCAAGCTCGCCAACGCGGTCTGGGAGGCGCTCAACACGCCCTTGCCCGACGAAGATCACGCTCCGCTTGCGCAGGCCTCCACCGATGGCAACAAGGCCACGCTCAAGCGCCTGCAGGATGCAGTGGCGCAGCGCAGCCGCGAGCTCGAACTGCCGGACGGCATCCTCGCCTCGCGCCGCCATCTGGAAACCCTGATCGAGCAGCGCAGCTGGCCGGCCGCGCTCGGTCAGTGGCGACGCGACGCATTGGAAGCAGATCTGCTGCCGCTGCTGGATGCGGTAACGCCCTGAGCGGCGTGTTGCGCACGTTTGCCGCGTGACTGCGGCGGCGTGTGGCAACAAACGCATCCGGCGTGCTCTGTGAGAATGGAGCCCGTGCCTCAGCCCTGGTCCGCCCAGCGCGCCAGGTTCTGTTGAATGCTGGCGATATCTGCCCAAGGATCCTTGCGGCGGCGACGCAACTTGTCTGGGACATCGCGCAGGGTGAAGGCATTGGCGCGATGCAGCTTGGCCAAATCTGACCACGGCAGCGGCAATGCCACCGGTGCGCCCGGGCGGCCGCGCAGCGAGTACGACGCCACTGCGGTGGCCCCACGCCCATTGCGCAGGTAGTCGACAAAGATGCGTTTGTTGCGGAAGCGCTTGGTTGCCGTGGCCACGAAGCGGTCCGGCTCGGATTGCGCCAACGCGTCGGCAAAGCCTTTGGCAAAGCGCTTGGTCAACTCCCAATCGCAGCCGGGGTTCAAGGGCACCACCACGTGCAGGCCCTTGCCGCCGGACACGCGCAGAAACGATTCCAGCTCCAGCTGCGCCAGCAGCTTGCGGATATCGGTGGCGGCCCGTTTGACCTCGGCAAATGGCACATCCGGGCCGGGATCCAGATCGAACACCACGCGGTCAGCCATATCCGGCCGCGCGGCATGCGAGCCCCAGGGGTGGAATTCCAGCGCATTGAACTGCACCAGCTCCAGCAGCCCGGGCGCATCTTCGACCACCAGATAGTAGGCATTGCTGCCGGTCTCTTCCTTCAATCGCACCGAGCTCACCCGCTCCAGTCCGGCGGTGTGGTGCTTCTGGAAAAAGCACGGTTTTTCCGCCCCGTTGGGGCAACGGATGATCGACAACGGCCGACCCACGATCTCTGGCAGCAGGTGATCCATCACCGCGTGGTAGTAATCCCAGACATCGCCCTTGGTGGCCCGGATGTCTGGGTAGATCAGCTTGGTCGGGCTGGACAACGTGAGCTCGCCCGGCGCGGGCGCTTGCTTGTTTGCACGCTTGTGCCCGAGTGCTGGAGTGTCGGCCACATCAGCCTGCGCGGGACTGACATCCCCCGTATCGCTGTCGGCCAGGTCGGCGATGTCCTTGTCCAGACGCACCGCCTTGAGCGAGGCCTGGCGCAACAGCTGCTGCCCACCGATGCCGCGATAGAACACCTCCACCACGAACCGCGGCGCAAACCAGGTGGCGCCACGCAGATCGGTGTCTTCGGTGGGGATATGCGCGGTGGGCCGCTTGCCGCCCCCGTGCAGATGCTGGGCCACCTGCTGCATCAACGTATCCGAGAAGCCCGAACCAACTCGCCCCACATACAACCAGCCGTGCTGCGGGTCCGGCGTGGCCAGCAGCAGCGAGCCGAAGCCGGTACGGCTGCCCTTGGGCGCGGTATAGCCGACGACCGCATATTCCTGGCTGGCCAGTTGCTTGGTCTTGCGCCAATCATCGCTGCGACCGCCGCGGTACGGCCGGTCGGCACGCTTGGAAATGATGCCTTCGAAGTGCTGCTCGCCGGCGACCCGGAACGCCTCCAGCCCATCGCCCTCCACATGCGAGCTGTAGGCCAGATGGCCGGCCGGCGCATTCGCCAGGACCTGCTGCAAGAGCTGCTTGCGTTCGCGCAGCGGCGCCTCGCTGATCTCCACGCCATCGATGTGCAGCAGGTCGAACACCGCCAGCGCCAGCGGCACCTGGCGTTCGCCCGACAAGGTCGCCTGCAGCAGGTTGAAATCCTCCTTGGTGCCACGCCCGGCGATCAGCTCGCCATCCAGCCGTGCCGAGCGCAGGTTGAGCGCCTGGATCGCATCGCGGATATCGGGAATCTTGTCGGTCCATTCCAGCGCATTGCGCGACCACAGCCGCACCTGGCCATCGGTCACCGTGGCCAGGATGCGATAACCGTCCCACTTGATTTCATGCACCCATTGCGCCCCTTCCGGCGGCGCCTGCCCGAGCTTGGCCAGCTGCGGTGCGAAAGCGGCATCGTCGATGTCGCCGCGCCGCGCGTGCGTGAGTTTCAACGCGGCGTTGGTCCAGGCGTTACGTGCACGCCCCCGTGGCACAGGCACGGTGGCGAGTGCCTTGCGTTGGGCCTTGCCGGCCCCGGCGCGACGCACATCTTCTGCTGGCGCGGCAGCCACATCGGCCAGCAGATCGTCGGCTTCCAGCGTGCCGGCATAGGCGTCGTCTTCCTTGAACAGCAACCACTGCGGCTGGCGGGCCGGCTTGCTCGAGCGCACCAGGTGCCACCCGCCCTTGAGCTTGCTGCCGAACAACTCGAAGCGCAGGTGGCCCTTGGCCAGCTGCGCTTCCGGGTCACCGGCGGTGGCCCAGACCCCATGATCGAACTGGGCCACGTGACCGCCGCCGTATTCGCCCTTGGGAATCTCGCCTTCGAAACTGGCGTAGTCCACCGGGTGGTCTTCCACCTCTACCGCCATACGCTTGACTGCCGGGTCGTAGCTTGGCCCCTTCGGCACCGCCCAGCTCTTGAGCGCATCGCCCACCTGCAGACGAAAGTCGTAGTGGCGCCGGCTGGCATGGTGCAGCTGCACCACGAAGATCGCCCGCTGCCCCTGCGGCAGCAGCTTGCCTGGCTCCGGCTCGCGGGTCTTGTCGAAGCTGCGCTTGCGGCGGTATTCGCTCAGGCTCATGCAAGCCGAGCCTATTTGCCCAGGTGCTGGCGCACCTTGGCGGCCACCGGCCCCACCGCATCCACGGCCGCGCGCAATTCGTCGGCGCTCAGGCCAAGGGCCTTGGTCCAGTACTGCAGTTCGTAAGCTTCGTGCACATTGATCCGGTCACGATCCGGCGTGCCGACATTGCGGGTGTCATCACTCATGGCATGCTCCTGTATTGTTGCGGTTGGGCCTGCCAGCAGACGCGATGCGTCTGCAGCAGGCGCAGCACGACAATGCGAAAGCGTCCGGCCAGACCCCGTGAACGGCCCGTTTAGCGCATGTGTAAAGCCGTGTCCGTGCAACGACCTTCCACAGACCAGTGCCATAATGGCGCGCGCCCATCGGGCGGTGTCTCCACTCTTATTCCGAGGCCATACCTCTGTGAGCAATACTTCTTCGAAACTGGATTCCATCGCGCAAGCCAAAGCCAAGCTGCTGGACGAGCTGCAGAAGCTGGAAGAACAGGAAAAAACCGAGCGCGCCAGTGAGGCATCCTCAGCACATGCCACCATCGTGTCGCTGCTCGAGCAGTTTGCCGGCCACTTCAACACCAAGCAGCGCAACGACATTGCCGCGTACCTCGGCACCACCACCGCTGCCCGCAAGGACGTGGTGAAGACCGGCCGCAGCGAAGTGCGCCCGAAGTACGAGCTTCCCGGCACCGGCGAGACCTGGTCCGGCCGCGGACGCACGCCGAAGGCCTTCGCTGCATGGGAAGGCACGGAGTCGTACAAGGAATGGAAAGCCAAGAACCCCGATCTCAAGTTCCCGCTGATTCGCGAGTAATCAGATCGCCGGCCGCATCCCCCGATGCGGCCAGCCACGCAGGCAGCCCTTGGCGAACCGCGTGGCATGTGGTTAGAATCGACTCACGTGGGGCGGTAGCTCAGCTGGGAGAGCGTCGCGTTCGCATCGCGAAGGTCGAGGGTTCGATCCCCTTCCGCTCCACCAGATAGCATCCCGAACGGGATGGAAGAAGGCCGGAAACCTTGCTGTAGGAGAGGTTGACCGGCCTTCTGCATTTTTGGCCGGACCGGATCGTTTCGTTGCAACGCGCGAGACAGTGGGGGCATATCTGGGGGCATTTGCACCCAACTGCAGATTTAGCTGCCCTTCTCCCTGCGACAGCGACAAGCCTGCGTCTAAACGAAGAAGCTGCTAGCGGCCTGTACTTGGAGGTGCGTCCGCCTGATGGCCGCTGGTGTCAGCTGGCATATCGGTTTGATGGCAAACAGAATGCTTGGCGCTATGGGGGACTCGGAGTTGGTGCTAGTGCACCGCGAGCGCTAAGCCGCGTCACGCCACGCGGTAACCGGCCGGATCCAGGAACTCCGCCAGGCAGCGGCCAAGCTGCATTGCCTGGGCCCGCGCATCGCCGCGATAGCCTGCCTTGCCGGCTTCTTCAATCGTGGCGACCGCCGATGACAGATCGCGATGGTAGACATACGCCGTGGAGCTCCACTGCGGGTCGCCCGGCGCCTGGAACTCGACCGTTTCCACGCGAAACTCGCCGCAATGACCATGCAGCACGGTGCGTTGTAGGGTGCGCTGTTTCATGCGTTGCAGTATCGCAGTGGGCATCTGACGAACACGTGTGGGCCGACGCATGACCGCGTGCAGCCGCATCGACAGCGCGCTGTTAGACATTGCGCCAGCGCGGAGGCTCTTGCCTGTTGCGGACACCAGCATTCAGCAACTGCGCTGCCTGTACGCCCGCCCGCATGCCCTGGCGGCGCGCCTCCATGCGATCGGGACTACAGCCCACATTGGGGAGTACCCGGATCGCGCCTGCCTCATCGCCGTGGTGGATGTACGCGGTGGACATCCATTCGTTGGCGCCCAGGCGTTTGGTTTCGACCGTAGTCACTCGGAAAAGACCGACGTAGCCGTGCAATGGCATAGAACAAGGGTGGTATGGCCCAGCTGCTATTTTTCTTACAGCGTGGCGCTCGATCAACCCGTCAGCGCGCCATCGGATGAACACCTTTGATTTTGTGATGGAACTGCGTTGCTCGGTGGCGGGGCAATCGCCAGCGATTTAGCCGCGCCGCGAGTGCCTCAGCGCAGTCCTCTCTGCAGCGCGTACTCGGGTGAATGACGTGCGAGCGCAATCTTGCCAGCCACGTGGAACGAGATGCACATGCATCTAGTGATACCGATGCACCTGACTTG
Organism: Xanthomonas sp. NCPPB 4037; assembly: GCF_041475695.2. NCBI lineage: Bacteria > Pseudomonadati > Pseudomonadota > Gammaproteobacteria > Lysobacterales > Lysobacteraceae > Xanthomonas > Xanthomonas sp. NCPPB 4037. The sequence goes on from NZ_CM191261.1 coordinate 2,882,805, forward strand.
GTTAGAACCCGCAGTCAGGCGTCGCAAACGGCGACGTCCCAAACATGCTGCTGCAAGCGAGGATCACTGGTCGCCCATTAAATTCAACTGCGGACACAGCGAGGTTATGTGTCCGACGCGCCGCACAACCGCAGCGTTGATGGCCAACTGCACTGCTTAAAATCGCGGCAGTCGGTAGTCCACCAGAGTGCTGACGACCGCGTCGGATTCACGGCATCCGCAGCATCCGCGGCATCGAAATCGTGCAGCAGGATCGGACCTGTCGTCGAGCTATTGCACTGCAGCCGAGCGCTAAACACCGCAGTCGATTAGCAACGCTGGCGGTATGAAGCAGCGCGCCTCGCGGCGCACGGCTCACGACTTGCCGCGCAGCCAGATCGGTGTACAGCTATGCGCTCTGCTCGTCGCTGGGCTTGGGGCGGCGGCTTTCGGTATCGCGGATCTGCTGATCGTTCTGCCCGGGGCGCTGTTTGGCGGTTTCGTCCTGCTTTCTGTCTTGCTGCCCTTCCAGTTCGCCATGCTGACTGTCGGGTTCGTTTTCACGCGGTGTGTGGTCGGGCATCATCTGGGCGACTCCATTGAAAGATTGCAAACGAACGTTAGCGCTGCGCCCGTGATGTGCGCGCCACGACGGACGGCGCCTGTTGGCGCGGTTTGAAGTTGATCGCACGCGATGCCTTTGCATGGCGGAAGGCCACGTTCCGCACCGCGCGGTGCGCAGGCTATATTCAAGCGAGCAAATGCCTACGCGGCGCCACGTGCAAGCCAACGAGTGTGGCAAGATCGGCCAGCAGCATCGCGCGCGCCAGCGCTTGCCGCCCGATAACAACCAGCCATTCCTATTCGCGCCCCTGCGGGCCCCTGCCGGTACCACGCTCGATGCAGACCCCCGACGCGCCGTCGCTGAACCTGGCCCATGCCACGCTGCTATCAGGCAATGCGCTGGCTGCTTTGGGCGCACCGCCACCGGCCAACGAAGACGACCGTCTGGCCGCGCTGCACAGCTACAACATTCTCGACACCGCGCCGGAGCCGCTCTACGACGACATCACCGCAGCGGCCGCGCAGCTGTGCCGTACGCCGATGGCGTTGATTTCGCTGATCGACCAGGACCGCCAGTGGTTCAAGTCGCGCGTGGGCATGCAGCCCGCCGAAACGCCGCGCGACCTAGCGTTCTGTGCGCACGCCATCCTGCAGCCCGACCAGATAATGGAAGTGGGCGACACGTTTGTGGACCCACGCTTCGCGCGCAACGCACTGGTGACGGGCGGGCCACAGATTCGCTTCTACGCCGGTGCACCGCTGTTGACGTCCGACGGCGTGGCGCTGGGCACCTTGTGCGTGCTCGATCGCGCCCCGCGCACCTTGTCGGACACCGAGCGCACTGCATTGCAGGCGCTGGCCCGCCAAGTCGTCACCACCATCGAACTGCGCCAGGCCGCGCGTCTGCTGGAAGGCGATGCCCTGCGCGACCCGCTCACCGATCTGTGGAACCGGGAGGGTCTTGAACATGTGCTGGAAGACGCCACGCCGGTGGCAAAGCAGCACGGCCTGGCATTCGTGCTGATCGAGATCGATGGTTTCAAACGGCTCAAGCTGCAATTCGGCAGCGACGCTGCCGACGCAACACTCGTGCAGGCCGCACGTTGTATCGAGACCGAGCCGCAGGAACCCGGCGGTGTCGCACGCATCGGCGCAGCGCACTTTTGCATGGTGCTGCCCGGCGCAGACAGCGAGCACGCACTGGCGAGCATGCAGCGCCTGCAAGCCATGATCGCCGCTGCCTCCTGGCCAGCCGACACCATCAGCATCACCGCCGGGCTGGTCTGCGTCGCGCCTGGCGAGCCATTGGACAGCCATGTCTTGATGGCGCGTGCCCGCCACGCCTTGCTCGGTGCCACGCGTGCGGGGCGTAATTGCGTGCAGTGCTTCGATGGTTGGCAGACCGACCGCTGATCAACGCGTCACCGCCGCAGGTGCTTTGTTTCGCGGAATTTCAGGCCGCCAGCACGTCGGTTTCGCCAGCAATCTCATCCACTCGCAACACCTGCTCCATCTCCAGCAGCACGACGAAGCGCTCGCCCACCTTGCCCATGCCGCGCAGCAGGTCGCGGCGGATGTGCGTGCCGAACGACGGCGCTGCTTCGATGTCGTGATCGGCCAGCTCGATCACCGCATTGACCGCGTCCACCAGCACGCCGATCACCTGCGGCCCCTGCGCCTGCTCGGTGGCCAGAATCACGATGCAACTGCGCTTGCCGATGCTGCTGTCGGCACGTCCCAGCCGTGCCTGCAGATCCACCACCGGCACCACTGCGCCGCGCAGGTTGATCACCCCGCGTACGCAGGCGGGCATCGATGGCACCGGCGTGGGTGCACGGTACTGGATGATCTCGCGAATGCCGAGAATGCTGGTGGCAAAGGTCTCGCCGTCCAGCTGGAAGGTCAGATACTGGGCTGCCGCATCGGCATCGCCCAGCAGCGCATCGGGTGTCAACGCATCCATCGGTCGTCCTCAGAAACGTGCGAACTGGCCTTCGTCCGGGCCCTCGGACATGGCGTAGACCGGTGCGGCAGTGCCGCGCCAGGTCCGTGCGCCACTGCTGCGGGTTGCGCGCGCGGCCACGGCCTTGCCTCGCTTGGGCGGCGTGCTGGCCGGCGCCTGCCCGCCCAGCCGGAAGAACGCCATGCTCTGCTGCAGCTGCTCGGCCTGCGCGCTCATCTCTTCAGCGGTGGCCGCGAGTTCTTCAGAGGCGCTGGCATTCTGCTGGGTGGTCTGGCTCAACTGCACCACCGCCGAGTTGATCTGGCTCACACCGGAGGACTGTTCTTCGGAGGCGGCAGAAATTTCCTGTACCAGATCGGAGGTGCGCTTGATGCTGGGCACGATGGTGTCCAGCAAGCGGCCGGCGCGGTCGGCGAGCTCGACACTGGAACTGGCGACCTCACCAATTTCCTGCGCCGCTACCTGGCTGCGTTCGGCCAGCTTGCGCACTTCGGCGGCAACCACCGCAAAGCCCTTGCCGTGCTCGCCGGCGCGTGCAGCTTCGATGGCGGCATTGAGTGCCAGCAGATTGGTCTGATACGCGATGTCGTCGATGATGCCGATCTTCTGTGCGATCTGCTTCATCGCCTGCGTGGTGGCCACAACCGCCTCGCCGCCTTCGATGGTTTCCTTCGCGGCCTGGGTGGCCATGCCGTCGGTGATGCGTGCGTTTTCGGTGTTCTGGCTGATCGATGCGGTCATCTGCTCCAGGGAGGCGCTGGTTTCTTCCACGCCAGCCGCTTGCTCGCTGGCAGCCTGCGAAATGCTTTGCGCAGTGGCACTGACTTCTTCCGACGCGCTAGCCAGCGTTTCGGCACTGGTGTTGACCTCGCCCACCACCTGCGACAGCTTCTGCACCATGGTGCGCATCGCCTCGAGCAGTTGCGCGGCTTCGTCGCGACCATGCACCTCGATGCGCATGGTCAAATCGCCTTCGGACAGCCCGTTTGCCACCTCCACCGCACGACGGATCGGGCCGGTGACGCTGCGGCTGATCACCACACCGAGCACCCCGCCCAGCAGCACGCCGCCGCAGATAATGGCCATCAGCAATTTGGAACTGCTGCTGTGGATTGCACCGGTTTCGGCGTTCGCCGACGCCGCACTGCGTTCGCGCAAGCTGCTCAGGTCGGTCATCAAGGTATCGACCTCATCCGAGCTGGCGCGCACCGCGCGTGACAGCTCGGCCAATTCGGGGTTGGCCTCGCGCAGTGCTTCGCGGTTGGCGGCCTCGACGAAGCGGCCGCGCTCATCCAGGTATTTCTGCCAGGCGCGATCGAACTGCGCCAGCTTGGTCTTGCCCTCGTCGGTTTCGAAGCTGGCCCGCGCACGCGTCATGTAATCGACCACCTTGGCGGTGTACTTGTCGATGTTCTGCACGTGCGACTGGCGCTCTTCCGCGCTACTGGCCAGCAGCAGGTTCGCGCGCGCACGGCCCGCGTAAATCAGATTGATGTTGGCTTCCTTCACATTGGACAAGCCCAGCAATTCGCGCTCGTACAACGTGGTGGACAGGTCATTGAGCCGGCCGGAGTTGGAGTACCCCACCCAGCCAATGCAAGCGCCGATCGCCGAAACGATCAGAAACGCCACGATCAGCCGGGTTCCGATTTTGAGGTTGCCTAACATTGGGATGTCTCTTGAGTGAACGTGCATGAGTGCGGTGCGTCGGCAGGCACTTGCTGACACCGTCGGTGCAGCGATTGATGTGCCTTGCTAAACCAATCGTTAATGGCTATCGGCGCACGCAAAACGCGCTTGAGGCGGTTTCAGCCTGAATGTGCCGGCCACACGAATGGATGTGTCGATTTGTGACAGTTCACTCGCTTGCCGCGCGCCCCATTCGGAAAATCCCTACCCGCGTTATGCACGCTGTCCAGGACAGTCCCGCAGAGACATCACAATTACCGCGTTAGGCTTGCACACATGTCATTGCACTCGCCTTTGCCGCGCGCTTTTTATGCAGCCGATGCGCGCACCGTTGCGCCGCTGCTACTCAACAAGGTTCTGGTGAGCGCCGACGGCCGCCGCGGCCGCATCACCGAAGTCGAAGCCTATTGCGGCAGCGAAGATGCCGCTGCGCATTCGTTTCGCGGCATGACCCCACGCACACAGGTGATGTTCGGTGCGCCCGGGCATTTGTATGTGTATTTCATCTACGGCATGCACTGGGCAATCAACGCGGTATGTGGCGGCGCGCCCGGGCACGCGGTGTTGATCCGTGCGCTGGAACCGTTAGATGGATTTGATGCGATGCACGCTGCACGCGGCGCAGCGCCGTTCAAATCGTTGACCACCGGTCCAGGCCGCCTGGCGCAAGCCTTTGGCGTGAGCGCAGTCGATAACGGACTGGACCTGACCACTGGCGTGGCGCGCTTGTGGATCGAGGACGACGGCACTCCGCCACCAGCGGCACCGCTTGCCGGCCCGCGCATCGGCATTCGCAAGGCCGTGGAATTGCCGTGGCGCTGGGTCGTGCCTGGCAGCGCCTATCTGTCGCGTCCGCTGCCACGTGCGAGCGGCGCACGCGCATCAGTAACCGGCGACTGAGCGAGCCATTGCTGCAGTGGCGTCTGCTCGGCGGCGCCCGGCCCACGTTGCAGCAATCGCAATGCCTGCTCGCCGTGCTCGTGTGAGAGCTCTTGCAGCGGCTGGAAGCGATCGCCGCTCAAGGCGGCCATCGGCAGGCCGTCCAGAAACGCCACGCGATTGCCGGGCACGCGCGCGATGCGCTCGCCGGGCAACAGATTGCCGAGCAGATTGGCCGGGTCACTTGCGCTAAGGCAGATCCACTGTTGCGCCAACGGTTGCGCGCGCACGCGACGCATCACGGCAATGGCATCGGGCAACGCGAACTGTTCGCCGGACACGCCGGCAATGAAACGCCCGCCACGCAATTCGCCACGCGCTTCCAACCGCTGATACACACGCAGTAACTCGCGCCAGGGCGGCAGCCACGCGGCCTCGCGTTCAAGCAGCCGCCAACACACCACGCCATAGCGGCGCAGCAACGCGCGCGCCACGTGCTCCAGCATTTCCTGGTGCCGCTCGCTGGCCTCGGCCAAGGGCAGCGCCGGCAAGTTGCGCACCGGCGCCCAACGGCCGGCATCGCGGATGCCCAGCGCACTGGCACGCCGGCGTTGCCGCGACAGTGCCGAGGGGCGCTTGGACGCCGGCACCAGCAGTGCACGCAGGCCGGCATAACTGTCGCAATGCACGCGCCCGCGCATCACCAGTTCGCTGAGCGCATCTTCCAGCTCGGTCGCCATCAGCCGCGCAGCATCGGCAATCTCGTCGAAGAACAGCGCGCCCTGCTCCTGCAGCACCTCCACCACGCGCTGCGCACGTGAGCCCAGCGGCGCGTCATCGTCCGCGCGTGCCAGGGCATTCCAGCGCTGCGCTTCACGCCGCGGCAGCAGCACGATTGGCGTGCCGCGCAACGCATTGCCGCTGCGGCCACCGCCTGGACGCAGGCGCGCCCATACCGTGCGGCCAGCGGTGCACAGTTCGTCCAGCCACGCGGGTTGGTAGTCGCGCACGCGCGCAGGCAACAGCTCGCTTTCCCAGAGCGCGGCCGGCGCCTCGAAACCTTCCAGCTGGCCAACGATACCGGCCAGTGCGTCCGGCCCGGCCACGCGGTGATCGGCATCCAGGCGCTGCCATTCGAACAGGAAACGCGCGTAATCGCGCTGCGACACCGGCTCGATCTCGCGGCGCAAGTGCCCCAGCGTGTAGCGATGGATGCGCGCCAGCAGATGCCGCTCGCACCATTCCTCGTCCTGCACCTGCGCACTGAAGCGACCCGCCATGACATAGCCTTCGCGCTGCAGCCCGATCAAGGCGAGTTCGACCTCTGCTGCCGGCAGGCGCGCTGCGCTGCACAGCGCAGACACCTGCGCCGGCCCCACCGCCGACAGGCGGCCGCGCACCAGCTCGCGCACTGCCCACTCGCGCTGCCAGTCGTCCACACGGCAATCCGGCGGCGCCTGCAGCGGCGGCTGCGCCACGGCGTGCGGATACAACGGTGCAAACCATTCGATGCGCTCGGCGCTGATCCACAGTGCAGCGCCGTCATCGATCGCCAAACAGGTGGCGCGCCCGGCCGCCGACAACGCCGACAGCCATGCCTGCCACTGTGCATCGAGGGCTTCTTCCACCGGCAGCACACCCAGGCCCACCAGCGCCTCGTGCATCTCTTCGGCATCGCGTGGTTGCGGCCAGGCTTCTTCGCGCACGGCGGCAATCGCCTGCGGATCCAGCTGCCCCAAATCATCGCTGCTCTGCGGCGTGTAGCGCCTGCCCTGCACGGCCTGGGTGCGACGCTCTTCCAACGGGGCATCGTCGAGAAAGGCGTACGGACGTGCATTCAAGGCTTCCGCCGCCAGCGGCGACGGCGCGGCCAGATCACGTGCCACCAGCGTGATGGCGCCGGACTCCAGGCCGCGCAACACCTGCAGCCAACCCTCGCTATCCATCGATTGATGCAGGCAATCTTCCAGCGTTTGCGCCACCAGCGGATGGTCAGGCACCTCGCGCTCGCCAACCAGATTCTCCGCACATGCCACCTGGTCCGGGAACACCGTGGCCAACAGGTCTTCGGACTTCATCCGCTGCAGTTGCGGCGCAACCTTGTTGCCGCCGGAAAAGCGCGGCAGCGCCATCGCGTTGGTGGCATTCCAGCGCCAGCGCACACCGAACAGCGGCGCGTCCAGCAACGCCTGCACCAGCACGTGCTCGGCCGATGCGGAATGCAGATAACGCGCCACCTCTTCCAGCGCAAAACTATGGCTGGTGGACAGCGACAACACGATCGCGTCCTCGGTCGCGGCAGCTTGCAGTTCGAAATTGAAGGTGCGGCAGAACCGCTTGCGCAAGGCCAGGCCCCAGGCGCGGTTGATCCGGCTGCCGTAGGGCGAGTGGATGATCAACTGGGTGCCGCCGGTGGCATCGAAGAAGCGCTCCATCACCAGGCACTGCTGGGTCGGCATCGCACCCAATGCCTGACAGGCGTTCGCCAGATACTCCACCAGTTGCTGCGCTGGTTCCGCGGCCAACCCAACCTCATTGCATAGCCATGCCTGGGCGCCGGCATGCCGTGCACCGTCGAGCCGCGTGGCAATCTCTTCGCGCAGGCGCGACACCGCCAGCGACAATGCATCGCTGCGGCCTGGCGCCTCGCCCAACCAGAACGGAATATTGGGCGGCGCCCCCTTGGCATCTTCAACCCGCACCTTGCCCGCATCCACGCGCAGGATGCGGTAGCTCGCATTGCCAAGCTGGAAGACATCGCCGGTGAGGCTTTCGACCGCGAAATCCTCGTTCACCGTGCCGATGTTTTCCGCCTGTGGCTCCAGCACCACGCTGTAATCGCCGGTTTCGGGAATGGTGCCGCCGGAGGTGAGCGCGGTCATGCGCGCGCCACGCCGCGCATGCAGGCGGCGATTGACCGCATCGCGGTGCAGATAGCCAGCGCGTGGCCCCAGCCGGGTGCTGAAGCCCTCGCATAACATCCGCACGACCGCATCGAACGTGGCGCGGCTCAGCGTTGCGAATGGCCAGGCGCGGCGCACCAGCGCAAACAGTGCATCTTCGTCCCAATCTTCGCAGGCGGCTTCGGCGACGATCTGCTGCGCCAGCACGTCGATTGGCGCGAGCGGAAACCGCAGGGCATCCAGTTCGCCACGGCGGATGCCATCCAGCAGCGCGGCGCATTCGACCAGCTCGTCGCGCGTCTGCGGGAACAACCGCGCCTTCGGCGTGCCGCCGACCGCATGCCCGGACCGGCCGGCGCGTTGCAGGAAGGTGGCGATCGAGCGCGGTGAGCCGAGTTGGCAGACCAGGTCCACATCGCCGATATCCAGGCCCAGCTCCAGCGATGCAGTGGCCACCAGCACGGTCAATTCGCCGGCCTTGAGTCGGCGCTCGGCCAGCAGCCGCGTCTCGCGCGACAGGCTGCCGTGATGCGCTGCCACGCGCTGCTTGCCCAGCAGCTCGCCCAGGTGGCGCGCAGCCCGCTCGGCCATGCGCCGCGTGTTGACGAACACCAGCGTGGTGCGGTGCTGTTGCGCCAGCGCAGCGACCTCGGCATACACCTGCAGCCATTGGTCGTTGGACATCACCACGCTCAACGGCGTGGGCGGCAGCGCCAATGCCAGATCGCGTTGACGGGTGTAGCCGATATCCACGATCTCGCACGGCGGCGTCGCGCCGTCCTCGCCAACACCCACCAGAAACTGCGCCACGGTGTCGATCGGCTTCTGCGTGGCAGACAGGCCCACCCGCGTGATGGGCTGCTCGGCCAATCGCTGCAGGCGCTCCAGGGTCAATGCGAGATGGCTGCCGCGCTTGTCCGCTGCCACTGCGTGGATCTCGTCCACGATGACCGTGCGTACATGGCGCAACGCGCTGCGCCCGGAGGCCGAGCCCAACAGCACGTACAGCGACTCCGGCGTGGTCACCAGAATATGCGGCGGCACACGACGCGCCTGAGCCCGCTCGCGCTGCGGCGTGTCGCCGGTGCGCACCGCCGTACGCACCGGAACTTCGGGCAGGCCCTGCGCCAGCAACTCCGCACGGATGCCCTGCAGTGGCGCCTCCAGATTCAGATGGATGTCGTTGGACAAGGCCTTGAGCGGCGAGATGTAGATCACCCGCGTTTGGTCCGGCAGCGCACCGCCTTGGGCCAGGCCGTCACGGATCAACGCATCGATCGCTGCCAAGAACGCGGTGAGGGTCTTGCCGGAGCCGGTCGGCGCCGCCACCAGGGTATGCCGCCCGGCCTTGATCGCCGGCCACGCAGCAATCTGCGCCGGGGTGGGCGCAGCAAAGGTACGCCCGAACCAGGCGGCGACCACGGGATGAAAATGCTGCAGGACTGGATGCATGGGCGGGGCCCGAGGCGCACCAGGCAGGGCCGTGCGGCACTCGGCGTCGACAGGGGCAGAATCCTAGTGATGGGGCTTGGCGACCGCCAGAACAAGCCAGCCGCCGTGGGCGCGGTGAATTGGTTAATGGCGACTACCGCAATCGCGCGGTGCTTGGGCACGCATGGCATAGGCAAGCCAAGTCCTCTCGGTAAAGCGCAGTCCGCGGGTGCGCATCCTGCGGACACGCCGAATGCCTGAGCACACAGCGCCGGCTGCGCGCACCGCTCGCGCCTGCCTGGCGACTACGAGCGCTTTGATCACTGGCCTCGCGCCATCTGCACGACAGCACCGCAACGCTGCGGCCCGGCACCCGCGATTGTCCAGCGCCTGCGCGGCATGGCACATTGTCGGCATGCCCAGCCTGATTCTCTTCATGATTGCCGGCGCCGCGCTCTACGCGTTCTGGAACGCGTCGCGTGCCGCGGCCGAACGCGCCGAAGTGCTCGGCCGCAATGCCTGCCGTGCAGCCGATGTGCAATGGCTGGACCAGAGCGTGCACTCCACCAACCTGCGCATCTGCCGGATGCCCAACGGCTGGCTGGGGTTTGAGCGCACGTTTCGCTTCGAGTATTCGCACGATGGCGTGGACCGCCACAGCGGCCGTCTGATCCTGCGCGGCGAGCAGCTGATTGCCTTCACCGGCCCACAGGTGACGACCGTGCGAGCCTTGCATCCGGAGCAACAGCGCCTGGAGTGATGGGCACCGATCCCGTGGCGGCGCTGGCTAGCTAGTGGCGTCCCTGCACTGCCATCTCGGCAGCCGCGGCAGCAAGATCCGCCAAGACGTCGTGTGCCCCAACGACACATCAAGCGGGCGAAGGCACGCCGCCAGGCAGCGGCTCGTAACCGTCTCCCCGGCCACTCAACCAACGCAGCTCCCGCTTGCCCTCCTGCCGCAGGTAGTCCTGGGCCAGTGCGAACAACGGCTGCGCCAGGTCAGCCTGCGTCAACAGGCGCAGCGTGCCGTTGACCTCGATGTTGAGGAAATGCGCCTCTTCCGGCGTGTCGGTGTAGCTACGCGCGATCAGACCGATCCCGCCATCCACGAAATGATAGATGTCGTACTCGTAGTCATACGCATACTCGCCGGACGCATCCGGCGCACTGCAATCGGTATGGCGGACGCGCGAGACCTGCATCGGTGCAGTGCTCGACAACGTCCGCGACCGCTTACTTGACCACGCGCAGGTGCGGGCGCTTGCCGGTGCTCGGCGGCTCGTCCGGCGGTGGCGGGCTCGGCGGCGACGGCGTGCCGGGATCCGGCGGCTCGGTGCTGGTGCCCGGGATGTCGTCCGGCAGTGCCATGCCCTGCCCGGTCTCGCGCGCATACACGGCCAGCACGGCCGGCATCGGCACCATCACCGGATAGCTCACGCCACCAAAGCGCGCGGTAAACCGCACGCTCTCGTTGTCGACATTCAGGCCAACCACGGCACGCTCGGCAATGTTCAGCACCACGCGGCCGTCCTTGACGGCACTGGCCGGCACCTGCACGCCAGGCAGCCCGGCATCGACCAGGATATGCGGCGTCATGCCGTTGTCGTTGATCCACTCCACCAAAGCCCGCAACAGATACGGGCGGTGGCTGGTCATGCGGGGGAAATCTTCGCTCATTGCGTCATTTTACCCGCACACGACGCGCAGCGGCGGCGGTGCCATCGGAACTCGGTCTGTTGGCATACAGCCGCACCATCAACCCGGCATGTCGCGCAGTTTCTTTTCCTGATCGGTCAGGCTGCGGATGAAGCCGGGATTGCGGAAGATGCGGTTGCCATAATCCTCGATCGCCTTGCTGTCCTTGGGCAGGCTGATCTCCAGCGCATCCAGCCGCCAGATGATCGGCGCCATCGCGCAATCGGCCAAGCTCATTTCAGGGTTGAGGAAGAACTTGCTGGCCTTGAACAGCGGCACCGAGGCCGTCAGCAGTTCCTTCAGGCGCTTGCGCCCGGCTTCGGCCTGGGTCTTGTTGCCCAGCTGGATCGCCTGCACCTGCGGCACCCAATCGTGCTCGATACGCAGCATCGCCAGACGCAGGCGCGCACGCGACAACGGGTCGACCGGCATCAACGGCGGATGCGGGTAGCGTTCGTCGAGGTATTCGCTGACCACCGAGGCGGCGTAGAGCACCAGGTCGCGTTCGACCAGGGTCGGCACCGAGTGGTAAGGATTGAGATCGATCAGATCTTCCGGAGGATTCTGCGGGTCGACTGACACCAGATCGTAGGTCACCCCTTTTGCCGCCAGGACCAGTCGGACCCGGTGGCACAACACATCATCGTTGGACGAAAACAAAGTCAAGGTATTCCGCATACGCACACTCGTCGCCATTCAAGGCTCTCCGACGACCGGAATCCGCCGGCCGCATCGGTGCGGCCGGCCCAACGCCGACCGTCACCACGGTCCATCGAGTGTGCAATCACGTCACGCAAAAGCCAATAGTGCTAAGGACACGGTCGCCACACTGGCGGCGCCGTATCCGGCTTTTGGGCGTGATCAGTGCACGTCCTTCCAGTATTCCTTCTTCAGCAGATACGCGATGAAGGTGAGCAGGGCCAGGAACAGGATCACCCACACGCCCATGCTCTGCCGCTTGAGCGCTGCGGGCTCGCCGGCGTACTCCAGGAAGTTGGCGATGTCGCGCACGGTCTGATCGAATTCCACCGGCGTCTGCCGCCCCGGCTGGCCGAGCTTCAATGCCTGCACCGGGCGATCGCCGGTGGCCTTGTCCGGTGGGCCGAACTGCGCCTGCTGCAGGCCTTGCAACTCCCACAGCGGGTTGGGCATGGAGGCATTCGGGAACAGTTGATTATTCCAGCCCAGTGGACGTGTCTGATCCAGGTAGAACGACTTGAGGTAGGTGTAGACCCAGTCGGTGCCACGCACGCGTGCAATCAGGGTCAGATCCGGCGGCGCCTTGCCGAACCACTTGGTGGCCGCATCGTGCGGCATGGTGCCTTCGATGTGTTCGCCCACCTTGGCGCCGGTGAAATTGAGGTTGGCCATGACTTCGGCCTCGCTCAACCCCAGGTCGCTGGCCATGCGCGAGTAGCGCAGATATTTCAGCGAGTGGCAGCCGGAGCAGTAGTTCATGAACAACTGCGCGCCGCGCTGCAGCGATGCGCGGTCGCCCAGGTCGTTGCCGGCCTGTTGCACCGCCCCGCCCTCTGCCGCCAGCGCACCGCCGGCGAACAGCACACCACACAGCAAGGCGACCACGTGCGACTTCCATGACCTCACGATGGGCTTAGTCATGTGTGGTCACCCGCTCCGGTACCGGTTTGGTTTTGTCCAGCCGCGTCCACACCGGCATGGTGATGAAGAACGCGAAGTACAGGAAGGTCAGCACGCGCCCCACATAGGTTTCATGCGCGTCGGTGCCAGGGCCGGAGCCGATCACGCCCAGCCACACGAAGCACACCACCAACACGGCCAGCGCCACCTTGGAGATCCAGCCGCGGTAGCGGATCGAACGCACCTTGGCGCGATCCAGCCAGGGCACCAGGAACAGGATGGCGATCGCCGAGAACATCACCAGCACGCCACCGAGCTTGTTGGGCACCACCCGCAACATCGCGTAATACGGCGTGTAGTACCACACCGGCTTGATGTGCTCCGGCGTCACCAGGCGATTGGCCTCGGTGAAGTTGTCATGCTCCAGGAACAAGCCGCCGAAGGCCGGCGCAAAGAAGATGATGAAGGCAGCGATCACCAACAGGAAGCCGACGCCGACCAGATCCTTGACCGTGTAATACGGATGGAACGGAATGCCATCGGCCGGCTTGTGCGCATCCCAGCGGTTGCCCTTGGGCCCCTTCTTGATATCCACGCCGTCGGGGTTGTTGGAGCCCACTTCATGCAGCGCGCCCAGGTGCAGCACGATCAGCAACAGCAGCACCAGCGGCAATGCGATCACGTGCAGCGCGAAGAAGCGGTTGAGCGTGGCATCGCCGGGCAGGTAATCGCCCATGATCCATTCGGTCAGCCCATTGCCGATCACCGGAATGGCGCCGAACAACGAGATGATCACCTTCGCGCCCCAGAACGACATTTGGCCCCAGGGCAGGACGTAGCCCATGAAGGCTTCGGCCATCAGCACCAGGTAGATCAGCATGCCAAGGATCCACACCAGTTCGCGCGGCTTCTGGTAACTGCCGTACATCAGGCCGCGGAACATGTGCAGGTACACCACGATGAAGAACAGCGAGGCACCGGTGCTGTGCATGTAGCGGATCAGCCAGCCCCACTCCACGTCGCGCATGATGTATTCGATCGACGCGAAGGCATCGGCGGCGCTGGTCTTGTAGTGCATCGTCAGGAAGATGCCGGTGACGATCTGGTTGACCAGCACCACCATGGCCAGTGAACCGAAGTAGTACCAGATGTTGAAATTCTTCGGCGCGTAATACTCGCTGACATGCTTGCGATACACCGGCACCAGGCCGGGTGCGCGTTCGTTGACCCACTCGAACACGCCGTTGGCGGTACGAACCAGGATATTGCTCATCAGGCAGCCCCCGTGCTGTTGGCCGGCTTGCCGGCTGCGTCCGGATCGACGCCGATCACCAGCGTGTTGTCATCGACATAGTGGTGTGGGGGCACCAACAGATTGATCGGTGCCGGCACGCCATCGAAGACGCGGCCGGACATGTCGAAGCGCGACTTGTGGCACGGGCAGAAATAGCCGCCCTTCCACTGCGGGTCGTAGGGCTCGGGCCGGATCTCGGCCACCATCTCCGGCGAGCACCCCAGGTGCGTGCACAGGCCGACCAGGACCGAGATGTCGGACTTGATCGAGCGGTACTCGGGGTTCTTCAGCACGTAGTCCGGCTGCTGGTCCTTGTTCTCGGACTTTGGATCCTTGAGCCGGTCGTCCAGGGATGGCAATGCATCGAGCATCGCCTTGGACCGCTTGACGATCCAGATCGGTTGGCCGCGCCATTCCAGGATCAGCCGCTGGCCTTCCTGCAAAGCGCTGATGTCGGCGGTCACCGGTGCGCCGGCCAACTTGGCACGTGCACTGGGATTCCACGACTTCACGAACGGGACTGCGAGAAAACCTGCTCCGACCGCACCGACCACGGCGGTTGTCGCGGTCAAAAACCGACGACGTCCTGTGTCGGCAGGTGCGTTAACCCCATCGTTGGCCATCCGGCTCTCCGATCTTGATTAGGTAGCGTGAGGCTGCCAGCGGCTGGCGGGGGGTCCAGCCGCGATGAATCGACCGCAGTGTAGCGGAACGCTTAATGCACAGACAATGCAATGTACGCAGTCGGGCATGCGCGATGCAAACCCTCTCGTGCATCGGCATGCAGGCGGGTGTGGCGAAGCACACCCGCGTGGGCCACGTGCGTGATGCAGTCCATGAAACCGCGCAGTTCAAGGCGCGGCGCGCGGCGATGCATGCATGGCCGGAGCAGCGCGCATGCGGGCAGCACGCGCGTGCAATCGCACTGCATCATTATTGGGCGTCGGTGTCGTGCAGCGTGCGTGCCGCGCACGCAGGCGCGCACTAATTGGCGGTGGAGGCCTGCCCGCGATAGCGGCCAGCCAACAGGCCGACGCGTTGCACGTAACGCTGGGTCTCGCTGTAGGGCGGCACGCCACCATAACGATCCACCGCACCTTCGCCGGCGTTGTATCCCGCAGCGGCCAGGGTGAGATCGCCGTTGAAACGCCTCAAGAGCCACGACAGGTATTGCACGCCGCCGCGGATGTTCTGTCCCGCATCGTAGGCATCGCTGACCCCGAACCTGCGCGCGGTGCCCGGCATCAGCTGCATCAGGCCTTGTGCGCCGGCGCGGCTCAAGGCCAGCGGGTTATACGCGGACTCGGCATGGATGATGGCCCGCACGATCGACTCTTCGACCCCGAACTCGCGCGCGGCGGCAGCGATCTCCTGCTGGTAGGCGCTGGTGTTGAGCCGGATCGCACCGAAGTTGACGCCCGGCTTGGCGCCACAGGCGTAGCAGGTCTCGATGAAGCTGTAATGGATAGTGCGCAGGCCTTCGATACTGGCCACCTGGCGCGGGCGCGCACTGGTGTAGTGCCGCACGCCGTCCTTCATATACGAATACACCTGGCCGCTGACCACCCGGCGCGGGTTGACCGCAGCCGCTGCCGGCAGTGGCGCGATGGCGCTCTCGGACACTGGCATGCTGCGACCCGCCGGCAGCGGCGCGCTGGCGACCTCGGCCGTGCGGCGTGCGCTGACCGGCGGGCTGATGATGGTGGCCGGGGCGCCGCTGTTGATGTCGGGCGCCATGCGCGCCGGGCTGGCGGCCAGGCGAGCGGACGACCGGCTGGCCGAGCGATCTGGCGTGTACTGGCTGATGATGCTGCAGGCAGCCCCGCTCTGGCGCTTGCTGACGTAACTGGCAATGCCATCGGCGCTGACACACTTGTACAGCGTGCCGGCGCTGGCGGGCGCAGCCGCCAACGTGACAAACAAGAGCCCCAGTGTTCTTGACATCCCCTTCATGCGGCGGAGTGTCCCAGCTTGCCCGGCACTTGCCAAGTGTCCTCGCCGGTGCTTGCCGGCAAGTACTCCAGCCGGGCCCGCAGCTGCGTCAGCGCGTCGCACAACGGGGCGCGCAGGTGATCTGGCGCGAGCGCCTCGAACGGCTCCTCGAGCAGCAACAGGTTGGCCGCCAATGCCGACAGGCTGGGCGCGCCCAGGCCCAGCCAGCAGTGGTCGGCGCCGTCCGCCTCCAGCGCGCCCAGCCAGGGCGGCACGCGGGCGGCCAGGTCCTGCAGGCTGCCGCGTAGGCGCACCCGGGCCCGATGCGGAAACGGCGCCTCGCCGATCGCCTTGCGCAGCAGCTGCAAGGGCTCGTCTGGCAGCGCGCGGGCTTGCGCCTGCATGCCGGTGGGCTGGGCCTGATCGATGCGGTCCGCGCGCAGGGTGCGCCAATCCTGGCGTTCGCAATCCCAAGCCAGCAGGTACCAGCGACGGCCGTAGTTCACCAGCAGGGCTGGCTCGACCCGGCGGCGGATCTGCTCGCCGGAATGGCGCCGGTACTCCAGCTGCAAGTTGATGCGATCGCGGCAGGCACCGGCCAGCAGGGCCAGCATTGCCGCGTCCACCTGGCTGCCTGGCGCGGCGGTAGGCAGGCTGGCCATGGCGGCATGCGCGGCGCTGGCGCGTTGCTGGTGGCGGCGCGGCAGCAGCGGATCGAGCTTGGTCAGCACGCGGGCCGCCGTGTCGTCCAGGCCAGCAATGGCCGGCGCGGCCGCGCGCAGCGCAATGGCCACGGTCAGCGCTTCGTCTTCTTCGAACAGCAGCGGCAAGGCCGCCGCGCCGTGCCCCAGCCGGTAGCCGCCGCCGGTGCCGGATACCGCGCGGATCGGGTAACCCAGCTCGCGTAAGCGCTCGATATCGCGGCGCACACTGCGCGGGTGAATCCCCAGGCGCTCGGCGAGAGCCGCGCCTGGCCAATCCCGCCCGTTCTGCATGAGCGCGATCAGACGAAGCAAGCGGGCTGCGGTGGAGGCCATGGCGGCACCGTATTGCGGACAGAAACTGTCCGCAAGTGCTGGTTACGCTCCATGTCTCGTCTTCCTTCCAGCCAGGAGCTTCCGATGCATAGCGACTGCCACATCACCCTGTTCCACAATCCGCAATCGCGCTCGCGCGGAGTCCTGGTGCTGCTCGAGGAACTGGGCGCCGACTACAGCCTGCAGCGGCTGGATCTGGAGCGCGGCGACCAGCGCGATGCCGCGTTCCTGGCGATCAACCCGATGGGCAAGATTCCCGCCATCACGCACGGCGACAGCGTGGTGACCGAACAGGCGGCGATCTACCAATACCTGGCCGAGCTGTACCCGGACGCCGGGCTGTCGCCTGCGCCGGGCGACCCGGACCGCGGCGCCTATCTGCGCTGGCTGGCGTTCTACGGCTCGGCCTTCGAGCCGGCCCTGATCGACAAGGCCATGAAGCGCGATGCACCGCCACGCTCGCTGTCGCCATGGGCCGACTTCCCCACCGTGCTGGCGGTGGTGGATGCCCAGCTGGCCAAGGGCGACTATCTGCTCGGCGCACGTTGTTCCGCCGCCGACGTGCTGTGGGGCAGCGCGCTGGGCTGGATGGCCGGCTTCAAGATGATCGACCCGCCTGCCCCGACCCTCGCCTACATCGCACGCATGGCCGCGCGGCCAGCGGTGGCGCGGGCCGCGGCGGTGGACGCCGGCGCCTGAGCGCCACCGGGGCGGCATGAGCGGGTAAACTGCGCGGCTCTCTTCTACCCGCCTGGAATAAGCGCCATGCCCGGGACATCCGTTTCCGATCTGCCGACCACGGCCACCGCCGTGGACGCGCCCGCCCTGCTGCCCCTGCCCGTTGGCCGCCCGCAAGCGCCTGCCGTGGTACGCGGCAAGCTGTACATCAAGACCCACGGGTGCCAGATGAACGAGTACGACTCGGCCAAGATGGCCGACGTGCTTGCCGCGTCCGAAGGACTGGAGCTCACCGACAATCCGGAAGACGCGGACGTGGTGCTGGTCAACACCTGCTCCATTCGCGAAAAGGCGCAGGAAAAGGTGTTCAGCCAGTTGGGCCGCTGGAAGGCGCTCAAGGCCGGTGGCAAGCCGGTGATCATCGGCGTGGGTGGCTGCGTGGCGTCGCAGGAAGGCGAAGCGATCGTCAAGCGCGCGCCGTACGTGGACCTGGTGTTCGGCCCGCAGACCCTGCACCGGCTGCCGGAGTTGATCCGTGCCCGCCGTGAGTCCGGCAAGTCGCAGGTGGACATCAGCTTCCCGGAGATCGAAAAGTTCGACCGCCTGCCCGAACCGCGTGCCGATGGCCCGTCGGCGTTCGTGTCGATCATGGAAGGTTGTTCCAAGTACTGCTCGTTCTGCGTGGTGCCATATACGCGTGGCGAAGAAGTCAGCCGGCCGTTCGAGGACGTGCTGGTGGAAGTGGCGCAGCTGGCCGCACAGGGCGTGCGCGAGATCAATCTGCTCGGCCAGAACGTCAACGCGTATCGCGGTGCGTACGGTGCCGATGCTGGCGAGCCGGCGCAGTACGCCGATCTGGGGTTGCTGATCCGGACCATTGCGCAGATCGACGGGATTGGCCGGATCCGCTTCACCACCTCGCACCCGCTGGAGTTTTCCGATTCGCTGGTCGATGCCTATCGCGATGTGCCGCAGCTGGCCAATTACCTGCATCTGCCGGTGCAGGCCGGCAGCGACCGCATCCTGTCGGCGATGAAGCGCGGCTACACGGCGCTGGAATTCAAGTCCAAGATCCGCAAGCTGCGCGCGGTGCGGCCAGATATCTCGATCAGCTCGGACTTCATCGTCGGCTTTCCGGGCGAGACCGACGCCGATTTCGATAAGACCATGAAGTTGATCGAGGACGTGGGCTTCGACCAGAGCTTCTCCTTTATCTACTCGCGTCGCCCCGGTACGCCGGCATCGGATCTGGAAGACGACACCCCCGATACGGTAAAGCAGGCGCGCCTTGCACGTCTGCAGGCGCATATCAACGCGCATGCCGCCGGCATTTCGCAACGCATGGTCGGCAGCGTGCAACGCGTGCTGGTGGAAGGCCCGTCGCGCCGTGATGCCAATGAGCTCACCGGCAAGACCGAAAACATGCGCCCGGTGAATTTCCCGGGGAATCCGCGCCTGGTGGGCCAGTTCGTGGATGTGCTGATCACAGAAGCACTGAGCAATTCGCTGCGCGGGCGCATCCAATTGGACGACAGCGCGGCCTGAGCGGGCAGCGCGCATTCTTGCCCTCCGGAAGACCCCACACGCTGATGCAGTTGGCGTGTGGGAGTCGCCCAGGTGCAGGCCGACGACGGTGGCGAGACATGGTGCAGGCGGCGCAGTGCTGCGCCATGGCGGAAGCATTAGGTGCCAGTGGTCATAAGTAATGCCCGCAAGCGCGAAACGATTCTTGTCCGATGGCCAATGCGTCATTGACTAGCGCGCCGTGGCACGGTTCTGCACCGCAGCGATATTTCGCTGACATGCACGTCCATATGCATCGCTCCCAGTGCAGCATCGCAGCGACGTGCTCATAACACGCGCCACGCGTCCTGGTCATTTTTTCGCCATGCAACTGCAAGGCCTTGTCGCAGTAAGCGCATCGCCACTTACCCACAGGCTTTGGCGAAAACCATCCACATCCGGTGTGGACAACCTGCCACCCGCTGGTCATTTTTTCGCCACATGCAGTGTGAGCCTTGCGGCAGTAAGGGAAACCGAATCTATCCACAGGTTACTGGTACGACGCTCCACACCCGGTGTGGAAAAGTCCTGGCTGCGCTCTGCACCTATGCACGGCGCGGTGCTGCACCGCCCGGTTTGCTGGTGGGATCACGCCCCCCGCGCTACCCTTTTGCTCCCGTCCTACCGACGCCGCATTGCGCGGTGTCCGATCCAATCATGAACTCACCAGCGTCCCGCGATTTCACCCTCGACCCGGCCGATACCGAGCGCCTGGCCAACCTGGCCGGCCCGTTCGATGCGCACCTGCGCCAGATCGAGCTCAAGCTTGGCGTGGAGATCGCCAACCGCGGCAACATCTTCCGCGTCACCGGCCCGGAGCCGGCGGTCGATGCCGCGCAGCATCTGCTGACCGCGCTGTATGACGAAGCCGCCTCCACCACGTTCGACAACCACGCCATCCATCTACGGCTCAACGATGCCAATGTGGAGCAGGTGGCGCAGCGCGCATACGAACCACAGGACGTGGCGATCAAGGTCAAACGCGGCACCGTGCGTGGCCGCGGCGCCAACCAGGCCAAGTACCTGCACGCGATCACCACCCACGACATCAATTTCGGTATCGGCCCGGCCGGCACCGGCAAGACCTTCCTGGCCGTGGCCAGCGCCGTGGAAGCACTGAACGAGTCGCGCGTGCAGCGGCTGATCCTGGTGCGCCCGGCGGTGGAGGCTGGCGAGAAGCTGGGCTTTCTGCCGGGCGATCTCAGCCAGAAGGTCGACCCTTACCTGCGCCCGCTGTACGACGCGCTGTATGAAATGCTGGGCGTGGAAAAAGTGGTCAAACTGCTGGAAAAGAACGTCATCGAGATCGCTCCGCTGGCCTACATGCGTGGGCGCACCCTCAACGACGCGTACGTGATCCTGGACGAGGCGCAGAACACCACCATCGAACAGATGAAGATGTTCCTGACCCGCCTGGGCTTCGGTTCCACCGCGGTGGTCACCGGCGATCTCACCCAGATCGACCTGCCCAAGCACGTCAAGTCCGGGCTGCGCGATGCCATCGACGTGCTGCGCGAGGTGGACGGGGTGAGCTTCACCTTTTTCGAAGCCCGCGACGTCGTGCGCCACCCGCTGGTACAACGCATCGTCACGGCGTACGAAAAGCACGATCTCGCCCACACGCCGCCCGAACCTGCAGCCTGAAATCACGCCGATGCAGGCACCGCCAGGTGTCCTGCGCCCAGGTGATGCGTCGCAATGTCGGCGTGGCGCAGGCATCTGCGCAACCCTGGCCATGCGACGTCAGCGCGATCAGACGCAAGCCATTGCAGAGGGCATGGCGGCATTTCGCAAAGACCTCGCGTCGGCAGTGACGCAGGGCAGCTATTCGCGCCTGGACGAGCTGGACCAGACCACGCTCGTGCTGCCGACCAATGATGCGCCTGCCGCCGCGCCCGCCAATGGCACCGATGCCAAGGTCATCGCGGCCATCGCGGATGCCCAGCGGGTTGTCGGGGAAAAGCTGCGCCTCAGAACGCAACTGTCCTCGACCGGCAAGCCGATGCGTTCCAACGGCTATCTGTTTTACAAGCAGCTCTATTACTTCAAGGTGCGTGTGTCTGCGGACGAGGACGCTGTGGCTCAGGACGCTTTCGAGGCGTTAGCGGACCAAGCTGCACTGACCCTGGTTCCAGCAATTCAGGTCACCAGCATCGGCGGGTGCGCCAAGGCAAGCATTCGCGTCGACACTGACGCCACACCTGAGGAGCAGGCCGTGGCACTAGCGCGCCAGATCAAGACCCATCTGGGCTTCAACTGCCACGGCACGCTCAAGGAGGCAGGGATCGAGGATGCAGCGAGAACGGCCGATGTGGTCGAAATCGGGTATGACGCGGGCGACTGGAAGTCGCAGTAAAACAGCACACGCGCGATACTGTTGCTCCTGTCTGATCAGAATGATTGGTGTCCCCATGACCAAAGGTCCGGTCCGCCTCGATGTCGGAGTCAGCTATGCGCTGCCGCGCACCGGGCTGCCTTCGTCGGTGAGTTTTCGCAAGTGGGTGGCGGCCGCGCTGAAGGGGCGGATCCGCGAAGCGGATCTGGCGGTACGCGTGGTCGACGAGAAGGAAGGCTGCTCGCTCAACCATCACTACCGCGGCAAGGATTACGCCACCAACGTGCTCAGCTTCCCGGCGGAGATGCCGGAGGGCCTGCCCAAGGGCGTCAAGATGCCGCTGCTTGGCGATCTGGTGATCTGTGCGCCGGTGGTGGCCCGCGAGGCCGCCGAGCAAGGCAAATCATTGAGCGCGCACTACGCGCATCTCACCGTGCACGGCACCTTGCACCTGCTGGGCTGGGACCACGAGGACGACAAGGAGGCCGACGCGATGGAACAGCTGGAGCGCGAGATCCTGGCCGAACTCGGCATCGACGACCCGTACGCGGGAGAGCGCTGATGCGGCGGTGGGTGATGGTCGGCCTGCTGATGGCAGCTGCCTGCCCGGCCTGGGCGCAGACCGCGCCGGTGCGCCCGGATCTGCCGGCGTTGATCGAGTGCCGCCAGCGCATCGGCGACTTCTCTGCGTTGGCACCAATCCTGGCCGACCCGCTCAAGGCGGTGGCGCTGGGCTGGGCACCGCAAGCGCAGTCCAACCTGTTCATGACCGAGTACACGCTCAACACGCCGATCACCGTCTTCGGCCACAGCACCAACCAGATTGCGTTTTCCGGTGCCAGCGTCATGGCGCTGCTCGACCTGCCCGACCCGCGCCCGCTGGCCAAGCAGCTGGATCTGGAGCTGGGCGTGGATAACGCCGACAAGGTGATGTATGGGCGCGAGGTGGTCAGCGAAGACACCACCAACCCAAAGACCGGCGAGGCGATGATCGAGTCGATCGTGCTCAGCGTGTCGAATGTGAAATCGCACCCTGGCAAGACCGTAGTGGGCTGCGGTTACAGCCTCGACCTGCCCTGAGCGCTGCGCGGCCCCGCTCGCCGGCTCGGCGGCCTGCGTTGCGCGTTCGGTCTGCCTCGACTTGGAATCAGCTACGCGCTCCGGTGCTGAGCCGCGTCGATCTGGTGCTATCGGGTTGGAATGGTCCCGACACGGCCTGACGTAGACGGCCTGACGGACACAGGGCAGCGGTGCGTCGCAGCGGCCTGGATGCTGGACCCGCCGCCGTGCCGCGCTGACCCACACCCTGCCCTGCGCGCCAGGTCAGCCACAGCCCCCAGCCACAGACCACTCACGGCTTCCTGCTAGACTTGGCACTATCGCCTGGTTCGCCGGGTGCCGTTCCCCGTCAAGATGTCCGAAGACGACAGTAGCCAAACCTCAGAATCCCCGGAAAAACGCCGTAGCTGGCTCGAGCGCTTGAGCGCGGCCTTCTCTGGCGAACCGCATACCCGCGACGAACTGGTCGCCCTGCTGCGCACCGCCGAACAAGACGGTCTCATCGCCGCAGACACCTTGCGCATGATGGAAGGCGCGATCTCCGTGTCCGAGCTCACCGTGGGCGACGTGATGATCTCGCGCTCGCAGATGGTGTCGCTGCCGGTGGAGGCGCGCTTCCTCGACCTGATGAAGCAGGTGGTCGAATCCGGCCACTCGCGCTTCCCCGTGCACGGCGAAAACAAGGACGAAGTGCTCGGCATCCTGCTGGCCAAGGACTTGTTGCGCGGCGTGGTGGCCGACAACGGCCCGGGCAACGTGCGCGAACTGCTGCGCCCGGCCGTGCTGATCCCCGAGTCGAAAAAGCTCAACGTCCTGCTCAAGGAATTCCGTCTCTCGCGCAACCACATGGCGATCGTGGTGGACGAGTACGGCGGCGTGGCCGGGTTGGTCACCATCGAAGACGTGCTGGAGCAGATCGTCGGCGAGATCGACGACGAGCACGACGATGCCGAAGAAGAGAATTCGTTGATCGCCATCCAGGCCGACGGCCGCTACGTGGTGGATGCGCTGACGCCGATCGAGGATTTCAACGAGCGCTTCGGCGCCGATTTCCCCGATGACGAATACGACACCGTGGGCGGACTGGTCACCGATGCGATCGGGCATCTGCCGGAAACCGGCGAGGAGCTGACCCTGGGCCGGTTTGCGTTCCGCGTGGCAAAGGCCGACGCGCGTCGCGTGCACGCCTTCCACGTCACCATCCTGCCGCCTGATCCGCAGGACGACGCTTGAACCTGCGCCGGCGCAGCACCGCCGTGCGCGGGCCGGCACGCCGCGCCGCCGCCTGGTGGGCAGGCTGCAGTGCACTCCTGCTGCTCGCCCTGCTGAGCCTGCAGAGCGCCATGGCGCAGGCGCCGCGCATCGGCGTGGCCACCATGCAGCCGGGCGAAGTGTTCTTCGAGCGCTTCGGCCATGACGCCATCGTGGTGGTCGACCCGGCCACTCAGCAGGTGACCTCGTACAACTTCGGTTTCTTCGATCCCGGCGAGCCCGACTTCGTGCCGCGTTTTGCGCGCGGCGAGATGATGTATTACCTGGTGGCGCTGCCGCTGGAAGAAGATCTGGCGCAATACCGCGACGGCGGCCGCGGCGTGAGCATCCAGTGGCTGGATCTGCCACCGGAACAGGCGCAGGCCCTGGCCGATGGTCTGGCGGTGCGCAGCCGGCCGGAAAACGCGCGCTACCACTACGATTATTTCGTTGCCAACTGCGCCACGATGGTCCGCGACACCCTGGACCGTGCCATGGACGGCGCGCTCAAGTCGCAATTGGCCGGCCGCTCGCGCGGTAACACCTTCCGCAGCGAAGCGGTGCGCCTGGCCTCCCCCGCCCCATGGATGTGGCTGGGCTTCGACCTGGGCCTGGGGCCATACGCAGACCGCCCGCTGTCGCGTTGGGAAGAAGCGTTCGTGCCGATGCGCCTGGCCGACAGCCTGACCCAGGTGCACAACAGCGCCGGACGTCCGCTGGTGCAATCCACCCAGGTGCTGTTGCCGCATCGCATTGCACCGGAGCCGGCCGAACAGCAAAGGCACTGGTGGCCGTGGCTGCTGACCGGCGTGCTAGTCGCCGCGGGCGTGTTGGCAGTGCGCCGCAGGCAGCGTTTGCTTGCCGGCGCGGCGCTGCCGTTCTGGCTGTTGTGCGCCATCGGCGGCGGCCTGTTGGTGTATTTGTGGGGCTTCACCGCGCACCAGTCTGCATGGGCCAACCGTAATTTGCTGCTGGTCAATCCGCTGTGCGTGTTGCTCTGCGTGGGCGGCGTTGCGCTGCTGCGCGGCCGCCGGCCGGGGCGCTGGTTCGATGTGTTGTGCTGGGTGGTCGCTGCGTGCGCACTGCTGGCGCTGGTGATTCACTGGTTGTCGTTCCAGGCGCAGGACAACCTGCAGTGGGTGTTGCTGCTGCTGCCGATTCATGCCGCACTGGCCATCGCGCTGCGTCCGCGCGCCTTGCCGGTGCGTGCGCGCTGATCCACGATGCGGCCATGAACAACCGTCGCCACCCGGAAAACCCGTCCTGCGTCATCACCTGCGCCTATTACGATGGCCACGGCGCGCGCCACGACATCAGCCTGGAACAGATCAGCGACGAGTTACAGCGCCCGGACGGCTTCGTCTGGGTTGGTCTGTACGAGCCGCAGGAATCGGTGCTGCGCAAACTGCAGGAAGAGTTCGGCCTGCATGACCTGGCGATCGAGGATGCGCTCAAGGCGCATCAGCGGCCCAAGGCCGAGAGCTATGGCAATTCATTGTTCGTGGTTGTCAACACCGCGCAGCTGGTCAACGAACGCATCCGCTACGGCGAAACCCATGCCTTCCTCGGCGCACGTTTTTTGCTCACCGTGCGCCACGGCGCCTCGCTGTCCTACACGCCGGTACGCAACCGCGTGGAACGCGAGCCGGCGATGCTGCGCATGGGCTCGGCTTTTTGCCTGTATGGCGTGCTGGACTTCGTGGTCGACAACTATCTGCCGATCATGGACGAGTTCCGCGACACCCTGGAAGGCCTGGAAAAAGACATCTTCGCGGAGAACTACAAACGCGAAACCGTGGTGCGCCTGTACGAACTCAAGCGCGAACTCAACAAGATGCGGCTGGTGGTGGCCCCGCTGCAGGACGTGCTCTCGCACCTCAAGCGCAATCCCGGCTCGCTGATTCACGGCGAGGTCGGCGTCTACCTGCGCGACGTGCTGGATCATGCTGTGCGCATCAACGACGCCATCGACACCTTGCGCGAAATGCTGGGCACCGCGCTGAGCGTCAACCTCTCGATGGTGACCCTGGCGCAGGGCGAAACCGTCAAACGCCTCGGCGCCTGGGCCGCCCTGCTGGCCGCCCCTACCCTGATCACCAGCTGGTACGGCATGAACTTCACCCACATGCCCGAACTCGACAAACCCTACGCCTACCCGCTGCTGGTCGGCGGCATCGTTGCCTCGTGTCTCGTCCTGTATCGCCTGTTCAAGCGCGCGCGCTGGCTGTAAGGGCCACCGTGTTGCGGTGGCGGAATGGGGAGTTGGGAATGGGGAATTGGTAGAGCGGTGGTCGCTGAGCTTTTCGCTGGCGACTGCTCCTGGGCGTGGCTGAAGAGCATTGCTCCCGGCTGTTGTTCTTGGCTGTCGTTCATGGCCGCTACTTGCATTGAGCTCTTCGCCGTTGCTCTTGGCTTGAGTCTTCGCTTTCGTTGTTCGCCTTTAGTTTCCTTCGCCCTAAAGCGAGCCGAGCACCGCAGTCACGCGTGGCCGAAGAGGCGCCCTTGTCTGAGCGTAGCGAGTTTGGGCGCCGTGCCGCGCGTGGCGAGGAGCACAGGGCACCGGTGCGGCTTCATCGCACCGGATCGCGCCGGGCGAGCGCGGTTTTGGTGACTTTTGCCAAGACAAAAGTTACCCGCGCCGCAGGCGCGGAAGCTTCGGCTTGGCTTTGCTTGAGCTTTCGCCTTCGCTCCTCGCTCACCTCGCCCTAAAGCGAGCCGAGCACCGCAGTCACGCGTGGCCGGAGAGGCGCCCTTGTCTGAGCGCAGCGAGTTTGGGCGCCGTGCCGCGCGTGGCGAGGAGCACAGGGCACCGGTGCGGCTTCATCGCACCGGATCACGTCGGGCGAGCGCGGTTTTGGTGACTTTTGCCAAGACAAAAGTTACCCGCGCCACAGGCGCGGAAGCCTTTGCTTCTGCTTTCACTCTGACCTGAAGCTTTGGCGCAATGAGAGCGGCAATTCGAGATTCGAGATTCGCTAGAAGCCAAAGCGAGGTTGCCTACAAATCAGCGGATGAATCAGCTAGACCACCAGCACTGCAAGAGCAACGCAGCCTCACCTACTCTCTGCATACCTTCTCCCGATGGGAAAAGAACCGCCGCTCTTGCAAATCCCGAATCCCGACTCCCAAATCCCCACCCTCAAGCCACATAAATCGTTTTGATGTTCATGAACTCATGGATCCCGTGCTCGGCCAATTCCCGCCCGAATCCCGAACGCTTGATCCCACCGAACGGCAACCGTACATCGCTCTTCACCACCGAATTCACGAACGCCGCACCGCACTGTAACTGCTGCGCAACGCGCTCACCCCGCTTGGCGTCAGCGGTCCAGACGCTGCCGCCCAAACCGAAGGTGGTGTCATTGGCCACGCGCACGGCTTCGGCCTCATCGGCGACGCGAATCACCGCCGCGACCGGCCCAAACAATTCCTGTTCGTAGGCCGGCATGCCTGGGCCGACCTGGTCGAGAATGGTGGCCGGGTAACCCGCATGGGACCCCGCCACCGGCTCGCCGCCAAGCAACACCTTGGCACCCTTGGATACGCTCTCCTGCACCTGCTTGTGCAATTCATCGCGCAGGTCCGCACGCGCCATCGGCGCAAGTGTGGTCGCGTCCTGCTGCGGGTCGCCGAGCACACGCTGCGCGGCGGCGGCAACGAAGCGCTCCACGAAATGGTCGGCAATGGCATCCACCACGATGAAGCGCTTGGCGGCAATGCAGGTCTGCCCGCTGTTGTCGAAGCGGGACTGCACTGCCGACTGCACGGTGCGCTCCAGATCGGCATCGTCGAGCACCACGAAGGCATCGCTGCCGCCCAGTTCCATCACGCACTTCTTCAGCTGATCGCCTGCGTTAGCGGCCAGCGAGCGGCCGGCACGTTCGCTGCCGGTGAGCGTGACTGCCGCAATGCGGTCATCGCGCAACACCTCGGCAGCCTGGTCGTTGTCGATATGCAGCACGTCGAACACACCCGGCGGAATGCCGGCGGCGTCTAGCACCTCCTTCATCGCATCGGCGCAACGCGGCACGTTGCTGGCGTGTTTGAGCAGCGCGACATTGCCGGCCATCAGGCCCGGCGCGAGAAAGCGAAACGCCTGCCACAGCGGGAAATTCCACGGCATCACCGCAAACACGCAGCCCAGCGGTTCATAGCGCACATAGCTGGACTGCGCCTCGGTTGGAATGGCGCGTGGCGCCAGGTACTCGGCCGCATGCTCGGCGTAATAGGCGCAGCCCTGCGCGCATTTATCGATCTCGGCCAGGGCTTCGCGACGCAGCTTGCCCATCTCGACGGTCATGATGCGCTGCAGGTCCTCGCGCCGCTTGGTCAGCTCCTCGCCCACCCGCCGCAACAAGGCGCCGCGCTCGGCCAGCGGCAGCGCCGCCCAGCTCGGAAACGCCTTGGCGGAAGCAGCCAGACGCGCCTCGATGGCGGCGGCGTCCAGCGTGTGCTGGGTATGTTCGACCTGGCCATTGGCCGGGTTGACGGTGTCGTAGGACATGATGGTCTCCTGTTACAAGGCGGCCATGCTAGTCGCCGGGAAGTTGCAGCCGCGTCACAACCGCTGCAAATCGCTGCAACGCTGTGTTTACCGCACCGCGCAGTGACGCACCTCTTCCGCACAGCTTGTGGCTCAATGGCAGCCGGGATGATGCACCCAGACAAGGTAACGAAAGCAGCCCTGCCCTATTCGCCAGTGCAACCGCGCAAAATGCTCCAGCATTTTGCAATGGCAGATTGATCCACCCAGGGAAGACCACCACGATGCGCCGGAATCTCATTGTTCTGGTTGTACTTGGCACCAGTGCGTGCCTTGCTGGATGTGCAGCCCTCCAGGACCTTCTGCGTGACCCGCGGCCCGGCCCGGCCGGGTTTGTCACTGTGAGCTGCACCAGCCTACAGCCCGACCCCGCGCAACCCTGCGAGCAAGAAGCGCTGCAAGCGTGCTCGGACACTGCCATCCGCCAACTCATCACCGCGCGGTCGTCACCGAACATGGTCCCGATCTTTCCTGACAAGCGAAAGTCCAAGAACGACGGCAAGGACAACCGCAAGGACCGCAACGACGAACAATCCAGCGTGGAGCAACGCGGCTACGACATCAGGGCCGAGTATCAGTGCTACCTGACCAAGCCACAGCCCTGGGACAGCGGATACACGCCTTCGACCAGGTAAGCACCGCCGATCGACTTGTTGCGCTTATCGGCCGGACTGCGCACTACGGGGTCGGAATCGACTTGCAGCTTTCGCACACACCGATGGCTCTAGCGTTTGCATCTATCTGGCGGCAGGTCGCTGCGGTGATTGGCCACCTCAGCGCCAGCGCGCCCTCAGGGAGCAGACTGCAGCGCAAGTTGCGCATCGCGTAGACGGCGTTTTTCACTGCGCGCCAGCAACCACCACCCGATCACCGCCGCCACCGACACCGCCAGCACCATCACCGTGGCCAGCGCATTGATCTTGGGGCTGATGCCCAGGCGTACCGACGAAAACACCTTGATCGGCAGCGTGGTGGAGCTTGGGCCCGCCAGGAAACTGGCAATGACCACATCGTCCAGCGAGAGCGTGAATGCCAACAGCCAGCCCGACGCAAGTGCTGGCGCGATGATCGGCAAGGTGATCAGGAAGAACACCTTCAGTGGCGTGGCGCCCAGATCCATGGCGGCTTCTTCCAGCGAGCGGTCCAGCTCCTGCAGCCGCGAGGAAATCACCACGGTCACGAATGAGACGGTGAAGGTGACATGCGCCACCCAGATGGCGACCGCGCCGCGCGGCGCGATGCCGAGCACGCCGCCCATCGAGACCAGCAGCAACAGGATCGACAGACCAATGATCACCTCCGGCATCACCAGCGGTGCGGTGATCAGCGCACCGAACAGCGTTTTGCCGGGAAACCGCCGCATGCGCACCATCGCCATCGCCGCCATGGTGCCGAGCACGGTGGACGCGCATGCGGTCCAGAACGCCACTTCCAGGCTCATCCAGGCCGCGTCCAGCAATTGGCGGTCACGCAGCAACTCGCCATACCAGCGGGTGGAAAAACCGCCCCACACCGTGGCCAGGCGCGAGGCGTTGAACGAATACACCATCAGCAACAGGATCGGCAGATACAAAAAACCGAACCCCAGCGCGAGCACACTGCCGCCCAGCACACGCCCACCGCGCGCGGCGCGCATCATGTCAGCCGCCCTTCCAGCTCGCGCTGCTGGTGACGGTGGAAGATCACGATCGGCACCAGCAGCAGCACCAGCATCACCGTGGCCACCGCGGCGGCCACCGGCCAGTCGCGGTTATTGAAGAATTCGCCCCATAGCACGCGGCCGATCATCAGCGTATCGGGACCGCCCAGCATCTCGGGAATCACGAACTCGCCCACCGCCGGAATCATCACCAGCATGCAGCCGGCGACGATGCCATTGCGCGACAGCGGCAAGGTGATGCGCACGAATGCCTGCCACGGCCGCGCGCCCAGGTCGTAAGCCGCCTCCAGCAGCCGCGAATCGTGCTTGACCAGGTTGGCATACAGCGGCAGCACCATGAAGGGCAGATAGCAATAGACGATGCCGATGTAGGCGGCGATCGGCGTGTACAGCAACTGCAGCGGTTGCTCGATCACACCCAGCGCCAGCAGGGCCTGATTGAGCAGGCCGTTGCCATCGAGAATGCCGATCCATGCGTACACACGGATCAGGAACGAGGTCCACGACGGCAACACCACCAGCATCATGGCCACGTTGCGGGTGGCCAGCGGCAGGCGCGCGATCACGTATGCCATCGGGTAGCCGATCAACAGCGCCAGTGCGGTGGAAATCGCGGCGATCTTGATCGAACTCAGGTAAGCGGCCACGTACTGGCTGTCGCGCAGCAGGGCCAGGTAGTTGCCCAGATGCAGTTTGAGGCTCACCGCGCCATCGGCCGCATACGCAAACAGCGGCGTGTACGGCGGCATCGCGGTTGCGCGTTCGGCAAACGAAATCTTCAGCACGATCAGGAACGGGATGGCGAAGAACACCAGCAACCACAGATACGGTGCGGCGATCACGCCCCAACGCGCACCCGGCAGACCACGACTAAGAGTGGTTAGCAAAACGTAGCGAGCAGTCGCCAGGGGGGCGCGGACGGCGCGGAGGAACCGCAGTGTACGTGTGGTACATGAGGATTCCGAGCACCGGCCGCGCCCC
The DNA here is from genome assembly GCF_041475695.2 of Xanthomonas sp. NCPPB 4037. Classification (NCBI taxonomy): domain Bacteria; kingdom Pseudomonadati; phylum Pseudomonadota; class Gammaproteobacteria; order Lysobacterales; family Lysobacteraceae; genus Xanthomonas; species Xanthomonas sp. NCPPB 4037. Next base: position 2,913,840 of record NZ_CM191261.1, read on the forward strand.
CCTGGTGACTGCGCAGTAGTTTTGCTGGCCACTCTTGGCAGGCGCGGCCTCATGCGGTGAGCACCACGCCGTCGTCCTCGCCCCACCCCACCCACACCGCATCGCCCCAGGTCAGCGCTTCGCTGGCCCAGCGTTGCCGATTGGCGAAATGCGCCATCAGCTTGATGCCGCTGGGTAGGCGCACGTGGTAGACCGAGTGGCTGCCGAAATAGGCAATGTCTTCGATCACGCCCTGCGCCTTGTTGCAGGCCTGCGCCGGCTCCTGCTTGCCGATGCCGAGTTTTTCCGGGCGTACTGCAAACGCCACAGCCTGCCCTTCGAACCCGGTGATGCCGTGGCCGATGCGAATCGGCGCGGCGAATGCCGCGGTGGTGAGACTGACCGAATCCGGCGCGTCTTCGGCGATGACCGCCTCGATCAGATTGACCGAGCCGATGAATTCGGCCGCGAAGCGGTTGGCCGGCTGCTCGTAGATTTCATCCGGCGTGCCCACCTGCTGGATCCAGCCGTGGTCCATCAGTGCGATGCGCGTCGCCATGGTCATGGCTTCTTCCTGGTCGTGGGTGACCATCACGCAGGTGACGCCGGAGGTTTCGATGATGTTGACCAGTTCCAGCTGCATCTGCGAACGCAGCTTCTTGTCCAGCGCGCCCATCGGCTCGTCCAGCAGCAGCAGCTTGGGCCGCTTGGCCAACGAGCGCGCCAGCGCCACGCGCTGCTGCTGCCCACCGGACAACTGATGCGGCTTGCGCTTGGCCAGGCGCGCAAGTTGCACCAGCTCGAGCATCTCGCCCACCCGCTGGGCCACCGCCGCCTTGGGCAAGCCTTCCTGCTTGAGCCCGAAGGCGATGTTCTGCTCCACCGTCATATGCGGGAACAGCGCATACGACTGGAACATCATGTTGATCGGCCGCTCGTACGGCGGCAACGCGTCGATGGGCTGGCCATCGAGCACGATGCTGCCCTTGGTGGGCCGCTCGAAGCCGGCAAGACAGCGCAGCAAGGTGGATTTGCCGCTGCCCGAGCCACCCAGCAGCGCGAAGATTTCGCCCTTGCGGATCTGCAGGCTGACATCGTCCACCGCCACGAAGCCGTCGAACTCCTTGCGGACCTCGCGGATCGACAGATACCCCGCATCGGCGGCGGCAGGTGCGGGCAAGACGGCTTCGGAAAGGGCCATGCATCCTCTCGGTGACAACAACGCGCCGGCGCCACCGTGGCGCCGTGCACGCATCATGGCAAAAGCGTGCCGGCGCTGCAGTGCGCGCCGACACGCGTGGCGCTAGCGGGCGGCGGCCTGCGGCGGCTCGCTCCAGCCCAGGCCCAGGCTCTTCTGCAGCGCCACGTAATACACCAGCAATTGCACCTGCGCCTGCGCGGCGGCGTCCTGCGCGGACAACTGCTGGCGCTGCACATCGAGCAGGTCGATGCTGGAGGTGGCACCGGCATCGCGGCGCTGCTGCATGAGCCCGGCAGAGCGCGTGGCCGAGGCCTCGGCCTGCCGCGCTACCACCAGTTGCTGGCGTGCCGAGCCAAACCGCGACAGTGCGGTATTGGCGTCCTGCAGCGCCGCCAGCACCGCGCCTTCATAGGCGGCCTCGCGCCCGGCATTGCCGGCACGCGCCTGTTCGACCTGCGCGCGGGTGCGGCCGAAGTCGAAGATCGACCAGCGCAGCATCGGCACTGCCAGTTTGGTCAGCGCATCGGAATTGAAATCGCTGGGCGAACCGGCCACCCAGCTCAGGCCGCCAAGCAGGCTGACCTGCGGGAAGTAGCCATTCAACGCCTCGCCGATCTGCGCACTGGACGCGGCCAGCTCGCGCTCGGCCTTGCGCACGTCCGGGCGCCGACGGATCAACGCACCGGCATCGTCCACGCGCACCTGGGTGGGCAGCATCGGCAGCGGTTGCGGTGCGGCAAGCTGCGCATCCAGCGCGCCCGGCTCGCGGCCGACCATCAACGCCAGCTGGTCCAGCGCTTCCTGTTGCTGCATCTGCAGCGGCAGGCGCTGGGCCTCCTGCTGCTGCACCTGGGTGGCGATCTGCTCGACCTGCAGGTCCGAGGCGGCACCCTGGCCGCGGCGCTGCTGCACCAGGGCCAGCGACTGCCGGATCTTGTCCAGGTTGCTGTCGGCAATCGCCAGGCGCGCCTGCAACCCGCGGTAGTTGAGATACACCTGCCCCACTTCGGCAGCCAGCTGCACCTGCGCGTCGGCCAGTTCGGCTTCGGACGCCTGCGCCTGGGCCAGCGCGCCTTCGGCGGCGCGGCGGCGGCGGCCAAACAGGTCCAGCTCCCAGCTGGCATCGAAGCCGGCGGTATAGAGCTCGGTCTTTTCCAGGTTCAGCGCCTGGCTGCCCTGCGCCGGGGGCTGGCCCTGCTGGCCGTTCTGCAGCCCGCCCAGCGTGTCGACGATGGTCTGCGGCGGTTCGGCATAGGCATACAGCGCACTGGCGTTGAGCTTGGGCAGCCGCTCGGCGCGACGCTGGTTGGCCAGCGCCCGATTGGCGCGCAGACGCGCCTGCGCCGCGCGCAGGTTGGGGCTGTCGGCCAGCGCCTGGGTCACGAGCTGAGTCAGCTGCGCATCGTGCAGGTCTTCCCACCAGTGATTCAGTGGTGCGGCGGCGACCACGTCGGCCGCACTGGCGCGATGCAGCGTGGGCGCCTGCACGGCGGTTTCGGCCACCGCGGGCGGCTTGGTGTAGTTGGGGCCGAGCATGCAGCCGCCCAGCAGCAGGGAGGCCAGCGCTGCCGCCAGCGGCATACGCGCCAGGCGCAGGGAATCAGTGCATTGCAAGGTGCGTCCCCTTGGGTAACGGCTTGAGCAAAAAGGCCAGCGGAATCGTGCAGACCACGATCACGCCAAAGATCCAGAACAGGTCGCTATAGGTCACCACCAACGCCTGCTGTTGCACCAGGCGCGCAAGTTGGGCAACCGCACGGATCGCCGCCTCGCCACCGGCGCTGCCCTGCATCTGCGCGTTCAACCCGGCCAGGAAATCCTGCGCGCGGCTGGCATTTGCAGTGACGGCGCTGCCGATGGTCTCGGTGTGGAAGGTCATGCGCCGCTCCTGGAAGGTGGAGATCAGCGCCAGTCCCACCGAGCCGCCGAGGTTGCGGCCGGCGTTGAACAGCCCGGACGCATCGCCGGCCAGCTCGGGCGGCACCGAGGAAATGGCCGCTTGGTTGAGCGACATCATCGCCAGTGCCAGGCCGCAGCCCTGCAACAACTGCCCGGCGACAAAATGCATGCCCACGGTGTCGGCGGTCAGCGACAGGTTGACGAAGCATGCCGCGGCAAAACACAGCAGCCCGGCGATCACCAGGATGCGCACGTCCACCACCTCCAGCAGCTTGGGCATCATCGGCATCAACAGCACCGTGGGCAGGCCGGACAGCAGCAACACATAGCCAGCCTGTTCGGTGTTGTAGCCGGAGATCACCGACAGGAACTGCGGGATCATGTACATGACCCCGAACAGGATCATGCCCACCGCCATGATCATGATGAACACCGCGCCGAAGCTGCGGTGCAGCAGCAGCGACAGCCGGATCACCGGTGCGCGCTGGCGAAACTGCGAGATCACCAGCGCCAAAAATCCACTCAGCGCGAATACGCTGAGCGTGTTGATTTCGCTGGACTCGAACCAGCGCTCGCGCTGGCCTTCTTCCAGCACCACGGTGAGCCCGCCCAGGCCGGCGGTGAGCCCATAGATGCCCAGCCAGTCCGCATCCAGCAGGCCGGCCCAGTTGCCTTTTTCGTGCTTGAGCCCGAGCAGCAACAGCGCCACCAGGCCTACGCAAATCGGCACGTTGATAAAAAACGCGTAGTGCCAGCTGACGTTTTCGGTCAGCCAGCCACCGAGCAGCGGGCCGATCACCGGGCCCATGATCACGGTCATGCCGAACAAGGCGGTGCCCATGGTCTGCTGGCTGGGCGGCAGGCGCGTGGCGACGATGGTCAGCGCGGTAGGGATCAACGCACCGCCGGCCAGGCCCTGGCCCACGCGGCCGATGATCATCATGGTCAGCGAGGTGGACAGCCCGCAGACCACCGAGAAGGCCGTGAACATCACCGCGCAGATCAGCAGGAAGTTGCGCAGGCCCAGCGTACGCACGAACCAGCCGGTGAGCGGGATCATGATGATTTCCGCCACCAGGTAGGCGGTGGAGATCCAGGTGCCCTCGGTGCCGCTGGCGCCTACTTCGCCCTGGATGGTGGGCAGCGCGGCGTTGACGATGGAGATGTCCAGCGTGGCCATGAACGAGCCGATGGTGCCGGCCAGTACCGCCAGCCACGCGCCCGGTTCGGCTTTCTCGCGTCCGGCGCTGCCGCCGGCACGCTCGCCGGTGGCCGCCGCGGCATTCATCGCGCGCGCTCCTGCGCCTGCACGCGGTCCGATTCCTCCTCGGCGCGCTGCTTGGCGTCCTTGGCCGAGCGCGTATCCACGGTGACCTCTACCGACATGCCCGGCACCAGCACCTTGCGCGCTTCCTCACCGGCCAGCACGCGGATGCGCACCGGCACGCGCTGCACCACCTTGGTGAAGTTGCCGGTGGCATTCTCCGGCGGCAACAGCGCGAACTGCGAGCCGGTGCCCGGCGACAGGCTTTCCACCTTGCCATGCAGCTTCACGCCCGACAGCGCGTCGACCTCGATCTCGGCCGGCTGGCCGGGGCGCATCAGGCCGACCTGGGTTTCCTTGAAGTTGGCCACCAGGTACAGCGACTGCTGCGGCACGATGGTCATGGTGCGGGTGCCGGCGGCGAGGAACTGCCCCACCTGCACGGTCTTGTCGCCCACCCGGCCGTGGATACGGCTGGTCAGGCGGGTGTCTTCCACCGCCACGCGCGCCTGGTCGGCATCGGCGGTGGCCTGCTTCACCCCGGCCTTGGCCTGCTCGAGCTGGGCGCTGCTGGCCTGGATCTGACTCTGCGCCCCCTTGGCCTGCGCCTGTGCGGCCTCGTACTGGGCGCGGGCGCGCTCCAGATCGTGCTGCAGGCTTTCCTGGTGTTCGTGGGTGTCGGCGCCGGAGGCGGCCAGCGGCGCGAAGCGCCTCACCTCGGCCTGTGCAAAGCGCAGGCTTGCCGCGGCCGAGGCCACCTGGGTGCGCGCCTGCACCAGCGACGATTCCTGCGCGGCCACATTGGCGGTGGCGGCGGCGATGTCGGCTTCACGCGCGGCGATCGCGGCTTCTGCCTGTTGCAGCGTAGCCTGGTAGGTGCGGTCGTCGATCTGCAGCAGAGGCTGGCCGGCGTCGACAATTTGGTTGTCGCCCACCATCACCTGAGTGACATAGCCGCTGACGCGCGGGGCCACCGCCACCGAGTCCGCCTGCAGGTAGGCGTTGTTGGTGTCCTGCATGTAGCGGCCCTTGATCAGGTAGTAGGCCAGCCAGATCACCAGCAGCACCACTACCAGCACGCCGACGATGATCAGCGTCCACTTCACCTTGGGATTCTTCAGCGGCGAGGGCTTCTTGGCGTCGTCGTCGCGGGACGCATTGCCCTGCCCGTCCGCTGCTGTGGACTGGCCATCGGTGGACTGCTGATCGTGGTTGCTCAAAGGGGGGCGTCCTGTGTCGTGGGCTGGGCGCGCGCGCTGGCATGCCCGCATCAACGGGCCCGGCGAGGCGGCGCAACCATACAATTATTTGAACCGCCCAGTACAGATTGCGTGATGACCCGGTCAGCCCCCGCTGTGACTCATTGGCACTTTATTAGTCCCGCCCTCGCACGGGCCGCACAGGGCATGTGAGAGAGCCCGCGTCAGCGACCCGTCTTGATCTCGGTCCATAGCCGCGTGTACAGGCGGTCCACCTCGGGTGGATTGATCGCGTAAGTGAACATCCGGGCGGTCACCTCCGGCGGTGGGTAGATGGTGGGGTCGTTGCGGATGGCCGCATCCACCAGCGGCGTGGCGGCGCTGACCGGATTGGCGTAGTGGATGAAATTGCTGTTGGCGGCCGCCACCTTGGGCGTCAGCAAATAATTGATGAAGGCGTAGGCGTTTTCCGGGTGCTTGGCATCCTTGGGGATCGCCAGCATGTCGAACCACTGCGGCGCGCCTTCCTTCGGGATGGAATACGCCACCTTGACAGTGTTGCCGGCTTCGGCCGCGCGGTCGCGGGCCTGGATGATGTCGCCCGACCAGCCCACCGCCAGGCAGGTGTTGCCATTGGCCAGCGAGGTCACGTACTGGCTGGAGTGGAAGTTCTGCACGTAGGGGCGGATGGTCTTGATCAGCGCGGCGGCTTTTTCGATCTCGGCCGGCGCGTTGCTGTGCGGGTCCAGGCCCAGGTAGTTCAACGCGATCGGAATCATGTCCGAGGGCGTATCGAGGATGGTGACCCCGCAGTCCTTGAGCTTGGACAGGTTCTCCGGCTTGAAGATCAGGTCCCAGCTGTTGGCGATCTCGGTGTTGCCAAACGCCGCCTTGAGCTTGTCGACGTTGTAGCCGATGCCGGTGGTGCCGATCATGTACGGCACGCCATAGGTGTTGCCGGGGTCCTGCGCGGCGATGCGGCGCATGATGTCCGGGTCGAGATTGGCCAGGTTCGGAATCTTGCTTTTATCCAGCGGCAGGAACACGCCGGCCTGGATCTGGCGGCCAAAGAAGTTGAGCGTGGGCACCACCACGTCGTAGTCGCTGCCACCGGCGAGCAACTTGGTTTCCACCATTTCGTCGCTGTCGAATACGTCGTAGGTGACCTTGATTCCGGTGCTCTTTTCGAACGCGGGGATGGTGTCTTCGGCGATGTAGTCAGAGTAGTTGTAAACGTTGAGCACCTTGGCCTGTGCATCGGCCTTGCCCGGGGCGCCACCGCCGCCACAGCCGGACAACAGGGTGATGGACAGGGTCAGGGCGAGCAGTCGCAGCGTCATGTGGGTCTCCAGGGCAGCGCGGTGGGGCGGCCCGGCATCGCGGCCGGTCTGCGCCCAGCCTACCCACCGCGTCCGTGTTTGCACAGCGTGCGGTCTCTGGGCGGCGGTGCGCGGGTGCGATGCGCGGCAGCGTCGGGGGACGACGAAAGTGACTGCGGCGGTGGCGCTCGCTGCGCCGTGGCTGCGCGGCTCGGCGGCGCGAAGCCTGCCGCCGCGCTTACTTGCCCAGCGCTTGCGCGGTGTCGTCCAGCGCGGCCCAGGTTTTGTCGAACAACTCATCGACCTGTTCGCAGGTGATGATCAACGGCGGCGACAGCAGCATGGCGTCGTAAGTGGCCCGCAGGATCAGCCCGCGCCGCAGGGCAAAATCGCGGCATAGCGCGCCCACCCGCCCGCGCTCCGGGAAGTACTCACCACGGCGGCGCTTGTCGGGCACCAGTTCCAGCGCACCGACCAGCCCGGCGATGCGCGCCTCGCCCACCAGACGGTGCGCGCCCAGTTCGGCCCAGCGCTGCGCCAGGTACGGCGCAATCTGCGTGCGTGCGGCGTCCACGATGCCCTCGTCCTGCAGTAGTCGCAGGTTTTCCAGCGCCACCGCAGCGCATACCGGATGCCCGGCATAGGTACCGCCGTGCGCCAGTTCACCGCCCTGACGCTTGAGCACACCGGCCACGCGGTCGTTGAACATCGCCGCAGCCAGCGGGATGTAGCCGGAGGTGATGCCCTTGGCCAGGGTCATCACATCGGGCTGGAAACCGAAATACTCCGCACCGAACCAGGCACCGGTGCGGCCGAACCCGCAGATCACCTCGTCGGCCACCAGCAGTACGTCGTAGCGCCGGCAGATGCGTTCGATTTCCGGCCAGTAGCTGCGCGGTGGGATGTAGACCCCGATCGCGCCCATGATCGGCTCACCGATAAAGGCCGCCACGGTGTCGGGCCCCAACTGCAGGATCTTCTCTTCCAACCGGCGCGCAGCGAGCAGACCGTAGCCGTCCGGGTCCATCTCGCCACCCTCGCCGAAATGGTTGGGCGGCGCGATGTGCTCGATCCCGGGAATCGGCAACCCGCCTTGCCGATGCATCCCGCGCATTCCGCCCAGACTGGCCCCGCCCATGGTGGTGCCGTGGTAGCCATCGTGACGGCCGATGAAGATGTGCTTTTGCGGCTGCCCCTGCACCGCCCAGAAATGCCGCACCAGCCGCAGGATGGTGTCGTTGGCCTCCGAGCCGGAATTGGCAAAGAACGCATGATTCAGATCGCCCGGCGCCAGCTCCGCCAACTTGGCAGCCAGGTGCACGGTGGGCTCGGTGGTGCATTGAAAGAAGCTGTTGTAGTACGCCAACTGCTCCATCTGCCGCGCCGCCGCCTGCGCAAGTTCGGCCCGCCCATAGCCCACGTTGACGCACCACAGCCCAGCAAACGCATCCAGCAACTTGTTGCCATCCGCATCCCACACATACACCCCCTCGCCCCGCGTCAGGATGCGCGTGCCCTTGGAAGCCAGTGCCGCGTTGTCATTGAACGGATGCAGATGATGCGCAGCATCGAGTTGCTGCAGGGACCTGAGCGCAGAAGGATCCACGACCCGCTCCGAACATGGGAAACAACGAGCATACCCGCGCACTGTTGCCATGCCGTGGATGGAGCGCAGAGGCATGCATAGCGAGCCAAAGCCTGCCTAGCATTGCACTGCTCTATACCGCTGCTGTGCTCTGCTTTGCACTGCTCTGCGCTCTACTCTGCTCTTTGCCCTGCTCTGCTCACGCTCTTCCGGAGCCCCATACCGCAGCGGCAAGGCCGGCAGATACAACCCGCAGGGCGGCGCGCATGGATGCGCGACGTTTTTGTAAGGGACATGGATGTCCCTTACAAAAATTTCTGCCGGACTTGCGCACCCGTCGCGCGCAGCGCGTCGGGCGCGAGGACGGGGTGTGCTTTCTTTTGGTTACTTTTCTTTGCACAAGCAAAGAAAAGTGACTCGCGCCCGAAGGGCGTGAAAGCCCTGCTTCCTGCTTCATCTTGCATCAAGGAAAACACACAGCCGCGGGGAAACCGTACAAAAAAACACAAAAACTGCACTCACCTCGCCACCAAGCAACCGGTCAACCGGTCAACCGGTCAACCAACCTCACACATTCAACAACAAGAACTCCCGCTCCCACGAACTGATCACCCGAAAAAACGTCTCGTATTCCTTCCGCTTCACGGAAATATAAGCCCGCACAAACCGCGGCCCCAACATCTCCTTCAACGCCTCACACCCCTCCAACTCATCCAACGCCTCCCCCAACGACCGCGGCAAATCGTAGCCCTGCTCCTTGCCGTTGCTGCTGATCGGCGCGGTCGGCTCCAGCTTCTCGCGGATGCCCAGGAGCCCGCATGCCAAGGTCGCTGCCATCGCCAGGTACGGGTTGGCATCGGAGCCCGCAAACCGGCTCTCCACCCGCATGTTCTGCGGCGCATCAATCGGCACCCGCAACCCGCAGGTGCGGTTGTCGAAGCCCCACAGCACATTGCTTGGCGAGACCTCGCCGAACATCAGCCGCCGGTACGAATTGACGTTGGGCGCCAACAGCCCCATCGCCATCGGAATGTATTTCTGCAGCCCGCCCAGATAATGCGCAAAGGTGTCGCTGAAGCCACCCTCGCGCTTGCCGCTGAACACGTTCTTGCCGGTGCCGGCATGCAACAGGCTCTGGTGGATATGCATCGCGCTGCCGGGCTCGGTCTCCATCGGTTTGGCCAGAAACGTGGCGTACACCCCGTGCCGCAGCGCCGCCTCGCGCATGGTGCGCTTGAACAGGAACACCTGGTCGGCGCGCGACAACGCATCGGCGTGGGTGAAATTGACTTCCAGCTGCGCGGCGCCGGATTCGTGGATCAAGGTATCCACGTCCAGCTCCATCGCATCGCAATAGTCGTACATCAGATCCAGGATCGGGTCGAACTCGTTCACCGCATCGATCGAATACGACTGCCGTGCAGTTTCCGGGCGCCCGGAGCGCCCTGCCGGCGGCAGCAGCGGAAAATCCGGGTCGGTATTTTTCTGCACCAGAAAAAATTCCAGTTCCGGCGCCACCACCGGCTGCAACTTGACCTCGGCATAGGCATCGAGCACGCGGCGCAGCACGTTGCGCGGCGCCAGTTCGTGCGGCTGCCCGTCCTTGGTGTAGCAATCGTGGATGACCTGCGCGGTGGGGTCGGCGGCCCACGGCACCATGCGCACGGTGGAGGCATCCGGGCGCAGGTGCATGTCCGAATCCGATGGCGAGGTCAGCGCGTAGTAATCGTCCGGAAAATCGCCGGTGACCGTGGTGGCGAAGATGCCTTCGGGCAGGCGCGTGCCGTAGTCATGGGAGAACTTGTCGGCTGGAATGATCTTGCCGCGCGCATTGCCGGTGATGTCTGGTACCAGGCATTCCACTTCGGTGATGTGGCGCTCCTTGAGCCAACGGCGCAGCGCGCTCTCCGGCTGCTTGGGCGTGGACTTGCGCGAACGTGTACGGATCGACATGCGAGCTCACTTTCCGCGCTGGGCGGCGTACTGGCGACAGGCCTCGCCAAAGGCGTGGAAGATGGCACGGTAGAACGGATGCTGTGTGACACGCCACTCCGGGTGCCACTGCACCGCGAGCAGAAACCCCGGGCCAGGGCCGCGAAAGGCCTCGATCAGGCCATCCGGCGCGGTGGCTTCCACCACCAGCCCCGCGGCCAGCGTGGCGATGCCTTGCCCATGCAGCGAGTTCACCTGCACCTGGGCGGTGTCGCTCATGCCGGCCAGCCAACCGCCCGGCTGCAGCTGCACCGGATGCGCGGGGCCGTATTGGGTGTCCAGCGGCGCGCTGCGGTCTTCGCGATGGTCCGCCAGGCCCGGCACCTCGTGCACGCGCTGGTGCAGGCGCCCGCCGAGCGCGACGTTGACCTCCTGCAGCCCGCGGCAGATGGCCAGCACCGGCAGGCCGCGCGCCAGTGCCTGCGGGATCAAGGCCAGGCTGGTGGCATCGCGCGCGGCATCGTGCGGGTTGCCCTCCCAACTGGGTTCGTCGCTGTAGTGATGCGGTTCCACATTGCTGACCGCCCCGGTCAACAGCAGGCCGTCGAGCCGCTGCAGCCACGCGCCGGCATCCAGCGGCGGTTGCAGGCTGGGCAACAGCACCGGCTGTGCACCGGCCGCCTCCACCACCGCGCGCACGTACTTCTCGCCCGCTGCCAGGAACGGGTGCGGCCCGTGCAGGCTGCGGTCGGTCGGCAACCCAACCAGGGGAACCATGGTCATCAACGCACTCCGCTGGCGGTCCTTCGAACTTAGCGCGCCGCCCGGTGCATTGCCACCGTGCGCACGCAACTCCTGCGCCTGCTCACGCCCGCTTTGCTACGCTGGCCTGCGATTTCACAGGTGTGGCCCATGGCAACCGAAACCCGTGTCGCGTCCCTGCCCAGCACCGATGCCGCCACCCTGGCCGCGATCGAGGGCTGTGCGCTGGTGGACCTGCTGCTGCCCGATACCAACGGCGTGTTGCGCGGCAAGCGTGTCACCCGCGAGGCGCTCGACAAGGTCTACCGCGACGGCGTGTGCCTGCCGATGTCGCTGATCGCCACCGACATCACCGGCAATACGGTGGAAGAAACCGGCCTGGGCTACGCCATTGGCGATGCCGATCGCATCTGCCGCCCGATCGCTGGCTCACTCCGCCCGGTGCCGTGGGCGCCACAGCCGATGGCGCAGCTGTTGCTGGCGATGCATACCCCCGACGGCGCCCTATTCGAGGTCGCGCCGCGCGCGGTGCTGCAGCGCGTGGTGCAGGGGTTCGCCGCGCTGGGCCTGACGCCGGTGATCGCCGTGGAGCTGGAGTTCTACCTGTTCGACGCCATGGCCGATGCCCAGGGCCGCCCGCAGACGCCGCGCGATGCACACACCGGCGAGCGCAACACCAGCACCCAGGTGTATGCATTGCAGGACCTGGACGACCACCGCAACTTTACCGATGCCGTCACCGCGGCGTGCCGGCAGCAAGGCATTCCGGCCGATACCGCGGTGGCCGAATACGCGCCCGGGCAGTTCGAGATCAACCTGCAGCACCGCGCCGATGCGGTGGCCGCATGCGACGAGGCGTTGCTGCTCAAGCGCACCATCAAGGCGATCGCGCAGCAGCAACACCTGCTGGCCAGTTTCATGGCCAAGCCGTTCGCCGGCCAGGCCGGCAGCGGGCTGCACGTGCACGTCAGCCTGCTCGATGCCGCCGGCCACAACGTGCTGCACGGCACAGCGGATGCGCCGGCCGCCGCCCTGCGCCATGCCATTGCCGGGCTGCAACGGCATGCGGACGCATCGCTGCTGCTTTTCGCGCCGCATGCCAACAGTTACCGCCGTTTCGTGCCGAATGCGTTCGTGCCGCTGGACGCCAGCTGGGGCTTCAACAACCGCACCGTGGCCTTGCGCATCCCGCACAGCGATGCGCACAACACCCGTATCGAACACCGCATCGCCGGCGCCGATGCCAACCCCTACCTGGTGGCGGCGGCTGTGTTGGCCGCGATGCTGGACGGCTTGCAGCACCCCGGCGAACCCACCGCCCCGGTGCAGGGCAACGCCTACGCGCAAGCGACCTTCACCCCGCGCACCTGGCAGGGCGCGGTGGATGCGTTCCTGCGCAGCGACTTCATCGACGCCCAATTGGGCACGCAGTTCCAGCACGTGTTTGGCCAGCAGAAGCAGCGCGAGCTGCTCGACTATCAGGCGCTGGTGCCGGACCTGGACTACGCCCGGTATCTGCGGACGGTCTGATGGCCACCGCCTTGCCCGCCGGCTCGACTGACGCACCGGGCAACGCGTATCCCGACAGCTGGTATGCGCGCAGCACGCCGCCCTTGCCTGCGCAGGCGCCGCTGCACGGCGCGCTGCGCAGCGATGTCTGCGTGCTCGGCGCCGGCTACACCGGGCTCACCGCGGCGCTGGCGCTGGCCGAGGCCGGCTACCAGGTCACCGTGCTGGAGGCGCGGCGGATTGGCTGGGGCGCCTCCGGGCGCAACGGCGGCCAGGCCATCGTGGGCTATGGCTGCGAACAGGACACGCTGGAAGCGCTGGTCGGCGACCGCGATGCACGCCTGCTGTTCGACTATTCGCGCGATGGCATGCGGCTGCTGCGCGAACGCATCGCGCGCCACGGCATTGCCTGCGACTGGCGCGACGGCCACGCGCACGTGCCACTGAAGCCACGCCAGGTGCAGGCCCTGCAGCGCGGCATCGTGCGCATGGCCGAACGCTATGACTATCCACTGCAGTGGTGGGACCGCAGCCAGCTGCGTGCGGAGCTGGACAGCCCGCTCTATCTCGGCGCCATGTTCGACCCGGCCAGCGGCCACCTGCAGCCGCTGGCCTATGCGCTGGGGCTGGCGCGCGCAGCGCTGGCCGCCGGTGTGCGCATCTACGAGCACAGCGCGGTGACGCGGGTGCAGCAAGGCGAGCGGATCGTGCTGCACACCGACCAGGGCAGCGTCTCGGCGGAGTTCGGCGTGCTTGCCGGCAATGCGCTGCTGCGCGGCGTCGCCGCACCGCTGGAGCGCCGCATCATGCCGGTGGGCACCTACGTCGGTGCCACCCCGCCGCTGGGCGCCGAGCGGGCCCGCAGCCTGATCCGCAACGACATGGCGGTGGCCGACACCAACTGGGCCCTGGACTACTACCGGCTCAGCGCCGACCACCGGCTGCTGTTCGGCGGGCGGGCCAGCTATTCGTCGCTGCCCCCGCCGGGGCTGGCGCAGCTAATGACCCGCCGCATGCACACCGTATTCCCGCAACTGCGCGACGTGCGGCTGGAAACAGTCTGGGGCGGTTACGTGGACATCTCGGCCAACCGGGCGCCGCACTGGGGCCGGCTGGCCCCGAACCTGTATTTCGCACAGGGCTTTTCCGGCCACGGGGTAGCTGCCACCGGGCTGGCCGGCCAGGTCATCGCCGAGGCCATCACCGGCCAGAGCCAGCGCCTGGACGTGTTCGCTCGCATTCCGCACGCGCCCTTTCCCGGCGGCCGGCTGCTGCGTACCCCGCTGCTGATGGCGGCGATGGGCTGGTACCGGCTGCGCGATGCGCTGTGGTGAGTGCGACGCAGTGCTCAAGTTCTGCCGAACCGAGCCGTTAGCTGACCTGACGGTTCGATCCAGACGGCTGACCGATGTCCCCAGGCACCCTACATCGCAACAGTGAAAGCGAAGTCCTGCCGCAGCGCGTGCTGCTGGTGGAGAACTCGCGCACGTTCACCAGCATGCTGCGCGAGGCCATCGAGCAACGCGTGGAGCTGCCGGTCACGGTCGTATCGACCCTGGCCGAAGCCGCGCGCGTGCTGGACGAAGAAAGTGGCTGGTTCCTGGTCCTGACCGGCCTGGTGCTGGTGGACGGCGACCGCGACAAGGTGGTGGAGTTCTTCCTCTCGCGCAACCTGCCCACCGTGGTGGTCAGTGGCGTCTACGACGAAGACCTGCGCCAGCGCGTGCTGCAGCAGCAGATCATCGATTACGTCCTAAAGAACGCGCCAGGCAGCATCGAATACCTGGCCTGGCTGGTGCAGCGCCTGGAGCGCAATCGCCGCATCGGCGCGCTGGTGGTGGACGACTCGTTGTCTGCACGCACCTATGCTGCGGCGTTGTTGTCGATGTATGGCTACCGCGTGGTGCTGGCTGCCGACGGTGCTGCCGGGCTGCAGGCGATCGAACGCGACCCCGGCATCCGCCTGACCATCGTCGACCAGGAAATGCCCGGCATGGAAGGGGTGGAATTCACCCGCCGGCTGCGTGCGATCCGCTCGCGCGACAAGGTGGCGGTGATCGGCATCTCCGGCAACAGCGATTCGTCGCTGATCCCGCGTTTTCTCAAGAACGGTGCCAACGACTTTTTGCGCAAGCCGTTCTCGCGCGAAGAATTCTTCTGCCGCGTCTCGCAGAACGTGGACCAGCTGGAGCTGATCGGCACGCTGCAGGACCTGGCCACCCGCGACTTCCTCACCGGCCTGCCCAACCGACGCTACTTCCTGGAGCAGAGCCAGCGGGTGATTCCCCAGCTGCTCTCGGAAGACCAGACCGTCACCGCGGCGATGCTGGATATCGACCACTTCAAGCACATCAACGACACCTGGGGCCATGAAGCCGGCGACCAGGCGCTGCGTGCGGTGGCAGCCTCGGTGTCCGGGCACGCCCGCCCGCAGGATCTGGTGGCCCGCTTCGGCGGCGAAGAATTCTGCCTGCTGGTTCCGGGGCTGGATGCCGCCAACGCCACGAGTTATTTCGAGACCCTGCGCGAGCGCATCAGTGCCCTGCGCGTGCGCATCGGCGACGAGACGCTGAGCATGACCGTGAGCATCGGCGTATGCATCGCCACCCAGCGTGACCAGTCGCTGCATCACCTGCTGGGCGAAGCAGACAAATACCTGTACCTGGCCAAGGCCGGCGGCCGCAACCAGGTGCGCCTGGCCAGCTGAGCCGCAGCGCTGGCTTGATCCAGATCAACGCGCCGGGCGCGCGTGGTGGCTATCGTGCGCCCATCGCATTGGGCAAGGCATATCGATGGCACTGCTGATCTGGCAGGACGACCTCAACACCGGGATCGAGGTGATCGATCACCAACACCGCCGCATCGTGGAGATGATCAATCACCTGCACGTGGCGCAGACCAGCCTGCAGCGGTTGGTGGTGTCGGACGTGATCGACGAATTGATCGACTACACGTTGTCGCATTTCGCCTTCGAAGAGGAGCTGATGGAAGAAGCCGGCTACCCCTTCAGCCACGCCCACCAGCGCGTGCACGCGGTGTTCGCCAAGCGCGTTGGCGACTATCGCCTACGTTTCCAGGCGGGCGAAGATGTCAGCGACGAACTCCGCAACATGCTCTCGCGCTGGTTGTTCAACCACATCCGCGGCGACGATCAGGCCTACGCCCCGCAGGTGATCGCGCACCTGGATCAATTCAGCCGCACCCATCAACACGGCAGCTGGCTCGGAAGAACGCTCAAGCGCTTGTTTCGCTGGTGCATTGCGGTGCTGATCCCGCGTAGGAGCGCGCTTGCGCGCGACCAACCGTTATCGGTAACGCCCATCGCGCGCAAGCGCGCTCCTACGGAAGCGTGGCCCATCTTCTTCAGCGCCACGGTGCATCAACTGCGCGCTCGCTCTCGGCGCATCATCTCAATCAGAACAAGCGGCCCTGGTAGGAGCGCGCTCGCGCGCGACCAACCGTCGTCGGTAACGCCCATCGCGCGCAAGCGCGCTCCTACGGATATGTGGCCCATCTTCTTCAGCGCCACGGTGCGTCAATTGCGCGCACTCTCTCGGCACGTCATTTCAATCAGAACCAGCGGCCCTGGTAGGAGCGCGCTCGCGCGCAACCAACCGTGGTCGGTAACGCCCATCGCGCGCAAGCGCGCAAACGCGCGCCTACCTCATCGCTGCGATCGACGTGCCAGCATCAACGCAAACAGGCTCAACACCGCCGCACCGCCGAGGTAATACCCCACCGCCTGCACGCCGTAGCGTGCGGCCAGTTGGGTGGCCACATACGGTGCCGGTGCCGCGCCCAGGATGCTGGCCAAATTGAACGACAACGACGCGCCGGTGTAACGCACTTCGGTGGGGTACAACTCGGCCAGCAAGGTGCCGCAGGGCCCATAGGTCAGGCCCATGAAGAAAAACCCCAGCGACAAAAACGCCAGCACCTGCAGCGGGTGATTGGCCTGGAACAACGGCGCGAACGCCAGGCCGAAGGCCACGATCGCCACGCTGGCCAGCATCATTGCCAACGGCGCGCCGTGGCGGTCGCCGAACTTGGCTGAGATCGGAATCCCAAGCGCGAAAAACACGATGCCGGCCATCTGCAGCAGCAGGAACTGCTCCTTGTCGTAGCCCAACGTCTTGGTGCCATAACCCAGCGCAAACACCGTCATCAGGTAGAACAACACGAACGTTGCAAACGCGCCCAAGGTGCCGATGATCAGTGCCGGCCAGTGCTGCGCAATCACCGTGCCCAGCGGCAGCCGCACACGGGTGTTGCGATCCAGGGCTTTCTGGAAGTCCGGAGTTTCGGTGATGCTCAGGCGCACCCACAGACCGCTGAGCACCAACGCGGCGCTGGCCAGGAAAGGGACGCGCCAGCCCCAGCGCATGAACTGCGCATCGTCCAGCAGCGCGCCCATGCCCAGAAAGGTGCCGGTGGAGAGCAAAAAGCCCAGCGGCGCGCCCAATTGCGGGAACATGCCGTACCACACGCGCTTGCCGGGCGGCGCGTTTTCGGTCGCCAGCAGCACCGCCCCACCCCACTCGCCGCCCAGGCCCAACCCCTGGCCGAACCGGCACAGCGCCAGCAGCAGCGGCGCGAATACGCCGATCTGCGCGTAGCTGGGCAGCAGCCCGATCGCCACAGTGGAAATGCCCATCGTCAGCAGTGCTGCCACCAGCGTGGCCTTGCGCCCGACACGATCACCAAAGTGCCCGAACACCGCCGAGCCCACCGGCCGCGCAATGAAGGCCACCGCGAACGTCGCCAGCGACTGCAGCATGGCCGCGCCGCCATCGCCGGCCGGGAAGAACAACGTGGGAAACACCAGCACCGCCGCAGTGGCGTAGATGTAGAAATCGAAAAACTCGATGGTGGTGCCGATGAGGCTGGCGAACAGCACGCGCGCAGGCGAATTGATGGGCGTGGCGAGCGGCGTGGCGGCAGTCATCGAGGATCGGCATCCATAGGAAAGACGGCCGATTCTCGCAGATCACACCTGGGCGTTGCGCAGCCTCCGCCAGCCCGCAAAAGTTGCATGCGTTACCGAACCACACACAGTGCGCTGCGTGTCACGGTTGGCCCGGGACCGTCCGGGTGAAGAACGACGCCGTCTTGTGTTGAAGGCGAGACGGAGACGTCTGTAGACAAGCGCTGTGCCTGGAGACGTCAACTGCACTCAACACGGAAGAGGTGCATCACTACCGAAGTGCGATGCTGATCAGCACGTTGTGCATCTGAATCGCCCAGCCCGGAGCGCGGCAGAGAAACATCACCGCGCCTGCAACGCCACACTGACCACGTTTCGAGATACGCGCAGCCGCACAGTCCGCCCCTGCAGCGAAGAGCAAACGCTTAGTACTACCCGTCCGCCAACGACCCACGCTGCGCATGCGCATCCACACCCGCCGGCGTCAGCACTGCAAACTGGCGCTCGCTGCGCTCCTCCACCCGGATCCAGCCCGGGCCCGGCTGGCCATCCAGATTGGCGCTGCCCAGCCAGGCCAGCGTGCGCAGCAACACGCTCATGCGCACGCCAAGCTGCTTGCACAGCCGCGCCAGCGATACGCCCGCGGGCGCATCGGCCAGCGCCTGCAGCAGCTGCGCGGTGAGCTGTGGATCAGCGGACAAGCACCGCTCCGATATCACGCGGCGCGGCATCGGCGGTTTCTGCGCGATGCGGCAACACCACCACCGGGATCGACTTGGACGTCGGCGTGCGCGCTTCGTCGGCAAAGCTCGACAGCGGCACCAACGCGTTGGTCTCCGGGTAATACGCAGCCAGGCAGCCGCGCGGGATGTTGTAGTCCACCAGCAGGAAGCGCCGTGCCTCGCGGTGCACGCCGTCCTCGCACAGGCTTTCAAGGTCCACCCAGTCGCCAGCCTTCATGTTCAACGCCGCGATATCCGCGCCGTTGATGAACAGCACGCGGCGCTCGCCGAACACACCGCGGTAGCGGTCGTCCAGGCCATAGATGGTGGTGTTGTATTGGTCGTGCGAACGCGTGGTGGCCAGCGTGAACACCATCTGCTCGCCCCGGCTGCGCCGCGCGCGATGGATCGGGTTGTCGGTGGGCACCGCATGCGGCTTGAACACCGCGCGTTGCTCCGGCGTCACCCACTGGCGGTCGCGCGCGGTATTGGACAGGCGGAAGCCGCCCGGCGTGCGCACACGCTGATTGAAATCCGCGAAGTCCGGGAACACCTGCGCGATCAGATCGCGAATGCGGTCATAGTCGCCTACCAGCCAGCGCCAGCGGATCGCGCTGCGCGCGCCCAACGTGGCCTCGGCCATGCGCGCCACGATCGCCGGCTCGGATAGCAAATCCTGCGACGCCGGCGGATTGATGCCGGCCGACAGGTGCACCATGCTCATCGAATCTTCCACGGTGACGCCTTGCGAGCCGGCGTCCTGGATGTCGATTTCGGTCCGTCCCAGGCACGGCAGGATCAATGCATCCTTGCCGTGCACCAGATGGCTGCGATTGAGCTTGGTGGTCACGTGCACGGTCAGTTCGCAATTGCGCAGCGCGCGGTGCGTGGCGTCGGTATCGGGCGTGGCCGCCGCGAAGTTGCCGCCCATCGCGAAGAACACCTTGCCGCGCCCGTCCAGCATCGCCTCGATCGCACCAACCGTATCGAAACCGTCCGCACGCGGCGGGTCGAAGCCGAACACCGACTGCAGCGTGTCCAGGAACGTGGCCGGCGGCTTTTCGTAGATCATCATCGTGCGGTCGCCCTGCACGTTGCTGTGGCCGCGCACCGGGCACACGCCTGCGCCGGGGCGGCCCAGGTGGCCGCGCAGCAACAGCAGGTTGGTGATCATGTGGATGGTGGCCACCGAATGCTTGTGCTGGGTGATGCCCATGCCCCAGCAGGCGATCACGCGCTCGGCCTTGAGGTAGATCTCGCCGGCCTTGCGCAGCGCTGCCTCGTCCAGGCCGGACTCTTCGACGATGGTGTCCCAGGCTTCCGCATGCACGTCGGCAGCGAAGGCGTCAAAATTGGCGGTGTGCTCGGCGATGAATTCCAGGTCCAGCAAACGGGGCGTGCCATCGCGCTGTGCCTGCGCATCGCGCTCCAGCACGTGCTTGATCATGCCCTTCACCGCGGCCAGGTCGCCACCGATCTTGAGCTGGAAATAATCCGAGGCGATGCGCGTGGAGCCGTTATGCAGCATCTCCAGCTTGTCCTGCGGGTCGGCAAATTTCTCCAGCCCGCGCTCACGCAGCGGATTGAACGCGGCAATCGCTGCGCCACGCTTGGAGGCCTGGCGCAACTCGCCCAGCATGCGCGGGTGGTTGGTGCCCGGGTTCTGGCCGAAGATCAGGATTGCATCGGCCAGCTCGAAATCATGCAGCGACACCGTGCCCTTGCCCACGCCAATCTGCGAGCGCAGCGCGGTGCCGGATGGCTCATGGCACATGTTCGAGCAATCGGGGAAGTTGTTGGTGCCGAACTCGCGCACGAACAGCTGGTACAGGAACGCCGCCTCGTTGCTGGTACGCCCGGAGGTGTAGAAGATCGCCTCGTCCGGCGTGGCCAGGCCATTGAGATGCCCGGCGATGTGCGCGAATGCGTCGTCCCAGCTCACCGGCACGTAATGGTCGGTGGCCGCGTCGTAGCGCATCGGATGCGTCAGGCGGCCCTGCCCTTCCAGCCAGTAGTCGCTGTATTGCGACAGCAGGCTCACGCTGTGGGACGCGAACAACTCCAGCCCGGCGCGGCGCGCGGTGGATTCGGCGGCCACGGCCTTGGCGCCGTTCTCGCAGAATTCAAAGGTGGAGGTGTGGTCGCGATCCGGCCACGCGCAACCCGGGCAATCGAAGCCGTCGGGCTGGTTGGCGTGCAGCAGCGTCTTGGCGCCCTGCACCGCGATGTCCTGTTCCATCAGGTGTTTGGCCACCGAGCGCAATGCGCCCCAGCCGCCCGCGGGATTGTCGTACTGCTTGATGGTTTTCTTGCTCATGCGGGCTCTCCCACGGCAACGCCCAGGTCCAGGCGTTGAGGATGGCTGTAAACAACACAATCGTGATCGCGGGCAAACCCGATCAGGGTCAGACCCGCACTGTCGGCCAGACTGATCGCCAGCGCAGTGGGTGCCGAAATCGCCGCCAACAGCGGGATTCGGGCCTGCGCAGCTTTCATGGCCATCTCGTAACTTGCGCGGCTGGTCACCACCGCAAACCCTTGCGTTGCATCGACGCGCGCACGCGCCAACGCACCGATCAACTTATCCAACGCGTTATGCCGGCCCACGTCTTCGCGGACCAACTGCACCATGCCCTGCGCATCGGCCCAACCGGCCGCATGCACCGCGCCGGTCTGTGCGGCAATCGGCTGCCGCGCGTGCAGTGCATCCAGCGCGCGCGCCAACGCGTCGACATCGATGCGCAATGCCGACTGCAGGACCGGCGGCACACGCAACACTGCTTCGATCGACTCGTTGCCGCACACCCCGCAACCGCTGCGCCCGTCCAGATTGCGCCGCCGCTGATCCAACGCGGCCGCGCGCTCGGGCGGGATCTCGATCTGCAGCGAGGCGCCTTCCAGAAAGGTGTCCACCGCCACCACCCGCAGGTCCTGCGGGTGGTCCACGATGCCCTCGCTCAACGAAAACCCCAGCGCGAAATCTTCCAGGTCTTCGGGGGTGGCCATCATCACTGCGAACGGCACGCCGTTGTAGTTGAAGGCGACCGGCATTTCGGCCGCCACCATGTCCTGCACGGTGGCGCTGCGGCCACCGCGATGGCGGCGGACCGTGCGCACCACACTGCCGGGGCGCACGGGAGTGGAAGGCTGGCCGGTCATCTCATCTCAATGAAACAGCACGAAGGCTTTTTGCAGCGTGACCCAGATGCCGAATGCCATCGGGACGCCCACTGCCAACCAGGCAAACGCCACCAGCGCAGGATTGCCGCCGTGGCCGATGCGCGCCATGTCTTCTGGCGCCAGCACGGCCTGCCCACTGCGGTCCACCTTTTCGTGGGCCAGCTGCTTTTCGCGCGCCAGTTCGTCGGGCGTCATGAAGTGACGCGCGGCTACCGGGCGCACCAGCAGGTTGCAGATCAGACCAAGCACGAGCATGCCGGCGAGGATGTACATGGTGGTGTTGTAGACCTGTGACGGCGGGCTGCCGTGCGCCAGCTGGTACTCGCGCATGTAGCCAACTACCACCGGGCCGAGGATGCCGGCAGTGGCCCAGGCGGTGAGCAGGCGGCCGTGGATGGCGCCGACCATCTGGGTCCCGAACAGGTCGGCCAGGTACGCGGGAATGGTGGCAAAACCGCCGCCATACATCGACAGGATGATGCAGAAGATGCCCACGAACAGCGCGATACCGCCCACGCCGCCGGCCGACGGCGCCGCCGCGTACAGGCAGATACCCAGCAGGAAGAACAGCGTGTAGGTGTTCTTGCGGCCGAGCTTGTCGGACATGCTGGCCCAGAAGAAGCGGCCACCGATGTTGAACAGACTCAACAGGCCGGTGAAGCCGGCCGCAATCGCGGCGATGCTGGCCAGCTGCGCGGCATCCAGGCTGCCGAAGCCGGCATCCACACCGATCAGACGGCCGCCGAACACTTCCTGCAGCATCGGCGAGGACATGCCGATCACGCCGATACCCGCCGACACGTTGAGGCACAGCACGCCCCACAGCAGCCAGAACTGCGGAATGCCCCAGACCTTTTTCACGTGCACGTGGTTGGCAGTGATCATGGCGTTGTTGGAGGCCACCGGCGCGGTCCAGCCGGCCGGCGTCCAGCCGCTGGGCGGCACGCGGTAGCCGAAGGCGCCAGCCATCATGAAGACGAAATACAGGGCCGCCATCACCAGGAAGGTTTCCATCACGCCCACCGAGGTGGGGGTGGCGAAGTGGCGCATCAACGCATCGGCCAGCGGGCTGCCGATCATCGCGCCGCCGCCGAAGCCCATGATCGCCATGCCGGTCGCCATGCCGCGGCGGTCGGGGAACCATTTGATCAGGGTGGACACCGGCGAGATGTAGCCCAGGCCCAGACCAATGCCGCCGATCACGCCCGAGCCCAGCCACAGCATCCAGATCTGGTGGAAGTGGATCCCCGCCGCGGAAATCACCAGGCCGCCGCACCAGCACAGTGCCGAGACCACGCCGGCCTTGCGCGGGCCGGCGCGTTCGAGCCAGCCGCCCCAGATCGCTGCAGAGCAACCCAGCAGCACGAAGAACAACGTGTACATCCACTGTAGCTCGCTGATCTTCCAATCGCAGGTGGTGGCCACCATGCGCGCGAACAGGCCCATGTCGGCCGGGCAGGCGATCGATTCGGTGATGCCCAGCGCCTTGGACAACGGCAGCCAGAACACGCTGAACCCGTAGGCCATGCCGATGCACAAATGAATCGCCAAGGCAGCCGGCGGCACCAACCAACGATTAAAACCAGGCCGCGCCACAATGCGCTCCTTGGACAACAAACCGGCATCTGCGCCGTTGGCGTTCGCCACGGTGGACCCTTGCGTCATGCGTATTTCCCCTAACTGACTGATGTGAAGTCCATTGATGGCTGCGATCGATCTGCGCGATCCGATGGGTGCAGCGGCGACGCTTGGGTCCGTCTGGTGGTCGTCTCGCGCATCATCGACGATCACCACCGGTTTGCAACGCTTTACAGCGCGCCAAAGCGTCTCAAAAACCTGCCGCGCGCGGCCGCACGCAAGCGTTCCTTGAGGTTAGCGGCCGACGCTGCGACTAATTGACTAGTCCCTATGGATTAGGCGTACGGCCGCCACGCGGCCCGGGTGCGCCAGGTGCGCGCCGCTGCGGTTCCAGATGACGCAGCTGCTGCCGTAGAGTCGGCCCATCCCCGCCCCGGAGCCTGCGATGCACGACCACCCTTCGAGCGATGCCGCCCACGCGGCACAGACACCGGCGGCGATGGAGGCGTTCTGGATGCCGTTCACGGCCAACCGGCAGTTCAAGGCGCGCCCGCGCCTGCTGGCCTCGGCCGCAGGCATGTATTACCGCGACGTGGAGGGCCGGCAGATCCTGGATGGCACCGCGGGGCTGTGGTGCTGCAACGCCGGCCATGCGCGCGAGCGCATCGTGGCGGCGATCTGCGCGCAGGCCGGCACGCTGGATTTTGCGCCCACCTTCCAGATGGGCTCACCGCTGCCATTCGCACTGGCCGAACGGCTGGCCGCGTTGGCCCCGCCGGGCCTGGGCCATGTGTTCTTCACCAACTCCGGCTCGGAGGCCGTGGATAGCGCGATGAAGATCGTGCTGGCCTATCACCGCCTGCGCGGCGAGGGCCAGCGCACCCGCTTCATCGGCCGCGAGAAGGCCTACCACGGGGTTGGCTTCGGCGGGATGTCGATCGGCGGGCTGCCCAATAACCGTAAATGGTTCGGCCCGCTGCTGGCCGGCACCGATCATCTACGGCACACGCTGGATCTGCAGCGCAATGCGTATTCGCGGGGACTGCCCGCCTTCGGGGTGGAGCTGGCCGACGACCTGGAACGGCTGATCGCCCTGCACGACGCCTCCACCATCGCCGCAGTGTTCGTCGAACCGGTGTCCGGCTCGGCCGGGGTGATCCTGCCGCCGGAGGGCTATCTGCAGCGCCTGCGCGCCATCTGCGACCGCCACGGCATCGTGCTGGTGTTCGACGAGGTGATCACCGGCTTCGGGCGCGTGGGCGAGGCGTTCGCCGCGCAGCGCTTCGGGGTGACCCCGGACCTGATCACCGCCGCCAAGGGCCTGACCAGCGGCACGGTGCCGATGGGCGCGGTGCTGGTGGCCGATGCGATCCACGATGCGTTCATGCATGGGCCGCAGGCGGCGATCGAGCTGTTCCATGGCTACACCTATTCCGGACATCCGCTGGCCTGCGCCGCAGCCCTGGCCACGCTGGACACCTACGCCGAAGAACAGCTGTTCACGCGGGCGATCACGCTGGGGCCGCAGTGGGAGGACGCGTTGCACAGCCTGCGCGGGCTGCCGCACGTCATCGACATCCGCAACATCGGGCTGATTGGTGCGATCGAGCTGCCGCCGCGCGAGGGTGCGCCCGGGGCACGCGGCTACGAGGTGTTCGAACGCTGCTTCCACGAGGGCGGCCTGCTGGTACGTGTCACCGGCGATGTCATTGCGTTGTCGCCGCCGTTGATCGTCACCCCCGAGCAGATCGGACAAATGGTGGAGACGCTGGCCACGATCCTGCGCAAGGTGGACTAAAGGCCTTGCAGTGCGAGCGGCCGCTCGCATCGAAGTGGCGGCGCGCTGACTGGCCAGTGCGTGTCACCCGGCCGCGCCCTGCCCGCCACACGGCGACGTCCCGTGCCGCTGCGCCTCACTGCGAGCAATTAAGACCCGGCAACAGGCGCCCGCGTGTCATGCCGACGGGCGCCACGTCAAGCGCGCAAAGCCGGGGCAGGCTCACTACAATGCCGGCCCCGCTCCTCCCGCAGTTGCCGCATGAACATCGTTGTCAAAGAAGAACTCAAGGCCTACATCGACCCGCTGACGCCCGACGAGCACGAGGCGCTGGAGCGCAGCCTGCTGGCCGAAGGCTGCCGCGATGCGCTGGTGCTCTGGGGCGAGGTGCTGGTGGATGGGCACAACCGCTACGGCATCTGCCAGAAGCATGGTTTGCCGTTCCAGACCGTGCAGAACCCGCGCTTCCAGTCGATGCAGGACGTGCATCTGTGGATGATCGAGCAGCACCTGGGCCGGCGCAGCGTGTCGGACTTCCAGCGCGGCGTGCTGGCGCTGCGCAAGCGCGAGATCCTGGCGGCCCGCCAGCGCAGCCAGCGCGATGCCGATGCCGCCGGCAGCCCCCCGGAAGCAAACGATGCCGAGCTCAACGTCGATACCCCCGACGCCGCAGCGCGCCCGGCTGAGGACCTGGACAGCCCGCCGTGGGAGGAGACCTCCACGCCAGTCAGCCGCGCCGAGCTGGCACGCGAAGCACGCCTGAGCAGCAACCAGGTGACCATGATCGAGCGCATCCACAAGCAGGCAGCGCCGGAAGTGGTGCAGGCGGTCAAGGCCGGTGAGATTTCGATCAGCGCCGCCGCCGCGGTGGCTACCTTGTCCGAAGACGAGCAACGCGCCGCCGCCCACGCCGGCAAGGCCGAGCTGAAGCAGGCCGCCAAGCGGGTACGCGACGCCAAGCGCAAGCCCAAGCCGGACGAGGCCGAAGGCGGCGAAGCCGAACGCCGCGACGTGAAGGCGTTGCAACGGCGCGTCACCGAACTGGAAAACGAGAACGCCGCCCTGCAGACCAAGGTCGCCGCGCTGCAGGCGCAGCTGGAGCGGCTGCGCGGCTGAGGCCGCGGCGGCAAGGTCTCTGGCCTCCCGTGGGAGCGCCCTCGGGCGCGAGGGCATTCCCGGTAACGCCTCATCGCGCCCAAGGGCGCTCCTACGTCGGCACGGGGCTTTGAGAAACCAAGGTCGCTCACGCCGCTGAAACGCGCGGCCACATCCTAGGAGCGCATCCGGGCGAGACGGGCTTTGCCGGCAATGCCCTCGCGCCCAAGGGCGCCCCTACCGCCACCACACAGCGTGGACATGCCCTCGCATCCCGACTGGGTACACTTCGCCGATGGAACCACGCGTCAGCGACACCCGTCCGATCGATCCCCGCCGCGCACAGCTGCAGCGCATGAAACTGCTGGCAGTGGCCCTGTTGCTGGCCATGTTCGCCGGCTTCGTCGTCAGCCACCTGATGGGCGAACACGGCATCTGGGCCTGGGTGTCGGCATTCTGCGAAGCCGCCACCGTCGGCGCGCTCGCCGACTGGTTCGCGGTGGTGGCCCTGTTTCGCCGCCCAATGGGCTTGCCGATTCCGCATACCGCGATCCTGCCGCGCGGCAAGGAGCGGCTGGCCGATGGGCTGGCCGGCTTCGTGCGCGATCAGTTCCTGGCACCGGACGCGCTGATGGAAAAGCTGCGCGTGTTCGACCCGGCCAGTCGCCTGGGCGAATGGCTGTCCAAGCCGGAGCAGGCACGCATGTTGGCGCAGATGGCGCGCGGCTGGCTGCTACAGGCCTTGAACCTGCTGGATGAAGAAGCCGTCCGCCGCGCGATCCAGCGCTTCGTGGTCGACCGCCTGCGCAAATGGAATGCCGCCGCCACCGCCGGCGATGTGATGGCCTTGCTCACCACCGATGGCCGCCACCAGAAGTTGCTCGATGAGGTGCTGCTGCGGCTGGGCCAGTGGCTGGACGAAGAGAAGGTGAAGACGCGCACGTCAGCGCTGATCGTGCGCTACGCACGCCGCGAGTGGCCCAAGCTGGTGGGCACGGTGAACTGGGTCAAGCCAATCGAAGAGATCGGCGACAGCCTGGCCGACCGCATGGCGCGCGCGGCCATCGACGAACTGCAGGACATCCTCACCACGCCCGAGCATCCAATCAGGCTCGACTATGAGGCGTGGCTGCAAACCTACATCGCCCGCCTGCGCGAGGAGCCGGAAATGGCCGCGCGCGTGGAAGAACTCAAGCAACGCGCGATCGAGCACCCTGCCCTGCAGGAATACGTGCAAGGCCTGTGGAGCGAGATCCGCGAAGCGCTGCGCAATGATCTGGCGAAGGAGGATTCGTCGATGGCCGCGCACATGGAGCGTTCGATGCAGTCGCTCGGCCAGTCGCTGTCACAAGACCCATCGCTGCGCGAAGCACTCAACGTGCACATGCTCGATGCAGCCGACAAACTCACCACGCGTCTGCGTGCATCGGTCACCGAGCACATCGCATCGACGATGAAAAGTTGGGACGAACGTCACCTCGTCGAACAATTGGAATTGGGGGTCGGCCGCGATCTGCAATACATTCGCTTCAACGGAACGTTGGTGGGTGGATTGATCGGACTTGCGCTGCACGCCTTGTCGATCTGGCTGTCGTTCTGATGCTGCAAGCGCAGCGGTGATCATCACGCACGTGAATGCACTAGCCGTGTGGTGGCCGTGTGTGGTTTGCTGCGATACGTTGCGTCACACCGCAAGGCCGGCATCGCGTCGACCGCGGTAGGACGCAAGGCAACAGGCAAGGCAAAGGAAGAAACATGCCGCACGGCCGCTGGGATTTGCGCAGGAAATACGGACGCCGTGCATCAATCGGCGCCGTCCTGCTGCTGAGCGCAGGCCTGATCGCCGCATTCCTGGTCGGCTTCGCGGTGCATCGGCATAACGAGCTGGAGCGTGAGCGGCGCTTCGATCTGGTGGTGCGGGTACTGGCGCGCAACATCAGCGAGCGCATGTACACCTTCGAGCATGGCCTGCGCGGCGCGCGCGGTGCGGTGATCGGTGCCGGCAGCGATGTGATCAGTCGAGACCGCTTCACCCGTTACAGCCGCTCGCGCGATTACCCGCGCGAATTTCCAGGCGTGCTCGGCTACGGCTACATCCATCGCGTTGCCGCCGCAGATGAAGCGGCCTTCCTGGATGCCGCACGCGCCGACGGTGCGCCCGATATTCAGCGCAGGCTGCTGGCGCCGTGGGATGGCGAGCGCTTCATCGTGCTGTATTTCGAACCGGAGTCATCCGGTAACCGTCCGCTTGGGTTGGATGTTGCGTCCGAGCCACGCCGGCGGACCGCAGCGATCGCAGCCGCGCGCAGCGGCCAGCCGACCATGACCTCGCCGGTCTCGCTGTCGGGCTACCAGATTCCCAGCGAAGGCGGCTTTTTGGTGTTGCTGCCGGTCTACCGCGAAGGCATGCCACTGCAGACACCACAGCAGCGCATGGACGCGACCACCGGCTGGGCCTACGCGCCACTCAGCGTCAAACAGATGCTGGAGAGCACCCTGGGCGACCGCGATGATGTTGCGATTAGCCTGAGTGATCGCGAGGACACCCAGCACACCTTCTACCGGAGTGGCATTGCCGCGCCGGAAAGCATGCGCCGCGCTGCACACACCCAGCTGCTGCCGATCTATGGCCGCACCTGGGTGCTCACCGCGCGGCCCACGCTGCACTTCATCGGCTCGCTCAACCAGAACTCGCCGTGGCTGATGGGCAGCCTGGTCCTGGGCACCGCCATTCTGCTGGCCGCGCTGCTCGGGCTGTATTTCAGCAACGGCCTGCGTCGCGAAGAAGTGCTGCGCAAGCAGATGGAACTGGCCGCCCTGGTCAGCCATTCCAGCGAAGCGATCGTGGCCGAAACACCAGACGGTGAAATCACGCACTGGAACCCGGCAGCCGAGGCCATGTTCGGTTATCCGGCCGATGTGGCGATCGGCCAGAATCTGACCAGGCTGCTGTCGCCGCAACCCTATGCCATGCCGCAGATCGACCAGGACGAGGCACCGCCGGTCGCAGCCGTCTCCGCCGCGCAGGCCATGCGCCACCGCGACGGGCATCAGGTGTTCGTGCTGGCGAGCAAGGCGCCGATCATCGAGCACGACAATGCGGTCAGCGGCCACTCGCATTTCTTCCGTGACATTTCCGAGCGTGTGCGCTCGCATCAGCGCATTGTCGATCTCAACGCCTCGCTCGAGCATCAGGTGGCCGAACGCACCAGCGAGCTGGTGCAGTTCTCGGTGCTGCAACGCGCGATCCTGGCGCACGCCGGTTACGCCATCATCGCCACCGATTCCAGCGGCTTTGTCACCCTGTTCAATCCAGCCGCAGAAAAACTGCTTGGCTACAGCGCCGACGATGTGATCGGCCGCCGCAAGGCCAGCCAGTTCATTGAAGCGGACGAACTGCAGGAGCGCGCACTGCGGCTGGCCGAACAGACCGGCACCCCGGTCGCCGGCACGCTGGAAGCGGTCGCTGCGCTCACCAGCCTCGGCCGCAGCGACACCAGCGAATGGACCTATGTCAGCCAGGACGGCCGTCGCCTGCCAGTGCTGCTGACCTTGAGCACGTTGCGCGACGACAACGACCAGGTGATCGGTTACCTGGGCGTGGCGGTGGACCTCACCGAGCAGAAACTGCACGAAAAACAGCTGCGCTTGGCGATGGACGCGGCCAGAAGCGCCAACCAGTCCAAGTCGGATTTCCTGGCCAACATGAGCCATGAAATCCGCACGCCGATGAACGCGATCCTCGGCATGCTGTATCTGCTCCAGCGCAGCGAGTTGCCGGGCGCCGCGCAGGACATGGTGACCAAGATCGACCGCTCGGCGCGCTCGCTGCTGGAAATCATCAACGACATCCTGGACTTCTCCAAGATCGAGGCCGGGCGCATCGATCTGGAGCGCGCTCCGTTCGACCTCAATGAATTGTTCGACAACATCGCCGACCTGATGCGCTCCTCGCTCAGCGCCAAGCCGGTGGAGATGATCGTCGAGCCGTTGCCGCGCGAATGCCGCTGGCTGCTCGGCGATGCGCTGCGCATCAACCAGGTGCTGGTCAACCTGGTCGGCAACGCGATCAAGTTCACCGAACAAGGCGAAGTGGTGTTGTCGGTGCGCCGCTTCCCCAGTGGCGACCCCAACAAGATCAAGCTGCTGTTCTCGGTACGCGATACCGGCATCGGCATCTCCAAGGAAAAGCAGAGCCTGATCTTCTCGCCGTTCCTGCAGGCCGATACCTCCACCAGCCGCCGCTACGGCGGCAGCGGGCTGGGTCTCACCATCAGCCGGCGCTTGATCGAACTGATGGGCGGCGCGCTGGAAGTGGAAAGCGTGCCCGGGCGTGGCAGCGAGTTCTATTTCGTGATCACGCTGGAAAGAACCGATCCACCCAAGGCCCAGCAGGAAGCGGCACTACTGCCGCCCGAATCCATGCCGCGCGTGCTGATTGCCGACGACCACGATGCAGCCTTGAACAACCTGGTGCGCATCGCCACCGAGCTGGGCTGGCGGGTGGATGCGGTGGCCAGCGGCCAGGCCGCGATGCAGGCGATCGAAGACGCCACCGAGCCGTACGACATCTTCCTGCTGGACTGGCGCATGCCCGACATCGACGGCGTGGCGATCGCGCGCCAGGTGCGTGCCCGCGCCACACCGGGCCGGCATCCGGTGATCGTGATGGTCACCGCCTACGAACGCCGGCTGCTGGAGCAACACCCCGAGCAGCAGGACCTGGATGCGGTGATGACCAAGCCGGTGACCAGCGCTGCGCTGCATCGGCTGGTGGAACAATTGGTCGACGAGCGCCCCAACGCGCGCCCGAGCACGCCAACCTTCGTCGCGCGACGGCTCGAGGGCGCGCAGCTGCTGCTGGTGGACGACAGCGAGATCAACTGCGAAGTGGCACAGCGCATTCTCGAAGGCGAAGGCGCCATGGTCACCGTGGCCCACGACGGCGAGCAGGCCGTGAACACGCTCAAGCGCGCGCCGGATCTGTTCCACCTGGTGCTGATGGATGTGCAGATGCCGGTGGTGGATGGCTACGAGGCCACCCGCCGCCTGCGGCAGATTCCGTCGCTGGCCAGCCTGCCGGTGATCGCGCTGACTGCCGGCGCCTTCCGCCCGCAGCAGGAAAAAGCGCTGGAAGCAGGCATGAACGGTTTCATCGCCAAGCCCTTCAACGTGGAGGAACTGGTCACCGCGATCCGGCACTTCCTGCAGCCCGGCAGCCGGCGGGTGTCCTCGCTGCCGCACGAACGCGCGCCGGCCGCAGGCCCGGAGTGGGCGCACACCGATCCGCTGCTGCTGGATGCCGCACGCGCGCAAAGCCTGTGGCGTGAGCGCGAGCCGTACGAGCGCTACCTGCTCAAATTGCTGCGCGACAACCCCGACCCCGCCGAGACCGCCGCCGCGCATCTGCGCAACAACGAGCTGCCGGCGATTGGCGCACTGGCGCACAAGCTGCGTGGCGCCGCCGGCTCGCTGGCCCTGCCCGCCCTGGCCGGCGCGTCGGGCGATCTGGAATCGCGTGTGGAACAGGGCCACGACCTGACCGCCGCACTGCTCGCGCTAAAGGACACCATGGCGCAGACCACCGCGGCCATCCACGCCTTCCTGCAGACCAGCCCCAGCACGCAAGACGCCGGGCAAACCGGTGCCGCCTTGGACGACGACAGCGCGCTGATCCTGGAAAACGCGCTGCGCAGCGACGATGCCGACAAGATCGACCACGCGCTGCTGATCTGTGCCCCACGTCTGCCACCGCCCTTGCAGGAAGACCTGCAGCGCGCCGTGGACGACTTCGATTTCCGCCGCGCCGAAGCCACCCTGCGCGATTGGCAAGCCAACCACCCACGCTGACCGTGTCCCCGTACCGGTTCGCAAGGACTCCGCATGCCAGCCCGTCCCCTGCTCTGTGTCGACGATGAATCCAGCAATCTGGCCACCCTGCGCCAATTGCTGCGCGACGACTATCCACTGGTGTTTGCCAAATCCGGCGGTGAAGCCCTCGATGCGGTGGCCCGGCATGCGCCGGCGCTGATCCTGCTGGACGTGGAATTGCCGGACATGGATGGCTACGCAGTGGCGCGCACGCTCAAGCAGGACCCGGACAGCACCGCCATCCCGATCCTGTTTGTGACCTCGCGCAGTACCGAGCACGACGAGCGCACCGGCCTGGAGGCAGGCGCCGCCGATTACGTGAGCCGGCCCTACTCCGCCGCCTTGCTCAAGGCGCGCATCGCCACGCATCTGACCCTGGCCGAAAACGCGCGCCTGGCGCAGCAATACCGCGACGCCATCCATCTGCTGGGCACCGCCGGCCAGGGCCAGGACGCGGACACCGGCGCGCACATCTGGCGCATGGCCGCCTACGCGCGCCTGCTAGCGGAGAAAGTCGGCTGGCCACCCGCGCAGGCACAGCTGCTGGAAGATGCCGCGCCATTACATGACGCCGGCAAGATCGCCGTGCCCGGCAGCATCCTGCACAAGCCCGATTCCCTGGACGAGCACGAGCGCGAGGTGGTGCGCCAGCATCCCCAGGTGGGCCACGACCTGCTGCGGCACGGCCGCGGGCCGCTGTTCCAGCTGGCCGCCGATATCGCCCTGCACCACCACGAATGCTGGGACGGCAGCGGCTATCCGCAGGGCGTGGCGGGCGATGCCATCCCCGAAGCCGCACGCATCGTGGCGGTGGCCGATGTGTTCGATGCACTGTGCGGGCGCCGCGCCTACAAGGCGCCGTGGGCGGTGGAAGACGCCATGCGCAAGCTCGACAGCATGGCCGGCAAGCAACTGGAGCCACGTTTGGTGCACGCGTTTCGCGATGCCCTGCCGCAGATGCTGCAGATCAAGGACGCCTGGGATCGGGAGCGTTGAGAGCTGGGAATCGGGAATCGGGAATTGGGAATGGGGGGTCATCGGGGGCGTTGTTGATCTTGGTGCTGTCGCGCACTTGGATTCGCGAGACGGTGCGTCGGTCGCGCTAATTGGCGAGAGCTGGTGCGATCGCTGGCCAACGGTCTCGCCTAGCTAGGCAAGCCCTCGCAAACCGCCACGTTGCGCACGCAGTGTTGCCCGCTGCGTGCTTGAACCATCTGGCCGGCAGGCGGACAATGCCCATGTTGCGCCGCACAACACCGTGCGACGCGGGCCGCTCCAGCTGTCGCACCGTGCTGTTGCAGCGGCCCCGCAACCGAGACTCCGATGTCCTCCAGCGTGTCCGAGGCCGGCGCAGCGCCGGCGCCGCGTTATCCCGATTACCGCATCATCTCGCTGATCCTGGCCTGCGCCATTTTCATGGAGCAGATGGATGCCACCGTGCTGGCGACGGCACTGCCGACCCTGGCGCGCGACTTCGGCGTGGCCGCGCCGGCGATGAGCATCGCCATGACCAGCTACCTGCTGGCGCTGGCGGTGCTGATCCCGGCCAGCGGCGCGATCGCCGACCGCTTCGGGCTGCGTCGCGTGTTCAGCGCCTCCATCTGGGTGTTCATTGGCGGCTCCATCCTGTGCTCGCTGGCCGACAGCCTGCCGACCATGGTGGCCGCGCGGGTGCTGCAGGGCGCCGGCGGCGCGATGATGGCCCCGCTCGGGCGGTTGATCCTGCTGCGCACCGTGGAGCGCCGCCATCTGGTGTCGGCGATGGCCTGGACGCTGGTGCCGGCCTTCATCGGCCCGATGCTGGGGCCGCCGCTGGGCGGGTTCTTCGTGTCCTACCTGGACTGGCGCTGGATCTTCTACATCAATGTGCCAATCGGCATCGCCGGCTTTTTGCTGGTGCGGCGCTTCATTCCCGATATTCCCAGCGAATCGGCGCCCGCGCGCTTTGATCTGCGCGGCTTCGTGCTGTGCGGCACCGCCCTGGGCTGCCTGCTGTTCGGGCTGGAAATGGTCAGCCAGGAAGATGGCATCCCGCGCGCCAGCTGGCTGCTGGCCATCGGTGGTGCCGCGGCGCTGGGCTATCTGTGGCATGCGCGCCAGCATCCGGCGCCGTTGCTGGATCTGAGCCTGCTGCGGATCGACTCGTTCCGGCTGTCGGTGATCGGTGGCGCGCTGATGCGCATTACCCAGGGCGCGCATCCGTTCCTGCTGCCGCTGCTGTTCCAGATCAGCTTCGGTTTCAGCGCCGCGCACAGCGGCCGCCTGATCCTGGCCACCGCGCTGGGCGCGCTGCTGATGCGCAGCATCACCCCGCAATTGCTGCGCCGCTTCGGCTACCGCAACAGCCTGATCGGCAACGGCGTGCTGGCCAGCCTGGGCTACATGGTGTGCGCGCTGTTCCGGCCAGACTGGCCGCCGGCGCTGATGTTCGGGTTGCTGCTGTGCTGCGGGGCGTTCATGTCGTTCCAGTTTGCCGCCTACAACACCATCGCCTACGAAAACGTGCCGGCCGCGCGCATGAGCCGCGCCAGCAGCCTGTACACAACGCTGCAGCAATTGATGCTGTCGGTCGGTGTGTGTGCCGGCGCAATGATCCTCAAGCTGGCGATGCTGGCGGGCGATCATCTGCAGCCGCAGCAACGCGATTTTTCGCTGGCGTTCTGCGTGGTCAGCCTGATCTCGCTCAGCGCCACGTGGTGGCACGTGCGCTTCGACAAGCATGCCGGGCAGGAAATGAGCGGGCACCGGGCCTGAGCCTGCGTCGCCGTGGCGAACGCACTGCACTTGGCTGAGCGCGCCCGTCATCGCGTGATGGCTGACCGGGTGCGCGACGCTGCCGAACAATCCGGTTACAAAACCGCAGTGTCGTTCCGGCAGCGCTTCAACCAGGCGTTCCAGACCAGCCCGCGCGAATGGCGCAAGCGATTCACCCTGCTAGAGCAGGAATCGTTGCGGGTTTGAACAAGGCGTTTTCTGCGCATCGTCATGCGTTGCGTGACACGGATGCCGCGCAAAAAAAAGCGCCCGCAACTGCATGCGAGCGCTTTTCAAATCAGAGCGTCAGGCGACGCGGAGCACGCAGACGTTGCGTCCTGGGTGCAGTAACACGTCACCACCGCCGTTGTTTCTGCCAGGCGTGGCCACGCTAAATCAATCCAGCACACCGGCAGGCCTGAAAGGCCGAAAGCACCCGGCCACCACGCGCAACGCTACCGCTCACCAAACGCATGACGGCGAAGTCGCAACTCCGCCGTCATGCCACACCTACGATTACACGCCGTGTGCTGCCAGCTGGCCCAAACGTTGCACGGCCACCGACACGGTCGGGTAGTCGAGCGTTTTCTGCTCGGCCACATCGCTCAGCATCGCCAGGGTGAAACGCAGGCTGGAGTCGTCGCGTGCCAGCCAGTTGGCCACCTTGTCCTCGGCACTGGCGCCGGGCATCGACAACACCTGACCGGCCAGCGTGCGCTGGTGCGCGGCCAGCTCGTCACGCAGCACGCCACGTGCCACCGCGTGCCAACGGCCGTTGACCTCCAACGCGTCGATCTGCTCGAACAGCCACGGCAGACGCAGCGCTTCGCCAAGACGGAAATGCACCTTGGAGACTTCCACCGGCTTGAGCTTGCGCGTGCGCGCCAGTTCGATGATGTCGAAGGCCGGTTCCAGGTAACGCAACTCGCACAGCTGTTGCGCCAGCTCGGGCGTGAGCCCCTTCTCCTGCCATTCCTGCACGCTGGCCTCGTACACCGGGCGCTGCGCATCCGGCAGCACGCCGGAGGCCACGCGGATGTCGTTGAACGGGCCGTGGTAGCGCTCCACCGCCGCAGTGATCCGCGGCATCTGGCCCGGGCGCGACAACAACCAGCGCACGAACGAGCGCTGCAGGCGCCAGATCACTTCCAGCGCGTCGATCTGCACCGATTCGGGCACCTTGCCATCCAGCGCGTCGATCTGCGTCCACAGCGCGCGCGCATCCAGCGTTTCGCGGCTGATGGTGTAGGCCTTGGCCACTTCGGCAATGCTGCGGCCGGTGTCTTCCTGCATGCGCATCAGGAAGGTGGCGCCCATGCGATTGATGGTGGTGTTGGTCACCGCGGTGGCGATGATCTCGCGCTTGAGGCGGTGGCGCTCCATCGCATCGGCGTACTTTTTCTGCAGCGGCTGCGGGAAATACCGCTGCAGCTCCTTGGACAGGTACGGGTCCTCGGGGATGTCCGATTCCAGCAACTGCTGGAACGCCACCAGCTTGGAGTACGACAGCAGCACCGACAGCTCCGGCCGGGTCATGCCCTGCCCGCGTGCCTTACGGGCAGACAGCTCGGCGTCGGAGGGCAGGTATTCGATCTGCCGATCCAGCAGGCCCTGCAGCTCCAGCGTGCGAATGAAATGCTGCTTGGAACCCAGGCGCTTGACGCTCATCCGCTCCATCAGGCTGATGGCCTGGTTCTGGCGGTAGTTGTCCCACAGCACCAGGTCGGCCACTTCGTTGGTCATCGACGCGAGCAGCTTGTTGCGCGCGTCGTAGGTGAGCTTCTTGGCCTGCACCACATCGTTGAGCAGGATCTTGATGTTCACCTCATGATCGGAGGTGTCCACGCCGGCCGAGTTGTCGATGAAGTCGGTGTTGAGCAACACGCCGGTCTGCGCAGCCTCGATGCGGCCAAGCTGGGTCAAGCCCAAATTACCGCCCTCGCCCACCACCTTGCAGCGCAGCTCGCCACCATTGACGCGCAGGCCGTTGTTGGCGCGGTCGCCGACGTCGCCGTGCGACTCGCTGGACGCCTTGACGTAGGTGCCGATGCCGCCGTTCCAGAACAGGTCCACCGGCGCCCTGAGGATGGCGTTCATCAGCGCGTTCGGCGAGAGCTGCTTGACGCTGGCGTCCAGCCCCAGCGCCTCGCGCACCGGTGCGCTGAGTTCGATCGACTTGAGCGTGCGCGGGTAGATGCCGCCACCGGCGCTGATCAGCTTGGCGTCGTAATCGGCCCAGCTGGAACGCGGCAACGCGAACAGCCGCTCACGTTCGGCGAAGGACGCCGCCGCATCCGGGTTCGGGTCCAGGAAGATATGCCGGTGATCGAACGCCGCCAGCAGGCGGATGTGGCGCGACAACAGCATGCCGTTGCCGAACACGTCGCCATACATGTCGCCGATGCCGACCACGCTGAAATCCTGGCTCTGGCAATCGCGTCCCAGTGCACGGAAGTGGCGCTTGACCGACTCCCACGCACCGCGCGCGGTGATGCCCATGCCCTTGTGGTCGTAACCGACCGAGCCACCGGAAGCGAATGCATCGCCCATCCAGAAGCCGTGGTCCAGCGCAAGGCCATTGGCGATGTCGGAGAAGGTGGCCGTGCCCTTGTCGGCCGCCACCACCAGGTACGGGTCGTCCTGGTCATGACGCACCACCTGCGGCGGCGGCACGATCTTGCCGCCGACGATGTTGTCGGTGATGTCCAGCAGGCTCTGGATAAACAGCTTGTAGCAGGCGATGCCCTCGGCCTGGATCGCATCGCGATCGCCGCCCACCGGCGAGCGCTTGACGTAGAAACCGCCCTTGGCGCCGACCGGCACGATGACGGTGTTCTTGACCATCTGCGCCTTGACCAGGCCCAGCACCTCGGTACGGAAATCCTCGCGGCGGTCCGACCAACGCAGGCCGCCACGCGCCACCGCGCCAAAGCGCAGGTGCACGCCTTCCACGCGCGGGCCGTACACGAAGATCTCGCGGTACGGGCGCGGCTTGGGCAGGTCCGGCACCAGCGACGAGTCCAGCTTGAAGCTGATGCAATGGCCGTGCTTGCCGTCCTTGCTGGTCTGGTAATAGTTGGTGCGCAGCGTGGCGTCGATCACGTCGATGAAGCTGCGCAGGATGCGGTCTTCGTCCAGGCTGGAGACGCGGTCCATCAGCTTGAGCAAGGCGGCGCGGGTGGCTTCCTGCTGCGCGGCGCGGTCGCTGCCGCGCGCCTGCAGCACCGGTTCCAGTGCCTTCAGCGTGGCCTCGTCGCCGGCAGCCAGCACCGACAACTGCTCGCGCAGGCGCTCTTGCCCGGCAAGGATCTGCGCCTTGGTTTCACCGCCGGTGGACGGGTCGAAGCGCGCTTCGAACAATTCCACGAGCAGGCGGGCCAGCAGCGGGTAACGGGTGAAGGTGGCCTCGACATACGCCTGCGAGAACGGCGTGGCCGTCTGCAGCAGGTATTTGCAGTAGCCGCGCAGCAGCGCGACCTGGCGCCAATGCAGGCCGGCAGCCAGGATCAGCCGGTTGAAACCGTCGTTTTCCGCATCGCCATTCCAGATGCGCTCGAACGCCTCGCCAAACGCCGCATCGGCGCTGCTGGCGTCGATGTGGCCGGCGGTGGATTCAACCTCGAAGTCCTGGATGTAGACCGGCGTGTCGCTGACCTGCAAGCGGTACGGGCGCTCGGAGATCACCCGCAGGCCCATGTTTTCCATCATCGGCATCGCGTCGGACAATGGGATGTCGTCGAGCTGGCGGTACAGCTTCAGGCGCAGGCCGTCGCCAGTATCCAGGCGCACCGCGCTATCGCGGCGCACTTCCTGCAGGCTCAGATGCAGATCGTTAGGGCCATCCAGCGCGGCCAGGTGTTCGACGTCGGCGACCGCCGATTCGATCGACGAATCCTCGATGTAACCGGCCGGCAGCGCGCGGCCGAAATTGGCCGCCATACGCAGGCCATGCGCTTCGCCATGACGGGCGACCAAGGCCTCGCGCAGAGCGTCGTGCCAGTTGCGCAGCACATGCGCCAGGCGGGCTTCCAGCGCGGTGGTGTCGAACTCCAGCGCCTCGCCACTCTTGGCACGCACGATCAGATGCAGCTGCGCCAACGGCGATTCGCCCAGCACCACGCTGGAATCGATGTACTCGCCATGCAGCGCATCTTTCAGCAGCGCTTCGATGCGCAGACGCACATCGGTGTTGAAGCGCTCGCGCGGGATGTACACCAGCGCGGAAATGAAACGGCTGTACTTGTCGCGACGCAGGAACATGCGGCTGCGCACGCGCTCCTGCAGCCCCAGGATGCCGATCGCAGTGCGATACAGCTCGTCCTGGTTGGACTGGAACAACTCCTCGCGCGGCAGCGTTTCCAGGATGTGGCGCAGCGCCTTGCCGCTATGGCTGCTCGGGGTCAGCCCGGACTTGCTCATCACGTATTCGTAGCGCTGGCGCACCAGCGGGATTTCCCACGGCCGGCGGTTGTACGCACTGGAGGTGAACAGACCCAGGAAGCGCTGCTCGCCGACGATGCGGCCCTTGGCATCGAATTCCAGGATGCCGATGTAATCCATGTAGCCCACCCGATGCACGCGCGAACGTGCATTGGTCTTGGTCAGGATCAGCGCATCCTTGAGCTTGGCCGAGGTGTTCAGGCCATGCGCGGCCAGCGAGGTCACCGGCCGTGCCGGCGAAATGTCATGCCCGCGCATCAGGCCCAGGCCGCTTTCTTCCACCGGCGCCAGCACCTCCTGGCCGTCCTGCTTCTCCACGCGGTATTCGCGGTAGCCGAAGAAGGTGAAGTGGTCCGAGGCCGCCCAGCGCAGGAATTCCTGCGCTTCGTGGCGGCTGATGTCGTCCATCGGCAAGCGGCGCGTGGCCAGGTCGTCGGCCAGCATCACCATCTTTTCGCGCATCGCTGCCCAGTCGTGCACGATCGCGCGCACTTCGGCCAGCACCTTGCGGATGGCCGCTTCCACCTTGGGCATTTCGTCGGCCGGCTGGCGGTCGATCTCCAGCACCATCAGCGATTCGCTCTTGCCCTCGCCCACCGCGGTGAGCTTGCCGCCCTTGTCGCGCGCAATGCGCAGCACCGGGTGGCCAAGCACGTGCACGCCGATCCCGAGTTCCGACAGCGTCATGCTCACCGAGTCCACCAGGAACGGCATGTCGTCGTTGACGATCTGCAGCAGCGTGTGCGGCGACTCGTAGCCGTGGCTCTTCAGGGTCGGGTTGAACACCCGCACATTGACCGTGCCGGCCTTGCGCGTGCGCGCAAACTCCAGCATGTCCGCCGCCAGCGCCGCCCACTGTTCCGGCGGGTGGTTGGGAAACTCGTCTTCTTCCATGCGGCGGTAGAAATCGGCGGCGAACAGCTGCACTTCCGACTGACGCGCGGCCGGGTAGCGCTTGCGCAATGCGGCAAACACCGGCTCGAGGGTGATCTCCTGCGGAGCAGTGGCGACCACGGGGACGGCACGTTCGGCGACCGGCTTGGCTGACGTCGTGGACGAGTTCGAAGCGGCTTTCTTGGCTTTCATGAGAGAGCTGGGATGCTCGGTGGAAAACCTGAATTGTACCGATGCACGATGACGACGCCTTGCTGCATAGCGCAAACGCAGGCAGGCCACGGCTTTTGCAAACTGGAGTAACGCCGGCGGCGGCGCATTACAGGAGTGAAGCGTCGCCCAACCGCCTCTTGAGGGCCTCGATTGCCCGCGCGCCAGACGGCGCAAGGCTTGCGGACCTGGGTCGCAGAAAAGTTGCGCAGACCAGACGGCGCCGTCAAGGCTGTTTAAAAACTAAACTGGACGGTATAGTCTACCGCCATGACCCCTCGTTCCCCCCGTGCTGCCCGGCGTTCGGACTGCGACCGCCGTATCCACGCTGCCGTGCGCGCGCTGCTGGCCGAGCGCGGCATGCGGGTGAGCATGACGGCGGTGGCCGAGCGCGCGGGCTGTTCCAAGCAGACCCTGTACAGCCACTACGGCTGCAAGGAAAACCTGCTGCGCGATGTGCTGCAGGAACACGTACAACTGGCCACGGTGCCGCTCGGGACCGCCACCGGCGACCTGCGTGAAGACCTGCTGGCCTTCGCACTGGCCCATCTTGACCGGCTCAATCGCCCGGATGTGCTACAGACCTGCCGTCTGGTGGAG
The DNA here is from genome assembly GCF_041475695.2 of Xanthomonas sp. NCPPB 4037. Taxonomy (NCBI): domain Bacteria; kingdom Pseudomonadati; phylum Pseudomonadota; class Gammaproteobacteria; order Lysobacterales; family Lysobacteraceae; genus Xanthomonas; species Xanthomonas sp. NCPPB 4037. The sequence continues at coordinate 2,954,534 of NZ_CM191261.1, forward strand.
GCGGAATCGCACCGGTTCCCCGGCCAGTCGCAGCAGATCTTTCATGAAGGCGTGGTTGGCATGCAGGAACGACTTGCGTCGCGGTTTGCACAAGCAATCGACGCCGGTCAGCTGCGGCATGACGATCCGCACTTCATGGCCGAGCTGCTGCTCAGCATGATTGTTGGCCTGGATTTCGACCGTCAGCGCTTTCAGGTGCCACACCGCGCCGGCCTGCCCGCCAGGCAGCAGTGGGCACAGTTCGCTGTCGACACGTTTATGCGTGCGTTCGCCGCGGTGGTTACGCCGCCCCGGACGCCCGCGCGTTCCTTTCTCACTTCAAGACCCTAACGGAGTTCCTCCTCATGATTGCCCCGCTCCGCACCTTCGGCCTGGCCTGTGCCATCACCGTGGCGCTCGCTGCCTGCAGCAAGCCCGAACAACAGCAGGCTCCGCCGCCGCCGGAAGTGTCGGTGCTGGAAATGAAACCGCAGACGCTGCCACTGGAACGTGACCTGGTCGGTCGCCTGTCGGCGTTCCGCTCGGCCGACGTGCGTGCCCGTGTGGACGGGGTGCTGCTCAAGCGCCTGTACACCGAAGGCACCGACGTCAAGGAAGGCCAGCCGCTGTTCGAGATCGACCCGATGCCGCTGCGCGCAACGCTGCTGCAGGCACAGGGCCAGCTGGCTGCCGCCGAGGCAACCTATGCCAACGCTAAGATCGCCGCGCAGCGCGCGCGCAGCCTGGCGCCGCAGCAGTACGTCTCGCGCGCCGACATCGACACCGCCGAAGCCACCGAGCGTTCGTCCGGCGCCAGCGTGCAGCAGGCGCGCGGTGTGGTCGAGTCCGCCCGCATCCAGCTCAGCTTCGCCAGCGTGACCTCGCCGATCACCGGCCGCGCCGGCATTCAGCGCGTCACCGAAGGCGCGCTGGTCGGGTCGGGTGAAGCCACCCTGCTGACCACGGTCGACCAGATCGACCCGCTGTACGTGAATTTCGCCATGAGCAGCGAAGAACTGGCGGCACTGCGTCAGGCGCAGAGCAGCGGCAATGTGCAGCTCAGCGGCGACGGCAAGTCCACCATCAACGTGGAACTGGGCAATGGCACGCAGTACCCGCACCCCGGCACGCTGGACGTGTCCGCGGTGACGGTGGACCCGAGCACCGGTGCGGTGTCGCTGCGCGCCACCCTGCCCAACCCGGAAATGGCGCTGCTGCCGGGCGCGTTCGTGACCTTCAAGGCCAGCCTGGGCCAGCGCAACAATGCCTATCTGGTGCCGCAGCAGGCGCTGCAGCGCGATGCCACCGGCGCCTACGCGCTGGTGCTGGGCAAGGACGGCAAGGTGGTCCGCAAGAACCTCACCGTCGACGGCCAGCAGAAGGGCCAGTGGATCGTCACCGCCGGCGTCGCGCAGGGCGACCAGGTCATCGTCGATGGCGTGCAGAAGGCGAAGGAAGGCCAGCCCGCCAAGGGCGTGCCGTGGGATCCGAACAAGCCCGCACAGGGCGGCCAGCCCGGTGCGCCGGGTGCAGCCCCGGCCGCGGGCCAGGCCGGCAACGGCCAGGGCGCGCCGGCCGGCGCCGGCAAGGCCGACGCCCCCGCTCCGGCGGCTGGCGAGCAGCCCAAGTCCGATGACGCGGCCCAGCCGTCCGATTCCCAGTCCAAGCAGCAGTGACGGAACCCCGCCATGCCTAAGTTTTTTATCGAACACCCGGTCTTTGCCTGGGTGGTGGCGATCCTGATCTCGCTCGCGGGCGTGATCTCGATCCTGAATCTGGGTATCGAGTCGTACCCCACGATCGCCCCGCCGCAGGTCACCGTCACCGCCAACTTCCCCGGTGCCAGCGCCGATACCGCCGAAAAGGCGGTGACGCAGGTCATCGAACAGCAGCTCACCGGTATCGACCATCTGCTGTACTTCAACTCCTCGTCGGCCTCCAACGGCCGCGTGACCATCACGCTGACCTTCGAAACCGGCACCGACGCGGATATCGCGCAGGTGCAGGTGCAGAATAAGGTGTCGCTGGCCACGCCGCGCTTGCCCTCGGAAGTGACCCAGCAGGGTGTGGTGGTGGCCAAGGCCAATGCCGGCTTCCTGATGGTGGCCGCGCTGCGCTCGGACAACCCGTCGATCGACCGCGATGCGCTCAACGACATCGTCGGTTCGCGCGTGCTCGAGCAGATCTCGCGTGTGCCCGGCGTGGGCAGCACCAACCAGTTCGGCGCCGAGTACGCCATGAACATCTGGTTGAACCCGGAGAAGCTGCAGGGCTACAACCTGTCGGCCACCCAGGTGCTGACCGCGGTGCGTAACCAGAACGTGCAGTTCGCGGCCGGTTCGGTCGGTGCCGACCCCACCCCGCAGGGCATCAGCTTCACCGCGACCGTCTCGGCCGAAGGCCGTTTCAGCTCGCCGCAGGAGTTCGAAAACATCATCCTGCGTACCGATAACAACGGTGCCACGGTGCGGCTTAAAGACGTTGCACGCGTCACGGTGGGCCCGAGCAACTACGGCTTCGACACCCAGTACAACGGCAAGCCGACCGGTGCCTTTGGTATCCAGTTGCTGCCGGGCGCCAATGCGCTGAACGTCTCCGAGGCGGTCGGTGCCAAGCTCGACGAGCTGCAGCCCACCTTCCCGCAGGGCGTGACCTGGTTCGCGCCATACGAGTCCACCACCTTCGTGCGTATCTCCATCGAAGAAGTGGTGCACACGCTGGTGGAAGCCATCGTGCTGGTGTTCCTGGTGATGCTGCTGTTCCTGCAGAACTTCCGCGCCACGGTCATCCCGACCCTGGTGATCCCGGTGGCGCTGCTGGGCACGTTCTTCGGCATGTACGTGATCGGCTTCACCATCAACCAGCTGACGCTGTTTGCGATGGTGCTGGCGATCGGCATCGTGGTGGACGACGCGATCGTGGTGATCGAGAACGTCGAGCGCATCATGAGCGAGGAGCACCTGGAGCCGAAGGCGGCCACGCAGAAGGCGATGACCCAGATCACCGGCGCGGTGGTGGCCATCACCGTGGTGCTGGCGGCGGTGTTCATTCCCTCGGCCATGCAGCCGGGCGCCTCGGGCGCGATCTACAAGCAGTTCGCATTGACCATCGCGATGGCGATGGCGTTCTCTGCGTTCCTGGCGCTGAGCTTCACCCCGGCCCTGTGTGCGGCGTTCCTGAAGTCCACCCATTCGGACAAGAAGAACTGGATCTACCGCACCTTCGACAAGTACTACGACAAGCTGGCGCATCGCTATGTCGGCGTGGTCGGCAACACGCTCAAGCGTTCGCCGGCCTGGATGGTGGTGTTCGTGGTGCTGGTGGTGCTGTGCGGCTTCCTGTTCACGCGCATGCCGGGCAGCTTCCTGCCGGAAGAAGACCAGGGCTTTGCCGTGGCCATCGTGCAGTTGCCGCCGGGCGCCACCAAGATCCGCACCAACGAGGCCTTCGCGCAGATGCGTGCGGTGCTGGAGAAGCAGCCGGCCGTGGAAGGCATGCTGCAGATTGCCGGCTTCAGCTTCCTGGGCTCGGGCGAAAACGTCGGCATGGGCTTCATCCGGCTCAAGCCGTGGGAAGAGCGTGACGTCACCGCCGAGCAGTTGATCCAGCAACTCAACGGTGCCTTCTATGGCATCAAGGGCGCGCAGATCTTCGTGGTCAACCTGCCCACCGTGCAGGGTCTTGGCCAGTTCGGCGGCTTCGACATGTGGCTGCAGGACCGTTCCGGCGCAGGCCAGGAGGCGCTGACCCAGGCGCGCAACATCGTGCTCGGCAAGGCGGCGCAGAAGCAGGACACCGTGGTGGGCGTGCGCCCGAACGGCCTGGAAAACTCGCCGCAGCTGCAGTTGCATGTGGACCGCGTGCAGGCGCAGTCGATGGGCCTGGAAGTCAGCGACATCTACAGCTCGATCCAGCTGATGCTGGCCCCGGTGTACGTCAACGACTACTTCTCCGAAGGCCGCATCAAGCGCGTCAACATCCGTGCCGACGACCAGTTCCGTACCGGCCCCGAGTCGCTGCGCAACTTCTTCACTCCCAGCACCACGGCGACGGGTGCAGATGGTCAGCCGGGGATGATCCCGCTGAGCAATGTGGTCAAGGCCGAGTGGACCTACGCCTCGCCGGCGTTGAACCGCTACAACGGCTATTCGGCGGTGAACATCGTCGGTAACCCGGCCCCGGGCGGCAGCTCCGGCCAGGCGATGCAGGCGATGGAGGAGATCGTCAACAACGATCTGCCGCCGGGCTTCGGCTTCGACTGGAGCGGTATGTCGTACCAGGAAATCATCGCCGGTAACGCCGCAACGCTGCTGCTCGCGTTGTCGGTGGTGGTGGTGTTCCTCTGCCTGGCGGCACTGTACGAAAGCTGGTCGATTCCGGTGGCCGTGCTGTTGGTGGTGCCGATCGGCGTGCTGGGTGCGATCACCTTCTCGATGCTGCGTGGCCTGCCGAACGATCTGTACTTCAAGATCGGCATGATCACAGTGATCGGCCTGGCGGCAAAGAACGCGATCTTGATCGTGGAGTTCGCAGTCGAGCAGCGCGCGGCCGGCAAGACGCTGCGCGAGGCAACACTGGAAGCGGCGCATCTGCGCTTCCGCCCGATCCTGATGACCTCGTTCGCGTTCATCCTGGGTGTGTTGCCGCTGGCCATCTCCACCGGCGCCGGCGCCAACTCGCGTCACTCCATCGGTACCGGCGTGATCGGCGGCATGGTGTTCGCCACCGTGCTCGGCGTGATCTTCATCCCGCTGTTCTTCGTGGTGGTGCGCCGCATGCTCGGCGACAAGCTCGACGAGCCGTCCAAGGAATACCTGGCCGTGCAGAACGACAGCGGCACGCATCGCCCGGATCGTTGAGTCAGGCGTTCGCTGTAAACCAAAAAGCCCCGGCAATGCCGGGGCTTTTTTTGTGTGCTGCAGCGACGAACGGGATACTCCGTAGGAGCGCCCTTGGGCACGATGGAGCTCTACCGCCTCAGCGTATCGAAGTGATTCGACAGTGCGGAGAGATCAGTTGTAGAGCAGCTGATCTGCGGCGTCGGTGCAGGCCCTTGCCCGCCTACCATCGCGGGACACGCTGCAAGTACGTCCCTGTAGGGAGTTTTGGTTGTCTGGACGTGACTGGAGAGTGCGGATAAATCAGGTGTAGAGCGGCTGATCTGCGGCTTTGCTGCAGGGCCCTTGCACGCCTACCCTCGCGGGACACGGCGCAAGTACGTCCATGTAGCCTCTTACGCGGCATCCATGCCGCGTAAGGTCCCGCGACGGTAGGCGGGCAAGGACCAGTCGAGATGATCGGTGTGCATGGTTGCCAGCAGGGCATGACGTGCTTCTAATTGGCCAGCTATCGTGTTCTGCGAACCATGCCAGCAAGCCTACGCAACGTGCGAGGCGACCAGCTTTTTATCCAGCTACCGACCAACGTCCTGGTGCGGTGTCCTTACCGATTGCGGGACCGTGTGGAGGCATGGATGCCGCCGCCGAACCCCAGGGACGGGTTCACAGCGTGTCCCGCGAGCGGTGAGGGCACCGCACGCGCGACGAGCCAGGATTTTTGGCCGGCGCTGGCGCTACTTCGGGACAGTTAGATACCCGGCCTGCGGGCGCCGGTGGAGCCACGCACCACGCAGCGGCCGGTCATCACCATGCGGCGAATCGGCAGCTGCGGGCTGGCCAGGCGTTCGAGCAGCAACGCCCCAGGGACGGGTTCACGGCGTGTGCCGCGAGCGGTGAGGCACCGCACGCGCGACGAGCCAGGATTTTTGGCCGGCGCTGGCGCTACTTCGGGACAGTTAGATACCCGGCCTGCGGGCGCCGGTGGAGCCGCGCACCACGCAGCGACCGGTCATCACCATGCGGCGGATCGGCAGCTGCGGGCTGGCCAGGCGTTCGAGCAGCAGCGACATCGCCGCGCGGCCCATGTCCTCCACCGGCTGTTCGACCACGGTGATGCCGGGTTCGACCAGATCGGTCCAGCGCTCGTTATCAAATCCCGCCAGCGCCAGGTCCTGCGGCAGCCGCAGGCCGGCGGTACGGGCGGCCTTCAATGCGCCCATCAGCAGCAGGCTGTTACTGGTGACGATGGCCTCGGGGCGGTCGGCGGCGGCCAACCACTGCTCCAGTTCGGCAATCGCGGCCTCGGCGGTGGGTGCCACTTCGCGGTAGTCCGGTGCCAGACCCTGGGCATGCATGGCGGCCAGGTAGCCGTCGCGGCGCTCGGCCGCGGTGGTGCTGGTGCTGCCGAACAACCCGCCGATGCGGCGGTAGCCCTGCGCTTGCAGATGCGCGACCAGCTCGGCCATGGCCGCGGCGTTGTCCAGCACCACGCTGTCGTAGCGGCTGCCGGGGCCGGCGCGGTCCACCAGCACGGTGGGGTAATCCAGCACCAGTTCGTGCATGCGCCCCACCGTGACCCGGGTGGGCGCGAAGATCAGCCCGGTGATGCGTTCTTCCTGCATCAGCTCCAGGTACAGCGCCTCGCGCTCGGGATCTTCATCGGTATTGCACAGGGTCACGCGCATACCGGCCTTGTAAGCGACCTCTTCCACGGCACGGATCAGCGCGGTGAAGTACGGGTTGCGGATGTCGGCCACGATCACCCCGAGGATGCCGGAGTGCTGCGAACGCAGCCGACGCGCCATCAGGTTGGGGCGATAGCCGGTCTGGCGCACCGCAGCTTCCACCTTGGCGCGCACTTCTTCGCTCACCGGGCCGGTGCCCAAGGCGCGCGACACCGTGGACTTGGACACCCCGGCCACGCGGGCCACGTCATTGATGCTGATACTCACTGGGACCGTTCCCGCTCCATATTGCGCACCTGGACCCAGGCGCCCTGCGATTCCGATGCTAACCCGAAAGCACTACAGGGTTTTTGTGCACCGCACATTGACCTGGACCGTGGGAACGTTCCCACTATACTTCCCAGCCGTTCCCCACCCCCGGAGCCCGCCTTGTCCTCTCCGTCGATTGCCCCCGTCACCCCCGACCTGGTGCGCCTGCGCGCCACTGCCCGCGACAAGGACGACGCCATTGCCCAGGCCGCCCAGCTGCTGGTGGCAGCCGGTTGCGTGGCGCCGGGCTACGACGCCAGCATGCGGCGCCGCGAGGGCCTGGCGAATACCTTCCTGGGCCACGGCCTGGCGATCCCACACGGCGTAGGCGAAGACCGGCACCTGGTGCGCCGCGACGGCATCGCGGTGTTGCAGCTGCCCGAGGGCGTGGAATGGAACCCCGGCCAGACCACCCGCCTGGTGGTGGGCATCGCCGCCCAGTCCGACACCCACATCACCCTGCTGCGCCGGCTGACCCGCCTGATCCAGGATCCCGCCCAGCTGGAAGCGCTGTTCACCACCGACGACCCGGCCGTGATCGTGGCCGCGCTGACCGGCGACCGCGCACCCGACACCAGCGCCGCCCCGGCCACCGACCTGGCCGAACGGTTCGAATGGACCATCGCCTACCCTAGCGGCCTGCACGCGCGCCCGGCCACCCGCTGGGCGGAGACCGCGCGCGGCTTTTCGGCCCGCGCCCAGGTCCGCGCCGGCGACCAGGCCGCCGATGCCAAGAGCCTGGTCGGCCTGCTGCAACTGGGCCTGCGCGCCGGCGACAGCATTACCGTCTCGGCCGAAGGTAGCGATGCCCCCGCCCTGCTCAAGCGCCTGCGCGCGGTGATGGACAGCCTGACCGCGCAGGAAAAGGCCGATGCCGAACGTGCCGCGCAACGCCGCGCCGCACCGGTCATCGGCTGGATCCCGCCGCAGGCACAGCCGGCCATCGTCGGCATCGGCGCCAGCCCGGGCGTGGCGATCGGCATCGTGCACCGCCTGCGTGCCGCACAGACCGAGGTGGCCGACCAGCCGATCGGCCTGGGCGATGGCGGCGCGCTGCTGCATGACGCCCTCACCCGCACCCGCCAGCAGCTGGCCGCCATCCAGGACGACACCCAGCGCCGCCTGGGCGCCTCGGACGCGGCGATCTTCAAGGCCCAGGCCGAGCTGCTCAACGACACCGACCTGATCACCCGCACCTGCCAGCTGATGGTCGAAGGCCATGGCGTGGCGTGGTCGTGGCATCAGGCGGTGGAACAGATCGCCTCCGGCCTGGCCGCACTGGGCAACCCGGTGCTGGCCGGCCGTGCCGCCGACCTGCGCGACGTGGGCCGCCGCGTGCTGGCCCAACTCGACCCGGCAGCGGCCGGCGCCGGCCTCACCGACCTGCCCGAGCAACCCTGCATCCTGCTGGCCGGCGACCTGTCGCCGTCGGACACCGCCAACCTGGACACCGACCGCGTGCTTGGCCTGGCCACCGCCCAGGGCGGGCCGACCTCGCACACCGCCATCCTGTCGCGCACGCTCGGCCTGCCGGCGCTGGTGGCCGCTGGCGGCCAGCTGCTGGATATCGAAGACGGCGTCACCGCCATCATCGACGGCAGCAGCGGGCGGCTGTACATCAACCCGTCAGAACAGGACCTGGACGCCGCACGCGCGCATATCGCCGAGCAGCAGGCCATCCGCGAGCGCGAAGCCGCCCAGCGCGCCCTGCCCGCCGAAACCACCGACGGCCACCACATCGACATCGGCGCCAACGTCAACCTGCCCGAGCAGGTCGCCATGGCCTTGACCCAGGGCGCCGAAGGCGTGGGCCTGATGCGCACAGAGTTCCTGTTCCTGGAGCGCGGCAGCACGCCCACCGAGGACGAGCAGTACCAGACCTACCTGGCGATGGCGCAGGCCCTGGACGGCCGCCCGCTGATCGTGCGGGCGCTGGACATCGGCGGCGACAAACAAGTGGCGCATCTGGAGCTGCCGCACGAAGAAAACCCGTTCCTGGGCGTGCGCGGCGCGCGCCTGCTGCTGCGCCGCCCCGACCTGCTCGAGCCACAGCTGCGGGCGCTGTATCGCGCGGCCAAGGACGGCGCACGGCTGTCGATCATGTTCCCGATGATCACCTCGGTGCCGGAGCTGATCAGCCTGCGCGAGATCTGCGCACGCATCCGCGCCGAACTCGACGCACCGGAGCTGCCGATCGGCATCATGATCGAAGTGCCCGCCGCCGCCGCCCAGGCCGATGTGCTGGCACGGCACGCAGATTTCTTCTCGATCGGCACCAACGACCTCACCCAATACGTGCTGGCGATCGACCGCCAGAACCCCGAGCTGGCCGCCGAAGCCGACAGCCTGCATCCGGCGGTGCTGCGCATGATCCGCAGCACGATTGACGGCGCGCGCAAGCACGACCGCTGGGTCGGGGTGTGCGGCGGGCTGGCCGGCGACCCGTTCGGCGCCAGCCTGCTGGCCGGGCTGGGCGTGCAGGAATTGTCGATGACGCCCAACGACATTCCCGCAGTCAAGGCGCGCCTGCGTGGCACGGCGCTGAGCGCCTTGCAGCAGTTGGCCGAGCAGGCGCTGAACTGCGAAACCGCTGAGCAGGTGCGTGCGCTTGAAGCGCAGCGCGAGGCCCAGGCATGAGCCTGCAGGCCATCACCGTTACGCTGAATCCGGCGATCGACCAGACCATCCAGCTCGATCGCCTGCAACCTGGCGCAGTGCACCGCGCCAGCAGCGTGCGCAACGATGCCGGCGGCAAGGGCATCAACGTGGCCGCCTGTCTGGCCGACTGGGGCAGCCAGGTCGCCGCGCTTGGCGTGCTTGGCGTGGGCAACGCGGGAGTGTTCGAAGCGCTGTTCCGCGAGCGCGGCATTACCGATCAATGCCAACGCGTGGCCGGCGACACCCGCACCAACCTCAAGCTGGTCGAAGCGCAGGTCAATGAGACCACCGACATCAATCTGCCCGGCCTGCAGCTGGGCCAGGCGCATCTGCAAGGCGTGGCCGATCACATGGCCCCGCTGCTGCGCGCCGGCTTGCCGGTGGTGCTGTCGGGCAGCCTGCCGGCCGGTTTGCCGGACGACAGCTGGGCGCAGTTGCAGGCCCAAGCCAGCGCCGCCGGTGCGCGGGTGCTGCTGGACACCAGTGGCGCGCCGCTGGTGGCTGCACTCGGTGCCGCTCCCGCCGCAATGCCGTATGCGGTGAAGCCGAACCGCCACGAGCTGGAAGCCTGGACCGGCCACCCGCTCGGCGACCACGCCGCACTGGTCGCCGCCGCGCATGCGCTGATCGCCCGTGGCATCCAGCTGGTGGTGATTTCCATGGGCACCGAGGGCGCGCTATTCGTACAGCACAACCAACAGCTCATCGCACGCCCGCCACGGCTGGCGCAAGGCAGCAGCGTGGGCGCCGGCGATGCCATGGTGGCCGGCCTGGCGGCCGCGTTGCTGGACGACGCCACCGCGCTGGAACAGTGCGCGCGGCTGGCCACGGCGTTTTCGATGTGCCGGCTGGAAAGCGGCGATGCGCGCCGGATTACGCCCGAAGGCGTGCGCCGCGCCGCCGCCGCCGTCGTCATCGAGGCGGTGCCGTGAGCGCAGCCGTACACCGGCCGCAGCGCGCTGCGCTGTACGCGCCATCGCCGGCCGCACCGCCTTGCTGCGCTGCTATCTGGCAGCCGCGCGCCTAGCCCTTCGAATCCCCCCGCCGGCTACGCCGGCGACCGCAATACAGCAGGAGTTTTGCCATGTCCTCTTCCATCGTGGTCATCGCCGCCGGCGAACGCAGTACCGAGGCCGTCCTGGCCGCCGAAGCGCTGCGACGTGCGGCCACCGCCGCCGGCCGCAGCGTGACGATCGAAATCCGCAGCGACCAGGGCGTGCTGGGTGCCCTGCCCGCCGAGCTGACCCGTGGCGCGGCCCAGGTGCTGGTGATCGGCGATGCCGACGCCGACACCGCCCGCTTCGGTGACGCGCCGCTGCTGCGCCTGAGCCTGGGCGCGGTGCTGGACGACCCGGCCGCTGCGGTCAACCAGCTCGCCACACCAGCAAGCGCTGGCGCCACGTCCAACGCGGGCGGTGCGTCTTCCAGCGCCAGCAAACGTATCGTGGCGATCACCTCCTGCCCCACCGGCATCGCGCACACCTTCATGGCCGCCGAGGGCCTGCAGCAGGCAGCCAAGAAGCTCGGCTACCAGATGCGGGTGGAAACCCAGGGCTCGGTGGGCGCTCAGGATGCGCTGACCGACGAAGAGATCCGCGACGCCGACGTGGTCATCATCGCTGCCGACCGCGAAGTGGACCTGGCCCGTTTCGGTGGCAAGCGGCTGTTCAAGAGCGGCACCAAGCCGGCGATCAACGATGGCCCCGCCCTGATCAACAAGGCGCTGGCCGAGGCCGGCGTGCATGGCGGCAGCGCACCGGCGGCTCGCGCGGCAAAACCCGAGGGCAAGGCCAACGGCCGCACCGGCGCCTACAAGCATCTGATGACCGGCGTGTCGTTCATGCTGCCGTTCGTCACCGCCGGCGGCCTGTTGATCGCGCTGGCCTTCGCGCTCGGCGGCATCTATGCCGGCGACGACGCGCACCAGGGCACGCTGGCTTGGTCGCTGTTCCAGATCGGCGCCAAGGCCGGCTTCACCCTGATGGTGCCCGCGCTGGCCGGTTACATCGCCTACTCCATCGCCGACCGCCCCGGCATTGCGCCCGGCATGATCGGTGGTTTGGTCGCCGCCAACCTCAACGCGGGCTTCCTCGGCGGCATCATCGCCGGCTTCATCGCTGGCTACGGCGTGGCCGCGCTCAACCGCTACATCAAGCTGCCGCGCAACCTCGAAGGGCTCAAGCCGGTATTGATCCTGCCAGTGCTCGGCACGCTGCTGGTCGGCCTGGCGATGATGTACGTGTTCGGTCAACCAGTGGCCGACCTGCTGGCCTGGCTCACCGCCTGGCTGCGCGGCATGCAGGGCAGCAGTGCGCTGCTGCTGGGCCTGTTGCTCGGCGGCATGATGGCCTTCGACATGGGCGGGCCGGTCAACAAGGCCGCGTACGCGTTCTCCACCGGCCTGATCGCCAGCCAGGTCTATACCCCGATGGCCGCGGCCATGGTGGCCGGCATGACCCCGCCGCTGGGCATCGCGCTGGCCACCTGGGTGTTCCGCAACCGCTTCACCCTCGAAGAGCGTGGCTCGGCCACCGCCGCCGGCGTGCTCGGGCTGGCGTTCGTCACCGAAGGGGCGATTCCGTACGCCGCACGCGACCCGCTGCGCACCATTCCCGCGCTGGTGATCGGCTCGGCCGTGGCCGGTGCGATCTCGATGTCGGTCGGCGCCGAACTGAAGGCGCCGCATGGCGGCATCTTCGTGTTGCTGATCCCCAATGCCGTGACCCATCTGGCGATGTACGTGCTGGCCTTGCTCGCCGGCGTGGTGGTCACGGCCGTGGCCCTGCGCCTGCTCAAGAAGCCGGTGGCCGACGTCATCGCCTGACGCCGGCACCCTGCGGCGGCCGCGTGCCGCCGCACCCGACGTGCCGGACGCGCGTCACCCCTGATCGATCACCGCTGCGCCGCGTACCGATGTGCGCCGCCAACGGCTTGCCCACCCACGTGCTGTCGCGTCCGCCATCTCGGCCACGCCCTCTTTGTTCGGAGTCCTGCCATGACCGCCCTGCCCTCCCACCGCGCCCATCCCCGTCTGCTGTGCCTGTCGCTGGCCCTTGCGCTGGCCCCGCTCGCCCACGCGCAGGACGCCGCCGACGCCTTCAAACTCAAGCTCGGCTACACCGGCGAAGCCGCCTCGATGATCGACGGCGGCCGCAAGGGCGGCGACGCTTACGCCGGCCAGTTGATGGTCGGCACCGACGTCGATCTGAACAGCCTGTTCGGCTGGCACGGCGCCACCGTCAAGGCCTATGTCACCAACCGTCACGGCACCAACCTGTCCAACAGCAGCATCGGCAACAGCACCTCGGTGCAGGAAATCTACGGCGGCCAGGGCACCCGCCTGGCTAACCTCACCCTGGTGCAGAAACTGTTCGACGACCGCCTGGAACTGGAAGCCGGCCGCAGCGTGGCCAACATCCATTTCCTCGGCTCGGACCTGTGCCAGTACTTCCAGGGCAACTCCGCCTGCGGCAACCCCACCTTCGTGTTCCGCACCAGCAACTTCACCTACTGGCCGGTGTCCAGCTGGGCCGCGCATGCCACCGCCTGGGTCACGCCCAAGGTCTACATGCATGTGGGCGCCTACGAGGTGAACCCGGTGCAGGCCCAGGATGGCCAGCACGGCCTGAAGTGGAGCACCGACGACACCACCGGCGTGGTGGTGCCCTACGCCATCGGCTACAAGAACAAGGGCGGCGACGGCACGCTGGCGGCGATGTACGAACTCGGCGGCTGGCAGGACAACTCCGACTACACCGACCCGCTGCGCGACCGCAACGGCAACCCGGCCGTGCTCAGTGGCCTGGGCTATGAAAACAAGCAGGGCCGCTCCGGGTTGTTTGGCCGCTTCGAACAACAGGTCACCAACCCGAACCCGTCCGGCACCCAGGGCCTGACCGTCTTCGCCGCCATTCTCAAGAGCACCAGTGGCCAGGCCATCGAGGATCACTTCGTGCAGCTCGGCCTGGTGCAGAAAGGCACCTTCGCCAGCCGCCCGCAGGACAACATTGCGTTCGTGATCACCCAGCAGAAATACAGCGACGAAGCCATCGAAAACCTGCGCCTGGCCCGCGCCTCGGCCGGCGGCACCGGCACCCCGGCCGACAACCAGATCATGATGGAGCTGAGCTACGGCATCCAGGTCACCAAGCGCCTACGTATCGCCCCGAACCTGCATTACGTAATCAACCCGGACCAGTTCAACGAACCGACGCGCAGCAACGATCTGAAGAATGCATTGATTGCGGGCATGCGGATCGACTGGAATCTGTGACCCGTCGAGAAGCTGCGCGCGTTGCGCGCATGCTTGGCGGGTACCACTGCCTGAAGTGAGTGGCGGGTGCGTTGCATCTGACTGCAGTGCAACGCATTACGTCGACTCGGTTGGCTTGGGCATTTACCGGTAACCCACGGAGTTCGATGAACCGCGTAAGCGCGCGACCACACTCGATGAGGCTTTGTCGGCCGCCCCTGTCGCGCGCAAGCCAGTCGCTGTAATGACGACGTCGCATCATTGCGAATCTGATGTCGCACGCAGATTGATCGCTCTGTATTGCCTTTGGTTGCCGTAACGCGGCCCATTCTTCTCCAAGGTGGCACAGAGCCGGCCTTCGCCACAGGGAGCTAGGTCGGCACGCGACACGCGATCCAGGTAGTCGATGGAAGCTCGAAGCTTTGCGAGTTCGGTTCGCTTTTCGTTGATGATGCCAACCGAGTAGGCCACCCCACCCAGCCCTAGCACGCCCGCCACGAGCATCGTGGCGGATGCGATTCCCATGCGGCGCGTGATCCGTGTCTCCAACGTCTGCTGCGCTTGCGCGTAACGCCGGGTGGCCTGTTGCAACGTCTCGTCCGCCGTGGCCATTTCTTTGTTGAATCGCTTGACGGCTGGCTCAAGAGTCTGCGTCAACGCCTGATTGGTCAACTGCGTCAGCGTCGGCAATGCATTCTCAAGCACCCGGTTGACCTTGGCATCGGCGCTGCTGGCCGCGCGTTGCAGCACTTGGAGTTGCTCGGCGACCACATCGCGCAACCGTTGTTCGCGCTGCTGCATGGATGCCATCAGCGTCGTCAGCACCGTGATGGTCTCTTGCAAAGACGCATTGGATGCGTTCAACGTCGCCATCATTTCCGCCATTGCGGCAGCGTCTTGCCTGTCCATGAGGTCTCCTAAACTCGGCTGGTCACGGAAGAGATTCTGACTAACCGCCGCCCCCTCCACCACCACCGCCTCCTCCACCGCCCCCACCGCCGTCTCCACCTCCGCCGCCGTCCCCTTGGGGACCGCTCTGCATCGGCCCCTTTGCAAACTCGGGCAAGGTCATCACCATCACCGGCCCGCGGCTGGTGTTGATTTCCGCTGAGACATCCATCCCAAGCGCCTGGCGTGTGGCGACCTGCTCCTGGGCCTCCTGCTGGGCCTGCGCCTCCAGGAAATCGTTGCCTTTTTTCAACAACGCCTGCGTGGCTGCGCTGTTGGCCACACGATTTAGCGCCTGCTCAATCGCCAACTCGTTCTTGGTGTCGAGCGCGTAGAGCACCTCGTCCACATCCGGGTCGCCGGTGATGGATTTTCGCTCGGTATGCAAAGAATCATCTGGCCCATCCCCTACCCCTGGACCGTTAGAGCGCTGAGTTAGATGTGGAAAGGTATCGGTTTGCTCAGCAGCTTCACTGGGCGAGCGACGCGCTTGCTCGCGCTGCGGGAACTCGTCGAGGCTTGGGCCGTCCACGCTTCGGGTCTCGTCGCGAACGAAGGGATAGGGTTCTCCGCGCTCGCGATGCTCCTTCCATTCCTGGTGGAAGCGTTCGTCTTCCCGATCTGCCAGCTCAATTTCCTGTTGCAGCTGGCGTAGCGAGCGCATGGTCTCCTCCAGGAATAGGGCACCGCCCGGGTCTGCGACGATGCGGTCCTGCGCCGGAGTCGATTGGGTGCGCAGGCCTTCCGCTTCCGCCGACCCGACAGGCAAGCGATTCTCTGCGCTGGCTTCCAAGGACTGCTCGCGTGCCTGCGCGAGGTGTGCTGCAGGCAGCAAAGCCGCCTCCTGATAGGCATGCAGCGCGTCTGAAGGACGGGGCTGCTCTGCCTTGGTTTCTTGCTCCTCAGGAGTGGTAAGCGCCTTGGCCTGCGATGCAATCAATGCTTCTGCTGTCGCAGGCTTAGTTTGAGCCATGACGCGAACTGGCTTTGCTTCCTGCTCACGAGCCACGTATTGCTGACGGACCGACGCTTGCTCCATCTCTCCTTGCTGCGTTTGCACCTGGTGATGCAGTGCTGGCGGCACCACATCGCCCCCCGCGCTTTGCGAAAGTCGGTTGTAATTTTCCAGCTCAGATGCAGGCATCTGAGGGCGCGCTATGTCGCGACTCTCCACTGCCGGCATTTTCAGCGCGTGCTCCGCTTCTTGCGCTTGACGCGGCTGCGCATCGCCTGGACCGGGCGTTTGCTTCAGCTGATCGCGCACGTCAGGAGCGAGGTGTTCGCGTGCCTGATGCTTCTGTGCCTCTGGCTGTTGGCGCGCGTCCTCCTGCTGCAACTGAGAACGCGACGTGTGCTGAGCAAGCGCGGCATCCTGAGCGTGCGATTGAGTGTCCGGCTGCGGCAAGGGCTCCTGACGCTGTGCCTGCTGCTGTTCGATTCCTTGAGTTTGCTGCTGCTGATCATGCGTTTGCTGAGCATGAGCTTCCTGGACTTCAACTTGCCGGGTTTCTTGAGCCTGGCGGTCTTGCTGCTCCCGCTGCTGGTTGTCCTCAGCTTGGCGTTCCTGCGCCTGTCGTTGCTGGACTTCTCTACCCTCACGCTCCTGCAGCTCGCGTTGCTGGCTGGTCTGTGCTTGCCGCTCCTGCACTTGGCGTTCGTTTAGTTCACGTTGCTGCTCTGCTTGGCGTTGACCTTCCAACACCGCGTGCGCCTGGACCGCTTGTTCGCTGTGTGACCTATCTTCATGCTCAGGCTGTGCCTGCTGGAGATGCTCGCGCACCTGCGCGGCATGCTGCTCTTGCGCGAGGCGATCTTGCTGTTCGCGTTCTTGCCGCGCCTGCGCCGCAATAGAAGCCTGCATGCGTGCCTGGAGGTCGAGCACTTGCTGCGGACTTGAAGAATCGGAGGTCGAGGTGTCCCCATCTCCCGTCGCTTCGGACGCCCGAGCAACGGTTGCCGATTCCTGTCGGTGGTCCCGCGTCTCACTCAACGCCTGCCGGATGTCTTCGCTGCTGGTGACGGCCACCACACGAGTGACCCCATCGCTGCCGCGTTGAAGGTGCGCGATGGGGCTGTCATAACCGTATTGCCCCGACTCATTACGCTGTAACTGCTGCATGGTCGGCCCCGTGATGCCATTGGCGTCCATGGTCCGCTGCGAAGCCAGCGCCACGGCCTGCTGGGTCTGCGGGTTGACGTTCAAATCGACGCCTGCGGCCCGGTAACGGTGCAGCAGCTCGTTGTGCTCCAGCTGCGCAGCCGTGGGCACGGGAAGCGCTTGGATTGCCGCCAAGGCTTCCCGAGAGCGTTCCAACGAGGGTTGCCGCAGTTGGTCGGTCAGTTCCAGCTCCACCGCCAGATTGCCACTGGCGACGCCATCCTTGCCGGACCACTGTCCTGTCTCAGTGCGCTGGTAAAGCTGAGCATCAGACCCCAGCACCGCGCCGGGCTTGGCCTGGGCGGCTTGGACGGCCGCCGGCACTTCGACACCGTAAGCCTGCGCCCGCTGCGCTGCATGGTTTTCCAAATAGGCCGCGGCGATGGCTTCGCGCCCGGTTGCGATGTTGCTTTCGATACGGCCCAGGGCTTCTTGGTTGAGCTGTTGCGCGCGTTCCGGGGAGGCGGTTTGGTGTTCGTAGCTGCCTCGGTCGTTGGCACCGGACACGGCGGTTCTGACTTGGCGTTCCCATGCCTGGCTCTCGGGATTGCGGTGCCAGTTCTGGTTGTCCAATCCCACCTGGTCGCTTGCACGGGCCGGGATGTTGAACGGGTTCTGGGGTGGCGAGACTTTGCCCAACGCCAACTCCACCGCCTTGGCGTTGGCCAGCGCCCCCAGCTCCTGCGATTTCTCATAGCTGGCGACCACGGGCTGTTCGCCCGACGTGCGGCGGCCATCCTGGGCGAGCTCGATGGCCGCTTCGCGCTGCCAGTTGCGACCGTTGAATTGCCACTCCACACCGGCCCTGTCGGTCTGGTGATAGATGGCGCGGTTGTCGAGCAATTCGGCGCCTTTGTCGAACGCCTTGCTCATCAACAGCGCATCGCCCACCACTAGGGCAGCAGGCACGAAGCCGCTGCCGCCAATCGCGGCGGCGGTGGACGCGCCACCGGCCCAGCCGCCCGCGTTGCGGGCAATGGCATGCTGAACTTCCGATTGCGCGGCAGTGGCATTGCCCTGTTCCAGCAGCTCCGCCGAACGGCGGGCGGTCACCACCGCATCCGCGCCGGTCGCTAACAAACCGCCCGAACGCACCAAGGTGCTCGCCGAAGCATTGCCGAGCAATACTTCCATGGACGCGGCACCGCGTTGGCCTCGGGGGACGCGCAGGTTATGTGCGGCCTCCTCACCGAGAATCTGCTCGACCTTGAGGATGCCTTGCTCGGATAAAACCACTCGCCCGTATTGATGGGCATTGGCGATAGCGAGCGACAAGCCGCTGCGCTGGAGTTGGAGGTCGCCGCCCCGGATGATGGCGCTATTGCTGACCTGGATCTGGTTGAGCGTGGAGACGATGCGCGACTCAGAGTGCGCGACGGCGCCCCAGCCGTGGTCTATTCCCGTGAAGCTCTTCAGGGCTTCAATTTGTTGGGCATAGGTCTGCTGGTAGGTCGGGATATCGCGGAAAAAGTCTTGAACCTTCTGATTGGTCTGCGCAGGGGTTAAACCAACGGGCGTATTGGTGTTCAAGTCCCCGTTGATCAGCCCGGCCTTGACCGTATCGCGTAGCTCTTCAACGCGCCGAACAACTCGATCCATCGCATCTGGATCACCACTCAAGGCAGCTCGACCATCGCGGGTCTTCTGAAGCCTCTCCAAGCGAAGCAGCATCCCACTTTGGTATTCGCCAAGTGGACCACCGCTATGCGGCGTAACCCCAATTGTTTGCGCAAACTGGGGACTGGCAGGAAGGAACAATCGGTTTTCCGGTGCGTGGATATCGAACTTCCCCGCCCGCTGAAGCTCATCAAGCAACTCGCTGTTCTTCAGCGTCTGCTGCTCAATATTGTGGTGGTCCTGAAAAAGCGTTCGGTAGTTCGGCACGGATCAGGCTCCTTCCTTGCGACATTGTGGCTCGCTTTAGCGGTTGACTACGTCGTAGAACCAAAGGCCGTCCGATTGTGCATCGGTGCCAATACCTGCTGCTTCCACAGCATCCTTAAATACTCGGTCGCAAAAGACGCCTCCATGAAAAGGCAACCTGAAGACGTGTGCGTCTCCCAGAACGTCACGCCTAAAAGCCAAGCGGATTTCGCCTGTCAGGTCGTAATACTTGCCCTCCTCAAAATCGTCACTGACCTCTATGTTGAGTATGGAAGCGTCCTCGTCCAGCGCATCCACCGTGCGGATCACATCGCACAGATAGACGTTCGGACCCTTCGAGCCATCGGCTAAACGATAGTCAGCGTCAGCGAAGGCGAAGGCTTCGGCATCCACTGACTCCATCACACGACGCAGACGTTCGGAAACCAACCAATAGCCGCTGAAGCCGCCCTCTAGGTCCTGTGGCAGCACGCCTTCGCTGGGTTGATAAAACAACCGGGGAGTCTCCCGCAAGGGTGGGAAGCCCCCACTTTCCGGCTTCAAAACGAGTCTGGGAGCAGTAAGGAGTGCGTCTCGGTTTTCAAAGACCACACCGTGGCCTTTGCCCCCCCGGCGAGCATCGGGGCGAAGGAGGAAGAACTCACCTTTTTTGGGTTCATTGATCATTGTTGTTTCCATGCGTTGCCTCCCGTCCACCTGGGTATGCTCCCCATCTCAGTCGGGCAGAGTCTACCGTTCCGATCGCCGACCTGGCGACGGCGGATGCCGAAGCTGTAATGACCCACCACTGCCTAACGCCTGAATTAAGCCGTGCCACGAAGCGGGTTCGGCTTGAATGAATTGTTAGGCCTCAGCCCACTCTCCATCCTGTGGATTGAACAAGGCCATATGCTCGGGCTCAGCAAGCTCGCTTGCGTCTTGCAGAGCTTCAAATATGGCCTCCTGGGAATTTTGCCAATACGGAATTGAGAGCGCTATTTCCGTCGCAAACACAGCCACTTGGACGGGACAGCCACCGATGTTCTTTACGAACTCATGGCACCGCGGTGTCGTGGCCTCAAGGCTGTACCCGTATTTGGCGAGCTTGCCTATGAATCTTTCAACGGCGGATTGATCAAGAGGCGGGTGATCAAACTCGTCGATTGCCTTCCCTTGTTCGGCGTGCTCACGAACGACGGGATGAAAGAGCTGGAAACCATAGCTCATTGTGTCTCCTGAGGTCTAACGCCTGAATTAAGAGCAGCTATCAAAACTACTGCGCAGCCGCCAGGCGGGCGCGGCCGGTGCTCGGAATCGGCATGTACCCACTACACTCCGGTTCCTCCGCGCCGTCCGCACCCACCTGACGACTGCTCGCTACGTTTTGTTAGCCGCTCTAAGCCGGCCCGCAGCGGGGCGGCGACTGAGTGCGAATATAGCCGAAGGCGCGCACTTAGGCGCCGCCCTGATGTGGGCTCGGCTTGAACGAATTGTTAGGGCACAGGCTAGTCAAGACAAACGCCCCCGACCACGATCCCCTGCTCGACTTTGTCGTAGCAACCGTAAATGTCATGCGTGTCCTCTTGGCATGTGCCAATCGATCGTGAGCCAACAATGCTGCTCTCCGGCGCCTTGCAGAGTCCTTGGCACTGCGACTTATCGGAGCAAATCTTACCTGCATCTGCAAATCGCTTGACGCAAGCAGCCGTGCCAAAAATCCCGACTCCACGGACGGCACCGCCTTCAGACCTGCATTGCTCCTGATTGATCTTGGCAAGAGCAGCAGTGCTGGAGTGATTCACGCTTTTCTGCATCCGCCAATCGCGCCAAGAGCTATAGCCGCACATAAGAAATACGGCAATCAGAACTGTGAGTGCACGATTGCTCGACATGGGCCCTAACGCCTAAACTAAGCAGACCCGCGGAGCGGGTTCGGCTTGAATGAATTTTTAGGCAGCGAGCTCAGTGAAGAAGGTGAGCCTGTTGCCGTCTGGATCAGCTACTAAGATTTCGCGAGTTTTCCATGCGGTGTTGTGCGGCGAGCCAGATTGAACAAGTCCTGCTGCTTGGAACGCCTGATGGCACTCGTCTACATCTGGAACAGCAAAGTAGACGGCGCCACCGACCTGACAGTCGTCTGCGTGCTCTGTTAGGAAAATCGATTGGTCCCCGCGACTAAGCTGCGCAAAAACCGGAAGATCTGGCTCGTGCCGATACTCCCAATCGACGGTGAATCCAAGCCCCTGAACGTAGAACGGGAAACTGGCGGAAGCACTGGTTACCCGAAGGACGGGGGTCACTGTCTGAGTCACGATGATCTCTCCTTGCTCCCTAACGCCTGAATTAAGCCAACCCGCGAAGCGGGTTCGGCTTGAATGAATTGTTAGGCGCCAACCTACGGCACAAACCCGGCAGGAAGCAACCTGACCTCCGTGGCCATGCAAATGCCGTTGCCGCCGGACAGCGGTCGCACTCCCAAGATGGTACCGTGATGCGCAAGCTCTGCTTGGACAATGACCACAGGTCGCTCGGAGCCATACTCAAGTGACTGGATTGCACAGCAAGGCAGGGCCATTGGGGCGGCGGCGGAATCACCCTGTACGTAGAAGACTGCGGAGCCAGCAGCGACGTCGGCCTCCGTAGCCGGACGGCCGACAACACAGGGCGTGTTGTGCCACTCACTTTCTGCGATTGAACCCCAAAGATCGGCCATGTTTGTTGTGGCGCCTAACGCTTGAATTAAGCCGAGTTGCGAAGCAACTTCGGCTTGAATGAGTTGTTAGGCGGCTGATCCATTAATGGACGCCGCTGGGCGGACCAATGAGGGAGTCAATTCCCTCATCCCGAATAGTGCGCAACGCCTCGTCGAGTGCGGCCTGGTCCGTTGCGAATAGGTCATCCCAGATGGTGGAGTTGTTGAACTCATCAACAGCCTCAAGGGTCCAGTCGGTGTCGAGCCCGCGATAGATCTCTAGGCGAACAGTGCGGCCATCGGTCGTGACGGAGCGGCATAGGGGCGATGTAACAAGCTGATAGTTGTCCATGAAAAATCTCAGTTGCGATTGTCTCTGTTCATCTGCCTAACGTCTGAATTTAGCCGAACCGCGAAGCGGTTTCTGCTTGAATGAATTGTTAGGCCATTGGTCGGGAGCCCATCGTCTGATGCAGCAGAACGAACGACTCACGAGCGCGTACAAGTCCCAGCCTTACCTCAGTGATGGAGTTCTCAGGCTTGTCCATGAAGAAGGCAATGTCATCGGGTGACGCAATCATGCTCTCCAACACTTGAAGTTGTGTCCCAGCAATTAGTGAATTTGCAATCTTTCCGTAGCTGAGAGAGTCCGCGACGCTCTTAAGGCAAACTGCGATAACGTGAACCTTTTCCGCCGCGTCATAGCCGGCGCTGGATGAAACAAAGTCTGCCTTTGCTTTTACAGCTGCGGCCAGCACCTCCACGGCGTTGATGCTCTTGCGGTATTGCCAGAAGTTCCAGAGATAGCGTGCGACCGGTAGTGCGACCGCGCAAACAGCGACTGTCCCTATGAACTCAAGCATTTCGTCCCCCGCGAAGGTGTATCCGCGGAGTATCTTCTATCGCTGGCGCTTTGTGAATGGGAGAAATCGTAGCCGCGATCACGGATCACACGATGGCAAGCGGACTCTACTCTTTGCGCGGTTTCTAGTTTTATCCAGCAAGGACACAAGCGTATGAAATAAACCCTCAAAAACAATGGCGTAACAGCACGTTTGCCGACACGGTTGCTCGATCAACTGCGTGAACGCTTGCGCGCTCGGCGCTACAGCCTGCGCACCAAGCAGGCGTATCTCAGTTGGATACGGCGCTTCGTCCTGGCCAGCGACTCTCTACCGCAACGTACTGCGTATCGATCGGAATCACGTGTCCGACGAAATCGCTAGTGTTCGCGATCTTGAGTAATGGCGTCACAGTGCACAACCGTGAACTAGACGTCCAACCAGAAACGAAAAAACCGCGCAATGCACGGCTTTTTCGTCACACCTTTTGCCAACCGATCAAGGACGCCGCGCCAGCGCCTCCACGTCCTTGGCCTTGGGCAGCAGATCCTGCTTGGTCACCGCAAACGGTCCGATGCTCAGCATCGGCACCGCCACGATCACCGAGGAGATCACCACGATCACCGCACCGATCATGTGGGTCTCGGCCAGGCCTTCCATCGACTCGCCGCCGTAGATGTACAGCGCCAGTGCCGACAGGAAGAACATCACCGCGGTGATCACCGTGCGCGAGAGCGTCTGGTTGATCGAGCGGTTGAGCACTTCCAGCGGCTCCACGCGCAGCGCGCGGAAGTTTTCGCGCACACGGTCAAACACCACGATGATGTCGTTGATGGCAAAGCCCATCACCGACAGCAGGCCGGCCAGCACGGTCAGGTCGAACTCGCGCCCGGTCAGCGACACGAAGGCCACCGTGACCAACAGGTCGAACAGCGCGGTCAGGCTGGCCACCACCGCGAATTTCCATTCGAAGCGGAACGCGATGTAGATCAGAAAGCCCACCAGCATGAACACGGTGGCGTAGACACCGTTCAAGGCCAGGTCCTTGCCGACCTGCGGGCCGACGAATTCGCCCGGCTGCACGGTGGCGGGGTTCTGCGGGGTGCTGACGGCCTTGCGCACTTCTTCGGCGACGGTGCTTGCGGCATCGTCGCGGTTGTTGTGCTGCTCACGCGCCTGCAGGCGGATCATCACTTCATTGCCGCCGCGTGCGTTCTGCACCTGGGCGTTTTCAAAGCCGGCCTTGGACAGCTGCTCGCGCACCTGGTCCACGTCCACGGTCTTCTGGAAGGAGGTCTGCACCAGCGTGCCGCCGGTGAATTCCAGTGCGTAATTGAAGCCCTTGCCGACGATGACGCCGACCGAGGCGACCGCGATCACCAGCATCAGGATCAGCACCGGCTTGCGCAGGCGCATGAAGTCGATCTTGGTGTCGTTGGGAATGAGATGAAGCGGGAACAGTTTCATGAAAAGAGCTTCCGTTGGACGACCGCACCGTCAAGGTCCGGCCGCTTGCGCAGGGATTCCTGCTGCGGCGTTGCGCAAAGGCGCGCGCGCCGCAGCAGGACTCGCATCTCAGATGGCCACAGACTTGAGCTTCTTGCGGCGGCCATAGATCAGAACCGCCAATGCACGCGAGACAGTGATCGCAGTGAACATCGAGGCAAAAATACCGATCATCATGGTCAACGCAAAACCGCGCAGCGGCCCGGTGCCGAAGGCATACAAAGCCACCGCCACGATCAGGCCGGTGAGGTTGGCGTCCAGAATGGTGCCGCCGGCCTTTTCATAACCGGCCGCAATCGCCGATTTGGCCGGCACGCCCAGGCGCAACTCTTCGCGGATACGCTCGTTGATCAACACGTTGGCGTCCACCGACAGGCCGACCGACAACGCCAGACCGGCAAACCCCGGCAGCGTCATGGTGGCGCCGAACAACGACATCACCGCCACCACGATCAGCAGGTTGAACAGCAGCGCCACCGAGGTGATCGCGCCGAACACGCGGTAATAGATGGTGAAAAACACCAGCGTGAACAGGAACGAATAGATCACCGCAGTGACGCCCCGCTCCACGTTCTCCGCACCCAGGCTCGGGCCGATCACGTATTCCTCGACGAAGTCCATCGGTGCGGCCAGCGAACCGGATTTCAGCAGCTTGGCCAGATTTTCGGCTTCGGTCTTTTCCAGGCCGGTGGTGCGGAAATTCTTGCCAAATACACCCGCGATACGCGTCGAAGGCAGTGCTTCTTCCTTAACTCGTACACTTCGAATTTCCTTGCCGTCAACTACGGTCACAGTTGGAACTCGCTCAATGAAGACCACGGACATCAGCTTGCCGACGTTGGCACTCGTGTAGTCAAACATACGCTGGCCTGCAGCATTATTGAGCGTCACATTCACTGCCGGCATTCCGTTTTCGTCATTACCCACCGTGGCATCGACCATCTGGTCGCCAGTCACCAGCGCGCGCTTGTTCAACAGCACCGGGGCATTGCTATCGCGCAGGCGATAGACCTTGGCTTCCGGCGGAATGGTGCCGCTGCGCACGGCGTCTTCGGCATTGCCTTCGACCACGGCGCGGAATTCCAGCGAGGCGGTGGCGCCGATCAGGCGCTTGGCCTCGGCCGTGTCCTGCAAGCCGGGCAATTCGACCACGATGCGGTCTTCGCCCTGGCGCTGGATGGTCGGCTCGGACACGCCCAGTGCATTGACGCGGTTACGCAAGGTTGTGAGGTTCTGCTCGATCGCGCCGCTGGCGATCTGCTTGAGTTCGGCCTCCGGCACCTTGACCGAGATGGTCTGGCCACTGACGTCGTAGGTCAGCGTGGGCTGCGACTTGGCCAACGCGGTCCGCGCGGCATCGGCGCTGGCGCCCTCGCCCAACGAGACCTGGATGCTGTTGTCGCCACGACGCTCGACCGAGCGATAGGCAATGCGGCCATCGCGCAACGTGGTGCGGATGTCCTCGGCAAAGCCCTCCAGGCGCTTTTCCAGTGCGGCTTTCTGATCGACCTGCATGGCGAAGTGCACGCCGCCGACCAGGTCCAGACCCAGCACCATCGGCCGGCCGCCCAGCTTGGCGAGCCAGTCCGGCACCGTGGATGCCAGGTTCAGCGCCACCGTGTAGTTCTCGCCCAACTGCTGGCGCAACACGTCGTTGGCACGGGTCTGCGCCTGCAGGGTGGGCAGGCGCACCATCAGGCTGTCGCCTTCCCGGGTCACCGCCTTGGGTGTGATGCCGGCGCTCTTGAGGTCGGCGTCGATCCGGCTGCGCAACGCGTCGTCCAGCTGCGCACCGCGGCTGGCGGTGATCTGCACGGACGGGTCTTTCTGGTAGACGTTGGGCAGCGCATACAACGCGCTGACCGCCAGCACCACCAGGATCAGGAAATACTTCCAGCGAGGAAATTCGAGCATTGCGACAGTCCCGCGCGGCACCATCCCGGCGCCACGCCTAGCAGTGAGAACGACTTCAAGCGGCCGATACAGCGTCGCGAGCGGTCATCCGGTGGATACGGGCAGTGCATGGAGCAAAAGCGCCCGGGGGCGTGGTCCGACTTCGTGCACCGACTGCGCCCACCAGAGGGTGCGCGCAGCTGTGGTGTTGCAGGTGTTCACTTGCAGCGACGTCTTGGGCGGACCCAAGCACGCATTGGCAGCGCAACGACAGCGGAGTGTACGAGCGGCCCCTGCCGTTTTCGAGCACCTGCCGGCAGCGCCGGACGGTGCCCGCTGCCGATCACGCGACTTAGCTGGCGGACTTCAGCGTGCCCTTGGGCAGCACGTGGCCAACGGCGCTGCGCTGCACGCGGATGCGCACGTTGTCGGCCACTTCCACGGTGATGAAGTTCTCGCCGATATCGGTGATCACGCCAGCCACGCCGCCGGAGGTGATGACCTCATCGCCACGCGACAGCTTGTCCAGCAACGCCTTGTGTTCCTTCTGGCGCTTCATCTGCGGGCGGATCATCAGGAAGTACATGACCGCGATCAGGATGATCGGCAGCGCGAAGGTGGACAGGCTTCCCATCGGGCCGGGGGCCGGCGCGCCACCAGTGGCCTGCGCCTGGGCGACGGGGATCAGGAAATCGAGCAGATTCATTCTATGCATCCTAGGTTTGGTGCCAGCGCGCCCAGCGGCCCGCTCGCCATTCAGGTACCGCCGGAGCGGAACAGCCGGGAATTATGCCATGCAGGTCCCACGCCGTCCGCGCCAGGGCACGGACGGCAGGTCTCAGCTGGATTCCCCGGGCAACGGCGGCGTGGTGGCGCCGCGTGCCGCATAGAAGGACCGCCGGAACTCCACAAAGGTTCCCGCCGCGATCGCTGCGCGCATGTCGGCCATCAGTTTTTCGTAGTACCAGAGGTTGTGCAGGGTGCCCAGCATCGGCGCCAGCATTTCGTTGCAGCGGTCCAGGTGGCGCAGGTACGCGCGCGTGTAGCCGCTGCTGCAGGCATGGCAGCCGCAGCCCGGCTCGATGGTGTCCAGGTCGCGTTCGTACTTGGCGTTGCGGATGCGCACCGTGCCGAACGAGGTGAAATAGTGGCCATTGCGGGCGTTACGGGTGGGCATCACGCAGTCGAACATGTCCACCCCGCGCGCCACGCTTTCGACCAGATCCTCCGGCCGGCCCACGCCCATCAGGTAGCGCGGCCGCTCGGCCGGCAGGCGCGGATGCAGGTGTTCGAGCATGGCATTGCGCTCGTGCTCGGGCTCGCCCACCGCCAGGCCGCCGATGGCATAGCCGTCGAAGCCAATGGCCTGCAGCCCGTCCAGCGAGCGGCTGCGCAGGTCCGGGTGCACCCCGCCCTGCACGATGCCGAACAGCGCCGCGTCATTGCCCAGCCCGTCATGCGCCTGACGCGAACGCTGCGCCCAGCGCAGGCTCAGTTCCATCGAACGCCGCGCGACGTCTTCGGTGGCCGGGTACGGCGTGCATTCGTCGAAGATCATCACGATGTCCGAATCGAGCACCTTCTGGATCTGCATGCTCTCTTCCGGCCCCAGGAACACCCGCGCGCCGTCGGTTGGCGAGGAGAACGTGACGCCTTGTTCGGTGATCTTGCGGCGATGGGCCAGCGAAAACACCTGGAAGCCGCCGGAGTCGGTGAGGATCGGCCCGTCCCAGCGCGCAAACCCGTGCAGGCCACCATGGTCACCGATCACGTCCAGGCCAGGGCGCAGGTACAGATGGAAGGTGTTGCCCAGGATGATCTCCGCGCCCAGCGCGCGGATCTGCTCGGGCAGGATGCCCTTGACCGACCCATAGGTGCCCACCGGCATGAACGCCGGCGTCTCCACCGTGCCACGCGGAAAGGTCAGGCGGCCACGGCGCGCATGGCCGTCGGTGGTCTGGAGCTGGAACTGGAGTCGGGACATTGGAAGGCCGGGAATGGGGAATCGGGAGTTGGGAATCGGAGAAGCGGGTGGCGATGGCGGAACGTGTGGCGGCAAGCCCTACGATTCCCCATTCCCGATTCCCCACTCCCGGCTCCACAACAACATCGCGTCGCCATAGGAGAAGAAGCGATAGCGCTGCGCGATGGCGTGTGCGTAGGCGGCGAAGATGCGGTCGCGGCCAGCGAAGGCCGAGACCATCATCAGCAGCGTGCTTTCGGGCAGGTGGAAATTGGTGACCATCGCATCGACGCTGCGGATGCGGTAGCCGGGCAGGATGAAGATCTGGGTTTCGCCGGCGAACGGCTGCAATTCGCCGTCCGGGGCGTCGTCGGTCTTGCGCCAGGCGCTTTCCAGAGAGCGCACCACGGTGGTACCCACCGCGATGACGCGGCCACCGCGCGCACGGGTACGGCGCACCTGCTCGACCAGCGCGGCGCCCACATTGAGCCACTCGGTGTGCATCACATGCTTGTCCAGCGCATCCACGCGCACCGGCTGGAAGGTGCCGGCGCCCACGTGCAAGGTCACATGGCCGAACTCCACCCCGCGCTCGCGCAGACGCGCCAGCAGGGCTTCGTCGAAATGCAGGCCGGCAGTCGGCGCAGCGACCGCGCCCACTTCGCGCGCGAATACCGTCTGGTAGCGCTCGCGATCGTCCAGCCCCGGCTCGCGGCGGATGTACGGCGGCAGCGGCAGGCGCCCGGCGTCGAGCAGCCAGTGCTCCAGCGGCGCGGGGATGTCGAAACGCAGCAGGTAGAACTCGCCGTCGCGGCCCAGCACTTCGGCCTGGCCACCGGCGTCCAGCGCGATCACGCTGCCGGCCTTGGGCGACTTGCTGGCGCCGATCTGCGCCCGCGCCTGCTGCCCGCCGAGCAGCCGCTCAATCAGGATCTCCACCCGCCCGCCACTGGCCTTCTGCCCGAACAACCGCGCCGGGATCACCCGGGTGTCGTTGAAGATCAGCAGGTCGCCCGGCTGCAGCAGCTCGGGCAGATCGCGCACCTGCCGGTCGGCCAGCGCCTGCGGCGACGGCGGCACTACCAGCAGCCGGCTCGCTGCGCGCTCGGCCAGCGGCGCCTGGGCGATCAGCTCTTCGGGCAGGTCGTAATGGAAATCGGACTTCTTCAAGGCGTGGCGGTACAGCGGTCTGGGGGCGCTAGTTTAGCGGGACATTCCGAACACATCCTTCTCCCACCGGGAGAAGGTGGCGCGCAGCGCCGGATGAGGGTGCGGGCGAAGCCTCATAGAGTTGAAAGACACATGGGCTTCGCCCCCGTACCCTCACCCCAACCCCTCTCCCGGGGGGAGAGGGGCTTCGTTCGTTCGCGAATAATGGCTCTTACGATCCCCGATCTCCGACTCACGATTCCCCGCTCTCACCGCTCGAACTTCGTCGACAGGATGATCGAGCTGGTAGTGCGCTCCACGCCGTCGATGGCGCCGATGGCGTCGGTGAGCACGTCCATGGCGTCTACGCCGCCGACCACGCCCAGGGCGATCAGGTCGTAGGGGCCGCTGACCGAGTGCAGCGCGCGGACGTCGGCGATCTCGCGCAGGGCCTTGACCACCGCGGGCATCTTTTTCGGCAGCACGGTGATCAGGATGTGCGCGCGGATGCGGCCGTGTTCGTAGGCGTCGTGGGTGCGCACGGTATAGCCGCTGATCACGCCTTCGCGCTCGAGTTTCTCTAGCCGGCTCTGCACCGTGGTGCGCGAGAGCCCGAGCCGGCGCGCGATCTGCGCGGTGGAGGCGCGCGCGTCCTCGCGCAGCAGGGACAACAACTGCTCGTCGGCGGGTGTGATATTCATTTCGGCCATTCATTTCGTCGAATCGACGAAAATACCTCAATTCCTGCCCGGATCGGCGCTGCCAAACGACGATCCACTGCCGTTAATGTGACGGGAACGCCACCGCTTCAGGAGATGCGCATGTCTGTCCTTGCCCCGCTCGCCCCGCTGCGTGCCCACGCCGGCCGCCGCCTGACCGCCGGCCTGGACGATGCCACCATCGAACGCCTGGCCACCGACCACCCCACCCTGCGCCAGGCCATCGCGGCCGCCGGCAGCGAATACGCACTGGTGCAGGCGGAGGTTGCGGACCTGCTGGACCTGGACGAAGACGCGCAGATCAGCGCGGTGCAGGACGGCTTTATCAATTTCTATGCCGACGATGCGGTAACTCCGTACGTGGCGCTGGCCGCGCGCGGCCCGTGGGTGATCACGCTCAAGGGCGCGGTGCTGTACGACGCCGGCGGCTACGGCATGCTCGGTTTCGGCCATACGCCCGAGGCGGTGCTCGACGCCATGGCGCGCCCGCAGGTGATGGCCAACGTGATGACGCCCAGCCTGGCGCAGCGCAAGCTCGACCGCGCCCTGCGTGCGGAGATCGGCCACACCCGCGGCGGCTGCCCGTTCGCGCGCTTCATGTGCCTCAACTCCGGCTCCGAAGCGGTGGGCCTGGCCGCGCGCATCGTCGACACCAACGCCAAGCTGCACACCGACCCGGGTGCGCGCCACGCCGGCGCCACCATCAAGCGACTGGTGGTCAAGGGCAGCTTCCACGGCCGTACCGATCGCCCGGGGCTGTATTCCGATTCCAGCCGCAAGACCTACAGCAAGTACCTGGCCAGCTACCGCGACGAAGACTCGGTGATTGCGATTGCCCCGTATGACATCGCCGCCCTGCAGCGTGCCTTTGACGAGGCCACGCGCAACCACTGGTTTATCGAGGCGGTGTTCCTGGAGCCGGTGATGGGCGAAGGCGACCCGGGCCGTGCGCTGCCGGCGGAGTTCTACGCCGCCGCGCGCACGCTGACCCGTAACCACGGCAGCCTGCTGCTGGTGGATTCGATCCAGGCCGGCCTGCGTGCGCACGGCGTGCTGTCGGTGGTGGATTACCCCGGTTTCGAGCAGCTCGATCCGCCGGACCTGGAAACCTATTCCAAGGCGCTCAATGCCGCGCAATATCCGCTCTCGGTGCTCGCGGTGACCGAGCAGGCCGCGCAGGTGTACCGCAAGGGCACCTACGGCAACACGATGACCACCAACCCGCGCGCGCTGGATGTGGCTTGCGCCACGCTGGCGCTGTTCACCCCGCAGATCCGCGACAACATCCGCCTGCGCGGTGCACAGGCGCTGCGCAAGCTCGAAGCGCTGCAGGCCGAGCTCGGCGGCCTGATCACCAAGGTGCAGGGCACCGGCCTGCTGTTCTCCTGCGAACTGGCACCGCAGTACAAGTGCTACGGCGCCGGCTCCACCGAGGAGTGGCTGCGCCACCACGGCGTCAACGTGATCCACGGCGGCGAGAATTCGCTGCGCTTCACTCCGCACTTCGGCATGGACGAAGCCGAACTCGACCTGCTGGTGGGCCTGATCGCCAAAGCACTCAAGGAAGGCCCGCGCCAGGCGCAGGCCGAGGCGGCTTGAGGGCTGGTGAATAGGTTGAGTGATGGCGAGGTGACGTGCCGCCAGCACAGTGCACCTGGTGCTGGCTGCGTCTGACACGCGCCGAGCAGTGGATGTGGCACCGCCTGATGGCGATGCGGCGTAGGGCGTTCGTCAGCCGTCTCGCTCGTCATCTGCGCCGCGACAGCCACACGACAACACAGGTGCGGCGACCCATGAGGTCGCCGCAACTGCATTCGCAAACGTAAAACGCCAATATGCCGCTTGGACTTCATCAAATGGGCACGGCACTCAACTTACGGCGCAGGTAGTTGGTGACCGCGCGGCGCGGCGACTTGCCGCGCCACGACGCCCAGCACAGATGCGAGCCAACTGCCGTGGCGCCGCCGCGGTGGCCAAGCCCGAACCAGGTGCGGTCGGGATGGAACGCATCACGCGCCGGGAACACGATGCCCTCGAACTGGGCACCATTGGCGTTATAGAACCGCGTCATTCCACGTGGGCCGGACATCATTGGGATCTGCCGATGGTCCTCCAGCAACTCCGGCGCGTGCGCGCTGAAGATGTGCTCGATGAACGCCCGCCAGAATGGATGGCCCGCCTCCGAGCCAAACACCGCGTTGCCGATCTTGAACGCCGCATTGTCTGGCGCGCCCTCTTCCACGGGCAGCACGCAGGCCTGGGTCAAGACATCCGGGCCGAGCGTGCGCAGCAATTTGTAGTCGGTATCGAAGTAAAAACCGCCGTAGACATGCATGTAGGCACAGCGGGCGATGTCGGCCTTCATGACGCCGAAGCGGATGGCTTCAAAGCGATCGGCCAGTTCCGGGAACGCCCTGCGCATCAGCGCGGCATTGTCGGCGTCGTCCCAGACATTGCAGGTCCAGCCAGGAAGAAGACGTTGCAGCCGGGCCTGGACGCGGCGCTCTTCCCACATCAGGTGCTTGGTAGGTGCGGTCAAATGGAACACATGCGGAATCATGTGGGCTCTCACGAGTGGGGGGCGCTGCCCTCACATCAGCCCGGATCACCTCGGGCAGCAGAGTCAGCCCGAGTGATTTTAATCACATTCATAGTGTGACTCATTTATCTTTTATAAAAATCGCAACGCCGCTTCGCGTTGGTGCTGAAGCGGTCAGGCCGCAGTTACTTACAGGTCATTCCCAACAGCGATCCGCCCGCCCCTTGAGCGTGGCACTGCGCGGGCAATCGCGTGGCGCAATCCGGCCCGCTTCGTGCTCGATCAGCTGCTTGGACCCATCTGCGCGGCGTTGCAGCTCGAACGCATCGTAGAGGCGTCCGGTCGCCGTGCGCGACTCGTAGACGAGCTTCTGTTGATCGATGCGCAGCACCTGATACAGCTGGGTGTCTTCGCCCACCGGGCGCATGGTCTTGCGCGCCATGTCCGAGAGCCGGTACTGCTTGGGGCCGGCTACCGACACCACGAACACCGGCGTTGGCTGGCCGCCGTCATCGCCGCGACGGCCGTAGGTATGGTCGTGGCCCTGCAGCACCAGATCGACCTTATGGCGGCGGATCACCGGCAACACTTGCTCGACCAGCTTTTCGTTCTCGCGGTCGGCACGCGGCGAAAAGAACGGCTGATGGATCAGCACGATCGACCACGGATGCGGGTTGTCGGCGAGCACGCCGTCCAGCCACTGCGCCTGTGCCTGCCCGGTGCCCAGATCCAGCGCCGAGGTGCCGTCGAGCACTGCGATGCGCACGCCCTGGTAATCGAACCAGTAACTGGTGCGCGCGGTGGCCGCCGGGCCGTTGCGCGGCAGCGCGAAGGTCACCGGCCAATGGCCGCCGAGCACGCGCGTAGCCTGCGGGGTGTCTTCGGCGTCTTCGTGATATTCGTGATTGCCCGGTGCCGGCGCCACCGCGGTGCCTTCCAGCAACCAGCGCCCGGCTTCGAACCATTCGGCCCACTCGTTATCGTCCTGGCCGTCCTTGCCGCTGACCAGATCGCCGGCGAACAACGCCAGCCGCGCCTCCGGTGCCGAGCGCCAGGCCTGACGGATCACGCGCGACACCAGGCTGAGGTTCTTGTTCTGCGTATCGCCGAAATACAGCAGCGTCAGCGGGGTGTCGGGCGTGGCCGCGGTGCGGAAGTGATTCCACGCGCCCCAGGTGCCGTTGCCCTGCACGCGATAGGCGTAGAGCGTGTCCGGCGTGAGTCCGTCGACATCAGCGCGGTGATGATGCGAGGCGCCGTTTTCCGAGCTCAAGGTCGCGGTCGTGGCCTGGATGCGCCGCGGCGTGCCCACGTCCGGCGAATCGCCAGCGACCACCAGTTCCAGCCAGGGCGCAGTGACGCTGGCATCGGTACGCCAGGCCACTGCGAAGCCTCGCGCGGCATCCTGCGCCGGGGTGGCGACGATCCGGTCCGGGAAACCATCGGCCACGTAGTGCGTCGAGCCCAGCGGTACCTGCGTGTTCGGCTCGGCCGCCTTGTCGGCAGCCACGGCGGGCACACCGGCGAGCGCCAGCAACGCCAGCACGGCGCGTAACGAATGCTGCTTCAACGACTGCTGCATCACTGTCACGGTGCGCAGTCCTTCAAGCGCAACGTGCGCGCGATGTCGCGCCAATCGAACGCGGCCACGGCCTGGTCGTCGTGCAGCGCGTAGAACACCCCGCCCGGGAAGCGCGCATCGCCATGCTGGTCCAGCCACACGCCATCGGTATTGGCAGTCACTCGCCCGGCGAACGCACCGACCGGCGCCAGGCTCTGCCGATCGAACACCTGGAACACGCTGCGGTCCTTGAACTGGTCGGTGGCGATCCAGTAGCCGCTGCCGTCGGCGCACTGCAGCAAGGTCATGCCTTCGGCCTGCGCCTTGAACAAGCCCGTGCCCACATTGCGGCCGCGATAGCGGCCATCCATGCCGTACTCACGCAACTGCGTGCCCACTGCGACATCTTCCTCGGCAATCATCAGGCGCGCGTTGGCCTCATCGCCAAAGACCGATTCGGCAATGCGCACCGCACCGGCCTCGGTGGTATCGCCAAAGCTCTGCGTCAGCGTAGCGTTCCAGCCCTGCCCTGCGGTCTGCAGCTGATAGCGGCGGAACCGCTGACCAAGCTCGGCCAGCGGCGGCGGTGTGTCCTTGTTGGCCGGCGACATATAGTTGTCGCTGACCACCGCCTCGTAGCCGCCGTTGTGCTTGCGCACCCACAGGCCGTACGGTTCGCGCAGTTCGTCCTGGCCGAAAGCGATCAACGGCTTGAAGTCCGGCAGCGAGAACACCTGCACGCGGCGATTGTCGCGCTCCACCACGAACACCAGATCATCGACCACCGAGATCCCGTTCGGACGATCCAGCTTGCCCAGCGCCTTGCCCTTGCCGCCCACCACGCGCAACCGCTTGCCGCTGTCGCCATCGAACACCACCAGCGCATGCGTGGCCTTGGCGGTGGCGATCAGCCAGCGGCTACCATCCGGCGCAATCCAGCTGGCCGGCGAATCCAGGTTGTCGGACGGCGTCAGCGCAGTGATGAAGGCTTCCGGCACCACTTCATGCGCGACCTTCGCGTCGCTGAGCGTGGGATCGGTGAGCAGCGCTTCGTCGGCTTCGCGGTCGACCGGCTTGGTCGCACACCCTGCCAACAGCAACGCGCTCGCGAACACGGTGGAGTACAGCAGCCCGCCGGCGCGCATCACAGCGCCACCTTCAGGCCCAGCGCATAGGTGCGGCCGTACTCTTCGTTCTGCAGCGTGCGCGAGGGCACGCCCTGGTACAGCTCCAATGGCTCATCCAGCAGGTTCTGCGCTTCCAGATACAGGCTGACGTGGCTGTTGAACTGATAACTCATGCTGACATCAAGCTGGGTGTGCGGGGCGACATAGATATCGTATGCGCGGCTCTGGCCGATGGTGTCCAGATATTCGCTGCGATACACCGCTGCCACGCGCGCACTGAAGCCGTATTTTTCATAGCCCAGATGGCCGCTGTAGATGCGCTTGGACGAGCGCGGCAGCATGAAGTCGTCGCCGGCACGATCGCTCAGGCCCGGGTCGAAGTCGCTGTCCAGGGCGGTGGCGCTGGCACCGACCAGCAAGCCGTTCCAGCCTTCGGGCAGGAAGTCCAGCGTCTGCTGCCAATTGAACTCGGCGCCGCGCACCTTGGCGGTATCGCCGTTGATCGAGCGCGTCACCTGCAGACCGGGGAACTGCGCATCGGTGGTGCTGAGGGTCTGCACGATGTAATCGTCGATCGACTTGTTGAACACGCCCAGCGACACCAGCCCGGTGCTGCCGATGTATTTTTCGAACGACAGATCCAGGTTGGTGGAGCGGTACGGGTTGAGGTCCGGGTTGCCGATGCTCACTTCTTCATCGCCACGGTTGATGCTCACGCGCGGCGACACATCGCCGAACGACGGGCGCGACAGGGTTTTGTTGGCTGCAAAGCGCAGCACCCAATCGTCGCCGCTGTCGTAGCGCAGGTGCAGGCCCGGCAACACATTGGTGTAACTGCTGGAAGCCTCGCGCGGCGTGACCGTGGCGGTGCGGCCGTTTTCGGCCACGTCCACCTGGTTGCCGGTGGCGTTGAACTGCGTGTTTTCCACGCGGACACCGGCAATCATGCGCAGCGCACCGATGTCCCAGGTGCCCATCGCATAGGTGGCGAAGACGTCTTCGGTGGCGGTGTAGTCGTCCTGCAGCGAGACCTGCTGGTTGCCGCCCACGTCCTGCGGACGTGCGCTGTACAACCCACCCGACGCGCGCCAGTAGCGACGCATGCCGTCCGAGCCGATGCTTTCGCCCAGCGTACCGCCGCGGTGCTCCGGTGCGGCGGTGGTCCAGCTGCTCAGGTCGATCGCCGGGCCACGCCGCAGCTCCTGTTCGTTGACGTCCACATCGCGCTCGCGCCAGCGACCGAGCACACCCATCTTCAAGCTGGAATGTTCGCCGTCGAAGCGCACATTGACCTGCGCGCTGTGCTCGCTGTCGTCCACCGTCTTGGGCGACACGACGAAGCGGTCGAACACGAAGTCCTGGTTGCTCTGCCATCCGTTGTCAGAGAACCCCAGCCGCGGGATGCCGCTGCGCTGGTCCACGGTGGCCGACAGGTCGTCGCCGTCGTAGTTGAAGCGCGCTTCCATTTCGTCGTTTACGCGTTCGGTGGTCTTGGTGTAGCCCACCTTGTAGTCCACCGTTGCAGCGCTCAGGCGGTTTTCACCACCGAAGCTGATCGCCGTGTTGTCTTCCTTCTTGGTGCGGTAGCGCACCCGCTTGGAGATGCTGTCCGCTGGCAGGTCGGCCACGTCGTAAGTGCCATCGCCGTTGGCGCTGACCTCCCCATCGGCCAGCCCGAAGATGGTGCGCTGGCGTGTTTCGGCATCGTCGAAACGGCTGTACAGCGAGCGCAGGTAGTAGCGGTTGTCGGCGTCCGGGCGCCAGTCCAGATTGAGGTTGGCACCCATGCGGGTGCGCTCGATGAAGTACTTGCGACGCTGCACTTCGCCGGCGAACAGGTCATCGGCAGCGCCACCGTCGAAGCTGTCGTACGCCACTTCGGTGTTGTCGGATTCGACTCGCGGTCCTGATAGTTCACACCCACCGCCACACCGAAGGTGCCGTTGTAGATGTCGCTGTAATTGAACGCGCCCTTGGGGCTGGTCTTGCCCGACAGCGACTGGTGGCTGCCTTCGATCGACCCGCGCAGGGTGCGCCCGTCGCGATCGAACGCCGAGGTCGATTCCACCTGGATGGCGCCGCCGATCGAATCGCCCGGCATGTCCGGCGTGGGCGACTTCACGACCTTCAAGCGCTCGGTGGAATCGGACGGAATCACGTCCAGCGGCGCCGAGCGCGTGCCGTCTTCCGGCGTCCCCATGCTCATGCCGTCGATGGTCACGCTGTTGAGCGACGAATCCAGGCCGCGGATCACCACAAAGCGCCCCTCGCCCTGGTCGCGGGTGACACTGACACCGGGCAGGCGCTGCAAGGATTCTGCAACATTCTTGTCGGGGTAACGCCCCATCGCGTCGGAGGCCACCGCATCCTGGATCGCATCGGAAGCGCGCTTGAGATCGACTGCGCGCTCTTGCGCTTCCAGCTGCGGCCGCACTTCCAGCCGCTCCAGGTCGATTGCCGCCGCGCCGCTGGCTGCACCGGTCGCGACCGCCTCTTCTGCCGCCTGTGCCAGCGGGCTCCACGCGACCGAGGCCAAGGTCAGCGTGATCGCCATGCAGAGCGGAGTCTTGTTCAACACGAGTGCTTCCCCAATCGGTTAAGAATGGGTGTGCACACTATGTCTGCGACGTTTCACCGACATGACATATGCAAGCACCATCACAGCCCCTGTGTGGCGACGCTGCGGCCGGCTGCGGCACACTGTGGGCCTCTCCCGCACGCTGCCGCCCATGAAAATCGTCGAAGTCCGTCATCCCCTGGTCCAGCACAAGATCGGCCTGCTGCGTGATGCAGCGTTGAGCACCAAGGGCTTCCGCGAACTGGTGACCGAGCTGGGCACCCTGCTGGCTTACGAGGCCACGGCAAATCTGGACACCGAATTGCATGTGCAGCCGGGCTGGGCCGGGCCGGTGGAGGTGCAACGCATCGCCGGCGCCAAGATCACCCTGGTGCCGATCCTGCGCGCCGGCTTGGGGATGTTGCCGGGCGTGCTGGCACTGATTCCCGCCGCCCGCGTCAGCGTGGTCGGCCTGCAGCGCGATGAAGAGACCTTGCAACCGGTGCCGTATTTCGAGCGCCTCACCGGCCGCCTGGAAGAACGCGATGCGCTGATCCTGGACCCGATGCTGGCCACCGGCGGCACGCTGATCGCCACCATCGACATGCTCAAGCGCGCTGGCGCACGGCGCATCAAGGGCATCTTCCTGGTCGCCGCGCCCGAAGGGCTGAAAGCGCTGGAAGCGGTACACCCTGACGTGGAGGTCTATACCGCCGCCATCGACGACCACCTCAACGAAAAAGGCTACATCCTGCCCGGCCTGGGCGATGCCGGCGACCGGATTTTTGGTACGCGGGTGGAGTGAGCTTTCCAGCTGAAGTGAGTCTCCCAGCTGAGATGAGCGTCCCAAGCGTCCAGATCAAGGACCGACGCGCGCTGCACTCTCCGACCGCGCTGCAACCGCGCCGACAAGATGAATCGGCGGCTTTAAGCCCCTCTCCGACGGGAGGAGATTGGGGTGAGGGTACGGCAAGCGATGCTGGCGGCGATTCACTTCTGCCGACGCGTAGCGACGCGTTTGTCATGTCAGGCATCGGCATCTCGCTGAGGCGCCCCTCATCCGGCGCTATGCGCCACCTTCTCCCGACGGGAGAAGGAAAAACCGCGTCGACGCGCTGAAGCATCCCTCAGCGCGTCGACGCCTCGATCGCCGCACTCACATACACCAGCGGCGCATTCCAGTTGATCGCCACCTCGTTCGTTGCGTAGCTGCAGGTGTTATCCAGATACGACAGTGCAGCCAGCTTGGACGGATACGCCACCTTGCAGTCTTTCGCGTCCTGCTGGCCCGGCTGCGGGCCACCGGCCAGCCAGCCCGGCACGGGCGCATCGATGCCGTCGGCTTCGGATGGGCGATGGTGGATGTGCATCGGGGTGCGCTGCCCGACCCCGGTGACGAACGACAGCCCCAGCGGATTGCGCCCCAGGATGTAGTCCAGCTGCGATTGCGCCGCATCCAGATAACGACGTTGCTGCGTCACCCGGTAGCCCTGCAGCAGCATCATGGCCTGATTGAGTACCACCGCATTACTGCCCCAGACAAAGTCGTTGTCGGCCATGGCCAACCGCCACGGCGATGCCTGCCACTGGTCGCCCAGGCGCTGCGCCAGCCCGCCAATTTCGCTTTCGATACGTGCGAGGTCGGCATGCGGCGTGAGCTGCTCACGGTGGGCGGCCAACGACATCCAGGCCAATCCACCCACGTTGCTCCACCCCGGCACGCTCGCATGTACATTGCGCGCCACCATGGCGTCGTAGAACGCGTCCTCGCGCGTGCTCACATAGAGCTCTGCTGCTGCCCAGGCGAATTCGTCGTCCACGGTGGCGTCGTCGTAGCCGCCGGTACGCACGTCGTCAGGCTGGCGATAGATCACGTTCGGGTGTTGTTGCGCCCATGTCCAGGCGCTGCGCGCCGCCTTCAACATGCGCACCGACGCGCCTGGATACTGCTTGTCGAACGGCGCATACACGCGGCTGGCCGCCGCCATCACCGCGGCAAAATCCAGCGTGGCGGCGGTGGCCTTCATCACCACATAGCGCTGCTGTTTGGCCTGGTCGGGCATCACCAGTCCATCGAACTGCTTGTCGGTGAGCTTGTGGTACACCCCACCATCGGCCGGGTCCTGCATGGCCAGCATCCATTCCAGATTCCACCATACTTCCTGCAGGATGCCGGGCACGCCAGGCGCATCGTTGGGAATGGTGAGTGCCTGCGCCTTGAACAGCGCCGGGTAGTGCTCATACGCGGCCAGCAAGGTGTAGGTGCTGATGCCGGAATTGACGATGTACTTGTTGTAATCGCCCGCGTCGTACCACCCCTTGGGCGCGCTGATCACGCTGTTGGCCGGGCGCGCGGCAGACGCCGCCGACGGATGGATGCGCACATCGGTGTCCGGATGCCCGGCCGCGCGCGCGTAGCGCCCGGCAAATTGTGCCGGCAACTCGGTACTGGCACGGTTGTAGTAGAACGCCTTCAGCGAGGCATCCACGACCGGCTGGTAGGCACTCGCTGCAATCGGGAATGCATCCGAGGCCGGCATGCCAGCGATCTTCAACCGATACGTGCCCGGCGTGCGCAGTGCGGAAAAGTCGGCCACGCGTGCCTGTTGCCCCGCCGGTGCCCAACTGGCCGCTGGCGACAAGCTGCCCTCCAGCACGCGAGCGCCCTTGGCATCCTCCACCGTGAAGCGGTCTGGACCGGCCGCAGCAGACGCCGGCAAGCTGACCACCGCCAGCTTGGCCGAGCCCGGCAGATAGCCGAGTTGATTGACGTGGATGGTGGCGCCAGCGGCCGGCGTGGTGCCGACAGCGCCGGTCATGTCCGCCGCACAGGCGGCGATGGGCGATGCGATCACCATTGCGGTGAGCAGGGTCTGGAAAATGGTCATGCCACGATGGTCGCCAAATCGACGCACACCGACAAGTCCAATCCCGGCATAGGCCACTGCGCCAAACCGCATTACTGCTGGCGAAGGTGTGGCGTGCAAGCGCTTGGGCCGGCGTGGGTCAGTACTGTGTGCAGGCCCACCTGAAACGTTTCGTAGCGCGGCGTTGCTGATCACTTTCCCGCTCAGAGCCGAGCCGCTGAGCAAGATTGCGCACAAGATCGCGCATCAGCAA
The DNA here is from genome assembly GCF_041475695.2 of Xanthomonas sp. NCPPB 4037. Lineage (NCBI taxonomy): Bacteria > Pseudomonadati > Pseudomonadota > Gammaproteobacteria > Lysobacterales > Lysobacteraceae > Xanthomonas > Xanthomonas sp. NCPPB 4037. The sequence continues at coordinate 2,994,892 of NZ_CM191261.1, forward strand.
AAGCGCGCGCTTCGTCGAACGCTTCCGTCATGCCTGCTCCGGGAAACGGCGCAGGCATGCGGGACTCACCGCGCCGGCGTTGCCAGCTGCACTGCGGCCTTGCCCACCGGATTGCGCGGGTCACTACCACCGCTGAGCACGTTGCGGCGCTTGTCCCATTCCACGGTCTGGAAATTGCCCCAGACATGGCTGGAACCGCGGCCGCCTTCGGCGGTGTCGCCCGGCAACTTGAGCGCGTGGCCCATCGCTTCCAGCGCCTTGGCGGTTTGTGGCGAGAACGCATTGCTCTCGGCCTCGATGACGTCCGGCAACCACTGGTGGTGGTAACGCGGCAAGGCACTGACCTGCTGCGCGTCCAGGCCGGCGTCGTACCCCAGGATGCCGAGCAGCACCATGGTGATGATGCGGCTGCCGCCCGGGGTGCCGAGCACGGCGACCTTGTCGGCCGACTCCATGAAGGTGGGCGTCATCGAGCTGAGCATGCGCTTGCCCGGCTTGGGCGCGTTGGCGGCATAGCCCATCACGCCAAACGCGTTCGGGGTGCCAGGCTTGAGCGCAAAGTCATCCATCTCGTCGTTGAGCAGCACGCCGGTGCCCTTGGGGATCAGCCCGGAGCCGTACAGCAGGTTCACCGTCTGGGTGGCGCCCACGCGGTTGCCTTCGCCATCGATGATGGAAAAGTGCGTGGTCTCGTCGTCTTCCAGCGGCGTCGGGTTGCCCGACAGCAGGTTGCTCGGCGTGGCCTTGTCCGGATTGATGGTGGCACGCAGGCCCTGCGCGTAATCCTTGCTGGTCAGCACGCGCTGCGGTACGTCGACAAAGTCCGGGTCGCCCAGGAAAAAGGTGCGGTCGCGGTAGGCACGGCGCATCGCTTCCACCACCAGGTGGGTGCGGTGCGCGTCGTCGAGCGTGTTCAAGTCCCAGCCTTCCAGGATCTGCAGCATCGCCGCGAGTGCAATGCCGCCGGAAGACGGCGGCGGCGCGGTAGTGACCTTCCAGCCGCGGTAATCGAACTGGATCGGCGTGCGCTCCTTGACCTGATACCCGGCCAGCTCGGCCGCGGTCCAGCGCCCACCGGCCTGCTTGACGCCGGCCAGCAGTTTCTTGGCGGTCTCGCCCTTGTAGAAACCGTCAAAGCCCTTGTCGCCCAGCAACGTCAGGGTGTGCGCGAGCTCGGGCTGCTTGAAGATGTCGCCTTCGGCAATGGGTTTTCCGCCGCGCAAGTAAACCTCGCGCGTGCCGGGGTAGCGCTCCATCACTTCGCGCCGCGAGGCGTAGCCCTTGGCCATGCGCGCATACACCGGGAAGCCCTCGGTAGCGATGCGGATCGCCGGTGCCAGCGATTGGGTGAGCGGCAGCCGGCCGTGCTTGGCCGCCAGTTCCACCAGCGCCGCCGGCAAACCGGGGATGCCGGCCGACCACGAGCCGTTGACCGAGCGGTCGCGGTCCAGCCCGCCGTTCTTGTCCAAAAACTGTGCGGAAGTGGCGGACTCCGGCGCGTACTCGCGCGCGTCCAGCATCACGTCCTTGCCGGTCTTGGCGTCGTGCAACAGGAAGAACCCGCCGCCGCCCAGCCCCGAGCTGATTGGCTCGACCACCGCCAGCGTGGACGACACCGCGATCGCCGCATCGAAGGCATTGCCGCCTTCGCGCAGGATCTGAAGCCCGGCATCGGTGGCCAGCGCGTGGCCACTGGCCACCGCCGCACCCGGCGGATGCGTGGCGGTGCCGGCGGGCGGCGGCGTGGCCGCTGCGGCGTCGGGCTGGGCCGACCATGCGGCTGGGGCGACCACGAAGGCCAACAACAACAGGCCACGCGGGAACAAGCGTCGGGGGGAAGTGATCACGGGGCGGGAGGCTCCTGTTCGTACAGTTCGGGATGATCGCGCTGCAGCTGGATGAGCTTGGCCAGCAGTTGATCATGTGTTTCCGGGATCGCCGGGTCCGGGTCGATGCATTCGACCGGGCACACCACCACGCACTGCGCCTCGTCGAAATGACCCACACATTCGGTGCAGCGCGCCGGATCGATCACATAGATGGTTTCACCCATCGAGATGGCCTGATTCGGGCACGCCGGCTCGCAGACGTCGCAGTTGACGCACAGCTCGTTGATCTTCAGCGACATGTGGAGGCCACCTGCGGGGCCAGGCCCAGGCGAAGCAGCTGCTCGCGCGCGACGGCGCAGGCACTGCGATGGACGCCGCCGGTGGCGGTGTCGAGGAACCGCCCCGAAGGGCCGACCCGGATGGAGTGCAACGTCAGCAGCATGGTGCGTTTCCACGCCGCGGCCGGATGCGCCCTCCCGCGCACCCGGCCTGGTACGGCATTACTTGGCTTCAACGAAGATGTATTCCGCGCCCTTGGGCTGGATGATGGTCTGCACGCGCGCGTTCTCGGCGGCATTGCCGATGAACAACACGCGCACGCCCTTCATCGAATCCGGCTGCACGTCCTTGAACGCGGCTTCGATCAGGTCGGCCATCTTGGTGGAGGCCGACGAACCGAAGGCCAGCATGTTGCCCGGCTGCACGCCACGGGCCAGCGCGGTCTTCACGCTTTCCAGCTGACGCTCGTAGCTGCCGGCGAACTCGGCATCGGATTCCGGCGGCAAGTAATACAGGAACGGGCTGTTGGTGGTGGTGCCCAGGTTCTGGCCAACCACTTCCTGCAGGTATTTCTTCCAGCCGGCGTTGTCGTCCTTGGCCGGAGCGGTCAGCGCAGCCGGAGCGGCAGCGGCGGTCGGTGCCGGCTCTTCCTTCTTGCAGGCGGTGACGGCCAGAGCGGCGATCGAAGCGAGCGCCAGCGCGCGCATGGTGTGTTTCATGAAACTCCTCCCTTTGAAAAGCGTGTGGTGGTGTTGACTGTTGAGACGGTTCAGACCTGGGCGCGCGATTCACGCACCTGGCGCAAGGCATCGACGACCGACGCCGGAACGAAGCCGGACACATCCCCGCCCAGCCGCGCAATTTCGCGCACCAGCGAAGACGAGATGAAGCTGTACTGCTCGGCCGGGGTGAGGAACAGCGTTTCCACCTCCGGGATCAGATGGCGATTCATGCTGGCCATCTGGAATTCGTATTCGAAATCGGACACCGCACGCAGGCCGCGCAGCAGCACGCCGGCGCCCATGTCGCGCACGAAATGCGCCAGCAAGGTATCGAAACCGCGCACTTCCACATTGGCATGCGCCGCCAGGGCTTCCTGGGCGAGTTCGACGCGACGCTCCAACGGCAGCGCCGGACCCTTGGACGGGCTGTAGGCAACGCCCACCACCACACGCTCGAACAACGGCGCGGCGCGGTTCACCAGGTCGATATGGCCATTGGTGATCGGGTCGAAGGTACCGGGATAGACAGCGGTGCGGCTGTTGGCCACGCTCATACGGAAGCTACCGGGGTCGGATCGCCGTTCAGTGTAGCAGCGGCCCGGCGATACAGCGCATAGCGCACCTCACGGGTGGCGCCCTCACGGTGCAGGTGCCAGCCCGGCGGTACCTGCGGCGGCAGCTCGGCCGGCGTTTCCAGGTACAGCCAGGCCTCTGCAGCCAGATGCGGCGAGAGCCGTTCCAGCACCGGCGCCCACAAACCGGCGGCGAATGGCGGGTCGACAAACACCAGATCCACCTGGCTGGTGGGCGCGCGCTCCAGCCAGCGCAGCGCATCGTCCTGTAGCACCTGCACCTGCTCGGCGGCGCCCAGCCGGGCCACGTGCTCACGCAGGCGTTGCGCCAGCCCGGGGTCGCGTTCGATCAGCAGCGCATGCGCGGCACCCCGCGAGACTGCCTCCAGCCCCAGCGCGCCGGAGCCGGCGAACAGGTCCAGCACGCGGGCGCCGGCCAGGCGCGGCATCAGCCAGTTGAACAGCGTTTCGCGCACGCGGTCGCTGCTGGGCCGCAACCCGGGCAGCTGTGGCACCGACAAACGCGTATTGCGCCAGCGCCCGCCCACGATGCGCACCTGCCCTTCCGCCGCGCCGCTGGCCGGCCGTGCAGCGCGGCTCATCGGCGCACGCACGTGGTCGGCTGATGAAGGCAAGGCAGCAAAGGAGCGGCAGGCATCATGGGCAGGCAATGAAAGAACCGGTGCCCATGATAGCGCTGCGGCCGCCATGGCCGCGCCGTGTTCCGGGCGGCCGCTGCATTGCTGAATCCTGCCATCAGGCCTTGAAAAATTTCGCATGCAGCCTCATCCCCCAGGCCATCGGCCGCACTGCGGCCCAGGCCACCACGGAGCACGACCACAATGACCGTTGATACCGACAAGCAGACGCTGGGCTTCCAGACCGAGGTCAAGCAGCTGCTGCAACTGATGATCCACTCGCTGTATTCCAACAAGGAAATCTTCCTGCGCGAGCTGGTGTCCAATGCCGCCGACGCCGCCGACAAGCTGCGCTTCGAAGCCTTGGTCAAGCCTGAGCTGCTGGAAGGCAGCGGCGAGCTGCGCATCCGCGTCGACTTCGACAAGGAGGCGCGCACCGTCACCATCGACGACAACGGCATCGGCATGAGCCGCGAGGACGCGGTGTCCCACCTGGGCACCATCGCCAAGTCCGGCACCGCCGACTTCCTCAAGCATCTCAGCGGCGACCAGAAAAAGGACGCCAACCTCATTGGCCAGTTCGGCGTAGGCTTCTACAGCGCCTTCATCGTTGCCGACCAGGTGGACGTGTATTCGCGCCGTGCCGGCCTGCCCGCCAGCGACGGCGTGCATTGGTCCTCACGCGGTGAGGGCGAGTTCGAAGTCGCCAGCATCGACAAGCACGAGCGCGGCACCCGCATCGTGCTGCAGCTGAAGGACGGCGAAGAGTCCTTTGCCGATGGCTGGACCTTGCGCAACATCCTCAAGAAGTATTCCGACCACATCGGCCTGCCGATCGAGATGCGCAAGGAGCACTACGGCGAAGACGCCGACAAACCCGCCGAACCCGAGTGGGAAGTGGTCAACCGCGCCAGCGCGCTGTGGACGCGCCCCAAGAGCGAGATCAGCGAGCAGGAATACCAGGAGTTCTACAAGCACGTCGCGCACGATGCCGGTAACCCGCTGGCGTGGAGCCATAACAAGGTCGAAGGCAAGCTGGATTACACCTCGCTGCTGTTCGTACCCGGCCGCGCCCCGTTCGACCTGTATCACCGCGATTCGGCCAAGGGCCTGAAGCTGTACGTGCAGCGCGTTTTCATCATGGACCAGGCCGAACAGTTCCTGCCGCTGTATCTGCGTTTCATCAAGGGCGTGGTGGATTCGGCCGACCTGTCGCTCAATGTCTCGCGCGAGATCCTGCAGTCCGGCCCGGTGGTGGATTCGATGAAGTCCGCGCTGACCAAGCGTGCGCTGGACATGCTGGAAAAACTGGCCAAGGACAAGCCCGAGGAATACGCCACGTTCTGGCGCAACTTCGGCCAGGCGCTGAAGGAAGGCCCCGCCGAGGATTACGCCAACCGCGAAAAGGTCGCCGGCCTGCTGCGTTTCTCGTCCACCCACGACACCACCGGCGCGCAGAGCGTGGCGCTGGCCGATTACGTGGGCCGCATGACCGAAGGTCAGGACAAGCTGTACTACCTCACCGGCGAGAGCTATGCGCAGATCAAGGACAGCCCGCACCTGGAGGTGTTCCGCAAGAAGGGCATCGAAGTGCTGCTGCTCACCGACCGCATCGACGAATGGCTGATGAGCTACCTCACCGAATTCGACGGCAAGTCGTTCGTGGACGTGGCACGCGGCGACCTCGACCTGGGCAAACTGGACTCGGAAGAAGACAAAAAGGCGCAGGAAGAAGTCGCCAAGTCCAAGGAAGGCCTGGCCTCGCGCATCAAGGCAGCGCTGGGCGACGACGTGGCCGAAGTACGCGTCTCGCACCGCCTGACCGATTCCCCGGCGATCCTGGCCATCGGCCAGGGCGACCTGGGCCTGCAGATGCGTCAGCTGCTGGAAGCCAGCGGCCAGGCCGTTCCGGAAACCAAGCCGGTGTTCGAATTCAACCCGGCCCACCCGCTGATCGAAAAGCTGGATGCGGAACAAGATATGGACCGGTTTGGCGATTTGAGCCGGGTGCTGTTCGACCAGGCTGCGCTGGCGGCGGGTGATAGCCTCAAGGATCCGGCAGGGTATGTGCGGCGGTTGAACAAGTTGTTGTTGGAGTTGTCGGCTTAAAGCTTACGACACACTGGTGATACACCAAGACCGGCGCATGCGCCGGTCTTTTTTTATGTCTATCCTGGCTTATGGAAGACGCCTCACCTGCGTCGCAGATCACTTACCGAGTGGAACGTCATCATCAGAGCGTTGAACGCGCGCCAGCCGCCACTGTGAGTGCAGCAGGCATGCCACCCGCACTCCCGACATGGCCAATACATAAAACAATTGAATTGACCTGACTCCGGCAATGCAACAAGGCAGAACTGCAATGATGAACAATCGTTTCCTACTTGCACTGCTCGCCGCTTTGGCGGCCTCATTTCCGGCATGGAGTTCGGATATCGGCAAACCAGCAACTTGGCAATCATCGCGATCCGCTGAACTCAATCGAACCCGCGACCTTCCCAAATTGACCGAAGCATTGATCGCCAATTTCGATCCCGATGGCAACATCGTCCCAACAACCGTCAGCGAAGCGCAATTCATCGATCTTGATAACGATGGAACGTTGGAGCTTGTTGCGCTGGTCGACTATGCGGGACGACAGTTTTTCAGCACGATGATTGTCATCACGACCGTCAATGCAAAGCCGGTCGTGGTGACATACCGCAGCAACGGCGCCAACATGGATCGCCTGGGCGAGCGCATCATTACAGAACCTGAAAACCCGAAAAAATTGATTGTCGCAGACCGTTTCATCGGGGGATACAAAGGGTCGACGGCAAGCGCCAAAGAACAGCGACTTCTGGAACTCAGATCGGCCACACTGGAGGATGTCAGCGCGCACTATCCCAGTTACTACCTCACCAAGCGTCTACCCGCACTGGAAAAACAGGCCCGCATGTCTGCTCCAGTCGATAATGCAGACGACGTCGGGCTTGGCTCGATGAATTCCGACGAGAATAGGCGTGTGCTCAGGCAGGAGATAGAACGGGCTCGGGAACAGTCGCTAGGCAAGTGATGCATTGGTTCCATCCGTGCCTGGATTTGAGACGCTCCCATAGAGTATCGCCAGCTGCTGCGGCGTAGATGGATCGATTGGCTCGTCCACATGCCGCACCCGTAGTCGGGCTGTCGATGGGATGACTCGCTCTCATCGTGGATCGTGAGCTTGGGTCGGCACAAGTTCACGCCGACTCCAGCACCCAACACCCGAACGCCGGGCCGGCCGAATAGCCGGTCTCCGGTTCGATGCGGATCTGCAGAGTGGCACGGCCGGCCAGTGCTGCAGGCAAGGCGTAATCCACATCGACGAAGTCCAGGCCGCGGTTGCCGTCCAGGCGTTCGTTGGTAATGAGTTCGCCGTCGGCGAGGATGCGGAAGCGGCGGCGGGTTTCGTCGCCCCAGTAGCGCAGGCGCAGCACGCGGGCGGCTGCGGTGTTGCGCAGGGTAAAGGCGATGAAGCCGCCGGTGCGGGCGTCACGGCCGGCGCGGCGGCGGTAGCTCAGTGCGTAGGAGCCGTCGCTCTGCAGGGCGTGCGCTTTTTCAGACGCGTCGTCGCCCAGGGCGACCCAGTCCAGGGCGCTGGCATCGAGCGCATGCTGGCGTGCGGCTGCGGCGTCCTGTTCGGCCTGGCGTTGCTGCCAGTCGTTGGCACTGCGGTGTTCCAGGTAGACCGCGCTGCGGCGGTCGAACTGCGCGTAGAACGGTGAAAAGCGCCAGTGTTGGCCGCCGTCGCTGTAGACGTAGCTGCCCTGCTCTGCCGCTGGTTGCAGCTGCTGCAGGACCTCGTCACCGCCGATCAGCGCCGGCGTCTTGCCCGACCACGGCGTGGCGGCATCGCCCAGATCTGCCGCCAGCACCAATGGCCCGCGCAGCACCGAGACCCAGGCGGGGTCATCGGGCGTGGCTTCCAGCCGCAATGGCATTTGCAGGCTGAGGTTGAGCGTGTCGCCTGGGTGCCAGATGCGCGTGACCCGCAGATAGCCATCGACCGGCGCTGCGTCCACGACCGCGCCATTGAGCTGCAGCACCGGCGCGGCCGCCCAGCCGGGTACCCGCAGCGAGAGCGTGCGCTGCGCTGCCGGCGCAGCGTCGATGCGCAGCGAGACGCTGCCTTGCGCCGGCAGCGCGCTGTGCAAGGTCATGTCCAGTCCGGCTGCGTTCCGCACGCGTGACGGCACATACAGATTGATCGCCACGCCCTGCCCGTCTTCCCAGTAAATCGAGTCACCGAACTGGGCGTGCGCTTCCATGCCGCTGCCGACGCAACACCAGAAATCATCGAACGGCGATGACCAGCCGCGGGCCTCGCCGGCCAGCATCGGTGTCATGTAGGTGAACATGCCGGTGCGTGGATGCTGCTGCGCCATCACGTGGTTGAGCAGCGTGCGCTCGTAGTAATCGAAGTACGCGGCTTGCGGACCCCATTGGTACAGGTGTCGGGTGAGCTTGAGCATGTTGTAGCTGGAACAATGTTCGCAGGTCTGCTCGGTGAGAAATTTCGAGATGCTGTCCGGCTGCTGGAAATATTCGCGGTCGCCATTGCCACCGATGACATAGCTGTGATGGTCGGTGACGGTGTTCCAGAAGAACCGCGCCGCCGCGCCGGAAGCCGCATCACCGGTCACTTCATACTCGCGGGCCAGACCGATGAGTTTGGGGATGTTGGTGTTGGAATGCTGATGCACCAGTTCGTCGCGCTGGGCGATCAACGGGTCAAGCACAGCGTGATGATGCAGACGCTGCGCCAGTGCCAACCACTGTGCATCGCCGGTGCGCACGTGCAACTCGACGAAGGACTCGTTGAGCCCGCCGAACTCGCACGAGAGCACCTTCTGCAGCTGCGTGTCGTCCAGTGCGGCAAAGATACCCTGCAGGTAGCCGGCCAGTGCCACCGCCACCTGCAGTGCTTGCGCGTTGTCGCAATGCACATGCACGTCGAGCAGGCCGGCGAACAGCTTGTGCCAGGTGTACAGCGGTGCCCAGCTGCCGTTGAGATAGAACGGTAGCGGCTCGATCTTGCCGCGCTTGAGTTCGTCGAACAACGCACGGCCGCTCTCGATCTGGCCGGCCGCATTCTTGCGGGTGAAGCCGGCCACGTAGCCATCGCCGGCATGCGCCTGGCAGCGTGCGAGTTCGGCCACCAGATAGCTGGCGCGCGTGCGGCACTGCGCATCGTCGGTTTGCGCATGCATCAGCACCAAGGCACTGAGGTAGTGCCCCAGCGTGTGGCCGGCGATGGTGTCCGCTTCCCAGCCACCGTAGGCGGGGGCCTTGGGATCGAGACCGGCGTACAGCACGAAGTTGTGCAGCAAGCGGTCCGGCTGCAAGCGCATCAGATAACGGCGATTGGTGTGCAACGCATCCAGAAACAGCGACGGCATCAGCCGCACCTGCGCCAGCGGCACCGCGCGGATGCTGCCGGGCTGCGCCGCGGCGGCCTGGGCTGGAAAACGCAGGAATCCGGCCGCCACCGTCATGCTGCTCCAGGCCAGAAACCGACGCCGCGACAGGCTCAGCGCAGCATCGTTCACGTCATCATTGGGGTGTGCATGCGTCATCGGACCAGCTTAGCTCCTGTAGGCAACGGCGCAGTGCGCACGCGGTTGCAGTCTGCGGTGGTCGGCCTTGCGCTCGGCGGTGTTGCGGCGTTGTTGCGACGATGGAACGCAAGCGCCGGCTGCACGCACACACGCCCACCACTGCGCCAGTCAGAACTTCACCGTGGCACGCGCCCAATAGAACCGGCCCAACAAATCGTAAGTAGCCACGTCAGTGTTGGCGTTGCCAACATTGTTGGAGTAATACAGCGGCGGCTGCTTGTCGGCGATGTTGTCCACACCCACTTCGAAACGCGTGTGCCACGGTTGCACCTCGTAGCCCAGCTGCAGATTGTTGTAGACATAGGCGCCGATCTTGCGCACCACGGTGGGCCGGCTGGAATCGGCCGACAGGCTCTGATCCGGATCGGAATTGCCGATGGCGGTATTGCCGACGTAACGGATGCGCCAGGTTGCGCTCCAGTCGCCCAACGCCCAGCTCACTGTGCCCAGGCCACGCCAGCGCGGGAAGTTGCCATAGGCCTGGGTGTAGCGGCCCACATTGTGGATAGTGACCGAGCTGGGGTCGGTGGTGTCGGGCAGCACGTCATAGCGCGTGAGATAGGTGCCATTGAGGCCGACATTGACGTTACCCCATGCGGTTTCCGGCAGACGATAGGTCAGGTTGAAGTCGATGCCCTTGGCCCACAGCTTGCCCAGATTTACGGTGGGCTCGGCGATGTAGTTGATGGTGCCGTTGCCGTTGCGATGGATCAGCGGGCAGAACGCACTGGCAGAATTCGCATAACACTGATTGAGCACGGTCTGCGCGGAGACGGTGGTGATGGTGTCTTCCAGATCGATGCGCCACCAGTCCGCGCTCAGCGAGAGGCCATCGATCCATTGCGGGTCGTACACCAGGCCCACGTCATAAGATTTACCGGTCTCCGGTTTCAGCTGGTAACCGGCCACCGCTGCGCCGGACACCTTGCCCGACACCTGGCCATCGGACTGCTGATAGCTGCCATCGGTGGGCACGTTGGCACACGCCACGCTGCTACCGCCGGTGTAGCCATTGCATGGGTCGTTGACGGTGGCCGCATCGCCGGCCACGCCGGCATACAGCTCGTTGATATTGGGCGCGCGGAACACCTGCGAGACCGTGCCACGCAGCAGCAGGTTTTCGATCGGGCGGTACTCCAGCGACACTTTGCTATTGGTCTTGCTGCCCACCGAGCTGTAGTCGGAAAACCGCGTGCCCAGGGTGATGTTCAAGGCATTGATACCCGGCAGGTCCTTGAGCAGCGGGAACAGCGCTTCTGCATAGGCCTCCTTGACATCGAAGCTGCCGCTCAACGTGGAGGCGCAGTATTCGATCACGCCGCACAAGCCGTCCTCATCGCCCGTCCACAACGGGTCGGAGGTGGTGGTGGAGCGCTCCTTGCGATACGACAGACCGGCTGCCAGGCTGGCTGCGCCGGCCGGCATCTCGAACAGCGTGCCGTTGGCATTGGCCTCGAACTGCTTGACCGTGTAGACGCTGGTGACAATCGGGTTGACCACCATGCTCTGCAGGGTTGCGAGGTTGGAGCTGTCGTTGAGGTTGAAGAAATTTAGCGGCGTGCAGCCGGCGATCGCCGCGCCCGCGCTGCCGCACTTGACCACGCCATCGCTGTCCAGGAACGACGGACCGATGGCCTGATTGAAGGTGGCGTAGTCCAGGAAGCCGTTGTTGATCGACTTCTGCTTGACCTTGCCGTAGTTGAACGTGGCATCCCATTGCCAGGAGCTGTCACCGAAGCGCCCGCGCAGGCCGGGGCTGATCTGGAAGTTGTAGGTGTTGTACTGGTAGCTGCGATTGCCCAGCACGGTGGCGCGGGTATTGAAGTCGTTGTACGAGGTGCCGGAGCTGCGATCGGTGCCGAAATTCACCCCGAATGGGTTGTAGTAACTCTGCGACGACACCAGGATGTTGTCGCCGTTGGAAAAGATCGGGATCGGCGCGATGATCGAGGCGGATTCGGTTTTGCTGAACCATGTGTTGACGTAGCCCTCCACGCTGTCGCTGAAGCGATACGTGCCCAGCACAAAGGCATTGGTGCGCTTTTGCGGTGTCTGCAACAGGTTGAACGGCTGGTAGTTGTAGGAATCGGCAGCGGCGTCGTAACAATGGAAATCGCCGGGCCCGGCACGGCCGCTGACACCGCCATTGAGTGTGACACGCGTACAGCCATTCGCTTGCCGCAGCTGATTTGAAGCCTCGGAGCCATCGTTGAAATTGACGGTGCCGGTGGGCGTTGCGGAGGAGCCCTGCTTCACCGGCACGCCATCGGTGAGCGCCAGCGCATCCTTGGAATAGTCACGCGCGGCGGCAGAAACCGGGTCGATGTTGTGATACGACAGACCCGCAATCAGGCTGCCACGCTCGAAGGTCTTCCCGGCGGTGAGCGCGAAATTGCGGCGATTACCATCGCGCTCCTTGCTGGTGCCGAAGTCGCTACTGAATTGCACACCATCAAAGCGCGTACGCAGGATGAAGTTGACCACACCACCAATGGCATCGGACCCATACACCGCCGACGCACCATCGCTGAGTACCTCGATGCGTTCGATCATGCTGGCCGGAATGGCATTGACGTCGTTGTAGGCAAGCCGAATGCCGTTGACCAGGACCAGCGTGCGCTTGTCGCCCAGACCACGCAGCGATACGGCCGACGCACCGGTGCCGCCGCCATTGTTGGTGTACGGGTTGGTGGCATTGCCGGCAATGGACGGCAGCTCCTGCAACAGGTCGCCTACAGTGGCCTTGCCGGTGGCGGCAATCTGCTCCTGGCTGACGGTCACCACCGGGTTGGCGGTTTCGGTATCCACTCGGCGCAGGCGCGAGCCGGTGACCACCACGCTGTCGAGTGTCTGTGTTGCATCGCCGGCAGCTGGGGTCTGTTGCGCATGCAGATCCGCCCCCACTGTCAGGCCCAGGGCTGCGGCGACGGAAAGACTCAGGAACGAAGGACTGCGCACCGGACGTAACGGCAAAGAAAACGACATCGGAACTCCTCGGAAATCATTCATGAGAAGCAGTGCGGCCTAGCAGACTGAGCCGGCCGCATCACGCGTTGACGCAAAGAGGACTGCATTGCCTAAGACGCGACGCGTCTGAAGACATGTGCATCAGCAGGTAATGCGCGTACCAACACGCGCTTTGTCATCGGTGCGTCACACTTTAGGCAGCACCGCCACCCGACGTCTTGTCGCATTTGCAACGCATTGGCGCGGAAACTTGCACGATCGATGGACGGTCGACGCCGACGTCGGCGCAGTGCACATGTATTGGCGGGGCAACTCCGCCGACTTTCAGCGGCTGACCGCGCGCATAGCAGACTGCAGCGCAGGTGCGGATCTGCGCGTGCGCGCCTCAGGAACGTGGGATCGGCAGCCGAACAGCCATCTGCGCTCCCAACCCCACGGCAATCAGTGCATGCGACCACTCACCTCATCGGCAGGGTTGTGGCTCGAACTGATGGCCGTTGGTATTCCAGTTCCGATCCAGGCCATCGTCGCCTTTATAGGCATAACAGGTCGCGGCCGGGCCCACTAGCGGAGTGGCGCCCTGAATACTAACCTCATAGGGAAACCGCGCAGCTGCCTGGCCCGCCAGCTGCTCTTCCCCGGTAGGCACCTCGGAGTAGCGATACGGCGTGGCGGTGACCACCAGGTAGTGCGTGATGCCTTTACCGCCTTGCAGCGGGAATGACGCAGTCGCCGACGCAGTGCCGTCCACCGCAACCAACGGCGCGTAGCGCGGATGCGCCTGGGCATCCAGTGAGACCACAGTGAATCGCCACGACGCCTGATCAGCGCGGGTCTTGCCGGTCAAGCTGACCTTGATCGAGGTCGCCGAGCTCAGCGGCGTCAACGGAATCACGTGCGTGCCGTAGATGTTCAACGGGCGCTCCGGCGACGATGCGTAGCGGCCGGGCGCCGCCAGGGGCTTGAGCGGCACATAGCGTTTGCCAGCGGCGTTGCCGTTGCCGATATCGAGCATCGCCTTTTGGCTGACGAAGTCGAACGCCGCTAAACGTGCGCCATAGCGGCCCACGGTGTCGGCGAACGAACGATACCCGTTTGGAAACTGCCCGCCCTGCTGACCCAGGCGCACCAGGGTCTCTACCGGCAGTTCCAGGGTGTCGCCATCGGCATTGCGCAGGTTCTTCAGCCACATGTCCCAGACCAGTGACCGGGTGGCATCGTTTTCGTCCAGATACATCAACCACGGATGCGCGCCGTAGCGGCTTTGCGGAAAGAACGGGCCGTTTTCCAGATTCGAGTAGTAGTACGCCAGCCATTGGTCGTCCATGCGCGTTGTCTGGTACGCGCTCCAGTTGGCGTTGGTTTCCCAGAACCACCCGGCCGCCTGCTTGTTGCGATAGCCGCCGCTGTAGAACTGGATGACATGGGTAAATTCGTGTGCAATTGAAAATGACCCATAGCCCAGCGCCCACGACGAGGCGCCGATGGCCTGACCACCGGAGGCGCCGCATTCGGTAAGGTCTCCGCCTTGCACATAAGGTAGGCCGGTTGCGCACATGTACACATTAATGCGCTTGGGTTTGGCTGCAGTTGCATACGGCATCGGTGCACCGAGCGCCTGTGCGTTCATGTCCCAAACCTGCTCCAGCCAACGCGCGCTTTGGGCGACAAAATCCTTCCACACCAGTCCGCGGCTGGCCACGTCGCGGTAACTCTCGCCATTGCGATCGATGCCGTACCACAACGCAAAGTGCTGCGTTTCGTACTTCTGCACAGAACCATTGGCCAGCATCGCGGCAGTGACCGTCTCGGGCTCGGCCTCGGTGACATAGCGGCGGGTGTCCTTGCGGATTGGATGTGCCTTGGCGACATTGGCAACATAGCGGCGGTCAGGCTCTCCAAACGAATTGAGTTGATAGCGCCGGCGGCAGCCATCGGCACTCTCCAGCACCACCGTGCGCCAGGATTGCGAAGACGCCTCCCCGACGGCAACGACCAACCTGGCATCGAAGGGCTGCCCCTGCGCAATGCCGGCGTTGTTCGGTTTTCCGGCGTCCGGTTGCCCATTGTTGGGCGTCCAGGTGCGTAGCGGCTGCGCCGCCCCCCAGGGATAGCGTTGCGAGAGGCTCTGGCAACCGACCGTTTCGGCCGCCATTGCCAGACTGGGCAGCGACATCGAAAGGACGGCGCCAAGTATCCAGCGCGTGACGGGGATGAGATGTTGCGTCATTGTCGGGTCTCCAAAACGAAGTGCAGGGATGCATGTGAATCGGGTCGTGCAAGTGGGCAGTGGGATCGCCGGTCGGTCTTGCGATGCAGCCGCGATTACCGATGAGCTGCGGGAGACGCCGACTCACAAGCGCAGTTTTTCGGCGGCGTTCGGCTGGATCGCCACGTTGCGCAACGCCGGCCTGCCAATCCGTTGTCATGGCGCGGGCACTGCGGCAGAGACCTGATTCCACTCCGGCGTCGGAGTGCGGTGCAACCAGCGCTGGAAAAAATCCAACAGGCGGCGCTTGCCGTAGTCACCGCCTGCGCCGTGATCGCCGCCGGGCACCACCAGCAGGTCGAAATCCTTGCCCGCCTTGATCAGGCGATCGGCCACCTGGAAGGTGCTGGCAGGATCGACATTCTTGTCCATGTCGCCGGTGACCAGCAGCAAATGGCCCTGCAGGCGCGCGGCGTTTTCCACGTTCGAGGATTCGGCGTACCACGGCCCCACCGGCCAGCCCATCCATTGCTCGTTCCACCAGATCTTGTCCATGCGATTGTCGTGGCAGCCTGAGTTCGCCACGCCGGCCACGTAGAACTCGGGATGGAACAGCAACGCGCCCAGCGCGTTCTGCCCGCCGGCCGAGGTGCCGTACACGCCCACCCCGCCGCGAATGTCGTACCAGGGGTAATGTGCGGCGGCCGCCTTGTGCCAGGCGATGCGGTCCGGCAAGCCGGCGTCTTTAAGATTGCGCCAGGCCACGTCGTGAAAAGCGCGCGAGCGGTTGTTGGTGCCCATGCCGTCGATCTGCGCCACCGCAAAGCCGAGCCCCGTCAGCGGCGGCGTGCGCGTGGTGAAGCGCTTCGGCACGAACGAGCCCTGCGGCCCGGCGTAGATGTATTCGACGACGCGATACGGCTGCTGGGCATCGAGCTGCTGGGGGCGGAAAATGACGCCCCAGATCTCGGTCTTGCCATCGCGCCCGGGGGTATGGAACGGCAACGGCGGCTGCCAACCGGCCGCCAGCAGGTGGCTTAGATCTGTGCGCTCCACCGTGTGTACCAGGCTGCCATCCGCACTGCGCCGCAGCTCCAGTACCGGCCCCAGGTCCACGCGCGAAGACAGGTCCAGAAACCAGCGCCCGTCCGGCGAATAACGCACATCATGATCGGCGGCCAGCGGGGTCAGCGCGGTCAGGCCGGTGCCGTCCAGGCCGATGCGATAGGCATGGCGGTAGTACGGGTCTTCACCGGGTTGCATGCCGGAGGCGCTGAAGTACACCTGCCCGGCCGCCTCGTCGACATGATCGAGCCTGCGCACCACCCACTCGCCACGGGTGACCTGGCGCATCACGCGACCAGTGCGGCCATCGTAGAGATACAGGTGTTCCCAGCCATCGCGCTCGGAGGCCCACAGCAGTTGCGCGCCATCGGCAAGATCGTGGCGCGCGTACTTGCCGCCGTCTTCGTTGTCGCCACTGAGTGGCGAGTACTCGATAAAGGTGGGCGAGGTTTCCTCGATCACGGTGCGCGCAACGGCGGTGCCTGCATCCACTTCGATCACGCGGTACAGCTGATGCCCGCGTGCGTTGTATTCGAAGGTCACGCCGCGGCTGTCCTTCCACCATTGCAGCTCGCTAAGGGTGAAGGCGTTGGGCAGCAGGGTCATGTCCACCGGGCGCGCGGTGCGCGTGGCCACGTCGAACAGCACTGGCTGCATCACCGGCAATGGGTCGCCGGGCTTGGGATAGACCTGCTGATGCAGCTTGGGTTGCACGCGATCGGCCGGCGCCGATTCGAGGTAATACACGATGTGCGGCGGCGGCGCCTTGACCCGATAGGCGGCCACATGTTGCGAGTCGGGCGACCACACCACCGTGTCGATGGCGTAGAAGTCGCTCGCACTGCCATCGTCACTGATGGCCGTTGGCGTGCCGCCGCCCACCGGGGCGATCAGCAGATTGCCCTGCTCCACCCACACCCGCCAGCGCCCGTCCGGCGAGTGCTTGGCATAGCGCGCGCCCTGCTTGAGCGGGAAACTCATGTCCATCGACTCGGGCCGCACATCGCGCTCGGGCAGGTGCGTGCAGCGGTAACGCACCAGCTCGCACTGCCAGCCAAGATCTGCCAGCTGAAAGCGCAGCGTCTGCTGTTCCAGCGCAGGATCCTGCAGTTGCAGCGCTGCCGCATCCACGTTGTGTGCGCCGGCCTGGGTCAGCGCGGCGGCAAGACGTGCGTGGTCGAAGGCAGGCGTGTTGCGCCCGCTGGCCGCGTCCACCAGCCGGTACTCGATTGCCGGCGCCTGGCCCTGGCGCATGCTCCCGCGCCGGTACAAAAAGCGCTGCGCATCCACCCATACCGGCGCGCTGGGCTGGCGGTCGACCAGGGCGTCGTAGCGGTCGGTCAACCCGATCGCCGCGGTGTACTGCGCCGGTGTGGGCTCGGCAGGCTGCGCCGCCGCGTGCGCCAGCGTTGGCAGCATCGCGATGCTTAGGCAGCACGCGATGACAATACGAAAGTGCGACAGGCGCGCGGGACGTTGCAACTGCAGGAGCATGGGCCGATCCAGGTGAGAAAGCCGGTGATGGGTGAAGAGCGGCATCGACACTTGCCAAGCGCCAACCCGCCGCAGCGCGATAGCAGTTGGTGGCTGGGCGCACAGGTCGGCTATTTCTTCGATACGTCAAAAGACGAGCATCCAGAACGCGCCGCTACCGGTGCAACATAGGCGGTTCGCAAGCGGCTACACGCCTACGCGCCCCCCAGCATGCAGGCCCGCACCAGCGCACGCTCAGCCGTACCACCCCTGCACGCTCACCGTGCCACCGGTACCAGGCAATGCCACACGGTCACCGTGCGGCCCGTGCAGGCGTGCCGGCTTTCCGTCCACCTCTGCCCGTTGCAGGCGCGTGCCGTGCGGTGGGCGCATGCTGAGCCAAGTCTGCTGCGGGCTGCGCGCGGGTAGCACCACCTGCGCATTGATGCGGCGCTGCTCCGGCAGTGCCTGCAGCGTCAGCGTGACCGTGCCCCAGCGCGTGGGCGCAGCGGTGATGCCGACCATCTTGCCGGTGCCGAGCCAAGCGCGCGGCACTGCACGTGCCAGGAATAGCTGCTCGCCGGCGCTGTCATCGCTGACCAGCATCCAGCGCAGCAGCAGCGGGATGGTCATCTGCGCGGGAATGCAGAACAGCGGCATGCCACCGGTGATGCCACTGACCTCGCCGGCCGTCCAGCTGCCGCGCGTGTGCACCTGATAACGATGCGCGTACAAAAACAGCAGGTACTCTTCGATGCGGTCCAACCGCAGCAGTTGTTGCGCATAACCGTAGGAAATAAAGCCAAGCAGATCGCGGCTGCCGGGTTCGGGCGGCGCGATGTTGGCCACCACGCCCAGGCTGGTGCCGCCGTGGCCACGCAGGCAATCGATCACCAGGTTGGCCAATGCATCCGGCAGCACATCGGCCTGCAATAGTTCGGCATAGGCACGGTGCGGCCATTGCTGTTCGCTGGGTTTTTCCTGCAGCAGCGATTGCCGGAACGTCAGCGTGGTGCCTGGCAATGGCCCCACGTACGGCGGTGAGAGATCGCGCCGCACGTTGGCCCGCAGGCTGGCTTCGAGACGTGCGCGCAGTTGCCGGGCGCGGCGCTGCCAGTCCTGCGCGACGGATGGCTCACCGCCAAGCGTGCGCCAAACCTGTGCGATGTCTTCCCAGCCGCGAATGGTCAGTGCGCTGTTGGCGTAATACGGCTTCCACCACAGCGACGGATCGGGGAACAGGCAGGCATCGGATTCGTTCCAGCCATGCAGCAGGCCGTGGCCATGGGCGTTACGCGGCAACGCCAGCGCCTGGTCGTGCAAGGTGCATAACACCTGCGCGGTGGCGGTGATCCTGAGCAGATGCCGGCGCAGGCGCGTGACATCACCGGTGTACTGCAGATAGCGCGCCAGCAGCGACAACGTCAGCCCGGATTGCCCGACCTCCGGCCCACGCATGTTCGGCAGGCCGTCGTCCTGCACGAACCTCTCGAAATAGTTGTCCAGCACCGCGGCGGCCTGGTCGAAGCGCCCCCACTCCAGGTTGGCGTAGAAGGAACTGGTAAAGGTGTCCTGAAAGCCGTCGTATTCGTTGCCGTAGTAGTCGCGCTCCACCGCGCCGTACTTGGGGTAGTCGCCGCCGGGGCGCACCACCAGTTCGCGCGCAAACGCAAACTGCGCCATGTCGTTCCAGCTGGCATCGGGCAGCTGCGCCTGCACCGTGCCGCTAAGTGCGTGCTGCCAGTACGCGGCAAAATCGAGCAGCGCCGCATAGAACTGCCCGGCACTGGCCTCGCCACGCACCGGGCCGAACGCGGGGTAGCTGTGGGTGTAGTGCACCGCCACGATCTGCCCACCTTTCACCTGCATGGTGCGGTGCCAGGTCTGCACCACGAAGCGATCGGTGGCGCGCACATCGGCAAACACCAGCACGTCGTACCACGCATCGGCCTGGCCATCGTGGCGCATGACCTTGCGCACCGCCGGCATCCAGCCGCCGAGCATGCCCTCCTCGCGCCGCTTGATCAGCGCCTCGTCGCCCAACGCGGCAAAGGCATGTTCCGGGCGCGAGGTGCGGCTGCGGCCGTTGGGCAGGATGGGCATGGTGTCGAGCGCTTCGCGCGTGCCGACAAACGTGGTCCACGGCCAGCGCCCGCCATTGTCCTTGGGATCGAGCAGCGAGGCCGGCGGTGGCGCCACGTCGCGCACCTGCGCCTCGTCCGGGTCGCCATCGCGCAGCAGGCGGTCGGCAAGCAGATCCGCCTCGGCCATCGCTACCTCGGCCAGCGGCAGGCCGAAATACGGCTTACCCGCGGCGGGATAGGCAGGCTCGGTGCGCTTGTCCAGGCGCAGCATGCCGCTGTCGGTCCAGAGCGTCAGCTGGCCTTGCGGGTCGTCGAGATGCTCGTAGACGGTCCAGTCCTGGTCCAGGTGGCGAAACCGGCACAGCGTGCTGCCAACATGCGCCGCCGAAGGCAGCGCTTCCAGGCGCGGACGCAGCGGCACGGGCGCGGCGCCGCCGGCCACCGCAGCCGGTACCGCACCGGCACCCGCCACGCCCACCACGGCGGTGGCGGCAATCCCCTGCCGCAGAAACGTTCGACGGTCCATCGTTGCGCCCCATTCAAGTCTCGACTTCGCATCGTGCGCGCGCACTGGCGCCACGTCTTGTGGCCGCTGCCTGGCAGGGGTGCGGAAATCTGCACAGGTGCGCGGGAGGCTGCAGGCACGTGGAGCTCAGGCATGTGGGGGCTTCGCGCGTAGCGAACCAGCGGGGTTATCAGCGTAGGCAGTCTTTGACGGGTGCTCGCGTCGCCACGGACGGGATCAATAGCGGCATGGATGCCACCAACAAGACGTCGCGGGTGGATGCACGGTGCGCGCGGTGCCAGACACGTCACGCGCCTGCACGTTGCAGATGCCAGCGTCTGCTGCCTGATTGCGTTGCATGCGGACATGCGTCCCGGACTCACGGTGATGAAGACCGCGATTGAAACCCACATCGCTAATCGCAAGCGAGACAGCTCAATGCACATCAGGCAGCTGCATCAACAACGACGCCGCACAGGCACTCAACGGCAACGGGCCGCCTGCGAACCCCGCGCACGCACAGCCATCAGGCGCAGTGACTTATCGCCTATTGTTTCCAAGCGTACGCGGCAACGACACTCGTCATGCGCCATTGGCTCCACAGCGCACTGCGATCACCCAGACCAAAGACAACGCAACCACACGCGGCGCCGCGTCCATCTGCAGGCCGGCACGTTCACCGGTTCCGCATCCGCGCACCACCTCAAGGAATGAAGATGCATCTGCATGCGTTTAGATGGGCCCTGTCGTTTGCGCTCGTATTGCCTAGCCTCGCACAGGCGCAGGCCACCCACGTTGACCTGTCCACGCTGGATGCGGAGATGGCCGGCCCGCGCACGCCGGTTCTGGTGTTGGGGAGCGTGCATCTGTCGCAGCTGCCGAAGGGGAGCGATGTCAGCACCGCGCGCCTGCAACCGCTGCTGGAGCGCCTTGCCGCGTTCAAGCCGGACATCATCACCATTGAAGGCTGTCTGGCGAAACCTGCGACCTGATGCGGCGGCATCCAGCGGTGTATCTGGCCGAGGACGTGGCCGCGTATTGCCCGGACACGGCCGCCGCGCAGGCCGCCACCGGGCTGGACGTGCCCGCGGCAATCGCCCAGATGCGCACGCTGTTGAAGACCATGGCGCGCACATCCACACCCGCGCAGCGCCGCCACCTGGCCGCGGTGTTCCTGGCTGCAGGCGACCCTGCATCGGCCAGCGTGCAATGGATGCAACTGCCGGCCGCCGAACAACATGCAGGCGATGGCCTGGACCAGGCGCTGGTGACCTGGTTGCGCGCGTATCAGGACCGCCCCAACGAGAGCCAGCAGATTGCCGCACGCCTGGCGGCGCAACTCGGCCTGCAGCGGGTCTATCCGGTGGACGACCACACCGGCGACAACATCGATCTGGGCGACCCGGCGGCGTACGGCAAGGTGATCCAGGCCCAGTGGGAACAGGCCGCACCACACGCCAAGCCAATGCGCGACCAGGAAGATGCGCTGGCATCGCAGGGCCGCCTGCTGGAGCTGTATCGCGCGATCAATAGGCCCGGCAACGCGCAGCTCGCGGTGGATGTCGATTTCCGCGCGGCGCTCCGCGACAGCTCACCGGAGCATTACGGGCAGCGGTATGTGGCCGGTTGGGAAGCGCGCAACCTGCGCATGGTCTCCAACATCCGCACCAGCTTCGGCGATCGACCCGGTGCACGCGTGCTGGTCATCGTTGGCGCAATGCATAAACCGTGGTTCGACAGCCTGCTGGGGCAACTGCAAGGCATCGATATCGTCGATGCACAACAGGTGCTTGGCGCACCTTTCCCGGTGAGCCGCGGTGGCGTGTCGCACGTTCACTGCGCTCACGCCCGCGAGCCGCGCTCGCTCAGGCCAGCACGTCCAACAGGCTGCCCAGCGCTTCGTCGGAGCGCCGCAGCACGTTGGCGTTGGCCTGAAAATCATTGCGCGCGGACAGGCCGGCCACCAGATCGGTGGCCAATGCGGACGGATCCGCCGCCGCATCCACCACGCTGGCAGTCACACCGCCGCCGGCCTGCGTGCTCGCCGCCACGGCCTGGCGCGGGCTGCCTTCCACCGGCTGACGCGCCACATTGCTGGCGGCCACTTGCTGGCGCATGGCGGCCACCTGCATTCCGGAACTGGCGATGGTGCTGATGCTCATGGTGGCTCCGGACTGAGAACAAGGAAAAAACGACAAACGCCTACTGCAACCATCAACTGGCCGATGCGAACCGCCAGCCAGGCGCCACACCCGTCCAGCACATCACGGCCTGCCGATCACCGGCGGCCAATCCGCAGCCGCTACGCGTTCAGTAGCTGCCCACCCGCACCCGCAATACCGGCGGCGGTTGGCCAGCCGCATCGGTGCGGCCGAAATTGAGCCCGTAGTCGGTCTGGTCGCCGTTGAGCTGGCGCTCCATCTGCCAGCGCCCGTCGACATACCGGCCCTGCTCCACCTGCAACAGCTGCCCATGACGGGTATCGGCCGCGCTGCGGAAAAATTCAATCCGCGCTGCGGTACCGGTGACCAGGAACTCCTCCGGCCCCTGTTGCAGCACCAGCAGGCGCCCGGCGTGATCGTCGGTGCCGGGCAGGATGGCCGGCGCATCGCCCCACAGCGGCGCGCCAAACGACACCTTGGCCTCCCAGTCACCGAAACGCAGCGTGCGCTGCGGCGCCCCCGGCTGCTCGGCCACCGCTTGCAAGCGGCCATCGAGATTGGCTTGGGCAATCAGGCGTTGCAGCGGCGCCAGCTGGCGAAAGTTGGCCGCGTGCGCGGCAATGGCCGCGCGGTTCGCCTCGCTGTCCGGGTTGCCGTCGATACCGAACACCGAGAACCCGATCCCGCCCTGCCCTAGCACATGAAACAGATACGGCGCCGTCGCCGCCTCGAAGCCGGTCTCCGAGACCCAGGCCGGGTTGTCGGCGCGCGCGTACTGGCCGATGACCTTGGTGTATTCGCCGTAGTCGCTGGTGTAGATGTCGGTGCCGATGAAGTCGATCGACGGCGTGGCCGCGCGCCACAGCGCAAACACATTCACCGTGGCGCCGCCGGAGGGGTAATCCATGCCGGGGTAGCGCTTGCCCTTGTAGCGCAGCCAGGTGTTGACGTAGAGCGGCAACGGATATGCACGCTTGCCCGCTGCGGCCACCTGTTCGATATACGCGGCGGTGGCATGCGCATTGAACGCTTCGGCCGCTTCCGCACCGAATAGCTGCTGCCAACTGCCGGCGGGCTTGCCCAGCGCCGCGGCAATGGCGGCCGGCACCGGTTGCGCGAATGCCGCTTCGCCGGCCGAGCCGTGATCGCGCACGGTGCCGATCGCGCCTGGCTCGTTTTCCACCTGCACCACGATCACGGTGTGGCGGTCGCCATCGACCTTGCGCAGGTGCTGCATCAACGCGGTGAACGCGCGCGCGTCGGACTGCACATTGGCCGCCACATGCGGCGACAGCACGTCCACCGGCTCGCCATTGGCGTCGCGCATGCTCGGGTAAGTCGCGTCGTCGCGCTTGATCCACTCCGGCACGTAATGCATCTGGCCGTTCTTCCAGCTGCCGAACCACAGCAGCGCTACGCGCAGCCCGCGCTTGCGTGCCCCGGCGATCAACGCATCCACATTGGTGGTATCGAACCGCCCTGGCGCCGGCTCGAACTGCTCCCAGTACACCGGCGCTTCCACCGTGTTGGCATGCAGCGCGACCACCTGGTCCAGCGCCTGCGGCAGCACCGCCGGCCAGGCGCTGGAGTTGTGCAGCTGCGCGGCCAGGATGGTGTACGGCGCGCCGTCGACCAGCAAGGCGTGGCGGCCGTTCTGGGTAACGAAACGTGGCAGTTCTTCAGCACTGGCAACACTGGGGCCGCCCAGCAATGCCAGCGTGCAGAGCAGCACCTGCGCAACGCTGCGGCGCACGGCGCCAGGGGAAAGGAACGGGCGCATCAACGGGCCTCCTGGGCAGTGGCATTCCAGCGCGGCGTGGCATCGCCGCGCAGATGGCGAACGAAAAAGTCGTACTGGCGGCGCTGCACGTAGTCGATCGGACCGCTGGAGCGGCCCACCGAATGCTCGCCGCCCGGCACGTTGAGCAGGTCGAAATCCTTGCCGGCCTTGATCAGCGCATCCACCACCTGTGCAGTGGACGCCGGGTCCACATTGCTGTCCTGCTCGCCGACGATCAGCAACACATCGCCCTGCAGCGCTGCTGCATTGACCACGCCCGATGCGGCGGCGTAACTGGCATCCACCGGCCAGCCCATCCACTGCTCGTTCCAGCTGATCTTGTCCATGCGGTTGTCGTAGCAGCCCGCAAACGCCACGCCCACCTTGTAGAACTCCGGGTGGCGTTCGAGCGCGCCCAGGGTGCTCTGCCCGCCGGCGGAGGCACCATAGATGCCCACCCGGCTGATGTCGTACGAGGGATCCTTGGCGGCCAGCGCACGGTGCCAGGCAATGCGATCGGCAAAGCCGGAATCGCCCAGGTTCTTCCACGCCACATCGTGGAAGGCCTTGGAGCGGTTGGCGGTGCCCATGCCGTCGATCATCACCACGATGAAGCCCAGGTCCGCCTGCGCCTGCATGCCGATCTGCTTGTCGCCACCGGAGTGGTAGCCGAACGGCCAGAACGTCTTCGGCACGAAGGCGTCGTGCGGCCCGGCGTAGATGTTCTCGATCACCGGGTAGCGCTTGCGCGGGTCGTAATCGCGCGGGCGCACCACCATGCCCCAGATGTCGGTGCGCCCATCGCGGCCCTTGGCCACGAAGGTCTCCGGCGCGCGCCAGCCGGCGGCCTGCAGTTTATCGATGCTGCCCTGCTCCACCTGCTGCAGCAGGCGGCCATCGATGGCATGCAGCTCCATCACCGGTGGCAGATCAGGGCGCGAATAGGTATCGACGTAATGCTGCCCATCCGGGGCAATCGCCACGTCGTGGTCGGCGTCGCTGTGGGTCAGCCGGGTGAGCTGACGGCCATCGAAATCCACGCTGTAGAGCTGGCGGTAGTACGGGTCCTTGCCGGCATCCATGCCACTGGGGGTGAACCAGATGCGGCGATGTGCATCGTCGACGCGCAGCACATCGCGCACGATCCACGCACCGCGGGTGAGCTGGCGTTTGACCTTGCCGCTGCGGCCGTCGAACAGATACAGATGGCGCCAGCCGTCGCGTTCGGAGATCCACAGGATCTCATCGCCGCGCCCATCGACATCGTGGCGAAAGCTGCGGTCGGCATACACAAACGTGCGCGCGTCCTCGCCCACGGCCACGTGCGCGCGGCCGGTCTGCGCGTCCACCGCAATCACGCGCACGCGTTGAAACCCGCGTTGCACGTACTCGAAACTCACGCTGCGGCTATCGCTGCGCCACTGCAACGGCGACAGCGCATACGGGTTGCCGAACAACGCCGTGTCCACCTCACGTCGGCTGCCATCCAGTGCAAACAGCACCGGCCGCTCCACGTCCACCGCATCGCCCGGCTTTGGGTACAGCTGCGCGTGCACCACCGGCTGCCCGCCACCAGGCGGCGCCGCTTCCACGCGGGTCACCCGCCGCGCATACCCCGGGCGTACGCGGTACACCGCGAAGTGCTGCGAATCCGGCGACCAGGCCACGCTTTCAAGATCATAGAAATCATCGGCGCGTCCGTCGCTGCTCAACCGGGTGCTCTGGCCGTCGGCCACGCACCGCAGCTGCAGATTCCAGCCATCGGCCACCACCTCCCACGCACCATCGGGTGAGCGCCGCGGCGTGGCGTCGGCCGCCACGGCCAGATCGCGCACCACGCCAAACCCGCGTGGGCGCGGCTGCGCGGTGGCAACCACCGGCGCGCATTGGTAGCGGGTCAGTGTGCAGCGCCAGCTGGTCTCGCCGATCTCGAATTCCACTGCGCCATCGGCACGCCCGGCCTCCTGGGCATAGGCAAAACGCTCGAATGGCAGCGTCGTTGCGGTGACGTTGTTGCCGCCGGCAGCAGACAACGCGCGCGCCAGCTGCGCGTGATCGAAGGCGGGCGTTTTCTGCAGCGTCGCCAGGTCTTCGCGCATGAACGCGAAGCCGCCCGGCACGGTTTTGCGGTAGTAGAACGTGTCAGCGTCGTGCCATTGCGCCGGCCAGCTCACGTTTTCGGTCAGGGTCATCCACTGCGCACGCAGGCCCAGCGATCGCTGGTAGTCGGCCACGCTCGGCGCGGCTTGCGCCGCAGCGGTGAGCAGCACCGCGCAGGCAACCACGCCGCGCAGCCACTGCCGCATGCAGGTGCGCTTGCATCCGTCACTCACCATCGTCCTCCTCCAGCGCCAGTTCGTCGCTGCGCAGGCCGCTACGCGCACCCCAGTGATAGATGCAGAAAGCGATCACCGCCACGCTCAGCGTATCGAACGGATGCGCGATCCAGCCATGGCCACCGAAGGTGCCCGCCCACGACACCGTCATCACCAGCACGAAAAACACGATCAGCCACAGTGACGCGCGGACCTGGCGCAACAGCCGGGCCCTGCCCGCACGCGATGGCAGGCGATACAGCACGTACGCCGCGAACGCGAGCACCTGCAGGCCCAGCAGCCAGGACAGCGTGGGCCAGGTGGACCAGTACACGATCAGCGCAGCCACCACGAACGACAGCGGCCCCAGCACCGCAAATCCGCGCACGCGGAACGGCCGCGCCAGGCCGGGCGCACTGCGCCGCAGCGCGGCCACCGTGACCGGCGCCACCGCATAGCTCAGCACCAACGCGGCCGACACCACGCCAATCAAGGTTTCCCAGGACGGGAATGGCAAGGTCCAGAAGATCGACAACCCCAGGCTCAGCCACAACGCCGGCCGCGGGATGCCCGAGGCCGGATCCACCCGCGTCAACACCGGCAGAAACCCGCCGCTGCGCGCCCAGCCGTACACCACGCGCGGCGTGGCATTCATGTAGATATTGCCGGTGCCGCTGGGCGACACCATCGCATCGCAGATCACCAGCGCAGCCAGCCATGCCATGCCCAGCGCCAGCGCGATGTCGTGGTACGGCAGCGAAAACGCCTTGTCGATGCCACTCCAGCCCTGCGCCAGTTGCGCGGCCGGAATGCTGCCCAGAAAGGCAAGTTGCAACAGCACGTAGATCACCGTGGACAGCGCCACCGACAGGATCAAGGCAATCGGAATATTGAGTTGCGGGTTGCGCACCTCGCTGGCCACCGAGACGATCGGGGTGAGCCCCAGGTACGCAAAGATGATGCCGCCGGCGGAGATCGCCGCTTCCACACCCGCCATGCCCGAGGGTGCGAAGCCATGCACGCTCAGGTTGTCGGCATTGAAGTGCTTCATCAGCAGCACGATGACCAGGATCGGCACCAGGAACTTGAAGATGCTGACGATGTTGTTGGCCAGCGCGAAGGTCTTGACGCTGAAGTAATTAAGCGCAAAGAACAGCAGCAACAATGCCAGTTGCACCAGCCAGCCCAGCAGGCTGGGATGCGTGCTGCCGGCCTGGCTAAGCGCCGGAAACCAGGCCGCCGCGTACTGCCGCGCCGCTTCCACTTCGATTGCGATCAGGCTGGAAAACGCAATCAACGTGATGAAGCCGGTCAACGACCCGAGCAAGGGCCCATGCGAGTACTCGGGGTAGCGCACCACGCCGCCGGCGCGTGGCAACGCGGCGCCGAGTTCGCAATACACCAGCCCCAGCAACAACACCGCGATGCCGCCAAGAATCCACGACACGATGCCGGCCGGACCGGCGATCGAGGACACGTGGCTGGCGGAAAACAACCAGCCCGAGCCGAAGATCGAGCCCAGCCCGATGAAGGTCAGGTCGGTCAGGCTGAGCCGCTTGTGGAACTTGCCCTGTGCGCTCGCACCGTGTGTGGTCATACGTCACCCCCAGAGAGGAAAGCAGTGAAACCGCGCGGCCTGCGCCGGCATGAGGCAAGACAACTCAGTCGCTGGCCGACACCTTGGCATCGGAGCCGGCGCGCGGATCCGGATACGGCGATGCGCCACCATCGGCGATGAAGCGATCGATCCGCGCTTCCAGCACCGGCAAAGGCACCGAGCCGGTCTGCAGCACCGCATCATGGAAGTGGCGCAGGTCGAACGTCTCGCCCAGTGCCGCCTCTGCCTTGCTGCGCAGCTCAAGAATCTTCAACTCGCCCAGGTAATACGACAGCGCCTGGCCCGGCCAGGCGATGTAGCGATCCACCTCGGTGGTCACTTCGTGCTCGCTGAGCGCGGTGTTGTCGCGCAGATACGCGATCGCCTGCGCACGCGTCCAGCCCTGGTGGTGGATGCCGGTGTCGATCACCAGCCGGCAGGCACGCCACATCTGGTAGGTGAGATAGCCGAAGCGGTCGTACGGCGTCGCGTACATGCCCATTTCCTGGCCCAGATATTCCGAGTACAGCGCCCAGCCCTCGCCATAGGCGGAGATGTAGCTGTAGCGCCGGAACTCCGGCAGATCCTGCGCTTCGGCGGCCAGCGGCATCTGCAACGCATGGCCGGGCGAGGATTCGTGCAAGGTCAGCGCGGTGAGGTTGTACAGCGGGCGCGATGGCAGGTTGTAGGTGTTGACCAGATAGATGCCCGGCCCACCGCGGCCACCGGTGTAAAACGGTGCCAGCTCCGGCGGCACCGGCTCGATGGCGAAGCGTTGCCGCGGCAGGCGGCCGATGTAGTCGCCGACCTTGGCGTCGACGCGCTTGGCGATCCAGGCCGCCTGCTTGAGCAGCTCCTCCGGCGTCTTGGCATAGAACCGCGGATCGGTGCGCAAGAACTGCAAAAACGCAGGAAACACCGCCTGCCCGGCCGGCGGCTTGAAGCCGCTGGCCACGATGGTCTGGTCCATCTGCGTACGCAGCTTGGCCACTTCCTGCAGGCCAATCTGATGGATCTGCTCCGGGCTCAGATCCAGCGTGGTGAACTCCCGGATCTGCGCGCGGTAGTAGGCCGCGCCATCGGGCAGCGCTTCGCCAGCCAGGGTGTCGCGGGCGCGTGGCTGATACTCCTCGCGTATGAAGCTGAGCAGCTTGGCGTACGCCGGCACCACGTGTTGGGCGATGACCTGCAGCGCCTGCTGCCGCAACTGGGCCTGCTCGGCGGCCGAGAGGGTGGCCGGCATCTGCTTGAACGGTGCGTAGAACGGATTGGCCTCGCCCTTGGCCTGCACCACGTCGGCAATGGACTGATCGCGCCCGGTCAAGGTGACCCTGGGCTGGCTGAAACCGCGCGCCAGGCCGTCGCGCATGTTGTCGGTCTGCTCACCGAAGTAGCGCGGAATATCGGCCAGCATCTTCAGATAGCGCTGGTAATCCTGGCGCGTGCGCAAGGTGGCCTCGGCACTGAAGCCCAGGTCGCTCCAGAACGCCGAGTCGCTATTGAACGGCATCTCCCAGGCGCGGAAATGCTGCTGGTCCAGCAGCACGTTGAGCTGCTGGCGATACACCTGCGCGTTCACCTGATCCTCGGCCGAGAGCTGCGCCATCGGAATCGCATCCAGCTCCTTGAGCACCTGTTGCCAGTACGCGGTGCGCATCTGCTGCGTGGCCACGTCGACCTTGGGCAGGTGATCGGCTGGGCCACTCTGGGTGGCCTTATTGTCTTCGTCCACCGCACCCGCCAGCTGCGCCTGCCGCCAGCGCCATTCGCGCGTGTACAACGCCTTGAAGCGCTGCGCAGCGGATGTCTGCGCAACCGACGCCGGTGCCGCCGCCTGCACGGGCGCAACCACGCTGCACAGGCTGGCTGCGATCATGCTGCTCAGGACGCTGGCGCGCAACACGGTCAGTGCGCTCATCCGCGTGCATCCCGCGTGGCAATGGCCGCTTTCGATTGCACGATCCACGCACGCACGCGCTGTTGCAGCATCGCCAGCGGCATTGCGCCACCACCCAGCACCGCATCATGGAAACCACGGATATCGAAATGCGTGCCCAGTTCTTTTTCGGCTTCGGCACGCAAGGCCAGGATCTGCAACTGACCCAGTTTGTACCCCAGCGCCTGGCCCGGCCAGACGATGTAGCGGTCGGTTTCGGACTGGATGCTCGGCTCGTCGTCGGACGGATGCGCGTGGAAGAAATCCACCATCTGCTGGCGGTTCCAGCGCTTGTAGTGCACGCCGGTATCGAGCACCAGGCGATTGGCGCGCAGCAGCTCGCCGGAGAGCCGCCCGTAATCGTTGTACGGGTCCTTGAAGAAGCCGATGTCCTTGCCCAACCGCTCGGCATACAGCGCCCAGCCTTCGATGTAGGCGTTGTAGCCGGCCTGCTGGCGGAACGGTGGCAGCGGCAACGTCTGCGCAAGCGAGATTTGCAGGTGATGGCCCGGCACGCCCTCATGGTAGGCGGTGGTTTCGATATTGATCAGCGTGCGGCTGGCGTAGTCGCTGGTGTTGACCTTCACGATGGCCGGCTTGCTGCCTTCCGGATTGCCCTGCCAGTACTCGGCGCCCGGTGCGGTCCGCCGGAACGCCGGCATCGCCTGCACCTCCAGCGCAACCGTGGGCAGCTTGCCGAACAGCTTGGGCAACTCCGGCTGCATCGCGGCGATGTACTGCCGGTATTGCTGCAGGATCTGCTCGCCGGATTTGGCGAAGTGGCGTTTGTCGGCGTCCACCGCCTTGCGGAAGCTGGCCAGGTCCGGGTAACCCTGCGCCTTGGCGATGACGGCCATCTCGCCTTCGATGCGCGCCACCTCCTTCAAGCCGATCTGATGGATCTCCTCCGGCACCATGTCAGTGGTGGTCTGGGTGTGGATGGCGTAGCGGTAGCGGCGCTCGCCATCGGGCAGCGACCAGATGCCTTCCTGCGCGCGCCCCTGCGCGGCGTATTCGTCACGCACGAATGCTGCCAGGCGTGAGTAGGCGGGCCTTACCTGCTGGTCGATTGCTGCAATCAGCTGTGTGCGTAACGCAGCGCGCTGGTCGGCCGGCACCGCGCCGTCGAGCTTCTTCAATGGCGAGGCGAACGGGCTCTGCGCGCCCTGCATCGCGGCGATCTTGTCGATCTGCTCCGGCAGCCGTTCGAGCAGGTAGCGCGGCTGCACCAATCCATCCTTCGCCCCCTGGCGCGACACCGCGATGACCTGGTCGATCACGGTAGGAATCGCCTTCAGCCGGGTGATGTAGTCCTGGTAGTCCTTGGCGTTCTCGAACGCAAACGCATCGCCGTACCCGGCCAGCGCCAGCTGGATACCGCCGACCGGCTCCAGCGGCATTTCATAGGTTTTGAGGTCGAGCCCTTCCAGCCGGTCGCGCAGTTGGCCGAGCATCATCTGCAGGCTGAGTTGGCGCTGCTCGTCCAACGCCTTGGCGTCGACCGCCTCGAACTTGCGCAGTAATGCGGCCGTGGCAACGCGCTCGGCCTGCGCGGCCTCCAACGAATAGTCGCTCCAGCGATCGTTGTAGCGCTTGTCGCCGATGATGCTGGCAAATTCCGGGCTGTGCTGCAGCTGGTATTGCCATTGCTGATCGAGCAACGCATCGAAGGCTTTGGCCGCCTGTTCGTTGGTGGGTGCAGGCGCTGCGGCGGCGGCGGTGCTTGCACCGGGCGTTGCCGGTTTGCAGGCAGTGAACAGCACAGCGGCAAGCAGGCTGACAACGACAGGACGCAATACATTCATGCATTCACTCCGAAAAAGACGCGGCCCATCGGCACCGCAGGAGCGCGCTGGCGCGCGATGAAGCTGTCCCGGTAACGCCGCATCGCGCGCAAGCGCGCTCCTACGACATCCAGGTCGTTTTTGCGCGTGGCGGCCGCCCGATCACTGCAGCGGTGCAAGGTGAACAGCGCAGCAGCGAGCAGGCTGGCAACAACAGGGCCCACTACATTCATGCATCCACTCCAGGAAACGCGAACCACCGGCACCGTAGGAGCGCGCTTGCGCGCGATGAAGCTCTCCCGGTAATGCCGCATCGCGCGCAAGCGCGCTCCTACGACATCCAGGTCGTTTTTGCGCGTGGCGCCCGCTAGATCAGTGCGGCGGTGCAAGGTGAACAGCGCAGCGGCAAGCAGGCTGACAACAACAGGGCGCAACACGTTCATGCATTCACTCCAAGAGACGCGACCCACCGCACCGTAGGAGCGCGCTTGCGCGCGATGAAGCTCTCCCGGTAACGCCCAATCGCGCGCAAGCGCGCTCCTACTAGATCGACCGGACCATGCCGATCACCGCACCAGCGCACCGCGCGCGTGTGCTGGCTCATGCAAACGGTTGATCGATCGCCACCGACGGCGGCGTGAACCACTGCGCGCCGGCGTCGGTGACATAAAAATGGTCTTCCAGGCGCACACCGAACGCGCCCGGCACCACAATCATCGGTTCGTTGCTGGCGCACATGCCCGGCTGCAATGGCTGGCGATTGCCGCGCACCAGATACGGCGCCTCGTGGATCGCCAGGCCGCAGCCATGCCCGGTGCGGTGCGGCAACCCGGGCAAGCGGTAATCCGGCCCCAACCCGGCCGCCTGCAACACCTCGCGCGCCGCCTGGTCAACCGCCTCGCACGCCACACCCGGGCGCACCGCGGCAAACGCGGCCGCCTGCGCCGCCAATTCCAGCTCCCAGATGTGCTGCTGCGCGTCGCTGGGCGTGCCGTAGATCCAGGTGCGGGTAATGTCGGAGTGGTAGCCCTGCACGGTGCAGCCGGTATCGATCAACACCAGCTCGCCGGCCCGCAGATGCTGCACGCCGGGAATGCCATGCGGAAATGCGGTGGCATGACCAAACTGCACGATGCAAAAAGTGGAGCCGTTATCTGCACCCAGCGCGCGGTGCGCTTCGTCGATGAAGCGCACCAGTTGGTCGGTGCCGATGCCTTCGTGCGCAATTCCGGCGGCCAGCCGCTGCACCAGTAGCGTCATGTCGCAGGCCTGCTGCATCAACGCCAGCTCCGCCGGCGACTTGCACATGCGGCAGCCATCGATGATGGCGCCGGCATCGCGGATCGCGGTGCCCAGGTGCGCGCGCAAACCGGTGTGCACCGCGAAGGCGATGCCCGGGTCCAGCGCCAGGGCATGCGCATGCTGCTCATCCATGGCCTGCACCACCAGCGCATACGGGTCTTCGTGCTCTTCCCACAGGCGCTTGCGCACCGGGAGTTGCAGCACCGCATCCAGCGAGCCTTCTTCAAAGGCCGGGCAGATCAGCACCGGGTCGCCCTCGGTGGTGAGCAACAGCGCCACCAGCCGCTCGCTGGCGCCCCACGGCACGCCGCTGAAATAGCGCAACGAGGTGCCCGCGCCGATCAGCAAGGCATCCACGCCCTGCGCGCGCATCAGCACGCGTGCGCGCTCGATGCGCTGCTGGTATTCGTCTGCGCCGATCGGCGCTGCCCGCTGCGTCCACGGCGCCAGCTGCGCTCGGGCCTGGTCCAGCGACATCCCGCCGATCTGCGTGCTCATGCATGCGCCCCGAGGTCTGCGCTGCTCCACTGCCCATCCACCAGGCGCGCCACACCGCCCGGGTTGCGCTGGCGCAGCTCCACTGGCAGCAGCGCATCCGGCACGGCGTCATAGCTGTGCAAGGCGGCAAACCGGCGGATTGCGCCCGGCATGCCCACGGCAGTGAAGCCCGGATGCCCGGTGCTGGGGAACGGCCCACCATGATTCTGCGCGGCACTCACCGCCACGCCGGTCGGCATCTTGCTGTTGATCAACCGGCCCACGCGTGCGCGCAGCACCGGCGCGATCTGTTGCCAGGCGGCATCGTCACTGCCATCGCTGGCGCGGTACAGCGTGCCGGTGAGGTTGCCTTCGAATGCGGCGGCCACCTGCACCATCTGGGCGCTGTCGCGCGTGCGCACCAGCAGGCTCACCGGGCCAAAGGCTTCGGTCTGCAGCGCGTGCGGCGCGGCGATGAAGGCGTCTGCTTCCACGCTGAGCAAGGTTGGCGCATAGCGGTAGCCGCCCTCGCCCGCCGCTGCCCCGGCCAGCACCTGGGCACCGGCCGCGCGCAAGGTCTCCACGCCGCGGCGCACGCCATCCACGCCGCCTTGCGAAAACAGCACCATCGGTGCGGCGCCGGCAAAGTGCGCGGTGGCCGCGGCCACCAGTGCATCGCCCGCCTCGCCGTGCGGCACCACCAGCACGCCGGGATTGGTGCAGAACTGGCCGCTGCCCAGCGTGCACGAGGCGAAGAATTCCTGTGCCAGTGCGGCGCCACGTTCGGCCACCGCGCCGGGCAGCAGGAACACCGGGTTGACGCTGGACAACTCGGCGTAGAACGGCACACCGGCGGCATCGGCGGCGGCCTTCAGCGCCAGGCCACCGGCACGGCTGCCGGTGAAACCGATCGCCCCCAGCCGCGCATCGCCGGCCAGGCGCAGGCCAAGCGCGTTGTCGAAGTGATACAGCAACTGCACCGCCGCGGCCGGCAGCCCGGCAGTCAACAGCGCCTGATGCGCCAACTCGGCCATGCGCTGGCTGGTGGCCGGATGCAGCGGATGCGCCTTGGCGATCAACGGATTGCGCGCCGCAATCGCCGAAGCGAAATCGCTGCCGGCAATCGCGTTGAACGCAAACGGAAAGTTATTCGGCCCGAACACCAGCACCGGCTTGCCCAGCGGCGCCAGATGCGAGCGCAGATCGGCAGCGGTATCGATGATGGGCTGCGTCCAGCTATAGCTGCGCACCGCCTGGGCGGCCTGGCGTAGCTGCCCGCTGGTGCGCGGCAGTTCGTTGCCGCGCAAACGCGTGGGCGCCGGCAGTGCGGTTTCGGCATGGGCCAGCGCTACCAGGGTGTCGGCATCGGCGTCCAGCGCATCCGCGTAGGCGTCCAGAAACGCGGCGATCCGTTCGGCCGGTGCGGCGGCAAGCTCGGCAGCCACCGCGTGCGCCGCCGCAACGGCGGTGTCGATATCGCCGCCACCGCTGACCGGGAACTGCGGCCCGATCGCCTCGCCAGTGGTGGGGTCGGCAGCGCGAAAACTGCCGGCGGCATCGCGGCTGGCTTGCCATTGGCCGGCCAGCAGCACGGGTTGGAGAGTCTGGGTCATCGCGGCACCTTCGGTTACGTGGAAGCGCCCGCACGCAGCACGGGCGATCGAACGGCGGATGAGGGTAACGCGCCTGCGACGTGCCACCCGTTTGAATCGTGGACCACCACCGGCACCGGCCCATGCAACGCAGCACGCACCGCGGCTGCGTCAAACAAGGCCGCGCGACGGCAGCGGCGCGTGCTCATTGCACGCTCGGCGCGGTGGCGATGGCGTGGTCGATCACCTTCAGCGCTGCCTCGCGCTCGGCACCGTCCACCACCAGGCGTGGCGCGCGAACACGCTCGCTGCCCAGGCCCACCTTTTCCTGCACCAGTTTGATCAGCTGCACGAACTTGGGCACGGTGTCCAGGCGCAGCAGCGGCAGGAACCAGTCGTACAGTTCCTTGGCTGCGGGGTAGCCGCCGTCGCGCGCCAGCTCGAACAGGCGTACCGACTCTTTCGGATATGCATTGACCAGCCCGGCGATCCACCCCTTGGCGCCCATGCTCAGGCCTTCGACGATGGCATCGTCCATGCCGACCAGCAGCGCCAGACGATCGCCCAGCAATTCCTGCAGCGCGGCGAAGCGGCGCACATCGCCGGAAGATTCCTTTACTGCCTGCAGATTGGGGAATTCGGCCGCCAGCTCGGCGATCTGTGCCGGGCCGAAATCGGTCTTGTAGGCCACCGGGTTGTTGTAGAGGATCACCGGCAGATCGGTGGCGGCGATCACTGCACGCACATGCGCGCCCATCTCGCGCCAGTCGGTGGAATACACGTACGGCGGCAACACCATCAGCCCGCCGCAGCCCAGTTCCTTTGCCGCTTTTGCCAGCGCCACCGCCTCGCCCGTGGCCAGGCTGGCGATGCCCGGCACCACCGGCACGCGGCCCTGCAAGGCCGTCACCAACGTCTTGAGGATGGCGAGCTTGTCGTCCACGCTCAAGGTGGCGGCTTCGCCCAGCGAGCCCAGCGGCACGATCGCGGTGCAGCCGGCGTCCACCAGTTGATTGGCGTGCTTGCCCAGGAAGTCGTGGTCGATGTCGCCGTTGGCGGTGAACGGGGTGGTGATGGCCGGCAACACGCCGTGCCAGAACGCAGCAATGCTCATGGATGATTCCCTTGCGAGTCGGAAGTGAAGGAGTCGGCCAGCGCCGCGAGGCGGACCGGGAACAACGGCGGCCGGCGGCCGGCGTCGGTGGAAAGTGCGGGCAGGCAGCGGCCCAGCTCGGACAGCGCGCTGCCGCAGATGCGGCCCTGGCAGGCGCCCATGCCGCAGCGCGAGGCCAACTTCGCATCGCGTGCATCGTTGAACGGGTCCAGCGCGCCCAGCGGCACGTCTTCGCAGCGGCACACCAGCGTGTCCGGTTGGGCCAGGCGGCGAATGCGCGGATCAAGCGCGAAGTGCTGCTGCAACAGGGCGGCGAAGGCACGCGCCTTAAGCCGTTGCGGTTGCAGGTGCTGCGCTGCGTCCGGCACGTCGGCGGCCATGTGCCCGGCCATCGCACCTTCGATCAACGCGCAATCGCGCCCGCCGATCCCACAGGCTTCGCCAGCGGCAAACACCTGCGCCACGCTGGTGCGCAGTAGCGCATCCACCTGTACCTGCTGGTGCGCACCGCACGGCTCCAGCTGGCAGCCCAGCAACTGCGCCAGTTCGACATTCGGCACCAGCCCGTACCCCACTGCGAGCTGATCGCAGGCCATGCGGCTGCGCCCGGCAGGGCCGTCGATCTCGACTTCGCGCAACTGGCTGTCGCCATGAGCCGCAACCACCACGCTGCCGCTGCGGTAGGCCACCGCATGCAGCTGCAGCCGCAGTGCCACCGCCTGCGCGGCCTTGCCCGGCCAGCGCCACAACTGCAGCGCGAAGCCGCGCAGCGCCGCCGCGCTGGCTTGGTCGTGAATGCCCAGCACCTGCGCACCGTGCCGCTGCAAGGTGGCCGCGCTGGCCAGCAGCAACGGCCCGCTGCCGGCCACCAGCACACGCTTGCCGCACACCGGCCAGCCTTGCTTGGTCAGCGCTTGCGCCGCACCGGCGCCGGTCACGCCGGGCAATGTCCAGCCGGGGAACGGCAGCATCAGTTCCCGCGCGCCGGTGGCCAGCACCAGCGCGGCGTAATGCAGTTGCACGCTGCCCTGCGCGCCGTCGGCCAACAGCCAGCCCGGTTGCGCCAGCACGATCTGCAGCCCGGTGAGCAGCGTGATCGCCGCGTCGCCGGCCACCTGCGCCAGCAGCGTGCGTGCATCGGCCGGCGCACCGTGCTGCACGTCGCTGCGCCACACCTGCCCGCCTGCGCGCGGCTGGGCATCCACCACGCCCACCTGCACGCCGTGGCTGGCGGCCGCCCGTGCCGCCGCCAGCCCGGCCGGGCCAGCGCCGATCACCAACACATCGAAATGGCGCACGCGCTCAGCCATCGGTACGCACCTGCATGCCATCGCGCGCGTCCACCATGCACGCACGTTGCTGGCCGATGCCGTCGATGCGTACCCGACACTCGAAGCACACGCCCATGCCGCACAGCGGTGCGCGCGGCTGACCGCTCGCCGACTGGCGAAACTGCAGCGTTGCCTGCGCCACGGCGGCCGCAACACTGGCGCCCAGCGGCACCTCCACCGGCTGCGCATCCACATGCAGGCGCACCGTGCCGCTCATGCCGCCACGCCCTGCACCGCGCGGGCGGGCGCATAGGGCGCCGGGTCGATCGCCGGTGTGCGCCCGAGCAGGCTGTCCACGATCACCCGTGCGCTCCCCAGCGCCGTGGTAACCCCCAAGCCTTCGTGGCCGGCCGCCACCCACACATCGCGCCGGCCCGGCACCGGCCCCAGATACGGCCGGCCATCCGGGGTGGCCGGGCGCAAGCCGGTCCACACCCGGATCGCCTGCAGCTCGCGCAATACCGGCAGATACGCGAAGGCGCGTTGCAGCATCTGCTGCAGGATCGGCATCGACAGCGTGCGGTCGTCCGCGCCGTATTGGCGCGAGGAGCCGATCAGGATCTGCCCGGTCGGCCGCGGTTGCACATTAAAGGCCACGCTGCTGTCGTCGGCGCCATGTGCGGAATCCGCATAGCCCAGTTCCAGCAACTGATGCCGGATCAAGCCCGGATGGCGGTCGGTGATCACCAGATGGCCCTTGCGCGGGCGCAACGCCAGTTCGGGCAACAAGGCGGGCAAGGCGACGCCGCTGGCGACCAGCACCGGGCCGGCCAGCACCTGCCCATCGTCCAGACGCACGCCGCCCGCCTGCAGCTGCTCGACCTTGCGGCCGGCGAACAAGTGCGCGCCTGCCGTGCAAGCCAGGCTCACCAGATGCCGCGCCACCCGCGGCGGATACACCACTGCCTCGTCAGGTACACGCATGCCGCCAGCCAGGCCGGGCACCAGGTGTGGCTCCAGCGCATAGAGCTGCGTGGCATCGATCGCTTCGGCACGCAGGTCGGCGGCGGCCAGCCGCGCAATCTTGGCCGGCACTGCCGCCAGTTCGCGCGCATCGCGGGCCACCCACAGCGTGCCGCACCGGCTGAATTCGGCCTCGCTCAACTCGGCAAACCGCTCCCACAGGCGCAGCGAATACGCCGACAAGGCCAGCTCGGCGGGGTCGTCGTCCATCGCCACCAGGTGCCCCATCGCCGCGGCAGTGGAGCCACCGCCGATCGGCCCCGGTTCCACGATCGCCACGCGCAAGCCCTCGGCGGCGGCGGACTCCGCGCAGGCCGCGCCAACGATGCCGGCGCCCACCACGATCAGGTCGTAGCTGCGGCGCGTTGAAGCGGCCGTGGCGTGCGTGTCGCTATGTGATGGCGGTGCGGCTTCGGGCACGGCAATCGCCGCAGCAGGCGCTGCGCCGGTACCGCCCTGCGCGCGCGGTGGCGGCTGCATCAGGCCACGATGCCCCAGGCGAATGGGTCGGCCGGGTCAATCAGCAGTTGCGACCGCGCGGTGATGAACGCATGCCCGCTGATCCGCGGCGCAATGCCACGCCCGCTGTGCCGGTAGCTGCCTTCGAACGCACTGCCCAGGATGCCTTGCTGCAGCCAGCGCTCGCCTTCGGCCAGCTTGCCGTCGGCGGCCAGGCAGGCCAGCTTCGCACTGGTGCCGGTGCCGCACGGCGAGCGGTCGTAGGCCAGGCCGGGGCACAGCACAAAGTTGCGTGCCGCGCCGCTGCCGTCCGGGGCCACGCCGCTGATCTCGATATGGTCGATCTCCCCACCCGCCTCGCCGGTGATGCCGGCCGCTTCCAGGGCCAGGCGGATCGCCTCGGTGTAGGCGGTGAGTTCGCGCTGCTGAGCCAGGCCCAACGCGCACGGCGCCTGCTCGGTGATGAAGAACCAATTTCCGCCCCAGGCCACGTCACCGCGCACGCGGCCATGCCCGGGCACGTCCACTTCCACGCCAGCGGCGTGGCGGTAGCTTTCGACGTTGTCGATCGACACCGTGCCGTCGTCGGCCAGCGCCACGCCCACCGTGCCTACCGGCGTCTCGATGCGGTGCTGCCCCGGCGCGATGCGGCCCAGTTCGGCCAGCGTGCGCACCACGCCGATGGTGCCGTGCCCGCACATGCCCAGGTAGCCGACGTTGTTGAAGAAGATCACCCCGGTGCAGGCGCTCGGGTCGCGTGGCGGCAGCAGCAAGGCGCCCACCATGGTGTCCGAGCCGCGCGGCTCGCAGGCAATGGCACTGCGCCAGTGGTCGAAGTCGCTGCGGAAGCGCTCGCGGCACTGCGCCAGGTCGCCATCGCCCAGGTCGGGGAAGCCGGCCAGGACCACGCGGGTCGGTTCGCCTGCGGTATGGGAGTCGATGACGTCGATGGTGTGCATGCCGCCATGCTCCCATCCGTGGCGCGCGGGCGACTAGCGCGCAATGCGAGGCGCAAATGCGGAAATCCGCACAATCGCCAACCTGATTCACAGCCGCGCGTTTGCGCTAGGATCGGGGTCGGGCCGCGCCTTTCGCGCGACCGTCAAATGCGACCGCCACGATGACCCCGATGGACCTCAACCTGCCCGCGCTGGAAATGCAGACGTTGTTCGACGCGCTGCCGGATGTGGTGTTCTTCATCAAGGATGGCGAAGGCCGCTACACCCATTGCAACCTCACCCTGGTGCGCCGGCTCGGGCGCAAGCTGCGCAGCGAGATCATCGGCCGCTCGCCGCTGGAGGTGTTCCCGCTGCCGCTGGGTGGCAGCTACATGATGCAGGACCGCCGCGTGCTGTGTGGCGAGCTCATCGACAACCAGCTGGAAGTGCACCTGTATCCCAATCGCCTGCCGGGTTGGTGCCTCACCTTCAAGCGCCCGCTGTGCGAAGGCGACGAGGTGATTGGAGTGGTCGGCATTTCGCGCGATCTTGGCCAGCCGGACAGCCGTCACTCGGCGTACGAGCGCCTGAGCCAGGTGATGGACCACATGCAGGCCAACTTCGGCGACAACCTGCGCGTGCAGGCGCTGGCCGACCTGGCCGGGTTGTCGGTGGCGCAGCTGGAACGGCATTTCCGCCGCGTGTTCCAGGTGACGCCGCAGCAACTGCTGACCAAGTTACGCATCGAATCGGCGATGCGCCTGCTGTATGGCGACGACAGCATTGCCAGCATCGGCCAGCGCTGCGGCTTTGCCGACCAGAGCGCATTCGCGCGGCAATTCAAGGCCACGGTGGGCATGACCCCGCGCGACTACCGGGCGCTGAAAGGCCAGCTCTAAGACCGCGGCAATACGCCTTGACCGCGTGTGCCGCAGATGCAGAATTCGGCAGGATTACAGCCGGCCTGCGAGCCCCGTGGCGCTGGCTGCGCTGAAGGACGCGTCAAGGGCCGGACCGGGCCCGGATGGTAGAATTCCGCGTTTCCCCTACTGCGTTGCCAATGGCCAGCTTCTTCCGTCGCAACAAGCCAACCACGCCCGACAGCTCGCGGACCTCGCGCTACAGCCTGGAAGAACTGGCAGCCGCATTCCCCACGGCGCCATCGGCTGCCACGCCAGCCGCACCGCCCG
Source organism: Xanthomonas sp. NCPPB 4037 (assembly GCF_041475695.2). Lineage (NCBI taxonomy): Bacteria > Pseudomonadati > Pseudomonadota > Gammaproteobacteria > Lysobacterales > Lysobacteraceae > Xanthomonas > Xanthomonas sp. NCPPB 4037. Next base: position 3,035,814 of record NZ_CM191261.1, read on the forward strand.
CGCCCGCCCAGACACCGCCTGCCAGCGCGCCGACCACACCGGTCGCGCTGGTGGCAGCGCCCAGTACGCCGGCTGCAGAAACGCCAAGGCCAGCAACGCCGGCCGCACCCGCTGAACAACTGGCGCAGGACATCGCCGCACGCACCGGGCAGGTGCAGAGCATTGCCGCGGTGCCCAGCGCACCCACGCCGCCGCCAGCCGCTGCGCCCTCGGCGCTGCAGGCATTGCCGGATCCGGTTGCGCCGAGCGCGCCGGCCACCGCCACGCCCGTCGTTGTGGTGCCTACGCCGCAGCCGCTGCCACAGGCCGCACCTGCTGCACCGCTGCAAGCGCCGACCCCGGCAGTCACGCCAGCCGCGCCAGTAGCCACGCCGCAGGTGGCGGTACCGCCCGTAGTGCCTGCACCGGCTGCGCCTGCGGTGCCCGCAGCGACACCGCCCGCCGCATACGCGCCAGTCCCGGCAGCGCCCGTGGTCACCACACCAGTGGTTGCGCCTACGCAGGTCGTGCAGGACAGCGGCATCGACACGCGCGACAGCCTACCCGCCGCGCCGGCCGGCAAGCCGGGCTGGCGCGAGCGCCTGCGCAACAGTACCTTTGCGCGCAGCTTTGGCGGCCTGTTCTCCCGTAACCCCAAGCTCGACGACGACCTACTCGACGAGATCGAGACTGCGCTGATCACCGCCGACGTCGGCATCGGCGCCACCACCGCGCTGGTCGAAGGCCTGCGCAAGCGCATGAAGTCGCGCGAATTCGTCGATGCCCAGGCCATGTTCAAGGCCTTGCGCGCCGACCTCATCGCACTGCTGCAGCCGGTCTCCAAGCCGCTGGTGATCGACCGCTCGGTCAAGCCGTTCGTGGTGCTGACCGTCGGCGTCAACGGCGTCGGCAAGACCACCACCATCGGCAAGCTCGCCAAGCGCTTCAAGGACGACGGCCACAGCCTGATGCTGGCCGCCGGCGACACCTTCCGTGCCGCCGCGGTGGCCCAGCTGCAGGCCTGGGGCGATCGCAACGGCGTGGCCGTGATTGCGCAGGGACAGAACGCCGATGCCGCTTCGGTGGCGTTCGACGCGCTGCAGGCCGCCAAGGCCCGTGGCACCGAGGTGCTGATCGCCGATACCGCTGGCCGCCTGCACACGCAGACCGGGCTGATGAACGAGCTGGGCAAGATCCGCCGTGTGCTCGGCAAGATCGATGCCGCCGCGCCACACGAAGTGCTGATGGTCATCGACGGCACCACCGGCCAGAACGCCATCTCGCAGTTGCGCCAGTTCCACGCCGCCGTCGGCGTCACCGGCCTGGTGGTGACCAAGCTCGATGGCACCGCCAAGGGCGGCGTGGTATTTGCGCTGGCCCGCGAGTTCGGCATTCCGATCCGTTTTGCCGGTATCGGCGAGCGCCCGGAAGACCTACGCGTATTCGACCCGGAAGCGTTTGTCGATGCGCTGCTGCCAGAAGCGTTGGGCAGCTGATTCCACGCCTGCTGCAGTGCTGCACGCATGCAGCACTGGCGTTGGGGTCCAGATGCCTACGTGGATGCACTCACCGCGCTGCGTCTGCACTGGCCAGGCGTGGCTGCGGGATCGAGCTGCAGCGGCCACCTTCAGCCGTTGCAGCGGGAGGCGCTGCGGGAGGCGCCTCTGGCGCAGCGCAGGTTTGCCATCTGCAGCGCGTGATCGACAAAGTACCGGCGTGGCAGCGGCATCAAGGGCCGCCGGACGTGCAGTTAGCCGCATGGCGCGATGCCTATCCACCCTGCAAACATGCACCTTGCTGCGCTGTTGAGTGCCGAGATCAAGCCACCGACGCCTACACTGCACAATGGCGGCATTGCGTATCAGCTCGCACGAAGCGCGCAGCCGCATGCGGGATTGAGTCACCGCACCTCTGCACACCAACCGCCTTGAGCCCTCGCCTTCCCACGCCAGCAGACCCCATGCCCGCACCCGCCACGCTCACCACCGATGCGTTTGTCGACCGTCTGCTGCACTGGTTCGATGGCCATGGCCGGCACGACCTGCCCTGGCAGCATCCACGCGCGCCCTACCGGGTGTGGTTGTCGGAAATCATGCTGCAGCAGACCCAGGTCGCGGTGGTGATCCCGTACTTCCAGAAGTTCGTCGCCAGCTTCCCCACCCTTGCCGATCTGGCCGCCGCCGACAACGACACGGTGATGGCGCACTGGGCCGGGCTGGGTTACTACGCGCGTGCTCGCAACCTGCATGCGGCCGCCAAGCAGTGCGTGGCCTTGCATGCAGGCGAGTTGCCGCGCGATTTCGATGCGCTGCTGGCGCTGCCCGGCATCGGCCGCAGCACCGCCGGCGCGATCCTCAGCCAGGCCTGGAACGACCGCTTTCCAATCATGGATGGCAACGTCAAACGCGTACTCACGCGCATCCACGGCATTGCCGGCTATCCCGGCTTGCCGGTCGTGGAAAAACAGCTATGGCAGTTGGCGGCGAACCATGTCGCACACGTGCCCGCCGGCCGCCTGGCCGACTACACGCAGGCGCAGATGGATTTCGGCGCCACGCTGTGCACGCGCGCCAGACCGGCGTGCATGGTGTGCCCGCTGCAGGACAACTGCGTAGCGCGTCGCGAGGGCCTGGTCGAGGCACTGCCCACGCCCAAGCCCGGCAAGCAATTGCCCGAGCGCGAGGCCACCGCGCTGCTGCTGGAAAACGCGCACAACGAGATCCTGCTGCAACGCCGCCCACCCGCCGGCATCTGGGCATCGCTGTGGACGCTGCCACAAGCCGAAACCGACAGCGCGTTGCGTGAGTGGTTCGCCGCGCATATCGATGGCGATTACGACCGTGCCGACGAAATGCCGATGATCGTGCACACCTTCAGCCACTACCGCCTGCATTTGCAGCCACTGCGCCTGCGCAAGGTCGCGCTGCGCCAGGTGCTGCGCGACAACGACGACCTGCGCTGGGTGGCACGCGCAGATCTTGCAACGCTAGGCCTGCCGGCGCCGATCCGCAAATTGCTCGACGCGTTGTAAACGCGCGCCGCACGAGAACCACGTGCGCATGCAACCCTGGCTCGGCTTTGACAGGACACAGGCTTACACTGCGACTCCAGCGCACCGTGTGTTGGTTGAGCCCTGCACACCTGCATCGCCCACATCACGCGCGCACCATACAAGGAACTTTGCATGTCCCGCACCGTGTTCTGCCAGTACCAGCAATGCGACACCGAAGGCCTGGATTTTGCGCCGTATCCCGGCGAGCTCGGCCAACGTATTTTCGCGCAGATTGGCAAGGCCGGCTGGCAGGCCTGGCTTGCGCACCAGACCATGCTGATCAACGAAAACCGGCTCTCGCCGCGTGACCCCAAGCACCGCGCCTTCCTCGAAGCGGAACTGCAGAAGTTCCTGTTCGAACGCAATGCCGACAAGCCAGAAGGGTATGTCGATCCGCTGGGTGAAGAGTGAGCGCGGCACGTAGCTAATTGGCTGCAGCGTGTTGGCTGCAGCGTGCGTTTGGCCCGGTGTTGCGCGCATCTTCACGCTAAGGCGCTGTCGTGCATCGCCACTACCGCCGACCAGCGGGCCGACATCATGACTCGCCGGAGTAGGTGCCCACGCTCAGTCGTGCGGAGCCTGTTCGGCTTCCGCCTCGGTGCGCTCCTGCATCCTGGCCTCGCGTAATTGTTTCTCCGAGGCACGGATCGCCTTGACGTCGAGCGGGCGAATCGTCTCGATGCGGCACGGAATACGGATCATCCCCGGGCCACCGAGCGCAATCACATTGTCGAAGCGCGCACTCACCTGACCAAAGCGCTGCGTGATCGCAATGGCCGGCGCATACCCCAGCTCGTTGCAGCTCGCGCGCAGTTCCAGCAAATACGCCTGATTGGGGCGCGTCCACACCGCCAACGCGCTGCCGCCCAATGCGGTCCAGCCGGCCAGGCTGTTGCCATAGCGGAAATCCCGCACCGGCGCACCGGCGTTGGCGCGGTACAGCTGCAGGCGCTCTTCGTCAGACAGACGCCCGGTGGCGCAGCCAACCAGACTCAGCAGCGCAATGACCACCCAAATGAATTTGTGCATGGGACACCTCGGCAATGAGGCCTGAGCATGCCCCGCCGGATGTCATGCCTGGTTGAAAGTGCGCGTGTGCCTGGCTAGGCGTTCACGGATGGGCCACTGCCGGGCACTCCAGGCCGCGCCGGCACCTGCACGTATTCAACCAACGCCGGTGGGACCATCCAGCAACATGCGAATGCGCTTGAGCAATTCCTTCTGCGTGTACGGCTTGTTGACCACGTCGAACTCCGCGCCGCCCACATCGGTGCGCTGGATGCTGGCATCGGCATAGCCGGTGGTGAGCAATACCTTGATCTTGGGCAGCATCCGCCGTGCTTCGCGCGCCAGCACCACGCCGTTCATGCCGCCTGGCATGATCAGATCGGTGAACAAGGCGTCCACTTCCGGATGCTGCTCCAGCACCTGGATCGCTTCGCGCCCGCTCGACGCGGACAGCGCGCGATAACCGGCACCTTCCAGGAACATCTTGGCCACCACCGCCACGTCCTCCTTGTCTTCCACGATCAGGATGGTTTCGTTGCCGCCCTTGTCCAAGGCGCGGTTCTTGGTGGACGGCAGCGCGTTTTCGTAATCGCTGGAGGCGGGAAAATACAGCCGCACCGTGGTGCCTTCGCCCACTTCGCTGTAGATGCGCACGGTGCCGCCGGATTGCTTAACGAAGCCATACACCATCGACAAGCCCAGGCCCGTGCCCTGCCCCTCTTCCTTGGTGGTGAAGAACGGCTCCATGACCCGGCTCACCACTTCCGGCGGCATGCCCGAGCCGCTGTCGGTCACCGCAATGCTTACGTAGCGGCCCGGCGCCAGCTGGTGATACATCGACAGATCGTGGCTGGTGATCTCCACATTCTGCGTCTGCACCATCACTTCCTTGCGCTCGGCATTGGCCATGGCGTCACGCGCATTGATCAGCACGTTCAACAGCGCTACTTCGGCCTGCGTCGTGTCGATCTGGCAATTCCACAGCCGTTCTTCCAGCGCCTGACGAAGGGTGATGCCGCCCCCCAGCGCGCGCTCGGCCATATTGTTCATGCCCGACACCAGGCCATTGAGATTGACCACCCGGCCACGCAATTTCTGTTTGCGCGAAAACGCTAGCAATTGCTGGGTCAAGGTCGCGGCCTTGGCCGCCGCCGCGGCGGCGTGCTCCGCGCTGACCGCGATGCGATCGGGGCTGCCGTTGCCGTTGCTGACCATCATCTGGATGAATTCCAGATGCCCGGACATCACCTGCAGCAGGTTATTGAAGTCGTGTGCAATGCCGCCGGTGAGCTGGCCCAGCGCTTCCATCTTCTGCGCCTGGCGCAGGGCATCTTCGGCATCACGGCGGCGGCTGACGTCCAGCTGCGAGCCAAAGAAGTACACCAGCTTGCCGGTGTCATCGAAGACCGGGGAAACGAACAGCGCATTCCAGAATGTCGAGCCGTCCTTGCGGTAATTCAGCACTTCAGTGGCGAATTCGCGGCGGTTATCGATGGCGTCACGCACATCGGCCACGGCCTGGCGATCGGTCTCCGGACCCTGAAGGAAGCGGCAGTTGTTGCCGATGATTTCGTCGGCAGCGTACCCGGTCATTTCCAGGAAGGCCCGGTTGGCGAACACGATCGGGTTATCCGGCAGGTATGGGTCGGTCACCGTCATCGGCATGCGCGTGGTTTCCACCGCAGCAAAGAAGATGTCCGAGCGATGCTTGCTAACCGGAAGCGTCTGCGATTCGCCAATCAATGGCGCCCGTGGCTCTCCGTAACCGGAATCGTTCAAGTGCGTGCTCTCCGCGGGGCCATTCCCGTGGCGCTAGTTTAGACGAGCCCGGTGAGGCCCCCATCACATCCGTGAGCCTTTCCAGACCGGCAAATGACCGCGATGCAACCTTTGATTGCAGCCGAACGTAGCTGCGCTCGGGTGACTGCCCGGCACCCTCGCTGCGGAGCGTGTGGACTGCCGCGATGCGGAAAAATTGCCGGTCTTGCCCGGCGCGCGGCGACGCGTGTCCCCGCCGTGCGCCGTCACTGCGGCGCCATCTTCGAGAACACATCGATGACCACCGCGCCGGCCACGATCAGCGCCATGCCCAGCATGGCCGGCAGATCCAGCCGCTGGCCATGCACCAGCCAGGCCACCAACGAGATCAGCACGATGCCGGCTCCGGACCAGAGCGCGTACGCGATGCCGACCGGGATCACCCGCAACGTCGCCGCCAGGCAATAGAACGCCACGGCATAGCCGAGCACGGTCAGCAGCGACGGCCATCGCCGGGTGAAGCCTTCGCTGGATGTAAGCGCCGCCGTCGCCATGACCTCCGCAACGATTGCCACCGCCAGAAACACCCAGTGCTTCATCCTCGTCTCCACACCTTCACTGCCGCGACCATAGCGGCAGCTACCGGCTTGCATGCAAGCGCCGGGCTGTGCGCCATTGCCTGCACGCACCGCGCGCGCTAACGCGCCACGGTCGGGTTTGCCGTAGCATGCGCGTGCACCACGCAGCTCCTGCGTCTCGTCCGGCCGTTCTGGCGCCGTTGCGCGCTCTTCTCTCTCCGCCGGCCTGCGCGCCTGGCGATCACGCGACGCGACCATGCCGGGCTATCAGACCCAGATCCATGCGCTGACCTTCGGGCAGCACACCCTCAGCATCCGTGCGTTGGCGGACAAACAGCAGTACGCAGACCCCGACCAGACCGCCGCCGATGCGGGGATTTCCTCGGCGCAGTGGAGCCTGTTCGGCCAGGTCTGGCCCGCCGGCCAGCTATTGGCCGAAGCGATGGCCACCCGGCCGGTGGCCGGCAAACGCATTCTCGAACTCGGTTGTGGCCTGGGGCTGGCCAGCCTGGTGTTGCGCCGCCGCGGCGCCGACATCGTGGCCAGCGACCATCACCCGCTGGCCGAAGTCTTCCTCGCCTACAACGCTGCGCTCAATGCGCTGGAATCGGTGCCGTACCGGCGCCTGGACTGGGATGCGGGCGCGGCGGACATGGGCCAGTTCGACATGATCATCGCCAGCGACGTGCTCTACGAAACCCGCCACGCCACCTTGCTGGCCAAGCTGATTCCCGACCTGGCCAAACCGGCCTGCGAGATCGTGATCAGCGACCCTGGCCGCGGCAATGCGAACACCTTGTCGCGCATGCTGGCCGACATCGGTTTTTCATTGATTGCCGGCGAACGCCAGGCCGCGGTGCACGTCGCCAAGGCGCCGCGCCTGTTTGTGTACCGGCGTGGCGCGGAGCCGCGGCAACCGGCTGGCTGAGCCGCGCGATCGCGCTGCGGGCTCGCCGCACGGCGCAGGCGCTGGCCACACACCGGCGCTGCGCAGACAACGCAGCAAACGCGTCGCACACGCCGATGCCAGGCCCGGCACTCGCCTGCTGATCACGCCATTACGTTAGCGCGACACCTAGCCACCGAGGGGACTGTAGGCAGACAGCGTCACCGGCTTGCGCGGGTCGGCCTTGATCACCTCGTGCCGGCTCAGACGCAGCGCCTCGCCATCGCGCTCTGCGTCCGGGTTGGTCACCCAGTCTTCAATGATGCGCACATGGAACAGCACTGCACGCTGCGTGCGGTCGTAGCGGAAGGTGATGTAGTCGGTCCAGTGCTGGCCGCATGCAACGCCGTTCTGCACGGTGAAATAGGCGCCCTTGGCCACCAACCCCTGGCCGTCGTCGTCGAACGGATCGCACTGCCCACCGTCATCGGCCTTGAAGATCACCTGTGCGTTGCGCGCGGCTTCGACAAAGCGGCCATCGTCCGTGTGTATCAGGACCAGCAACAGCCGCTGCGGTGCATCCTTGCCGGCGGCAATCTGCGCTGCCTCATCGGCGCGCCGCAACGCCAGCAAGTAATCGCGCCGGCCATCGCCGTTCAAATCCGAATCAACCGCCTGGATGAGCGTGTAGCCGGCAGGCAGGTGCGCGCTCAGCTCTGGCGGCAGCGCCGCTGCGGCACAGGGGCCGGTTGCCATCGCCGTTGCCAACACCATCGCCGCTGCGTGACCTCGCATCTGCATGCTCATCCATTTCGTTCCGGGCGTGCAGCATAGCCGGCCGTGCAACTGCCTGTGCGTCTGGGCATGCGCGACCGAACGCGAACGCATCCGTCCACATGCCTACGCGCTAGCGATCGCCATCGCCCGTTTCTTGGCAGTGAAGAAAAATCGCCAAGTCCGCTTATGCGCTCAGGTGCGATTGGCGCATCGCCGACGTGCGTTTTATGCAGGCGGCGCGATGCTCTGCCCCGCACCACGCAAACGCGTGCGTGCATTCCCCAAGCAACGAACCAAGAGAACTCTCCATGGCAAATCAGAACCAAAACCAGGGCGGCACCAGTAACCGCGGCTTTGCTTCGATGGATGAAGACAAGCAGCGGGAAATCGCCTCCAAGGGCGGCAAGGCAGCCCATCAGAGCGGCAACGCACACGAATTCAGCTCGGAAGAAGCACGCGAAGCCGGCAAGAAGGGCGGCCAGTCCAGCGGCGGCGGCAATCGCTGACCGCGCGGCGCTTCCGGAGGGCCATGCGCTCGCCGGAAGCGCTCATGGTGTATGTCATTCACCTGAGACCGGGCGCCTGAGAGCGCCCTGCTGTCTGTGCATCTCGCGCAGGCGCGGCAACGCGATGCCACCGCACAGCACTGCCGCGAACACCTAGCGAATCATCTCGCGAATGCGCGCCGCCATCGCATCGATACCGAACGGCTTGGTCAGCACGGCCATGCCCGGCGCAAGTTGGCCGGCGCCGAGCACGGCGGTTTCCGCATAGCCGGTAATGAACAACACGCTCAAGCGCGGCCGCGCGATCCGCGCCGCATCGGCCATCTGCCGCCCGTTCATGCCACCCGGCAAGCCAACATCGGTGATCAGCAAGTCGATCCGCACATCGGACTGCAGCACGCTCAAGCCGGATGCGCCGTCCACCGCCTGCAACGCGGTATAGCCCAGTTCCTCCAGAATGTCGGCCACCAACATGCGCACGCTGGGTTCGTCGTCCACCACCAGCACAGTCTCGCCCTGTTGCGAACGCGGCGTCGCCGGCAGCGTGCGCGCTTGCGCATCGCCGGTGGCATCGCCCAGATGCCGCGGCAAGTGGATGCAGACGGTAGTGCCCTCGCCCACGGTCGACGACACCCGCACCTGGCCACCGGACTGCTGCGCAAAACCGTAAATCATCGACAGCCCCAGGCCGGTGCCCTCGCCGATCGGTTTGGTGGTGAAGAACGGCTCGAACACGCGCGCAATGACGTCTCCGGGCATGCCGGTGCCGGTGTCGCTTACGCACAACGACAGGTACTCGCCATCGGGCACCTCGTGTTGCTGCGTGGCCGAATGGTTCAACCAGCTATTGGCGGTTTCGATGGTGATGCGGCCGCCGTCCGGCATCGCGTCGCGCGCGTTGAGGCACAGGTTGAGCAGCGCATTTTCCAGCTGGGATGGATCCACCAACGCGGGCCACAGCGCCTGTTCGGCCACCGTGGTGAGTTCGATCGACGGTCCCACCGTGCGCCGGATCAAGTCTTCCATGCCGGCAATCAGTGCATTCACATCGGTCGGCTTGGGCGCGAGCGTCTGCCGGCGCGAAAACGCCAGCAGCCGATGCGTCAACGCTGCCGCGCGGCCGGCCGCTTTCTGCGCCACCGCGATGTAGCGCTCCACATCGTCGAAGCGGCCCTGGCCCATGCGCGTCTGCATCAACTCCAGGCTGCCGGAAAGGCCGGTCAGCAGATTGTTGAAGTCGTGCGCCAGCCCGCCGGTGAGCTGCCCCACCGCTTCCATCTTCTGGCTCTGCCGCAACGCCTCGCGTGCCACCTCCAGGCTGGCTTCGGTCTGCACGCGGTCGGTGACATCCTGCGCCACCTGGAAGGCGCCCACTCGTCCGCCATGGCGATCGCGCAGCTGGCTGAAGCGCACTTCGTAATGCCGCAGCGCGCGTGCCGGGTCGCCGAATTCCTCCAGCACCAGGAACTCGTCGCCACTTAGCGCGCGGCCCCAGTGGCGCGCCACCTGCGCGCGATGTTCGGGCAAGCCGTCCAGCAGACCGAGCAGGTTGTCGCCCACATGCGCAGACACCCCATAGGCGAGCCGCAAAGCCTCGGCGCTGGCGGTGTTGAGGGCCAGGATGGTGAAGTCCAGGTCGCAAGCGAGCACGGCCGCGTCGGTGCTATCGACGAAGTCGGCGAACAGGCGCCGCTCGGCCAATGCTTCGACAACGCGTTGCTCCAGCGTCTCGTTCAAGTCGCGCAACTGCTGCTCCACCCGCCGGCGCTGGGTGATGTCCACGATCAGCATCGCCACGTGATTGTCGTGGGTGCCGGCCGGAAACAGGTGCGCATCGTACCAGCGCCCCAGCCGTGCAGCCTCGCGCTCGAAGCGCAGCGGCTCGCCACTGCGGGCAACGCGGCCATACGCCTCGTGCCACTCCTGCTCGATGCCGGGCAGCAACTGGCTCGACCATTTGCCCACCACATCGGTCAGGCCGGTATGCCGCTCGAAGGCCGGGTTGACCGCGAGCATGCGGTGGTCGATTGCCTGACCCTGCGCATCGAACTTGACCTCGGCAATGCAGAAGCCGGCGTCGATGTTTTCGAACAGCATGCGGTAGCGTTTTTCGCTCTCGCGCAAGGCCTGCTGCGTCTGCTGCGCATCGGTGGTGTCGAACCCCTGCACGAAGATGCCGGTGACGCGGCCGGCATCGTCCTTGACCGGCTCATAGACAAAATCGACAAAGCGCTGCTCGGCGCCGGTACCGGTCCGCTGCAGCTGGATCGACACGGCGGACGCCACGAAGCGCTCGCCGGTGCTGTAGACGCTGTCGAGCAATTCGTAGAAACCCTGGCCTTCGAGCTCCGGCAAGCCGGCACGCACGCTCATGCCGAGCATGTCGCGACCGCCCACCAGCCGCAGATAGGCGGCATTGACGAAAGCGAACACATGCTCCGGGCCGTGCAAGATCGCGGTGAACCCGGGAGCCTGTTCGAACAGCCGGCGCCGCCGCTCGGCTTCGGCGACGCGCAGGCGATCGGCGCGCACCGTCTCGGTGATTTCGATGCCCTGGTTGAACAGGCCCACGATGCTGCCGTCTTCGCCGCGGATCGGTGCGGCGCTGAAGTTCCAGTAGGTCATTTCCGGCACGCCGCGACGCACCATCGGCAGTTCCACATGCCGCTGCTCGAAACCTTCGCCGGTCTGCAGACACCGGCGGAACGGCGGCGCCACCTGTTCCCAGGACGCGCCCCAGACCTCGGAGACCGGCTGGCCCAACGCCCACGGATGGCGATCGGCCATCGACGGGATATAGGCGTCGTTGTAGAGCATCACCAGGTCAGGGCCCCACAATACCGTGGCGAGCACCGGCGAGTTCAGGCAGATCGACAGCGCCGAACGCAGCGATTGCGGCCACTGCGACGGCAGCCCCAGCGCCGAGCCACTCCAGTCGTGCGCACGCATCCGCGCGCCCATTTCGCCACCACCGGCAAGGAAGGAAAACGACTCACCACTGGGATCAACGGGCATCGCGTCTGACGTAGTTGGGGTGGACCACTGCCGGAAATAAGGCAGGCGTGCGCGATGCGTCTTGCCATCGAACGGCGGGCGGTCGACAGCGTCGTGCATGCTCCATGGCGTTAGCGACTCCCCCGTGAAGACTGCCCGCGTGCGGCATCGGTTGTGCCCGTCGCGGGCGAGACGATAGCGCGCCCGCCAGCATCGCCACAACTTCCGGCCGCCTGCCGGTCGTTGGACTGCGACAAAACGCTAAACCGTTCACCGCCGCGCGGCCTGGTGGGCGCAGCGCTGCGCCATGGCCGCCGTCTGATGTCCGATGACCGCGCGTCTCATCCACTGAGACACGTGCTTGGCAGCATCGCCGCCGATGACACGCACCACAACGGCTACTCGCCGCACCACATTGATCGAACGGCGGCACTGCGCGCCTGGCATCGCGCCAAGCAACGCGTTACCACCGAGACAGGAGGCCGGCGGTGGTGGGGCGCGCTGAGCGGGCAAAGCGCAGCTGGGGCGCTCCGGACTACACCTACCCCGAGCATCTGCGCGCAGAACTGGACACCTTGCCGGCCACGCCCGGGGTCTATCTGTTCCATGGACAGAGCAGCACGCTGCCGTTGTACATCGGCAAGAGCATCCACCTGCGCAACCGCATCATGGACCATTTCCGTAACGCGGCCGAAGCCTCGCTGCTGCGTCAGACGCGCAGCATCCAGGTGATCGAAATGGCCGGTGACATCGGCGCACAACTGCTGGAGTCGCAGCTGATCAAGACCCTGCGCCCGCTGTACAACCAGAAGCTGCGCCGAATCCCCCGCCAGTTTTCGATCCGGCTGTATCGCGGCGAGGTGTCGATCGAACATTCCGGCGAGATCGATCCGACGGCAGCGCCCTGGTTGTACGGGCTGTATTCCAGCCCGCGTGCGGCCAAGGAAACGTTGCGCCGCCTCGCCGACCAGCATCGTCTTTGTTACGGCTTGCTGGGACTGGAGCGGCTGCAAGCAGGCCGGCCCTGTTTCCGCGCCATGCTGAAACGCTGCAGCGGCGCCTGCCATGGTGCCGAGCCCTTGGACGCGCACGAAGAACGGCTACGCAGCGTGCTGCAGCATCTGGAACAGGCGGCGTGGCCATTTCCCGGCGCCATCGCGCTGAAGGAGCAAGGCGCGCAACGCACCCAGTTCCATGTGCTGCGCGATTGGCACTATCTGGGCAGCGCCACCTCGTTGGCGGGCGCACGCCGTTTGCAGGCGACACCCGGCGCGTTCGACCGCGATTGCTACCGCATCCTGCGCAAATATCTGGAGACGCAGCTGCACTGCGTGTCGCTGCTGTAGGCGCAAGCGGGCCCAGCTGGCTCAGCGCTTTCTACTTCGGCGCGATTGCGCATCGCTGCGGTGCTGCGTGGTGGGCACCTGCTGCGCGAACACTGCGTGCATGCAGGCCACCACCTGTTGCGCGCGCGCAGACAACGGCCATTCGGCGCGATGGATCATCCATAGCGTATCCACCACCGGATGCAGCCCTTCCACCACCTGGATCGCGGCCTGGTCGTGGAAGGCCAGGCGTGCGCCGCACTACGGCCAGCGCGTGCAACCATGCTTTAGAGCAGCTATCAAAACTACTGCGCAGCCTCAAGGCGGGCGCGGCCGGTGCTCGGAATCGGCATGTACCCACGTACACTCCGGTTCCTCCGCGCCGTCCGCACCCACCTGACGACTGCTCGCTACGTTTTGTTAGCCGCTTTTAGCCCAGCACGCAACGCGGCACTTCATTCGGCCGCAGCGTCAACACCTGCACGCCGGTACGCGTGACTGCCACGGTGTGTTCGAACTGAGCGGACAACAGGCCATCGCGCGTATGCACCGGCCACACGTCGGCCTCCGCGCGCACCGCTGGCTTGCCCTGGTTGAGCATCGGCTCGATGGTGAACACCATGCCCTCCTGCAGCTCCGGGCCGGTGTTGGCATGGCTGTCATGCAGGATTTGCGGCTCCTCGTGCATTTCGCGGCCAATGCCGTGCCCGCAGTATTCCCTGACCACGCTGTAGCCCTGCTCACGCGCATGGCGCGCGATCGCGTGCCCAATATCGCCAACGCGCGCACCAGGGCGTACCGCGGCAATGCCTTTCCACATGGCCTGATACGTTGCCTTGACCAGGCGACGTGCCGCGTACGACACCTCGCCGATCAGGTACGTGGTGCTCGAATCGGCAATGAAGCCGTTCTTTTCCAGCGTGATGTCCAGATTGACGATCTGCCCACTGCGCAGCACATCGTTCGCCGACGGTACGCCGTGACACACCACATCATTGATCGAGGCATTGAGCACGAATTCAAACCCGTACTGCCCTTTGCTCGCAGGCCGCGCCTGCAACTCGTCCACGATCATGCGCTCGACGAAATCGTTGATCTCCAACGTGCTCTTGCCCTGCATCGGCAACTGATCCAAGCGCGCAAACACCTGCGCAAGCAGCGCACCGGCATCGGCCATCAACGCCAATTCGTACGGCTGCTTGATCATGTGCGTCGCGCATCCAACGCGGGCGATTGCACGCCTGCGCCGCGGAGCTCATCGGCCACGATGTCCTGAAAACACCGGTCCGGATGCATCTCGCACAGCATGCCGATCCTGATCCAGAACGTGGCCTGCGCATTGATCGACCGATGCGTGACCGTGCAGGCCCGACGCAACTGATCGTGCAAGCTGTCGTCGATGTTGACGATGCCCATGAGATTGCCTTGCAAGTGGATTTATACGAATCGTATATGTTTCGTATATTCGTCGCAAGACAGCCTTGCCAATGCGTCGCGGACGAGGACCGGCACCGTCCGCCTGGGAAACACACACAGTCACTGCAGGCACCAGTCCGCCGCGTCCGCCAGAACATCACAGCTCCCTGCGAGGCAGCAGACAGCGCACGCATCGCCACCACACGCGCCGCTGCCACCTAAGTCACACCGCCTTACTGCCGCCCAATCCCCTCCAGCACCGCAAGCACGGCGTCATCCAGTTCCAGCGTTGCCGCCGCCATGTTCTCGCGCAGATGCGCCAGCGATGACGTCCCCGGGATCACCAGCACATTCGGCGAGCGCTGCAGCAACCACGCCAAGGCCACCTGTTGCGGGGTCGCCTGCAGCTGCGCGGCCACCTCGGTCAGCGCCGCGGACTGCAGTGGCGAGAAGCCGCCCAGCGGGAAGAATGGCACGTAGGCGATGCCCTCACGGGCCAGCGCGTCGATCAGTGCATCGTCGGTGCGATGGACCAGGTTGTAATGGTTCTGCACGCACACAATGCGGCACAGCGCCCGGCCTTCTTCGACCTGTTGCGCGGTGACATTGCTCAAGCCGATGTGGCGGATCAGCCCGCGCTGCTGCAGCTCGGCCAGCGCGGTGAGCTGTGGTTCCAGCGACCCTTCCACCGGGCGTTGCACGTCCAGCATGCTGCGCAGGTTGACCACCTCCAGCACATCCAAACCCAGGTGTTTCAGGTTGTCGTGCACGGCCTGGGTGAGCGCTTCCGGCGCCATCGCCGGCAGCCACGCGCCACTCGCATCGCGCTTGGCACCGACCTTGGTTGCGATGGTCAGCTGCTGCGGATACGGATGCAGCGCCTCGCGAATGATCTGGTTGGTGATGTGCGGGCCATAGAAGTCGCTGGTATCCAGGTGGGTCACGCCCAGCGCCACCGCCTCGCGCAGCACCGCAATGGCGGCGTTGCGCGAGGCGGGCGGCCCGAACACATGCGGGCCGGCGAGCTGCATGCTGCCGTAGCCGAGGCGGCCCACCTGGCGGTCGCCGAGGGCATAGGTAGAGGCGGATGAAGTGGTCAACATGGCGTGTCTCCGTTGGGGTGACGCCACTCTAGGCAGGCCCGATGCGTGCAACAATCCAGGGCAAAGCACACAGGCTGTGCAGGATATCGAACAATGGCGACCCATCTGGCAGACCTGCAGGCTTTTATTGCTGTCGCGCAGGCGCAGGGCTTTCGTGAGGGCGCGCGCCATAGCGGCGTCAGCGCCTCCAACCTCAGCGAGGCCGTCCGCCGGCTCGAAGAACGCCTGGGCGTGCGCCTGTTCAATCGCACCACCCGCAGCGTGGTGCCCACCGATGCCGGCCGGCTGTTGCTTGCGCGTGTGGCACCCGTCCTGGGCGAGCTGGAATCGGCCATCGACGCGGTCAACCAATTCCGCAGCCGACCGATGGGCAACCTGCGCCTCAACGTGCCGGTGAGCGCCGCGCGGCTGGTGCTGCCGGCAATCCTGCCCGCCTTCATGGCCGCCTACCCCGACATCCGTGTCGAGATCACCACCGAAGAAAGCTTCGTGGACATGATCGCGGCCGGCTGCGACGCCGGCATTCGCTATGAAGAGCGCCTGCAACCGGACATGATCGCCGTGCCGATCGGCCCACGCGTGCAGCGCATCGCCACCGCAGCGGCGCCGCGGTATCTGGACCTCCACGGCCGGCCCGGCCACCCCAAACAGCTGCTGCAGCACACCTGCATCCGCGGGCGCTTTGTCAGCGGCGCGATCCCGGCATGGGAATTCGAACGTGCTGCGGAAGTGATCAGCATCGACCCGCTCGGCCAGTTGATCGTGCAGGTGGGCGGCGGCATCGACCTGGCAGTGGATGCGGCCGTCGCCGGCAGTGGCGTCATCCACCTGTTCGAAGACTGGCTACGCCCGCACCTGGACACCGGCACGCTGGAACCCATCCTGCAACCGTGGTGGCAGACCTTCTCCGGCCCGTTTCTGTATTACCCCAGCCGCACGTTGATCCCAGGCCCGCTGCGTGCCTTGATCGATTTTCTTCGCGACACGCAGGATGCCGCGCCCGGCCCGGCAGCGTAAGCGCCGTAACCGTGAGCACGCATGCGGCAAGTGGTGATTGCCAGCTTGGGTACCGCAGGTACAGCACGTCCCTGCTGCGCGATCGTGATGCCGCTGTCATGCACGGTGCGTTCGGGCTGCTGTTGCGGAGGTTGATCACGGCTGGCTACCAACGTGCTTAGCACCCCTGCCTGCCATCGCTTCGCACTGATGGACCCAGCGGATCACCCACCGCCACAACGTTGTGCCATGGCGCCGAATGCGGCCCCAAACAGCGTTCCTGCAACATCGCATGCGCGCGCCGAAAGTCACGATGCCGGACGGCACCTCACCGCCAGGCGGACTCGGCCTTATCATCCATCCATCGCGCTGCCAGGGTGCGCGCAGCAGTGCGTCGCACGGCAGCGCGACCGTCTTTGGCATCAGTCCCTGCTGCAATCACTGGATCTCAATGAAACGACTCATCACATGCGTGGCAGTCACAGCCTGGTCGTTGTGCCCGGCAGTCTCTGCCCAAGGGCTCGACACGTCACTGCGTCGTGAGTACCCCTCATTGCTGTACGTCGACCAGTACCGCGCCGCCTATCCGCAGGACGTGCAAGGCAGTACCGATGCCTGGAAAACAGCCACAACGGTGCCGCGTGATGCGACCGCCAGCGCGCTATCGCAACGCCTGGTCGGCCTTGCCGATCAGCACGTCGCGCTGACAGGCGACAAGGCGGGCAAGACAGAGACGCTGGGCGTGTTGTTCCGCACCTCCAGCGACGGCAATCTGGTCGTCTGGCACGTGCTCGATGCCCGGATCACCACGCTTGCACCGGGGGATGAAGTCCTGCGCATCAACCACATACCGACACAGGCGTGGTTGAAAAACGCTGCACGCCTCACTTTTGGCGGGAACGACCGCTCACGCCAGGCGGAAGCGGCGCTGGGCCTTGCGCTGGGCACGCCGGCGGCGCATGAGGTTGCTGGCCTCGGCAAGACACTGGAGATGCACGTTCGGACGCAGCAGCGCGCGCTGCGCACAGTCACGCTGCACTACCAGCCGATGACCCAAGACCTTGCCAAGACACTCGCATCTTCGGTCGACCTGCCCGACCTGCCGGAGATCGTGACGATTGGAAACACGAAGGTCGGGACCCTGCGTATGGGCGCGTTTGCGCCGCAGTACAGCGCAACCTTCACCACGGCAGCGGAGGCAGCAGAGACGGCTAGTCCCGAATCGAACAACACCGATGCACCGATGCTGGCGGGGTTTTGTGCAGTGACCAAGCAGCTAATCGGTCGCTACGATGCACTCGCAAAACAGTCCGACGTCATGCTCATCGACCTGCGTGGAAACATGGGTGGGTTTGCGCGCGAAGTGCGCGGCCTGGCCTGGGCCATCAGCGGACGCAAGCCGGTGCACACGTATGAGATGAGCGCATCCGGCAAAGCGGGCATCGTGCGCCTGGAGGCACTTCCGAATGACGCCAGCTGCGGCACCGTGGCCTCGCAAAAACCGCTGCTCGTCCTGGTCGATGCGGGCACCCGATCGGCTGGCGAACTGCTCGCCACCTATCTCTGGGCCAACGGCGCCACCGTCATCGGCGAGCGCACCATCGGCGCTGGCGGCGGACGTGATTCCAAGAGTGACGGCATCGCGTTGGGCGAGACCGGTTACCGCGCGCTGGTAAGCGAAAGCTTTTATGCCTTCGATCCCACACACGCGCTACGCGCTGGCGAAATGCAGGAAACCGCACTGATCGACCGTGTTGCAACCGAGGGCTTTCGCCCAAGTCGAACCGCCCCTACGCCACCCAGTCGATCGGAGTGTTGCCGGACGTGCCGCTCGTGATCCAACCGGACGACCTGCAGGATGGCGGGCGCCAGCTACTGGCGCGCGGCGTGACTGCTGCAGGATTGAACAAATGAGTCGGCAAGCGGGCCGTCTGAAAGCCACAGGCAGTCGCTCGCACGCATCCTGTCCTGCCAGCAATGGCGAATCGCAGCAGCCCAGATAGACATCAAAGAGTGCGCAGTCGGTGCGCCAAGACAGCCGCCGACTGACGAATCGGTGCAGGCCTGCCGTGTTGAACTGTCTGTACTGTCGCGCCCGCGCAACACGGTGGCTTGGCGTGCATCCCGATCACGTCGCACAAATGGAATGGATCGATCACCGGACGCCATCGCCAGATGCAACGCAAGAGTGAACCTTCGCGCCTGGTGCAAATCTGCGCAGGTAAACTTCAAAATTCTTGATATCAGCAGCAACTAGAAGGGGCGAAATGCCCGCGCTGCAACGCTTAGAACTGGTGGCCGAGGACGGAATCGAACCGCCGACACGGGGATTTTCAATCCCCTGCTCTACCAACTGAGCTACTCGGCCACTGCCTGCGACGCGATGCCTGCGTTGCGAGGAGGCGCATCATAACGAGCGTGCGGGATTTCGGCAAGCGTTCGCGCGCAGGTCGTGTTCGGGCTGAGCCGCAGCCGGGTTTCTTGCGCCGGTTCACGCCAAGCGGGGGCACCGATGGCCTAGCCTGCGCGCGTCCTTTGGAGATTCGCATGCGCCTGCCTCGCCTGTTGTTGTCATTCGCCGCCCTGCTGCCGCTGGCTGCCCTTGCGCAGCAACCGGTGCGCGCCGTGCCGGCGCTGGATATCTCGCGTTATGCCGGGCAGTGGCACGAAATCGCCCATCTGCCGGTGTCGTTCCAGAAGAAGTGCCGCAGCGATATCACCGCCAGCTACACCTTGCGCGACGACGGCCTGATCGGGGTGCGCAATGGCTGCCGCGTTGCCGATGGCAGCCTGACCCAGGCCGACGGCGTGGCACGCCCGGTGGCCGGGCACCCCGGGCAGTTGCAGGTGCGCTTTGCGCCGGAATGGCTGTCGTGGATCCCGCTGGTCTGGGCGGACTACTGGGTGATTGCGCTCGATCCCGACTACCAGTGGGCGGTGGTCGGCGAGCCGGATCGCAAGTACCTGTGGATCCTGTCGCGCTCGCCAGCGATGCCGCGCGCGCAGTTCGAGCAGCTCAAGGCCACCGCCACGCAGATGGGCTACGACCTGTCGCCCCTGATTGTGGCGGCGCCACTGCGCTGAGGGCGGCCACCGCCAAGCGGGCACCGTACTGCGTAGTATTCTTGGCAATGCACCAACCCGCCAAGGAACCTAGTTCATGCACCGTGCCTTTCGCCTCCTGATCGTGACGCTGTCGTGCGGCCTGCTATTGAGCGCCTGCGGTGGCGGCGCGGTTCGCCGTGTCTCCGAGCCGACTGCCCGCATCCAGCAGCTGACTGTGCGCCCGGACGGTGGCTGGTCGGTGGAGTTGCGCCTGCAGAACTACAGCAGCATTCCGATGCGCTTCGAGCGCGTGGCGCTGGAGATCGGCATGGGCGATGGAGTGGCCGGCAAACTCGACCAGACGGTAGGCATTTCGATCGGCCCGGAAACCGCCGATGTGGTGACCGTGAGCCTGCAGCCCGCCTCGCTCGGCCGCATCACTATTGCCGATGTGCTGGCCGGTGGCCGTTCGCTGCCGTACACGCTCAAGGGCACGGTGTGGGCCACCCCGCAGGACAAGAAACAACGCGAGTTCGCCGTTGATTCGCGCAACACGCTCAGCCCGGCTCCGGGCCTCAACGGCGTGCTGCGCTGACGCGCACGCCCCCACGCACACGCTTCAAGGATCCCGCATGAGCAGCTACATCGCACCGTTGACCGACTTCCGCTTTGGCCTGTACGACGTGCTCGGTGCCGAGGCACTGTTTGCCCGGCTCGGCTATACCGACGCCAGTGCCGACATCGTCGACGCCGTGCTGGAAGAAGCCGGTCGCTTCACCGCCCAGGTCCTGGCCCCGCTCAACAGCATTGGCGACGAGATCGGCTGCGCCTTCGACAAGAGCACGCATGCGGTGACCACCCCGCCCGGCTTCCGCGCGGCCTACGACCAGTTTGTCGAAGGTGGCTGGAACGGGCTCACCGCCGAGCCGCAATTCGGCGGCCAGGGCATGCCGCACACGCTGGGCGTGCCGCTGAGCGAGATGATCAATGCCGCCAACCTGGCCTGGGGCAACTTCCCGCTGCTCTCGCATGGCGCAATGGAAGCGCTGCGCCAGCACGGCGAGGCGTGGCAGCAGGAGGTGTTCCTCAAGCCGCTGATCGATGGCCGCTGGACCGGCACCATGTGCCTGACCGAGCCGCATTGCGGCACCGACCTGGGCCTGCTCAAGACCCGCGCTGAGCCCAACCCCGATGGCAGCTACGCCATTACCGGCACCAAGATCTTCATCACCGCTGGCGAGCATGACCTCACCGACAACATCGTGCATCTGGTGCTGGCCAAGCTGCCGGACGCACCGGCCGGCGCCAAGGGCATCTCGCTGTTCGTCACGCCCAAGTTCAAGGTGGACCGCGATGGCACCGTGGGCGAGCGCAATGCCCTGCACTGCGGCTCGATCGAACACAAGATGGGCATCAAGGGCTCGGTGACCTGCGTGATGAATTTCGAGGGCGCGCAGGGTTATCTGGTCGGCCAGCCGCACAAGGGCCTGCAGGCCATGTTTACGATGATGAATACCGCGCGCCTGAGCGTGGGGTTGCAGGGCATTGGCCTTTCCGAGCGCGCTTATCAAAACGCATTGCGCTACACCCGCGAGCGGCTGCAATCGCGCGCGCTCAGCGGCGCGAAATTCCCCGACAAGCCGGCCGACCCGATCATCGTGCACCCGGACGTGCGCCGCATGCTGCTGACCATCAAGGCGCTGACCGAAGGCAGCCGCCTGCTGGCGCTGCATGCTGCCAGCCTGGTCGATGTGGCGCACCGCGGCGGCAGCGAACAGGAGCGCGCCGATGCCGAGACGCTGGTGAGCTTCCTCACCCCGATCTCCAAGGCGTGCCAGACCGAGTGGTCGGTGGAAAACACTTATCACGCGCTGCAGTGCTTCGGCGGCCACGGCTACATCCGCGAATACGGCATGGAGCAGCTAGCCCGCGATGCGCGCATTACCACCATCTACGAAGGCACCACCGGCATCCAGGCGCTGGACCTGATCGGCCGCAAGACCGCCAGCAGCCAGGCCGCCGGGCTCAAGCTGTTCCTGGCCGATGTGGAAACCTTTGCCAACACGCATGCCGACAACGCGGCCCTGGCCGAGTTCATCAAACCCTTGCGCGACAAGGCCAGCGAGTGGGCCATGCTGACCCGCGACGTGCTCGACCGCGCCGCCCGCAACCCGGACGAACTGGGCGCGGCCAGCTACGACTACCTGTTCTATTCGGGCTACGTAGTGCTGGCCTATTGGTGGGCACGCAGCGTGGCGGCCGCCGACGCCTCCGCGCACGGCGAGGAGTTCAAGCGCGCCAAGCGCGAGACCGCGCGCTTCTACTTCGCCCGGATCCTGCCGCGCACCCTCACCCACGCGGCCACCATCCGCAGCGGCGCCGCCCCGTTGATGACGCTGGAAGCGGAGTTGTTTGGGCAGGGGTGAGCAGCCGTGTCGCTGCGATGTTGCCCTGCGTGACCGATGTGCTTTGAGAGTGGGCTTGTCGGGTGTCGATGCGGGCGTCGCTGTCGTGTCGTGTCGTGCGGGTGCGGGTGCGGGTGCGGGTGCGTGCAAGCGTTTGCGGCTAGTCACCCTTCGGCAATGCTGAAGAAAGCGCCCTACCCGGACGCCAGCCCTACGTAGGAGCGCGCTTGCGCGCGATGGAGCTTTCCCGGTGACGCTTCGAAGCCTTATCGGTAACGCTCCCTCGCGCACAAGTGCGCTCCTACCAGTGCGTCGATCGCAGGGGCAAGTGCATCGCTCGCGCGGCTCGCGTGACGCTTGCGCCTCGCGGCCGCTAGTTAGGCCGTTGGGCCGATCGGGCCAGCGCGCGGCAGCTCAGCAGGCAGCCGACGTTGGCAAAGCGTGGGCGCGAGCGGGTTTGGTGTTCTTGAGATGCACCCTCTAGAGAGATGCAAGACGCCGACGTGCTCGGCCAGCGCCTGCAGCAACCAGCGTAGGGCCGGGCTGGGCGCGCCAACGCATCAGAAACCAGCCGCGCGTAGGAGCGCGCTTGCGCGCGATGAAGCTTTCCCGGTGACGCTTCGTAGCCTTATCGGTAACGCCACATCGCGCACAAGTGCGCTCCTACGGTGCATGGCGCCGTTGTCGATGGCACCCGTGCCTACCGCGCGCGCCTGTAGGCGCTGTGCGGCCATTCGCGGAATCGTCCTGGCCACCCATGGCTTCACAGCACAGACCGCCGCCGCCACCACCCGCACAACCGCCGAGATCCCGCAGATACACAAACTGTCAACGATCGGGTATAAGCTGTTTTCCCGATGGAGACAGACACGCACGTAGGTGATGTGATCGTCCCCGGAGGCTTCCCCGCCCCGGTCACGGGCAGCGCTGTCGCCGCATCCCCGCCGTTGCCCACCGTGCGCCTGCTCTCCTTGGACGCGCATGGCCGTGTGCTGGACTGGATCAACTGGCAAGACGCCGCCTGCCTGTATGCACGCGATGCGGTGTCGTGGACCCTGGGCGAGCCCTGCATGCAGATCCACGGCGGCGTCTCGCGCCTCACCGGCGAGCGCAGCGTGCTGGAGCTGCATCCGATCATCGCGGCACGCGGCCATGCCCGTTCGCGCGCGCTCGACCCCACGCCCACCCTCACCAACACCGCCCTGTTCGCACGCGACTCACAGTTGTGCATGTATTGCGGCCAGCACTTCAGCCGCCCGCACCTCACCCGCGACCACGTAATGCCGGTGTCCAAGGGCGGCCGCGACAGCTGGGAAAACGTGGTGACCGCGTGCTTCCAGTGCAACTCGCGCAAGGCCAACCGTACGCCGCAGCAGGCACACATGCCACTGCTTGCCGTGCCCTACCGGCCGAGCTGGATCGAGCATCTGATCCTGTCCAACCGCAACATCCTGTCTGACCAGATGGCGTTCTTGCGGGCGCAACTGCCCAAGCGCTCCAAGCTCTCGCTCTAGACCGCGCTCGCGCTTGCCCGCGTGCGACTGCGACAGTTCGTCGCAGGCACGCGTTGCGGCCACGCCACGCGCGCATCACGGCTGCTGCAGCCATCACTTCCCGCTGACACCTGAACCGGTTTGCTTGCCGGGCCTTCGCATGGGGAGGACAATATGGCTTCAGCACATTGACACGATGATGATCGACTCCACCCGCTATCCGCGCCTGTCGCGCATCCAGACTCCCGACGATCTGCGTACCTTCGAGGAGGCCGACCTCACCGCGGTCGCCGACGAACTGCGTGCCTACCTGATCGAATCGGTGGGCAAGAGCGGCGGACATTTCGCCGCGGGTCTGGGGGTGATCGAACTCACCGTCGCCCTGCACTACCTCTACCAGACGCCGGTCGACCAACTGGTGTGGGACGTGGGTCATCAGACCTACCCGCACAAGATCCTGACCGGGCGCCGCGACCAGATCCACACGGTCAAGCAGAAGGACGGCGTGGCGCCGTTCCCCAAGCGCGAGGAGAGCGTGTACGACACCTTCGGTGTTGGGCATTCGTCGACCTCGATCTCCGCCGCGCTGGGCATGGCGATTGCCGCGCAGCGCAATGGCGACGACCGCAAGGTGGTGGCGGTGATCGGCGATGGCGCGATGACCGCCGGCATGGTCTACGAGGCGCTCAACCACGCCGGTGGCATGGACCCGGAACCCAACCTGCTGGTGATCCTCAACGACAACCGCATGTCGATTTCCGAGGCAGTGGGCGGGCTGACCAAGATGCTCGGCCGTGCCAGCGGCAGCCGCACGCTCAACGCGATCCGCGAGGGCGGCAAGAAGATCCTCGGCGACAAGAAGAACAACCCCACCGCGCGCTTCGTGCGCCGCTGGGAAGAACACTGGAAAGGCATGTTCGTGCCGTCCACGTTGTTCGAGGAAATGGGCTTCCACTACACAGGCCCGATCGATGGCCACGACCTGCCCAGCCT
This sequence comes from Xanthomonas sp. NCPPB 4037, assembly GCF_041475695.2. Taxonomy (NCBI): domain Bacteria; kingdom Pseudomonadati; phylum Pseudomonadota; class Gammaproteobacteria; order Lysobacterales; family Lysobacteraceae; genus Xanthomonas; species Xanthomonas sp. NCPPB 4037. Next base: position 3,060,128 of record NZ_CM191261.1, read on the forward strand.
GGTCGGCGCGCTGAAGACCTTGAAGACCTTGAAGGGTCCGCAGCTGCTGCACGTGATCACCACCAAGGGCAAGGGCTACGAGCTCGCCGAAGGCGACCAGATTGGTTACCACGCGGTCGGCCCGTTCGACCCGAGCAAGGGCCTGGTGGCCAAGGGCGGCGCCAAGAAACCGACCTACACCGATGTCTTCAGCGACTGGGTGTGCGACATGGCGGCAGCCGATCCCAAGATGCTGGTGATCACCCCGGCGATGCGCGAAGGCTCCGGCCTGGTGCGCTTCAGCAAGGAATATCCGCAGCGCTATTTCGATGTGGCGATTGCCGAGCAACACGCGGTCACCCTGGCCGCCGGCATGGCAACGCAAGGCGCCAAGCCGGTGGTGGCAATTTATTCGACCTTCCTGCAGCGCGGTTACGACCAGCTGGTGCACGACGTGGCGGTGCAGAAACTGGACGTGCTGTTCGCGATCGATCGCGGCGGCGTGGTCGGCCCGGACGGCGCCACCCACGCCGGCAACCTGGACCTGAGCTTCCTGCGCTGCGTACCGCACATGGTGGTGATGGCGCCGGCCGATGAGGCCGAGTGCCGCCAGATGCTCACCACCGGCCTGCGCTATGAGGGCCCGGCAGCGGTGCGCTATCCGCGTGGCACCGGCCCCGGCACCGCACTGGATGCTTCCTTGACCACCCTGACGATCGGCAAGGCGCAGCTGCGTCACAGCGGCGCACGCATCGCGCTGCTCGGCTTCGGCGCCACGGTGGACGCCGCTGAAGCGGTGGGCCGCGAGTTGGGCTTGACCGTGGTGAACATGCGTTTCGTCAAACCACTCGACAAGGCGATGCTGCTGGAGCTGGCCAAGAGCCACGAAGGCTTTGTCACCATCGAAGACAACGTGGTGGCCGGCGGCGCAGGCTCGGGCGTCTCCGAGCTGCTCAATGCCGAAGGCGTGCTGATGCCGATGCTGCATCTGGGCCTGCCGGACAGCTTCCAGCACCACGCCAGCCGCGAAGACCTGCTCGCCGAGGCCGGTATCGACCAGGCCGGCATCCGCGCCGCCGTGCTCAAGCGCTGGCCGCAGCTGATGGCGAAGGGCCAGCACGCGCTGAATGCAGCGGCAGGCTGAGGCCTGCTGTGCTGCATGGCGTGAGTAGCGCAGGCTGAGGCCTGCTGTGTTGCATGACGTAGCGCAGGCTGAGGCTTGCTTATTGAGTGGCGTCGTTGGCAACCACCGGCTGAGTCCTCTTTGGCCATACCGCGCGTTTGATGCACTGAGTGGCTAGCAATGCGATCCGATGTTGCAGGCCTGACCGCTGGTGACCAGATGCAGCAAGCAGTACCTAGTTGCGACGGGCGCACGTAAGCCAATTGGCAACTGACGCGAGTGCTCTGTAAGCGCCGCGTCCTCGATCTCGAATCGTGCAGCACTGCTTTGGTATTCACCACCATGCTAAAGCGTGGGCACTTTCCCGTTGCACGCAAAGGCTTCCACCAACTGCAGCAGCGGTGCCTGCGCATTGATCTCCCGCAATTGCGCCTGCAGCCGGTTCACGCCTGGCAACACGGCGTCGCCGTTCAACGCTTGCTGCAATAACGCAGGCAAGCCGCCCAGATCGCGCAACCACCACGCGGCACCGGCTGCCCGCAGCCGTCCCGCGTGGTCGAACTGGTCGTAGTCCAGCGGGTAGACGATCGACGGCAGCCCCGCCGCCAGGCACGCGTACAGAATGCCTGCGCCACCGTGGTGCACCACCAACGCGTAGCGATGCAGATGCTGTGCGTAATCGACATACGGCAGGCAGTGATAATTGCCCTGCGCTGGCTGCGGCGGCAGCGCGGTATCGCCCGCACTGAAATGGAACACCACGTCCGGGAACTGCGGCGCCAAGGCGCGTAGGTCCGCGTCCATGCGTTGCTTGACCCATTGCAGATGCGTGCCCAACGTCACCAGGACGTGGCGGCGCCCGTCGATGAACCTGGGCGGCGGTACGTCATTGGGCGGCGTGCACAACTGCGGCCCGACGAAGCGCACCGCGGCAGGCCAGCGCTGCGCAAATTCAAACGACGGCAGGCCCAGCGCGAGCACGCAGTGCGGCGAATACACCGCCTCGCTGCCATCCGCGCGGTACAACGCGGACAACCCGGCCGCACGCATCTGCTGCCGGTAACAGCGATGCAGGGTGCGCTTGAAGCCACGCGTCAGGCGGCGCGCGATGGCGTGCCAGATCCGTTGCGGCCCGCTACTCGCGGGCAGCAGGCCGCCGAAATACGCTGGCGGGCCATCGGCGGTTTCCAGCACGCAAGGAGACGGCAGGCTGGTCCACCAGGCAATGCCCATGGCCTGCGCCGCCAACCCGGCGCTGGGCACGGTGAAGTCGGCAATCACCAGCTCCGGCCTGCGTCCGCGGTAGTGCTGTTGCAGGGCCTCACCCAGCCGCACCATCAGGCCCAGAGCGGCGTGCAATTGGCGGCGCAGCCGCAGTGGATTGTGGCCGACCGCATGCGGCGGATTGGCGATCTGCGCCAGCAGCTGGTCGGCCTGCGCATCCAGCACGCTGATGCCGTGCAGGCCGCATGCAGCGATGCGCGTCATTGCCGCAGGCGTACTGATCACGCGCACGTCGTGCTGGGCCGTCAGTTGGCGCGCGATCGCCAGAATCGGATGCAGGTGCCCGCTGTACGGCGGCGCGATCAGATCGATGCGCATGTCTGCCCTCGCCGCCCGGCCTGCTCCACTGCGCTCGCGAACGCCTTGCAGGCCGCGCGCACCGTGCTGTCGCGCAGATAGTCCATGTGCCCGCACGCGGGCTGCATGTCCACCGGCCCGCGATACAGCGCGCGCGAGATCCAGTCGCGGCGCCCCTGCACGATGCATTGCCGCTCGAACGGTGCGAACGCATTCGCAACTGGCCCGTAGGCGAACACCGCAACGCGCGCACGCAGTGGCGCCGGCAGGTGCAACGCCGCCAATAGCTGCAGGCCGCAGCTGCCGACCAGCAGCAGCGTGAGCGGCACTGGCTCCAGTTGCGTGATGACTGCTGCGCGCTCAGGCGGCGCCACCGGGCCACTGCGCGCGGCCAGATACTGCCGCGCGTTGGCCGCACTCGCCCGCCAGAGCGGAACGCTACGATGCGCAGCGTCATCCGCGCGATAGGGATAGTTGCAGTCCAACAGGCGTCTGCCGTGCCCGCGCAATTGCTGCAAAAACAGGCGCTGCTCCTCGCTCAGCGCGCAGCGCCCCGGATCGCTTTGCCCGGTGAGGAAGGCGATCTGCAGCAGCGGCTCACTGCGCACGAAACCGCCCATCCGGCAGCACGCGGTAGCGACGGGTACGCCAGCGAATCGTGCGCACCAGTGCGGCATGCAGCAGGTGCAATGGCTGCAGGCACTCGGCCGCCAGCGACAGCAGTGGCCGGTGCCGGCTCTCGCCGGTGGTGCGCCACTGCAAAAGGCACAGCACCGCGGCACGCACGGTGAGCAGGCCAGCCACCGCTGCAAACGACAGGGCTCCGGGTTGCAGGCATGCCGAGAGCAGCGTGGCGATCAACAACCACGGTGGCAGCCCATGCAGCGCGCCGATCGCCAGCTTCACGGCCGGGCGCTGGCGGCGCAGCAACAACAGCGCGAACAACATCCAGCGATGCATCTGCCGCACGTAGCTGGCCAAATCGGGCAGCGCAGTGCGCATCGCCACCGGCGCGGTGGACTGCCAGAGCCCCCCCCCTTGCGCACGTACATGGGCGGCGAAGGCCAGATCGTCGGTCAGCTGGTCCAGCAATGGCGCAAATCCGCCCCAGGCCTGCAGTTGCTGCGTGCGCCCGGCATAGCACATGCCATTGATCGTGAGAGGCGCCGCCCATGGCAGCCACCCCAGATACGTGAGCGCGGCATTGTTGTTGACGAACTGCGCCAGCAGCCGCCCTGCCAGCGTGCTCCCATCCTGGTAGTACGGCAGCGCGGTCACCAGATCGGCATGCGCCAGGTCGTGCAGCAAGTGCGCCAGCGCAGCGCTGCCTAGCTGCGCATCGTCGTCCAGGATCAAGGTGATGGGTGCCTCTACGTGCGGCAGTGCGTGGTGCAGCTTCCAGGCCTTGGGATTGATGCCGGGCGGTGCGGGCGGCACTGTGATGCGTGCGATCCGCACGCCAGGATGCTGTGCGACCAGGGTTGCTGCAGCAGCGTTGCCCGCTGCGTCGTCGGCATCCAGCAACCAGACGAACTGGGCGTGCGGCAGCGCCTGCAGGTTGGCGGCGAGCACCTGCTGCAGATGCGCATCGCCGCCGAGAATGGGTTGCAGGATCGCCACCTCCGCCTGCGTTCCCGCTGGCGCCTGCACTGCGGCGCAGCGCTGCACAATCCACAACGCACCCAGCGCACGCAGCATCAGCACGGCGAGATAGGCCAACGCCAGCAGCAGCGTGGTTACACCCACTGCGCTGCCTGCCAACGCACGAAGGCGTCGATGCCTTCGTCCAGACCAACGCTGGGCGTGCCCAGGTCGGCCAGCGTGCGGCGCGGGTCGAAGGTCTTGGAGTACGCAAACACACCCACGCCGAAGCGCGTGATCGGCGGCTCGCCACGCAGGCGCAGCAACCGGTAGGCGCCCTCCACCACACTGGCCATCCGTAACGCCGTGCTGATACGCACCTGCCGCTGCGGCAACGGCAACTGCAGGCGCGCCAGAACATCCAGCAGCAGCTGCTGCAGATCGACCGGCTGCGCATTGGTGAGGTTGTACGACGGTTGCAGTTGCGGCGCGACGGCGGCGCGGTACAGGTAGTCGCAGAGCGCATCGATGTAGATCAGATCGCCGATCACCGGCTGGCTCTGGCCGACAAACCGCGGCAACGCTCCTTTGCGGGCGGCAGCAATCACACGCGGAAACAGCACGGTGTCGCCAGGGCCAAACACTGCGCGCGGACGCAGGATGCTTTTCTGGCCCGCGTACCCATCCAGCAGCGTCTCGCCGAGGTATTTGGTCTGCGCGTAGGTGTTGACGAAGCGCGGCCCGATCGGGCTGTCTTCGCTGAGCCCGTACTGATGTTCTTCGCGGTAGAACACCGAGCTCGATGACACGTACAGCAAACGCGGATTGCCGTTGCGGGCACAGAAGTCGATGACATTCGCGGTGGCTTGCACATTGTGCAGCTCGAATTGCGCGCGAGTGCCCCAGGGAGACGCCAGTGCCGCCGCATGAATCACCACATCCGGCTGCCAATCGAGCGTAAACGGCTGGCTCAGGTCGATGCGATGGTAGTTGGGCAACGCGCAGGCGCGGCGGCCGATGCCGTGGATGTCCAACCCTGGCTGGCCCTGGAAGCGCCGCAGAAAGGCGCCGCCCACAAAGCCCGATGCGCCGGTGACAAGAATACGCAGGCTCATCGCCACTCCGGTTGATAACGGTCCAGACTGGGCTGGCAATGCGATGGCAGGATCGCCAGCTCTGGATGCGCCTGCACCAAGTTATGCAGCACGCGCACGGTGCGCTGGAACGCGGACCAGTCATGCATCAGCAGGCGCGTGGGCCACGCCGGCCACGCCAAGCTTGCAAAGGTGGCCGACGACCACACCGCGTCGGCGCACAGCAACACTTCGCGATCGTGCTGGTCGCGCAACCACAGCCCCATCTGCCCGGGCACATGCCCGGGCAAGGCCACCGCCATCACGCTGCCATCGGCGAACAGGTCGTAGCCCACGCCCAGGCCCTTCCACGCACCACCGAGTGCGCGCTGCGGCGCCTGCTCGGCAAACTGCACGCGCTGCGCGAAGTCGTCTGGCAGCAGTTGCGGCAGCAGTGCACGCCGCAGGCCGCCCAGACGCGAGGCCGCGCGCAGCTGTGCATAGTCGGCGTGCAGGCAGATGAAGCGCGCAGTGGGCAGATCGCGCAGACCGCCGACATGGTCGGCGTGGAAGTGCGAGATCAGGCACCAGCCAATGTCGTCGAGCGCCAGATCACGGCGCGCCAGCTGCGCCTGCAGATGCTCCTGGGCGGGCAAAGTCACCGGCGTGGTCCAGCGATACAGCCGCTCCGGCAACGGATCGGTTGCACGGAAGAAGTGCTCTGCATAGCCGGTGTCATAGAGCAGCGCACCGCGTTGCGGATGCCGGATCAGCACACTCAACGCGGGGAATTCCACTGCATGCCAATGCCCGTCCGCGCGCACCATGCGTTCGCAGTGGCGGCAATGCCCGATGCGCAACAACTCGACCGAGACCCGCGTCGCCATCAGTACCTCAACACCATGCCGCCGATCGACAGGCCGGCACCGGTGCCGAGCATCGCGAATAGTTCGCCGCGCTGCAGCTGCTGCGTGACCCTGGCCTGATGCAGCGCGTGCGGCAGCGATGCCGCCACCTGGTTGCCATGTGCGTGCAGGATGCGCACCACCTGCTCCGGGCGCAGGCCGAGTGCCTGCACCACATGATCCAGGCCGCCACCGGAGGCCTGGTGCGGGATCAGGCAGCGCAGTGCGGTGGTCTCGGCGCCGGCGTCGCGTAGCAGATGCTCCCAGAACGCCGGCAGGTGGCGCGCCGCAAAGCGATACGCACCGCGCCCATCCATGGTGAACACCCGCGTGGCTTCGGGCGTGGTGTCTTCGCCACGCGGATAGCGGCTGCCGCCACCGCGGATGCGGCACAGCTCGGCACCGCTGCCGTAGCTGGCCAGGCGGCTGGACAGCAGCGCCGAGTCTTCGTCCGGCGCGCTGCGCGCCACCACCACGGCGGCAGCGCCATCGCCGAACAAGCCGGCGGCCGATGGCACCGCCGCATCCAGCCCGCCCGACGCCACTTCGCTGGAGACGATGAGCACGCGGCGATAGCGGCCCAGGGCCAGCGCGTTTGCGGCCATGTCCAATGCGACCAGAAAGCTCAGGCAGGTGGCGTTGACATCGAATGCCGGGATGCCGGAGTCACCCAGCCCCAGGGCACGCTGGATCAGCACTGCCTGGCACGGGATCGGCTGTTCCATCACGCTGCAGGCGGAGATCAGGCAGTCGATCTCACCGCTCTCGATACCAGCGCTGACCAAGGCCGCTTGCGCGGCGGCGGCGCCCATGGACGAGGCCGTTTCGCCCTCGCCCGCGTAGTGGCGCGAGGCGACGCCCAGCCTCGCGAACGTGGTTCCCGGCGGCAACTGCCAGCGTGCGTCCAGTTCTTGCGACGTCACTTCCGTGGCGGGAACGTGGCACCCGGTGCCCAGGATGCGCAGCGGCAATGCGTTCAACAGATCCGCCTCGTTGGTGAAGGCGCGCAGCATACCGTGGCCGGCCAGGCAGACCCAGCTGCCTGCGCAATGTTGGCGCAGTTGCGGCTGGCTTGCACGGCGAGCACGGCGCTATCCGTAGCGATGGGATGGGGATGGCGGCATTTGGTGCGGGTCGAGACTGGCATCGCGCACCTGGCATCGCAGGCGCATGCATGGCGAGCCAGGGCAGACGTTGGGCGCGCTGCAGTTTTCGCAATAACGTCCGACCCCGGGGTGACACTGAATCGCGCGCGACCCTCTCCTTTCGTCACTGCGGGCAGCATGCGTTCGATACACCGGTCCAAGCGCACATCAGACCGCGCCAGTCACGCAACCCCGCACCGCCGTCAGGGCGCCTCCACCTCATAGCCCAGCGCACGCAAGCGCGCGGCATAGCCGTCGGAGGCGGTCAGCCGGCTGATCGGCAACACCGCAAAGGTGCTGCGGTTGCGCTGCAGTGCCTGCGTGGCGATCTCCAGCCAATGCTGGCGCAGCCGGCCTTCCAGATCGTTGATGCCGCGCTTCTTGGCCACGCCGGTGCTGGCCATCGCTCCCATGCACGCGGCTTGCGGGTCGGCACGCGGCAACTGCCGCAGCGTCTCGATGTCACCGACCGACCAGGCATTGGCACGCTCCACCATCGTGGGCAGGTCGCGTTCGACGGTCACCAGGATGCTGCGGAAGCAGGCAGTGTCGTCCATGCCGCCCGCGCGGAAATCCTTGATCGCCTGGCGCGGGTTGTCGATCTTGTATTCGAGCGTGGTCGAGGTCGGCCTGATGCCGGCACGTTTGGCAGCGCGCTCCACCACCGACCAGATCACCGGCGAGCGGGCCAGGCCAGAGCGTTTGAGCGCAGCCTGATACAACTCGCCGGCAGCCAGCATCGGCCGCTTGCGCTCCACGCCACGGTCGCGCCCCATGTAACGCGCCTTGGCAACGGTCCAGCGCGCATACAACTCAGGCGGCAGCACATCGCGCAGCTCACGCCCGTCTTCGTTCTTCATCGCCTTCATCGCGGCAGGCACCAGGGCCAATTTGCCGAACATGCCAACGTCGGCATCCACCTGCACCATAGGCGCCATCAGCACCTGCTGCGATTGGCCGATGATGGTTTCGACCTCGGTCGCTTGCCACTCCAGGTCTTTGGGCAATGGCGACAATGTGCCCAGGATCCACAGCACGTGGTCGCCCTTGCTGACCTTCCACAGGCCGGGGCCGGGTTGCTGCCCGCGCACCACCATGGCTTCCAGATCGACCACCGTTGGCGGCGCTGCCGGCGCCTGTACAGCCGCCTCGACGGCACACGCCAGCATCGGTGCAAACAACGACACCAACGCGATTCCTGCCCGCCACACCGCCCCCCTGCGCTGCATCACGTACCGCCTCCCGGTTGGAACGCGGACACTACGCGAACGGGGGCCCGCACGCGTTAGGGAAGCGTTGGCGGCTCTGGCGCGGCGCCTTCGGCAACCAACGCGGCCAGCTGCGCCGACAGCGGCGAGCCGTCTTCGAGCAGCGCAAATCCTTCCCAGACAAACCCTGGCGAAACCGTGCAGCCCAGCAGGGTGAAGTCCCCCAGCGAGCGCGCCGCCTGCCAGCAGCCGGCCGGCACCACGTGCATGGCATCGCCACGCTCTGCGGCGTCCAGCACTTCGCGCCGCAACTGCCCGCTTGCTTCGTCGAAGATCAGCAACTCCAGCGGCGCACCTTGCTGCCAGTGCCAGCACTCCTCGGCATCCACCCGATGCCAGTGACTGGCTTCGCCTGCGCACAACAGGAAGCGGATGGCGGTCAGCGCCGGACGCGGCGGCGCACCGCTGTCATCCAGCACCTGGCGTGTCGACGCGTAGACGCGTCGGTAGTGGCCGCCCTCCGGATGCGGGGCAAGGTCCAATGTTCGAATCAGCGCGGCGGCGGTTGGATGCATGCCCGCATGCTAAGCCACACGCCGCCGCCGTGCATCACGCCAGCTGTTTGCCCGCACGCAGGCAGGTGCGGAAGAACACCAGCAGATCCCAGCTGTAGCGCTTGAGCAACCGGCGCGGCTCGTTGAGCAGCCGGTACATCCATTCCATATGCAAACGGCGCACCCAGTTGGGCGCGCGCTTGGCAGTGCCGGAGAGAAAATCCAGCAAGGCGCCCACGCCGAACACCAGCGGCACCTGCAAGGCCTCGCTGTGGTCCAGGATCCACCGCTCCTGCAACGGGTTGCCGAAGGCCACCAACAGCACGTCGGCGCCGGAGCGATTGATGCGCTCGGCAAGGCCCTCGCCCGCCGCCGCAAATTCGCCATACCCATCGCACATGCCAACGACCTGCTGGCCCAGCGTTCCGGTCAAGGTCGCTGCGGCGGTCTTGCCCACACCCGGGCGGCCGCCAAGCAGAAAGAACTTGAGCGGCTGCGCGGCCTCGCGGCAGAGGTACGGAATCAGGTCGGTGCCGTTGAGATTGCCGGCGAATCGGCGGCCATGGATCAGGCGCGCCGCCAGATCCATGCCGATCCCATCGTTGACGATGCGCACTGCCGGCGCCTGCATGCGCGCGCGCAGTGCCTGGCACTGCACGATGAAATTGGTATTGGCGAAGAACACTCGGCGCGGTTGGTGCGCGGCCAGCGCATGGAACAGATCCAGCGCGAAGGCTTCCTGCGTGGTCGACAACACCGGGAAGCCGCCCAGCGGAATCACCACCCCTTGCGCAGGTGTCGCTGGACTCACCGTTGCCGTCTCCACACCTGCTGGCTGGCCATGCATTGTCGTTTCACCACAAATCGTAAGGGAACGCAGCCAGCAATCCTGCCTGCAAGCGTTCAAGATCGAAACTGCCGTTACCGCCCAATTCCATGCATTCTTCCACGCTGTGGCCAGCATGCCATTGCATGCGCCCGGTGCCATGGTAGTAGTCGTCGTACTTGAAACGGTCTTCGCCGTTGCCCCAGTCCAGATACACCGCCGGGATGCCATACGCTTCGGCCAGGATCAGGCCATGCAGCGAACTGCTGATGACAAATTCCGCACCCAGCAGCGCACTCATGAAGGTGGCCGGCTTGACGTTGGGAAACACCAGATGCTCGGCGTAGGCGCTGTACTTCTCAACCGGCTCGTTGAAGTGCGGCACGATCGCGAACGGGCGCTTGGCCACCGGGCCCAGGGCGTCGGCGGGGAAAAACATCGGGGTCAGCAATCCCGGGTCTCCGTAGACCTCAGGCACTGCGATGCCACGTTCCAGCAAAAACGCGCGGGTCTTGGGACCGCGTACCGCGCGTACGTCCAGCGTGCTGAACGTATTGCGATCGGCCGGAATCTTGCCGTTGATACCGCTTCCCCACACGGTGTCGCCATCTTTAGCGAAATGCAGCACCGACCCGGTTGCGATCAGCTTCTGGCGCAAATCGCGTTTTTCCAGAAGTGTCTTGTCCTGCAACGCCAACACGCACGACACGATCACCTTCGACAGGTGATCCCCCATGTTCACGCCACCGTTTTTGGGCTGCCACCAGAACAATGCGCGACGTTCCGCGCGTTCCACCCATTTCTGCAGTAAAGCGTTGGCCATGATAGGGATCCTCCTTCAAACGTGATCAAAAAGCGCCGCCTCAATGTGAGAGCGCTGCCTCCGAAGAGAACTGCGGCGCGGCGGTGGGGGGTTGCGGATAAAGACGGGTTTCTGGATACGCCCGCGGATCGAGCACGCGGTCGGTGGTGTCGGACCAGTTGAGACACTGGCGGTAACGTACACGCGGTGCTTCCAGTGCCTGGGTAATGGCGGCAATCACCGAATCGGCATTGCCTGGCGTGTACCCGAAGCGCGATTTGTACGGCCCCACCACAGCATTCGGGCACACCGCCGGCAAGCCGAAAAAGTCGTATTGCAGCAATTTCATCGAGCTGTCTGCCAGATACACCGGCACCTGCTCAGACGCGTAAGGCGCAATGCCAAAACGTGCGTGCTTGATATAGCCAATCGTCTGCGCGTGCTTCATTTCGCCATAGACAATGACATTGTCGCCGTAGCCCGGATGGCGGCCCATCCCGGAGCCGATCACATGGAAGGTCACTTGCGGAAAGGCCTTGCTGGCAACGACGAAAAATTCAGGATCAAACAGCATCGACCCGACCGCAACTGCATGGATGCCTTCGGCATACGGCGACGGGTCGCCGAGCTGATCGAGGTTGTGGTCCACGCCGTGGCCTACATGGAAGACGTTGTCGCGGCTCGCTACTTCTGCGGCCATCGCGGGCGACACCAAGGCAATGACGTCCAGCGTCGGAGCCACGCGGTCGAACTCGCGCTCGATGTAAGACGCCACATTGATGGTACTCAGCCCATCCGACGCGCGATAGACCAGTTTGGCAGCCGGATTGACCCGCTTGGCAAGCTCGATGAATGCGACTGCGATCCCGCTTTCAAACACGATGACATCGGACTCGCGCATCCAGTCCAGCAACTGCTTTGGCGGATGCGCGGCATACCAGCGGAACATGGCATCTTCCACAGGACGTAGCCAGCTCCGGCGTGTATTGAATGGATGCACCGTCGTGCGCCACAGGTAACAGTCCACACCGTTGTGCGAGACCACGGCATTTGCGGTGTCATCCAGCGGCAGGCGCATATCTCCCTTCATGCGGGAGAGTCTGCTGTATCGCAACGAAAAAAAACGCGTCGTGCCACGCAAAGCCAACTGATCGGTGATGAAATGGATGTTAGCCCGACGTGGCGTGCGGAAATCGTGAGCAGACAAGACCAGATAGCAGGGACGGCGAATGCCGGAAGCTGGAGCTGCGGGAGAGACGCTCATAGGCCGTGTCCTTTGCAAGAGTGGGAAGTTTCGAAGTCCAACATTCCAGTAAAGCAGAGCAGTGTCATCGGCGCGCCTTCGCCTGCGTGAGCAGCTTGCGGATATTGACGATAGCGACCACGTCACGCCGGAATCCCGGCCATGCCAATGCGAGCAGACAGACCAGCGCCATCGCGCCGGCGCCGACCAGCAGCTGCTGCCACAATGGACCACCGACAGTGACCGATGCGTAATAAGCGCAGCCGCCGGCGATACCGTAGGCCACCAGCGCACGCATGGCATTGACGAACAACGCACCGACCGGTGCGTCCGTGATCTTGCCGACCCAGACCAGCGACAGCGGCCAGATCAACAGCAGGCCGAATGAGTAGCCGATCGCCACGCCCATGGCACCCCAGCGGGAGCCAACAAAAATGCAGGCGATGAGCAGGATGCGACCGACCAACGAATACACCAACTGCTCGCGCATCAACCCCTTCGACAGGAACACCCAGTAGGTTGCGTACGAAGCCGTCTGGAAGATACCGCCCAGCGTCAACACCTGAAACAGCGGCACCGCTTCCCGCCACTGCTCACCCAGCACCAGGACGATGAGCGGCATGGCCAGTGCACAGGCAAACGCGAATAGCGCAAAGATCAAATGCAACATGACCGTTTGGCCGCGCAACAGAAAAGCGCTGTAGCGCTCGCGCTCATCCTGCAATTGCGACAACACCGGCAGCGCCACACTAGTCGCAGGCGCATTGATCTGATTCAACGGCATCATCAACAGCTGAAACGCGCGGTTGTACAGACCCAGCGCGTCGGGCCCGGTTCTCCAGCCGATGATCACCTGGCCGACGTTGCGGCTCGCATAGCCGAGCAGCTGCGCCGCCATCAGGTTCCAGCCAAAGCTCATGAAATCGCGCATCGGCGCCTGCCGTGCGTACCCGCGCGGCAACCAGCGTGCACACGCGCCGGCGATGATCAGGTTCACGATGGCCTGCACCACCTGCTGCACGATCAACGCCCAGTAGCCCCAGCCGGCCAAGGCGGCCGCAACTGCAGCACCCAACCCCAACACCTGCGAACCCACATCGCTCAGCGCTACCTGACCGAAGCGCAGCCCCCGACTGAGGTGTGCGCGGTATTGGGTGGTCATCCCGTTGAGCAGGAAGGTCACCGCCAATGCCTGCGAAATCGTCACCAATGCGGGCTCGTGATAAAAGTCCGCAATCCAGTGCGCGGTGGCGAACACCACCACCGACAGCATCAGACCGATGCCGCTATTGATCCAGAACAGGTTGTCGCGTTGCTCGCGGCTGACATGTTTCGCCTGGACGGCGGCTGCGGAGAGACCGAAGTCGCGCAGGATTTCGGCGGCCCCCACGATGGCCGTCACCATGGCCATCAAGCCATAGTCGTACGGCGTCAACAAACGTGCCAGCAGCACGATGCCGCCGAACTGCACGATCATCTTGGCCGACTGCCCGATCATGGTCACGGCGGCGGCGCCGGCGGCACGCGACCCGAGGCTGCGCGGCGGCGGTGTTGGGGAAGTCATGGTCGATGTCTCTGCGGTCACAGCGCGGCGTCTCCATCCTTGCCGAGCGCTTCCAGGTAGGTGCGATAGTGCAATTGCCCGATCCGTGGCCAATCACGTTGTGAAAGATCCGGCGCCGGGCCACGCGGCGCGGCGCGCACCTGATCGAGCATGCCGCTCAACAACGCCGCATCGAACTCGCCTTCGTAGAGAAACACCCAACCCGGACCCACCTCTTCGGCGATCGCGGCGTTCGATTCGCTCCACGGCGCCAGCACGGGCCGTGCCAGCGACAACGCCAGCAGCAAGGTGCCGGAGTTGTGCATCTGCTTGTATGGCAGCACCACCAGTTCGCAGGCACTGACCTCGTGCGCGAGCACCGGCTCTTCGACATAGGCCAGCAGTGCGCTGATACGTGCATCCTGCGCGCAGGCGGTTTCGACCAGCGTGCGCATCTGCGGCGTCGCCGGGTTGCCGACGATGCGCAGGCTCAGGCGCGGGTCCTGCACATCGCGCATGACGTCGAGCAACACCTCAACGCCCTTGTACGGCCGGATCAATCCAAAATGCAGCAGCCGACCAGGCACCGTGGTGCCCTGCTCCATCGTCGCGAACCAGTCGCGGTAATGGCCGTGCAGGATGGTGTCGGTGAACGGCGGCCGCACCGGTGTGGTGGCGTTGATGCGGATCCAGCGCCGCGTGAGCTGATCGATCCAGCGCAGCAGCGCGCGCTCGCGCCAGCCGCGGTCTTCATGCGGCGCCAGATTGTGCAAGGTGCGCACCACCGGCGTGCCGGTCAGCTGCAACTTCATCAGTAGCAAGGCCGCGCAGGCCTGCTTGGCCAGCGTGCCCATCTTGCTGGGATGGCGCAGCAGATATTCCGGCCAGTGCAGATGCAAGACGTCGTAGCGCGACAACAACGCATCGCGCATCGAAAAAAAGCGCGGCTGCACCGCGTCAGGCAACGCATCGTAGAGCTGGGTGAGATACGGGTTAGTGTTGGCGTTTGGCTTTTCGGTGGAAAACAGCACCGTGATCCGGGGCGCCGCAGCAGCCCGCGTCACTGGCAGAGAAGCAGACGCGCTCATCGCACGGCCTCCTGCGTACGTGGTGTTCCCAGCGCAGCGTGGTACTCGTCGATATAACGCCCCACCACGTGCCGCCAGTCGTAGCGCGCCACATACGCCATGGTCGCCGTGCGGCGCGCATCGAAATCCGCATCGGCCTGCAGCGCCAATGCTTGCACGCTGTCGGCGGCGGCCTGAATCCTGTCGCGATTGACGATCGCACCCTGGCCGGACTCGGTGGCAAGCCGCACGAACGGCGGAATGTCGCTGAGAATCGGGATCAACCCCGCGCTCATCGCTTCCACCGCCGCAATCCCAAACCCCTCATGCCGCGACAGGCACACGAAAAACTGCGCCTGCTGCATCAACGCGCACAACTGCTGCTGCGATGGCGACATGCTCAGCTGCACCTTGTCCTGCAAACCGCGTTCGGCGATGGCCTTGCGCAGATCCGCCTCATTCAAATCGTACTCGCGCCCGGCGATGATCAAGCGCCACAGCGGATCACGCGTGAGCGCAGCCTGCAGCAACTCAAGCGTTTCGATCAGGCCCTTGTTGACCGACCAACGCCCGAAATAGAGCATGGTCCGTCCCGGCGCTCGAGCGCCCTGCCCTGCATACTTTTCGACGTCGACACCGTTCTCGATCACCCGCAAGCGCGACGGCGCGACCACCTTGGCGAACAGGTCGCCGTCATTCTCGCTAGTGGCGATCACGCGCGCATAGGCCAGCGCAGAAGTACGCGTAAACGTCTGAAACCAGATCTGCTTCATACGCGACGCATAGGCGGTATGGAAAAACCCGCCATGCGTCGAGACCACCATCGGCTTGCCGTGCAGCGGCTTGGTCAACGCCAGGTAGTCGTAGAAAAAATCGATGCCATGCAGGTGCACCACGTCCGCCGAACGGATCGCCCCCAGCACCGAAGGCGCAATCGGGTACCGCGATGAACCACGATAGCCGATGCGAGTGATCGGCAACCCCTGATGGACCTCGTGCTGCGCCAGTTGCGCGGAGGGATCGGTGAACACACGATCCAACGTCACGATCTCAACCGTGTCGGCACTGTTGGCCTGATGCTGACGTGCCACGTTCAGCACGACTTCCTCCATCCCCCCGATCGACGGATGGAACTGGCGGACCACATGCACGACTTTCATTGCGCCGATCTCCTTTGCCGGTGACTCACACGAACACGCCACATCGACTGATGATTCTGAAAATGTCTCACTTGCGTTTCAATCCCAACATCCAGGGCGCGGCGCGCACCAGCACGGCACGCATGGGAATGCAGGCAGCGATGGCAAAGGCGCAGAGAGCCAGCGCCCAGACAGGTGTACCGATGAGTTGGCGATCGATCACCCCGGTTCGCACCACGACACTGGTCACGACCAGAAACACCAACGTGTGCGTGCCAAGGATCAGCAGCGTATTGGCGCCGATCCAACGCAGCCAGCGCCATCCCTGCATGAAGTAGGCAATGCACAGCGTCATTGCTGTACCCAGCAGGCTTGCGATCAGGAACAGGACCGACGATTTTCCGAATTGAAGATGATTGACATCCACCTGCCCGTTCATGGCTGCAACGCCTCCCCAGGCCACTGCCAGGACAGGCAGCGCGACAGCCCAAACCAACGCGGGAAGCGAACGCACTCTCTCTGCGAAGCGTGACAGCCATGCGCCGACTGCAATGAAGAACAGCGCGACCGGCAGCACATCCAGTGCAAACGGAAGGCGCAGCCGCAGCCCTGGGAACCAACGCGTCCACGCCCACACAACCAGCAAGCTGCAGACCGCGAGCACTGCGGCGCTCAGGTCTTCGCGCAGTGCAAGGTAGACAACGGTGGCGACAAACAGTGCGGGGAGAAACCACAAGGCAGGGAGCACATACAAGCTGGATCCATTGGCCCACAGCAATCCAACAAACGGATGCCACCATGGGTGGCCAGCCCAGGACTGGGAGGTGCCATTGAGCACTGCGCTGAGTACCCAGTACGCGTACGCCACCAGAAAGAAGCTGACGTAGGGAATCAGCAGCGTGCGTGCAAGCTTGCCCGCCGTCTCCCGGCCAAATGCACGACGCCCGAAGCGTTCACCGACCCAGCCGGAAAGAACGAAAAACAGAGGCACATGGAAGCTGTAGGCAAACAGCTTGTAGGCAGGTGGCATGCCACTGGCGTGCCCCAGCGCGACCAGAATGATTGCCAGCGCTTTGGCCACATCGATCTGCCAGTCGCGCTCCGCGACAGGTGAGGCGATTGTGTCGACGCGACCGGCAGTGATTGCAGCCGTCGTCATGCCGACACCGGACGTGCACCCAAGGTCCAGGGGGCAAAACGCATCAGAAACCAGCGCAGCGGAACGCTGGCGACCAGCGCAAAGAGCGTCACGAAGATGGCCCAACCAAGGCCTGGGCGCGCCCCACCGAACCCACCCGCCAAGGCCGCAACACCTGACAGCACAAAGAAGACCAGCATGTGCGTGCACAGGATCAGCAAGGTATTGCGCCCGATCCACTGCAGCCATGCCCATTCCTGCACCAGGCGCGCCGCGCAGATCACCATCAACGAACCCGCCACTGCACTCAACAGGAATACGGCATGCTGCCTCCCGAATTCCAGCATGTTGACATCGATGCGTCCGTTGACCCCGGCCAGCCAGGCAACCAATGCTGCCAGCACTACGGTGACCAACGCGCTACCAGGCAAGGAGGTTGGAAGATGCAGCGACACGTGGACCAGCAGCGCGCCCAATGCGTAGAAGCACAGCGACACCGGTAGCACATCCAGGCCCCAGAACAATCGGATGTGCTGGAGCGGAAACCAGTTCATCCAGAACCAGGCGAGAACAACTGCGACAGCCGCAATGACCAGTGGCGGCATCCAGCGCCGCAACACAACGTAGCCAATCACGGTGACCAGCATCACCGGCAGGAACCACAGCGGCGGCTGTACATACAGATCCGGGCCGACGCCGGTAAACATCGACACGATCGGCTCCCACCACGGGTGGCTCCCCCAACGTGCAGCTTTCTCGCCGATGTTGCGCGTCAACAGCCAGTACGCATATCCAAGCAGATAGAACACGACATAGGGCAGCAACAAACCACGTGCCTGCTTGGTGATTGTCTGCAGCAGGCTGGTTGTGCGCGAGGCATAACCGGCAGCCAGCCAACCCGACACGAGGAAGAAAAGCGGAACGTGAAAGCTGTAGGCAAACAGGGTCATGCCGTGCGGCACGCCTTTGGCGTGGCAGAACACCACCAGCAATATCGCGATCGCCTTGGTCGCATCGATACGTGGATCGCGGCTACGGCCGCTCGCCAAGACACGCGCGCCGGCAGCCTGCACAGGTGTCGACGTCCCCGATGCCCCTGTCACCGAATTCACCGCGGCGCTCCTGCGGGCAATGGCACATCCACGCCGCTGTCCGTTGGATCTTCCTTGCTTGCGTCGCGCACCGGCACGGCTGACGCTGCTGGCATCAAGTGCCACATGCAGCCGCAGACAAACCACCACAGCGCCGAGGTCTTGATCGAGAAATAGCCGTTAGACACCAACAGGCTCAGTGCAAAGGCAAACATCGCCTGGTTCTTGAACAGCTGCCCTTCCTTGCTCGGCATCAGCAGGAGGAATGAATAAGACAGCAGGAACGCCAGCACGCCGACGATCGATTGCGATGCGATGAAGTAGGAGATGCCGCTGTCGAAATACCGGTAGGCCTGCGCAAAATCCAGGCCCATCCACGACTCGAATGACAGATTGTTCATCGAGTTCACGGTGAAGAAAATGCGCCCCATCGTCGTGTCCTGGTAGGCCGTAATCCCGGTCATCCACACCAGCAGCCAGGCAGAGGCGATCACCAACAGGAACAACAGGAACGCCAACCGCTGATCCATCCGTTTCAATAACGGCGACAGCAGCACCATCAGCACGCAGGTGCCGGCAGCAAGTCGGCCGTCGGATGCCACAATCATGAAGCCGATCAGTCCGATAGACAGAATCAGCATCGACAGCCGCATCCAGCGCCAGAACGTCAATACGATCGCGGTGAAGAAGCAGATGTAATTGCCCATCGTCACCGGCTCGATGAACCAGGACGAGGCGCGTGGCAGGTTCGAACCTGGGAGGAAGTTGCGCTCACCTGGTCGTGTGGCACTGACAAACAGATTGCTGTCCTCGTTCCAGAACCCTTCTGCACTCATGCCGCGCGCATTGACGAAGAAGCTCTTCGGGTTGACCAGATCGCCATAAGCCGAGGGCATCGCCAACTCGAACGCAGCGACCAATGACACGATGATCGTCATGCGTAGGAACAGCTTGGGCAACGAGCCGGTGTAAGCAGACCCCAGCACGACAAATGCAAAGACCACCAGGGCATCGCGGAAAAACTTGGGGTCGATCTGCCAGTTGACCAGGAAACGCACGAACATCAGCGTCACGATCAAGCCGAGCCCGCCGAAGATCATCGCGATGCGCTGTCGGCTCATCGAGCCCAGTCCGAGCAGGAAGCAGGCGGCGTAGACCAGAAACTCCACCGCATACGTCACCACGGGACGCACGATGAATACATTGGCGTTGATCAACGCCAGCAGCAGGTTGTAGCCCACGCCGGTCAGCAGCGTCAGTTCGATCAGCGCGTTGTGCCAACGCACCCGCGTCTGCTCGCTCATTTGAATCAGCATGTCAGCGCCCGCGAGAGAAAGGCGGCTGCGATGCAGCCGCCCGCGGCGCAAGGTGCGCCAGGTCGCACACTCCCCACCGTCATCAGTACGCGGTCTTCTGTCCGAGCACGCGCACGGCCGTCAGCACGATGATGCGGATATCCAGCCACAGCGACCAACGACGGATGTAGTCAAGGTCGTACTGGATGCGCTTCTTCATCGTCCGCAGTTCCGGGGTCTCACCGCGGAAACCATTGACCTGCGCCCAACCGGTAATCCCCGGCTTGACGTAGTGACGCTGCATGTAATGGTTGATCAGCTTTTCATAGTGCGTGTTGTGCTGCGCAGCGTGCGGGCGCGGGCCCACGATCGACATGCTGCCACCCAAGACATTGAAGATCTGCGGCAGCTCGTCCAGGCTGCTGCGGCGCAGGAAGCTGCCGAAGCGCGTGATCCGCGTGTCGTTCTTGGTCGCCTGCTGAATCGTGGTGCCATGATCGTCATGCACTCGCATCGAGCGGAACTTGAACATGTAGAACTCGCGGCCACCCAGGCCGTGCCGGCGCTGGCGGAAGAACACCGGCCCGGGCGAGCTCATCTTCACGCCTACCGCGATGGCCAGCATCAGCGGCCACAGGCCCATCAGCGCAATCACCGCCAGGATCTTGTCCTGCAGCGCCTTGGCGACCACGAAGTAGTTATCACGATCCACGCCACCCTGACGCAGGTTGATCACCGGCACGCTGCCGATCTGCTCGGCGGACTGGTTCAACAGGCCGAAGTCGAACAGGTCGGGCACCAGCTTCACGTTAATCGGGTAGCGATCCAGACGCTGCAGCAGCTGCTTGATGTGGTCGCGCTCGCCGAGCGGCAACGAGATCCACACCTGCTCCACCTGGTTGTTCTTCAGGTACTCGATCAGCTCATCAGGATTACCCAGGCACGGCAGGCCCTGGCGCTGCTCGGTCACTGCCAGATCGTACGGCGTGCGGAAGTAGCCCACCAAGTTCATGCCGACCCACGGGTTACGGCTCAGGTAATGACTGATCTTCATCACTGGATGACGCAGACCGACCACCACCACGCGCTGGACATCCACACCCTGCGTACGCAGATGATTGAGGAAGCCACGCAGCAAGGTGCGTGCGGCCACCAGCGACACCAGGCCGCCTACGAACCACAGGCCAATCCAGCCACGCGACACCTGCTCACCCACCTGCACGATCAATGCATGCACCGCGAACAGCGCAAACACGCCGCCGAACGCACCGCCCAGCACCATCAGCTCACTCAGCAATCCACGGCCGCGCCAGCTGCGATACAGGGGGAATAACGCAAAGCAAATGACCGAGTACAACAACGTTGTCGCAATCGCGACCCGATAAGGCGCTGCGGGTACCCAAGTACCGAAAACGATGCGGTATGCGATCAGTCCGGACGCCACGACCATGGTCAGGTCGAACACGCGCAGGACCAGGTCGGCGGCTGCCGAATATTTGGACAACAATCGCGGCGAGGATGTCGTGTAAGTCGCGCTACTCAAGTCTGCCAAAAGCATGGGGATGTCCTCCAAACTCGATACGGCGCATGCGGGGGAACATACGAATCGCACGCGAGCTTTCAATCATCCTGTCGTCCGATCACCGCGGTAATACCTACCGACCCCAGACCGCACGACAGCCCTTTGTTTCAACAGAGACAAACCTTCAAACGAGGGAGCCCGCACCTTACGGGATCCCACCTTTTCCACGCTGAATCAGTTGTCACTTCAATTAACCATCGTTTTGCAACATCACGATGTCAGTTCAACCGCGACTCCGGAGCAGGACCACGCAGGAAGTAGCGAACCAGAGCCACAGCCACACCCAGGAATACGCCAAAGATCAGGCCCAACGCGAGGTTCAATTTGAGTTTCGGCGAAGTCTTAGACGTAGGCACGTCTGCGGTATCGACGATGGTCACGTTGTTGGCGCCCACGTTGCTCGCCACGCCGATTTCCTTGTAGCGCTGCAGGAGCGCATCGTAGAGCTGGCGGTTGGTGTCGACGTCGCGCTTGAGCATGTTGTAGCGGATGCTGCGGCTCTGCAGATCCAGCTCGTTAGTCCGCAGACCGGCGATGCGATCGTTGAGCAGCTGCTCCTGATGCACGGAGGCGTCGTAGGTCGCCTTCAGCGACTGGCGGATATTGATGACTTCGCCATTGATCTGACGACGCGACTCTTCGATCTGTGCCTTGAGGCGCTGCATCTCCGGGTAATCCGGCTTGAAGGTCGACAGTTTCTGCTGGTACTCGCTGGTCAGGCGCACCTGCTCGCTGCGCAGGCTCTGAATCAGCGGGCTGCTCAACACCTGCGGCAATGACATGCCATCGCCACTGGAAGCCTGCCGCCAAGCGGACTCGGCCTTGATCCGGGAGTCCTGTGCGGATGCCAGCAACGCATTGAGATCGGTCAGGTTCTGCGCAGGCAGCGAGGGCTTGTCGTCGCCAACCGACACGATCTGCTCTTCGGTCGAATACGAGACCAGATCCTTTTCAGAGTCTTCTACCTTCTCGCGCAACTGCTTCAGGCGCTCAGCCAGAAACTGCGTCGCAAACGAGGACGCCTTCATGCGGCGTTCCTGGGTGCTGACGATGAACACCTTTGGATACGTGTTGGCGATCTTGGCAGCCAGCACCGGGTCTGGCGAATCGTAATTGACGTACACCAGGCGCGAGTTGAGGATCGGCTCGACCACCAGCCCGGCGAGCAACGTATCGGTGAGGCTACGCTCGACGATCGCCTGCCGCGAATCGAGCGACTTACCCGCCTCGGGATTCTTTTCAGCGGCCTTGGCCAGCGCCTCGTCCACCTGTTCCTTGAACGCCGGCTCCTGATCGAGCTTGGCTTCCCGGATCACCGCACGCGCCAGCGAACGGCTCTGCAGCAACTGGTACTGGGTCTGGTAGAAATCGCGATCCTGCGGCGATTCCACCGGCATCAGGTTGTCGACGTTCACCACATTGAGCGAGTCACGCTCGATCTGCAGGGTGCTGGTGGCGCGGTACTTCTCGGGCATCAACATCGTGATGCCGAATGCCAGCAACAGCGCGCCGACGGCGATCAGAATGATCAGCCAGAGCTGCGAGACCAGGGCGCGCCAGTAGTCCATCAAGCCGACATCTGCCAGTTCCAGATGACCATGACGCTGCGACGAAGAGGAACGATTGTCGGAATTCATACTCATCGGTAAGCGCGCCACACCATCACCAAGGGGGTCAGTTCCAGCATGGTGCGCAACCACACGCGCGCATCCGAGCGATACACCACGACAATGTCGCCGCCATAAATCTCAGGATCCGGATTGGCCCCCTTCTCGATCTCGGTCAGGTCGAACCGCGCAATCATTTTTTGCCCGTTGACCATGCGGAACACGATCACGTTGCCGCGGCTTGCCACCGTGCTGACACCCTTGGCCTGCGCGATCGCCTGCTGCAAGGTGAGGTTGGCGCCGATCACCGGGTAGATGCCCGGCTCGTCTACCGCACCAGTGACCGTGACGCGGCGCCCGTTGGACTCCTGCACGAATACCGAAATCTGCGGCTGCTGCAGGTAGCCTGCGCGATACCGATCGGCGACCAGCTTTTCCAGTTCGCCAACGCCCAGACCGGCGGCCTTGACGTCGCCAATCAGCGGCAATGAGATGTGACCGTTCTGGTCGATGCGGACCTGCCGCTCCAGATCGTCGATCTGAAACACCTTCACCAGCAACAGATCGCCCGGTGCAAGACGGTATTCGGGCTGCACCGTGGACATTGCCAGCGGGTCTGGATGCGGCAGCGAAGACGCCATCTCCGGGCCGGTGCTGCAAGCGCCCAGCGACATCGAGCAGAGCAGAGCCAGGCTGAGGCCTTGGCAGAGTCGTCCGATCAGTTTCTTCATGCGTGTAGCTGGCTGCCTCTGTTGGGTGGGACAGGACCTCGCGCAGCATTCAACCGGCTCAGGCGCCAGCACGAACGTACGACAGGAAGTTGCATCCCGACACGTGCCGGGACCAACGTTGAATCGCGTGTTGCAGTGCACTATGGCATAGAACCAACACATCGCAAGGCACAACACGCCATTTTTTTGACGGCGTTGGCCTATTGATTCAAGTTCGTCGCCTCGACGTTAAGAGAACGTGACCCGGGTCGTCATTCTCGGCATACGAACTCTAGCGTTTCCGGGCACTTACGGACGCCTGCTGATCCCGACCTGTAGCAGCCTGAACCGTGAAATAATTGCGCACAGGACTTGCGTATGCAGCCTTGCAATATGCCGTTGCGCATAGTGGCATAGCTTGGAATGCCATCGAACTGACATGTTGCGACGCAACAAAAAGGCCCACGTCTTGCGACATGGGCCTGTTGTTTGGTCGGGGTAGCCGGATTCGAACCGACGACCACTAGTCCCCCAGACTAGTGCGCTACCAGGCTGCGCTATACCCCGAAGATGTTGCGTCCCGCCTTGAGGCGGCCTGCGATTATAGCGGCTTTATGCGGCGCTTTCCTAGCGTCGCAGCAGCTGCAGGACTTCTTCAAGCTCCATGCGCACCTGCTTGATGATCTGATTGCTCAGCGCTGACTCGCTCTTGGCGCCATCCCCCTCAAGACGCAGACGCGCGCCACCGATGGTGTAGCCCTGCTCGTACAGCAGGCCGCGAATCTGCCGCACCATCAGCACATCGTGCCGCTGGTAGTAGCGTCGGTTGCCGCGCCGCTTGACCGGCTCCAGGCTCGGAAATTCGGTTTCCCAATAGCGCAGCACGTGCGGCTTGACGTCGCATAGCTCGCTCACCTCACCGATGGTGAAGTAGCGCTTGGCCGGAATCGGCGGTAGCTCGCGATTACTGCCCGGATCCAGCATAAGCCTCCACCCGTTCCTTGAGCTTCTGGCCGGGGCGGAAGGTCACCACCGTCCTGGCCGAGATCGGAATTTCCTCACCGGTCTTGGGATTGCGACCGGGCCGTTGGTTCTTGCGCCGCAGATCGAAGTTGCCGAAGCCCGACAACTTCACCTGACGGCCCTGCTCCAGTGCATCGCGCAGCACATCGAAAAACGCGTCGACGAATTCCTTCGCCTCACGCTTGTTCAGGCCGACTTCGTCGAACAGACGCTCGGCCATCTCCGCTTTCGTCAATGCCATGCCAATCCCCTGTTACCGCCTCAACCCCGGATCCGGGCGCGATGTTCGCGCTCGATCACGGCCACCACATCGGCGACGACCGCATCCACGTCCCGGTCGGTGAGAGTGCGCGAGTTATCCTGCAAAATCAAGCCCATAGCCAGACTCTTGAAACCTGGCTCGACCCCTTGGCCCACATACCGGTCGAACAACTGCACCTCGCGCAGCAACGGGCCGACGCTGGTGCGCACGCTTGCAGACAGTGCCGCCCAGCTCACCGCATCGGGCACCAGGAAGGCCAGGTCGCGACGCACCGAGGGGTAGCGCGACAGCTCGCCAGCACGTGGCAGCGCCCGCTTCACCAGCGGCGCAAGCTGCAGCTCGAACGCGATGACGTCCACGTCGATGTCCAGGGACTTGGCCAGGCGCGGGTGCACCTGCCCGATCCAGCCAATGCAAACACCATCGCGATAGATGTCGGCGGAACGGCCCGGGTGACCGAATGGCTGCATGGACGGCTGGAATTCCAGCACCGCGCCGCTGGCTGCAGCCAGG
The DNA here is from genome assembly GCF_041475695.2 of Xanthomonas sp. NCPPB 4037. Taxonomy (NCBI): domain Bacteria; kingdom Pseudomonadati; phylum Pseudomonadota; class Gammaproteobacteria; order Lysobacterales; family Lysobacteraceae; genus Xanthomonas; species Xanthomonas sp. NCPPB 4037. Next base: position 3,085,118 of record NZ_CM191261.1, read on the forward strand.
GCCAGCAAATCACCCTTCAGATCGTGGAAGTCAACCTTGCGCGCAGGTTCACCCCATTGCAGCGCCAGTGCATCGCCGCAGACAGCCGCAGCGACCTGCTGCGACTCGACCGGCGCATCACCAGGGCCTGCAGCGGAGAACACCTTGCCCAGTTCGAACAAGCGCACCCGCCCGACCTGCCGCGCAACGTTACGCCCCAGGGTGGCCACCAGGCCCGGCAACAACCGCGGGCGCATCACCGCAAGCTCGGCGCTCAGCGGATTGGCCAGCGGCACCACGCCATCGGTCAGTTGCCAGCGCTCCAGCAATGCGGCATCGACGAAGGCGTAGTTGATGGTTTCCTGCAACTCGCGCGCCACCAGCTGGCGGCGCACGCTGAGCTCGTCCAGCTGCGTTTCGCTGGGCATGGCGATGCGGCTGGCGCCACCAGGCAAGGTGGTCGGCACACGGTCGTAGCCGTGGATGCGCGCCAGCTCTTCGATCAGGTCCTCTTCGATCGCGATGTCGAAGCGGCGGCTCGGCGCCGTCACTTGCCAGCCGTCTGCAACCGCCTCGACGTGCATGCCCAACGCGGTCAGGATCCGCACCACGTCCGCATCGTCGATCTGGATACCGAGCACGCGCGCGATGCGCGCACGCCGCAACAGAATCGACGCCGGTTGCGGCAGATGCTGCGGCAGCGCGGCGTCCACCACCGGCCCGGGCACGCCGCCGGCCAGCTCCAGCACCAAGCGCGTCGCGACTTCGATCGCCTGCGGTGCCAGCGCCGGATCCACGCCACGCTCGAAACGATGGCCGGCATCGGTGTGCAGGCCGAGTTTGCGGCCGCGACCCATGATCGCGGCAGGTTCGAAATATGCCGACTCCAGAAACACATTGCGCGTGGCGTCGGTGACGCGCGTGTCCAGCTCGCCCATCAAGCCGGCCAGTGCCACCGGGCGATCTGCGTCGGTGATGGTGAGGAAGCTGTCGTCCAGCGTGACCTCACGGCCATCAAGCAATGCCAGTTGTTCGCCGGCACGCGAGCGCCGCACGCCAACCGGTCCATGCAGGGTATCCAGGTCGAAGGCATGCATCGGCTGGCCGAGCTCCAGCATCACGTACTGGGTGATATCCACCAGCAACGACACCGGGCGCACGCCACTGCGGCGCAGACGCTCGGCCATCCATACCGGCGTAGTCGCCGCAGGATCGATGCCTTCGATCACCCGCCCGCAATAGCGCGGCGCCTCGCTGCCGGCATTGAGCTCGACCGCGAGCGTGCGCGTCGATACAGGCGCCACGGCAGCCGCATCAAAGGCGACGACTTCGCTGGCGCAAGCAGCCGCCACGTCGAAGGCGATACCGCGCACGCTGAAGCAGTCGGCGCGGTTGGGGGTGAGCTTGATTTCGATGCTGGCATCGGGCAAACCGAGATACTCGGCCAGCGACTGGCCCACCGGCGCGTCGTCAGGAAGTTCGAACAGGCCCGAGGCATCGCTGTCCAGGCCAAGCTCCTTGGCCGAGCACAACATGCCATTGGACGCCACACCGCGCAGCTGGGCGGCCTTGATGGTCAGCTCGCCGAGCTGCGCACCGACCAGGGCCAGTGGCGCGACCAGGCCAACGCGCGCATTGGGCGCACCGCAGACGATCTGCAGCAACTCGCCCTGCCCTGCATCGACGCTGCACACCTGCAGGCGATCGGCCTCCGGATGGCGCACCGCCGCGATGATCCGCGCCACCACCACCTGGCCCAGCGCATCACCCAGCGGCGTGACCGCTTCGACTTCCAGGCCAATGGCCGTCAGCGTCGCGGCAAGCTCCTCGCGGCTCGCCTGGATCGGAACGTGGCTGCGTAGCCAATTTTCTGAGAATTTCATGGGGAGCCGGGAAAAGAGAATAGGGAATCGGGAATCGCAACAGCGGGAGGTCTTCGGGGATCTGGAAGGTGAGCCAGGAGCGCGCGTGGCTGCTCCGATTCTCTACTCCCGATTCCCGATTCCCTGCCCTCAAGCAAACTGCCTGAGAAACCGCACGTCATTTTCGAAGAAGGCACGCAGATCGTTGACGCCATAGCGCAGCATCGCAAAGCGCTCGACGCCCAGACCGAAGGCGAAGCCGGTGTAGCGCTCCGGATCGATGCCGACGCTGCGCAGCACGTTCGGGTGCACCATGCCGCAGCCAAGCACTTCCAGCCAGCGGGTGCTGCCATCGGGCTGCTGCCAGGCGATATCCACTTCCGCGCCAGGCTCAACGAACGGGAAATAGCTGGGCCGGAAACGCATTTCGAAATCGCGTTCGAAAAACGCACGCACGAACTCGGACAAGGTGCCCTTGAGATCGGCGAAGTTGGAATGCTCGTCCACCAGCAGGCCTTCGACCTGATGGAACATCGGCGAGTGGGTCTGATCCGAATCGGAGCGATACACCTTGCCGGCCGCAATCATGCGCAGCGGCGGGCCACTCTTGCTGGCCACGGCGGCGTCCATATAACGCACCTGCACACCGGAGGTATGCGTCCGCAGCAGGCGGCCATCGCCGAAGTAGAACGTGTCGTGCATGGCACGCGCCGGATGATGCGGCGGGAAGTTCAACGCTTCGAAGTTGTGCCAGTCGTCCTCGATCTCCGGGCCGTCGGACAACTCGTAACCCAGCCGCGCAAAGATCTCGACGATGCGCTCCAGGGTCCGGGTCACCGGATGCAGACCGCCGCGCTCACCGCGTCGACCGGGCAGCGTCACATCGATGCGCTCACCTTCCAGACGGGCGTCCAGCGCAGCGGTTTCGAGCACCTGTTTGCGCTCGGCCAACGCCGTGGTCAGCGCATCGCGCGCCAGATTGATCGCCTCGCCAGCCGCCTTGCGCTGGTCGGCCGGCAACGTGCCGAGCTGCTTGAGCTGGGCGGTGATGCTGCCGTTCTTGCCCAGCAGCGCGACGCGCAGCGTTTCCAGCTGGTCCGGCGTCTGCGCGGCAGCAACATCGGCCAACGCCTGCGCGGTCAGGGATTGAATCTCACTCATTGCCTTCGTGCCTCACCTGCTCAGCCGAACGAACTCCCGGACTGCACCGGGCCGCCTTGCACACCTGGAAGCCGCACCGCGCGTTGCTGCGGTGGCCGCTCCCTGAAACGCAAAAGGGGAAGGACTCGCGCCCTTCCCCCTGCATATCTGCGTTTCCCTCACCGAAGCCCTGCACACGGAGATGCGAAGACTTGCGGTGATCTGCCCTCTTCAACAACCGCACATAGTGTGGGTTGCTGCTGTGGACTCTCTCTTTCAGGCGTCCGCACACCGGTGCGAACGCCTGCAGAGGGACCTGCATTTACGCTGCCAGCGCGCCCTTTGCTTTCTCGGCCAGCGCGGCAAAGCCGGCGGCGTCGTGCACGGCGATATCAGCCAGCACCTTACGGTCCAGGGTGATACCAGCCTTGAGCATGCCATTCATGAAACGGCTGTAGCTCAAGCCGTTGATGCGGGCAGCCGCGTTGATGCGGGTGATCCACAGCGAACGGAAATTACGCTTCTTCTGCTTGCGGCCGATGTAGGCGTACTGCTGTGCCTTGATGACGGCCTGCTTGGCAACACGGAAGACCTTACGACGGGCGTTGTAGTAGCCCTTCGCCAGGTTCAGAATTTTCTTGTGGCGGCGACGCGCCTGTACGCCACGCTTTACTCGTGCCATGGGTCAGTCCTCAGAGGTAGGGAAGCATACGGTCAAGACGGCCAGCGTCCTCGGCACGGACGTGATTCGTCTGCCGCAGGTTGCGCTTCCGCTTGGTCGCTTTCTTCGTGAGGATGTGGCTACGGTTTGCGTGGCCGCACTTGTACTTGCCGGAGGCGGTCTTGCGGAAACGCTTGGCCGCCGCCCGGTTGGTCTTGATCTTGGGCATTGCTATGTCCTTGATGGTGTTTTGTCACTGACACGGGCGGCAGCCTTGTGGCCACGCTTTCCATCCTTGCCCTTGCCTGCTTGTAAGCCCTTGATCGAACACGATCAGGACAGGTCCTGGTACCGCTTGCACAGCTCCCCGGCAAAACCGGGCCGCGCAGTATGCCCGTTGCCGGGAATTCTTGCAAATCGTCGCTGCCGCCGCCTGGGCGGACCCTCTCGGGCCCGCCGCGGCGCAGGATCAGATCTTCTTCTTGGGCGCGATCATCATGACCATCTGCCGCCCTTCCAGGCGGGGACGGGACTCGATGACGATGTCTTCGCCCAGGTCGGCCTCGATCCGTGCCGCCATCTCGCGGCCCAGTTCCTGGTGGCTCATTTCGCGGCCACGGAAACGGATGTTGACCTTGACCTTGTCACCCTCTTCCAGGAAACGGCGCATGTTGCGCAGCTTGATCTGGTAGTCGCCCTCGTCCGTGACCGGACGGAACTTGAGTTCCTTGATCTCGACCTGCTTGGTCTTCTTCTTGGCCTCGTTGGCCTTTTTCTGCTGCTCGAACTTGAACTTGCCGAAATCCATGATCTTGCAGACCGGCGGATCGGCCTGCGGCTGGATTTCGACCAGATCCAGGCCTTCTTCCTCGGCCTTGGCGAGCGCTTCGTCGCGCGACAACACGCCGACCATCTCACCGTCACTACCGATCACGCGAACGCGCGGCACACGGATTTCTTGGTTCTTGCGGTTCTGTTTGTTGTCAGGGGTACTGATATTGCAATCTCCCAGGGGAATCGAACCGGCGCATCCGGATCATCCAGACCGGCCGGGGTTGGCTCACGCTGCCTGCTCTGCCTGCAGGCGTTCGATGAAGGCCGAAACCGTCATGGTTCCGAGGTCCTCTCCCGAACGCGTCCGCACGGCAACCGCGCCATTTTCCTTCTCGCGGTCACCGACCACGAGCAAATATGGCACGCGTTGCAGCGTATGCTCGCGAATCTTATAACCGATCTTCTCGTTACGCAAATCGGCGCTGACACGGAAGCCTTGATTTGCAAGGGTTTTCCGAACCGAGTCCACATATTCAGCCTGAGCGTCGGTGATGTTGGCGACAACGACCTGGACCGGAGCCAGCCAGGCCGGGAACGCGCCGGCGTGGTGCTCGATCAAAATGCCGATGAAACGCTCCATCGAACCGACGATCGCCCGGTGCAGCATGACCGGATGCTTCTTCTGGCTGTGCTCGTCCACGTACTCGGCGCCGAGGCGGCCGGGCATCATGAAGTCGACCTGCATCGTGCCCAGCTGCCAGGTACGGCCGATCGCGTCCTTGAGGTGGTACTCGATCTTGGGGCCGTAAAAGGCGCCCTCGCCCGGCAACTCCTGCCACTCCACGCCGCACACGCCCAGCGCGCTGCGCAGCGCGGCCTCGGCCTTGTCCCAGGTCGCATCGTCGCCGAGGCGCTTTTCCGGGCGCAGCGCGATCTTGATCTGGATGTCGTCGAAACCGAAGGCTGTGTAGACCGCCAGGGCCTGCTGATGGAAGGCGGTCACTTCGGCTTCGATCTGCGATTCCAGGCAGAACACGTGCCCGTCGTCCTGGGTGAAGCCGCGCACGCGCAGGATGCCGTGCAGCGCGCCGGACGGCTCGTTGCGGTGGCAGGCGCCGAACTCGCCGTAGCGGATCGGCAGGTCGCGGTAGCTGTGCAGGCCCTGATTGAACACCTGCACGTGGCCGGGGCAGTTCATCGGCTTGACTGCGTAGGTGCGCTTCTCCGATTCGGTGAAGAACATCGCGTCCTGGTAGTTGTCCCAGTGGCCGGATTTCTGCCACAGCGACACGTCCAGGATCTGCGGGCAGCGCACCTCGCCATAGCCGCTGTCGCGGTAGACCTTGCGCATGTATTGCTCGACCACCTGCCATAGCGACCAGCCCCTCGGGTGCCAGAACACCAGGCCGGGGGCCTCTTCCTGCAGATGGAACAGGTCCTGTGCCTTGCCGATCTTGCGGTGGTCGCGCTTGTCGGCCTCTTCCATGCGCAGGATGTAGGCATCGAGCTGCTTCTTGTCGGCCCAGGCGGTGCCGTAGATGCGCTGCAACTGCTCGTTCTTGGCATCGCCACGCCAGTAGGCGCCGGAGATGCGGGTCAGCTTGAAGGCCTTGAGGAAGCGCGTGTTGGGCACGTGCGGGCCGCGGCACATGTCCACGTATTCCTGGTGGTAGTACAGGCCCATCGCGGTGATGTCGCCGGACATGTCCTCGATCAGGCGCAGCTTGTACTCCTCGCCGCGCTGGGCGAACACCTCGACCACCTCGGCGCGCGGGGTGACCTTCTTGATCACGTCGTAGTCCTGCGCGATCAGTTGCTGCATGCGCTGCTCGATCGCCGCCATGTCTTCCGGAGTGAACGGGCGCTCGCTGTAGATGTCGTAATAGAAGCCTTCGGCAATCACCGGGCCGATCACCATCTTGACGTCCGGGTACAGCTGCTTGACCGCATGGCCGACCAAGTGGGCGCAGGAGTGGCGGATGATCTCCACGCCTTCGGCGTCCTTGGCGGTGATGATGCGCAGGCTGGCGTCATGTTCGATGAGATCGCTAGCGTCGACCAGCTGGCCGTCCACCTGGCCGGCGATGGTGGCCTTGGCCAGGCCGGCGCCGATCGACTGGGCGACCTGCATGACGGACACGGGAGCATCGAATTCGCGGCGGCTGCCGTCGGGAAGCGTAATGGTGATCATGGGCAACGATAGGGTCTGGTCTGGCCGCAGCCGGTGGCTGCTGCAGTGAGAGATCCGTCCACGCGGGGACAGGCTCGAAAGGGTCAGGCGAAGAAGTCAGGCGCAAAAAAAGCGCCGCGTGGGCGCCTTGCGGTCTGGCGCCGGTCGGGATCAGCGGTGGGCAGGGCTAGTGCTCATGTCGCACGCTCGGCCGGCGCGGGGCGCGGGCCACCTTCTCGCAAGGGTGTCTAGGGCGAATGGTAAACCAATCAGCGGGCCGATGCGCGTGGCAGCACGGGCCCGGCGGGCGCATGGCATGATGCCAGCCACTTGTCCTGCCGTTGCCGATCATGACCATCAAGGGTAAAGCCACCTCGCTGGATATCGCCTACCTGGCCGGCGTCTCGCAACCGACCGTCTCGCGCGCCCTGCGCGGCAGCCCGATGGTGAACGAGGACACCCGCCAGCGGATCCTGCGGATTGCCCGCGAGCTGAACTACAAGGTCGACAAGAACGCCTCCTCGCTGCGGCTGCGCAACGCCGGCACGCTAGCGCTACTGTTCTTCGAAGACCCCACCGCAGATGACTCGCTGATCAACCCGTTCTTCCACTCGATGCTGGGCTCGATCACCCGTGCCTGCGCGCTGCAGGGCTACGACTTGCTGGTGTCGTTCCAGCAGCTGTCCAAGGATTGGCAGGCCGATTACGAAGACAGCAACAAGGCCGACGGCATCATCCTGCTCGGCTACGGCGATTATCAGGAATCACGCCAGCGGCTGCAGCTGCTGGTCGAACAAGGCACCCACTTCGTACGCTGGGGCGCGGCGCTGCCGGGCCAGCCGGGCATTTCGATCGGCAGCGATAACTATCAGGGCGGGCTGGACATCACCGAGCACCTGCTCGCGCAGGGCTGCCGGCGGATCGCATTTCTCGGCCACGCCTCCAACCATTACCCCGAGTTCGAGGAACGTTATCGCGGACATGTCGCAGCGTTGGCGTTACAGGGTGTAGCGGCGGATGCCGCGCTGCAGTTCGATGCGATCACCACCGAGCTGTCCGGTTACACCGCGTGCCTGGCGCTACTCGACAGCGGGCAGGCATTCGACGCGGTGTGCGCGGCCAGCGATTTGATTGCGATCGGCGCGATGCGGGCACTGCGCGAACGCGGGCTGCGCGTGCCGCAGGACGTGGCCGTCAGTGGCTTCGACGATATCGCCCTGGCTGCCTCGGTGGCGCCAGCGCTATCGACCGTGCAACAGGACACCAAGCAGGCCGGCGCCCTGTTGGTCGAAAGCCTGGTGGCGCTGATTCGTGGTGACGCTGCACAGAGCCGCACAATTCCAGTTCGGCTGGCGGTGCGCGAGTCGTCGACCAGCAGTGGCCTGCAACCGCCACTGGGGTGGAACCCGTCGACGGCTGCGGAGTCCAGCGATGAGCTGCGCGGGAAGGCGGCGAGCGGAAACGCGACGCGCTGAGATTCGGGAATCGGGAATCGGGAATCGTTGGAGCATGCGTCGCTGGCAACCCGGATGAACCGCGGTCGGTTATTGCTCGCGGCCTGCTGACTTTCTATTGCAGCCGACTGATGCCTTTGTAGGAGCGCACTTGTGCGCGATGAGGCGTCACCGATAACGCCGCATCGCGCGCTAGCGCGCTCCTACTTATTGCGTGCATCGCGCGCGGCCTGGTCCGCCATCTGTGCGTCCAGCTGCTTACGTAGGGCGACGTCGGTCACCGGCGCATCTGACAGCAGCACGCGTACGCCATGCGCCGGCACCTGCAGCGTCACGCGACCTTGCACCTGCACCTGCCCGCCATTGAAGGCATCGCGCCAGCTGCCGGGCTGCAGCAAGCGGGACACCGCAATATCCGCCGCCGCGTTGCCCTTGTTGAGCAAGACCAACGCGGTCTGCGTCGTACCGGCATGCTGGTAAACGCGCAGGAACGCTGCCTGGTTGCCGCGCAACTGCAGATCCACCTGCACGCCGCGCTGCAGGGCCGGGGTATTGCGCCGCAAGGTCGCGATGCGCTGCAGTGGACCGAAGATCGGGCTCTGCGGTGCGTTGCGGACGCGCTCTTCGCCAAAATAATTGCGATTACCCGCGTGTTCGGCGCGCCCGCGCATGAAGCCGGTTTCCGAGCCGTAATAGATCACCGGAATGCCGCGCGCGGTGAACAACCAATTGTGCGCATCGATGAAGCCGGTATCGCTGGCATCCAGGCGCGCCATGTCGTGGTTGTCGTAGAAGCTCATCAACTCGTACGGGTTGGCATACGGGCCTTTGCGCAGATACAGCGGCGTGGCGAGCTGTTCGAAGCCAGCCTGTTTGTGGCCGAACACGGCGGATAGCTGCTGTTTGAGCGGAAAGTCCAGCACGCTGACGCCAGCGTTACGCGCCCAGGTGTGGCCGGCGATCTTGGCCGGGTCGTAATCGAAGGCTTCGCCAAACATGAAAAAGCCCGGGCGTTTCTCGCGGATCCGCGCCACGAAGGCATGCCAGAAGCGGTCCGGCATCCAACCGATGGTGTCGATGCGAAACGCATCGGCGCCCTGCTCCATCCACTGCAGGTAGGCACCGGCCAGATAGTCCAGCACGGCCGGATTGTTTTCATTGAGGTCCGACAATTCCGCCAGGCCGCCGCCGGTGTTGTAGAACGCGTGCAACGGGTTGTGCGCCGGGTCTAGCTGCGCGGGTGCGAGGTTCTGATGATCGGCAACCAGGCGGCCCTGTGCGTCGTAGAGCTTGCCAAATCCGGGCTGCGCCACCGGCATGCTGTAGGCGGGCGAGCCGTGGTTGCCGACGATATCCAGCACCACCCTCAGGTCATTGGCGTGCATGGCGCGCGTGAACCCGGCGAAATCCAGGCCAGGGCTGGGGAGATGTTCGTCGAGCCTGTAAAAATTGACGCCCCAATAGCCGTGATAACCGGTCTTGCCGTGATCGCTGAGCGTGCTCTCGCAGGTAATGGGCTTGCCACCGGTGAACGCTTCGTCCGGGTTGTCGACGATCGGGGTGATCCACACCGCGCCAAAGCCAAGGCCGCGAATGTAGTCGGCATGATCGACGATGCCCTTGAAGTCGCCGCCGAGGTAACCGATGTTGTCGCCCACGCCGCCGTCGCACGGTGTGGGCACATCGAAGCTGCGATGTGCGCCACCCTGGTCGCGGTGATCGTTGCCTGTGTCGCCGTTGACGAAGCGATCGGTGACCACGAAATACACCGCATCGGCGGCGAACGGTTCCAGGGTGCCGTAGTAATCACCGGATGCAGGCGCAGCGCAGGCTGCTCCCGAACAAAGCAGCATGGCTGCCATCAAGACGCTGCGCATCATTGCCCTCCCTGGGCGACGGGGACCCGCACCACGCACACACCGGCCACGACCAGGCTTAAGCCGCCAATCGCCAGCGCGTAGATCGGTTGCCCGCCCAGCCACACGCGGAGCACGAAGCCCAGGGCGCTGGCGGCAATCAATTGCGGAATCACGATGAAGAAATTGAAGATGCCCATATACACGCCCATCTTGGCGGCGGGCACGCTGTCGGACAGCAATGCATAGGGCAAGGACAGGATCGAGGCCCAGGCAAAACCGACGCCCAGCATCGACAGCAGCAGCCAGTGCGGGTCGCGGATGACCAGCATCGACAACAACCCCGCCGCACCCAGCCACAGGTTGCACAGGTGGCTCCAGCGCAGCCCGATCGTACGCACCATCAGCGGGATGACGATGGCGGCGAGCGCGGCAAAGCCGTTGTAGGCGCCGAACAACACACCCACCCAGTTTGCCCCGTCGTTGTAGGCGGCCGAGACGGTATCGCGTGCGCCGAAATGCACCTGCGTCACTGCCGCGGTGGTGTAGATCCACATCGCAAACAGCGCAAACCACGAAAAAAACTGCACCCAGGCCAGGCGGCGCATTGTCTGCGGCATGTGGCGCAGATCGTGCATGATCGCCACCAGCATGCCGCCACGCGGCAGCACGCGCGCCAATGCCAGCAGTGCGCCGTACGCGACGCACAGGCCCGCCAGCACGTACAACATGCGATCGCCGTGCTGCCAGGCGATGGCAGCGGCCAGCAGTAACCCGCCCAGACACCACAGCACGCTGGCCTGCAGGCTGGGTTGATCGGTGGCGGCCAGTTGCGCAGCGGCCGGTGCCGGTGCCGGTTCAAACGCCGCCAGCTCGGCCGGGCTGTATTCGCGCGTGCGCAGCACCGTCCAGCTGATTGACAGGAACAACACCGCCGCACCTAGATAGAACGCGTAGCGCACGCTATCGGGCAGCTCGCCGGCAGGTGCAGTGTTGTCTACGCCCCAGCGCGTCAGCAGCCACGGCAGAAAGCTCGCCACGATCGCGCCGACGCCAATGAAAAAGCTCTGCATCGCGTAGCCGCTAGGGCGTTGCTCGGCCGGCAGCTGGTCACCGACCAAGGCGCGAAATGGCTCCATCGAAATGTTGATGGACGCATCCAGCAACCACAGCGTGCCGGCTGCGATCCACAGCACCGGCGCGTTGGGCATCACCAGCAACGCCAGCGTGGTGAACACCGCACCGATCATGAAGTACGGCCGGCGGCGGCCCCAGCCGGTCCAGGTGCGGTCGGAGAGATAGCCAATGATGGGCTGCACGATCAGCCCGGTCAGCGGCGCGGCAATCCACAGCCCGGGCACATCGTCGACCTGCGCGCCCAGCGTCTGGAAGATGCGGCTGGCATTGGCGTTTTGCAGCGCAAAGCCGAACTGGATGCCGAGGAATCCAAAGCACATGTTCCAGATCTGCCAGAAACTCAGCGTTGGCTTGGCCTTCATGGCGCCGCCTCCGCTGCGGCGACCGGCCCGACTAACAAGGCGCTCACCGTGACCTGATTCCGCACACCATCCTCGCCGCCGCGCCCGCCGTTGTACGCGGCAAAATGCGCAAGTGCGCTCATGTTGAAGCCTTCCTCCAGACGCAGCGTGCAGTGCTGCAGTGCCGGCACGTCGAACACCACGTGCGTGGACACCTGCTCACCCACGCTATGCGGCATCACGATGGTGCGGGTCTGCGGCGGATGGCCCGGGCACTCCAGCTGCAACCGTTTCACCGCAGCGGTCACGCCGGTATTGATCGGGCCGTTGTCATTGCGATACCGCAGTGCGATGCGGTGACGCCCGGCACGTTCGGGTTGCCACGCCCACTGCGCAGCGCCGGGCAGCGCCTGCATCGGGCCAACGGTGACCGTGGGGCTATGCAGTGACTCCAGACCGTCAGCGCGACGGGTCAGGCTGAGGTCGTGCAGCAGGCCGTCGTCGCTCAGGTCAAACCGTGTGCTGGCCTCTACCGCGCGGCCATCCAGATACAGCGTGGTGCCGGCAGGAATGGCAACGCGCAGGCCATCGCCATGCGGTTGAACATGCGGCGCAGGCGGCATTTCCGGCGCGAATACCTGGGCGGGTCGCGGTGGTGCCTGCATCTGCGCGGCACGGCCAACCAGTTGCACACGCGTGGTCTGCCCTTGATGTTCGATGCGCCCGGCTACCAGCAGATCGCCATCAACATCGCGGCCTTCGGGGCGTACCAACACGTAGCGCCGCGCACCCTGTTCAAGCACGATCTGGGTACGGTCGCCGAACAATAGCGGCACCAGCGAACGCGGCAGCTTGGGCGTCACACTGCCATCGGCAGCAACGCCGAACACGCCTTCCAGCACCGCCGACAGGTACCCGGCCACCGACCACAGCTGCCGTGGCGAATTGACCACCGGGCCGCTGCGCGCTCCCTCCTCCACATGCACGGCAAGCGACTGCATCTCGTAGTTTTCCATGTTGGAACCGGCCAACGCGCTTGCGCGCATCAGCGATTCCAGTTCGAGTGCAATCCGCGGTGCGTTGTCGAGCGTGCGCGCGGCGCGCAGCGCATAGGCACTGATAAACGGCCACACCGCGCGGTTGTGATAGATCGGCTGCATGCGCTCCTGCGGCCACACCACGGGCGTGCCACCGGCCACGGCCGGATAGCGGCGCATCGCCTCACGCGCGCGCTCGGGGGGAAACACATCGGCCAGCACGCCCAGCGACAGCCCCAGCATGTCCACCTTGGCGTAGCGCACCGGGTGCGCCGCGCTGCCAAGATAGCTGACGTACTGCTGCTGTGTTGCATCCCAGAAACGTGTATCGATGGCCTGCCGCAGTTGCGCGGCCCAGCGTGCATAGTCACTGGCCCGCGCGTCGCCACGCTGCCGCGCCAGCTGCTCGGCCAGGCGCAGGGCCTGGTAATGCAGCACATTGGTCGACAGCGCGAAGGATTCGGCGATGAAGCGCACATCCTCGCGCGTCCATGCAGGATAGGTCTGCTCGCGCCAGTCCAGGAACGAGGTTTCGCCGCGATAAAGACCCATATCCGCATCGAAGACCGCATCGCGGTCCTGTGCCACGGTGGCTTGCAACGCGGCCCAGACTTCGTCGGCAAACGCGCGATCATCGAGCAGGCCGCGTGCGGCCAGAAACCACACCACGCGGTCGCTGCTGATCGGCCAACTGCCACCGGAGCCGGTGTCCTGCGCAACAAACAGGCCCGGCGTGCGTCCATCGCGCGCCTGCGACAGCTTGAATCGCAGCGAGGTGCGGGTGCGCTCCGGTTCCAGCCGCGCCAGCGCGAGATCGGCGGCAAAGCTCAGATCGCGCGTCCACACATACGGCCAGCGCTCGCCGGTTTCAAAGCACGCGCAGGCCACCGGCTTGCCGTGATTGAAAGCGGGATCGCGGATCGCCTCCACGCGGTCGTCGGCCAGCTCCTGTTGCGCCAGCGCGAACAACCCATCGAACACCGGGCTGGCGGTGTCTGTGCGCATCGGTTGTGCGGGAATGCGGCGTTCGCCCTGCGGCCAACGCAACAAAAAGCCACCATCGTCCAACGCCTGCGCTTGCGCCCGGCGTCCTTGAAACTCCAGTTCATCGGCCGCTACCGGCGAACTTGCGGCGACGCCCAGCGTCGCTGCCATGCAGATCATCTTCAGCATCGAAGCGGCGAGACAGCTTGCGCCGTCGGCCTCCCTCCCTCGTTGCACGCGTTGTGATGCGTGGCAGTGCCTGCCACGGCCGCGGCCCCTCCCAGGTACCGTGGGCACCATGGTAGTGCCGCACTCCACGGTTCCGCACCCCTGCATACGTATTCATGGCCACACGCCGCGCGCAGCACAACGCCTGCACGCAACTGCGCGGCATAGTCGGCGCTTGTGCAACGGTGACCTTGGGAGGGGATATGCCGCTGTCTTCACGTCGAGCACGCTCGACATTGGGTGCGGCGTGGATCGCGCGCCTGTTGGTGATCGCCACACTGGGCGGCGCCGCTGCCACTGCCCAGGCCGAGGATGCGATCGACGTCGCCTCGCCCGGCAAGATTTTGCAGGTGACCGTGGAAGTGGATGGCGGCACGCCCTACTACCGTGTGCAGCGGCTGGGCGAAGCGGTGGTGGAGCGCTCGCGGCTGGGATTTCAGCTGCGCGATGGGCGCCTGGATCGTGGCCTGCTGGTGCTGTCGCAGGCGCGCAGCAGCCACGATGACACCTGGGAACAACCCTGGGGCGAAACCCGGCTGGTGCGCAACCACTACAACGAATTGCGCGTGAGCCTTGGCGAACGCGAGGGCGCGCAACGGCGCTTCGATGTGATCGTGCGTGTGTACGACGACGGGCTCGGCCTGCGCTATCACTTCCCTGCGCAAGCCGGGCTGCGCGAAGCCATCATCGACGAAGAAGTCACCGAGTTCGCCATTGCGCAGCCTTCCGAGGCGTGGTGGATTCCCGCCGGCGAGCCCATCCACTACGAATACCTGTATCAGCGCACGCCACTGAACGAAGTGGCGCTGGCGAATACGCCGCTCACGCTGCGCAGCCGCAACGGGCTGCACGTGGCGCTGCACGAAGCCGCGTTGGTGGACTACGCCGGCATGTGGTTGCGCCGCACCGAAGGGCAGCGGCTGCGTGCCCACCTCTCGCCCGCCGCCGAGGGCTGGAAGGTGCGCCGCACCCTGCCCTTCGATACCCCATGGCGCACACTGCAGATCGCTGATCAGGCCACCGGCCTGGTCGAATCCAACCTCATTCTCAACCTCAACGAACCCAACGCCCTGGGCGATGTCAGCTGGGTCAAACCATCCAAATATGTCGGCGTGTGGTGGTCGATGCATCTCAACCAGCAGACCTGGGCCACCGGCCCGAAACATGCGGCCACTACCGCCACGACCAAACGCTACATCGACTTCGCCGCCGCACACGGCTTTCGCGGCGTGCTGGTGGAAGGCTGGAATCCCGGCTGGGACGGCGAGTGGTTCGGCAATGGCGGCAGCTTCGATTTCACCACAGCAACGCCAGATTTCGACCTGCCAGCGTTGAGCCGCTACGCCGCCGGCAAGGGCGTGCATCTGATCGGTCATCATGAAACGGGGTGTGCGGTGGACCATTACGAAGATCAGATTGCCGAAGCGATGGATCTGTATGCCCGTTTCGGCGTGGATTCGGTCAAGACCGGCTATGTCTGCGACGACGGCCAGGTGGAGCGGCGCAATCCGGCCGGTGGTACGCCGTTGCGCGAATGGCACGACGGTCAGTGGATGGCACGCCATCATCTGCACGTGGTGCAGAAGGCAGCCGAGCGCCACCTTGCAGTCAATGCGCACGAGCCGATCAAGGACACCGGCCTGCGCCGCACCTATCCCAACTGGATTTCGCGCGAAGGCGCGCGTGGCATGGAATACAACGCCTGGGGCCAGCCCCCCAATCCGCCCGAACACGAAGTCAACCTGGTGTTTACCCGCCTGCTCGCCGGGCCCATGGATTACACGCCCGGCATCGTCAGCCTCAAGGGCCGCAATGGCCAAGCGATTCCCAGCACGCTGGCACGCCAGTTGGCTTTGTACGTGACGCTCTACAGCCCGATCCAGATGGCGGCCGATCTGCCCGAGCATTATCTGCAGCACCGCGATGCGTTCCGTTTCATTGAAGATGTGGCCGTGGACTGGGACCAGACCCGCGCGTTGAATGGCGAGGTGGGCGACTACGTCACCATTGCGCGCAAGGACCGGCATAGCCGCGACTGGTTCCTGGGCAGCATCACCGACGAACATGGCCGCCTGTTGCAGGTGCCGCTGGGGTTTCTGGAACCGGGCGTGCGCTATCGCGCGCAGATCTACCGCGATGGCGATGACGCCGACTACGTGCACAACCCGTTCGCCTTTATCCGCGAGGAACGCCAGGTCAGCAGCATCGACACGCTGGAACTGCGGCTGGCACCCGGTGGTGGCGAGGCGATTCGCTTCGTGCCGATGGAGTCAGCACGCTGATGCAACTGCTGCGCGGGCGTGACTTGCCCGCGCAGTGCTGCCATCGGTTGCACCAAGCGCCTTGCTGGCCGGCGTTTGCAACCTGCAGCCTTCGCTGCAGCGCAGCGCAAGCACTCGCCGCTCAACGACGCATCAGTGGAATCGATTTCAGCAGCGTAATCGCCGTTGAATACGTATGCAGGCCGCGTTTGCATGCAAGCGCGGTGTCTACCATACGTTGCAGTCGCGTAGTGCGTGATCGCCGTCCTGGCGCGCGATGCAGCACATCCAGGCAATTGCCGGATCAAAACATCAAAGAACAACATGTACCTGGGAGGGGAAAATGTTGAACCACAAGCGCACCGCGCTGAGTATCGCCATGGCAGTTGCCATGGCACCGACGTTGGCCGCCGCACAAACGGCAGCCCCGTCAGACGCACCCGCCAGCACCGAGCAGAACGCCGGTGCAGTGACCGAATTGGACAAGGTGCAGGTCACTGGCCTGCGCCGCGCGATCGAAGGCGCCATTTCGATCAAGCGTGATTCCACCTCGATCGTGGAAGCCATCTCGGCCGAAGATATCGGCCGCCTGCCCGATGTGAGCATTGCCGAATCGCTGGCGCGCCTGCCTGGCCTGGCCGCGCAGCGCGTCGCCGGCCGCGCACAGGTGATCAGCGTCCGTGGCCTGTCGCCGGATTTCTCCACCACCCTGCTCAACGGCCGGGAAGTAGTCAGCACCGGCGACAACCGCAGCGTGGAGTTCGACCAATACCCGTCCGAACTGGTCAGCGGCGTCACCGTGTACAAGACGCCGGATGCCGGCTTGGTTGGCCAGGGCCTGTCGGGTACCGTGGACATGCAGACCGCCCGCCCGCTCAGCTACAACGAGCGCGTGATCGCCATCGGTGGCCGCTACCAGCGCAATTCGCTGGGCAAGGCCGCCAACGTGGACCCGTACGGCAACCGCTTCAACGTCAGCTACATTGATCAGTTCGCCGACCGCACCATCGGCCTGACCATCGGCTACGCACATACGGACATGCCGATCCAGGAAAACCAGGTCGGCCTGTACGAGCCTTGGCAGCAAGTCAATGCCCAGCGGCAGCGCCCGGGCGTCGCAGACGGCGTGTATTTCTCTGACGGCATCAAGGCGTTGCGCCGCACCGGCAACCAGAAGCGCGATGGCGTAATGGCGACCCTGCAGTACCGCCCGTCCAACGCCTGGACCAGCACCCTGGATGCCTTCCACACCGAAGCCGAGCAGATCGATACTGCCAATCAGTTCGAGCTCAACCTCAGCAACTACAACGGCGGTTACACGCCGGGCCTGAACATCACCGACGTGCGCGTCAACGACCGCAACACGTTTCTCGGCGGCAACGCCAGCGGCGTGTACCCGCTGGTGCGCGGCATGTACAACAAGCGCGAAGACAAGATCGACGCATTCGGCTGGAACAACGAGATCACTGCGGGCGCGGTCAAGATCGTCGCCGATCTCAACTACTCCAAGGCCACGCGCGACGAACTAAATCTGGAAAACAATCTCCAGCTCGCGCCGATGCCGCAGCTGGACACCGTTGGCGTGTCGGTGAACGGCAATGGCTTCTCGCAACTCAGCCCGGGCTTGAATTATTCCAACCCCGATGCGCTGTTCCTGACCAACACCATCTATGGCTCCGGCTACGGCAAGGTGCCGCGGGTGGAAGACGTGCTCAAGGGCGCTCGCCTGCAGGCCAGCTTCCCGATGCCCGAAGCACTGAGCTGGTTCTCCGATCTGGACGTGGGCGTGAACTACGCGCACCGCGAAAAGCAGAAGACCCAGCCCGAAGGCAACATCACGCTCGGCGCGCAAGGCGAAGCCACCGTGGCCGCCGACCTGCAGTACGCCCCGGTCAATCTGGGTTTTGCCGGCATCGGCGCCCTGCCCGCCTGGAACGTGCCGGCCACGGTCTCGCGCTACATGCTGTTCAACCCCAGCGATGACGCATCGTTCCTGGTCTCCAAGGCCTGGACGGTCGAAGAAAAGATCACCACCGCCTGGCTGCGCGCCAACCTGGATACCGAGTGGGGCGTGGTCGGCGTGCGCGGCAATATCGGCGTGCAGCTTCAGAGCGCCGATCAATCCTCGCAGGCCAATTACTGGGATGCCTCGCAGCCGGTCGGCAGCGAAGTGCGGCCCATCGATGACGGCAAGACCTACCGCGACTGGCTGCCCAGCCTGAACCTGGCGTTCCAGTTCCCGTATGAGCAGACCTTGCGCTTCGCATTGGCCAAGCAGGTCGCCCGCCCGCGCGTGGACCAACTGCGTGCATCGCTGGAATTCGGCGTCGACACCTCCACCGGCCGGCCCGGTGCCAGCGGCGGCAACCCGATGCTCGACCCGTGGCGCGCCAACGCGCTGGACATCTCCTACGAGAAGTACTTCGCCGACCGCGCCTATGTAGCGGCCGCCTTCTTCTACAAGGACCTCAAGAGCTACATCTACACCCAGAGCCGCGACAACTACGACTTCTCCGCACTAGTGGCCGGCTACGTGCCACCGCCCGGCTCTGCACCGGTGCTGACCACCGGCACCTTCAGCGCCCCGTTCAACGGCAAGGGCGGCACCCTGCGCGGGCTGGAACTCACCGCCTCGCTGCCGCTGGACCTGGTGTTCGCCCCGCTGGAAGGCTTCGGCATCCAGGCCAGCGCCACCTTCAACGACAGCGACGTGCAGATCCGCGACCCGGAAAGCGCCTCCAGCGTGGGTGATGGCGCCATCAGTCTGCCCGGTCTCTCCAAGCGCGTGTACAACCTCACCGCCTATTACGAGCACAAGGGCTTCGAGGCACGCGTGAGCCAACGCCGGCGTTCGGACTTCATCGGCGAGATCGGCAACTTCAACGGCAACCGCACACTGCGCTACGTGGTCGGCGAGAACATCACCGACGCGCAGATCAGCTACAATTTTGCCGACACCAGCAGCCTGGCCGGCCTGACCCTGCTACTGCAGGCCAGCAACCTCAGCAACTCGCCGTACCGCACCTACGCAGAAACCAAGGACCGCCCGCTGGAATACATCGAATGGGGCCGCACCTTCGTGCTGGGTGTGAACTACAAGTTCTGAGTGGCTGGCATCACGTGCGTGGGACCAAGCGCCTGAAGCGCCAGCGCGATCTGGGCTGAGTATCGCAGCCCAGATCCGCCGGCCACATTGGAAGACGAACGACACAGTGCAAGCTGCAGCGATCACAAGCCGCAGCAATACAAGCCCCTCTCCCACCGGGAGAGGGGTTGGGGTGAGGGTACGGGACAGCCACTTCGGCACAGATCGCAAAGTAGCGCTACACGATTGACATTGCTTTTGACGAAACAAGCAAGGATCGGACAATCAAACGCGTCACGCCGAAACGGCATTTCTATTTTGCCCCCCGCATAAAAAGACCCGTGGAGATCAAACCGGCGAGTCTTTCTTTGAAAGTCTTCGCAACGAAATCAACGTCATGAAATCGTGCAAGCCAACTTGCAGCGCATACACACCTGCTCAATCCACACACCGAAAATCACCGGCATAAAACCGGCTTTTTCATACCACGCGCCGCACACATGCGCTTGGCACCACGCTTACAAAGGCAGCAAGGGTGTTTTTAAGGAAGAACCGTACCGAGCTGCCGCCGGCCATAACACCGTGTGCGAGCAAAGCCAGCTGACGGATCGGAAGGCGCTTCAGCAACCTAGCCGTTCCTGATGACGCCTGCCACTCAACAATGAGATGGAATGCCGCGGCAGCGATCATCGAACGACCTACTAGCGCGCAAGACGATCGGCGTGCAACGAAAACAGAGCGGCATCGCAGAGAATGTCGCCCCGCTTGCAAAACCCTCTCAAGCCTAAGAACCTGTTCACGATCTTTCCTGATCAGTGCAGACTATGCGGATGCGCCAAAAAACCTATCCGAGCGACATGAGCCGGGAGCAGTTCGAACACGTGCTGCCGATCCTTGAACAAGCGCGTAAGCGCACCAAGCCACGCCGTGTGGATGTGTATGAGGTGTGGTGCGCAGTGTTGTACGTGCTGCGAACCGGTTGCCAATGGCGAGCGCTCCCCAGCGACTTTCCGAAGTGGCGGACCGTGCACTCGTACTTTGCCAAGTGGAGCGAGTGCAACGATGAGGGAGTGAGCCTGCTGGAGCAGGCACTTAAAAAATCAGGTTGGCGTGGCCCGCGCCAGACAGGAGCGCAACGCCTGCACCAGGTTCTTGATCGTGGACGCGCAGAGCGTAAAGAACACGGACACAGCAGGGCAAAAGGGATATGACGCGGGCAAGAAGGTGTCGGGCATCAAGCGGCATGTCGCTGTTGATACTCAGGGATTGCCCCATGCAATCGCGGTGACGACGGCGGAGGTGACCGACCGCAAAGGTGCGCTGCAGGCGTTGGAGCGCTGCCAGTCAAACTTGACGCATGTACGAAGCTTACTGTGCGACAGCGGTTACACCGGAGTACGGTTCGCCGACGGCGTGCGAGAGATTTTAGGCGAGCAGCTCACGGTGCAGATTGCCAAGCGCAGCGAACTGCACACCTTCAAGGTCATGCCCAAGCGATGGATCGTCGAACGTAGTTTTGCTTGGCTGGAGAAGAACCGAAGGCTATGGAAGAACTGCGAGCGCAAACTCAACACCAGCCTGCAGTTCATCCATTTGGCCTTCTTGGCCCTATTACTCAGAAGATCGTGAACAGGTTCTAAGAGCGGCTAACAAACCGTAGCGAGCAGCCGTCAGGTGGGTGCGGACGGCGCGGAGGAACCGGAGTGTACGGGGGTACATGCCGATTCCGAGCACCGGCCGCGCCCGCCTGGCGGCTGCGCAGTAGCTTTGATAGCTGCTCCAAGCCGAGAGGTTTCAGCTGCGCTTACTCAGCCACGACCGACAGCAGCAGCGACCGCATGCCCGGCCAGCCGTAGGTGTCCGCCCTCCATCGCCCCAAGCTCGACACCAGGTACATCGATCTGCTCCCACTCGCCGGCAGGCAAGGCCAGCTCGGCAGGATCGGCGGACAGATTGAATGCCAACAGCACAACCTGGCCGGCGTGTTCGCGGCGGAACATCAGCACCGGTTCGGCCGTGTCGTAGAAAGCGATGGATCCCTCACGCAGCGCCGGCCTCGTTTTGCGCCAAGCCAGAAACGCACGCACCGCACTCAACACCGACAACGGATCGTCCTGCTGCACACTCACCGCATGGGCGCGATGCGCCTCGCCCAACGGCAGCCACGGCTTGCCGCTGGTGAATCCGGCAGATGGCGCGTCGGTCCAAGGCATCGGCGTACGGCAGCCATCCCGGCCCTTGAAGGTCGGCCAGAAAGTTATTCCATACGGATCCTGCAGGTCCTCGAACGCCACCTCTGCCTCACTGAGCCCGAGCTCTTCGCCCTGATATAGGCAGATCGATCCACGCAGCGAACACAGCAGCGCCACCACCATCCGCGCGAACGCCGGCGTCGCATGCGCCCCACCCCAGCGCGTTGCCGCGCGCACTACGTCGTGATTGGAAATGGCCCAGCATGGCCAGCCCTCCAACATGGTGGCCTCGAGCCGGCTTACGGTGTCGCGGATGTAGGCAGCGCTGTAATCCTGCACCAGCAGCTCAAAGCTATAGCCCATATGCAGGCGGCCCTTGGCGGTGTATTCGGCTGTGGTCGCCAGCGAATCCTCCGAAGAAATCTCACCCAGGCTCACCGCACCCGGGTAGCTGTCCAACAGCCCGCGCAGCCGCTCCAGAAACGGCAAATTTTCCGGCTGCGTGTTGTTGAAGTAATGATATTGGTAGGCGTAAGGATTGTCCGCACTGAAGCCGCGCCCCACTCGCTTGTCCGCTGGCTTGGCTGGGTTATCGCGCAGTTGCGCGTCGTGAAAGCAGAAGTTGATCGCATCCAGGCGGAACCCATCCACACCGCGATCCAGCCAGAACCGCACGTTATCGAGCGCTGTCTGCTGCACCTCGGCGTTGTGGAAATTGAGATCGGGCTGGTCCACCAGAAAGTTGTGCAGGTAGTACTGCTCACGCCGCGGCTCCCACTGCCATGCGACCCCACCAAACAACGAAAGCCAGTTGTTCGGCGGCGTTCCATCCTCGCGCGGATCGGCCCACACGTACCAATCGGCTTTCGGGTTGGTCCTGTCCTGCCGACTCTCCTGGAACCACGTATGTGCGATCGAGGTATGGCTTAGTACTTGGTCGATCATCACCTTCAAGCCAAGTGAGTGCGCCTTGTCGAGCAGGCGATCGAAATCGGCCAACGTCCCAAACAGCGGATCTACCGCACGATAGTCCGCAATGTCATAGCCGAAATCGGCCATCGGCGACTTGAAGAACGGCGAGATCCAGATCGCATCCACACCCAACCCGGCGATGTAGTCGAGCTTGGCGATGATGCCCGGCAGATCACCGACCCCATCGCCATTGGAATCGAGAAAACTACGCGGATAAATCTGATAGATGACGGCCCCGCGCCACCATGGTGTCTGCGACATATACGCCCCTCCCGGGCCAATGGGGGCGGCAGAAAAGACGCCCATCAAGGGCATAAGCGTAGCGGCGTAGCAGACTCAGAGCTCATCCGCGCATACGTATTCAATAGACAAGTCCTGCCTCGACCAAGATGGTGCAGCGAACGGACAGAGTTCACGCGTGCGACACGATGTTCGTCTAACACCCACCTGTCTTGACCTGACACAAACCCGACATCGCCGCCTGTGGCAGCATCAGGCGCTTGACGATCGCCTCGTAGGGCCGTCGGAGTCACCGGTCCACGGTGAGCGCATGGCTGATACCGTCGGTAAAAGTCCAATACGGCTGCGAGGAGTTTTGCTCCATGTTCGTGACCAAGATGATGATCAGCGCCGCCCGCAGCGTAGTTATCATCAACCCCATCGCCGCCTCGCGTGACTGGCTAGTCACGATGCGGTAGCTTTTGATGAAGATTCACAGCATTAACACCGTCAGCGACACCATACCTACCCAGGCAGTCCTGCGCTGCAACAACTCTCAACGAAAAAATCGAGTTTTCGTCGCGCAGGTCGCAAGAAGTAGAGCCAAGACGGACATTCCGGACCGCCTTGGCGATTTACCAAATCACTGCAGCGCGGCGACCAACACTCCCGAATTACATGGACATCGACCGGGAAGCAGTTTCCTGGGCCCGCACCTGGCTGGCCTGACGCTGGCTTTCCTAGGCCGCTTGCCGACTGCTGTTTTCCAAAGGCTGGTTCTGTGCCTGCGCGCGACCCACAAAAAACCGCTGCATCGCCGGGTCGGTCATCTCACCTTGCACCGCAAAGAAACCGTCACCGCTCTTATTCGGCGCAACATGATCAATGCGTTCGAGCCCACTGACCTTTGACTCAAACACGATTTGGCCGGCTGCCTGCTCGAGTTCTTTGCGGTTGGCAAAGCCGCCACGTTCCCCCAGCGCTTCGAGCTTACTCACTGCGCCGTTATACATCACGTTGTCGGGATGGCGCGGGTCAGACAACAAGGGGCTGGAGGCTGCCTGTGCCGGCGCAACAGGCGCGGCCGTGTGCTCAGGTTGCTTGGGTGCCGCCTGGGTCAACGCCTTGGCCAAAGCTGCCTGGGTCTGCTGACCTGCGACGCCGTCTATCTGCAACCCGTGCTCGCGCTGGAATTGCTCGACCGCATATTTTGTGTTGCCGCCGAAGTCGCCGTCTGCCTGTAGTGGCTTGCCGTCGCGGCCGATGGCACCTAGCTGGGCAAGTTGGCCTTGCAGCTGTTTCACCTGCTCGCCGCGCTCGCCTTGCCCTAGTTTGCCGTCATGGGATGCATCGCGCTTCGGCTGCTGAGGCACAGCCGAGGTATTCGCATGCATGGCATGCGAACGGCCCGGCTGCATGTATTGATCCATTCCATCACGATTACGTGTGATGTCGTGCATGTAATCGTAGTTGCTGGTGCCGTTGCTGTCACTAAACTCTCGTCCACCAGTTATCGCTGCGCGCGCGCCGCCGTAACCTGAGATATGACGAGCCTTCAAGAACCCGGCTACTTTTGTTGAACTGTCGTCACTATCGAGCACCCCATCACGCACTGCCTGACGATACGACTTATCACTATTTATCTTAAAGGCGCCGTCCTGTAACTCCGCAGAACCCCTGTATTTTTGAAGATTTAGTCCATCTTTCCAATTGGACGAATCTTCAAGAAACTTTGTCATTCCACCACTGGTAGCCCATTTCCACTCTGCACCCCGAACCTTCTCCGGATCGAAACCAGCATCCCGCATTGCAGAGTTGAGCTTCGCACTATCGACATATCCTGCATCCGCAAGCCAACCAGCACCCGCTTGATATCGGCCGACATAACCTTGCTTATTAGTTATCGATAGATCCCCGCCATTACTTTCTGTCATGACAGTTGAAGCGATCAACCGACGCGTAGCATGGTCATCAAGACCAGCAATATTCCCTTGGCTATAAGCCTGAGCGGTGGCCGCCGCTTTTTCTCGTCTATCAGCCATGTTTCATGTCCTCTGGATATGACGGTTGGGTAATGCACCACCATCTAGCGGTGCCGGATGCTGCGGTTAACGCGCCTTACATTGCAACTCTTCTATCCTCTTGTCGGGCTTTTCTTTGGTAAACAGAAAAGTGGTGTAGCCAGGCCCCCGCGAACCCTCGCCGTCGTCAACATACGCTTCCAGGAATAGTTGATGACCATCGAGAACCACTTCGAAAAATTTCGTCTGAGTATCAGGGACATCCTCTCCTAAGTCTGCGGCGCAATCTCCCGCAATCAACCGAAGTGACGTTGCGGAGGGCAACTGGCGCTTTACTACATCAGCATACTCAGGACTAACATAAAACTTCTTTACCGCAATCGAGTGCACATTCTGCGCATCTCCGTTAAGGGTGACACCTGACTCACCCTCATTTACTTTCTTCACTCCCGCCTCTGCACCTTGATTTCCATCAGGCACGTCAACAATGCCGAAACCATCCAGAAGGAGAGTACCTTCTCGGAAACGCAAGTTCTCTGGACTGTTGCTATCAGGATTTGGCTGCGGTGAAGCTTTTCGCCAACGCACCTTGTTAGCGCCATCGAAGCTTGACCAAGGAGCATTATCTTGAGTGACAAATAGGAAGACGACCTGATGGAGCGGCGTCATTTGTCTTATTCCTTGCGATTCACCAACCTGAGGCAGAGATTTAAATTCGCTTTGCTGCGCCTCTGTTTTACTTCCCTGAAAGTTAGCGCTCATTTTTTGACTGGGCGCATCACCTTCGCATGCACCCAATAACACTGCAACAGAAACCAGAAGATATAAAATTTTGCTCTTTGATGGCATTTTAGATCCAACCAAAATATCCACACATCGCAGCGACAGATAATATGAAAATTTTTTTAAACGATTATAGTATTCAAAAAAAATAAATGCGATTTAGTACTTCTTAAATATCGGATCCGAACACCCAGAATAGATGACTTTACACTCGCCACCACCATGGTCTTTACAATCTCTCATAGCAAGGTTAATTGCAATACCCTTACTCTCGGCACCCTGAAAAAAACTTTTCTTATCCGAAGAAACCGATGCTGCGCACTGATTTTTATAACTTAAATCCACCTTGCAATCTGTAGCTCCGCCTTCTGCGCATAGTTGAACGGCTTTTCTTTCAGCCTCTTGACGGCTTAATTTACCTGTAACGGCGCCACTCTCGCCAGTTGCGTTCGACCCTGCAATTGCGCCCCATGTTTTTAACCACTCACCCGTAGGTCTCGGTGGCGGATCCGGAATATCCCCTCTTGATGTACCAGAGTCTGGTCCACACTGCGGACTGCCAGGCGCTACTCCGACAGGACATGCAGTCTGCCCAAGTGCGACGCCGGATAGAAATAAGTTCAGTACAAACAAGAATCTAAAACGAATCATGGGAGTGCCCTTAATGACGAAGATTAATTTTTCGCAAGGCCACGACTACCGCTAGTGTTCTCTTGACTAGAGCGTGTTATGAACTTTGCCCTTGTCACGATAACGTATACGGATGAAGCCTCGTAAGCCATATCCAACCGATATCTCCGACGAAGAATGGGCCTTCGCTGCGCCATATCTCACACTGATGGATGCGCAAGCACCGCAGCGCAAATACGCGCTACGCGCGATGTTTAACGCACTGCGCTGGATCGCACGCGCCGGCACACCGTGGCGATTGCTTCCCAACGATTTCCCGCCTTGGGAAGCGGTGTATCAGCAAACGCAGCGCTGGCTGCAGGCTGGCTGCTTTGAGGCCATGGTCAGCGATCTGCGCTCACTCTTGCGTGTGGCACAGGGGAAGAAAGGCCAGCCGAGCGCGGTGATTTTTGATGGCCGGACGCTGCAGTCCACCTGTGAAAGCGGGCCGCGTGCTGGATACGATGGCTATAAGCGCAAGAAAGGCAGCAAGGTGCATATGGCCGTCGATACGCTGGGACATCTGCTTGCCGTCCAGGTCACGCCGGCCAACGAGCAGGAACGCGCACAGGTCCGTTCGTTGGCCCAGGAGGTACAACACGTGACCGGTGAAACGGTCAAGATCGCTTTTGTGGATCAGGGCTATACCGGCCAAGAACCGGCGCAAGCGGCTAAGGAAGAGGGCATTGAGTTGCACGTCATCAAGCTGCAAGAAGCGAAGAAAGGTTTGTCTTGCTGCCGCGCCGCTGGGTTGTCGAGCGCAGCTTCGGCTGGGTCAATCGCTTCAGACGACTGGCGCGCGACTATGAGCGATTGCCGGAAACGTTGGCCGGTTTGCACTTTGTCGTCTTCACGATCCTGATGCTTGGAAATGCAGCCGCTCTATTTCAAAGTTCATAACACGCTCTAGGCTTTTTGCCAAGCTTCAGCGAATCTTGAACCTCTTCCACTTTTTTGTTGAGGTCCTTGTCGACGACTTCCCACTGCGCACTCGCGGCTCCGGCCATGCAGAGCAGCACCAGTCCCGTGAACACGCGAGAAAAATGCCTGAACTTGGTTGCCATGGTGTTTTTGCCTCCTGACACAGATGAAGTTGATACGTGGAAAGTGTGCTGCCGATGATGGGGACTACGCATCTTCGGCCTCCTTGTCTTTGACGGCTTTGCGCTTCCCAGACCCCTTGCGGTTGGCATAGAAATCGCTCAGCCATTGCTCGGGCGTCAGCTGATCGACGGTGACGCCCAGCTTGCTGGCCTTGCCGGCCAGGATCTGATGCATGATCTCGATGTTGTCGGTCGAGGACGAAATCACCGACAGTGCGTCGTCCATCCCACGCAGGTTGAGCTGGCACACCGCAGACGCATGGCCTTGCTTGACCAGGAAGCAGCGCGAGCGCTCGTCCAGCGAGACCACCACCTGGTACTCGGCATCGGTCAGTTTGAGGCCTTCAATGTAATCGTCGCGACTGGCGTTGGGATTGGGCAGCAGGATCATCGTGGCGGTCTGCTCGATCAGCGCGGCCGCGATGTCGCTGGCCAGCGCGTCTTCCGGGCTCTGCGTGGCGAAGATGCCCAGGCCGTTCTGCTTACGGATGGTCTTCTGCTTGTTCTTGGCGAATTCCTTCAAACCGCCCTTGCCGTCCAGGATCTTCCAGAATTCGTCCATCACGTAGATCAACGGGCGGCCGTCGATCAACGCTTCCAGGCGGTGCAGCAAGTAATTGATCACCGGCACTCGGACTTCGGCGTTATCGATCACATCGGTGTAGTCGAAGCCGATGATCGAGGCGCGCGTCAGGTCGATGGTATCGACGGGGTTGTCGAACACCCAGCCTAGCGAGTTACCGGCCGTCCAGCGACGCAGGCGCGCATACAGGCCATCGTCGCCCATGTTGGGCAGGCTCTTGCGGAAATTGCTCATGCTGCGAAGGTGCATGGGCGTATCCAGCATGCCTTCCACCGCACGATAGATGTCTTCTTCCTCGCGGGCGCTGTATTCGGGCTTGCCGCCCAGCACCTTGATCAATTCGGCGAGGAACTGCGTGTTGGCCTCATTACGCTCGCACTGGAACGGGTTGAAGCCGGTCGGCACGCCGTTTTCCAGCGCCAGATAATTGCCGCCACAGGCGCGCACGAAGATCTCCGCGCCGCGGTCCTTGTCGAAGAAGAAAATGGTCGGGATCGGATCGAACTTCTGTACCTGGCTCAGCAGGAAGTTGATCAGCGCCGTCTTGCCGGTACCGGACTTGCCGATCACCATCGTGTTGCCGATCGCCTTCTCGCCGAGGGAATTCTCGGCCGGATGCGTGGCGTGGAAGTTGAAGTAATACGGCTGCCCATTGGTGGTCTGCAGCGTGGTGACACAGTCGCCCCACGGGTTGTTCTGCTGCTTACCCTGGGCAAAGTTGTGCAGCGGCGACAAGCCGAGAAAATTGAGCGAACTCAGGTTGGCGATACGCGTGCGGAAGCGCCAGTTGCCCGGCAGCTGCGCATAGAACGAGGAGGCGATTGCCAGATCTTCCTTGGCGGACACGAAACCGGCGTTGGACAATTCGGCGCGTGTCGTCGCGATCTGCCTGGCCAACTTCTCCTGGCTATCGGCATAGACCGCCAAGGTAAAGTGATATTCGCCCAATACGAAGTTTCCGGAGGCAACATCATCCATCGCCAGGTCCAGGTCGCGGATCTGGCTGGACGACTTGTCACCCGAAGAAATCATCATCCCCTTGGTGCGTTCCAATACCTTCAAGGCATCGTGACGCCCGACCGGGCTGAACGAATGCGTCATCACATACTCGAAATCGAGATACTTCAGGCCATTGAGAATGCCGGGATAGGTTCCGTCGGCATATTCCTTGACGTTGAGGATCGCACCAAAGTGATTGATGCCATCCGGGGTGCGAATGACAAAATCGCCGGTCTTGTTGGCAAACATGTGCTTGCTGACAGGCAGATACGCCGGTACAGGCGCCTGCAGCACCGGGACAGGCTCATCGATGCGGTTGAGCAGGAAGATGCGGGCAATCAGAAAGCGCTGGCAGAGACGTCCTTCTTGATCTGCAACAGTGATGAACTTGGAATGAACTAAAAAATGACTGCTGGAGAAACACGCGGCCTGAAATGCACGTCGTCCTCTCTAACACGCGAGGCAGCCGTCCTAAAGCAAAATGGCCTTGGCAATGCCAAGGCCATCCTGTGTGCAGTCGCTATAGCGTTGATTACAGCGTAGGGCCGCGCGTATCCGGGCCCTGCGGCTGCATCTGCGCTTGCTGCTGCACCTGACGCTGGGTTTCCTCAGCCACCAGTTGGCTGTTCTGCTCCAACGGACGGTTCTGCGCCTGGTTGCGGTCTACGAACACACGCTCCATCGCCGGGTTGTTCATCTCGCCCTGCACTGCAAAGAAGCCGTCGCCACTCTTGTTGGGCACTACATGATCGATACGTTGCATACCGCTGACCTTGGCCTCAAACACGATTTGGCCTGCTGCCTGCTCAAGTTCTTTGCGGTTGGCAAAGCCGCCACGCTCGCCCAAGGCTTCCAGCTTGCTGACCGCACCGTTGTACATCGCGTTGTCTGGATGGCGAGGGTCGGACAGCAGGGGACCAGATGCTGACTGTGCCTGCACAGCGGGAGCAGCCGTCTGCTCGGCTTGCTTGGCCGTTTGCTGCGACAGTGCCTGCCCCAAGGCTGCCTGCGTCTGGTTACCCACCACACCATCTACCTGCAAACCACGCTCGCGCTGGAATTGCTCGACGGCGTATTTGGTGTTGCCGCCGAAGTCGCCGTCCGCCTGCAGCGGCTTGCCATCGCGGCCGATTGCGCCAAGCTGGGCAAGCTGGCCTTGCAGCTGCTTCACTTGCTCGCCGCGCTCGCCTTGTTCCAGTTTGCCGTCATGCGATGCATCGCGCGCCGGCAGCTGAGGTGCAGCCGAAGTATTGGCGTGCACCGCATGCGAACGGCCCGGCTGCATGTATTGATCCATTCCATCACGATTACGTGTGATGTCGTGCATGTAGTCATAATTGCTGGTGCCGTTGCTGTCGCTGATGACCCGACCGCCAGTGACAGCTTCGCGAGCACCACCGTAGCCTGAGATATGGCGGGCTTTCAGAAAGCCTGCCACCTTGGCTGGATCATCACCTTCGTCCAACACGCCATTGCGGATCGCTTGGCTATAAGCCTTGTCGCTGTTGATCTTGAACGCACCATCCTGCAATGCGGCCGATGACTTGTATTGCTCAAGGCTCAACCCGTTCTTCCAGTTAGAGGAGTCCTCAAGAAAACGCGTCATACCACCGCTACTCGCCCACTTCCATTCCGCACCACGTACCTTTTGTGGATCGAAACCGGCATCGGTCATCGCGTCGTTGAGCTTGGAACGATCTACGTATCCCGCATCGGCTAACCAGCCTGCCCCTGCTTGATAACGACCGACGTAACCCTGTTTATTAGTAATCTGCAAATCGCCGCCATTGCTTTCGGTCATGACGGTTGATGCAATCAGACGACGCGTCATTGCGTCATCGAGACCCGTGATGTTGCCTTGATCGTAGCTTTGAGCGGTGGCCGCCGCTCTTTCTCGTCTATCAGCCATGATGCATGTCCTCTGGATATGACGGTTAAGGAAAAACACCAGCCTTCTACTGGTGCCTGAGGGTGACTACTTCATAACTCTTTACATTGCAGCGCTTGAATTCTTTTTTGTGGCTTGGTTTTCGTAAAAACGAACGTTGTGGAGCCTGGCCCACGCGTTTCTGTACCATCGTCTAGATAGGCCTCTACAAATGCCTCACCTGCATCAAGACCGATCGCATAGAACTTGGTCTGCAATAAATCAGGCCCATCGTCATCATCTCCCCCACACTTGTCTGCGATCAATCGCACCGATGTAGCCGCCGGCAACTGGCGCTTCAAGACTTCGGCATACTCTGGACTAGCGTAGAACTTCTTCACTGCAATGGATTGCACACTCTGCGCATCGCCATTGAGCGTGATGCCTGACTCGCCTTCATTGGCTTGCTTCGGCGCGACCTCTGCACCCTCGCCTCCATCCGGCACATCTACCGCGCCGAATCCATCGAGCAGCAAGGTTCCGCTGCGATACTGCGCACTCTCGGGATCTGTGCTATCGGAATTAGATTTTGGGGAGGTATCGCGCCACTGCACACCGGGAACTGAATCAAAGATCGCCCAAGGCGTGCCGTTCTTGGCAACAAGTAACGAAACAACTTGGTAAAGTGATGTCATTCGTTCGGCTCCTTCTGAACTTCTGGTCTGAGACACAGTTGTACTTCGGCTTCCTTGCAAATTTTGCTGTTTTTCAAGAGGAATGACAGCCACTTTTTCTGGGGCAGCTTCTTGCTTACATGCTGCAAGCAGCAAAAACCCACTGAGCAACAAACCGCCGGTTAGATTTCTTGTAATTTTTATCACAAAAATCTCACTTAAATAAAATCCATTTAACTCAATGCTGTATTTCAGCATTAGTTAAGAACCACCCTAGCGCAACCTGAAGACAAATAAATCACTCACTTCCATAGCCACATGATAAATCACGTCCTTCCTTCTATCTCTGTCGCAGATATTTTATTCACAGCCGCGCCAGACCAGATATCTCCAACAGAAAACAGCTACCACAGTCAATTACCCAACTAAAACTTCTCAAAAATAGGTCGAGTGCACTCAGCAAGTGTTATTTTACACACGCTAGCGAAACTTTTTTCGCATTTTTCAGTAGCCAAGCTGGATGCTTTCTCTTTAGTAGGTGCGATAGCAATGCCTGCCTGACCAGACGAGGAAACTGCGGTAGAAATACATTGATTATTAAAAGTTTCAAAAACTTGGCAACTTCCAGCTCCAAAAGATTCGCAGCGACTAATAGCCTCTGCCTCAGCGTTATCCTTCTCAATTTTTCCAGCGGAAAATCCCATGTCTCCCGAGGAGTTCTTAGCCAAGGCCCCCCATGTTTTTATCCACCTACCCGTAGGCTGGGGCGGAGCTGGATTAGCCCTTGATGTGCCTGAATCAGGTCCACATTGAGGGCTTCCAGGCGCAACGCCGTTTGGGCAGGCAGTCTGTGCAAAAGCTGCGAAAGGAAAGCCACACCAAATAGCAAGTGACATATAGAGAATATTGCGCATCAAGTTTGAATTAAGCATTAGCTTTTCCTAAACGCCCATCGCTTTGGGGATTCTCTTGTTGCGGAACTCCTGCCACTCGACCACCTAGCTGCTCCGTAGTAGCGGTTTTTGTCTCGCTCCTGGGAGCCGGCTCCGACGGCTGATAAGGCCTACCAGCCCCCGGCTCCTGATTGGCCCGGTCAAGCTGCCCCAGCGCCGAGTACGCCGTGAACTGACCCAGCGTGCCCTGGAAGAAGGCCGCTGCCATCGGTGGTGCGGTGACGATCAAGGTTGTCATGACCAAGCCAAGCCCTCCTTGTTGCAATGCCATGCTGCTGATGCCCTCGCCACTGTTTCCTGGCATCGCGTACTTCACCAGGAATGCGACAGCCACTGCGCCGATCACCTTCGTTGCCAGGCTCACCGTGAAGCTCAGCACCGACAACGAAAACACCATACCTAACCCGTATAGCAGCCACTTGCTGAACAACGACTTCGTCGCCTGGAACAGCAGGCACATGATGAACAAGGGACCGAAGCCTACAAACAGCGCCATACCAATCTTGTTCAACAGCAGCAGTGAGCCCCCCACCACGCCGGGGCCTGCCATCCCTACCCCAGTGAACCAGCGCGCACGCGTCTTCTCGTCGTCGCGCTGTTGGTTGCCTGCTGTCTGGATCTGATCAATGCTCATCATCGCAATCTGCATCAAGCCCAGATTCTTGTCGATCGCATCGTAGGGACTTTCCGAATCCCCGGTCACCACTTGGGTAATAGACTGGCTAACACCGTCAGTCAGCGTCCAGTACAGTTTCGACGAACCTTCGGCCATGCTCGTCGCCAGACCGATGATCAGCGCCGCGCGCAACGCCGTCACCACCAAGCCCATGGCCGCCTCGCGGGACTGGCCTGTCACGATGCGATACCCCTGGAACATG
Source organism: Xanthomonas sp. NCPPB 4037 (assembly GCF_041475695.2). Lineage (NCBI taxonomy): Bacteria > Pseudomonadati > Pseudomonadota > Gammaproteobacteria > Lysobacterales > Lysobacteraceae > Xanthomonas > Xanthomonas sp. NCPPB 4037. The sequence continues at coordinate 3,118,000 of NZ_CM191261.1, forward strand.
ACCCACAGCGTCAACACCGTCAGGGACACAATGCCAATCAAGGCCGAGGTGCGCTGCAGGAGCGTCCACTGAAAAATGTCGATCTCGTCGCGCAGGAAATCATTGATCAGCGAGAAGAACGCGTAATTACCAAGACTGCTCAGAAAATCCATATGTCACCACATTCCACTGGACGGCCAGGCCGTGGAGCACTCGCTGCTCCGGGTTCGATTACACCTGCGACGGCACGCGCCTACTGCGCGTGCCGAGATCTCACTTGCCCAACTCCAATGGCTTCATATCGCTGGGCTTGTCGGACCTGACCGAGTCCAACGCCGCCTTCATGGCGACCCCGGCGACCACCGACTTGCCGAAATCGCCCAAGGTGTTGCCCAGACTCTCGAAGAAGCTGCCTACCCCTCCTTGACTGGAGGGATCGCCGGAGGGCGCCTTCTTGCCCCGCATCGCCGCCCATGCCTGCGCATCCTGTTGCTTGGTCAAGAAGCCCAGCCGCGTTTGATACGCAAACATCGCCGACTCCATTTGCTGGCGATCAATGTCCATCAGCGTCTTCAGCGCGATCAGCTTATTGGTGTTGTCTTCCAACTTACCGAGTTCAGTGTCTTTGATCTCTGTGCGCTCTTGTTCAATCTTGCGCAAGCGCTCAAGACGCTTTTTGGTGATGTCATACATCGCCACCATGTAGTTGTACTGCGAATTGCGCGTGCGCTGGATCAGCTCGCACCCTTCCTTCTGCTGGGTCGCCACCGGCGTGCCTGCCGTGGTGCTCGAGCAATCCGAAATCCCGTAGTCGTCCGGGACCACCTTGATCTCTTCCTTGGGCTTATCGACTTCTGTCCCGCTGTCCTTGTCCTTGGGCTTTTTGCCAAGCTTCAGCGAATCTTGAACCTCTTCCACTTTTTTGTTGAGGTCCTTGTCGACGACTTCCCACTGCGCACTCGCGGCTCCGGCCATGCAGAGCAGCACCAGTCCCGTGAACACGCGAGAAAAATGCCTGAACTTGGTTGCCATGGTGTTTTTGCCTCCTGACACAGATGAAGTTGATACGTGGAAAGTGTGCTGCCGATGATGGGGACTACGCATCTTCGGCCTCCTTGTCTTTGACGGCTTTGCGCTTCCCAGACCCCTTGCGGTTGGCATAGAAATCGCTCAGCCATTGCTCGGGCGTCAGCTGATCGACGGTGACGCCCAGCTTGCTGGCCTTGCCGGCCAGGATCTGATGCATGATCTCGATGTTGTCGGTCGAGGACGAAATCACCGACAGTGCGTCGTCCATCCCACGCAGGTTGAGCTGGCACACCGCAGACGCATGGCCTTGCTTGACCAGGAAGCAGCGCGAGCGCTCGTCCAGCGAGACCACCACCTGGTACTCGGCATCGGTCAGTTTGAGGCCTTCAATGTAATCGTCGCGACTGGCGTTGGGATTGGGCAGCAGGATCATCGTGGCGGTCTGCTCGATCAGCGCCGCAGCGATGTCGCTGGCCAGGGCGTCCTCCGGGCTCTGCGTGGCGAAGATGCCCAGGCCGTTCTGCTTACGGATGGTCTTCTGTTTGTTCTTGGCGAACTCTTTCAGGCCCCCCTTGCCATCGAGGATCTTCCAGAACTCGTCCATCACATAGATGAGCGGGCGGCCATCGATCAACGCTTCCAGGCGGTGCAGCAGGTAATTGATCACCGGCACTCGGACTTCGGCGTTATCGATCACATCGGTGTAGTCGAAGCCGATGATCGAGGCGCGCGTCAGGTCGATGGTATCGACGGGGTTGTCGAACACCCAGCCTAGCGAGTTACCGGCTGTCCAGCGACGCAGGCGCGCATACAACCCATCGTCGCCCATGTTGGGCAGGCTCTTGCGGAAGTTACTCATACTGCGCAGGTGCATGGGCGTGTCCAGCATGCCTTCCACCGCACGATAGATGTCTTCTTCCTCGCGGGCGCTGTATTCGGGCTTGCCGCCCAGCACCTTGATCAATTCGGCGAGGAACTGCGTGTTGGCCTCATTACGCTCGCACTGGAACGGGTTGAAGCCGGTCGGCACGCCGTTTTCCAGCGCCAGATAATTGCCGCCACAGGCGCGCACGAAGATCTCCGCGCCGCGGTCCTTGTCGAAGAAGAAAATGGTCGGGATCGGATCGAACTTCTGTACCTGGCTCAGCAGGAAGTTGATCAGCGCCGTCTTGCCGGTACCGGACTTGCCGATCACCATCGTGTTGCCGATCGCCTTCTCGCCGAGGGAATTCTCGGCCGGATGCGTGGCGTGGAAGTTGAAGTAATACGGCTGCCCATTGGTGGTCTGCAGCGTGGTGACACAGTCGCCCCACGGGTTGTTCTGCTGCTTACCCTGGGCAAAGTTGTGCAGCGGCGACAAGCCGAGAAAATTGAGCGAACTCAGGTTGGCGATACGCGTGCGGAAGCGCCAGTTGCCCGGCAGCTGCGCATAGAACGAGGAGGCGATTGCCAGATCTTCCTTGGCGGACACGAAACCGGCGTTGGACAATTCGGCGCGTGTCGTCGCGATCTGCCTGGCCAACTTCTCCTGGCTATCGGCATAGACCGCCAAGGTAAAGTGATATTCGCCCAATACGAAGTTTCCGGAGGCAACATCATCCATCGCCAGGTCCAGGTCGCGGATCTGGCTGGACGACTTGTCACCCGAAGAAATCATCATCCCCTTGGTGCGTTCCAATACCTTCAAGGCATCGTGACGCCCGACCGGGCTGAACGAATGCGTCATCACATACTCGAAATCGAGATACTTCAGGCCATTGAGAATGCCGGGATAGGTTCCGTCGGCATATTCCTTGACGTTGAGGATCGCACCAAAGTGATTGATGCCATCCGGGGTGCGAATGACAAAATCGCCGGTCTTGTTGGCAAACATGTGCTTGCTGACAGGCAGATACGCCGGCACAGGCGCCTGCAGCACCGGAACAGGCTCGTCGATCCGGTTGAGCAAGTAACCGAGGAACTCCAATGTCTCGGAGAACACGACGCCATTCTTGGCTTCATACATGCCAAGGCGATAGGGCGAATAGTCCTTTAGCACTGCTTCAACGTTCGTGGCCAACTCGACGATCTTGGAGATGGCCTGCTCTTCCTCAGCCCTGATCTTGTCTGGATTGACAGACTTTTCTACCAGACGTCGTCCCGTAACGACGGGACGATAGATCATGCTGAAGTACAACTCGTTTTGCATGATTTTTTGCGAGGACAGCGCCGCGTAATACTCGTCAGACAACGTCTGATTGAACGATTGCTTGAAGCGCCCGCCCGTGCCAATCTTTCGACGACGGCGAACGTCATGAACCCAGAACGCGATATTGGCGAAATCCGGCGCGCGCAAAGTTTGCAGCAACCGATTAAAGGTGTTGTGCCGCTGCTCGAGCTCGAATTCGTCACGCCCAACGAAGGGCAAGCCAGCCAGATGCCAGATCAACAGATAGTCGCCACCAGTCGTCTTGACGACGGACGGTGCGACATGTGTCGAAATGGAAACAAATTCGCCGATCGGACTATCTGGACTGAACATGGGTATTACCAGGTAAGAGGAAAAGCATCACACCAGGAACTAGCTAAAACACCAACCCCATGCGGATTCAGCGCATGGGGCTGGCTGACCTTTTCACGTGCTCATCGCGGCTTGCCCGGCGGGCCCTTGCGGTACTCGTTGGGAGTGAATACCCACATCCCGGAGTAACGCTGAAGGTTTCGAGCGCGCATTCGGAAAAGCCAGCGCAATCCAAGCAACCTGAAAATCATTTCGTCCCTCTTTGCCATTTGCTGCATGCCAAAGATGATGACGGGGATGGTGAACAGGTACCAAAGATTGATGTACATCCCCAACAGCAAGCCACCGCCCGCACCGATGAAGAAAGGGATATACGGCACCCCCAGAAACATCGCCGGACGGGTGCAGCCGCGGAAGAGGACGTCTTTATGCATAGTACTGAGCGATCTGCACCAACGCAGCACCGACTCCCGAGCAGTCGTTAGCAGCAGCACCATCCTTGTTTTGAAGAATCATGTTGGCGATCTGGCCAGCTGCGCCAATCAGAACACCACCGATAAGGATTGGGGAAACCTCAGAGATACGCTTGTGTGCAAAGGCAATTTGATACCCGGCCACGATAACCGCAATGGTGACCACTGCAATCGAACCCATGTTCAGAAGCTTCTTCACATTATTCAGGAAGCCGCAAACCTGAGTGTCCGTGCCACCAAGGCCGTTGCTTTCTGCTGCTGCACCACCGGCAACCATCAGCAGCGAGATGAATACCAGCGCCTTCACTGCCTGGGTGCCAACCATCTTGGCATCTGCCATTGTCTTCTTGTCGATTTCAAACTTCATGTCTAACTCCTTGGGAACAGAGGGGGTCTAGCAGCCGTATCCTTGGCGATCTTCCATCCTAAAAAACAAATGCGCTATCTACTTGCGGAGCCGCCTGTGGTGCACGCGGCATTGAAACGGGATTTGCGGGTTGATCAGTCTGCGTCGAGGTCTGGGGTGCCACGGCGGGCAGCGCCACCCCACGCCCCTGGCCTGTCGGCTTTATCACATACAACTCGTTCTCCGCTGTAGGTGCCACGGGGGTGGCCCGACTCGGCAGAGAGTAAGGTGGTGAAGGTGACGACAGCATAGGCACTGACGGTGAAGCCACCGTGTTGCCCGCCCCAGATAGGTCCTGAATACGACGCGCCACGATCGCATCTGCCAATTCGGCGGCTGCCTGCCTGAGCGGATTGGCAGGCCGCAACTGCACCTGTCGCGTCGGCACGACCGCAATGGGCTCGGCTCCAGAGGATGATGCTACCGACTGACGAATGGATGCATAGATCTTCTGGACATAACCGTGCTTGAAGCCGGTCTCGAAGTTACCGGAGTAGTAACAGCTGAACGACTTGCCCCAATTTGCGCCGGAGCGCGAATGGCACTCAGCCAGAATCCTCGAAGCAGCGACCAGATTGGGGCATGTGTCGAATGCCATCTCGTAACTGGTCAGCCCGTACTTCTGCAGGTTGTAGCGATTGACTTGGCCCAACCCCAAGGAGAAGTTATAACCCTTCTGTTCCAGCATCTTGGCGGTGGCGACTGCCTCAGCCAAACCCCGTGGCTCACGTACCAAGCGCCCGCCAACCACACCGATGGCATACGGATTGCGCGACGACTCGACACGGACAACGTGCTGCATTACCTCGCCAGGAACAGCAAGTCCAGTGCACCCCATCAGTTCCATGCCAGGCAACATGTCATTACTCCTTGCAAAACCAAACCAGCCCCAACGAAAGAATTTACCCCTCAACCGCCGCGCAAGGTTCTCAGAGGATCGAAGTCGATGCCCGTGATGAACCGGCGCCCAGCGTGCGCCTTGATGTGAACCACGATGTCGATCGTCATTCGCAGCAAACGCTTGATCACTTCGAACTCCAGACCGGAGCCTTCGTTGGATGCCTTCACCATCAAGGCCAACTGGTCCCAGGTCTGCTCGACACTACCGGCGTGGCAACTGGTGATGGAACCCGGATGTCCCGATGCGCAGTTACGGATGAAGTAGAACGACTCATCACCACGCAACTCGGCCAGGATGATGCGATCCGGTTTCATGCGCAGGCATGCCTCCATGCAACTCTTGGCAGTCACATTGCTGGCGCTCTGTCCGCCCTTCGAATACAACAGGTGCACGGAATTGGGCTGACTGATGAACAGCTCACGCGCGTCCTCGATGGTGACAAGACGTTCTTCGTTGGGGATGTGATTGACAAGTGCCTTCATGAAGGTGGTCTTGCCGCTGCCTGTTGCCCCAGCCACGACTACATTCTTCTTGTACAGCACGCACTTTTTGAAGAACTCGGCATAGTCACGTTTACGGCGCAATTCCAGCAACTCCTGGTCATGGTCGCTGACATCGGCCGACTGTTCCAGGACCTCGTCAAAGAAACCGTCATGTTTATACTGCTCCAGCGACTTCGTATGCTTGGAAGGCAACCGGATCGTGATGGATACCTTGCCGGCGTCGCATGCCGGCGGCATCACGAACTGTGCGCGCTGTCCCGTCGGAAAAGTCAGTGATACCACCGGGTCGGCGTCGGTGATACGTTGCCCGGTATTGCTCTCGTTAACGACTGCAGTACAAAACTGCCGAGCACGGTCGTAAGTGAGCGACGGCACATCAACCCGCTGCCACCCATGAATGGTCTCAAGATAGAGCTCACCCGGACGATTGATGCAGATTTCGGTCACGTCAGGCGAGTTCAGGTAATCCAGGATTCCCAGCACTGAGTACTGGTAATCCAGGAAGTCATTCGAGATGCGCGCTGTCGGGGAATCATCGATCGTCATGGCAGCAATGTCATTCACTTCGGCAGGACCGCCGAGAAATCGACGTCCTTGGCAACATATACGTTCAATACGGTGCCTTGATTGATCGTCAAGGTTGCTGGACGGCGCCCGGACTTTTCGACAGCCTGCTCGGCAAGCTGTTGCATGCTGCGGGCAGTATTACTTTCGAAGGGCTGCTGAGTGACGATCCCGCTGCCGACACCAATTGTAGTCGTCTCTGGACCATATTCGGCAGCCGCATACTTGAAGGCATCGCTCAGCAGGCTGATGAACAGCGCAGATGCAATCTTGTTGCCCCAATGTGCGTTGTAGTTGCCTGGATGACCAGCGCTGCCTAACGTGTCAATCCCAGGCCCCACGAGCGTGACATCCAGACCGGTCGGCGTGGTGACACGATCCCAGACCACCTGCAGACGCCGTGTCGTCGGCTCCCCGGCGCCGTACTGACCAAGCATCTTGGAACCCTTCGGCAGCAGCAGGTTATGCCCGTTGATGGAGTACACCGGCTCGGTCACGATGCACGATGTGTAGCCGCCGAAATCGGAAATGATCCGGGTCTCGAGAATGCAGCGTATGTACGTACCACGCACCAACAATCCGTCCGGGTTGCTGATCGGCTTCGCCAGTGTGACAGCAGTGTCTTCCTCTCCAGGCGCAGCTGGCGGACCAGCTTGACCTGGCATGCCTGCGCCGTTCGCGGCGGATTCGGCAAGGATTCGGCGCTCCAACAATGTAGGACCGCGCGGACGTTCCGGCGCAGAACCGGACTCTTCGCTATCAACAGTCGGCATCGGCGGTAGTGGCGGCAGGCTTGGCTGCTGCGCGAGAGGCACGGGCGCCTCTTCGACGGGCGCAGTCATATTTTGCGGCAGCGCAGGCGCCACAACAGTCTCAGCTCGCGGCTTCGGCGGCGCTGAATCGTCTCCACTTTGCGTCGCCAACCAGAAGATGACGAGAATCAGCAGAGCGGCGATGGCAGCCAGAAACACGAGCGCCTTACGATTCAGGCGCTTGATATCGCTGGAGCGCAGCACCGGCTCATTCGCATCCAGATCAGGCGCGGCACCTGCCTGTTGACGCGCGAAGTACGGATTGTTGTGCTCATCGTAGTCGCCGTTTCGCGACTCCTCCCCGCGGTTGTTCGAGGAACGATCATCTGGACTGTTTGGAATATTCGAGTTCACTTTTGCTTGTTCCTTCGCAGACCGAGGACGTTATCGCCGTGGCGAACCACCAGGAAAGGATAGGTCCCATGCACAATCAGGGTATTGCCTTCCACCGTCGTATTGACGAGAAAATCCTCGGCGTGCTCTTTCTCTCGAGCGAATACCGCCGGGAAATTCCCAGTCGGAAACCGCGTCAAATCCATATTGATGTAAGTGAACTTGCCATCATCGTATACCCGGCTTGGAATCAGCCAGGATTTCTTGGTGCGCGTGGAGTAATCATAATTATAGTAGTAACGGCGATCCTTCAGGATCTTTGCATTCAACAGCGGACCTTTCTTTGATGTATCTGCATCTTCGACGTTGTTGAAGCTAGTATCTTTCGGGTAGGTAAATACCACCTTGTATTGAACACCCGCCTGCTTTGCCTGCTCCAGGCGCTGCCAATCTGTTGCGACCACTTTGAGCTCAAGAATGTAGGAATGCGTCGCCGTACGAATCATCATATTCGTGTCGACATCGACGTTTTTTGGCTTCAAATAAAAAACATTCTCACGCCGAGTGAGTTCCCAGCCACCAGTGAACCCGGTGCTGTAGTCCAGAATTTTCTCGTTCGGGCTGAGCTCGACCTGCGTGGTAATCCCCAGACCCGTACGTACCTGATAGATACGATCAGGCGCATATTCGTATTCCTGAACCACCTGCGCCGCTACTGAAAAAGCACATAGTGCAAGTGGCAGCGCTGAAAATAACGCAGCCCTGTACCGATTAAAGAGTTTCATCGACCGCTTGCTCCATTGACATTATTCGGCGTCCCTTGGGGTTGAATCGCAGGCTGACCTGGCGGCTGCATCTGATCGGGAAACGCTGGCTGTGCCTGCTGTTGCGGCACGCCACCCTGCGGCAATGCTCCTTGCTGGAGCGGAACGCCCCCTTGCGGAATCGCACCGGAGACATTTGCCGCGTTGGGATCGACAACGCCTGTGCCAGGCTGCTGTGCCGCTGCCTGAGGCTGCGCATTGATGACAGCACCAGTGGCAGGCGCTGCTGGCAGCGAGGAGTAGTCGTTATCGACCCGATAATCTGTCACCCGGAATCCCAGGGGATTTTCGACACGCAAGCTATCACTCATCTCCAGATTGTCCTGATAGACGAAGCCCATGGTGGCGATCTTGTTATCGAGCAGCGTGGAGAGCGTTGAATTCTTGTCATATACGGTCCGCTGGAAGCGCACGGTCGCACCTTTGTAGGGCTGCCCCTTCCCGCCGATCAGCGTGATACTTAGGATATTGACGCGGACTGCGCGAAGCTTGCCGTACGTATTCAACGGCCGTAGCGGATTGTTTGAAGAATGCAGTGCGCGATATTCATTCACAACATTTGTCGTTCCCATTGCCGACACGGTATTCCAGTCACGTTGACCGATGATCGACAAATCAAACGATTCACGGGCGATGATGAAGCGTGCGATATTGCTACGCGCCAAGGCCTCACTCGTAGTAATCGTTCTCCCACCAAAATTCGCTTCAAGCTTGGCGATAGTGCTTGTACCCGAATAGGCGTCTGCCATGACTAGATAGGGCACTTTCTCCTTCAACGGCAGCATGTAGTAATAGCCGCCCGCAGTCATGACGGTCACGACCATCGACAAGGTCGCCACAATCCACGCGCGCTTTTCACTGCGGCGCGCAAGATCAGCGATGCTCACCTCGTAATTAACCGCCTTTTGGACGGCCGCCCCGACTTGGGCAGATCCATCTTTCTCACTGACCTTCTTACGCAACATGTCTAGATCCGTCACCGTGGGGCCTTGTCAGGCCTGAAACTGTTGCCGCGATGGGTTGCGGGCATGGGGGAAGCATGGACATCCTTGTAAATGTGATGCCTCAGGTGCATCGCATCAGTCGACGCTTCCTTAAAGCTTGGATCCGGTTGATACCGCTACGGGCTGTACGAGTAGCTTGTTGGCAGAGACTGACACCGAGACTCCTTGCGCGGCATACACCGCGCTCAGCTCTGTTGCGGCCTGGTGCACGCTGGTGGTGCTGATATTCGAAACCGGTGCAATCAGGGTGTAGTCCGACGGTAAGTTGTAGGACAACTGCATGTTGGAGTCTGCGGCCCAACGCTCAAGCATGGTCTTCAGCGTGCCGTCCATCGGCGTGGCCTGATACGTGTAGGAGGTGTAGAGCGGGATTTCGGTCGGGGCCTCGTCAAAATGATTGACGTGTTTCCAGCGCCCGCCAAAGTCGGGAGCAGGCTTGGTCGCGCAGGCGCCAGCCAACATGGCAGCCGCTAACACCAATGACAGCTTGGACACATACATCGGATTCACTCTGACTTCTCCAACTCAGGAAATTTCGGACTTAATGATGGATAGCACAGCGGCCCCGCGCACCTAAAGGTGGCAGAGCAACAAGGGCTTTGAGAAACCGGCTGGAAACGCGAGGCGCACATGAACCGCCCAGGCAGGCGACGCAGTGCGGCGCATACGCGCAGAAGAAGCAAATGAGCACATCAAAGAACCATCCATAGCCTTACTCCTATACGACCCCATCCGGCGCCGCTCCCCTTAACAAAAACCAACAAAGCAGGAATTCTGGGTAACTTTGCCCTTAACGGACACATGAGTCAAGAATTACCCATACATGGCCTCAGCCGATATGTGATGAACATCACACACTGACAGAAAGCGTTTTCACATCCGTTTTTGGCAGCAGCCGTGCCGTGAAGTACCGGTCTTCGTAGTAGCGGATCTTGTCGCACTTCACCGGGTGCGGGATTCCTTCGTATAGGAAGACTTCCTTCTCGTTGCCCATGGCCTTGAGCTCCTGCGGCAACATCAGCGCCCGGCGCTCCTCGGAAACGCTATGGGTCGTCTCACGGCCTCTGGTGACGTTCTTCTTCTTGATGGTGGTGTACCCCAGCATCTCGGAGTAGTCATTCGCGTCCTGCTGCTCGCGCGGGGCGTAGAGGATCTGCAGGGCGTGGTTGGTGATGATGGTGCGCGAGAGGTCCTTGCCGTAGGTGGCGTCCAGCTGCGCCATGCTCTGGATGATGGGCAGCAGACGGATGTTGTAGCCGGCCATGTAGGCCACGGCGGTGGAGATGATGTCCACCTTGCCGATAGAGGTGAACTCGTCCATCAGCAACAGGCACTGGTACTTGAGCTCAGGGTTGGACTTGGGCAGTTCGCGGGTGTTGAGGTTGATGATCTGGCTGAAAAGCAGATTGATGATCAGGCGGCTCTCGGCCAGCTTGTTGGGCTGGATGCCGATGTAGATGGTCATCTTCTTCTTGCGCAGATCCGTCAGCAGGAAATCGTCGGCGCTGGTAGCAGCGTCCAGAACGGGATTGATCCAGGCGTTGAGCGGCTCTTTCAGGGTACCCATGATGGAGGCGAAAGTCTCATCCGCCTGTGACAGCATGTTGGCAAACGCCGACTTGGCGTTGCTGCTGAGGAACCTGCGTTCGGACAGCGACTTCAGATATTTCTTGAGGTCGGTGCCGTCGCCCGACGAGAGACGGTAGATTCCGCCCACCGTAGGCGCCCCTGCCCCGCCCGGGAAGCCCAGTGACAGCTCCTCGTCCCAGTTTTCGAACAGATAGAGAGAGAACGCCATGAACGCGTTGCGCGCCTGGCTGACCCAGAATTTCTGATCGTCGGAACCGTCCGGGTACAGCATCGCGGCGATGCTCATCAGATCCGAGACGCGGAAGGCCGGATCGGCCGACACGTAGGTGAGCGGGTTCCAGCGGTGCGTGCGGCGATCTTCGGCAAACGGATTGAAGAGAAAAACCTCGTGCCCCTGGCTGGCACGCCAGCCGCTGGTCAGATCGAAGTTTTCCTGCTTGATGTCCAGAACCACCACCGATTCCTGGTACTCGAGCAGATTCGGAATGACCACGCCCACGCCTTTACCGGAGCGCGTCGGCGCGGCGAGGATGACGAACTGCTGGCCACTGAGCCGGACCAACTTGCCATTGAACTTGCCGACTACGATGCCATTCGGGCTTGGCTTGAACAGCCCATGCTTAGAAAGATCGGCAGCGCCCGCAAAGCGCGCGTCGCCATGCAGCGCCTTCTGCTTGGGCTTGACCAGCAGCACCATGCCGATTGCCCAGACGATCCCCGGCAGGCCGAAACCGAACGCCCCAGCCAACTTGATCTTGGTCACGTACGGCGCAACCTCCGGAAGACCCATGGCGCTGACGTAGCGATAGTAGGTGTCCCACGCGTACAGCTTGGTATCCAGCCGCAATAGCAGCAACGTCAGGTAGCCCGACAGGCAATACCCGATGAGCATCGTCACCACGGTGGCGATTGCGGCGATTTTGAGCTTGGACACGCGCCCTTCTCCCTGGCTTGCTTCTGTCAGCGTTTAGCGACGAATAGTTGACTTGTGATCCAGAGCGTCGGACCTGCGCCCACCGCCTTCGCTTTCGACCAGTGAGTCGATCCAGACTTTGGCCTGATCCAGCGAGAGGTCGGGCGTCAAGCGCGTGCCCGCGTCCGTGACCACTGCGTAAGCCACGACGCTGTCAGCGGCATAGACCTCTTCACGCGTGATGGCCACGACGCGATAGCCCCCTCTGGTCAGCACGGTGTGCTGGTACTCGTCCATCGCCAGTCTTCCTTTCCGTCAGCGCGGTAGGCGATGCTAAAGCAAGACGTGCGTCTGAGAAAGCGATTTCAGCGCTGCCCATGCCCGGCCCGGCTCGCCATGACACAGCGGGTGCCCAGCGATCACGGCCGCAATACCACGAAGTATGATTTTTCCCGCATTTTTTGCGGCCTGAGGCAGGCCCTAGCCCATTCTTGACCAGTCAACGCGAGGCGTTGCCAGTTGGGATGAAATACCGCCTTTCGCGGTGGGCTGGGCCCGAGGCCCGAGAGGACGGCTTGTCGCCAGAATAAAAGCACCCGCAAGGAAGCAGAGCTTTACAAGTCCCACGGGTCACTTTGGGGTCAGTGGCAGCCATCGCTGCCGGTGTTGAACCACTCAAGTCGCTGTGCCGTCTGGACTTGGAGTGGTGGGCGGTACAGGGTTCGAACCTGTGACCCCTACCATGTCAAGGTAGTGCTCTACCGCTGAGCTAACCGCCCGTTTCCTGCGTCAGCATTGCGCTGTGCAGGGCGCGCATTCTAGCGCAGGGATTTGGCCGCCACAAGCCCTACCTGCGCGATCGCGACGTAGGCATCTCACGCGAGGCTGGCTGCCTTGAGCTTCTGGATCTGGTCGCGGATCTGCGCCGCCGCCTCGAATTCCAGATCCTTGGCGTGCTGGTACATCTTCTGCTCGAGTGCCTTGAGCTTGCCGGCGATTTCGGCAGGCCCCATCGCGCGATAGTCGGCGGGCTCCTCGGCCACCTGGCGCGACTTCGAGCGTCCCTTGCCAGCCTTCTTCTCGGCTGCGTCTTCGCGCGCACCTTCCATGATGTCGGAGATCGGCCGCGCCACCGACTTCGGGGTGATTCCGTGCTCGAGGTTGTACTCAACCTGCTTCTCGCGCCGGCGGTCGGTCTCGTCGATGGCCGCCTGCATCGAACGCGTCATCTTGTCGGCATAGAGGATTGCCTTGCCGCGCAGGTTGCGCGCCGCGCGCCCGATGGTCTGGATCAGCGAGCCGGTGGAGCGCAGGAAGCCTTCCTTGTCTGCGTCCAGGATCGCAACCAGGGATACCTCCGGCATGTCCAGGCCTTCGCGCAATAGATTGATGCCGACCAGCACATCGAACTTGCCAAGGCGCAGGTCGCGGATGATCTCTACGCGCTCCACGGTGTCGATGTCCGAGTGCAGATAGCGCACGCGAATGCCGTGCTCACCGAGGTATTCGGTGAGGTTTTCGGCCATGCGCTTGGTCAAGGTGGTGACCAAGACGCGATCGCCCAGCTTGATGCGCTCGTGCACCTCGGACATCAGATCGTCGACCTGTGTGCCTACCGGGCGGATCTCGACCACCGGGTCGATCAAGCCGGTGGGCCGCACCACCAGCTCGGTGATCTCGCCGGCAGATTCGCGCAGCTCGTACGGCCCCGGTGTTGCCGACACATAGATGCTACGCGGCGAACGCGCTTCCCATTCCTCAAAGCGCAACGGGCGATTGTCCAGCGCCGACGGCAGGCGGAAGCCGAATTCCACCAGCGTTTCCTTGCGCGAGCGGTCGCCCTTGTACATCGCGCCGATCTGCGGAATGGTCACGTGCGACTCGTCGATCACCAGCAGCGCATCCGGCGGCAAGTAGTCGAACAAGGTCGGCGGCGGCTCGCCAGGCGCCTTGCCGGTCAAGTGCCGCGAGTAGTTCTCGATGCCGTTACAGAAACCCACCTCGGCCATCATCTCCAGATCGAACTGCGTACGCTGCGCCAGGCGCTGCGCTTCCACCAGCTTGTTCTGCGAATACAACTGCTCCAAGCGCTCCTTCAACTCTTCCTTGATCGTGTCGACAGCGCTCAAGGTGCGCTCGCGCGTGGTGGCGTAGTGGGTCTTCGGATACACGGTGTAGCGCTGCAGCTTGCGCAGCGTCTCGCCAGTCAGCGGATCGAACAGCGTCAGTTGCTCGATGTCGCCATCGAACAGTTCGATGCGCAAGGCCTCGGTGTCCGACTCGGCGGGAAACACGTCGAGCACCTCGCCGCGCACACGGAACGCGCCGCGCGTGAGTTCGAATTCATTGCGCGTGTACTGCAGATCAGTGAGATGGCGGATCAGCTGGCGCTGATCGATGTGCTCGCCGATCGAGAGGATCAGGCGCAGCGACAGATAGTCTTCCGGCGCGCCGAGGCCGTAGATCGCCGACACCGTAGCGACCACCAGCGAGTCGCGCCGTGACAGCAGCGTCTTGGTCGCCGACAGACGCATCTGCTCGATGTGCTCGTTGATCGAGCTGTCCTTCTCGATGAAGGTGTCCGACGACGGCACATACGCTTCAGGCTGGTAATAGTCGTAATAGCTGACGAAGTACTCCACCGCGTTGTTCGGGAAAAACGACTTGAACTCGCCGTACAGCTGCGCCGCCAACGTCTTGTTCGGCGCCATCACCAAGGTCGGCTTCTGAACCTGCTGCACGACGTTGGCGATGGTGTAGGTCTTACCCGAACCCGTCACCCCCAGCAGCGTCTGCTTGGCCAGCCCCGCCTCGAAGTTGGCCACCAACTTGTCGATGGCCGCAGGCTGGTCGCCGGCTGGGGAATACGGGGATACGAGCTCAAAGCGGTCGGTCATGGAACAACTCTCGGGGAGGACGGTACGAAACAACGGAGGTCCTTGAAGGTAGAAACCTGACAGCACGCCAGGCCAAAGCCCCCTGCTGCACCACGCAATCACCGCAGAGACTGCTACTCCAGCCAACGGAGAGGCGTGATGCAGACAGGACCTCAGTCACCCGCAAAAGGGTACACGGCAACCGAGCTACTCATCGTGATGGCAGTGCTCGGCCTGCTTGCCGCAATTGCACTGCCGAGCTTCAGCGGCCTGATCGAGCGGCAGCGGTTGCAGACCCGCGTCCACCTACTCACGGCACATCTGGCATTGGCCAGAAGTATGGCGATCATGCGCCGGACTGCGGTCAGCGTCTGCCCCTCCGCAGATGGAACCATGTGCCGAACAGACAGCAACTGGTCCGCAGGGTGGATCCTTTTTGCGGATCCCGCCAACGCAGGCCAACCAAGCAGCGCACTGTCCGTCTTGAGAGTTGAACAACACGCGACGACGCAGAGCTTGAGTGTCACGAGCACAGCAGGAAGGCCGCTGATCCGTTTCATGCCTGATGGTCGCAGCGGCGGCAGCAACGCCACGATCAGCCTCTGCATCCAGTCAGAGCGAGTGGCCGATGTCGTGATCAACAACTCTGGCAGAGCCCGATCCGTTCGCTACGCAGCAGCGCGTAGCTGCCCAACGCCGACGGAAACATAAACAAGAAGGCCGCGACTAGTCGCGGCCTTCTTGCACATCTTGGCGCCCGAAGTTGGACTCGAACCAACGACCCCCTGATTAACAGTCAAGTGCTCTAACCGGCTGAGCTATTCGGGCGGGGAGGCGAATTGTACCGACCTTCTATGCAGCCTGCAATACCCTGCGTGCACTCGCCCTCACCAGCAATCAGACTGAGCCCCGGTCTTGCGGCCTGCCTGATCGATCGTCATGGTCCCACACTTGTCTTTGACCTGCCCGGCCCGCGGAACAGCCTGGATTACGAAAGTAGACCTAGTCGAATCACGTGGGAACGACACAGTGTAATGAGCGGCCGTTAGCGCGCTTGCCTCTCTTGGAGACCAACCAGCTGGCAGCGCAAATCCGACATAGGTGTTGTTGACGGTCCTGAAGCGCTCCGCTAATTGAGCGTATTCGACCAGGTCCGCCTTTGCCTGCCCACGTCGCGCCTTGCGCACCTGCTCCTGGTATGACGGATAAGCCACCGCTGCCAGGATTGCGATGACGGCAACCACGATCATAAGTTCGATCAAGGTGAACCCTTGAGCCGACCGAACCCGCGCGGGCAACAACTTCGTGTTCTTGAGCATTCGGATCACCTCAGTTGTCGCCAGGACTGGCGCCCGCAAGCACGCAACATTGAAATCGACTTCGTCGGATCACTTGGATCAAGCACCACTTCACTGCAGCGCGAATCAGCCGGAGCTCCCGGCGTCACCGGCAGCGGGCATCCTGGTGCACCCGGGGTGCAGAAAGCTGGACCGCCCGGCACCGGCCGCGTTATTCCAACACTCTGGTTGGGTGCGTCGCCACCTGCAGCAATCGCACCTGTCCCACTCCCACCAGCAGCAGATCCATCCGCACGCGTGACGGTACCGACCGCAGCGCCCCCCGTCGTCGCGTCGAGGATATACAGCCAGTTAGTGCC
This sequence comes from Xanthomonas sp. NCPPB 4037, assembly GCF_041475695.2. NCBI lineage: Bacteria > Pseudomonadati > Pseudomonadota > Gammaproteobacteria > Lysobacterales > Lysobacteraceae > Xanthomonas > Xanthomonas sp. NCPPB 4037. The sequence goes on from NZ_CM191261.1 coordinate 3,134,364, forward strand.
GCCGGGATTACAGTTGACACCGACGCCGGGCACGTACGTGGGGAAGAAGACGCGCCCACCCTGGATCGATGGAGTACCGATGAAGCGCTCTCCCTTTGGATCTAGCTTGTCTACGACCAAATCGATATACCACCCGCGACTGGTGAGATAGTTCACTGGATTACGCGTGATATCACGACTGCTCGTCGTACTCGCCGATATTGTCTGCGCAACCAGACTGGTCCGCCCAGCCGTGGTCACAGCCGTGCCATTGTCCCAAATGCCATACAGTGCGCCCACGTTGTTGCTGCCATCATCACCGACGACGAAGTAGCGCCCCGTTCCGAAATAGACCATGTAGCCAGTACCCGGACCAACTGCCACCTCAACGCCGCCTGTAATGGGTTGGCGATTGCCGAGACTGTCACGTGCGACAAACAGCGGACGTGGATTGTTCAAGCCGTCGGCATAAGCGACTGCCCATTTAGTTGTATCAGTACCACCAAGATTGAACTTCCACATGTTTCCGTGCAGGTCGCCGCCGTAGACGGTGTCTACCAGGCCGTCGCCATTGGTATCGACGACTGCGAGGTTACCCAGGCCGTTATAGCCCAGGTTGGGGATCGTCGTTTCAGCTGGATCAAGATCGTCTCGCGCTTCAATCTTCTTGATCACTGCGCCCGTGGCGAGATCGACCACAAATAGCACCGCCCTTCCATTGGCACTGTTGTAGCCGTTTCCGAAGATAGCAGCCCACGTCCCACCCTGGAGAGGAACAATCTGCGGCCTGCCCATGGTGAAGCCCATGTCGCTGTCGCTGATGCTGTTGAACTCCCAAAGCACGTTGGTAGCCGCAAAGGTGCCCGGCGTAGTGACGTCAAGCGCAAAGATTGACCGCCCACCGGCACCGGTGCCGCCTACCAGGACCGAGCGCCAACTGTTGCCGATCAACGCGTCGCCAAGCGCAAGCTTGCCGTCGACGTAATACCGATGCTGATAGTTGCGGTCCGCTAGATACGCCGTTCGATTCAACACGCCATTAGGCACATAGCTAAACTTTTCGACACCCGTATCGTCGAAAGCGTGCAGCATGCCGTCGTTCGCGCCGACAAATACATGTTCACGTGCTGACGAGCCGGTACGCGCGCTCACAAACGTGGCGTATGTGCTTCGCGCTGTGTCGGAAAGCCCGGTAGCGGCAGCCCAGCCGTAGTTGGCGCGTCGCGTTGCAATGACCGGCGAGGAATTGATGATGTCGCCTAATGGCCCGCTCCGTCGACGAAATGGCGCAGTGTTGAGCGTTGTGCCTTCCATCGATTTTTCGCCGCGCAGATAGCTGACCAGCTGCGCTGGTGTCACCGAGCCACCGAAATTGGCGGTTACCTGCCCAGGAGTATAGCCAAGCCGATTGAATATCTCCGATGCATCTGTTGCTGTATTTCCGCTAGGCGTTGCAATGAGTTGCGACGCCTCGAACTTACGCACCGTAGATTCGCGATTGACGCTGGTCACATTAGAGAGCGCTGTGAAAATATTTTTCGCGGCAACGCCCTTGCTATCTGTCGGCATTGCGGTGCTGGCAGACCACAGGATGCTACCCAGCGTGCCGTTCTGATTGACCTGGTAAGCATTCAGATTGCCCACCCAATCCTGACCATCACTCGTGGTCGAGTAAGTGGGTACCACGCCAAAGGATCCTGCCGAAACTCGCGCCCCCGCCAAGGCAATCGAGCCGCTACTGCCTGCCTGATTCTGGATGGAATCAAACGCTTTGCCGAGCTGGTTCCTGAGATCGAGCGGATTGCTGACCAAGAAATAGTTGGTTGGATTGCCGTCCGCGTCTACGGTTACACCTTGGTCGTTACCATACTTGGCGGCGTACCAAAGTGGGTCTTTCAACAGCGTCGCACCGGCAGTTGCTCCAACCGAGAAGACTCGAGTCGTGGTCGGCGGCAAGCCTGTGCAATCCGAAGGCATAGAGGCAGTGTTGCAGTAGCCAGGAGGACGCCCTGGCGGGGTATTGAAACGATATGCCGTCTGACTGGCACAGCTATTACGTGTGCCATCGTTCGCGGTGCCGTCCCGTAAATCGCAGATCTCAAGGTAGACGCCATCCTGAGTCGTACCTGAAATGACATAGCCCATATGCTGGATGTAACTACCGGCGGCATATTCGGATTTAAGCGTCACCTGGAGCTGATTCGTCTGATCTACCGCCAAGGTGTAAACCGCAATGGCGTCCATATCATGATCGGCGCCCTGCTCTACGTCTTCGTAATTGATCCGAAACTCCGCATAAGGACGTCCTCCATTGAGGCTTGCGTCGTAGTCTCTGCCCGATGCGCCAGACGTATTGGCAACGCGCTGAACGTAAAAGTCGACAATCTGGTCGGTGGGCTGGAATGCACTGGTGGCGGAGATCACGCCACCGCCCACGGACTTAGCAAAAGGCACCAGCGTCACGCGCCCGTTGCCGACAGGGAAATCAAACTTAGGCAATGGCGATGCCAGCGCCACCGAATACGTTCGGACACGCTTGTCGCCACCAATCTTGTTATTCGCACCATACCGCGCAACGGCCGCCGAATAATAAGTACCCTGCTTACTGGGTTCCTCGGGCGCAAGCCCACGCAGCGTGGACATGTTGGTCGCGACCTTGGGGGTAGGCGCGTTGTCCGCCACCTTATTTGACTCGCCGATAAATATCTGACGACTACCACCACCTTCAGCTTGCCAAATTGCATCCGCCTCAGTGGAAACATTCAGCCCTTGCAATGAGGTGGGATCGCCAGACGCGCTGATACTGGACCATTTCGAACCAGGCACTTTGAAGTCGTAGGAGGGATTGATGTCGCTCAAGACCGTCATGGTCGGCTGCGCACAGATCGGGTAACCGCCACCGCCATCCGCCGTCGCTTTATATGGCGATCTCCAAGTCGGCTTTGAAAGTTGCAGCGTGGCGACGTCCGGGGAGGCAGTGCTGATATCGTATTCCGTGCGGGGGCCACTTGCACCCCCGAAGTATCGGAGAGTCTCGTACATCATCTCCGCCACAGGATTACCCCACATCCAGCACTCGCCGGCGTTGACCGGACGATCAACGATCCACCCACAACCGTAGGTATAGTCGCCGTAAGAGAAATCCAGCATACGGAACGTGCTGATGGTATGCACAATTCCTTTGACATCCCCATTAGCGCCGCAATTCGTGTTGAGGCAGAATTGTCCGGTGTTCGGATTCACCTCGCGCGAGAAGCTCGCCATATTGCTGCGCAGGATGCCGCCGGCAGTATTTTTCTCGTAAGAACCCGTCAACAATCCGAAGTACATCCGGTCGGTTTCACCGTAATCGTGCAAAATACCAGTCGGCTTATACGATGAATTGTTTGCATAAATTTTGCACGTTGAGTCGCGCAGGGTGGCATCGTCCGGACACACCTGCACGCGCAATGGATAGTCGGTGAGCGCAGCGGCTCCCCCTTGTGGCGACCTTCTCCAATAAAGTTGCCAGTTATCTTCCCCGGCGCCTTCCTGATGGCGATACCTGACGGTATACGTTCCTGCATTCAATGCAATCGAACCCGAATGTGAATTAAGTGAATCCACATTACTGTTCTGTCCGTGACCTCCATACCAGCCTGCGACGACTTGCCCGTCGACCTGAACCTCCACTGCGTCGTCGCCGTTGACCGCAAACTGGTAGGTTCCCGAAGAAGGTATGACAATGCTGCCGGCGAACTCCGTTGAATAATTATCCTGACTGCAGCTATTAAATGGGGTAGCAAACGAATTATTGCCACCACCACTCTTATTGATTTCAGCAACTGAGCCGGCACCGCATCGCTGAGATTGCCCAAACCCAGAAAAGTTAGAATTCATTTGGCTTGCATCATTCGCAACAGAGCTAGAACGCCATGTAGTCATTCTAAGATTGCGATAGCTCGACGCAGGAACCAGCTCCCAACTTTCGGTCGAGGTTAGACAATTCACCTTAGTACTATTCGTTGTGAAGCACTCATTACCCGCGACTGGCCGCTCAATCGAAACCCAATTCCATATGCGGTATGTCGAATTATTGAGAACGCGCATCTGCGGGGTGCCGTTGTCAGACAATGTAGTGACAGCGAATAAGTGGTAACGACCAGAAGCCGGTTGACTGAGCGGCGTATAATTCGAGATGTCGTAGCCATCCCTAGCAACGCTCGCATACTCTTTACCCCAGCTGTGCGCATCCTGCGGTGTGAAGGAAGCCTTTAGAATTGTCTGTGTTGGCGTATCGGTGTCTCTGTAACCACCAAACAGCACCTTGCGCAATGCATCCATACGCGAAGTAGTGACATAATTGAGGAAGTCACCACTCCATGCACCAGAGCATTGCTTGTTATTAGCCACAGAAACCGGCTGGAAGAGCGCGCCAGTCGCCCTGTAACAAACATTGGAATTATAATATCCATAATACGTAATCTGATCCGGCTTGTAACCCACATCCAGGACGCGGTCATTATTCAGATCCGAAGCGTCGTTATAAGCTTCGTAATACAGTTTATGGTCCCGCCCCATGACGAGCATGTTGAGCGGTGGAATGATATTGCGCGTAAACAGTGGCGCTTGCGCAATGTTCAGCTGTCCGGGCGCTGAGATGCCGGCCTGGATCAGAAGACCCGCGGCAACCAGGACGCTAGCCGGAATGATGTATTTCAAGAAAGTGATTTTCATGCTCAAGGCCTAACGAAGATCGTGTCGACAGCAGACAGTGACGAGGAGGCTTCCGCCGAGTCACGATCCCGGCTAAATACAGTGGTTCTGAACATGTTGCAGCTACTTTCGGATTGATCTACACCGCTGCCAGCACTGCACTGTTGAGTGCAGATACTGATGTTGCGCGTCCGCACGACCGAAACGACGTCATCTCCCACGCCTTGCGCCCACGCCGTAGGATCATAAGGAACCTGACAATTCTCATAGTCGTACTCGAGGCCGCTATTGATTGTCGCCTCTCTTTCTCTCACGCGTAACTCAGCTTGCTGAAAAGCAGCATTGGCGGCCATATAATTGGATGACATCCGTTCCTGCATCGTTGCGACCTGCATGCCGACAATCCCAATCAATGCCAACAGAATCAGCATGATCAGCGCGACGTAAAGCACGGCGCCCCGCTGAGCAGCAACGTTTTCGAGAGAAGGATTCTTCATCACTAGTTACCGAATAGTCTGTTGCGAAGCGCCACGGTCGCCTCATACACGGATCGATATTGACCATCCGAGGGAGGCGTGACGGTCACAGCAAGCACCGAAGGCTTTGCCACGGCCTGCTGGGTGGCTGCGGTTTCGGAACTTGCCCCTCGTACGAGCAGGCCAACTTGCACAGCGCCTACTCGGCGCCAGCGCGACGCATTCTCAATTCCGCCCAGGATATCCGCCGTGTTCGTGTTGCTGATGTAACCAGTCGGCGGCCCGGTCAAAGGCGCGCTGTCTTCGCCGTAAGCCAGCTGCAGCAATTCCACGCCTTCAACCATTTCTTCGGATGTTGTAGTCAGGCCGTTCGCTCCTGGTGCGGAAGTCCACCTTGCACGATAGAGCGAAGGCGTATTGGTCTGAGCATTCAGTGCAACATAATAGGCAACCGACTCGGCGCGAAAAAGGGACGCGTTACCGGGGCGAAATGCAAGTGCGCCATCATATTTACCGAGAAATGCAAGATCGGTCTTGTTCAAACCTTTTTTCTCTACACTCATCCCGGTGGCGGTTGGCGCTGCACTTGCTTGGAAGACAGTTGCACCCTTGCAGTCCGCGATCGCATAGAGTCCCGCACCTCCGGTCGCGACCTTTGTATTACCTGCAACCGACTCATCGGGGTACGAAATCGATGGGTTGCTGGCAGGAGCAAATCCGGTAACCATTTCCTCTATCGGAGAGAAGGTACGCAGCACAATGATATCGCTCCCCTTCAGCGGACTAAGAGCCGTCAGTTGGCTGGGTAGCGCTGGGCTCCAATCACTAGCGTTTCCCGCAGCTGGCGATGCGAGCAAGGTCAACGCTTTCCCTGGGTCGGTTCCGGTCGCCTCGAATCCCTGTATCGACACATCGAATCGCAACGGAAACGGTAGGCTGGCGACAGCATTTTTATCGCGGTCGTCACCTGAAAGAAATAGCGAGCGAATATTGCCGCCGGTTGGATTTCCGCTAGCATCTGTACTCAGCAACACCTGGTCGTTGACGCAACCGGCATGACCGGCCATGCGTATATCTCGCGTCAGAAAGTCCATGGCAAAACGCCCGTTTTCTTGATTACGCGCGATGCCCTGGGAGAGTTGATACGCCGTTCGCGATGCTGCAAATACCTGAATCACACCGATCAGAAGAATGGAGCTGATCAGAAGCGCGATCATCAGTTCGATCAGAGAAAGACCTGCGGCCGCGGCAGCAACCCGGTGCCCTGCATTGTTCTTCATAAGCGGCTCGTTACGCTAAGGGCAGTTACTTGCTTTGCGACGTCGGTTTCCCAGTGCTGGTCACCCCATCGCACGGTGACAGTGACTTCTCCATTCGCTTGCAGGCTTACCTGCGCCTTGCCGTCCGGAAGCGCCTCTACGACATCGCATCTCCAGCGCTCCATCACCTTGGTAGGCGAGCTGTCGACCGGCCTTGCGCAATTGGTTCCAGTCACGGCATCAAAGCTGTCGTAAGTAATCGCAGTGTAGTAACCAACCATGCTGCGTTGCGAACGCATCAAATCGATCACTTCGTACGCGAGGTTGCTGGCGATCGTTCGTTGCTGAGCACTTTTCGTAAAACGCACGTTTGTCGTCTGCAGAAGTGCAAAGCCCAACAGTCCAACTCCAAGAATCAATAATGCAATCAACACCTCTAGAAGAGAGAAGCCCGATACCTGGCGAGCGGACAATTCTTGTCTATTACGCTTGATCATGGGCAGTTGCTCTTTGCGACACGCACGTTGCCGGTGATAGTAACGGTCAAGACTCGTACCACCGGTTGGCCAGTTGGGCATTTCGTCGGACGCAGGGTTATAGCTTGATCTGCGCCAGCAACGCGTCGCGCCCTGGAGTCAAACGCGACAGCCGTAACGCCGGGTGCATTGACGGTCATATTTGGATTGACCTTGGTGTAGCGTAAAACCGTCTCGCCTGAATCATAGGAGCCGTTTGCGTTGGCATCGGCCCAGGAGATCCAGCCATTGGACCATTGGCCACTACACGTCGATCCATCCGAACTCGCACAAATACCACCACCACGGGTGCTACGAATCGCCTCGCTTCGGGCCAGCGCAAGCGAGGCGACCAGCTCATTTGCGGTTGTGGCCGCCTGATTGGAGCGAATAACGCCTTGAAACGACGGCAACGCAATGACTGCCAGAACAGTCACTACCGAGATCGTGACAAGAAGTTCCACAAGAGTGAAACCCCGGGCACGCAATTCATTCATCTATACGCTCCCCAGCGTTGATGGACGTAGAGTGGGAGACGTTCGGTACGGTCGCAACCGTTCACTGACAAACGGCAGGAACCGACCGACGAACGTCATCACAAAAGCGAAGGCGGGCCCCTTAGGCAGAGGCCTGCCCTACGGCTCGCCTCTTTGGGAGCCAAGCTTCACTTAGTGAACGGCCTACCTCATCGCCCGTGCCAGCCCGCAGTTGATCTTGGCAATTGCGCGGAACCTTGAGCTGACCTCGCCGTGCCAAGAAAGCCGAGCAATCAGCTCAAGTCACCACCCGATAACAAGGCCGGTAATCCCCCGAGATCTTCATCCGGCGTTGTTCGACGAAGCCGCGCAGCAGTTCGTCCAGGGCCTGCATGATGTCCGGGTCGCCGTGGATCTCGAACGGGCCGAACTCCTCGATGCGGCGCATGCCGTCTTCCTTGACGTTGCCGGCGACGATGCCGGAGAAGGCCCGGCGCAGGTCGGCCGCAAGCTCTGGCGCCGGGCGGCCGTGGTGCAGGTCCAGCGCAGCCATGGCTTCATGGCTGGGCACGAACGGCTGCTGGTACTCAAGCGGGATGTGCACCGACCAGTTGAAGTAGTACGAGTCTTTCTGGTCCTTGCGGTGCGCGCGCACCTCGTGAATGCCTTCGGCCATGCGGCGCGCCACCGCGACCGGGTCGCCGACGATGATCTCGTAGCGCGATGCGACAGATTCACCGAGGGTCAGGCGGATAAACCGGTCGATCTGGGCGAAGTACGGCGCGGCAATGGTCGGCCCGGTCAGGATCAGCGGGAACGGCAGGTCGGCGTTCTCCTCGCGCAGCAGGATGCCGAGCAGGTACAGGATTTCCTCGGCGGTACCGACGCCACCCGGGAAGACCAGGATGCCGTGACCGATGCGGACAAATGCCTCCAGGCGCTTTTCGATGTCCGGCATGATCACCAGGTGATTCACGATCGGGTTCGGTGACTCGGCCGCGATGATGCCCGGCTCGGTGACGCCGATATAGCGCGTGTGGTGCTTGCGCTGCTTGGCGTGCGCGATGGTGGCGCCCTTCATCGGGCCCTTCATCGCGCCCGGACCGCAGCCGGTGCAGATGTCCAGGCCACGCAGGCCGAGCTCGTAGCCCACCTGTTTGGTGTAGAGATATTCGTCGCGCGAGATCGAATGGCCACCCCAGCACACGACCAGATTCGGGTCGGACGGCTGCAGGATGCGGGCGTTGCGCAGCTGGCCGAACACGGCATTGGTGATGCCTTCGCTGGTATCCAGGTCCGCACGCTGCGCTTCGAGCTCGATGGCCATGTAGGCCAGGTCGCGCACCACGGCGAACAACAGCTCGGCCACGCCGCGGATGATCTCGCCATCCACGAAGGCCATGGCCGGCGCGTTGATCAGATCGATACGGATGCCGCGATCCTGCTGATTCACCTGGATGTCGAAATCCGGGTACAGGTCACGCGCGGCACGCGGGTCGTCGGATGCGCTACCACTGGTCAGCACCGCCAGCGCACACCGGCGCAACAGCTCATGCATGCCGCCACTGGATGCATCACGCAACCGTGCCACTTCTGCCTTGGACAGCACGTCCAGGCCACCACGCGGATAGATCCGCGCATCCACCACCGGCAGCGCCCGTGCTGCCGTACTGCTGAGTTCCATAGCTTGCTCCTGTCGTCTGCGCAGGACTTTAGCGTACTCACCCGCCCAAAAGAAAACGGCCGGGAGAACCCGGCCGTTTTTACAACATGCAACACGCTGGCCAGATTAGAACTGGTAGCGGAAGCCCAGCTGCAGGGCCCAGCGGGAGATGCCGCGATCGTCATACACCGTGGCCTGATCCGGCGTATTGAAGCGATACACGTACTTGCCACTGGCTGCATCAATGCCGCCGTATTCCACGACACCACGCATACCCGGGAAGCCATACTCCTCGACCTGGCCCCACTTCTTGTTGAGCAGGTTGCCGACATTCATGACGTCGAGCCACACAGAAGCCTTGTTGCCCTTGAAGAAGCCAGGAATCTCCTGCTCGATATGCAGATCGAACTGGTTGATCCAAGAATTACGTGCGCCATTACGTTCGGCAACCTGGCCACGACGGGCAGCCAGATACTCATTGCCTTCAATGTAGTTCCAGAATGCCTGCTCTTCTCCAGCAGAACCGAACAACACATCGCCGCGACCTGCCGGGATGTACAGCAAGTCATTCAGGCGACCATCGCCATTGGCATCGTTGTCGAAGGCATAGCTGTACGGACGACCATTGCGGCCCTGGTAAATCAAGCCAAGCTTGGTCTCGTAGTCGCCGAAGAACGCATGCTTCCAATTCAAGGTACCCAGGATGCTGTTCTTGATTTCATACGCTGCGGTCGATGCAACGTTTTCGTTGGCCTGGAAAACAGCGTTGTTGCCCAGCTGCGAGCCCGAGGTTGAACTGGTGAGACCACTGACTTCATCGGCATCGGTATAGGTGTAATACAGACCCCAGGACCAGTCACCGCCATTGAAGGGCTTGTTCAGGCCGACGGTGAAGCTCTCGCTACCACCCTTGTCAGTTGGACGCGCGATGATGGCGTCGTTGTAGTTCGGATTGCGCGACCCGCGCGCATCGACCAAGGAGCCGGTGCCACGCACACACGCAGCTGGAGCGCCCGTACCTGTCGGGTTACGACCATCGGCCATCCAGCAAGCGGGATTCAGACCCTGGGTATTCCAGTAAAGATTACGACCATCCTGGCCCACTCGGGTGGTGTTGCCCAGATTTAGCTGCTGGTAGTAGATCGCCTCGTTGACCTGAGTCACCACTGCTTCCGCAGACGCCACGATGCCGTACCAGGGCAGCTCGGTGTCAAACGCCAGGTTGGCCTTCCACACCGACGGCTGACCCAGCTTGCTGTCGACGAAATCGACAGACTGCGTTGCACCATTCACCGACCCGTTTCCGATTGGCTGGTTATTGATGTCAGGGGTGAAGCGAATACCGTTGGAATTCACCAACGCCTGGCTGGAGAAGTTGTAATCCGTGTATGCCAAGCCAGTGTTCGAGTACGGGTTCGAGAGCCATACCGTCGCCGCTGCGCCCTGGAAGAGGCCGACGCCACCACGCAGCTGGGTGGGACGATCGCTGTCGAACGTGTAGTTGAAGCCGAAGCGCGGCTCGAACAGACCATTACCGTCGATGGTCTGGTCATTACGGAAGCCGAAGATCGTTGACGCCGCCGCATTGTAGGCAGGGCTGTTCTTGACCATCGGCTCGTCGTAACGCACACCAAACGTCAGGGTCAGATTGTTATTGACGGCCCATGTGTCCTGCAGGAACACACCGACGTTCCGCATGCCCCAGTCCGCAGCGACATCGTCGATGTTTCCGGTATTGGACCGCGAGTAGCGATAGTTCAGCGGGCGATTCGCCGCGTAGTCGGCAATCGAGTTGAAGGTATAAGAACCGAATACACGCTGACCGAACAGATTGAAAAGATCGTTATCTTCGTAGTCGAAGCCAAACTTGACGGTGTGGTCATTCAAGAACAACGTGCCCGCGAAGAAGGCATTCCACGTTTCGGTACGCAGCTCGTTGGCCTGGGTGCTCTGCTCGGTGCCCAGGTTGACGGTGTTGTTACCGATACGCACAGCGACGGCCGGCAACTGCGAAGCGGCCGTACGCACCGCCGAGTAATCACGGTACGAGACCTTGGCTTCAGTCGAGAAGGTGTCGGTCCAATCACTGAACAACTGCGCGGTATAGGTTTTGAGGCTGAAATCGCGCACGTAGTGAAACGAATTCAACGACAGCGCCTGGTTGCCAAACCCGTTGAGGTTGGCAGTGCTCTGCTCGCTCTCGCCATAACGGAAAGAGGCACGGTGCTTGTCGGAGATATTCCAGTCGAGCTTGAAGCCCTTTTCTTCCGACTCCGAATCCAGCGCAGGCAGCGCGAGCGTGCCGGGGTCAAAGCCGTAGACATTGCGCGAAATGTCGATGATACGGTCGATGTCCGACTGCGGGATCTGAACGATATTGCTCTCGCCAGAACCGATCGGACCGTAGCCAGAGGCTCCGGTAAACACGCCCTTGCCCTTGTACTTTTCGTAGTTGGCGAAGAAGAACAGCTTGTCCTTAATGATCGGGCCACCAAGGGTCAAACCATAGGTGGTCTCGTCATCGAACAGCTGAGGGCGGATATCGTTCTGGTTCTTGCCCGACCAATCGTTGTCGCGATAGGTGCCGTACACCGAACCATGGAATTCATTGGTACCGGACTTGGTGACCGCATTGATCACACCACCGGTTGCGCCGGTAATGGTCACGTCGTAATTGGCGACATCAACCGAGATTTCGTCGATGACGTCCATCGAGAACGGCTGACGCGGCGTCGGCAAACCATTGGATTCGAGGCCGAACGCATCGTTGGTGCTGATGCCGTCGACGCGGATCAGGTTGAAGCGCGGGTTCTGGCCGCCCACCGAAATCTCGTTGCGCGCCTTGTCGGTCTGCGCCACGCGGGGATCCAGGCGCACGTAGTCCTGCAAGTTGCGGTTAATCGACGGCAGCGATTCGATCTGCTCGCGGGTCACGTTGGTGCCGGTACCCATCTTATTGGCGCTGAACAGCGCCGAGCCGTAGTCGCCGCCAATGGCCTGCACTGCACCGAGCGTGGTCACGTCCCCACCCAGAGCCGCATCCACGCTGTTGACCTGATTCAAGTTCAGGAAAACGCCTTCTTCGGTCTTGGTGCCCTCACCCGACTTGGTGATGGTGATGGTGTACGGGCCGCCCACACGCAGGCCGCGCGCGTTGTAGCGTCCGCTGGCATCGGTGGTGGCGCGGCTGACGGTGCCCGATTCGACGTGGGTGATCGTGACTTCGGCATTCGGCACCGGCTGACCGCCGCTGCTGGTGACCAGGCCAGCGACGCCGGCGGAGGTGCTCTGTGCGAACACGGGGGCGGCGGCGAGTGCAGCAACGAGACCAAGCGTGAGCTTGGACATGCGGAGACAACGGGGGTGGGTCATTTCGGTAGCCTCGATACAGGTTGGGCAGTGACAAAAAGGCGCAGTCAGCCCAACCGTTCCCGGGGGTGGGCTGCCGATGATCTGGGGTCCCTTGCCGCGCGGCTGGTTGCTGCCGCAACGGTTAACAACAGATTAACACGCTAAGGCCTGATTGTGACGGCCGCGTGACAAACTTCGCGCACTGCAACATGAACTTCGCATGTGAAGACGGAAACGCCAAGGTGCGCAAAGTCGCGTGCGATGTGAGATGGACGTCTCGGACTCGGCAATGGCATCGAACGTCATGCAACCAAGTCATCGCTTGGGGCCACCCCTCCCCTTGCGCAGCTGCGCCAGGGTCAAGCCAGCTAGGCCACCGGAAGCCAGATCAACACCAGCAGCCGGCGGCGAAATCTCAGATCGATACCGGCAGCTTGAAATACGTGCCCAAGCCATCCAGGAACATCTGTACCGAAATGGCGACCAGCAACATGCCCATCAGGCGCTCGATTGCGGTCAATGCGCGATGACCGAGCAGTTTGTACAACAGCGGGGCCGAGGCCAGGATGGTGGATGCACCGATCCAGGCAATCATTAACGCCAGGCTCCAATCCCATAACCGGGTGGGTTCGTTGCTGCCCATCAGCATCACTGCGGCCATGCCGGACGGGCCGGCCACCAGTGGGATCGCCAGCGGCACGATGAAGGGCTCGCCGTCGGGAATCTCGCCCATCAGGCCTTCGGGGCGCGGGAAGATCATGCGGATGCCGATCAGGAACAGCACGATGCCGCCGGCGATCGCCACCGATTCCTGCCGCAGATGCATCAACTCCAGCGCGTACTTGCCGCCCCACAGAAACGCCATCAGCACGAACAGGGCGATCAGCAACTCGCGCGCGAGCACGAAGCGTTGGCGCTTCGGCGGCAGCGGCTTGAGCACGCTGAGAAACACCGGGATGTTGCCGAGCGGGTCGAGGATCAGGAACAGCAGCAGCGCTGCCGACAGAATGGTCATGCGGGGGGGCTCCAGATCGCACCGCGGTGCGAGGCGCCCGCCATGGACAACAAGGTGACGCAGGCGCCGGCGTAGCGCGCGGGATCCAGCGCGTCGCTGTCTTCCTGATGCGTGAATGCACGTGCGCGCAAGGCGGTGCGCATCGGCCCTGGCTGCAACCCGCTGACGCGGACCGGACCGGCGGCCGTTTCATGGTGCAGGCTGGCAATCAAGCCACGTTGCGCATGCTGTGCAGCGCCGTATGCGCCCCAGTAGGCCTGGCCGACACGCGCGGGATCATCCACGACGAACACCAGCGCCGCATCCTCTTGCTGGCGCAGCAGCGGCAGGCAGGCCTGGGTGAGCCAGGCACGTGCGGTCAAGTTGACATGGATGCTGCGTGCAAACTCCGCAGGCGCGGCCAGTTCAGCCGGCGTAAGCCCGGCGAACTCGGCAGCGCAATGCAGTACGCCACTCAGCCCACCCAACTCGGACTGCAGCCGCTGTGCGAGCGCGGCGTAGTCGTCCGGCGTCGCGCCGGCCAGATCCAGCGGGTACAGCAATGGCGCTGCGCCCTGCCCGGTCAGCGCGTCATAGACCCGCTCGAGCGGGCGCAGCTTGCGGCCCAGCAACACCACCGTGGCACCCGCCTGTGCGCAGGCCTGCGCGGCCGCGGCGCCCAACCCGCCGGCGGCGCCGGTGATCAGTACGACCCGCCCGGCCAGCGCCGCCGCAGCGGCTGCCTGCGTGGTGCTCACGGCTGGTAGGCCTCACTGACGATACGCTTGAGCTCGCCTGCTTCGAACAGCTCCATGGTGATGTCGCAGCCACCGATCAGCTCACCGTGGATGAAGAGCTGCGGGAAGGTCGGCCAGTTCGAATACCGCGGCAGATTGGCGCGGATTTCAGGTTCTTCGAGCACGTTGACGGTGCGCAACTGGTCGGCGCCTGCGGCCACCAGGGCCTGCACGGCGCGGCTGGAAAAACCGCACATCGGGAATTGCGGGGTGCCTTTCATGAACAGCACGATCGGGTGCTGCTCGACTTCGGCCTGGATCCGTTCCATCACCGGCATTGAACTCTCCTGACTGGGAGCGGCAGGCCCGACCGCCGGGTCGGATAGACTTCCGCAAAGGCGCGCATTGTAAGCCTTCAACGCGCCCTCTCGCCGGACTCCCTTCGCTGCCCCGAACACCATGCCGATCGAACACCTTGCTCTGCCCTACTCCCGCGCCGCCCTGGAGCCACATCTGTCGGCTGCGACAGTGGACGCCCACCATGGCGTGTGCCATCGCAGCGAGGTCGAACGGCTCAATGCGCGCATCGAAGGCAGCGAGTTTGCCGAGCTGATGCTGGAAGAGATCATCGCGCAGGCGCAGGGCACGTTGTTCCAGCTTGCCGCGCAAGTGTGGAACCATAATTTCTATTGGCAGTGCCTGCGCCCGCGCGGCGGCGGCGAACCCATGGGCCGGCTGGCCGACAGCATCGCGGCATCGTTCGGCGACTTCGTGCATTTCAAACAGGAATTCAACTGCATCGCGCTCGGCACGGTGGGTTCGGGCTGGGTGTGGCTGGTGCAGCGCCCGGATGGCAGATTGGCCGTCGTGGCCACTCCAAATGCCTCCACGCCGCTGACCGGCCCGGACACCGCACTGCTCGCCTGCGATCTGTGGGAACACGCCTACTACCTGGATCATCAGCAGGACCGCGCGCAGTACCTGGATGCCTTCTGGAAACTGATCAATTGGGACTTTGTGGCCAGCCGTCTGCGCTGATGCGCTTTGGCGCATGCTGAGAAGTGCAGCGCCGGAGTGGCGTGTCTTGCGCCGCGTGCTGCTCGCTCAACCAGCCCTGGGGCACCAACGCGCCAGGCGATGCCACCGCGTTAGCTCTGGTTTGATGCACAGCGCGCCCTTGAAGTTGCATTCACGCTTCAAGGACGCAGCACGCAGTTGAAACACCCACTCAGCACTTAGCGGCGCTGCCCCGCTTGCAGCGCCACGCGCACGCTAAGGCGCTAGCCGCGCCACAACCGGCGCCATCTGCGCATCACGCTGCAGGGCTTGACCAACGTCCCCCAGCAGTTGCGCCAGTAGCGCCGGCGTATCCGCACGCACCGTGGCATGCCCCACCTTGCGCCCGTCACGCGCCTGCTTGCCGTAATCGTGCCAATGCCCAGCAGGCACTGCCAGGAAGGCCGCTGCATCGGGCATGGCGCCCAGCCAGTTCAGCATGCAGGCATGGCCACGCATGGCAGTGCTGCCGAGCGGCAAGCCCAGCACGGCACGCACGTGGTTTTCGAACTGCGAAGTTTCTGCGCCTTCGATCGTCCAGTGCCCGGAGTTGTGCACGCGCGGCGCCATTTCGTTTGCCAGTAGCGTGCCGTCGCGCACGAACAACTCCAATGCAAACACGCCGACATAGTCCAGGCGTTCGGCAAGCGCACGCGCATGCGCTTCAGCCACCTCTTGCAACCCGGCGTCTACGCTGGCAGGCGCCAGGCTGGCCGAGAGCACGCCATCCACATGCCAGTTTTCGGTCAATGGCCAGGCACAAAACTCGCCATCGCGGCCACGCACAGCGACCACGCTGACTTCGCGCTCGAACGGCACGAAGGCTTCCACGATCAGGCCAACCGTGGCCGCCTGCGCACCCAAGGCATCCCACGCAGCATCGGCGTCGGCAAACGTCTTGATCCGGAACTGCCCCTTGCCGTCGTAGCCGAAGCGTCGCGTCTTGAGCACGCACGGCGCCCCGATGCGCGCCAATGCGGCATCCAGGCCGGCACGGTCATCGATGGCGGCAAATTCGGGTACCGGAATACCCAATTCGCGGAATAAGGTTTTTTCGCTGAGCCGGTCTTGCGCGATGGCCAGTGCGGCCGGGTTGGGGAACACCGGCACCTGCGTCGCCAACTGCTGCGCGCTGGCGGCCGGTACGTTCTCGAAATCGAAGGTGAGCACGTCCACCTGCGCGGCGAAGCCAGCCAGTGCGGCTGCGTCGTCGAATGCGCCCACCTGCAACGGCGCCACCTGCCCTGCGCAGGCGTCGGCTGCCGGATCGAACACGGCAAACCGCAGCCCCAGCGGCGCACCGGCCAACACCAGCATGCGCGCCAATTGGCCGCCGCCCAGGATGCCGACCGTGGTCATTGGCGGGGGTCGTCGCTGGCCATCACATCGTCGGTCTGCTTGGCGCGGAACTGCGCCAATGCCTCACCGATCTGCGGCTGCTCCGATGCCAGCATCGCCGCTGCAAACAGGGCCGCATTGGCAGCGCCCGCAGTGCCGATCGCGAAGGTCGCCACCGGAATACCAGACGGCATCTGCACGATCGACAGCAGTGAATCCATGCCGTTGAGCGCCTTGGACTGCACCGGCACGCCCAGCACCGGCACTGCGGTCTTGGCCGCCAGCATGCCGGGCAGATGCGCTGCACCGCCGGCGCCGGCAATGATCGCGCGCAGGCCGCGCTCGCCTGCCTGTTCGGCGTAGGTGAACAACACATCCGGTGTGCGGTGTGCCGAGACCACCTTGACCTCGTACGGCACGCCCAGTGCATCGAGCTTCTGAGCTGCGTGTTGCATGGTGTCCCAGTCCGAACGGGAACCCATCACGATGCCGACCAGCGGCGCGGAGTGGTTGGAGGTCATGGCCCTGCCCTGCGGTAAAGACGTATTCTAGCCATCTTCCACGCAAGACAAGACTTCGATGGATCGCAAACTGCTCGACCTGCTGTGCTCCCCCGACACCCGCCAGCCGCTCTCGCTGCTCGATGGCAAGGGCCTGGAAGCACTCAACCGCGCCATCGCCGCCGGCACCTTGCAACGCGTCGACGGCGCCGTGCAGGACCAACCGCTGCGCGAGGCCCTGATCACCCGCGACCGCAAGCAGATCTTCCGCGTCGACGATGGCATCCCGGTGCTGCTGGCCGAAGAAGCCATCAACCCCGGCCAGATCGCCGACTTCCCCGAGAAGTGAGTTCGGCCATGACCACCACCGCACCTGTCGCGCCAGCCGATGCGCTGGTGCAGGCAGACGTGGCGCGCGCACTGGCCGAAGACATCGGCAGCGGCGATGTCACGGCCGCACTGCTGCCCGACGCGCCGGACACGGCCTATCTGCTGTGCAAGCAGGACGCGGTGATCGCCGGGCGGCCTTGGTTCGACGCCACGCACCGCGCGCTGGATCCGCAGGTGCAGATCGCATGGCGTATCCAGGAAGGCGACCGCGTCGGCGCCGGCACCGTGCTGGCCACCCTGCACGGCCGCAGCCGCAGCCTGGTCAGCGCCGAACGCACCTCGCTCAACTTCCTGCAGACACTTTCTGCCACGGCCACCACCACCGCGGCCTACGTCGCAGCGGTGGCCGGCACCGGCGCACGAATCCTGGACACCCGCAAGACCCTGCCCGGCCTGCGCGCCGCACAGAAATACGCTGTGCGCTGCGGCGGCGGCGACAACCACCGCATCGGCCTGTTCGACACCGTGATGCTGAAAGAAAATCACATCCGCGCGGCGGGCTCGCTGAGCGCCGCCGTGCACGCCGCACGTGCGCAGCAACCACAGTTGCCGCTGGTGGTTGAGGTGGAAACGCTGGAGCAGCTGCACGAGGCACTGCTTGTTGGGTGCACACGCATCCTCATCGATGATTTCGACCCGGCAATGCGGCGCGCCGCCGTGCAGATCGTGGCCGCCTTGCCGCCAGCACAACGCATCCCGCTGGAAGTCTCCGGCAGTGTGGATCTGGCCGGCATTCGCGCCATTGCGCAGGACGGCGTGGATTGCATTTCCATTGGCGGCCTGACCAAGCATGTGCAGGCGGTGGATCTGTCGCTCAAACTGGGGCCAGCGCCTTACTGATTTCACGCCTGTCCGCAGGCAGCTCTGTCAGCCTGCGCGCAGTGTTCTCTGCGGAATCGGTAATGACTGCAAAACCTTGGCCATGGATCTGCCTGCTGCTGGCAGGCTGGGGCGGCACGGCCGCCGCAGCGGAAGTGTGTGATATCCCTCCGCGCTTCGGCACCAGCCCGGCCGCCATCGCCATCGTGCGCAGCGCCTGCAACGAGCACCGGCTGTGGCAGCGCCCTTTTATCGACAGCAAAGGCAAGCTCGCCAGCCTGGGCGTGACCGAGGCAGAGTCCGCCTCACTCGCCGACGACGGCATGATCGCCTGGCAACGTGTCGCCGGTTACTGGCGCGATAGCGGCACGCTCGCCTCGATGGGGGGCAGCGCGGGCGCGTCCAGCTGTGCCGCCCTCGACGGAAGCCGCTACACCGCCAGTGATTGCCGCGCGTTCCTGGTCGACAACCCATGGTCGGCCGCCTTCATTTCGTGGGTGATGACGCAGGCCGGCGTCAGTGGCTTCCGCCGCTCCGCGCGTCACCTGGACTACATCCGTAGCGCCTATCACGACGGGGCTACCGGCCCATACCAGTTCACCGACCCGGCCGTGGAAAAACCCGCACCTGGCGACATGCTATGCCTGCTGCGCGGGCGCGATGTTTCGCTCGGCTATGCCGGCTTGCGGGCCGCACTGGGCGGCAGCGCGCCGATGCCATGGAAGTCGCATTGCGACGTGGTGGTGGCGGCCAATGTCGGGGGCGATCGCACGCTCTACCTGATCGGCGGCAACGTCTTCAACACCGTGATGATGCGCAAGATGCCGCTGGATCGCGCCGGCCGCGTGGTACTGCCCACGCCGCAGACCGACGCCAGCCAGGGCGAGAGCGAAAACGAGGACAGCCTGGGCGCGGCGCGCGAGTGCACACCGGCACACGAGGAGTTGTGCGACTTCAACCGCCGCGACTGGGCCGCGCTGTTGAAGCTGCGCCCCGACGCAGCAGTGACCGCACCGCCGCCGACCGAACCATTACCCGCGCCTACTGCGCCACCGGCAACCCAGCCAATGCCGCCAGGCTTCCCGCGCGTGGTGCCGCCGCGTCCGGAAGGGCAGCCTGCTTCTGCACAGCCGCAGACGGAGTGAGGTAAGGCGGAAGAATCTGCGTTGTGCTGTGCTTCCTGACATAGACAGGCTTTCTGACATAGACAGGGGGCACTTCGGCTTGTCGCGTTAGCGATACAGATCCGGCTATGGATCCGATTCGGCATCGAACTAAAAAGTTGAGCCGCCTCTCCCCCCTCCCTCAAGCGCGCGGGTACGAGCAAAGCCTCGTACGCGAAGCGCTGCCCTTCGAGTGTCAGCTGTGCTGCACTGACCTCCCAGCAGCTGGCTGTCACTTTCTTTAGGCGCGGCGCCCTGCCCCTTGATTACTTTGCGCCCTCATGTGCGCGCGGAGCACGTTCTCCCAACGAGAGTCAGAAGCAGCTTTTTCGCGGATGGAACCGCCGGTTCGCTGATCGAACTGATGCGAGGCGCAATCCTCTGCCACCAGTGGTGGTTGAGGTTGAAGGGATGAGCGCAGCGATCCTGCTGCCTTCCACGCGCCGCAATCCGTCCAGTGGGCACGTCTCCCGGCGGGAGAAGCCACGGCATTGGTCAGACGGTTTCGGAGAAACGATTCCGTCCATTCGAACAGATCCAACCAAAGCGATATGCGCTGGGCTTTGCCGCGTGCGCACATGTACGCACTCCCTTATGCATGCACAACAACCCCTCAAACAAACGCTGTGCACCGTACTTCGCCCAACAAAAAAGCGGGCCGAAGCCCGCTTTTTCTAGCGCACATGCAGCGGCGATTACTCAGCCGATGCAGGCACGCCCTCGCCTTCTTCCACTGCCTTGATCGACAGACGGATGCGGCCCTGCTTGTCCACTTCGAGCACCTTGACGCGGACCAGATCGCCTTCCTTCAACTTGTCGCCGACCTTCTCCACGCGCTCGCTGGAAATCTGCGACACGTGTACCAGGCCGTCCTTGCCCGGCAGGATGGTCACGAACGCACCGAAGTCCATGATCTTGGCGACCTTGCCTTCGTAGATGCGGCCCGGCTCCACGTCCGAGGTGATCTGCTCGATGCGCGACTTCGCAGCTTGCGCGGCGATGGCGTTGACCGAGGCGATGATGATCGTGCCGTCGTCCTGGATATCGATCTGCGTACCGGTTTCCTTGGTGATTGCCTGGATGGTCGAGCCACCCTTGCCGATCACTTCGCGGATCTTGTCCGGGTGGATCTTGATGGTCAGCAGGCGCGGCGCGTAGTCGCTCAGCTCCTGACGCGGGGTGGTCAGCGCCTTGGACATCTCGCCCAGGATGTGCAGACGGCCAGCCTTGGCCTGCTGCAGTGCCTGCTTCATGATCTCTTCGGTGATGCCTTCGATCTTGATGTCCATCTGCAGCGCGGACACGCCTTCAGCAGTACCGGCCACCTTGAAGTCCATGTCGCCCAGGTGATCTTCGTCACCCAGGATGTCGGACAGCACCACGAAGCGGTCGTCTTCCTTCACCAGGCCCATGGCGATACCCGCCACCGGTGCCTTGACCGGCACGCCGGCGTCCATCAGTGCGAGCGAGGAGCCGCACACCGAAGCCATCGACGAGGAACCGTTGGACTCGGTGATTTCCGAGACAACGCGGATGGTGTACGGGAATTCTTCCAGGCTCGGCATCACGGCCAACACGCCGCGCTTGGCCAGACGGCCATGGCCGATCTCGCGACGCTTCGGCGCGCCAAAACGGCCGCACTCGCCCACCGAATACGGAGGGAAGTTGTAATGGAACAGGAAGTTTTCCTTGTACTCGCCAGCGACCGCGTCGATCACCTGGCCATCGCGGGCGGTGCCCAGCGTGGTGACCACGATCGCCTGGGTCTCGCCGCGGGTGAACAGCGCCGAGCCATGGGTCCGCGGCAGCACGCCGGCCTGCACCGAGATCGGGCGCACGGTGTCCAGTGCACGGCCGTCGATACGCACCTTGGTCTCCAGCACCGAGTCACGCATGGTGTGGTATTCCAGTTCGCCGAATTCCTTCGACAGCTCGGCCGAGCTCCAGCCTTCGGAAGCCACGCGGCCTGCCAGCGACTCGAGCACGTCCTTCTTGATCGCCGAAATGGCGTCGCGACGCTGCAGCTTGTCGCGCACCTGGAAGGCGCCCGCCAGCTGGGTACCAACCGCTTCCTTCAACGCGCTGATCAGCGCGGTGTTCTTGGCCGGGGCCACCCAGGTGCTGGGCTTGGTGCCGGCTTCGACGGTCAGTTCGTTGATGATATTGATGACCTTCTGCATCTCGCGATGACCGAAGGTGACCGCGCCCAGCATCACTTCTTCCGACAGCAGCGCCGCTTCCGACTCCACCATCAACACGGCGTTCGCCGTACCGGCCACAACCAGCTCAAGCTGCGAATCCTTCAGCTCGGCGATGGTCGGGTTGAGGATGTATTCGCCGTTCTTGTAGCCCACCTTGGCGGCGCCGATTGGGCCGTTGAAGGGGGTACCGGCCAACGACAGCGCAGCCGACGCGCCGATCAGCGCGGCGATATCGCCGTCGATGTCCGGGTTCATCGACATCACCGTGGCGATGATCTGCACTTCGTTCTTGTAGTCCTCCGGGAACAGCGGACGGATCGGACGATCGATCAGGCGCGAGATCAACGTTTCCTTCTCGGTCGCACGTCCTTCGCGCTTGAAGAAGCCGCCCGGGATGCGGCCGCCGGCATAGAACTTCTCCTGATAGTCAACCGTCAGGGGGAAGAAGTCCTGCCCTTCGCGCGCGGTCTTGGCGGCGACGGCGGTGACCAGCAGTACGGTGTCGTCCATCTTGACGATGACGGCACCGCTCGCCTGGCGAGCGACTTCGCCCGTCTCCAGGGTGACGGTGTGCTTGCCGTACTGGAAGGTTTTGGTGATTTTTGCCACGGAGGTTTTTTCCTTAGGTGTAACTGTCTTCGTTGGACCGTCGTCGACCCATGCCGAGAACGGGCGGCCGGGAGGCTCCGGCCCATGACGCATGTGACGCTTTACGGATTACAAATTGCGAATGACCAAAACGAAACCGCGGCGCATCGCTGCGCCGCGGCGGTAGGACTCGATTAGCGGCGCAGGCCGAGCTTCTCGATCAGCGACTTGTAGCGCTCGCCGTCCTTCTTCTTCAGGTAGTCGAGCAGGCTGCGGCGACGGTTGACCATCTGCAGCAGACCGCGACGGCTGTGGTGATCCTTCTTGTGGGTCTTGAAGTGACCGGTCAACAGCTCGATGCGTGCGGTCAGCAGAGCGACCTGCACTTCCGGCGAACCGGTGTCCTGGGCGCTGCGCTTGTTGTCTTCAATAACTTTCTGGGTGTCGACGGACATGATGTGTTCTCGATAGATGCGTGGTCGACAGGAACGTGCATGACGCACCGTCGGACTCGCCGTTTGCTAGGAATGTGCGCGCTTGGCGCTGAGGGTGCCCCGATCGGGGCCGCAAAATTGTAACGTCGCGCGGCCCCGGGAACAAGTTGACTAAACCTTAACAAGCTGCAGCGGCGTTCAGACCGTTGAATAGGCGCTGCGGCGACAGGCGACCGTCGGCGTCGACAAGGCCCAGCCCGGCTGGGCTGCCGTCCGCATCGAACACCGCAACCTGCCCTTCCGGGAATGCCGGATCGCGCAACCGCTGCCCCATGCGAAAGCGCGCCACCAAGGTGGCGTCGAGCGTGATCTGCGCAAAATCGCTTAGCCCAGCGGCCACCGGCAGCAGCAACTGCGCCGCATCGGCGCCGGACTCGACCAGCGCGGTGAGCGCTTCCAGGGTGATCATCTCTGGCGTGCGGAACGGCTCCACCCACACGCGGCGCAGCGCGGCGATGTGCGCGCCACAGCCCAGCACCTCGCCAAGGTCGCGTGCCAGGCTACGGATATAGGTGCCGGAGCCGCAGGTCACGCGCAGCCGCAGCCGCGGCGACGCATAGCTGGTCAACGTGATCGCATGCACCTCGACCTCGCGCACCGGCGCCTCGATGACCTCGCCACGGCGCGCCTTGGCGTACAGCGGCTCGCCGCCCTGCTTGAGCGCCGAATAGATCGGCGCCTGTTGCTGGATGCGGCCGATGAACGGCGCCAGCCCCATCTGCAACGCAGCCTCGCTGAGCGCAGGCACCGGGCGCTCACGCAGCGGCTGCCCATCGGCATCGTCGGTATCGGTGGTGACGCCCAGCACGATCTCGGCGTCGTAGGCCTTGGCCGAGCCCAGCAACAGGCCGGCAATCTTGGTGGCCTCGCCAAAGCACAACGGCAGCAGGCCGGTGGCCAGCGGATCCAGGCTGCCGGTGTGGCCGCCCTTCTCGGCACGCAGCAGCCGGCGGGCGGCCTGCAGTGCATTGTTCGAACTGAGTCCGGCCGGCTTGTCGAGCAGCAAAATGCCGTGCAGCGGACGGAAGGTGATGCGGGGTCTCACGGGATCAACGCTCGCTCGGGCGCGATGCGGCCCGCATGGTCAAGGCCGCGCGGAGCGGCGGCCGTGTGCTGCCGGCGCTCAGCGCGGCTCGGCATCCTGCGCATCGGACGCGGCCTCGGGGCCGATATCGTCCAGGTCGCGCAACAGGTTATCGATGCGCTCGCCGCGGTCCACCGAATCGTCGTAGTGGAAGTGCAACTCGGGCACGTGACGCAACTTCATCGCGCGTGCCAGCTGCGTGCGCAACTGCCCGGCGATTTCCTTGAGCCCCTTCACCGCCTCGGCGGAACGCTCCTGCTGCAGCGCGGTGACGAACACCTTGGCGTGCGCCAGATCGCGGCTGATTTCGACATCGGACACGCTGACCGACGGCAGGCCATGATCGCGCACTGCGGCGTGCACGATGGTGCCGAGGTCGCGGCGTACCTGCGCCGAAACGCGGTCGGTACGGTGGAATGATTTGGTTGGCATGGTCATGGACCTGGTTGATGCATCGGGCCGAACGGCACCGGAGCCAAAAAAGACGTGGGCGGCCAGGCCGCCCGCGTCATGCAGCGTCGGGGCCGCGTGGCCCTGGCGATGGTGTTACAGCGTACGCGCCACTTCGATGCGCTCGAAGCACTCGATCTGGTCGCCCGCCTTGACGTCGTTGTAGGCCTTCACGCCGATACCGCACTCGGTACCGTTGCGCACTTCGTCGACGTTTTCCTTGAAGCGACGCAGCGATTCCAGCTCGCCCTCGAACACCACGACGCTGTCACGGAGCACGCGGATCGGCTTGCTGCGCTTCACCACACCTTCGATGATCATGCAGCCTGCAACCGCACCGAACTTCGAACTGCGGAACACGTCGCGGACCTGCGCGATACCGATGATCTCTTCGCGGATTTCCACGCCGAGCAGACCGGACGCCACCTGCTTCACCTGGTCGATCACGTCATAGATGATCGAGAAGTACCGCAGATCGATACCGTTGGACTCGACGATCTTGCGTGCCGATGCATCCGCACGCACGTTGAAGCCGATGATCGTGGCCTTGGAGGCCGCTGCCGAATTCGCATCGGACTCGGTGATGCCACCCACGCCGGAGTGGATCACGTTGATGCGGATGTCGTCATTGGACAACGCCACCAGCGACTGCTTGAGCGCTTCCACCGAACCCTGCACGTCGGCCTTGATCACCAGGTTCAACACCTGCTGGCCTTCGCCCTTGCCCATCTGGGCCAGGATGTCTTCCATGCGGTTGGTGGCCGAGGCGACCAGGCGCGATTCGCGGCGCTTGGTTTCGCGCTGCTGCGCCACGTCCTTGGCCAGACGCTCGTCGTCGACGACCACGAAGTCGTCGCCGGCTTCCGGCACGCCGGACAAGCCGAGCACCTGCACCGGAATCGACGGGCCCGCCGAGGCCGGCTGGTGGCCGGTTTCGTCGAACAGCGCACGCACGCGGCCGTATTGAATGCCGCACACCAGGTAGTCGCCACGCTTCAGCGCACCCTGCTGCACCAGCACCGTCGCGACCGGGCCGCGGCCCTTGTCCAGCGACGATTCGATCACGGTACCGCTGGCGCGGCCATCGGCTACTGCCTTGAGTTCCAGCACTTCTGCCTGCAGCGAAATCGCATCCAGCAGCGTGTCCACACCGGTACCGACCTTGGCCGACACTTCGATGAATTGGGTATCGCCACCGAAGTCTTCGGCCACCACGTTTTCAGCCAGCAACTCGTTCTTGACCCGCAGCGGATCCGCGCCGGCCTTGTCGATCTTGTTGACTGCCACGATCAACGGAACGCCTGCCGCCTTGGCATGCGCCACCGCTTCCTTGGTCTGCGGCATCACGCCGTCATCGGCTGCAACGACCAGCACCACGATGTCGGTGATCTTGGCGCCACGCGCACGCATCGAGGTAAACGCGGCATGGCCGGGCGTATCCAGGAAGCTGATGACGCCACGGCCGGTTTCGACGTGGTACGCACCGATGTGCTGGGTGATGCCGCCGGCTTCGCCAGAGGCGATCTTGGTCCGACGGATGTAATCCAGCAGCGAGGTCTTGCCGTGATCGACGTGACCCATGATGGTGACCACCGGCGGACGCGAGGTGGTTTCACCCTGCGCGTCTTCGGCATGCGCCAGCAGCGCATCTTCGAAGTCGGCATTGTCCGCACGTACGGCCTTGTGGCCGAGTTCTTCGGTCACCAGCGCCGCGGTGTCATGATCGATGCTCTGGGTGATGGTCGCCATGACGCCCATCTTGAACAGCGCCTTGACCACGTCGCCGCCCTTGAGCGCGAGCTTCTGCGCCAGATCGGCCACGGTGATGGTCTCGCCGATCGCCACTTCACGCACCACCGGTGCGGTCGGACGCTCGAACCCGTGCGGGCCACTGTTGCTCTGATTGCTACCGCGGCCACCATCGTTGCGACGCGACGACGACGAACCCGGACGGCCGGTCGGCTTGCCACGCACGTTGGAACGGCGCGCACGATCGGCCGCAGACAGATGCAGCTGACCGGCAAAGCGCTTGGTCGCATCGTCGTCTTCGACGCCAGCCACCATGACGTGCGAACCGCGCGTCTTGTGCTTGGCGGCATTGTTGCGATCGTCCGGACGTGCCGGCGTCGCCGGACGCGAGGCAGGCGAGGCGCCAGCCGGACGGGCCGGACGCGGTGCCGACGACGGCGAAGACGGTGCACGCGCGGCAGGCGCCGACGAGGGCGTCGGTGCAGCAGCAACCGGGGCCGGCGCACTGGCAGCCGCAGCGGCTTCCTCGGCAGCCTTGCGCTCGGCTTCTACGCGGTCTTTTGCGGCCTGCTCTTCGTCGCGCTTGCGCTGAATTGCTTCATCGCGGGCACGATCGCTCTCTGCCAGACGCTGCTGCTCGTCCAGGTTGCGCTGACGCGAGGCGGCGAGCTTGGCCAGGATATCGGCGCGCTCTTCGTCCGGCGTCATCGGCGCGGCGCGGCCGCTGCCTTCGTTCTCGGACTTCACGTACGTACGCTTCTGCCGCACTTCCACGTTGACCGTGGTCTTGGTGCGGCCGGCGTTGACCGTGACTTCCTGCAGCTTGCGCCGATTGAGCGTGATCTTCTTGGCTGCTTCACTCGCCGCTTCGGCGGGCGTGTCGGCCTTGCCATGCGTGCGACGCAGGAAGCCAAGCAGTTTCATCTTCTCGGTGCTGGTCACGACCTGGTCGGGACCGCTGAACTTCATTCCGGCCTCGGCCAGTTGAACCAGCAGTTTATCGACCGGCGTATTGACCAGTTCGGCAAGCTTGCGGATGGTGGTTTGCTGCGACATTCGGATCCTATGATCTGGTTGGCGCCCCCTCGCCCAGAGCAAGGGAAACGCTGATTCTAAGCCCTGATGGGGTCAGGGCGCGGTTCATTGCCGGCTCATTCGCCGCGCTCCAAACGGGCGATCTCCTCGGCGCGGGCCGCCAGGATCAGCGCCGCGGCGCGCTCCTGGGTCATGCCCTCGATGCCGAAGTCGACGATCTCGTCCGCCGCCAGGTCGGACAAGTCCTCGCTGGTGCGCACGCCGTGCTCGGCCAGAGCAAAGGCCGTTTCCTCGTCCATCCCCTCCAACGCCAGCAGGTCCTCGGTGGGCTGAGTCCCTTCCAGTCCTTCTTCCTCGGCCAGCGCGGCATTGAGCAGCGCGTCGCGGGCACGGGCGCGCAGTTCTTCGACGATGTCTTCGTCGAAACCCTCCACCGCCAGCAGCTCGCCAACCGGCACGTAGGCGATTTCTTCGACCGTGTTGAAGCCTTCGGACACCAGGATCGCGGAGATTTCTTCGTCCACTTCCAGGCGATCCATGAACAGCTGGCGCGCCGATGCCTGTTCAGCCTCGGACTTGGCGGCCACCTGGTCGGCGGTCATCACGTTGAGCTGCCAACCGGTCAGGCGGCTGGCCAGACGCACGTTCTGGCCGCCCTTGCCGATCGCCTGTGCCAGGCGGTCTTCCGCCACGGCCAGGTCCATCGAATGCTTGTCTTCATCGACGATGATAGACTGCACTTCGGCAGGCGCCATCGCGTTGATCACGAAGTTGGCCGGGTTCTCGTTCCACAACACGATATCCACGCGCTCGCCATTGAGCTCGTTGGATACCGCCTGCACGCGCGAACCACGCATGCCGATGCACGCGCCAATCGGGTCGGTGCGGGTGTCGTGCGCAATCACCGCGATCTTGGCGCGGTCACCCGGGTCACGTGCGCAAGCCTTGATCTCGACCAGGCCCTGGCCCACTTCCGGCACTTCCAGCTTGAACAGCTCGATCATGAATTCCGGTGCGGCGCGGCTGATGAACAGTTGCGGGCCACGCGGCTCGGAGCGCACTTCGGCCAGATAACCGCGCACACGGTCGCCCGGGCGCAGCACATCGCGCGGAATGCCCTTGTCCTTCGGAATGAAGGCTTCGGCATTACCGCCCAGGTCCACAAAGATGTTGCCGCGCTCGGCACGCTTGACCACGCCGGTGATCAACTCACCCACGCGATCCTTCCACGCATCGACCACCTGCTGCCGCTCGGCTTCGCGCACACGCTGCACGATGACCTGCTTGGCGGCCTGCGCGGCGATACGGCCGAAGTCCGGGTTTTCGATCTGCTCTTCGACGTAGTCACCCACATCGACGCCGTCGGCTTCCTCGATGGCATCCATCAGGCGCACCTGGCGGTCGGGCGACTCCATTACCACGTCGTCGGCCACCACTTCCCAACGGCGGAAGGTTTCGTAATTGCCATCCTTGTGATCGATGGTCACGCGCGTCAGCACGTCCTGGTCGGGATAGCGCTTCTTCGCCGCGGAAGCCAAAGCGGCCTCGATCGCGTCGAAGATCACCTCACGCGGCACGCCTTTTTCGTTGGCGACCGCATCCACTACCAGCAAAAGTTCCTTGCTCATTTAGTCACTCCGCGCGCGGCTTGCCAGCCGCCGGCTCGTTGGATGGTTTCTTCTTGTCGTGCCCGGGTTTTTTCGGGCCGGGCTTATTGGGTTTCTGCGGTGCCAGGCCCAGTGCGACCCAGTCCGGCAGGATGCGCGCCTTGTCGATATTGTCGAAGCCGATCTGCACGTCCTTGCCCTCGACCGAGAACACGACTGCAGCAGCCTCGGCGTCGATGCGGACGATCTGGCCCTGAAAGCGGCGCCGACCATCCTGCGCCAGCTTCAACACGATCTTGGCGGACTCGCCGACATGGCGGGCGAACTGATCCAGCGTGAACAAGGGACGATCCACACCTGGCGAGGAGACTTCCAGTGTGTAGTTGCCGCTGATCGGATCTTCGACGTCCAACTGGGCAGACACTTCGCGGCTCACGCGCTCGCAGTCATCGACGTTGATGATGCGGTCGGGCTGCTCGGCGAGCGGCACATCGATATACAGGCGCAACGTTGCGCCACCCGGGGCCGGAAGATATTCGACACCCAGCAGTTCCAGACCCAAGGACTCAACCGTTGGACCCAGCAGATTGGCGATTTCGGTCGCTTTTTCGCTCACAGACTGCCCTGATCAGATGATTGCCAGTAGAACCCCCGGCAACCGGCAGCAAACTTTCCGGTTCCGGAAAAAACAAGGGGCCCGATGGGCCCCTTGCGTGAAAAAAGCCCGACCTCTCAGGGTCGGCGTAAGGACGGGAACATGCGTCCTTACGATCCAAGAAGCTGATGGGTTGCCCGAGGGCAACACATCAAAACTTGGTAGCGGGGGCAGGATTTGAACCTGCGACCTTCGGGTTATGAGCCCGACGAGCTGCCAGACTGCTCCACCCCGCAGCAGAAGCGGAATTATGAAGAACTTGGGAGAAAATTGCAAGCCCTAGTTTTTCATCTGTTGAAGACCTTGGAGGCTCTCAACGTCGCGGCACATGATAACCGCGATGACACAAAAACGAAACAGCGATCACGACTTTATTTCAGTGCCCTGCCAGTTTAGTCAGGACACGTGCCCGCACACAGCGGGCACTAGCTATGCGATCAGGCCAGGCCCGCAAACGCGCGCTGGCACCACACCATGATCGGGTTCCAGGCCAGGCCCAGTGCGAGCAACGCGAGCGCGTTGACACCCAGCACCGTCCCCAGCACGCGATCCTTGTTGGCCGGCAGCGGCTCGCCAACCGGTTCGTCGAAGTACATGACCTTGATGACGCGCAGGTAGTAATACGCACCGATCACCGCGCACAGCACGCCGACCATCGCGAGCCACAACATGTCGCCCTTCACCGCCGCGCCGAGCACGGCCAGCTTGGTCCAGAAACCGAGGAACGGCGGAATGCCGGCAAGCGACGCCATGATGCAGAGCACCAGGCCAGCCATCCACGGGTTGCGTGCGTTCAAGCCCTTGAAGTCGTCGATGTGCTCAGCTTCGAAGCCGCTGCGCGACAGCGCAATGATCGCGCCGAACGACGCCGTGGACATGATGGTGTAGCTCATCGCGTAGAACATCGCCGCGGCATAGCCCTCTTCGCCACCACCGGCCACGCCCATCAGCAGAAAGCCGATGTGCGAGACAGTTGAGTACGCCAGCATGCGCTTGAGGTTGCTCTGCGCGATGGCCATCAGGTTACCGATCACCAGCGATAGTGCAGACAGGCCACCGATCAGCAGATGCCACTGCGGCGACAGCGGGCCCATGCCCATTTCGAGCAGGCGATACGCCATGCCGAACGCGGCCAGCTTGGGCGCGGAGCTGATGAACAGCGCGATCGGCGCGGGCGCACCCTGATAGACGTCGGGCAGCCACATGTGGAACGGCGCGGCACCCAGTTTGAAGGCCACACCGGCGATCATGAAGATCGTACCGGTCAGCAACAGCGTGCGCTCGCCCGAGCCTTCGATCGCATCGTGGATGCCGGCCAGGCTCAGCGTCCCCGTGGCGCCATACACCAGCGACATTCCGTACAGCAGCAGACCCGAGGCCAGCGAACCCAGCACGAAGTACTTCATCGCCGCTTCGGTCGCCAGGCCGTTATCCCGGTTGGACGCTACCAGCGCATACGAGCACAGCGCCAGCAACTCCAGGCCCAGGTAGACCATCAGCAGGCTGCCGGCGGACGTGAGCAACATCATGCCGGCAGTCGCAAACAGCACCAGCACCGGAATCTCGCCCTGGTACAGATTGCGCTCGCGCAGATAGCTCCAGCCGTAAACCAGGCTCAGGCCACTGACCAGCACGATCACCGTCTTCATGACATCGGCGGCGGTGTCGCGCACAAACATGCCGTGGAAAGCTTCGCCCTGCCCGCCCAGGCCGGTTGCCAGCATCACCAGCACCACGGCCAGGACTGCGACAGAGAACAGGTGGGTCCAGACCTTGTGCCGCTGGCTCACGAACAGATCGATCATCAACAGTGCGAAGGCACCGCCGATCAGCACCAGCTCCGGTGCGAGCGGAGCCAGGTCAGCGGTGGTCAACGGCGCGAGCGTTGGCGTGGTCATCATCAAATCCTGAAAATCAATACGGACGGCAAGCGGTTAGAGCTTGGTCGTTGCAATCTGGGTCGCCAGCTTGGCGATCGACGGTTCCATCAGGTCGGTCAGCGGCTTCGGATACAGGCCGAGCGCCAGCACACCGGCAGCAAACACGCCCAACACGAAGGCCTCGCGACCGTTGATGTCCTTCAGCTCCGCCACATGCGCATTGGCCACTTCGCCGAAGAACACGCGCTTGTAAAGCCACAGCGTGTAGGCCGCGGTGATCACCAGCGTGGTTGCCGCAGCAAAAGCCACCAACGGATGCTTCTGGAAGCTGGCCAGGATGACCATGAATTCGCCAACGAAACCGCTCGTGCCCGGTAGGCCAGCGTTCGCCATGAAGAACAACATGGCAAAGGTGGCAAACCACGGCATGACATTCACCACGCCGCCGTAATCGGCAATGCGGCGCGTATGCATGCGGTCATACAACACGCCGATGCAGGAGAACATCGCGCCGGACACGAAGCCGTGCGAAATCATTTGCACCATCGCACCCTGCAGGCCAAGACGGGCCGCATCGGTGCTGCCGTACTCGCGCACCAGGGTGAACGCGATGAAGGTACCGAGGGTGACGAAGCCCATGTGCGCGATGGACGAATACGCCACCAGCTTCTTCATGTCGTCCTGCACCAGCGCCACCAGACCGACGTAAATCACCGCGATCAGCGACAGCGCGATCACCAGCCAGGCCCATTGGTTGCTGGCGTCAGGCAGGATCGGCAGGTTGAAGCGCAGGAAGCCGTAGCCGCCGATCTTCAGCGCGATCGCCGCCAGGATCACCGAGCCGGCGGTCGGCGCCTCAACGTGCGCATCCGGCAGCCAGGTGTGCACCGGGAACATCGGCACCTTGACCGCGAAAGCGATCATGAACGCAAAGAAGATCCAGGTCTGTTCCTTGGCGGTCAGCTGCAGCGCGTACAGGTCGGCCAGCTGGAAGCTGCCACCCTTCAGGTACAGGTAGATCAGGCCCACCAGCATCAGCACCGAGCCGAGGAAGGTGTACAGGAAGAACTTCATGGCCGCGTAGATGCGACGCGGGCCACCCCAGACACCGATGATCAAGAACATCGGGATCAGCATGGCTTCGAAGAACACGTAGAACAGCATCGCGTCGGTGGCCGCAAAGATGCCGACCGTGACGCCTTCCAGGATCAGGAAGGCCGCGACGTACTGGTTGACGCGCTTGTCGATCGAGCGCCAGGCGCCGATCAACGCAAGCACGGTCACCAGCGTGGTCAACACGATCAACGCGACCGCAATGCCGTCCACGCCCAGGTTGTAGCCGATGTTATAGGCCGGGATCCAGGCATGTTGCTCGATGAACTGCATGGCATCGTTCGCCGTGTCATAACCGAGCAGCGGCAGACTCAGCACGAAGGTCGCCACAGCCACCGCAAGAGACGCCCAGCGGGCGGTCTCGGCGTTGCGCAATGCGAGGATCAGGGCGCCACCGATAATCGGCAGCCAGATCAGGAGAGACAGTAAAGGCCAGTTCGACACGTTTTCTTATTCCGTACAGGTCAACGCCAGAAATGCATCAGTACCGCCAACAAGGCGATCAAGCCGATGATCATTGCGAAGGCGTAGTGATAGAGGAAACCGGATTGCGTGCGACGCAGCAGATGTGCAGCCAGGTCGATCAGTCGGGCAGAACCATTGACCGCCACGCCATCCACCACGTGGGTGTCGATTGCGCGGGAAGCCTTTCCAAGGACAACGCCACCACCGGCGAAGCCATTGATCCACAGCTTGTCAAAGCCGTACTTGTTTTCCAGCAGCCACACGATCGGCGCAAACGCCTTGCGTGACTTGGTGGCCAGCTCTGGCTTCCAGAGATAGAACAGCGCGGCCAGCAGCAGGCCGGCGACCGTCAGGAAGAACGGTGCCGCCATCATGCCGTGCAGCGCGAACGCCACCGGACCATGGAACTCTTCGGCCAGTGCGCCGACGGTATCGCGTGCCGGGTCGTAGAAGTCGACGATGCCGGTGAAGAACGACACGGCCTGCCCCTTCATCGCATGCGCCGCGTGGTGGCCTTGCCAGTCGGTACCGAACAGCATCGGGCCAATGGTGAAGAAGCCGATCGCCACCGAAGGAATCGCCAGCAAGATGAGCGGCAGCGTGACCACCCACTTGGACTCATGCGGCTCGTGGGCACCATGGTGGCCATGACCATGATCGTCGTGCCCATGCGCATCGTGCGCATCGTGTGCATCATGACCGTGGCTGTCGTGCGCATGCACCTGCGCCTCGGCATCGGTATGGGCGCTGTCGTGATGGGCGTGCACGTCATGTGCATGCGCATCGCGGAAGCGTTCCTTGCCGTGGAAGGTCAGGAACAGCAGGCGGAAGCTGTAGAAGCTGGTGACGAGCACGCCGCCGAGCACTGCCCAGTAGCCGTAGGTGGCGATCCAGCTGTGCGACTCATGCGCGTGGTGCGCGGCCGCCTCGATGATGGTGTCCTTCGAGTAGAAACCCGAGAAGAACGGAGTACCGACCAGCGCCAGCGTACCGATCACGCTGGTCCAGTAGGTCACCTTCATGTACTTGCGCAGCCCGCCCATCTTGCGCATGTCCTGCTCGTGGTGCATGCCGATGATCACCGAGCCGGCCGCAAGGAACAGCAGCGCCTTGAAGAAGGCATGCGTCATCAGGTGGAACACGGCGGCCGAATAGGCAGAGACGCCCAGCGCGACGGTCATGTAGCCCAGCTGCGACAGCGTGGAATACGCCACCACGCGTTTGATGTCGTTCTGCACGATACCGATCAGGCCGGTGAAGAAGGCCGTGGTCGCACCGATGAACAGGATGAAGTTCAGCGCGGTTTCGGACAGCTCGAACAGCGGCGACATGCGCGCCACCATGAAGATGCCCGCGGTCACCATCGTCGCGGCGTGGATCAATGCCGAAATCGGGGTCGGGCCTTCCATCGAGTCCGGCAGCCACACATGCAGCGGCACCTGCGCCGACTTGCCCATCGCACCAATGAACAGACAGATGCAGATCAGCGTCATCACGCTCCACTCGTGGCCGGCGAACAGCTGCACCTTGGCACCAGCCATGGTGGTCGCGTTGGCAAACACGGTGGAGTAGTCGAGCGAGCCGAACCACAGCAGCACCCCGGCAATGCCCAGGATGAAACCGAAGTCGCCCACGCGGTTGACCAGGAACGCCTTCATGTTGGCGAACACTGCGGTCGGGCGCTTGAACCAGAAGCCGATCAACAGGTAGGACACCAGGCCCACCGCTTCCCAGCCGAAGAACAGCTGCAGGAAGTTGTTGCTCATCACCAGCGTCAGCATGGAGAAGGTGAACAACGAGATGTAGCTGAAGAAGCGCTGGTAACCCGGGTCTTCTTCCATGTAGCCGATGGTGTAGATGTGCACCAGCAGTGACACGAAGGTCACCACCACCATCATCATCGCGGTCAGGCGGTCGACCATGAAGCCGACATGCGCCGAGTAGTTACCGACGTCGAAGAAGGTGTACAGATTCTGGTTGAACGGGCTGGCGCCCTGCTCCACCAATTGGTACAGCGTCAGGCAGGACAACACGCAGCTGACCGCCACACCGAGGATGGTGACGTACTGCGCGCCCTTGCGCCCTACCTGGCGACCGAAGAGGCCGGCGATGATGCTGCCGACCAGCGGTGCAAGCACCACTGCGATCAGCAGACTCTTGGAGAGAGTGATTTCCATCTACAGGTCAGCCCTTCAACGTATCGACTTCGGCCACATTGATCGTGCGGCGCGTACGGAACAGTGTCACCAGGATCGCAAGGCCGATGGCGGCCTCCGCGGCGGCAACGGTCAGGATGAAGAACACGAACAACTGACCTGCGGTATCGCCGAGCTCGCGCGAGAAAGCGATGAAGTTGACGTTGACCGACAACAGCATCAGCTCGATCGACATCAACAGCACGATGACGTTCTTGCGATTGAGGAAGATGCCGGCCAACGAGATGCAGAACAGCACCGCGCCCAAGCCCAGCAGGTGGCCCAAGGTAATCAAGACTTCGCCTCCTGTCCGTCGGTCGCATCCAGGGTCGGCGCAACCTGTACCGGCTTTTCAACCGCCATTTTGACCATGCGCAGACGGTCGGTGGACCGCACCCGCGACTGCTCGCTTGCGTTCTGCATCTTGATGCCGGTGCGCTTGCGCAAGGTCAGCATCACCGCCGCCACCACGGCAACAGTCAGGATCACCGCGGCGAACTCGAACGGCAGCAGGAACTCGGTGTACAGGCTCTTTGCCAGCCAGGTCAGGTTGGACGTATCGGCCGCTTGCGCGGCAGCGTTGTCGACCGGGAACGGAGTGGCCAGGCGTCCCTTGACCCCGATCAGCGTGACCATCTGGGCCAGCATGGCGACCGCCACGATGACGCCGACCGGCATGTACTTGACCCAGCCTTCGCGCAAGCGGCTAGTGTCGATGTCCAGCATCATCACCACGAACAGGAACAGCACCATCACCGCGCCGACGTAGACCAGCACCAGGGTTACGCCCAGGAACTCGGCGCCCACCAGCAGCCAGATGCAGGCCATCGAGAAGAAGGTGAGGATCAGGCACAACACGGCGTACACCGGGTTGCGCACGCTGATCACCGCACCGGCGGAGACGACCGCGACGGCGGAGAAGGCGTAGAAAGCAATAGTGACCCAGTCCATCATGACCTCAACGGAAGGCGGCATCGGCAGCGCGACGCTCGGCGATCTCGGCTTCAAGCCGGTCTCCGATCGCCAGCAGCTGCGGCTTGTTGACAATATTCTCGCCACGCTTCTCGAAGTGGTACTCGAGGATGTGCGTTTCGACGATCGAGTCCACCGGGCAGCTTTCTTCGCAGAAGCCGCAGAAGATGCACTTGAACAGGTCGATGTCGTAGCGCGTGGTGCGACGGGTGCCGTCCTCGCGCTTGGCCGAGTCGATGGTGATCGCTAGTGCCGGGCAAACCGCTTCGCACAGCTTGCAGGCAATGCAGCGCTCTTCGCCGTTGGGGTAGCGACGCAGCGCGTGCAAACCACGGAAGCGCGGCGACTGCGGGAACTTCTCCATCGGATACAGCACGGTGTACTTGGGCTTGAACGTGTATTTCAACGTCAGCCACAGCCCTCCGAGCAGTTCGAGCAGCAGCAGGCTCTTGAAGTAATGGGTGATCTTGTTCATCAATTACACGCCCTTCTGGATCACGCCGTAGAACACCATCAATGCCGTCACCGCGATCCACACGATCGTGAGCGGAATGAACACCTTCCAGCCCAGACGCATGATCTGGTCATAGCGGTAACGCGGGAAGCTTGCGCGGAACCAGATGTAGGCACTCGCAAAGAAGAACACCTTCATCAGCAGCCACGGCCAGCCACCGGTCCACAGCCAATTGACCCACGGCGAGATATCCGCCGTGACCCAGCCCTGGATCGGGCTCAGCCAGCCACCGAGGAAGAAGATCGAGATCAGGAAGCTGACCAGGATCATGTTGGCGTATTCGGCCAGGAAGAACAGCGCAAACGCGCCGCCCGAGTACTCCACCATGTGGCCGGCGACGATTTCCGATTCACCTTCCACCACGTCGAACGGCGCGCGGTTGGTCTCGGCGACGCCGGAGACCCAGTACACGATGAACAACGGGAACAGTGGAATCAGGAACCAGTCGAAGAAGCCGGAGCTGCCCGCCTGCGCAAACACGATCTGGCTGAGGTTGACGCTGCCCGAGGCGATCATCACGCCGACCAGTGCAAAGCCCATCGCAATTTCGTAGCTGACCACCTGCGCGGCCGAGCGCATCGCACCCAGGAACGCGTACTTGGAGTTGGACGCCCAGCCAGCCAGGATGATGCCGTAGACGCCCAGCGAGGTCATCGCCAGCAGGTACAGCAGACCCACGTTGGCATTGGACAACACCAGCTTCGCATCGAACGGCACCACCGACCAGGCCGCAAACGCCGGCGCCAGGGTGAGCAATGGCGCGATGATGAACATCGCCTTGTGCGAGCTGCTGGGCTGCAGGATTTCCTTGAACAGCAATTTGAAGACGTCGGCGAAGGCCTGGAAGATGCCCATGCCCACATACATCGGCCCGTGGCGCACGTGCATCCAGCCGATCAGCTTGCGCTCCCAGACCACGTAGAAGGCCACCGTCACGATCACCGGCACCGCGATCAGCAGGATCTTCAGCACGGTCCACAGCAACACGCCGCCATCGCCCAGTCCGAGGAACCACTGGTGCAGGGGGTCGACCACGTTCAACAGCAACTCGTTCATGCAGCCACCACCGTTACCCGACCGGCACCCAACGGCGCGGTTGCGCCATGGCCGGATTCGATCCACACCGTGCCCGGTGCGACGCGCTTGTCCAGCACCACCGGCAAGGTTGCCCTGCCCGCGTCGGTGCCGACCTTGACCACTTGCCCGGCAGCGACCTGCAGCTGTGCGGCCTGCTCCGGATGCATCGCCACACACGGGGCGATGTTGAGCGGGTGCGACTGCAGTGCGGCGGCGCGGCGTACCACCGCATCTGTGCGGTAGATCGCAGCGGTTGCGGCAACTTCCAGACCTTCGCTCGCAGTAGCCGGCTGCGCCGACGTCGCTGCAGTTACGCTGCGCTGCTGCATGCCGGCGCGCAGACCGACCAGGTCGATGAACTCGAACCCAGCCAGACCCAGCTCACCACCCAGTGCGCGCAGCACGCGCCAGCCCTCACGCGCCTCGACCGGCAACCGACCCGCAGCACGTGCGGTCTGCACGCGGCCATCGAGATTGGTCAGCGACGCATCGATTTCCGGCAGTGCGCCGATCGGCAGAATGACATCGGCCACGTCGCGTGTAGATGCACAGGCGAACTGGCTGAAAGCCACGACTTTTGCACCGGCCAGCGCGCTGCGCGCAGCTGCCGCATCGGCAAAATCCAGACCGGGTTCGATGCCGTACACCACATACGCCTGACGCGGCTCGGCAAACATGCCGGCGACTGTCCGCGAAGTCGGCAACACGCCTTGCGAGACCAAGCCGACCGCATTGGCGCCCTGCGGGATCCGACATAGCGACGCACCGGTTGCCGAAGCAAAGGCACGTGCCGCTGCACGCAGCGTGGCCGCCTGCGGATGATTTTCTGCCAGTGCGCCGACCACGATCACGGCGCGGCTTGCGCCCTTGACCGCATTGCGCAGCGTGGCATCGTCCAGCGCGCCAGCCAGCTGCGATGGCGAGACCACCGTCCGGCTGGCCTGCGTGAAAGCGAAATCGAAATCGACCGGGTTGACCGAATGGATCTGGGTGCGGTTCTGGATGCTCGCCTTGCGCAGACGCGCATGCAGCAGCGGCAGTTCGTGACGCACGTTGGTGCCGAACAGCACCACCACATCGGCCTGCTCGATCTCGGCCAACGGCGTGGCAAACGCTTCGGCCACAGCAGCATCGGAGAAATCGCGGTTGAGCAGACGGTGATCCAGATTGCCACTACCCAGCCCTTCGGCCAGACGTGCGAGCAGCGCGCCTTCCTCGTTGGAGGTGGACGGATGCACCAGCACGCCGAGCTGATCTCCAGCGTTGTCACGCAGGATTTGCGTGGCGGCAACCAGCCCTTCGGCCCAGCTCACCTCGGTCCACTCACCGTTGACCTTCTTCAGCGGTTTGACCGCACGGTCTTCCGAATACAGGCCCTGATGCGAATAACGATCGCGATCGGACAGCCAGCACTCGTTGACCGCCTCGTTCTCGCGCGGCACGGTACGCAGCACTTCGCCGCGACGCACGTGCAGGAACAGGTTCGAGCCCATCGCATCGTGATAGCCGAGCGATTCGCGCGCCATCAACTCCCACGGGCGGGCACGGAACTGAAACACCTTGTTGGTCAGCGCGCCGACCGGGCAGACGTCGATGACATTGCCGGAAATTTCGGTGGTCAGCGGCTTGCCGTCGTAGGTGCCGATCTGCAGGTTTTCACCGCGATACATGCCACCCAACTCGTAGGTGCCGGCGATGTCCGCAGTGAATCGCACGCAACGGGTGCACTGGATGCAGCGGGTCATTTCGGTGGCGACCAGCGGACCGATGTCCTCGTCGGGCACCACGCGCTTACGCTCGTTGAAGCGGCTGACCGAACGGCCGTAACCGAGCGAAACGTCCTGCAACTCGCACTCGCCGCCCTGATCGCAGATCGGACAGTCCAGCGGGTGATTGATCAGCAAAAATTCCATCACGCTGCGCTGGTACTTCAGCGCCTTTTCGCTACGCGTGGTGACCTTCATGCCGTCCATCACCGGCGTGGCGCAGGCAGGCGACGGCTTCGGGGACTTTTCGACGTCCACCAGGCACATGCGGCAGTTGGCCGCGATCGGCAGCTTCTCGTGATAGCAGAAGCGCGGGATCGGGATGCCGGCCTTGTCGGCCGCCTGGATGATCATCGAACCCTTCGGCACCACCAGGGACTGCCCGTCGATTTCGACGGTGACATGGTCCGGTGGCACGTTCGGGTTCACTGGTTGGGCGCTCATGCGGCCACTCCGACGTGGGTGTCGACGATCGAACGACCGTTGACGATGTAGTACTCGAATTCGTCCCAGAACTGGCGCAGGAAGCCTTGGATCGGCCATGCCGCTGCTTCACCGAACGCGCAGATGGTGTGCCCTTCGATCTGGCCGGCCACGGTACGCAGCTGGTGCAGGTCTTCCATCGTGGCCTTGCCGGCGACGATGCGCTCCAGCACACGATGCATCCAGCCGGTGCCTTCGCGGCACGGGGTGCACTGGCCGCAGGATTCCTTGTGGAAGAACTGCGAGATGCGGCAGGCAAACCGCACGCAGCACACGCTGTCATCCAGCACCACGATCGCGCCCGATCCCAGACCGGTGCCGAGCGCGCGCAGGGTGTCGTAATCCATCTGCAGGCCAGCGACCTGGTCGGCCTTCAGCACCGGCATCGACACGCCGCCAGGCACCACGCCCTTGAGCTTGCGGCCCGGACGCAGGCCACCGGCCATTTCCAGCAGTTCGTCGAAGGTGGTGCCGAGCGGCACTTCGAAATTGCCGCCCTTCTGCACGCAGCCAGACACCGAGAAGATCTTCGGGCCGCCGTTCTTGGTTTTGCTCAACCCCAGGAACCACTCCGGGCCGTTGCGAATGATCGCCGGCACCGACGCGTAGGTCTCGGTGTTGTTGATGGTGGTGGGCTTGCCGTACAGGCCGAAGTTCGCCGGGAACGGCGGCTTGTAGCGCGGCTGGCCCTTCTTGCCTTCCAGCGATTCCATCAGCGCGGTTTCTTCGCCGCAGATGTACGCGCCAGCGCCCAGCGCACCGTAGATATCGATATCCACGCCGCTGCCGAGAATGTCCTTGCCCAGCCAGCCGTTGGCATAGGCATCGGCCAGTGCCAGCTCGAAATTTTCGAACGGCTCGTGGTGGAACTCACCGCGCAGATAGTTGTAGCCCACGGTCGAACCGGTGGCGTAGCAGGCGATTGCCATGCCCTCCACCACCGAATGCGGGTTGTAACGCAGGATGTCGCGGTCCTTGCAGGTTCCCGGCTCGGATTCGTCCGAGTTGCACAGGATGTACTTCTGCATGGTGCCCTTGGGCATGAAGGACCACTTCAGACCGGTCGGGAAGCCCGCGCCACCGCGGCCGCGCAGGTTGGATGCCTTCACCATTTCGATGACGTCGGCCGGCGGGATCTTCTCTTCGAGGATCTTGCGCAGCGCGGCGTAGCCACCGGTCTTCAGATAGCTTTCGTACGACCACGGGGTGTCGTAGTGCAGGGTCGTGTAGACGACCTGATGCGGCAGCGGCGCCGGACCGACCGGGCCTGAGGGTGCGTGATGATGTGCCATGCCTTACTCCAGCCCGTCCAGCAGCGCGTCGACCTTTTCTTTCGTCAGGTGCTCGTGGTAATGGCCGTTGATGACCATCATCGGCGCTGCAGAGCAGGCCGCCAGGCATTCTTCTTCGCGCTTGAGGTAGACGCGCCCATCGGCTGTCGACTGACCCAACTTGCAGCCCAGCTTCTTTTCCGCGTGCGCCAGCAGATCTTCAGCGCCATTGAGCCAGCAGCTGATGTTGGTGCAGAACGCCACGTTGTGGCGGCCGACCTTCTCGGTCTCGAACATCGAGTAGAAGCTGGCCACTTCGTAGGCCCACACCGGCGGCAGCTCCAGATACTTGGCCACGCCCACGATCAGCTCGTCGGTCAACCAGCCCTGGTTCTGTTCCTGCGCGGCATGCAGACCCTGTAACACGGCCGAACGCTTGCGGTCGGGCGGGAACTTGCTCAGCCAATGATCGATGTGCGCGCGCGTTTTGTCGCTCAGCACTACCTGCGGATCGACGTCGCGCGCCGCTTCGAAATTACCCGTCGCCTTCATCGGTCAACCTCACCGAAAACCAAATCGTAAGTACCGATCATCGCCACGACGTCGGCCAGCAAATACCCGCGCACCACCGCGTCCATCGAGGACAGATGCGCAAAGCCCGGCGCGCGCAGATGCACGCGGAACGGCTTGTTGGCGCCATCGGACATCAGGTAGCAGCCGAACTCGCCCTTGGGCGCTTCAACGGCGCAATAGGTCTCGCCGGCGGGCACGCAGTAGCCTTCGCTGAACAGCTTGAAGTGATGGATCAGCGCTTCCATATCGTCCTTCATGCCTTCGCGGCTTGGCGGAGCGACCTTGAAATTGGTGACCATGACCGGGCCTGGATTGGCCTTCAGCCACTTCACGCATTGCTTGATGATGCGGTTGGACTCGCGCATCTCGGCCACGCGCACCAGGTAACGGTCGTAGCAGTCACCGTTGGTGCCGACCGGCACGTCGAAGTCCACCGCGTCGTACTTCGCGTACGGCTGCTTCTTGCGCAGATCCCATTCGATGCCCGAACCACGCAGCATCGGACCGGTCATGCCCCAGGCACGCGCCAGATCCGGGCTGATGATGCCCACGTCCACGGTGCGCTGCTTCCAGATGCGATTCTCGGTCAGCAACGTTTCGTATTCGTCCACGCGGGACGGGAACGTGTCGGTGAAGTTCTCGAGGAAGTCCAGCATCGAGCCTTCGCGCGCGGCGTTGAGCTTGGTCAGCGCCCCACCCTTGTGCCAACGCGATTCCTTGTATTTGGGCATGCGGTCAGGCAGATCGCGGTAGACGCCGCCCGGACGGTAATAGGCGGCGTGCATGCGCGCGCCACTGACTGCCTCGTAGACGTCCATCAATTCTTCGCGCTCGCGGAAGGCGTACAGCATCACCGCCATCGCGCCGAGGTCAAGCGCGTTGGAACCCACCCACATCAGGTGGTTCTTGATTCGGGTGATCTCGTCGAACATCGTGCGGATGTACTGCGCGCGCTCCGGCGCTTCGATCCCCATCAGGGATTCGATGGCACGCACGTAGGCGTGCTCGTTGCACATCATCGACACGTAATCCAGGCGGTCCATGTACGGAACCGACTGGTTGAACGGCTTGGACTCGGCCAGCTTCTCGGTGCCACGGTGCAGCAGGCCGATATGCGGGTCGGCACGCACCACGGTTTCGCCGTCCATTTCCAGGATCAGGCGCAACACGCCGTGCGCCGCAGGATGCTGCGGGCCGAAGTTCATCGTGTAATTGCGGATTTCCTGCTTGCTTTCCACAGGATTGCTCGCTAAGGCATCGGTTGCCTGGCGGTACTCACTCACTTGGCAGTCTCCGACTTGCCCACTTCACCAGCGGCAGTCTCATAACGCGCGTCGTCGCGGATCACGCGCGGCACGCCGACACGCGGCTCCACCGAGGTCACCGGCTCGTACACCACGCGCTTGCGCTCGTCGTCGTAACGCACTTCG
This sequence comes from Xanthomonas sp. NCPPB 4037, assembly GCF_041475695.2. Taxonomy (NCBI): domain Bacteria; kingdom Pseudomonadati; phylum Pseudomonadota; class Gammaproteobacteria; order Lysobacterales; family Lysobacteraceae; genus Xanthomonas; species Xanthomonas sp. NCPPB 4037. The sequence goes on from NZ_CM191261.1 coordinate 3,177,377, forward strand.
ACGTTGCCGATCAGCGGGAAGTCCTTGCGGAACGGATGGCCGACAAATCCGTAGTCGGTCAGGATGCGGCGCAGGTCCGGATGGCCATCGAACACGATGCCGAACAGGTCGAACGCCTCGCGCTCGAACCAGTTCACACCGGGCCAGATGTCGGTCAACGACGCCACCACCGGCACCTGCTCGTCGGGTGCATAGCACCGCACGCGCAGACGCTGGTTGTGCTGGTAGGAAATCAGCTGGGCCACCACCGCGAAGCGCTGCGTCGGCAGCTGCTGCGGTTGGGCACCGTTAGAGCTTTCCTGGCTGGGGAATTCACCCCAGGCAAAGCGACCCAGCGCCTTGCCCTCGACACCACGGCTGAAACCCTGGGACGACACGTCAGCGGTGTCCCACTCGTCGCTGCCGTAGCCCAGGTAATCGACGCCGCACAGGTCGCTGAGCTGCTCGAAACCGAGCTCGTCGCGCAGGGCAAGACAGGTGGCGTACCACTGTGCCGCAGCGACTTCCAGCGTCACTTCGCCGCGCGGCTGGACCACGGAGATCTGCGCACCGGCGAAACGCGCCGCTAGTCGGTCAGTGAAGGAAGATGCTTGCTCTGCCATGGGGGCTTGGCTGCTCTCGGTAGGAGAAGACGGGTGTCAGCGTGCGATTGTCTGGGTGCGCCAGATTTTCTTCTGCAGCTGCAAGATGCCGTAGACCAGCGCCTCGGCGGTCGGCGGGCAGCCCGGGACATAGATGTCCACCGGCACGATGCGATCGCAACCGCGCACCACCGAATACGAATAGTGATAGTAGCCGCCGCCGTTGGCGCAGCTGCCCATCGAGATGACCCACTTCGGGTCGGGCATCTGGTCGTAGACCTTGCGCAATGCCGGCGCCATCTTGTTGACCAGAGTGCCGGCGACGATCATCACGTCGGACTGGCGCGGCGACGGGCGGAACACCACGCCGTAGCGGTCCAGGTCCAGGCGCGCCGCACCGGCGTGCATCATCTCGACTGCACAGCAGGCCAGACCAAAGGTCATCGGCCACATCGAACCGGTACGCGCCCAGTTCAACAGTGCATCGACGCTGGTGGTCACGTAGCCCTTTTCGAGCAACGGGTTTTCGCCTTCCGGGCGCAGGATGTCTTCGACCCGGCCTTCCGGCATCGGGTTGGTCATCAGACGATCCAGGGTCTGAATCACTCCCATTCCAGCGCTCCCTTCTTCCACACGTAGATAAAACCGAGGAACAACATGCCGACGAACAGGCCCATGGTGACCAGCGAGCGTGCGCCGATCTCCATGAACACCTGTGTCCACGGCACGATGAAGATGATTTCCAGATCGAACACGATGAACTGGATCGCGATGAGGTAGTAGCGCACATCGAACTTCATGCGCGCGTCTTCGAATGCCTCGAAGCCACACTCGTACGGCGAAAGCTTGCGCGCGTCCGGGCTGCGCGGAGCGAGGAACCGACCAATCAACATCAGCACGATGCCGATGCCAGTGGCGACAACCAGAAACAGCAGACTCGGCAAATATTCGGCCAGCACAGCGACTCTCTCTTGCCTCTGCCCGCACGCGCCGCGTGCCGGCATGGGGTATAGGCAGACCCCGCGCCGGCATTGCCGCGATGCGCAGGAACTGCAGCCAAACAATGGTGCCCAAGAGGGGACTCGAACCCCTACGACCTAAGTCGCTACCACCTCAAGGTAGTGCGTCTACCAATTCCGCCACCTGGGCATACGTTGCGCCGCTGGGCATCCCAGTGCGCAGCGTATTGTAACCGCCTTCAGTCTTTTTGTGCTGGTTCCGGCGTCTTTTCTTCGCGTGCGGCAGGCGCCGGCTGCGTCGGTGCAGACTGCACAGGTGTTGCAGCAGGCGCAGTGGCTGGCTCGGCCGCAGCAGGCAACGGCTGCGAGGGAGCGGTGGGCACTGCGCCAGCGGCAGGCGCCTGCGGCAACGGCTGGGTCAACTCACCCGCAGCGGCCGGAGCCGGCGTGGCCGACTGCGACATCACGCCCAGGTTCTGGTCGGTGGGACGGGCGCCATGGGTGGCGTACCAGGCCATGAACAGGCTGATGCTGAAGAACACCACCGCCAGCCACTTGGTCGACTTGGACAGGAAGTTCGACGCACCCTGCGAGCCGAACACCGTGCCCGACGCGCCCGCGCCGAAGCCCGAGCCCGCCGCCGCGCCGGCGCCACGCTGCATCAGGATCAGCGCAATCATCGCCAGCGCGACCAGCACGTAGACCACATTGAGGATCAACATCAGCATTTCGAAATCCGTCCCCGGACAAAACTTAATGGGTTAACAAGCGGCCGCCGCACGCGCAATGGCCAGGAAGTCTTCGGCAACCAGTGATGCGCCGCCGACCAGCCCACCGTCGACGTCGGGCTGGGAAAACAGCTCGCTGGCGTTGTCGGGCTTGACACTCCCCCCGTACAGGATGGGCAGTGAATCGGCAATTCTAGCATCCGCCTTCGCGACTTCGCCACGAATGAAGGCGTGCACGGCCTGGGCCTGGTCCGGCGTGGCAGTGCGCCCGGTTCCAATCGCCCAGATCGGCTCGTAGGCCACTACGGCGCGGGCGAATCCGGTGCTGCCGACCAGGCTCAGGACCGGCTCCAACTGGGCACGTAGGATTGCCTCAGTCTGACCGGCCTCGCGCTGTTCCAGCGATTCGCCAACGCACAGCACCGGGATCAACCCGGCATGCATGGCGGCGGCAAATTTGCGCGCGACCAGCTCGCTGCTTTCCTGGTGATACTGACGGCGCTCCGAATGCCCGACCAGGCCGTATTCGGCACCGACATCCACCAGCATCGAGGCGGACACTTCACCGGTGTAGGCGCCCTTCTCGTTGCTACTGACGTCCTGTGCACCGAATGCCAGGTGGTGGGCCTCGAAGTCCTCGATCAGATCACCGAGATACGGCAAGGGCGGCAGGATGACGACATCGACACCCGCCAGGGGCATGTGCGCGGCCACCTGCGCCACCAGTTCGGTGGCGAAGGCACGCGTGCCATGCAGCTTCCAATTTCCAGCAACGATCTTTCGACGCATCAGGTGCAGGTTCCTGAGTTGAAGACAGGCGTGAGAATAGCCCATGCCCTGTCGGTACCCGGCAGACTTGTGTCCGATGCGTGTCCCATTTCGCCCCAACCAGGAACCTGCCATGTCCGTTTCGCCTATCTTCGCCCTGATCACCGGCGCTTCCAGCGGGATTGGTCGCGAGATCGCCCGTGCCTACGCAGCGCGCGGGATGCCACTGATCCTGACGGCGCGGCGAGTGGGCCGGCTGGAGGCGCTGGCCGCGGAATTGGGCGCGCAGGTGCGGGTGGAAATCCTGCCGGAGGATCTGGGCGACCCGGCCGCCCCTGCCCGGCTGGTCGCCGAAATCCAGCGCCAGGGCTGGACCGTGGGCACCCTGGTCAACAATGCCGGCTACGGCGTGCCAGGACGGTATCTGCAGAACGACTGGCAGACGCATGCGCGATTTCTGCAGGTGATGGTGACGGCGGTGTGCGAACTGACCTGGCGGCTGTTGCCGATGATCCGCGCCAGTGGCCAGGGCCGGATCCTCAATGTGGCCTCGTTCGCCGCACTGACGCCCAGCGCCGATGGCCAGACGCTGTATGCGGCCGCCAAGAGTTTCATGCTGCGCTTCAGCGAGTCGCTGGCGCTGGAGAACGCCGATTGCGCGGTGAAGGTGTGCGCGCTCTGCCCGGGCTTTGCCTGGTCGGAATTCCACGATGTCACCGGCACCCGCGCGGCGATGTCCACCCTGCCCGGCTGGGCGTGGCTACAGGCCGATGCCGTGGCGGCGTACGGCATCGCCGCGCTGGAACGCGGGCAGGTGCTGGCGATACCAGGGTGGCGCTATCGCCTGGTGAACGTTGCGCTGCGCCTGTTGCCGCATGCGCTGCTGCTGCGGCTGATGGCACGCGGCTCGCACAGGGTGCGTCCTTTGGAGTGAGGCGTTCCTGTGCATGGCGCCTGCTGCAGGCGGATGCGACAGACTTATCACGCCCCTGATTGAACACATGCGCTGCGTACTGCAACGTGCGCAGCGTTAGTGTCAGTGATTGACGATTTCACCATGCATCGCCGCCAACCGTGCGAGCAGGCGATTCTGGGTTCGGCGCGGAATGTTGCGCTGATCCATTGCCCAGTTGAGATCTTCGACCAAGGCATTGAAGTCGCCCTCGCGGATGGCCATATGCTGGTGCGCCTGTGCCATGGACTTGGCAGTGTCCGGGCACGGGCCATCGGCAACATGGCAGAACTTCTGCACCAGCCGCTCGTTGAGCATGACGATATTGACGCGTGCAAAGTGCTCGACGATGCGCGGGTCGTCGGCGATGCGCGAGAGCATGGTTTCCACCAGGGCCTCGATCCCGGGCTGACCGCCCAATTCTTCGTACAACGTCTGCCGCGGTTGCGTGGTGGCACAGCCGCTCAACATCAGCACGCAAAGCAGCGAATAGCGCAGCCATCGGGTCATCACAACGCCACCTGCAGGGAAAGATACGGTCCGCGCTGACGCTTCAAGGTGGCAACCTCGCCCAGATCGGCCCAGGCGGCGGTCAGCGACACGTGCTTGGTCGGGAACCAGGCGACGAAGCCGTCGGCCCAGGCTTGCTCGCGGGCGAAACCGAGATTGTTCGGCTTGTCGCGATATTCGAGGCCCACCACCCACGACGGGCTCAGCACCACGCCAGCGCTGACCTCACCGACCAGCCGATAACTGTTGCGACGGTCGCCGCCGAAGCCCAGCAACCCGGTTTGATTGGCGCGGGTAGCGCGCACGGTGCCGTTGAGCAGCAACTGGTAGCCGCCAGCGCCTTGCAGCAATAGCCGCGTGGCGCTGAGATAGACATCGGTGCCGTGGTCGTCGCGTGCACCGATCGCCAACGGCAAAGTGCCGTCGCGCAGTCGCTTGTACTGCACGCCAAGACTCAGCTGTGGCGCGCGCCCGTAGACCAGGTCACCATGCAGTCGCACTTTCGCGCCGAATACATCCTGGCCAAGCGCATTCCACGGCAACCCTAGCCGGTCTTGCAAGGTGCCCAGGTCCAGACGCTGGCGCGCCACCGAAAGCTCGAGCCGATTGCCCACCGTCAATGCGGCGCCCTGCACATCCAGACGGTAATCGCCGCTATCGACGTGGGTGGCGAACGCCACGGTGCCGAGTTCATCGCGCGTGCCGTACCCGGACAACGTGGCCCAGGGCACGATGCCACCGCCACTGCTGCCTTCGAGCATCGAGACGCCGCCGGTGGCCAGCAACCGGCCCTCGCCCGCCATGCACAGCAGTGGGCTAAGCGCCGTTGCGGCGAGCAGCGTTGCAGCGACTGCCGTGCGTGGAAAACGCTTCATCGTTGACCTCCCGCCTGCGCCGCGGCCGAGCGACCGAGCTGGCGCATGCACCATGCCAGCAGCGGCTTTTCTTCCAGTGGCGGCGAATACAGATAGCCCTGCACCATGTCGCAGCCGTAGCCGCGCAGCAGCGCCAGCGCAGTGTCGTTTTCCACGCCCTCGGCAATCACGCTCAGACCGAGGTTGTGCCCCAGATCGATCGTGCTGCGCACGATAAAGGCATCGTCGGTGCCTTCGGCCAGCTGCATGACAAAGCTCTTGTCGATCTTCAATTCGTTCACCGGCATGCGCTTGAGCTGGGCCAGCGAGGAATAGCCGGTGCCGAAGTCGTCGACCGACAGCCGCACGCCCACATTGCGGAGTTGATGCAACATATGCAGCGCAAATTCGACATCGCGCATCAACGCGCTTTCGGTCAGTTCCAGCGTAACCGAGGTGGCCGGCACCGCATGCCGCTGCAGGCAGCCGCGCACGAAGTCCGGCAGGCCGGGGTCGGACAGATCCAGGGCCGACAGGTTGATCGCCATGCCCAGTTCAAGCCCTTGCGCTCGCCATTGCGATTGGCAGTGCAACGCCTCGTCAAGCACGAAGCGGGTGAGCGGATGGATGACGCCGGAATGCTCGGCCAACGGAATGAATTCGTCCGGGCCGATCGGCCCCAGCACCGGGTGATGCCAGCGCACGAGCACCTCGACCTGCTCCACCTGATCGGTACGCAGGCTGATCTTGGGTTGGAAGCGCAAGGTCAGCTCGTTGCCACCGATGGCCTGGCGCAGATCGCCGGTGAGACGCAGCCGGCGCAGATGCTGCTCGTCCTGGCCAAGCCGGTACACGCTGGCGCCACTGGCGGTGTCGCCGACCTGGCCACGCGCGATATCGGCGCGACGCAGCAGCGTGTCCGGGTCGGCGCCATGTTCGGGAATCAACGCAATGCCGATGCTGGCTTCGAGCTGGATGCGTGCCTGCGGCAACGCCAGCGGGCTGCGCAATTGCAACAGCAGGCGTTGGGCTTCCTCCTGCACGGTGGCCGGGTCGGCATGCGCCACCACCACCATGAATTCGTCGCTGCCAAGGCGCCCGACGATGTTGGGCGCCTGCACCACGTCGGCAAGCCTGCGCCCGGCTTCGACCAACACCTGATCGGCGAAGTCGTGGCCCAGGCTGTCGTTGAGTTCCTTGAAGCGCTCCAGGTCCAGGATCAGCACCGCTGCGGTGCCGCCCGAGGCCACGGTCTGATCCACCACCTGCTGCAGCTGCTCCAGCAGCCAGATGCGGTTGGGCAAGCCAGTGAGTGCGTCGTGGCGTGCCTGGTGCAGGATGTGCTGCTCGCGCGTGGCGATCTGCTGCTGCATGCGCCCGAAGCTGTCGGCCAGCTCCGCCAATTCGCGCCCGGGCGGCAATTGCACGGTGGTGTGGTAATCACCGCGCTGGATGCGGCGTGCTGCCTGCACCAGCAGCGCCACCGGCTTACTGACGCTGCGCGCGAGAAAAATCGATACGCCCAGTGCGGCGGCGGTGGCCAGGCCAGCCAGCAGCAAAATCCGTAATTTGAGTGTGCGGTACGGCGCCACCGCGCGGTCCAACGAGGCCTGCAAGGCAACCCGCACGCGGGTATCGCCCTGGATGGACTGCAACTTCACCAGGTAACGCGAGTCCCCCAGGGTCAGCGGGATTGCAGCGCCCTGCGCGTGTTCGGCGGTGCGCAATTGCTGCGCGAATTCCGTGCGTTCGGCTGGTTGCAGCGTAGACGCCAGTACGCGCGGCGGCGCACCGTCGATGAAGAAGGTGGCATCCAGACCCGTGGTGCTGCGGAAATCCTGCGCAAGGCTGTCGCCGGATTCGTTGCCGATCGCAATCCAGCCCACCCGGCTCGGCGCCAGTACCTGCACGACTGCCAGGCGCACGACGTGTTGATCCAAGGCCACCACACCGACCGCACGCCCGTCGTGCTGGGCCTGTTGCAGCAAGGCCTGCACGGCACGCAGCTGCTCGGCCTGCGGCAGATCCGCCAGCCCGGTCAGAAAATCGCCTTCAGGCGAAAGCAGCACCGCCGTCTGCGCATCCATGCGCGCGGCGTGGTTGCGCAACGCCGACTGCATGGTGGGCACATCGCCGCTGGCAACGGCTGCACGGAAGCCGAAATCGTCCGCCAGCACCGAGGCCGATTGCAGCAGTTGTTCGTCGCGGCGCTGGTTGATGCGCTGCCAGACACGCTCGCCAATCAGCAGCTCTTCACCGAGTTGCGCCTTGACGCTGCGCTCGGTGGCCACCTGCACGGCAATGAAGGTCAACGCCTGGGTGCCGAGCACCACCAGCACCAGCAGCGCGGCGATGCGCGTATGCAGTCGCATCGCCTTCATGGAGACGGCTTTTTCGGGTCGGCGGCGCGACGGAACTTGTCCTGCAGCGCGCGCACGCGATCATCCGGCGGTGCCACCGCTGGCGCTGTGCCGGTGGTCTGCACGGTGACACGGCGCTGCAGCGCATCGCGGCTCAGCACCAGTGGCTCGGCCAGCGCAGCGCCCTTGATGCGCGGATGCCAGACACGCAGGGTGTAGCTGCCCGCGGGCGCATCGATCTGGACACGGCCATCGCTGCCGCTCTTGCCGAAATACGGGGTGTCCAGCACCACGATATACCCCAGCATCCAGTCATGGATGTTGCAGCCCACCGTCACCAGCCCGGCCTGATCGAAGCGTACCGGCGCGGCCGTGGTGCCCTGGAACAGCGGCAACTCGAACTTCTTGGCAGGCGAAAACGAATACACCTGATGCCGGATTTGATCGTTATTCGGGAAGCGCACCAGGCTACCCGCGCGTACCGCGAGCACTGCGGGAACGAACTGCGAGTTCACCTGATCCATAGACACCGTTTTCAAGGTGCCGGTCGCCGGCACCGGGCGTGCGGTTTCCAGGCTCACCACTGCATCAACCAGCACGCCGCCGGCGTCCTGGACAGTCACCGTCACCGGTGTTGCCACGGCCACACCCGCAAGGCACCCGGTCAGCACCAGTGCCGATGTTCCAACGACGTTGATTACTTTTCGCGTCCACATGCGCCCGCACCTCATCGCAGTCCTGCAGCGGGCGCCAGGCAAATCCGACGTCGCGCTAGCGGCCAGACTGGGATATCGGCAGAGGTGAACGCAAGCTTTAACCGGACGCGAGCGAACGTTCATCAAGCAAACTGTGGCGAGCGTCATCCGCCATGTTGCGAGCGCGGCCATAGCCGCGCTTGGGTCCGTTCGGCTTACTTCAGCTTGATCTCGCGCAGGCGCTCTTCCAGGAACCCGTGTGCGGTGATCGGTTCGGGATAGCGGCTGGGATTGTCGGCGCTGATGCAGGACGGCAACACGTCGATCAGGAAATCCGGGTTCGGGTGCAGGAAGAACGGCACCGAATAGCGCGGCTTGCGCGCCTCCTCACCCGGCGGATTGACCACGCGGTGGATGGTGGACGGATACACATGATTGGTCAGGCGCTGCAGCATGTCGCCGATATTGACCACGATGGTGTCGGCGTCCGCAGTGAACGGCACCCACTCGCCTTCGTTGGAACGCACTTCCAGGCCGGCGGCGCTGGCGCCCACCAACAAGGTGATGAAATTGATGTCGCCGTGCGCGCCGGCGCGCACATTCGGGATGTCGTCGCTGGTGATCGGCGGGTAATGGATCGGGCGCAGGATCGAATTGCCGTGATCGGTCTTGTCGGCGAAGTAGTCCTGCGGCAGGCCGATGTGCAGCGCCAGCGCCGACAACACGCGCGAGCCCAACTGATCCAGCTGCTGATACAGGTGGTAGCCACGCTCGCGGAAGCCCGGCACTTCGGTCGGCCACAGATTGGGCGCCATCACCGCGCGGTACGGCGAATCGTCCGGGATCTCGCGGCCGATGTGCCAGAACTCCTTCAGATCGAAATGCTTGGAGTCCTTGGCGGTTTCCACACCGAACGCCGTATAGCCGCGCGCGCCGCCACTGCCGGGCACGTGGTAGCTGCGCTTGACCTCGTCGGGTAGCGCGAAAAATGCCTTGAACACCTCGTAGGCGGCGTCGATGTCCGACTGCGCAATGCCGTGATTGCGGATGCCGGCAAAGCCCCATTGCCGATAAGCGGCACCGAGCTCGGCGACAAACGCCTCGCGGTCGCTGTCGAAACGGGTGATGTCCAGGGTGGGGATGCGCGCGCTCATACGGATGTCTTGCTCAAGGATGAAAGAAGGCCGGCCGCTCAGGACAGCAGGCGATACAGCACATAAAACGTCGCGGCCTTGGCGAAGACCACGCAGACGCCGATGATCAGCGACTCACGCCGCGTCACGCACCGCTCCGGCGAGGCGATCGAGCGTGTCCTGCATCAACCCCGCTTCGTCGGCCTCCACGGTCACGCGCACCACCGGCTCGGTGCCGGACGGGCGCAGGAAGGCGCGGCCACGCCCCTGCACCGCCGCCTGCGCTTGCTGCAGCGCCTGCTGCACGCTGGTGGCTTCCACAATGGCCTTGGCTGCACCGCCGCCCAGACGCACGTTGACGGTCTGCTGCGGCACCTTGCTCAGGCTGCTCAGCGCCTCACGCAGGCTGTGCCCGTCGCGCCCCAGCGCTTCGAGCACCTGCAAGGCGCTGACGATGCCATCACCGGTGGTGGCCCGGTCCAGACACAGCAGATGGCCGGAGGTTTCGCCGCCCAGGGTACCGCCACCCTCGACCAGGGCCTGGTGCACGTAGCGGTCGCCGACCTTGGCGCGCTGGAACGGGATCTGTAACGCGGCCAGGGCTTTCTCCAGCCCGTAATTGGTCATCAAGGTGCCGACCACCGTGCCGGTGAGCCGGCCGCTGGCCTGCCACGAGCGCGCGAGCACGTACAGCAGATCGTCGCCATCGACCGGGTTGCCCTGGTCGTCGGCCATCAGCACGCGGTCGCCGTCGCCATCGAAGGCGATGCCCAACTGCGCGCCGGTCTCGCGCACCTTGGCGGCGAGATTGTCGATATGCGTGGAGCCGACACCGTCGTTGATATTGAGCCCGTCCGGCGCCGCACCGATCACCACCACCTCGGCGCCGAGCTCGCGGAACAGCATCGGCGCGATGTGGTACGTGGCGCCGTGCGCGCAGTCGAGCACCATCTTCAACCCATGCAGGGTGAAGCCACGCGGGACGCTGGCCTTGCAGAATTCGATGTAGCGGCCGATCGCATCGCGGGTACGGATCGCCTTGCCCAGGCGCTCGGATTCCACGGTGTGGAATGGCGCATCCAGGGCCGCTTCGATGGCCGCTTCGGTGGCGTCATCGAGCTTCTCGCCCTCAGCGGAAAAGAACTTGATGCCGTTGTCGTAATGCGGGTTGTGCGATGCGCTGATCACCACACCGGCATCCGCGCGCAAGGTACTGGTCAAAAACGCAATGGCCGGGGTCGGCATCGGCCCGATCAGCTGCACGTCGGCACCGGCGGCCACCAGGCCGGCTTCCAGCGCTGCTTCGAACATGTAGCCGGAAATGCGGGTGTCCTTGCCGATCAGCACCAACGGGCGCTTGCTGCGCCCAGCGGTGAGCACACGCCCAAGCGCATTGCCCAGGCGCAGCACGAAATCGGCAGAGATCACGCCCTGCCCGACCCGACCGCGGATGCCGTCGGTGCCGAAATACTTACGACTGCTCATGCGGCGTCTGCGTCCTGCGGATGCGGCTGACGCATCATCATGGTGGTCAGCTCGGCGATGCGGTCGCGCATGTCGCGGCGGTCGCAGATCTGATCAATGGCGCCATGATCGAGCAGGAACTCCGAGCGCTGGAAACCTTCGGGCAGCGTCTCGCGCACGGTCTGCTCGATCACGCGCGGGCCGGCAAAACCGATCAGCGCATGCGGTTCGGCGATGTTGATATCGCCCAGCATCGCGAACGAGGCCGACACGCCACCGGTGGTGGGATGGGTCAGCACCGAGATATACGGCAGGCCGGCTTCGCGCAAGCGGCCGAGCGCCGCGGAGGTCTTGGCCATCTGCATCAGCGAAAACAGGCCTTCCTGCATGCGCGCGCCGCCACTTGCGGAGAAGCACACGAACGGGCAGCCCACTTCCAGCGCCACTTCGGCCGCACGCGCAAAGCGCTCGCCGACCACCGAGCCCATCGAGCCACCCATGAAGGCGAAATCGAACGCGGCGGCCACCAGCGGGTTGCCCTTGAGCACGCCGCGCATGGCGATCAGGGCGTCGTATTCGCCGCTGCTCTTCTGGCTGGCCTTGATGCGCTCGCCGTACTTCTTCTGATCCTTGAACTTGAGCACGTCCACCGGGCCCAGCTGGGCCGCGATTTCGGTGGTTGGGCTGTCCACGTCGAACAGCGCGGCCAGCCGGGCGCGGGCGCGGATCGCCATGTGGTGGTCACACTTCGGACACACCTCCAGGTTCTCCTCAAGCTCCGGGCCGTACAGCGCGCTGCCGCAGTTGCTGCACTTCTCCCACAGGCCCTCGGGGACGCTGCGCTTCTTGGCGGGGGTGTTCTCGGTGCGGATGCCGGAAGGCATCAATTTGCTGAGCCAGCTCATGCGTGTATGACAATCCATGCAAGGCGGCCGTGCAGGCCGCAGAGGGGCGACAGTCTATCCCAGCGCCCCATGGCGGTGCAGTGGGCGGCCGCGCGGGGTGGCGCCGAGCGCCCTGGGCCAAAACGCCAGGCGATCATGCGGGAACGTATTGCCGGCATGATCGCCGCCGTTGGGCACCTACATATTCCACCGGCAGGCGCCCGGCAGCGGCGCCTCAGCCAGCGTCCAGCGCCTGCCGCAGCGGCTGCAGGAAGTCTTCGGCCCGCTCACGCGCGCTGCGCACATCCGACGCATCGGCCAGGGCCGCCACCAGCGCGCTGCCGACGACCACGCCGTCCGCATCCACCGCCATCGCGGCAGCACTGGCGGCGTCCTTGATGCCGAAGCCGGCCACCACCGGTGCGCCGGCACGGGCACGCAGCTGACGCAGGCGGTCGCTGGCCGCATGCGTGTCCAGCCGGTCGGCCGCGCCGGTCACGCCAGAGAAGCTCACGTAATACAGATAGCCCTGCGCAGTGCTGCACAGCATGTCCAGCCGGGCCTCGCCGGTGGTGGGCGACGCCAAGGCGATCAGCGCCAGGCCGACCTCGGTGAAGATGGCGCGGGTGTCGTCGGCCTCCTCGGGCGGCAGGTCGACCAGCAGCACGCCATCGATGCCGGCGGCCACCGCGGTTTCGGCAAAGCGCCGCGTGCCGTGGATTTCGATCGGGTTGAGGTAGCCCATCAGTACCACCGGGGTGGTGGCGTCCTCGCGCCGGAATTCCTGCACGGCTTCGATCACATAGGCCAGCCCGGCACCGCGGCCCAGCGCACGCTCGGAGCTGCGCTGGATGGTGGGGCCATCGGCCATCGGGTCGGAGAACGGCACGCCGAGCTCGATGATGTTCGCACCGGCGCGCACCAGCGCATGCATCACCGGCACGGTGGCTTCCAGTGAGGGGTCGCCGGCGGTGATGAAGGGAATCAGTGCCTTGCGGCCAGAGTGGCGCAGCGCGTCGAAGCATGCAGCGATACGGTCGGGCGCGCGGCTCATGCGCATCCCTCCACCAGTTGCACGGCGTCCCAGCTTCCCCAGTACATCGATGTCACGCTGCCTTCTCCAGTTTCGTAGCGAACGGCTAGCCCACGCGCGGGGTCATGCCATGTCAGATAAAGATCCTTGCCGTCGTCACCGCCATAGTGATGCGGCTCGACGCTGTAGCCCGCGGGCAGGCGTGCACGCACACTGGCCTCGCTGTCGCCGATGCGAATGCCGAAGGGGCCCACGACCCCGGCATCGGTGACGTCGAAGCGGACAACGCGCCCGTCCTCGACCATCATCGCCACGCCCGCGGGCAGCAGCCCTGCTTCCACGTAGTCGCACTGCCCGATCGGGCCGGCATTCATCGGCTTCCAGGCGGCCCGCGGCGCCAGCTCGGCGAAGCGCTGGCCAACCCGCACCGCGCCGCTGCGATCCAGCGCGGGCGCGGATGCCGCGGCGGCGGCAAGTGCAGACAGGCACAGCAGCGCCATGCCACCACCGAGGTTGCGCGCGTGCGCTGCGATCACAGCACCATGCCTTCGCGCGCGGCGATGGTGTGCACGTCCTTGTCGCCACGGCCGGACAGGTTGCACAGCACCAGCGCGTCCTTGGGCATTTCGCGCGCAAGCTTGATCGACTGCGCGACCGCATGGCTGGATTCCAGCGCGGCCAGGATGCCCTCGGTATGCGCCAGCAAATGAAACGCGGCCAGCGCTTCGTCGTCGGTGATGCCCTGGTACACGGCACGGCCGCTGTCGGAGAGGAAGGCATGCTCCGGCCCCACGCCGGGGTAGTCCAGGCCCGCCGAGACCGAATGGGTCTCGATGATCTGGCCATCGTCATCGCAGATCACATACGTACGATTGCCGTGCAGCACGCCGGGCCGCCCGGCGGCGATCGATGCCGCATGGCGGCCACTGGCAATGCCATCACCCGCCGCTTCGGCGCCGTAGATCTTGACACCGGGGTCGTTCAAGAACGCGTGGAACAGGCCGATGGCGTTGCTGCCGCCACCCACGCAGGCGCTGATCGCATCCGGCAGGCGGCCGTAGTCTTCCAGCATCTGCGCACGCGCTTCGCGGCCGACGATGGCGTTGAAATCGCGCACCATGCGCGGATACGGATCCGGGCCGGCGACGGTGCCGATGATGTAGAAGGTGTCCTGCACATTGCTGACCCAGTCGCGCATCGCTTCATTCAGCGCGTCCTTGAGCGTGGCCGAGCCCGAGGTGACCGGGATGACCTTCGCACCGAGCAACTGCATGCGGTAGACGTTGATCTTCTGCCGCTCGATGTCGGTGGCGCCCATGTAGACCACGCATTCCAGGCCCAGCCGCGCCGCGACGGTGGCACTGGCCACGCCATGCTGGCCGGCGCCGGTCTCGGCGATGATGCGGGTCTTGCCCATGCGGCTGGCCAGCAGCGCCTGGCCGATGGTGTTGTTGATCTTGTGCGCGCCGGTGTGGTTCAGGTCTTCGCGCTTGAGCAGGATCTGCGCCCCGCCCACTTCGCGGCTCAGCCGCTCGGCGTGGTAGATCGGGCTGGGGCGGCCGACGTAATGCTTGAGATCCTTGTCGTACTCGGCAATGAAGGCCGGATCCTGGCGCGCCAGATCGTAGGCGGCAGACAGTTCCTGCAGGGGCGCGATCAAGGTTTCCGCGACGAAACGGCCGCCAAACTTGCCGAAATGGCCGGCGGCATCCGGATACGCATGAAAGTCACTGATGGGCTGGGCCGACATGGGGGCTATTCCTCCGCAACACTGCGGAAATACGGGAAAGGCGCACTCTAACGCAGGCGGCGCGACGGATAAATCGATAAGATCGCCGTAACCTGTGACCTGTACTCACATATGCCCACCTCCCTGCCCCCGCTTGCTGCCTTGCGCGCCTTTGAGGCCGCGGCGCGCCTGCAAAGTGTCAGCCGCGCTGCCGACGCACTGCACGTGACCCACGGTGCCATCAGCCGGCATGTGCGTTCTCTGGAACAACTGTTGGGCACCGCCCTGTTCACCCGCCAGGGCCGCGGGCTAGTGCTGACCGCCGCCGGCACGCGCCTGCGCGATGCCACCAGCGAGGGCTTTGCGCTGATCGCCGACACGTGGGCGGACCTGGCCAGCCCGCGCAACGAAGCGCCGTTGGTGCTGGGCTGCTCCGGGAGCCTGCTGGCGCGCTGGGTGATTCCGCGGCTGGGCCGGCTGCAACGCGATCTGCCCGATCTGCGCGTGCATCTGTCGGCGAACGAGCAACCGCCCGGGCCGGACCTGGACGGCCTGGACGCTGCGCTGCTGCTCGACACCCCGCCCTGGCCGGGCGACTGGCAGGTGCACGAGCTGGGCGTGGAGTGGATCGGGCCGGTGCTCAGCCCGCAAAGCCCGCTGGCGACCCAGCTGGCCGGGCAGCCGCCGCACGCACTGCTGGCGCACCCGCTGCTGCATACGCGCTCACGCCCGCAAGCGTGGCCGGACTGGGCGCAGGCACATGGCATCCCGGCCGACAGCTTGCGCTTCGGCACTGAGTTCGAGCACCTGATGTATCTGCTGGAAGCCGCTGCGGCCGGACTGGGCGTGGCGATCGCACCGCAATCGCTTGTCGCCGCCGACCTGGCGGCCGGGCGGCTGGTGGCGCCGTGGGGCTTTACCCCGACCCGAGGCCGCTGGGGCCTGTGCGCGGCGCGGCGCAATCCCGATCCGCGGATCGCACAGCTTGCTGGCTGGTTACGCGGCGAGCTTGCGGCGGATCAGCCCTGATCACGGGCGAGGCGCTACATCGAGCAGCGGCGTCTTCGCGCTACCACGCACGAAAAAGCCCCGGAAACCGGAGCCTTGAAGAGTTCTCAGCTGCCCGAAGCGTCTGATGACGCTCCGGGTTTATTGCGCGACGCGCCTGTGCAGGCCACTTAGCCAACGTCTGCATCTGATTTCGCGAACATCGGCGCCAGCGCGGCGCCACCATCGGGCCTCATACCGCAGCACACTGCAGCGCGCTTAAGACACCACCGTTACGACATCTCGTGACAGTCGGCGCGGCGCACTTCTTCGACGAACTTGCGCATCTTGTGGCCGTCCTTGATGCCCGGCGCAAGCTCCACGCCGCTGGACACGTCCACGCCCCACGGCAGGGTCGCCACGATCGCGTCGAAGACGTTGTCGGCGGTGATGCCGCCAGCCAGCAGGAACGGGCGATGCAGGCCGGTGGGCAGGCGCGACCAGTCGAAGGTTTTGCCGGTCCCGCCGCCCTCGCCCGGCGCATGGCTGTCGAACAGGAAGCCGGCCGTATTGGGATAGGCCAACTGCAGCGTCCGCGCGTTGGCGTCTTCGCCATTCACGCCGGAAGCGCCCATCGGCACCGCCTTGAGATACGGCAGATTAAAGCTGCGGCAGAAGGCGTCGTCTTCTTCGCCATGGAACTGCAGCAAGGTGGGACGCACGGTGCGCACCACTTCGCGCACTTCTTCCTTGGAGTTGTTGCGGAACAACGCCACCACATCGACCATCGGCGCGGTGGCCTGGCGCATGGCGCGCGCTTCGGCCGGGGCCACGCGGCGCGGGCTGCCGTGGGCAAAGATGAAACCCACCGCGTCCACACCCAGCTCGCCAGCGAGCCGGATGTCGCCGGCGCGGGTCATGCCACAGAACTTGATGCGGGTGCGGTACAGCGATCGATTCATTGGGTCACCTCGGCGGGCAGATGCCACTCTGCGGGATACAGCGGCCCGATGAACACCAGGCCTTGCGGCGGTGCCGTCGGGCCGGCCACAGTGCGGTCGCGTCCGGCGAGCAATGTTGCGATCCAGTCGATCGGCTGTTCGCCGGTCCCGACCAAAATCAGCGAGCCAACAATATTCCGCACCATGTGATGAAGGAATGCATTGGCCTGCACCTGCACCTCCACCACCTCGCCCAGCCGCTGCACGGTGATGGCCTGCAGATTGCGCCGCGCATGCAGGGCCTGGCACTGCACGCTGCGAAATGCGCCGAAGTCGTTCTCGCCCAGCAATGCCTGCGCGGCGGTGTGCATGGCCTGCGCATCCAGCGGCCGGCGCTCCCAGCTCAGGGTCTGCCGGTACAGCGCCGGGCGGATTTGCCGGTTGAGCAGGCGATAGCGATAACGCCGCGCCCGCGCGGAAAACCGCGCATGGAAGTCTTCGGCTGCCGGCACGCACCAGCGCACCGCCACTGACGGCGGCAGCCGCGCGGTGGTGCCCAGCATCCAGCCGCGCGGTTCGCGGCGGGCATCGCTGTCGAAATGCACCACCTGGCATTCGCCATGCACGCCGGCATCGGTGCGGCCGGCACAGACCACCTGGATCGGCGCATCGGCCACCGACGACAATGCCGCCTGCAGGGTTGCCTGCACGCTCGGCCCGCCGTGCTCGCCCAGTTGCTGCCAGCCCTGGAACTCGCTGCCGTCATATTCCACGCCCAGCGCGTAACGCATCAGTGTTTGCCTCTTGGGGTACCGGTCATGCGCAGCCGACTAGACGGTGCGCTCGGACCACACGGCCAGCGTGGTGCCGCCGGGCTCGCGAAAATGAAAGCGGCTGCCACCGGGGAAGCCGAAGACCGGCTTGACGATCTGCCCACCGGCGGCCGCAACCTGCTCCAGCACCGGGGCCAGGTCGTCGGCATACAGCACTACCAATGGGCCGGTGTCGGCGGGCGCCGCCGCGGCTGCGCGATAGAAGCCGCCATCCAGCCGACCATCGTTGAAGGCCAGATAGTCCGGGCCATAGGCCTGGAACTGCCAGCCGAACACCTGCGCAAAGAACGCGCGGCTGGCCTCCAGGTCGATGGAGGCGAACTCGATGTAATCGATGCGGCGTTCGCGTGCGCCAAGCGTGTCCATGGCCGGGCTCATGCCAGACGGTCGAGCAGATCGGCCGCTTCGGCACGGGTGGCCGCATCGCCGGTGGCGGCGACTTCCAGCAACAGCCCGCGTGCGGTGTCCTTGTCGCCCAGGTCCATGTAAGCCACCGCCAGCTCGAGACGATCACGGCCGGCGGAGGCGAATTCGCGCGGCGCAGCAGCACTGAACGTCTCGGCATACGGCGCATCGGCGACCGGCACCGGCGGGGCTGGGTCGAAGTCCAGGCTGTCCTGCTGCGTGGCTGGTGAAGGCGGTGCGTGTGCGGCAGTCATTGGCGCTGGTGCGGGTTCGGGTGCCGGCTCCGCTGCCGGGGCAGGCCTGGCGTCGGCCAGATCGTTTGACGGCGCGGCAGGCGTCGCGCGCAAGGCGCGCCAATCGTCACTGGACACCACCGGGGCAGCTGCGTGCGGCACCGGCTCGGCCAGCTGCGGTTCGCGCCGCAGCACCTCCGACAGCGGCGGCTGCGTGCCACCGGCGCGTTCGTCTTCGTGCAGATCAATTTGCTCGAACTCGGTCTCCTGCACCACGTCGCGCTCGCTGGGCACGGTGGCGGCGGCGTCCGCATCCGGCTGGGCCGCAGCAGCTGCAGTGCCGGGCGGAATGAAATCGAAATTGCGGCGCGGCAACGGCGGCAACGGCGATGGCTTGCGGCGGCGCGCGGCCAGCCAGGCCACCACCGCGGCCACGATCAACACCAGCCCGCCGATCAACCACAGCGGGAATCCGCCGCCCTGCGCGGGCGTGACCGGGGTCTCGGCCAGGCGCCGCTGGGCGGCGGCCAGGTCGGTGTCCTTCATGGCGATCAACGCCTGTTGCTGCTGCTTGAGCTTTTCCAGGTCGGCCACGCGGGTGCGCAGCTCCTGCAGCTCGGCATCGCGGGTGGCGATGTCTTCCTTGGCCTGTTGCAACTGTTCGTTGGCCGCCATCTCGCCCTCGCCTTCGCCACTGGTGCCGGACGTGGTGCCGGCCTTGTTGGTATCCGTCGCCACCGCGGGGGCGATCTCAAGCCGCGCGCCACCTGCGGCGCCTGCAGCGGCCGCCGCCGCCGGCGCGGGGCTGGCGGCCGGAGTGGTGCCCGCCTCGGCCGGTTGCGGCATGGGCGCACGCGCCTGCCGCCACTGCGTGGCCTGTTCGCGCACCAGCGCCGCGGCCTCGGCGGCGCCCACTTCGGCCAGCGCGTCCTGCTGCGGCGTGCGCAACACCGCGCCCTGCTTGAGCCGGTTGATGTTGCCGTTGATGAAGGCATCGGGATTGGTGCGCAACAACGCCAGCATGGTCTGGTCCAGCGAATGCCCGCTGGAACGCGCCACCCCGGCAGCGATCTCCGACAAGGTCTGGCCCGGGCGCACGGCCGGCAGCTGATCGCCCGCTGCGCTGGTCGATGGCGCCGACGCAGCGGCAGCAGGCCGTGCGGCCGGCCTTTCCACTGCACTGTCCTGGCGACTTGGTCGCGCGCCGGATGCCGCGGCCGGTTCGCGCGCAATGGTGTTGCTGGCGCCGGCTTGCGGCGCCTCGATGCCTGGCTCGGCAATCGCCGCTGCGGTATTGGGCGCATCGACCAGCGCCGAATACTCGCGCACCAGGCGGCCCTGGCCCCACTCCACTTCGATCAGGAAGTTGATGGCCGGCTGATCGACCGCCTGCGTGCTGGTCACGCGAATCACCGCGCGGCCGCGGGCGTCCTGCGCAAACTGGAACTGCAGGTTGCTGACCAGGCCTTGCGGCCGCTCCAGGCCGACCCGCGCAAAGATGGTTGGCGATGCCAGCGCCACACGCGCGTTGTCCAGTTCGCCAGGCTCGTTGGAGATGACCGGGATCTCGGCCACCAACGGCTGCCCGGGCTTGGACAACACCCGGATATCGCCCAACCCCAACGCCATGGCCGCACCACTGCATAACGCCAGCAGCAGCGCGCCCACCCCTTGTATCGGGCGCATCGCGCCCCGGCCCCTATGTTTCATGCGCATCAATATAGCCGCTGAATGAGCGAAAGAGTCGGCTTCATCATGCAGAGTGCGTGCGCTGGCGTAATGCCGCAACGCGCCATGCGTGCAGGCGCACCTGTGTGGCCATGAACGCGCTGGCGAGAGGGCATGCGAATTCGCACGCGGTTGGCAACGGCGGTGCGTTGCAAGCCAGCTGCGCTGGCGCGTTGTCCAAGGATCGTCACGACCAAGACGTTGGTCGACGAGGCAAGGGACAAAGGTAGGAGCGCACTTGTGCGCGATGGGGCATTACCGGGCAAGCCGCATCGCGCGCGAGCGCGCTCCTACGACGCTGAGCACTCAGGCCTTGCTGCGCACGACGCCGGCGTAGGCGTCACGGCGGGCTCGCGTCCGGCATCCACACGAATGAACGTAGGAGCGCACTTGTGCGCGATGGGCGTTACCGGTCAAGCCGCATCGCGCGCGAGCGCGCTCCTACGACGCTGAGCGCTCAGGCCTTGCTGCGCACGGCGCCAGCGCAGGCATTACGGCGAGGCCCACACTCGGCATCAACACGAATGAACGTAGGAGCGCACTCGTGCGCGATGGGGCGTTACCGGGCAAACCCATCGCGCGCGAGCGCGCTCCTACGCCGCTGCAGGCTCAGCCTTCCTGTGCGACCAATTCGGCCAGCTGCACGGCATTGAGTGCGGCGCCCTTGCGGATATTATCGGAGACGATCCACAGATTCAGGCCGCGCGGGTGCGAGAGATCCTCGCGGATGCGGCCAACGAATACCGCATCCTGGCCGGAGGCATGCGTCACCGGGGTCGGGTAGCCGCCGGCCTTGTGCTCGTCCACCACTTCCACGCCCGGCGAGGCTGCCAGCAAGGCGCGCGCTTCGGCCACGGTGATCTTCTCGCGGGTCTCGATGGCCACCGCTTCCGAATGCCCGTAGAACACCGGCACGCGCACCGCGGTGGGATTCACCTGGATGTTTTCGTCACCGAGGATCTTGCGGGTTTCCCAGACCAGCTTCATCTCTTCCTTGGTGTAGCCGTTGTCCTGGAAATCGTCGATGTGCGGGATCAGATTGAAGGCGATCTGCACCGGGAAGCGCTGCGGGTCGATCTGCTGGAAGCTCAGCAATTCGCTGGTCTGCTTGCCAAGCTCTTCCATCGCCGAACGGCCGCCGCCGGACACCGACTGATAGGTCGCCACATTGATGCGCTCGATGCCGTACTTGCGGTGGATCGGGCCCAGCGCCACCAGCATCTGCATGGTCGAGCAATTGGGGTTGGCAATGATCCCGCGCGGGCGCTGCTTCAGCGCTTCGGGATTGACCTCGGACACCACCAGCGGCACATCGTCGTCGTAGCGGAACGCCGAGGAATTATCGATCACCACCGCACCGGCCGCAGCGAACTTGGGGCCGTATTCCTTGGAGACACTGCCGCCTGCGGAAAACAGCGCGATATCCACGCCGGTGGGGTCGAAGTCGGCCAGGTCCAGCACGTCGACCTTGCCGCCGTTGAACTCGACCTGCCCGCCCGCCGAGCGCGCCGATGCCAGTGCATACAAGGTGGCGACCGGGAACTGACGTTCGGCCAGGATGCTCAACATGGTTTCGCCGACAGCGCCGGTGGCGCCCACGACGGCGACGTTGAAACGACGGGTTTCGTTGCTCATGAGAATGTCTTTATCGAAAGGGGAAAGAAAGGGAGCACTGCGGGCTGGGTTCGGGGAACCTCCAAAGCTGGCCGCGGAGGTTCCCTATCGTTTGGTCGTAGCGATTTTGGTTGCGCCCACGATCGCGCCGCCGCGTTTGGCAGCCGCCACCGCATCGGCGTTGAGTGCGCTCGGCGGATGCCCGGCGTTGGCGCCCACGCCCAGCGCGGCGATCAGGTTGTCCACCGCCAGCTGCACCATGGCGCGGCGCGTGGCCAGGCTGGCACTGCCGATATGCGGGGTGAGCACCACGTTGTGCAGCGCCAGCAGTTCCGGGCGCACCCGCGGCTCGCCCTCGTACACGTCGAGCCCGGCACCGGCCAAGCGGCCATTGGCCAGCGCGTCAGCCAACGCGATCTCATCAACGATCCCGCCGCGCGCGATGTTCACCAGCGTGGCGGTGGGCCGCATCTTCGCCAGCGCGGCGGCATCGATGATGTGGTGCGAGGCCTGGGTGTAAGGCAGCACCAGCACCAGGTGATCGGACTGCGCCAGCAAGGTGTCGAGGTCGACATACTGCGCACCCACCGCCTGTTCGGTCTCGGCCGGCAGCTGGCTGCGGTTGTGGTACAGCACGCGCATGCCGAAGCCATGCGCGCCACGCCGGGCGATGCCCTGCCCGATCCGGCCCATGCCCAGGATGCCCAGCGTGCTGTCATGGATATCGGCACCGAGCATGGTCTTGAACGACCACTGCCCCCACTGCCCGTCGCGCAGCCAGCGTTCGGCCTCAGTGACACGGCGCGCGATGGCCATCAGCAGGGCAAACCCCAGATCGGCGGTGGTTTCGCTCAACACATCCGGCGTGTTGCTGGCCAGGATGCCCGCCGCGCTCAGCGCATCGATGTCGAGGTTGTTGTAGCCCACCCCGACATTGGCGATGGCGCGCAGCTGCGGTGCTGCGGCGATTTCCGCTGCGCCGATACGCTCGTTGAGCGTGACCAGCGCGCCATCCAGCGGGGCCAGCCGCGCGGCCAGGTCGGCCGACGAATACGCCGTGACCTGCGCGGTGGTGAACAGTTCGAAATGCGCGCCCAGCTGTTCGACCACATCGTCGAACAACGGCTGGCTGACCCAGACCTTGGGGCGCGCGGTGTCAGACATCGGCCTGACCGGGAATCAGCGGCGACACCTCGCCCACGTCGCCGCATTGGGCGCGATGGCGCAAGGCCTGGTCCATCAACACCAGCGCCATCATGGCCTCGGCGATCGGCGTGGCACGGATGCCCACGCACGGGTCATGGCGCCCGGTGGTGATGACATCCACCACGGCGCCGTCGGCATCTACGGTGGCACCGGGCAGCCGCAGGCTGGAGGTCGGCTTGAGCACCATCGAGGCGGTGACCGCCTGCCCGGTGGAGATGCCGCCAAGAATGCCGCCGGCGTGATTGCTGAGGAAGCCTTCGGGGGTGATCAGGTCGCGGTGTTCGGTGCCCTTCTGTGCGGCACTGGCGAAGCCATCGCCAATCTCCACGCCCTTGACCGCATTGATGCTCATCAGCGCGGCGGCCAGTTCGGAATCCAGCTTGCCGTAGATCGGCTCGCCCCAGCCCGGCGGCACGCCACCGGCCACCACGTCCACGCGCGCACCGACCGAGTCACCGGACTTGCGCAGCGCATCCATGTAGGTTTCCAGTTCCGGCACCTGCGCCGCATGCGGCCAGAAGAACGGGTTGTCTTCCACCGCATCCCAATCGAACCCGCTCGGGCGGATCTCGCCCAGCTGCGACAGGAAACCACGCACCAGCACGCCGTAGCGCTGCTTGAGCCACTTTTTGGCGATCACGCCGGCGGCCACGCGCATGGTGGTTTCGCGTGCAGACGAGCGCCCGCCACCACACGGGTCGCGGATGCCGTATTTCTGCCAGTAGGTGTAGTCGGCATGCCCGGGGCGGAACTGCTGGGCGATGTTGGTGTAGTCCTTGCTGCGCTGATCGGTGTTGCGGATCAGCAGCCCGATCGGCGTGCCGGTGGTGCGGCCCTCGTAGACGCCGGACAGGATTTCGATCTCGTCGGCCTCGCGGCGCGCGGAGGTATGCCGGCTCTTGCCGGTGGCACGCCGCTGCAGGTCGTGGGTGAACTCTTCCGGCGCGATCTCCAGGCCGGGAGGGCAACCGTCGATGATGCAGCCGATCGCCGGCCCATGTGATTCGCCGAAAGTGGTGACCGTGAACAAGCGGCCAAAACTGTTACTGCCCATGACGGCATCCTTTCAACATCTCTGCAGGCTGCAGCGCGTGCAGCATGCGCGGCAGGTGACGTGCGGCGACCAGCAGTGGCGCCACTGCCAGCAAACCACTTGCCACGAGCAGGAACACGCCCAGCCGGGTGTGGCCGCTGAGCAACCAGTTGGCCAGCAAATGCACCGCCACGCCGATCCCGACCAGTAGGCCAAAGGCCACGATCCAGCTGCGGCGCCGATGCGCACGTAATGTGGCATCTGAGCTGGTGGTCACGACCCAGGCACAGACGAGTCCGAAAAATGCCATGGACCCGAAGGTGATTTCTGCAGCGGCACTGGCCCAGCGCTGAAGTGCCGGGCCGCCGTACATCGGGTCGAACAACCGAAACACCACATCGAGCAATCCGAACGGAATGCACATGCCGAGCACGGACATCGGCACCAGCAGCACGATGTCGCTCAGATGTGGCCGGTGCGTGCGTGCCTCAGCGCGCACTGGCCAGCTCGGTGATGCGCGCGCTGTGTGCGATCAACTCGCGGCATTCGACCGCGAAGATGCCCATCTGGCCGACCTTGAACTCGACCCAGGCGAAATCCACTTCCGGCAGCAGCTTGATCAGGTGCTGCTCGGACTCGCCCACTTCACAGATCAGCAGGCCGTCTTCGCTGAGGTGCTGCGGCGCATCGCGCAGGATCTTCAGCACCAGGTCCAGGCCATCGTCGCCCGCACGCAGGCCGAGTTCCGGCTCATAGGAATACTCCTGCGGCAGCGCGTCGGTTTCGTCGTTGGTGACATACGGCGGGTTGGTCACGATCAGGTCGTACTGCCGCCCGGCCAGGCCGGTGAACAGATCGGATTTGAGCAGGCTGACGTTGTCGGCATGCAGGCGCGCCTTGTTCTCGGCGGCCAGCGCCAGCGCGTCATCGCTGATGTCCACGCCGTCCACGTCCCAATGCGGGTTGTAGTGTCCCATCGCGATGGCGATGCAGCCGGAGCCGGTGCACAGGTCCAGCGCGCGGGTCACTTCGCGGCCGCCCAGCCAGGGCTCGAAGCCGGCTTCGATCAGCTCGGCGATCGGTGAACGCGGCACCAGTGCGCGCGCATCGCTCTTGAAACTCAGCCCGGCAAACCAGGCCTCGCCGGTGAGATATGCCGCCGGCACGCGCTCGTCGACGCGGCGCTGGAACAGTGCCAGCACGCGCTCCTTTTCTGCGCGCAGCAGGCGTGCCTGGCCGTAGGCCGGGCCCAGATCGTGCGGCAGATGCAGGCTGTGCAGGACCAGCTGCGTGGCTTCGTCCAGCGCGTTGTCGTAGCTGTGGCCGAAGGTGAGACCGGCCTCGTTGAAACGGCTGGTGCCGTAGCGGATCAGGTCGATGATGGTGTGCAGTTCGTCGGCCGCGGCGGCAGTCATGGCAACAACTAAGAAGTGTTCGGCCCCCGATTATAGAGGTCGGATCGGTATCATGAGCGTCCGTTGCACTGGAAACCGCCATGTTCAATCGCAATACCGGCATCGTGCTGCTGGTGGCGCTGGCCGCCGGGCTGGGCCTGTTGCTGGGCCAGAAGTTCCTTGGCGGCACCCCGCGCTCGCCCTGGCCGCCCACCCAGACCATCACCTTCTACCCACAGCCGCGCCCGCTGCCGCAGTTCAGCCTGCGCCAGTCCGATGGCACCCAGCTGGTGCCCGGCGAATTGAACGGCCATTGGACTCTGGTGTTCCTGGGCTTCACCTTCTGCCCGGATGTCTGCCCCACCACACTGACCGATCTGGCGGTGGCCCAGCGGCAGTGGGAGAGCGTTCCCGAGAGCCTGCGCCCGCGCGTGCTGTTCGTGTCGGTGGACCCGCAGCGCGACCCGCCCGCACGCCTGGGCGAATACGCGCACGCCTTCCACAAGGACACGCTGGCGGCCACGGCCGATGAACCGTCGCTGGAGCGCTTCGCCACCGCGCTGGGGTTCGTGTTCCAGAAAGTGCCGGGCAAGAATTTCGCGCAGAACCCCAACGACTACAGCATGGATCACTCGGCCGGCATCGCCGTGCTCGATCCGCAGGGCCGGCTGGCTGGCCTGATCCGTCCGCCGCTCGACCCGAAGGCGATTGCCGCCGACCTCCAACAGCTGACCAAGGTAACCGCTCCGTGAGTCTTGTCACTTCCCTGACCTACGTGCTGCCGCATCGGCTGCTGTCCTCGCTGGCGCGCGCCCTGGCGTATTCCAAGACGCCGGCGACCAAGCAGTGGCTGATCGACACGGTCACGCGCAAGTTTGGCGTGGATCTGAGCGAAGCCCAGGAGCCGGATCCGCGCGCCTACCCCACCTTCAATGCATTTTTCACCCGCGCGCTGAAGCCCGGCGCGCGCGTGCCCGACGCCGACCCGCAGGCGCTGTTGATGCCGGCGGACGGGCGCATCAGCCAGCTCGGGCCGATCGAGAACGGGCGCATCTTCCAGGCCAAGGGCCAATCGTTCACGGCCGCGGAACTGCTCGGCGATGAGTCCGCCGCCGTGCCCTTCCACAATGGCCTGTTCGCCACGGTGTATCTGTCGCCCAAGGACTATCACCGCGTGCACATGCCGTGGAGCGGCACCTTGCGCGAAACCGTGCATGTCCCTGGCCGGCTTTTCAGTGTTGGCCCGGATGCGGTGCGCAACGTGCCGCGGCTGTTCGCCCGCAACGAACGCCTGGTGTGCCACTTCGATACCGACTTCGGCCCGATGGCCTCGGTGATGGTGGGTGCGCTGCTGGTGTCCGGCGTGGAAACCGTCTGGAGCGGTGTGGAGATCCCGCGCTACGGTGACCGCATCACGCGCAAGGATTACCGCGGCAAGGGGATCACGCTGGAGCGCTTTGCAGAGATGGCGCGATTCAATTATGGATCGACGGTCATCGTCTTGCTGCCGCCGGGTGTCGCCGTGCTTGAAGGCGGGCTGGCCGCGGAAAGCGCAGTGCGGCTGGGACAGGCGCTGGCACGACGCCAGGTGGGCTGACGCGCAGCGGCGCGACAGGCGTTTAAACACTTCACTCGCGGGGCGCGACGCTATGGTCATCGTGCTCCTGTCGTCAGACGTCGCCGCGCTCTGACACGCGCACGTGCCGCAGACTGCTACGCGACTGGGCCAGACGTAACGCCAGGCGTTTTAGCGCTTCGTTTGGCGACGCTGTTGCTCCAACGCGATGTCTTGGAACCTGGCCAAACGCGCACACGCCGCTCCACTGACAGACAAGTGCGGCACCGCTACGCCAACGCAGTACGCTGCCATGGCGCACTGGACACTTCCCACCTAGGACCCTGCATGACCACACGGATGTTGCGATGGCCACTGGCCGTCGCCCTTGCCACGGTGCTGGCCGGTTGTGGCCAGCAGAGCGAGCAACAGCAGCTGGATGCGCTGCGTTCCGGCCTGCAATACCGGGGCTACCGGCAGTTCAGTGAGCATGGGTTGCCGGTCGCCTTTGCCGCCTACCAGCGCGGCGGCAGCCTGCTGGACACGCCGCCGGAACCACTCACTGCCGACGACATCTGCATGCTCCACGCGATGCTGTCCTACACCGCGCTGGCCGCCAACAAACTACTGCCCGCGATCGCCGAAGCCGACCTGCTGGAGCGCGATTGCGGGTCGCAGGGCGCGCTGATCGCCACGGCACTGCGCTCGGTGGCGTTCGAACGCAAGCACTGGCCGCAGCTTGCGCAGCGCTCCAGCGACAGCCTGTGGAAACACGACGCCAATCCCGACGACACCCTCACCACCTTGCTGATGCTGCACGTGGTGATGGCTTATGCGGCCATCCAGGACAAGCGCTGGGATGCGGCGGTGCTGCATGCGGATGCGATCGGCCTGGCGGTGCGTGCACCCTGGCTGGGCGAGCTGGCGCGTGTGGGCCAGGACTTTGCCGAGCACCGGTTGCTGGACGGCCTGCGCCGGCTCAAACGCCTGAGCGAAAACCCGAATGTGCCGCCGGACGTGCGCGCCGAACTGCAGGCGTTGATCACCCGCATCGAAGCGGAGAGTGGCGACCTGGACTCGAGCTGGGTGATCGCCCGCTTCCTCACCCGCTTCATGTGGCAGGCGATCGAACAGAACGCAGCGCCGGCCACCAGGGATCTGATGCATTTTGCCGAACAGCAGACCAGCAAACTGGGGCCCGACGCGCTACGTCAGGGCTGGCGCGCACGCTGGACGCGCTGGTGGGCGAAGGCACAGACCTTCTGGCAGGACGCCGCGCCCGCGTCTGACAAGGATGCGGATGCCGCTCCAGCAGCGCCCGCACCCGTCACGCAGTGACTGCGTCCCCGCCGGTATCCGCCGCAGCACGCGGCCGACCGAGTGCTGGCCTACGCCTACGCCATGAGTCCCGTCAGGAAGCTGTAGCTTTCAGCGATCGCAACCAGCCAGCTTGATCGATTGCCCCGGCTTGAGCGCGTACGACGGCGCCTTCAGGCCGTTGGCCTTGGCCAGCTCCTTGATCTCGCACTGGTACTTCTGTGCGACCCGGCCCAGGGTGTCGCCCTTGGCAACGGTGTAGCTGCGCACCTGCTTGGCCTTGGGCTTGGCGACTGCCGGCTGGCCGGTGGCCACCGTGGTCGGCACGCCGGCCATCGGGCTCACATCGCCCACCGCCACGCTGGGCACGTACTCCGGCGCGCTGGTGCGCACGATCGCGCTATTGAGATCGGCGGTGATCAAGGCGCGGGCCAGGTCGGCACGCGGGCCGCTCACGCAGTAGCGCGTGTACAGGCTGGCGATGCGATTGGTGGCGTTGATGGTGGTCCCGGCCGGGATCCAGCCATCGGGTTCGTAGCGCGGGTTGAGATTGCGCAGCGCGCGCATATAGCCGTCGCGCGTGCCCATGCTGCCCAGGCAGATGGTGAGTTCGTAAATGGTGGTCGACTTGGCCAACTTGATGGTGGCCGACTGTGCATTGAGCTTGGGAAAGTCCACGCCGTACTGACGCGGGTGCAGGAAGATCCAGGCCGCGGCGATCACCATCGGCACGTAGTCCTTGGTTTCAGCCGGGAACTGGTTGTAGACGTCCTGCTCCCAGAACCCGCGGCCACCGGACTGGGCAAAGACACGCGCCGCGCGCCCTTCGCCACCGTTGTAGGCCGCAAGCGCCAGTTCGATGCTGCGGTTGAGCCCCACCATGCGCTCGTTGAGATAGGCGGCGCTGGCCTCGGCAGCACTGCGCGCATCGAAGCGCGTATCGAAACCGGTACCGTCCGGGCCCAGCCCGAAACGGCGCCCGGTGGCCGGCATGAACTGCATCAGCCCTGCGGCGCCCGCACGCGAACTGGCGTGCACCTTGCCGTTGGATTCCTTGGCCATGATGCCGAACAGCAGCGCCTCCGGCAGCGCGCGTTTCTGCCATTCCGGCCACATCACCGCACGCAGGTTGGCGTAGTTCTCATAGCTGGTCAGCAGCGATGGACGCATGTCGGTCAGCCAGCGACGGATGCCGGCCTGCACCGCCGGGTTGTACTGCACCATCTTGTCGAAGTCGTGCTGCTGGTCGTTGAGCAGACTGGCCGTGCGGGCCGCAGCGGGGACGTCGGTCGCCAGCGGGCCGATGTGGTCCGGGTCGGCCTGCAGCAGGGTGTCGTCGTCTTCCGGCTCGTCGGACGCCGGCGCTTCCGCATCCGCGCGCGCCTTGAGCAGGCGCTTGTAGGTCGACAGCTGGTTGGCCACCAGGCAGCCACGCTGCTTGATGCAGGCGTCGATGACGTCTTCCATGTCCTCCAGCGCGGCGTCGCCTTCGGCAGTGCCCTTGGGATCGGAGTTGTTCACCAGCACCAATGCGTCGCGATAGCGCTTCTCGGCGGCGGCCATGCGTGCATCCAGCGCGGCGACCTTTTCGGTATCGCGCTTGGACAAGGCATGGGCAGTAGGAGCGAGGGACAACAACGCCAGCACGGCCAACACGGGCCATGGGCGCAAACCAAAATGAGCGAGCGGCATCGTCGGCAGTACAGCGGAAAGGCAGGCAGGGTAGCCGCCGGGGTCACACCGGGGCAAGGCGGCCGGCCCGGCAGGGTCAGTGCACCGTTAGGTTGGCTACCGCTTCAACCGCAAGCCGGCAGCCCGCCGCCCGCACCGGGCCTACCGCTGGCAAACGCCATTGGCGAATGGGCAAGTACCCCATGCCGGCCAGGTTTGACGGCTAGAATCCGGCCTTTCCTACCGGATCTGCGCAATGGCCTCGTTCCTGCTCGGCAAAGGCATTACCGACGGTATTCCGGTGGTTCTGGAGGGCCGCTTCGGCAACCGGCACGGCCTGGTGGCCGGGGCTACCGGCACCGGCAAGACCGTCACCCTGATGACCCTGGCCGAAGGTTTCTCGCGCCTGGGCGTGCCGGTGTTCCTGGCCGACGTCAAAGGCGACGTGGGCGGCCTGGCGGTGGCCGGCGATGGCGCACCCGGCGTGCTGCAGCGCGCAACGGAGATCGGCATCGGCGATTACGCGCCGGCCGCCAACCCGGTGGTGTTCTGGGACCTGTACGGGCAGCTCGGCCACCCGGTGCGCACGACCGTGAGCGAAATGGGCCCTACCCTGCTGGCGCGCATCCTGGAGCTCAATGACACCCAGTCCGGCGTGCTGGACATCGTGTTCAAGCTGGCCGACGACCGCGGCCTGCTGTTGCTGGATCTGGACGACCTGCGCGCCCTGCTGGCGTTGGTGGTGGAAGAACGCAAGGAGCTCTCCACCAGTTATGGCCTGGTGTCGGCGCAGTCGGTGGCGGCAATCCAGCGCGCTTTGCTGCGGCTGTCGCAGGATGGCGGCGAACAGTTCTTCGGCGAGCCGGCGCTGGAATTTGCCGACCTGATGCGGGTGGCACCGGATGGCCGCGGGGTGATCGGCATCCTGGCCGCCAACCAGCTGGTGCTCAAGCCGCGGCTGTATTCCACCTTCCTGCTCTGGCTGCTGTCGGAACTGTTCGAGCGCCTGCCGGAAGTGGGCGACCTGGAGCAGCCCAAGCTGGTGTTCGTGTTCGACGAGGCGCACTTGCTGTTCGACGATGCGCCGCCTGCGCTGGTGCAGCGGATCGAACAGGTGGTGCGCCTGATCCGCTCCAAGGGCGTGGGCGTGTATTTCTGCTCGCAGTTCCCCGACGATATCCCCGACAACATCCTCGGCCAGCTCGGCAACCGCGTGCAGCATGCGTTGCGTGCATACACGCCGCGCGACCAGAAGGCGGTCAAGACCGCCGCACAGACGTTTGTCGCCAACCCGAAGCTCGACGTGGCCACCGCCATTTCCAGCCTGGGCACCGGCGAGGCACTGGTGTCTCCACTGCAAGGCAAGGGCGTGCCGGCACCGGTGCAGCAGACCCTGATTGCGCCGCCGCGCTGCCGCATGGGCGCCCTTGCCGACAACGAGCGGGCGCAGGTGCGTGCCGCCAGCCCGGTGGGCACGCGCTACGACGCGGCGATCAATCGCGAATCGGCGGCCGAATTGCTGGCGCGGCGGGTCGAACAGGTGACCGAGCAGACCAACGCCCCACCGGCGCGCACCCGCGAAGACGACGACGCGCAGGACAGCGGCTTCGGCCAAGCGGTCAAGGACGCGGTGTTCGGCACCAAGCGCCGCCAGGGCATGCTCGAAGCCATGGCCAAGCAGACCTCGCGCACGGTGGGCAACAAGATCGGGCAACAAATCGTGCGCGGTATTTTCGGCAGTATTTTTGGTGGGAAGCGTTGAGTGCAGCGCCGCAAGGGATGCGCCCGGTAGGAGCGCGCTCGCGCGCGATGAGGCCTTAACCGCAGCGCACCGCGCGCAAGCGCACGCGCCACACCGCATTCGCACGACAAGGAGCCACAAGATGCATGGATCTGCAGCGCTTATCACGACGTTTCTCTGGCTTTCCAGCGCGGGCGCGGCGTTCTCTGCGCCACAAACACAGCAAGCAGATCCACACACTGCGTGGCCACCGGGCAGGCAACACCTGCTTGCGGGGCACTATGTTGGCAAGCTGCATCCAGACACTGCGCCGTGCCAGGCCGTTCGCGCGGAACTCTGGCTTGAAGCGGCACAGGGAGACAAGAACAGTCGGCGCTACACGCTCAAGACGACGTGCATCGCTCCCGAAAGCCAACGCAGCAATAGCGTTGTCACCGAACGCGGTCCCTGGTGGCTCGACATCGTCGGCAGCGAGTGCCTGATGCTCTCCCGCGACGATGCGTCCGATCTTTCGCTCAATCCAAATCTGTACGGCTTTCGGATCAACACAGAACCTACCGCGAGCGACCAGAAACCCAGCTACTCCTTGGCCCAGGATGGGCACAACTGCCACAGCGGCGACTGGCCGGAACATCGCGACAAGGTTTTGAAACGCGTCCGCTAACACGGACTGGGCACAACTGCCACAGCGGCGACTGGCCGGAACATCGCGACAAGGTTTTGAAACGCGTCCGCTAACACGGACCCGGCTTTAAAAGCTCAGCACGCGATGCCGGCTTAGATCGGAAAAACGTAGCAAGCAACCGCCCGGTGAGTGCGGGCGGCACGGAGAGCCCTAAATGCACGGGCGGACATAAGCATTGCGGTAACCGGCCCTGTCTGGCGGCCGCGCAGCCGTTGCTAGCTGCTCTTAATGGCGTGCCTGAGGCAGGCGATACCTTAATCAAGCACACCATGCAACTTGGCGTACTGCAGCAACATGATGGTCTTGGCGTCGGCAATTTCGCCGGTAGCAATCAGCGCCAGCGCAGCGTCGAGCGACAGTTCCAGCACCTCGATCTCTTCGCCGTCTTCTTCGACACCGCCGCCGGCGCTCACCTTGTCGCCGTCGACATATTCACCGACGAAGAAATACAGACGTTCGGTCACCGAACCCGGGCTCATGAAGGCCTCGAAGACCTTACGCACGTTCTCGATGCGGTAGCCGGTTTCCTCTTCGGTTTCCTTGCGGATACAGGCCTCGGGATCGTCCTGATCCAGCAGGCCGGCGCAGGCTTCGATCAGCATGCCGTCGGGGTTGCCGTTGAGCAGGGTCGGTAGCCGGAACTGGCGGGTGAGCATCACCGTTTGCCTGGCGCGGCTGTACAGCAGAATGGTGGCGCCATTTCCGCGATCGTAGGCCTCGCGCGACAAGGTCTGCCAGCGGCCATCCTTGCGCTGGAAATCGAAGGTGACCTTGCGCAGCACATACCAGTTGTCCGAGAGCACATCGATGGACCGAACACGAACCTGCGGGTTGCCGGTGGCGGTTGGAAGCAAAACGACACTCCTTGTGACATGACCGATCAACAGCGCAACATCGTGCCACACCATCCGGCCGGGCCTTGCGCGGTGACTGCGCAGTTTACCCGGCGCAAGGCGCGGGATGCGCCTTGCTGCATGAGGGCTGCCCTGTTTCGCGACGTGATGCCGATGAGCATGTTGACGCATGACCTAGATGCGCCTGGCGCAGTCGCACGCCAGCGACCCGGTACTCACGCTGATCGCCGCGCTGCATCCCGCAACAATCGGTGCACGCCTCCACTGGACGAAACATCGCGCTCCCATGCGTCACCGTCATGCGCATTCGACGCCCATGCTCATGCAGATATCGCGCGCCCCCAACAGTGACAACAACCCAACACGGAGCGCACGCACGACTAGCCAATCAACATGGGACCGCCCTCCCCGCTCTCTCCCGTCGCCCCCAACTCAGCAACCGAGCTCTTCCACTTCGGTGCAACCACCACATCCAATTGCGCGCCGGCACGCGCCGCCGCACAATCGCGCCACACCACACGCTTGGGGAGCGTCATGGAAGACCGTTTTCGCGCACGCAAGGTGGCGGCGCAGGCTGCGCCCGCACCGTTCTGGACCCGTATTCCGGCCATCGCCACCTATCCGCTGCGTGGCTCTGCGCTATACGCGCTGATCGCCTTGACCTTGTGCAGCGCGCTGCTGGTCTTGCCGGGCATCCTGAAGCTTGTTGTCCTGGGCGTGCTCGGCATGGCCACCTATACCTACGCCTTCGACATCCTGCGGCACAGCGCCAACGGCGAGCACGATGCGCCGCGGCTGGGCTACAACAGCTTCGACAGCGCAGTACTGCGGCTGATCCTGCTGGCCTTTGCATTGGGTATCGTGATCGCCGCCGCCGGCGTGATCGCCGGCAAACCTGGCTTGACCGTTGCGTACCTGGCCGTCCAGCTGTTGCTGCCCGGCATGATGATCGCCCTGGCCATCGACGGCAGCCTGCGCCGCGCACTCAATCCGGCGGTCTCCATCGACATGGCGCTGCGCATCGGCTGGCCGTACCTGGCCGCCTATGGCTTGCTCTACGTCATCCAGGGTAGCGGCACGGCGGCGATCTTCGTGGCATTGAAGTACCTGCCGCCGGTGGTGCGCGAGCTGACCATCGTGGTGGCGTCGATCTGGAGTCTGTTCGCCAGCTTCCATCTGATGGGCTATCTGGTCTACCAGTACCACGAGGAGCTCGGCTACGCGCCCAGCGGCGGCGTTGCCCTGCAGCGCGAAGACCCCGACCAACGCCTGCTCGACGAAGCAGAGCAGCTCGTGCGCGATGGGCATTCGGACGAAGCATTTCAGGCCTTACGCGGCGCGGTGCGCTCGCGTGCAGTGAGCCTGGCGGTGCATGAGTTGTACCAGCGCCTGCTGCGCCAGTACCACCGCAACGACGAACTGCGCGACCACACCCGCCAGTACATCAACCGCCTGCTGCAGGAAAAACAGGAGCGACGCGCACTGGCCCTGCAACGCGAAGCATTGGACACCGACCCCGCCTTTGCGCCGCTATTGCCCGAGCAGGCGACGCTGCTGGCCGAGCGCGCGAAGATGGCCGGGCAATACCAATTGGCGACCGATGGCCTGCTGGCCGCCATCGGCGCGTGGCCGCGCGAGCGCATGCTGCCGGCCTGGTCGCTGGACGCCGGCTTGCTGTTGGCCGAGCGTTTCGGGCGCGACGACGACGCGCGCATGGTGCTGCAGAACGCGCTGGACCACTGCGACGATGAAGCCCAGCGCGCCAAGCTGGCAGCGGCATTGAAAGCGGTGGCGATTCAACCGGCGTAAGTGGCGGCTGCGCGATCTTGTCCGCAGCCGCTCTCACCCATTGTCCAGCAGGAACCGC
Source organism: Xanthomonas sp. NCPPB 4037 (assembly GCF_041475695.2). Classification (NCBI taxonomy): domain Bacteria; kingdom Pseudomonadati; phylum Pseudomonadota; class Gammaproteobacteria; order Lysobacterales; family Lysobacteraceae; genus Xanthomonas; species Xanthomonas sp. NCPPB 4037. The sequence goes on from NZ_CM191261.1 coordinate 3,212,091, forward strand.
GCCTTGTTGGCCTGGCCCTGCTCGGGGAATTGCTCCAGTAACTGACGCAGCACGCGCGTGCGCTGCTCACCCGCCTGCAACTCGCCATGCCGTAGCGCCAGCACGAACCACTGCTGGGCGAGCTCCGCGCGCGGCGTGCTCAGCGCACTGTCTTTCAACAGCCGTTCCGCGTCGGCCAGCAGGCCGGTGCGCAGGCAATTGCCGATCAACGCCATCCGTGCCGATGGATCGCAGTCGAGGTGGTCCTTGGCCAATTCGGCCGCCACCGCCAGCTGCAGGCGCGTCTGTTCGGCGCTGTGCGCGTGCAGCCGCAGCAGCGTGTCCGCGTGCTGCTGAAGTTCCTTGCGACGGCCCGCGTTACGGGCCACGCGATAGCGCGCCAGGGCAATCTCCGCGCTGCGTGGCTGCTCGCTTGCCAGCTCTGCCAGCAGGCGCTCGGCCTCGGCATTTTCCATGCGCCCCAGATGCCGCTGTGCACGCTCCCAGCGGTCGTCCGCCTGCGCCACCGCGTCGTCCTCCATGAAAGCCGGGCGGGTCTGCCGCACCAGCACCAACAGCGCACCGAGCAGCGCGCCACTCACCAGCCCACCGGCATGCGCATCGAATCCAATGCCTTGATTGTCACGCCAGAGCAGGTTGTAGAGCTCCCAGCCCAACCACAGCGGCAGCAACAGAATCGCCGGACCCCGCACATAGTTGAATACCACGAAAAACCAGTAGAAAAAGCGCACCCGCCGGCGGCCCCAGACCACGCAGAACGCGCCCATCAGCGCCGCGATTGCGCCAGAGGCGCCCAGCCCGCCACCGGGTTGGCCCCACCGCCACCACAGGCTCACTGCGCTCGCACCAAACCCGCCGAGCAGGTATAGCAGCAGGAACCAGCCGCTGCCGATCGCCCCTTCCAGCAACGTGCCCAGCGCCAGCAGGAACACCATGTTGCCCAGCAGATGGTCCAGGTCGCCGTGCAGGAAGGTGGCCGACAGCATGCGCTGCGGCGACCATTCCGAACTGCGCTGGATGTGGCGCAAGGTGAACACCTTGGACAGCCGCGCATCGTAGGGCGCACGCAACGCGTACCAGTCGCGTCGTTGCGCATCGTCGTCGAACAGGCGTCCGCTGCGCAGGGCATCGGTAAACGCCACATCGTTCATGGTCAGCTGCGCCAGGTAGGCCACCCGTTGCCGCGCTGGCACCTTGTCCAATTGCGCCTGGCGCGCCGCACGCACCTTCGCATCGCTCTGTGCCAGGTAGCGCGCGTGCGCCTTGCCCTCCAGCGCGCCCAGGCCGGACTCCACGTAATAGCGCACCGCATTGGCGATGAGGCCGTCGTCCTTGCGCTGGTACCCCACATGGATCACGACATTGAGCAGCACCAGCAGCAGCGTGACCCAGGGAATGTTCTGGCGCGACCAGGGTTTATGCAGCGGCATGATCAGCATGGCAGGCGTCCGTGTCCCAAGGCGCAAAGCTTCGCCGGGCGGCTGCGGATGCGCAAGCGCGCCATGCGCGCTAGCATCGCGCCCCCATCCTGCCCTGTTGGTCGCCCATGAGCCGCTGGCGTCCCCCTGCCGAAAAAAGCACTGCGTTGATCACGCCGGAAGGCCATGCGCGGCTCAAGGCCGAACTGGACGAGCTGTGGCGCCTGCGGCGGCCCGAGGTGGTCCGCGCGCTCGCGGCGGCCGCAGCCGAGGGCGACCGCTCGGAAAACGCCGAGTACACCTATCGCAAGAAACAGCTGGGCGAGATCGATCGCCGCGTGCGTTACCTCAGCAAGCGGCTGGAAGCGCTGCGCGTGGTGGATACCGCGCCGACGGATCCGCAGGCGGTGTTCTTTGGTGCGCAGGTTGAGCTGGAGGATGCCGACAGCGGCGAGCTGCTGCGTTACCGCATCGTGGGGCCGGATGAGACCGACGCCGGGCGCGGCTGGATCAGCATCGATTCGCCATTGGCGCGCGCACTGCTGAAAAAGCGCGTGGACGATGAGTTCGAGGCACAACTCCCGTCGGGCAAGCACACCTTTGTGGTGGTGGTGGTGGTGTACGCGGCAACTTAGAGCAGCTATCAAAACTACTGCGCAGCCGTCAGGCGGGCGCGGCCGGTGCTCGGAATCGGCATGTACCCACGTACATTCCGGTTCCTCCGCGCCGTCCGCACCCACCTGACGACTGCTCGCTACGTTTTGTTAGCCGCTCTTAGGTGGTGTGGGCGTGCGTGAGGCAATCCGGGTGGTTTGGATCCTTGCCTGCTGGTGCCGATGCGCGCGGTTGGAGGCGTGTGGTTCTGGGGTAACGCCTCATCGCGCGCTGGCGCGCTCTACGCGGCTGGCCGTGTGCGGTGGCAGTGCAGCGCACCTTGAACAGTCCAGCTGCGCTGCGGAAGCCTCGTCGCGCGCGAACCCGCTCCTATGAGGCGGGTGCGTCGATTGCGTGCTGGCGTGCTGGATATTTCGGCGCACACCAGTTTCATTGCACACCAAACGGCCAGCGACGCTTGCCACTCGCTGGCCCGCCGCTGCGGCTAGACCATCTGCAGGTTCAATGCGCGGGGCGGCTGCACCGCAAGATCAGACGGCAGCGCATCACCGAACAGGTCGTGCTCATCGCTGTCGGTGATCTCCACATCGACCAGGTCGCCCACCTTCAACTTGAGCTCGCCGCCGTTCTGGATGTGCACCAGGCCGTCGATCTCCGGCGCGTCCGCGCGCGAACGGGCCACCGCGATATCGTCTTCGATCAGGTCGACCAGGCACTGCTGCACCGTGCCGATCTTGGCTTCCAGCCGCGCCGCGGAGATCTCCGCCTGCCTGGCCATGAAGCGCGCCAGGCGCTCCTGCTTCAACTCTTCCGGCACCGGGTCCGGCAATGCGTTGGCGCTGGCGCCCTCCACCGGCGAATACGCGAACGCGCCGACGCGATCCAGCTGGGCCTGGTCCAGGAACTCCAGCAGCGATTCGAACTCGGCATCGGTCTCGCCGGGGAAGCCGACGATAAAGGTGGAGCGCACCGTGATCTCCGGACACATCGCCTTCCAGCGCTGCACGCGCTCCAGGGTTTTTTCCACTGCACCGGGCCGCTTCATCAGCTTGAGGATGCGCGGGCTGGCGTGCTGAAACGGGATGTCCAGATACGGCAGCAGCTTGCCTTCGGCCATCAGCGGAATCACATCGTCCACGTGCGGGTACGGATACACGTAATGCAGGCGCGTCCACACGCCCAGCTCCGACAAACCTTCGCACAGCGCCTTCATGCGGGTCTGGTACATGCGGTCGCGCCACGGCCGCTCGGCGTATTTCAGATCCACGCCGTAAGCCGAGGTGTCCTGCGAGACCACCAGCAATTCCTTGACCCCGCCGCGCACCAGGCGCTCTGCTTCGCGCAGTACCTCATCGACCGGGCGCGAAGCCAGATCGCCGCGCATGGACGGAATGATGCAAAAGCTGCAGCGGTGATTGCAGCCTTCGGAAATCTTCAAGTACGCGTAATGGCGCGGCGTCAGCTTGATGCCGTAGTCGGGCACCAGATCCACGAACGGGTCGTGGCGCGGCGGCAACGCGGCGTGCACCGCCTCCATCACGCTCTGGTAGTCCTGAGGGCCGGACACCGCCAGCACCTGCGGATACGCCTCGCGGATCTGCTCCGGGCGCTTGCCCAGGCAGCCGGTGACGATCACCTTGCCGTTGGCGTTCATCGCCTCGCCGATCGCATCCAGCGACTCGGTCACCGCCGAATCGATGAAGCCGCAGGTATTGACCACCACCACGTCGGCAGCGTCGTAACTGGGCACGATGTCGTAGCCCTCCACGCGCAGCTGGGTGAGGATGCGTTCGGAATCGACGAGCGCCTTCGGGCAGCCAAGGCTGACGAAGCCGACTTTGGGGTTCAGCTGGGACATGGAAGCAGGAGCCTGGGGAACGGAGCGGCCTGGGGCCTGAGTACGGCAATTATAGCGGCGTGCGGGCAACGCTCTGAACCGCCGGGCCTCGCCAACCCGGCCGGCTTTGCGAAACCCTCACTTTTCACGATGCCGGTCCGGTCGATAATGCGCGCCTCCCTCGCTGCACATCAGGAATTCCCATGGGTCACTGGACCACGCTCGACACCCCCGACGGCCAGGTCGCCGCCTGGCACGCCACTCCGACCACCAGCCCGCGCGGCGGCCTGGTGGTGATCCAGGAGATCTTCGGCGTCAACGAACATATCCGCGCGGTGGCAGATGATTACGCCGCACGCGGCTACGAAGTCCTGGCGCCGGCCTTCTTCGATCTGGAAGAAAAGGACGTGCAGCTGCCATACGACCAGGAAAGCCTGCAACGCGGCCTGGCGCTGGCCAATGCAGTCGGCCTGGAGCGCGCGGTGGAGGTGGTCAAATCCGCCGCCACCCTGCTCAGCCGCGCCGGCAAGGTCGGCACGGTGGGCTATTGCTGGGGCGGCTCGGTGGCGCTGCTGTCGGCAATCCGCCTGGGCCTGCCCTCGGTGAGCTACTACGGCGGCCGCAACACCCAGTTGCTGGACGAAACCCCCAAGGCGCCGGTGATGTTCCACTTCGGCGAGCGCGATACCAGCATTCCGCCCGAGGCGATCCAGGCCCACCGCGAGAAGCTGCCGCAGATGGAAACCTTCGTGTATCCGACCGGCCACGCCTTCAACCGCAGCATCGATCCCAACCACTACGACGCCGACAGCGCCGAGCGCGCGCTGGAGCGCACCCTGGGCTTCTTCGACGCCCACCTGGGATGAGCGCCCCCGTCTCGAATGCGCCCGCCACGGGCGCCTTTGAACTGGATGCGCGGCTGGCCGCCGACAGCGTCTTCGTCGCCGACGGCCCGCTGTCGCAGGTGCGGCTGATGGACGACACCCGCTTCCCGTGGCTGGTGCTGGTGCCGCGGGTGGCCGAGGTCAGCGAGTGGATCGACCTGGATGGCGGCCAGCAGCGTCTGTTGCTGGCGGAGATCAACCAGCTCTCGCAGCTGCTGCGGGTCGAGCCGCAGGTGAGCAAGCTCAATATCGGCGCGCTGGGCAACATCGTGCGCCAGCTGCACGTGCACCTGGTCGGCCGCCATCCCGGCGATGCGGCCTGGCCCGGGCCGGTGTGGGGCAGCGGCAGCGCGCACCGGTTTGCGCCCGATGCACTGCAGGAGCGTGTCGCGGCATGGGCGCAACGGCTACGATAGGCGCCCGTCTTTCAACCAGCCTTCCGCATGAAATCCAATGTCGTTGCCGCGCTGATCCTGATCCTCGTCGGCCTGCTGTTCCTGGCCAATAACCTGGGCTGGACCAATCTCAGCCTGGGCCGGTTGATCGCCACCTGGTGGCCGGCCGCGCTGGTCGCTTGCGGCGTGGGGATGTTGTTCGGGCGGGGCAAGTAGGTTGGGCCGGGATTGGGGAGTTGGGATTGGGGATTCGTAACAGCGGTGTCTCCGCGCCGATGACTCGCGTCGCAGTTCAGCCGGGTGGAAACACCCCCCTCTCTTCTCGGCAGAAGGGAGGGGGGTGGATAAGGGGGCCGCGCGCATTCGATGACGCGCTTTGATCCACCACTATGCTTCTGAGGTACGGCGTCTACTACATCGCCGCTGCACTAATCCCGCGCGTTTTGATGATCAGTTGCGATCACTGCGCATTCGGCAGCAGCCCGACATGACGACTGTCACCCGCAACTGTTGACTTCCGGCACCTGATTGGCGGGGCAGTCGCGCGCAGCATGGCCGCACACCCAACGAGGACGCCGCCATGCACAGCCGCCTGATTCCCGCCCTGTTCCTGATCACCCTGGGCACCCTGTTCCTGCTGAACAACCTCGGCCTGACAGCATGGACCTGGGCGGCCTGATCGCGACCTGGTGGCCGGCGTTCCTGGTCGCTGCCGGCGTGCGCCAACTGTTGCGCTACCGCGAGAGGACGACCACGATCTGCTGAAGGCCACGGCCACGCCCGCAACTCACGTGCGCGGCAAGGTCACGCCGGTCTGGCCCTGGTACTTGCCGCCTCGGTCCTTGTACGAGGTTTCGCACACCTCATCGGACTGGAAAAACAGCATTTGCGCCACGCCTTCGTTGGCGTAGATGCGTGCAGGCAGCGGCGTGGTGTTGCTGAATTCCAGCGTGACGTGGCCTTCCCACTCCGGCTCCAGCGGCGTCACGTTGACGATGATGCCGCAGCGCGCGTAGGTGCTCTTGCCCAGGCACACCACCAGGGTGTCGCGCGGAATGCGGAAGTATTCGACCGTGCGTGCCAGCGCAAAGCTGTTCGGCGGAATGATGCAGACGTCCGACTCGATATCGACGAAGCTGCCCGGGTCGAAGTGCTTCGGGTCGACGATCGTCGAGTTGATGTTGGTGAAGATCTTGAACTCGCGCGAGCAGCGCACGTCGTAGCCGTAGCTGGAGGTGCCGAAGCTGACGATGCGCTGGCCGGCGGCGTCGTGCTTGATCTGGCCGGGCTCGAACGGCTCGATCATCGCGTGCTGCTCGGCCATGCGCTTGATCCAGCGGTCGCTCTTGATGCTCATGCGGTGTTCCTTGAAGACGGAAGGCGGCGGGCCGAGCGGCCCGCGCGAAGGGCGGCAAAGTCTAGCGTGCGCGGTCACCGCCCGCTTGGCGATTACAGCAGCGAGGCGGAGATCGGGATGCTGGCGCGGGGGCGCTTGCCCAGCTCCTCCGACAGCCGCGAAGCCGCCGCCAGATAGGCCTGCGCGGCTGCCGATTGCGGCGCGGCGATCACGATCGGCTGGCCCGCATCGCCCTGCTCGCGGATGCCGATATCCAGGGGCAGCGACCCCAGCAGCGGCACGCCGTACTGCGCGGCCATGCGCTCGCCGCCGCCTTCGCCGAACAGATGTTCGCGATGCCCGCAGTTGGAACAGGTGTGCACCGCCATGTTCTCGACGATGCCCAGCACCGGCACTTCGACCTTTTCGAACATCTTCAGCGCCTTGCGCGCATCCAGCGTGGCGATGTCCTGCGGCGTGGTGACGATCACCGCACCGGCCACCGGGATCTTCTGCGACAAGGTGAGCTGGATGTCGCCGGTGCCTGGCGGCAGATCGATCAGCAGGTAATCCAGGTCGTCCCACAGCGTGTCGTTGAAGAGCTGGGTCAACGCCGAGGTGGCCATCGGGCCGCGCCAGATCATCGGCGTGTCCTGGTCGACCAGCAGGCCGATCGACATCGCCTCGATGCCGAACGCGCGCAATGGCTCGATCGACTTGTTGTCCGGGCTGTCGGGCTTGCCGCTCAACCCCAGCATCGCCGGCACGCTCGGCCCGTAGATGTCCGCGTCGAGCACACCAACCCGCGCGCCCTGCTGGTGGAGCGCCAGCGCCAGATTGACCGCGGTGGTGGACTTGCCCACCCCGCCCTTGCCCGAGCCCACCGCAATCACGTTGCGGATGCGCGCGTGCGGCGCAAGGGCGCCCTGCACCGCGTGCGCGGCGATCCTGCGCTCGGTACTCATGCGCGGCGCCTCGGCTGCGCAGTTGGCGCTGCGCGTGTGATTTTTCTGCTCATTGCCTTACCCAACTGAAGTCGACGACGCCCAGCGGCAACAACGGCCGGCGCGATCCGCCATGGACCGCCAAGTGTACGGCGCAGCCGCTGTTGCTTGAGCGATTTGTGGTGCCTTGCCCTGCTGAGCCGGCCGCCTCATCCGTGTCAACGCGCGACATATTTCACAAAGGTGGACACACGATTAAGGAATTGTTACGTTCGAAAATCAGTTCAGCCGGCGCTCAGCGAGCGCGGCCGTCGCATCAACCCAGCGAGGATCCGCAAGGCATGTCGAGTCGTTCTCTGCACCGTACCCGTCGTCACCGTTTGAGCGCGGCGCTGCTCGCCGTGCTGGTCGTCCCCGCAGGCCAGGCGCTTGCACAGTCTGAAAATGGCGTTGCCCCGGACACCACCGATCTGGACAAGGTGACCGTCACCGGCTCGCGCATCGCGCGTACCGGCTTTGTCACCCCCTCGCCGGTCACCGCGATCACCGCCGAAGAAATCCGCGCCACCGGTGCCACCACCATCAGCGACCTGATGGCACGCATGCCGGCGTTGGCGCCGAGCTACACGCTGGGCAACTCCACCCGCTTCATCGGCACCGCGGGCCTGGGCCTGCTCGACCTGCGCGGCATGGGCGTGGATCGCACGCTGGTGCTGGTCAACGGTCGTCGCCATGTGGGTTCCAGCCCGGGCTCCACCGCGGTCGACGTCAACACCATTCCGGTGGAATGGGTCGAGCGCGTGGAAGTCATTACCGGCGGCGCCTCGGCGGTGTACGGCGCTGACGCGGTGGCGGGCGTGGTGAATTTCATCCTCAAGAAATCGTTCACCGGCTTTGAAACCCGCGCGCAGACCGGCCTGGCCGACGAAGGCAACTACAACCGCTCCTTCGCCAGTTTCTCGGCAGGCACCGACTTTGCCGGTGGGCGCGGCAACATCGCCGTTTCCGGCGAATACAGCAAGCAGGATCGCTTTGGTCGCGGCAACCGCGCCATCGGCCGCGAGTACCTGGTGACGGTGCCCAACCCCGCCTACGACCCGACCCGTCCGCCCAGCGAACGCAACCCGCAGAACGTGCTCAGCGGCCCCGGTGGCAACCATTCCACCAGCTATGGCGGCACCTTCAACCTGGGCACCTTCGATTTCCGCAACCCGGCCAGCTACGGCAACCGCTACCTGTTCAATGAAGACGGCACGTTCCGCCGTAATCGTTATGACGGCACCGTGGTGAGCAACACCTCGTGCGTGGATTGCGACTTTGCCGACCTCAACGCCGTGGCCGATTTGCAGCCCGGCTTCGATCGCAAGAGCGTCAACACGATGGTCAACTTCGAGCTCAGCGAGAATCATCGCCTGTTCTTCGAAGGCAAGTACAGCGAGACCGATTCGGAATTCTTCGGCCAGCCCGCCTTCGACAGCTCGCTGCGCGTGCGTCGGCAGAACCCGTATGTCAGTCCCGAACTGGGTGCGCTGATGGATTCACGCGGTGCCACGCAGATCCTGATGAATCGCTTCAACGTCGATGCCGGTCGGCGCGGCGAAAACATCGAACGCAAGACCTATCGTGCAGTGCTCGGCGCCGAAGGTAACTTCACCGACAACTGGACTTACGACGTTTCCGCCAACTACGGCAAGACCACGGTTGACCGCCAGAACCTCAACAACCGCATCAACGAGCGCTGGCAGGCCGGTATCGATGCGGCACGTGACGCCAGCGGCAATATCGTGTGCCGTACCACGCTCGATCCCACCGCCATTAACCCCAACACCAATCGCGTGTATTCGGCGCTGGCCCGCGAAGGCTGCGTGCCCTTCAGCGTGTTCGGCAACGGCGCGGTAAGCCCGGAAGCAGCAGCATGGTTCAACACCATCGCCCGCTCGCAAGCCAAGATCCAGCAGACGGTCTTCAGCGCCTCGGTGGCCAACAGCAACATGCTGTCGCTGCCGGCCGGTGACATCGGCATCGCCGGTGGCGTGGAATACCGCAAGGAACAGAGCGAAGAAATCACCGATCCGCTGGCCGCATCGGGCGTGACCTTCCTCAACGCCATCCCGAACAGCGGCGGCGAGTACACCGTGCGGGAAGTGTTCGTGGAGAGCACCATTCCGCTGCTGGCGGGTTTGCCCGGCGTGGATCGGCTCGCACTGGATCTGGCCGGCCGCTATTCGGACTACAGCAGCATCGGCTCGACCAAGACCTGGAACATTGGTCTGGACTGGACCATCATCCCGTCGCTGCGTCTGCGCGGCACGCTGGCCCAGGCGGTGCGCGCGCCCAGCATCGGTGAGCTGTACGACTCGCAGAGCGAAAACTTCGCCACCATCAATGACCCCTGCAATTACCTCTCCAGCAACAGCAATCGTCCCGGCACCGCCGGCGATGTGGCGCTACGCCAGGCTAATTGCAGCGCCTTGGGCGTTCCGGTGGGCTGGATCGATACCTACACCGCCAACCGCCCCGGCGTGAGCGGCGGCAATCCGGAGTTGAAGCCGGAACGCGCGCGCAGCCTGTCGTACGGCTTGGTGTGGCAGCCGGAGTTCTTCGAAGGTTTCGGCATGTCGGTTGACTACTGGCGCATCGACCTGCAGGACGCGATTGGCTCGGTGACGGCCGAAACCAATGCCACGCGTTGCGTGGACAACCCGGGCGGCATCAACAACAGCTTCTGCGGCTTCGTGCAGCGCGCACCGCTGGGTGGCTTCACCGACCCGCAAGGCCGGATCTATCCCGAACACAGCATCATCGGGTGGCAGGCGCTCAACGAAAACCTGGCGCGCTCGCGTCGTGTCGGCGTGGATCTGGAAATGGACTACCGCTTCCAGCTGGGCGAAGGCAACACCGTGTTGCGCCTGGTCGGCACGCGGCTGATCCAGTCGCGCGAATGGGTGTTCCAGGATTTCCCGGAAGAGTACGACGAGTACGTGACCTACGTGACCGACCCGCGCTGGCGCGCGCAGTTCCAGACCAAGTACAACTGGAACGAATGGCGCGCCTCGTGGGACATGAACTACGTGGACGGCAACCTGCGCGTCACACCAGAGAGCTACAACAGCAACCCCGGTTCGGCCAGCCCGATCCGCAACGGTTCGTACACGTACCACAACTTCCAGTTCGGTTATCAGTTCCCCGGCTCGAAGATCGATGTGTATCTCGGCATCGACAACGCCTTCGACAAGGACCCGCCGCGTAACTACTTCGGCTCGGACTTTACTTCCGCGCTGTACGACAACGTGGGCCGGTTCTTCTACCTGGGGACAACTGTAAAGTTCTAAGTGCTGGCATTAGCCGCAGCACCGGAAGGCCCCGCTTGACGGGGCCTTTTTAGTTTCTTTCGAAACCTATTGCAGTACTTATTGGTTTTTACTGAAACCAATAGCTGCTGGATCTCACATTAATCGGCTGTTATCTGAAGAGATTACGAAGATGAATTCACTGACGCCAATCGTCATGCATTGTGCGAACTGGCACCAAATTGTGCTGACTTCCGCACTTTCAACGCGGATGTCCGTCATTTCATTAATGAACCGTTGATAGCTATTGCAACGGCGGGCACAGATTCATTACGTTCGGGTTAAGGCCATCTGACTCTTCGGTGACCGCCACTTCCCCGATTTCCCAGTTCAAAGGTTAGGAATGAGCAATCAATTTCGTCGCCAGGTCCTCAAGCGCACCGCTCTCGCTGTCGTGCTCGGTGCGTGCCTAGCCAACGGCGCGGTGTATGCGCAGAGCACCACCGGCAGCATCTACGGCAGCGCCCCCAGCGAGGCCGGCAGCACTATCGTTGTGCAAAGCGATACCGGCCTCAGCCGCACCATCACCATCGATGCGAATGGCCGCTACAACCTAGGTTCGTTGCCGGTGGGCGCCTACACCGTCACCCTCAAGCGCGGTGATCAGGTCGTCGATACCCGCAAGAACGTGCAGTTGCGCGTCGGTTCCGGCACAGAAGTGTCGTTTGCGGATGCCGGCAGCCCAAGTACTGCCGACGCCACGACGCTCGGCGCGATCACGGTGACCGCCGCCAATGCGCCGAAGATCGATGTCAGCTCTACCACATCGCGTTCGGTGATTACTTCCGAACAGCTGGCGACCCTGCCGTTGGGACGGAGTGCGGAAGCGATCGCATTGCTCGCTCCCGGCGCAGTGTCGGGCGCTGGTGCATTCAATAACGGTTCCCGCTCGGTGGTGTCGTTCGGCGGCTCGGGCGTCACCGAAAATGCCTATTACATCAATGGCTTCAATGTCAGCAATCCATTCAGCAATCTCGGCGGCGTTAGCTTGCCATACGGTGCGATCGACCAGCAGGAAACCTACACCGGTGGTTACAGCGCAAAATACGGTCGCTCGACTGGCGGCGTGATCAATCAGCTCGGTAAGCGCGGCACCAACGAGTGGCATTTCGGTGTCCAGTCTGTCTGGGAACCCGACTCGCTGGCGAGTTCGCGGGGCGATGTGTGGTTTCCGAATGCCACGCTGCCTGCTGGATACGACTACGACACACCTGATCAGCCGGGCACGCTGTATCGGGCTGGAAAGGACAACACGCAGACGCGTACCGTCTACAGCGCTTACGCGGGCGGCCCTCTGATCGAAGATCGCCTGTTTATCTTTGTGGCAGGCGAGTCCGAAAAGGTTGACGGCGTCAGCACCAATGCGAGCAGTGACTCCATCCAGGCCCGCAACAACTACGAGTACAGCACGCCGAAGTTCTACGGAAAATTGGACTGGAATATCAACGACAACAACATCGTTGAGTACACCCGAATTCAGAACACTGACCGGCGCAGTGGTGCCTACACCAGCTTCGACTACGACGGCCTAGTCCGTGGTGGCCCGACCGGGACGTTCCCCGACACATTTAAAATCAAAGACACCTACGACATCTTCAAGTACACCGGCTACATTACCGATGACTTGACCTTGAACGCGACCTGGGGCCGCAGCACGCAGCACAATCAGCAGTTCAATCCCTTCGTTTCTGACTTGCCGTTCCTCGGAAGTGTGACGAGCCAGAATCCGGCAATTACCGGTGGCACGCCAATTCGCAACAATCAGGCGACCAATCGGGCGAAGGCTGACGATCCAATCAACAAGACCCGCAGCCTGAGGCTGGAGCTGAACTATCGGCTGGGCGACCACGACCTGACCGCAGGCGTGGATAACATGTACTTCAACGCCTATGACGAAGGCGTCCGCACCACGGGCCCTGGCTACCAGTGGATATACGGACGAGCGGCCGATGAGCAGACCGCCGTGCGGCCCGGTCTCGGGGTCGGTGCCACGGGGCCTGGGTCGGACGGTTACTACGCACAGCAGCGCATTTTCACGACCACAACCAGCATGGCCGTTGAGCAAAAGGCGTATTACCTTGAGGATCGTTGGCAGGTCAACGACAAGTGGCTGTTAACACTCGGTATCCGTAACGACCAGTTCACCAACTACAACAGTGATCATGTCGAATATGTCGACAGTGGCGACCAGTGGGCGCCCCGTTTTGGCGCAAGCTGGGATGTCTTTGGCGATTCCTCTCTGAAGGTGTTTGCCAATCTGGGTCGTTATTATCTTGCCCTTCCCAACAGCGTTGCAGTTCGTGGTGCCTCGGCTTCGACCTATACAGATGAGTACTTCACCTATACGGGCATCGACGCCAATGGCGAACCAACCGGCCTAGCGCCCATCGGTCCCGGCCCGGTCTCCTCCAATGGCGAATACGGGCAGGCACCTGATCCGAATGCCTTCGCGCCCACCGACCTGAAGTCGCAATACCAGGACGAATTCATCCTTGGCTTCGAGAAGACCTTGGGCGAAAGCTGGAACTCGGGCGCCAAGTTCACATATCGCAAGCTGCAGAGCGCGATCGACGACGTCTGCGACACCGCGAGGATTGCCGACAAGCTCGTCGCCACGGGTGGAAATCCAGATGCAGTCGATATTCCTGGCTGCGTCATGTTCAATCCCGGGAAAACCAACACCTATAGCTTGGCTAATGCCGACGGCTCCGGCTACACGCAGGTGCAAATGTCGCAGCAGGACTGGGGTTTCACCGATAAGGCCAAGCGTAGTTATGTCTCGGTCGACCTGTTCCTGGAACACCCGTTCGACGAAAAATGGTATGGCCGCGTCGATTACACCTGGTCGCACAGCTACGGCAACACCGAAGGTCAGGTGAAGTCGGATCTTGGTCAGGCGGACGTGTCCAAGACACAGGACTGGGATGCTGCAGCACTGATGTATTACGCCGGTGGAAGCCTCGCCAATGATCGTCGCCACCAACTCAAGGCCTTTGGTGCTTATCAGATCAGCCCGGAGTGGATGGCATCGGCAACGCTGCGCGTGATGTCCGGTACGCCAAGAACATGCCTTGGGTACTTTGAGAATGGGCAGGATCCGATCAGCTATGGCTCCGCCTATCATTACTGCGGCGGTCAGCCTTCCAATCCTGGCGACGCAGGCCGCACGCCCTGGATCAAGAATGTGGATCTTGGCGTGACCTATCGTCCGTCGTTTGCAGACCACAAGCTGGCCGTTGGTCTACAGATCTTCAATGTGTTGAACGATCGCAGCGCGAACCGTGTTGATGGCGTCTATGAGACCGACCCGGGCCTTGTATCCAATACGTATGGCATCGGTTTGCAGGACTACAGCTACAACACGCCGCGCTACCTGCGTCTCTCCGCGTCTTACGACTTCTGATAGCGCAACAAACCCGGAGCGTCATCGACGCTCCGGGCAGTTGAGACCTCTCCAAGGCTCCGGTTTCCGGAGCCTTCTTTTTTTGGGGTGCTGCAACTCGCAACTATCAATGCCCCAAAATCACCCGCGCCGCATTATGCCCAGGCGCTCCCGTCACCCCACCGCCGGGATGCGTGCCCGATCCACACAGGTAGAGCCCGGGGACGGCGCCGCGGTAGCCGCCCTGCCCCAACATCGGGCGTGCGGAAAACAGCTGATTGAGATTGAGTGCGCCGTGGAAGATATCGCCGCCAACCAGGCCGAAGATGCGTTCCAGGTCGAGCGGAGACAGCACCTGGCGGCCGAGCACCGATGCGGCGAATCCCGGTGCGTACTGCTCCACCGTGGCGATCATCAGGTCGGCCACTTCCTCACGGTGGTCATCCCAGTGCCGTCCGTCCGGCAATACCGGGGCTACGTGCTGACAGAACAGGCTGGCCACATGCTGGCCGGCAGGCGCCAGACTGGTATCCAGGGTGCTGGGAATTAGCAATTCCACCACCGGCGCGCGCGACCAGCCGAACGCGCGCGCGTCCTGCCAGGCACGGTCCATGTAGTCCAGGCTGGGCGCGAGGATGATGCCGGCAGTCAGATGATCGCCAGCGCCGGGGAGCGCAGTGAAGTCCGGCAGCTGCGAGAGCGCGACATTCATGCGAAACGTGCCCGATCCGCAACGGTAATGCGCCATGCGTTCAAGCGTTGCTGCAGGCACATCTTCCGATCGCATCAGCCGCTGATAGAGCAATTTCGGATTGACGTTCGCGACCACGTTGCGGGCGCGAATCGTCTCGCCTTCGGCAGTCACCACACCTGTTGCACGCCCCTGCTCCACCAGCACGCGCTCCACCGCGCAGCCAGTGCGGATTTCCACACCATCCTCGCGCGCACTGGCTGCCATCGCCTGGGTGATCGCGCCCATGCCGCCGATGGCGTGGCCCCATGCGCCCTTGACGCCGTTGCTCTGCCCGAACACGTGATGCAACAACACGTACGCCGTGCCTGGCGCGTAAGGGCTGGCGTAGTTGCCGACAATGCCATCGAAGCCGAAGAGCGCCTTGATCGGCGCGCTTTCGAACCAGCGATCCAGATAGTCGGCTGCGGAAATGGTGAACAGGTCGAGCAGGTCCTGCCGCAACGCGAGCGGTAATTCCTTTAGCTGCAGCCCCACCTTGCCGGCGCGCCACAGCTGCGGCAGCGCGCGCAGCCAGCCCCCCTCGGTGACATCGGGCGGTGGCTCTAAAGCCAACGCACGCAAGACATCGGCCAGCTGTTCCAGGCGCGCCTCGTAAGCTGGCAGTGCAGCGGCGTCGCGTGCGGAAAATTTGGCTACTTCCACCGCGGTTCGGCCCGCGCCGGCCAACAGATACTCGCCATTGGGCAGCGGCAGGAAGTTGTTGATACGGCGCGCAACCACCTGCAAACCGTGCTGCTCCAGGGCGAGATCGGCAATGACCTTGGGCTGCAGCAACGAGACCGTGTAGGCCGCCACCGAGTTGCGAAACCCGGGATGAAACTCTTCGGTGACTGCCGCGCCGCCGACTACATCGCGCGCCTCCAGTACCAGCACCCGTTTGCCCGCCTTGGCCAGGTAGGCGGCACACACCAGGCCGTTGTGGCCGGCGCCGATGATCAGTGCATCCAACGGTGCGGAAGCGGTAGGCATGCGCGTGTATATAGCACCGCGCGCGCAGCTGGACCATTCAGGCGCTCATCGCGATCAAGGGTGCCACCAGGTCACCGCACGCGACGGTCAGGCCAATGAGCACCAATACGCGCCCACGCCACAACGCAGAACCAAACCACCGGACGCCGGCCGTGCATCGCCTTGCGCACGAGGGCTGCCCCCGGTCACGAAGGGCCAGCCGATCTGGACATTGCCCACCCATGACCTTCGACACCATGCGTGCTGTCATACAGAAAGGTAGAGTGCCGCCACGGCTCCGCTGTGACGGGGCTTCCCAATTGACTGTTGCTCCTGGAGCCTTTGTGATTCGTACCCCTCATCTATTGACGCTGTCCCTGGCCGTCGCCGCCGCGCTGAGCGGCTGCAAGAAGCCCGAAGACGCCGCACCGGCCACCGCGCCTGATGCCGCTGCCAGCGCGGCCGCCGCACCCAAGACGCTGACCCTGGACCAAAGCAAGCTGCCGGCGGTGAATCAGTTCACTGCTGCCGATCTGGATCCCAACGGCAATGCCTGTACCGATCTGAACGCCTACGCCAACGCCAAGTTCCTGGCTGCCAACCCGGTGCCGGGCGACCGCACCAGCTGGGGCGCGTTCGAAATGCTCGACGAGCGCTCCAACGCGATCCAGCAGCAGCTGGCCGAACAGGCCGCTGCAGACACCGGTGCCACCGGCGTCGAAAAGATCGTCGGCGACCTGTGGTCCACCGGCATGGACGAAGCCAAGATCAACGCCCAGGGCATCGAGCCGCTGAAGCCGGACCTGGCCGCCATCGACGCCATCAGCGACCAGGCCAAGCTGGTCGACTATCTGCGCAGCAGCGCGGCCAAGGGCAACAACGAGCTCTTCAGCTTCGGCGCGGAAGCGGACTTCAAGAAGTCCAGCCAGAACATCGCCTATGCGATGCAGGGCGGCCTGGGTCTGCCGGACCCGGAGTACTACACCAGCGCCGGCAACAAGGCCAAGCTGGACGCCTACCAGGCGCACGTGGCCAAGGTGCTGGAACTGTCTGGCGTTGCCGCCGCCGATGCCACCGCGCAGGCCAAGCAGGTCGTCGCGTTCGAAACCCGCCTGGCCAAGGTCTCCAAGACCAGCACGCAGATGTCGCGCGATGCCTCGCTGGCCTATAACCCGATCTCGCCCGCCGATGCCGACAAGCTGACCCCGAACTGGTCGTGGACCGAGTTCTTCAAGTCGCAGGGCGTGGCCACGCCGGAGATGTTCTCGCTGGCAATCCCGGCCTTCCATCAGGAAGTGAGCAAGATGATCGCCGACACCGACCCGGCCATCTGGCGCGCCTACCTGCGCTTCCACACCGTCGACGGTGCATCGCCGTACCTGAGCCAGCCGTTCGTGGATGAGAGCTTCGCGTTCTACAACAAGACCATGCGTGGCCAGAAGGAAATCAAGCCGCGCTGGAAGCGCGTGCTGGCCACCATCAACAGCCAGGCTGGCGAAACGCTGGGCCAGATGTACGTCAAGGTCGCCTTCCCGGGCGATTCCAAGGCCAAGATGGAAACCCTGGTGACCAACCTGCGCACCGCACTGAAGGCGCGCATCGAAAAGCTCGACTGGATGAGCCCGGAGACCAAGGCCAAGGCGATCGCCAAGTGGGAAAGCTTCACGCCCAAGATCGGCTACCCGGAAAAGTGGCGTGAATGGAACGGCCTGAGCACCAGCCGTGATAGCTACCTGGGCAACGTGATGGCGGCATCGGAGTTCAACTACAAGTGGAACCTGTCCAAGATCGGCAAGCCGGTGGACAAGACCGAATGGGGCATGAGCCCGCAGACCGTCAACGCGTACTACAACCCGCTGCAGAACGAGATCGTGTTCCCGGCGGCCATCCTGCAGCCGCCGTTCTTTGACCCGAATGCACCGGAGGAAATGAACTACGGCGGCATCGGTGCGGTGATCGGGCATGAGATGACCCACGGTTACGACGACCAGGGCAGCCGCTTCGGTGCCGATGGCAACTTCATCGCCGATCCGGGCTGGTGGACGCAGAAGGATCTGGACGCGTTCAAGGCACGCACCGGCAAACTGGTGGCACAGTTCGACAGCTACCGCACGCCGGCAGGCGACAAGGTCAAGGGCGACCTGACCCTGGGCGAGAACATCGCCGATCTGGGCGGCCTCAACACTGCCTATGACGCAATGAAGACCGCCACCGCCGGCAAGGACGACCCCAAGAGCGACGGCATCACCCGCGACCAGCGCTTCTTCCTCAACTGGGCCACGGTGTGGCGTCGTAACTTTACCCCGGAAGAATTGGTGGTGCGCCTGAAGACCGACCCGCACGCGCCGGCCAACTTCCGCGCCATCGGCGCGCCGTCGAACATGCCGGCATTTGCCGCCGCATTCTCGTGCAAGGCGGGCGATGCGATGGTGCGTCAAGGCGATCAGCAGGTGGTGATCTGGTAATCGCGCAACCGTGTTAAGAGAAAGCGGCGATCTTCGAGTCGCCGCTTTTTTTATGCGTGCTGTGGCGCCGTTGGCGGGCGTGCAACCTCGTTATTCCGCGCTGGCAGTGCAAATGCCTCAATTGAAAGTCGGCACGTCACTTCGGCAACCAACCTCGCTGCAACGCGCTCGGGAGTGCTTTACCAGGCACGCTCAAGACAAGCGCTTGTACAGCACTGACATTGATTGCCATTGCAGCATCCAGTCACTGGATGCGCTTCGTGAACCGCTATCGCCCGACCAAGCTCAACAAACCTCAATCCCGGCGTTCGCAAGGCCGCGTCCGCTTATGCTCGGCATCCATCTCCTCGCTGATGCCAGACATGCCCTTGCTCAAGACCTCCACCCTTGCCCTGGCCCTGCTGGTGGCCCTGCCCGGCTGCAAGCGCACCTCAGATGCAGAGAGCGCCCCTGCATCAGCAGCAACTGCGGCGCATGCCGCGCCGCCGGCCACGGCAGCGAACACACCCGCATTCGATATCAGCGAGCTGGGCCCTGCAGCCAGCGCGTGTCAGAACCTGGACGAGTTCGTTAACGGCGCCTGGGCCAAGGCCAATCCGATTCCGGCCGACCACACCAGTTGGGGCATCGACGAACTCCTGACCGAGAAAAGCCTGCTGATCCAACGCGAGCTGCTTGAAGCCGCGGCGAAACAGGCCGGTACACAGGCCCCATCGCTGGAACAAAAGATCGGCGCGCTGTATGCGTCCGGCATGGACGAGGCCGCAATCGAAGCCGCCGGTGCCAAGCCGATCCAGCCGCAGCTGGACAAGATCGCCGCATTGCACTCCGGCAAAGATGTCGCTGCCTACATCATCAGCCGGCATGGCGAAGGCGACGCACAGGTCTTTGCGTTCGGTGCCGGTGCAGATTTCCACAATGCCGACCAGCAGATTGCGTTTACACAGGAAGGTGGCCTTGGCCTGCCAACCAAGGACTACTACACCGGTGCGGAGCACGCGCCGATCCGCGCAGCCTACCTTGCCTACATCGCCAAATCGTTCGAACTCACCGGCACCCCTGCCGCGCTGGCCAAGACACAGGCAAACGACGTGCTTGCGCTCGAAACGCGGCTGGCTGCCGCATCGCTGGCCCCCGTGGACGCGCGTGAACCAAAGAACCAATACCGCCTGGTCACCCTCGCCGAGGCGGACAAGCTCACTCCGCACTTTCCGTGGGAGGATTTTTTCGCCACCCAAGGCGTACCGGTCGGCAGCGGCTTCTCGCTCGCGCAGCCACGGTTTTTTGCCGCGTTCGATCAGGCATTGGCCAGCGCGCCCATTGCGCAGTGGCAGGCCTACCTACGCTTCCATGCGATCGATGACGCATCCACGCGCTTGAGCAAGGCATTTGCCGATAATCGCTTTGCGTTCTATGGCAAGACGCTGTCCGGGCAGCCAGAGCAGCTGCCGCGCTGGAAGCGCGTGCTGCGTTCGGTCAACGGCGCAATGGGCGAAGGCGTTGGGCAGCTCTATGTGGCCAAGGTGTTCACGCCAGATGCCAAGCAACGCGCCAGCGAACTGGTCGACAACGTTCGCGCGGCGCTCAAGACACGTATCGAACAGGTCGACTGGATGAGTGCCGAGACCAAGGCCAAAGCCTTGGCCAAGTGGCAGACCTTCCTGCCCAAGATCGGCTATCCGGACACCTGGCGTGACTGGTCGGGGTTGCAGATCACACCCGGCGACTATTACGGCAGCCTGCAGGCGGCGGACACGTTCAATTATCGCTACGACATTGCGCAGATCGGCAAACCCACCGATCGCGGCCGTTGGTCGATGACGCCGCAGACGGTCAACGCGTATTACGACCCGATGACCAATTCGATCAACTTTCCTGCGGCGATCCTGCAGCCTCCGTATTTCGATGCCACTGCCGACGATGCGTTGAACTACGGCGGTATCGGCGCGGTGATCGGTCACGAGGCCACCCATGGGTTCGACGATCAGGGCAGCCAGTTCGATGGTGCAGGCAACAACGTCAACTGGTGGACGGCAGACGACCGGCGCAAGTTCGACCAACGCAGCAACCAGTTGGTCAAACAGTTCGATGCGTATGCGCCCCTGCCCAGCCATCCGACCCTGCACGTCAACGGCAAACTCACCCTTGGCGAGAACATCGCCGACCTGGGCGGCACCAACGTTGCCTATGACGCGTTGCAGACCGCCTTGCAGCAGCATCCGGAACGGGCCAAGGCCATCGACGGCTATAGCCCCGACCAGCGCTTTTTCCTTGCCTTCGCCCGCAGCTGGCGTCAACGCGTCCGTGATCAACAACAGATGGTCTATCTGGCGTCGGACCCGCACGCGCCAGCCAAGCTACGCGCCATCGCATCACCATCGAACATGCCGCAGTTCGCCACCGCCTTCGCCTGCAAGCCGGGCGATGCAATGGTGCGCCCTGAGAAAGACCGCGTGGTGATCTGGTGATTCGATGCAGGCACCGCCTGCAATCGCTTCCAGTACCAACGCATCACGCACAGGCCCGCACCCGCGGGCCTGTCGCGTTCATGCCAGCGAGCGCTCGCACGGACGAACGGCCGCTGCCGCCTGCCTGCGCGAGGCGCAGCCTTGCTAAACTCCGCCGACTTCAATCTGGCCACCCTTCGTCTCGATGCCCACCATTCGTCCGCTTGCCCTCGCTCTTGGCTTCAGCCTGATCACGCTGTTGTCCGCCCCCGACGCCGACGCCGCTCGCAAGAAGAAGGCAGCCCCCAAGGCCCCGGCTGTGCCGGCCGCCTGCACCGATTTCTATGATTACGCCAATGCCGGTTGGCTCAAGAGCAACCCGGTGCCGCAGGCTGGCGCTGTCACCGCGCTGGGCCAGCTGTCCGACCGTGCCCTGCAGCAGCAGCGCGAGCTGCTGGATGCGGCGATGAACAGCCCGCAAGGCAACGTGCAGAAGTTGCTCGGCGACTTCTGGGCCAGCGGCCTGGATGAGGCCGCCGTGGAAAAGGATGGCTCCAATCCCATCGCCCCGTTGCTGTCGCGCATCGATGCGATCAAGAAAGCCAAGGATGTGCCCGCTTCGATCGCTGCGCTGCACCAGGTCGGTATCCCGGTCGGCTTCAACTTCGGCCCGGACGTGGACCTGAAGGCGCTCGACCGCCACATCGGTTACTTCATGCAGGGCGGCATGGGCATGCCGGATCCGGCGTTCTACACCCGCACCGACGCCGACACCCAGGCGCTGATGGGCCGCTACCGCGCCTACGTCAAGCAGATCCTGGCGCTGACGGGCACCCCTGCCGACAAGCTCGATGCCGATGCGGCCTCCGTGTTGCAGATCGAAACCGCACTGGCACGCAGCGCGCAGTCCGTGCAGGGCATCAACAACCCGTTCAACAACTACGCGCCGATCGCCACCAAGGACCTGACCAAGCAGTACAAGAACCTGCGCCTGGGCGACTTCCTCGAGGCCCAGGGCGTCAAGGACGACCTGGTGTCGATGGCCGACCCGGCGATGTTCAAGCAGCTCGACAGCATGATCGTCAGCATCAAGCCCGAGCAGTGGAAAGCCTACCTGCGCTGGCGCGTGGGCGATGCCATGGCGCCGTACCTGTCCAAGAGCTTCCATGACGCCGAATACCAGTTCCGCGGCCGCTTGCTGCGTGGCGACGCGTTGCCGCCGCAGCGCTGGCAGCAAGTGCTCGATGCCATCAACGTGGCCGCCGGCCCGATGCTCGGCCGCGAGTACGTGAGCCGTTACCTCAGCAGCGACACCCGCCGCCAGGCCGAAGCCATCGCCGACCAGATCCGCGATGCGCAGCTGGCTGCGCTGGAGCGCACCGGCTGGGGCAATGGCGAGGTCATCGCCGAAGCCAAGGCCAAGCTGAGCGCCATGAAGATCGAAGTGGGCGCACCGCGCCGCGACCTCGACTACACCGTGCAGCCGATGGGCCGTGGCAGCTTCGGCGGCAACATGCTGATCGCCTCCACCTGGCGTCACCGCGAAGAAATGAAGCGCATCGGCAAGGGCAACGCCGACCGCCGTTGGGACGTGCTGCCGCAGCAGCCGGCGCTGGCCTACGACATCGCACAGAACCGCCTGATCATCACCGCTGCGGTGCTGCAGCCGCCGGTCTTGAGCACCGGCGCCACGCCGGCCGCGCAATACGGTGCCTACGGCGCGCTGGTGGCGCATGAAATGACGCGCGCCATCGATGCCAAGGGCGCACTGGTCGATGCCAAGGGCGAACTGCGCAGCTGGTGGACGCCCGCCGAAAAGAGCAGCTGGACGCTGCTGACCGGCAAGGTGGCCAACCAGTACGGTGCCTACGCCTATCCGGGCGTGCCTAATGCCAAGGTCAATGGCGCACAGACCGCCGAAGAAAACCTGGCCGATCTGGCCGGCGTGGAGCTGGCATGGCAGGCCTTCAGCAAGGCACAGCCGGCGGCAACGCAGGCCGACAAGCAGGCCTTCTTCACCGCCTGGGCCGGCCTGTGGGCGCAGCAGCTGTCACCGAACGAAGCGGTGCAGCGTGCCAGTGCGGACATCCGTGCACCTGGCCAGTGGCGCACCAACGGCCCGCTGTCCAACCTGCCGGAGTTCGGTGCCACCTTCAGCTGCAAGCCGGGCCAGCCGATGCAGCGCGTGGATGCAGACCAGTTGAAGATCTGGCGCTGAGTTAGCGCGAAGCATCATCGGCAGCAATGAAGAGAGCGCGGAATCCGCGCTCTTTTTTTGTCTGGCGTTTGAACCGTCGCGTTGCTCACCACCGCCAAGCACGCTTTGTAGGAGCGGCCTTGGCCGCGATGGGGCCTTACCGATAACAGGCCATCGCGGCCAAGGCCGCTCCTACAGGTTCACAGCGCATAGCGTCGCTTGATTCAGCGCACCACACGCAGCGGCGGCTTGCGCCCCTTGCCGCGCTTGCCACCAAACGGCGGCTGGCCGCGCCAGTGGCGGATCAACAGCCACCCGAACAGCATGCCGCCCAGGTGCGCAAAGTGGGCAACGCCGGGCTGCCAACCGGTGGCGCCAAGCAGCAGCTCGATCGCACCGAACACGATCACGAAGGTCCGTGCCTTCATCGGGATCGGCGGAAACAGCAGCATCACCCGCTGGTTCGGGAACAGCATGCCGTAGGCGAGCAACAAGCCGAATACACCACCCGACGCGCCCAGCACCGGTGCCCCGCTCTGGGTGAACCAGGCCATCAGCAGCTGGCACACGCCGGCGCCGGCCACGCACACCAGGTAATACGTCAGGAATCGCTTCTGGCCCCAGGTCTGTTCCAGCGGCGCGCCAAACATGAAAAGCGCCAGCATGTTGAAGAACAGATGGTTGAACCCGCCATGCAGGAACGCATAGGTCAGCAGCTGCCACGGCATGAAACTGGCACCCGGCGAGAACGCATCGAAGCCATTAGAGAGCGGCCACAACATTAGTGGCGACAGGGCAGCATCGGACGGCAGCAGGCCGGCACCCAGGTCACCCAGCGCCCATTGCAGGATGAACATGCCGAGATTGGCGATCAGCAGGGCTTTGGTGACGGGCGGCAGTTGGGGCAGCATGGCGGCATCCTTCGGGACTGCCGCTCATCATAACGGCAGGCTTATGAAGGACCCCACACGGCCGCATCCAGCCGTTGCGCTGC
Source organism: Xanthomonas sp. NCPPB 4037 (assembly GCF_041475695.2). Taxonomy (NCBI): domain Bacteria; kingdom Pseudomonadati; phylum Pseudomonadota; class Gammaproteobacteria; order Lysobacterales; family Lysobacteraceae; genus Xanthomonas; species Xanthomonas sp. NCPPB 4037. The sequence goes on from NZ_CM191261.1 coordinate 3,236,057, forward strand.
AGTGGCACGCCGTACCCTGCCCCGCTCCACTGGCACGCCTTCGGCACGCAATCGCTGGCATTGCGCTTGGTAGCCGGCAGAGCCCTCCGGCAGCGCGATGCGCCCGTCGCTGCGCAGCACCCGATGCCAGGGCAACGCTGCATCCTGGTTGCTGCTCAACAGCTTAGCCACCAGGCGCGCACGCCCTGGCAGACCCGCGCGCATCGCCACTTCCCCGTAGCCTGCAACCTCGCCCGCGGGAATGGCGCGGATCACGTCCAGAATCCGCAGCCGAACCTGCTCGGCAGCGCGCGCGGCGGATGTGTCACCGGCGTTCGAGCCGGCTACACGAGTGCTGGAAGGGCGACGGGATGGCATGCGCGAATGATGCCATTCGGATGCAGTACGCGTTAGGCCAGCTGCGCGCTCGTGTGGTCAGGCACCACACACCATCGGACAACAACGCCTTGCTGGCTGCTGAGAGACGTGCAGCTTTGCGCAGAGCAACAACGTGCCGGGCCTGACATCTGCGCTGATTGCCACGCCGGGACCCGCAAACGCATGCCGCCAACATGCGGCGCTCAATGCATCAACACAATTTCTTCCGATGAGGTGGGATGGATCGCCACGGTCTCGTCGAAGTCGCGCTTGGTAGCGCCCATTTTGACCGCCACCGCAAAGCCCTGCAGCATCTCGTCGGCGCTTTCTCCGAGCAGGTGCAAGCCGACCACGCGCTCTTCCTCGCCCACGCACACCAGCTTGAACACGCTGCGCTGCGGCGCATCGGCCAATGCGTGCAGCATCGGGCGGAAATTACTCCGGTACACGCGCACCGCACCGTCGTAGCGCTCACGCGCCTGCTCTTCGGTGAGGCCCACCGCACCCAGCGGCGGGTGCGAAAACACCACGCTGGGCACGTTGTCGTAATCCATGCGCGCATCCGGCTGGCCACCGAACAGGCGATCCATCAACTTGCGCCCGGCCGCGATCGCCACCGGCGTCAGCCCGACCTTGCCGCCCACATCGCCCACTGCATGGATGTTGGGCACGCTGGTGGTCTGGCCGTCGTCCACGACGATTTCGCCCTTCTTGCCGAGTTCCACACCGAGCGCTTCCAGGCCCAGCCCGGCGGTATTGGCACGGCGGCCAATCGCAAAGAAAACCTGGTCGAAGACATCGTTACCCAGCTCGCCCGGATGTGCACTGTGGCCACGCATGCGCAGCTTGCCCGCCTCATCGCGCTGCACACCGGTGGTGCGGAAACCGAAGTGCAGGCGCACGCCGAGATGGCGCAGGTTATCGGCCAGCTGCAACGTGAGTTCGGAGTCGAAGCGTTCCAGCAACCGCTCGCCCTGCACGAACAGATGCACGCGGCTACCAAGCGCCTGCAACAGCCCCGCAATCTCCACCGCGATGTAGCCGCCGCCCACGATGGCCACGTGGTCCGGCGCATGGCAGAGGTTGAAGAAGTCGTCGGACACATGACCATGCTCGGCGCCCTCCACGTGCGGGCGCAATGGATGCGCACCTGTGGCAATGACGATGTGCTCGCCAGTGACGGGCACGCCGTCGGCGCCCATCAAGGTATGCCGGTCCTGCAACACGCCACGCTGCGGGATCAGCACCACACCATCATCGTCGAGGCGGCGCCGGTAACTGGCGTGGATGTTGCCGATGTAGCCCTGCCGGTGGGTGACCAATTCCTGCCAGGTCAAGGTTGGGCGCACCACATCAAACCCGAGTGCACCGGCCAGTTCGATCTTGCTCGCCAGATCGGCCGCCAACCACATCGCCTTCTTCGGCACGCAGCCAAGATTGACACAGGTTCCGCCGAGCTCGCCCGGCTCCATGATCGCCACGCGCGCGCCATGTTTGGCTGCGCGGAACGCTGCGGCAAGACCACCGGAGCCACCGCCCAGCACCACCACGTCGTAGTCGTAACGTGCGCTCATGCGAAACGCTCTGCGCGGTAGGGCTGCGGGTCCAGCGCGGGTGCGCGCCCGGTGATCAGGTCGGCCATCAGTTGTCCACTTGCAGTACTCATGCTGATGCCGAGCATGCCATGGCCGGCCGCGAGCCAGACGTGAGGACTGCGCGGCACCGCGCCCAACACCGGCACATCGTCCCAGGTCATCGGGCGCCATCCATACCAGCGTTCGATTTCGACAGGGCCTTTCGGCGCATGCAGGAATTGCGCTGCCGCGCGCTCCAGCGCGGCCAGGCGTGTCGCGTTGAGTTGGCTGTTGTGGCCGGAGAATTCCATGGTGCTGCCGATCCGCAGGCGGTCGCGCCATGGCACCACAAACACCCAACGGTCCTTCAGCACCACCGGGCGTTTTGGCATCTGCGCCGGCGCGCTATAGGTGATCGAATACCCCTTGCCGGCCTGCACCGGCAGCCGTAGCCCCAGTTGTGCAGCAAGTTGCGGCGACCACGGCCCGGTGGCGATCACCACCTCGCGCGCATGCAGTTGTCCGTGCGCGGTGTGCAGGCACACGCCCTGCGCATCCGGACGCACGGCGTGCACACGGCAGTGTTCCTGGATCACGCCGCCACGTGCGCGCAGCACGCGTGCCAGCTCGGCGGTGTAGCGTTCGGGGCGCAGATGCGCATCGCCGGGGAAGTGGATCGCGCCGGCAATCCCCTGGCGAAAGGCGGGGTCGTCCCGCACATAGTCTTCGCCGTCGATGGCCTGTGCCTGGATACCCCACTGCGCCAACGCTGCGCATTCGGCACGGTAATGTTCGAACCTGCGCGCATCGCCGAATACATAGTCCAAGCCATCGCTGCGGAATTCGCAGTCCAGCCCGTCGCGTTCGATCCAGTGGGCAAGCCGCAGGCGTGCATCGTGTAGCAGCGCAGCGCGCGCCTGCACGCTGGCCCGCCAATCGCGCTGGTTGCAGCGCCGTGCAAAGCGCCATAACCAACGCCACAGCGTGGGATCCAGCCGCGGCGGGATGTACAGCGGCGCATCCGGCGTGAACATCCATTTCAGCGCCTGGCCAAGCATGCCCGGCGCTGCCAGCGGCGGCGCATGGCTGGGCGTGATGGTGCCGCAGTTGCCATACGAGGTTGCCCCGCCGATTGCGCCGGCATCAAGCACCTGCACCTGCCGGCCGGCACCGACCAACGCACGCGCGGTGGCCAGCCCGATTGCACCGGCGCCGATCACCACCACATCCACGCGTGCGTTACTCATGCGTCAGCCCGCAGCGCCAGCATGACGCCGCAGTGGCGGCACCTGCAGGTAGGTCACGCAGCGCCACAGCCACTCCACCGGACCGAAGCGGAACCAGCGTAACCACAGGTGGCTCAGGGCCACCTGCACTGCAAAGAGCAGCAGCGCAAATGGCGGTTGCCACGCACGTGGCAACTGTTCGAAATAGCCCAGGCCATAGCCGTAGAAGATGCTCGTACACAGCAGCGACTGCAGCAGATAGTTGCTCAAGGCCATGCGCCCGGCCGGTGCCAGCCAGCGCAGCTGCGCTGCAAAACGCATCACCCAGGCCGCATAGCCCAGGCACATCATCGCCCCGCCCAGCAGTGCCAGCGCGAACGCCAACGACAGCCGCGGATCCAGCCGGGCCGGGTCCATCCACGGCTCCAGCCGGTAGCTCACCAGCATCAACGCCAGACCCAGTGGCAACACGCCGTAACGCAGCCAACCGAACAGACCCACAAAGCGCTCGGGCGCGGCAATCGCCCCGCTGCGCACAAACCAGCCACCCAGCAGGAACATCCCGAGCATGGCCGGGCCGTTGATGGTCAGCGCGCTCAAGGCCTCGCGCAGATCGTGCCAACGCTGCACGGTGGCCTGCACATAGGTGCCGCTGCCCAGCGCACTGCGCTGCGCCTGCACGTTGGCCACCGCCTGCTGCGCCACCTCGCGCATCGCCACGTTCCACTCGGCCGCGGCGGCGGGATCCGCCTGGGCCAGCGCGCCCACCGCGCCATAGAGCAGGATCAACCCCGGCGCACACAGGTACACGAACACCGCAAACCACGGCAGCGTGGCCGTGGGCACGGAGCGGGTGGCCAGCAACAGCAGCGCCAGCAGCGCATAGGTCACCAGCACATCGCCCGACCACAGCAGCACCGCATGGGCAAGACCGATCACCAGCAGGCCGGCACTCCGGCGCAGATACATGCCCAGGAACGGGCGCTGCGCCTGCTGGGCGCGTTGCGCCATCACCGCAAACCCCATGCCGAACAACAGCGAGAACAAGGTGTAGAACTTGCCCTGCACAAACACATAAGTCAGCGCATCGACCACGCGGTCCAGGCCATGCCAGTGCGGATCGACGCCGGTCACCGCCAGGTCCAGCGGGCCGACGAAGCCTTCGATGTTCATCAGCAAGATGCCCAGCAGCGCGAAACCGCGCAGCACATCCAGCACCGCAATCCGCTCGGTCGCGGCAATTGGCAACAATACAGAACGCTCGGTCATCGAAACCCGTAACGGCAGGCGACACAGCAGGTCGCACAATGCAAACGGCCCGCCGAAGAGGCGGGCCGTCAGGATGCACAGCGGTGACTCAGTGGTGGTGACCACCGTCGCCGTGCACATGGCCGTGGTCACGCTCTTCCTGGGTAGCTTCGCGCACTTCGATGATTTCCACGTCGAAGTGCAGGTCCTTGCCGGCCATCGGGTGGTTGAGATCCACATCGACCACGCTCATGCCGACCTTCTGCACCGTCACCGCACGCGGGCCGAAGTTGGTCTGCAGCACCACCTGCGTGCCCGGCACCAGCTTGGTGGCGCCGAAGTGCTTCTTGGGCACGCGCTGGCTCAGGCCTTCGCGGTATTCGCCGTAAGCCTCGGTCGCCTTGACGTCGACGCCGAAGCTCTCGCCGGCTTCCTTGTCCATCATGGCCGCTTCCAGGCCCGGGATGATGTTGCCGCGGCCGATCAGGATCGCCAACGGGTCGCGCTCCTTGGAACTTTCGATCGGCTCCTGGCCGAGCTCGGAAACGGTGTAATGGAAGCGGACGACGCTGTCTTTTTCGATCTTCATGCCTGGCTCTGAATGGGGCTGCCCGGTGGCAGACGGTTGAGGACGGCTTGTGGGCCGTCGAGTGCGCCGCCATCATGGCGACCTTCGTAACCGCCCATTATCCCGGCTCGATGCCTATCACGCCAGTTGCTGCCGTTCGTCCCCGCACCGCCGCGGCCTGCCTGATGCTGGGTCTGTCGCTGCTGGCCGCCTGCTCGCAGGCACCGGTGCGCCGCCCGGCGCCAGCACCGGCCACCGCACGCGTCTGGCCCCAGGTACCGCCGGCCAACCCGGCTGCCGCCAACAACATCCTCATGCGCGCCCTGGGCCTGGTCGGCACGCCGTACCGGTATGGCGGCAACACGCCGGAGAGCGGCTTCGACTGCAGCGGGCTTGTCACCTATGTCTACAAGGACGTGCTGGCACTTTCATTGCCCAGGACCTCGCGTGACCTGGCCGCCGTGCAGGGTCCAAAAATTCCAGCTGAAAAACTGTCAACTGGCGATCTGGTCTTTTTTGGCTCCAGCGGAAGCGTGACCCACGTCGGCATTTATGTCGGTGAAGGCCGCTTCGTGCACGCCCCAAGCAGCGGCGGTACCGTCCGCTTGGATTTCCTCGACGGGGCTTACTGGCGTGACCATTATTCAGGTTCAAAGCGGGTTTTACATTGAAATGTGACGTGTGTCACAAGTCATAAAACGGAAAGTTAACGTTTTTTGAACGTAACGAACCCTTCACCAAGGCATCATCCCGCATCGACAGCAGAATTGTGATTCCCGCGTGACGAACGACGAACAGCTCAACCCTGGCGCCGCACCGCATCCGCCCCGGAAACCGCTCCGCCTGTTGTGCGCCACCGCGCTCTGGCTCGCAGCACTTCCCGCCCTGGCACAGACCGCCCCCAGCCCCTCTTCCGTTCCGACGACGACCGCGTCTGAAAGCGCCGTCGCCGCTGAGAAAGCCGCCACCCGCAGCCGCGCCGATGCCGCTGCCACTGCAACGCTGGCCGCCCTGCTTCCGCACCTGGCTGCCAACGACGCCATTCCCCTGATGGATCGCTCGGCGATGTTCGCTGGCGACCTCAGCCGCCTGCTCGCCAACTACGACGTTTCGCAGAGCGCTGCCAACGCGGCTCAGAACGCCGTGGCCGACAGCAAGGTCCAGGTGATCCTGCAGCGCGCGATGGCCCTGCTGGGCACGCCGTACGTCTGGGGTGGCGAGTCCACCGAAGGTTTCGATTGCAGCGGCCTGGTCGGTTACGTGTTCAAGACTGCGCTGGGCATCGAACTGCCGCGCGTCTCCCGCGATATCGCCCGCGATGAAACCGCCGAGCTGATCAAGGACCCGCACGCGCTCAAGGCCGGCGACCTGGTGTTCTTCGGCCGCCGCGGTCGCATCGACCATGTCGGCCTGGTGGTCGGCGACGGCAAGTTCCTGCATGCGCCGAGCCGCGGCAAGGACGTGCGCGTGGATTCGCTGGCTAGCGGCTACTGGAGCGAAAAGTTCATCCAGGCGCGTCGCGTACTCTGATCGCAGCGTTCGTTTTGCACATGAAAGCCGCGGCGGTTGCTGCGGCTTTTTTGTTTTTGGCTGTCCGCGCACGGCCTGAGCCATCGGTGCAACGCACGGCCCGGATCATCGATGGCAGGGGCTGCTGCAATCCAGGCGTCAGCGCGAATGGCTGCAAGCCTCTAGACCAGCCTCGTCTCCGACCACGTCACCGCCAAGGCCAGTTGCAAAGCGATAGGCGGAGGCGCCTGCCGGACGGGTTCGATCTGGCCCACTTCGCCAACAATCAGCTTTCGCTTGCCAACACAGAGCAACGAGTGCAGTACGTGCTTGATGAGCTGTGAGGCCGCCGCGTCGCATTGCTTGTAAAGCGACGCGAGGGCGCAGCTGCTAACGCGGCCGACACCGACCACAAATGCACGGGAAGCACCTGCGGCAACCGCGGTGCAAGAACCGCGAAGCGGCGGCCCGCTCCCACATCATCAAATACCGCTTAGCGGCCAGTATCAGCCTGGTAATGCGCCATCGTGTCTTCGATGCCCTTGCTCAGTTCCATCACCTTGAGCGCGTATTCGGCCAGGCGTTGGTCTTCCGGCGTGGACGGCCGCCATGACGGCACTTCCACCGGTGTGACGCCGTCTGGATCCATCGCCACGAACACGATGATGCAGTGGGTGCACAAACGCGAGTCGCCGCCCATCGGGCTGCGCGCGCGTACGTCGATGGCGAAATGCATGCTGCTGCGGCCGGTGTAGACCAGCTTGGCCGACACTGCGACCAGATCGCCAATGCGCACCGGCGCCACGAAGCGGATGCCACCCACCGCCACGGTGACGCAGTAATGCCCGCTCCAGCCACTGGCCGCCGCAAAACCCACCTGGTCGATCCACTTCATGACCACCCCGCCGTGCACCTTGCCGCCAAAGTTGACGTCGCTGGGCTCAGCAAGGAAACGAAATGTCAGATCACGTTGTTGGCCAATCACCGGTGTCTCTCGCCAAAGGATGAGCTTGAAGTGTGACATGTGCGTGCGCGCAGGCGGGCATCGTGTGGCGTTCAATGCGCCGCGTCCCCGCCTGGATTCCGCTGAGTGGCATCGACCGCAAGCTGCGTCTCCACGTACCAGAAGGCCAGCGCATTGCGAGCAAATCCGTCATTCCTCCAGCAGGCGGCTGGACACGGACGCCTCGCAACGACCAACGCGTGCCGCGGATGCCCTTCCCGTTCTAGCCACCACGCAGGATCGATAGGCGCCTGCACATGCACGCGTACGTGAAACTCCTTACGCTCGGCGTTCCGGCACAGGCGTGCCTGCTGCAGGACGCACCGCGATGCCAGAACGGCACATCCCTGAACTCCTGCAGACACGCCAGCGCCTGGAACGCGACGGCTGGCGACGGCTGCAGATGAGCGCCATCGTGATGATCACCGCCAGTGGCGGGCTGCTGAGCTCGCACCTGCTGCGCAATGGCGGCATCGACGCGATGGTGCTGCGCTATCCGCTGGCCACCCTCGCCGCCTATGGCGTGTTCCTGCTGCTGATGTGGGCCTGGGTGCGTTGGCGCAACGACATGGATGACGCGTACTAGGAGCTGCTGGATCACAGCATCGACCTTGACGGCGGTAGCACACCAACAACGCCCGGCTGGAACGGCGGTGGCGGCTCCAGTGGTGCGGGCCGTTCCGGCACAGGGGGCGCAAGAGTCAGCTCGGGGCTTTCGGAGGGCGATGTACTTCCGGACCTCATCGATGGCGATGCGGGATTGCCTGTCCTGGCAATCGTGGCGCTACTGGCTGCGTCCGTAGCCGCCCTGGTGGCTGCTGTCTGGGTGGTGTGGTCGGCACCGGTGCTGATGACCGAACTCCTGGTGGACGCGGCATTGGCCGGCGGGCTGTACCGGCGGATGCGCGGCATCCAGGCCCAGGGCTGGTGGTGGCTGTGCGTCCGCCACACGATCTGGCCGCTGCTGGGCGTGCTCGTCTTCTTCATCGTGGTGGGCGCGGTTGCCCAGCACCAGGCGCCGGGGGCCACCACGCTGATGGAGGCCCTGCGAGCCCACTGACCCCGATCGATGCCTGACCGTCAGTTGTCCTGCTTGCGCAGACACAACCACGGAAAATGCGGCTGCCGCCGTTTGAACAGGCGCCCCAGCCGCGCGCCCGCGCGCCGGGGGTCGAACAACCACTGCACGGCGAAGCCGTCGAAGCTGGCGTAGGTGTGCTGGTGATAGTGCGCGGCCAGCGCCGGGCATCCCAGGTCGGTGAAGTAACGCAGGCTGCGTGCGGCGCTTTCCCGGCCGCGTTGCGGCGTGGCGTACAGCGGGCTGTCGAGGATGTGCAGCTCGCCGCCTTCGCGCAGGCAACCGAGCAGGCGGCTGACGAGCGCGGCGGGATCGCTGAAATACTGCACGCAGGCGGGCAACACGATCACATCGAATACATCGCGCGGCAGCACCAGCGTGTGGATGTCGGCAGCGACGAATGTCAGCCGCGCGTCATGGCCGAAGACGCGCGCGGCCTGGGTCAATTCGGTGCGGTTGACGTCGACACCGCAGACCTCGCGCTGCAGGGCCTGCGCAAGCAGATGCGACAACCAGCCATTGCCGCAGCCCAGCTCGAGAATGGCGCCGCCCCCGGCGTGCGCTTGCAGGTGCTGCACCAGCAAGCTGCTGGACAGCGCACGCACCTGCCATTCAAGCGTATTGCCCAGCGCGCCACCGGGGCGCGGCAGGCTGCGCACCTGCGCGTCGGTGTACAGCCGGCCTTCCTTGCGCCGGATCTGCAGGTACTGCTGCTCGAACGGATCGTCGGGCAGGCCGTCCTGCACCAGCACACCGTCGATGACATGCAACGGCGCAAGCGCCTGCAATTGCCCGCGCACGGTGGGAAACCCGTCTTCCATCACCGGCTCAGCGCAGCGGCGCGGCGCGATCGGTGGGCGGATCCTCGAGCCCCACGTTGGTGGACGCGGACTCGTAGATCGTCTTGTCCAGCAGACCGGTCTCCTTGGCCACCAGCACCGGCACCAGCATCTGCCCGGTGACGTTGGTCATGGTGCGCATCATGTCGAGGATGCGGTCGATCGCATACAGATAGCCGATCACTTCCAGCGGCAGGTTGGCCGCGCTGAGCACCACCGTGGCCATCACCACCGCGGTGCCCGGCACGCCAGCGGTACCGAAGCTGCCCAGCACCGAGGCGATCAGCACCACGAAATACTGGTTGGCGGTCAACGGCACGCCGGTGTATTGCGCGATGAACACGGCGCACAACGCCGGGAAGATCGCGCCACAGCCGTCCATCTTGATGCTCGCGCCCAGCGGCACGGCGAAGGCGGCGTAGTCCTTGTTCACGCCGAGGTTGTGGGTGATCGAGCGCATCGCCACCGGCATCGCGGCGAAGCTGGACGAGCTCACGAACGCCACCTGCATGCCAGGCGCCGCACCGCGGAAGAACTTCCACGGGTTCAGCCCGTGCAGCAGCAACAGGCTGCTGTAGACCACCACGATGTGAAGCGCGCAGGCCACATACAGCGCCAGCACGAAATTGCCGAACGGCAGCAGCTTCGCAAAGCCGTAGCTGCCCACCAGGCCCGCAATCAGGCCGAAGGTGCCCAGCGGGGTCATCTCCAGCACGAAGCGGGTGACCTGAATCATGATGTCGCTCATCTGCCCGGTGAGCTTGCGTGCCTCGGCCACGCGGTCACCCAGCTTGACCATCGCAAAGCCGAGCAGCGCGGCAAAGAAGATCACCGGCAGGATCGAGCCACGCCCGGCGGCCAGCACGGTTTCGCCGGCGGCATTGGTCTTGGTGCCGATGCCGGTCAGCGCGTAGAACGGGTTGGAGGGCACCACATCCAGCAGCACCTTGATCGGGCTGGGCACATCGCGCGGCTTCCACGCCGAGTCCACGCTCAGGCTGAAATGGCCGGCGCCGGGCTGCATGATCGTGCCCACCGCCAGGCCCACGCCCACTGCCAGCGCGGCGGTGATGACGAACCACAGGAAGGTGCGCCCGCCCAAGGCCGCAACGGACTTTTGCCCGTGCAACGACGAGATCGCGTTGATCACCGCAAAGAACACCAGCGGCACCGCAATCATCTTGATCAGGGTGACGTACAGATCGCCCAGCGGCTCAAACCACACCTCGGCGGCCGGGCCCATGGCTGCGCCCGCGATCGCGCCCAGCACAAAGCCGGCCACCACGCGTTGCCAGAACGGAATGCGCAACCAGGCCGAGACCAATGTCATGCGTGAAATCATCCGGGGGGAGTGCATGCACCTTATCGCAGGGCCGCCCTGCCCGCGAGGCCACGACTGGAACAGCGGCGTGTCATCAGTGCGACGGATGCATCCCGGCATAATGGGCATTGATTCAGCCACGAGTTCGAACCCGATGCGTTACCGCCTGCCTGCCCTCGCCGCCCTGACCACGCTATGCGTGGCCGCCTGTGCTTCCACTGCCGGATCCACCACCGCGGCGCCCGCCTCGGTCAAGGTGGACGTGCCACCGGTGACGCATCCGGCCGGCGAAACCCCGCAATGGTGGTACCGCTCTGGCGCGGCACGTGCGGCCGGCAACGGCGCGATGGCCGGCAAGGCACGCAACGTGATCCTGTTCCTGGGCGATGGCATGAGCCTGACCACGGTGGCCGCCGCACGCATCCTGGACGGCCAGCGCAAGGGCGGCCCAGGCGAAGAGAATCTACTGTCGTGGGAGCAATTCCCCGCCACCGCCTTCAGCAAGACCTACAACACCGATTCGCAGACCCCCGACTCGGCCGGCACCATGACCGCGATCACCACGGGCGTGAAGTCGCACATGGGCGCGATCGGGGTCAGCAGCGGCAACCGCAGCGACTGTGCCGACAGCCTGGGCAAGGGCCTGCTGAGCTGGCTGCAACTGGCCGACAGCGCCGGCATGGCCACTGGCGTCGTTACCACCACCCGTCTGACCCACGCCACGCCGGCGGCGACGTATGCGCATTCGCCGGAGCGCAACTGGGAGAACGACACTGATCTGCCCGAGGCCGCCCGCACCGCCGGCTGCCAGGACATCGCCCAGCAATTGCTCTCCACCGCACGCTTCGGGCGTGGCCCGCAGGTGGTGCTTGGCGGCGGCCGCAGCCAGTTCCAGACCGTGCAGGAGCGCGACCCCGAGTACGACGACAAGGTCGGCCTGCGCCTGGACGGGCGCGACCTGGTGGCCGAGTGGAAGCAGTCCCACCCACAGGGCACCTACGTGTGGAACGAGCAGCAATTGCAGGCCGCCGCTGGCGCACCGGCGCTGCTGGGCCTGTTCGAGCCCGATCACATGCAGTTCGACCATGACCGCAACCGCACGCCGCAAGGCGAGCCCAGCCTGACCGAAATGACCCGCACCGCGATCCAGTCGCTGTCGCGTGACCCGAACGGTTTTGTGCTGATGGTCGAAGGCGGCCGCATCGATCACGCCAACCACGCCGGCAATGCCTACCGCGCGCTGGATGAAACCGTCTCGCTGTCGGATGCGGTGCGCACCGCCGTGCAGACGGCGCCGCCGGACACGCTGATCATCGTCACCGCCGACCATTCGCACACGCTCAACTTTGTGGGCTACCCGGTGCGTGGCAACCCGATCCTGGGCAAGGTGCGCGGCACCGGCGGCGAAGAAGGCGACCGCACCCAGCTGGCCACCGATCTGGCCGGCCAGCCCTACACTACCCTCAGCTACGCCAATGGCCCCGGCCATACCGGCGCGACGAACGCACAGCCGGCCGGGCCGAAAAAGTATCCGCACGAGCCCAGCAGCAGCGAGCCGGCCCACGGCCGCCCCGACCTCACCCACGTGGATACCGAGGCGCCCAGCTACATGCAGGAATCGCTGGTGCCGACCAAGTCCGAAAGCCACGGCGGCGAAGACGTCGGCATCTGGGCCACCGGCCCGGGCAGCGCGGCGTTCCGCGGCACGCTGGAAGAGAACGTGATCTACCACGTCATCGTCCAGGCCACCCCGCGTCTACGTGCGCGCCTGTGCAAGGCCGGCACCTGCGACAGCGCCGGGGTGCCGGTAAACCTGCCCGCACCCGCCACCTTCGAGCGCGCGACCCAGCGCTGATGGCCGAGCGCACCGCGCACAACCGATGTGGTGCGCGGTCGGCAGCGGTCGGCGTCATGACGGGCGTGGCCTGACGTGGACGTGATGCACGCGGCCGGGTTGATCCCCGCCACCCCACCTTCACCGGTGCTGGTGGCCTACAGCGGCGGCATGGATTCGGCCGTGTTGCTGCATGCCCTGGCCGCCACCCCTGGCTACCGCGAGGCCGGCCTGCGTGCCGTGCATGTCCACCATGGCCTGCATGCGGATGCAAATGCCTGGGCGCTGCACTGCCAACAGCAGTGCGCGGCCTTGGGGGTTGCCCTGCAGATCGTGCGCGTACAAGTGGCACGCGACAGCGGCAGCGGGCTGGAAGCGGCCGCACGCGCTGCGCGGCATGCGGCCTTTGCAGCGACCCTGGCAGCGGGTGAGTGGCTGGCATTGGCGCATCACCGTGATGACCAGGCCGAAACCTTCCTGCTGCGCGCGCTGCGCGCTTCCGGCCCTGACGGACTGGCGGCGATGCGTCCGCAGCGCCCGTTCGGCCCGGGCACGCTGTGGCGCCCGTTGCTCGGCCACGCACGCGCCGATCTGGCGGCCTATGCGCAGGCGCATGCAGTGCGCTGGATCGACGACCCCAGCAATACCGATCCGCAGCACGACCGCAATTTCCTGCGCACGCAGGTCCTGCCGGCGCTGCAGCAACGCTGGCCGCTGGCGGCCGATGCACTGGCCCGCAGCGCGCAGCTGTGTGGCGATGCCAGCACCCTGCTGCACGACGACGACGCCAATCTGCTGCCCACCGTCTGCAACAGCGCTGGCGCCCTGGAGCTGCAGCCATTGCGCAGCCATTCCCCCGCGCGCCGCGCACGCCTGTTGCGCGCCTGGGTAGCCGCCGCGCACGCGCCACCGCTGCCCGCGCAGGGCGTGCACGCACTTGAACGCGAGATCGCCACCACGCAGCCGGATCGGCAGACCTGCTTTGCCTGGCAACAGACAGAAATTCGCCGCTGGCGCCAGCAGCTGTACCTGCTCAGTGCGCGCGCGACGTGGCCAGCGCAGTGGCAGGCCGAGTGGAACGGCGACAGCACACTGTTATTGCCCGACGGTGCGCAACTGCAACTGCGCGGCACGCCGGGCTTGCGCTTCGAGCAGCCACTGCAGGTGCGCGCGCGCCAGGGCGGCGAGCGCATCGTGCTGCCGGGCCGGACCCATTCGCATCAGCTCAAACATCTGCTGCAGCAATCAGACCTGCCGCCGTGGGAACGCACGCGCCTGCCCTTGTTGTGGGCCGGCAAGACGTTGCTGGCCGCCGGTGATCAGATCGTGTCTGCCACGCTGGACCAGTGGTTGCGTGCGCACGCCGCGCGCCTGCAGTGGCGCAGCGCTGCACCCGCGAATTGACCCGCCTGCGCGCGCGCCGCACACTTTGTCGATGGCCAAGAAGTCTTTGAACGAATCCTCCCCCGTTGCCCGCTTCGAACAGTCGCTGGAAGAACTCGAGCAACTGGTGCAGAAGATGGAAGTGGGCGAGATGAGCCTGGAGCAGTCGCTCACCGCCTACGAGCGCGGCATCGGGCTGTACCGCGATTGCCAGCAGGCGCTGGAACAGGCGGAACTGCGCGTGCGTCTGGTGACCGACCCCGCGCGCCCCGAACAGGCAGAAGCATTCGAGCCGCCGTCGCTGGATGGCGGCTGAGTGAGCGCGGCGTTGTTTGAGCGCTGGGTTGCTCGCACCGAACGGCAGCTGGACGCCTGCCTTCCCAGCCCCGCCCTCGCCCCGCAGCGTTTGCACGCGGCAATGCGCCACGCCGTGCTCGGTGGCGGCAAGCGCATGCGTCCGCTGCTGGTCTATGCAAGCGGTGCCTTGTTCGGCGCCGAAGAAGGCAGCCTGGACGCGCCGGCGGCGGCGGTGGAACTGATCCACGCGTATTCGCTGGTGCACGATGACCTGCCGGCCATGGACGATGACGCGCTGCGTCGCGGCCGCCCCACGGTGCACATCGCCTTCGACGAAGCCACCGCGATCCTGGCCGGCGATGCCTTGCAGGCACGCGCATTCGAACTGCTGGCCGAGGCGCCGGCAGACGCGGCACTGCGGGTGGGCTGGTTGCAGAGCCTGGCATCTGCCGCCGGTGCGGCCGGCATGTGTGGCGGCCAAGCGCTGGATATCGACGCCACCGGGCAGGTGCAGGCGCTGGACGCACTGCAGCGCATGCATGCGCTCAAGACCGGTGCGCTGATCCGTGCCGCGGTGCGCATGGGCGTGCTGACCGGCGGCGCGGGCGTTGCCGACCAGCAGCGCCTGGACGCGTTTGCCGATGCGCTGGGGCTCGCGTTCCAGGTGCGTGACGACATCCTGGATGTGGAATCGAGCTCCGCCCAGCTCGGCAAGACTGCCGGCAAGGATGCGGCGCAGTCCAAGTCTACTTACCCCGCCTTGCTGGGCATGGACGGCGCCAAGACCAAGCTGGCGGAACTGGCCAGCCACATGCACGAACTGTTGGAGCCCTACGGCGGACCCGGCGCCACCTTGGCCAGCCTCGGCCGCTTCGCGGTCGACCGCGCCCACTAGATACGGCTAACCAGGCCTCACGCGCGGCTGCCGAGCGCGTGTGATGGCGCGTGGATGCCGAGCATCTGCGGACTCCAACGCATCGCTCCGCACCACATCGCCGCCCAGCCAGACGCCAACGCAAACACAGCGGCCGCCGCATGCATCACCTCCCCGGTGCTCGCGTTACGCGACACGTTTGCGCATTCCGTGCGCCACCGCACGGTCGATCACGCGTGTCCATTCAGGCAACAGGCGAGCCTGGTCACAAAACGGGACATTGGTCGCCACAGTTTGTGTCAGCCGGCGACACACGGCCATCCCGATTTCATGATCACCGGCACGCTTTATTGCTGAATTATCTACACCAGTGATGTATCCGGATGCATAACCCATGCGCTACATCCAGAAATATCGCTAATTGAACGACTTGTCGCGTCCGCTCGCTCTGCCTAGGTTTGGCCTGCCCGCGCTTGCGGGCATCCCCCGACCAAGGAGAGTCACTGGTGAAGAATGTTTTTCTTGCATCGTTGCAGCAGGCACGCTGGCCGTCGTCGGCGTGCTCGGTTCGGCGCAGGCACAGTCCGTGCGCGGACCGGTTCCGTTGACCATCGAACTGGCGCCAGTGGCCGACCAGGCTGGGCGACATCAAGGCAAGATCGCGGTCACCGTTACCAACAACGGCAGCCAGGTCGCCCGCGTTCCGACCTATCAGCTGCCGCTGAAGTCGCTGGACAACGGCATCCTGGAGGTGAGCCGCGACGGCAAGCCGGTGGACTACACCGGGCGCCTGGTCAAGCGCGGCCTGCCAAAGGCAGCCGACTTCACCATCCTGCAGCCGGGCCAGAGCGTCCAGGGCGAGGTGGATCTGGCCGGTGCCTATGACCTGTCCACCAGCGGCAACTACACCATCCAGGTGCGTTCGTCGCTGCAGTACGCCTCGCTGTCCGATGGCAGCTTGATGAAGGCCGCAAACGGCCTGCCGGCAGTGGCCACCAGCACCCCGCTCACCGTCTGGCTGGACGGCGCCCGGCGTGGCGTACAGCGCCAGCTCGCAATCGGCCCGACCGCCGTGGTCAACGGCATCAACTATCTCAACTGCAGCACCACCCGCACCAACCAGGCCGCCAGTGGCGTCGCTGCCGCGCGTAATTACTCGCAGAACGCGCGTACCTACCTCAACGGCGGCAGCACCGGCGCGCGCTATACCACCTGGTTCGGCGCCTACAATGCCGCGCGCTACAGCCGGGTCAGCT
Source organism: Xanthomonas sp. NCPPB 4037 (assembly GCF_041475695.2). Taxonomy (NCBI): domain Bacteria; kingdom Pseudomonadati; phylum Pseudomonadota; class Gammaproteobacteria; order Lysobacterales; family Lysobacteraceae; genus Xanthomonas; species Xanthomonas sp. NCPPB 4037. The sequence continues at coordinate 3,252,424 of NZ_CM191261.1, forward strand.
CCAACTTCGTCAACATCGACAACGCGCTGGACCAGAACAATGGCCAGCTGACGATCAACTGCAGCTGCGAAGCGGATCTGGCGGACGCCTTCGCCTACGTCTATCCGAACCAGCCGTACGAGATCCATGTCTGCAACGCGTTCTGGAGCGCGTCGACAACCGGCACCGACTCCAAGGCCGGCACGCTGGTACACGAGACCAGCCACTTCACCGTGGTGGCCGGCACCCAGGACCGCGTGTATGGCCAGTCCGGCGCACGCAGCCTGGCGATCAGCAACCCGGCCCAGGCGATCACCAATGCCGACAGCCACGAGTACTTTGCCGAGAACACCCCGGCGCAGAACTGATCGCGTGACTTTCTAAAAACGCCAAAGGCCCGGCATGACTGCCGGGCCTTTGTTTTACGCGCAATCAAGAATTACTTGATCAAGCGCAGCGTGAACGGATAGCGGTAGCTCTCGCCGCTGTTGGCCTTGACCGCCGCCAGGATGCAGAGCACCAGGTTGGCGACCCACACCAGCGTCGGCACGAAGAACAGGATGCCGAACGACACGATGGTCAGGATCACCGCAGCCACGTAGGCAATGATCACGGTGATCTGGAAGTTCAGCGCTTCCTTGGCCTGGTCGGTGGCAAACGGCTTGGACGGGCTGGCGTCCTTGCTGATCAGCCAGATCACCAGCGCGCCGATGAAGGACGTCAGGATGCCCAGCAGGTGCGCGGCCAGTGCCAATGTGCGCTCTTCCGAGGGCGTGCCGGTGCTGATCGGCGGCGGCGGTGGTGGCGCGGCGTGTGTGTCGAACTCGCTCATCATGTCTGCCCATGCATGGTTGTGGTGTGCGGCGGACTATAGCAACCAATCCGCGCGCCACCAGTGCGGGAAGCCATGGGTCCGCCAGCGCCGGGACGCTGGCGGGCGCAGGTACTGGGCGGGTGACTCAGCTGTCGCCGGCCACGGTCATGCGATTGATCAGCACCGAGCCGATCTTGACGTGCGAGCGCGGGTCGACATCGCTGCCCACCGCTTCGATCCCGGCAAACATGTCGCGCAGGTTGCCGGCAATGGTCAGCCCGTCGACCGGATAAGCGATCTCGCCGTTCTCGACCCAGAACCCGCCGGCACCGCGCGAATAGTCACCGGTCACCGCGTTGACGCCGTTGCCCATCAGCTCGGTGACCAGCAGCCCGCGCGACATGCCGGCGACCATCGATGCCAGGTCGCCGGCATTGGAGGTCACCTGCAGGTTGTGCACCCCGCCGGCATTGGCGGTGGTCTGCAGCCCGAGCTTGCGCGCCGAATAGCTGCCCAGCACATAACGCTGCAGCACACCGCCGTCGACCAAGGCCGAGCGGCGCGTGGCCACGCCTTCCCCGTCGAACGCGGCCGAGCGCAGGCCGCGCCGCAGGTGCGGCAATTCCCCGATACCGAACCAGTCGGGAAACAGCTGGGTGCCGACGCTGTCGAGCAGGAAGCTGGCGCGGCGGTACAGCGCACCGCCGGACACTGCACCGAGCAGATGCCCGACGAGCGAGCGTGCCACTTCCGGCGCGAACAGCACTGGCAACTGGCCGGTCGGCAGCGAGCGCGGCTGCAACCGTGCCACGGTGCGCGCGGCGGCATGCCGGCCGATCGCGTCCGGCGCTTCCAGGTCTTCGCGCGCCAGCGCACTGCTGTACCAACCATCGCGCTGCATGCCATCGCCCTGCCCGGCAATCAGCGCGCAGCTGATCGAATGATGGGTGCCGCGCTCGCGCCCGATGAATCCGTGCGAGTTGGCATACACCGACAGGCTGAGCCCGGTACTGGCCGAGGCGCCATCGGAATTGCTGATCCGCGCATCGGCCTGCCGGCCGGCGTTTTCGCAGGCCAGCGCCAGGTCCACGGCGGTGTCGGCATCCAGCGCCCACGGGTGCCAGCTGTCCAGCTCGGGGAAGTCGTGCGCCATCAGCTCCGCATCGGCCAGGCCGGCAGCGGGGTCGTCTTCGGTGTAGCGGGCAATGGCGCAGGCCTGCGCAACGGTGGCCTCCAGGCTGGATTCCTGCAGGTCGGCGGTGCTGGCACTGCCCTTGCGCTTGCCGAAGTACACCGTGACCGCAATGCCGCGATCGCGCGTGGACTCGACGGTTTCCACCTCGCCCAGCCGCACGTTCACGTCCAGACCGCGTTCTTCGCTGCAGCTCACTTCGGCCTGGGTCGCGCCGGCGGCGCGGGCGCGCTCGAGCAGCCGCTGAGAGATGTCGGTGAGTGCCTCCAGGCGCTGCAGGCTGTCGTCGGTCACACGGGTTTCGGAGGAGAGTGCGTTCAATGCTTTATCCTTTGGATGCGGATCCGTCCGCGAAAGCCCGGCCATCGTGGCCGGACCGTCTGAATTTGGATGCGGATCCTTCCGCAGAACGCTCGGCCATCCATGGCCGAAGTATCTGAATTTGGTGCGGAGTCTTCCGCCGGAGTCCGGCCGTTCATGGCCGGAAATTTAACTAAACACGTTTTGGGATGTAGTGGCATGCGCGGACGCGATGAAGATACCGGTGAATTTCGTGGCGCCAGCCGCAGCCAGCAACGGCGCGAGGCGTTGGAAATTTTCGACCTGGGCGAAAAGCTGGTGGCGCTCACCCCGGCGCAGCTGGCCAAGTTGCCGGTGCCCGAGTCGTTGATCCCGCATATCGAAGAGAGCAAGCGCATCACCTCGCATATCGCGCATAAGCGCCAGCTGGCGTTTCTGGCCAAGCACATGCGCCGCGAGGACGATGAAACCCTGGATGCGATCCGCGATGCGCTGGATGCCAACAGCGATACCGCGCGCCGCGAAGTGGCGGCGATTCACCGCGTCGAACGCTGGCGCGAGCGCCTGCTCGCCGAAGGCGACGTCGCGCTGGCCGAACTGCTGGAAGCCTACCCGGCCGCCGATCGCCAGCAACTGCGTCAGCTGGTGCGCAACGCGATCCACGAACGGGCCAAGAACAAGCCGCCTCGCGCTTACCGTGAGCTGTTCCAGGTATTGCGTGATCTGTCTCAGAAGCCGGGATTGGAGAGTGGGGATTCGGGATTGGAAGACGAAGAGTCGGCGCCGGAAAACGACGAAGACGAATAAGGCTCCGCCCGATCCATCCAGCTCCGCAACGGCCGTCCCTGCCGTTGCGATTCTCTGCTCCTGACTCTCGATGCCCCTCCGCTGAACCGGCAAACCGCAACCGCCCAACGCACTGCTCTGCGCCCCTGCCGTTGCGATTCCCCATTCCCGATTCCCGAATCCCCGCATCTCAGGCCTGCGTTCCGCCCACGGTGATGCCGTCGATCAGCAGCGACGGCTGACCCACGCCGACCGGCACGCTCTGCCCGTCCTTGCCGCAGACGCCCACGCCTTCGTCCAGGGCCAGATCGTTGCCGATCATGCGCACCTTCTGCATGGTTTCCGGGCCGTTGCCGATCAGGGTGGCGCCCTTCACCGGCGCGGTGACCTTGCCGTCTTCGATCAGGTACGCCTCGGTTGCGGAGAACACGTACTTGCCGCTGGTGATGTCGACCTGGCCGCCACCGAAGTTGACCGCATAGATGCCCTTCTTGACCGAGCGGATCATCTCCTGCGGATCATGCTCGCCGGCACGCATGTAGGTGTTGGTCATGCGCGGCATGGTCAGGTGCGCGAAGGATTCGCGGCGGCCATTGCCGGTGGGCGCCACGCCCATCAGACGCGCGTTGTGGGTGTCCTGCATATAGCCGACCAGCACGCCGTCTTCGATCAGCGTGGTGCACTGGCTGGGCGTGCCTTCATCATCGATATTGAGCGAGCCGCGGCGTCCATCCAAAGTGCCGTCATCGACGATGGTCACGCCCTTGGAGGCCACGCGCTCGCCGATGCGGCCGGCGTAGACGCTGGTGCCCTTGCGATTGAAGTCGCCTTCCAGCCCATGGCCCACCGCTTCGTGCAGCAGCACGCCCGGCCAGCCCGGCCCCAGCACCACCGGCATCACGCCGGCCGGCGCGGGAATCGCATCCAGGTTGACCAGCGCCTGGCGCAATGCTTCACGCGCAAAACCTTCCGGGCGCCCATCGGCGAACAGCTCGGCATAGCCGTAACGGCCACCGCCACCGGAATAGCCGGACTCGCGGCGGCCGCCGTGTTCGACGATCACCTGGACGTTCAAGCGCACCAGCGGACGCACGTCGGCGGCCAGCACACCGTCGCTGCGCGCGATCAGTACCGTGTCCACGCCGCCGGACAAACTCACCATCACCTGCTTGACGCGCGAGTCGGCAGCGCGCAGGTACTGGTCGATGCGGCGCAGCAGGTCCACCTTGGTGGCGCTGTCCATGTCGTCGATCGGATCGGTGGCCGGATACAGCGCACGGCCGTTGCCGCGCACCAGCGTGCGGGTGGATTGCGCGCCGCCATCGCGTGAGATCGCGCGCGCCGACTGGGCCGCTTCCAGCAAGGCTTCGCGCTGGATGTCGTCGGAATAGGCAAAGCCGGTTTTTTCGCCGGAGATGGCGCGCACGCCCACGCCTTGTTCGATGGAATGCGCACCGTCCTTGACGATGCCGTCTTCCACACTCCAGCTCTCGCGTCGCGAATGCTGGAAGTACAGGTCGCCGAAGTCGATGCCGGGGCCCAGCAGGGCGCCGAAGGTGCGGTCGATGTGGCCGGTATCCAGGCCGGAGGGAAGCAGCAGCCGGGATTCGGCCAGGGTCAGGGCGGTGTCGGTCATGCGGTCAGGATGGGGGTCGCGCGCCGGGGAGACAAGTCGCCCGGCTGAACGTGGCACGCGGCTATCATCGCCAGCCCGCTGCCAGCCACCGCGCACGCATGAAACTCATTGCCCACGTTCTGGACGGACACACGCTGGATATTCGCCCCGCGCCGCACGAACGCGCCTGGATGGATGCCACCGACCAACGCTACGCCTACCGTTGCCTGCCGCTGGCCATCGCCAATGCGCATGGCTGGGAGCTGCTGTGCCAGGCTGGTTTCGAGGCGGTCTGGGATGGCGGCGATGGGCTGGGCGCGGTGGTGATCACCGCCGATGCCGGCACCGCTGCGCCGGCGATCAGCCATTTCGGCTACGGCATGCTGACCTTCCACGTGCCCTGTCTGTTTCGTACCGACGCCGGTGTGGACCTGTTCGTCAGCGGGCCGTTGAACTGCCCCAAGGACGGCATCGGTGCGCTGAGCGGCATCGTGGAAACCGACTGGAGCCCGTACACCTTCACCATGAACTGGCGTTTTACCCGGCCGGGGCGGGTGCGCTTCGAGGCGGGTGAGCCGTTTTGCCATCTGTTCCCGCTGCAGCGGCAGTTGATCGAACAGGTGCAGCCGCAGTGGCAGCCGTTGTCCGAAACGCCGGCGTTGGCGCAGCAGCATGCCGACTGGACCGACAGCCGCAGCCGTTTCCTGGAGGCCTTGCCGGACACGCAATCGGCGGCGGCGCGCGAGAAATGGCAGCGCAGCTACTTTCGTGGCGTGACTGCGCCTGCGCAGACACCGGTGGCCGGGCACCGCACGCGGCTGCGCCTGCCGCTATTCACGCGTGCCGGCGCGCCGTCTGACCCGCCCGCCGAGTGATCGACTGACTGCCTAGCGCGGCGCCTTGTCCGGCGCCGGCCTGGCGGGCGCACGCTCGCGCGCATCGCGATCCACCACGTCCACCTGCGGCTCTTTCCACGGCCCGGTGACGTGATAGGTCTTGGCGCCAATCGCGCCCAGCGGTTTGCCGAGCACCGCATTGGCGGCCGCACCGACCGCCGCACCCACCGGGCCACCGGCCACCGCGCCCACCACCGTGAGCAGATTGCCGGCCTTGGGGTTCACGTCCACGGTCTGGTCGAAGGTCTGCGCACGCAGGTCGGTCTGCCCGCGAATGGCGATGTCGGCCGCCGGGCCTTCGATCCGGATTGCATCGGTGCGCGCAAAGCCATCGCCAAAGCGCACTTCGCCGGCAAGCTTGTTGAACGCCAGGCCCTTGGAGAAGAAGTCGCGGAAGTCGAACATCAACCGGCGCGGCAACTGCGCCACGCTGAGCAGGCCAAGCACGCGGCCGGCGCCGGGGTCCACTTCCAGCAACTGGCCGTTGCGGGCGTCCACGGTGAGGTTGCCCTCGAGCGAGCCGAGCGCAAACCCGGTCGGCGAGCCCTGCCAGCCGGCGTTGAGTTCCAGCTGGCCTTCGCCACCGCGCAGCTGCCCGCCCAGGGTGAGGTTCTGCAGCAGATTGCCCAGGTTGCGGCTGTCCACGCGCGCAGACAGCCGCGTGCTGGCGGCCTCGCCCTTGCCGCGCCAGGCGCCGGTCAGGCCGATGTTCTGGTCATCCGAGCGCAGTTGCAGCTGGTCTACCTGCATGCCGTCGGTCAGCCGGCTGCTGCGCAAGGTGGCAGCACCCAGGGTCATCTTGCCCACGCGCAGGTCGTCGATATCCAGCGATAGCGGCGGGATCGACACCGGGTCGAACTCGGCCACCGCGCGCCGCGCCGGCTCCGGCAATGCGCCGGCCAGCGGGTCGCCGGGCTCGGGCGCGGCCGGTTCCGGCGCAGCGGCCACCGGCTGCCAGCGCACCGTGCTGAGCTTGCCCTGCACCGCGGCGCCGTCGGCATTGGGCACGGTGAGCTGGCCGGCCAGCGACGGCCCATCCAACGTCACCGCCACCGCATCGCGGGTGGGGCGCAGGCGCAGGCGGGTTTGCGGAAAGACGCCTCCAATCATCAACAATTTGTCGGCCTGCACATCCACCTGCAGCAGCGGCAGCTTTTCGCTTGGCTGTGCCGGTTGGCCGGGTAGCGGCGGCATGTCGGGCTCGGCACTGCCGCGCGCCAGGCTGATCCAGTCGATGGCATCCAGCGAGGCGGTGCGGCCATTGACCACCAGGCCATTGGCCGGCGGCCGCTCGGTCACGGTGTCGGTGCCCATCACCACGCGCACGCCGGTCTGGGTGCCCTGGCTGCTGGCCTTGACCGCCACCAGCTGGCCGAACGCCACATCGATATCGCCATTGCCGACCGGCAACGCCACCTTGACCCGCGTGTCCAGCGGCTGCGTGGCCGGCTTGTCCAGCGGTGCGGGCAAATCCAGCGTGGTGCCGACCAACTGCGAGCGCAGCGTGAGTTGTGCGGGCGCATCGGGCTGCCCCACATGTGCCAGCGGCACATCCACGCCCACCTGCCATGGCGCGCTGCCGTGTACATACGGCCGCAACCATTCCATCTGCGGCGCGCGGTCGAATAGCTCCTTCGCATCGAGCGTGGCCCCGAAGCGCGCCTCGAACGCCTGCGCCGGGTCCTGCACGAAGCCGCCGGCACGCAACGCCAGCTCGCCGGTGCGGCCCTGGTGCTGCACGCTCAGATGCTCGGCGCCGAAGCCGCTGTCGCGGTACTCGGCCTGCCCGCTGACCTGATCGAAGGCCAGGTTCCAGCGCGCGTCGGCCAGCTTGGCGCCCTGCAGCGCAACGGTGCCCTGCAGATGCCCGCCCACGCCCTTGGTGCGTAACGGGCGCAGCAGATCGAAGGTGACCGCGGCCGGGCCGGAGGTGGTGAGGTTGCGCAAGGTGTCGCCATAGCGGCGCTCCAGCGGGCTGCTGCGCAACATGCCCAGCAACTGCGCGGTGTCGGCCTGGGTGGAGGCGCGCACATAGAGTTCGGAGGTGGCGAAATTCGGGATACCGGCCTCGAACTGCGCCACCGGCGTGCCGGCCAGCGCGCCGCTGCCTTGCAGCGAGAAACCATTGCCGATGAAGCGCAGGTCGGCCTGCACCTGGGTCATCGCCGGCCAGTCCGGCTGGAAGCGGATCTCGCCATCGCGGATCTGCCCGAAGGCTTCGAAGCGGCCATCGTTGTTGTCGAACGGCCAGTCGTCCAGGTCACCGCTGACCAGGCCGGTGCCGCCGGTGACCACGCCGCCGGCCACCGCCATGTCGAGCCAGTCGATGGCGGCCTTGCTCATCTTCGAACGGATCCAGAACTTGCGCGCCACCGGCAGGGCGGCGTCATCCAGCTGCGCCGCCAGGGAGATGCGTGGCCGGGTGCCATCGTTCTCAAACCACATCCCGCCGCGCAAGTTGGCGCCGTAGTCCTTGGCCTGCACCCGCAGCGCCGGCGTGGCGACCTGCCAGCCGTCGCCGTCGCGCCAGCCGACGATGCTGCCGGCCAGTTGCACCTCGTGCACCACGCCAAAGCCGGTGGGCCAGTCGAAGCGCAGCGTGGCGTCGGGCGCGGTTTGCAGCGCGATCGCCTGCGCATCGCCGTCGAAGTGCCCACGCAGGCCGCTGATACCCGGTGATTTGCCGACCGGCTGGAATGCCAGTTCCTCCACCTGCCCCTGCGCGCGCACCGCGCCGCCCTGCTCGCCCGCCAGCTGCAGCTTGCTCACGCGCAGCTGCGGCCTGGACAACGCCAACCAGCGGCGCAGGCCCGGCGACAGCTGGTCGCTCAGCGCAGCGGCAGCGATCAGCCCGGACACATCCAGCGCGTCGCCCACCACCGCATAACGGCGCCCGGCGGCGATGCTCAGGCCGTCGAGACGCTGCAGCGTGTTGGCGCTGCCCAGGCGCAGCTGTGGTGCATCCAGCCGCCAGCCGCCAGCCACGGCCTGCCAGCGCGCACGCGCCTGCAGGCGTTCCCACTTGAGCGTGCGGCGCGTCGATTCGCCAGCCAGCGGCGCTCCCGACAATTGCACCTGGGTGAGATCGGCCACCACGGTGACCGCAGACACGCGGCGGGCACGCAGCTGCGCCCACGCCTGCAGCCGTCCACTGCCGCCATCCACCCGCACACCGCCGGCCTGCAGCAGCGACGCCCATGCGGCCAGGTCCGCCGGCGCGGCCTGCGCATACGCGCTGCCATCGCCACTGTCGCGGTCGAACTCCAGCACCGAGGTCAGCGGCGCGCGTGCCGGGTCGATCCAGCTGCGGCTGCCGACGCGCAGGGTCGCGCCCTGCATGCGCAGCCGTAGATCGATCCGTGGCAGCGTGGTGTCCAGCCCGATCGACGGCGCATCGATATGCAGCCGCGCCTCCGACACCTGGATTTCGCCCAACCGGCGCAACGCGTCCAGGGGATCGGCGTGCCGGCCACTGGGCAGCCCCTGCACCGACCACACCCCGTCATCGCCACGCTGCAGGGTCAAAGCGAGCCCGCGCAGGCGCACCTCGGTCAGCGCATGGCCCGGCAGCAGGCCGGCGTACATCGCCAGCACCACTTCGGCCTGACCCACACGCACGTCATCGTTGGGGCCGATGCGCAGCCCATCCAGACGCAACAATGGGCCGCGGCGGGTCCATTCGGTCTGCAGGCGGTCGAAGCGGATCGGCTGGCCGGCACGCTCGCTCAGCCACGCGGCAATCTGTTGCGGATGCTGCTCGGCCAACGGCAGCACCTGGCTGGCCGCGCCCACCAGCACGGCGAGCGCCACCAGCGCGAGCGCGCTGGCGGTGATCGCATAACGGCGAAACAAGCGGAGACGGCGGCGCAGCGGGGTCGGCATTAACGGCGGGGAATCGGGAGTCGGGAGTCGGGAATCGTAAGAGCACGCAGCGCCCCGTACGCACGATCATCCGTTCGCGCACGCCCCCATTCTAAGGCCGTTAACAGTATCCCGCAGAGAGCCTTTCGCTCTTCCCCCATTCCCGATTCCCGACTCTCCATTCCCTGCCTCACAGCAGCACCACGTCAAACTGCTCCTGCAGGTACTGATCGTCGGACTGGAAGCGGATGCTCTTGCCGAGGAATTCCTCCAGCTCGGCCACCGCCGCGGATTCTTCGTCGGTGATGCGCGCCACCACCTTGGACGAGGCGATCACCAGCAGCCGCGCGGCATCGAACTGCCGCACCGCGCGGGTGATCTCCCGGAAGATTTCGTAGGTCACCGTTTCGGCGGTCTTGATGGTGCCGCGCCCGCCACATTGGCCGCAGGTTTCCGACAGCTGCCGCTCCAGGCTTTCCACGGTGCGCTTGCGGGTCATCTCCACCAGGCCCAGCGGCGAGAACTCGTACACGGTGGTCTTGGCGTGGTCGCGGGCCAACGCCTTCTCCAGCGTGCGCAACACCTGGCGGCGATGCTCAGGATCATCCATGTCGATGAAATCGATGATGATGATGCCGCCCAGGTTGCGCAGCCGCAGCTGCCGGGCCACCGCCTGCGCCGCCTCCAGATTGGTGCGGAACACGGTTTCTTCCAGATTGCGCTGGCCGACAAACGAGCCGGTGTTGACGTCGATGGTGGTCATCGCTTCAGTCTGGTCGATGACCAGGTAGCCGCCGGACTTGAGCGGCACCTGCTTGTCCAGCGCGCGGCCGATTTCGTCTTCCACGCCATACAGGTCGAAGATCGGGCGGTCGCCGGTGTACAGCTCCAGCCGCTCGGCCAGCACCGGCATGTACTTGGCCACGAAGGCCTGCAGCTGCACGAACGTCTCGTTGGAGTCGACCTTGACCTTCTCCACGTCCTTGCGGATCAGGTCGCGCACCGCACGCAGCGGCAGGCTCAGGTCTTCGTAAATGATGCTGCACGCCGACGCCTCGCGGCCGCGCCGCTCGACCACGTTCCACACCCGCGACAGATAGGCGATGTCTTCGGCCAGGGCTTCGGCCGGCTGGCCTTCGGCATTGGTGCGGATGATGTAGCCGAAGCCGCCATGCTGGGCCGAGACTTCGCTGACGATGGTCTTCAGGCGCAGGCGCTCGGCCTCGTCTTCGATCCGCGCCGAGACACCCACCACCTTGGACTGCGGCAGCAGCACCAGATACCGCGAGGGAATGCTGATCTGCGTGGTCAGCCGCGCGCCCTTGGTACCGATCGGGTCCTTGACCACCTGCACCACGATGTCCTGGCCGTCGCGCAACAACTCCACGATCGGCACCGAGGCGGCCGGCGGCGGCGGGATCGGGGTTTCTTCGGTATCCACCACGCTCGCTGGCGCCGGGGCCGGCCGCACCACGTCGTTGGCATGCAGGAACGCGGCGCGCTCCAGGCCCACTTCCACGAACGCGGCCTGCATGCCGGGCATCACCCGCTGCACCTTGCCCTTGTAGATATTGCCCACCACCCCGCGGCGCCAACCACGTTCGATATGCAGCTCTTGCAACATGCCGTTCTCGATCACGGCCACGCGGGTTTCGCGGGGGGTGACGTTGACCAGGATCTCTTCCGACATCTAATGCGCTCCGAAGGCTGTGAGCAATTGCGAGGTCTGGAACAGCGGCAATCCCATCACGCCGGAATAGCTGCCAGACAAATGGATAATGAAGCGCTCCGCACGCCCCTGGATCGCGTACGCGCCGGCCTTGCCCATGGGCTCGCCAGACGCCGCATAAGCGGCAATCCGGGTCGCATCGAGCGCATCGAAGGTGACCTCCGACACCACCAGCGCCTGCAGCGGTGGCCGCTGTGCTCCCACCAGCACCACCGCGGTGAGCACCTGGTGGGTGCGCCCGGCCAGCACCGTGAGCATGGCGATCGCATCATCGACATCGACCGGCTTGCCGAACACGCGCTCGCCCAGCACCACTTCGGTATCGGAGCCGAGCACGATGGCCTGGGCATCGTCGGCCTGCACCAATGCCAGCCCCGCGCGCGCCTTGTCCAAGGCCACACGGTGCACATAGTGCTCGGGCGATTCGCCCGGCGCGCGCACTTCGGGCACGTCCAGTTCCAGGGTCTGGAACGGCACGTCGAGGCGTTGCAGGAGTTCGTGTCGGCGCGGCGATCGGGAGGCGAGATAGAGCATCCACCCAGCATACCTGTTGGCCGTCCCTGCACGCTTGCCTGTCGCGCCATCGCCGCGCACGATCGACTCACAGCATATTCATCGGTCCCACAACACGCTGCGCGCACAGACAAGGAGACTCCATGCGTACCACCCTCAAGCCGTTGTTGCTGGCCCTGTCCATCGCTGCCGGAACCGCCATGACCGCCCACGCCCAGACCGCTCCGAGCTACACCATTCCCAACGATGGCACCTTGCTCAATGTATCGGCCGAAGCAGAAGCCAAGCGCGTGCCGGACATCGCCACGGTGTCGGCCGGTGTGGTGACCCAGGCGGTGGATGGCAACGCCGCGATGCGCCAGAACGCAGAGCAGATGAGTAAGGTCATGACCGCAGTCAAGTCCGCCGGCATCGCCGACAAGGACGTGCAGACCAGCGGCATCAATCTCAATCCGCAGTACAGCTACAAAGAAAACGAAGCGCCGAAGATCATCGGCTACCAGGCCAGCAACACCGTCAGCCTGAAGGTGCGCGACATTGCCAAGCTGGGCAAGGTGCTCGACGCCCTGGTTGCGCAAGGCGCCAACGACATCAACGGCCCCAGCTTCTCGATCGACCAGCCAGAACCGGTCTACGACGAAGCCCGCGTGGCCGCGCTCAAGAAGGCGCAGGCCCGCGCCGAAACCTACGCCAAGTCGCTGGGGCTCAAGGTGCGCCGCATCGTCAGCATTTCCGAAGGCCGCAGCGGCGGTGGCGTGGTGCGCCCGATGATGATGGCCGCCTCGATGCGCTCGGCCAAGGCCGAGATGGACACCCAGGTGGCTCCCGGCGAAAGCACCCTGTCGATCACCCTGGATGTGACGTTCGAACTGGGGCGCTGATGCGCTAGCGCCGCAATAGCGCACTCGAAAAACTGCCCGTCATGGGCAGTTTTTTTTGCCTGTTGGTCCGCCAGCGTCGTAGCTTGGCTGCGTTCGCCGGTGAACGCATGCCCATCGCGCGGCTGCAACGTGCAGCCGTTTGCAAGATGAATAGGACAATTCTGACGGTTGTGCTTAAAGACGCATGAAATTCAGAGAAATCTTTCTTTAAGCGAACGCGACCGCTCTCTAGCATCGGATGTCAGCGCACCGTCACATTCGTTGGCGGCGCTCATCTGGAGAGAGAGATGACCCGCCATCCCGCCGTGCACCGTTCGTTGCAGCCCTCGCGCGCACGTTACCGCCGAATCAGTGTGCTCGCGCTGGCACTCAGCGGTGCCGTAGGCATCCTGGCGAGCGGTACTGCCGCGGCGCAAAGCACCACCGCCGGTATTTATGGCACGGTGGCAGCCGGCGCCGGCGCCAGTGTGACGGTGCAGAGCAATACCGGCTTCACCCGCACCGCAACGGTGGATGCGAACGGGCGCTACACCATCGGCAACCTGCCAGTCGGCACCTACACCGTCACCTTGCAACGTGACGGAGCGGCGGTGGAAACACGCAAGGACATCGCGCTGCGGGTCGGCGCCGGCACCGATGTGTCCTTCGGCGGCAATCCGGGGTCCAGCGATGCCGCCACGCTGGGCACCATCACGGTGACCGGCAAGAACATCTCGCCGGTGGATGTGTCCGCCACTGCGTCGCGGACGGTCATCACCGCCGAGCAACTGCAACGCCTGCCCCTGGCGCGCTCCGGCGAAGCGATCGCACTGCTGTCGCCCGGCGCCGTTCAGGGCAGCGGCTATTTCGGCAACGCCATTTCCTTCGGTGGCGCAGGCGTCACCGAAAACGCCTACTACCTCAACGGGTATCTGACCTCCAATCCGTTGACCAACATCGGCGGCGTCACCCTGCCGTTCGGTGCCATCGATCAACAGGAAACCTATACCGGTGGCTACAGCGCGCGTTACGGGCGTTCGGCCGGCGGCGTGCTCAGCCAGGTCGGCAAGCGCGGCACCAACGAATGGCATTTCGGTGCACAAGTGCTGTGGCGCCCGAAGTCGCTGTCCAGCGACAACAAGAACGTGTTCTATCCCTCGACCACGCCGCCAGACGGGTATGAATACAGCGACCCAACGCTGCCGGGCAGCTTGTACCGCAGCCGCAAGGACGACCAGTTCTGGAACACGGTGTACAGCGTGTATGCCGGCGGCCCGCTGATCGAAGACCGCTTGTTCGTTTTCGTGGCCGCCGAGCAGGAGCGCAGCGAAGGTGTGACGACGGCGCGCCGCGACGACCCGGTGATTGGCCGCAACAACTACCGCATCGATGAGCCGAAGGTCTACGCCAAGGTCGACTGGAACATCAACGACAGCAACATCCTCGAACTCACCGGCATCAAAAACAATTACCGCGAAGGCGGCGCCTACAGCGACTTTCTGGGCTACGAAGGCCTGGGTGGCGATGCCGCCGGCGCCTTCGCCGATACCGTCAAGGTCAACGACCGTTACTACATCGGCAAGTACACCAGCTACATCACCGATGACCTGACCTTGAGCGCGACATACGGCAAGAGCAGGCAGACCGACTTCCGCAACAATCCCAGTACTGCAGCACGTCTTTCCGGGACGAACCTGCAGGATCCGGCCATCACTGGCGGCCAGGAAATCCGCAACAACCAGACCTCCAGCCAGGCCCGGGATGGCGAAAACACCACGCGTGGTTTGCGGATCGATCTGGAGTATGTGTTGGGTGCCCACACCCTGACCGCCGGTGTGGACAACATGCACTTCGATGCCAGCAACGAAGGCGTGATCACCACCGGCCCTGGCTACACCTGGACGTATGGCCGTTCCTCGCGCCCGACCTCGCCGATCAGGGCCGGGCTCGGCGTTGGCCCGGCAGGCGGCAATGGCTATTTCGTCAATCAGACCGTTTTCAATACCGCGACCAGCATGTCGGTGGAACAAAAAGCCTATTTTCTCGAAGACAAATGGCAGGTCACCGATACGCTGCTGCTGACGCTGGGCATTCGCAACGACAAGTTCACCAACTTCAATGATGCCGGTGTGGCCTACGTGTCCAGTGGCGACCAATGGGCGCCGCGTTTGGGCATGAGCTGGGACGTGTTCGGCGATTCGTCGCTCAAGGTGTATGGCAATGCAGGCCGCTACTACTTGGCACTGCCCAACAGCGTTGCGATCCGTGGCGCCTCGCCGTCCACGTTTACCAACGAGTATTTCACCTACAGCGGCATCGATGCCCAAGGCAATCCCACCGGGCTGACGCCGGTGGCGGTCGACCCGTCCGCAGGATTCACCTGCTCCGGCAATATCGTGTCGGCCGGCCTGGAATGCGGCCAGGCACCGGATGCCGCCGGCATCGCCGCCACCGACCTCAAATCGATGTACCAGGACGAGTTCATGCTCGGCTTCGACAAGACGCTGGGCGAGAACTGGGTCACCGGCGCCAAGGCCACCTACCGCACGCTGGGCGCCACCATCGACGACGTCTGCGATGCCGACCGGATGCGCACCAAGCTCACGGCCTCGGGGATCGATCCGGACAGCGTCAACGTACCCGGCTGCATCATCTTCAATCCCGGCGAAACCAATTCCTTCAGCCTAGCCAACCTGGATGGTTCCGGTCGCACGTCGGTGTCGATGTCGCCATCGGACTGGGGCTTCGACAAGAAGGCCAAGCGCACGTATCTGGCCGTGGACCTGTTCCTGCAGCATCCGTTCGACGGCAAATGGGAAGGCCGCATCGACTACACCTGGTCGCGCAATTTCGGCAACACCGAAGGCCAGATCAAATCCGATATCGGCCAGACCGATGTCTCCAAGACGCAGGACTGGGATGCCGCTGCATTGATGTGGTATTCCGGCGGCTATCTGGCCAACGACCGTCGCCATCAGATCAAGCTGTACGGCTCGTATCAGATCGCACCGGAGTGGTTGATTGCCGGCAACATCCGCATCCTGTCGGGCACGCCGAAGTCATGCCTTGGCTACGTCAGCATCAATGGCATAAGCGAAGATTCCGACGCTGGCGATCCAATCGGTTACGGCTCGGCCCACCACATCTGCAATGGCCAGCCCTCGCGTCCGGGCGATGCCGGCCGCTTGCCGTGGACCAAGATCGTCGACCTGGGCCTGACCTATCGCCCCGCGTTCGCCGACAACAAGCTCGCCATGACGCTGCAGGCCTTCAATATCTTCAACGAGCGCAAGCCGCTGCAGGTCGATTCCACCTGGGAGGACGGCGCCTTCACCCTCTCCAACACCTATGGCATGGGCGCGTTCTTCACCCAGCCCCGCTACGCCATGTTCTCGGTGTCGTACGACTACTGACGTCTCTCCCGTCACTGTCGTTTCCCCAGCCCCGGGAGGGGCTGGGCTTTTCTTGATCGCCACTGCTCGCGTCGGTGTTTGCATGCGGCCAATGGATTGTTTTCAGCACGCGTCGTTGCAGCCAATCGACGGCGGCGGCACGCTAACTAGGCACCGCGGCTACTGGTCAATGAGGTGCGCGGGGCGCAAGCACGCCCACAGCCGCTCGCACCTTCCTGACGCATCGAGCAACACGGCGGCACCTCCCACGCTTCACGCAAGCGGGCATGGCGCCGATTGCCCACGCACCATTCCACCCACGATCGACCGGGCTGCTTGCAGTCGCCACCACGCGTCGCTTGTGCAGCCGTGCGCGCTGCGGTAAACCTACGCTACCGGATGGTGTAGTGCGTCCGGGCCGCGCTGGTCCTTTCCGCAGTTCCGTTTTGGAGGTGGATGATGGTTCGCACGCAATCGCAGGTTTCTTCCCGTCCCCTTGGCATCGACACCTCGCGCGTCCTGGCGATGAGCACGGCCGTGGCGCTGCATCTGCTGGCCGGTGGCTTGTTGTTGATCCCGTTGTCGCACCACCAAGTCATGCAACCGCCCACGCCGAAGGAGCGCTGGCTGATGCCGATCACCGTGCCGGCGACGCCCCCGCCGCCGACCATGTTTCCGGTCGAGGTGAAGTTCAAGGCGCCCAGCACCCGTACTCCTCTCATTGCCGATCCGGTGGTGAAGCAGCCATCGGTGACGCAGACAGCGGTGGTCGACACCGCGCACGTGGCGTTGGAGGCAGTGTCGGATACGGCGCCGACCATCAGCGCCCCGGCCGCCCCCCCTTCAAGCGGGCCGGTGGACGCCGGGCAATTGCACTATCTCAGCGCGCCCGCACCGAGCTATCCGGTGGCGGCACTGCGCGCCGGGCAACAGGGCACGGTGATGCTGCGCGTGCTGGTCGGTACCGACGGCCGCCCGGCCGAAGTGAGCGTGCAGACCAGTAGCGGTCACCGCGCGCTCGATCTGGCCGCGCGTAGCCAGGTACTGCGCAGCTGGCGCTTCCAGCCGGCAATGCAGAACGGCCAGGCGGTACAGGCCTACGGGTTGGTGCCGGTGAGCTTTTCGTTGAATTGAAGCGTTGACCGACGCGGCGGCCTGCACTGCAGCCGCCGCACTGCTGCCAATCTCCACATGCCGACCCTCCTGCCGAGCAGGCATGCGCGCTCGGCAGCAAGCGTAACCACCGACGCTGCCGTGTCGGTGGCCTTGTGCGTCATCCAGGGAACGCAGGCGATGACCTGCCACATCAACAGGTTTGAAGCGACCAACACGGGACCGGCTAGTGACCAGGCGTCATCCCCACCGGCATGATCAGCACGGCGACGACGCTTGGTACACGCTGGACGCGACTGCCGAACATCTCCATCTGGACACAGCACAATCGGCGACCAAGCACTTGATGAAGTTAGCTGCACAGTGCTCGCCATGACGCCATGACGCGCGATGGTGAGGATGCCCTGCCTGCTTAAAACCGCGACGACGCATGTACAAGCAGGCCGCAACTGCCGAGTGCATCAAGCTGGACGCTGCACAATCTGCGCTCGGTTGCGCTGATCAGGCCAGCTGCACAGCACGTGCCATGACAGCGCTACGCGCGATGGTAAGGATGATTGGCCAGCATTGCGGCCGCGCGGTAGAGCTGCTCGGCGACGATCAGGCGCACCAGCATGTGCGGCAACGTCAGCGGGCCGATCGACCAGCTCTCGTTGGCGCTCTTCACCACGTCGGCGGCATGGCCCTCGGGCCCGCCGATCAAAAAGGCCAGATCGCGGCCCTGTCCGCGCCAATGTTCCATGCGCTGCGCCAGCTGTTCGGAACTGAGCGGGCGCCCGGGCACATCGAGCGCGACCACATGCGCATTCTTGGGAAGGGCCGCCAGCACGCGGCGCCCTTCGTCGTCGATGGCGCGTTGCGCGTCGCGGCCCTTGCCGCGCAGGCCGGGTTCGATCTCGACCAGCTCCAGTGGCATCCAGTGCGAGAGACGTTTCTGATATTCGGCAAAGCCCTGCGCCACCCAGGCCGGTGCGCGCTCGCCGGTGGCGATGAGTCGGCATTTCATCCGTACATGATATCCGCGTCACAGCCTGGGCAGTCCGTGGCGATTTGCCGTTGTGTGTCATGGCGTGGTTACAGGCGGCAATTAGTGTCGCCCGACCACCCAGCCCGCAGGAGTCGTTCGATGCATGTTTTCGATCCCGCCCGTCGCCAGGTCCTCAAAGGCAGCGCCGCCGTGATGGCCGCCGGTGCCCTTGGCAGCTTGAGCGCATTGCAGTCGCGCCAGGCCCAGGCCGCTACCACGCCCTCCATGCGCCTGGCGCCGGTGCCCAGCCGTTACGGCCCGCTCGCGCCGGTCGCCGACCAGAGCACCGGCCTGCCCTTGCTGCAGCTGCCGCGCGGCTTCAGCTACCGCTCGTTCGGTTGGAGCGGCGACCGCATGGACGATGGCCAACCCTGCCCTGACCGGCATGACGGCATGGCCGTGGTCAGCCTGCGTCGGCCCGGCTGGCGCCCCGGCACCGATGGCCTGCGCGGCCTGGAATACGTGCTGATCCGCAATCACGAGCGTGGCGCCGCCAGCCAGTTCCGTGCGCCGGCGATGTACGACACCGGCATCGTCAGCGGCACCGCGCAGGCCGGCGGCGGCACCACCACGCTGAGTTATGGGCGGCGCGGCTGGGGCAGCCTGGAACCGAGCCTGGGCGGCACCCTGGTCAATTGCGCCGGCGGTCCGACGCCGTGGGGCACCTGGCTGAGCTGCGAAGAGATCAAGACCAATGCGGTCTCCAGCACCGGGCGCAAGCACGGCTACGTGTTCGAAGTGGACCCGGACAGCCACCGCACCACCGGCCGGCCGCTGGTCGGGCTGGGCCGCTTCAGCCATGAGGCGGTAGCGATCGACCCGCGCACCGGCATCGTCTATCTCACCGAAGACGACCGCAACAAGGCCGGGTTGTACCGCTTCATTCCCAACGACCGCCGCGGCCGCAACGGCTCGCTGGAGAACGGCGGCCGGCTGCAGGCCGCGCGCGTGCGTGGCAAGCGCAACGCCGACCTCACCGTGGCCAGCATCGGCCAGCAGTTCCAGCTGGAATGGGTCGACATCGAAGAGCCGGATCTGGACAGCATCGCCGCACCGGCGGGCTTTGCCGATATCGGCGCCAACGACACCCTGAGCGGCCCGTTCGCGCAGGCCTGGGCCGATGGCGCCCTGCGCATGAGCCGCGGCGAAGGCATCTGGTACAGCTACGGCAAGCTGTTCATTGTCGACACCAGCACCGGCGTGGATGCACAGGGCCGGCGCGGCTACGGCAATGGCGCGGTGTGGGTGCTGGACCTGTTTACCCAGCGGCTCAGCGCGCTGTTCGTCAGCGGCAACCAGCTGGCGGCGCATAACCCGGACAACGTCACCGTCAGCGCGCGCGGTGGCGTGGTGCTGTGCGAAGACGGCGGCGAGAGCCCGGACGAATACGGCCCGGGCGCGCGTCTGCTGGGCCTGACCCGCAACGGTGAGTCGTTCTATCTAGCCAAGAACAACGTGCAGCTGACCTCGCAGCAGATCGCCGATGCCGGCAAGACCATTGCCGAGGGCGACTACCGCGACACCGAGTTCTGCGGCGCCTGCTGGGATCCGCTGGCGCAGACGCTGTTCGTCAACATCCAGACCCCGGGGATCACCCTGGCCATCACCGGCCCATGGGAGCGCGGGCCGCTGTAAGCCGCCCGACCACGCGCAAACACGAACGGCGCCCGAGGGCGCCGTTCGTTGCTGTGACGCAGGTGCGCAGACTTAAGCCTGCTCGTCGTCCGCCTCTTCCAGATCGGACGGACGCTGGTCGCCAACAGTCCACAAGCGCTCCAGCGCATAGAACTCGCGCACGCGCGGCAGCATCACATGCACCACCACATCGCCCAGGTCCACCAGCACCCACTCTGCCTCGCGCTCGCCTTCCACGCCCAGCGGCATCACGTCCAGACGCTTGGCGAACTTCACCACTTCTTCGGCGATCGATTTCACGTGGCGGGTCGAGGTGCCCGATGCCACCACCATGTAATCGCAGACGCTGGACTTGCCGCGCACGTCGATCTCGACCACGTCCTTGGCTTTCAGCTCCTCGACGGCCTCACGCACGGTGGCCAACAGGGCCGGCACGGACGGCGGCGGGTTCGGAATGGAGGTCTTGATGACTTGGGCTTGGCTGGTCAAAGCAGGCAACTCGATAGATTTGGGTGAATTATAGGCAAGTCCGGCCGCTCGCGTGTTCAGCTAGCCGGCCGAACGCAGCCATACAGGCCTTCCTCGGCGATCAATGCGGCAACCGCCGGCGGCACCAGCTCCTGCCATTGACCACCGGAGGCGATGCGGCTGCGCACCGCGCTGGCCGATTCGCCGCGCAACGGATGCGGCAGCCGCCATAGCCGACCGGCCGGTGCGGTGAGCAGGTCGCGCGCGTCCGTGGCCCATCGGCCCTGCACCGCCTGTGCCAGCACCGGCGCATCGGCCAGCTCCAACGCCGTGCCGGGGCGCGCAGCGATCACCAGATGCGCCAGCCCAAAGAGTTCGCTCCACTCGTGCCAGCCGGGCAGGCCCACAAAGGCGTCGGCACCCAGCAGCCAGGCGATGGGCGTGGCGGGCCCAAGCTGGGCGCGCACCTCGTGCAGGGTGTCCACCGTGTAGGACGGCGCCCCGCCCTGCGCGGCGCGGCGCACCTCGCGGGTATCCAGCAGCAACCCAGGGAGATCGGCCAGGGCCAGCTCCAGCATGCGGGTGCGCTGCGCGGCAGTGGCGCCGGGCGCGGGGCGATGTGGCGGGTCTGCGGCCGGCACCAGATGCACCTGCGCGCCGAGCGCATCGCGTGCGGCGCAGGCAATGGCCAGGTGGCCGAGATGGATCGGGTCGAAGGTGCCGCCGTAGTAGAGGTGGAGCTTGGGGCGGGAATCGGGAATCGGCAATCGGGAATCGGTGTGGGACCGGGATTCGGGATCGGGGATTTGGGATTCGGAAAGAAGCGGGTCTGACGCGGCGGCCTGCGCGTTGGTGGCTGGTGACGTTGGAGCGACGCGGGTGGGAGGTACCGGCCGTGCGCCTTGCGCTGCGGTTGGAGGCTCTCGCTCTGCGGAGCCGGCGCCCCGCTCAGCAGTTCCGGCCTGCCCCGCTGTCATGCTAGCAATCTCACCGCGCGGGCTTCGGCGACAGCGACCAGCAGGCGTTCCAGCGCCACCCAGGGGTCACCCTCGGCGCGGCCTTTGGCCATGCGGTCGACCAGCCCGGCCTCGGCGACGAAGCGTTCCCACCGGCGCGGCTCAGGATGCCGTTGCAAGGCGCGCTTGAACGGTGCCTGGCGGGATTCCCAAATGCCCTGGGCCTTCATTTCGGCGCCCAAGTTGCCGCCGCCCGCCTGCACCTTGGCCAGGGAGGCGGTGCGCAGCAATTCCTTGATCAGGATGGGCATCAGCGCCGCGACTGCCTCGCCTTCGGCGCGCAGGCCGGCGAGCATGCGCACCACCGCGGCCGGCTGCCCGGAGAAGGTGGTTTCGGCCAGGCGGAAGACGTCGTAACGGGCGGCATCGGCCACCAGCGATTCCATCGCCTCCAGATCCAGCACCTTGCCATCGGCCAGCAAGGCGAGCTTGTCGATTTCCTGCGCGGCGGCCAGCAGGTTGCCTTCCACCCGCTCGCTCAGCCGCTGCACCGCGGCCGCATCGGCACGCAGGCCCTGGCTGCGCAGGCGGCGCTCGATCCAGTCCGACAATTCATGCGGCTTGATCGCCCAGGCCACGGCGATGGTGCCGATCCGCCCGACCGCATCGGCCCATTTGCCCTGGTGCGCCTTGCTCCAGTCGTTGGCGGTGATCAGTAGCACCACGTCCGGCGGCGGGTTGGCGCAGAACCGGGTGATGACGTCGGCGCCGTCCTTGCCCGGTTTGCCGCTGGGCATGCGTACTTCGACCAGGCGGCGCGGGCTGAACAGGCTGGGCGCATTGAAGCTGGCGTCCAGCTGGTTCCAGTCGAACTCACGCCCGTCGGCGTCGAACACTTCGCGCTCGCTGATGCCTTCGGCGCGCGCGCGGGCGCGCACCGCGTCGGCGGCCTCCAGCACACGCAAGGTTTCCGGGCCGGCAATCAGATAGACCGGCTGCAACGGCTGGCTGGACTGGCCGGCCAGCTGCTCTGGGCGTAGTTCCATGGACGAAAAGCGCGCGAGCGCTTAGTTGTTGTTCGATGGCTGCGGTGCGGGCGGCAGCGAGGCCGGCACGCTCGACTCCGGCGTGCCGGACGGCTGCACCGGCGGCGTGGTGCTGGGCTGCAGCGGCGCGGTGGGCGTGCTTTCCAGCGATTCGCCGCGCTCCACGCGGGCGCGCACCACGCTGTCGATGCGGCGCAGGATCGAGGCGGACATGTCCTTGCGCAGCTCGTCGGCCAGGATCTCGCGCTCGGTCGCGGTACCGGTGGCGTCCACCGGCGGCGACACGTAATCACGCGACAGCTCGATCACCTGCTGCGGTACCAGGACCGCGCCGTTGGCGGTAGTCACGGTGAAGATCGCCGCGTAGCGCAGGCTGTATTCCTGCGCACGGCCCTGGCTGTCGATGGCGATCGGCAGATCACCCCAGCGCTCGGACAGCACCTGCACCTGCGCAAAGCCGCTCTTGGCGTCTTCGTCGGCCAGGGTGGCGCCGGCGGCCTTCAGGCCACGGCGCAGCAGTTTGGCCAGTTCGCTGTACTGCACCGCCGACTGCACCTTGACCGCGGGCGTATCCGGCGGCAGCGCCAACGAATTGCGCAGGTGGAAGCCGCAGGCGGTGAGGCTCGAGACAAGCACGAGGGAGGCGGCGAAGGCAGTAGGAAATCGGATCATGGGCACAGTCTGGAGGAGCGCCCCGGCGGCGGCAACAGGCGGCTAGCCTGCCCGAGACGGCGTGAACGGGGCTTGAGAGGGCGCCGCACTACATTGCGGCGCCCGGAAATGAAAAACGCGTCGCCACGCGCCAATGAACTGAATCACCGGGAACACGGCAACAGATCTGACAAACGTCGCCACGCGTCATTGCGATGATTGCCGTGAACCGCCCGAGCAATCCCCCCGCGCGCGTCACCACGCACCAGTGGAGTTCCTCACGCGAAACGCGGCACCACCCGCAACGGCGCATTGCGACTTACCAATTACCAATGCAATGCATCGCCAGCAACACAGGTAAAACCTAAGCTACCGTCGCGAGGCGCCGATCCGGCAAATCGCCCGGACCGGGCCTGGCAACCCGGCACTGCGCAGCACTCAGCCCGCCACGATATTCACGATCTTGCCGGGCACGATGATGATCTTGCGCACGCTCAGGCCTTCCAGGAACTTGGCCGCGTTCGGCTCGGCCAGCGCCAGTGCTTCGATCTGCTCGCGCGCTGCGTCGGCGGCCACCTCGATGGTGCCCCGCAACTTGCCGTTGACCTGGATCGCCAGCGTCAGCGCGTCACGCACCAGCGCCGCCGCGTTGACCTGCGGGAACGGCACGTTTTCCAGCAGCGTTTCGCCACGGCCCAGCACCTGCCACAGCGCATGACTGGCATGCGGGGTGATCGGGTTGAGCAGCAGCACCATCGCTTCCAGCGCTTCCTGGCGCACCGCGCGCCCCTGCGCACTGGCGTCGTCGAACTTGGCCAGCGCGTTGAACAACTCCATCACCGCGGCGATGGCGGTGTTGAAGCTGTGGCGGCGGCCGTAGTCGTCGTCCACCTTGCCGATGGTCTCGTGAGTCTTGCGGCGGATCGCCTTCTGCTCGGCACTCAGGCTGGCGACATCCAATGCAGCGGCAGCGCCCTCGCCCACATGCTTGTGCACCTGCACCCACAGCCGGCGCATGAAGCGCGCCATGCCGTCGACACCGGCCTCGTTCCATTCCAGCGACTGCTCCGGCGGTGCGGCGAACATCGAGAACAGGCGCACGGTGTCGGCGCCGTACTTGGCCACCATGGCCTGCGGGTCCACGCCGTTGTTCTTGGACTTGGACATTTTCTCGGTGCCACCGATATGAACCGGCTGGCCATCGGCGATCAGGCTGGCGCCGACCACGCGCCCACGCTCGTCGCGCTGGATTTCCACATCGGCCGGGTTGATCCAGTCCTTGCCGCCGTTGTCGGCGTCGCGATAGAACGTCTCGGCGATGACCATGCCCTGGGTGAGCAGGTTGGTCACCGGCTCGTCGCTATCCACCAGCCGCGCGTCGCGCATGAGCTTGTGATAGAAGCGGAAATACATCAGGTGCAGGATCGCGTGCTCGATGCCGCCCACGTACAGGTCGGCCGGCATCCAGTAGTTGGCGCGGCGGTCGACCATGTCGCGTGCGTTGGGGCTGGTGTAGCGCGCCACGTACCAGCTCGACTCCATGAAGGTGTCGAAGGTGTCGGTTTCGCGCTCGGCCGGGCCGCCGCACTCCGGGCAGGTGGTCTGGCGCCAGGTGGGGTCGGTCTTGATCGGCGAACCGGTGCCGGCAAATTCCACGTTTTCCGGCAGCACCACCGGCAGCTGGTCTTCCGGCACCGGCACCGCGCCGCACTTGGCGCAGTAGATCACCGGAATCGGGCAGCCCCAATAGCGCTGGCGGCTCACGCCCCAATCGCGCAGGCGGTAATTGATGCGGCGCTGGCCCTGGCCCTTGCGCTCGAAGCGCTCGGCCAATGCTTCGAAGGCGCCGTAGTAATCGAGGCCATCGAACTCGGCAGAGTTGATCAACTCCAGCTCGCGGCTCTTGTCGGTGTACCAGTCGCGCCACTGCGTGGCATCCCAGGCCTGTTCGTCGTCATTGCGCGGCTCGCGCAGCTTGACCACCTGCACGATCGGCAGGCCGTACTTGTTGGCGAACTCGAAATCGCGCTGGTCGTGACCCGGCACCGCCATCACCGCGCCGGTGCCGTAGCCCATCAGCACGAAGTTGGCCACCCACACCGGCACTTCCTCGCCGCTGATCGGATGCACCGCGGTCAGGCCGGTGGCCATGCCGCGCTTTTCCTGGGTTTCCAGTTCGGCTTCGGACACGCCGCCGTGCTTGAGCGTCTCCAGCATGCTGGCCAGTTCCGGATTGGACTTGGCCGCGTGCTGCGCCAGCGGATGTTCGGCGGCGATGGACACAAAGGTCACGCCCATCAAGGTGTCCGGGCGGGTGGTGAACACGCGCAGCGGATCCAGCGCGGCACCGGTGGTGTCGCGCACGTCGAACTGGATTTCCAAACCTTCCGAGCGGCCGATCCAGTTGCGCTGCATGGTCTTGACCGAATCCGGCCAGCCGTCCAGCTGATCCAGGCCGTCGAGCAATTCCTGCGCGTAATCGGTGATGCGCAGGAACCACTGCGGAATCTCGCGTTTTTCCACCAGCGCGCCGGAACGCCAGCCGCGGCCATCGATGACCTGCTCGTTGGCCAACACGGTCTGGTCGATCGGGTCCCAGTTCACCACCGCGTTGCGGCGATAGGCCAGGCCCTTGCGCATCAGCCGGGTAAACATGCGCTGCTCGTGCACGTAATAGTCCGGCGTGCAGGTAGCGAACTCGCGCGACCAGTCGATCGCATAGCCCAGCGATTTCAGCTGTGCGCGCATGTGTTCGATGTTGGCGTAGGTCCACTTGGCCGGCGCGGTCTTGTTCTTGATCGCGGCGTTTTCGGCCGGCAGGCCGAACGCATCCCATCCCATCGGCTGCAGCACGTTGTGCCCGGTCATGCGCTTGTAGCGGCTGACCACGTCGGAGATGGTGTAGTTGCGCACATGCCCCATGTGCAGCGCACCGGAGGGGTACGGCAGCATCGACAGGCAATAGAACTTCGGTTTGTCCGAGTTCTCGTCGACCTGGAAGGCGCGGGTGGCATCCCAGAACTGCTGGGCGGAGGTTTCGACCTGCTGGGGGTCGTAGGCGTTCGGTTCGACGGTGGACATTGGGAGCAGATGCTCGGGCGGTGCAAAGCGGTACAGGGTACCGCAGTGCAGCAGGTGCTCCAAACCGCTGGCTCAGACCGGGCGGCTACCCGACCGCACCAACGCCGGCCAGGACCAGCCCGCCACCGCCAACCAGCCCACCCAGGCCAGGAACGCCACGCGCTGGGCCACGGCCTGGCGCAGCAACCCGGGCGGACCGAACGAGAGCACCGCCACCAGCAGGCCGGCGGCCAGGGTCAGCCAGGCCAGCGCGCGCATGCCGGGCTGGTTGAGCAACTGCGCGGCAATCAACAGCATGCCGGGCACGAAGGCCACCGCCCACAGCAGCCAGGCGGTGGCATGCGACTGGCTGGCGCGCCCGTCCAGGTCGGTGGGATCCAGCGGCAACAGGCCCATGCCGATGAAGGCCAGGCCCGCCAGCACGATCAACTGCCCACCCACGCGCAGGCTCCAGCCGGCCTTGGGCGGCATGCGGGCGAGCAGGCTGATGCCGGTGGCCATGCCCAGCCCGCCCACCAGCACGAACGCCAGCAGATTGAAGCCCAGCGCATGCGGCACCCCGGCTGCGCCCAGCAATGCCACCGGGTGGCTGCCCTGCAGGTAGCCGGGAAGCGCGGCCCCGAAGCCGGCCACTGCCAGCACAAAGGCAGTGGCGGCGATCAAGCCCAGATACCGCTGCAAACCCTCGATGATCGCCATTGCCCTGCTCCACGTCGCGGCGCGCACCGCGCCAGAGCACGGCATTGTCATGCGCGGCGGGCGCGGCGTGAACCCCTGGTGGCGGCAACGCTGGCCTTGTCTGGGCCGGGTTTGCCACCATTACGGTCCACTGTTGCCGTCATTCTCCTGGAAACCCATGTCCGACAAAGCGCATGTATTCGATGTCACCACCGACACCTTCGAGACCGAGGTCCTGCAGAAATCGTTGACGACACCGGTGCTGGTGGACTTCTGGGCCACCTGGTGCGGGCCGTGCAAATCGTTGACCCCGATCCTGGAAAAGCTGGCAGCCGACTACAACGGCGCCTTCGAGCTGGCCAAGGTCGACGTGGACAAGGAGCAGCAGATCGCTGCAGCCTTCCAGATCCGTTCGGTTCCCACCGTGTTCCTGGTCAAGGGTGGCGAACTGGTGGACGGCTTCCCGGGCGCCATGCCGGAAGGCCAGATCCGCGAGTTCCTGACCCAGCACGGCGTGCTGCCGGCCGAGCCGCAGGTGGCCGAAGAGGTACCGCTGGCGCCGCTGGACCCGCAGGCGCAGGTCGCCGCGCTGCGTGAAGCGATCACCGCCGAGCCGGACAAGGACGAACTCAAGCTGGACCTGGCGTTGGCGCTGCTCAAGACCGGCGACACGCTCGAGGCCGAGCAGTTGATCGACGCCCTGCCCGCCAACCTGGCCACCGACGACCGCGCCGTGCGCGCCAAGGCGCGGCTGGGCTTTGCGAACGTGCTCAAGGATGCGCCCGACGCCGCCGCTCTGCAGGCGACGGTGGCCGCCGATGGCAGCGACCTGCACGCGCGCCATCTGCTCGGGGTCCGTCACTTGCTCGAAGGCGACGACGAAGCGGCGCTGGAGCAGTTTCTGGAAATGCTGCGCCAGAACCGCGGTTTCGAAGACAACCTGCCGCGCCGCAGCCTGATCGATGCGTTCCGCGTGATCGAGGACGAAGACCTGGTGGGCCGCTACCGCCGCAAGATGTCGGCGCTGTTGTTCTGATCCCTGCGCGCTGCAGATGCCGGCCGGCGCGGCCGCATCTGCAGCGCGACGTGCCTTCGGCATTAATCCATACGCATACGAATGTTATTCTCGGCGCTGGCCTGGAGAGCTGACGTCGAGCATGCGCGCACCCTTGTTCAAATTCGGCCTCAACCTGTGGCCGCCGTTCCTGTTCGCGGGCATCCACGTCACCGTGTTGTCGGCCGATTACCGCTACACGCGGGTCGAGCTGCGCCAGCGGCCATGGAACCGCAACTACGTGGGCACGCATTTCGGCGGCAGCCTGTTCGCCATGACCGACCCGTTCTGGATGCTGCTGGTGATGCAGAACCTGGGACGCGATTACTACGTCTGGGACAAGGCCGGCAGCATCGACTTCATCAAGCCCGGCCGTGGCACGGTGACCGCGGACTTCGTGCTCGACAACGCCATCCTCGACACCTTGCGCAGCGCCACCGAGAGCGGCGAAAAATACCTGTACTGGTTCGACACCGACGTGCACGACCGCAGCGGTGATGTGGTTGCACGCGTGCGTAAGCAGCTCTACATCAAGCGCAAACCGCAGCGCTGACGAGCGCGAGAAATGCGTGTCACAGCACGCCGCAGACGAGGTCGATTGCCGTCCTCAACACGTGAGTGATGCGTCTTTGCAATGCAAAAAGAAGCGTTGAAACGCTCACGATGCATTTGCGCTGCGATGGTGAATCTAGGCACTCCAAACCCACACACGGACTGCCTCCCATGAAAGCGATCAATGTCATCACCCTGGTGCTTCTTATCGTCGGCGGATTGAACTGGGGCCTGGTCGGCCTGTTCCAATTCGATCTGGTTGCCGCGCTGTTCGGCGGACAAGACGCGGCCCTGTCGCGCGTGGTGTACACACTGGTCGGCCTGTCTGCGCTGTGGCAGCTGATCCCGCTGTTCCGCAACAACCATGCGCCGGCACAGCACCACACCAGCCCGCACGTGCGTAACCACTAAGAGCCGCTGGCAACAACGACGCCGTTTTGTTAGCCGCTCCAACGTTGCATCGGCGGCGCGCTGAGCCGGTTGTGTCCAGACAGCTGATTTATCGTGCCGCTGCTGCATTTGCATCACCACAACGCCGGCCTTCGTGCCGGCGTTGTGCTGCTGGCGTATGGCATGGGTAGCGCACCGCCCTTTGCGTTGGCGCGCCGCGTCGGCAAGAATCAGTCACCTCCCCGCTGGCTGCCTTCATGCTTCTGCGCACCCTCGCTTCTGCCTGCCTGCTCGCCCTGTTGGTGCCAACCGCTGCCAGCGCTGCCTACCGAAGCCCGCAGCAATTGCTCGACGCCTCGCCCGCCTCCGCGTGGCGCGTCCCGGATCCCGAGCGCACGCTGTATCTGGAACTGGACAGCGGCCGGGTGATCATCGAACTGGCTCCGCAGTTCGCGCCGGCGCATGTGGGCAACATCCGTATCCTGGCGCATGAGCGCTTCTGGGACGGGCTGAGCATCTATCGCTCGCAGGACAATTTTGTAGTGCAGTTCGGCGACCCCGACGGCGAGACGCCGGCCAAGGCCAAGTCACTGGGATCGGCGAAGACGCATCTGCCGGCCGAATTCGAACGCGCCTCGCAGGGCCTGGATTTCCAGCGCCTGCCCGACAGCGACGGCTGGGCACCGCAGGTCGGCTTCGTCGAGGGTTTCCCGGTGGGCCGCGATCCGGCCAGCGGCAAGACCTGGCTGGCGCATTGCTATGGCACCTTGGGCGCGGGCCGCAACAACGATGAAGACAGCAGCATCGGCGCCGAGCTTTACGTGGTCACCGGGCAATCGCCCCGTCAGCTGGACCGCAACATCACCGTGGTCGGCCGCGTGGTCAAGGGCATGGAACTGCTGAGCGTGATTCCGCGCGGCCCTGATCCAATGGGCTTTTACGAAGACGCCGCACAGCGCACGACGCTGCGCGCGATCCGGCTCGCCAGCGAGGTGCCGTTGCCCGAGCGCACACCGCTGCAATTACTGCGCACCGACAGCCAGACCTTCCGCGACGTGGCCGAAGCACGCCGCAACCGCAAGGACGATTTCTACAAGCGACCGGCCGGGCACATCGATCTGTGCAATGTGCCGCTGCCGGTGCGGACGCCGCCTGCGGCGTGAATGGGGAATCGGGAATGGGGATTCGCAGCAGCGGATTGCTGCGAATCCTCGAACACTGCCGGTGCTTAACGTGCGCGTTGGCTGAAGGCCACGCTGCCGAGGATCAATACCGCGGCCAGCAGCATGGTCCAGGTCAGTGCCTCGCCCAAGAGTGCCCAGGCCAGCAGCGCGCCGAACACCGGCACCAGATAGGTGACGGTGGAGGCGCGCGCGGGGCCGATGCGCTGGATCAGGCGGTAATACATCAGGAAGGCCAGCCCGGTGCACACCACGCCCAATGCACCGGCGCAGGCCCATGCGCCGGCCGGCACCGGCGCGCTCGGCCACTGCCACCACGCCACCGGCGCCAGCAGCAGCGCACTGCACCCCAATGTGGAGGCTGCCGACGCTGCCGGCGGCAGATCGCCCATGTGGCGTTTCACCAGGTTGTAGCCGATGCCATACAGCAGCGACGCGGTGGCGCCGGCCAACGCGGCCGGCCCCACGCTGAGCCCGGCGGACTTGCCGGTGGCCAGTACCAGCACGCCGATGAAGCCGATCAACAGTGCCACCGCGCGGCGCGTGCCGATGCGTTCGCCAAAGAACACGAACGCGATCAGGGCAGTGAACAACACCGTCATCGCGTTGCAGATAGCGCCCACCGCCGCGGGCGCATGCTGCGCGCCCCAGGCGAACAGCAGGAACGGCAAGGCCGAGTTGAGCACGCCGATGGCGGCCAGCATCGGCCAACGGTGCAGCGGGAAGCGGCTGCGCGCCACCCACAAAAACGGCAACAACACCGTGGCTCCCAGCGCGAGACGAATTTCCACCAGTGCGGCGGCGCCGAAATGCGGCGCGGCCACGCGCATGAACAGGAACGAGCAGCCCCACACGATTCCCAGGAACACCAGTTCCAGCGGGGTGCGCCAATCGCGCACGCCAAGCGCCGGTTGCAGTGACGGCTGTGCACTCATGCGCGCACCCTCCTGGCCTGCGATGCGGCGGTGCGCACGCGTGAAAGAACATCGGGCAGGCGAGCGGTCATGGCGCGGGATCGAAGTGGGGAGCGACAAAGCATTCGCGCACATCGCAGGCGCGACAAGCGCGTAGTATCGGGGCGAGCCACAAATCTCACTCATGCCTCATGCACCTGCGCCCTACCTTGCTACCTGCACTCGGCGTCTTCGCCGCAGCCGCGCGCCACCAGAACTTCGCCCATGCGGCGGAAGAACTGCACCTCACCGCCAGCGCGGTGAGCCACCACGTGCGCAAGCTCGAGGCACTGCTCGGTGCAACCTTGTTTCAGCGGCTGCCGCGCGGCGTGATGCTCACCGCCGAAGGACGCCAGCTGGCCGATGCCGCCAGCGCGGCGCTGGCCGAGATCGCGGCGGTGGCAGGCAATCTGCATCCGCGCGAAGACGCCATCCCGCTGCGCGTGACCACGCTGCGCTCACTGTCGTATTGCTGGTTGTTGCCGCGCCTGCCGCGGTTCTGCCGCCTGCACCCACATATCCGCCTGGACCTGCAATCGGACCCGGCGTTCTCGCGCTTCGAGGAAGGCGGGCCGGAAGTGGGCATCCGCTATGGCCAAGGCGCCTGGCCGGGGCTGACCTCGCACCACCTGATGGACGACGAACTGTTCCCGGTGGCCTCGCCCGCGTTGCCCGAAGTGGCCGCATTGCAGACGCCGGCGCAAATTGCGCAACTGCCGCTGTTGTCGGACATGTCGCCGCAGGGCTGGCGCGACTGGTTCCGCGCGGCGCAGGTGCGCGGCACCACGCTACCGCCGATGCACACCTTCAACGACAGCACCGATGCGATGCGCGCGGCCGTGTACGGACTGGGCGCGGTGCTGGCACGCAAGCACATTGCCCAACCGTATCTGCAACGCTATGAGCTGGTACGCCTGCCCGGCCCGACCTTGAAGGCGCGCTATGCCTACTACATCGTGCACCCCAGCCATCGCGCGCCCAGCCCGGCGGCCACCGTGTTCATCGACTGGCTCAAACGCGAAGCACTGGACGAGCGCACGCCCATGCCGGCACTGCCCGCCGAACTGCTGGCATTGCCCACCAGCGAGACCGCGCACACGCCGGGCAAACGGCGGCGATCGCGCCGTGCGCCGGCAACCGAGTGAGCTTGCGCCGGAGGTAGGGCATCGCCACCTGCACCTGCGCCGCGATGTCTCCCGTCGTGAAAGCGATGCAAGCAGCCTGCCGCCTATCGGCGTGGCAGGCGGCTGCAAAAGCAACGGTAGACGTGCACGCCAACACGGCCTTGCACCGCACATCCTTCTCTCCAAACAGGGACGGGCGCCGCTCCCAGCCAGACCCGCCAGTAAAAATCGCTTGACACCTCGCACATCAAGCGAGTTAATTAGCTAATTCGTTAATTAGCTAAGCCATCATGTCGATCGATCGCATCTTCGAAGCCCTGGCATCGCGGCCACGTCGCGAGATCCTGGCCTATCTGTCGGCGCAGGAACTCACCGCCGGCCAGATCGGCGAGCGCTTTGCGATGAGTGCGCCCGCCATTTCGCGGCATCTGTCGGTGTTGTCGGCGGCTGGCCTGGTCAGCAGCGAACGGCGCGGCCAGTTCGTGGTGTACCGGCTGACCCCGGACAACATGGTCAACACGCTCAGCGGTTTCGCCTTCGAGGTCTGCCCCAAGGCCGGCCCGTTGCAACGCGAATCGCGCAAATTGGCCAAGAAACCGCGCTGAATCCCGCTCTTCGTCGTGACTGCAAGGATTGCCATGTACCCACAACAGGTTGTTGCCGAAGCGAGTTTCCCCCGCGTGTTGCTGCCCTCCTGCAGCGGCGGGCGGCCGGTGGAAGTGATCCTGATCGCCCAACTGGATCCAGGCGCCGGCGACGGCCTGATCGCGCAGGCCGGCCTGCGGCAACAGCGGCACCCGGCCCATCACGCCGCGCTGGACGAGCCATCGGCGCAGCTGTCGGCACCGGACTTCCAGCTGGGCGACCCGGCCTCGCTGTTCTCGTTTTCGGTCGGCCCGCAGGGGCACCCGTTCCACTGCCATGCTGGCAACCGCGTATTCACGGCGGTGACCGGCAGCGGCGGCGCGCAGTTGCGGTTCTCGACCGCTTCGGCGCAGCAGATTGCGCAGGATCCGCAGGCCTTCCTGCACGCGCTGCGCCATGTGGACCTGCCCGGCGACAGCCTGTTCACGGTGCGCTTTGGCGGTGGCACCTGGCATCAGTTCGCGCCAGCGCGCGGCAGCGCGAGCCATTCGGCGTTGTTCGCCCTGTCCTGTCATCCGGATGAAGCCGCTGGCGCGCTGGACAGCGCACAGCAGGCCTTGGTCAGCAGTGGCCAGGCCACCATCGCCAGCCTCACCGAGCTGCTGCCGGAGACGGTCACCGCATTGCTGGAATCGGACCAGTTCCGCCCCAGCGAGGTGCCGACCACCGCGCTGTCCTTCAACGTCAGACCACAGAGCTGGCAGCAGCGTGCATGCGCCCGTGCGCGGCGCTGGGCCGGTCGCCTGCGCCAGGCGCTGGCGCTGCGTGGCGGCTTCGTGGCCACCAGTGCGCCGGCACCGCGTGTGCGCGCACTGCCCACCGTGGCCGACGATGCGCTGCTGCACGCGCACTTCAGCGCGCCGGTGCACTACCAGGACAGCCATCAGGTGCAACTGGATACGCGCCAGCTGCGCAGCGACCGGCTGCCGGAGCTGATGTGCGACCTGCTGCAGGCCTTCATCGACCAGCCACCGAGCGGGGTGAGCGGATTGATGCGGCTGCGCAACCTGATGGTCAAACCGCTGGGGCTGCGCACCTCGCCGCTGGGTTGCCCGGTGTCGTCGTTACTGGACCCGCATGCAGCGCAGCGGTTCGCCGGCCGTTTCCCGGTGCTGGCCCACCGCAGCGATGCCGATGGCCGGCAGGTGCAGGTGCTGCTGGGCGCGGACGACAAACACGTGCGTTTCCGCTCGGCGATCAGCGTGCGCCGCACCGGTGAACACACGCTCGCGGTGACCATGGCTACGCAGGTGCATTGCCGCAACCTGTTC
The DNA here is from genome assembly GCF_041475695.2 of Xanthomonas sp. NCPPB 4037. NCBI lineage: Bacteria > Pseudomonadati > Pseudomonadota > Gammaproteobacteria > Lysobacterales > Lysobacteraceae > Xanthomonas > Xanthomonas sp. NCPPB 4037. Next base: position 3,286,186 of record NZ_CM191261.1, read on the forward strand.
GGGCACCTGTACATGGCGGCGATCCACCGCACCCATCGTCACTACATCATGCCGGCCATGCTCGGAAGCGCCGCGCGGCAGGTGCTGGAGACGGCGCAGCACGCGCAGGCAAGCTGGCGCCCGCAGCCGGCATGAAGCGCATGACGCGGAGCCGGCAGGCCATCACCTTGCCTTTGCCTGCCGCTACCTAGGCTTTGCGTTCCCACCACTCAGGACCAACGCCCATGCCGACTCTTCGCATGCGTATCACCGGCACCGACGACGATGCCCGCGCCATTGGCAATCTGTTGCAGAGCATCGAAGGCATCGAGCACGTCGAGGAAGTCGACGATCTGATGCCGCACCTGGACGATGACGACTCCAGTTCGGCAGGTCTGTCCGACGACGAAGGTCCGGGCACGCACGAATTCGAAGTGGAAGCCGGCAACGAATCCACCGCGCAAAAGGTGCGCGACGCCGTGCAGGAACTGGCGCTGCAGCTGGATGTGTTCATTGAATTCGAGGTCGACGAGGGCTAAGAGCGGCTAACAAAACGTAGCGAGCAGCCGTCAGGTGGGTGCGGACGGCGCGGAGGAACCGGAGTGTACGTGGGTACATGCCGATTCCGAGCAGCGGCCGCGCCCGCCTGGCGGCTGCGCAGTCATTTTGATAGCTGCTCTAAGCCCGCATCGCACTGCCGCATCTGGGCAGGCCAGCGCTGTGCGCCGGCCTGCCTGACGCGTTACACCACCCGGCGCCGCCGCGCCCGCCAGCGCCACGCCATCCGCAGCAACCAGCCGACAACGGCCAGCACCACCACGACCGGCACCAGTGCCGCCACTGCACGGATGACGAAGGCCACGCTGGAGGCAAACACCTGACCGAACTCGGCAGCCGCTTCGGCAATCTCGCCACGGCCCTGCTCGCCGCTGGTGCCACGGAACTCGATGGTCAGCAACTGCGTGCGCACGCGGCGCTGCTGTTGCGCGGCCTGTTGCTGGGTCTGCTGCGCTTCGGCTTCGATCTCGGCCAGCCGCTTGGACAAGGCCAGCAGATCCGTCACCGCAAGGTCATGGCGCTGTTGCAGCTGCAGCAGCCGGGCATGTTCGTTTTGCAGGCGCGCTTGCGCCAGGCCGGTGTCGGCGATCTGCTGCGCCAGGTCTTCGGCATGCGTGGTGCGCGCGGCCACGTCACCTTGCTGGCCAGCCAGCTGCACCAACGGGTCCACGCCGTCTGGCGCCACGCGCACGCGAATGCTGCCGCTGGGCGCGCGCCCGCCTTCCTGCGACACCGCCAGCAACACGCAATCGCCGTACTGCGCCGACTGGCAGGCAGTGCGCACTGCGGTGATGCGTGGGCCGATCTGGTCGGCGGCCAACTCGATCCGCACTTCGTGCTCATACGCCAGCAAATTGCCCTGGCCGGACGGCGCCGCCGGCGCAGCGGCTCCGCCGGCAAGCTCGCGCTGCTGTTTCGCGCAGCCTGCCACCAGGCCACAGGACAACAACGCCAGCAGCACCGTGCGCAGCGCGGCGCTCATCGGCTGGCTCCTTCGGCCGCATGGCACGGCGAGCAATTGCAGCCGTCCACGCCACGGATGGGGGTTTCGGTGTGCAGATCGAACGCGATGCGTCCGCAATCAAAACTGCCGGTGTCGTGCATGGTCCACCTCCTTGGAAGGTGGCCAGGGTAAACCAATGGCGGATGCGGCCGGCAGCCTGGATGCCTATGCTGGGCGATTGCTACCACCCAGGACTCACGAATGCGTCAACGCCTGCTCGCCCTCGCCCTGCTCGCCGGTCTCAGCGCCTGCCAGCAGCCCGAACCGCCGCGTGCCGGCACCGCCGCCGCCACTGCACAGGATGCGCAGAGCCCGGATGCGCGCTTTGCCGCGCTCTCCAAGCACGCGCTGGACACCTGGATGCAACTGTCGCCGGTCAATGCCACCCAGGTCGGCGACCACCGCTTCGACAGCCAGCTCGATGATCTGAGCACCGCCGGCCGGCAGCGCAGCCTGGACGCCGGCAAGCAGTTGCTGACCGAGCTCGATGCGCTGGACGTCAGCACGCTCTCGCGCGAAAACCAGGTGGACGCGGCGATCCTGCGCAACCAGCTGCAATCGGAAATCTGGAACACCGAGGTGTTGCAGAGCTGGGCCTGGGACCCGCAGGTCTACAACGGCCTGGCAGGCAGCGCGCTTTACAGCCTGATGGCGCGTGAATTCGCACCGCTGCCCGAGCGCCTGGCCTCGGCCACCCAGCGCATGGAAAAGATCCCCAGCCTGCTCGCGCAAGCGCGCGAGAACCTGGATCCGGCGCGCGTGCCCAAGATCCATGCCGAGACGGTGGCCAAGCAGAACAAGGGCATCCTCAGCATCGTCGACACCTTCATCGCGCCCAACATCGGCCAGCTGTCCCCGCCCGATGCCGCGCGGGCGCAGGCCGCCATCGACAACCTCAAGAAAGCGGTGGCCGAGCAGCAAACCTGGCTGGACACGGTGCTGGTGCCCAACGCCAAGGGCGACTTCCGCGTGGGCGCGGACAAGTACGACCAGAAGCTGAAGTTTGCGCTGCTGTCGTCGCTGTCGCGTGCGGAGATCAAGCAGCGTGCCGAATCCGAGCTCACGCGCGTACGCACGGAGATGTACGGCATTGCGCGCACCGTGCTCAAGGACAAGCCCGGCGCGCCGGCCCTGCCGGATGCGCCCAGCGATGACCAGCAGCAGGCCGCGATCGAGGCGGCGCTGGAACTGGCCTACGCCGACAAGCCGGCACGCGACAAGGTGGTGGACGATGCCAAGGCAGCGCTCGCGCAATCCACCGAATTCGTGCGCCAGAAAGATCTGATGACCCTGCCCGATTCGCCGGTGGACATCATCCTGATGCCGGAATTCCAGCGCGGCGTGGCGGTGGCCTACTGCGACTCGCCCGGCCCGCTCGACAAGAACCTCAAGACGTTCTATGCGGTGTCGCCGATCCCCGACGACTGGAATGCCAAGCAGGTCGATTCGTTCCTGCGCGAATACAACAGCCGCATGATCCACCTGCTCAGCATCCACGAAGGCACCCCGGGCCATTACCTGGAAGGCTGGCACTCGGGCAAGTTCCCCTCCACGCTGCGCGCGGTGCTGCGCTCGGGCATGTTTGCCGAAGGCTGGGCGGTCTACACCGAACGCATGATGCAGGAACAGGGCTACCTGGATAACGACCCGTTATTCCACCTGGTGCAGCTCAAGTTCTACCTGCGCACGATCGCCAACGCGATCCTCGACCAGGGCGTACACGTGGACGGCTGGGATCGCGACAAGGCGATGCACCTGATGACCCACGACACCTTCCAGCAGGAGAGCGAAGCCTCGGGCAAGTGGGTGCGTGCGCAGCTGTCGTCGGCCCAGTTGCCGACCTACTTCGTGGGCGTGCAGGAGCATCTGGATACGCGCAAGGCGGTGCAGGACAAGCTGGGCAGCGCCTTCAATCTGAAGGCCTACCACGACAAGATCCTGTCCTACGGCGCACCGCCGGTGCGCTTTGCACGCGAGTTGATGCTGGATCAGCCGATTCAGTGACCGCGTCCCTCTCCCCTCGGGAGAAGGTGCCCCGCAGGGGCGGATGAGGGTGCGGGCGAAGCCTCGTGTGGCCAACATAGCAAGTGGCTTCGCCCCGTACCCTCACCCCAACCCCTCTCCCGAGGGGAGAGGGGCTCAATCAGAGCTGCCTGCATCCCTTCTCCCACCGGGAGAAGGTGCCCCGTAGGGGCGGATGAGGGTGCGGGCGAAGCCTCGTGTGGCCAACATAGCAAGTGGCTACGCCCCTACCCTTACCCCAACCCATTTTCCCGATGGGAGAGGGGCTTGGATGCTTGCTAATTTCGGTTGGCAAGTTTTCAAGCCACACGAAGCCAATTGCGTGTCCTCACGCGTGGCTTTTTCCGTCACGCATCCGCCGCAACAAACCCACCGGTCTGCCGCGCCCATAGCCGGGCGTACAGGCCGCCGTGCGTGATCAGTTCCGCATGCGTGCCTGTCTCGACGATGCGCCCACCATCCATCACCACCAGGCGATCCATGCGCGCGATGGTCGAAAGCCGGTGCGCAATCGCAATGACGGTCTTGTCACTCATCAACGCATCCAGGCTGTCCTGGATGGCCGCTTCCACTTCCGAATCCAGCGCAGAGGTGGCCTCGTCCAGGATCAGGATCGGCGCGTCTTTCAGTAGCACGCGTGCGATGGCGATGCGCTGGCGCTGGCCACCCGACAACTTGACCCCGCGTTCGCCCACATGTGCATCGAAACCGCGGCGGCCTTCGCCATCCACCAGCGTGTCGATAAAGCCATCCGCACGCGCCTTGTGCACCGCATCCAGCAGTTGCGCTTCGGTGGCCTGCGGGCGGCCGTACAGCAGATTGTCGCGAATGGAGCGGTGCAGCAGCGAGGTGTCCTGCGTGACCAGGCCGATCTGCCCGCGCAGGCTTTCCTGCGTGACCTGGGCGATGTCCTGGCCATCGATCAGGATGCGCCCCTGCTCCAGGTCGTACAGGCGCAGCAGCACGTTGACCAGCGTCGACTTGCCTGCGCCGGAGGGCCCCACCAGACCGATCTTTTCGCCGGCGCGCACCTGCAGATCGAGCCCGGCGATCACACCGCCGCGCTTGCCGTAATGGAAGTGGATCTGGTCGAAATGCACCGCGCCGCGTGTCACCTGCAGCGGCAGCGCGCTGGGCTGGTCCTGCACCGTCAGTGGCTGGGCAATGGTCTGCATGCCGTCCTGCACGCTACCGATGTCTTCGAAAATGCCGTTCACCGTCCACATGATCCAGCCAGACATGTTGTGGATGCGGATCACCAGCCCGGTGGCCAGCGTAATGGCGCCCACGCTGATCTGGCCGCGGCTCCACAGCCACAACGCCAGCCCGCAGGTGCCCACGATCAGGAAGCCGTTGGCGATGGCGATGGCGGTGTCCATTGCGGTGGTCACGCGCGTCTGCAGGCGATGCTTGACAGCCAGCTCGTCGATCGCATCGCGCACGTAGGCCTCTTCGCGGCGCGCATGCGAAAAGAGCTTGAGCGTGGCGATATTGGTGTAGCCATCCACGATGCGCCCGGTGGCCTTGGAGCGCGCGTCCGATGCCACCCACGCACGCGCCTTCATGCGCGGCACGAAGAACGCCATCAACCCCACATACACCACCAGCCAACACAGCAGCGGCACCATCAGCCACGGGTCGGCCTGCGCGAACAACCACAGTGCGCTGCCGGTATAGACCACGATGTACCAGAGCGCATCGACCATCTGCACCGCCGATTCGCGCAGCGAAGTGCCCGTCTGCATCACGCGGTTGGCGATACGCCCGGCAAAATCGTTGTGGAAGAACGCCAGACTCTGCCGCACCACGTAGTTGTGCATCAGCCAGCGCGAACGGTTGCTCAGGCCCGGCACGATGGCCTGATTGACCAGCAGGTTATGCAGCCCGGTGAAGAACGGCCGCGCCACCAGCGTGATCAGCGCCATCCACACCAGTTCGCTGGCATGACGCCGGAAAAAATCCGGCCCCGGCTGCTCGGCCAGCATGTCGACGATGCGGCCGAGGAAGTCGAACATCGCCACTTCCACCAGCGCCAGCAGCAGTCCGGCGATCAACGTGGCCAGCAGGATCGGCCACAACGGCCGCAGATAATGCAGGTAAAAGCGCCACACGCTGCGTGGCGGCATCTCCCGCTCGATGGGCGGGAAAATATCGATCAGGGACTCGAACCAGCGGAACATTGCGCAGACTTCGGGAAAACCGGGGCCTCAGGCTAGCCGATCTGGCGTCAAGCCGCAGTGGCGCTGCTCGATAAGCGCCGCCTGATCAGCCCGTACAACGCGTAAACGCCACCGTGGCGCGCGAAAAAGTTTCCAGAGTCTCCTCAGATGCCGGGCGCACACGCCTCACTCGCGCACGCGCGCTAGCAAACGATTGACCTCTGCCAGATCGAAATGACCGGGCTCGAACCGCCCGCCCAACGTCGCCAGTTCCTGCACACGCTGCGGGTGGTCCGGGTCGGCGATGATCTGCACCAGCGTCTGATAGCCGTCAATGCCGTAACTGCGCTCTGGCGGGCAGGCATTGGCCCCGTCCACGCAGCGCGCCACACGCAGGCCGGCATCCGGCGGCAACAGCGCTTCCACCTGCACGCGATGCTGCCAGCCATGGCCGGCGCCGTAGAAATACTCGAAGCGTTCCAGTTCGCCCACTGCGCTTTCCAGGGTGACGCGGCCGGCATGTTTGAGCCGTGGACGCTCCGGCACATCCAGCCCGGATTCGCCATAACGCCCACCGCCCAGGTCGAACTCGTAGGGGTGCGCGCCATTCCAGCCCATCACCGGCTGCAACACGCGATGCAGCGTGGCCAGGCGCACCGCGCCCGACACCAGCAGGCGCCGCCAGATCAGCGGCGCACTGCCGGTCACTGCCACATGCAGTTGAAACACAGGTACAGGTGGCTGCACCGGCTGCTGTGTGGCTTTCTCTTTTGCTTTGCTCATCGTGTCGTGCTTGCTGCTATCTGCACCAAGTATGGCGTGCCGGGCCGACGAATGCAGGCGCGGTCTAGGCACCGCGCCGCACGCGCAGACCGAACAGCAGGTCGTACAGGATCGGGATCAAGCCCAGCGTCACCAGCGTGCCCAACGCCAACCCACCGATCATGGTGATCGCCATCCCGGTCCACAGCGGGCCGGCGAACAGCATCAGCGGTACCAGGCCGACGATGCAGGTGAGCTTGGTCATGACGATCGGACGCAGACGTTTGACCGCGGCAGCAGCCACTGCCTCGCGGTGTGGCAGGCCATCGGCAAGTTCGGCCTCGATGCGTTCCAACAGCAACACCGCGTTGTTGACGATGATGCCGGCCAGCGCCAGCAAGCCGAACGTCGCCATGAAGCCAAACGGATAGCCCGTGATCACCAGCGCCAGCGCCGCGCCGATCAACACGAATGGCACCGCCGACAGCACGATGAACAATTTGCGGAACGAGTTGAACTGCCACACGAACAGCAACAGGATCGCGCCCAGCGCATGCGGCATGTAGTGCAGCAAGGCTTGATTGGCTTCGGCTGAATCCTCCAGTTCACCGCCAATCTCCACGCGGTAGCCTGGCGGCAACTTGAGCGCAGCGATGGGCGCCGCCAGCCGCTCGACGATCTCGGTCGCGGTCAATTGCGGATTGCGCGCAGTCACCGTGATGGCACGACTGAGGTTGCGCCGCTGGATCGCCGACGGCTCGCTGTCGCGCAGCACGGTGGCGATTGCCGCTAGCGGCACCGGCGCGCCGCCTGCTTGCGGATACACCAGCGTATCGGCCGGATTGCCGTTGGCGGCGCGCTCCTGTGCGCTGCCACGTACGAACACCGGCACATCGGTGCCATCGTCGCGGATCAACGTGGCATCCACACCGCTGTAGCGCGCCTGCAATGCTTGCGCCACGTCTTCGCTGCTCACACCGGCGCGGCGCGCCTTGAGCTGGTCGACCTGCACCACATAGCGCGGAATGCGGGCTTGCCAATCGTCCTGCACATCCACGGTGCCCGGCACTGCCCGCAACGCCGTGGCGATGGCAGCGGCGCTGCTGCGCAACACGGCTTCGTCCGGGCCCACCACGCGGTACACCGCCATGCCGGCTTCGGTCGCACCGAGTGAAAAGCGTTTGGGCTCGGCACGCAGCGCTGGGAAGTGGCTGCGTACATGCGCGCGCACCCGCGCGATCACCGCATCGATGTCGGTGCCGGGCCGCACGCTGACCGTGAAGTACGCCTGGTTGGCCGCCGGCAGCGGCGGGTTCAGGCCCAGCACGATGCGCGGCCCGCCATCGGCGACATAGCCGATGCTGTCCACCACCTCGGGGTTGGCGCGGCGGTCGCCCAACCAGCGGCTGAGGTCGCTCACCGTGCGCAGGGTTTCGCGTGCGTCGCTGCCCGCTTGCAAGGTTACCGGCATCTGGAACTGCAGGCGATCAGACTTGGGCAGGAAATCGTACGGAATCGACACCAGCACGGTGATCGCCACCGACAGCATCGCCGCCATGGCACCGATGAACAGCGCCTTGTGCTGCAGCACACGTTCGATGACGCGCCGGTAGCCACGATAGAACCGCGATTCCGCTGCGTCGCTGTCCTTGGCGGCATGCACCTTGGCGAAATACATGCACAGCAGCGGCGTCACCGTGATGCTCAGCAACCACGACCCAAGCAGCGTCACACCCAACACGGTGGCCAGCGAGCGCAGATATTCGTTGGTGCTGGTCTGGCCGAAAAAGAATGGCGAGAATGCCAGCACGATGACCAACGACGAGGTCAGCAATGGGGTTGCCAACGTCCGGCCTGCATCGATACAAGCCTGGCGACGTTCCTCGCCGGCCACCAGACGGCGCTCGATGTCTTCGGCAATAACGATGCCGTTGTCTACCAACAAGCCCAGCGCAAGAATAATGGCGGCAATCGAGACCGTCTGCAGCTCCACGTCCAGCACGCGCATGACGATCAGCGAGGCGAAGATGGTCAACGGCACGATCGCGCCGACGATCAAGCCGGTGCGCCAGCCCAGAAACAGCATCACCACCGCCATGACGATGACAATGGTCTCGCCCATGACGTGATGCATCTTGCCCATCTCACGCTCGACCACATCGGCCTGGAAGCTCACCACGTGCTGGGCAAAGCCGACAGGCAGTTGGCGCGCGGTGTCGTCGAGCTTGGCGCGCAGCGCCTTGCCGAAGTCGGCGATATTGCTGCCAGGTTGCATCGACACCGAGACCACCACCGCCGGCTGGCCCTGGTAAACGGCCGCGCTTTGCGGCGGGTCGGCCGGCATCACCTGCACCTGTGCCAACTCGCCCAGGGTTACCTCACGCGCGCCGCCGGCAGATGCGCCCGGCACACTCAGCAGCACGCTGCGCAACTCTTCGGGCGTGCGAATTTCGCCGGTGGTGGCCACGGTCAGCGCCAATCCAGACACCGCCACTTGCCCACCGGAGCCCACCACATTCTGCGCGCGCAATTGCGCCATCACGCTGGACGGGGTCAGGCCGCTCGCCAGCAGGCGCGCGCGATCAAACGACACGTACACGCGCTCATCCTGCAGGCCGAACAACTTCACCTGCTCCACGCCGGGCAAGCCATACAACTGCTCGCGCATGCGCCGCAGCGGGCCGCGCATTTCGCTCATCGAAAAGCCTGGCGCGGTGACTGCAATCGAGGCCACCGACACGCGCCCGAAGTCGTCGTCGACGAACGGACCAAGCGTACCGGCAGGCAATTGCGCACCGGCCTCTGCGGCCTTGGCGCGCACACGCTGCCAGAGCGCCGGCAAATCCTGCACATCGTCGTAGGCGGTCAACTGCACGATCGCGCTGCCCGGGCGCACCGTGGTGACCATGCGCTTGATACCTGCCAGCTCACGCAGCTGCTCTTCAACCGGGCGCGCCAGCAGGTTCTCCACCTGCTCGCTGGGCATGCCGGGATAGGCCACCGAAACCAGCATGTCGCGCACGGTCACCGACGGCTCTTCCTGCGAGGGGAAGCCGAGGAACGCCACGATGCCGCCGATCAGAATCATCGCTGCCGCAAACAACGTCAGCCGGCTCGAACGCATCGCCATGTGTGTCAGCTTCATGGCGCGCGACCTCCGCTCAGCTGCGTCTGTGCCTGCAGTGGGGTCACCGGCTGGCCGCTGACCAGAAAGCCCACCCCGGCGCTGACCACCTGCTCGCCTGCAAGCAGCCCGCGCAGAATCTGGACGCGCTCACCGACAATCGTCCCCAGGTCGACTGCACGTTCGATCACGGCCCGCTTTGCCGGCTGGTACACGAACACACTGGCCTGTTGCCGATTGAGCCGCGGCACGACCGCCGACAACGGCACGCTGGGCGTAGAAGTAGCGCGCGTAGGCAGTGTCAGCAGCACACTGTCGCCGCTGCGCAGTGCCGTCGTTGCGGCGACCGGCTCGAACAACGCCTGCACCGTTGCGGCATTGTCCACGCGGCTGGAAAGACTGCGCAGACGCAGCGCGACCGGCGCCGCGCCAGCATCAACTATGCGAGCGTGGACGGTTTGCCCGGGCACCAGATCGGCGGCGGCAGCTGTCGGCAGCGTGGCGACCAGTTGCACATGGCCCTGCCCCTCCACCTGCAGCACCGTCTGCCCCGCTGCCACATCCGCATGCGGCTGTTGCAGGCGCGCCACCACGCTGCCATCGTACGGCGCGCGCAACTCGCCCAGACGCCTACCGCGGCGGGCCATGGCCAGATCGGCCCTGGCCACCTGCAGTTGTGCGGTAGCGGCATCAGCCGCCGCGCGCGCGGCCGTCAAGGTCGCATTGGAACTCGCACCGTCATCGAACATCGCCTGTTGCTGGCGCGATTGCAATTGCCGTTCGCCAGACTGCGCCAGCGCCGCACGCACATTTGCGTCGGCCTGCTGTTCGCGCAGGCGCAGCGGTTCATCGTCCAGGCGCGCCAGCAATTGCCCGCGCGTCACGCGGTCGCCCCCATCCACCAATACCGCAGAAAGACGGCCCGCTCCTTCGAACGCCAACTCGGCGCGCTGTTCCTGGCGCACCAGCGCCGGCACCTGCAGGGGGCTGTCGCTGCCGGCGCCAAAGCGCTCCAGCTTCACCGCGCGCGGCGTCTCGGTGGCGGGCGCATCCGGCCCACTGCAGGCGGCCAATCCCAGCAGCAACGTGCCGCACAGCAGGCCGCGATAAAACATCGTCATCATTCGTTCCCCCGGTCTGTTCCGCTCAGCGGCTGTAGGTCAGTGCAAAGGTGCCGCCGACCACAGCGCGGCGTGCCACCAGCGAGCTGTCTTCGGCGTTGTCCAGGTAGCGCGTGCCGGTGACGCCCAGCGTGGTGGCCCAGTGGTCGCCCAGCGAATGCGTCCAACTGCCACCGACTCCGGCGGCGTAGACGCCGGATCCCGCGTTGAAAGCCTCAAAACGCGTACGTCCGGCCTGCGCATCGGTGACGCCGAAATAGGCCTGATTGAAGCGGCGGTCGCCGCCATGCACGTCCAGATCCAGAGTGACCGTGTCGCTGGCGCGATGCAGCAGGGTGAACTCCACTCCGGCGCGATAGCGGTTACGGCGCGCCGCATCCTTGAGCGCGCATTCCGCCTCCGCGTTGACGTTCATGTAGGGCGTCACTTGCTGCATCACCAGCGTGCGTGCGGTCACCGACCCAGGCACATCGCCCATGCCAGCCAGCAGGCGCGAGCCCGGCCGCCAATTGCTGTCGCTTTGCAGCCGGCCCAGGTCGTAATACAGCGATTGCGAGATGTAGAAGCCAGACTTGCTCTGATATTGCAGGCCAGCACCGCGCGCCGTATCGAAGAACAGCACACCGCGTTGCACCACCAGCACCGGGTTGAATTGCACGCGTGCGCGTTCGGCACCGGCATATTCCGGTGTGGCAACTGCTGCGGCGCCCGCAGTGATTTCAGTCCGCTCCCCCAGCAGGCGCGAGCTCCCGGTCAAGTCGGTTTGTGCATGCGCGATGCACGGAATGGCGCTCATGCACGCAAGGACGCCGGCGCGAACAGCATGGTTGCCACGCAGGCGATTGAAGGACAGTACGTTCATCGAAAGTCTCCAGCAGACGTCAGGAAGAGGTAGGCAGGCGCACGCCGTAGAACGCCTGAAACAGGGCAATGCGGCTCAGCACGCGTTGACGTGCGGTGTCCAGGTAATCGAGTTCGGCTTGGGCGATGCGCGAGCGCTCGGCCAGCAGCGTGCTGCGGTCTTCCAGGCCGGCATCCACGCGCTTGTGCATGCGAGCAAGACGCAGTTGCTCGCGTTCGACCTGCTCGCGCGCGAGCGGCTCGGCCTGCGACAAGGTCGCGTGCGCCTCGAGCGCATTAGCGACCTCACGAAACGCAGACTCGATCGCCTGCTCGTAGGCGACCACATCGGCGCGTTTACACACCTGCGCCAGATCCAGATTGGCGCGATTACGGCCACCGTCGAACAACGGCAGATTCAGTTGCGGCATAAAGCTCCACAACCCGTGGCCTGCAGAAAACAAGCCGCTCAATCCGTCGCTGGCGGTGCCCACGCTGGTGCTCAAGGTGATCGACGGAAAAAACGCCGCACGCGCCGCGCCGATATCGGCATTGGCCGCGCGCAGTTCCAGCTCGGCTTGCTGGATATCCGGGCGTTGCAGCAAGAGTGACGAATCGAGTGCGCGCCATGCGCTCGCAGGCGCATCTGCGGCGATCAAACCCTGCAGATCGCCGGGTACCGGCGTGCTGTCGTAGCCGGCCAGCAACTGCAGTGCACGCACCGCCGCAGCATGGTTATCGTTGCCCTGCAAGGCCGCCACATGGGCCTGATCGGCCTGACGGCGCTGCGCATCGCGCTCGTCGCGCGCAATCAGCCCCACCTGATATTGCCGCTCGGCAATGGCCAGGAGCGCAGTGCTGTCGGCATCCAGCGATTGCAGTTGCTGCAGCGCCTGCGCAGCCGTGCGCTCGGCGGTGTAGGCACGCAGCACCTCGGCAATCAGGGCACCACGCGTTGCATCGCGGCCGTAGGTGCTGGCCAGGTAACGCTGCCGCGCAGCCTCGGACATCGCCTGCAGCTTGCCGAAGAAATCCACTTCGAAATTGCCGATTCCCGCGTTGGCAATCACCAGATCTTGCTGGTAACGCGCATCCAGCGCCGGATTGTCGAAATGTTGTCGTAGCTGTTGTGCGCCGACAGCGATCGCGGGCAGACGCGACGCCTGGGTGATGCCGTACTGCGCGCGCGCCTGCTCCACTTGCAGCGCTGCGCGGCGGAAATCGCCGTTGTGCGCCAACGCGCGTTCAACCAGGAGCTGCAGGTTGCGGTCTGGCGCGAAAGCCTGCAGGAATGCGCGCTCCTGCGCGTTCAAACTCACGGCAGCCGTGGCATTGGCGTCGGGCTGATCGGGCGCGGATGCAGCCTGTGGGCTGCCGAACGTGGCCGGCACGCTCACCACCGGCCGCTGATAGGTCGGCGTCAGCGAGCAACCAGCCGACAGCACGGCACTGGCGGCAACCAGGCAAACGCAAGGCCAGCGGCGCGAAATAATTTGTGGAATCATGATGTCGGAGCACAGAGCCAATCTCGACCGACATCCTCGACCTGTAGCGTCTAGGTTGTTTTCGGGAATTATCCAGATTTGATCGAGACGACAGGGCAGCACGCCATGACAGGCAAAAAGGTTCTGCTGGTGGAAGACGACGCCGATAGCGCCAGCATTTTGGAGGCCTATCTCCGCCGCGATGGCTTCGATGTGGCAGTGGCCGGAGATGGTGAACGCGCCATCCAGCTGCATCGGCAATGGGCACCGGATCTGGTGCTGCTGGATGTGATGCTGCCCAAGCTCAGCGGCATCGAGGTGCTGTCGGCGATCCGCCGCGCCGGCGACACGCCGGTGATCATGGTCACCGCCATTGGCGATGAACCGGAGAAGCTCGGCGCACTGCGCTACGGCGCCGACGATTACGTTGTCAAGCCGTACAGCCCCAAGGAAGTGGTGGCGCGCGTGCATGCCGTACTGCGCCGAAGCGTGGCCGTGCGCGCGCCGGGCGAGCCCCTGCAGCACGGTCGGCTGAGCGTGGATCCGGCCGCCGTGGTTGCCAGCGTGCAAGGCGAGAGCGGCGACAGCGTGGCGCTGGATCTGACACCGACCGAATTCAATCTGCTCGCGCTGTTGCTCAAGACACCATTCAAGGCCTTTACGCGCAGCGAATTGCTCGACGCCTGCCTGCCCGACAGCGATGCGCTGGAACGGGTGGTGGATTCGCACATCCACAACCTGCGCCGCAAACTTGAAGTGCATGGCATCACCGGCGTCCTGGTCACCGTGCGCGCAGTGGGATACCGCTTTCAATGAATGCCCTGCGGCGATTTCATGCGTGGCGTAGCCAGGCGCCGCTGTGGTGGTGGGTGGGGCTGCGCATGAGCGCGCTGGCGGTGCTGACCATGATGGTCATCGCCTTCGGCATGTGGTGCTATTTCAATCTTCGCTATAGCCTGATCCTGAGCACCGTGCCGGCTGAGCCGCGCGCGGAAATCGCCCAGCTGATCGAGCAACCCAGGGCCAACCAGGCGCGCCTGTGGGAGCTGTTCCAGCGCTATTACGACATCGAAAATTTCCTGCCCGGGCTGGCCAATCCGGACTGGTGGATGCTGGGCGCCATGATGACCATCTCGGTCCCGGTCATCCTGTTCTGCGGCCTGCTCGCATTGCGGCCGCTGTCGCGGCAATTTTCGCAGGTGGCTTCCGCAGCGCACCGGGTCAGCGACGGCGACTTCGGAGCGCGCGCGCAGGTGGTGACTGGCGCACCGGACGAGCTCACCGCCCTGGCCGACGACTTCAACACCATGAGCGGCAGGCTGCAGCAGTACGAGCGCGAATTGCGCGACTCCAGCGCGATGCTCGCGCATGAATTGCGCACCCCGCTCAATGCCGCAATGGGGCGCGTGCAAGGCATGCTGGATGACGTCTTTCCGCGCGAACCCGAGCAACTTCGGCTGGTGCATCGCCAGCTGGAGCAGATCAATCGGCTGATCGGGGATTTGCACCTGGTATCGCTAGCGCGTGCCGGCCAACTGGTGCTGGAGCCGGAAAGCGTCGACCTGCACGAGCTCGCCGCCGAGCGCATCGAGTGGGCGGGGCCCGTGCTGCGCGAGGCGCAAATGGCCATCCACTACCCCACGCATCCGCCCCTCCGCCTGCGCGCCGACCGGCATCGGCTGGGCCAGGTGTTGTCGATCCTGATCGACAACGCAGTGCGCTACGCCGCAGCCGGCAAGGTGCTGGAGATAGAGGTGCGCCGCGAAGGCTCCGGCGTGGAGCTCACCTTGGGCGACCGTGGCCCCGGGGTAGAGCCTGCACAATTACCGCATCTGCTGGATCGCTTCTGGCGCGCCGACAGCTCGCGCGCCCGGCATTCCGGTGGCAGCGGCCTGGGCCTGGCGATCGCATCAGCCATCTGCCAGGCGCACGATGGCCGCCTGGTCGTCAGCAACCGCGCCGGCGGTGGCCTGCTGGCCAGCGTGCAGTTGCCGCTGAGGCGTTGACGCGCCACCCAGCGCTCATACCGCTGCAGTTGCCTGCCACAGCAGACAACTGCGCGCCCTCACCGCGATTGCAGGCTCGGCACCGCGTCGCTCACGTGGGCGTGGCGGCGCATGATCCAGTTGAACAGCGGCGTGGCCATCAAGGTGGACAAAATCGCCATCAGCACCAGCACCGAGAACAGGCCTTGTTCGATCACCCCGGCCTGCAGGCCGATGTTGATGATGATCAGCTCCATCAGGCCACGCGCGTTCATCAGCGAACCGATCGCCATCGCGTCGCGGTTGTTTTCGCCGGTGGCACGCGCCGCCGCCCAGCAGGCCACGCCCTTGCCGATGAACGAGGCCGCCAGGATCGCCACGCCGGCCAGCATGATCTGCGGCTGCATCAGCACGCTGAGCTGGGTCTTGAGCCCCGAGTAAGTGAAGAACAGCGGCAGCAGCAACACCACCACGAACGGCTGCATCATCGCGCGCAGCTTTTCGGTCAACGCCCCCTTCGGCAGGCAGGCGCCGAGCAGGAAGCCGCCGAACACCGCATGGATACCGATCGCATCCATCGCCCAGGCGCTGAGGCAGAACAGCATCAGGATCACCGCCAACACGCCGTTGCCGAGCGGCTGATCGGGCACCACGTAATCAGACAACCGGCGCAGCAGGTGGCGCCCGACAAAAAGCATGAACAACGCGTAGGCCACGCCGCCGCCGATGGCCAGATATGCGCTGCCCCAGCTGCCACCGAAGCTCGCCAGCACCACGGCCAGGATGCACCACGCCGCGGCATCGTCGAACGCGCCGGCGGTCAGCGCCAGCGTGCCCAATGGGCTGTTGGTGAGGCCGCGCTCGTGGATGATGCGCGCCAGCATCGGGAAGGCGGTGATGGCGATGGCCGCACCCAGGAATAGCGAAGCCTCCATCAGCTTGGCCTTTTCGGAGAACAGGCCTTGCACGTTGATCAACCACGGGCACAGCGCGAACGCCAATGCAAACGGCACCGCGATGCCGGCCAACGACACGCTCATGGCACTGCGATAGCGCGCCTTGAAGTGGTCGCCACGAAAGTCGGTGCCGACCAGGAACATGTACAGGCCCACGCCGAACTGCGCGAACACGTACAGCACGTCCATGGTTTGCTTGGGAAACAGCGCCGTCTGCAGATCCGGCAACACCAGTCCGAACAGCGACGGCCCCAGCATCACGCCGGCAATCATCTCGCCCACCACCTGCGGTTGACCTACGCGCTTGGCCAGTAGACCCACCACACGGCACGCCAGCAGGATCGCGGCGGCCTGCAAAAAGAAATACACCGACATCTGCGGAGTGGTCATGCGTGGACGGCGTCCCTGAGAGTTGCGCGGATCATAGCGAGCCAGGCCGGTGGGCGATAGCGCCGACGGGCGGCGCACGGCGGCGACCTGCAAGCAGTTGCGTTCGTTACGCGACAGGCGGGCGCAACTGCGAGATACCAGTGCGGTGGCAGCCGGCGGGCCGCCACCGGTCGTTCGAAGGCCGCGCTCCGTGGCCGCTGGTAGCCACGCGACGCAGATGAGCTCGGCCGAAATCTGGTGGCTGCGTGTCTGCGCGCGCTGCGGTCCGGCGGCCCCTGCAGGGCCACCTGTGCGCGCCAGCTCACTCCTGCGCTGCCACCGGCATCAACACCAGATCCTGGAAATCGAAACTGAAGTCGGTCAATGGCGATACGGCCTCCATGCGCATCTCACGCACCTTGCCGTCGGGGGTCAGCGCGAAGTTGACGAACGCATCGGCATTCAAGGAGCGGTCGTCCCAGCGCACGATGAAGCTGTCGTGCTGCCAGTGCTCCAGCGTACCGACCAGTTGCGCAGTCTTGGCGAACTCCAGGCGCAGCCGCTTGCCGTCCTGGCGGATCACCACCTCGCCGTACCAGGGGTCGCGATAGGTCGCGGCGTATCCACTCAGCGGTAACGACGGCGCCGAGCGCTTGGCACGCGCCTGCTCATGGTGTTTCCAGCTGGTATCGGCTTCGGCATCTGCCTTTTCCACGGCCTTGGCGTAGGCGGCGGTCCAGTCGGTGGCGGGCAGCTGCAAGAACGCATCCAGCACTTGCAGCGTCACCGCGTTGAATGCCGCGCCCACCTCCTGATTGGTCAGCACCACCACGCCGAGTTTTTGCTCCGGCACCAGGGTCAGCCGCGACACCATGCCCGGCCAACCGCCGGTGTGCCACACCAGCCGATGGCCGCGGTAATCGCTCAGGCTCCAACCTTCGCCGTAGCCGGCAAAGTTGGGGCGCGCCGCGGCCAGCTCGGGCACCGCCGACTCCGGCACACTGATCGGCGTGATCATCGACCACATCTCGCGCTGCCGCTTGGCACTGAACAAGGGGGTGCCATCGGCCAGCGCGCCGCCGGCCAGTTGCACGTTCATCCACAACGCCATGTCGTGCGCACTGGAATACACCCCGCCGGCGCCGGAATTGTTGGACCAGGTCAGCGGCGCTACCGTGCGCAGCTTGCTGAAGTCGTACTTGGCATGCCCCACGGCGGCGGCATCGCCGGGTTGCAGGTGGTCGGCATTGAAGCGTGTGCCGGCCATGCCCGCCGGCGTGAAAATGCGCTGTTGCAGGAACGCAGCATAGCTCTGCCCGGATACCTGCTCGATCACTTTCTGAGCGACCGCGTACAAGATGTTGTCGTAGGCGTAGCGGTCGCGGAAGCCGCCCTTGAGCGGCACCTTGGCCAGCCGCTGCACCACTTCTTCAGTGGTGTAACTGGTGGTGGGCCAGTACAGCAGATCGCCTGCGCCCAGGCTCAAACCGCTGCGGTGCGCGAGCAGGTCGCGCACGCGCATTTCGTTGGTGACATACGGGTCGGACATGCGGAACCACGGCAGGTGCTCGATGACCCTGTCGTCCAGCGAGAGCTTGCCCTCATCGGCCAGGATCGACAGCGATGCGGCGGTGAAGGCCTTGGTGTTGGAAGCAATGGCGAACAGCGTATTGGCCTGCACCGGCGCCGGCTTGCCCAGCTCGCGCACACCGTAGCCGCGTTCCAGCACGATCTGGCCATCCTTGACGATGGCTACGGCAATGCCGGGCACATCGAACTGCTTGCGCACCCGCTCCATCTGCGCGTCGAACTGCTGCATGCCGGCCGGCAATGCAGCGGTCTCAGCGGCCAAGGTGACACCACTCGCTGTCATGCCAGCCATCGCCATCGCTCCCACCATCATCCAGGTCATCGGCTTGCTGTGCTGCTGTGTGCTCATCAATCAATGCTCCACGCCGGCGCTGTCGAGCGACAACGGCGTCGCTGCCACCACGACACCGTTCGCATCGGCATACAGCCAGTGCCCCGGGACGAAGGCCACGCCGGCAAAATTCACCGGCACGTCCACATCGCCCAGGTCGCGGCGCTCGGTGCGGCGTGGGCACGCCGCCAACGCCAGCACCCCCAACGGCAAGCCGGCCAGGATCTCCACGTCACGCACGCACCCGTGGATCAGCACGCCGGCCCAGCCATTGGCCACCGCCTGTGAGCCGATCTGGTCACCGAACAAAGCGTGCCGCAAGGAGCCTTGCCCATCGACCACCAGCACGCGCCCGTCGCCAGGCGTGGAAGCCAGCTCGCGTATGCGCGAGTTGTCCTCGACACAGCGCACCGTGGCGATCGGCCCGGAAAAGGTGGTGCGCCCACCAAAGTGCCGAAACAGCGGTTCGGCGACCGCTACCTCGGGAAAGCGGTCGCAAAGATCGGGGGTGGTCCAGGTCATGACAACGCTCCGGCAAGGGGAGCCCGATGGTAGCCGGCTGCCAGCGACAGAGCATCCTCAGGCACTGGTTGCACGCCGCAAGGTATCCGCTGTCGCCAGCGTCTTGCGGCGGCGTCGGTATCATCGGTCACTTGCAGCGATCACAGTTCCGGCGCATCGCGGCATCCCCCCTCGCCACTGCGGAGCCCGCCATGACCGATCTGTTCGCTGCAGCGCCCCCTGCCCTGGAAGGCATCCATGTCGGCATTGGCGGCTGGGTGTACGCACCGTGGCGCGCCGGCATGTTCTACCCCGAGGGCCTGGTGCAGCGCCGGGAGCTGGAATACGCCAGCCGCCATGTCACCGCCATCGAAATCAACGGCACGTACTACGGTGCGCAGAAACCGGCGACCTACGCAAAGTGGCGCGACGAGGTGCCACCGGGCTTTGTGTTCTCGGCCAAGGCGCCGCGGCGTATCACCCAATCACGCACGCTGGCTGGCACCGGCGCGCAGGTGGAGGACTTCATCGGTGGCATTGCCGAGCTCGGCGACACACTCGGGCCGCTGGTGTGGCAATTCGAGCGAGGCCATCGCCTGCGGCCCGATGACCTGGAGGGGTTCCTGTCGCTGTTGCCCAAGCGCGTCGGCAGCCGCGTGCTACGGCACGTGCTGGAGATCCGCGACCACGACGCCGTGGATGCCGCGCTCATCGCGCGGGTGCGCCAACATGGCGTGGCCACGGTGTTCACTGATTCTGACGAGCACCCCTCGTTTGCCGATCTCTCCACGGATTTTGTTTATGCACGGCTGATGCGCAGCCAGGCACGCCTGCACACCGGTTATCCGGCACCGGCGCTGGCGCAGTGGGCCGAGCGCATCCAGGCCTGGCGTCGTGGCGAAGACCCGGCCGATCTTCCGCATGTTAGCGATGCACCGGCACCGGCCACTGTGCGCGAGGTGTTCGTGTTCTTCATCAGCGCAGCCAAGGAGCGCAATCCGGCTGCGGCGATGGCGCTGCTGCAGGCGCTGGGACGCTAGCGGCGCGCGAGGCGCTGCGGCGCAGTTCAGGCATTACGGGTGCGGTCGTTGTGCCAGCGGCCGGCCGCTACACGCGCGGCAACGGCAACGGCCACTGTGCGCGAGATGCGCTGGCCTTTCATCAGCTCGCCTGAGCAACGCAACCCGGCGGCGATAATGGTCCCTCTTCAGGCAATGGACCGCTAGCGGAGCGCGAGGCACGACCGCGCAGGTCTGGCGCGACGGTTGCGTCCGGTGCGTCAGTGGCCGGCCCGCTGCACGCGCGGCAACGGCAACGGCCACTGTGCGCGAGATGCCCTGGTCTTTCATCAGCTCGCCTGAGCAACGCAACCCGGCGGCGATGATGGTCCCTCTTCAGGCAATGGACCGCTAGCGGAGCGCGAGGCACGACCGCGCAGGTCAGGCGCGACGGTGGCGTTCGGTGTGCCAGCGGCTGGCGCGCTACCGCTGTGGCGGTGGTTGCATCTGCGATAGCTCCAGAGAAACCCGATGACACTTCTGCAGTACCGCGCGCAACGCCTTGGGGCCGAAGACACATGCCGCTACAGGCTTGGCCTTGACTCAGCCTGCGCCGCCTTTGCAGACAACTCGACGTCCGCTTCCGTAGTCCTGCGCGCACCGCTTTGGAGCCAACAACACGTAGGCCAGCCCAGCGGTTTCGGCGACAATGGCGCATGCCCATGTCCGACCTGCGCAAAGCGCAACTGCAAATCCACTTCTGCGTGCTGCTCTGGGGCATCACCGCGATCCTCGGCAAGCTGATCACGCTGCAGGCGCTGCCGTTGGTGTGGTGGCGGATGCTGATTGTGGTGGTGGCGTTGTTGCTGCTGCCGCGCGTGTCGCGCGGGCTGCGCGCGATGTCGGTGCCGGTGATGCTGGCCTATTGCGGCATCGGCGTGCTGGTGGCGCTGCACTGGCTCACCTTTTACGGCGCGATCAAGCTGGCGAACGCTTCGGTGGCGGCGACCTGTATCGCATTGGCGCCGGTGTTCACCGCGGTGATCGAACCCTGGGTGGCGCAGCGCCCGTTCCGGCCGCGCGAGCTGCTGTTCGGGCTGGCGGTGTTGCCGGGCGTGGCGCTGGTGGTCGGTGGCGTGCCCGATGGCATGCGTGCCGGCGTGGTGGTCGGCGCGGTCTCGGCGGTGTTCGTCGGCCTGTTCGGCTCGCTCAACAAACGCATGGTGGCGCACGCGGACCCGCTCACCGTCACCGCGCTGGAACTGGGCGCCGGCACGCTAGCCCTGACGGTGCTGGCGCCGGCCCTGCCACTGGTGCTGCCAGCCCTGCATGGCGATCTGCTGGTGCTGCCCAGCCTGCACGATGGCGTGTTGCTGCTCGGCCTCTCCCTGGCCTGCACGCTGCTGCCGTTTGCCCTGGCGCTGGTCGCTCTGCGCCACCTCAGCGCCTATTCGGTGCAGTTGGTGACCAACCTGGAGCCGGTCTACGCGATCGTGCTGGCAATCGTGTTGCTGGGCGAACAACGCGAACTGACGCCGCTGTTTTACCTCGGCGTGGCGATCATCCTGGGCGCGGTCTTCCTGCATCCGGTGCTGGAGCGGCGCCGCAAGGTGGTGCATCCCGAATTGCTGGGTACCGCCGAGGCGAAGAACATCGTCGATTGATCGGCGACGCCGAGCGGCCATGTTTTACGTAGGAGCGCGCTCGCGCGCGAGGAGCTTGACCGGGAACGCCTCATCGCGCGCAAGCGCGCTCCTACGGGCACCGAACCTTCTGAGTGTCTGCACCGCCAAAGTCATCGCAGTACCAATTCGCACGACAGGCTCAGCACGCGCTGCGCACCAGCGTCCTAATGCGTCAAACACCCGGCTGTTGTAGGAGCGCGCTTGCGCGCGAGGGGCTTTATCGGTAACGCCCCATCGCGCGCAAGCGCGCTCCTACGATGAGCATTCCAGATGATGCATCGGGACGCGTCCAAGCGACGATCAAACTGCGCCAAGCAGCAACCGCTCCAACACGCTGCCAAGCCACACTCACCAATCAGTACGCTGCGGCAATAACCCCTGCAATTCCTGGTCGGTGAGATTGCGCCACTGGCCGGGCTTGAGCGCGGCCAGCTTGATGTTGTCGATGCGCACGCGGCGCAGTTGGGTCACGCGGAAACCGAACGCCGCGGCCATCAGGCGGATCTGCCGGTTCAAGCCCTGCTCCAGCACGATGCGGAAGCCGAACTTGGCGATGCGCGCGGTACGGCACGGCAAGGTGGTTTCGTCATGCAGGCGCACGCCGCGGGCCATGCCGCGCAGGAATTCGTCGGTGACCGGCTTGTTGACCGCGACCAGGTATTCCTTCTGGTGGCGATTTTCCGCGCGCAGGATCTCGTTGACGATGTTGCCGTTGCTGGTCATCAGGATCAGCCCTTCGGAGTCCTTGTCCAGCCGGCCGATCGGGAAGATGCGCTGCTCGTGGCCCACGAACTCCACGATGTTGCCTTTCACCGAACTCTCGGTAGTGCTGGTGATGCCCACCGGTTTGTTGAGTGCGATGTACACGTGGCGCCGGGTACCAGGCTTTTTGGCCTCGCGCACGCGCAGGGGCTGGCCGTCCACCAGCACGGTGTCGTCTTCGCCGACCACCGCGCCGGTGCCGGCGATCACGCCATTGACGGTGACGCGGCGTTCGCCGATCAGGCGGTCCGCCTCGCGGCGGGAGCAGAAGCCGGTTTCGGCGATATGTTTGTTGAGTCGGGTCGTCATCGGCGGATTATCGGCGATTGCGGCGCCGCGCGGGCCATTGCGTGCGTCAGGACCGCTCAGGAGGCAGCCAGGCTGGGCAGCGGCACATGCAGCAGGTCATCCAGCGGGCATGGCCGGTGCAGGCTAAACCCTTGCACCTGGCCGACCCCGGCCTCGCGCAGGCCGGCGATGTCGGCCTCCGATTCCACGCCCTCGGCCACCACCTCGATCCCCAGCGCCAGCCCTACCTGCGCGATCGAATGCACGGTGGCGCGGTCCACGGCGTCATGCGCGTAATTGCGTACGAAGCCGCAGTCGATCTTGAGCACGTCCACCGTAAATTGCTTGAGATAGCCGAACGAGGCCAGGCCGCTGCCGAAATCATCCAGCGCCACATGGCAGCCGCGCGCACGCACGCTCTGCACGAACCGCTGCGCGTGCTCCAGATCGCCGATCACCGCGGTTTCGGTGATTTCCAGGCACAGCTTGGCCACCAGCGCCGGGTAGCGTTCGAACAAGGCACAGACAAAATCCAGGAAGTCGCGTTGCGCGATCGACTGCGCGGACAGGTTCACATGGCACAGGTCCAGGCTCGCCACATGCGCCGGATTGGCCGACAGCTGCGCACAAAGGGTTTCCAGCACGTGCGCATCCACCATGCGGCCCAGGCCGTAACGTTCCACCGCCGGCAGGAATTCGCCAGGGCTGAGCACGCGCCCGTCGCGCGTGCGCATGCGCACCAGCACTTCGTATTGCACACGCCCCGGGTCGCTGAGCACCTGGATCTTCTGCGCGTACAGCAGCAGCCGGTCTTCGGCGATGGCCTGTTGCACCGCGCTGATCCAGCCGCCGTCGTGGCGCCGCCGCGCCATCGCCAGATCGGTCTCGCCGAAACTGCGGATGCGGTTGCGGCCTTCTTCCTTGGCCGCATGGCAGGCCAGGTCGGCCGCGGTCATCAGCAGGTTGACGTCGTCGGCCCCCTGGCGGATCTCCACCACGCCGAAACTGCAGCTCGGGGTCAGCGGCCGGCCGCCCTGGTGGCTCCACGGTTGGCCAAGCACGCCATGCATCCGCTCCAGCAACGTGTGCGCATGCGCCAGGTCGGTGTTGGCCAGCAGGATCGCGAACTCGTCGCCGCCCAGCCGCCCCAGCCAGTCGCCGGGGCGCAGCTGCATGGTGATCACGTCGGCGAAGTGGCACAGGAACTTGTCGCCCACCGCATGCCCGAAGGTGTCGTTGACCAGTTTGAAGTGATCCAGGTCCACGAAGCACAGCGCGTGGCACAGCTGCGGTGACTGCGGCGGGTCGATCAGGCGTTGCAGGCGGCGCTCGATCTCGCGGCGATTGATCAGCCCGGTGAGCGCGTCATGGCGCGCGTGATAGGCCACTTCGTCGGCCAGTTCGTGCGCCTGCGAGACATCCTCGATCACCGCCAGCACCAGGCTTGGCTCCTGCGGCCCCGGCTCCACCAGCGAGGCACTCCAGCGCCCCCACAACACGCCGCCATCGGAGCGCAGAAAGCGCAGCTCGCCGGCCTGCATCAGCCGCGGCCAGTCGATCAGCCCGCGGCTGTCCAGCACGATGTCGTCCGGATGCATCACCTCGGCCAGCGTGCAGGCCCGCAAGGCCTCTGGCGGGTAC
Source organism: Xanthomonas sp. NCPPB 4037 (assembly GCF_041475695.2). Lineage (NCBI taxonomy): Bacteria > Pseudomonadati > Pseudomonadota > Gammaproteobacteria > Lysobacterales > Lysobacteraceae > Xanthomonas > Xanthomonas sp. NCPPB 4037. Next base: position 3,310,344 of record NZ_CM191261.1, read on the forward strand.
TGCAGGATATTCGCCAGCGAGGCGTTGGCATCCAGCACGCGCCCGCTCAGGTCGAACTTCACCATGCCCAACGCGGCATGCTGAAACGCGGTGCGGAAGCGGCCTTCGTGCGACATCAGGTAGTCGCGGGTGCGCCGGATCGCCAGCACGCAGGTGCTCAGCACCAGCAGCAAGGTGGCCAGGCTGCAGGTCACCATCACATCGTGCAGCATGCGCGCGCAGCGGGTCAGCAAGGTCAGGAACTGGGCGGCATCGCGCCGCATGCGGCCGTCCAGCAGATGCAGTTCGGCACGCAAGGACTGCAGCGCGCGCGCGTCCGGCGTGCCAGTGGCCTGGGCGGAGGCCGCCCGGTCGGCCAGCAGGCTCAGATGCAGGATGTCGCCATCGGTGTGCTTCCACAGCGCAATTGCGCTGCCCAGGTACGGCAGGCGCTGCCCATATCGGTACAGGCGCACCATCTGCGGCATGTCTTCACGGGCATTGCGGCCGGCCGCCAGACCGGCATAGACCTCGGCCCAGTCGATTGGCGAGGCATCCACCGCCAACCGCGCCGCGCGATCGCCCAACGGCACTTCCAGTGCGCGGCAGGCCGCCTGCAGATCCGCCGGATCGGCGCTGCCGAGGTAGCGCTCCAGCCAGTACACCGATTCCTGCTGGGCCTTGGACCAGTGGCTCTCGCCAATGATCCAGCTGGTGGCACCGGCCTGGACCTCGATCACCAGTGCCGACAGCACCGCCATGCAGCCGGTCAGCACGATCAACAGCGCCAACGGCAGCGTGAGCCAGCCACGCACCGTCTGCATGGTCCCGCCACCTGTGCCTCGTGCCGTCTGCGCTTTCGCCATCACCGTCCACCGCTGCCCAATGCGTTTCAGGCGCCCAGTGGGCGCCTGAAGGCAGTAACGGCAGCAATGGCAGAGTCTGTATGGCAGCGTCCGCTTAGCGGACGCCGCGCACAGGCACGCTCAGGCGCGCTTACTCGCTGCGCGGGCCACGCGGCTTGGGCGGACCCTTGCGGTGCGGCGCGCCGGCGCGGTCCATCGGCCGGTTGGGCCGGCCTGCCGGCTTGGGGCCACGCGGGAACTTGGGCTTGGACGCCGCCGCAGCGGCCGCCTCGCCCTCTTCCAGCTTGCGCATGTTGAGCTGCTGGCCCGACACCCAGACCTTCTTCAGGTGCGTCAGCAGTTCGCGCGGCATGTCGGCCGGCAGGTCCAGGATCGAGTAATCGTCCTGGATGTCGATGCGGCCGATGTAGCGGCTTTCCAGGCCGGCTTCGTTGGCGATGGCGCCGACGATGTTGGCCGGCTTCACGCCATGGGTGTGGCCCACTTCGATGCGGTAGCTCTCCATGCCGAACTCCGGCTCGCCGCGCGGCGCACTCGGCTCACGGCGCGGACGCTCGGCGCCGGCGTCTTCACCATAGGCCGGGCGGTCCAGACGCGGCGGACGTGCACCACGCTCGCCGTCTGGCGCACGCGGGCCACGCTCGAACTTGGGCTCGAAGCGCGGGCGCTCGCCACGGTCGGCGCGGTCGTTGCGCTCACGCGGTGCGAAGTCTTCGCGTGCGCCACGCACCGGCGGAGTCAGCAGGAACGGGGCATCGCCCTGCAGCAACTTGGCCATTGCCGCGGCGATATCGATCGCCGGCACGTTGTTCTCGCTCTCGTAGCGCTGCAGCAGATCGCGATACATCTCGATCTGACCGCCGGCCAGGGTCTCGGTGATGCGGGTCATGAAACGCGCCACGCGGGTGTCGTTGACCGCGTCCACGCTCGGCAGCTGCATCTCTTCGATCGGCTGACGGGTGGCGCGCTCGATTGCGCGCAGCATGCCCTTCTCGCGGGGGGTGACGAACAGGATCGCGTCGCCGTTACGGCCGGCACGGCCGGTACGGCCGATACGGTGCACGTAGCTTTCGGTGTCGTACGGAATGTCGTAGTTCAGCACGTGGCTGACGCGTTCCACATCCAGGCCGCGCGCGGCCACGTCGGTGGCGACCAGGATGTCGAGCTTGCCGTCCTTCAGCTGTGCGATGGTCTTCTCACGGGCGGCCTGCTGCATGTCGCCATTGATGGCGGCCGCGGCCAGACCGCGCGCCTGCAGCTTTTGCGCCAGCTCTTCGGTAGCGGCCTTGGTGCGCGCGAAAATGATCATGCCGTCGAACGGCTCGACTTCCAGGATGCGGGTCAGCGCGTCCAGCTTGTGCAGGCCGCTCACCCACCAGTAGCGCTGGCGGATATTGGCCGAGGTGGTGGTCTTGGCCGCGATGGTGACTTCGGCCGGGTCCTTCAGATAGGTCTGCGCAATGCGGCGGATCGCCGGCGGCATGGTCGCGGAGAACAGCGCCACCTGGCGCTTTTCCGGCAGCTTCTTCAGCACGGCTTCGACGTCGTCGATGAAGCCCATGCGCAGCATTTCGTCGGCTTCGTCCAGCACCAGCGTCTTCAGCTGCGACAGGTCCAGGGTGCCGCGGTCCAGGTGATCGATCACCCGGCCCGGGGTGCCCACCACCACGTGCACGCCGCGCTTGAGCGCGCTGAGCTGCTGGGCATACGGCTGGCCGCCGTACACCGGCAGCACGCGGAAACCGGGGATGGCTTCGGCATATTTCTGGAAGGCTTCGGCCACCTGGATGGCCAGCTCGCGCGTCGGCGCCAGCACCAGCGCCTGCGGCTTGACCTGGTTCAGGTCGGCATTGGACAGCACCGGCAGCGCGAACGCGGCGGTCTTGCCGGTACCGGTCTGGGCCTGGCCGAGCACGTCGCGACCGGCCAGCAACGCCGGGATGGTGGCGGCCTGGATCGGCGAAGGGGTCTCGTAGCCGACGGCGGCAACCGCCTTCATCACAGCATCTGAGAGGCCGAGGTCTGCAAACAGCAGCGGCGCGGAAGATTCTTGGGTCATGGGTAACTCCGGAGGCGCCGCACGGAGCCGGCAGGCGCAAAGCAGCATAGTGTGCGCCCAGAAGGCCCCTGCTGTCGAAGGTTCGTGACAGTTTGTTCAGGTTGTGAGGATTTTCACCTCCCGGCGAATCATCCAGACATGCCCTCCTCACCCACCCACGCCGCCGTCGCCATGCCCCAGCAAACAGACCTGCACGCCCGCTTCAATGCCCTGCTGCAGCAGCACCGCGGCATCGTGCTGAAGGTTGCGGCGAGCTATTGCCGGGATCCGGATGACCGCGCCGATCTTGCCCAGGACATCGCCACACACCTGTGGCGGGCCTTCCCCAGCTACGACCCGCGCCGCCGCTTCTCCACCTGGATGTACCGCATCGCGTTGAACGTGGCGATCAGCGACCTGCGCAGCCGCCGGCATGCCCCTGGCGAGGTGATCGATGTGGGCACGCTGGTCGACAGCATTGCCGACCCGCATGCCCGCGACCCGGCGCGCGAACACCAGCTCACCGCGCTCTACACCTTCATCACGCAGCTGCCACGCCTGGAGCGCGCGTTGATGCTGCTCTACCTGGACGACCACAGCTACCGCGAGATCGCCGATGTGCTGGGCATCAGCGAAACCAACGTGGCCACGAAGCTCAGCCGCCTGAAAGCGCGCATCCGCGCCGAACTGTGACCTTTCCCCTTGCGCAACCGGAGCAACCCCATGGAACTGGATGACATGAAACATGCCTGGCAGACGCTGGAACAGCGCCTGGATCAGCAGGCTGCACAGACCGGGCAACTGCTTGGTGTTGTGCATGAAGAGACGGTGCGCAGCAGCCTGCGCCCGCTCTGGGTCGCGCAGACCGCGCAATTGCTGTGCGCGCTGGCACTGGCCATTGTGAGCGCACGCAGCTGGATTCCCCACGCGGATCAGCCCGTGGCGGTCATTGGCGGCGTGCTGCTGCAGGCCTGGTGCATGGCATTGGCGATCTCCGCGATGGTGCAGTTGCAGCTGCTGACACACCTGAATGTCGCAGGGCCGCTGCTGCGTACGCAACACGCGCTCGCCAGGTTGCGGCGCTGGCGCACGCGCGTGGTGCCGTGGCTGGGCGTGGCGTTCTGGGTGCTGTGGGTCGCCGTGGCCGACGCGCTCTGGCGCGCCCTCACCGGCCAAACTCTGCCGACCGATTGGCTGGCGCTCAACCTGCTGGTCGGCGTGGCCGGCGGCATCGGCACCTGGCTCGGCTTTCGGCGACTACAACGCGCGCAACATCCGTGGCTGGAACGCATCGATCGCACGCACGCCGGCACCGGCGTCATCCGCGCCGAACGCATGCTGGAAGAGATCGCACGCTTCAAGCGCGACTAGCGAGCGACGGGCGACCTGCACCACGCACTATGCAGCGCCCACCGCGCCGCGACCTGCAGCCCTTAGTTGATCGAGCGACCTCGCGCACAGAACGCCTCGGCGGTAGACCCACGTCATTGCGGTGGTGTTGCCAGTCGCTCCAGGCGGATAATCGCTCCCCTCCCTGTCACCGAGCACACCATGCAATTTCTGGAATTCGACCTGGACGGCGAGTACATCGAGCTCAACCAGCTGCTCAAGCTGGCCGGCATCGCCGACAGCGGTGGCCAGGGCAAGGCGATCGTCGCCAGTGGCGCGGTCAGCGTCGATGGTGTGCAGGAGCTGCGCAAGACCGCAAAGATCCGGCCGGGCCAACTGGTGCAGTTGGACGATGTGGAGATCCGGGTGCTGGCGATAGATCCAGAGGCGGACCCGGCGGAATGACGGTGGGCCGGTGAGCTGATGCACCATCGCGCGCTCGGCCGACGACCCGGAGCGCGATGTCTGCAGTGTTTCGATTGCGGCCGATTCGGCCACACCGCTCTGGTTCGAACAGTCGCTTCGTGGTGTTCACGCGGAGCGTGACGGGGGCAGCATGCGTGCCTTGCATCCGCTGGAAGGCTGACGCGGCATTGACGTGCGGACGTGACCAAGGCCGGTTGCGCCTGGGTGACTCCACTGCTGGAAGCGGTGCTGCGCAGTGGCGATGCGCGCACCGCGATCAATGCGATCCCTGCACGTGTGAGCGCGCCCGCCTGACTGCAGTGCGGCTGATGCAAGCCGCCCTGATCGCAGTCTGCGTGCTTGCCACGCCGGCATTCCCGACGCAGCGGATGCCGTCCTGCAACACCACGCATCGGACGCCGTTGCAAGGCGACGCAAAATGATGACAGCGCAACGCTGCATGCGTTGCTTGCCGCTGCCACTTCACCGCCTCAAACGCTCCGCTGGGTCAGATGCGCTGCAATCGCCTGCTTGAACGGCGCCACCGCATTGGCCGCACGCAAGGCGCCACGTCGCAGCAAGCGGGCCGGCACACGATCGTCGGTGTACAGCGCGGCCAGTGCATTGGTTGCTTCATACAGCGGGCGCGTCGCCAAACGATGCGCCCGCGCATATCCCTGCACGACCGCTGCGGCACCGATATCGCCACCGCGCGCGGCCGCGGCCAGCACGCGCTCGGCCAGACGCGCCTGGCTTTGCAACCCGAAGTTGAAGCCGTGCGCAGTGACCGGGTGCATGCCCACCGCCGCATCGCCGATCAACGCCGCACGCTCGCCGGCAAACTGTTGTGCATAGGTTGCGATCAACGGATACGCATGGCGGCTGCCGTCCTGCTGCATCAGGCCGAGCCGGTGTTCGAAGGCATCCGTCACCGCCGCGCCGAACGCGCGCGCGTCCATCGCCAGCAAGGCCTCGACCTGGCGTGGCGGCAAAGTCAGCACGGCGCCAGCGCGGTCGCCCTGCAGCGGCAGCAAGGCCAGCGTCTTGCCATAGCCAAACCACTCCCAGGCGGCGTGGTGGTGCGGCACTGCATGGCGCATGCGGCACACCAGCATGGTCTTGCCGAAATCGCGCAGCTGCGCGCCGATGCCAAGCAACCGCCGCGTGCTGGAAAACCGGCTGTCGGCTGCAACCAGCAGCCGCGCCGACAGCCGCGCCCCATCGGCGAGCTCCACACACACACGCGTGGGCGTGTGCTGTAGCGCGCGCACGCGATGACCGCAGCGGATCTCCAGCCCCGGCTGCGCCTGCACGGCCTGCCAGGCGGCGCGGCGGATCAGATGATTGGGCACCAGCCAGCCCAGGTCGCCGGCCTGCCGCGAGGCGGATGCGAAAGTCAGCGCAAACGGTGAATGGCCATCCATCACCCGCGCATCGCGCAGTGGCGAGATCGCATCGGGCGGCACGTGCTGCCAGAGGCCACCTGTTTCCAGCAAGGCGCGCGATGCATGCGTCAGCGCGATCTCGCGTCCATCGAAGGCCGGATCGGCGAGGTGTTCGCGCGATTGCTGGTCGATCAACGTGACCGATAACCCGCTGCCAGCCAGCGTCCGTACGAATGCCAAGCCAACCGGCCCGGCACCGATCACCGCGATATCCACCGTCTGCATGCTGTACTCCGCGTACTGCGAGGCGCACAGTCTACGAGCGGCCGTATCGCGCTTGCTTGATCAAGATCAACTCGCGCACCGTGCCGCAGGACGCGGCACGGCCATCGCGCATTACCAGCCCAGCAGCGCGCGCACCAGCTTGACGATGCCCCAGAACGACACCACCCAGATCGCGCTGCGCAGGTACGGAATGCCCAGCGCATACACCGGCACGTAGGCGACCCGCGCCCACAGATAAAGCTGCACGCCCAGCGCGGTTTCGGCATTGGTGCGGCCGGCCACCGTCACCGCCAGCACTGCCGCGGCGAAGATCGCGAAGGTCTCCAGAAAATTGCGGAACGCACGATCCAGCCGTGCGGCCACGCCGGTCAGCGGCTTGGTCTCGCCATCGCGGGCGCTGGCGTTCCACTTGGTGCCGCGCTGGGCGGTCATGCTGGTCGATGCCGCCAGCAGCTGCACCAGGCCGAGCACCATGGCCCAGCCCAGCATCTGCAGTTCGATGCTCAATTGCATGCGTTGCTCCGCTTAGAGGCCACGATCACTTGGCCGACGCCCGCAGGCTGTAGCCGGCCAATCGCCAGGTCTTGTCTTCGTCCAGGCGGAACGACACCAGCTCGCGTACCGGCTGCGGCGCCTTCGCAAACCGGGTCGGGAAACTGACGTTGATGTACAGACCTTCTGGCACCTGGGCCCCCGGGCCGTACTTCACCCGCGTCACCGCGCCCTGCCCGCGCCCGACCACCGGCCCGAGCTGCGTGCGCTGGCTGCCGATGTGGCCGACGAACTGCTCGCGCGTCACCGCCTTCTTGGCCACGCTGGAGGCACCGTCCCACAACGGCCCGACCTGGGTGCCGTCCACCATCTGCGCCACCCGCAGCGCGGCCTGGGTCATTTCGGTGTTCTGCTTGGTCAGCTGCGCCTGCTGTGCGGCGGTGGGCGCGGCCGCAGCGGGTGCGGTCGTAGAAGGGACTGTGGCCGGGCGTGCAGTAGGCGCGGTGGCGGAAGGCGCTGCGGCCGGACGTGCAGTCGGGGACGGTTGTTGTGCGAAGGCCACGGAAGGCGCCACGGCCAGCGCAGCGAGCAGACAGGAACGAAGCATGTGCAAGGACCTTGTACGGAACGTCGGGGAATGAGGGCGCCGTCACAGTGCGTGCGGCGGGAGCAGTCTAGGCCGGAGCACGCACAAGGCAAGCGCCGGCGGGGTGTTGCTGTCAGACGTCGCCGGGGGGCACCGCGGCCACCGTGCGTGGGCGCCACAGCCGCCAGCTGATCCACAACGCGCGGGCCACCGCAGCAATGATCGCCACCAGGCTCAACCACACCGCCAGCGTGGCCGGCCACTGCACGCGGTTGGCCGCAGCGATGACGCGCAACAGCTCGGCGATGCCGAAGCCGGCCAGCACCAGCAGCCCGGAGGGCAGATAGGCCAGCGCAATTCCTTTGGATTTCCCAAGCATGTTGCCCCCCGGCTCCGATCACATGCGGCGACGATAGGCAGCCGGCAGTGCGGTACGCGTGAAGCTCAGCCTTCGGCCTGACCGGCGGCGGGCGCCTGCCGAGGATCGGACGCCGCCTCCTGCGCGGGTGTGGCCTCCGGCGCGGCGTCGCGCGCACTGGCGGGCGCTGCATTGGCCGGTGACGGTGCCGCGTCCGCCGGGGGCGTGGCGGCCGGCAGCGCGGCCGCGTCGGTTTCGGCCAGCGGGCTTTCTTCGGGGCAGGCGGCATCGGGGAAGCCGAAGCGCTGCTTCAGCGCCAGACCGCAGGCGTTGACCGCATCCAGCTCGGCGCCCTCGCCCTTACACTTCTGATCGAAGGCAACCAGGAACGCATCCTTGCGCCGCACGAAGGCGTCGCCGCACTTGCGCATCTGCCGGATCCGCTCCAGGTCGTCCTGCACCGCGTTGGTGCCGTCCAGGCCGTACTCGCGCAACTCGTCCATGGTGAGCAAGCGCAGGCTGCGATTGGGCACGGTCATCATCAGATCGGCCACCGCCACCGCCACGCCGTTGCGCTCCAGGTAGTCCTTGACGTTGCCATAGACCTCGCGCAATTCACGATTGAGTTCGGCGCGCGAGGTGGCCTTGGAGCTGATCCGCATCATGCGGTGGATGCCCACCTTGCCCGCTACCAGGCGGTTGTCGCCGGCCGCCAGCACGAACACGCAGGCGCTGTGGCAGATGGAGCCTTCGCGCACCCAGATGGTCCAGTTGGATTCGCCGATCACATCGCCGGCGCGGATCGCCGCCTCGACCTGGCCACCGCTGGAATCCAGATCCAGGATGCGGTGCGGCAGGCGCAGTTGCTCGGCCACCGTGGCCAGGCGCCACACCATGTCCGCAAAGCCGGCATTGATCTTGCCCGCGTAGCGCACCCGCAGCAGGCCGGTCTCGCGGCAGGGCGCCAGGGCCGCTTCCACGCTCGCGCGGTCCAGCGCCGGCAGCACCGTGCCATCGCCGGCCTCGCGGCTGTAATCGGTGGCGCAGCTGATCCAGGCCTGCCCCAGTTCCAGCGCAGCGGGCGGCCAGCCGGCCTCGCCGGGTTGCGCGCGCGGCCGCGGTGGTGGCGCCACCGGCTCGGGCGTATCCACCGACACCATGTGGTCGCCGTCGGCCGCCTGTGCGCCACTGCTCTGCTGCCCCACCTCGGCATCGGCGGAGGTCGCACCGTTGCGATCACAGGCGACCAGCGCAAGCGCGCACAACAGGGACAGGCAAAGCGATTTGAGCATCGGCGAGCAGGCAACGCGTGGCGGAAAGTCAGGCCAAGTCTATGGCTGAATGCGGCCAGCAGTTGAACCCTGCCATGAACACGGCGGCCCTTCCGCAACCATGTCCGAAAACGGCCAGCCGCATGCACAGGCAACGCATAGACTGGCGCCCATGCACACCGCCATGCCCGACCGGACCCACTGCGACCGCGCGCGACTGGCGCGCGATGCGCGCTTTGATGGGCTGTTTTTCACCGCGGTGCGCAGTACCGGCATCTACTGCCGGCCGGTGTGCCCGGCGCCGCCGCCCAAACCGTCCAATATCAGCTACTACCCCAGCGCTGCGGCGGCCACCGCGGCTGGTTATCGCCCGTGCCTGCGCTGCCGGCCGGAGCTGTCACCGCAGGCGCAGCAGCACCTGGGTGAAGAGAGCGTGCAACGGGCACTGGCGATGCTGGCCGAGGGCGTGCTGCAGGAGCAGCCGGTGCAGGCCCTGGCAGATGGGGTGGGCGTGAGCGCGCGGCAGTTGCAGCGCCAGTTCGTGCAGCAACTCGGTGCCCCCCCGCTGCAGGTGCATGGCACGCGCCGGCTGCTGCTGGCCAAGCAACTGCTCACCGAAACCGCCCTGCCGGTCACCGAGGTGGCGCTCGCGGCCGGGTTCAACAGCCTGCGGCGTTTCAATGCGGCATTCCTGCAAGGCTGTGGCATGCCGCCGTCGGCGCTGCGCAAGCAACGCAGCGACGTGCCCGGCGGCGACCTGTGTCTGCGGCTGGGCTACCGCCCGCCATTGGATTTGCCGGCGATGCTCACGTTCCTGCAGCGCCGTGCCATTCCCGGCATCGAGCAAGTGGATGCCGATGGATACCGGCGCGTGATTGGCGCGCCTGGCCAGGCCACGTTGATCCATGTCAGCGCTGCACCAACGCGCGACGAACTGCTGCTAAGGATCGGCGCCACCGACCCGCGCCAGATCCCGCAGATCGTGCGACGCGTGCGCCGGATCTTCGACCTGGATGCAGACCTGCACGCCGTGCATGCCACGCTCGCCCAGGACCCGCTGCTGGAACAGGCCATCACCCGCCGCCCGGGCTTGCGGGTGCCCGGTGGCTGGGACGGGTTCGAAGTCGCGGTGCGCGCCGTGTTGGGCCAGCAGATCAGCGTGGCCGGCGCCGCAACGCTGGCGGCGCGGCTGGTGGACCGGCATGGCGGCCGTCTCCCCGAGATGCCGCCCGGGCTGGATCGCAGTTTCCCCGCGCCGGCCGCACTGGCCGACGCGCCGCTGGAACACCTCGGCCTGCCGCGCACACGTGCAGCCACGCTGCGTGCGCTTGCCCTGGCCTGCGCCGACGGCCGCCTGCATTTCGGTGCGGGACAACGCCTGAGCGACTTCGTCGCCACATGCACCGCCCTGCCCGGCATCGGCCCATGGACCGCGCATTACATCGCGATGCGCGCCTTGTCGCATCCCGATGCATTTCCGGCAGGAGATCTGATCCTGCAACAGGTGCTCGGTGCCCCCGAGCGCCTGAGCGAACGCGCCACCGAAGCGCGCTCGCAGGCATGGCGGCCCTGGCGCGCCTACGCCGTGCTGCACCTGTGGCATCTTGCCGTCGACCGAAAGGACACCCGCTCATGAGCACGCTGCACTACGACACCTTCCCCTCGCCGATTGGTGCGCTGACCGTGGCGGCCGACACCACCGGCGTGCGCCACATCCTGTTCGCGCAGAACCGCCACGATGCCCCCGGGCGCGCACTCTGGCAGCACGGACCCGACGCGCCGCTGGTGCAGGCTGCACGCGAGCAGCTGCTGGATTATCTGTATGGCGGGCGGCGCAGCTTCGACCTGCCACTGGCCCCGGCCGGCACGCCGTTCCAGTTGCAGGTCTGGCACACACTGGCCCGCATTCCATTCGGTGAAACCTGGAGTTACGCGCAACTGGCGCAGGCAGTGGGCCGGCCGGCTGCCAGCCGTGCGGTGGGCGCCGCCAACGGCCGCAATCCGCTACCGATCGTGCTGCCCTGCCACCGCGTCATCGGTGCCAGTGGCGCACTGACCGGCTTCGGTGGCGGGCTGCCGACCAAACAGGCCTTGCTGCAACTGGAAGGCTGGTCGCCACGGTCTGTGCGCCGGGTGGCAGCCGTGGTCGGCGAGGATCTGTTCGCCCGCTGAGCTGGGCGAATGCCGCCGCCGTTCGCGTATGCCCTGTGGGTGTGCACGTGGTCGCGATCTGCGCGCGCGTATTGCGAGACACGCGCGCAACGTAGATCGCCTCATCAGGCCTTGGCAGGCGCCGCGGAGCACCGCCGCCAATGACGTCGCGCGCACCGCGCTGGTGACCAGCCGCATGGACAATGCCAACAGGTAAGTGGCCTGCAGGAGCCTGAAACCCTGCGTGCCGAAGCCAGCGGCGCTGGCAACGGTCCGTTGCAGTGCTGGCAACGATTCGGCGGCCGCACGCCGCGCGCCCCCGTGTTGTCCGCAATTTTTTGGGCACAGCGCAGGCTCACGGATCACGCTTGCGCGGCTACCGCCCGAGTCGGCCACCAAGCGCGCAGCATCTTCGACAACGCCAGTGCACCGATGACTTCGACACGTCACCGCGGCCACGTAAACTGACGCGATGATCGACAGACGTCTTCTGCTCGCCGCCGCCGTTGCAGTGCTCACTGCCTGCACCGCTCCACGCCCCGCACCGCCGGCCACTGCCGCGCAAGCCGCCATAGCGGCCGCGCCGCATACGCTGCTGCTGATCTCCATCGATGGTCTGCGCGCGGACATGCTCGACCGCGGCATCACCCCGGCCCTGTCGGAACTCGCACGCGACGGCGTGCGGGCGCAGTGGATGACGCCCTCATATCCCTCGCTTACCTTCCCCAACCATTACACGCTGGTCACCGGCCTTCGCCCGGATCACCACGGCATCGTGCACAACAGCATGCGTGACCCGGCCCTGGGCGGCTTCTGGCTGAGCAAGCAGGACGCGGTGAGCGATGCACGTTGGTGGGGCGGCGAGCCGCTGTGGGTGGGCGCGGAAAACGCCGGCCTGCATGCGGCCACCTGGTCGTGGCCGGGCAGCGAGGCGGCGATCCAGGGCGTGCGCCCCACGCAGTGGCGGCATTACGAAGAAGGCGTGAGCCTGGAAGCGCGCGTGGACACCGTGCGCGGCTGGCTCGCGCCCTCGGGCACACAGCACAACACGCTGGTGACGCTGTATTTCGAACACGTGGACGAAGCCGGCCACGATCACGGGCCGGAGTCGCAGGAATACGCCAACAGCGTGCGCGCCGTGGATGCGGCGATCGGCCGCCTGCTGGCCGGCATGCAGCGCGACGGCACCCGCGCGCGCACCAACATCATCGTGGTCTCCGACCATGGCATGGCCGAGGTGCCACCCGGGCACGCGCTCAGCGTGGAAGCCATGGCCCCGCCCACCCTCGCCACGGCCACCACCGACGGCCAGGTGATCGGTTTCGAGCCGCTGCCTGGTCAAACGGCACGCGCGGAAGCGCAATTGCTCGGTGCGCACGCGCAGTACGACTGCTGGCGCAAGGGCGAATTGCCGGCGCGCTGGCACTACGGCAGCCACCCGCGCATCGCCCCGATCGTGTGCCAGATGCACGAAGGCTGGGACGCGCTGTTCCCGGCCAAGCTGGCCAAGCGCCCGCGGGAGGGCATGCGCGGCTCGCACGGGTTCGACCCGGCGCTGCCGTCGATGCGTGCGGTGTTCCTGGCGCAGGGCCCGGACATCGCGCGCGGCAAGCAGCTGCCAGGCTTCGACAATGTCGACGTCTACCCGCTGATGACCCGCCTGCTCGGCATTCCGGCCGCGCCCAATGACGGCAACCCGCAGCGCCTGCTGCCAGCGCTGCGTACGCCACCACCCGGCACGCCCTGAGCCATCGCGGCGGCCCGCGCGCGCCGCTGCGGTGCGACAATAGGGCGATGTCTGCTCCCGATCCTTCCCCCCGGCGGCTGCGGCCGCTGTTGTCCAGCGAAGGCTGGCGTCGTCGTGTCGCTCTGTGGGGCGGCGCCATTGCGGTCGCGCTGGTGGCCATCGTGTTCGCCAAGGCCAGCGACGCGGCCTTCCACCTGTTCCAGCGCATCACTGCCCACTCCATCTGGTGGGCGCTGCTGCTCACCCCGGGCATCTTCGCGCTGCTGGCCTGGCTCACCTCCGGCGCGTTGCGGCCCACCCGTGGCAGCGGCATCCCGCAGGTGATTGCGGCGCTGGAACACCCGGACCCGGCCTTTCGCGAAACCAATCTCTCGCTGCGCGTGTCGATGGGCAAACTGGCACTCACCACCTTGTCGCTGCTGGGTGGTGCGTCGGTGGGCCGCGAAGGCCCCACGGTGCATGTGGGCGCCAGCCTGATGCATGTGTTCGGGCGCTGGTTCGGCTTCCGCGAGCCACGTGAGCTGTCGCACTTCCTGCTGGCCGGCGGCGCCGCCGGCATCGCTGCTGCGTTCAACACGCCGCTGGCCGGGGTGGTGTTTGCGATCGAGGAATTGAGCGGGCGCTTCGAGCACCGTTTCTCCGGCACCTTGCTCACTGCGGTGATCGTGGGCGGCGTGGTGTCGCTGGGCCTGCTCGGCAACTACACCTATTTCGGCAAGGTGGCCGTGGCCTTGCCGCTGGGCAAGGCGTGGCTGGCGATCCTGTTGTGCGGCAGCGTGGCCGGGCTGCTCGGTGGCCTGTTCGCACGCATGGTGCTGGCCAGTGTGTCCGGCCGGCCGCGCTGGCTGGCGGCATTGCGGCAACGGCACCCGGTGCTGCTGGCCGCGCTGTGCGGGGTCGCGCTGGTGGGTCTGGCGCTGGTGTTCGGCCAAGGTGCGTTCGGCACCGGCTACGAGCAGGCGCGCAGCCTGGTGCAAGGGCACGCGGTGGTCGGCCATGAGTTCGGGCTGATGAAGCTGGTAGCCAATCTGGTGTCGTACGTGGCCGGCATCCCGGGCGGACTGTTTTCGCCCGCGTTGGCGGTAGGCGCCGGGCTGGGGCACAACCTGTCGGTGTTGATGCCCAGCGTGGACCCGCGCACCTTCGTGCTGCTGGGCATGTGCGCCTATCTCACCGGCGTGACCCAGGCCCCGCTGACCTCGGCGGTGATCTCGCTGGAACTCACCGACACCAGCCAGATGCTGCTGCCGATCCTGGCCACGGTGCTGCTAGCACGCGCGGTCTCCGGGCTGGTCTGCAAGACGCCGATCTATCGCGGCCTGGCCGAACAGTTGCTGGTGCCGGCCGCAGGCACGCCTGCGCCGCCGACCACGGCTACACCCCCAACATCGCCGCCGAGCGCGCACTGATCGGCGCCGGTGCGAAGCAGCCTGGCAGGCTGCGGCGCATTCGACCCACGGGCACTGCCGCAGAAGACGACAGTTGCCCATCGGCGGCAGACGCTCTGCTGCTGCGCGCACCCAAACAACAGGCATAAAAAAAACGCGGCGCAAGCGCCGCGTTTCTGGTTGCGAAGCGGGCTGGGATCAGCCGGCCTTGGCAACGCTCTTCTTGGCCACGGCCTTCTTGGCCGGCGCCTTGACTACGCCCTTCTTGGCAACCGGGGCAGCTGCACCCACGACAACCTTGCTCACCGCGTGCGAACGCGAATTGCCGTAGCTGGAATTGTAGCGCTTGCCCTTGGCGGTCTTGCGGTCACCCTTACCCATTTCGTCGACTCCTGATGTGAATACAAATCCCCGCGCTGGCACGGGGTCTGGCGAGGTTTACGCCGGCGGCGCCCTCGCGCAAGGCCGGCAAGCCTATCACGTCGCTCTCAGTGCGCGCAGCTTGCGTCGTGGACGTGGCCATGACCGTGGTTCAGACGCAGGTTGACCAGGTGCGCAATTCCCACCAGTGCGCCGCCCAGGGTCATCACTACCGCGTGCGGCACTACCGAGTGGTGCAACGGGTCGTACAGCAGGCCCAGCCACAACAATCCCAGGCCCGGCAGCAGCAGCGCCAGGGCGTGCAGCGCCTTGTGGCGGCGATATCCCAGCACCAGGCTGAACAGCCCGAGCAGGGTCACGAACACCACGATGGCCAGCTCCACCCCGTCGCCGAGCCAGAACGACAGACCCAGCGACGGCGCCAGGGCCAGCACCAGCGGCAGCACTGCGCAGTGCACCGCACACAGCAATGAGCCGGTGGCACCGAAGCGATCGAGCAGATGGCGAAGCGTTGGCAGGGGCATGACTTTCAGCAGGGGCTCGCGGCGACGTGGAATAATATAACATCTTCCTCGTTCCAGCCCCGCACCAGTCCATCACGCAGGTGCGGTGTGTGCCGTCGGCGCAGCAGGCAAGCTGCGCCATTCCATTGATACAAA
Organism: Xanthomonas sp. NCPPB 4037; assembly: GCF_041475695.2. Taxonomy (NCBI): domain Bacteria; kingdom Pseudomonadati; phylum Pseudomonadota; class Gammaproteobacteria; order Lysobacterales; family Lysobacteraceae; genus Xanthomonas; species Xanthomonas sp. NCPPB 4037. The sequence continues at coordinate 3,325,724 of NZ_CM191261.1, forward strand.
GTAACAACCATAGAGTCCGGTCAGCCATGTCCCCCAGCCTTTCTTCCCCGCTCCGCCGCTCCACCCTCACGCTGGCCCTGGCCAGTGTGCTGATGCCCGCCCTGGCCATGGCCGACGACACCCCGGTGCCTGCCGACCCGCAGACCCCGCCCAGTTCCGATACCCGGCATGACGCGACGCCGTCCAGCGGCCGCCATATCAAGGACCTGGACAAGGTGGTGGTCACCGCCAGCCCGCTGCGCGATGCCGCCGGCGAGCTGAGCCGCCCAGTCGAAGTGCTGGCCGGCGAGCGTCTGGACGAAGTGCGCGCCTCCAGCCTGGGCGAGACGGTGGCCAGCCTGCCCGGCGTGCAGAGCTCTAACTTCGGCCCCGGCGTGGGCCGGCCGATCATCCGCGGCCTGGACGGCCCGCGCGTGGCGGTGCTGCGCGATGGCCTCTCCACGCAGGACGTCTCCACCGTCAGCCAGGACCACTCGCCGGCGATCGAGCCGTTCCTGGCCAACCAGATCGAAGTGCTCAAGGGGCCCTCCACCCTGCTGTACGGCTCCGGTGCGATCGGCGGCGTGGTCAACGTGGTCGACGGCCGCATTGCCGAGACGCCGGTGGACGGCTTCAGCGGGCGCGCCGAAGTGCGCTTCGACGGCGGCGACAAGGACGGCAACACCGACATGTTCCGCGTCGATGCCGGCAACGGCAGCGGGCTGTCGATCCACGCCGACGGCGTGTACCGCAACCAGAACGACTACGACACCCCGCAGGGGCGCCAGGCCAACTCGTTCCTGGATTCCAAGGTGGGCTCGATCGGTGCGTCGCTGGCGGGCGACTGGGGCTTTGTCGGCCTGTCTGCCTCGCGCTTCCGCGACAACTACGGCAATCCGGGCGAGCCGGGCGATCTGTCGATCGGCGAGCGCGGCGTTTCGCTGAAACTGCAGCAGGACCGCTACGACCTCAAGGGCGGGCTGACCGATCCGTGGGGCGATGGCAGCGTGCTGCGTTACAGCTTCGGCCATACCGACTACGCGCACACCGAATTCGAAGGCGCCGAAGTCGGCACCGTGTTCACCAAGCGCGCCAACGAAGGCCGCGTGGAAGCGTCCTTCACTTTCGGCGGCGGCTGGCAGACTGCGTTCGGCCTGCAGGGCAGCGACACCACCTTCCAGGCGGTGGGCGAAGAATCCTTCGTGCCCAAGACCGATACCCGTTCGCTCGGCCTGTTCGGCGTCGCCCGCAACAGCTGGGACCGCGTGACCGCCGAGGTGGGCGCGCGCGTGGACAAGGTGAAGTACACCACCGACATCGGCGTGGACCGCGACTTCACCCCGACCAGTTTCTCGGCCAGCGCCGGCTTCCGCTTCAACGAGCAGTGGCGCCTCACCGCCAACCTCGACCACGCCGAACGCGCGCCGGCCGAGGAAGAACTGTTCGCCAACGGGCCGCATATCGCCACGCTGGCCTTTGAAATCGGCGACGCCGATCTCAAGACCGAAAAGGCCAACCAGGCCGAGCTGGGCCTGAATTTCCAGAACGACTGGGTGGATGCCAAGATCGCGGCGTACTACAACCGCTACAACGACTTCGTCTATATCGTCGATACCGGCGGCCAGTGGTTCAACGAAGAAGACAACGACTTCCTGCCGATCCGCCAGTGGACGCAGGCCGACGCCATCTTCCACGGCTTTGAAGGCGAAGCCACCTTCCACCTGGCCAACAACGACACCGGCGCATGGGACCTGCGCGTGTTCGGCGACACCGTGCAGGCGCGGCTGAAGGATGGCGGCAACCTGCCGCGCATCGCACCGGGCCGCGTGGGCGCGGAAATGCGCTGGAACGCCGATGCATGGCGCGCGTCGCTGGGCGCGATCCGCACCATGAAGCAGGACAAGGTGGCGGTGAACGAAACCGCTACCGACGGCTACACCATGGTGGACGCGCATCTGGCTTACCACGTGGATCGCGGCGCCAACGCGTGGGAAGTGTTTCTGGATGGCAACAACCTCACCAACCAGGATGCGCGCGTGCACACCTCCTTCCTCAAGGACGACGTGATGTTGCCCGGCCGCAACGCCTCCTTCGGCGTGCGCCTGTTCTTCTGACGGCGCTCTCTCTCCCGCCGTCACAAGCGAGGCCGCCTTCGGGCGGCCTCTTCTTTTTTAGAGAGTGCACTCGCGTTGCGCCATTCCAATTGGTAGCGGTGGCGCACCGGCCGAGCGCACTACGTCGCTTGCCAGACTCGGGGCGCAAAGACCGATGCAACGCTCCGCCGACAGCTTGCAGAACAGTACTCTGCAGCAGCGTGGCATTCCTGGGCCGATGCTGCGATTGATCATCACATGACGCAGGCGGCGGTTCATCAGCGCCGGAGCCAGGGAGCGCGCAACCGATCACGCTCAAGCATGCCAGTTGCGACTAGGTGCATATGCACCCAGAATGCGGCAACCTCGTGGAGACACCGCATGCTCAGCCTCTCCCACTGCACCTGCTTCCATCTGCGCCGCGCAGCGCGCCGGGTCTCGCAGTTGTATGACCACGCGCTGGCGCCGGTCGGGCTAAGCCTCAATGAGTACTCGATCCTGCGCCGGCTGGAGGTGGCCCAGTCGCTGGGTACGTTGGCCAGCACGCTGGGCATGGACCGCACCACCCTCACGCGCAATCTCAAACCGCTGCTGGCAGCCGGCTGGATTACGAGCCAGCGCGGCGAGGATGCCCGGCAAAAATGGCTACGCCTGAGCCGCAGCGGCCGTGGACTGCTGGTGCGCGCACGCCCGCATTGGCACGCGGCGCAGGTGCAGCTGGAGACGCTGTTCGGCGCAGCCCCCACCGCGCAGTTGCATGCAACGCTGACACGTCTGGATGCCGTGCTGGAGACACACGCATGAGCACGTCTGCGGCACCACGCACGCGTGCGCACTGGGGTTTGCTGGTCACCGCCTCGGCGATGCTGATGCTGACCATGGGCGCGCGCCAGACCACCGGATTGTTCGTGGAGCCGATCCATCGTCAGACCGGCATCGGGATCGCATCGATCAGTTTTGCGCTGGCGATTGGGCAACTGGTCTGGGGCGCGGTGCAACCTGTGTTCGGCGCGATCGCCGATCAGCGCGGGCCGCTCCCGGTGCTGATGTTCGGCGGCTTGCTGTTGGCAGCGGGATTGGGCCTGGCGCCGTGGTGGACCAGCGAATGGGGTTTGATCGTGTCGCTCGGCGTGCTGGCGGCAGCCGGTGCCGGCGCGGGCAGTTTTTCGGTGCTGATCGGCGCCACTGCGCACCGCATCGCGCCGGAGCGGCGCTCGTTCGCGGCCGGGCTGATCAACGCAGGCGGCTCGCTTGGCCAGTTCGTGTTTGCGCCGCTGGTCCAGCTCACGATCGGCGCGGCCGGCTGGGCCAAGGCGATGACCGGGCTGGCACTGGTGTCGCTGCTGACCCTGCCGCTGGCCTGGCCGCTGCGGCGCGTGCCATCTGCAACCGGTGCGCACACGGCCTCGGTTGCCGGGGAGATCAGCTTGCGTGCGCAGTTGCAGCTGGCGCTGCGCGATCGCAGCTATTGGTGCCTGCATCTGGGCTTTTTCACCTGTGGCGTGCACATCGCTTTCCTGGTCACGCACCTTCCTGGCGAGGTGGCGCTGTGTGGTTTGCCGGCCAGCGTGTCGGCGGTGTCGATCGCGTTGATCGGCCTGTTCAACGTGGCCGGCAGCCTCACGATCGGCAAGCTGGGCGAGCGCGTCCGCATGAAGTGGTTGCTCACCGCGATGTATGCCAGCCGCGCGGTGATGATCGGCCTGTACCTGATTGCGCCGCCTACACCGCTGACGTTCTACCTGTTCGCCGCGGGATTGGGATTCACCTGGCTGGCCACGGTGCCGCCCACGGCCGGCTTGATCGGCAAGCTGTTTGGCCCGCGCTATCTGGGCACCTTGTTCGGACTGATGCTGTTGTCGCACCAGCTCGGCGGCTTCTTTGGCGCGTGGCTGGGCGGCCTGGCGCTGGAACACTCCGGCAACTACCTGTGGATGTGGTACGGCGACATCGTGTTGGCCGTTGCAGCGGCGTTGGTGAACCTGCCGATTCGTGAAGCAGTGCCCATGCGCCGCGTTGCGGTTGCGTAAGGCGGACGGTGGCAGTGGCAAAGCGGCGGCTGGCGCCGTCTGGGCAAGACGCCGGATGCGACGCCCATCGAAGCGATGGCTTACTTCGCTGATTGCCCAGGCACGCGTTATTCCGCCGCATGCCCGCGTGGCTTGACCTTCCCGCGGAACACGTAGAAGCCATAACTGCTGTAGGCCAGCGTGCACGGCACCAGCACCGCGAACGCCAATAGCATCACGCCCTGGCTTGCCGGGGGCGATGCCGCCTGTGCAAGGGTGATGTCTGGCGGCAGCACCATCGGATACACGATGGCCAGCACACCGGCGTATGTGGCCACGACCACGCCCAGCACAGCAAACAACGGCAGGAATGCATGGCGGCTGCGCATCAGCAGATACATCGCCGCCATCAGGCCGAGCACCGATGTCCCGAGCGGCACGCTGATGTGCGCATCGCCCAGCCGCTGCGCGTAGGTCGGCGTCAGCCGTGCAAGCCAGACCACGCCCAGCGTGAGCAGCGCGACCAATACGATGCCGAGCACACGCGCCTGGTGCCGTGCACGCTGTTGCAGCTGCCCCCCGCTACGCCACACCAACCAGCACGCCCCCAGCAGCAGGTAGCCCACCACCAACGCCGCGCCGCAGAACAGCGGGAACGGCTGCAGCCATTCCCGGCCGTTGCCGGCGTATTGCCCGGCACGGTGCGCGACGCCGGCCAGATACGTGCCCGCCACCACGCCCTGGCAAAAGGTGGCCAGCAGCGATGCCACCATGAACACCACATCCAGCACGCGGCGACGGCGATCAGTGCCGAACTGGTCGCGGTATTCGAGTGCGACGCCGCGACAGATCAGCGCCAGCAGCATGACAACCAGCGGCACATAGGTCGCATTGAGAAAAATGGCGTATGCGCTGGGAAACATCGCCAATAGGCTGCCGCCGCCCAGCACCAGCCAGGTTTCGTTGCCGTCCCACACCGGCAGGATCGAATAGGCCATCAGGTGCCGATCCGCATCGCTGCGATTGGCCGCGAACAGCATGCCCACGCCCAGGTCGGTGCCATCCAGCACCACGTAGGTGACCACGGTGAAGGCCAGCGCGGCGGCCGACAGGTGTTGCATGAGTTCAACGGAGAGATGCACAAACACGCTCCACGAAATGCATCAGTTGCCGGTCTGATCGGCCAGGCCCGGCGATGGCCCGCGTTCGCGCGCGTGCGGCGGCCGACGCAGCACGCGCAGCAACAGGAACAGGCCGAGCCCGAAGACCAGCGGGTACAGCAACAGGATCGCCACGCTGGAGCTGGCAACCATCGGCAGCGACAGTGGCGAGGTGCTGTGCGCGGTGCGCAGTAGCCCATACACGGTGAAAGGTTGCCGGCCGACCTCGGTCACCACCCAGCCGCACAGCATGGCCAGCATGCCCGATGGCGCCATGACCACCACCACCCGTTGCAACCAGCGCGCTTCGTAAAGGCGCCCGCGCGCGCGCAGCACCAGGCTGAGCATGCCCACCGCAATCAGCAACAGGCCCAGCCCGACCATGCCGCGGAAGGCGAAGAACACGATGGGCACCGGTGGCAGATCGCTGCGGGGAAATTCGCGCAGACCGGCAATGGTGCCGGTCCAATTGTGGCGCAAGTACAGCGAGCCCAGGTGCGGGATGGCCAGCTCATGACGATTGCGCTGCGCCTGCAGATCGGGAATGGCGAACAGCCGCAGCGGTTCGCCCTCGCCTGCCGGCGGCCGCTGCCAACTGCCTTCGATCGCGGCGAGTTTTTGCGGCTGGTGTTCCAGCGTATTGCGCCCATGCAGGTCGCCGGCCAGCAACTGCAGGGGCGCGACAATTGCGATCACCCACAGGCCCATCGAAAACATCAGCCGCGCGCCCGGATTGTGGGTATCGCGCAACACATGCCATGCGCCCACCGCCGCGATGATCGCTGCAGTGGCCAGGAACGCAGCCAGGCTCATATGCAGCATGCGCCAGGGAAATGATGGGTTGAAGATAATGCGCAGCCAGTCCACCGGCACGAAGTTGCCGTCGGCAGCGCGTGCGAATCCGGCCGGCGTGTGCAACCACGAGTTGGCGGACAGGATCCAGAACGCGCTCACCAACGAGCCCAGTGCCACCATGCAGGTGGCAAAGAAATGCACACGGCGGCCGACTTTTTTCATGCCGAACAACATGATGCCCAGGAACCCGGCCTCCAGGAAAAACGCCACCAGCACTTCGAAGAACATCAACGGGCCGATCACTGCACCGGCCGCGCCGGACAGGCGCCCCCAGTGCAGGCCGAACACGAACTCCATCGGGATACCGGTCACCACGCCGGCGGCAGTGGTGAGTGCAAAGAGCTTCAACCAGTAGTTGTACACGTCCATGTATACGCGCCGCCGCGTGCGCAGCCACAGCGCTTCCAGCACCATTAGGAAGTTCGCCAACCCCATGGTGAAGGCGGCCAGCACGATATGCATGCCGATGGTGAAGGCGAACTGGCCGCGCACCAGTAGCAAGGCGTGTTCGGAAGCCTGCATGGCGCGCCTTTACTCAGCTCTCGCTGGGCTTGCCGCTGAAGGCGGAGATCGGCTTGTCGACCTGCTTGTCCAGGCCGGCGGCGAAGGCTTTCAGGCCATCGAGCACTGGCGTGATCGCATTCCACACCGCCTCGTCCTGCAGCAGCCGATATGCACCGCGCAGGCCGGGCGCCTCGCCCTGGGCTGCAGTCTGCGCACGGCTGCGCGCGATCTGGTCCAGCGCGTCCTTGCCGGCAAACACCACCTTGTAGAACTGGCTGGGCGGAATGCGCGACACCGCCATCGCCAGGATCGACACGTTCTGCAGGGCATTGAGTGGCCCTGGCTGGTTGATGCCATCAACCAGCACCTTGGCCAGCTTGTCCTGCGCGCCGACCAGGTCGTTGGCCAGGCGCAGGATGCCCCGCTGGTGCAGGGTCTCGAGCAGGCGGTCGAGTTCTTCGCGCGCGGTGGGCCCGATCGGTGTGGGCTTGACGTCGTAGTCCAGGGGTTCGGCCATCAGAATCTCTCCGGGTGCGGTGCGCGGGCCGGCGGCGCGACATAGTCTTCGCGTGCCCATTTCTGCTGTACCGGCACGCCATCGTTGGGCGTGCGCTGCCCGTGGCGGAAGTTATGCGCAGGCAGCGGCGGCTTGCCGGTGCGGCCCAGCGGCTCCATGCGCACTGCCAACTCTTTGTAGGCCGGCGTATTGACGTCGGGGTCGTGATGCTCGCCGGTGAGCAGATTGATGCCGGGCTTGCCCTGGTGGATGGGCAGGAACAGCGTGTTGCCGGCAACGCGATCGGTGATCACCACCGGTACCTCCAGCGAGCCACGCCGCGAACTGAGCTTGACCCAATCGCCTTCCTGCAAGCCGCGCTCGGCCGCCAGCTGCGGGCTGACTTCGACAAACCAGTTCGGTGCCAGCGACCACAGCCGCGGCCCGCGGCCGGTCTGATTCATGCCCTGGAACTGTTCGAGCATGCGGCCGTTGTCCAGCATCAGATCGAACTGCGCATCGGCCTCCTCACCCGGGTGCTTCCATTGCAGCAGATGCAGGCGTGCCTTGCCGTCATCGGTGTGGAAGCGCTCGGTGTAGAGCAGCGGCGTATCGCGGCCATCGTCCTGCATCGGCCAGAGCAGAGAGCGCCAGCCTTCCAGCCGCTGGTAGTTCACGCCCTTGAACAGCGTGGCGATGCGGGCCACCTCGTCCATGATCTGGCTGGGATGGGTGTAGCCCCAATCGTGGCCCATGCGCGCGGCGAGTTCAGTGAGGATCTGCCAATCCGGCCGGCTCTGGCCGAGCGGTGGAAATACCTGATGGAAGCGCTGGATACGGCGTTCGGTGTTGACGAAGGTGCCGTCCTTTTCGACGCTGGGGCACGCCGGCAACACCACATCCGCAAATTCGGCAGTGCGGCTGAAGAACAGGTCCTGCACCACCATGAAGTCCAGCTTGGAGAAGCCGCGGTGCACGTTGCGCGCGTCGGCATCGGAAAACGCGGTTTCCTCGCCGATCACGTACATGGCGCGGATCTCGCCCTTGTCGGCCTGCTGCACCATCATGAAGTTGTCCGAGCCCACCTCCAGCGACAACTGCTCGGCCGGCACATGCCAGGCCTGCGCCCACTTGTTGCGCACGGCCGGATCAGAGACGCTTTCGTAGCCGGGGTACATGTTCTTCAGGCAGCCGAAGTCGCTGGCGCCTTGCACATTGTTGTGGCCGCGCATCGGGTAGCCGCCGGTGCCGGGGCGGCCGTAATTGCCGGTGACCAACAACAGGTTGGAGAGCGCGGTGCTGGTATCGGCGCCGTGCGTGTGCTGGGTGATGCCCATGGCCCAGACGATGCAGACCGAGCGCGCGCGGCCAATCATCTCGCCCGCTTCCACCAACTGTTCGCGGCTCAGGCCGGTGATCTGCGTCGCGTAGTCCAGCGTGAACGGCTCCAGCGACTGGCGGTATTCGTCCACCTGATTGACGCGCTGTGCAAGGAACTGCGTATCGGCATAGCCGTTATCGAACATGTAGCGCGACAGCGCCGACGCCCACACGATATCGGTACTGGGCACGGGGCGCAGGAACAGGTCCGCGCGCTCGGCCATCTCGTGCTTGCGCGGGTCTACCACGATGAGCTTCTGCCCGTGCAGCTTGCGCGCCGCCTTGAGCTTGGAGGCGATCACCGGATGGTTCTCGGCCAGGTTGCTGCCCACGATCACCACCAGTTCGGCCTGCTGCAGATCGGCGATGGTGCCGGCGTCGCCGCCGTAGCCGACGGTGCGGAACAGGCCCTCGGTGGCCGGGTTCTGGCAATAGCGCGAGGAGTTGTCGACGCTGTTGGTGCCGATGATCAGGCGCGCGATCTTCTGGGTGAGGTAGGCCTCTTCGTTGCTGGCCTTGCTGGAGCCGATGAAGCCGATGCTCTGCGCGCCATGGAGGTCGCGGATCTCCAGCAACCGGCGCGCCACCAGTGCCAAGGCCTCGTCCCAACTTGCCTCGCGGAAGCGGCCGTGCTCGCGGATCAACGGCGTGGTGAGCCGCTTGGGGTCATTGACGAAGTCCCACGCAAATTTGCCTTTGACGCAGGTGGAAATGCCGTTGGCGGGTGCATCCACCACCGGTTGCACCTTGAGCAGGTGGCGGTCGCGCGTCCACATCTCGAACGAGCACCCCACCCCGCAATAGGTGCACACGGTCTTGGTGCGTTTGATCTCCGGCTGCCGCCAGTGCATGTCCAGCACCGACACACCGGTGATCGGCGGTGCGCCGATGGTGTTTTCCAGCGTCTTGACCATATCGATCATCGGCCGCTTCAACTCTTGCGGCAATGCGGTCAGCGGCCCGGCATCCGGCTGCATGGTCTTTTCCAGCAACGCATTGCACGGGCACACCGTCACGCAGTGGCCGCAACTGACGCAGCTGGACTCGTTGATGGGCTTGCCGCCGTCCCACAGCACGCGCGGGTGCTCCATCGAAAAATCGATGGACAAGGTCTCGTTGACCTCGACCTTCTGGCAGGCTTCCACGCAACGGCCGCACAGGATGCATTGGTCCGGATCGTAGGTGTAGAACGGATTGCTGTGATCCTTTTCGTACGGCTTGCGCTGGAACGCGTAACGCTGGATCGGCATCTTCATGTCGGCGAACGTGTTGTGCAGCGTGCAATCGCCGGTGTTGTGCTCGCATAGCGTGCAGTAGAGCTCGTGCTTGGCCAGCACGCGGTCCATGCCTTCGTGGCGCGCGGCATGCGCGCGCTCGACCGTGCTGGACACTTCCAGCCCATCGTGGCTGCGCAGCGTGCAGCCGCGCACCAATTCGCCGCCCACTTCGACCCAACACACATCGCAGGTCTGCGGTGCGCCCAACGCGGGGTGATAACAGATGTGGGACAGGTCGATGCCGTGTCCACTCAGAAACTCGATCAGCGGAATATCCGCCTGGCCGTGCAGCATCTTGCCGTCGTAGACCACGGTGCAGTGACTGCCGTGTTGCATCAGGTGCCCTTGTCTGCGGCAGACAGCGCCGTGTTGGCACGTCAGCTGCCGGGGGTGCCGGGGGTGGCAGGTTGCGCACGAGTGCGCGCCTGTGCGACAGCAATGCCGCACGCCTCACGCTAAGCACGCACTTGCAAAACACGTGTGAATGCATTGCACACGCTGCGTTGATCTTCGGCGTGGCTGCAGGCGGTATTTGCGCGCATCGACACGCGTGACGCGGCGCACAACAGCTTTTGCCGGCGACTCCGTTAGAACAGCAACGCAGCATGCGTTAGCATGTTGCAGGCGCCAGTCCCGTCATGTGCGGCTGGTCACCTTTCAGGCGGCATGCCGCCCCCCGCCGCATTGCCTGCCTCTTTGCTGCCACCCAGGAGAGCACCCATGACCTCATCCATGCCCCGCTACGCACTGTCGCTTGCAATCGGCGCGCTGCTTGCACCGCTCGCACACGCGCAAACCGCATCCCCGGACGCAGGCAAGCAAGACGCCACCACGCTGGACGCGGTGATTGTCAGCGGCACGGCCCGCTTCAAGGGCCTGGCCAAACGCGATGCGAGTTTTTCGATCACCACCGCCAGCCCCGAACAGATCCAGCAAGCGGTGCCGCAAAGCACGGCGGATCTGTTGAAGATCGTGCCGGGCGTGTGGGCCGAGCCCAGCGGTGGCGGCACCGGTGCGAACATCTTCGTGCGCGGCATGCCCTCCGAAGGCGACGCACCGTTCGTGACCATGCAACTGGACGGCTCGCCCCTGTTCCCGCCGCCGACCTTATCGTTCCTGGAAAACTCCACGCTCTTTCGTGTCGATGACACAGTCGAGCGGATGGAGGTGCTGCGCGGCGGCTCCAGCCCGATCTTCTCCAACGGCCAGCCCGGCCTCACCGTCAATTTCATTCAGAAAAAAGGCCAGGACGAACCCGAAGGCAGCGTGCGCCTGACCGGCGGCAACAATGCGCTGCGTCGCATCGATGTGTTCAACAGCGGGCCGATGGGCAACGGCTGGTACTACAGCATCGGCGGTTTCTTCCGTGAAACCGATGGCGTGCGCGACCCGCAGTTTTCCGCCGACAAGGGTGGCCAGTTCAGTGCCACCTTGAGCAAGCGCTGGGACAGCGGCGAGTTGTCGTTCTATGCACGCCACACCGATGATAACAACGCCTTCTACACCGCGATTCCGCTGCTCTCGCGCAACAACGGTAACGACTTGTCCAGCTTCCCCGGTTTGAACGCGCAGAACGGCACCCTGCTCGGCCGCGACTTCCGCAATGTGGATCTGCTGGTCGGCCCGAACGGCGAAACCATCCAGCGCGATCTGGCCGACGGGCGCGGCGTCAACATCGATGTATTCGGTGGCGAATTGAACTGGGATGTGGGCGGCTGGACGGTTGCTGATCGCTTCAACGTGATGGCGGGCACCGCGCCCACCTATGCCCTGTTCACCGGCGATGCGCCGCAGCGGCTGGGCGACTTCATTGCCGGCTACGGCACCACCGGCAGTGGCAGATTCACCAACGGCGGCGGCGCGGTCGACCCCAACCAGCAAGTGCTGGAAGCCGGCTGGTGGTCGGTGGACAAACGTTTGAACTCCTTCACCAACGATCTGCGCCTGAGCCGCGAGCTGTTCGCCGGCAACACGCTCACCGTGGGCGCGTACTACGCCAAGTATTCCTCCGCAGACACCTGGTACCTGGGCAACACCATGTTGCTCACCGCGCAGAACAACGCGCGCCGCATCGATGTGGACCTGGCAGACGGGCGCCAGGCCACGCGTCAAGGATTTACCAGCACCGCGTTCCTCAATCTGCGCGCCAACTACGACGGCGAGAACATCGCCGCCTTTGTTGCCGACGAATGGGAACTCAGCGAGCGCCTGCGCCTGGACCTGGGTGCACGCTACGAGCGCCAGAGCGTCACCGGTGACGTGCACGACACCGCCACCGTGGACCTGGATGGCAACCCGGCCACTGTGTACGACAACGCCACCTCGCTGGCGTTGGCCAGCACCCGCCGCATCGACCAGGACGATGAAGCCTTCTCGTGGACGGCCGGCCTGAACTTCAGACTCAACGACAACAACAGCCTGTTCGCGCGCGCCAACTCCGGGGTCAAGTTTCCCGGCTTCGACAATCTGCGCGATGGCCAGACCCGCGTGCAGGACGTGGACCAGTACGAGCTCGGGCTGAAGTCCGGCGCCAGCAATTACGACCTATATCTCACCGCGTTCTACAACACCTTCAAGAATTCGCCGTTCCAGGCGTTTCTGGCCAATCGCGAGAATTTCACCGCGGTGGGCGACTCGCGCGCACGCGGCCTGGAAGTGGAAGGCGCCATCCGCCCGTTCGGCGGCTTCGAGCTGGCGGGCACCGGCGTGTGGCTGGATGCGAAATACCGCAACTACCGCGAATTTACCGGCAACCAGGTGATGCGTCAGCCCAAGCGCCAGTTCCGCGTGACGCCCAGCTATTACTGGATGCTGCCGTTCGGCGACCTCAAGGTGTTCGCCACCTATTCCTACATCGGTGATCGCTTCGCAGACCTGGCCAATAGCCAGCGCCTGCCGTCCTACGACATGGTGGACATCGGCGCCAACCTGCACGTGGGCGACCACTGGGAAGTCACGGCCAGCGGCAGCAATGTGACCGACACCCTGGGCTTGACCGAAGGCAATGTGCGTGTACCGGGCGCTGCGACCGGCGGCGTGTTCATGGGCCGCCCGATTGCCGGGCGCCAGTACCAGATGTCGGTGGCGTATCGCTGGTAGGCACCAGGAGGGCGTCTCACGCGCGGCAGCTCAAGGCTGTCGCGCGCTCTGCGTGAGGGTCGGTGCGGTGCCCTTGCAGGCGGCTTGCGAAACACAGGCGTTGGGCACGCCTGTGTTTTGCCTGCTGGTGAGTTGCGCCGTCGTCGCGCCAATCCCACACCGCCACGTGCCCCATCAGCACACCATGCTCGAAATGCGAAGTAAAACCGCGCATCGCCATTGCTTGTACTTATCGCAATCGCACAAAGCAGCGCACATCAAGGCGATTCAACGCCTGCAAACTTCGCATTGGCGACGCAACCCGACGTGACTGACATAAACTGCGTGGCCGGTCACGCGCAATGCAGCATGCCCGCCGCTTGCAGCCAAAGTCTGACCCACTTTTAATCAAGGTGCTGCCGGTGCCTTCGCATCGCCAGCGTCGGCTGCGCAACTGCGCACAGGGGAGCCGATCGAGGACCAGCCGCATCCATCGTCAAACACGCGGATGCGTTTTTCCGGCTCTTTCGGGACACATGGACATGATGCCTGCTGCTGCCTTCCTGCCTTCGCCCTATTCCAACAAACCCCACCGAATGCCCGGCGTGCAGTCAGCACGCCCCCGCGCCGCATAGGCGCGGCTGCTGCCGCATGCGGTAAGCACCGCAACCCCATGCCATAGACACAGGTTCCACAGCAGCAGGCCTGACGGCCCCGCCTGCGCGATGGAGTGTGAGCCGGCCGATTTTTAATCGGTCGGACGGGTGTCTGTGCCACGTCGACTGTGTCACCCCTCCACTGGAGTCAAACGGAATGCAACTACATCGCAGGCGATACCTCGCGCTGGTGATCGGCGCGTTGGTGATCGGAACTCCCCCCATGCTGGCCAGCGCCGCACAGCCGGCAGGCACTACACGCGCCAGCGCCGCAGGCGACCCGCTCTATCGCTACCAATGGCATCTCTCCAACCAGGGGCAGGCGGTGATTGGCGACAGCCGCCCCGTGGCTGGCGTCGACATGGATGTAGATCTCCTGCATGCACTGGGCATTCGCGGCCGCGGCGTGCGTGTGGCCGTGGTGGATAACGGCCTGGAGATCGGCCACGAAGATCTCGCTGGCAACATCATCCCGAATGGGTCGCACAATTTCGGCAATGGCTCGCACGATCCCACGCCCAGTGACCCGGGCTTTGGTCACGGCACGTCGGTGGCGGGCATCATCGCTGCGGTTGGCTGGAATGCCCGCGGCGGTCGCGGCGTTGCACCCGAGGCCTTGCTGGCCGGATTCGATTTCCTGGGAAGCGATTCTGCCGGAAGTTATGCCGAGGTCCGCTATTCCTGGGGTGATGGGCCGGAGGCGCGCACCCTCGATGTCTTCAACAACAGCTGGGGCTCGGCGCCGGACTTCTACCCCGACGTTTCATTGGAAGAGGGTCAGTCCTGGGAAGCGCTGATGCGCTCGACACGCGGCGGGCTGGGCGGCATCTACATCAAGTCGGCCGGCAACAGCTTCAGGCGTGTTCGCGCCCGCGACGCTGAAGGCAGGATCGTCAATCTCTGCAGCGACCTGTCACGCACGTTGAATGTCGGTTGCCTGCTCACCAACGCGGACCCACTCAGCAATATGCCCGCCACCGTCGTCGTCGCCAGCCTGGACGCCACCGGCAAGCGGGCCTCGTACTCGTCCTCCGGTTCGGCGTTGTGGATCTCCGGTCTGGGCGGTGAGTTCGGCTACCAGCGCAAGTTCTATCCCGATGCGGCCCAGGTTCTCGCTCCTGAAACCGCGCCCTTCGCCTACGATCCGGCCATCGTCACCACCGATCTCAGCGGTTGCAGCGCGGGTGACAACGTGGATGGCACCACAGTGGAAAACGCACTGACCGGCAGCACGTCAAGGATCGACGCGTCCTGCAACTACAGTGCGCTGATGAACGGCACATCTGCGGCGGCGCCAACCGTCTCCGGTGTTGCAGCGCTCATCCTCGCTGCCAACCCCAGCCTGACCGCGCGCGATGTCAAATACATCCTGGCCAAGACCGCGCGCCAGATCGATCCCTGGCAGCCCGCATCGGTCTATCAGGGCAGCGTGATCGACCCTGGCTGGATCACCAACGCCGCCGGGCATCATTTCAGCAACTGGTATGGCTTCGGCCTGGCCGACGGCGCCGCAGCCGTCTACGAAGCGACCTACTTCAAGCCGCTGCCGCCGGTGCGTGATACGCAATGGGTTGCCTCCACCGCGGCTGCAAGCCAGATCGGTGGACCGGCGCGACCGGGCAAGCAACGCATCCGCATCACCCAGGCAATGAAGGTGGAAGCGGTGCAACTGTCGTTGGCCACCACCCACCGCACGCCGGCCAATCTACGCGTGGTGCTGGAGTCGCCGAGCGGCACGCGAAGCTACGTGATAACGCCGTTCTCGCTACTGGACGCCGATGCCTACGCACAGACCGGCTTCTACATCGACCTCACGTCCAGCAATGCGTTTCTAGATGAAAGAGCGCAAGGCGTGTGGACGCTGGAGATCACCGACATGAGCGAGCCGGCCACCACGGCGGCGTTACAGAACTTCAAACTTCGTATCCTGGGGCACTGACATGAAGACCACGCTTGTTCTTTCTGCACTCCTCGTTTCCTTCGGTGCGTGCGGCATCACGCAGGCCGCGCAGTTCATGGACGCGCAGGCGCTCGGTGCTGCGGCAACCGGCGAACGTTTTACCTCCGGTCCGGACACCTACCGCATGCTGCCGGGAACGGTGGTGCTTGACCCGCTACCGGCCGAGTTTGCAGATGGCGCGGCATCGCCGGCTGCGAGAAATCGTGCCACTCCCGTTGCGGCGCGGCCCACTGGAACGGTGGCCGCGCGGATCGGGCCTTATGCGGTGGTCCTGGACACTCCGGCCGGCGCTGCGCGCAGCGGTTCGCGATCAGCCTCCGGCACGGAGCGACCACTCGCCGCAGCAGTGAACGAGCGCAACGGGCGCGTGGTGCTGGTGAGGCCACAGCTGAAACTCGCCGGCACCACATCAGCTAACGCCACCTCGCTGGCGCGCAATTTCGGGGGCACCATCGTCTATACATCGACCGTGGATAACAGCGCGGTGATCGCCTATCCCTCGGTAGAAAAGGCACAACAGGCATTGACTCGCCTGCAGGCCAACAGTGGCGGCGCGCAGGTCTCGCTCGTGGTGGCGCAATCGATCATGCAACCGATGTGAGTGCAGGCTGGCCGTTGGCTAATGCCGGCGGCCAGCACTTTCCGGCGCACAGGCTGCGCTGCTAGATCAGTCCCGCCTGACAGGTGGGACGCGCGATGTCAGCGGCCGTGTGTAGCACGCGCGCCCACGGCTAACACCACCTGTCAACCCCATTCCGCTTCCGATTGGAGATCATTGCAATGACCCTATTTGGTAGACGACATCTTGCAATATCAATCAGTACAACGCTGATCGCTTTGGCAGCTTTTGCAGCACAGGCGGCCCCACCTGGCAACACGGTTCGCGGCGCGGCAGACGATCCGCTACTGCGTTACCAGTGGCACGTGTTGAACGAGGGACAGGCGGTCATCGGCGACAGCCGCCCGGTTGCAGGCGTGGACATGGATGTGGATATCCTCCACGCGCTAGGTATCCGCGGCAAACACGTGCGCATCGGCGTGGTGGATAGCGGTCTGGAGATCAGGCATGAAGACCTGGCGGCGAATGTCATCCCGAACGGCTCGTACAATTTCATGGATGGCTCGACTGATCCCACGCCCTCAGGGCCGGGCTACGATCACGGCACGCAGGTCGCAGGTATCGCAGCTGCGGTTGGTTGGAACGGGCGCGGCGGGCGCGGCATTGCACCCGAGGCCTCGCTTGCGGGGTTTGCGTTTGGCGAAGCATCTTCGGTGACAGACGCGGGCATTCGTTACGCCTGGGGAGACGGGCCCCAGTCAAGGCCCCTGGACGTGTTCAACTTTTCAGCTGGGAACATCACCCCGTTCTATCAGGACTTCCCGCTGCAAGACCAGCAATCGTGGGATGCATTGATGCAGTCCACCCGCAGTGGGCGCGGTGCGATTTATGTCAAATCGGCTGGCAACAGCTTTCTCAATTTGCGCGGACGCGACCAGGACGGAAATGTGATCGATGCCTGCGGCGACGCTGCGCGCGCGAACGGTGTCGGTTGCGGCCTGGCAAACCAGGACACACTCAATAATCTGTTTGGCACGATCGTCGTCGCGAGCGTGAACGCGGTGGGCAAACGCGCCGCGTATTCGTCGCCTGGATCGGCGTTATGGATTTCCGGGCTTGGCGGGTTGATCGGCTACCAGCGCGCGTTCTATCCCAACGCGGCTGAAGACCTGGGGGCTACGGCGGCCCCATTTGTTTACGACCCCGCCATTGTCACGACCGATCTGAGCGGATGCACGGCAGGGTCGAACGCAGACCATGATGGGCCGACCGAAAACGCGCTGGATACCAGCGCCTCGACGATCGACCCCGCATGTAACTACACCGCCACGTTCAACGGCACCTCGGCAGCCGCACCCACCGTTGCAGGGGTTGCTGCCCTGGTGCTCGGAGTCAACCCGGCGCTGAGCGCGCGTGATGTGAAGTACATCCTGGCAACCACCGCACGCCAGGTCGACCCGTGGCAGCCCCGCGCGGTGTATCAGGGCAGCGTAATCGACCCAGGGTGGATCACCAATGCGGCCGGGCATCATTTCAGCAACTGGTACGGCTTCGGCCTGGCCGATGGCGCCGCCGCCGTCTACAAGGCGACCAACTTCACGCCATTGCCTCCGCTGCGGGACACACAGTGGGTAGCCTCCACGGTTGCAGCAAGCAAGATCGGCGGTCCTGCACAGCCAGCGAAGCAGCGCATGCGCATCACGCAGGCCATGAAGGTGGAAGCAGTGCAACTGTCGCTTGCCACCACCCATCGCACGCCGGCCAATCTGCGCGTGGTGCTGGAGTCGCCCAGTGGGACACGCAGCTATGTCATGACGCCATTCTCTGCGCTGGATGCAAGCGCGTATGCCACGACCGGGTTCTATATCGACCTGACCTCCAGCAACGCGTTTCTCGACGAGAAGGCACAAGGCGTCTGGACACTGGAGGTCACCGACATGACCGAGCCGAGTACCACTGCATCGCTGCAGAATTTCAAGCTTCGCATTCTCGGCCACTGACAGAACACACCGCTCTTGCTGGCACCTGCGTTATCTGCCTTCTGCGGCCTCGCCAGTGCGGGGCATTGCGTGGCCATCGTGCGCTGACGCGGCCAGGGCCGGCGAGCGCATCACCTGTGTCTCACCTGCTGACCGTCTGCCTTTATAGGACTCAAGATGAAATTGACCTCACAGCGATTGACGCTGTCGTCTGCTGTCGTGCTTGCACTTTCGCTCATTGCAGGAACCGGCACTGTCAGCGCGCAACCGCCCGGTGGCCACTTGGCAACGCCCACATCTGCCACGGCCAGTGACCCGCTATTTCGTTACCAATGGCATCTGCTCAATCAAGGCCAGCCGGTGTTCGGCGATGGCAGACCAGTGCCCGGCGTGGATCTGGACGTGGACATCCTGCACACGTTTGGAATGCGTGGTGCCGGTGTCAAGGTGGCCGTGATTGATACTGGTCTGGAGATCGCGCATCCGGATCTTGTCGACAATATTCTGCCCAACGGTTCGCACAACTTCTTGGATGGGTCCAACGACCCCACTCCGCGCGCGGATGACATCGATGGGGATCATGGCACCGCGGTGGCAGGCATCATCGCTGCGCGAGGCTGGAACGGCATCGGCGGGCGCGGCATTGCACCGGAAGCGAAACTGGCAGGTTTCAACGCCGGCGACACCACCGATGGCAGTACCCAGTACGTCAACAACCGTTACGCGTGGGGAGACGGCCCAGAGGCACGCGCGATGGATGTGTTCAACAACAGCTTCGGCATCTCTGCTGCCTACTATCAATTCAGTGATCTTGACGAACAACGCTCCCTGGAAAAGCTGATGCAGGCCCAGCGCGGAGGCAAGGGCGGCATCTACGTCAAATCGTCGGGCAACGACTTCAATACGCTGACCGAGGTGGATGCGCAGGGCAAGCTGATCGACCTCTGTAGCGACCAGACCCGGCAACTTGGCGTCGCCTGCAGCAGCGCGAATATCGACAACATCAACAGCCTGACGACCATGATTGTGGTCGGCGCGGTCAACGCCAACGGCGTGCGCGCCAGCTACGCATCGCCCGGTTCTGCGTTGTGGGTCTCCGGGCTTTCCGGCGAGTTCGGCTTCCAGCGCCGGTTCGATGCGCACCCGGAGACCTTCAAGGAGCTGTACGGAATCCTGCATGCGCAAGGGCCGCAGCCGTTCTATTCGCCAGCGATTGTCACCACCGATTTGAGCGGCTGCACCGCTGGCAACAATCGCAACCGCACACGTGCGCCACAAAACGCCCTGGACACCAGCAGTTCCAAGATCGATGCATCGTGCAATTACACCGCACGCATGAACGGCACCTCTGCCTCGGCGCCCACCGTCGCCGGCGTTGCGGCCTTGATGCTGGGCGCCAACCCGCAACTGACCTTGCGCGACGTCAAATACATCCTGGCGACCACCGCCGTGCAGGTCGATCCCAACCAACCGAAGGTGCTCTACAACGGCAACCTGATCGAGCCCGGCTGGATCACCAACGCGGCCGGTCACCGTTTCAGCAACTGGTACGGGTTCGGCCTGGTGGACGCGGCTGCGGCAGTGGAACGTGCCGTGCAGTTCCCCTCGTTGCCTGCGATGCAAGACACCGAGTGGCAGGTGTACGCCGGGAACAGCAGCACCATTGGCGGTGCCGGGTCGCCCGCACGATTGGCGATCGACGTCAGCCAGCAGTTCAAGGTGGAGGGCGTGCAACTGTACTTCTCGAGCACGCACAAGGATCCCCGCAACCTGCGCGCGGTCCTGGTTTCGCCCAGCGGCACCCGTAGCACCCTGATGACACCATTTTCCACGCTCGACCAGAGCGATGAGGGACTTGTGGTGTTCCTGACCTCAAGCAACGCCTTCCTGGACGAGCCCTCGGCCGGGCGCTGGACGCTGGAGGTCGACGACATGCTCGCAAGCAACGGTAAGGAACAACTCAAGGAATTTGAAATGCGCGTGGTGGGCCACTGACATGAAGACATCTCTGATCGCCCTGCTGGGCGCCCTTGCAACCAGCCTGTGCGCTCCCGCATCGGCACAAGTGATCGACAGCGCACGCTTGCGCGCTGCCGCAAGCGGGCCAACCGTTGTGGTGGGCCATGCCAGCTTCCGCCTGATCCCTGGTGCGGTGGTACGCGTCAATGACGCAACCGACATTGCTGTCGGCACACGGTCACTGCAGCGCACGCAAACCACTGCGGAGGCACCCGTTGCACGTTTCGATCGCTACGCCATCTATCTCGACAGCACGGGCGGCGCACGCACCGCAGCGCGCGCCGCACGCGCCCAACCGCCGGCAACCGTCGTCGCGGCACTGGAAACGCGTAGCGGCCAGCTGGCACTACTTGGTGCCTCGATAAAATTGTTCGATACCACGCCTGCGGTCGCGCGTGCCTTGGCAACACGCACGGGCGGCGCGCTGGTCTATGCATCGGCCATCGATGGCAGCGCGATGATCCGCTACGACTCGGTGGCAAGCGCATTGGACAATTGCACACAGTTGCAGGGCAGCACAGGCGTGGGAGCGATCACGCCTGAAGTGATTCCGCGCGCGGCACGTCCGTTGTGATGCTGCGGCGGTGATGCGCGCCACGCTGTCGCCATCGTGTGGCAGCGTGGCTAATGGCCCGGCCCACTGCTACACCGGCAGCGGGCTGCGCTCTGCAAACTGCCCGCGCCAATACGGGTAGTACGGATACGGCGGCTCCACCGCACTCACCGCATCCAGGCGCGCGCGATGCTCGGGTGTCAATGTCCAACCCACCGCACCCAGGTTCTGCCGCAGCTGTGTTTCATCGCGCGCGCCGATCAGCACCGTGCTGACCGTAGGCCGTTGCAGCAACCAGTTGATGGCGATCTGCGGCACGCTGCGCCCGGTGTCTTCGGCGATGGCGTCCAGCACGTCAACGATGTCGAACAGGCGTGCGTCGCTGATCGCCGGGCCGGCGGCGGCGGTGGCGTGCAGGCGGCTGCTGTCCGGCAACGGTTGGCCGCGCCGCAGTTTGCCGGTCAGGCGGCCCCACCCCAGCGGGCTCCACACCACCGCACCCACGCCCTGGTCGATGCCCAGCGGCATCAGTTCCCATTCGTAGTCGCGGCCAGCCAGCGAGTAATAGGTCTGGTTGGCAACGAAGCGGCTCCAGCCATGTTGGTCCGCCACCGCCAACGACTTCATCAACTGCCAGCCGGCGTAGTTCGACGCGCCCAGATACCGCACCTTTCCCGCGCTTATCACATCGTCCAGCGTGGACAGGGTTTCTTCCATCGGCGTCATCGCATCGAATGCATGCAGCTGCAGCAGGTCGATGTAGTCGGTACGCAGGCGGCGCAGCGAGGCATCCACCGCACGCAGCAGGCGGAAGCGCGAGGCACCGGCATCGTTGGGCCCATCGCCCAGGCGCAGGCCGGTCTTAGTCGACAGGATCACCTGATCGCGGCGCCCCTGCAGCGCCTGGCCGAGGATCTCCTCGGAAGCACCATCCGAATACACGTCGGCGGTGTCGAACAGATTCACGCCCACCTCCAGGCACAGATCGATCATGCGTTGCGCCTGTGCCACACCGGTATCGCCCCACGCCGAAAACAGCGGGCCTTGACCGCCAAACGTCCCGGCGCCGAATCCCAGCACGGGCACCTTGAAACCGGAACGACCGAGAAAACGCGTTTCCATGCAGCACCTCCGTTGATGGATGTTTCAGCGCCCTTGCACGCAACCGGCCGGCAGCGCGGCCTGGCGGCGCTGCAGCTGCACGCTCCATAGCGCAATGCCCAAGCCGAGCGCTGTGAGTGCCGCCGCCACCCACGGCGTGGCGACCAGGCCGGCACCGGAGGCGATCACCACCCCGCCTAGCCAGGCGCCGAGCGCATTGCCCAGATTGAAGGCGGCGATATTCAAGCTGGAGGCCAGGTTCTGCCCGGCGCCGCGGGCATGCTCGAGCACGCGCAATTGCAGCGGCGCCACCGTGGCAAACGCCGCCACGCCGAGCAGGCCGACAAAGGCGATCATGGCCGGCTTGCTGTGCAGCACCAGGCCCATGGCGCCCAGCACCACCACCAACGCAGCCAACGTGCCCAGCAAGGTCGCGGTGGGCCGGCGATCGGCCAGGCGCCCGCCCAGCAAGTTGCCCACGATCATGCCCACGCCGAACACCAGCAGCACCGGCGACACCGCCGCCTGCGCAAAGCCGGTCACTTGCACCAGCAGCGGCTGGATATAGGTGAACACCGCGAACACGCCGGCATAGCCCACCACCGTCATCGCCAGGGCCAGCAACACCTGGCCGCGCGCAAGCACGCGCACCTCCTGGCGCCACGGCACCGGCGGCGCGGCCCCAGCCGCAGCAGGCACCCACAGCGCCACCGCGGCGGTGGCCAGCACGCCGATCACCGCTACCGCCCAGAAGGTGGCGCGCCAGCCCAGCTGCAGGCCCAGCCACGCACCGGCCGGCACGCCGAGCAGGGTCGCCACGGTCAGGCCGGCGAACATCAACGAGATGGCCGAGGCGCGGCGTTCGGGCGCGACCAACGAGGTCGCCACCACCGCGCCAACACCGAAGAAGGTGCCGTGCGCCAGCGAGGTCAGCACCCGCGCGATCATCAGGCTGGTGTAGTCCGGCGCCAGCGCACAGGCAATATTGCCCAGTGTGAACACCAGCATCAGCGCCACCAGCACGGCCTTGCGCGGCCAGCGGGCACTGGCCAGCGTGAGTACCGGCGCGCCCACGAACACGCCCAGCGCGTAGCCGCTGATCAACAGGCCCGCCGCGGTCAGCGACACGCCCAGGTCGGCAGCCACTTGCTGCAGCAACCCCATGATCACGAATTCGGTGGTACCGATGCCGAACGCACCGATGGTCAGGGCCAGCAGTGCGGGCGGCAGGCGGGACGTAGCAGGAGCAGACATGGCAGGAACCCGAAGAAACAGCGCACAGCCTGCGCCGGGCGATACTCTGCAAAAACCCCTGTTATGCTGATTCACTTTCAATGCAACGTTGATAATGCATGGACCGTCTCGGCGACATCGCCCTGTTCCTGCGCGTGCTCGACCTGGGCTCGATCACCGCGGCCGCGCACAGCCTGGACCTCTCGGTGGCGGTGGCCAGCCAGCGCCTGAAGCGGCTGGAACGCGACCTTGGCGTACGCCTGCTGCACCGAACCACCCGCCGTATGCATCCCACCGCGGAGGGCCAGCAACTGGCCGCACGCGGCCGCGTGCTGGTGGACGACCTGGACGCCCTGGCCGACGACCTGCGCGAGAGCGCACAGGATGTGGGCGGCACCTTGCGGGTCACGCTGTCGGCCTCGTTCGGGCAGCAGTACATCTCGCCGCTGCTGCCGGAATTCCAGGCGCGGCATCCGCGCCTGCGCATCAGCGCCCATCTCAGCGACGATCTGGTCGATCTGGTCAAGCAAGGCTTCGACCTGGCAATCAGAATCGGCCCGCTCGAAGATTCCGGGTTGGTGGCCAGGCGCATCGCTCCGAACCGCCGCACCCTCAGCGCCTCGCCCGCCTACCTGCAGCGCTACGGCACGCCACGCACACCCGAAGAGCTGGCCCAGCACGCCGGCGTGCTGCTGATGGGCCGCGATGGGCGCCAGGATGTCTGGACCCTGCAAACGCCGGAAGGTGGCCAGGTACGGGTGCGCATGCAGAGCCGTTTCGAAAGCAATTTTGGCGAACTGATGCGTGATGCGGTGATCGCCGGGCAAGGCATCGCAGTGCATTCGTACTGGCACATTGCCGAGGACCTGCGCGCCGGCCGCCTGGTCGAAGTGATGCCCGACTACCCGCCGCCCACCTCGCAGATCAGCGCGGTGATGCCGGCGCGGCAACTGCAGCCGCCCCGCGTGCGTGCGTTTGTGGACTTTCTGCTCGAACACTTCGGCGAGACCCCGCCCTGGGAACTGCCAGCGGGCGCGTAAGGGTGTGTTGATCTGCCTGGAAGACACCTGCCGCGTTCGGCACCGGTGTCCTTGTTAGGCCTGCGTTCGGGCACATTACATCGGGTGGGCCATGCAGGGATGCCGCCACTGCGAGCACATCGGCAGTGCTTACAGCGATGCGCACAGACGCGCTGTCAGCGCGCGTTGCCCGCACGGTACAGGCGCTTGCGCAACCCGCGCCGCTGCACCTCGCTGAGCAAATGCCCATGCGTGTGCAACAGGCCAAGGATCTGCTGGTGCGCCAGCTGAGTGCGCCGTGCGAGCTCGGCCGTTGCCGCCAGCTCGATCGCTTTCCAGTCGGCAGGGGTTGCGGGATCTGCGGGGAGTGAACGCTTTGCGGCCATGAGGGGACGGACACCAGGGATGCGCCGCATGATACGGGCTGCGCGTGAGCGCGCGATCAGCGCTGTGCGCCGCATGCACTGCCGCTTGGCTGCGGTTGCGGTTGCGGTTGCCAGGTCCGGCAGACCGCACTACGCAGGGTAGCAATGCCCACCGCTGCTGCGCGCCTAACACGCGCTCTTGTACGATCGCGCCACCGCGGCGCGGCCGCACAGCACCCCGCACGAGCGTTCCACATGGCCTCTTCCATCGCCCATCTGATCGACGTGCTGCAACGTCATGCACCGACCGATGGCACCTTCAGCACGGCCGTGCCCGGGCTGCGGCTGATGCGCTGCTCCGCGCCCACCTACTCCATCCCCACGGTGTACACGCCCACGCTGTGCCTGGTCGCGCAGGGGCACAAGCAGGCCATGCTGGGCACCACCGCGTATCACTACCATCCGGCGATGTATCTGGTGGCCTCTGTGGACCTGCCGATCATCGGCTCGGTGATCGAAGCGAGCCCGGCCCAGCCGTATCTGTGTTTTTGCCTGGATCTGGACATGGCCGTGCTAAGCGACCTTGCGATCCGTTACCCGGCCCTGGCCGAGCAGGCTGGCGACGCGCCTGCATCCGGACTGTTGCTCAATCGCAGCACGCCGGAGTTGCACGACGCCGCCTTGCGGCTTGCCCGCCTGCTCGACCAGCCACGCGACATCGATGCGCTGGCGCCGCTGGTGCTGCGCGAATTGCTGTACCGGCTGATGGCCGAACCGGGCAATGCCATCGTGCGCCAGATGGCCATTGCCGACAGCCGCCTCAACCAGATTTCCAGGGCCATTGCCTGGCTGCGTGCGCACTACGCGGAGCGCTTCAGCATCGAGCAGATCGCAGATCTATCGGCGATGAGCCGCTCCACCTTGCACACCCATTTCAAGGCAGTCACCTCGATGACGCCGCTGGAATTTCGCTCGCACCTACGCGTGCAGGAAGCACGCAGGCTGATGGTGGCCGAGGCGCTCAGTGCCGCCGACGCCGGTTTCCGCGTCGGCTACGAAAGCGCATCGCAGTTCAGCCGCGACTACGCCCGCATCCTCGGCACGCCGCCCGCACGCGATGCACAACAATTGCGTGCCAGCCGGCAGGACGCGATCGAAGTGGCGTGACGGCGTGGGCCGCCTCGACAGCGGCCGGCGGGCGTGGTGCACGCGCGCAGTGATCACTCACCAACACGGCGTGACGCAACACTCTGGTGTGTGCGGCTGCCAGCTGAGCGCGCGCGCAGCGATCTGCCGCTGACCAACGTAGCGTTACGCGGCAATCCGGTGCGTGCGGATGCCACCTGCGTGCACCCACACCAGCCGCCAAGACACCTGCTCAGTTGCCTTGATACTGCGCGTCGCTGACCTGCTCCAGCCAGGTCACCGGCGAGCCATCCACCGCCTCGGCGATGGCGATATGGCTCATCGCCACCGTCGCGTTGGCGCCATGCCAGTGCTTGACGCCCGGCGGAATCCACACGATGTCGCCGGGGCGGATCTCCTGCGCCGGCTTGCCCCACTCCTGCACGCGCCCGGCACCGGCGGTAACGATGAGCGTCTGACCCAGCGGATGGGTATGCCAGGCAGTGCGCGCGCCCGGCTCGAAGGTCACCGCGGCGCCGCCTACGCGCGCGGGCGCATCGGTCTGGAATGGCGCATCGATGCGCACGGTGCCGGTGAAATAGCTGGCCGGGCCGGCGGCAGAGGCAGCGCTGCCGGCTTTGGTGACCTTGATCGGTGCGTGCTCGTCGGCACCGGGGCCGGCGGCGGCCATCATCGACAAGGACATGGCGGTGGCAAACAGGCTCATTGACGTGCTCCTCGCTACAAAGTGCAGCCACTGTAGCGCGCAGGTGCGGCGCAACTGTCCACCTGGGGCCGCATGCTCCTAGAAACACAGCGCATCAATGCATCTTGATTGAAGCCGGGAGGCGCCATCGCGCATGATGCAGTGACATGGATTTCATGTCTGATGTGTGGTGTCGGCAAGCATGGCTCGGGAAAACCTCAATGACCTGCAGGTGTTCGTCACCGTGGCGCGCGAAGGCAGCTTCACCCGCGCCGCAGCGCAGCTGGGAGTCTCGCAATCGGCGCTGAGCCACACCGTGCGTGCGCTGGAAACCCGGCTGGGGATTCGCCTGCTCACCCGCACCACGCGCAGCGTCTCGATGACCGAGGCGGGCATGCGTTTGTTTGACACGGTGGCGCCACGGCTGGAGGAGATCGACCAGGAGCTGTCGGCACTGACTGCGTTCCGCGACAAGCCTGCCGGCACCATCCGCATCACCACCGCCGGCCACGCCGCCGATGCGTATCTGTGGCCTGCGTTGTCGAAGGTGCTGCCCGACTACCCCGACCTCAAGGTGGAAATCACCGTCGATTACGGCCTGGCCGACATCGTGGCCGAGCGCTACGACATCGGCGTCCGGCTCGGCGACCAGGTGGCCAAGGACATGATCGCGGTGCCGATCAGCCCACGCCAGCGCATGGCGGTGGTGGCGGCGCCCAGCTACTTCGTGCATCACACCATTCCCGCAGTGCCGGCCGAGCTGGCGCAGCAC
Source organism: Xanthomonas sp. NCPPB 4037 (assembly GCF_041475695.2). Lineage (NCBI taxonomy): Bacteria > Pseudomonadati > Pseudomonadota > Gammaproteobacteria > Lysobacterales > Lysobacteraceae > Xanthomonas > Xanthomonas sp. NCPPB 4037. Next base: position 3,352,602 of record NZ_CM191261.1, read on the forward strand.
AACTGCATCGGCTTGCGCCTGCCCACGCATGGCGGCCTGCTGCCGTGGGATTTCGAAAAAGACGGACGCGAGCAGAAAGTGCGCGTGGACGGGCAATGGACCTTCAACGGCAGCAGCGCCATCTTGCGCGCGGCACTGGCCGGCGCGGGCCTGGCCTTCCTGCCGGAAACCATGGTGCTGGACCACATCGCTGCCGGCCGCCTGCGCCGCGTGCTGGACGACTGGTGCGACCTGTTCGATGGCTATTACGCCTATTACCCAAGCCGGCGCCAGTCTTCCGCCGCGCTAAAGGTGGTGATCGACGCGCTGCGCCATGACCTGGTGCGGTAGCGCACCGTAAGAGCGCGCTTGCGCGCGGTGGAGTTTTATCGGTAACGCCACATCGCGCGCGAGCGCGCTCCTACGGGACCTGCAGTACTGCCGCTATGTCGCGTTGCGTTGGGAAGCATGTGTCCGTCCATCGACCACAACTGTTAGCGGCGGTGACCTGCTGTGTTCCCCATGTGGAAACGAGACAGCATCGCTCCCGACTTCACGGAGCTTGGTAGGAGCGCGCTTGCGCGCGATGGGGCGTTATCGGTAACGCCACATCGCGCGAGCGCGCTCCTACGACCCATCTCTTGCAGATACCGTCACTGCGGTTACACCGCCGTGCTCACTTCCCCACCAGCTTCTGCCGCTCTGGGCTGTAGCGCTCACCGACAATCTCCACCGCATCGAGTGCCTGTTGAATACGGGCCAGCTCGTCGCTGCTCAAGACGAGCGCAGCACCGCCGATGTTTTCGTCCAGGCGATGCCGCTTGGTGGTGCCAGGAATCGGCACGATCCAGGGCTTGCGCGACAACAGCCAGGCCAGCGCCACCTGTGCCGGCGTCGCGCCCTTGTCGTCCGCAATGGCTTGCAAACGTTGCACCAGCGCCTGATTGGCACGGCGCGCCTCCACGGCAAAGCGCGGCACGCTGTTACGGAAGTCGCTCTGGTCGAATTGCGTGTCGGCCTGGATTGCACCCGTCAAAAATCCCTTGCCGAGCGGGCTGAACGGCACAAAGCCGATCCCCAGTTCTTCCAGCGTGGGCAGCACGTTGGCTTCCGGTTCGCGCCACCACAGCGAGTATTCGCTTTGCACCGCGGCCACCGGTTGCACCGCATGCGCGCGGCGGATGGTGTTCGCGCCGGCTTCGGACAGACCGAAATGGCCCACTTTGCCTTCGGCGATCAAATCCTTGACCGTGCCGGCCACTTCCTCGATCGGCACCGCAGGATCCACGCGATGCTGATAGAACAGATCGATATGCTCGCGCTTCAACCGCAGCAGGCTGGCCTCGGCCACTGCGCGGATACGCGCGGGCCGGCTGTCCAGACCGGCATCGGCATGTCCATCGCGGAAGCCGAACTTGGTGGCGACCACCACCTGCGCGCCGTACGGCGCAAGCGCCTCACCCAGCAATTCCTCATTGGCGAATGGCCCGTACGCCTCGGCGGTGTCGAACAAGGTCACGCCCTGCTCCACCGCGGCATGCAGCAGTGCCACCGCCTGTTTGCGCTCGGTGGCCGGCCCGTAGCCGTAGCTCAATCCCATGCAGCCCAGGCCAAGTGCGGAGACCCGCAGCCCGCTGCGCCCTAGTGTGCGTGTATGCATCGTGTGCTCCTGCGGCACCGCCGCGTTGATCGATGGCGTCCCACGTGAGGTGGGCAGCACCGAGCGCACACGTTAGCCGCCAAGGCGGGGTGGATTGCAGTGCGCGACGCGCACACGGTCATGAGTGCGCGTCATCAATGCCGGCCCGCGTGGCATTCGCTTATGCCCCTGCGGCGGCACCGCGTTGCTCGCCAGCGCCCACGCGGATTAGACGGCACCGTCAGCCGGCAATACCGCGCGGAGTGCAGCGCACGGCGCGCATGCTCATGAATGTGCGTCGTCACTCTCCGCGCGCGATGCCGGCGCGCGCGGCGTTCGCCTGCCGGTCGCTGCAGGCGCCGCTGGCGCCGGGCGATACGCGCGCAAGAACGCTGCCACCGCGCCATCGATGTAGCGTTGCGCTGCAGCTACATCCGGCGGCATGCCCGGCGCTGGCACCTCGGTCGGCACCGCCGTGATCAGCCCGAAGAACTGCACCGAGGCGTCGGGCAGGTTGTCGATGGCCAAGGCGCCCTGCGCTACTTCGCGTGCCAGTAGCGCACGCATCGTGCTGTCGTAGCGTTCGAAGCACAGCGTCCACATTTCTTCGCGGATCTGGCTGGGCAGCGACGGCGGCCGCACCAGGCCGTACGCGGCGTCCAGCCTCGCCGCATTGGTCCAGACCTGCAGCAGCACGCTGGCAACCGTCGCCAGGCGTTGCGTCACTGGCCCGGGCAGCGTCAGCAGGCCGTCCCAGCGATTGGACGCCGCATGCGCCATCGCTTCCAACGTGGTGCGGAACAGCACCTCCTTGGACGCGAAGTACGCATACACCGTCGCCTTGGACACGCCCGCGTCTTCAGCGATGCGGTCCATGCTGGTGCGCTCGAAGCCCTGCTGTGTAAACAACTGCTGCGCGGCGGCCAGGATCGCGCCGCGCTTGGCATGCGGCACGCGCCGGCCCGGCGCCGGCAAGGCCGGGCCTTGCGCCGGGGCCGTGTCAGCCACGGGGAGGCGCCGTGTCGGCGGCGGCCACGTCCGGCCCATCGGCCTGCAGCCAGCCGCCGCCCATCGCCTTGTAGAACGTCACCAGGTTGGTGATGCGCGACAACTGCGTGGTGATCAAGGTCTGCTGCGCGCCATACAGCGAGCGCTGCGCATCCAGCGCCTGCAGATAGCTGTCGATCCCGCGTTCGAAGCGCGCCTGCGACAACCGGTAACTGTCTGCGGTGGCATCCACCAGGGCCTGCTGTGCCTGCAGCTGGCGGCCCAGGGTGTCGCGCTGCGCGAGCGCATCGGACACCTCGCGGAACGCGGTCTGGATCGACTTTTCGTAGCGGGCCACTTCGATGTCGCGGTTGGCCTTGGCCATGTCCAGATTGGCGCGGTTACGCCCGGCATTGAACAGCGGCAAGGTGAGCTGCGGCACGAAACTCCAGGCCCGCGTGCCGGATTCGAACAATCCGGACAAGCTGCTGCTGGACGAGCCCAGCGTGGCGGTGAGGCTGATGCTGGGAAAGAACGCCGCGCGCGCCGCGCCGATGTTGGCATTGGCCGCGCGCAGGTTGCGCTCGGCCTCCAGGATGTCCGGGCGACGCTGCAACAGCTGCGACGGCACGCCCGCCGGCACGGCGGCCAGCACATTGCCTTCCACGCTTGCGCCATCGGGCAACGCGCGTGGCAACAGACTCTCCGGCAATTGGGTGCCAACCAGCAGCACCAACGCGTTGCGGTCTTGCGCCACCTGCGCGGTGTAACGCTCCACATCCACACGCGCGCTTTCCACGGTGGTCTGTGCCTGCCGCAAGGTGAGCTGCGAGGCCACGCCCAGCTCGAAACTGCGCTGCTGCAAGCGGTAGCTGTCGCTTTGGCTGGTCAGCGTGGACTGCGCCAGCTGCAGCAGCTCCTGGTCAGCGGCCAGGGTGAGATAGGCGCTGGCCACATCGGCGACCAGACTGATGTGCGTGCTACGGCGGGCTTCGGCAGTGGAGAGAAATTGCTGCAGCGCCTGTTCCTTGAGGCTGCGCACGCGCCCGAACAGATCCAGCTCGTACGCGCTCACGCCCACATTGGCGCTGTAGGTGCGGAACACCGGCGGCTGCCCGGGCACCGCCAGTTCGCTCGGCGTGCGCGCGTTATTGGCAGTGCCGGTGGCATCCACACCCGGCACCAGCGCTGCGCGCTCCACCCGGTATTGCGCGCGTGCCACTTCGATATTGAGCGCGGCCACGCGCAGGTCGCGGTTATTGTCCAGCGCCAGCTGGATCACCTGTTGCAGCGCCGGGTCGGTGAACACCTCCCGCCAGCCGATATCGGCGATGACGGGAGTTTCTGCGCTCGCTGCCGCTTCGCTGGCCGCGGTCGCCGCAGTTGCACCGGCGAACTGCGCCGGCACCGGTGCGTCGGGCCGCGCATAACGCGGCATCAGCGTGCAGCCAGACAACACGCTGGTCACCGCGAGTGCGGCAAGCGTCATTCGGATCGGTGTCATGTCAGTGCCCTGCATGTTGCGGAACGGAGGCATCAGGCTGCGCGCGGCGTTCGAACAGCCCACGCACCAGTACGAAGAACAACGGCACAAAGAAGATGGCCAGCACCGTGCCGGAGATCATGCCGCCGATCACCGCAGTGCCCAGCGCGTGCTGCGCGCCGGCGCCCGCGCCACTGGTCAACACCAGCGGCACCACACCCAGGATGAAGGCCAGCGATGTCATCAGAATCGGCCGCAAGCGCATGCGCGCCGCTTCCAACGCCGCCACCACCAGGCTCTTGCCGCCTTCGTGCAATTCCTTGGCGAATTCCACGATCAGGATCGCGTTCTTCGAGGCAAGGCCAATGGTGGTGAGCAGGCCCACCTGGAAGTACACATCGTTCATTTTCCAGGTCAGCACGGCGGCCACCAGCGTGCCGAACACGCCCAACGGCACCACCAGAATCACCGAGAACGGAATCGACCAGCTCTCATACAACGCGGCCAGACACAGGAACACGATCAGGATCGACAACCCGTACAACAACCCGGTCTGCCCGGTCGAGGCTTTTTCCTGTCGCGACAACCCGGTCCACTCAAAGCCAATGCCGGCCGGCAACTTGGCCGCGGCCGCTTCCACGATCTGCATCGCCTGGCCGCTGGACGCCGCACCTGGCAGCGCCATGCCCAGAATCTCCACCGACGGCAGGCTGTTGTAGCGCTCCAGACGTGGCGAGCCCTGGGTCCAGCGTGCAGTGGCGAAGGCGTTGAACGGCACCATCGTGCCGGCGCTGTTGCGCACGAACCAGCGGTCGATGTCCTGCGGGTTCATGCGGTACGGCGCATCGGCCTGCAGCATCACTTTCTTGACGCGGCCCTTGTCGATGAAGTCGTTGACATAGGTACTGCCCCACGCGCTGGAGAAGGTGTTGTTGATGTCGGCGATCGACACCCCCATCGCTTCGGCCTTGTGCGGGTCGATCTCCAGCTTGAACTCGGGCGTGTCTTCCTGCCCGTTGGGGCGCACCGCCACCAGCCGCTTGTCCTGCGAAAGCTCGGCCAGCAACTGGTTGCGTGCCTGCATCAGCGCGGCATGCCCCAGGTTGGCGCGGTCCTGCAGCATCAGATCGAAGCCGGTGGCGTTGCCCAGCTCCGACACGGCCGGCGGCGCCACCGCAAACACCTGCGCATCGCGCAAGGTGGCGAAGAACGCGCCCGCCTTGGCCGCCACATCGGTCACGCTCTGGCCCTTGCCAGTGCGCTCGTCCCATGGCCGCAGCTTGACGAAGGCAAAGCCCACGTTCTGCCCGGTACCGGCGAAGCTGAAACCAGAGACCGCAAAGATGCCGGCCACCGAGTCCTTCTGGTCGACCAGGAAGTGATGTTCCACCTGCTTGAGCACCGCACCGGTGCGCGCATCGGTGGCACCGGGCGGCAACTGCACCAGCACGAACAAGGTGCCCTGGTCTTCGTCCGGCAAGAAGCCCACCGGCGTTTTCATGAAGCCCACCACCACCAGCGCCACGATCACCACATACGCAATCATGTAGCGCCAGCCCTTGCCGAGCATGTGCCGCACCACGCCCTGGTAACGGCCATTGCTGCGGTCGAACACCCGGTTGAACCAGCCGAAGAACCCGGTGGTGGCCATGCCATGGCCGGGCTTGAGCAAGGTGGCGCACAGCGCCGGCGTCAGCACCATTGCCACCAGCACCGACAAGGTCATCGCAGAGACAATCGTGATCGAGAACTGCCGGTAGATCACACCGGTGGAACCGCCAAAAAACGCCATCGGCACGAACACCGCGGCCAGCACCAAGGCCACGCCCACCAGTGCACCGGTGATCTGGTCCATCGATTTGCGCGTGGCCTCCTTGGGCGAGAGCTGTTCTTCGGCCATCACCCGTTCGACGTTTTCCACCACCACGATGGCATCATCCACCAGCAAGCCAATCGCCAGCACCATCGCGAACATGGTCAGCGTATTGATGGTGAAGCCGAACACCGCCAGCACGCCAAAGGTACCCAGCAGTACTACCGGCACGGCGATGGTGGGAATCAGCGTGGCGCGGAAGTTCTGCAGGAACAGGTACATCACCAAAAACACCAGCACCACCGCTTCGACCAGCGTATGCACCACCTGCTCGATGGAGATACGCACGAACGGTGTGGTGTCGTAGGGCTTTTGCACCTTCATGCCGGGCGGGAAGAACTTCTCCTGCTCTTCCAGGCTCTTGTCGATGGCGCGCACGGTATCCAGCGCGTTTGCTCCGGTGGCCAGCTTGATCGCCAGGCCCGCGGCCGGCTTGCCGTTGTAGCGGCCCACCGTGTTGTAGCTCTCGCTGCCCAGCTCGATGCGCGCCACATCGCGCAGACGCACCTGCGAACCGTCGGTGCGGGTACGCAGCAAAATGTTCTCGAACTCTTCGGCTGTCTTGAGCCGCGTCTGCGCGGTAATGGTGGCATTGAGCTGCTGGTTGGCCACCGCAGGCAACGCACCGAGCTGGCCGGCCGACACCTGCGCGTTTTGCGCCTGGATCGCGGCGCGTACATCCACCGGGGTGAGGTTGAAGTTGTTGAGCTTGTCCGGATCCAGCCAGATGCGCATCGAATACTGCGAACCGAACAACGTGGTGTCGCCCACGCCCTGCACGCGGCTGATGGTTTCCTGCACGTTGGCGGCAACGTAATCGGACAGATCCGAATCGCTCATGCTGCCGTCTTCGGAAGTGAAGGCCAGCACGTTTAGGAAGTTGGTGGCCGACTTGGTGACCGTGACGCCCTGCTGCTGCACTTCTTGCGGCAACAACGCGGTGGCCAGCGACAACTTGTTCTGCACCTGCACCTGCGCGGTGTCCGGGTCGGTGCCGTTTTCGAAGGTCAGCGTAATGGTCACCGCACCGCTGGATTCGCTGGTGGAGGCCATGTAGCTGAGGTTGTCCAGGCCCTTCATCTTTTGCTCGATGACCTGGGTGACGGTGTCTTCCAGGGTCTGCGCAGATGCGCCGGGATAGTTGGCGGTGATCGCCACGGCGGGCGGCGCGATGCTGGGGTATTGCGCGATCGGCAAGGTGGCGATGGACAGGATGCCGGCCAGCATCACGATGATGGCCAGCACCCAGGCGAAGATCGGGCGGTCGATGAAGAAGCGTGCCATGAGCTGGAGTCCGCCTTAGTTGGCCGCACGCGGTGCGGCTGGGGCGGAGGGGCTGCCGGCAACGGATGCCGACGTCGGTTGCCACGGCACGGTCTTGACCTGGACTCCGTCGCGCGCGCGCGACAGGCCATCCACCACCAGTTGGTCACCGGTCTTCAGGCCACTGCGTACCAGCCACTGGTCACCCACCGCACGGTCGGTCTCCAGCACGCGCAGCTGCAATTTGTTGTCGGCACCGACCACGAAGGCGGTCGGCTTGCCGGCGCCATTGCGTGTCACCGCCTGCTGCGGCACCAGCATGCCCTGCGCCTTGACGCCTTCCTGCAGCACCGCGCGCACGTACATGCCCGGCAGCAGATCGGCATCCGGGTTGGGGAACACCGCACGCAGGCTGATCGAGCCGGTGTTCTGGTCCACGGTCACATCGGAGAACGCCAGCCGGCCCTGCAGCGGATAGGTGCTGCCGTCTTCCAGCACCAGGCTCACCTGCGCGGCACCGTCGCCGGCGCGCGCCAGATCGCCGCGGGCCATCGCCTTCTTCAGCCGCAGCACGGCGGCGCTGGGCTGGGTCACGTCCACGTAGATCGGATCCAGCTGCTGGATGGTGGTCAATGCCGTGGCCTGGTTGGCGGTGACCAGCGCGCCGGGCGTCACGCTGGAGCGGCCGATCCGGCCGGAGATCGGTGCATCCATGCGTGCGAACGCCAGATTGATGCGCGCGGTTTCCACGCTGGCCTTGCCGGCCGCCACATCCGCTTCGGCCTGGCCGAGCGTGGCGGCGGTGTCGTCGCCTTCCTGCTGGCTGATCGCCTTGATCTGCACCAGCTCCTTGTAGCGGTCGGCCTTGAGCCGTGCGGTGCGCAGGTTGGCCTGCGCCTTGGCCAGGGTGGCCTGGGCGCTGGCGTAGCTGGCGCGGTAGGTGGCCGGGTCGATCTGGTACAGGGTCTGCCCTGCCTTCACGTCGCCGCCTTCGGTGAACTGCCGCGTCTGCACGATGCCGCCCACCTGGGGCCGCACTTCGGCGATCAGGTACGGCACGGTGCGGCCGGGCAACTGGGTGGTCAGGGTGACCGGCTGCGGCCGGACGGTGATGACGCCCACCACCGGCGTGCCCTGCTGCGGGGGCGGCCCGCCCGGCGGGCTACCGCAGGCGCTGATCAGGACGGAGGCGGCAACGGCGAGGAGCGGCAGGCGAAGCGAAGGGACAGGACGCACGGGGAAGGTCTCCGGGAAAACCGCGATGGATAAATCTAAACGGTACGGTTCGGTATCCTAATAAGCTCATCCGTGGGCGTCAAGCATTTCTGCCCAGTTGGTATACTTAAGCGCCCCTAGGAGCACCGCGATGCGGGTCAGAACCGAAGAAAAGCGCGACACCATCGTTCAGGCGGCCAGCGAGGTCTTCCTCGAGCTGGGCTTCGAAGGCGCGTCGATGTCGCAGATCGCCGCCCGTGTCGGCGGCTCCAAGCGCACGCTGTACGGCTATTTCGGCTCGAAGGAAGAACTGTTTGTGGCGGTGGCCAAGGACATGTCCGACCGCTATTTCGATCCGCTACTGGATGCACTTTCGCGGAGCAGCGGCCCCATTGCCAACGCCCTGCAGCGCTTCGGAGAGGACGTCCTCACCTTCCTGTGCGCACCGCCCAATATCACCAGTTGGCAGACCATCATCGGGGTATCCGGCAGATCAGACGTCGGCGCGCTGTTTTTCAGCGCAGGTCAAGAAGAAGGCCTGAAGCGCTTCGCCGACTACCTGCAGACACAGGTGGACTGCGGCCAGCTCCGTTGCGACGACACTATGCTTGCCGCCCAACAGTTCGCCGCCCTAGTCGAAGCCGAAACCCTGATGCCCTGCCTGTTCGGCGCACTCAAGAACCCATCGCCGGAGTATCTGCGCGACGCTACCCGGCGCGCGGTGGACCTGTTTCTGGTGGGGTATGCGTGTAAGCCGGCGGCGGCTTGAGTGTGGTTGCGGATGCGGGCAAGTGGTGTGGTGACTGACGTGCTGCGGTGATGAGCGGCTTTGCAGGTTTGGAACGCCCGACGATTGACGTGCGCTGGGCGGCATTACCTGATCGAGCGCATCAACGACGGGGCGGGTCCGAGCTAGAGGTGCGCACTCTTAGGTGCGTCATGCGCGCGTGAACGACGCGGCGTGTGCGCAAACAGCGCAAACAGTTTTGACCAAACCGCGCGTGTTGGCGGTGTGTCGCATTAGCTGGAAGAGGCGGAGCCGCACGCGAGGCTCAATGCAATGCCATGTGTGCTGCTGGCAGAGCTTCGCTGCATTGCTGACGCACTACCGGATGCGGTCGTTCGGGAACGAACGGCTGTGCGCTGCGACATTGGGGCGCTACGTGGCAAGCCTTGTCGCGGCCAAGGCCGCTCCTACGAGGAGCTCGCAGTCCCTGCGGAAACTGCATGTCGGCAATGATGCGGCCAGAGTGAACGCGCGTTCTGCGTACGAGCGTCGAATAACACCGGGAACGCCCCATCGCGGCCTAGGCCGCTCCTACGGTGAATCGCGATTGTTTAGCGTCTTACGCGGGCGACTGGAGCCACTAGCAGCGGCTCGATTCACGCAATCAATCCGCCGTGCTGCATTTGCGATGCACAACCGCCGATGTCAGTCGGGAAAATCCATCGCGGCCGAGGCCGCTACTACGGTGAATCGGGCTTGATTACCGTCTTGCGCGGGGCGATTGACCCGAGCCGCTCGCGTGCCTGGCACCGCTAGCAGCGGCTCGATTCACACCAATTACCCCGCTGCCGCGCATTTGGCGCACAGGCCATGCACTTCCAGCGTCTGTGCCTGCGGTTGGAAGCCCAGCGCCTTGGCACGGGCTTCCAGCTGCGAGACCACATCGCGGTCTTCCAGTTCCACCGCGCTATGGCAGCGGTCGCAGATCAGGAACGGCACCGAGTGCTGGGCGCTGTTGGGGTGATGGCAGGCCACGAAGGCATTGACCGATTCGAGCTTGTGCACGAAGCCATTGGCCATCAAAAAATCCAGCGCGCGGTACACCGTTGGCGGGGCGTCGGCGCCCACGCCTTTGCCTTCGCGCACCCAGTCCAGCAGCTCGTAGGCCTTGACCGGTTTGCCGGCATCGGCGATCAGCCGCAGTACGTTGGCGCGGATCGGGGTGAGCCGCAGGCCGCGTTCGCTGCAGGCGCGCTCCACCGCGCGCACGAAGCTGTTGGCATCGTCCACGTGGTGGTGCGGCGCCGTGCAGGCGTGTTCCTGATCGTGCGTTTGGGTGTGCGTGTGCTTGGTCATACAGGCTCCGGCGTCAGGCCGCTCCAATCTTGATGAGTGCCGCATCAATGCGTTTCAAGGCACCCTCGCGGCCGGCCAGGTACACCGTCTGCGAAATGTCCGGGCTGACCTGGGTGCCGGTGATGGCCACCCGCAGCGGCTGGGCCACCTTGCCCATGCCCAGTTCCAGCGCCGCGGCAGCGGCATGCAGTGCCGCCGACACGTTCTCCACGCTCCATTCGCTCAGCGCAGCGAGCATCTCGCGCGCCTTGCCCAGCGGCACTTCCGCGCCCAACTTCAGGTGCTTGATCACCGCGGCTTCGTCGTAGGTTTCCAAAGGCTGGTACCAGACCACGGCTTTTTCGGCCATTTCCTTCAGGGTCTGCACGCGCTCGCGCAGCGCCACCACCACATCGGCAGCGGCCGGGCCGGCGGCCACATCAATGCCCAGCTTGCGGAGCTGGTATTCCAGCTGCGGCGCGATGCTGGCCGGGTCGTCCGTCTTCAAGTAATGCTGATTGACCCAGCCGAGCTTGGCCATGTCCAGGCGCGCGGCCTTGGAATTGACGTCCTTGACGTCGAACAGGTCCAGCAATTCCTGCTGACTGAACAGCTCCTGGTCGCCATGCGACCAGCCCAGGCGGGCCAGGTAATTGATCAGCGCATGCGGCAGGTAGCCGGCGTCCTTGTACTGCATGACATCGGCCGCGCCGGTGCGCTTGGAGAGCTTGGCGCCCTGCTCGTCCAGGATCATCGGCATGTGCGCGAACTTGGGAACCGGCGCGCCCAGCGCTTCGTAGATGTTGATCTGGCGCGGCGTGTTGTTGATGTGGTCGTCGCCGCGGATCACCTCGGTGATGCCCATGTCCCAATCGTCCACCACCACCGCGAAGTTGTAGGTGGGGTAGCCGTCCGGGCGGAAGATCACCATGTCGTCGAGCTCGCTGTTGGCGATCTCGATGCGGCCCTTGATCAGGTCGTCGAACACCACCGTGCCCGCGAGCGGGTTCTTGAAGCGGATCACCCGGTTCGGGTCGTCGCGATACGGCAGCTGCTGCTCGCGCGCGGCGCCGTTGTAGCGCGGCTTTTCCTGCTTGGCCATCGCGGCCTCGCGCATCGCGTCGAGCTCCTCACGGGTCTCGTAGGCGTAATAGGCCTTGCCCTGCGCCAGCAGCTGCTCGGCCACCTCCTGGTAACGGGCGATGCGCTGGGTCTGGTAGATCGGGCCTTCGTCATAGCCCAGGCCCAGCCACTCCATGGCTTCCAGGATGGCGTCGATGGCGGCCTGGGTGCTGCGCTCACGGTCGGTGTCTTCGATGCGCAGCACGAACTGCCCGCCGCGGTGACGTGCCTCCAGCCAGCAATACAGGGCGGTGCGTGCGCCGCCGATGTGCAGGTAACCGGTGGGGCTGGGGGCAAAACGGGTGCGGCAGGTCATGGAGCGCTCGGCGGAACGGGAGTGGCCCGATTTTACCTTGCGCAGCCGTGCCCTGCCCGGCCCGCCCGCTCAGGTGTTGCGCAACAGGTCGCCGTAGACCACGCAATCGCCGCCGCTGCGCTTGGCGCCGGGGGCGTCGTAGAGCACCAGCCAGCTTGGCGTGTTGCCGGCCAACTGGCGCGGCAGGTTGCAGATGGCTTCGGCGCGGTCGCTGTCTTCGCCGTGCGGCAGCACCACCGACTTGAGCAGCTCGCGCTGGAAGCGCACCGGCGCCTGGTTGGCGGCCAGCACGCTGCGCGCATCCGGCCACTTGAACAAGCGGATCTCGCCATTGAGCACCATGGTGGGCCCGGCCAGCAGATACAGGTCGTCACCGGAATAGTGCAGGTCACGCACGCCCAGCCCGCCCAGTTGCAGGAAGTGCTTGCGCAGCAGCGTGCCCTCTTCATCCAGCGGGACAAGGCGCAGATGATCGCCATGCGCTTCCACCTGGATCTCCAGCAGCGCCGACCACCCACGCAACACCGGGCCACGCAGGCCCAGCAGCAGGCGCTGGCCATCCACCACGATGCCTTCGATGTCGAAGCCGTTGTCCTTGCCGGGAATCTTCAAGAACGGGCCGAAATGCGGGTCGTCTTCCAGCAGCGCGGTGAGCTGGTTGTGCTTGGCGTCGCCCTTGAGCCGCAGCGCGCGGCGGCCGTCGGCAGCTTCGCGCACCAGCGTGGGGGTGCCATCGGCAGCGCGCTCGATCGGCAGGCAGGCCAGCAGGCGGCGGTTGGCATCGAGCTTTAGCTTGGTCAGCCGCTTGGCATTTTCGGCATCGTCGCGGCCAGGCTTGGCGTTTTTGCGCTTGAGCCCATGCGAGCCGATCACCCACAAGAAGCCATCGGAGAGCGCCAGGCCTTCCAGGTCGGCTTCCTCGGCCGCTTCGCCAGGCAGATCCAGCAACTCCGCCAGCGGAAAGCTCTGGCCTTCGCCAAAGCGCAGCGTCTCGCGCTGCAGCGGGGCGAGCGTGCGCAGGCGGTCCACCGCACAGGCTTCATCGCCGGCCACCCACAGCCAATCGTCGGTGAAGGCAGCACCGGAAAGATTGCTGTGCACCAGCGCGCCAGGCGCGAATTCCAGGCGGACGCTATGCGGAATCAAGGTTTTCTTGGACATGGGTGACCTGGTCGGTGGCGGGCGGGAGTTGCCAGGCGGCTGACTCCCACGGGCGCGTGGCCGGTGGCGCGGCGCGCACGGGAAGCGCTACGCATCCACCGGCCGGCAGCGCCCGGGGGCTATCGGTCGTCTTGGATCAATCGAACCCAACCAGCTTCGCACGCGTCACGTGAGCAGCCAATTGACCGGGCCAATCGCGGTCATTGGCCACCTGCGCCTGCGCACGGCTGGCCGCGAACGCGTCAAAATCCAGCTCCGCATACGCCCACACCTGCGCGCCCTGGGTCTGCGCCAGCACGCCATCGGCCGGAAAGCCCACATCCATCGGCGCGAACACCGCAGCCTCGCCGGTATTGACGTCCAACGCCGGGCTCCACGGCGCCTCACCGGCGGTGACCGACTGCGCAACGAACACGCGGTTTTCCAGCGCACGCGCCAGGCACCCCACGCGCACGCGCATCGCACCGGCGGCGGTGTCGGTGCAGCTGGGCACGATCAGCAAACGCGCACCGGCCTCGTACTGCGCGCGCACCGGCAACGGGAATTCGCTGTCGTAGCAGATGGCGATCGCCGCACGCACGCCATCCAGCTCGAACACCTTCAGCGCATCGCCCGGGTCGATCACGCCGGTGGCCTTTTCGAACCCGGTGAGCTGCAACTTGTCCTGCCAGCCATGCGTGCCGTCAGGGGTGAACCAATCGCTGCGGTTGCGGTAGCGGCCGGTGCCAATCTCCAGCAGGAAACTGCCGGCGATCAAATGCACCGCATGCTGTCGGGCCAGCCCGGCGAACAATGCCATCCACTGCGGGCGCAGCGCCTGGATCGCTGCCAGCGACTCCGGCAAACCGGCCGAAATCTGCGTGCCGAACGTGGCGCCCAGCTCCAGCGACAGATATTCCGGCAGCACCAGCACGCGTGCACCCGCCGCCGCGGCCTCGCCCACCAACGCTGTCTGGCGTGCGGCGAAGGCAGCGAAATCGGCCGGCTTGCCGATCGGGTATTTGGCAACGGCAATCTTCATCGGGTGAGCTTCCTGCGATGCGTACGTGGTGGGTGATGCGGACGTGGCGCAGCAGCCTTACGCCTGCAGCGCGCGCGTCCACACCTCCAAACTGTGGTCGATCTCCCCGTGTTGCAACTCCGCCCACTCCAGCCGCACCTGCATGCCGGGCTGCGGCGCATAGCCGCGCTTGCGCCAGAACGCATCGTTGGGCCGGTAATCGGCTGGGCGGCGCGTGTCGTGCGGGTCGCGCTGGACCGAGCAGAACGCGGTCAGGGCAAACCGCCCCAGTGCGCGCGCGTGGGCTTCGCGCTGATCGAAAAAGGCGTGCCCGATGCCCTGCCCGCGATAGTCCGGCAGCAGCACCGATTCGCCGAAATAGAACACGCTGGCCGGGTCGATGCCTGCCGCGTGGAACGGCGCGTGGAAGGCGGCGCTATCGTCCAGCAGAGGCAGGCCGGTGGAGGCGCCGATCACCGCATCGCCATCGCGCGCCAGCACGAACACGCTGTCTGGCGAGGCCGCATAGGCGGCCAGGTAGTCGCGCTCGTAGGCGGGGTCGCCGTCGTAGAGATACGGCCAGGCGCGGAAGACCACACTGCGCAGCCGCGCCAGATCGTCCAGAAACGGCGTGATGGCGCTACCGCGCAGTGCCGTGATGGTGGGAGTAGGCATGGGTGCATTCTAGCCATGGCTGCAGCGCGTGCGCTCAGCCGGCCGTGCCGGCTCCGCGCCCGGCCTGCCACGCCAGCATGCGCCGGCCCAACAGTCCCAGGGGCGCTGCCAGGAGGCACGCGGCGTCCGCTGCCAATTGCAGGCAAATCGCCGCTTCCACCGCCACTGCCGACGCGAACGCGTCCTGCCCGGCGCCGGGCTGCAGCATCAAGGTGCCGAACAACAACACCGGCAAGAGCACGCAGACGCAGGCGACGCACCCACCGAACACCCGCCAGCTGGCGCTGGCCACCAACGCCAGCGTGAGCACCGCAACCACAAAGATCACTACGGCCGCCCAGATCACGGCAGGCGTCCTGTGACGCATGTTCCGCTGCACTGCAGTCGTGCGACACGGTGCGCTGCCTGCTGCAGCCGCGCGTAACAGACAACTCGCCTGCAAACCGCGCCGCTCATCGCAGCCAGCTCCGTGTGCAGGCCGCAGCGGCGGGCTGCTGCCACAGCAACCAAACGGCCGCATCTTCCACCGCCAACAGCGCGCCGAGTAATGCATCGCTACTGCGGGCCCAGTAGCTGCCGTTGCTCAGCCGCTGCCATGGCAGATACTGGCGCAGTGGCGGCCGTGGCGCAGCGCACTGCAGCAGCTGCTGTAGTGCGTTGGCGCCATCGCGGCGCACATCCTCGGCCGTGCGTGCGTGCAGCGCCATGCCGATCCATCCACGCCGCCCCGCTGCAGGCAGCGGCAAGGCGGACAGCGGTGAGCATTCCCACTGGTGGGGTGGCGCTGCGGACAGCAGCGCCACCGTTTCGATCCCGGCGGGCAGCAATCGCTGCGCCCGCCGGTGTGACTGAGAGCGCATCAGCATGCCGACCTCAGCGCAGGCTGTTGCCAAGCTCGTACCAATCGAGCTTGCGGGTTACCCACATGATGCAGGCCAGGATGCCGAACAGCAGCAACGATCCCATAAGTAACGCGTTGTCTTCGGAGATCAGCAAGCTGTAAAGCACCCCGTACAGCGCGGTGAGCATCACCGAAAATCCGCCGGCCCGCGCCCAGCTGCGCAACACACCAGACAGGTACACGCACTGCAACCCAATACACGCCACCGCCGAGACCAGGTACGCCTGCCAGAAGGCGATGCGCTCGGACAGGCTGAGCAGCAGCAGGAAGAAAATCGCCAGCGCCAGGCCCACCAGCAGGTATTGCACCGGGTGGATCGGCAGCCGCTTGATCAGCTCGAACAACACAAACGCCACGAAGGTCAGCACCACGAACAGGATGCCGTACTTGCTGGCGCGATCGGCCTGGGTATACACGTCAACCGGGTCGACCAGGCGCACTTCCAGCATGTCCAGCGCGCTCGCATCCGACCGCAACTGCGTCTGTGCGCCGGTGGCCAGCGCCGACAACGACCAGGTGGCGTCGAAGCCCTTCGGCCCGATGCTCGGCGCATTCGGCAGGAACTGCCCGCCGAAGGACGGATGCTGCCAACCCGAGCGCAGCGCGATGTCGTTGGTGTCGCCGATCGGCGCGATCGCCAGCCGGCGCGTGCCATCCAGCACGAACTGCATGTCCACCACATTGCCGTCCTGCAGCGTCCCGGCAGTTGCATCGCTCACCGGCTTGAGCGCGGCATGGATGCCCGAGGTCCGCCCGGCCAGCGTGCCTGCACCTCCCTCCAGCGTCAGCGCCCGGCCATCCACGCGCAGGCTGGGCGTGCCCACCAGCCCACGCACATCGGAAATGCCCACCGTCAGATACGGTTGGCCATACACGCGGGTGGGCGCGGCGGCGTACTCGAACGGGTCGTATTCGGCGTGCAGCGTTGCCTTCCACGAATACACCTGCACGCGGTAGATCCCCACCTCGCGCACCGAAGGCACCATCTCGCCGCTGATCTTGAGCGTGCGCGGCGTCTGCAGCAGCGCCCCCTCCTGCGCGCGCCACACCTTGCGCTGGTTGCCCTGCTCGTCCGGCTCGTTCACCTGCACCTGCTCGGTGTAGGGCAGCACACGCACCGGCGCGATGAATTGCTGCTCGCCGGCCTTGCTTTTGGACACCCGCTCCACCGCCTCGTCGCGATAGCGCGCGCGGTCCTGCACCGCGCCGCGGATCAACAACAACGGGATCAGCAACAGCAGGATCAACCCACCAACGGTGGCGAAGCGCAACAGCAGTTTCAGGGAGTTCATCGACCATCCTCAGTCTGGGAGGTGGTCAGGGTGAGCGCCCTCGGTGTCCAGGGTTTGAGGCGAATTTGAAGCGAATGTGAAGTGGGTGGCCCGCACGGCCAACGAGTGCCACTGTGACGTGCTGTGGAAATACAGGTTTCACTCTGGAAAAGTGCGACGCAGGCCCAGCAAGAGCTTCTGCTTCATCGACGGCACTTCGCATCACTGCCACGCACTTCGGCGCCAAGCGCAACGATGCGCAGGCAGTTGCGTACGACAGGACCATCGTTTCGTTTTCCGTCATGTTTTGAACACGGCTTTCCGGTTCCGTCGTTCTTCGCCGTCTTCCTTCCATCTTCCCCGCGCCGTCGTGGCGCCGTTCTACACGCCTGGCCGCTTGGCTGGCCGTGGTTTCAGCCGTGCGCCCGACTGCATCCCTCTTGCCTGGAGTCTGCCTTCATGAACACGCAACGTTCGCTGACGCTCTGCCTGCTCGCTGCCCTGAGCCTGTCCTCCGCTGCCGCACAGGCGGCAATGCATGGAATGGGTTTGAAACCGTCGGCGTTGATGCAGCCGGTGACCCCGCTGTTCGGCACCGCAAGTACCGCCAAACCGCTCCCCGCCACAGTGGACCTGACCGCCTGGGCGATCACGCCAGGCGACCAGGGTCAGGTGGGGTCCTGTGCCTCGTGGGCAACCGCCCACACCCTCACCGGCTGGTATGCCAATGCCGCCGAACAGGCGCAGACCCGCTTTGCGCCGATGTATCTCTATAGCCAGGTCAACGGTGGCGTCGATGGCGGCTCCACCCTGGAAGCCCCACTGGACGTGGCTTTGGCCCAGGGCATCGACACCGCGCAGCATTATTCATGGGGCGATTACAACTGGAAGAACCCGCCCACCGCTGCCGACCGCGCCAACGCCGCCAAGCACCCCACGCCGTACCGCAAGTACACCGTGCTGTATGCCGGCGACGGAAATGGCGGGCGGGCATTGGTCGAACAGATCAAGCTTGCGCTGGCCGCGTCCACGCCGGTGGCCATCGGCTTCTATGTCCGGCAAGGCTTCGAAGACCTCACCCCATCGAATCAGGTCGACTACGACATCAAGACGCCGATTCTGGGCGGCCACGCGGTGATCGCACTGGGGTACGACAGCGAAGGCTTGATCGTTGAAAACAGCTGGGGAACCGAGTGGGGCAACAAGGGCTTTGGCAAGCTGTCCTGGTCGGTCGTGGCAAAGGACGTGATCGGAGCTGACGTGGTGCACTGACCACGGCGATTGCGCGCGATAAGGCGTCACGGACACGGATGCGGCATGTGCTCCGGCACCTGCCGCATCCACGCGGCCGCCAGCCGCCGCAAGTTGCCAGCAGGTCGCACATGGCCTGCAGCGGGATTTAGGCGGTGGGCAATCGCAAGGTGGCGATCGCACCGCCGCCGTCGCGATTGCGCAGGCTCACGTCACCGCCGTGCAGGCGGGCCACCTCACGCACGAACGGCAAGCCCAGGCCGGAACTGCGTTGCCCGGTCTGCGGACGCGCCAGCGAATAGAACCGCTCGAACACGCGTTCGATCGCGTAATCGGGCACGCCACTGCCGCGGTCTTCGACCAACAGCTGCACCTGGCCGTCCTCCAGCTGCGTGCACAGCTGCACGGTGCCGCCATCCGGTGAGAAGGCGATGGCGTTTTCCAGCAGGTTGATCACGGCCTGCCGCAGCAGGAAGGCATCGCCGAGCACGGTCTGGTCGCTGGCGGCCATGCTTGCCGCATCGAGCTCCACCAGCACGCCGGCGCCAGCGGCGCGCAGCAATACCGCGTCCACCGCAGCGTGCAACACGCCAGGCACGGCCACACGCACACGGGTCTGCAGCCAGCCGTGCTGTTCGACCTCGGCCAGGGCGAGCAGCTTGTCGATGGTTTCGGTCAGGCGCTGTTCCTGGGCGCGGATGCTGGCCACAAAATGTTGGCGGTCGGACTCCGGCAATGATTCGGTCAACAGCTCCGAGGCGCCACGAATGGCCGCCAGCGGGCTTTTCATCTCGTGCGTCAGCGATTGCACGTAGTGCTCGACGTAGGCCTTGCCCTCCAGCTTGCGGCGCATGGTTTCCAGCGCCTGGCCCAGGTCGCCGATTTCGTCGCCGCGCGGCTTGGGCGGCGGCACCGGAATGCCCGCGCTCACCGCCTGCGCGTAGCGATTCAGCCGGCCGATGCCGCGCATCAGCCACCAGGTCATGCCGATGCCGATCAATGCGGAAATGCCGATCAACCAGGCGCCCCGTTGCAGGATATTGCGCTGGCTGGCTTCGATGAAGGGGTCGATGCTGCGATTGGGCTGCGCCAGTGTGAGCACGCCGATCAGTGTGCGCGGCGCGTCCGGCGCATAGATCGGTGCGGCCACATGCATCACCGTGGCGCCGGGGGTGCCATCCAGCTCCGGACTGGAGCGCGCGCCGTATTCGCCGCGCAAGGTGCGGTAGACATCGTTCCAGCGCGAGTTGTCGCGGCCGACGTCGCGACCCAGCGAATCGAACACCACCACACCACGCGCATCGGTCACAGTGACGCGGTAATCCACGTTGTTCTTGCGGAAGCGCCACACCCAGGCCTTGGGGTCGCGCTGCTGGGCCTGTGCCAGGTGGCGCGCAAAGCGACCGTTGGCGATCTGCCCGGCCGCAAGCTCGGGGCTGGCCATCTCGGCCAGCACGTTGGCCGCATCCACCAGCGTGGATTCCATCGCTTGGCGCACGCCCGGCTTGACCTCGTTGACGAACACCCGCATCACGAAGAACGCGGCCAGCCCGACGATCAGAAAAAACCCGAGAAACAGCTTGAGGCCGAGCCGCATGTCAGCACCGAATCCCGTTGGCCGCGCACGCGTGTGTGTGGTCGTTGGTCGAACACCGCGTGGTCAAGTAGCCGTCAACAGCCGACGCATCGGGGATGGATGCGGCCAGCGCCAGTTGCACCTGCGCCAGGAGCGCCGACAGCAACGTGGGCGTGCACGGGCATTGCGCGATTGCGGCACTGCGGAGGCACGCAACATCGATCTGCGCTGCCCGCCCCTGATGATGGCCGACGCAAGACAGCGCGAACACATCGCGCCCGCCCGCCAGGCCGTTCACTTCAGTCAGCCCACGCCGACGACGCAAACCGCGCAAACCAGCACGCTCGACCACCCCAACCGCCGGCTGCTGAAACACGGCATCCATCCTCAGACCTCCAGCGCGTAGCCAAGGCCACGGTGGGTGCGGATCGGGTCGGCCGGCACGCCGGCCTGGCGCAGCTTGGCGCGCAGCGTCTTGATATGGGTATCCACGGTGCGGTCGGCGCTGTCGGCGCTGGCATCCCAGCCGCGGTCCATCAGCTGGCTGCGGCTGAGGATGGCGCCGGGCCGCTGCAGCAGCGCGGCCAGCAGCGCGTATTCGTAGCGCGTCAGCGGCAACAGCGTCTCGCCGTAGCGGATGCGGCTGCCGTCGCGATCGATCGCGAACGCGCCGTGCGGCTGCCAGCCCGGTTCGGCCTGGGCCACGGCCACGCTGCGCCGGCGCAGCCGTGCGCGCACCCGCGCCACCAGCTCGCGCGGCGAAAACGGCTTGGCCATGTAGTCGTCGGCACCGAGTTCCAGGCCCAGCACGCGGTCGATCTCGTCGTTGCGTGCGGTCAGGAAGATCACCGGCACCTCGCTGAAACCGCGCAGCGTCCGGCAGACCTCGAAGCCGTTGATATCCGGCAGGCCCACGTCCAGCACCACCAGGTCGGCGGGATCGTTGCGCAGCCGCTCCAGTGCCTCGCGCCCCAGCAGGCAGTGCTCGGGCACGTAGCCCTCGCTGCGCAGGGCGTACAGCACGGTGTCGGCAATGGCGGTTTCGTCCTCGACGACAAGGACACGGGCGGGGGTGTCGGACATGGCGCGCAGCATAGCCGCATGCCGGCGCGGCCAATAGCACGCGGGCCACCGTGCTATTGGCCGCTGCGGGCAATCATCGACCACACCACGCTGGCTGCACCTTGCGGTGCCGAGGCGTCGCAGACGCGCTCACCCCGGCGCCCCGCCGCCTTGCTGCGCCCCACCCGGCGTAAACCGCCACCGCACCTGGCGCAGCGCAAACCACCGCGCACCCTCTACACTGCCGCGATGAACTATCGCCACGCCTTCCATGCCGGCAACCACGCCGACGTGCTCAAGCACATCGCCTTGCTGGCGCTGATCGACACCCTCAAGCGCAAGGACACCCCGTTCTTCGTGCTGGACACCCACGCAGGCCGTGGCCGCTACCAGCTCGGTGGCGAAGAGAGCCGCAAGACCAACGAAGCCGATGCCGGCGTCATGCGGTTGATGGCCGAAGCCACGCTGCCGGAGGTGGTGGAACGCTATCTGCGCGCGGTGCAGGCCGACAACGCCGCCGTCGCACGCCCGACCGTGCCCGGCCAGAAAGCGGCCCGTCCCACTGCCGGTATCCAGATCAATCACTACCCCGGCTCGCCGCTGCTGGCGGCGCAGGCGCTGCGCGCGCAGGACCGCATGGCGTTCTGCGAACTGCAGCCCGACGAAGCCCAGGCGCTGAAGACCCTGTTCGCCAACGACAGCCGCGTGCGTGTGCATGCCGGCGACGGCTATGCGGCGATCCGCGCCTTCCTGCCGCCGCGGGCCGGCGAGGTCAAGATCGGCCGCGGCCTGGTCCTGATCGACCCACCCTATGAATCACAGGGTGCCGAATACCCGCAGGTGATCGCCAGCGTGCGCGAAGCGCTGGCGCGCTGGCCGCAGGCGATCTGCATGGTGTGGTACCCGATCAAGCTGCGCCGCAGCCTGCAGCCCTTCATGCGCAAGGCCGCCGCGCTGCCCGCCAAGTCGGTGCTGATGGCCGAACTGCAGGTGCATCCGGACGATTCACCGCTGCGCCTGACCGGCAGCGGCCTGTTGATCGTCAATGCCCCCTGGCAGTTCGACCAGGTGCTGGCCCCGGCGCTGCCCGCGCTCAAGGCGCACCTTGGCGAAGCCGGTGCCTCGACCCGGCTGGAGTGGCTGCGCCAGGAGGGCTAGGCCCGGTTGGCGCCCGGCGTCACGACTGGCTCACGGCATCGCTCGGTAGAGTGCCGTGGGAAGCACTGCCACCCCCGCATACGACCCCCAGCGGCGCACCGGAATCATTCACGGTTGTGCGCTGGGCTGGTGCCAGAATCTTCCGATCTTCAAGGAACACCCGGTCATGGCCATCCGCAATCGCATGCCTCCCTGGCATGAAAATTTCAGTCTGCCCAATGGCCGCACGCTCCTGCTCCGCCCGATCCGTCCCGAGGACGGCCCGCCGCTGCAGGGAGCCTTCAGCCTGTTGGGCCCGGAAGAGATCCGCGCCCGTTTCGTGCGCTCCTCGGCCGAAATCACCCCCGAAATGGTGCAACGCCTCACCCACCCCAACCCCAAGAGCGAGATCGTGTTGGTGGCGGCCGAGCAGTTGCCGCCCGGCGAAGCGCTGGTGGGCGCCGTCGCACGTGCCGCGCTGGTGCCGGGCACCCGCCAGGCCGAATACACCATCCTGGTCAGCAGCTTTGTGGCCGGCCAGGGCCTGGGCCGCCAACTGATGCGCAAACTGGTGAAATGGGCGCGCCGCAAGTACCTCGATTGCCTGTACGGCGACGTGCTGCAAAGCAACCTGCCGATGCTGCAGCTGGCCGAATCGCTGGGCTTCAAGCCGCAGCCCCACCCGGATTCCCCGGAACTGGTGCGCATGGTGCTGGAGTTGGATGCTTGAGGGGCTGGGATTCGGGATTCGGGAGTTGGGATTCGTTTTGAAGCGGTGGCTGTGCGTGCTGGGTGTTCGCATGGCATGCCCTGTATTGCGGGACAGCAAGTTAGTACCCCCGCCGGCCTGAGCGCCGCCCAAGGTTTCGCAAAGGCGCCGCCACAAGCCGCCAATAACAGGTGACTTAGAGCGGCTAACAAAAAGTCGCAAGCAGTCGTCGGGTGGGTGCGGACGGCGCGGAGGAACCGGAATGTACGTGGGTACATGCCGATTCCGAGCACCGGCCGCGCCCGCCCGGCGGCTGCGCAGTCGTTTTGATAGCTGCTCTTAGCCTGGCATCCCCAAAAGCCGCCTGTACACCGTCAGGCGCGGTGTCCTCGCCGCTTGCGGGACCATGTGGCGGCATGGATGCCGCCACTGAGCTTCCATGGACGGATTCACGGCGTGTCCCGCAAGCGGTGAGGGCACCGCGCCCTCGACCAACTAGGCTGTTGACTGCCAAGACGAGCAATCCCGCATACCTTGAAGCGCACTAGAGAATGCGGATAGGCCAGTCGCAGCCCGCCTAACTCTGGAACGTCGCCGCAAGGCCCTTGCCAGCCATCCCCATCGCACGACGTCGAAGCCCGGCAGGCTAGTCAGGCCAGGCCGGCCGCTTTCACGCCAGATGGACCGGCCCCCGGCGGCGCTCTGATAAAATCGCCGGCTGATGCCGTCGCCTACCTTCCCTTCTCCGCCGCTGCCCAAGTCCGGCCAGCTCCGCGCCTACTGGCGCGCTCCGTCGTCTCCGACGGCCCTGGCCTGGTCGATCGCACGCGCTGCCGAAGCGCATGCCGGCCCGGTGCTGGTGATTGCCCGCGACAACCAGAGCGCGCATCAGATCGAAGCCGATCTGCACGCCCTGCTGGGTGACGCGTCCACGCTGCCGGTGGTGCCGTTTCCCGATTGGGAAACCCTGCCCTACGACCAGTTCAGCCCGCACCCGGAAATCATCAGCCAGCGTCTGGCGGCCCTGCATCGCTTGCCCGGTCTGACCCGTGGCGTGGTGATCGTGCCGGTGCAGACCTTGCTGCAGCAGCTGGCACCGCTGAGCTACATCGTCGGTGGCAGCTTCGATCTCACGGTTGGCCAGCGCCTGGATCTGGACGCGGAAAAACGCCGCCTGGAAAGCGCCGGCTACCGCAACGTGCCGCAGGTGATGGACCCGGGCGATTTCGCGGTGCGTGGCGGCCTGCTGGACGTGTTTCCGATGGGCGCCGACACCCCGTTGCGCATCGAACTGCTGGATGAGGATATCGATTCCATCCGCGCCTTCGACCCGGAATCGCAGCGCTCGCTGGACAAGGTGGACGCGGTCAAGATGCTGCCCGGCCGCGAAGTGCCGATGGACGATGCCAGCGTGGAGCGTGTGCTCGCCTGCCTGCGCGAACGCTTCGACGTGGATACGCGGCGCAGCGCGCTGTATCAGGATCTGAAGTCCGGCATCGCACCGTCGGGCGTCGAGTATTACCTGCCGATGTTCTTCAGCAAGACCGCCACGCTGTTCGATTATCTGGACACGCGCGTGCTGCCGCTGATCGCCACCGGCGTCTCCAATGCGGCCGATGCCTTCTGGCTGCAGGCGCAAAACCGCTATGAGCAGCGTCGCCACGATGTGGAACGCCCGCTGCTGCTGCCCGATGAGCTGTACCAGTCACCGGATGCCTTGCGCGAACAGCTCAACAAGCTGGCGCGCATCGAAGTGTGGCCGGCCGACCATCCGCGTATCGACGAGGCCGCGCCGCTGGGCGACCAGCCGTTGCCGCCGCTGCCGGTCGCCGCCAAGGATGCGCCCGCCGGGCAGGCCCTGGCCTCGTTCCTGGGCCACTACCCGGGCCGGGTGCTGGTAGCCGCCGATTCGGCCGGCCGCCGCGAAGCCTTGATGGAAGTGCTGGCCGCCGCGCAGTTGAAGCCGGACGTCGTGGCCGACCTGCCCGCGTTCCTGGCCGCGACCAAACTGCGCTTCGGCATCACCGTGGCGCCGCTGGAAGACGGCTTTGCATTAGACACGCCGCAGATTGCGGTGCTGACCGAGCGCCAGTTGTTCCCGGAGCGGGCCAACCAACCGCGCCGGACGCGCCGTGTGGGCCGCGAGCCGGAAGCGATCATCCGCGACCTGGGCGAGCTCTCCGAAGGCGCGCCGATCGTGCATGAAGACCACGGCGTGGGCCGCTACCGCGGCCTTATCGTGCTCGACGCCGGCGGCATGCCTGGCGAGTTTCTGGAAATCGAATACGCCAAGGGCGACCGGCTGTATGTGCCGGTGGCGCAGCTGCACCTGATCAGCCGCTATTCCGGTGCCTCGGCCGACACAGCGCCGCTGCATTCGCTGGGTGGCGAGCAGTGGACCAAAGCCAAGCGCAAGGCCGCCGAAAAGGTGCGCGATGTCGCCGCCGAATTGCTGGAAATCCAGGCGCGCCGCCGCGCGCGCGCAGGCCTGGCCTTGCAGGTGGACCGCGCGATGTACGAACCATTCGCGGCGGGCTTTCCGTTCGAGGAAACCACCGACCAGTTGGCCGCGATCGATGCCACTTTGCGCGATCTGGGCAGCAGCCAGCCGATGGACCGCGTGGTCTGCGGCGACGTGGGCTTCGGCAAGACCGAGGTCGCGGTGCGCGCCGCGTTCGCCGCGGCCAGTGCCGGCAAGCAGGTTGCGGTGCTGGTGCCGACCACGCTGCTGGCCGAACAGCATTACCGCAACTTCCGCGACCGCTTCGCCGATTACCCGATGAAGGTGGAAGTGCTGTCGCGCTTCAAGAGCACCAAGGAGATCAAGGCCGAGCTGGAGAAAGTGGCCAGCGGCGATATCGACGTGATCATCGGCACGCACCGGCTGCTGCAGCCGGACGTGAAGTTCAAGGATCTCGGCCTGGTCGTGGTGGACGAAGAACAGCGCTTCGGCGTGCGCCAGAAGGAAGCGCTCAAGGCGATGCGCGCCAACGTGCATTTGCTCACGCTTACCGCCACGCCGATCCCGCGCACGCTCAACATGGCCATGGCCGGGCTGCGCGATCTGTCCATCATCGCCACCCCGCCGCCGAACCGGCTCGCGGTGCAGACCTTCATCACCGCCTGGGACAACACCCTGCTGCGCGAAGCGTTCCAGCGCGAACTCAGCCGCGGCGGCCAGCTGTATTTCCTGCACAACGATGTGGAAAGCATCGTGCGCATGCAGCGCGACCTCTCCGAGCTGGTGCCGGAAGCGCGTATCGGCATCGCGCATGGGCAAATGCCCGAGCGCGAGCTGGAACGGGTGATGCTGGATTTCCAGAAGCAGCGCTTCAACGTGCTGCTGTCGACCACGATTATCGAATCGGGCATCGACATTCCCAACGCCAACACCATCATCATCAACCGCGCAGACCGCTTTGGTCTTGCGCAGTTGCATCAGCTGCGCGGCCGCGTGGGGCGTTCCCACCACCGCGCCTATGCGTATCTGGTGGTGCCGGACCGCCGCTCGATGACCTCCGATGCAGAAAAGCGCCTGGAAGCCATTGCCTCCATGGACGAGCTGGGCGCCGGCTTTACGCTGGCCACGCACGACCTTGAAATCCGCGGTGCCGGCGAGCTGCTCGGCGAAGACCAGAGCGGCCAGATGGCCGAGGTGGGTTTCAGCCTGTACACCGAACTACTGGAGCGCGCGGTGCGCAGCATCCGCCAGGGCAAGCTGCCCGACCTGGATGCCGGCGAAGAAGTGCGCGGCGCCGAGGTGGAACTGCATGTGGCCTCGCTGATTCCCGAGGACTACCTGCCCGATGTACACACGCGCCTGACGCTGTACAAGCGCATTTCCAGCGCCCGCGACAGCGATGCGTTGCGCGAGCTGCAGGTGGAAATGATCGATCGCTTCGGCCTGCTGCCGGACCCGGTCAAGCACCTGTTCGCGATCGCCGAGCTCAAGTTGCAGGCCAATGCCTTGGGCGTGCGCAAGCTGGATCTTGGCGAGAATGGCGGCCGCCTGGTGTTCGAGGCAAAGCCGTCGATCGACCCGATGACCGTGATCCAGATGATCCAGAAGCAGCCGAAGATCTACACCATGGACGGCCCGGACAAACTGCGCATCAAGCTGCCGTTGCCCGAGGCCGCCGACCGCTTCAATGCGGCACGTGGGCTGCTGACGGCCCTGGCGCCGCGCTGAAGGGTTGCGCCGTGCACGCTGCAGCTGTGATGTTGAAGGCCGCACGACGCACTATGCAACGCGCCGACGGTAATCAGCGATCTACCTTGGCCTGTTTTGCCGCAGTGAATGCCCAGTGCAAGGCACTGCCCGCCAGCATCGCAGGCGCAAACCACAACGCCTCCACCGAACCCACGCCCAGGCCGGCCAGCGCCGGGCCGGGGCAATAGCCTGCAATCCCCCAGCCGATGCCGAACAGGGCAGCGCCGCCCAGCAGTGGCCGATCGATTGCGCGCAATCCAGAGAGTTGAAACGCCTGCGCAAAAGCCGGCCGCTGGCGACGCATGACCACTGCAAACAGCACCGCGCTGGTGATCATCGCGCCACCGAGCACATACAGCAGGCCCGGATCGAAATCACCGGCCACATCCAGAAACCCGATGACCTTGCGTGCGTCGGTCATGCCCGACATCGCAAGGCCCACACCAAACAGCGCGCCCGACGCCAGGCTCGCAAGCAGGAACCGTTTCATGCCGCGCTCCAGAGATGGCGCATGACGTAGGCGGTGACCATCGCAGTGGCCATGAAAGTTGCCACCGCAGCCAGCGAGCGGCGCGAGCCACGCGCAAGCCCGCACACGCCATGCCCACTGGTGCAGCCATTGCCCATGCGCGTGCCAAAGCCCACAAGCACACCGGCCACCACCAACGCGCTGCGCGAATAGTCGCTGCGCGGCTGCGGCGCAGACGGCACCCATGTCATGTACAGACTCGCGGCCACGATCAACCCAACAAGAAACAGCAGCCGCCAAGCCACATCGCCCGCAACGGGAAACAGCACACCGTTGACGATGCCGCTGATGCCGGCGGTGCGCCCGTTGAGCCACAGCAGCAAGGTCGCCGCCAAGCCGATCAGGACGCCACCGGTCCAGGAGATCGCCCAAGGCGCCATCACGCGGCACCCCACTGGTTCAACGGCAAACGCAGAGAGCGGTTGCCGGTGTGATCTGGCGGGGGCAGTGCGCCTGCGCGCAAGTTGACCTGCAACGCAGGCAGCAGAAGCCTGGGCACCGCAAGCTGGGCGTCCCGCGCGGCGCGCAATGCAACGAAGGCCTGCTCGCTGATCCCTCCTCCGACATGCACATTGGCCTGCGCCTGCGCCTGGATCGATGTCTGCGCCATCGGCTCGCGGCCGGCAGCTGGATAGTCGTGGCAGAGGAACAACCGCGTGGCCGGCGGTAGATGGAAGAGCGTGTGGATAGAACGGTAGAGCGTTTGCGCGTCACCACCAGGGAAGTCCGTCCGTGCGGTGCCGGTTTCGGGCGCAAATACAGTGTCGCCGACGAACGCGGCGTTTCCAATCAGATAGGTCAGGCTGTCGGCGGTGTGCCCTGGTGTGGCGATGGCCCGCACGTGCATGCCACCGATAGAGAAGGTGTCCCCGTCGTCCAACAACAGATCGAACTGCCGGCCATCCGCACTGAAGTCCGCTTCCAAGCCGAAGAATCGTTTGAAGTGTTGCTGCACGCCGACGACGCCCGCTCCAATCGCCACACGGGCTCCCGTCATGCGCCGCAGATAGTCCGCAGCGGTGAGGTGATCGGCATGCACATGCGTTTCAAGTACCCATGCGAGCTGCAGCTGCTGGGCCCGCACGAACGCCAGCACGCGGTCTGCCGAAGTGGTGGACGTCCATGCGCTGGCGGGATCGTAATCGAGCACGGGGTCGACGACCGCAGCGGTGCCGCCCGCTTGGTCGTAGACCACGTAGGTGAAGGTGGACGTTGCCACATCGTGGAATTGCATGACCTGCGGATCCATCGCGTCACCTCTTGCGCATTACTTTAGGTTGTTCTAAATTAGATTTGTCTAATCTAAATGTCAATGCCCGAAAAGGCCCTCCCCATGTCCGCGCCCTTGCATCCGCCAGCAACGCGTCAATTGCCGTCTCCAGAACAGATGGCCGTGCTTGCCGCGCAGGCCAGCAGCCTGCTCAAGGCTCTGGCGCACCCGGCGCGCCTGTTAGTGCTGTGCCAGTTGGTGGAAGGCGAGCGGTCGGTCGGCGAATTGCAACCGCTGACTGGTTTGAGCATGTCGGCGCTGTCGCAGCATCTTGCGGTGTTGCGTGAGATGGAACTGGTCACCACACGGCGCGAAGCGCAGACCATCCATTACGCCTTGGTCCCGGGTCCGGCGGTGGGCGTGCTGGACGCGCTGTACGCGGCGTACTGCGCACCGACCGGGCCAACCCCGTGACACCGCTGCAATACGCGCTTGGTGCGCTATCAGGCACCGCGGTGGGATTTACGCTGGGCCTGGTCGGCGGCGGCGGCTCCATCCTGGCAGTGCCGTTGATGGTCTATCTGGTGGGCGTGCAAGACCCTCATGTCGCCATTGGCACCAGTGCGCTCGCGGTTGCGGTGAACGCTGTGATCGGGCTCTCCAGCCACGCACGGCAGCACACGGTGAAATGGCGGTGCGCAACGACATTCGCCGCGGCCGGTGTCGGCGGCGCCTGGGTCGGCGCCATGTTCGGCAAGGCAATCGGTGGGCAGCAGTTGCTCGCACTCTTCGCGGTGGTGATGCTGGTGGTTGCCGCACGCATGGTGGGCGCACGCGGCCAGCTTGGGAACGCCAGCGTGGTACTCAATCGCGGCAATGCTCCAAAGCTGGTCGCATCCGGCACCGTCACCGGGCTTCTGTCCGGCTTCTTCGGGATCGGCGGCGGCTTTCTGGTGGTCCCGGGCCTGATGGCATCCACAGGCATGCCGGTCCTGTTTGCGGTGGGGTCGTCGCTGGTGGCGGTGGGCAGTTTTGGTTTGACCACCGCGCTCAGCTATGCCGCTTCCGGTCTTGTCGCATGGACGCTGGCGCTGGCGTTCATCGCCGGAGGCACGCTCGGCAGCGTACTCGGTGCACGCGCGGCCATCCGTCTGGCAGACCGCAAGGGAGCGCTGACGCTGGTGTTGGCTGGCCTGATTACCGTGGTTGCGGTGTACATGCTCAGTCAGTCGGCGCCCGTGCGTGCCTGGTTCCACCTCCTGTAGACGCGCACATCATCGTGTTACCTCAACGACTAACCACTCGCTTCTTTCGCTTGAAAGGCTCCGCATGCACACCGCCACCCTCTTCGCGCCCGGCCTGTATTCCAGCGGCCAACCGTCCGTCGACGATCTTGCAGCGCTTGCAGCCATTGGCGTGCGCAGCATCATCAACCTGCGTGGCGCTGATGAAGACAGCGGCTACGACGAGGCACATGAAGCTGCGCGACTGGGCATGCGCTACACGACGCTACCGATCGTGGGGCCCGACGCGGTCACCGCCGAGAACGCCGCACGGTTGGCGCATGCAATCCAGCACGCACGCACACACGGTGATGTACTGGTGCATTGCGCCAGCGGCAATCGTGTCGGCGCCCTGATCGCGCTCGAACGGGGGCTGCATGGCGACTCGCCTGCGCAGGCGATTGCGCTTGGACGCGCAGCCGGACTGACAACGCTGGAACCATGCGTGGTGCAGCTGCTCAATCCGTAATGCGGCGGCGACCGCCACGCATCGGTGACACGCAATGATTGAACCCAGCGCCTGATCGCGGTGCATCTGTACTGCACGATCATGAAAGCGTGCAGCGGCAATCGCCTGCAGCAGAGCAGCGCAACCGAGCAAGCTGCGTTTCGCAAAACCGCGCTGCGCGTTGGCCGCACGATATTCAGACGCAGACATGGCCACCAAGTGCTGCTCGCTGCGGAACCTTGCGTCAGACATCCATGTCAGCCATCACTAGCGTGCTCGACAGGCAGGCTTTTCGCATGCGCAGCAATCATGCATTCCTTGAAACGGCATGCGCCTTCGATGGCAACCAAAACACCTTCCATTGCAGCGCTCGCTTAAAAGCAACCTCAGCCGATACGCAGCACGGATCAGGTCATCGCAAACCTGAGCGGTTAACGCCCACGCAGTGATGCGCATCGCAAATCAGTCGCTTGGCTGAATTCGGCCTAAATATTCCTGTCACGCGCCGATACCTGCATAGACCGACACGACTTGGGCCTACTTGGTAGCGCGTGAAGCCGATGTCGAGGTGAGAACTTCTCCGCGTCATGCCACACGTGTCATCGCTTCACGAGGCCGCAATGGACATCTTTTCGTTGGATCTACCCGCCCCGCTCACGCTTGCCCTCGAAGGCGAGATGACCATCCGTCGCGCTGCCGAGCTCAAGCCATTGCTGCAGCCGGCGCTGGCGCATCCGGGCGGCGTGCGTCTGGACCTGGCTGCGGTCAGCGAGATCGACACCACCGGCCTGCAGCTGCTGCTCGCCACCAAGCAGGCGGTGCAGGCTGACGGACGCCCGTTTGTGTTGACCGACTCGAGCCGCGCCGTGGTCGATGTGATCGAACTGCTGGGCCTGCTGGAAGCGCTGTACCCGCACGCCGCCACCAGCCTGGGCGAACGCATTCATTAACACGGACAGGTGACGCGCATGGACATGAACCAGCTGATGCAGACCTTCCTGGCCGAGAGCCGGGATCTGCTCGAAGACATGGAACGTCACCTGTTACAGGCCGAGCGTGGCGAGCCCTCGCCGGATGCGGTGAACGCGATCTTCCGTGCGGCGCACACCATCAAGGGCTCCGGTGGTCTGTTCGATCTGCCGCAGCTGGTGGGCTTCACCCATGTGGTGGAAAGCGTGCTGGATCTGGTGCGCGACGAGTCGATCGCACTGCAATCGGAATTGATCGCCTTGCTGCTGGTGTGCTGCGATCACATCCATGCACTGGTGGAAACCGCCGCCGACCCCAGCCATGCCGATCCCGCCGCATTGGCCGCCGAAGCCGAGCCCCTGCTGGCGCAGTTGCAGACCTATCTGCAAGGCAGCGTTTGCGGCGCAACTGTCAGCGACGCGCAACGCAGCACGCCGGAAAAACAAAGCGGTTACTGGCGCGTCAACCTGACCCTGTTTGCCGATGCGCTGCGTTTTGGCAACTCGCCATTGAAGTTGATCCGCAACCTGCGCGGGCTCGGTTCCGTCGAGTCGATCAGCACCGACTACAGCAAATTGCCGGTGTTCGAGGAGCTCGACCCGGAAGCCAACTACCTTGGATTCCAGATCCTGCTGCGCAGCGATGCCGACCGCGCGGCGATTGAAGACGTGTTCGAATTCGTGCGCGAAGACTGCGACCTGGAGATCGTCGCGGTGCCGGCGCCACTGGACACCACGCTCAGCGCCGCGAACGCCGCCGTCACTGCGGAACCGGTGCACACACCGGCGCCCGCCATTGCCGTGGTGCCGACACCGCGCGCCGCTGCAACGACTGCCGAGACTGCGCCGCGTTCCAATGAAGCGCGCTCCATCCGCGTGGACGCCGACAAGCTCGATCGCATGATCGACCTGGTGGGCGAGTTGATCATCGCGGTGGCCAGCACCGGCACCAATGCACAGCGCACCGGCGATGCGCAGCTGCTCGAATCCACCTCGATCCTGGCGGGCCTGGTTGAAGAGGTACGCGAGAGCGCACTGCAACTGCGCATGGTCAAGATCGGCGGCACCTTTAGCCGTTTCCAGCGCGTGGTGCACGATGTGGCGCGCGAGCTGGGCAAGGACATCGCGCTGGTGGTTGCCGGCGAAGACACCGAACTGGACAAGTCGGTGGTGGAAAAGATCGGCGACCCGCTCACCCACCTGGTGCGCAATGCGATGGACCACGGTATCGAGCCGGCAGACGTGCGCGTGGCCAACGGCAAGCCGGCGCGTGGCACCGTGGGCCTGAATGCCTTCCACGATTCCGGCAGCATCGTCATCCAGATCACCGATGACGGTGGCGGGCTGAATCGCGACAAGATCCTGGCCAAGGCGCTGGAACGCGGCCTGGTCGAACCCGGCCGCCAGCTCAGTGATCGCGAAGTGTTCGCAATGATCTTCGAGCCCGGCTTTTCCACTGCCGAAAAAGTCACCAACCTGTCCGGCCGCGGTGTGGGCATGGATGTGGTCAAGCGCAACATCACCGCGCTGCGCGGCTGCGTGGATATCGACAGCACCGCCGGCGTGGGCACCACCATTTCGGTGCGGCTGCCGCTGACGCTGGCCATCATCAACGGCTTCCAGGTGGGCATTGGCAAGTCGGTGTTCGTGGTGCCACTGGATGTGGTGGAAGAGTGCGTGGAATTCACGCCCGACTACACCAGCGACTACATCGACCTGCGCGGCAGCGTGCTGCCGTACGTACGCCTGCGGGACTTGTTCGCGCTGGGCGGCAAGCGGCCGGCCCGCGAAAGCATCGTGGTCATCCGCCAGGGCGCGCAGCGCTTCGGGCTGGTCGTGGACACCTTGTTGGGCGAATGGCAGACCGTGATCAAGCCATTGTCCAAGGTGTTTGCGCAGGTCAAGGGCATCAGTGGTTCGAGCATTCTCGGCAGCGGCGAGGTCGCGCTGATTCTCGATGTGCCCAGTCTGATCCAGCAATTGCATCCAGGCCAGGACGCGCTGGCCGCCTGACCGTTCAAACCGCCGCTCGTCTTCCCACGCCGCCGTTCTACGTCGTTCCCTGACTCCAGGAAGCTGCCACCATGTCGCACCGTCTCCCGATCGCCACCCAACTGTGGTTCACCGCCGCTTTCGCCATTGCCCTGCCGGTTGTGGTGGTGGTTGCCGGCTTCGCACTCACGCTGTCGCATGCTGCACTGCTGGCGGCGAGCGTGCTGGCTGCACTCGCCAGCGGTGCGCTGCTGGCCTGGTCGATCCGCACCGCTACCGGCTCGCTGGAGATCGCCACCACCACGCTGGACGCCTTCGCCCGCGGCAACTTCGATGTCGCCCTGCCGCAGGTGCGCGACGAGCAGGCCTGTGAAGTGTTGCGCGGCCTGCGCAAGGTGCAGAGCGGCATCCGCCACGTCAACGACGAAATCAACCGTGTCTCGCACGAACACGACGCCGGGGAGATCGATGCGCGCATCGATGTGGCACGGTTTGATGGTGACTTCCGCGCCATGGGCGACGGCATCAACCGCATGGTCACCAGCCATATCGCGGTGAAGAAGCAGGCCATGGCCTGCGTGGCCGAATTCGCCCGCGGCAATTTCTCCGCCGAGCTGGAACGCCTGCCGGGCAAGAAGGCCTTCATCAACGAGGTGGTGGACCAGATCCGCGGCAACCTCACCGGCCTGGTCGCCGAAGTCAACCGCATGGCGGTCGAACACGATGCCGGCGATATCGACGTCGTGATCGACACGCAGCGCTTCACCGGCGATTTCCGTCGCATGGCCGAAGGCATCAATGCGATGGTGGCAGGACATATCGCGGTCAAGAAGCAGGCGATCGCCTGCGTGGCCGAGTTCGGCCGCGGCAACTTCACCGCACAACTGCCGCAGCTGCCGGGCAAGAAGCGCTTCATCAACGAGACCATCGATCAGGTGCGCGGCAACCTCACCGGCTTGATCCGCGAGATCAACCACATGTCGGCCGAGCACGAAGCCGGCGACATCGATGTGGTGATCGATACCGCGCGCTTCGACGGTGACTTCCGCAGCATGGCCACCGGCATCAACGAGATGGTCGGTGCGCATATCGCGGTGAAGAAGCTGGCGATGGGCGTGGTGGCAGAGTTCGGCCGCGGCAACTTCGACGCGCCGCTGGCGCAGCTGCCCGGCAAGAAGGCCTTCATCAACGACACCATCGAATGTGCCCGCGGCAACCTGCGCAGCATCTCCGAGGTGATCCAGGTGATGGGCGCGATGGCCGAGGGCGACCTCACCCACACCGTGGAAGGCCGCTATGAAGGCGCATTCGCCGACATGCAGCGCTACGTCAACACCACCATGAGCCGCCTCACCGAGATCGTCGATGAGGTCAACCGCAACGCCGAGAACCTGGCCAGCGCATCGGAACAAGTCAGTGCCACCGCGCAGGCACTGGCCCAGGCCGCCAGCGAACAGGCTGCCGGCGTGGAAGAAACCAGCGCCTCGCTGGAGCAGATGACTGCTTCCATTGCACAGAACACCGAAAACGCCCGCGTCACCGACAGCATGGCCGCCAAAGCCGCCAGCGAAGCGGCCGACGGTGGCGACACCGTGCGCGCCACGGTGGTGGCGATGAAGGACATCGCCAAGAAGATCGGCATCATCGACGACATCGCCTACCAGACCAATCTGCTGGCGCTCAATGCCGCGATCGAAGCCGCACGCGCCGGCGAGCACGGCAAGGGCTTTGCGGTGGTGGCCGCAGAGGTACGCAAGCTGGCCGAGCGCAGCCAGATCGCCGCGCAGGAAATCGGCGAAGTGGCCGGGTCCAGCGTGGAACTGGCCGAAAGCGCCGGCCGCGTGCTGGGCGAGATGGTGCCTTCGATCCGCCGCACCTCCGATCTGGTGCAGGAGATCGCGGCAGCGTCCGAAGAACAGACCGCCGGTGTCAGCCAGATCAACACCGCAGTGGGCCAGTTGAACCAGACCACCCAATCCGCCGCGGCCAATGCCGAAGAACTGGCCGCCACCTCGGAAGAAATGAGCGCGCAGGCCGAGCAGTTGCAGCAGTTGATGGGCTTCTTCCGGCTGGGTAACGGTGGGCGTGGCAATGTGCCGGCGGCCAAGCCGGTGCAACGTCGGGTTGCGCCTGCCGCCAGCCTGCCGCTGCGCCGCGCCAACGTGCGTCCGATCAGCGCGGCGGTCGCCGCCGATGTGATCGACGAATCCCAGTTCGCCAGCTTCTGAGGAATCGACGATGCAACAGCGCAGCGTAGAGACTGGTGGCGCGCCCGCCATGCCCGCACCCCAGCAATACCTCACCTTCCTGTTGGGCGGTGAGATGTTTGGCCTGGGCATCCTGGGCATCAAGGAAATCATTGAATACCGCATTCCAACCGAAGTGCCGATGATGCCGCCGGCGCTGCGTGGGGTGATCAACCTGCGTGGTGCGGTGGTGCCGGTGATGGACGTGCAGCTGCGCTTTGGCCGCAGTGCGAGCGCCATCACCAAACGCAGCTGCATCGTGATCGTGGAGATCGCACGCGCCGGTGAGCAGCAGGTGTTGGGCTTGCTGGTGGACGCGGTCAGCGAAGTGGTGGAGATCGCGCCCGCCGACATTGCCGATGCGCCCAGCTTCGGCGCCGGCATCCATCGCGATTTCATCCACGGCATGGCCAAGCGCGACGAGCGCTTCGTGATCCTGCTGGATGCCGACGCCGTGCTGGCCAACGACGCGCCGGCGCAGCTGCCCGACGCCGCGCTGGCGGCCTGACTCTTTCCGTGCACGCCAGGACTCTCATGCACTCTCCACTTCTTTCCTGCAACTGCGCACTGGCCGGCCCGGTCCTGGTGGTCGACGACAGCGTGGTCCAGCGCGAACACGCCATGGCGCTGTGCCGCCAATTGGGCGCCAGCGTGGTGGAAGGTGCCGGCGACGGCCACGCCGCGCTCGACTGGCTGAGCCGCGCCAGCGCACCATCGCTGCTGTTGATCGACCTGGAAATGCCGGGGATGGACGGCGTGCAGCTGCTCGATGCACTGGCACGCGGCCAGCACAGCGTGCCGGTGGTGGTGGTCTCGCAACGCGGCGGCGCGCTGATCGATGCGGTGATGCAACTCAGCCGCAGCGCCGGTGTGCGCGTGCTCGCCGGCCTGGAAAAACCACTGCGCCTGCAGGACCTGGCCACCACGCTGGACTGCATCCCCGAACCGCTCGCCGAGACCACCACCGCGCTGTCCACGCCGATCTCGCCGCTGCTCTCCAGTGGCGGTGCGGCGGCCTCGCGGCTGGATCGCGCCATGCGGCGCGGCGAAATCCGCGTGGCCTACCAGCCCAAGCTGGACCTGCGCGACGGCCGCCTGCGCGGCGTGGAGGCGCTGGCGCGCTGGCGCCGCCCGCAAGGCGACATGATCGGCCCGGACCGCTTCATTCCCTTGGCCGAGCGCGAAGGTCTGATTCACGCACTCACCCAGCAGGTGATCGACAAGGCGGTTGCGCAATTGGTGGACTGGCGCGCCGAAGGCCTGCAACTCACGCTGGCATTGAACCTGTCGCCCAATCTGCTGGGCGAGCAGGATTTTCTCGAACACCTGTGCGCCAAGCTGGCCGACAACGGCCTGGCACCGGCCGACCTGGTGCTGGAACTCACCGAAAGCGCCATCGTGGAGCCGGCCAATGCGCTGAGCATGCTGGCGCGGCTGCGCCTGCATGGGTTCGGCCTGTCCATCGACGATTACGGCACCGGCTTTTCCTCGTTGCAGCGGCTGGCCAGCATCCCGTTTACCGAGCTCAAACTCGACCGCAGCTTCGTGCATGCCGCGCACCGCAGCCGCAGCCAGCGCACCGTGCTGGAATCCACGCTGGAGCTGGCCCACCGGCTGGAACTCACTGCCGTGGCCGAGGGCGTGGAAACCCCCGACGACTGGCGCCTGCTCCGCGAGCTCGGCTGCGACCTGGCCCAGGGCTACCTGATGGCCTCCCCGATGCCCGGCCCGATGTTGTCGGAGTGGTGGCGCGAACACGCCAGCCGCATCGCTCGTCTCTGCAGCAGCGAGCTTCCCACTGATGCCGACCTTGTCTGAGCCCATGAGCACGTCGACCGCGATCACCGAACAGGAATTCGGGCGCTTTCAGCGCTTCATTTTCGAAGCCGCCGGCATCAGCATTTCTTCCGGCAAGAAAGCCATGTTGTGCGGCCGGCTGGGCAAGCGCCTGCGCGAGCATCAGTTCGACAACTACACCCAATACCTGCAGTTGCTGGAAAGCCGGCAGGACCGCGACGAGATCCAGACCGCGATCGACCTGCTCACTACCAACGAAACCTATTTCTTCCGCGAGCCCAAGCACTTCGACCTGCTGCGCCGCCTGGCTGGCGATCACCGTGGCGGGTTACCGCTGCGCTGCTGGAGCGCGGCCAGTTCCACCGGCGAAGAGGCCTACAGCATGGCGATGGTGCTCGACGACGCGCTGCAAGGCCGTGCGTTCGAGGTGGTCGGCACCGACATCAGCAGCCGCGTGGTGGCCAAGGCCCGCACCGGCCACTACGCCCTGCAGCGCATCGACGGCATTCCGCAGGCGTATCTCAAGCGCTACTGCCTGCGTGGCCAGGGCGAGTACGCCGGCACCTTGCTGGTGGAGCGCCGCCTGCGTGACCGGGTCAAGTTCGTGCATGCAAACCTCAACGCCGCGTTGCCGATGCTGGGCAGCTTCGATGTGATCTTCCTGCGCAACGTGATGATTTATTTCAATGGCCAGACCAAGCGCGAAGTGATCCTGCGCGTGCTGGCCAACCTCAAACCGGGCGGGCACTTCTGCATCGGCCATTCGGAAAGCCTGAGCGAGCTCGACATCGATCTCATCCAGGTGGCACCGTCGATCTTCCGTAAAGCCTGAGCCAGGGATCCACCGTGTCCACAGCGTTCAACCGCCCCATCCCGCAGTCCCAGACCATCAAGGCGATGGTGGTCGATGATTCGGCGGTGGTACGCCAGGTGCTGGTGGGCGTGCTCAACGAAGCGCCCGGCATCGAGGTCATCGCCACCGCTGCCGACCCGTTGCTGGCCATCGAAAAAATGCGCCAGCAGTGGCCGGACGTGATCGTGCTGGATGTGGAAATGCCGCGCATGGATGGCATCACCTTCCTGCGCAAGATCATGAGCGAGCGCCCCACCCCGGTGGTGATCTGCTCCACGCTCACCGAAAAAGGCGCGCGCGTGACGATGGATGCGCTGGCCGCCGGCGCAGTGGCCGTGGTCACCAAGCCGCGGCTGGGACTCAAGCAGTTCCTCACCGACTCGGCCGACGAGCTGGTGGCCACCGTGCGCAGCGCTGCGCGCGCCAACGTCAAACGCCTGGCCGCACGCGTCACTGCCGCGCCGCTGGAGGCCGAGGTCAAGCACACTGCCGATGTGATCCTGCCTGCGCAAACCGGCCGTGCGTTGGCGCAGACCACCGAGCGGATCGTGGCCATCGGCACCTCGACCGGCGGCACCCAGGCGCTGGAAGAAGTGCTCACCGCCTTGCCGCGCGTGTGCCCGGGTATCGTGATCGTGCAGCACATGCCGGAGAAGTTCACCGCCGCGTTTGCTGCACGCCTCAACGGCCTGTGCCAGATCGCGGTGAAAGAAGCCGCCAACAACGACCGCGTGATGCCGGGGCGTGCGTTGATCGCACCCGGCGGCAAGCATCTGCTGCTGCGCCGCAGTGGCGCGCAATATTTCGTCGAAGTCCTGGAAGGCCCGCCGGTGAACCGGCATCGCCCCTCGGTCGATGTGCTGTTCCGCTCGGCCGCGCGCGCGGCCGGCAGCAATGCGCTGGGCATCATCATGACCGGCATGGGCGACGACGGTGCGGCCGGGCTGCTGGAAATGCGCCAGGCCGGCGCACGCACGATCGCGCAAGACGAGCACACCAGCATCGTGTTCGGCATGCCCAAGGAAGCGATCAAACGCGGCGGTGCAGACCGCATCCTGCCGCTTGGCGCGATGGCGCGGGAGATCGTGACCCAACTGCAATAGCGATGCATCGGCCTGAGACAGGCAGCGGTGAAAGCTGGCGGTTGCGCCAAGTGCTTCGTGCAACGTCTTGGTCGGCTCTTCGATCGCGACATTACTGTGCCGGCTTTACGGCACATCGCGTCACGCCTGCGCTCAACCAGCGAGGGACGCAATCAGTGCCGGCGGTCGCCCGTCAACGTACGCACGTAATTGCGATCGCTATGCGCCAGCCAATACGACGTGGTAAGCGCCCAGCAGGCACGCAGCAAAGTGCGCGCAGTCCTGCCCCACAGCCAACCCGGCTACTTATCGCCGTAGTTACAACTGCGAATCCAGCGGCAGCCAGCCCAACACCTTGGCCGCGCCGCGACGCCACACACTGGCGGCCGGTTCGCGCGTCCACACCGCTGGCGGCTGCGCGGCATCGTCATGCCAACGCAACCCACCCTGCTCCAGCGTCACCCGGTAACTCACCGGCGCGCTTATCTTGTGGTTGTACAGCCGCTCCAACTCCGCGGTCACGGTGCGGTCTTCGAACAGCAGGCCCATCTCGGTGTTGAGATTCATCGAGCGTGGATCCAGGTTGAATGAGGCGATGAAACCGGCGCTGTCATCCACCACGAAGGCCTTGGTATGCAGGCTCGCGCCACTGGAACCGAACAGGCTGCCATCCGGGCGCCCCATCGGCTTGAGCTCATGCAGGCGCACGCCTTGTTGCAGCAGCGGAATGCGGTAGTCCGCATAACCGCTGTGCACGGCCACGACATCGTTAGCGGCCAGCGAATTGGTCAATACGCTGACGCGTACGTCGCGCTTGCGCAGGCCGCTGATCCAGCGCATGCCGTCGTCGCCGGGCACGAAATAAGGCGAGATCAATTTCAGTTCGCGGCGTGCGTTGGCCATCTCGCCGATCAGGATCGGCGTCATCCAGTCCGGTTGCGGTGGCGCACCTTCGGCCTTCTCCGGCGGGTCGGCCACGATGCGCGCCTGCTGCACCCAATGCACCGGGCGATTGCCCTGCATCAAGGCATGCACGCTCGGCGACTGGCGCAGGCGCTCCACGTACGGGTGCGCGCCCACCGACGCCATCCCCGCGTCCAGGCTGCCGCGCAGTTGCTCCAGCGCCTGCGGCTTGGCGGTGACCAGCGCCGCCAGCGGCAACGCATTGGGGCTGTTCCAGTAGGCATCGAACACCTGCTCGGACTCACGCACCGTCGGGCCGATCAAGGCCGCGTCCATGTCCATGAAGTTGGTGTCGCGTGCGGCGTCGAAATATTCGTCGCCCACATTGCGCCCACCTACCACCGCGATGCGGCCATCGGCAATCCACGCCTTGTTGTGCATGCGCCGGTTGATGCTGAACATGCGCAGCACCATTTCCACGCCGCGCATCAGCGTGCCCTCGCGCGCACGGGTGGGGTTGAACAGGCGGATCTCGATCAGCGGATGGCTGTCCAACGCGGCCAGCACCGAGTCGCTGCCATGGATGTTCATGTCGTCCAGCAGTAAGCGCACGCGCACGCCACGGTCGGCCGCACGCAGCAATTCGTTGTGCAACAGGTTGCCGGTGAAGTCGGCATGCCAGATGTAGTACTGCAGATCCAGGCTGCGGCCGGCCGCACGCGCGGTCAACGCGCGCACCGCAAACGCATCGATGTTGTCGGACAGGATCACCATGCCGGTCTTGCCGGCGTGCGCCTGCTGCAATGGAGCGACCACCTGGTCGATCGGCGTTGCCTGCGCCGCCATCGGCAAGGCATGGCTGGCAGGGCCGCGCTCGCGATCGGCAAAGCGGCCGTAGCCATACAGCGACAGCACGCTGCCCAGCGCCAGCACCAGCACGCCGATGCCCACCCACTTGAAGATCTTGCGTTTGGTAACTGCCGGTTCCGCGTTGAAGTGCGCGGCAGTCTAGAGGCTCTGCGAGCAGGCTGGTGTGCAGACGCAGCGCATCGCAGCGGGCTCATCCTTGCGCGCATGCCGCGCGCAACGCGTGCAGGCGACCATCGCCGCCTGCACGCTGGTCCATCACGCTTACCAGATCGCCACGCGGTCCTTGTCGCCGCGCACCATCGCATCGCCCGGCTTGCACTGGAACGCCTGTGCGAACGCCGGCATGTTGGACGGCGCGCCGTTGGCACGGAAGTTGGCCGGCGCATGCGGGTCGGTGTTGAGGCGCACGCGCAGCTCGCCATCGGTGAAGTTACGGCGCCACACCGTGGCCCAGTTCATGAAGAAGCGCTGGTCCTGGCTATGGCCGTCGATCTCCTTGTTGGCGGCCGGCTGTTCCTGCAACGCCATCTGCAGCGCGTCGTAGGCCACGGTGAGGCCGCCCAGGTCACCGATGTTTTCGCCCAGGGTCAGCTTGCCTTTGACGTGCACGCCGGGAATCGCCTCGTAGCCATCGAACTGCGCCACCAGCTGATCGGTGCGCTGGGTGAACAGCTTGCGGTCGGCGTTGGTCCACCACGTGTCGAAGTTGCCCTTGGCATCGAACTGGCTGCCGGAGTCGTCATAGCCATGCATCATCTCGTGCCCGATCACCGCACCGATGCCGCCGTAATTGAGCGCCGGATCGGCCTTGGGATCGAAGAACGGCGGCTGCAGAATCGCCGCCGGGAACACGATCTCGTTGCGGGTGGCGTTGTAGTACGCGTTAACGGTCTGCGGCGTCATATGCCACTCGCGCTTGTCCACCGGCTTGCCGATCTTGTCGAGCATGTAGCGGTAATTGAACGCCTGCGCGGCCTGCATGTTGGCCAGGAAGCCGTCGCCGCGCGTTTCCAGCCCGCTCCAATCACGCCACTGGTCCGGGTAGCCGATCTTGGGCGTGAAGCTGGCCCACTTTTCCAGGGCACGCTGCTTGGTCTGCGCGCTCATCCAGTCCAGCTTCTCCAGCCGCGCCTTCAGCGCATTGGAGAGGTTCTGCACCAGCTGCTGCATCTGCGCTTTTGACTCGGCCGGGAATGCCGATTGCACGTAGAGCTGGCCCAGCGCCTCGCCCATGGCCTCGTTGACCGCGTTCAAGGTGCGCTTCCAGCGCGGCAGCATGTCCTGCTGCCCGCGCAACGTCTTGGCATAGAAATCGAAGTTGGCCTGCTCGAACGGCTTGGCCAGGTACGGCGCTGCCTCATCGATGCTGTGGAAGCGCAGATATGCTTTCCAGGTATCCACCGGCGTGTTGACGAGCATGCCGTCCAGCGCGCGGAAATACTCCGGCTGGCTCAGCGAGAAGGTGCCGGCCGGCACCTTCAGTGCACTGAAGAACGCCTGCCAATCGAAGTGCGGCGTGATCGCATTGGCGCCCGCCACATCGACCGGGTTGTAGCGCTTGGCCGGGTCACGCAACTCGATGCGCGAGAGCGAGGCGTTGGCCAGCTGCGTCTCGAACGCCATCACCGCCTTGGCTTGTTCGGCCGCCTGCGCTGCCGGAATGCCGGACAGCTCCAGCACGCGGGCGATATAAGCCACGTACTGTTCGCGGATCTTTGCCTGGGCCGGATCGGTGTAATAGCCCTTCTCCGGCAGGCCCAGACCGCCCTGCCCCGCATACGCAATCATCTGCTCGGAATTCTTGTAGTCGGCATTGGCGCCGAACGAGAACAAAAAGCCCTGGCCCTTGGCATAGCTGTCGCGCAACCAGGCGGCAATCGCCGGCGCATCGCTAAGCGCATCAATCGCTTTTAGCTGCGGCTGCAGCGGGGTGATGCCGGCCTTGTCGATCGCCGCCTCGTCCGAGCCGGTGCGCCACAGATCGGCGATCTTGGCATCCACCGAACCTGCGGACAGATTGCCGCGCGCCAGTTGTTCCACCAGCGCGTGCTGGATGGTCAACGAGCGCTCGGCCAGCACTTCGAAACTGCCCCAGCTGGTGCGGTCGGACGGCACCGGGTTGGCCTTGAGCCACTTGGCGTTGACGAACCCGTTGAGGTCCTGGCATGCGGCAATGGCCGGATCCAGATCGCCGCTGCCGAAGGCCACGATCGGCGCATCCAGCTTGGACACATCCACGCGCGTCGGCGCTGCAGGTGCGGCGGCGGCCGGCTTGCTGGTGTCGTCGGAGGCGCCGCACGCGGACAGCGTCACGGCGATGGCCACCGCCAGGGACAGCGGGGCGAACTTGCTGAGGATCATTGAATTCTCCAGGACAGGGGCCGCAGCGTGCGCGCGGCCGAAAAGAGTAGGTAATCGGCGCACTGCGCTGATCCCCCAAAAGTCACACAACAGGCGAACGCCCTAACGTCCGCCACCGCGCGCATCCAGCCGCTGCGGCATCGCACTCCAACGCACCACTGCGCGCTAGGAGTGTTTGTAGAACGGCTTCAACAGCAGGTACACCGGAAACGCCAGCACCATCAACACCAACGCCGCATCGTGACTGGACGTTGCCTCCGCCCAGGACTCCATCTGCCGCGACGGACCAAACAGGCCAAAGGCCACCAGCAGCACACCGGCCAGGCACACCAGCAAGGCCAGCCAGGTGGCTTCTGCAGAGACACTGCCGCCTGCCAGCGCGGCAAACGCGCCGCTGACTCCTGCCACCAGCACGCCCAATGTGGCCAGATAACTGCGGCAGTACAGGGCACTCATCTGCTGCGTTTTACGTTCGCCGGACATCATGTCTCGCAATGAAAGAAGCACCATTGGCAGTGCGCGCCAACAGGCACGCCGCTGCATCACGGCCACCGCCACCACGCCTCATGCATGGCGGCAGCACCGGCCAATCCGGCAGCGGGCGTGCTGCGTGCACGCCCGCTGCGCGGCTTACTTGGCCTTGCCCTGGTTGGCCACGGCTTCGGCGGCGCGCTTGGCCGCTTCCGGGTCGCCCAGGTAGCGGTAGCTCTGCACCTGCAGGTTGTCGTCCAGCTCGAACAACAGCGGGATGCCGGTGGGGATGTTGAGCTCCAGGATCTGCGCGTTGGAGATGTCGTTGAGGTACTTGTACAGCGCGCGCAACGAGTTGCCGTGCGCGGTGACCAGCACGGTCTGGCCGGCCTTCAACTGCGGGGCGATCGCGTCGTGCCAGTACGGCAACACGCGCACCAGCGTGGTCGCCAGCGACTCGGTGCCCGGCAATGCATTGCGGTCCAGCGTGGCATAGCGGCGGTCATGCCCGGGGTGGCCCGGATCGGTGACGTCCATGGCCGGCGGTGGGATGTCGTAGGAACGGCGCCAGATCTTGACCTGTTCCTCGCCGTGCTTGGCCGCGGTTTCGGCCTTGTCCAGGCCCTGCAGGCCACCGTAGTGACGCTCGTTGAGGCGCCAGCTCTTGTGCACCGGCAGCCAGTCCTGGTCGAGCTCCTTCAGCGCGCCCTGCAGCGTGTGGACGGCGCGCTTGAGCACCGAGGTGTATGCCACATCGAACTGCAGCCCTTCGTCCTTCATCAGCTTGCCGGCCGCGGCGGCTTCCTGGCGGCCCTGCTCGGTGAGATCCACGTCCACCCAGCCGGTGAAACGGTTGTCCAGGTTCCATTGGCTCTGGCCATGGCGCAGCAGTACGAGTTTGCGGGTCACTACGGTTCTCCGATTGGGGGCCGATCAACCGCTGATTGTAGCGGCAGCCGATGCCTGCCTGGCGTGCACGGCATCGCCACGGCGTGCGCGCGATGCTGCGGCCATGCAGACATCCATCGACC
This sequence comes from Xanthomonas sp. NCPPB 4037, assembly GCF_041475695.2. Classification (NCBI taxonomy): domain Bacteria; kingdom Pseudomonadati; phylum Pseudomonadota; class Gammaproteobacteria; order Lysobacterales; family Lysobacteraceae; genus Xanthomonas; species Xanthomonas sp. NCPPB 4037. Next base: position 3,397,538 of record NZ_CM191261.1, read on the forward strand.
CCGTGTTCGCCGGTTGGGACGGCAGCGTCGTCCAGGCGCGACAGTTGCAGCAGCAACTGGCCCAGCGCGTGGCGCTGCGCGATGAGGTTTGCGCCACGCCTGCGCTGCTGGCCGTCTTCGATGTGGGCTTCGAAGACGATGGCCAGACCACGCGCGCGGCGGCCGTGTTGCTGGATGCGCAGACGCTGCTGCCACTGGAAACCCACGTCGCACGCGTGCCGACCTCGATGCCGTATGTGCCCGGCCTGCTGAGTTTTCGCGAGCTGCCCGCGTTGCTGCGCGCGCTTGCGCTGCTGTCGCGCACGCCGGATCTGGTGTTCATCGATGGGCAGGGCATCGCGCATCCGCGCAGGTTCGGCATCGCCGCGCACTTTGGCGTGGTCACCGGCCTGCCCAGCATCGGCGTGGCCAAGCAACGCCTGGCCGGAACCTTCATCGAACCCGGTGGCGACCGCGGCGACCACAGCCCCATCCTGCTGGCCGGTGCGCAGATCGGTTGGGCACTGCGCAGCAAGCCGCGCTGCAATCCGTTGATCGTCTCGCCCGGTCATCGCGTGTCGATGCAGGGCGCACTCGACTGGACGCTGCGCACGCTGCGCGCCTATCGCCTGCCCGAACCGACGCGTCTGGCCGACCGGCTGGCTTCACGGCGTGGTGAAATCGAGCTGCAGACGCAGCCGACGTTGCTGTAGCTCGCGTGCTGCGGGGCAAGCGTGCAATTGCGGGCATCGATGCATGGTTCGTTGCATGTGGCTTGTCGTTTCTGGCATGTAGATTCTGACTTCTAGCTTGTCGCGCGTAGCCCACGGCCGCCGTTGTCTTGCGGCTTGGACAACGCCGACAAGATCGACGTCTAGGTGTTCGTAGCTTTGGTACTTGAATGCTCGGCATTCACCAACGTGGCCACCTGCCATGGCAACCACCACCAGCCACCACCACTCACCCCATCAGGTGCCGCACGCACAGAACATTCCATCTTGCGTTGCAGCGCGCCCACGCCGCGGGCTGCATGGCAAGCTGCCGCTCTGGCCACTGCACGAGCCGCCGCCATGACCACGCTGATCGCTCCCCGTGTCCACGATATTGGCGGCTTGCAGGTGCGCCGCGCCGTGCCGACCCTGCAGGCGCGCAGCGTCGGCCCGTTCGTGTTCGTCGACCACATGGGCCCGGCAGTGCTGGAGCCCGATCACGGCATCGACGTCCGCCCGCATCCGCATATCGGCCTTGCCACCGTCACCTTCCTGTGGTCGGGCGAGATCGGCCACCGCGACACGCTCGGCTCTGATCAGGTGATCCGTCCCGGCGACGTCAACTGGATGACCGCCGGCCGCGGCATCGCCCATTCCGAACGCACGCCGGGCCCCGAACGCGCACGCGAGCACGCCCTGCACGGCATGCAGACCTGGATCGCGTTGCCGCGCTCGGCCGAAGAAACCGCGCCCGCCTTCCATCACCACGCCGCCACCAGCCTGCCGCAACAGCGCCGCAACGGCGTGTGGCTGCGGGTGATCGCTGGCCGCGCCTATGGCGAGGAATCGCCGGTGCAGGTGTTCAGCGGCACGCTCAACGTGGCGCTGGATCTGGACGCCGATGCCGAGATCGATCTGGACACCGGCCACGCCGAGCGCGCGCTCTACATCCTGGAAGGCGAGGCGCAACTGGATGGCGCCGACGTGCCGGCGCGGCATCTGATCGTGCCCGCAGCCGGCACGCGCGGCCGGCTGCGCGCCAAGACCCCCCTCAAGGCGATGCTGCTCGGCGGCGAGCCACTGGATGGCCCGCGCCACTTGTGGTGGAACTTCGTCTCCAGCTCACAAGAGCGCATCGAACAGGCCAAGGACGATTGGCAGGCCGGCCGCTTCGGCACCATCCCCGGCGACGATCAGGAGTTCATTCCGCTACCGGAAACGCCGGCGCCCAAACCCGTCAATTACCCCTGAAACCATGCGCGGATTCGCACTGGCGAACACAACCGTGCCAGGTCTCGCAACGGGAGTGCCACGCCACACAAGCGATGCCAGACGCAACTGCGACCCATCTTGAGCACGCCCACAAAACTGTGGTAGTGATACCCGCGTAGTCGGAGCGCGTTGCGTGGACGGCACGCTCAAGCGGGGAGCTTGAGACGGTGCAGCGGCACGAAAGACGACAGCGCCCCGCATTGTCATCCATCGCCGGGGAACACTTGAATGAAGTCCGCATCCTGCCTAGTCGGCCTGTCATTGCTGTTGGCCGCCGTCACCGCCCATGCCCAGTCCGCGCCGGTCTGTCCGCCATTGCCGCCGGCCTCCGGCCTGCAATGGACCCAGCTCGCCGGTGCCGATTACCTGGTCTGTAAAGCCACCACTGCCGATGGCCGCCAGGTAGTGGGCGTGATGCTGACCACCCGAGACCCGGCCATGGCGCTGGCACGCGACCGCCGCGCGGAAAAAGGCCAGATCCAGGAAGAGGAGTTCTACTGGTACAAGCTCGATCTGGGCGGCCGCGAGGTCCCGGGCATGGAATCACGCCGCGTCACCGTTGTGGAGCTGGGCAAGAAGCGCTATGCACAGCTGTGGATCGACGGCGCCAGCACCGAAGAACTGGCCTCGATGCAGTCGCTGGTGCAGAACATGGACCTGCAGCCGGCCAGCCTGGCACTGCAGCGCTAAACAACGCCCGCAGATGGCAAGACCGGCAGCAGCCGGTCATGCCACATCGCTTCGCACTACGACTTAGAGCAGCTATCAAAACGACTGCGCAGCCGCCAGGCGGGCGCGGCTGGTGCTCGGAATCGGCATATACCCACGTACATTCCGGTTCCTCCGCGCCGTCCGCACCTACATGACGACTGCTCGCTACGTTTTGTTAGCCGCTCTTAATGCGCTAATGCAGCTGCGCGCCGGCATCGACCAGCGCGCGCTAAATGCGCTTTAGCGTGTCGAACCGCCGGCAGGATCCATCAGCGCATGCGGCTGCAGTTCGGTGGCAATGCGGACCTCGCCGGTGAGCAGGCGATGGATCGGGCACTTCTCCGCCACCTCCAGCAGACGTGCACGCTGGCCATCGTCCAGTGCGCCGTCCAGCACGATCGCCCGCGTGATCGATGTGCCCGCGGCGTCGCGCTGGGTGTAATGCAGGTGCAGGTGCACGTGCACCGCGGCCAATGGCCATTGCTTGCGCGCGGCCACCATCGATACGGTGATGGCAGTGCAGGCACCCAACGCGCCCAGCACCTGCGCCTCTGGATCCGGCCCTGCATCCTGGCCACCGTTGGCCGGCTGGGTGTCGCCGATCCAGCGGTGCTGGCCGTCGTGGATGGTGACCGTGTAGGGCACCGTGCCGGTGACGACACTGACGGCGCGATCACTCATCTGCGCATCTCCCACGCGGCAACCCGCCCCGGTTCAAAACCGCCCCTCCTGGAAATCGACGAACGCCTGCATCAATTCCTGCTTGGTATTCATCACGAACGGGCCATGCCGCATCACCGGCTCGTTGATCGGCCGGCCGGCGACCAGGATCAAGCGCGCGCCGGCAGCACCGGCATGCAGCCGCAGCCGCTCGCCACCACCCAGCACCGCCAGCTCCTGCGCCGGCAACGGGCGTGCGCCCTCGCCCTCGCCGACCGTGGCCGCGCCTTCGAAGGCGTACGCGAACGCGTTGTGGCCGGCGGGCAGCAAATAGTCCCAGGACGTCTCCGGCGCCAGTGCGATATCCAGGTACACCGGCTCGGTGGCCGGCTGCACGATCGGCCCGTGCACATCGCCTACCGCGCCGGCAATCACCTTGACCGTGACGCCCGCGGCCGGATGCGCGACCGGGATCTTGTCCGGCGCGTATTCCTGATACTTGGGGTCGCTCATCTTGTCGCGCGCGGGCAGATTCACCCACAGCTGGAAACCACGCATGCGCCCGGATTCCTGCTCGGGCATTTCCGAATGGATCAGGCCGCGCCCGGCGGTCATCCACTGCACGCTGCCCGGAGTCAGCAGGCCCTCGTTGCCGTGGTTGTCCTTGTGCCGCATGCGCCCGTCGAGCATGTACGTGACGGTCTCGAAGCCGCGGTGCGGATGGCTCGGAAAGCCGGCGATGTAGTCTTCGGCCTGTTCGGTGCCGAACTCGTCCAGCATCAGGAACGGGTCCAGTGCCGGCAGCTGCGGCGTGCCGATCACGCGGGTCAGCTTGACCCCGGCACCGTCGGAGGTGGGCATGCCGCGAATGGTCCGCAGCACGTGTGCCGCCGTGGAGGTGGTGGTGTCGCTCATCGAACGCTCCCTGTGCGCAAGTGGATGCCTTGCATGATGGAGGCCGCCAGCGCGGCGCCCAACCGCGACACGTGCAACCGACCGTTCCAAAACGCCGCGGCGCGCAGGCGCAATGCCGCACTGCAATGCCAGACACCATACGACCAAAGGCTTACCTGATCCCCGGGCGGCACCATTGACCGCGGACAGCCGGCGGGAGGACCCTTAGCGGGATCGTTCCTGAGGGGCATGCATGAAAGGTATCTCGAAGCTGGCCTGGGGCGCGCTGGCGCTGCTGGCCGCGTTCTGCCTGGGCACCGTGGCGCTGCGGCGCGGCGAACACATCAACGCGTTGTGGATCGTGGTGGCGGCGGTGTCGATCTATCTGATCGCCTACCGCTTCTATGGCCTGTTCATCGCCGACAAGGTGATGCAGCTCGACCCCACCCGCGCCACCCCGGCGGTGACCAATAACGACGGCCTGGACTACGTGCCCACCAACAAGCACGTGCTGTTCGGGCACCACTTCGCCGCGATCGCCGGCGCCGGGCCCCTGGTCGGCCCGGTGCTCGCCGCCCAGATGGGCTACCTGCCCGGACTGCTGTGGCTGGTGGTTGGCGTGGTGCTGGCCGGCGCGGTGCAGGACTTCATGGTGCTGTTCCTGTCCACGCGCCGCAATGGCCGCTCGCTCGGCGACCTGGTGCGCGAAGAGATGGGCCAGGTGCCCGGCACCATCGCGCTGTTCGGCGCCTTCCTGATCATGATCATCATCCTGGCGGTGCTGGCGATGGTGGTGGTGAAGGCCTTGGCCGAGAGCCCGTGGGGCATGTTCACAGTGATCGCGACGATGCCCATCGCGATCATGATGGGCGTGTACATGCGCTACATCCGCCCCGGCAAGATCGGCGAGATTTCTGTGGTGGGATTGATCCTGCTGCTGGGTGCGATCTGGCTGGGTGGCCAGGTGGCCGCCGACCCGACCTGGGGCCCGGCCTTCACCTTCACCGCCAAGCAGATCACCTGGATGTTGATCGGCTACGGCTTCATCGCCTCGGTGCTGCCGGTATGGCTGCTGCTGGCACCGCGCGACTATCTGTCCACCTTCCTCAAGATCGGCACCATCCTGGGCCTGGCGATCGGCATCCTGATCGTGATGCCCGACCTCAAGATGCCGGCGCTCACGCAGTTCGCTGCCAGTGGCGATGGCCCGGTGTGGAAGGGCGGCATCTTCCCGTTCCTGTTCATCACCATCGCCTGCGGTGCGGTGTCCGGCTTCCACGCGTTGATCGCCTCCGGCACCACGCCCAAGCTGCTCGCCAACGAAGCGCACATGCGCTACATCGGCTACGGCGGCATGTTGATGGAATCGTTCGTGGCGATCATGGCGCTGGTGGCCGCGTCGATCATCGAACCCGGCATCTACTTCGCGATGAATAGCCCGGCCTCGTTGGTCGGCAGCGATACCGTGGCAGTGGCTGCCAAGGTCAGCGAATGGGGCTTTGCAATCACCCCGGAAGTGCTGGAAGCCACCGCGCGCGACATCGGCGAGCACAGCATCCTGGCGCGCGCCGGTGGTGCACCCACGCTGGCGGTAGGCATCGCGCAGATCCTGCACCACGTGCTGCCGGGCGAGAACACGATGGCGTTCTGGTACCACTTCGCGATCCTGTTCGAAGCGTTGTTCATCCTCACCGCAGTGGACGCGGGCACGCGTGCCGGCCGCTTCATGCTGCAGGACCTGCTGGGCAACTTCATCCCGGCGCTGAAGAAGACCGAATCGTGGACCGCCAACATCATCGCCACCGCCGGTTGCGTGGCGTTGTGGGGCTACCTGCTCTACACCGGCGTGATCGATCCGTTCGGCGGTATCCAGACGCTGTGGCCGTTGTTCGGCATCTCCAACCAGATGCTGGCCGGCATCGCGTTGATGCTGGGCACGGTGGTGCTGTTCAAGATGAAGCGTGACCGCTACGCCTGGGTCACCATCGTGCCGGCGCTGTGGCTGTTGCTGTGCACGACCTACGCCGGTCTGATCAAGATCTTCGACAGCAACCCGGCGCAGGGTTTCCTGGCGCAGGCGCACAAGTATCAAGCCGCCATCGCCAGCAACACCATCACCGCACCGGCCAAGACCGTGCCGCAGATGCAGCAGATCGTCACCAACGCCTACGTCAACACCGGGCTGACGGTGCTGTTCCTGTTCGTGGTGGGCTCGATCCTGATCTACGCAGTCAAAACGATCGTGGTCGCCCGCCGCAGCCCGCAGCGCAGCGATCGCGAGACCCCGTACGTGGCACTGCAGCCACACCAGATGGCGGATCTGTAATGGGCACTCAACTCGTTCTTGCCAGCCAATACCAGGCCCATCGCCGCATCTGGCGCCGCCTGGTGCAGACCGCACGCCTGTGCTGCGGCATCCCGGACTACGACAACTACGTGCGCCACATGCTGGAGAAACATCCGGACAAACCGGTGATGGACTACCCGGCGTTTTTCCGCGAACGCCAGGAAGCGCGTTACGGCGGCAAGAGCGGGTTCCGCTGCTGTTGATCGGTAATCGTGATCGATAGATGCACACGCAACAGGGCGCGATGCGAATCGCGCCCTGTTGCGTTGATGTGGACGCGGGATCGCGGTTTTCTTTACGCGATTGGACAGTGCGGCAGATTGGTTGCAGAGCGATTGATCTGCGGATTTGCTGGAGGGCCCTTGCCCGCCCACCATCGGGGGACACGCCGCAAGGTAGAGCGGCTGATCTGCGGCTTGGCTGCAAGGCCTGCTCGCTCACCGTCGCGAGCCACGTCACAAGCTGGACAGGCTGATCTGTGGCTTGGCTGCAGGGCCCGCCCGCCCACCATCGCGGGACACGCTGCAAGTACGTCCTTGTAAGCTCTTACGCGGCATCTATGCCGCGTAAGGTCCCGCGACGGTGGGCGGGCAAGGACCAGTCGAGATGGTCGGTGTGCAAGATGCAAGCAATGCATGAGCCGCTTCTAATTCGCTAACTCTCCTGTTGTTGCGACCCGCACCAGTAAGCCAATGCAACTAGCGAGATGGCCCGCTTTTCACCTAGCTATCAACCAACTCTCTGGGGCGGTGCCCTCATCGCTTGCGGGACCGTGTGGCGGCATGGATGCCGCCACCGAGCCTACAGGGACGTACTTGCGGCGTGTCCCGCAAGCGGTGAGGGCACCGCACGCGCGACCGACCAGGCTTTTGATCTAAGCATTAAATTGCAGCCAAACGATGCGACGACGCGACACCCTCAACCAGCGCGCGTTTGCGCGAGCCGCTCGAACAACGCGCGCAAATCGCGCATATCGTCGAACACCTCCAGCACGCCGATCCGTCGCAGGGTGTCGCCGTGCCCTTGCGGAATATGGCTGGCACCGGTAAAGCCCAGCACCTGCATGCCGGCCGCCAGTGCGGCAGTCGCACCGGTGGGGCTGTCTTCGATCACCAGGCAACGCTCCGGTGCTATACCGGCCGTGCGCGCAGCCAGCAGGTACACATCTGGCGCCGGCTTGGGCCGCTCCACCATGTCGGCGCTGAAGATCCGACCTGCCGCACGCGCCGTGAGCCCGGCACGCTCCACCGATGCAATCACGTTGTGGCGGCGGCTATTGGAGGCTACCGCCAGCGGCAGCGGGATCTGCTCCAGCGCCTGTCGCACGCCCGCAATCGGCTGCACCTCGGCGGCGATCAAGGCTTCGCTGCGCGCCTGGATCTGCGCCAGCAAGGTTTCCGGCAACTGCAGCGCAAAGTGTTCTTCCACCCGCCGCAATACCTCGCGCGTGGTCTGCCCGAACGTGGTTTCCAGCAGATGTTCCAACGGCTCGGCCGGCACGAACGCTGCCAGCGCCTCACGCATTACCCGGTCGGCCAGGATTTCGCTGTCGACAAGAACCCCATCGCAGTCACTGATCAGTAGCTCGTACGCCATTGCATCCATCTGCTTGCAAAGCGCCATTATGCCGGCCCGGTCGTGACCGTCGGCTGTGGCGCAGTGCCCGCGCAGGTGACGAAGACGCCCGCGCGCCCATCAACACGGTCCGTGGCCAAGCGGACCCGGCCAGACGCCCGGCCTACGCGCCTATGTCACGAAATCTTACCGCTTGGGATTTTTACAGCTGGTAGGATCGGCCCCGCTGTGGCGGGACGTGCCGCAGCGTCATCAGGAATGCGATCAGGAGAAGGAGATTTCGATGCAGACGCGATTCCCCACCCTGCTCGTTCTTGCGACCTCGTTCTTCGCGGTCTCATGCACCGCCTCGCCCGGTGCCAAGGAGCAAACCACCATGTCAGCTACGCTGCAGGACCATGCCGTCGCTTTCCGCGACCCCGGTCTGACCGACATCGCCAACGCCATCGCGCACGGCGACATCGCACGGATCAAAACGCTCGCCCCCACCGTCGATCTAGCCGCACATGGCGATCAGAACGTGACCTTGCTGGAATGGGCGATCTGGAACGAACAACCACGCGCCCTTGACGCGCTGCTCGATGCGGGCGCGGACCCGGCGTTGCCGGGCATGGACCAGGAAACGGTCGTGCACATGGCCGCCATGGCGCAGGACCCGGAATACCTGAAGATTCTGCTGCAGCACAAGGCACCGATCGATGTGGTCAGCGCGCGTGCCGGCTGGACGCCGCTGTTTCGCGCGGTGCAAAGCAAGCGCGAGGCGCAGATCGGGCTGTTGCTGGACGCAGGCGCCGGCGTGCAGCGCGTCGACCATACCGGTAACAGCCTGCTGCATCTGGCCGCGCAGAGCGGCGCCGCCAGCCCGACAGTGTTGCAATTGCTCAAGGCCGGCGTGGACCCCACGGTGCGCAATGCACAGCAGAAGACCTTCCAGGCGTATTTCTTCACCACGCCGGACCGTCTGCTCAACGCCACCGGACAACAGGTCAGATCGGATGTGCGCGCATGGTTGAGCGCTCACAACATTCCCGTGGAAAGCAGCCGCTAAGCGCGCTTTCCGTACGACGCACGCAAGGAACCGCGCATGCCCCCGTCAGAACCCACATCCTCCACCGCCGCATCCACTCCGTTCGCAGAGTCGATGCGCGGACAGCAACCGCAGCCGCAGGACCGGCAATTTCCGGAGCTGCTGCAAGATCTGTATGCCACTGCCAATCAACGCCGTGAAGGCGGCGCCGAAACCTTTGCGCCGCTGGCCAACGGCTGGTCGCGCATGGACGACAGTGCGCTGCAGCAGGCCGGCATCGATCCGGCACTGCTGCACGACGCCAAAAGCGGCTTCGATGCCGCGTTCTATCGCAACGATCAAGGCCAGGTGGTACTCGGTTTTTGCGGGACCGACGAAGGCAAGGACTGGAAGCACAACATCGGCCAGGGCCTGGGCTTCGACGATGCGCAATACGCATCGGCAATCCAGCTCGGCAGCCAGGCCAAACAGGCCTTCGGCGACCAGGTGGTGATCTCCGGCCATTCGTTGGGCGGTGGTCTGGCATCGGCATCGGCCATGGTCAACGACATTCCCGCAGTGACGTACAACGCGGCCGGCGTCAACGACCGTACCCTCGAACGCGAGGGCCTGGATGCGTCGGCAGCCAAGCAGTACGCCAGCGAGGAGTTGATTCGCGGCTACCACGTCAAGAACGAAATCCTCACCCATCTGCAGGAAGACAGCATTCCGCTGAAGTGGACGATGCCCAATGCGGCTGGCCACCAGATCGAATTGCCGGAGCCGGACCCGCTGTCGTTCGGGCAGCGGCTGGTACCCGGCATGATGCTCAAGCACCGCCTGGACCTGCACGGGATGGACTCGGTGATCAAGGCGCAGGACATGCAATCGCCCGACCAGGCACGCGGCGCGTCGCTGCAGCCGGGCAGCCAGCTGTTCAACGATGCCGTGGTGCAACTGGATGGCCAGCGCGAGCGGCTGGGGCTGCGCGACGACACCGCGTTTCTCAACACTGCCGCCAGCGTGGCCGCGCGTGCAGGCAACGACGGCCTGCAGCGGATCGATCATCTGGTGCCCAACCGCGATGGCGATAGCCTGATCGCGGTGCAGGGCCGCATGGACGACCCCACCCATCTGCGTAGCCATGTGCAGACGGCGGCCGCGGCCAACGAACCGGCGCAGACCAATGTCGGCCAGCTGCAGCAGCAGAACCAGCAGCACGCGCATCCGCAGGCCCAGCAGCAGGACGAGCAGCGCCGGGTGATCCAGCAATAAGCTGCTCGGCAAACCGTGCCGCATGCAGTCCTCGTCAGGTGGACGCGTGCGGTTCGGGATGTTGCAGCAAGTGCTCATCTCTTTACTGCGGTCGACCAAACCGACCCGAGATGTCATGGGACTGTTGCAGGCAACAGCTCCATGACGCCGGCAAGGCAGCGTTAACCCGCCCCGGCCATCGCCCGCAAGGTAATGCCGACCAGATACGCCAGGTAGGTGCCGGTGGCATAACCCATGGTGCCGAGCAGCACACCCACGGGCGCCAACGCGGGATGGAAGGCCGCAGCGACCACCGGCGCGGAAGCCGGCCCGCCGATGTTGGATTGCGAGCCGATCGCGAAATAGAAGAACGGTACCCGCAGCAGGCGGCCCACGCCCCACAACAACACGATGTGCACGGCAATCCAGATCAGCCCGAGCAGGAACAGCCACGGGCGATCGAGCAAGGCCAGCAGGTCCATCTGCATGCCGATGCAGGCGATCAGGAAATACAGCAGCAAGGTTCCGATTTTCGAAGCACCCGCGCCTTCCAACGTGCGCGCGCGGGTGAAGCTGAGTAGCAGGCCCAGGCTGGTCGCCAGCACCACGACCCACACGAACGGCGTGTCCAGACTGAACTGGCGCGCCCAGCTCAGGTGCGCCTTGCACCAGCTGGCCAAGGGGGTGGCGAACGCATGCGCCAGGCCCACCCCGCCGAATGCCACGGCCACGATCACCATCAGGTCCGACAGGCTGGGAATGCGCGCGTGCTCGGCCTGGAAGCGCGCCATGCGCTCCTGCAAGGCATCCAGTGCACGGGTATCGGCGCCGCTGCGCGCATCGATGCCGCGGGCGCGCCCGGCCAGGAAAATCAGCACCGCCATCCACACATAACCCACGCCAACATCGACCACGGCAAATTGCCCGAACGTGGTGGCATTCACCGCGAACACCTCGCGCATCGCCAGCATGTTGGCGCCACCGCCGATCCAGCTGCCGGCCAGCGCGGCCATGCCGGCCCAGGTATCGCCGGCCACGGTGGCCGGGTGCAGCCAACGCATCACCCAGAACGCGACCACCGCGCCCAGCATGATGCTCAGCGATGCGCCCAGATACATCGCCACCAGCTTGGGGCCCAGGCGCAGGATGGCGCGCAGGTCGATGCTCAGGGTCAGCAGGATCAGCGCGGCCGGCAGCAGCACGTCGCGGGCGATCGGGTTGTACAGCCGTGTGTTGGCGCCATCGATCAGCCCTACCGTGTTGTAGATGCCCGGCAGCAGGTAGCAGAGCAACAAGGCCGGCACCACCGCGTAGAACCGCTGCCAGGGGCCGCGTTCGCGGGCGGAGGTCCAGAACACGGCGCCGAGGGTGGCGGCGATCAGACCGAACACGACAATGTCGTTCTGGATCAGTGCAACAGGGGGAGGGATCACGAGCGGTGGAGATCCTGGCAGATGGCCGCGCAGTAGCGGATCGTCCAAGCATGGCCGATCACCCGAATCTAGCCGACCGGCGTGCCTGCGCAAAGCGCGGGGATGGATCGGGTTTTCCTGTGCGCACGCCTCGGGCAGGTGCGCACCGGTCTGTCAGGCAACCGGTCACCTGCGGGGACTTCTCCCCTGACGGCTGACTCTCAGGACAAGTTGGTTGCGCTTGCCGCTGGAAGACGCCGCCAGCTCCCGTCCGCGAGGTCACAAGCTCAGCCGTAACGCCGGACCAAACGATCGCCGTCGCCGGTATTGAGCACCACACCGCTCGGCTCGCCGGTGGTCAGGCAGTGCAGTTTCGCCATCAATTCGGCCTGTGCCAGGGCGCCCTGCTATCTCAGGTAGCGCAGCGGCGACCACTGCGGGCGGGTGACCCACCAGCCGTTCTTTTCGGAATGGATACGTACGACGTAACGTGAGTCGTCCATCTGGCCCTCCGGCCGGTGATGCAGCGAAGCGAGACAACCGGCCTGGAGCGGCGGTGCCTGCATGGGAATCGATCTGGCGGGTGTGCCGGCGCGCCCTTACTCAAGGGGCCGCGGGAGAGTGGCCCAAGGCCCCGCGTCCGGCATAGCCAGCATGTGCTTATGGCTATGGCTGGCGCCGTCAGGCGGACACTGGCTCGCCGGTAGGAAAATTCTTACGTGACACACGTCACGCGCAGCGCTACATTCCGATACAGATAAGTGCCTCTGGGGAGGGTTTGCATGTATCTGCTGAGGAAGTTCCAATTCCCGGTCAAGACCGCCATGGTCGTTGGCTATGTCCTGGTGATTCGCGAAGCCGTGGTGCTCTGGATCTGAGCGCTTCGACCGCACATTAACTGACTGGCAGAAGGTGCATGGCTGCACCTTCGGCGTTGGTGTAGGTGCTTTGCAGCAGAGCGCGACGGCACGCGGCGATGGTCAGAAACTGCGCGTTGCCGCTACATCGTGAAGTGTCTGGTAGATGGTGCATGGCTGCACCGTCTGTGTTTGTCTGGCTGCTGTTCACCAACCGCGCGACTGGTCATGCCCGCGTCACTCGTGCGATCGATGCCGCGCTGAGCTGTGCGATGCAGCGGGGCGACTACGCGCCTCATAGCGATGCACTCGGCGATGCACTCGACGCGCCATGTGCCGCAATTACAGCTGCTTCCGCGCAGTGTGTTTTTCAGCGCAACGCGTTGTTGAGATGCTTGTCGCGTGCCCCGCTGCCGTCGCGTGCTGGCGCAGCGTGTGCGTCACCTCGCGTGGGTTGAGATAACGCACTTCCGTGCGGCATGGCGAAGTATCGACACTGCACGCATTGGCACTGCAGCACGTTCGCGACGTACCGCGGACACTTGCTAACCGGCCTATCTATACCAACAGCACGCGCGGCTCACTCCGGATCGATCCAGCCACGCGCTTGCGCAGCAAGCAGGTCGGCCGGGGTGTCCACGTCCAGGGCGAGTGCCGGTGCGGTGACGCAGCCCAGCGTCTGCGCATCCAGGCTGGCGAACAGCGCGCGCAGGCCGGTGTCGGCCAACAGCGGCACTTCATCCCACACCGCGTGCGTCACCACCACCGGAATCCCGCGCACGCCTGCATAGCCGCTGGTGGCGCAGCCCGATGCAGCCAGATCGGCTTCTTCCAGCAAGCTGCGCAGATGCGGCGTGTCCAGCGCGGGCTGGTCGCAGCCGAGGATCAGGCTGCGGCGCAGCGTGATGTCTTCGTGTACGTGCGCGCGCAATGCGGCAAGACTGGTGCCCATGCCGTCGGCCCAGCCGGCATGCCGCACGATTTCCACATCCAGGCCGCGTAAGGCCTCCATCACCAAATCAGCATTGGCGCCCACCACCACCACACAGCGCCGCGGCGCTGTCTGCAACGCAATGCGGGCTGCGCGCCGCACGAGGGGTTCGCCATCGCGCGTCAGCAATTGCTTGGAGCGACCGAGCCGCCGCCCCGCGCCTGCCGCCAACACCAGCGCGGCATGGTCGCTGCTCACGCGCAGCGCTCCGCACGCCATGCGGCAAGCACTGACGTATCAGCCGGCGCACTGCAATGCTGCAAACCTGATCGCGCTGCCAACACGGTGTGGCGCGCGTGCGCGGCGGTGCGTGATGGCGCGGCGTGCGCTGGAAGCAAAGCGATCATGAGCGGGCTATCTTGCATGTAAGGATGCCTGCAGCGTAGGACCAAACATGTGCGCAGTGGGTGACCACGCAGCAAAGCCGCGCACAGCGGAGGTGTGCATGCGCGACCACGGCGCTCGCTGGATCTTTATGCGCAATCGCATGACTGCGAGAGAAGTCTCATCTGCGTAGTGATTGACCGCGCCGCATAGCCGCGCGCCTACAGACGTGCGGACATGGCCACCAAGTTTTTCGCTGCTTTACGCGCAACATTACGACTTCGGGAGAAAACCCTTCGCGATAACACCATCGTCAAGCCGGGACGCGCGCACCACAGCGACTGGCGTGACCTGCAGTGCACTACGACGTTGCGCGTCACGCTCGGTGAGCGATGTCGCACGACGCGAATCGATAAGTCCTGACGTACTGCGACCTAGAGAACGACCACCATGCACAGCGTTTCGGGGATGACGCCGAGGCAACGCCCGACGATCACGCTGGCAGCAACCCAAGCTTGCGCATGACGAACTACGCGCAACGCGCCCCGCCCACTGCTGCAAAAAACCGAAAGATCCTAAAGCGCTGCAGCCTGTAAATCGGCCACAGCTTGCGTGGCTTCGGCAATGATGCCGAGCGCGATGCCGTGCGGCGACGATGGCCCCAGGCGGATGCCGGCCGGCAGGCGCACGCGTTCCAGTGCGGCAGCGTCATGACCGAGCGCGCGCAGGGCCTGCAATCGTGCCTGCCGTTTGTTGCGACTACCCAGGATGCCGATGCAGGCCACCTGGGACGACAGCCCGCGATGGGCAACCTGCAGATCGATGTCGCCGTCGTGGGCAAGGCTGTACAACGCGCAATGTGCGTCCAGTTCCACCTCTGCCAACGCCTGCGCAAGACCGCGGCGATCGTAGTGCTCTGGGGGCAGCCCCGGTGGCGGTTCGACCGGGCCATGCGGGCGCAGCACGCGTACTTCGATCCCGGCCTGCGTCGCCAGCGCGACCAGCGCCAGTACCGAAGGATCCGCCCCCACCAGCACCAGACGCAGGGGCGGCCGCCGGGAGAACACGAATTCGCCGGGAGCGGCATCACTCTGTGTAGCCAGGTAACGCAGCGTGCCGTGCACGCGATCCAGCGCGACATGAAACGCGCGCCGGTGCTGTCGCGCATTGCGCCAACGCGCGAGATACCCGCCCAGATCCTGCACCGCACACACCAATACGCCGATGCGCCCACCGCAGCTCAGCTGGATATCGAGCACCTCGCTGCCTTCGCCGTAATCGAGCAAGCGCGGGCGGCCATCCTGCAGGACCGCCAGGGCTTCATGCGCGACCGCCGCTTCAACGCAACCGCCCGACACATACCCGGCCACCTGCCCGGTGCTGCTGATCGCCATCTGGCTACCCAGCGGGCGCGGCGAGGAGCCGCGCACCTCCACCAGCGTGGCCAGCGCCACGCGCTGCCCGGCGCGATGCCAGGCAGACAACGTCGGCAACAGGTCATCGTGCAGGGCGTACTCCGGCCAGGCCGGCCACGCGGCGGCAGCCGGCATACCGTGGCTGACAGGAGTCGCCACTGCATTCACGCGCGCAGCGGCTCAGGCAGATGCGGCAGCAGCTTGTCCAGCGTCACCGGGTAGTCGCGTACGCGCACGCCGGTGGCGTTGTAGACCGCATTGGCGATTGCCGCGGCGACCCCGCAGATGCCCAGCTCCCCCACGCCCTTGGCCTTCATCGGCGAGGACATCGGGTCGGTTTCTTCCAGGAACACCACGTCCTGATGCGGGATGTCCGCATGCACCGGCACTTCGTAGCCGGCCAGGTCGTGGTTGACGAAAAAGCCCAACCGCTTGTCGACCACCAACTCTTCCATCAACGCCGAACCGGCACCCATGGTCATCGCGCCGATCACCTGGCTGCGTGCGGTCTTGGGGTTGAGGATGCGCCCGGCCGCACACACAGCCAGCATGCGCCGGATGCGCACTTCGGCGGTCACCACGTCCACGCCGACCTCGACAAAATGCGCGCCGAAGGTGGACAGCTGCTGCTTCTTGGCCAGGTCGCCAAACTCGATCTTATCCTCGACCACCAGTGGGCCCTGGGCAGCGGCATCACCCAAGGCGACGCGCTTGCCGCCGGCACGCACGTGCCCGTCGGCAAATTCGGCCTTGCTCGGGTCCAAGCCCAGTTGCGTGGCAATGGCCTCGCGCAGTTTCACCGCCGCCGCATACACGCCGGCGGTGGAACTATTGGCGCCCCACTGCCCGCCGGAACCGGCCGAGACAGGAAAGCTCGAATCGCCCAGGCGCACGTCCACCCAGTCCAGCGGCACACCGAGCATCTCGGCGGCCGTCTGCGCAATGATGGTGTAGGAGCCGGTACCGATATCGGTCATGTCTGTTTCCACCACCACGCGGCCGCCCTGCTCCAGGCGCATGCGTGCACCGGAAGTGGTGGCGATCGCGTTGCGGAATGCCGACGCCACGCCCATGCCCACCAGCCAGCGCCCATCACGGGTGCTGCCGGGTTTGGCCTTGCGCTTGGACCAGCTAAATTGTTTTGCCCCGTCTTCCAGGCACTTGACCAGCTGCCGCTGCGAAAACGGCCGCTGCGGGTTTTCGGGATCCACCTGGGTGTCGTTGACGACGCGGAACTTCACCGGATCCATGGCCAGCTTCTCGGCCATTTCGTCCATGGCCACTTCCAGCGCCATCAATCCCGGTGCCTCGCCGGGCGCGCGCATGGCGTTGCCTTCGGGAAGGTCCAGCACGGCCAGGCGTGTGGTGATCAGGCGATTGGCGCCGGCATACAACAACTGCGTCTGTGAGGCAGCAATTTCCGGTGCACCGCCGGGCAGATCGCCCGACCAGCTCTCATGCGCGATGGCAGTGATCTTCCCGTCGCGCTGTGCACCGATGCGGATGCGTTGCACGGTCGCCGGGCGATGGGTGGTGTTGTTGGCAATCAACGGCCGCGGCAGCATCACCTTCACCGGCCGCTTCACCTGGCGCGCGGCCAGCGCAGCGAGCACCGCATCGGCACGCAGGAACAGCTTGCCGCCGAAGCCACCACCGATATACGGCGACATCAGGCGCACATTTTCCGGCGGTAGACCGAGCGTGCGCGCCAGATCGCCGGCACCCCAGTTGATCATCTGGTTGGAGGTCCAGACATTGAGCTTGTCGCCTTCCCACATGGCAATGGAGGCATGCGGCTCCATCATCGCGTGGGAATGATCGGGCGTGGTGTATTCGGCATCCAGCTGCACCGGTGCGGCCGCAAACGCAGCGGCAAAATCGCCGACATTACTGTTCGGTGCACCGCCTTCCTTGGTGACCTCGGCCTTGGGACGCGCGCGTGCCAGATCGTATTCGCCCACGTGGCGGCCGTAGTCCACCTTGATCAACTGACCGGCCGCGCGTGCCTGCTCAAATGTCTCCGCCACCACCACCGCAATTGCCTGGTGGTAGTGCTGAATCTCCGGTCCACCCAACAACTTGGCCGTATTGAGCTTGCCTTTTTGCAGCTTGCCGGCGTTTTGTGCAGTGACGATGCCGAGCACGCCGGGCGCATTGCGCGCGGCACTCAAATCAATACTGCGAATCGTGCCCTTGGCAATGCCGGCGCCAACCACGTGGCCATAGGCCGCCTTGCCGGGTAGGTCGTGATGCTCATACGCATACGGCGCCATGCCGGTGGTCTTGAGCGGGCCGTCGATGCGGTCGACCGGCTTGCCGACGATCTTGCCCTGGTCGATGGGATTGGTACCGGCGGGAGTGTCGAATTTCATGTCAGGCCCTCGTGTCCGCCAGGATCGCGCTCAAGGTGCGCTCCACCAGCGGCACCTTGAATGCGTTGTGTTCGGTGGGCTGTGCACCCTCCAGCAAGATGGCCGTGATGGCACGCCCGCCCTGGCGGGTCTGTGCTTCGGCGACCTCGTTCCGCCATGGCTTGTGCGCCACGCCACCAATAGCCACCTGCGCATTGCCACTGCGCGGCACGATCGCCGCCACCGAGATCAATGCGAAGGCGTAGGACGCACGGTCGCGTACCTTGCGGTAGACGTGCGCGCCTTCCACCGGCTTGGGCAGGGTCACGGCCGTGATCAGTTCTCCACGCTCCAGCACGGTTTCGATATGCGGCGTCTTGCCCGGTGCGCGGTAGAACTCGGCGATCGGGATGGCGCGGGGCTGCCCATCTGGCCGCACGGTTTCCACCACTGCATCCAGGGCGCGCATGGCCACCGCCATATCGCTGGGATGGGTGGCGATGCAGTCTTCGCTGGCGCCGATCACCGCCAGCTGGCGGTTGAAGCCGCCGATTGCCGCGCAGCCACTGCCCGGCAGCCGCTTGTTGCACGGCTGGTTGGTGTCATAGAAATACGGGCAGCGCGTGCGCTGCAGCAAATTGCCCGCAGTGGTGGCGCGGTTGCGCAGCTGCCCGGACGCGCCGGCCAGCAGTGCGCGCGAGAGCACCGCGTAATCGCGGCGCACGCGTGCATCCGCGGCCAGGTCGGTATTGCGTACCAGCGCGCCGATACGCAGGCCGCCCTCGGGGGTCGCGTCGATGGTGTCCAGCGTGAGGCCGTTGACATCGATCAGATGCGAGGGGGTTTCGATCTGCAGTTTCATCAGATCCAGCAGGTTGGTGCCGCCGGCGATGAACTTGGCGCCGGGCTGACGCGCGGCCTTGGCTGCGGCATCTGCCGGGGAGGTGGCGCGCTCGTAACTGAAAGCCTTCATGCGCGGTCTCCGGCAACTTCGGTGATCGCCTCGACGATGTTGGAGTACGCACCGCAGCGGCAGATGTTGCCGCTCATGCGCTCCTGCAACTCCACCGTGGTGAGCCGCGTCTTGGCAGTGAGATCGTCGGTGACGTGGCTGGGGATGCCGCGCTTGACCTCATCCAGCACCGCCACCGCCGAGCAGATCTGCCCCGGTGTGCAATAGCCGCACTGGTAGCCATCATGTTTGACGAAGGCCGCCTGCATTGGATGCAGCTTGTCGGGCGTACCGAGCCCTTCGATGGTGGTGACCTTGGCGCCCTGATGCATCACCGCCAGCGACAGGCAGGAATTCATGCGCTGCCCGTCGACGATGACGGTGCAGGCACCGCATTGGCCGTGGTCGCAGCCCTTCTTGGTGCCGGTCAGATGCAGATGCTCGCGCAGCGCATCCAGCAAGGTGGTGCGGTTGTCCAGCGTCAGCGTCACCGGCTTGCCGTTGACTTCAAAGGCCACCTCGCTGGATGCGTTGGCGGGTTCGGCGGCCTGGCGCTGCGACAGCGCGTTGGCGGCACCGGCAGCCATGGACTGACTGGCAGCGACGCTGGCGGCAGACGCCGTGCCAGCGATCAACACCTCGCGTCGGGTCATCTTGATATCTCTCATGGCTGGCATCTCCAACAATGCTGGCTTATACAGTTCTTAAATAATGTGCAGCGCTGCCGGTCACAAGCGCGTGAGCGCGGCTGTGTGCGATGGCGGCAATGCAGTGGGTTGTCCCGATTCTAAGGCGCGGTTCTGCCGGCATTAGCTGCTGTAGCCGCATGCGTCTATGAAACACACTCATCACTGCCACGCCCGAATTAGACGGCCCCTTCACTCAGTGATGCGCTGTGCGTGCCGCCACCTCTGTCGAGATCGCTGACACCCTCTGCCGCCACGCCGCACATCAGCAGCGCTATCGCATGACGCGCCGCAGGCAGGTGTTGGACCCTGCCCGCGCGCGCCGCGCCAGGCTCAGAATTCCAGCACGATCTTGCCCAGGTGACCACCGGCGTGTTGCAACGCAAACGCCTCGGCGATGTCCTCCAGCGCAAACGAACGATCGATCACCGGCCGCAACGGCAAACCGTCCAGTGCCCGCACCAACTCCTGCTGATGCCGGCGGCTACCCACCACCAAGCCTTGCAGCCGTTGCTGGCGTCCCATCATCTCGGCGGTGGGCACCGGGCCCGCGGCGCCGGTGAGCACACCGATCAAGGCGATGTGCCCGCCCACGCGCGCAGCCTTGATGGACTGCGCCAGCGTGCCCGGGCCGCCGACTTCCACCACGTGGTCCACACCGCGCCCGTTGGTGATCTCCAGCACCTGCGCCGCCCATTCGGTGTGCTGGCGATAATTGATGCAGTGGTCGGCACCGAGCGTACGCGCCGTCTCCAGCTTCTGGTCCGACGACGAGGTGACGATTACCGTGGCGCCCATCGCCTTGGCGAACTGCAGCGCAAAGATCGACACGCCGCCGGTGCCCAGCACCAGGACGGTGTCGCCGGCCTTGATCCGGCCATTGACCACCAAGGCACGCCACGCCGTGACGCCGGCGGTGGTCAAGGTGGCAGCTTCGGCATGGCTATAGCCACGCGGTGCATGCGTGAAGGCCTGCGCAGCCGCGACCACGGCCGAGCGTGCATAGCCGTCTACACCGTCGCCGGGCGTGGTGGCAAAGCCGGCATGCAGCGGCTCGCCATCCAGCCACTGCGGGAAGAATGTAGACACCACGTGGTCACCCACGGCGAAATCACTGACCGCCTCGCCCACCGCCTCCACCACGCCAGCACCGTCGGACATCGGGATGCGGCCATCGGCGGTTGGCATCTGTCCGCTGACAATGCCCAGGTCATGGAAATTCAGCGAACTGGCATGCAGCCGCACGCGGATCTGGCCTGCCGCGGGCTGGCCGGGATCGGGCAACGCGACTGAGGTGAGTGACGCCAGGCCTGCTGGTTGCTGCAAACGAATGCCACGCATCGTGGTCTCCTCATACTGATGGGCCACCTGGGATACCACGCGCACCGTTACGCGCATGCGGTCGCGTCTGCTGTGTGCACTGCCACGCCGTGAACAATTGCAGCGGACCTGGGTGACGCAGTGCATCGCCAACGTCAGCAGGCAAGCGGGCTATACCGCGACTTCAGCAGCTGCGGCCGCGATGGGCTGAGCTGTCAGTCACAAATCCGGATTGCACGCGCCGCGCGCCTGGCCGGCATCGGGCGCCACCACGTACGCTGGCATGGCGGTTGCATCGGCTCTGCGTCCTGGACAAGGAAACACAGTGGTGTCGACAAGCAAGCAGTGGCGGCAACGTGCACAGCGCATCGCGCTGCATTTCGTGTTGACCGCATCGTGGATACTTCTGCTCGGTTCCGAATACTGGTCGATCCATGAGGAGCGCGACAGCGCCTTGCAGGCCGCGCAGACGCAGTCGTTGAACCTGGCCGACTCGCTGGCGCAGCACGCCAGCGACACCATGACCATCGCCGATGCGGTGTTGTCGGGGCTGGTTGCACGCCTGCAACAGGACCGCGGCTCGGCAAACGAACATGCGGCGATGCATGCGTTTCTGGTCAGTGAGGCCCGCCGCTCGGAGCGCCTGCACGGCATTTTCATCTACGCCGCCGATGGCCACTGGGTGAACTCGTCGCTGGGCAGCCTCCCGCGCACGCACAACAATGCCGACCGCGCGTATTTCAAGTACCACCGCGACCACCGCGACGCACTGGTGTTCGTCGGGCCACCGGTGCAGAGCCGCTCGGACGGGCGCTGGGTGATCACATTGAGCCGCCGCCTCACGACGCCGAGCGGCGAGTTCGATGGCGTGGCGCTGGTGACGCTGCGGCTGAAGTATTTCCAGGACTACTACAGCCGCTTCCAGGTTGGGGATCACGGCACCATCGGCCTGTTCAACGATGATGGCGTGGTGATCGTGCGGCGGCCGGAGCGCGATGACCAGACTGCCAGCTCGATCGCGGGCACGTCGCTGTACGTGACCATGCGCAACGAGCGCCGCGGCACGCTCACCTACCGCTCGCCGCTGGATGGGGTGCAACGCATCTCCAGTTTTGTGCCGGCCCGGCCCTACCCACTCACGGTGCTCACCGGCGTGGCAGTGGACGATGCGCTGGCCAATTGGCGCGCATCCGCACGCCAACGCATCATCATTGCCGTGCTCGGCTTCGTGCTGCTGCTGGCGGTGGGCATCTGGCTGGACCTGCAGCTGCGCCGCATGCATCGCAATGAAGCGCGGCTCAGCTCCGAGGTCTGGGTGGACGCCTTGACCGGCATCGCCAACCGGCGCGCCTTCGACCACCGCCTGTCTGAGGCCTTGCAGGATGCCGTACACACGCAGGCGCCGCTGTCGGTGCTGATGATCGATGTCGACCACTTCAAGCTCTACAACGACACCTACGGGCACGTCAACGGCGATGCCTGCCTGCGCCTGATCGCGGGCGCGATTGCCGGCTGCACCCGGCGCAGCGACGACATCGCCGCGCGCTACGGCGGCGAGGAATTCGGCATGATCCTGCCGCACACCGACGTCGCCGGCGCGCTGCGCCTGGCCGATGCCATTCGCACGGCGGTGGCGGAACTGGGGTTGATGCATCTGACCAGCCCGACCAGTGCACATGTGACCGTCAGCGTTGGCGCTGCCACCTTTGAACCGGGCGAAACACCGCTGACACCCGATGCGATCGTGCGCGACGCCGATGGAGCGTTGTATCGGGCCAAACAGGGCGGCCGGGACCGGACGTCTGCCTGAGCTGCCACGTTGTTTGGGGGTGGTCGTCGTTTGCGCGCGGGTGGCGTGATGTTGACCAGGGCTGTTTGAAAATCGCCAGAGAGATCGCTGTGACTGCCCTTCGCTGTCAGCGCTGGTAAATCGCGGCGACTACGGCTGGAAGTCGATCACCGCAAGCGTGCCCTGCGCCGCAGAGGATTCCAGATGCAGGCGCCAACCGAAGCGTTCGCAGATGCGCCGGGTGAGGAACAGCCCCAGTCCCGCGCCACCGCCTTGCTTGACCGATTGCTTCAATGACGCGGTATAGCGTTGCGCCGCCAGCGCGGTATCGAAGCCGTCACCGGAGTCGCGGATGCTCAATCGGTGCGCGTGCAGGCTCACCTCGATCTGCCCCACGTAGGTGTGATCGGCCGCGTTGCGCAGCAGGTTGCCCACCGCAATGCGCACCATCGATTCCGGTGCGTGCAGCGTCAGTGGCTCCAGCGCGGTGACCACCACCTCCACCGGTTTTTCCGAAAGCAGATACAGGTGGTCCTGCACCAGTTCGGGCAGTAGCGCGTGCAGGATGGTCACCTGCTGCCGCTCGGCCGGGGTGGATTCGCGCGAGAGGTAGAGCAGCGCTTCCATGATGCGGGTGAGGTTGTCCACTGCCTCGTCGATCCGGTGCAGCGGCCCCTGCGCCCGTTCCGGCAGTTGCTGCTTGTGTAGCACATCGGCCGCGCCGGAAATCACCGCCAAGGGTGTGCGGAACTCATGACTGGCCTGATCCAGCAGACTGCGTTCGCGCTCGATCGCGCGTTCCACGCGTTCCAGATGCGCGTTCGCCTCGCGCGCGATGGTGTTGAGTTCGCTCTTGCCGTAGTCGGTGGGCAGCCGCTGCGCCGGCTGCAACGGATCCAGCCGGCGCATGCGCCTGGCAAGGTCCTGCACCGGCCGCGCAAAGCCCAGGAACAGCCACCAGATCACCAGCCCGATCATCGCCAGGTTGCAGATAAAGAACAGCACGCTGAGCTGCACGCTGCCATTTTGCTTGTCCTCCAGCGCGGTGATGTCGATGCTCATGATCAGCCGCCCTTGCGGTAGCGCGGTGACCAGCGCCGAATAGCTGCGATCGAGTCGCGTGCCATCTGCATCGTTGGCGAACGGCCCCCAGTGCGGCCGAATGATGGACAGGAATTTTGCCGCGGTAGAGGGGTCGCCCTGCGTATCCAGCTGGCCTTCGCCGTAGTAACCGGGTGCCAGCTCGGCGAAGAAGGGCGGCATGCTCACCGGCAATGGCGCACCGTCGCGCAGCAACCAGCCTTTTACCGGGCCAGTGCTGGGCAAGGCCTGCTGCAGGCGCTCGGGCGGCACGCGCGTGACGTTCTGCGTACTTGCGGTGAGCAGCTGCCGCCAGATCGGATCTTCGATCAGTTCCTGGCTCAAAAAGCCCTGCACCGACAACCCCAACGCCAGCACCGCGCACGACATCAGCAGGCTGGCGCTGATCAACCACTGCAGGCTGCGCAGGCGGCCGTCTCGGCTCATTCGGCCGGCCCGCCCAGCCGATAACCGACGCCGGTGACGGTCTGCAGCAGCTTCTGCTCGCCGTCGTGATCCAGCGCGCGCCGCAGCACATGCATATGCGAGCGCAACAGGTCGCCTTCGGGCACCGCATCGCCCCAGATCAGTTGCTCCAACCGGTCACGCCGCACCACACGCGGTGATTCCCGCATCAGCAGCTCCAGCACCGTGCGCAAGGTACCGGACAGCACCACCGCGCGGGTGCCGCGCGACACCGCCAGGCGGTCCAGGTCGTAGCGCAGGTCATGCACCTGCAGCACGTTGCCCGCAGCCGCGCTGGCGCGGGCACGGCTCACCATCACGCGCAGGCGGATTTCAAGTTCCGGCAACGCCACCGGCTTGACCAGGTAGTCGTCGGCACCGTTCTCGAAACCCAGCAGCTTGCCTTCCAGCTGGTCCTTGGCGGTGAGCATGATGATCGGCGTGCGGCAGGCGTGTTCTTCGCGCAACCTGCGCAGCACGCTCATGCCGTCCATGCGCGGCAACATCCAGTCCAGGATGATCGCGTCGTAGCGGTTGCTGATCGCCAGGTTCAAGCCCGACTGCCCGTCCGGCGCCGCATCCGGGCGGTGGCCGCAGGCTTCCAGGTAATCGAAGATATTGGCTGCCAGGGCGCGGTTGTCCTCGATGATGAGGACCTGCAGAACCTGCGCCTGGGCGACCGGATGCGTCATCGACATGGCAATTCTCGGGAATGGAAACATCATACGCAGCGCGCGGTCCATGGCCTGGGCCGATGCCCGCAGGCCGCACCACCAGCGCACCGCCCAATGGTGCCTGCGCTCAGCCATGCAGCAGCCATCGCAGCACACCAACCCCGGCAGCAAGCAGTGCAAGCATGGCGCCCAGCAGACTCAGATTGATCGTCCACTTGAGCAACGCATACAGCGGGCGGTGCTGCGCGCGCAGGCGCCTTCCGTAGGCCATTAGCGGTGCGACAGCCGCATACAACGCGCTCACCGGGCCGCGCCGGTCGCGCGCATCGTTGGGCGTTCGCGCCGCACGTGCCAGCTGCGTATAGACCAGGTTGAACCACCGCCCCGGCCAGCGCATTGGCCGCTCCACATCGCACATCAGGATCAGCCGCGGCGCATCGGTATCGTTACGCACGAAGTGCAGATAGGTCTCGTCGAACACGAACGCATCCCCGTCCTGCCAGGCACGGTTGCGTCCGTCCACGTTGATGAAGCACTGCGCCGCGTTGGGCGTGGCCAGGCCCAGGTGATAGCGCAGCGAGCAGCCCAACGGGTCCGCATGCGGCGTGAGCACCGAACGCGGCGGCAACAGGGCAAACATCGCCGCACGGATCTCCGGGTAGCCGGCCAACAGGTCCAGCGTGCGCGGGCAGCTGGCACGTGCGGAGGCATGCGGCGCGCCATACCAGCGCAGGTAGTAGCGACTCCACCCGTATTTGTAGAAGGTGCGGAAGCCCACATCGAACACGGCCGGTGAGCCGTCGCGCCGCACCTCGTCGAAGCTGCCATCTCCCAGCAAGGCCATCGCTTCGTCGCGGATGCACTCCCAGTGCCGCGACAACGCCGGAAGCTTGCGGTACAGCTCCAGCGGCACGAACGGCCCGCGCGCCGCCGTGCGGGTGAAGGCATACAGGATGACGTTCGGCAGCGCGAACACCGGCCAACTCTTGCGCAGGTACTGGCGCAGGCTGGCGTAGCGCGCCTGGCCGCGGAAACGGTAGACGTAGGTCATCGCCGCAATCCAGCTGGCGATCACACACAGCAGCGTGGCGGCGATCATGTGCGGACTACCCTGGCCGCGCGGCTTGTTGCGCCGGGCATCACTTGAGTGCGGCCCATCAGAAGCCCCGCGAGAACCCGATCAACACCGAGCCGACTCCGTCGCTATCCGGCGCGAGCAGCGGGCTGTCACTCAGCGCATCGGGCAACACGCTGTACTGCAGCCGGGTTAGGAACTGCCAGCGTTTGCCGATCGGCCGCATATAGGTCAGCCCCACTGTCGGCACGGTCGCCGCGCCCGGCTTGTAGTCCACGACGCCGCGCGCGACCTCGGCATCGAGCGTGCCGTAGTAATAGTTGGCCATGTCCTTGGACAGGTGACTGACACTGATGCTTGGTGTGAGTTGTCCACGCCCGACAGCGAAGGCGTAGCCGTAACGGGCGGTCAGTTCATAGCCTTCGCTGGTGCCGGTGACATCGGCCTTGGCAGTGAGCTCCAGCTCGCCGGCGGCACCACGCCACGCACCGACCAGGCCCATGTCCAGGCTGTCGTCGCGGTCGTCCAGCAGGGCACGGTCGATGCCATTGCGGGCCAGTTCGGCCACGCCCAGATCGTCCGCAGCCACGCCGTCCAGGCGCAGCGCCACGATAGCGTCCAGGCCGAAGCTCTCGCCCTGCACCAGATGCGCGCCGCCAGTGATGCCGCGTAAGAAGAAGCGCTCACCTTCGAACAGGATCAGCGGGATCGGATTGGTGCGCGTTCCCTCGCCGGCAAACGGGCTGTCCGACGCCACCACGCCCACGCCGATCCCCCAGCGATACGGGCCTTGCTCGGACAGCGATGGATCGGTCTGCGGGGTGGTCTGGGCGACGGCAATGGCGGGCAGTGCGAACAGCGCAGCGAACGCAAGGCGGGAGCAAGTCATGGGCGGGCGTCTCGAGGGGAAGGAGTGCCGCGCTGTCGTGGCCAACCGGATTGGCGCCTATCGCAGCGGTGCGGCGGCAGCGTGCCGCAGCGGTGTCGGCCAAATGTCGTCGTGGCAGACAACGCCGCCGCTGCGCGCACACGACACGTCACCGACATCGGCCTGCCACAGTCAGTGCCGCCCCTGGACGCCAGATGCCACCCGATGCCAGCGAACCTCGCGCCACCGCCCTGCCCCGACACCGCCATCCTTCAGCTGGCCGGCCTGCTCGTACCCGCGCACGAAGCCAGCCGCTGGTTCCACCACGACCCCATCGACGAACTCGGCGGCTGGACCGCCGCGCAGCTGAGCCGGATGCAGCGACAGCCGCAGGTCATCGCGTTCCTGCAGTCGGTGTTATGCGGCGAGCGCGGCTGAGGGACGCTGCGATCACTGCACTGCATCGGCGCTGCACTGCACTGCACTGAATTGCATCGGCAAGTATTGACGACGCAATGGCGAAGGCTTGCGCGGAAGTCACTCTGCCGCGTGCTCGCCACGCCGTTCCGCCAACGAAAAGGCCCGCGCAAGCGGGCCTTTCGAGTGTGCAAGCAACGATCGCCGGGATCAGAACGGGATATCGTCGTCCGCAAAATCATCCATCGGCGGTGCCGACTGCTGCTGGGCCGGCTGCTGACGGCGCGGTGCGTAGTCCTGACCACCACCACCGCCGCCGCCGCCGCCACCCTGCTGCTGGCGCGGGGCCTGCGTGCGCTGCGGGCGATCGCCGCCCATGCCGCCGCCACCGCCGCCTTCACCGCGGCCGCCGAGCATCTGCATCTCGTTGGCGACGATGTCGGTGCTGTACTTCTCCACGCCGTCCTGGCCGGTGTACTTGTCGTAGCGCAGCTCGCCTTCGACATACACCTGCGAGCCCTTGCGCAGGTACTCACCGGCGATCTCGCCCAATTTTCCAAAAAACACCACGCGGTGCCACTCGGTGCGTTCCTGGTTATTGCCTTCGCGGTCCTTGCGCATGCTGGTGGTGGCCAGGCTCACGCGGGTGATCGCCATGCCGGCCTGGGTGTACTTGGTGTCGGGATCGTTGCCGAGGTTGCCGACGAGGATGACTTTGTTGATGCCGCGGGCCATAGGTGCTTCCGAGATGGTGCGCCGGCGCCGTGGGGCGCGAGGCGATGAATGTCTGTTCTGGGGCCAATGTTACCGCACCTGCCCACCACCGCACCTGACGCATTCCCTTGCCGGCAGGCCGGACAACCGCGCGTGGCGGGGTCGGGATCCTGCGCACCGGCAGCCGCGAAATGCCCGCCACAGCTGGTTCCGGGGCCACCGCGCAAGGGCTGGAACAGGCGCGGCGGGACGGATCTGGCCCGGGCACCTATAATCGGCCGACATCTCGATTTGCCTGCGCATGACCATCGCCCAAGACCTCCCCACCGTACTGGGCCTGCCCCAGATCCAGTCCCTCGCCGCGCCCGACATGGCGGCGGTCGATGCCTTGATCCGCCGCCGTCTGGCGTCGGACGTCGTGCTGATCAACCAGATTGCCGATCACATCATCTCCGCCGGCGGCAAACGCCTGCGCCCAATGCTGGTGATGCTGGCCGGCCACGCCGCAGGCGGCTCCGGCCCCGAACACCACCAGCTCGCGGCGATCATCGAGTTCATCCACACCTCCACGCTGCTGCATGACGACGTGGTGGACGAATCAGACCTGCGCCGCGGCCGCAGCACCGCCAATGCGCTCTGGGGCAACGCGCCCAGCGTGCTGGTGGGCGATTTCCTGTATTCGCGCAGCTTCCAGCTGATGGTCGAACTGGACCGCATGGAAGTGATGCAGATCCTGGCCGACACCACCAACCGCATCGCCGAAGGCGAAGTGCTGCAGCTCTTGCATGTACATAACCCCGACACCGATGAAGCCGCGTACCTGCGCGTGATCGAGCGCAAGACCGCGGTGCTGTTTGCCGCCGGCACGCGCCTGGGCGCACTGGCCTCGGGCGCGAATGCCGACGTGCAGCAGCGTCTGTACGACTACGGCATGCAGCTGGGCTTTGCGTTCCAGATCGCCGACGACGTGCTCGACTACGCCGCCGATGCCACCGACCTGGGCAAGAACCTGGGCGACGACCTGGCCGAGGGCAAAGCCACCCTGCCGCTGATCCACGCCATTGCGCATTCCGATGCCGCCACCCAGCAGCGCCTGCGGCAGATCGTCGAACAGGGCGATGCCGAGGCGATGCCGGAGGTGTTGACGGCCATCCGCGCAACCGGCGGGCTCGATTACAGCCGCCAGCGCGCCGCCGAATACGCCGCCGCCGCCGAACAGGCCCTGGACGGCTTGCCGTCGAGCCCGGCAGTGGCCGCATTACGCGGCCTGGCGCGTTATGCGGTGGAACGGACGCACTGATCGCAGCACGCGGCGCTGGGCGAGTGTCCGGCGCCGCCACCGAGCGAAGTGTCCCGCAAAGCGCTTGTGGTTGTCAGTCCGGCACCGCCCTGCAGGGCCGTCCTGCAGGCCACAACAGCTGACAACGCTCATCCAAACGACACCCGCCACTGCGTTTCGACAGTGACGCGCTGAAACACGGCCGCTGCAGCCGTCCACGTGGAAACGCTGGCGCGCAGGACATGCCGCACGCCAGCGCCACCCTCACTTACCGAAACGTTCGTCGAAGAACCCGTGCAGCATGCCGAACGCACGCTTGGCCGCACGCGCGTTGTACAGGCAGCCCGGCGGGCTGTTGGCATCGGCTTCGGCGAAGCAATGCACCGCTCCGCTGAAGTTCACGAACTGCCAGTCCGCGCCGGCGCCGTTCATTTCGGTTTCGAACGCGGCGATGTCGGCCTGGGTCACGCTCTTGTCATCGGCGCCGTTGAGCACCAGCACCGGCGTCCTTGCGGAGTTGGCGGCCGCCGGCGCGGGTGTGGAAATACCGCCATGCAGGCTGACCACGCCGGCCAGCTGCGCGCCCGCGCGCACCAGTTCCAGCACCGTAGTGCCGCCGAAACAGAAACCCACCGCACCGATGCGTGCTGCATCCAGCGGTGCGCTGCCGGCCTGCGCCTTGAGCACATCCACCGCCTTGAGGGCACGCGCCTGCAGCGTGGACCGGTCATCGCGCAGCGTCTTGGCCTGCGCCCCGGCTTCGGTGTCGTTCTTGGGCCGGATGCCCTTGCCGTAGACGTCCGCCACCAGCACCACGTAGTCGTCGCCGGCCAGCTGCTTGGCCTTGGCCACCGCCGAATCGTTGACCCCGCGCCAGTTGGGCACCATCACCAGGCCCGGGCGCTTGGCAGGGCCGGCATCGTCGTACACCAGCACGCCGCTGAAGCTGTCCTTGCCAATGGTCCATTCCAGCGGCTTGGCTTGCATCGCGGCCATGGCCGGACCGGCCATCAACGCCAACAGGCCGGCCAGACCGGCGCGTTTCCATTTCGATTGCGTCTGCATGCACATGCTCCCGGGGATGTGCAGCGAGTCTAGGCGTTTGCGTGGTGCCTGGATGGTGACGGCGCGCAGCGTGTGGCCAGCCGCCATCCATTACGACAAACAGAGCACAGGCTTGGCACGCGCAACGCAACCAACAGCTTGAAGCTACTGCACACCCAGGCCGGGAATCGCACTGATCGCCGCAGGATCGAACCCCGCCAGCTGCGCAAAGTGGCGGCCACGCGCCACGTAATCGCTGTACACGCCAAAGCTGGGCGCGCCGGGCGACAGCAGCACCACCCCGCCCTGTGCACCGAGCGCGCTGCGTGCCAGCTGCATCGCATGCGCCAGGTCATCGGCGGCATGCAGGCCAAAGCCGGCGCTCTGCGCCAGTGGTGCCAGCAACGCATGGATGCGCGGGCCGTTGGCGCCCATGGTGACGATTTCCAACGGCGCCTGCTGCGCCATGTGCGCGGCGAAGTCCTGCCAGTCCAGCCCACGGTCGTGCCCACCCACCAGCAACGCCACGCGCTGCTGTGCAAAGCACGCCAATGCCGCCAGCGAGGCATGCGGTGTGGTGCTGATGGAATCGTTGACGTATGCGATGCCGTCCACGCTACCGAGCCACTGCAACCGGTTGGGCAACGGACGAAAGGTCAGTGCCGCCGGCGCCAATGCCGCCGCATCCAGGCCCAGGGCCTCCACTGCCGCCAGCACGGCGCACAGGTTGCGCCGGTTGTGTTCCCCCGGCAGCGGCACGTTGGCAGTATCGAAAATCGGCTGTTGGCCGCGATAAACCACGTCGCCACGCAGGTGCCAGCCATCGGGATGATTGAACCAACGCACTTCGCTCTCAGGCAGCTGCAGCTGCGCCAGATGCGGGTCGGCGGCATTGAGCAGGGCGATGCGCGGGCGGCCGTCGGTCACCAGCGCCAGCTTGTCACGCACATACGCCGCTTCACTGCCGTGCCAGTCCAGATGCTCGGGGAACAGGTTCAGCACCAGCGCCAACTCCGGGCGCGCGCCACTGCGCCCCACCTCACCGGTCTGGTAGCTGGACAGCTCAATCGCCCAGTACGCAGGCGGCGGCTGTGGGGAGAGCACTTCCAGCAACGGCTGGCCGATGTTGCCGACCAGCGCGGTGCGATGGCCGCCGGCACGCAACAGATGCGCCAGCAGCGCGGTGGTGGTGCTCTTGCCCTTGGTGCCGGTCACGCAGATCGCGCCCGGCACGTAGCCGTCCGGCTGCGCGTGGTCGGCAAACCACAGCGCGGTGCCGCCGATGAAGCGCGTGCCCTGCGCGGCGGCGGCGCGTGCTTCCTCACGGTACGGGCTGATGCCCGGTGACTTGATCACGACCTCGAACGCGGCCAGCGCCTGTGCGCTCGCTTCGGTCTGCACCTGCAACGCGGGGTCTGCCAAAGCGGCAACGTCGCGTGCCTCTTCGGCGTTACAAAAGACCGTCAGCGGCTGCGCAGGCAGCTGTTGGCGCAGCGCGCGATAGGCGGCGCGCCCTTCGCGCGCCAATCCCCACAACGCAACCGCCTTGCCCTCAAGCTGCGAAATTCGCACGCACGCGCTCCCACAGCGCCGAAGGAACGCGGTGCTCGCCATCGATGGCCATCAAGGGCTCCAGCTGCAGTGCGTCCTGCTCCAGCTGCGGTTGGATCTCGCGGATAAACCGCTTCACCAGCGCGTCTTCCTTCCATTCTGCACGGGTAGCCAGCACCGCCATCGCGGCACGCGACTCGCGCCCCTCGCCCACGCATTCGAACGGCTTGTGGTCCTGGAATTCCAGCAACGCATCGTAGCCGCCGGCCTGGGCGGCATCGTCGAGCAGGTTGCGCCCGAAGATCTTGACCAGGCGCGTCTTGGGCATGAACGGCGCCAACGCCAGAAAAACGAAATGGCATTTGGGGCACACCCCGCACCAGCGATGCACCGGCCGCTCGCCCATGATGTGGAAATTACGGTTGCAGCTGGAAAAATGCGCGTCGTAGTGATCGGTCTTGGCGAACTGCCGTGCCACCGCGAGCTCGGAGAGCGGCCGCAGCAGCGAGTAATAACGCAGGTCGGCGGCAACATGCTGCTGCACGTACTCACCAAAGGCCTGCTCGAACGCCCAGCCCTTGGACCACTGGTGATTGACCTCGCCGGTGCCGGGAATCTGGCTGCCATAGCTGGCCGAACGCTCGTTGGAAAACACCACCTGGTCCACGCCGGTGAGCAGCGCCGACAACACCAGGATGGCCGAATTCACCGCCGTCACCGGGATGTGCCCGTTCCAGGCACCCTGACGATTGAGCTCGAACAACTCCGGCGCCAGCACGCGGCCGATGTTGAGCACCGGCAGCCCGGTCCGCTCGGCGCAGGCGCGGATCAATTGCGAACCGCCAATCCAGCTGACGGTCTGATCCACCCCGGCCTGCCGCAGCGCTTCAATACTGACCAACGAATCCTTGCCGCCGCCGATGGCCACCAGCGCATGCTCGCGCAGCCCTGCGGCCGGTGCCTGGTCGGCTGCCGGCGCCGTCACCGGGAAGTGGATCTTGCCGTGCAGGTTGAAGCCATTGCGGTAAGCGAATTCGCCCAGGCCGTGCAGATAGACGCTTTCCATCAGTGCGGCGGTCTTCGCATCGATGGCGTAGTCGTCGATCTGGATGGTCGGCGGCACCGCCGCCTTGTAGTAGCTGACACCGGCGATCAGGTGCAGCAGGCGCAAGGCCTGTTGCACGGCCGCCGCACGCGTGGCGTCCAGCACGAACGGGGCACCGGGCACCGCCACGGTCTCCACCAGTTCCGGCCCCTGGTCGAAGGCATACACCAGCGTCGCCACGCCGGTCTGCGCATCCAGCGCGCAGCGGACAAAGCGGAACGTGGACACCTGATGTTTGTCGAAAGCGCTCATACACACCCTGCAGGCACACGTGCGCGACGCAGATAACGCCGGCACAGGAAATATTCGATGATGGAAAACGGCACAGCGGCCCACAGCAGTGGCAGGCAACCCATGAGGAACACCAGCAGCAGTGCCTCCGAGCCAATGACTTCTGCGCTGCCAGTGACCGCCAACGCGATCACCAGATACAACAACAACAGCGGCGGATAGCTGAGTGCGTTCAACACCAGCGTGCGCAGCGCCATGCCGCCGGCATGCTGCGCCGGCGCGCGACGCTGGCGCCAACGCTGCCAGCGCGCCGCACCCCATGCACCCACACCGGCAGCGACCAGCGCGGGCAGCGCCCACTTCAGGCTATCGGTCCACGGCATTGCCTGGCCGGCCATGTCGATGGCGGTGGACACCACCATCGACACACCACCGGCCAGCGTGCTCAGCGCGATGAACTCAGCCAGCGGCCGCATCGATCACCTCTTCGCGCGGCAACTCCCGCTGGTTGTAGGTGCTGGCCATGGAATACCCATACGCGCCGGCATCGGCAATCAGCATCACATCGCCCGGTGCGGTAGCCGCGGGCAGGCGGCGGCGCTTGCCGAACACATCGGAGGATTCGCAGATCGGCCCCACCACATCGAAGCTGCCATCGGCAGGCGCACCGAGCTGGCTGAGGTTTTCGATGTCGTGCCAGGCGTCGTACAGCGCAGGGCGGATCAGGCTGTTCATGCCGGCATCCAGGCCGACGCGATGGATGCCGTCCTTTTCGATCACCTGGGTCGCCTGGGCCAGCAATACGCCGGCCTCGGCCACCAGGTAACGGCCAGGCTCGATCGCCAGGCGGAAGCCCGGATGCACGGCCTTGACCTCGGCTAGCCCCTTGGCCCACAGCTCCAGGTCGAACGGCTCGTCTTCGGCGCTGTAGGGAATCGGCAGCCCACCGCCGATGTCGATGGTCTCCACGGTGCCGATGCGGCGCGCGAAGCCGGCCAGTTCGTCGTACATCATCCGCCAGTGTTCGCCGGTCTCCACGCCGCTGCCCAGATGCGCATGCACGCCGGTGATGGTGACTTCCAGCGTGCGCGCCAATTCAACGAACTCATCCACGCGCGTGGACGACAGCCCGAACTTGGACGCCTTGCCGCCGGTGTTGACCTTCTCGTGGTGGCCATCGCCGTGGCCCAGGTCGATGCGCAGCCACACGTTGCGGCCGCGGAACAACTCCGGCCAGCGCTTGAGCGCTTCGACGTTGTCCAAGGTGACGGTCACGCCCAGCGCAAACGCGGCCTCGTATTCGCTACGCGGCGCGAAGCTCGGCGTGAACAACACGCGGCGCGGCGACAGCTCCGGCAACGTGTCGAACACACGGCGCAATTCGCCGTGCGAGACGCATTCCAGGCCGAATCCAGCCTGTTCCAGCGCCATCAGGATGGCCGGATGCGAGTTGGCCTTGATCGCGTAATAGCGCTGGTCCACGGCGGCAATCTGCGCCAGCGCCTGCGCACGCGCGCGCACCGTGGGCAGGTGATACACGTAACGCGGCGTGCCCGCCTTGGACAGCGTCAGCAGATGCGCGCGCTCGGCATGCCACCACGGCGTCGGCCGCGGCCGCACCGAACCGATGATTTCGCGCCAGCGTGGGCCAAACACCTCGCCTTCGCTGACCGGCATGGCGCCGCTATCGATCAATTCCGCATGCAAAATCGGCAATAGGCCGTCGGCATCGGATTCGTCGATGACGAAGGTCAGATTCAAGTCGTTGGACGACTGCGAAATCATGTGCACGCGCTCTTGCCCGAACGTGGCCCACACGTCGGACAGCTTGTGCAGCAGCGAGCGCATGCCGCGCCCGACCAGCGTGATCGCCGCGCATGGCACGATGATCTTGACCTTGCAGATCTGCGACAGGTCTGCCGACAACGCCGCCAGCACATCGGTGTTGACCAGGTTTTCGGACGGGTCCAGCGACACGGTGACGTTGGTTTCGGCCGAGCCGATCAGATCCACCGACAAGCCATGCTTCTTGAACAGCGTGAACACGTCGGCCAGGAAGCCGACCTGCTGCCACATGCCGATGCCTTCCATCGACACCAGCACGATGCCGTTGCGGCGGCTGATCGCCTTGACGCCGAGTACTGGTTCGGCGCTGCCATCGATGCTGGTGCCTGGCAGATCCGGGCGTTCGGTATCCAGAATCGCCATCGGCACGCCGGAGTCGCGGCAGGGCTTGATCGAGCGCGGGTGCAGCACCTTGGCGCCGGTGGTGGCGATTTCCTGCGCTTCGTAATAGTCCAGGCGGGTCAGCAGACGCGCATCCGGCACTTCCTTCGGGTTGGCGCTGAACATGCCGGGCACGTCGGTCCAGATTTCCACCCGGCTGGCGCCGAGCAGTGCACCGAAATACGCCGCCGAAGTATCCGAACCGCCACGCCCCAGAATCGCGGTGCCGCCATCGGCATGCCGCGAAATAAAGCCCTGCGTGATCAGCAGGCGCGTGGGCTGCGCATCGAAACGCGCCCGCCATGCGGCATCGGATTGCCACTGGCACGACACCGACAAGCGCTTGGACCACTCGCTCTGGTTGGGCTGCGGCGGCAACGCCGACAACCACTCCCGCGCATCCAGCCAGCCCATGTCCAGGCCATTGGCATGCAGGTAAGCCGCACCGATCGTGGAAGACAGCAATTCGCCCTGCCCCAGCACCTCGGCCTGCCAGTCGAGCGTGCGGCTGGCAGCGCGTGCATCGCCCACCAATGCGTGCAACGCGGCAAGACGCGCACCCAGCACTGCGTCGGCATCGAGCTCGAGCTCGGCAAGGAATTCGCGATGCCGCAGTTCCAGTGCCGCCACGCGCTGCGCGCTGTCGGCAGCACCATCGGCGATGGCAGTGAGCTCGTTGGTGACGCCCGACAGTGCAGACACCACCACCAGCACGCGGCCGCCGGTCTCGTTCGCCCGTTTGCTCGCCAGTTTTCCAATCGTGTCCCAGCGATGACGACGCGACACCGAGGTGCCGCCGAACTTGAGGACGATCCAACGATCGGTAGAAAGGGAAGCTGACATTAGATGTGGGCGTTTAGGATGGGGGGAGTTGCCCGGTACGCCGGGCGGAACCTCCGATTCTACTGCCAATATCCCAGCCATGACCCCTCCTCGCGTCACAGCCGCGCTGCCAGGCACCATCGCGCCCATGCACCCGCGCGCCTGCAGCCATCGCTGTCTGCGCGCACTGTCCTTTCACCGTAACGGCCGCCCTGATGCGCACATTTCGCTACCTGCAACTGGATGTTTTCTCCAACCGCCCTGGCGCTGGCAACCCGCTGGGCGTGGTCGTCGATGCCGGCGCACTGTCACCGCAACAGATGCAGCAGATTGCTGCCTGGCTGAACCTGTCGGAGACGGTGTTTTTCCTGCCGGTCAACGCGCCGGGCGCGGATTACCACATCCGCATTTTCACCCCGCGCGCGGAGCTGCCGTTTGCCGGGCACCCCAGCGTGGGCGCTGCCTGGGTCGCCAGGACGCACGGCCTGGTGGGATACCGCCAGGACAACCGGCTCTACCAGCAATGCGCCGCCGGCGTGCTGCCGGTGGATGTGTTCGACTGCCATGACGTGGTGCTGGTGCGTCTGCGCGCACCGCGTGCGCAGTGCAGTGACACCGGCACGCACCACGCCGCTGCGCTGGCGCAGGTGGCCCAAGGGTTCGCCATGGGCGCGCAGGCGCCTGCCCTGTGGAACAACGGGCCCAGCTGGTGGTTGCTGGAACTGGCCGACGAGGCCGCGGTGCGGACGGCTGTGCCCGACCTGGCCGCCATCGCCGCGCTCACCGCGGCCAGCGGGGCGGTCGGGCTGGCCATCTACGCCGCCGCAGCCACCGATGCGGAAGATCTGGTGGTGCGTGCATTCTGCCCGGGCGACGGCATCCCCGAAGACCCCGTCACCGGCAGCGCCAATGCCTGCATCGCCGCGCGCCTGCTGGCCGAGGACCGGCTGCCGGGCAGGCAGGGCCGCTACGTCGCCAGCCAGGGCCGCGAGGTCGGCCGCGATGGCCGCGTGGAGGTGGAAGTCGACGCCGCCGGCGATGTATGGATCGGCGGGGCGACGCAGCAAGTGATCGAAGGCCGCATCGCTTGGTAAGCTGCCGCGCCCTGCTCGCGGACCCACTCCTATGACCACGCGTCGATTCCTGCAACTGGATGTGTTCTCGGCCCGCCCCGGCAGCGGCAACCCGTTGGCGGTGGTGCTTGATGCCGATGGCCTGGACGATGCCGCAATGCAGGCCATTGCGCGCTGGACCAAGTTGCCGGAAACCACTTTCGTGTTTCCGGCCCCCGATGACGCCAGCAGTTATCGCCTGCGCATGTTTTCGCCGCAAAAAGAGGTGCCGTTCGCCGGCCACCCCAGTGTTGGCACCGCACATGCAGTGCTCGACGCCGGCCTGGCCGCGCCGCGCGACGGCGTGCTGGTGCAGGACGGCATCGCCGGGCAATTGCCGTTGCGCGTGGAGCAGATCGCCGGCCACCGCAGCATCGCCATCCGCACGCCGCGCGCGCGCGTCACCGAACAGGTGCAGGCCGACGACCCACGCCTGAGCGACAGCCTGCGCGGTTGGCCGCTGGGCGCATTGCCGCCGGCCCTGATGGATGGCGGGCGTACCTGGTGGGTGGTGGAACTGGCCAGCGAAGCCGCCTTGCGCAGCCTGGACCCGGACTGGAACGCGATTGCGGCATTGGCCGAATCCACCGGCAGCATGGGCGTGTTCGCCTACGCGCGTGCAGCGGCACCCGGCGCTTACGATCTGGCGGTGCGCGCCTTCGTCGGCAATGGCCGCCGTTTCGAAGACGCGGCCTCTGGTGCCGCCAACGCCGTGCTTGCGGCCTGGCTGGATAGCAAGGATGCCTTGCCCGGCACCGACGGCCGCTACGTGGTCAGCCAGGGCCGCGAAATCGGCTTCGACGCGCTGCTGGAGCTGCGCATCGATGCCAACGGCGAGGTCTGGTCGGGTGGACAGGTGCAGACGGTGGTTCGCGGCACGCTGGATTGGGAGTGATTGGACTTCCCCTGCCCATCACCGGCACGGGAGACGGGATAGCTGACCGTGATCGGTCATTGGAACATTGAACGCAAGAAACGCCAGGGCCGGATAGTGCGGCAGCAATGACGCTGAGGCCTTCGCGTCCGGCGCGCAGCGGGCGCGAGATGAAAAAAAACGCTGCGGTCTCCCGCAGCGTTTTGTCTGTTCGAACCGCCAGGACCAAGAGCCCACATCGTAAGAGCGCGCTTGCGCGCGAGGGCGTTACCGGGAAGGCCTCATCGCGCGCAAGCGCGCTCCTACACCGCCTGATGTTGTTCTAGACACCACTCCAAAAAACATCTGCACCACCCGCGCGTGCCATGCAGCCACCGCTGCATCCGCACTCCGGATGCAGCGCCCACCATCGACACTCAGTCGGGGCGCACGTCCACGCGCACGCGGATGCGGTCACCGGGGTTGTAGTCGCTGCGGGTGTGGTACATCCGGCCACCGTATTCGTAGGTCACGTCATAGCCGTCGACACGGTCGCGCTCACGGCGGTAGGACACCGGCTCGCAGACGCTGACATTGCCCTGGTAGGAGCGGTGATTGGCTTCGTAGATCGAGCGGCCCGCAGCGACGCCGGCCATGGTGCCGACCGCAGTGCCGACCAGGCGCCCATTGCCGCCACCGACCTGGCTGCCCAGCACTGCACCGGCGATGCCGCCGATCACGCTGGCAACACCGCGGTTAGAAGGATTGGCCCCGCCATAACCACCGTCATTGCGGTAGTAGCCGTCGTTGCTGGTGTAGTAACCGTCGGAGGGGCGGTTATAGCAGCGCTCGCTGGTGCGCTCGGTGTACGCGTCCGAGACGATGATCGGATCCACGCGTACCACGCGGGCGTATTCGTAGCGCCCATCCTCGTAGCTGCCGCGGCCATTGTCGCGGTAGCCATTGTCGTACCGCTGCGCCGTCGCGTTGCCCGCAACAGCCAGACCCATCACCAGCGCACCAAGCAGAAGAGTTTTCATTGCGGCTGCTTCACAGGGAGGACACGCTGCCGATCCTCGGCTTGCTGCAGTGAAACCGCCCTGAACCGAACGACCCGCGCAAAGCCCTATTCAGCAAGCCGCCAGCTGCGCACATCGACGCCTTGCGCCGATGTACGCAGCCAGCGCCGCGGTCAGCTGGAAAACTCGGTTTCCAGGCTGATCGGCACAGCGCTCAATGCTTTGGACACCGGGCAATTCTTCTTGGCGGTGTCGGCCAGCTCGCGGAACTTGGCTTCATCGATGCCCGGCACCACGGCCTTGAGCTTCAACCGGATCTGCGACAGCTGCGGGCCACCTTCCATCGACAGATCGACATCCGCGCGAGTGTCCAGCGAGGTGGGCGGAAAGCCGGCTTCGGTCAACTGCGCGGAGAGTGCCATGGTGAAGCAGCCTGCATGCGCAGCGGCAATCAACTCTTCGGGGTTGGTGCCCTTTTCGTCGCCGAAGCGGCTGCTGAAGGCATACCGGGTGTTCTCCATCAACCCGCTCTGCGGAGTGCTGAGCTGGCCCTTGCCGGTCTTGAGGTCGCCTTCCCAGTGTGCGGTGGCGTGACGCGAAATGCCCATTGCGGTCTCCTGCGATTGAAAGGGACCGTTACCTTAGGCGAGCGGGTGTTATGGCGTTGAGAGGTGGAATCGGGAATCGGGAATCGGGAATCGGGAATCGGGAATCGTAAGAGCGTGCGGCGTTGCGGGGGCGTTGTCACGCTGGACGAATGCGGCGTGTTCGAAATGCTGGGCTTGGCCATGCTGCGTGCTTACCTGGCTGGAACGCAGCCAAGCACGAAACAAAACGGGCGTCGCGATGATTGTCGCGACGCCCGTGATAAGGCTGTCCTTTTGCATTTCCTGCGATCGCGCTGTTACGCGATCGCAGCAGCGTATGCGGGCCATCAGCCCAACAGGGTTTCCAGGACCGCCATGCGCACGGCCACGCCGTTGGCCACCTGGCGCAGCACGCAGGACTGCGCGCCATCGGCCACCTCATCGGTGATCTCCACGCCGCGATTGATCGGGCCCGGATGCAGCACTGCCGCATCGCGTCCTGCGCGTGCCAGGCGCTCGCGGGTCAGGCCGTAGTCGACGTGGTACTGCTCCAGCGATGGGACCAGGCCTTCTTCCATGCGTTCGCGCTGCAGGCGCAGCATCATCAGCGCATCGGCGCCTTCCAGCATCGTGTCGAAGTCCTCGCCGACCACGCAGCCGTCCAGCATGTCGTCGTCGGGCAGCAGGCTGGCCGGGCCGCACACGCGGATCTCGCCGACACCCAGCGTACGCAAGGCGTGCAAATCCGAGCGCGCCACGCGCGAGTGCTTCACGTCACCGACGATCACCACCTTGAGCTTGGAAAAATCCGTGCCCTTGGCCTGACGCAGGGTGAGCATGTCCAGCAGGCCCTGGGTGGGATGCGCACTGCGCCCGTCA
Organism: Xanthomonas sp. NCPPB 4037; assembly: GCF_041475695.2. Lineage (NCBI taxonomy): Bacteria > Pseudomonadati > Pseudomonadota > Gammaproteobacteria > Lysobacterales > Lysobacteraceae > Xanthomonas > Xanthomonas sp. NCPPB 4037. The sequence goes on from NZ_CM191261.1 coordinate 3,438,044, forward strand.
CCGGCATTGATCAGCGCGGTACCCTCGCCGGCGGCTTCGGCCAGTCGCTCCACTGCGCCGTCTTCGGGATGACGCACCACGAAGCCGCGCACGCCCATCGCCTCGAGATTCTTCAAGGTATCGCGTGCGGTTTCGCCCTTGCGGGTGGACGAGGTGGACGCGTCGAAATTGAGCACGTCTGCGCCGAGCCGCTGCGCGGCCAGGTGGAACGAACTGCGGGTGCGCGTGGAGGGTTCGAAGAACAGCGTGCACACCGCGGTGCCCGCGAGCACGCTGCGCTTGCCCACGCGCCCCACTGCCGCATCGCGGATCTGGCCGGCGCGATCGAGCAGCTGCAGCAAGGTAGCGCGCGGCAGTCCTTCCAGGGTGAGCAGGTGGCGCAGGCGTCCGTCCGAATCGAGTTGCATGGTGGTCATCGCAGGTCGGGAGAATCAGGGAAGAAGAGTGGCTTGCTCGGGCGCCGACAACCAGCGCTCGACGATCACCGCCGCGGCCATCGCGTCCAGCGCGTCGGCATCGCGGCGGCGCTTGCGCCCATCGGCGCGCTCGCGCGCAAAGCGCTGCGCAGCCTCAACCGAGCTGGAGCGCTCATCGATCAGCACCACCGGCAGCGCATAGCGCTCGCGCAGTTCGCGTGCGAAGGCGTGCGCGCGTTTGCGTGCGGGCTGGTCCTTGTCGTCCAGGGTGAGCGGGTCGCCGACCACCAGGCCGGCGGGGCGCCATTCCTTGTGCACACGATCCAGCGCCACCCAATCGGGGCCGTTGGCATGCACGTTGATCACGGCCACGGCGCGGGCACCCGCGCCAAGCGCGGTTCCCACGGCCACGCCGATCCGGCGCGACCCCACGTCGAAACCCAGCACCGTCGCGTCGGGGCGGATCGCGCCCGCCTCAGGCATGCCCGGAGTAATCCGTGAGCCGGAACAGATCCACGCCGATGCGGCCGGCGGCGGTCTGCCAGCGGTCTTCCAGCGCGGTATCGAACAGCACGTTGGCGTCCGAGGGCGCGGTGAGCCAGCTGTTTTCGCCGAGCTCGAATTCCAGCTGCCCGGCGCCCCAGCCCGCGCAGCCCAGCGCCACCAGCGCATTGCGCGGGCCGTCGCCGGCGGCCATGGCCTCGAGGATGTCGCGCGAGGTGGTCAGGTAGACGCCCTGGCCCACTTCCAGGCTGGAATCCCATGCGCGCGCGTCGTCGTGAATGACGAAACCACGTTCGGGGTGCACCGGCCCGCCGCTAAGCACCGGTTGCTCGCGCAGGCGCTCGTCGCTGGTGTCGATCCCCATCTGCGACAGCACTTCGCCCAGGGTGTACTCGGACGGGCGGTTGACCAGCACACCCATGGCGCCGTTCTCGTCGTGCTGACAGATCAGCGCGACGCTGCGCGAAAAGGTGGGGTCGGACAGCGCCGGAAGCGCAATCAGCAGTTGGTTGGCCAGAGGCGTGGGCAAAACAGACATGCGGCCATTCTAGCGGTTCGTTTCGAACCGCGCTGGGGCGCTGCCATACTGAGCGCTTGCCTCAGCCATGGACTGCCGATGCTGCCGACATCTGCGCTGCACCCCGCCTCCGACGATCTGCCCCTGCCCCGCCAGACCCGCGCGTTCATCGTGCTGGTGGCCCTGCTGCAAGGCGGCCTGCTGTATCTGGCCGAATGGGGCGCAGACCACGGTGTGGCGCCGTTCGCTGCGCTGGGTGGGCGCGTGTGCTGGTACACCCTGGTGCTCACCGTTCCCAGCATGCTGCTGTTGAGCGTGCAGACCCTGCACGACCGTCGCCTGTGGCAGCAGTTGGCCGTGGTGGCGGCCGTGTTCGCCGCACTTGCCGGCTGGGCGGCGTGGAGCGCAACCGGGGCACCCGGCCTGGGAAGCAACAAGGTGCTGACCCCGTTCGGCCTGAGCGTGGCGACCGCGCTGTTGATCGCCCTGCCCTGGCTGCAGTTCCGTCAGCACCATGGCAGCTGGTGTGCCAGCTATCACGCGCTGTTCGAACACGCCTGGCAGAACACGCTCACGCTTGCGTTGGCACTGGTGTTCGTCGGCGTGTGCTGGGGCGTGCTGACGTTATGGGCCGAGTTGTTCGCATTGGTGAAGATCGATCTCTTCCGCACGCTGTTTCGCGAGGATGCCTTCATTTACCTGGCCACCGGCACGATGGCTGGCCTGGGCATCCTGATCGGGCGCACCCGCCAGCGTGCGGTGCAGGTGATGCGGCAGATCGTGTTCGCCCTGTGCACCGGCCTGGTGCCCTTGCTGGCCAGTATCGCGCTGCTGTTCATCCTCACCCTGCCGCTGACCGGCCTGCAGCCGCTGTGGCAGACCCGCGCGGCGGCGGCGATCCTGCTGTGCATGGTGTTCGGGCTGGTGCTGTTCACCAATGCGGTATACCAGGATGGCGCGACACCGCCGGCGTATCCGGGGTGGTTGCGGCGCGTTGTCGAGGCCGGGCTGCTCACATTGCCGCTGTATGCAGGCCTGGCGTTTTACGCGGTGGGCGTGCGCATTGCCCAGTACGGCTGGACCGGCGAACGCTTCTGGGGCGTGGTCCTGGCCGCGGTGGCCAGCGCCTATGCAGTGGGATATGCCATTGCAGTGCTGCGGCCACGCCCGGGGCAGTGGCTGGCGCCGCTGGCGCGCAGCAACAAGATGCTGTCGTGGGTGGTCATCGCCCTGCTGCTATTGGTCAATACGCCTGTGCTGGATCCGTATCGGATTGTGGTGGCCAGCCAGCTGCAGCAGTTGGCACAGCGCGGCGGCACTGCAACCCCGGATCTGCTGCAGGACGATCTGGAATTCCTGCGGTTTGCCAACGGCCGCCGTGGTTATCACGCGGTGCAAGCGCTGCGGGACACCCCCGTCTTTGCCAACGATGCCAAGCGCAGCCGGCAACTCACTCTATTGCTCGCGCGGACGCAACGTTGGCAGGAACCGCAGTCGGATGACGCACTGCGACGCACGCGCATGCACGACGCGGCCGAGCTGCGGGCACACCTGCTGCTCGCCGCAGGCAGCAGTAGCCCGGACCCAAGCTGGTGGAGCGCCCTGGCGCAGGGCAGCTTGCACAACGACAGCTGCCTGCAACGCGATGCCGACTGCGTGATCACCCGCCGCGACCTGGACCAGGACGGCCAGGACGAGGTCATGCTGTGCGATCTTTCAGGGCGGTTTGGTATCACCTGCACGCTGTACACCCGCGATGCGCAGGGCTGGTACCGGGTGGACACATTGAACAGCTTCCCGCAGCGCAGCCAGCAACAAGAAGCCCTGCGTGAGGCCGTGCGCCAAGGCAAACTCGCCACGCTGCCACGCCGTTGGCCGGACCTGCTGTTTCCCGGCGGTAAACCGATGCGCATCAACTCATCCGCCAACGCACGCAAGACAACGGAGACCCCATGAGCGGTTATTGCAGCATCGCGCCCGGCCACCCGGTGCATGGCCACTATCACGACCACGAGTACGGCTTCCCGCAGCGCGACGAACGCGAACTGTTCGAACGCCTGGTGCTGGAGATCAACCAGGCCGGCCTGAGTTGGGAAACCATCCTGCGCAAGCGCGGCAACTTCCAGCGTGCCTATGACGGGTTCGACGTAGACACCGTGGCCGCGTACGGCGAGGCGGAGATTGCCAGGCTGATGCAGGATGCCGGCATCATTCGCAATCGCCTGAAGGTGCTGGCCGCCATCCACAACGCGCAGGTGATCCAGCGCCTGCGCGCGACGCACGGCAGCTTTGCCAACTGGCTGGATGCACAACATCCCCTCGACAAGCCGGCCTGGGTGAAAGTGTTCAAGAAGACCTTCCGTTTTACTGGCGGCGAAATCACCGGCGAATTCCTGATGAGCCTGGGCTACCTGCGCGGCGCGCACCATCCCGATTGCCCGGTATTTGCGGACATTCAGGCACTGTCGCCGCCGTGGATGCGCAGCGCGTGAGCGACACCCTGCGCGCCGCGTGCGAGACGCCATCACTCCGTGCCGCGACCACACCGCATCAAATATTTCGCATGCGCTGCTTGCTGGGCATTGGCGGGTTGCTAATTGCCTTCGCCGCGGCAGTGCCGCAGGCAGACGCGCACAAGGTGCCTAGGCTTTCGCTGACGCAGGTGCTGGACCAGTTGCGCCGCGACATCGCCGCCGCGCCGGCCAGCGACCCCACGCCCATCGATACCGTGATGAAGCGCTACGCCGATACCCGCGGGCAAAGCTTCGACATCGCAAGCCCGGATCCGCAGGAAGACCCATCCGAGGCGGTGCCGCCCACGCAGCCGGCCGGCCTCACCGATGCCGAGTGGCACGCGCTGCAGGCCTACCGCGGGCGCACCACCAGCGAAGCGGACGATATCGCCGAGAACCGCAGCCACCACTACACCCTGATCGACCTGGACGAGGACGGCCAACGCGACCTGCTGGATGACGCCTATGTCGGCGGCACTGGTTTGTTTACGCAGATCACGGTGCTGCAAGGCCATACCGATGGCTTCCGCGCCGCCACCGCCACGCCCACAGGTACGCCAGCGGATAGAGAAGCGGACGCTGGATTCAGCATCAACGGCCGCGGCGGCGACCAGGCGCTGTACTGGCTGCGCATCGACGGACGCAGCTATGCGGCCTACCGCGACGGCGACTATTTCCAGGACACATTGACCCTGTCGCGTCCGTTGTCGCCGCTGCCCGCCGAACGCCGCCCAACCCAGGCACTGCAGATCCGCTATCGCTACCAGCACACGCTGGCGCCGCCACGCAAGGATGCTGCCGAGCGCTTGCCCGAGGAACGCCAAGCGGACGACTGGCTGGCGCAACACCCGGCGATGCGTGCCGCGGTAGACGCCCAGTTGCAGCACCTGCGCCTGGATGCGCAAGGCCGGCAGCGTTCGCCTGATCCGGAGGCACGCTGCCCGGTTCCCGCCGAAAGCAGCGACCCCGAGCTGGAGGCGCAATGGCCATGGCATGACGCCGGGCATTACACATTCGACTTTGTCGCCAATCTTCGCGTGCGCCACGGCAGCGACTGCTACAGCGCCAGCGTGGTGGCGTTCCGCAGCAGCTTCCAAAGCGCCAATACCGCGTGCTGCGTGCTGTGGCTCTACGACGCGCCCGGCAACCAGGTTGCGAACCTGCCGCTGCTGTCAAAACGCACGCGCAGCGGCATTGCGTTGATCACGGCAGCGCCTGTGGATGCCTCGCAAGACTGACTGCACGCAGCGAGCCGCCAGCCAGACAGTGATGGCACCACAGTCGGGTGCTGGGTGCGCGCTCCATGCCGGCTCCAGGCACCGGCTGCGCCCGCCTCGCAGCGGCGCGATTGTTTCGAGAATACCGCCCCGCTTATCCACTCGCACGCACCCGGCGCACCAGATGACGCGGCCTTGCCACAGCATCCACGACCACTGCACACCCACCGCGGCATGGTCGGCGCATGAGCATCCGCATCGGCATTTCGGGCTGGCGTTATGCACGCTGGCGCGGCACGTTCTACCCGACCGGCCTGGCCCAGCGGCGCGAGTTGGCCTATGCCGGGCGCTGTTTTCCCAGCGTGGAAATCAACGGCTCGTTCTATTCGCTGCAACACCCGGAGAGCTACCAGAGCTGGCATGACGAGACGCCGGACGACTTCGTCTTCGCGGTCAAAGGCCCGCGGTTTGTCACGCATATGAAGCGGCTGCGCGATTGCGAACAGGCGCTAGCCAACTTCTTTGCATCCGGCGTGCTGCGGTTGGGCCCGAAGCTGGGGCCGATCCTGTGGCAACTGCCGCCAAGCCTGCGCTTCGATGACGCGGTGTTGGATGCATTTCTCTCCAGCCTGCCGCGCAATAACGAGGCAGCGCTCGCCCTGGCGCGCAAACGCGACACCACCTTGATGCATGGGCGCACGGCCCTGAGCATCGATCGCAAGCGCCCGCTACGGCATGCGCTGGAAATGCGCCACCCCAGCTTCTGCGACCCGTCCTGCATGAAGCTGCTGCGCAAGCACAAGGTGGGCGTGGTGGTGGCCGACACTGCGGGCAAGTTCCCGTACCTGGAGGATGTCACTGCCAACTTTGTCTATCTGCGGCTGCACGGCGACGCGCAACTCTATGCCAGCGGCTACAGCGACCACGCATTGGACCGCTGGGGCGAGCGGATTGCGGCCTGGGCCGCAGGCGGTGAGCCCTCCGATGCCCAGCGTGTCGGGCCGCGCGCCAGCAAGCGCGCACGGCGCGACGTGTACTGCTACTTCGACAACGACATGAAAGTGCACGCACCGTTCGATGCGCGCGGCCTGATGCAGCGGCTGGACCTGCCTACTGACTGCCCGGCGCGCGAGGAGGTCGTGTGAGTCCGCTGCGCGCTCACACGCCCATATAGCGGTGCGGCCGGTGGTTGAACATCAGCACCAGGCTCAGCATCAACGCGCCAATGGCCGAATACAGCACCTTGTCCGGCGTCAGCACGAAGAACGCGACCAGCATCAGCATCGCATCGAAACTCATCTGCACCTTGCCGGCGCTCCAGCCGCGCTCGCGCTGCAGGTACACCGCCAGGATGCCGATGCCGCCCAGGCTGCCGCGATGGCGGATGAAGAACAGGATGCCCAGGCCCGCCAGCGCGCCGCCGACGATCGCCGAAAACAGCGTGCTGATGTGCGCGTAATCGGCCCAGCGCGGCAGCAGGTCGGTGAGCGCACCGCAGGCGCCCACCGCTGCAAAGGTCTTCAGGGTGAATTCCCAGCCCATGCGGCGCACGCTCAGCCAATAGAACGGCAGGTTGACCAGCACGAACACCAGGCCGAAGTTCCAGTGCAGCGCGTAATGCAGCAGGAACGCCACCCCGGCCATGCCACCGATCATCAGGCCGCCCTTGGCAAAGATCGCCAGCCCCAGCGAGGCCACCAACGTGGCCAACACCATGCCTTGCGCATCTTCGGCCACCGAGTGGTGATAGGCGTGGTCATCGGCGCTGGTACCGGCCGAATCCGGCGGCGGCGTCAGCGGGCCGGAGGTGAACACGGTGCCGTCGTCGGGCAACGGCTCTTGCTCCGGACGGAGATCGGAATCGGGAAGGCTCACGGGTCTGGGAACTGCGGTGGGGTGCGGATATTAGACACTATCGGCCACCCTGGTTACATCTGAAACGTCAGCCACCCATCGCTGCTGGATGTACGGCTGCACTGGCTTGGCGCCGCACTGCACTCAATCGCTGGCGTTGGCTAAGAAGCGCGACGCCCCCAGACCGACCGCAGCGCCTCGTTGGTGCACGGAGCGTTGATCGCACCGCCGCCGCATCATGGAGCGCGGCCGTGCGCCTCACCGAACCTCGGCAATCTCCACGCCATCCAGCCCCTGCGACAGCGTCTTGGCATCGCCGCCTTGCGAGAGCTTGATGCGCAGGCGCACCTCGTTCTGCGAGTCGGCGTAGCGCAGTGCGTCTTCGTAGCTGATTTCGCCGGCCTGGTACAGCTCGAACAGGCTCTGATCGAAGGTGCGCATGCCCAGGTTGGTGGATTCCTTCATGATCTCCTTGAGCTTGTGAATCTCGCCGTCGCGGATGTAGTCCTGCACCAGCGGCGTGCCCAGCATGATCTCCATCGCCACGCGGCGGCCGCGGCCATCCGGGGTCGGGATCAACTGCTGCGCCACCACACCCTTGAGGTTGAGCGACAGGTCCATCAGCAGCTGGTTGCGGCGATCTTCCGGGAAGAAGTTGATGATGCGATCCATCGCCTGGTTGGCGTTGTTGGCATGCAGCGTGCACAGCACCAGGTGGCCGGTTTCGGCGAAGGCGATGGCATGGTCCATGCCTTCGCGGGTCCGCACTTCGCCGATCATGATCACGTCCGGCGCCTGGCGCAGGGTGTTTTTCAGCGCATTTTCCCAGCTATCGGTATCAATGCCGACTTCGCGCTGGGTGATGATGCAGCCCTCGTGCTTGTGCACGAATTCGATCGGGTCTTCGATCGTGATGATGTGCCCGGTGGAATTCTGGTTGCGGTAGCCGATCATCGCCGCCAGCGAGGTCGACTTGCCGGTGCCGGTGGCGCCGACAAAGATGATGATGCCGCGCTTGGTCATCGCCAGCGTCTTGATCACCGGCGGCAGGCTCAGCTCTTCCACCGTGGGAATGCGCGTCTCGATCCGGCGCAGCACCATGCCCACCTGGTTACGCTGGTAGAAACAGCTGACACGGAAACGCCCGACCCCGGACACGCCGATGGCGAAGTTGCACTCGTGGGTCTTTTCGAACTCTTCGCGCTGCGACGGCGTCATCACGTTCAACACCAGATCGCGGCTCTGCTGCGCGGTCAATGGCGTCTGCGTGATCGGGCTGATCTTGCCGTGCACCTTGATCGCCGGCGGCATGCCGGAGGTAATGAACAGGTCCGACGCCTTTTGGTGCGCCATCAGCTTGAGGAAGGAGGTGAAGTCGATGGTGCTCATGGCGTGCTCCCTCGGAGCAGGGAATAGGGAATCGAGAATCGGGAATTGGAGAAGCTGGAAACCGGGACCGGTCAGGGAAACGTGCTTTTGCAATTCCCCATTCCCGATTCCCTATTCCCGAGTCACTCGAATATCCGCTTGTCCTTGGCGTATTCACGGGCCTGGTTGCGCGTGATCAGGCTACGCTTGACCAGATCCTGCAGATGCTGGTCCAGCGTCTGCATGCCGTATTGCTGGCCGGTCTGGATCGACGAATACATCTGCGCCACCTTGTCCTCACGGATGAGATTGCGGATCGCCGGGGTGCCAACCATGATTTCCCAGGCGGCGGTACGCCCGCCGCCCACTTTCTTGAGCAATGCCTGCGAAATCACCGCGCGCAGGGATTCGGAGAGCATCGAGCGCACCATCGGTTTTTCGCCGGCCGGGAACACGTCGATGATGCGGTCGATGGTCTTTGCCGCCGAGCTGGTGTGCAAGGTACCGAACACCAGGTGACCGGTTTCCGCAGCGGTGAGCGCCAGGCGGATGGTTTCCAGGTCGCGCAACTCGCCAACCAGGATGATGTCCGGGTCTTCGCGCAAGGCCGAGCGCAGCGCTTCGTTGAAGCCGTGCGTATCGCGGTGCACTTCGCGCTGGTTGATCAGGCACTTCTGCGAGGTGTGCACGAACTCGATCGGATCCTCGACGGTGAGGATGTGGCCGTATTCGTTCTTGTTGATGTAGTCGATCATGCCGGCCAGCGTGGTCGACTTGCCCGAACCGGTCGGGCCGGTCACCAGGATCAGACCCTGCGGCTGGTCGATCAGCTGGCGGAAGATCGGCGGGCAACCCAGGTCTTCCAGCGTCAGCACTTCGGACGGAATGGTGCGGAACACCGCACCGGCGCCACGGTTCTGGTTGAACGCATTGACGCGGAAGCGCGCCAGCGAGGGAATCTCGAACGAGAAGTCGACCTCGAGGAATTCTTCGTAATCGCGGCGCTGCTTGTCCGACATGATGTCGTACACCAGCGCATGCACCTGTTTATGGTCCAACGCCGGAATATTGATGCGACGGACATCGCCATCGACACGGATCATCGGCGGCAGCCCTGCAGACAGGTGCAGGTCCGATGCCTTGTTCTTGACAGAAAACGCCAATAGTTCAGCGATATCCATGCGCTGCTTTCCCCCTAGGCTGCGATTGGAAGGTACTCCCCGGTCGGCAGTATAGCGTTCTGGCAGCGCCCTGGAAGCGCGCCGTGCGTCGGTTCAGCCCGCCAGCATGAATGCCGATGGCCGGCGTTTCCGATGGCCGCGGCAGCGGTACCGTTTGCCGCAGCACGCCTTTATCCACTCAACTCGCCGCAAGGACGATCCGCCGCGCCCGGCGCGCACCGGCACAACTGGAAGGAAAGGCACGGGCGCGGCACTATGGCCGCCTTGTTTACCCGTTGGCTGACCTGTGCCCGTTTCCTCGTTGCACCAGATGCTGGCCGCCATCCAGGCGGCAACCCCTCCCAACGCCGCGCCCGCGCGCCTGCTGGCGGTGTCCAAGACCCAGACGGCCGATGCCGTGGCCGCATTGGCCGCGCAGGGCCAGCGGGCCTTCGGCGAGAACTATGTGCAGGAAGCGGCCACCAAGATCGCGCAGCTTCAGGCGCTGCAGCTGGAGTGGCACCTGATCGGCCACCTGCAATCCAACAAGGCCGACATGGCCAGCCAGTGTTTCGATTGGGTGCAGACCGTGGACCGCGCCAAGCTGATCGCACTGCTCGCCCGGCATCGCCCGGACGGCCGCGAACCCTTGAATGTGCTGATCCAGGTCAATATCGACGACGAGGACAGCAAGCACGGCTGCGCGCCCGAGGCAATCGACGCCCTGGCCGCAGAGATTGCCACCCACCCCCAACTGCAGCTGCGCGGATTGATGGCGATTCCCGCGCCGTTTCCCGAGGTCACGCGCCGGCACCAGGCATTCGCGCGCATGCAGGCCTTGTTCGCAACACTGCGCAGCCAGTATCCGCAGGCAGATACCTTGTCGATGGGCATGAGCGCGGACTTCGCCGATGCCATTGCGGCCGGCGCCACCATGGTGCGCGTGGGCACGGCGCTATTTGGCCAGCGCAACGCGCCACCGGCCGCCTGACACATCGGCCGTTTCCTTCCTCCTTCTTGATGGTGCTGCAATGACCCAGCCTTCCTCCTCCACAGCTGTGGCTGCACACGGCGATGTTCCGGTGGTTGCCTTTGTCGGTGGCGGCAACATGGCGCGCAGCCTGATCGCCGGGCTGCTGCGCCAGGGCGCGCCGGCCAGCGCCATCCGTGTCGCCGAGCCGGTCGCCGAATTGCGCCAGGCACTGTCCGCCGACTTCGGCGTGCAGGTGTTCGACGACGCGCGCAGCGCCGTGGAGGGCGCCGCACTCTGGGTACTGGCGGTCAAGCCGCAGGTCATGCCCACCGTGTGCACGCAGCTGGCCGATCTCGCGCAGCAACAGCATCCACTGCTGCTGTCGATCGCCGCCGGCATCACCGCAACGCAACTGGAGCGTTGGTGCGGCGGCACGGCCGCCGTGGTGCGCGCCATGCCCAACACGCCGGCCCTGCTCGGCGCCGGCGTGACCGGCCTGTACGCCAATGCACGCGTCAGCGCGGCGCAGCGCGCGCAGGCAACCCGGCTGCTGGAAAGCGCTGGCGTCACCGTCTGGCTCGACGACGAGGCACAGATGGATGCGGTCACCGCGGTGTCCGGCAGCGGCCCGGCCTATGTCTTTCTGCTGGCCGAAGCGATGGAGGTCGCGGCGCGCGCGCAAGGCCTGCCCGCCGAGACCGCCCGCACGCTGGTGCTGCACACCCTGCTCGGCGCTGCACGCATGCTGACCGAATCCGGCGAAGCACCGGAGGTATTGCGGCGGCGCGTGACCTCCCCCAACGGCACCACGCAGGCCGCGATCGAGGCATTCCAGGCCGGCGGTTTCGAAGCGTTGACCGCCACCGCGATTGCCGCGGCGACCGAACGCGGCCGCAGTTTGTCGGCAGCCAACGACTGATCTACGGGAGCGATGCGGCGCCGCTGGCTGGATCGCTCGCTTGCCTAGAGACGCGTTATTCGGCGCATCGCTGTCCGAATGCGAAATGATGCGAGCCCCAGCTTCATCGAACGCGCTTCGTTTGGCGCCTGCAATCGATTGGCAGGCAGCACGCACGCCATTCTTCGCCACATTGGCATGCGTCCTTTGCTCGACCACGGTGCCCTGGCTGGGTCGAGGCATGCCTCGCCAAGCGAACGCATTGATCGACATGCGCCTGTGCAGCGGCTGCCCAGATTGCCCCAATCCGCCATCCATGCCGCATCATCTTGATCTGCTGCTGTGCGTCAGACCGCGCGCAGCATCCCACGCCAAACGAACCCAGAGCGCTTTTTTCTCGTGTTTTTTGGCGTCCAGTGAACGAATGCCCGTGCCAAGTCGGTATTTTCGTGTTGTTTCATCGATTCCCTATTGGCGGCGCGCGGCAGTTGCCCTACATTTCGCGTTGCCGACTGGGTCGGCAGACCCAAACACCACCAACGAATACGGAACACATAACTCATGGCAAAAACCGCCGCTAAGAAGGCTGCCCCCAAGAAGGCAGTGAAAAAGGTCGCCGCCTCCAAGACCGCAAAGCCGGCCAAGGCCGCTAGCAAGACCGCCGCGCCGAAGCCGATCAAGGAAGCCCTGAGCAAGACCGGGCTGGTCGCGCACATCGCCGAAACCACCCAGCTGGCTCCGAAGGACGTCCGCGCCGTGCTGGCGTCGCTGGAAACCGTTGCGCACTCCTCGCTGAGCAAGAAGGGCGCTGGCTCGTTCACCCTGCCGGGCATGCTGAAGCTGACCGCCGTGCACGTGCCGGCCAAGCCGAAGCGCAAGGGTATCAACCCGTTCACCAAGGAAGAGCAGACCTTTGCCGCCAAGCCTTCGTACTTCAAGGTCAAGGCACGCCTGCTGAAGAAGTTGAAGGACGCCGCGCTGTAATCGCGCTGCATCCGGTTTGATCGAGACGGCCTTAGGGCCGTCTTTTTTTTGCGCGCTTGCCACGTCTTCTTCGCCTCCTGACAGGCACACCACATCGCACTCATCGCCGCTGCCCTACTCTTGCGGTGAGTTCGCAACCAAGAGTGCCCGTGACCGCGCCACAGCCCACCCGCAGCCCAGCCAGACGCGTGCGCAGCGTGCTGGTATCGATCGTGATGCTGTGCGCGCTGGGTGTTGCTGCGCGCTGGGTGTTGCTGCGCGCTGGGCCTGGCTGTCACCGATGGCCGAACGCCTGCGCACCAGCTGGGAGTTGTCGCAGATGCCGGCACCCACGCAGTTGCACATCCCGGTAGACGGTGTGCGTGGTCGTCAGATTGCCGACACCTTCGGCGCCCCACGCGGACGCGACCGCAGCCATGCCGGTGTCGATATCTTCGCGCCGCGCGGCACAGCGGTGGTGGCCGCCACTCGTGGCGTGGTCAGTTCCATTCGCGACACAGGGCTGGGTGGCAAACAGGTGTGGGTGCTCGGCCCGGCGATGGAACGGCACTACTACGCGCACCTGGACGACTGGGCGCCCGGACTGGCAGTCGGCGATGTGGTCGAGCCCGGCACTGCACTGGGCATGGTCGGCACCACCGGCAACGCGCGCGGTACGCCGCCGCATCTGCATTACGGGATCTATGGGCGCAACGGTGCGTACGATCCGCTGCCACTGCTCCGGCAACCCGCGCCACAGCAGGCACCCTGAGCGCACTGGAACACTGCGTCATGGCCCGGCCTATCGAGACCCTGCGCCTGCGCGCCTATGGTGGAGCAAGCCCCACAGTGACGCGACCTTCCATGTCCCGCAAACGCTATCGCATTACGGTCACGCCCATCGAAAACGACGGCAGCCCCTGCCATGACCGCTGCACGATCGAATTCGAACAGCGTTCGCGTGCCGACTGGATGCGGCTGTTCGAAGAGCTGCACCTGCGCCGCGACCTGAGCAGTGACGAGTGCGCTGCGCTCACCGTGGGCTCGCAATTGCTCGAGGACCTGGCGGCGCGTCCCCGCGCGCGGCCCAGCAATGCCCTGGACGCGCTACAGCCGAAATTGCAGCTGTTGCTGGAGCGCCTGCAACGCGTGCATCCCGCGGCCGGGCGCTGATCCGCGCGGCGCCAACAGCCGCTACACTGCGCCGATCGTGACGGGGAGCGGCGATGCGCCAACTGATCAGTGTCTTTTCGCTACTGCTGCTGGCCGGCTGTAGCTGCCAACGCACGCCCGAACCACAGGCCGCCAACAGCTCGCCTGCATCGGCGACTGTCGCCACAACTGCGGCATCGCCCGCGGCCAGCGAGCGTCCCGGCGCTGTATCGACCGCCACCGATCCCAAGCAGGCGCTTGCAAGTGCGAACTACGCGCAAGCAAGCGCAACCGTGCATCGTTATCTGGGCGCACTGCCCGGCGCTGCACGTGCCGATGCGGATGCCCTGTGGACCGGCGGCCATCCCGCACCCGCGCCGGACGATGCGGTGCTGCGCAACATCGGGCAGATCATCAGCCTGCGCATCAACAACGATCCGCCGATCGCGCTGGACCAACAGCACCCGCCGCGCTTGATCGAAGTGCCGGTGCAGCTGACCGTGCGCACCACGACCGGCACCGAACGCCTGGTCGGCGCTTACCGTCTGCAACCACGCGTTGGCAGCGACACCTGGGAAATCTATGCGGCCACCCTGCAGCCGGTGCTGCGTTAAAGCCGCCGTCCAAGCAACTGCACGTTCGCAGGCAGAGGTGGCGGATACGCGAGATCCGCAGTCGACGCCCGTAACGCCTACGCGCATTCGCTACGAGCATCCCAACCACCGCGGCACGCAGTGTCGTACTCATCCCGCCACACCGCAGCACGCTAACCCGTGGTTCACCGGCGCTGGCTAAGGTGATGCCATCCACCGCAGGAGTTGCCCGATGAAATTGCGTTTAGTTGCCGGATCCCTGCTTGCCCTCGCCCTGGCGATGCCACTGTCCGCAGCGTGGGCGGCGCCTCAAATCCAGGGGCGGCAGATCAGCGTGCAGGCCGCCGACGTGCAGCAGTACCTGGGCGGGCGCTTCCCGCAGACGCACGATGCGCTGGGCGGCCTGATCGAAATGACGGTCAGCAACCCGGCGCTGTCGTTGCCACCTGGCGACCGCTTGAAAATGGCATTCGACCTTGCATTGGCCACGGCCGGCGGCGCGCCGGCGCCGGTGGGCAACGTCACCTTGAGCAGCGCGCTGCGTTACGACACGGCAAAGCAGGGGTTTTATCTCGACCAGCCAACGGTCGATGATTTCCGCCCTGCCAACGCCGGCGCCAAGTTGGACAGCAGCACGCGTCAGTTGCTCAACGCATGGTTGGCCGACTACGCACGCAAGGAGCCGATCTACAAGATCGATCCCGCCATTGCGGCCGTGATGGGCAATGTGCAGGTGGAGTCGGTGGCGATCCAGAACGGCCGGCTGGCGGTGAACTTCAACCAGGATATCGAGCAGCTGGTGCCGGCCGGCGCCATGCCAGGCAAGTAACCCATCGGCGCTGCGAGCACACCGCGCATCTGCCAAAGTGAAACTAAAAGAGCCCGGCGCAGCGATGCACCGGGCTCTTTTTTTATAGCTGCTGCGTGACCTCAGGCAGCCAACGCCTTGGCAACCGCATCGGTGAATGCAGGAATATCATCCGGCTTGCGGCTGGTGATCAGCTGGCCATCCACCACCACCTCGGCATCCTCCCAGCGGCCGCCCGCGTTGCTCAGGTCGGTCTTGACCGACGGCCACGACGTCACCCTGCGGTCGCGCACCAACTCAGCTTCCACCAGCAACCACGGCCCGTGGCAGATCGCGGCCACCGGCTTGCCGTTGGCCGCAACGCTACGGATGAAGTCGATCGCCTGCGTGTTGGTGCGCAGATTGTCCGGGTTGATCACACCGCCTGGCAGCACCAGCGCGTCGTAACGGTCGGGTTTGGCCTGCGCAAGTGGCATATCCACCGGCACGCTGTCGCCCCAGTCGGTGTGGTTCCAGCCACGGATCTGTGCATCGTCGCCGGGCGCGGTCACTTCGACGGTGGCGCCCCAGGATTCCAGCAAGCGCTTGGGTTCCTGCAGCTCGGATTGTTCGAAGCCACTGGTCGCGAGCACGGCAACGGTCTTGCCGGAGAGCGAATGGGTCATGAGGAACTCCTCAATCTGCAAAGGAGCCTGCACCCTAGGAATGCGCGTGTTGCGCATCCGTGAACCGATGTGCGCGCCGCGTCATGCCGACCGCAGCGCGCCGTTGCTCAACGCTTGGGCTGCAACATGGTGCCGGTGCAATTCTTCGAGCCGCAGCGGCATTCCCAGATCTTCTTCAAGCGCGGCGTGTGTCGCTCGCCCAGGGTGATGCCGTAGTTATAGGTCAGCTCCTGGCCCGGCTTGATTGCGCGCTTGGCTTCGATGAAGACTTTGTCCTTGCTGCGGTCGTCGCCTTCAGCCTCTTCGATCACCGCTTCGCAATTGGGATTGCAGCTGTGGTTGATCCAGCGCGCGATATTGCCTTCGTAGTTGGCGTCGAGCACGTAGTCATCGCTCAGCGTAAACAGAAAGGTGTGCCCGCTTTCCACATCGCCGGTGTCGTCGGCATCCACTTCGGCATGCGTCCGCAGGCGCCCCTTGTACTGGATGATGCGTTCGCCCTTGCTGAGCGCAGCGACGGCGAACACGCCATTGCCATGGATACGTGACTTGCGGGCGGCAACTTTGCGCGACATGAAAGGGTCCGGTGATGGGGCCGCTCATTGTGACCGCAGCGCGCCCACGCGCCAAGCACAAGCGCACCTGCCACCGCAACGGGCTGGCCTTTCCGGCGGCTGAACCGCGCGGTTGGACTGAGCGGAGCAAAAGAGTACAATTTCGGTCCGCTTTAGGGATTCACCGTCTTCGCATGTTGCGCGTCACCAAATTGACCGATTACGCCACCGTCGTATTGACGGTGCTGGCTGCACGGAGCGACCAGGTGCTCAGCGCGAGCGAACTGGCCGAACAGGCCGGCCTGGAAGCACCCACCGTCAGCAAGATCCTCAAGCCGTTGTCGCAGGCTGGCCTGGTGGAAGGATTGCGCGGCGTGCATGGCGGCTACCGGCTTGCACGTGCGGCCAGCGCGATCACCCTGGTGGAGATCGTCGAAGCCATGGAAGGGCCGCTGGCCATCACCGAATGCAGCCAGGACCACAGTCAATGCGGGATCGCCCACCAATGCGGTGTGCGCTCCAACTGGCGCCTGATCAACGATGTGGTGGGCGATGCCCTGCGTCGCGTGACCCTGGCGCAGATGCTGCACCCCCTCTCCCTCCCTGGCGACAACCGTCGGCGTTCCATCGCCGCGCGCGTCGCGACCACCTGACCCAGTAGGCAGCCGATGGCCACCGAACTTGCCCCCCCGCAGAATGCGCAGATCCTCGAACGGTTGGGCCGACGTTATGACGCCGGTTTCATCACCGAGATCGAATCCGATTCGCTCCCGCCCGGTCTGGACGAAGACATCATCCGTGCACTGTCGGCCAAGAAAGAAGAGCCGCAATGGATGACCGACTGGCGCCTGGAGGCCTACCGTCACTGGCTGAAAATGCCGATGCCGGAGTGGGCCAAGTTGAAGATTGCGCCGATCGATTTCCAGGCGTTGAGCTATTACTCCGCGCCCAAGGGCCCGAAGTACGCGTCGCTGGATGACGTGCCCAAGGAACTGCTCGATACCTACGACAAGCTCGGCGTACCGCTGCACGAACGCGCGCGGCTGGCCGGCGTTGCGGTGGATGCAGTGTTCGATTCGGTCTCGGTCGGCACCACGTTCCGCAAGGAACTGGCCGAAAAGGGCGTGATCTTCTGCTCGATGTCCGAGGCGATCAAGGAACATCCGGAGATCGTCAAACAGTACCTCGGCAGCGTGGTGCCGGTGGGCGACAACTATTTTGCCGCGCTGAACTCGGCCGTGTTCTCCGATGGCAGCTTCGTGTTCATTCCCAGGGGCGTGCGTTGCCCAATGGAACTGAGCACCTACTTCCGCATCAACGCCGGCCACACCGGCCAGTTCGAGCGCACCTTGATCGTGTGCGAAGACAAGGCCTACGTGTCGTATCTGGAAGGCTGCACCGCGCCAATGCGCGACGAAAACCAGCTGCATGCGGCTGTGGTGGAACTGGTGACGCTGGAAGATGCGGAGATCAAGTATTCGACCGTGCAGAACTGGTACCCGGGCGACGAAGAAGGCCGCGGCGGCATCTACAACTTCGTCACCAAGCGTGCCGAATGCCGTGGCGACCGCAGCAAGGTGACCTGGACCCAGGTCGAAACCGGTTCGGCGATCACCTGGAAGTATCCGTCGTGCGTGCTGCTGGGCGACGATTCGGTGGGCGAGTTCCACTCGGTGGCCCTCACCCACCATCGTCAGCAGGCCGATACCGGCACCAAGATGATCCACATCGGCAAGCGCACCAAGAGCAAGATCGTCAGCAAGGGCATCAGCGCCGGCCGCGGCCAGAACACCTACCGTGGCCTGGTCAAGGTGGATCGCAACGCCGATGGCGCGCGCAACTACACCCAGTGCGATTCGCTGTTGATCGGCAAGCAGTGCGGCGCTCACACCTTCCCTTATATCGAGGTGAAGAATCCCGGCGCCACAGTCGAGCACGAAGCCACCACCTCCAAGATCAGCGACGACCAGCTGTTCTACTGCCGCGCACGCGGCATCAGCCAGGAAGACGCGGTGTCGTTGATCGTGGATGGGTTCTGCAAGCAGGTGTTCCGCGAACTGCCGATGGAATTTGCGGTGGAAGCCAAGAAGCTGCTGGAAGTTTCCTTAGAAGGCAGCGTCGGCTGACACCTTTCCCCTTCTCCCCTCGGGAGAAGGTGGCGCGCAGCGCCGGATGAGGGTACGGGCGAAGCCAAGTGCACCAAACGGCACGATGCTTCGCACGAACCCTCACCCCAACCCCTCTCCCGGCGGGAGAGGGGCTACATACGAATTCTGACGGACCATCAGCATGCTCAACATTCAAAATCTCCACGCCAGCATCGCCGGCAAAGACATCCTCAAGGGCTTGTCGCTGGATATCCAGCCCGGCCAGGTGCACGCCATCATGGGGCCCAACGGCGCCGGCAAATCGACCCTGGGCAACGTGCTCGCCGGTCGCGACGGCTACGAAGTCACAGCCGGCACCGTGCAGTTCGAAGGCGCCGACCTGCTCGACCTGCAGCCGGAAGAACGCGCTGCGGCCGGCCTGTTCCTGGCCTTCCAGTACCCGGTGGAAATCCCCGGCGTAAACAACACCTACTTCCTGCGTGCCGCGCTCAATGCGCAGCGCAAGGCGCGTGGCGAAGAAGAGCTGGATTCCATGCAGTTCCTCAAGCTGGTGCGGCAGAAGCTGGCGGTGCTGCACCTGAAGGACGAGCTGCTGCACCGTGGCGTCAACGAAGGGTTCTCCGGCGGCGAAAAGAAGCGCAACGAGATCTTCCAGCTGGCCGTACTCGAGCCGAAGTTGGCGATCCTGGACGAAACCGACTCCGGCCTGGATATCGATGCACTCAAGAGCGTGGCCGACGGCGTCAATGCGCTGCGCTCGACCGAGCGTTCGTTCCTGGTGATCACCCATTACCAGCGCCTGCTCGACTACATCAAGCCGGACGTGGTGCATGTGCTGTCCGATGGGCGCATCGTGCAGAGTGGCGGCCCGGAGCTGGCGCTGGAGCTGGAAAAACACGGCTACCACTTCCTGAAGGACCGTGTGGTGCCGGAGGCCGCCGCCTGATGAGTGCCTTGTTGGAATCCCTTGCCAGCGGGTTTAGCGGCAACGCTGCACGGCGCGCCGAACTCGACGCGGCCTTGCAGACCGGCCTGCCCGGCCCGCGTGCCGAAGCCTGGAAATACACCTCGCTGCGCCAGCTGGAACGCCGCAGCTTCCAGCCTGCACCGTTGGTGCCGGCGCTGATCGATGCCGCGGTGCTGGATGAGATCCCCACCCCGCGTCTGGTGTTCGTCAATGGCCGTGCGTCGGATGCGCTGAGCGATCTGTCCGAACTTCCGGCAGGCGTGCAGGTGCAGACGCTGTCGTCCGCACTGGCTGGCGATGCATCGGCGCAGCAACTGCTTGGCCGCCGCTTTGAGCGCAGCGATGAAATCTTCGCGCGTCTGAATGCCGCGCTGGCCGAGGAAGGCGCGCTCGTGCGTGTGGACGCAGGCGTCAAGGTGGCGCTGCCGCTGCAGCTGGTGTTCGTCAGCGTGGCCGGCGAGCACGACCTGGCCTGGCACCACCGCCATCTGATCGAATTGCATGCCGACGCCGCGCTCGGCGTGGTCGAGCACCACCTGCATGTGGGCGATTCAGCGCATCTGGACAACAGCGTGATGCATGTCCATCTGGCCCAGGACGCCGTGCTTTCGCACGCACGCGTGCAGGCCGATGGCGCACGCGCCACCGCGTTCGCGCGGACCGATGCGGTGCTGGCGCGCAATGCGCAGTACCAGCGTGTGGATCTGGAGCTGGGCGCAGGCCTGTCTCGGCACGAACTCAATGCGCGGCTGGAAGGCAACAATGCACGGCTCACCGCCAATGGCGTGCTGCTCGGCAATGGCCGCCGGCATGTGGATACCCGCCTGGGCATCGAGCACATCGCCCGCGACACCGCCTGCGAGCTGGTCTGGCGCGGCGTCGGCGCCGACCGCAGCCGCGTGGTGTTCCATGGCGGCATCCATATCCGCCAGGGCGCCGATGGCACCGACGCACGTTTGTCGAACAAGAACCTGTTGCTCTCGGACAACGCCGAAATCGACACCCAGCCGGTGCTGGTGATCGACGCGGACGAAGTGCAGGCCGCGCACGGTGCCACCGTGGGCCAGCTCGACGACAACGCGCTGTTCTACCTGCGCTCGCGCGGGTTGCCGCAGCAGCAGGCGCAGCGCTTGCTCAGCGCCGCGTTCTGCCATGAGCCGTTGCGCGCACTGCCGTCGCCATTGCGCGATCTGCTGGCCGTGCAGCTGGACCGCGCCCTGAACTCGGCGGGCGTGGCATGAACGCCTCCGTCGCCACCACCCCGGCACCGGACTGGGAGCGCGTACGCTCCGATTTCCCGCTGCTGATGCGGCAGGTGCACGGCAAGCCGCTGATCTATTTCGACAACGCCAACACCGGGCAGAAGCCGCTGCAGGTGATCGCTGCCACCGACGAGTTCTATCGCCGGCAGAACGCCAACGTCAGCCGCGCGGTGCATGCACTGGGCACCGAAGCCACCGACGCGTTCGAAGGCGCACGCAGCAAGCTGGCGCGTTTTCTCAACGTGCGCGCCGACGAGCTGGTGCTGTGCAGCGGCACCACGTTCGCGATCAATCTGGTGGCCTATTCCTGGGCGCTGCCGCGCCTGGGGGCGGGCGATGTGATCCTGGTGTCGCGCATGGAGCACCACGCCAATATCGTGCCGTGGCAGTTGGTCGCCCAGCGCACCGGCGCCACCATCCGCGTGGCCGAGATCACGCCTGAGGGCGCGCTGGATCTGGATGCACTGCGCAAGGCGATGACCCCCGAGGTCAAGCTGCTGGCGATCACCCACGTGTCCAACGTGCTGGGCACGGTGAACCCGGTGCGCGAGATCTGCCGTGAGGCACGCAAGCGCGGCATCGTCACCGTGGTGGACGGCTCGCAAGCCGCACCGCACCGCCGCGTCGACGTGGCCGGCATCGGCTGCGATTTCTACGCCATCACCGGCCACAAGATGTGCGGCCCCACCGGCACTGGCGCACTGTGGGCGCGCCGCGAACATCTGCAGGCCATGCCGCCGTTCTTGGGCGGCGGCGAGATGATCAAGGAAGTGAGCTTCGAAGGCACCGTATTCAACGACGGCCCGCACAAGTTCGAAGCCGGCACGCCGAATATCGCTGGCTTCATCGGCCTGGGCGCGGCGGTGGACTATCTGGACGCGGTCGGCCTGGCGCACGTGGAGGCGCGCGAGACCGAGCTGCTCGCGCACTTCACCGAAGAACTGCAGCGCATCGACGGCCTGCGCATCTTCGGCACCACGCCGGACAAGGCGGCGGTGGTGTCGTTCCTGATCGAAGGCGCACACGCGCACGATCTGGCCACCCTGCTCGACCTGGAAGGCGTGGCAGTCCGCTCCGGCCAGCACTGCGCCCACCCGCTGCTGCAGTACTACGGCGTGGCCGCCACCTGCCGCGCCTCGCTGGCGTTCTACAACACGCATGACGAGATCGAGCGTTTTGTTGCCGCGTTGGTGAAGGTGCGTCAGCTTTTGGGCTGATTGAATGCGGGAATCGGGAATGGAGAATCGAACAAGCGGCTCTCCCACATGCTGTCGCTGGTCGGCAGAGGCGAAGTAGCTCATTGAGCGGCGCAACGCTTTTCCCGATTCCCGATTCCCGATTCCCGATTCCCGATTCCCGATTCCCGATTCCCGATTCCCGATTCCCGATTCCCGATAAACTGTTCCACATGCAGACCACCACCTTCCGCACCGCCACCGTCGACGATATCGATGCCATCGTCGCGCTCGTCACCTCGGCCTATCGCGGCGACAGCAGCCGCGTCGGCTGGACCACCGAAGCCGACATCCTGGACGGTGCGCGCATTGACCCGGCGGTGTTGCGGCAGGACATCCTGCGCGACCGCAGCCTGGTGCTGCTGGTGGAACAGGACGGCGCCCTGGTGGCCTGCGCGCATGTTGCCGACGAAGACGGCGCCGGTTACTTCGGCATGTTCTCGGTCAGCCCCACCTTGCAGGGCGGCGGTATCGGCAAGGCCGTGCTCGCCGAGGCCGAACGCATCGCCGCCACCGAGTGGGCCTTGCCGCTGATGCGCATGACCGTGATCGACGTGCGCAACGAACTCATCGCCTTCTACGAACGCCGCGGGTATCGCCGCACCGGCGTGTCCAAGCCTTTCCCCTATGGCGACGAGCGCTTCGGCGTGCCGTTGCGCCAGGACCTGCGCTTCGAAGTGCTGGAGAAGCCGCTCGGCGAGGCCGCGTTGTGAGCGACAACTGGACCTTTGTCTGCGCCAGCAGCGAATTGCTGCCGGGCGAGCTGAAGACCGTGTGGGATGAAGTGACCGATGCGCCGATCCTGGTGTTCAACCTCGACGGCGCGCTGTACGCGCTGGAAGACCGCTGCAGCCACGAAGACTACGAACTCTCGCCCGGCACCTTCGACGCGGCTGCCGGCACCATCGAGTGCCTGCTGCACAGCGCGCGCTTCGATATCCGCGATGGGCGTCCTCTGTGCGCCCCGGCCTACTCCGCAGTGCCCAAGTTCCCGGTGAAGCAGGAACACGGCGGTATCTGGACCCGCGACGACCGCTGAGCGCAGCGCCCAGCCGCCGCTGGCAGCGCACTGCAGAGCCTCAATCTTTCAGCCGTATGCCATCCATCGGCAAAGATTGCAAAGAAGAATGATTTGCATTTAAGATCGCAGCCCTTCAGGCCTTCTTAACAACTGGCCTTCCTGCGATCCCATGCGCCGTCCCCCGTCCATGCCCTCCTCTTCCTGGTGTTCGTCCGCACTGTGCCGTTCGGCGCAGCGCTGCCACGTGCCCGGACGCCGGGCCTGGCAGCAGGCGGCATCGGGCTGACAGGCGTGCATTCCCTTCCCGCATCCGCCGAGCCATCGCCAGGCCGAAGCATCGCTTCCCTCTTCGAGACGTCCCATGACTCCCAGGATTTCCCCGCTCACTTCGGCCGTGTTGCTGACGCTGTCCGCTCCTGCCTTCGCCCAGCCTGGCGACGCGCCGGCACCTCCGGGCGCAGTGGATCTGGATGCCATCCGGGTGCAGCAGGAACGTGCGCAGAAGCCGTCCTCGCCCAAGTACACCGAGGCGCTGCGCGACACCCCGCAGACCATCACCGTGGTCACCAAGCAGACCATGGACCAGCAGAACCTGCTGTCGTTGCGTGATGTGCTCAGCACCCTGCCCGGCATCACCTTTGGCGCGGGCGAAGGCGGCGGCGGCTATGGCGACAGCATCAACCTGCGCGGCTTTACCGCCAGCAGCGACATCACCACCGACGGCGTGCGCGACAGCGCGCAGTACAGCCGCAGCGACACCTTCAACCTCGAGGCTGTGGAGCTGATCAACGGCGCCAACTCGGCGATGTCCGGCGCCGGCTCGGTGGGCGGCAACATCAACCTGGTGACCAAGACCGCCGGCCAGGGCGACTTCACCAACGTGCTGATCGGCGGCGGCAGCGACCGCTACGGCCGCCTCACCGTCGACAGCAATTACGACTTCGAAAACGGCACCGCGGTGCGGATGAACGCCATGGGTCACACCCAGGATGTGCCGGGGCGCGATGAGGAATTCCGTCATCGCTGGGGTTTTGCGCCGTCAGTGGCGTTCGGGCTGGGCTCGGATACGCGCTTCACGCTGAGCTACCTGCACCAGCACGACAACAACCTGCCGCAGTACGGCGTGCCGTTCGCGCTCAGCCCGTTCAACGATGGCCCGCTGCCGGGCGTGGACCGCGAAACCTATTACGGCTATCGCAATGTGTCGCGTCAGGAAATCGACGTGGACATGCTGACCGGCGTGCTGGAAATGGACTTTGACGACAACGTCAAACTGCGCAGCCTGGCGCGTGTACAGCGCGTGGACCAGACCACCACGGCCACCGCGCCGGAAGGCACCTGGTGCCTGCCCAACAATACCAACGCCTACACCGGCCGCGCCTGCGTCGGCCAACCGCCGTCCACCTGGAACCCGAACAGCGGCCCGCGCGGGCTGGTGCGCGACACCGAGAATTTCATCGCCCACAGCCAGACCGACCTGACCGCCACCCTGCACACCGGCGCCATCGAGCACCGCGTGGTCGCCGGCGTGGCCTTCAGCAAGGAAGATTTCGAACTCGATAGCGGCAGCATCTTCCGCAATGCCGACGGCTCCACCACCGGCATCACCTACCCGCTGCAGACCTTCGACAATCCGTACAACATCTGGACCGGCCCGCAGAACTATTTCCGCACCGGACGCAGCAAGGGCAGCCTGACCAATCAGGCGGTGTACCTGTTCGACACGCTGCAGTTCAACGAGCAATGGATGCTCAACCTGGGCGGCCGTTACGAACACAACGAAGGCGACAGCACCACCTACACCGTCAATGCCACCGGCGGCGTGACCGGCGTCACCCCGGGGTTCCCGGCAGGCAGCGAGGAGGATCTGTTCTCCTACCGCGCCGGCCTGGTGTTCAAGCCGGTCGACAACGCCAGCCTCTATCTGTCCTACGCCAACAGCAAGACCCCGTCGAAGGCGTCGGTCAATGGCTCGTGCACGCCGATCGCCACTGCCACCGCCGGCGCCAACTGCAATGTGGAGCCGGAAAGCGCGGTCAATATCGAACTCGGCGGCAAGTGGGACGTGTTGAACGAGCGTCTGGCACTGACGGCGGCGGTGTTCCGCAACGAGCGCGAAAACTACAAGGTCAACAGCGGCGACCCGCTGATTCCCGAGCAGGTGCTGGACGGCAAGGCGCGCGTGGATGGCATTGCGCTGGGCGCGGCCGGCTACCTGACCGAGCGCTGGTCGATCTTCGCCAATTACACCTTCCTGGACAGCGAAGTGCTGCAAAGCGTCTCCAACCGCACCGCCAGCCTCACCGGCGACCCGATTGCCGGACGCGAACTGGTGCAGACCCCGCGCAACGCCGGCAATCTCTGGACCACCTATCAGCTCAACCAGTGGACCTTCGGGTACGGCGTCAATTACCAGGGCAGCTTCTATCCGAACAACACCTCGACCGCGGTCTACCGCAAGACCGACGCATACTGGGTGCACCGTGCGATGGTCGGCCTGCGCGTCAACGACTGGCTCAGCCTGCAGTTGAACGTCAACAACCTGTTCGACAAGGAGTACCACACCAGCATCCGCAACAACCTCACCGTCAACGCCGCGGGCACCGTCACCGCCGGCAGTGGCTGGGCGTTGCCGGGCGATGGCCGCTCGGCGGTGTTGAACGCGACCTTCAGTTTCTGATCCATCAACGCGCCGTCCGCAGTCCGCGGACGGCGTGGAGACCACTGCATGTTGTTGCCCATTCCCGACGTTCTGACGCCCGCCCAGCTGAGCCAGCTGCGTGAGCGCCTGGACGCGGCTGACTGGGCCGATGGCCGCATCACCGCCGGCCATCAGTCCGCGCAGGCCAAGGACAACGCGCAGTTGCCCGAAGACAGCCCAATCGCGCGCGAGGCCAGTGCGCTGGTGCTCGACGCGCTGTCGCGCAGCAGCACGTTCTTTTCCGCCGCGCTGCCGCGCCGGATCTATCCACCGCTGTTCAATCGCTACAGCGGCGGGCAGTCGTTCGGCTACCACGTCGACAATGCGGTGCGTTACGACCGCAGCCGTGGCGGCGCCGATCCGGTGCGCACCGACGTCTCCGCCACGCTGTTCCTCAGCGACCCCGAGAGCTACGACGGCGGCGAGCTGGTGATCGAAGACACCTACGGCACGCAGTCGGTGAAATTGCCGGCCGGGCATCTGGTGATCTACCCCGGCACCAGCTTGCATAAAGTGATGCCGGTGACGCGTGGCACGCGTGTCGCCTCGTTCTTCTGGATCCAAAGCATGCTGCGCGACGATGCACAGCGCCGCCTGCTGTTCGAGCTGGATGTCTCGATTCGCCGGCTTACCCAAGACACTCCCGGCCACCCTTCGCTGATCCAGCTCACCGGCGTGTATCACAACCTGCTGCGGCAATGGGCCGATGTCTGAGCCGGTGCTGGACACCGCGCAGGTGATCGCCGCACTGCGCACGCAGCCCGCGCAGGCGGTGGCGTTGCTGCGCAAGGCGGCCGATCGCCAGGACGTGGCCGCACAGCTGCTGCTCGCACAACTCTACGCAGAAGGGCGCGGCGTCGCGGCCGATCCGATCCAGGCGATGCTGTGGTACGAAGTGGCCGCCAATGCCGGGCATCCGGAAGCGATGAACCAGCTTGGGCGCTGCCACGAACTGGGCTTCGGCACGCCCTGCAATCTGGAACTGGCGGCGCTGTGGTTTCGCCGCGCCGCCGCGCATGGCCTGGACTGGGGCATGTACAACCTGGCGCACCTGTACGCCTCCGGCCGCGGCGTCGCGCAGGACCACACCCAGGCGTTGGCGCTGTATCGCCGCGCTGCCGAACACGGGCACGCCAAGTCGATGAACTTTGTGGCGCGCTATCTGGAGCAAGGCCTGGCCGGCGCTGCAGATCCGCTCGCCGCCCGCGACTGGTACCGCCGCTCCGCCGAGGCCGGCGATTTCCGCGGGCAGGCCGGTTTTGCGACGGTGTTGGCCGACGACGGCGACATCGATCAGGCCGAAGCCTGGATGCGCCGCGCCATCGCCGGCGGGCATGCCGGGTTCCTGCGCCAACTCACCCCGCTGCTGGCCGCCGCTCCACACCCACGCCTGCGCGCATTGCTGAGCGAAGTGCTTGCGCGGCAGTCGCCTGCGCCGCCCGTTGCCACCACGGCGGCGGCCTGACCCACATGGCGCCCGCCTCCTCCACCGATCAGCTCGGCGCCGCGCAACAACGGCGCGGCTTCTGGCTGCGCATGCTGCACCAGTGGCACTGGATCAGTTCGGCGGTGTGCCTGATCGGCATGCTGCTGTTTACCGTCACCGGCCTCACCTTGAATCACGCCGCGCGCATCGAAGCCACTCCTTCGACCGAGCACCGCACGCTCACGCTGCCTACCGCGCTGCTACGGACCCTGGGCACGCGCCAGGAAGGCAATGCGCCACTGCCGCCGCGCGTCGCACAGTGGCTGGGCCGCGAACTGGACATCAGCGTCGGCACGCGCGAGGGCGAATGGTCGCCGGAGGAAATCTATCTCGCACTGCCGCGCCCCGGTGGCGATGCCTGGCTGAGCCTGGACCGCAGCACCGGCGCGGTGGAATACGAACGCACCGGGCGCGGCGTGATCGCCTACCTCAACGATCTGCACAAGGGCCGCAACGCCGGGCCAGCCTGGGGCTGGTTTATCGACGTGTTCGCCATCGCCTGCCTCGTGTTTTGCATCACCGGCCTGTTTTTACTGCACCTGCACGCGCGTCAGCGGCGCATGACCTGGCCGCTGGTCGGCCTGGGTTTACTGATTCCGCTGTTGCTTGCCCTGTTGCTGATCCACTGACCCTCGCCTCCGGAGACGACCATGCGCGCCACCTTGACCATCGCCCTGAGCGGCCTGCTCGCCATGCCGGCGTATGCGGCCACGCTCGATATCAACGTCGAGATCCCCAAGCTCAATGTCGCCGAATACCACCGCCCGTACGTGGCGATCTGGGTCGAAGGCGCCGACCAGAAGGCCGCTGCCAACCTGGCGGTCTGGTACCAGTCCAAGGACACCGCCGAAGGCCATGGCACCAAGTGGCTGCCAGACTTGCGCCAGTGGTGGCGCAAGAGCGGGCGCACCCTGGAGGTGCCGGTCGACGGCGTCACCGGCCCGACCCGCCCCGCCGGCGCGCACGCGTTATCGTTCACCGATACCAAGGGTGCGCTGAAGTCGCTGCCGGCCGGCCAATACACACTGGTGGTGGAGGCCGCGCGTGAAGTGGGCGGCCGCGAGTTGGTCAAAGTGCCTTTCACCTGGCCGGCCACCGCTGCACAGACGGCCAAGGCCAGCGGCAGCAGCGAACTGGGCACGGTCAGCCTGGTCGCCAAGCCCTGATCGTGCGCTGCGCGCGGTCGCTCGCACGCGCCGAGTGCGATGCGAGCCCCCACACGCACGGCGTTATTCGATCTTCCACGCATCCACGCGGCGCAGCTGTGCGCTGACCAAACACGCGACCACCGCCCTCATCTTCTGCAAGGAGTTGCCATGAAACGTCCTCTCGTCCTGATCGCCCTGCTCGCCGCACTGCCGGTCACCGCCCTCGCGCACAAGGCCTGGTTGCTGCCTTCGCAAACCGTCATTGCCGGCGAAGCACCATGGATCACCGTCGATGCCGCGGTGTCCAACGACCTGTTCTACTTCAACCATGTGCCGCTGCGGCTGGACAACCTGAGCATCACCGCGCCCGACGGCAGCGCGCTCAAGCCGGAGAATCCGGCCACCGGCAAGTACCGCAGCGTGTTCGACATGCAACTCACCCAGCCCGGCACCTACAAGCTCAGCATCACCAACGCCGGCCTGTTCGCCAGCTGGAAGGAAGACGGCAAGCCCAAGCGCTGGCGCGGTAACGAAACCAGCTTCGCCACCGAAGTGCCGAAGAATGCGCAGGAACTGCAGGTCTCCCAGTCGCTCAATCGCGTGGAAACCTTCGTGACCCGCGGTGCGCCCACCACCACCGTATTCAAGCCCAGCGGCAAGGGCATCGAGCTGATTCCGGTCACTCACCCCAACGACCTGGTCGCTGGCGAAGCCGCGCAGTTCACCCTGCAACTGGATGGCAAACCGGCGGCCGGCCTGGAGATCGAAATCGTGCGTGGCGGTACCCGCTACCGCGATGCGCAGAACGAGATCAAGCTCAAGACCGACGCCAAGGGCGGCTTCAGCGTGACCTGGCAGGAGCCGGGCATGTACTGGCTGGAAACCACCACCGAAGACACCAAAACCTCGCTGCCGCAGGCCAAGCAGCGCCGCCTGGGCTATGTCGCCACACTGGAAGTGTTGCCGCAGTAATCACCGCACGCGCGCCACTGCATTGATCCGATGACCAATGCAGTGGCGCTGTTGAGGCGGCACATGCTGTCGGCGTGTACCGTCTGCCGCGTGCGCAGCGCACGCGGCACCAACCGACGCATCCTCTGCTGCCTCAAAGACACGCCGCGTGATGCAAACGGCACGTTCGCGCGTCCCCCTGGCTGCCTCAAGGCAGCGCCTGCTCGACCGGTCCACACATGCACCCAGTTTCTTCCGCAGATGACGCCGTTGCCACGCTGGGCGGCCGCAGCATGGGCACCACCTGGAGCGTGAAGCTGGTGGCGCCGCGCGGCCGCGACCTGCATCCGTTGCATGCGGTGATCCAGGGCGCGCTCGATCGCGTGGTCGCGCAGATGAGCACTTGGGACGCAGACTCGGACATCACCCGCTTCAACCGTGCCGCCGCCGGCACCTGGCAGCGGTTGCCGGACGCGTTCCACCGTGTGCTGACCACGGCGCTGGAGATTGCGCGTGCCAGCGATGGCGCGTTCGATCCAACCGTCGGCCCGATGGTAGACCTGTGGGGCTTCGGTGCCGCCGGTGGGCCGCGCAAGGTGCCCAGTGCCGAGCAGATCGCCCTGGCCCGGCAGCGCTGTGGCTGGCAGCGCCTGCAACTGGACGCAGACAGAGCACTGCAACCCGGCGCGCTTGCATTGGATTTGTCGGGCATCGCCAAGGGCTTCGGTGTGGACTGCGTGCAGCGCGCGTTGGCGCAGGCGGGCATCGCCAGCGCGTTGATCGATGTCGGCGGCGAGCTGTTTGGATACGGCCGCAAACCCGATGGCAGCGCATGGCGTGTCCTGGTGGAATCAGCGCCCGACGAAGACGCAGGCACCGCACTGCCCGCGCGCGTGCTGGCACTGGATGGACTGGCCGTGGCCACCTCCGGCGACCGCTGGCACCGCTTCGAGGCCGGCGGCGTACGTTACGCGCATACCTTCGACCCACGCCTGGGCGCGCCGGTTGCGCAGGCAGCGGCCGCGGTCACCGTGCTGGCGCACGATGCGATGCATGCCGATGCCTGGGCAACCGCAATGACCGTGCTCGGTGTTGAAGCGGGCCTGGCTTATGCGACGAACGCAGGGCTGGCGGTGCGCTTTTTGCAGCGCCGTGGCGCGGATTTGCAGGAATCCATGAGCCCGGCGTTTGAAACGCATCTGGCTGCCGCATGAGCCTCGCCTCCCCACGCGTGTGGCTTGGCAACGGCGTCATCCTGCTGGCCTTGGCGGTACTGGCCGCCTGGTTGGGCAGCCTGCATGCGGGCCCGTGGTGGAGCGCCCCCGCCCCACACCGTTGGCACTGGGCGGGCCTCAGCCTGGCGGCTTACGCCATCGTCTGTTTCGGCCTGTGGCTGCGCGGACGTCCACGCGTTGTAGCTGCGCGCGGCGATGACAGCAACCTGCTGATCGCCTGGGCGAGCCAGACCGGGTTCGCGCGCGAATTGGCCGAACGCAGCGCCACGGCCCTGCAGCAGGCCGGCGTCGGTGCGCATGCATTGCCGCTGGACGCGTTGGATGCAAACCAACTGTCGCGCGTGCCGCGCCTGCTCTGCATCGTCAGCACCACCGGCGAAGGCGATGCGCCCGATCACGTACAAGCAGCCGAGCGCACCTGGCTGGGCGGCAGCGATACCGATCTGGCCGCGCTGCGTTACGCGGTCCTGGCGCTGGGCGACCGCCGTTACGCGCAGTTCTGCGCATTTGGGCGGCGCCTGGATGCACGCCTGCAGGCGCAAGGTGCAACCCACTTGTTCGCACGCATCGAGGTCGACAACGCCGAGCCGCAGTCCCTGCAGCAGTGGCAGCAACGGCTGGCTGAACTGGCACCGGCACTGGCGATGCAAGCGGATTGGAGTGTGCCCAGTTATGCCGACTGGCAGCTGCAGCAGCGCGTGCATGTCAATCCGGGCAGCGCGGGCGCCGCGGTGTATCGCCTGCGCCTGATCCCCTGCGACGGTCATTTGCCGCAGTGGAGCGCGGGCGATATCGCCGAAATCCGCCCGCAGCATTCGCCACAGGTGGTGGAAGCCTGGCTGCAGCGGCATCGGCTAGACGGCACCCAACAGGTGCAGGGGGGGGCCTTGCACGCATGGCTCAGCGGCGCGACCCTACCTGACGACGGCCCCGACATCACTTCGCTGGATACATGGGTACACGCACTGGCAGCGCTGCCACACCGCGACTACTCGCTGGCCTCGCTCCCCGACGAAGGCCATGCCGAACTGCTGATCCGCCAACACCTGCATGCCGATGGCACGCCCGGCCTGGGAAGCGGCTGGCTTTGCCAGGCGGCTCCAATCGGCGCGCGCATCGCGCTACGCGTGCGCACCAATCCCGGCTTCCACCCGCCCGCCGCCGCGCAACCGATGCTGCTGATCGGCAATGGCACCGGGATCGCCGGCTTGCGTGCGCACCTGCGCGCGCGCATCGCCGCCGGTGCGCGCCGCAACTGGCTACTGTTCGGCGAACGCAACGCAGCCTACGACACGCTCTATGGCGATGAACTCGAACACTGGCAGCGCGACGGCTGGATCGAACGACTGGACCGCATCTATTCCCGCGACAGCGGCCAGCCGCATCGCTACGTTCAACACGCCTTGGCCGCCGCGGCGGCGGACGTGCGCGCATGGGTGGCGCAAGGCGCCTGCGTGTACGTCTGCGGCAGCCTGCGCGGTATGGCCCCGGAGGTCGATGCCACCCTAGACAGCATTCTGGGAATCGACCTCAAACAGGCACTACTCAGCAGCGGGCGGCATCGTCGCGACGTGTACTGACGGTCGTTATTCCAAGCGAAACTCAACTGCCCGCAAGTCGATGCCACGCTCGACAGCATTCTGGGAACCGACCTCAAACAGTCACTACTCAGCAGCGGGCGGTATCGTCGCGACGTGTACTGATGGTCGTTATTCCAAGCGAAACTCAACTGCTGTGAACGGATAGGTTGCGCTTCACTTGTTAGCTGCAACGCAGCGGCTTGCATGGATCTGCACGTGCAACGGCCCTGTGAAGCTGCGCCTGCGCCTGCGCCTGCATCTGCATCTGCATCTGCATCTGAGAGTCCACCACCTCAGCCAGCCGGGCTCACCCGGATCGCCAGCAGTTCGCCGCCGCCATCCAGCACGAAGCGGCTGCGCGTTTGCGCCGACAACCACGCGGTGTCACCGGTCAGCAACGGCGGCAACCCGCTATCGCGGCCAAAATTGGCCTGCCCGGCAAGCAGATGGATCGCCCAGGCACTGCCGGGGTCGGCAAAGAACAGCATCGTGCCCACCAGCGGGCGGTGCAGCAGCTCGGTCTGCAACACAGCGCGCCGCCACATCAGGTTGAAGTCCTGCGTCGGCCCGTCGGTCAGCATCGCGGTGACCGCCTCCTCGCCCGCGAACCGCAGCCGCTGATACGGCGGCAGCAAGCTGTGCTGCCGCCCGTCGCCAAACTGCAGCTGCATGCCATTGCCACGCAGCAACACCAGCTCGCGGTCGATCCCGGGAAACGCGGAGAACGCCGCGTCCTGCTCGATCTCGGCAATCGAAAGCCGCAGCGCCCAGGCATGGCCGGGCTCTCCCAGCCGCAGGATCTCGCGGGTCCAGCCCAACTGGTTGCGCCACCGCTCACGGCGGTACTCGGTGGCCGGGATCACCCGGCTGCTCAGGTCTGTCAGCTGCATCGGCGCATTGTGCCGCAAGCGTGCCCGTGTACCTGCATGAGTGTGTGTTTGCCTGCCTACTTGCCCATGTCCAGACGAGCGCACGCGCGCAATTGCCATCGCGTACGTCCATACCGAAAGCGCCATCATCAAGATGCCGAGACATCAGCATCAGTCTCCGGCGTACTGATGCGTACCGCAGAACACATGGCAGTGCGGAACACGTATGCAAGGTCGCGCGCGTACACCACGCAGCCCACCGTCAAGCCAGAGATCAGCGTCACGCCCATACTGGATCCGGTACTACAGCCAAACTAAGCCGGGCTCCACAGCTGGGCGGTACGAAGCGCCCCAACGAAAAACGCCCGGCTGCACATCCAAGTGCAACACCGGGCGATTTCACGTCCTTGTCGGCTTCCAGCCATCCCCCAGACATCCTGTCCAGTTAGGTTGCGGCCACGCATCCTCGCGTCGAACCGTATCTCGGATCCCTTCCCCTTAACGCCGTCCCACCGGTTTCACCGCCGCCCCCTTGGCAGCCTTCTTGGCGGGAGCCATCGTGGCGCCCACTTCGATCAGGTCTCGATTCCGTTCGACCGTCTTGAGTCCGATGCCCTTGACCAGTGCCAGTTCCTCGGCACTTTTGAAGGGACCGTTTGCCTGACGGTGCTCGACGATTGCCTCGGCTTTTGATCGCCCGACATTCATCAGCACCTTGTCCAATTCCTCAGCAGACGCGGTGTTGATATCGACCTTGTCGAGTGCATACGCATTCGAGGACAACAACAACGCCAGTAGCAGGGACTTCAGGACTACGGTAAATGACTTCATTGCAACGCTCCTTGTGGCTTGGGTGATGGTCCTAGCCAGCATTCCTGCCGGCGGAGCCAGTGTCCCGCGCCACATGCAGCAATCCTATCGCCAACGAACTTTTCACACAGCCGGTGAACTGCGCGGTGCCTTGTAGGGAAATCCCTACCCCCTGACTGCGGCGTAGAATGTGCCATTACGTCACGCATTCGGAGCCCGTATGGATAGCGCCAAGATCGACCAATTCGTCAGCGACACGTGGGATCGCGAGATCGTCCCGCAACTGGTCGATTACATCCGCATCCCCAACAAGTCGCCGATGTTCGATGCCGACTGGGTCGCGCATGGCTATATGGAACAGGCCGTCACCCTGATGGAAACCTGGGCACGTGCCCAAGCCATCGACGGCATGCAGGTCGAGGTGGTGCGCCTGGAAGGCCGCACGCCGTTGATCTTCATCGTGATCCCGGCCACCGGGCCAGAGTCTGGCGAGGACACCGTGCTGTTGTACGGCCACCTGGACAAGCAGCCGGAAATGACCGGCTGGGATGCCGATCTCGGCCCCTGGGAGCCGGTGCTGCGCGACGACAAACTGTATGGGCGCGGCGGCGCGGACGATGGGTACGCCATCTTCGGCTCGCTGGCTGCGGTGATGGCGCTGCGTGCGCAAGGCTTGCCGCATACGCGCTGCGTGGTGCTGATCGAAGCCTGCGAGGAATCGGGTAGCTACGACCTGCCCGCCTATGTGGACCACCTGGCCGAGCGCATCGGCAAGCCGTCGCTGGTGGTGTGTCTGGATTCGGGTTGCGGCAACTACGAGCAGCTGTGGTGCACGACCTCGCTGCGCGGGCTGACTGGCGGCAACCTGACCGTAAAGGTGCTGGAGGAAGGCGTGCACTCGGGCGACGCGTCCGGCGTGGTGCCGTCCAGCTTCCGCCTGCTGCGCCAGCTGCTGTCGCGGATCGAGGACGAAACCAGCGGGCGCATCCTGCTTGATGGCCTGCACGTGGACGTGCCCGCCGAGCGACTGGCACAGGCCCGCAGTGCGGCGGCAACGCTGGACACGGCCATCTTCGACAAGTTTCCGATGGTGGACGGGCTGGTGCCGATGCACGAGGACCTCACCGAGCTGGTGTTGAACCGGACCTGGCGCCCGGCCTTGTCGGTCACGGGTGTGGATGGCATGCCGCCGCTGGCATCGGCCGGCAACGTGCTGCGTCCGCAGACCGCGGTGAAGCTGTCGCTGCGCCTGCCACCCACCGCCGACGGCAAGGCCTGCGGTGAGCTGCTCAAGCAGGCCTTGCTGCGTGACCCGCCGAACGGCGCGCAGGTCACGCTGGAACTGGAAAAGGCCTCCTCCGGCTGGAACGCGCCTGGCATGGCGCCGTGGCTGGAGAAAGCCATCGACGACGCCAGCCGCGCCTTCTTCGACAAGCCGGCGATGTACATGGGCGAAGGCGGCTCGATCCCGTTCATGGGCATGCTGGGCGAGAAATTCCCCGGTGCGCAGTTCATGATCACCGGCGTGCTCGGCCCGCATTCCAATGCGCATGGCCCGAACGAATTCCTGCACATCCCGATGGGCAAGCGCGTCACCGCCTGCGTCTCGAAGGTGATCACCGAGCACCACGCCGCCTGCCTGCGTGGCGAGACCAGCGGCTCGCCGGTAGCAGCGGACAGCGGCACCCGGCATGGTGGACACGGCTGCTGCTGAGGCAGCGCACTGCGACGATCGGCCGGCCTGGCGCACTGCGGGCCGGCTGGCTGTCTTGACCGCACGGCTGTAAGCGCTCCGTGCAATCACCCCGCATCGATCTGCACATGGCGTCGGTGACGCGCAATGCTAGTCTGCCGCTCTTCTTCCCGCTGGTGCTGCAATGAACAACCTGTTTGGTAGCGACAGTTGGCTGTACATCATCCTGGTCGGCTTCGTGGTCGGTCTGCTGGCACGTTTCATCACGCCCGGCACGCAGCGGCTGGGCTGCCTGCTGACCATCGTGCTGGGCATCGCCGGTGCCTTGCTGGCCAGTTGGTTCGGCCGCTACATGGGCTGGTACCACGCCGGCGAACCGGCGGGGTTCCTGGGCGCGTTGCTGGGCGCCATCGCCATCCTGGCCCTGCTGCGCCTGTTCAGCGGCAGCAAGCGCTAAGACATCCCTCCTTTCTGCGGCGTGCGTTGCGCGCCGTTTCACTGTGCTCCATGCCATGACTTCATCGCTTTCTTCCGATACCTCGCGTGACAGCCAGCGCCTGCAGTGGGCGCGGCAGGCACTGGGCGATCCACAGGCCACGCTGCAGCGTGCGTCGGTGGATGCCGGTTTTCGCAGTTACTGGCGCAGCCAGGGCGCCGGGCCGGATCGCATCGTGATGGATTCGCCGCCGGACCTGGAAAATGTGGCGCCGTGGCTGCGCATGCGCGATCTGCTCGAGCAGCACGGCGTGCGCGTGCCGCAGGTGCTGGCGCGCGACCTGGATGCAGGCTTGCTGTTGCTCGAAGACCTGGGTGTGCCGACGTTGGCACAAGTGCTCACCGATTCCACGGCTGATGCTCTGCTTGAGGCGGCGATCAGCCAACTGCTGTTGCTGCAACACATCCCGCCGCCCGACGGCAGCGGCGTGTTTGGCGAAGCGCTGCTGCAACGCGACGCCGGCCTGTTCGAGGAATGGTTTCTTGGCCGCCACCTGGGCCTGCAGCTGGACTGCACGCATACGGAGCAATTGCAGCTGGTGCAACGCCGTCTGATGGATAACGCGCTGGCGCAAGCCCGCGTGTTCACCCATCGCGACTTCATGCCGCGCAACCTGATGCCGGTCGCGGACGGCCCAGCGGTGCTGGACTTCCAGGACTGCGTGATCGGCCCGATCGCCTACGACCCGATCAGCCTGTTCAAGGACACCTCGGTGAACTGGCCGTTGGCGCGCGTGGACGCGTGGCTGGCGCAATACCACGCACGTGCGCAGGCGGCCGGTTTGCCGGTGCCGGCGTGGCCGCAGTTTCTGCGCGATGCGGACTGGATGGGCGTGCAGCGGCATCTGAAAAACCTCGGTATTTTCTCGCGGTTGAGTTACCGCGATGGCAAGCACTGGTACCTGGACAACGTGCCGCGCTTCATCACCTACCTGGACGAAGTGTTGCCGCGCCATGCCGAATTGGCACCCTTGATCGACTTGCTCGACCAGCAGATCAAACCCGCACTGGCCGCACGCATGGCACACGGCAACGCCAATGGAACCGCCGCATGAAGGCGTTGATCTTTGCTGCCGGATTCGGTGAGCGCATGCGTCCGTTGACCGAACACACGCCCAAGCCGCTGTTGTCGGTGGGCGGCACGCCGTTGATCGTCTGGCATCTGCGCAAGTTGGCTGCACTGGGCGTGGACGAGGTGGTCATCAATACGTCGTGGCTGGCTGCGCAGTTTCCGCAAGTGCTGGGCGATGGCAGCGCCTTCGGGCTGCGTCTGACCTATTCCTACGAAGGCAGCACCCCGCTGGAAACCGGCGGCGGCATGCTGCACGCGCTGCCGTTGCTGGGCGATGCGCCCTTCCTGCTGGTCAATGGCGACATCTGGAGCGACATCGACTTCGCCACGCTCGACATCGCACCCGACAGCCTGGCAACGCTGGTGCTGGTCGACCCGCCAGCGTATGCGGCACGCGCGGATTTTGCGTTGACTGACGAGGGCAAGGTGAGCAGCACGGCGACGCCGACGCTCACCTATGCCGGCATCGGCCTGTATCGCCCAGCCCTGCTGCACACGTGGGAACGCGTGATCGGGCCGCTTCCCAGCGCCGGTGAGGCGCCGCCGCGCTTCCCGCTGGCACCGATCCTGCGCGCGCAGATGGCCGCTGGCCGGATCGATGGCGTGCACCACCGTGGTCGCTGGACCGATGTAGGCACACCACAGCGGCTGGCCGAGCTGGATGCACAATTGACTCAGCGCCGCGACTGAGCGCGGCAGCGCCGTCGTCAGGACGTGCGGTCGCCGAGCACGCGGCGCAGGAACGGCACCGTCACCCGCCGCTGCGCAGCCAGGGATTCGCGGTCCAACCGGTCCAGCAAGGCCACCAGGCCGGCTAGCTCACGCTCGCTGTGGGTCAGCAGCCAATCGATCGCTGCCTCGTCCAGCGCGAGCCCGCGTCGCTGCGCGCGGTCGCGTAAGACCGCTGCGCGTGCAACGTCGTCCAGCACCGGCAAACTGATGCGGACGCATTGCGACAGGCGTGAGCGCAGGTCGGGCAACACCAGCGCCAGGCCGTCGGGCATCTGGCGGGCGGTGTACAACAATGTGATCCCGGCAGCGCGCGCACGGTTGTGGAAATCGAACAGCGCCACTTCGTCCTCGCGCTGGCCGGCAATGCTGTCCACGCCATCCAGCGCCACCACGCTGCGCCCTTCCAATGCTTCGAGCGCATCGCGCAAGCGGCCAGCAGCCGCCTGCAACGGCAGGTAGGCCGAGCTGCGCCCGGCCTGCTCGGCCGCCGCGCAGACCGACAAGGCCAGATGGGTCTTGCCGGTGCCGCTTGGGCCGGCCAGATACAGCCAGTCGCTCAGCTGGCCGGCGGCGAACGCCTGCAGTTGCGCGATCAATCCGTCCGGTGCGGCGATATAACTGTCCAGTCGCTGGTCGGAAGGCGCACGCAACGCCAACGGCAATTGCGGCACGCTCACGACCGATCCGCGTCCTTGCTGGCGTCGATGATCACGCTGCGCTCGGGCCCGGATTGCAACACGATGCCGGCACGCTCGCCGGCATACAGATCGCTCTGGGTGTAGCGCTCATGCGCATAGCGCAGCAGCACGTTGGCCACCGCCGCCACCGGCAGCGCCAGCAGCATGCCGAGGAAGCCGAACAGCTGGCCGCCGGCCATCACCGCAAAGATCACCGCCACCGGGTGCAGGCCGATCTTGTCGCCGACAATGCGCGGGGTCAGCACGTAACTTTCCAGCAGCTGGCCGACGGTGAACACCACGCCCACGCCGATCAGCAATTTCAGGTCGAACCCCTGCGCCTGCACGATCGCTGCCAGCAACGCGAGCACGATGCCGGTGGTGGCGCCCAGGTACGGAATGAAGCTGATGAAGCCGGCGATGATGCCGATCAGCAGGCCCAGGTTGAGCCCGATGATGGACAGGCCGGTGGCGTAGATGGCGCCCAGCGCCAGCATCACCAGGAACTGGCCGCGAATGAAGCCACCCAGCACGTCGTTGGACTCCAGCGCGAGCCGGCTCACGGTGCCGATGTAGGCACGCGGAATCACCGCCGCCACGCGCTCCACCATGCGGTCCCAGTCGCGCAGGAAATAGAACGCCAGGATGGGCAACAAGGCCAGGTTGATCACCCAGGTGACCATCGCAAAGCCCGAGCGTGAGACATAGCCGAAGAAGGTCTTGGCAACGCCTCCCGCCTGCTCCCAGTGGCTGCGGATCCACTCGATCAGGCGTTCCGGGTCCAGCCAGCCCATCAACTCCACGCCGGTGCGGCGCTCCAGCCAGGGAATGGCGGTGCCGATCGCCCAGTCGCGCATCTGCGGCAGCGCATCGATCAGGGTCATGATCTGGCGCTCCATCATCGGCACCAGGATCATCAGCGCCAGCACCACCAGCAGCACCATGAGAATGAAGACCAGGGTGACCGCCATGTTGCGCGAGCGCCCGGCACGTTCGATGCGGTCTACCAGCGGGTCGCCCAGCCAGGCCAGCAGCAGCGCCAGCACGAACGGGGTGAGGATCGGCGACAGCAGCGATACCACCCACAGCACGCCGACGATCACCGCCGCCCATTTGAGGCGGCGCAGGAACTGGGCGATTTCCGCCTCGGGGGTCAGGATCATTTGAGGCGGTACTCGGCGTGCTCGTTTTCGAGAATGATGGGGCCTTCGGTCGGCACGGAAACCGAGATCAGCGGGCTGTTGTCGCCGAGCATACGGTTGAGCCCGGAAATGCCCGTGAGCAGCTCCAGGTCCAGCTCCATGCGATCGCCATTTGCGCTCACCGGGCGGATGCTGCGCACCACCGACACGCCCTGCAGCGCGGCGGAAACGCGCAGGTAGTCGTCGGCGCTGCTGATGCCGGTGATCACCACGCGGTAGACCCCGGGCACGCCCGAGTCCACCCGCTTGGCGTAGCGCTTGACCAGTGCATCGGCGGCACCGTCGGCACCGGCGGCCATCGCGCGGCGGGCATCGCCGTCGCTGCTGGTCCAGCTGGAGAGCACGTTGCCGTTGTCCACGAACACCCAATCGGCGGTCCAGCCGCTATCGGTGCGGTAGAGCTTGCCGATCAACTGCATCGGCGGACTGTACTTGGCCGACGCACGCGCAACGGCGGCGGTGTCCTTGCGCCAGATGGCGCCAGCCAGGGCCTGTTCGGCGGCCGCGCCACCGGGCAGGCCGAGCCGGTAACCACGCTCGATCGCGCGGTCGAGCACGCTGCGCGCAGCGTTGGCCTGCGCGACGCCGACCAAACGCGGGCCACTACCGTCGTCGATGGCCAGCCACAGCACCGGTTTCGGGCGCGGCTGCGGCCACACCGGCAGGCCCAGCGCGGCGATCAGGCCGTCGACGTCGGATTGCCGGAAACGCGCCACCAGCACGGTGCGGAAGGTCGGCGCACCACTGCGCGAGGTGCCCTGATCCTGTCGGTAGTCGTAGTGATCGACGTAGTTGGGCGCATTGCGCAGCGCCTGCGGCACACCGGGGCGGCTCATGACACTGCGGTCGCCGGACACCTTGCCCAGCACCGCCCCCAGAGCACGCGCCAACGCGCCGGGGCGATCCGACTCGCTCTGGCTGTTGACCGGCACTTCGGCATCGTAGGCGCCCTGCGCCTTGGCGACGTCGCCTTCGGTGCGCAGATCGGCCTGGGCGTAGGCCGGCAACACGGGCATGGCGACCACGAGGGCGAGAAAGAAAGCGAGACTGCGGCGCATCGACGGTTCCATGACGTAAGCGTATCCGGGTGAATTGTTGCCCGAATGGGACGCTAGCGCCAACGTGGCTGTTAAAATCGCCGCCTTTACCGCCGAGCCACCCCACCCGTGACCAGCCCAACGCCTTCCAATCCCTCGCCCATGACCTACCGTGACGCGGGCGTCGACATCGATGCCGGCAATGCGTTGGTCGAACGCATCAAACCCCTGGTCAAGCGCAGCTTTCGACCGGAGGTGATGGGCGGCCTGGGCGGCTTCGGTGCCTTGTTCGACCTGTCCGGCAAGTACAAGGAGCCGGTGCTGGTCTCCGGCACCGACGGCGTGGGCACCAAACTCAAACTCGCCCAGCAGCTCGGCCGCCACGACACCATCGGCATCGACCTGGTCGGCATGTGCGTCAACGACGTGCTGGTGCAAGGCGCCGAACCACTGTTCTTTCTGGACTACTTCGCCACCGGCAAGCTGGATATCGACACCGCCGCGGCGGTGGTCGGCGGCATCGCGCGCGGCTGCGAGCTCTCCGGCTGCGCACTGATTGGCGGCGAAACCGCCGAGATGCCCGACATGTACCCGCCGGGCGAATACGACCTGGCCGGCTTCACCGTTGGCGCGGTGGAAAAATCGCAGCTGCTGGACGGCGCGCGGGTGCGCGAGGGCGACGTGCTGATCGGCATCGCCTCCTCCGGCCCGCATTCCAATGGGTATTCGCTGATCCGCAAGATCTACGAGCGTGCCGGCTCGCCAGCCGATCTGGTGCTGGACGACGGCGTGGCGCTGATCGATGCGCTGATGGCGCCGACCGCGCTGTACGTCAAGCCGATCCTGGCCCTGCTCAAATCGCACGGCGAGGCGATCCACGCCATGGCGCATGTCACCGGCGGCGGGCTCACCGAGAACATCATCCGGGTGATCCCGGACGGCCTGGGCCTGGACATCGACGCCACGGCATGGACCTTGCCGTCGGTGTTCACCTGGCTGCAGCGCGAAGGCGCGGTGGCCGATGCCGAAATGTGGCGCACCTTCAATTGCGGCATCGGCTTCGTACTGGTCGCCGCACCGGCGCAGGCCGCCGCGCTGGAACAGGCACTGGACGCGCAGTCGCTGACGCATTGGCGCATTGGCCAGGTGGTGACGGCACAGGGCGACGAACGCGTCCGGATTGGTTGACCCAAGGAGCACCCGCATGGAAGCCGCGCCCGTTTACGTCTCTACAACTGCCACCGCCGAGGATCTGCAGCAGCTGAAGTTGCTGTCGATCTTCCATTACGTGCTGGCCGGCATCACCGGGCTGTTTTCGTTATTCCCGTTGATCCACCTGTTCATGGGGCTGGCGATCGTCACCGGCCACCTGCCGATGACCACGACCAATGCCGACGCGCCGGAGATGGATCCCCGCTGGTTCGGCTGGTTCTTCGTGGTGTTCGCGGCAGGCTTCATCGCCTGCGGCCTGATACTGGCCGGCTTCATGGCGTATGCGGGTCGCTGCATCGCCCAGCGCAGACGGCATCTGCTGTGCCTGATCGTCGCCGGTATTTCCTGTTCGTTCATGCCGTTCGGCACCGTAGTCGGCGTGTTTACGCTGGTGGTTCTGCTGCGGCCGCAGGTCAAGGCGTTGTTTGTCACTGCGACAACCGGCACCTGATATCCACCGTGAGCATACGCACATTGCGCGGCCTCAAGCTGGCCGCATTGATCGTTACTGTTGTGGTGTTCGGGGCGAGCTGGATCGCACCGCTGTGGCCAGTCGAGCAGGCATTGCATAGTTCGCTGACGGTGCTCGGATTGATCGCACTGGTCTGGGTGGACCGCCGCTGGCCACTCGGCACGGGTGCGTTCGTCGCCATTTGTGCGTTTATCTGCATGCATTGCATCGGCGCGCGCTGGCTTTATTCCAATGTGCCTTACGAGCGATGGAGCCAACAACTGCTGCACTGGTCGCCTGGCGCCACATTCGGCTGGACGCGCAACCATTTCGACCGGCTGATCCACTTGTTGTTCGGGGTGTGCTTTACGCCGGCCGTCGCGCAACTGGCGATACGGCGCTGGCCACGCCTGACGCTGCGCCAGGCCTTCGGGCTGACGGTGATGACCGTCATGTGCGTCAGCCTGGTGTACGAATGGATCGAGTGGGGTATTGCGCTGCTGCTGTCGCCACAGGCCGCGGAAGCCTACAACGGCCAGCAGGGCGACATCTGGGATGCGCATACCGACATGCTGCTAGCCACCATCGGCAGCCTGGCCGCCTACCCTGTGGTGAGAACACTGCGCAATGCACGCGACTGACGCCCCCCTGCGCTTGGCCGTCCTGGCCTCCGGGCGCGGCAGTAATCTGCAGGCCATCCTCGATGCGATTGCCGCCGGGCAGTTGGCGGCTGAGGTGGCCGGTGTGTTTTCCGACCGGGGACAGGCGCCGGCCTTGCAGAAAGTGGACGCGTCGCGACGCTGGAGCGCCAGCCCGCGCGCCTTCGCCGACCGCGCGGCGTTCGACAGTGCATTGGGCGATGCCATCGCCGCAGTCCAGCCGGATTGGGTGATCTGCGCTGGCTACATGCGCATCCTGGGCGAGCCCCTGGTGCGCCGCTTCACCGGCCGCATGCTCAACATCCATCCCTCGCTGCTGCCCAAATACCGCGGCTTGCACACGCATGCGCGGGCGCTGGAAGCCGGCGATGCCAAGCACGGTGCCAGCGTGCATCTGGTGGTGCCGGAACTGGATGCCGGCCCGGTGATCGCCCAGGCCCATGTGCCGGTGTTGCCGGACGACACCGCCGAGTCACTGGCGGCGCGGGTACTGGACCGCGAACACCCGCTGCTGCTCGCGACGCTGCGGTTACTGGCCAGCGGCCGGGTCACCACGCCCGACGGGCGCGTGCATATCGACGGTCAGTGCCTGTTTACACCACTGCGACTAGAGTCCGCTGGCATCGCGCTCGTTTAGTGCGGACACGCGCCCCTCATTCTCTTTCGGACATCCTTGCGGCCCCGTGCATCGCTCCCGCGCATGAAAGTCCTTCCCTTCGCTATCGCGTTGTTCACCACGGCCCTGCTTTGCCAGGCCGGCACCGGCCGTGCGCAGCAGGCACCGGCCGCCGCGCCCGTGCCTGCGCAACCTGCCGCTCCGGCCTTGCCGGCCAGTAGCTGGACGCCGCCGGCGCTGGAGCCATTCGTGGCGACCTACCAAGCGTTCTACCGCGGCAAGGAAGCCGGCGACGCCACCATGCAGGTGAGTCACGGCGACGGCAGCCAATGGCGTATCGACATGGCCGTGCGCGGGCGCAAGGGTTTTGCCAGCATCCTGGGCCTGAACCTGGAGCAGAGCACCGTGTTCCGGGTCGATGGCGACACTTACGTGCCGCTGACCCAGAGCACCGTGCGCAAGGCGATGTTCTTCGGCAAGAAGGTCACCGGCGTCTACAACTGGCAGACCGCCAGCGCGCAGTGGGACGGCGATCTGAAGAAAGAGCGCCAGCAGGCGATTCCGTTGCAGCGTGGCGACCAGAGCGCGCTGTCGCTGAACCTGTCGCTGATGCGCGATGCGCAACCCGGACGCAGCCTGAGCTATCGCTACGTCGATGTCGGCCGGGTGCGCAAGTACGACTACAAGGTCGCCGATACCACCGAGGTGGTACAGGCCGGCGACCTGAGCTACGACGCGTTGCGCGTGTACCGCGTCAACAGCGGCGACAACGAAACCATCCTCTGGATCGCCAACGGCGTTCCCACGCCGGTGCGCATCCTGCAACGTGACAAAGGTGAGGATCAGGTCGATCTACGCCTGGTCGAATATCAAGGAGCCTGACCCATGCACACTGTTTCCCGCACCTGTTCGCTGATTGCCGCTGCCGC
This sequence comes from Xanthomonas sp. NCPPB 4037, assembly GCF_041475695.2. Taxonomy (NCBI): domain Bacteria; kingdom Pseudomonadati; phylum Pseudomonadota; class Gammaproteobacteria; order Lysobacterales; family Lysobacteraceae; genus Xanthomonas; species Xanthomonas sp. NCPPB 4037. The sequence continues at coordinate 3,482,347 of NZ_CM191261.1, forward strand.
ACTGGCGGTGGCCAGCCTGCCCGCGTTCGCCATGCAGCCGTTCCAGGCCGATTATTCGGCCAACTACATGGGCATGCAGGCCAACGGCACCATGACCCTGGCCGCCGCCGGCGCCAATCAGTGGCGCTACACGCTCACCATCCAGAACCAGCTGGCCAACCTGACCCAGAGCACGGTGTTCGAAGAGAGCAACGGCCAACTGCGTCCGGTCAGCAGCAACGACACCTCGTCGATGATGGTCAAGCGCCGCAACGTCACCGCCAACTACGACTGGAAAACCAGCCAGGCGACCTGGGGCGGCGACATCAAGCCGGACCGCCGTGGCCCGGTGAAATTGCAACCCGGTGACATGGATGCGCTGCTGATCAACCTGGCCATTACCCGCGACCTGGCCGCCGGCAAGCCGCTGAACTACCGCATGGTCGACGAAGGCCGCATCAAGCCGATGAGCTACAAGGTGGTCGGCAAGGAAACCATCACCGTCAACGGCAAGCAGGAACAGGCCACCAAGGTGTCGCGTGTGGACGGCGACAAGGAATTGATCGCATGGGTGGTCAAGGACCTGCCGGTGCCGGCGCGCTTGCTGCAGAAGGAAAAAGGCCAGGACGCGCTGGATCTGACCATCAAGGCACTGCTGCGGTAAGCGAAATGCGCCTGCCATTTTAAGAGCATGCCAAGGCGCAAAGCTTGGTGGGTCAAGGGCGCGGCGCCCTCACCGCTCGCGGGACACGCCGCAAGTACGTCCATGTAGGCTCGGTGGCGGCGTCCATGCCGCCACACGGTCCCGCAATCGGCGAGGACACCGCACCAGAGAGTTAATCGAGTGCTTTCTTACAAACTTGGGCGTTGATCTGCTTGCATTGGAAAGATGACGAAACGCGCCGTTATCCGGACGCGGACGTCATGCCTTGCTTGCACCATGCACACCGACACTTGATTGGTCCTTGCCTGCTCACCGTCGCTGGACCTTACGCGGCATGGATGCCGCGTAAGGTCCTACACGGACGTACTTGCGGCGTGTCCCGCGATGGTGGGCGGGCAAGGGCCCTGCAGCAAAGCCACAGATCAATCGCTATGCAATTGATCCATACGCACTGACCCATCACGTATCAGGGCTTGGCCGCCGCTTTGTCATCGCCGGTACTGAACACCGTGCGGCAATCCACGCGAATCTGCGCTTCGGTTGAGCGCCAATAAAACAGGTCGCAGTGGCGCTTGCCTTCGACGGTCTTCTTGACCGCCACCGCGTAGAACGATTGCGCGATTTCCTCGCGGCTGGCCGTGCCGTCGCCGTTCCAGTCCATGTCCTTGAACTCGACGCCCTGCGTGATGGCCATGCCGACCGACCAGGCGTAGACCAGCCACGCCAGGATCAGCACGATCACGCCCAGCAGCACCTTGCGGCGGGTGGTGAATTGGCCGCGCAGGATCATGCGATGCGCCGGATGGTCGCGCCCAGCGCCCCCAGCTTCTCCTCGATGTTTTCGTAACCACGGTCCAAGTGGTAGATGCGATCGATGGTGGTGTCGCCGTCGGCGACCAGGCCAGCCAGGATCAGCGAGGCCGACGCACGCAGGTCGGTGGCCATCACCGGCGCGCCGCTGAGGCGTTCGGCGCCGCGCACGATCGCGGTATGCCCTTCCACCTGGATATCCGCACCCAGGCGCAGCAGTTCGTTGACGTGCATGAAGCGGTTTTCGAAGATCGTCTCGTTGATCACGCCCACGCCGTCGGCCACGCAGTTGAGCGCCATAAATTGCGCCTGCATATCGGTGGGAAACGCCGGGTACGGCGCGGTGGTCAGGTTGACCGCGCGCGGGCGCTTGCCGTGCATGTCCAAGGTGACGCTGTCGGCGGTGGTGGTGATCGTCGCGCCGGCCTCGGTGAGCTTGTCCAGCACCGCGTCCAGGGTGTCCGGGCGCGCGCGGCGCACGGTGACGCTGCCGCCGGTCATCGCTGCGGCCACCAGGAAGGTGCCGGTCTCGATGCGGTCCGGCAACACCGCATGGTGGCCGCCGCCCAGGCGCTCGACGCCCTGCACCGTGATGCGCGGCGTGCCGGCGCCTTCGATCTGTGCGCCCAGCGCGATCAGGCAGTCGGCCAGGTCGGTGACTTCCGGCTCCATGGCCGCGTTTTCCAGCACGGTGGTGCCTTCGGCCAGCACGGCGGCCATCAGCACGTTCTCGGTGCCGGTGACGCTGACCATGTCGAACACGTAACGCCCGCCCTTGAGCCGGCCGTTGCTGGTGGCCTTGATGTAGCCGTTTTCCACGCTGATGTCCGCGCCCAGCGCCTGCAGGCCCTTGATGTGCTGGTCCACCGGCCGCGAGCCGATCGCGCAACCGCCGGGCAGCGACACTTCGGCGGTGCCGTAGCGCGCCAGCAGCGGGCCCAGCACCAGGACCGAGGCGCGCATGGTCTTGACCAGCTCGTACGGCGCGATCTGGTGGGTGACCGAGCGCGGGTCGACCAGGATCGAGCGCCCCTTGGCCAGCGTGCCTTCGTCGATGGTGACCTCGGCGCCCAGCTCGCTGAGCAGCTTCACCGTGGTGATCACATCGTGCAGGTGCGGCACGTTGCTGATCTCCACCGGCGCATCGGCCAGCAGGGTCGCGCACAGGATCGGCAGCACCGCGTTCTTGGCGCCGGAAATATGGACCTCACCGTGCAGCGCTTGGCCGCCGGTCACTACGATTTTTGCCATGGGAATTCAGGGAATCCGAAATGAAGTCAGGGGAATGCGGAGGCGGTCAGGCGCGCGCTGGAGCTTGGCGGTCAACGCGCAGGGCGCGCGTCCAGCCAGGTGCTAGCGACGGCTCAGGCCTCGTCGGGGGTCAGCGTCTTGAGTTGCAGCGCGTGGATCGCCCCGCCCATCAGCTCGCCCAGGGTGGCGTAAACCATGCGGTGGCGGGCCAGCGGCGCTTTCCCGACAAAGGCCGGGCTGACCACGGTCGCCTCGAAATGCACGCCATCCTCGCCCTGCACGTCGACGCGGGCTTCAGGCAAGCCGGATTCGATGAGTTTACGGATGGTTTCGGCGTCCAAAGGGCGTTTCCTCATAAAATGAGCGCACATTCTACTCTTCACCCGAGCCCTGCATGGCCGTCTCGCACCTGCCCTCCGCCACCGTCAGCGACGCCAGCCTGGTCGCCAGCGGGCAGCGCGTGCTCGAGATCGAGCAGGCGGCCCTGGCCGCGCTGGGCGCGCGCATCGGTGCGCCGTTTGCCGCCGCCTGCCGGCTGGTGCTGGCCTCGCGCGGGCGGGTGGTCGCCACCGGCATGGGCAAATCCGGGCATATCGCGCGCAAGATCGCCGCGACCCTGGCCTCTACCGGCACCCCGGCGTTCTTCGTGCACCCGGGCGAGGCCGGGCATGGCGACCTGGGCATGATCACCGAGGCCGACATCGTACTGGCGCTGTCGTATTCGGGCGAATCGGACGAAGTCCGCATGCTGCTACCGGTGCTCAAGCGCCAGGGCAACCCGATCATTGCCATGACCGGCCGCCCGGCCTCCACCCTGGCGCAGGCCGCCGACGTGCACCTGGATGTCAGCGTGTCTGCCGAAGCCTGCCCGCTGCACCTGGCGCCGACCTCCAGCACCACCGCCTCATTGGCGATGGGCGATGCATTGGCGGTGGCCCTGCTGGACGCGCGCGGCTTCACCGCCGACGACTTCGCCCGCTCGCATCCGGCCGGCAGCCTGGGCCGCCGCCTGCTGCTGCACATCACCGATGTGATGCATGGCGGCGACGAGCTGCCGCGCGTGCGCGAGGACGCCAGCCTGAGCGAGGCGCTGATGGAAATGAGCCGCAAGCGCCTGGGCATGACCGCCGTGGTGGACGCGCAGGAGCGGCTGATCGGCCTGTTCACCGACGGAGATTTGCGCCGCGCGCTGGACAGCGACATCGACGTGCGCAGCGCCGGCATTGCCGAGGTGATGACCCGCAACCCCAAGACTATCGGCGCCGACCAGCTGGCCGCCGAGGCCGCGCGGCTGATGGAGGACTACAAGATCAATGGCCTGATCGTGGTCGATGCGCAGCAGCGCGCGGTCGGCGCATTGAACATTCACGACCTGTTGCGCGCCAAGGTGGTTTAACAGGTTCAGTTTTCAACCGCCGGACCCCGTTCTCACCGATTCGTGCCGATGCCCTATTCCCCCCTGCAAGACCTTCCTGCCGACCTCATCGACCGCGCCGCCCGCGTGCGCCTGGCGTGTTTCGACGTCGACGGCACCCTGACCGACGGCCGCCTGTATTACGACCACGCCGGCAACGAGAGCAAGGCCTTCAATGTGCTGGACGGCCAGGGCCTGAAGCAGCTGGAGCATGCCGGCATCCACGTGGCGCTGATCACCGCACGCGCCAGCCTGTCGGCGGAAAAACGTGGCCAGGATCTGGGCCTGCATGTGCAGATCGGGGTCAAGAACAAGCGCCTGGCAGTGCTGGCGCTGTGCCAGGAGCACGGGCTCTCGCTGGACGAAGTGTTGTTCATGGGCGATGACCTGCCCGATCTGCCGGCGTTGCTGGCGGTCGGCTTGCCGGTCGCGCCCGCCAACGCGCACCCGTGGATTGCCGAACGCGTGCAGTGGCACACCCGCGCACGTGGCGGCGAAGGTGCCGCGCGCGAAGTCTGCGACGTGGTGCTGGCCGCGCAGGGCCAGGTCGACAGCATCATCGCGAGGTTCTCGGCATGACCTGGAACTGGCGCACCACGCTCGGCGCCGTGCTGCTGGCGGCGGCGATCATCAGCGGCTGGTCGGCCTGGCAGCAGCGCGCGCGTCCGGCCGCTGCGGCGGTGGACGATTCCAAGGCCGACTACGTGCTGCGCGACTTCGAGCTGATTGCCCTAGACAAGGAAAGCGGCAAGGAGTCGATGACGCTGCGCGCGCCGGAGATGCACCGCAACCGCGCCGACCAGACCTCGGAGATCACCACGCCGGTGTTTCTGCTGCCCGACAACGCCAACAACCCGTGGACGCTGCGCTCCAAGACCGGCTGGATCAGCCCCAAGGGCGATGAAATGCGCCTGCGTGGTGACGTCGCCGGCGACAGCCCCACCACCGGCAACACCCCGCCCACCACTTTCCGCACCGAGAGCCTGGACGTGTTTCCGCAGCAGAACCTGGCCAAGACCGCCGCGCCGGTCACCATGCGCCGGCCGGGTATCATGCAAAGCGGGGTCGGCTTCGAGGCCGATCTCAAGACACGCCAGTACAAGCTCCTTTCCCAGGTCAAGACCCGCTATGAACCGAATGCTGCCCGCTAAACTGGCGTTTGCCGCACTGCTGCTGCCCGCATTGGCGATGGCCAAGACCAGCGATCGCAATCAGCCGATGACGATCGACTCCAACAGCAACGATTGCAACATGCTCGATGACAGCGGCAAGTGCCGTTTCAGCGGCAAGGTGGTGATCACCCAGGGCACGCTGGAAATCCACGCCGACACCGCCGACATCTTTCAGAAGAACGGCCAGACCGATCGCGTGGTGCTCAACGGCAAGCAGGCCACGCTGAAGCAGGAGATGGACGACGGCGCGATGATGAACGGCCAGGCCGACAACATCGAATACAAGGTCGCCGACGAAATCATCATCCTCACCGGCAATTACAAGGTGGATTCGCCCAAGGGCACCAACGCTGGTCAGCGCATGGTCTACAACACCAAGACCGGCAACATGCAGAGCGGCGGCGACGGCAGCCGCGTGCGCACCATCATCCAGCCCAAGACTGCCGCGCCCGCCGCGGCGCCCGCACCGGCAAAGCCGCAGGGGAAGAAGTAATGCTGGTCGCCACCGGTCTGCGCAAGAAGTACAAGCAGCGCGAAGTGGTCAAGGAGTTCGGCCTGACCCTGGAAGCCGGCGAAGTGGTTGGCCTGCTCGGCCCCAACGGCGCCGGCAAGACCACGTGCTTCTACATGATCGTCGGGCTGGTCGAGGCCGATGCGGGGCGTATCGAACTGGACGGCCGCGACCTCACCGCCGAGCCGATGTACGCGCGCGCCAAGCTCGGCGTGGGCTACCTGCCGCAGGAGCCGTCGGTGTTCCGCAAGCTCAGCGTGGCCGACAACATCCGCCTGGTGCTGGAACTGCGCGACGACCTCGACGGGCCAGGCCAGGAGAAAGAACTGGCCTCACTGCTGGAAGAACTGCAGATCACCCATGTGGCCGACCAGTTGGGCGCCAGCCTGTCCGGTGGCGAGCGGCGCCGTTGCGAGATTGCCCGCGCGCTGGCCGCCAAACCGCGCATGATGCTGCTCGACGAACCGTTCGCTGGCGTGGACCCGATTTCGGTCGGCGAGATCCAGCGTATCGTCATTCACCTCAAGGAACGCGGCATCGGCGTGTTGATCACCGATCACAACGTGCGCGAGACCTTGGGAATCTGCGACCGCGCGTATATCCTCGCCGAGGGGGGCGTGCTGGCGCAGGGGGCACCGGACGCTTTGCTCAACAATCCCGACGTGCGGCGCGTCTATCTGGGGGACACCTTCCGCCTTTGAGCGCGTCGCCGCGCCATAGGTCATCCAGCTAGTGTCCGCATGAAAGCCCGGCTCCAGACATCGTTAGGACAGCAGTTGGTCATGACGCCGCAATTGCGTCAGGCGATCAAACTATTGCAGATGTCCACCACCGAGCTGGAAGTGGAAATCGCCGAAGCGGTGGAGACCAATCCACTGCTGGAGTGGGCCGACGAAGCCGCGCACGCGGCCAGCGAGGCGCCGGTCGAACCGTCGCCCTCCGCCTCCAACGAAGAACGCCAACGCGACGAGCCGGCGCCTGCCGAGCGCGACGACGACTGGTCGCAGGACGAGCTGCAATGGACCGGGACCGGCAGTGGCGGCAGCTTCGACGATGACGACAACGGCGACGCCGCCGAACGCGTGGCCGAGTCCGAAACCCTGGCAGACCACCTGCTGTGGCAGTTGCACCTGTCACCGCTGTCGCCAAGGGACCGCCAGATCGGCGCGATCCTGATCGATGCCCTGGACGAAGACGGCTACCTGCGCGAGCCGCTCAGCGCGATTCTGGAGACGCTCAACCTCGGCAACGTGGACGAGGCCGAAGTACTGACCGTGCTGCACCAGATCCAGCGCTTCGACCCGGTGGGCATCGGTGCGCGCTCGCTGGGCGAATGTCTGGCGCTGCAGCTGCAGGTGCTCGATCCGGCGACGCCGGCGCGCGAGCTGGCGCTGCAGATCGTGGCCGGGCCGCTGGAACGGCTGCCGCGCAGCGGCATTGCCGGCCTGGCCCACGAACTCAAGCGCTCTGCCGCCGATGTCGAGCAGGCCGTGCAGCTGGTACGCTCGCTGGACCCGCGCCCGGGCAAGCAGATCAGCGCGCTGTCGCAGGACACCTACGTAGTGCCGGACTGTGTGATCTGGCGCCAGCGTGGCGTCTGGCGCGCCGCCCTGGCCGGCCGCGCGCAACCCAAGATCACCATCCACCGCGGCTACGAGCAACTGATCCGCAGCTGCGGCGAATCCGACGCCGGCTACCTGCGCGGCCAGCTGCAGGAAGCGCGCTGGCTGCTCAAGAGCCTGGAGGCGCGCGGCGAGACCCTGCTGCGGGTGGTGCGCTGCCTGCTGCAGCACCAGGCCGGGTTCCTGGAGTTCGGCGCGCAGGCGCTGCGCCCGCTGACCCTGCGCGAGATCGCCGGTGAGCTGGGCCTGCACGAATCGACGATTTCGCGTGCCATTGCCCGCAAGTACGTGCGCACGCCGCGCGGCACCATCCCGCTGCGCTCGTTCTTTGCCTCCGGCATCGACACCGACAGCGGCGGCGAGGCCTCCAGCACGGCGATCCAGGCGATGATCCGGCGCCTGATCGATGCGGAAAACCCGCGCAAGCCGCTGTCTGACGCCAAGTTGGCAGATCTGTTGAAAACTTCCGGCGTGCCAGTAGCGCGCCGCACCGTTGCGAAGTATCGTGAGGCCATGAACATTTCCGCCTCCCACGAACGCGTGCGCATCGCCTGACGTTGCAACCACCGCAACGCCGGCCTGTGCCGGGTTCGCCGGACCACCGGAAAGGTTCATTGGCCCACCGACCAATGGAGGTATCCGATGCGTATCGAGACGTATGGCCACCAGCTTGAAGTGACCCCCGCCCTGCGGGACTACGTGGCAAGCAAGCTGCAGCGCCTGCAGCGCCACTTCGACCAGCACTGTGAAGTCCGAACCCAGCTGGCCGTCCGCAAGCCAGACCACCATGTGGTCGCCACCGTCAACCTCCCCGGCCGCACCCTGCACGCCGATGCCAGCGGGTCCACCATGTATGCCGCCATCGACCTGCTGGTCGACAAGCTCGACCGCCTGGTGCTCAAGCACAAAGAGAAGAAATGTAACCACCACGCCCGCGAGGTGCGCGACAATCCCGCATGACGCTTCTCGCTTGATGCCCTCATGCCTTTAACCGATCTGATGGCGGCCGTGCGCACCATGGTGTCGCCGGCCGCCGATCGCGACACCGTCCTGCATACCGCCGCCGAGCTGCTGTCCTGCCGCCAGGCCGGTACCGACGAATTGTTTGCCAACCTGTGCGAGCGCGAAGCCCTTGGCAGCACCGCCATCGGCCACGGCATTGCCATTCCGCACGGGCGCTGCCCCAACCTCACCGAACCGCGCGGCGCCTTGCTGCGGCTGCAGACGCCGGTGGAGTTCGGCGCCGAAGAAGCCGTGGACCTGGTGTTTGCGATGGCGGTGCCGGCGCACTACACGCATCAGCACCTGATGCTGTTGTCGGAACTGGCCGAGCGCTTTTCTGACAGCCACTTTCGCCAGCAGCTGCGCGCCGCGCCCGATGCGCAAGCGCTGATGGCGCTGCTGACCGAGCTACCGCCCCCACACGCGAGCGCCGCATGAATACCAGCATCACCGCACGTGAGCTGTTCGACCAGCAGCGCGACAAGCTGGCGCTGCGTTGGGTCGCCGGGCAAAAGGGCGAGCACCGCGAAATCGAAGCCGGCAGCAATAATGCGCGCCGCCCCTCGCTGGCCGGCTACCTCAATGTGATCTACCCAAACAAGGTGCAGATCCTCGGTACCGAGGAGTTGGCCTGGCTGGATTCGCTGGATGCGCGGCAACGCTGGGAGACGATCGAAAAGATCATCCAGGTGCAGCCGCTGGCACTGGCGATCAGCAAGAACCAGTCCTGCCCGGAAGACTTGCGCGCGGCGGCGGATGAATCCAATACGCCGCTGTGGATCTCGCCCAAGCGCGGCCATGAACTGCTCAATCATCTGTCCTACCACCTGGCGCGCACGCTGGCGCCGCGGGTCACGCTGCATGGCGTGTTCATGGAGATCTATTCGATCGGCGTGCTGATCACCGGCGAGGCCGGCTCGGGCAAGAGCGAGCTGGCGCTGGAACTGCTCAGCCGCGGGCACCGCCTGGTGGCCGACGACGCACCCGAGTTCACCCAGATCGCGCCCGACGTGCTCGACGGCACCTGCCCCGAGCTGCTGCAGGATCTGCTGGAAGTGCGCGGCCTTGGCGTGTTGAACGTGCGCGACATGTTCGGCGACACCGCGGTGAAGAAGAACAAGTACCTGCGCCTGATCGTGCACCTGACCCGGCCGATGACCGAGCCCACGCCTTCCGGCTACGAGCGCCTGACCGGTGATTCCGGCAGCCGCCACGTGCTGGATCTGGACGTGCCGCTGATCACCCTGCCGGTGATGCCCGGCCGCAACCTGGCCGTGCTGACCGAAGCGGCCACCCGTTTGCACATCCTGCGCACCAAGGGCATCGACCCGGCGGCGATGTTCATCGCCCGCCACAGCAACCTGCTGGAGCGACGCACCCCATGAGCATTGCCGCGTCCACCTTGATGATCGTCAGCGGGTTGTCCGGCTCCGGCAAGTCGGTGGCGCTGAAGACCTTCGAAGACCTCGACTATTACTGCTCGGACAATCTGCCGGTCGAGTTGCTGCCGGACTTTGTGCGCAGCCGGCTGCGGGGCAACCCGCTCGGCGACCAGCGACTGGCGGTGGGCATCGACGTGCGCAGCCGCAGCGACCTGACCCAGCTGGCGCAGTGGCGGCAGGCCGCGCAGGAATACGGCATCGAGGCACGCCTGCTGTTTTTCGAAGCCAGCGACGAAGCCCTGCTCAAGCGCTATGCCGATACCCGCCGCCGCCATCCGCTCAGCCAGCTCGGCCTGGCGTTGCCGGAAGCGATCACCCGCGAGCGCGAATTGACCGCGCCGTTGCGTGCGCAGGCCGATGCCATCATCGATACCAGCGCGCTCAACGTGCACCAACTGCGCCGGCGCGTGGTCACCGAATTCGCGCTGGGCAACAGCGACCGCTTGTCGCTGCTGTTCGAATCCTTCGCCTACAAGCGCGGCGTGCCGGCCGAGGCCGACTTCGTCTTCGATGCGCGTGTGCTGCCCAACCCGCATTGGGACCCGGAGCTGCGCCCACTCACCGGCCGCGATGCCGGCGTGCGCGACTACCTGGACAAGGAGCCGGACGTGATCCGCTATTCGGCGCAGATCGTGGACCTGCTCGATACCTGGCTGCCGCGCCTGCGCAACGACACCCGCAGCTACGTCACCATCGCGTTCGGCTGCACCGGCGGCAAGCACCGCTCGGTGTATCTGGCCGAACGCATGGCCCGGCATGCGCGCGAACAGGGCTGGCCGGAAGTGGCGACGTTTCATCGCGAGCAGGATTGAGGTTCGGGATTTGGGAATCGGGATTTGGGAATCGTTGAAGCGGTGTGCTGCGGTCTGCAGCGCGGCTGGTCAGCTGGAGGGAGCCTTGCGTTTGCCTGATGCGGTTACTGGTGCGCGCTTGATGTGATTGGGCGTCGCTGAGCAGGGCGTGGCCGACGCACTTATTGCATTGCTCCATCTCCACGCGGTCGAGCACACTGACCCAAGCGCTACATGTCGGCACGCATGGCGAATTGGAAACACGGCAAAGGCATTGCCAAGTAGCGCAGGCTACGAGCATCGCCGCTGATCAACCCACTGCAGCGCTCGCTTGCCACGATACCGGTGCAGACGCAACGCACATCACATCGTCACGCTGTCAGCGGAGCGCACATCGCCTGCAATCCGCCCTCAATTGCAGCAGGCTAAACGCCCATTCATTTCGCAACACATCGGTGCCCGGCAAACGCTATCGCGTGGTCATGCTGACCTGTTAACGTTTCGGCATGGCCTGTGGCATTCTCCTCATTACTCATCCCGGCATCGGCGCAGCGTTCTTGGACGTGGCGACGGGGCTGTTGCGGCATTTGCCGTTGAAGACCGAATCCTTCGAGGTTCCGCTCGATGCAGACCTGGACGCGTTATTGCCCCAGGCCTCGGCAGCGATGCGTCGGGTCGACAGCGGCGACGGCGTGTTGGTCATGACCGACCTGTACGGCGCCAGCCCCAGCAATCTCGCCAGTCGGCTGGCCAAGCTGGGCACCCCGGTTCGCCGTGTGTCTGCGCTCAGCCTGCCCATGCTGCTGCGGGTGATGAACTACCCCGAACAAGGTTTGCAGGAGCTGCCCGCCACCGCGGCGGCCGGTACCCGCAACGGAGCGATCATCGACGATGCTTGAACGCGAACTCATAGTTTCCAATCGACTGGGACTGCATGCGCGGGCAACCGCCAAGCTGGTGCAGACGCTGTCGTCCTTCCGCGCCAACGCCACGCTGGCCGCCAAGGGCCGCGAAGTGAATGCCAAGAGCATCATGGGCGTAATGCTGCTGGCTGCTGGCCAGGGCACCAGCGTGATGGTGCGCCTGGATGGCGAAGACGAGGCTGAGGCGCTGCAGGCGTTGGTGGACCTGTTCGAGCGCCGCTTCGACGAGGACAGCTGAGCATGCGCCGCGTCGGTGCCGTGCTGACCGACACGGCGCGGCTGCGCCAAGGCCGCGCATGAGTCTGCGCTTGCGCGGACATGCCGCCTCGCGCGGTAACGCATTGGGGCGCGCCCGCGTCCGCCAGAGCCACACGCTGGAGGTGGCCGAGCAACGCGTGCCGGCCAACCAGGTCGAAACGCAGCTGCAGCGTCTGCACGCGGCCATTGCCGCCGCACGCACCGAGATGCAGCAACTGCGCGACCGCCTGCATGGCGCGCTGGCCCGCGAAGTGGGCGAATTCCTCGAACTGCACGCGCTGTTACTGGACGACCCGGAACTGCTGCAGGGGCTAGACGATTTGATCCGCACGCACCGCTACAGCGCCGACTACGCGCTGCGTGTGCAACGCGATCGCCTGGCGGCCGTGTTCGACGGCATGGAAGATGCCTACCTGCGCAGCCGCATGGACGATCTGGACCATGTGATCGGGCGCATCCATGCGTTTTTGCACAAGCGCGCGCCGGACCTCAAGGGCGTGGCCGGCGAGATCCTGGTGTGCGACAACGTGGCACCGTCGGAGCTGGCGCAGCTGCAGGCGCAAGGCGTGGTCGGCATCGTCACCACCGCCGGCAGCGCGCTCTCGCATAGCGCGATCCTGGCGCGCAGCCTGCACCTGCCCTTGGTGGTTGGCGTGGCCGACGCGGTGCAGCGGGTCAACGATGGCGACGTGCTGATCGTCGATGCCGGCTCCGGCCAGGTCATCGTCGACCCCACGCCCGAGCATCTGCGCGACTACCGCGAGCGCCTGCGCACGCTGGCCAAGGAACAACGCGAACTGGGCCGGTTGCGCTCCAAGCCGACCCGCACGCGCGACAACGTCGACATCACCCTGCTGGCCAATGCCGAGTCGCTGGAAGACGTGGCCAAGGCGCATGCGCTGGGCGCGAGCGGGCTGGGGCTGTACCGCACCGAATTCCTGTTCCTGCAGCGCAACGAGCTGCCGGACGAAGATGAGCAGTTCCACACTTACCGCGACACCGTGCTGGGCATGAGCGGCCGGCCGGTGACGATCCGCACGCTGGATCTGGGCGCGGACAAGGCCGACCGCACCGGGCTCACCCTGAGCGATGAGGACAACCCGGCGCTGGGCCTGCGTGGGGTGCGCCTGTCGCTTGCCCGGCCGGCGGTGGCCCAGGCGCAGCTGCGCGCAATCCTGCGCGCGTCCGGCTACGGCCCGGTGCGCATTCTGGTGCCGATGGTCAGCGGGCGCGAGGAAATCCTGTTGGTGCGCAAACAGCTGAAAAAGCTCACCGCGCAGCTGCGCGACGAAGGCCACGAGATCGCCGAGCACATTCCGCTCGGCGCAATGATCGAGGTGCCGGCGGCGGCATTGGCGCTGGACTGCTTCATCGACGACATCGACTTTTTGTCGATCGGCACCAACGACCTGGTGCAGTACCTGCTGGCGGTGGACCGCAACAACGAGGCGCTGGGCGAGCTGTATTCGCCGTTGCACCCGGCGGTGTTGCGATTGATCGCGCAGGTCATCGCCACCGGGCGGGCGCACAACAAGCCGGTGGCCGTATGTGGCGAAATCGCCGGCGACCCGCGCTTCGTGGCGATGCTGCTGGCGTTGGGCCTCACCGAGTTCAGCCTGCATCCGGCCACCTTGCTGGAAGTACGCCGCGCGGTGCGCGACCTGCATCTGGGCCAGCTGCGCGTGCACGGCGAAAAACTGCTGCGCGCGCGCGACCGCAAGGGCATCGAAAAATGGCTGGCAAGCGTGGCGCAAGGCCTGCTGCACTGAGTTGCGCCACACCCGCGCCCACAGCGCGCGGGCACCGCTGCACCTGCACTGTATGTTTCGTCACCGTGCGCAAGCGATAATGCCCTGCTGATCCAGCACCGCGGCCTCTGAAGAGACGCGTTCACTCCACCAGGGAGCCGCGCATGGCCGAAGCCGTCCGCCACGACAAGACCGCGCGCCAGCTACGCCTGCTGTCCGACGCGCTGGACAGCGGGCGTCTCGGGCCGGTGCGCCGGTTGGTCAATACGTTGGCGCCGGCGGAGATCGGCAACCTGCTGGAATCGCTGCCGCCGGGCAAGCGCGAGGTGGTGTGGGGGCTGGTCGACCCGGAAGACGATGGCGAGGTGCTGCTGCACGTCGGCGATGAAGTACGCGAAAGCCTGCTCGCCGACATGGACCCGGACGAAATCGTCGCCGCGGTCGAAGACCTGGACATCGATGACCTGGCAAACCTGGTCGAGGACCTGCCCGATACCGTCATCGACGAAGTGCTCAAGTCGATGGACCGCGAGAACCGCGAGCGGCTGGAGCAGGTGCTTTCGTATCCGGAAGACACCGCCGGGCGCCTGATGAACCCGGACGTGGTGACGGTACGCGCCGACGTCAACGTGGACGTAGTGCTGCGCTACCTGCGCCTGCGCGGCGAGCTGCCCGACCACACCGATCACCTCTACGTGGTGAGCCGGCGCCACCAGTATCTGGGCCGGGTGCCGTTGGCGGCGCTGGTCACCCATGAAGACAGCACGCCGGTCAATCGGCTGATCGACGACGAGCAGCCGGCGATCGATGTCGGCGATGGGTCGGACGAAGTGGCGCGCCGCTTCTCCGACCATGACTGGATCTCCGCCCCGGTGGTGGACGACAACAACATCCTGCTCGGCCGCATCACCATCGATGACGTGGTCGACATCATCCGCGAGCAGGCCGAGCACCAGGCGTTGAGCGCCGCCGGCCTGGACGAGGACGAAGACATGTTCAGCCCGGCGCGGCGCGCGTTCCGCCGCCGCCTGATCTGGCTGGGCATCAACCTGTGCACCGCGTTCCTGGCCTCCAGCGTGGTCAGCCAGTTCGAAGGCACCATCGAAAAACTGGTCGCGCTGGCGGCGTTGATGCCGATCGTGGCCGGCATGGGCGGCAATGCCGGCACCCAGGTGCTGGCATTGATGGTGCGCGGCCTGGCGCTGGGGCAGATCGGCTCGTCCAACGTGATGACCTTGCTCAAGAAGGAACTGACCGTGGCGCTGATCAACGGCATGGTGCTGGGCATCGGGCTGGGCGTGATTGTGCTGGTGTGGTTCCGCCAACCGATGCTGTCGCTGGTGATCGGCACCGCATTGACCTTGAACATGCTCACCGCCGCGTTTGGTGGCGTGCTGGTGCCGGTGACGCTGAAGCGGCTCGGCTTCGACCCCGCGCTGGCGGGCGGCGTGATCCTGACCACGCTGACCGATGTGATGGGCTTTTTGAGCTTCCTCGGCCTGGCCACCTTGATCCTGTTGCGCTGAGCCGATGACGCGCGCCGGGCCCTCGCCGCAACGCGACATGCCGCGACACGCGTTGGCGGCGATACTGCAGGCCTGTCTTTGCCAGGGAGTGCTGCGTGATGCGTCGTTGTCTTTTGCTGGTGGTGCTCGCGCTGCTGCTGGCCG
This sequence comes from Xanthomonas sp. NCPPB 4037, assembly GCF_041475695.2. NCBI lineage: Bacteria > Pseudomonadati > Pseudomonadota > Gammaproteobacteria > Lysobacterales > Lysobacteraceae > Xanthomonas > Xanthomonas sp. NCPPB 4037. The sequence goes on from NZ_CM191261.1 coordinate 3,497,604, forward strand.
GATGTTCCAGCTTGGTTGACCGGCACCAGGACACCCGCCGCGGTCACTTCGTGACGCGCTCGCTGGAGATCGAAGGCCGGCACTACCAGTACCAGGTGTTCGTGCCGGTGGGCACGTCGCCGCAGCCGCGGCCGATCGTGCTGTTCCTGCATGGCTCGGGCGAGCGTGGCGACAATGGCCGTAACCAGGCCGAGGTGGGCGTTGGCCCCTACCTCAGCGAACACACCGCCGACTTTCCCGCCCTGGTGGTGTTGCCGCAGGTGCCGGACGACGAGGAATGGCTGGGGATCAATGCGCGCATGGCGATTGCAGCGCTGGATGCCACCAGTGCCGAGTTTTCCGCCGACCCGCAGCGCACCTATCTCACCGGCATTTCGATGGGCGGCTATGGCGCCTGGGAAATCGGCCTGATGCAGCCGCAGCGCTTTGCCGCCATCGTGCCGATCTGCGGCGCGCTCAAGGCCCCGCGCGATGAGCGCCGCACCTTGTACGTGAGCCTGGTGGCGCAAGAAGCCGACCCGTATACCGCAGCGGTCACGCGCCTGAAGCACGTGCCGATCTGGATGTTCCATGGCGCCAAGGACGAGGCGGTCCCGCCGCACGACGACCGCGCGTTGTACCGCGCCGCCAAGGGCGTGGGCGCCAATGTGCGTTACAGCGAGTACCCCAACGGCAACCACAATGCCTGGGACGCCACCTACGCCGATCCGGCGATGTGGGACTGGATGTTCAAGCAGCGCCTGCGCTAGCCGGCTGGGAGACATCGACCTGGCCACCGCTGGCAAGAGCGCGGCCGGCATCTCCTGCTTAACGTGCTGGTTTCGCTCGATCTGCGGTCGTAGCACAACAGCTCGCGCTGCGGCCCACTGATCACCACAGCGGCAAGGCCGTGTGGCGCTTTAGCGCTGCATGCAACCGCCCTGCCCTGGCAGGCTCGCAGCCCCGCCGTCCCTGCTCGTGCTCGCAGCGCGGTACGCGCACACGGCGCTAAGCACATCGCACGCCTGCAGCCTTCAGTGGTGATAGCCAGTCTCGGCGGTGATCTTGCCGCGGAACACCCGGTACGACCACACCGTGTAGCCCAGGATCAGCGGGAGCAGCAGCACCAGGCCGACCAGCGCAAACAGCTGCGAAGACGGTGGCGCGGCGGCCTGCCAGATCGTGTAGACCGGCGGCACCAAGTAGGGCCACATGCCCAGCACCAGCCCGAGGAAGCCGAGCACGAACAAGGCCATCGCCAGCAGGAACGGCGGCGTGTCCGGCTGGCCGGCGTCGGTGGCGCGCCACAACGCCACGCCCACCACCGCCACCAGCACCGGGATCGGCATCAGCCAAAGATAGTGCGCGCCTTCGAACCAGCGCTCCATCACGTGCGATTGCAGCGACGGCAGCCACGCGCTGACCAGGCCGATGAACACCAGCACCGTCAACGCGAGCGGCCGCGATAGCTGGCGCGCAAGTTGCTGCACGTGGCCGTCGGTCTTGAGGATCAGCCAGGTGCTGCCGAGCAGTGCGTAACCAGCGACCAGCGCCGCGCCAGTGAGCATCGCGAACGGGCTGAACCAGCCCCAGATGCCGCCGACGTACCGGTCGTTCTCGATCGGCAAGCCCTGTACCAACGCCCCCAGGATCACGCCCTGCGCAAAGGTCGCCAGGATCGAACCGGCGGCGAACGCGTTACTCCACAACCGCCGCGAGCGATGCGCCTTGAAGCGGAATTCAAACGCCACCCCGCGAAACACCAACGCCATCACCATCAGCAGCACCGGCAGATACAGCGCCGAGAGGATCACCGCATACGCCTTGGGAAACGCGGCGAGCAGCCCTGCCCCGCCCAGCACCAGCCAGGTTTCGTTGCCGTCCCAGATCGGCGCGGCGGTGTTCATCATCAGGTCCAGCTGCGCTTCGTCCTTGCGAAACGGCGCCAGGATGCCGATGCCGAGCACGAAGCCATCCAGCACCACGTACATCAACACGCCAAAGCCGATCACCGCGAACCACGCCACCGGCAGGAAGGTCGTCATGTCCATCAGGCAGCTCCATCGATCGGTTCGTCGGCGGCCGACAGCGGCCGTGCGGGCGTGTGTTCGCCGTGATCCAGTTGCGGCGCATCGTGCGGGGTGGGCCCGAGCTTGCCGATCTTGACCAGGTACCAGATGCCCCAGCCAAACACGAAGGCGTAGCCAGCCACATACACCGCCAGCGAGATGGCGGTCATCAACGTCGACTGCGGACCCACCGCATCGGCGGTGCGCAGCAACCCATACACCACGTACGGCTGCCGCCCCATCTCGGTCACGAACCAGCCCGACACCAGCGCGATGAAGCCGCTCGGCAGCATCCAGCGCCAGGTGGCCAGCAACCAGCGCCACTGCACCAGCTTGCCGCGCCACCAGGCAAACGCCGACACCCAGGCCACCAACAGCATCAGGCTGCCCAGCCCGACCATGATGCGGAACGCGAAGAACACCGGCAGCACGGGCGGACGATCGGCGGCCGGCACCGTGGTCAGCGGCGCGATGCGGCCATCCAGGCGATGGGTGAGGATCAGACTGCCCAGCCGCGGAATGGCGATCTCGTAATCGTTGCGCTCTTTCGCCGCGTTGGGCACCGCGAACACCACCAGCGGGAAGCCCTCCCCCGGCGCTTCGTCGTGCCAGTGCGCTTCCACCGCAGCGATCTTCATCGGCTGGTGCTCGAGCGTGTTCAAGCCATGCATGTCCCCGACAAAGATCTGCAGCGGCACGGTGATCGCCGCAAACGCCACCGCCAGCTTGAGCATGCGCAGGCCTGCCTCGCGGTGCACGCCACGATGCAGATACCACGCACCCACCGCGCCCACTACGAAGCAGGTGGTGATGAACGAACCCAGCGCCATGTGCGCTAACCGGTACGGGAACGACGGGTTGAAGATGATCTTCAGCCAGTCCACCGGATGCACGATGCCGTTGACCACCTCGTAGCCGGCCGGCGTCTGCAGCCAGCTGTTGGACGACAGGATCCAGAACGTGGAAAACAGCGTGCCCAGCGCCACCATGCAGGTCGCGAAGAAATGCAGGCGCTCGGAAATCCGGCCCCAGCCGAACATCATCACGCCCAGGAAGCTGGCTTCCAGAAAGAACGCGGTGAGCACTTCATAGCTGAGCAACGGGCCGATTACGCTGCCGGCAATGCGGCTGAGCTCCGGCCAGTTCGCACCGAACTGGAAGGCCATGACGATGCCGCTGACCACGCCCATGCCGAAGGACACGGCGAAGATCTTCTGCCAGAAGAAATACAGCTCGCGCCAGACCGGCAGGCGGGTGCGCAACCAGCGCCATTCCAGAAATGCCAACAGGCTGGACAAGCCGATGGTGAACGCGGGAAACAACACGTGGAACGCGATGACGAACCCGAACTGGATCCGTGACAACAGCAGGGCGTCCATGGAGAAAGCTCCAGGAAAGTGGGGATGACCGCCAGCGCGCAGGCTGCGGATCGATCGCCGAGGGATCCCTGTGATGTGCGAGCAGATCCTTCGTGCGACAGGATCATGATAGGGACGCGTGCGCCCGTTCCCGATGCGACACGGCGTCGCACTGCGTCAACGTGTCGCGTCGCAATTGCGTTGAATCAAGGCATCCGGCTGCGTTGCAGCGCCGTACCGGGCGACTGCGAACGCGCGGCATCGCGCTATCGCGCAGGTAGCACGCGTCTGCCATCGGCTGCCAACACACACGGCCACGTGAGCGCCGTTCGCCACGCTGCTGCTAGCGGCGCACGTGGGCGCCGCCTGTCAGCCAATACGGTTTAGCGCTTGCGCATCCGCCGCGCCAGCTCGCTCACCAGCGCGATGCCGGCGGTGAGCCCCACCATCGACAGGAACTGCGCGCGGGTGTCGGCCGAAAATGCCAGCAGCACGAAGATCACCGCCAGGATCGCCAACGCCAGCAGCGTCAGCACCGGGTAGCCACGCATGCGGAACGGCAAGGCGATGCCGGCGCGGTCGGCGCGTGCACGCAGGATCAACTGCGACAGCAACGAGATCGTCCACACCAGCAAACAGGTGGCACCGACGATATTCAGCAGCATCGGCAGCACCTTGCCGGGATACAGCAACTCCAGCACCGCGGCGGCAAAACCGAACAACACGCTGGCGATCACCGCCACCAGCGGCACCTGCTGGCGGCTGGTGTTGCCCAGCCAACGCGGCGCTTCACCGCGCTGGGCCAGCGAAAAGATCATGCGCGAGGCACCGTAGAGATTGGCATTGAGCGCCGACAACAACGCCACCACCGCCACCAGCGTGATGCCGGTTGCCGCACCAGGAATGCGCGCCACTTCCAGCACTGCGGCAAACGGTGAACTCAGTGCATCACTGGTCCACGGCACCACCGCGACGATGACGCTGATCGAGCCGATATAGAACACCAGGATGCGCCAGGCCACCGTGCGGATGGTGCGCGCCAGGCTGCGTCCGGGGTCGGCGGTTTCCGCTGCCGCCACCGCCACGATCTCGGTACCGCCGAAGGCGAACACCACCACCAGCAGTGCGGTGCCGATGCCGGCCAGGCCGTTGGGCGCGAACCCGCCGTGCTGGGTGAAATTGGAGAGCCCCGGCGATGCCACGCCCGGCAGCAACCCGGCCAGCAGCGCACCGCCAATCATCAGGAAGATCAGGATCGCCACCACCTTGAGGATGGCGAACCAGAATTCGAACTCACCGAAATTGCGCACGCCCAGCAGGTTGATCACGGTGAAGGTGGCCATGAACACCGACGCCAGCATCGGCACCGGCAAGGCCGGCCACACCGTGGCCAGCAGACTTGCCGCGCCCACCGCTTCGGCGGCGATCACCACCACGATCTGCAGCCACCATAACCAGCCGACGGTTGCGCCGGCGGTCGGCCCCATGGCATCGGCCGCGTAGACCGAAAACGCGCCGCTGGCCGGCTTGGCCGCGGCCATTTCACCGAGCGCGTTCATCACGATGATCACCAGCGCGCCGGCGATCAGATAGGACACCAGCACGGCCGGGCCAGCCGCGTGGATGCCGACCCCCGAGCCCAGGAACAGGCCTGCGCCGATCGCCGTACCCAGGCCCATCATCATCAATTGCCGGGGTTTGAGCGCATGACGCAGCGCAGGCGCAGCGGACGAAGCAGTCTCAGCAACAGGATCGGTCGGAAGCGGCATGGACAGGATCGACGATGACGGGAACGCGACACGATACCGCGTCGCGCGCTCCGCCGCGCCTCTTGACGGCGTCACCGCCAGGGCACTCCGGTCGCCAGCCCTGTCGCGGCGTGCGCGGTGCCACGGCGGCCACGCACGTGCAGGCCCCGCGTACCCGTGCGCTCCGTGCTGCAGCCGTGCGGACATCGCCACGGGCACGCATGGCACGCTGAAGCACGCACCTGGCAGGCGGCGACGGAACAGGCCGCACGCCATGCGGTGAGCACCGCGTCGTCCTCGCCCCCCCCCTCGCCCACGCCGCATCGCCCCCCGTTAGCGCCTCGCAGGCCCAGCGATGCCTGTGGGTGCAATAGGCCAATCGCTCGGCAAACGCTTGCAAAAAGAAACCCCGACCAAGGCCGGGGTTTCAGTCACACAGGGTGGCGCCGCGCCCTTATTCGGCCAGGTTCTTGCCCGCCCCTGCGGTGGCGATCACCTTGGCCTTGACCTGCGCGGCCGGTGTGACCGTGTAGATGTAGCCCAGCGATTCGGGGAACACCTTGGTGCTGATCCAGTTGGTGGCATTGGCGTAGGGCTTGCTGCCGTCGGGCGTGCCCCAGGTGATGCCGCTGCCGACGTAGTTGTTGATCAGGTCCCAGTAGCCGATCTCGCTGCTGTCGCGCGAGGTCACCGGGTTCTTGATGTTCTCGAAGTAATTGGACTCGATCTTGGCAATGCCGCCCATGCGTACATTGATGCCGGAGGTGGTGACGTTGTTGAAGTAGTTGTTGTAGATGTGGCTCAAGCCACGGCGCTGCAGCGGCACGCGCGATTCCACGTTCTCGAAGCGGTTGTGGTGGTAGGTGGTACGCGCGGCCGAGTTCTTGGTGTCGCTGTCGCTGTAACCGTTCAACGCCACCTTCTGGTAGTTGTAAACGTAGTTGTAGGACACGGTGACATGGTGCACGCCCTTCTTCATGTCGATGCCGCCATCGAAGGAGGCATCACCGGCGCCGGAGCACTTGGTGAGCGAGGCGAACACCGTGTTGTGGTCGACCCAGATCTTGGACGGCTCGCCACTGGAGTTGCCTTCCAGCGAAATCGAATCGGCATCTTCGCCGCCTTGCAACAGACCGATGGTCATGTTCTGGATGATCACGTTGTGCGCATTGCCCACCACGCGAATACCGAAGTTGGCAGCCGAGCCGTTGGCACCCTTGATGGTGACATCGCTCTTGTTCTTGATCTGCACGGTCTTGGCGGGCAGCTTCCACTGCGCGCACACATCCTTGATGGTGCCGAAGTCGAACTTGCCGGTGTAGTTCAGCACCAGGCCGCCGCTGCCGGAGTAGCTATCGATGGCCGACTGCATCGCCTCGAACGTGGCCACATTCACCGGAACCTTGTTGCCGCCGCCGGTGGTGGCGGCACCGTAGCCGACCGGACCTGCGATCACGCTCGCAGCGCAAGCAGACAGTGCAAGCGCGAGTGCGCCCTGAAGCGTTTTGCTAATCATGCAGCCTCTCCCAATGAATTTCGAAAACGCTGCATGGCGTCAGCGAGTGCATGACGACGGCAACGCGGTGCGTGGGGGCGTGCATTCTTCGCGCGTCTTGAAACAGAAAACAATTATCCAGTTGTGGAAATTTGACAGACCGCGACATTCGCGCAGAGAGACACGCAAAAAGAGACAGCAATGGACAGCGGAGACAGGACACCGTGCCACTGCGCTGCAACATGTCTTGTGCGTGTGATTGCTGCATGCTGCGATGGCATGCCGTTGCGCATGCACGAGTGCGTGATGCAGCGCGCTGCGCGGCAATGCAGTGAAACGAACGACACTCAACGCGACGCGTCACGGCCGCGTTTGATCACCACGCAGCCACAGGGTGCTGATGATCAGCGGATCAGTTTGGTGGGAATTTCAGGCCTAATGCGCGGCTGCCGCATCAATCGCGCGCGTGCATCGCCGCCAGGGGATCTATCGTGTTTGCAAGCTCTTCCAAACCGATCATCGATACAGGTTGCAGATGCGCGCCTGCAGCAGCGCGATCGCGCAGAGTCTTACGGATGGCGCATGGGTCAATGCTGCGCACGCGATGATCGGCTGAATTGGCCAAGCGAAAGCACCTACGGCTGAGCATGCGCGAGTGGCGCAATCGCGCGCATCGGATGGTGCTATCGAGCGCGGCGGCAAATGCTGCGCACAGTTATGGGGGATGCAGTGCAACACGGTGCGCAGCACTACCAGACAAGGCCTCAGCACGATGCTGTACGCATGCTCGGCACTACGGTGTGGGCTTGGCCGGCCGGACCGGCGGCGGCGATCAAGACGGGTCGAGGGCGCGCATGGCTCGATGCCGCAACGTGCAGGGAGGAACCAAGGCAGACCTGCGCATCATTCCCGTCTCGTGTGCGTGGCCATGAACACGCTGCCACGCGCGCGCAAGACGCTTGTGTGGCTCGGCACCTGATGGCGTCTGGCTACGAGCGGCTATCAAAACGGCTGCGCAGCCGCCAGGCGAGCGGGGCCGGTGTTCGAAATCGGCATGTACCCCCACACACTCCGGTTCCTCCGCGCCGTCCGCACTCAACTGACGACTGCTCGCTACGTTTTGTGAGCCGCTCTAAGTGCTCAAACGCGCCAGTCTGCGGAACCGCGCGGTCGTCGGCATGTCTACCAAGGCCAGCAAGCCGCAGCCCTGCCGCGTTACACCCTGCTCAGACGGCGCGATTGGCCAGCGCCGAGGTGCGGGTCAGTTGCCCGCCTGGCCACGGGCTGTGGTCGTCGAGGAAGTTGCCGACCAGGCGCATGCAGGCCTCGCGCTCTTCCACATGCGGCATGTGGCTGGAGTTGGGGAAGACATGCCAGCGCGCATCCGGAATCAACCGTGCGTAAGGCTCCACGGTTTCCGGCGTGGCTTCATCGTATTTGCCGGACAGCACCAGCGTCGGCGCGGTGATGCGGTGCAAGCGTTCGATGATGCTCCAGTTGCGCAGGCTGCCCACCACATGGAATTCGGTCGGGCCGTTCATCGCGTGGTAGACGGTGGGATCGGCATCGATCGCGGCAAAGGTGCGCGCCACCTCCGCAGGCCACGGCAGCACCCGGCACACGTGCTGCGCGTAGAACGCCTGCGTGGCAGCGCGGTAGGCGGGCGAATCCAGGCTGCCGGCGGCTTCATGTTCGTCCAGCGCGGCCTGTACCGGTTCGGGCAGGCGCGCGCGCAGGCGCAGCGCGGCGGCCCGCCACAAGCCCATCGACGCCGGCGAGTTGGCGATGACCAGTGCGCGCAGTCCTGCAGGGCGGCGCACCGCGTGTTCGGCGGCCAGCATGCCGCCCCACGACTGGCCCAGCAGCGCGTACTGGGCCAGTCCGAGATGGCTGATCAGCGCGTGCAGCTCATCCAGGAACAGTCCGACCGTCCAGAAGCTGGGGTCGGCATTGGGCAGATGGGTGGAATGCCCGTTGCCCAATTGGTCGTAGTGAATGACCGCGCGGCCGCTGCCGGCCAGATCGGTAAAGCTGTCGACGTAGTCGTGGGTGCAGCCCGGACCGCCATGCAGCACGATCAGCGGGCACGCATCGCTATGCAGGTCGCCGGTGATGCGGTACCAGGTGCGATAGCCGCGAAATTCGACGAAACCCTCGGTGCACTGCATGACCTGCGCCCACTTACGGCAATGAGAGCGGCGAGCCTACCCAGCGCAGCGGGCCGGGATAACTGGCAAATTTGCCAGGTTAGCCATGCATATAGAGGCATAACAGATCCGCGGATGCCGTCTACGCTGCGAATGCCCGCGCCCTTGGTGCCTGGGCTAAACAGCTTGATGCGTGCTTGGCCAGTTGCGCTGATTGCCTGCGCCAATCGTGGACACCACGACTCGTTCAATCTGACGATGGAGACCGCATGTCGTCAGCGTCCACGTTAAGTGCGATGACACCGGTCGGCAATTGCGAAACGCGCGAATTGCGACACCGTCGTGTGTGCGATGTGCGCTGAGGCCGGCATGCGAACACCGGCCTGCCAACGCTCCGCGAACATGAACAACCACGCTTGCGCCAACGACGCGGCCGACAAACCCGATCAACTGAGTCTTCCTACAACTCCAGCAACCGGTAGTGCATGCCGCGCACCACCGCTTCCACGCGATTGCGTGCGCCTAGTTTGCGGGCCGCCGAATTCAGATGCAGGTTCACGGTGGCCGTGGAGCGGTTGAGCGTGGCGGCAATGCTCTTGGCAGTCATGCCCTTGGCCGAGTACTGCAGGCATTCGCGCTCGCGGCGGGTCAAGGCGATGTGGTGGCAGCGGCGCTCCTGCGGATCGAGCAGCTCCTGCGCGCGTGCCTGAAAGGCGTGCGCCAGCAGCAGGAATGGCGGCAGCTGGGCTTCGGCCAGGCGTGGGGCCTCGGCCTGGGTGGCATTGACCGCCGCGCTGAAGGTCGCAAACGCGCCGCCGGGCAGGTGCAGTGGCACGGTGACACCGGTGCCCATATCGCTGTCGCACAAGTAGCGGGTGACCTGCCGGTGCTGGTCGCCCACGTATTCCACGCCCTCGGTGCGGCCTTCGGTGCGATACGACCACACGAACGGCGTGGTGCGGCGGGTGGCGCGCTGCTGCACCGGGTCGTTCTGGTAATAGCCGTGTTCGCACCAGACGTTGTGCATGTCGTCGGGCGCATTGCGCTGCAGGAACACCGAGGGGGTGATCAACGCGCCCTCCATGCTCAGCGGTACCGGCGCGTAGTCGTACACCAGCGACTGGAATCCCAGCGCGCAGACATCGCGAAACACCCGGTCCAGGCAGGCATTGAGCGTCTCGCGGGCCTGGAGATCACGGCCCAGGCTGGCCAATGTGTCAAACATGGTGCATGTCCTTCGGTGCCGGCGACTGCCACTGGATGACATCCAGCATGGAAAACCTAGCATTTTTACCAATGGATGGGCTCGCCGGGCGCTTTATGTTCACAATGCCGGGCAACACCCGCCCCCACGGCACTGGACGCGCGCCAGCGCCGCCAGGCATCGCCCGGCCCTCCCCTCAGCGGATATCTGCATGACCGACACCCCAGGCCGCAGCGACGCGGCCACGCTGGAACGCTTCGGCTACGCCCAGGAACTCAAGCGGCAGCTCAGCCTGAAGGACCTGCTGATCTATGGCCTGGTGTTCATGGTGCCGACCGCGCCGTTCTCGATCTTCGGTGGGGTGTTCGACATCAGCGCGGGAATGGTGCCGCTGACCTATCTGGTGGGCTTCGTGGCGATGCTGTTCACTGCCCTCAGCTATCAGCAGATGTCGCAGGCGTTTCCGGTAGCTGGTTCGGTGTATGCGTATGTGGGGCGCGGTTTGAGCGGCGGCATGGGATTTCTGGCCGGCTGGGCCATCCTGCTGGACTATCTACTGGTACCCACCCTGCTCTACGTTGTAGGCGCCAACGCCATGCACAACGTGCTGCCACAGGTGCCGCAGCCCGCGTGGATCGCCTTCTTCGTGGTGCTCAACACGCTGGTCAATCTGCGCGGCATCGAGACCACTGCGCGTGCCAACCGCTTCTTCCTGTATGCGCAGCTCATCGTGCTGGCGCTGTTCGTGGTGCTGGCCACACTGGCCATCCAGCGCGGCGTCAACGGCGCACAGTGGACCCTGCGCCCGTTCTACAACCCGCAGGCGTTTTCGCCGCAGTTGATTTTCAGTGCGCTGTCGGTGGCGGTGGTGTCGTTCCTGGGCTTCGATGCGATCTCCACGCTGTCGGAAGAGACCCGCGGCGGCAACCGGGTGGTCGGACGCGCGACGCTGTTGGCGTTGGTGCTGGTGGCCGGCCTGTTCGTGCTGCAGACCTGGCTGGCGGCGTTGCTGCAGCCGCACTTGCAGCGTTACCCCAACGCGCAAGCGTCCAACGATGCGTTCTTCGAGATCGGGCGGCTGATTGCCGGGCCGTGGATGCAGATTGTGATTGCGCTGACGGTGGCCATCAGTGCGGCGATCGCCAATTCGTTGGTGGCGCAGGCGGCGACCTCGCGGCTGCTGTTCGCAATGGCACGCGACCGCCAATTGCCCGCGTTCCTGCGCTATATCCATCCGCGCACTGGCGTGCCGCAGCGGGCGATCCTGCTGGTGGCGGCCCTGAGCATGGTGCTGGGGGAAGTGTTCGTCGGGCAGATCGCGTTGCTGTCCTCGCTATGCAATGTGGGCGCACTTACGGCCTTCGTGCTGCTGCATGTTGCGGTGCTTTGGCACTTTCGCGCGCATGGCCGCAAGGTACTGCACGGGCTGGTGCCAGTGATCGGCATCGTGATCCTGGCCTATGTGCTGATCAATGCCGACCTGCATGCGCAGCTGGGCGGCAGCGCCTGGATGGTGGTTGGACTGGCCGTACTGGCCTTCCTCAAGTTCAGCGGACGCTCGACCGAATTCCGCGCTACTGACGCGTTGTAACGTCAATGCTGCGCGCGTATGCGCGTGCAATAGCTACACGCGGTGAGCGCACGTCCACAAGCTGCCGCGCCATCTTCGACGTTGAATGCAGCGCATGGACTTCGCCATGCGTCTCCATGCGGATGCTGCACGCAATGCGTACAGATGATGCCATGCGCGCTGCTCAGTGCTGCGCGCGCCACCGCCTGCAGATGCCGCTACACCGTCGTGCAGCATGGCGCTACTCAATGTTGCGTCGCGCAATTGCATGCGTTCGCGTGTCGCGCTGCACTCAAGCATTCAACCGAGCACCGGTAAGGACTGCCGTTTGAAGCGGCAATCATCGATACAACGCGCCAGATCGCACATTTTCGTGAAAGTCACTTCATGAAAGAGATTTTCAGCACATCTTCAGTGTTGAACTTTCGCTAGTCTCGTGACGCGCCATCGATGGCGCACGCGGACCACGGCCCCCGCCGTTGCCCAGCGTTCCCTGACGAGAAGGACTATCCATGAATCGCAAGAATGCGTTGTATCTCGCGTTGTTCTCCGCACTTTCCGGCACGGCGCTGGCAGCGCCGCCGACCGAAATGGACGCTGCGCCGGTGACCACGGCGCCGCAAGCTGCCAAGTTGGGCGCCGCACAGCTGCAGTCCGCCAGCCTGCGTGGTGGCGTGCTGCCAACCCGTGTTGCGCAATTGGCTGCACCCGGCAGCAGCGAACTGGCGCGCGTGCGCGAGCGTCGTATTGCGCAGGTCAAGCACGGGCTGCCATTGCAGATCGGTTTCTCGCGCGCGGTGACGCAACCACTGGTCAACCTGTCCAAGCTGGATTGGCAGATGACCAGCGATGGCGGCCGCGTGGCAACGCTGACGCTCAGCTCTGCGCAGGCCGCTGCATTGCGCGCCTCGCTGGTGCTGCGGGGGGCCGGCGCAACGCCGGGTGATCCGTCCAAGGTGACGCTGCGCTTTGCCGGCGACGATGGCGGCGTGTTCGAGCAATCCGGTACCAGCTTCAGCACTAGTGGCAGTGACATCGGCTGGTCGCCGACGGTCAACGGCGACACCTTGCTGGTCGAGCTGTCGCTGCCGGCTGGGCAATACCCGCAGAACTTCAGCCTGTCGGTGCCGCAGTTGTCGCACCTGGACATCAGCCCCACCGCCAGCCCGCGCGACATGATGACCATTGCCATTGGCGAGAGCGATTCCTGCCAGAACGACGTCGTCTGCCGCGCCAACCCCACCGCCGGTTTCACCAGTGCGTCCAAGGCCGTGGCGCGCATGGTGTTCACCACCAGCCAGGGCTCGTTCCTGTGCACGGGCACCTTGCTCAACAACACCAACACGCCCAAGCGCAATCTGTTCTGGACCGCCGCACACTGCATCAGCACGCAGACGGTGGCCAATTCGCTGCAGACCTATTGGTTCTACGATGCGGCCAGCTGCAACGGCAATACCGTCAGTGCGCAGGCCACCACGTTGACCGGCGGTGCGTTCCTGCGCCACGCCAACACCACGCGTGACACCGCTTTGCTGGAGCTCAAGACCGAACCGCCCAGCGGCGCGTTCTACGCGGCGTGGAATAGCGCGGCCATCGGGGCCACCGGCACGTCGATCGTCGGCATCCATCACCCCTCTGGCGACGTGAAGAAGTACTCGCTGGGCTCGGTCACCGGGCTGAACACCTCCATCGATGGCAAGACCCCGCTCTACCGCGTGGTCTGGAACGATGGTGTAACCGAGGGCGGCTCGTCGGGCTCGGCCTTGTTCACCGTCGCCAGTGGTGGCGCCTACCAGCTGCGGGGCGGCCTGTATGGTGGGTATTCGTACTGCACCGCGCAGAGCGACCCGGATTATTACTCGCGGTTCTCGGATGTGTATTCCACCATCTCCAGCTTCCTGGGCCCGTAAGACCTGATGGAGGGTCGAGCGACTGTGTAGCAGTGCTGCGTGCGCGATCCTTGTGGTCGCGCACGCGTTTATCTGAAGCGTGCACCTTTGCGTGGCTCAGTGTCTTGCCAAGCAATGCACAAGTGGTTGTTAGGCACGTCGTGCAACGCGACAGCCAGCTGTTACCGCTCATGCGGGCTCACTCTGAGGGTTCCACCGCCGCAGCGAGCGGCGATTTGCGCAGCAACGCCTTGCGCAAGGTGTCCGCATAGCCGCGGTATTCGTCCGCGCGATGGCGGTACATCGCTGCGGTATTCGGTTGCGCACGGGTGTTGGAATCGGCCATCCGCGCCACCAAGGTGGCCCGCTCGTCGATGATGCGCAAGGCAATGCGCAGCGCCTCGTCCACCGAACCTTCTGTAGCCGACAACAGACTCTCGCCTGTGTAAGCATGCCCGACCTGGCAGCGGAACCGCAGCACAGAACTCTCCGATATTTGCGACAGGACGCCGCCACAGGCCGGGCAACTCATCGCAACCGGCGTGGCGATCCGCGCGGTGTCGTCGGTCGTGGTCAATGCACCGCGTGCGATCGCCACTTCCAGACGCAAGGCATCGGTGATCACCCGCGCCGGCCCTGCCGCTGTCTGCGCCAGTTCCGCAATCAGGCCGCCCAACTCGGCGCTGCTGCGAACGGCATCGGCGGGCACGCGCTGCAGTGCACTCAGTGGCATGTCGCTGGCCACCGCCTCGCCAGGATCCTGCACCAGCACCGTGCCCCCGCAGGCGTGAATCGCGTCAAGACCCGCGGTGCCATCGTTGAGCATTCCCGACAGCAGGACGCCCACCGTTCTGGGCCCGAAGGCCACCGCTGCCGAGCGGAACAAGGCGTCGATCGACGGCCGTGACATGTTTTCGCGCGGGCCGGTGCCCAGCACGATTCGCCCGTCGGCCACCATCAGGTGACGGTCGGCCACCGCGACATAGAGCGTGTGCGGTTCGATGCGCATGCCATCGGCGGCCTCGACCACGGTAATGCCGTTGGCACCCGCACTGACCGTGCGCATGATGCCGTGACCACGCGCCGACATGTGCAGCACCACCAGGATGGCGGCAGGCGTCTGCGCTGGCAGCGCACCCAACAAGCGCCGCAACGCCTCGCCGGCCCCAGCCGATCCACCGATCACGATGACATCGCGGTGCTGCTGGGGGTGCAGGTCGTTGTCGACCATGGGCGACTCCAGTGATGTGCCGGTTTCACCATCGCGTGGGCCGTGTTGGCGCAGCGCGTAGAGCCATGTAAACGGCGACGAAAGAAGACGGTCTCTTCGCATCGGTGAAGCGGGCGCGGGCAGCGACCTCATGCAGCACGGTGCACACACTTGGCATCTGAATGCGTGATGGCACGCCTGCAGGCGCCCTTCGGTATCGGCGCCGATTCGCGGTGGTGCTAGGCTCAGCGCTCCATTCCGCGCGAGAGCCGGCATGACGGACACAACGGGATGCCGCGACCTGGCACACGCGCTTGCCGAGCTCTGGCGTTTGAGCGAGCTGCATCGTGCAAACGAAAGCGCCTTCTGGGACGGCTTCGCCGCCTTGATCAGCACACTGGAGATCAGCGGCATGACCGCGCGCGAAGTACGTACTGCGCTTTGCAGCGAAATCATGGCATTACGCACGCTTGGCACGCGCACCTATCGCCCTGGCATGCTGCGTTACGCGGTACCGGTCATCGTGCAGCGCTGAAGCGCGTTGCGATTCGTCACTGAGGGGTAATGCGGTCTGCGGCGGCTGCCGAAGCAGCCATCACCCCAGAACATCCCGCTTTCTTTTCTGCATGGTTGCGCTGCCGAGACAGCGCTCCTAACCGATCGGCGGCACGGGGTAGCCCCACCCGTGCCGCCGCCAGCAGTGCCGACTCAGCGGTTGCCGCCGCCGCTATTCTCGCCACCCTTGCGGCCGATGTCGGCCATGTGTTCGCGGTCCTGGCTCACCGACTCACCGCCCTTGCGGCCGGCTTCCCTGGCTTCTTCGGAGTCGAACTCATGTGCATTGCCGCTGGCGTGTGCGGCCTTGCCGCCCTTGCTCGCAATCTCGCGCTGCTTGTCTTCGTCCATCGATGCGAAACCACGGTTGCTGGTGTTTTGATCAGCCATTGGTGTACTCCTCAACTGTGTGGAACACGGCAGAAATACCGTAGGCGTAGTGTTGATCCGGGCCGATTAAACCCACGTCCAGCCGATGCCACGAGCACGTGGACGAGGCTGCCGCGCACGGGCGGCACCATCGCGGCGCGCTAACGTGGTCTTGTGTTTCGGCATGGCCTGCCACGTGCGTGCAACGGCCTGCGCACTCCACGTGTGTGTGCCGATCATGCACACTGTTGGCCCCGCTCAGCCAAGGACGCGTATGCGCCACTCTTTCCGTTTCTCTGCCGTTGCCACGCTGGTGCTGGTCTTGGGCGCAACCGTTGCGCCGGCCATGGCCGCAGCCAAGCCCGCCAACAGCGAGGACGTCAAGGCCTATGCCCTGCAGCTGTGCCTGGATGCCAATTACCAACGCGCAGGCAAATATGCCGAAGACCAGTTGCGCGACCGCTCGTTCCTGACCACCACTTACGCGCTCGACAACGCACGGGCCGGGGCCACTGCGCGCTTGCACGAGTTCGTCGCAAAACAGACGGCCGACTTCCATCGCGCCGAGGTGCCGATGAAGGACGAGCAGCGCCTGGGGCCGTACAACCGGATCTTTGCGCAGTGCATGGCCTTCTATCGGTCGCCGCCACTGAGCGAGTTTGTGCAACGCCTGCGTTGAGCATGCCGAGTAGACGCGACTGCGACAGCCTTGATCGGTGTTGCACCACCTGCCACTCGTTCGATGCAGCTCTGTCAAGCGATCGTGGTTCCCGCACGTTCAAATGCACTGCGTGCGCGTTGAACACGCGCGTCGGCAGCAACTGCAGGCGTGCTTTTCGCCATGCCTTTCGGGCAGCAGCCGCGTGGTAAGGACACTCCAATACCTGCTCATCTAACTTTATTCTGGCCACGCCACCGATGATGTTCCTGCTGCACGTTGTCCTGCTCATCGCAAGCCTGGTGATTGCGCCGTTACTGAGCCTGCTCGCTGTCCAGTCCGTAGGCGTCCTGTTGATGAAGGACTACCGGGCCGGGCGCGGTGTCACCGTTGCGATCGCCGACCGCTCCACCCGCCAGCGGTTACGCCGCCAGACCAAACGCACCCCTGCCCGGCGACGGGCACGGCAGGCGGTGCAGCACGCACGACGCACCCGAGCACTGGCAGCGTTACGCAATGCGCAGCGGATTGCGCCGCCGTTCTGGGTGGTGATCAGCCTGTGTGCGGCCGGTGCGACCGCGGTGTGGGTCGTCCTGGTGTTTCCTGACCCGGCGCAGCTGCGCCTGCGGGTGGACCAGCTGCTCACGTATCCGGCCACGCGGGTGCAGATCCGCCTGCGCGAGGACACCGCCGCATCGCGCCAGGCCATGCTGGAGACCTTCACCCCGTTCCTGCAGGCTGGCGCGCGACGCATCCGCTACCGCAGCGGTGGGAGCCGCGGCGGGAGCGGCCATACCGATACCGCCGATGTGCCGAGTTATTACCGTTTCGTCGACGGCCGCTTCGAGATGGTCGCCGGCGGAGAGATCTCTTCGCAGCGCCTGAGCATGGTGTCGCAGGGTCTGCAGGCTTTGGCTCGCTACCCGCGCCTGCAGGACATTCCTGCGCGCGTACCCGCACAGTTGCGGCTGCCCGGTGCGACGCTCCCGGCCAGCTTGTTGCTGCACAGCACCGTGCTGGTGCACACATCACCCGCCGCTCTGCTGGGCGCGACAACGGAGATACGCGAGGGCTGCCATCTTGCTGTGCAGGCGCGCGTCCCGTTGCAGTCGCTTGATCAGCTGCGTGCGGCGGGCGTTGTGCCGGCACGTCCCGTCCCGGGTGCGTCGCTGCATGTCGCGGCACCGGAGCTATTCACGCACGGCGGCGATTACGCCGTGACCGGCATCGTGGTGCGCGAGCGGCCTATCGGCACCGACACCACCGCAACGGAACTGCGGGTGCGCCTACAGCTGCTGCCACCCGGCTTCACCGAAGGGGTCAGCGACTGCGCGCCGGCGCTTCCCAGGCTCACCGAGCCCGCCCTGCTGGCGGCATCGATGCTGACCACCTTCCCGCGCTTGCAGGCAACCGTGGCGCAGGCGCAGGTGAGGCGGTCTGCCCGCTTCTCGCCCTGGTATGGCCGTGGATGGATTGAAGTACCGCCGCACCTGTACCCGGATGCCGAGGCAAGTGCATGCGTGTATGAGCAGGACCGCGTCATGGACGCACGCCTGGCGACCGTCCACGCCGCATGCCAGACAGCCGCTGCCCACGCCCAGACCTGCGCCACCATCGGTGCGCAGTTGGCCGCTGCACGCGATGACCTGCGACGCTGCCTCAGCGAATAACCGAGACAGCGACAGCGGCGCTGGCTGGCCGCTCCGCTGCGTGACGGCTTTACAGCGTAACGATCCTGCTGTGCGTCAGCCCCAGGTGCTTTGATCCACCTTGCAGTAGCTGTCGATAAACGCCTGCTGGGTCGGCAGCTGTGTCACCACGTGCTGCAGTGGCTGGCGGATGCCATCCAGCAACTGCTGCAGATGCTGGTCGGGCAAGGCGCGCGTCAACGGATGATGTTGCGCGGGCGCAATGCCCTGGCCGAGCAGCACATGCGTCCAGGAATCGACACGGAACAGTTCGTCGCCATCCTGCCAGGCGTGCGCGCCCTCGCGCCATGCACGCAGGCGCAGCTGCAGCGATTCCGGCAGTTCCATCGCGCGGCATTGCCGCCACAGCGCCTCTTCACGCTGGGTGGCGTGATAATGCAGGATCACGAAATCGCGCACGTGCTCGGCCTCGGCCCGGCTGATGCGGTTGAACAGGTCCACCTGCGGTTGCGCGATGCCATCGGCGGGGAACAGCGTGATCAGGCGCATCACCGCCACGATCGCCAGATGGATGCTGGTGGATTCCAGTGGCTCCACGAAACCGCTCGCCAGGCCCAGCGCCACCACATTCTTGTTCCAGGTCTGCAGCCGGCGGCCGGTGACGAACGGCACCAACATCGGGTCGCGGCGTGGCGTGCCTTGCACCGCTGCCAACAGCATGGTGCTCGCTTCATCGTCGGAGAGGTGCGGCCGTGCGTAGACCAGCCCGTTGCCCACGCGATGCTGCAGCGGAATCTGCCAGCGCCAGCCGGCCGCATGCGCAATCGCGCGTGTATACGGCACCGGCGGCTCCACCGATTCGGTCTGCACCGCAACTGCACGGTCGCAGGGCAGCCAATGGCTCCAGTCTTCATAGCCGGTGTGCAGGGTCTGCTCGATCAGCAGCCCGCGAAAACCGGTGCAGTCGATGAACAGGTCGCCCTCGACCACCTGCCCGTCTTCCAGCACCAGCGCCTCGACGAAGCCACTGTCGGCATGCTGGCGCACCTGCTGGATCTTGCCCTCGATGCGGGTGGCACCATGGCGCTGCGCGTGGGTGCGCAGGAAGCGCGCGTACAGGCCGGCATCCAGATGGTAGGCATAGTTCACCGCGGGCTGCTGCAGCACCGCGAAGCGGTCCGCACGCGCGGCCTGCGCTTCTAGGCAGTATTCGTCGAAGCCGCTGTGCATGCCACGCCGCTGCGCCTCCAGCCAGAAGTGATGGAACGCGCACACCAGCGTGCCCTGCCCGGTACTGCCAAACGGGTGGATGTAGCGATCACCCTGGCCTTGCCAGTCCTCAAAAGAGATGGCCAGCTTGAAGGTGCCGGCCACCGCACGCAGGAATTGCTGCTCGTCGATCTGCAGGAAACGATGAAACGCGCGGATCGGCGGCACGGTGGATTCGCCCACGCCAATCGTGCCGATCTGCTCTGACTCCACCAGCACGATCTCCAGCAGCCCGCGAAACTGATGCGCCAGCGCGGCGGCGGCAACCCACCCGGCGGTGCCACCGCCGGCAATGACAACCTTGCGAATGCGTGCCTGCGTCACTGCGCGTTCCTCGAAGAAGGGTGAAAAGTGAACCTGATCAGCGATTGAGCCGGGCGATCAGCAGTGCGCGCAGTTGCCGCGCGAGCGCCGGGTCGATGGTGCCCAGCACCTGCCGAGCGGCCTCGGGCAGATGTGCGCCAGCCTGCTCTGCCGGACCGAACACGTAGTAATCGAACACCGCGCGCCAGGCGGCTTTTTCCGCGGCGGGCCGGTCGCGGATGGCCCACAGCGCGTGATACAGCGCCGGCATCGGTGCGGGCACGTGCGCGGGCATGCTGCCCCACCAGTAATTGACCAGCACGTTGAAGGGCTGCAGCGCCATCACGTGGTGCCACCACATGCCGGGAATGAACACCGCATCGCTCGGCTGCAACACGGCGGTGCGCGCGTGCGGCAACGCCTGCGCAAAGCGTGGATAGCGCCGCAGATCGGGCGCGGCCAGGTCCACCATGCTCACCACCTGCCCGCCCGGCGTTGGCTCCAACGGCCCGGGATACAGGTTGGCAATCTGCTCTGGCGGAAACAGCGTGAAGCGCCGCTGCCCCACCGCGCAGCAGGCGAGATTATTCGGCACGTCGTAGTGGCACGAGGCGACCACGCGGTTGCCGACCCAGATGCTCGGCTGCACGTTGCTGCCGCTGGCGCGCATGTCCAGGTCGTTGCCTGCGCGCAGCCCGGGCAGGTAGTCATCGACCGGCAGCGAGGCCAGGTAATAGGTGGGCGGCTGCGCATCGTTGCGATGCGCTTCAATCGCCTCCAGCACGCTGCCCAAGCTGCCACGGCGCACTTCGAAGTTGAGGTCGGTGCCGTCGTCGGTGTAGAACGGGCGCCCGGCAATCTCCGGGCCGCCATACGAATATTGCAGCGGCTGCGCACGGTCGAATCTGTGCAACACAGCCATTGCCTCGGCATCGCCACGCTGGCCGGCCTGCACCAGCTGCCAGTCGCGTGCCACCCCGCGCAACACCACCGGCTCCGCTGCGGCACAGAGCGCGGCCAGCGGCAGCGCATCGGCCGTGCAATCGCTGCGCTCGGCGATTGGTGCCATGGCGTCGAACGGCGTGGTCATCTGGGTGGGCTCACGCGTGCGCGGCGGCGGGTGTGGTGGTGGCCTGCTGCAGACGACGCTGTTTTTCGGCCATCAAGCGGCGCAGATTGTGCTGCGAGGCCAGCATCAGGAAGGCACCTTCCAGGTAGCCGGCCTGATGCAGCTGATGCAGTGCAGGCGCGTCGAGTGCTGCCAGGCGTTCGCGGTCGATGGCATACAGCCCGTCAAGATGCGCGGCGTGGTTGGCGTCCAGCGTGATGTCCAGCCGCACCGGCTGGATCAAGCCGAGCGCATCGAAGGCCGCGCACATCGGCTGCCCGGCATCCATGCCATCACGGATGCCGCGCAACACATCGATGATGTGCTGCAGATACGGGCTATGGCCGCCTTGCGGGAAGAACACCGGTTCGCCGTCCGTGCGGCTCAGGCGCGGATGCTCCAGGTCGACATGGATCACCGGCTCTTGCACCAGCGCGCCATCGATGCGCTGCTCCTGGAAGCCGATCAAAAATGGCCCTTTGGCAATGATTCCCGGCAGGTAGCTGGCATTCCAGCGCTGGTCCTGCAGGAACAGGTTCTCGTCGTGCGCAAAGCCCAGCACCGCCACAGCCTGGTACGCGCCGCTGGCGGGATCCTTGCGAAAGAACAGAGGGTATTCGCGCTGCAACTCGGCGAATTCGGTGACGAAGGCCGGCACCAGGCCAACCGCGTCTCCAAACTGCGTACCGAACTGCAGGATGACGCGCACATCGTGATGCGCCACATTGTTGAGCACTGCGTATCGCGTCATCGAAACTCCGGCGGGTAAGTGGCCTGCCCGGCCCTCTCCGCTGCAAGGCGGCGGTGGAGCGGCCGCTGCATCAAGCGTCTGCTGCAGGCGAGCATTGCGAAAAAGCGCGCCGCCGGCAAGCCGCATAGCACCATGCAACTGCAGACGAGCACGCACGGCATCCGCGTGCGACACGCGCAGCACGCTCGCCAGGTCAGGCGCATCGACGCACCGGCCTCAAGCGGTGCGTCAAGCGGAGTGCGCAGCTGCCGTAGACCGGCAACTGCGCCCCATCCGCGGTTAGAACGCGTAGCGCACGCCCAGCGTATAGCGCGGTTGCTGGTCGATCAGGCGGATGATCTGCTTGTCCGACCGCCCGTGCCAGCGCACGTCCTCGCCCGTCAGGTTGATGGCTTCAAAGCCGATCGACAGCTGCTTGCTGAAGGCGTAGCTGACACTGAGGTCCCACTGCTGGTAGGCCTCGACGTAGTACGGGTTGCGGTTGGAGTTGTCCTGGTTGGCGGCGATCAGATACTCGTCGCGCCAGTTCCATGCCAGACGTGCACTGAAGCCGTACTTTTCGTACATCAGCATCGCATTGGCGGTGTCGCTCAAGCCCAGCAAGGCGAACTGGTCGCGGTCGATCACAGTGTTGTCGAAGCCGACATCGCCTTCCACGATGGTGTAGTTGGCGTAGATGCCGAAGCCACTGCTGCCGAAGAAGTACTGCCCGCCCAGCTCCCAACCATGGATATTGGCCTTGTTCTGGTTGATCGGCCGCGACACATCGAACTGGTACAGCGGGTCGCTACTGTTGCCGGTGATGTCGTATGCGTTCTCCAGCGCCAGGCTCTGCGCGGAGCTGCCGTTGTAGGCACCCAGGCCGCCGGTGGCTGCGGCGTTGCGCAACAACGCCATGGCCGCGAACAGCGAGGTGTCGTTGGCCGAGCACGCCGCGGCAACGTCATTGCCGGACGCACCCACCTGGGCTGCGCAGGCACCGCTTTGCAGGAAGGCCAAGGCCGCCTGCGCGTCCGGCCCCGAGGTGGGGTCGGTGAGCCCATACAGCGATTCGCGCGACACGGTGTTGCCGATGAAGTTGCTGACGCGCTTGTTCCAGAACGTGGCCGACACATAGCTGGCGTCGGCGAAGTACCACTCCAGCGCCAGGTCGAGGTTGTCCGATTCCAGCGGGTCGAGCTGCGGGTTCTGCGAGTCGCCACCGGCACGGTTGGAGGGGTTGATCAGGATCGAACCGTTGGGCGTGTTGGGCGTGGGCCCTGCAATCAGGTTGTTATAGGGTGCGCGCGCAATGGTCTGGCCGAACGAGGCACGCCCCTTCAGCTGGTCGGTGATGTCGATGCTGAAATCGAGATTGGGCAGGATGTAGTTGTAGCTGGTCTTTTCACTGAAGGGCTGCAGCTCTGCCGAACGGACCAGCTGGAAGTCATTGTTGGACTGCCAGAGCAAACCGGTTGGCGTGGCCACCTGCGACACCGATTCCACATCGGTGCGCTCGTAGCGCAGGCCCAGCCGCGTATTGGTGGTCATGCCGGCGATATCGCCCTGCAATTCCAGCTGCACGTAGGCCGCTCGGGTCTTCTCTTCCACTTGGTTGTCGGCGCTGTATTGCGGGTTGTAGCGCGTGGTGGCGCCGTACTGGCTGCCACCCCACAGCGCGAGTTGGTCGGCATCGCCACGCCAGGCGCTGGGCGCCGCGCCATTGGCATTGAAGTCCTTGAACATGCCGGTGATGCTGACCGGCTGCAGCAACGCCACCATGCCCGGCTCATTGCCGGCATTGGCCACGCTCCAGTCACCCAGCGTGGAATTGGTGTCGCTGGTGAGCCGGTTCATCTTGGTATTGGCCGAACTTACGCCGAACTGGAAGCGGCCATCGTCGAAGTCGAACGTGCCGTCCACACGCCCTTCCTTGATCTCGGTCACCTGCGATTGGTAATAGATGCGCAGCACCTGCGAACCCAGGTTGCCCGCGGTGAAGTCCGGGTTGACCACGCCATTGGTGCCGGCCAGCGAATCGGCCGCGGTGGGGTACCAGGTGCGTGCGCCGATCGGCAGCGAATTGTTGAACCACAGTTCCTGGCCCCACTGCCCGCCGCACAGCGGGCCGCTGGCGCAGTTATTGGTCCCGGCAAGGCTGAAATAGGTAGCGCTGCCGCCGGTGACCGGGTCGTTGGGCAGGCTCTTGGTCTTGGAGTTGTGCGCATCGAAACTCAGCTGGAAGCGGTCGCTCACCTGCCAGTCTGCGTTGAAGCCAAGCGAGCCGAGCGTGTACTTCTGCTCGTTGCGCTGCTGCTCCATGCCGAAGTCCTTGGCACCACTGGGCACATCGCGCAGATACACCGGCGTGGCCACGGCCTGGCCGGTATCGAAGGTCAGGTCGGTGAAGCTGTTGGCGCGCTGCAGCCAGATGCCCTGCTCGCCACGCTCCTCGCGGATTTCATTGGACGAATAGGTGTAGTCCAGGGTCAAGGTCAGGCTGTCGGTGGGCGCGAACTGCATCACGGCCTGGCCATTCATGCGCTCGCGCTGGAAGTCGGCGAACGCGTAACGGAGGTCGTTGGGCATGCCGTACAGCTGGCCGATCGCCGGTGCGTTGGTCACCACCGCATCCGGACGCAGTGCGGGGTCGGTGCCGGTCCAGCGCTGGATATTCCAGGTGTTTTCGGTGGCCTGCACCGAGCCGCCGTGGCGCTTCTGGTAGCTGGCGCTCAGGCCGATACCGAAGGTCTTGTCGGGGTTGGTGTAGCTGAAGATGCCCGACACCTCCGGGGTGAGCGAATCGCCGAACGGCTGCGAGCGGTCGGACACCATCTTGGCGCCGGCATTGGCCACCACGCCGGAATGGTTGAACGGCTTGTCGGTCTGGATATTGATGGTGGCGCCGATGCCACCGCTGGGCGCCGTGGCGCGGCTGGTCTTGTAAACCTCGATGCCGGTGATCGCTTCAGACGCCAGCTGCGCGAAGTTGAACGCGCGCGTGCCCACGTCCACGCCGCCGATCGGCGTTTGCCCCGGCGCGCCGAAGGCGTCCGCACCCGGGATCAAGCGCCCGTTGAGCGTGACCGTATTGAACTGCGGGCCGAAGCCGCGCGCGGTGACCTGCGCGCCCTCGCCATCGCGGCGTTCGATCGAGATGCCGGTGATGCGCTGCAGCGACTCGGCCAGATTGGTATCCGGAAACTTGCCGATGTCTTCAGCGCTGATCGCATCCACCACGCCGGCGGCGTCGCGCTTGATGCCCATCGACTGGTCCAGGCTGCTGCGGATGCCGGTGACGTTGACGGTGTCGAGCGTGGTGGCAGCGTCGCTGCTGGATTGTGGCGGCGGTGCTTGCGGCATCGTGTCCTGCGCAAAGGCGGGATTGATGACCAGCAAACCGCCAACGAAGGTGAACATTGCCTTCGACTTGAAGCTCTTCAACGTACGACGCATCGATGTGTCCTCGGGTGGTGTGCAACTGCCCACGGCCGTGCGCGCGACATGCGACACCGCCACTGTCTTTGCCGGCATCCCTGCGGATGTCTGGCGAACTGCCTGCAGCAAGTTCTGTGATCCCCTGCGGTGCAACTCAACGACGGATCCCCCGAGCCAGTCGTGTCCTGCCCGTCGCGTACGACGGCGACTTCCTCTGATCCGTTCCAGCTGATGACTGCGCCAGTGGCCCTGCTCTGCAATGGCCGCCCGCGTGATAGCGCTAACACGCGGCGCAGCCTAGTCACCGGCAACAGCGCTTGTCACCGTGCGTTGCAGCAAATCTTTAACAACCCGACCGGGCCTGCAAAAAACGCTGCGCTTGAGCCCGCAGCGCAGCTTCAACAACGGCGTGGCTGTAAGCGTTACCAAGTACGCCTCGCAAACGCACTGCCAAAACGCGCTGAAAACAGACCGCATAACCGTTGCAGGCGTGACCATGCCGACACTTGCGCAAGCGCCCTGCCAACGCGGCCGGGTGTGTAGATCGCTTATCGGAGAAACACGCAACGGTGCAAGCCGCAACCCGCGTGCGCAGCGCTACGTGCAAACGGTGGCGTTGCTGCATGACGCACACGACAACGGCGCAATCGCTGCAATCGATTGCGCCGTTGTGGCCTTGCTCAACAGTGCGTGCCGTCAGGAAAAAGTGCGCAGCAATGCGCGCGACGGCGGCGGTGCTGGCGCCTAGCGGGAAAGCTCCAGCGTGTTGTCGGCACGGGCCGCATCCGGCAGTGCGTGGTCTGGGTCCAGGCGCACGCGCAGTACTTTCTGCGTAGTCGCCAGCGTGAGCTTGGGTGCGGTTTGCTGCAGCCAGGCTTCCACCGGTATCCGCCGGTCCAGGTGGCTGCCGTCTGCCAGGTCCACGCGCAGCGTGACCGGCATCACCAGCCGCTGCCGGCTGCGCAGGGTGACCTGCAGGCCCTTCGCCGGGTCCTGGTCCACGTAGTGCGCCTCGCTGATGCCCATGTCCAGCTGCCAATTGTTGAAGTACCAGCCCCGCCACCACCAGCTCAGGTCCTCGCCGCTTTCGCTTTCCATCAGACGAAAGAAATCCGAAGGCGTCGGATGCTTGAACGCCCAGGTGGCGATGTACTTGCGAAAGGCCGGATCAAAGCGCGCAGGCCCCAGGATTTGTTCGCGCAACAACACCAGGCCCAGCGCACCCTTGAAGTAGGTCAACGGGTGGCGGTAGGTCTCGCTGGTGGCATCGGCGGTGTCCATCAAGGTCGGCGCGTTGGCGTCGGCCAGCAACGGCAAGATTTCGTCCACCGGGTTGCCGCCCTTGGGCGCATATTCCGAATCGCGCTTCGGTGCGTATTCGCCCTTGTTGAAGGCATCCGATGCGTAGACGTCGATAAAGGTATTGAACCCTTCGTCCATGAAGGCATGCCGGCGCTCGTTGGAACCGACAATCATCGGGAACCAGGTGTGGCCGATCTCGTGTGCGGTGATCCAGAACAGGTCCTTGCCGCCATCGTCGAACCCATCGAACACGATGCCCGGATACTCCATGCCCGCACCGTAGCCGCCCAGGTTGATCGCGGCCGGCCACGGGTATGGATACCACTGCGAAAAATGCTCGATCGCACCTTTGACGTACTCGGTGGAGCGGTTCCATTTCGCCTCGCCCACGCCCTCCACCGGATACACCGACATCGCCAGCGACTGCTTGCCATCGGGCAGATTGATACGCGCGGCATCCCACACGAAGGCCGGTGACGCGGCGAAGGCCACATCGCGGGTGCTGTCCATGTGGAACCGCCAGGTACGGGCGCGCGTGCTTGCCGGCGCCGCAGCACGCGCGGCTACCTCGGCGGGCGTGCGAATCAGCACGGTACGATCGCTGCCGCGTGCCTGGGCCAGGCGTTGCTGTTCGGTACGGCTGAGCACCTCATCGGGATTGGTCAGCGCGCCGGAGCCGGCCACCAGAAATCCGTCGGGCACTGTCACCGCGTAGTCGAAGCTGCCGTATTCCAGATAGAACTCCGAGCCCAGATACGGCTGCGTGTCCCAGCCACGCAGGTCGTCGTACACGGCCATGCGCGGGTACCACTGCGCAATCTCGTAGATCTCGCCCTGCTTGCTGTTGCTCACCGCGGTGCGCCCGCCCCAGGTGCCGGGAATGCGGTAGCGGTAGCGGATATGCACGGTGAGCGCCTTGCCCTGCCCGGCCAGCGGCTGCGGCAGGTCCACGCGCAGGCGCGTGTCGTCCACCAAGAACGGTACCGCCTGTCGGCGCCCGCCGCTGTCCACCTCGACGCTGGCAATCTGCATGCCCTCGGTGGTCTGGGTGCGGCGCGATGGCCGGCTGGCGGCGGCGCGCGCGTCGGCCCGGTAGATGTTCTGGTCCAGCTGCAGCCACAGCACGTCGAGCGTGTCCGGGCTGTGGTTGGTGTAGCGGATCGCCGCCTCGCCGGTGAGGATGTGGGTGGCCGGGTCGATCTGCGCGCTGAGGTCGTAGTCCGCCCGGTTCTGCCAGAACAGCGGCCCCGGCTTACCGCTGCCGCTGCGATACGCGTTGGGCGCATCGGGCAGCTGCAAGGGCGCGAACAGCGCCAGCGGATCGAACGGGCTGGCCGCTGCGGGAGCGGCCGCTGGCGGGGCCGCCAGTGCAGTGAACGGGAGACACGCGAGTGCAAGCGCAACAACCAGCGAGCGGCGCACGGTGGGGAACATGCGAAGTCCTGCGACGGGGGGGAACGACCATCCTACGGCGGCCCACCTCGTCCGGGCACTGCCATTGGTCCCGGTGCGCTCAGTCGCCGGCAGTGCCCGACAGGCGCACCGCGCCGTCGCCGCCCTCGGCCAGTGTGTCGCCGGGATTGCTCAGGCGGCAGCGGCGCAGCGACAGGCAGCCGCAGCCGATGCAGTCGGTGAGCTGGTCGCGTAGCGCCTGCAGCTCGGCAATGCGTGCGTCCAGCTGGCCACGCCAACGTGCCGACATGCGCGCCCATTCCGCGCGCGTGGGTGTGCGTTGATCCGGCAGCACCGAGAACGCATCCAACACCTGCTGCAACGGGACGCCGAGCCGCTGCGCCACGCGGATCACCGCGATCCGCCGCAGCACATCACGCGCATACCGGCGCTGATTGCCGGCAGTGCGCAGGCTACGGATCAACCCCTTGCGCTCGTAGAAATGCAACGCCGATACCGCCACGCCACTGCGCTTGGCCACATCCCCCACGGACAACTCACGCTGCATTGCCTTGACCTCAACCTTGGTTGAGGCAGGATGCTGCGCGGCCATGTCGGGATGCAAGCCCTGCCCGCGATGCCGTTTCACGCTTTGCTTTCTTGGATGTTCAATGACGACCCACACCACTCTGCCCACTGCATCACCCACCGATGCGCGCGCCACCTCCATTCTCGCCGCGCCGTACCGCGCCACCACGCTGGGCATGGTGGCGTTGGTGGCGCTCAACGCGTTTGAATCGCTGGCAGTGGCCGCGGCCATGCCCACGGTGGCGCGCGAATTGAATGGCCTGCAGCTGTACGCACTGGCCTTCGGCGGCACCTTGGCGACCAGTGTGGTGGGCATGACCGCCGCCGGGCGCTGGAGCGACCGGCGCGGGCCGGCAGGCGCATTGGGCACCGGCCTGGTGTGCTTCGTACTGGGCCTGGTCATCGCCGGGCTGGCACCGAACATGCCACTGCTGATCACTGGACGGCTGCTGCAGGGCCTGGGTGCAGGCGCTTATTCGGTAGCGCTGTACGTCATCGTGGGCCGCCTGTATGCAGAAGCTCTGCGCCCGCGCGTGTTTGCCGCGTTCTCTGCGGGCTGGGTGGTGCCGTCGTTGATCGGGCCCGGCATCAGTGGCCTGATCGTGCAGCACGCCGGCTGGCGCTGGGTATTCCTGTCGGTGCCGCTGCTGGCAATCCCGGCCGGCCTGATGCTGCTGCCGGCGCTGCGTGGACGCGACTGGAGCACGCAGGCCGCGCTGCCCGGCAAGGACGCGCTGGGCTGGGCGATTGGCGCGGCACTGGGCGTGCTGGGCGTGTATGTCGGCGGCCAGTTGCACGGCCTGCCCGCCGTGCTGGCGATGGCGCCGGCGCTGGCGGTCACCGGCGTGTGCGCCTGGCAGCTGCTGCCGGCCGGCACCTTGCGGCTGGCACGCGGCCTGCCCAGCGTGATCGCGTTGCGCGGTATCGCGGCGGCAGCGTTCTTCGGCTTCGAAGCGTTTCTGCCGCTGCTGTTGTCGCGCGAACGCGGCCTCTCGCCGCTGCTGGCCGGCATTGCGCTGAGCGTGGGCGCCTTGGGCTGGTTCAGCGGTTCGTGGTACCAGGGCCACAGCACAGCCGGCTGGTCGCGGCCACGGCTGCTCAAGACCGGCGCGGTGCTGATGTCGGCAGGCATCGTGATCAGTGCGGGTGCGATCTGGCCGGCCGTGCCGGTGCCGGCCGCCATCGCCGGCTGGGCCGTGACCGGGTTGGGCATGGGCCTGTTGTATCCGAGCCTGTCGGTGCTGACCTTGTCGCTGTCACCGCCCGCCGAGCAAGGTGCCAACAGCTCGGCGTTGCAGCTCAGCGAGGCGATTGCGGTGGCGGGCGTCCTTGCGGTGGCCGGCGCGCTGTTTGCCGCGCTATTGGGCTCGGCCACGCCGCTGGCCTATGCCAGCGTCTTTGCGCTGGCGTGGGTGCTGGCGCTGAGCAGCTTCTGGGTGGCGCACCGGGTGTGAGGGTGGCGGTGGCGAACGTCACTGCGTCGCGTTGCTGGCAGCGCGTGGCCCGGGAGCCACTTCGCGGCGTGCTGCGCGCGCGTGGGCCTGGCTGCTGACCCGGCACAATTGGAGGGCGTGGTTGGCGCGTCAGCGGTCGTGGGCGACGACATCGCCGCGTCTCAGATACGCGCCCGCGCCGAAACCAGTCCACAGCCGCACGATCACTTTGCCGAGTCTGCCGGGTTCACTCCGATCACCGCTGCAGACACACACCTGCAACCGAGTGGTCATTTTTTCGCCACCCATCTTGACAGCGTGACGGGCCGGGGCCTGTGCCCACTTGTCCACAGCCTTGTGCAGTTTTCATCCACAGGGGGTGTGGAAAACCCGATCAACGCAGTGCGCGCGGCACGGCTTGCGTGCCGTTGCCGGTGTGTGCAAGGCGGTTTGATGCGATGTGCTGCATGCAGGGCCGCGCGCTGCGATGGATGCGCATGGCGACAGCAACCATCTACTGCCGGTTCCAAACGCGTGGAGTGCACGCCGAGCTCGAGCCCAAGCGATTGGCGCACAGCACCTCGGCAGAGAGCCGGCCGTCGCCGCGCGTCAGTGCGCATGCCACTGATGGGTGATGCTCGAAACCAGACCCGCGCATGCAGCGCACACCGCCACCTCGCAGTGGCGGTGCACGCACAGCAGCGTCTTAGAGCGGCTAACAAAACGTAGCGAGCAGTCGTCAGGTGGGTGCGCACGGCGCGGAGGAACCGGAATGTACGTGGGTACATGAGGATTCCGAGCACCGGCCGCGCCCGCCTGACGGCTGCGCAGTAGTTTTGATAGCTGCTCTTAATCCACGATCACGTGCGGCACGAACCGCGAGGTATCGCGGGTGATCGGGCCGTCGTCGTCGCGCATGCCCAGGCCGGCCGGGCGATCGGCCACCACCCAGCTGCCGACCAGCGCATGCCGGCCGTCGAACACCGGCAGCGGATGATGCGCCTGCAGGATGGCCGGGCCATCCAGGTACGGCCCGTCGGTGTGCGCCATCTCGCCCTGCGCGGTAACCAGCGCGATGTTGGCACCCTCGCGCGACAGCAGCGGCTTGCGCACCCACCCGGCAGTGGGCGCCTCGCCGGCCTGTGCAAAGCGCGCGGCGAGCAGGTTGGGGTGGCCCTGATGGCGCTCCCACAGCAGCGGCAGGATGCCCTTGTTGCTCAGCACTGCCTTCCATGCCGGTTCGATCAGACGTACGCGGTTGGCGATCAACGCCGGGCCGAAGCGCTCTTCCATCATGAATTCCAGCGGGTACAGCTTGAATAGCGTGTGGATCACCCGGTCCTGCTCATCGGTGAACCAGCCATCGGCGCTGAGGCCGATGTCTTCGATCTCCACTTCCTCGGTGCTGATGCCCACCTGATGCGCGCAATCGCGCAGATAGCGCACGGTGGCGCGGTCTTCCAACGAATCACGCACTGCAGAGAAATGCATCTGCGGGCCAATCGCTCCATCCACTGCCAGCGCACCCAGGGTTTCGCACAGCAAATCCTGGATCAGGTTGTACTGGTCGGTGCCCTTGGGCAGCGCGCCGCTGGCGATCTGCTGTTCCAGCCACAGCCACTGGAAATACGCCGCCTCGTACAACGAGGTCGGTGTGTCGTAATTGAGCTCGTACAACTTGGCCGGGCCATTGCCCGCATAGGCCAGATCCATGCGGCCGTACAGATGCGGGTCGCGGCTCTTCCAGGAGGTGGCGATCCAGTCCCAGTAGAACGGCGGCAGTGCCAGCTGCGTCATCAACGCTTCGGAGCCGACCACCTCGTCGACCAACTGCATCGCCATGTCGTGCAGTTCCTGCGTCGGCGTCTCGATGTCGTCTTCGATCTGCCGCAACGAAAACGCGTAGTACGCGCTTTCGTCCCAGTACGGTTCGCCGTCGATGGTGTGGAACTGGAAGCCGAGCGATTCGGCCTGGGTGCGCCAATCCGGGCGCTCGGCGATGGCAATACGTTGCATGTCAGCCGCCAAACCCGGAGCTGCGCCCGCCACTGCCGAACGAGCTGCGCGCCGCGGCGCTGGAGCCAAAACCCGAACGCGACACGGTAATGGCGCGGGTTGGCATGTCCACGCTGCCGGCGCGGCCGCGCACGGTGCCGATGCGGTTGCTGGCCAGATCGCCGTTGGGCTTGTAGTAGCCGCCGCTGCGGTAATCGCGGTATAGCGGCATCGCGCCGCCATAGCGATACCCGCCGCCGCTCATGTTGCCCAGCGCGTAGCCGAGCAGGAAGCCGCCCATCGGCGGGATCCAGCTCTGCTGCCCCTGGGTCTGGCCTGGCACTTCGGTGCAGCTGCCAAATTGCGCGTCGCACTCATAGCGCGAAGGGAAGCGCGGCGCGGCCTGCTGGTGCTTGGCCACGGCCTCGTCATAGGCCTTCAGACACTGCTGGATGTCGCCCTGTTCCTGCTTGATCTGGTAGCAGTCCGAGGCCGACTGCAACACCACGCCGGTTTCCGGCTCCGAGCCGCAACCGGTGACGAAGGCGGCCGGCAGCGCGGCCATCAGGGTGAGCTTGAGATTGCGTGATCGCTTCATGCCTGCGCTCCGTTACGGCGTGATCGCCGCGGCGTTGATCAGGCCAACCGCGATCGACACGCCGGCCGAAAAAATACCGGCGGCGGCGACGTTGTCGGTGATTTGCCGCGAGATGCGCCCGGCCACCAGGTTGGCCAGCAGATACGCCACCACCTGGATACCGCAGGCCACCACGCCCCAGATCAAGGCATCCACCAGGCTCACCGAATGGGTGATGGCCGAATGCAGCGGCAGCGCCACGCCGATCAGGTTGCCGGCCAGCGCGGTGGCGGCCGCCACGTTGCCCTGGCGCAGCAGGGTGAAATCCTTGTGCGGGGTGACCAGGGTCACCAGCACCACCGCGACGATCAACACGCCCAGGCCGGTGCCGAAGTAGGAAAGAAACGCGAGGAAACTCTGCAGATTGATCGGATTCATGACAGGACCAGGGTGGTGGAAGACGGGTGAGCGCTCAGGTGATGTCCAGATCGGCGACGGTGACGTCGATGCCGACCGCGTAGGTGACGCAGAATTCGTTGGGGCCGGAATCCTCGCCGGTGACCAGCAGAAATTCCTCGCGCTGCAACTCCGGCACCGGCCGGCTGTAGAGCATCGCGTAATGCGTCAGGTCGCCATCGCGGCGCGGTGGTTGATAGCGGTACAGCACCTCGTCGTAGGCGATCGGCGGGATGCGCGCGGCATCGTCGGTGGATTGGGTAGCACGGTCCCAGCGCTTGCCGGCGTACTCGATCTGCGCTGCACCCAGGTGCGGATGCTGCATCACGAATTCCTGGAAGGCCTGCTTGCTCGGCGGGTTCACCGTCTCGCAATACACGAAGGCCTTCATCGCCTCCAGATCGCCACCCACGGTGGTGACCTGCAGAAACGCGTCATCGTCCAGATAGAACCGGTGCAGCGCATAGCCATCGCCCAGATTGACGTGGCCATAGCACGGGATGCCCTGATGCCCGCCCGGCAACTCGGCGGTCATGGCCTCGGGCGCCATGCGGTACAGGGTGGTATCAATTTCCACCTGGCCACCGACACGCAGCCCCAGCGGCAGCGTGTGACCAATCGCGCCACTACCGGAAGTGGGCAGCGGCGGCGGTTGCGGTTGACCGAACAATTTGCTGAAAAAACTCATCGTCATACACCTTGTGGCGATGTGGAAATGGGGGACGCCTCGCTGCGCATGGCCTGCCAGGCGACGGCGTGTGCCGGCACGCGCTGCTCGGCCAGGTAATACAGCATGGCACCGGCGGCGACAGCGGTGCGTGCTGGCGGGTTCAAGCGCAATGCGCCATCAGGTGCGCGCAGACCCAGCAGCAATGCGCCGCGCTGGCTGAAATCGGCCGCAAGTCGGCTGTAATCCAGTGGTTGGACATTCGCGGGGACAGCAAGACTGAACTGGGTGGGGCCATCGTCTACCGATAGCAGCTCGGCGGTGATCGCCGCGCTGCCCGGATCCTGCGCCGCACGCGCCAGGATCTCGGCGGTCATCGGGCGCGTGCATTCGATGGCCGGATAATGGCAATTGACCAAGCGCGCGGCGCTGGCCGAATCGAAGTGCGCCACGATATGCGCGGCCGGCGCATGCGCCATCAACGCGAACACCGCTGCCAGCGTTTGATCGTCGGAGGGCGGGTTGACGATCACCCGTGCCGCGCCGGCAATGCCGGCACGCAGGTACACCTCGGTATGCGTGTACGACTCGGCGGCGATGAAGCGCATGTGGTCGGGCATCGGGTTTTCCGCCACGCCTTCGGCGATCAGCACCACGCCTTCGTCGTCGGTGGCGGTGTCGGACAGCAACAGCTCCAGCAAGCGTGTGGACGCGGCGCCCTGCCAGCCGATCAGGATGGTGTGCCCGCGCAGATCGGCGTAAGCCATCTTGCCCATGTGGTGGCGCCTCCAGAAGGTGATGAGCACGCCGCTGGTCTTGGCCAGCACCGTGGCGAACAGCGCCACCGCGCCCGGCATCAGCACGAACGCGGCGATGTAGCGCCCGGCCACCGAACCCGGCGACAGGTCGCCGTAGCCGATGGTGGTGGCGGTGGTCATGTAGTAGTACGGAAACGCATCCAGGCCGACGAGCTTTTGCTCGCCGGCCCACAGCAACAACACCCAGCTCAGCCCCATGTGCGCCAGCAATGCCAGCGCCACCATGCCCCAGCTGACGCGGCGCACGTGGCGCCGCACTATCCGCAACAGCTTTCCGACGATGATCATGGCGCGTCCTGTGCCGTGCGGCGGATCAGCTGTCGCTGCGCGGAACCTGCTGCACGTCGCGCACCTGGCCGATCAGCGGCGCGCTGCCGCTGGTGCTCTCGTGACCCAGATGCGCGGCCGGCTTCTTGAAGCGTGCCAGCACCGCAGCGGCGTTGGATTCGCCTTCCATCAGGCCAGCCGCAGCCAGACGCCGATTGAGATCGCCATCGCCGGTGGACGATTCGAGTTCTTCGGCCGATTCGATGCGTGCCGAGGTTTCGGCCTGACGCGCCTTGATGCGCTCCAGCGATTCCAGCGCCGAGCCCATTTTGCTGCTGGCGCCGGAATGGCGCGCGGCAATGGCCGCCTGTGCCTTCTGCACCGCGTCGGTGGCCTTGACGGTGTCGATCTGCTGGCGCATGCCGCGCAGCTGGTTTTCGGTTTTCTGGATGGTGGCCTTGAGCGTCACCACCGACTGGTCCAGCGCGGTCTTGGAGGCCTTGTCGCCGGCGTCCTCGCTTTCCAGCGCCGCCAGCTTGACTGCCACATCGTGCGCCAGCGCCTCGTCGTTCTTGGCCAACGCGCCTTCGATATAGCGCGTGTACTCGGCCATCTTGCCGGCGCGCGCGTCGATCTTCTGCTGCGCCAGCTTGCTCTGCGCCATCAGCTTGGTGAGCTCTTCGCGCGAGCGCGTGAGCTGGGCGCCGGCATCGCGCATTTCCTGGTCCAGGATGCGCAGGGCGTTGGCGTCCACGGCCTTCTGGCCGGTTTCGTGTGCGGTGCCACGCAGCAGCGTGATCAGCTTGGAAAAGATACTCATGACAACACGCCTTTAGGAAAAGAACGGCTTGAGGGATTCGGCGGCATCCAGCGTATTGGCCGCCAGGGTCTGGATTTCCTCGTCGATCTGGTCGAGCGTCGAGGAGGCCGACAATTCGCCGAACACCACGTAGGCGTCCTTGCCGTCGACCTGCACCAGACCGAGATTGGAGAGCGGATTGAGCGGGTTGAGCCGCAGGCACGCGTCGTTGAACGCGGCACGGTCGCTGACCTGGTCGGCGTTGGCCAGCAGCGTGGACACAAACACCTGCGAACCGGACGCGGCCACCTGGATCTGCATGTCGCCGTGATCGGCCAGGGTGAGGTTGATGGCCGGCTCCAGCCCGTCGATCAGTTCGACCTCGATCGGCTGGTCGCGGTAGCGCTCGGCCAGCAGGCCGTGCAGTTCAACAGTGGTGTACTGCGTCATGGGATGTCCTGTCCTTTGGTCATTCGGCGGCGGAGTGCGGCGGCGGTGAGGCCGCAACGGTCAAGCAATGGGCGGACATACTACAGAGACTTGGTGAACAGCAGAACGGCCGTCAGGCAGGGGGCATTCAGGGCCACGTCGCTGCCATCAAACACCGCCGGCGCTGCCGCCCGGCAGGGCCGTGGCCTTACGGATACAGCATCCGCTTGCTCCAGTGGCTGGCCGCGTCCGCCTCGTAACGCCAGCGCTCGTGCAGGCGGAATTTGGCGCCGTACCAGAACTCGAACGCCTGCGGCACCACGCGGAATCCGCCCCAGCCATCAGGGCGCGGCACGTCGCGGCCGTCGAAGGTGGCTTCGACCTTGGCAATGGCCGCCTCGAACTCCTCGCGCGAGCCCAGCGTCTGCGATTGCAGCGACGCCCAGGCACCGATCTGGCTCATGCGCGGCCGCGAGGCAAAATAGGCGTCCGATTCGTCGGCGCTCACCAGTTGCACGCCGCCTTCGATCCGCACCTGGATGCCGGCCTCGCGCAGGCTGCGCCACAGGAACAGCAGCGCCGCCTGCGGGTGGGTCTGCAGGTCGCGGCCCTTGGCGCTGTCCAGATGCGTGTAGAACACGAACCCGCGTGCGTCGAACGCCTTCAGCAACACCGTGCGCGCGCTTGGCCGGCCGTCCAGGTTGGCGGTGGCGACGGTCATGGCGCTGGCCTCGATCTCGGCACTGTTCTGCGCCTCGGCGTACAGCGTGGCGAAGGTGGCGAGGGCTTCTGCGTACAGATCGGTCATGGCAGGCAAGGGAAGCGAAACAGACGCCTATTGTGGGCGCATCGCCGCCGCTGCGCCTATGGCCCTGGTGTCGCAGTGGCGGCTGCGGCCAAGCGCGGCGGCGCAGGATCTGCAACGACAGCGCACGCCGCCGGGAGGATCACGCATGCCGCACGCGGCCCAGGGCCGCAATGCGAATGTTACGATCCGGGCGCATGAACCCCGCTCCCAATCTCGTGATGATCGGCCCGATGGGCGCCGGTAAAAGCTGCATCGGCCGCCGCCTGGCCGAGCGCTTCGGGCTGGATTTCGTGGATGTGGACCAGGCCATCGTCGAGCAGGTCGGCAGCAGCATCCCCGCGATCTTCGAACAGCACGGCGAAGCGCGCTTTCGCCAGCACGAAGCCGAGGCCCTGCACGGCCTGCTCGCGCAGAGCAACAAACTGGTCTCCACCGGCGGCGGCGCGATCCTGGATGCGGGCAATCGCCAGCGCATCCGCGAGCGCGGCTTCGTGGTGTACCTGCATGTGAGCGTGCCGGCCCAGCTCACCCGGCTGGCGCGCGACCGCAATCGCCCGCTGCTGCAGCGCCCGGACCGCGAACAGGTGCTGCACGGCATGGCCGCGCTGCGCACCCCGCTGTACCAGGAAGTGGCCGACCTCACCCTGGAAACCGATCACCTTTCCCCCGCCGAGGCCACCGCGCAGCTGGTGCTGCGCCTGGCCGCGCAATGGCGCATGTCGAGTACCCCTGCATGACTCTTTCCCCCTCCTTGCGCAGCGTCGAAGTCGAC
The DNA here is from genome assembly GCF_041475695.2 of Xanthomonas sp. NCPPB 4037. Taxonomy (NCBI): domain Bacteria; kingdom Pseudomonadati; phylum Pseudomonadota; class Gammaproteobacteria; order Lysobacterales; family Lysobacteraceae; genus Xanthomonas; species Xanthomonas sp. NCPPB 4037. The sequence goes on from NZ_CM191261.1 coordinate 3,534,655, forward strand.
GGCGCGCAGCCGTACACCATTTCCATTGCGCCGGGCCTGCTGGCCGACGGCGCGCGCCTGGCCCGCCACGTGCGCGGCCGCCACGTGCTGCTGCTCAGCGACACCCAGGTGGCGCCGCACTATGCCGCCGGCGTGCGCGCTGCACTGTTGCAGGCGCGGCCGGACCTGCAGCTTGGCGAACTGGTCATCGCCGCCGGCGAAGCCTCCAAAACCCTGGACAACTTCTCCCTGGCGATCACCGCACTGGCCGAACTGGGCGCCACCCGCGATGCCTGCGTGTTCGCGCTCGGCGGCGGCGTGGTCGGCGATCTGGCCGGCTTTGCTGCCGCCTGCTGGATGCGCGGGGTGGATTGCGTGCAACTGCCCACCAGCCTGCTGGCGATGGTGGATTCCTCGGTCGGTGGCAAGACCGCGGTGGACATCCCGCAGGGCAAGAACCTGGTGGGGGCATTCCACCCGCCACGCGCGGTGATTGCCGATACCGACACCTTGCGCACCCTACCCACGCGCGAGCTGCGCGCCGGCCTGGCCGAGGTAATCAAGTACGGCGCCATCGGCGACCCGTTGTTCTTCCAGTGGCTGCATGCCGAACGCCGCGCGCTGCTGGACGGCGACCCGGCCGCGCTGGCGCAGGCGATTGCACGCAGCTGCGAGCACAAGGCCGACATCGTGGCGCGCGACCCGCTGGAAAAAGGCGAGCGCGCCCTGCTCAACCTGGGCCACACCTTCGGCCACGCCATCGAGACCGAACAGGGCTACGGCGCGCCGGGTAACGACAACCTCAACCATGGCGAAGCGGTAGCGGTGGGCATGGTGCTGGCAGCGCGGCTCTCGGCCGCACTGGGCATGGCCGACGCCCAGGACACCGAGGCACTGCGCAACTTGCTGGATGAGTTCGGCCTGCCGACGCAGATCCCGGCCGGCCTGGCACCGGAAGCCCTGCTCGGCCGCATGCGGCTGGACAAGAAAAACATCGCCGGCCGCCTACGCCTGGTGCTGTGGCGCGGGATCGGCAAGGCCGAAGTCGTCCCCGACGTGGACGAAGCCGCGGTACTGGAGATTCTGGCCGGCTGAGGTTTGTGCCGGCCGGCTTGGGTTTGGCGCTGGCTAGGTGAGGTTTGGCGCTGGCCAGGTGAGGTCGGGCCCCGGCCCGGTGCGCCTCGCGTGGAGCGCCGGCTGCGGTGGTCACGTGTGGCTGGCGCGGAATGCTGGGTGCCGCGTTACGCCCGCAAGTAGCCGCGTCGACATGCCCGCCTTCGTAGGAGCGCGCTTGCGCGCGAGACGCTTTCCCGGTGACGCCCATCGCACGCGACGCCTTCCCGTTCCCGGTAACGCCCATCGCGCGCAAGCGCGCTCCTACGCGCAGCCATCGCCCTGATCGACCACGTTGCCCAGGCACCTAATCTGCTCGCCGACTGCAACGCAGGCCACCACACATCTGCAGGCATCACCACGCAATCGCATCGCCGATACCCGGAACTCGTAGGAGCGCGCTTGCGCGCGATGGGGCCTTCCCCGATAACGCCCTCGCGCGCAAGCGCGCTCCTGCGGGCCACCCTCGACCTGATCGGTCATGCCACATCTCTGGCTTGGCGGTCCTCCCACAGTCCTGGTCCACACCGCCAACCAATCGCAGCGCCGATATCCCGTCTTTGTAGGAGCGCGCTTGCGCGCGATGGGGCTTTCGCCGGTAACGCCCCTCGCGCGCAAGCGCGCTCCTACAGAGCACCATCGATCTGATGGGTCATGCACTGCCCGGCCCGCCAGGCAACTCAACAAGACGCTGCGCGTTCACTGCACGCGCTCGCAAAGGCACTGCCATTACGCGGCGCCGTCCTCTGCCCTTGTAGCTGACAACCCGCCGCTCATCCGCCAGCCGCCCCTGCCAGCCGCCCGCCGCCCCCACACGCAAGGCCTTCGCGATCACGGCAATCGCCCCGCACCCAGCCAACGCAGCCTTCAGCAGCGCCCGGCTACAATTGGCCCATGCGCATCCTCCTGCAACACGATCCGGGCGGCAACGAGCCGCTTCGCTACGTCCAGCTGACCCTGCAACCGGATCTGTTCGGTGGCTGGGAACTGCTGCGCGAGAGCGGCCAGATTGGCGGGCGCACGCAACTGCGACGCGACCAATATCTGCTGCAGGACGAGGCGGACCGGGCCTTCGAAAAGGCCCGCGACACCCAGCTCAAACGCGGCTTCCATGTCATCACCGGCGGCGCCGACGCGCCGCGCTGAGGAATCACCCCCATGCTCAAGAACGACCGTCTGTTGCGTGCCCTGCGCCGCCAGCCCGTGGACCGCACCCCCGTCTGGCTGATGCGCCAGGCCGGCCGCTATTTGCCGGAATACCGCGCCACCCGCGCGCGCGCCGGCAGCTTCCTGGGCATGGCCAAGAACCCGGACATCGCCTGCGAAGTCACCCTGCAGCCGCTGGAGCGCTTTCCGCTGGATGGGGCGATCCTGTTCTCCGACATCCTGACCATCCCCGATGCGATGGGACTGGAGCTGTATTTCGTCGAAGGCGAAGGCCCCAAGTTCCGCCACCCGGTGCGTGATGCCGACGCCATCCATCGCCTCGGCGTGCCGGACATGGAAACCGAGCTGCGCTACGTGATGGACGCGGTGCGCTTGATCCGCCGCGAGCTGGATGGCGCGGTGCCGCTGATCGGCTTCTCCGGCAGCCCGTGGACGCTGGCCTGCTACATGATCGAAGGCGGCGGCAGCAAGGAATATGCGCGCATCAAGGCCATGGCCTTCAACGCGCCGCAGCTGCTGCACCACCTGCTCAGCACCGTCACCGATGCGGTGATCGCCTACCTGTCCGCACAGCGCGCGGCCGGTGCGCAGGCGCTGCAGGTGTTCGATACCTGGGGCGGCGTGTTGTCGCCGGCGATGTACCGCGAATTCTCGTTGCCCTACCTCACCCGCATCGCCCAGGAACTGGAGCGCGGCAGCGGCGAAGAGCGCACCCCGCTGGTGCTGTTCGGCAAGGGCAATGGCGCCTATGTGTCCGAGCTGGCGGCCAGCGGCGCCGAAGCGGTGGGCGTGGACTGGACGATCTCGCTGGCCGACGCCGCCGAGCGCGCCGGCGGCCGTGTCGCCCTGCAAGGCAACCTGGACCCGGCCACGCTGTACGGCTCGCCCGACGCGATCCGCAGCGAAGTCGGCAAGACGCTGGACAGCTACGCGTACGGCAACGGCGGCTCGCGCGAAGGTCATGTCTTCAACCTCGGCCACGGCATGTCGCCGGACATGAATCCGGATCACGTTGGCGTGCTGGTGGAAGCGGTGCAGACGCTGAGCAAGCGGTGAGGTAGCAAGCGATCGACAGCCACTGCTGTCGATCGTGCACGACGTCGGTCTGGGCCGATGGTGGCGACCGATGTCGTGCGATGGGGTGCTGTCAGCGCAATGCGACAGCGACTGGTGAGCCCACGCCCTAACCCATGAAAATGGCGCTCAAACAAGCCTTCTGACATACACCAAGCTGGCGGCGAACGTGCCGCCCTGCGTTTGCCATCCCAGCCGCAATCCAGCGCCAGCCGCACGCGTGTGCTACCAGGGCCGCCAGGCGTGCCAACTGGTTGGTATCGGGCCCCGACAATGCCACTGCGGGTACCGGGGTCAAGCCTTGATCGAAACGGGTGATCCCAGTGTGCGGTGCGACCGGATCACGCGCCTGCAGACAGGCGTGTGCGGCTTGCAACAGATCCATCGTGGACACGGCTGGGCGCAAAAGCACCGGCGTAGACGCCGAACGCCTGGCCCCGTTGCAGTGTCCAGCAGCACAACCAAGCATCAATCGATGCAGTCCCGCACGACCGTTGGGGACACCAAGACACAGGCAAATGCCGAACGTCGGCGCGGCACCGCGCGATCGACAGCACCACCCACTCATCGATTGGTCACGCTCCGCATAACCATTGAGCACGCAAGGTTGAGGCGCAGACGCCGAACACCTGGACTGCCCGCCGCGATGGACGGCACAACCAAGACGCTGATCAATGAAGCCCTGCGCAACCGTTGAGCGCATAAGGCAACGACGCAGACGCCAAAAAGTTTGCTACCGCACGGCACTGCGTGATCGGCGGCAAACTACGCCGACGATCAATGCCCTGCGCAACCGCTCGGCCCACCAGGTAGCGGGATAGACGCCCAATACCTGCCCCGGTACGGCGTAGTCGAGAACACCACCAACCCATCGATCGATAAAGCCCCGGAAATGCGCACACCCTTCTGAGTTCCTGCACAGCGCGGCGGGGATAATGCCTCGTCCTCTCGACGGAGCTCCCATGTCTCAGCCCGTTCCCGTCATGCGCGCCTATGACACCATCAAGCCGCTGTTGTGGCTGGTGTCGCTGGCCATCTTTATGCAGATGCTGGATGCGACCATCGTCAATACGGCGCTGCCGTCGATGGCGCGCAGCTTGCGCGAGAGCCCGCTGCAGATGCAGTCGGTGGTCTTCAGCTATGCGTTGGCGGTGGCGATGTTCATCCCGGTCTCGGGCTGGATCGCCGACCGTTTCGGCACGCGCCGCACCTTCCTCGCCGCGATTATCGTGTTCACGCTGGGCTCGTTGCTGTGCGCCGCCGCGCAGCAATTGCCGCAGCTGGTGGCCGCACGCGTGGTGCAAGGCATTGGCGGTGCGATGTTGCTGCCGGTCGGCCGGCTGGCGGTGCTCAAGACCGTTGCGCGCGCCGACTTCCTGCGGGCGATGAGCTTCATCGCGATCCCGGCGCTGATCGGTCCGCTGATCGGGCCGACGCTGGGCGGCTGGCTGGTGGAGATCGCCTCCTGGCATTGGGTGTTTCTGATCAATCTGCCGATTGGCGTGATCGGATTCATCGCCGCACTGAAGATCATGCCGGACCATTACGGCGACGCACGCAAGCGCTTCGATCTGGTCGGCTATCTGATGCTGGCGTTCGGCATGGTGGCGCTCTCGCTGGCGTTGGACGGCATTGCCGAGCTCGGCCTGCGCCATGCGTTCGTGATGTTGCTGGCGATCGGCGGGCTGGCCGCACTGGCCGGCTATTGGCTGCATGCGGCCAGTGCACCGGCGGGGCTGTTCCCCTTGGCGTTGTTCAAGGTGGCCAGTTACCGCATCGGCATTCTGGGCAATCTGTTCGCGCGCGTCGGCAGCGGCTCGATGCCGTTCCTGATCCCGCTGCTGCTGCAGGTGGGTCTGGGCATGAGCCCGATGAATGCCGGGCTGATGATGGTGCCGGTGGCACTGGCCGGCATGGCCGCCAAGCGCGCTGCGGTGAAGCTGGTCGGCCGCTTCGGCTACCGCCGCATCCTGATGCTCAACACCGTGCTGGTGGGTCTGGCGATGGCCAGCTTCGCGCTGATCAGTGCGGGCCAGCCGCTGTGGCTGCGCGTGCTGCAGCTGGCCTGCTTCGGCGCGGTGAACTCGCTGCAATTTACCGTCATGAACACGGTGACCCTGCGCGACCTGGACCGCGACCAGGCCAGCCCCGGCAACAGCCTGCTGTCAATGGTGATGATGCTGGCCACCGGGTTTGGCGCGGCGGCGGCAGGCAGCTTGCTGGCGGCGTTCAACACGCATCTTGGCGACAGCCACGGCGCTACTGCGGCGTTGCACGCCACCTTCTTGTGCGTCGGCGCGATCACCTTGTCTTCGACGCTGATCTTCTGGCAGCTGGCCGAAACGCTGCCGCATCCCAGGCAAGTGGAAGAAGTTGCCGAGTGAGCAGGCTTGGGTGATGCGGGTGGCGGCGCGCTGATGGCAGTTGATTGCTGCCGCGGCATGCGCGTGCGGTGCTCGTTACGGCAGTTACGTGACTGCAGTGGGCGCCCACAATTTCGGTGCGTTTGCGCATACCGCCATGACGCCGCCGGCTATCAGTCACGCTGGCGCGCTCTGATGCGCGTGGCATCGCGGACACGTGCGATTGCGCCTCACTTCCTAATGCACACCCGGCAATGCTTCTCAGCTGAGATGCCTCGGCAATAGGATGCAGGCGGCATGCTGCTTCAGCACTTGGACAAGCGAACGTTGCTCCCGCTTTTCTCATGGACGGCATGCCCTGCGGAGCCGACGGCAATCTCTGCATTGCCCACCAAGCCCGCGCTACAACTCATCGCGCGGACGCACTCGCCGTAACGCGTCGGCAATCGTATCGGCCAGCATGTCGCCGGTAAGTGGCTTGCGCAGGAAACTGTCGAAGCCTGCCTGCTGCGCGGTGGGTTCGGCGGCTTCGTCGGAGCGTGCGGTCACCGCAATCAGCGGCATGTCATAGCCAAAGACGCGCAACTGCCGCGCCAGTGCGAACCCGTCCAGCCCGGGCAGATCCAGATCCAGCAGTGCCAGATCGAATGCGTTATCCGCGGCCTCGGTGAGGGCGGCCAACCCGTGCGGTGCGTGCACCACCGAGTGCCCTTGCGCACGCAACAGGCCCACGATGACCTCGGCGATGGTGGGTTCGTCTTCCACCAGCAGGATGCGCAAGGGCGCCACGTTTGCGCTGTCGCGTGCCACCTCGCCGGCCAGCACGGCATTGGAGGCAACCCAGCGCAGCGGCAGGTCGACGACAAAGCGCGTGCCTGCGCCCAAGCGGCTGATCACTTCGATATGCCCGCCCATCGCCATCGCCAGCTCCTGGCAGATGGCCAGGCCCAGGCCGCTGCCGCCGTAGCGCGAGGTGGTCTTGGCGCCATCGCCCTGCTCGAAGCGCTGGAACAGGCGCGCCTTCTGGTCGGCATTGATGCCCGGCCCGGTATCGGCCACCTCGAAGCGCAGCCCCTGGTAGGAACCGAGCGTGCTGAGCTTGAGCCCGACCACGCCACGCTCGGTGAACTTGATCGCGTTGCTGAGCAGGTTGAGCAGGATCTGGCGGATACGGGTGGGGTCACCGCTGGCGGTGATATCGCCAAGCAAGCCGACTTCCAGACTGAAACGCAGCCCACGCTCCTGCGCCAGCGGCGCCATCAGCGCCTCCACTTCGGCCACCAGCTGGCGCACCGAGAACGGCTGCAGATCCAGCTCCAGGCGACCGGACTCGATGCGCGCCAGATCCAGCGCATCGTTGACCAGCCGCAGCAGATGCGAGCCGGCGCGCCGGATCGATTCGGTATAGCTGCGCTGCTTGTGGTCCAGCTGGGTCTTCAACAACAGCTCGCTCATGCCCAGCACACCGGTCATCGGCGTGCGGACCTCATGGCCGAGCGTGGCCAGGAAGCGTGTCTTGGCCAGCGACGCCTGCTCGGCCAGCTCCTGCTTGTGCACGGCCAGCTGCCAGGCGTTGAGGCGGCGCAGGCGGCGGCGATACAGCAGCACCGCTGCCACCACGACACACAGCGCCAGCAGGGTGAGCAGCACCAGCCCCCATGGACTACGCCACCACGGCGGCAGCACCTGGAAGGTCAGCGTCTGGCTGGCCGACCAGATACCGTCGGCAGTGCGGCCCTGCACTTCCAGCGTGTAGTCGCCCGGTGGCAGGCGCGAGAACAGGCGCTCGCCGCTGGGGCCGACATCGATCCAATCCGGGTCGTAGCCACTGAGGCGGAAGCGGTAACTCGACGAATCCGGATGCGTAAAGGTGGGCATGCGCGCAACGATGTGCAGGTCGCGGTCGTCGTCAAGGATGGTGAGTGGCTCCTGCCCGGTGATGTCGAGACCACGCTCGCCACGCCGCACGCCAACGCGCTCGATGAGCAGTGGTGGCCTGCGGGTATTGGGATGCATGGCGGTAGGATCGAACACCACCACCCCATCCGGCGCCGCACCGACAATCTGCCCGCCAGTGGCTTGCACCAGTGTCCGGTTGATCATCAGCGGGTTGGGCAGCCCGTCGTGCACACCGTACACGCGCACTAACTTGCTGCCGGGGTCGATCCGGATCAGCCCACGCTGGCTCGACACCCAGGCCACCCCGCCTGCATGGACCACCAACCCGTTGGGCGCCACCATCGGGAATTCCTGGTCCTTGCCGATGCTGTCCAGCAGCTTGAGCTGGGTGCCGTCCCACAGATACCGGCGTATTTCGCCGACCACGCCCAGCCAGACCACGCCGCCTTCGGCGAACCGAAACACATAGGTGGCCTGGGACGGCGCACCGGGAACCGGCACAAACCGATCCGCGCGCGGGTCCCAGCGCCGCAGACCGGCGTTATTGGACAACCAGACCTGGCCGTCCGGGCCGGTGCCGATGTCCAGAATGGTCAGCGGCTCCAGCCCATGCGTGCCGTTGACGATGGTCCGCAACAAGCTGCCCTGTGCATCGCGCAGCTGCAGGCCGTATTCGAGCACCGAGACCCACAGCTGCCCCTGCCCATCCTCTGCCATCCACAGGGGGCGATCGGCGGCCCCCTCGGCATCAGGTGCCACATCTGCACGGATGGGCAACCGTTTGACCTGCCGGGTCCGCGGGTCGTAGCGCACCAGCGTGCCTTCCACGCCAATCCAGACCACCCCACGTGTGTCCTCGAAGACCGAGTCGGGCGGATGCAGCGGGTCGATGTGCTCCAGATGCGTCTGCAAGCGGCCGGTGGCAGGGTCGAGCCGTTCCAGCACACCTTTGCTGCCGACCAGCCACACGCCGCCCGAAGCCGAGGCGACAGTCGCCAGGACGGACGTATTGGCCAGCGAATGAGGCTCCTTGGGGCGATGCGCCAACACCGCAAAGGTGTCCCAATGCGGCAGCAGGTGCCAGAGGCCACCTTCCAGCGCGGCAAACCACAGCCCGCCTTCCCGATCCTCGTAGGAGTCGATCCAGTTGCGATTTACCAAACTGTGCGCAGTGAAACTGTAGATCGGCACGCGGACCACATCGGTGCCGGTCTCAGACAGCGCCATGCCGGCGTTGGTATCGAGCCAATAACGCCCACGACGATCGCGCAACAAGACGTTGTAGACACGCTGGTTCGCGGGCATGTTTTGCCACGGATGGGGACTGAAACGCCCCTCGGCATCCAGGCGAAACAGCTCGCCTGCTCCATCGGTCACCCACAACGTATTGCCATCGCGCTCCAGACGCAGCCGGCCCACCGTCTGACTGCTTCCCGGCAGCGCCACACGTGTGAACTGCTTGCCGTCCCAGCGCACCAGCCCGCCCGGCGTTGCAATCCACAGCGTCCCGTTAGGCGCCACGCGGAGTGCGTTCACCGCGTCGGCGGGCAGGCTGGCCGAGTCGCCGGGCACATTCAAGAATTGCTGCATGCTGCCATCGGGGCGGCGGCGATACAGCCCGTTCGCTGCAGTGCCGAGCCAGATGTCGCCGTTCGGGGTCTGAGCCAGCGACCACACCGTGATCTGGCGCAATTCGGGGAACTGCGCATTCTCCAGGGGCTTGAAGGTGCGTGTCTTGGCTTCGAGAAAACCGGCACCGCCATTTTCAAAGCCCATCCAGACCCGGTTGTCCTGATCGACGCAGATGGTCCAGATCGCGTTACCGGTCAGGCCTTCTTCCATCCGCCAGATGCGGTAGTTACGCCCATCGAAGCGGGCCAGCCCGTCGTCGCTGGCCAGCCATAGGTAGCCCTGCTTGTCTTCGGCCAGTTCACCAATGACGTCCGATGGCAACCCGTCTGCAACCGTGACCTGATTGGGCACCGGCATCACCGGCGCACGCGCGGCCAGTGCCGGTGACACGGTCACGCACAGGCCCAGCAGCAATAAGGCGACAAACCAATGGAGAACAGACGGAAAAAGGCGCACTGGACACGTTTCACGACAAGTCGCCGCATAGTGCGGGCCACGCGCTGCGCCGGCAAGCGCGAGCAACCTCAAGCGTTCACGCTGGCAATCCGCGATGGGTTGCGCGCTGCACTGCTTCGGTGAGCCATCGGCTGCATGCTTGGAGTATCTGCAGAGCAGCACCAGCAGCGAGGCATCTGTAGTTGCAAACGCATAGCGTTGCGTTAGCGTCAACCGGCTTGCCCGGATCAGGCCGGCAGCGTGTGGCAGCCCACGGCCGAGCAGCGCGCATGTAGTTACCGACGCGGGGCGCATCACATCAGGCCGGGGCGGGTCGCAGCTCTACCACTACTCAGGATCAACTACTGCCAGGCGCGATCGGCGCCATGCATTGCTGGGCGAATCGAAGCGCTGCACGCCCGCTTGGCGCGGCGTTGAACAGCGCTGCGCCGGGTTTCGCATCCGCTCGCCAGTAGAAGATCGCCATTGACCGACGTCGCCAAGTCACCCAAGCAGCGGCGTTGCCCGGTCACGCTCGCGTGCCACAGCCTGCACGGCGGCGATCGCCTCGACCAGCATGTCGGCAGTGACCGGCTTGCGCAGAAATCCATCGAACCCGGCGGCCTGTGCCTGCGTTTGTGCGTCGCCATCGGCGCGTGCGGTCACCGCCAGCAGCGGGAATGCGTGCCCGAGCCGACGCAGTTGCGCCGCCAGAGCGAAGCCGTCCAGCCCGGGCAGATCCAGGTCCAGCAGCGCCACATCGAACTCGCCGTCGACCGCTTCGGACAAGGCCGCCAAACCGTGTGCGGCATGCACCACCCGATGGCCGCGCCCGGCCAACAGGCCGCTGATCACCTCGGCCACAGTGGGGTCGTCTTCCACCAGCAGGATGCGCAGCGGTGCGCCAGCTGGCGTGCGCGTCTCGCCAGCAACCGGACGCAGGGGCGAGCGGTCGATCGGCAACGGCAGATCCACCGTGAACTGGGTGCCGACCCCGAGCCGGCTGCGCACGCGAATCTTGCCCTTCATCGCCACGGTGAGTTCCTGCGAAATGGCCAGGCCCAATCCGCTGCCCCCGTAGCGCGCATTGGTGCGCGCGCCCTCGCCCTGTTCGAAGCGTTGGAACAGGCGTTTTTGTTGCTCCGGCCCGATGCCCGGCCCGGAATCGCGCACCTTGAAACGCAGGCAGTCGCCATGCTGGCTAACGGTAAGCCCCACCTCGCCGCGCTCGGCGAACTTGATCGCATTACCCAGCAGGTTGATCAGGATCTGACGCACGCGCGTGGCATCGCCCACCACCACCAGCGCGGCGGGCAGCTGATTGCGATAGTGAAAGCGCAGGCCGCGTGCCTCGACGATGGGATGCATGAAATCGGCCAGTTCCTGGGTCAGCTGCGACGGTTCGAACGGCTGTTGCACCAGTTCCAGCTTGCCGGCCTCGATGCGCGCCAGATCCAGCGCGTCGTTGACCAGCCGCAGCAGATGCGCACCCGCCTTGCGGATCGCATCGACGTGGCTGCGCTGCTTTGCATCCAGCGGCGTGGCCAGCAGCAACTCGCTCATGCCCAGCACGCCGGTCATGGGCGTGCGCACTTCATGCCCCAGCGTTGCCAGGAAGTTCGACTTGGCAATCGATGCTTGCTCGGCTAGCTGCTGACGCTGCCGCGCCAGCACCCATTCCTGCTGACGCCGCACCCGCCGCCGCCACGCCCACACACCCAGACCGAACAGCAACAGGCACACCGCCACCGCAACCATCTGCGCCGCCGGACTCAGCCACCATGGTGGCTGCACCTGCAGCGTCAACGCAGGTGCGGCGACCCAGTCGCCGGTGCCTGCGCGTGCCTGTACCTGCACCTGGTAGTCGCCTGGCGGCAACCGCGAGATGACACGTTCGCCGGTTGCGCCCTGCTCCACCCAACGCTCGTCGTAGCCATCCACGCGATAGCGATAACGGGCAAGCCCCGGATCCACGAACGACAGCAGCCGTGCGCTGATGCGCAGGTCGCGGTCGCGTGCATGCAGCACGATCGGCCGCTTGTGTGGCACCTGCTGCGGGCGTTCGGCATCGTTGCGGCGCACCTGCACCGACTGGATCACCAACTGTGCCTGCGGCACCGGGGCGAACGGCCGCGTGGGATCGAACAACACGATGCCGCTGGTGGTCAGCGCCAACACCTGCCCGCTGGGGCCGGTCACGGGCGGACGCATCGAAAATTCGCTGTCCGGCAGGCCGTCGCGTTGACCGAACATGCGCACCTGCGGTTGGCCGCGTCGGTAGGCGAACAAGCCACGCGAAGTGGTGGCCCACACCGTGTCCGTGCCTCCCAGCGCCAGGCCGCGGATCTCGGTGGCCGGCATCCCCTGCGCATGGCCCACGCGCTCAAGCAGCGTGGCCTTGTGGCCATCCCAACCATATCGCTCCAGCGCCCCGGGGCGCCCGGCCCAGAATTCGCGTGGCGACACGAATGCCAGTGCATAGACCTCATGCTCGGCATCGTCGATCACCCGGCGGAAGCGCTCGCCCTGCCAGACCCACAGACCATCGCCAGCCGCTACCCAGGCCGAGCCGTCTGGCCGGATGGTGAGCTGCTGCACCATGCCCCCGACTTCGCTGAGATCGGTCCCGAAGCGGAACTCGGCCAGCAGGCGCCCGTCTGCGGCACGCCGTTGCACGCCGCCTTCCACGATCGACAGCCAGAACTCGCCATCGATCCCGCGCGCCATCAACTCCGGTCGCTGGCTCTTGTCCTGGTTAACTTGCAACCCAAGCCGGCGCTTTTTGCCGGTCGCAGGGACGTAGTGGGTGACGTCATCCCGCAGCGCAATCCACAGGCTGCCGTCGGCGTTGGGTAATACCGATTGCACAGTGCCACCCCCGAGCGCCGCGCTGTGTATCACCGGCACCACGTCGCCCTGTGCACCAAGCCGATACACCCCGTCGCCGGTGGTCACCAGAAAGCTGTCGCCATCGGCAGCGGCATTGACCAGGTACAGGCTTTCCAGCGGTTTGCCCTGGGTCTGCAAGATGGTGGAAAAGCGTTGCCAGTCCGGCGGCAGATAGGCCAGACCCTGTGAAATCAGCCCCAGCCACAGCCCGCCCTGGCGATCCTGCAGGAGATCGAGCACGCCACTTTCTGCGGTGAGAAACCCGCTGCCACGGTCGCCCTCCATGACCCGCAACGCGGTCTCTCCGGGGGCCACGCGAAAGAACCCGTCGGCAGCAGCGACCCAGTACCCCCCGTGGACGTCGTGCACCACGGTCCCGGCGCGCACGTTCTCTGCACCCTTCCACGGCGCAGGCTCCAGCACGCCAGCGGGCGTGACCCGGTACTGGCCCTTGCTGCTGCCGACCCACAACGTGCCATCCGGATCCTTGCTGAGCTTGAAGACCGTGGCACTCAGGCGCTCGGGCGCAATGCGCACGAAACGTTCGCCATCGCGCATCACCAGCCCGCTGCCGGTGCCGATCCACAACCGGCCGCGTGCGTCGGTCAGCATGCTCATGATGGTGTCGCTGGGCAGTCCGTCCGGCGCATCGGGCGTTGCACGGAAGACCGTGAGCCGGCCGTCTTCTTCGCGCCTGCACAGGCCACCGTTGCTGGTTCCGATCCAGAGTGCGCCCTGCGCCTGTGCCAGCGCCCACACCTGGCCGGCGCAGGCGTTGCTGACGGCGGGAAAGCTGACAAAGCCCTCGCGCTCGGCATCGAACATGGCCAGCGGCGAGCCATTGATGCCCAGCCAGACCCTGTCGCGGTCATCGACCAGCAGCGTCTCCACTTCGTTGCCGGGGATCGAGCGCGCGCTCAGTGGGTCGTGCTGCCACACCTGCAAGCCGATGCCGTCATAGCGCGCCAGCCCATCGCTGGTTGCGGCCCAGACATAGCCTTGCCGGTCCTGTGCCAAGGCCAGCACCATGCGCGAGGGCAAGCCATCGCCCGGACCGAACCGGCGCATGCGTGGTGTTTCGATCTGTTCTGCCGCCAGCGCACTCGCGCCCATCAGCAGCAACACCGCAGCCAGCACCCAGCCGGCATGTTTCCGCATCTGCACTGTGATCCCCATCGTCCCTGCATTCCCCAATGCCATCCGCCAGTCGCACTGTACCCGCACGCTGGCGTTCAGGACTCAGACCGGCGTCTCCGGCGGCGCCTTGTCCATCGCATCGTCGGCCAGGACCTGGGCCAAGGCCTGTGCCAGCAGGTCACCGGTGAGGGGCTTGCGCAAGAACCCATTGCATCCGGCGGCCAGCGCCTGGGGCTCGGCGTCGGCATCGGCGCGCGCGGTCACCGCCACGATCGGGAAGCGCACGCCGCGTGCGCGCAGCTGCGCCACCAGCGCCGCGCCATCGAGCCCCGGCAGGTCCAGGTCGCACAGGCCCGCGTCGAAGCTGCGCGCGCTCACCTCAGCCAATGCCGCCAGGCCATGCAACACGTGCGTGACGTGATGCCCGCGCCCCTGCAGCAGGCCAACGATCACCTGCGCCACGGTCACGTCGTCTTCGACCAGCAACAACTGCAGCGGCGCCTGGTGCACCGGCGGAACCGCACGCGTCACCACGGTGGTCGAAGGCGCAGGCGTGCTCACCCAGCGCAGCGGCAGCTCCACCGCGAAACAGGCGCCCTGGCCCAACGCGCTGCTGACGCCCACCGACCCGCCCATCGCCGCTGCCAACTCGCGACAGATCGCCAAGCCCAGCCCGCTGCCGCCATGCCGCGTGGTCGTGCGCCCTCCCTCGGCCTGTTCGAAGCGCTGGAACAGCCGCCCACGCTGCTCTTCACTCATGCCCGGCCCGGTGTCGCTGACCTCCACGCGGATACCGCCGCCGCCCGCCTGCAGGGGCAACACGCGCAGACGCACCTGCCCGCGCTCGGTGAACTTGACCGCGTTGAACAACAGGTTGAGCAGGATCTGCTGGACCCGGTTCGCATCGCCATGCAGCGCGCGCGGCAGGCTCTCATCCAGGTGGCACTCGAACGCAAGCTGCTTCTGCTCGGCACTGGGCCGCACCAGTTCGACCACCTGCCGGATCAACTGACGCAGATCGAAATCGCGATCGTCCAAGGCCAGCTTGCCCGCCTCGATACGCGCCAGATCCAGCGCATCGTTGACCAGCCGCAGCAAGTGCTTGCCCGCCGACTGGATCGCGCTGGCATAGCCCTGCTGGCGCCCATCCAACGGCGTTTGCAGCAACAACTCGCTCATGCCCAGCACACCGGTCATGGGGGTACGCACTTCATGCCCAAGCGTCGCCAGAAAACGCGTCTTCGCCTGCGAGGCCTGTTCGGCGAGCTCACGCTTGTGCTGCGCCAGTTGCCATTGCGCACGCATACGCACGCGCCGGCGATAAGCGGCGGCGAGCAAGACACCCAACATCATGCCGACCAAGACCATCACGGCGATGCCGAGACGGCTGCGCCACCAGGGGGGATTGACAGTGAATTCAAGCGTCTGCACCTTGGAGGCGTTACCCAGCGGGTCGATCCCCTGCATTTCCAGCACATAATCGCCAGGCGGCAAGGACGAGAATTCGCGCATCCCGCCGGCATCGTGATCCACCCAGCCGGTGTCGAAGCCACTGAGGCGGGTGCGATACCGGTTGGCCATGGGGTCCACGAACGACAGCAGCCGCATGTTGATGCGCAGTTGGCGATCGTCTGGCGAGAGCGAAAAACCACCCCTGATCGGCAGCATGCGGCGCCGATCGGCAAGCTGCACGCTGACCGTTTCCAGGCGCATTGCCGGGGTGAACGAGGGCACGTCCGGCGCCTGCGTGTCGATCAGCACAGTGTAGCCATCGGCTGTTCCGCCCATGAGCACACCGTTGCGGGCCATCATCAGACAGCGGTGGCTGAACTCCAGACTGGTCAAGCCATCGCGCACGCCGAAACTGCGGATGCGTGCCTGCACCGTGCGCGGATCGATGCGCCACAGGCCGCGTGGCCCGGACATCCAGAGCCGGCCGGCGCCATCGCGTTCCAGCCCGTAGGCGTCCATCGCCGGAAAACCCTCGGCAGAACGGATGCGGCGTTCCCGTTTCCAGACAGCGCCATCACTGGACCAGCGCTCAAGACTGCCTGCGCGATACAGCCACAGGTGCGTTGCATCTTCGACCACGAAGGCCTGAAGCGTCTCGTCCGTCTTCAGCCCTGGCACCGAGACGAAGCGCCGCGTTGCGGCCTGCCACGCATACATGCCGCCGAAGGCGCTCAACCACATCCGCCCATCCGGCCCCTTGCGGATCTGCGGCGACACCACTTCCGTCAGCCCATGCGGATGCTGTTGATCGATCGTCTCCAACAGGCGCCCAGTGGCCAGATCGCGCTGCTGGATGACTTGCTCGTAAGTGGCCCACACCGTGCCGTCGCCCGGTTCGCCGATCCACAGTGCCGCCTCGGCCGGGCCTTCGTCGCTGAAGTGCTCCAGCGCGCCGGTGCGCAGGTCCAGGCGCGACAATCCATATTCACCGCTGGCCAGCCAGAGCTTGCCGCGGCTGTCTTCCAGCGCGGTGGTGATCTGCATCGTGCCCAGATCCGCAGCCTGGATGCCGGTCTGAATCAGGGCGCCGGATGATGTGTCGTAGCGCAGCAGACGCCCGTTGCCATCGAACTGCCATAGCCCGCCGGATCGCGCAGCCGGTGCAAGACTGCAGGACAGCCCCTTGCCCTGATCGTTGACCTGTTTGAAGGCCGCAGTACGACGCCAATCTTCACGCAGATAGGCCAGACCACGCCCATGCAGCGGCACCCAGATGCCGCCATGCGGGCTGCGCCAGATGGTAGTGACGTGCCGGTTGGACACCAACGGGGAATCACCGTTGTTGACGGGGACCGGTGGCTGCCCGGGCCGGGTATGCCAGAGCCCTTGCTCGGTCCCTAGCCAGAACTCGCCGTCGCCTGCGTCGGCAACGGTCCACACTCGGTTGCCCGCCGCAAACATCGGCGCCCACGACGGTGTGTGCCAGACGCCGGAGGGATCCATGTAACGCAATCCGGTGTCGGTGGCAGCCCACAACCGTTGCCCCACCCACTGCAGCGCATTGATGCCACTGTCGTCGCCATCTGGGTGCACGCGGTGCGCGGCCAGACCATCGTGATACGCCAGGCCGCCGAGCGTGCCGATCCACATCCGGTCGCGATCATCTAGCGCCAGCGCGTACACCGCGCTGGGCGCCAGCGGGTCGTCCATCTTGGCCAGATCGAGCGAGGTGAACGTTCCCTTTGCATCCAGGCGCAGCACGTTGCCGGTGGACATGCCGAACCAGATTTCGTCGCCGCGCCCTGCAATCGCGTAGACGTCACCGAACGACAACTCCGGCACATTCTCAGGCAGGTAAGCGGTCAAGGTGGCGCGATCGGCGCTCAACATCGCCACACCGGCTCCGCCCAGCGCCAGCCAGATGCGATCTTGTGCGTCGATATAGATCGCCTGCAGCAGATTGCTTCTGAGCGAGCGTGGGTCGGCTGGGTCGTTGCGCCACACCTTGAACCCGGCGCCGTCGTAGCGGATCAACCCGTCGCCGGTGGTCATCCACAAATAACCGGCGCGATCCTGCGCAATGGCGGTGATCATGGTCGACGGCAGCCCATCGGCCGGGCCCACGATGCGGAACCTCGGAATGGCTGGCACCTCTGCCAACGCAGGAACCCCTGCCAGGACAGCAAGCACGACGAACAACAGCAAACGCATGTGGGCATCCTTTCCACGTCCAGCCAGCATGCTCGCAACGGATCGTTGCGAACGCAAGCCAAGCGCGCGCTGCCGGGATGTGTCTAGAATCCGCCCATGACGCCTCTCGCCCGCCTGCTGGCCTTCCCCGCACTGGTCCTGACCAGCCTCGCCGCCGCCGCGCCGGTGCGCTACGCGCTGGATCCGGTCCACACCCGGGTGCTGTTCGCGGTGGAACATGCCGGGTTTTCCAAGGCTCTGGGCACGGTATCCGGCAGCAGCGGCACCCTGGTGTTCGACGCGGACGACTGGGCGGCGGCAACGCTCGAGGTCACCGTGCCGCTGCGACGCGCGGACCTGGGCGATGCGAAATGGAACGAGGCCACCCTGGCACGCAACCTACTCGACGCCGAGCGCTTTCCTGACGCGCATTTCGTCTCCACCAAGGTCGAAGCCAGCGATGCGACCCACGCCAAGGTCACCGGCAACCTCACCCTGCACGGGGTCACCCGGCCGGTCACGCTGGACGTCACCCTCAATGCGCTCAAGCGGCATCCATTGCCGCCGTTCCGCCGCACCGCCGGCTTCTCGGCCACGGCCACGCTCAGCCGCGCCGCGTTCGGCGTGGATGCCTGGAAGTCGATGATCGGCGACACCGTCGAGCTACGCATCGAAGCCGAGGCCGTCCGCGAAGGCCGCGCCGACAGCGACGACGATGCCGGCAAGACCACCGAGCCCGCCGCGCCGGAGCAACCCGCGCCAGCGACCACCGATACGGAGAGCGGCCGATGAGCCTGAAGAATGTGGAGCGCTGGGGCGGCGTCAGCCAGACCCTGCACTGGTTGATCGCGCTGCTGATCCTGGTGCTAGGCATCGTCGGCCTGACCATGGGCGAGCTGCCCAAGACGCCCAAGTATTTCTGGGTCTACACCGCGCACAAATCCGTGGGCCTGACCGTGCTGGCCCTGGTCATCGCCCGCCTGGGCTGGCGGCTATATGCCGGCGCCCCGCCACCGGTGCCGGGCACGCCAAGCTGGCAGGAACGCATCGCCGGGTTCACCCACTGGCTGCTGTACGCGATGATCTTCGCGATGCCGCTGTCCGGGTGGCTGTACGACTCCACCAGCGGGCTGCGCCCGTTCCGTTGGTTCGGCCTGTTCAACGTGCCCAAGCTCAGCGCACCGGACGAGCAGCTGCGCGCGGTGTCGCACGCCGTGCACGAATGGGGCTTCTGGCTGTTGATTGCCGTGGTCCTGGCGCATGCCGGCGCCGCGCTTTACCACCATCTCTTCCAACGCGATGCCACGCTGACGCGCATGCTGCCGCGTGGCTGGCTCTCCCCCAAACCGTAAAGGATGTCGCATGTCTTCCAGGCTGTTTGCCTCCCCCCTGCTGGTTGCGTCCGCGCTGGTCGCCACCTTCGCCGCCGCCCCGGTGCTGGCCGCCGACTATGTCCAGGCGCCCGGCTCCTCGCTGGTGTTTGCCAGCAAGTACGACGGCGAAGTGTTCACCGGCACCTTCCCGGGCTTCGACACCACGCTGAGCTTCGATCCCGCCAACCTGGCCGGCGCCAAGCTCGATGTGCGCATCCCGCTGGCCGGTGCCAAGAGCGGCAACGGCGACCGTGATTCCACCCTGCAGGGGCCGGATTTCTTCAACGTGGCCAAGTTCGCCACCGCGCGCTACCACGCGGAGAAATTCCGCGCGCTGGGCGGCAACCAGTACGCCGCCGACGGCACCCTGGAGCTGCGCGGTGTCAGCAAGCCGGTCACGCTGACCTTCACCTGGACGCCCGGTGCGCAGCCGGTGCTGGCCGGCAAGGCCACCGTCAAGCGCCTGGACTTCGGCGTGGGCGGCGGCGACTGGACCGATACCAAGACCATTCCCAACGAAACGGCAATCAGCACCAAGGTGGTGTTCAAGGCGAAGTGACGCGCCACCGGCCGCACCAGGACGCGGCCACTGAACGGCGGACTACCTCGTCGGGTCCGCCGTTTTTTTATCTCTCATGCATGGGGTGCAGCGTCCAGCCAGGTGCGCAGACGTGGCGCATCGAATGGCCAGTCCAGCTCACGCCCCATCGGGTCGCGCAACACCGGCACACGCAGACCATAAGCGGACTCTAGCGCCGCATCGTCGTCGATGAACACGCTGAAGAACGCGCCTGCGCGCGCCTGGGCCAGCACTTCCACGGCCTGGTCGCAGAGGTGGCAGTCGTCGCGCTGGTAAAGGGTCAGGGCCATGCGGGGGTCTCATGCTGCGCTGCAGCCGTGCTGCAATCGCCAAGCGCTTAGAATAGCGGGCTTCTTGCTCACCTCTCCGGCACGCATGGCTGTCAGCACGTTCGACCTGTTCAAGATCGGTATCGGTCCGAGTTCCTCGCATACCGTGGGGCCGATGCGCGCCGCCGAGCGCTTCGTCCACCGCTGGTTACTCGATACCGGCCGCTTGCAGGAGGTGACACGTCTGCGCGCCGAAGTCTTCGGCTCGCTGGCGTTGACCGGGCGCGGCCATGGCACCGACAAGGCGGTACTGCTCGGGCTGGAAGGGCATCGCCCGAACCTGATCGACCCGGATGTCATCCCCGCCACGCTCGAGCGCATCCGCAGCAGCAAGCGCATCAACCTGATGGGCCAGCACGCAATCAGCTTCGACGAAAAGCGCGACCTGCCGATGAACAAGCGGCAGAAGCTGCCTTACCACACCAACGGCATGCGCTTCACCGCCTACGATGCGACCGAAGTGGTGATTGCCACGCGCGATTACTATTCAGTGGGCGGCGGTTTCGTGGTCAACCAGGACGACGCCGCCGACGACCGCATCGTGGCCGACGAGACCCCATTGCCTTACCCGTTTCTCAGCGGCGACGAGCTGCTGGCGCAATGCGCGCGCAGCGGCCTGAGCATTGCGCAACTGATGTTCGAGAACGAAAAGAGCTGGCGCAGCGAAGACGAGATCCGCGCCGGCCTGCGGGAGCTGTGGAACGCCATGCAGTCGTGCGTGGCACGCGGCATTCGCGAAGAAGGCACCCTGCCCGGCGGCCTGAACGTCTCGCGCCGTGCGCCCGCGCTGTACCGCGAGCTCTCCTCCAAACCCGAAGCGGCGATGCGCGACCCGTTGACCACGCTGGACTGGGTCAACCTCTACGCACTCGCGGTCAACGAAGAAAATGCCGCAGGCGGCCGCGTGGTCACTGCGCCCACCAACGGTGCAGCCGGCATCATTCCCTCGGTGCTGCATTACTTCGATCGTTTTTGCCCGGGCGCTTCGGAACAACGCATTTTCGACTTCCTGCTCACCGCAGCGGCAATCGGCATCCTGTACAAGGAAAACGCCTCGATTTCCGGTGCCGAAGTGGGCTGCCAGGGCGAAGTGGGCGTGGCCTGCTCGATGGCCGCCGGCGGCCTGGTCGCCGCGCTCGGCGGAAACCCCGGGCAGATCGAGAATGCAGCGGAAATCGGCATGGAGCACAACCTCGGCCTGACCTGCGACCCGATCGGCGGGCTGGTGCAGATCCCCTGCATCGAACGCAACGCGATGGGGGCAGTGAAAGCCATCAACGCCAGCCGCATGGCCATGCGTGGCGACGGCAAGCACAAGGTGTCACTGGACAAGGTCATCAAGACCATGCGCGACACCGGCCGTGACATGCAGGACAAGTACAAGGAAACCAGCCGTGGCGGGCTGGCGGTGAATGTCATCGAATGTTGAGTCGGTGCCTGGCTTAGAGCGGCTAACAAAACGTAGCGAGCAGTCGTCGGGTGGGTGCGGACGGCGCGGAGGAACCGGAATGTACGTGGGTACATGCCGATTCCGAGCACCGGCCGCGCCCGCCTGGCAGCCGCGCAGTCGTTTTGATCGCTGCTCTTAGTGCGTGCGTGACACAAGACCGGCCATCATCTGCTGGACGCAAGCGGTGACCGGTTGGACAACATGACAGTACTGCGCGCGGACGCTGCGCTTGTTCCAAGCAGCGGCCGTACGGCACCGCGGCGCGCCGTGGATACGTTGATCGCAATCGCCCGCGTGGTGCGCGTGGCACCGTGTTGCCCTCGCACGCGTCTGCGATTCTTCTTTTATTTCTCCACTCGCCTGTTCTGACAAGCGCGCGTCAAAGCGCGATGGCCAGCGTGACGCTAGCTGCCAACCACACCGTTGCTCGACAGTTCGATCCAAGTACAGCCGCGACGCCCTTGTACAGCGCAAGCGTTGAGTGGCGCTCAGTAGCGGCCGCCACGTGCTGTACGCGCTCACCACAGCGCGCTGTGTAGCCTTGCGGGATTGCTCACCTGGAGATCGCGATGCGACACCTTGCCTGCTCTCTCGCCCTGGCGCTGGCCTGCGGCCCGCTGATGGCCCAGGAGGCCAGTTACGGCCCTCGCCTGGAAGGCTTCGATTACCCATATCCAGTGAAAACTTACGCCTTTACGTCGCAACAGCAGGCGCTGGAGATGGCGTACCTGGATGTTGCGCCGACGGGCAAAGCCAACGGGCGCACCGCCGTGCTGCTGCACGGCAAGAACTTCTGCGCCGCCACCTGGGAGCAAACCATCGCCGCACTGAGCAAGGCCGGCTACCGCGTGATCGCGCCGGACCAGGTGGGCTTTTGCAAATCCAGCAAACCGGCCGCCTATCAGTTCTCGTTCGCACAGCTCGCCGACAACACGCATGCCCTGCTGCAGAAGCTCGGTCTCCAGCGCGCCGTGGTGGTTGGGCACTCGATGGGCGGCATGCTCGCGATCCGCTATGCACTGATGTACCCGCAAGCGACCGAGCACCTCGCGCTGGTCGACCCGATCGGGCTGGAAGACTGGAAGGCCGAAGGCATTCCGTGGCGCAGCGTGGATGCTTGGTACGACAACGAGCTGAAGATCAGCTTCGAGCGCATCAAGAAGTACCAGATGGACGTGTACTACGCTGGCCAATGGAAGCCGGAATTCGAGCGCTGGGCGCGCATGCAGGCCGGTATGTCGCTGGGCAACGGCAAACAGGCCGTGGCGTGGAATCAGGCGCTGACCTACGACATGGTGTTCAATCAGCCGGTGGTTTACGAGCTGCCCAAGCTCGCTGTGCCAACCACGCTGTTCATCGGGCTCAAGGACCGCACTGCCATCGGCAAAGACACTGCACCGCCAGAGGTGAAGGCGCGCGTGGGCGATTACACCAAGCTGGGCAAACGCGCCGCCGAGGCCATTCCGAATGCCACGCTGGTTGAATTCGCCGACCTGGGACATTCGCCACAGGTGCAGGATCCGTTGCGCTTCAATGGCGAATTATTGAAGGCGATTTCCCGCTAGCGAGTTGCGACGCGCGTGTCCGGACATGCGCGCTACCAGCCAGTACCAGGCGCGTGCGCGATCGCCACGCGCCCAACGCCGATTGGAAACACATGTTGGGAACACGTGGTTTAGCGCGCAAATCCAATTCTGTCAGAAGCATTCCACGGGGGCTGCCTGCGGTCACCCACGCGCTGCCCCAGCTTGCACGCACCGCAGGAGCCGTTAGCGCAGCGGCGACACCGCACGGGCAGAACCGCAGCATCCTTCGCACGCGACAGCACCAACAAGGCGTCGGGTGCGAAGCACCGCAACCTCAGCCAGCAACGATCCGCAACACATCGTCCAGCAACGCCGCCGCGGTCACTTCGGCACCGGCGCCCGGCCCTTGAATCAACAGCGGCTGGTCGCGGTAGCGATCGCTGCTGATGGCGACACGGTTATCGGTGCCCGCGCCGCCCGCCAGCGGGTGGTCCGGGGCCAATTCGCGTAAGCCCACGCTCGCCCCATGCCCGTCCACGCGGCCGACGAACCGCAGGCAGCGGCCGGCAGCGCTGGCCTGCTGCCAACGCGTCTGCACTAGTGCATCAAGCATTTCCAGGTGCGCGTCCACCGCCTCCGGCGCCACAGACGCCAGCGCGGCAGGCACCAGCGATTCCACATGCACCTGCTCAGCTTCCAGCGGTTGCCCGGCCGCACGCGCCAGGATCAGCAATTTGCGCCGCACGTCCTCACCGGAGAGATCGATGCGCGGATCGGGCTCGGTGTAGCCGGCCGCCATCGCCTCGCGGACGCACGCCGAAAACGGCGTACTGCCATCGTAGCAATGGAATAGCCACGCCAACGACCCCGACAACACCCCTTCGATCGAATGAATCTGGTCGCCGCCGGCCACCAGTGCACGCACGCTGCTGAGCAAGGGCAGCCCAGCACCCACGGTGGCACTGTCGCCGTAATACGCGCCGCTGGCGTGACGCGCGGCATACAGGTCCTGCGCACGCGACAGTGCCGTGCCCTGGCCCAGCTTGTTGGCGGTCACTACATGCACGCCGCGGGTCAGCCATTCCACGTGCCAATCCGCCACCACGTCGCTGGCAGTGGCATCCACCAGCACATCGCCGGCGCGCAGCGCAGTGGTTTCTGCCCACGGCTGCAGCACCGCACGGCCACGCGGCGCCGCGTTGGCCAGCTGCAACGCCTGCTCCGCGCCGGCACCACAATCGTGGGCGATGCGCGAGTTGGCCAGCCAATCAAAGCGCGGCAGGCGCAACTGACGCTGCTGCAAGGCGGTATAGCGCGTCACGAAGGCACGCCCCACCGTGCCGGTGCCCAACAGGGCGAGCCGCGGTGTGGGCGTCACGGCAGCCACCGGCGAACGGCGCGAGACAGGCAGCACGGTGCTCACGCGTCGACCTGTTTGCGCGCGACCGCGCTCAACGCGGCTTCCGCACGCGCCAGGCCGGCGCGCAGATCGATCAGCAGATCCTCAGAGGATTCAATGCCCACCGACAGACGCAACAAGCCATCGGAAATACCGGCCGCAGCGCGCGCTTCGGCGGTCATCGCCGCATGCGTCATCGAAGCCGGATGCGCGATCAGGCTCTCCACGCCGCCCAGCGATTCGGCCAGGGTGAAGTAACGCAGCCCGTCGACGAACGCACGCACCGCCGCCTCACCGCCATTGAGCTCGAAGCTGATCATCGCGCCGAAACCCTTCTGCTGGCGCGCCGCCAACGCATGGCCAGGATGCGATGCCAGCCCGGGGAAATACACCTGGTTCACTGCCGCGTGTTCGTCCAGCAGCACCGCGATCGCATCGGCGTTTTCCTGGTGCACCCGCAGGCGGGCATCGAGCGTGCGCAGCCCGCGCAAGGTCAAAAACGCATCGAACGGCGAACCGGTCAGGCCCAGGGCGTTGGCCCACCACACCAACTGCTGGTGCAGCTCCGCATCACGCGCGATCACTGCGCCACCCACCACATCGCTGTGGCCGTTGACGTACTTGGTGGTCGAATGCAGTACCAGGTCTGCGCCAAATTCCAGCGGCTTTTGCAGCGCCGGCGACAGGAACGTGTTGTCCACCACGGTCAGCGCGCCCACCTTGTGCGCGGCCTCGATGACAAAGCGCAGATCAGTGATGCGCAGCAACGGGTTGGACGGGGTTTCGATCAGTACCAGCTTGGGCGACTGCGCCAATGCATCGGCCAGCGAGCGCGGGTCGGTGAGGTCGGCGGTGATCAGGGCGAAATGGCCCTTCTTGGCCAGCGCGTTGAACAACCGCCAGCTGCCGCCGTAGGCATCGTGCGGCACCACCAGGGTGTCGCCGGGCTGCAGCAAGGCGTTGAGCACCAGGTTGATCGCGCCCATGCCGGTAGAGGTGATCACGCCGCCGGCGCCGCCTTCCAGTTCGGCCAGGGCTTCGCCGAGCAGGTCGCGGGTGGGGTTGCCGCTGCGGGTGTAGTCGTATTGGCGCTTGTTGCCGAAGCCGTCGAAGGAGAAGTTCGACGACAGCACGATCGGCGGCGTCACCGCGCCGTAGGCGGTGTCCCGGTCGATTCCGGCACGGACGGCGGCGGTGGCAGCGCTACAGGGCGCGTCGGCAGGGTCACGAAAGCTCATGCGGTTTCTCCGGTCGTGCGAAGGGCAGTGGTGAGGATCGCGTCGATGCGATCGATTTCTTTGAGGAAGGCGTCGTGGCCGTAGGGCGAGCGCAGCACACGCAAACTGCCGCGCGGGCCCAGCCCTTCGACCAGGCTGACCAGATCGGCCAGCGGCACCAGGCGATCGCCTTCCACCGCGACCACCACCGTGGGCACGGCGACCGCGGCCGGGTCGATGCGGTGCAGGTCGATGGACTCGGACAGGCGCAGATAGGCGTTCACCGGCGTGCGCGCCACGTATTGGGCGCCAGCGGCATCCAGATAGTCTTCGGCGGCCACGCGTACGCGGCCATTGATCACTTCCGGCGGCGCATCGAAGCGCTCGCTGAATTCTTCCGGGGTGCGGTAGCTCAGCATGGCGAACTGGCGTGCCAGGGCCAGCCCGTGGTGCTCGGCGCATTGCAACTGGCCAAGCGCCACCGCGCGGCGCTGCAGGGCACGCCATGCGGCGGCATACGGATGGGCGCGATGCGCACCACTCACCGCAACCAGCGTGTGCAGGCGCGCCGCATGCCGGGTGGCGAATTGCAGGCCGACCAGGGCGCCATAGGAATAACCGACAAAGCCGTGCAGGCGCGCGATGCCCAGCGCATCCAGCAGTGCGGCGATTGCATCGGCCTGATCAGCCGTGTCGATCGGCGCATCCAGGCTGCCGTCGGCACCGAGGAAATCGAAGGCCAACAGTCGGCGCGACGCCGGGTCCAGCGCGCGGCCGGCACCGACCAGCCCCTCTACCCAACCTTTCTCGGGAAATACCGCGCTGGCAGCGAGATGGCGATGGGCCGAAATTCCGCCCGCCACGAACACCACCGGCGCCTGCTCCGCCCCAACCAGTTCGTAGCGCAGGCGCAGCTCGCGTTGGCCGGCGTGGCGCATCGGTAGATTGATGACGAGCTCGCCGCGCACGGCAGGCGGGGCGTCGCTATCAGCGGCGGGCGTGTAGGTGTCGGCGGTGGTGAGTGGCGATGCTGTGGTCACGAGGCTCATGGCGATATCCGGGGTGGATCGGCCATCGAGCTTCGCGGGAGCTCGCGTTCGACGTGCGGAGGGCACGATTCGAACCATCTTTCGGCGGACGCTGAGGTCCCCGCAGGATTTGGCACCAAACGCGGGCGCTTGCGCGCTCCGCTGGCTGCCCCGGCATCAAAGGGCCTGTCCCTCCGCCGGTCTCGATGGTGACGCTACGATGCCACCGCATTTTTGCGATGTCAATCTCTTCATGCGGATGGAAAGATATATTTTCATCCGATACCACCTGACTGTGATGGACCGCATACTTGCGCCCCTCTCGCCCGACCTCGACTGCAGTCGCTCACCCATGCTTCGTGCCGCCGTTTCCGCCGTCATCCTGCTGTTGTGCATCGCCACAGCGTCCGTCGCCGCGCAGCAGCGCTGGCATTGGCCCGGCGCAGCGGCAGTGGACGCAACGCCACCTGCAAGTGCGTCGCAGCGCGCCGAAACCACTGCCGCACCGGGCCCGGCCCTGCAGCTCGAATGGCAGGCGCCGGTGTATCTGGCCTGGGCCGTCAATCCACTGGACGGCCCGGCCGAAGTGCGCCTGAGCGCACCGCCCAGCGCCGACTACCGCGCCGTGCCGCAGCTCCCGTTGGTGCAGTCGCTGGGCGCGCGCGAACGGCGCCTGCTGGCCCGCGTGTATCCGGTCAGCCAACGTAGGACCCTGGACGGGCTCGGCCTGCGGCTGGAGGTGGTGCCCGGCGACACGCAGGCGCAACTGCAGGAAGCGCGCTACCAGCTGCCGTTCCGCGATGTGCCGATCCAGGTGGACCAAGGCTATGGCGGCCAGTACAGCCACAGCGACGATCCCAACTGGTATGCCATCGACTTCGCCCTGCCCGCCGGCACGCCGGTGCTGGCCGCCCGCGACGGCGTGGTCATGGAGATCCAGCAAGGCGCCGAGGAGGCCGGCCCGCATGGGCCGGATGCCGGCGGCGGCAACCTGGTGCGCCTGCTCCACGCCGACGGCAGCATGGCGATCTACGCCCACCTGGCTCCGGCGGGCGTGCTGGTGCGCCCCGGCCAGCGCGTGCGCAGCGGCGAGCGGCTCGGCAGCGCCGGCAGCACCGGCTTCAGCACCGCGCCGCACCTGCATTTCGCGGTGCAACGCAACGTCGGCCTGCGGCTGATCTCGCTGCCATTCCGGATGAGCGGCCCACAAGGCGAGCTGCACTTCCCCTCGCCCGCGCCCTGACGCGTGCCGCCAACGCCAGCCAGGCGCCCTGGGCTGCCGCTGGCCGGCGCACCGAAGCCGCTATAATCACCGGCTTCCTCAGTTTCCGCAGGCGTCCGACCGGGCGCGCTCCCTCATGTCCGAAGTCTCCAACGAAGCCGCGCGCCGCCGCACCTTCGCCATCATTTCCCATCCCGACGCCGGCAAGACCACGCTGACCGAAAAGCTGCTGCTGTTCGGCGGAGCGATCCAGATGGCCGGCTCGGTGAAGGGACGCAAGGCTGCCCGCCACGCCACCTCGGACTGGATGGCGCTGGAAAAAGAGCGCGGAATCTCGGTGACCTCCTCGGTGATGCAGTTCCCGTACGAGGACAAGATCGTCAACCTGCTCGACACCCCCGGCCACGCCGACTTCGGCGAGGACACCTATCGCGTGCTGACCGCGGTGGACTCGGCGCTGATGGTGATCGACGTGGCCAAGGGCGTGGAAGAACGCACCATCAAGTTGATGGAAGTCTGCCGCCTGCGCGACACCCCCATCATGACTTTCATCAACAAGCTCGATCGCGAAGGCAAGAACCCGATCGACCTGCTGGATGAAGTGGAAACCGTGCTGGGCATCCAGTGTGCCCCGGTCACCTGGCCGATCGGCATGGGCCAGCGCCTGA
This sequence comes from Xanthomonas sp. NCPPB 4037, assembly GCF_041475695.2. Lineage (NCBI taxonomy): Bacteria > Pseudomonadati > Pseudomonadota > Gammaproteobacteria > Lysobacterales > Lysobacteraceae > Xanthomonas > Xanthomonas sp. NCPPB 4037. The sequence goes on from NZ_CM191261.1 coordinate 3,562,777, forward strand.
AGGGCGTGGTGCATCTGATCACCGGCGAAGTGCACCTGTACGAGCAGGGCCGCAACTTCACCCGTCAGGACTCCACCATTTTTCCCTCGCTCGATGCACCGGGTCTTGCCGAAAAGATTGGCACGCAGATGCTGGACGAACTGCGCGAGGAGCTGGAACTGGTGCAAGGCGCCAGCAATCCGTTCGACCTGGATGCCTACCGCGCCGGGCAGCAGACGCCGGTGTTCTTCGGCTCGGGCGTCAACAACTTCGGCGTGCAGCCGTTGCTGGATTTCTTCGTCGAGCACGCACCGCCGCCGCAGGCACGCGATACCACCGGCCGCCGGGTCGAAGCGGTCGAGCCCAAGTTGAGCGGCTTCGTGTTCAAGATCCAGGCCAACATGGACCCGCAGCACCGCGACCGCGTGGCGTTCATGCGCGTGTGCTCGGGCAAGTTCACCGCCGGCATGAAGGCATTGCACGTGCGCAGCGGCAAGGACGTGAAGCTGGCCAACGCGCTGACCTTCATGGCCTCCGATCGCGAGATCGCCGCCGAAGCGTGGCCGGGCGATGTGATCGGCATCCACAACCACGGCACCATCTCCATCGGCGATACCTTCACCGAAGGCGAATCGCTGTCGTTTACCGGCATTCCCAACTTCGCGCCGGAATTGTTCCGCCGCGCACGCCTGCGCGACCCGCTCAAGCTCAAGCAGTTGCAGAAGGGCCTGGCGCAGTTGTCCGAAGAAGGCGCCACGCAGTTCTTCCGCCCGTTGATGAGCAACGACCTGATCCTCGGCGCGGTCGGTGTGCTGCAGTTCGACGTGGTGGCCTACCGGCTCAAGGACGAGTACGGCGTGGATGCGATCTTCGAACCGGTGAGCGTCACCACCGCACGCTGGGTGCACTGCGACAACCCCAAAAAGCTCGAAGAGTTCCGCGAGAAGAACGCCGGCAATCTGGGCATCGATGCGGCCGGGCAACTGGTGTATCTCGCACCCACCCGGGTCAACCTGCAGCTGGCCCAGGAACGCGCGCCGGACGTGCGCTTTTCCGCAACGCGCGAACACGCTTACGCCACCGCGGTCGATTGACCGCCACTTGAATCGCCACAAGCCAGCGCCACCGCTGGCGATGCGATTTTTGCGCGGTTACGGTACCTTTTGGGCATGAATGCAGATGCCCCCCCCTCCACCGACCTGCGCGATGAAATCGCCAGTGCGGTGACCCACGGCCTGGGCGCGATTGCCGCACTGGCCGGTGGCTCGGTCCTGATCACCCTGGCCGCGATTTACGGCGATGGCTGGCAGCTGGCCACCACCATCGTCTTCAGTGCCACGCTGATCCTGCTGTATGTCGCATCCACGCTGTTCCATGCCATCCCGCATGTGGGCGCCAAGGCCCGCCTGCAGGTGCTCGATCACTGCGCGATCTATCTGCTCATTGCAGGCACCTACACGCCGTTCATGCTGATCAACCTGCGTGGGCCGTGGGGCTGGAGCCTGTTCGCCGCGATCTGGACCATCGCCGCAGCAGGCGTGATCTTCAAGCTGTTTTTCACCGGCCGCTTCCGGCTGCTGTCGACCATCCTGTACCTGGCAATGGGCTGGCTGATCATCGTGGCGATCAAGCCCCTGCTGGCGGCGGTCGACACCTGGTCTCTATGCTGGCTGCTCGCCGGCGGGCTCTTCTATACGTTGGGCACCTACTTCTACCAACGCGACACGCAGCGCTATTTCCACGCCATCTGGCATCTGTTCGTGCTCGCCGGCAGCGCTTGCCACTTTGTGGCGGTGACCGCGCAAATCGTGTGACCGATGGCGCGTTCGCGCGCCGTGCACGAGGCTTCGCCAACCATGGGTCGGGTGACTACCCCGACCGCTTCCATCGCCGCCCGCCCCTCCCGTCCACCACGCCGACGCCGCTGGTTGATCGGCACCGGCATCGTGCTGGCACTGATCGTGATCCTGGTGCTGGTGTTCGACTGGAACTGGTTGCGCGGCCCGGTGGAGCGCGCAGTCAGCGCCAAGACCGGGCGCGAATTCCACCTGGGCCATCTGGATGTGGATCTGGGCCGCATCGTCACCGTGCGCGGTGAGCATCTGAGCCTGGGCAATGCCGCATGGTCCAAACGCGGCCCCATGGCGCAGATGCGCTCAGCAGAAATCGATGTCGAATTCTGGCCGTTGCTGCGCGGCAAGGTGCGCCTGCCGGAGATCCGGCTGGAGCACGCCAAGGTGGTACTGGAAGCCGGCGACGACACCCACCCCGGCAACTGGGTGTTCGAGACCAGCGGTGGCGATGGCACCCTGCCGCGATTGGGCCGCCTGCTGGTGCAGGACGGCCGGCTGCAGTACATCGATGCGGCCAACAAGTCTGACGTGGACGTCGCCATCAACAGCCTGGCACCACCGCGCAGCGATCAGCGCGCCGCGCCGATCGGCATCGACGGCAAGGGTCGCTGGAAGGGCTATCCCTTCACGCTCAAGGGCAATACCGCCTCGCCACTGGAGCTGAGCCAGACCGAGCACCCGTTCCGGATCGACCTGCGCGGCAGTGCCGGGGCCACCCGCACCCACGTGCGCGGCACGCTGACCAATCCGTTTCAATTCCAGGTGTTCGACCTGCAGATGGCATTGAGCGGCCAGGACATGGAAGACCTGTATGCGCTGACCGGCGTGGCGATTCCCTCAACCCCGCCGTACACGCTGGATGGCCGCCTGCGCCGCAACGGCGATATCTGGCGCTACGAAGATTTCACCGGCAAGGCCGGCGATAGCGATCTCTCAGGCACCGCCGAAGTGGATCTGCGCAACAAGCGCCCCTTCCTGCGCGCCGATCTGGCTTCCAAACGCCTGGATTTCGACGACCTCGCCGGGTTTGTCGGTGCACCGCCTAAGACCGGCGCCAACGAATCGGCCAACGCCGAGCAAAAGAAGCAGGCAGCGCAGTTGGCCGCCGACACCCGCGTACTGCCTGACACCCCCTACGACCTGTCCAAATTGCGGGCGATGGATGCGCAGGTGCGCTGGCGCGCGCAGCGCATCAATGCACCCTCGTGGCCATTGGACGACATGGATGCATCGCTGCGCTTGAAGGATGGATTGCTGCAGCTGGATCCACTCAATTTCGGCGTGGCGGGCGGCGATATTCGCTCCACCATCCGCATGGACGCCCGCAGCCCGGTGATTTCCACCCAGCTGCAGGCCGCGATTCGCGGTATCCGCCTGGACAAGCTGTTCCCCGATGCCACCCTAGCCAAGCAGGCGTCTGGTGCGATCGGTGGCGATCTGGATCTGAAAGGACGCGGCAATTCGATCGCCGCCATGCTCGGTACCGCCGACGGCTCGATCGGTGTGGGCATGGGCCGCGGTCACGTGGGCAACCTGATCATGGAACTGGCCGGCCTGGATATTGCCGAATCGCTGAAATACCTGGTCACGCGCGACCGCCAGATTCCGGTGCGTTGCATCTTCGGCGACTTCGGTGTGCGCGATGGCGTGATGCAATCGCGCGCATTGGCCTTCGACAGCACCGACACCATCATCATCGGCGAAGGCAGTATCAGCTTGAAGGACGAGCAGCTGGATCTGCTGCTGCGCCCGCGCCCGAAGGATCGCAGCATCCTCAGCCTGCGCTCGCCGCTGCGGATGGGCGGGACCTTCAAGGACCCGTCGTTCCGCCCGGATTTCAAGGCGCTGGGCGTGCGTGGCGCCATCGCGGTTGCACTGGGCAGCATCGCCCCGCCCGCTGCCCTGCTGGCGACCTTCGAACCCGGCCCCGGCAAGGACAGCGACTGCGGCGGCAAGTACGCGCAGTAACGCCTCGCCTCAGCTGGCGATGTAGCGCTGCAACTGGTCGATATCGTGTTGCTGCGCTTCGATCACCGCCTTGACCAGATCGCCGATGGAAATCACGCCCTGCACGCGGCCGTTATCCACCACCGGCAGATGCCGGAAACGCCCATCGGTCATCAGCTGCATGCAGTGCTCGACCGAGTCTGCGGGCGACACCGTCACCACCGCGTGGCTCATGATCTCGGCCACGCTGGTGCTGGACGAGGAACGGTCGCGCAGCACCACCTTGCGCGCGTAATCCCGCTCGGACACGATGCCGACCAGGCGCTCGCCCTCCATCACCAACACCGCACCGATGCTCTTGTCGGCCATCAGACGGATGGCCTCGATCACCGCGGCGTCGGCCGCGACGGAAAACACCTCAACCTGCTTCATCCCCAACAGCTGCCGTACCGTTTGCATGGCCTGCTCCGCGATTGGACTGGTCGCCCGAGAATACTCCCGCCGCGCCGCGATACGTATCGATCAGATACAGCGGCCGTTGCTTGGCCTCGTCGTACAGGCGCCCCAGGTACTCGCCGATCATGCCCAGCGCGATCAGCTGGATGCCGCCCAGGAACAGGATGATCGACATCATGGTCGGCCAGCCCGGCACCGGGTCGCCCATCAGCGCCGCCTTGACGATCACCCAGCCACCGAACCCAAACGCCACCAGCGCTGTCAGCATGCCCAGGTAGGTGGCCGCGCGCAGTGGCACGGTGGAGAAGCTGGTGATGCCGTCCAGCGCGAAATTCCACAGCCGCCACACCGTGAACTTGCTGCGCCCCGACAGACGCGGCGCGCGCCGGTACGGCAGCGCCACCTGGCGGAATCCTACCCAGCCAAACAGCCCTTTCATGAAACGATGGCGTTCGCGCAATTGTTGCAGCGCCTGTACCACCCGTGGCGAGAGCAGCCGGAAATCACCGGTGTCGGCAGGAATCGGCGTTCGCGACAACTGCCGGATCACCCGGTAAAACGCATGTGCGGCCGCACGCTTCAACCAGCTCTCGCCCTCGCGAAACACCCGCGTGCCAAAGATGTTGTCGTACCCGGCGCGCCACAACGCGACGAACTCGGGAATGAGTTCCGGCGGATCCTGGCCATCGGCGTCCAGCAGCACCACCGCGCCCGGCTGCACATGGTCCAGCCCGGCCGAGATCGCCACTTCCTTGCCGAAATTACGCGACAACCGCAGTGCGCTGACCTGCGCATCGGCATCGGTGAGCGCCTGCAGCACCTGCCAGGTGTCGTCGGTGCTGCCATCGTCGACATACAGCACGTGCGTCTGCACGCCGCTCAGGCCAGCCAGGACACCCTGCAGGCGTGGATGCAGCAACGGGATGCTGGTCGCTTCGTTGAAGGCGGCAATCACCACGGTCAGGCGTTCCGCGGTGAGCGGAGCGTTCTGATCGGCCGGCAGCATCGCGGTCGCGCTCATGGCGCCTGCAGATAGCCGGGGCCACCCAACTGGCGGGCCTGGCGCTGGATCCACGCAGTGCGGCGCTGCACATAGGCGCCGGGGCGGCGCGCGTCATAGCGGCGCGGCGATGGCAGTACGGCGGCAAGGCGCGCCGATTCAGTCGGCGTCAGCCGCGAAGCATCCTTGCCCCAGAATTGCCGCGCGGCCGCTTGCGCGCCATAAATTCCGTCGCCGAATTCGGCCACGTTCACATACATCTCCAGGATGCGTTGCTTGGGCCAGAACAGCTCGATCAGCAGCGTGTACCAGGCCTCCAGCCCCTTGCGCACCCAACTGCGGCCTTGCCACAGGAACACGTTCTTGGCGACCTGCTGACTGATGGTGCTGGCGCCGCGCACGCGGCCACCGCGCGCGTTGTAGTCGCGTGCCTTCTCGATCGCCTGCAGATCGAACCCATGGTGAGACGGAAACTGCTGGTCTTCGGCGGCCACCACCGAAATCGGCAGGCTGGGCGCGATCTCGTCGAGGTCGCGCCACTGATGGTGCAGCGAGAACCCCGCCTCGCCCTCGCCCCAGGCCTCCAGATAGCGGCCCACCATCACCGTGCTGATGGGCGGGTCGATGATGCGCAGCGCCAACACCTGCAGCACGCTCGCTGCAGCGAACAGCAATGGTGCTGCCAGCACCCAGCGCAGCCAGCGCCGCGCCCGACGCGGTGGCCTGGCCTGCTTGTCATCCAATCCGTCCGTCCCCATTGTTCGCTACGACCTTCATCCCGATGCCTGCCGCATTATCCGGCACTGGCGTCCCTTACGTCCGACGCTCCCATGACCGATCACGATCAGCTTTCCCGTTTCCTGTTGCCTGCCGCCGGCGTGCGTGGCGTGCATGTGCGTCTGACCCAAGCCTGGCGCGACATCCAGGGCGCTGCCCACTACCCGCCGTTCGCACGCCAGTTGCTTGGCGAGGCCGCAGTCGCGTCAGCGCTGTTCACCGGCCACACCAAGGTGGACGGCCGGCTGTCGGTGCAGTTGCGCGGCAATGACCGCCTGCGCACGCTGTTTGCCGAATGCACCGCCGCCGGCACCTTGCGCGGCATCGTCCAGATCGCCGACGGTGCCGATGCGCCCACCGATCTGCGCGAGCTCGGCGACGACGCCCTGCTGGCCATCACCATCGAGAACCCCGGCCTGGACCCGCGCGAACCGCAGCGCTACCAGAGCCTGGTGGGCATGCAGGCGCCGGATCTGGCCGAAGCGTTCGAAACCTACTTCCTGCAATCCGAGCAGCTACCCACCCGCCTGCTGCTGGCCGCCGGGCCAGACCAGGCTGCTGGCCTGCTGCTGCAAAAGCTGCCCGGCGACGAAGGCGACACCGACGGCTGGACCCGCGTCGGCGCCCTGTTCGACACCCTGGGCGCCCCGGAACTGCTTTCGGTCGCCGGTGAAGACCTGCTGCATCGTCTATTCCATGAAGAAGCGCCCGAATTGGTGGGCAACAAGGCGCTAAGCTTCGGCTGTTCCTGCTCACGCGAGCGCGTCGCCGCCATGCTGCAGTCGCTGGGCGAAGACGAAGCGCGCGCGGCAGCGGAGCCGACTGGGGAAGTCGAGGTGCGGTGCGAGTTCTGCGGGCGTGAGTATCACTTCCCGTTGACCGAGCTGGACGTACTTTTCAGCGAAGCGCAGCCATCGCAGGATGCGCCGGAACGGTTGCAGTAGAGAGCATCTGGCAAGCGACGTTCTGGGGAGAGCGAGGACTTGTTAAATATTCATAAACACCCTAGCATCCTCACTGCCCGCTATCGGGAACTTAACACCTGCCTCTGGGTCTGAACTCTGGTATGCGACATCTTCTGCGCCTTCCGCTCGCTCTCTTGGTTGCCCTCGCGGCAGCCAGCGGCGTGCACGCGCAGTCGGCAGCCCAGATCCGTGAAAGCACCATCTTGCCCGTATGGAACAAGGGCAGCGGCAAGGTCGAAGCGTTCCTCTACCTGGAACCAACCGGCGAGCAGAAGGCCGGCGCGCGCTGGCATTTCGGGCGTAATTCGCTCGATGCCGCGTTCGGCCTGACCTCCGGCGATTCGCTCGGCCTGCTGTGCAACAGCAGCCGCGGCACCAATATCAGCGGCCTTGCCAGCCATTGCCTGCTCGCAGGTATCGGCGATGACGAAGAAGACAGCGCGGCCGCCTCGCGCCGCGTGTCCGCCACGCTGGGCTTCAACCGCAACGGCGCACGCGCTGGCGTAACCGCGGGGACCGGCCGCGACACTCTGCCCTCCTGGCTGATCGGTGCCGGTAAGGCCCCACTGACCCGCGTCGAGCAGAACGATCTCACCGTCTTCGGCCAGAAGAACATCGGCCGCGAAGGCTTCGTGTCCATCGGTGGCACCTACGCCCGCGCCCGCTTGGTGCCGCTGGCCGACGTCTCGCCGGCCATTGCCGACCAATGGGACAGCAAGACCCTGAGCGTCGGCGGCGGCTACGGCGCCTTCAGCGCCAATGTCATCGGGCGCGTGGTCGACGTGCCCGGCCAGCCGGAAAAGTGGGAAGGCCTGGGCCTGGGCCTGACCTGGCGCACCCCCTGGAGCGGCCAGCTCACGGTCGGCGCGGAGAACGTCATTTCCCGCGGCAAGAACCCGTTTGCCCCAAACAACGAGAGCAACAGCGACGGGACCATCCCGTACGTCAGGTACGAGCAAGACCTGTAAGCCTCTGATTCTGAAGAAGAATTTAGCAACGCCACCGGTCACCAGCCGGTGGCGTTTTGCGTTGTGGCCGACCGTTCGTCGCCCGATTTCACGTCTTTCTTCTTTTTCATTAACGGGACTTTAATTCCTGACGCAACGCATATACCATCGGTTCACCCTGACGTTTTGGATCCGCTTCTTCGGATCCCCCGCCGGGCCAACAAACCCTTGGCAGTACCCAAGATCACTTGGAGAGAGAGCTAATGAATTGCAAGTCCAACAAGCTGCGCGATGCAGTTGTCCTCGCGCTTGTCGTGGGCGTCGGCGGTACTGGTACCGCCATCGCTCAGGAAGCCGGTACCACCAACCTCGACAAGATCGAAGTCACCGGCTCGCGCATCAAGCGCGCCGACGTTGAAACGTCGCAGCCAGTCTTCAGCATGAGCCGTCAGCAGATCGAATCGCAGGGTTTGACCTCGATCGGCGACGTGATCCAGAACATTGCCACCAATGGTTCAGCCCTCAACACCAATGTCAACAATGGTGGCAATGGCGAAACTCGCGTCAACCTGCGCAACCTTGGTTCCAACCGCACCCTGGTGCTGGTCAATGGCCGCCGTTGGGTCGGTGGCACCGGTCTGGGTGGCGCGGTCGACCTCAATACGATTCCGACTGCTGCTGTCGAGCGCATCGAGGTCTTGAAGGACGGCGCGTCCACGATTTACGGCTCCGACGCCATCGCCGGTGTGGTCAATATCATCCTGCGCCAGAATTTCGACGGGGCAGAGGCGAATGCCTATTACGGCCAGTACGACAAGGGCGACGGCAGCCGCGAGTCATACGACTTCACCATTGGTTCGGCCGGCGATCGTTGGCACGCCACCTTGGGCGTGGGCTATGTGAAGGAGGAGCAGGTTTGGGCAGGTGATCGCGAGATTTCCGCTGTTCCTGTATTCGGCGCTGTGCCTGGCACGGGCAATAGCTCGACCACTCCTGGCGGCCGCTTTGCGGTGTTCGGGCCCACAAGTGCAACAACCAATGGAGCAACGCGCCTTAATGGCACGCCGGGCTACTTTGTAACCGGCAATGGTGGCACCACCACTCGGCCGTACACGGCAGCAGATAGCTACAACTTTGCTCCGACCAATTACTTGGTCACGCCACAGGAACGCAAGTCTGTTTTTGCTGACGCAGGGCTGAGCATTACAGAGAACGTGCGGTTCAAGACCACCGTCACGTACAACGAACGCGAGTCGTCTCAGGTTCTGGCAGCGATGCCCATCGTGCTCGGTCGCGCTGCCCCGGGTACGAATGGTGCCAACGTCGTTATTGACGCAGACAACATCTATAACAACTTTGGTCGTGATATCGACTACATCCAGTATCGCGCAAATGAGACCGGCGGTCGCATCTACACCCAGAACGTCAAGACGTATGGTTTCAACGGTGCTTTCGAAGGTGATTTCGAAGTTGGCAGCCGCTTCTTTAACTGGGAAGCTGGCATGTTCTATGGCAAGAATGACCAGACCGATATCACTACGGGCTTTTTCAACATCTCGGCCCTGCGGAGTGCACTGGGACCGTCGTTTGTTGATGCCACTGGTGTAGCCCGTTGCGGAACGGCTGCCTCCACGATCGATGGCTGCGTCCCGCTGAATCTGCTGGGTGGTGCCGGCTCGATGACGCCTGAAATGATCGATTACGCAGGCTTCAAGGCGCACGACGTTTATGGCTATGAGCAAAAGAGCTACTACGGCAGCATCGGCGGAGAACTTTTCGACATGCAGGGAGGTGCGTTTGCCTTCTCGCTAGGTGTCGAACATCGCGAAGAGTCCGGTTTCGATGATCCGGATGCACTTATCAACTCTGGCGACACGACCGGTAATGCCCGCACTGCGACCAGTGGCGGCTATGATCTCGACGAAGCTTACCTGGAGCTGGCAGTGCCCCTGCTGGCGGATTTGCCAGGAGCACAGCTGCTTGACTTCAGCTTGGCAACGCGCTACTCCAAGTACAGCAACTTCGGAAACACGACCAATAGCAAGTTTGGCTTCCGCTGGAAGCCCATTACGGATTTGATGATCCGTGGCAACTGGTCCGAGGGATTTCGTGCACCCTCTATCAGCGAACTGTTCTCCGGCGTGAGCGACACGTTCGAAGACGTTCGCGACCCATGCGCCGGCTCCTACACTGACGGTAGCGTCAACGGGGCAATTCCTGGCTCTTGTGCTGGGGTCACTCCTTATGCCCAGGCCAATTCGCAGATCCGCACAACTGTCGGCGGAAGTGAAGAACTCGGACCAGAGACCTCCACCTCCAAGACGCTTGGCTTTGTGTATAGCCCGAGCTTCGCCTCGGGTCTGGACATAGCAGTCGATTGGTGGACGGTCAAGATCGAAAATGCCATCGATACCCAGACCGCGCAAGAGCTGCTGGATAGCTGCTATGTGGCTGGCATCCAGTCAACTTGCGCACTGATCACTCGCGAGAGTACCGGTGAAATCTCTAATATGCTTGCGGTTCCCCGCAATATCGCGAGTATCGAAGCAGAAGGCTTTGACTTTACGTTTGGCTATCGACTGCCTGAAACCGCATGGGGCAGCTTCAGCTTCGTCTGGGACTCGACCTACCTGACGAAGTTCACTGTTGAGAAGCCTCTGCAGGCTCCTGAAGAGCGTGTTGGCTTGTATCGTGGTGGTTCGGCGCGTGACAACAACTGGCGCCTGCGTTCAAACATGATGGCAAACTGGGAATTGGGCGATGTCGGCAGCTCTGTAGCCATGCGTTATTACAGCTCGCAAGTCGAAAACTGCACGGGCGCCAACCTTGCAAATCCGGCCAACATCGGCCTGCTTTGCTCTGATGCAGATCGCGTCACGAGTGCGGGAGCTGCACCGCGCAATCATGTCCCAAGCGTCACCTACACCGACATTAGTGCGTATTGGAAAGCGCCTTGGAATGCTCGCGTTACCGTCGGCGTGAACAATGCTTTTGACCGTGATCCGCCGCAGTCAGCTACCGCCTTCGCAAACAGCTTTGACTCGCAGTACGAAATTCCAGGTCGTTTCTACTACATGCGCTACACCCAGAAGTTCTGATAGCCCTCAGCGTTTGTAATGCGTAATAAAAAAACCGCGACTCGAAAGAGTCGCGGTTTTTCTTTGCTCACGAAGCAGCATCAAGCCAGCCCGACGTATAGGGGATTTACCCCGGAATCAACGTCTGAATCACATGCTCGACGTAGGCTTCGAAATCTTCGCGGGCCTGCTTGGGTTGCTGCAGTTGCAGCGAGAGCTGCAGGAAGCCGACGTAGGCAGCGTAGGCCAGGCGGGCGCGGTGTTGGGCGTCGGTGCGGCTGAGGCCGGCTTGGCGGAACGAGGCGATCAGGTAGTCGAGGCGGCGCTGCGAGACACGGTCGATGACCGGGCGTACTGCGGGGTGATCCAGCGCCTTGAGCAACTCGCTGTAGATCACATGCGGCTTGACCTCGTGCGCAACCAGCTGGAACAGCGCGCGCAGGCGAGCGCTTGGATCGGGCACGTCTTCCAGGCTGCCGAACACTTCTTTCTGTTCGAAGATTTCCCAGCGCTCGAGTGCAGCCTGCAAGAGTGCGTCGCGCGAGGGGAAGTGCCAGTAGAAGCTGCCCTTGGTGACGCCCAGACGGCGCGCCAGCGGTTCCACCGCAACGGCGCCCACGCCTTGTTCGGCAATCAGATCCAGCGCAGCCTGCGCCCAATCGTCGGCGCTGAGGCGGTTGCCGCGGCCGGAACTGGCGCGGGGAGTGGCAGGGCTGGGTTCGGTGATGTCGTTCATTGTGACGATTTAACCATACGCTCGGGTCGGTTGCAGTATGCACCATCCGACGCTGACGCAAAGCGCGGCAATTCAACGGCTTAAACGTCCATACCAGGGAGTATTGACATCACCCGGGCGGGATCCATACCATTAGGTATGGTCAGCCATCCCTCTAGCCTCGCCGAGACTGCATCCCTTGCTCGCATCAGCGTGGGAGATGCGTCGCTGGCGGTTTCGCGGCGTGGTGCTGGCAATGCGCCCACCGTGTTACTGGCACATGGACTCGGGCAGACACGTCATGCCTGGGAAGCGACGGCCACGGCACTGGCGGAGGCCGGCTATCAGGCGCTGTCATTCGATGCGCGCGGGCATGGCGACTCCAGTCCCAATCCTGCGTCCCTGCCTTATTCGGCGGCGCAATTCACCGATGACCTGATCGTGCTGGCGGGTGAGTTGCCTGAGCCACCGGTGCTGGTAGCTGCGTCGATGGGCGGGCTGTTCGGCCTGCTGGCCGAAGCGCGTTGGCCGGGCTTGTTTCGCGCGATCGTGCTGGTGGACATCACGCCACGCTGGGATACCACCGGCGTGGAGCGCATCCTGCGCTTCATGACCGCGCATCCGCAGGGGTTTGCGTCGCTGGATGCGGCCGCCGATGCAATTGCCGCATATCTGCCGCAGCGCCCGCGCAAGAGTGCGGCGCAACTGCAGTTGCTGCTGCGCCAGCGCAGCGACGGGCAATGGCATTGGCATTGGGATCCGCGCCTGGTCAGCGAACTGGCGGGCCAGGATAGTCAGGCGCAGCAACAGGCACTGATGGAGGCTGCGGCACAGGTGCGTTGCCCGATGCTGCTGATCAGCGGCGGACGCAGCGATCTGGTCACGCCGCAAACCATCACTGAATTCCTGTCGATCGCCCAGCATGCGCAGCACGTGCAACTGCCGCACGCCACGCACATGCTGGCCGGCGATGACAACACCACGTTTACCGCCACCGTGTTGCATTATCTGGACGCACTTCCCTCGGTTGGCATCAGCACCGCGTCCAACATTACCGAGCATGTCACTGGAGCAAGACCATGAGCATCGTTGCACCGTTCCTCCTCGTCATCCTGGCGGCGGGCATCGCTGCCTATCACCGCATGCGCCTTGCCACATGGGTCGCGCTGAGCGCCTGCGTGCTGGTGGCGTGCTGGCTGTTGGGGGCCAACCTCACCGCCACGATCGTTGCAGCCGCGCTGGTCGTGCTGATTGCAGCCCCGGTGTTGTTGCCGTTTTTGCGCAAGCCACTGCTGACCACGCCGTTGATGGCGTTTTTCCGCAAGGTGCTGCCGCCGCTCTCCCAGACCGAGCGCATTGCGCTGGAAACCGGCTCGGTCGGTTTCGAGGGCGAGCTGTTCACCGGTGATCCGGACTGGCAGAAGCTGCTCAACTATCCCAAGCCGCAGTTGACCGTCGAAGAGCAGGCGTTCCTGGATGGCCCGGTGGAAGAGCTGTGCAAGATGGTCAACGACTGGGAGATCACCCATGTCCACGCTGACCTGCCGCCGGAGCTGTGGGATTACATCAAGAAGCACAAGTTCTTCGGCATGATCATTCCGAAGCAATACGGCGGCTTGGGTTTCAGTGCGCTGGCGCACCACAAGGTGATCCAGAAGCTGTCGTCGATCTCCAGCGTGGTCAGTTCCACCGTCGGTGTGCCGAACTCGCTCGGGCCGGGCGAGCTGCTGCTGCACTACGGCACGCCGGAACAGAAGGATTATTACCTGCCGCGTCTGGCGGTGGGTGCCGAGGTGCCGTGCTTCGGCCTGACGGGTCCGTTCGCTGGCTCTGATGCCACGTCGATTCCGGATTACGGCATCGTCTGCAAGGGCGAGTGGAACGGCGCCAACGTGCTCGGCGTCAAGCTCACCTTCGACAAGCGTTACATCACCCTGGCGCCGGTTGCGTCGCTGATCGGCCTGGCGTTCCGCGCCTATGACCCGGACGGCCTGATCGGTGACAAGAAGGACATCGGCATCACCCTGGCGCTGCTGCCGCGCGACACCCCCGGGGTGGAGATCGGCCGCCGCCACTTCCCGTTGAATTCGCCGTTCCAGAATGGCCCGATCCATGGCGAAGAAGTGTTCATCCCGTTGAGCCAGCTGATCGGTGGCGTGGAAATGGTCGGCAAGGGCTGGAACATGCTCAATGAGTGCCTGGCCGTGGGCCGCTCGATCACCCTGCCCTCCACCGCCAGTGGCGGCGGCAAGTACGCTGCAGTGGTGACCGGTGCGTATGCACGCATTCGCAAGCAGTTTGGCCTGTCGGTTGGTCGCTTCGAGGGCGTGGAAGAAGCGCTGGCGCGTATCGGTGGCAAGGCGTATGCGATCAGCGCACTGGCGCAGGCCACTGCCGCAGCGGTTGATCGCGGCGATGTGCCGTCGGTGCCGTCGGCAATCGCCAAGTATCACTGCACCACCATGGGCCGCGAAGTGGTCAGCGACATGATGGATGTGATCGGCGGCAAGGGCATCATCCTGGGGCCGCGCAACTTCGCTGGCCGCGCCTGGCAGGCCGCACCGATCGGCGTGACCGTGGAAGGCGCCAACATCATGACCCGCAGCCTGCTGATCTTTGGCCAGGGCGCGATCCTGTGCCATCCGTGGGTGATGAAGGAAATGAAGGCGGCGCAGGATCCGGATACGCGTCGCGGCCTGGAAGAGTTCGACCAGAGCCTGTTCGGCCATATCCGCTTCGGTATCTCCAACGCCGTGCGCTCGTTCTGGTTCGGCCTGACCGGTGCGCGCATCGGTGCGGCGCCCGGCGATGCGTATACGCGTCGTTTCTTCCGCAAGCTGGATCGTTATTCGGCCAACCTGGCCTTGATGGCCGACGTGTCGATGCTGATGCTGGGCGGCAAATTGAAGTTCAAGGAGTCGTTGTCCGGGCGCCTGGGCGATGTGCTGAGCCACATCTACATGACCAGCGCGATGCTCAAGCGGTATCACGACGAGGGCGCACCGGCGACCGACCAGCCGCTGCTGGCCTGGGCGTTCCACGACAGCGTGCACAAGATCGAAACCGCGCTGTCGGCGGCACTGCGTAACTTCCCGATCCGCCCGGTGGGCTGGCTGATGTGGGTGCTGATCTTCCCGCTGGGCCGCCGTGCCGAAGCACCGGGCGACCGCCTGGGCCATCGTGTGGCATCGATCCTGATGGCACCTAACGAAGCACGCGATCGCTTGGCACAGGGTGTGTTCCTCACCCCGTGCGCCAACAATCCGGGCGGCCGTATCGCCAGCTACCTGACCAAGGCGGTGATGGCCGAGCCGGTGGAACGCAAGTTCCTGAAGGCGCTCAAGACCAAGGGTATCGAGGCATTGGACTTCCCGGCGCAGCTGGACGAAGCCGTGGCCGAGGGCGTGCTCACCCTGGACGAGCGCAAGCTGCTGGAAGAGCTGCGCGAGATCATGATGGACACGATCACCGTGGACGATTTCGATCCGCACGAACTGCGCGCGGCCAGCTTCTACGACAAGCCGCAGGCACAGCAGCCGCGCGAAGCCGCGTAAGGGCAGCAACTAGGAACAAGCACAACGGCGAGCTCAGGCTCGCCGTTGTTGTTTCTGGCGTTTGACCCGTGAGCGCAGGCGAACGTGCCGTCGCCAGCGCGTGGAAGGTCAGGCTGACTGATCGGCAGCGTTGATGAGAAGAGATTAGGGACTCGTCGCGCAGCGTCGTTGCAACGGCGGGCTCAGGCTGGCCGTTGCTGTTCTGAGGTGGCAAATGCGCACTGGCGAATATGCAGAACGCTGTAGGCATCGCGTGGAGCGATTGCGCCGATGGGTCCGGCCGCGTTTGGGGTGAGAGAGATGCAGGCTTGTTGCACAGCGTCTCTGCGAGCGGATTGTGCTTCGCCATTGTTGTCTCTGGAGCCTGGCAACCGAGCGCTTGCCGCAAGCAAGACAGCAATCGTCATTGCACCTGCGCTACCGCGCTGACTGGCCTGGCTGTGCATCGCTGCACTGGGCGCTGGGCACCCTGCACAATCGCGTTCGGCGCAACGGGAGGGATCTCTTCCACTTCTAGCGCTGGCGTCGCCAGGCAGCAGCACAGCACTCTATCCGAGCACCAGCAGAAGACACGTTGGAACGCGCGCAGCAAACCGACGATGCGCTGCCGCACTCCCGCCGAACGTGCCCTGCACGCCGGTTGCAGCGTGTCGGCCGCCTGCCGCTAACAACGCAACAGCGACGTCAACCCGGCAACCACAGCAGTGCCAAGGCAATCAGCGCCGGCAACGCCTGCACGAAGAAGATGCGGCGATTGACGCTGTAGGCGCCGTAGCAGCCCGCCACCACTACACAGCCCAGGAAGAAGCTCAGCACGTCGGTGCGGGCCTGCAGCGCGCCCCAGAACAGGCCGGCGGCAAGGAAACCGTTGTAGAGCCCCTGGTTGGCCGCGAGCACGCGGGTGGCCTGTGCCTTCTCCGGCGTGTTGCGGAAGGTCTTCAGGCCCAGTGGGCGCGTCCACAGCACCATCTCCAGGACCAGGATGTAGACGTGCAGCAGCGCAACACACAGGCCGGCAACGATGGCAACGATGGACATAGGGACTGACTCGATCAAGGTAGGCGCCAGCATAGCGGCGATGACTGGCGTGCGGCTTACTCGCGGATGCGCCCTGACCCCGCATCGCGTTCGGCGGGGAGCTTGCGTGCCTCATGCAGCACGCCCAGGGCGCCCACCGTCATGCCGCATGCGATCAACACGCCCACACCGAAGACCACACTGGAACCGAACGCCGACACCACCTTGTGGATCCACACAACGCTCAGATCGCCGCCGCGATAGACCACGGTGTCGATCGCGGCCCCGGCCTTGTAGCGCCATTCGCGATCGACGCGCGTGTACAGCGTCTCGCGCGCCGGCTTGGCCAAGGCAAACTCGCTGGAACGGGTCATCACCTGCACGATCGCCAGCATCATGGGCAACGGTGAGGCAGACAACACGGCGAATCCGAAGATGATCGCCGCGCCGGGAATCAGCAGCGCGGGTGCAATGCCGAAGCGCGACAACAAGGCCCGCGTGACCAGCAACTGCAGGACCAGCGTGAGCGCATTGACCGCCAGATCGATGTTGGCGTAGTACGCGGTGCTCGCTGCCGCATCGGTATACAGGCGCCGCACCAGCGCGGCCTGCTCGTTGTACAGCAGCGTGCCAACGCCCACGCCGAACACCACCATGACCGCGAGCCAGCGCAGCAGCGGCTCGCGCACGATCAGCTTGAGCCCACCCAACACGTCGCCGCCCATCGGCACTTCGCCGGAGGTCACCTGGCGCTCCTGCTCGCGTGCGACCGCCCACAGGCGCAGGCGCAACAGGCACACCAAGCACATCCCCAGAAAGCCGGCCGACACCAGCATCAAGTGCGCAATGCCGATCCGCTCCACCAGGGTGCGGGTGAGGATCGGCCCCAGGAACGCGCCGATGGTGCCGGCCGCACCGATATAGCCGTAATAGCTGCGCGCCTCCGCATTGCTGAAGACATCGGCCATGAAGCTCCAGAACACTGCCACGGCGAACAGGTTGAACACCGCCGTCCACAGGAAGAATGCCATTCCGCGCCCGGGCACACCGGTGTCGAACAGCACATAGAACAGCAACAGCGTAGCGATAAAGAAGCCGTACACCACCGGCAGAAACACACGGCGCGGGTAGCGGCTCACCAGGGCCCCGTAGATCGGTTGCAGGAGCAGGGTGATCAAAAAGGTGCAGGTAAACAGCACCTGCAAGGTGAAGTCCTTCAGCGGCATGCCGTGTGCACCGAAGAACGCGATCATGCCGGCCGGAAAGATTGCCGCCACATCCGCCGATGCACCCATCGCTTCGCGCACCGGGCGCAGCACGTAGTAGCCGCTGAGCAGGCAGAAGAAGTACAGGAACGACCACGCCAACGGCGGAGAACTGCGCAAAGCACCCACCAGGTGGGCCACCGATGGACGCGAAAATGACTGGCCGTTCATCGGCATGACAGCGCTCGCCGCGGCGAACTCGACAACAAGACCATGGCAACGCAGCGCCCGCAGGAAAGCGCGCAAGTTAGCCGATGCACGCGTTCGCAGCCAGCGGCGCCAAGCACTTGCGCGGTTTTAACGGTCCTGGCGAGGCCTGCTCGGCACCTGGGCACGCTGCTTGCAGCTGCCTGATCGTGGTGTCTGCATGCCCGCCCAGGCGCGCTGCATGCGGGCTTTTTCACAAGCAGAATCATCAATAGGATCAATACGATGCCCATTCATCTTCCGGCAGTTTGTGCTATCGCAAAGCGCGGCGCTAGAATCGCCGGAGGCAGTGGAACAGGCGGGAACACCATGACAGAAATACGCAGGCGCCGACGGTTCCGTCCGTTGGCCGTTGGGCTGTTCGGGGCATTGCTGCCTCTGGCGCTTTCTTCCACCGCGCAGACCCCTGCCCTGACTGCCAATAGCTTGCAGCCGGCGACCGCCGCGCAGTCGCCCACTGCTCCGTTGCCTTACCGCACGTCGCTGCCTGCCAGCAGCGTGCTGGCGCCTGCCGCTGGCTTCGATGTGCCTTCGTTCGAGTCGATGGCCGACCAGCTCACCTACGGCAACCGCGTACCTGGCATGGCGATGGCCATCGTGCAGGGCGGCAAGGTGCTCAGCGCGCGCGGCTATGGCGTCACCGACGTCAATCATCCGCAGCCTGTCGACGGCCACACCGTGTTCCGGCTGGCGTCGTTGTCCAAGGCCTTTGCCGGCACCATGGCCGGGCTGCTGGTCAACGACGGCGTGCTGCGCTGGGACAGCAAGGTGGTGGACTACGTCCCCGGCTTCCAGCTCAGCGACTCCACTGCCACCCGTCAGCTCACCGTAGCCGAAGTCCTCAGCCACCGCGTCGGCCTGACCCGCAACGCCTACGACCGCGACATCGAATCCAACGCCGACTACTACTCGCTCAGCCACAAGCTGGCAGCCGCGCCGCTGCGCTGCGCGCCTGGCGATTGCTATGCCTACCAGAACGTCGCCTTCAGCCTGGTCGGTGATGTGGTGTTTGCGGCCTCTGGCAGCTTCTACGAGCAATCGGTGGAGCGCCGCATCTTCAAGCCGCTGGGCATGAACGATGCCAGCATGGGCCTGGCCGGTATCCAGGCCAGCCCGCATTGGGCACGCCCGCATGTGCGCAGCCGCAATGGCTGGGTGTCGCTGACGCCCAAGCCGACCTACTACCGCCTGGCACCGGCTGCCGGCGTCAATGCCAGCGCCAGCGACATGGCGCAGTGGCTGCTCGCCCACACTGGGCACCGCACCGACGTCCTGCCTGCGCCGCTGCTGGCGACATTGCACGCACCGCTTATCTCCACACCGGGCGAAATGCGCTCGGGCTGGCGCCACGAGCGCGTGGACGCGGCCAGCTATGCATTGGGCTGGCGCGTGTTCGACTACGCCGGGCATCAGGTGATCTTCCACGCCGGCGCCGTGCAGGGCTATCGCGGCCTGGTGGCGTTGCTGCCCGAACGCGACCTCGGCATTGCCATCATGTGGAACGGCGAAAGCGGCCTGCCCTCGGGCATGCTGCCGACCATCCTGGACCGCGCCCTTGGCCTGCCGGCCAAGCGCTGGCTGGATATCGATGTGGACGGCGACTTCGGTAGCGAGAACATGCTGGCCGAGCGCCCCGATCCGGCCGGCAAGGGTGCCTCTTCCGGCAAGTCGGTGGCATCGCCGCGCTGACCTGGTGGCTGGATAACGCATAGATCGAAAGGCGGCTTCGGCCGCCTTTTTTGTTGCCGTGTTGGGAGGCGGTGCGATGGATTCGGGCAGCCGATCGTTGGTGCGTGGATTGGCGAGCCTGCGGCTGGTGCGTGAGTGCGTGAGTGCGTGAGTGCGTGAGATGCGATGACACCATGCCAACTGAAGTTGCCGGGATGGCAGGTGAGATGCCGTTTCGCTATGCATGCTTGCTAGCCGCGCTTGCCTCGACGTTATCCGACCCACAGGGCCATGACGCGGACGAAGTGCAGGCCGCACACAGCAGCACCGTGGGCCAGCTCGACGACAATGAGCTGCTCTAGCTCTACTGCGCTAGCGCGGGTTGCCCGGCGCAGCACGCGGCTGAGCGGCCTCACGGGCACACATGAGGTGGAAGCAACACGTGGCTCGTCGCTGTATTTACGTACCAGGTAACCCGCAAGCGCTGAGTGCTTTGCACTCGGCCAAGCGAACCTGCGCACTGATCTTTAAGGGCGTGGTGATCGGCACGCTCGGTACCGGCTGGCCACTAGCAGCCACCTCCCGAAGCTCATGTTGGCCTGCCACTGGCAGATAGCTCCCAAAGCTTGTACCGGCTGACCACTGGCAGACAGATGACGAGGCTTGTGTCGGTTGGCCGTTGGTCGTTGGTCGTTAGTCGTTGGTGGTTGGTCGTTGGCAGACAGATTCCGGGGTTGGTGATGGACAGCCACTGGCGGGCAGACCCCGAAGCTCGTGTCGCTGCGAACAGATTCCGCGTTTGGTGATGGAAGGGAAATGGCGATGGCAGGCAGGTAGCGGCAGGGTCACCGCCATCTGCAGGCGGTTATGCACATTGAGGCACTTCGAAAACGATGCCGGTAATGCAATCGGCGGATCGACCCGGGCGATCCACAGCGACTGCAAGGAAGTCGCTGGGGTGGTGGTCAACTGAGCTGAAGATCGGTCGCTGCAACTACAGCTATGACTAAGAGCTATCCCGCTGGCGGTGGACGATGCAGCCAACGCGAAGAGACTCGGCGGTCATTGATCGGTCCAGTAAGGTGCCGCGTCGAGCTGTCGGCAGGCGCGGCTATGGCACCTTGTCGGCTGTGGAACGCAGCTTGCAAGCCCCAGGTGCTCCTACGTCCTTGGGCTGCAGCCCGAGGCGTCGGGGGCGACGTCCTGCGCCGGCTAGGCCTGGAACAGGCCGCACTTGCGCTCTAACGTACTGCCCGCTGCCCTATTGCGCTGACGATTCGCAGTGTACGAACCCGAGGACCCACAAGCGCGTGCTCCAGCCGCCTGCATCCATCCGCCGCGTCGGCGAAGATGCTCTGCCGCGGCAACCCACCCAACTACATCCACCAATAAAAAAGCTCCCTCCCCGCTGGGCGTCGGGGAGAGAGCTCGATGTTTACGGCGATCGGGTGTTACAAATCAGATCAGCGGTGCCGGGGTTGCGGGCAGCGCGACCGGAGCGGCCTTCTTCTTGCGAGCGGCCGGCTTCTTCTTGGCGACCTTCTTCACAGCAGGCTTCTTGGCAGCAGACTTCTTGGTGGCGGACTTCTTGGTCGCCTTCTTCGGAGCTGCCTTCTTGGCGGTCTTCTTGACGGCCTTCTTGGCGGCAGTCTTCTTGGTCGCCTTCTTTGCAGTCTTCTTCACTGCCTTCTTGGCGGCAGTCTTCTTGGTTGCCTTCTTCGCAGTCTTCTTGACGGCCTTCTTGGCAGCAGTCTTCTTGGTTGCCTTCTTTGCAGTCTTCTTGACGGCCTTCTTGGCGGCGGTCTTCTTCACTGCCTTCTTGGCGGTCGCCTTCTTCGCGACCTTCTTGACGGCCTTCTTGGCGGCAGTCTTCTTCACTGCCTTCTTGGCGGTGGGTTTCTTTTTCGCAGCTTTTTTAGTGGTGGCCATGTGTTTGGCTCCTCGTCAGTGAACTATGGAGTTGGAAAACGCCCAGTTGAAGCAAACCCCGTGACGGCATGCCGTCGTCGGGAACCGTCCGCAGGTGATGCGCGACGGGACGGATACAGAAACACCCGCATCGAACGGCGACACGGGTGCGTGATCGGAACGACCGCTGCGTTTTTTTGGAGAGAAGCGAACCCGACTCCACCGTTGATGGTGCTTCGGTGGACATCTGGAACAAGCGTGTCGGCCTGATGTCGATTCTGCTCACTCTCTTCCGCAGCAATGTCTGCTGGGCGAAACCTAATCACGCTTTTTTTTACTGTCAACACTCTTTTGCAAATATTTTTCAGTCTGGTGTCGCCACGCGTCGGCAAGCGGCGACGCAAACCGGCGTTGCCGGCGATCATCAACCCCGCATTCGCACAGACGCTTGCGCAGTGGTTTTTTAAAAAGCACTTCTTTTGCGCTGTTTTTTTCATACATGCCGTTCAAGCACATACGCAGGCACTCCGCGCCAGCAACACGACGCGGTGTCTGCGATGACCGCTGCGCCGCCTGTCCGCCAGCTGAAAATTTTTTTGCCGGCGTTGCCGCTTCCGGCGTCGCACAAGCACAAATGCGCAAACTTATTGCGCCGTTTTGTACTGCATGCGGTGCGGCACACGCGCAGCGATGGAGTCGCATGCGTTGGTTCGCGCCATCGGCAATGGCAGTACGACGACTACTTTTTCACCGAGCGCACGCCAACTCCTCACGAGTGGCTCACGCCAGAATTCCGTCGCGACGAAAAACGACCGCACACCTCTGACCAACATACCCACGGCCCGCATGTAGCGCATCGGCCGACCATCACCCGCGACGGATGCAGCCGCGACGACATCGATCGGTCGGCCACTGCTCCGCGCGCCGACGCCCTGCACGTGCGCATGCATCGCCGCCAGCCAGAAAACGACGGCAGGCAGTTCTGTGCTCGGTCGGCGAACCACCGCCCGCCAGGCAAAAAAAATGGCCGCTCGGATGAGCGGCCATCGGGATGCAGCCGGCGGCGCGATCAGTGCGCGTCGTCTTCCAGCAGCTCGGCGTAATCGTCCGGGGCCAGCAGTTCGTTGAGCTGTTCCTTGTCGTCGATCTCCACCACGAAGATCCAGCCTTCGCCGTACGCGTCTTCATTGATGGTTTCCGGCTTGTCGCTCAGCGAGGCATTGACCTCGACGACCGTGCCGGTGACCGGGCTGTAGACGTCGGAGGCGGCCTTGACCGACTCCACCACCGCAGCGCCGTTGCCAGCCTGGACGGTGTCGCCAACGGCTGGCAGTTCGACGTAGACCAGGTCACCCAGCAAGCCTTGCGCGTGGTCGGAGATACCGACAGTGACGCGGCCATTGCCTTCGACGCGGGCCCACTCGTGGGATTTGAGGAACTTGAGGTCGCCAGGGATCTCGCTCATGGGTGTGCTCCGGGAAAACGTAGGGTTCGGGGACAAGGCGTTAGTTTAACCAAGGCCGTGCGTCAGATGCTGGCATCGCGTGATGGCAATGCCGATGGATCGCTGCTGCCGGCCGCGCGAACGACCGGCAGCGGCGGACTTACGCGCCGAGTACGCCGGGTTGGGCCTGGCCGTCGCGCACAAACGGAAACTTCACCGCGCGCAATGGCACCTGCCTGCCACGGATGTCCACGCGCAGGTCGTCGATGCTGCCGGCCGGCACGCGTGCAAATGCAATGGCCTTGCCCAGGGTGGGCGAAAACGTGCCGGACAGGATCTCGCCCTCGCCGCCTGCGCTGAGCACCTTCTGGCCGTGACGCAGCACGCCCTTCTCGTCCATGACCACGCCGATCATCTGGCGGGGTGCGTCCTGCGCCTTCTGCGACTCCAGCACGCTGCGGCCGATGAAGTCGCGGCCTTCGTCGAGCGTGATGGTCCAGGCCAGCGCGGCTTCGTACGGAGTGACGTCGTCGTCCATGTCCTGGCCGTAGAGATTCATGCCCGCTTCCAGACGCAAGGTGTCGCGCGCGCCCAGGCCGGCAGGCGCCACGCCATGCGCGAGCAGCGCATTCCAGAACGCGACCGCATCGGCCTGCGGCAACACGATTTCAAAACCGTCCTCACCGGTGTAGCCGGTGCGCGCCAGGAACAACGCAACGCCATCGCGCGTGCGCGTCTGCAGCGCAGCGAAGCGGCCGAGCTTGCTCGCGGCACTGGTGTCGGCGGGATCGAGCAGGTCGATCACCTTGCTGCGCGCGTTCGGTCCCTGCACCGCGATCATGGCGAAGTCGGCACGCTCTTCCACGCGTACCTCGAAGCGTGCGGCCTGTTCGGCGATCCACTGCAGGTCCTTGTCGCGGGTGGCGGCGTTCACCACCAGGCGGAAGAACTCTTCCTGCATGAAGTACACGATCAGGTCGTCGATCACGCCGCCTTGCGGGTTGAGCATGCAGGTGTACAGCGCCTTGCCGGAGACCTTGAGCTTGTCGACCGAATTGGCCAGCAAGTAGCGCAAGAACTCGCGCACGCGCGCGCCGCGCAGATCGACCACGGTCATATGGCTGACGTCGAACATGCCGGCGTCGCGACGCACCTGGTGGTGTTCGTCGATCTGCGAGCCGTAGTGGATCGGCATGTCCCAACCGCCGAAGTCGACCATCTTGGCGCCGAGCGCGCGATGGGTGTCGTTGAGGATGGTCTTCTGGGTCATGAGCGCCGGTCCAAGGGAAAGAGGATCATTATCGCCGGCCGGCCACGCTTGGGGGAAACCGCGGATTGCCACTGGCGCAACGCACGGCCGGTGCGCGGGCATCGGGGTGCGTGCGCCGCTTGGACGAACCCGACCAGCGGCGACCGATGAGTTCCCGATTGAGCGGCGTGCGGCGCAAGACCGGCGCATCACGCGCCCGTGGGTGGATCAGGTGTTGGGCTGCACCTGCAGGGTCATGCCGTCGACCGCAACGATGCGCACCGACGCACCGGCGGGAAGATCCGGGCCACTCACCACCCAGAACGCATCGTCCACCTTGGCGCGGCCACGTCCGTCAACGATCGCCTGATCCAGCAGCACGCTGCGACCGATCAACTGTTCGGCGCGCCGGTTGAGCAAGGGCCGATCGCTCTGCCGGCCCTTGCTGCGGAACCAGGTGCGATACACCTGGATGGCGACGAAGCTGAGCACTACGAACGCCACGATCTGCACCAGCACCGACATGCCGGGCACGGCCAGCACCAGCACGCATACCGCTGCGGCCGCGATGCCCATCCACAGCAGAAACGCGCCGGGCGCCAGCGTCTCGGCGGCGATCAACAGCAAGGCCAGCACTGCCCAGGCGACCACGTCCCAGCGCATCGCTCAGCCTCCCGCGCGCGGCGGCAATGGCGGTGTGCGCACCACCGGCGCGTCGGGCTTGCCCAAGGCTTCCTTGGCCAGCTCGGCGATGCCGGCGATGGAGCCGATGATGCCGCTGGATTCCATCGGCATCAGCACGAACTTCTGGTTGGGCGCGGTGGCCAGCGCCTTGAACGCTTCCACATACTTCTGCGCAACGAAGTAGTTGATGGCCTGCACGCTGCCTTGAGCGATCGCATCGGACACTACCTGGGTGGCCTTGGCTTCGGCCTCGGCCAGGCGCTCGCGTGCCTCGGCATCGCGGAGCGCGGCTTCCTTGCGGCCCTCGGCTTCGAGCACGGCGGCTTGCTTCTCGCCTTCGGCGCGCAGGATTTCCGATTGACGCGAGCCTTCGGCTTCGAGAATCTGCGCGCGCTTCTCGCGCTCGGCCTTCATCTGCCGCGCCATCGAATCGATCAGGTCGCGTGGCGGCTGGATGTCGCGGATCTCAATACGGGTGACCTTGATGCCCCAGGGGTTCGTGGCCTGGTCGACCACGCTGAGCAGCTGCGCGTTGATGGTTTCGCGCTGGCTGAGCGATTCGTCCAGGTCCATCGAACCGATCACCGTGCGGATATTGGTCTGCACCAGGGCGATGCTGGCGATTTCCAGATTCGACACTTCATAGGCGGCCTTGGCCGCGTCCAGCACCTGGAAGAACACCACGCCGTCCACGCGCACCACCGCATTGTCCTTGGTGATGACGTCCTGGCTGGGCACGTCGAGCACCTGTTCCATCATGTTGATCTTGCGGCCCACGCCGTAGACCACCGGAATCAGGAAATGCAGCCCCGGCGTCATCGTGTGGGTGTAGCGGCCGAAGCGCTCCACGGTCCACTCGAATCCCTGCGGCACCATGCGCACCGTCTTGAACAGCACGATGACGCCAGCGACCAGAACCACGATTGCCAAGAACGATGTTGGAAACATGTGCGACTCCTTCCCCGATGCGAACGATCCTTGCCCAAGTATAGGCCTGTGCGTGGAGTGCCCGAATGCGCTGGAAGACGGGAGGCATGCACGTGGGATCATCGATGGGTGCCATCAGGCAGGCGGCGCATAGGCGCTGCGCATGACCAACCTTACGCGTGTGCGCGGCGCTTGATCAGTACGCGCGCGGTCCCCTCGCATGGCGCAGTGCAGCAGCCACGGCGATCTGTCTCGGACCCGCCGAAGGCAGTTCTTACCGCGACGCATAAGAAGGTGTGGAGAGAACCGCCTCAACGTGCAGCGCGATAGCGAGGCACTCCATGCCTGTGACCCACCCGCACGAGCGCACTCAACCGGAGCGCGGCGAAAACATGATGATGGCCATGCCCAGCAGGCAGCAGCCGGCGCCGAGCAGATCCCACCGCGTGGGCGTCACCCGGTCCACCCACCACAACCACAGCAGTGCGGTGGCGATGTAGACGCCACCATAGGCGGCATACACGCGGCCGCTGGCGGCCGGGTGCAAGGTCAACAACCAGACGAACACCGCCAGGCTGAGTGCGGCCGGCAACAGCAGCCACACGCTGCCGCCTTTGCGCAGCCAAAGATAAGGGAGGTAGCAACCCACCAATTCGGCCACCGCGGTGGCCACGAACAACAGCAGCGTGGTCAGCGCCGCGGTCACTGCGCGGCGGGCTCGTCACGCTTGACGCGTTGCCACAACGCTTCCTGTTCGCTCAGCGATAGCGCGTCCAGCG
Source organism: Xanthomonas sp. NCPPB 4037 (assembly GCF_041475695.2). Lineage (NCBI taxonomy): Bacteria > Pseudomonadati > Pseudomonadota > Gammaproteobacteria > Lysobacterales > Lysobacteraceae > Xanthomonas > Xanthomonas sp. NCPPB 4037. The sequence continues at coordinate 3,589,195 of NZ_CM191261.1, forward strand.
CGGTACCGTCGGCCTGGGCATATGCCTCCATCGCGCGGAAGCGACGCTCGAATTTCAGATTGGCGTGGCGCAATGCCGCGCCCACATCCACCTTGGCATGCCGGGCCAGGTTGGCACAGACAAACAGCACATCGCCCAACTCGTCTTCCAGTCGTGCCTGGTTGTCGGCGACCGGGCCACGCGCAAACTCCACGCGCAGCTCGTCGATTTCTTCCTGCAGTTTTTCCAGCACCGGCGCCGGGCCGGGCCAATCGAAACCGACCCGTGCCGCGCGCGACTGCAACTTGGTGGCCCGTTGCCACTCCGGCAGCCCGCGTGCGATGCCGGCCAGCGCGGAACTGTCTTTCTCTCCCGCCGCGCGGCGCTCCTCACGCTTGATCTGCTCCCAGTTGGCGCTCACCGCCTGCGCGCCATCCACCTGCTGCGCGCCGAAGACATGCGGATGGCGACGCACCAGCTTGTCGCTGATGCTGGCGACCACGTCGGCAAACCCGAAGGCACCTTGCTCGGACGCCATCTGCGCGTGGAAGACCACCTGCAACAACAGGTCGCCCAATTCGTCCTTCAGGCCGGGCAGGTCGTGGCGATCGATCGCGTCGGCCACTTCGTAGGCTTCTTCGATGGTGTACGGCGCGATGGTGGCGAAGGTCTGTTCGACATCCCACGGGCAGCCGTGCTCGCGGTCGCGCAGGCGTACCATCAGCTGCAGCAGGTGCGCGATGTCGCCGCTGGAAGGAGGTTGGCTCATCGGATCTCTCGTTGGGTGCGGCGGGGCGGCACGCTTACACCAGCCAGTCGCGCCACGGCAGGCCGGGGTCGCCCAGGGCGATGAAGTCGCCATTGAGCAAGGTGTCGCGGCGGTTGTAGCGGAACGGCTTGCCGGTGCCGGCCGCGAGCAGCGCGCCACCGGCGGCATGCAGCACGCACTGGCCAGCGGCGGTGTCCCACTCGGAGGTGGGACCGAAGCGCGGGTACACATCCAGCTCGCCTTCGGCGATGCGGCAGAACTTCAATGAGGAGCCCTGCGCCACCACGTCGATCTGGCCCATGCGTTCCAGCGCGGCGGCTGTGCGTGCATCGCGATGCGAGCGGCTGGCGGCGACCCGTAACGGGGCAGCAGCAGGCGTGCGCGAATGCAGCATTTCGTCGCGGTCGCCATCGCGGCGGTAGGCGTTCTCGCCGCGCGCCGCATACCAGACGCGGCCATCGACCGGCGCCTGCACCACACCCAGCACCGGCGCGCCCATGTGGATCAGGGCGATGTTGACGCTGAACTCGCCATTGCGCTTGACGAACTCGCGCGTGCCATCCAGCGGGTCGACCAGCCAATAGCTGGTCCAGTACTGGCGTTCTTCCCAGGCCACGTGGGCAGACTCTTCCGACAACACCGGCACATCCGGCGTGACCCGGCGCAAGCCTTCCACGATGACGCGGTTGGCGGCCAGGTCGGCCTGGGTCAACGGGCTGGCGTCGGCCTTGATCTCGACAGCGAAATCCTGCGCGTACACCTCCATAATGGCGTCGCCGGCCTGGCGCGCGATCGCGATCACGGTCTCGCGCAATTCCATCGGGATACGGATCATGGGTTGCGCTCCAGCCACTCGCGCGCAATGAACAGGGCCGCCAGGGAACGGCCTTCGGAAAAGTCTTCGCGCAGCATCAGTTCGTCCAGGCGTGCCAAGGGCCAGGGGATGACATCCAGTTCTTCCGGTTCGTCGCCGGGCAGACGCTCGGGGTAGAGGTCGCGCGCCAGCACCAGCCAGGATTGGTGACTCATATAAGTAGGAGCAAGCGTCATGGCGCGCAGCACCTGCACCTGGCGCGCGCCGTAGCCGGCTTCTTCCTTGAGCTCGCGGTCGGCGGCCTGCTCGGGCGTCTCGCCGGCATCGATGCGGCCCTTGACCAGGCCCAGCTCGTAGCGGTGCACGCCGGCGGCGTACTCGCGTACCAGCAGCACGGTCTGCGCATCGAGCATCGGCACGACCACCACAGCGCCGTGGCCCTGACTGAGCTGGCGTTCGTACAGGCGGCGCTCGCCGTTGGAAAATTCCAGATCGAGCTGCTGGCGCCGGAACGGCCCCTCGCCCAGATCAGTGATCTTGTGGATGGTCGGCAGACGCGTGCTCATGCGCAGCACGCAGCGGCGGAGCCGGCCGATAGAATAGGCAGATGCATCGACATGTTCATGAGCCCGAAATCCTAGCAGACCCGGCAGCCCTCGAAGCTGCCGAACATTGGCGGCAACGCGATCTTGCGGTGGTGTGGCACCCCTGCACCCAGATGCGCGAGCACCCGCACACACTACCCCTGGTGCCGATCGCACGTGGCGACGGCGCCTGGCTGATCGGCCACGATGGCCGCCACTATCTGGATGCGGTCAGCAGTTGGTGGACCAATCTGTTTGGCCACGCCGAACCGCGCATCGGCGCGGCCATCGCGCAGCAGGCCGGCACGCTGGAACAGGTGATGCTGGCCGGCTTCACGCATGCGCCCGCCGTGCAACTGGCCGAGCGGCTGCTGGCGATCGCGCCGCGCCAGCCCCACCGCGCGCCGCTGGCCAAGGTGTTCTACGCCGACAATGGCTCGGCCGGGGTGGAAGTCGCCTTGAAGATGGCCTTCCACTATTTCCATAACCGTGGCGAGCACCGCCGCACCCGCTTCATCGCGCTGGAGAACGGTTACCACGGCGAGACCATCGGTGCGCTGTCGGTGGGCGACATTCCGCTGTACCGCCGCGTGTACGCGCCGCTGTTGCTGGAATCGATCTTCGCGCCTTCGCCCGATGCGTACCTGGCCGAACCGGGACAGAGCGCCGAGGACTACGCGTTGCAGGCGGCCGATGCACTGCAGCATCTGCTGGAGCAATCCCCGGGCGAAATCTGCGCCTTGATCCTGGAGCCGCGGGTGCAGTGCGCCGGCGGCATGCGCATGTATCACCCGGCTTACCTGCGCCGTGCGCGCGAACTGTGCGATGCGTATGGCGTGTTCCTGATCGCCGACGAGATCGCCACCGGCTTCGGCCGCACCGGCACCTTGTTCGCCTGCGAACAGGCCGGCGTGATGCCTGATCTGTTGTGTCTGTCGAAAGGGCTTACCGGTGGCTTCCTGCCCCTGTCGGCGGTGCTGGCTACGCAGCAGCTGTATGACGCGTTTCTGGATGACTCGCGCGAGCGCGCCTTCCTGCATTCGCACAGCTACACCGGCAACCCGCTGGCATGTGCGGCGGCGTTGGCGACGCTGCAGATCTTCGCCGACGACGACATCATTGCGCGCAACCAACGCACCGCCGCACACATGACCCAGCTCGCTGCGCAGATCGGCGAGCACAGCGCGGTGGCCGACGTGCGCCAGGCCGGCATGATCGTCGCCTTCGAGCTCACCCAGGGCGGCGACAAGCGCACGCCCTTCCCCGCCGCTGCGCGCGTGGGCCTGCAGGCCTACCGCGCCGCACTGGCACGCGGCGTAGTGCTGCGCCCGTTGGGCGACGTGCTGTACTGGATGCCGCCATATTGCGTGGACGACGCGCAGCTTGCGCTGCTTGCCGACACCACCCGCCACGCCATCGCCGAGGCCGTTGCATGCGCCTGACCCGTTCGTATGTTGCATTGCCGCTGCACAGCGGCGGCGATGTCACGCTGCCGGAGGAATCGGCCAACCATCTGCTGCGTGTGCTGCGGCTGCGCGAAGGCGATGCCTGCGTGCTGTTCAATGGCGATGGCAGTGACTACCACGCACGCATCACCGTGGCCGGCAAGCGCGAGGCGCGGGCTGTGGTCGAGCGGGTGGAGGCAGTGAGCAACGAGTCGCCGCTGGCAATCACCCTGCTGCAGGGCATTGCACGCGGCGAGAAGATGGACCTGATTCTGCAGAAAGCCACCGAGCTCGGCGTGACAGCGGTCGTGCCGGTCAATGCCGAGCGCACCGAGGTGAAGCTGGACGCCGCGCGTCTGGAAAAACGCATGACGCATTGGCGCAGCGTGATTGTCTCGGCCTGCGAGCAATCCGGGCGCGCACGCATTCCCTCGCTGGCACCGCCCGCGTCGCTGCAGGACGCCGCGCGTGCCAGCGATGCACAGGCGTTGCGGTTGACGCTGGACCCGCACGGCGAACATCGCCTGGGCACGCTGGCGGTGCAACCCGGGCAAGAGGTAATTATGGCGATCGGCCCGGAAGGTGGCTGGTCGCCACGCGACCGCACAACGCTGGGCGAGGCCGGCTTCACCGGGCTGCGCCTGGGTCCCCGCATCCTGCGCACCGAAACCGCGGGATTGGCAGCGATTGCGGCGCTGCAGTCACGGTTTGGGGATTTGTAGGGCGGGTTGTTCGTGTGTGTGCGGCGCTGGCAAGGCACGTCCTTTCAGGGCTGCGTTTCTGTAGGAGCGCCGTTGGGCGCGAGGGCTTTATCGATAGAGCCTCATCGCGCCCGAGGGCGCTCCTACGACGTGCTGTGACTTTCCTGCTTACTTATCCCTGCTTACTTATCGAAACCGCGCATATCCTACGTCGGCATCGGCGGGTTGCATGATGACAGCGCGCAGCGGCCGGATTGGGAATCTGAGGCCGAACTTCAGCCAGGCGCGCACCGCGCTGACCAAGCATTCCGCGGACTAAGCGCTGGCTGTGAGGCGATCCGATCTTATGTAGGAGCGCCCTTGGGCGCGAGGGCTCTACCGGTAGAGCTTCATCGCGCCCGAGGGCGCTCCTACCTGTGTCCGACTAATGCCAGGCGCGTGGTAGCGCTGCGCACCGAACGCATGCTGCCTCTGCGCCCCGCGGAACCCCGGCGCTTAGCGGCCGTGCTGCAGGAACCAGCTGGCGGCACCGATCACGCCAAGCTGGCCGTGTTCGACGATGCGCACCGGCACCTGCTCCAGCGCAGGGCGCAGCGGGCCCTTGTCGAGCAAGCGCGCAGCGAAGTCGCTGCGGGCGATGAAGTCGGCAATCTGCGGCAGGAAACCACCGGCCAGATACACACCGCTACGCACGCCGTACAACAGCATCATGTCGCCAACCACGCTACCCATGAAACCGCAGAACGTCTGCAGTGCCTCGTGCGCCAGCACGTCGTCACCCGCCAGTGCTGCAGCAGTGACCGCAGCCGGGGTGGCGTGCACCGCCGGCGCGTCGCGTAGAGTGGCCAGCGCGGTATACAGCGTGAGCAAGCCCGGGCCGGAGAGAAAATGTTCGGTCGCCACATGGCTGCGCGTGCGGCGCAACCCCAGCAGCAAGGCCACTTCCAGATCACTGGCTGCCGCCAGTGCGGCGTGGCCGGCCTCGGTCGGCAACACCACCGAGTTCCCACCATTGGGAATCCACAGCGCCGCGCCCAGGCCAGTGCCCGGGCCGAGCACCAATGCCGGGCCAGGAGCGCCCTGGGCGGGGCCGGACAGCTGCATGACCTGATTGCCGGTCATGTAATTGGCCGCGTAGGCGACCGCTTCGAAATCGTTGACCAAGTGCAAGGCCTGCATGCCGAGCTGCTGGCGGATCTGCTCCGGCGCCAGCACCCACGGCAGATTGGCGGTGATCACACGGCCATCTTCCAGTGCATACCCGGCGCTGGCGATCACGCCACGGCGCACCGGCGCGCAGGACAGCTCGGCAAAGAACGCGGCCATGATCTCGGCCAGGCCCGGGTAATCAGCGCAGCGGTACTTGCGGTAATCCAGCACGGTGACCGGCTTGCGCGGATCGTTGCTTTCGCAGGCCAGCGCCAGGCGCACATGCGTTCCTCCGACATCTGCGGCAACGAAGGTTTCGGGGCGCGGAAATGCCACCGCTTCCATTGGGCTGCTTGCGCTCACGCATTCTCCTGATAAGTGGCAGCGGGGCCGACATCGTCCTGCTGGCCGACGAACGGCGAGCGGGTAGACAACGTTGTCAGCAATTGTCCTGTAACGCAACCGTCGCGCGCGTGCTGCATCGCGCGCGCGGTCAATTCCATCATCCAACAAATATCAGCGCTGGTAATGGTGATTCCGGCACAAACTTCGGCAATGTTCACTAGAACCGCGCTTCGCCCATAGAAACAGCCGATCGCTGCATACGCCAACTGCGGCCAGACCACGCAGCGCCGCCGGCGTTCCGCGAACCACCGCACAAAAATGCTGCATTGCAGCGCAATCGCAGCGAGTTCAGAGATCTGTGACGATGTGTTGACAACGCTGTCAACGCTACGCGAGACTCGATTCAAATCGGAGTTCAGGCAGGAGGGGCCATGGACTGTTTTACGACTGTACGGACTGGCGCGCCCCTCGCCCGAACATCCAGATTTGCGAGCCACGCGTCATGGGACGCTGCACTCGCAGATGTCGCGTTCGCTCCACTGCACCACCACACGGGGGACACCTCCTCTACCACGCGAATTACCGCAGCCGCACTTCACTCGAAGTTCGGTCAGGCGATCACCGCGATCGGTCAGGGCGTGTTGTTTTGCCGGCCACGCCGAGCGCGTTGCGCCTCACCACGGGCCATCCGCGCTCAAAGCACTAACCAACGAGGTTTAGCCATGCACAGCCGCACCACGACGTTAGCATTCTGTATTACCGCCGCCCTGTACTACTCCGGCGCTGCCATGGCTGCCGGACAAGAACAGCAAGCCGCTCCGCAAGCTGCTCCAAACGCGCCCTCGTCCACCACCGAGCTGGACACGATCACCGTCACCGGTTATCGCGCTTCGCTGGAGAAGAGCCAGGCGGTCAAGCGCTCGGCTAACTCGATCGTCGACGCGATCAGCGCCGAAGACATCGGCAAGTTCCCGGACATCAACGCCGCCGAATCGCTCTCGCATCTGCCGGGCATCAGCGTCGACCGCCAGTTCGGCGAAGGCGAAAAGGTCAGCATCAACGGCACCGACCCGGCATTGAACCGCGTGCTGCTCAACGGCCAGACCATTGCCTCCGGCGACTGGGGCGGCAACCCGACCGACACCAGCGGCCGTACCTTCAACTACACGCTGCTGTCGCCGGAAATCATCGGCCTGATGGAGGTCTACAAGACCCCTGAAGCGCGCATCGACGAAGGCTCGATCGGCGGCACCGTGATCGTGCACACCCGCAAGCCGCTGGACCTGCCCAAGAACACCATCCGCGGCTCGATCGGCTACAACTACAACGATCGCTCGGAAGAAGGTAATCCGCGCGGCTCGGCGCTGTGGAGCTGGAAGAACGACGACGAGACCTTCGGCGCGTTGATCTCCGCCACGCACGACAAGCAGGACCTGGCACGCGCCGGTATCGAATACTTCGGCTACACCACCGGCGCCAACATCCCCGCCAGCGCCACCATCACCGGCGACGGCAGCGATGTGGCCACCGCCCGCGTGCCGGCCGGCATCAGCAGCGCATTCTTCCAGCAGACCCGCGAGCGCAGCGGCCTGCAGGGTGCATTGCAGTGGAAGCCGAACGAGCAGAACGAATTCAACTTGACCGGCCTGTACATCAAGGGCAAGTACAACAACTTCAGCCAAGCGCGTTACGTGTGCCCGAACTGTAGTTCACCAGCAGCGGATGGCTCTGTCGATGAAAATGGGAACGCTGTCCAAATCAGCAACATGCGATTGATAGACAGGGCGACAGTGCAAAATGGAGTGATCACCTCTGCAAATTTCGCAGATAACGGACTCGCGCAGCCCTATTCCCAACTGGACGCAAACTACCGCGAAAGCACTGTCACCACGAAGAGCCTGAACCTGCGTCACGACTGGTCCGGCGAGAAGTGGGTGTTTACCACCCAGGGCGGCTATACCGAAGCCACCGGCGGCAAGAACCCCGAATACCTGATGAAGTTCCTGATGCAGGACGGCGGTTACAACTACGCGTTTGATGGCCGCAACACGGCGGTCAACTACGACAATGGCGGAGCAGCAAACTGGGTCTTGCCAGGCAATCCGGCAGGTTTGGCTCCCGGGCAGCAAGGCAATATCCCGGGCACCAATACCGGCATCATGCAGGCCGGCGGTATCGCCTACCAGAAGAGCAAGGACGACGAGAAGTATTTCCAGTGGGACGCGTCGCGTGACCTGGAATGGGGCCCGTTCACCAAGCTGCAATTCGGCTACAAGTACATCAACCACAACAACGGCGTGGACGCGCGCGGCAACCGCATCAACTCCACCGATGCAGTGTCGTTGACGCAGTTCAACCCGGGCAGCACGCCCAGCAGCCTGTACGACGGCCTCGGCGCCAGCGGCGACCTGACCACCTGGCCGACCGCCAGCTTGAATGCCGTGCGCAGCTACCTGTTGTCGCAGCCGCAGGGCCCGTACCGCACCGATTTCGGCGCCTCGTTCCAGGTCAAGGAAATCACCCAGAACGTCTACACGCAGTTGAACTTCGAATCCGGCCAGTGGCGCGGTAACGTCGGCGTGCGTTTGGTCGACACCACCGACAAGTCCGAGTTCTGGCAGAGCAACGACGGTGGCACCAACTTCGACCGCGTGGCCGAAACCAACGACTACCGCAAGGCGCTGCCGAGCTTCAACATCGCCTACGACATCACCGACGACACCGTGCTGCGCTTCTCGGCGGCCAAGGTGATTGCACGTCCGCGTTATGCCGACCTGGCCGGTACGTTCACCATCAACAGCGGTACCGGTGACCTGACTGCCAACGGCGGCAACCCGGATCTGAAGCCGTACGAGTCCACCAACTACGACCTTGCTGCGGAATGGTATTTCGCTCCGTCCAGCATGCTGTCCGGCGAAGTGTTCTACCGCGATATCAGCTCCTACATCGTCAGCACCACCACCAGCCAGCAGTTGAACCCGGCACCGCCGGCCGTTGCCGGTCTGTACCAGGTCACCACGCCGGTGAACGTGTCCGATGCCAAGGTCAAGGGCGTGTCGGTCAACTACCAGCAGACCTTCGGTCTGGGCTTTGGTCTGCAGGCCAACTACACGTTTGCCGAATCCGATTCCAGCTCGGGCTTGAACCTGCCGTACCTGTCGCGCGACACCTACAACGTGATCCCGTACTGGGAACACGGCGACTGGACCGTGCGTGTGAACTACAGCTACCGCTCGAAGTACTTCACCCAGATCGGCCGACTGGAATCGCGTGACTTTGCAGATGCCTACAAGCAGCTGGATCTGAACGCCTCCTACCAGATCACCGATTACATGGGCATCACCTTCGGTGCCACCAACCTGCTGGATTCCACCTACCGGGTCTTCAGCAACACGCGTGATACCCCGACCGCGTTCTACAAGAACGGCCGCGGCTACCAGGCACAGCTCAACTTCAAGTTCTGATGGTGTGACGGCGCGCCACCGACCCTCCACGGTGGCGCGCTTTTTTTTCTGTCGTTGCATGGGGCAACGACAGTGCATGCAGTGCACATTGAGTGGACCTGGCCATCGCCCTTCGTGCTGAAGGGTGATGGCCAGTCCCGCTTCGCAACCACGGGCCGGATGCCTGATGCCGGCGCGTCTTTGCCCACAGGAGTGCAGTTCCCATGACGACCGATAGCCGCCTTGCGGCTCCATCCCGCCGCCACGCCGGAGCTGCACCCAGAACGCGAATGCTCGCGCTCGGTCTGTTGCTCGCGTTGCCTGCCGCCACGCTCAGCGCAGCACAATCGCCCACCGCGCCGACCGCCACCACGCTCAGCCCGGAGGTCATCGACCAGCAGTGGCTCGACGCCACCGCGCAGTACGCGCCCGAACGCGCGCGGCTGGTGCGCGAAGCGCAAGCCGGCGCGCGCAAGGGGCCGTTCCGTCCCGACTGGGCTGCGCTGAAGGCGTACCAATCACCTGCGTGGTACGACAACGCCAAGTTCGGCATCTTCATTCACTGGGGCGTGTTTTCGGTGCCGGCCTTCGGCAGCGAGTGGTATTCGCGCAACATGTATCTGGAAGGCTCCAAGGAATTCGCGCACCACGTGGCGACCTATGGCCCGCAGGCCAGCAGCGGCTACAAGGACCTGATTCCCAAGTTCACCGCGCCCAAGTTCGACCCCACTGGCTGGGCCCAATTGTTCCGCGAATCCGGTGCGCGCTACGTGGTGCCGGTGGCCGAGCATCACGATGGCTTTGCGTTGTACGACTCGAAGTTGTCCGATTGGACGGCGATGAAGATGGGGCCCAAGCGCGACCTGCTGGGCGAACTGTCCACCGCGATCCGTGCGCAAGGCCTGCACTTCGGGCTGTCCTCGCACCGCGCCGAGCACAACTGGTTCTTCGATGGCGGGCGCAAGTTCGATTCCGACGTCAACGACCCGCGTTATGCGGCGCTGTACGGCCCCGCGCAGGTGCGCCTGCCCGGCAAGGACGACGCTGATGTCGCCAACGACTGGACGCCGGTGTCGCAGGCGTGGCTGGACGACTGGCTGGCGCGCACCACCGAGTTGATCGATGTCTACCAGCCGGACCTGATCTATTTCGATTGGTGGATCGCCCATCCCACCTTCCGCAGCAGCCTGCCGACCATGCTGGCGTATTACTACAACCAGGGCGCGGCGCGGACCGAAGCCGACCGTGGCGTGGTGGTGAACTACAAGCTGGGTGCGTTCCCCGAAGGCGCCGGCACGCTGGATATCGAACGCGGCCAGCTCACCGGCATCCACCCCACGCATTGGCAGACCGACACCTCGGTGAGCAATGCATCGTGGGGCTATATCGAAAACGACACCTACAAGTCGCCCACCTTCATCATTCACATGCTGGCCGATGTGGTGGCCAAGAACGGCAACCTGATGCTCAACATCGGCCCGCGCGCCGATGGCTCCATCCCCGACACCGAGCGCGGCATCCTGCTGGCGATCGGCAAGTGGCTCAAGACCAATGGCGGCGCGATCTACGACAGCAAGCCGTGGCGCGTGTATGGCGAAGGCCCCACCGAAGTGGTGGGCGGCACCTTCCAGGACGTCAAGACCAAGCCGTACACCGCTGAAGATTTCCGCTTCACCACCCGCGATGGCGCGCTGTATGCCATTGAACTGGGCTGGCCGGCCGATGGCAAGGCGGTGATCCGCTCGCTCACTGCCGCCGATGGCGTGCGCGGGGTGACGCTGCTGGCCAATGGCAAAAAGATTCCCTTCGAACAACAGGCCGATGGCTTGCACCTGCGGCTACCGGCCAAGCCGGTCGGCGAAAGCGCCTACGTGTTCCGCATCGACCTTGCGCCCTCTTCCACTCCCTGACGGATCCTGTCTTCATGATCAAGCGATTGACCTGGATGTTGCTCGCGCTGGCGGTTGCCTGCGCGCCCACCTTGGCGCTGGCCAAGAACCCCACGGCGCTGTTCTATCTGATGAACACGCAGAAATCGACCAACTCGTTCCTGGCCAATGTCGACAAGATCGATGTGGTGGTGCCCACCTGGTATGGCGTGGATCAGAACGGCTTGGTCAACGGCACGCCCAACATGTATCTGTACGACATCGCCAAGCAGAAGAATCTGCGCGTGATGCCGATCCTGTCGATGACCACCGGCCGCGACGGCTTCCACAAGCTAATGCACGACGAAGCAGCCAAGAAGCGCATGATCGAATCGCTGCTGATCCACGGCAAGCAGCACAAGTACTACGGCTTCCAGTTCGATTTCGAGAACATCGCCTGGACCGATCGCGATGCCTACACGCTGATGGTCAAGCAGACCGCCGATGCGCTGCACAAGGCCGGTTTCAAGATGTCGGTGGCAGTGGTGCCCAATGCGCCGGGCCATGCCGAAGGCGGCCAGTTTTCCAAGTGGATGTGGGAATACTGGCGCGGCGCGTATGACCTGAAGGCACTGGGCCAGGCCGCCGATCTGGTCAGCATCATGACCTACGACCAGCACACCCGCTGGACCACGCCCGGCCCGGTCGACGGCATGGTGTGGATGAAGAAGCACCTGGACTACGCCATCACCCAGGTACCGAAGGAAAAGCTGTCGCTGGGTATCGCCACTTACGGCTACCGTTGGTACACCGGCAACCCGGTGAAGGAAGACGGCACCGAAGCGTCGAACATCTCGGCCACGTATATCGATGCCGACGAATCCTTCCCGCTGGCGATCGAACAGAACGCCACCGTGCAGTGGGATCCGGTGGAGCAGGAATCGTGGTTTTACTTCTACCGCGACGATATGCGTGAGTGGGTGTTCCGCCCGGATGCGCGCAGCTTCAAGGCACGCTACGACATGGTGAAGCAGTACGGCCTGGAAGGCTTCAGCTGCTGGGTGCTGGGCGCCGAAGATCCGAAGGTGTGGGACGAGCTGCCGGTGGCGCAGCGCTGAGCCCGCCACGCAGCAGGGCGGCGCGCGCACGAAGCGTGCGCCAGTCCCTGCGTCGTTCGCCACGGCTTTGCTACTGTGCGTGGCTGCCGTGTCCTGGCGCGTGGCAAGCTGCATGACGCGCGCTGATCGCCACATCGGGATGTGATTGCATGCTCTCCAACACCGGCCCTGTTCCACGCACGCTGTCGTCGCGCGTGCTGCTGTCCACACGATTGCCGTCGCGCCTGCTTGTCTGCTGCGTTGCAGTCAGCGCCCTGCTTGGATGTGGTCAACGCGAGGCCGGCACCGCACCGGCCGTTGCCAGTGCCGGCGCCCCCGCGGCACCTGCCGCCAACACACCGCTGCCCCTGATTCCGGCCCCGGCGCAGGTCACCCGCGGCAGTGGCAGTTTCCACATCGGTGCCGGCACGGTGATTTCGATCGTCGGTGGCGATGCCGATGCACGCCGCAGCGCCGAATATCTCGCCGACCTGCTCAAGCGCACGCGCGGCCTGTCGCTGGAAGTACGCAACGAAACCAGCGCCTCACCGGGCAGCATCCGCCTGGAACGCAGCGCGCAGGCACCGGTAGCGCAGAAGGAAGGCTATAGCCTGGATAGCGACGCGAAGGGCATCCGTATCCAGGCGCGTGATGGCGCCGGGTTGTTCTACGGCACCGTGAGCGCGTGGCAGCTGATGACCCCGGATGCGCGCAAGGGCGATGTCGAGGTACCGGCGGTGACCATCCGCGACTGGCCGCGTTTCAGCTGGCGCGGCCAGCATCTGGATGTGGCGCGCCACTTCCACGACGTGGCAACGGTCAAGCACGTGCTCGACACGATGGCCGTGCACAAGCTCAACGTGCTGCACTGGCATCTCACCGATGACCAGGGCTGGCGGATCGAGATCAAGCGCTATCCCAAGCTCACCGAGGTGGGTGCGTGGCGCACGCCGCCGGGCGCGGGCCAGCACGGCACACCGGAGCGCTATGGCGGCTTCTACACGCAGGAACAGATCAGCGAAGTGGTGGCCTACGCGGCGCGCCTGCACATCACCGTGCTGCCCGAGCTGGATATGCCCGGGCATGCGCAGGCGGCAGTTGCCGCCTACCCCGAAGAGGTGGGCGTCCCCGGCGTGCGCACCCAGGTGGGCGTGAACTGGGGTGTCAACCCGTACCTGTTCAACACCAGCGAACGCAGCCTGACCTTCATCACCAATGTGCTGGATGAAGTGCTCACGCTGTTCCCGTCGACCTACATCCACATCGGCGGCGATGAGGCAGTCAAGGACCAATGGGAAGCCTCGCCGGCCGTTCGCGCACAGATGCGCACGCTGGGCGTCAAGGACGCACACGCGATGCAAGGCTGGTTCAACGAACAACTGGCGCAGTACCTCACCCAGCATGGCCGGCGCATGATCGGTTGGGACGAAATCCTCGAAGGCGGCGTGCCGGCCAGCGCGGCCGTGATGTCCTGGCGTGGCATCGAAGGCGCGGTGACCGCCGCCAAGCAAGGCCACGACGTGGTGCTGGCACCGGGCGATTCGCTGTACCTGGACAACCTGCAAACCACGCGTAGCGATGAACCCAACGGCCGCCTGACCACGCTACCGCTCTCGAAGGTCTACGCGTTCAACCCGGTGCCGACCGCGCTCAATGCCGAACAGGCCAAGCATGTGCTCGGCGCACAGGGGGCGTTGTGGGCCGAATACATTCCCTCGCGCTGGCACATCGACCACGCGCTGTTCCCGCGCCTGGCAGCGGTGGCCGAAGTGACGTGGTCGCCGATGGCCGCGCGCGACTGGAAGAGTTTCCTGGCGCGGATGCCGGCGCAGCTGCAGCGTTATCAGGCGCTGGGCATCGATTACAGCGATGGCGCCTTTGCCGCCGACATCGATCTGGACGGCGACGTCAACGCGGTACTGGCCGGTGGCCCGGCCAAGGTGTCGCTTGGCAATCAGAGCGGCGCCGGCAGCCTGCACTACACCGTGGATGGCAGCGACCCCACGCCGGATGCACCGCGCTACACGGCGCCGTTCGCGATTCAGCTGCCCACCACCGTCAAGGCCACCGCCTTCACCGACGATGGCATCGCACTGGCCGCCCCACGCAGCCGCACCTTTGACCGTGCCGCGCTGCTGAGCCGCGACACCCAGAGTCTGCGTCACTGTGTCGAGCAAGGGGCGCTGGGCCTGCGCCTGCCGCTGCTGCCGGATCTGCCGGGCGCCGACACGCCGGTCTACAACGTGGACCTGTTCCATGCCTGCCGCCTGTATCCGCAGGCGCGGCTGGAGGGCGTGGGGGCGATCAAGGTGGACGTCGCACGCCTGGCGCGCAACTTCGGTCTGGCGCACGAGCAGTCCAAAGTGCAGAAGTACCCGGCCAAGACACCCGGCGGCGAACTCGAAGTGCGCCTGGGTTGCGAAGGCGAGCTGCTCGCGCGCATCCCGCTGCCCAAGGGCAACGCGCTCGGCGAACAACTCACGCTGGAAAGCGCGCTGCCTGCACGCACCGGCACGCACGATCTGTGCCTGCGCTTCACCGCCCCCATCACCGGCCCGTTGTATGCCATCGGCGCCGTCCATCTGATTGAAACCACCGCGCAGGCGCCCCCCGCCGCCACGCGCTGATCCCTCCAAGGAGAACCCTGCATGTCCCTGTCCCGCCACCGTCGTGTTCCTGCACCCGCCCGTCTCGGGCTTGCCCTCGCCTTCGCCATGTCGCAGGCCTGGGCGGCACCGCCCACGGCCGTGGCGCTGGACAGCGGCTGGCAGGTGCGGTTGGTGCCGGGGCAGGAACAGGCCAAGACCTACCCCAAGGCCGCCGCCTGGTTGCCGGCACAGGTGCCGGGCGTGGTGCAAACCGATCTGATCGCCGCCAAGGTCGTGCCGGACCCGTTCTACCGCGACAACGAAGGCAAGATTCAGTGGGCCGGCCTGAGCGACTGGCAGTACCAGACGCGCTTCACCGTGGATGCGGCCACGCTCGCGCGCGAGCATGTGGAGCTGGTGTTCGATGGCCTGGATACGTTTGCCGAGGTCACCCTCAACGGCAAGCCGCTGCTCAGTGCCGACAACATGTTCCGGCAGTGGCGCGTGGACGCCAAGGCGCTGCTCAAGCGCGGCGACAACGTGCTGGAAGTGAAGCTGTTTTCGCCGATCAAGAAGATCCAGCCATGGCTGGCCAAGCAGCCGTACGCCCTGCCGGGCGCCTACGATTCGGCCTTCGGTGACGAGCCCGAATCGCGGCACAGTTCCACTTACGTGCGCAAGGCGCCGTACAACTTCGGCTGGGACTGGGGCCCGCGCATGGTCAATGCCGGCATCTGGAAAGACGTGCGTGTGGAAGCCTGGGATGCGGTGCGCGTGGATGGGCTGCATATCGCCCAGCAGCGCGTGGACGCCGATAGCGCGCAACTGCAGGCGCAGTTGGCGTTGCAGGCCGGCCGCAGCGGCCCGGTGCAGGTGAGCCTTGATGTGCTCGGCCCGGATGGCCAGCGCGTGGGCCAGTTCACCCAGGACGCGGTGGTCGACCCGGGCCAGAACCGCATCGATCTGGCCGTGCGCATCGCCAAGCCCAAGCGCTGGTTCCCGGCCGGCTACGGCGCGCAGGACCGCTACACCTTCGTGGCCACGGTGCGCGATGCCGATGGCGACAGCCAGCAGATCAAGCGCATCACCGGCCTGCGTTCGGTGGAGCTGCGCCGCGAAAAAGACAAGTTCGGCAAGAGCATGGAGATCGTGATCAACGGCATCCCGATCTTTGCCAAGGGCGCCAACCTGATTCCGCTCGATGCCTTCCCCTCGCGCGTCAGCCAGGCGCGCATGCGCAGCACCCTGCAGGACGCACGCGATGCCAACATGAACATGCTGCGCATGTGGGGCGGCGGCCATTACCAGGACGACCACTTCTACGAGGTGGCCGACGAGCTGGGCATCATGATCTGGCAGGACTTCATGTTCGGTGGCGCGGTGCCGCCGTATGACGTGGAGTTCCGCGAAAACACCCGCCAGGAAGCGATCGAGCAGGTCAAACGCCTGCGCGACCATCCCAGCGTGGTGTTGTGGTGCGGCAACAACGAAGTGCAGACCGGTTGGGAAAACTGGGGCGACCGGGTCAAGTTCAAGCAGTCGGTGGACCCGGAAGAACGTAGCCGCATCGAGCGCGGCATGACCACGCTGTTCGGCACCGTGTTCCGCGAAGTGGTCGCTACCTACGACAGCGATGTGCCGTATTGGTCCACCTCACCCGGCACTAACTTCGACGGTGCCGCGGACCAGGCCAACGACGGCGACATGCATTACTGGAAGGTCTGGGGCGGCCCTGCACTGCCGGTCACCGAATACCTCAATGTCACTCCGCGTTTCATGTCCGAATACGGCCTGCAGTCGTTCCCGGACATGCGCACCGTGCGCGCGTTCGCCGAACCCGGCGACATGGATCCGGAATCGCCGGTGATGCGCGTGCATCAGAAGTTCGACAAGGGCAACGGCAACAAGCGGCTGATGCTGTATATCCGCCGCGAATTCGGCGAGCCCAAGGATTTCGAAAGCTTCGTCTACCTGAGCCAGCTGATGCAGGCCGAAGGAATCAACCTGGCCGCCTCGCATCTACGCGCTTCGCGTCCGCAGTCGATGGGCTCGCTGTACTGGCAGCTCAACGACGTGTGGCCCGGCGCCTCCTGGTCCAGCGTGGACTACTACGGCCGCTGGAAGGCGCTGCACTACCACGCACGCCGCTTCTATGCGCCGGAGATGATCGCCGCGCTGCGCAACGACAAGGGTCAGACCGAGGTCTCGCTGGTGTCCGACCGCACCACCCCGCTGCAGGCGCGCTGGCGCATGCGCGTGATGAGCATGGAGGGCAAGGTGCTGAGCAAGCGCGAAGAAAAAGCCACGCTTAAGCCGCTGAGCAGCCTGCAGGTGGGCAACTTCAGCGACAAGCAATTGCTGGGCAGCGCCGATCCGAAGCGTAGCTACGCGGTGTTCGAACTGCTGGATGGCGATACCGTGCTTTCACGCGAAGTGGTGTTTTTCGCCGCCGCCAAGCAACTGGCCTTGCCCACCGCCAGGATCGACAGCCAGTGGCGCGCCGATGGCGATGGCTACGCGCTCACGCTGTCCAGCAAGACGCTGGCGCGCGAGGTGTGGCTATCGTTCGGCGACGTGGACGCCACGCTGTCGGACAACGCCTTCGACCTGCTGCCGGGCGAGCCGCTGACCGTGCACGTGACCAGCAAGACAGCGCTGGCGCAGTTGCAGTCCGCGCTGCAGGTCCGCGACCTGGCCAGCACGCTGGCGGGTGCACCACCGGAGCCGGCCGAGAGCAAATGACATTGCAGTGCGCTGCGCAGTGCGCGCGGCGCGTGCACCGCGGTGAACATCATCGTTGGTGCAAGGCGCGGCGCACGCCAGCACCACCGCACCGCTTCGCACCTGCACAGCAGCGCGAGCGGAAGTCGCACTACCGCGGCAGTGCCAATGCACGGCCTGCCGCATCCAGATCCATCCCTGCCCGTCGCCACGCGACGGGTACCCCAATGCAACGCCGCGCGGCCACTGCCGCACGGCAGGAGTGAAATGATGTCGTTGTCCGTGTTTCCGCATCGCCTGGCCCTTGCTCTCGGGTTTGCCTTGGCCGCACCGCTGACCAGCGCGCCCGCTCAGGCCGCAGCGCCCGCCGGCACGCCGGAACAGCGTGCCGCCGCACTGGTCGCGCAGATGAGCCGCGAGGAAAAAGTGGCCCAGGCGATGAACGCGGCGCCGGCAATTCCGCGCCTGGGCATCCCCGCCTACGAATGGTGGAGCGAAGGCCTGCACGGCATTGCCCGCAATGGCTACGCCACGGTGTTTCCGCAGGCGATCGGGCTGGCCGCCAGCTGGAATACGCAGCTGATGCAGCAGGTGGGCACGGTGGTGTCCACCGAGGCACGTGCCAAGTTCAACCAGGCCGGCGGCCCGGGCAAGGACCACAAGCGTTACGCAGGCCTGACCATCTGGTCGCCGAACATCAACATCTTCCGCGACCCGCGCTGGGGACGTGGCATGGAAACCTATGGCGAAGACCCGTTCCTCACCGGGCAACTGGCCGTGGGCTTCATTCGCGGCCTGCAAGGCGATGACCTGGAACATCCGCGCACCATTGCAACGCCCAAGCACATCGCCGTGCACAGCGGCCCGGAGCCGGGCCGGCATGGTTTCGATGTGGACGTCTCCCCGCGCGATGTGGAAGCGACCTACACGCCTGCGTTCCGCGCCGCGCTGGTCGAGGGCCAGGCCGGCTCGGTGATGTGTGCCTACAACTCCCTGCACGGCACGCCGGCATGCGCGGCGGACTGGTTGCTCAACGGCCGCGTGCGCGGCGATTGGGGTTTCAAGGGCTTTGTGGTCTCCGACTGCGATGCGGTGGACGACATGACCCAGTTCCATTACTTCCGTCCGGATAACGCCGGCTCGTCGGCCGCATCACTCAAGGCCGGCCACGATCTCAACTGCGGCACTGCCTATCGCGCGCTTGGCACCGCGATCGAACGCGGTGAAGTGGACGAAGCCTTGCTCGATCAATCGCTGGTGCGCCTGTTCGCCGCACGCTACCGCCTGGGCGAGCTGCAGGCGCCGCGCAAGGACCGCTACGCCAGGCTCGGCGCCAAGGACATCGACAACGCCGGCAACCGTGCGCTGGCGTTGCAGGCGGCGGCCGAGTCGATCGTGCTGCTGAAGAACGCAAACGCCACGCTGCCATTGAAGGCCGGTACACGGCTGGCGGTGATCGGCCCCAACGCCGATGCATTGGCTGCACTGGAAGCCAACTACCAAGGCACCTCATCGCAGCCGGTGACGCCGCTGCTCGGCCTGCGCCAACGCTTCGGCGCGCAGCAGGTGCGCTATGCGCAAGGCGCGCCGCTGGCCGCTGGCGTGCCGGGCATGATTCCGGAGACCGCGCTGCGCAGCGACGGCAAGCCCGGGTTGCGCGGTGAGTATTTCGACAATGTCGAGTTGGAAGGCGCACCGCGCGTGACGCGCCAGGACCGCGCGATCAGCTTCAACTGGGACCAGGTAAGCCCGGCCAAGGGCGTGCCCGCCGATCGCTACGCCGTGCGCTGGAGCGGCGAGCTGTTGCCGCCCGGCACTGGCGACTACACCCTGGCAGTGCGCGTGGCGCGGTGCTTCGATTGCACCGGCCACGACCCGGTGCGGCTGTACATCGACGACAAACTGGTCGTTGCCGGCAACGCCGAAGACAAGCACGTGCCGGCAGGCATGCACAACGCTGACGGCCGCAGCGTGGAGACGGTGCTGCATTTCGACGACACCCGCCCGCGCAAGATTCGTCTGGAAATGGAACACCGCGGCCAGGACCAGGGCGTGCGCCTGGAGTGGCTGGCGCCGGCCGCCGCACAGTTGGCCGAAGCCGAACAAGCCGTGGCGCAGGCCGATGCGGTGGTGGCCTTCGTCGGGCTCTCGCCGGATGTGGAAGGCGAAGAGCTGCGCATCGACGTGCCCGGCTTCGACGGCGGCGACCGCAACGACATCGCACTGCCCGCCGCGCAACAGGCCTTGCTGGAGCGTGCCAAGGCCTCCGGCAAGCCGTTGGTGGTGGTGTTGATGAGCGGCAGCGCAGTGGCATTGAACTGGGCCAAGACCCATGCCGATGCGATCGTGGCGGCGTGGTACCCCGGCCAGTCCGGCGGCACCGCCATTGCCCGTGCGCTGGCCGGCGACGACAACCCCGGCGGGCGCCTGCCGGTGACGTTCTATCGCTCCACCAAAGACCTGCCGCCGTACGTCAGCTACGACATGAAGGGCCGCACGTACCGCTATTTCAAGGGCGAGGCGTTGTTCCCGTTCGGCTACGGGCTCAGCTACACCCGCTTTGCGTACGAGGCGCCGCGCCTGTCCGCCACCACGCTGCAGGCCGGCAGCCCGCTGCAGGTGACCACGACCGTGCGCAATACCGGTGAACGCGCGGGCGATGAAGTGGCGCAGGTGTATCTGCAGTACCCAGACCGCCCGCAGTCGCCATTGCGCAGCCTGGTTGGATTCCAGCGCGTGCATCTGCAGCCGGGCGAGCAGCGCACGCTCACCTTCACCCTGGATGCGCGCGCACTGAGCGATGTGGACCGTACCGGCACGCGTGCGGTGGAAGCCGGCGATTACCGGCTGTTCGTGGGTGGCGGCCAGCCAGACACCGGCGCCCCCGGCCAGAGTGCGGCGCTCACCATCCAGGGCCGCGCACCGCTGCCGAAGTAAGGCCATTCGCAGCGCGCCGGCGCAGTGCCGGCATGCGCGTCACGAACACCACGCGCCCACAGCACGGGCGCGGCATCAGGAGTATCCATGCGTAAGATCCCCATAGACAGCATCACTGAGCCAGCGCGCGACGACAGCACGCAACCCACCGCCGCCGCCGTCTCGCGCCGCACGATGCTAGGCATGCTCGGCGCCGCCGCAGGCAGCGCGCTGATCGGCGGCATCCCCGGTGCACGCGCAGCGACCTCGTCGCCGGCCTCGGGCTTTGTCAGTAAGCGTCCGCCCAAGGCGCAGCGTCGCTTTGTCAGCACCGCAGTGGAGCAGCAGATCACCCAGATCAAGGCGCGCATTGCCGACCCGGAACTGGCCTGGCTGTTCGAGAACTGCTACCCCAACACGCTCGACACCACAGTGGAAACCGGCACCCGCAACGGCAAGCCGGACACCTTCGTCATCACCGGCGACATCCACGCGATGTGGCTGCGCGATTCGTCCGCGCAGGTGCATCCGTATGTGCCGCTGGCCAAGCGCGACCCGGCGCTGCGGCGCATGTTCCATGGCCTGATCCAGCGCCAGGCGGCTTGCATCAAGCTCGATCCGTATGCCAACGCGTTCCTGCCCGATGGCCAGACCCAGCGCCTGAAGTGGTCGCTCAACGACATCACCGAGATGAAGCCCGGTGTGGGCGAGCGCAAGTGGGAAATCGATTCGCTGTGCTACCCGATCCGCATCGCGCACGAATACTGGCGTGCCACCGGCGACACCGCGCCGTTCGACGACGACTGGCGCGAGGCGATGCACGTGGTGGTGCGCACCTTCCGCGAACAGCAGCGCAAGGACAACCGCGGCCCGTACATGTTCCAGCGCCCCTCGCCGCTGGCCACCGAGACGCTGGTGCTGGAAGGCTACGGCCAGCCGACCAAGCCCAACGGCATGATCCATTCGATGTTCCGCCCGTCCGACGATGCCTGCGTATTCCCATTGTTCGTGCCGGCCAACCTGTTCGCGGTGGCCTCGCTGCGGCAGCTGGCCAGCATGAGCACGCAGATCCATCGCGACAGCGCATTTGCGGCCGACTGCACGGCGCTCGCCGACGAAGTGGAAACCGCCACGCGCCAGTTCGGGCAGATGCGCGACAGCGATGGGCAGGCGTATTGGGCGTTTGAAGTGGACGGCTACGGCAACCAGTTGTTCATCGACGACGCCAACGCGCCCGGCTTGCTCAGCCTGGCGTACCTGGGCTGCTGCGATCGCGCCGACCCGGTGTTCCTGCGCACACGTCAGCTGGCCTGGAGCGAGCGCAACCCGTACTTTTCGCGCGGCACCGCGGCAGAAGGCGTGGGCAGCCCGCACAGCGGCATGGGCACCATCTGGCCGATGGCGATCGTGCAGTACGCGCTGGTCAGCGACGACGATGCGCAGCTGCGCCAATGCCTGCAATGGCTCAAGACCACGCATGCCGGCACCGGCTTCATGCATGAGGCCTTCGACAAGGACAACCCGGCCACATTCACGCGTGACTGGTTCGCCTGGGCCAACACCTTGTTCGGGGAACTCATCATCGACCTGCATCAGCGCAAACCGCAGTTGCTGCGCAGTAGTTGATTGTCCGAAGCGCCAGATCTTCCTTTCCAGGCGGAACGACACAGCACTTGATCTTCCCTTCTCCCGCCGGGAGAAGGTGCCCGAAGGGCGGATGAGGGTGCCCCGGCATCGGCCCGCAAACTCGAGACCAGACACATGGCAACACGACGCGGTTTTCTACAAGGCGCCATCGCAGCAGCCCTCTTCGGTAGCGGCGCTCTGGCCACAGGCCTCGCCCGCGCACGCGCAGGCACCTACGCACTGCCGGCCGATGCGCGCACCCGCGCCGACCTCACCCGTCATGTCGATGTCTTCATCGGTACAGGGGGCCACGGCCACACCTTCCCCGGCGCGACGCTGCCGTTCGGCATGGTGCAGCTCAGCCCGGACACCTACAACGCGGTCTGGGATTCGTGCTCGGGCTACCACGAGTCCGATGGCTCGATCATGGGCTTCTCGCACACGCATCTATCCGGCACCGGCATCGGCGACATGCTCGATGTGTTGCTGGTGCCGGCCACCGGCGAGGTCAAGCTGGTGCCCGGCCCGCTGGATGATCCCGACGCCGGTTATCGCTCACGCTACGACCATGCGGATGAAGCGGCCTCGCCCGGCTACTACCGCGTGCGGCTCAAGGACAGCGGCGTGCATGCCGAGCTCACCGCCACCGCGCGCGCAGGCCTGCATCGCTATCACTTCCCCAAGGGCAAGCCGGCGCACGTGTTGCTGGATCTGTGCCACGGCATGCAGGATAAGCCCGGCATCCCCACCCGCATCACCGATGCGCAGCTGCGCGTGGTCGACGAACGCACCCTCACCGGTGGCCGCCGCGTCTATCAATGGGCACAGGGACGCTACATCTATTTCGCCATGCGCCTGTCGCGGCCGTTTAAACAGGTGCAGCTGTACAACGAAGACCAGCCGCTGGCCGCCGGCACGCGCAGCGCCGATGGCACGCATCTCAAGGCCGCCTTGCATTACCCGGATGCAGCCGACGCACCGCTGCTGATCAAGGTCGGCATCTCGGCAGTGAGCGCCGACAACGCGCTGGCCAATCTGGATGCCGAACTGCCGGACTTCGACTTCGCCCGCGTGCACGCGCAAGCCGTAGCCGCCTGGGAAAAAGAACTCGCACGCGTCCGCATCGACAGCGACGACGACGCGCAGCGGCGCATCTTCTACACCGGCCTGTATCACAGCCTGCTCGCGCCCACCCTCTTCAGCGACGTGGATGGCCGCTACCGCGGCATGGATCTGCAGATCCACACCGCGCCCAAGGGCTATCACAACTACAGCACCTACTCGCTGTGGGACACCTACCGCGCTGCGCATCCGCTGCTCACCCTGGTGCAGCCCGAGCGCGTGCCGGACCTGGTGCAATGCCTGGTGCGCGGCGCCAACGAATGCCCGGACGGCGTGGGCATCTGGCCGCTGCAAGGCGTGGAAACCGGCTGCATGATCGGCTACCACTCGGCGGTGGTGCTGGCCGAAGCGCACGCCAAGGGCTTCACCGGCATCGACTACAAAGCCGCCTGGCCGGCCTACCGCAAACGCGCCATGGACGACACCACGCATGGCCTGGCGTATTACCGCGCGCTTGGCTACATCCCCGCCGACAAGGTGGACGAGGCAGTCAGCCGCACCCTGGAATACGCCTACGACGACTGGGCCTGTGCGCATCTGGCCCAGGCTGCCGGTGCCACCGACGATGCCCGCGCACTGCGCGAGCGCTCGCGCAATTACCGCAACGTGTTCAACCGCGACAGCGGCTTCGTACAGGCGCGCCTGGAAGACGGCAGCTGGGCCACACCGTTCGACCCGCGCGGCATGGGCCACATCAGCAAATGGCGCGATTTCACCGAGTCCAACGCCTGGCAGGCCACCTTCCTCAACCAGCACGATCTGTACGGCTACATGGATCTGTACGGCGGCCGCGACGGCTTCGTCGCCAAACTCGACGAGCTGTTTTCCACCAGCTCCGAACTGCCCGCCGATGCACCGCCGGATATCGATGGCCTGGTCGGCCAGTACGCACATGGCAACGAGCCAAGCCACCATGTGGCGTATCTGTTTGCCTACGCCGGGCAACCGTACAAGACCCAGGCGATGGTGCGCCGGCTGCTGCGCGAGCAGTACCACGACGCGCGCAATGGCCTGTCCGGCAACGAGGATTGCGGGCAGATGAGCGCCTGGTTCGTGCTCAGTGCGCTCGGGCTGTATGCGGTGGATCCGGTCAGCGGCAACTACATCCTCGGCAGCCCGCTGTTCAAGCGTGCAGAACTCGATGTCGGCAACGGCCGCACCTTGCGCATCGTGGCCAACAACAGCAGCGCGCAAAACGTGTACGTGCAATCGCTGACCTGGAACGGCAAACCGATCAACCGCAGCTGGATGCGCCATGCCGATCTGGCTGCTGGCGGCACGCTGGAATTCAGCATGGGCGCCAAGCCAAACCTGACCTTTGGTGCGAACAAGCAGGATCTGCCGCCGTCGTTTGCTTGATGCTCGTTCTTACTCGTCACTCGTCACCGCCGAGAATTTCCCATGTTGCGCACCACCCTTGCACCGCTCGTTCTGGCCCTCGCGTTCGCGCTTCCCGTCACCACGATTGCCGCTACTACCGACACCTGGCCCAGCTTCGGCACGCAAGGCACGCAGTTCGTGCGCGACGGCAAGCCGTATCAGATTCTCTCCGGCGCCATCCACTTCCAGCGCATTCCGCGTGAATACTGGAAGGACCGCCTGCAGAAAGCACGCGCACTCGGCCTGAACACGGTGGAGACCTACGTGTTCTGGAATCTGGTCGAACCGCAACAGGGCAGCTTCGATTTCTCCGCCAACAACGATGTCGCCGCATTCGTGCACGAAGCCGCCGCGCAAGGCCTTAACGTGATCCTGCGGCCCGGCCCGTACACCTGCGCCGAGTGGGAAGCCGGCGGCTACCCCGCCTGGTTGTTCGGCAAGGACAACATCCGCGTGCGCAGCCGCGACCCGCGCTTTCTCGGCGCCAGCCAGGCCTATCTGGATGCCGTCGCCAAGCAGGTGCATCCGCTGCTCAATCACAATGGCGGGCCGATCATCGCCGTGCAGGTCGAGAACGAATACGGCTCCTACGACGACGACCATGCCTACATGGCCGACAACCGCGCCATGTACGTCAAGGCCGGCTTCGACGACGCCTTGCTGTTCACCTCAGACGGCGCCGACATGCTCGCCAACGGCACCTTGCCGGACACCTTGGCGGTGGTGAACTTCGCACCCGGCGAAGCCAAGAGCGCCTTCGACAAACTGATCAAGTTCCGCTCCGACCAACCACGCATGGTCGGCGAATACTGGGCCGGCTGGTTCGACCATTGGGGCAAGCCGCACGCCAGCACCGATGCCAAGCAACAGACCGAAGAACTGGAATGGATCCTGCGCCAGGGCCACTCGGCCAATCTCTACATGTTCATCGGCGGCACCAGTTTCGGCTTCATGAATGGTGCCAATTTCCAGGGCAATCCCAGCGACCATTACGCACCTCAAACCACCAGCTACGACTACGACGCCATCCTCGACGAGGCCGGTCGTCCCACGCCCAAGTTCGCGTTGATGCGCGATGCCATCGCCCGCGTCACCGGCGTGCAGCCGCCTGCATTGCCGGCGCCGATCGCCATCGCGGCCCTGCCGGACACCCAGCTGCGCGAATCGGCCTCGCTGTGGGACAACCTGCCCGCCCCGATCGCCATCGACACCCCGCAGCCGATGGAACACTTCGGCCAGGATTACGGCTACATCCTCTACCGCACCACCGTCACCGGCCCGCGCAAGGGCGCGCTGTATCTGGGCGAGGTGCGCGACGTGGCGCGGGTGTATCTAGACAAGAAGCCGGTCGGCAGCGTCGAACGTCGCCTGCAACAGGTCTCCACCAACGTGGATATTCCGGCCGGCGAACACACGCTCGATGTGCTGGTGGAAAACAGCGGCCGCATCAACTACGGCCCGCGCATGGCCGACGGCCGCGCCGGCCTGGTCGACCCGGTGCTGCTGGACAACCAGCAACTCACCGGTTGGCAGGCCTTCCCGCTGCCGATGCGCTCGCCCGACAGCCTGCGCGGCTGGACCCGCAATCACGTCGACGGCCCGGCCTTCCATCGCGGCACCCTGCGCATCGGCACACCGACCGACACCTATCTGGACATGCGCGCCTTCGGCAAGGGCGTGACCTGGGCCAACGGCGTCAACCTGGGCCGCCACTGGAACATCGGCGCGCAACGTGCGCTGTATTTCCCGGCACCGTTCCAGCGCAAGGGCGACAATGCCGTGGTGGTGTTCGATCTGGACAGCACCGCCAAGCCCAGCGTGCGCGGTTTGCAGCAGCAGGTGTGGATCACGCCGAAGGAGTAACAGCGGCCAAGAAACCACCGCGCTCATCGTCAGACGGGCGCGGCGTTCGCTCCGAATCGGTTAAGAGCCGCCAACAAAACTACTGCGTGGCCACCAGACGGTCGCAGTCGATGCTCGGAATGAGGGTCGGCAGGGATTCGGGTAAAAAAAAGCCAAAGATAAGCCAACCCGCTGCCAGCAAAGAGCTTTTTAACGAATTGCTGCCGACCCTCTATCGCCGATGGTCGAATTGCTAGAACTTCCACCACTTGCTTTTCTTTTTCTTCTGTTCGAAGGGGCGTTCGGAAACTTGCCTGACGCTGCTTTCTGCTGGAGCTTGGTCCGCTTGGACAAGACGATCCCTGATCATCCTGCGGTCGGGTTCGATTTCGCTCAAGTTTCTGCCGTCCGCAGAGTCGAACGTGCCGTCGATCACCCTGTGAGCCAGCGTCTCTATTCCGGTCAGCACATGATCGCCGCAGGAATAACCGTCCGGCTGTATCGCGGTGGGCATTTCCTGAGTTTGCTCATGATCAAGGCCAAGGTGGTAGGCCGCCATGTCGGCAAGGTAGCGTTGCTGTGGCTGCGTCTGTGCCATGGAATCGTAGTAGTAGGTTGCGACAGCGTCCTTGTTACGCCGGTCGACGACGAGGAGTGACCAATGAAAGTTGGGCTGATTGATCGGCAGGAACACGATAGGTGGGGCTTCGTCTCCGACAAGAAGGCGCCGTGCGCGGGCCTGCTGGTCTGGATCTTTGGAACTCAGCATCGTCACTACCTGTGAGTCGGCAAAGTGGAGTAAATGGGCATTGGGCTGCCCTTGCAATCGGCGAGCGAGGTCGTCGGTGTAGGCGCGCAAATGTCCATCTTGCAGCCACGAAGTGGCGGTCACTGGAGGAAGCTCGGGGTCTGGGACGTTCTGGGGCGACGGCAGATTGTCCACATCGATCCTCTCGGGACTCATGGCCGAGTGCACCACGGGAGTCTGCGTGCCGTAGTCCCACGGCTCCTCTTCTTCCTGGGGGGTGTTGAGGTCGAATTCGCGGCCGTAATGGCTAATGGAGGAGAGGCCATCGAAGGTCGAAGCTGGACTTTGAGCGGGGTATTGCGGGATGTCGGGGTCCGGCTGGTACCCCATGCGCCTCCAATCTGCGCTCACTCCCGAGAAGACCGATTGGGGCGGCAGATTTTCTTCCTGCGGATGAAAGGCCCGAGGGGGACTCCACGGCTGCTCGATTTCCTGGGGGGTGTTGAGGTCGAATTCGCGATAATCATAGTTCTGCCGGGAGTCCAAGGACTCGAGATCATCGAAGGTGGAACTCG
Source organism: Xanthomonas sp. NCPPB 4037 (assembly GCF_041475695.2). Classification (NCBI taxonomy): domain Bacteria; kingdom Pseudomonadati; phylum Pseudomonadota; class Gammaproteobacteria; order Lysobacterales; family Lysobacteraceae; genus Xanthomonas; species Xanthomonas sp. NCPPB 4037. Next base: position 3,616,907 of record NZ_CM191261.1, read on the forward strand.
ATGCTTCGGGCTGGGCTGCCCATGCACAATAGGAAGAATCCGCCGGAGTATCGGGATGCCACTCACCTGGTGCGTTCTGCGGCCAACCGCCAGAGGGGTTGGGCGGGAACAGTGACGAATAGGAAGAGTAGGAAGAATCTGCCGGAGTATCGGGATTCCACGCACCTGGTGCGTTCTGCGGCCAACCGCCAGAGGGGGTGGGCGGGAACAGTGACGAATAGGAAGAATAGGAAGAATCCGCCGGAGTATCGGGATTCCACGCACCTGGTGCGTTCTGCGGCCAACCGCCAGAAGGGGTGGGCGGGAACAGTGACGAATAGGAAGAATAGGAAGAATCCGCCGGAGTATCGGGATTCCACGTTTCTTCTGGCCGATGGAAGGCCTGAGGGGGGCTGTTTGGAGGCAGGTCCCGTTGTTGATAACGAAGTCTGAAGTTGGCGCGAATTGCTGCCTGGATGCCTTCGGATGCTTCTGAAATCACTGCTTCACCCAGACGAGTCAGTTCGCCAGTTTCCTTATCGACTATTTCTTCGAGTTCTTCTTGTGATAAATATCCGCTGCTTGCATCGTTTGAAATTGCTAAAAGTAACTCTGGTTTTTTATGAAGGGTCAGAAATACTCTTTTTAGAGGCTTGTTTTTTGGAGCGGTCTTGCTTTTTGGAGCGGCCAAGGCCAGTTTGCGCCTCTCGACTGCTAGATCCAATCTTTTCTTCTGATCTGGGGTGGCGTATTGAAGGATGTTAAGTAGCGCCTGGCCAAATGAGCCATCATCACGCAAGTAATTATGGAACCCGACCATACGCTCCGTGCGGGATGACACGCGCTGTAATGCTTCATATCTTGGTAGATATCCGATAATTTCGCTGATCTTGCTTTTGGCTATGGCTGCGCCTTTGCCTAAGGCTTCGGCTTTGGCTTCGGCTTCGGCTTTGGCTTTGGCTTTGGCTTCGGCTTTGGCTTCGGCTTTGGCTTTGGCTTTGGCTTCGGCTTCGGCTTTGGCTTTGGCTTTGGCTTCGGCTTTGGCTTTGGCTTTGGCTTCGGCTTTGGCTTTGGCTTTGGCTTCGGCTTCGGCTTTGGCTTCGGCAATGCGATTCAAATTCAGTTGGCTCAGCACAATGTTTTGACTGCAATCCGACTCAAGTTGGTTCAGCGCCAACTCTCGATATTCAGGATCCGGAAAATGCCCAATTCGCCTTATTATTTGATGTATGACTTGGTCGCGTTGATCTTCGTTCAATTCCTGAAGCATCTGCTTGCCACTTATATGTGACAGGCCGTCGTCTTTAAAAAAGCGATTAAAACTTGGAAATCTTCTTTGTAGCTCGATAATATCTTCGCCATCGCCATAGGCGCCGATTAGTTTTAATAATTTTGAGTAATCTCTATGGGTTTTGGAGGTCGCCGCGGCTGCGCGCATCTGATGGACCGAGCTATCGGCATGCACTTGCGTGGGATTTCTTCGCGGGAGGGATTCAAGCAGCGGATGCATGTTATAACCCGTGCTGTGGTTTTCCCTGCATTCTTCCGGGGGCGGAGAATTGCGGTGATCATCTGCCGCTTCCGTCATTTCGCGATATTTTTTATAGTCAAAATTAAATAATCCGTCCATCATTTGAAATACCTGCGGGGTTGATTTGACATTATCAGGCGTTCATGATGCAAGTAACTCTCGGAGGCGAATCCGTTTTCTTGAAAGCGATCTTCCCATGTCGCGATTTGGCGAGCAGCGCTCCGTTTCGCGGTGGCTCACCCAAGTCCTGATTGAGGCGACGAAGCATTGATACGCCCAAGGTTTTGTAGACAGGTACGTAACACTCGTACGCTGCGGTTCTGAGCGCGCAGCCCGCATACACTGATGACTGCTCGCCACGTTTTGTCAGCCACTCCAGGCCGTGGCGGCAGGTGCCGTCCCACTGGTAAAGATGCCACGGCTGCTGATCGCTCAAGGGCTGAATGACGGCGTTGCCGCGGCCGCAGCGCCTTCACGGATGCGCGCGGCCTGCATTTCGGTGGCCAGCAACGTGCCGCGCACATCGCTAGTGTGCCGCCGGGCCTGTTTCATGCAGAAATGCGCAAAGCCCGCACTTCCTGGCTGCGGCGTGATCGCGTTTGCGGTCAACGCACCGATCAGGCGCTGTTGCAGCCCCTGCATCCTGTTTTCTGCGCGCTGGATTTTTCTCATGTCTGAACTTTCCAGCTCCTCGTTTGCCATGCCCAGTTCTTCCAACATCAAGCTGACAGATCGCAGTTGGAACTCGTCGCGCTCACGCGCTTGATGCAGTTGCGTGGTCAAGCGTGCGTGCGCCTGCGCAGCCGTCGTGGCTGTGGCCTCTGTGTCTGGGATTGCACCACTGGCAGCATCCTCCGCCGGCAGCTCCACCCGCAAGCGCAGTTTCGAGTCTAGATATTTCTTTTGTAACTCCAGGCAACTTTGCATGTACGCAACCTGCGACTTGACCGAGCCTGGCGTTTGCAGCCACTGGTTCAACGCTGTTTCGGTCAATGTATCGGTATGTTTTGCATAGCTTCGCGCGGCTTTTTCGCCAGCGACGCGGGGTTTGCCGGTGAGCACTGCTCGCCCGTAGGTCGCCCCTGCAAAAAGCGCTGCCCTGGCTCGCTTGGCGAGCGAGGACGGTTGAGCCGCCTGACCAGTTGCTGGGCGCTGATCGGTAGAGCGAGGCACTGCCCGATAGCGTTTCTTCATGTCGTTGGCGCAGCTCTGCAAGAGCGCGTCCCGTGCTTTTTCCTGACCGTCGATACAGGCGTACAGGGCGCTGCGCAGTTCGAATCCATGCTGCGGAACGGCAACAGTCGCCTCCGTCGCGGCTGACGCGTCGTCGGCTGCAGGCGATGCCTGTTTTGCCGCTACCGACTGGGCAGCCACCGTGTGTTCGGTTGGGCCGGGCATGACATGGTCAGACTCCAGCTGGTCACCAGTGCCCGTCGTCACGACGGTGTCCGACGCTTTTCCCGAGGCACCGTCACTGACGCGTGGTGTGCCATGCGGATCCACTTCCCCCGGTGAGGCAGCGACGCCCGCCTCGGGCGTGGGCAGCAGGTCGGCCATGGCAAGCAATGCCCGGTCCACGCTGGGCATCTCCGCAGTCTCGTAGTTGCGATACCGTTTTTGCTTGCCATGCGCCAGCAGAAACTGGTGGCCACCAACACCCATCGTGACCGCACCCAGCAGACCGGCACCGACCACCAAACCGGTGCCCACCGGCCCGGTCACGGTGGCTGCACCCAGCACAACAGCAGCACTGACTCCGGTTTTGGTCAAAGTGCTGGCCGTGTAGGTGACGCCGCCAACGACAAAGCCCTTGTTCCAGTTGTTGAAGCTGCCGGCGAATCCCCTGCGCTGGGGCAGCTTGGTGCTCAAGAAGTGCTGGTAGCGTTGTGCGCCAGGGCTGAGCTCGCCCGGTTCCAGGCGTTGCATGAAGTCTTCGACACGCGCCACATCGGCAACCACGCGCGTTTTCTCCTTGCGTGACTGGTGCAGAAACGTACCGCCCAGCGCGGTGGCAGCGACGCTTGCCAGCGGAGCCAAGACAAATGTGCCGGCAATACCGGCCGCCGACGCGACGCCTGCGGCGGCGGTGCTGTGGCCGATCAAGCCAGCAGCATTTGCGTTATTGGCGCCGAGTGCCAACCCGCCCTGGATGCCGAGCTCTGTCGTGGCCTTGGTAAAGATCACGCTTGCGGACGCCATTGAGGTCACCGCGATAGCGCCATCACGTGCGTTGCGCTGTTGTTGGTAAGCGACTGTATCAATCGCCTCGCTCAAGGCATGGACCTGAGCGCCTGCAACTGCATTCAATGGGCCGCTCTCCGGCACAGTTCGCAACGATGCCATCTCTGACCGCAGCTGCCGTTCGCGCTGCCGCAGGGCGCCGCGTTGTTCGGCCACTTCGCGGGTTTCCTTGTAGGCGGCGTAGATCGCAAGGCCAGAGAGCGGCAGCATGGCGCCACTGATGCTCAAGCTCATTGCCAGATCGGCAACGCCTTCCGGCGCCCCCTCCTCAGCCAGGGTGTGCAGGAGGCTCTCGTGCGCTGCAGGCTCTACCGGATGCGGATCCAGAGAGTGCTCCGCGCCGATACCATGCTGCGTCTGATGGTCTGCCGACACTGGCGTGTGATCGATCGGCGTGTGTTCGTGTGAATGCGCGGGTTGGTCGGCTTCCGGGGAATGTTCCGGTTCACCCGAGTTGGGCATTTCCGCGATCAGTTCCGCCGTATTGTCTACAGTGCCATGCAGTGGATCGGCAAGATACTTGGCGACCACGAATGCATCATAGACCGCCTCTGCTTCCTGAATTTCGGCCATGGCATTTTCGCCAGCTTTGTGTTTTGAAGCGTGGCCGGAGACGGGCTTTCGTTGGGAAGCCTTTCGCTTTAACGATTCCAGACCCATGGGCCAGCCATCGGCAGCTGGCAGATCGTTCGCTGAAGCAAGGGCGTCGGGAGTAGACGAATCAAACGAGCGGGCAGAGCTGTTTGCGTGCTCTTGAATGCGCATAGCCAAATATCCACATGATGCGGTGCGGAAATAGTCTGCCTTCTATCTGCAGGACTCGCTCCAACTGCGAAATTCCTTGCCTTGGAGAGAACAGCCGACATTAAATCGAACAGCATTCATCTCGAATATAAATTGATGACTCGCTGGCGTATCAAAACGGGCGGGAGCTGAACTTCTCCCGGCGCGGCACGCCAAACCGGTAGCGCCTCGATAGAGAGCTTCAACGGACGCCTGCAAGCGGAGTGTCTCAACCGCACTGACTCTTCTCACTGGCCGATGCACGGTGCCGAGTCGAAAGGTGGCGGCGCCTCTATAACGAGAAGCGACCCCAGTACGCTGGCATGAAAAACCTCTGAAGATTTCGCCCGAGCTTACGGGCCCGAATCGAATTCAAAGGCGCCAAATCAGGCCGAAATCTCTACCGACTAGTGGCCCTGCAATCGGGGGCGGGTCAAATCCACTCCGCACTCTAAACCTGATCGCTACTCAGCGCGGGAGGACGTCGCTTAGTGCCGAGTGCACAAGGCTTGGCTGCCACGCATCCATATCGCGTGCAACGAACGCATTAAACACTGCACGAGCCGCATGCGGACTGACACGCACCCGCGCCGACACCATCACCCGCCCGCATCCTTCAAACCGGAGCGTACAACGTCGCCGGCCAGCGCGCTTCATCAAGAATCAGGCTTACCTGCTCTGCCAGCAGCTCTAGGGAACCTCTGAACAACGCACCACAGATAAGCGACACTACCCGCCTCATATTGAGGAGTGATCCATGCAACTGACGTTCGGCGACGCTGAAGGCCTGGGCAAGCGCAAGCAGACCCGCCGCGAGATTTTTCTGGCCGAGATGGAGCAGGTCGTTCCGTGGCAGCAACTGGTCGGGCTGATCGCGCCGCACTATCCGGTGTCGGGGCGGCCAGGTCGGCAGCCGTACGCATTGGCGACGATGTTGCGGATTCATTTGCTGCAGCAGTGGTATGCGTTGAGCGATCCGGCGATGGAAGAAGCGCTGCATGAGATTCCGAGCTTGCGGCGCTTTGCCCAGCTCGGTGGCTTGGACAACGTTCCGGACGAGACCACGATTCTCAACTTTCGGCGCTTGCTGGAGACCCATGGCCTTGCCGCACGGATGCTGGAAGCCGTCAACGCGCATCTGGCGCGCAAGGGCCAGAGCTTGCGCTCCGGCACGATCGTCGATGCGACGCTGATCGCTGCGCCCAGCTCGACCAAGAATGCCGACCATGCGCGCGACCCTGAGATGCATCAGACCAGGAAGGGTAATCAGTGGTATTTCGGGATGAAGGCGCACATCTGCGTGGATGAGTTTTCCGGGCTGGTGCACCACGTCCATTGCACAGCGGCCAATGTCGCCGACGTCACGGTGACGCACACGTTGCTGCATGGCAACGAAGACAGCGTGTTCGGCGACAGCGGCTACACCGGCGCGGACAAACGCGACGAACTGCAAGACTGCGAAGCTGCATTTTTCATTGCCGCCAAGCCTTCGCGAATTCAGGCTATTGGGAACAAACGCGAGCGTGCTCGGGAAGCACGTTGGGAACACTTCAAAGCCAGTGTGCGTGCAAAGGTGGAACATCCGTTCCGCGTGATCAAGCGCCAGTTCGGTTACACCAAGGTCCGCTATCGCGGCCTGGCCAAGAATACAGCACAGGTGCTGACGTTGTTTGCGCTGTCCAATCTGTGGATGGTGCGCCGGCAGCTGCTGCCGGCCAGGGGGTAATGCTGCCTGGCGGCAGGAGATGCCACCAGAAAACGCATGCCTTACGTACTTCAAGCCAACTACGCGCCTCATCTCGACAAGGCTGTTTGAACTTCGAAGATACCAGTTGGTTGTTCAGATCTTCCCTAGACAGAGCGCCAGCTCGTCCATGCGAATCGCCAGTTGCGGGGCCTGCTCTTCTGCGCGCGTGCGCGGCTCCGCAATCCGCGCCAGAAAACGCATGTGCTCGCCAAGCTTCTGCAGGCGGTCCTGCGCGAGCGCGCCAGGTTGCTGCTACCGCAGCGCGTGGCCGACATGGCGGCCCAACTCCGCTGGATCAAGCAGGTGCCACCCCTCTCACTGCGGATGATGCAGCGCCAGTGGGGCAGTTGCTCACCCTTGGGAAGGATCAGCTTGAATCTAAGCCTGATCCGTGTCCCGGGCGCCTGTATCGATTACGTCATCCTGCATGAGCTGTGTCATCTTAAAATGCACAACCACGGCAAGGCCTTCTATCGCCTGCTCGATGCCCATCTGCCTGGTTGGCGGGAGATCAAACAACGTCTGGAAAGTCTGGCCGAGCTGGCGTTGCGTCACTGAGCAATTAGGTGTTCAGTGGGGCTTCTCGGACCGCCTGGGGCAAGCGTTCGGGTGGTCGGCGTGGTGGAGGCTTACTGCTTACTGCTTACTGCTTACTGCTTACTGCTTACTGCTTACTGCTTACTGCTTACTGCCTGCTGCCTGCTGGGGCAGTGGTTCTTGGCTGACTCCGCTGCATGCGTTGCCAGAACGTGAACCGGATCAGCCAGAGATGTTTGCATGTCTCAGTAACGGCCCTTCAGACCGCCGCACCCGCGCCGCTATCTGGACGTCCACTGCCAACGCTGCGTCTGCGACCTGTGCGGTATCGAACGGATCGCATTCCAGGCAAGATCACCGGCTCACGCCGTTGTGAAAGGCAGTGGCGCATTCCCGTCGTTCCATCGAGCGACGGTCGGTTGGTGAGTTCCAGGAGCGTTTCATGTCGTCGTCCACCGTTACGCAAGACCCTGTCTCCGCGGTTCCGGAGCAGACCCAGCACGCCTTTGCCGAACACGTCCACAGCAAGCCCGCGCCCAGCCAGCCGATCGGCAGCACCGAAGCGGCGCACCTGATGACGTTCCTGTGCCAGACCCACTCGGCCAAACAGCCGCAGATCCTGCTGCCGCCGCAGGCGCGCGACGACGACGCGGCCTGAGTGCACCGACGCACGCGTGTCAGCAACATTGGCGACAGCACTACCGCTGTCGCCAGCCGCCATTATTTGCCGGTGTTGAACGCATTGAGCACGGTGAGCAGACTGGTCAGATTGTCGGCGACACCCACTTGCGCGACCTTCTCCACATCCGCCGCCGAGGCGGTCTTATCAAGGCTGTAGATCTGCATCAAGCCCTGACTGGTGGCGGCCTGCGACAGGGTGTTTTGCTGCTGTTGCGCCGATACCGCGTTCTGAAACAGGATGCCGGTCGAATGCGCCATGCTCTGGTAGATCGAGCCCATCGCCATTGCAGGCGCCTCGCCAATGACCTTGACATTGGACTGCGTGACAGCATCGGTGATCTGGTCGTTGACTGATGTTGGAAAAGCCATACGTGTGCTCCTGAGTGGACGGATACACGGCGCTGCGCGTCGTTGCACGCCAATCGGCACTGAAGGCCGGTCGCACCTGTTTTTTACCGAAAAGTTCTGCATGGCGGTGGGCAGGGCCAACGCGGTCAGGCCGAGTGCGGCCAGCCAGCGCAACGGGCAAAGTGGGGGTGACGACATCGCGGGCCATCGCCGTGGTGGGCGACGACGGCCCCGGGATGACCAGAGCACATGGTATTTAATAGATAATAAATAGGTATCTCTAAAATCCGCACAGGACTTCACCACGATGCTCCCGTCACGCCTGCTGACCTGCCTTGTTGCGAGCCTTGCCGTCTGCGCAGTTCAAGCCGAATCGCCCATGCCGACGCCCTCACCCATCGTGCTCAGCGAGTTCATCGCCAACCCGGCACCGACGCCACAGGCGCATGCCTCCACGCTCCTGGAAACCCGCGACGGCACGCTGCTGGCAGCCTGGTTTGGTGGTGCACACGAAGGCGCGGCCGATGTCGGTATCTGGCTCGCCCAACGCGGCCCGCAGCACTGGCAGTCGCCACGACGCATCGCCGACGGCGCGCACGCAGACACCAATGGCGCCGCGCTCCCGGCCTGGAATCCGGTGTTGTTTCAGTCCCGCATCGGGCCGGTGCAGCTGTACTACAAGCTCGGCCCGAATCCGCGCGATTGGTGGGGCCTGCGCACCATCTCCGATGACGACGGTGCGCACTGGTCGCCACCGCAGCGGCTGCCAGACGGCATTCTCGGCCCGATCAAGAACAAGCCGGTGCAATTGTCGAATGGACGCATCCTCGCGCCCAGCAGCAGCGAAGACCACGGCTGGCGCGCGCATCTGGAATGGAGCGACGACGACGGCGCGCAATGGCAGCGCGGCATGCCGCTCAACGACCCGAGTGTGATCGGTGCGATCCAGCCCAGCGTCCTGCTGCATGCGGACGGGCGCGTGCAGGTACTCGGGCGCAGCCAGCAGAACAGGTTGTTCAGTACGTTCTCGCACGATGGCGGCCTGCATTGGCAACCAATGCAGTTGCTGGACGTGGAGAACCCCAACTCCGGCACCGACGCGGTGATGCTGCGCGACGGCCGCGCCCTGCTGGTCTACAACCCCGGCATCGCCGGCAAGGACTGGTGGGACGGTCGCGGCACACTTGCGGTGGCGCTGTCGACCGATGGCGTCCACTGGCAACGCGTACTCACGCTGGAAAACAGCGCAAAAGACGAGTTCTCCTATCCGGCCGTGATTCAGACCCGCGATGGTCTGGTGCACATCAGCTACACCTGGAAGCGTCAACGCATCAGACATGTCGTGATCGATCCAGTGCGGCTTGGCGCATGCGCTACCTGCACGGCGTCTGCCGGCACCAGTCCTACCCAGGGGAGATCGATTGCTGACCGCCGCACCATCGACGCTTCGCCGCCCTGATCAGGACTTCGCGCCGAGATCCTTGTGCAATGCGCTGCAGTCGGATGATTTTCATTACACCGCATGCAACGAACGAGGAAACACGATGCCGCGCATCGGTCGGGCACGCACGCCAGAGGTTCCGTTGGAGCTTCCACCTGAGGACATCTCCAACCCAAACGCGCTGCCCTCCGATCGGACGCGGCCTCGCGCCGTTTCCGATCGCGGTTCAGGCCTGCTTGGTGACCTGCTCGGGCGTGTAACCGGCAACCGTCCGCGTCGCCCATCATCGACACCAGCGTCATCCGAAATCTCCGGTCGGCAGCCCAGGTCGGACGTGCGTTCGCATCCTCACCAAGTTGATGACCACATGGCAGCAGATGAAGGACCCGCAGACGCTTTTCACTCGTCAGGCGTGCCACAACTGGGCGCCAGAGAACGGGTCCGGTTCCACTCCACGGTAACGGGCTCGCCGCGCATCGAAGCTGCGCGCCCAGGCTCGCACGCCGCGCCAGGCAACACGCGGTTGGAGCACGGCGCATCGACTTCCACCTACGAAAGTGCGTTGTCGCAATGGCGGCAGGAATGCGCGGCGGCCAATGCGCAATGGCGCAACGCATGGAGCGCTGCCATCGACGGCATGCCGGCCGTCGAGACCGATCCGCAGGAGGCTCTGAGAGCAACCACAGCCACGTTAGCGGAAGCAGCCAACCCCGCTGTCGCATCGCTGAATCTCCACTGCCTGCCACTGCCCCGATTCCCTGAGCAGACCGACCGTCTTTCCCACCTGGAACACATGACCATCAGTGCAGCGGGCCTGTTGGAACTTCCGCAATCCATGCAAGACCTCGCCAACTTGCAGACATTGGCGTTGGAGCAGAATCCGATTCGCTCGCTGCCGGCATCCATTTCTTACCTGAGCAAATTGCGACAGCTCAGCATCGTCTTCTGTCCGGACTTGGCAGAGCTGCCCCGCAATCTTGCGATGCGCAACGTATCCGGCCAATACGAGGGGCTGATCAACCTGCAAGCACTACAGTTGTTGGGCACAGGAATACGCATCCTCCCGACCTCGATCATGCACCTGGAAAATTTGAAAAGATTGCAGGTGATGCACTCACCACTGGCCCAACTTGCCGTCAACATTCATCACATGCCCAGGCTGGAAGAACTGGATTTGCAGGGCTCGGCATTACGCAACTATCCCCCGGTTGCCAGGGGCCGTGCGCCATTGAAGAGACTCAACCTGCGGGACTGCAGCGAGCTGGTCACTCTGCCACTGGATATTCATACACTGACGCAGCTTGAAGAGCTTGACCTGCGAGGCTGCAACAGACTGCAAGCACTGCCTCCGACAATCTCTGCACTGCCTGCCGCTTGCACAATCCGTGTTCCACCACATCTGCAAGCGCAACTCGATCGACTCAGGCAGCACATAGTGCCGCCAAGACAAGATCGCACCGGTCCCATCGGCGCCAATCCCCACCCCGCCACCACGATCGATCCGGCGGGTGCATCTTCCTCTTGCACTGCACTCACCGGCATGCAGGCGCGTAAAGACGCGCTTGAAAAAATCGATGACACCGCACACGCCCTGTTGAGCGTTGTCATCGATGACGAAAGAAACCCGTTTATCGAAGGCGCCCCATCTTATCGTCCCGACAAGCGGCCTCCGGGAACTCCCGCCACGCTCGGCGAGGTGGCCGCACTCAAAAAAATGCTCGATGAAAGCAAGGATCCAGATTTCCTGACAATGGTGCAACAAATGGCGGGTGACACGCCTAGAGTCGAAGGGATGACCAGTGAAGACCTGAACGATCATTACACCGCCGTGAGCAACTGGCAGGCGCAGCAAAATGCGCACCTGGGTATCGTCGATCATCTCGGACAATACGTTTATCACCAAGAAAGCGAAATGGACGCATCGACGCTGGCCAAAGCGGTACAGATGTGGAAGACCCGCGAATGGCTCGTCGCTGCACGCCCGCAAGATCGTCGGCAGTTTCCCTCTTTCCCGCTATATCTGCCCGAGCATGCGCACGAAGGCTCGGATGGCGAGTAGACAGAACGACCGGTGGATTCTGGCTGCCGACAGCTTGCGTATAGAAGCCGCAACATGCCACCGATGCGGAAGCGTCCAGACCGATGAGCGTGCCGCCCGGCAATGCGCCGGCGCTCTTGACCACCAGCCGCACAGCGCGCGCTTCCAGCGACACCAGATCTGTCGGGCCTTGCATCCCGTGGTGCCGGCTAGGGTAGCCGCCTCAAGGCTGAGACGGCGCGAGAAGAGCGTGCCAATCGCAGTTCTCGTCACCGGGCGCGCATACGCGTTGCTCAGCGTTGCTGCAACACATCTACCATTCGCTGCACCCGTACGACATCCGTCCGTTGGTAGTCGCCTCCCAGATCGCGAATAGACGGGTGCGGTGCCTGCACCTGCGCGGCAATCACGCGGCGCGCCGAGGCGTGGAACTCGTGGGCGCCGGTGTGTTCGCTCACGGTGCGAAGGTTGTCCTCGGAGAGCCCGGCACCGGGCATGATGCTGATGCGGCCGCCTGCCTGCCGCACCAGCGCAGCTATGGTGTCGACACCTTCCAGCGCGCTCGCACGCGCACCGGAGGTCAGCACGCGCTCGCACCCCAGCGTGATCGCATCTTCCAGCGCGCGCGACGGATCGGCACTGACATCGATCGCACGATGGAAGGTCACACCCAGCGATCCCGCCGCCTCGATCAACACCCGCATCGTGGCCAGATCGACCTGCCCATCCGGATCCAGCGCGCCCAACACCACGCCATCGCAGCCCAGCCGCACGCATTGCTCCACATCGCGCCGCATCACCTCGACCTCTTCCGCATCGAAGACGAAATCGCCCACGCGCGGACGGATCAACACATACAGCGGAATCTGTAAACGCTCACGCACCACCGCCAGCGTGCCGAACGACGGCGTCAACCCGCCGCCATCCAGCCCCCCGCAGAGCTCGACCCGCATCGCACCGCCCTCCTGCGCAGCCAATGCCGAACCTATCGAATCGGCAGCCACTTCCAGCCCCAACGCGCTCATGCCGCAGGCTCAGTGGTGTAGTGGCTTTCGCCGGGCACCAGCAGGTCCTGCCGCTGCGCATCGCAGACCGCGTAGCTGAAACCCTTCTGGATCGCGAACGCGCCGACCTCGCCGCGTTTGTTCATCGCCAGAAAGCCCACCTGCAGCGTGCGCGTAAGCTCGGGCTTGCGCCGTATCAGCCGCATGACGACCTCGCGGCAGGCATCGGCCGGCGACTTGCCTTGGCGCATCATTTCCACCACCGCGAAACTACCGACATTGCGAATCACTTCTTCGCCCACGCCGGTGGAGGTGGCGCCGCCCACGTCGTTATCCAAATACAGGCCCGCACCGATGATGGGGCTGTCGCCGACCCGGCCGTGCATCTTCCACGCCATGCCGCTGGTGGTGCACGCACCGGACAGATTGCCGTGCGCATCCAGCGCCAGCATGCCGATGGTGTCGTGATTGTCCTTGCCGCCCGGCAATTTGGCATCGCGCCAGGCGCGGTTTTCGATATTGGCTTCCGGCGAATATTTCGACGTCTTCAACCACTCCTTCCACGCCGCCTCCGAGCTGGGCGTGAGCAGCTTGGTCTGCGGGAATCCCTGCTCCAGCGCGAACTGACGCGCACCATCGCCGACCAGCATCACATGCGGGGTTTTCTCCATCACCGCGCGCGCCACCGAGATCGCGTGCACCACATCTTCCAGTGCCGCCACCGAGCCGCAATTGCCCAGGTGATCCATGATGCAGGCGTCCAGCGTGACCCGCCCATCGCGATCCGGGTAACCGCCCAGCCCCACTGTGGGATTGCTCGGGTCCGCTTCGGGCACCCGCACGCCGGCTTCCACCGCATCCAGTGCGATACCGCCGCTGCCGAGGATTTTCCAGGCCGCCTGATTGGCGGCAATGCCGAAATCCCAGGTGGAAATCACCCGCGCTGCGCCGCGCGGCAGCACGGTAACGCGTCCGGCCGTGCCGGCACCGGCGGCGGCCTGCGCACGTGCGCCCCACCCGGCCAGGCCGGAAGCGATTGCACCAAGCGTGGCGCTCTTGAGGAAGTGACGACGTTGGATCATCCAGATGCACTCCGTGACGGAAACAGGTGACCGCGCAATCAGCGGCAGCCTCCCATGATGCGACAGCGGGGCGTGCCGATAAACCACAACGCCACTGCCGTGCATGCGGATCCGCGCACAACGCGAACCACGGCAGCGCGAACGAAGCCGCCAAGTCGGCGAAAAAAATCTCGCATCGGTTAACCCTGTTTCCCATCCTGGCCCGTTAGACGTTCAGAGGCGCAGTGCACGGCGACCTCCGGACCTCTTCTCTCGCCACGCTTGTTCACGACAAGCAAAGGACGTTGTATGCCGCGCCACAGCCTTCTTGCGCTCGCCCTGCTCCTGGGCGCCTGCAGCAGCAATCAGCCCGCCACGCCGTCGCTCACCCATGACGCTGCCACACCACGCGAACCGCAGCCACCGGTAGCGGACTCGGCCGCAAACCTGCCGTTACCCGAGACCAGCTTGGTGGCGCCCCAGGTCGAAAGCTCCCTGCGCCAGCGCGCACAAGGGAACGTGCAGGTCTCCAAGACAGCCTCACGCCCAATGCTGCCTGCACCGCCGGTGCTTTCCACCCCCGCAGCCCCTGCCCCGGCGGCCGTACTCGCAGCGCCGATGCACATGCATGAGCGCCTGATGCCAATGCCGCCCAGCCCGCCTACCGAGAACCGCGAGACCTATCAAACGCTGAGCGACAACCCGATCGTGCAGGCCGCCGAACAGCCGGTCTCCACCTTCAGCATCGACGTGGATACCGGCAGCTACAGCAATGTGCGCCGCTTCTTGAATGCCGGCACCTTGCCACCGGTGGATGCAGTGCGCGTAGAAGAACTGATCAACTATTTCCGCTACGACGATCCGGCGCCGACGGATGGCACGCCGTTCGCGGTCCGCACAGAACTGGCTCCCACGCCCTGGAACACCGACACGCTGCTGCTGCGCATCGGCGTGGCCGGCCGCGATGTGCCAACCGCCGCGTTGCCGCCCGCAAACCTGGTGTTCCTGGTGGATGTCTCCGGCTCGATGGACGCGCCAGACAAGTTGCCGCTCCTGCAGTCATCGCTCAAATTGCTGGTGCGGCAACTGCGGAAGCAGGACCGCATCACCCTGGTGACCTACGCCGGCAGCACCGCCGTGGTGTTGCCACCCACATCCGGCGACCAACAAACGCGCATCGTCGAAGCCATCGACAGCCTGCAATCGGGCGGCGGCACTGCCGGTGCCAGTGGCATCGAGCTGGCCTACAAAGCGGCCCAGCAGGCGTATCTGCGCGGCGGCATCAACCGCATCCTGCTGGCCACCGATGGCGACTTCAACGTGGGCGTCACCGATTTCGACCAGCTCAAGGGCATGGTGGCCGAAAAGCGCCGTTCCGGCGTGGCATTGAGCACGCTCGGCTTTGGCACCGGCAACTACAACGACACGCTGATGGAGCAACTGGCCGACGCCGGCGATGGCGCCTACGCCTACATCGACTCGGCGCTGGAAGCACGCAAGGTGCTCACCCACGAACTGGGGTCGACACTGGCCACCATCGCGCGCGACGTCAAGATCCAGGTCGAATTCAATCCGGGCACAGTCAAGGAATACCGCCTGATCGGCTATGAAAACCGTGCATTGCGCCGCGAGGATTTCAACAACGACCAGGTCGACGCCGGCGACATCGGCGCCGGGCACACTGTCACCGCATTGTATGAAATCACCCCGGCACAGGGCGCCGCCTCCGTCGACCCGCTGCGTTACGCCACCACCGCGGCGCGGCGCCCGCAGCCTACGACCGGCAACGAGCTGGCGCACGTCAAGCTGCGCTACAAGCTGCCGGAGGCGCAGCGCAGCCGCCTGCTCGATACCGTGGTGCGTGCCAACCAGCAGCAAGCGCTGGCTGCCACCAGCGATGCGTTCCGCTTTTCGGCAGCGGTGGCCGGCTTTGGTCAACGTCTGCGTGGCGGCAGCCAGCTGCACGGCTGGGATTACCCGCAGCTGCGCGCATTGGCGGCTGGCAGCCTGGGCAGCGACAGGCATGGCTACCGCGCCGATTTCCTGCAGCTGCTGCAGCAGGCAGACGCATTGAGTAGCCGGCCGCTTGCCACTAACGACTGATCGCTAGGACGTTCCCCGGAAGATGGCATGCGCGCTGAGCTGGCAATGAGCCATTGCACCACGCAGCACGCGCTCTACACTGCGCGCATGCCATCGACCGATCTTGCGCAACTTCCCGACGAGGAGCTCATGCTCCTTGTCGCCAATGGCTTCATCGAGCAACCGGCAAGCATGCTGTTCCAGCGTCACAACCGTGCGCTGTTCAATTTCCTGGCCTGGCTCTGCGAGGGCAACGTCAGCGAGGCCGAAGACCTGGCGCAGAAGACCTGGGTCAAGCTGATGACCCGATGCAGCGACTACCGGCCCGGGCAGGCCGCGTTCACCACGTTCCTGTTCCAGATCGGCCGCAATGCGTGGATCGACACGCGCCGCAGCGCCCATCACACCACCTCGATCGCGCTGGACGAGGCGCATCTGCAACTACCCGACCAGGAGTTGTCGGGCGAGCAGTTGGCGATGCTTGGCCAACAGCAGCACCGCGTGCGCGCGGCCGTCATGGCCTTGCCGGATGCGCAGCGCGAAGTGGTGGTGCTGCGGTTCTTTGCCGAACTTGGTGTTGAAGAAATCGCCCACGTGGTGGGCGAAGGCTTCGAGACCGTGAAAAGCCGCCTGCGCTATGCATTCGCCAAGCTGCGCGTCAGCCTGGATGCGGTGCAATGAGCGCACTGTTCGAGCAGTTCCTGGAGGGCGAAGACGGCATCTCGGCGCTGCTGCGCGCACTGCCTGCGTACGCGCCACCGGCGGGGATGGATGCGTGGTTTGTGCAAGCGGCACGGGCAGCATCGGTGGCGCATGCGGCAACCACAGCAGGAGTCGCAGCAGAAGCACCGCAGGCGCAAGCCGGGTCGGCGCCAGTGGTCAACGCTGCGGGAACGCAGACGTTTGATTTCGAGCCACCAGCCAGCCTGCAGGCAGCATTTTCTGCTGCTGCTGCGCAGGCCGATCAGGCACAGGCGTCGCAGCGACAGGCAGTGCAGACGCAACTGGCACAGGGCGGCGATGCCGTGCAGGCAGTCGGTGCGCCATTGAGCGCACAGGCGCGCGCGTGGATCGACGCGCAACAGCACGTGGAGCTGGCGGAGCGGCCCACTGCGTTTGTTCGCAGCGTTTCATCGCGCGGCGATGCGTTGTCGGATTCGGAGACATCCGCGGGAACGGCTGCACCTGCTGAGGTGAATGATCACTCGGGGATTACCTCAGCGCGTCGGTTTGAAATAAACAGCAACAACAAAACCAACAGCGACAGCGACAGCGACAGCGACAGCGACAGCGACAGCGACAGCGACAGCGACAATCATCGCCTGGGCAAGCATGTGCACGCAAACGCGGCACAAGCCTCCACCGGGCCTGTTCCTCACCCCGCCTCCGAACCCGATACGCGCGAAGTAGCTGCAGCGGCAACGACGCAAGCACCGCAGCCTGCCATGGCTGACACGCATGTGCCCGCAACGCCAGCCCTCAGGAGCACCCGGCGGCGGCGATGGATGCCGACACTCGCATTTGCCGCCTCGATCACGCTCGCCGTCGGTGTGGGGCTGCAATGGCAGGCCCACCAACCCGTGCCCGATGCTGCGATGGACGTAGCGCCAGCCCCCCCATCGGATGCACATCACGCAACGACAGATTCTGGCCAACCGCCACTTCCGATGGCAAGGCTGATCGATGCCCCCGCAGCGTCTTCGATGGCCGTGCAGGCGCCCATCGATGCACCTGCATCTTCCACTGCATCTGCCCCTGCATCTGCGCAACCTGCTCTGCCCTCGCCCGCCGAAGCGCCCGCAGTCACAGCCAAATCGCTGCCCGCCTCTGCGCCTCCGTTGGCGCCTGCCGTTGCACGACCGGCACCGGCACCAGCGGCACCAGCGCCACCGGCGCCCTCCAAATTCGCAGTCGCAGCGGCGCCGTCTTTGCCGGAACCGATGGCCGAAGGCAATGCTGCAGCCGAAGCCGCACCCACCGCAGCGCCACCACCGCCTGCACCAATCGCCGCGGGCCAGGCAGATGCGTCTGCCGATGCATCGCTTGCACAGACAACACCGATGCGTCCTGCTGCGATGCCTCCGCGCACATCGGCAGAGTCAGACGCACCATCCTCGGTGATGGACCGCAGCAGATCCCCATCCTCCATATCGCCCGCCGACATGGCGTCCGTCCCGGCTGCAACCGTGGTCGGTCAGTTCAGCGCGCCGGCGCGTCGGGCACCAGTGATCCGCAATGACACGCAACGCGATAGCCAGTCAGCACCGCTGCCCACCGCAGAGTCGCTTGCGATGCAGGTCCCCGCCAAACCATCCCCGGCGCCGCGACCCGCAGGCGAGGCCGTCGCACTTTCGGTACGCCCCACCGCGTGGTTCGCCCAACGTGCGCCCAGCACTGCGCCGCCGCGCATCCGTCTGTGGGCTGCAGCGCCCGACACACCGGCTGTACAGCGCTGGGCCGCGGGTTTGCGCAAGCAGATCCAGCAACGCGGCTGGACAACGCGCGTGGACGTTTTGCAGGACACGCAGCTGGCAGCGGACCAGCTGCGCGTGGACGTCTCTTCCAGCAACGCGCAGGAATGATGCCAGCGGCCTGTCGAGCAGCCGTAGCCGCTGGGCCGCAAAGACTTTGACGCTCACACGAGCGTCTGTGTCCACCGCCCTCCATGTGGCTTTTGCCGTCCCCAGACGTCATTAAACGGCGCGATGCATCCAGATGCGCGTTATTCCGCAACGCCGTCATCAGCGCCAACTCAACAACAACTGGGAACGTCACCGATCAGGCGCGTGCAACCGAATACAGCGGTTACTCAAAGGCCATCCATCACTCCTCGGCCGGAAACCCATCCTCACGCAGCAGGCTGGTCAGCACATGGTCGCGCCACACGCCGTTCAACTGCAGATAGCGGCGCGCCTGCCCTTCCACCTGGAAGCCCAGGCGCTGCAACACGCGCGCACTGCGCTGATTCTCGGGCACGTACTGCGCCATCACGCGGTGCAGGCCCAGTGCCTCGAATACAAAAGCAATGCCCTGGGTGGCAGCCCAGTGGATCAGGCCACGGCCCTGCTGCTGCGCATCCAACCCGTAGCCCATGTGGCAGGCCTGAAACGCACCGCGCTGGATCTGGGTAAAGCCCAGCGTGCCAATCACCTGGCTCTCCATCAGCAACACCAGCTGGAGTTCGCGCTCGCCTGGCACTGCGGTGCGGTACGCGATGCACAGGCGCCGCCAGCCATCGGTGGTGTAGAACGCCGGCGGCCGTGCCGGCATGGCATCGGCCAAGTAGGCGCGATTGCGGGTGTGGTAGTCGGCCATGGCTGCCGGGTCCACCACGGCCAGGTCGCACAACACTACGCCATCGGCGTGCCGTAGCGGTGCAAACACCGGAATGCTCACGGTGGCGCGCTCGAACGACGCATCCTGCCCAAACGCGGCACGCTCGCGCCGATCAACTGCATCGCGCAAAACAGCGTTTCAGGCAGGCTATTCGCACAATGCGTAGCCGCAGCAATAAGAGCGACGCCCGCACGCAGCCGCAGCATGCGCGGCTCATCTGGATAGAAAGAACGACGGCTGAAACAGAGCACTGGTGGCCGCTCTAAACGAGCAGCGCTGCAACGCATCCATCGCGTCGCTACGTTCGCTACCGGAGGCAATGGCACACATGGCTGCGTGGCGGTCACGCAGCCGTGGGGCGTTGGTGTCAGGCGGCCGCGGCGGCGAGCGCCTGGCCCACCTGCGCCTCGATGGCGTCCAGGTCGGGCAGCAACGCACTCTGTTCGCCCAGCAGCACGCGCATGTGCACGCCGTCCGGCAACACATCTTCGGAGGCGTCGGCCAGCAGGCCATCGCGCGGCACCGAAATCAGCTGCGGGAACGAGGCAGTGAGCAATGCGAAATACGGCAGCACCGGGTTGCCACCCAGCGCCTTCAGCACGATCACCTTGTTATTGAGCGCGGTGGGCTCTTCGCCCATGCCACTCAGGCGCGCGAACGACAGCAACGGCACCTTCCAGCCGTACCAGTCGATGCGGCCCACCATCCAGCGTGGCATGTCGGCCAGCGGCTCCACTGCCACGCGCGACATCACCTCGGCCACCGTGGCGTTGGGTAGCAGCACGCGCTCCTGCCCGGCCTGGATCAGGACGCCGCGGATTTCGTCATTGTTGGCGTAGCTCATCGCTTGTCTTCCAATCTGGGTGGGAACGCCCGGCTTACGCCGGCCAACGCTGAGCCAACGCCTGCGCCAACTGCGCCGGGTCACCGGAAAGCATGCCTTGCTGCGCCAGGCGCGCGGCGGCGGCCGGGTCGTAGCAGCCATCGGCGGATTGCCCGGCTACCCAACCACCCTGCCCGGCCAGGGCCAGCGTGGCCTCAACCAGTGCTTCGTTGGCACCACTGAGCATCAGCACCGCGCTGTCGGCCGGCGGCAACGCGGCCACCAGCGCCGCCGGGTCGGTCTGCGCGGCAAAGGCCAGTGCACCGGCCTGCTGCTGCACGCCGACCTCGTCGGACAACACATAGACCTTGCCAGCCTCGATCGGCTGGCCAATCTCTCCCAGCTCCACCGGCAACGCCGACACCCGGCCCATCTGCCGCACCAGGTTGCCGTACTGCCCGCCATCCAGGGCCATGCGTACCAGCAGCGGGCGCGGGAAGGCCGGCGGCAGCGCGGCCAGCAGGCGGCGGATTGCATCCGGCCCGCCAATCCCGGCCATCACCACCACCGCACCACGTGTGGCCGCGGCCTGATCCAGATCCACCAGCGACAGGCTGCCCGTGGACAGCGCGGCCATATCCGGCTCGCTGCGCGGACGCACCACCACGGCCACCTCATCGACCAGGCCCCAGGTGCTGGAATCGCCAAGCGCCGGTGTCGACGCAGACACCGCAGGTGCGGCCTCGGCTACGTGGCTGAACATCGCATCGCCAGGCACGCGTTCAAAGGCATGCGCGGCCGCTTCCAGATGCTGATCCAGCTGCAGGTCCGAATCCTGACGATTGGAGACGAACTCCAGGCCCGGCTCCGGCTGCAGCGATGGCTCGCTTTCGGTGCCGGGCGGCAGCACATCGGCATGGCCGTGCAGCTTGGCCGCCAGATGGCGCACCCAGCGCTGCGCTTCCCAGCCCTCACGGCGCACGGTCAGCTCGGCTTCGTCGAAGATCACCGTGACGCCGGGCATGTTGAAGGCCGGCTCCAGGGCTTCGAGCGCATCTTCGATTGCCGGCTCCAGCGCGACCAGCACGGCGACCGGCTCGGCATCGCGCAGCATCTGCACGTCGACCGCCGCCGGCTCGTCTTCCAGCACGACTTGCGCACCGGCCAGTGTCAGGGCTTCGCGCAGACGCTCGCGCGCCTGCCCGGGCCGGCCCAGCAGGGCCACTGGAGTTCCCATAGCGCCATTATTCTCGGACACGGGCGATCCCCAGCAGGTCATACACGTTTCGCATCAGATCCAACTCTTGGTAAGGCTTGCCCAGGTACCGCTGCACGCCAATCTCGAAGGCGCGCTGGCGATGCTTTTCACCGCTGCGCGAGGTAATCATCACGATCGGCACTGCCTTGAAGCGCGGGTCTGCACGCATCGCGGTGGCCAGCTCGTAGCCGTCCATGCGCGGCATTTCGATATCCAGCAGCATCAGGTCCGGCACGCGCTCTTCGAGCAGTTCCAATGCCTCGACACCATCGCGTGCGGTGGTGACATCCAGGTTGTGGCGTTCCAGCACGCGGCTGGTGACCTTGCGCATGGTGAGCGAGTCGTCCACCACCATCACCAACGGTACTTGGCGCTGTGCTTCGGCCGGGGTTTCCAGTGCCGGACGTGCCGGCTGGGTCAGATAACGGCGCACCAGCGGTGCGACGTCCAGGATCACCACCACGCGGCCATCGCCGGTGATGGTGGCGCCGTAGATGCCCGGCACCGAGGCAATCTGCAGGCCCACCGGCTTGACCACGATTTCGCGGTTGCCCAGCACCTGGTCGATCGCCACGGCGGCGCGCAGATCACCGGCACGCACCAGCAGCAACGGCACCTGCGCCTGGCCATCGGCACGCGCAACCGGCTGGCCGACCAGCGAGCCGAGGTCGTGCAGCACGTATTCCTCGCCTGCGTAGTGGTAACCGCCCTCGCCCGACTCGTAACGGGTGCGCGAGATGCGGCCGATACCGCTGACCGAACCCACCGGCACCGCGAAGGTGGTTTCGCCGATCCGCACGAACACCGCCTGGGTGACCGCCAGCGTCTGCGGCAGGCGCAGGGTGAAGGTGACGCCCTGGCCGCGCACCGAGTGGATGTCCACCGAGCCGCCGAGCTGACGCACTTCGTTGCGTACCACGTCCATGCCCACGCCACGGCCGGCCAGCTGGCTGACCTGGTCGAAGGTGCTGAAGCCGGACGCGAAGATCAGGCCATCCAACTCGGCCTCGGTGAGCTCCTGGCCAGGCTCGATCAGGCCGCGCTGTTCGCCACGGCGACGGATCGCCTCGCGGTCCAGCCCGGCGCCGTCATCGGCCACTTCCAGCACGATTTCCGAGCCTTCGCGGCGCAGGCGGATCGCGATGCTGCCCTCTTCCGGCTTGCCGGCATCGCGGCGCTGCTCGGGCGGTTCCAGCCCGTGCGCGACCGAGTTGCGCAGCATGTGTTCCAGCGGCGCGACCATGCGGTCGAGCACGTTGCGGTCCAGTTCGCCCTGGGTGCCTTCCAGCACCAGATGCACCTGCTTGCCGGTTTCGGTCGCCGCCTGGCGCACCACACGGCGCAGACGCGGCACCAGGCCATCGAACGGCACCATGCGCGCACGCATCAGGCCGTCCTGCAGTTCGGAACTGACGCGCGACTGCTGTTGCAGCAGGCCGTCGTACTGACGCGAGAGGTCTTCCAGCACCCCTTGCAGGCCGCCCAAGTCGGCCGCCGATTCGTTCAACGCGCGGCTGAGCTGCTGCAGGGTGGAGAAGCGGTCCAGTTCCAGCGGATCGAAGGTGCGGTCGCCCTGGTCCTGCTCACGCTGATAGCGCGCAACGATCTGCGCTTCGGTTTCCAGATCCAGACGACGCAACTGGTCGCGCAGACGGGCGTTGGTGCGATCCAGTTCGCCCATGGCGCCGCGGAAGGCACCCAGCTGCTGTTCCAGCCGCGAACGGTAGATCGCCACTTCGCCGGCGTGGTTGACCAGGCGGTCGAGCAGATCGGCGCGCACGCGCACCTGCTCCTGCTGCACGCGCGGCAGGAAATCCTCTTCGACCTGACCATCCACCGGGATCGGTGCCGACAGCGGTGCCGGCTCGACCGAGGCCTTGGCGATGGCACGCACGTCGGCATCGGTTTGCGGCGCGGTGCTACGGCCACGGGTGCGCGTTTCGAAGGCTTCCACCAAATCGACCGGCATCGCCACGGCGCGGTGCATGCCGGTGCGGGTCAACAACTGGTGCAGGCGATCGAAGCCGCGCTCGAACAGACGCACGTCATCGCGATCGATGTCGGTGCGGTTGGCGGCCACGGCTTCGAGCAGCGATTCGATCGCGTGCCCAAGGTCGCCGATGGCGTTGATGCCGGCCATGCGTGCGCCGCCCTTGAGCGTGTGCAGATCGCGCTGCAGTCCGTTGAGGACATCGCGGTCTTCCGGCACTTCGCGCATGCGGGCGATCAGGCCATCGCAATGGTCGAGCAGGTCGCGGCCTTCCTCGACGAAGATGTCGACCAGTTCGCCATCGAGCTCGTCGAAGTTGAGCGGGCCGATATCGAAGGCAGCGCCGGCATCGTTGGCAGTGGTGTCGGCCGGTGCGGCCTCTTCCACCGGCGCACTGAAGGCCACCGGCGCGGTGTCTTCTTCTGCGCTGGCTGCTGCGTCTTCTGCAGTGACGGCTGGCTCTTCCTGCGCGTCCTGTTCGACGTGTTCGACGTGTTCGACGGGCGTGGTGTCGTGCAGCTGTGCGGCGTCCTGATCGCTGCTGCCATCGGCAGCGTCGGCGAATTGGTCGTTGCTGCTGTCCACATCGCCAGCGGCGGCGTCCTGCGCCGGTGCAACGTCGGCAATCGCCTCGCTCGGCAAGGTGTCGGCCAGCGGATCGCCGGCTTCTTCCACACGGTCGGCGACCTGCGCCATCTCGAACGCCTGCACCGACTCGATGGTCTGCGCCGGCACGCTGTCGCTTGCTTCTGCGTGCTCCAGCGGTGCGTCGTCCAGTTGCGCTACGTCGCCCTCGCTCGATGCGGCAAACGCATCGAGTGGCTGCGCGCCATCCACCGCCAGCAACGCGGCCTCGTCAGCCACCTGCTGGTCGTGATCGTGGGCGGCGTCGCCGTCCTGCGCGTCGAAGTGCTCGGACGGCTGCACGTGGTCGTGCGGCAGTTCGTGCTGCTCCTGCTGCCCGGAATCCTGCATCGCGTGCGTGGTGTCCACGCTATCCAGTGCGGCGGTTTCCGGTGTCCATTCTTCGGCTACCGGCGCATAGGCACCATCGTTCGCATCGGTCCCGGCGTGTACCGCTTCCAACGCATCGATCGTGTCGACTGACGTATCGGCCGCGTGTTCGTCGCGATCCTGATCTTGCTGTTCGGCATGCACGCCAAGTGCATCGGCATCGGCGTGCGTCTGCTCGGAGGGCTGTTCGGCCTGCTCGGCTTGCAGATCGCTCGACGCGTGCTGCTCGGCCTGCGCCTCATCCAGCGACGGCACGTCCAGAGTCTGCGCATCGCCCAGGCGTGCTTCTGCATCGGCAAGTTCATCGACGGCCACCGCATCGCTCGCCGCAAAGGTCGCGGCCTCTGTCTCGGCGTGCGTGGTGTGCTCGGCCTCGTCAGCGGCGCGGTCCGTCGTCGCATCCTCGTACGTCCGATCACCGGCATGCGCATCGACATCGGCCGGCGCGGTGGTCTGCAGATCGGTCGCGTCCCAGGCATCGGCGGCAAGCACGGGCTCGTCGGCAACCGTGTCCTGCGCGGTGGTCAGCGCTGCATCGGCATCGCTGTCGGCCTGCGGCGCGTCATCGAGCGAGGCATCGGCCGACAACGGCACCGCATCGATCGCTTCACGCAGTTGCTGTTCGAGCTCGGCGGTGTCGCTGATCGTTTCGCGTGGCGCGGCGTCGTCCAGCGACAGCGCGCTGCTGTCGTCGGCTTCGGCCGTGGCCAGTTCGTCGATTGCAATCGGCGCGTCGTCCTGCGGCTGGGCGTCCAACGTCGCATCGCCGGTGGTCTGTGCAGATACATCGCCGGTGGTCGCCAAGGCATCCGCATCGACGTAGCGCGACAGGTCTTCCACACCCGTCAGTTCGATGCCGGCGGTGTCCTGCGCGGCATCCACCTCTTCCAGTTCGTCCAGGAACACCTGTGGCGGCCACTGCGCTTCCGGCAGCTCGTCCACCAGCCCGCGCAGGCGCTCGGTGAGTGGCGCGAACGACGGAATCAGCGGCGCATCGGCGCGCAGCGCGGTCACCGTGGTGGCAATCGCCGCCGCGGTCGCAGCCAGCGCTTCCACGCCCTCTGCAGACGGCGTGGCCGACGCACCGAGCAGGCGCTTCACATAGCTTTCGGCCGGCGTGGTGACCAGGGTGATTTCCGGCACATCGGTCATGGCGAACGCGCCGCTCATGGTGTGCACGGCACGCAACAGTTCTTCGGTCGCCAACTGCGGGCCGTGCTGGGCGGCCTGCAGCCAGCCATGCACGGTTTCCAGATGGGTGGCGACTTCCGCTTCCAAAATTTCGCGCAACACGCTGTCCACCGATGCGGGCGTGCCTTCGGTGATCGGCGCGGTGCCGGCGGGCAGCGCCGGGATCACCGGCGCCTCGGCCACGGCCTGCACGGCGGGCACGTAATAGGCCTCTTCGCCGGCGGCCACACGCTCGGCCACGGCCTGGATGTCCGGCAGATCGGCGCTGATGCGGCCCTGGTCGCGCAGTGCGGCATTGAACTGCGGCAGCACCTCGTAGGCCAGTTCGACCATCGCCACCACCGCCGGGCTGGCCGGCCGGGAGTTGTCGAGCACGCGGTTAAGCATGCTCTCGATCTTCCAGCTGAACTCGCCGAGTGTGCTGGCGCCCACCAGACGGCCACTGCCCTTCAGGGTGTGGAAGACACGGCGGATCGGGCGCAGGTTTTCCTGACTGTGCGGCGCAGCGCGCCACACCGGCAGCAGTTGCCCCAGGTTGACCAGTTCCTCGTCGAATTCCTCCAGGAACACGTCGCGGATGTCGTCATCGATATCGCTGTCGCCAAAGCCGCCGAAAATCCCGGCCTCTGCCGCGACCGGCGCAGGTGCGTCTGCAACCGGCGTCGCTGCCGCATCGGCAGTTGCCGGCGTGGCGGGTGCGCCATCGACGTCGAACTGTTGGGCAGCGGCATCCAGCTGCGCCAGGAACGCGGCAGACGCATCGTCCAGCTCGAATTCGCTGACCGTGGCCTGCTGCACGCGCGGGCCCGCGGCCTCGGTGGTCGGTTCGGCCGGTTCCGGCGTCGGCTCAGGCGCCGATTCCACGAACGGGTTGTCGTCTTCCTGCGGGGGCGGCGGCGGCGAGAACGCATCCTCGAGACTGCCGGCACGCTGCGACTGCACCGGGGTGATGAACTCCAGCGGCGCAATGGTGTCTTCGCCCGGCAGGTCGATCTGCTCGATCTGCAGCGGCGCGTCCTCAGCCACCACCGGCGCGACAGGCACGTCCTGTTCCAGCGCACTCAGATCGACGGTATAGCTGACCTGCGCGGCCTCGGCATCGCTGCCGTCCTGCTCGGCCGAGACCGGGTCGAACGCCGACAACGTCGGCGGTGCGCTCTGCTCGGTGGTGTCCAGCTGCCAGCTGCCCGGCGCCTGCGCGCCGTCATCGGACAAGGCCACCGGGGCAATGGTGAACGGCACGTGCGACTGGCCGGACACGGTTTCTTCCGCGGCCACCGGGTCGAACGAGAACACGCTGTCGGTTGCCGCAGCGCCGGTGTCCTGCACCGCGCTGTCCGCAAACGGCGCTTCATGCACGGTCTCGTTGGCCCATTCCAGCGACGCAGCGGGCGCGGCGTCATTGGCGGCCGGGTTCGGCTCGCTGAGCTGCTGTGCGAACGGCACCACCGCAGGCTGCGGTTCGGCCGCGCCGGGTTGGTCGGCGCCCACCGGCAGTTCGGACGGCTGGCCCGACGGCAACGGCCAGTAACGCAGGGTTTCCAGGCTGTTGCGGGTGATGTCGAGGATTTCCTCGCGGCCGGGACGGCGCTCGCGCAGGGCTTCCAGGTAGTACTCCAGGCTGGCCATGGCATCGGCCAGGGTGTCCAGCTGGCGACCACTGGGGACACGCTGCTTGCCGATCAGTTCCAGATCGACATAACGGCGCACGCCTTCCAGGTAATCGGCGGCCTGCGGCAATTCCAGAATCCGCAGCGCGCCGCCCACTTCGCCCAGCAGATGCGGCACGTCGGTGAGGCGGGCGTGGTCCCAGTTGGTCTCGATGAAGGCGACGAAGTGTTCGCGCGCGGCACCGAAGTTGGCAATCGCTTCCTGCGCCAGCACGTCGACCGTGCGACGGACTTCCGACGCGCTGGCACTGGTGCTGGCTTCATCGCCGGCTTCGCCGACGTCGGCACCGAGGCTGGCGACCTGATCGTCCAGCGAGGCATCCACGTACAGCAGCGCGCCGGCGATATCCAGCAGCACGCCTTCGTCCATCTGCACCTGGCCATCGACCACGCGGGCCAGCGCGTCACGCTGCTGCACCACCACGTTGCGTGCAACACCCAGGCCCATCATGCCCAGCGTGTCGGCCACGCTGCCGAGTTCCTTGACCTGGGTCTGCAGCTCGGCGATGTCGCCGCCGGTGCGCAGATGCAGATCCAGCGCGTCCTTGACGCGCAGCAGTTCTTCCTTGACCGCATTGCCGACGGTGTCGAGCAATTCGCGGTTACGTCCGCTCAGGCTGCCGCGGGCGTGATCCAGTTCGGCCTCGGTAGCAACACCGGCCTGCGGATCGAAGGCGAACAGCACGCTCTCGTTGAGGCCTGGCTGGCCGCGCGTGGCACGGATCTCGTTGAGCAGCGGCAGCAGCACGATCGGAATGTCGCGGTGGCCGTTCTGCAGGCGCTCCAGGTAATCGGGCAGCAGCACGGTGCCGCGCATCAGCATCGCGCAGGCCTCGTCGCGGTCGCTGACCTCACCGGCCTGCACCGCGTTGGCGAGCAGTTCCAGTTCTTCGGCAACCATCGCCGGCGCGTACAGCTCGACCATCCGCAACGTGCCCTGCACCTGGTGCAGATAGCCCGCGCAGAACCGCATCCGACTGGTGTCGGACGGTTCTTCGGCGAAGTACTCGATCTCGTTGCGCGCCTGGCGCAACGTTTCATCCAGCTCCGGCTTGACCCAGCCCAGTGCGGCGTGGCTCATCGCATCGCGAAGCGCACTCATTGCAGCCCCCTGACAACGACCGCACGACCGCAATTGCGGCGCTTGGCCCATTCCTGCATCGACGTAACGCGACTACGCGCCATCTGCTGATCCTTTCCCGTTCCGCGTCGTGGTCACGCCGGCAGCTTGAAGTCGGCAACCGAACGGCGCAGATCGGCCGCCAGCTGGGCCAGATTGCCGATCGACGCGGCCGTCTTGCCTGCACCCTGCGAGGTCTGACTGGTGATCTGACGGATCACGCCCATGGTCTGTGTGATGTCCGCCGCCGCAGCGGACTGCTGGTGCGCGGCGATGGAGATGTTCTTGATCAAGTTGTTCAGTGCGTTGGACACGCGCTCGATTTCGGTCAGCGCGGTGCCGGCGTCTTCGGCCAGGCGTGCACCGGACACCACTTCGGAGGTGGTCTGCTCCATCGAGCTGACCGCCTCGTTGGTATCGGCCTGAATGGTCTGGACCAGGCCTTCGATACGTCGGGTCGCGCTGGAGGTGCGTTCTGCCAGGCGTTGCACTTCGTCGGCCACGACCGCGAAACCGCGACCGGCCTCGCCTGCCGAGGCGGCCTGCACCGCGGCGTTGAGCGCCAGGATGTTGGTCTGCTCGGAAATGTCGTTGATCAATTCCACGATCGAGCCGATCTCCTGCGAGGACTCGCCCAGGCGCTTGATGCGCTTGGAGGTTTCCTGGATCTGGTCGCGGATCTGGTCCATGCCCTGGATCGTCTCGCGCACCACGCCGGCACCCTCGGCGGCGATCACCACCGAGCGCTGCGCCACTTCGGCCGACTCGGTGGAGTTGCGCGACACCTGCTCAATACTGGCGGCGATTTCGCTGATGCGCTCGGAAGCGGTGGTGATCTGGTTGGCCTGCTGGCCGGCCGCATCGGCCAGCTGCATTGCAGTGGCCTGGGTTTCCTCGGTCGACACGGCCACCTTGGCCGAGGTGTCGTTGATCGTGGTCACCAGGTGGCGCAGCTCGTCCACGGCGTAGTTGATTGCGTCGGCGATGGCGCCGGTCATGTCCTCGGTCACCGAGGCCTTCACGGTCAGGTCGCCCTCACCAAGCGAGCTGATTTCGTCCAGCAACCGCATAATGGCCTGCTGATTACGGCTGTTGAATTCCACCTGCGACTGGTAGCGCACGTCCTGCTCGCGCGAGCGCGCACGCACCGTACTCCACACGAATCCGATAATCGCCAGCAGCGCCAGCAAACCGGAGACCACGCCCAGCCAGAAGTTCGGGAACAGGCGCGTGTCGCGCACCGAACCGAATGCGGAGAACGCATCGAACAGTTTCTTGCTGTCGTCGAGCATCTTGCTCGAGCCGGCGGTCAGCGCCGCGGCCGAGGACTGCGCGGCGAACAGATTGCGCGAGCTGGCCAGAATGGCGTCGACGTCCTTCTTCATCGTCGTCCACTGCGCCTGCGACTGCTCCAGTGCCGACAGCGCGGCCGGGTTACGCACCGCGGCAATGCCGAGTTCGTCGTTACCGGCGCGCAGGCCTTCGAGCATCTGCGTGAACACCACCGAGTCGCGTGCCAGCGCGTCGCCCGAGGACGCCGCATTGGCGCCACCAGCGCGCATTTCGGTCACCCGGCGCGCCATGGTGCCGGCGACCACGACCTGCTGCAGCGTGTTGTAGATCTGCGACGCGGGCGCGCCGCTGACGGTCATCGCGCGCACCACTTCGTTCAACTGCGCCTGCAGCTGCGGCACGCTGCCGGAGAAGCGGTCTGCATTGCCGGCCAGGCCGAGCACGGCCGGTTCGCTGGCGATCACCTGGTCGGCGTTCTTGCTCAGCGGCACCCAGGTCGACTTGAGTTGCGCCATCGCGCCAGAGACCGAGCCTTCCTGGCCGTAGCGGCCATCCAGTTCGCTCACCGTGCTGTCGATGCGGCCCTTGGTCTCCTTGAACGCGGCATAGGCCTTGGCGTCACCGGAGACCGCTTCGCGGCCCTGGTTGGCCAGCTGTTGCGAGAGCACCTGCAGGTCGGCCGCGCCGGTGCTGGCACCGGCCAGGCGGCTGCCTTGCCAGGTGGCGACGCCGGTATTGGCGCCGAACACGATCATCGACAACACCAGCAGGCCAAGCCAGAAGCTGGTACTGACGCTGCCGAGCTTGTTGGTCTTGCGGGCGTCCGGGGCGGTACTCATGGTTCGACCTCGATCTGTATGACGTGGCGGGGTCGCGGCTTAGGCCGCGGCCTGCCGGAATTCAGGAGTGCGTGACAGCAACGCCAGGGAGAACACACCCCAGTCCTGCGTCTCGTTGCGGAAAGCACGATCGATGAAGTGGGCATAGCGGCCTTGCGCCAACTCGCCCGGTTCGACCGCCTGCGCCTGTTCGAAGCTGCGCTGGCCGTACAGCTCATCGATGGTCAGCGCGACGTCGCCGCCGCTCTGACGCATGATCAGCACGCGTTGACCTTCCTGCAGCACCGTGCGCCGCCCCTCCAGGAACTGCTTCAGATCGATCACTGGGAACAGGTTGCCGCGCAGGTTGCCCACGCCCAGCAGCCAGGGCTGCGCGCCCGGCACCGGCGTCACCGGCGGCATCGGCACGATTTCGGCGACTTCGCGGAAATCCGAGACCAGCCGGCGGGTGCCGACGCGATACCCCACGCCACGCCAGATATCGGCCGAGAACTGACGTTCCGGCAGCGGCGTGGCATGCGCAAGGCTACGGCGCTCGTAGTCTTCGAGAATGTCGAATGGAGAACGCATCAACGCACCAATTGTTTGATGCGCGCGATCAGATCGTCCTCGCGCGGCGGCTTGACGATGTAGTCGCTTGCACCCTGCCGCAATCCCCAGGCCTTGTCGGTTTCCATGCCCTTGGTGCTGACCAGCAGCACGGGGATGTCCTTGGTTGCCTGATCGCGCGCAAGTGCACGTGTGGCTTGGAAGCCG
Organism: Xanthomonas sp. NCPPB 4037; assembly: GCF_041475695.2. Classification (NCBI taxonomy): domain Bacteria; kingdom Pseudomonadati; phylum Pseudomonadota; class Gammaproteobacteria; order Lysobacterales; family Lysobacteraceae; genus Xanthomonas; species Xanthomonas sp. NCPPB 4037. The sequence goes on from NZ_CM191261.1 coordinate 3,647,670, forward strand.
CTCATGCCGGGCAGCACCACATCCATCAGCACCAGATCGGGCGCCTGGCTGCGGATCAGCTCAAGTCCCCCTTCGGCGTTGTCGGTGGCGACGACCGTATGACCAGCTTTTTCCAGCCATTGACTGAAGACTGCCCGGTCGGTGGGCGAGTCCTCGATCAATATGATTCGAGCCATGTTGCCTTTCCCCCTGGTCAGGCGTTGACGTACGTACGGATCGCGCTCAGTAGTTCTTCACGGGTGAATGGCTTGGTCAGATATTGCTCGGAGCCGACGATGCGGCCGCGTGCCTTGTCAAACAGGCCATCCTTGGAAGACAACATGATCACCGGCGTCGACTTGAAGAGCTGGTTGCCCTTGATCAACGCGCACGTCTGGTACCCATCCAGGCGCGGCATCATGATGTCCACGAAAATGATCTGAGGTTGCTGGTCCGCAATTTTGGCCAGTGCCTCGAATCCGTCCGTCGCTGTCACCACTTCACAGCCTTCGCGCTTGAGCAGCGTTTCGGCAGTGCGGCGAATGGTCTTCGAATCATCGATAACCATCACCTTCAGTCCTGCGAGTTCCCCACCCGCAGCCATGTTTTCAGTCATGCAAATATCCCCGGGCGCGCGACGCTTCATCCCTTCCGGCGTCGCTACGAAACTACATGTATATCCCAAGACCCGCATCGACTGTCAAGGGTGCCTTGCCGGGGCCCCGCCAGGCGGACGTTCCGACCGCAGCAGGGCGCCCTTGGACCGGCAAGTCGCGCATTCGCAACCCGCCGGGCGCGCCATCGCCCACCGCTTGAAGTTACCATCGGCAGCTTGTTCTAAAGGTTTAGCCCCATGTCGCTCGACGTCGTTGTGGTGATGGATCCCATCGCCTCCATCAAGATCGCCAAAGACACCACCTTCGCCATGTTGCTGGAAGCCCAGCGCCGTGGTCACCGCCTGCATTATGTGCGCCCCGGCGGACTCAGCCTGCATGAAGGACGCGCCGTGGCGCAGGTCGCGCCGCTGAGCGTGCGCGAGGACACGTCCAGCTGGTTCACCCTGGGCGCGTTCGCCGAGCTGGTGTTCGGTCCCGGCCAGGTGGTGCTGATGCGCAAGGACCCGCCGGTGGACGCCGAGTTCATCTACGACACCCAGGTGCTGAGCGTCGCCCAGCGCGCCGGTGCCCAGGTGGTCAACGACCCGCAGGGCCTGCGCGACTACAACGAGAAGCTGGCCGCGCTGCTGTTCCCGCAGTGCTGCCCGCCCACCCTGGTCAGCCGCGATGCGGCCGCACTGAAGGCGTTCGTGCTCGCACATGGCCAGGCGGTGCTCAAGCCGCTGGATGGCATGGGCGGGCGCTCGATCTTCCGCAGCGGCACCGGCGACCCCAATCTCAACGTGATCCTGGAAACGCTGACCGATGGCGGCCGCAAGCTGACCCTGGCGCAGCGCTTCATTCCCGATATCACTGCCGGCGACAAGCGCATCCTGCTGGTGGACGGCGAGCCGGTGGACTACTGCCTGGCGCGCATTCCCCAGGGCGACGAGTTCCGCGGCAACCTGGCCGCCGGCGGCCGTGGCGAAGGCCGCCCGCTGTCCGAGCGCGACCGTTGGATCGCCGCGCAGGTGGGCCCGGAAATGAAACGCCGCGGCATGCGCTTCGTGGGCCTGGACGTGATCGGCGATTACCTCACCGAAGTCAACGTCACCAGCCCCACCTGCGTGCGCGAGCTGGATGCGCAGTTCGGGCTCAATATTGCCGGGCTGCTGTTCGATGCGATCGAGGCCGGCACCGCGCAATGAGCACGGCCGCGGCCTTGCCTGCACCGATGGACGAACGCCAGCGCCTGACCGCGACGCTGGTGATCTCGCTGCTGCTGCATGGCCTGCTGATCCTGGGTGTGGGCTTTGCGGTGAGCGAAGACGCACCGCTGGTGCCCACCCTGGATGTGATCTTCAGCCAGACCAGCACCCCGCTGACGCCCAAGCAGGCCGACTTCCTGGCCCAGGCCAATCAGCAGGGCGGCGGCAACCACGACACCGCACAGCGCCCGCGCGACAGCCAATCGGGCGTGGTGCCGCAAGACCGCACCGGGCTGGCGCCGCAGGCGCAGCGTGCCACCACCGTGCAAGCGCCGTTGCCGACGCAGACGCGGGTGGTGTCCAGCCGCCGCGGCGAACAGGCCGTGCCGACGCCACAACCCGATCCGCAGACCGACCCGCTCTCGCCTGCCGATGCGCAACGCGTGCAGCGCGATGCCGAGATGGCGCGGCTGGCGGCCGAGGTGCATCTGCGCTCGGAGCAGTACGCCAAGCGGCCCAACCGCAAGTTCGTGTCCGCCAGCACCCGCGAGTACGCCTACGCGAACTATCTGCGTGCCTGGGTGGACCGCGCCGAACGGGTCGGCAACCTCAATTACCCTGACGAAGCGCGCCGTCGCCGGCTGGGCGGCAAGGTGGTAATCACCGTGGGCGTGCGCCGCGACGGCAGCGTGGAAAGCAGCCGCGTACTGGTCTCCAGCGGCACCCCGGTGCTGGATGCGGCCGCCTTGCGGGTGGTGCAACTGGCACAGCCGTTTCCGCCGTTGCCGCGCAGCAAGGACGATGTCGACATCCTGCAGGTCACCCGCACCTGGTTGTTCCTGCCTGGCGGCGAATTGCACGACGACCGCTGAGCGTGCATCCGCGTGGGGCTGCATGGGCACTGCCTGGGCAAGCGCTGCTGGTCAATCGGTAGCGTCTTGATGAGCGCCCACATTGCGCGCTGGAGTGCAGCGCGCTTCGATGTCTGGCGACCGGACATAGCCGAATCAATCGCTGCGCACACGTAAAGATGCAGGACGCCGGGCGATCGATCGCCTCGTTGGCTTGCCAGCGCTTCGCAGCCGCGGTCAGAGCGCCTGCGCTGCTTCGTACATGCGATCGGCCAACGCGACGATCTCGGCGGCATCCTGCACCCGTTCACGCCAGGCCGCCGGAATGCCGTCGATGCCGTAGAACGCGCCGGCCAGCTGCCCGCAGATCGCGGCGGTGGTGTCGGCGTCGTCACCGAGGTTGGCGGCGCGCAACACTGCATCGGCAAAGGTGTCTGTGGTGGCGAAGCACCACAACGCCGCCGACAACGCATCGACGACGTAGCCGGTGCCGCGGATCTGCGCACGTGCGACGGATGCATGCGCGCGCACCAACAGTGCGCCGATTGCCGGCGTCACCAGCGATTGCGACGGCAACGCGGCTGGCTGCAACACCTCGTCGCGGCCGCTGCCGAGCAGCGCCGCACGCAGCTGGAACGCAAACAGGCGGCACGCATCCAGCGCCTCTGGCGCGGCATGGGTGGTGCGTGAGCTGTCTGCGGCGCGCTCGCCCAGCTGCTCGGGACGCTGCGCGTAAAACATCGCCACCGGGGCCAGACGCATCAGCGAGCCGTTGCCCGCCGAGCGCGGGTCGTCGCTGCCGCTGAAAGCCGGGCCGCCATCCAGATAGCGCTCCAGCGCCTGGCGGACGGTGCCACCGATATCGAAACAGGTGCCGGTGCTGCTGAGATAACCGTGCTGGTACCAGTTGCAATAGCGATTCATCTGATCGGCGGCGTCGAAGCCCTGCCGATACAGCAGGCTGTGCGCCAGGCACAGCGCCATGGAGGTGTCGTCGGTCCATTGCCCGGCGCGCAAGGCGAACGGCCCGCCACCGTGCATGTCATCGATCGGGGTGAAGCTGCCGGGCGCGCAGAATTCCAGCGTGGTGCCAACTGCATCGCCCACCGCCAGCCCCAGCAGGCAACCGCGGAAACGCGCCTGTGCCGTTGCGCTGTCCATCAACGTCGAACCTCCGCCGCCTTCGCTGCGCGTGCGGCCTGCTGTTCGACCAGGGTGAGCGCGACATTGTCACGCAGATAAGCCGGCTCCACGCGCTCCGGCGCCACCCCCTCGCCGCGCAGCGCTGCAAGCAGCGCCAAGGTCAGCAGGTCCGCGGCATGTGGCAGCGCAGCCGCATCCACGCTGGACAGCCGGCCGGCGAAGCGTTGCTGCAGCGGCATCTCGCCGGCAGCCAGGCCGGTACCGACGCCGGCCCACTGCGGTGTGCTTTGCGGCAGCAGCACGGCTTCCGGCGCGCAGACCACTTCGGACCCGACCGTCAGCAGCGCCTCGCCCTGACGCTCGAACAGCCCGGCATACACCTCGCCCATCCGCGCATCGATGCAGGCCAGCACATGGGTGGCCTCGGCGGGCGCGCGCAGCGCCAAGACCTGCAGGGTGGAGATGGCGAGGACCGGCAGATCCAATGCCAGGGCAATGCCTTGCGCGATGCCGATCGCCAGGCGCACGCCGGTGAAGGCACCGGGCCCGCGGCCTACTGCAATCGCATCCAGCTGGCGACGGTTGATGCCGGCTTCGGCAAGCAACTGCTCGGCCCAGGGCAGCGCCAGCTCCGCGTGCCGGCGTGGCGCGAGTTCGAAGCGCTCACGCACGGCTCCATCGACATGCAGCGCGACGGAGCAGGCTTCGGTGGAGGTTTCGAATGCGAGGATTTTCATGGGCGAGAACCGTGAATCAGGGACCGGGAATTGGGGGCCCGGAGAGACACAAAGCTTAACTGATCGCCCTGGGGCGCCCGAGTCGGGGCGTAAGCCCGGTCGTAGCGGGTTGGCGGCATCCGACATGCGACGGGCGTCTGTGTCGATGGATGACGCCACGTGCTGCGGTATGGGGGACGCAGCAGCACTGATTGAGATTGCGCCAGTGGTGACCGTGCGGCAGCGCCACTGTCGGCAGCGCCTTCGGCACAGTTCGGCGTGCGCACCTCCGGCAGTCTTCGCAGCGAATCCATCCAAGCGCAGCGACGCAATCGCCACTAACCGCTGCTCAATCGGGCAGCAACGTCGCAACTTCTGCTCTTGCCTGCCCAGCCTCGGGCCCCGCACCGAAAAACGCACGTACATCATCGATCTCGCGGGTGCGCGAAAATGGCGGCAACGAATTCAGGAAGGTACGCCCGTAGCCCTTGTTCAACAGCCGCGGGTCGCATAACACCAGCACGCCGCGATCGGTTTCGCTGCGGATCAGCCGGCCCACGCCCTGCTTGAGCGCGATCACCGCCTGCGGCAGTTGTTCGTCGCGGAAGGGATTGCCGCCATCGCGGCGGATCGCATCCAGGCGTGCCTCAAATACCGGGTCGTCGGGTGCGGCGAACGGCAGCTTGTCGATCACCACCACGCTCAACGCATCGCCAACCACGTCCACGCCTTCGCGGAAGCTGGCCGAACCGAGCAGCACGCCATTGCCCGAGGTGCGGAAACGCTGCAGCAAGGTCGCGCGCGGCGCCTCGCCCTGCACGAACAACGGCCACGGCCCATCGCGCAAGGCTTCGGCCGCTTCACGCAGGGCGCGGTGCGAAGCAAACAGCAAAAACGCGCGGCCATTGGAGGCTTCCAGCACCGGATGCAGTGCGGCGATCAGCGCCGTGCCGAAGCCGCGTGCGGCCGGGTCCGGCAGATTTGGCGGCAGATAACACAGCGCCTGGCGCGCCCAATCGAACGGGCTGGGCTGCAGCAAGGTGATCGGATCGTTCAAGCCCAGCCGCAAAGCGATGTGGTCGAACTCCCCGCCCACCGCCAGCGTGGCCGAGGTGAACACCCAGGCCGCCTGCGATTTTTCGCGGTGCTCGCGCAGCGGCCCGGACACGTCCAGCGGCGTGCGCTGGCAACGGAATCCACGCGGGCTCAGCTCATACCAGAGCACATCGTTGTCGACGGTTTCTTCCGGCGGATCCTGCGCAAAATCCGCCACCGCCACGTCCTCGCCCAGCCAGCGCGACAACCGGTTCAACGCTTCCTGCGCACGCGCAGTGCAGCCGTCGAATCCCGGCGAGGCCTCGCGTAACGGCAACAGCGATTCGCCCAACCGCGCCAATGCCGACAACACCGCATCGAACCCTTCGCGCACCTGCGGCTTGGCCAGTGCGCGCCATTGCGTGCCGCGCGGCGGCAGGCCTTCCATGCCGGCACGCAAGCCGCGCAAGGCGTCGTCCAGGGCGAGGATCGGCTCCTGCAGACTGGCCTGCGCACCGGCCACCAGACGCGCTTCGACCATGCAATCGCGCGCCAACTCCTGCCACGGCCGCATGCCGAAACTTTCGCCGAAGAAATTGGCCGCCAGCTCCGGCAGCTGGTGCGCTTCGTCGATGACAAACGCCTGCGCGCCCGGCAGGATCTCGCCGAAGCCTTCCTGTTTGAGCGCCAGATCGGCCAGCAGCAGATGGTGATTGACCACGACCAGATCGGCGGCCTGCGCACGCTGGCGCGCCTGCACCACGAAGCACTCGCCGTAGAACGGGCATTCGGTGCCCAGGCAGTTGTCGACGGTGGAGGTCACCATCGGCAGCAGCGGCGAATCGTCCGGCAAGGCGTCCATCTCGGCCATGTCGCCGTACTGGGTACGCCCGCTCCAGGCGACGATGCGCTGGAACTGGGTGACCTGCTCGGGGCTGGCAAAGCGGGGTTCACCCCGCGCCTGCTGGGTGCGGTACTTGCACAAATAATTGGAGCGTCCCTTGAGCAGCGCACTGCGCAGACCGATGCCAAGCGCGGCGCGCACGCGCGGCAGATCGCGATGGAAGAGCTGGTCCTGCAGCGCGCGCGTGCCGGTGGAGACGATGGTCTTCAGCCCGGACAACAACGCCGGCACCAGATACGCATAGGTCTTGCCCGTGCCGGTACCGGCCTCGGCCAGCAGCACGTCGCGCTGTTCGAAGGCCTCGGCAATGGCGCCGGTCAGGCGCAACTGCGCGGCACGTGGCGCGAACGCGTCGAGCTGGCGCGCGAGCGCCCCGCCTTCGCTGAGCGCCTCGATGCTGGCAGTGGCAAGTTGGGACATGACGGACGACGACAGCGTGGGGAACGCAACAGCCTAACGCGTGTGCGCGGCCGCTGCCTTGGCGGGGCATGGCGGATCGCACGCGAGGCGACGCTGTTGAAGGACGACCCTGGGCGCGGAGCCTGCTTCGGGCGGCGTGACACCACGCGACTGCCGGCCTCAACGTGAGGCGCTAATCGTTGGCGGCCACGGGCCGGCTTGGAGCTTGAATGCGCTACCCGGCTGCCGACGCCGCGCCTTGGGGCGCCGCGGCCCTCAGAACCTGCCGGCTTACCGGCAAGGTTTCGAACCAGCCACATGACATGCCAGGCAGCCACGAGCGAACGAGACAAATAGCAGGCCGTTGACTGTGCGCATCCTCAAGGCTGTGAGCAGCGCTGCGCGCATGCCACCTAACCGCCCGCACACATCAACGCAGCGCATGCAGCCGCGCGCGCCGTGCCTCACCCCACTCCCAGGGCGGCTACCCGCCCTGCAGCTCGATCAATACCGCTTCACGCCCGGCACCGTGCACCCGACGATCTGCGCCTTGGCCGAGGCCGCGTTTTCTTTTTCGCCACGCGCCAAGCGCGCCTGCTCAATGGTCGCCCAATGCCGGCGGCACAGCGGGCCGGTTTTGGAACCCAGTTCGATGGCCTGCTTGGCAAAGCGCTCGGAGGCATTCCAATCGCCCTGCAACACGGCCACTTCGGCGCGCTCCTGCAGAATCGCCGGGTCACCGGACACCAGGCCCAGTGCCTGATCGAGCGCCGCCGCCGCCGCGGCCAGGTCGCCGATCTGACGCTTGGCCTTGGCGGTTTCGCGCAGATCGTCCACTTGCGGGTCGCGCAGCGGCTGCACCGACAGCTCGGTGTCGTCGACGCCGGCTTCGCGTTCGATCAAGGCCAGCCGTTGCGCCGGGGTGGTGGTGTCCACCGGCGCCGGTGGTGGCGCGGGCGGCGCGCTGATGCAGGCGGTCAGGGCGGCGAGGACGCCAACAAGGGCAAGCAAACGGTGCAATCGGATCATGAGTCGTTCCTGTCAGTGCGCAGGTGGGGGCGAGGCAGGTGCGGCCGCGGGCGTTTCGGTCTTCTTGTCCAGACCGAAGAACCGGCGCCAGCCGCCGCCGCTGGATTGCTCGACCGGTGCGCTGCCGTCGGCAGGCGCCTCTTCGATGGACGGTGCGTTGCCGGCGCACGACGCGTACGCCGGGGTGAAGCCGACCACGAACGGGAACTGGCGCGCACCTGGGCAACCGGCATCGGTGACGCCGGTGCCGCTGGCGTCCACCCACTGCCAATCCAGGCCCTTGCCGCTGACCTTCAACGGCGCGCTCGGCAGCCGCGCAAAGATGCTCGACCACACCCGCATCGAGCCGGTGGCGCCATACAGGCCGGTTTCGGCGTTCTGGTCGTTGCCCATCCAGATCACCGCCAGATGGTCGCCGGTGTAGCCGGCATACCAGCTGTCGCGGCCGTCGTTGGAGGTGCCGGTCTTGCCGGCCGGCGACAACCGCCCCAGGCCATCGCCGAGCAACTGGCGCGCGGTACCACCGCTGACCACCTGCTGCAGGCCGATGCTGATCAGGTTGGCGGCGACCGAATCGCCTTCCTGCGCCGGCGCCGGGGTCTTGTCGTAGCGCTTGAGCAACTTACCCTGCGGATCGAGCACGCCGCGCACCGCATGCAGCGGCTGGATCTCGCCACCGGCGGCCAGGAACTGGTACAGCTGCGCCATGCCGTACGGGCTCTGGTCGGTAGCGCCCAGGATCAACGAAGGATTGGTCTCGGCCTTGATGCCAGCCAGCACCTGGATCAACTGCGCCACGCGCTCCGGACCGACCTGCATGCCCACCCGCACCGTGGCCTGGTTGTACGAGTGCGCCAGCGCATCGATCAGGCGCACCGTGCCATGGCTGCGGTTGTCCGAATTGCCCGGCGACCAGGTCTTGCCGCGCGCAAGCTGCACGGTCACCGGGGAATCGTCGACCCAGCTCGACAACGCCCAACGGTCCGGTGAGGCCAATGCCAGCAGGTAGACGAAGGGCTTGAGCAGCGAGCCGACCTGGCGCTGCGCTTCCACGGCGCGGTTGAAACCGGGCTTGGCCACGTCGCGGCTGCCGACCACTGCCAGCACATCGCCGTTGTGCACGTCGGTCAGCACCAGGCCGGCCTGCAACGGCGGGCGCCTCTTGTTGTCCAGCCGCTTGATGGTGCCGGTCACCGCACCTTCGGCATACGCCTGCGCAGACGGCGACATGCCGGTGAGCACGCTCATGCCAGCGCCTTGCAGCACGCTTTCCGGGTAGTCATGCGCCAGTTGCCGGCGCACCAGGTCCACGTAGGCCGGGAAGCGATTGGCGGCGACCAGGCCCGGCTCCTTGGGCACGCCGAGCGGCGCGGCCAGCGCGCGCTTGTACTCGGCCTCGTCGATGAGATTGTTCTCGCGCAGTTTGCCCAGCACGAAGTTGCGCCGGTCCAGCGCGCGTGCGGGGCTGCGTCGCGGGTCGTAATACGACGGCCCCTTGACCAGGCCGATCAGCAATGCGACCTGTTCGGTGGTCATCGAGCCCAGCTCGCGGCCGAACCACAGCTCCGCACCGGACGACACGCCGTGCACGGCCTGCCCGCCGCGCTGGCCCAGGTACACCTGGTTGAGATACGCCTCCAGGATGGTGCGCTTGTCGTAACGCGCCTCCATGATCACCGCGTACAGGATCTCGTTGAACTTGCGGGTGACCGTCTGTTCCTTGCCGATGCCGAGCAGGCCGCTGCGCGCGAGCTGCTGGGTCAGCGTGCTGGCACCCTGACGCACCTGGCCGCCGGAGCGCGCCATGATCCAGGCCGCGCGCACCATGCCGCTCAGGTCGATGCCATGGTGGCTGTTGAAATCGCGGTCTTCCACCGCCTGCAGGCCGGTGACAAGCAGCTCGGGCACTTCTTCCATGCGCACCAGGCGGCGCTCTTCCTGCTTCTGGCCGTACAGCGTGGCAATGCGTGCCGGATCCAGCCGCGCGCTCTTGAGCGTCTTGCGGTCGGCCGCATCGCGCACGCTGGCCACCCGTCCAGCGGACAGCGCAACCTCGATCCGACGTGCCGGCACCTGCCCGTCCACGTCGATGTAGCCACGGCTGGCAATCACGAAGCGGCTGCCGTCCTGCTGATAGGTGCCCGCCAGCTTGCCCAGCCCGTCATCACGGTAGGAGGCCGCGTCCAGCTCGGTCTTCAGCGTGGCTGCGTCCAGCGCCTTGCCCGGCACCAGCACCAGTGGCCGGCCGTACACGCGCGTGGGGATCTGCCAGCGCAGTTCCCCGAAACGCTGGGTCACCTGCTTGTTCAGATACATCGTGTACGGGATCAGGAAACCGAGCGCCAGCGCGAGTGCCGCCAGGCCCCAGACGATCAGCCTGCGTTGCCAGCGGGAGCCTTGCTCGGTGGAGTCGTCCTCGAAATCGTCGGGAGCGTCGTGATCGTAGCGTCGGGGCACAGGGATGCGAGAATGTAGAGTCCGGCGAGTCTAGCGCAGCCCTGTCGTGGCTGCGGCGTGCCGGACCCTGTGGCTTAAGCTGGAGTTCCAACGGAATGTCGATGTCCTTGGCCGATGCACGCTATCTGTTCAATCGCGTGCTTGGCCTGATCCACCGCAGCGTCGCCAGCATGCGGACCCGCGGATGGCGCGCCACCTGGCAGCGCATCCGCGTGCACACGCAGGCGCCGCCGGTCGCGCTCGGCACGCCGCTGTGGTTGCCCGAGGCTGCGCCATTTGCGGCATTTGCGGTGCCGCATAGCGCCACGCCGCAGGTGACGGTGGTGATCCCGGTGTACAACCAGATCGCGCACACACTCGCCTGCCTGCGTGCACTGGCCGCGCATCCACCGGCACTGGGCATCGAGATCGTGGTGGTGGACGACGGCAGCAGCGACGCCACCGCTACCAATCTGCCGCACGTGCAGGGCCTGCACTACCACCAGCGCACACGCAACGGCGGCTTCATCGCTGCTTGCAACGACGGCGTTGGGCTGGCACGTGGCGACTACGTGGTGCTGCTCAATAACGACACCGTGCCGCAGCCGGGCTGGCTGGACCAGTTGATCGGCACCTTCACCGCGCATCCATCTGCCGGCCTGGTGGGCGCACAGCTGCTGTATCCGGACGGGCGCCTGCAGGAATCCGGCGGCGTGGTGTTCGGCGATGGCAGCGCCTGGAGCTACGGGCGCTTCGAGTCCGCTGAGGATCCGCGCTACGCCTACGTGCGGCAGATGGACTATTGCTCCGGCGCGGCGATCGCGCTGCCGCGGGCGCTGCTGCAGACCTTGGGTGGGCTGGATCGGCGCTACATGCCGGCGTATTACGAAGACACCGACCTGGCCTTCGCGGTACGTGCCGCAGGGCACAGCGTGCTGGTGCAGCCGGCAAGCGTGGTGGTGCATGACGAAGGCACCAGCAACGGCACCGACACCCGCACCGGCGTCAAGGCGTATCAGGTGCGCAACCGCAGCGTGTTCGCCGAAAAATGGCAGCAGGTGCTGCAGGCGCAGTTGCCGGTTGGCAGCGTCCCCGACCCCGCCAGCCTGCACCGCCACCAACGCCAGGTCCTCATCCTGGACGAATGCGTGCCGCAGCCGGACCGTGACTCCGGTTCGTTGCGGCAGTTCAACCTGATCCGCCTGTTGTGCGCCGAAGGCGCACACGTGGTGTTCGTGCCCACCCGTCGCGAGCATGCCGGCCGCCACACGCAGGCCTTGCAGCAACTCGGCGTGGAAGTCTGGTATGCGCCGTTCCTGGAAGGCATCGGCACCTGGCTGCGCACGCATGGCCCACGTTTCAGCGCGGTGCTGCTGGTGCGCCACCACGTCGCCCATGCCTGCATGCCACTGCTCAAGCGTTACGCGCCGCAGGCACGCACCTTGTTCGATACGGTGGATCTGCACTATCTGCGCGAGCGCCGTGGCGCCGAGCTAGCCGGCGACGCCAACCTGCTGCGCAGCGCCGAACGTACCCGCCTGCGCGAGCTGGAGATCATGGCGGCCACTGACGTGACGGTGCTGGTGTCGACGGCCGAGCAGGCGCAGCTGCACGCGGATGCACCGCAGATCCGCACCGCCCTGCTCTCCAATTTGCACGAGGTTGCCGGCAGCGGCCAGCCGTTCGCGCAGCGGCGCGATCTGGTGTTTGTCGGCGGCTTCCGGCATCCACCGAACGTGGATGCGGTGCAGTGGTTCATCAGTGCGATTTTTCCGCTGGTGCGCGCGCAGTTGCCGGACGTGGTGTTCCACTGCATCGGCGCCGACGTGCCCGCCGCGCTACAGTTACTGGCCGATGAAACGCCGGGCGTGCAGTTGCATGGGCACGTGCCGGATCTGGTGCCGTACATGGACACGCTGCGTCTCGCAGTGGCGCCGCTGCGCTTCGGTGCCGGCGTCAAGGGCAAGATCAACCTGAGCATGGCGCACGGCCAGCCAGTGGTGGGCACCACCTGCGCAGTGGAAGGCATGCACCTGCACGACGGCGAGGACGTGTGCGTGGCAGATGAAGCAGATGCGTTCGCCGCCGCCATCGTGCGCCTGTATCAGGACGCCGCGCTCTGGCAACGCCTGGCCGATAACGGCCTGCGCAACGTGGCGCAGCACTTTTCGCTGGATGCCGCACGCGCGACGGTCCGGACCTTGTTTATTGCCGAGTGAGGCGAAGGGGCGTGCATGCGCCGACTGGTGCACTGCATGGGCTCCTACAGACATCGCCTCAACCGATCATTCACTCAGCGCTCTTCACTCACCGCTTTGACGCGCCGGCTGAAGTCCGCCAATTCCGGCAACGAGGGATCCAACTGACGGGCCTCGTTCTGCGCGCGGCGCGCAAAGGCCGCGTCTTCCTGGCCCAACCGCTCGCTGCCCACCGCCACCCAGCGCTGCGCCAAACGCCGGCGCGCGCTCGCCAGAGCGTCGCCGGTGGGCATCAGGGCCTGCCAGGCATCCAGACAGCCGCGCGCGGCGCGTAGCCGGTTGTTGCGTAACTCGTCCTCGAAACAGCGCTGGCTGGCCGGCGCCACGCGTGCGGCAGCCTGCAGCACGCGCGGGTCGCGGGGTGCCAGCGCTTGTGCGGCGCGCACGGCGTCGTAGGCGCTGGCGCCAGGCGGCGTCATCCATTGCTGTTGCGCTTCGGCTTCGGCGACGCGTTGCAGCAGGCTGCGCAGGCGGCGTTCGCGCGCCCCCCGCGACAACCCGGATTCCGGCCCGCGCTGCGCATCGCGCGCACGCGCAATCGCCTGCTCGGCCGCGGCGATGGATGGGCCAGAGGGAACCAGATCGCGCGCCTGCTGCAGCGACTGTGTTGCCGCATCGAACTGAAAATCCGCGGCCTGCCGGGTGGCCTGCGCGGCATATTCGGCAGCAACCCTCTCCACGCCGCGTTGCGCCTGCGCATCGCCCGGCTCGGCAGCCAGCACGGCAGTGAAGTCGCGCACCGCAGGCGCCAGCCGACCACGCCGCAACAGCGTGTCGGCACGCTGCCGGCGCTGATCCAGCAGCCGGTGATACTGGCCCTCGGTCGAAGGAACATCGGCATGCCCGGCGTCGTAGCGCTTGGCCGCGGCCAGCAAGGCGGCCGCCTCGGCGAGTGCATCGCGGGCCAACGCGTGGCGGGCCTGTGCCAGCAGGTCGGTCAGCGCATCTTCGCGGCCTTCCAGGGCATCGGTGCGGTCCGGGGCCAGGGAGAGCACCCGCTGATACAACGGCAGTGCACTGTCGGGCGTGCCATCCAGGCGGCCATGCTGTTGCGCGGCGACGGCCTGGGCCACCAGCGCATCCAGGCCGGCCCGGCGCGCCTGCAGTTGCCGCAGGCGCAGCTCGACCGGCGCAATCTGCGCCTGCGGCACTTCCAGCGCGCGAGCCAACGCAACCCCGCGCTGGGCCGCCGGCACATCGCCCGCAGCCAGTGCCGCACGCGCCTGCACCACCGCGGCCGCACCGGTGCGGGCCAAGCCCTGCCGCGCTTCGCTACGGTCGCCGTCCAGTGCCAGTGCCGCGGCGAAGAATTCGCGCGCCCCGCCGCCATCGGCAGCACTCAATTGACCACGTGCCAGCGCCGCGTCGCCGCGTTGCAGGAGTTGCTGGATGCGGCTGTCCGGCCACAGCAGATCGGCCAGCGGGCGCCGGAACACGATGACACTCAGCAACAGGCACGCGGCGAGCACCAGCACCACGCGCCACAGCGCACGGCTGCGCAGCGGCGCCCAGAGGCGCGGCGATCTGGCCCAGCGCGGAAGCGGGAACATGCGGTGGCGTCCGTCCTTGGCGCGACCTGACGGGGACGCGTTCACCACGCAATGGTAGCCGCCCCGGCTGCGAAGACTGCGTGCGCTCAGCCCAGCCGGCGCACCTCGTTCACCCCGGGCAAGGCGTCCAGCTTGCCCAGCAGCGCCGAGAGCTGCTCGTAATCGCTCACTTTCAGGCGCAGCCGCAGTTGCGCGCGGCCACTGTCGCGCACGTTGTCGCTGTTGATTTCCAGCACGTGCGCATCTTCCTGTGCGATCAGGTTGGTGATGTCCTTGAGCAGCCAGCGCCGGTCCACCGCCCGCACCTGCACGTCCACCTCGTAACCGCTCCCGGCCTGGCCCCACTCCACCGGCAGCACCCGCTGCGGATGCGCGGCAGCCAGACGCGACAGCGCCACGCAGTCGGCCCGGTGCACGGTGATGCCGCGGCCACGCGTGAGATACCCGGCAATCGGCTCGCCCGCCACCGGGTGGCAGCAACGCGCCAGCTGCACCAGCAGATTGCCCACGCCCTGCACGGTGAATTTGGATTTGCCCAGCCCGTCGCGGCGCGCGGTCGGGCGCGGCGGCGCCGGGACGGCCGGCTGCGAGGCCGCACGCTCGGCTTCCAGCAGCGCGCGGCTGACCTGGTTGGGCCCGGTATCGCCCAGCGCCACCTGGATGTACAGGTCGTCGATGCTGTCGGCGTGGAACTTGCGCGTGGCCACGCTCAGATCGGCATGCTGCAGCCCCAGACGCTTGAGCTCGCGATCGAGCACATCCTTGCCGGCCTGCACGTTGCGGGCGCGGTCGAGCTTGTGAAACCAGGCACGTACCTTGTCGCGCGAGCGCCCGCTGGCCAGGAACCCGTTGGAGGCCAACAGCCAATCGCGGCGCGGGTCGGCTTCCTTGGCGGTCATGATTTCCACGCGGTCGCCGCTGCGCAGCCGGTAGGTCAGCGGCACGATGCGGTTGTTCACCCGCGCGCCGCGGCAGCGGTGCCCCACCATCGTGTGCACGTGGTAAGCGAAATCCAGCGGCGTGGCCCCTTGCGGCAGGTCGATCACCTCGCCCTTGGGCGTGAGCGCATAGACGCGGTCTTCGATCAGCTCCGCATCCAGCGCGCCAGCCAGTTCGCCGTGTTCGCCATCCTGCACCTGCTCCAGCAACTGCCGCATCCACAGGATCTTGCGATCGAACGCCTTTTCGGCGCCCTTGCCGCCTTCCTTGTACTTCCAGTGCGCAGCCACGCCCAGTTCGGCCTGGGCGTGCATCTCGTGGGTGCGGATCTGGATCTCGATGGTGCGCCCTTCCGGGCCCACCACCGCGGTATGCAGCGAGCGGTAATCGTTGGCCTTGGGCCGGGCGATGTAGTCGTCGAACTCGCTCGGCACCGGCGCCCACAGCGCGTGCACCGCACCCAGCGCGGCATAGCAGGCGGCCACGTCGTCCACCATCACCCGCACCGCGCGTACGTCGTAGAGCTGGTCGAAGGAAAGCCGCTTTTTCTGCATCTTCCGCCAGATGCTGTAGATGTGCTTCGGCCGCCCGCTGACATCCGCGCGCAGGCCCTGCTGTGCCAGCGCCGCCGACAGCGTGCGCTTGACCGCCTCGATGTAGCGCTCGCGCGCCACCCGGGTTTCGTCCACATCGCGGGCGATGCGCCGGTAGGTATCCGGTTCCAGGTGCCGGAACGCCAGATCCTCCAGCTCCCATTTGACCTGCCAGATCCCCAGCCGGTTGGCCAACGGTGCGTGGATGTCGCGGGTGAGCTGGGCCAGCGCGCGGCGTTCTTCCTCGCTCTGCCGGTCGGCCACGCGCATGCGCGCCAGCTGGCGGGCCAGCAGGATCGGCACCACACGCAGGTCGTGGATGATGGACAACAGCAGGCGGCGCAGGCCTTCACTGTTACGCCCCGCCTCGCGCCCGGCATGCAGCGCCCAGACCTGGTCGGCGGCATCCAGGCCATCCAGCAGCCCCTCCACCACGCCGCGCCGTTCCGCCGGCTGCCAGGGCAGCGTGGCGACACCTGGGCGTAGCGCCGGAATATCGAACAACAACGCGGCCACCAGGGTCGCTTCGTCGGCCGCCAGGTGCGCCAGGGCGTCCAGCGTGTCGGTGAGCAAGGCCCACGGCACGCTGTCTGCCTGCGCCGTTTCGGACGCTGCCCAGGCCTGGGCCAACGCATCGCGCAAGGCGGGCGCGATCGATGCGAGGGCGGGACGCTGCAGCACGGCATGCAGGCGATCGGGGGCGGAACTGGTCACAACGCTGGACACGAAGGCGGCAGGGACAGGGGGGCTGACAGCTACGGTAACGTGCGCGTCACCATCTCCACAACGCGTGTTTCTTGCGCCCTCACGCCTAAGAGTAGCCGCCGCGCTTACGCACGGTTCACCCGGCAACGCCTTGATTCGCAACCCATCGCGGCGCCAGGCCGGTGCAAAGCGCGACGTGGTCCAAGCTTTTTACATGCTCTTTACAACTGGCCCAAACCGCGTGCCTATGCTCCCTGCACGTCGTCGCGGCGCAATCTGCGCCGGCGTTACTCCAACCAACTGCGAGGTAGCCGATGAAGACCTGGAAGAAGCCTGTTGTACGTGAAGTCAATTGTGGCGCCGAGATCAACTGCTACGTTTCCGGCGAGTTCTGAGCGACCCTGCCGCCCTCCTTTCGATGCATGACCGGCTGCTGCCGGCAGACAGGTAACAGTTCTCCATGCGCATCATCGTTTTGGGATCGGCGGCCGGCGGTGGGTACCCGCAGTGGAATTGCCACACACCCGCGAGCCAGCGGGCGTGGCAGCAAGCGGACGGTGCCCAACGTCGTACCCAGGCCAGTATCGCCGTCAGTGCCGACGGCCAGCGCTGGGTCCTGATCAATGCCTCTCCCGATTTTCGCCAACAGATTCTCGCCACGCCCGCGCTATGGCCGCAACACGGCCTGCGGCACTCACCAATTGAGTCGGTGCTGCTGACCAGTGGCGAGATCGACCATATTGCCGGCCTGCTCTCGATGCGCGAAAGCCAACGCTTTTCGTTGCATGCCAGCAGCCGCGTGCTTGACCTGCTCGCGCAGAACCCGATCTTCGATGCGCTCAATCCGCAGTATGTGGATCGGTATCCGTTCGGGCTGAATACCCCGCTCACCCTGTGCGACCTGCAGCTGACGCCGTTCTCGGTTCCCGGCAAGGTGCCGTTGTTCATGGAATCGCGCAGCGGCGGCGACCTGGCCGGCTCCAACGAAGAGACGCTTGGGCTGACCATCGACGATGGCCACCACCGCGTGCACTACATTCCCGGCTGCGCGGCCATGACCGATGACCTGCGCGCGCGCCTGCATGGCGCCGAGCTGGTGTTCTTCGACGGCACGCTGTGGCGCGACGACGAAATGGTGCAACTGGGCGTGAGCCAGAAAACCGGCCAGCGCATGGGCCACATGAGCATCGACGGCGCCGACGGCACCCTGGCTGCGTTCGCGCAGCTGCAGGTGGCGCGCAAGGTTTTTATCCACATCAACACCACCAACCCCGTCCTCGACGCGCACTCGCCGGAGCACGCCGCCGTACGCGCGGCCGGCTGGGATGTGGCGCACGACGGTCTGGAGATTTCCCTGTGACTGCCCTGCTCTCGCCCGACCAGCTGGAGGCGGATCTGCGCGCGATCGGCGCGCGGCTGTATCACGACCAGCACCCTTTCCACGCACTGCTGCACCACGGCAAGCTCGATCGCGGCCAGGTGCAGGCCTGGGCGTTGAATCGTTTCGAATACCAGCGCTGCATTCCGCTGAAAGATGCGGCGATCCTGGCGCGGATGGAAGACCCCGCACTGCGCCGCATCTGGCGCCAGCGCATTCTCGACCACGATGGCAACAGCCCCAGCGATGGCGGCATCGCGCGTTGGCTGCACCTCACCGACGCACTGGGCCTGCCACGCGAGCTGGTCGAATCGGGCCGTGCCCTGCTGCCGGGCACGCGTTTCGCGGTGCAGGCCTATCTGCACTTCGTGCGCGAAAAGAGCCTGCTGGAAGCGATCGCCTCTTCGCTCACCGAGTTGTTTGCGCCCAACATCATCGGCCAACGGGTGGCCGGCATGCTGCAGCACTACGACTTTGTCTCGCCAGAAGCGTTGGCGTATTTCGAGCACCGCCTGACCGAAGCGCCGCGCGATTCGGATTTCGCGCTGGACTACGTCAAGCAACACGCCGACACCGTCGAAAAACAGCAGCTGGTGAAAGCCGCGCTACATTTCAAATGCTCAGTGCTATGGGCCCAGCTCGACGCACTGCACGTGGCCTACGTCAGCCCCGGCATTGCCTGGCCGGATGCGTTTGTGCCGGAGCGCGACAGCAAGCGGGCCGCCGCGTGAGCACCATCAGCCGCGACAGCTGCCCTGCGCTGCGTGCCGGCGTACGCCTGCAGCACGACCGCGCGCGTGACCAGTGGGTATTGCTGGCGCCCGAACGCGTGGTGGAGCTGGATGACATCGCACTGGTGGTGGCCCAGCGTTACGACGGGACGCAGTCGCTGGCGCAGATCGCGCAGACGCTGGCCGCCGAATTCGATGCCGATGCGAGCGAGATCGAGACCGACGTGATCGAACTCACCACCACCTTGCACCAGAAGCGCTTGCTGCGGTTATGAGCACTGTGCCGCCACCGCTGTCGGTACTGCTGGAGCTGACGCATCGCTGCCCGCTCGCCTGCCCGTATTGCTCCAACCCCATCGCGCTGGCGGCCTTGCGCGAGGAGATGGACACCGCTGGCTGGCGCTCACTGCTGGAACAGGCCGCCGAGATGGGCGTGCTGCAGGCGCATTTTTCCGGCGGCGAGCCGATGCTGCGCAAAGACCTGCCCGAACTGGTGGCGCATGCACGCGCGCTGGGCCTGTACAGCAACCTGATCACCTCCGGCGTGGCCGGCGGCGATCCGATGCTCGACCAATTGCAGGCCGCCGGCCTGGAACATGTGCAGCTCAGCGTGCAGGACGTGGACCCGGCCGGCGCCGACCACATTGCCGGCTACAGCAACAGCCTGTCCAAGAAACGCGCCTTCGCCGCCGCGGTGCGCGCGCGCGGCCTGCCGCTGACGCTCAACGCGGTGATCCACCGGCACAACGCCGAGCGCGTGCCCGGCATGATCGCGCTGGCGCTGGAATGGGGTGCCGAGCGCATTGAAGTGGCGCATACGCAGTACTACGGCTGGGGCCTGCGCAACCGTGCCGCCTTGATGCCGAGCCGCGAGCAGCTGGCCGCGACCATCGTGGCGGTGGAGACCGCGCGGCGCAGCCTTGGCGACCAGCTGGCCATCGACTTCGTCACCCCCGATTACTACGCACGCCAGCCCAAGCCCTGCATGGGCGGCTGGGCGCAGCGCTTCGTCAATATCTCTCCGCGTGGCGACGTGCTGCCGTGCCATGCGGCCGAAACCATCGACAGCCTGCAGTTCGACAACCTGCGCGATCGCTCGCTGGCCGATATCTGGAATCACGGCGAGGCGTTTGCGCGGTTCCGCGGCACCGCGTGGATGCCCGAGGTCTGCCAGGGCTGCCCGAAGCGGGAGATCGACTGGGGCGGTTGCCGCTGCCAGGCACTGGCCCTGGCCGGCGATGCCGCCACCCTGGACCCGGTCTGCGAACGCTCCCCGGCCCATGCCGGGATCCGCGCCACCGCCGAACGCGAGGCCGCATCGCCGGCACCGGACTTCATCTATCGCCGGCCGGAGCGTCCTGCCGCCGTCGCCGCCGAGGCCGCAATCAGCGACACCGAATGAGCCGCTGGCGGCACGCGGCCGAGCGTCTACACTAGCGGCCTCTCTCTCCGGGTTGCCTCCATGTCGTTCGCGCGCCGCGTTCCCCTCCTGGTTTGCCTGACCCTCGCCTTACACACCACGCCAGTCCTGGCGCAGCGCGCCGTGCAGGGCGACCTGCAGTCGCAGATGAGCGCCGAACAGTTCAAGGCCGCCGGCCTGGACAAGCTCGATCCCCGCGAACTCGCCGCGCTCAACGATTGGCTGCAAGGCAAGGTAGCCAAGGAAGCGGCGGTGGTGGTGGAGCAAGCCAAGGAAGCCGGCCGCCAGGAAGTGATCGTGAAAAATCGCGGCTTCTCCGATTTCGGCATCAAGGATCCGATTGAAAGCACGGTGGTCGGTGAATTCAGGGGCTTCTCCAAGGGCCGCACCTACACCCTCGCCAATGGGCAGGAGTGGGAGCAGACCGACAGCGTGACCTTGCCCGGCGTGCGCAAAGATTCGCCCAAGACCAAGATCAAGCCCGGCCTGATCGGCGTGTGGTACATGCAGATCGAGGGCTACAACACCCAGGCCAAGGTGCGCCGGGTCAAGTAAGCATTTGCGAGATGGGTGCCGGCGGCGGCGATTCAGTACCGGTCCCCCGGCGGGAGCACACCGCTCCCAAGCCCGCGCGCACAGCGGCGTCGCCTGCTGGCGCGCTGTACACGCCCTGGCCTGAAACTCATGCACGCCGCAGATGCGTGTGTGCTGCAGCGGGTTCGCACCGCCGGCCATCGCCGAGCAGCGCTGTGACATGCTGGCGCGCCTGCTCACTGCAGACCCGCTAGCCCCGCACCCTGCGTCTGGAGACATGCAATGACGTCCTTCGCTCGTCGCAGCGTTCTACTCCTCTCCCTGCTCGCTGCAGGGTCGGCCTGTGCGTCGCCCGCTACGCAGCGCTGCGCCACCGATCCCGCCGTTGGCTTTGGCGAGGCGTTGGTGTGTTACCACGATGCGGTGGAGGCGCAGCCGCTGAGCTACCGGCGTACTGCCACCAGCAGCGTGGCCGGAGTCGAACGCCGCGACTATCTGCTGACCTCGCAGGACTGGTCACCGGAAGACCTGGTCCAGCCGGCCAGCTGGCAGCACGACGTCGCGCTCTATGTGCCGCCCGATGCCCTGCCCACGCGTGCGCTGCTGATCTCCAGCAACGGCACGCGCCAGCCCGTCGATGGTGGCCCGGCGCAGCCATCCAGTGAACTGGCCCCCGAGGCGATCGCGGCCCTGGCGCAGCGCACGCGCACCGTGGTGATCGTGCTGAGCGACCTCCCCAGCCAGGCGCTGACCTATCGCGATGACGGCACCGCACGCCGCGAAGACGACAGCGTTGCGCACACCTGGTCGCTGTTTATGAAAGCGCCGGCGCAGCGCAAGACCTTGCCGCTGCATGTTCCGATGGCCGCGGCGATCGCGCGCACCATGAGCCTGGCCGAACGCGAACTGGCGCCGCTGCGGATTCACCGTTTCATCCTGGCCGGCGCGTCCAAGCGCGGCTGGGCCAGCTGGCATGCGGCCATCGCCGATCAACGCGTGGAGGCCGTGGCGCCCTTCGTGATCGACATCCTGAACATGCCGGCCGTGCTCACGCACATGGCCAAGGTCTATGGCGGGAACTGGCCGGTGGCGTTCAACGCCTACGCCAAGGAAGGCATTACCAACCAGCTCACCACGCCTGCGTTTGCGCAGCTGGTACAGATCCAGGACCCCCTGCAGTACCTGCACACGCGCTACCGCAAACGGCTGTCCGTGCCCAAGTACATCGTCAATGCCAGTGGCGATGACTTCTTCGTGCCAGACAACACGCAGTTCTTCTACGACGCACTGCCCGGCGCCAAGGCCCTGCGCGTGGTGCCCAATGCATCGCACGGTGGCATCCGCGCATCGGTGGTGGATACGCTGGTGCCGTTCGTCAACCGGCTGCAGCAGCAGCGCCCGCTGCCGGACTTGCGCGGCAGCCTGCGTGGTGGCGCAACGCCCGCGATCCGCGTGCGTTCCAGCGAGCGCCCGGTGCAGGTGAAGGTATGGAGCGCGAGTAACCCGCAGGCGCGTGACTTCCGCTTTGCCTGCGGCATCCGTTACACCGCCACGGCGGTGACCTGGAAGCGCGGTGCGGTGACGGTTCCGGTGCAAATTCCTGACGCCGGCTGGCGCGCCTATTTTGTGGAAGCCACCTACGCAGACGGTTTTGTCGCCACCAGCCAGACCTATGTACTGGGCAAGCAGGACTACCCGACCCAGGTGCCGCCCTCGGACAACGCCGCCTGCCGGACCTTGCCTGCGGTCGCGCCGCCGCCCGCCACCTGAGCACGCCGGCAGGACTTGGTCGCTGGAGCAGGACAGGAACTGGCCTGGGCGTCCCTCATGGCCGCCTTCGACCGTCGCGATAGACCCCAGCCGTGGGTGCCACACCGCAGGCACAACGATGTCATGCACGGCCGTTAGATCCCTGCAAACGATTGGTATGGCTTCGACAGTTTGCGCAATGAACTCCGCACAAAGCCCATCACGGAGCTGTTTTTGCGCTTGAGCCTGTCAACAAGATCGATCCAACCCGACTGGACCATTGACAGCGTTGTCATCGGCTCCTAAACAGGCCACTACGCGCTGACGGCATCGGCCGATCCAGGCGTCCCAGAGGACTGACCGTGGCTGCGACCTCGCACTCTGCTTGCGCTTCTGCCCTGCCCGTTGTCCCCGCTCCCACCACGTTTCTGGCTGCCGATGTTGGCGGCACGCATGTGCGTGTCGGACGGGTCTCGCAGGGCGCGGATGCGCCGATCGAGCTCTCGCAGTACCGCACCTACCGCTGCGCCGACCATGCCAGCCTGGACGCGATCCTGGCTGATTTCCTGCGCGACAGCCGCGCCGTCGATGCAGTGGTAATCGCCAGCGCCGGTGTCGCACTGGACGACGGCCGCTTCATCAGCAACAACCTGCCCTGGACCATCGCGCCGCGTCAGTTGCGCGACACGCTCGGCGTGCGTGCAGTGCATCTGGTCAACGACTTCGAAGCAGTGGCCTATGCCGCGCCGCAGATGGAACAGCGTGCGGTGGTGCAATTGAGCGGCCCCACGCCGCGGCATGCGCAGCCCGGTGGCCCGATCCTGGTGGTCGGCCCGGGCACCGGGCTGGGCGCTGCGGTGTGGATCAACGGACCGCACCAGCCGAGCGTGCTCGCCACCGAAGCCGGCCAGGTTGCACTGGCCAGCAATGACCCCGACACCGCGCAGCTGCTACGCATCCTGGCGCGCGACGCATCCTATCTGCCGATCGAGCATGTGCTCTCCGGCCCCGGGTTGCGCAACCTGTATCTGGCCCTGTGCGAACTGCATGCGGCCACGCCCATCCACCCGTTGCCCGCCGACATCACCCACGCCGCGCTCCACAGCGACGATGCACTGGCGCGGCGGTGTCTGGAGCTGTTCTGCGCGCTGCTCGGCAGCGCGGTCGGCGACATGGCGCTGGCGTACGGCGCCTCCGGCGGCGTGTATCTGGCCGGCGGCATCCTGCCGAGCATCGGCCAGTTTCTGGCTGCGAGTGATTTCCGCGAACGCTTCCTCGCCAAGGGCCGCATGCGCCCAGTGCTGGAGCGCATTCCGGTCAAGTTGGTCGAACACGGGCAACTCGGCGTGCTCGGCGCGGCCAGCTGGTATCTGCAACACCACACCGAGGTGTCGTAAGCGATCCACCACTCGCGTCTCCCAACCGCGAGCGGCGTGTACCCCCGTGCATCCGGCGAGCGCAGGCCCGCCGTCCATCCCTGTTGCGTGATGAGGAGAGACATCATGAAATACCGCACTTCGCTGCTGTCCAGCGCCATTGGCATGTCGCTGGTGTTCGCCGCCCAGGCACAGCAGACGACCGACCCACAGGCCACCGAACTGGATGCCGTGCAAGTGGTTGGCATCCGCGCCAGCCTGGAAAAATCGCTGGACACCAAGCGTAACAACACCGGCATTTCCGAAGCGATCACCGCCGAGGACATCGGCAAGTTCCCCAGCACCAACGTGGCCGAAGCGCTGTCGCAGATTCCCGGCGTCACCCTGGACCGTCGCTTTGGCCAGGGCGAGCGCGTCAGCATCGATGGCACCGACCCCAGCCTCAATCTCTCCTTTCTCGACGGCCACCCGGTGGCGCAGGCAATCTGGCTCTACGGCGAACAGCCCAGCCGCGGTTTCGATTACACCTTGCTAGCACCGCAAATCCTAGGGCGTGCGGAAATCATCAAGTCCTCCGAAGCACGTCTAACCGAAGGCAGCCTGGGTGGCACCGTGCTCATGCACACGCGCCAGCCGCTCGACCTGAAGGCCAACGAGGTGGCCGCTTCCATCGGCTATAGCTACAGCGACCAGGCCAGCCAGGGCAAGCCGAATGCGGCGCTGCTGTACAGCTGGAAAAATCCGGCAGAGACCTTCGGCGTCACCGTCTCCGCGCAGCACTACGAAGAACGCGTGGACCGGCGCGGCATGGAAGTGTTCGGCTATGCACCGGCCAGCACCTTCGCCAATGCAGCCGGCGGCGTGCCGGCCGATGCGGACGTGCCCAACTCGATCAACGCCGCGTGGTTCCAGCAGGACCGCGAACGCGACAGCGCCGTGGTCAACCTGCAGCTCAAGCCCAGCGATGCGCTGGAGTTCAATCTCAGCGGCCTGTACATCAGCGAAAACTTCGACAACTACAACCAGTCGATGTACAGCTTTCTCACCTGGAATGCAGGCACCGTTGGCGCGGTGGACCAGCTGGGTGGCGTGCGCAATGGCGTGGTCACCAGCGGCCATTCCAGCGCCAACGCCGACCCCTTGGGCGGCACGGTGATCTACGACAACAACGTGCGCGAATCGGAAGTGACCACCAAAGGGCTAGACCTGCGCGGCGCCTTCAGCGGCGAGGGTTGGGGTCTCAACGGGCAGGTGGGCCAAAGCAAGTCCGAAAACAAGGATCTCTCGCAGTATTTCATCGAGCCGTTCTACAACGGCGGCTTCAGCTGGGACACGCGCCGCGGCATCCGTTTCGATGACCCGGCCGCTGCACGCGACCCGGCCAACTGGGGCTCGGCCGGCGGCTGGTTCGGCAACAACGGCATCTTCTCCACCGAGAGCAAGGACACTTACGGCCAGCTGGATTTCAACCTGCAATTCGATGGCGTGTTCAATCAGCTGCTGCTGGGCGTGCGCCACGGCAAACACGACGAGCGCTTCGAGCTCAACGTCTATGGCGGCGTCACGCCGGGCACGCTGGCCGATGTGGGCACGATCGGCCTGACCGACCTGCAAGGTTTCTACCCGGACCACGGGCAGCATGTGCAGGCCGGCCGCGGCAATGTGCTCAACTGGATCCGCAACAGCCCGGTGGATTACAGCGCGCCGGATCCGGCCAGCTATCTCAATAACAGCTGGGCGCTGGAGCAGACCAACAACGCCGCCTACGCACAGGTGAACTTCTCCAGCGGCGGCCTGCGTGGCAACCTCGGTGTGCGCTACGTGGACTCCAAGACCGAAGGCAGCGGGTTCGTCTATAGCGGCACCCCGTCGTTGGCCAACGCCGACAGCCTGTGGCAGACGCGCACGCGCAAGGAAGACTTCCTGCTGCCATCGCTCACGCTGTCGTATGACACCAGCGACGACTGGGTGTTCCGCTTTGCCGCGGCCAAGGTGATTGCCTGGGCGCCGTACAACCAGATGGTCAACAACACCTTCCTCAACGACACCACACTGACCGGCAGCGGTGGCAACGCGGAGCTATCGCCGTACGAATCGTGGAACTTCAATCTGTCGGCGGAGTATTACTTCGCGCCGCAGTCGGTGGTGGCCTGGTCGGTGTTCTACAAGAAGATCGACAACTACATCGACACCAGCGCCAGCGTGGAGCGGCAATACAACGCCCTGCGCGACACCGCGCCGCAAAGCTGGGCGCAGCTGATCGGCAGCAATGGCTGCACCGCCGACGGCTATTGCGACTACAGCATCCAGCGGCCACGCAACGCTGGCGATGGCAAGGTCAAGGGATTCAACCTTTCCTTCCAGCAGCCGTTCGGCGACAGCGGCTTCGGTCTGACTGCCAATTACACCTATGCCAATGGCGAAAACAACACCGGCGACCCGCTGCCCTACCAGTCGCGCAACAGCGTGGCGTTCTCGCCGTACTACGAAAAAGGCCCGCTCAACGCCCGCCTGACCTACAACTGGCGTGACAGTTACCTGGCCGGCGGTTACGTGGCCGGTGCCGCGCCCGCCAGCGTGGACGACTACGCCGAACTCGGCGCCAGCGTGGGCTATGCGTTCAGCCCGAACTGGTCGCTGCAGATCGATGCGCAAAATCTGCTCGACGAGGAATACCTGCAGTATCTCGGCGACAAGGAGCATCTGGCCGGGCGCTACAAGAGTGGCCGTCGTTACATGGCGACCCTGCACCTGAAGTTCTGACCTGCCGCATGCCAGGGCGCCGGGAGCAATGCAGCAGCCCCCGGCGCCGTGGTGTTAGTGGATCAGTAGGACCTGCACGGCGCTGCGGTGTCGAAGCTGCGCTCTACGGTTGAGGCCTGTGGAGTGGACAGCGGCACATGTAATAACGCGCATCGCACGCCAACATCCGCAGACTCACGCGCACGAAACCGGGCGGCAAGGCGACGCCTCGCAGGCAGCGGCAACCCGCCGCCATCTGCCAGCGCGCGCCTTACCCTCGCAAGGCCGCCACGCGTTGCGACAACTTCTTCGCCGAGACGCCGGATTTGGCGCCCAGCTCCTGCGCAAACACCGACACCCGCAGTTCTTCCAGATCCCAGCGCAGCGCCTGCCAATCCGGGTGCTGTTGCAGCCCACGCGCCGCGGCGTCGTTGAGTGCATCCACGAACGGCTTGAGCTCGAGCATGCGTGCCTGGTCGCGCGCGGGGTCGCGCTTGGCGCGTTCGGTGCGCAGGATCATCGCCTTGAGATAGCGCGGATAATTGGCCAGCGCATCGGCCGGCGTGTCGCGCAGGAACCCGGCGTGCACCAGCGCGCGCAGCTGCTGTTCCATGTCATCCAGATTGCCACGCGCCCAGCCCATCAACGGCGCTTCCAGTAAAGGCTTGAGTTCGGCCACCGCGCCGAGAATGCTCTCTGCCAGCGTCAACCGTGCCATTGCTTCGCCAAACAGCCGCTTGACCGCATCCTCGCGGCGCTGTGCGAACGCGGCAGGTTCGCGGATCGCGCCCAGCCCCTCGGCCAGCACCGCATTGAGCGCCGCATCGACCAGATCGCCGCGCAGGCGCTCCTGCGATTCGATCGCCGCATACAACAGCCCCGTCTTGGGCGACACCGGCAGCTGCTTGCGCGCCTGCTTGATCTTGTCGGCCAAGGCAATTTCCAGCAGCCGGCGCACACCACGCGGATGCGCACGCAGCGCTTCGTTGCGGTCGGCAAAGATCCGTAGCGCGGCATCCTCGCCCTGATCCACTAACGCCGGATACGCAGGCACGCCCGCTTCCCCGGCCACCTGTTCGGGGATCGGCGTGGCCGGGAAATCGCGCAGCCCTTCCGCCGCCAGCGCGCGTCCTGCACGCGCGGCAAAGGCCTGCCCGGCACGCTCGCCAAAGCGCGCACGTAAGCCCTCCAGATCGCGCGATTCGGCCAGCACCCTGCCGTCCTCGTCACGCAGCCGCAGGTTCATCAGCAAGTGCGTGTCCAGCGCTTCTTCATCGAAATCCAGCGCCGCCACCGGCGCACCGGTGGCCTTGCTCAAAAAGCGCGCCAGCTCGCCGCGCATATCGTCCGCCGATGGCGTGCTGAAGGCCTCGTAGAACGCGCGGCCGTAATCCGGCGCCGGCACGTAATTGCGGCGCTGCGCCTTGGGCAGGCTGCGGATCAGTGCCGACGCCTTGTCGGCCACAAACCCGGGTGCCAGCCACGACAACCGCGACGGATCCAGCGCATTGAGCAGATGCAACGGCACCTCGAGCGTCACGCCATCGTCGATAGCCCCCGGCTCGAAGCGGTACTGCAACGGCAACCGCGCATCGCCCAGCGCGAAATACTTCGGGAACCGGTCCGCCTCGCTGCCTTCGCCGGGCAGCAGATCGTTCAACGACCAATGCAGGCTGCGGCGCTTGTCGGCAGGCAAGGTCTTCCACCACGCATCCAGGCCGCTGGCCGAATGCAGCTCGGCCGGAATGCGGTCCAGATACCAGCGCGCCTGCCAGTCTTCGTCGGCCACGATGCCGGCGCGGCGCAGCTTGGCTTCCTCTTCGCGCGCCTGTTCCAGCACCTTGAGGTTATCGGCGACAAACGCCGCACGCGTGTTGATTTCGCCCGGCACCAGGCCCTGCCGCACGAACAGGTCGTGCGAGGTGGCAGGGTCGATCTTGCCGAAGTGCACCGGCTTCTTGGGCGCCAGCACCAGGCCGAACAGACTGATCTGCTCGGAGGCCACCACCTGCCCTTGCGCGCGCGACCAGTGCGGGTCGAAATGCTTGCGTGCCAGCAAGTGCGGCAACTCGGCAATGGCCCAGTCCGGCTCGATCGCCGCATTGGTCATGCCCCACACCTTCTGGGTGTCGAGCAAGGTCGCCGCAAGAATCCACGGTGGCGGCTTGCGTGCCAACGCGGAGCCGGGAAACGGCACGAAACGGCGCTGCCGCGCGGCCAGGTAATCGCCTTTTTCAGTGCGGTGGCCAATCTGCGTCGGCAGGCCCGCCAGCAGTGCGCGATGTAATGCCTGGTAGGCGGCAGCACGTTCGCGCTCGGTAGTGCGCACCGCCGCGTCGGTGGCATCGGCAGGTGGGCTCTTTGCAGCCGCCGCCTTCCCCTGTGCGGGCGGCGCCGCCGGATCCGGCTTGCCTTCGCGCGCCAGCCGCGCGGCACGGTGCAGCTGCCCGCGGGTGGCGCGGTGCGCCTGCCCATCCTCGCGCACCGGCGCGCTGGCACCGGCAAGCAGCGGCGCCAGCATCGCGCCGGCCGGCTCTTCACTCCAGCCCAGTTCTTCGCACAGCAAGCGCAACTGGCGGTGCAGTTCGCGCCACTCGCGCATGCGCAGGAAGCCGAGAAAATGCCGGCCGCACCAATCGCGCAACTTGGACTGGGTGAGGTCTTCATGCACCTGCCGGTAGGCGTCCCACAGGCGCAGGATGCCGACGAACTCCGAGCGCGCATCGGCAAACAGCGCATGCGCGTTATCGGCGGCTTCGCGCGCTTCCGGCGGGCGCTCGCGCGGATCCTGGATACCCAGGAACGCGGCAATGATGATCATCTCGCGTAGGCAACCGTGCTGTTGCGCGGCCACCAGCATGCGCGCCAGTTTGACGTCCACCGGCAGGCGCGCCATCTGCCGGCCGATCGCCGTCAGCCGCCGCTCCACATCGATCGCACCGAGCTCCAGCAGCTGCTGCCAGCCATCGGCCACGGCGCGTTCGTCCGGCGCTTCCAGGAACGGAAACTCCTCGATGCGCCCCAGCCCCAACTGCAGCATGCGCAGGATCACGCCCGACAACGAAGCGCGCCGGATTTCCGGGTCGGTGAAGGCCGGGCGCGCGGCGAAATCCGCCTCCGCGTACAGCCGGTAACAGATGCCCTCGGCGATACGCCCGCAGCGGCCCATGCGCTGGTTGGCGCTGGCCTGCGAAATCGGCTCGATATGCAGCCGGTCCAGCTTTTGCCGCGGGCTGTAGCGCTTGACGCGCGCATAGCCCGGATCCACCACGTAGCGGATGCGCGGCACCGTCAGCGAGGTCTCGGCCACGTTGGTGGCCAGCACCAGGCGCCGGCGCGGGCCCGGGTTGAACACGCGGTCCTGGTCGGCCGCCGACAGCCGCGCGTACAGCGGCACCACTTCGGTCTCGCGGTATTTGCGCCGCTCCAGCGACTGGTGCGCATCGCGAATCTCGCGCTCGCCCGGCAGAAACATCAGCACATCGCCACGCGGGTCGATGCGGGTGATCTCGTCGATTGCCGCCACGATGGCGTCGTTGACGGTGCGTTCGCCATCGCGCCCACCATCGCCGGCATCGCCGTCGCCAGACTCGCCTTCGAGCGGGCGGTAGCGCACCTCCACCGGGAAGGTGCGGCCTTCCACGTTGATCACCGGCGCATCATCGAAATGCCGCGAGAACCGCTCGGTGTCGATGGTGGCGGAGGTGACGATCAGCTTGAGGTCGGGGCGCTTGCGCAGCAGCTGCTTGAGATAGCCCAGCAGGAAGTCGATGTTGAGGCTGCGCTCATGCGCTTCGTCCACGATGATGGTGTCGTAGGCGGACAACCACCGGTCGCTGGCGATCTCCGCCAGCAAAATGCCGTCGGTCATGAACTTGATGCGCGAGTCCTCACCCACGCGATCGGTGAAGCGCACCTGGAACCCCACCGTGGTGCCCAACGGGGTGTTGAGTTCTTCAGCCACGCGCGCGGCCACCGCGCGCGCAGCGATACGCCGCGGCTGCGTGCAGCCGATCATGCCGGCCGCACCCCGCCCGGCTGCCAGGCACAGCTTGGGCAATTGGGTGGTCTTGCCCGAACCGGTCTCACCGGCAATCACCACCACCGGATGGTCACGGATGAGCGCGATGATGCGATCGGCTTCGCGCGCGATCGGCAGTTGCGTATCCAGCGTGATCGCCGGCTGCTGCGCGGCACGCGCCTGCCGTTGCGCCTGCGAGGCGGCCAGCGCCTGTTCGAAGGCCTGGCGCAGCTGCGGGTTGCCGGGCTTGCCTTGCCAGCGCGACCATAGGCCCAGCAAACGGCCACGATCGCGGCTCATGGCAGCATCTACGGCGCCGCGGCGCTCGCGCAACGTGGTGGCGAGGTCAGTGTCGATAGCGCTCATCGATGGAAAAATGTGAAAGATTGAATGACAAGTGATCCTTTAGCCTGTCTATTGTGACGCCATATCAGTTCCTAAGGAGGACCATCCATGTCCAAGAAGAAGAACGCAGCAAACAAACCCGCGGCTCCCACTGACGCGTTGCCGGTCGCCGCTCCCTCGGCGCCACACATCGATATCGGGATCAAGGATGCCGATCGCAAGCAGATCTCCGACGGCCTGGCCCGCTACATGGCCGACGCGTTCACGCTGTACCTGAAGACCCACAACTTCCATTGGAACGTCACCGGGTCGATGTTCAACTCGCTGCACACCATGTTCGAAACCCAGTACACCGAGCAGTGGGGCGCGCTGGATGAAGTGGCCGAGCGCATCCGCGCCCTGGGCTACAACGCACCGGGTTCGTACCGCGAATTCGTGGCGCTGACCTCGATCCCGGAAGAGCCGGGCCTGAGCGATAGCGCCGACTGGCGCGAGATGGTCCGCCAGCTGGTCAGCGGCAACGAAGCGGTCTGCCGCACCGCCCGCAAGGTGCTGGGCACCGCCGACGACGCCGGCGACGACCCGACCGTGGACCTGCTGACCCAGCGTCTGCAGACCCACGAAAAGTACGCCTGGATGCTGCGCTCGCTGCTGCAGTAAACCCTTCAGGCGTAGCCTCCACGGGTTTGTCCAAGGTTTCGCCAAAGGCGCAACCTTGAGCCCTGCTCAACCTTGCGCCCCTGCGCAGTTGCCTACCACCGGTAAGCAATGCTGGACACTAAACCCCTCTCCCGCCGGGAGAGGGGTTGGGGTGAGGGTACGGAGCGAAGCCCTGGCCGTCGCACCCGCACCCGCTGCCTGACATCTCTTGCGCCACGCGTAAGCGCTCAGCTGCATCCGCGAACGTATTCGTCTACCGCATCCACCACGTCGCGGCGATCCCCGACATACCACTGCGCAACACCGCCAGCGTGACACCGGCCCGGGCTTGACCCGCGCGGTATCCTAGGCGGATGTCTTCCCCCGCACACGAACTGCTCAGCCGCGTCTTCGGTTACGACGACTTCCGCGGCCCCCAGCAAGCCATTGTCGAACACGTCGCCGCCGGCAACGACGCGCTGGTCCTGATGCCCACTGGCGGCGGTAAGTCGCTGTGCTATCAGGTCCCGGCGCTGTTGCGCGACGGCATCGGCATCGTGGTGTCGCCGCTGATCGCCCTGATGCAGGACCAGGTGGAAGCCCTGCGCCAGCTCGGTGTACGCGCCGAATTCCTCAACTCCACCCTGGACGCGGAAAACACCCAGCGGGTGGAACGCGCCCTGCTCTCGGGCGATCTGGAGCTGCTGTACGTGGCACCGGAACGACTGCTCACCCCGCGCTTCCTGTCGCTGCTGGAACGTAGCCGCATCGCCTTGTTCGCCATCGACGAAGCGCACTGCGTGTCGCAGTGGGGCCACGACTTCCGCCCGGAGTACCGCCAGCTCACCATGCTGCACGAGCGTTGGCCAAACATCCCGCGGATGGCATTGACGGCGACCGCCGACCCGCCCACCCAACGCGAGATCGCCGAGCGCCTGGACCTGGTGGAGGCGCGCCACTTCGTGAGCTCGTTCGACCGCCCCAACATCCGCTACACCGTGGTGCAGAAGGACAACGCGCGCAAGCAGCTGCAGGAGTTCCTGGGCCGCCACCGCGGCTCGGCCGGCATCGTCTATGCGATGTCGCGGCGCAAAGTGGAAGAAACCGCGCAACAGCTGTGTGCGCAAGGCTTCAATGCCCTGCCCTACCACGCCGGCCTGCCGGCGGAAGTGCGCGCGGAGAACCAGCGCCGCTTCCTGCGCGAGGACGGCATCATCATGGCCGCCACGATCGCCTTCGGCATGGGCATCGACAAGCCAGACGTGCGTTTCGTAGCGCACGTGGACCTGCCCAAATCGATGGAGGGCTATTACCAGGAAACCGGGCGTGCCGGCCGCGATGGCGAGCCCGCGGAGGCATGGCTCTGCTATGGCCTGGGCGATGTGGTACTGCTCAAGCAGATGATCGAACAGGGCGAGGCTGCCGAAGAGCGCAAGCGCCTGGAACGCGCCAAGCTCGATCACCTGCTGGGCTACTGCGAGTCCATGCAGTGCCGCCGCCAGGTGCTGCTGGCCGGCTTCGGCGAAACCTATCCCAAGCCCTGCGGCAACTGCGACAACTGCCTGACCCCGGCCGCCGCCTGGGACGCCACCGTGGCCTCGCAGAAGGCGCTGAGCTGCGTGTATCGCAGCGGGCAGCGCTTCGGTGTGGGCCATCTGATCGACATCCTGCGCGGCAGCGAGAACGAGCGCATCAAGCAGCTCGGCCATGACCAGCTGAGCACCTACGGCATCGGCCGCGACATGGACGAGCGCACCTGGCGCGGAGTCTTCCGCCAGCTGGTGGCCGCCAGCCTGTTGGAAGTCGACAGCGAAGGCCATGGCGGCCTGCGCCTCACCGATGCCAGCCGCCAGGTGCTCAAAGGCGAGCGCCAGGTGATGATGCGGCGCGAAAACCCGGCTGCCGGGCGAGAGCGCGACCGCGGCGCGCAACGCACCGGGCTGCCGGTGCAGCCGCAGGATCTGGGGCTGTTCAACGCCTTGCGCGGCCTGCGCGCGGAGCTGGCCAAGGAGCAGAACGTGCCGGCCTTCGTGATCTTCCACGACAGCACATTGCGCAATATCGCCGAACAACGGCCAACCAGCATCGACGCCCTCTCGC
Organism: Xanthomonas sp. NCPPB 4037; assembly: GCF_041475695.2. Classification (NCBI taxonomy): domain Bacteria; kingdom Pseudomonadati; phylum Pseudomonadota; class Gammaproteobacteria; order Lysobacterales; family Lysobacteraceae; genus Xanthomonas; species Xanthomonas sp. NCPPB 4037. Next base: position 3,681,046 of record NZ_CM191261.1, read on the forward strand.
GTGTGGGCGGCATCGGCGGCGGCAAACTGGCCCGTTACGGAGCGCAACTGATCGAGATCGTGCGCGAACAGGGCTGATGCGCCAGGTGTGTGTCGCCCCGGTGTCGCGGCCGGCACAAAAATCCGCGGAAGCGACAGCGCGCATTCAATCTGCCGTTGCTAGTTTCAACGGAGCGATCTGGCGCGCGCCGCCAGTCCCTCCTGTAGAGTCCAACCGATGAAACGCAGCCTGCTTCTTTTGGCCACCCTGCTCGCCACCGGCAGTGCGCTCGCCCAGACCGGCGACAGCGGCACCGACGCGGTGACGCCTCGTTCGCTGGACTTGAGCATTCCCAAGGAGCCGGTGCAGTACCGTTCCGATCCGGAATACAGCACCGATCCGCCGGGCACCTTTTATGGCGACAAGACGGGCCCACAACCGGCGTTGGCGCGTCCTTCCGCTGCCTCCATTGCCGCCGAGCGGGCCGAACAGTGTCAGGGCAAGTTGCACGGTGCGGTCGAGACCGGCATGGGCTATTCGAACCGTGGCGGCAACAGCAACTGGCAGGCCGTCAATCTGAATTCGTGCAAGACCTATTACGACGACGACGGCAAGGCGCATCAGATCGGCGTCAGCATCAGCGTTGGCCGCGGCGAAGGCCCCATTTTCGGCCCGCGCTACGCACCTGGCGGTTACGGCCCCGGCCCATTCGGTTGGTAACACTACAGCTCGGCCTGCATTGACAAGGGGTTCACCCCTGCTTTGCGGAAAATGTGGCTTGCCTCACGAGATGTGCTCATGTCACAGAACAAGGAACGACCGGTTGTCTTCGTCGTCGAAGATGGCGATGGAACACGTCAACTCAGTTGCCTTGTGCTGGAGAGCTATGGCTTCACCTGCCGCAGTGCCGGTTCGGTGGAAGAAGCGTTGGCGTTGATCGAAAGCGACCCGCGCGTCGATGTGCTGTTTTCCGACATCCATTTCCCGGGCGGCCTCACAGGCGTGGACCTCGCGTTGAAAGCAGCGCATGCGCCGTACAACCTGCCGATCCTGCTGACCTCCGGCTTGGCCGTGGAATATGTGGAAGAGATCCTGCCCGACGGCGTGGCCTTCCTCGAAAAGCCGTATACGCCCGAGCAGTTGTTGAATGCGATCCGCAGCGTCATGGCCAAGCACCGCGTGCCGTCCACACCGATGGCGTAAGCCCGGCGCAGCAGGCGTTTTGCGGCCGAGACCGCTGTCAGGAACGCCCTGACAGCCCGTCAGTTCGCCCCTGATTTTCGTGACGTGCATCTCACTTGATACTGCAGCTGCCGGACGCGAGGCCTGTTGGCCGCTCAACTCGCGGGGCGCGGAGCACGCCCTCGCCGGATCATGATGGTCACTGCCTTAGGCAGAAGATGCCTATCTTCCTGGCTTTTTGTCTGACGCTGCCCGGAAATGGTTGCGCTCGCTGCCAGACGGTAGTGAAAGATGCCTAGCTGCACGACCTACGTCGCTGCTGCATGGCGTAAGTAGTCAGCACGTCTACGATCCAGCGCAGGATCCAAGTAGTTAGCACGCCTACGATCCAGTGCAAGACCGAATGAGCACTGCGGTCTAGGTTTCATACCCTCTCTGATCAGCACATCAGCAAATCCCTGGCCTGTGGCCACACCCGACCAAGGCATGCGCATCGCGCTTGCGATCGATGCTTCTTAAGTTCAGCGATCAAACTCGCCGCAGCAGCTGATTCTGTAGCCGTGCTGTGCGCCTGACGCCGCGTTCAACATTCCAGTCCTCAGTGACCACGGCTACGAGCAGCGCATTTTGAATGCATCGCTGAGTACGCTTGCCGTATCCACCTTTGTGGCGTACATCGCGGCAGCGGCCTTCCCTGGCTGCACTGCATCCGAAGCCCTTGATCGTCCTCACGCCGTTCTGTCCATCAGCGTCTATCCATGAGCGCCTGCCGAACAATTGCATGCACATGGTTCGAGCCTGCGACCAAGCCGCACGCGCGCTTGAAACGCATGCATTGAGCTTCGCCATTCACCTTTCGACCAGGCCCACCTGGCGCTCGACGCGCGCGTTGCGGCAACGCAATCGAACGCGCTGAAGACAAACCTGCAGCGCTACGCAACCACGCATGCATGCGCGATTGCGTGTCCATTTCACGCCATCACCCAAGGCGCTCGCTAGGCTAAACCCAGTGCAGCGCTTGGCTGTTGAATTTCAGGAGATCCACATGGGCGATAACTCATTTCTGTCACCGGCCTTCGTCATTCTGGTGGTTGGCATCATCGCCGTGGTGGTGTGGCTGGTGACCCGCGCCAAGAAGAAGCGCAACAAGAAGTGATTCACACGCAGCAACTGCGGCTGAGCACGTCGGCGCGCTGAAAGGCGCGTCTCTACTCTAGACGCTAGGGGAGTTCGAAGTACCTCGCGGATCGGCAGTCTGTTCGCGGCATGTGCAATGACGAACATCGCCCAGCGCGCCGAAAGCCTGCTTACTTTCTTGGTTTGATCGGCCTGCCGATACTGCAGCGGCTCACATCACGATCAGCCCTCGCCCATCTGCAGAGGCAGAGGCAGAGGCAGGCGCATCGTGACGCACTCAGCGCAGAACATCAGGCAACGCTCGGAATTCCAACCGCTTTTTTATCGCCGCACGAGTTATCGGGCGACAGACGCCACAAGATCAGAAGCGCTCGCCGGTGGGCAGGTAACGCCATTCGCCTAGCGCGAGTTTGCCCAGCGAAATCCGACCAACACGCAGGCGACGGATGGTGACCACCTCCAGCCCCACCTCGTTGCACATGTAGCGCAGTTGCCCAGGCTGCACGTGCTTGATGGCAAAGCGCAGACGCTCTTCGTTCTGCCAGCTCACCTTGCAGGCCGGCAGGCTCCGTTGCTGATACACCAGGCCGCTTGCCAGCCGCGCCATGCCGTACGGGCGCAGTTCGCCGCGCACTTCCACCAGATACTCCTGCTCGATTGTGGCCGCATCGGCAGTGAGCCTGCGCAAGATCCGGCCATCCTGGCTGAGCACCAGCAGCCCGCTGGCCTCGTCGTCCAGCGGCATCGGCGCGCTCAGGCGCAGGAAGTGGCGCTTCAGTACGCGGATATCGGCCTGATCCAGGCTGCTGCGGCTTTGCGACGTGGCCAGCGTCACGGCGGCCTCGCAGCTCATGCCGGCCGGCTTGTTCAGCAGCAAGGTGGCGGGCTCGGCCTGCCCAAGCACCGCGTCGACCGCCAGGCTCACCTGCTGGCCGGTGATCGGCGCCTGCGGCTCTTCCACCACCACGCCATCCACACTGACCCATCCCCCTTCGATGTATTGCTGCGCCTCGCCGCGCGAACAGCCGAACACGGCAGCCACGTGCTTGTCGAGACGGATCGGATCGGACATCGGTCATGCTCTACGTCAGGGCCGGGCAGTGTACGTGGTCGCTGCCGCCGGTACGACGCCTGCAGCCCTGCGCCAAGGTGCGCCTCGCTCATCCGCATAGCGGCGCCAGCCAAGGCCCGGCAAGCGTCGTGCTTCTGCCATGCCGCACAAAGTGGGACACTCGCCACTCACACAGGAGACCACAGATGTTCATCACGTTCGGCACCACCCGGGTTCGCCTCAACCATATCTCCGTCATCAGCGATCCGTTCAATGCCGGGGAGAACTTTGGTTCGTATTGCCACACGGTCCGCATCGGCCTGATCTCAGGCGAAGAGGTCGTGGCGCGCTTCAACACCGAGGCAGGCGCCGAGCAGTTGCACGCAGACGTGCTCGCCGCACTGGAAGCCTGATCACGGCCAACGTGTGCGCCTTCGCAGGCTGCGCCTGCACGCAGCGCAGCATTGTTCGGTGCGGCGTTGTTGCATTGCTGCGTATGTGGAAGCAGCGCCTTGCCACGATCGCGTGACACGCAGCCACTGAGGCAGGCGCCTCCACTGCGTTCTCTGGCTTTTGTATAGCGCAAGTTGCACACACTGCCCCACCGTGCCCGGTGCGACTGGCAACGGCACGTTGCCTGCCTGCAAGGCGCGCTTTTCTGCAGTGGGACACCAGACCAGCAAGCAGACGCTGCCATTGGCAGCCGCCATCGTGGTGACCGCCGAATGGCCAGCCCCGCTTGGATCGACATCGCCGGAGCGTCGTTAGGGGAAGGCGGAATCCAACCGTCGCGCAGCGACGCAAATGCGGTCACTTCGACCAGGCGCATACGTCAAATCGTCTCTGAAAAAGCCTCTAAGAGCGGCTAACAAAACGTAGCGAGCAGTCGTCAGGTGGGTGCGGGCGGCGCGGAGGAACCGGAGTGTACGGGGGTACATGAGGATTCCGAGCACCGGCCGCGCCCGCCTGGCGGCTGCGCAGTAGTTTTGATAGCTGCTCTAAACCAGTGCTGGTCACCGCGCCTGTCAGGTCCTAATGACAGCTGTCAGGAGATCCCTTCTAAGGCACTGAATCTGTCGTAACCATTTACGGTTTTGTACCTTTAGGCATCCCATTCCGGGCCGCTAGCTGGTCAACACGCCCGCGCCGATGCATGGCATCCCCGCAGGCCCCTCAGCTGCACCACCCTGGATGCTGTGATGAACAACTATCTGCAACGCCTCAACGTCGGCCGTCGGCTCGGTATGGCCTTTGGCATCTTGATCCTGCTCTCCGGCCTGTTGGTTGCCACCGGCCTGGTGACGATGTCCAACGCACGCTTCGAGCTCGACACCATCGTCAACAACAACATGGAGCGCATCCAGCTCTCCACTGAAATGCTCGACGCCAACACCAATGTGGCGATCGGCCTGCGCGACATCGTGATGGTGTCAGGTGAGGCGGCCAACCGCCATTCGATGGACATGATCGAAGCCAACCGCAAGCGGTACAAGAACGCGCATGACGCGTTGGCAGCCATGCCCAGCAGTGCGCTGGAAAAAGACGCGCTCACATCGGTGCAGCAGAAGCGCGATGTGTCGGTTAAGTTCAACAATCAAATCCTTGAATACGGCCTGCGCGATCAGAGCGATCAGGCGCAGGCATTGCTGCAGGGCGAAGCCGCAGTGGCGATGGACGCATAGCAGGCCGCTATCCGCGCAAATGCGGCCCTGGAACGCCGCCTCAGCAAGGAAGCCTACGCCGCGGCGGTTGCCTCCATGCATCGCGGCAAGGTCACGCTGGCCACTGGCGGCATCGCCGCACTGCTGATCAGTGCGCTGCTGGCCTGGTTGATCACGCGCAGCTTCACTGCCCCGCTCAGCCAGGCGACCCGCACCGCCGAATCGATCGCCGCCGGCAACCTGCACAACGACGTCCACACCACGGCCACCGACGAAACCGGGCGGCTGCTGCAGGCCATGGACAAGATGCAGCTGCAGCTGCGCAACCTGATTGCCGCACAGACCGACATGGCCAAGCGCCACGACAATGGCCAGATCAGCTTCCGCATCGATGCGTCCGCCTTCCCCGGCGACTACGGCCGCATGGCCAACGACACCAATCTGCTGGTGGCCTCGCACGTCGCCGTGCAGACCGATCTGGCACGCATCATGGGTCGCTACGCGGTGGGCGAGCTCAGCGAAGACATGCAGCCGCTGCCCGGTGAGAAGGCGGTGTTCAGTGACACGATGTCGCAGGTCAAGCTTAACCTCTCGGCGATGAATCACGAGATCAAGCATCTGGCACAGGCGGCAGCCAACGGCGACTTCAGTGCACGTGGCGACGCCGAGCGCTTTCAGTTCGATTTCCGGGTGATGGTGGAAAGCCTCAATCACCTCATGTCCACCGCCGACGGCAACCTGCAGTCGTTGTCCTCGCTGCTGCAGTCGATCGCGGCCGGTGATCTGACCGCGCGCATGAGTGGCGAGTTCCGCGGCGTCTTTGCGCAGATGCGTGACGATGCCAATGCCACCGCCAGCCAGTTGGCGCAGATCGTCGGCAACATCCAGCAGTCCGCAGTGTCGATCAACGCGGCGGCCAGCGAAATTGCTGCAGGCAATCAGGACCTGTCGCAGCGCACCGAGCAGCAGGCCGCCAATTTGGAGGAGACCGCCGCTTCGATGGAAGAACTCACCTCTACGGTCAAGCAGAACGCCGAGAGTGCACGCCAGGCCAACCAGTTGGCGATCGGTGCGGCGCGGGTCGCCTCGCAAGGGGGCGAGGTGGTCGGCAAGGTGGTCGAGACCATGTCCGGCATCGAAGCCTCGTCGAAGAAAATCGCCGACATCATCTCCGTCATCGACGGCATTGCCTTCCAGACCAACATCCTGGCCTTGAACGCTGCGGTGGAGGCAGCACGTGCCGGCGAGCAAGGCCGCGGTTTCGCCGTGGTCGCGTCGGAAGTGCGCACGCTCGCGCAGCGCTCCTCCGGTGCAGCCAAGCAGATCAAGGATCTCATCGACGACTCGGTGCAGCGCGTCGCCGAAGGCTCCGCACTGGTGCACACCGCCGGCAAGACCATGGGCGATGTTGTGGCAAGCGTGCAACGTGTCACCGACATCATGGGGGAGATCTCCGCCGCCTCGCAGGAGCAGTCGGCCGGCATCGAGCAGGTCAATCAGACCATCACCCACATGGACGAGACCACGCAGCAAAATGCTGCGTTGGTGGAAGAAGCCACTGCCGCGGCGCGTTCGATGGAAGAGCAAGCCGAGCAACTCACTGACGCGGTAGCCATCTTCAAGATCGATGCGCGGCAGACACGCAGCGCCAATACCCGCACAGCCGAGCCGGTGGCGCAGCTGTTGAACAAAGTACGTAGCGCCTGATCGACAGTACCGGGATCACCTCGCCGGCTGTGTCTTGCCAGCTCAGGTGCAGCACACGAAGAGAGCGCCACCCGGCGCTCTCTTCGTGTGTGTCAAGCGGGTTTCATGGGCCTTTACGGCCAGGCAGACATCGCCGGAAACAGCCCCAATTGCACACAGAAATCCACTGAAAAAAGCATCAAACGCGTGCCGGGAGTGCTTGCGCAGATGGCGCCAGCTGGGTACGCTGCCGCGGTCGAAAGAGAGCAGGCCGGATGGTAGCCCGGCCGCCGCCAGATAGGCGGCATCTTAGCCATCAGGTACCCACGACATCCGCAGCCGGCGTTGCCGGTAACGCAGATGTGTGGGTGGGAGTGACACATCCTGCATGGCGCATCTGCTCGACCAAGGATCCCCGTGATGATCGTCACCGCTCCCGCTACCCCCTTCCCGATGCGCTCCGCACGCACTAGTCCCAACGCTGGCCGTTCTGCGTCGTCCATGCGCGATCCAAGCGTGCATGCCGACGCCGACCGCACGCATCTGCATTGGCACCGCGTGTGGGTAGACGCGCTGCAAATCTGGCAACCCGATGTCCGGCTGGCCGATGCGCGCGTGTGCATACTCGCGGTGTGGCCGTCTGCACCACATTGGGAATGGGAGGCGATCGACCCTGCGCACGATCGCCATCTGGCCGGTGGTTGTAGCGCAACCCAAGCCGACGCACTGGCATGTGCAGAAGACTGGATGCATGCCGCGCAGAGATGATGGCTGCGCGCACGTTGCATGCTGTGTCCTCTCGCACGTACCGCCTGCGACGGCTTCGTTGTGCGCCACGGCGACACCACGCGAGTGGCGCGCACTTCGCAGGATCACCCCGGCGCACTGTTGGCTAACTAGCCAGCAGCAAAGCTGCAAAGCGCCGCTGGAATCTAGGTCGAATACAACCCAGGAACATACCGCTCCATCAACGACTGCGGAAACAACGGCGGCGTAAACCCGTAGCGCGCGTACAGGCCGTGCGCATCACTGGTGGCCAGGCTGAAGCGGCGTAGCCCCTGCAGATCGGGATGCGCCGTGACCGCATCCATCAGCGCCTTGCTGTACCCGCGGCCGCGGTGCTCCGGCAGCACGAACACATCGCCCAGGTACGCAAAGGTCGCATAGTCGGAAATCACCCTGGCGAACGCGACTTGCTGGCCATCGACAAACCCGCCGAAGCACAACGAATGATCGATCGCGCGCTGCACAAGCGCGAGGGGAATGTCCTTGGCCCAATCGGTGTCTTGTGACAGCGTGCGATGGATCAAGCCGATATCGAGCAGGGAGTTGTCGGTGCTGACGTGCAAGTGGGGCATGTGAAGTGTCCTGGCAAAGGGCATGGAGCGACGAACAAGCGACGTGCGCATCCGCCGCGTGCGTGCGGCCGGTGAGCAGAATCCGGCACGGCCAGCTTGCCCACTCAGGCTGCTTCAAACTATCCGCACCAACGGACGACCGCGCACTTGCTTGCGTTCGCCGCAGTTAACCCAAGGTCGTATGCTGCGGCAGCAGGAGCGCCACGCACAACACCAGCATGAACACGGCGATGCAAGCATCCAGCACCCGCCAGGCGCGTGGGTTACGGAACACCGGTTGCAGCAGCCGCGCGCCATGGCCCAGCGCGCAGAACCAGGTGATGCTGGCAAGGCAGGCACCGAGTGCGAATGCCCAGCGCAGTACGCCGGCATGGCGTGCGGAAAGACTACCCAGCAGCACCATGGTGTCCAGATACACGTGCGGGTTGAGGAAGGTGAAAGCCAGGCAGGTCAGCGCCGCCTGCTGCCAACGCTGATCGTCGCGTTCGGCCGGTGCCAGTGCGCCCTGCCCGCGCCAGGCGCGTTGGGCGGCCATCGCCCCGTACACCGCCAGGAACGCCGCACCCGCATAACGGAACAGCTGCAGGATCTGCGGCCAGTGCTGCACCACCGCGCCAATGCCGGCGACGCCGGCCAGGATCAAGGTGATGTCGCCAAAGGCGCAGATGGCCACGACCAGGCCGACATGCCGCCGCTGCAGCCCCTGGCGCAGGACGAATGCGTTTTGCGCCCCGATGGCGATGATGAGCCCGGCGCTGGCAATGAAGCCGGAAAGTGCTGCGTTGAAGACCATGGCGCGGTGTCTGTTGGTTGCGTGCGGCAAGACTGCCGCAGCCCCTAGGATTAGGAAACCTAAATATTCTGTATGCTCCAAAGGAAATCTAATCCGGCGAACTCGCATGGAGTTGTTGCATCCCCAACTGGCCGCGTTCGCTGCCGTGCTTGATGAAGGCAGCTTCGAGTTGGCTGCACGCAGGCTGTCGGTGACCTCGTCGGCGATTTCGCAGCGGATCAAGGCATTGGAAGACCGGCTCGGCCAGGTGCTGGTGTTGCGCACAGCGCCCTGCCGCGCGACCCCGGCCGGCGAGCGCTTGCTCCGCAGGCTACGGCCGATGCAGGTGCTGCAAGCCGAGGCCATGGCCGATTTCCTGCCTGACGCGAGTGCTGGCGGCACGCCGCGCACGCTGTCCATCGCCGTCAACGACGACTCCTTGCAGACCTGGGTGCTGGCCGCATTAGCCGAGCTGCACCAGGCGCACGGCTTGTTGTTTGACGTGCATGTCGATGACCAGGACCACACCCTGGAGCTGCTGCGCGCCGGCACGGTATTGGGTGCGGTCACTGCCGAACGCCGGCCACTGCAAGGCTGCAATGTGCAGCCGCTGGGCACCATGCGCTACCACGCCATCGCGTCGCCGGATGTGGTAGCCCGCTACTTCAGCAGCGGCCTGGACGCCGCCGGATTGAGCCGCGCACCGATGATGGTGTTCAACCGCAAGGACGCGCTGCAGGCACGCTTTGCGCGACGCATCACGCGCATGCAGTTGTCGCCGCCGATCCACTACCTGCCCACATCCACCGGCTTCGTGGACGCCGCCGCGCGTGGGCTGGGCTGGTGCCTGGCGCCGGAGGCGATGGTGTTGCCGGCAGTAGAGCGCAAGACGCTAGTCATCATCGACCCGATGCGCTGGCTGGATGTGCCGCTGTACTGGCAGCATGCCGCGGTGCGCTCGACGACCTTGCAGCGCCTGAGCGATAGCTTGCGAACCGCAGCGGCGGCGAGCTTGCGTGTTGGCAAGCAGGGGCCCGCTCACTGAGCGCTGCTCGAAGCGCCTCGCGTGTCGCGTTCCAGACTCCGCACGGCCCACGCCCACGCGGCCAACCCACGCTCACTCCTCGCCAGTCCCCCGCTCGCCCATCAGCTCGCGCTCGCGTTTTTCCAGCTCTTCGGCATACCGCTTGCGCACGAAGCCCTCGGATAACACGCCCAGCACGGTGCGCTGCTGATCGATCACCGCCAGCTCATCGGCCTGGGTGGCATCGAAGACCTTCATCACCGCCACGATATCGGTGTCTGCCAGCAACGCGGCGTCGCGGTGCTGTGCGTAGTCGCTCACCGGCGCATCCTCGCGCACGCGATCGCCATACAGGATGGCCAGTGGCACCACGCCGGCGTATCGCCCCAGGGCGTCTTCCAGCACCACCCGCTGCGTGGAGCCCAGTGGAAAGCGCCGACGGAATTCGCTGACGCTGGTGTCGTCGCGGGTGTGGTTGGCATCCTTGCGCATCATCTTGCCAGCCGACAGGTGGCGCACCCAGCCCACGTCGCGCGCGCTACGGATGTTTTCGCCACGCAGGTGCAGGCGCCAGGTAGAGAACGAATAACCGAACACCTGCCGCACCACCGTGTTGGCCACCAGCACCGCCGCCATCACGGCGCTGGCAAGCACGAAATCGTGTGTGCCCTCCAGGATCAGCATCGCCATGGTCATTGGCGCGCCCACAATCGCCGCCGCAAGCGCCGCCATGCCCACCAGCGAGGCGCTCGTGGTGTCCACCATTGCCGCACCCATCAGCAGATTGGTGCCCACCGCAAACAAGGCGCCCACCAACGAGCCCATGAACAGCGACGCAAAAAACAGGCCGCCGCGGAACCCGAATCCCAGCGAGATGCCCGAGGCCAGGCACTTCAATACCAGCAAGGTCAGCAGAAACTGCAGCGTGGTGGTGCTGGTCAGATCCAGATGCAAGGCGCCGTGGCCGGAGGACAGCACCTGCGGCGAATACGCGGCCAGGGGAATCAGCAACAGGCCACCGATCACCGGCCGGCCCCAGAGCGGCAGATTGATCCGCCCGACGCCACGCTCGATGCCGGCAACCAGCCGCATCACCGCAATGCCGATCACCGCACAGGCCAGGCCCAAGGCGATATAGATCGCGTAGTCGCGCGGCTGCAGTTGGTAGGCCACCGCCGCCGGCAATGCGTAGGGCGTGGCACCCAAGGCGTTGGCCATGAACGCGCCGGCCAGCGCGGCGGCTGCCACCGGCGCCAGCGCCGATGGCGTATAGGCACCGATCACGATCTCGAACGCGTAGAACGCGCCGGCCAGCGGGGCACCAAATGCGGCTGCGATCGCGCCCGCCGAGCCGGCACCAACCAGCGTGCGCATGTCTGTACGACGCACGCGCAGGACCCGTCCCAGCTGCGAGCCCGCACCGGAGCCCATTTGCGTGTAGGTCGCCTCCAGGCCGACCGATGCACCGAACCCGTTCGAGAGCAAGGTCTGCACCGCGACGATCAGGTTGTCGCGCATCGACATGCGCCCGCCGTGCAGCGCATTGGCTTCCACCGCGTCCACCAATGGCCGTCGACGGCGGCGCGCCAGCAATGCGACCAGACCCACCAGCAGGCCGCCCAGCGGCAACACCAATAATTGCTGCACGCCGATGCCGTCCGCCGTACTGAGCCGCTCGCCTGGCGCCAACCCGTACAGCCACGTTTGCAACGTGTGGGCCAGACCGGCCTGTAGCACGGTCAGTACTGCGGCAATCAAGCCCACCACGGCAGCCAGGCTGATGAACCACAGATCGTTGGCGCGAAACTGCCGGCGCAGCCAGCCCAGCAGCAGATCGAGCGGGACCCGTGCACGCTGTAAGGACCGGGAAACGCGAAGGCGTAGCGATTGCATGAGGGCAGAAGCACGTCCTGCCCGGCAGAGCAGGATCACGCGCGCAGTGAGGATGCGTCATTGTGCAACATCGCTGCGGACGCCACCGTTGAGGCCCTGGGAGTCTCATCTCGCAGCGCCCACCTCACCGGGCGTCGCGACGCTTGAGAACAACAGACGCTCCAGCTGGTCTGCACCGCAGACAGACAACGCGCAGCCAACGCATGAGTCCTCAGGCGCACGCACTGCGGCAAAACGATAGCGCCTGTCATATTGCGGCAGTCACCGGCCAGCGGTGAAACGCAGTGCGTGCGCCGCTACGTGCCTGCCGCCTAAACCAGCGTCAGCGCACGCCATGCCGCTTCGTACGATGACCATGTGCTTCGCCGTGCCGACTCTTCGCGGCGCTATGCAGGCACATAGTGCGCGCTCTCAACGCGCTGAGCTTTGATCGATGAACACCCCCTCCCGAGTCCGCTGCAGCCTGCTTGCGCGCCGGACGCGCGCACCCGGCATCACCTTGATCAGCGCACAGACCAGCCCCTACTTCCGGCCCACCCCCTGGGCCATTGAACAAGGCCACTTCCATGTTTCCACGCCAACACCGCACAGCGCTCCACGTCCTTGCCATCGCCATTACCGGCGCCCTGCTGCCTGGCATGGCGCTAGCCGCGCCTGCCCGCGGCACGCTGCTGAACAGCAATTTCCTGAGCAGTTACACACGCGATGCGATCGCCGTGCTGGTCAAAGATGACCAGCCGCTTGAACAGCCCAAATGCAATGTGCGGCTTGCCGAATTCACCTATGCCACCGTTGGTGTCAACGGCGAGCCGACCACTGCCTCCGCCGCGATGTTGGTGCCGGGAGGTCCGCAATGTCAGGGGCCCTATCCGCTGCTCGGCTGGGGCGACGGCACGCAGACGCTGCGGCGCGATGAGATGGCCAAGGACATCCGCGATGCCAAGGGCAATGATCCGCTGGTAACGCACTTGGCGAGCCAGGGTTATGTGGTCGTGAGCACCGATTACCTCGGGCTCGGCAAGTCCAGCTATCCCTTCCATCCTTATTTGCACAGCGCGACCGAAGCCAACGCGATGATCGATGCGCTGCGCGCCGCACGCACCATGCTGGACCGGTTAAACACGCCGTTGTCGGGCAAGGTGATGTTGTCGGGTTACTCGGTCGGCGGGCACGCGGCAATGGCCAGCCAACGCGAAATCGAAGCGCATCTGTCGAAGGAATTCAATCTGGTCGCCAGCGCACCGATTGCCGGCCCGTACGCGCTCGAACAGACCTTCGTCGATAGCTGGAGCGGGCGTAATGCGGTCGGCGAAAGCACCTTCGGCCTGGTGCTGGCGAGCTACGCCATCGTCGGCATGCAGCACGCGTATCAAAACATCTACACCGCGCCATCGCAGGTGTTCCGCGCGCCGTGGGCGGCCACCGTCGAATCACAATTCCCCGGCAGCAAGAGCCTGCTGGACCTGTTTGTCGACCTGCCCGAGATCGGCAAGGTCAAAAAATACTTCCAGGCCGATTTCTATCGCGACTTTGCCAGCAACCCGAACAATCCCTTCCGCAAGGATCTGGCCCGCAACGACCTGCTGGACTGGAGCCCGCGGACCAAGACGTTGCTGTGCGGTTCGTCGAATGACGCTACCGTGCCGCTGAAGAATGCAACCACTGCCATCGCCGCCTTCAAGCAGCGCGGCAGCACCCAGGTGTCACTGGTCGACCTGGGCACCGGCAAGGCCAGCGACAACAGTGCCGGTGAGCATCTGGCCATCAAGGACAGCTGCATCGTGGCGGTACGCCAGCAACTGCTGGACAAGCAGCGCTGATCAATCCTGCGCAAGGACTCCCCGGAACGCCGCGATTTTCGGGCGTTCCGGAGAGTTTTGCAGTGCAGGGTGATCGCATGGACGACATAGTCGCTTCAGCGATTCGGGCGCAGTGCGTGCCAACGCTAGGTGTGATCAGGGCTTCTGCAACAGCGCCAATGCGTCCTGCAGGTCACGGAAACGAAAGGGCTTCTGCACCCCGTGCCGGTGACGGAACTTCTCCGGAATCCCGCTGGAGGCATAGCCGGTCACGAAGATATACGGCACGCCGCGCGCATCCAGTTCTTCGGCAATCGGGAAAGACATCGTGCCGCCCAGATTGACGTCCAGCACCGCCATATCCAGATTGCCCTGCTTCACCACTTCGAGCGCGGCGCTGACATCGCCCACGGTCCCGGCCACTTCATAGCCCAGTTCGGCCAGGCAATCTTCGAGCAACATGGCCACCAGCGACTCGTCTTCTACCACCAGTACGCGCGCACTCATGCTGCCAGCTCCGCGGTCGCAGCCGGCAACGCCAACGACACGCGGTAGGACACACCCGCCGTATCGAAGACCCAGGACACATCACCATTGAGATCGTGCTTCAGGCCCCGCTCCAGCAATCGCGAGCCGAAGCCCTTGCGTTGCGGCGGCTGCACTTCCGGGCCACCGCTTTCCTGCCACAACAACTCCAGGCGATTCTCGCCCTCGCGCATGGTGCACTCCCAGGCAATCCGCACGCGCCCTTCCGCGGACGACAGCGCACCGTGCTTCACCGCATTGGTGCACAACTCATGCAAGGCCATCGCCAGCGCCAGTGCGCGGCGCGGGTCCAGCCGGCAGGAACTGCCGTGCAGTTCGAACCGCTGCCCCTGGTGTGACTCGCACAGCTCCACCGCATCGCGTGTGAGTTCGGCGATATCGGCGCTCACCCAATTCTCGCGGGTCAAGGTGTTGTGTGCACTGGAGAGCGCCATGAGGCGCGCGTCGATCTTTTCATTGGCATCGTCCAGGCTCTCAGCGTTCTTCAGCGACTGCCGCGCCAGGGACTGCACCATCACCAGGGAATTTTTCACCCGGTGATTGAGCTCATTGATCAGCAGCTGCAGATGCTGCTCATGCTGCTTGCGTTCGGTGACGTCACGGGTGGCACCGGCGATGGCCTCAACGCGGCCATCGGGCCCGAACACCGGCGTAAAAATGTAGTCATACACCCGCACGCCCTTGCTGATGTGCGGGAACGGCACTTCGCCACGCAATGGCTGGCCGGTAGCAATGACGCGCTCGATTTCCTCATCGTGCATCGCCGCGTGCCACGGCTCGTAGCCGATCTCCAGACAGGTCTTGCCGGACGCCTGCTCCCACTCCATGCCCCACATCGCCAACAGCGCTTCATTGGCGTAGATGAAACGGTGCTGGGTATCGAACACGTACAGGAGATCGGGAGTGGCCTGCAAAAGCGCTTTGTAGATGCGCGATTTCGCGGCGTCTTCTTGCTGCTCGGCTATCACGTCATCTGGCCCCGGAATTGGCGTGCACGATAGCAGGCTGATGTGAAAACCTCATCATGAACCACGCCCGCCAGGCGGACTGATCCATTGCGCATGCCAAGCGCACCAGTGGCATCGAATCGCGTGCCATGACCTCGACCTACTGGCGACGTGCGAGCAATCGCGGGTCACTTCGACAGGGATCTGACCGGCTTGCATCACTTCCCGCGATGCAGCGCTTTCTTGAATATTGGGAATCGATCGGAACAACCAACCGCCGCAGCGAATGCGATTTTCCAGACGAGCGACCAGATTGCGTACTGTCCGGCCAACGCGGTAATGGGCGAGGCCGATCGATATGACCCTCTCAAGAGAGATCCCCGAAAAACTCAATAAATTCCGACAGGGCATCATTCCTTCATTACTGGTTTTAACGGCCGCCTTCTTTCTCTATCAACATGAAATACATTCGCCACATCGATATTCGAGCGGCACTGGAAACGCACCAATCGCTCCCGCGCATTCCTTCCTCACGCTACGCAGGCATTGGACACAATGGCTGTGCCAGATCCAGGATCAGGAAAGTTTCTACAGGGTCAGCTTCGTGTCACCCGAGCAGTGCGCGCAGATCTCTGGCGAGGCCGTCGACACGCCTGAAGAATGAATCAAACGCGTTCAATTCTCAGCATCCTGAGATAGGCAATCAACCAGTCGCCGCAGCATGCTGAATAACGCACATCGGTAATACGCAAGACGCGGCAAGCGTCATGGGATCGTCTTATCTGCGCCGTAGCCTGTGCGACGATAAGGTTCCACCAGCCGCATAACTCCATTTCCTATCAAAGCGACTCTTATGAACATGCACGAGCCCCTGCGTCGAAAATCGATTCAAAAGACCATTATTGTTTCCGCGATTTTTCTCTTATTTGCGGGAACTAATTTGGCCGTCGCAAAGCCTTTGAACTTCGTCTATCAAACGACCCAGATCACCTCATTCACCGCTGGCGGGCCCGGCCGGACCGAGATCTTTAATCAGCAATGGGCTGATGGCGCAGCGCAATGCCGCGATGCGTTTCCGCAAACCACCGCCGTGCGGCTGGGCCGGGTCAACGCACGTGCAATCAATGCCAGAACCTACGCGGTCACGGGCAAATGGATCTGCAAAGGCTGATCACATCGCCACCTGACACTGGCCCCGGGCAAGACCGGGGCAGCAGCTTCGGCCGGCGTCACCGACTGACAGTATCCAGCGCTCACCGCAGACCGCCGTGCTACGCGCGCGGCATCACGGTGACAGCCGTGACAGCCGCGACGACTGTTGCCCCAGGGGATGCATGTCGGACACGAGCTGCCATCTTGACCACTAGTAGACGCCTCGGAACGCAGGCCCGCTCCCTGCAACGACCGACCGGAGCCGCGGAGTGCCAACCAGAACGGCTCGTACAGACAAACAAAAGGCGCCAAAGGCGCCTTTTTGCTGACTGGATTGAATGGTGGGCCGTGATGGATTCGAACCATCGACCAAAAGATTAAAAGTCTTCTGCTCTACCGACTGAGCTAACGGCCCACTGCCCCGGCTGTGCGCCGGGGTGCGCATTCTACCCTACACCGGCGTCAAGACGAAATCGCGTAATGCGTCGGGTCCGGCACGCCGGCGTCGGCAAAGCCGGCTGCGCGCAGACGACAGGCATCGCAATGGCCGCAGGCACGTCCGTCGGCGTCGGCGCTGTAGCACGACACGGTAAGGCCGAAGTCCACGCCCAGGCGAACGCCCTCACGCACGATGTCGGCCTTGCTGAGGAACTGCAGCGGCGCATGCACGCGCAGGCCCGCGCCTTCCACGCCGGCCTTGGTGGCCAGATTCGCCAGCACCTCGAAGGCACGCACGAACTCTGGCCGGCAGTCCGGGTAGCCGGAATAGTCGACCGCGTTGACGCCGCAGAACAGGTCGTTGGCGCCGACCACTTCGGCCCAACCCAGGGCAAGCGACAACATGATGGTGTTGCGTGCCGGCACGTAGGTGACCGGGATTCCCACACCTCCAGCTTCCGGCACGTCGATGTCAGCGGTCAGCGCCGAGCCGCCGATGCTGCGCAGGTCAACATCCACCACCTTGTGCGCCACCACGCCCTGCGCTGCGGCGACGCGCGCTGCCGCGTCCAGCTCGGAGGTATGGCGCTGCCCATAGCGCACGCTCAACGCATGCACCGCGAAGCCCTGCTCTTGCGCAAGCGCGATAACGGCGGCGGAATCCATGCCCCCGGACAACAGAACAACGGCTTTTTTCATGACGGATCAGACAGTGGACAACAGAAGCGGAAAGGCTAGCAGGGTCGGTCGGTGAGGCGGTAGCGCAGCGCATAAGACAGAAGACTTTTCATCTTCTGCGCCTGGCGCACCGGCGCCAGCAACACACCACACACCGCGGCGCTCACCTCAACTCAATCCGCGCCTCCACATGCATCGTAGCGGTACGGCCGGCGCTTCAGCGGCCCGGTTCGTCGTCCCAGAGGATCTTGTGCAGTTGCATCTGGAAACGCACCGGCAGCCGGTCGGCGACGATCCAGTCGGCCAACTCCCGCGCACTCACCTGCCCCTTGCTGGGCGAAAACCACACCGTGCACCGGCGATCCAGCGCCTGCGTGGCGACCACATCGCGCGACCATTCGTAGTCGGCACGGCTGCAGATGACGAACTTGATCTGGTCGCGCGCGGTCAGCAACGGCAGGTTGTCCCAGCGGTTGCGGTGCTCTTCGCCCGAGGCAGGGGTCTTGATGTCCACCACGCGCGAGACGCGCGCATCCACAGCGGACACATCCAGCGCACCGGAGGTTTCCAGCGAGACATCGAAGCCGGCGTCGCAGAGTTTGTGCAGCAGCGCCAGGCAACGCTTCTGGGCCAACGGCTCGCCGCCGGTGACGCAGACGTGGCGCACGCCCTGGCTGGCGACTTCGGCCACGATCGCGTCGATGTCATGCCACTCGCCACCATGGAAGGCGTAGGCGGTATCGCAGTAGGTGCAGCGCAACGGGCAGCCGGTCAGGCGCACGAACACCGTCGGCCAGCCGGCCGCTTCGGCCTCGCCTTGCAAGGAAAGGAAAATCTCGGTGATCTTCAATCGCGGCAACGGCGACTGGACGATCTCGCTGGGGACGGCGGCGGCGTTCATGGGCAAAGTATGCGCCGCGCCCGAAGGCGGCAGCGCGAAACGGCTCAGCGCAGTTGCTGACCGAGGCGGATGGACTGCAGACGCTCCTGCGCAACGCGTGCCGCGTCGGAGCCTGGGTACTGCGTAGCGACCTGTTGCAGGGTCTGCTGCGCTTCGGTGTTCTTGCCTTCGCCATACTGCGACAGGCCGAGCTTCAGCAGGCCGCCAGCGGCCTTGTCATGCGTGGGGTAGCGGCTCACGAGATCGCGAAACTGCGCCTCGGCCAACTGGAAATTTCGGGTGGCGTAATAACTCTCACCCAGCCAATACAGTGCATTGGGGGTGTAGACGCCATTGGGATATAGCTCAAGAAAGCTGAGGAACAGCTGCGACGCATCGTCGTACTTGCCGTTCTTCAATGCATCGAAGGCCACGTTGTAGGCAGTGCGCTCTTCATTGCTGATGGCCAGCGTGCCAGGGTCGCCGTGGACAGTGGGCGGCTTCTCGGAAGTCGCCGCCGCTGCAGGTCGCGCGGCCGGTGCCGGGGCTGGGGTGACGCTGCCGGTAGCCGATGGCAGTGGCGGAACCGCACCACCCGCACCTTCCAGCCGATTCAGGCGCCCGTCCAGATCCAGGTACTGGTCCTTGGACTGTTGCTTGAGTTGCTCGTTGTCATGCTGCAGCTGTTCCACCGTCGCCCGCAACGCCTGCAGGTCCGAACGCGCCTGCTGCAGCTGATTGAGGAGATCGTTGTTGGCCTGACTATTGGCCTGCTGCTGCTCGAGCACGGCAACACGATCAGCGAGACTGGCCCGCTGCGCGTATGCCGGCGCGGCGACCACAAGGGCCGCCGCGACGAACAGGGATGTCACTCGAAAGCGCATCGCTTCTTACTGAGCCGTGTACACGATCTCGACGCGGCGGTTCTGCGACCAGCAGCTTTCGCTGGTTTCGGTGCAGACCGGACGCTCTTCGCCGTAGCTGACAACGGTCAGCTGGCTGGCCGAACCACCGGCAGCCTGCAGAGCCGACGACACGGCATTGCCGCGACGCTCGCCCAGGCCCATGTTGTATTCACGCGAACCACGCTCGTCGGCATTGCCCTGCAGGGTGATGCGCGAGGACGGACGGTCACGCAGGTACTTGGCGTGGCACGCCATGATGGCCTGGAATTCCGGCTTCAGGGAGTCCTGATCCAGATCGAAGTAGACAACGCGCTGGCGCAGGCAAGCATCGGTATCCAGGTCGCCCGGGCCGTACAGGCCAGAGGTGGACGGACCGGTCGGAGCGGTGGAACCGGCGGTGGTGTCAGTTGCAGGAGGCGGAGTTTCCTTCACCTTCTTGGAGCAACCGGCCAGCACTGCAACGGACAACAGGGAGACAAGCAAGACGCGGGTGGACTTGTTCATGGGATACCTATGGAGGCTCTGGGCCAATGAGTGGTTTAACGCAGCGAAATATTAACATTAATGCGCGGTTCGGTAAGGCCCCCATGCGGGTTCTCTTACATCACCGTCGGCCAGAACCAGGCGCTGGCGGACCCGTGCGTCGGCGGACACGGCGTACAGGACGCCCCGGCCACCCTCACGTGCGGCGTACAACACCATGCTGGCATTCGGCGCGAAGCTCGGGGATTCGTCCAGCGAACCCGGCGACAACGTGCTCCAGCTGGGCGAACCCAGGCTGCGATCCATCATGGCGATGCGATAGGTATTGCCGCTGCCCTGTGCCACGGCGACCTTCTTGCCGTCGAACGAGACACTGGCGGTAGCGTTGTAGTTGCCCTGGAAGGTCACGCGGTTGGCGCTGCCGCCACTGGCTGCGACCTGATAGATCTGCGGGCGGCCACCACGGTCGGAGGTGAAATAGATGCTGCCGCCGTCCGGTGCCCAGGTCGGCTCGGTATCGATGCCGAAGTGGTTGGTCAGCTGGGTCAGCTGCTTGCTACCCAGGTCCATCACGTAGATCTCCGGGTTACCGCTGCGCGACAGGGCCAGCGCCAGGCGACGGCCGTCCGGCGAGAACGAGGGCGCACCGTTGATGCCACGGAAGCTGGAAACCAGTTCGCGTGCGCCGCTGGCGATATCCTGCAGGTAGATCGAGGAATTGCCGCGCTCGAAGCTCACATAGGCCAGCTTCTTGCCGTCCGGGCTCCAGTTCGGCGACAGCAATGGCTCGGCCGAACGCACGATGGTCTGCGGGTTGTAGCCATCGGAGTCGGCCACCATCAGCGCATAGCGCATCGAGCCGCCGCTGCCGCTGGCGGTCACGTAAGCGATACGGGTCCAGAACGCGCCACGCACGCCGGTGACTTTTTCATAGATGGCGTCGGCCATCTGGTGCGAGACATCGCGCATCGCATTGGCGCGTGCGGTCATTGCCAGGCCCAGCAGGCGCTCGCCCTTGGCCACGTCGAACAGCTCGTATTCGACGCGATAGGCGCCCTCGCCCGCGTCCATCACGCGGCCGACCACGATGTAGTTCTGCTTGAGCGTGCGCCAGGTCTGGAACTGCACCTCGGTGCCGCGGGTCGGCTTTTCAACGATCTGCGCGGCCGGCAGGGTGCGGAACTGACCGGAACGGTCCAGGTCGGCACTGACCACCGCGGAGACGTCGGTCTGCGGCGCGGTACCGGAGCCCTGGTACGGCATGGGAACGACAGTGATCGGCGTGGCCGAGGCGCTGCCGCCGACAATATCAATAGTGAGCCCTTGCTGTTGCGCGAGCGCGCTCAGCGGCAGCAACAGGGCGGTCAAGGCAGCTAACCAACGCAGCGGTTTCTTCATGGACGGCTCGGATCGGGCAGGAAAAGTGGGCAAGGGATACCAATCAGCGAGTGAACATACTCGCAATCATGAACGAGACAACGTGAAAATGAAGCGAGTGGTGCCGGGACTGCGCAAAACCGTTGCAGGCGCTGATGCTGCCCGGCGCGGGACCTGGCTGCGGCCAACGCGTCCGGGCACATGCGCCTGCGTGCTGCGCAACTCCCGGCGCGGGATTCGCGCGTACAGCGCCACAGAGCCAGGCGCGCGGCACACACCTCCCGCTTACTGATCCTGCGCGGTGAATACAAAGGTCAGATTGCGCTGGAACACCGATTCGAACCCGCGGTACGGCAATGGCTGGGCGCTCAGCACGGCGGCCTCGATCGACCGCTGGCCTGCCTCGTCGTACGGGCAGCCCGGCGCGACCTTGGCCTCCATCACCTGGCCGCCGGGGAGTTGGCGGATGTTGATGGTGCACTTCTGGCCCGGCGGGACTGACGGCGGACGCACCCACTGCGCCAGCACCTTCTGCTGGATCGCCGCGGCGTACTTGGCCGACAGGTCGGTGTTGGTGCCGCCCTGCCCTGCCGTGGGCTGGGCAGTTGCGGCAGCGGCCGAAGACGCCTGCTGCGCACGTGCCGCAGCCACCTGGCGCAGCTTCTGCTCCGCCAGCTTGGCTTCCTTGTCGGCCTGCTCGCGCTGGCGGCGGATGTCGGCGATCTTCTTTTCGCGCTCGGCCTGTGCGGCCTGCTGCGCGGCGGCCTGCTTCTTCTTGGCGTCTTCCTCTTCTTGTTGCTTGGCCAGGCGCAGCTTCTGCTCAGCTTCTTCCTGGCGCTTGCGTTCGGTGAGGTCGATCTGCTCCTGGCGGCGCTTTGCTTCCTGCTCCTGCTTGGCCTTTTCCTCGGAAATGGCCAATGCATCGACCTTGTCCTGATCGACCTTGTCGGGCTGGGCGACGCGCTCTTGCGCCTGCGCCTGCTGCTGCGTCGGCGCATCCTGCGGGCGTAGCTCGGGAATCGGCTGCGGCGGCGGCACGCTGTCTTCCGGCGCAGGCTCGGGCAAGGGGGCCGGCGGCGGAGGTGGCGCGATCGGGGTCGCGTTCAACGCCTGGCGGGCGACGCGGGCTTCGGCAGCCGACACGTCCAGCGAGGCTTCCATGCTCGGGTCGCCAGCGGCTGGCTCTACCGAACGTTCGGGCGACCACAGCCAGCCGGCGATGAACACCAGCGCCACCAGAATGTGCACAGCCAAAGCCAGCATGACTGGGCGGGCCCAGCCATCCTCGCGCGCCGTCTGTTGGGGGAAAGCGTCAGCGTGCATCACTGCCTGCAGCGCCGCCGGAGTCGGAGATCAGGCCGACCTTCTCGACCTTGGCCTGCTTGAGGACGTCGATGGCATCCATGATCTTCTGGTACGGCGCGGCGCGGTCGCCGGCCACCACCACGCGGGCCTCCTTGTCCTGCGCCACGATCGCGGCCAGCTGCGCCTGCAATCCGGCCACGTCCATCGCCTGCGGCTTGCCCTTGGGCAACTGCAGCGCCAGCTGGCCGTCGGCGGCCACCACCACCACGATCGGATCCTGCTTGCTCTCCAGCGCCTTGGCGCGCGAACTCGGCAGGGTCACGTCGGTGCTCAACGTGAGTAGCGGCGCGGTGACCATGAAGATGATCAGCAGCACCAGCATCACGTCGATGTACGGCACGACGTTGATCTCGGATTTGAGCTTGTGCTTCTTGCGGCGGGAAATACCGGACATCATCGCGGAACGTTCCTAAGGGATGCCCCGCACCTGCAGGTGCGGGTGTTTGCGAGGGACTCGCCTGTCTGCGGGCGCCTGCCAGCGGCGCGCATTATTCGTCCGCGCCGGCCTGGCGCTGCAGGATCGAGCTGAACTCGTCGGCGAAGGTCTCGTAGCGCACCGACAGCCGTTCCACGCGGGTGGTGAAGCGGTTGTAGGCCCACACCGCCGGGATCGCCACGAACAGGCCGATGGCGGTGGCGAACAAGGCTTCGGAAATACCCGGCGCCACCGCAGCAATACCGGCCTGCTCGCCGCTGCTGACCATGTCGTGCATGGTCACCATGATGCCGAACACGGTACCGACCAGGCCCACGTACGGCGCGGTGGAGCCGATGTTGGCCAGCAATTCGAGATTGCGCTCGAGCTGGTCCACTTCCCGCGTAAAGGCGGTGCGCATGGCGCGCTGGGCGCCTTCCAGCTGCACGCGCGCATCCAGGCGACGGCGGTCGCGCAGCCGCGAGAACTCGCGGAAGCCACTTTCGAACATCGACTCCAGACCACCGACGGTGCGGTTGCGATCGGTTGCCGAGGCGTAGAGCTTGGCCAGGTCCGCACCGGACCAGAAGCGGTTTTCGAACTCGTCCGCCTCACGGTTGGCCTGCTTGAAGGCACGCGCCTTGCGGAAAATGATGACCCAGCTGATGAACGAGCCGATCAGCAGCAGCAGCACGATGATCTTCACCGGGATGCTGGCCCGCAGGATCAACTCGGCGTAGTTGATGCTGCTGTTGTGCGCCACGCTGGCGGTCTGCGCCGCAGCGGCGGTGACTTCCTGCGGCAGCGCTTCCACTACCGTGTCCTGCAGGGCCAGGAGCAATGCGATCGACATCCGTTGGTTCCTTAGTAATCGGATTCTGTGGTTTCTAGAGCTTTCAACGCGTCAAACAGCGCATCGTCCATGCCGCGTGGGCGGAAGTCGCTGCCACCGAGTGCGGCAATGCGCACCTCGGCGGTCAGCAGAACTTCGCCCTCGCGCCTGACCGACTGCGCAAATATCAGGCTGGCCCGCTTGCACCGGGTGAGCACCGCCGAGACCGACAGTGCGTCATCCAGCCGAGCCGGCTTGAGGAAATCCAGTTGCATGGAGCGGACTGCGAACACCAGATCATGCTGCTGGCGCAGGCGTTCCTGCCCAAAGCCCAGTGCCCGCATCCATTCCGTGCGCGCCCGTTCCATGAAAGCAACATAGCGCGCGTGGTAGACCACGCCCCCGGCGTCCGTATCTTCCCAGTACACGCGTGTCGGCCAACTGAATACAGGCGGGGATTGGGGAATCGGGAGTCGGGAATTGGCGGTCATGGGAGCATGCTTCTAGTCGAGACAGCCCACACGCGCCTAAAGCGAGCAGCCATCAGAACAGGTCTCCGGGTTCGCCGATAGCGGGCGCACGGTCGCGCGGCGGTTTCAGCCCAAGGTGCAGATAGGCTTTCGGCGTGACCATGCGGCCGCGCGCGGTGCGGATCAGGAAGCCCTGCTGGATCAGATAGGGCTCGATCACGTCTTCCAGCGTGCCGCGCTCCTCGGACAACGATGCGGCTAGCGACTCCACGCCCACCGGCCCGCCGTCGAAGTGATCGACGATGGTGCGCAACATACGACGGTCGAGCTCGTCAAAGCCTTCCGGATCCACCTTCAACATCTGCATGGCGGCCTGCGCCACCGTCAGGTCGATGTGGCCGGCGGCCTTGACCTGGGCGAAATCGCGCACCCGCCGCAACAGCCGGTTGGCGATGCGCGGCGTGCCACGCGCGCGGCGCGCGATCTCGGCGGCACCATCGGGCGTGCAGTCGATGCCCAGGATCGCCGCCGAGCGGATCACGATCCGGGTCAGCTCCTGCGGCGAGTAGAACTCCAGGCGCTGCACGATGCCAAAGCGGTCGCGCAACGGCGCGGTCAGCAGGCCGGCGCGGGTGGTCGCGCCGATCAGCGTAAACGGCGGCAGGTCGATCTTGATCGAACGCGCGGCCGGGCCGTCGCCGATCATGATGTCGATCTGGAAGTCTTCCATCGCCGGATACAGCACTTCCTCCACCACCGGCGAGAGGCGATGGATCTCGTCGATGAACAACACATCGTGCGGCTGCAGATTGGTCAGCAGCGCGGCCAGGTCACCGGCCTTTTCGATCACCGGACCGGAGGTGACGCGCAGGCTCACGCCCAGTTCGTTGGCGATGACGTGGCTGAGCGTGGTCTTGCCCAGGCCGGGCGGCCCGAAGATGAGCACGTGATCCATCGCCTCGCCGCGCGCCTTGGCGGCCTGGATGTAGATCTCCATCTGGTCACGCACCGGCTGCTGGCCGAGGTAATCAGCCAGGCGCTTGGGGCGGATGCTCGCATCGGCGGCCTCGTCCTCACGGGTGGCGCTGCTGGCGATGGTGCGCTGTTCAGTCATCCCGCCATCTTCTCATGCCGCGCGCAGCCGGCGCAGCATCTAGAAATCAAGGTCGGCCTGCCGCAGCGTGCTGAAAAACGCCTCGAAGCTCGGCGCGCGCCAGGTCGGATGCAGTCCTTCCCAGCGTTCGAAGTAGACCACCTCGGGCGCGTACTGCGGCCCGCGGCCCCGATAGTCCAGGCACAGCAGGCAGTCGACGTTGTGGCTCGACAGCACCAGGACCTGGTCCAGACCGGCATGCAGATATGCCGCTGAGCTGAAATCGTGCGGGTCTTCGAACGCGGCGGCGAAGTCCAGCACGCTGCCGATCTGGGCCAGCGGCGATAAGTAGCGGTCGACCAGCACGCACTCCCAATCCACGTAGCGGTCCGAAGGGAAACGGGTGCGTGGCGCCCAGCACCAGCCGGTATCACCGCCGTCCTGGACGCCGTACAGACGCTTGAACAATGCCGGCAAGCGCACGCCCAGACGCGCTTCGGCCGCTGCCAGGGCCTTGGTGTCCGCAACCGTTAGTGTGTCGTTCCAGTGCCCGGGACCGCTCCAGAACGTCTCCAGCGCAGGCGGCTGCGGCTGCCACTGCACGCGCTCGTTGTCGTCGTATTTCGCCTGCAACGCGGGCGACCAGTACACGACATCGACCAGCTGCGCGAGCAGATCCTCCACCCCATCGAACACGATCAATCGCTGCCCGCTGCCCGCATCGACGTAGACCAAGGTCGGCTCGGTGTCGGGCGCTGCGTAGTCCATGCAAAGCGCCCGGCTGGGCGCGCGGGCATCGGCGGCGATGGCGATCAACCAGCGGTCGTCGCCACTGGCGGCCAGGCCGGCGTAGGCATCGTCACGGTAGTCCTCGCGGGCGCGCACCTGCGCGAACGAAAATAGCGCTTCCGCACCCAACAGGCGCGCTCGCGGAATCAGCCATTCGGCGACAAGCCAATTGTCCGGTTGTTGCAGCGACTGACCACGCGCCATCTGCACCGCGCCACCGTCGTAGCGTGCATAGAGATGCAGCAACCAGTCCGGCAGGCGGACACCGAGCCGCGCCTGCGCCGCGGCGATGGACGCATCCGTGGCCGGAGATCGTCCAAGGTTCAGTGCTTCGTCCCAGAAGGTGTCCAGGGTCGGCGCGCGACCGTAGACCTTCCATTCCAGGGCGGCCACGCTCAGATCTCCACTTGCGCGCCGAGTTCCACCAGGCGGTTGCCGGGAATGCGGAAGAAGCCGGTGGCCGGGGCGGCGTTGCGATGCATCAGCGCGAACAATTTGTCGCGCCAGATCGGCATGCCGCGGTTGGCGCTGGCCACGATGGTCTCGCGGCTGGCGAAGAAGGTGGTGTCCATCGGGTCGAAATGGATGCCGCCCTGGTCGCAGGAGCGCATCAGTGCCAGCGGTACGTCGGGCGTTTCCATGAAGCCGAAGCGCACGTACACGCGGTAGAACTCGTCGCCGATCGATTCGATCTGCAGACGCTTGTCGGCCGGTGCGTAAGGGATCGGCAAGGTGTCGACGTTGAGGAAGATATTGCGCTCGTGCAGCACCTTGTTGTGCTTGAGGTTGTGCATCAGCGCATGCGGCACCACCATCGGGTCGGCGGTCAGGAACACCGCCATGCCGGGCACGCGCGCTGGCGGCGCCAGCATCAGGCCGGGCAGAAAGCTGTCGATGCGGATGCCGTCCTTGCGGATTTCCTCGCGCAACAGCGCGCGGCCACGGCGCCAGGTGCGCATCAGGGTAAACACCACGATGCCCAGCGCCAGCGGGAACCAGGCGCCCTGCAACAGTTTGGCGCCGTTGGCGATCACGAACGCCAGCTCGATGATGAAGAACACCACGCACAGCGGCAGCACCCAGTTGCGCCAGCGCGGCCACAGCGAGCGGGCCACCAGGGCCAGCAGCAGCGTGTCGATCAGCATGGTCATCGAGACCGAGATGCCGTAGGCCACCGCCAGGTTGGTGGAGCTGCGGAAGATCAACACCAGCGCAATCACCATCACCATCAACAGCCAGTTGATGCCGGGCACGTAGATCTGCCCGATGGTGTCGCGCGAGGTGTGCTTGATCAGCATGCGCGGGATGTAGCCCAGCTGCATGGCCTGGCGGGCCACCGAGTACGCACCGGTGATCACCGCCTGCGAAGCGATCACCGCCGCCAGCGTGGCGAGGATGATCATCGGGTACAGCGCCCAGCTCGGCACCGCCTCGAAGAACGGGTTCTTCAGCGCGGCCGGGTGGTTCAGCACCAGCGCGCCCTGCCCCAGGTAGTTGAGCAACAGCATCGGCAGGACGAAGAAATACCAGCCGTGGCGGATCGGGCGCGCACCGAAATGGCCCATGTCGGCATACAGCGCTTCGCCGCCGGTCACCGCCAGCACCACCGCGCCGAGGATGAAGACCCCGTGCCAGCCGTGCTCCATGAAGAAACGGATTGCCCACCACGGGTTGAAGGCCTTGAGCACTTCGGGTGCGTCGACGATGTTCCAGATGCCGATCGCGCCCAGCGACAGGAACCACAGGCAGGTGATCGGGCCGAACACCTTGCCCACTTTTTCGGTACCGAAGCGCTGCACCATGAACACCACCAGCAGCACTACCACGGTGATCGGCACGATGAAGGGATGCAGGCTGGGCGCAGCGATCTCCAGGCCTTCGACCGCGCCCATCACCGAGATGGCCGGGGTGATCACGCCGTCGCCGAAGAACAGCGAGGCGCCGAAGATGCCCAGGATGCCCACCACATACGCCGAGCGCGAGCCCTGCTTGAGGGTGCGCTGGGTCAGCGCCATCAGCGCCATGATGCCGCCCTCGCCCTCGTTGTCGGCGCGCATGATGATGGTGACGTACTTGAGCGTCACCGTAATCATCAGCGCCCAGAACGCCAGCGACAGCACGCCCAGCACGGTGTCGTGATCGCTGGTCAACCCGTAGTGCGGCGAGAACGCCTCCTTGAGGGTGTACAGCGGACTGGTGCCGATATCGCCGAAGACGACGCCGATCGCGCCGATGACCAGGGCCATGTGGCCATTGGCGGGCGCATGGCCGGAGCCGGCTGCGGGAGTGGGGGTGTGGGACATGAGGTGAGGAGTTTTCGCCAGACAGCGTGAAGAAGAGGAAGACGGCGCGCTACCGAGGCACCGCCCCGGCCTTGCGGGAAACGCCAGGTGAGGCCGGGCACTGCGCTCGGGATGCGCAGTGTACGGGCCCAACCCGCCGATGCCGAGCACTGGCCGCGCCCGCTTGGCGGCGGCGCGGTGGTTTTGGACCGCCGCGCCTAGCGCAGCGCGGCCTGGAGGGCCTTGCGGATGACGGTGGCGACCTCGTCGCCTTCGGCCCCGGCCTCACGTGCCATGCGCGCGGCCTCGGCGGGCTTGTAGCCCAGCTGCTGCAACGCCACGGTGGCCTCGGACACCGCATCCGGGCCCAGCTGGCCGGTGATCGGCGCGCCGCTGCTGAAGTCGGCCGCGCGGTCGCGCAGCTCCACCACCATGCGCTCGGCGGTCTTTTTGCCGATGCCGGGGATGCGGGTCAGCGCAGTGATGTCGCCACTGGTGATCAGCCGCGCAAACTCGTCCACGGTGACCCCGGACAGCACCGCCAGCGCAATCTTGGCACCGATGCCGGTGACCTTCTGCACGTCGCGGAACAGCCGGCGCTCGCCCTCGCGCAGGAAGCCGTACAGCGACACGCTGTCTTCCTTCTGCGCGTAATGGGTGAACAGGATGACGTCGCGGCCGACATCGGGCAGGTCGTAGAAGGTGCTCATCGGCGCCTCCAGTTCATAGCCCACCCCGCCCACGTCGATCACCAGCCACGGCGGCTGCTTGTAGGCCAGGATCCCACGCAGACGGCCGATCATTGGGCACCGCCCTGGCGGTGCCGGGATTGGGCATTCGGGATTGGGGATTGGCCAGATCCCTCGCTGCCGTTAACGACTGCCGCGCAGCGCCGCATCGGCACAGCACCCGTGGACGCGCTTTTGCGAATCCCCAATCCCGACTCCCGAATCCCTGCTCTCATCTTTTCCGGCTCCACGCCTGTTGGGTATTGACGCCCAGGCGCTGCGCGGTGGCGCGCACGTGGGCGTGGGTGATGGCGACCGCCAGCGCGTCGGCGGCGTCGGCCTGCAGCTTGCCTTTGAGATTGAGCATGATCCCGACCATGTGCTGCACCTGGACCTTGTCCGCGCCGCCCTTGCCGACCAGCGCGAGCTTGATCTCGGTGGCAGCGTACTCGTGCACCGGCAGGTCGCGCAGCACCACCGCGCAGATCGCTGCCCCGCGCGCGTGGCCGAGCTTGAGCGCCGAATCGGCACTCTTGCCCATAAACACCTTCTCGATCGCCACTTCCTGCGGCTGGTAGGTCTCGATCAGCTCACCCAGCCCGTGCAGCAGGCGTTTCAGGCGCTGGGCGAAGTCGCCCTCGCCCAGCAGCACCAGCGGCGCATGGAACACATGCCGGCTGCGACCGCTCTCGTCGACGTCGATGATGCCGATGCCGGTGCGCTGCGAACCGGGATCGATGCCGAGGATGCGGGTCATCGAGGGGCAGGGATTGGGGATTGGTGAGTCGGGATTAGCAAAGTGCAGGCAATCCGGAAACGCCAGTGCTGTTGCGAATCACCACTCTCGAATCCCGTCATCCCGGCCATCATCAAGCGCCGAGACTGGCCTGGTCGACGTTCGAATACACGTCCTGCACGTCGTCCAGGTCTTCGAGCATGTCCAGCAGCTTGCGTACCTGCACGGCGGTGTCGCCGTCGACGGCGATGTCGTTTTCGGCGCGGAAGGTGATCTCGGCGTGGGCAGGTTCAAAGCCGGCGGTGGCGAGGGCCTGCTTGACCTGGGCGAAGGTGTCCGGGGCGGTCAGCACGTCGATGGCGCCATCTTCCGGGTACACCACCACGTCGTCGGCGCCGGCTTCGATGGCGGCCTCGGTGAGGGCATCCTCATCGGCACCGGCGGCGAAGCTGAGCACGCCCAGGCGCTTGAACATGAAGGCGACCGAGCCGTCGGTGCCCATGTTGCCGCCGCACTTGCTGAAAGCATGGCGCACGTCGGCCACCGCGCGCACGCGGTTGTCGGTGAGGCAATCCACAATCACCGCCACGCCGCCGGGGGCGTAGCCCTCGTAGCGCACTTCTTCGTATTCCACGCCTTCCAGCTCGCCGGTCGCCTTCTTGATGGCGCGCTCGATCACGTCCTTGGACATGTTCGACGACAGGCCCTTGTCCATGGCGGTGCGCAGGCGCGGGTTGTTGGACGGGTCGCCGCCGCCGGCGCGCGCCGCCACACTGATCTCACGGATGATCTTGGTGAAGATCTTGCCGCGTTTGGCGTCGGACGCGTTTTTGCGGCCTTCGATGGAGGGGCCTCTACCCATGAGTGTTTCCAGACTGGCTTGGATGACAGGGCGCGGATTTTACCTGATTGCCTGCCCGCACCGGGGTGAGGCCGTTCAGTGCGCAAAACGGCCATCGCGCAGGAACGCCAGCACCTGCTGCGCGGCGGCGGGCGAGCGCAGCAGGCCGCTATGGCTGGCCTGCACCACGCAATGGTCGTGCAGGCCGGGCAGGCGGGTTTCGTCCAGCCCCACCGTGCCGTCCGAGCCGGCCTGCAGCGGCGCCAGCCAGCGGCCCAGGCCGCGTGGCACGCAACCGGCAATCTGGCCCACCTGGGCAGCGCCGTCCCAATGCGTAAACCCGCGCTGCAGCAGCGCTGCACTGCGCCCCATCGCCCAGTGGCCGCCACGCCGCGCCAGCCCACGTGCAGCCGCGCTGCCGCACAACGGCGAGCCCAGGCAGACCACGCGTTGCACCGGCACGTCCGGCGCCTGCTGCAAGGCTTGCAAGGCCATCAACCCGCCCAGGCTGTGGCAGACCAGTAACGGTGCGCGCGTGGCGCGCAGGCGGGCGATCAGCTGGGGCACCGCCTGCGCCGGGCCGCCACGCACGCTGGCATAGCCGAACAGCGCCGGCGTCATGCCGGCCGCGTGCAGACGCCGTGCCAGCGGCAGCAACCAGTGCGCGGTATTCCAGATGCCATGCACGAGCAACACATCGGCGGAGGCAGCCTCGGGATGCCTGCTCTGTGTCTGCAGGTCGTCGCCGCCGCTCATGTGTGGACGCTCCGGGCGGATGGCGCCGCGCGAATTACCGCAGGAGCGACACATCGACCACCGCAGCCCGCATTCAATGTGCTGGCGTGCACGACCACGCCGCGCGCAGCCACCGAGCCCGGCACTACGGTTCCGCGACCACCGGCGCGCGGCGCAGGATGTATTCGCGATCCAGGATGCGGCCGACCGGGAATTCGTATTCGCCAACCTTTTCGAAGCCATAGCGTGCATAGAAGCGCTGCGCGCCGAAGTTCTCCGACCACACGCCGATCCAGAGCGTGCCGGGCCCATTGCGTTCCAGCCATTGCAGCGCGGTCTCGAACAGCCGGCTGCCCCAGCCGGTGTTCTGGTAGTCCTTCAGCAAGTAGAGCCGCTTGAGCTCCCCATCGCCCGGTTGCACATCTGCGTGCGGCAGCCCACAGGGGCCGGCTGCGGCATGGCCAACCAGCAGGCCATCCATTTCCAGCAGCCAGATCGCATAGTCGGGGTGCGCCAGCACGATGCGTGCGCGCTCGACCGCATAGGTTTCTTCCAGGAAACCGCGCAGGTCCTCTTCGGGATACAGATGGCCGAAGGTTTCGGTAAACGTCCGCGCGGCCAGGAGCGACAGCGCTTCGGCATCGTCGGGCGTGGCGCGGCGGATGCGGGTCATGCGGGGCGTCTCGTGCAGGGCGACGTTGCAGCTTCTCGCATGCGGCGGCGCTCCCGCAAGCCTGGGTCGGGACGGTGGTCTGCGGGATCAGCGCGGTGCATGCCAGGGCCGTGAGCCCTGCATGACGCAGGGATCTGCTTGCACCGGCGCGTTAGCTCTCAACGACAGCATGTCGGAGCGGCAACTGATGCACTCCGAACAAGCACCGGGCGGATGACGCTTGCCGATGAAGACCGGCCCGATGAGCAGCCACGCCCTACTGACGGAGGCAACTCACGCAAAGCCGTCAACGCCGACTGATTGACCAGACACGGCCATGCCACTGCATGACCGTGCACTGCGGCAGGTCAGGCCTGCTTGGGCCGCACCTGCACGTGCACTTCGGCCAGCTGCTCGGCCGCGATCGGCGACGGGGCATCGGTCATCAGGTCCTGCGCGCCGGTGGTCTTGGGGAACGGGATCACGTCGCGGATGGACTCGGTACCTGCCATCAGCGCGGCGATGCGGTCGATACCGAACGCGATGCCGCCGTGCGGCGGCGCGCCGTAGTTCAGCGCATCCAGCAGGAAGCCGAACTTGGCGCGCGCTTCTTCGGCGCCGATGCCGAGCAGCTCGAACACCGCGCTCTGCATGTCCGGGCGGTGGATACGGATCGAGCCGCCGCCGATTTCATTGCCGTTGAGCACCATGTCATAGCCACGCGACACCGCGGTGCGGGCGTTGGCACGCAGGTCGGCGATGTCGTCCACAGCCGGCGCGGTGAAGGGGTGATGCAGGGCCACGTAGCGCTGCGCCTCCTCGTCCCATTCGAACATCGGGAAGTCGGTGACCCACAACGGCGCCCAGCCGGCGGCGACCAGGCCGAAGTCCTTGCCGGCCTTCAGGCGCAGCGCGCCCATGAAGTCGGACACCTTGTTGTAGCTGCCGGCACCGAAGAACACGATGTCGCCATTGGCCGCGCCCACGTGCGCCAGCAGCGCTGCAAAGGCCTCTTCGCCGAAGAATTTGGCAATTGGCGAGCTCACCTCGCCGGTCTCCGACAGCTTGATGTAGGCCAGGCCCTTGGCGCCGTACTTGGCGGCGTGCGCGGCGTAGTCGTCGATCTGCTTGCGGCTCAGCGTGGCGCCACCGGGGATGCGCAGCGCGGCCACGCGGCCATCGGCATCATTGGCGGCGGCGGTGAACACCGGGAATTCGCTGGTCTTGACCAAATCGGCCACGTCGACCAGCTCCAGCGCGATGCGCAGGTCCGGCTTGTCCGATCCATAGCGACGCATTGCCTCGGCCCAGGTCATGCGCGGGAACTGCGCGGCCAGCTCCACATCGACCACTTCCTTGAAGATGGCGCGGATCATGTCTTCCACGAAATCCTGCACGTCGCGCTCGCGCACGAAGGCAAATTCCATATCGAGCTGGGTGAACTCCAGCTGGCGATCGGCGCGCAGCGCTTCGTCGCGAAAGCAGCGCGCGATCTGGTAGTAGCGGTCGAAGCCGGCCACCATCAGGATCTGCTTGAACAGCTGCGGGCTCTGCGGCAACGCATAGAACTCGCCCGGATGCATGCGCGCCGGCACCAGGAAGTCGCGTGCGCCTTCCGGGGTGGCCTTGGTCAGGATCGGGGTTTCGATGTCCTGGAAATCGCGTGCATCCAGATGCCGGCGCAGCGCCTGCACCAGCTTGATGCGAGTGCGCTGCATGCGCTGCATTTCCGGGCGACGCAGATCCAGATAGCGGTACTTCAGGCGGGTGTCTTCGCCCGGGTTCTCGTGCGCATGGAACGGCAGCGGCGCGGCCTTGTTGAGGATGGTGATGCGGGTGGCGATCACTTCCACCTTGCCGGTGCGGATCTTGTCATTGACCGCGTGGCGCGCACGCACCACGCCTTCGACCTGCAACACGTCTTCGTAGCCCAGGCTGGCGGCCACCTTGAACACTTCGGCGGAGTTGGCGTCGCCTTCGGCGGGCTCCACGGTCACCTGCACGATGCCTTCGTGGTCGCGCAGGTCGATGAAACACACCCCACCCAGATTGCGGGCCACGTCGGTCCAGCCGGCGAGAGTGACGGTTTGGCCGATCAAGGTCTCATCGACCAGGCCGCAAAAGTGGGTACGCATCGAAAGCTCCGCTGAAAACCCGGCACAGGACGGCGCCGGAGAGCCCGATATTCTGGGGCCGGCGGGCGGCAGGAGCAAATGCGGAGGCGGTCACGGTCGCTTAAGTGAGCGCCCGGCTGAATAGGCACCACGCCTCTCTCGTATACCCAAGGACGCCACGATGCTGCGCACCGCCCTGCTGATCTCCGGCTTTTGCCTCATCACCGTGACCGGCGCGATGGGCAGCAGCCCGGCCGCCGCGCAGGACCGCGGCTGGAATGGCCCCAGCATCACCTGTGCCAGCAACGACAACCGCCGCCGCGAATGCGATACGCCGTTCCGCGGCCGCGCGGTGCTGGTGGAGAACATCTCCGGCACCCGCTGCATCGAGGGCCGTAACTGGGGCAGCGACCGCGGCCGGGTCTGGGTGGACAACGGCTGCCGTGGGCGCTTCGTCGAAGGCCGCAGCGGGAATGGCGGCGGATGGGGCGGCGATGGTGGCCCAGGCGGGGTTGCCGGCACGGTGCGCTGCGAGAGCAACGACAAGCGCCAGAAGATCTGCGACACCGGCTGGCGCCGCGCCATCCTGGTGCGCCAGCTGTCCAACACGCCTTGCGTGGAAGGCCGCAACTGGCGGCAGGACGGTGGCCGGATCTGGGTGGACGACGGCTGCCGGGGCGAGTTTGCGCAGGCACGCGGCGGCGGCTGGGACCGTGGTGACGGCGGCTACGGTGGCCGCGACGACCGCCCGCGCAACGATTACACCATCACCTGCAGCAGCGACGACCGCCGCCTGCGCACCTGCGGCTGGGATGGCCGGTATGGCCGGCCGGTGCTGACCCGCCAGCTGTCCGATACCCGCTGCGAAGAAGGCCACAGCTGGGGTTACGACCCGCGCCGTGCCACCGTGTGGGTCAACGACGGCTGCCGCGCGCGCTTCGAGGCGCGCTGAGGCCTGCGTCGGAATCTGAGCGGTAAGTGTCTTTGCGCCTGCGCATTCCAGCGCGGGTTGGCGTCGCTGCGGCTTGATACGCAGCGAGGCTGCGACAGAACTGTTTCAACGCAGACGACGTGGCAATGCGGAGTTGGTCGCAGGCGACTGCCGGTGCGCTGGCTTGAAGCCGCTATCAAAACGACTGCGCAGCCGCCAGGCGGACGCGGCCGGTGCGAAATCGGCATGTCCCTACCTAGACTCCGGTTCCCCCGCGCCGTGCGCACCCACCTGACGGCTGCTCGCTACGTTTTGTTAGCCGTTCTTAGCCGCCCCAGGGTGCCGGCGGCAGCGCCACCGGCCGGGTAAGGTCGAATTCCACCCGGAACAGGCGCCCATCCGGGCGGCTCAGTTCGTAGACCACACTCCGCCCCGGGTGGACCTCCATGGCCCAGGTGTTGTGCAGGGACGCCGCCGCGCCTTGCTGCTGGAACAGCGCGCGCGAGTCGGCATCGAGCGGGAATTCCTGGCGCGTGGCAGCGCCGGCGCTGACGGTGTCGCCGCCGTAATTGCTCAGTGCGTCCGCGCTGCCGTCGGCATGGCGATGCGCGTGCTTGAGGCGCAGCCCAGTGGCAGTGCGCGTCAGCACCCAGGTGCGCGCGTGGTCGTTGCCGACATGGAACGGCACGCGCAGTTCGCGGGTGGGCGCATCGCAGCCGCGCACATGCATCACCAGCGCTTGCCCCGCAAATGGGCTGGGCGCCTTGGACGCTGGCGTGGCGACCAGCACGCGCCCGGCAAAGGCCTGCCCGCAGTAGGCGGCGAGCGCGGCCAGAAACTGGTCAGCTGGCGCGGTGGCGGTGGCCGATGCTGGCGGCGGCGGTGTGGCGCAGCCGGCCAGGCCGGCGACCAGCGCCACCAGATACAGACCGGCGCGGATGCGACCAGGCCACCGCCGCGCCAGAGAGATCACGCCGGGTCGGACGCGGGCTTGCTGGCCGGCTTGCTCTCGCTGGCCGCGGCCGGCTTTGCATCGCCACCGCTACTGCCACTGCTGCTTTCGGTGAGGTTCTTCTTTTTCTCGCCGGCGGATTTGAAATCGGTCTCGTACCAGCCGCTGCCCGAGAGGCGGAACGACGGCGCGGTGACCTGACGCTTGATGGTGCTGGCGCTGCAGGCGGGGCAGCTTTCCGGCACCGGGTCGGACATTTTCAGCAGCCGATCGAATTGATGGTCGCAGGCGGTGCACTGGAAGGCGTAGATAGGCATGGTGAGTCAGCGGAAAGAGAACGCGAGGGCGCAGATTCTAGACCGCCGCGGACCGCTGCGCGCGTGGGCCGGCGCTGCGGCATCTTCGCGGACGGGCCGGCGCAGATGTGGTCACCGACGCGCATGGCAGCAGCGTTACCGGCTGGTCGTGACTTGGGGCCGCGTGCATCGTCACCTGGGCTGGACTGCGGGAGACGGATGGCGGCGTGACGGCATTTCCGTACCGCAGGCAGCGGCGCTTTGCGTGCTTGGGCCGTGTTTGGCCGCAGCAGGACCGAGTGATCGGCAGACGGATTCGTCTGTCCGTAGTTACTCGACGGAGCGGAGTACCTGAGAGCGTTCTGCCGAGGCCCTGCGAACGCCGCCGTGCGCGTCCGGCATTGCACGCTGCAGCGCCTTCCCGCTGCGGCTGTTTGCCACTGCAGTGAAAGGTCAGCGCCCGAATTCGTCTGCGCGCGTCGCCCAATGCAAGGACGAGCAGAAGCGTTCTACATAGTTCCCCACGAAGGCCAATATTCGCGGCCTGCATCGCACTTTGCATCCACGGCTCGTTACGGCTGTCGCTGGGCAGCGCCCGCCATATCTCGCCTCCGCTCCTCCTTATCTACACCGCGCAATGCCAGGTACCGCAGTGCGCATGCAGGGACCAGCACAACGACGCACCACATTCGCGCAGCGCAATAGCCGCACATGACGCGCAACGGGCTTCCACCCAGCCAGCCACTTACGTAGCGGATCACCGCCAAAAAACACGCCCTTACACATGCGCAAACACCGCAAAAACAGCGTGCGACAGCCATCACACCGCCCCAGGTGAAACAGGCCACTGCCATCGAGCTGTTACACTTGGGCACGTGACCGACGCGCCTTTTCCCCCACGAGGGCCGCATTCGTGTTGCGGCTGACTGCGCTGTTGCTTGGCGTGGCGTTGTTGCTGACCGGCAGCGGGCTGCTGGGCACCTTGCTCGCCGTACGCGGTGGCCAAGCCGGCTTCGATGCGCGTGCATTGGGGTTGATCATGTCCGGCTACTTTGCCGGCTTCTTTCTGGGCACCTTCTTCGCACCGCCGCTGATCCGCCGGATCGGGCATATCCGCGCGTTCGCGTTTTATGCCGCGTTGGCCGCAATCGCGGTGTTGCTGCACCCGATCTGGCTCGATCCGTGGGGCTGGGGCCTGTTGCGCCTGGTGACCGGCGCCGCGCTGGTGGGCCTGTACACGGTGATCGAAAGCTGGCTCAACGCCGAGCCGGACGCGCGCCGCCGCAGCCGGGTGTTTTCGGTCTACATGGCGATCAACCTGTCGGCACTGGCGCTGGGCCAGGTACTGCTCAGTGCGGGCGATGCCACGGCGCCGGCGATGTTTACGCTCACCGCCATCCTGATCTGCGCGGCGGTGATGCCGGTGGTGACCACGCGGCTGATTCCGCCCGAGGTGCCGCACGTGTCGCGGCTGCGGCTGGTCACGCTGTATGCGCTGGCGCCGGTGGCGACCATCGGCGCCGGCCTGTCCGGGTTGGCGATGGGCGCGTTCTGGGGGCTGCTGCCGGTGTATGCCGACCGCATCGGGCTGGATGCCGACGGCGTGGCGATGTTCATGCTCACCGCCATCGTGGGCGGCGCGGTGTTGCAGTGGCCGATCGGGCGCATCAGCGATGGCCACGACCGCCGCATTGGCCTGGTCACGGTGAGCGTGCTGGCCGCCGGCATCGC
This sequence comes from Xanthomonas sp. NCPPB 4037, assembly GCF_041475695.2. Taxonomy (NCBI): domain Bacteria; kingdom Pseudomonadati; phylum Pseudomonadota; class Gammaproteobacteria; order Lysobacterales; family Lysobacteraceae; genus Xanthomonas; species Xanthomonas sp. NCPPB 4037. The sequence goes on from NZ_CM191261.1 coordinate 3,718,956, forward strand.
CATCGCCGCTGCGCTGCCGATGGTGCAGGCGCAGACGCAGGTGCTGTTCCTGCTGTTCTTCGTGTATGGCGGGCTGGCGTTCTCGCTGTATCCGTTCGCGGTGGCGCACATGCTCGATTACCTGCCGCGCGAGGATTTGTTGTCTGGCTGCAGCAGCCTGCTGCTGGTGCATGGCGTGGGCGCGGCGATTGGCCCGGCGCTGGCCGGCGGGGCCATGCAGAAATTCGGCCCGGCGGCGTTGCCTGCGTATTTCGCGGTGATGCTGCTGGCCCTGGCCGGCTTCACGCTGGCGCGCCTGTTGCGCTTCCAGCGCCTGCGCACCCATCCCATCGCGTTCCGCCCGATGTTGCGGACCACGCCATCGGCGCTAGAGCTGATGCCGGAAACCGATTCCCCCCCCCTCCTCACAAGGAAACACATTGACTGATCAAACCAGACTCCCGAACACCTCATCCCTGACCCACCCCCGCCCGGATCCTGCCGTGATCCTGGCCACCGACCTGGATGGCACCTTCCTGGCCGGCTCCGCAGAACACCGTCACCAGCTGTATCGCCTGGTCGACCAGCATCCCGAGATCCGCCTGATCTTCATTACCGGGCGCGGACTCGAAGCGGTGATGCCCTTGCTCACCGACCCCACCATTCCCCGGCCCGACTATGTGGTGTGCGACGTGGGTGCCACCGTGGTGGACGGCCACACGCTGCAACCGTTGCAGCCCCTGCAATCGATGATCGATGCGCACTGGCCCGGGGAGCAGGTGGTGGCCCAGGCGATGCGCGCATTCCCGCAATTGCAGCGCCAGGACGTGCCGCAGGAGCGCCGCTGCTCGTATTTCTGCGATCCGCACACGTTGGCGCCGCTGCGTGCGCAGATCGAGCAGACCGCACGCGCGCTCGGTTGCGACGTGCTGTATTCGGCCGACCGCTATCTGGACATTCTGCCGCCGGACACCGACAAGGGCCGCACCCTGGGGGCGTTGGCACGCCAGCTGGAGCTGCCGCGCGAGCGCATCCTGGTCGCTGGCGACACGCTCAACGATCTCTCCATGTATCTGGCCGGTTTCCGCGGCGTCTGCGTGGGCGATTCGGAAGCGGCCTTGACGCAGGCCACTGCGCAACTGGAGGCGACCTATCACGCCAGTGCGCCCGGGTGCGGCGGCATCCTGGAGGCGATTGCGCACTTCGGCCTGCTTGCCGACGACGACCCGCACGTGCCGGCGGTGCAGGCCCCACGCAAGGGCGGCGCCGAGCTGGTGATGGTCTATCACCGCCTGCCGTATGACGAAGTGGTCGAGCACGGCGAGCTGGTGCGCCGCGCGCCGCGCTCGCCCAACGGCATCATTCCCTCGCTGCTGAGCTTCTTCGAAGGCGGCCAGCGCGGCTCGTGGGTGGCCTGGAGCGTGGACGACCCCAGGCGCGGGCCATTCCAGACCCACACCGAGGTGGATGCGCAGCGCTACCCCACCCTCACCGCCGCACGCGTGCCGCTGAGCAAGAGCGAGGTGGACATCTTCTACAAGCGGTTTTCCAAGGAAGCGTTCTGGCCGATGTTGCACGTGTTCTGGGAACGCGCGCGCTTCCGCGAGGACGACTGGCAGGTATTTCTTGCGGTCAACCGCAAGTTTGCACAGGCCACCTCGGCCGAGGCCGCGCACGGCGCCACGGTATGGATCCATGACTACAACCTGTGGATGGTGCCGGCGTACCTGCGCGAGCTGCGGCCGGATCTGAAGATCGCCTTCTTCCATCACACCTACTTCCCCTCGGCCGACGTGTTCAACGTGGTGCCATGGCGGCGCGAGATCATCGGCAGCCTGATGTGCTGCGATTACGTGGGCTTCCATATCCCGCGCCAGGTGGAGAACTTCGTGGACGTGGTGCGCGGCGTGATGCCGGTGGAACGGCTGGCGCAGGAAAGCTGCGCGCCACGGTTTCTCACCTACGGCTGCGCGGTGGGCCTGGACACCATGACCACCTGCCTGCGTGTGGCCGATCGCGACGTGGCGCTGGGCGCGCATCCGGTGGGCACCGACCTGCGCCGCATTCGCGCGGCGCTGAGCAAGCCGGACGTGCGCAACGACATCTTCAAGCTACGCCGCGAGATCGGTGCGCGCAAGCTGGTGTTGTCGGTGGAGCGGCTGGATTACACCAAGGGCACGCTGGCGAAACTGGAGGCGTTCGAGCGCCTGCTCGACAGCCAGCCGCAGCTGCTGGGCAAGGTCACCTTGCTGATGGTGTGCGTGCCGGCGGCGCGCGAGATGACCATCTACCGCACCTTGCAGACGCAGATCGAACAGGCGGTGGGCCGCATCAACGGGCGGTTCTCGCGGCTGGACTGGACGCCGGTGCGCTTCTTCGCACAGGCGCTGCCGTTCGAGCAGGTAGTGGCGCATTACGCCGCGGCGCAGGTGATGTGGATCACGCCGCTGCGTGACGGCTTGAATCTGGTGGCCAAGGAGTTCGTGGCGGTGCAAGGCATCGAAGGCGGCAGCGGCGTGCTGGTGCTGAGCGAATTTGCCGGCGCGGCTGCAGAACTCAAAGGCGCAGTGCTCACCAACCCGCACGACCCGGCCGATCTGGCGGCCGGCCTGTTGCAGGCACTGGCGATGCCCGATGACGAAGCGGCCGGGCGCCTGCGGCAGCTGTACGACAGCGTGGAGTACTACAACATCGACCATTGGGGGCGCGACTTCCTGGACGCGGTGGCACGTAGCCGTGGCGCACATGCCCGTGTGCCCTTGGCGGCGGCCAGCACGGTGGCCGAGCCGGTCGCCTAGGCGCGCACCGGCGCGCGCGCTGCAACACGCGCAGTCACACAGCAACGCCCGGGTCCTCCGGGCGTTGCTGTGTGGAGACAAGCGTGACGCTGGCCCATCGGCAGCGCGGTCATGATCACGCAACGCAAGCGCGGCAGGCTGGGTGTTCTCCCCCCTGCCCGTGGATTGCAATGGATTCGACGTCCTCCTCGCGCGTGCGCCACCCGGCCACGCTGGCCCTGCTGCTGGTTCCGCTCGCCCTGCCCGCCTACGCCCAGCAAATGCCCGACGGCGCCGCGTCGACACCGGCAGCGGCCGAACCAGACGGCGGCGCGCAGGTGTCCACGCTGGACCAGGTGCAGGTGGTGGGCCAGGCGATGACGTATTCCAAGACCACGGTGAGCAAGGAAATGCTGGACCGCCAGTTCGTGCTGGGCAGCGTCAACGACGCGCTCAACGAACTGCCCGGCGTGGTGGTGACCGAAGCCGATGCGTTCGGCTCGTCCGATTGGGGCACCCAGATCAGCATGCGCGGCTTCGTCAGCAACCGCGATACGCAGCAGATTGGCACCACCATCGACGGCGTGCCCAACGGCGGCTCGGCCTACGGCGGCGGCTCCAAGGCGAACCGCTTCATCGACATGCCGGATCTGGAAACCGTGGAAGTGAGCCAGGGCACCGCCGATATCGCCTCGCGCTCCAACGAAGCGCTGGGCGGCACCTTGAACTACCTCACCGGCGAGCCGCTCGAAGAACAGCGCGTGCGCGTGATCGGCGGCATCGGCGACAACCAGGCGCGCAAGTATTACGCGCGCTACGACACCGGCCTGCTTGGGGGCAATACCCGTGCCTGGGTCAGCGGCTCATCGGCGCGCAATGACGACTGGATCGACGGCAGCGGCCACACCCGCCGCGATCATCTGGCCGGCAAGTTCGTCAGCAGCTTGGACAAGTGGACCTTGAGCGGCTATCTGTCCTACGACGATGCCGACGAATCCGAATACACCAGCGTGACGCCCGAGCAGTTCGCGCGCGATCCCGAACACGACCTGCTGACCGGCACGCTCACCGGCATTCCGTACCTGGACCAGAACTACCGCTCCGGCTCCCGCGCATTGCGCGAGAACACCTTCGGCTATCTGCGCGGCGCCTTCGATGGCGGCAACGGCTTCAAGACCACGCTCACCGGCTACGCGCATCGCATGCAAGGCCGCGGCGACTGGATTCCGCCGTACCTGGTGGACGTCACCAACGACGGCGCGGGCGCGCCGGAATCGGAGGCGCGCGGCGGCAACACCGTGTATGCCGGCAGCGACCTGGGCAAGCTGTATTACCTCATCCCGGGCGGCGCGGCGGCGACGCAGCTGGCCGGTTGCGCCGGCAGCGATGCGGTCCCGGCCGAGTCCAACCCGGCCTGCTATCCGGCAGGTTCGGTACCGGTGCAGTCGTATCGCCATAGCCATTACGACAATCACCGCGCCGGTGCCATGGCCGATGTGGAATGGCGCCACGACCTGGGCCCGATCGACAACACCGTACGCGCCGGCGCCTGGCTGGAGCGCTACGACCGCAGCGTCACCCGCGACTGGCATCGCCTGCTCAATGTCGGCACCAACATCAGCTTCGACCATCAGCCGTACTGGGTGCAGTTCAAGGACAACTACCAGACCGACGAACAGATGTATTACGTCGAAGATGTGATGCGGTACGGTGCGTTTGCCTGGCGCGTGGGCGTCAAGCAGTTCTTCGTCGACCAAACCCGCGACCGCCGCATCGGCGATGCGCAGCATGTGGAATCGGACGCGCATTCGGACCCGCTGCTCTCAGCCGGCCTGACCTGGACCACGCCGGTGCAGGGGCTGGAAGCCTTCGCCGGCTATTCGCAGAACTTCGCGGCGATTCCGTCCGGCGTACTGGGCGAGACCGACCCGGTCGCGCTCAGCCGCGTGCAACCGGAAACCGCCGACAACATCGAACTGGGCCTGCGCATCAGCCGCTGGCCGTTGACCGGCAGCATCACGCTGTACGACATCCGCTTCGACAACCGCATCGTGTACGTGCCGGCCAACTTCGTCAGCGGCATCGACTACCTGGGCGAAACCGATGGCGTGTACGAAAACTTCGGCGGCGTGCATGCGCGCGGCGTGGAAGCGGCCCTGGGCTACGGCTGGGACAACGGCTGGCGCCTCAACGGTGCCTACACCTACAACAAGGCCGATTACCTGGGCAGTGGCGATGCCGCGCGCGACACCGCGCTGGAGATCACCCCCGGTGCGCAGGTGATCGGCCAACCACGCAACACGCTGGTGGTGTCGGCCGATTGGCGCGGCGATGCCTGGCGTTTCGGCGTCTCCGGCCGCTACCTGGGCAAGCGCTATCTGGATGCCTCCAACCGCGCCGCGCTCAATGGCGTGACCACCTTCGATGCCAATCTCGGCCTGGAACTGTCGCAGCTTTCCGCGCAGCTCAAGGGCATGCAGGTGGCGCTCAATGTCAGCAACCTCACCGACAAGCGCTACCTGGAAGGCGTGGATGGCAGCGACAGCGCGTTCATTGCCGCGCCGCGCACGCTGGGGCTGACCTTGACGCTGGATCTTTGAGGCCGAAGCACTGCGCTGGAATAGATGCCGGGCGCGTCGTGCGTTGGCGCCCGGCAGTGTTCCGGACATGCGGGTTGATGGCGGGATCGTCACTCTGCCGGTGTCACGGACTAACGGCCTCACCTGTGACTGCATGCAGGGGTGGCGGCTTTTCGGAGTACGGACGGCTTGGTTAATGGCATGACACCACGCGCTGCTGGCACCGTTCGTCCGCATGCAACACGCGCAACGACGCATCGCTGAGACGTCGAATGGCTGCACACGCACTCCTGCAGGATCGGGCCGCTGCCGCAGCGTGCGTGGGCAAGCATTCGCCTTCCCACTCGGGCACCATCGCTGCTCAGCCGCGCGCAGCGGCCGCATCCACTGATGCAGCAATCGCCCTCCAAGGATCAACCCAGCAGGTGACGCAATGATCGATCTTCCTCGCCGCCGCATGCTGCAGGCCGGCCTTGCCGGTGGTGCTTCCACCTTGCTGCCGAGCATCGCGCGGGCCGCGGCCATCGCACCGGACCGCCGCAGCGGCACGCTGGAAGACCTGCAGCATGTGGTGATTCTGATGCAGGAAAACCGCGCGTTCGATCATTACTTCGGCAGCCTGCCGGGCGTCCGTGGCTTCGGCGACCGCTTTCCGATTCCCGCACCACCGCTGCCGGGCGCGCCTGCGCGTACCGTGTGGCTGCAACCCAGCGAGGACGGCCGCCAATGGCTGGCACCGTTCGCGCTGGATACCGCAGCGCAGTTCGGCTACATGCGCGTGCAGGGTACGCCGCATAGCTGGGTGGACGCGCAGCGCGCCTGGGATCACGGCCGGCTCGGCAACTGGCCGGCGGCCAAGCACAATCACGCGCTGGGGTATTACCGCCGCGCGGACATTCCGTTCCAGTTCGCGCTGGCCGATGCGTTCACCATCTGCGATGCGTACCACGCCGCGATCCAGACCGGCACCAACTCCAACCGCGTGTTCCTGTGGACCGGCGGCAACGATCCGCAGGCGCGCGCCGGTGGGCCGGTGATCGGCAACTCGCACGACAACTTTCCCGCGCTGGGTGGGTTCGCCGAGCCCTATCGCTGGACCACGTATGTGGAACAGTTGCAGCGCGCCGGCGTGTCGTGGCAGATCTACCAGGACATGCGCGACAACTTCACCGACAACCCGCTGGCCGGCTTCGACGTCTTCCGCCAGGCCTACAACCAGACACCCGGCCACGATGCGCAGCTGCGCGCGCGTGGGGTGAGCACGCGTGGCGTGGAGCAACTGCGCGAAGACGTCATCGGCGGGCGCCTGCCGTCGGTGAGTTTCATCATTGCCGATGCCGCCGGCAGCGAACATCCCGACCCCTCCAGCCCGGCCCAGGGCGCGGCCTATACCGCGCGCGTGCTGGATGCGCTCACCGCCGATCCACAGGTGTGGAGCCGCACGGCCTTGCTGCTGATGTTCGACGAGAACGATGGCTTCTTCGACCACGTGCCGCCGCCGGCGCCGCCTTCGCCGGACCCACGTGCGGCCGGCGGGTTCGCCGGTGCGTCGAGCATCGCCACCGACGACGAGTATCACCGCCATCCGGCGCCGGGCGAGCAGAAGGTGGACCTGCCGGAGTTGCGCGGGCGCCCATACGGCCTGGGCCCGCGCGTGCCGCTGTACGTACTCTCGCCCTGGAGCCGCGGCGGCTGGGTGGATTCGCAGGTCTACGACCACACCTCGGTGCTGCGCCTGCTGGAGCGGCGCTTCGGCGTGCCCTGCACTGCAATTACCCCGTGGCGGCGCGCGGTGTGTGGCGATCTCACCGCGGCGTTCGATTTCAGCCGCACGGACACGCGCCCGTTCGTCGGCACGCTGCCGGATATCAGTGCCACCGCCACGCGCGCCGCCGCCCTGCACCAACACACGTTGCCGCCGCTGCCGCCCACCTTGCAGCCACCGGAGCAAGCTTTCGGCCTCCGGCGTTCGCGCGCGGTGCCGTATCGCCCCCGCGTGCAACTCGATGTCGTGCAGGCCCGCGGCGACGTGGTGTTGCGCATGGCCAATGCCGGCGCGGCCGCCGTGCTGCACGTCTACGACCGCTACGACCTGGCCGCGATTCCGCGCCGCTACACCATCGGCGCCGATGCGCCGCTGGACGGCACCTGGACGACCTACGACGGCCGCTACGACCTGTGGGTCCTCGGTCCGAACGGGTTCCATCGCCATTACCGCGGCGATGTGGGCGTCGTTCCCTTGATCGCCGATGTTGTGCAAGACCCCGAAGATGCACAGGCGCTCCGCCTGACGCTGTACAACCCCGGCAGCGTGCCGGTCGCGGTCACGCTGCAACCGGCCGCGTATGCCAACGCGCAACCGCGCGAGGGTGCCACCATCGCGCCCGGGCAGCGTCACCAGCGCAGCTGGAGCGCCGCGGCCACCGGCGGCTGGTACGACCTGTGGATCGAACACGACGGCGCACACCAACGCCTGGCCGGCCGCATCGAAACCGGAGCAGACAGCGTCAGCGACCCGGCCATGGGCGGAGCGGCACGGCTGTATCAGGACCACCCCGTCGCGATCGGCGCGCTCGGCTGAGCGCTGCGGCTTTCTGTCGTGCGTTGGCCACACGCGAAGACGCAGCCCGACGCACGCGGCGTGCGCGCGGCCGCGCGCCGCATCGTTCACGGCGCGCTGACCGTGCCCAGCATGCCGATCGTCCCCAGCCAGGTTTCCACCAGGTGCGGCCACTGCGCGATCGGCAGGTTGCCTGCGCGCAGACCGAAGGCGTGCCCACCTTCGGCGTACAGATGCATTTCCGCCGGCACGCCAGCCCGCTTGAGGGCCACGTAGTAGGCCAGTGACTGGCTGACGCCATCCACCTCGTCGTCCTCAGCCTGCAGCAGGAAGGTGGGTGGCGTGTCGGCGGTCACGGTGATGTCCGGCCGCAGCGCCAGATGCGTTGGATCACGCTTGGCGTGATCTGCGTCCTCGTGCGCCCACAGATGGCCCGGATAGACCGCAATGGCAAAGTCCGGGCGGCAGGACTGTGCGTCGGCCGCGTCGACCGATGGGTACGTGCGCCGAGTGAAATGCGTACTCACCGCAGCCACGAGGTGGCCACCGGCGGAAAATCCGATGACGCCGACCCTGCGCGGGTCCACGCCCCAGTCGTCGGCATGCTGGCGCACCAGACCCAGTGCGCGCTGCGCATCCTGCAAGGCCGTCTGCACCTTGGGGTAATAGCGGCCGCCATTGGTCCAGGTCGGCCCCGAATTCGGGACGCGGTACTTGAGCAGCACGCAGGTGATGCCGCGCCCACTCAACCAATCGCATATGTCGGTGCCTTCCAGGTCCATGGCCAGCACCTGGTAGCCGCCACCGGGAAACACCACCACCGCCGCGCCGGTGTTCTGCCCCTTGGCGGTATAGACCGTGATCGTCGGGCGGCTGACATCGCCCACCTTGGTCCAGGGGCGCTTGCCCTCGCCGGCGCCGACCGATTCCGGCCGTGGGTGAGGCAACGCGTCAGGCACCACGGTCGGCCAGAGCGGCATCTGGACGTGGCCAGGCGGCGGCAGCCAGACGCGCGCCGGCGCCACGGCGGGAGCGAGCAGCAACGCCAGCGCCGCAGTCCGGGCAACACGAAGCCAGTGCATTGTCGACCTCCGAAATTGAAGTGGAGCGGAAACATCCTGGCGCTCACGGGGTGCTGTCACCCCGCCGCTCCAGAAACGTGGAGAAGGTGGCTTCGCTGACGTGGTGCTCGATGCCTTCGGCATCTCCCGCATGCGCAGCGGATCGCCTCAGGCGCGCGTCGCTCCCCACGCCGCGATGGCGTGTGTTGCAGTCGACACGCGGCGCGGACGCATCACGCGATGTAGGTGCACCAAGCCGCCGCGGCTGCGCTGGCCGCCGCGCTCAACCCACGAGGTCGCGTACCGCTTCCGCCACCGCCTTCAACGCGGCGTCGCGGCCGGCCGCATCGACGGTGGCACCGTTGAGATACGCGGTCAGCAGCAACGGCGCCGCGCGCCCAGGCGGCCAGATGATCGCAATGTCGTTACGGGTGTCGGTGCCATTGCTGCCGGTCTTGTCGCCGATCTTCCAGTCGCGCGGCAGGCCGGCGCGCAGGCAATCGTCGCCGGTGCGGTTGTCGATCATCCAGGCGGTGAGCTGTTTGCGCGACGCCGGTTGCAGCGCATCGCCAAGCAGCAGCGTGCGCAAGGTCGCGGCCATCGCCGCCGGCGTGGTGGTGTCGCGCGGCTCGCCTGAGGCGAACCCGTTCATCTCCGGCTCGAGGCGGTCACTGCGGGTCTTCGTATCACCGATCCCGCGCAGGAAGCGGGTCAGGCCCGGCGGGTCGCCGATCAACGGAAACAGCAGGTTGGCGGCCGGGTTGTCGCTATGGATCATCGTGGCCTGGCACAACTCGGCCACGCTCAGTGAGCCACCGAGGTGGCGCTCGGTGACCGGCGCATGCTCGAGCATGTCGGAGGCGCGGATCTTGATCTGTTGCGTCAACCGCAGCTCCCCCTTGTCCACCCGCTGCAGCACCGCCGCAGCCAATACAAATTTGAAGGTGCTGCACATTGGAAAGCGCTCGTTCTCGCGCTGGCCGATGTGCCAGCCGGTGTCGCTGTTGAGCAGGCTTATGCCCAGGCGGCCGCCGGTGCCGCGTTGGATCTCGGCCCATTTATATCGCAACTCCGCGATCGGGGAGGCCGCCAGACTGACCGCCTGACTGGGTTTGGACGCCGCAATCAGCACGCTTGCGCCGGTCATGGACAGGAACTGCCGTCGGTTCAACATGGCGCTGCCTCCTTGAGGGAGCCCGCAGTATCGGGGCCGGCGCGCTGGCCGACCACCGCAATGTTTCGATCCCTGGCATGAATTGAACTAATCTCTTGGCATGCCCAGACCGCGTCTCCCGCTCAATGCCCTGCGCGCGTTCGAGGCCGCCGCGCGCCATCAGAACCTGACCCGCGCGGCCGGCGAGCTGTGCGTCAGCCAGGCCGCGCTCAGCCACCAGATCAAGGCGCTGGAACAGCAACTGGGCACCAGCCTGTTCCATCGCCTGCCGCGCGGGGTGGCGCTCACCGACGAGGGCGCCGCGCTGGCGCCGGTGCTGGGCGACGCATTCAACCGCATTGCCGCCACGCTGGAGCGCTTTGCCGGCGGACGTTATCGCGAGGTGCTCAGCGTGGGCGTAGTGGCGACGTTTGCCACCGGCTGGTTGCTGCCGCGCGTGGCCGCCTTCCACGCGGCACATCCGGACATCGAACTGCGCCTGTCGACCCACAACAATCGGGTGGATCTGGCTGGCGAAGGGCTGGACCTGGCAATCCGCTTCGGCGACGGCGACTGGCAGGGGCAGATTGCGCATGCCGTGATGGAGGCGCCATTTGCGCCGGTATGCGCCCCGGCGATGGCGCGTGCCCTGCACACGCCTGCCGATCTGGCCCACGTGCCGTTGCTGCGTTCGTACCGGCCGGACGAATGGGCACAGTGGTTTCGTGCTGCCGGCACCTCGGAGGTGCCTGCGCGTGGCGCGATGTTTGATTCGTCGCTGGCACTGGCCAGTGCGGCCGCGGCTGGCGCTGGTGTGGCGTTGTTGCCGCTGCGCTTGTTTGCCCAGGACCTGGGCGCGGGGCGATTGGCCTGCCCATTTCCGATCGAGATCGATGCGGGGCGCTATTGGTTGACCCGGTTGCGCTCGCGGCCGGAAAGCGACGCCGAAGCCCGGCTGCGCGCCTGGTTGCTGGCCGAACAACAGCGCGCCGATTGAGCGGCGTCGCCGCGTGCCGCGTTCAACGACGCGCGGACGCCTTCCCCACCTGCAACGCAAAGTGGCGAAACGCTTCGTACTGCGCCCTGTCGGCGAACCAGTGCGGAGCGAACAGCTCGAACAAGCGGTCGTTGTGATAGAGCAACAGCACGCGCTCGTTTTCGCGACAGCGGATGTAATCGGACCAGGGACGGCGCAGATGCCCGTCTGCCCAGGTGATGTCCAGCCCGGTGTCGTCCCAGGCATAGGTGTAGGTGTGCCGCAGCGCGGCCTGCTGCGCATGCAGGCGCTTGATCTTTCGTGGCAAGCCCCAGACGTGCAACAACGCCAGGCCGATCAAGCCACCGCCGCCTGCGCCGATCAACACCGGCCCGATGATGTCGCCGGCCCCGATCAGTTGAAGCAAACCCATCCCGATCAGCAGCAGGACCACCAGCACTACGATCAACCGCTTGGCCGTATGCCGCGCATGCAACCGCTGCGCGGCCAGATGATCTTCCAGGCTGATGGTGGCACTGATCATGTTCGCGACATCCGTGTAGTTGGCGCGCTGCGCATCGTAACGCCTGCGCGTTACGCGCCGTCCAGCAACTCCATCCAGGCCGCTTCGGCAGCGGCCAGCTGCTGCGCGGTGGTTTCGCGCTCACGGCCCAATACCGCCATCTTGTCGGCATCTGGATAGTTGGCCGGGTTGGCGAGCTGCCGGTCCAGGTCCGCCAACGCGGCTTCCAGTTCGCCCACGCGCTTTTCGGCGCTGGCCAACTTGTGCGGGTTGACGGCCTTTTTCGGCGGCAGTGGCTTGGTCGGCGGTGGCGGGGTCGGTGCCACTTCGGCCATCTTCTGCTTGGTGCCCTGCGCGGCCGGGCGGCTGCGCAACCAGGCGGCGTATTCGTCCAGGTCGCCATCGAACGGCTCGACCACGCCATCGGCCACGCGCCAGAAACTGTCGCAGACCAGGCCGATCAGATGGCGGTCGTGCGAGACCATCACGATCGCGCCTTCGAAGTCGCTCAGCGCCTCGGCCAGGGCCTCGCGCATTTCCAGATCCAAGTGGTTGGTCGGTTCGTCGAGCAGCAGCACGTTCGGCTGCTGCCAGGCGATCAGCGCCAGCGCCAGACGCGCGCGCTCGCCACCGGAGAAGCCATCCACCACTTCAAACGCGCGGTCGCCGGCGAAATTCCATTTACCCAGGAAATCGCGGAACGCCTGATTGGAACCGTCCGGCGACAGATCGCGGAAGTGGTCCATCGGCGACTGGCCTTCGTGCAGCGATTCCACCGTGTGCTGGGCGAAGTAGCCGATGCGCAGGTCCGGGTGCGCACTGCGCTCGCCCGACAGCGGTGCAAGCTCACCGACCAGTGTTTTGACCAGCGTCGACTTACCCGCGCCATTGGGCCCCAGCAACCCGATCCGGTCGCCCGCCTCGAGCCCGAATCCAACATCGTGCAGCACGGTAATCGCATCGCTGGACCCACGTTTTTGCGATTCCCCATTCTCGATTGCCGATTCCCGCGGCGCAGCCGCATACCCGGCATCCAGATGATTCAGCCGGATCAACGAAAACGGCAGCCGATTGGGCTGGGCGAACTGGATGCGGAATTCGCGCTCGGCGCGCACCGCCTCGGTGCCGGCCATCTTGGCCAGGCGCTTCATGCGGCTCTGCGCCTGGGTGGCCTTGCTGGCCTGCGCCTTGAAGCGGTCGATGAAGCTCTGCAGATGCGCGCGCTCGGCCTGTTCCTTGTCGTGCGCAATCTGCTGCTGACGCAGGTGCTCGATGCGCTGGCGCTCGAAATCGGTGTAGCCGCCGACGTACAGCTTGGCGGTACCGCCGTGCAGGTGCAGCGTGTGGGTGGCCACGTTGTCCAGGAACTCGCGGTCATGGCTGATCAGCAGCAAGGTGCCCGGGTACTTGAGCAGCCACTGCTCCAGCCACAGCACCGCGTCCATGTCCAAGTGGTTGGTCGGTTCGTCCAGCAGCAGCAGGTCGCTGGGCATCATCAGCGCGCGCGCCAGGTTCAGCCGCACCCGCCAGCCGCCGGAGAACGAGGACACCGCGCGATGGTGGGTATCGGCCGGGAAGCCCAGGCCGTGCAGCAGCTTGCCAGCGCGCGCTTCGGCGTCATAGGCGCCCAGTTCGGCCATGGTCTGGTGCGCATTGGCCACCGCTTCCCAGTCTTCGCGCGCGGTCGCCTCGGCTTCCTTCTGCAGGATGGCGGACACCTCGATGTCGCCGCCGAGCACGAACGACAGCGCCGGGTCGGGCAAGGACGGGGTTTCCTGCGAGACACTGGCGGTGCGCACCTTGCCGGGCAGGTCGACGTCGCCCTTGTCGGCTTCCAGCTCGCCCTTGACCGCGGCAAACAGGCTGGACTTGCCAGTGCCGTTGCGGCCCACCACACCGACGCGGTAGCCGGCATGCATGGTCAGGTCGACGTTGGACAGCAGCAGACGCTCGCCGCGTCGCATGGAGAAGTTGCGCAGGGAAATCATTGATGGACAGTCCGATAGAACGAAAAGGAATGAGCAGATGAGCAGCATTCCTGCGACGCCATTCTAGCGTTAACGAATAATTAGCGCCTTCAGGTTGGCTGCGGCAGTCTTCGCCTTGCCGCGACCCCGGCCTGCCTAGCCTTGCTGGTCCCGCCAGGGCCCTCGTTTTGGAGTTGTCATGAATACCCCGCTGTCCACGCTTGCGACCGCCATCGTCGCCGCGCTGCTTGCCTCCCCCGCCCTCGCCCAGAACGCCCCGGCGGCCACCGCCAACACCCTGGACACGGTCATCGTCACCGGTACCCGCGTGTCCGACCGCACCGTGGCCGAGTCGCAATCGCCCATCGACATCATCAGCGCCGAGTCGCTGCAGGCCACCGGCACCTCCGAGCTGGCCACCGCGCTGGCGCGTGCGCTGCCCTCGCTGAACTTCCCACGCCCGGCGTTGAGCGATGGCACCAGCGCGATCCGCCCTGCGCAGCTGCGCGGGCTCTCGCCCGACCAGGTGCTGGTGCTGGTCAATGGCAAGCGCCGCCACACCTCGTCGCTGCTCAACCTCAACGGCACCATCGGCCGCGGCGCCGCGGCAGTGGATCTGAACACCATTCCGGTCGCGGCCATCGCACGCGTGGAAGTGCTGCGTGACGGCGCGTCGGCGCAATACGGCTCCGACGCCATCGCCGGCGTGGTCAACATCGTGCTCAAGGGCGCGGAAACGGGCGGCAGCCTGCAGGCCGGGTTCGGCCAGTATTCGGCCGGCGACGGCAGCAACTACGAGTTGTCCGGCGACACCGGCGTGGCCTATGGCGGCGACCGCGGCTGGCTGCACGTGGCCGCCCAGCTCAACCAGCAGGACCCGACCGACCGCGCCCGCGCCTACGCCGGCGCACCCAGCGCCTCGCAGCCCGCCGTTGGCCAGAAGGCCTTCAAGATCGGCGACCCCGACGTCAACGCACAGTCGGTGTCGGCCAACACCGAATTCAACTTCAGCGACAGCATCACCGGCTACGCATTCGCCACCGCGAGCAACCGCGACATCACCTCGTTCGCGTTCTACCGCGCGCCGGGCAGCACCACGCAGAACATCCTGTCGATCTATCCGCAGGGCTTCCTGCCGGAAATCCAGACCTACGCCAAGGACCGCTCCCTGGTCGCCGGCGTGCGCGGCTCCACCGCCAGCGGCTGGGACTGGGATGCCAGCTACAACTACGGCTACAACAAGATCGACTTCCACACCCGCAACACGCTCAACGTGAGCCTGGGGCCGACCTCGCCCACGTCGCTCTATGACGGCGCGCTGGAAACCACGCAAAACATCGTCAACCTCGACGTCAAGCGCGGGTTCGATTGGGGCCTGGCGTATCCGGTCACAGTGGCGTTCGGCGCCGAATACCGCAACGAGAAGTGGAACCAGTCGCCGGGCGAAGTGGGCTCCTATTTCCAGAGCGGCACGCTGGCCGGTGGCGCGCAGGGCTTCGGTGGGTTTGCACCGAGTGTGTCCGGGCAGTACTCGCGCGACAGCTACGCGCTGTATGCCGACATCGAAGCCGACTTCACCGACAAGTTCTCCGCCGGCCTGGCCGGGCGCTACGAGGACTACAGCGATTTCGGCAGCCAGGCATCGGGCAAGTTGTCGGCGCGCTATGCGTTCACCGACAAGGTCGCCTTGCGCGGCACGGTGTCGTCGGGCTTCCGCGCGCCGTCGCTGGCGCAGCAGTATTTCCAGTCCACCAGCACCACCTTCCTGGCCGGCAATCCGAACCCGTTCGAGATCCGCACCTTCCCGGCGGACAGCACGGTGGCACGCGCGCTCGGCGCCGAGCCGCTGGATGCGGAGACCTCGCTCTCCTACAGCCTGGGCCTGGTGTTGCAGCCGACCGACGCGCTGTACGTCACCGTGGATGGGTACCAGATCGATGTGGACGACCGCATCGTGCTGTCCTCCAACCTCACCGGTACCGGCGTGCGTTCGCTGTTGGAATCGCAAGGCATCTTCGGCATCAACGGCGGCCGTTACTTCACCAATGCGGTGGACACGCGCACCCGCGGCGTCGACGTGGTGGGCAGCTACCGCTGGCAGCTCGCCGCCAGCAGCATCGACCTGACCGCCGGCTACAACTATTCGGAAACCGAGGTGCGCAGCGTGGCCGCCAACCCGGCCGCGTTGTCGGCCAACGGGTTGAGCCTGGAACGCATCGACCGCACCGAACGTGGCCGCATCGAAGAAGGCTTCCCGCGCGACAAGTTCCTGATCAACGGCAGCTGGAATCTGGAGCACTGGACACTGGCGCTGGGTGCCACGCGTTACGGCGAATACACCACGCGCCCGGCCGCGGCGATCAACGATCAGACCTTCGGCGCCAGGTGGGTGGTGGATGCCTCGGCCAGCTACAAGATCGACCGCTGGACGCTCACCCTGGGTGCGGACAACCTGCTGGACGAGTACCCGGACGAGAACAACTTCGCCAACTCCACCAGCGGGCAATTCCCGTACAGCAATCTGTCGCCGTTCGGTTTCAACGGTGCCTACGTGTACGGCCGCATCAACTACCGCTGGTAAGCCTTGCCACACTGCAAAACGCACACGCCCCGGCCTGCCCGGGGCGTGTGCGTTCTGGGCCGCTGGCGGCTACTCCCTGCTGCTTTGTTTGCGGCATGGCGTGGCTGCCGGAGGCCTCAACGCCGGGTGAAGGGTTTCCCGCCTCGGCAGTGCTATCACGTGCGCTCCTGTCATGTGGAGCGCTCTGATGGAAACAGCACACTTGTCGCGTGGACGCTTGATCGATCACCTGCATCTGGTGGTGCAGGACCTGCAGGCAAGCCGGCGCTTTTACGGTGCGGTGCTCGATGTCCTGGGCGTGCCTTTGGGCGGCGAAGGCGAGGGATTCTTCTGGGCCGACGAGCTGTTCGTGTCCGATCGCCACACCGTTGCCCAGGGCGAACTCACCGGCCGCCATCACCTGGCCTTCCAGGCACACGATGTGGCGATGGTGCACGCCTTCCATGCCGCCGCACTCGCACACGGTGGCCGTGACAACGGCGCGCCGGGCGTGCGCCCGTATCACCCGAGTTATTACGCTGCGTTTGTGCTCGACCCTGATGGCAACAACATCGAGGCGGTCTTCCATGGTCCTGCGCAACGCAGTGCGGAGGCGGTGCAGATCACCTACTGATGCCGAAGTTTCATAACTGGTATTCATTGTCCAACATGGTGCAAACCAGGCCGCACCATTGCAGGTGTGGTGCAAGCAACGCATCACTTTGGTGCACGATGACAACGATGGCAGGAGCACGTCATCGATGACAGTTACTTGCGCAACGTAACCAAAATTTGACATGTGGTTACGCGTGGTTAATGGTTGGGAACGCACCGCAGCTGCCGCAACGGACGCGGCCCGGGAAGGGGGCCCCTGCGATGCATCCGTTCCCCACTCGGAGTTGTCACCGCATGAATTGCAAGACCAGTCCACTCGCTGTTGCCGTTGTTCTTGCACTCTCGTTTTCCGCTTCAACCGCCGTCGCACAGTCGCAGGCGCCTACCCAGAAGACCCTCGACACGCTGATCGTGACCGGTACGCGCGTGGCCGATCGCACCGTGGCCGAATCGGCCTCGCCGATCGACATCATTTCGCCGCAGGCACTGGAATCCACCGGCACCACCGAGCTGGCCACCGCGCTGTCGCGCGCGATCCCCTCGCTGAATTTCCCCCGCCCGGCCATCTCCGATGGTTCGGATGCAGTGCGCCCTGCGCAGCTGCGCGGCCTGTCACCCGATCAGGTGCTGGTGCTGGTCAACGGCAAGCGCTATCACAGCACCGCGCTGATCAACCTCAATGACACCCAGGGGCGCGGCTCCTCGCCCGCCGACCTCAACACCATTCCGATCGCCGCCGTGGAGCGCATCGAAGTGCTGCGTGATGGCGCATCGGCGCAATACGGCTCGGATGCGATTGCCGGCGTGATCAACATCGTGCTCAAGGGCAGCGGCGAAGGCGGCAGCGTCAATGGCCGCTATGGCAAGTACAGCGCCGGCGACGGCGAGCAGTATCAGTTGTCCGGCGATGCCGGCTTCAGCTTTGCCGGTACCGGCAAGGTGCACCTGGCCGCGCAGGCCGGGCATTCGGATCAGACCAACCGCGCGCTGCCGTTCCAGGGCCGCGTGGAGCAGCGCTACGGCGATCCCGAGATCGACCAGGGCGCGGTGTCGTTCAACGGCGAATACAGCCCCACCGATTACCTGACCTTCTACTCATTCGGCATGGTCAGCCGGCGCGAAGTGCTCTCCAACGGCTACTTCCGCTTTGCCGGCGACAACCGCAACCGCCCGGAAATCTACCCGGACGGCTTCCTGCCGCAGATCTACAATGTCAGCAAGGACGTCTCGTGGGTGGGCGGTTTGAAGACCTCCACCGAAGGCGGCCTGAACATCGATCTGAGCTACAACTACGGCCAGAACAACCTCACCTTCGATGTGCGCAACAGCTTGAACAACAGCTTAGGGCTGACCAGCCCCACCGACTTCCATGCCGGTACGCTGGAAGTCACCCAGAACGTGCTCAACGCCGACTTCACCAAGACGCTCGACTGGGGCCTGGCCTACCCGGTTACGCTCGCCTTCGGCGCGGAATGGCGCGGCGAGAAGTTCAACCAGTCGCCCGGTGATGCGGCGTCTTCGGCCAATGGCGGCATTCCCTCGGCCAACGGCGCGCTGATTCCTGGTGCGCAGGTGTTTCCGGGCTTCAAGCTCTCCGATGCCGGCTACTACAACCGCAACAGCCACTCGGCCTATGTGGACCTGGAAGCGGATCTCACCGAAAAGCTGTCGGCCGGGCTGGCCGGGCGCTATGAGAAGTACAGCGACTTCGGCGACACCGCCACCGGCAAGCTGTCGCTGCGTTACGCGTTCACCGACAAGGTGGCGCTGCGTGCCACCGCCTCCACCGGCTTCCGCGCACCGTCGCTGCAGCAGCAGAACTTCCAGTCGATTGCCACGCAGTTCCTCAACGTGGCGCAGCCCAATGGCGGCGTGTCGGCGATTCCGTTCGAGATCGGCACCTTCCGTACCGACAACCCGGCCGCCATCGCGCTCGGTGCCGAACCGCTCAAGGCCGAAGAGTCCAAGAACTACGGCCTGGGCGTGGTGTTGCAGCCGGTGGAGAATCTCTACATCACCGTCGATGCGTACCGCATCGATATCGATGACCGCATCGTGCTGTCGGAGAACCTCACCTCCATCGCGGCGCGCAACTACCTGCAGGCCAATGGCTTCCCGGGGATCGGCGGCGGTCGCTACTTCACCAATGCGGTGGACACCAAGACCCAGGGCGTGGACGCGGTCGGCACCTACCGCTGGAACCTGGACAGCGGCAGCGTCGAGCTGACCACCGGCTACAACTACAACAAGACCGAGGTCGAACAGATCGCGGCCAATCCGCCCGCGCTGGAAGCCATCGATCCGGGCGCGGTGCGCATCGGCCGTGCAGAGCTCGGCCGCATCACCGAAGGCACGCCGCGCGACAAGTTCTTCCTGGGCGGCACCTGGTCGCCGGGCAACTGGTCGTTCACCGGCACCGCCACGCGTTGGGGCGAATTCACCACCTTCGGCACCAACGCCGGCAGCGACCAGACCTATGCAGCGAAGTGGACGCTGGACCTGGCCGCCTCCTACAAGCTGGGTAGCTGGAACTTCACCGTCGGTGGCGACAACGTGCTCAACGAATATCCGGACCGTCAGGAAGCCGGCCTGGGCACGCGGACCTACCTGCCCTACAGCAGCGCCTCGCCGTTCGGTTTCAACGGCGCCTTGGTGTACGCCAACGTGAACTACAAGTGGTAAATCACTAGGACAGCCGGCAACGCCTCCTCGCGGTGGCGTTGCCGGTGCTCCATCGCGGTATCCGCCCCGGCGTCTCGGGCAACGACGCGCCGGGGTGACTCCTCATTCGCTGCATTGATCGGCCTGCAGCCGCGCCCTTTCCCGGCGCGGCCACTGCGGCGACCAGCGCACCTGCATTGACTGCACCTGCCCCACGCAAGGACGAACGGCGCCATCGCTGCGGTGCAGTGCAACTGCCCGCCGCTGTCGCGCTCCTGCATGCCGCATGGCCGTGCGTTTGCTACCTCATCCCTTTCCCCCCCTGCTTCCCTTTCCTCCTGAGCGCCTCATCCCATGCACACGTCCACGTCTCTTTCGATTGCGGTTTCCATCGCGCTGGCCGCCAGCGCGTTCGCCGGTACCGCGCAGGCACAGCAGCCGCCCCCACAGAAAACCCTCGACACCTTGATCGTCACCGGCACGCGCGTGAGCGACCGCACCGTGGCCGAATCCGAATCGCCGATCGACATCATCACCGAGCAGTCGTTGCAGGCCACCGGTGCGACCGATATCGCCACCGCGCTCGGCAAGCTGCTGCCGTCCTTGAACTTCCCGCGCCCGGCCATTTCCGACGGTAACGATGCCGCGCGCCCGGCCACGCTGCGCGGCCTGTCGCCGGATGCGGTGCTGGTGCTGGTGGATGGCAAGCGCTATCACACCTCTGCGCTGATCAACTACAACCCGTATGTCGGGCGCGGCTCGGCGCCGGCCGACCTCAACTCGCTGCCGATGTCGGCGGTGGCGCGCATCGAAGTGCTGCGTGATGGCGCCTCGGCGCAATACGGCTCCGATGCGATCGCCGGCGTGGTCAACATCGTGCTCAAGCACGGTGCCAAGACCGGCGACAACAGCGTGTCGGTCAACGGTGGTTTCATGGACAAGGGCGACGGCGAGCAGAACGGTATCGACGGCTCGGTCGGCATGGGCTTCGGCGGCACCGGCGGCGATACCGCGCCAGGCTGGGTGCGGCTGTCGTGGAACTACCAGAACACCATGAGCACCAACCGCGGCGAAAACACCAACCGCGCCACCACCGTGCCCGGCACGCCCAATCCAGGTGGCGTGCCGTACCAGCGCCACGGCGACCCGAAGTCCACGTTCTACCAGGGCCTGGCCGCGTTCGGCTACGAGTTCTCGCCGAACCTGGAACTGTACGGCCACTTCAGTGCCAGCCGCCGCGAGGTGACCTCCAACGGCTATTACCGCGCCGCCGACAACCCCGCGCGCAATGTGCCCTCGATCTATCCGAACGGCTTCCTGCCGCAGATCTACAACCCGGTCAACGATCGCTCGGCAGTGCTCGGCATCAAGGGCAGCACCGAGAGCGAGTGGAACTGGGATCTGTCGGCGTCGTACGGCAAGAACGACATGAGCTTCAACATCCTCAACAGCATCAACACCAACCTGTTCTACACCACCGGTGCATCGCCGACCAACTTCAACTCCGGTGGCTTCGAAACCCAGCAGGGCACGGTGAATCTGGACATCAGCCGCGCGTTCGATTGGGGTCTGGCGTATCCGGTCAATGTCGCTTTCGGCGCCGAGCATCGCCAGGACCGCTACCGCATCACCGCCGGCTCGCCGGATTCGTATTTCTTCGATCCCAACACCATCAATCCGGCCGATGGCGCGCCCTACCCCGGCGGCGCGCAGGTGTTCTCCGGGTTGGAGCCGTCGGTGGCGGGCAAGTTCGGCCGGCATAGCAACGCGGTCTACGCCAACCTGGAAGCCAACCTCACCGAGAAGCTCTCCGGCGGTATCGCCGGGCGCTATGAAAACTACAGCGATGCCGGCGCCACGCGTTCGGGCAAGCTGTCGGCGCGTTATGCCTTCACCGACACCTTCTCGCTGCGCGGCACGATCTCCAACGGCTTCCGCGCACCGTCGCTGGCCCAACAGAACTACGCCTCGGTGGTGACGCTGATCCAGAACGGCGAGCTGGTGCAGGTGGGCACCTACCGCACCTCCGACCCGGTGGCACTGGCGCTGGGCGCACGCCCGCTGAGCCCGGAAAAATCCAGCAACTATGGCCTGGGCGGCGTCTGGCAGCCCACTGCCAATTTCACCTCCAGCCTGGACGTGTACCAGATCCGCATCTGGGACCAGATCCTGTATTCGGACCAGTTGCAATTGGCGCAGCCGATCGGCCAGGTGGCCGCGGTGCAGTTCTTCGTCAACGGTGCCACCAGCCGCACGCGCGGCGTGGACTGGGTCAACAGCTACATCGCCGATCTGGGCGAGCTGGGCCAGCTGACCCTGGGTGCCAGCGCCAACTACAACAAGACCACCATCCTGGAGTTGTCCAACCCCAACTTCGGCCGCGCCAGCCAGGGCCTGCTCACCGATGCCACGCCGCGCACCAAGTACATGGCCTCGGCGGATTGGGCGATCGGTGGGTTCACGCTCAACGGCAACGCCACGCGTTACGGCTCCATCAAACGCATCAGCGACCCGGTCGACGGCAGCCAGGACCAGACCTATGACGCACGCTGGATCCTGAACCTGTCCGCCAGCCAGACCTGGAACGCCTTCACCTTCACCGTGGGCGCGGACAACCTCACCAACCAGTACCCGACCAAGGCGCAGCTGACCACCGCCTACGACGACCGTGCCGGCGGCCTGCAGTATTCCTCGCTGTCCCCGTTCGGCTTCAACGGCCGTTACTGGTATGGCCGGGTGACTTACCGGTTTTGATCGAGCTCGCAGACCGAAGGGCCTGCGCGCGGTGTGCATGCGCAACGCGCGCTAGGTCTTAGCGACTCAAGACGCCTGCGTCGATCGCGATGGCGACCAACGCATGCATGCAACAGGCATCACTGCTAAACGCGGTGGTGCCTGTTTTATTTTCGAGCCTGCATGCACATGCATGCGCAGCAGGTGCTGCACGCCGCAGCGCAGGCCCTGCAGCAATGCTGCGTCACCAGGACGCCAGTAGCGCATCCACTCCGCGCAGGTTGGCGCGATCGTTCCAATGCAGCGCATCGAGCTGCTCCAGGCGCAAGTCCGGCAGCTGCGTGAGCAACGCGGTAAGCGCAGCTTCCATCTCGATCAAGGCGAGTCGGTTGCCCAGGCAATGGTGGATGCCGCCACCGAATGACAGCGCACGCCCCTGCTGGCGCATCAGGTCCAGCGACTGCGGCGCACTGAACTGCCGCGTATCGTGGTTGGCCGCACCCAGCATCAGATACAGCATGGTGCCGGCGTGCAGCTGCACGCCATCGAGTTCAAAGTCCTGCAGCACCGTGCGCACCGCCATCTGCACCGAGCTGTCGTAGCGCATGCATTCAAGCACCGCATTGGGCATCAATGCCGGAGTGTTGCGCAGCAACGCCAACTGCTCGGGATGTTGGTGCAAGGCGATCAGCGCATTGCAGATCATGTTGGAGGTGGTTTCGTGGCCGGCGAAGAACAGCAGGATCACGTTGGAGACGATCTCATCGGTACTCAGGCGGCGGCCGTTGTCTTCGGCATGGATGAAGCGCGAGATCAGGTCGTCGCCCTGGCTGCCGCGGCGATCCTCGATGACCGCACGAAAATAGACATCCAGCTGGTTGTAAGCCGCAGCGGTGGTTTCCAGTTCTTCGGCGGTCATGATCGCGTCGAAGACCTTGCCCAGCGCGCTGGTCGCCTGGCCCACACCGGTGGCATCGGCAGGGTCGATATCCAGCATGCGGCAGATGATCGCAACCGGGAGCGGAAAGGCGAAATCCTTGAGCAGATCACCGCGACCATTTGCACGAAATTCCGCGATCAACTCCGCTGCACTGTCGGTGGCCACCTCGCGCATGCGCTCCATCTGCCGCGCGGTGAAGGCCTGGGTCATCAGCCCACGCAACTGTGTATGTGCCGGTGGATTGAGCAGCAGGAACATGCGGCTCATGCCCTGGAACAACGGCAGCTCCACCGCCGCCTCGCCATAGCGCAGGCGGATGCTTTCCAGATAATCACGGCCCATGTGGCGGTCGCTGAGCAGGCGGTCGACCACCGCGTAGTGACCGGTCATCAGCCGGTGCGGAGCGACCTCCACCAGTGGCCCCGCAGCGCGCAAACGTGCGTAGGTGGGGTACGGGTCTTGCCGAAAAGCCGGTGTTGCAAAGTCGCTGAGCTGCATAGTGGCTCCGTGCAATGCCTGCCTTCGCAGCCGCGAAGGCGGTATGGCGCGTGTGCGGCCAGGCGCCGCACACATCGACCGCGCCCAGTGTTGCGTGCTCATCGGCGCATGCCCTGCCGCAGCGCGAAGCGGTGTCCGGAAAGTCGAGGAGATCGGAGCGTTGAGGTGCGCCACGTGCAGGAGGTGGCTACTCGGCGGTCACCTGCTATTGGGAGAGGTTGGCCGGCGCAGCGGCTACTGCGCGGCGCGACGATGGGCGCTGTGTCTGCTCCGCTGGCAACCAGCCCACGCTGTGTCGGTCGCGGTCTTCGCCGGTGTTGCGGCGTGCAGGCAAGCAGGCTCTTGCGTTGCGCGATGTGCTGCCGCCGGGCGTGGCGCAGCTGTTGTTCGTGGAGCGAACAAGCCGGGAAGGCTGCGTCGGGCTCGCTAGCATCGCGGTGCGTGTGTGTTGACGCTGCGCCGCGGCAACGGTGCTGCACGTGCACTAAAGCGGAGCTGCGGGGCTCGCTGATGCGGAATCTCCCCCACAGGTAACGCGCCAACTGCAACTGTCCCGGACTGCGGCTGCGCTGAACTACGAAAGCAACTACAACCGCAGAGCGAGGCCCAACGCGCCGAGCAAACGATGCCCACGATTGCTACTGCCGGCCTACGCGATTCCCGCTTCGCCGCGGCCTCATCGCATCACGGTGGGTCAATAGCCCAGGCTGCGCCACACGCACGCAAGCAGTGCCGAGTGCCCGCGCCGGCATCGGCCTCTGCGCGCATCAGCACGCCACAATGACCACGCGACGCGTGCACTGGCTGCTTGCCACCGCACACGCTGCCGGCAGCCACGCAAAGATCTCCACGCATGTCGCATCACGTTAATCGAGCGCTGTGTACTATGGGCGTCCGGCCAACCGGACCGCCCCGCGGTCCTGTTCCCCTCGCGCCGGACTCCAGCAAACAGGTTGCATGCCCGCAGGCGATGCCCGGCGCAGTGCCGTTGGCTGGCTGCAACTCGCCGTCTCCCGGACACTCTCACAACGGATTGGAATGCATCACGACACCAGCCTCATCGACATCATTGCCGTCGGCCTCGCGGTCGCCTTCGTGCTGGGCACGCTCGCACAAAAGGTCAAGCTGTCGCCGCTGGTTGGCTATTTATTGGCCGGCGTGTGCGTCGGGCCATTTACGCCGGGCTTCGTGGCCGACCAGACCATGGCCAACCAGCTCTCCGAGCTGGGCGTGATGCTGCTGATGTTCGGTGTGGGCCTGCACTTCTCGCTCGACGACCTGATGGAAGTGAAGTGGATCGCGGTGCCCGGTGCGCTGGCGCAGATCGTGGTGGCCACGCTGCTGGGTTGGGCATTGGCATGGAGCATGGGCTGGCCGCTGATGCAGGGGCTGGTGTTCGGCCTGGCCTTGTCGGTGGCGAGCACCGTGGTCCTGCTGCGTGCGCTGGAAGAACGCCGCCTGCTGGAAACCCAGCGCGGCCGGATCGCAGTGGGTTGGTTGATTGTCGAAGACCTGGTGATGGTGATCGCGTTGGTGCTGCTGCCGGCGTTGGTCAACGTGCTCGGCGGCAGCGCCGGCGCTGCCGAACATGCCGGCGAGTCGACCTCGCTACTGGCCGCACTGGGCTGGACGCTGCTGAAGATGGTGGCCTTCGTCGCGGTGATGCTGGTGGTTGGGCGCCGGGTCATCCCATGGTCGCTGGAAAAGGTCGCTGCCACTGGCTCGCGCGAGTTATTCACCCTGGCCGTGCTCGGCATTGCGCTGGGCGTGGCGTTCGGGTCGGCGAAGTTGTTCGGCGTGTCGTTCGCGCTGGGGGCGTTCTTCGCCGGCATGTTGCTCAAGGAGTCCGAGCTCAGCCACAAGGCGGCCAGCGATTCGCTGCCGCTGCGCGATGCATTCGCGGTGCTGTTCTTCGTGTCGGTGGGCATGTTGTTCGACCCGATGATCCTGATCGCCCATCCCTGGCAGGTGCTGGCCACCTTCCTGACCGTGACCGTTGGCAAGTCGCTGGCGGCGTTCGTGATCGTGCGTGCCTTCGGCCACCCCACCGGCACCGCGCTCACCATTTCCACCAGCCTGGCGCAGATCGGCGAGTTCTCTTTCATCCTGGCCGGGCTCGGCGTGCAGTTGGCGATCCTGCCTGAAACCGGGCGCGACCTGATCCTGGCTGGCGCCTTGTTGTCGATCGTGGCCAACCCGTTCCTGTTCTCGTGGCTGGACCGTTGGCAGGCCAAGCAGGCGCAGGACGCCCCGGCGACGGTGGAGCCGGAACTGCCGCCCGGCCCGCCGCTGCAGCTGGATGGCCACGCCATCGTGATCGGCTATGGCCGCGTAGGCAGCGCGCTGGCGCAACTGCTGCGTAGCCGCGGCGTCCCGGTGCTGGTGATCGACGACAACGGCGACCATGTCGCCAAAGCACACGCGGCGGGCATTCCCGGTATCCGCGGCAGCGCCGCGGCCGACCGCGTGCTGGCCGAAGCGCGCCCGGAGCAGGCCAAGATTGCGATCCTGGCCATTCCGCAGCCGCTGGAAGCCGGTGAGGCACTGGCCAAACTGCGCGCGATCAACCCATCGCTGACCTTGCTGGCGCGCGCGCACAGCGATGCCGAGGTCAAGCACCTGCTCGAACACGGCGCCGACGGCGCAGTATTGGCCGAACGCGAGCTGGCGTACTCGCTGGCCGAGATGGTGATGTCCACCCCGCCGTATCGCGCATTGCGTGTGCCCGCGTCGTAATTGGCGACAGCACATCGCCTTTCAAAAAGACGCCCGCCAACACGCACTGTAGGCGGGCGTTTTGCTGTGCGGGTTCCACTGCGCCGCCATGCGGAAATGCGACTCGCGACCCATAAAAACGCCCTTCAACACACTTGATAATCATTCCCATCAAGCGCAGGATGAGCGCCCGTTCCCCTGGCGGCCTCATCCATGTCACTGCGTGTTGGCGTTCTGAATGCACTGCCGAGCGTGCAGCTGTGCGAACTGCTGGGCCGCATCGGCTACGGGTTCGTGGTGCTGGACCTGGAACACGTGCTGCGTGCGCCGGACGAACTGGAACACGCCATCCGCGCCTGCGAGCTGTCCGGTTGTGAGGCCTGGGTGCGGGTGCCGGAGGTGGACGGGAAACTGATCGGCCGCGTGCTGGATGCCGGCGCGCGGGGCATCGTGGTTCCGCGCGCCGAATCGGCTGCGCAGATCGCTGAGGCGATTGCCGCGGCACGCTTTCCGCCGCTGGGCCGGCGCGGCATCACTGGGGGCCGCGTCACCGGCTTCGGCAACGTCGATTTGCCCACCTATATCGCGCAGGCCAACCGCGACATCCGCATTGTGCCGATGATCGAAAGCGCGGCCGGCATTGCGGCGTTGCCGGAGATTCTGGCCGTGCCCGGCGTGACCCTGGTGATGGAAGGCGCGCTCGATCTTGCGCTGGATCTGGGCCTTGGGCCGCAGCCCACGCATCCGCAGGTGTGGGCCTTGCTGCTGCAAATGGACGCGCAATGCCGCAGCGCTGAGGTGCCGTTCTGCCCCAACCCACGTACCGACGCGCAACGCGCGCACTGGATGCAGCAACCGGATCTGCGCTGGCTGCTTGCCGGCGAAGACCGTGCCCTGATTCAACGCGCATTGCGCGCCCAGTTAGCCACCTTTGCCGCACCCATTTCATCACCCGCCTGCAGGAGCACGCCGTAGATGCCGACGTTCCGTTTCCATGCCCTGGCCATTGCCATCGCCGCCACCATCTTGAGCGCTGCACCGCTGGCGCAGGCCGGCGAGACCGACGGCACTGCGGTTGAGACCGACACTTCGATTCGCGCGCTCGATGCGGTGCAGGTGCAAGGCAGCCTGCTGGGACGCTCCAAGCCCGAAGACGTGCAGCGCTACGCCGGCAGCCGCCAGGTGATCGACCGCGAACAACTGCGCAATGGCGGCAATCGCTCATTGGACGATGCCCTGCAGCGCGTGCCCGGCATCAAGATCTTCGATGAAACCGGCACCGGAGCCCTGCCGCAAATCATGCTGCGCGGCCTGTACGAAAGCCGCAGCGGGCGCGTGCAGGTGCTGGAAGACGGCATTCCGCTCGCACTGGCGCCGTACGGGCAAACCAGCCTGTCGCTGTTCCCGGTGGGCTTGAACCAGATCGACCGCATCGACATCGTGCGCGGCGGCGCGGCCGTGCAATACGGGCCCAACAATGTGGGCGGCGTGATCAACCTGGTCAGCAACGAGATTCCCAGCGACTGGACCACTACCCTGGCGCACAAGATCACCGCCGGTGGCCAGGGCCAGTTCCTGCAGGACAGCGCGCTGAGCAGCGGTGGCTACGTCACCGACAACGTTGGCCTGCAGGTGGATGCCAACCGCACCTACGGCGAGTACTGGCGCACGCACAGCGACACCGACATCAGCAACCTGCGCGTGCGTGCGGAGTGGTGGATCGACGACACCAAGCTGCTCAAGGCCAGCGTGCAGCGGTATCTGGTGGACATGGATCTGGCCGGCGCGCTGAGCCCGGACGATTACCGCCGCGATCCACGCCAATCCACTCGGCCGCTGGACAGCTTCAACGGCCGCACCACGCGTGCCTCGTTGAGCTACGAGCAGGCGTTTGGCGACTGGGGCCCGCTGCAGGACGTGCGGCTGTCATGGACCAACTTCAGCGCGCGCAGCAGCCGCAACTTCATTGTGGGCATGCGCCAGGCTGCCACCGAAACCTGGCGTTCGGATCTGCCACCGCAACTGCGCCAGACGGCGCCACGTGATTTTCGTGTGGTTGGCAGTGAGCCGCGCCTGACCTGGCGCATGGGCGATGCCGGCGGCGTGCAGCAACAATGGACCGCCGGCGTACGTGCGGTGCATGAAGACATCGATTTTCTGGTCGGCAATCTGCGCCTGCGCGATGGCCTGTTCACCAGCGTGCGCGATTGGCAGTTCGAAGACCGTGCGTTGGCGGCCTATGTCAGCAACGCCATCACGCTGCCGGATGCGCGCCTGACCATCACCCCGGGCCTGCGCTATGAGCGGCTGGATTCGCGCTATTTCAACCGCACCACCGGTGTGAGCACGCTCAACCAGACCCGCGATGTGCTACCGGGCCTGACGGTTGGCTTCCAGGCCAACGACCAGTGGTTTGTGTATGCGGACGGGCAACGCTCGATGCGTGCGCCGCAGGTGACCCAGATCATCTTCGGCAACAATCTGGACGCGGAGCTGGCCTGGAATTACGAGCTCGGCACACGCTATCAACCCAATGAGCGCACCCGCATCCAGGTGGGCGCCTACCTGATCGATTTCGATCAGCAGATCCAGCTGGACAACACCACGCGGGTGTTCCGCAACCTCGGCAAGACCCGCCATCAAGGCGGTGAGCTGGAACTGCAATGGAGCCCGGAACAACTGCGTGCGCTGACCCTCAACGCCGGCTATGCGTATCTGGATGCACGGCAGGAATCGGGTGCGTTCGATGGCCTGCGCGTGCCTTACACCTCGCGCAACCAGATCACGTTGGGTGGCACCTACGCGCTCGGTCATACCACTGTCGCGCTGTCGAGTTACTACTTCAGCAAGGCTTATAGCGATGCCGCCAACACGGTGCAGGAAAATACCATTGCCTCGGTTGGCGAACTGCCGTCGTACTGGGTGTGGAATACGCAAGTGAGCCACACCTTGCTGGAACGCGGCGGGCAGAAGCTGAGTGCGTCGTTGGCGATCAACAACCTGTTCGACCGGCAGTACTGGTTCCGCGGCGTGGATACCAGCCCCTGGGGCCGCCAGGCTGCGCCCGGGCGCACCGTGACTGCAGGACTCGAATACACGTTCTGAGTTGCACCACGCGGCAGCCGCATCACGCTACCGCACTACCGAAGACAGTGCGCATGAAGTGCACTCCGCGCCGCGCCGCGCTGCGGCGATGCGACCTGCTGCGTCGTAGGCCACCCCGTGTCGCGTGTGCGACGCCAGGCAGCCCGCTCTACACCGGTTGACCCACCGTCCTGTCGAACGAGAGCTGCCATGAACGCAACACCCGATGCACCGCTGGTGATCCTGACCCACGTCTGCCACCCGGCAATCACCGATGGCTTCCTGCCTGCAGCACACGCGCAGGGTCTGCCGGTGTGGCTGCTGACCGACCATCGCCTGGAGCATCTTGCGCACTTCAACACGCATCCGGCGCACGCGCCGCAGCGGGTGATCGCCTGCGATGTGTTCAACCCGCTGGGCGTGCTGGACGTGCTGCACGACGCCGGCGTGCGCCCACGTGCGGTGTTCAGCAACAGCGATCACCTGCAGACCAGCACCGCGCTGGTGGCTGCCGGCCTGGCGCTGCCCGGCAAGGACTGGCAGGTGTGCTACGCCGCCAAGAACAAGGCGGCGATGCGCCAGCGCCTGCAGGCGCGTGGGCTGCCATCGCCCTGGTTTTGCACGCTGGCGCCGGGCGCGGCCTTGCCTGCGCAGATCCCGTGGCCGGTGGTGGCCAAACCGCGCGAGGGCGTGGCCAGCCTGGACGTGCGCCAGTGCGCCGATGCCGCGCAATTGCAGGCGTATCTGGACGATGTGTGGCAACGCCACCCGCAACGCACGGTGTTGCTGGAAGGCTTGCTGGAAGGTGACCTTTTCACGCTGGAAACGCTGGGCGACGGGCAGCACCTGCAGGCCATTGGCGGGTTCAAGGTGCGGCTGTCGCCGCCACCGCATTTTGTCGAATGCGAGGCGCAGTGGGATGCGCAGGTGGACACGCCGGTGATCGCGCAGGCGTTGGCGCAATTGCCTGCGTTCGGCGTGGGCTTCGGGCTGTGCCATAGCGAATTCATCCTCACCCGCGACGGGCCGGTGCTGGTGGAGATCAACTACCGCAGCATCGGCGACCGGCGCGAATTCCTGCTCGATGCAATGTTCGGCCAGCAGTGGTTTGCCGCCGCGCTGGCACCGCACCTGGGCCAGCCGCTGCCACTGCTGCACAGCGAGCGCACCCACGCATTGCTGCGCTATTACGTGGCCGAACATGCCGGCGAGCTGGTCAGTGCCAGCGACGACCGCCACCACCGCGGCGCGCACAGCGATGTGCAGTACCGCCGCATGCGCGTGCCCGGCGAGCAGATCCGGCTCAGCCATTCCAACAAGGATTACCTCGGCGTCTTGAGCGCACTGGCGCGCGATGCCGATGGACTGCAGCAGGCCGTGCAACAGGCCGAAGCCGGCCTGCAGTGGCGGATCGACCCACCGGAGCTGCGCGCATGAGCAACGCGACCGATCAGCACTACATCACCACCCGCATCATCGATGCCTGCCTGCGCGAAGATCTGCGCGGCATCGCCAGCCGCGGCAGCGCGGCCACGCCCGACGCCGCGCTGCTGGCGCACTGGGCCGCGCCGCAGCCGCCCACCCAGTGGTGGCGCATCACACACCTGCCCGATGGCACCGTGTGGCTACCGATTCAGCACGGCGGCTACCTGCAGCGGACCAGCGCGTGCACCGATCGCTGGCTGGTGCAGCGCGGCACGGCGGTGCAGCTGGAACACGGCGCGGCCGCCTGGCTGCAACGCATCAGCCAGGGGCTGGATCCGGACACGCAACAGTTGCACCGCGCCTACGCCGATGAAGCCGCGTGCGCCGCCGCACATCGCGGCCTGGCACGCGACGCCTATGCCGCCCAGGCACCGCACCTGGCGCAGGCCCTGCACGCAGCGGATGCGGCCGAGCGCGCGTACCGCTGCGACCAGCTGGCCAGCTACCGCGACCACCCGTTCTATCCCACCGCACGCGCCAAGGCCGGCTTGGCGCCCGCCGAACTGCGCGCCTACGCACCGGAATTCGCACCAACCTTCGCACTGCATTGGCTGGCCATTCCGCAGGCGCAGGTGAGTTGCACCAGCACGCCGCCTGCGGAGCTATGGCCGGACATCGCACGCGTGGGATTGCCGGCCGAACTCGCGCAGACACACCAGCTATGGCCGGTGCATCCGCTGGTGTGGGCGCGGCTGGAACAGGACGGGTTTGCACTTCCTGCCGGTAGCGTGCGTGCACCGCTGACGTACCTGCCGGTGCGCCCGACGCTGTCGGTGCGCACGCTGGTGCCGCTGCAGCATCCGCACCTGCATCTCAAACTGCCGATCCCGATGCGCACGCTCGGCGCATTGAACCTGCGCCTGATCAAGCCCTCCACGTTGTACGACGGCCATTGGCTGGAGCAGGCGCTGCGTCGCATCGATGCGCACGATGCCGCGCTGCGCGGGCGCTGCGTGTTCGTTGACGAATCCCACGGCGGGCACGTCGGGCAAACCCGACATTTGGCCTACCTGCTGCGGCGCTACCCACCGCTGGACACCGCCACCCTGGTGCCCGTGGCTGCGCTGTGCGCCCTGATGCCCGATGGCCGGCCGATGGCGATCCATCTGGCCGAGACCTTCAGCGGTGGCGACCTGCTGGCCTGGTGGCGCGACTACACCGAACTGCTGCTTGCCGTGCATCTGCGGCTATGGCTGCGCTATGGCATCGCGCTGGAAGCCAACCAGCAAAACAGCGTGCTGGTGTATGCGCCCGGCCAGCCCACGCGCCTGCTGATGAAGGACAACGACGCCGCACGCATCGCGCTGCCGCAGCTGCGCGCGAAACTGCCCGAGATCGACACGCTCGGCCCACTGCACGATGCACGCATTGCAGTGGACGATGTGCAGGCACTGGCGCAGATGTTCTGCACGATCGTGTTGCAGCTGGATCTGCAGGCCGTGCTCGAGGGCTTGGCCGAATGGCAACCCGCGTTGCGGGCACCGCTGTATGCGCAGCTGCAGGCGCAACTGGCGCAGACGCTGGCGCAGCTGGACGCCGGGCGCATCGACACCGCACCGGCGCGGCGCTTGCTCGCCGCACCGCAGTTGCCCGTGAAGTACCTGCTCAGCGCCGGCAGCCTGCTGAGCAAAAAGCACACAGGTGCGGCCGATATCAACAAGTTCTACGGCGACAGCGCACCCAACCCGTTCGGCACGGCCTTCGCCGATGCCGATCACGCGGCACTGCGCCGGCAGGTGGCGCAGCGATGAAGCGCATCCTCGGCCCGGTGCTGGCTGCGCATTACCTGGCCGCCTTCACCGCACTGGGCATGCCACTGTTTCTGCCGCAGGTGTTGGCCGAACTGGCACCGTCGGCGGCAATCGGTTGGAGCGGCGTGCTGTATGTGCTGCCAACCCTGTGCACCGCACTCACCGCGAGCACCTGGGGGCGGCTGGCCGATCGGTATGGACGCAAGCGTTCGCTGCTGCGTGCCCAACTCGGGCTGGCGCTGGGCTTTGCAATCGCCGGCTTCGCACCCACCCTGCCCTGGCTGGTGGTCGGGCTGATCGTGCAGGGCACCTGCGGCGGCTCATTGGCGGCGGCCAACGCGTACCTGGCCAGCCAGCCGCAGGCTGGGCCATTGGCGCGTGCACTGGACTGGACCCAGTACTCGGCACGGTTGGCGATGGTCAGTGCGCCGGCCTTGCTCGGGCTTGCGGTGGCGCTGGGGCCGGCGCAAGCCTTGTACCGCGCGTTGGCGCTACTGCCGCTGGTGGCCTTCGCGCTGACCTGGCGCTTGCCGGCCGACCAACCGGCTCCACCCGCCCACAGCCCGCGCACCGCATCGCCACGCGCCACCCAGGCACTGCCCTCCATGGCCAGCGCGAATTGGCCGGCATTGATGGTGGCGCAGTTCCTGTTCTGCTTCGCGATGGTTGTGACGTTTCCGTATTTCATTCCGTATGCGCTGGCGCGCGGTGCCGGGCACGACGCGTTGGCTGGCCTGCTCTACAGCCTGCCGCATCTGGTTTATCTGGTGGTGTTGCCGTGGTGGCGCCGCGGCGATGGCGCGGCCTGGCTGGTGCCGGGCTTGCTGGTGTTTGCACTGGCCTGCGCATGGCAGGCGTTTCTCGACGACACCGTGGCATTGGCGGGTGCGCGCCTGCTGTTCGGGCTGGGCATGTTGTTCGGCCTGCGTGGGCTCAACCGCAGCCTGGCTGCCGTGGCCACTGGCCAGGGCGCCGGGCGTCTGTTCGGCCGCTTCGATGCCTGCGGCAAATGGGCCGGCGTGCTGGCCGGCGTCGCCGCCGGTGCGCTGACCCAGCGCTGGGGCCCGACCACACCGTTCCTGGCCGCCGCCCTGGCGGCCGCCGCTGCTGCGCTCACCGTCCTGGTGCGCTTTCCGTCGAGGAGAATTGCCGATGTCGCCGCACACGATGCCTGACCCCTGGTTCGACAGCATGGCCGATGCGCAGGCCTGCGCCTGCTGGTTGAATTGCTACCTGCGCGAGTTCGCCATCCCGCGTGGTACTGCCGACTTCGACTACACCGGCCCGGATCGCCCCGGCGCACGCACCGCAGACGACCGCTGGCTGCGGATCGCATTGGGGGACGCGGGCGTGCTGTGCGTGCGCATTGCCCATGCCGACCGGCTGGGCCGCTGCCGGTTCGTGTCCACGCCGTTCCTCAAGGCCGCCGGGCAGCCCTGGCAAAGCCTGGACGGGCATGCCTTGGCGCGCAGCCTGCTGCAGGCACTGGGCAGCACACATGCGGTCAACCCGGAACTGTTGGCGCAAAGCGACAACAGCGTGGCAATCACCGCCGCGTTACTGCGCCAGGCACAGGCCGCCACGCCCACCGGCGATACGTTGATCGATGCCGAACAGGCCTTGCTGTGGGGCCACGCACTGCACCCCACGCCCAAAAGCCGCGAAGGTGTGGCGCTGGCGCAGGTCCTGGCCTGCGCACCGGAAGCACGTGCGGCGTTTGCGTTGTACTGGTTCCGCATCGACCCGCGCCTGCTGCGCGTGCAGGGCCGCGATGTGCGTGCCACCTTGCAACAGCTCAGCGGCCACGCCGATCTGTACCCCTGCCACCCGTGGGAAGTGCAACGCCTGCGCGATGATCCGCTGCTGCAGGAATTGCAGGCGCGCGGCGCGATCACAGCTGTCGGCGTGTTAGGTGAGCCACTGCGGCCCACCTCGTCGGTGCGCACGCTGTACCACCCGGCGCTGGCGTATTTCCTCAAGTGTTCGGTGCATGTGCGCTTGACCAACTGCGTGCGCAAGAACGCCTGGTATGAGCTGGAAAGCGCGGTGGCGCTGACGCATCTGCTGGCACCGAGCTGGCAGGCACTGGCCGCGCAGGTGCCCGGCTTCGACGTGATGCTGGAACCGGCCGCCACCTCGCTGGATGTCACCCAGTTCGACCCGGCATTGGCCGCAGCAGATCCGCTGGCTACGCGTGCGTTGGCCGAGAGCTTCGGCATCCTGTATCGGCAGGCGCCGACCGCCGCACAACGTGCGCGCTGGCGCCCGCAAGTGGCGGCCGCGCTGTTCACCAGCGATGCGCAGGGCCACAGCGTGGCGGCCGCTGCGCTGCGTGCGCACAGCGTCCATCGCCTGAACCGGCACACCGCCACCGTGCTTTGGTTTCGCGCATATGCCGGGCTGCTGCTGGATGGTGTGTGGAGTGCGCTATTCCAGCACGGCATTGCGCTGGAACCGCATCTGCAGAACACCGTGATCGGCTTCAGCGATGGCTGGCCCACGCGCGTGTGGATCCGCGATCTGGAAGGCACCAAGCTGCTCGCGCAACGCTGGCCGGCTGCCCGCCTGCATGGCGTGGGCGAGCGCGCACGGCAGTCGCTGTACTACACACCCGAGCAGGCCTGGAACCGCGTGGCCTACTGCGCGCTGGTCAACAATCTGGCCGAAGCGATCTTCCACCTGAGCGATGGCGACGCGGTCCTGGAAGCACGCCTGTGGCAGTGCGTGGCCGAGATTGCCGCACGCTGGCAGCAGCGCAATGGCCCGCAGCCGGCGCTGCAAGGCCTGATCGATGGCGCACCGCTGCCCGGCAAGAACAACCTGGGCACGCGGCTGCTGCAACGTGCAGATCGTCAATCGGACTACACCGCCCTGCCCAACCCCATCGCGCCAATGCATGCCGTGCAGCAGGTGGCCGCATGAGCCTGCAGATCGATGCCACGGCGGTGCGCGCAGCGGTGGCGCAGTTACGTGCGCACAGCGACGCCCCGCTATGTGCGTACGTCTACGACCTGGCCGCACTGGATGCGCACGCAGCATGGATGCGTGCGCAGCTACCGCCCGGCTGCACGCTGTTCTACGCCGCCAAGGCCAATGCCGAACCGCAGATCCTGCAGACGCTGGCGCCCTATGTGGATGGGTTCGAAGCCGCATCCGGTGGCGAGCTCGCCTGGCTGCACCAGCAGCAACCGGATGCGGCGTTGCTGTTTGGTGGGCCGGGCAAACTGGAGAGCGAACTGGCGCAGGCCGTGCGCCTGCCCGACTGCACCGTGCATGTGGAAAGCCTGGGCGAATTGCAGCGGCTGGCGGCAATTGCGCGGCAGATCGCCCAGCCCGACCGCCGGCGCATTCCGGTGTTCCTGCGCATGAACATCGCCGTGCCCGGTGCACAGACCACGCGTTTGATGATGGGCGGCCAACCATCGCCATTCGGGCTGGACCCGGACGACCTGGATGCTGCGCTGCTGCAGCTACGCGCCAGCCCGGCACTGGAGTTGCGCGGCTTCCATTTCCACCTGATGTCGCACCAACGCGATGCCGCCGCGCAGCTGCACCTGATCGCGGCGTATCTGCGCACCGTGCAGCACTGGCGGCAGCGCCATGGCCTGGGCCCGCTGCTGGTCAATGCCGGCGGCGGCTTCGGCGTGGATTATCTAACGCCAGAGGCCTCGTTCGACTGGGCAGGCTTCTGCGCCGGCCTGCCCGCCGTGCTGCACGCGCACGGCGACGGCCTGCAACTGCGCCTGGAACCGGGCCGCTATGTCAGCGCCAGCTGCGGCTGGTACCTGATGGAGGTGCTGGACATCAAGCGCAGCCACGGCGCGTGGTTTGCGATTGCCCGTGGCGGCACCCATCACTTCCGCACGCCGGCTGCGCAAGGCCACGACCATCCGTGCGTGGTGGTGCGCGGTGCACACGCACCGGTGCTGCGCGACACCCCAGTCACCCTGGTCGGCCAGCTCTGCACGCCCAAGGATGTGCTGGCCCGCAATCAGCGCGTTGCAGCGCTCGCCCCCGGCGACTGCCTGGCCTTCCCGCTGGCGGGTGCGTATGCGTGGAATATTTCGCATCAGCAGTTCCTGATGCACCCGCCACCGCAGATGGTGTTTTTGCCGGTACACGCTCAGGCAACCGCCACCACCGGCACGCGAATGTCGGCGCGCAAGTCGGCTTCGGCCACGGTCTCGGGGTCGTCGAGGTAGAAGTAGTGCAGCGGCGCGTCGCGCAGTGCGTGGCCGCTGCCGGGTAGCCAGTCGGCGAGCAGGCGGTCGAGCGCGTCTTCCAGACCGGCATAGCTGCCGGTGTGGCGCAGCACGGCGTGCGCGCCCTCGCCGAGCACACGCACGTGCAGCGGCGCCGGCGGCGCAACAGCGGTGGCGAAGGCGATGCCGCACTCGAACAGATGCTGCTGCGCTGGCACGTCGCGGTGGTCGCTGAGTGGCACACCGATCAGTGCGTGCAGGTGCTCGATCACGCCTGCACGCTCGGCCCAGGCGGCGATGCGGCCAAAGCCACGATCCAGGTCATCGAAGGCGCCGCGCTGACGCAGCACCACCACTTCCAGCGGC
This sequence comes from Xanthomonas sp. NCPPB 4037, assembly GCF_041475695.2. NCBI lineage: Bacteria > Pseudomonadati > Pseudomonadota > Gammaproteobacteria > Lysobacterales > Lysobacteraceae > Xanthomonas > Xanthomonas sp. NCPPB 4037. The sequence continues at coordinate 3,756,141 of NZ_CM191261.1, forward strand.
TCCAGCCATTGCACGGTGACCTGCAGCGGCGCGGGCGCAGCGTGCGGTGCCAGCGCGGGCGTGGCGAGCTGCTGCAGGGTCTGGGCGCGTATCGCCGGCGCCTGCCGCAGACTGCTCGGGCTCACCTGCAGCAGCGCGCGGAACGCACGCGCCAGCGCCTGCGGGGTCTGGTAGCCCACCGCCAGCGCTACCTCGGTAATGCTGCGGCCTGGCTCGCCGAGCAGATGCACGGCCTGGCTCAGGCGCAGGCGGGCGGTGGTCTGGCCCAGCGTTTCCCCCGCCAGCGCGCGGTAGACCCGGTGGAAGTGATGCGGCGACTGGTGCGCCACCGCGGCCAGCGCGGCCAGATCCGGCAGCGGGCTGCCTGCGCGGATGCTGTCCTGCAAATGGGCCACGACACGTTCGACGTTGCGGTGGCGGTGCGCGGTGGCTGCGTCATGCATGGGCGGGTCCTCGTCTGTGCGCCCAGCATCGCCGAACACGCGGGCGTGTGCGGTCCCGATCTTGCGCAGCATGCCAACGGGCAGCGTGCTCAACCACGCCACATGGCACCGCCTAGCCGGCGTACACCGCCAGGCCTACCAGCACGGCGGTCTCGCTGAGTTCGATCAGTGCGCCACAGGTGTCGCCGGTCATGCCGCCGAGCCGGCGCAGGCAGGCGCGCCGCCACAACGCAAACACCAGCGCAGCGATCCCGCAGGCCAGCGCCGCACGTGCAGGGCCCGCCACGCAGGCAACCCCCACTGCAGCGGCCACGGCCAGCACGCAGACCGTGCGGCTGGCGCCGGCCAGCGCGCTTCCCAGGCCGCCGGCGCGCACGTACGGCGTGCTCGCAAATGCCGCCACCACCGCGGCGCGTGCCAACAGCGGCGCCAGCCACAGCGCCGCTGGCGCAGCCGGCAACAATGTCGTCAGCGCGGCGCACTTGAGCAACAGCATCAGCACCACCGCAGTCACCGCCATCGGGCCGCTGGTGGGGTCCTTCATGATGGCCAGCGTGCGTGCGCGGTCGCCCATGCTACCAACCCAGGCATCGGTGCTGTCGGCCAGCCCATCCACGTGCAGCGCGCCGGTCAGCCAGACCCAGCTGCTCAGCACGATGGCGGCGGCCAGCAGCGGAGCGGCGCCGCGCAGGCACCACGCCAACGCCAGCAGCAAGACGCCCAGCAGCAGCCCGACCAGCGGGTACCACGGCAACGAACGCGCCTGCGCGCCGGGGCGGGTAAATGCCCAGGCCGGCACCGGAATGCGGGTCAGGAAGCCCACCGCCGCAAGCAGCCCATCGATCATGCCTGCGCGGTGGCCGCAGTCATCGGCGGCCAGCGCAGCGGATGCAGCGAGGCATGCGGCACTGCCAGCTCGGTCATGTGGCCGAAGCCATCGCCCGCGACCAGGCAGCGCAACGCGCGGATCGCACCGCCATGGGTCACCACCAGCACGCGCTGCGCAGGGTAAGTGGCCACGATCGCATCCAGCGCCGCAGCCAGCCGCGCGCAGAACGCCTCGAAGGGCTCGGCCTCCGGTGGCGGATACTGCAACGGGTCCGACCAGAAGCGCCCCAGTGCCGCGCCTTCATCGCGATCGATCTCGGCCACCGGTACGCCCTGCCAGCGACCAAAATGGTATTCGCGCAGGCGGGGATCCAGCTGCAGCGGCAGGCCGCGCGCCGTTGCGAATTCAGCAGCAAACAAGGCGCAGCGCTGCAGCGTGGAGGCCACCACCACATCCCATTCGCCCGCGGCGGTGGCATCGCGCAGCTGCTGCCAGCCGGTGGCGGTGAGCGGGTCGTCGAGCTGTCCGCGATAGCTGCGCTGGCCAGTGTCGCCATGCCGCAGCAAGGTGATCTGCGCGCTCATGCGTCCGAGACCCCCGCCTCGGCAAAGGTCGCCATGCCGTTGTGCAGGGCGCAGGCGGTGCGCAGCAGCGGGATGGCCACCGCCGCGCCGCTGGCTTCGCCCAGGCGCAGGTCCAGTTGCAGCAGCGGCTCGGCCTCCAGTGCGCGGAGCAAGGCGGCGTGGCCGCGCTCCTGCGAGCGATGGCCGAACAACAGCCATTCGCGCACGCCGGGATTCAAATGCACCGCCACCAGCGCCGCGGCCGTGCTGATAAAGCCATCCACCAGCACCGGGATGCCGGCCTGAGCAGCCGCGATATACGCCCCAACCAGCGCGGCGATTTCAAAACCACCAAGCCGGCGCAGCCGCTCCAGCGGTGTGGCGGCGTCGGCATGCACGGCCAGCGCGCGGGTGATCACGGTGGCCTTGTGCGCAATGCCTTCGGCGTCCAGGCCGGTGCCGGCGCCGGCCATGGCCTGCGGAAATTGCGAGAGCAGCGCGCAGCTCAGCGCGGCAGCGGCGGTGCTGTTGCCGATGCCCATTTCGCCGCCAACAAACAGCTGCGTGCCGCAGGTGCGCGCCTGCGCGATGCTCTCTGCGCCGGCCGCCAATGCGTCGCGCAATTGCGCCGGCGTCATCGCCGCCTGCTCGCAGATATTGGCGCACGCCGGTGCGATCCAGGCGCGGCGGACGCGTGGCAACTCGCCGGGGTCGTTGACCACGCCCAGGTTCACCACTTCCAGCCGGGCGCCGAGTTCGCGCGCCAGCACCGCAATGGCCGCACCGCCGCGCGCGAAGTTGCGCACCATCTCGCCGGTCACCGCCTGCGGAAACATCGACACGCCTTCAGCGGCCACGCCGTGGTCGGCGGCATACACCGCAATCCAGATGCGTTGCACGGTGGGTTGTTCATTGCGTTGCCAGGCGGCAAATTGCACCGCCAGTTGCTCCAGCCGGCCCAGCGCGCCGGGCGGCTTGGTCAATTGCTCCTGCCGCGCCAGCGCCGCTGCCTGCACCCGCGCATCCGGCACCGCGCAGGCGCCCTGGATCCACTCGATACTCACACCGCCTCTCCTTTCAACACCATGGGCAGGCCGGCCACCACGAACACGACCCGCTCGCACTGTAGCGCCAATGCCTGGTGCAGCCGGCCGGCTTCGTCGACAAACCGGCGCGTCAGTTCGCCCAGCGGCACGATGCCCTGCCCCACCTCGTTGCTGACCAGCACAAGTTGCCCGGGCAACTGGCCCAGCGTGGCCAGCAGCGCCTCGCGCTCACGGGCGAACACCGCGCTGTCGGGGTGGCCCAACAGGTTGCTCAGCCACAGCGTGAGGCAATCCACCAGCACGCAGCGGCCCGGTGCGGCCACCGCCTGCAGGGTGGCGGCCAACGCGATGGGTTCTTCCACGCACTGCCAGTGCGCCGGCCGGCTGCCACGGTGATGGGCGATGCGCGCGGCCATTTCGCCATCGAAGGCCTGTGCGGTGGCCAGATACACCACCTCCAGCCCGGAGGCGGCGGCAATGCGCTCGGCGAATGCGCTCTTGCCCGAGCGCGCGCCACCCAGAATCAATTGGCGCATGCCGGCTCCCCGAGGGTGAGCCGCGTCAGTGCGGCGATGTCCAGATGGGCGTGCACGGTGTCGGCCAGGCGTTCGAGCGTGGCTTCGCGCAGGCTGGCCAGGTCCAGCGGTGCGGCGTCGGCAAGCCCGGCCCAGGCGAGCAGTGCGGCCAGCGCCGCGGGGTGGTCGAAGATGCCGTGCAGATAGGTGCCCATGACCTGACCATCTTCCGACACTGCACCGTCACAGCGGCCATCGTCCAGCTGCAGCAGCGGCCGCGCCAGCGCGGCACCGGTGCTGAGGCCGCAATGGATTTCGTAGCCGCTGACCGCCGCGCCACTGGGCAGCAAGCGGCCACCAACGCGGTGCAATTGCTTGTGCGGCTGCAATGCGGTTTGCAGTGCCAGCCAGCCCAGCCCCGCGCTGCTGCCGGGTGCGCCTTCGATGCCGTGCGGGTCGTGCACCTGTTCGCCCAGCATCTGCAGGCCGCCGCAGATGCCGAGCAGCTTGCCGCCGTAGCGCAGATGCCGCGCGATCGCCGCTTCCCAGCCCTGCGCGCGTAACCAGGCCAGATCCTGGCGGGTGGACTTGCTGCCCGGCAGCACGATCAGGTCGCACGGCGGCGCTGACTGGCCTGGCCCGATCAGCTGCACGTCCACCTGCGGGTGCGCCAGCAAGGCGTCCAGATCGGTGTGGTTGCTGATCCGCGGCAACACCGGCACCGCCACGCGCAGGCGCGCCTGCGGCTTGTGCACCGGGCCACGCGGCAACGCATCCTCGGCATCGAGCTGCAGGCCATGCAGATACGGCAGCACGCCGAGCACCGGTTTGCCGGTTTCGCGCTCCAGCCACGCCAGGCCGGGCTGCAGCAGCGCGAGATCGCCACGGAAGCGATTGATCACGAAACCGGCCACCCGTGCGCGCTCGCTCGGGGACAGCAACGCCAGCGTGCCGACCAGATGGGCGAACACGCCGCCGCGGTCGATGTCGGCGATCAGGATCACTGCGCAATCCACCGCCTCGGCATAACCCATATTGGCGATGTCGTGTTCACGCAGATTGATTTCCGCCGGACTGCCGGCACCTTCCACCAGCAGCACGTCGAAACGTTCCACCAGCCGCGCGTGCGAGGCCAGCACCGCCGCGCGTGCGGTGCGTTTGTAGGCGTGGTACCCCACCGCATCCAGCGTGGCCACCGGATGCCCGTGCACGATCACCTGCGCGCCGGTGTCGCTGTTGGGCTTGAGCAGCACCGGGTTGAAATCGGTGTGTGGCGGCAACCCGCAGGCCTGCGCCTGCACTGCCTGGGCCCGGCCGATTTCGCCGCCATCCACGGTGACCGCGGAATTGAGCGCCATGTTCTGCGGCTTGAAAGGGGCCACCGCAACGCCTCGACGATGCAGCCAGCGGCACAGCGCGGCCACCAACGTGCTCTTGCCCGCATCGGAGGTGCAGCCCTGCACCATCAGCACGCGCGCACTCATGCCTGCAGTTCCTGCAGGGCAGCGGCCAGGCGCGCTTCGCCGGCGACATCCGCCGGCAGCCCGAAGCGCAGGCTGGCGGGCGTTTCGAACAGGCGGGTGAGAATGCCGCGCTGCGCCAGCGCGGTGTGCAGTGCAGGCGCATCGTCGCGGCGGCACCACTGGAAGAACGCCGTGCCCGCGGCTGGCACCAGCCCGTGCGTGGTCAACAGCGCGGCCAGGCGTTGCGAGGCACTATGCAAGCGTGCGCGCGCCTGCGTCTGCCATTGCGTATCCATCAACGTCTGCTGCACGGCCCAGCGCGTGGGGCCGGCCAGCGTCCATGGCCCGAGCTGCTCGCGCAGCGCCTCCAGCAACGTGGCATGCGCACACACGAATCCGGCACGCGCCCCGGCCATGCCGAAGAACTTGCCCACCGAGCGCAACACCACCAGCCCGGGCAAGTGGGTGTGTGCGCACAGGCTGTGCTGCGGCGTGGCATCCATGAAGGCTTCGTCCACCACCAGCCAGCCACCACGTGCAGCCAGCCGCGCATGCAGCTGCAGCAGCGTGGCGCTGTCGAAGGTGTCGGCGCAGGGATTGTTCGGATGGATCAAGACGATGACGTCGCAGTGCGCGTCCGCCTGCAACAGCGGCTGTGCCGGCATCGGCAGCACGGTGTGACCGGCGCGCTGCCAGGCCTGTGCGTGCTCCGCATAGCCCGGTGCCAGCACGCCCACGCGGCTGGGTGCGCGCAGCGTCGGCAGTGCCTGGATCGCGGCCTGCGAGCCGGCCACCGGCAGCAGCTGCGGCGCGCCGTAATAGGCGGCGGCAGATGCGCCCAGGCCATCGTCGTCCTCGGGCAGGCGTTGCCAGTGCTGCGCCGGAATGGCCGGTACCGGCCAGGCGAACGGGCTCACGCCGGTGGACAGATCCAGCCAGTGCTCCAGCGCAATGCCATAGGTCTGCGCAGCGCGGCGCAGGCGTCCACCGTGTTCAAGCATGCTTGGCTCCAGTCATCCAATGGGAATCGCAACACGGCTTTCCAGATGCACAACCGGCTGTATGCACTGGCCAGCGCACCGGCGACGTGCAGGACGCATGGCGAAGATGCAATCGCACACCGCGTTGGAAATACGCGGTCATCGCAGCACCGCCGTTGCCAGGCCCGCCAGCAACAGCCACAGCGCCATACCAGCGCGGACCAGCCAGAGTGCACGCAACACGCTGCCTGCATCGGCGGCAGCGCCCTCGCCCAGGGACGGGCGGTGTTGCCACTGCCCGTGGTACGGCGCCGGGCCACCCAGTTGCACCTGCAGCGCACCGGCGCCAGCCGCCATCACCGGGCCGGCGTTGGGGCTCTTCCAGCCGCGCCCTTGCCGCCACGCGCAACGCACACCGGCACGGGTCTGCCCGAGCACGGCGTAGGTGAGCGCGGTCATGCGCGCCGGTAGCCAGTTGAGCGCATCATCCACGCGCGCGGCCGCCCAGCCGAAGCGCTGATAGCGCGGCGTGCGATAGCCCCACATCGCATCCAGGGTGTTGGACAGGCGATACAGCACCGCACCCGGCGCGCCCAGCAGCACGCCCCAGAACAACGCGGCAAACACCGCGTCGCTGCCATTTTCCAGCACCGATTCGGTGGCGGCTGCGGCCACTTGTGTCTCATCGAGAGCGGCAGTGTCGCGGCTGACGATGCGCCCCACCGCCACGCGCGCCGCAGGCAGGTCGCCCGCGCGCAACGCCTGTGCCACCGGCACCGCATGTTCACCCAGGCTGCGCAGGCCGAGTGCCAGATACAGCACCACCGCCGCGAATGCCGCGCCGGCCCAGGCCGACCACCACCACAGCGCGAGTTGCACCAGCGCGGCCACGGCCGCCCACGGCAGCACCGCCACGCACCAGGCCAGCACACCGGCGGCGCGCGTGTCGCGGTGCAGCCGCGCTTCGATACGCTGCGCCCAGCCGCCGAACAGCACCAGCGGATGCGCGCGCCGGGGTTCGCCCAGCAGCAGATCCAGCAACACCGCGGCGGTGGCGATCAGCAGCAGCATGATGCGATGGCGTGACAGCGCGTCATGGCAGAAACAACGCCATGGCTGCGCCCGGATTGGACGGGAAATAGAAATGCACGAAGCTCGCCGTCATCCGCCATTGCCGGTACACCGGCTCGGCACTGGGCCCGGTGTTGGGATTGCGCGCATGCACCAAGGGGCTGAGCGCGATGCTGGCGCGTGCGTAGTGGAAGGTATGCCCGCGCAGCGTGCCTTCCGGCAATGCGACCTCCTGCAAGCCCAGCGCCACCGAGCGTGCCTGCAACGCGGCCGTGCCGGGCAGCAGGCCGGCCATCGGTGCGCTGACGCCGTCCTTGCCGGTCAATGCTTCCAGCAGGAACAGCATGCCGCCGCATTCGGCCAGCAGCGGCTTGCCCTGTGCGCAGTGCGCGCGCAATGCCACAGCCAGATCGCGACGCTGCGACAAGGCCTGCAGATGCAGTTCCGGGTATCCGCCCGGCAGCCACACCGCATCGCAGTTCGGCAGCGCATCACCGGCGATCGGCGAAAAGAACTGCAGGTGCGCGCCGGCGGCCGCCAGCAGTTCCAGATTGGCCGGATACACGAAGCAGAACGCCGCATCGCGGGCGATGGCAATGCGCACGCCCTGCAGCACGGGTGCAATCGCTGCGTGAGCGTCCGGCGGCGCGAACTGCAGTGGCGGCGGCAACGCGGTGGACGCATGCGCGGCCCAGGCATCGGCCAGCGCGTCCAGGCGCTGCTCCAGGTCGGCAACTTCGGCAGCGGCCACCAGGCCCAGGTGCCGCTCGGGCAACTGCAACGCCGGCGCACGCGGCAATGCACCCAGCCACTGCAGCGGGGGCGGCACGCTGTCGCGCAGCAGGCGGGCGTGATGCGCGCTGCCGATGCGGTTGGCGGCCACGCCATACAGCGGCAGATCGTCGCGATAGCGGGCCAGCCCAAGCGCCAACGCGCCGAAAGTCTGCGCCATGGCGGCGCCATCGATCACCGCCAGCACCGGAATGCCGAAGTGCACGGCCAGATCGGCGCTGGAGGGCGCGCCGTCGAACAGCCCCATCACGCCTTCGATCAACAGCAGATCGGCGTCGCACGCGGCGGCATGCAGGCGCTGACGGATGTCCGCCTCGCCGGTCATCCACAGATCCAGCTGAAACACCGGCGCGCCGCTGGCGCGTTCGAGCAGCAGTGGGTCGAGAAAATCCGGCCCGGTCTTGAACACCCGCACGCGCCGCCCCTGCCGCGTATGCCAGCGCGCCAACGCAGCAGTCACGCTGGTCTTGCCCTGCCCGGAGGCAGGCGCGGACACCAGCAACGCGGGGCAGTGTGCGGGCAGTGTCACGGCTACAACTCGACGCCGAGCTGTGCCTTGATGCCGGCGTTGAAGGCGTGCTTGATCAGGCGCATTTCGGTGACCGTATCGGCCGCCTCGATCAGGCCGGCCGGCGCGCCGCGCCCGGTGATCACCACGTGCTGGCGTGGCGGCCGTGCAGCGACTGCGGCCAGCACATCCTCCAGCGCAACGTACTCCTTGACCAGCGCGATGTTGAGCTCGTCCAACAGCACGAAGTCATAGCGCGGGTCGGCCAGCATGCCGCGCGCCAGCTGCCAGGCCGCCTGTGCAGCGGCGATGTCGCGTTCGCGGTCCTGGGTTTCCCAGGTAAACCCTTCGCCCATCACGTGATAGTCGAGCAGATCCGGAAAGCGGCGGAAAAACGCTTCTTCGCCGGTGGAAAACGTGCCCTTGATGAACTGCACCACGCCGCAGTACAGCCCGTGGCCCAGCGAGCGCGCCAGCATGCCGAAGCCGGACGAACTCTTGCCCTTGCCGTTACCGGTATTGACCAGCAGCACGCCGCGATCGATCACCGCACGTGCGATGCGCCGGTCCACCAGTTCCTTCTTGCGTTGCGCGCGTTCGCGGTAGTGCGCGTCGTCGTGCTCGGGTGTACTCATGTGCCAACTCCAAATGTGGAACGTGGGAGCACAGCTTGCACGCTTGCACGCACGGCCAGCACGGCGCCCACATAAGCGGCCAGGCCACCGAGCGCCGGCGGGTAATACTGCGGCACCCGCGCAATGAACCCTGCCAGCGAGGCCTGCGGGTAGCGCCCGGAAAAGACATAGAACCCGCCCTTCGATAACAGATAGGCCACGCTGCCACTGAGCACCAGCGCCAGCAACAGGCGCGGCAGATCGCGCCATCCACCACGGTGCAGCCGCATCGCATACACGCGGCCGCCACACCACAACGCCGCGTAGGCCAGCGCCAAGGCCCAATACGCCGGCGACACGCACCAATCGGAGAGGCTGCCGGCGGCCATGCCGGCCAGGTCCAGCGCCGAGGCCAGCCCGAAAAACAGCGGCAGCATCCACACCGGCCGCAATAAGGCGCCGGCCAGGAAGAACACCGCCCAGGACGCGGCACCGTGCACAGTGAGCCCGTCACTGCCGCGCCAGGGCAGGCGCACCGCGCTCACGACAGCTCCAGCGCAGATGCACTGGCCGCGTTGCGTCGCGTGGTACGCCAGCGCAGCACGCGCCACCCTGCCAGCAGCGCCACCGCCAGATACAGCGCAGTGGTGCGCACGAACAGCGGCCCCCACTGCCAGGCACGCGCCAGATACTGGTCCCAGTGCGGATCGGCATAACGCCCGCCCCACCAGTAGAACGCTGCATTGGAGATCAGAAACGACACCGCCGCAGCCAGCACGCCCACGCACCACACACCGCCCAGGGCCACTGCACTGCGGCCCACGCGCGCGTGCAACGCGCTACCGGCGTACCACAGCACGCCATAGGCGAATGGCAACGCGGCGTAGGCCGTGGTGATGCAGAAGTCGCTGACACCGGCCAGCGTCACCGCCGCCCAATCGATCAGCACCGACATCAGCAGCAGTCCGATGAAATACCGGTGCCGGCGCAGCGCAAGGCCACCGAGAAAGAACAGCGCCATGGACGCATCCGGCAGATGCAGCCAATCACTGGTGTGGTGAAAGCGCGTGGCGGTCATCACCAGCAGTGCGGCAATGAACACCGCGCGTTCGGCAGAACGGGATAGCGGCAGCATCGGCAATCTCCTTCAGGGCGTGACATCAACTGCAGGTGGCGGCGACGCGAGCGCTGGAATCGCCGCGTGCGTGGCGATTCCGGTTGCCGCCGTGGCCCACCTGCACGCTGTACGGCGCAGGGTTACTGCGCCGGGTGATAACGCAACGTCAGCAGGTAGGCGCGCCCCGGCTGGTTGTACCAGCGCGCGGTTTCATACTGGCGGTCGAACACGTTGTTGGCGCTCAGCGACACCTTCCAGTCTGCGTTCACCGCATAGCTCACGCGCAGATCGAGCAGGCCGTAACCCGCCAGGCGGTCGCTGTTGGCCAGGTCGTCGTAGCGCTTGCCGGCGCCGAACAGGCTGGCACCCACGCCGAACGCGCCGAAGCTGCGGTCCGCATCGATGCGCCCGCTCTGGCGTGCACGCCGCGGCAGCCAGTTGCCATGGTTGACGTCGCCATCGGCACGCGGGTCCAGCCAGGTCAGCGCGCTACGCACGGTCCAGCCGGCCAGTTCGGTGTCGTAGCCGGCTTCCACGCCGCGGATGCGCGCCTGGTCGATATTGTTCGGCTGGCCGAACGGATGCGTGGCATCCACCAGCCCGGCGTCGTAGGCAATCAGATCATCGATGCGGGTCTGGAACGCGCTCAGCGTCCAGGTGCCCCAGTCGTAGTTGCCACGCAGGCCCAGCTCGGCGCTCCTGGAGGTTTCCGGCCCCAGCAGCGGATTGCCGTAGTCCGGGTAATACAACTCGTTGAACGTGGGCGCCTTGAACGCGGTGCCATAGCTGGCGGTCACACGCAGATGCTCAGCGACATCCCAGCCCCACAGCAGGCTGCCGGTGGTCTTGCCACCGAACTGGCTGTTGTCGTTGCGACGCAGGCTGGCCTGCAGCGACTGCGTGCCGAAGCTCTGCTGCCACTGCGCGAATGCGGCGCGGTCGATGCGGCTGTCGGCATCGTAGGTGTCGCTGCTTGCAATCGCATCGCGCTGCCAGTCAAACCCCACCGTCAGCAAGCCCGGGCCGGCTTCCACATCGGCCTGCAACGAACCCTGCTTGCGCCGCGTGTCGTAGGTGGACACATAGGTGCCGTCGAAATACGCATCGCTGAAATCCACGCTGCTCCCGAGGCTGGCCGTGAGCTTGAACGCGTCGGTCGGCGCATACCGCACGCGGCCGCCCACGGCTTGCTGCACGCCCTTGGACAGGTTGCCGCCGAAGGCCGAGCCGTCGTATTCGTTGCGGCTCTGCGCGCGCAAGGCGTGCACGTCGGCATCCCACTGGCGGTTGAAGCGCCAACCGCCCTGCACATTCAACGAATCGTTGCGGTAGCCATCGCGGTCCGGGTCGTAGCTGCTGGAGCGGGTGTCCAGATAGGCGTTGATGCCGTCGGTCTCGTCGTGCACTGCGTTGACCGAATACCAACCGCCGCGCTCGCCCAGATCGCCATCGCTGCGCCCGGCCACGCCGGCGCTGTAGCGGAGCGCATTGTCGCTCCCGGCCGCAGCGCTGAAGGTCGGCACGAAGCGGCCTTCCGGACGCCGGGTAAATAACTGGATGACGCCGCCCAGCGCCTCGGAACCATACAGGCTGGAGAACGGGCCACGCACGATCTCGATCCGTTCGATCTGCTCGAACGGGATGTCCTGCAACGCCGCGCCGCCGGCAGTGGCCGAGCCGACACGCACGCCATCCACCAGCACCACCAGGTGGTCGGCCTCGGTGCCGCGCAGGAACAACGAGGTCTGCTTGCCGGGGCCGCCGTTATTGGCCAGTGACACGCCGGCTTCGCCGCGCAACAGGTCCTGCAGCGAATTGATCTGGCGGCGCTCGATCTGCGCACGGTCGATCACCGTCACCGGCGCCAGGGTCTGGTCCTGGGTCTGCGCGGTGCGCGTCGCGGTGACCACCACCTGGTCGAGATCGACAGCGGCCTCGGCCTGGGCCAGCGCGGCCACGCACATCGACAGGCAAACGGCCAGCACGGCACGGCACGGCGAAACGGAAGAAAGGGACATCGACTGCTGCTCCAGGAACCGCGCCAACCCGCGCGGGGGCAATGGGGGCGGCAGGCAGCAACGGGCCAGGCGTCCGGCGCGCAAGCACCAGACGCACAAGGCCACGCCCACCGCGTGCCGGGTCAATCCCTCAGGCCGGTCTCCGGGCTCGCGAGTGGAAGCCTGCGCTTCCGGTACCGCGCCTTCCCATGCGTGTGCACAGTGGCGTGTTGCGGCACCTGACCTCGCCCACCGTTGCGGGGGCAGCTCCGGACTTGCGTCTCGCCAAGGCGATCCGCGCACCGGATTCCCGTTTAAACCACCGGAACTCCGGCAGTCACCTCAGGGGCGCGCATGGTAGCAGGATTGGCTGGGGCGCCTCGGCGGTCTCCGGCAACCGGCCAAGCGCAGCGCGACGCATCACCTCGCTTCCAAATGGCGAATCCCCAATCCCTTCTCCCACCGGGAGAAGGTGCCCCAAAGGGGCGGATGAGGGTGCGGGGCGAAGCCGCATACCATGTCTGGAGAGCATGCCCCGGTTGCCAGCATGTCCGCCACCGAGCTTCATCTCGCACATACGCGTGGGCTTTGCCCCCGTACCCTCACCCCAACCCCTCTCCCAGCGGGAGAGGGGCTAGCCGTTTCCGAGGAGAGAGGGGCTCAAGCACGCATATTGGCTTGTTCAAAATTTCCAGGTCATGGACGCAACGCGCCGAGGCGGCAGCGTGGCCGGGGATTGGCGGAGAGCGGCACACGGATGTGCCGCGCGGCGAGTCAGACAGGATGTCTGACCGAGCCGAAGAGCCGATCCCCGGCCGCGCTGGCGCGCTTACTGATGCCAGTCCCGGCAGGCATCGTGCTTCGCTAGGCCTCACCCCCAACCCCGCTCCGCGCCCCGACAGGAGATGGGCTAAAAAAGCATCACGCGCCCTGCAGCGCCTGCTCCAGATCCGCCAGCAGATCATCGATGTGCTCGATCCCGATCGACAACCGCACGGTGTCCTCGCTGACGCCGGCATGCTCCAGTTCGGCCGGGCCGAGCTGACGGTGCGTGGTGGAGGCCGGATGCGTGGCCAGCGATTTGGCGTCGCCAATGTTGACCAACCGCGTGAACAGCTGCAGCGCATCCAGAAACCGCGCACCCGCCGCGCGTCCACCCGGCAGGCCGAAGGTCAACACGCCCGAGCCATGCCCGCCCAGATACTTCTGCGCCAACGCATGCTCGGGGTGATCCGGCAATGCGGCGTAATTGACCCAGGCCACGCGCGCGTGTTCCTGCAGATACCGCGCAATCGCCAGCGTGTTGGCATTGATGCGCTCCATGCGCAGCGGCAAGGTCTCGATGCCTTGCAAAATGAGGAATGCATTGAACGGCGACAACGCCGCACCGGTATTACGCAGCGGCACCACGCGCGCACGACCGATATAGGCGGCCTCGCCCAAGGCTTCGGTATAGACCACGCCGTGGTAACTCACGTCCGGCTCGTTGAGGCGCGCAAACCGTGCCTTGTGCGCCGCCCACGGAAAGCGCCCGCTGTCCACGATCGCACCGCCGATGCTGTTGCCGTGCCCGCCCAGGTATTTGGTCAGCGAATGCACCACGATGTCCGCGCCGAAGTCGATCGGCCGCAGCAGCGACGGCGTGGCGACGGTGTTGTCCACGATCAGCGGCACACCGTGCGCATGCGCCACTGCCGCCACCGCTTCGATATCGGTGATGTTGCCGCGCGGATTGCCGATCGACTCGACGAACACCGCCTTGGTGCGCTCGTCGATCAAGCCGGCAAACGCCTGCGGATCGCGATAGTCGGCAAAGCGCGTGGTGATGCCGAACTGCGGCAGCGTGTGCGCGAACAGATTGTAGGTGCCGCCATACAACGCGCTGGAGGAGACGATGTTGTCGCCAGCCTCGGCGATGGTCTGGATCGCATAGGTCACCGCCGCCTGTCCCGACGCCAGCGCCAACGCGCCGATGCCGCCTTCCAGCGCAGCCACGCGCTGCTCCAGCACGTCGTTGGTCGGGTTCATGATGCGGCTGTAGATATTGCCCTGCACCTTGAGGTCGAACAGGTCCGCGCCATGCTGGGTGTCGTCGAAGGCATACGCCACGGTCTGATAGATCGGCACCGCCACCGCGCGGGTGGTGGGATCAGGACGGTAGCCACCGTGCACGGCGATGGTTTCAGGCTTCCACTGCGGATCGGTCATGGCGCGGCTCGCTCAGGAGGAGGCCCGACGATACCCGGCCTGCGGCGCCTGCCTCATGACGGCCGGCTATGAGCAGATTGCCAGCGGGCAGGTTCGCTCCTGCGAATGCAGCTTGACCAGAAGTCCACAGCCATGCGCCACGCTTCAGCGATCAACGCTTCAGCGATCAACGCACCGGCGTGTGGTACGCCTCGCCCAGCATGCGCTTATAGACCGCCATCGACGGCAGGCCCACAGCCCGACGGCGCGCATCCAGACCGGCCTCGTCTTCGGTCGGCTCCAGGGCCATGCTGCCGTCCCCGCCCGGCTTGAACTGCGTGCCATAACGCTGTGGCTTGCCTTGCGCACGCAACACGCGATCGGTCAGCAGCGCGACATCGTCCGCGGCCACGTCCTGCCTGGTGAGCGCGGCCTCCAGCACAGGCAACATCTGCTGCTGAAACGCGGGGTCCGCATCGGCGTGCTGCACAAGCAACACTGCAGCACTCGCGCCTTCCACCCCGACCAGACGATTGCCGGGCCACCCCTTGGACGCCACGACCTCTTTCAACCACGCGGTGTTGTCGCGATCGACCGCAAGCAGCTTCTTCCAGTCGCCTGACGCCTTGCCGTCGACAAAGACCTCGCTGCGCACTTGCTGATCTTTCCTGAGGCGTACCAGCAGCTGGTCCCGCAAGGGCTGATCCCAGGTGGCACGTTGCTGTGCGTTGACCTGTTCGGCTTTGGTGAGCAAGGCCGGCCATCCTGCGGTCTTGCGTAGTGCGTTCAACCCTGGAGCATCTTTCGCCCGCAGGTCATCCATGGCAATGCGCCCGCGTGGCAGCTCTTCGTCGAGATAGCGCAGCGCCGCATCGGCCTGCCCGGCTGCCGCGAGGCATTCTGCAGGCAGCAAGACAAACTTCTGCGGCGCCGGCATACCCGCGCGCCACACACCCTCCAAAATATGCGCGCAACGTGGATAGTCCTGCGCCTGGTAGGCGGTGAACCCTTCCATGAATTCCGGTTGTTCGGCGGCCAGGCTGAGGTCCACCGTACCGGACAACGCGGCAATACCGACTACCACCAACAGCATGCGCATCTGCATTCCTTGCCTGAGTGCCTGCCACGATCATAGCGCCGTGCCGATGCGGCGCGCACCCACCGCTACCAGTGATCCTCCGCCAAACACATCGCCCCGCATCAGCGGGGCGATCGTGACTCCGTGAACCTCAGAATCAGCCCTTGGTAAACGCCAGATGCCCACCTTCGGTGCGTACGCGCACGGTATCGCCGCTGGCGTACTGGCCGGAGAGAATCTGCTGGGCCAGCGGGTTTTCCACCTGCGACTGAATCGCACGCTTCAGCGGGCGCGCACCATACACCGGGTCGAAGCCGACGTTGCCCAACAGTTCCAGCGCCGGGTCGTCCAGGTCCAGCTTGAGGCCGCGTTCGGCCAGGCGCTTTTCCAGGCCCTGCAACTGGATGCGCGCGATCGACTTGATCTGCGCCTTGTCCAGCGGATGGAACACCACGATGTCGTCGAGCCGGTTGATGAATTCCGGGCGGAAGTGCGCCTGCACCACGCCCATCACCGCCGCCTTCATCTGCGTGTAGGCTTCGGCGCTGCCGTCGCCGGACAGCTCCTGGATCTGGTGCGAGCCCAGGTTGGAGGTCATCACGATGACGGTATTGCGGAAGTCCACAGTGCGGCCCTGGCCGTCGGTGAGGCGGCCATCATCGAGCACCTGCAACAGGATGTTGAAGACATCGGCGTGCGCCTTCTCTACCTCGTCCAGCAGGATCAGCGAATACGGGCGACGGCGAACAGCTTCAGTGAGATAGCCGCCTTCCTCGTAGCCCACGTAGCCCGGAGGCGCACCGATCAGGCGCGAGACCGAATGCTTCTCCATGAACTCGCTCATGTCGATGCGGATCATGGCCTCGGTGCTGTCGAACAGGAAATCCGCCAGCGCCTTGCACAGCTCGGTCTTGCCCACGCCGGTCGGCCCCAGGAACAGGAACGAACCGCTCGGACGATTGGGATCGGACAGGCCGGCACGCGAGCGGCGCACCGCATCGGACACCACCTTGATCGCTTCTTCCTGGCCCACCACGCGGCGGTGCAGTTCGTCTTCCATGCGCAGCAGTTTGTCGCGCTCGCCTTCGAGCATCTTGTTGACCGGAATACCGGTCCAACGCGACACCACCTCGGCGATTTCCTCGGCGGTCACGCGGTCCTGCACCAGCTTGAAGTCGTGATGTTCGACCTCGTTGGCCAGCAGCATCTGCTTTTCCAGCTGCGGCAATACACCGTACTGGATCTCGCTCATCTTGGCGTAGTCCTGGCGCCGCTGCGCCGCCTCCAGCTCCAGCTTGGCGTGCTCGATCTGCTCCTTGATCTTGGTGGTGCCCTGCAACGCGGCCTTCTCCGACTTCCACACTTCGTTGAGATCGGAGAATTCGCGTTCGAGCTTGTCGATGTCGCTTTCCAGATCGGCCAGACGTTGCCGCGAGGCCTCGTCCTTTTCCTTCTTGAGCATCTCGCGCTGGATCTTGAGCTGGATCAGGCGACGCTCCAGGCGGTCGAGCTCTTCGGGCTTGGAATCGATCTCCATGCGGATGCGCGATGCGGCTTCATCCATCAGGTCGATGGCCTTGTCCGGCAACTGACGGTCGGTGATGTAGCGGTTGGACAAGGTGGCCGCGGCCACGATCGCCGGGTCGGTGATCTCCACGCCGTGATGCACCGCGTAGCGCTCCTTCAGGCCCCGCAGGATGGCGATGGTGTCTTCCACCGTCGGCTCGCCCACGAAGACTTTCTGGAAACGGCGCTCCAGCGCAGCGTCTTTTTCAATGTACTTGCGGTATTCGTCCAGCGTGGTGGCGCCAATGCAATGCAGTTCGCCACGCGCCAGCGCCGGCTTGAGCATGTTGCCGGCATCCATCGCGCCATCGGCCTTGCCGGCGCCGACCATGGTGTGCAGCTCATCGATGAACAGGATGATCTGGCCTTCGTTCTTGGACAGGTCGCTGAGCACCGCCTTCAGGCGTTCTTCGAATTCGCCGCGGAATTTGGCACCGGCAATCAGCGCGCCCATGTCCAGCGACAGCACGCGCTTGCCGCGCAGGCCTTCGGGCACCTCGCCGTTGATGATGCGTTGCGCCAGGCCTTCGACAATGGCGGTCTTGCCCACGCCCGGTTCGCCGATCAGCACCGGGTTGTTCTTGGTCCGGCGCTGCAACACCTGGATGGTGCGGCGGATTTCTTCGTCGCGGCCGATCACCGGATCGAGCTTGCCGCTCTCCGCGCGCGCGGTCAGGTCGATGGTGTACTTCTCCAGCGCCTGGCGTTGTTCCTCGGCATTTTCCGATTGCACGGTTTCGCCACCGCGCAGCTTGTCGATGGCCGCTTCGATCTTCTTCTTGTCGCCACCGGCCGCGCGCAGCGCCACGCCCAGCGGGCTGGCATCGTCTGCAGCGGCCAGCACGAACCACTCGCTGGCGATGAAGGCATCGCCATGTTGCTGGGCGAGCTTGTCGGTCTGGTTGAGCAGGCGATTGAGATCGTTGCCGATCGACAGGTTGCCTTCCTGCCCGGACACCTTGGGCAGGGTGTCCAGCGCTTCGCCCAGGCGCTCGCGCAGTGCCGGCACGTTGACGCCGGACTGCGACAGCAGCGGGCGCGTGCTGCCACCGCTCTGGTCGAGTAAGGCGGCCAGTACGTGCACGGGTTCGATGATGTTGTGGTCGCGGCCCACGGCCAGCGATTGCGCGTCGGCCAGCGCCTGCTGGAACCGCGAGGTGAGCTTGTCCATCCGCATGAGAAATCCTCTGAACTGGTGGCCGGCGTTTCCGGCGATACCGTGCAGATGCGGCTGGCGGGCGGCGTTTCAAGGCTGGGCGCTGTGTCCACGCCCCTGGCAGCGGGCCTTGACGCCGCCGCTGTTGGCCTGGCGTGGGTCCGCAGACGGGCCGCTAGGCGAACCGCCGCAACGGTTTCTCTGCCTGCGCGGCAGTGCCAGGTTGCGCCTCTGCCGCCGCGGCGGCACCGGGCGACGGCGGCCCCAGCAGACGCGACAACACCTGTGCCTGGATCGCTGCCACCGCTGGCGCACCGGGCAGGCGCGGATGCGGCGCGGGCACCGCTACTTCCAGACCGACCTGGCCGTGCTCGATCACCACGATGCGGTCGGCCAGTGCGCTGGCCTCGGCCACGTCGTGGGTCACCAGCACCAGCGTGAAGCCATGCTGCCGCCAGAGCTGCACGATCAGCTGCTGCATCTCGATGCGCGTCAATGCATCCAGCGCGCCCAGCGGTTCGTCCAGCAGCAACAGCCGCGGCCGGTGCACCAGCGCACGCGCCAGGGCCACGCGCTGGCGTTGCCCGCCCGAGAGCGTGCCCGGCCAGTCACCAGCGCGCGGGCCCAGGCCCACCGCGTCCAGCGCCGCCTGTGCCTGTGCGCGCCCGGCGCGGCCCAGGCCGAGCGCCACGTTGTCGATCACCCGCTTCCAGGGCAGCAGGCGTGCGTCCTGAAACATCAGCCGCACCGCATCGCGCTGCGTTGCCAGCGGTGCGTGGCCGCTGGCAACCGTACCGGTATCGGCCGCTTCGAGCCCGGCGATCACGCGCAGCAAGGTGCTCTTGCCGCAACCGCTCCGCCCGACCACGGCCACGCACTGCCCGGGTGCGATGTCCAGATCGATGCCGCGTAGCACCGCGCTGCCGCCATAGCGCTTGCCGATGTCGCGCAGCGTCAGTGGCAAGCCGGTACTGGAAGTGGTCGCACTCATCGGCGCAGCGCCGCCCGGTGTTGTGTTGGGTGCCAGCCCAGCCACCAGGCTTCCAGCCCACGTGCGGCCAGATCGGCCAGCTTGCCGAGCAGTGCGTACAGCACGATCGCCACCACCACCACATCGGTCTGCAAAAACTCGCGCGCGTTCGTCGCAAGATAGCCGATGCCGGAACTGGCAGAAATCGTCTCGGCCACAATCAGCGTCAGCCACATCAGGCCCAACGCAAAGCGCAGCCCGACCAGAATCGACGGCAACGCACCCGGCAACAACACATCGATAAACAGCTGCGGGCCGCGCACGCCATAGTTGCGCGCCATTTCGACCAGGGCCGGGTCCACGCTGCGAATGCCGTGATAGGTGTTGAGATAGATCGGGAAGAACGTGCCCAGTGCCACCAGGAACAGCTTGGCGCCCTCGTCGATGCCGAACCACAGGATCACCAGCGGAATCAGCGCCAGGTGCGGCACGTTGCGCAGCATCTGCAGGCTGCTGTCGAGCAGGCGTTCGGCCACGCGCGACACGCCGGTCAACAGGCCCAGCGCCAATCCAATGCTGCCGCCGATCGCCAGGCCCACCGCCGCGCGCCAGCCACTGATGGCCAGGTGCTGCCACAGCTCGCCACTGCGCACCAGCGCGACCGCTGCACGCAGCACCGCATCGGGCGCCGGCAGGATGCGCTGCGGCAGCCAGCCCCAGGTGGCGGCCAGTTGCCAGGCCACCACCACCGTCACCGGCAGCAGCCAGGGCACGACGGCCTCGTGCCAGCGGCGGCGGTGCGTCATCGCCATCCCTCGCAGTCGATGGCACGCTGCGGCACAGGCCACTCGCGCATCACTTGCCCGCCGCCGTCGCCGCGGCAGCAGGCGCGCGCCACACCGCCGGTGCCACCAGCACGCGCTTGGGCAATAACCGCTGCGCGTAGAACAGATCTGCGGTTGCCTGCTGCGCCTTGATTACCTGTGCGCTCAGCGGCTGCACGCTCGCCGGTGGGCGATGCGACAGGCTGCGCTCGACCACCGCCGGCGGCAGCCCGCTCACCTGCGCCAGGATGCGGATGCTGCCTGCACGGTCGCGCTCCAGCAGACCGTCGGCCTGGTTGAGCTGCCCCATCACCTGCTGCAGAAACGGGCCCCACGCGTTGGCATAACGCCGCGATGCCAGGAAAAACCCGCCGGTGAGCCCCACGCCCTCGCCGTTGGCAAGCAGGCGTGCGCTGCCATCCAGCGTCAACGCCGAATACCACGGGTCCCAGATCGCCCACGCATCCACCTGCCCCGCCGCAAACGCAGCGCGCGCATTGGCCGGCGACAGATACAGCGGTGTGATGTCGCGCAGGCTCAAGCCAGACTTGGCCAACAGCCGCAGCAGCAGGTTGTGCGCGCTGGAGCCTTTCTGAAACGCCACGCGCTTGCCCTTGAGGTCGGCCACAGTGCGCAGCGTGCTCTTGCTCGGCACCAGGATGGTTTCGGCCTTCGGCGTGGGCGGCACCCAGCCCACGTACAGCAGATCGGCGCCGGCGGCCTGCGCGAACAACGGCGGAATATCGCCCGCACCGCCCAGATCGATGCTGCCCACGTTCAAGGCTTCCAGCAATTGCGGCCCAGCCGGGAACTCCACCCACTGAATCTTGGTGCGTGGAAAGCGTTGCTCCAGCAACCGGTGCTGCTTGGCCAGCACCAGGCTGGAGACGGCTTTCTGGTAGCCAATGCGCAACTGCGCTGGTTCTGCCGCCGCCGCACACAGCGACCACGCCATGCCGAGCAGCAACACCACACCTAGCAGCACACGCTTGCGCATCGAAGACCTCGTCATTGCCAATCGGTGGAGGGTTTTTCCCAGAGGTTGATACCGCCTTCGACCGCATGGCGATCGATCTCGGCCAATTCCTCTGCACTGAACTCCGGCGTCTGCAGCGCTGCCACGTTTTCCAGCAGTTGCTCCGGGCGGCTGGCGCCAAGCAGGGCCGAGCTCACCCGTGGGTCGCGCAGCACCCACGCCAACGCCAGCTGGGCAAGACTCTGCCCGCGCCGCTTGGCAATCGCATCCAGCCCGCGCGCGCGTTGCAGGTTGTCCTCGGACAGGTGCTCGGGCCGCAGCGATTGCCCGCCGGGACGATTCACCCGCGCATCGTCCGGCACACCGTTGAGGTACTTGCCGGTCAGCAGGCCCTGCGCCAATGGGGTGAATGCAATCACGCCCGCACCCAGCTCGGCAGTGGTGTCCAACAGGTCGTGTTCGGGCCAGCGGTTGAACAGGTTGTAGGCCGGTTGGTGGATCAGCAGCGGTACCTTCCACTCGCGCAGCAATGCGGCGATCTCGCGCGTGCGGGCCGACGAGTACGAGGAAATGCCCACGTACAAGGCCTTGCCCTGCTGCACCGCACTGGCCAGCGCGCCGGCGGTTTCTTCCAGCGGCGTGTGCGCATCGAACCGGTGCGAATAGAAGATGTCCACGTAGTCCACGCCCAGCCGTTGCAGGCTTTGATCCAGGCTGGACAATAGATATTTGCGCGAGCCGCCGCCCTGCCCATACGGGCCCGGCCACATGTCCCAGCCGGCCTTGGTGGAAATGATGAGCTCGTCGCGATACGGCTTGAGATCTTCGCGCAGCAGACGACCGAAGTTGATCTCCGCACTGCCGTACGGCGGGCCGTAGTTGTTGGCCAGATCGAAGTGGGTAATGCCCAGGTCGAACGCAGTGCGCAACAAGGCACGCTGGGTATCGATCGGGGTGCTGTCGCCGAAGTTGTGCCACAGGCCCAGCGATAGCGCGGGCAGCACCAGGCCACTGCGGCCAACGCGGCGGTAAGCGATACGGTCGTAACGATCGGGATGTGCGAGATAGGTCATGGCGGAGTCCGGTGGCTCAGCGTGCGCTGAAGCGATTGATGGGGCGTTGCAGCCCCAGATGATCGCGCAACGTGCGCCCCTGGTATTCACGCCGGAACAACCCGCGCCGCTGCAGCTCCGGCACCACGTGCGCGGCCACATCGGCCAGCCCACCGGGCAGGTGCGGCACCAGCACATTGAAGCCATCGGCCGCGTCCTGTTCGAACCACGCCTGCAGCTCGTCGGCAATCTGCGTGGGCGTGCCGATCAGGCTGTAATGGCCGCGCCCGCCCGCAATGCGCCGCCCGAGTTGGGCGATGCTCAGCTGCTCCTGCCCGGCCAGTTCGGTGAACAACTGCTGGCGGCTGCGCTGGCCGGTTTCGGTCAACGGCAGGTCCGGTAACGGGCCATCGGGCGGATACCCGGACAGGTCGAAATTCCCCAGCATGCGCGACAGCAGCGCGATACCGACCTCCGGCTCCACCAGCTTCTGGAACTGCTCGAATTTTTCCTGCGCTTCGGCCTGGCTCTGGCCCACCACGATGAACACACCCGGCAGCACCTTCAACGCATCGCGGCTGCGCCCGAAGTGCTCCAGCCGGCCCTTGATGTCGGCATAGAACGCTTGCGCCTTGGCCAGCGACGATTGCGCGGTGAACACCACCTCGGCGGTTTCGGCCGCCAACGCACGCCCAGGCTCGGACGAACCCGCCTGCACCAGCACCGGATGGCCCTGCGGCGCGCGTGCGATGTTGAGCGGGCCGCGTACCTGGAAATGCGTGCCGCGATGATCCAGCACATGCGCACGCGTTGGATCATGGTGCAGGCCGGAGGCCTTGTCGGCGACAAAGGCATCGTCGTCCCAGCTATCCCACAGCCCCGCCACCACCTGCTGGAATTCGCGTGCACGCGCATAGCGTTCGGCATGCACATAGTGCGCATCGCGGTTGAAGTTGAGCGCTTCGTCGGCCGCATCGGAGGTGACCAGGTTCCAGCCGGCACGCCCGCCGGAGAGATGGTCCAGCGAGGCGAACTTGCGTGCCACGTGATACGGCTCGTTGTAGCTGGTGGTCATGGTGGCGATCAGGCCGATGCGCTCGCTCACCGCAGCCAACGCACTGAGCAGGGTGATCGGCTCGAACAGGCTGGAGCGCGCCATGCGCGGAGCAACCGGCCCACCGGCGGCGGCCAGGCTGTCGGCGATGAACACCGCATCGAACCTGGCCGCCTCGGCGATCTGCACCATCGCGCGGTAGTCGTCGAACACCAGCGGATCGGCAGTGACCTGTGGATGCCGCCACGCCGCCACGTGATGCCCGGTGGCCATCAGGAAGGCGCCCAGCGAGAGCTGGCGTGGCACGCTCATGCCAACAACCCGCGCGCGCTCCAAACCGAGTCAACAGACGACGTGTGCTTCCGTACAACGCGTTGCAACAGCAGAGGCATGTTCAAAAATCCTTGTGCACTTGCAGCCCCACGTAGCGACGATCGTCGCGTGGGACCAGGCGGTAAACATTGCCGGTGGCATTGGCCAACAGCGGCGCATAGGCGCGATCGCCCAGGTTGCGGCCGAGCACGGCGACGCGCCAGCCGTGCAGGTCATCGGCCAACGCCACGCTGGCATTCCAGATGGCATGCGGGCCCTGGATGGTCTGCGGGGTCTGGCTCAGGTCGTACTGCACGCTGTCCTGCCAGGCCACGTCGCCGTTGAATTCCAGCGCTAGCGTGCCGGACAACGGCACCCGGTAGCCGGCGCGCAGGTTGCCCTTCCAGTCCGGCGAAAACGGCAAGGGTTTGCCGTCGACATTGCAGTTGGCGGCGGCCGCCGCCGGGCAGGCGAAGCGCTGGATGCGTGCCTGCGTGTAGGCCAGCGATGCGGCCAGGGTCAGGCGTTCGGTGGGGCGATAGTCCAGATCCAGTTCCAGGCCTTGCGTGCGTGCCTGCCCGGCATTGATCAGGCGTGTCACCACCTGCCCGGCCACGGTGTCGAAGAAGTTGGCCTGGTAGTTGGCGTAGTCGGTATGGAACAGCGCCAGGTTGGCACTGAGCCGGTCATCCAGCGCGCGCGTCTTCAGGCCCAGCTCCCACGCGTTGGAGGTTTCCGGCTGCAACGCCGGCGTGTCGCGCGGCTGCATGTTGAAGAACACGTTGTAGGCCGGTCCCTTGTAGCCACGCGAATAGGTCAGGTAGCCGGTGGTCTGCGGCGCGATGTCGTACTGCAGGCCGGCACGCCCGGACACGCCGGTCTCTTCGGTGCTGCCGCGGCTGGCGGTGGAGGGCTGGATCCCGGTCGCCGCAGCGGCCGCAGTGGAGACGCGCTGATGGCGGTAGTCGAGCGTATCGCGGGTGATGCGCGCGCCCAGCAGCGCGCGCAAGTCCTCGCGCCAGTGCCAGGTGGCCTCGCCGAACGCGGCGACGGTCTGCGCACGCGTGGCGTAGTTGGCAGTGCCCAACGTGCGCGCACCTGGCGAAACCACGCTGCGTTGGTAGGTTTCGTCGTTACGCGCATGCAGGTAGTACAGCCCGGCCACTGCCTCCACGGCACGGTCACGCGGGGTCTGCAGCCGCAGTTCCTGCGAATACTGTGTGTAGCCCAGGTCGCCGCGATCGTGCGAGGACGGAAACGCCGCGCTGCTTTGCGCGGTGCGGTCGCCATCCTGGAACTGGGTGTTGTCCCACTGCCGCCAGGCGCTGATCGAGGTCAGCAAGGCATCGCCCAATTGCTGATCCAGCTGCAGCGAGGCGCCCTTGCTGGTGTCGTCCAGGTGCGTGCGGTAATCGCTGTTGATCTGGCGGTTGTCGGCCGTGGCCTGGACCGGCGCCAGCGCCGCGGCAAAATCCGCACGCGTGCTCGCCACCACCACGCCACTGGGTGCATCGCTGCGCGACTGCAAAAAATCCGCCAGCAACGTGGCAGTCAAATCCGGGTTAGGGGTGAGCTCCAGCCGCAGCCGCGCACCGGACCGCTCGTAGCCGTTGACCTGCGTGCCATCGGCCACGTTACGCACGTCGCCGCCGTAGTCTGCCCACAACGCCGACACGCTGGCCTTCAGTACACCCGGCACCAGTGCACCGCCAACGCTGGCGCGCACGCGGTTCTCGTCGCCGCCACCAAAGTGCGCGTAATCGACCGACCCACCAAACACCTCCGGCACCGGCTTGCTGATGATGTTGAGCACACCGGCCGAGGCGTTCTTGCCGAACAAGGTGCCTTGCGGCCCACGCAGCACTTCGATACGTTCGATATCGAGCAGCTCCAGCGTGGCCTGCCCGGGCCGCCCCAGCACCACACCGTCGACCACGGTGGCCACGCTGGGCTCGACGCCGGGCGAGGTGGAAATGGTGCCCACGCCACGCAGGAACAGCGAAGTGTCCTTGTTGGAGGCGCCTGCACGAAAGGTCAGGCTGGGCACCAGCGTGGGCAGGTCCGCCACCGTGTTGCGGTTCTCGCGCTCCAGCGTCTGGCCCTGCACCACCGAAACCGCCACCGGCACCTGCTGCAAGGTGCTTTCGCGCCGCGTCGCAGTGACCGTCACCGCGCCCAGGGTCTGCGCGGCCGGCGCGGGCACTGGTGCATCGTTGGCACGCGTGTCGGCGAACGCCGGTGCGCACGCCAACGACAGGCTCCACACCAGCAGGCGCGGGGTTGCCGAGAACAGGGTGGAAGCAGCAGTGGAGTCGGCCGGGGACCGGTAGCGCACGGACATGCAGTTCCTTATGGATGCGCCATGCCAGGCATGGCGGCAGCGATGGCGCGCAAGCCGACTCGGCCGCGCAGCGCGATGTCTGCATGCTGTTTGCCACCACCACAGGCGTCAAATAACCAATGGCTTGGTGGTTATTCGCTCACGCACGCAACCGTCTGTGTTGCAGCCGGCGCACGCAATGCGCGCGCGGCTGTGCGGCGCGCACGAAGCGGCGATAATGCGCCAATGGATGCACCCAAGCCCTGGCACCTCTATCTGCTGCTCTGTCGCAATGGCAGCTACTACGCCGGGATCACCAACGATCTGGAGCGGCGCTTCCAGGCGCATCTGCGTGGCACCGGCGCCCGCTACACACGTGCGAACCCGCCACTGCAGGTGCTGGCCAGCCAGACCTATCCGGACCGGGCCGCCGCCTCCCGCGCGGAGTGGTTGCTCAAGCAGCAGCCGCGCGCACGCAAGCTGGCCTGGTTGCAGGCACAGGGGGTGCTGCCCGCCGGGTCACGGCCCGACGACACGCCGCTCACGCCCGCCTAGCCGTCGATTGCCTAGCCTGCCCTGCCCTCTCCTGGAGCAGCGCATGCACTACCAGCTCTATTACTGGACCGGCTTGCAGGGCCGCGGCGAATTCGTCCGCCTGGCCCTGGAAGACGCCGGTGCCGCCTACACCGATGTGGCCCGCGTCGAAGGCGACGAGGTCATGAACACATTCCTGGACGGCAGCGCAGACGGTGCGCGCCCGTTTGCACCGCCCTTCCTCAAGGCCGGCCGCACGGTCGTGGCACAGGTGGCAGCGATCTTGCATTTCCTCGGGCCGCAGCTGCAGCTGGTGCCGGAATCAGAAGCCCGCCGCCTGCAGGCGCTGCAGTTGCAGATGACATCGCCGACCTGGTGGCCGAGGTGCACGACACGCACCACCCGATCGCCAGCATGCAGTATTACGAAGACCAGAAAGACGCCGCCAAGCAACGCGCCAAGGACCTGCGCGAGAATCGGCTGCCGAAGTTCCTGGGCTACTTCGAGCAGGTGTTGCAACACGCCGGCGGCAACCACATCCTGCGCGAGCACTCGTATGTGGATCTGTCGTTGTTCCAGCTGGTCAGCGGCCTGGAGTACATGTTCCCCAAGCGGATGGCGACACTCGCCACCGATATTCCGGGCTTGACGGCGCTGCAGCAGCGCGTTGCGCAACGGCCGCGCATTGCAGCGTACCTAGCCTCGGAACGCCGTGTCGCCTTCAACACCAACGGCATCTTCCGGCATTACCCGAAGCTGGATGCGGCGTGATGCTGTCGCCGCGATCGCGCAGCGTTGCGCGTGTGCCTCGCTGTGTGCACATCACAGGCGCGCACTGAAGCAGGCCAGCACGCCACCGGTCGCCGCGCGCCAGCGCGTGCTGCGACCAGTGTGGCCGATGGCGGCCGTGTTTAAGCACAGGTCTTCGGCAGCGTGATCGACGCGCTGCCTACCAACACACCGCTCACCGCCCGCGCAGCACCGCCGCACGGATTCGCTGCAACTGCGCCTTCACCGCGGCCGCCTGGGTCGGGCCAAGCCGCAGCAGGGCCTTCTGCCCCACCGAAAGCGACTCCAGCGCCGGATTCGCGTAGCGGTAACGCCCGCGCTCGTCTTTCACCACCACGATCGGCTGCGCCGCTTCCGGGGTCAGCAGCAGGTGATCGATCACCGCGATCAGGCGATCGTTGAAATAGCGGTCCGGCGCGCCCAGCTCCGCATACGCCTGTTGGATCAGTGGATAGAAGCGCACATACGTGGCGACCAGCGCTTGCGCATCCAGCGCAGTGAACGCGGCCACATAGGGTGCGTAACGTGTGGCGTTGGTGGTGTCGATCACGCTGCGCCCGTCGGCCTCGGCCACCTGCAACTCACCGGGCACCGGCTGCAACACCGAGGCACGTCGGCTCATGCTGGGCTGGGTTAGGTTGTCGATCATCACTACGGCACGCTGGATCAGGTGATCGCGCAGCACGATGGCCAGCGCAGCCTCATCGGGCACCAGCGCATGCAGTGCCTCCCACGCGGCGCTATCGCTTTTCGCCAGCGGTGGAATCGCCGCATCGGCGGCATCGGCCGGGTGCGCCGGCAGCGGGTGCTGCGGCGCGCTGGGGGCAGCGGGCGCGGGCGTTGTTGGCGCCGCAGCCGCCACGGCTGTGGGCTTGGGCGTGGAAGCCGCATTGGGCGCTTCAGCAGTGCCGCGGAACAGCCACCACCCGGCACCGATCATGACCGGAATCGCCAGCAGCCACGGCCAGCGCGAAGGTCTGGATTGCATCAGGGAACTCCTAGAAATCGACAACACACCAAGGTGTGACCGTGCGATCGCGCGGTGGTTCCATCGAGTGCTGCACGCGTCCGGGCTGCTGCACGCGCATACGCCAGCCGCGAGAAATCTGCGCAGCGCAGCAACCGCCATGCGCAGCCAAGCGCGCCTGCTCAATCGTGTGAATAGGTGCCAGAGACTGCGAACGCCGCAGGGAAGCTGCAGCACACGCAGGCCACATGCGGCCTCCAAGCGCGGCAGCACGCCAGCGGTGTGCCGGTCTTCGCAAATAACAAACGAGCCTCGCGTTTACGCCTCGCCGCCAACACGTGCGTCACCGCTGGCAACGGAAGCGCGCGGCCGACCAGCGCATCCGCAACTGCCATGCCGTCGCGGTTGATCGCCGCATCAGGCCGCCGCTGCCTCAGCTATCGAAGTCCAGGCGGGCGTCCACCCAGGCAGTGACAATCGCAGCAGCCACTTGCTGCGCCTGTGCGGCCGGCAAATGCTTCTCGCGCACCAGCCAGGCAGCGGTGTCGGCACGCACCTTCGGCAGCAGTGCACGTGCGGCCTTGCGGTCGTCGGCCGGCCATGCGCTGGCCTCGCCGGTCCAGGCAGCCAACGCCTGGTCCGGATCGCCGCTATAGCGCTTGCGCAAGGCCGGCTGCAGATACAGCAATGGCGAGAGCGACGCACGCAGTGCGATGACCTCCCACTCGGCATAGCTGGCGTAGCGGATGGTGCCGGCGTCCTTGCTGATCGATTCGATCAACGACGCAAACGCGGCATCGAGCTGGGTCCAGGCCGGCAGCGCGAACAGGCCGCCCGGCGGCTCGCACAACGGCGCGAAGCTGTCGCGGGTGGAACCGTACAGCGGGCCGAACGCCTCGTACGCCGGCTCGCCAAGCGTGCTGAAAATGAAGCAATGCACATACGGGCGCGTGCTGTCGTTGCGCTCGATCCACATGCGCAACAGCGTCAGTGTCTTGTCCGGTTCCTGCACGTCAGGACCGGTGGCCTCATCGTTCAGCACCGAATCGGCAAAGCTGTCGACCTTGCGCAATGCCGCGCGCGCACTCTGAAAACGCGCCGCAGACAGCGCTGCATCGACACCCGCGGCCGGCACGAATTGATGCAGATACACCAACCACGCCGATGCCAGCGGCGTGTCGTAGGCCTGCAATTGACGCGCCGCCGCAGCCGGTGCGCTCGGGATGCTGGCAATGATGCGGTCCAGGGCCTGTTGTTGCGCGGCCAGCGCCTTGTCCAGCGCATCGGCCCTGGCACTGAGGCTGCGCTGCAGGCAGTCGTCCGGTGTGGCGTTCTGCGCGCAGGCATTGCGCTGCCGCAGCCAGGCGCGTTGCTGCTCGCGCACAGCGGCCACCGCGCTGCGCGGCGTGGTCTGCAGCAGTTCCTGATAGGACGCATCCAGGCGTTCGTCGAGCAGGCCCAGCGCCTTCAACGCACACAGGCGTTGTTCCACCGCCGTGCTTGCGCGCGCACAGTCGAACGATGCAGACCACGCGCCACCGCTGGCCAGCAACGCCGCACCGGCCAGCACCACCCGCAGCGCGTGCGCGTGCCGGTTCATGCCAGCGTCTCTTTACGTGCCGGCAGCAGCGACAGCAGCAGCAGCGTTGCCGCCAGCGCCACGTACGCACCCACGAATTGCCAGCTGATCACGCGCGCCAGGCCCTGCAGCGACCAGGGCAGATAGATGCCGCCGCGCGGGTCCACCGAGTGGATCAACCCGAACAGGGTCAGCCCGGCCGCGACCAGCAGGAACACCGCGCCGCGCCGCAGCCTGCCGTCGATCATCGCCACCACCGCCGCAATCCACAACATCGCGGTGATGATGAAGCCATTGCCCAGCGCGAAGACCACGGCCAGTTCCGGCAGGCCATGGCTGTCGACCTTGGTGGTCAGCGCCACCAGTTGCTCCGGCGCGATCCAGATCGGCGCCTTGATTGCCAGCAGGTAGGCCACCGATGGCAGAAAGCCCAGCACCATCGCACCGGCGTGCTGCTTCGGCGTGGCCTGGAAGGCCTGCGTGGTGATGTCGATCGACACGTACACGATGATCGGCGCCAGCACCGCCAACGGCAGCCACTGCACCAACCCGCTGATGATGCCGAGCATGCCGCCGATGCCGACGAACAACCCGGTCAGCAGCGTGTAGCCGGTGCGTGCGCCCATGTGCTTGTAGGCTGGCTGGCCGATGTACGGCGTGGTCTGCGCCACACCGCCGCAGACGCCGGCCACCAGCGTGGCCAGTGCTTCCACCAGCAGGATGTCGCGGGTGCGGTAATCATCGCCGGCCGCACGCGCGCTTTCGCTCACGTTGATGCCGCCCACCACCATCAACAGGCCAAACGGCAGCAGCAACGGCAGATACGGCAAGGTGGACGGCAAGCCATCGATAAAGCCCAGATTCGGCAGTGGCAACACCATCTGGGGCGCCACCCAGGCCGGGACCGCGAATCCAGGCGCACCCAGGCCGGCCAGCCCCAGGCCGTAGTACAGCGCTGTGCCGATCACGAAGGCCACCAGCACGCCGGGCAACTTGATCGGCAGGCGGCCCTTGGCCAGCAGCACATACAGCAACAAGCCCAGGGTGACGAAGCCGGCCACCGGCGAGCGCAGGGTTTCCAGCAGCGGCAACAAGCCCATCAGCACCAGCGCGATGCCGGCGATGGAGCCCAGCAATGCGGCGCGTGGCAGCGCGCGCGTAACCGCTTCGCCAACAAACGACAGCACCAGCTTGAGCAGCCCCATCACCACCAGCGCGGCCATGCCCAGTTTCCAGGTGGCGATCGCCGCAGCCTGCGGGTCCAGTCCCTGCGCCTTGAAGCCGGCAAACGCCGGGCCCAGCACCAATAGCGCCATGCCGATGCTGGTGGGTGCATCCAGGCCCAGCGGCATGGCGGTGACGTCATCGCGACCAGTGCGCCTGGCGAGGCGGCGCGCCATCAGGGTGTAGAGCAGGTTGCCCACCAGCACACCGAATGCGGTGCCGGGGAACATGCGGCCGTACACCACGTCGGGCGGGAACTGGAACAGGCCGATCAACGCCATCGCGATGAAGCCGAGGATGGAGAGATTGTCGACCACCAGGCCGAAGAAGCCATTGAGGTCGCCGGAGACGAACCAGCGCGGGGATGCCGCAGTACGCGAGGAAGGGGCCGACATGGGAGCCAGGATGCGAGGGGACAGGCGATGGTAGCCGCTGCCCCGCATGCGCGACAGCGGCGCGGTAGATCAGAGCGTGCTGCTGCAGCGCCGCCGCTGAGGACCGCCAGCGGCAGCATCCCGATGCACGCGATGACTCAGGGCAGGGCCTGGTCGGCACGGATCCAGCCAGTGCTCTCCGCATGGCCGGCACTGCGAAACCGCACCTGCAGGCGGGTCTGGTCCGCGCTCACGTCCAGCGCCTCGAGGCGATCGCCCTTGATCAGATAGCGCCGCGTGGTGGTCGCGGTGGGCGTGGCATACAGCGGCAAGCGTGGCACCTGCACCTGAAATGTGGCAGGCCGGGGTGCTTCCAGGCTCTGGCCAATCTCCGTGCCGATCACCCCGCCCTGCGCATCGAAGCGCGGCCACACCGAAAACGGCATGCCCTCTTCGGTACCCGGGCCCAGCACGTCCAGGATCACCTGCGCGGCAATTGGCTGCTGGGTGGTGGATACATACAGGCGCCCAGCGGCGTCATAGCGGTATACGTCCGCGTACCACATCGGCCCGCTACGGCAGGAGCTGCTCAGGCTGCGCTGTTGCGGGTCCGGGGTGAGATTCCAGAACCCTGCGCATTGCACCTGCGGGCGCGTGGGCGCGGTCAGCAGGCGAAACTGCCGCTGCGCCGGGTCATACAGGAACACCCGCGTGGCTTCGTTGACCTGCCCGAGCATCACGGTCACTGCCAGATCCGGATGGCCATCGAAGTTGTAATCGTCGCTGCGCACGCTGCCGGTGGCTTCGCCGTCGTCCAGGTCCGCGTCCAGCCACTGCTGCTGGCCGCCGGGCGCCAGCACCACATGCAGGCGCGTGCCGACCAGGCTGGCAGTGGCGCGGGTGTGCGCATCGAGCGTCAGTTGCACGTGGGTGTCGCGTGCCGACGCGGCGCACGTGAGCAGCGCGGCTGCGGCGAGCACACTGCTGCTCGCCACGGTGCGGAGGTGTGGCGCCTGCCAGCGGCGGCGCATGCGGCTGCCCGCAGGGATCCGGCTCAGAACGACACGTCCACCGGCTGCCGCGCCCACAACACCGACTGGTGACCGGTGGCCTGCTTCCACGCCAGGCGGATCGCCTCGATGTCATTGCGCCGCTGCGGGCTGTCTTCGTGCAGGATCACCAGCACCTTGGTGCCGAGCCGGTTCGGTTCCTTGGCGCCGCGGAACAGCCACTGGCCGTAGGCGTCGAACACGGTGAGCCCGTCCGGAAAGCGCGGGGTCACTTCCTTGTCCAAAAACGCGCGCCACTGCGCGTCGCTGATGGTGCGGGTCTGCGGGCGGTCGGCCGGGCCGGTTTCCTCGCCCACTCCAAAATACAGCTCGCTCCGCACCCAGCCCCGCGCTGCCGCCGGGCGCGCGGCGTCGCCCTGCAGGCTGGCGGTGGTGGAGGCCGGCGCGTGCCCCGGCGTGGTGGCGCAGGCAGACAACGCCAACACGGCGGCGAACAGGCAGGACGGCAACAACTTCATCGATCTCTCCAGGCGGGGGCCGGCTCATGCAGGCGGGATATCAGCTCATGCCGGCGCGGGGGCACTGTGCCATCTCGCGCCGGCCTGAACAACACGATAATATCTCTCCATCCGGATGGAAGTGGAACACTCCCGGTCCCCACCTTGCACGCCAGCGCGGCCGGATGCCGACGCGCGGCGGCCTGCCGTATTTCAGGAGACAGCATGACCCGCCCCACCCTTTCGGTTATCGGCCTGGCCGTGGCCGCCGTCCTCAGCGCCAACGCCCAGGCCCAGCAAGCCGCGCCCGGCGCCACCACGCTGGACACGGTGATCGTCACCGGCACCCGTGCAAGCGACCGCACCGTGCTCGAATCCACGGTGCCGGTGGACGTGCTCACCGCCGAGGACATCCGCAAGGCCGGCGTGGTCAACGGTGAACTGGGCAGCGCGCTGCAGGCGCTGCTGCCCTCGTTCAACTTCCCGCGCCAGTCCAACTCCGGTGGCGCCGACCATATCCGCGCCGCACAGCTGCGCGGGCTCTCGCCCGACCAGGTGCTGGTGCTGGTCAACGGCAAGCGCCGCCACACCTCTGCACTGGTCAACACCGACAGCAAGATCGGCAAGGGCACCACGCCGGTGGATTTCAATTCCATCCCGATCAACGCCATCAAGCGCATCGAAGTGCTGCGCGACGGCGCCGGCGCGCAATACGGCTCCGATGCCATCGCCGGGGTCATCAACGTGATCCTGGACGACAACCCCGAGCGCGGTGAACTGGAAGCCAGCTTCGGTGCGTACAACACCGATGTGGAGCCGATCAATCGGCGCATCACCGATGGCCAGACCAGCTATGCCAGCGCCAAGGTCGGCACGCTGCTGGGCGATGACGGTGGCTTCTTCAAGGTGGGCCTGGAGCTGAAGAACCGCGAGGCGACCAACCGCGCCGGGTTCGATCAGATTCCGCCGTTCGAAGAACAGACCCCCGCCAACCTGGCCCTGGCCGGCCAGCGCAATTACGTGCTCGGCGATGGCGCCACCAAGGGCCTGAACGCCTGGCTCAACACCAAGATTCCGTTCAGTGCCACCGGCGAGTTCTACGCCTTCGGTACCTACAACCAGCGCGACACCGAAGGCGCCAATTACTTCCGTTACCCGGACAGCAGCGCCAACTGGCGCGAGATCTACCCCAACGGCTACCGCCCGATTTCCGAAGGCGAAAACCGCGACCTGCAGATCGTGGCCGGCGCCCGTGGGCAATGGGGCGACTGGGACTACGACGCCAGCCTGGATTACGGCCGCAACGACTTCACCTACCGGCTGCGCAACTCGCTCAACGCCTCGCTCGGGCCGGGCAGCACCACGCGCTTCAAGACCGGTGATTTCGCCTTTGCGCAGACCTTGGGCAATTTCGATTTGACCCGCGTGTTCGATGCGGCCGGTGCCACCCACACCTTCGGCACCGGCGCCGAATTCCGCCGTGAGCAGTACCGCACGCATGCCGGCGACCCGGCCAGCTACGCGGCCGGCCCGTTCACCGATCGCCCCACCGGCTCGCAGGCCGGCGGCGGGCTCACCCCGCAGGACGAGGCCGATCTGTCGCGCAATGTGGCCAGCGTCTACGCCAACGTGTCCAGCCAGTTCGGCGACAAGTTCTCCACCGACCTGGCCGGCCGCTACGAGCACTACCAGGATTTCGGCAGCCAATGGACCGGCAAGCTGGCTGCACGCTACGCGTTCGCGCCGGCATTCGCGCTGCGCGGTGCGGTCTCCAACAACGTGCGTGCGCCCTCGCTGAGCCAGATCGGCTACGAAGCTACCTCCACCGGCTACGATGCCGCGGGCCGCCTGACCCAGGGCCGCCTGCTGTCGGTCAACAACCCGATCGCCCGCGCGCTCGGTGCCACCGATCTGAAGCCGGAAAAGTCGATCAACGCCAGCCTGGGTTTCACCAGCAAGCTGGGCGATCACTTCGACCTGTCGCTGGACTTTTTCCAGATCGACATCGACGACCGCATCGCGCTGTCCGAAGACATCACCGGCAGCAGCCTCACCGATTTCGTGCAGCAGAACTTCGGCGTCACCGGCGTGCAGAGTGCCAGCTACTTCCTCAACGCCGCCGACACCCGCACCCGCGGCGCCGAGCTGGTCGCCAACTGGCGCCAGTACGCCTTCGGCGGCGATCTGCTGCTGACCGGCACCTACAGCTACGCCAAGACCGAGTTGAAGAACGTCATCGCCACGCCGTCGCAATTGCTGGCGCTGGATCCGGACTACGTGCTGTTCGGCGTGGAAGAGAGCAACACGCTCACCGATGCAGCCCCGCGCACCCGCGCCTCGCTCGCCGCCAACTGGAGCAACGAGCACTGGAACCTGCAGAGCCGCGTCAACCGCTACGGCAGCGCCACCCGCGTGTTCGACTTCGGTGACGGCTTCGTGCCGCGCCAGACCTACGGCGCGGAATGGCAGCTGGACCTGGAAGCCGAATACCGCCTGGGCACGCAATGGACGCTGGCGATCGGCGGCCAGAACATCCTGGACAACTACTCGGACCGCTCCATCGACGACATCGCCTACTTCGGCAACCTGCCCTACGACGTGCTTTCGCCGATCGGCAGCAATGGCGCGTACTGGTATGGACGGGTGCGGTATAGCTTCTGAGCAACCGCGAAGAGCTTGAAAACCGCTCTCCCTCAGAGAGACTGCTTCAGCCCCTCTCCTACGGGAGAGGGGTTGGGGTGAGGGTACGAAGCGAAGCCCTCGTGGCGTTCCAACTGCACGAGGCTTTGCCCGTACCCTCATCCGCCCCTGCGGGGCACCTTCTCCCGAGGGGAGAAGGGAAACACCGAGGCTACCGCTTTAGCCCCTCTCCTGCGGGAGAGGGGTTGGGGTGAGGGTACGGAGCGAAGCCTTCATGTCGTTCAAACTGCATGAGGCTTTGCCCGTACCCTCATCCGCCCCTGCGGGGCACCTTCTCCCGAGGGGAGAAGACACAGCGTCCGCCGTTCCATAACCTGAATCTCACACCTGAGTGCGCACACTAGGCGCATGGCAGACGTGCATTCCCCCCTTCCGTCGCCGCCATTGCTGGACGATGCCTGCGCATTGTTCCTGGACGTGGACGGCACCCTGATCGACTTTGCCGACAGCCCCGAGGCTGTGCGGCTCTTGCCCGAGGTCCGCGCGGCGATCGAGCGTCTGAGCGATCGCCTCAACGGCGCAGTGGCTCTGGTCAGCGGCAGACCGCTGTCGCAACTGGACGCCTTGTTCGCACCGATGCTGCTACCAGCCGCCGGCCTGCACGGACATGAACTCCGCAGCGATATCGCTGCACGCGCCGCGATGCCGCAAGACACGTCCGAGTGGTTGCACGGCTTGCATAAACGCGCCGCTGCACTCACGCATCAACATCCTGGCGTGATGGTCGAAGACAAAGGCGTCAGCGTCGCGCTGCATTGGCGCGCGCAACCACTTGCCGGCCCCGACGTACTCGCCTTCGCACAACAGGAAATCGCGGCGCTGTCTGGTTACCGCCTGCAGCCCGGCGATCACGTCGTTGAATTTGTTCCCGAAGGCAGCAACAAGGGCCTGGCGGTCGAGCAGCTGATGCAGCAGCCGGCATTTGCGGGCCGCACGCCGGTATTTGTCGGCGACGATCTCACCGACGAATTCGGTTTCCAGGCGGCCAATCGCCTCGGCGGCTGGAGCGTGCTGGTCGGCGACCGCGCCCAGACCGACGCACGCTTTCGCGTGCCGGGCACCGCCGCCGTGCATGCCTGGTTGCAGCGCAACGCGCACACCGCGTGAGCGCGTTACGCGCTCCCCATCGTTTTTCCCCCAGGACGTTACGCATTTCATGACCGAGTCTTCTCTGGATCTGGGCGTCATCGGCAATTGCAGTTTTGGTGCACTGGTGGACCGCCAGGCACGCGTGGTGTGGAGCTGCCTGCCGGCGTTCGACGGTGACCCTGCGTTTTGCTCGCTGCTCTCGCCCAAGGGCGAAGGTGGCGACTTCGCGGTGGAACTCGAGGATTTCGAGAGCAGCGAACAACACTACCTGCCCAATACCGCGGTGCTGCGCACGGTGCTGCGCGACAGCAAGGGCGGCGAAGTCGAGGTGATCGACTTCGCGCCGCGCTGGCGCAACAACGGCCGCTTCTATCGGCCGGTGAGCATTATCCGGCAGATCCGCCCGTTGGCCGGCAACCCGCGCATCGTGGTGCGCGCACGCCCGCTAGCTGATTGGGGCGGACGCACGCCGGATACCACCTGGGGCAGCAACCACATCCGCTGGGTGCTGCCGGACTTCACCCTGCGCCTGACCACCGATGTGCCGGTGCGCTTTGTCCGCGATGGCCTGCCGTTCGTGCTCAGCCATCCGGTCAGCCTGGTGCTGGGCGTGGACGAATCGCTCACCCGCTCGCTCACCGGCTATGTACAGGAAGCGCAGGAACGCACCGAAGAGTACTGGCGCGAATGGGTGCGCTATCTGTCGATTCCGCTGGACTGGCAGGAAGCGGTGATCCGCAGTGCGATCACGCTCAAGCTCTGCCAGTACGAAGACAGCGGCGCAATCATCGCGGCGATGACCACTTCCATCCCGGAAGCGCCCAATACACCGCGCAACTGGGACTACCGTTATTGCTGGCTGCGCGATGCCGCCTTCGTGGTGCGTGCGCTCAATCGCCTGGGCGCCACGCGCACGATGGAGCAGTTCATCGGCTACATCTTCAACATTGCCACCACCGACGGCACCATGCAGCCGCTGTACGGCATCGGCTTCGAATCGCAGCTGGAAGAGCACGAAGTCGACACCATGGACGGCTACCGCGGCATGGGCCCGGTGCGTCGCGGCAACCTGGCCTGGATCCAGCAGCAGCACGATGTCTACGGCAGCGTGGTGCTGGCCTCCACGCAGTTGTTCTTCGACCTGCGCCTGAAAGATCAAGGCGACGCGTCCACGTTCCGCAAGCTCGAACCCTTGGGCGAGCGTGCCTTCGCTCTGCACAACGTTCCCGATGCGGGCCTGTGGGAATTCCGCGGCCGCGCCGAGGTGCATACCTATACCGCGGCGATGTGCTGGGCGGCTTGCGACCGGTTGTCGAAGATCGCCGAACGGCTCGCGCTGGACGATCGCAGCGTGTACTGGCGCGAGCGCGCCGACACCATCAGCGAGCGCGTGCTGGCCGAGGCGTGGAGCGACGAACACGGCCATTTCACCGACACCCTGGGTGGCCATCGCCTGGACGCCTCGCTATTGCTGCTGGCCGACATCGGCATCGTGGCCAACGACGACCCGCGCTTCGTGCACACGGTCGAGGCTGTCGGGCGCGTGCTCAAGCATGGCGACGCGCTATACCGCTACATCGCACCGGATGACTTCGGTGAGCCGGAAACCAGCTTCACTATCTGCACGTTCTGGTACATCGATGCACTGGCCGCGATCGGGCGCAAGGACGAGGCGCGTGAATTGTTCGAGCGCATCCTTTCGCGCCGTAATCACCTCGGCTTGCTCTCTGAAGACCTATCGTTTGAAAACGGCGAAGCCTGGGGCAATTTCCCCCAGACCTATTCGCATGTGGGCTTGATCATTGCAGCAATGCGCTTGTCGCGGAGTTGGCAGGAGGCGTCATGAGTCGTCTGGTGGTGGTATCCAATCGTGTGGCCGTGCCTGGCGAAAGCCGGGCCGGCGGCCTGGCAGTTGGCTTGTTGGCGGCGCTGAAGGAGCGCGGCGGGGTGTGGTTCGGCTGGAGCGGCAAGACCGTGCGCGGCGACAGCGGCGGCATGCACGAGCAGACCGATGGTGACATCAAGTTCGTCACCATGGACCTCAACAAGCGCGACATCGATTCCTACTACAACGGCTTTGCCAACCGCACGCTATGGCCGCTGCTGCACTTTCGCCTGGATCTGGTCGATTACGACCGCGCCACGCGCGAAGGCTATATGCGCGTCAATCGCCTGTTCGCCGAAAAGCTGGCGCCCTTGCTCAAGGACAGCGACACGCTGTGGATCCACGATTACCACATGATTCCGCTCGGAGCGATGCTGCGCGAGCTCGGTGTGGGCTGCAAGATGGGCTTCTTCCTGCATGTGCCGATGCCGTCGGCCGACCTGATGCAGGCAATGCCGGATCACGCGCGCTTGTTCAGCACGTTCTACGCGTACGACCTGGTTGGCTTCCAGACCCAGCGCGATGCCGAACGCTTCAAGGCGTATGTGCGCCTGTTCGGTGGCGGGCGCGTGCTGGAGGGCGATCTGGTGGAAGGCCCGGGTGGGCGCCGCTTCAGCGCCGCGGCGTTCCCGATCGGCATCGACACCGATCTGATTGCCAATCAGGCCAAGGCGTCGGTCTCCAAGCAGGCAGTGCGCGATCTGCGCGAAAGCCTGCGTGGGCGCCAGCTCGCCATCGGCGTGGATCGCCTGGATTATTCCAAGGGTCTGCCCGAGCGCTTCCAGGGCTTTGAGCGTTATCTGGAGCGCTACCCGGATCAATCCGGCAGCCTCACCTATCTGCAGATCGCACCGGTCTCACGCGGCGACGTCAACGAATATCGCCAGCTGCGCGGGCAGCTTGAGCAGATCGCCGGACATATCAACGGTGGTCATGCGGAGCCTGACTGGACGCCGCTGCGTTACGTCAACCAGAACTTCAGCCATGCCACATTGACCGGGTTTTATCGCGCTGCGGCCGTGGGCTTGGTGACGCCGTTGCGCGATGGCATGAATCTGGTCGCCAAGGAATTTGTGGCAGCGCAGGATCCGGAGAATCCGGGTGTGCTGGTGTTGTCGTTGCTGGCCGGTGCAGCCGATGAGATGAAAGAGGCGCTGTTGGTCAATCCGCATGATCTGGATGGTGTGGCCGATGCGATTGCGACGGCGGCGAGCATGCCGTTGGCAACGCGGGTGGAGCGTTGGCACGCGATGATGGATCACTTGCGCAAGAACAACATCAATCATTGGCGGCAGCGGTATTTGCAGGCGTTGGCCGATATCTGAGTCTGGCTGTTTCATGCGCGGTGTCGCGTTTCGCGTCACTGCGTTGATGCAATTTTCTCGCCGTCAGCGTGAGAAAGCGTTGCCTAGATGGCTGCGCGCAGGGGTTCAGCTGCTGAGTTGTTGATAGCGTCTTTCGATGCAAGGCACTTCACGGTAAAACAATGCAAGTGCAGAGCTTTCGCGCCTGCGGCGCGAGTTCCTTTTGTCTTGGCAAAAGGAACCAAAACCGCGGTCGCCGACGCAATCCGGTGCGGTGAAGCCGCACCGGTGCCCTGCGCTCCTCGTCACGCGCGGCACGGCGCCCAAACTCGCTACGCTCAGACAAGGGCGCCTCTTCGGCCACGCGTGACTGCGGTGCTCGGCTTGCTTTAAGGCGACTGGGTGGAGCGGGAGCAAGAGCGGAACGGCGGTGCTGCGGCAGGGTCTCAGGCTCGGCAGGCGGGGGGCGACGTGTCGAGCGCACACAGAGAACTACAGCGACAGCGACAGCGACAGCGACAGCGACAGCGACAGCGAGGCTGACGGATATGAGGTGCGTGTGCGTCACCGAGGCTGATTAGAGAAATTCAAGAATCGGCACCGTCACTAGCATCAGCAATCAGCACAAGCGGCCGGTAACTTACGACTAGCAGTCAACGAATCAGCAATTCCGTTTAGTTTTTGCCTATTTCGTGTGCTTCAGGTGTGCAGGTTGGAACGATGGTTCCTATTCCGTCACGGACACGGGATAAGGATGGGTCTAAAATATTCACATGATTAGCGCCGAGGACCCTGGGAGGGGCGGCGCGTTCATATCCAGGTGCGGCCGCTTTCGCCAGTCCGCTGCCTCTCTCCCTCCACGACCTGCACCGTTTGTTTGGTGCCCGGGTCCTTCCTGATAACTCAAAATGACTGATCAATCCTCTAAACGCGGGCTCGGCACTTGGCTGTTGGTGGCCTATGCCGTGGTGCTCGCCGTGCTTGGTGCGGCGCTCGCCTATGAAGGCGGGCGCCTGGTGGCCGTTGGTGGCTCCTGGTACTACGTGCTCGCCGGTATCGCCGTGCTGGTGGCCGGTGTGCTGCTGGCACTGGGCAAACGCGCTGGCCTGTGGCTGTTTGGCGCTACGTTGGCGGCCACCATCGTGTGGGCGCTGTGGGAAGTGGGCCTGGATGGCTGGGGCCTGATCCCGCGTCTGGCCTGGATCTCGGTGCTCGGCCTGGTGTTGTTGCCGTTCTGGGGCGTGGCGCGGCGGCGCATGCAGCCGTTGTCCGGGCTCGGCTATGTCGTGGTCACCGGCGTGCTGCCGGTGCTGGGCGCAGCGCTGATCCTGTGGCCGCTGCTGGTGCCGCGCAATGTGGAACTGGCCGATGCATCCAAGCAGCCGGCCGATGCGGCAACGCCGTTCAGCCGTGGCAGCGTGCCCAGCCCGGACGGGAACGTGGCGGCCAACCACGATGCCAGTAACTGGACTGCCTACGCCGGTTCCAACCTGTCCAACCATTACACCCCCGGCGCGCAGATCACGCCGGAGAACGTCAAGGGCCTCAAGGTGGCGTGGGAATTCCATACCGGCGATCTCAAGCCGAAGGATTCCAAGCTGGGCTATGCATTCCAGAACACCCCGCTCAAGGTCGGCGACCTGCTCTACATCTGCACCCCGACCCAGAAGGTGATCGCGGTGGAGGCGGCCAACGGCAAGGAGCGCTGGCGCTTCGACCCGCAGACCAATCCGAAGGCGATGGCCGGCGTGGCCGCCACCACCTGCCGTGGTGTGTCGTACTACCAGGCGCCGGAAGGCACTGCCGAGTGCCCGACGCGGATCTTCTGGCCGATGGTCGATGGCCGCCTGGGTGCGCTGGATGCGCAGACCGGCAAGCTCTGCGCCAGCTTCGGTAACAACGGCTATGTGGACCTCAATGCCGGCACCGGCAACACCAAGCCGGGCTTCGTCGGCCCGACCTCGCCGCCGGTGGTCATGCGCGGTGTGGTGATCCAGCCCACCGGGCAGGTGCGCGATGGTCAGGAACGCGATGCGCCGTCCGGCGTGGTGCGTGGCTTCGACGCGCTCACCGGCCAGCTGCGCTGGGCCTGGGATCTGG
The DNA here is from genome assembly GCF_041475695.2 of Xanthomonas sp. NCPPB 4037. Classification (NCBI taxonomy): domain Bacteria; kingdom Pseudomonadati; phylum Pseudomonadota; class Gammaproteobacteria; order Lysobacterales; family Lysobacteraceae; genus Xanthomonas; species Xanthomonas sp. NCPPB 4037. The sequence continues at coordinate 3,797,626 of NZ_CM191261.1, forward strand.
GCAATCCGACCATCACCGCCGAACCGCCGGCTGGCCAGACCTATACCCGCTCCACCCCGAACGTGTGGTCGCTGATGGCCGCCGATGACGAGCTGGGGCTGGTGTACCTGCCCACCGGCAACGCCGCCGGCGACTTCTTCGGCAAGGGCCGTACCCCGCAGGAAGAGGAATACACCGCCTCGCTGGTGGCCGTGGATGCGGCAACCGGCAAGGAGCGCTGGCACTTCCGTACCGTCAACCACGACCTGTGGGACTACGACATCGGTCCGCAGCCGAACCTGGTTGATTGGCCGGTTGCCGGCGGTGGCACCCGCCCCGCCGTGATCCAGGCCACCAAGTCCGGCCAGGTGTTCGTGCTCGACCGCGCCACCGGCCAGCCGATCATGCCGGTCAAGCAGATTGCGGTACCGCAGGGCACCGATCATGGCGACTGGACCGCGTCCACCCAGCCGGTGTCGCCGGGCATGCCCAACACCGTGGGTGCGCCCAGCCGTGACTACGAGACCATCGTTGAGTCCGATGCCTGGGGCATGACCCCGTTCGACCAGCTCGCCTGCCGCATCGAGTTCAAGACGCTGCGGTACGAAGGCATGTTCACCCCGCCCAGCCTGCAGGGCTCGCTGTCGTTCACCGGCAACCATGGCGGCATCAACTGGGGCGGCGTCTCGGTCGACCTGCAGCGCGGCATCATGGTGATGAACAGCAATCGCCTGCCCTACACCGAGCACGTCTACCCGCGCACGGTGATGAACGAGCTGGGCGTGGTGTCGGTGTTCAACGGCAGCAGCAAGACCAAGGGCTACATGGCGCAGGAAGGCCTGGCCTATGGCGCGCGCAAGGAGCCGTGGATGTCGCCGCTCAACACGCCGTGCGTGGCACCGCCATGGGGCTACATCTCCGGCGTGGACCTGCGCACGCAGCAGGTGATCTGGCGCCGTCCGCTGGGCACCGGTTACGACCAGGGCCCGATGGGCATCCCGTCCAAGACCAAGTTCGAGATCGGCACCCCGAACAACAGCGGCTCGCTGGCCACTGCCGGCGGCGTCACCTTCATCGGTGCCAGCCTGGACAACTTCATCCGCGGCTTCGACACCCGCACCGGCAAGCAGGTCTGGGAGACCCGCGTGCCGGCGGGCCCGCAGGCCGCGCCGCTGAGCTACACCATCGATGGCAAGCAGTACATCGTTGCCGCGGTGGGTGGCCATGACCGCATGGAAACCAAGTCCGGCGACAGCGTGATTGCCTGGGCACTGCCCGACGACGCGGCCGCCAGTGCCAAATAACGTCTGAGGTTGTGCAGTGACGTTGAACCGGCCGTCGCGAGACGGCCGGTTTTTTGTGCGTGCATGAAGAGCGACGCGCTCCGAGGGGTACTTCCCGCCGAGTCGTGCGTGCGGCCGCAAGCGAATCACAGCGAGTTAGCGCACGCCATTGCCCGCGGGGCGAGCTGCGATGCGGCAGCGGCGATCGGCCCAGCCTCGCCATCGCGGGGGTTCCTGCCTGGGGTACGGAGCGCAGGCTGCACCCTTCGTCTTGAACCCCATGCACTGCCGGGCAGGCCGAAAGTTCACATTTCAATAACAAATAAATGTGCGCTTCGTCCGTAATCGCCGTGAGCGCCCACCCCTGCCCCGAGACTGAAACCGCTTCCAAATCAAGTACATCGGCATTTTTAGGGTACCGACGTGCTGATTCCGACGAACGGCGCCTTCACACCGTCATGATTCGGGCCCGGCCGCCGATACCCCATTGCAGCCACACACTGCCGGACACGCTCCCCACCCAGAACACCAGTCGGACACCAGCCTATGTTGCCTACCCTCGATGCCGCACCCGCCTCTCCTCCGCCCACCGGCCGGAACGTTGCGCGTGCCACCTGGACAGCCTGGTTGCCGGCTGCGGCGCAGGCCGCGTTGCTGATCCTGCTTGCCGTCTACGCCGCCACCGCCATGCCCGGCGGCTTCTGGCACAGCCTGGGCACGCTGCTACCGGCGCTGCTGGTGCTCGGCGCCGCCAGTGCGGGGCTGTGGTGGTGGTCGCGCCGGCGCACTGCCGCCCAGCTCGACCAGGCAGTCACCGCCATCGCCGCCATCGGCGAAGGCCGCTTCCAGCGCCTGGACGCGCGCAGCGCCAGCGGCGAACTCGCGCCGCTGCTGCGCACCCTGCAAGCCACCCAGGACAAGCTCGCCATCCGCCTCGACGTGATGGAGCAGGGCCTGCGCCACGGCCAGTTCGTGATCAAGGCGCTGGACGATCTGGACACCATGATCCGCATCGCCGATGATGACGGCCAGGTGCTGTTCGCCAACAGAAAACTGCTCAAGATGCTCAAGCTGATCGAGCCGGACGTGCAGAGCTTCCGCCCCAGCTTCCATGCCGAAGGTTTCGTCGGCGGCAGCATCGGCGACATCTATCCGGACAGCCAGGCCGCCATCGACCGCATGCGTGCGCTCACCGCCTCCAAGGCCGTGCGTGCGCCGTTCTTCGGCCGCCAGATCGACTTCGTCTACAGCCCGATCATTGCCGCCGACGGCACCAAGCTCGGCACCATCGCGCAGTGGATGGATGTCACCGCGCAGGTCAACGCCGAGCAGGCGCTGATCGAGATCATCGATGCCGCTGCCGCTGGCGATTTCAGCCGCCGCATGCAGATGGAGGGTATGGACGGCGTGCTGCTGTCGCTGGCGCAAGGCATCAACCGCATTTACGACTCGGTGGAAACGCATCTGGCCGCGTTGGCGCGCGTGATCAGCGCGTTGGCCGAGGGCGACCTCACCCAGCGCGTGGATGGCGATGCGCATGGCATCTTCGCGCGCCTGCGTGACGACACCAACCAGACCGTGATCCGCCTGACCGAAATCATTGGCGGCATCCAGACTGCGTCGGACACCATTCGCCGCGCCGCGGTGGAAATCGCCGCCGGCAACACCGATCTGTCCGAACGCACCGAGCAACAGGCCGCGAGCCTGGAAGAAACCGCAAGCTCCATGGAAGAGCTCACCTCCACCGTGAAGCAGAACGCCGACAGCGCGCAGCAGGCCAACAAGCTGGTGCTGGGCACCGGCGAAGTGGCGCAGAACGGTGGCCAGGTGATGGACGATGTGGTGTCCACCATGAGCCAGATCAGCACTGCCTCGCGCAAGATCGGCGAGATCATCGGCGTCATCGACGGCATCGCGTTCCAGACCAACATCCTGGCGCTCAACGCCGCGGTGGAAGCAGCGCGCGCCGGCGAACAGGGCCGCGGCTTCGCGGTGGTGGCCTCGGAAGTGCGCGCCCTGGCGCGACGTTCGGCCGATGCAGCCAAGGAGATCAAATCGTTGATCGCCGACTCCACCGACAAGGTGGAACTGGGCTCGGGTCTGGTGCACCGCGCCGGCGCGACCATGCGCGAGATCGTCGGCTCGGTGAAGCACGTCACCGACATCATGAGCGAGATCACCTCGGCCAGCGCCGAACAGTCCAGCGGCATCGAGCAGGTGAACCGCACCGTGGCGCAGCTGGACGAAGTGACCCAGCGCAACGCCGCCCTGGTGGAAGAAGCCACCGCCGCCGCGCGCAGCCTGGAAGAACAGGCAGTGGAACTGGCCGATGCGGTGTCCATCTTCCGCCTGCAATCAGACACCCGCGGTAGCTCGAACGTGGTACGCGGCAGTTTTGGAAGCGCGGCGGCGTAACCCCGCACACCACCCGCATTCGTAGGAGCGCGCTTGCGCGCGATGAGGCCTCGCCGGTAACGCCCCATCGCGCGCAAGCGCGCTCCTACGTCATGTGTGTCGTTAGAAAACGGCGGCCCGAAACCCTTCTGTGCGCTGTAATCGAAAGCAGCCACTGCGTGACCAGCTGCGGTGCGTGCACGCGTGTTCCAGCCGATATCGGCAGACATTGCGGACTAGGTTTTGCGCGCCTATCGACAACGCGGCGGCATCACCAAAGCGCTAGAAATCGCAACCCGCGTAGGAGCGTGCTTGCGCGCGACGTGGCCTCGCCGATAACGCCCCATCGCGCGCAAGCGCGCTCCTACCCAGCACCACATTCCACATGCGGCGGCATCAATCCAGAAACAGCGCGCGTTGCTCAGGCGTGGGCAACATGCAGTGCGTGCTGCGGCCAAACCAGCGGTAGCGGTTGCGTGCCACCACACGGTAGCCGATGTCGCGCAACGAACGCGGCACCAGGCGCAGCACTGCCGCCACGCGCCACAGGCCACCAAGCCCGCTCAGTACCCGCACGATTGCATCGGTATCGGTCCAGGCACCTGCCGCGTCCACCAGCAGGAACGACAGCGGGTCGTCCGGGTCCAGCCCGTGCTGGACCAGCAATGCGCGCCCGGCCGTGCCCTGCATGGCGGCATAGCGATAGCGCCTGCGGTGGTCGTGGCGCAACAGGAACCTGACCCAGCCATTGCACAGCAGGCACACGCCATCGAACACGATGGTGGCAGGCGGCGCGGCGTGCTCAGTGCGGTTCAAGCCAACCCTCGTAGCGAATGAATGGCCCCACCCACGGTAGATGCACGTCGACCAGGAAGCCATAGCGGCCCTCGTCGGCGTGCTCGCGGCAACGCACCTGCTCGAACCAGCGCGCCGGCAAGGGCAGCCAGCCGAATGCCCACACCCGCCGCGCCTGCCAGTACAGCGCGGTGGCATCGGCGCGCAGTGCGAACTCGAAACGCACTGCGCCCAGGTGTTCGCGCAACCATGCGCCGTGACGCCACATGCGTGAGTGCATCGGCAGGCCAGCAAAGCGCCGATGCCAGCGCTCGCCGTTCGCATCGACCAGGAACTCCACCTCCACCTGTCCGCTGTGCGGCAGGCGGCTCAGCCATGCCAGCAGCGGGACCAGCGGATGCGCACCGCGGCGCACCAGCGCACGGCCAACGAAGCGCTGCCGCTGCTGCACCGCGTGCAGCGCGCGCACCGGCGCCGGCAATTGGGCGAAGGCTGCCGCGCCCAGCACCTGCGCAAACAGCGGCGTGCTCAGGGCGCGATCCAGGCCAGCGTGGCCATGCGCCCGCTGCGGCGATCACGCCGGTGCGAAAAAAACCGCGTGTGATCGGAAATGGTGCACAGCTCGCCGCCATGGATGGCCTCGGCCGGCACGCCGGCGCTGCATAAGCGCAGCCGCGCCAACGCGTACAGATCCACCCGCCAGTGACCCGGGCGCGTGGCGACGAACGCGCTGGCTGCCTGTGGATCACGCGTCACAAACGCCTCGAAGACATCCGCGCCAATTTCGTACGCCTGCGGCCCTGCGGCCGGTCCCAGCCAGGCGACCAGCTGCGGCGGCGGGGTCCGCATTACGGCCACGCTGCGCTCCAGCATGCCGTCGGCCAGCCCGCGCCAGCCCGCATGCGCGGCCGCCACTTCGCTGCCATCGGCGGCGGCCAGCACCACCGGCAGGCAATCGGCGGTGAGGATCGCCAGCACCACGCCGGGCACGCTGGTGACGGCGGCATCGGCCACCGGCTCGTCCAGCTCCCGCAGCTGCGCGTGCGCCGCATCCACAGCACGCGGCGCGTCCACACGCACCACCTCCACCCCGTGCACCTGCCGCAGCCAATGCGGCGCGCCTGGCAAGCCCAGCGCCTGTGTCAGCAGCGCCCGGTTACGTTCCACGTTCACTGGCAGGTCCCCTTGCGGGCCGCTGCGGTTGCCGAGATTCAGGCTGTCGAACGGTGCCGGCGACACGCCCAGGCCATGCCGCAGCGTGGTCAACGCGTGGATACGCGGCGGCGCCGGCCACTGCGCCGGCAACACAAACGGCAGCACGGCGCTCACCTCAGCGCCGCGCCAACTCGGCGGCGCGAGCGCTGTCTTCGCGCAGGGCGCTCATCAGCCGCTGCAGATCTTCCGGCACCGGCGCGCTGGCGCGGATCGGCTCGCCACTGACCGGGTGCAGGAATTCCAGCGTTTCGGCATGCAGCGCCTGGCGCTTGAAGCCGCGCAGCTCGGCCACCAGTGTGTCGGTGGCGCCCTTGGGTAGCTTGAGCGCGCCGCCGTACAGCGGGTCGCCGACGATCGGCGATTTCAGATGCGCCATGTGCACGCGGATCTGATGGGTACGCCCGGTTTCCAGGCGGCATTCCAGCGCGGTGTGCGCGCGGAAGCGCTCGCGCAGACGGTAATGGGTGACGGCGTCGCGGCCGTCGTCGCGCACCGCCATCTTGAGCCGGTCACGCGGGTGGCGGTCGATCGGCGCATCGGCGGTGCCGCCGGAGACCAGCGCCCCCACCACCACCGCCAGGTACTGACGGTGCACATCGCGGGCGGAGAGCTGCTCCACCAGCGCGGTCTGCGCCTGCAGCGTGCGCGCCACCACCATCACCCCGCTGGTGTCCTTGTCCAGGCGATGTACCACGCCGGCACGCGGCACCGCGGCCAGGTTCGGGTCGCGGAACAGCAGCGCATTGACCAGGGTGCCGTCCGGGTTGCCGGCGCCCGGATGCACCACCAGGCCCGCCGGCTTGTCGATGACCAGCACCTGGTCGTCTTCGTACAACACGTTCAGCGGGATGTCCTGCGGCGCGGCGTGGGTCTGGGTTTCCAGCACCACCTGCACCTGGACGGTTTCACCGCCGCGCAAGGTGTCGCGCGGGCGGGCGGTCTCGCCGTCCAGCAGCGCATCGCCGGACTTGATCCACTCCGACAGCCGCGAGCGCGAGAATTCGGGAAACAGCTCGGCCAGCACCGCATCGAAGCGACGCCCGGCGGCGCTGTCCGGCACGACAGCCTGGCGCAGGGAGGAATCGAGGGGTTCGGAGGATTGGTCGGACATGGACGCGGGTACTCAGGCAAAAACCAAGGAATTTGGGGTCCGGGCGGCGGGAGTCAGTCGCCGGACAGGCCACTAGGCTATCATCGCCCTTTCGTTTTCCTGACGCGTCCTGCCCAGACCCCATGATCCGACGGTCCACGTTTTCCGCGCCTGCGCGCCTGATTGCCCTCATGCTGGTCATGGCGTTTGTCGTCACCGGCTGCCACCGCGGCGCCAAGGACAAGAATCCCGACGAGGGCATGCCGGTCGAGCAGCTCTACGGCAAGGGCCACGGCCTGATGGAGAAAGGCAACTGGGCCGGCGCCGAAGCCAGCTACAAGCGCCTGATCGCCCAGTACCCGTATGGCCCGTACACCGAGCAGGCGATGATCGAAACCGCCTACGCCCAGTACAAGGCCGGCAAGCACGACGACACGGTGTCCAGCGTCGACCGCTTCATCCGTACCTATCCGACGCACCGCAACATCTCGTATCTGTATTACCTGCGCGGGCTGGCCAACAGCAACCGTGACACGGTGTTCCTGCGCCGCGTGTGGTCGCTGGACCCGAGCCGCCGCGACCTGTCCTCACCGCAGCAGGCCTACAACGACTTCAACACCGTCACCGACCGCTATCCCAACAGCCGCTACGCGCCGGACGCGCGCAAGCGAATGATCGAGCTGCGCGACATCTTCGCCCAGCACGAACTGGACAACGCGCTGTATTACCTGCGCCGCGACGCCTGGGTGTCGGCTGCAGGGCGTGCCAACTACCTGCTGGAAACCTACCCGCAGAGCGCGTTCCAGTACGACGCAGTCGCCGTGCTGGCCGAGGCCTACACCCACCTGGGCAACAAGACCCTGGCCGCCGACGCGCGCCGCGTGCTGGAGCTCAACAGCCCGCAGCACCCGTGGCTGACCGGCGACTGGCCGAAGTATCCGTGGGCCGTGCGCAAGCTCAACCCGTTCGCTGGCGAGAAGTCCGCCGCCACCGGCCAGCGCAATGCACAGATGAGTCGCGATTGAGAGATCGATCGGCGATGAGATGAAAGGGGCCGCAAGGCCCCTTTTTTATTGCCGCAACGCTTTATTGCCGCAGCGCCGGGTGGAATCGCGACACGGCGCTCCCTTGGCGGGACGTGCTCGCGCGGCGACACGTTGGCACGGGCCAGCTCTAGCTGCCGTCCGTGGCGTGGTCTTCCTGGGTGTCACGCGAAGCGGATATCGCCATCGACTTCGCTGCCGTGGTCGCTCTGCGCCACCGTGTGTCCGTGTGCGGCAGCTGCATGCGCACAAGTCCTGGGCAGCAACCACGCTCGGCCCGGGCGAGCTCATACATCCCGAACCGGATCCGGGTCACATCGCCAGCGCGGGAGCCCGAGACCCGGCACCAGGTCACCGAATGGCTTAGCGAGGCTTCCTATACTCCAGGCATATGGCAGGGACGACATCCTGCCGGCGCACGCCAAGGAGGCTGTATGTCGATGTCCGGTCAGCGGATCCTGTTCGCGCTCGGGCTGCTGCTGTCCGCGGCCACCGCCCATGCCGCCCCCATCGTCTACGGCGTCAACGCCCACGACAACCGCCCCGCCTACGCCATGACGCAGGCCGAGGCCCGCTTCAAGCTGTTGGCCGCGCGCAACCTGCGCAGCTATCGCTTCGACGTGGACCCGCGCGATTACGCCACGCTCGACACGCTGGTTCCGCTCGCGCGCAAATACGGCATCACCTTGCGCCCGATGGTCTACCCGATGACCCGCGAGATCGGCTACCAGCTGGCGCGCCGCTACGCCGCCGACGTCAAGGTGTGGGAGATCGGTAACGAGCAGGATCTGGTGCGTGCCGAAGCCGATGCCAGGATCGCGGCGATGACCACGATGTACCAGGGCATGCGGCAGGCGTCCAACGAGCTGGGCGCAGGGCTGCGCTTCACCATCAATATCACCGCCTGCAATAGCGACGACCACAGTGCCAACGCGCGCTGCCCCGGCGATCGCAATGGCTCCCTCTGGTTTCTGGCCAAGGCCCGGGCGGCCGGCTTTGCGTTCGACCACATCAGCTTCCACTACTACGCGTTCCACCACGATGCGGGCTATTGGACCGACCTGTATCTGGGGCAGTTGCGCACCGCCGCGCAGACCTACAACACGCCGGTGTTCTTCAACGAACTCAACTGCGCCGAGGTGTATACCGGCAATGTCAGCGGCGGCGCCCAGGGCGATGGCGGCTGTTACGACAGCCTGGCCCAGCTGTTACGCACCGTGCGCGACCACTATGCCGACGTGGTGGCCGAGGTGAACGTCTACGAGCTGCTGGACCAGACCACCATTTCGGGCGTCGAAGGCCATTTCGGTCTGATGTACGACCTGACGCGCCCCAAGCCGACGCTGGAGCTGCTCACCGGTTTCGCCCAGCCTCCGGCGTCGGCGCCAGCGCGCACGACGCCCGGTGCCCCCGACTACTGACCCGAATAGCCATTGGTGATCGGGTAACGCCGCTCGCGCCCGAACGCGCGCCGCGACACCTTCGGCCCGGGCGCTGCCTGATGGCGCTTCCACTCGTTCAGGCGCACCAGTCGCAGCACATGCTCCACGGTGTCGGCCGCGTAGCCGGCAGCGACGATGTCATCGCGCGACTGCTCCTGGTCGACGTAGCGGTACAGGATGCCGTCGAGCACGTCGTAGGGCGGCAGCGAGTCCTGGTCGGTCTGATTGTCGCGCAGCTCCGCCGAGGGCGGGCGCGAAATCACCGCCGGCGGAATCACCGGCGCGCCGCCCACGGTGTTGCGCCATTTGGCCAGCCCAAACACCTCCGTCTTGTACAGGTCCTTGAGCGGGGCGTAGCCACCGCACATATCGCCATAGATGGTGGCGTAGCCCACTGCGTATTCGCTCTTGTTGCCGGTGGTGAGCACCAGCCCGCCGAACTTGTTGGACAACGCCATCAGGATCACGCCGCGGCTGCGCGACTGCAGGTTTTCTTCGGTGATGTCGGGCTGGGTGTCTGCGAACAGCGGCCCCAGTGCCGCGAGCAGGCCTTCGAACGCCGGCTCGATCGCGATCGTTTCGAGTTTCACGCCCAGCGCGCGGCATTGTTCTTCGGCCAGATCGTTCGACAGCCCGGCGGTGTAGCGCGACGGCAGGCGCACCGCGGTGACGTTCTCGCCCCCCAGGGCATCCACCGCCATCGCCAACACCAACGCCGAGTCGATGCCGCCGGACAGCCCCAGCCACACCTTGCGGAAGCCATTCTTGCCGCAGTAATCCTTGAGCCCGCGCACCACCGCGCGCCAGGCCAGCGCGTCCATGCTTTCGTCGCCATCGTCCACCCACACCACCGGGGTGAAGCTGCGCTCGCCGGCGGCATAGTCCACCACCAGCCACTGGTCCACGAATGCCGCCGCGGCCGGATGCACGGTGCCATCGCCGTCGGCCACGACCGAGGCGCCGTCGAACACCAGCGCATCCTGGCCACCGACAACATTGAGATAGGCAATCGCCGCCCCGCTCTCGCGGGTGCGCTCGGCCAGCAAGGCATCGCGCTGCGCATGCTTGCCGCGCTCGTACGGCGATGCGTTGGGCACCAGCACCAGTTCGGCGCCAGCCTGCACGGTCTTGGCCAGCGGCTCGGCAAACCATAGGTCTTCGCAGATCACCACGCCCACCTGCACGCCCTTGACGGTCACCACGCAGTTGTCGCCGTCCGGGTCCACGTCGAAGTAGCGGCGCTCATCGAACACCGCGTAGTTGGGCAGTTCGCGCTTGCGGTAGGTCGCTTCGATGCGCCCCTCGCGCAAGACGCTGGCGGCGTTGTAGACCACGCTGCCGGCGCTCTGCGGCCAGCCGACCACCGCCACGATGCCGCGCGTGGCTGCGGCAATCCGCGCCAGCGCCTGCTCGCAGTGGGCAAGAAACCCGGGGCGCAACAGCAGGTCTTCCGGCGGATAGCCGCTGATCGCCAATTCCGGAAACAGCACGATATCGGCTTCGAACTCGTCGCGTGCCGCAGCGATGAACTCGATGATCCGATCGGTGTTCTGCGCCACCGCGCCGACCGGAAAGTCGAACTGGGCCATGGCGATGCGAAGGGTCTGGGACATGTGGGGGCCTATGCAGATGCGACTGGAAAGCGCCACTGACCCGGTACCGCACAATCCGCGGCGCGAGCTGGCTGCCAGCGCCCATTATTCCAGAAGCACGACGGCCTGCAGGCATCTGCCTGTGCTGCGCGTGCTGTGCCTGCGATCGACCGGCGCACCGCCCTGCACTGTGCGCCGGTGATCTGCCGCAGCGGCTGGCTCAGCCCGCCTGCACGGCCTGCTGCACGATCGCGCTGTCGACGACCTGCTGCATGCGCACGATCTTGCCGTCGACGAATGCATACAGATGCGCGAACGTCGCCTGCATGTGCTTGCCAGTGCCTTTGTAGCGGCCGGAATACACACCGAAGGCCGCCACATGATCGCCATCGTCCAGATAGGTATGCACCTTGGCCTGGTAGCCCTCCCATTCGCTCGCCAAGCGCGCAAACACATTGGCGAAAATGGCATCGGCACCGACGTAGGTGCCCGCATACGGGAAGCCGGCCGCTTCGGTCCACTGTGCGTCGGGCGCCAAGGCGGCGCGCAGGTGCCGGGCATTGTCGTCCGGGCTGCCTTCGTAGGTGGCGCGAATGATATCGAGGCGTGTGGTCATCGCATCAACCCCACGGCATCTCGCCGGTGGCGACCTTCGCGCCAATCTGCAAGGCCACGTCCATGCCCGCGGTGGGGTAGCGCTTGGTCATCGCGTCGATCAACGCGGCGCTGGTGGTGTGTTTGGCAAGCGCTTCTTCGAATGCCAGCAGGTAGTCGCGCGTGTAGGCAATGGCCGTGGCATCGGTAGGAGCCCCCACGGTCATGTGGCCGGGCACGACCACCGCCGGCGTGCGCGCCGCCATCGCCTCCAACGTCTTGCGCCACGCCGCGCGGCCGTCCGCGCCCTTGGTATCGGCGGTCCACACATGCGTGCCGGAGAACACCAGCACGCCGCCGAAGATCGCCTTGAGTGACGGCACCCACACGTAGCGGCGATTGGCCAGGCCAGCGGCGTCGACGATTTCCAGCGCATGCCCTTCCAACGTCAGCGCGGCGCCGTCGAAGGCCTGCGGCATCACGATGTCGGCCAGTGACTGCGGGCCGTTGTCCTTGAGCTGCGGGCCCCAGGTGGCCAGTTTCTTCTCCACGTTGCCCTTGATCGCGGCAATCGTGGCCGACGCCGCCAGCACCTTGGCATCCGGGAATGCCGCGGCGATGGGCGCCAGGCTGAAGTAATAATCCGGGTCGCTCTGGCTGATGTAGATGGTGGTCAGGGTCTTGCCGCTGGCGCGGATCGCCTCGGCCAGCGCCTTGCCGTCCGGCAAGGTGAAGCCGCCATCGATCAACACCGCCTCGCGGGCGCCGGAGATCAACACCGGTGCGCGGAAGAAGCCGTGCTCGCCGGCGGGGAAGTGCTGGTAGGTCAGTGTGCTGGTTGCAGCCATGGCGCTGGTTCCTTTGAGAAAGGCCGTTGCGGCAGTCGCGGCGGCCAGGGTTTTGATGACATCGCGTCGGGTTGCCATTGCGCAGTCCTTTGGGTGAGAGGGTGGAACGGGTACCGCGTGCGTGGCGCCTCAGGCAGCGCGCAGCTGGCCGAGCAATGCCTGCGGATTGCCGTACGCCTCGCGGGTATCGAGCAACGAGCGCCTATCTGCCTGCTGTGCGATCAGGGTCGGCACACCGCGCGCATCGAAGGCCTGCAGCAACGACTGCGCAGTGGCGATGCGCGCCTGGGCCGCAGCGATCAGTGCCGCATCGGGCTGGGCGATCTGCGCGGCGGCGCGCTGCAGACCCAGTGCCTGCAGAATGCCGGCCAGCGTCGACGTTGCGGTGACGTCCTTGCCATCGACATAGCGCGCTTGCTGGATCGCATCCAGCGCCTCCCATTCGCGCGCTGGCTCGCTCTGCGCCACGGCGGTGAGTGCGAGCGTTGCCGGGCCGCTGTCGAAGCGCTGCTGGCGGTCGGCGAGCACGTGCTGCCGATACTGCTCGGTGAAGCATTGCCCGGTGAGCTGCGCGATGCGCTGGTCGTTGGTCCACGCATAGGCGGCGAAGGTGTCGTCCATGGCACGCGCACCGGCGCCCAGGAACAGTCCTGATGGCAGCAATTCCACATTGACGCCGGCAGCCCGCAGCGCGGCCAGTGCCGGCATGGCGCCGTAGCACCAGCCGCACAACGGATCGTAGAGGGAATAGACGGTGGTGGTCATGTGCGCGCCCCGGAGGAGAGAACGCCATGCTAGAGGCCGGCGGTTGACTCTTGAATCCATCCGCCCTACACAGACTGTATGCCAAGCACACACAATCATGTCGAGGTCGGCCCCGGTGGCCTGGGCAACCTGCGCCGCCTCGCCTACTTCGTGGCGGTGGTGGAAACCGGCTCGTTCACCGCTGCGGCAGAGCGGCTAGGCATCACCAAGGCCGTGGTCAGCCAGCAGGTGGCGCGGCTGGAGCGCGAATGCCATACCTCGCTGCTGCTGCGTACCACGCGCAAGGTCCGCACCACCGAACTGGGCCAGGCGTTCTACCTGCGGTGCGCGGCGATCCTGCGCGCCACGGACGATGCCTTCGACAGCCTCACCGATACCGCAACCGAGCTGTCTGGCGTGCTGCGCCTCACCGCGCCGCTGGATTACGGCGTGCGCGTCGTGGTGCCGGCAATCGCCGAATTCACCCGGCGCCATCCCGCCTGCAAGGTGGACGCGGTCCTGAGCGACCAGACCCTGGATCTGATGAGTTCCCACATCGAACTGGCGATCAGGGTTGGATGGCTGGCGGAGAGCGCGCTGCAGGCCCGCAAGATCGGCGCGTTCCGGCAACTGCTGGTGGCCCCGGCCGCCATGGCACGGCAGCTATCGGTGATTGCCTCGCCGCAAGAGATTGGCCAGCTGCCCTTCGTCGCCAACACCGCCTTGCGCACGTATCAGCAGTGGCACTTCACGCATGCCGACGGCGAACACCAGATGGTGGACCTGCACGCGAGCGTCTTGCTCGATGCCACGCTCGCGGTGCGCGAAGCGGTCTGCCATGGCGTCGGGCTGTCGGTGCTGCCCGAGTATGTGGTGGCCGACGACCTGGCGGCCGGCCGCCTGCTGCACGTGTTGCCGCAGTGGCAGCTGCCGTCCGGCGGCATCCATGCCGTGTTTCCGGCGGCACGCTTTCGGCCGGCGAAGGTGCGTGCCTTCGTCGAGTTGTTGCTGGAGCAGAACACCTTGCAGCAACAGTGAATCACGCGCGGCAGCGCGCCTGGTCGATCGCGGTGTGTCTCTCCATCACGTTGCGTAGTTGCGCTAACCAAGCCACAGTCCGCCTCACATTCAACGCTGCATCCGCGCATAAAAAGGCCGCCCGAAGGCGGCCTTTTAGTCACACGCTTGCGCGCGCGGTGGTGCTTACTTCACCAGCGCAGCAATCGCCGCACCCAGATCGCCCGGCGAACGGACGGTCTTGACGCCGGCCGCTTCCATCGCTGCGAACTTGCCTTCGGCCGTGCCCTTGCCGCCCGATGCGATCGCACCGGCGTGGCCCATGCGCTTGCCGGCCGGCGCCGAAGCACCGGCAATGAAGCCGACGACCGGCTTCTTCACGAACTGCTTGATGTACTCGGCACCGGCTTCCTCGGCGTCGCCGCCGATTTCGCCGACCATGATGATGCCTTCGGTCTGCGGGTCTTCGTTGAACAGCTTGAGGCAGTCGACGAAGTTCAGGCCGTTGATCGGGTCGCCACCGATCCCGATGCAGGTGCTCTGGCCCAGGCCCACTTCGGTGGTCTGCTTGACCGCTTCATAGGTCAGGGTGCCCGAACGCGACACGATGCCGATCTTGCCCGGCTTGTGGATGTGGCCCGGCATGATGCCGATCTTGCACTCGCCCGGGGTGATCACGCCGGGGCAGTTCGGCCCGATCAGCACGGTGTCCGGATGCGAGCGGGTCAGCACGTTCTTGACGCGCAGCATGTCCAGCACCGGGATGCCTTCGGTGATGCACACGATGACCTTGATGCCGGCCGCAGCCGCTTCCAGGATCGCATCGGCCGCATACGGCGGCGGCACGTAGATGACCGACGCGTCGGCGCCGGTGCTCTGCACGGCATCGGCCACGGTGTTGAACACCGGCAGATCGATGTGCGTGGTGCCGCCCTTGCCCGGCGTCACGCCGCCAACGACCTGGGTGCCGTACTCGATCATCTGAGTGGCGTGGAAGGTGCCCTGCTGGCCGGTGAAGCCCTGCACGATCACCTTGGTGTTCTTGTTAATCAAAACGGACATGGATAGTTCCTTCGGTGTCGTGGATCAGGCAGCGTTCTTGACAGCTTCAACGACCTTCTTGGCGCCGTCGTTGATGTTGTCGGCCGGGATGATGGCCATGCCGCTGTCACGCAGCAGCTGCTTGCCTTCTTCCACGTTGGTGCCTTCCAGGCGCACCACGACCGGCACCTTGACGCCCACTTCCTTGACCGCGGCAATGATGCCTTCGGCGATCATGTCGCAGCGGACGATGCCGCCGAAGATGTTGACGAAGATGCCTTCGACCTTGTCCGAGGACAGGATCAGCTTGAACGCTTCGATGACGCGCTGCTTGTTGGCGCCGCCGCCCACGTCCAGGAAGTTCGCCGGCTCGCCGCCGTTGAGCTTGATGACGTCCATGGTGGCCATGGCCAGACCGGCGCCGTTGACCATGCAACCAATGTTGCCGTCCATGGTGACGTAGTTGATGTCCAGCTCCGAAGCGGTCACTTCGGTCTCGTCTTCCTGGGTCTTGTCGCGCATGGCGACCAGCGCCTTCTGACGGAATGCGGCGTTGTCGTCGCTGTCGAACTTGCCGTCCAGCGCGTACAGGTTGCCGTCGTCAAGGATGGCCAGCGGGTTGATTTCAACCAGCGCCAGGTCCTTGTCGTTAAACAGGCGATACAGGTTCACCATGATGCTGGCGAACTGGCCGGCCTGCTTGGCGTTGAGGCCGAGCTTGAAGCCGAAATCGCGGCCGTGGTAGCCCTGCACGCCTTCGACGAAATCGACGTTGAGCGAGTGGATCAGCTCCGGCGTCTCGGCGGCGACCTGTTCGATCTCCACGCCACCCTCGGACGAGGCGATATAGGTGATGGTCTTGGTGCCGCGGTCGACCAGGATCGACAGGTACAGCTCCTTGACGATCTCGCCGGCGGTGGTCACCAGCACCAGGTTGACCGGCAGCTCGACGCCTGCGGTCTGGTAGGTGGACATCTTGGTGCCGAGCATCTTGTCTGCTGCGGCCTTCACGTCGTCGGTGGTCTTGCAGAACTTGACGCCGCCAGCCTTGCCGCGGCCGCCCGCGTGGATCTGCGCCTTGACCATCCAGGGGCCCTTGCCCAAGGAGTTGGCGACTTCAACCGCTTCGTCCGGCGTGGACGCGACCTTACCGGCCGGGACGGGGATGCCGTACTCGGCAAGCAGCTGTTTTGACTGGTATTCGTGGAAATTCATGCGTCACCGTGGGAAAAGGAAACGACCGCTGCGCGCAACGCAGACCGACGGGGCGGTCACGTCGGGAGACGCGAGCGGGCCGCCTATTGTGGCCGACCACGCCCTGCGGCGCAAAATTCGCCGGCATTGGCAGCCAGATCTGTGCGCTTGCGCAATGCGCGAATGCATGCGCAAGCGGCCGTGGGCGGCGCAGCTGCCTATACTCGCGGCTCGTTTCAGCAGGGGGTTCAGGCGTGGCATCCAGCGTATCGCTCATCGACCGGATCCAGTCGGCACCGCAGCGCGAGCTGTATTTCTTCTCGCTGTACCGCGTGCTGGTGGCCGGCCTGATCGCCGCGCTGGTGTTCAGCCCGTTGTCCGACGCCATCCCCGAGCCGCGCTACCCACGCCTGGCCGCCGGCGTGGCGATCGGCTATCTGTCGATGGCCATCCCGCTGCTGTTCTGGGGCCGCAGCGAGCGCCGCCTCACCGCCACCGTGCTGTGCGCGGTGCTGGCCGACATCCTGGCAGCGACCCTGGCTACCCACGCCCTGCCCGGCGCCAGCGCCGGCATCGCGATGATGCTGCTGTTCAACGTCGCGGCCGGCTCGATCCTGCTGCGGCTGCGCTACGGCATGAGTGTCGCGGTGGTCGCCAGCACCGCGATCGTGCTGGAGTACCTGTGGACGCTGCTGGAAGGCGGCACCACCCGCCCGGTGGCCGAGCTGGCCATGTTCGCCACCAGCTACGTGGCGGTGGCCTACATCTGCCAGCAGATCGCCTCACGCGCGCGCAGCAACCAGGCGCTGGCCGAACAGCGCGGCGCGCAGGTCGCCAACCTTTACGAAATCAACGAGTTGATCATCCGCCGCATGCGCACCGGCGTGCTGGTGGTCGATACCCACAACCGCATCACCCTGGCTAACGAAGCCGCGCTGGCGCTGCTCGGCGACGGCGACCAGCGCAACGCCCCGGCCGACCTGGCATTGGCCGCGCTCACCCCGGAACTGGCGCGCCGGCTGCAGCGCTGGCGCAGCGGCTGGCGCCAGGAAGAATCCCCGCTGCAGTTGGGCGCGGACCGGCCCGAAGTGCAGCCGCGCTTCGTGCGCCTGCTCGCCGACAGCGACCTGGTGCTGATCTTCCTGGACGATGCCAGCGTGGTCTCGCGGCGCGCCGAATCGCTGACCCTCTCGGCCATGGGCCGGTTCTCGGCCAGCCTGGCCCACGAGATCCGCAACCCACTGGCGGCCATCAACTACGCCTCGCAGCTGCTGGAAGAATCGCCGGACATCGGCGATGCCGACCGCCGCCTGCTGCAGATCATCCACCAGCAATGCCAGCGCACCAACGGCATCGTCGAAAGCGTGCTCGGCCTGGCCCGGCGCGAGCGCGCCAATCCTGAAAACCTGGACCTGGCCGCGTTCGTGCGCCGCTTCGTCGTGGAATACCGGCAGACCTTGTCGATGGAGACCGACATCCTGGAAGCCAGCATCGAGGGCGCCTCGGTGCATGCCTTGATCGACCCCAAGCACCTGCATCAGGTCCTGACCGCGCTGGTGCACAACGCACTCAAGTACGGCCGCGTCCTGGACGAGCCGGCACGGGTGAAGCTGCGGGTGGAGCGGCGCGAGCGCATGGTGGCCATCGACGTGATCGACCGTGGCCCCGGCATTCCGGAGACGCTGGCAGCGCAACTGTTCCGACCGTTCTACACCACCTCCGAACACGGCACTGGGCTCGGCCTGTACATCGCCCAGGAGCTGTGCCGCGCCAACCAGGCGCAACTGGATTACGTCTCCGTCCCCGGCGGCGGCGCGTGTTTCCGCATCCTGCTACAGGGCCCGAATGGGCTATTCGGCAAGTAGGCGAGCAGAGCGACTCTACGCGATCCGACTGTCTTGCCCGGGCAACAACCAGCTTGCAATCAGCATCGATCTCCGCGCGAGCGAGGCCTTATGGTACCGAACGTGGGACGAACATCGGTAGCAGCCCTGCACGCGCAACACATGACGCTTCAGGTCCAACAGCGCCGGTAATTGTCGACTGTCATCACGCTGGGCTATCGTGCGCAACATGAACGAAACGAAAAGTGCCCTGGTCGTCGATGACGAGCGTGACATCCGCGAATTGCTTGTTCTCACCCTGGGCCGCATGGGGCTGCGCATCAGCACCGCCGCCAACCTGGCCGAAGCACGCGAATTGCTGGCCAGCAACCCGTACGACCTGTGCCTGACCGACATGCGGTTGCCCGACGGCAACGGCATCGAGCTGGTGACCGAGATCGCGCGCCAATACCCGCAGACGCCGGTGGCCATGATCACCGCGTTCGGCAGCATGGACCTGGCGGTGGAAGCACTGAAAGCCGGCGCGTTCGACTTCGTCAGCAAGCCGGTGGATATCAGCGTGCTGCGCGGCCTGGTCAAGCACGCGCTGGAATTGAACAACCGCGACCGGCCGGCGCCGCCACCGCCTCCGCCGGAACAGGCCAGCCGCCTGCTCGGCGATTCGACCGCCATGGAAAGCCTGCGCTCCACCATCGGCAAGGTCGCGCGCAGCCAGGCGCCGGTCTACATCGTTGGCGAATCCGGCGTGGGCAAGGAACTGGTGGCCCGCACCATCCACGAGCAAGGCGCACGCGCGGCCGGGCCGTTCATTCCGGTCAACTGCGGCGCGATCCCGGCCGAGCTGATGGAGAGCGAGTTCTTCGGTCACAAGAAGGGCAGCTTTACCGGCGCGCATGCCGACAAACCGGGCCTGTTTCAGGCCGCGCATGGCGGCACGCTGTTTCTGGACGAAGTGGCCGAGCTGCCGCTGCAGATGCAGGTCAAGCTGCTGCGCGCGATCCAGGAAAAATCGGTGCGCCCGGTCGGCGCCTCGAGCGAGACGCTGGTGGACGTGCGCATTCTGTCGGCCACGCACAAGGACCTGGGCGACCTGGTCTCCGACGGCCGCTTTCGTCACGACCTGTACTACCGCATCAACGTGATCGAGCTGCGTGTGCCACCGCTGCGCGAGCGCAGTGGCGACCTGCCGCAACTGGCCGCCGCGATCATTGCGCGGCTGGCCCGCAGCCATGGCCGCCCGATTCCCTTGCTTACCCAGTCCGCGCTCGATGCCCTGAACCAATACGGCTTCCCGGGCAACGTGCGCGAGCTGGAAAACATCCTCGAACGTGCGCTTGCCCTGGCCGAAGACGACCAGATCAGCGCCACCGACCTCCGCCTGCCCGCCCATGGCGGCCATCGCCTTGCCGCCAGCCCGGGCACCGCTGCGGTTGAACCGCGCGAAGCGGTCGTCGACATCGACCCTGCCTCCTCCGCCCTGCCCTCTTACATCGAACAACTGGAACGCGCCGCGATCCAGAAGGCGCTGGAAGAAAACCGCTGGAACAAGACCAAGACCGCCGCCCAGCTCGGCATCACGTTTCGTGCGTTGCGCTACAAGCTGAAGAAGTTGGGGATGGAGTAAAGGGGCCGGGAATTGGGAATTGGGAATCGTAAGAGCAGGTTGGTTGGTTTCGCTTGCTCTGGTCCCGCCGTCCATCGCTGCTGGATACGGCATCTTTTGCGCGCTGCTGTGCTCAACTCAGAGCGGCTGCGAAATGTCGCTAACACTCGTCAGGCGGGGTGGACGGCATGGCGGAACCGGCGTGCACGAGGGTGCATGAGGACTAACGAGCACCGGCCGCGCCAGCCCGTTGCGACGCACGCGTTTCGATAACTGCCCTAAAAGAAAACGGCGCTACCCGCCAGGAGGAAGCGCCGTTTCGGCAAGGCCTTGCGACTGCCCTGCTCGCAAGCCTATAGCTCAAGAGCTAAATCGCTATATCCGGAGTCGGCCGTTCCGATTCCCCACTCCCGATTCCCAATTCCCGGCCTGTCAGTCCTTGGTCACACGATTGATCTCGGCCAGGCTGGTCACGCCGTGCGAAGCCTTCATCAACGCCGACTGGCGCAAGTCGCGGATACCGATCTTCTGCGCAGCCTCGGCGATCTGCATCGCATTGCCGCCTTCCAGCACGATCGCGCCGATTTCATCGGTCATCGGCATCACCTGATAGATGCCGGTACGGCCTTTGTAGCCTTCCGTGCATTCATCGCAACCGACCGCCTCATAGAGCTCGATGTTCGCAACCTGCTCGGGCGTAAAGCCTTCCGCCAGCAGCGCATGTTCCGGCAGCGTCGACTTGCGCTTGCAGTTGTTGCACAGCCGCCGTGCCAAACGCTGCGCGATGACCAGGGTCACCGAGGAGGTGATGTTGTACGGCGCGATACCCATGTTCATCAGACGCGCAATGGTCTGCGGCGCATCGTTGGTGTGCAGCGTCGACAGCACCATGTGACCCGTCTGCGCCGCCTTGATCGCAATCTCGGCCGTCTCCAGGTCGCGGATTTCGCCGACCATGATGATGTCCGGGTCCTGACGCAGGAACGAGCGCAGCGCAGCGGCAAATGTCATGCCCCGCTTGACGTTCTGCTGCACCTGATTGACACCAGGCAAGCGAATTTCGACCGGATCCTCGGCCGTGGAAATATTGCGCGTCTCATCGTTGAGGATGCCCAGCGCCGTGTACAACGACACCGTCTTACCCGAACCGGTCGGCCCGGTCACCAGCACCATGCCGTAGGGCTTGTGGATCGCATCCAGGAACAGCTTCTGCTGGTCCGCCTCGTAACCCAGCTTCTCGATACCGAGCTTGGCCGCACTGGCGTCCAGGATACGCAACACCACCTTCTCGCCGAACAGGGTCGGCAAGGTGCTCACGCGAAAGTCGATCTGCTTGGTCTTGGACAGATTGAGCTTGATGCGCCCGTCCTGCGGCACCCGCTTCTCGGCGATATCCAACTGCGACATCACCTTCAGGCGCGCCGCGATGCGCTGGTTGAGCTTCACCGGCGCCTTGGCCACATTCTTCAACAACCCATCGATCCGCAACCGCACCCGGTAATCATCTTCATAGGGCTCGAAATGGATGTCCGAGGCTCCCCGCCGGATCGCATCCACCAGCACCTTGTTGACGAACTTCACCACCGGCGTGTCATCGCCCTTGGCATCGACCCCGGAATCCCCGCCGGCGCCCATCTCCTCGTCCCCGGTGGAGACGTCCAGATCCCCCATTTCATCATCGTCGTCGCCCATCGAAGAGCCGAGCGCCGCATTGCTGGCCTGCCACTGCTCCAATGTGCGACGGATCTGGTCCTCGTCGACCAGGATCGGCTCGACCACCAAATTGGTGTGAAACTTGATGTCGTCCAGCGCCCGGGTCTGGGTCGGGTTGCTCACCCCCACAAACAACCGATTACCGCGCTTGAACAGGGGCAGCACTTGAAACTTTTGCAGCAGTTCTTCGCTAACCAACTTGATTGCATTCTGATTAGGGTCGAACGATGACACATCAAGTAGCGGCATCCCGAACTCCACTGAGTTGGCAGCTGCTAATTGCGAAGCGGTCACCAGCTTCTTCTCTGAGAACCATTGCGGCAACGGGACCTTGGCAGTAGCGGCCTGATCCATCGCAGCACGCGCCGCGCCTTCATCCAGAGCACCGTCCTGCACAAGCCGCCGGGCAATGCCCGTGATGCCAACCAAGTTGGCGGTGACGACGCTATTCATAGATTCCTGCCCCTGATTTCTTCATGCCCATGGTAGACCGGCATTGGCAGCAGCGCATGTCATGCCTGACCAGCCTGGTCGCTTGCGTGCCCGCAGGCCCTGACTAACATCCCGGCTCAACCTCCCGCGCAGGATCCGCGCCTTCAATGTCACGTACATAGAGTGTCTGCATTTCATGATGCGTGAGCCAATCGCCCAGCCAGCGTTGATCGAGCGGAAAATAGCGTGACATTTCCAACCTGAAACCTGTCCCGGTCAAAAGATCTGGGCGCGAAAGAAACCCGTTATCGATGAAGGTCAAATGTGTGGGATCACTACGAAACCCCGCCTTGCCCGGCACGATCACCAGCAATCTTTGCACGCCCAAACGACGGGCAGCCCGGGCCAACTTGCCAAAAATCTCCGCTGGCGCCTCAAGATGCTCCAGGACATGACTGACCACCATCGATTCGAACCGAACCGAATCGGGGACCACGCGCAACTGCCAGTCGTCAGCGAAACCGTCGTAATGATCCACTGCAAGACCCCGACTGCGGCAGTACGCAACAGTTGCACCGTTGTACTCCAGCCCCATGGATCCCTCGGGTAACCGTCCAAGCAACTCCCCGACGCCGCAGCCAAAATCCAGCGTCGGGCCGCGCAACAACGATTGCGCACTGCGCAGATAGAGCTTGCGCACCAGTTTCCTGAGCGGCGCACGATCGGTCTGATAGCTGGTGTAGCGCTCATCGAAGTCAGCCACGCCTACCCTCACCTGATTTCCTATTGACCAGCAGGTGCAGAGTCCGCGCGGGCACGGCAGCGATATCGTAGGCGAGGAAACCCAGGATGAGCTGAATCCCCACGATCACCTGCAGCGCTGCGAGCATCACGCTACCTGCAGAACTGAAATACCCGGTCTGCGCCGATTGCAGCCAGAAGAAGACGCCGGTCGTCGCACCAGAGAAAAGGAACAGCACGCCTGCGACCAACTCCAACGATGCCAGGGACAGGTCGCGCAGGAAATAGTTGTAGAAGATCCGCTTTCCAAAGTTGCGTAGATGTCGGATGGCAAAATCCAGGACGATCTTGCGCACACTCAGGTTACTGACTTCGTCGCCATACCGTGCATCCATCGGCACATCAACCACCACAGCCCGGATGGTATTCAAGCGAAACAGCATGTCGCTTTCGAAAAAATACCGGCGGCTGATCTTGTCCAGCGGCATGCGTGCCACCACGCTCGCATGCACGGCTGTGTAGCCATTGGTCGGATCGAAAATGTCCCAGTACCCGGAAGACAGCTTGGTCAGAAATGACAATGCGGCATTGCCGATGATCCGCATCTTGGGCATCCGGCCGATCTGCGCCAGGTCGTAGAACCGATTTCCCTTGGTGTAATCGGCTTCGCCTCTAACGATCGGCCCGATCAGCTCCGGTAACGCGTCAGGATCCATCTGACCATCGCCATCCATCTTTACGATGATTTCCATACCATCGGCAACCGCTGCCCGATAGCCCGTGATGGTGGCCCCTCCGACACCCAGGTTGGAGGGATTGCGACACACCACAACCCGCGGATCCGCGCAGCGCTCCTCCACCCAGGTGCCGCTGGCGTCGGGGCAATGATCGTCGACCACGTAGATGCGTTCGACCTGCGCGGGAATGGAAGCGAGCACATCGAGCACCTTGGTCCTGACCCGGTAGCAGGGAATGACAACCGCCAAGCGCACCTCGAACCTGGCTTCGTCGGTCCCGGGCCACGCATCGGTGGCGTACTGCACTGCAGCCTGCATCGTCATCCCCCGGCGCTGTAGGAGAGACGATAGACGCGCGCCAACAACGCGGCAACCGCACGCGGCCAAAAGCGCTGGAACATCATCAGATCCTCTGTGGCCCGCATGCCCGACAGCACCCCGTCGCTGGTGGTACTTGCCGCATGCACACGATGCAGCATGGATACCTTGCGCACACGCAAGAACGACCCTTGCTGATCGGCTGCACGCGTCCACGCGTCCCAATCCAGGTTCAACCTAAGATCTTCCCGAAAAACGCCCCAGCCGGCGTCCTTGCGAACGGTCACCGACGGGCATGGCACCGCGCACCCGAACATCAACAGGCGCCGCTTCGAAGCCCTTGAGCGAATCACGGATGCCCCCAGAAAACCCATCTCCTGCAAGATCCACTTGACCGCCAACATCGGCGTCATTATGCGCCGCTGCTCGCCCGCCAGTTCGCCGTAACCGGTCATGACCAATACGGCACTAGGCTCCTGTGCGATGGCCGCCTTGGTCTCGCTTGCGAAGTCGGGCAGATAGACATCGTCCTGATGCGCCAACGTGACCCAGCGCGCAGACGCCGTACCCAGCGCCAGATTCCAGTCGTGACCGATGCCCTGCGGCGCATCGGTATGCACCACCAACCTGGCGCCGTAGCGCGCCGCCAGTCCCGCGATTTGCGGGCTGGGGGTAGACGTGCTGATCAAGATCGGAGATGGCGACGACTGCGCTGCCAACGAGCGCAGACACGCGTCCAGATAAGGCGAATCGCCGTATGCGGGCACTACGAACGCGTGGTCGACCGGGCCAGGCATCACCTCAGCCTGCCTGCGCGGTGAGCGAGACCAGCGCAACCCCGGTGGAGATCAGCACCAACCCAACCCATTGCCACGGCGTCAATCGCTCTCCGTAGAGCAACCAGCTGAGCAGGGCCAACAGGAGATAGAAGAAGGCGCCGGAAATCGCAAACGCAACACCCAGCTTGACGTGACGAACCACAAGCATCCAGACCAGAAAACCGATGCCCTGCACCGCCACCGCAGTGATCACACTGGGCGACAGCACCGCCGCCAATAACCAGTCGCGTCCCGTGGGCGCTGGCGTCCGCGCAGCGATTTGGGTCAACCCATGTTTTACCAGCAGCTGACTCCCGATCGTCGAGCACGTCACAAAAAAAATTAGAGGTATTTCACGTATCATCACATTGCCGCGTTCGGAATGGGGCGTGACCGCGCATCGAATGCCTGCGTGTCGTCATGAGCAGGATAAGTGCTGCGAACCGACCGCACCACTTGCGCAAACGGGCCGGAAAGAGTGACAAATTTGGTCACCCTCTGACCCATTTGGTCGCCGCGCAGAGCTGCAGTTCCGGAAGAGTCCGCCTGAGCGCTTGTTAAACGGTAGGTTGCCTGACTTGGCACGTCCTTTGCTTTGATCAACATGTGGTGGTCACGCACAGCCACGGCCCGATCCCTGCCAATCAGGGCAACGGCCACCGAAGTGCTCTATCCAGTCCCAATTCAATCCAAGCCAAGGCCGAATCAATGAAAAAGAATATGCAGCAGGGCTTCACCCTGATCGAACTGATGATCGTGATCGCCATCATCGCCATCCTGGCCGCCATCGCGCTGCCGGCCTACTCCGACTACACCAAGAAGGCCAAGGTCTCGGAAGTCGTGCTGGCTGCCTCTGCAGGCCGAACTGCTCTTTCGGAGTTTTCAGCTGCAAATAACGGCGCTTGCCCCTCGGGCAACATCATTGAAAGTCAGACGACTGTTTACGTCGGCGGCGTCAGTAACGCTGGCTGCGTCATTACTGCAGTGAGCGCAGTGCCTGGCGCCACCGGCAATATTGTGCTGCGCGGCACCCCGAACTCGGTCAATTTCCAAATCGACTGGACATGCGGCGGTACGGTTGACACTAAGTATCGCCCTGGCTCTTGCCAAGGGACCAAGCAGTAATATTTATATAATTCAAGAAGACCCCGGGAAACCGGGGTTTTTCTTTTTGCGCCCTTAAAATTTTTAACTACAATTATTATGCGAATCCAATTCCATCCAGCAGCCTGGCTTTTTACTGCAATAATTTTATCAATTGCAGTATATTGGCCCGGATTAAATGGACCATTCTTGATGGATGACGGCCGCCACCTCGCACTGATTCAATCTTGGCAAAAAGGTCAGATCGACCTATGGGCAGTGGTCGCGGGCAACGATAATTGGCTATTCCATCGTTCTTTAGCGATGCTAACTCTCGCTGCAAATGTCGCACTTGGCGGTGACACTAGCTTTTCATTAAAGCTTGGCAATTTGCTACTACATTTAATTTGCGGTTGCATCGCCTATGCGGCACTGAGGCGCATGCTAGCTCTAGACAAAATTCTCAGCAAGAATTTTAACTTACTGTCCGCTTTAATCTGTGCAATCTGGCTACTTCACCCGCTCAATGTTAGCACCGTACTATACATAGTACAGCGCATGAGTCAGATCGCGACAATCTTCCCTCTCCTCGGCGTTTGGCTTTATGTCAGCATCCGCAATCGCATGCTGGCAGAAAAAATCTCCGAACAAAGAGCAGCGTGGATACTTCTTTTGGGAATTCCGCTTCTTACTTTTCTTGGCGTCCAAGGGAAGCAAAGTGCGATCGTACTTATCGGACTTTGTCTAGTAGTAGAACTAGGCTGGTATCAACAACCTAAACAGTGGGGACCGACACTCAGATTACTATATGCATCTCTGCTACTGCTCCCACTGTTTATCATAACAGGCCTTCTGATATGGAAATGGCAGAGCCTGTACTCTGCAATGCTTGAATGGGGAATGACGCCGGCCGAACGCTTGCTCAGCCAGCCAAGAGCGCTGTGGGAATACTGCAGGATGCTAATCATCCCCTACTCTCCAGCCATGGGCATCTACAATGACGACTTTAAGATCTCTCGTAGCTTAATCAACCCCATCACAACACTGTGGGCATCAGTTGGCTTGATTGCAACGAGCTTGGCCGCGATATCTGTTCGTAAAAAAATTCCAGGAGTATTCGTGGGGTGGTTTTGGTTTCTAGTTGCGCACTCGGTCGAGGCAAGCATTGTCCCTATCGAACTCTACTATGAGCACCGTAACTATCTACCGCAGTTCGGAATATGGTTGATGATTGTTAGTCTTGTCACGGCAGCTCTACAGGCACTCAGTAGGCACGAGGTACGCGTGAGGGCCATAGGATGGCTGGTATCTGTCGGTTTCATAACAGTGATCTCTGCGCAAACCCTTTCGCGGGCACTGGTGTGGCGGACTTCGCTCGGCATCAGCATGTCAGCAATCGACAAGCACCCTGACTCTACTAGAGCAAGTGTGGCGTTTGGCTTTGCAGCCATGCAGGCAGGGCTTGTGCAAGATACTTACGAGGTATTCCACCGTCTAGCAGAAAACCCAAACCGCAGTATTTCTAGCGTAGGTAAAATGGAACTTACTGTGCTTAACTGCTCCATCCAACAGGATAGTGATCCAGCTCTACTACTATCGGCGGCAGATCGACACCCTAGATCCCTTGACCCTGTCATGCCGTATGCTGTCGGGAACTTGTTGGAGATTCGCCAGCGCCATGGCTGCGGACGCATAACACCGCGCCTTTTGGCCGATACGGTTGTAAGCATTGCAGACCAAGCATTAGATGCAAGCGAAGCCTCGCAGCCTAAAGTTACCCTTCGCTATAACGCTGCTCTGGCATACTACCAAGCTAATGAATGGCACCTCGCTTTGCGTCAAACACGCTTAGCGTGGCCCTACAGCAAAGATCCATCGATCGCGTTATTCTACGTGAAGCTGCTGTTGCAGGAGGGCGATCTGGCTGAAGCGAAGAAAGCGTTTTGGCAATTGATGCAACGCGCTGGTTATGAGCACCCGAGCCAACTTCCAGGCGCTGCACGCGGTGCAGCGCTTAGAGCAATGTTGAAAGAAATTAATCAGTACGCAGTTATGCATGGGAAGACTGGTTTGGGCGACGCTGAGAGCGCTTCGCAGAAGTAGCGCATATAGCTCGGAAAAGTGACTCACGTGTGAAGCAGAACGAGCCATTTGTCCTGTGAACAGCTATAGTGGCGGGACTGTGCCGGCATGGGGTGCCGGCGGGGAGACAAACCTTGGCCGCGATCAGTACGACAAAAAAAACGCCCTCAACGAATAGCCGTAATAGCCAAATGGCGATGTTTGTCTGGGAAGGGACAGACAAGCGCGGCGTCAAGATGAAGGGGGACGAGCTCGCCCGCAATGTCAACCTGCTGCGCGCCGAGCTCCGGCGGCGCGGCATCACGCCGACCGTGGTCAAGACCAAGCCCAAGCCTTTGTTCGGTGGGGCGGGCAAGCCGATCAAGCCCAAGGACATTGCGTTCTTCAGCCGCCAGATGGCGACCATGATGAAATCGGGCGTGCCGATTGTAGGGTCGCTCGAAATCATCGGCGAGGGGGCAAAAAATCCCCGCATGAGGAAGATGGTCGGCGAAATCCGTACTGATATCGAGGGTGGCCTGTCGCTCAACGAAGCCATCAGCAAGCACCCTGTGCAGTTCGACGAGCTGTATCGCAACTTGGTCAGAGCCGGCGAGAGCGCTGGTGTTCTCGATACCGTACTAGATACTGTTGCGACCTATAAGGAAAACATCGAAGCCCTGAAGGGCAAGATCAAGAAAGCGCTGTTCTATCCGGCGATGGTGATGGCCGTTGCGCTTATCGTCAGTTCCATCCTGCTCATCTGGGTGGTACCGCAATTCGAAACCGTGTTCTCCAGCTTTGGCGCGGAGCTGCCAGCATTTACGCAGATGATCGTGAATTGTTCACGCTTCATGGTGTCATGGTGGCTGCCGATGTTGCTGGTCGCAATCGGCTCGGTCGTCGGGCTGGTGATGGGCTACAAGCGCTCGCCGAAAATGCAGCATCTGTTCGACCGGCTGATCTTGAAGGTGCCGGTTATCGGCAAGATCATGCACGACAGTGCTATTGCCCGGTTCGCGCGTACCACGGCGGTGACCTTCAAGGCTGGTGTTCCGCTGGTGGAGGCGCTGAGCATCGTGGCCGGCGCCACCGGCAACAAGGTCTACGAAGAGGCGGTGTTGCGCATGCGCGACGACGTATCGGTCGGCTACCCAGTTAACCTGTCGATGAAGCAGACCAACCTGTTTCCGCACATGGTGATCCAGATGACCGCCATCGGCGAAGAGGCCGGCGCATTGGATACCATGCTCTTCAAGGTTGCCGATTATTTCGAGCAGGACGTGAGTAACGCCGTGGATGCCTTGAGCAGCCTGCTGGAGCCGATGATCATGATTTTCATCGGTGTCGTCGTCGGCGGTATGGTGATCGGCATGTACCTGCCCATCTTCAAGTTGGGCGCAGTCGTTGGATAAGACGTAATGGCATTTCTCGACCAGCATCCCGGCCTCGGCTTTCCCGCCGCGGCCGGACTGGGACTGCTGATCGGCAGCTTCCTGAACGTGGTGATCCTGCGCTTGCCCAAGCGCATGGAATGGCAGTGGCGGCGCGATGCGCGCGAGATCCTGGAGCTTCCGGAGCTATACGAGCCGCCACCGCCGGGGATCGTGGTGGAGCCTTCGCACGACCCGGTCACCGGCGACAAGCTCAAATGGTGGGAGAACATCCCGCTCTTCAGCTGGTTGATGCTGCGCGGAAAATCGCGCTATAGCGGCAGACCGATCTCACTCCAATACCCGCTGGTGGAGTTGCTGACCTCGATCCTGTGCGTGGCCAGCGTCTGGCGCTTTGGCTTTGGCTGGCAGGGCTTTGGCGCGATCGTGCTGAGTTGCTTCCTGGTGGCGATGTCCGGCATCGACCTGCGCCACAAGCTGCTGCCGGATCAGCTGACCTTGCCGCTGATGTGGCTGGGCTTGGTCGGTTCGATGGACAACCTCTACATGCCAGCCAAGCCCGCCCTGCTGGGTGCGGCGGTCGGCTATGTCTCGCTCTGGACGGTGTGGTGGCTGTTCAAACAGCTCACCGGCAAGGAAGGGATGGGACACGGCGACTTCAAGCTGCTGGCTGCGCTGGGGGCGTGGTGCGGGTTGAAGGGCATTCTGCCGATCATCCTGATCTCCTCGCTGGTCGGCGCCGTGCTCGGTTCGATCTGGCTATTCGCCAAGGGTCGCGACCGCGCCACGCCGATCCCATTTGGGCCCTATCTGGCCATCGCCGGCTGGGTGGTGTTCTTCTGGGGGAACGACCTGGTAGACAGCTACCTGCGTTTCGCAGGCCTGCGCTGAGCAAGCCACGACGATGAGCAACTTCATCGTCGGCCTCACCGGCGGCATCGCCTCCGGCAAGAGTGCGCTCGCTGCTGAGTTCGAGAAGCTGGGTGTACCGGTGATCGACGCCGATGTCGTTGCGCGGCAAGTGGTGGCGCCTGGGCCCATTTTGGATGCCATCGTGGACCGATTTGGTCCAGACATCTTGATGCCTGATGGCAGGCTGGACCGGCGAGCCTTGCGCAACGTTGTTTTTGACGATCCGAGTCAACGCAAAGCGCTGGAAGCCATCACGCACCCTGCCATTCGTGCAGAGCTGCAGCGCGCCGCGCAGGCGGCCGAAGGCGCTTACGCCATCGTTGCGATCCCCCTGCTGGCAGAAGCGGGCGGCAGAGCCACGTATCCCTGGTTGGATCGCATCCTCGTCATCGATGCTCCAGTGTCACTTCAACACGCTCGCCTAATACAGCGCGACGGCACTTCATCAGTCTTGGCTGATCAGATGATTGCCGCGCAAGCCTCTCGCGCACAGCGACTGGCCATCGCCGATGATGTTGTCAGTAATGAGGGCGATACGGGCCAGTTAGCGCGGCACGCGCAAGAGCTGGATGCGACGTATCGGGCCTTGCTTCACGCCTCTCAAAGTCGGAACTGAGTGGCATCGCGGCTCATATGCGTCATCGCCTGATTATGAATCCGGGGATTGAGGCTGTGAGTGGGCCTCATCTCGGACAACGAAGCCGACCAAACTAGACGCCAAGCAGCCCGCCCCGCCTGCCGGGCAGGCTGCATCCGTGATCGGTACGCAGCCCAGTGCAGCTGATGCTGCCGCCATTATTCCATCAGGGAATGTCGACTTCGACTGTCCGCCCAGGCTCAGCACCGATGATCTTCCGAAACGTTCGCTCTGCAAGGCACGTACGCTCACGCGCTGCGGTCACCTCTGCGTTCTACGAAGCGTAGCTCGGCCGGGCGCATAGCCAACGGATTCCCAGCGTGCGGTTACGCGGGCGGTGGCTGGAGTAGGTGGAGTTTGTGGCTGGCTGCAAGCTACAAGTCACTGTTCGCCTGGAAGAGCTAGTAGTGACGAGGGCGGAGTGCTGAGAGTTGCTTGGCCACAGTGATCGCCAGGAGCCCTGCCGCGCGGCGGATTGATGGGTAAGGCCCCTCGCGCACGAGTGCGCTCCTACCAAGCGGCTTAGTTAGCGATGGAAGGCCAGTGTTGCGATGACGCCCCGCTCCTGCCCTGGCCGCACGCTCACACGCCAGCCGTAGAGGTCGCAGAGGCGGCTGACGATCGACAGGCCGATGCCGCCGCCTTGCGAGTGGCCGGCGTGGGTGCCGCGGTAGCCGCGCTGGAACAGCTTGGCAGCGTCTTCCTCGCTCAAGCCGGGGCCGGAGTCGATGACTTCCACCGCGTCTGCCAGCACGCGTACCCGCACCTGGCCATCCTGGGTGTACTTGACGGCGTTGCCGATGAGGTTGCCGAGCGCCACGGAGAGCGCGGATTCGGGCGCGTCGATGACCAGGTCGCGCACGCCTTCCAGCAGCAGTTCCAGTGGTTTTCCGCCGAGCTGGGCGCGGTGTGAGTCGATCAGTTGCTCGGCCACCTTGGCCACGTTGCTGCTGCCCTGCCCGCGCTCGTTGCGCGACAGCAGCAGCAGCGAGCCGATCAGATCGCTGCATTGCTGTTCGGCACGCTGGATGCGTTGCAGCCGCTGCAGCACCTTTTCATCCAGGTTGGGTTTGGTCAGCAGCAGCTCGGTGGCGCCACGGATCACCGCCAGCGGGGTGCGCAATTCGTGGCTGACGTCGGCATTGAATTCGCGGTCGCGCTGGACCACCTCGGTGAGGCGCGCGGAGTAGTCGTCCAGCGCTTCGGCGAGCTGACCCACTTCGTCATCAGGGAAATGTGCGGCCAGCGGTTTCGGTTCGCTGGTGCCGCCGCGATAGGCGCGCAGGCGCGCAGCCAGGTCAGACACCGGGCGCATGACCTTGGACGCGGACCACCAGCCGATCAGCAACGACAGCCCGCTGAAAACCAGCACCGACAACGTCACGGTGCGCTTGAGCTGGATCTCGCCCTTGAGCGTCTGGGTCATGTCGTACGCGAGGAAGAACCACTCGCTGGGCGTCTTGCGCACCGCAAGTTTGTACGAATACGCGTTGCCGCCTTCGTCCACGCCGGAGATGGTGTGAATGCCATCGCGTAGCTGGTACCACTCGGGCTGCTCGCGACGCAGCGCTTCGAATTTATCGCTTTTCACCACGCGGCCGCGCATCTGCTGCACCGGCAGGTCGGGGTTACGCAACGGGTCGGAATAGAACCGCTGTGCGAACGCGTCGATGTTGCGGTTCATCACATCTTCCACCAGCTGGTTTTCCACGCGCGAGCGTGCCCAGGTGGTCGCGAAGGCGAACAGCGTCGTCAGGCAGAAGCCCAGCAACACGAATGAGAGAATGATGCGGCTGCGCAGGCGCCGCCGGTAGCGGCCACGCCTGCGGGCGGGCCGCGTTCCGCTGGAGCTCTCAGGCATCGGGCGAGGCGATGCGGTAGCCGATGCCATGGCGGGTCTGGATCATCGGTACGTCGAACGGCTTGTCCACCACCGCACGCAGGCCATGGATGTGCACGCGCAAAGAATCCGAGTCGGGCAGTTCTTCGCCCCAGACGCGGGTTTCCAGTTCCTGGCGCGTGACCACGGCCGGTGACGCTTCCATCAACGCCTGCAGGATCTTCAGTGCGGTGGGGTTGAGCTGCAGCAGCTTGCCGCGGCGGCGCACTTCCAGCGTATCCAGGTTGTATTCCAGGTCGCCGGTTTCCAGCACGCGGGTGTGCACGCCTTTGCCGCGACGCGAGAGTGCGTTGAGCCGCACTTCCACTTCCTGCAACGCGAACGGCTTGATCAGGTAGTCGTCGGCGCCGGAATCGAAACCGGCCAGCTTGTTGTCCAGCGAATCACGTGCGGTGAGCATCAGCACCGGCGTCTGCTTGCGCGCTTCGTTGCGCAGCTTGCGGCAGACTTCGATGCCGTCCATGCCTGGCAGGTTGAGGTCGAGCACGATGGCGTCGAACTCGTGCACCACCGCCAGATGCAGGCCGGTGACGCCGTCAGCGGCAAAGTCCACCGTGTGGCCACGGTCTTCCAGGTAGTCACCCAGATTGGCGGCGATGTCGCTGTTGTCTTCGATTACTAGAATTCGCACTGGAACCTCGATTGTTTTGAGTCACTGACGCGGCGGTTGGCGATCTGCCGTTGCCGCCGCGCCTTATCGTTTTCTGGTTGGCATTCTGCATCCGGCGCCATTCGGCCGCCGTCATT
This sequence comes from Xanthomonas sp. NCPPB 4037, assembly GCF_041475695.2. Classification (NCBI taxonomy): domain Bacteria; kingdom Pseudomonadati; phylum Pseudomonadota; class Gammaproteobacteria; order Lysobacterales; family Lysobacteraceae; genus Xanthomonas; species Xanthomonas sp. NCPPB 4037. The sequence continues at coordinate 3,830,837 of NZ_CM191261.1, forward strand.
CGTCATGCGCCTGGGCCGGTAGCCTAACGCGTGCAGGTGGCCCACATGCATCCGGCCCGCTGCCCGGTCATACCGCATTGAACAGCCTGCATGTGCTGAAGCACGCACAGCGTCTGCTATGACAGGCAATAAGGCTGGAAAGTTGCAGCGCGGACTCCACTGCCGGACACCTACGCCAGCGGGATCAACGATGGCTGCTGGCAGGGCGCGCTGCAGATGCCCAAGCTGGCCAAGCGCAACCTGGCGGGCAATGGTGATCGTGCCGCTGAGTGCGGACGCCTCTCTCCATGTTGGTCTCGCCCCCTGTTGCGTCATGCGTGTTGTCCGCTGATCCATTGCAGTTGTTGCTGAATGTAGACCTGAACCTGAGGGCCGGCAAGCCGTCACAAAAAGGCCCAGGTGCGGCTAGGCACCTGGGCCAAATGTTCATCCCGATCACCGTCACTGCCGAGAGCGGAGCTACGGTCGGCAGACGTTAGCGGGGCAAGGATTAGAGTTTCGTTAACTTTTCGCTAAAACAGCGGGCGTCCCGATCAACGGATGGCCTGCTCCAGATGCTGGATGATGGTGCCGGCCACATCCACGCTGCAGACACCTTCCACGCCCTCCAGGCCCGGGGTGGAGTTGACCTCCAGCACCAGGGGCCCGCGCTGCGAGCGGATCAGGTCAACCCCGGCCACCGCCAGGCCCAGCGCGCGTGCCGAGCGCACCGCGACATCCTGCTCCTGCGGGGAAGCCTCGGCCATGGCGGCGGTGCCACCCAGATGCAGATTGGAGCGGAAGTCGCCGTCGGCGGCCTGTCGCCGCATCGCCGCCACCACGCGGTCGCCCACCACGAAGCAGCGCAGGTCAGCGCCTTCGGCCTCGCCGATGAATTCCTGCACGATGAAATTGGCGTACAGCCCGCGCAGCGCCTCGACCACGCCGCGCGACGCGCTGGCCTTCTCGGTCAGGATGACGCCGGCGCCCTGGGCGCCTTCGTTCAACTTCACCACATGCGGCGGGGGGCCGAGCATGGACAGCAGGTCCTGGGTGTCGTCGGGGTTGTCGCCGAAGACAGTCACCGGCATATCGATACCCTGGGACGCCAGCAGCTGATGCGCACGCAGTTTGTCGCGCGAACGCAGGATGGCGTCGGAGGGGTTGGGCGTATAGGTGCCCATGAATTCGAGCTGGCGCAGCACCGCGGTGCCGTACCGGGTGACCGATGCGCCAATGCGCGGGATCACTGCATCGAACCCGGTGATCGGCTTGCCCTTGTAGTGCAGGCTGAAACCATCCGCGGCAATGCGCATGTAGCAGCGCAGCGGGTCGAGGATGCGCACGGTGTGCCCGCGCGTGCGGCCGGCCTCGATCAGGCGGCGTGTCGAATACAGCTTGCTGTTGCGGGAGAGGATGGCGATTTTCATCGCGGCATTCGCGCGGCGCGGCCTGGTCATGGTCGGGATCTGATGGCGACGAAAGCCCCAAGCCCGTTCCGCTGCCAATGAGCCGATCGTTGCCAGGCTGCCATGCGCCCTGCACGCGTCGATCCGACTGGTATGCGACGGCCCCAAGGAGTGGGAAGCGAAAGCGACTCAGCGAGGAAGTGGCAACGCAAACCGCGCGGCCTCAACCGGGCTCGATGCTAGCAGGGCGCCGGCGCGCTGCTCAAGCAAAGGGTGATGGCAACGTCGCGTGTTGTGATACCAAGCGGACGCGACATGACGCGCGATATCGAGCCGAAGCACCAACGCATCACGATGCCGGTTGCTGACCGTGCATGGTTGATTGATCACCCAACGACGCATGCGCAGCCACCCTCACGCCGCCCCACTGCGGCCGTGACGTGTCTTGCACAGCCTCACCAGCAATGCTTGAGCCCCCTAATGCCGGCGTGCCGGTTCACGAGATCCTGCCCAATGCGACATCCCGCCAGCGCGGCTTACGCCACTCCCTCCCGCATCCGCCAAGGCCGCCCGTTCCCACGCGGCGCCATCTTCGATGGCAAGGGCACCAACTTTGCGCTGTTTTCCGCGCACGCCACGCGTGTGGAGCTGTGCCTGTTCGACGAACAGGGCAACGAAACCCGTGTCGACCTGCCCGAGTACACCAACGAGATCTGGCATGGCTATCTACCCGACGTAAAGCCCGGCCAGCGTTATGGCTACCGCGTGCACGGTCCCTATGCGCCCACCGAAGGACACCGGTTCAACCACAACAAGCTGTTGCTGGATCCGTATGCGCGCGAACTCGATGGCGATCTGGTTTGGGCCGACGAGTTGTATGGCTACACGGTCGGGCATCCTGATGGCGACCTGAGCTTCGACGAGCGCGACAGCGCGCCGTTCATGCCCAAGTGCGTTGTAGTCGAAGACACGTACGACTGGGAAGACGACGCGCGCCTGCTCAAGCCGTGGAACGAGACGGTGATCTACGAGACCCACGTACGTGGCTACACCATGCGCAACGCGCAGGTACCGGAAGCCGTGCGTGGCACCTTTGCCGGCTTGGCGCAGCCATCGGTGCTGCAGTACATCAAGGACCTGGGCATTACGGCAGTGGAACTGCTGCCCGTGCATGCGTATCTGGACGATCAGCATTTGCTGGACAAGGGCCTGCGTAACTACTGGGGCTACAACACCATCAGCTTCTTCGCGTTGAAGTCGCGCTACCTTTCCAGCGGCCACCGCGACGAGTTCCGCGACATGGTCAAGGCGATGCACAAGCAAGGCCTGGAAGTGATCCTGGACGTGGTCTACAACCACACCGCTGAAGGCAGCGAACTTGGGCCGACGCTCTCGTTCAAGGGCATCGACAACGCCAGCTATTACCGCCTTGCCGAAGATAAGCGTTACTACATCAACGACACCGGCACCGGCAATACGCTCAACCTGAGCAATTCGCGGGTGATCCAGTTCGTCAACGATTCGCTGCGCTACTGGGCTGGCGAAATGCATGTGGACGGGTTCCGCTTCGACCTGGCCACGATCCTGGGCCGCGAGCCGAGCGGCTTCGATCAACGCGGTGGCTTCCTGGATGCCTGCAACCAGGATCCGCTGCTGTCGGAAGTCAAGCTCATTGCCGAGCCGTGGGATTGCGGCCCGGGCGGTTACCAGGTGGGGCATTTCCCGCCGGGTTGGTCGGAGTGGAATGACAAATTCCGCGACAACGCGCGTGAGTTCTGGAAGGGCGAGGACGGCAAGCTGGCAGAGTTTGCTACTCGCTTCACCGGCTCTGCGGACCTGTTCGACCGCCGCGGCCGCCGCCCCTGGGCATCGGTGAACTTCATTACCGCGCACGACGGTTTTACGCTGCGCGATCTGGTGAGCTACAACGAGAAGCACAACATCGACAACGGCGAGGACAACCGCGACGGTTCCTCCAATGATGGCTCGTGCAACTATGGCGAAGAAGGCGAGACCGACAACGCCGACATCCTGCAACTTCGCGAGCGGCAGATGAAGAACCTGCTCGCCACGCTACTGCTGTCGCAAGGCACGCCGATGATGCTGGCCGGCGATGAGCGGGCGCAATCGCAGGGCGGCAACAACAATACCTATTGCCAGGACAATGAAATCACCTGGCTCGACTGGGAGAACGACCCCACCGACGGCCGCCTGACCGACTTCGTCAAATCACTGACCGCGCTGCGCAAGCGTTACCCGATCCTGTCGCGTGGCCGCTTCCTCAACGGGCAATACAACGAAGAAGCCGGCCTGCGTGATCTGACCTGGCTCAATCCGGGCGGCACCGAGATGGACGACGCGCACTGGACCGATGCCGGCGCGCGCTCGGTAGGACTGCTGCTGGAAGGCAAGGCGCAGACCTCCGGCGTCAAGGAACGCGGCAATGACGCCACGTTGCTGATCGTGATCAACGCCTATCACGAGGGCGTGACCTTCACCCTGCCCTCCTCCGACGAACCGGTGCACTGGAAGCTTGCACTGTCTACCGACGAGGCGCTGGAAGTGGACAGCATGCCGGCCGGCGCCAGCGAGTTCCTGGCACCGCCGCGCAGCATCACGGTGTTCGAGTGCAAGGTGGGCTGATTGCCTGAGCGTGCGTTAGCAAGCCCGCCTTTCATTGGATGGAAGGCGGGCTTTTTTGTGGCTACTTGTTTGTATGCGGATATCTGGCAGCCTGCAGCGCGGGCGCAGCCGACACAATTGCGGGCCTTTTCGATTTGGCTGCGTAGCCAAGCCGACCCAGCGCCCATCACTGCCAGCTTGCGCCACATGCGGCGGCACGCGCGGCTGGTGTGGACAGGCGATGACCTATCAGCGATTGCCATGCAGGGTGCAATGCCGTCTGCAGCCTCGTGCTTACCTAAGCCTCTTGTCTACGCGCACGCGGATGATGTTCGACCGTGATCGCGATGCGCTTGCAAACGGCATCGGGTATCGCGTAGCCGAGCGCCAGCATCACTTCCGACAAGGGGTCACGCCGGAGGCCGCCAGACTGTGTTGATCCTTCCCACAGCGCGCGGCCGCGCTACCAAGCGTGAGGCTGTCGATCTCGCCCGTGCGGCCGTTTATTTCTATCTTCGTGAGTGTGTGCCACAAGCAGCGATCGACCGCAGCTCAGCCCGGATACAACGGAAAGCGCTTGTCCGGGTGCTTGGCTTTCCATTCATTATAGGAGCTGGTGCCCTCCCACGCCTTGAATGCGCGCGGCGTGCGACCACGGCCAGACCAGGTCTCGCCCGAATGCGGCAGCCAGTACTTGGCGGCCACCTCGCCGCTAGAGGTCAACGGGCCCTTGACCTTGCCGGTCGTGGCCAGCGAAGCGATCTGGGCTTTTTGCTTGGTGTTGAAGCGGCCACCGAACTGGGTCAGCGTCTCGATCACCTGGTCGAATGCTTCCAGGGTCTGGGCGTATTTCAATTGCGCCTCTTCCTGCTCGAGCTTGCGCAGCTCTTCCAGCAGTTGGGCTTTGGCGGCGGCGGAGGGTGACGCGGGCGAACTTTGGCGCATGGGCGAAGCAAAATTCTTGGACAGGTCAGCGAGTATTGCCGTTGCACCGCCCAGCGTAAAGCGGCTGCAGCACGGCAGTTGCAGGCCCGCTCAGCGTGGCCGCAGCAGCGCCTGCTCGCGCGCCATGGTCAAAACCGGGCCGATGCGCCCGGTACGGATCAGCTCGCTGCAGTGCTTGCCGACGAATTCGACCCGTGGCGCGCAAAACCACTGCCTGACGCGCTCCACTTCGCCGGCATTGATCGACCAGGCATGGAACACCGTCTCCCCGAGCTCCTCCACACCGATCAAGCCAAGCTCTTGAATTTGCTCAGCATCCAGCCCGAACATCTCCAGCACCTTGCCGGCATCGTCCAGGGTGCCGAAGCCGCTGTTCATCTGGTCCGCCATGCCGGCGGCGTAGGCGACCGACGCGGCACGCGCATATTCAGCGCGCCGCATGCCTTTGAGGAGTGCTCCAACCAACTGGGTGTGCGTGGTGGCCATGGCGCTTGTGTCGAAGGATGTTGCCACTATGGGCGTACGCTCGACCCCGCTCAATCAGGAGCTTCCTGACGGTGGGGAAGGAAATTGCGAAGCAAACTGCGCGGCCGCTTCGCCAACAAGGGGCGCCCGCAGCGCCCTACACACCTGCTCGGCGTCCGCCTGATGGGACGGCGTGCTAAGCGTCCTAGTCCTCGATGCTGTCGTCATCATCGATCTCGCTGTCTTGTGCCGGACCTTCCTGCACAGGGGAGTGCGGCTTGCCCGGCGCCTTGACGCCATCCGGCGGGTTTGAATCGGAGGGGCCTCGATTGGTGTCGTTGTCGGTGCTCATGCGTTTCTCCCAGGGCAACAGTGCCACCTGCCCACCGTCGCTCAGGGTGCGTGAGCCTGACGTGTGATTGATCCGCTGCGCGCGAGTGCGATCGACTGCGCCATGACGGCCTGGCCGTTAGGCGGTGGTACGCATCGCGTGTTTGAGCTTTTCGTTCGAATAGCAGATGTCACGCAGTTGAGCGGATGGAGCACATACCCAAGCCGGGCATTCGAACTCTTTGATGCATCGCGCCTTCGCAAGCACACCCTTGAATCAAACGAAGCGGCCTTCGACAAGCTGCTGAGCCGCTGAAAACGGCGCAGCGCCGGTGACACAGACGCCTCTCATGATTGTGTCCGGCCGTGCAGAATGCTGATGCGCGCCAGCACCCATGCAGCTGATACCGCAAGAGTACGTGGGGTTTCTTGCGGTCGCATCCATCAGCGTATCTTCGCGCAGCTGTGCGATCACATCGATGCGCTCTGGAGCGTTGAGCGGTATAGCAATCAGGTAACGAGTACTTTCCTAAAGAGGCAGTGGAATCAGCCAGTTCGAACTGTAGGCCTATCCATCTCGCGGCCGCTTTCAATGGATCTGCCGCGCTACCTTGGAGTTTCCATAAGCACGTATTGAAGCGCTACAGCAGCGTAGGCCAGCACCACCGCGAGCAAACCAAACCATACGTATTTGCGCGGCCCATGCTTCAACCCCATCACACTTATGACGACTGCAAGAGCCAGCATCAGCATAAATTTCAGCACGTACAACGAAGACGGCAGCAGGAAGGCCAGCAGCAACCCGACGACCATGCTTCCTATGACGCAGCTTTGGAAGTAATAGCGCGCACGAACAGACATGCGTCTCGACACGATCAGCAACAAGCAACCAAACGGAATAAACCACGCGGCAATTACTAGCTGAGCTGCAAGAACATCGAGCGAAGGTGCAAACATCAGCGCGTCTTCCAGATACACCAGCGTCCTCTGCCTTCCTGCGATGGGTGCTTTGATCGTGACATCGCCGGGCAGCTAACAGCCGCTGCATCACATGGAGTCAATCAGGCAGCGCACGAGGGAAAGGCAAATCTATGGAGCTGCAAATCAGCAGCTACCAAGAGATACGCTTCAAGGCATCCAAATTTAAGGGCGCGAAGGTTTGGAAACGCCACCTCAACACTGCCTGGCGGGCCGTTCCAGGCTCGTGCTCGCCTTCTGGGATAGCCAGCGCCGTCAGTTGCCATCACTGCCTTCCACGGCTGGAGCGGGCGATGGGAACAGAATCCAAACCACCCTAACCCATTGATATCACAAGGATCAAACAGCCCAATGGGTCAAAAAACGATACCTCGAACGATACCTAAAGCTAGCAGGGGCAGCCACTCGACTCAAGCAGGCGAAAGCGAGCCTAGCGGCAAGATCTGTACGCCTGCGCTCTTAGGTAGCAAGGTAGAACAGCAGGGCTTGCGGCGCCCGTTATATTTGTGGTTATAATTTGACAACACATTATAAAGACCTTCCCATGCTCTCCCAATCCGAAATCGAAGCGCGTCTGACGCCCTACACGGCCCGCATCGTGCAAGTTATTTTGGACGCATGGGCGGACTGGATGGCGAGCGGCAAGAGTGGGCGCTGGAAGCGCAAGCGCAGCCGGGCTAATTACATCTGGGAGGAGCTGGCGTGCGGGGCCGAAGCAGCGTTTGCCAACGACTCGAGTGTGCGCATCCATCCCAAAAACCAGAGTTGCTGGTTCCACATTAACGGACTGGTTTTTCGCTTTAAGAAGAGCGATTCGAGTGGCCTTACCAGCAACTATCCCACTCAAGCGGCCCTGGACTACCACGATCAGCAAGAAGATCTGCCTGGTATCCCTAGGGTGCAGCGCTTGGAAATCACCTATGTCCCGAATCCGTTAGAGACGGCCATCCAGGACATCTTGTTGGTAGCGCGTGATCAGGGCACCTTGCTGTGGTGCACGTCCTTGCTGCGCAAGGACGAGGGTGGAAATGTTGTGCCGATTGGGGTTGCGCCAGTCTCAGAAACGCCGGTGTCGGCCCCGAAGACCATAAAAATTGCGGTAAAATCGAAGAACGAGAAGAAGATTGAGAACGAGCCATGACCACCCCGCTTGCCAATGCAGCCTTGATCAAGGTGGCACGGCAGACAAGGGGAATGAGTCAGGTCCAGTTGGCTAAGGCAGCCGGAGTGACTCAGGCCGCCATTTCCAAGTGTGAGGCCGGCCTTATGCAGCCAGGGCCCGAGTTGATCGAGTCTCTGGCCAAAGCGCTCAGCTTTCCCGTCTCTCTTTTCTATGAGACGGACCCCGTCTTTGGTGTGCCGATCAGCATCAGCTATCGGAAGAGTGCCAGCGTAGGTGCCAAGGCGACTGACAAGATGGAGGCGGAGATCAACCTGCGCCTGATGCATCTGCGCCGCCTGCTGTCTTCCATGGACTACGAACCGGAGTTGTCGCTGCCGCGTTTCGACATTGACGATTACAACGGGGATGCCGCGCGGATTGCACAAATGGTCCGCCGTCACTGGGGTGTACCGAGCGGTCCACTGCACAACCTGACAGCCCTGGTGGAGCGCGCGGGCTGTATCGTCCTGTCGTGTGAGTTTGAAAGCATCGGTGTTTATGGCCTGACCCTGCAACCGCCGGGTCTGCCCGCCTGCATTTTTCTCAACAAATCCATGCCGGGCGATCGCCAGCGCTTTACTCTGGCACATGAATTGGCCCACGCCATCATGCATCGTATGCCAAGCCCCGACATGGAGCGAGAGGCGGACGCATTTGCCTCAGAATTGCTGATGCCAGCGCAAGACATCCGCAGTGACTTGATGCATGGCATCAATCTACCTCGCTTGGCTGCACTGAAACCCATATGGAGAGTCTCCATGGGAGCACTGTTGATGCGAGCCAAGACGCTGGGCTGTATCACCGACATGCAGAGTACGTATCTGTGGCGCCAGATGAGCGCCGCCGGCTACCGAACGAAAGAGCCGCCGGAGGTTGACTTCGCCCCCGAGCAAGCGACTGCCTTTAATGACATCCTGCGTGCCCATGCTGACGAGTTGGGCTACACGATGGCGGACTTCGAAGCCATGCTACACATGCACGCCGATGAGCTGAATAAGATGTACGCAATCGAGAAGCCAGCCCGCGCAGTGACGCTACGCCTGCTCAAATTTGGCGCTTCAGCTGCTCACAGTTAAGTATCCGCTTCTGGCAAAAGGGGTGGGCGCTGCCGCCACGGCGCACCACACCCTATCTATGAGCATTATCAACAACAAGAATTCGCTGCGGAACCTGCTCTGCTTAGATACCCAACTTCGGTGGCCGAAACTTCAACTCCCAATGCCCTGCCTCACCCTCGGCCTGCGATGGAGTCGCATCCTCTCTGTATGCCTCAGGCGTCAGCACCTCAATCGGCTGCGGAGAGAAGTTCTTCTCCAAGGCCTCAGCCGCCTCCACCATCGCTTTTCGAGCCCGCTTGATCCGCCCCTGCTGGATCGCTTGGATGCGCGGGGAGACATGCCTCTTCGTTCGCGCCAAGCGCCGCTGTGCTCTGGCCACCACTTTCGTATCGGGATCGTATTCTTGCTCATAGAGCTTGGCTTGCGCATCCAGCACGGCCACGCGCGCCTTGTAGGGTCGCACCAGCGCATGGGCATACTTGCTGATTGAGCGAGCAAGCATCTCGGTGTCTTCAAAGAAAAATGGCTTGGTGGCGTAGCTATCCGCTCGCCGGCAAACGAGTGTGGAGTGCGCCCGCTGGAACTCGGGCTCAATCTGGATACCCGGGATCTGCCGCAATACTTCGAGAGACTGCTGAGCCACCTCTCGCTGGGCTTCGAGCCAATCTTCGATCAGCTGCGCCTCTTGGTTCAGGACCTCCGAGTCTGGCCGACCCGAGGACCGAGCCAGACGCGTCACGCGACTAAGATGTCGGGTCTGACCGCTGTAAGGCCTGTAGAGACCCGGGCGAGGCGCTGGCGCACGCGCCAAGCGCTCTTTGATCTGGCGCACCCGCTCTGCGCCTGACAATCGCCCCTGCCAACCTGCTGTGCGCCCTTCCAATCCAGACTCTTTTGCGTTGGCCCGATCCCGAAGTGCAGCCGCATGGCTATGGGACGGTGGCACTTCATGCACGATGCCGCCACTTTTGGTCATGTGCTCAGCCACAAGCTTTGAAAGCGCCAGTGCTGCTTCTCGCCCACCTGCCCCTCTCACTTCTACTGTGAACTTCGTTTTGCGCATCACCGCCACTTTGGCTTTGCCCAAGTGCTTGCCAGGCCGGCGCGTGAGTTCGCGGGCGCGTTCAAACTCTCCATTACGCGCGGCTTCCTGTGCTTGTGCTCGGAGACTGCGATGATCTACCCGAGCCGGGGCGCCCGCATTCTTCAAGTGCGCATTGATGACCATTGCAATGTCTTTGCGGATTTGCCGCAGCGCTCGTGTGCCGCCCCCTTGCCGCGCATCAAACTCAGCGCAAGCGCGCTCCCCCAGTCCTCCTGGGCCGACTTGTCGTGCTGACATCAGCAAATGCACATGATGATTGCGCTGATCACCATATTTGCTTGGTGTGTGCACAGCGACCAATACGGCGACCTTGAACCGATTGACGAGCAATTGGCCAAGCGCCAAAGCGAGCACCTTTCGTTGGTGTGGATCGAGTTGATGCGGAAGCGACACCTCGACTTCTCGGCAAACGCGTGCGTTCTTACGCGTCTCCGACGTCCCCCCGCCCTGAGTAGCGGCCTGGTTTAGAGTCCGGGGTTGATGATATCGGTGTTTGCCAGATGTTGGGCATAAGCAGCCGGGGTCATGCCGCCGATTGCTTTCTTGGGTCGGTCCTCGTTGTATTCGCGTCGCCAGCGTTCGATTTCGGTGCGCGCGTGCAGTAACGTCGGGAACCAGTGCTCGTTGAGGCATTCGTCGCGCAGTCGGCCGTTGAAGGATTCGACGTAGGCGTTCTGGTTCGGTTTGCCTGGCTGGATGAGCCGTAGTTGCACATTACGGGCATGCGCCCAAGCGACCATCGCCTTACCGCAAAACTCCTTGCCGTTGTCAGTGCGGATCACCTTCGGCAAACCGCGACTGTGCGCCAGTCGGTCCAGCACGCGCGTCACCCCGTGCCCGGAGATCGCGCGCTCCACTTCGATGGCGACCACTTCGTGGGTTGCATCGTCCACGATCACCAGACACTTGATCACCCGGCCTTCGGCGGTGCGGTCGAACACAAAGTCCATCGACCACACCTGGTTGGCCTGCGATGGCCGCAGCAGCGGTTGACGCTCGCCTATTGGGACCTTCTTGCGCTTGCGGCGGCGCACTTGCAGCTGCTGCTCGCGGTACAACCGTTCCACACGCTTGTAGTTCACGATGCGCCCTTCTTGCCGCAATTTGAGATAGATCATTCCCACGCCATAGCGGCGATGGCGATGTGCCAACGCACAGATGCGTTCGCGCAGTTCGCCATTGCGATCTTCGCGCGGGCAATACCGCAGTGCACTGGCGCTCATGCCGATCACTGCCAACGCACGACGCTCGCTGGCACCACGCCCGATCCATTCGCGCACCAGCGTCCGACGCGCCGGTGCGCTTACCACTTTTTTCGCAGTGCATCCTTGATCAGGTCGTTCTCGAACAACTGCTCGGCCAGCAACTTCTTCAGCCGCGCGTTCTCGGACTCTAGGTCCTTGAGCCGCTTGGCATCGGGCACGCTCATCCCACCGAACTTGCTGCGCCACAGGTAGTACGAGGCCTCGCTGAAGCCATGCCGCCGGCACAGGTCCTTGATGGCGACGCCGCTTTCGGCTTCGCGCAGAAAGCCGATGACCTGCTCGTCAGTAAAACGTTTCTTCACGTCCAATCTCCTCGGGGTAGGGAATTGGACTCCAAACTGAGGCGCTACTCAAAATTGGGGGGACGTCGTCTCGGCCGCTTCGTTCGCGTTCCAAAAATACTGCGCATCAAAGCACCACTCGGGCGCTCCTTTCGGCGCAAGCATCTGATGGAAATCAACACCGCCTCGGTGGGAATAATTGTGGCCAAGCCCTGTGCTCATATCGAGCAGATCAAACCCTGCGCGGTAAGCAGCTGCTGCGACCGAAGAGTCGCCGTTGCCTCGACTGAAAGACTTCATTGTTGCGTGATAAATCGCCATTTGTGAAACTCCTGTTTGTTTGTGGAGCACATAAAGAAGCGACAGAACATTCCCTGTCGAGAGTTAAGCGAACTCGACAGCAGAGAGACCTTGATCACAAGCTTTTGAAGAGGCCGTGTTGCCTGGCGAAGCATAGGCAACGAGGTGGCGAAAGCCACCGCACCGACGCGCAGCGTTGGCGCACGGTTTCTGCAAAGCAGAAAACCATAAGTGCGCTCTTGCTCTTCAATTTTCTTTGAATTTGTTTTCGCCAAAGTTGGATCAACCATGGCTCTTTTTTACGTATAAATAATAATTATACGCAATAATGAATAAGACCTGTACGGATCTGATTATGGCAATGCCGTGTGTCCCTTTTTACGCTGACTGTCCATGCAGAAGTGATGTCGCGTGTTTTTCAGAAAATCCAAGCAGCAGGACGAATTGCCGTCAGATTGGTAGCATCATCTCTGCCGATCGAACGCTAACTCGCAACAGCTGCGGAAACAAGGAAGCGAAATGCCCAATGACTACTGGGACATGGATGACAAGAACGACCCCAACCTGTTGAACCTTGCCAGCGTGAGCACCTCAATGCTCGTGCCCTTTCCAGTGGGAAGACTGCCGAATGCTTCTTTGCTCTGGCTCAATGAGCGCTGGTTTCACGACTTAGGCATGGCCATCCACGACGCGCCAACTCGGGCTCGCATCTCAGCGTCCTTGCTTGAGCGCTTTGCCGTGACCTCTATCGAAGCTCACTGCGTTGCCAGCAGCTTCGGCGGAAAGACACTGGGCGCTGATCGCTATGGTGGGAGCGGTGGGGCAATCCACGGAGGGAGTGGCCGCTGTGGCTCCGATGGCATGCTAATCGCCAAAGGAACCGGCCCCACGCCACTGGTCTCTAAGGCCCATGATTGGTCACACTCGCATGGCTGTCTCTATCTTTACGATGCCATTCGCGAGGCAGTTGCTAGCGAGATCCTCAACGCAGAGCTCCCCCACGGGGCAGTCCCCATCGTTGCCATCATCGATGCCGGCTTCTCCCTCGCACGCATCGATGCAGACGAACCGGAGCGGTGCGCCGTTCTGATCAGGCCCGCTTTCCTGCGCTTGGCGCATTTCGAGCGCAGCCTGTATTTCGGAACATCAGGCAGCGCAAACAGCGATCAATTTCAAGATAGCCTGCGAGTCAAAGATGCCATCCACTTTGCCGACGAACACGCGCAGCGCGATGCCGGCAATCCCAATGGCTTAGGCGTTGACTTGTCTGCGCTCTACCTCCGCCTTGCCGAGCAGATTGCCGCAAGTCGCGCGCATCGCCTTTGGACCGGACGCCCGACAAGCGACAACATCACATCGAACGCGCAGTTCCTGGATTTCGGCGGCTTCCGCGCAGTTCCCAGCTGGAAGCGTGGCACCGATGGGCATCGTCACTTCTTCGGCGATGAGATGCGTGATGTTCGCCACTCGCTTCCCTCGCTTGCCTATTTCTTTAAGAAGTATTCCCGCTTCGACAAGGCAATCGCCAACATCGATCAGCTGCTTATCCAGATCGAGCATCACATGGAAGCTGCGTTTCTCAGTCACTGTGCAGAAGCCTGTGCCTTGCCTGAGTCAAGCCCAGAGGCGTTGCATTTTAAAGCACTCATTGCGCGCTACTACCGCGAGCAACAGCGCATTGACTATGCGCTCGATCAGCCCACAAAGCACGATGAGCGCCGCGCTTGGCTCTCCGACCACGTCAGAGGCAAAGCAAGCTACGGGTCTCCTGTTGGCGAGGAGATCGCGGCGCTCCTGCGCGCACTTCCGAACGCAACTCTCCATCTTTGTGCCGCCAACCGCTGGCTGAGACCACGACCACGCCTTTCCTATCGCGTCTCCAAGCGCCGGGCGATCAAGCTGGTGCGGTCGATCCTGGCCGATCGGTCGTCGGGACCCGAGCGGGTCTCGGCTTTTATCGCAACCGAGGTCGCGGTCTCACGCCGCGTTTGGAAAGGCTTACCGCCACACTGGCTTGTCCTGGGCTACGCAAGCGATCACGTGTCCACCGCCTTGTATTTCTTTGATACGCATCGTATGGCCTATACAGTCCAGCTGGAGGGGCCACGCGTGCGTGGCGGAACACTGCTTTTCGGTGCCGAAGTCGCAGATGAGACACTCGGCATCACCAATTCTGGCCATCGAACCGTCGTGCTGGTCGATTGCGAACCCACCAGCTACCTGGTAGGTCTAAGCTTGAACGGGCGTGCATCAATTCCTGCCGCACTGCTCACCTTCCCAGACGCTGCCGTTGCGGCGCAGACATTTAGCTCAACCACCGCCCATGCAACCTAATGCCGTTGATGCGCAGGCGCTTGGCCTGGCAATGCAACTCCTGTTCAAGACTGACCGCAAGAAGTTCAGTATCGCAGCGGCTTATGTGTGGCTATGGCCTGCAATTCGCCTAGGCCAGCTCGTCACGATTGAAGACGAAGACGGGGTCTGGACCGGCTACGCCTTATGGGCTTATCTGACGCCTGAAACCGCCAGTCATTTGGTTCTGCAAGATCCGCCGTTCTTGCCGATTAGCGACTGGAACGAAGGTGATCAACTCTGGATCTTGGATTTCGTGGCTATGCCAGGGCATCACCGACGCCTGGCGAGAGCACTCCGGCATCGCTTGCGCCCTCACTTCAAGCAAGCGTATCGCTTGGTGCGAGATAAGACGGGCGCTATGCTGGGAACCAAGACCCACAGACTTCGCAAAAATAGCTGAGGAAGACACGTTGCTTCCTTGATACGAATGGACGAACCGAAGCGACAAGGCAGTTGCAGCCTATGCACGAAGTGACATCAAGGTCGACCAAGGCCTGGACTGGATTTTTGTTCCTGGGCTTCGGTTCTGGTTTGCCCTATCCGCTGATCGGCAGCACCTTAGGCTATTGGCTCAGCGAAAAGTCGCTTTCGATCGCAGTCATCGGTGCCTTGGCTTGGACCGCACTTCCCTACTCCCTAAAATTCCTATGGGCCCGCCATCTCGACCAACGTCGTGCGCCGGTCGTTGGAAGCACCATGTCGCACCGTCAAGGCTGGATTGTCTTGTCTTCGATCATGGTCGCCATCTCTCTCCTAGGCCTTGTCCTGAGCGTTGTCGCTGGCAGCCTTCCGCTGATTGCACTGAGCTGCATCGCAGCAGCCTTTGGCGGTGCGACCCTGGATGCCTCAGTCGATGCGTTCCGGATCGAACAAGAGGCAGTGCACCAGCAGCCAGCCAATCTCCTCACTGCCTACCAATTTGGCTACCGCATTGCTCTACTGCTGAGCGACGGTCTGGTGTTCTTGCTCGCAGCGCGGCTGTCCTGGCAAGTTGCTTATGCACTTCTGCTTCCCCTGATGTTGGTGCCCATCTGCGGAACGCTCTTTCTGCGATCTGCCCCCGATAGCGTCCTCACCCCAGGTCGCACGAGTGCGGAGAAGCAGGGGGCTCCGTTGGTGTCGCTTCGACCCTCCACGCTCCAAGGATGGATCGCAGTGGTCGTCTTCATCGGCTGCTATCGCCTACCGGACATTCTTCTGGGTCCCATGATCAATCCTTTCTTCTATGCCCTTGGCATTGGAAAGAGCGTGGTCGGATCCCTGCATATCTGGCTTGGGATCCCAGCAGCCTTCCTCGGAATTTTGGCTGCAGGCACAAGCTTGAAGCGTATGTCTTTGAGCACGACCATTCTTGTTGGCGCAGCTCTCCAAGCCCTTGCCCTCCTCGTTCTTGCATCGCTCTCGTCGAACGAGCAGTCTGCTGAACTGCTTTGGGCTAGCGTTATTCTTCAAAACCTTGCTAGTAGCTATACCGGCATAGCCCTGGTTGCTTACATGTCAAAGCTGGTCACGCTTGGACGCGCAGGTGAGCACTACGCTTGGCTAACCAGCTTTTACTCCATCTTCGGCAGGGTGCTTGCCGGCTTCTCAGGCCTAGCAGTGGCTTATCTCACCACGCTCAATGGACAAAGCCAAGGCTATGGCATGTTTTTCATTGGCATCTGCCTGACGTGCGTGCCCGCCCTCCTCGTCTACTTGCTCATCATTCGGAATAACTTGAAGGAGCGACCAGAGCCGTAAGTGCCATCACGCTGTTGCCTTGCAATGACCTTGGGCTGTTTACGAGAACATGTAATGCGTGAGCTCAGTCGTTATGCACAGGCCGGTGCAAAAATGAACACTATTTACTTGACGTTTGAGTGACAGCATCCAAACCATCACTCAGCCTCGTCGAAACCGTCAGCCCAGAAGCACAAGGCGAGGTCACGTCCGTCGTCGAGACATAGATTTTATACGGCCCTTTCGTCAATGTCGCTGGTTGGGTCCAAGCTGCATTTTTTATCACGGCCCGAGGCTCACGTATGCCTTCCACAAAAGCATATTTTTTAACGATATCACTATATCTTTCACAGCCTCGGGCTTTTTTGTCAGCAGAAATTACAGCTAGGGCAGCTACTGTCCAAGCCTGAGAGCTTTCATCACTGCGATGAACGCCGAAGCTCAACGCTGCTACCTGGGACTTCTGATCATTCAATGAAACTCGATAGTGACGACGAAGGGGCTCGTCTCTGACAATCTCGGTCTTGCCGGCTCTAATTAATTTGTTGACCTGAGACTCTTCAACAATAACGCCGCTACTGAATAGCGACACCAGTTCGTCAAGCACTTTTTCTGAACCATAGGCGTCACCACAGAATGTGGCCGATACTAAAATAGAAAAGGCCACGATAGCTGAGGACCATACACTACTCTTATAAAATTTCACTCCAGCCCTCATTGCATTTAAAGCGCTTCAAGTGTCGTCTTGAAGCCTGCCCAGATGTCGGCCCGGATTAGCGCTAACCAATTTGATGCCTAATTGGCTAGCACCAGCGGACCTCATCAGTTTCGACTTCTCGTGAGACCAAGCAAGCACTCGCCCTTCGAACTCGCCTTTACATACACCGACGTTTCACCAAGATTTGTTTTATAGAAGACATCCTTACTAACGTCGGCGAGTGGCGCATGGGGATTGGGTGGCAGGACGTATGGGGTGAGCGCAAATTTCTGCTTGATCTTAGACACTTCATAACAGCGCCCAGGAGCGAGCTCCATATACATAAAACTCACTCCTTTATCGAGTTCAGGCGGGACCCTGAACTCAACGAAGGAGATCGCATACTGATCCCGCGTCTTGAACGTATTTGAGCGAAAAGCAATGTTCAATGATCGACTTGAACTCACCTGATGGAAATCACGGAGTCCAATTTCGCGGAAAACTTCATAGTTTACCGGCTTACCCGGATCATAGATTTTACCAACTATTTCATCCATGGCGAGCCCTGAAATTCCATCTTCCGCAATGGCGCTTGTGCAGAAGACAGCCATCAGCAATGTAACCGCAAGACCTTTGTGCACGCCCAACATTACTGGCCTCTCAAATAAGCACGCAATTCAATTTCAACCTGATCTACAGGCGATAAATATCTAAAGCAACCGACAACAAGGAAGAGTCATCCTTGACCAAAGCATAAAGCGTCCCCTGGTCAACCCTGTGCAGCGCACCGATTTGAGCCAGTGAAACTACTTGACCATCGATCTCGGCAATTGCCTCTCCCTTTTTCGGAAGTCCTGATTTGCTTTTTGAATACATCATGAGGCGCGTTTTACCATTAGTGACCCAGGCTCCCACGTATTTGTCGTCTGAGTGATCGTGTGATGGCGATACGAGAATTGAATCGACCAATACGCCCTTTGATAGCGCACCATCTTTAGCTGCAAGAAAATTACCCTTACCAATCTTCTCGGGACGAGGATCTATATCACCAATAATCCCTGGCTTCGCCTGAATTTTTAGGTTGGTGGACAGGTAATAGGTATCACCAGAATAATAGTCAACAAATTGAGCGCACGTGCCTTTGATCGCATGAACTCGGACATTGTCAACCTTACTTACCTTGGCTAGGGGGACTACCAAATTCGCACTCCCGCCCTCCACATAGAAATTGTCTTTAAGCTGAGACTTTTCTGAACATAGAGCCCTAGCAGCACTCTCTCGCTGGTCATTTGAGCGGGCCTGCCCGACCATTAGGCCGGCGAGCGTAAGCACGCAAATCGAATTTAAGGCAACCCTAACTATGGACATCGAAAGCACCTCTTTAACGCGAATGTAAAATCAAGGGGTTGGAACAATGATAGTCGGAGTTACCTCACTATATCCACCAACAACCTTTGTATCACTGGGACCAAGCACGCCTATGCTGAGATAATTTGCAACACCCCTCACAATATCATTGGCAAATTTCTCATTTTGATTAAACTCAGCATTGGTAAAACCATCTTGATAGAGGTTTTGGTAAAGGGTTCGAGCAGCTGCTGCATTATGTGCCAGCTCATGCATCACCAAGAAATTCGCCCCTCCCATTAGATCGGAATACCCCTTAATGGTGTCAATGTTTATTGATATCTGTGGGTCGCCGTTGTTATAGTCGGACTGCCCAGTCGCAAACCCATTACTATAGCTAGTGCCCGCTTCGTTTACCTTATAGTCTGCATTGAGCATCAGACTCTTGATTTCAGACATCTGCACGGTTGAACCATCGCTCATTTGCATATAAGCGTTATCAGGAAGCGAGCTGATAGAGTCTTTAACAAAGTAGATTGCATCGTCAAATTTAACCAGAGCGGCCGACTCTTCCGCTGTCAACGCACGCGTGAAGTTGAGATCGTATTCCGGCGCTGTTGGAAGAGGAGTGCCACCCCCACCTGGAGGACTAATAGGCCCTGGCTGTTCAACTGGTGGTGAAGGGGGAATAGTCGGAGGCGGACTTGGGGGAGGGTTAACTACGACTGGCGGCAGCTCAGTAGGCGGCTCGCTCGGATCGACATCCGCAGCGGCTGCCGCACCTGCCACTAGAAATAACTCTTCGTTTGTCAGCTCTCTCATTACAGCACTCCCTGCAATATTTCGATTGATAAATTACTGTTTCGCTTTCTTTTCTTCCTAAACATCATTTTTTTATTTCCCGTGCAGCCCATAAATAACGGTCCATTGCAAGCCCGGATCACATAGACTTAGAGCTAGGCAGACTCGAAGCACTTGAAGATAAATTTACCTCTGTTGGCCTCTTACTCTTGGCATGCAAACCTCATTTCTCCAACGTGACCGTTTCAAAAGTAGCATCTGGCGCATATTCATGTGCCCATCTCAGAACAGAAATCTCTGCGTCGAGGCTCTTTTTATTCCTGGGCACAAATAAGGTGAAAGTGGGATTTTTTGAGCAAGAAGCGCCCGACTTTTTGGTGTCGGCTTTGCAGTTAAAGTGAATGAGCCCAGCAGCTTCGACCGTATTATCACTCTTGATCGCAACTGCACCTTTCTCAATGCAGCTCTTGTAGCGGCAGCCGGATATTAAGGTCAACCCATTCCCCACATCAACGTCTTTGTTGGGTGGACCGCTCAGAGCCTCCCCAAACTGCTGCACCAATGGTTTTCCGGGAATAATATAGTCACCTGCTGACTGACCAAAGTAAGCCGATAGGACCGCAGAATTAATCTTGGCAGGCGCAGCCGTGGCCAAAACGCTTCCCCACAATGAGAAGATCATTATTGCAATTGATGCAATTCTTTTGTTAGCCTTCATCTCCAACCTCACGTTATAAGTCAACACTTAACCGCCACCCGGCACGCTGCCGTTCGTAATATCTTGTTGAATAAGGGCGGCCTCCCTGTCTCGCCTTGTATCATACGCATCACCGAAATCGTTCAGATTGGTAACAGCATCTTGCCAATGTCCCGTTGTTACTTGGGTCCAGAAATTGGGGGTTGCTGTGGCAAGGCCAGGGCCGTATTGGTAAGCAACACTTGCGATGGCGGTCTGGACGCCACCAGGCAGCTGATAAAAGTCAGCATAATCGGAAGAATTGTTATAGCTATTAACAACCGTATTTAAAATGTTTGATCGAACTGCGTTATCCAACGCATCTGCCTGCGCCTCGGTGATGTGGAGAGGGTTGTTTTGAACGGCATTCAGCGCATCTTGTCCTGTTAGATGAAGGTAGGGCGTCAACGTAGTAACAAGCGCCTGATCCACACCTAGCGCGGCAAGGCTTTCGGTAGTTTGGCCACCCAAATCGACTCCAGTTGCCACAGTTACTCCGCTCTGATCTATGACCACGCCGTTATTGGTGGGGACATATGCATCTAGCTGTTGCCCGCCCTCGACGCTATCAATAAAGGCGTTATCGATTCTGTTTTCAGCAGCCAGCGGGACAAAAACATCACCATCGTTGCCCCCTCCTCCACCTTGTGGCGGTGGTGGGGGTTGCTCAACTGGCGGTGTTGGCGGCAATGTTGGTGGTTCTGATGGAGGTGGATTAACGACCACGGGGGGCAACTCAGTGGGCGGCTCGCTTGGATCGACGTCCGCAGCGGCTGCTGCACCTGCCACTAGGAATAGCTCTTCGATTGTTAGCTCTCTCATTACAGCACTCCATCCTGTGCGTTTAATTTTGATCCAATCATTTCTACTATTTGATTCGCAATAAGGCTTCTCTCTCTGAATTACTTTTACAAGTATTACTACTTATCCTTGGCTGGATTTTCCAGCTGTTTCCACTGCATTGTCCTGTTCAAAGCTGCTTGGCTGCTCTTTGATCAGGGGCCTCAGGTTCCCGTTAACGAAGAGGTAGTGCATATCGCACATCCGAGAGATATTCTTGTCGTGCGTCACGACGACCGTGGTCGCGCCGATGCTCTTGATGTTCTTCATCAACTGGATGCCCATCTGCTCATCAACCCCAGTCGTTGGCTCATCCATCAGCAACAACTTGGTGCGCCTGTAAAAGGCTCTCGCCAAGAAGATCCGTTGTTTTTGACCGCCTGACAGCGTGTTTCCCAAGTCGCCGACTCTGGTGTTGAAGCCCATTGGCATGCGCTGAATATCGTCGTGGATGCATGCCAATTTCGCAGCCTGCACAAGACGCTCTTGATCAATGTGCTCATCGAACATGGAGATGTTTTCCGACAACGTCCCGGACAACAGATTGTCTCCCTGCATGACGATGCTGACCTTGCTCCGGTAGCTCGACTTACCGACTTTGCGCAGATCCTCTCCATTGACTAAGAAGTCCCCAACTTGAAGATCTTCAAGCCCCGCCAGAACGCGGATGAGTGTGGTCTTACCCACGCCTGAGTTCCCGACAATTACAATCACTTGGCCTGCCGGGGCCCTGAGCTGCAAAGCGCTCATGATCCACTTGTCCGTAGACGAGTAGCGGAAGTAGCCGTTGGCAATGGCAATAGCTGGCGCAGCATCCTCCAGCGCGCCGTTGCCATGCAGAAACGACTCAGGCTCGCTGTGCGTGATGTCTGAAATGCGCTCGGTGTGCAAGCGAAGCAGCCGGAGCTGCATCAAGTAGTCGGCCAGATTGATGCTGCGTTGGCTGAACTGGGTCGCGTAGATCAAAAAGACCGTCAGCACCCCGATCGTCATATCGCCACTGAGCACCAGCCGTGTGCCCTCCCAGATCACGAAAATGCGGCACAGGCCTTGGATGAGAAGCTGGACAGAATCGAACCCAATGCGGATACGCTCGGCCCCGATGGTTGCATTGGTGGCTTTCGCGCTGTAGTTAGTGAAGCGCGACGCCCAGAGCGCTGACTTGTTGAACAGCTTGATGGGCTGGATGCTTCGGACCGTTTCGTAGAGCAAGCTTTGCCGGCGTGCATCAATGTTGATCTGATCAAGGTTGGCTTCTTTGAGCTTGGCGTAGTAGGCGTAGCGCGAACCTACATAGGCAATGGTGAAAGCCAACAAGGCGAAGGCAAGCGGCGCGTCGTAGCTCATCAAGAGCAACAACATGAGGAAAGACATCACCCCATCGATGACCGCTTCCATCATCTTCGTCGTGAGTGACTGCTGGATGGAGTAGATCGACTGGAAGCGGCTTGAAATATCCCCGGTGTGCCGCTTTACGAAATACGACTGGGGTAGCGACACGAGGTGACGGAACAAGTTGCTGCTCCACCGTAAGCCAGTGGTCGAAGAGATCCACAGCAAGGTCCACTTCCTGGCAACGGTCAAGACGAGTTGGACCAGGAGCACGATCGAAAAGCCGATAGCCAATGTGGTGACCAGGCCATCGTCCTTGACGCTGAGCACCTGATCCATGGTCAGTCTCAGATATTGCGGCGCAATCAGCGCACAGCCTTCCAAGAAGAGCGCCAAGATGCCCACACCCCAAAACGCGGGCACCAGGGACCGAAGCGAGCCTGCCAGATCGCGAAGCGATACCGATGGCACGCTCTTGATCTTCTTGAAGGCCGGACCGGGATGCGCTTCCAACGCAATGCCGCTAAAAAGCTCATCGAACTCATCGAGTTTGATTTTTTTGACGCCCGTTGCGGGATCACTGATGTGCACGTGCCCTCCCCTCACAGCCGTCAGCACGACAAAGTGCCCGTGGTGCAGGTGAACCATGCAAGGCAACGACAGCTTGGGCAGTTCGTAAAGCTCCAAGCGAAGCGGACGCGTCGTGAGTCCGTTGGCGTCAGCGATTTCAATCAGGGAGGCGAGCGTCGCCCCACTGGTCGACACCGTAAAGCGGTTGCGAAGCTCCCCAAGACTCGTTTCATGGCCGTAGTAGGAGAGCAGCATCGCAATGCAGGCCAGGCCGCACTCACTCGACTCCGTTTGACGGATATGCGGCACACGGCGCTTCGAGGAAAACACCAGGCTTGGTTCAGCAGAGCGATCCGTCTCGGCAGCGCCATTGGCTGATGGTGTCAAGACGTCCTTCATCGCTTTTCACCCGTCAAGCGTGATCCCATGGTTTGGAAGGGATCAAACATCCACTCCCAGATCTTGCGGCCCTCCAAGATCAGTTCCGCGTCCACTTCCATCCCCGGCAGAAAGGACTTCGCTTCTTGGGCGACTCTGATGGTTTGAGAAGGCAAGGCCACCTTGGCGGTGTAAACCGGTTCGGTGGGTGACTGGCGACCATAGCGGCGCTCCAACTCACCGAGCGGACTCGTTTGCGTCGACAGCGATGCGATGCGCCCCTGGATGGCGCCATATTTTGCTTTCGGGAATGCGGCGATGTTGAGCAGCACCTCGGTGCCGACATTCACATGTCCGATGGCCCTGGAAGGAATAAGAATTTCAGCTTCGAACACCGACTCGCTTGGGGTGATGGACGCGATGATCGAGTCGGTGCCAATGCGCTGACCTTGGGATGCATAGATTGCTGCAACGGTGCCGCTCAAGGGTGAAGTGATGGTTTGCAGCCGGTCGGACTTGGCTCTGGCCACTTGATCTTCGATCGTGGACTTCTCACGCTCGATCTCACTCGCTTGTCTGCTGGCGGTTGTCTTTATCTCGGTGATTTCACCCAGCAATGCGGCACGCTGATTACGAAGTGTGGACTGCTGCGCGCGGGCATCCTGGATCTCCGCTTCTGCATCCAAGAGAGCATTTTCGTAGGTGAGGTAGGTGTATTTGGACACATACTTCTCAGCAAGCAGCGGCTCAATGGTCTTCAAGAGTTCTTTGTTCTTGGCGTATTTCTTTTCCAAGATTGAGATCTTGCGAGCGACTTCCTGCATCGCGCCGGTCGTTTCTTCGACTTGACGCGTCAGTTCCCGCTCGCGCTGGCCAGAAAAGTCATGCGTCTGTAATTGCTCCTTGGTCAGCTCTTCTGATCGGGTGAGCGCACGCTTGATCGTCTCATCGGACAAAGAGCGACCCGCTTCGTCGGTGATGTCGGCTGACAGCTCCGCAAGCACTTGGCCCTTCTTGACCAAGGCATTGGGCTTCAATGTCGTCGACAGGATGAGGCCAGGCGTTCCACTGCGGATATCCACTCGCCCATGCGTCGAAATGATCTGGCCAGACACGTGCTCCCGCTTGGAGTAAGACGCGGTCAGAACAAACGTGGCCAGCAAGAGGAAAAGCGCACACCCACAGCCAATCCAGATCCGGATGGACGAAGGAAACGCATCTTTTAGGTCGCCGAGTGTGGAAGTTGTCTCCGGCCCCTTTCGCTTGCGAAAGAGCGGTTGTTCTGCGTCATCCGTCTGACCTGACTCGCTATCCATAGCACCTACACTTCGGGATCTACTGCACAACTTGTGTGGGCTGAGGCTACCCACGCAGACATTAAAATTACATTTGCATTTTGTTGATCTGGCGTTGGCATCGGCGCCAAACCTAAGTTCGCAAGCTCCACGCTATTGCTTTTTCAGCAACCAAGGCTTGCGTCAAGCGAAGGTGCGTTGCGCAAAGCGCAGCCACACATTGCTCGGTCAAAGCATGAATCCTACGCTCAATGCGTCAGCCACCGCCCCCATCACCACCACTTCCCCCATCGCCGCCAGACATCACCTGCTGCTGAGAGTGGGCAGCAAGCGTCATGACGGGGCCTGTCGGGTTCTTGTCGATTTCTTCGCGTTCGCGCTGGAACTGCACCATCTCCTGCACCCGCTGCTGATCCAATGCCTCTGTCTTCTGCAAGGTCTCATTGATGCCGGGCGACGGCGTGTTGAGCGGGGTTTCCGAGTGAAAGCCGGGCGTTTTGCCAAAGACAAAGGCGACATCATCTTGGACGATCACTTTGCGGAGTTCAGCCGCACGTTCGATCCCTGACTCTTTGACGGCATGCAATACCTCAGCGGTCTTCTCATCGGAGGTGCCTTTCGGGAGCTGCGCCTGGATGGCGGAGAACAACGCATAATCCCGATGATCAGAGGAAAACGCCTGCTGAGCGGCATCTTGGAAGGGCCTTGCTTGCTCGACCCGATCCTCATTGTGTTCGTGTGCGTTAGAGCGGGCAGTTGTCCCACCCAAACCTGGCGATGACGCATAGGCAGCGGGTTGGCGCTCCGGCAAGACGATCTGTGCCGGCACTTCGCTCTGCGTTGGAATTGCCGGCGACGGCGCTCGCACCGCCTCTTGCTGCTCTGCCTGCAATGGAACAGCCGATGGCGCATCGTTCTGTGGCGTGCCTACTCGGGCTTGCTGCTCACTGCCCTGCTCCACCGGCCCATTTGCCAGTGTCGGCGCTGCGGGTTTCAAGGCATCTCGGCGCGCGCTTTGTGCCTGGGACAACGCCGCATCCAGGTCTTGGCCGGCAACGCCTGTTGCCGGCAACCCTTGGTCTTGCTGGAACTGCCTCACGGCATGTTCGGTCTCTGGACCATAGTGCCCGTCTTGCGGCACGGCCTGACCGTTTGGACCCCGGGCATCTATTTGCTGCAAGCGATACTGCAAGAACTCGACCTCCTGCCCTCGGTCGCCGAGGCGCAGCCCTTCCACCTCACTTGATGCCGGCGGCTGCGTCGGCACAGTGGCCTGAGTAGGCGCTTGATCGGCAGAGGTCGAAGCGGATGATGCGGGCCCGGCACTCGGCGCAGACGCGCTCGCCGCCGTTGGAACCCATGCCTCCGCCTTAGGCTGGACTGCGCCGGCTGTCGGGGGTGCGGCAACCTCAGGCGCTTGGGTCTCTTGTGGTTTGCGTTGTTGGACAGGTTCGGGCTTCGGCTCGGCAGGCTTGACGACCGGGCGCGCGTCTTCTGGCAGAGGCGCGTTGACGGGGACAGGCATCACGACCGGAGCAGGTGTGCCGGCCTCTGCTACAGCAGGCTGCTCAGCAGCGCGTGCAACGTCTCTATCCCTCTGCGCATCAATGGCTGCCTGAGGCGCTCGGGTTTCGTCCACATGCGGGGCGGTAACAGCTGTCGCCGCAAAGCTTGCGACCTGTTGCGCTTCTTGCGTGGACACACCTTGCCGATTGGCCTCCCGCAACGCTTGCTCGTAAGCATCGCGTTCTTGTGGCGATTGCGCATCAATGCGCAGGTCTGGTGCACCGGCCGAAGGGGGCTGCTCCTGCCGAAGTGACTGCACCTCGCCGAGTGCCTGATGGATGTCGGCGGTGCTGGTGGTTGCTGCGACGCGCACCAGACCATCAGCACCACGGCTCAGATGCTGGATGGGGCTGTCCACCGAATATTGGCCGGTCGCATCACGCTCCAACGCCAAAGAGCTGGTCGCGGCATCAATCCCGTTTGCCTCACGGGTTTTTTGCACAGCAAGCTGGATCGCGTCCGCAGTCTGGCCATTGGGCGCAACGCCATAGGCGGCATAGGTCGCCTCGGTGTTGGCCTGGTCTTGTTGCTGTGGCGTTGGCGTTTGCCTTGCCGGCATCTGTGCCAACGCCTGCGCGTGCTGCTCCAATGCCGGTTGCAAGCGTTCGCGCGTTGCATTGAGTTCCAGCGGGACATTGCCTTCGGCAGCAACGCCGTCATGGCGCCACTGACCTTGCGTATCGCGCTGATACTGCTTGCCGTCCGAGGCTTGCAACGAGTCCGGGTTCAGGGCTGTTTGCACGGCCGCTGGCACGGGGCCGAAGTCCCCCCAACCATTGCGCTGATACGCAGCTTGATAGGTTGCTGCAATTGCGGCCGGACCTCGGGCGATGTTGGCGTCAACCACCTGGGCTGCTTGCTGGTCCAACGCGGCATTGCGCTCAGGGCTTGCTGGATCCACCGTCCAGATGGGCCGATCGTTCCGATCGACTTCGTCGGCGACCATCCGAGACCACTGGCCACTTGCCGGATCATGCCGCCAATCCCGTGTGTAAAGATGCGCAGCATCTGCCTCACTGGATGGCTGCACATAGGGGTTACTGGGTTGCACCTTGCCAAGCGCTTGCTCGGTCGCTTCGCCACTGGCCTGATAGTTCAGCTCGCGCGCTTTTTCGGGCAGCGCGAACATGCCCTGCTTCTGTGGCGTATCCACGCCATCGTCTTGCAGGTCGGCTTTTTCTTGGCGAAGCCACTGGCTGCCGTTGAACTCCCAGCTCACGCCCTGCTTATCGGTCTGTGTGTAGATCTGGCGGTTGTCCCACAAGGTCGCGGCCTTGTCGGCAGCAGCACTGAACAGATAACCATCGGCCACCACCAGCGCGACGGGTCCGGCACCGGTTGTGCCAACAACGGCAGCGGCAGCGGCGCCTCCCGCCCAGCCGCCCGCGCCTCGCGCAGCAAAGTGCAACGCTTCTGAGCGTGCAGCGGTGAGGTTGTCTTGTGCCAACAGCGTGCCAACACGCTCTCCGGCTTGTGATGCGTCGTAGGCGGTAGCGGCAACACCCAAGCCCGCAAGCCCCGCTGTCATCCCAGCGCGACGCAGGCCTGGGATCTCCGGCTCCGGCACAGGCACGCGTGCAGGCGGAGCCCCTGGCCGCACGAGTTCGTCGATGGTGGCAATGCCTTCCAGCCGGCTGTTCACGCCGTCACTGACGTGCAACTCGGCATGCTCGGCGAGCAACTTCGCTCGGAGAGCAGGATCGGATTTCGGAATCGCTTGCGCGTGTTCCGGTAGATCACGGTGCCAATCGGCCTGTTGTTGCCAACTCTCGCGGAGCTTCTGTGTCGCGACAGGATCTTTGAACCACGCGTTGCGCGCCTGCTCCAATACCTGTCCCGGTGGACGTGCATCAGTGCGACTATCGTAAACCTCAGCACCCTGGCGGTTGAAAATACGGATCGGCGCGCTGGTTTGCTCATGTACGGTGTCCAGGCTCATCGGCAGCTTGGTGTAGATGGCCTCGCGTGCGCCTTCGGGAACGTAGCGGCCGTGACCTTCCAGATCCAGCTGTTGAGCAAACCTTGCGTCGACCCCATGCTCGCTTTCCAGCTTGTGCGCGGCCATTGCACGCACCTCGACATGGTAGCCGCGCGATTGCAGATCCTTGATCAGTTCCGAACTCCACTGGCCATTACTGAGCGTGGTGTCGAAGATCAGGTTCTTCCTGCCTTCGATGGTGGCCTGCAGCAGCTCATCGGCCCACTGACTGGCATCGGGATGGGTGTAGCCGGACCAGGTGTAGGGGTGAGCATTGCGGATAGCTCTTACTTGGGGATGAAAGTCGCGTAATTCGTCTGGATCGATCTTTACTACATCCCCGATGAGCTCAAGCTGAGCTACTTTGGCAAGCCCTCCCTTACCTGCACCCGGTTGGCCTGCCAGGATGATGGCATTGGGATGATCGAACGACGTTTTTTGTAACAAGCCACTTCTTGGAAAGATTTTTTCATTGAGAATCTTACCGTGCTCATCATGGGTAAGCGCGTAATCACTCATGACCTTGCGTGCCATCAAAGTAAGAGGCTAAATCAGACATTGCACCCATGTTTAAACGACTGTATCCAACAGCAAAGTCCTTCTTCTCGGCCCTCTCAATCGCCGCAGGATCCCCACTGGCATAGGCGGCTTCGAGTTCCTCGCTGGCTTCGGACATGAAAGATCCAATCCTTCCTTCAAGAGCCCAAATGGCGCCTTCAAATGGCATTAAAATGTAAGGTTTCTTGATGTACGCATCGAGAACTTCCTGAAGACTTTGGATCAGCTCGGGGTAGTCTGCGAGTAGTTCACGCAAGCTCTGCGGCACGGGAGGCGGAAGTAGTTTTTTTTCATTATCGCGCTTGAACATGTCGGAATTCCCCCTGCCAGGAAAGGTTGGCGCAGGCGTGCGTTCTTCGAAGTAGGCAAGCATATTGCTGCCTTTCCAGTTGTGACTGAACCCCGCAGGCCCAAGCTGCCTACGCTTTTTCTCGGCCGCCGCCAATTTTACCGGGTCACCGTCCTTCTCAGCTTCCCTAAGCTCCCTGTTGACCTCACCCAAGATGGAATCCAAGCAACCTTCTAGGTTCCATATTGCAATTTCAAGAGGAGGAGTGACCAATGACGGACTATCCACCGACTCTTTGAGGGCCGATTTCAATCTATCCATATATCCAGGGTATTCCTGAAAAATTTTCTGCAACCCTTCGGGAACGGGAGGATATTCGCCAATCAAGCCAGATGAAGGAGAATTTTCCTGTGTCATTTGAACATCCTGATCGGTGCGCTGGCTTTGACCATTGGGATACTTCGAACTCGGGAAGCCAAAATAATCCATCAAGTCCTGTCCCTTCCATGCGCCCTTAGCGGCGCTGTGAAGCATAAGCAGATGCGTTGACCTCGCTCGTGCGATTGCCTCTTGGTCACCCGTTTGCTCCGCAATGCGCAGCTTTTCGCGTGACTCGTCAATGAAAGTATCGATACAGCCCTCGATCGCCCAGATCGCAAACTCCAACGGAGGGGTGATCGGCGATGGCTTATCGACCGACTCTTGGAGTGCGCTTTCCAACCGCGCAATGTGATCGGGGTAATCCTTGAAGCTTTCGCGCAAGCCTTGTGGCACTGGCGGT
This sequence comes from Xanthomonas sp. NCPPB 4037, assembly GCF_041475695.2. Lineage (NCBI taxonomy): Bacteria > Pseudomonadati > Pseudomonadota > Gammaproteobacteria > Lysobacterales > Lysobacteraceae > Xanthomonas > Xanthomonas sp. NCPPB 4037. Next base: position 3,859,978 of record NZ_CM191261.1, read on the forward strand.
CGCTTGCCCATCGAACCAGGAGAAGAATCGTTATTCTGGATCATGACAGCCTCCTGATCTAGGCGTTGCATTGGACGTGGAAGATTGGGCTTGCGCTTAGGCGTTGCTACGAACGCACCTGGTTGCAATTGCCCCAACTGCTGCATAGTGCGCGCATTGATTAATGCCAGATCACGCAGCAGCTGTTGACTGTGACTGACATCAGCCTTCAATCGGTTCTGAGGCACATTGGAAGGTTTGCTATCACTCATGCAGGGACCATCTGTAAGGCTTCAATCTTCACCCTCGGCAACAAGCGCTTGGTGAAGTAGGCATCTTCGTAATACTTGATCTTCTCGCAGAGCACCGGGCTTGGGATGCCTTCATAGAGGAAGACTTCCTTGTCAAAGCCCATCGCCTTCAACTCTTGCGGCAGCATCAATGCGCGGCGCTGCTCGGTTTCGGAATAGGACACACTGCTTTGCTTGCCACTGGTGTGCGACTTGTTCTTCTTGCGCACCGTGGTGTAGCCCAGCATGTCCGAGTAGTCGTTGGCGTCTTGCTGTTCGCGTGGGGCGTAGACGATTTGCAAGGCATGGTTGGTGATGATCGTTCGCGAGACATCCTTGCCATAGGTCGCGTCCAGCTGCGCCATGCTCTGGATGATCGGCAGCAAGCGGATGTTGTAGCCGGCCATGTAGCTCACTGCGCTTGCAATGATGTCGACCCGGCCGATGGACGTGAACTCATCCATCAGCAGTAAGCATTGGTGCTTGAGCGCCGGGTTATTCTGCGGCAGCTCTTTGGTGTTGAGGTTGATGAGCTGACTAAACAGCAGGTTGATCAACAAGCGGCTTTCGACCAGCTTGTTCGGCTGGATGCCGATGTAGATGCTCATCTTATTCTTGCGCACATCAGTCAGCAGGAAGTCATTGTCGCTGGTTGCCGCATCGAGAATCGGATTAATGAACTGGTTGAGCGGCTCTTTGAACGTGCCCATGATCGAAGCAAAGGTCTCCTCGGCTTGCGAGAGCAAATTGTCAAACGCCGTCTTGGCGTCCCGGCCCAGGAAGTCGCGCTGCGAGAGCTTTTTGAGGTAGCCCTTCAAGTCACTCCCATCCCCAGACGACACGCGATAGAGCATCCCAAGGGTTGGGAACATCCAGGTCTCTTTCGGGTGCTTGCGCTTGATCTGATCGTCCAAGCTATCGAACAAATAGAGCGTAAACGCCATGAAGGCGTTGCGGGCCTGGCTCACCCAGAACTTCTGGGCATCCGACCCATCCGGGTAGAGCATCGCCGCAACACTCATCAGATCCGACACGCGAAACGCCGGATCGGGCGAGATGTAGCTCAGTGGATTCCAACGGTGGGTGCGCCCGTCTTCGGCAAAGGGGTTGAACAAAAAGACCTCCTGGCCTTGGCTCTTGCGCCAGCCGGAAGTCAGGTCGAAATTTTCCTGCTTGATGTCCAGGACCACCACGGAGCCTTGGTAGTCGAGCAGATTGGGAATGACGATGCCCACGCCCTTGCCCGAACGCGTGGGCGCGGCCAGGATCACAAACTGTTGCCCAGGTAGGCGCACCAGCTTGCCGCCGTGCTTGCCGACCACGATCCCGGTTGGCGACGGTTTGAGCATGTCCTTCTTGGCCAGATCACTGCCCGAGGCAAAGCGGGCGTCGCCATGCAAGGCGGCGGCCTTTGGCTTGAACAGTGGAATCAGCAGTGCGAACCAGGCCAGGAGCGGCACGCCGAAGCCGAGGGCACCAGCCAGCTTGATCTTGGTGGCATAGGGAGCGAACTGGGGAAGGTCGAGGGCTTTGACGTAAGACCAATAGGTGCCGACGCTAAGCGGCCCAGCCACCTTCAACAGCATCAGGATCAACTGACCGGAGAGGTAGATGCCTGCGGTGAGGGCAAGAAGCAAGAGCACGATGGCGACGCTGAGCTTGGTCTTGCCGGTCATGACGCGCTGCCTTCCATCTGTGATCCCTGGCTTGTTTGAAAACGACCGTCCGCTCGCAAGATTACAGGATCACACCACCCGCTCAGATCGGATGGGCATTGGCATTTGTGTAGGAATTGTCTGACCTGCACGCATGCCAGGACCGCAGTAAGGCCCCCCGCACTATGGGCTAGGCTGATTGCTGCCCTGGGCTTTGAGCTGCAATTCGGCCACGACCTTTCGCTGCTCCTCGACGGAGAGCTTCGCGAGCGCCTGGATGGCGTCTGCCACCTCATCGGTCTCGGCGAAGAAGGCAGCCAGTGGCATGCCAAGGGCGTCGGCCAAGCGCTTGGCGGTGCGTAAATCGCACTCGTTGACGCCCTTCTCGTAGCGATTGATGCGCGTCCTGGCCACCTCAGTTGCCAGTCCAGCGGCAACACCCAAGGCTTCTTGAGTCAGCTCGGCCTTCTGGCGCGCGTGACGGAGGCGGTTGGCGAAGATGAGACGAGCGTCGTCCAGATCCAAAATGTGACCACAAGCATGCAATGACGTGTTTGAGCATGAGGTCTCCGACTTGCCTTGTCTGTTACTTTATCAGTAACATGGTTCCGTCAGCCAATCAACTGCGACTGCCAAGCTCCAACACCGGTCATTCCTGCCGGTGTGCGGAGGCATGCAACCATTGAGCATGCCGGCAATCCGGGGCTCTCCAAAGCTGCCAGGTTGGTGGACCCATACGCGCTTTTCTCTTCTTCTTTTGGAGATGCACATGTCAAAGCTTTGCTTGGCGCTGGTTGGCCTGATGTCGGTCTGTTTGGCCAGCTGCTCTTCCGGTGGCCCCTCGCAGTCTGAGCGAGAGCATGCATTCCTGCTGTTCGTCCAAGACAACAGCAACGAAAAGGCGCGTATTGAAGACTTCGAAAGCAACCAGTGCACGAAGGCGGAAGGTGCGCCCAGCTACACCTGTGACGTAACGGCCAAGGTCAGAGCCATGGATCGCGACTTTGGCAATCAGATGGACGGGGTTTACTCGTTCACCAAGATGGGCGGCACTTGGAAAATCACTGGTCGCGTCCAATAACCACCGTTGGCGATCAACGGTGACACCATCCATTCCTCAGGAATTCGCATGACCGTCGGCACTTTTCTTACCCTGGTCTTCTTGGCTGGCTGCGCCGCGATCTTCTTGGTGCTTGCTAAGACGGTGAAAACGCGCAGTGACAACGCAACATTTGACCATGACTTCCAACGATTCCACGGCTACAAGAACACGCGCATTGCCGTGTCGACAGCACGCGCCATGATCAAGTTCAAGGCAGGAAGTCGCATCAAGGCATATGCACTGAGCGATGTACGGTCCTGGGAAAAGCACTGGCACAACTACAACCGCGAGGGCACGCTGACGCTCAATGTTCGCGACATCGATCATCCCGTTTGGACGATCAAGTTCGGCAACGAGACCGAGATGAACAAGTGGTATGAGTTGGTCAGTCAGGCGGTCAACGAAAAATTGAAGCTCTGACCGAGCGACAATTGCGCTAGGCGACTGGGCTTGACGGCGAAGACTTCTCTGCTACGAATCGAAGAACCACAACACTGGATTCGTCATTATGACTTCTGCCGTCCACTCCCTCGCTACGCTCCTCGACCATCAAGAGCATCAACTCCGCCAGACCCATGTCGAAGGCTGGATCGCCCAACAAAACGCGGCTGGCTTTGGCATTGATCAGCACATGACCGACGCCCTCAATGCGTATCTTGATGGCCGCTTCGATCTACTTGCATTGTTGACAGAGCTTCGTCGTCCTTATTTGAACTGAGTCTGCCAACGGATGTCGGCATAGGCATCTGCGCCACCGAAGCCTGATCAACAGAAGTATCCATGCCTGGCCCAGGGCGCTCTCGCTGGGCCTGTTCCGCCGTATGGCCATCCGGCACGCTCAACAGTCGCCCCTCTTGGCGGTAGCGGGACAGAAGCTGCTCAAAGCTTGCTTGTCCTTGGACAAAGATCCCGTTGCCTCTCATCGCTTCCAAGCGTTCCGTCAAGGGCCGATGCTCAACCGCCTTGCCGATGCCAGCCTGTTCAAGGTGTGCATTGATCCGATGAGCGATCATGGCGCGGATCCATTCGATTTCCTCCTTGCCATTGATGCGCCCATCGAGCACCCGCGTCTTCTGGGTCAAGCCAGAGGCTTGCATGCGCCTGGTTGTTGCAAGCAGATGGGCGTAGAAGTAGCGAGGATCGTCTTTGGTCGGGCGATGGTGACTCGCTTGCAGGGCAAAGCCAAAGCGCTCAATCAGGCGATGTGCGATATCCAGGGTAAGGTCCCAGCGCTTTGGGTCATCAAGCTCGTGCGGCAGCGCGATGGCGAAGTCGCGACACACGGTGCTGTTGCAGCGTCGCTCTGCGGCTTCTGCAGCGGCCCAAAGTGCTTGCGGGTCATCGGCCCATGCAGGCGAACCAAGTGGCGCCATGCAACGCGATTGGATGATGCCTGCCCTACCCCGGTAGTCGTGGCGAGCGTCCGACTTGGGATCGGTGAGCAAGTAGCCGCCGCGATAGGCCGCAGCTGCGATCGCAGAGTGCCCCTTTGATCGGCTATAAGTTTTGATGCGGGTGTGGTAGATGGCCATGCGTTTCTCCTGATGTTGGAGAAACACTTTCTCTAGATTTCGAGAAGCGCAAGGCCTTTGGGATCACTATTTTTCGCTGCTTTCGTTGCCTAACTGATGGAACTAGCGAGCAGTTCGATCGACCTCAAAGATGCGTCTCAAGCTAACGAAAGGCCGAGACGGATGGGAGAGCTCAGCGCTCCATGTAGCAAAGCGCTTAACCGCGCCACGGGGATGGACACTACGGGGCTGTCCATCCATGCCAAACGCGATCTTGTCGCCGTCCCCCCATTGGCTGGGCATTTGACCAACCACCACCGGCCCATGTGGCGTAAGTGATAGTGATGCGGTATCCACCACGTCATGTGCTGGGAGCGCTACCTCTTTCACTGATGCGAACCATCCGAACGGCTCAGCCAGAGTCAGACATCGAGTCATGCCCTCTCCTACCTTGAAGAGCGAACCTGCGCGCTCGCCTTGGAGCATCAAGAAAGCGAGAACAGGGTCGCCTTCTTCCTGCTGATTGTTGACCAACATTGCCCAACTCTCTCGGAACAGAAAGATGCTGCCAGGTGATAGGTCATTGGGAAGCCGATCTGCAAAAGCTTGTGCGGGAATGCTCATCGATTTCTCCCGGTTGACGTCATGTTGGACGTCAGTTGATCCAGCGGCGGCGCAAGAGCACGACCAGGTCTTCTACGATGCGCTGCGCGTCCATGGACAGCGCCTGCCTGACTTGATGTGGTGGCGAAAGAAGCATGGGCTCTTGGTGCTCACCCTGTCGCCAAGGCACTTGCATGCTGTTCGGGCTGGCGTCGTGCTCAGCGCGAGTCCTCCAAGCGCCGGCGTGCTCTCCGATTAATCGCACTGCCGGCACCACGTGGGTAAGCCGTTCGGTAGGGTCAATCTGACCCAGAAGCCAAGCGGCATAGGCGATCGCCGCTTCAAGCTTCTCTGCGACGCTTTCTTCCAAGACCACCGATAGCCCCATGTCGCGCTCGGGAGGTGGCACGGGCAAGCTCAGGAGCACATCCCCATTCGGCCAGAGCCGGATCGACGCACCTTCGCTGCGTGGACCTTCTTGGGCCAAGAGCAACGCGTCTCCCTCTAAGCGCGACTGCATCCCCAAGCCACGATCAAAAATGGAGGGTTTTCCGAAGAGCGCATGCTGTTGCATGGCCTCCAGAAGGGGCTGGGCTTCCATCTCGGCGGGGCGAAGCACTGTTGTGTCCGGTCCAGCTGCAACAGCAAGCTGCAAGACCGTGCCACTTTGCTGATAGCCGCGCTCGATCCGTGGGAAGAGCGCCAGTGCACGATCGCGCAATCCTGTGGGATCGAGGAGCGCCACGGCCTGCGTCAGCTGGAACCGATGGATGGCGCGAGTTGCCTTTTGCCCCAGGTCATCCGCTGAGACAAAGCCATCCCAGAGCTGACCACCTTGCCACTTGCCAATCTCCTTAATTAGTTCGGCTTGATCCGGTTCCGCTTCAACGCCGGACTGCACGAACATCAGAAGTGGCTTGCGGCTCCGGGCCTCATGCACCTCTTCGTGCGTTGCTGAAACGCCTCCTGCCTGCTTGGTCCCGTAGCGCGGTCCAAGAACGAGGATGACAAGATCCGCATCGCGCACGCCACTCAGACATGCGACTTGGGGAGAGCTGGCTCGGGCGCCGAAATCCTCCGCCATGATGGCTTGATGACCGAGAAGCTCGATGGCCTGCTTGACTGCCGCACGCTCGGCTTCCATACCCGTGATAAGCGAACTGATGAATATTTTCATATCTTGACCATTTCGAACCGTGGAATGACGCTAACCCTCGCCCGGCGAAAATCAGGTGACTGTCATCCTGGAAGCTGGGCCACTTGCTCTCCGTTGTTGCTAGTCCCCCGACGTCCCCCCGCCCTGAGTAGCGGCCTGGTTTAGAGTCCGGGGTTGATGATATCGGTGTTTGCCAGATGTTGGGCATAAGCAGCCGGGGTCATGCCGCCGATTGCTTTCTTGGGTCGGTCCTCGTTGTATTCGCGTCGCCAGCGTTCGATTTCGGTGCGCGCGTGCAGTAACGTCGGGAACCAGTGCTCGTTGAGGCATTCGTCGCGCAGTCGGCCGTTGAAGGATTCGACGTAGGCGTTCTGGTTCGGTTTGCCTGGCTGGATGAGCCGTAGTTGCACATTACGGGCATGCGCCCAAGCGACCATCGCCTTACCGCAAAACTCCTTGCCGTTGTCAGTGCGGATCACCTTCGGCAAACCGCGACTGTGCGCCAGTCGGTCCAGCACGCGCGTCACCCCGTGCCCGGAGATCGCGCGCTCCACTTCGATGGCGACCACTTCGTGGGTTGCATCGTCCACGATCACCAGACACTTGATCACCCGGCCTTCGGCGGTGCGGTCGAACACAAAGTCCATCGACCACACCTGGTTGGCCTGCGATGGCCGCAGCAGCGGTTGACGCTCGCCTATTGGGACCTTCTTGCGCTTGCGGCGGCGCACTTGCAGCTGCTGCTCGCGGTACAACCGTTCCACACGCTTGTAGTTCACGATGCGCCCTTCTTGCCGCAATTTGAGATAGATCATTCCCACGCCATAGCGGCGATGGCGATGTGCCAACGCACAGATGCGTTCGCGCAGTTCGCCATTGCGATCTTCGCGCGGGCAATACCGCAGTGCACTGGCGCTCATGCCGATCACTGCCAACGCACGACGCTCGCTGGCACCACGCCCGATCCATTCGCGCACCAGCGTCCGACGCGCCGGTGCGCTTACCACTTTTTTCGCAGTGCATCCTTGATCAGGTCGTTCTCGAACAACTGCTCGGCCAGCAACTTCTTCAGCCGCGCGTTCTCGGACTCTAGGTCCTTGAGCCGCTTGGCATCGGGCACGCTCATCCCACCGAACTTGCTGCGCCACAGGTAGTACGAGGCCTCGCTGAAGCCATGCCGCCGGCACAGGTCCTTGATGGCGACGCCGCTTTCGGCTTCGCGCAGAAAGCCGATGACCTGCTCGTCAGTAAAACGTTTCTTCACGTCCAATCTCCTCGGGGTAGGGAATTGGACTCCAAACTGAGGCGCTACTCAAAATTGGGGGGACGTCGCTCCAAGGCGGAAAACTCAGCGCTTTGCTCGGCTGCTTTATCCCCCAGACGCAAGGACTCATTCAAGGCTGCCTTATAGATCAAGGATCTTCGCTCGCCAGAAGCAACACACACCGCTTGAAGCATTTCGTTGAGCGTGTCGTCTGGATCCAGCCAAGACCTCATCGCATGGATGAAGCGAACCCAAGATGTGTCGCTAGTAGAGGAAAAGTCGGCATACGTCAACGCTGCGCAGAGCAATTTCCGCCCTAAATCGGGAAATGCCTTGAACGCTTTATCCAGCGCGCCGGCTTGACCGTGACTCTGAGCGCGGCGCATATAGGATTTGAACCAGTCATAGGCTTGCTGTGGATCAGTGGTGACTGGTAAGGTGACGGCGACAAGTTGCTCGTAGAGCCGTGATGCTTCACGTGGTCCACGCCTGCTTGCAAAGACTGATGAATTAGGAATCGCACGACCTTGAATTTGCTCCAAAATCGCCTTTGCCACCGAAGAGTCCACATGATCTAGTAACCCAATCGTGATTCCAATCGGGAGTTGCTCTTCATACGATTCAAGATCATCCCAGAACGCGATAAAATCCTTAGCGTCTAGTCCATCTCCAAGATGAGCATGAAGACAAGCGCTACGTAACCGCAAGTCATCTTCAGAGCTACCTAAGGATGGTCTGATCAACGGCGTCGGAGGATGAGCCTAACCACATCGGCCAGGCCGACGGCGCTCAGATCCTCGATTTTTTGCCGTTTCCGGCGCGTTTGCAGGGTGTTGCCCGCGTTACAGGCGCACGCTCCCCATAGCAGGCATCAACTGCTTTCGCTTTATCCACAGATTGGAGAGCGCAAACAGCGTCAGCACCTGCGCGGTGTTCTTCGCCAAGCCGCGATAGCGGACCTTGGTGTAACCGAACTGGCGCTTGATCACCCGGAACGGATGCTCCACCTTCGCACGCACGCTGGCCTTGAAGTGTTCCCAACGCTGTTCCCGAGCACGCTCCCGCTTGTTGCCGATGGCTTGCAGCACCGAACGCTTGGCAGCAATGAAGAATGCAGCCTCGCAGTCCTGCAGTTCTTCGCGCTTATCCGCACCGGTGTAGCCGCTGTCGCCGAACACGCTGTCTTCTTTGCCATGCAGCAACGTGTGCGTCACCGTGACATCGGCGACGTTGGCCGCTGTGCAATGGACGTGGTGCACCAACCCGGAAAATTCATCCACGCCGATGTGCGCCTTCATCCCGAAATACCACTGATTGCCCTTCTTTGTCTGATGCATCTCAGGGTCGCGCGCATGGTCGGCATTCTTGGTCGAACTGGGCGCCGCGATCAGCGTCGCATCGACGATCGTGCCCGACCGCAGGCTCTGGCCCTTGCGCGCCAGATGCGCGTTGACCGCTTCCAGCATCCGCGCGGCAAGGCCATGGGCCTCCAACAGGCGGCGAAAGTTGAGAATCGTGGTCTCGTCTGGAACGTTGTCCAAGCCACCGAGCTGAGCAAACCGCCGCAAGGTCGGGATCTCGTGCAGTGCTTCTTCCATCGCCGGATCGCTCAACGCATACCACTGCTGCAGCAGATGAATCCGCAACATCGTCGCCAGTGCGTACGGCTGCCGACCTGGCCGCCCCGAGACCGGATAGTGCGGCGCGACCAGCCCGAGCAGTTGCTGCCACGGCACGACCTGCTCCATCTCGGCCAGGAAGATCTCCCGGCGGGTCTGCTTGCGCTTGCCCAGGCCCTCAGCGTCACCGAACGTCAGTTGCATGGATCACTCCTCAACATCAGGCGGGTAGTGTCGCGTATCTGTGGTGCGTTGTTCAGAGGTTCCCTAAGTGAGAATAGGCAGCAAGCAAAGCGTGCCGCGAAGCGTCGTCGCCTTCATGGAGCACTTCCATTGCTAAAACTCGCAATGCGTAATGCGCCTTAACATCCCGCACGAGTGCTTTGAGGATTGCCGTAAAGCCTGGCAATATCCGGCCGCCTTTTTGCAGCGACAGCACAAATAGGCGCAAAGACAAGCTGCTTTCCGATGACGTCAACAGATGCTGGTATTGCCCTGTCAGAGCGGAATCAGCTAAGGCTTTGGCTGTATCTGGCAAATGGCGGCGAGACAAGAACCAAGGGTCTTGCTTGCTGTGACTCGCTAGCGCGTGCACCAATCTCAGCCGATTGGCTGACGACCAATTAGATACATCTCCATAGAGCAGCACACCAACCGGGTCGTAATCCATCAAAGGCGTCGGGTCAGCTACGAGGGTGACCAGCCAAGCAAACAAGCCACGAAGCGCGGTAGGTGGGCGTTCCTCAATTCCAAGCAATGCAAGCAAGCGACCCAGTGAGAACCCGGATGAAAGCTGCCTAACGAGGTAGCGTGCTGCGAGGAACTCAGCAATCGTGCGATGGGTGTAGTCCACCCCTCCCTGACCGATTGAGACGAAGGCTCGCCGACTCAATGCCGCGTAAAGCTCAGCCTTGGGCGCTAAGGAACCTCTGAACAACGCACCACAGATACGCGACACTACCCGCCTGATGTTGAGGAGTGATCCATGCAACTGACGTTCGGTGACGCTGAGGGCCTGGGCAAGCGCAAGCAGACCCGCCGGGAGATCTTCCTGGCCGAGATGGAGCAGGTCGTGCCGTGGCAGCAACTGCTCGGGCTGGTCGCGCCGCACTATCCGGTCTCGGGGCGGCCAGGTCGGCAGCCGTACGCACTGGCGACGATGTTGCGGATTCATCTGCTGCAGCAGTGGTATGCGTTGAGCGATCCGGCGATGGAAGAAGCACTGCACGAGATCCCGACCTTGCGGCGGTTTGCTCAGCTCGGTGGCTTGGACAACGTTCCAGACGAGACCACGATTCTCAACTTTCGCCGCCTGTTGGAGGCCCATGGCCTTGCCGCGCGGATGCTGGAAGCGGTCAACGCGCATCTGGCGCGCAAGGGCCAGAGCCTGCGGTCGGGCACGATCGTCGATGCGACGCTGATCGCGGCGCCCAGTTCGACCAAGAATGCCGACCATGCGCGCGACCCTGAGATGCATCAGACAAAGAAGGGCAATCAGTGGTATTTCGGGATGAAGGCGCACATCGGCGTGGATGAATTTTCCGGGTTGGTGCACCACGTCCATTGCACAGCGGCCAACGTCGCCGATGTCACGGTGACGCACACGTTGCTGCATGGCAAAGAAGACAGCGTGTTCGGCGACAGCGGCTACACCGGTGCGGATAAGCGCGAAGAACTGCAGGACTGCGAGGCTGCATTCTTCATTGCTGCCAAGCGTTCGGTGCTGCAAGCCATCGGCAACAAGCGGGAGCGTGCTCGGGAACAGCGTTGGGAACACTTCAAGGCCAGCGTGCGTGCGAAGGTGGAGCATCCGTTCCGGGTGATCAAGCGCCAGTTCGGTTACACCAAGGTCCGCTATCGCGGCTTGGCGAAGAACACCGCGCAGGTGCTGACGCTGTTTGCGCTCTCCAATCTGTGGATAAAGCGAAAGCAGTTGATGCCTGCTATGGGGAGCGTGCGCCTGTAACGCGGGCAACACCCTGCAAACGCGCCGGAAACGGCAAAAAATCGAGGATCTGAGCGCCGTCGGCCTGGCCGATGTGGTTAGGCTCATCCTCCGACGCCGTTGATCAGACCATCCCTAAATCGATCTCCCTGTAGCAAGCGATGCTTTCGTCATCGGAGCTCGCAGCAAGTGAGAAGCCTTGGCAATCTGATAGCAAGCGTAACGCACACAAAGCTCCTGCTGCACTGAGAAGCTCCTTGGCCGTGAACCGACCCGGCCCCAAGTCTTTCTCAGCATGAAGAGGGTTTTGCTCATCAAGCAAAAGCAACACTGCGCGATCAAAGAGTTCCGTCTGGCTTAATGGCCAATTTCCTCGCCGGACCACCTTGGCGAGCATCAGCAGGGTATGAGGGTTTTCCAGCAAGGGGCCGAGTTGTCGCCGAATGGCTTCTTCAACAAAGCGCTCAGCATCGTCATAGCAGCTGCTTGCAAGCACGCTCATCTGCTCGCTTTTTGTGAGAGCAAGAAGCCGAACTACAGTGGCCGCGCCTGACTTGTTGAAGTAAGGCCGCAACGCCGCCAGGTCAGTCTTATCCAGCCAGTCCGCCACACGGCAGGATAATCGCATGCCTTTGGGCCGGATCATCGCTAGCTTTCGCGTCAGCTGGTCGATGGTGGATTGGTCGGATCGTCCCGAGCGTGTCTCATCGAGCGCGTCAATCCAAAGAATCTGATCACGCGGGACTTCGTCAGAGGGCGTGTTGAGGAAGTCTCTAACAGTGAAGTAGCATCCGCCTTCTTTGGCGGAATAAGCCTTGAATAGCGAGCTTTTCCCAGAACCTGGATCGCCTAAGACAACGAGATTTTGAGCGCTTGCATGAGCGCTAAACAGGGTCACTTCACTTCCCCGCTCAGGGGGAGGATCAATTTGTAGAACTTGACGATCCAACATCATTATTTCTTGGTCACGGTTGATGCGAGTGGAGCTGAAGCTAAGTTTTGGTTGATCATCAGCGCGCTGGCAAATACAAGCCAAGGCATTGACAGGATAAAAATTTCCGTTAGTTCTAAGCCATCGTTCTCACTACACTCCTACCATGACCATCGAAGAATTTTGGAACCAAGCCTATCTAGCTGCTCTCAGTCGTGTTCCCCCTCAGCAAGCCAAAGCCAATGCAGACGAGGCAACGGAGATTTGCATCGCGCACTGGCAAGAATACGCGCATCGCATTTCCGATCCCCGCTTCTCACTTTGGCAGGCCCAGCCCATCAGCGGCGTGCCAAAAACCATCTCAACAATCCCCCTCAGCGTTTTTTCCCAAAAGGATCCGGTAGTGAAGACTTCGGTGAAACAGAAACCGAAGCGTCAAGCCGTGACCTCTCGTTGACTATCTCAGTGCCTAAGGCCTGAGCAACGCCAGTGGCTGAGATAATGCTTTGTGTTTTTTGAAACTTGACCAAATTTCCCTGCATCCATACTCGATAGGTAAGAAGATGCCTTTTTTTTGAACCATCAATCCAATAGAACTTAATTACCTTTGCGCCCGATGCGATATCAAAGAAAGCAACGAGGCTGTTGTGAAACGACGTTGCCGTCGGCGGTATGTTTTCAAGGGCTTTCTGAGCCTCCTCCAAGTCGTCCTGCACCAGGGAAAACCTACTCCCAATCTGCTTTGTGCTGGCTTTCGTCGGATCAAGAACTTCCGCATCGGCTGGATTTTTTGGCACCACCACAAGCGCGATAGAATTTTCATTTTCCGGCAAAAAACAAGAGAAGATGTGAGCTGGCGTTTTCGAATTGGAGGTCATTACAGCATCCCTGTGGTTTGGAGATGAGACGGGTCACGCATGGACAAGCAGGCGCGTCCCGGCACGCCTAATACCCTTGAATTTGCTACTACTGGCCAGACTTGCTCATAGCGGTTGGGCAGCGCTTCTCATCGGGCTAAACATGGTACGGGTCTCCGTTGCCCTAGGCGCCAAGATGATATGCCAAGCAAACTCCTCGGGTGCTTTTCTCGTGTCTGAGGGCACTACAATGGCCTAGGAAATGCGCCGTAGGCAGGGGGCCACGTGGCGAGACGCAGGAAAAAGCAAGGCTCAGACCTTACCGTGATCGCATTGGTGATCGCATTAGCGGTCATCGCGATGGTGCCTAAGCAAGTGTGGATTGCTATCGGCGTTACTGTTGTGGTCGCTTTTGGGATTTATCTCTTCGTGAAGTGGCAAGCTCAGCAGAAGCCGCCCGCCCCGATCGTGCGTGAGCCCACCCTAGCGGAACTGACGGGAACAAAGAGAGTTCAAAGCAAACCTCGCGGCTCTACAGCCGCTGATCCCGCCAGCGCCAATCGGAAGATCCTCTCTTCCATGCTAGAGGCCGCTCAACCACCGATCGCTCCATCGCCCTCGCAGAGCAACCGGGTTGCCAGCGAGCGCGTTGCGGAACCGACTGCAGCGTTGAGCCAATCAGCCCCCCCTTCTCAGGCGGCGCCTCCACAGAACCCAGCTCTTGCTGCAAAGGACCGCCCTGGGAACTTGAGGACCGCGATGGCACACCTTGCCGAGCACGGTCCGACGACACCAGTAGCACCACCGACTCCTGCCCCTCCCGGGCAGGCGGAAATGTCTCCGATCATTCTGTCAGACACACGTGCCGCACTGGAACCGAGCGCCACAGGAAATTCTCAAGATCGTCCCGTCTCTCAGCAGCCCAACGGCAATTTACTTGAAGCAATGCGCGCTGTGGCTGAGCAACCATCGATCAGTCGGCAAGCGAACTCAGCCATTGACGCCGCATCAGACGCTCCGCGCATCATCGTGCCCACCCCGAGCCGCCCACGCCCAACTGCTTCGCCTAGTCCAAGCGATCTAGGAACAACCAAGACACCAGACGCGCAAACCATCGCCTCGGCACCTACGGAAGCCCCGTCATCGCCGCAGCAACTGAACAGCAATCTTCTCGACGCCATGCGTGCAGTCGCTGCTAAAGCGGCCATACCTCGGCAGGCTCAACCTACGGCCGGCGCCGAACTCGAAGATCAACGCGGGATCGTGCCGATTGCAAGCCAGCCAACGCCTACTGCTGAAAGAGTTGAGACGATCCCAACACTGCCACCTGCGTTGCCGCCTGCTCCCATTCCGACGAACGAGGCACAGGTGCCATCAACCCCGCCACCGTTGCCTGCGGCCTCCCGCACGGAACCGGCAAACGCCACGGACGAACTTCATCGCACCAGCATCGCCGGCAGTGCACCCGCCAAAGAATTTTCTGTGCCCAGGCCTCCTGAGGGTTGGGAGAAAGCACGCTGGGTGCAGCCGGGCGAGATCATCGAAATTCGTGGAGTAAAAATCTCGGGCGGACTGTTCTACTCTGGGGTCAAGCTCGCAACACCAAGGGGTGGGAATGAACCCAGCTTGGTCAATGGCGTTCTCACCGTTGCACCAACTGGCAACTACCGGGAGCCGATCGGCTACCAGGAAAACTACGCAGACCTATCTGCAACCGAACGTCGCGCCTACATCAATTGGCTCGCTTCTGATCGATCCGATCCCGAATGCAACTACCGATACGTGATGTTGTTCTTGTATGGCATTGAACGCCGGGTCTTGATCGATGGAGCCGATGAGCCAGAGTCAAAGCAGGGTTGGCCAGCCATCAAGGCAGCACTGCGACAGCTAGAAGCCGCCTACGGCAAGATCTACACCGTTATCCGATTCCAGATCAACGGCTTGCTGGACTGGATGGAACTCGATGACGTTGGGGAAAAGCTTTACACCAAACCGCTCCCCCGCTTTCAGCGCACCCATGAGCTTCCGTTTTATCTACGTCTAGCGTTGGGTCAATGCTCATTGGATCGCGCGCCGATCCCAGCACGTTTAGCTCTTGCCTGGGCGCGCCTCAGTCCCGAAATCCCCCTCAGAACTGCCACAACGCGCTGCGCAGAAGAATTCGATCAGCTCTTCGTTGAGCGCTACCGGGAGCTTTTTGACGCGGGATTGGTCCTACCCAAGAACCGCACCAAGCTTAAATTTTCAAGACAAACCTTTTCTCCTGCTTTTTATGGCACCAGCTTCAAGCCCAAGACCTTTGGCGAGACACCGGATGTCACCGCGCTCACAGCGCCCATCAAGAAACTCAACGAAATCGTCCAGCAATGCACGGATGAACTTGGCCCGCTCAGTCGCTTGCTCAACAAGAACCCCGAGGCTCGAACTACGCTAGAAGGACTGCTACATCTGCCAACCAGCATTTGGCCTGCCCCGCGCAAAGCAGCGCTCCAATTGCTGGTGGACGAAGTTCAAGGCCGTGCGATCACCCTGCCCCTGACTCAGCTTGCCGATCGCTTTGGCAACGATGGAGGAGAGCTCAACCGCGAGAAGATCCGAGACCTTGCCAGGACGCTTGAGGCGGCTCACATCGGCATGGAGCCCAACGTGCTTGAAGGCGCGCGGGCGCCCAGCGATGCTGATCCTGTGGTCCTCTTCGCGTTGTTGCCCGGCCAAACCCATCAAGCCCAAAGTAGCGCGTATCAAATCGCACTGTTGACCTTGCAACTTGCTTCCACCGTTGCACAGGCCGATGGCGATTTCAGTGCACACGAAATCGAACATCTTGGCCGAGAGATTGATGCATGGAGTCACCTCAGTCCCGCCGACCACAAGCGCCTTCGTGCGCATCTTGTGTGGCTGAGCCTAGCGCCCATCACCCTTGCCTCGCTCAAGAAAAAGCTCGACCCGTTGGATCAAACCACCAAAGAAACGATCGCGGCCTCCATGGCAAGCCTTGCGCAAAGCGACGGCACGGTCTCGCCAGACGAAATGCGCTTCTTGGAGAAGGTTTACAAGACACTCGGCGTGGAGACCAAGCGCGTCTTTAGTGATGTCCATGCAGTGAGCGCTGGAAGAAGCGCCACCAAGGCAGAGCCAGCCAAGCAGTTTCGCCTGGACCCCAAACGTATTGCCGAACTCCAACACGATACCGCCAAGGTCTCTGCCCTCTTGGCTGGCATCTTTACCGAAGATGTGCCTGAACCCATCATCGAGCCCCAAGCACTGCCGCTCCCCAGTCAAGAAGCTGCTTCTACTCCTGGCCTGTTGGGTTTGGATGAAGCGCATAGCGCACTGCTGCGCCTCATGCTCTCCCGACCCAACTGGACGCGCTCCGAACTGGAAGATGGCGCTTCGGATCTGGAGCTGATGCTCGACGGCGCACTTGAACACATTAATGATGCATCGTTTGATGCTTATGACATCCCATTCTCTGAAGGAGACGATCCGGTGGAGATCAACCCAGAGTTCATCGAGAAAATAGAGCAATGAGCAACCCTATTCGTGCCAAGGATCGTGATGCGGTCATCCAGTCATTGCGTGCAGGTGTCGTGCCTCGTGCGGGTCAACACCTGATCCAGGTTGGGCGCATTCGCGAAGTCGAAACGCTAGTCAGCGACATTGATCGCCTGGCCGATGGCGGCTCCTCGTTCCGACTGGTCGTTGGCGAATACGGTGCTGGCAAGACCTTCTTCCTCAATCTGGTGCGCGCCATTGCCATGGAGCGCAAGCTCGTCGTCGCCAGCGCTGACCTCAATCCCGATCGGCGCTTGCATGCCTCCGGTGGCCAGGCCCGTTCGCTTTACGCAGAGCTGATGCGCAACTTGGCCACGCGCACCAAGCCGGACGGTGGCGCGCTGCCAGGGGTCGTTGAGAAATTCATCGCGACCGCCAAGACCGAAGCCAAAGCAAAGAATGTTCCCACCGAACAAGTCATCCGCGCCAAGCTTGAGCAGCTGACGGAACTCGTTAACGGCTATGACTTCGCTGATGTCATTGCGGCTTATTGCAAGGGCTTCGAACAAGGCAATGAGCAACTCAAATCCGATGCCATTCGCTGGCTGCGTGGCGAGTTCTCCACCAAGACCGACGCCAAAGCTGCGCTTGGTGTGCGCTCGATTGTCGATGATGCCTCGGTCTACGATCAGCTCAAGCTGATGGGGCGCTTTGTGCGCCTGGCCGGCTTTAGCGGCCTTCTGGTTTGCCTGGACGAGCTCGTCAATCTCTATAAGCTTGCTAATGCCCAAGCGCGCAACTCGAACTACGAGCAGATCTTGCGCATGCTCAATGACTCCTTCCAAGGCACGGCAGTGGGTCTTGGCTTCGTGTTGGGTGGCACGCCTGAATTCTTGATGGATCCCCGGCGCGGTGTTTACAGCTACCAAGCGCTTCAAAGTCGCTTGGCCCAAAATGCGTTTGCCAAGGAAGGTCTGGTCGACTTCTCCGGACCTGTGGTGCGACTTTCGAGCCTCACTGCGGAAGACTTCTATGTGCTTTTGACCAAGATCCGTCATGTCTACGCAGGCGGTGATGCGGATAAGTATCTGCTGCCTGACGAAGCTGTCCAGCAATTCATGGAGCACTGCGCCAATCGGATTGGTGACAGCTTTTTCCGCACGCCCCGCACCACAATCACGGCTTTCATCAATCTCTTGGCGGTCTTGGAGCAAAACCCCGGCACCGCTTGGCAAACTTTGATCGGCGAGGTTGAGGTTAAAGAAGACCACGGCGGCGACGAAGATCTCGCGGTTCAAGGCGACGATGAATTGGCTTCGTTCAAGCTCTGATCGATGAGCCAGTCAATCGCGTTCTCGCTTCTTTCGCCAGGCATCCAGCGCTACTTATGGGCAGAGCAATGGGAAGCACTGCGGGATGTCCAGGAAATGGCCATCCCACTGATCCTGCCTGCCGATCAAGATGTGATCGTGGCTGCTAGCACCGCCTCGGGGAAGACGGAAGCGGCCTTTCTCCCAGCGCTGACGTATCTCGAACAGCAAACCCCAGCAGGTTTGATCGTTTACATCAGCCCCTTGAAGGCCTTGATCAATGATCAATTCGGTCGATTGGAGCGACTGTGCGAAGACCTCGACATTCCGGTGTGGCCGTGGCATGGCGACATCAGCAGCACAAGCAAACAGCGCTTCTTCAAGAAACCGCATGGCGTCGTTCTGATCACACCAGAGTCTCTGGAAGCAATGCTGTGCAACCGAGGCACCTCGGTTGCCGGCATCTTCAAGCACCTGGCTTACTTTGTGATCGATGAGCTGCATGCCTTCATCGGCAGCGAGCGCGGCAAACAACTTCAATCCTTGCTACACAGGATCGATACCGTCGTTGGACGCAAGGTGCCTCGCATTGGGCTATCGGCAACATTGGGTGACATGCAGACTGCGGCGCGCTTTCTGCGTCCAGCGGGGACCGCCGCGATTGTCGACGCCCCTTCCGATGCGTCAGAACTTCTCCTTATCATCAAAGGCTTTGAAGAACCTGTTCCTCAAAAGGGCGAAGCTGATGACAAGAAGGAGAAGCAAGAACTAGCACCATTGGCTGTGGCCGAGCATTTGTTCAAAATCCTTCGAGGTAGCAACAACCTGGTCTTTCCCAACAGCCGCCGTGAGGTCGAGCGCTATACTCACCTGCTCAATGAGCTTTGCGAGAAAGGCGGCGTTTCGCGCGAGTTCTGGCCGCACCATGGCAGTCTTTCCAAAGAAATCCGCTACGACACTGAGGCTGCGCTCAAACAAAAGGATCAGCCAGCGACTGCCGTATGCACCAACACATTGGAACTCGGCATCGATATCGGCGCGGTCAAGAGCGTTGCCCAGATTGGCACGCCCCCTACCGTTGCCAGTCTTCGTCAACGCATGGGCAGATCCGGAAGACGCAAAGGTGAAGCTGCGATCTTGCGCGGCTATGTGATTGAAGACGCCATCGACTCGCAAGCGGATCTTCGAACACGCCTGAGGCTCGACACCTTCCAGACTTTGGCCGTGGTCATGCTGCTCACCGAAAAATGGTATGAGCCGCCTGTGGTCAAAGGCGCGCATCTTTCCACCTTCATCCAGCAGCTCCTTTCCGCCATTGCGCAGTATGGCGGCCTGACTGCACCTCAGGCATTCCAGTTGCTGTGCGCCCCCAGTGCCCCTTTCAATCAAGTGTCTCGTGATGCGTTTGTCGAGCTGTTGCGCCATTTGGGGCAGCACGACATCTTGATTCAAGATGGATCTGGGCTCTTGTTGCACGGATCTGTCGGCGACCGGATCGTCAACCACTACTCGTTCTATGCAGCGTTCACAGTCGACGAGGAATTCCGGATTGTCGCTGCTGGCAAACCGCTTGGCACTCTGCCCATTTCCCAGATGCTCACGACCGGCCAGCGTATCTTGTTTGGCGGGCGCACCTGGCTGGTCGAGCAAATCGACGAAGGCCAGAAGACGATCTACGTGTCTGCCACCAAGAGTGGCGCGCCACCGTTGTTCAGCGGCGGCGGCGGACGCGTGCATACCAAAGTGCGTCAAACCATGCGAGCGATCTATAAGGGAACACTGACGCCGACGTTTGTGGATGCGTGTGCGCAGCGCTTCATCGACGAAGGACGGACCAGCTACCAGCAACACAGCTTGGATGATCAACTCTTTCTGGATAGGGGAAGCGACATCCTGCTTCTCACTTGGCTGGGCGATGCGGCCAACGATGCAATCGCTTGCTTGCTCAATGCCAGGAACTTCAAGGCTCAGGGTAGCCGACTGGGGGTCGAGATCACGCGGGGTCCGAATGCCCTTGAGAACATCGAGACAGCACTCAAGGCGATTGCCGCTGCACCAACCCCATCCATTGAAGTGCTATTGGCAGGTGCGAAAAATCTGGCCAGCCAAAAATGGGACAGTTTGCTTTCGCCTTACTTGCTTCAAGTGTCCTATGCCAGCTCGAACCTCGATCTCGATGAAGCAATCGATTGGCTACGGAAAACCTTCTTGTCCAGCAATTGACGACTACGAGAACCATGCGCCATATCCAGATTGTCCGATCAAAGCGTCGTATCCCGCGACAAGAAGAGCAAGGCAAGTTGCTATCTAAGCAATCGTGGTCCATCACTCGTTTCGTCGGCAGCCTCGCTGCCATGACAACGCTAGCTGGAATCGTGCTTCACGGATGCGGTCATGTCGCATACACCACCTATCTCGATGCCTGGGGTGTTCAAGCTGATCTCTTCCCGCAATCTACCGATTGGAAAATTGTGAATGGATACTATGCCATTGTGCTTCAAGGCGTTGGCATTCTCCGATCTGTCCCGTGGCGCGTTCCGATCACGTTTTTTCTCATGCTCTGGTTCGCGATCTGGCTCTACCGTCTACCTACCAGACCAGCAATCAACAATCGCATCACTTTATTCATTCGGGAACGGCCATGGCTAAGCGGCATCGTGTCCTCAGCCGGCATGGCCGCATCTGTCATTTATTTAGGGGTGATGCTTTACTTGGTTGGCCTGCTTGTTGCAATCATGCCAGGCTTGGTCGGAGAGAGAGCCGGGAAAGAGAAAGCAACCAAAGAGAGGCAACGCCTCCTCGGCCCAGTGTCGACAAGCGATTCAGAACTCTGGGAAAAGGGTGAGCGCAAGGTGCGGGGTCACATTATTGCCAGCAGCTCTGAACTGATCGCCATCTACGACACTGACCTCCATCAGGTCCGAACCCTATCGCGTGGCGATTGGGAGATACGAAGAGTAAGTCCTTAGAAGCAGAGGCATGAAGATGCTGGCGACATCGGGTCTTATTTCGACAACATCCGCTTACAAGCGCGCGCTACGAGATGAGTCCATCATCACCGGCCCTGCCGTATCACTCTGCGCCACCCTTTTGCGCTCGTTGGATTGAAGCTCTCTGCGCTGTTTGGCTGTATCAACTCTGGCAATCGCCTCATCAAGCTTCGCTTCAATCGCTTCGTCTGTGATCAGGTCCCGCACGTGATCTAAGTTCACTCGGCGAACCAGAACATCCGCCACTTCATCATGGTCATTTTGGAGTGCAGCAAACAAGCCGGCCTCTGGATAGGCGGTCTTGTGGGCGAACTCCAAGATCGACTTGACCATTCCTGCATCGCCTTTCGTTGCTGCAGCGAACAGTGCTTTCTCGCCAAAGTCGCGAGGCGCATGGCCTGTTCTGACGATCGCCCAAAGCAGACTCCCCACCAGCTGTTCATGGCCTTTGGCAACAGCAACATTGAGACCCAACGAAAACGTGTCTTCCGGATCTGGAAGACCAGCTTCGATCAAGAACTCAACGACCTCGGCATGATTGTTCTCGGCCGCCGCCGCAAAGCCATGCAGCGCACATTGGATCTTCGATGAGAAAGGCAACAAATGCTTGACCGCTTCCAAGTGACCCTCTCGACAAGCGGCGATCAGCGCCCGGCTGTCCTGGGCCTTGGCGTCTGAGAAAATGACCAACTGAAAGACAACATCTGCGTGGCCATGACGCGCTGCTTCATACAACGCCTGAGAGTCGCCTTGCAAGGGACTGCATTTTTTCAGCAGGTGTTTGACGCACTCCGTGTGCCCGTGCCTGGCAGCAAGCACCAATGCCTCGTCATCCTCTGCGTCGCAAAACGCCATGAGCTGCTCCACTGCCCGCGCTGAACCCGCCTTGGCAGCCACATCAAGCGGATAGACCGCAAACGACTTCGACAACAGTGGCACCAGTTGATCAACCAAGCCTTCTTTGCCGCTCTTGATTGCCACCTCAATGGCATAGCGTGCTGCAGCATCAGCATCATCCTGAGCCCGACAAAGCGACTGCACATATGCCTCGCTTCCCCGCTTCACTGCCTGTCTAATACTATTTCTAATTGCCTGTTCCATTTCGTCTCCTTCTATTCAATCTAAGGCCATCACGCCTTCCGTCAAGACCAAAGCGTGATGGCATCCATCGATTAGATCGGCAGAAACTGAACTCACAAATCGTCGATGTCAGGAACATGGTCCTCGTAGTCACACGCAATGAGCGTGCCGGTTTCATCTTCGATGCGATGGATCTCAGGTGCGCTAAACCATTCTTCGAAATCGAAGTCACTGTTCGCAATCGTGTCGACATCGCATTGAGCAAGCGCCTCCTGCGGCGAGCTTGCTTCAACTGTCATGTAGTGGGCGACTTGGACCGTCGCATTGATCTCGATGGTGTATTTCATCTTGCTCTCCGCGCTTGACGACTTGCCAAGCTTCGGAACGCAATCTATGCATCGCAGACGCGTCGCTACAGGACGAAATCGCCACGATCGCTGAACATCCATTCATCCGTCGCCGATAACGCCAGCGCCCGGATGCACCAGGCAGCCGATACGTGGGGTGGGCCGCCGCGCTAAACGGGCTTGGTGTCTTCGTCTAACTCTTGGCGATCCAGCCACGCCATCTTGGCATCATGGACCGCCATCAGATGCAACCGGTAGGCGTTTCGCCAACGCCTCTTCTCAGGGTTTGATTGCCAAGGCAGCGCCAAGGCTTGATCGATGGTCAGGGCCAAGATCGTTGCGCCTTGCTGAAAAGCTTCTTCAATCACACTCATGTCGAGCTCCGTGATGCCCGCATGTGAGATCACGCTCTTGATCTTGCCAGCCGATTCACGGATCACAATGAATGGAATGCCCTTCCCCGTTCGACCGAATTTGCCCGAGATCGGATCTTGGATCTTCTCCCGGGCTTTGGTGACTTGTGCATACCACGTCAAGAGGTCCACTTTGGGGATAGATCTCGGCGTGCTCTTGCTGATCAAAAACGGATTGCCGTGTTCTCGTTTGAGCTTGTCGAACTGACGCCTTGGGATGCTGAGGTAAAACTCCGCCATGGCTTGGGTGAAGCGCGTCGTGCTCGGTGAGCGATCAAGTCGTTGCTTCAGGCCATCGAAATCCTGGCTGGTGATGATGGCCTCGCGCTCATCGCGCGTTGCGATGACTTCAAGCGCAGCCCGCAAAAATCCGTCTTCGAAGCTTTCCGCCTTGCTGATATTTGTCATCCAAACCGTCCTTCGTTCAAGTCTCACTGCAAGCAACTTGCACCGCAAGCTTGCCACTCATCAGCCTGACAGCCTGTGGGCGATGGCGCTTGCCTGAAAATCCTAACGTATTCGTGGAGGAAGCACAGCGGGAAATCCGTCCGACGTATTGGCAACCCATCGCACCGCGTCTTGGCTACCTATGGTGATCGCCAGTTACATGTGAGCCATCACGACCAGCGCGTTGCTTTGTTTGACCACAACTTCAACGAGTTCGAGCGGGAAGCCCGTTCGCAACCGATGAAGCGCGTGTGTACCCGCATGGACAAAGGAATTGAGGGCCGCCCAAGAGTATTTCTTGAACTCCAAAAACACCCGCAGTGGCTCGGCTGCCTGCTTCACCGCTTCAAGAGCGATCAGCATCTTGGATAGCATCGGCAAGCGAGCAGCTAATGATTCACTCGTCGGCGTCAATTCGTCTTGCAGGCAGGCCACCTCATCATCGCTTGCACAGTAAAAGACCCAGACGGCTCTCACCAGCGCTTCGAACTGCGCGCGGTGGATGATGACCGTCGATGGTCCCGCACCAGCCGCGAGAAGGCAGCGAATCGCAACGGCATGTTCAATCGAAAGCAAACAAAGTGCGCGACAGACTTGCAGCTTGGCCGTTTGATCAAACGGCGGAGCCAATGTGATCTGCGACAACGCCTCCAACAGTGCATCGGACCCATCAAAGATCTTCTCTACCTGCTCAGACATCGTGCTTCCCCAAGCATTGGATCAGTTGAGTCGCATCCTGGCTCATCAATAACTCCCTCCTTCGATTTCTCATTCGGATCTTGCCGTAATGGCGCAAGCAGCGGAAGAAGCTTGAAGACCGGACTCAAGCGTAGCGCCATATCTTTTGCAAGATCAGGCGCACTGGGTGTTGTTCTGCTACCGACCGACGAAAGAGAGGGGGGCTACGCCCACCCTCTTGCTGCAAGGCTGGTGTGCTGACGCCCGCCGATCACCAGGTGGTCCAACACCCGGATGTCGAGGAGGCTCAATGCCTGCTGCAGGCGCTCGGTGACCTTGCGGTCAGCTTCGCTGGGCTCGGAGTTTCCGCTTGGGTGGTTGTGGAAAAGGACGACGGCAGCAGCGTTCAGATCCAGGGCGCGCTTGGCGACCACCCGAGGGTGCACCTCGCAGCCGTCGATGGTGCCGAAGAAGAGATGTTCGGTTGCCAAGATCTGATGCTTGATGTCCAGGAAGACGACCCCGAAGACTTCGTGCGGCAGGTGAGCGCAGCGGGCAATCAGGTAGTCGCCGGCTTGGTCCGGGCTGTCAATGCGACCTTGCCGATGAAGGCGTTGTTCCAGGATGGTGGCTGCTGCGAGCAAGATGCCCTCTTCGTCCATCTGGAGTTGGTATTGAGCCTTGATGTCTTGGGTGCGCTTCATCGGTTCTTCTCCACCAGCGCGTTGTGCGCCTCGTGGGAACCGACAGGCGAAGCGTCCGGTCCTACCGCACCCGAGAGCGAGCACCGCGCAAGCGGCGCACAGCGAAGGGCCGCAACAGAGCGTCAGCGTCGAGAAGGAGGCCTGTCCTTGCGGTTGGGACAGCGAAGCTAAGGTCCCTTTCAGAGGCCCAGCGCTGGTGGAGAAAACACCATGCATGCCCCACAAGGCTTTCTGGCGAAATGGCATTCGGATGTACGGGACCGATGAACATCAACAAGCGATGGCTGAGCTTCATAGCCTCAATGATGGCGCTCTCGCTGACGTGCGCTTGCTTGCCTGATGCCTGCATCGCTGGGCACGAGAAGCACGCAGCCATCGGGATGGATGAGCCCTGGCAACAACCATGAACTCAGACGTGATCGTCCGTGTTTTCCAGCCCGTGCCAGGACAAATTTCCTCGGCCCGACGGCCGAAGAGCTGCGCGTCCTCGCTCATCGCTGCCTTGCTCTCAATGGCGGCGGCCATGGCTGTAAAGGCTCGCCAAAAGTGTCGGCGATCAGGACTTGATGCCCGCAACGCTGGCACCGCTGCGTCGAGTTGATTGAACTGGATGCGCCACTCTAAGAACTCTTCGACCCGTCGCCATGCCCGTGCGTTGCGGGGCGACGCCCCCGGCTTGTCCACGGGGCCAACGGCCGTCGTTGACCAAGTGCTGCAGTCCACTTGGTCAACGACGCGGCGAGGTGCTAGCCCTCGGTCAGGCCAACAGCTGCTTGATGGAGGCACTGAAAAATCATGCTCGGCATTGCCGTCGAAGCTTGGCTGATCAAGAGCGGCTAACAAAAAACCTTGAGTACTGTCTCGTCGGCGACAAATTACGGACATGACACGTTGCGACGAAGTCCCAATTGCGCTCCTGATGGAGATTGCCTCAGGTGTTGAAACTGACAAGGAATTGGATTTTAAACTGATGCACCGCTCAAAATCGGGAACGTTGCGACATGGCATTAAAATGAATATAAATAATATTTATTAGTTTCTATAAAAGTCTCATATCAAGACATCCAACCACTATCATACACATGCCCTCTTAATTTTCCAGGTGCATTAAATGCACTTATGACGGATGCCACAAAAAAACGCATAATTCGCCAAAATTACATCACAAGCCATCCACAGAAGCGTTGAAGTTATCGGATCTTTTCAGCATAGTTATCCCGCAGAGCGGCATGAGCTTACAACGTGTCGTGCGATGAATATGACTGCGCAACGGCGTATTTCGTTCCACACCATTTAATTAATTACCAAAATAAAATAGGTATTTATGAAAATAAATTTTCTAGCAGCGGCGATTTTTCTGGGACTGAGCTGCACTGCCACCTCTATGGCATTTGCAGCTGACCAATGGCTTTCATTTTCAAACCAACAGAAGACTAGGATCACTTCAACGGAAAGGCTAAGCCCGATCAAAATCAACGAATCGCAAGCCTACGATAATGCCGCTGCCGGTGGACTTTGGTTACCGCTGCCAGACGGCCGACGCATCTATGCAAAAACTATTTCGCAAAACACCCAGGACAATGATCATTGGACCTTTGTCGGCACCCTCCCCGCAGAAAAGCAAAGTGTAGTGATCACCTTCGGCCGCAACGCAGTATTCGGATCAATTCCGGTCGACAATAACACATCGCTTCGTATCGTTACCCAGGGCGGCAAGCTGTATATTGCAGAACGTCTACCAAAAAACATTGCTCTTGACCGCCTCAAGAGCAATGATAGTGCCATGGCGTCCGACTACCTGATTCCGCCGAAGCAAGCGGTAAGCGAGCAAGATTTACAACGTAGTCTTGCACTAGTGAAGCAGGCGGCCAGCGCAACGACCCCGGCGGTGGTCGACGTGCTCGTAGGTTATACCCCAGGCTTGGTCCACGAGCTAGGATCGGTGGATGCCGTTAATACCCGCATCAACTATCTGGTCGCCGTTACCAACCGTGCCTACTCGGATAGCCAAGTGAATGGACGCCTGCGCCTGATCGGTACGCAGCAGGTTAATTACACGGATTCCACTACAGATGATGCTGCACTTAACGACCTGACCGAAGCATCAGGCACCTCTTCATTAGCAGCACTACACAGCACGCGTGACACCCAGGGTGCCGATCTTGTCGCCTTGCTACGCCCTTACCGCGCAAATCAAGGCGCTTGCGGCGTGGCGTGGCTGAACGGTGGTGGGCTTCAATCGTACAATGTCAATATGCAGGGATCGGGGTACGCCGCAGTCAGTGACGGTACCGATGAAGAAGCCGGAAATTACTGCGAAGACATTACCTTCGCGCATGAAATCGGCCATAACCTTGGTCTGGCTCACGACAAAGCCGATTCCGGTCCTGGCGCGTTCACTTATGCTTACGGATGGCGGCAGACATTGGATGAGGGCAGTTTCAATACCATCATGGCGTATGCCTCCGACGATCAGCAGAGAGTTCCCTACTTCGCCAATCCACGTATCACGTTATGCAATGGCAACCCGTGCGGGGATGCAAACGAAGCCGACCAGACCAGAGCGTTAAATATCGCCATGCCCATCGCGGCCAACTTTAGGCCGACCAAGCGATGAGTCACCTGTGAGCACGGATGCTACCGGAGCCGCGACAGCGCTTGGCGTGCACTAACGCCATGCGCTGTCACAGAGTAACCCCTAAACACGCTTTCAGACATACCACATAAAACGGTAAGTCGCACTTGTAGACGACGGAGATAGTTCGCAGCGTATTGCTGGAGCGATCTATCGAACAAGCGCTGCAAATGACGTCCACTTTAATAGTTCCTGCAGACGGGCACAGCCAGGAATTCTTTCAAATCAGTTGACATCTAGCTTCGGCCAAGCTTACGTCAACTCGCAAGACTGACACTCCCTACCTCATCGGTCACGCATGCTGGAAATAAAGCATTTTCGCATTGTAGAGATTGCCTCGTTTGTTGGTCGAAAGCTCATGAAAGAGTTGTTCAGAGGTTACCTAATGCATTGAAGTCGTCGAGTCCTTCAATAGATTTTTTCCCACAAGATTAAGAGCAGCTATCAAAACTACTGCGCAGCCGCCAGGCGGGCGCGGCCGGTGCTCGGAATCGGCATGTACCCCCGTACACTCCGGTTCCTCCGCGCCGTCCGCACCCACCTGACGGCTGCTCGCTACGTTTTGTTAGCCGCTCTAAGTAATCGAGGCGTCTTGGGGATCTTAAAACGTCGAGTTGCGATACACGCTGTGCAAAATAGCTTTCCGGTCTCCCGCTCCGAAAGGATGCTGAAGCGTCACCTCCTGACACGCAGCGCAGTAGGAAATCGCATTTATTCTTCCGTTAACAAAGGAAATACGATGAAACACAGTAAATTTCTGTTAGTAACTGCAATTACCACTGCTACCTGCGCACAAGCAGCTGCACAATTAGGTGGTACGCAGCCAGTGAGCGTCAGTCCCAGCCAACTTGAACTGCAGGTCCAACAGGCATGGCAAACAGAGCTTGTAAGGTCTGATACGCCGACGACCGGATGCTTTCACGCCAAATACCCAAGCATGATTTGGGAGTCGGTACCCTGCAACGCATTGCCACGTCGAAACCATCGTTTACCAGTCGGTAAAATGACCACTCAGGGCGCCGCTGGACGAACGGCACTTCCAGATGCCGTCGGTGCAACGCAAGGCCCCGTGAGCTACGCGCTCAGAGGGCATGGCCTTATTAGCGAGGCGGCGGGAAGTTTTCCGACGGTAACCGGGCTGAAGACCGTAAACAGTGACTCTAGTCCGGATGAATATAGTGTGCAGCTGAATACTAATGACGATGGAACAACGTCAGCGTGCCAGAATCACTCGGGCTGCACAGTATGGGAACAATTCCTCTACGGGAACGATGGCCCCGCAAACTCAGCATACGTTTTAATCGAATACTGGATGATCAACTTCGGCAGCACATGCCCGCCCGGATGGAGCAGCGACGGAGACACTAGTTGCGTCAGGCAAAGTAAAGCCGTACCGACGCCGCATTACCCAATCGGCCAACTACCAAACTTCCGATTGACGGCGAAGGCGGCCGCCAACGGCAACGATACCGTGATTTTCACAAATGGTACTGATGCCTACAGCGTAAGCGCGAAAGGCAATATTCTCAACATCAGTTCCGTATGGACGCAGGCAGACTTCAATGTCGACGGTAGCAATAGTGGCAAGAAAGCATACTTCAATACAGGCACTTCCATTACCACGAAATTGGCTGTCAAGGATGGGACAACCCTGTCGCCCACGTGCATCAGTGACGGCGGTACGACTGCTGAGATTAACAATCTCATCCTGGGTGCCTGCGCTGTGTCAGCAGGCGTCATGCCCTCAATTGAATTTACCGGGAAGCTCTGATAGACAACTCGAAGTCGGCATCAGGATAGATCGGGCGCAACCAGACCAATACATCGAGTCGACCGTTCCGCCAGTGGGCATAGCTCAGCCTGATAGCTTGACGCTGTTGAGAGTCGACAGGGATTCGTACGAGAAACATCCAATTCGTCTGCAGCTCATTAATTGCTAAGCGACAGCAGTGTCCGAAGAAAGGCTAGGCCCAGGCGATTGGCATTTCTTGCTGTTAAACGATTAAGGAATTTACTGCAAGAGGACTCAGGCAAGCTACCCACCTTCGCTGGCTCAAGCTCGTCTGGCGCGAGCCAGGCGATTTAACCTTCTCGTTCGGGATTGCCGCTGCGCTGGTGTCTTTCAGTGCAGCGCGCTGCTTGAGCTAATAACCGACAATCCGCAGACGTAGGAAATGAGTGCCCGAAGAGACTCCGGGCGCTCATTGCCTCGCATTCGCAATACTCAGCCTGGGAAAGCCGGAAACTTCTCATCAGGGTGCTTGGCTTTCCACTCCTTGTAAGACGCGCTCCCCTGCCAAATGGTGAAGGCTTTGGGCGGACGACCACGCCCTGACCATGTCTCTTGGTTGTGGGGCAACCAATACTTGGGCGCTACGTCCTTTCTCGTAGAAGCAGCCTTCTTCGGCTTAGCCACACCAGCACCGATCAGAGCCGCAATTTCAGATTTTTGCTTTGCACTGAAATGCTCGCTGTATTGATCAAGCAATTTGACGATCTCCGAGTATGCTTCGGACGACTGTTGCTGGCGCAGCTGAGCCTCCTGCTCTTCTAACTTACGAATTTCTTCTGCCAGCTTTTCCTTGGCAACGGCAAGGGCACTCAAAGACGCGGTTTTCATTCGAAATCGATCCAGTCAATTGATTAGTAAATTATTAGCGAAAAGTCGAGCCCAGTAGAGCCCTTCTTTTCCGATCATCACGCTCAGCCTGAGCTTTCGATAATTTAAAATTGTTACGCAATTCTTACGCCGGCCTGCGCTTTTTCCTAGGCGAAATGATGTTACATGCTTGTCGCCGCTTAGACATTCAATATATAGAACTAATGGCTTGACATGCTCCATTATTCGATTACAAAAAGCGAGCCACCCCCTTCGATTACACCAATATGAAAGTTGAACAATTTTGGAATAAAGCTTTTCTTGCAGCACTCACCCGCCTACCTGCCGACGAAGCGAAAGCAGAAGCCGACAAAGCGACTGAACTTTGCATCAATCACTGGCGCTCACATGCCACGCACTGGGCACCTAAATACTTGGCGGCATGGAAAGATCAGGAGATCAACAAAATTCACTATAAAGAATCCAACGCATGAGTTACCTCATACCATGATTGCTTGAATTAATTGGGACATTGGCCATTGCGATATCAGCCTTCATCGCTACAAGCGCGGATTCAGCACTTTCAGGAGATGTGAACATCTTAATCGCACCTAAGACTCCGTCGCCAAGCTGAGCTAGCATATAGCGGTAAGCGGGCTGCTTCTCTGATCTTCTGGACTGCCCCACCCCACCTTCCCACACAGTTATTTCCATCACCGCCGCGCCTATAGATGGCTCAAAGGCAATTACGGATTTCGATTCGTATTTATGTTCCGCAACGGGTGCCTCACCCGCAGGAGACGCTACTGGACACTCACCAAAAAAATCACCGATACTTTGAGTTGACACGATCGGGTAGCCTCCATCGCGACTATTGAAAGCAGAAGCATAGTCGTCGTATTGGTTACCAATCTGCTTCGGCGGGCTATCCCCATTCAATACGACAAAATAAGACTGCGCTTTTATACACCCAGTCACCTCGTACGGAATATCTATTTTACAAATCACTACATCAACCATACAAACGCTCCATAAATTTATCTGCGCGACCCTTTAAGCCAATTGCTACAACTTTTCCCATATTCAGGCAAAGCAATCGGTGGCCTAAACCGCGCAAGGGTCATCACACGATCCGGAAGTGTGCGTCGATCAATGTAGAACTTCTCCAACACCCCCTGCCCTCGCGCATGACCCGTGATCGCCGCAATGGCTGAGGCCGACACACCCGCCTCATCCAAACGCGACGCGATTGTGTGGCGAAAGCCATGAAAGCCTTGCCCTTTCGCCGTGATTCCTTGACGTTTAATGTAGACCGAAAACTGTCGGCTCAACTGTCGACCAAAGCCCAGTCCGGTGCTATTGGGCAGATGCGGAAAGATTTGCGTGTGCCCAGCTTGGCGCACTTCATCGATGTAGACAAGAAAGCCGGAATCGATCACAGGTTTGGCCAACGGCACAAAACGGCGGCTGTTCTTGTTCTTGACACTCTGTCCCTTGCCGCCCTGTCGCACGAAGAAGCCCGGCACACCGTCGATCGTGTCAATGTCCTCCACCCGAAGCTGCGCGATCTCGTTCACCCGTGCCCCTGAGTAAAGCCCAAGCATCGGGCCAAACCATCTGTGCGGATACTTTTTGGCCCAAGTAGGGAAGGCCACCGGATCGAAGATGGCTTTCAACTCAGCATCGGTAAAGGGCTCACCCGTGTCGTCTGCATCGGGTGTCGAGATCGCCCGGATACCCGCCAACGGATTGCTCGCCAGAAGCCCTGCCGCCACCAGCGACACCAAGAACACCGACAAGCGCTGTCGATGCTTGGCAACCGTCCAGGCGGCAGGCTCGGGAACTTGATTGGCTTGGGCAAGCGTCACGACATCCATGACGGCAAGGCCCTTGTAGGGCGCGCGCTTGGTCGCATTCGACGGCCACCACCGCACGACATCGAAAAATGCGCGTACATGGTCTGCCGTCAATTCGGAAACCGCGAGATCTTGCCCCACGGCACCCGCAAACAAACGCAATGAGTGACGGCTTTCAAGCACTGTCTTGCTGTGGAGCTTGGCACGCCCTAAGTCCCCCAAGTGATCAGCAATCGCTTTGGACAACAGTGGGCCGGACGCCTTGACCTTGCCAGTGCGCCAGCCACTTGGTTTGGTGGGCGCGGCATTTTCGCTGGCTGGCTCGCGCAACAACTCAGCAAATAGCGCTGCGTCTTCGGGGGTATCAATCTGGGCCTTGCCCAGACGCGTGCCGTTAGGCAGCGTCACATCGGTCAATGTGAGTTCGCGCAGTCCTTGTTCTCGAATGCGGCGCAGCACTTCGTCCAGATCCACCGGGTTCCCCTGCCTCAATGCTTGGAACGCTTTCGATAGTGCCATCCCCATGTAGGCAGACACCAGACGCGCAGCGTCGCCGGGGCGAAGATTGAGAGGACGAACAAGAAAACGCGAGCCGACTTGCCCCCGCAAATCAACAGGAACCAAGAAGCGCACGTAGAGGCCTGAAGGCCGATGCAGCAAGAGGGGTTTTGGCAAAACAATACCTCAAACGATACCTTGGGAGGTCGTTCGAGGCGGTCTTCAGTCAGGCGAAATAGTCAGCACGGTCAACAACTTAGCACTGAAATTCGCAAGACTGGAGCGGGCGATGGGAACAGAATCCTCGCACGCCAACCAATTGATTTTCCTGGCTTATCCCCGGGGCGGGTGATCCAAAATGATACCTTTCGTGATACCCCGCGTGATACCTGATCATAGCTAAGCGGGCGCCAGCGACTCAAGGCTCATGTGCTGAATCCGGGTTATTGGGAACCAAACACCCCGAAAGAACGGCAACCCAGATCCCGAACGCGTCACTGCGCCGAAGCAGGGTCGGCACATGCCGGGCATGGGTCGAGACATTCAGCTGCAAATATGATTAAAGCGCATACCTAGCATGAGACCCTTGACCGTATTCAAATTTGTGAAATGGCGCCCGAAGCGAGCTCTTGCGGAAGTGGTGATTCTTGGTTGGATGAGGACTTCCCCACACGCAGGAGTTTTCATGACCACCCATCCCCAACAACTCGAAATCGCTGGCCAACTGCTTGCCGGGCTGATGAGCCAAACGCTCTCTGACGAGCCGCTGGTGCGCCAACGCAATGTCTGTAACGCCTGGGCGTCCGCTGGTGAGTTGATCGTCTACAGCCAGAAGAAGCCGCCAGGTGCGGGCAACGCCGCCCAATCCTTGGAGCACGCTCCTCCCCGGCCCTCCCAGCCGGTGCGCACACGGGAAGCCGTCATCGTTCGGGAGCTCCCGTCAGTGGAAGAATGGCGCGCAGGCTGGAAGACCAAGGGGGTCCAGTTGGATCCAGTGCGCAGCAAGAAGCGCCCAACGCTTCACTGAACCCTACACGGGGCGTGAGTGATGTAATCTTGACAACACCTTTGGTTGTTGTCAGGATTGCAACATGAGCAGCAAGAGTCAGGTGCTGACAGATCGCCGCGTCAAGTTGGGTGAAGATGCTTTTGCTGAAATACGTATCGTGCTTGTGCCCAAGCCCGTGCGCGGTAGTGCCCACAACTACAAATATGGTTTGGCTTACGTGGTCGCTGGGACATGTGTATTACGTTACGACAACGAAGCAGGCAAAGGCGACCACAAGCACATAGGCGCGGTGGAAATGCCTTACAACTTCACCACCCTGGATCAATTAACCGATGATTTTTGGGCCGATGTGGCCCTACTGTGAGGACAACATGGAAAAGAACATTCTGACCATTGGGGTCGCCACGATAGAGGAAGTGAAAGCGCAGATGAAAGCTGCAGCGCGCGGAAAAGGCGACGCCGTGCCGCGCTTCACTTTCACGAGCGGCGAAGATCTTCTGAGAACACTGAATGCCAACCGCTGGAGTCTGCTGGAGGCTCTTGCCGGCACCGGCCCGCTGGGCGTGCGAGAGCTGGCTCGACGGGTAGACCGTGACGTGAAAGGCGTCCACACCGACGCGACTGCCTTGGTGGACTGCGGCCTGATCAACAAAACCGAAACCGGTGCTCTGCATTTACCTTACGACGGCGTGCATGTCGAGTTCGAAGTGCGAGCGGAGGCGGAAGCTGAGGCAGCGTAGTTTAGTGGCGCCATCGTCCGACCATTTGGAACTACATCAAGACGAGCCCCGCAGTGCGGGGCTCTTTGGTTTCAGTGGAAGCGCGGCGGCCGGGGAACGTAGGCCGGCGCAGGAGGTGCGACGATGACAGGGCTTGGACGCGGCTCATCGGGTTCATTCGCCATGTCGAGTGCCAAGGGATAGCGCTGGAGCATGTCTCGGCTCCATACCTCCAGATGCGCCGCACTGGCCAACGCCTCTTTCTCGCAGAGGGCTTGTTCCTCCGGGGTCACCCTGGCCCTTGCATCGGCTAGCTCTGTGACTCGGGCTTCGAGGGTGCTCAGTCGGCGACCACGCCTCTGCTTCCATCCTCCCTGCATCCACGACGGACCGGGCTCGGGATTGTTCGCAACGAAGTCGTTCCATGAGTTTTCGGCCATGTGATGCAACTTCTCGGCGCGACGCTCGGCCAGCAGCCGCCGGGCGAACTTCATGGCGGCTGCCTTGAAGCGCCGCAGTCGCCGCAGCAGCTCGTTGAG
Source organism: Xanthomonas sp. NCPPB 4037 (assembly GCF_041475695.2). NCBI lineage: Bacteria > Pseudomonadati > Pseudomonadota > Gammaproteobacteria > Lysobacterales > Lysobacteraceae > Xanthomonas > Xanthomonas sp. NCPPB 4037. Next base: position 3,894,209 of record NZ_CM191261.1, read on the forward strand.
GTCCGGGCGCAGCCGGGCATCTTCGGCGAAGGCAGCCACGCGTTCCCTGATCCATTGCAGCAGGTCCAGTGTTGCGTGGAGTGTTTTCGCCAAGCGGGGATCCGCTTGAACAGCCACTCCCCATTCGTCGCTGGCCTCCTCCGCGAGCTCGGCGACCGAACGTGGCTCGCGGGGCGGCTTGGCATCCTCGGCCTCCAGCAGTCCCAACCCACGGGCAATGGTCGCCATGCTGCGGGACACCTCGATATGCCCTGCCCCGCGCCCGAGCGGCAAGGACAGCACATCAGAAGGTCGGCGAGCCTCGCGCTCGGCCTGGGCCTGGCTGTGACCGTCGGGCACCGGCATGGCTCGCCCTTCTTGCTCGAAAACGGCGATGAGCTTTTGGAAGGTCTCCTCGTTGGTCTCTTCGATCCGACGGTTTGCGTCCGAACGCTCCGACGGCTGGCCCCGTCGAGCCAGCGCGGTCCCGTTCTTGCCGACGTGCTTCGTCGGCTCGCGGGACAGCACGGCAGCGGCAGCCAAGTCGCCGCGCGCCAGTGCATCCTCGGCTTGGACCTCAAGTCGGCGGTGGTCCACCCGAATCTCGAGCGCGGCTTTCTCAAGGTGCGCGTTGATGGTGGAGGCAATCAGTTCGCGCACCCACTGCACCTCGACACGTCCCGACGGCCCGCCGTCCAGTTCCTTGGTTTTGTCCGTGAGACCGTCTGGACCCATGCGCCGCGTCGTTGCCAGGACATGGACGTGCCAGTTCAGCCCATCCTTGGAACCAGGGCTGTGGATACTGGCTTGGGCCACGAACCCGTAGCGGCCAACTAAGGCGCGCGTGACCTCCACGGCCAAGTCGAGGCGCTGGAGGTCATCTAGTTCGTGGGGCAAGGCGAATTCAAACTCACGTGCAACCGTCGAGTCCTTGCGACGCTCGGCAGCCTCCGCGGCCGGCCAGAGCTGGGCGGGAATCAGGGCCCAGTCAGGCGCGCCTTCGGGGGCGATGCAGCGCGTTTCGACCACGCCGTCCCGGCGGCGGTAGTCGTGGCGCAGGCCGGTGAGCGCGTCCTCAAGCAGCAGGCCGGCGCGGTAGGCGGCCGCTGCGACAGATGAGTGCCCCTTGGCGCGGCTGAAGGTCTTGACGTTGGCGTGGTAGATGGCCATGAAGCATGGGTTCCAAAGCGGTTGAGTTCGCTTCGTTATGCCGTGGATTCGGATTTGCGCAAGGGCTGAAAGCGCTTGGGGTTCAAGGGGCGAAGACCCTTGCGCACGTGTCACGCAGTGACACCTAGGTGCGCTCTTGCTTCTTTCTTTTAAGCTTTGTTTTTCAGGCTTTTCGATTTTCGAAGCGGCCTAAATTCGAGACCACCTCAACGCTTGACGCGAGCCGTTTTCCTGATTGACTCATTTCCAAGCGACAGGAGAAACGCATGACCGCAACGAATCACTACCGAGACCAAATTCAGCGGGCCACCGAGCGCTTAGCACAGCTGCAAGCGAAAGAGCTTTTAGCCAACCAGCGCCGCGAAGCGAAAGAGCAGGAAACGGCAAAGCGAGAAGAAATGAAACGACGGCAACGCGTGGCCGACCTGGTTTTTTTAGCCGGAGCCCAGGCACTCGACGACGACGCTCTGCTGAGCGCCCTAAAGGCTCTCATTGAGAGTAGACCAACACGCCCCCATTGAACCATGCCAGTCAGCACTGGCGCAGAAAGAATCCAACCAACTGGCTGCCCTCTCAGCACTGCTACAGCGAAACCAGCTCTCTCAGGTTCTTCACCACTTGCTCGGCAGCGACCTCAGCCGATACGCCCCAGGTTTGAGACAGGTGTTGAACGACCTCGCTACACTGGGCCGGTGCCAAGGCCCGTCCGCGTAGCTTCGCGAAGGGGCCATCCGTTTCAGTGAGAACGCGCTCAGGCGGCATAAGCTTCACAAGCTCACGGCCTTTCGCTCCGCTGACCATGGCGCTTCCGACGGAGAACCAGCAGTCCATTTCTGTAGCCCTAGCCAGCTCTCTCTTTGTCCCTGAGAACCAGTGAAGTATCGCGACACCAAAGCCTTTATGCTGATCCAAAGAATCCATGACTTCCGTCGCGGCATTGCGGCTGTGAATAGTCAAGATTCTTCCGCCCTGATCGGCACACGATTTCAGAACATGGTGAAATACCTCGACCTGCCGACTCCAGAACTCTCTGCAATCGGACCCGCCATCCAAGCCCACCTCTCCAACGTATCTAGTCTCTGGCAAAAGGCGGTCGAACAGGCTGAGTTCTCCAATACGCTCTCCCGCCAACTGAGGATGGAGCCCCAGGGCAGTCTTGATGCGCGGGTAGCGACTAGCCAGTTCACGAGTTTTGATCCAAGCAGAGGGAGTCGTTGTAACCGACAACACGTAGGCACCACTGCGTCCTGCCCGCTCGACCTCCACCCCAGGGTCAGGATAGAGGTCGAGATGGCAATGCATGTCTACAGTGGGAGCCGGCATCAAAACTGGACTTGTGACCTGAGGTAATCCTCCACCTCAATCATCCCACGCCGCACCGCTTCCACGCGAGAATCGCGGTCGGCTGCAACCAGTGGCATTGGCCCGGTCTGTGCGACCCATTTCGCCACATCAGCCTTAGGAAGCCGTCTGACGGCCAGCAACATCGCCATCAAATCGTCAGCGTCGGCGCCGTGATCCAAGAAGTGCTGGAGCACTTGTCCCTCCGGTTGATAGTCCGTTCCATCCTTCATTCCTGCCCCATGATATGCAGCGCGGCGGATAAGGCACGGAACGCAGCGGCCGCACTGAGTTCTTTTGCGCTTCCACTTCCCACAAGACACGGTCCTGTCGGCAATCTGCCTGAGGCGAGCTTGGTCTAGACAATCCCTCATCATCTCGCCCTTAGTCTTGTCTGCGTAAGGGTTCTTGATGTCAACGAGCAAACCAACTTGGTCAAGAATCCTCTGCACGAGATTCAGGTAATAAGGGTGAGTCGTCCTGGTGCTAAGTGCACCAATCCGCCGCGGGGTCAGAGGCGGGTTCAACGCGATCAGACCGTTTTCGGGGACAAACAATGTGCGACGATTCGATCCTGGACCCACCAAGGCGGACGCCATCAAGACTCCCATGGCGAGGAAGTTGAAGCTGCGGGTCCGCATTTGAACGTCGTTCCCAACCTCCAGCCACCCACTAGGATTTGCCTGTGCGCCAAACCTAACCAGGTTGGCCCCCAACTTCGGCAATAGCTCAATTTGGCGCTTAGCATCGTGCGTGTAGGCATGGCTCACCAAAATCGGTTTGCGGCCCTTCTTGAGCAAATCCAGCACCCCGATGGCGCTATCCAGACCTCCTGAAAACAAGCATGCGCAGTCGCAAGGGGCCGGGTCGATCACTTTCCTGGTTCGAACCTTAAAGACAGGCGGCGGTGCACCGTCTCCCACAAGCTTGATAGACCAGACGTCTCCACTCAGGAAGTTGAGCGCACTCGTCAGCAGAGGGACCACCGGCACCCAACGAGCAGGTTCGACAAGCGCGACGGTCAGCTGGATGTCCCGTGCCCACCCATCGGCCGCATCATCTCGATTGACAAACGTATCTGAGGCAGTGACCGCCATCGATAGCGAAAGAAAATCAAATGCAATGGGGTCAATAGGCGCCTTTAAGCGGGCAAGCCGGTTGTAAAGACTCAACCCAATCGCAGCCATTCCTAGTTTGTTAGGAACACCTCCATACAAGTGGACTGGAATAACATCCGCTTGCGGAGCCGGAAGCTTAGTCAAATCAGGATGCACGACCACAGTAGTCATGACTGATAGTCCTCCCACTCCTTCCAAACTTCCTTGATGGCTGCGATTTGGACAGCCTGCATTTCCTCAATGGTCAGCTGCGAGATCTTCCCCGACAGCAACGGCTTCATATGCTTGTCGGTAACAACCTCAACCAGCTGCATAAGTTCTTTTTCCGCTCGCTCCACAGCCTCGGGACTGTCGGCTTTCGTAAAAGCCTTGTCCGAATCCATGACGATTGCTTGAAAAATCGATAGCGCCGTATAGGTCACCATCAGGTTCACGAGGATCTCGTCTGTGATGCTGGCAAAGTCGAAGGCCTCCACCCCGTCCAGACACATCGAAAGAGCCTCATTGAGCGCCGTCCGGATTCGGTCAGCGTCGCCATTTTCTGGCACAAGGGCATCAACCAAGGCATCAATAACCTCCCGCGTTGGCCTTCCAGATAAAGCGGCAAGGTTGACCGGTGCTCCTGGCGAGTTGGTCCGAAGCTGATTCAGCGTTCCGAACAAGCCGGCGCCGGCCTGAGCGACTGAACCGAAGCGCCTGGGGCCTACCGCAGAGCCTCCAGTAGAAGAGCGAGCGTAGCTGTTGAGCGCCTTACTCAGTTGCTGCCCATCACCGCTTGCCACGAACTTACCAAGGTGCGTCCGAAATGACTTGAAGCGGTTTTCCTCAGGCTCCGGCCCGGGGCCCTGCCCGTCCACATCCGCCCACGGCGGAACCAGGGGACTGCGGTTATTGGCTCCCTTGCTCGATGTTGATGTTCCCATCTACGCTACTCCCTTAGCCCATGCCTTGTCTTTTACAAGCGCCTTCAACCATGGTGACTTCTTACCTGGCAGGCCTGTTAAAAAGGCGCCAAGCTGCCGGCCGGCATCTGCATCCGAATCGGCGAGCAACACCGCACCATTTATTGCATCGGGACGAACACTCCAGTCCGCATGTCCCCTGAGAGAAGCGAGTAGCTCACGCATTACGGCCCCATGTTCACCCGAAGCAATGCCAGCGATTGCCATCGCGGCAGCAGGTGAAGAAAGAGTCTTCACATTGGCCAAGCGAAGAACCGCCTCAGCCGACGACTGAGACATGTCACCGGCAATGGAGCGCAGCACAGCCGTTTCCTTGCTGAGATACACCAATGGTCTCAAATCAAGGCCACTCAAGACAGGCTTCAATCCAAGCCAGTCATGCAAAAAATCCGCACTCTTCTTCCATTCTACGGGGCACGCCTCTTCGAACTTCTTAGGATCGTCAGAAAGCCTTTCTAAGGTAGCGATGAGCTCAGGCTTTCCTTGGGCGGCTTCATTGATAAGTGCATAGAGCTTCCTAACGGCCACAGGGTCTGCACAACGTTCAAATAGAGCAAACTTGGCGACCATGGCTTCGTCTACCGGCATGCCGCGCCTAGCCGCAATGCGGGCGCGCAAGCGCACGACATTGAGAAGCCTTTTGACAATCCTCGGGTTTCCCTCGACAAATGTTGATTTCGCCAGAAGCGCCGACATGCGCTCTGCTATATCAAAACTCATTTGTATAGCGTCATCGCCCCCCACCAGCTTTGAAGCCGCATCCACCGTTATCGGTGGCTCTTTCCAGCTGGCGCGCAGGTTCTTTTCGAGAGCATTTCTAAGGTCGTCCATCTTCGCTTGACTCACATCGCCAGCCTCAGCAAAGAGCATGAAGAGATATGCGCGAATTTCGGTAACGCCCAGCCTCGGAACCCTCACCGGTATTTGAATGAGCTTGTCCAAGTAATCCGTTACATGCCGCTCGTTGGCGCCATTGAAATGCTGACTCACCGAGTGACGCACCATGTCTTCATCAGCTGCTACAACAAATGCGGATTGCTCCATGAAGAGGAATAGTCGCAGCGCTTCAAGCGTATGAATTGTCTGCTCTGGCAGGCAACGGTCTAGGTTGTCGACAAAGACCACCAGCGTCTTATCCAGACCAACCAGCAGCCTCTGGAACTCTTCACGAAATGCATCAACATGTTCAGGCGGGCTTTTACCCTTTACAGGGTCCACCAATCCAGCCACAGCCTTAACTCCGTCCGCCGCCGCTTGAGTGCCTTCCGCCTCCGGCGTTCCCGCGAACAATTTTTCAAGGCCTGCCACTGCTTTAGAGCCAACTCCCATCAGCGGCATGCCATGCAAGGCGGCAACAACTTCTATCCCCAGCCCCAGGGTGCGCATGGTGTTCACACGCGCCAGCAAGCTTTTAGAAATCCCTAGAAGTCCTGCATCTTTCTTCGCAGCCTCATACAGCCGGCGCGCGATGACATCCATAAGTGCGGCGCGTGCGTCGTCGTAGCCCTGATAGAGCCATGCGTCGAACCGGATGATGATCACCTCATCTTTTGCATCATCCAGCAGCCGCCCCTCTATGAGATTCAGCAGGCTGGACTTACCAGTTCCCCAGGTTCCGAATACACCGACCGAGACTGGCCGCATGCTGGGATTCAGCAACACCTCCGATACAACCTCCGCTAATTCGAGGTAGTTGAGGTAATCACGCTTTGTCTCGATGTCAGACCACATACCTTCCCCCTGAGTCCATTCCACTAGCTGCAAGGCCATCAATTCCTTGCAAACCCGCCAGCGCATCAAAAAGATACTAGCAAAACCGTCATGGACCGCTCATCGTCATCTGTGGTCCTTGCTCCTGCTGAGCCGTTTTTTGCTGAGTCTGTTCCATCTGTTGCTGCCGCACTTGGTCTTGCTTGATGACCTCGGCCTGCTGAAGGTTCTGCTGGGCCGGCTGCTGGGAGGCCTCGCGCCCATCGACATGGGCATGGAAGATTGGCGCAACTCCAATTCCATGCGGGGCGTAAACCGCAAACACGTTGTGAGCCCCGTCCTTACCCAGGCCCCCGGTGACCTGGTCCACACGCTTAAGCAAGGGGTCTTCGGTCTGCTGCTTGTAGAGCGAGGCGCTGACGTTCCGGCTCTCTTCTTCGCTCCAGTTGCCCGTGCCTTTGACCCAGTCATGGATGCGGGCATAAGTCTGATGGTCGGCATGGGCCGGGTTGTCAGCCAAAATCTGCTGCGGCTGGATATCATTTTCTGCCTTCAACTCAGGGCGATTGCTATTGCCTGCGCCTAACTGCCGCACCTCCACTTGACGCACTTGTCCCTGGGAGGTATCCGCAAACCCGAACGTCTTGCCCACCCCACCCAGGTCAATGCCCGCGTCTTCGGCTTGCTGGGCACTTACCCCCAGCTCCTGCAGGTTGTAGCCCAACTTAGGCATCGGCTGCGCCGTGGCGCCTGCACGGTCTTTCCAAATATCAGCACCGGCACCAACGACGTAAGCCGTGTAGTAGGCCTGGTAGACCGACGTGCCCTTGTGCCCCAAGGTGCTGCCGCCCTTGTCAAAATGGCACTCGGCCACCGCCTCCACGGCAGGACTCGCAATACGGCCCTGCGTGAGCTGCAACCCATGCTCATCCAGCCGGACGCCGGGCTCCAACTGCTCGTTGGTAACGCAGGCGGTCGTGGGGTCCAGCCGACGAAGCAGGTCTTTTTGGTTGACTTCGCCGGTGGTCGTGGCTACCCGGCTCGCCACAGAGTTCATGCTCATCAACTCTGCCAGGCCCTCGTCCCGGCGAGCGGAGGCAAGATATTCCTTGGCTATAGGAGTGACATCCACCACCGGCTCACCGTATTGGGCTCCCTCTTTCAGGGCTTGGTCGATGCCGTAGGCAAGCTTGTATCGCGATTGCTCAGCCGACTTGGCCATCAACGCATGCCCGGTCTCGTGACCCAACACACCAGTCAGCAAATCCACGCGATCGGATTGCTTGGTCCTCTGGAATATATCCGCGCTGACATTGACTGTGCCTGTGCTAGCGTCGTAGTGCCCACCTTCGTTCGGCCGGTTTGACACCGACAGGTGACGCAAACTGCCGCTCTCGATGGCCTGGGCCATCGCAGACGCAAGATAGGGAGAGGTTTCGACGGCCTCGCGAAAGTCCCGAGCAGCCGAAGGCGGCAACCCGGATTGCTTCTCTGCCTCGCTGAGGAGCTGCTCGACACGTGGGTCAACCATCGATTGGCTCCAACTCGAAGGTCACTCTCGAAACACAGTGTGGGTCATTGCGGTTGTCTGTCTTGACGGCGACGTAGACACCAAGGCTTTGGCCGGCCTGCTTGTCGAACATGATCCGATGGTCGTCACCAAAACCCGGCTTGGTCATCCGGAAGCCCGCCAATAAAAGAGGCGCTTGCACCGCGTTCATGGTGAGTTCGCATGAACTAGGCGGGCTGACCGACACTTCTATCAAGTGGCCAGGGTGTTTGGCGTAAGGCTTCCAGACCGCCACCGCATAGCCCGCTTTCTCCAAAGCGCCCCTAGCCCCATAGCGGCGCCCCTTGGCATCGGGAGGCAACTTCAACCCCATGGCCCGCTCAACAGCTCCCGGATCCGTGTCGGCTTGGGAGCGAAGAGCCTGCGCCAATTGAACGATGGCACTGGTCAGTGCGGGCGCGGTCAACGCGGGCCCCGGCAGCAAATCGGGGTATTCGTCCACTTCGACAAGCCGAGGCGTGGCCTTTGCCGCCGCGTCAGCTGCGATATCAGATGCCGCAGCAGCTTTGTTCTGTTCGGCCTCGATTGAGGCCTGGCTTGGGGGGGATGGCACAGTGGTCTCCTGAGGCGAAGCCGAAGGTTGAGCGCACGCCACCAGTCCCGAAGTCAAAACCCCTGCAGCCAATGTCATGGCCAAGGCACAGGAGAGGGGGCGTCCATTGCGACTGAAGTCCATAAGCCAGCTCATATTAAGAGTTGGGAGGCTCAGTCTATCCGCACAGTAGCCCAGCAAGTCAAACGTGAGAATTGGCGGACGCACCCCATGGTTGTGTGACATATCTCCCGGTATAGCGAGTCGCTCGTGGGCCATGTTTCGATCGCTGGGCTACATTGAGTGAAATGCTTCCATTGATGCGCTCATGTCCCAAGCAAGCAGCAATCTCGACTCAGCAGCCACCGACGCCAACACGCCTTGGATCACCGCTGACCAGGTTGGGCCCCTTGCACGGCTAGAAGGGGGGAAGACGCCAATTCGCGTGGCTGGAAGAGCGAAGAAACTCTCGCCCTGGAAACATTTCTGCTATGGGGTTTTTGAGCCTTATCCCGGCACCGAGTTGAGCTTCAGGATTCCCGTGGATGAGCAACCTCAAGACGACGCCCCGATCATCATTGCAGGCGTGTTGACGGTGAACAGAAAAATGTCCGTAGAGCTCCAGGGGCGCGTGGAGGGCCCCTGGCTCACGGTCACGCGCGAGCCAGTGGTGCCCATCCCGGATCGAGGACGTAATCCAGTGGCGATTGGGGAGTTCCTCGGGAGAAATGGCCTTTCTGGGCTTGGCTTCCTTGCGAGCAAGACCGGCTGGGATGACATCTGCTCGGCAGCGCGCTTGCCAGAACTGCGCAACAACTCGCAAGTGACGGCCCACTTCGGAGATGAAGCCAAGTTCCTTGAAGCATTGAAGCAGCTCACTGGGACCGGCGTGAAAGGACTGGTCATCGCGCGAGGTGGTGGGGAGCGCTTGGAGGCCATTGGCGACTCACGCAACGTCACCCGTGCCCTGATCGAAACAGGCCTGCCCTTCTATGTCGCGCTGGGCCATGCCAACGACGTGCTGTTGCTGGACAAGCACGCCGACGATGTTTTCCTCACGCCCAGCGATTTCGGCCACCGACTGCGAGATTGCCTGGATGCAGCTCAAGAAGCAGAAGACGCACGAACCGAAGCAAGCGATGCCGAAGACAAGTTGATTCAACTCTCGACAAAACTGGATCGGAGGGAGTCTGAGCTTGATGAAACGCGTCGCCATTTGGGTGAACTCTTGCAGCAGAGCAAGCTGGATAGTCAGGGCTTAAAAGCCGAACTCCGACAGTGGAAGATGTTCGCTACGGTCGCGGGCGCATCCGTTTTCTTGTTGTTGCTATGGCTTGCTATGCGGTGAGCGGTGGGTCCCGTTCTACGGAGCACATCTGCGCCGTCGTCAACCGATGGAAGAAGGGGGCTACGCCCACCCCCTTGCGGCCAGGCTGGTGTGCTGCCGGCCACCGATGACCAGGTGGTCGAGGACTCGGATGTCCAGCAGACCCAAGGCCTGCTCCAGGCGCTTCGTGACTTTGCGGTCGGCTTCGCTGGGCTCCGGATTCCCGCTCGGGTGGTTGTGGAAGAGGATGACGGCGACGGCGTTGAGGTCCAGGGCACGCTTGGCGACCACCCGGCTATGGACTTCGCAGCCGTCGACGGTGCCGGTGAACAAGTGCTCGGTAGAAATGATGTGGTGCTGGTTGTCCAGGAAGACGACCCCGAAGACTTCGTGCGGCAGGTGGGCGCAGCGGGCGACCAGGTAGTCACCGGCTTGGTCAGGGCTGTGGATGCGGCCTTGGCGTTGAAGGCGTTGCTCCAGGATGGTGGCTGCTGCGAGCAAGATGCCCTCCTCGTCCATCTGGAGTTGGTATTGAGCCTTCAGGTCTTGGGTGCGCTTCATCGGTTCTTCTCCACCAGCGCGTTGTGCGCCTCGTGGGAACCGACAGGCGGAGCGTCCGGCCCTACCGCACCCGAGAGCGAGCACCGCGCAAGCGGCGCACAGCGAAGGGCCGCAACAGAGCGCCAGCGCCGAGAAGAAGGCCTGTCCTTGCGGTCGGGCCAGCGAAGCTAAGGTCCCTTTCAGAGGCCCAGCGCTGGTGGAGATGAAGAACGTTGAGACCCATCCCAGCTGGCGAATGCCTACCTGAGTGGAGAGGAATCAGCAGGTGTTATCGGCCATTGGATTGATGGGTCAAAGCATCCTGCTTGGCCAGGACTTGCCCTTTGCGCATTGGCTTGCGTGTCTGACGCAAACTGGTCCGCATGGATACGATTCGGGCCTACCGCCCTCACGACTTCGACGCATGCATGGCGGTCTTCGATGGCAACGTGCTGGCGTTGAGAAGCTCATCGTGACCGACGTTGTGATGCCAAGCTCAATCAAGGAATACGACATTCGGAGACTGTTGAATCCCAAAGACGTGGCGAGCTTGGACGGAATAAAGCTATGGCTTCACGCGGTGTCGCTAGGCAATCGCTCTAGCACTGCTGATGACGTGGACCTAATCACAAGCGTGCCCTGGCATACTGCACAAACCGAGCAAAAGGAGTTGTGCGTGCCGATCTACATGGTGAGTTTCGAGTGCAAGAGTAGCGACAAGGACTACACAGGGTTTTTCTCAAAGATCAAAGAAATTGGCCATCCTTGGTCTAACGATGTGGGTTCGACTTGGCTCATCGGCCATCTGGGAAACGCCAGCACCATACGCGATGCATTGAAGCTACACCTTGATAAGGAAGATCGCCTTCTGGTGGCCAAGCTGGCAAAGAAGGACGCCGCGTGGTCCGGCTTTTCAACGATGAGTTCCGAGTGGCTGATGCGACACCTGAGCTAGACAGCAACCTCGGCGATTCGAACCGGGCTAGGAAAATACCTACAGTCCAGTCCACCTTTCGCCGACAGTGTCTCAAGCTCTTTCCCTCCATGATGACGTCTTGCCAAGGGCTGGCCCTGGCAGTCGTTTGTCTGAAGATGGTGTCAGGCAACCAGAGGTGCATAGCACCCTCGAGGAGGATCACTGTTGGGCGTTACGGCAACAACTCGGCACGTGGGCGATTACCTGCTCACAGCCCACATCACCCCGTCTGACGGGAAGTTCCTTCCAGAGCTCCTAATTTCCAGGCCCGGCGGCATCACGCTTCACCGCTACCCAGTCCCCAGTGTTGCCTTCCCTGATCGAAGCGCTGCGTATGACTACGCCAAGCACTGGATGGCTGTGTGCTATGTGTCGAGCACAGGCTCAGTAAGCGCGGCCTAACAACCCCCTGACCTCAGCCCTCGCCGTCCGCCTCTGTTAGCCCATGCCAAGACAAGATTTCCTCGGCCCGACGGCCGACGAACTGCGCGTCCTCGCTCGTCGCTGCCTTGCTCTCGATGGCAGCGGCCATGACTGTAAAGGCTCTCCAAAAGTGGCGGCGGTCAGGACTCGACGCGCGCAACGCTGGCACCGCTGCGTCTAGTTGATTGAGGTGGATGCGCAACTCGGCTCGGTCCATGATCTCAAGTATCGGCAGCCCGGTCGCACCGCTTGAGACGCATCGTCGCCAGGGCAGCACGGAGTCAGTTTCTTTCAGGTGCCGGCACGACGCTGCTCAAGCGTCCCGCGGGGTGAGCGACCATTGGGTCCCACGTCCGGCAAGCTCACATTGAACCTCCGACGTTTACCGCGCCATAGGTCTCGCGCCCGATGGAATGTCAGAAAGTTCCGAACCAGGCTCATTACTCTCCGTATAATAAATTAAACCTAACAATTAATAGTCTAACATTTAACTTATATTCACTTTAAAGCAGCGCTACTTAAGCTATTTAGTTAGCTTGTTTACTGCAAACAGTACACAAATGACTGCGATAAATCGACTCAGCCTTCCTTGAAACCCTTGGTTTATAAGGCGTTTCGCCAGGTAACGGATTAGCGAATCCGGGAAGCAGCCCAGAGGGGACGCCCCAACACCTGAGGACTGCGCCGGCAACGCAAATTTTTGTATCGCCCCCGTTGACGAATTTTCGTCCTGTCATATCCCTACTTCCATCTCTCGATGGAAGTGACCCATGACCGCTCTACCCTCCGCAACACTCAACGATTACATCGCCTCGCCCTTCGGGCTCTTGCATTTGGAAGGCATCCACATCGGCCGGTTCCGCATTGACCGCGCCATCATCCGAGGCCGAGAAGCGGCTATCAACCTTCAAGAATGCATCCTCGCCGCACTCGACGAAACTGGACGGAAGAGCGGCCTGAAGAACAGCACGCGCTACCCTGCGCAGTTACCCATGGGCACACCGTCACGCCCACTGGCCAAGGAAATCGAGGACCACCTCGAAGACATGCGCCGCCGGCAGCTCGACCCGAAGACTGTGCAGTCCACCGAGCGCACGTTGAAACTGCTGCTGCTCACCTGCGGCAACATCTCGGCAGCTCGAGTCGACTATTACCACATCCAAGCGCTCTGGACGCTGCTGCGCTGGGCTCCGAGGAACTTGGTGTCGGATCCGCTGCTGAAGGACCTCTCCTTTGACGAGGCAATCGCCCTGGGTAAAGAGCAAGACGTGCCGCCGCTGGCGCCTGCCACCGAGGAGCGACACCGTCGGTTTTTGGTCGCCTTCTTCAACCACTTGGTCAACGGACAAGCCATCGACGTGTCACCGATGAAGGCATTCCGAAAGCCCAAGAAGGACGACACCATCGATCCAGAAAAGGCCATCCGCCTGTTCGAAGACGAAGACCTTCAAACGATCTTTGACCCGGCCAACTTTCTGCCCTGGGCCAAGAAGCCGCAGTATTGGTGGGCGCCGATGATTGGCCTCTATACGGGGGCGCGAGTCAACGAGGTCTGCCAGTTGAAGCTGACCGACATCATCGAGGAACGCGGGGTGTGGTGCATCGCTTTTCAGAAGACGTTGGACCAAGACTTGGCCGCAGACCCGAAGCGACGGCGGCGCAGCCGGCAAAGCATGAAAGGCGCGGGCTGCATGCGCATCATCCCCATCGCGAAGCCGCTCCTGGAGGCCGGATTCCTCGAGTTCATGGAGGACATGAAGGAAACGGGCCATCCTCGGCTGTTCCCGCTGCTCTCTGCGGGCGTGAACCGCACGACGGGGGAAACCAACGCTCGCTACAGTCAGCAGTTCGTGGTGGACTTTGGGCGCTATCTGAAGAGCCTGGGCTTCCCCAAGGGCATCGGGTTCCACGCCTTCCGCCATACGCTGGCCACTGAGCTCGACGTCAACGACGTGCCGGAGAAGGAGATTGCCTTGGTCACCGGCCACAGCACCGACCCACGGGATCGGGTCCAGGTCTTGCGCCAGCACTACCTGCACAAGAAACCGCAGGTGACGCGCAGCAAGCAGCTTGCCGCTTTAGAGCTGTATCAGCCCAACGTGGAGCTGCCGCGCTACCAGCGGGGGCAGTTCGACAAGTGCTTGGCTGATCCGAGCAAGTTCTACCCATGAACGCATCAAAGCGTGAATTAACCGAGCTCATGCATATATATTAAGACGTCCCTGCGCCTCTTCCGCCCGGGACGACCACGCCGTAGAGTGGCATAGAGCGCTCGCACGGCTAGGACGCTTCGCAACCGTTAGCTCGAAACTGTCCAGCCGCCTTTCGTGCCGCACTGCTTGAAGGAGGAACAGTGCACATCGACTTTATTGAAGTAGCTAACTTTCGAAAACTGCTTGCTACAAGGATAGATCTTGCGAAGGAATCGACAGTCTTTGTAGGTGCCAATAACAGCGGCAAGACATCTGCAATGGTTGCCATGAGACGCTTCTTGGTGGACCAGCGCGACTTCAACATCAACGACTTCACGCTAAGTCATTGGCCGGCCATCAATGATCTGGGAAGCGTTTGGGAAGCGGAGTCACAAGAAGGTGAGCCCACCGAATTCGACTGGGACTCGATCTCGCCAGCGCTTGACGTTTGGCTGCAAGTTCCTGACAACCAGCTCCACTACGTCCAAGGGATCCTCCCCACACTCGATTGGGACGGAAGTGCCATCGGCGTCCGCCTCCGTTACGAGCCGAAGAACGCGGACGACTTCAAACGTGAATACCTCAACGCAAGGTCGGCTACTAAAACGGTGATGTCAGCGGCGTCGGCACTAGAAGACGGAGAAGAACCCTTCTCACTCTGGCCGAAGTCGATGATTGACTTCCTTTCCAGACGACTTCGCTCAACATTTGAGGTCAAGGCGTATCTTCTCGATCCAGCTCTATTGGATGACCCTGAAGATGGCTATGCGAACCCACAGCCACTCCCGGCCGGAAGTGAACCGCTTAAGAATGACCCCTTCAAAGGGCTGATACGTATCGATGAGATCAGCGCTCAACGTGGACTTGGCTGGACCGCCTCCAGCAGCGTAAGCGGAGAAGATCCGGATTCCGAAACTTCGCGTTTAGGAAAAAGGCTATCCACCCAGCTCCGCGGTTACTACTCCCAACATCTAGACCCTTTCGATCAACCGGAAGAAAAGGACCTAAAAGCCCTTCAGGCCCTTCACCAAGCTCGGGTCGCCTTCGGCAAGCAGCTTTCAGACTCCTTTGAGCCAGCGCTTAATGAGCTTGAGACAGTGGGCTATCCGGGGCTGACCGACCCAAAGCTGCGACTTGCTGCGGATCTGCGCCCCCTGGATGCGTTGAACCATGGGTCTGCCGTGCATTACGAGGTTCCCACGCACCTGGCCGAGGTAGGCTTTTCCAACCGCCTACCCGAGGAGTCCAATGGACTGGGCTACCAAAACCTAGTGTCGATGGTTTTCGCACTCATGAGCTTCCGCGATAAATGGATGCGGGTAGGTAAGGCGTCGAAACAAGCCTTGTCGGCGGAAGACAACATTCCCCCGCTCCACTTAGTTTTGATAGAGGAGCCTGAAGCCCATCTTCATGCTCAAGTTCAACAGGTCTTCATTGCCCACGCATACGCGGTGCTGCGGAAGCATGGAAGCTTGGGTGACTCCACCGATTTCCATACTCAAATGGTGGTCAGCACGCACTCGAGCCATCTAGCTCATGAAGCTGATTTCACGTCCTTGCGCTACTTCCGCCGCATGCCTGTGAAGGCCTTAAAGGGTTCCGTCCCCGTATCTCAGGTTGTCAATCTTTCGAAGATTTTTGGAACTGACAACGACACGACCCGATTCGTAAAGCGCTACCTAAAGATCACCCACTGCGATCTTTTCTTTGCCGATGGCGCAATCCTCGTTGAAGGACCTGCCGAGCGCATGGTCGTCCCGCACATGGTTCGATGCCGATCCGACTACAAGTATCTCCGACACTGCTACATCACTTGGCTGGAAATTGGAGGCAGTCATGCCCACCGCCTTCGGCCTCTTCTCACCAAGCTCGGCCTCAACACGCTGATCGTTACGGACTTGGACGCCAAGACAACAACCGGAGCCAAGGCGGTTCCGACACGATCCGCCGGACAACTGTCGCGAAACCAAACGATCAAGACTTGGGCACCGAACGAGGACTCCATCGATGCATTACTGGATATGCCGGAGGCATCACTTGCCGATATGCACGAGAGCGGTTTCGGCTTCCGCGTAGCCTATCAACAGCCCATCAAAGTTGACTTCGGCGGGAGTTCGGGCGTCGAAGCTATTGCGAACACTTTCGAAGACGCGCTTGTCTATCAAAACTTAGAATTCTTCAAATCACTGTCTGGCGGCGGCTTGGCCAAGGCAATTCGAGACTCAATCGCCGGTTCGGGTGACACTGCCGAGCTCTCTCAGCGGATTCAAGCGGCCTTGAAGAATGGGGACAAGGCAGAGTTCTCAATGACCCTTCTAGAGAGCAGCAAGCTCGACCAAGTCGACCTTCCAGACTACATTCACAGGGGTCTTCTTTGGCTAATCGCCCAGCTAAAGCGTAAGGAAGACGAGGTCGCTGGAAAACTTCCAATAATTCCTTTGACCACTGGCGACACAGCAGCGGCCGAAGCGGAGGTGACGCCGTGATAAAGGCAGACCATCCTGGGGAGAATGATGTCGATCAGCCTGCTGACGCGCTCATTGCCCGATGCCTGAATCCCGGGAACCCGAAAAGCTTTTTCCTTTTCGCCGGCGCCGGGTCTGGGAAGACCAGGTCATTGGTGGCAGCCTTAGAGCATATTCAAGACAACTGGGGTGAGGGGCTTCGCCGTCAAGGCAAGCGAGTGGGCGTCATCACCTTCACCAATGCTGCATCCGATGAGATCAAGCGACGTATTCAGTTCGATGCGCTCTTCGACGTCCGCACAATCCACAGCTTTGCCTGGTCTCTGATCGAAGGCCTCAACCACGACATCCGAGAGTGGCTGAAAATTAAGATCGCTGAGGATCTATCTGATCTGCGAGAAAAGGAAACGAAGGGTCGCGCGGGGAAGGCATCAGAGGACCGTAAATTCAAGATCGAGGCGGGCACCAAACGCCTAATGGCTTTGCCGAACATAAGAACCTTCATCTACAGCCCAACAGGGACGAACCGAACACGCGATGCACTGAATCATGCGGAAGTCATTCGCATTGCGGCTGACTTCCTACGGTCTAAACCACGCATGCAGAGCATTTTTGTAGGCCGCTACCCCATCCTTCTTGTCGATGAGAGCCAGGACACGAACAAGCACCTTATCGACGCGCTGTTCGAAGTGGCGGACAAGCAGGCAGGGGG
This sequence comes from Xanthomonas sp. NCPPB 4037, assembly GCF_041475695.2. Lineage (NCBI taxonomy): Bacteria > Pseudomonadati > Pseudomonadota > Gammaproteobacteria > Lysobacterales > Lysobacteraceae > Xanthomonas > Xanthomonas sp. NCPPB 4037. The sequence continues at coordinate 3,911,226 of NZ_CM191261.1, forward strand.
TTTTTCTCTCGGCCTGATTGGGGACACGATGCAGCAGATTTACGCCGACGGTAAGGAGAGGCTTGGAACCGAACTTCCCCCCACATGGGAGACGCCTGGAAAACAAATGAATCATCGATGCCCTAAACGCGTCGTCTCACTTCTGAATAAGGTCCGAAGCACCGTAGACCCTCACCAGCAACGACCACGAACAGACGCGCCTGAAGGCACTGTTCGAATTTTCATTGTCCCATCAAGCATCGAAAATAAGATTGAGCTGGAGGGTCGGGTCGCTGCGCGAATGGCAGAGATAAGCCTAGACAGCCAATGGCTACAAGAGGAAGCAGTGAAGACCCTTACGCTTGAGCATAGAATGGCTGCCACCAGGCTGGGGTGTCTAGACGTATTTGTGGCGCTTTACGACATCGATTCGACGAGCCTATTAAATGGCACTCAACCACTTGCGACCTTTTTTACTGACCAAGTGTTGCCCTTGGTCAACGCACATCAGCGAGGCGATCGATTCGCTCTCATGCAGATACTGAAGACGTTTTCACCGCTGGTAAGCGTCGAGAAGCTCAGGGGAGTTCCTGGCAAATCTCATCTTGCAGAGGCTCAATCAGCCGTGGATGAGCTAGTGCTGCTCTTTCGAGATGGCCAAGATCCGACCCTCCAGGATGTTCTTATCCGCATCTTCGAGCGGCGCCTACTGCTAATTCCAGAAAGGCTTGCTGCGTGGACGAGTGCCCCTGACGAAAAGATCACCGAGGGCACGGAGGAAGGAGAAAACGATGACCGGAGCAGACTGATTGACCGCCTCCTGGCCTCTCCTTTCTCACAGATCAGTCCGCTGGCGACATACCTCTCTCGAAAGGCGCGTTTCGACACCCATCAAGGCGTGAAGGGACTAGAATTCGAACGAGTCATGGTCATCATGGACGATCAAGAAGCACGCGGCTTCATGTTTAAGTATGAAGACCTGTTCGGGCGGAAAACGGAGGGGAAGACCTTGGAGGCAACTAGACGACTCTTTTACGTGACCGCCAGCAGGGCCACAAAAAGCCTCGCGCTTGTCGCTTACACCGACGACGTAGCGCGGGTAAGGAAATTCTTGCTGGACAATGCGTGGTTTAGCGAAGACGAAGTGGTTTCTATGGCCTGAAGGTGCTTCGCATCACCGATGTCTCTGACCTTCGGCAATACACCGACGTATCGACTCAGTGTTCCGGCCAACAGCTGTTGGCAGGAACCAAAGATCTTTGAACTTAGACGTTAGCTTCCTGCAGCTTGCTGAAGACCCGGGCAAACAGATCCACAGCAAGGTCGGAATCTTCATCCAGATTTCCCCGACGACCGTAGGTGTCCGAGTGTAGCAACGCTGCAGTGAGTTTGACGGCCGCTTCCAACGCTTCTTCTCGCTTCATTGCTTAGCTCCTTGCGCCTCCATGGCGCAAACCCAGCATATCCCAAAAAAATCGTGGTGCTCAGCGAGTCACTTGAAGGCCGTCGCGATACTCCGCTTCACGCACTTTCTTCGGGCCCACGGAATTTTCTAATCACCTGGATCAGTTCCTGCTGCTCCTCGGGTGAGAGCTGGGACATCACCAAAATCGCCTCTGCCATGGGGTCGCTAACGGCGTGGAAATACGCCACCGGTAGCTCCAGCGCCTCCGCCAGCTTCGCCATGCTTTCGTTGTCAGGCATGCGGTCCCCTCGCTCGTAGCGCGAAATCCTAGGGGCCGCCGAGTTCTGCTCCTCGAGCCCGAGAACAGCCCCCAAGGCGGCTTGGTTCATGCCCCGCGCAAGCCTGGCCTCACGAAGGCGACGGCCAAAGGTGTATGCGGGAGGCAGCGGAGCAGGCATGAAGACCAACGAAGGATGAATTGACCCCCAAGTCTGCCGCTTCCAATCCTGCGCTGCATTTGCCATATTTGCAAATACGCCAAACGGGCGCTATTGCAGGGGTTTGCGATGAATCACACAGGACAAGGAGCGTTCGCTGCGCTCTTGGCGTTGACGCTCGTCTCGCCGTTCACCACCTACGCCCAAGACGTGCCGGCCCAGAAACCCGGCTTCTTCCGCCAGCTCGGCAGAGGCTTGGCCGACACGGGTAAGCAGATGGTCGGCATCAAGCCCAACTCGGACAGCAAAGCCGGCAATCTGACGACCAGCTCGATCTACTTACCCCTCAGTGGTGCCGGGAAGCTGCCTGCTCTCTTCAAAGGAGACAACCACCAGACTGCGCAGGCAGGCCGCTTGGATTGGCCCCGAGTCGCGTTGACCTTCACAGAGTGGGGTGCTTCCCTGCCCTGTTGGACTGCTGAAGCGCGCATCTGGACCAGCCCGACCGCCTCAAGCGTCGAGACCTTCCGCACCTGCTTCGATGCGTCGCTGACGGAAACGGACGACCTGGGTGAAGCCGCTGAGCTCAACAGCGCCGCGCTCTGGAAAGGGCGGGACACCTTGGCCGGTGTCCGCGTGCTGCCCAGCAAGCCCAACACCGGCGCTCAGCGGTCCACTGGCCCCAACCCGCCGGCCCAACCCTTCGTGGTCAACGCGAGCCGCCCTGGCGTGGCTGACCGCGCCGTCGATGTCGCCCTGCGCGTCGCCTGGGTCTCGGGATTCCTCCAGACCGCCGACCTGCACCCGGGACCCTCGGGAATGCTGACGCCCTTCAAGGACAGTCGCATGTGGCTCGCCGGCTTCAAGGCCGACGGGAACGGTGACAAATAAGCCCCTCTTCGCCCTCCTTCCCATTACCCAGCAAAAGGAACGACATGAAAAACGCAAGGATCGGCCTGGTCGCGTTGACCATGGCCTTGGGCCTGACCGCCTGCAGTGGCAAGCCGTCCGCCGCCAACGCCAAGGAAGCCTTTGTCCAGCTGTTGAAAGACAGCGGTGCCGGCCAGGTCAGCGACGTCCAGAACTTCGAGCTCACTGGCTGCGCGGAAGCGGAGGGCGCGGACGGCTACCGCTGCGATACCCGCGGCCAAGCCGTGCTCAACATTGAGGGCCGGCAGGTGCCCATCCCCGTTAGCAAAAATATTCGATATGCGAAGGCCGACGGCAGCTGGAGGGCCTACGCCAAATGAGCGCGCCTCCTCTGCTTGATCAGCCGGTGCCCGCCAGGCGCATGCTCATGACGCCACGGGACCGGTTTTTCTGGTGGTACTCCTTGACCTTGCTCTTCCTCGGACCTTTCGGATTCGTCGTTGGGCCACTCATGGCCCGACGCGCAAGCCGGAAGGCGGCTCGGCTCTACCCGGTAGAGGTCCGTGCGGCCCAGGCGCGTGATTCGGGTTTCTCTTGGTGGCAGTGGTGGGTCATGACCGTGCTGACCCTGATGGGCGCGTTTGGGGCCTACGCCGTGCTGAGTGGATTACCGATGTTCCTGTTTGTGCTGTATGCGCAGTTGACTCAGTAGTCCAATCCAAGAGCAAAGCAGCAGGCACCGCTACCCATGGCGTTCTACACATGCGGCACTTGGGGCGTTATCGCATTCGGGCTCGACATGAGCTATGTTGCGGTCGGGGTTGCAGGAAGATTTGGTTGCCGTCGTTTCGCGGCATCAGAAGCAATTGCAAGGTGGATTTGCCGAATGGACCGAGTGCCGACATACGCTCGCCATGCGCGCGAAGGAGTTCCTGCAGCCCCTCCTCTTCCTCACAGGGATGTCAGATGGGTGAATTAGCTAAGCTAAAAGCTTGCACGAATACCGGCGAATTAGCGCGACTGCTGGATTTCCAGACAAAGACACTGAGCTACATAGCATGGGGAACTCCGTCCGCAGCTAAGTACAGCGCCTTCGACATCCCCAAGCGCTCTGGTGGGAAGCGGGCGATTCACGCACCGTCCCCTCAGCTGAAGCTTGTGCAAGGAAAGCTGTCCAAACTGCTGCAAGCGTGTGAGAAAGAAATTGAGGAGGAACTGGGCGTCAAACACCCCGTTGCCCACGGATTCAAGCAAGGAAGATCCATCCTCACTAACGCAGACGTGCACCGGCGCCAACGCTACGTTCTGAATTTCGACCTCACGGACTTCTTTGGAACCATCAACTTTGGCCGGGTTCGCGGATTTCTCATAGGAAACAGAAATTTTCAACTGCATCGAGACGTCGCAACCATCATCGCGCAGATCGCATGCCATGACGACAAGCTCCCACAGGGAGCTCCGACGTCGCCAGTTATCTCCAATCTCATCGGAAACATCTTAGACATCCGGCTGTCAAAGATAGCCCGAGCTCAAGGTTGCGCTTACTCGCGCTACGCGGATGACATCACCATGTCCACTTCGCAGCCGCAGTTTCCGCATGCTATTGCACGCCAACTCCTTGCCACTCCCAATTGGGTGGTTACGAAGGAAATTGAGGAAGCCGTAAAGGCCTGCGGGTTCAAAATTAACCACGCGAAGACGCGACTTCTCCACCACCGATCCCGCCAAGATGTCACCGGCATTGTCGTCAACAGGCACGTCAATGTGAATGGCGACTACCGTAGAGCGATTCGGGCAATGGTGAATAGGCTCTGTTCCACCGGTACCTACCACCTGGAAAAAACCGTCCTTGCCGCAGGTCAAACGATGTTAGCTTCAATTGAGGGAAGTCGACCTCAACTTGAGGGCATGCTGGGGTTCCTGCTGCAGGTTGAGCGCTACCGACGCTCGGACGATCTTGTGCCGCCGATACTGAGCGCCACGGAGCGACTACTGCATCGATTTTTATTCTTCACAACATTTGCAGCCAACGATCGAACCGCAATCCTTTTCGAGGGAAAGACCGACAACATATACATCAGCTCTGCAATCAGGAAGCAGCGTGCAACTTATCCTGCGCTAATAGCTCCAGGCTCTAATGAGCTGCTCGTCAAGCTCCTTCCACATACAAAAACTCGCGAGAGGATTTTCAACCTAACGGGAGGCGACAGTCCCTTGACCAACTTCATTGTTGGTTACAGGGATAACTACCGCAAAATCAAGGGGCCAAAAGGGTCGCATCCTGTCATAGTCATTTTCGACAATGACAAAGGCTCAAATGCCGTCATAGGTGCGATAAAGAAACACTACAAATTGGACATGCCCGATGGCGACCAATATATCCACGTCTATGCCAATCTCTACGTTCTCCTGACCTCGAAAAAAGGTTCCGGCGACCACTGCATTGAGCACTACTTTAGCGAAGCAACGCGGGCCAAAAAGCTGTCAGGAAAAAAATTTAGCTTATCCAACAAAAAACTAAAGGACGATGAATATGGCAAAGCGTGGTTCGCAGAGAAGATCGTGAAGCCATACTACAAAGACATAGACTTCTCTGGCTTCGCAGGACTGCTAGACCCGATCTGTGGAATAATCAAGAGCCATCATCCGTGATACCAGATTGATCCTCCGCAGAGCTTTCGACATGCGGCGCTCAGGAGAACACAGCAGACCAAGCGGCCAGAGTCAGCTGTCCCGTGGCGATCAATTCCTCTCGAGAGGGCATCGCAGTGCCTATCGATCAGAAAACGCACTCGAGCGAAACGGTTAAGACCATATCACCAAAGAAGAGTATTGATCATACATGCCTGCGCAAGTCGGCCAGAACCAACAACGCCCCCGACTCAAACCGTCGAAAACATCTGCACCATCTATCCCTTTCTATTCCGATTAATCTTCGCGACCATCCAAACCTTGAGTGATTTTATAACCGACTTGAAACTCTCATCATTGACAGAATCCTGCCCTTGGATAGACGGCACTACAATGTCGCCCGAACTAGCCACTAAAGATGTGGTCTCAAGTATCCGACTCCTGAGCCCTTCGTCATACAGAGTAATGGAAGCTATGCTTTCCAACTTCAGATATGTCACACTGGGCTTAACATCATGGCCACCACCCTTCTTTTCGGGATATTCATAAGTGAAATTCACCTTCAGGGTGTCCTTGTCTCTATAACCGCTGAGCGTTGGAGATATTCCAAAATTCTCCAGTCCACTTGATATTTCTGACGTGGAACCGATCCTGGTCACCACCCCAATGTAAACCTTCCTATCCTCCATTGTTACCATAACAGGAACAGCGTTGGCCAAGGACTGAACCAATACGCTTGCGATAGGATGATGTTTGTTGGAGTCTCTGGCGATAAAGTTCCCGAACCTTTCATCTAGAATTACGCGCGCCTTAGCTTTTTGGGCCCTTGTCAATCGTTCAGCACCCTGGGCCTCCTCACCAAGAAGCTCCTCATAAGCGCCCTTGCGAAAGAAGAACTTAAAAACATATGCTCTATACGAAATAAATGAGAATACGTATGGCATTAAGCATGTAACACACCCAACAAGGATAAAAAATGAAAAAATCTGAGCCTTGTTCACAAGAGTGCGATCAACGCTAACAACGAGACCCGCCAAAGCCTCTATAAAGTCAAGACTGACTGGGAAACAGCCCTTCACTACCGGAAGGCACGGATTGAAGCTCACGTCAGCGGACAACCAGGACGCTGCTGCCACGACAAAAAAAGCAGCACCGAAACATTTAAGTCCTTGATATGCCGCTAAAAAATATAGAAGCTGACCTTCGTATCGATGCAGCCTAGAAAACACAAACTTGTCGTTCAAACAAACAAGATAGCCACTCACCAACAGCGGCAATATCAACAATAGCCCCATCCCTGGCTCCCCAATATTTACTCTAACAAATGACGAGTTTTTTCACGTACCTCGTCCAACTCCGCCTTGATGTCCCTTGTATCAACATAAAAGGCACCATCAGACATATGAACAATCTTCTCTGCCCGTAGCGACCGTATCGACAAACGCTCCTCTTCAGACAGCTCGGGACGGAAAAAATCCAACAAAGACTGAATCATAGCTACATCCTCCTTTTACATATCAACTATACCACGCCCGAAATCGCTTGCAAGTCTCTAATTTAGCCGCAGGAGGTAGGGAGCTCGCGACCAAAGCGCCTCAAGTGCTCAAGCCAAATAGCCCTGCGTTGTAATCGGGCAGCCGAACCGGCGGGCTAAACTTAGCCAGCGTCGCCACCCGGTCCGGCAGGCTACGTCGATCGATGTAGAACTTCTCCAGCACAGTCTGCCCGGTCCCGTGCCCCGTGAGCGCTCCAATCGCCGAAGCCGACACTCCCGCCTCGTCAAGCTTTGAAGCAATGGTATGGCGGAACCCGTGGAACCCCTGCCCCTTCTCAGATACGCCTTGCCGCTTGATGTAGACGGAGAACTGGCGGCTCAGCTGCCGCCCATAACCCAGACCGGTCGAGTTGGGCAGGTCTGGGAACAACCGCTCGATCCCAGCTTGCCGGACCTCATCCACGTAAGTGAGGAACCCGGCCTCAATGACAGGCTGGGCCAACGGAATGAACCGCCGGCTGTGCTTGTTCTTGATGCTCTGCTTCTTCCCGATCTTGCGGACGAAGAAGCCGGGCACGCCGTCGATGGTATCGACGTCCTCCAGCCGGAGCTGCGCGATCTCGTTCACGCGAGCGCCGGAGTAGAGCCCCAGGATCGGGCCAAACCACCGATGGGGGTATTTCGACGCCCACTTCGGGAACTCCACCGGGTCAAAGATAGCCTTCAACTCGGCGTCCGTGAAAGGCGAACCCGTGTCTTCTGAGTCCGGCGTGGCGATCGCCCGGATGCCCGCCAACGGATTCACCGCCAGGTGTTTGCCCTCGACCAATGAGACCAGGAAGACGCTCAAGCGTTGCCGGTGCTTGGCCATCGTCCACGCCGCCGGCTCTGGCTCCTGGTTCTTCTTCGCCAGCTTGATGACTTCGGGCACCGACAGGTCTCGGTAGGCCGGCCGCTTGGTCGCATTCGAGGGCCAGTAACGCACGCCCTCAAAGAAGGCCCGCACGTGATCCTGGGTCAGCGAGGCCACGGGGACGTCCTTGCCGATGATTCCGGCAAACAGGCGCAAGGTATGGCGGCTTTCCAACACGGTCTTCTGATGCAGACGGGCCCCGGCCAGGTCCCTCAAATGATCGGCCATCGCCTTGGACAACATCAGCGCCTTGGGTGCATCGCCGCCGCCGGATATGCGCTGACTGCCCTCGCGCAACTGTTGCCGACGCTTGGCCACCCTTGCCGCCATGACCTCGGTGGGCTCTGTCTGCCGCGCCCGCACCATGAGGTCTCCGAAGATCCCGGCATCGGCGGGGTTGTCCAACTGCGCCTGAGCGATGCGCGTGCCGTCGGGCAGCGTCACATCTTTCAGGGTCAGCTCTTTGATGTCCCCACTGCGAACCTTTTCCAGCAGCTCTTCAAGATCCACGGTCATCCCTTTCCGCATGGCATCGAATGCCATCGATAGTGCCATCCCCATCGTGGCTGCCGCCAGCCTAGCGTGGTCCCCACGACGGTTTCCTAGCGATCGGACAAGGTAACGCGAGCCGATGGAGGCTCGAAGATCGGTGGGAACAAAGAAGCGCGCATACAGGCCGGCCGAGCGCGACATCATCAGAGGCTTGGGCAAGATTGATACCTCGATTGATACCTCAAGGGGCATCGCTCGGAATCATCAATCGGCAGAAATTTCTAGCCCAGTCAATCGTTTAGAGACTTGGCGGAAGCTCTGGAGCGGGCGATGGGAATCGAACCCACGTCAGTAGCTTGGGAAGCTACAGCTCTACCATTGAGCTACGCCCGCGTGGCGTGGGCAGAGTTTATGCGCCGGCAGGCCTTGGGCGCAATGCGTGGCGCACATGACAAGGGCCGGTTACCCGGCCCTTGTCGTAGACAGCCTTGACGCTGCGGGTGCAGCGGGTACGGTCAGAAGTTGCCGCTGAAGTTCACGAACACGGTGGCGTCGCGGGCGCTGCGCTGGGCGGTGGTGGTGCTCAGGCCGATGTTGCTCTGCAGGCCCCAGATGCCGGTGCGGGCGCCCAGCACAACGGTCGCGTAGTTGCGGTCGAAGTTCTGGCCCGGGACGGTGTACATGCCCACTTCCGGCATCGACTGCAGCCAGGCGCTGGCTTCGGTGCCGTCCTTGAACTCGTGGTCGTAGGTGGCCTGCAGGTACGGCTTGACCGGCGCGCCATCCAGGCGCACCTGGAAGCCGATGCGGCCCACCAGCGAGTCAATATCCTGGTCGGCATAGCCCAGCGCGGTGGAGCTTTCGTTGCTTTCGGTGTAGCCGTCGAGCTTGAGCTTCTGCCAGGCCAGGCCGACCACCGGGCCGTACTTGACGTTGCCTTCGCCTAGCGAATAGCCGGCATTGACCGCGGCAGTGAGGTTACTGCCGTCCGGCGAGCCGCTGTGCACGCGGGTGGCCGGCCCCAGCTGGACTTCGCGGTCCACGTCGTAGCTCAGCCAGCTGTAGCTGACCTGGGCGTTGACCCAGACCGGGCCGGTGTACCAGCCGACGAAGCCGCCCAGGGTGGTGTCATCCTGCTTGAAGCTGCCGTTGCGGTTGCCGAAGTCGGCATCCATGCGGCCGAAGCCGGCAAAGCCGCCGAACACCAGGTCGCCGGCGGTCCAATCCACGCCGAACAGGCCGGCCGGCGCCATGCCGTCGTACAGGTCCGCATCGTCATAGCGCTGAATGTCGCCACGCACGCTCCCCCACCAACGCAGGCCATCGGCCTCGGGCTTGCCGTCGAGGTGCCAGGCCACCTGGTCGGCACGTGCGCGGCCGCCGGCCTGGGCGGAGCGCGTCAGCACCTGCTGCAGGCGCGGCGCTTCCAACAGCGAGATGGCGTACTGGCCCAGGATCTGGTGGGTGGCCGTGGTGGGGTGGATGCCGTCGGCGAACACATAGGTGTTGGGCGCGTTCGCGGCGACCAGGCTGGTGGGGTTGCAGGCCGGCAGCGCGAGCGCCGGGTTGCAGGCGGTACCGGTGACGTTGCTGAAACCATAGGTGCCCGGGTCGGCAACCACTTCCTGCAGGATGTGGAAGGTATCGACCGGGATCACCCGCAGGCCGGCCGACTGCAGGCCGTTGAACAGTGCGGTGTTGTAGGCGGTGGCAGCGGCCGTGCCCTGCGCCATGGCGGCGGCACCGCCGGCGCGGAAGCGCGGGGTAATGCCCACATCCGGAATCGTCGGCACCATCACATAACGCGCGCCGGCCGCCTGCAGCGCGCCAACCGCGCCCACCTGGGCGGTCACGGCGCTGCCGATGATGGCCTGCGCCTGGGCAGGAGCGGTGGCCGCGGCGAGCAGGTCATTGGCGCCGCCCCACACGGTGTACAGCGCATTCGGGTTGGCCTGGCCGCCGTTGGCCGCCAGATAGGTATTGACCTGGCTGGTCACCGACGGTGCTGCGCCGAGCGCGCTGACCGAACTGGCCTGGATGCGCGCGCCGCCGGCAGCGTAGTTGTCGCCGGTCTGGCCATTGCCGTTGGGCGCTGCATTGGTGCCGAAGTGGTCGCCCACGTATTCGGCCCACACCCAGCCCGGGTTGGTGGTGAACTTGCCGGTGACCGCGCGCGAGGCGGCCGGCAGCAGAGGGTTGTAGTAACCGCTGTCGGTGAGGCTGTCACCGAAGAACACGGTTTGATCGAAGGCCGAGTCGGCCATGGCCGGGCTGGCCGCCAGCGCGATGGCCACGGCCATCAGGGAACGGATCGGGCGAAGGGTTGAAGCCATGGGAATGCCTGCTCAAGGTAGAGTGGAACCGGACCGGCCTGCATACGTACGCCGGCGAATGGCACATCGTTTCACCCTCGCCGTCCACGCTCACGCTGCATTGCCGCATAACGCAAAACGCGCGCCCTGGCGGCACGCGATGCAACAATGATGACATGAACATTCAACTCAACGGCACTCCACGCACGCTTCCCGACAACATGTTGTTGTCCGCGCTGCTGGAACTTGAAGGTCTGTCGCAGCGCCGCGTTGCGGTGGAGGTCAATGGCGAAATCGTTTCGCGCGGTTTGCACGCCACCCATGCGCTGCGCGAGGGCGACCTGGTGGAAATCGTGCATGCACTGGGCGGCGGTTGATCGCGGTGATGGCCGGCGCATCCACGCTCGATCGGTGATAATCGCCGCATGACACTTTCCGCCCCCTCCGATGCGCTGGTGATCGCCGGCAAGCCCTACCGTTCGCGCCTGCTGACCGGCACCGGCAAGTTCAAGGACCTGGACGAAACCCGCCTGGCCACCGAGGCCGCTGCCGCGCAGATCGTCACCGTGGCCATTCGCCGGGTGAACATTGGCCAGGACCCAAACGCGCCCAGCCTGCTCGACGTGCTGCCGCCGGACCGCTACACCCTGCTGCCCAACACCGCCGGCTGCTACACCGCCGAAGATGCGGTGCGCACCTGCCGGCTGGCCCGCGAGCTGCTGGATGGCCACAACCTCACCAAGCTGGAAGTGCTGGGCGACGAGCGCACGCTCTATCCGGACGTGGTGCAGACGCTTAAGGCCGCCGAACAACTGGTCGCCGACGGCTTCGAGGTCATGGTGTACACCTCCGATGACCCGATCCTGGCCAAGCGGCTGGAAGAGATCGGCTGCGTGGCGGTGATGCCGCTGGCCGCGCCGATCGGCTCGGGCCTGGGCATCCAGAACAAGTACAACCTGCTGGAAATCATCGAAAACGCCAAGGTGCCGATCATCGTCGACGCCGGCGTGGGCACCGCCTCCGATGCCGCCATTGCGATGGAACTGGGCTGCGACGGCGTGCTGATGAACACCGCCATTGCCGGTGCACGCGACCCGATCCTGATGGCCAGCGCGATGCGCAAGGCGATCGAAGCCGGCCGCGAGGCATTCCTGGCTGGCCGGATTCCGCGCAAGCGCTACGCCTCGGCATCGAGCCCGGTCGATGGCGTGATCGGATGAGCAGGCGCGCCGAGATGGACTTGCATGCGCGGCCTGCGCCTGGCGCGGGCTGCGGCGCGACGCCTGCTTGGCTTGCATTTTTCCTTTACTCACCCCCCTCTTCCGGCGGGACAGGGCGTTGTTTGCCGATGGCTGATTTTTCATGACTGATCCTTTCACCAGCGACGGCGCAAAGATGCCGCCCAAGCCCTTCACCATCGAAGAGGGCCGCCGCCAGGTGCGCAGCTTCGTGTTGCGCCAGGGCCGCTTTACGCCGGCGCAGCAGCGTGCGTTCGACGAGCTGTGGCCGCGCTTCGGTCTGGACTACACCGGCACCCCGCGTGACCTGGACGCCGTGTTCGGCCGCCCCGCACCCAAGGTGCTGGAGATCGGTTTCGGCAATGGTGCGGCCTTGCGCTTCGCAGCCCAGCACGACCCTGCGCGCGACTACATCGGCATCGAGGTGCATGCCCCCGGTGTCGGGCGGCTGCTCAATGCGCTGGACGATGACGGCGCCACGCATGTGCGCCTGTATCACCACGATGCAGTGGAAGTGCTCGAGCGCGAGATCGCCGATGGCGCGCTGGACGAAGTACGCATCTACTTCCCGGACCCATGGCACAAGAAGCGCCACAACAAGCGCCGCCTGGTGCAGCCGGCGTTTGCGCAGCTGCTGGTGCGCAAGCTGCGCGATGGCGGCCGCTTGCACGCAGCCACCGACTGGGCCGACTACGCCGAACAGATGTGGGACGTGCTTGACGCCACCAAAGGCCTGGCGAATCGCGCCGGCCCACGCGGCCACGTCGCACGCCCCGCCTGGCGCCCACAAACCCACTTCGAGACCCGCGGCCAGAAGCTGGGCCATGGCGTGTGGGATTTGCTGTATGACCGGGAATCGGGAATGGAGAATCGGGAATCGCCAGGGCAGGCGCCAGCGGCGCCCGGATAACCTGCACGCGTCAGCGCCATCCGTTCTTGCCATTCCCTATTCCCGACTCCCCATTCCCGGCACCTCATGGACACCGCGCTAACGCTGACCAACGACATGAAGCTCGTCCTCGGGCTGGTCGGCTTTACGATGGCGATGTTCCTATTCGAGCGCATCCGCGCCGACGTGGTGGCGTTGATCGTGTTGGTGGTATTGGGCGTCACCGGGCTGGTGGCGCCGGAGGAACTGTTCGGCGGCTTCTCCGGTAACGCGGTGATGAGCATCATCGCCACCACCATCCTGGGCGCGGGACTGGAGCGCACCGGCGCCTTGAACCGCCTGGCCACCTGGTTGCTGCGGCGCTCGCACGGCAGCGAGCAGCGGCTGATGATGATGACGCTGGGCATCTCCGGCCTGAATTCGTCCTTCATGCAGAACCCCTCGGTGATGGCGCTGTACCTGCCGGTCGCCTCGCGGCTGGCCGCACGCACCGGGCTCACCTTGCAACGCATGCTGTTGCCGATCGCCGCGGCGATCGTGATGGGCGGTGCGCTCACCATGGTGGGCAATTCGCCGCTGATCCTGCTCAACGATTTGTTGGTGTCGGCCAACAACAACCTGCCCTCGGGCATGGCCAGCATCGAGCCGTTGACCATGTTTGCGCCGCTGCCGATCGGTCTGGCACTGCTGGTGGCCGCCTTGCTGTATTTCCGGTTTTACGGCGACCGCAAGTTGATCGAGGAAGAGCGCCTGATCAACGAGGGCGTCACGCCTTCGCGCACCGAGAGCTATTTCGCCAAGACCTACGGCATCGACGGCGATGTGTTCGAGCTCACCGTCACCGCCGAAAGCCCACTGGTGGGCATGACCCTGGGCGAGGCCGAAGCCATTCACGATGCGCCGCTGCTGTTGGCGCTGAAGACCGGCAACGACACCCGCCTGGCCCCGCCGGCCGACATGCGCATCTGGGTCGGCAGCGTGCTGGGTGCGATGGGCAAGCGCCAGGACGTGACCGACTTTGCGCAGAACCATTTCCTGCGCATGTCCTCGCGCCTGCGCAACCTGGGCGATCTGTTCAACCCAAGCCTGGCTGGCATTTCCGAGGCGGTGATTCCGCCCAACTCGCGCCTGATCGGCAAGAACGCCGCCGAGCTGCGGCTGCGCAAGCAAAGCGGCATCAGCCTGCTGGCGATCAACCGCGACAAGCAGGTCATTCGCGAGGACGTGCGCAACGTGGCACTGCGCGCCGGCGACATGCTGGTGTTCCACAGTATCTGGCAGGATCTGGCGCAGGCCGCGGAAAGCCGCGACTTTGTGCCGGTCACCGACTTCCCGAAGGGCGAACAGCGCCCGCATAAGTTCAAGATCGCTATGGCGATCTTCGCCTTCACCATCCTGATTGCGCTGACCTCCAAGTTGCCGGTGGCACTGACCCTGATGACCGGCGTGGCCTGCATGCTGGTGACCGGCGTGCTGCGCATGGACGAGGCGTATGCCTCGATCAACTGGAAGACCATCTTCATGATGGCCGGGCTGATTCCGCTCGGCTGGGCGATGGACAGCAGCGGCACCGCGGCGTGGGTGGCCGGCCACACCATCGACCGCCTGCCGGAAGGCATGCCGGTGTGGGCGCTGGAGATCAGCCTGGCCTTGTTGACGACAGCTTTTTCGCTGGTGATCAGCCATGTCGGCGCGACCATCGTGATGGTGCCGATCGCGGTCAACCTGGCGCTCGCGGCCAACGGCAACCCCACGGCGTTCGCCTTGATCGTGGCGTTGTCGGCATCCAACAACCTGATGACCGCCTCCAACCCGGTGATCTCGATGGTGACCGGACCAGCCAACTACCAGCCGCGCGAGCTGTGGCGCGTGGGCGCTCCGCTGTCACTGATCTACATCGTGGTGATGGTGACGATGATCAACCTGATGTTCTGGTGGGCGGCGCGCTGAGCGCGTTGTGGCGGTAGCGCGAAGCGTTGCTGCCTCTGCGCTGAGTGATGGCGCGCCGTCGTGCCGACTTTCGAATACGTGCGGTGCGCTGCGGTCGATGCATGCAATCCATTGCAGTGGCGCTGCGATCAATGGGCACTCTTTACAGTGAGCATCTGACCGGCGGCGGCATCGCAACACGCGGATAGTCGTGACTGGCACTGGCAGTGCTCGGCGGATGCCGGTGCACTGCGCGCACTACCTCCAGCAGTCTTGCAGTCCAACAGTCTTGAAACGTGCGGTCTGCAGCATAGCGACCACTGCTCTCGCGATGCCCCATGAGGCCCATCTAGGCCCAGGCCAGCTCACCCCAGCAGCACCTGCTCGCCATCGATGCGCACCGGCACCGCCACCAGCGATTGACCGCGACACGGCCCGCTGACGCACTCGCCGGCATCCAGCTCGAACGCCGCGCCGTGCGCGGCGCACACCAACTGGCCTTCCTTGGTCTTGAGAAACTGGCCGGGCGCCCAATCCAGCCGGCGGCCAGCGTGCGGGCACACGTTCAACCAGGCGCGGACCTGTGCACCCTCGCGGTACAACACCACCGATTCCGGCCCGCCATCCCACAGCGCTTCGACTTCTAAAAATCCGGCATCGGGAATCTGCGCCAACGGAATTGGCGCGGTGGGCGGTAGTGACGACATGGAATCGATCGCTGCGAACAGACCTGATTGTGCCATGCCGCTCCATGGAGACTGCGCCCAGGCGCCTTGCGCCATTTCAACGCGGCGGCGTCCGCGCAACTTCGGCTCGGCACGGCTTTGCCATCGCGCAGACCTACCAACCAACGCGCCTGGCTATCAGACAGGCCGCACGGCGACTTTCCCACTACACGCTGCATCTTCTGCGACCAGCTGCAACTAGCCGATCCCAGCCAAGCGATCGCAATTAGCAGACACAACCGCAAGCCCAACAACGACACGCGAAGCGCGTGGTTCCCAACACAACCGATGTGATGGGCTTAACAAAACGGCACTCGATTTAACGAACTTTTCACTCAATGACATGAAACCGCAACGATACTGCCCCCTCGTTTCCTCCGGCAGCCCACCGCCATGCCCGCACGCATCTTCCAATTCGGCAACCTCCACCACCTGTTTGCGCCGCGCAAGCCGCGTCACCCGTTGGTGCGCGTTGCCGCTGGCCTCGCCGGCCTGGCTATCCTGGCCGTGCTGATCTTCTTCAGCGTGTTCGTGGGCGCTGCGATGATCCTTGGTGGCGTGGCCTGGAAATTGTTGAGCAAGTCCAACCGCCGCGCGCCGCAGCACGCCCGCGTGGTGGAGGCCGAGTACCACGTGGTGCGCAAGCCGGCTCTGCCGCTCTCGCACTGAGCCGCACGTTGCAGCGCGCCTGAGGCGCGCGTTGTTTTCGCCTGCACCGCCAAGCAGCTAGACTCACGCGTCCTGTCTTTGAGGATGCGTGCATGACCCACGATGTGATTCCCGCTGCCGATGTCCCGCGCATTCCGGTGGTGGGTGGCGGTAGTTTTCCGGTGCACCGCATCTATTGCGTTGGCCGCAACTTTGCCGATCACGCCCGCGAAATGGGTGCCACCGCGCCAGCGTCCAAGGCCGAACGTGGCCAGCCCACGTTCTTCATGAAACCGGCCGACGCCATCGTGGTGGGTCATGGCGACCACATCCCCTACCCGCCCGGCACCAAGGAGCTGCACCACGAGGTGGAGCTGGTGGTGGCCTTGGGCAGCGATGCACCCGCCGGTGAACTGCCTGTGGACCAGGCCGAGGCCCTGATCTATGGCTACGGCGTGGGCCTGGACCTGACCCGTCGTGATCTGCAGGCCGCGGCCAAGGCCAAGGGCCTGCCCTGGGACATCGCCAAGGGCTTCGATCATTCCGCACCGA
The DNA here is from genome assembly GCF_041475695.2 of Xanthomonas sp. NCPPB 4037. Taxonomy (NCBI): domain Bacteria; kingdom Pseudomonadati; phylum Pseudomonadota; class Gammaproteobacteria; order Lysobacterales; family Lysobacteraceae; genus Xanthomonas; species Xanthomonas sp. NCPPB 4037. The sequence goes on from NZ_CM191261.1 coordinate 3,927,741, forward strand.
TCAGCGAGCTGGTGCATGCCGGCGAAGTGGGTGCACTGGATGCATTGAACCTGTCGCTGGAAGTCAACGGCGAAGTGCGCCAGCAATCGTTGCTGGACCAGATGATCTGGAATGTGCCGGAGATCCTGCACGAGCTGTCCAAGCTCTATGCATTGCGCGCGGGCGATCTGATCTTCATGGGCACGCCGGCCGGCGTCGGCCCGTTGCTGCCGGGCGATCAATTCAGTGCGCGCCTGGAAAATGTGGCCGAACGCCACGGCATCATCGCGGGCTGACATCAGCCGGGCTACGATCGCTGCAGCGGCAGTGGGTCCGCGTCCCCATCTGGAGTGCACTATGGGAATGGTCAGCGAATTCAAGCAATTCGCGATGCGTGGCAATGTCATCGACCTGGCGGTCGGTGTGGTGATCGGCGCGGCGTTCGGCAAGATCGTCACCGCGCTGGTGGAAAAGATCATCATGCCGCCGATCGGCTGGGCCATCGGCAACGTGGATTTTTCGCGGCTGGCGTGGGTGCTCAAGCCGGCGGGCGTGGATGCCACCGGCAAGGAAATTCCTGCCGTGGTGATCGGCTACGGTGACTTCATCAACACCGTCGTGCAGTTCGTGATCATTGCCTTTGCGATCTTCCTGGTGGTCAAGCTGATCAACCGCCTCAGCCAGCGCAAGCCGGATGCTCCCAAGGGCCCGAGCGAAGAAGTGCTGCTGCTGCGCGAGATCCGCGACTCGCTCAAGAACGACACGCTCAAGAATCCGACCGTGCCGTAAGCAAGCGGCCACATCCTTGCGCGCACTTCGCACGCAAGGATGACTTTTCGCACGCAGACGGGGGACCTCGCGCTGATAAGCTCGGGGTCCCCCTTGTCGTTGGAGCCGCCCTGCATGCGTCGCCTCGCTGTCGCCATCTCCGCCCTGCTTGCCACCTCCGCGGCGCTTGCCGCGCCCACCAGCATTCCCGATAGCGCATTGCGCACCGCCGCGCAGTTGCGCGAGCAGGCGCTGGCCGACAGCACCGGCTTTGCAGTGGTGGAATCGTTGACCACCGAAGTGGGCCCGCGCATTGCCGGCGGCGAAGCGGATCCGCGTGCGGTGGCCTGGGCCAAGGCGAAGTTCAAGGCCTTGGGCTTTGACAAGGTCTGGACCGAGCCGGTCACTTTCCCCAAGTGGGAGCGCCGCAGCGAGCAGGCCGCCGTCATCGGCGCACATGCGCAGCCCTTGCATATCACTGCGCTGGGCGGTAGCCCGGGCGGCACCGTGGAAGGCGAAATTATGCGCTTCGAGAATCTGGCTGCATTGCAGGCGGCGCCGGCGGGTTCCCTGGCCGGCAAGATTGCCTTTGTCGACTACCAGATGGTGAAGGCGCGCGACGGCAAGGACTACGGCAACGGCGGCGCAGTGCGCAGCAAGGGCCCTTCCGAAGCAATCCGCAAAGGCGCCATCGGCTTTGTGATGCGCTCGGCCGGCACCGACTCCCATCGCGTACCGCACACCGGCATCACCCGTTTCGATGAAGGCCTGACCCCGGTACCCGCAGCGGCATTGTCAGTGCCCGATGCCAACCAGTTGGCACGCCTGGCAGCCCTGGGTAGCACCCGCGTGCGGCTGGCGCTGGATTGCGGCTGGGATGGCACAGCCACTTCGTACAACGTGATCGGCGAAATCACCGGGCGTAGCAAGCCGAAGGAAGTGGTGGTGATCGGCGGGCATCTGGATTCGTGGGACCTGGGCACAGGTGCGATCGACGACGGCGCGGGCGTGGCGATCACCATGGCCGCCGGCCATTTGATCGGCCAGCTCAAGCAGGCGCCCAAGCGCACGATTCGCGTGGTGGCCTTCGCCAACGAGGAGCAGGGCCTGTACGGCGGCAAGGCGTATGCGGTTGCGCATGGCAAGGACGCCAAGGACATGGCGCTGCATCAGATCGGCGCTGAAAGCGACTTCGGTGCCGGGCGCATCTACGCCTTCAACACCGGTTCGGCGGCGCCGGAACAATCGCGCGCGGCCACCCAGCAGATTGCCGAGGTGCTGAAGCCGCTGGGCATCGCGTATGAGCCCAGCAAGGGCGGCCCTGGCCCGGATGTCGGGCCGATCTCTGCCAAAGGCGGTGCCTGGGCGTGGCTGGCGCAGGACGGCACCGACTACTTCGATCTGCACCACACCGCAGACGACACCCTGGACAAGATCGACCCGAAGGCGCTCGCGCAGAACGTGGCCGCCTATACCGTGTTCGCGTATCTGGCCGCAGAAGCCGATGGCGATTTCGGCAGCCGCGCAAAGTCTGTGCAGCCGCCGAACGAGTAAGCTGAGGCGCACTGCCAGCGGTGCGCTTCAACTCCAGGACGAGCACACACGATGGCGGCCAAGCGGCAACGCACTGCGACCACGGCAGCAACCCTGCTGGATGTCGCCGAACACGCAGGCGTCTCGCCGATGACGGCCTCGCGCGTCATCAACCGCCACCCGCATGTGGGCGAAGACATGCGGGTGCGGGTGGAGGCCTCCGTGCAGGCCTTGAGCTACCGGCCGAATCTGGCCGGCCGCTCGCTGCGCACCAGTGGATTGCTGCGCATCGGCGTGCTGTACAGCAACCCGAGTGCGGCGTACCTCAATCAATTCATGCTCGGCCTGCTCGAACAGAGCAGTCTCAATGGCAGCCAGGTGCTGGTGGAGAAATGCGGCGCCATCCGCAGCCAGCGTGCTGCCACCGAACGCCTGCTCGCCGCCGGCGTGGACGGTGTGATCCTGCCGCCGCCGTTGTGCGATTCGCGCCAGACCATTGCCGAACTCGATGCACGCGGCATCCCGGTGGTGGCGGTGGCCAGTGGCGCACCGATGGCGCAGATCAGCTCGGTGCGCATCGACGACTACCAGGCCGCGCGCGCGCTTGTCGATCACCTGATCGCGCTTGGCCATCGCCGCATCGCCTTGATCAAGGGCGACCCTAAACACACACCCAGCGCGCTGCGTGCCAGTGGCTACGCCGACAGCCTGCAGGCGGCCGGGCTGGAGATCGATGAGACGCTAATCGCCGAGGGGTTGTTCACCTATCACTCGGGCCTGCTCGCCGCGCGCGCATTGCTCGCACAGCCCGCACCGCCCACGGCGATCTTCTGCAGCAACGACGACATGGCAGCAGCCACCGTAGCGGTCGCGCACGGGCTGGGCCTGCGCGTGCCCGAGGATGTGTCAGTGGCCGGCTTCGACGACACGCCGGTGGCCACCACCATCTGGCCCGAACTCACCACCGTGCATCAACCGGTCACCGCCATGGGCCGCGCAGCGGTCTCGCTGCTGGCCGACGCCATTCGTGAACGACGCAAGGGCGCACCAGTGCAGGGCGTGCATCAGGTGATGAAATACACGCTGGTGAAACGCGGTTCGACAGCTGCGCCGGTGGTGTGATGCGGTGATGGCTCAACTACGCTGTCGGGCGATGAGAGCACATCACCCAACAACACAACGCCCTGCGCATCGGCGATGCGATCGCGTTGTTTTAGGCCCTGACCAGGGTGACGTCCGCAACACCTAAAAGCCCAGTCAATGGCACATCGGCGCGACGCTGGGTGGTTGCCGCTGTCAGGCCCTGGCTGCGTAACAGCTCCAGCAGGCGCTCGGCAAGCGGCATCACCATGTGCCTGCCCCAACAGCGCTCCGAGGCATGGCCAAACGGAAAATAGCCCGGGTGATGGTCTGGATCCAACGCGTCCCAACGCGCCGGACGAAACATATTGGGCGCGTCCCACAGCGCGGGATCGCGGTGACTGAGCAACGGCAACACCAACACGTCATCGGCCGCACCGATGCGGTGATCCAGGGCGGGATATTCCGGCGACGCGTTGCGCAGGATGTTCCAGGATGGCGGCAACAGCCGCAGCGCTTCGTAAATGATAGTGCGGTTGCTGTCGCTCGCTGAGAACGGCGATCCCAGCCACATGGCATTGGCTACCAAAGTAGAAATGGTAAAGCGCACCGGTGCTGCGGTACGCCGGTACAGGCCCAGGGCGTAGCGGCGTTCGTCATAACTGCCTGCGGCCGCCGTCACCCGCGCCAACGAGGAGGAGTTTGGTGACAACGTCAACGGCAACGCAGCGCCGGCGGCAATCACCGCCCAGGTCAACTTGGGTGTGAGTTCGAGCACGCGGTCCATCAGCACGCGCAAGCGCAACGGATCTCCACCAAGCAACAGGTCGCGCAGGTACACGTGACCGACGTGCGGCCAACTGCCCGACAGATCGACTTGTACCGCTGGCATTTTCAAAGCTTCGCGCACATCGCGACCAATCGCCTGCATCAGGCGAGAGGCATCGACGCGTGCAATGGAGCGCCCATGCAATGGCTTGAAGGTTGGTCGTTCCGTCTCCGAGGCCGGGCGTGCAGCGAGCAGGCGATGCGTCAGCACCGGCCCCGCCACGCCCACCGTGTCGGGCTCCAGACGAAAGACGTCTTGCCCGATGTACGCATCGAGCAAGGCCTGTAGCCGCGGGGCAAACACGGTGCGGCGCATGTCGCCGGCAAGCGAGTGCGACATCGTATGACTCCGAAAGAAAGCCCGCGTCCAACAACCTGGGGATCGCCGGCGCGGGCAGGTTCACCGGGCCGCATCATCTCTGCGGCGGGTGCACGTTCAGTACCAGATGTACCAAGCGTGCGACTTCAGGCTCTTGTTCGAAGCAAGGCGATGCTTGATGGCAAACAACAGTTTCATGAGCGAAATCCTTCAGGTGGGATTGCCCTTGCGGGGGATGAAACCAGGTGGAAACACAGGTAGCGCGGCGAGCCATTTACAGTTGAGCTCGCAAGATCGAACCTACTCCCTGCTCCAACGCAAAACCCTGCAAGCGCGCACAGATCGCAACGCGCATGTCACTGCGGCGCAATGCGCCTGCATAAAAAAGGCCGCATCGCTTCCCGCCGATGCGGCCAAATGGGAGGGTGCCCGGGCTTGCGACCGGGCGAACTGCAGCCACCGGCCTATGCCGGTGATGGGAAGCACAGCAATCCGGCTCAGACGATCAGAGCGAAATTCGCAATTTCGTACCGACGCACGACGCCCATGCAGGCAAAGCGCGAAAACAGCTGCATGACACGATGTATACGGCTGCGGGGCTCGCTGATGGCGGCCGTCGTATTCACGACCGCCATCACCGCAGACTGCGTTGCGACCAACTCATTGCACTGAGAAGAGCAAGACGGCTACTTGTTCGGCCGCGCGATCACCATCGCCGATGGCGCACTCGCACCTGCCGCGTTGTTGGCCGTCACCACGTACGTGTACGCGGCACCATTGTCGACCGCGCGGTCTACATAGGTGGTGGAGGTGAGGTTGCTGCTCACCGTCGTCAATGCCCCCGTGGTGCCGGCGCGGCGCTGCACGGTGTAGCTGGCTGCGCCGCTGACGGCCGACCAGCTCAGCTTGACGTTGCTGTCTCCCACCGTAGCGGTGAGCCCACGGGTTGCAGCCGGTACTTGGCGCGGTGGCAGTGCAGCAGATGCAGCGCTGGCGGTGGCGATGTCCGGATAGGCGTTGTTGACCAGGGCAACGAACTGGTTGTGGAACCAGGCGCCGGAGATGGGCGCACCCGGCATCGCGCCACTGAGCACGCCGTCGGCCGTGGTGTAGGTGGGGTCGCACATCCGGTCGAAGCCCTTGCCTTCATTATTCGGAATCAGCGTGCTGGAACCATCCGACTCACCCGGTGGCTTGACCCATGCATAGGCATCCAGATGCGCACCGGGCGCCGCAGCGGGCGGCATGCCGATCCCGGCGTTGCTCTGATTGCACCAGTTGCCACGGTGGAGGCGGCGATCGACGCGCCCGGAATTCACATAGGTCGTGATGTCGCTGCCGACTGCCGCAGCCGGGCGATTCGGCCCGCCCCAGCCATTACGCCCGGTATCGATGATGAAGCCGATCGTGCCCGGCCAGCCCGCACCGACGAATCCGCTATACAGCGCCTGGGTGAAATCGGTCTCGTCAAAATACGGATTCCATTCGTAGTACTTGGCCGATTTGATCGGCTGGCCATTCACGCTCAAGTCGGGGCTGGGCAAATTGGGCTCGTTCAACGGCGTGGTATTGGCCGTGTTGGTCACAAAGCCATCGACGCTGGACAGGCCCGCGGCGGTGCCCTGCACCACGCGCGTGTACAGCGCAATGGTCGGGCCGCGATTGCTATCCCAACCCAACCAGCCGGAATGGCCGATATCCAGATAATTGTAGGTATTGGGAATTGCGTGCAGCTCGTCGATCGCATACTTGATGCCGGCCTCGTAAATGCCGGTGGAGTTGGCCAATGCGCAGCGCATGTCGTTCAAGTTGGTGACAAGGTTGGGCAGGCTATCGGGCTCGATGACATTGACGATGCGGATGTCCTTGTACTTCGGATCGGCAAAGATGCCGGCAATCACGTCGATGTATTCTTTCTTATAGCGCTCCAGCGCTGCAGGAGTGAGCGGCAGTTCACCATTGGATGCCAATGCATGGCAGTCGCGCCCGGGCAGATCGTAAATGACGAAGCTGGCGGTGATGGGTGTGTTGGCCTTCTTTTGCGCCAGCGCCGCGTCCAGATGCGCGCGCAAACCGAGGCGCCCGGCGTTCTTTGAGCCGCCGGCAATCGCATCGATGCGATCGAGCCAGACCGCCGTGGGAGTGTTTTTGACCACACCCATTTTCGCCTTGAGCGGCACACCTTTCACTTTCGCAATCGATGCATCCACCTTCTTTGCGTAATCCGGATTCACATAGCCGGTTGCGCCTACGAAGGGATTATCGACATGCGATTGCGCGGACACCGCCGCGATCAGCAAAGGGTTTGCAACCAGCAATGACAACACCAGTGTGCGCTTGATGTTGCGACGGATGCCTTGATTGGAACGCATGGTATTCACCTTTTTCCGTGGTTGGTTCTCAGGGATTGCGGATGTTCTTTCAGCACGACCGTGGTGGTATTGGCCTACTCCCATTCCTGTAAAGGCACCCATCGAAGACTCCTTGGAAGGCGATCGGACACGCTCCGCCAGCGCACATCCGTAACGGTGTACGAGAGCAAGACATCAGCAACGCGCACGCAAGGAGGCAGGCCAGATGGCCTTGATCCAGACGAAAACGCATAACGCTCAGCGTGTATCAGGGGCAGGGTACCGGGCCGATAAGCGCGTTCCGGCACTTGCGTGATGAGTGGATGATCTCCAGGGAGCGAGTGAGCGAGCAGCATTGACTGCTGTGCTTGCTAGCGGCATGACCAAGCTCGCCATGCGCAAACTACGCCGCAGCTGTGAGCGGCGCAATCGCCAAAGATTGCGTTCGGACACAGATCCGAATACCCGCTACACCCATCGGTGCAGTCCAGGCATTACGACACAAATGGATGTGCCAGCACGCACAAAAAACGGCCACATCGCTTCCCGACGATGCGGCCGAATGGGAGGGTGCCCGACGTTTCCGTCAGGCGTACTGCAGCGCCGCATAAAAACGGCGACGGGAAGAACGCGCAAGGATCGCGTGGAGAGTCGCTAGAAGAACATGCGGCACGACGCGGATGCGCGCCATGCCGCATGGGGTGCAGCCGGATCAGAAACGCAAACGCAGGCCAGCGTAATAACGACGCTCGAAGATGTTCTGGTCGTAGTAGTGGTTGGTCCACTGTGCGTAGCGCCGCTCGCTCTCGCCGGTGAGGTTGGTGGCCTGTGCGTACAGCGTCAGGTGGTCGTTGACGTCGTAGCTGAAGGAGGCATCCAGATAACCGACGTCGTCGTTCCAGATGGCCAACTCATCGCCCCATGCACCGCTATTGACCTGACTGAAACGCTTGCTGCGCCAGTTGTAGGCCACGCGCGCCTGCAACTTGTCCTTTTGATACCACAGCACTGCATTGGCTTGGTGCTTGGAGTTGTCGCCGATCGGCAGCGTGTTGCCTTCGATATCGGTGTTGTCGGTATCGGCATCGGAGAAGGTGTAGTTGATGTTGGTGCCGAAACCGCTCAGCCAGCCGGGCAGGAAATCGAAGGCCTGTTGATAGCCGATTTCGAAGCCCTTGATCTTGCCGCCACCGCCATTGACGATGCGCTCCACCGGGCCGCCAAGCCGCACCACACCGTCGGCATCGGGCTGCGGCTCGATGTCGGTCACCGTGGTGGGGAACGACTTCACGTCGATCAGGAACGCGCCCACGCTGACCAACGACGCATCGGAGAAATACCATTCCCACGACGCGTTGTAGTTGGTGGCGCGGTACGGGTCCAGATCCGGGTTGCCGGAACGGCCATTGAGAAATAGCACCGCGTCGGAGGGCAGCGCGGGGTTACGCGGTGGCGTGCCATTGACCGCATAGAAGCTCACCAGACCGCGACCGAGGTCGGGTAGATCCTGGCGCGCCACCGCCTTGTTGTAGGCGAAACGCAGTTTCTGCGCGTCGGTGATGTCCAGCGACAGGTTGGCGGTGGGCAGCACGTCGGTGTATTGGCGATTCAGACGATTGGTGCCGATCGCCGGGCTGACGCCGTTCCATTCGACATTGCCGATAAACACATTGCCGCTGCTCAGATACTGATCGATCGCCAGCTTGGTCTGCACGATGCGTGCGCCGATATTGGCCGTCCACGGCACCGCACTGCCGGTACCGCCTTCCAGATTCGCCAGGAAATACGCCGCCGTGCTTTTTTCGGTGACCTTGTACGAATCGGCGGCCTGCTGGTAGGCCACGTTGCCCGGATACAGGCTGTTGAGATACCCCACCGGGTCCTTCATGACCTGCGGATTGATCGCCGGCAGCCCCTGGCTCCCGAGGCCGGTGACCTTGAGCGGATCGAAGTCGTTGAAATACGCCCAGTAGCCGGGGATGGAATTGAACGGCAGCAAGCGCGCTTCGGACACGCCGCTACAGGTATCGGAGATCAGCGGGTCCTTGAAGTAGTACAGCGAGCGGTTGGGGTCTGCACATGTGGTCGACACCGGCGACAGGTAGCGATAGGTGTCCAGCTTGACCTCGCGCTCGCCATAGCGGATGCCGAATTGGAAGCCGCGCACCACACCTTCGTCGAACTCGAAGGTGCCATCGGCGCGGAATGCATCCATGGTCGCTTCGATCTTGTTGCCCTGCGCCCAGGTCGACATCAGCTGCCAGTTGTCCGGGTTGGACACGTCGGTGCCCAGGTTGACCGCCGGGTAGGTGCCGCGGAAATCCACCGAGGCATCCACGGTTGGCAAGCCATTGGCGTTTGCCCATTGCGTCACGCCGCCAGCGCGGGTGATCTGATCGCCACGTGTCACCACCGCATCGGCGCGTGCTTCGTCGTAGGTGCGCTGTGCATCCCCATGCACCCAGCGGAACGACGCACGGAACGGGCCGCCGTCATCGAAGCGCAGCTCCAGGTTGGTGTTGAGCGAATCCGAATCGGCCACGCCGGCCATCGAATGCGCCTGGAAGCGGTTGTAGCGGAACTGGCCGTATTCGAGCACGCCATTGGAATCGACCACCGATCCCGGCTGCAGTTGATTGGTGGCCCAGCCGGTATGCAGCTGCGCGGCCACCGAGGTGTCCTGGTCTTCGAGCTTGGTATAGGCCGCGTCGGCCAGCACCGTCCACGAGTCGTTGATGTTGAACTGAAACGAGCCGTTGACGCCGGTGCGCTGGCGGTCGGTGCTGCGGTTATCCAGTTCGGTGGCGACCCAGTTATAGAAATAATCACGCGGCAGATTGGACGGATCGGTATTGCTGCCGATGCGGCCATCGCCGTTGAAGTCGAAGCCCACGTTCTGCTCGGTGGATTTTTGCGCGCCGTTGGAATACACGCTGGGGTGCTTGTTTTCCAGGGTGGCATCGGAATACGACACCGCCAGCAGGGCGCCCCAACGTTCGGTGCGGAAGCTGGCCAAGCCCGAGTACAACTCGTTGAGTTCTTCCACGCGGTCGCCGTAGGAACCTTCGGCCTGACCGCTGAAGGTCCAGCCTTCGGGCAGATCGAACGGGCGACGCGTCTTCAGCGAGACCGTGCCGCTGATGCCGCCATCCAGATCGGCGGCAGTGGGCGACTTGATCACGTCCACGCCGCTGAACAGCGTCGGCGGGATGTCGACGAAATCCGGCTGTGCGCGGCCGATGTTCGGTTGGCCGAATTGATCGCCACCACCCGCGCTCAGATACAGCTCGCCATTCATGGTGGTCTGCACCTGCGGCATACCGCGGATATTGAGCTGTGAGCCCTCGCCGGCCGAACGCCGGATCTGCACGCCGGGGACGCGCTGCAGCGAATCGGTGATGGTGACGTCGGGCAGCTTGCCGATGTCTTCAGCCGAAATTGAATCGATGATTTGCGCGGCAGTGCGCTTGTTTTCGATGGCTTCGGCCTGCGCACCGCGCACACCCTTGACCATGACCTTGTCCAACTCGGTGACACCTGCGCCGGCACTGGCGTCCTGCGCTTGCGCGCCACCAGCCAGCAAGGTCAGTGCGGCCGCGAGCGCGGCGGCCAGCGGTGTATGACGTGTATTCGACAGCAACTTGTTCATGGCCCCTCCCAGGGATGACAACACTCCACGACCATTTCGAATGGTGCCGCCAGGGGGCGGCACGGTGTGTCCGACGCATGCAACGCGCCAGTGCGAGCTCCGTGCGGGGGCACGGCATAGCAACTGCAAGGACGCCGCTAGGGACTGCCGCTGGCGGTGCCCGAAGACGGTGCAAGATTCCACCCGCGCAACTGCACACGCGCGGCGCGCAAGCTGGCTTCGGCCGGCCCGCGAATTTCCACGGTGCGACTCTCGCCAGGCGCAAGATTGAGATAGTTGTCGCTGTAGTAGGCCGGCAAGATGCGCTGGCCTTGCGCATCCACCAAGGTGAGCTTGGCGCCCAGGGCCACGTGCTGCGAGGGATTCAGCACAGTGGCATTCAGCACAGGCGCATCGCCGGACTGCAGCTGCGTAGTGAGCTCCAGTGGCACCGGCGCCAATGTATCCAAGCCGCGCATGACAGCGGCATCGCGCGCCACCCAGTAGAAATTACGCGAGCGCACCGTGCCGTCGCGCTCCAGCAACTGCAGCCGCACAAAGCCCAGTTCCTTTGCGTCCGCAAGCAGTGGCGCCAGCTGCAGCACGGGTGCAGACGCCGCCACCGCTGCTGCATCCACCGTCTGCTCGCGTTGTTGCAGCAGGCGGCCGTCGGCTGCATAGGTTTCCGCCCGCACACGCAGGCCGCGCACCGCTGTGGTCGTGTTGTTGACCACCACGACTTCGTGGCCGGGCAGATTCATCTGCACGTGCAGCGGCTCGGCGGCATTGCGCACGCCGTAGTACGCGGCGTGGGTGTCGTAATCGTGGCTGTAGATCTGCCACATGTTGCTGGGCCACGCCGGGTGACTCATCCACAGCAGCCGGCCGCTGTTCTTCGTCCACAACTGCGCGTTGAACCCTTCGAAGATGGCGCGGTGGGTTTCGTAATTGAGCAGCTGCGCCTTGCGTTCGAAATCGTCCAGACTGGTTGGTGCGCCAAGCTTGTCGCTGAGCGAGCGCATGAAGCTGGCGGTATCGCCGTTGCCGGACTGATGCCAGTCGTGATACGCCCAGCTGTCACTGATCGGCCATTGATCCTGCACCGCAGGTACCGACGCCTTGAAGGACTCCAGGGTGGAGAACGACGGTGTACCCACTTCCACCGAGAAGCCCTGCGCCAGCTTGTTGAAGTACGCCACCGGCTCGCGGTAGTTGTACGGGCCGCTGCCTTGCAGATTCACTTCGTTGGAACTGCCGGTGTACCAGCGTGTGCCATCGAGCGCGGCGACCAGCGCGTCCAGGCCCTCGTTGAGGATCGGCGCGGGAACGCCTTCGTTGCGGCCGAACCACAGCACAATTGAAGGATGGTTGCGAAAGCGCGTGATGACCTCGGCGGCATTGGCCAGGAACAGCGCCGCGTCGGCCGGCTCCATGTTGTAGTTCTGCGTGGATTGCCAGAAGTCGTTCAACACCAACATGCCGTATTCGTCGGCCAGGTCGAAGAAGCTCGCTTCGGTGTTCTGCCCCACCCAATTGCGCACCACGTTGAAGTGCGCATCGCGCTGCAGGCGGAAGTACGGCTCCAGGCGCTCGCGTGAGACGCGCTTGCGCCAATCGTCCATACCCCAATTACCGCCCTTGACCGCAATCCGCACACCGTTGATGCGCAGCACCAGATGCGGGGCCAACGTACTGTCATCCAGCTGCGTCACCGCTGGCGACGCGAGTGCGCCGGGATACAGCGATTGCGCATTGCCACCGGGCACCGGGCGAATGGCGGCGTGCCGCACATCGACAATGCGCTCGCCACGCTGCCGGGCCTGGTTGAGATCCACCAGCACACGACGCAGTGCGCCGCGTTCGTCGAACAACGACAGCTCGTAAGTGACCTCGCGAATACCGAACCGCAGTTGCTGCAGATCCGACTGCACACCGCCCGCTGCGACACCGACCTGCAAGATGTACAGCGAGGGCTCGCCATACCCGTTGGGCCACCACAGCCGTGGATTGGTCACCACCAGCTCCGGCGTATCGGCGGCAGTGAGTGTGAGCGTGGTGCCGCCCGCAGGCACGTTGACCTCACGCTGGATACGCACATCACCGAAGGCAAGCTGCACTGTGCCCTGCACCGCAGCGCCGCTGGTGTTGCGCAATGGCACGGCAATTTCCAGCTCGGCGCGGCGATGGTCGGGCGCCAGCTTGGCGGTGACCACGTGCGTATCGCCGACCGCGAGCGGGCCGGTAGCATGCAGCTGTACGTCCTGCCAGAGCCCGGCATTGCGGTCGCGCACGGCCGGGATCCAGTCCCAGCCTTCGCTGGCAATGAAGGTGGGCCCATCCAGTGCCTGCATGCCACCGTTCTCGCCGACACCGGCGGTCATCGACTGCTCGTGCGCAATGCCCGGATGCGGCGGCGGCGAAACACGCACGGCAATCGCATTGCGGCCGGGCGTGAGGTAGCTGCTGACATCGAACTGCCCACGCGCGAAGGCGCCACGCGTACGCCCCACCTGCACGCCGTTGACCCAGATCTCGCCGGCGTAGTTGATGCCGTTGAACACCAGTTCCAGGCGCTTGCCCTGCGTGCTGGCAGGCAGCTCGAAGGTGCTGCGGTACCACCAGTCCTGGCGGCTCAGCGATTCGGGAATGGCCATGTTGTTGAGGCCGATATCCGGATCTGGATACACACCGCGATCGACCAGCGTGGTGAGTACCGTGCCCGGCACGGTGGCCACATGCCATGCGCTACTGGAAGGTGCAGCGCCACGCGACAGCTCGGCACCACCGCGCGTGCCGAGATCAGGCGCAGCGGCCAGCTGCCAGCCGGCCACGCGCCATGACAGCGCATCCAGCGGCTGCAATGCGGGCGCATCGGTGACGGGCTTGGCCACCGGTGCGGAGAACGGTGCGGCGCTGCGTGGCAGCGTGGCGGACGGCTGTGGTTCGAGCTGCCCAGCCATTTGTTTGGTCTGCACGCGCCAGCCTGGCGATGCATCTTCGAAGCGCTGCAATGCTGCATCCGGCGCGTGCCGTGCCTGCTGCGCAATAGCGGCTGCATCGAGCGCACCGGCGCGCACAGTGAAATTGGCGATGTCGCCACCGAAGTGCAGCGACGCGGCATCGGCCAGCACGCGTGGGCCGAAGACCAGCGCCGGCGCCACCGCACGTGACACGCGCGTGCCACTGGCCACCTGGCGTCCATTGGCATACAGCGTCAGCCGTGCACCTTGCGCCACCGCTGCAATCTGCGTCCAGCTGCCTACCGGCAGCGCCTGTTTGCTGCGCAGTACGCTATCGCCTTGGGCAAAACCAAGACGGCCGTTGTCGATCACGAAGAAACGCCCGTCGCCGTGCGCATCACCTAGACCTGCAACGCGCACGGTACCGGACACGTCCATGGCAGGACGCACCCAACCGGACACGCTCCAATCTGCGTCGGCCGCCAGCATCGGTGCATCGGCGGCCAGCGTCTTGCTCAAGCCAACGCCGCCTGCGAGCACGCGCACGTCATAAGGACCGGGCGGATCGACCTTGGCGGGTGCTGCCTCCACTGCAGTCCAGCCCACGCAACCACACAACAGCCACAGCGCTCCACGGCGGAACGCCTTGCGAACCATCAGCATTAGAGGCCTCTCCCAAGCTCTACTGCCAAGCAACGGTAAACATCGCTGACGCGATGTTGCCCGTAACTGCCGCCCCTGTTTCGGTTGCTACGGTGCGAGGTAACGTTACCCCAGGAGGATATCGACGACAACCGTTCTGCGTTAGGGTTGGCGCACCCAGGAGGAGGGAATCATGCGAAACCTGATCCAGTCCGCATTACCGGCAGCTTCGCTGCTGCTGTCTTTGAGCGTTATTCCTGCTGTTGCGCAGCCATTGCGCGTGCAATCACCCACTGCACGCACGCAAGTGGAGTTCACGCTGAGCGAGGGCGGCATTCCCACCTATCGCGTGCTGTACCGCAACAAAGTAGTGCTCGACGATGCACCGCTTGGACTGGATCTCGGCCGCAACAACAAGCTCGGCCACGGCATGACCGTGCAGGGCAGCAGCAGCGAAGATCACGACAGCCGCGTGACGCTGACGGTGGGAAAAACCCGCCAGGCACGCGACCACTATCGGCAGCTGCGTGTGCAGCTGGTCGACGCCGCACAGCACCGGCTTGAGATCGAACTGCGTGCCTACGATGACGGTGTCGCACTGCGTTATGTGCTGCCCAAGGCGGGCAAGCTCGAGATCCGCAACGAACTCACCAGCTTCGCGTTTCCACGTGATTACCCGTGCTGGACCTTGAACCTGGGCCGCTTCGGCACCAGCCACGAGGGCGAGTACGACGCCATCGCCGCATCGAAACTGCGCCCGCACAACCTGCTCGAACTGCCACTGGTGTGCCAGACCGATGCACAAGGCACGACACTGGCGATTGGCGAGGCCAATCTGCACGATTACGCCGGCTTGTATCTCACCGGCCGTGCCGATGGCGGGCTGGGCGTGTCGGCGAAATTGTCGCCACGGCTGGATCAACCCGCGCTGGCGGTGAGCATCGATGCGCAGGGCCGCGACTTCGCCACACCGTGGCGCGTGATCATGCTCGGCGACACGCCGGCATCGCTGATCGACTCCAATCTGATCACGCTGTTGAATCCGCCGCCGGCCTTCGATGCCAGCTGGGTGCGCCCCGGTAAATCGGCGTGGGATTGGTGGTCGGGCAGCCTGGCCAATGGCGTTGCACAGCCCGGCATGAATACCGCCACCATCCAGCGCTATATCGACCACGCGCATCAGTTGAAGCTGGAGTACATGCTGATCGATGACGGCTGGTATCACGGCAGTACCGGCGATGGGCAATACAACAGCGATGCGGACATTCGCCGCCCGGTGGAACAACTCGACCTGCCCGGCCTGGTGACATATGGACGGCAACGTGGCGTCGGCCTGTGGCTATGGGCGCATTGGCGTGCACTGGATGCGCACATGGACGAGGCGCTTGCGTGGTATCAGCAACTCGGCATCAAGGGCATCAAGGTCGACTTCATGGACCGCGACGACCAGCAGATGGTGGACTTCTATCACCGCCTGCTCGCCAAGGCCGCCGAACACAAACTGCTCGTGGATCTGCACGGCGCCTACCACCCCACCGGCCTCACCCGCACCTATCCCAACTACCTTACGCAGGAAGGCGTGCTCGGCGCCGAGTACAACAAGTGGACCACGCGCATCACCGCCACCCACAACCTCACCCTGCCCTTCACCCGCATGTTGCTCGGGCCGATGGACTACACCCCTGGCGGATTTCGCAACGTGCGCCCGGCCGCGTTCAAGCCGCAGCACATCGCGCCACAGGTGATGACCACGCGCGCGCAGCAGCTGGCGATGTACGTGGTGTACGAGAGTCCGTTTGCGGTGGTGTCCGACAGCCCCGAGCAATACGAAAACGTCCCCGCAGCGCAGTTCCTGCGCGATGTGCCTGCCAGCTGGGACGAGACCCGCGCGATCGAAGGTGCGATTGGCGAGCACATCGTGCTGGCGCGCCGCAGCGGCAAGGACTGGTATGTGGGTGCGATGACCAACGAACAGGCGCGCACGCTGCAGGTGCCGTTGACGTTCCTGGACAAGGGCACCTGGACAGCGACGATCTATGCCGATGGCGCAGCGCCGACCGAGGTGAACATCGAAACACGCAAGCTGACCCGTAATGACAGCTTGCAGCTACAGCTGGCGGCAAGCGGTGGTGCGGCGATCCGGCTGCACAAGAAGTAGGCGTGCCGCAGCACTATCGTGAACCAGGCACGTGTGCGCGCTTCGCCACGTGCACGCTGGCACGCGGCAGCATCGCAGCCGCGTTGCTGCCGCGCTGATTTTGTCCGCGAGGGATTGCGACGCGGCCGTGTCAGGTATGCGCGAAATTTTTCTCAATGCAACGAACGCTGGACAAGCGTTGCATCGGCGTATTGGCCTCGGCGCAAATGCAGGCTTACGAACACCGCATCGGGCAGCGCCGGCATTGGTCGCTGTTTGCGACCATGCGGAAACGCGGTGGCATCGTTGCTTCCACACGTTACGAACACGATGGCTCGTCTTGTTCCACATGCAGCTTGCCGTCATGGCTGGCTGCAGCCTCACCCGCAACAACCGCACATCACCGCCCGCAGCGCAGGCGGTGATGCGACCGATTACGGCAGATCGATCCCGGCACACGTTTCCGGGCGCGCGTCCTTGATGGGCTGCACGCCGCTGGCATCGAAGCGCAGCGCCGCATGTGTCGGCGCGAAGGCCGGCCAGGCCGGCAAGCCGGTCGCGTTGGGGTTGCCACCCTGCACGAACGCTGCCCAATAACGCTGCAGGTTCACCGGCGGCGTGCCGATCGGCAGGCCCTTGAACAGGAAGGGCAACTCGGCACTA
The DNA here is from genome assembly GCF_041475695.2 of Xanthomonas sp. NCPPB 4037. Lineage (NCBI taxonomy): Bacteria > Pseudomonadati > Pseudomonadota > Gammaproteobacteria > Lysobacterales > Lysobacteraceae > Xanthomonas > Xanthomonas sp. NCPPB 4037. The sequence continues at coordinate 3,944,629 of NZ_CM191261.1, forward strand.
TGGGTCACCTGCCCACCGGGCGCGGCGGTATCGAACACGTAATGCCACACCGGCGCGCCAACTGCTGCCTGCCGCTGCGCGACCGTGACCGCAGGGCAGCGGAAGGTGAGATCGGTAGACAGCTGCACGGCGGGGCTGCCTTCGCGCGCGGTGCGCTTTGCCTGCGCACGTTGCTGCCGTTGCAGCACGGCGTGGGCCTGCGCCGGGTAGTCGCGGCGTACACGTGCCTGCGCGCCCTGCTCGCCGCCATAGGTGAGCTCCTGCACCACATACCCGATCAACAGCGGCACCTTGGCCTGTTTGCCATCGGCCAGCAGCGCCGCTGGCGCACGCGGCAACACGCGCCCGTCCACCACCGCCTGCAACCAGAGATAGCCATCGTCATCCAGCGCGGGCACGTCCACGCCTTGCGCGGCCTGGATCACACGCTCGGCCGGCAGCGCGCGCAGTTGTGCCAGCCGCGTCGCTGCATCGTCGATGCCGGCACGTGCGGCGATGCTGACACCCAGTGCGCGGTTGTCTTGCAGCGACCGCGCCGGCAAGCCAAAGCCGGCGGTGCCGCTCTGTTCGATCGCCGCGGAAAACAGGCCGCGTGCCAACGGGCTGAGCATCAGCAGGCCCACGTCCTGGCCACCAGCCGATTGCCCGGCGATGGTGACACGCGCCGGGTCGCCACCGAACTGGGCGATGTTGTCGTGCACCCACTGCAACGCGGCGATCTGGTCGAGCAAGGCGTAATTGCCGGCGGCGGCATTGTCGCCATCGCGCAATTCCGGCAGCGACAGAAAGCCGAACGCACCCAGGCGATATTGCAGCGTCACCACCAGCATGTCCTGCGCCACCAGGTTGGTCGGCAGATGCCCATCGGCGCCACCGGCCACATTGGCGCCGCCATGGATCCACACGAACACCGGCAGCGGTTTGGCTGGCTGCAACGCCGGCGTCTGCACCTCTACATACAGGCAGTCTTCGGTGCCGCGCTTGGCCATGGTGTTGTTCCAGCCCAATGCAGGCTGCACGCAAGGGGTGGCGGCCACCGTGGCATCGCGTACCTCTGTCCAGGCCGGTGCCGGTTGCGGCGGCCGCCAGCGCAGCGCACCCAACGGCGGGGCGGCAAACGGAATCGCGCGGAACACCGCGCTGCCATCGTCCTGCCATTGGCCGCGCACCGGGCCGTGGTCGGTCTGCACCTGCGGCGGCGCAACCGGCGAGAGGGCAGCAGCGTTGCCGGCAACGGCCAACGCGCAACTTGCGGCAAACATCCAGACACGCGCGCGCATGCTTACGCTCCTGTCAGCGCGCGTGCGCGCCAGGCGGCTTGAAAGACGGCGGTAGCGGAGGCGACATTGAGGCTTTCCACCAGGCCGCTGCCGTGGATGGACAACTGCAGATCGCAGGCGCTGGCGAACTGCCGGTCCATGCCTTCGCTTTCCGCCCCCATCACGTAGACGAGGCGCTGCGGCAACGCGGTGGCAAACACATCCTGCCCGCCGTCCACCAGCGTGGCGGCCACCGCAAAGCCGGCCTGCCGCAGCTGTGCCATCGCCTGCACGGTATCGGGAAGCTGCACCAGCGGCACCGCTTCAGCGCCGCCTTCGGCCACGCGCGCGGCGGCACCGGACAACCCCAGCGTGGAGCCGGCCGGCAACAACAGGCCGGCCACACCGAAGTGCGCCGACGAGCGCAGGATGGCGCCGAAGTTGTGCGGGTTGCCCACCCCATCCAGCCACAGCGCCAGCACCGGGCCTTGCGGCAAGGCCGCCAGCCAGTCCTGCAGCGGCTGCGGCGGCACCCGCAACACCTCGGCCACGATGCCTTCGTGATGCGTGCTGGACGCCAGCTTGGTGAGGTCGGCCTCTTCCACCACGCGGTAGCCCAGGCGCTGCGCCACGCACCAGGCCAGCAAGGCCTTGAACTGCGGGATACGCGCTTCGGCCAGGTAGATCTTGCGCAGCGCCTGCGGGCGCGCCTTGAACACCGCCTGGATCGCATTGATGCCGTACAGCCGCAGCTCGCGCGCATTGTTGGCGCTGGCCGCCGCCGGCGCCGCAGCGCTGGTGCGCGGCGCCGGAGCAGACGGCGCGGGTGCGCGTGGCGCCGCACGGCCCCACGGATTGAGCGGCGCTGCGCCGCCGCCGGCGGTGTCGCGCGGCGGCCGTGCGCCACGCCCATCATGCTGTTTCATCGTTGTGTCCAGAAATCCGCGTTCTTGATGCCGAGCGAGACAGGATCGAACACGGGATCCAGCCCCTGGCGTTTCTGCCGTTCGTAATCCTTCAAGGCCAGCATCGCCGGCTTGTGCAGGATCAGGATGGCGATGATGTTGAGCCAGGCCATGACGCCGACGCCGATGTCACCCAGGGCCCACGCCAGCTGCGCATTATGAAACGCGCCGAAGATCACCATGCCCAGGATGCCCAGGCGCAGCAACAGCACGGTGAGCGGACGCCGGCGGTTGCCGTTGATGTAGCTCAGATTGGTTTCGGCCATGTAGTAATAGGCCATGATCGTGGTGAACGCGAAGAAGAACAGCGCGATCGCCACGAAGCCCGCACCCCAGCCCGGCAGCACCGATTCCACCGCGGCCTGCGCATAGCCCGGGCCCTCTTCCACACCGACCAGGCCCGCATACAGCCCCGGCTTGGCGCCATCGGGCGAATACACGTTGTACTTGCCGGTGGTAAGGATCAGGAAGGCGGTGGCGGTACACACCATCATGGTGTCGAAGTAGATCGCAAATGCCTGCACGTAGCCCTGCTTGGCCGGATGCGAGACCTCGGCCGCGGCGGCGGCGTGCGGGCCAGTGCCCTGCCCGGCTTCGTTGGCGTAGATGCCGCGCTTGACGCCCCATTCCACCGCCAGGCCCAGCAACGCACCGAACGCGGCATGGCTGCCGAAGGCGCTGCTGAAGATGGTGGCGAACATGTCCGGCACGCGTTCGGCGTTGAGCACCATGATGACCAGCGCCATCAGGATGTAGCCCATGGCCATGAACGGCACCACGATCTCGGCGAAGTTGGCGATGCGCTTGACGCCACCGAAGATGATCACCGCCAGCATGCAGGCCACCAGGATGCCGATACCCAGCTTGGCGGCATCGCGCATCGGCAGGCCCATCCACTGCCCGTCCATCGCGCCGCACAGGCTGGTGCCGCGGCAGGCGTTGATGGCGCTGTCGGCGATGGCATTGGCCTGCACGCCGGGCATCAGAAAACCGGTGGCGATGATGGTGGCCACCGCAAAGGTGAGCGCGTACCACTTCAGGCCCATGGCCTTTTCGATGTAGTACGCCGGGCCACCGCGATAGCGGCCATCGGCATCCTTGATCTTGTAGATCTGCGCCAGCGTCGATTCCACATACGAGGTGGATGCGCCCAGAAAGCCCATCACCCACATCCAGAAGATCGCGCCCGGCCCGCCGAAGGCGATGGCGGTCGCCACGCCGGCGATATTGCCAATGCCAATGCGCCCGGCCATCGACATCGCCAGGGCCTGGAACGACGACACGCCGGCATCGGATTTCTGCCCGCCCACGGTGAGGCGGACCATTTCCACGAATCCGCGCACCTGCATGAAGCGGGTGCGGATGGTGAAGTACACGCCGGCGCCCAGACACATGAAGATCAGTGCCTTGCTCCAGACGATACCGTTGATGCCATTGATGAGTGCTTCCACGCAATCTCCCCGACGCGCCGACCGTTGACCCCAGCGAGGTGGGGAGTGCCCCGATTCTGGCCGAAAGCGCTGCACGATGCGACGTGCACGCGCGCCACAGGCTCAGCGTGTGGCCGCGAACCGGCTGAAAACGTGTAGATCGTGTGCGCCATCGGGGCGCAGCAGTGCGCCGCGCCGCACGCCCTGGGCCACGAACCCGTTCTTGCGCAACACCTGGGCAGAGGCCGGGTTGCTGTCCAGCACGGTCGCATCGATGCGTGTGAGCGGCAACGCGTGCAGGGCCCACGCGAGGTAGGTCTGCACGCTGCGAGTCATCCAGCCACGCCCCCAATACACGCGGCCCAGCCAGTAGCCCAGTTCAGCGACATCGTCTGCACCACCGCCCGCACGACGCAGCGCGATGCTGCCGCAGGCCTGGCCGTCGATCACGATGGCCAGCGCCGGGTCGCGCAGATCCACCACTTTGCCGGCCAGAAACGCCTCGCCATCGGCCCGCGTATACGGGTGCGGAAAGCGCGTACTCAGCCCGCGCGGTACCCACGGGTCGTTGGCATGCATCAGCAAGGCGTCCAGGTCGTCCTGGCGCCAGCGGCGCAGCACGAACCCTTCGCCCTGCAATTGCAGATCATCGAACATGCGCTGACCTCACCGTGCAGCAGCGTCGCAACGCTGCTGCACCATTGCCGCACGCCAGGCTAGCGCTTGGCGGTCTGCGCCTGCTTGAGCGCGGCGCACAGGCGGATCGCCTCGCCGGTCTGGGCCAGGCCGCGGTCGGCGCCGCTGAGCGTGGCCAAGCGCGGCTTGAAGAACGCATCCAGACGATCGGCTTCCTCCACGCTGCAGCCGTTGGACGCGCCCAGCGACGGCAGGCCGCCGCCATCGAACGAGCCACTGCGCTGCACGATGCGGTCGAAGTTGGCGGTGAACCACGGCCACATCGAGGCATGCGAGGCGTCATAGCTATGCCCACGCGTCAGCAGGCTCTTCATCTCGCCGACCTTGATTGCATCGGTCAATGCAAAGTCGCGCACCTGGGTGAGCAGCGCCGGATCCTGCACCGCGCCGAGCGCGGCGATCATCGCGTTGCGCTGCGCCGGGTCGGCATGCGTGCGCAGCGCCTGGATCAGCGTCTGCACGGCCGCGGCGCCGCGCTCCTGCGCGGTCACCGCCAGCACGGTGTGGAGCAGGTCGGGATTGGCTGCGGCGAAGTTCAGGCCATTGCCGCCACCTGCCAGCACCGCATCGCCCTGGGCCAGCAGCGCGCTGCGCACCTCCGGGGTCTGCAGCCGCAGGCCGAACAGGCCGGCCAGGGACGTGCGCAATGTGGTGTCGTCGATCGACTCCTTGGCGCGGCGGGTGTAGCCGAGCTGACGCAGGCGCGGCAGGTAGGCCTGCTCGGCCGCCTTGCGCAGGGTGGCGCGCTGCGCATCGGTGGTGGCCTGGTAGCGCCAGATCCAGACGAAGCGGTCCACCAACGCGGTGGACACATCGGCAGACTCGGCGCCGGCCAGTTGCTTCATCGCTGCCAGCACCACCTCGGTGTCGGCATCGCCGTGGCGATACGCCGCATCGATGGCGTCGGCGTAGGAGAGCTTTTCGTTTTCGTCGAGCTGGGCGACCTGCTTACCAAGCGCGGCCAGCTGCTTCTTCGGCAGGCTGAAACGGTAGTAGCCGGCGCCACGCGCATTCGGGAACACCCAGGTGTTCTTGCCGGCACCTTCCAGCACGATGCTGCCGCTGCCGCTTTCCAGCAGTTGGCAGGCGGTGCCCACCTGATTCTTGCCCTTGCCGTACTTCACGCACACCGGCACGCCCCACTGCTGCGCGGTGGAACCGGATGAGCCCAGCGGCAGGTAGCGCTGCTGTTGCAGTTTGACCACGGTCTTGCCGCCCTCGCGCGCCACCTGCGTCTGCAGGTACGGCACGCCCGGCTGATTCGGGAAGCTGCGAAATGCCGCCTTGAAATCCTCGCCCTTGCCGGCGGCTTCGGCGATCGCATCGACCAGGTCATCGGCGGTGGCGCTGCCGAACTTGTGCTTGGCGATGTAGGCGCGCATGCCCTCGCGGAACACGTCCTCGCCGACGAAGCCTTCGAACATCGCCAGCACCGCCGCACCCTTCTGGTAGGTGATGCCGTCGAAGGCGGTTTCGATATCACCATTGCCGGTGATCGGCTGGCGGATCTTGCGTGCGCTGACCAGGCTGTCGTTGTCCATCGCATGCTGCGCACCGCCGATGCGGTCCAGATTGGCGCGGTATTCCGGGTGCAGCTGCATGGTGATCTTCTGCTGCATCCAGGTGGCGAACGCTTCGTTCAACCACAAATCGTCCCACCACGCCATGGTGACAGTGTCGCCGGTCCATTGGTGCGCCAGCTCGTGCGCGTTGGTGTTGAAGGAGCGCTGCACGTTTTCGGCTGGCGAGTCCTTGTCCAGCAGCAACAGCCAGTCGCGGAAGGTCACAAACCCCGGGTTTTCCATGGCGCCGGCGCTGAAGTCCGGTGCAGCAACCAGGTCGAGTTTGTCGAACGGGTAACCGAAGGCGTAGTAGTCCTCCAGCGCCGCAATAATCGCCGGGGTCTGATCCAGCGCGGGGGTGATGCGCGGGCCCTGGCCCTGGGCGGCAATGCCACGCAACGGCGTGGCCGCGGGGCGCTGCGGGGTGGCCGGCATGGCCGGCACATCCACCACATCCCACGGGCCGGCCGCGTAGGCCACCAGATAGGTGGGCAGCGGCAGCGTCGGTGCGAAGCTCACCGTCTTCCAGCCCTTGCCGGCCGGCTTGGTGGAGGTGGCGATGGTGTTGGCCAAGGCCTGATCGCCGGCGGGCACGGTCAGGCTCAGATCGAACGGCGTCTTGAACGCGGGCTCATCGAAACCGGGGAACGCGTAGCGCGCACTGATCGGCTCCATCTGCGTCATCGCATATGCCTTGCCCTGGTACTTCACCTGATACAGGCCCTGCAGCTGCTGATTGAGCGGCGCGCTGTAGGTGATGTCCACGGTGAGCGTCTGCGGTTTGAGCGTGCGGCCGAAGTCCAGGCGGACCACGCCGGCCTGCGCATCGGCATCGACGTAGCGTGCGGTGAGCGCTTTGCCCTTGGCCGGCTTCACTGTGGCCTTGCTGACCTTCAACTCCTTGCCGTGCAGCCAGAGATGGTCCGATGCCTGCTTGAGCTGCACGCGGATGGTGGTGCGGCCGCTGAATTGCGCCTGCTCCGGATCCACCTTGATCGCCAGACTGTAGTGCTCGGGCACCGCCCAGGTGGGCAGGCGGCCATTGGGCACCGGCTCGCCGGCGGATTGCGCCAGGGCGCTCCCGCAGCACAGCGCAAGGACGGAGGGAGCAAGCAAACAGGCAAGACGACGCATGGGCGATTCCGGTCAAGGTAACCGCCGAAGTCGACCACAGCCAGGCAGTGCTGTCATGTGACCATAGTCATTGCAGGGGCGGTGCACGCAGCTGCGGCCCCGCGCCGCCAAAGTCGGCATGTTGGCTGGTGGCTAACGGCGACACAGCGCTGGTTGGGCATCACACGCGGGGCGCTGCCAAAGCTCATGAGTCATTGCATGCAGCTTGGCCACATGCGTGCATGGGATGGCATGCATTGCATGGGCGCCTGCGCGCACCACACGTGCCGCCTGCTCGCACGCGGCGCAGCAAGCTATACGCAGTCACTGGTTGGGTTACGTCACAGGATGCCGAAACGATCGCTCGGCAGCGCAGCGATTGCCGGCGGCGAAATCCGCTGCCGGCACCTGGATTACGCGTGTCCACCCACCGAAGGCGTGCGTGCCTCCAAGGCATCCAGCTCGCGCGCCAGCGCTTCGGGCGACTTGGTGTACGGGGCGATCAGGCTGTAGAACGCCGGCACCACGTACAGCGACAGCAGCGTGGACAACGACACACCAAAGATCACCACCACGCCGATGGTGGCGCGGCTGGCCGAGCCCGGCCCGCCGGCCACCACCAACGGAATCGCACCGACCACCGTGGCGATGGAGGTCATCAGGATCGGGCGCAGGCGCACCGATGCCGATTCGACGATAGCCGCATGCACACTGCGGCCTTCGTCGCGCAGCTGATTGGCAAACTCCACGATCAGAATGCCGTTCTTGGCCGCCAAGCCAACCAACATCACGATGCCGATCTGACTGAACAGATTGAGCGTACCGCCAGTGAGCCACAGGCCGACCAGCGCGCCCAGCACCGCCAGCGGCACCGTCAGCATGATCACCAGCGGATGGGCGAAGCTCTCGAACTGCGCGGCCAGCACCAGATACACCACCAGCAAGGCCATGCCGAAAGTCAGCAACACCGCACTGCCGGATTGCTGGTACTCACGCGATTCGCCCTTCCATTCCACCTGCGCGTATTCGGGTAACTCTTCCTGCGCAGTCTGCTGGGCCCACGCGATGGCATCGCCCAGCGGATAGCCCGGCGCCAGACCGGCACTGATGGTGATCGCGCGTAGTCGATTGAAGCGGTTCAAGGTGCCGGCTTCAGCCACTTCGCTGAGCGTGACCAGGTTGGACAGCGGAATCAGCTCGCCACGGATCGAGCGCACGCGGATGGCGGTGAGGTCTTCGGGCGACATGCGGCCTTCGCGGCCGGCCTGCAGCATCACGTCGTATTCCTCGCCGTTGTCGACGAAGGTGGTGACGCGGCGTGAGCCCATCAACGCTTCCAGCGCGCCGCCAATCGCAGTGACCGACACGCCCAGATCTGCCGCGCGCAGGCGATCGATATTCACGCGCATCTGCGGGCGGGTTTCCTTGTAGTCCGAATCCGCGCCCACCAGGCCGGGATTGGATTCCATGCGCTGCAGGATGCGGTCGCGCCATTGCGCGATCTCCGCGTAATCCGGGCCGCCCAGCACCATCTGGAACGGTTGGCCGCGGCTGCGGACCAGCCCGCCGCTCACCTGGGTACGGGCACGCACGCCGGTCAGCACGTTGAGTTTCTGCTGCAGTTCGTCGGCAACCTCGGTGGTGGGGCGGCCACGTTTTTCCCAATCCTGCAGGAACACACTCACGCGGCCGGTGTGCATTTCCTCGCTGCTGCCAAACCCGCCGGGCACGCGCGGATTGGCACGCACGATGGGTTTGTCCGCGCCCACGTACGGGCGCAGGATGTCTTCCACCTGGTGCATCTGGCCCACGGTGTAATCGAAGCCCGCACCTTCCGGGCCGTCGATCATGATCTGGAAGTTGCCGCGGTCCTCGGCCGGAGCCAGTTCGGACGGAATGCGGCTCATCAACCACGCGCTGGCGCCCAGCGCCAACAGCATCAGCAACGCGAAGATCCAGGTGCGCTGCACGTGCCGTTCCAGCGACCGCCCGTAGGCGGCCGACACCGCCTGCATGCGCCCGTTGAACCACTGATGGAAACGATTGGGCTTGGCCTGGTCGTGCGCGCGCAACAGCTTGGACGACATCATTGGCGTGAGCGTCAGCGCCACGAAGGCCGAAATCGCCACCGCTGCCGCCAGTGCCACCGCCAGCTCACGGAACAGCCGCCCGGTATTGCCTTCCAGAAAGCCCACCGGCAAAAACACCGCCACCAGCACCGCGGTGGTCGCAATCACCGCGAACGCCACCTGGCCGGTACCGCGCTTGGCGGCCACCAGCGGCGGCTCGCCGAGGTCGATGCGGCGCTGGATGTTTTCCACCACCACAATCGCATCGTCGACCACCAGGCCAATACACAGCACCAACGCGAGCAGGGTGAGCAGGTTGATCGAGAAATCGAACGCGTACAGCGCAATGAACGCGGCAATCAGGCACACCGGCACGGTGACGGCCGGAATCAGGGCCGCGCGTGCGCTGCCCAAGAACACCCAGATCACCACCAGCACCAGCACCACCGCTTCGATCAGCGTGTGATAGACGCGCTCCACCGCCGCATCGATGAAGGTGGTGGTGTCGAAGGCAACGAAGATGTTGGTGCCCTGCGGCAGGGTCTTCTGGATTTCTTCGGCCTGCGCGCGTGCTTCGCGTGCTACGTCCAGCGCGTTGGCGGTGGAGTTGCGCACGATGCCCAGGCCCACGTTGGGCACGCCATTGCTCTGGAAATACGCGCGCCGTTCGGCCGAGGTGAGCTCCACCTTGGCCACGTCGCCCAGCCGCACCACATAGCCGCCCTCGCCCTTGCTCAGCGGCAGCTTGGCGAAGTCCTCCGGCTTGAGATAGCTGCGCTCCACGCGCAAGGTGAAGTCGCGCTGCGCCGATTCGATGCTGCCGGCCGGCAGTTCGACGTTTTCGTTCTGCAGCGCGGTTTCCACATCGGCCACGGTGAGTGCGCGCGCGGCCAATTGGTCGCGATCCAGCCAGATGCGCATCGCGTAGCGCTGCCGCCCGCCGATGCGCACCTGCGCCACGCCGTCCAGGCTGGAGAAGCGGTCGACGACATAGCGTTCGGCGTAGTCGGACAGCTGCAGCGTGTCCATCGTGCTGGAGCTCATGTTGAGCCACAGGATGGGGTCGGCGTCGGCTTCGACCTTGGAAATCTCCGGCGGGCGTGCCTGATCCGGCATGCGGTCGGACACGCGACTGACCGCGTCACGCACATCGTTTGCGGCCGCTTCCACATCGCGCGTCGGCACGAACTCGATGCTGATGTCCGACGAACCATTGCGGCTGCGCGCCTCGATGGTTTCGATCCCCTCGATGCCGGCCAATGCGTCTTCCAGCACCTGGGTGATGCGGCTTTCCACCACTGCCGCCGAGGCGCCGGTGTATTCCACGTCCACCGAGACGATGGGCGGGTCGATCGCCGGCAATTCACGCAGCGTGAGCCGGGTGAAGGACATCACGCCCAGCACGATCAGCAACAGGCTCATCACCACCGCCATCACCGGGCGGGTAATGGACAGGTCGGAGAGCTTCATTGCACGGCCTGCTTGCCGGCGGTGGCGGTCGCATTGGCGTTTGCCGGCGCGGCCTGCGCGTCGATCTTCAGGCCCGGGCGCAACTTGCCGGTGCCATCCACCACGATGCGCTCACCGGGTTTGACGCCTTCGAGGATTTCCACCTTGCCATCGCGGCGCTCGCCCAGCCGCACGTCGGCGCGCTCCACGCTGCTGTCCGGCTTGACCCGGAACACATACGACTCGCGTCCCACCTGCACCACCGCGATCTCCGGGATCACCAGCGCCTGCCGCGCTGGCTGGAACAGCCGCACATCCAGCAACATGCCCGGGCGCAACCGGCGGTCGTCGTTGGGGAAATCCGCACGCACGGTCACCGACCGCGTGGTCTCATCGATACGCGAATCGATCGCCGCCACTTCACCTTCGAACTGCGCACCCGGGTAGGCCGCAGCACTGCCGTTGACCGCGTTGCCAAGCTCGACCAGGCCGAGCTGCGACTCGGGCACCTGGAAATCCACGTACATGCGCTCGACATCATCGAGCGTGGTGATCACGGTGCTGGCGGTGATCAGCGACCCGGGGCTGACCTGGCGGATGCCGAGCACGCCGGAGAACGGCGCGCGCACCTCGCGGTCGGTGATCTCCGCGCGCATCTGCTGCACGCGCGCCTCGGCGGCGTCGCGCAGCGCACGTTGGGTGTCCACGGTGGACTTGGCCACCAGTTGCTGGCCGACCAGGCTCAGCTGGCGCCGATACAGCTGCTCGGTTTCCTCGAAGGTGGCCTGGGCGGCGGTCAACGCGGCCTGCTGCGAATTGCCACGCAGGCGCAGCAGCAGCTGCCCGGCCTTGACCTCGTCGCCGCTGTCGAAGTTGACCTGCTCCACCACATCGCTCACCGCGGCGGTCAGCGCCACCGACTCGCGCGCACGCACGGTCGCGATCGATTGCACGGTCGAATTCCATGGCTGCACGCTCACCGCTTGCACGACGACCGGAATCGGTTTGCTGGCGGCGGGCGCACTGGTCTGGCGGGCGCAACTGGTCAGCCCGACGGCCAACAAAAGCGCCACGCAGAAACGTGCGCTGGGTCGAACAAGCATCAGAACATCCTGGCGGGGTACGGCGAAAGTTTAACGACCCAGCCGCCATGCGGTTGACGAAAAGGGCGTGCTTTGCACCATGACCAAAGACCCTTGTCCTCGTCGCCACGATGCGGTGCTCAGGCAGCCACCACAGCGCGCGCACGTCGCTCAGACTGGCATCAGCGGTACTGGAAGCGGCCCGTACCTGCGTACGTGCCGGCGCCTATGCACCTGTTGCTGCCCTGTCTGACCACCGCTTGATTGCGTTGTTGCAGCCTGCCCTCAGCGCTCCAGGCCCAGGTATTCCAGGACATGTCGCGCCAGCGCCTCTACGTTCTCACCATCGGCGTGAAGATGGATTTCCGGGCGCTCGGGCGCCTCGTACGGCGAATCGATCCCGGTGAAATTGGGGATCTGCCCGGCGCGGGCCTTGCGGTAGAGGCCTTTCACGTCGCGTGCCTCGGCGACCGCCAACGGCACATCCACGAACACTTCGACGAATTCACCCGAGTCGAAACGCTCGCGTGCCAGCTGGCGTTCGGCACGGAACGGGGAAATGAAGCTCACCAGCACGATCAAGCCGGCATCGGCCATCAGCCGTGCCACCTCGGCCACGCGGCGGATGTTTTCCACACGGTCCTCGTCGGTGAAGCCCAGATCGCGGTTGAGCCCGTGGCGCACGTTGTCGCCGTCCAGGATGAAGGTGTGATAGCCCAGCGCATGCAGGCGCTTGTCCACCAGGTTGGCCACCGTGGACTTGCCCGCACCGGACAGGCCGGTGAACCACAGCACGCGCGGCGCCTGGCCCTTGATGCGCGCGCGCGCGACGCGGTCCACATCCAGGTGCTGCCAATGCACATTGCCGGCGCGGCGCAGCGCAAACTCCAGCGCACCGGCCGCGACCGTGGCATTGGTCTGCCGGTCGATCAGGATGAAACCGCCCAGCACGCGGTTGCGCGCGTACGGGGCGAAGGCGATCGGCTCGTCCAGCGACAGGTTGCAGTAGCCCACCTCGTTGAGCTCCAGGCGCTTGGCCGCCAGCCGCTCCTGCGTGTTCACATCGACCTTGTGCTTGATCTCGCTGATGCTGGCGGTGACGGTGCGGGTGCCGATCTTGAGCCAGTAGGGGCGGCCCGGCAGCAATGCGGCATCGTCCATCCACAGCACGTGCGCGGCGAACTGGTCGGCCACTTCCGGCGGGTCGTCCACGGCGGCGATGATGTCGCCACGGCTGATATCGATCTCTTCGCGCAAGGTCAGTGTCACGGCCTGCCCGGCGTGTGCGCTGTCGACCACGCCATTGGCATCCAGCACGCTCGCCACATGCGCGCGGCGCCCGGACGGCACCACCACCACCGCATCGCCGCTGCGCACCTGGCCGGCAGCAATAGTGCCGGCATAGCCACGGAACTGCGCGTTGGGGCGATTGACCCACTGCACCGGCAGGCGCAACCCACTCACTGCGTCGGGCGTCTCCAGCTGCACGCTGTCCAGGTGCTGCAGCAGATGCGGCCCCTGGTACCACGGCATGCGCGTGGACGCGCTGGACAGGTTGTCGCCGGCCAGTGCCGACAGCGGAATGCACTGCACATCGGCAATGCCCAACTGCGCCGCCAGGGCGCGATAGCTGTCGACGATGGTGGCGAACACCTGCGCGTCATAGTCCACCAGGTCCATCTTGTTGACCGCCAGCACCACGTGGCGAATGCCCAGCAACGAGACGATGTAGCTGTGCCGCCGCGTCTGCACCAGCACGCCCTTGCGCGCATCCACCAGCACCACCGCCACATCGGCGGTGGAGGCGCCCGTGGCCATATTGCGCGTGTACTGCTCATGCCCGGGGCAATCGGCGACGATGAACTTGCGTTGGTCGGTATCGAAGTAGCGGTACGCCACATCGATGGTGATGCCCTGCTCGCGCTCGGCGGCCAGCCCATCCATCAGCAAGGCGTAGTCGATGCCGTCGCCCTGCGTGCCATGGCGCTTGCTGTCGCTTTCCAGCGCGGCCAGCTGGTCATCGAACAGCCGCTTGCTGTCGTACAACAACCGCCCGATCAGCGTGCTCTTGCCATCGTCAACACTGCCGCAAGTGATGAAGCGCAGCAGCGGTTTGGATTCGTGCTGCTGCAGATAGGCGCCGATGGCGCCGGGATTGGGGAGTGGGGAATCGGAAATCGCAAAAGCGGTCTCCTCCCTCATCTGGTTCGCGGCGAACTGCTGTTGCGATTCCCCATTCCCGATTCCCGATTCACTGCCCATCAGAAATACCCCTCAAGTTTCTTCTGCTCCATCGATGCGCCTGGTGCGTGGTCGATCATGCGGCCCTGGCGTTCGGAGCTGGTGCTGACCAGCATCTCGGCGATCACCGCTTCCAGCGTGTCGGCGGTGGATTCGATCGCGCCGGTCAGCGGGTAGCAGCCCAGGGTACGGAAGCGCACCGAGCGCAGTTGCGGGGTTTCGCCGGGATGCAGCGGCAGGCGGTCGTCGTCGACCATGATCCAGGCGCCGTCGCGCTGCACCACCGGGCGCGGCGCGGCGAAGTACAACGGCACCACCGGAATGCGCTCGCGGTAGATGTACAGCCAGATATCCAGCTCGGTCCAGTTGGACAGCGGAAACACGCGCACGCTTTCGCTAGGTTTGGTGCGCGCGTTGTAGAGATTCCACAGCTCCGGGCGCTGATTCTTCGGGTCCCAGCGATGGCGTGCATTGCGGAACGAGAACACGCGCTCCTTGGCGCGCGATTTTTCTTCGTCCCGGCGCGCCCCGCCAATCGCCGCATCGAAGCCGCCCTGCTCCAGCGCCTGCTTCAGGCCCTGGGTCTTCATCACGTCGGTGTGCACCGCCGCGCCATGGCTGATCGGGCCGATGTCCTGCGCGACGCCGTCCGGGTTGATGTGCACGCGTAGGTCCACCGCGGTCTCGGCCGCGCGACGGTCGCGGAAGGCGATCATCTCGCGGAATTTCCAGCGCGTGTCCACGTGCAGCAGCGGGATCGGCGGTGGCGAGGGGGCAAAGGCCTTGAGCAGCAGGTGCAGCAGCACCGAGCTGTCCTTGCCGACCGAATACAGCATCACCGGCGCACGGAACTCGGCGGCAACTTCGCGCAGGATGTGGATGCTCTCGGCCTCGAGACGGTCGAGATGGGACAGGGGCGGCAGGGTCATCAGCGTGTCGTTGGGCATCGGCGGGCGAGACCAGCCGATGGTAGGGCAAGGCAGCGCAGTGTGTAGCGGGCCCATGCCGGGCCGAAATAAGCACCCGGCATAACGCGATAACGGCTGATCCTTTCTGGCGGAGCGAACGCTTCCCTAACATCGTTCATCCATTCCCCTCCCTGGAACCGAATGACCGCCGCCAGCCCCGCCGTGCCGCCCAGCCCCTTGCCCGACGAGCGCAAGGCGCTGCTGGAGCGTCTGGTCGACGGTCTGGACGCCCCGTCCCTGTGGTGGCTGTCCGGGTATACCGCCGGCTTGGCCCAGAGTCACCCGCCGCGCTCGCTGGCGGTACTGCCGGGTGGCCAGGGGCATGCGGTGGCGCACGAGAGCCAGCGCCTGACCGTGCTGTACGGCAGCCAGACCGGCAATGCCCGGCGGCAGGCCGAGCAACTGGCCGCCGAGGCCGAGGCCGCCGGCGTGAGCGTGCGCCTGCTACGCGCCGATGCCTACCCCACCCGCGAGCTGGCCAGCGAACGCCTGTTGTACGTGGTGATCAGCACCCAGGGTGAAGGCGACCCGCCGGATGATGCGATTGGCCTGGTCGAATTCCTGAGTGGCCGCCGCGCGCCCAAGCTGCCGGAGCTCAAGTACGCGGTACTGGGCCTGGGCGATTCCAGCTACGCCGATTTCTGCGGCATTGCGCGGCGGATCGACGAGCGCCTGGCCGAACTCGGCGGCAGCCGCGTGCAGCCGCGCGGCGAAGCCGACCTGGACATCGACAGCGTCGCCGCTCCCTGGCGCACGCACGCGCTGCGGCATGCGCGCGAGCAGCTCAAGAGTGCCCAGCCATCGGCCACGGTCACGCCGCTGCGCAGCCAGCCGGCCGCGCCGGTGTGGTCGCAGCAGCACCCGTTCGCCGCCGAGTTGCTGGCCAACCAGATCATCAGCGGGCGCGATTTCAAGGGCCCGGGCTTCCGTGTCTATGGCCCGGCGATCAAGCGGGTGCGCCACCTGGAGTTCTCGTTGGACGGCAGCGGGCTCAGCTACGAGCCCGGCGATGCGCTCGGCATCCGTCACCGCAACCCGCCTGCCTTGGTCGATGCGGTGCTGGAAAGCCTGCGCCTGGATGGTCATGCATCGGTCACCATCGGCGAGGACACTCTGGCCTTGAACGAGTGGCTTGCCACGCGGCGCGAGCTGACCAAGCTCTCGCGGCCCTTCCTGGCCGCCCACGCCGAGCGTGCACATGCAGATGAACTGCAGGCGCTGCTCACCCCGACCCAGACTGCCGGCCTGGCGTCGCTGCTCTCCGATCACCAGTTGATCGACGTGCTGCGACGCTGGCCGGCGGATTGGGACCAAGGTGGCCTGCTGGCCGCCCTGCGTCCGCTCACCCCACGCCTGTATTCCATCTCCTCCAGCCGCAAGCGCGTGGGCGAGGAAGTGCACCTGGTCGTGGATGAACTGCATTACCAGGCGCACGGCCATGGGCACGTGGGTTCGGCCAGCGGATTTCTGGCGGCACTGGCCGAAGGCGACACCGCGCCGGTGTACATCGAACCGAACGAGCGCTTCCGCGTGCCGGCAGATCCGGACCGCGACATCCTGATGATCGGCCCGGGCACCGGCGTTGCACCGTTCCGCGCATTCGTGCAGGAGCGTGCCGAAACCGGCGCCAAGGGACGCAACTGGCTGTTCTTCGGCGCGCAGCATTTCAACACCGACTTCCTGTATCAGACCGAATGGCAGCAGGCGCTGCAGCGCGGCGAGCTGCATGCACTGGAACTGGCGTTCTCGCGCGACGCGGCAGAGAAGATGTACGTGCAACACCGCCTGCGCGCGCGCGGCGCCGAGGTCTATGCCTGGCTGCAAGGCGGCGCGCACCTGTATGTGTGCGGCGCGATCGGCATGGGCAAGGACGTGCACGCCGCGCTGCTGGATATCGTCGCCACCCACGGCGCACTCGATGCCGAAGCGGCCGCAGCGTATCTCACCCGCCTTCAGGTGGAGGGACGCTATGCGCGCGATGTCTACTAGTGCCGGGAATCGGAAGTGGGAAATCGGGAATGGGTACGGCCTGCACCCGAATTGTCGCGAGCGACCACGCCGCTTTTCACGATTCCCCTTTCCCGATTCCCGATTCCCATGACCCACTCCGTCGAAGACATCAAATCCACCAGCCGCCGCTTACGCGGGTCGCTGGAGCAAAGCCTGGCCGATCCGGTCACCGGGGCGTTGCGCGAGGACGATCAGACGCTGATCAAATACCACGGCAGCTACCAGCAGGACGACCGCGACATCCGCGATGAGCGGCGGCGGCAAAAGCTTGAGCCGGCCTATCAGTTCATGATCCGCACGCGCACACCGGGTGGGGTGATTTCACCCAGCCAGTGGTTGGCACTGGATGGCATCGCCACGCGCTATGCCAACCATTCGCTGCGCATCACCACGCGCCAGGCGTTCCAGTTCCATGGCGTGATCAAGCGCGAGCTCAAGGCCACGATGCAGGCGATCAACGCCACCTTGATCGACACGCTGGCCGCCTGCGGCGATGTGAATCGCAATGTGCAGGTGGCGGCCAACCCGCTGCTGTCGCAGGCGCATGCCACGCTGTATGCCGATGCCGCGCGCGTGTCCGAGCATCTGCTGCCCAACACGCGTGCCTATTACGAGATATGGCTGGATGAAGAGCGCGTGTCCGGTTCGGGCGCCGAGGACGAGCCGATCTATGGCGACCGCTACCTGCCGCGCAAATTCAAGATCGGCTTTGCCGCGCCACCGCATAACGATGTGGACGTGTTCGCCAACGACCTGGGCTTCATCGCCATCCTGCGCGAGGGCCAGCTGCTCGGCTACAACGTGAGCATCGGCGGCGGCATGGGCGCCAGTCACGGCGACGCGGAGACCTGGCCGCGCGTGGCCAACGTGATCGGCTTCGTCACCCGCGATCAGTTGCTGGATATCGCCACGGCCGTGGTCACCACCCAGCGCGACCTCGGCAATCGCGCCGTGCGCAAACGCGCGCGCTTCAAGTACACCATCGACGATCACGGCCTGGACACCATCGTGACGGAGATCGAACGCCGCGCGGGATTCACCTTGCAACCTGCGCAGCCGTTTGCATTCGCGCACAACGGCGACCGCTACGGCTGGGTGGAGGGCGAACAGGGCGATTGGCATCTGACGCTGTCACTGCCGGCCGGGCGCATTGCCGACACCGACACGGCCGCACATCTGAGCGGGCTGCGCGCCATCGCGCAGTTGCAGGTCGGCGAGTTCCGCATGACGCCCAATCAGAACCTGGTGATTGCCGGCGTACCGTCCGACCAGCGCGCGCAGATCGACCAATTGGTGGCGCAGTACGGCCTGGATGCCGGCAACCTGGCGCCCACCGCGTTGGCGCGCGGCGCGATGGCCTGTGTGGCCTTGCCAACCTGCGGGCTGGCCATGGCCGAGGCCGAGCGCTATCTGCCGGATTTCAGTGCAGCGCTGCAGCCGCTGCTGGAACGCCACGGGCTGGCGCAGACGCCGATCGTGCTACGCCTGTCCGGTTGCCCGAACGGCTGTTCGCGGCCGTATCTGGCTGAAATCGCATTGGTCGGCAAGGCACCGGGCCGCTACAACCTGATGCTGGGCGGCGACCGCCGCGGCCAGCGCCTGAACACGCTGTACCGCGAAAACATCAACGAGGCCGACATCCTCGCCGCGCTCGAGCCACTGCTGGCGCGCTATGCCGCAGAGCGCGACCAGCACGCCGATGAAGGCTTCGGCGACTTCCTGCATCGCAGCGGCCTGATCGCCCTGCCGCCCTACCCCACCCACCGTCATCTCGACCTGGAATTGCTCGCATGACCGCGCTGCCTGCCTCATCGATCGCCGCTCCTTCGCTGGACGACCTGGACGCGCTCAACGCGCATCTGGAGACGCTGCGCGCCGACGAACGCGTTGCCTGGGCGCTGCAGCACGGCCCCCAACAAGCGGCGCTGTCGTCCAGCTTCGGCGCGCAGTCGGCGGTGACGTTGCACCTGCTCACCCAGCAGCGCCCGGACATCCCGGTGATCCTGATCGACACCGGCTACCTGTTCCCGGAAACCTACCGCTTTGCCGATGCATTGACCGAACGCCTCTCGCTCAACCTGCAGGTGTATCGCCCGCTGGTCAGCCGCGCCTGGATGGAGGCACGCCATGGCCGCTTGTGGGAACAGGGCATGGTGGGCATCGACCAGTACAACAATCTGCGCAAGGTCGAACCGATGCGCCGCGCGCTGGACGAACTCAACGTCGGCACCTGGTTCACCGGCCTACGCCGCAGCCAGTCCGGTGGGCGCGCGCAGACGCCGATCGTGCAAAAGCGCGGCGACCGCTACAAGATCAGCCCGATCGCCGACTGGACCGACCGCGACGTCTGGCAATATCTGCAGGCGCACGCACTGCCGTATCACCCGCTGTGGGAACAAGGCTATGTGTCGATCGGCGACTTCCACACCACCCGTCGCTGGGAGCCGGGCATGCGCGAAGAAGACACGCGCTTCTTTGGGCTCAAGCGCGAGTGCGGCATCCACGAAGACATCTGAGCCGCGCGCAGCAGTGCGCAGGCCGGCGCCTCACCGCCGCAGCCTGCGCACGCTCCAGTAATGATCGAACGCCCACAACAGCAGTAACGATGCGCCCATCAGCGGGAACAGCAGCCCGCACAGCACCAACAGCGCCAGTACGCCGCGCAGCGTGCGCGGATCGGCCGGCAATGGCGGCACGCCGAGGCCGCCAACCGGGCGGCGCTTCCACCACATCACCGCCGCGCTGACACACAGCAACACGATGGCCGCGCACGCCAGCAGCAAAAGCAGTTGATTGGCGGTGCCGTATTGCTGGCCCAGGTGCACGTTGATGCCCCATTCCAGCGCCTGCGCCAGCGGTCCGTAATCGCGGTAGCGCATGTCCAGCAACACCGCGCCGCTGTATTGATCCAGATGGATCACCCGCTGCCGCTGCAAATCGTCCGGATACACCGAAGCGGTATACACGCCGCTGGCACCACGCGGCAGCGCCACGCTATAGCCGGCTGCGATGCCGCGCGCATCGAAACGCGCCAGCGCCGCATCCAGCCCCAGGGCACCGACACCTGGCGCTTCACCCAAGCCACTGCCGCCGCCATGCGCGGCGTGCTCGGCATGCGCGGTATCGGTTTGTGAGGCACGCGCAACGTGTGCGGCACGTGCAGCGTGTTCGCTGTGTTCGGCATGCGCGGCATGCGCCATCGCCGGTGCCATGGCATCCGCTGCGCCCATGGCCATCGGCATCGGTCTGTCGGATGGCAGCGTCGATTGCGGCAGCCGTGCCTGGCGCAACGACCAGCTCGGCTCGCCGCTGTCGGTGAGCCGCTGTTGCGACATCGGCAACTGCACGCGCAGCCCGGTCGGGTAACCGAAATCATGTCCGTTGGCCCAGCGATTGACCTGCGCGCCCCACAGCCACGACCACGGCATGCCGGTCAGGGCCAGAAACAGCAGCACCGCTCCAACCCCGGCACCGGTGACCGCGTGCAGGTCGCGCCAGAACACCCGCTGCGCGGGACGGCCACGCACGCTCACCATCCCGCTGCGGCGGCCGCGCGGCCACCACAGGTACACGCCGGTCAGCGCCAGCACAATCGCCCACCCCGCGGCCATTTCGATCAGGCCACGCGCGAGGGGACCGAGCAGGTCCAGGCTGTGCAGCCGGCGAATGGTCCAGGCCAGCGTGCCATGCTCGGGCAGCATGCCCAGCACACGCGCGCTGTACGGGTCCACGTACACCACCTCGCGCGCACCACCGGTGCGTAGCACGCCGATCTCGGCGCTGGCATCGGCACGGTCGGGCGTGGTGTAGCGAAACACCGTCCCCGCCTGCGCACGCTGCGCGGCATCCACCAACTGCTGCGCCGGCAACCGCGCCGGGCCCACCGGCACCACTTTCAATGCGTGATGGGCCATGCGGTCGATAGCATCGTGATACAGGAATGCCGCACCGGTCAGCGCCAGCCAGGCAATGAAGGGCAGCGCCAGCAATCCGGCGTAGAAATGCCAGCGCCACACCGCGCGGTACAAGCGCCAACGACGCCCTTGCGCGGTCTCGTCGGCAGCGGCCACGGGGGCAACATGCTGGGTCGCGGAGACTGACATCAGAAACTCCAATCCCAGGACAGCGACAGTGCACGGCCGTCACCCGGCGAATAGCCCGAGCTGCCGCTGTCGTACCAGGCATAGACATAGCTGCGGTCGGTGGCATTGCGCAGTTGCAGCGACACCGTATTGCGCGCATCCACGGCCCAGCGCGCGCCAAGATTGAGCAGGGCATAGCCACCGGTGCGCCCCAGCGTGTTGGTGCGCTCCAGGTAATAGTCGCCCTGTGCATTGCCCCAGGCACTGAGTTGCAACGCCGGAGTGAGCTGCCACTCCACGCCCGCGGTGGCCAGCCAATGCGGCACGTTTTCGATCTCGCGGCCGCGCGTGGCTGGCGCGCTGGGATCGGGCGTGGCGATGCTCGCCTTCTGCCGCGAATACGACAGCCACGCACGCCAGTGCTCGGCCGGCTGCAGGTTGAGCTGCGCATCCCAGCCACGCCGCAGCGTACGCCCGACGTTGGCCACATCGCCCACGCCGGCCACACCATTCACACCCAGAATGGTGGCCACCTCGCCGGACGCGCGTTGTTCCCAATACGCCAGCCGGCCATCGAGCACGGCGGTGGGCGCGAACTTGAAGCCCGCTTCCCAGCCATCGTTGATCGACGGGCCCAGGTTGCCGGGCTGCCGGCGGTACGCCCCATCACCGGTGCCGATCTGGAAGGTGCGCCCCCAATTCGCGTAGGCGCTGCTCTGCCCGGCAAGCCGGTAACTGGCACTGAATTTGGGCTGCTTGATGGTGCCGTAGTCGTAGCTTGGCGCAGTGATGCCGGCGCGCAGATCCCGCAGCTCGCCATCGACGCGGTCGATGCGGTAGCCGGGCACCAGTTGCAATCGCTCGGTCGGTTTCAGCACGGCCTGCACGTAGGCGCCGCGCGTGCGCAGGTCGTAATCCCAGTCGCGCAACTGCGCGCTGCGCACGCGTGCCATGGTGCGGTAGCGCTGCGACTGGTTGTCCTGCCATTGCACGTCCAGGCCGGCCTCCAGCGTGGTCGGTAGCGCCTGCCAGCCCGGCTGCCAGTTGCCGCGCACGAGCACGCCACGGTGGGTCTCGTCGGTGTCGCGTTCCTGTTGCAGGCCGGCTTCGGAAAAACGCACCCAGCGCTGGTTGTGGTACGCGTTGCGGTAGGCCTTGGCGCTCCACTGCGTGTCGCTGCCAAGCGTGCCGTCCGCATGCAGCGCGGTCTGGCGCAGCGTGCGTTCGCTGCGATCGTCCTGCGCATACGCGGGCGAGCTGCGTGGTGCGGCGCGTGCGCTGGCCGCATCCAGATACCCGGCTTCCATTGCGTGGTTGTCGTAATAGCGGGTGGTCAGCCCGGCACGAAACGCGCCGCCCGGGTCGGTGTAAAACCATTTGCCGGCCACGCTGCGTTTGCGTGCATCGGCGTGATCGCGGTAACCGTCGGAATCGCGCCAGGCCACCACGTAATTCTGGCTCCAGGCGCCGCGCTCGATGCCCTTTCCGAGCTGCACTTCGCGCGCGCCGAAGCTGCCGGCAGTCACGCTCAGTCGCCCGTCGTTGCCACCGGTGCGGGTCAGCACGTCCACACTGCCGGCGATGGCATGCAGCCCGTAGCGCGCATCGTTGGTGCCGCGCACGATCTCGATAGCCGAAATATCCTGCGGAAACACCGCATCCAGATACGGCATGCCGCCGGCATTATCGTTGCTGGGAATACCATCGATCAGCAGCTTGACCGCATTGATCCGCCCCTCGCCATTGAAGCCGCGGAACGAAAACCGCCCCGCGTCGGTACCCATGCGGAATGGGGTGACCTGTACGCCGGGCGCACGCATCAGCAGCTCCCAGCTGTAGTCCACATGCTGATCGTGCAGCAACGCGCCGCCGATCACGTCCACCGAACTCAACACGCTCGCCGCACTCTGCCCGCGCGTGGTCTGCGCGCTCACCTGCACCTTGCCCAGGGTCAATGCGGCGTCCTGCGCCTGTGCATGACCCGCCATCCCGCATGCCATCGCCAACGACGGCGCGGACCACATCGCTTTCAACCACCACACTCGCATGTCACACCCTCTGCCGTGCGTGCACGGACAACGCAACCGCACGCGACGCCCGCAAGGGCCGCACGGTCAACGGAAGAGAAAGCGCGGCAGCCGCCATCGCGTGCACAGCACGCCTCGCGCACGCCAGCAGGTGGCGCACGCCAATACGGAAAGAACAGCGGACGCTCGCGCGTTGCCCAGCCTCAGGCGGGCAGCGGCGGCCCGCGTGCGCCCAGCGCCGGCCAGCGCAGCGCGCGCCATGCATGCGTCCGCGTCGGGGCAGCGGGCTTGCTCGGCCGCAGCTGCAACAGGCATAGCACCACCAGCGCGAGCGCGCCCAACAGACGCGCTGCCAGCACGCAGTAATCGCACGCATCGGCATGCGCGCCGGCGTCCTGCGCAGGCGCCGCGTGCTGGGACGCGGGCGCGTCCATGGCGTGGTGCTGCGCTGCGCCCATGCCCGGCATCGGGTGGTGCCCGGCATGCACAGATGCCGCAGCGCCAGCGGCCTGGCTGGTGCACATCGGCTGCGCCAGTGGCAGCTGGCACCAGCGGCTGATCAGCGGCGCCACCAGCATCAGCGCAACCGCCAGCACGGCAAGCGACTGCAACACGCGGTGGTGGCGGAGCGAACGGAGCATCCGGCGAGTGTAAGCCGGTGCATCACAACCGGCGATGGTCGCGGCCGGTGCGCGACGCGATGTCGCACCCTTACCCATGCCGCCACCGGCAGCGATCGCCTGGACGGGCTGCGGTGCACACAATCCGGGCACAGCCATGCCCTATGCTTGGCGCCTATCACTTTGACCCGTGCGCGCATGAGTATTGTCCTGTCCGATCCAGCGGCCGAGCCCCTGCCGTGTGCGCCCAAGCCGCCGAGCGAGGCCCTGCGCCTGCAGGCCCTGCGCAGCTACGGCATCCTCGACACCCCGCGCGAGGCCGCCTTCGAGGACATCACCAAGCTGGCCTCGATCATCTGCCAGACCCCGATCGCGCTGATCAGCCTGGTGGATGCGGACCGGCAGTGGTTCAAGAGCGAGCGTGGCATGGGCGAACGCGAGACACCGTTGTTCAAGTCGATGTGCGCGCATGCCCTGCTCGATAACGACGTGCTGGTGGTGCCCGACACCCGCGAAGACGCGCGCTTTTCGCGCAACCCGCTGGTGACCGGCGAATCGCCGCTGTATTTCTATGCCGGTGCGCTGCTCAAGACCCCGGACGGCCTGCCGCTGGGCACGGTCTGCGTGCTGGACCGGCAACCACGCCAGCTCACCGACGAACAGGTCGATGCATTGCGCGCGCTGGCCCGCCAGACCATGGCCCAGCTGGAGTTGCGCCGCGCGTTGCTGATCGCCGAAGAGTCCAACCGTTACCGCAGCCGTCTGATGGCCATCGCCGGCCACGATCTCAAGACCCCCCTGCGCACGGCCGCCTATGCCATCGACAAGATGCGCCGGCATGCCAACGTGGACACCATTCCCACCCTGGTCACCGCACGCGATGCGATCGGCACCGTGGCGCGCAGCCTGGACGAACTGGCCGCATTGGCGGCGGCCAGCAAGTCGGCCAGCCCGGATCTGCAGCCGCTGGCGCTGGAAGACGTGATCCACGCGGTGCTCGGCGTGTGGCGCCAGCCGGCCAGGGACAAGTGCCTGGCGCTGCGGCATGTGCCCACCTCCCTGCGCGTGCGCAGCCATTCCACCTTGCTGACCACCTTGATCGGCAATCTGGTCGGCAATGCAGTCAAGTACACCGAACGCGGCCAGGTGCTGGTGGGCTGCCGGCGCCGTCCCGGCCATGCGGTGGTGGAAGTCATCGACAGCGGCATCGGCTTGAATCTGGAGCATCCCGAAGACGTATTCCAGGCGTTCCGCCAGGCCGACCCGGGCAGCGACGGCCTGGGCATCGGCTTGTGGATCGTGCATCGCACCGCCGAAACGCTGGGCTGCCAGGTCGAAGTGCGCCCGCGCCCGAGTGGCGGCACGCGCTTTTCGGTCACCATTCCGCAGGCCTGAACAAAAAATGGCGGACCCGGGCTCCCGTCCCGGATCCGCCACCAAGCACGCCAGGTCTCTCCCCAGGGACCCGGGTGCGCCAGTCGTTCAAGTCGCGCAACACGCGATGGCGAACGACAGCGCCAGCAACCTCTACGACCTTCCGAACAGACCGAACAAGCGATGGATGCCGGGCCGGCCCTGCGCCGTCCACCCCTAGACGTCCGGGAGTGTCGTGCATGGTTGCTATAAGGGTTTACGACATCGCCAGGCCCAACTTGATGGCTCTGGCCGACGCCGCCTTGACGGCCCTGACAGCGCGAGGGGAAATCACCGACAGCGAGGCTGTGCTGATGCAGCGCGGTGTTTGCAGGCCATTGATTCCCAAAGAGATTATGATTTTTCAGTGCGCTGCAGTGCAGCATTAGCAAGGACCGCCGCGCCCTGATGTGATCGCCGCCAAGTGGCAGCGCAATCACTACTCCCGCTGCCGCGACACCCGCAGGCAACGCCCTCCTGCTTGCCGGCTAGATCTCCGACACGCCCTCATCCTGACGCGCGAACCACGCCGCCGAATGCACCTCGGCATCGGCGGCCTCCAGTGCCTGGCGCAGGATCACCAACGGCAGTTGCAGGCGCGTATCGCCCAGTTGCACGCCCACCCACAGCGATTCGTCCTGCGGATCGGCCAACACCGTCAGCACGGTCTGGTCGCGGCCCTCTACATGGGCCCACAGCTCCAGCTGCATGCCGCCGTCCGCATCAGGTGACCACACACGGCTGAGCGCCGGGCGAAGCACTGCTGTCATGGCGCACCTCGTTGGTTGAGGCAGCCAGCATGCCACCGGCCGCGCGCGTCTGCCGCAACGCGTTCGCGCGCAGCGACACGGGCCGATTCCGGCATCAGCTGGTGATGGTCTGGGTCAGCGCT
Organism: Xanthomonas sp. NCPPB 4037; assembly: GCF_041475695.2. Taxonomy (NCBI): domain Bacteria; kingdom Pseudomonadati; phylum Pseudomonadota; class Gammaproteobacteria; order Lysobacterales; family Lysobacteraceae; genus Xanthomonas; species Xanthomonas sp. NCPPB 4037. The sequence continues at coordinate 3,970,507 of NZ_CM191261.1, forward strand.
TCCCAGGTCGGCGGCAGCGGCCAGTTCGGCGCCTGGTTGCCGTCCAGCACCCGGCGCAGGTCGCGCTTGTCGATCTGCGGTGCCAGCACATGCACCAGGTCCAATGCGTAATCGCGCAACACACGGTCGCGCGGCAGCACCGCCCAGGCGATGCACTCGGCGATCGGCGCCGGGGCCGGCCATGCGCGCAGATCCTCGTCGTTGGCGCTGACGGCCATTTCGGCCACCAGCCCCACGCCCAGGCCAGCACGCACGTAGGTCTTGATCAGGTCCGCATCCAGCGCAGTCAGCGCAATGCTCGGCTCCAGGCCCACCTGCGCAAACGCCCGCTGCAGCGACGAGCCGGCGCGCGTGGAGGATTCGTAACTGATCAGCGGGTGCGCGGACAGCGCCTGCATGTCCGGCGCCACGCGCGTGTCCAGCGCATGCCCGCGCGGCACGACTACCAACCGGCGCCAGCGGTACAGCGGCACCGCGATGCCGGCCGTGGGCTCGCCGCCCGCGGTGCTGACTACGGCAATGTCCGCATCGCCTTGGCTAAGCAGATCCAGCGCCGCGCTCTCGGCCGCCTGCTGCAGATGCACGCTCACCTGCGGGTAGGCCTGCTTGATCTGTGCCACCGCGGGCGGCAACACAAAGCGCGCCTGGGTATGGGTGGTGGTCAAGGTCAGCTGGCCCTGGCTTTCGCGGCGCTGGTTGGCGGCGTAGGTGCGGATGTTGTTGGCTTCGGACAGCACCGCGCGGGCACGTTCGATCACTTCCACGCCGGCCGGGGTCACCGCATCCAGGCTGCGCCCCTTGCGCACGAACAGCAAAAAGCCCAGCTCGTCCTCCAGCTGCTTGAGCTGTTTGGACAGGCCCGGCTGGGTCGCGTGCACACGCGCCGCGGCCAGCGTGATGTTCAGCTCGGCATCGGCGATGGCCACCAGGTAGCGAAGTTGGGTCAGCGTCATGGGCTTATGTCCAAAAAAGCGCGAGGCGCTACAAGGGCTTCGACTGTAGAGGAGTTCGGCGGGCCAGCTTATAACCGAACGCTATTTTTAGGACGCATGAAGTCATTTCCGACGGCTATAAGCCCGGCGTTACGGTCTGGCCCTCTCCTCGAAGCCCCCGGTCCGTGACTGCCCTGTTCCCGCTCCTTGCCGATCTGCGTGGCCGTGCCGTCCTGGTGGTCGGCGGCGGCCGCGCTGCCGAACGCGCCACCGCCAGCCTGCTGCAGGCCGGCGCAGTGCCGCTGGTGGGCGCGCCGGAACTGACACCCGCGTTGCGCGGCTGGGCGCAGTCCGGGCAGGTGCGCTGGCTGACGGGCAGTTTTGACCCACAGTGGCTGGCACTGCCGGACCAGCCGGTCTGGCTGACCATTGCGGCCAGCGATGTGCTGGCAGTGAACGCTGCCCTGCGCAGCGCCGCCGGTGCGCAACGGTTGCTGACCCATGAAGTCGCTCCCGCAGCCGCAGCGTTGCCGCCCATCGCCAGCGAACCATCGCCTGCAGCAAGCCGCCTCACCCTCACGCCCGGCAGTGTGGCGCTGGTCGGTGCCGGCCCGGGCGACCCCGGCCTGCTCACCCGCAATGCGGTGCGCGCGCTGCGGCAGGCCGAGGTGATCCTGTACGACCGCCTGGTCAGCCCGCAGATCCTGCGTCTGGCCCAGCGCGCAGCGCGCTGCATCGAAGTGGGCAAATCCGCCCAAGGCCACAGCACGCGCCAGGAGCAGATCCATGCGCTGATGCTCGAACATGCGCGCGCCGGGCGGCGCGTGGTGCGCCTGAAAGGTGGCGACCCGTTCGTGTTCGGCCGCGGCGGCGAAGAGCTCGAATTCCTGCACGCGCACGGCATCGGTTTCCAGGTGGTGCCCGGCATCACCGCCGCAGTGGCCTGCGCCGCCTACGCCGGTATCCCGCTCACCCACCGCGACCATGCGCAATCGCTGCGCCTGATCACCGCGCACTGCAAGGATTCGCTGGACACGCTGGACTGGTACGCGTTGGGCCAGGAGCGGCAGACGCTGGCCTTCTACATGGGCGTGGCCGGCCTGGATAGCATCCAGCAGCGCCTGCTGCAGGCCGGCCGCGCCGCAGACACGCCATTTGCACTGGTCGAAAATGGCTCGCGCCCGGAACAGCGCGTGGTCACCGGCCCCTTGTCGCAGCTGGCCGCCACCGCGCGCTTGCATGCGGTGCGCTCGCCCGCACTGTTGATCCTGGGCGACGTCGCTGCGCTGTCGCAGTCGCTGCACTGGTTCGGCGCCGCGCCGCTCACCGGCAAGCCCGCGCACTCACCCATCGCAACGCCCCACGCGCCCACACTCGCCCACGCAGCCTGATTCCGACGGAGACCCCATGGCCCTGTACGACAACATCCTCGACACCATCGGCCGCACCCCGGTGGTCAAACTCAACCGCCTCGCCCCGGACCACGTGTCCCTGTACGTCAAGGTCGAGTCGTTCAACCCGGGCGGATCGGTCAAGGACCGGCTGGCGCTGGCCATCATCCTGGACGCCGAACAACGCGGCCTGCTCAAGCCCGGCGACACCATCGTGGAAGCCACCTCCGGCAACACCGGCGTGGCGCTGGCCATGGTCGCTGCCGCGCGCGGCTACAAGTTCGTCGCCACCATGGTGGAAACCTTCTCGATCGAGCGCCGCAAGCTGATGCGCGCCTACGGCGCCAAGGTGATCCTGACCCCGGCCGCCGAGCGCGGCAGCGGCATGGTACGCAAGGCCAAGGAACTGGCCGAACAACATGGCTGGTTCCTGGCCAGCCAGTTCGCCAATCCCGCCAATCCGGCCTACCACCGCAACACCACCGCCGCCGAGATCCTGCGCGACTTCGCCGGCCACCGGCTGGACCATTTCGTGACCGGCTGGGGCACCGGCGGCACCCTCACCGGCGTGGGCGAAGTACTGCGCGTGGCCCGCCCGGAAGTGCGCATCACCGCCACCGAGCCGGCCGGCGCCGCGCTGCTGCAAGGCCAGGACTGGAAGCCGCACAAGATCCAGGGCTGGACGCCGGACTTCGTGCCGGAGGTGCTCAACCGCGAGGTCGCCCACGAAATCCTCAGCGTGGAAGACACCGACGCGATCAGCGTGGCTCGGCGGCTTGCCGCGGAAGAAGGCATCTTCACCGGCATCTCCGGCGGCGGCACCGTCTCCACTGCCCTGCGGGTGGCCGAAACCGCGGTGCCGGGCGCGGTGATCCTGGCGATGCTGCCGGATACCGGCGAGCGCTACTTCTCCACGCCATTGTTCGCCGACATCAACGAAGGCTCCGACGACGATTGGCTGGCCGGCCTGCCCTGATCGCAGGCAGCGTGACGTCAGCGTTTCTTCCCAAAGGCCGCGCCCGCCAGCGCGGCCTTTGGCATGAAGTGTCCTGCAATTTGCGTCGTGCCGGGGCGCTGCGCCCTCCCGCCGATGTCAAGGAAACGTTACGATGGCGGTTGTTCTGCAGGGAGAGAAGGCGTGAGTAACCGGCCGTATGGACACAGCGATACCCGCAGCGGGCGGGCGCCATGGCTGGTGAAGATGACCTCCCCGGCGCATTTCGCGCTTGCCCTGGGCGTCGGCGCCTGGCTACAGCAGGCCTTTGCGCTGCCGTTGCCCGCCCCCACACCGCTGGCGTGGATCGAGCTGGCCGGCGGCGTCATCGCCTGCGCCGGGCTCGCGCTGGCGGTGAGCTGCTTCATCCTGTTCGCGCGCCGACGCACCACCATCATGCCCAGCGGCCATCCCTCGCGGCTGGTGCTGGACGGCCCGTACCGCTTCACCCGCAACCCGATGTATCTGGCGCTGGTCCTCAGCTACATCGGCCTGTGCCTGCAACTGGGCCTGCTGTGGGCGGTGGCGGTGGCGCTGGTGCCGCTACCCTGGCTGGCCTTGCAGTGGTTGGTCATCCCGTTCGAAGAAGCACGCCTGCGCGACGAATTCGGCCGCGCCTACAGCGATTATTGCGCCCGCGTACGCCGCTGGCTTTGAGCCTAGCGGCGTACGCTGCCGTGTAGTCTCGCGACGGTTTGTAATTCCATCGGACAAGCGCGCGTGCGCGACGAGTTCGGCCGCGTCTGTGGCGATTACTGCGCATGCGTTCGCCATTGGCCTTGAACCTACGGGCGCGCGCCACACTGGTTTTGATTGAGCGAATCGATTGCCAGCGCTGTTGGCGATGACGCCGACAGTCGACGCACTGTAAGCACTCTGGCATCGCACTCTTTCAACGCCTGAATTCGCACGCTACCAAGGTGCATTGATGCCTGCCTTTCGTCGTATTTGGCACGTTTCAGCATGCCGCTTCGATGCCTGTCATAGGCCAGACCAATCGTCATCGCGACACGTTGCAGACAGCGCGTTTGGCACGCTGCAGGTCCTTCGGCGCAGCCCGCCATGTGGTCGCATCGTGTGAGATGAATGGCCCGTAGCGTGAGCGTCCCGCAGCGCCTGATCCATCACGCGCTCATCATGCAAATCCCATAACTATCGCGCTATGAGAATCGAAGTCTGGCAAGGCGACATTACCCAACTCGACGTTGACGTCATCGTCAACGCGGCCAACGAATCACTGCTGGGCGGTGGTGGCGTCGATGGTGCGATCCATCGCGCCGCAGGCCCGCGCCTGTTGGAGGCCTGCGAGGCATTGCCGGAAGTGCGCCCAGGCGTGCGTTGCCCCACCGGCGAAATCCGCATCACCGATGGCTTCGACCTGAAAGCGCGGCACATCTTCCACACAGTGGGACCGGTGTGGCGCGACGGCAAGCACAACGAACCGGAACAGCTCGCCAACTGCTACTGGCAGTCGCTGAAGTTGGCCGAGCAGATGATGCTGCACTCGATTGCGTTTCCGGCTATCAGCTGCGGTATCTACGGATACCCGCTGTACCAGGCGGCACGCATTGCCGTCACTGAAACCCGCGACTGGCAGCGCTCGCACAAAGTGCCCAAGCACATCGTGCTGGTGGCCTATAACGAAGCGACCTACAAGGCCTACCAGCAGGCGCTCGCCACGCAGGAAACTGCTGCTGCCTGAGTGCAACGACTGCAAGCGTGATCCTTCCAGACAGGCGCCGCAGGGCGCTTGTCTTGCTTTGTACGCGGCACAGTCTTGCTTGTGATGCACTTTGTGCTGCCCCATGCACATGCACGCAGGAAACAGCTGCGGCGTGAGCGAGACGAGTGCAAGCGAGCTGCTTCCCAAAGATGCGGAACGGCGATGTGTCTTGCGTCGTGCAGGCGCCGTCTTACTTGAGACGTAGCTTGCGTGCAGGTGCAGGTGCCGTAGTTCGCCACGCGTGTCTGTCAGTGCGGGCAACGGTCGCGCGATCACCGATGGGCGCGCGCCGCAAACGCAAGCGTCGCGACAAAAGCTGCCCGCCATCCAAATTGGCGAACCCAAACACAAGACGCCGGCCTCACGGCCGGCGTCTTGTGTGCATGATGCAGCCTCAGCGGCGGATCAGCCCTTCCACTTGCCCAGTGCAGCCAGGCCGTTTTCCTTGGCGCGCTCGTAAATGATCTGCTGCGCCTTGGCATAGTTGCCGGTCATGTCCTTGGACCACAGCTTCAGTGCAGCCTGCTGCATCGCGCGGCCATACGAGAAGCTCAGCGGCCACGGCAGGTTGCCCAGCTGATGCATCTCGTTGAGGTGCGCGGTGGACTGCTCGTCGGTCTGGCCGCCGGACAGGAACACGATGCCCGGCAGGATCGCCGGCACGGTCGACTTCAGGCACATCACGGTGGACTCGGCCACTTCTTCGACGCTGGCCTGCTCTTCGCAGCTCTTGCCGGAGATGACCATCGAGGCCTTCAGGATGGTGCCTTCGAGCACAACGTTCTGCTCATACAGCGCACCAAACAGCGAGCGCAACGTGGCTTCGGTGACTTCGTAGCAGGTCTCGATGTCGTGGTCGCCGTCCATGATCACTTCCGGCTCCACCATCGGCACCAGGCCTTGTTCCTGGCACAGCGCGGCATAGCGGGCCAGCGCATGCGCATTGGCCTCGATGCAGGTGCCGGACGGAATGTCTTCGCCGATGTTGATGACCGCACGCCACTTGGCGAAGCGCGCGCCCAGGGTGTAGTACTCCTCCAGACGTGCACGCAGGCCGTCCAGACCTTCGGTCACCAGCTCGCCCGGCATGCCGGCCAGCGGCTGCGCGCCCTTGTCGACCTTGATGCCCGGGATGATGCCGTGGTCGGCCATGTACTTGGCGAACGGCACGCCGTCCTTGGTCTTCTGACGGATGGTTTCGTCGAACAGGATGGCGCCGGAGATGTAATCGCTCAGCTTGGGCGTGGTCAGCAGCAGTTCGCGGTAGGCACGACGGTTTTCTTCGGTGTTCTCGATGCCCACGCCGGAAAAGCGCTTGGCGATCGTGCTGGTCGATTCGTCGATGGCGATGATGCCCTTGCCCGGGGCGACCATGGCCTGGGCGGTTTCGGCAAGCTGTTCGATGCTCATGTAGTTCCTGTGGCAGCTGCGGGGGAGAACGAAAGTATAGCGACGAAAGTCGTAGACATTCCTTCACGGAATGCCTGCAACCGATTACACCTTGCAGCGTGCTGCGCGATCTGTGGCAGGGCTCGCATCACGGCGTGCAGCGCGCCTGGCCGCACGCCGTAGCTCACGTCGATGCGGCAGTCGCGGCATGCAAACGCCAATGGCTTGGAAGGGCATCAAACGCGGCGTTTATCTCTGATCGGCCCCATGCCCTGTGCAGCCTGCACCACAGCTGGGCCGCGAGATTGCATGCACATGTCCGTCAGCCACGCTGCGGAGACGTGCATCGCAGGGTGCGGCATGGGCAAGCGAGGCAAGCGCATCGGCCACACAGCACGACGGCGGCACATGGCCGCCGTCGTGTCACTGCAGGCTGCGTGGGGCGCGTCGCACATGTGTGCATGCACGACGCCCGCCCACCGCTAGGTGTTCTACAGCTCGCCCAGACCGCTGGCGCGGCCGTCTTCGCCCACTTCCAGCAGACGCAGCGTGTTGGTGGCGCCATGGGTTTCCATGTGCTCGCCGCTGGTGAACACCACGCGGTCTCCAGGCCCCATGCGCTCGTTTTCCACCAGCAGGCGGATCGCTGCGCGCGCGGCTTCGCGCGGGGTCAGGCCACGGCTGTCGAAACCGATCGGGAACACGCCACGCATCATCGCCATCTGGCGACGCGCGCCGTCATGACGGGTGAATGCATAGATCGGCATGTTGGAACGGAAGCGCGACAGGTAACGCGGCGTGCCGCCGGATTCGGTCAACGCCACCACGCCGCCCAGACCGATGTGCTCGGACAGGAACATGGTCGCCATTGCGATCGCCTGATCGGCGCGCTGCAGGTTGCGTTGCGCCGCTTCGAAGTCGGTATCGAACTCGAACTGGTGCTCGGCGCCCAGGCAGATGCGCGCCATCGCTTCCACCGCACGCACCGGGTACGCACCGGCAGCGGTTTCGGCCGAGAGCATCACCGCATCGGTGCCGTCGATGACCGCGTTGGCCACGTCGAGTACTTCGGCGCGGGTCGGGATCGGGCTTTCCACCATCGACTGCAGCATCTGGGTGGCGGTGATCACCACCTTGTTCTGCGCCAGCGACTCGCGAATGATCTTCTTCTGCAGGCCCGGCAATTCGGCATCGCCGATTTCCACGCCCAGATCGCCACGCGCCACCATCACCACGTCGGAGGCTTCGACGATTTCGACCAGGTTCTCGATCGCTTCGGTGCGCTCGATCTTGGACACCAACTGGGCATCGCAGCCGTGCTGCTGGGCGATCTGGCGGGCGTCGTGCATGTCCTGCGCGTTACGGCAGAACGACACCGCGATGAAGTCCACGCCGATCTTGGCCACGATGCCGATCAGCTCCTTGTCGCGCTCGGTCAACGCGCCCAGCGACAGACCGCCGCCCTGCTTGTTGAGGCCCTTGCGGTCGGACAACACGCCATCGTTGAGCACGGTGGTGACGATGCGCGCGCCCTGCACGTCGGTGACCTGCAGCTGCACCAGGCCATCGTCGAGCAGCAGCACGTCACCGGCGGTGACATCCTGCGGCAGGCCCAGGTAGCTCACGCCCACCTGATGCTGATCGCCGGCCGGCGCATTGACATCGGCCACCAGGTCGAAACGATCGCCCATGGTCAGCTTGATCTTGCCTTCGGCAAAGCGCTCGATGCGGATCTTCGGGCCCGGCAGGTCGGCCAGGATGCCCACTTCGGCGCCGACGCGGACGGCGGCGGCACGCACTTCGGCAGCGCGCTTGGCCTGGCCGGACGGGTCGCCGTGGCTGAAGTTGAGGCGCACCACGTTGACGCCCGCCTTGAACAAGGCGTCCAGCACACCAGGCGGATCCGTGGCCGGTCCCAGCGTGGCGAGGATCTTGGTGCGGCGTTGACGTTCTTTCATGATGGCCTCCCTGTAAAAGCCGCGAAACTTAACACACGCGTCACGTACCGAGGATGGCATTGCGGCATAGCCCCCCTCCTTTTCCGGCATGTCTCACAGACAGTGCGGGACAGTACGTACGCTTTCGCAGCGTGTAGCCGCGGACGGCCGCACGCTGCGGGTCGCCACCGTACGCCGGTGGCAGTGAAGACGCGCCGCGCTAGCCGCGGATCAGCCCGCTCAACTCGGCTGGTGTGTGCGCAAGTGCACCGGCGCCGGCAGCGCGCAGTTCTTCTTCGTCGCCGAAGCCCCACAACACGCCGATGCTGTGGATGCCGTGGTGGTTGGCACCGTCGATATCCATGCGGCGGTCGCCGATCATCACGCAGCCGGTCTTGTCGATCTGCAGGCGACGCAGCGCTTCGGCGATCAAATCCGGCTTGAAGCGGCGCGCACCATCTTCGCTGGCACCGATGACGTCTTCGAAACACACCCCGAACGGCAGGTGCTCGACGATGCGGCGCGCGTAGCGCTCGTTCTTGGAGGTCACCACGGCCAGCCGGTGGCCGGCACGGTGCAGGCCGGTGACCACATCGCCAATGCCGTCGAACACGCTGAGCTCGGTCCAGCCCACCGCGTCGTAACGGGCGCGATAGGCGGCCAGCGCGCGCTGCACCAGGTCCGGATCCTCGGGGAAGCGCTCGCTGAAACTGTCACGCAGCGGCGGGCCGATCCAGGCGCGCAACGTCTGCGGGGAAGGCCGCGGCTGACCGACCTCGTCGAAGGCATGCACGATGCTGCCGACGATGCCGGGTTCCGAGTCGACCAGCGTGCCGTCCAGATCGAAGAACAGTGTGGCTGCACTCACTGCCCGCGGGCCTCGAGCGCGGCAACCGCCGGCAGGGTCTTGCCTTCCAGAAACTCCAGGAACGCGCCGCCGCCGGTGGAGATGTAGGTGACGTCCTTGGCGATGGCGTATTTGTCCACGGCCGCCAACGTGTCGCCGCCACCGGCGATCGAGAACGCCTTGGACGCGGCGATGGCACGCGCCAGGATCTCGGTGCCATGGCTGAAGGGCTCGAACTCGAACACGCCGACCGGGCCGTTCCAGACCACGGTGCCGGCGTTGGCAATCAGCTCGGCATAGTGCGCCGCGGTCTGCGGGCCGATGTCCAGGATCAGATCGTCGGCATCCACCTGGTCGAGCGACTTCACGCTCGCCTCGGCATCGGGCAGGAACTGCTTGGCCACCACCACGTCGGTGGGCAGCGGAATCTCCGCGCCGCGTGCCTTGGCATCGGCGACGATCTGGTTGGCGGTCGGGATCAGGTCCGGCTCGCTGAGCGACTTGCCCACGTCGTGGCCGGCCGCGGCGATGAAGGTATTGGCGATGCCGCCGCCGACGATCAACTGGTCGACCTTGTTGACCAGGTTGGCCAGCAGTTCCAGCTTGGTCGAAACCTTGCTGCCGGCCACGATCGCCAGCAGCGGCTTGGCCGGGTTGTCCAGCGCCTTGGCCAGCGCGTCGAGCTCGGCCATCAGCAGCGGGCCACCGGCGGCCACCGGCGCGAACCGGATCACGCCATGCGTGGAGGCCTGCGCACGGTGCGCGGTGCCGAAGGCATCCATGACAAACACATCGCACAGCGCGGCGTACTTACGCGCGAGCGCTTCGTCATCCTTGCCCTCGCCCACGTTCATGCGGCAATTTTCCAGCAGCACCACCTGGCCCGGCGCCACGTCCACGCCATCGACCCAGTCACGCACCAGCGGCACGTCCACGCCCAGCAGGGTAGTCAGACGCGCGGCCACCGGCGCCAGCGAATCTTCCTCGCTCCAGGTGCCTTCCTTCGGGCGGCCCAGGTGCGAGGTCACCATCACCGCGGCGCCCTTTTCCAGCGCCAGCTTGATGGTGGGCACCGAGGCGGTGATGCGCTGTTCGGAGGTGATCTGGCCGTTGTCGATCGGTACGTTGAGATCCTGGCGGATCAGCACGCGCTTGCCGGAAAGATCGAGGTCGGTCATGCGGACAATGGACATGGGCTCAGCTCGCTAAGTCGTTGGGGGAATGGGGAATGGGGAATCGAAACAGCTGCAGGCATGCAGCGCGCTGACGACCACGCGCTGTGCTGGCGAGGGAACGGATGACGCGTTGCAGGCTGCCGGCGCGCCACCGCGCAGAACGCGCGGTGCGTTTCACAGGCGCCGTCGCCGCAGAGGCGGGTGGCGCGAACTGTGGTCGGTCGAACACGACGGGCAATGCGGCTGCCTTGGCGACGGGGGACGCCCATTGTCGGACCTTCGCGCCGCAGCGGCAAACCCGCAACGGCGCATCGCCATCAGGCATCGCGGTTGGCGCTGGCACTGCGTAACAGACTCACCGCAAAACCACCGACCACCACGGCCCCCCCCACCAACAGCGCCCACAGCAGCCAGCGCTTCCAGTCACGCGGCACCGCGGCCGGTTGCAGCGCTGCCTCGCCTGCCAGCGGCTGCGCCGCGCCGGCGATGCGCGCGGTGGCCGGCTGCCATTGCGCGCCGCGTTCCTGGCGCAAGGCGGCAAGCATCGAGGTCAAGGGCGCCTCGGTGCGCTGCGCACGCGCACTGCCGGCTACCAGCGCGTACGGCGCTTGGCCTTGGGTAAGAAACACTAGCCGCTCCGGCTGATAGCCCACCCGCAGCGTCGGCACACCGGTCCGGCGGCCTTGCGCGGCAAGCAATCGCCACTGGCGGTCGCGGACGCTGCCACCGGACACTGGCTGCGGCGGCGAGGCGGACGCGGCGCTGCCCAGCCGATAGCCCAGCCACGGCCCGGCACGCTGCAGCCAGGGCGCCTGGTCGCCATCGCGGCTTTCGACGACCCATTCCACGGCCTCGGCACGGGCGCCCTGCACATCCACCTGCGCAATCGGGAATCGCCCCGGCAAGGTGTAGAACACCCGCGTCTCCTGCGCAGTGCCCTGCAGATCGAGTTGCTGCCACTGCGCAGGCGCGGCGGCGCCTTCAAGCTCCAGCTCCACCTGCGTCAACGCAGGCAGCGCGCCGGAGACCGGCACCAGGCGCAGATAGCGCGCGCCCTGTTCCAGCGCGATGCGCCGCTGCTGCAAACGCTGGCCGTTGTTGTCCAGCGCCATCACCGTGGCGTCGGCTGCGAGCACGCGCCAGTCACGCAGATCGTCGCTGCCTTCCACGCGCAGCTGCGCCTGCACCGGCGTGGTGCCGTCCCAGTCGAGCCACAGCGCGCGTGGCGCCTCATGCACGCCGCTGGCATCCACCAGCCAGCCCGGGCCGGCACCGTCGCGCGTGGACGCGCCTGTGGCCACCCGGCCTTCGAGCCGGCGGACCGCGCCGGACGCATCGCGCTCGGCAATCAGTTGCAGGTCGCCCCTGGCCGCTTCGGCGCCCGCCGGCAACGCAAACACCGGCACGCGCTGCCGCCGTGGCGCCGCCTGCGCCGCTGCTTCCGCGGGTAGCAGCGCCGAGGGCATCTCGTCGCCGCGTGCATCGAGCACGGCCACGTCGCGCAATTGCGCATCGCGCGCCGCCCGGTACACCGACGCATCCAGCGTCAGCTGATACATGCCGGCATCGGACTGCGCGACCTGCAGCGGCCATTGCTGGACGAAATCACTCCGCAGATCGCCGGCCTGCACCGCCCCGGCGATGCCTGCCACTGCCAACGGCAGCCACCCTCGAATCCGCATCACACACTCTCCTCGGCAAGTGGCGCCTGACGCGGCGGCGCAGGTGCCAGATAACCCACCACGGTGCACAACAGGCCATAGGCCATGAACGAGCCGATGCCCAGCAGATTGCCCAGATGCTGGCGGTCCACCAGCACCAGTTTGGCCAGCACCAGTCCCATCAACAGCGCACCACCCAGCCACAGGCCGCGTTGCCCGCGACGCGAGCCGATCACCCAACCCAGCACGCCCAGCACGCTCCACACGATGGTCAGGCTGGTCTGCGACAGCGTCGCGCCCAGCAGTTGCGTGTCCCAGGGCACCGCGCCCCAGTGATGCACGCTGTGCAAGGTGCTGCCGGTGAGCAAGGCCCAGCCCAGCACGCCCAGCGCAGTGACACGCCAACGCTGCAGCAGCACCGGGGATTGTGCCGACCAGGCCCAGCGTGCAAGCAAGGCCAGCACCGCCAGCTGCGCCAGTTCGGCCGGATTGAGCAGCGGCAGCCACGGCAGCGGCGATGCGCTCACCGGATCCAGCAGCACCAGCACCCAGCCGACGCCCAGCACGCCGAACACGCAACTCAGCAGTGCGGTGCGGGCAGGGGCGAAGCTCGCCCCCTGCGGCCAGGCAATCCAGGACCAACGCAGCAGCCCAAGCGCCGCCACGGTCAGCCACGGCGCAGCGAGCAATGCGCAGCGCCAGCCGTTGGCCAGCAGGAAGGCGTCGGCCAACCAGGCGGCGCCCAACGACACCACCAAGGGCCACAGCAACCACCAGATGAACTGCGCAGCGATCGCGCCGGCACCGTGCTGCATGCGCAGGCACCACAACGCACGCGCGCCGGCCACGGCGAACGCCAACCACGCCAGCGCGCCCCAGTGCGCGAACGGTTGGGTATGCGCATGGCTCTGCCACAGTGCCAGCGGCGCAGCCAGCGCCAGCCCGGCCATGACCGTCCACACCAACGCCGCTGCAGGCCGGCGGCGATGCACCTCGGCCGCCAGCCAGACGGTCAGCGCGACGAAGCCCAGCAGCAGGTCCGGCTCGCTACGCAGGTCGCCGGCAAAGCGCAGGATCTCGTGCACACCGCACAGCGTCCACCAGCCCAGGCCCCACAGATACGCCACCAGCGCACGGCGCGGGTGCCCCGCATCGCGCAGGAACCAGGCACTGGCCCAGCCAGCCAGCGCCAGCAGCAAGGTGCTCATGCAGGTGGCATTGGCAACCGCCACGCTGTCGTAGCGCCACGCATCCACGCCGAAGGCCACACCGATCGCAGCCAGCATCTGCAAGCCCACACCGCTGACCTGCGAGAACCGCCGCTGCTGCCGCAAACCCAGCCACAGCAAGCCGACGCCTTCCAGTGCGAACACGCTGGCGGTGGCACGCGCCGACAATGCCAACGGCACCGCCAGCGTGGCAAAGCCCACGGCCAGCATCGCGTGCGCCTCGCCCAGCAGACGCGTTGCCGGGCGGCGCAGCAACCATGCGGCCAGTGCCGCATACAACGCGGCCACCGCCAGCGCGCACAACGCCAGTGGCAGGCGGTCGCCCTCCAGCAGGCGGGCCTGCAACGCGAACGCGACCAGCGGCGTGCCGAACAACAGGCTGCCATCGATCAACTTGCCGGCACTGCCATCGCCACGCCGCGCGTGCAGCACCGGGATGGCCACATACATGGCGAAGAACAACAACAGGAACGGCTCGGTCGTGGCGAACTTCGCCGGGGCGTACTGCAACGCACCCCACAACGTGCCGATGCCGAAGGTAAACGCGAATCCGAGCAGATTCAGCACCCGCCACGGGCGCACCCAGGCAATTGCCACGATGCCGGCGTTGAGCACCGCGTAGTAACTAAACAACGCAACATGATTGCCGCTGCCACTGGACAACCAGATCGGCGCCAAAAAGCCTGCCAGCACGCCCAGAACGGCCAACGTGCGCGAGTCCTGCAGCACGGCCAGCACGCACATGCCGGCAATCAACACCACGCTGATGCCCATCGCCAGCCCGGCGCCGAGCAACCCGTACAACTTGAACGCAGCGAACACGGTCAACAGCAGGCCACCGATGGCACCGCCCTGCAACGCCAGCGCAAAGCCGGGCCGCACCGTGCGCTGCCGCCAACCGAAGACCAGGCCGGCCAAGGCCACCGCACTGATGCCAACCAGGCGCAGCTCGACCGGCATGCGCATCCAGCCCTGATCGCTGGCGTATTTCAGCAGCGACGCAACGCCGGCCAGCAGCACCAGCATGCCTACCTTGACCGGCACATTGCCTTCGGTGAACCAGCGCTTCAGCGCACTGGCGGCGCGCTCGATCGCATTTGGTGTGGGTGGTGGAGTCGGTGCGGATGGTGGCTGTGTTGGCTGCGCCGATGCAGCAACCGGCGACGGCGCACTTGCTGCAGCGTCGGAGACACTGGCACTGCTGCGCGCGGCAAGCGACGGATCCATGCTGTGCAACGGTGGCGGGACCGGTGCGGTGGCGCGCGGTACCGGGGCCACTACCTCTGTCGGCATGCTGACCTGTGGGGGCACCGGCTGCTGATCGTCAACCGGTGCGTTGGGCGCTGCTTGCGCGGGCGCGCCTGCACGTGCCGCAGCTGCCGGCGCCGCAACGCCCTGCCACTGGGCGACCCGCTGCTCCAGCGCCCAGACCCGCCGCTGCAGTCTGCCCACCCACACCAGCGCTATCACCAGCCCAACCGGCAGGGCCAGGACCGCAAGGCCCACCATTACGATGATCGATTCCACCTGTCCCCCACCCCGGCATCCGGCCGGCTGCGCGAACCATACAGGCTGCGGCCACGCATTGGCAGCACCGCACGCGGTGTAGAGACATCAGGGCCTTAGTGCGCGCCTCACCGTAAAACGCCAACCACACGCATAAAAAAACGCCCGGATGACCGGGCGTTTTTTTAGGATTATTCGCGGTAACCGCTGTCGTTCTTGTTATGGATGATCCAGATCAGGTTGCCGCCGGTATCCATCGACTTGCCGGCAAACACCAGACGGCCCTGGCCCTTGTAGGCCATCTCGTACCGGTAGCGGTCGCCGCCGAAAAAGAACGGAATGAACGCCTTGCCAGTCACGTACGAACCCTGGTCATTCGGCTGACCGATCAGATCGGTGACCTGCTTCATCGGCATGCCGATCTGCAACTGCGTGAACTTGCTGCCCGGCGCAGGCTTACCGGTGATTTCGCCCTCGTAATCGTTGACGCCCTTGACGGTCTCACCGTAGCCCGCCTCGACATCGGACGACTTGATCACTTCGCCATCGGCATTCATCCAGGCCGGCGTACCGGTCTGCTTCTTGGCTGCCCAGCTGGTGGACGGTACCGCACACGCAATGACAACGCCGAACGCCAGCGCGCCCGCAAGAAACTTATTCATGTCTGTATCTCTCTATCCATGGAGTTCCCCGATCCTTCAACACGACACGGGAACGGCCGCCGTGCCCGCAAATTAGCGCACGTGATGCCGATAAAGTCCACTTCGGGCGGCCACATGTGTGCGCTGCACCAGGCGCTGCCGGCAGAGAAAGACGCAGAAAACAAAAGCCCCAGCAAGCTGGGGCCTTTGCGACAACATCAGACGACAGTGCTTACTTGGCCACAACCCGCACCATTTCCAGACACTTGTTTGAGTAGCCCCACTCGTTGTCGTACCAGGACACCAGCTTGACGAAGGTGGAATCCAGCGCGATGCCGGCGTCGGCGTCGAACACCGAGGTGCAGGTCTCGCCGCGGAAGTCGGTCGCCACCACCTTGTCTTCGGTATAGCCCAGGATGCCCTTCAGCGCGCCTTCGCTCTGCGCCTTCACCTCGGCGCAAATTTCGGCGTAGGTGGCCGGCTTTTCCAGTTCAACCGTCAGGTCGACCACCGACACGTCCGAGGTCGGCACGCGGAAGCTCATGCCGGTGAGCTTCTTGTTGAGCTCCGGGATCACCACGCCAACCGCCTTGGCCGCACCGGTCGAGGACGGAATGATGTTCTCCAGGATGCCGCGGCCACCGCGCCAATCCTTGTTCGACGGGCCGTCCACGGTCTTCTGGGTCGCGGTCGCGGCGTGCACGGTGGTCATCAGGCCACGCTTGATGCCCCACTTGTCGTTGATGACCTTGGCCAACGGCGCCAGGCAGTTGGTGGTGCACGAGGCGTTGGAGACGATCGCTTCGCCGTTGTAGGTCTTGTCGTTGACACCGTAAACGAACATCGGCGTGTCGTCCTTCGACGGGGCCGACAGGATCACCTTCTTGGCGCCCGCGTCGATGTGCTTCTGCGCGGTTTCCTTGGTCAGGAACAGGCCGGTGGACTCGATCACCACCTCGGCGCCGACCGCATCCCACTTCAGGTTGGCCGGGTCGCGTTCCTGGGTGAGGCGGATCTTCTTGCCGTTGACGATCAGCGTGTTGCCGTCGACCGACACCTCGGCCTTGAAGCGGCCGTGCACCGAGTCGTACTGCAGCATGTACGCCAGGTAGTCGGGCTCGAGCAGGTCATTGATGGCCACGATCTCGATGTCATTGGCGAAGTTCTGCACCGCAGAGCGCAGCACGTTGCGTCCGATGCGACCGAATCCGTTGATGCCAACCTTGATTGCCATGTTCACTAGCTCCTGCGGCCGCGACAACGCGGCGGATGGAAAGGGGCGTTCATTCTAGCAGCGTCCCACCCCGGCGACGGTGCCCGGACAGGCGCTGCGACACACCGTTCGACCCGCGGCACATCACGCAGAACACACGCTCCGCTGGCACCGGTGCGCAAGCCGCAAGCCTTGGTCTGGCAGAGACGCGCCCAGTGCGCACCACTGCCTAACGCAGGACGACGGCACGTACCACTGCAGTGCACCGCCAACGGACTCGGCAGGAGTGCGGGCAGCCGAGGCAGATCGGAGCGGCAACTCCAAAGTCCTTTAGTTGAGGCCGCATACCCGACGCGTCGCCACGCCCAAGCCCACCCTGCGACCGACACCCCAGAAACCGCCTGACTCGCCCCGCAACCAAGACGGACGGCTCACTCAAAAATACGCCACCCGGCATATTCACAACTATGCCGAACAGCAGAATTTCCACCCTCCGCGGATTTCGATACTGGGCTCGCCCACTGAGGCAACCCCCATCACTCAACGGAGATACCCCATGCGTCGCACCCTGTTCTCTCTGGTTCTGGCTCTGGCTGCCACCCCGGCGCTGGCTGGCGGCGTGATGCACTACACCGACAAGGCTGCGCTGCCCGCCGATGGCGAAGCGCGCGAAGTGGCTGCGCTGTTCGACACCTGGAACGCGGCCCTGGCCACCGGCAACCCGCACAAGGTAGCCGACCTGTACGCCCCGGACGGCGTGCTGCTGCCGACGGTCTCCAACGAAGTGCGCGCCTCGCGCGAGCAGATCGAAAACTACTTCGAGATGTTCCTGACCAAGAAGCCGAAGGGCGTCATCAACTACCGCACCGTGCGCCTGCTCGATGACGACAGCGCGGTGGACGCGGGTGTGTACACCTTCACGCTCACCGACAAGAGCGGCAAGAAGAGCGATGTGCAGGCCCGCTACACCTTCGTGTACGAAAAGCGCGACGGCAAGTGGCTGATCATCAACCACCACAGCTCGGCCATGCCGGAAGTGGATACCGCCACCGCGTCGGTCGGCAAGACCAAGTAAGCCGGCCAGATCGACGCGGCCCGTCGCGTCATTGCCGCAGCGTTCGGCCCCCTCCGCGCCGAACGCTACGCGCGGCGCAGGCAGCGCGCATGCCCTGCGTTTCTGCACCAGATACCCGCGCCGTCACTGCATGCGCTGCACCTGATTGATCAGGATCAAGGCAGCAACGGCGCACACGTTCAAGACTTCGCTCACTCCTACGACGACACGAGACCCTCATGCGCAAGCGTTCCACTCTTCTGTTCGCAGCCCTGGCTGCCGCCTCGCTCAGCGCACCCGCACTGGCCCAATCCAAGGGTGACTGGTTGCTGGGCGTCGGCGCCCATCAGGTTGCGCCCAAGTCCGATAACGGCAGCCTGGCCGGCGGCACGCTCGACGTGGATGTCGGCACCGATATCCGCCCGACCATCACCGCCGAATACTTCATTGCCGACAACTGGGGCATCGAGGTGCTGGCGGCACTGCCATTCGAGCACGACATCAACATCCGTGGCCTGGGCCGCGTGGGCAGCACCAAGCACCTGCCGCCGGTGGTTAGCTTGCAGTACCACTTCAACAGCCAGGGCAAGGTGTCGCCATTTGTCGGCGCGGGCATCAACTACACGCGCTTTTTCAGCACCGAAACCAGCGGCGCACTGGCCGGCAATGACCTGGACCTGGACGCCTCCTGGGGCCTGGCGGCACATGCGGGCCTGGACGTGAAGATCAGCGACCGCGGCGCGTTGCGCGTGGACCTGCGCTGGATCGACATCGACAGCGACGCCAGCCTCAATGGCAACCGTATCGGCACGGTCAACATCGACCCGCTGGTCTACGGGGTGGCGTACGTGCACCGGTTCTGAGGACGGCGACGCGCGTGGCGCTTCTCTGGCACACTTGACGCCCAGGGACGTGAATCCACCGCCGGAGTTGCGGACAGGTAGGTGCACGTCGACCGCCTGTCCGACTTACCGGGGATTTCATGAGCACGCTTATCCGCACCGCCCTCGCCATCGCTTTGGCCGCTTCGGCCACTCCTGCTTTTGCCCAGTCGGCCGGCCATTGGACGACCGGCTATGGCGCGGGATATGTCTCGCCCAAGTCCGAAAGCGGCGACTTCGCTGGCGTCCGCGGCGAAATCAAGGGCGCGCCCGCGCTGTCGTTCACCTATGAATATTTCCTGCGCAACAACCTCGGCATCGAGGTGCACGCCGCCGTCTCGGGCAAGCACGATCTGGAGCTTGCGGGTGTCGGCAAGGTGGGCAGCTACTGGTCGGTGCCGCCGAGCGTGCTGTTGCAGTACCACATCAACGGCTATGGCACGGTGTCGCCCTTCGTGGGCGTGGGCATCAACTACACCACCTTCCTGGGTGAAGACACCGACGAAGCGCTGGGCAGTGGCGATATCCGCTTCGACGATTCGGTGGGCGCCACCGCGCACGTGGGTGTGGACTTCATCTTCAACGAGCGCAGCGGCCTGCGTGTGGATGCACGCTGGACCGATTCGTCCAGCAACGTCGATTTCAACGGCACCCGCCTGGGCAAGGCGCGGATCGATCCGCTGACCTATGGCGTGTCGTACCTGGTCTATTTCTAAGAACAGCGATCAAAACGACTGCGCAGCCGCCGGGCGGGCGCGGCCGGTGCTCGGAATCGGCATGTCCCCCCGTGCACTCCGGTCCCTCCGCGCCGGCCGCACCCACCTGACGACTGCTCGCTACGTTTTGTAGCCGCTCTAAGCCGCGCGTCGCGCAGGCCGGGTGCCTGCGCGAATGGGCAAACGCTGCAATCCGCCTTACAAATGCGACGCGTACAATTCCGGGGATGAAGACCTTCTCCCCGTTGTTGTTGACGCTCTCCGTGTGTGCAGCCGCGCTGCAGCCCACCACCGCACTGGCCTGGGGCCCGCAGGGCCACCGGCTGGTGGCGCGTGTTGCCGAAACCGAATTGACGCCGCAGGCACGCGCGCAGGTCAGTCAGCTGCTGGCAGGCGAAGCCGACCCCAGCCTGGCCGGTGTGGCCACCTGGGCCGATGAGCTGCGCGCCAATGATCCGGATCTGGGCAAGCGCTCGGGCCCCTGGCATTACGTCAATCTCGGCGAACACGACTGCGGCTATGTACCGCCGCGCGATTGCCCAGATGGTAACTGCGTGATCGCTGCGCTGGAGCAGCAGACCGCCGTGCTGGCCGATCGCAACCAACCGTTGGCCGCACGCCGGCAGGCGCTGAAGTTCGTGGTGCATTTTGTCGGCGACATCCATCAGCCAATGCACGCCGGCTATGCGCACGACAAGGGTGGCAACGATTTCCAGTTACAGGTCGCCGGCAAGGGCAGCAACCTGCACGCGCTGTGGGACAGCGGCATGCTCAATGACCGCCACCTCGGCGACGATGCTTATCTGAAAGTGCTGCTGGCCTTGCCGGCAACCGCGCCCACCTCGCCGGCGCTGCCGCCGCCGGGCGCGGCCTGGGCACAGGCGTCGTGCCGCATCGCGATCACGCCCGGCGTGTATCCCGACACGCATGTACTGCCACCAACCTATATCGCCACCTATCGCCCGATTGCCGAGACCCAGCTGCGTGTCGCGGGCGACCGGCTGGCCGCGCTGCTCAACGCGGCACTGCGCAGCCCCTGAGACGGAGATACCGATGCAGCCGCAGGTCCTTGCGTTCTTCCATGCCGACAGCAACACCTTTACCTACGTGGTTGCCGATACGCGCACCGGGGCGGCGGCGGTGATCGACCCGGCGCTGGACTACGCTGCCGACACCGGCGCTGTCACCACACAGGCGGCGCAAGCGATTGTCGATGCCGTGCAGCAGCGCGGCTGGCAGGTGCAGTGGTTGCTGGAAACGCACGCACACGCCGATCATCTCAGCGCCGCGCAATGGTTGAAGCAGCACTGGCCGGACGCGCGGGTCGGGATCGGCGAAGGCATTACGCAGGTCCAGCAGACGCTGGCGCCGCACTACGCGTTGCCGGCCGGGTTTCGTGCCGATGGCGCGCAGTTCGACCATCTGTTTGGCGATGACGAGCGCTTCGCATTGGGCGCGATTGCCTGCCGCGTGATTGCAGTGCCCGGGCACACCAGCGACAGCATCGCCTACCTGATGGGCGATGCACTGTTCCCGGGCGACTCGCTGTTCATGCCGGACGCGGGCACCGCGCGCTGCGACTTCCCCGGCGGTGACGCGCGTCAACTCTATGCGTCGATCCAGCGCTTGTACGCCTTGCCGGATGCCACGCGCGTGTTCGTGTGCCATGACTACGGCCCGGGCGGGCGCGCGATTGCACACGCGACCACCATCGGCGAGCAGCGACGCAGCAATATCCATGTGCGCGATGGTGTGGACGTGGAGGCTTATGTGGCGCAACGGCAAGCCCGCGATGCCGGCCTGCCCGAACCCAAGTTGATGGGCCCGGCGTTGCAGGCCAATCTGCAGGCAGGCTGGCGCGGCTGAGTGCCGTGGGTGCTGCCTGCGCGCGACGCTTCTTTCGGGCCGATGATTTCTTCCGTTCCTAAGATCGGCTAACACAACGTAGCGAGCAATCGTCAGCTGGGTGCGGATGGCGCGGGGACACATGTGGATTCCAGGCGCGGTTGCATCACTGCGGCACGTCTGGCAGCACCGCTGCTGGCATGTCTAGTGAAAGCCGCCAGCCCCCTCACGCACGCGGCGCGGCACGCCCTGCCGTTATGATCGGGGGCTTCCCCCATCCGGAGTTCCCGATGCGCATGACCGGTTTCTGGCGCCGCACCCTTTGCGCCGTGCTGCTCGCCCTGCCCATGCTTGCCAGCGCGCAGACCGCGCCATTGACGGTGTTCGCTGCGGCGAGCCTGAAGGAGTCGATGGATGAGGCCGCGGCCGCTTACGAACAAGCGACCGGCACGCCGGTCCGCGTGTCCTATGCCGCGAGTTCCGCGCTGGCGCGACAGATCGAACAAGGCGCACCTGCGGACGTGTTCTTCTCCGCCGATCTGGAATGGATGGACTATCTGCAGCAACGTGGGCAGGT
The DNA here is from genome assembly GCF_041475695.2 of Xanthomonas sp. NCPPB 4037. NCBI lineage: Bacteria > Pseudomonadati > Pseudomonadota > Gammaproteobacteria > Lysobacterales > Lysobacteraceae > Xanthomonas > Xanthomonas sp. NCPPB 4037. Next base: position 3,992,218 of record NZ_CM191261.1, read on the forward strand.
GCTGCCTGCGCAACGCCGCAACCTGCTCGGCAACACCCTGGTGCTGATCGCACCGGCAACCAGCAAGGTCCGCGTGGACCCGCGCCAGCCCGGCGCGATCGCCAAGGCATTGGGCAGTGACGGCCGCCTGGCAGTGGGCCAGACCGCCAGTGTGCCGGCGGGCAAGTACGCCGCCGCCGCGCTGCGTGCGCTGGGCCAGTGGGAGGGTGTCAGTGCGCATCTGGCCGAGTCCGAAAGCGTGCGTGCCGCGCTGATGCTGGTGTCGCGCGGTGAGGCGCCGCTGGGCATCGTGTATGGCTCCGATGCCCGCGCCGAGCCCAAGGTGCGTGTGGTCGCGACGTTCCCCGCCAACAGCCACGCCCCCATCGTCTACCCGGTGGCAGCGCTGAAAAACAGCCGCAATCCCAAGGCCGCGGCGTTCGTGCAGTGGCTGGGCAGTGCACCCGCCAAGGCGATCTTCGTGCGTCGCGGTTTTTCGCTGAAGGACTGAGGCAGTCCGCGTGGCGATGTTCACCCCGGAAGAGCTGACCGCGATCGGCCTGAGTCTCAAGGTCGCGATCGTGGCGGCGTTGGCGAGTCTGCCGCCCGGCATTGCCTGCGGCTGGCTGCTCGCGCGGCGGCGCTTCCCGGGCAAGGCGCTGCTGGACGCGCTGCTGCATCTGCCACTGGTAATGCCGCCGGTGGTGACCGGTTACGCGTTGCTGGTGATGCTGGGGACGCAGGGCCCGGTCGGCAGCTGGTTGCTTGAACACCTGGGCATCCAGTTCGCGTTCCGCTGGACCGGCGCGGCGCTGGCCTGCGCGGTGATGGGCTTCCCGTTGATGGTGCGGGCGATCCGGCTGTCGATCGAAGCCACCGACCGCCGCCTGGAAGCGGCGGCCGCCACGCTCGGTGCAGGCCCCTGGCGAGTGTTCTTCAGCATCACCCTGCCGCTGGCCTGGCCGGGCCTGGTGGCCGGTGTGGTGCTGGCGTTCGCCAAGGCGTTGGGCGAGTTCGGCGCAACAATCACGTTTGTGTCCAATATCCCCGGCGAAACGCAGACGCTGTCGTCGGCGATCTATGGCTTGATGCAGGTGCCCGGCATGGAATCGGGCGTGTGGCGGCTGGCCGGCGTGGCATTGGCGATCTCGCTGGCCGCGCTACTGCTCTCCGAGTGGCTGGTGCGCCGGCCGCATCCGCGCGAGGAGGTCTGATGCTGGATATCGATCTGCAGCTGCAACGTGGCCAGTTCAACCGACGCATTGTCATCCAGGACGATGAACGCGTGGTGGCGCTGGTAGGTGCATCGGGTGCGGGCAAGACCACCGTGCTCAATGCGATCGCCGGGCTGGTGCGCCCGCAGGCCGGGCATATCCGTATCGACGGGCGTTGCCTGTACGACCATCAACGCGGCGTGGATCTGCCCACTCACCGCCGGCGCATCGGCTACGTGTTTCAGGATGCGCGCCTGTTTCCACACCTGGATGTCCGCCGCAACCTGGATTACGGCCGCCACGCAGGCGCTGCGGCGCGCTTCGGCTTCGACGATGTGGTGGCCTTGCTCGGGATTGCGCCGTTGCTGCAGCGGCGCACGCGCAATCTGTCCGGTGGCGAGGCGCAACGCGTGGCAATCGGCCGCGCCTTGCTGTCGCAGCCGGCGATCCTGTTGTTCGATGAGCCGCTGTCGGCCCTGGATCAGGCGCGACGCGAGGAGTTGATCCCCTACCTGCAGCGCGTGCGCGACGAGATCGGCCTGCCGATGCTGTATGTCAGCCACAACCCCGACGAAGTGCAGCGCATTGCCTCCAGCGTGCATGCGCTGGACTAGCGCAGTCCACGCGCCACACGCGCGTTGGGTAGGTCACGCGGAGCACGCATGAAACGCTATCAGAAACAGGATTTTCCAGTCGACCAGGTCCGCCGTTTTCTTGAGCCGGGGCCGGTGGTGCTGGTGAGCTCGGCGCACCGCGGCCAGCGCAACATCATGACCCTGGGATGGCACATGGTGCTGGAGTTCTCACCCTCCCTGATTGCGTGCTGCATCGCGCGCGGCAACCACAGTTTTGAACTGGTCCGTCGCAGCAAGCAATGCGTGATCAACCTACCGACGGCCGAGCTTCTGGACACCGTGGTTGCGATCGGCAACAGCACTGGCGCGCAGATCGACAAGTTCGCGCACTTCGGGCTGACTGCAGCGGCAAGCACGCAGGTGGAGGCGCCAGGCATCGCCGAGTGTTATGCCAGCTTCGAGTGCCGCCTGCATGACGGGCGGCAGATCAACCGCCACAACCTGTTTGTGTGGGAAGTGGTGCACGCGCATGTGGCGCGCCGGCCCGCGGTACCGAAGACCGTGCATTACCGCGGCGATGGGCGTTTCATGCTCTCTGGCGCCGAGGTATCGCGGCGGCGCCTGTTCACACCGGAGATGCTCTAGCCGCGTTGAAGCGGCTTGCCGTCAGCGGCCGACCTTGCCGGTCTGCACACTGACCTTGCCCTGCCGGATCTCGAAGGTGAAGGCAAACGACAACGTCACCGGGACAGGCTCCTGGCGCTCGGCGCCGGTGCAATCGTCCATGTCGGCCGGCTGCGCAACACCGGGAGCGAAAGCGCACAGCGCCGCAGGCACGAACTGCCACTGCTGCACGGTCGCACGCACTGCCTGCAGCAGATCTGCGTTGGCTGGCAGCAAGCCGGCAGCGCACGCGTCACGATCGGACATCGGATCGACACGCTGCACAGTGCCGCTGGCGTCGAGAATGACGTGCGCGCACACCGTGGTCGGCGGCAGGCTGGTCCGTGCGGTATCGGGCGCCAATTGGGGAGTGTCACTACGCAATGCGCGCGGCATGCGAAACCGCTGCGTCGGTGCCAGCACATAGGTGGTAACGGCAGCCGCACCCTCTGCCGGCGGCTGCGCCGCCAGCATGCGCTGATCCACCGATGCTTCGCGTTGGGTCTGTTCGGCGATCTGCACGGGCCGGCTTGCGCAGCCGGTGATCGCGACGAGCATCACTGCCACATAGACCAGAGACTGCCGCATCTGTCAGCCCTTCTTTGCGGCGCATGCGGACGCGGCGCAGCGCGCAGGCTGCGCGCCCGCTGCAGCGGGCGCATCAGTGCCTGGTGGTACAGCGACTTCGTCGGGCGGGTCCAACGCAAACTGCACCGGCACCCTTACGGTGGTTGGCACCGGCCTGCCGTGCACCTTGTCGGGTACCAAGCGCCATTGCCTGGCGGCAGCGAGCACCGCGGCATCGAACACACCGGCAGGCTGGCTGCGCAGGATGACGATCTGTTGCGGCACGCCACTCGCATCCATGCGGATCTTCAATTCGACACTGCCCTCGAGCCCGGCATCCATCGCATCTTTCGGGTATCGCGGTGGCGTCAACGTTGCGTAATCCACCGGCGGACGTGGCGTTGATCCGGCGTGCGTGACGGCAGGCGCGCGCGTGGGAATCGCTGCCCACGCAGCGGCGCTGGCCAGCAGCGCCAGCAGCATCACCAAGGGCGTGTTCCACTGGCGCAGTGCTGCACCGGCCGTGCGGCCATGCGGGGCAAGCGCACGCAATGCGGCGATGCGCTGCACCAACGCATGCGGCGTGGTCCAGTGGCACACCGTCGCCGCCCCAGCGCTCCCGAAGTGGGTCTTGAGCATGGCGTCGGCATAGCGGCGGCGTAATCGTGGATGCCGTGCCAGCACGCCGGCATCGCAGGCCAGCTCCTGATCCAGGCGGAATGCGCGCCACGCCAGGTGCACCAACGGATTGCACCAGCCCAGGCACAGCAACGCGGCGGCGAACAGGTTTGCCTGCAGATCGCCACGGCGCAGATGCAGCCGCTCGTGCGCCACGATCAATTGACGCTCCACGCCGCTGTAGCGTGTGGCGAAGTCGGCCGGCACCACGATGCGCGGCCACCACACACCGAGCGATGCCGGCAGGCCGCGGTCATGAGTGGCCGACCACACCGCGTTGCCCTGCGCCCGGAGTGGCCCGAGGCTGCGCACAAAGTGCGACTGCTGCCACCACAGCCACCCGGCCATTGCCACGGCGCCCACAAGCCAGGCAATGCCCAGCGCGCTTTCCCATGCAGGCGCGAGGATGGGCGTGCCATGCGGCTGCGGAAGGATGCGCAACAGGGGCATCGACAACGCGGCAGTGGCGGCAGGTGGGCCGGGCACCGCCGCCGCCACGATCGCCAGCGGCACGCAGCTCCACACCGCGTACGCCGCTGGCGCGCCCAACCACGCGCGCACTGGCCGACGCAGCAACAGGCACACGATCACGGCGATGGTGGTCGCCACGGCAACGCGCCAGGCGAATGCACTCAGGTCAGTGAGCATCATCGAGGTCCTTGATCAGCTGCTTCAGTTCTGCCAGATCGGACGCGCTGAGTTTGCCGCGCGCGCTGAAGTGCGCCACCAGCGGCGCGACACGGCCGCCGAATACCCGCTGCAACAGTCCTTCGCTCTGCTGCTGCACCCAGTGCTCGCGCAGCAGCACCGGCGCGTAGTGATACTTGCGCCCATCCTTGTGCGCCGCCACCGCCCCCTTGTTGAGCAACCGGTTGAGCAAGGTCTTGATGGTGGGCTCGGCCCAGCCGGTGTGGGCCAGGGCGGCCACCACCTCCTCGGCCGTGCGCGGCGCGCGCTCCCACAGCACCTGCATCACAATCGCTTCGGACTCACTGATCGCCATGCGATTACACCGGTAATTTTTCTCGATTACGCATGTAATTTCAAACCCTGTCAAGCCTGATCGTTTGGCTTGCCCGGCACACACTGCAAATCACCGGACGTACTGCATCCGGCTCGGCTACCCTGGCTGGATGACTGAACATCTGACCGATCTGAGCGCCACGGTGGCGTGGATCCTGCAACGCATCGACGGCCCGCTGCGGGTGGGCGCGCCCTTGGGCATCGGCAAACCGCATCGGCTTTTGAATGCGCTGTATGCGCACGTGGTGGACCACCCATCGCGTCCGCTTGCGCTGTACACCGCGTTGTCACTCAATCCGCCCAAGCCGGGCAGCGGTCTGGCCGCGCGCTTTGCCGGGCCGTTTATTTCGCGGCATTTCGGCGATGACTTCCCGCGCCTGGCCTATGTCGATGCCATGCTGCACGATGCCTTGCCCGCGCATGTGCAGGTGGAAGAGTTCTACATGCAGTCCGGCGGGCTGCTGCACTCCACCCAGGCGCAGGCCGACTACACCAGCCTCAATTACACCCATGCCGCTGCCGCGGTGGCGCAGCGCGCGCCGAACCTGATCGTGCAGAAAGTTGCACGCGAACCCGGTGGCACGCGGTTGTCGCTGTCGTGCAACAACGACATCACCCAGGACACGCTGGATGCGGTCGCCACACTTGGCTTGCCACGTCCGCTACTGGTGGCCGAAGTGGATGCGGAGCTGCCGTGGATCGGCGGCACTGCGGCTGTGGATGCCTCGTTCTTCGACCTGGTGCTGGAGATACCCGGCCCGTCACCGCGACTGTTCGGGCTGCCGCGCCAGCCGGTCACCAGCACCGATTACGCCATCGGCCTGTATGCGAGCACGCTGGTTCGCGATGGCGGCACGTTGCAGATCGGCATCGGCACGCTCGCCGATGCACTCAGCCACGCGCTGGTGTTGCGACATACCGACAACGCCACCTACCGGCGCGTGTTGCAGGCATTGGATCCAACACTGGCATCGCATCCGGCGGTGCAGGCCAGCGGCGGCCTGGAGCCGTTTACGATCGGCCTGTACGGCTGCAGCGAAATGCTCAACGAAGGCTTCAAACAGCTGGTGGACAGCGGCGTGATCCGGCGCAAGGTCCATGACGATCTGGGCTTGATGCAGCGCCTGGCCGACGGCACCGCCGACGCTGCCGATGCAGCGCGATTGGCGGACGAAGGCGAATTCCTGCATGGCGCGTTCTATCTTGGCTCGCCGGCGTTCTACGCCTGGCTGCGCGCGCTGGACCCACAGCTGCGCAGTGCGATTGGCATGCGCCGCATCAGCGAGATCAACCAGCTCTACGGCGGCAACGAAGCGCTGGAGCGGCTGCAACGCCGCGATGCGCGTTTCTTCAACTCGTGCATGATGGCCACCGCCCTGGGCGCAGCGGTCTCCGACGGCCTGGAGGATGGACGCGTGGTCTCCGGCGTGGGCGGGCAGTACAACTTCGTAGCGATGGCGCACGCCCTGCCGCAGGCACGCAGCGTCTTGATGTTGCGTGCCACCCGCGCGTCGGGCAAGGACGCTGCCAGTAACGTGCGCTGGAACTACGGGCACACCACCATCCCGCGCCATCTGCGCGACATCTACATCACCGAATACGGCATCGCGGATCTGCGCCACAAGACCGATCAGGACTGCGTGCTGGAAATGGCTGGTATCTGCGATGCGCGCTTTCAGACTGCGTTACTTGCCCAGGCAAGGCAGTCACGCAAACTGCGGGATGTTCCCGAGCAGGCCGCACGCGCGCAGCGCAACACGCCCCAGGCGCTGGAAGCGGCGTTGGCGCCGTTCCGCCGCGATGGCAGCCTGCCCGACTACCCACTCGGCAGCGACTTCACCGAGACCGAGCAACGCCTGTTGCCGGCGCTTGGCTGGCTCAAAAGCGCCACCACCGGAAAGACCGCTGCACTGGCAACGCTGATGCGCGCGCTGCTATCGCGCACTGCAGGTGATGCCGCCTGCCTGCAGCGCATGGACCTAGCCACACCGCACAGCCTGGGCGACCGCGTGCAGGCCAAGCTGCTGGCCTACGCACTACAACAGACCAGGCAGCAGTGACGCAGCCCTGACAGAGCAACTGCATCGACGCTGGCCCTGTGACCGCTGACGCAAGACGGACACACGGTGGAAAGCATTGCGTCAAGCGCGACCGGGATGATGGCGACCACCTTCTTTCCGGCGCCGCTGCATGCACTCTTTTCATGATGCGTTTTCTGCACCGCATGCAGGCAATGACACAGAAGCGAAGCAGTTGTCCGCGAAGCGAAGAATCACGCTGAAAACAGCCGTGTTTGGCGTTTTACTGCTCGCCAGCGTGGCGGCGCAGGCAGAGCCGCGGCTCACCGATCTGCAGTACATCGGAAGCCATAACAGTTACCACGCCGGCTTCGCACCCAGCGAAGCCACGTTGTTGAAACAACACGATCCCGCTGCGTTCGCGACGTTGGACTATCGCCATCCGCCATTGACACAACAGCTGGACGACGGTGTCAGGCAACTGGAGCTGGATGTGTTTGCCGATGCGCACGGCGGGCGTTATGCGCATCCGGCGATCGTGGAACAAATCGCCAAGGCCGGGCTGCCACCGGCGCCGGCCAGTGCGCCCGCCGGCGTCATGAACAAGCCCGGCTTCAAGGTGTTGCATGTGCAGGACGTGGACCAACGCAGTACCTGTCAGCCACTGGTGGCCTGCCTGCAGGAATTGCGCGCGTGGTCCCAGCAACATCCGGGACATCTGCCGATCTTCATCCTGCTGGAAACCAAGCAGTCACCGGTGCAGCTGTCGTTTCCCACGGCGCAGCCGGAGCCTTTCGATCGCAAAGCCATGGATGCGCTGGATGCCGAACTGCGCTCTGTCTTCCGCCCGGGTGAGTATGTGAGCCCGGATGCTGTCCGCGGCACTGCACGCACCCTCAACGCCGCGGTGCTGGCGCACGGGTGGCCAACATTGCGTGCCACGCGCGGCAAGGTGGTGTTCTTGCTCGATCAACGCGCGGCCGGCGCCAGCTATCTGCCGGGGCACCCGTCGCTGCGCGGCCGCGTGTGCTTCACCAACGCCGAGCCCGGGCAGGACGATGCCGCGTTCACCGAACGCAACGACGGCCCCGCCGAGGAAATCACCCGCCTGGTGCAAGCCGGCTACCTGGTCCGCACACGCACCGATGCCGATCTGAAAGAGCCTGCACGCGGCGACACCCGCCGCCGCGACGCCATGCTGGCCAGCGGGGCGCAATTGCTCAGCACGGACTTCCCTGCCCACGAGCCGGCCAGCAACGGCTATGTGGTGCGCTTCGATGGCGATGCGGTTGCGCGCTGCGCACCGCAGCTGCCGCGCGCGCACTGCGAGGGTATCGATCTCACCCACTGACCGGCGCTGCCTGCCCGGCAGCAGTACCGCAGTGGCATGTCATCGGTCGCAATGGACAGCGTCGGCGATGCATTGCCTGTGCCCGCGTGATCGGGCCAGGCGCCCTCTCGTTCTCCACCTTGTGAGCTACCGCATGCAGCATCCCCGTTCCGCCCGCCGCCTGAGCTGCGCCATTGCGCTGGCACTGTCCGCACCCGTGTTCGCCGAAACGCCTGTACTCAGCACCACGACGATGGATGCGGTCACCGTGCAGGCCAAGCACGTCGCCACACCCGGCTCGTTCGACGAGCAACGGTTGTCCAGCAGCGTCAACAGCGTGATGAGCAAACAGCAGATCGATGCCATCCCCTCCGGCGGCATCGCCGATGTGGTGGCGCACATGCCGGGGTTGTCCGCGTATAGCGACATGCACCTGGGCCAGGCCACCACTGGCGAGAATGCGTATGTGAGCATCCGTGGCATGGATGCCAGCTACAACGCCTACACGCTCAACGGTGTCGGCATGCCGGAGACCGACTCTTCAACGCGCGCGATCTCGTTGAACATGCTGGCGCCGTTCGGCATCCAGTCCGTCCAGGTGTCCAAATCGCCCACCCCGGACATGCCGGGCGATTCGATCGGTGGTGCGATCGACATGCGCACGCCCAATGCCTTCGACTTCGATCGCGACCTCTACGCCAAGACCACCGCGCAAGGCCAGTTCAACGCGCTGGCTTCCACGCTGGGCGGCAAGGACAGCGGCGGTACGCTGCAGCAGGAACTGGCCTGGAAATTTGGCGATGGCCATGCGTTCGGTGTTTACGCATCGGCCTACTACGGCAAGAACAACAACATGGCGCAGGCGCCGGCGCCCAACAGCAAATATGTGCCTGCCGATCCGGCGCTGGCCAATGCGACCGACCTGCGTACTGCCGGGCCTTTGATCAGCACCCGCTACAAGTACAGCCTTTACACCAGCCAGATCGAACGCTACGGCGGCAATCTCTCGCTCGATTGGCAGGGCGACACCAGTGCGCTCTACGTACGTGCCATCTACGGCAGCTACGGCGTCACCGGCCAGCAGGACCAGTCCAGCGCGCGTCTGGAAACCTATCGCAACCAGCCCACTGCCGTGCGTGGCGGCTACTTCAACACGCACGACATCGACGAGACACTGGCAACCTTGCAACTGGGCGGCAAGACCACGCTGGATCGCCTGCATGTGGACTACGGCGCCTCTGTCGGGCGCGGCACCCGCAGTCGCCCGGATTACGTGTCGGCGAGCCTGTACGGCTTTACCCCGGGCAGCTTCGCCTTCGATCTGAGCGACCCGACGTATCCGAGCATCGGCCCCAGCTCCGCTGCGTTGAAAGCGTTCTTCTACGACCTGGACGCGTCGCTGCTGTGGAAGGTGCAGGGCCATGATGCCGGCAGCCACGACAACCGCGTCAACGCACACACCGATATCGCCTACCAGGTCGATGGCGACCTGCTGGACAGCGTCAAACTGGGCCTGTCTGCCGACCACTCCGACCGCGGTGCCTACGACCATCCGTTCTTCCACAAGGATGGCAACTTCGTCACCAACGGCCCGTACTTCGGCGGTTCCAATTATGCGTTTCCCACGGCCGGTGGCCCGCCGCTGAGCGCCATCCCCGGGCGCGTGACCGGCAACGCCTTCAACGGCCACTACGCGGGGCCGTTCAAGCTGCTGGACCGCAATTGGATGCTTGCCCAAGCGCTGCCCTACAAGTACCTCAACGACCCCACCGGCGCCGGCGTCTACACCGCCAACGATTACAACGCCAATACCACCGCCAGCACCGAAGCAATCTATTCCGGCTATGCGATGGCGGCGCTGCACATCGGCTCGGTGAGCGTGTTGCCCGGCGTGCGCTACGAACTGACCCGCTATGCGGCAGATTCCTGGCAATCGCGTGGCGATGGCAGCACCGGTGAGTTTGTCGGGACAGGCAGCACCTATGGCCAGGTTCTGCCAGGCATCAGCATCAATTACCGGCCCGACGACCTCACCGTGTATCGCGCCTCGTTGCGGCGCAGTTTCAGCCGGCCGGCATTCGGGCTGATTTCCGGCGAAACCGTGTATTCGATCGACGACACCCAGACCGTGGTCGGCATCTCCAAGCCCAATCCCGATCTGCAGCCAAGCAAGGCAGACAACGCCGACCTGTCTGCCGAGTTCTACGGCCATGACGGCGGCGTGCTCAGTGCATCGACCTACTACAAACGCATCACCGGTTTCATCTACACCTCGCAGTCGGCGACCAGCAACGACAACACGCTCGGCGGGCTGGTGCCGACCGGCACCACTTTCGAGAACGGCGTACCGGTGACCATGCCGCAGAACGGCGGCACCGCCACGCTCTACGGCCTGGAACTGGCGGCGAGTAAAAGGCTGCTGGCATTACCCGGCATCTGGAGCCACTTCGGCATCAATGCCAATCTCGCCCTGCAGCACAGCGCAGCCGACAGCAAACGGGGGGATCAACCGGAAAAGACCTGGTTGCCGCGCGCGCCGGAGCGCATCTACAACTTGGATCTGTTTTACGACGACAGCCATCTGCGTACCGACCTGAGTTACAACTACACCGGCCTGCAATTGCTAGGGCTCACCACCGATCGGCTCAACTACTATCTGCAGCCGGTGAAGTCGCTGGATTTCAACGCCACCTATCACCTGCCCCACCATGTCGATGTGGGCGTGTCGGCGAAGAACCTGCTCAATGCGGCAACGTTCTACGAAACGCAGGGCACATCGAAACGCTACATGGCCTACGACCCCGGTGCCGACGGCGCCTACGTGCAGACCGGGCGGGCGTACATGCTGACGGTGGGATACACCTATTGACCAAGCGGCGACGGGAAGACGCAGCGCCGGTCTTCCCATCTTTGTGCGTGCGGTGGCCACGCCAATGGTCTGCGTGGAAATGTAGAGCTGGCCGCCGCGCGTCGCACGTGCATGCCACTGATCGCGGCAATCAACCTGAGCGCGCGTTGTTTGGCGGCAGTGCTTGAGCAACGGGCGCATTGCCGCGCGCGCGCCACAGGCGTCAGTGATTTAGGCAGTTACTCCGGGTGCAGGGATTTCACGGCGGGAACGCAGCCCACTGCGGCAAGGTGCGTGCACGCCTTCTCTGGAACCACCCATGCCTTCACGTTTTCATGCTCGCGCCTGCTTGCTGACCCTGGCCCTGGGCGCGGCGCTGTCCTCGGTTGCGCAGGCCCAGCAGCCGGCCGCCGCATCTGCACCGATCAGCGCACCGACCACGGTAGGCACCGGACCACGTTCGGACCTGCACGCCCAGGTGCTGCTGGACCGCGCGCATTTTTCGCCCGGCCAGATCGACGGCCAGCGCGGCTCGAACCAGAAGCGCGCCATCTCCGGTTTCCAGGCCGCACACCGCATCAAGGTCACCGGCGAGCTGGATGACGCCACCTGGCAGGCCTTGCAGGCCGACACCACGCCGGCATTGGTGCAGTACACGCTGACCGATGCCGACGTGGCCGGCCCGTTCCAGCCGATTCCCGACCGCCCCGCCGAGCAGGCGAAGTTGCCGACGCTGGGCTATGTCTCCATCGAAGAAGCGCTCGGCGAGCGTTTCCACGCCGACCCGGACCTGCTGCGCCAGCTCAACCCCGGCGTTGACCTGAGCAAGGCCGGCAGCGTGATCCAGGCGCCCAACGTGGACGGTTTGCCTGCGCTGAGCAAGCCGGCCAAGCTGGTGATCGACAAATCCGATTCGACGCTGCGACTGTTCGATGCAGAGGGCAAGGTGTACGCGCAGTTCCCGGTGTCTTCGGGCAGCAAGCACGATCCGCTGCCGATCGGGCGCTGGAGGATCCTGGGCATTTCGCGCGATCCCAAGTTCCACTACAACCCCAAACTGTTCTGGGACGCCAAGCCCGGCGAAGGCAAGGCCACGCTGCCGCCGGGCCCGAACAACCCGGTGGGCCGCGTGTGGATCGATCTGTCCAAGCCGCATTACGGCCTGCACGGCACACCGGAACCTGGCCACGTTGGCAAGACCGAATCGCATGGCTGTGTACGCCTGACCAACTGGGACGTGGTGAACCTGGCCAGCGTGGTGGACGCCTCGGTGCCCGTGGTGATGCAGGAGTAAGCCATGAAGACGCTGATGATGCTGATCGTGGGCGTGCTGATCGGTGCGGCAGGGTATTGGTGGCTGGACCTGCGCCACGCCGCCGCCCCTGTGGCTGCATCGCCATCGCTGGCGACGCCAGCCACGGCATCTGCGCTTGCTGCGCAAAGTACGCCTACATCGGCAGCACCTGAGGCGATGACTGCTGCCACACCGCTAGCGGCGGCACCTGCGCCGGCACAGGCAGCGAGCGCGATGGCGGCACCGGTCGGTGGCCCGTCCGCTGCACAGGCAGAGCAGGCATCGGCAAGCAACACCGTGGCCTTGCTGATCCCGGTGCAAGGCATCACCAGCAGCCAGTTGCAGGACACCTTCACCGACGCGCGCAGCGAAGGCCGCGTGCATGATGCAATCGACATCCTGGCGCCAGCCGGCACGCCGGTGCTCGCGGTGGCCGACGGCACCGTGGAGAAGTTGTTCGACAGCAAGCGCGGCGGCTTGACGGTCTACCAGTTCGAGCCCGGCGGCAAGTACTGCTACTACTACGCGCATCTGCAGCGCTATGCGGACGGCTTGGCCGAAAAGCAGGTGATCAAACGCGGGCAGCTGATCGGTTACGTCGGCAGCACCGGCAATGCCGATCCCGCCGCACCGCATCTGCATTTCGAGATTCACCGCCTCGGCCCGGAAAAGCAGTGGTGGAAGGGCGAGGCGTTGAACCCCTACCCCATCCTGCATGGCGATCAGCCCTTACGATGAAATCGCAGGTACCTATTGATTACCATGCGCTCAGATCGCAATACCGACTCAAAAAATCTTGTGACGAGCGATTCTCCAAGTGTGTCCTTATCATGCCCTCTTGCCTTTCAAATACTAAACCGTTCGGTCATGCCGAGCGGTCAATGAGCAAGAATGGCCAAGCAACATCAGGTTGCAGGAGGGCTTGGTGTTCGCCCCTTGTTGATCGTGATGGTTTGGATGTACTCGCCATTTGCCCCGTACACGACCACGATGCGAACGTAAGCATCGTCATAGACGACCTGGCTACTGCAAGGACAGGTCGCTGAAGCGGTCACCATCCCCAGTGGTTTAGCATTTGCATCATCGACAAGAACCATTGGCGTCTCAGCGGCCGAGCCAAGCGGAAGCTGTTGCTGGGCACCAGGCGTTACCACAATGACCGTCAGCACCTCATCTTTCAATGAGTTGATTTGAACATATTTCAGCCCATCTTTTTCGAACGAGTAAGCCTTGAACAATGGGGACAGACTGATATTCTTTGCGCCCGCTGGAATTCGCTCACCCATCCCACGAATCACGTTTAAAGGATTTAGCTTTTTCTCCGTAGCGCCGGTTTGATTTGCACCAAAAACTGCGAACAACACTGAGATAAATAGCAGACACCTGAGCTGGATCGACATGGAATTCCCTTATCCTGGCCGGATTGGCGGTAAAAATTTACGCCCACAAAAACGCATAGCGCAAGTGCTTTTCGCTGAAAATCCAGATCACTTGGATCAACAGCCATGAAAGAATAAATCAATAAACATACCTCTGTTGAGTAGAGCCTTATCAGTACCGTGCGCGAAGGTGCTGACGGTCAACAGATCTCGACTCACCTGATACGAAGACATTTCAACTATCGCTTTAAAAGATATCAAAATTTAAACAGCTGATTTGAATCCACATGTTTTTTTGAAATTCTCTTGCCTTGCCACTCCAGGTATTGCCTGACCAAGCAACCACCCGAACTAGATCAGCATCCCACCCGATACCTCGATCCGCTGCGCATTGATCCAACCGGTGCCCGGCGCCAGCAGCGCCGCCACGACTGGCCCGATATCGTCCGGCTGCCCCGGCCGGCCCAATGCAGTGACCGAGGCCACCATCGCGTTCACCTGCGCGTTGTCGCGCACGCTGCCGCCGTTGAAGTCGGTTTCGATCGCGCCCGGGGCCAGGGTATTGGCGGAAATACCGCGTGCGCCGAGCTCCTTGGCCAGGTAGCGCGTAAACACTTCGATGCCGCCCTTCATCATGGCGTAGGCCGAAGACCCCGGCAGCGCGAAACGCGCCAGACCACTCGAGACATTGAGAATGCGCCCGCCGTCGGCAATCAACGGCAACAGGGTCTGGGTCAGGAAATACGGCCCTTTCAGATGGATGTTCACCAGCGCATCGAACTGGTCCGCGGTGGTGTCGGCGATGGGCGCGTGCAAGCCGGTGCCGGCGTTGTTGACCAGCGCATCGAACTGGGTGCGCTCCCAACCGGCCAGCACGTCTTTGAGCCGCGCAGCGAAGTCGGCAAACGTGGACACATCTGCGGTATCCAGTTGCAGGGCCTGCGCGCGGCGGCCCAGTTGCTGGATGTGGGCCACCACCGCGGCCGCGTCGTCGGCCTGGCGGTGATAGGTCAGCACGATGTCGTGGCCGGCAGCGGCCAGCGCGTGTGCGGCGTTGCGGCCCAGGCCGCGGCTGCCGCCGGTGATCAGGGTGATGGGCGTGGTGTTGTGCATGCCGTGCTCCGGGAGTGAATGGACAGGGCGCAGGTTATTAGCCTTGTGGCATAACATAAATCGCCACATCCTGATTGCACCGTTCACTCTCAGCGACCAATCCATGGACACGATGGACACGCTCCGCGCATTTCTGCGCGTTGCCGAGCTCGGCAGCTTCACCCGTGCCGCCGAAACGCTGGGCCTGCCGAAGGCCAGCGTCTCCACTGCCGTGCAGCGGCTCGAAGCCTCGCTGGGCACCCAGCTCCTGCATCGCACCACCCGCCGCGTGCAACTCACCGCCGACGGCACCGCGTTCTACCAGCGCAGCCGCGATCTGCTCGACGACATGGACGAACTGCAGGGCATGTTCCAGCGCGACCACAGCCAGTTGCGCGGGCGCCTGCGCGTGGACATGTCGGCCGGCATCGCGCGGCAGTTCGTGATCCCCGCGCTGCCGGCCTTTCTTGCCCAGCATCCGCAGCTGGAGATCGAAATCAGCGGCACCGATCGCCGCGTGGACCTGGTGCGCGAGGGCTTCGATTGCGTGGTGCGGGTTGGCACGGTGGAAGACACCAGCCTGGTCGGCCGGCCGCTGGGCGTGCTGCGCATCATCAACGTGGCCAGCGCGCAGTACCTGGCGCAACGTGGCGTGCCGCACACCCTTGAGGATCTGGCGCAGCACGATCTGGTGCACTACGTCTCCACGCTGGGCCAACGCTCGCCCGGGTTCGAATACCACGACGGTGCGCAGTACCACTGGCTGCCGATGCGCGGCCCGGTGACGGTGAACAACGGCGATGCCTATCTTGCTGCCGCACGTGCGGGGCTGGGCATCATCCAGGCACCGGCCAGCCCGCTGCAGCCGCATCTGGACAGTGGCGTGTTGGTGGAGGTGTTGGCGCAGATGGCACCGGAGCCGATGCCGGTCACGCTGCTGTATGCGCAGCGCCGGCATCTGCCGCAGCGCGTGCGTCTGTTCATGGACTGGATTGCGCAAGTGATGGCGCCGCATCTGGAGCCGCATTTGTCTTGAATCAGCGTCGGCGCGGGTGTGGCGCTACAGCGCTGGCGCTCGCGCCATGTAGACGGGCGTCGGCATGCCAATCTGGCACTACTTTAAGTGGCAACAGTGTCGCAAGCGTTCGCGTCTCGCAGAATCTCAACGCAAAAATCCTTGTTCCTGGCTACGTGGAAAACGCAGTCGCAGTCGCAAGAGAACGATAGTTACAGATCAGCACTGCACAAAAAAAAACACAGGCATCTCTGCGAGATGCCTGTGTGATTGCCAAGCCCATCAGACCTTGAAACGCCCGGGGTGTGCTTGATTAGAACGTGTAGTTGAAGGTCAGCATGCCGTTGCGCGATGCACCCCATGCGCCGTAGCCGCCATTGAATTGCGCGTAGTAACGCTTGTCGAGCAGGTTGTCGACATTGAGCTGCACCGAGAACTGCGGAGACAGGCGATACCGCGCAAACGCGCTGACCAGGGCATAGGCACCCTGCTGGAACGCGCCGTACACCGGGTCCACGTAGTACGAACGGTTCTGCCAGTTGACGCCGCCACCCACGGTCAGATCGCTCCACGCACCTTGCGGGGTGTAGCTGTTGAACAGCTTGAGGGTGGTGCGCGGCAGCTGCGTATTGATCGACGTGCCGCTGTCATCGCGCGCGGTGTAATGCGAGGCACCAAAGGTGGTGTTCCAACCGGCGGTCACACGACCGGAGATCTCGAAGTCGAAGCCTTCGCTGACCACGCCATTGGCGGCCTCATAGGCCGATTCGCTGCTACCCGGAACGAAGCCGCCGGTGGCCACGCCCAGGTTGTCTTGTTCGATGCGGAACACCGCAAGCGAGGCGTTGAGCTTGTCGTCGAACCAGGCAGCCTTGACGCCGGCTTCGTAGCCCTTGCCGGTCAGCGGATCCAGGTAGCCGCCGTTGGCATCGCGCAAGGTCTGCGGGTTGAAGATTTCGGTGTAGCTGACGTAGGTGGACCACACATCGTTGATGTCGTAGACCAGGCCGGCGTACGGGGTGACTTCGGTCTGGGTGTCGGAGAACGGTACCAACCCCTGCACGGCATCGAAGTTGCCGCCGTCGATCTGCCAGTCGGTATAGCGCGCGCCCACCAGCAACGTCAACGGGTCGGCCAGCGAGAAACGGCCCGCCACGTAGGCGGCTTTTTGCTTGATCGTACCGGTGCTCTGCACCGTGCGCGGACTCCAGTTGGGTTCCGGATACGCGCCATTCCAGCCGAAGTAGGTATCCAGCGGCGCCGGGAAATCGAAGGTGCCGTTGTTGGTGAATTCACGGCGGTTATAGCTGGCACCGGCCACCAGGTGATGCTCGCGGCCAAACAGCTGGAACGGGCCTTCCGCGTACACGTCGGCGCCGTCGGCCTTGCGCTCGGTGAGGTAGTTGCCCGAATACGGCACGACACCGCCGCCGGTGGCGCGGTCGAAACCGAAAATCGTATAGAACGGATAGAACAGATGATTGGCCGCTTCGGTCTTCTCATGGCTGACATTGGCCTTGAGCGTCCAGCCGTTGTCGAAGCCCTGCTGCAGGCTGGCGAAGGTGCGCTGCAGACGCGTATCCCAGAACGTCCAGTCGGCGGCCGGATTGAACGAGCGGTCGTAATTGGTGCGCGTGCCGTCGCTGAAGAACAGCGGGAAGCCGCCCCAGGTGACGTCGTCCGATTCCTTCTTCTGGTACTCGTAGCCCACGCTCAGCAGCGTGCTATCGGTGAGGTCGGCATCGATGATCGCCGAGCCGATCTTCTTGCGCAGGTTGTAGCGGTCCATGTCCGATTCGCCGTCCTGGTAGACGCCGATCACGCGTGCGCGCACATTGCCGCCGGGGCTGAGTGGCACGGTGACATCGGCCACGCTGCGGGTCTTGTTGAAATCGCCGCCACCCACCGACACGGTGCCGGTGAACTCGCGGCTGAGCGCGTGCTTGCGCACCAGGTTGATCGAGGCGGACGGATTGCCCGATCCGGTAAGCAGGCCGGTGGCGCCGCGCACCACTTCAACGCGGTCGTACAGGGCCACGTCCAGCGCCGAGTCGCCGTAGCTCCAGGCCTGCTCCATGTAGGCCGGGATGCCATCGAACTGATAGTTGTCGATGTAGAACCCGCGCGCGTAGAACTCCAGGCGCTCGCTGTCGCTCTGCGCCACCGAAATGCCGGTGACGTTGTTGAGCACGTCGGTGATGCTCTGCAGGTTCTGGTCGTCCATGCGGTCGCGGGTGATGACCGTGACCGACTGCGGAATCTCGCGCAGCGACAGGTTCATGCGCGTGCCGGCGGTGGTCTTCTCCACCGTGTAGCCGCGCTCGCCGGTGACGTTCACGCCATCAAGCGTGGTGACCTCGGCATCGGCGGCGGCGGCCTCAGCAGCGGGCGCTTCGGCCAGGGCTTGGCCGGCCGTCATCGTGCACAGCGCCGCGAACAGCGCGCGTGGCAGGACATGGCGGCGCGCGCCCACGGAAGGAAGACGCATCTGGGTACTACGGTTCATCGGGGGACTCCAACGCAGACGGATTGGGCCGCACGCGATCGCAGCGCCGGCAACAAAAGAGGGAGGAACGGGTGCCATACCACCGGCAGTGCCATTTTAATGGGAATGATTCACATTTTAAATAGCAAGCCAGACCTGTTTTGGCATCCCAGCAAGGGAAGCGAGCGCTACTTGTGGCTGGTTCATACCCTGCTGGAGCGGGTCAGTCCGACACGGTGCCGGTGCCAGCGACTCGCCACGTCGGTCGAGCCCGCGATCCCATGGCGCGGCATCTCCACTGGATCTGCTCTGCAGATCCGCATGGCGGCGTCACGTGATCCTGCGGCTATCGAGCAAACAAAGCCCGCATGGCGCGCGCTTGCTTACAACGCGCTTGTCCGCCCAGGCAGATCAGTACTCAGAGTCATTGCGGCCGAGTTCGCCCATGCGCAACACTCGACGCGGATGCCGCGCACCAGCGGAACAACGGACCCTCGCCCAGCGCATGCCGGGCGCCAACGCACCAGGGAGCACTGCCAGCGATTCACCACGCCGCCACGTCTTGGAATGCACGTGGCGGTGCATGCTGCCTACCTGCAGCATCACCCATCGCGCAGACCTTCCAAGAAAAAAGCCGGCTTTCGCCGGCTTTTTTCAATCAACACCACAACACATTACAGCGCCTTGGCGGCCTCGACCACGTGCTCGGCGGTGATCTTGAAGTACGCATACAGCTGGTCGGCCGGTGCCGACGCGCCGAACGTGTCGATCCCGATCACCGCACCGTCCAGGCCCACGTACTTGCGCCAGAAGCCGGTCACGCCCGCTTCCACCGCCACGCGCTTGCGCACGGCATTGGGCAGCACCTGCTCGCGGTACGCGGCATCCTGGCGATCGAACACGTCGGTGGACGGCATCGACACCACGCGTGTCTTCAGCCCGGCCGCATCCAGCGTCTTCTTCGCTTCCACCGCCAAGCCCACTTCCGAGCCGGTGCCGATCAAGATCACGTCGGGCGCGCCGCCTTCGGCATCGGCCAACACGTAACCGCCGCGTTCGATCAGTTTGATCTGCTCGGCGCTGCGCGGCTGGTGCTGCAGATTCTGGCGACTGAACACCAGGCAGCTCGGGCCGTCCTTGCGAGTGATCGCGGCCTTCCAGCTCACCGCCGACTCCACCGCATCGCCCGGGCGCCACACATCGTTGTTGGGGATGTAGCGCAGCGAGGCCAGGTGTTCGACCGGCTGATGGGTCGGGCCGTCTTCGCCCAGGCCGATCGAGTCGTGCGTGTACACATGGATCGCATGCGCCGGATTCAACGCGCTCATGCGTACGCCGTTACGCGCGTAGTCGCTGAACACCAGGAAGGTGGCGTCGAACGGGATGAAGCCGCCATGCAGCGCCAGGCCGTTGGCAATGGCAGTCATGCCGAATTCGCGCACGCCGTAATACACGTAGTTGGCGTTCGGGTCGTCGGTGGCGACCGACTTGCTGGCCTTCCACAAGGTGAGGTTGGAATGCGCCAGGTCGGCCGAGCCACCGACCAGCTCCGGCAGCAGCGGTGCGAACGCTTCGATTGCCAGCTGCGATGCCTTGCGCGAGGCGATGGTCTGGCCATCTTCCTGCGCCTTGGCGATGTAGGCATCGGCCTGGGCGATGAAGTCGGCCGGCAACTCGCCACGCGAACGGCGGGTCAGCTCATCGGCCTGTTCGCCGTACTGCTTGGCGTACTTGTCGAACAGCTGCTCCCACTCGGCCTGACGCAGCGTGCCGGTGCCACCTGCGCGCCAGCCGGCGTAGATCTCTTCGGGAATCTCGAACGGGCCGTACGGCCATTCCAGCGCCTTGCGCGCGCCTTCCAGCTCTTCCTTGCCCAGCGGTGCGCCGTGTGAGGATTCCTTGCCCGACTTGGTGGGTGCACCGAAGCCGATCTTGGTGCGGCAGCAGATCAGCGTGGGCTTGTCGCTGTTTTCCAGCGCCGCCTCGATGGCCGCCTTGATCTTCTCGGCGTCGTGCCCGTCCACATCACGGATCACATGCCAGCCATAGGCTTCGAAGCGTGCCGGGGTGTTGTCGCTGAACCAGCCGGCAGTGTTGCCGTCGATGGAGATCTGGTTGTTGTCCCAGAACGCGACCAGCTTGCCCAGGCCCCAGGTACCGGCCAGCGAGGCGGCCTCGTGCGAGATGCCCTCCATCATGCAACCGTCGCCCATGAACACCCAGGTGCGGTGGTCGACGATTTCCAGCTCAGGCCGGTTATAGCGCTGTGCCAGCAACTTCTCGGCCAGCGCGAACCCGACTGCATTGGCAAAGCCCTGCCCCAGCGGCCCGGTGGTGGTTTCCACCCCAGGGGTTTCGCTGCGCTCGGGGTGGCCGGCGGTCTTGCTGTGCAACTGACGGAACTGCTTGAGCTGCTCGATCGGCAGGTCGTAGCCGGACAGGTGCAGCAGCGCGTACTGCAGCATCGACCCGTGTCCGTTGGACAGCACGAAACGGTCGCGGTTGAACCACTGCGGATTGTTCGGGTTGTGCCTGAAGAAATCGTTCCACAGCACTTCGGCGATATCGGCCATGCCCATGGGCATGCCGGGGTGGCCGGACTTTGCGGCTTCGACCGCATCGGCGGCGAGGAAACGGATGGCGTTGGCCAGCTGGCGGCGGGTGGGCTGGGTCATGGGCGTCTATGGAAGCGGAGGGGAACACCGCTGGAAGCGGAGACCGGTATTCTCCCACAGAGCGTGTTAGGGGAATCAGCAGCCGGGAATGGAGAAACGGGAATCGGGAATCGGATGCAGTGTTGCAAGTTGGCCGCTAACGCCACTCACACCACCGCTACCGCTGCGATGCGCAGGACTTCGCAGTACGCGCCCCGATCGCAACAGCCCGCTCTAACGATTCCCGATTCCCGATTCCCTACTTCTCCCCCTTAGCCACCAGCGTCGTCAACGCCAGATCGCCGGTGACATTCAGCGCGGTACGACACATGTCCAGGAAGTGATTGACGCCCAGGATCATGCCGATGCCGACCGGGTTGACCCCGACCATCGCGCAGATCAGCGCTACTACCGGCAGCGAGCCGGAGGGTACGCCGGCGGTGCCGATGCCGCCCAGAATGCAGACGATCATCACCATGAATTGCTGGCCGATGCTCAGGTCCACATTGAAGAACTGCGCCAGGAAGATCACCGTCACGCCTTCGAACAGCGCGGTGCCGTTCTGGTTGGCGGTGGCGCCCACGGTGAGCACGAAGCGCGAGACCCGCGGCGGCAGCCCCATCTCGTCGGCCACGCGCAAGGCGGTTGGCAGGGTCGCATTGCTGGAGGCGGTGGAGAACGCCATCAGCGTGGCCTCCTGCGTCTGCCGGAAGAAGCCGATCGGCGAACGCCCGGCGAACTTCACCGCCAGCCCGTAGCTGACCACCATGTGCAGGCCCAGCGCCAGCACCACCACACCGACGTAGGCGCCCAGGCGAATCAGCAGATCGAAGCCGAACAACGCGGCCAGATTGAACATGAAACAGGCCACCGCGTACGGCGCCAGGCGGATCACCAGCCCGATCAGGGTCATCGAGATCTCGAAGATGCCTTCGATGCCGCGCTTGAGCGTGGCCACTTTTTCGTCGGCGGTGAGCACCATGCCCACGCCGAACATCACCGCGAAGAACATCAACGACAGGATCGCGCCATTGCTCGAGGCCGCCGCAATCACGTTGTTCGGCACGATGGAAAGCAGCATGTCCATGCCCTGCGGCTGATTGCCGGAGCTGGAGATGATTTCGCGGGTGCGGTCGGCATTTTCCTGGATCAACTGGTTGGCCAGTTGCGGGTCCACGCCTGCGCCGGGCTTGAGCACATTGACCAAAACCAAGCCCAGCAACACCGCAATGCCCGACAACACCACCGTGTAGCCCAGCGTGCGCCAGCCCACCCGGCCCAACGCGCGGATATCGCCCATTTCCGCAATGCCGACCACCAGCGCCGAAAACAGCAGCGGTACGATCAGCATGAAGATCAGATTGAGGAAGATCTGCGAGAACGGCGTGGTGACGTACTTGGTCACCAGCCGCACCCACTCGGCATCGCTCCCGGCCAGGTAGTACACGGCCAGACCCAGCACCAGGCCGATGGCGAAGCCAATGCCCATCTTCCAATGCAGGGGCAGGCCTGGGCGGCGCGCGGCTGGGGATGCGGTCATCGGGACAGGCCTTGGTCTGGACACAAAGGCCGGAGCTTAACAAACACCACCGGCGCGGCCACCTACCCAAGGCGCCCCATGCGCGCATCCTTAGGGTAGGCCCGCCTCTCGACACCATGTGCTGCAGACGCTGGAGCGGGCAGCAAACAGCGCTCATCTTGCACAACGCCAAAGCGCAGCCGCCAAGGCGCAAGCGGCACCGCAGCAGCGCCGGTGTGCCCTACCCGACCTGTCTTTAGTGTTGAAACGACGCACCGACCAGCGTGCCAGGCCCTTGCCCGCCCACCGTCGCGGGACCTTTGGCGGCATGGATGCCGCCAAAGAGCTACAGGGACGTACTTGCGGCGTGTCCCGCGACGGTGGGCGGGCAAGGGCCCTGCAGCAGCCCCGCAGCCATAACGCTCTGCGCGCTCTTCATCCCGCACACCTATTGCCGTACGCAGCCGAAACTCAATCAGTCATCACGCAAGACCACGCGGCAGCGCTGGCAGCGGCCGGGTCCTGCGCACCCGACTTAACCTTGCCGTGGCTCGTCTGTCGTGTCGCTGTCGCGGCAGCGCAAGCAATCAACGCGCAGGCGGATACAGCGGTGCCAGCACCTCCGGCTCTGCTGCCGTGGCGTGATGCCAGCGCGGGCCATTGGCGAACGCCTCGCGCAAGGCAGCGCGGGCTGCAGTCACATCGCCATCGCCACCCCAACGGGCGCGTTGCATCTGTGCCACCGCCGCGCGCTGAGCCGGGTCGCTCAAAGCTGCCAGCACACTGTCGATGTCGGCAACGCCGGCCATGCCGCACAGCACCGTGGCCACATCGTCCATGCCACCGGTATCGAGCGCACGGCGCAGGTCGGCCACGCTATGGGTGGCGCGCCTGCCGGGCGCCGGCGCAGCAGCACCAGCACCGGCGGCCACCGTGCGCGCTCCAACGCGACGACGACACAGCGCCCAGACCAGGGTGGCAATCCACAGCACCGCGAAACCCAACGCCGCCGCGATCCAGCCCCACGGGCGCGAGGCTGCAGGGGCGCCCTGCAAGCGCAGCGTACTGGCCGCCGGCGCAGGTACCACGGCCTCGCCAGCTGGCTGGCTGGCAGGCGAAGGCGCCGCTGCGGGCGCTGCGAATGCACCGCTGCCCGCCGCCACATCCAGCGTGAGGTCCGGCAGCGATGCCGTCTTCGCCGCTGCCGCGCCCACATCCCACCACGCCACCTGCAGGCCAGGAATCAACAGTGGGCCTGCACGATTGGGCACGATCGAATAACGCCGCGTCAGCCGCAGCTGTGGCGAGCCATCGACAAACCGCTCCTCGTACTGCGCCGGTTCGGCAAACACTTGCGCGTCCGGCACGCTGGGCGTCGGCAGCTCCGGGAACTGTGCCTGGGTGGCGCCGCGTGCGCTGGCTTCCACCACGATCTGCGCTGCCTCGCCGGCGGTGGCCCGCTGCGGCGTGGAGGTGTAGCGCAGCGTCAGGCTGCGCAACGGCAACCACGGCTGCGGCGCATTGGCCGGCTGCGCGCGCACCTGCAGCGGAATGCTGGCGCTGCGCGCGTTCAATTCGCCATTGCCGCGCCCGAAATAATCGTCGAAGAACCCACCCACCGCGCGCCCGTTGAAGCGGGCCGGCGGCACCACCAGGCGGCCGCTGCGCTCGGGAACCAGCAGGTAGCGCCGCTCCACCACGTTGTACTGCCGCCCGTTGACCGCCCTGGCCGAACTCACATCATCGCCAACGCGCTGCAGCGACGCGCCGTCCGGGGCTTGCAGATCCAGTTCGCCAGAGGCCAGCTGGGTGGCGTAGTACAGCCGCACCACCACGCCCACGCTCTGCTGCACGTAGGGCTGTGGGTCGTCCACCTGGGTTTCGACGAACGCTTCTTCGTTGCCGCGCGCCGCGCTTGCGCCAGCGGCCCCAGGAGCGCCGGCATCGACAGCCGTAGCCACCACCTGCAGCCGAAGCGGCTCGGTGCGCTCGTTGCCCACCCGGATCGCCGGCACGATGATCTCGCCAGTCTGGCGTGGCGTGATCACCACCCCGAACAACGCCCGGATGGTCACCGAACCATTGGTCACCTGCATCTGCTGGTTGGCGTTCTTGGCCCCCAGCCCGAACCCACCACGCAACGGGCCGTAATCGGGCTCGGCGCCGCGCTGGTCGGTTTCGATGTTCAAGGTCACCGCATCGCCCGCATCGATGCTGTCACGGTCCAGCCAGGCGCGCGTCACCGCGCCGGCGGGCAACGCCAGGATCGCCACGCTGCTGCTCAGCAGCCATATCGCCACCCGGCGCCAGTGCCCGTTACCCATCATTGTCCGTCCCGTTGCCTGCGTTCGTGTTCCAGCCTGAATTTGGCGCGCAACAGGCTGCCCGGATCATCCGGCACGCGCCGGATCCATGCATCCACCGCCTGCCGTTGCTCGCGCTGCTCCGGCGTTTCTGCTGCGGCTGCGGCGGCGGCCTGCTGCTCCTTGGTGGGCGCGCCCTTGGCACCAGCCTGCGCGATGGCCTGTTCCATCTTGCGGCGTTGCGCTGCATCGGCCTGCTGCTGGGCCTGGGCATCCGGCGTCTGCGGCGGGCTGTCGGGCTGTTTTTGCTCGCCCTGCCCCGCTGGCGACGGCTGGCCCGGCGTCTGGCCGTCCTTGGGCGGCTGCGAAGACGGCTTTCCGTCCTGGCCGCCCTTGCCATCCTGCCCGTCCTTGCCGGCAGTTTGTTCCGGCTTGCCCTGCCCGTCCTTGTTCTGATCCTGCTGTTTGTCGCCCTTGTTCTGGTTTTGCTGCGGCTTGCCCTTGCCGTCCTTGTTCTGCTGCTGACGCTTGCGCGCCGCGTCCACCGCGGCGCGGTTGGCGATGGCGTCCTGCAGCTGGGGCTGTTGCCGCAGCGCACGGTCGTAGGCGGCAATCGCATCGTCGTAGCGCCCCTGACGGGCCAGCGCATTGCCAAGGTTGTACCAGCCCTGGTCGGTGGGCACGGCCTCGAAGGCCTTCTGCGCGGCGGCGAAATCGCCCTTGCGGTAGGCCTGCACGCCGGCGTCCAGGCGTTGCTGCTGCACCTGGTCGGCGCGTTGCCACAACGTCCCTTCCGCCGCCTGCGCCGGTTCGACAAAGGGCCCGACACACAACAACGCCAGCACCATCACCGCTGCGCGCCGGCGGAACGCCAACAACGCCAGCGCCATCACCGGGAACAGCAACCAGTAGCCCTCATCGAGCCAGGTCTTGCTGCCGTTCGCGGCCGCGGCGGCATCGGCCGCGGGTTGTTGTGCCGGGTCCAGCACGCCCAGCGCACGCAGGTCGGCATCGTCAGCGGCAAGCGGTGCATAACGGCCACCGCCCTGGCTGGCGAGATCGCGCAAGCTCGCTTCGTCCAGCCGCGCCTGCGCGATCTCACCCGACGCGGCGCGGTAGGCCGCGCCACGCGCGCTGCCCACACCCAAGGTGGAGACATTAAAGCCGCGCGAGCGCGCGACCCGCGCCGCGCTTTCGGCCGACTCATCGGCACTGTCGCTCATCACCAGGATGTCGCCCTGCTTGAAGCCAGCTTGCGACAGCAGCTGCACCGCCGCCTCGATAGCGCGGTCCGCACGCTTGCCATCCACCGGCATCACCGACGGCGACAACGCATCCAGAAACAGGGCCACGTTGGCCGCGTCCTCGGTCAGCGGCGCCACGGTGAAACTCTCGCCCGCGTATGCCAGCAACGCCACATCGCCACCGGCACGCTCGCGCAACAGCGTGGCCAGCTTGGCGCGTGCCTGCAGCAACCGCGAGGGCGGCAAATCGTTGGCGTTGATGCTGGAGGACAGATCCAACGCCACCACCAACGGCCGGTTGGATTGATACACCGGCCGCTCGGTTTGCCGCCAACTGGGCCCACTCATCGCAACGACCGCCACGCTGTAGGCCACAACCGCGAGTACAAAACCAGACCACCCACGACGGCCGCCAGTCACCAGCAACTGCGGCAACAGATGCGCATCGACACTTTGCCGCCACACGTCCGCGTCGCGCTGGCGCAGGAACCACAGCACTGCCGCTGGCACGATCAACACCAGCGCCCACAGCAGTTGCGGACGCAGCAGATGCAGCGTGTGCAACGCAGTACTCAGCGTGTTCATCGCCATCTCCGCGGCAATGCGTAGGCCAGCAATCCGATCAGCAGTGCCGCTCCCAACGGCCAGTAATAACGCTCGACCTTCGGCTGCACCGATGGCCCGGCGGCCTTCACCGGTTCCAGGCGATCCAACTCGGCGTAGATGCCGGCCAGTTCCTCGGTATCGCGGGCACGGAAGAAGCGCCCACCGGTCTGCTCGGCAATCTTGCGCAGGCCGTCTTCATCGATATCGTCGCCACCACCGGCCGGAATCGGCACACCGAACAACGAATAGCTCCCGCTGCCACCGAAGGCGATGGTGTGCACGCGCACGCCCTCGGCCTTGGCAAGCTCGGCCGCCTTCAGCGGGTTGAGGACACCAGCGGTGTTGACGCCGTCAGTGAGCAGCACCACGACACGCTGGCCCTGGCGCTGCTCGCGCAGACGCTTGACCGACAAGGCAATGGCATCACCGATTGCGGTTTCGCGCCCGGCCAGGCCCACCACGCTGTCAGCCAGCTGATCGCGCACGCTGGTGAGGTCGGCGGTCAGCGGCGTCAACGCATAGGCACGCTGCCCGAATACCAACAAGCCCACCCGGTCGCCTTCGCGCCGATCCAGAAAGTCCGAGAGCACCGCCTTGGCCGCGGTCAGGCGGTCCACCACATTGCCGCCCAGCACCATGTCCGGTTCGCTCATGCTGCCGGACAGGTCCACCGCCAGCATCATCTGGCGTGCCTCCCGCGGCGGCTGGATCACTTCGCCCAGTTGTTGCGGACGCGCCAGCGCGGCACACAGCAAAAACCATCCCAGCCACGCCAGCCAGCGCGGCGCACGCAGCGATGGAATGCGTGGCGCACTTACCATCGCACGCAGCTGCTGGGCATACGGCACGCGCAATGCGGATGCCTGCGTGCGGCGCTGCGGCCAGAACCACATCAGCAACGGCAGCGGCATCAACCACCAGGCCCACGGCCACGCGCAGTGCGCCAGCGCATCCTGCCATTGCGACCACTGCAGCCAGTTCATCGCCGCCCCTGCATCAGGCGAAGGAAGCGTTGGCGTGCCAGCTGCTCCACCGCCGCAAGATCGCTCACTGCCGGGTCACGTTGAAACCCACCGTCCAGCAACACACGGCCGGGGCCCTGCGAAAACGCATGGCCCTTGCGGCCATCCAGCAATTGCAGCCAAGCATCGCCCTGCAGCCGATCGGCCTGTGGGTCAACCGTGCGCGCGGCACGCCGCAGCAACGCCGACAGCGCCGCCAGCCGCTGCGCTGGCGTGCTGGCCGCCTGCAGCGCAGCGTCGAAGGTCGCCGCCCAGCGTTGGGCGCGCCGGCGGCGACGCCACCACCACAAAGCCAACGTGCTCAGCACCAGAACGATTGCCGCGATCACCAGCCACCAGCCCAAGGCCAGCGGCCACCACGACGGTGACGGCGGCAGGTGCACATCGCGCAGCGGAAGGGTGTCGGGCGTCATCGCGATGACTCCCGCACTGAAGAGACGCCGCCGCCCAGCCAGGCATCACTGGCATCGGCCGTGGACAGACGGTGCAGGCGCACACCACGGGCCTGCAGCAGCGTCGACAACCGTTCCAGCGGCGCGACGAATTCGGCATTCCACTGCGCGCGCCCTGCCTGCGTGGTGAGGTCCACGGTGATCCGTTGCCCGCCCGCGTCGAAGGTGAGCGCACGCGCGGGCGGTGCCAGCTCCAGTGGATCCACCAGCACGATCACCACCACCTCGTGATGCAGGGCGAGCCCCGACCAGCGCGACTCGGGCACCGCGGCGGCACTTCGTGCATCGGCGAGCACGGTGAGGCGCGCGCCCGGGCGTAACAGGCGTGTCGCATGGTCGAGCCCGACCTGCAACCCGGCATCATCGGCCGGCGGCTGTGCATACCAGCGCGCCAAGGCATCCAGCACCGGCAACACCCCGCGCTGCCCGGCGCGTGGCGCAATCGGCGCTTCGCTCGCGGTGCCACGCAACGCGGCAATCCGGTCGCCCTGCCGCTGCGCCAGCCAGGCCGCCACGGCACCGGCGCGTGCTGCCTGCACCGACTTGTAGCGCACACGGGTGCCGAAGAAGAGCGCGGGCGCGGTGTCGGCCACGATCAGGCTCAACCGCTCGCGTTCGGCCTGAAACAACTTGGTGTGCGCGCGCCCGGTGCGTGCGGTGACGCGCCAGTCGATATGCCGCGCATCATCGCCGGCCACGTACTCGCGCGACTCGGCGTATTCCATGCCACGCCCGCGTGTTGCCGCCGGCACCGGACCCACCAACCCATGCCGGCCACGGCCCGGTTGATGCCGCTGGCGAGCGGCACCGCGCAACGCAATCAACTCGGCCAGCTGCGGACGCACGCCATCGCCAGCGACGGACAACGGGGCAGCAGCAGACGGCGAGGACGGCATCGAGGCGATCGGCTTCGGGCGAAAGGGCGGCATACCGCAGCGACGCTACCCGATCAGGGCAGCGGAATCTTTTCCAACAGCGCGGCGACCAGACGTTCGCCATCCCAGCCTTCGGCGGTCGCCTCGTAGCTGGGCAGCACGCGATGGCGCAGCACGTCCGGCGCGATGGCGCGGATATCGTCCGGGGTCACGTAATCGCGGCCGGCCAACCACGCACGTGCGCGCGCGCAGCGTTCCAGCGCGATCGAGCCACGCGGGCTTGCGCCCCAGGCGATACGCCGCGCCAGCGCAGGGTCGTAACGCTGCGCATCGCGCGACGCCAGCACGATCTCGATCAGGTAGCGCTCAAGCTGCGGCGCAAGATGCACATCCAGTACCACGCGGCGTGCGGCGAACACATCCTCCAGCGGAATCTTGTCCGGCACCGTCGCATGCTTTTCCAGGGTATCGCGCGCGGTTTCACGCGCCAGCCGCAGGATCTCGGCCTCCGCATCGGCCTGCGGATACCCGATCCGCACATGCATCAGAAAGCGGTCCAACTGCGCCTCGGGCAGCGGGAACGTACCCTCCTGCTCGATCGGATTCTGCGTCGCCATCACCAGGAACAGCTGCGGCAAGGCATAGGTATGCCGGCCCACCGTGACCTGCCGCTCGCCCATCGCCTCCAGCAGCGCCGACTGCACCTTGGCCGGCGCACGGTTGATTTCATCGGCGAGCAAAATCGGATGGAAGATCGGCCCGGGCATGAACTCGAAGCGCCCTTCCTGCGGCCGCCAGATCTCGGTGCCGGTCAGATCGGCCGGCAGCAGGTCCGGCGTGAACTGGACGCGCGCAAAATCGGTTTCCAGCCGTGAGGCCAGTGCGCGGATGGCGGTGGTCTTGGCCAGACCGGGCGCGCCCTCCACCAGCAGGTGGCCGTCGGCCAGCAAGGCGATCAGCAGCCGCTCGACCAACGCGGACTGCCCCACGATGCGTTGCGCCAGCGACTCGCGCAGCGCGGTGAATTGACCATGCAGCCGGTCCTCGGCGGGCGCGGCGGCGGCTTCTGGCGGAAGGAGCGGCGGTGCGTTCATAGACCCAGTGTGACCGATTCGAACGCGATTGGTTCACTGTGCGGGCGGAAGATGTTCAGTGAGTGACCGGGGTCATGCCTGATGCTCGTCTTCCGGACACAAGAAAGCCGGGCATGCATACGGCATGCCCGGCTTCTTCAGTGCGGTACGGATCAGCGAACAGCTGATGCGACGCGCAGGACCTTCGGCGTAATGAAGATCAGCAGCTCGGCCTTATCCTTGCTGCGACCGCGGCTCTTGAAGAGATTTCCCAAGAACGGGACGTCGCCAAGGAACGGTACCTTACTCACGCTGGCGCGATCAGTGAATTCGTAGACACCGCCAATCACTACAGTCTGACCATCGTCCACCAACACAGCGGTATTGATTTCGCGCCGATTGATGGAGGGGACCGTGCCGTAATTTGGCAATTCGATCAGCTGATCGATCTCGTCCTTCTTGACATTCATGTTCAAGAAAACCCGGTTGTCGTTGGTGATGGTGGGCGTCACCTTCAGTTCCAGCAAGACTTCCTTGAACTGGACGTTGGGCGTCGCGACTTGACCCGCCGTACCACCTGTCACCGTGACATAACCGATCTCGCGGCCCTGCTTGATAACGCCTTCGCGCTGATTGGATGTAACAATGCGCGGATTGGAAATCACCTCGCCACGCCCCTCTTGTTGAAGTGCTGACAGCTCCAGATCCAAGTTGAAGTTTGAACCCAGCAGCGTATAGGCGAGACTCGGCGCCGCTCCGTTGGTGAACGCACCAGCGGGAAGATTAACGTTCAACCCTCTGTCTGCAGCTGAGCCACCGCCGGCAGCAGTGCTGCCGATCGTAGCGACATTGCCACCATAGGTATGTGTGCCACCCAGGCCAAACTTTGCGCCAAGATCGCGTGCAAACGTGTCGGTAGCGATCACGATACGGCCTTCGATCAGCACCTGATCCACCGGACGATCGATATGCGAAATCAGCTCGCGCATCTGCGCGACCTTCTTCGGTACATCGCTGATCATCAAGGTGTTGGTACGTTCGTCGGCAACCAGACGACCGCGCGGCGACAAAAAGCCATTGTCTTGCTGGCTTTGTCCACCACCACCCTGCCCACCGCCGCCGCCAATGCCCTTGGCCTCGGTCAGCGCCTTAAAGATCAACGCCGCGTTGTGGTAATTGATCTGCACATAATCGGTGATCAGTTCTTCGCGGTTCTCAATCGCGATACGGGCGTCTTCCTTGTCCTGTTCGAACTTGGCCAGCTCCGGCTGCGGAGCAACCCAGACCACGCCGCCATCGCGGCGCTTGTCCAGGCCTTTGGCGCGCAGCACGATGTCCAGCGCCTGGTCCCACGGCACGTTCATCAGGCGCAGCGTGACGTTGCCCTGCACCGTATCGGAAGCCACGATGTTGAGGTTGGATTCCTCGGCGATCAGCTGCAGCACGGTGCGCACCGGCACGTCCTGGAAGTTGAACGTCACCGGGCGGCCGCTGTAGCCGCGCGCGGCGATCTGCGCGGCAGCCTGCGTCACCGCGCTGGCGCTCACGCCGCCAACGGCCGGCTGGCCCTTGCGGGGAGTGATTTCCACCACGTATTCGTTGCCGGTCTGGTAGGCCAGCGAGTCGAATGCACCCTTGGTCGACAGCACCAGCTGCGAGCCGCCACCGGATGGTTTGACCTCGACGCGCTGCACCGGGGTGGCGAAGTCAGTGACGTTGAGCGGGCGCTGCAGTTCGGCAGGCAGGCGGGCGTTGCTGATGTCGACCAGCACGTTGTCGCCCTGCGTGCGCAGGTCGGGGCTGGCGCCCTGGCCGTCGAACTGCAGGATCAGGCGGCCTGCGCCGTCATCGCCGCGCTTGAAGTCGATCTTGGACACCGCCAGGCTGGCCGGAGCGGTCTTGGCCGGATCCTGCGCAGGCTGGGCCAGCGCGGCGGCGGCAAACGAACTGCCGCTCGCCAGCGTCAGCGCGAACCCCAGCACGCAGGCCCGGAGCATTGCCTGGCGCCGGACCGGACGCAGGCGCTGGGCGTTGGAAAAAGTCATCGTGCTATCCCCTATCACTTTATTGATCATCCAATGCGAGCGCGGCAGGCCGTTCCAGCCATCCACCCGCACCGTCCGGTACAAGTTCAATCAGCTCGATGCGGTCTTCGTAGACCCCGGTCACCCGGCCATCGCTCTGTCCCAGATACACACCCGGCCGCACCCGGTAGGTCACCTTGTCAGGCGCCATGACCAATGCGATCAGGCCCGAGCCACCTCCAATGGTCCCCACCATGTCGAGGGCGTCGAGCGGGAAGGCTTCCAACGGCTCCTTGCGCCGGTTCGGATCCGGTCGCGTGCCATTGCCGCCTTCCGCGCTGACCCAGGCATCGCTGAACGGGTCGCGCATCACTTGCGCCGCGTATTCGAACGTTTCGAACTGCTGCATCACCGGCAACGGCTCCAGCGGCGGCGCAGGACGCGCACGCACTTCGGCCACCCAGGCTTCCAGATTCGGCGCATCGCCCGGAGTGCTGGTCACACCGCGGGTGCACGCCGGCAGCACTGCAATTAGCGCCACGCAGGACAGGATCTTGAGCAATTTCATGGTCATTGGCCGCCCTTCTTCGCCGCGTCGGCCGCAGCCTTTTCCTGCTCGGCCATTTCCTCATCGTCCAGATAACGATAGGTCTTGACCGTGCCGGACAGCTCCAGCGCCCCCCGTGGGGTGATGCCGGCCTTGGCGTCCTTGGGCTTGAGGTTGATGTCGTGCATGGTCAGGATCACCACGCGCGGCAGCGAGGCCACACCGCTGACGAAGGCGCCGAACTGGTGGTAGCTGCCCACCATGCGCAGGGCGATCGGCTTCTCGGCGTAGAACTCCTTTGGCGATTCCGGACCCGGCTGGAACAGCTCGTTGGACAGGCCGCTGGACAGCGCGGTCTGCGAGATGTCGATGATCAGATCCGGCATTTCGGTCTTGCTGGGCAGCTGACGCAGCATCTGCTGCAGCACCTGCTCCATCTGTGCGAGCTGCTGCTTGAGCGGCTCCAGATTCACCGCACGGCCCTGCTGGGTCTCGAACTCGGTGCGCAGCTGCGTTTCGGTGCCTTCTAGGCCTTCGAGTTCATCGCGCTTGCTGCTGATCAACAGGAACCAGGCCAGCACCATGATGAACAGGCCGACGACCACACAGAACACGATGCGCGCCTGCTGCGGCCAGCCGCCGATGTTGTTGAAGTCCAGATCGCTGAGCTTGAATGATTTCTTACTCATGACGCCGCCCCCTCCTGCGGCCGAGTGGCTTGCGCCGGTGCCGCTTGTGCGGGTGCAGGTGCAGGCGCGGCCGGTGCGGCCGGTGCGGCCGGCGCAGGCGTTGTTGCCGGTGTCGCTGCTGGCGCAGGTGCTGCGCCGGCTGGCGTGGCCGCCGGGGTTGCGCCCGGTGCCTGGCCGTCAACCGGCGCGGTACCGTTCTTGTCGGCCTCGTTCGGGTTGGCCAGCTTGACCTTCAGCGTGAACACGTACGGCAAGGTCTTGGTGTCCATCGACGAAGCCGCAGGCTGGCCGGCGGCCTTGTCCTGGCTCTTGGCCTCGATGATCGACAGGTCCGGATTGGTCATCCAACCCGAGCCTTCCAGGTTGCGCATGTAGGCACTGACGCGCGCGTTGGACTGAGAGCGCCCTTCCAGCGTGAGGATGTCGCCATCCTGCTTGATGTTGGTCAGCGCCACGCCATCGGGAATGGTGCGCACCAGCGAATCGAACAGGTGCACCATCTGCGAGCGATTGGCCTGCAGTTCCTCGATGACCTTCTTGCGCGCCAGCAGGCGGTCCTTCTTCTTGTCGAGTTCCTTGATCTCTTCGTTCTGCGCCTTGACCTTGTCGATCTCGGTGGTCAGGAACGCGTTGCGCTCGGTCTGCCCGCTGATCTGCCCGTCGTAGTAGAACCAGATCAGCGCCGACAACACCACGCCAGCGAGCGCGGCGAAGCCGAGCATCGAATAGAACTCACGCTCGCGCGCCTTCCGGCGCTCGGCGCGCCAGGGCAATAGATTGATTCTTGCCATCAGTCAAAGCTCCTCAGGGCCAGGCCGGTGGCGATCATCAATGCAGGCGCATCCAGCGCCAGCGCATGGGCCTGAACCTTCGGGCCCAGCGTCATCTGTGCCAGCGGGTTGGCGACCACGGTGGTCACGCCCAGCTGTTCTTCCACCATCTCCGGCAGGCGCGACAACGCCGCGCAACCGCCTGCCAGCACGATGCAATCGACGCGATTGAATTCGCTGCCCGCGTAGAAGAACTGCAACAGGCGGCTGATCTGCTGCACCGTCGCTTCCTTGAACGGTTCCAGCACTTCGACCTCGTAGCTCTCCGGCAGGCCGCCCTGACGCTTGGCCAGGCCAGCTTCCTCATAGGTCAGGCCGTAGCGCCGCATCACTTCGTCGGTGAGCTGCTTGCCACCGAACACCTGCTCGCGGCTGTACAGGCTGCGCCCTGAGCGCAGCACGCTCAGCGTGGTCATGGTCGCGCCGATGTCCACCAGCGCCACCACCGCATCAGCGGCGACCGGCAATTCACTGGCAACCAGGGCAAAGGCGTTCTCGACCGCGAATGCCTCCACGTCCATCACCTTGGCGACCAGGCCGCCGAGCTCCAGCGCCGATTGGCGCAGCTCGACGTTTTCCGAACGCGACGCCGCCAGCAGCACCTGGACCATGTCCGGGCTGTTGGGCATCGGGCCGAGCACCTCGAAATCGAGATTCACTTCCTCGATCGGGTACGGGATGTAGTTGGTGGCTTCCAGCTCGACCTGGGCTTCCAGATCGCTATCGTCCAGATCCGCCGGCATGGGGATCAGCTTGGTGATCACCGCCGAGCCAGCCACGGCCGCTGCCGCGTTCTTGGCCTTGCTGCCGGAACGGTTGATGGCACGGCGAATGGCTTCGCCCACCGCTTCGACTTCGACGATGTTCTTTTCCACCACCGCATTCGGCGGCAACGGTTCCACAGCGTAATGTTCCACGCGAAAACGATTTCCGCTGCGCGACAGCTGCAATAGCTTGACCGCAGTGGAACTGATGTCGACACCAATAAGTGGCGACTGACTCTTGGGTAAAAGCCCCACGGAAACTCCCCTGCCGACGGGCACTTGGACGCATGTGTTGCGTCCTCGCATTAATAATCAAATTTTAACAGTTGACAACCCCTTCACGCACGAAGCAATAGCCCCATGACGTGACCCCAGTGGTGTCTTCTGCGATCCCCAGAGTTCGGCCCCAGCCAAACCCGGCGTCATCTATACTCTGTGACCAAGAAATCTGCAATCGGAATCTCTCTTACATGCCCCGTATTCGCCGTTGGCTGGGCTGGATCCTGGCCACGCTCGTCGTGCTTGCCGTGCTTGGTGCTATTGCCGCCGGCGGCTTGTACTACGCCATTTCCTCCAAGTTGCCGGACGTGCAATCGCTCAAGCAGGTCGAACTGCAGGAGCCGATGTACGTGTACTCGAGCGATGGCCGGCTGATGGCCGTCTATGGCGAGACGCGCCGGTATCCCATCCAGATGAAGGAGGTTCCGGAGCGGCTCAAGCAGGCGTTCCTGGCCACCGAGGATGCGCGCTTCTACGAGCATGGCGGCGTGGACTACAAGGGCATCGCCCGCGCGGTATGGCTGCTGGCCAGTACCGACGCCAAGCGCGTGCCGGGTGGCTCGACCATCACCCAGCAGGTGGCCCGGCAGTTCTTCCTCAATTCCGAATACAGCTACACCCGCAAGCTGGCCGAGATCCTGCTGGCGCGCAAGATCGAGGGCGAGCTGACCAAGGACGAGATCTTCGAGCTGTATTTGAACAAGAGCTTCTTCGGTAACCGCGCATACGGCGTGGGCGCTGCGGCCGAGTACTACTACGGCAAGAAGATGGCCGACCTGAGCCTGGACGAGATGGCATCGCTGGCCGGCATCCCCAAGTTCCCGTCCAGCGGCAACCCGATCAGCAACCCGGAGCGCGCGCGCGAACGCCGCGACTACTACGTGCTGCAGCGCATGGCCGACCTGGGCTTCGTCACCCAGGCCGAGGCCGACGCGGCCAAGGCGGTGCCGATGCACGCCAAGCCGCACGAGCCGCCGGTGGAGGTCTATGCCCCATACGTGGCCGAGCTGGTGCGCCAGGAAATGATCGCCAAGTACGGCGGCGACGTGCTCAACAAGGGCTACCACGTCACCACCACCATCGATTCCACCTTGCAGACCGGCGCCGATGCGGCAGTTGCCGAAGGCTTGCGCCTGTACGACCACCGCCATGGCTGGCACGGCGTGGAGCAGCACTTCGACGTGGCCGCCGATGCGGATGCGCCGGCCCTGGCCAAGCATCTGTCGGGCGTGTTCACCCAAGGCGGCCTGCGCGCCGTGATCGTTGCGCGCACCAACGCTGACGGCGGTGTGACCGTCGTGCAGAGCGACAAGACCGAGCTGACCTTGCCGGCCAGCGCCAGCCGCTGGACCAACAAGACCCCGGCCAAGCTGCTGACCCGCGGCGACCTGACCCGCATCCGGGCCGGCGAAAAGGACGGCGAGTGGATCATCGATCAGCTGCCGCGCGGCCAGGCCGCGTTGGTGTCGCTGGACGCCAACAGTGGCGCGCTGCGCGCCCTGGTCGGCGGCTTCAGCTTTGCCGGCAACAAGTTCAACCGCGCCACCCAGGCACGGCGCCAGCCGGGCTCGAGCTTCAAGCCGTTCGTGTATGCGGCGGCCTTCGAGAAGGGCTTCAACCCGGCCTCGATTGTGCTGGATGCACCGGTGGTGTTCCGCGACCGCCGCGGCAAGACCTGGTCGCCGCAGAACGATGGCGGCGGCTTCCGTGGGCCGATGCGCCTGCGTGAGGCGCTGGTGCAGTCGCGCAATCTGGTGTCGGTGCGTTTGCTGGATGCGATCAGCGTCGATTTCGCGCGCAAGTACATCAGCCAGTTCGGCTTCCAGGAGGCCGAACTGCCGCCCAACCTGTCGATGTCGCTGGGCACCGCATCACTGACGCCGCTGTCGGTGGCACGCGGCTACGCGGTGTTCGCCAATGGCGGCTCGCGCGTGGACACCTGGATCGTGGACGAGGTGAAGGACCGCGACGGCAATGTGGTCTTCAAGGAAGTGCCCGCCGTGGCCTGCCGCACCTGCGCTACACAGGGCGGCACCGCCGCTCCGGTCAGCCAGGTGGTGGACGGCTTCAACTTCGGCGCACCTGCGCTGCCCAAGTCGATCGAGCCAGCCGCCGCGACCCCTGCCATGCCTGCGGAAACTGCCCCGGCAGCCACCGCCGAAACCAAGATCGCGCCGCGCGCCATCGACGAGCGCACTGCGTATCAGCTGGTCTCGATGATGCGCGACGTTGTCCAGCGCGGCACCGGTACCGCGGCCAAGGTGCTGGGACGCGAGGATGTGGGTGGCAAGACCGGCTCCACCAACGATCACCGCGACGCCTGGTTCTCCGGCTTTGGCGGCCCGTACGCCACCACGGTGTGGGTTGGTCGCGATGACTTCCGCTCGCTGGGGTATCGCGAATACGGCGGCAAGGCCGCGCTGCCGATCTGGATCGACTACATGCGCGTGGCCTTGAAGGACAAACCGCTCGCGGCAAACGACCCGCCCGATGGCATGACCCAGGCGACCATCAATGGCGCGGTGGAGTGGGTCAAGAACGAAGACCTCGACCGTCTGCAGGATTACGACTACGGTCTGCAGGAACAGCAGGACGAAAAAGCGTTCGACATCTTCTAAAGCTGTTCCAGACGGTGTGATGCCAGCAGCGGAGCCCAGGTGGCTCCGCTGTTTTTTTGGGCAAGCGATTGATGCGGCGTGATGCTGGGCGTTGCTGATCGGTTGCGATGGCCTCCTCCGCCATGCCGCATCTCGCTGCGTTATCGACGCACAGGGCACGCACGCTGCCTGGGCCAAGCCAGTTCTGCACTGAACGTCTGCGCGATGCCCCACAGCCTATCCGTGCTGCGAACGCCAGCGTTCGCTACGCCTGTATGACCCGCACCGCATGGTTTCATCGCCGCCGCGCGCAGCGCCCATGCGATGCCAGCGCGCGGTAGCCGATCACCTGCCAACGCCGCGTCCAGGCGGCGCTATCGCCCCAACGATTGTCATCGGCAACTTCACTACGCTCGTGTAGAGTCGAAGTCAGGTTCAGACAGGGGAGCCCGGCCATGCATCACGCACGCCAACACGCCGACACGCGCACCCGAGAGCGCCGTCACCGGCTCGCCCATGAGGCCGCCCGACTGATGGCCGAAGGCGGCATCCGCGATTTCCATCAAGCCAAACTCAAGGCGGCCAGCCGGCTCGGCATCCACGACGATGCATCACTGCCACGGAACCGCGAGATCGAAGACGCGCTGCGCGAGTATCAGCGTCTGTTCGCCGGCCCCGAGCATGGCGTGCGCTTGCGGCAACGGCGCGAGGCCGCGTTACGTGCGCTGGATTTCCTCAGCCCTTTCCAGCCACGGCTGACCGGCCCGGTACTGGATGGCACCGCCGACGCCAAAGCGCCGGTGCAATTGCAGCTGCACAGCGACGATGCCGATGCAGTGCAACGATTTCTCGAAGAACACCGTATTCCTGCCGAATTGCGCACGCGCCGGCTGCGCCTGGATCGCGAACGTAGCAGCGAGTTTCCAGTGTGGCTGTTCAGCGCGGAAGACCTGACCTTCGACCTGACAGTGCTGCCATACGACGCACTGCGCCAGGCACCGCTATCGCAGCTGGACGAAAAACCGATGGCACGCGCCTCTGCAGCGCAATTGCGGCAGTTGCTGGCGGACGAAGAGATCCAGGGTTACGTGCAGCCACTGCGGTAAGCAGCAGACCGCACCATTGCATCGCGCCAGGACCGGCCCGGCACTGCCCACAGCACTCCAGGCCGCAACGCAAAACGCCCCGCAATGCGGGGCGTTTGGTCAAACAACCAACTCCGGGGCGCTTAACGCTTGCCGGCGTCGGTGTAGTCGCGCTTGTCGTAACCGGTGTAGATCTGGCGCGGACGGCCGATCTTCATTTCCGGGTCGACCTGCTGCTCCAGCCAATGCGATACCCAGCCGGCGGTGCGGGCAATGGCGAACATCACGGTGAACATTTCCACCGGGATATTGAGCGCCTTGTAGATGAGGCCCGAGTAGAAGTCCACGTTCGGGTACAGCTTGCGCTGCACGAAGTAGTCGTCCTTCAACGCGGCTTCTTCCAGCTTCAGCGCAACTTCCAGCAGCGGGTCGTTGACACCCAGCTCGCCCAGCACCTTGTGGGTCATCTCGCGGATGATCTTGGCGCGCGGGTCGAAGTTCTTGTAGACGCGGTGACCGAAGCCCATCAGACGGAACGAGGAGTTCTTGTCCTTGGCCTTGGCCACGGCGGACTCGACGTTGTCAGCGGTGCCGATCTCTTCCAGCATCTTCAGCACGGCTTCGTTGGCGCCACCGTGTGCCGGGCCCCACAGCGCGGTGATACCGGCTGCCACGGACGCGTACGGGTTGGCACCGGTCGAACCGACGAGACGCACGGTCGAGGTCGAGGCGTTCTGTTCGTGATCGGCGTGCAGGATGAACAGCAGATCCAGTGCCTTGGCAACGACCGGGTTGATCTCCAGCGGCTCGCTCGGCACTTCGAACATCATGTGCAGGAAGCGGTCGACGTAGTTCAGGTTGTTGCGCGGATAGCGGATCGGCCAGCCGATCGAGTAACGGTACGCCGCAGCAGCCAGGGTCGGCACCTTAGCGATCAGACGGATGGCGGCCTGACGGCGCTGCTCCGGATCGTTGAGGTCCAGGGTGTCGTGGTAGAACGCCGACAGCGAGGCCACCGAACCGGCCAGCATGGCCATCGGGTGCGCATCGTGGCGGAAGCCACCGAGGAAGTTCTTCAGCGACTCATGCATCATCGTGTGATGCGTCACTTCGTGGTCGAACTTCTTGAACTCGTCCGCCGTCGGCAGTTCGCCATTCATCAGCAGATACGAAACTTCCAGGAAGCTGGACTTCTCGGCGAGCTGTTCGATCGGGTAGCCGCGGTACAGCAGCACGCCATTGTCGCCATCGATGTAGGTGATGGCCGACTTGCAACTGGCGGTGGCGGTGAAACCCGAGTCGTAGGTGAACAGACCGGTTTCTTTGGTCAGCTTGGAAATATCGACGCAATCATTGCCCAACGTGGGCTTGAGAACCGGCAGAACGACCGACTTGTCGCCGGCGTTGAGCGTGACCTGATCAAGATCGGACACTGTGTACGCTCCTTCAGTGGAAGGCGCCTGATCCCACATGGGCAGGCACGTGATGGAAGTCCAAGGCATCGCCTCGGATCACGTCATTATCGCACAGCAGCATTTTGGCCGTCGCTTGGACAGAAGTCGTAGACGCACCCGTCAGGGGCGCAAAAGCGAAGCGGGAATTCCCCAAAAAACAACGGCCGCGCAATGCGCGGCCGTTGCCGGTACAGCCCGTCCTGCAAGCTCAGCGCGCGTAGCGCTTCTGGAACTTGTCGATACGGCCGCCGGTGTCGATCACCTTGTGCTTGCCGGTATAGAACGGGTGCGATGCGGAGGAAATTTCCACCTTGATCAGCGGATAGTCCTGGCCGTCTTCCCACTTCACGGTCTCTTTCGAGCTCATGGTGGAACGGGTCAGGATCTTGAAATCCGAGGTCACGTCGTGGAAGACGACGTCGTTGTAGCTGGGATGAACGTTATCTTTCATGGACTTGGCGCCGGGCTGCCTGGGTAAGCCGGGCATTATAGCCACCGCCCGGCACCCGGTGCAAGCCGGGACCTAGCCGGCCGCCAGCGCCTGCCCGACCAGGCCGTAGAAGCGCTGGCGGTCGTAGTCCAGCAACAGGGTGGCGTTGTCGGCCGCCCCGCCCTGCCGGTTCCAGTCCACCAGGGTCATGCCGCGGGTGTGCGTGCCCGACAGTTCGATGTGCACCGGCCGCTGCTCCAGGCGCTGCGCGCCGTCCGGGTGCAGGGCGAAGGCCATCGCCAACGCGTCTGCGGCATACCAGTACTCGCCACGACTGTCCTCCGACCACAGCCGGGTCTTGCGGGAGATTTCTTCGTAGAAGCGTGCACGCGGCGAATCGGCCGCCAGCCACTGCTCCACATCACGGTGCAGCAGGCCGTGCGCGACGGTCGCCTCCCAATCGGCCACATCGAACTGCGGAAACCCGCGGAACACGATATGCGCCGCCTCCGGGTCGAAGCCGATATTGAATTCAGCCGCGGCGGTGATGTTGCCGTGCCCGGTCAGCGCCCCGCCCATCACCACCAGCCGCGCCACACGCTGTGGCAGGGTCGGGTCCAACGTCAGCGCCAGGGCGAGGTTGGTCAGCGGGCCAAGTGCCACCAGCAGCAACTCGCCTGCATGCACGTGCGACAGCCGCAGGATGGCCAGCGCCGCATGCTCGGCGTCCGCAGCGCGCGCGGCCGGCGGCAGGCCGACATCGCCGAAGCCGTCGATGCCATGCACATGCGCTGCGTCCACCGACGGGTGC
The DNA here is from genome assembly GCF_041475695.2 of Xanthomonas sp. NCPPB 4037. Taxonomy (NCBI): domain Bacteria; kingdom Pseudomonadati; phylum Pseudomonadota; class Gammaproteobacteria; order Lysobacterales; family Lysobacteraceae; genus Xanthomonas; species Xanthomonas sp. NCPPB 4037. The sequence continues at coordinate 4,033,636 of NZ_CM191261.1, forward strand.
AGCAGCGGTTGCGGGCAGCCCGCATACACCGGCACATTGGCGCGACCGGCCACCTCGCACACTTTGAGCGCATTGCGCACGGTGTGCTCCAGACCGACATTGCCCGCGGTGATGGTCAGGCCGACCACGTCATGGCGGGTGTCGTTGAACGCCATCAGCAGCGCCAGCGCGTCATCCACGCCCGGGTCGGTGTCGATCAGCAGCGGTATCTTTTTTGTCATGGGATTCGGAATTGGTCATTCGGGATTCGTTGCCGCATCTTCGCAAGGATCGGCGAGGCAAGCGAATTAGATGAGGCAGCAGCCCCGCTCTGACACATCCCCACTCCCAAATCCCCAATCGCCGCCGCTCACGCGGCCGCATACCGCACTGCGCCACCGATCCAGCGCGCGACCACGCGGTCGGCGATCTCCGGCGCTTCGTCGAGCAAGCGCTCCGCGAGCACCTGCACCCGCGGCAACAGGCCGGCGTCGCGGGCCAGGTCGGCGATGCGGAAACTCGCCAGGCCGGTCTGGCGCGTACCCAGCAACTCGCCGGGGCCACGCAGCTCCAGATCCTTTTCGGCAATCACGAAGCCATCGTTGGTCTGGCGCATGGTCTCCAACCGCTGGCGTGCCATCAGCGACAGCGGGCCCTGGTAGAGCAGCACGCAGCTGGACGCCGCCGCGCCGCGCCCGACCCGCCCGCGCAACTGGTGCAACTGGGCCAGGCCAAGGCGCTCGGCATTCTCGATGATCATCAGCGAGGCGTTGGGCACATCCACGCCCACTTCAATCACCGTGGTGGCGACCAGCAGATCGGTGCGGCCCTGCTTGAAATCCAGCATGGCCTGCTGCTTTTCGGCCGGCTTCATGCGCCCGTGCACCAGTGCCACGCGCACGCCCGGCAGTTGCGCCGAGAGCGTTTCGAAGGTGACCTGCGCGGCCTGTGCTTCGATGCGCGGCGGGCCGTTCTGCGCGCCCTTGTCGGTGTCTTCGCTTTCTTCGATCAGGGTGCAGACCCAGTACGCCTGCCGGCCTTCGGCACAGGCCGCGCGGATGCGCTCCACCAGCTCGGGCCGGCGCTCGGCGCTCAGCACGATGGTCTGCACCGGCGTGCGGCCGGGCGGCAGTTCGTCGATGGCCGAGACGTCCAGATCCGCGTAGGCCGCCATTGCCAGCGTGCGCGGGATCGGCGTGGCGGTCATCACCAGTTGATGCGGCACGCTGCCGGCAGCCGCGCCCTTGTCGCGCAGCGCCAGACGCTGATGCACGCCGAAGCGGTGCTGCTCGTCGATGATGGCCAGCGCCAGATCGTGGAAGACCACCGCGTCCTGCATCAGCGCATGCGTGCCCACCACCACCTGCGCCTGCCCGGAGGCCACCTCGGCCATCGCCGCGGCGCGCGCCTTGCCGGTGACCTTGCCGGCCAGCCAGACGATCCGCACGCCCAGCGGCTCCAGCCAGCCACGCAGGTTGGCCAGATGCTGCTCGGCCAGCAGCTCGGTGGGCGCGGCCAAGGCCACCTGTTTGCCGTGTTCGACCGCCAACATCGCGGCCAGCGCCGCCACCACGGTCTTGCCGCTGCCCACATCGCCCTGCACCAGCCGCAGCATCGGTGCCGGCTGCGCCAGATCGTGGGCGATCTGCTCGAACACGCGCTGCTGCGCGCCGGTGAGCTGGAACGGCAAGGCCTTGCGTAACTGCTGCACCAAGCGGCCACCGCGCAACTGCGGTGCGCGGAAGCGCTGCAGCGCGATGCGTTGCCGGCGCAGGCTCACTTGATGCGCCAGCAGTTCTTCGATGGCCAATCGCTGTTGCGCCGGATGTCCGCCGGCCAGCAGTTGCTGCGGGTCCGTGTCCACCGGTGGGCGATGCATGGTCAGCAGCGCGCTGCGCAGCGACGGCAGCTGTTCGTCCTGCAGCCAGTGCGGCGGCAGCAGTTCCAGCGCGGCCTCCGGCGGCAAGCGATCCAAGGCCTGGCCGATCAGCTTGCGCAGCGTGGCCGGCCCGACACCTTCCAGCACCGGATACACCGGGTCCAGGCAATCGCCCAGGCCCGCATCTTCATCCGGCGCCAGGACGCGGTAACTGGGGTGGACGATTTCCCAGCCGTTCTGGCCGGGCTTGGGCGTGCCGAACACGCGCAACCGCGTGCCCGGGGAAAACTGCGCAACCTGGGCCGCGCGAAAGTGGAAGAAGCGCAGCACCAGCGTGCCGTACGAGTCGTCCGACATCGCCACGCGCAACACCGGGCGGAAGCGGAAGCCGCGCTCCATCGCCTCCACACGCCCCTCGATCTGCGCCGGTACCCCGCCCTGCAACTGCGCGATGGTGGTCAGGCGGGTGCGGTCTTCGTAGCGTAGCGGCAGGTGCAGCCACAGATCCTGCAAGCTGAGAATGCCGCGCGCGGCAAATTTCTCGGCCACTTTCGGGCCGACCCCGGGCAAGCTGGAAAGCGGCGCCTGGCCAGCGACGGCCAGGCTTGGGGTGACGGAACGCGCGCGCGGCACGGCGAATCGCGCCTTCGGTCAGTCGAGCACCATCACTGCGTCGACCTCGAAGCCAGCGCCCTTGGGCAGGCCCGACACCTCGATGGTCGAGCGCGCCGGGAACGGCGCCTGGAAGTATTCCTGCATCACCGCGTTGACGGCGGCGAACTGGCCCAGATCGGTCAGGTACAGGCCCAAACGTACGATCTTGTCGAGCGAGCCGCCCGCCGCTTCGGCCACGGCCTTGAGGTTGTCGAACGCACGCCGCGCCTGCGCGCCGATGTCGCCGGGCACGATTTCGCCGGTGGCCGGGTCCAGCGGAATCTGCCCGGAGAAATACACGGTGTTGCCGGCACGCACGGCCTGGGAATACGGACCGATGGCGGCAGGCGCCTGATCGGTATGGATGATCTGGGACATGGGAACTCCGTCAACACTGAAAACGAACGCCCATTGTATCGGCGCACGCCAGGCACGGGCCATGGCAGCGTGGCCGCCGCCGACGCGCCCTACGCGGCAGCGCTCGGCGGCCATCAGCCATCCTCGGCAGCCGGCGCTCAGGTGATCGGCGCCGGATTGAACAAGGCCAGGTCGTTGTGCAGGCGGTGTTGCTCGGTCCAGGTGCGCTGCCCGCTGGCTACATCGAGATAGCGCTGGAACAGTTCCCAGCCGAGTTGGTCCAGCGTCTTGGCCCCGCTCGCCACGCCACCGGCATCGATATCCATCAGATCGGACCAGCGCTGCGCCAGCTCGGTGCGCGTGGCCACCTTGATCACCGGCACCATGCCCAGCCCGTACGGCGTGCCACGCCCGGTGGTGAAGACGTGCAGGTTCATGCCGGCGGCCACCTGCAAGGTGCCGCAGACAAAATCGCTGGCAGGCGTGGCGCAGTACTGCAAGCCGCGCCCCTTGACCCGCTCACCCGGCGGCACCACGCCGTTGATGGGCGACGAGCCGGACTTGGCGATCGAGCCCATCGCCTTTTCCACGATATTGGCCAGCCCGCCCTTCTTGTTGCCCGGGGTGGTGTTGGCGCTGCGGTCGGCCTGGCCGCGCGCCAAGTAGGCGTCATACCAAGCCATCTCGCGCACCAGCGCCTTGGCGACCTCGGCATTGGCGGCGCGTGGCACCAGCAGGTGAATGCCATCGCGCACTTCGGTGTTTTCCGAAAACATCACGGTCGCGCCAGCACGCACCAGCAGGTCGGCCGCGATGCCCAGGCCCGGGTTGGCAGTGACCCCTGAAAACGCATCGCTGCCACCACATTGCATGCCCACCACCAGCTCGCTGGCCGGCACGGTTTCGCGGCGGCGGGTGTCGAGGTGGCGCAGCCGTTCTTCGGCCATCTGCATGATCGAGCCAACCATGTCGGCGAAGCCCAGGCTGGCCTCCTGTAGCCGATAGATGCCGCTGTCGTCGGCGCTGGCATCGTCCGGCAGCAGGCGCTCGGGCGCGAGTTTTTCGCAGCCCAGGCCAACGATCAACGCCTGCCCGCCGAAGTTGGGGCTGCGCGCGATATTGCGCAGCGTGCGGATGGGAATGATGGCCTCGGGCGCGGTGATGGCCACGCCGCAGCCGTAGACATGATTGATCGCCACCACGTCATCGACATTGGGGTACTTGGGCAGCAGTTCGGCGCGGATCCGCGCAACCGCATGGCCCAGCACACCCACCACGCACTGCACGCTGGTCATGATGCCGAGAATGTTGCGGGTGCCGACGCTGCCATCGCGATTGCGATAGCCCTGGAACGTGTACCCCTCCAGTGGCGCGGCAGCAGCCGGTGGCTGCGGCGTCAGATCCAGTGCTGCCAGTTCCGGTGCGGTGGGCATCTCCAGCAACTGCTCGCTGACCCAGGCGCCGCGTGCGATGTCGTCGGCCGCAGTGCCGATGACCGCGCCCAGGCGGCGCACTGCCGCGCCCTTGCGCAGCGCCTGCAATGCAATCTTGTGACCTTGCGGAATGTGCTCGATCGCGGTCATCCCGTCCTGGAACGTGGCGCCCGGCGGCGCACCGCCATCGTTGACGACGATGGCGACGTTGTCCTGAGGATGCGCTTGCAGACTGAGCCAGCGCGGCAGTTGCTGGGTGGCGGACATCATGGGCTTACCTTGCAAACAGGGGGAGGAACATCATTGGCCAGGCGTATCGAACTGGCGCTTGTATTGCAGAATCAATCGATTCTCGTCGACGTTGCGCTGGTAGTTGGAGCGAAACGTGCCGTTGAACCAGATCACGCTGAAATGCTTGAGACGCGGGCTCTGAAACCGGTAGGTAGTGAGCACGTCACGCGCCCACTCGCGGCCTTCGCCTGCATAGGTCGCAGGCCGCGCGTCATCGCCGTGGATGTAGCGCGCCATGACGCTGAGCCCGGGGATGCCGATGCTCTTGCCATCGATGCTGTAGCGCAGCTGCCAGCTGCGCTCGCCGCGTTCGAGAAAGTCGTTGATGAAGGTCCAATTGAAGACATTGCCGTCGGTACCGCCTGGCCAGGGCATGGCGCTGGGGCCGGACAGGCGTTGATAGCCGGCACCGAATTCATGCCCGCCAGTGCGCCAGGACACCATGCTGCTGAACATGCGGTTGTCGATTGGCCCGGCACGCGATTGGCCGACGTCATCGGTGCGGAAATAGCGCAGGTCTACACGCAACTGATCCTTGCCGAAGGCGTGCGTCTGGATCAGGTTGTAGAGCTGCTGGCGGTAGATGTCTTCCATCAGCGCGCCCTGATAGCGTAGCTGCGTGCCGGGCGCAACGCTGTAGGTGGCCGACACCAGATTCAACGCATCCGCATCCGGGGTCCCCAGAAAACGGCGGTTCTTGTTGGTCAAGGTGATCGGCACGCGCGAATCGCCGTCGCGATACCAGGCACTGGTGAAACGCGCGAGCAGCAGATCGAGCTTGGGCACGTCCTTGGATTCCAGCGTCACGCCTTGAAACGTCTCCGGCATGATGCGGGTGATGCTGGCGCGTACCAGCGGCTCGTTGGGAATGAAGCTGCCCCACTTCAATTCGGTTTGCGAGGCGCGCAGCTTGAGTGTGGGCGCCACCCGCATCAGCGCGTGTTGCGCAGTGCCATCGTCGTTATTGGGCAGCAAGCCGGTGCCGCCCTCGGCGCGCACACCATCGAGCTTGAAGTCGCCGATGCCGAGCAGATCCAGGCCGGCACCGACGGGACCGCGGGTGTAGCCGCTCTTGGCGTCCACCACGAAGCCCTGCGCCCATTCGGCGCGCTTGCCCTGCCCTTCGCCACTGCGGAAGTCACGGTTGTAATAGAAGTTCAGCGCAGTGACGTCCACGCCCGCGCCATCCCAGAACCCATCGTCCGGTGCCTGTGCGCGTACGCGCCCGGCGGCACCAACCGCCAGCAGAGCGGCGCTGCCGAGTGCCAGTACGTGTTTCATGTCAACCGCCCTCCGCGGTGGTGAAGCGGTGCATGCAACCTGGCGCAATGCACCCATGTTGGCCTGCAACGCCACAGCTAGCGCACCAGGCACGGACGCTTGTTGTCGAATGCCCAGTTTGGAATCAGGCACTGCATGCCTGCCGCGTCGTCGCGGGCACCCAGGCTCAGGCTCTGATAGGTGCGATGCGCCGCATCCAGTGCGTCCATGTCCAGCTCGATGCCCAGGCCCGGTTTGGCAGGCACCTGGATCTGGCCGCCTGCAATTGTCAACGGCGCGTGCGTCAGGCGTTGACCGTCCTGCCAGATCCAGTGCGTATCGATCGCCGTTACGCGCCCGGGTGCGGCGGCGGCCACGTGGGTGAACATGGCCAGCGAAATATCGAAGTGATTGTTGGAATGCGAACCCCATGTCAGGCCCCAATCGCGACACATCTGCGCAACGCGCACCGAACCTTGCAGCGTCCAGAAATGCGGATCGGCCAATGGAATATCCACCGATTGCAGCTGGATGGCGTGGCCCATCTGGCGCCAATCGGTGGCGATCATGTTGGTGGCCGTGGGCAGGCCGGTGGCACGCCGAAACTCGGCCATGACTTCGCGCCCGGAATACCCATCCTGCGCACCACATGGGTCTTCGGCATACGCCAGCACGCCGTGCAGATCGCGGCACAGCGCGATGGCCTGCTCCAGCGACCACGCGCCATTGGGGTCGAGCGTGATACGCGCCTGCGGGAAGCGTGCATGCAAGGCGCGAATGGCCTCGATCTCCTGCTCGCCGCGCAGCACGCCGCCCTTGAGCTTGAAATCACGGAAGCCATATTTGTCGTAGGCGGCCTCCGCCAGTGCAACCACGGCCTCGGGGGTCAATGCCTCCTGGTCACGCAGCGATTCCCAGCGATCACGCGCGCCGCTGCCATCGCGGTAGGCCACGCTGGCCTTGCGGCGGTCGCCGATGAAGAACAGATAGCCAAGCACATCCACCGCGTCGCGTTGCTGGCCTTCGCCTAGTAACGCGGCCACCGGTTGCTCCAGAAATTGCCCAAGCAGGTCCAGCAATGCCGACTCGATCGCGGTGACCGCATGGATGGTGATGCGCAGGTCGAAGGTCTGCAGGCCACGGCCCGCACTGTCGCGGTCGGCGAAGGTTGCGCGCACCTGATTGAGGATGCGCTGGTAGTCGGCGATGGGCCGGTCAAGGATCAACCCGGCGGCCTCGCGCAACAGCGCGGCAATCGCCTCGCCGCCCGGCACTTCGCCCACGCCGATACGCCCGGAGGAATCATGTAGCACCAGCACGTTACGGGTGAAGTACGGTGCGTGCGCGCCGCTCAGGTTCAGCAGCATGCTGTCCTGCCCGGCGACCGGCACCACGCGCACGTCGGTGATGCGTGGTGTCGCGCTGCTGCGCGCACTTGAAGAATGGATGTTCATTGAAGGATCTCCGCGTGAGTCACAGCGCTGCAGGAAGGGGCATGGACGGACCGCCAGGCGGCGCCTTCAGCTCCACCCGCTTGATCTGGCCGACCACCACCAGGTAAGACACCACCGCCAGCAAGGCATTGAATCCAACGAACACCAGGGCCCACTCGAAGGTGCCGGTGGTGGAGACGATGTAGCCGATCACGATCGGCGTCGTAATGCCGGCCATGTTGCCGAAGGTGTTGAACAGGCCGCCCGACAGCCCTGCGATTTCCTTGGGCGAGGTGTCGGCCACCACCGCCCAGCCGAGCGCGCCAATGCCTTTGCCGAAGAACGCCAGCGCCATCAAGCCGACCACCATCCATTCGGCCTGCACGTAGTTGCAGCCGATCATCGTCACCGACATCAACATGCCAACCACGATCGGCGTCTTGCGCGCCACGGTGAGCGAGTAGCCGCGCCGCACCATGCGATCGGACACGTAACCGCCCAGCACGCCGCCGATGAAGCCGCACACCGCCGGCAGCGAGGCAACGAAGCCTGCCTCGAGGATCGACATGCCACGCTCCTTGACCAGATACACCGGGAACCAGGTCAAAAAGAAATACGTCAGCGTGGTGATGCAGTATTGGCCGATGTACACGCCCAGCAACATGCGATTGCCCAGCAGCTGCTTGGCGTAATGCCATTGCGCTCCCTTGACGTGCTGGCTTGGCATGTTGCGTTGCTCCATGTCCACCAGCGCACCGTTGCGCTGGATGTACTCCAGTTCCTGCGCCGACAAGCGCGGATGCTCGCGCGGTGCATAGATGGTCTTTCTCCACAGCGCAGCCAGCAGCACGCCGGCCGCGCCCATCACCAGGAACACGTGCTCCCATCCCCAGGCATGCACCAGCCAGCCCATCAGCGGCGCGAAGGCCACGGTGGCGAAGTACTGTGCGGAGTTGAAGATCGAGGCGGCCAGGCCGCGTTCGGCCGTGGGAAACCACGCCGCCACGATGCGGCTGTTACCGGGGAACGAGGGCGCTTCGGCGATGCCCACCAGAAAGCGCAGCACGAACAAGGTGGTGACCGCCCAGGCCACCGGCACCCAGCCAATAAATCCCTGCAGCACGGTAAACAGCGACCAGGTCAGCAGTGACAGGCCATACACGCGCCGTGAGCCGAAGTGGTCGAGCAACCAGCCTCCCGGAATCTGCCCGGCCACATAGGCCCAGCCAAATGCCGAGAAAATGAAACCCATCTGCAGTGCATCGATGCCCAGCGAGTCCTGCACGGCGGAGCCGGCAATGGACAAGGTGGCGCGGTCCGCATAGTTGATCGTGGTCACCACGAACAACATCAGCAAGATCAGATAACGCCTGCGCGGAACTGTCTTCGAATCGGGAGCCATCATCGTTCCTCACCTATGACGATGGAAGCGCAATGCGCTTCGATACTTCAGGGCGCCTGGGAATGGCGTGCCGGACCCTCCTCCGGCACGCCTCAGGCAGGGGCGTGTGCAGCGTGCTTAGTCGTGTCCCAGCGCGCCATCGACGCGTCGCCATAACTTGAGTGGATTGCCATCTGCCACGGCCGCGGGCAGCAGTTCGGCCGGAAGGTCCTGGTAGCAGACCGGGCGCAGGAAGCGGTCGATCGCCAGCGTGCCCACCGAGGTGCTGCGGCTGTCGGAGGTGGCCGGGAACGGGCCGCCGTGCACCATGGCGTGGCAGACCTCCACACCGGTGGGCCAATCGTTGAACAGGATGCGGCCGGCCTTGCGCTCCAGCACCGGCAGCAGGGATTCGGCCAGCGCCATGTCGTCCGCCGCCATGTGCACGGTGGCGGTGAGTTGCCCCTCCAGGTGTTCGCTCAGGGCACGCAACTGCGCGCCGTCCTTGCAGCGCACCAGCAGCGACGACGCACCGAACACTTCGGCCTGCAGCGCTTCATCGGCCAAAAATGCGTCGGCATCGGTGCCGAACAATGCCGCAGGGCAGCGCCCGGCTTCCGGTGCGGCACCACGTGCCAGTGTGCTGACCTTCGGATGCGCGGCCAGACGCTGCACACCCTGCGCATAGGCCTGGCCGATGCCTGCGGTGAGCATTGCTGCCGGCGACACCGCCTGCAGCGTTTGCGTTGCCGATGCGATAAACGCATCCAGCGCCGGCGAATCGATCGCCAGCAGCAGACCGGGATTGGTGCAGAACTGGCCGGCGCCCAAGGTCAGCGAGCCGACAAACGCTTTGCCCAGATCCGGTGCGCGTGCCTGCAACGCCTGCGGCAGCAGATACACCGGGTTGATCGCACTCATTTCCGCATACACCGGAATCGGCTCGCGGCGTGCGGCGGCAATCTGTATCAGCGCCATGCCTCCGGCGCGTGAGCCGGTGAACCCCACCGCCTTGATCCGCGCGTCGGCGACCAGTTGCGCGCCAATCTCGATGCCGGCATCGAACAACAGCGAGAACACACCCTCCGGCAACCCGCACTGCGCCACCGCCGCCTGGATCGCGCGGCCCACCAGTTCGGAGGTGCCCGGATGCGCGCTGTGCGCCTTGACCACCACCGGGCAGCCCGCCGCCAACGCCGAAGCGGTGTCGCCGCCGGCCACCGAGAACGCAAGCGGGAAATTGCTGGCGCCGAACACTGCCACCGGCCCCAGCGCGATGTGCCGCTGGCGCAGGTCTGCACGCGGCAACGGCGTGCGCTGCGGCAGTGCCGGGTCGATGCGCGCCTGCAGCCAGCTGCCTTCGCGGACCACGCTGGCGAACAGGCGTAGCTGGCCCACGGTGCGCCCACGCTCGCCTTCCAGGCGTGCACGCGGCAGGCCGCTTTCGCGCATGGCCCGTTCGATCAGGCCATCGCCCAGCGCCAGGATCTGCTCGGCGATGGTCTCCAGAAACTGCGCACGTGCCTCCAGCGTGGTCTCGCGGTAAGGATCGAAGGCCGCTTGCGCCAGCGCGCAGGCCTGCTCCACATCCGGCGCGGTGGCCGAGCCGAACACCGGTTGCAGCGCCTCGCCCGTGGTCGCGTCCACGCCCTGCAAGGCAACGCCGGCACCCTGCACGCTGCGCTGGCCGATCAACGATTCACCCAGGATCGCGTGCATCAGCGGCGCCCTCCGATGAGCTGCGTGAGTTGGGCGAATTCGTCTTCGGTCAGATCGGCCAGCGGCGTACGTACCGGGCCGGCCGGGCGACCCACGGCACGCATGCCGGCCTTGACGATCGACACCGCATAGCCGGCGCGGCGATTGCGCAGCACGGTGTACGGCAGCACGAAGTCGTTGAGCTCGCGGTAGATGGTGGCGTGATCGCGCGCGCGCACTGCCGCATAGAACGACAGCGCCCATTCCGGCAGGAAATTGAAGATGGCCGACGAATACGTGGTCACCCCCATTTCCAGGTACGGCAGCGCAAAGGTTTCGGCCGTCGGCAGGCCGCCGACGTAGAGCAGGCGATCGCCCAGCCGCGCGTAGATACGCGTCATGCGGTCCACATCGCCGATGCCGTCCTTGTAGCCCACCAGGTTGGGGCAGCGCTCGGCCACCCGCGCCAGCGCCACGTCATCGAGCCGGGCATTGGCGCGGCCGTAGACAATCACGCCCAGCGAGGTCGCCTTGCAGACGCGCTCGACATGCTCGGCCACGCCGTCGGCATCGCATTCGGTGAGATACGGCGGAAACAGCAAGATGCCATCGGCATCGTTACGCTCGGCCGCCTGCGCCATGGTCACGGCGATCGCGGTGCCGTAGCCGGCCGGCGCGATCACCGGCATGCGCCCGGCGGTCTGAGTCACGGCCGCGCGCACTGCGCGGTCCACTTCGTCCAGGGTCAGCGAAAACAACTCGCCGGTGCCGCCGGCAGCAAACAACCCGGCGGCCGGGTGCGAGGACAGCCAGTCCAGATTGCTGCGGTAGGCGGGCTCGTCGAAAGCCATGTCGGCATCGAAGTGCGTCACCGGGAACGACAGGAGTCCGGCACCAAGCGCTTGGGCCATTTCCGAAGGTGTGTATCTGCTGCTCATGAGGCGAACGGTCCTAGGCGGGGGTGGAGTGATGCTAGGAAGACGCATCGTTGCCGGTCCAAACCAAAGGACGTATTGTTTGATACATAAATTGAATCGATCGAGCCACGATTGGTGCTAGTCCATCGCAAATACCTGCTTTTCCAACGGTTTTTGGCGGCACTGTAATTACGTGAGCCGCTTTCAGTACGGCTGTCGGTGTCACCTGCGCCGTATTCATCTGCATTGCGGGCCCGCCGATGTTGCAGTTGCAGCATCGAATTGCCCGCCAGCGAGCGTCGAGAGGTCATAGCGCCATGTTCGATCTGCAACAGTTGCGCTGCTTTGTCGCGGTCGCCGACGAGCTGCATTTCCGGCGCGCGGCCGAGCGTTTGAACATGACCCAGCCGCCGCTTAGCCGGCAGATCCAGCTGCTGGAACACAACGTCGGCACGCCGCTGCTGGAGCGCAACAGCCGCCATGTGCGGCTGACCCAGGCCGGACGCAGCCTGCTGGCCGAGGCGCGCGCGATCCTGCGCCTGGCCGAGAACGCCGGGCTGCGGGCGCGCCGCATTGGTGCAGGCGACGCCGGCAGCGTGTCGGTGGGCTTCACTGCCGGCGCCAGCTACCGCTTCTTGCCGGAGGCGATCGCACGCTGGCGCAGCGAGGCGCCGGATGTGGATCTGCAACTCAAGGAGATGGTCAGCCTGGCGCAACTCGATGCGCTGGATGCCGGCCGGCTGGACATCGGCCTGCTGCGTCCACCGATCCAGCGGCCGGGCCTGCGCAGCCGGTGTGTGGCGCGCGAGCCGCTGATTGCCGCGCTGGCCGAGGATTCGCCGCTCGCGCAGCGTGGCAGCCTGCGTCTGCAGGATTTCGACCAGCAACCGCTGGTCAATTACGCGCCCGACGAAGCGCGGTATTTCTACGACCTGCTTGCGCAATTATTCGGCGCGCGCGGGATCGCGCCACGTTCGGTGCAATACGTCAGCCAGATCCATTCGGTGCTGGCACTGGTGCGCGGCGGCATGGGCATGGCGCTGGTGCCGGAAGGTGCCAGTGGCCTGCGCTATGCGGGCATCGTCTATCTGCCGCTGCAGGACGACGCGCCGGCAACGCCAGTGGAACTGCATCTGGTCTGGAAGCAGGACAACGACAACCCGGCCTTGCGCAACTTCATCCACTAAAAGCAGCTATCAAAACGACTGCGCAGCCGCCAGGCGGGCGCGGCCGGTGCTCGAAATCGGCATGTACCTACGTAGACGCCGGTTTCTCCGCGCCGTCCGCACCTACCTGACGGCTGCTCGCTACGTTTTGTTAGCCGCTTAAGCGTGGCGCATCGCCGGCCTGCGCCGACATGCGCCGCAGTGGTGCGCGGCTACTGCCGGCCCACGCTCTGCACCACGTGCAGCCGACGCAGGCGGCGCATCACCTCGGCCAGATGGCGGCGGTCGCGCACCTGAATGTTGAAGCGCAGCACCGCCGCATTGAAATCGCGGTCCAGGTAATCCACCCGCTCGATGTTGGACTGGCTCTGCGCGATCGCCGCAGCCAACTGCGCGAGCACGCCAGTGCGGTTTTCCACTTCCACCACCAGCGCGGTGTCGTAGTCGCCGGTGACATTGGAGTCCCAGTCGATCGGCACCCAGCGTTCGGGCGATTTACGCAGCTCGGCCAGGTTGGGGCAGTCCAGCCGGTGCACCACGATGCCTTTGCCGGCGGTGTGGTAGCCCATGATCTCGTCGCCGGGAATCGGCTGGCAGCAATTGGCGAAGCTGATCACGCCACGCTCGCTGCCATCGATCAGGATCTTTTCGTGCGAATGCTTGGAATGGCCGCCGCCGCGCAACTCGGCGTAAGCCATCAATGCCTGCGCGGCCTGGGTGGGCATCCAGTTGCCCAGCGCTACATCGGCCAGCAAGGCCTCCAGGCGCGGGTAGCGGTGCTCGTTGAGAAACGCATCCAGGCGCCCCTTCGGCAGCCGCTCCAGCGAACTGTCCATCGCTTCCAGCGCGCGGTCGAGCATGCGATGGCCCAGCTGCACTGCGTCTTCGTGTTCGAGCTGCTTGAGCTGGTGCCGGATCGCCGTGCGCGCCTTGCTGCTGACCACGAATTCCAGCCACTGCGGCTTGGGCGTGGCCGAGCGCGCGGTGATGATCTCCACCGCCTGCCCGCTGACCAGCTTGGTGCGCAGCGGCACCAGCTTCTTGTCCACGCGCGAGGCGACCGCGCGGTTGCCCACATCTGTATGCACCGCGTAGGCAAAATCCAGTGCGGTGGAATTGCGCGGCAGCGCCAGGATCTTGCCCTTGGGCGTAAACAGATAGACCTCGTCCGGGAACAGATCGACCTTGACGTTGTCCAGGAATTCCAGCGACGAGCCGGCCGCGCGTTGCGAATCGATCAGCTCCACGATCCAGTCGTGCGCACGGCTCTGCGCGCTATTGGGCGCAGCGGAGCCGACCTTGTAGGTCCAATGCGCAGCGACACCGCGCTCGGCGATCAGGTCCATCTCTTCGGTACGGATCTGCACTTCGATCGGTGAGCCGTATGGCCCAAACAGCACCGTGTGCAGCGATTGATACCCGTTGGCCTTGGGAATGGCGATGAAATCGCGGAAGCGCCCGTCCAGCGGCTTGAAGGTGGCATGCACCGCGCCGAGTGCGTGGTAGCAATCGGCCACTGAGCGCACTACCAGGCGAAAGCCGAACACATCCATCACCTGGTCGAAGGATTTGTTCTCTTCGTGCATCTTGGAATAGATGCTCCAGGGCGTCTTGATGCGGCTGACCAGGCGATGCTCCAGCCCTTCCTTGGCCAACCGCTGCGACAGCTGCACCTCCACCTGCGCCATCGATTCGCGCCGCACCACCGGCTGGCTGCGGATGTGTTTTTCGATGATGGCGTGGCGCCACGGATACAGCGCGCGGAAGCCCAGGTTCTGCAGCTCGGACTTGATCAGGCTCATGCCCAGGCGCTGGGCAATGGGTGCGTAGATTTCCAGCGTTTCGCGTGCGATGCGGCCGCGCGCTTCGGTGCTCTGCGCGCCCAGCGTACGCATGTTGTGCAGACGATCAGCCAGCTTGATCATGATCACGCGCAGGTCGCGCGACATCGCCAGCAACATCTTGCGGAAACTTTCCGCCGCCGCTTCCTGGCGGTCGCGGAACTTGAGCTTGTCCAGCTTGGTGACGCCATCGACCAGCTCGGCCACCGCCTCGCCAAATTCCGACGCCAGTTCTTCGCGCGTCAGCGGCGTGTCTTCAATGGTGTCGTGCAGGATCGCGGCAATCAGCGATTCCATGTCCAGGCCGAGCTCGGCCAGCACACCGGCCACGGCAACCGGATGGGTGATGTAGGGCTCGCCCGACTTGCGGGTCTGGCCGGCATGCGCGCTGGCGCCAACTTCCCACGCACGGCGCAGGATCGGCAGCTGCTCCTTGGGAAGGTAGCTGGCGGCGCGTTCGAGGTGCAGGACGTAGTCGGGAATGGCCGCGTCGGTAGACGCAGCGGTCGCAACGGTCGCCTGGGCAGTGGGGCCTGGGTTCATGCCGGAAGACTATGCCAGCGCGGCAGTGACGGCAAACGGTTGCATGCACTTACTCACTGCACACACGGTCAAAACGAAAACAGCCCGCGAAGGCGGGCTGCTTGGATCGATCGCAACGATGCAGGCGATCGCGCGCCTGGATCAGTCGTCGTTCTTGGACATGTCTTCGTCGGCGACCACTTCGGCGGCGGCCCATTCCAGGGCTTCGCGCTCGGCGCGCTCGCGCTCGGCCTTCTCGACTTCATCGATCAGTGCATTGTCGATCCGGCGTGCGGCGATTTCGCGCAGCGCCATCACGGTGGGCTTGTCGCTGGCGTCGGCGTTCTCGATCAGCGGCTGCACGCCGTTGGCGAGCTGACGCGCACGCTTGGAGGCCATCATGACCAGCTCAAAACGGTTGTTCACGACTTCCAGGCAATCTTCTACGGTAATGCGGGCCATGCGGGCTCCCGGCGACCAGCAACGGCCGCGCATCGAATGAGGGAAAGGGGGCGGAGTGTACGCCCGGGTCGCGGTGGCGGCAACCGGTGCTTATTCAGTTTCCTTTGGAATCAGCCGCTTGGGGCGGCTTGCGGCCGCTGGCGTGTGACGCTGCGGCGCGCGTTGGCGCTGCCTGCTGCGCCCAGTTCGATGCGGCGAGCAGCGGGCCGGCACTATGCGGTGCCCCGCCCGCTAGCTGGCAGATTCAGTCCAGCAACGCCTGGATCAGCCCGGCATGGCGTTGCTGCTGGGCCTGCCGACGCAGCCGGCTGGCGGTGAAGATCGCGCACATCTCCGACACCGCGGTGTCGAAGGTCTCGTTGATGATCACGTAGTCGAATTCCTCGAAATGCAGCATTTCCTCGCGGGCGGCGGCCAGGCGTTGCGCCATCACGTCCTCGCTGTCCTGCCCGCGCTTGCGCATACGCTCGTCCAGCGCCTGGCGCGACGGCGGCAGGATGAACACGCTCACCGCGTCCGGCACCTTCTGCCGCACCTGGCGTGCGCCCTGCCAATCGATCTCCAGCAGCACATCGTGCCCGGCCGCCAGCTGCGGCTCCACCGACTGCCGCGCGGTGCCTTTCCAGTCGCCATGCACCAGCGCGTACTCGAAGAAGTCACCGGCTTCGATCATGCCCTGGAATTCCTCGGCAGAGACGAAATGGTAGTGCTCGGCATGCCGCTCGCCCGGGCGCGGCGCGCGCGAGGTGAAGGAGATCGACAAGGCGATCTTGGGGTCACGCGCCAGGGTGGCGTTGACGATGCTGCTCTTGCCGGCGCCGGAAGGGGCCGCAACGATATAGAGGGTGCCGCGCATAGGGTCAGGGATTCGGGATTGGGGAGTCGGGAGTCGCGAACGTGCTGCGGACCGGTACCACCGGGGTCGATATGCTACCGGTATTGGCCGCCGTCCGCCGGGGCACGGGATTTGCTCTCAACCACTCCCGAATCCCCAATCACCAATCTCGGCTACTCGATGTTCTGCACCTGTTCGCGGATCTGGTCGATCAACACCTTCAGGTCCACCGCCGCGTTGGAGGTGCGGCTGTCCACCGATTTGGAGCCTAGGGTATTGGCTTCGCGGTTGAATTCCTGCAGCAGGAAATCCAGGCGCCGCCCGACCGGCTCGGACTGCTTGAGCACGCGCCGGATCTCGCCGATGTGGCTGGACAGGCGGTCCAGTTCTTCATCCACATCGAGCTTTTGCAGCCACAGCACCAGTTCCTGCTCGGCGCGGCCCGGGTCCACCGGATGCGGCAAATCGGCCAGGCGGGCCGCCAATTTGGCGCGTTGGCCTTCGCGGATCACCGGAATCAGCGTGCGCACTTCGCCAGCAATACGCTCGATGGCATCCACGCGCTCGCTGATCGCCTCGGCCAGCTTGGCGCCTTCGCGCTCACGGGCGGCCACAAACCCGGACACCACCTCGTCCAGCAACGCCAGCGCCTGCGCCTGCAGCGCCGGTGCATCGACATCCTGCACCTGCAACACGCCAGGCAACTGCAGCAGATCGGTGAAGCTCACCTGCAGCTTGGGCATGCTTGCATCCAACCGCGTGGCGAGCGCGCCCAGTTCCTGCAGCAGCGCCTCGTTGACGGCCAGTGCCTGGCCGCTGTCGGGCGCGCGCAGGCGCAGCGCCAGGTCCAGCTTGCCGCGGCTGTTGCGGGCCGCCACGCGCTCGCGCAACAGCGGCTCCAGCGCACGCAATTCTTCGGGCAGGCGCACGCCCACTTCAAGAAAACGGTGGTTGACCGAGCGCAGCTCGCAACCGAGCGTGCCCCATGGCGTGATGCGTTCGCCGCCGGCGAACGCGGTCATGCTTCGGATCATCGTGAGTCCAGTGCCTGCAAAGCGCGAATGGTACCCTAGCAGGCCATGCCGGCCGGCAGCAGCCCGCCGCGTACTGGCCTGACGACCACCTCCCGACTTCCGGATCCAACGCATGTCCTTCTCCCGTCCCAGCGGCCGCACGGCCGACCAGCTGCGCCCCGTGCGCATCGAACGCGCCTTCACCCGTCACGCCGAAGGCTCGGTGCTGGTCAGCTTCGGCGATACCCGCGTGCTGTGCACCGCCAGCGTGGAGAACCGCGTGCCGAACTTCCTGCGCGGCAAGGGCGAAGGCTGGGTCACTGCCGAATACGGCATGCTGCCGCGGTCCACCCACACCCGCTCCGACCGCGAAGCCGCGCGCGGCAAGCAGGGCGGACGCACGCTGGAAATCCAGCGTCTGATCGGCCGCGCACTGCGCGCCTGCGTCGACCGCAATGCCCTGGGCGAACGCACCATCACCCTGGACTGCGACGTGCTGCAGGCCGACGGCGGCACTCGCACCGCCGCCATCACCGGCGCCTACGTGGCGCTGGCCGACGCGGTGAACCTGCTGCTCAAGCGTGGCGACATCAAGAAGCATCCGCTGATCGGCGCAGTGGCTGCGGTCTCGGTGGGTATCTACCGCGGCGAGCCGGTGCTGGATCTGGATTACCCGGAAGACAGCGACTGCGATACCGACATGAACGTGGTGATGAACGACGGTGGCGGCTTCATCGAGTTGCAGGGCACCGCCGAAGGCCATGCCTTCCGCCGTGACGAACTCAACGCCCTGCTCGCACTCGCCGAAAAGGGCGTGGGCGAATTGTTCGAACTGCAACGCGCCGCACTCGCCGGATGAAGCGCCGCATTGCCCTGACCACCTTGCTGGTTGCCGATTACGACGCGGCGATTGCCTGGTACACCGGCGCACTGGGCTTCCAGGTGCTGGAAGACCGCGCGCTCGGCGAGGGCAAACGCTGGGTGGTGATCGGCCCGGGCAGCGCGCAGGACGCCGGCTTGCTGCTTGCGCAGCCGGCCGACGCCGCGCAGCAAGCGCGGATCGGCGACCAGACCGGCGGGCGCGTGGATCATTTCCTCTACACCGACGACTTCTGGCGCGACCACGCTGCGATGCAGGCGTTTGGCGTGGAATTTCTGGAAACCCCGCGCGAAGAACCGTATGGCACCGTGGCCGTGTTCCGCGACCTGTACGGCACCAAGTGGGATCTACTGGAGCCCAAGCAATGAAACACCTGGTCCTGGCCAGCGGCAACGCCGGCAAGCTGGAAGAACTGCGCGCCATGCTCGCCGATCTGCCATTGCAGATCGTGGCGCAAGGCGAGCTCGGCGTGGAGGATGTGCCCGAAACCGGGCTCACCTTCGTCGAGAACGCCTTGATCAAGGCACGCCACGCCAGCGCGGTGACCGGTCTGCCGGCACTGGCCGACGACTCCGGGTTGATCGTCGATGCACTCGGCGGTGCGCCCGGTTTGTACAGCGCGCGCTACGCGGGCAGCCCGACCGATGCAAACGCCAACAACGCAAAGCTGCTCGAGGCCATGCGCGAGATCCCGGCCGAGCGCCGCAGCGCGCGGTTTTATGCGGTGATCGTGCTGCTGCGCCACCCGGAAGATCCGCAACCGCTGATCGCCGAAGGCAGCTGGGAAGGCGTGATCACCACCGCACCGCGCGGCACCGGCGGCTTCGGCTACAACCCGGTGTTCCTGGACCCGGTGCACGGCCTGACCGCCGCCGAGATGGACACCGCGCTGAAGAACCGCCTGAGCCACCGCGCAGTAGCGCTGGCCACGCTGCAGCACAAGCTGCACGCCCTGTCACTTTGATCCACGACACGCCGCTGTGCCCGACCTGATCCCACCGCCGCTCGCGCTGTACGTGCACCTGCCCTGGTGCGTGCGCAAATGCCCGTACTGCGATTTCAATTCGCATGCGGCCAAGGGCGCGCTGCCGTTCGACGACTACGTGGATGCGCTGATCCGCGACCTGGATGCGGACCTGCCGCTGGTGTGGGGCCGCGTGGTGCACTCGGTGTTCTTCGGCGGCGGCACGCCCAGCCTGTTTCCGCCCGAAGCGATCGATCGCTTCCTGCAGGCCGCCGCCGCGCGCCTGCGCTTTGCGCCCAATCTGGAAATCACCCTGGAAACCAATCCGGGGACCGCCGAGCACGGGCGCTTCGACGGGTACCGTGCGGCCGGGGTCAACCGGTTGAGCTTCGGCGTGCAGAGTTTCGACGACGTGGCATTGCAGCGCCTGGGGCGCATCCATGACAGCGCCGAAGCCGAGCGCGCGATCAAGCTGGCGCAGGACGCCGGCTACGACAATTTCAACATCGACCTGATGTACGCGCTGCCCGAGCAGACGCTGGCGCAGGCCGAGCACGATCTGGAACGCGCCTTCGCCCTGCAACCTACGCACCTGTCGCATTACCAGCTCACGCTGGAACCCAACACGGTGTTCTTCGCGCGCCCGCCGCAAGGCATTCCCGATGACGACGACGCCTGGGATATGCAGGAGCACTGCCAACGCCTACTCGCCGCGGCCGGCTATGCGCAGTACGAAGTCAGCGCCTATGCCCAGCCCGGGCGGCAGTGCGCGCACAACCTCAATTACTGGCGGTTTGGCGACTATCTCGGCATTGGTGCCGGCGCGCACGGCAAGATCAGTTCCGGTGCCGAGCAACAGGTGTTGCGGCGCTGGAAGCACAAGCATCCGCAGAGTTATCTGGCCAGTGCCGGCAGCGCGGCATCGATCGGCGGCGATGAGCACGTGCCCGCCGCGCGGCTGCCGTTCGAATACATGCTCAACCTGCTGCGCTTGCACGAAGGCTTCCGGCTGAGCGATTTCGAAGCCTGCACCGGTCTGCCGGCGCAGGTGCTGCAGGCACCGCTGGCACGCGCAATGGCGCAGGGCTGGCTGGTCGAACAGCATGGCCGCATCGTGCCGACCGAGCTGGGCCGGCGCTTCACCAACGACGTGGTGGAGCTGTTCCTGCCCTGAGCCGGACGCGGGCGGTCGCTGGCGAAACGTGCTACATAGCTCACGCTTCGAAACGAGCCCTGCACGGATGTCCACGCCCGCTTCTTCCCTGCCGCACGCCCTCACCGGCCCGATTGCCGACGCCCCGGTGTCTGCGCGTCGCCGCCGCCTGCTGGCCGCCGTGCATGCGCAATGCGCGCAAACCCTGGGCGGCCCGTTGCGGCTGACCATTGTCGAGCTGGAGCGCGAACTGCTGCACCAGGCCGAATTCGCCCGTAACAGCCAGCAGCAGGCCGAGGCGTATGCGCAGATGCGCGGGTTGCGCGAGCATGTGGAGCGGTTTCCGCAGGCGTTCCTGCACCACCTGGCGCAGGCGCTGGCCGAACTGCGCGCGCCCAAGGCCGCTGCGCCAGTGGCCGACGCGCCTACGCATCCGCAGATGTTGACGCTGGTGGAAGACACCGACATCGATCGCGACATCGTGCTCAACGACATCGCGCGCCGCGAAACCGCGCGACGTGCCGGTGTGTTGCAGTTGCTGGCGCAGCGCTTGGCGGTGGTCGGCGCGGTACCCGAATTCGAACTGGAAGCGGTGCCGCTGGGCCCCTGGGCCTTGTGCCGGGTATTGCGCCACTGCGGTGAGACGCTGGGCCTGAGTCTGGACGGCCAGCTCACGTTGTATCGCGTGTTCGAACGCCAGGTGATCGAGCGCCTGGGCGATCTGTTCGAGCGCATCAACGCCACGCTGGCCCACGAAGGCATCCTGCCGGGGCTGATCTATCACCCCTATCTGGTCAAGCCGACACAGGTGCAAAACCGCCGGTCCGCTCCTGCTGCGCAGGGCATGACCAAGGACGTGGGCGCGGGCAAGCGCACGCCGGCGTCACGGCCAGCCATCGGGTGGAGCGGCCAGGCTGCGCCGACCGCCTGGCAGAGCGCCTTGATTGAACCGTCCGCAGCGCCCTCGCCGGCATCGACTGCAGCGCAAGATCAAGCGACCACACCGGCGCTGGCCGATGCGGTGCAGGCGCTCGGCGGGCTGATGTCGTCCGCGCGCCAGGGCCAGGCGGGTGCAGCGCAGTCGGGAAATATGCAAACGCCCTCGTCGCTCGCGCAGCCAGGCGCCATGACCGCCGCAGCGACGGCCGCCGGACACTCCGCCAGCGCGCAGCCGCATGCTACCGCCGTGCCCAAGGCCGCGCTCAACGCGGCACTGGCCAGCCTGCAAGGCGCCATGGCTGCGCCTGCCGCCGCGTCGACCGCTGCACCGGCCGGCATCGAGGCAATCCAGCGCCAGCTGTTGGACGTACTGCGTACCCAGCACGGGCCGCAGGCTGCGCTGTCGGCGCAGGAGACCGACACCTTCGACCTGCTCGGCCTGCTCTACGCACAGATGCAGCGCGAGGTGCGTGAGCAGACCCCGGCGCAGGCGTTGTTGGCCAAGTTGCAGGTACCGGTCGTGCGCGCCGCGTTGGCCGATGCGCATTTCTTCGTGCGCGACCAGCACCCGGTGCGCGAGTTGCTCAACACCGTGGCCGAGTCCGGCGCCGTGTGGCTGGGCGAAGATGACGTCGACCCGCAGCTACTGCAGAAACTGGGCACTGCGGTCGACAGCATCGTGCATACCTACCAGGGCGATGAAGCGGTGTTCGCCGCCGCCAACGAGGACATCCAGAGCCATCTGCGCACGCTGGCCCGCAAGGCCGAGGTGGCCGAGCGGCGGCATGTGGACGCCGCACGCGGCAAGGAACGGCTGGAATCGGCCAAGCAGCAGGCGCAGGCGCGTATCGAACAGGTCTGCGAGGACGCGGCTCCGCCTCCGCGCTTTGTGCAATCGCTACTACGCCAGGCCTGGTCGGATGTGCTCACGCTCACCCTGCTGCGCCAGGGCGAGCAGTCGCCGGAATGGGACGAGCGCCAGGCGCTGACCGCCCGGATCGCCGAGGTCACCTGCCGCACCAAGGATCAACCCACCGATACCGCGCTGGGCAGCGAGGTGGAAGCCGCGCTGTTGCAGGTGGGCTACCACGGCGATGAAGCGGCGGCGATTGCGCGCCGCCTTTCCACGCCCGGCGGCGAAGACGCGCTGACCTCGCGCACCGAGCTGACCGCCAAGCTCAAGGCACGCACGCGCCTGGGCGATCAAGGCGACAGCGCGGCGCGCAAGCAGAACGCAGTGCCGCGTTCCTCGGAGGAAGAGGCCTGCTACACGCAGCTGCGCAGCCTGCCGTTCGGCACCTGGTTCGAGTTCGTGGTCAATCAGCAAGGCGATCTGCGCCGGCAGCGGCTGTCCTGGTACAGCCCGATGACCGACCACGCACTGTTCGTCAATCAACGCGGGCAAAAAGTGGCCGACCATTCGCTCGACGGCCTGGCACGGCTAATGGCCGCCGGCCAGGTGCGTTTGCTGGTCGAAGAAAAATCGCGGCTGATCGATCGCGCCTGGCACGCCACTGTGCGCACGCTGCGCACGCTGGCCGGCCAATCCACTGCAGCGGACACAGAGGCGCGCGCATGATCCAGGACACCCGCCGCGCCCCACGCCGTCAGCCGATCGACCTGGTGCCGGTCACCGACATGCTCAGCGAGGCGCAGATCGGCCGGCTGGGCAATGTCTCGGAAACCGGCATGCTGCTGCTAGCCTCGGTACCGCTGCACGACGATGCGCTGTATCAGCTGCGGTTCGCCCTACCCGAGCGCGCCGGCCGCGCCACCGAAATCGATGTCGGCGTGCACCTGCTGTGGTCCGAGGCGGCCCACGCACCAGGCCAGGCCTGGGCTGGCTTCCGTTTCCTGACCATGTCCGAGCCGCACCGCCAACGCCTGCGCGCCTGGATTGCGGAAGAGCATCTGGTCTAGCGCTCGGGGGCGCGCCGATGCCTGACGCGTTCGCGCGGAGTTGCAGCGCCCCAGGTGAATGCATGACAGCACCCGGCGGGCAGATGCACGGCGGCGGCGGCGGCACGCAACCAACTCCCCCAGCTGCGCAGCTCACGCTCGCCGCACCAGGACAGCCTCACAACGATTGCGGCAAAATTGCGCATTGCCTTGCAACGCCGATCGAGCCCGTATGACCCAGCCATCCCTGAGCGCCCTGTATTCCGACCACCTGCGCACGCTCACCGCGCGCGCCGACCAGGCGCTGCAGCGTGGCGGCTTCGATCATCTGGTCATTCCCAGCGGCACCACGCATTACCAGCTGTTCGACGACCGCGACTACCCGTTTGCGGTCAATCCGCAGTTCAAGGCCTGGGTGCCGCTTACCCGCATGCCGCACAGCTGGCTGGTCTACACGCCCGGCAAGCGGCCGACGGTGATTTTCTATCAGCCGTTCGACTACTGGCACGTGGTGCCCGACGCGCCCAGCGGCTGGTGGGTGGAGCACTGCGACATCCACATCATCCGCACGCCGGAGGCCGCATTGCCGCTGCTGCCCGCCCGCACCGAGCGCTGCGCCATCCTGGGCGAAGCCGCCAGTGCGCTGGGCGCGTGCGTGCCCAACAACCCGGCCGCGGTGCTCGACTTCCTGGACTACCAACGCGCCTTCAAGACACCTTACGAACTGGCCCTCATGCGGCTGGCGCAGCAGTTGGCGGTGCGTGGCCACCGCGCCGCCGAGGCTGCGTTCCGCGCGGGCCAGAGCGAGTTCGGCATCCACATGGCGTACTGCAGCGCAGTCGGCCAGGACGCCAACGAATTGCCGTACGGCAACATCATCGCGCTCAACGAACACGGTGCGGTGCTGCACTACACCGAACTCGGCCGGCAGGCGCCGCAGCCACTGCGCAGCTTTCTGATCGATGCCGGCGCCTCGGCGCATGGCTATGCCAGCGACATCACCCGCACCTACGCCGCCGATGCCGGCAGCGAGTTCCAGGCGCTGATCGATGCGGTGGATGCCGCGCAGCTGCGCATGGGCAACGCGGTGCGTGCCGGCGTGGATTACAAGCAACTGCATGTGGACGCGCACCTGTCGCTGATGGGCATCCTGCACGACTTCGGCATCATTACGGTTTCGCCCGAAGCCGCACTGGCCACCGGCGTCAGCGCCGCATTTTTCCCGCATGGCCTCGGCCACCTGATCGGCCTGCAGGTGCATGACGTGGCCGGGTTTGCAGCCGGCGATCGCGGCGGGCGCATCGAGCGCCCGGACGGCCACCCGTATCTGCGCCTGACCCGCGTCCTCGAACCAGGCATGGTGGTCACCATCGAGCCCGGCGTGTACTTCATCGACATGCTGCTGGACGAGGTCAAGAAAAACGGCCATGCCGCCAGCGTGAACTGGGACCGCGTGGCGCAGTTCGCGCCGTACGGCGGCATCCGCATCGAAGACGAAGTGGCCTGCACCGACGGCGATCCGGAAAACCTGACCCGCCCGGTGTTTGCCGCACACTGATTCGCACTGCACAGCACGGAGCATCGCCATGAACGATCCACGCCAGACCTCGCACCCCGACCACCCGATGTACCAGCAGATCGAACGCGGCGTGCATGGGATCGACGCCGCGCACGGGCGCGCCCCAGACCAGACCAGTGCGCGACTGACCGCTGCCTTGTTGCCCCTGGCCAAAGAAGGCGGGCTGTCGCGCGTGGATCACGTGCTGATGAGCGAAGCGAACAAGACCGGCGTGCACGGCGGCGAAAACGTGTTCGTGGTACAGGGCGACCCAGCCAACCCGGCGCATCTGCGCGCGCACATGAAAACCGAGCAGGCACTGGCCACGCCCGAAGAACAGTCCTTCGAGCGTGCGCGGCAGATCGCTGCATCTGGCGAGGCACTGCAACAGCCAGAACGCACGCAGACGCCGCAGCTGGGTCAATGAAACCGGCGGCGCGTCATGCTTGCGACGCGCCAGGCACGGTCACATCGACCGCGCACGCGCCGCTTTGGACGCACACTGGCCCCGAGGCATCACGCCCATCGCGCATCTTGAATGCAATACGTTGCGCCGGCCGACCAAGCGCTTGCGGTGATGCATGGCGATGCCACGCGTCCAGCGTCTCTGTGAGGATGCTGACGGCAAGGCGGCTGGCGATCCTGACGATCGATCCGTCAGGGACTACGCGCGGAGGCCAGCCATCTCCGCTTCAATCTCGTCGGCGCTGCGCACAAGCGCATCTGTGAGCACACGATGGCCGTCAGCGGTGATCAGCACGTTGTCTTCGGTGCGGATGCCGATGCCGCGCCACTTGGCGTCCACGCTCGTATCGTCGGCTGAGACATACAACCCAGGCTCGATGGTGAACACCATGCCCGGCTCCAGCAGGCGCGACTCGCCCGCGAGGCGATACTCGCCAACGTCATGCACATCCAAGCCAAGCCAATGGCCGGTCTTGTGCCGATAAAACCGCTTGTAGTGCCCTTCGGCGAGGTTGCGCTCCAGCGTGCCTTTGAGCAGCCCCAGGCGCAGCAACCCTTCGGTCAGTGTCTGCACCGCCGCCAGATGACCGGCCTCGTAGGCAATGCCAGGTTGTGCCTGCGCCAGGGCGGCCGCCTGTGCGGCGCCGACCAGATCGTGCAGGGCACGCTGCGCCGCGCTGAAGCGGCCGTTGACCGGAAAGGTGCGGGTGATGTCGGCCGCATAGCCGCGGTATTCGGCGCCGGCATCCACCAGCACCAACTCGCCATCGCGGCTGCGCGCGTTGTTGGCGCGGTAATGCAGCACGCAGGCATTGCTGCCGGTGCCGACGATGCTGCCGTACGCCGGCCACGCATCGGCGGCGCGGAATTCGCGTTCGATCTCGGCCTGCAGTTGATATTCGTGCACGCCCGGGCGCGCCAACCGCATCGCCGCGCGATGCGCGCGCACGCTGATGTCGGCGGCCTGCTGCATCAGGGCGATCTCGTCGCGTGACTTGAACAGGCGCTGCTCGTGCAGCAGATGCCCCAACTCCAGGAACTCATGCGGCGGTTGCGCGCCGTGGCGCACCTGCTCGCGCACCCGCTTGAGCCAACCGATAAGCTTGAGATCGAAATCCACATCGCGGCCGAAGTGGTAGTAGACGCGGCTGCGTCCTTCCAGCAGGCCGGGCAGGATCTCGTCGACATCGTCGATGGGGTACGCATCGTCCATGCCGTACTGCGCCACGGCGCCTTCCTGACCGGCGCGCGGGCCGTCCCAGGCTTCGCGCTCGGCATCGCGCTCGCGGCAGAACAGGATCGCCTCACCGTGCTTGCGCCCTGGCACCAGCACCAGCACCGCCTCCGGTTCCGGAAACCCGCTCAGGTACCAGAAATCCGAATCCTGCCGGTACGGGTAATGGGTGTCGTGGCTGCGCACCCGCTCCGGTGCCGCCGGCAGGATCAGGATGGCCTGCTCGCCGGCCATCTGCATGAGCTGCTTGCGTCGGCGCGCATACTCGGCGGCGCCAATGCCGGTGAGCTTCTTCATATCGTGCGGCGGTCAGTTCAGGCGTTGGCGAAAACGCGGCCCCATCACGCAGTCGCCATGCAGCAACAGCACCGCCACGCGCACGAATTCCTCGATCTCGGCCAGGGCGGTGTCGTCTTCTTCGGCGGTATCGAAGTCGTCGCTGGACGCCTGCGCAAGCCGGGCCAGATCCTGCAGCGCTTCTTCGCCTTCTTCGGACAGTGCCGGGCGCTGCTGCGCAGCCAGGCCAAACCCGCCCAGAAACGCGCGGCACCAGTCGAACAGCGCATCGGTGCGGGCCGGCAGCGGTGCGCCGTCCTCGGTCAGCAGCAGCTCGAAGGCAAAGTCGCGGTCTTCCAGCTGCGCCACGGTGGCCTGCCGCATCTGGTCCAGGGCGCCGCCCTGCGTGGGGGCCACCTGCGCGGTGTCGGCCAGGATGCGCGCCAGCCAGTCGGCACTGTCGGCGCCGCCGCCGGACAGCCAGCCGCACAGGCCGCCATGCAGTTCCGCCGCGGAGGAAGCCAGGTCCAACTGGCGACTTTCGTGTTGCACAGCGGCTACATCGGGCAGATCCATCAGGTCATCCAGGCTGAGTCGAAAAGATGCCGGCCCGGGGCCGGCGATATGACTGCCCAGTGTACCAAGGCACCCGCCGCTCGCCCCACTGTCATGTTCCATGCAGCGTTCCACGCGGTGCGCCCGGCGGGCCGTCAACGCTGCGCCAGCCCTTGCTGCGGCTGCGCTTGCGGCGTTTACGGCCAGCGCGTGCAGGCGCTTGACCGGCGCGCGCACGCGCCCCTATCGTGGGCGGATGGACAACGCCGCCGCCCTCGCCCAGCTCCGCGCACTCGCCGCCCGTGTGGAGGCGTTGGTGGAGCGCACCCAGCGGCTCACCGACGAAAACCGCAGCCTGCGCCACCAACAGGAACAGTTGATCGGCGAGCGCGCGCAGCTGCTGACCAAGAACGAACAGGCACGCTCGCGCGTGGAAGCCATGATCGTGCGATTGAAGTCACTGGAGCAGCACACGTGAGCAACGAGCCGGTCAGCGTCCGTATTCTGGATCGTGAATACACGGTGGGCGTCACCGCCGAGGAACGCGAGAGCCTCACCGCCGCCGCGCGCCTGCTGGATCTGCGCATGCGCGAGATCCGCGGCAGCAACCGCATGGCGGCGGTGGATCGGGTCGCGGTGCTGGCCGCGTTGAATCTGGCGCATGAGTTGCAGCAGCTGCGCGAGCAGCAGGCCGTGTACGAACGCGAGCTCGCCAATACGCTGGACAGCATGAATCGGCGTCTAGATGGCGTGATCGATACACCGCGTTGAAGTGCAATACGCACTGTCATCGCAAATATGAATCTCCAGGAACGCATTACCGACGAATGGGCTAGCCATTGGGGCGCGGAGGTCTATAATTCACCTGCGTTCTCTGCTGTGAACGACGGTGTGCAAAACATTCGCCTTGTCCCTTAATTACGACCACGGGGGCGCGACGAAGCCGGGTGTGCAAGTCCGCCTTGTAGCGGGAAGCCCGATGGCCTCACAACGTCCCCACTTGAACCCCGGGTTCAAGGTCGTTTCGCACACATCGTCATGGCGGAGAATGCAATTTTTCTGAAACGGCGCCCTAGGGCGCCGTTTCTTTTTGTGCGTTGTCCAATGTCACGTGCGCACGCGCTCCGCGATGTGGTGACGCACTCACTGGTGTTCAATGCGCTCCCGCCAGTCACGTGGCCTGCGCCGCCTCGCACTTCCGCAACCGGGTGCGAACGCCGACCGCACCCTCCACGCGGCACGTTGTGGTCAGTCATCCACGCATCAACACCGCGCAGCTAGGCATGCGCGCGCCCGCGGCCGACAATGCCGCTTCCCTTTGCGCCGAGATCCCGATGTCCGACGACCGAGATGCGCTGCGTCAGCAGTTACGTGCCGCGCGGCGCAGCCTGCCCGCTGCGCAACGCCTCGCCGCCGCCGACGCGCTGGCCGAGCGCTTGCTGGCGCTGCCGTTTGCACCGCAGCAGGGCGCGGTGGCCGGCTACTGGGCGATGGATGGCGAAATCGCGCTGCACCGCTGGCAACTGAGCCTGCCACCAGGTGTGCGCTATTGCCTGCCGGTGCTGGACGGGCGCGTGCTGCGCTTTGCGCCGTGGAAGCCGAGCCAGGGCCTGGTCAGTAACCGCTATGGCATCCCCGAGCCAGACGTGGACCGTGCCGACACGCTGGGCCCGGAAGACATGGACCTGGTGGTGACGCCGTTGACCGGCTTCGACGCCGCCTGCGGGCGCTTGGGCATGGGGGGCGGCTGGTATGATCGCAGCTTCGCGTTCCGGCATCGCCAAGCGCCGCCGCCCTGGCTGGTCGGCGTGGGCTTTGCCGCGCAGCAGGTTCCCACCTTGCCCGTCGCCGCCTGGGACGTGCCGGTGGATGCCATCTGCACCGAACACGCCACCTTCCTGAAAGACGACACCGTTCCCGCATGACTGCCCGCAAGCGCTATTGGCTGATGAAGTCCGAGCCGGACACGTTTTCCATCGATGACCTGGAGCGCGTTGGCACCGAGCCGTGGAACGGCGTGCGCAACTACCAGGCGCGCAACTTCATGCGCGATGGCATGCAGGTAGGCGATGGGGTGTTCTTCTACCACTCCAATTGCAAGGTGCCGGGCATTGTCGGCATCGCCAAGGTGGCCAGCACCGCCTACCCGGACGAGACCCAGTTCGATCCGGCATCCGACTATCACGACCCCAAAGCCAAGCGCGAAGACCCGCGCTGGATGCTGGTGGACGTGGCGTTCGAGCGCAAACTCAAACGCACCATCGCGCTGGACGAGATCAAGCAGCACGCCGATGCCCTGGGCGACGGCTTCCCGCTGATCGCACGCGGCAACCGCCTCTCCATCCTGCCGGTGACCGCCGCGCAGTGGAAGTTGCTGCTGGCGATGGAATCGCCGTGATTCGGTAGTGGGCAGTGGGGATTGGCCCATCACCGCCCCGTATGACCCGCTCTGACGAATCCCAAATCCCTACTCCCTAATCCCGAGCTCCCAAATGTCCGAAGCAAAACGCCTGGCCGCCGAGAAGGCGATCGATTACGTAGAAGACGGCATGATCGTCGGGGTCGGCACCGGCTCGACGGTGGCGTATTTCATCGACGCACTCGGCCGCATCGGCCATCGCATCAAGGGTGCGGTGTCCAGCTCGGAACAGAGCACCGCGCGGCTGCGCCAGCACGGCATCGACGTGCTGGATCTCAACCACACCGGCACGCTGTCGCTGTATGTGGATGGCGCCGACGAGTGCGACCCGAACCGCTGCCTGATCAAGGGCGGCGGCGCGGCGCTCACGCGCGAGAAGATCATCGCCGAGGCGAGCGAGCGCTTCATCTGCATCGTCGACCCGAGCAAGCAAGTGCCGGTGCTGGGCAACTTCCCGCTGCCGGTGGAGGTGATCCCGATGGCGCGCAGCCTGGTGGCCCGGCAGATCCTGGCGCTCACCGGCGGGCAGCCGGTATGGCGTGACGGCGTGGTCACCGACAATGGCAACGTGGTCCTGGATGTGCACAACTTGCACATCACCGACCCGGTGGCGCTGGAGCGTAACGTGAACCAGATTCCCGGCGTGGTCTGCGTGGGTCTGTTCGCGCGCCGCCCGGCCGACGTGGTGATCGTCGGCGGCGAGCCACCGCGCGTGCTGTAAGCACGCCCGCATACGGCTGCAGCCTGGGCACACCGCAGGCTGCAGCCACAGCCGCGCGATGGCCGGACCGGCTTGACGCACGCTGGCGCTTGGCAGAAGGTGCGCGCTCCCCCTCCAGCGGTGCATCGCCCATGCGTCTTTTCCATCTGTTTGGCCTGGCCCTGTTGTTGGCGCTCAGCGGTTGCGCCAGTGCCGGCAGTTCCTGGGTGGAGCTGGCCGGCACCCGCTACAGCGTGGAGCTGGCGCAAAACGATGCCGACCGCGCGCAAGGGCTGATGTTTCGCGATGCCATGCCGGAAGACCACGGCATGCTGTTCATCCACGACAGCCAGACGCCGCAGGCGTACTGGATGAAGAACACCAAGATCGCGCTGGACATCCTGTATTTCGACAACCAGCGCCGGCTGGTGTCGCAACAGCGCGACGTGCCGCCGTGCTCGGCTGGCGATGCCTGCCCGCCCTACCCCAGCAAGCAACCGGCGCGCTACGTGCTCGAGCTCAACGCCGGCCAAGCCGCCAAGCTCGACCTGCGTGACGGGGCCGAGCTTGTTTTCAGCCCGGATATTCCCAAGCTGAAGTGATTCACAGCGATGTGGTGTCTCCTGTCAGGAAGTGCCGGACTTGAACCCCGCGCCGCTTGCCGACACTCTTGTCGTCATGGTCGACATGCTCCCACTTCCCCATTGGACCGCGCTCGCCAGCCTGGACGACGACGCGGTGCCGTTGATGTCCACCGCGCTGCTGATCGCGCGCGACGAGTATCCGCAGCTGGATGCCGAGCTGTACGACACGCTGGTGCAAAGCCACGTCGAGCACCTGCGCCGCGAGGTAGAGGCGATCGATCTGTGGCCGCTGAAGATGGCCGCGGTGAATCGCTATCTGTTCGACGAGCTAGGGTACTCGGGCAATCACGACGAGTATTACGACCCGCGCAACAGCTACCTCAATCAGGTCTTCGAACGCCGCTTGGGCAACCCGATCTCGCTGGCGATGGTGCAGATCGAAGTCGCGCGCCGGCTGGGCATTCCGTTGGCGGGCGTGTCGTTTCCCGGCCATTTTCTGGTGCGTTTGCCGGTGGACGATGGCGTGCTGGTGATGGACCCGTTCAACGGCGGCCGCCCGCTCGGTGTAGACGAATTACGCGAGCGTGCGCGTCCGCATCTGGGTGGCGAGGTTCCCGACGATCGCGCCCTGGCGCAGATTCTCGACCCGGCGCCGCACCGCGCGATCCTGATCCGCATCCTGCGCAATCTGCACGGCGTGTATGCCGATGCCGAGCACTGGGACCGCGCCGCCCGTAGTGCCGACCGCATTCTCAAGCTGGTGCCGGACCAGCCCGAAGCGCTGCGCGATCGCGGCATGGCGTATCTGCACCTCGGGCACCGCAGCGGCGCCCGCCACGACTTGGCGCGTTACCTGCAGCTGCACCCCAGCGCGCAGGACGCCGCAAGCCTGCATGAGCACCTGGTTGAATTGAACAGCCAGCGCTCACGCGCGCATTAGGTACGCACTGCGCGCTGCTCAGCGCTGCAGGGCACCGCAGACAGCATCAGGCCGGTTGCGCAGACGCCTTGCGGCGCTGCGCATGCAGGCTCAGTCGATCTCCACCATTTCGAAGTCGTCCTTGGTGACGCCGCAGTCCGGGCAGGTCCAGCTGTCGGGCACGTCTTCCCAGCGGGTGCCCGGTGCGATGCCTTCTTCGGGAATGCCGTCGGCCTCGTGGTAGAGAAACCCGCAGACGACGCACATCCAGGTGCGGTAGGTGGTCGTGGATGTCTCGCTCATCGGATAATCGCGGTCACGCAACGGTGGGGCTGCATTGTCCCATCCCACCCACCGCTTTCGGAAGCGCTGCCATGCCGATCCTCCAAAACGCCCGCGGCGTCTACCTGATCACCCCCGACACCCGCGACACCGCGCAGTTGCTTGCGCGCACGTTGCCGCTGCTGCCGCACATCACCTGGTTGCAATACCGCAACAAGCAGGCCGATGCAGCACTGCGTCTGGCCCAGGCCACCGCACTGCGCGCGGCATGCACCGCGCAGGGCGTGCCATTGATCATCAACGACGACGCGGCGCTTGCGCAGCAGGTGGGCGCGGACGGTGTGCACCTGGGTGAAGACGATGGCGAGGTGGTGGCAGCGCGCGCGTTGCTGGGCGCCTCGGCCATCATCGGGGTGTCGTGCTACGACGAGATCGAACGCGCGCGCGCAGCGGCGGCGGCCGGTGCGAACTATGTGGCGTTTGGGGCGTTCTTCCCCACCACCACCAAGGTGACCACGCGCCGTGCCACGCCTGCGTTGCTGCACGAGGCCGCTGTGTTGGGATTGCCACGTGTGGCGATCGGCGGCATCACGCCGTCGCAGGTGCCTGAGCTGATCACCGCGGGCGCCGACTTAATTGCAGTGGTCAGCGGCGTGTATGCGGCGGCGGACCCGGTCGCCGCAGTACAGGCGTATCGCGCAGGGTTTGCGCAGTAGCGCAACGAGTGTGAAGCGCTGAGATTTTTATCTCAGCGGTGTCATCTGTTTCAAGACAGCAGATTTCTTTCGCCGCAGTGCTTGGCTTGAAACGCCAGATGCGTCGCGTGCGCGGTGCCCTCGCCGCTCGCGGGACACACGCCGTGAATCCGTCCATCGAGGCTCCGTAGCGGCATCCATGCCGGCACACAGTCCCGCAATCGGCGAGGACACCGCACCAGGACGTTGGTCGTTAGCCGGATCAAAAAACTGGCTGCCTCGCAAGTTGCGTAGGCTTCGCAGAACACGCTAGCTGACGAACTGAAAGCGCGTCATGCCCTGCTTGCAACCATGCATACCGACCATCTCGACTGGTCCTTGCCCGCCTACCGTCGCGGGACCTTACGCGGCATGGATGCCGCGTAAGAGGCTACATGGACGTACTTGCGCCGTGTCCCGCGATGGTGGGCGGGCAAGGGCCCTGCAGCCAAACCGCAGATCAACCGCTCTGCAAGCGATCTATCCGCATCATCCACCCCACTCGACACAAGCGAATGATCGAGTCGCCGCGTCGGATAGCTGCAAGCAACAGCTCAGTGGGCCGAGGACGCGCTGCCCTCGCCGACCCAGAACGTTGGTCGACCCGGTAAAAAAGTCGCGCAGGTCGCGTGTCTTATTCAGACGATTGAAGCTGGTCAGAGCCCCATAACCCGAAAAAAACAGCGACGCGTGCCATTACGCGTCGCTGCTGGTTTTGCCTCCGTCGCCTAACGCAATTAGAAGTCGTAGCTCAGCGTCACCCGGCCCGAGCGCGGCGCCTGGTAGGCGACGACCTGGTCCCAGAGGGGATTGGTGGTGTTGTCGGGCAACTGCGAGAACGGGTAGATGTTGGTTGCGGTCTGCTCGTTGGTGATGTTGAACACATCAAAGCGCAGCGCCAGCTTGCCGTCGGCGAAGGCCGGCTTGTAGGTCACGCCCATGTCGAGCTGGGCGATCCAGCCCAGGCGGCCCTGCGAGCCCGGAGGCGATGCACTGCCGGTGCCTGTTTCCGGGTTGTAGCAGTAGTGGTACGGGCCGCCGGTAATGGCACTGCCACCGTAACCGGCCGGATCGCGACCGCTGTACTCGGTGCCGTAGTAATTGCCCAGGCAGTTGTGCGGTGCGCCCGAGATCAGGCTGAAGTTGGCCGACGCGCCCCATTGCGGAGTGAACTGATAGAAGCCGAACAGCTTCAACTGGTGGCGGTGATCGTTGGATTGATCGCCGTTGAAGTGCTCCATCAGCGCCGCGTGGTCCCAGCTCTGCGTGGTCGAGACTGAGGCCTGGCCCTGGTAGCTGCCCAACGCGCCGCCGGTACGCCACAGGTCCGAACGCACCTGGCCTTCGGTGGTGCCGTAGCTATGCGACCACACGTAGTTGACCTTGGCGTACCACTTGCCGTCGAACGGGCGCTCCAGGTTGAACTCCACTGCCGAATAGTTGCGCTTGAACTTCGGGAACCCGGCTGCTTCGCGGCTGACCGAGATTTCATGGAACTGGCCATCGGTGCCGATCACGCCCCACTTGTTGGTCTGGCCCGGGTTGATCAGCGAGGCGCCAGCCACCTGCGAGAAGTCGATGGTCACACCCTGTGCGGCGGCGGCATCGATCAGCGCGGTGTTGGAGACGTCGTAGTTCTGGTCGTCGATCCCGGCATTGAGGCGGCGGTGCGTGCCGCGCACGCCGAACACCCAGCCACTGTCGAGCTGCTTGGTCAGGCCCAGGATGAGTTCGTCCTGGTTCTCGCCCTCGATGTCCTTGACCACGGCGGTGCGCACATCGGCGATGCGGCCGAAACGCGAATTGGCCGAGACCGCCGACCCCAGCTGCTGCGCCAGCACCGGCGTGCCATCGGCGTTGATGCCGCTGTAGGTGTAGTAGGTGTCGGTGGTGGTGGCTGGCGTGAACAGGCTTACCGCCGACAACGGCAGACCCAGGTAGTAGCGGCCGATGTTGCCGAACACCTTCAGGCTGGAATCGCCGTTGACGTCCCAGCTGAAACCCAGCCGCGGCGCCCAGGCGTTGTCGACTTCGATATAGGGGTCGCCGAACGGGGTGTAGTTGGTGAACTCGTCCTTGCGCAGGCCCAGGCTCAGCAACAGGTTGTCGGTGACCTGCCACTTGTCTTCGATGTAGTAGGCGCGCTGCTTGGCCTCGTACGAATACAGGCTGGTGTTGATGTTGCGTACCACGTAATAGCCGCTGGAACCGTTGACCGGATCCACCAGGCCGGGGCTGGGCGCGCCGATGCCGCCGGCCTCGTTGGCCGACTGGCTGACCAGGCCGCCAGTCGCCAGGCCGTTCGGATCGTTGGTCTGGCCGTAGGTCCACGCGTAGCCGGGGCCGGACAGCACCGAGCCGACGTCGATGCCTTCGGATTTCTGGTTGTCGATACCGAAGTTGAGCGTGTGGTGGCCAACGCGCCATTCCAGATTCAGGCGCTGGTTGTCTTTTTTGTACTCGCGGTCGGGCGAGCTGACCGAGGTCACCAGCTGGTTGCCGATGCGCGGCGTGCCGCCGGTGTAGGCCGGATTCTGCAGCGCGGCGCTATTGATCACCGGGCCGCCGGCCGGGTCGTAGTTGAAGGCGGTCAGCTCATCGGGCGTGCGCATCTTGCCGTACAGCGCGGTCACGGTGAGGTTGTCGCCGATGTAGCCGGTGTACTTGCCGGTGAACAGCGTCGGGCCGGTTTTCCAGGTGGATTCGTTGGTGAAGTAGCTGCCGCGTTCGCGCGCCAGATAGTCGTACCGGTAGATGGCGCCGTTGGTTTCGGCTTCGTCGCTGGCACCGGTCACCTCGATCAGGTGGTTGTCGGTGATGTTCCAGTCCACCTTGGCGTACCAGCGCTTCTGCTTGTAGTCGTAGTCGGTCAGGCCGCCGGTGCGGCCGTTGTCCGAGTCGCGGTTGGTCGCGGTGCGGGTGCCGTCGGAATCCACCTGCTCGGCGGCCAGGAAAAAGAACAGCTTGTCCTGGATGATCGGGCCACCGACATAGGCGCTGTAGGTGGTCTGGTTGGCTTCGGCTTCGCTGGAGGGCTGGTACAGGCCGTTGGCCGCGCGCGCATAGCGGTATGCGGCATTGTTGACGGTGCTGGCCTGTGCATCCGGGCGCCAATAGATGTCGCGCTGGTTGGTGCGCAGGCCGTTGGGTTCCCAGATCACCGCGGCGCCAAACTTCCACTCGTTGGTGCCGCGCTTGCCGATCTGGTTGATCACGCCGCCGTTGGAACGGCCGAACTGCGCGCCGTAGCCGCCGGTGAAGATTTCCTGCTGGTCGATGGCGCCGTAAGGCAGGGTCAGGCCGCCCAGGTTGTTGCTGATGGCGGTGGTGTTGAAGCCGTTGAGGTAATAGGCGTTCTCGCTGGCGGCCGAGCCACCGAAGCTGGGCAGCGAGCCGCCGAGCGGGCCGTTGTCGAAGCCGCCGCTGTTGACCACCACACCCGGCGCCAGCAGCGCGATGGCTTCGGCGGTGCGCCCCAGCGGCAGCTGCGCCAGCTGTTCGGAGGTGACCACGGTGCGGGTGTCCACGCTGCTGACATCGATGGTGGCCAGGCTGGCGGCGTTGACGGTGACGCTATCCAGCGTCTGCACGCCGCTCCCCGCGGCAGCAAACGACACATCGGTATTGGCGCCCACCGTGATGCCCACGTTCTCGCGCGTTTCCACCACCGCGCCATCGCGCTTGACGGTGACCTTGTAGGTGCCCAGCGGCAGGTTGCCGGCGGCGTAGCGGCCGCGCGCGTCTACCGGCACTTCGCGGCTGAAGCCGCTGTTGTTTTCGACCAGTACGGTGGTGCCGACACCTTCGCCGACACTGCCGACGATGCTGCCGGTGGTGGACTGCGCTTGCGCGGCGCCGAGTGCAACGAGCAGTGCCACTGCCAAGGCACGTCTCTGGATACTACGGTTCATGCTCTCTCCCCGGGGTCTGAAACGGTCGCAAGGCGACCAACGTGGCAACGCCGGACGCGGCGTTGCCAGAAACACTGTGTGAAGACGTGGACCGCTCGCCAATGACCTGCCGCCATCAGCTCATGCCCAAACGTCGCGGCCGCTGTCGCATTCGATAATAGGCAGCGCACCTTCCCGGAAATTTGGCCGCAACGGGTAGGGATGGCCTTGGTGGGTAGGCGGCGGGCGGCCGAAGCCTGACAATGGCCGGCGCGTCGCCCCGCTCCGGGTGCCGACGCCCCCACCGGCACCACTCAAGGATCTGCGCTCATGAACCACTCCCGCTCCCACGCCCTGTTTTCCCAGGCGCAGAACCTGATGCCCGGGGGCGTCAACTCGCCGGTGCGTGCGTTCAAGTCGGTGGGCGGCGAGCCGTTCTTCGTCGCGCGTGCCGACGGTGCGTACCTGTTTGACGTGGATGGCAACCGCTATATCGACTATGTGGGCTCGTGGGGGCCGATGATTGCCGGCCACAACCACCCGGCCGTGCGCGAAGCGGTGGAACGCGCCATCCGCGATGGCCTGTCGTTCGGCGCCCCCTGCGAGGCCGAGGTGACCATGGCCGAAACCATCACCCGGCTGGTGCCGTCCTGCGAAATGGTGCGGATGGTCAATTCCGGCACCGAAGCCACGCTGTCGGCGATCCGCCTGGCGCGCGGCGCCACCGGGCGCAACCGCATCGTCAA
The DNA here is from genome assembly GCF_041475695.2 of Xanthomonas sp. NCPPB 4037. NCBI lineage: Bacteria > Pseudomonadati > Pseudomonadota > Gammaproteobacteria > Lysobacterales > Lysobacteraceae > Xanthomonas > Xanthomonas sp. NCPPB 4037. The sequence goes on from NZ_CM191261.1 coordinate 4,070,954, forward strand.
GTTCGAGGGCTGCTACCACGGCCACGGCGACTCGTTCCTGGTCAAGGCCGGCAGCGGCATGCTGACCCTGGGTGTGCCCACCTCGCCGGGCGTGCCGGCAGGCCTGAGCGAGCTCACCGCCACGCTCAGCTTCAATGATTTCGAAGGCGCCACCGCGTTGTTCGACGAGATCGGCGCCGAAGTGGCGGCGGTGATCATCGAGCCGGTGGTCGGCAATGCCAACTGCATTCCGCCGCAGGCCGGCTACCTGCAGCACCTGCGCACGCTGTGCACCCGCCACGGCGCGCTGCTGATCTTCGACGAAGTGATGACCGGCTTCCGTGTGGCGCTGGGCGGCGCACAGGCGCACTACGGCGTGACCCCGGACCTGACCACCTTCGGCAAGATCATCGGCGGCGGCATGCCGGTGGGCGCCTACGGCGGCCGCCGCGACCTGATGGAGCAGATCTCCCCGGCCGGCCCGATCTACCAGGCGGGCACCTTGTCAGGCAACCCGGTGGCAATGGCCGCAGGCCTGGCGATGCTGCAACTGGTGCAGGAACCGGGCTTCCACGCCCGCCTCAGCGAGACCACCAGCCTGTTGTGCGAAGGCCTGGAAGACGCCGCCCGCGCCGCCGGGGTAGCGGTGACCACCAACCAGGTGGGCGGCATGTTCGGGCTGTTCTTCACCGACCAGATCGTGGAGAACTACGCCCAGGCCACCGCCTGCGACGTAACCACCTTCAACCGCTTCTTCCACGCGATGCTGCAGCAGGGCGTGTATCTGGCTCCATCGGCCTACGAGGCGGGCTTCGTGTCCAGCGCCCACGACGAGGCTGTCATCGAGGCGACCCTGGCCGCCGCACGCGAGGCCTTTGCCGACGTCATGCGCTGAGCCCATGCGCGCGGCTGTGACCTGGTCCCACCTTTGCTTTTGTCTTGTGGCTGTCATACCTTGCTGACAGGTGCCAAGGGATGGGCATGGGTGGGGACCCACGAAGCAGCGCAGTGCAGCCGATCTCACCGTTCGCGGTGATCCCGGCGCCGGCGCCGCTGCTTCATCGTGTTGCGCGGCGTGTCGGTTGGCACGCGGCCAACGCTTTGCCACGGCCGCCCTCGCCTCATGCTCAAGCCTGTTGCGTTGCTCACCCCGCGCCCGTCACCGTCGCGCGACCTCACCCTTCCCGATTGGCTGCTCGCCAGCAAGCTGGAGCCGCCGTTGCCGCGTGCCGGCGCGGTTGTGCGTGGCGGCCTGCTGGCCGTGCTGGATCAGGCGCAGGCGCGGCCGCTGACCCTGCTGCTGGCACCGCCCGGCTTCGGCAAGAGCACGCTGCTGACGCAGTGGCACGCGCAGCTGCTGGCGCGCGAGCCGGCCGCCGTGGCATGGCTGTCGCTGGATGAAGAAGACGCCGAGCCCGCGCGCTTTCTCGGCCACCTTGCGCTTGCCCTGCAAGGGGCCGGTGCGGACCCTGCCCTGTGTGCGCCAGCCCTGCACGGCCGCGACCATGATCCGCGCGACGCACTCAACTCACTGATCCGCGCCCTGCGCGCGGCACCGCGCCGCATCAGCGTGATCCTGGACGACTACGACCGCCCCGGCGGCAGCGCGATCGACGAGCTGGTGTTGCGGCTGATCGAACACGCCGGTGGCCGCCTGCACCTGCTGTTGTCCACCCGCCGCGTTCCCGGCCTGCCACTGGCGCGGCTGGAATTGCAGGCCCAGCTCACGCGCGTCGGCAGCAGCGAACTGGCGCTGGACGAGGACGAAGCACAGGCGCTTCTGGGTGCGCAGGTGGCGGCCCCGGTGGTGGACGAACTACGCCGCTATACCGAAGGCTGGCCGGTCGCCCTGCATCTGGCCCGGCTGTGGCTGGAAGGCGGCGCGCAACGCCAGCAGGAAGTGGCCACGCGGTTTTCCGGGCGCAATGCGCAGATTGCGGCATATCTGGCCGAACAGGTGGTCAACGACCTGGATGCGGACACGCGCGACCTGCTGCTGCGCACCAGCCCACTGGAGCGCGTCAACGCAGCACTGGCCGATGCGGTGCGCCAGCGCGACGACAGTGGCCGGCTGCTGGCTGGGCTGGAACATTTCCATGGCTTGCTGATCCCGCTGGATGGCGAGCGCGAATGGTTCCGCTACCACCCGTTGTTCGCCGATTTCCTGCAGCAGTTGCTCGATCGCGAACATCCCGCCGGCGCGCTGCAGATTCATCAGCGTGCGGCGCGCTGGTTCGGCGAACACCAGTACCTGTCCGACGCGGTCCGCCACGCCTCGCGCGGCGAATGCGGCGACCTGGCCGCCAGCTACGTGGCACGCGCCGGCACCTGGCAGTTGCTGCTCACCCATGGCACCCATCAGGTGCGTGCGCTGCTGCGCCACTTCGACCACCGCACCATCCGCGACACGCCTGCGCTGAATCTCACCCAGGCGCATCTGCACATGAAGCTGGGCGAGTTCAGTCATGCCCGGCTGCTGCTGGAGCGCTTCCGCGATTTTCCCGCCGCGCTGCGCGAGCCGTTGCAACGCGACTACACCGTGGTGGTGGCAGCACTGCGCGAGCGGCTGGATGAAATCTGCGGCAACCCGCATGGCCTGACCCAGATCGCGGGCCAGGCGGCCGCGCTGGACGAAGACGACCATCTTGGCCGCGGCATGCTGCTGTGCATCTGCGCCACCACCGCACTCGCGCAAGGTGGCTTCGCGCTGGCCGAGCGCTATGCGCATGGCGCGCGCGAGGCCATGGGACGCGGCGGCAGCGAGCTCGGCACCGGTCATGCACTGCTGGTGCTGGGGCAGAGTTTTTTCTATCGCGGCCGGCTGGGCGATGCCGAGGCGTGTTATCAGCAGGCACTGAACGGCTGCCTGCGTGCGCCGCAGCCAGACCGCGTCCTGCAGGCCACCGCACACTGCCTGCTGGCGCAACTGCATTACGAACGCGGGCACCACGACGATGCCGCCGACCTGCTGCATCCGGCGCTGGACATTCTGGAGCAGCACGACGGCAGCACCGACGTGCTGGCCGCCGGCTACGACACCGCGCTGGGGCTGGAGCGCCTGCGCGATCACAGTGGCCGCAGCGCGGCCGCTTTGCTGGAACACGTGGAGCAGATCGCCCACGGGCGCAAGCTCGCACGCCTGTCCGAACTGGCCGCCGCCTGGCGCTTGATGGTGATGCTGGAGCACCCGGGCAACGCCGCCATCGATGTGCTGATTGCACGCACCGGCGGCGAATCCGGGCTGGCGCATACCCTGCGCTCGCCGCACCGCTGGCGCGACCGTGCAGCGATGGGATTCGCGCTCGCGCGCTGGCATCGTTTGGCCGGCCGCAGCAGCGCGGCGCTGACCATCCTCGGCCAGATCGAACAGGCCTGCCTTGCCAGCGACAACCTCTGCCACCTGGCACGCACCCGCGCACGCATCGCCCTGGTGCTGCAACAGCGCGGCGAACTGGCCGCGGCATTGCCGTATCTGTACAGCGCGCTGGATCACGTTGCGCTGACCCGCAGCTGGCAAGCCATTGCAGAGCTGGGGCTGCCGGCAAAAGCGATGCTGCGCTCGCTACGCCAGCACGACCCGCAGACCGTGGGCGGCACCACCCGCGCGCTCACCATCCAGGCCTTGCTGGACAGGCTCAGTGGCGACGACGATCCGGCCAACGATCTGTTTAGCGAACGCGAACTGGAAGTGCTTGCGCAACTGGCGCGCGGCTATTCCAACAAGCAGATCGCACGCTGCCTGCACCTGTCGGAAAACACCGTCAAATTTCACTTGAAGAACGTGTACCGCAAGCTCGATGCACGCAGCCGCGAAGGTGCACTGGCGCAGGCCTTGCAGCGCGGCTTGTTGCGCGAGATGGACCCACCAACAGGGCCAACCACCCCCTGAGTTCAGCCGCGCATCACAGCCGTGGCTGGATGCGCGACAGGCGTAGAGCGATGCAGCGCGTGCACTGCATCACCCGAAGCGCAGCGTGCCCTTCATCATGGCCCAGTGGCCGGGGAACGAGCAGAAAAACGTATACGCGCCGCCCTTGCTCAGCTTGCTGGTCGGGAAGGTCACCGTGGCGGTTTCCCCAGCGCCGATCACCTTGGTGTGCGCGATCACGCGCGCATCGGCCTTGGGCAGGTAGCTGTCGGCGATGGTGGAGCGCACGCCGGCGTTGGCCACGGCCTGGAAGTCATCGCTCTTGGTCAACACCCAGTTGTGCCCCATCACCGTGGCGGCAAGTTTGCCGGAGTGCTTGAGCGTCACGGCGACTTCGGTGCAATCGGGAGCGATCGTGATCGTGCTCTGGTCGAATTTCATCTGGTCGGTTCCGGTGATGGTCACCGCACAGGTCTTCGCCCACGCTGATGGTGCCAATGACACCAGCGCAAGCACGGCAATGGTCGAAAGCAGCTTCAAGGACACACTCCTGCAAAAAGGGTTGCGCGCTGCCCGGCCACGTAGATGCCGGTGCCGGATGCCTGACGCGGCGCGCATGCGTCGGCGCCGTCAGAGTACCGCGAGCAGGCAGGCGGCAGACAACCCCTGCCCGATGTTTTTGTCGCACGCGGCGCCCTGCGCTAGGCGTAGCGGAAGAAGGCGTCCATCGGCGTCTGTACGCTTGCGGTGGCGTCGGGCAGCGGCAACGGGCCACGTTTGCCGGCCATGACCTGCACGAAGGCCTGCTTGAAGCGCGCCATCTCCTCGGGCGTGCCCACCGTGATCCGCGACCAGGTGGGCCACACTGGCCAGCTGCGGCCGATGAATACACCGAAGGTGGCCATGGCGTCCTTGAAGCCGGCCGCGGGCTGTTTTACATCGACCATGAAGCAGTTGCTTTCCGAGGCGGTGCAGGCATAGCCCTGCTTGGTGAGGAAGTCGATGACATCGGTGCGGGTGGCCGCGGTGCGTGCGCGCCGTTGCGGCACCACCGTGGCATCGCGCAGGCTGGCCAGGCCCGCTGCGGCCGCGGTCACAGGCAGGCTGTTGACGCTGTAGAACATCAGCTTGGCCAGCAGGTCCGGGCGTGCTGCCGCATAGCCCAGGCGGATGCCGGCCATGCCGTAGAGCTTGGAGAAGGTGCGCAGTACCACCACGTCTTCTCCGGCGGCCACCATGTCCACTACGCTGCGGGTGCTCTGCGCGAAATGGATGTAGGCCTCGTCCACCACCAAAATGCTGCCCTTGGGCTTGTGCGCCAGCGCGTAGTCCAGATCCTTGCGTGCGGTCACCGAGCCGGTGGGATTGTTGGGGTTGCAGATGTAGATCACGCCAGCGTTGGCATCGGCTGCGCACATCGCCTGCACGTCGTGCGAAAAGTCCTTGCGCAACGGCACCTTGACCAGCTTGGCGCCGTTGCGGGACGCAGCGCGCCAGCCGGATTCGTAGGTGGGGTCGGCGGTGACCAGCGCGGCACTGGGCGAGGTGAAGGCCAGCATCGTGTAGTCCAGCGGTTCGGTAGAACCGGCGTAGGCCATCAGGTGGTTCACCGGCAGCTTGAGCTCAGCGGCCAGGGTGGTCATCAGCTCCATCTGCAGCTCACGCAGATACCGCCCACCCTGCGGCGCAATCTGGGTGATTGCCTTGATCGCCGCGGCACACGGGCCATCGGGAAACTCGTTGGAGCCGATCATCACCGGCGCCAAGGCGCCCGCTGTGGCAGGCGCAATGGCAGCCGAGCGTTCGGCGGCGCCGGCCAGCAGCGGCAGGGCGCTCCCGGCGGCACCGGCGAACAGGGCGGAATCACGCAGAAACCTGCGGCGCGACAGAGCGGTATGCATGGTGAACCTCCAGCAAGGCGACAAAGACGAACTCAAGGACGCACGGCAACCACTTCGATCTCTACCCGGTACAACGGGTTGCCCAGCGCGGCGATCTGAAACGCCGAGCGCGCCGGCAGATTGGGCTGCTCCTTGGTGCCGAAATACTGCCGGTAGCCCTCCATGAATCCGTTGAAATCCATCTTGCCGTCCATGGCCGGATCGCCGACCAGAAACACCTGCATCTTCACCACATCGCCCATCCCCAGGCCCAGCGATTCCAGCTGCTGCTTGATCTGCGCAAGCACGCTGATGGTCTGCGCCTTGGTATCGCCGTAGGCGGCGGCCGAGCCCTTCGGCGCTGTGGTGTCCACCACCGCCGGCACCTTGCCGCTGACATACACGGTGGCCTTGCCGGCCGGTACCTCCACGGCCGCGGCAATCGGGAAATCGCTATTGGGAATCTTGTGGCGGATCACCTCGGCGGCCTGTGCGGCGGCCTGTGCGGCGGCAACACTTCCACACAACAGCACGGCGGCAGTGGCGGCAGTGGCGGCAATAATGGCGGGACGGAACATGGCAACTCCTTGCATGAGGAAACGGTCAGTGGCGCAGCAGTTTGACGTCGTCGACAGTAACCACTTCGGCGTGGTCATTACCGAAATGAGTGCGCACATAGCTCACCACTTCGGCCACCTGGCGGTCGGTGAGCATGTCACCGAAACCCGGCATGCCGGCGTGGCCGTCGAGCACCATCATGGTGACGTACGGCGCGGCGGCGAGTTTGGGGTTGCCGGCCAGCGCCGGATATTCGCCCGCCCCCTGCGCCCCAGTGCCGCTGGGCATGTGACAGCCCTGGCACACGGCCTGGTAGACATGCTGGCCAGACGCGGTGGCAAAGCCTTTCTGCGGATACAGCGCGGTGGCATCGGAACTCTGCGCGCGTGCATCGTGCAGGCCAGGCGGCAGCAGCAATGCACCGATGCACAGCACCGCTGCCGCAGCGAACACACGGGGAAACAGCGTCATGCGCGAGCTCCTTGGGCAAGCACCTTGCGATGCAGGCGGCCGATGACGTCGTGCGCGGACAAGATCGCGCCCTCCTGCCAGGCCGGGATGTAAGACACGTGCTCGCCGGCCAGGGCCAGGCGGCCATCGATCTGGCACAGCGGCGCGTAGTGCTCGGCGCGTGCGGCCTCGCTCCACATGCCAAAGCACCCATGCGTAAACGGCACACGATGCCAGCCCACTGCAATGCCGGTTTCGAATTCGCGTGGATATTGCGGATGCAATTGCGTGCCGTATTCGACCGCCTTGCGCACACGCTGCTCCGGGGACATCGAGGTGAACTGATAGGCGTCCAGACCCCAGACGTAGGCGCCCAGCAACACACCCTTGCCGGGGCTGTGATAGCCGGTACTGGGATAGCTGATCAGCGTGATCGGCAGATCCGTGTAGCTGATGCCGCCGTAGATCGCCTCGTCCTCTTCCCAGAAGCGGCGCTTGAACTGCAGCCCTACCTTCACCGACGCCGCATACGGCACCTTGCCGATCGCCGTGGTCATCGCATCGCTGGCGGTGACCGGGATGCGGCTCAAGACCGAGAGGGGAATCGTGCAGATGCACCAGTCGGCACTGGCCACCTGTTCGGCGCCACCGCGCGCGGCATCCTGCCAGGACACGCGCACGCCGCTGCTGTCCTGATCAATCCTGGTGACCTTGGCGTTATAGGTGATGGCATTGCCGAGCTGGCGGGCAAACGCCTTGCCGATCTGGTCCATGCCGCCCACCGGCTGGAACATGGTGGTCTGCATTTCGTAGTTATTCCCGGCCGCCAGCGTGGTCCACAGCCGTGACCGCAGCACGTCCTGCACACTGAAGGGATCGGAAAACTCCGGCTTGCCGGACAAACCACCGCCGGGGTAGCGCGCAAAGCCGCGGCGCTCGCTGCTGTCCTTGCCCTTGACGTAGCCAAAGCGTTTGTCGAGCGCGCCCCAGGTGCGCAGCGATTCGAGCAGGATCTGCTGATCCTCGGTGCTCACCAGACTGTCCAGTGCGTGTTGCTGGGTGCACTTGGCCAGCAGTTCGGAGACATGGCCCTTGTAGTCCGCATCGATGGCGCGGAAGCGCTGCGGCTTGCCATCGAAGCCGTACTGGCTGTGCAGCAAGGCGTTGTAGTTGACCTGATTGAACGCCTCCAGCGCTACGCCGAACTGCTTGCAGTAACTCAGTACCGCGCGGTGGTGATGCGGGATCCGCCAGGGGCCGGGATTGAGGTAATGGCCCTCATCGAACTGGCAGTGCTGCGCCGCGCCACCGAGTTCGGTGTAACGGTCGCCGCCGCGCAGTGTCCAGTTCCGGCCGCCCGGGCGGTCGTTGTATTCCAGCACCTGTACGCGGTACCCGGCCTTGCGCAATTCGAACGCCGCCGTCATGCCGGCCAGGCCGGCACCGAGAATCAGCACCGATGCCCCCTTGGCGTCACCATCGAGCTGCAGCGGCCCGGTAAAGGTGGATTCGGCCGCCATGCCCAGGCTGCTCATCGCCTGATACATCATCGCGCCGCCCGCGGTCATGCCGATCCGTGCCAGCAGCTGCCGGCGTGTCATTGCCCCAGTGTGTTTGCCTTGCATCAACGCGTGTTCCCCTGCATGTCATGGACCGGACGCGACCAACTACCGTGCGCTGTGCCTGCGGCGACCGCGTGCACCCTGCCGCACCGCTCGCGCTCGCGGCCGGCAACACAGCCGGCCGCGTTGGCACCGTCAAAATTTGTACGAAAGACTCGCAAACACCTGCCGCGGTGCAATCAGCTGATACGAGCCGGAACTTTCATTCGGGAACACCGCGCCGATCGCCTCGTCCTTGTCGAACAGGTTGTAGACCGACAGTTGCAGCCGGCCGCCGGCCAGAAACCCGTCACTGCCGCCCTGATAGCCGACACTGCCATTGACGATGAAGGTGGCATCCACCTGATCGGTATTGAGCGTGTCGCCGTAGCGCTTGCCGGTATATTTGGTATCCAGGTTGGCGAAGAAATTCTCGCCCTCCCAGCCGCCGTTGACGCTGAACATCACCTTCGGCGAATCCGGCACCTCATTGCCTTCCACCTGCACCAGGCTGCCGCTGACCGGGCCGAAATAGTTGTCCTGGAATTCGGATTTGTTCCAGGTCAGCGAGGCGCCCAGCCGCCAGCCCGGCGCCGGCTTCCACATGCCGGAGACTTCTGCGCCATAGGTCTGCACGTCGCCGACGTTGGCATACACCGTGGGCGCCACGACCAACGGGTCCGGGTCGGTCAACGCGATGATGCGGTTTTCGTAATCGATCTTGTAGGCGGCGATGTAACCGCTCCACTGGCTGGATTCGGCGCGAATGCCGATGTCGATGTTGGTGGATTCTTCCGGCGCGATATCCGGATTGAACGCGCCCGAGGTCAGTGCCAGCCGCGGTGCGGAGCTGAAGTTCTCCGCATAGTTGGCGAACACCTGCACGCCATCGGCCAGCTGGAAACTGGCACCCACCTGCGGCTGGAACCAGTCGCTGTTCTTGATGGTGACATCGCGACGCACGCCGACATTGAAATCGTCGAGATTGGCGATGCCGTTGTAGTCGCGTTTGACATCCAGCCCCTTGGCGCCGAGTTCCAGCGTGAGCCGGTCATCGAGCAGGCGCAGCGTGTCCTTGATGTAGAGCTGCTTCACTTCGGTGGAGAAGTGGTTGTCGTAGTAGATGACGATCGGCAAGGCGCTTTTCAGCAATGCGCCGGTGGCCGGGTCCAGGTTGTACAACGGGCGCACCTGATCGAAATCGTAGTTCTCGTACCAGGCACCGACTTCGAGTTTGTTGTGTTCGGTTTCCCACGACACCGCGGTGGTCGCGCCGTAGCGGTCGCCGCCCATGATTTCCTCGCGCCGGGTCATCGCACCAACGCGGGTCACGTTGCCAGCGGCATCCACAATCTGCGGGTCGTTGATGGCGATATCGGTGCGCCCCGGCGTGCCGGCGATGGCGTCGTTGTACAGGCCCGTCGCCGTGCTCGGCGGAGTTCCGCCAACGCCATAGCCGTGCTTGTTCTCGTAATAGCCGGTGAAGGTGAAGCCGATCGCATCGTTGAACAGAAAATCGCCATGCAGGCTGAGCAAGGAATCGCGGCGGCCGTTCTGCCACTCGCTGTAGTGCTCGGCGTCCACCTCGGGGTTGCCGGTGATGCGTTCGTGCAGGTCCCACGACACCGAGCCATCGGAGTTGTACGACTGCACGTCGTAGTCCTTGCGGTTGTTGTAGATCCAGCCCAGCGTCAGGCTGCCCGCGTCCCAGGCCTGGCGGATCTTGGCTTCGAAGTGATCGCTCTTTTGCGTGGCCGGCTCCATGTCCCACACCCCGCCCTGCGTGCGCGAGGCCGAGACGTAGGCACTCGGGCCACCGTCCCACCACTGCGGCGTATCCAGCCGCACGAAGCTGCGCACCAGATCGTCCGAGCCGATGGTCTGGGTAAGGTTGCCGCTCCAGGTATCGCCGCCCTTCGGTGGCAGGCTGGTGTAGCGGATCGCCCCGCCGAGCGCGTGATAGGAGGGCTGTGTGACATCGCCCGAACCGGCAGACACCGTGACATCCAGCAGGTTTTCGCTGGACACATAGCGGGTGATCGGCCCGCCTTCGCGGGTGTCGAAGGTTTCGATCGGAATCCCATCCAGGGTCACGCCGATCTGGTTGGCGGAAAACCCGCGGATGGTCATCGAATCACCGAACTCGTACAGGCCGAACGGGTCGGTGGTCTGCACATTCACACCCGGCAGGCTGGCCAGCAATTGCTGCGGGGCGACACCGGGCACCTGCGCCTGGATTTCCGCCACCGAGATGGAGGCGGTGGTGCGGGTGGAGCCGGTGCCCACCACACTGACGGCATCGAGCGTGCGTGCTTCCTGTGCAATCGCTGGCAGGCTGGAGGCACCCAGCAACAGTGCCATGGAGGCCGCGGCAGGGCGGCGGGTGAGCGTGGTGAGAGCGGCGGCGACCGAGGTCGCCAGATGGTCGGTCTTCAAGCGCTTGCGCATGCAATCCACCCCTGGAGTCGTGTGACGTGCTGGATGACCGGGAGCTCCCCAACCCGGTTGACACCGCGCTGTGCGGTACAGCTCGACCATACCCAGCACCACCGCAACGCATGCCGCGCGCGGAGGGTAGGGGCGGCGCAGGTGGGTAGGCTGCTATCGAATTCAACTAGATGAAGCTGGAATGTGCCTACCCGTATGCGGGGAGGTGCGCTGCGGTGGTAACGACTTGCCAGCGCATGCACGGATCGACGACGCTGCTGCGTTGCACATCGAACACGGCCATGCCCGCCCCGCGTCCCTCCCTGTTATTGCTCGATTTCGATGGCGTGCTCGCCAGCTATGCGCGGCCCAAACGCATGGCGGCGCTGGCTGCGATGGCCAACTGCACGCCGGCGCAGGTGCACGCCGTGTTGTTCGCGCAGGGGCTGGAGCGCAGCTACGACAGCGGCGACATCGATACGCCCACGTACTTGGCCCGTTTGAGCGATGCACTGGGCCAGCGCATCGATCCTGCGGCCTGGGTGGCGGCACGGGTGGCCGCCTGCCGCGCCGATACATCGGTGGTGGCGCAGGTGCTTGCCGTATCTGCACACACCCCGGTCGCCGTGCTCACCAACAACGGCCCGCTGATGGTCGAGGCGATCGAGCAGATCGTGCCAGCGCTGTTCCCGCTGCTGCGCGGCCGGGTGCTGTGCAGCGGTGCACTGGGCGGCCGCAAGCCCGATGCAGGCGTCTATGCGCGCGCACTCGCGCAGCTGGACGCACGCGCCGCACACACGCTGTTTGTGGATGATTTATTCGTCAACGTGCGCGGCGCACGCGCGGCCGGCCTGGAAGCGGACACTGTGCGTGATGCGCGCGGACTGCGCCGGGTCTTGAAGCGGTATGGGCTGGCGTAGGCGCGGTTGGTGTGTCTCTGCGTCAGAGCGCGACCTAGCGCGTCTGAATGTGTCTGCTAGTCCGCGCCGCAACTTCCCCACGACACGCTGCAGCTTTCCCACTCACTGCAACCAGAGCTGATCGCAGCAAACCGATCGGAGCGGCAGCGGCCAGTCATTGCGCCGCGTCGGTTTTGACATCAGTTGCCAGAGACCAGAGGCATGACGAATTGCACGTACGACGCGATGCGATCAACAGGCACCGCCTCAGCTGCTGCTGAGGCTCGCATCTAAGTAATCTCTCGTGCCGCGATAGAACGCGAGCCAGTGCACCACGCTGGCCGGCGCGGTGCCGGCCACGATGGCGCAGAACGCGCAGTCGCTGCTGTCAGTGCTGCGCAACGTACGCGGCGATCGCCAGGCGCAGGCGTGCCAACCCGTCGGCCAGCTCGGCATCAGTGAGATTCAACGCCGGCACAAAGCGCAGCACGTCCGGGCCGGCCTGCAGCAACAGCAGGCCGTGCGCGGCCGCCAGATCCAGGATCGCGCCCGCCTGGCCAGCATGCGCCGGTGCCAGCACCGCGCCCAGCATCAGGCCACGTCCACGGATCTGCGCAAACACGCCAAACTCGGCATTCAGCGCTTCCAGGCCAGCGCGCAAGGCGGCCGACTGACGCTCCACGTTCTCGGCAATCTGCGGCGAAGCCAGCTTGCGCAATGCGACCCGCGCCACCGCCGCCGCCAGCGGGTTGCCGCCGAAGGTGGTGCCGTGCGCGCCGAACTGCATGGTCTCGGCCACTTTCGGCCCGGCCAGCATCGCGCCGATCGGGAACCCGCCGCCCAGCGCCTTGGCCAGGGTGACGATGTCCGGGGTGACCTGCTCCTGCCAATGCGCGAACAGGCTGCCGGTGCGGCCCATGCCGCACTGGATCTCGTCCAGCACCAGCAGTGCGTCGTGCTGGTCGCACAGCGCGCGCACGCGGGCAAGAAAGCCCGGTGCGGCCGGCATCACCCCGCCCTCGCCCTGGATCGGCTCCAGCATCACCGCCGCCACATCGCCGCTGGCCATGGCGCTTTCCAGCGCCGGCACATCGTTGAAATCCACGTAACGAAATCCGCCCGGCAACGGCTCGTAGCCTTCCTGGTATTTGGGCTGTGCGGTGGCGGTGACCGAGGCCAGCGTACGGCCGTGGAAACTGCCGCGGAAGGTGACGATCACCCGCTTGTCGGCCGGCCGGCCCTGGCTGCTGGCCCACTTGCGCACCAGCTTGATCGCCGCCTCGTTGGCCTCGGTGCCGGAGTTGCACAGGAACACCTTCTGCGCAAAGCGCGACGCGGTGACCAGTGCTTCGGCCAGCTTCAGCGGCGGCGCGCTGAAGAACACGTTGCTGGTGTGCCACAGCTTGCCGGCCTGCTCGGTGAGCGCGGCCATCAGGTCCGGATCGTTGTGCCCCAGCCCGCTGACCGCGATGCCGGAGGACAGATCCAGATATTCGCGGCCCTGGTCGTCCCACACGCGACTGCCCTGGCCACGCTCCAGCACCACCTGACGCGGGCGGTACACCGGCAGGTAGTAATGCGCGAGGGACAGGGGCGAATCGGCAGCGGTGCTCATGATGGCGGGGTCGCGGAAGCGGAGGGAGACCGGCATTCTCGCGCATTCGCCGGCCTGCGGCACAATGCACGCATGCGACCGCTTTCCGACCCCCAGCTCAATCCCGCCACCGCCGACGGTTGGCGTCGCCGGTGGTTCGACATCATCTACCGCCACGACACCCGCCCGTCGCGCAATTTCGACCTGCTGCTGGTGGTCACCATCCTCACCAGCGTGGTGGTGATCATGATCGACAGCGTGCCGCGCATCCACGCGCAGTCCGCGCACTGGCTGGTGCCGCTGGAATGGGCGTTTACGGTGGTGTTCACCATCGAATACGCACTGCGCCTGGCGGTGGTGCGGCGCCCGCTGCGCTATGCGCTGAGCATCTGGGGCGTGATCGACCTGCTCTCGATCCTGCCCAGCTACCTGTCGTTCTTCGTGCCCGGCGCGCAGACGCTGCTGGTGGTGCGCGTGCTGCGCATCCTGCGGCTGTTCCGCATCCTCAAGCTCACCCGCTACGTGGAAGAAAGCGGCCAGTTGCTCGATGCGCTGTGGCGCAGCCGGCGCAAGGTGCTGGTGTTCCTGTTCACGGTACTCACCATCACCGTGATCGCCGGCGCCACGATGTATGTGATCGAAGGGCCGCAGCACGGCTTCACCAGCATCCCGACCAGCATGTACTGGGCCATCGTCACCATGGCCACGGTGGGCTTTGGCGACCTCGTTCCGCAGACCACGCTCGGCCGCTTCGTGACCTCGGCGCTGATTTTGATCGGCTACAGCATCATCGCCGTGCCGACCGGCATCTACACCGCCGAACTGGCCAGCAATCTGCGGCGCAAGGACGACGCCCAGCACCACGACGCGCGCGGCTGCCCGGCCTGCGGGCTGGAAGGTCACGAGCCCGACGCACGGTTCTGCCGGCAATGTGCCGGGCCACTCCCTGCTGCGTTCACTCACTGAGGCAAACGCGCACGCGGTGAGGTGTGCCGCCGCAAGCGACGACATCTGCGTGTGCGCGCCTGCTGTACTGGCGGCAGCGTGTGCTGTTACTCCAGCGCAATTGCCGCGCCACTTCATGTGACGATGCGGGGCCACGCCGTCATCCATGACGGCCGCTGCCAGACAAAGTGGACATGCCTGCAACAAAAAGAACGCGCCCATTTCATCAGGCGCGTCCTCGCCCAACTCAGCGCGTCATGCGGTTACTCATGTCGATCAGGTCGTTGTAACTCGCCAGCAGCGCCTGCCGCGTGCCGGCCGGCGGCAGCGAGCTGTTGCTCTCCAGCAACATCTGGTCGCTGCGGCTCAACGGCTCGTTGTTGCGCACGCGTTCGATGCGGCGCGCCGCCACGCTGACCAGCTTGTCGGCGGAGCGTTCCATATGGCCCCACATCGGGTCGCCGTCGCCGATCTTGGCCTTCTGCGCCTCTTCCAGGATGCCCTGGTAAGTGCTCAGCTGCGTTTGCGCGGCGGCCAGGTCCGGCGTGTCGCTATTGAGCGTGGTCACCAGCTGCTTGCCTTCGCCGATGATCTTCAGGTGGTACCAGGCGGCGCTGCGGCCTTCGTCCTTTTCAATCGCATCGAGCTGCTGCTTGCGGCGTTGATCTTCGTTGCGCTCCAGCGCCGCGTCCATGGCCTCGCCAGCCTCAAAGAACGCGCTGTAGGCCTGCATCAGCGGTGCGTGCAGCGACTGCATGCCTTTGGCGTCATCACGCCGATAGTCCTCGCGGTCGTAATAACGCGCGGCCTCTTCGATGCGCTCGTTGAGCGCGGTGAAGCGCTGCTGGTAGGCCTTGGCCGCCGGATCCAGCTGCGCATTAGCCGGTTGCTGCGCCAGCGCGGCGGTCATGGGCGCGCCGCAGGCTTCGACCCGATGCGACAACACCGTGCCCGGGCCGCGGATCTGCGATTCCTTGCCGGTCGGGCCCGCCTCCGGGTCTTTCATCCAGCCGATGTATTGCTGGTAGCTTTCGTGCAGTGGCTGCTCCACCGCGTTGAAACACGCGATGTAGGCATTGATCTTGTCGGCGCCTTCCACGGCAGCGGCGGCGGTGTCGCCCTTGTGGCAACCGGCGAGCAGCGCGGCGCATGCAATTGCCGTGGCGAGTGGCGCAAGGCGGGAGTGCGGGGTCATGAGAGCTCCATGGGGTTGATGTAGGAATGCGCGATGCGATGGCCACAGTGGGCGGACGTAGTGTCCCCACCGATGAGGCCGTGATTGGATGGCGGTGCATGCTTCATGGCGTGCACGCGTTTAGCGCGGGCATGTGGATTGCCGGTGCGGCAGTGCCATGCACGCCCGACCGGTGGGTTGCCGAAAGGGGAGCGCTGAAGATTCGCTGCAGGCCCAGGCTGCCGAGCGCATGCCGATCCACGAGGTCGTCAGGGCCGACGCGGCCACAAGGTAAACGCCAGCGCCCTTGATGGGCCGGCCGCGGCGAGATCTGCCGTGAATGTCTGGGTTCAACAGAGGCATCCGTCCGCGTGCACGTCTCGCGCAGCAGCTCGGTGGGCCGCAGCCTGACCGAAGAACGCACCGGCTGCGTCTGCTACAACCGTGCGCTCGCATGCGCAACGGGGCCGCCGCGTTGGGCTGCCGAACGGAGAGACCATCGGGCTGACAGGCCGCTGCCCTGCCTGCGCCGCAGCCATGACGCCCACGGATACCCCAACGACGGCTCCTTTCCCAAGCACGCACACCGGCACACATCCTTGTTGAAAACGATTTCAGCCGCACACGATAGCAAACGCGGCCGTGAACCCGCCGTGGTCACTCCAGAAACAGATCCGGTAGCAGCGCACGCTGCGGGTCCACGGCGTAGCCGGAAAGATCGGTAATGCCGGCCTGTGCCAGCACTTCGTCATCGATCAGGAACTGGCCATGAAACCCGGCCGCCTCTCGCGTCAGCACCGCATGCGCGGCATCGGCCATGATCTCGGGCCGGCGGCAGGCGGCCGCGTCCACGCCGGGGAGCATGTTAATCGCATCGGTGGCAATCACCGTGCGCGGCCATAGTGCGTTGATGGCCACGCCCTGCGGCCCGAACTCGGCGGCCAGCCCCAGGGTGACCAGGCTCATCCCCATCTTGGCCAGCGTGTAGCCGGTATGCGCGCCCCACCATGCCGGATTCAACGACGGCGGCGGCGCCAGCGTGAGGATGTGCGGGTTGGGTGCCTGCAACAGATGCGGCAGACACGCCTGCGCGCAGACGAAGCTGCCGCGCGCGTTCACCTGTTGCATCAGGTCGAAGCGTTTCATCGGCGTGTCCAGGGTCCCGCGCAACCAAATCGCGCTGGCGTTATTGACCAGGATGTCGATGCCGCCGAAGGTGTCCACGGTTGCGGCCACCGCCGCGCGCACCTGGTCTTCTTCGCGGATGTCGCACTTGAGCGCCAGCCCCTGCCCGCCCGCCGCGTTGACCGCTGCCGCCGCGCTGTGGATGGTGCCCGGCAACTTGGGATTGGCCACCGCCGACTTGGCCGCAATGGCCACGTTCGCGCCATCGCGCGCCGCACGCAACGCAATCGCCAGGCCAATCCCCCGCGAAGCACCGGTGATGAACAGGGTTTTGCCGGATAACGTCATGGGATTAGGGAGTCGAGATTGGGGATTGGCAAAAGCTTACAGCGCACGGCACTACGCCCTGACGAATCCCCAATCCCGAATGCCCAATCGCTGCCCCTCAGGGCTTGGGCCCCTGCCCTTCGTTGTCTTCCCAGTGCAGCACGCGGCGGGTCACGAAGCGATAGACCGGCTTGCCGGTGGCGAACCATAGCTCGCGGATCCAGGAGCGGCGCTTGAGCACACGGCGTTCCACCGGGGTGATGGCCGCCGGGCAGTACATGCGCTTGTGCTTGAGCAGGTGGCGCAGGTCCTCGCGTGCAAGCAGACGCATCCAGCGCGCGCGCGGCGGGCCACGCACCGCCAGCTGGAAATCGATCACCGCCGGGCTGCCATCGTCCTGCACCAGCCAGTTGGCTTCCTTGGCCAGATCGTTGTGGGCCACCCCGCGACGATGCAGTTGCTGCAACAGGTGGCGGGCGGCGCGGAAATACGCCAGGTCGCCACGCGGCGGGCGTTGGTACATCGCATCGCCGGCCAGATAGCTGCGATCCAGTTGGCGGCCGTTCCAGCCCAGCAGCCGTGGCGTGCGCGCCATTCCGTCCAGTTGCCGCAAGGCCAGTGCCTCGCGCCGCGCCAGCCACCAGGCCACGCCGCGCAGCAGCCAGGGCGCAGCGCTCAGATCGCGACGCACGAACATGCGCTCGCCCTCGCGCATCAGCAGGATGCGGCCGAAGGTATCGGACTTGAGTGGCAGCTCGCCGGAAGGGTCTGGATGCATCCCCCATTGTAGGCGGCGCTCGCACCATCACAGCGACGCCCTCGCACCTGCGCGCAGCACGCACGCCTTCACGCGCAGCGTCGCAACCGCAGGTGAAGCGCGCCGGCCGATGTGAGGACCACGCAAGTCAGCCGCCGCCAGGCCCACCTATAATTCGGAGATGAACTCATGGATCGACGCCACGCTGGAGTGGATCGGACACCACCCCACCTTGGCTGGCGTGGTGATCTTTGCGATTGCCTTCTGCGATGCGGTCATCGTGCTGGGCGCCATCGTGCCCGCGTTGCCGCTGTTGTTCGCCATTGGCGTGTTGATCGGGCTTGGCCAGATCAACGGGCCCTATGCGGTGATCTGCGCCACGTTGGGCGCCTTCATCGGTGACGCGCTGAGCTTCTGGGTGGGCCATCGCTGGGGCCATCAGCTGCATACCTATTGGCCGTTCCGCCGCTACCCGCAATTGCTGGAGCGCGGCGAATTGTTGTTCCGGCGCAACGCGTTCAAGAGCATCGTGATCGCGCGCTACGTGGGGGCGGTGCGGCCGTTCGTGCCGGCCATCGCCGGCATGTCGCACATGCCGTTCAAACGCTATCTGATCGCCAGCGGGCTGGCCTGCATCTCGTGGGCGTTGCTGTTCCTTGTGCCCGGTTGGGTGTTGGGCACTGCGTATGACGCGGTGGCCGCAGTGGCCGGCCGGTTGTTCGTGGTGGTGGCGCTGCTGGCAGCGGTGATCGGCCTGGCCTGGGCGGTGGTGCTGTATTCGTACCGCTGGTCGGCCGGCCATCTCGACGCGCTGCTGGCACGGCTGCTGGAGTGGTCGCACCGTCACCCGGTGCTGGGCAACTGGTCGGTGAGCGTGTTCGACCCCCGCCGCCGCGAGTCGGTGCCGCTGGCGATGATGGCGCTGATGCTGCTGTTGCTGGGCTGGGGCTGGTTCGTGCTGTTGATGGTGGTGCTGGCACACGGCGAGCCGCTGCGCGTGGACCTGGCCGTGCACGATCTGATGCTGGCCCTGCGCAACCCGCTGGCCGACTACCCGATGGTGGCGCTGGCCTCGCTGGGCGATTGGCAGGTGCTGCTTCCGGCGATCGCCGCGGCGATGGGCTACCTGGCCTGGCGTGGGCGCTGGATGGCCGTGACCCACTGGGTGATCGCGCTGGCGTTCGGGCTCGCCTTGACCCAGCTGCTGGGCGCCACCGTGCAGGTGGTGCGCCCACCGGCAGCGAGCAGCGGCTTCGGCTTCCCGTCGGTGGCGGTGACCATGGCCACGATCGGCTTCGGCTTCTTCGCGCTGCTGATCGCGCGTGAGCTGCCCGGGCGTCGGCGCGTTTGGCCGTACCTGGTCAGCGGCGCAATCGTCTCGCTGATCGGATTCGCACGGCTGTACCTGGGCGCGCACTGGCTCAGCGACGTGGTCGGCGGCATGTTGTTCGGCATCTTCTGGCTGCTGGTGCTGGGCATTGCCTATCGCCGCCGCGCTACCCGCGCGTTCTGGGTCAAGCCGGTGTCATGGCTGTTCTACGGCGTGTTCCTGGCCTGCGCGATCGCATTCGCGCCGCGCAATCTGGTGGCCAAACTCGCGAAGTTCGAACCGCCACCGCCGCTGTTGATGGAATTGCAGGCCAGCGATTGGTGGAGCGGCCAGTGGCGCCTGCTGCCGGCCCGCCGCAATGAGTTCGACGACGACCAGCGCTGGCCGCTGGATGTGCAACTCGCCGGCCCGCTGGCACCGCTGCAGCGTCAGCTCGAAGCACGTGGCTGGCGGGCGCAACCGCAAGCCGGCTGGGAGCAGGCGCTGCATCTGCTGGATGTGAGCGGGCGCCCGGATGAAGTGCCGATCCTGCCGGCCACCCTGGATACGCAGGTCGAAGCCCTGCTGATGGTGCGCCCGGCCGCACCCGGCCATGTGCATGTGCTGCGGCTCTGGCCGGCCACCGCGCGGCTGTTGCCAGACGCACAACCGCTGTGGGTCGGCAGCACCCAGACGCTGCGTTACAGCCGGCATTTCAGCCTGGTCGGGCTGTGGTACCCGCTGCGCGGTGTGGACCCGGCACTGAGCGCCCTGCGCGATGCACTGGGGCCGCTGCCATATCGGGTGGAACAACGTCGGCGCTCGCAGGTGCCGGTGATGCTGATCGACGCAACACCGCACGGCGGCCCGCGGCGTGAGCCCTCTGCCGCGCACCCCGCCACCGCGGCTCAGTCCGAACAGACTGCTGCACAGCGCGAAGGGTCACCGCGCTGATGCGTGGCTGACGCGTGGGAAGCAGGCGGAGGCGGTGAGCGAGCAGTCGCGTCACGTTGATGGCAGCACCGTAGAGCCACTGTGTGTGGATGTTTCTCGCACACCACTGTGGTAAGAGGTGCGCATTGCACTGCGCAGGTTGAGCGCGGCGACGGAGCGAATGTAGCGCCGGGCTAAAGCATCGGCGTCGCGCTTTTAGTGACATCCGATGTTTGCTGCCGAGCGATCGCGTCTATCTCCGCGAAGCCCTTTGGCAGTGCACGTGTAGTTGGCATCCGCACGCGTGCGGCATGCTCGGCATGCAGGCACCACGCATCCGCTCAGCGATTTGCCGCACCACCAAAGACAACGCACCACCGTACGCAGCGACGTGACCGGTGCCCTCGCCTCACCACAACACTCCATCCACCGGCTGCATCGGCTCCGGTGCTCGCTCACCGATGGCTTGCAACGCATCGATTTCCACCGTGCGGCACATGCTGTCCAATGGTAGGTCGTGGATGGTGTTGGCGAATGGGTCGACTAGCTCGTCGCCGATCTTCAGCACCGCCAGGAACATCAGCCCGGCCACGGTGGAGCCCACCGGTGTGGCGTACTGCAGGGTTTCCACCAGCCCGATCGGCAACAGGATGCAGAACACGCGGGTGAACAGGTTCGGATAGAACCGGTATTGATATGGCAGAGGCGTGTTCTTCAACCGTTCCATGCCGCCCTGCGCATTGGCAATGTCCACCAGGATGCGTTCCACACTGGCCTGCTGGATGCTATCGATCCAGCCATCGCGCCGCGCCTGTTCCACCGCGCGCCCGGTGGTGTCGAGCAATCCGTTGGCTACGTTGGTGCGCGTCACCACGGCAGCCACTTCGTCCGCACCCAGGCGTGGCTCCAGCTCCACGCCCACCGGCAGCCGCCGCAACTGACAGCGCAACGCGTGCACATAGGCCACCTGGCGCAGCGCGATGCTGCGCCCCACTGCGGCGGCGTCTGGCGCGGACAACACGCTCACACACAGGCGCACCAGATTGCGCGAAGCATTGATCATCTGCCCCCACAGCACGCGGCCTTCCCACCAGCGTTGATAGGTGGAATTGGCGCGAAACCCCAGGAATAACGCCAACGCCGAACCGAAGATCGTCAGCGGCAGCGCCGGCGCGCGGAACGGCAGCACGTAATAGATGATCGTGACCAGCACGTCCCACACGAACAGCACCGCCAGCGTTCGCCACACCTGCAGGAAGACATCGGTCACACGCGGTTTTACATCGATGATCACGGCACACCCCGGTCGTTAATCAACCGCGCCAAGCGCATTCCCTGCGGGATGCATACTGGCGCACTCAAGCGTGCGGAGTCTGCCGTTGCAGCGGTGCAAGTGCGGTGAGGAATCACGCGCACACATTACACTCCGCAGCGGTTATGGCATCCAGGCCAGCAGTTGCTCCAGGCGGCGATGCGGGTCGTCCTCCTGCAACAACGACAACCGCTGGCCTTCGCTCAACGGCAGCAGCTCGGCCAGGCGCCAGCCCACCCAAGCAGCTTGATCGAGCAGGCCGGGGCCAGCGGATGCAAATTCGCCGCCCACCTGCTCCAGCATGCGTTCGAGCACGGTGGCGAGCAGAACATGCTCGGGGCGCAGCTCGTCGTCGCTGTCCGGCTCACACCAGCTCACCTCCCCCACCACGAGGCCGTTGTCTCGCACGCGCGAGCGTTGCACGCGGAAGCGCCGGGTGCCACGCAGGCGCAAGACCAGCACGCCATCGGCGCCCACATCGAAATCCTCGATGCGCACCTCGGTGCCGTACGCCGCAGGAACCGCCGGTGCCCCCACATCGCTGCCATCCAGGATCAGGCACACGCCGAAACTGCTGCCGGTCCGCCCGCAATCGCGCACCAGATCCAGATAGCGGCGCTCGAACACGCGCAAGCCGATCGCCGCACCGGGCAGCAACACGCTGTGCAGCGGGAACAGCGGCAACGAAGTGATCTCGGCCGGCATCTTGGGCTGCACGGTCATGCCAGGCCTGCCAGGAAGCGGCGCGGCGCACCATCGAAGCCGCCATTGGACATGAACACCACATGGTCACCCGGCTGCGCGATCTCCCCCAGCATGCGCAACAACGCGTCCACATCCTGCGCGACATGCGCCTGACCACGCACCTGCGCAATGATCGGCGCCGCGTCCCAGGCCAGTTCCGGCCGATGCAGGAACACCACCGCATCGGCATCGTGCAACGACGGCGCCAGAGCCTGCGCATGCGCACCCAGGCGCATCGAATTGCTGCGCGGCTCCATCGCCACCAGCACGCGCGCAGTGCCGACCTTGGCGCGCAGCCCCTGCAGCGTGGTGGCGATCGCGGTGGGGTGATGGGCGAAATCGTCATAGACGGTGATGCCCTGCGCCTGCCCCAGAACTTCCAGCCGCCGCTTCACACTCTGAAAGCGCGCCAGCGCAGGCATCACCGTTGCCGGGTCCACGCCCACCGCCTGCACCGCGGCCAGCGCCGCCAACCCGTTGAGCACGTTGTGGCGCCCCAGCAATGGCCACTGCACCTGGCCGATTTCCTCACCCCGGTGCAGCACGGCGAAGCGGCTGCCATCGTCGGCCAGCAGTTGCGCACTCCAGTCCAGCGCCGGATCGAATCCAAAGCGCTCCACCGGCGTCCAGCAGCCCATCGACAGCACCTCGGCCAGCCGCGCATCCTCGCCGTTGACGATCAGCCGCCCGCGCGCCGGCACCGTCCGCACCAGGTGATGGAATTGGCGCTGGATCGCGGCCACGTCCGGAAAGATGTCGGCGTGGTCGTACTCAAGATTGTTGAGGATCGCCACCAACGGGCGGTAGTGCACGAACTTGCTGCGCTTGTCGAAGAACGCGGTGTCGTACTCGTCCGCTTCCACCACAAATTCCCGGCCCCGCCCGAGCCGCGCCGAGACGCCAAAGTCCTCGGCCACGCCACCGATCAGAAAGCCCGGCGCCCGCCCGGCGGCCTCCAGCAGATAACTGAGGATGGTGGTGGTGGTGGTCTTGCCGTGCGTGCCGGCCACGGCCAGGGTGTCGCGCCCGGGCAACACCTGCTCGGACAGCCATTGCGCGCCCGAACTATAGCGGCGGCCCGCATCGAGCACTGCTTCCACCGCCGCATTGCCGCGCGAAAGCGCATTGCCAATGACCACGTCGTGCGCATCGGCGGAGATGTTGGCGGGCAGATAGCCCTGCGCCAGCCGAATGCCCAGGGTTTCCAGCTGCGTGGACATCGGCGGGTAGATGGCCTGGTCGCTGCCTTCCACCTGCCAACCCAGTTCGCGCGCCAGCGCGGCAACGCCGCCCATGAAGGTCCCGGCGATGCCGAGGATGTGGAGTTTGCTCATGGCCTCATTGTCGCCGATCGCCGGAGTTGCGGGATATTCGAATCCGCACCGCACCCAAACGTCAGGAAACCCCTACCGGGCTGTCGGGAACTTCCCGATACACGCGGGTAGCTGCATCCGTCACTATGCTGAACGCCAGTCGCAGCACCCCTTTGGTCCTACTCCCCAAGAGGCCAAATCCCCAGGGAGCTCATGCTGTGGGGCTTTGAGCAAGCTCATTACTGGCGCCATTACTGCCCCGGTCGTCATGTACGACCGGGGTTTTTCTTTTGCACGGTTTGGTACCGATCACGTGCCCCGCCAGCGACTGTTCCACTGGCAGGAAGGACCGGGCGCTGCCGCCCGGCCCGACGGCTCAGCGGCCCAGGGCCTGGCCGATACGCTCGAGCACTTCGTCCAGCGAACCGACGCCATCCACGCGCGCCAACTTGCCACGCTGCTCGTAGAAGCCGATCACCGGTGCGGTGGAATCGGTATAGACCTGCAGACGCTTGCGCACCGATTCCGGATTGTCGTCTTCGCGGCCCTCGGCCTTGGCGCGCCCAGCGATCCGCTCAACCAGCAATTCGCTGGCGACATCCAGCTGCACCACCGCATCCAGCGGCTGGCCGATCTTGCTGAGCAAGCTGTCCAGTGCATTGGCTTGGGCCACATTGCGCGGGTAACCATCCAGGATGAAGCCGTTGGCCACATCGGCCTGGCCCAACCGCGCTTCCAGCATGCCGAGCAGGATCTCGTCGGACACCAGATCGCCACGTGCCATCACTTCCTTGGCCTTCAGACCAAGCGGTGAACCGGCGGCCACTTCGGCACGCAGCAGGTCGCCGGTGGAAATGTGCGGGATCTGAAACGTGTCTTTGAGCCGTGCCGCCTGGGTGCCCTTGCCCGAACCGGGCGGTCCCAACAGAACCAATCGCATCAGTGGACTCCACTTTCGAATAAAAACGCGTTGCGGTGGGCGGCGTTAGACTCAAGCCTTCGCCAGCGCTGACCGTATGGTCGTGCAGCTTACCGCATCCGGGGAATGTCCCCGCAATGTCCCCCGCGCCATGTCGCCATCTGAGGAGTGTGTCCCCCTATGACCAACGGCAACCTGTTGTATGCCCAGTCCGGCGGTGTCACTGCCGTCATCAACGCCACCGCTGCCGGGGTGATCGGCGAAGCGCGCGCACGCAAGATCAAGGTGCTGGCTGCACGCAACGGCATCTTGGGCGCGCTGCGCGAGGAATTGATCGACACCTCCAAGGAATCGGCCGCGGCGATCGCCGCGCTGGCGCAGACCCCCGGCGGCGCGTTCGGCTCGTGTCGCTACAAGCTCAAGTCGCTGGAGCAGGACCGCGCCAAGTACGAGCGCCTGCTGGAGGTGCTGCGCGCGCACGACGTGCGCTGGTTCCTCTACAACGGCGGCAACGACTCGGCCGATACCGCACTGAAGGTCTCGCAGCTGGCCAAGGCGTTCGGCTACCCGCTGCACTGCATCGGCGTGCCCAAGACCATTGACAACGACCTGGCGGTAACCGACACCTGCCCCGGCTTCGGCTCGGCGGCCAAATACACCGCGGTCTCGGTGCGCGAAGCGGCGCTGGACGTGGCCGCCATGGCCGACACCTCCACCAAGGTCTTCATCTACGAAGCGATGGGCCGCCACGCCGGCTGGCTGGCCGCCGCCGCAGGCCTGGCCGGCCAAGGCCCGGACGACGCGCCGCAGATCATCCTGCTGCCCGAGCGCGCCTTTGATCAGGCCGCGTTTCTGGCCAAGGTGCGTAAGGTGGTGGAACGGGTCGGCTGGTGCGTGGTCGTGGCCAGCGAGGGCATCCAGGACGCACAGGGGAAATTCGTCGCCGATGCCGGCGGCGCGGCCGATTCGTTCGGGCACGCGCAACTCGGTGGCGTAGCCGCCTTCCTCGCAGCGCAGGTCAAACAGGAACTCGGCTACAAGGTGCACTGGACGCTGCCCGATTACCTGCAGCGTTCCGCACGCCACCTCGCCTCCAAGACCGACTGGGAACAAGCCCAGGCTGTGGGCAAGGCCGCCGTGCAGTACGCACTCAAGGGCATGAACGCGGTGATCCCGGTGATCGAGCGCGTCAGCGACGCGCCCTATCGCTGGAAGATCGTGCCCGCCCCACTGCACAAGGTGGCTAACCACGAAAAGAAGATGCCCCCCAGTTTCCTGCGCAAGGACGGCTTCGGCATCACCGAACGCGCCCGCCGCTACTTCGCCCCACTGATCAAGGGCGAGGCCCCGTTGGCCTACGGCGGCGATGGACTTCCCAAGTACGTGAGCCTGAAGAACGCTGCTGTGACCAAGAAGTTGCCGGCCTGGGAGGGGTAAGCCCCCACCAGTGCGGGCGCCCTCCGTAGCGCATCCATGCCAGGACGCCCACGCTAGCCGACGCTGGGATTTCTGCGGAATCTCCGACTGCGGTGCTCTGTAAAGCAGGCAACTGCCATCAGGAAGCGGTTGCCTGCTGGACCACCCGATATAGGGAACCTCCCGATTGCCGGCCTGCGGGCCCGCTGACATAATCCGCCGCGCAAGGATGCGGGGGAACGCACTGCGCGCCTCTAACGTCCGCTTTCAGCGGGCGACAGCCTTTGCAGCTGCCCATCTCCGATCAAGGATGTTACCCATGAAATCTCGCCACCTCGGCGCCGCCCTGCTGCTTGCAGCCTCGGCACCCGTCTTTGCTGCAACCTGCGAAGACAGCTTCCAGAAGAAGGGCAACCCCTTCGTCGGCACCCAGTTTTCTGTCTCGGTCAGCCACCCAGGCCTGACCGTGCGCAGCGCCATCGGCCAGATGCGTGTGATCGCCAAGCAGGCCAAGATGGATGTACTGAGCGAAGATGCTGACGCAGGCTCAATGTTGATCGAAGAGCCAGAGACCATGTCGCACAAGCCGCTCCCGATGATCGTCTCGGCAAGCGCAGTCGATGGCGTCGGCACGGTCAATTTGCTCCTCAAGGTCAACAAGGGAGCCATCGCATCTACTGACAGCGCCCGTACCGAGATGTGCAAACTGCTGAACCAGGTCAAGCCCGGCGCGGCGGGCGAACAGTTTGCAAAGAAGACCCTGGACACTGCACCGGTGGAAATCACCGCCGAGAAGTTCGGCTTCCAGCTACGCAATCAGCACAAGGACAATCCGGCTGCCATCGAGGCACGCTACGCCGACAAGGTCTACCGCATCACGGGCAAGATCAATCAAGGTGGCGTACTCAAAGACAGCGGCCGCTATAACATCGGCTTCGACGTGCTTCAGGGCGACAATCAGTTCGATACCGTTGCCATTACTTGCTCGTTTGCTGCAAACCAGGCTGCCTATGCATTGTCGCTGCGCCCGAAGGAGAAGGTGACGTTGACGGGTGTTGTGGATCACTACGACCAGATTCTGAAAGTGCTCTGGCTACGCGACTGCCGCGGCAACTGATTCAGTACGCTCCCAGCTGACCAAAACAAACCCCGGCCTGGCCGGGGTTTGTTTTTTGCCCAGGCATCACCGCAGCCAAAGCCCTACCGTACTTCGTCGGACGATACTGGCCGGCCCTGACATTACCGCAGCGCAGTTCCGCAGCCGCATGCGCGCGCCTGACGCTCGGCGCCTCATCACGGCAACATTGCAAGGTTGATCCCGACCGTGATCCACCCACGCGGTGCAGTTGCGCGATCAGATCCAACCACGAGATCGATGCTGGAGGCCTTGCCTACCAGTCTGCGCAGTCCAAGTTGCGCACCGTGACCGTCGCGATCGTCTCCTGATGCTTCGGCCAGGACCGTCCAGGCGGGGGTGAGCACGTGCTCCAGGCCAACACCTGCAGTCGTGGTGTCCGGGCCAGCGTGCGTGACGAGCGCGCCGAAATTGACGTGGATCAGCGTGTTCGCTTCCGTTCCCAGCGACCACGTCAGCGGCACGGTGATGTAGCTGGCGCGTTGCTGAGGCTCCTGCCAGGCGCGTTGCAGGCCTACTGACACCGCCAGCCCCCATGTGTGTTGCTCCGGATCACGCAGCATACGTTTTGCGCCGATGTCGAGCACAGCCGATCCGTGCCGGACGTCAGCCATTCCCAACGCGAATTCGGTGCCCCAGATGTTACAGGCAGGTACTGCCGTGGCCGATGCACCGCCGGGCGTTGCACGCCACCACGCTTCGAGCTGGCACTGGCCGCGTGGCGTCACGCCGGCATCGTCGACCACCATGCTGGCTGCTGCACGTGCGGGCACCGGGTGCCATAACGCGAACACGGCCAGCAGTCCCGGGGAGTGACGCAATACCTTCATAGGCTTCTCAAGAAAAACTCCAGCGCCGTTGGCGTTGAACACCACTAGGACGGAGAACGCTGCATGGCAAGCAGGCGGCAAACCACGCTGCGCCGCGTTAGCGCCGTGCGTCGAAGATGCAGCGCATGCTCCGATGCGATTGATGTGGCTGACGCGACTTCGTTGGCACGACTTGTTCTCAGCAAAGCGTCGGTATCAAGCCCAATCGACCTTTGAACGGCGGCGCACTGGTGAACGACGCGCCACTACATGACCTGTCGCTCCTGCATGCTACGCAACACGGAAGCAGGCATTGATGATTGACCCACTGCACCACCGGCGCCGCGCGCGTTACATGCATGCATGTAGCGCCACAAAGTTAGGCACGCAGACCGAACTGACACCCTAGGCACGCGCGGCCGCATTAGCCGCTCTTACTGGCAGGCCTTGCCTTCCATCGTCTGCTGCGCGGTAAACATGGGGACCTGCGGGATTTTGCCGGCAGCGGCCTGCTGCTTGGCCTCCTCCAGATAGATACGCGACTGCCCTTGTCCATCCAGCTGCGGCTTGGCCGCAACCGGCTTGCGCCATACGCGCACGACCGCCTGCTGTGACGGGCAGGCCGCGCTCGGTACGCGGATCACATCATTAAAGATCCAACCGGAGGCCACGCTGGGTGCAGCTTTGGCGTAGTCGACGAAGCGAGCGCGCGGCTGACAGGTAGGACTGCTGCGCGTCACCGAAAATGTGTACGGCTGCGCCGCATTACCGGTGAAAACGCCTTCCAGACGGGCACAGGCTTCGGGAATCTGGCGCAAGGTGTGCGCTGCACCAATCGCCTGCGCCGTGCCAGGCGCACGCTGCATTTCCGGTGCGGGCTCGGCGGCAAACACAGGAGCGCTCAGCAGCAGGCCGGTCATCATCAAGGCGGATTTCAACATACATAGGCTCCTGGATCGGGTCGATCACGGTGGCGGCAGGCTGTCATGCCATCACTGAACGCGGCGCCAAAGCGTGGTGCTGGCAGGCATGCAGGACGCGGCGCATACTCGGCCGCAATCCGGCCACATGAACATCGCGACGCGCAGCAGGCCTAGTCAGGCCGTCGAGTCCGTCTTCGCCGTTCCACTCGTCGCGCACCGCCCTTCGTTCGTCCCGACCGGACGACATCCATTCTTTTGGGAGGGGTCATGCTGGAACACTACGGATTGATGCTCGCGCTGGGTTGTGCGGTCCTGGCAATTGTCTATGGCATGTTGTCGGCGCGCTGGGTGGTCGCGCAGCCGAGCGGCAATGCACGCATGCAGGAAATCGCCGCTGCCATCCAGGAGGGCGCACGCGCCTACCTCAACCGGCAATACCTGACCATTTCCATCGCCGGCGTGGTGTTGTTCGTGCTGGTTGGGCTGTTTCTGAGTTGGTACACCGCGATCGGGTTTGCGATTGGTGCGGTGCTGTCGGGGTTGGCCGGCTACATCGGCATGAACGTGTCGGTACGCGCCAACGTGCGCACCGCAGAAGCAGCCCGTCACGGAATCAGCAAGGCCATGGACGTTGCCTTTCGCGGCGGCGCCATCACCGGCATGCTGGTGGTCGGCCTGGGCTTGCTAGGTGTTGCCGGCTACTACGCCGTCCTGCAAGCCATCGGCCTGCCGCTTGAGCAGAACCTGCATGCCTTGGTCGGCCTGGCGTTCGGTTCGTCGCTGATTTCGATCTTTGCGCGCCTGGGTGGCGGCATTTTCACCAAAGGTGCCGACGTGGGCGCCGACCTGGTGGGCAAGGTCGAGGCCGGCATCCCCGAAGACGACCCGCGCAATCCGGCCGTGATTGCAGACAACGTCGGTGACAACGTCGGCGACTGTGCAGGCATGGCAGCGGACCTGTTCGAAACCTATGCGGTCACCGTCATTGCCACAATGCTGCTCGGCAGCCTGACCCTGGCCGAAACCGGACCGCATGCGGTGTTGTATCCACTGGTGCTGGGCGGCGTGTCCATTGTCGCGTCGATCATTGGCGCAGCATTCGTCAAGGTGAAGCCGGGCGGTTCGATCATGGGCGCGCTCTATAAAGGCGTGATCGTGTCCGGTGTGTTGGCGGCGATTGCGTACTGGCCGATCACGCAGGCATTGATGCGCGACAACGCGCATGGTGCGATGTCGTTGTATGCCTGCGCATTGATCGGCCTGGTCCTGACCGGGCTGATCGTGTGGATCACCGAGTACTACACCGGCACGCAATATGGGCCGGTGCAACACGTGGCTGCCGCAAGCACGACCGGTCATGGCACCAACATCATTGCCGGCCTGGGGATCTCGATGAAATCCACCGCGCTACCGGTCATTGCAGTGTGCGCGGCAATCTGGGGCGCGTTCCATTTTGGCGGCCTGTACGGGATTGCGATCGCGGCCACGGCGATGCTGTCGATGGCCGGCATGATCGTGGCACTGGACGCCTATGGCCCCATCACGGACAACGCCGGCGGCATTGCCGAAATGGCCGAATTGCCGCCAGAAGTACGCAATGTCACCGACCCGCTGGATGCAGTTGGCAATACCACCAAGGCGGTGACCAAGGGCTATGCGATCGGCTCGGCGGCACTGGCCGCGCTGGTGCTGTTTGCCGACTACACCCACAACCTGCAGGCTGCCAATCCGAACGAGGTATTCGCGTTCGATCTGTCTGACCACACGGTGATCATTGGCTTGCTGATTGGCGGACTGATTCCCTACCTGTTCGGCGCAATGGCGATGGAAGCCGTGGGGCGCGCGGCCGGTGCGGTGGTCGAAGAAGTACGCCGCCAGTTTCGCGAAATCCCCGGCATCATGGCTGGCACCGCCAAGCCGCAATACGACCGCGCGGTGGACATGCTCACGCGCTCGGCAATCCGCGAAATGATCGTGCCCTCGTTGTTGCCGGTGGTGGTCCCGGTCATCGTCGGGTTACTGCTCGGGCCGCGCGCGCTGGGCGGATTGTTGATCGGCACCATCGTGACCGGACTCTTCGTTGCGATTTCGATGACGACCGGGGGAGGTGCCTGGGACAACGCCAAGAAGTACATCGAAGATGGTCATTTCGGCGGCAAGGGCAGCGAAGCACATAAGGCTGCGATCACCGGCGACACCGTGGGCGACCCCTACAAGGACACCGCAGGGCCTGCCATCAACCCGCTGATCAAGATCATCAATATCGTCGCGTTGCTGTTGGTGCCGCTGCTTTAAGCGCTGTGCTTGAGGCGATCTGCGGACCTCGTGGGCCAGAGCGATGCGTGGCTCCAGGCCCGGGCCTTTGTCGGCGGGTGACGGCGCCTAGCCTCTGAGGCTCATGAGGCTGCAAGCATGGCAATGCGTGCTGCTACAAAGACGACTGCGGAGGCCTGAAAGACGCCACTGGCCCGTTTGATCACTACGGGCCAGTGGCGCAGCGCATCTCCGCGTGCAGCATCTCCGCATGCAACAAGTCAGCAATGATCACGCTACAAGCCATCAGGTTGCGTAGGTTGCTCGTTACTTGGCGCATCAAGACACATATCGGAGGCAAGCCGCGTAAGCACCAAAGACGCTGCACCAGAATCTGCTAGGTCGTCATGGATGATCGCTCGACCAACAGCATGAGCAAGACGCCGTCAGCGCCTTACAGACAGCCGATCAACCCGTCATAGATCGGCGGCGCACCACCGGGCAGCGGCTCGAACAGCGGATTGGTGACTGCAAGCACGCGATACATCTCGTCCAGGCGCGTTCCGGCCTTCAGAGGCGCGGTGCAGCGCCAGACCCGGCTGTCCGAGCGCAAATGACCACTGCGCGGATCCACACTCACCTCGCTCGCGCCAAAGGTCCAGATGCAGCTGCGCACCACCCCGCTCACCCGATTGACCGAGCAGCGGAACCGCAGCGGCTGGTAGTCGCTGAACTCGCCGCCACAGAACGTATCGCCACAGATATTGTCGAAATCACGGTCCAGCCGTTGTTCCAGATCGACAAAGGCCTCCCAACCTTCGCCGTTGGCCGGCCAGTCCACCGCATCCACGAACGCTGGCGGCGGATCCGCAGCCAGCGCCGCCGGGGCGAGGATGGATGACATCAAGAGAACGATGACGCGAAGGTACCTGGACATGGGGCCAACTCCGTGGCTGTGGATGAGCCTGCAGCGTGACGCCCGGGCATGCTTAGCAGCATCGGGAAGCGGCCCGTGATGAACGCGGACTATGCCGCGCGCCGCTGTCAGACAGAGGCCTATTCAGTGTCGCTGCACCGCAACAGCCGAACGCGTAGAATCGGCCTCCACACACAGCTGAAGCCTCGGAGCTACGCGCATGGGCCTGGAACTGGTCACCTCCGGCAAGAACCTGCCGGAAGAAATCAACGTCGTCATCGAGATCCCCAAGGACTCGGAGCCGGTCAAGTACGAAGTGGACAAGGCCAGCGGCGCGATCTTCGTCGACCGCATCCTGTCGACCCCGATGCGCTACCCCTGCAACTACGGCTACGTGCCCAACACCCTGTGCGGCGACGGCGACCCGGCCGACGTGCTGGTGGTGCTGCCGTTGCCGCTGGTGCCCGGTTCGGTAGTGCGTTGCCGCCCGGTCGGCGTGCTGCGCATGAGCGATGAGGCCGGCAGCGACGAGAAGATCCTGGCAGTGCCGATCGAGAAGATCTTCTCCGGCTACGCCCATATCGAAGATATCGATCAGGTCTCCAGCCACTGGATGGAGCGCATCGGCCATTTCTTCGAGCATTACAAGGACTTGGAGAAAGGCAAGTGGGTCAAGCTGGACGGCTGGGGCGGCGCGGCGGAAGCCAAGCGCATCCTGGTGGAGTCGGTGGAACGCTATAATTCCGACGCGCCCTGAGCCGTCGACCGTGACGCTGCCCCGCACGCGCGGGGCGATCGGCATCACGCTTTTGGCGTGATGCCGGTGACCGCTGTCGGCAGATTGGGTACATTGCCGACAGCGTTTGGCCGGCGCCTATCGCCGGTGACTCTTGGGGAAGTGCCTTGCGTATTTTGTTTGTTGGGGACGAAGCCAGTCTTCCGTCCGACCTTGTCGACTACATTGCCGAACTCGGCGACAACTGGCAGGCGCAGCAGGTCCCGGACGGGAACTCTGCCATCGAAGCCGCCGCGCTGTCGCCCTTCGATGCCGTCATCGTTGCCCCGGTCCTGCCGGACTTGACCGCCGCGACCTTGCTCGGGCAAATCCGCACCCTGCGGCCCGACACCATCCGCATTGCCCTGATCGATGCCCAGGACGGGCAGCGCACGCCACCGGCGCGCATCATCGGGGTGGCGCACCGTTTCCTGCCGATGCCGCTGGCACCGGAAGTGCTGCTGGAAGCGGTCACCAGCCTGGAAGAGTTGCGCGACCTGCTCAGCAATCCGCGCCTGCGCGCGGCCATTGGGCGGATCGAGAAGCTGCCCTCCCCGCCCCACCTGTATTTAAGCCTGATGCATGCGCTGGAAGAGGACGATGGCGCCGACGCGGCCGACATCGCCAAGCTGATCGCCGGCGACCCGGCGATCGCGGCCAAGGTGCTGCAGCTGTGCAACTCGGCGTTCTTCTCCGGCGGACGCAGCATCACCGACCTGCGCACTGCGGTAACGCGCCTGGGCGTGGCCACGCTGCGTGACCTGGTGCTGGCCAGCGAAGTGTTCTCGGTGCAGACCCTGACCCCGGCCGAGCGCGCCGCAATGCAGCGCCGCGCGCTGCTGTCCTCGCGCCTGGCTGCCAAGGTGTTGCCACCGACCAGCGCCGAACTGGGCTCCACCGCCGCACTGCTGGCCGACATCGGCCTGTTGCTGCCCGGCGTGCGTGATGAACGCGAACCGGCCGTAGAAGGTGACGAGCGTCTAGGCCACACCGAGGCGGGCGCCTACCTGCTGGGCCTGTGGGGCCTGCCGATGCCGATCATCGAAGCGGTCGCCTTCCATCGCCACCCGCAACGCTCCAGCCTGCGCAGCTTCTGGGTGACCGGCGCCGTGCACGTGGCGACTGCATTGGCCAGCGGCGAGACCGTGGACGAGGAATACCTGACCAAGGTTGGCGTCATCAATCGCCTGCCAAATTGGCGCGAGCAGGCCGATACGTTGATGGGGCTTGCTGAGGCGTAAGTCTCTGCACGTGCAGTGATGCAGGCTGAAGGGCGCGACGTAAGTTGCGCCCTTTTTCTTGCATACGATGCGCGCACAGATCTTCGTTTCAAAAGCTACGCCATTGCGCTGGCCCGTCGCGGCCCAGCAAGCGACGTCACGCACTCTTCCACTTGCCATATCAGACGGCATGGACCGACGCATTTGTCGCATTGGATTGCAGCGATTGCTGCTTATTGATAGCAGATAGCGATGCAGCCTGGAGGCTTGGCTTGACCGCTTTGCAAGCCGTCAGAGTATGCATACCGAGTAGAAACACGCTTGGATCATTGCTTCAGAGGATGCATTCGCGGCTCACAAGGCATTGCGTTGCCAACGATATTCAGCCATTTGGACCAGTGAAACGCAGCGTTAGCAACACATGCGTCTCCGCGTAAGACGACGCCAATGGAGCGCCACAGCGAGGTTGAATCACGCTCCGGCAGCAAGTCTGTAAACCAAACGCCATGCCTGCCATTTCGGGGGCCGCACTTTGCCGGCAAAAAGCGCTAACCACACAGATAACGCCTAGACATACCAATCTACGTGCTAATGCAAACAAAAAAAGCGGGCCTTTCGGCCCGCTTTTTCGTAACACGTTCTACAACGTTTCGGTGATCAGAAGCGCTGGTTGTACTGCACGAACAGGAAGCGGTCGTAGTCGAGCATCGGGTCGATCGCCGCGGTGCTGCTGTTGGTGATCGAGTAGGTGACCGGCGGCTGCTTGTTCCAGATGTTGCGGGCACCCACGGTCACGCTGCCATCCCACGGAGCCTGCCAAGTGACAGAGACGTCCTGATAGGAGATCGAGCCCTTCTTATTGGAACCGGTGCCGCCACCCCAGCCCGGATTCGGGGTCTGGTAGTTCGGGTTGTTGCACTCGATGCCTGCCGCTGCATCCCAGCAGTAATCGCGGAAACCGCCGTAGTAACGCAGGTTCCAGTTGGCCGACAACGCGCCCAGCGACCAGTCCAGACCCAAGGTGGCACGCACGCGCGGGAAGTTCCAGTAGCCGGCAGCATTTGCCCACTCGGCACCAGCTTCTGCCTGCGACTTATAGGTCGCCAGGTAGTTGGTGTCCAGGTTGACAGCGAACTTGCCGTACGCAGTTTCCGGCATGCGATAACGCACACCGAAGTTGTAGCCTTCGGTTTCCAGGCGACCCAGGTTGACGTTGCCGCGGCTCAGCGTGGTGACCTGCCCGGTGACCGCGTCGCGACCGTAGTCGGCGCAGTAGCTGGCCAGGCTGTTGAGGTAGCAGTTGTTCAGCACATCATTGGCCGTCAGTGACGTGATGATGTTGGAGATCGAAATGCGGTACCAATCCAGCGAGAAGTCCAGGCCCTGCACCCAATGCGGGCTGTACACCATGCCCACGGTGCGGGTGATGCTGTATTCCGGCTCAAGTTCGGCATTACCCACGCCCGAATTAAACGGTGCATTGCCCTGCACGTCGCGACGCGTTACCGCGTTGCCTGCAGTATCGGTCTGACGGAAACCAGCCGGCAGGCCTTCGCCAGCGCAGCGTGCTGCCACACCCGCATTGCCCAGCGAACCGAAGGTCGCATCGCAGGGATCGGTGAAGGTATCGAACGTCTGCGAGCCGCCACCGAAGGTGTCCGACAGCGTCGGCGCACGGAAACCGGTGCCGTAGGTACCACGCACCAGCAGGTCGTCGATCGGCTTCCAGGTGAAGCTGAACTTGCTGTTGGTGGTGTCGCCGAAGCGGCTGTAGTTGCTGTAACGCGCGGCCACGTCGAACGACAGTTCCTTGGCGCCCGGCAGGTCCTTCAGCACCGGAATCAACAGCTCCAGATAGGCTTCGTTGGTCTGGTAGCGACCTTCGGTGGCCTGTGCGGCCAGGTCGGTGGTGTAACCGGCGCTGGACAGCTGGTCTGGATAGTCGTAACCGCTGATTTCGCGGTGTTCGACGCCTGCGGCCAAGCCCAGCTCACCGGCCGGCAAATCGAACAGGCCACCGGTGATGTTGGCAGTCCACTGCTTGCTCAGGCTCTGCTGCGTGGCCTGACCCAGCGCATTGATGTATTGCAGCGCGTTCGGCGTGGAAGCCGACGGGCCACCCAGGATGTTGAACGGGGTGCACTGGCCCAGCGCATTGCTGGTGCCCAGCGGCAGCGGGCTGGCTGCGGTGCCGCACTGGACCTGACCCTGTGCATTGAGGAACGACGGGCCCAGCGCCTTCTGCAGCGCCAGCAAGTTGATGTTGCCGCGCGACACCTGCGTCACATCGTACTTGTTGTAGTTGAAGCCCACGTCCCAGTTCCAGCCGTGGCTGCCGACGTCGAACACGCCTTCCAGCGCTGCATCGAAATGCAGGGTCTTGACGTTGCTTTCGGTGGTGCGCGGCAATTCAACTGTGCGACGGAACCAGCTGTTGATGTCCTGGCCGACCGGGTTGTAGTAGCTGGTACCGCTAATCGCCACCGGGAACTGCGGCTGCGACGAGGCCTGCAGCGGGTAACCGGCGATCTGACGGTTCGAGTCGCGCTCGGAGTACATCGCGGTCGACTTGAAGGTCAGGCTGTCGGTCAGGTTGTAGCTGCCGGTGGTGAAGATCGACTTGTTACGGCTGGACTGCTGCAACATCATCTGATCGACGGAGTTGTAGTAGTCGTCGGTGGTGATGTCGTTGTGGTAGTTGGCGATGTTGCGCGAATCGGCGCCCACGCCACGGCCGTCGAACGAACCGGTATGGTTGAGGATGTAGGTCTGGTCGTTAGAAGTGAAGCGGCCCCACGGGCCGGTCGCGCTCAGACTGTCTTCGATATGGTTCGGGCCGGCCGAATAACGGGTCAGCGCGCGATCCTTCGCCCACACCGGATCTTCGTTGGTGTAGTTGGCGCCAAACACCAGCGAGGAGCGGTCGGTGGTGGTGCCGGCGGTGAAGGAATACTGCTCCTTGGAACCGTCGCCACGACCATTCTGGCCGAAGTACGCCGAGGCTTCTGCACCGTCGTAGTTCTGGCGCAGGATGATGTTCACCACACCGGCCACGGCGTCGGAGCCGTAGATCGCCGAGGCACCGTCCTTCAGGACTTCGATGCGCTCGATCAGCGAGCTCGGGATGGTGGACATGTCGGTCAGACCAGACAAGCTGCTGGTCCAACGCTTGCCGTTCACGAGCACCAGGGTACGGTTCTCACCCAGGTTGTACAGGTTGACGTACTGGCCACCCTGCTCCGGATCGGAGGTCAGCACCGCAGCCTTGCTGTAGGTCTGCGTACCGGCGATCGACAGGTTCTGGAGGATGTCACCAACGCTGACCAGGCCCGACTTCTGAATGTCTTGCTGCGTCACGGTGAAAACCGGCTGTGCGGTTTCCACATCGACCGAGCGGATGCGCGAGCCGGTAATTTCGATGCGGTCCAGCGTCGTGGTCGACGGGGCGGACTGCTCTTGTGCATTGGCGGCAAATGCCGGCGTCAACGCGATCGCAATACCGGCGGGCAACAGGCCCAGCCGCACTGCGGAGGTGCGAAGGTTCATCAATCTCTCCAGGGTTCGTTAGTGGCGCGTTAAGCGCCCCTGTGCAAATTACGTTTGCGTGAACGCCGTCGCTTTGCGCGTCACGTTCCGTGGCTTTGCCGAATCTGGCGGATTTGCTGCTTGGTCGCGGTAATGCGAAGCGGAAACGCCGAATCGCGCACGAAATGCACGCGCGAAGCTGCAGCAGTTGTCGAAGCCGCTGGCGGCCGCAACCTCACCGATCATCATCGAGGTATCGCGCAGCAGGTCCGAGGCGCGTTCCAGACGCAAGCGTGCCGACAGCGCCTGCGGACTTTCCTCATACAGGCTCTGGAAGGTCTTGGAGACATACCAACTGGAGAAGTTGGTCAGTTGCGCCAGTTCGCTGATGCGCACCACGCGGTCGCTGTTGCCTTCCAGATACAGACGCGCCCGCTGCATCCGCCCGAACACCTGACGGCGACGGCTACGCGAGCGGCCCGGGCAGCGCTGTTCCTGTTCGACGAATTCGCGCTGCATCCCGGCCAGATGCAGCAGCAGCGGCCGGGCCGAAGCGCTACCGCTCTGCGCGGCGGCATTGCGCCACAGCCGCAATGCAATGCGCAGGTCGCTGCGCGCAAGGTGGCTGCGGCCGGGATACAACGTGGCATCGGTCAGCTCGGCCAACGACTGCAGGCTGTGGCCATCCAGGCTGACGCCGACGCAGACGGCACTGCGGTCCGCCTGCACCGTGGGATGGGAATCCTTGTCGAAGGCGATCCAGTCACCTGCATGCAGGCGGAAACGGCCCTCCTTGGCTTCCACCCAGGAACGGCCGCGCAGCTGCACCCACAACGTAAAGGTCGCCGCCACCGTGCGCAGGCTGCCGAGCCGCGCAACTGCCAGACAAGTGGTCGGCGTGTGCTCGCCAGCACCGTCGATGGAGAGTGCAACGCCACGATCGGCAGTGATGACCTGTTGCATGCTGGCAGCCCGCTGTACAAAAGAGCGCACAGTGTTTTGCCGAATCTGGCGGCAGTCAGGATGTTTTGCCGAAGGTGTCCCGAAATCGCCACGAAGAGATTCCGAAGAATTTACGAAGCCTATTTGTTCAATTTGAACAACAGGTTGGAGACGATGCCGAGCGAGGTGGCGGGTGTTGCGGGTAGCGGCATGAAGGCAATGGCGCTGCCATCTTCCTCAGCCAGCGACACATACATCGCGCCACTGCGCTGATCGATGCTGAAGCCGTTGATGGCGGTGTACTTGGCAACATCCATGCACTGGCCCTGCTGCCCACTGCGCAGTTCACTGTCATGCGTGAAGCACGCGTCTGTGGAAGACAGGTAATGCACCTGCGCATGCGCACCCGGCGCCCAACTGCGGTAACGCCAGCGCGAGGGTTGCATGCGATCGATCGGCTGCAAGGTGTCGGCGGCCAGCGACGGCGCGATGCGCCACAGTCCGCCGGTGGACAAACGCGTGAACAACACCTCGCCTGAGGCGCGGTCCAGACGCAGCTGCGAGACATCAGGCAAGACGCTCAGCGCGCGCCACGGTTGCGCGCGGCGGTCATAGACGGTGGCGAACGTTCGCCCGTCGTCGGAAGCCGCAACCACCAGCAATTGATTAGGGTCTGGCAGGTAGATCGCCTGCAAAGGCCGCGTCTGCGGCACTGCCAGTCCCGTGACCTTGCCACTGCCAGGCGTGACTTCGTAGATGCCACGGTGGCCGGTGGCGTCGGTGCCGGTCACCAGCGCGTGCTGCGAATCGGCCGACCAGTCCGCGGCCTGCCGGCTGTCCGGGCGCAATCCTTCAAGCAGACGTACCGAGCCGGGCTTGGTGACATTGCCCCACCACAGGCCATAGGCGCCGGAACGATTGGAGGTGAACAGCAGTTGCTGGCCATCCGGCGCAATCATCGGTTGATCATCACGCCCATTGGACGGAAACAGACGACGTCGCAGGTAACCGCCGTTCATGGGATCGCGAACCACCTGATACAGACCGAACTGTGGCTTGCGCTGCACGAACACCGCATGCGTGCCGGCCACATCCGGTGCCTGTGCGTCGTCCACGCCGAGATCGTGCAGGCTACGGTGGTGCAACTCCAGCCGGTACAGCCGCGCTTCGCTGTCCACGCGCCGTCCGAAGATCACCCCACTGCTGTCGGGCAGCCAGCTCCAGCCGCGGATCTCGGCAATGTCGTCGGTCAACCGTTCCGGCGTCCCACCTTGCGCAGGCATGCGCCACAGGTCGCCCATCTGTGGGTTACGCATGAACACTATCCACGCACCGTCGGGTGAATACCGCGGCATGTAATCGAAGTCGTCCGGGTGCGCGCTGTACGCCAGCGTCTGCCATTGCCCGGTTTCAAGCTCCAGGCGACGAATGCGCCGCGCGCCATTGGCACCGGTCATGGTGCCGAACAACAAAGCGCGCCCGTCCGGCGACCAGCTGAAACTCAGCATGTCCGCGCCATCGCACCGCACAACCTCGTGGGCCGCGGCCTGGCCGTTGGCGGCGGCAATCATGATGCGGCAGCTGCCATCTGCGCCATCGCGCTCGAATGCGATCGCACGGCCATCCGGCGACCACGCCGGAAGCCGGTCGGCCGCCCCGCGGCCCGGAGTGTCGAGCACGCGCGGATACGCGTTATTGGTGGTCTTGACCAGGATCGAAGTCCCGGGGCGGTCGTTGACCAGGGACGCGTACGCCACCATGGCGCCGTCCGGCGACAGACTGGGCGTCAGGTCGAAGCCGCCACCAGCGGTGATCACCTGATACGGGCGCTTGGGACTGCCCACCACCGTGCCGGCCGACACTGCGCCCGTGCTGGATGCATGCTGCCACAAGGTTCTTGCCGCCAACCCCAACACCACCAGCAGGGCGACGCAGGCCAAGGCCAGCGCCACGCCACGGCGCCGGGCACGTGGTAACT
Source organism: Xanthomonas sp. NCPPB 4037 (assembly GCF_041475695.2). Taxonomy (NCBI): domain Bacteria; kingdom Pseudomonadati; phylum Pseudomonadota; class Gammaproteobacteria; order Lysobacterales; family Lysobacteraceae; genus Xanthomonas; species Xanthomonas sp. NCPPB 4037. Next base: position 4,110,960 of record NZ_CM191261.1, read on the forward strand.
GAGCGCTCGCAGCGGGCTGTGCAGGGCTCGCATCAATAGCGCTACCGATCAGCACGTGCGCGCTGGCGCGGTCTTCCCTCTGCGCGTTGCCGTTCGCACTTGCCTGTGACTGCGCAGGGTCCGGGGGCGCCGCGTTTGTACCAGCACTGTCAACGGCCTCCGGCGTCTCCCACGTCACCGGCGCCAGCAAGCGGTACCCGGTCTTTGCGATGGTTTCGATATGCGCGGAACGTTCGCTGCCATCGCTGGCAAGCGCCTTGCGCACCTGGGTAATGGCCTGCGTCACCACATCGTTGGTCGGCAGCGTGTCCGGCCAGACCTCGGCCAGCAGTTGCTCGCGCGTCACCACCTGCCCCGGCTGCCGGGCAAGCGCCAGCAACACTGCCAACGCCTTGGGCGCCAGTCGCGGGGTGCGCTTTGCACCGGGAACATGCACTTCGCGCGAGGCTACATCGACCGTGCAGACACCGACGCGCAGCCGGCCCATGGACGATGAAGGGATGGAGGAAGAACTCATGGGCAACAAAGACACACACGCCGGCAAGGACAACAAGACCAATCACGCACACTGCGCGAGACGCCAAATTCAGCAAAGCACGACAACCAACTGTGTCATGCATCTAATTGGTGCAAATTTTACGCTATGCACCGTTGCTTCCTATGACAGGCGGCGACGTCAGGCTCTCTCTCTCGCCGAAGAATTCAAACAATTACGACGTACCCTTCGCGCCTCTGGCGCGATTTTTTTATCTGCGATTCAGCTAGACGCGCCGAATTTGCTTGGATTTCGTGCCTCGACGCGGAAATTTTTCCGACGGCACTTGCGATGCAAGCGCCAATCTGCACCATTCAAAACTGAACTTTTCTTAAGCGGCCACAGCGATCCGCTGCAGCCGCGTGCCGCCCGGCAGCTACGACGCCCGATACACCTGTGCGCCCTGCGCCACAAATTCTCCAGACTTCTCCTGCATGCCCGCCTCCAGCGCATGGTCCTCGCTGATGCCGTGCTCAGCCGCGTAGTCGCGCACATCCTGGGTGATCTTCATCGAACAGAAGTGCGGGCCGCACATCGAGCAGAAATGCGCCAGTTTGTGCGCGTCCTTGGGCAGGGTCTCGTCGTGGAACTCCTTGGCTTTCTCCGGATCCAGGCCGAGATGGAATTGGTCGTCCCAGCGGAACTCGAAGCGCGCCTTGCTCAAGGCGTTATCGCGCACCTGCGCACCGGGATGGCCCTTGGCAAGGTCGGCCGCATGCGCGGCGATCTTGTAGGCCATGATCCCGTCGCGCACATCCTGGCGGTTGGGCAGGCCCAGGTGTTCCTTGGGGGTGACATAGCAGAGCATGGCAGTGCCGAACCAACCGATCATCGCCGCACCGATGGCGCTGGTGATGTGATCGTAGCCAGGTGCGATATCGGTGGTGAGCGGGCCCAGCGTATAGAACGGCGCCTCGCCGCACTCGCGCAGCTGCTTGTCCATGTTCTCCTTGATCAGTTGCATCGGCACATGGCCTGGCCCTTCGATCATGGTCTGCACATCATGCTTCCAGGCGAGCTTGGTCAACTCGCCAAGCGTCTCCAGTTCACCGAACTGGGCCGCGTCGTTGGCATCGGCAATACAGCCGGGGCGCAAGCCGTCGCCCAGCGAAAACGCCACGTCGTAGGCCTTCATGATTTCGCAGATGTCTTCGAAGTGCGTGTAGAGAAAGTTTTCCTTGTGGTGTGCCAGACACCACTTCGCCAGGATCGAACCGCCACGCGACACGATGCCGGTGACGCGCCGGGCGGTGAGCGGCACGTAACGCAGCAGCACGCCCGCGTGGATGGTGAAGTAGTCCACGCCCTGCTCGGCCTGCTCGATCAAGGTGTCGCGAAAGATCTCCCAGGTGAGCTCTTCCGCACGGCCGTCGACCTTTTCCAGTGCCTGGTAGATCGGCACGGTGCCGATCGGTACCGGCGAATTGCGAACGATCCACTCGCGCGTCTCATGGATGTGCTTGCCGGTCGACAGGTCCATTACCGTGTCGCCCCCCCAACGGATCGACCACACCAGTTTTTCCACCTCTTCGGCGATGCCCGATGACACCGCGCTGTTGCCGATGTTGGCGTTGATCTTGGTCAGGAAGTTGCGGCCGATGATCATCGGCTCGCTTTCCGGATGGTTAATGTTATTGGGCAAAATTGCGCGGCCGCGCGCGATCTCCTCGCGTACGAACTCCGGGGTGATGCGCTGCTGGATTGCCGCACCGAAGGCTTCGCCGGGGTGCTGCTTGCGCAACACCGCATCGGTGACCGCTTCCAGTCGCTGGTTTTCGCGAATGGCAACGAACTCCATCTCCGGGGTGATGATGCCGCGGCGCGCGTAATGCATCTGCGTCACATTGGCACCGCTGCGCGCCACACGCGGCAAACGTCGCGACGGGAAGCGCACCGCATCCAGCCGCGCATCATGTTCGCGACCACGACCGAAGCTGGAACTCAGTGCGTCCAGTGGCAGCGTGTCGCCACGTTCGGCAATCCAGTCGGCACGCAACGGCGCAAGGCCGGCAGCAAGATCGATCGCCGCCTGCGGATCGGTGTAGGGGCCGGAGGTGTCGTAGACACTCAGCGGCGGGTTGTCTTGCCCGCCGAACAGCGTCGGCGTGCGGGTCAGCACGATCTCGCGCATCGGCACCTGCAGGTCTGCACGCGGGCCTTGCACGAAGATCTTGCGGGAACCGGGAATCGGCTGGGTCACAGCCGCCGAGAGCGTCTGGGTCTGTTGCAGCAAAACGGTGGGCGCGGCATTCATTGGCGTTCGTCCTGTGTGCTGAGAAGCCAGCACCAAGGGTGCTGGCGCTGCGAGGGGTCGCAGTGCGGACGAAGCGGCGGCGCTCAATGGCACGTACCCGTGCAGGCACGGAGCAGCGCATCTAACGAAGCTTCCCTACGCCGGTATGAGCCGGATCAGGTTCGAAGGGACTATCTCAACCGCAGCAGTGCTGTGGTACCCCCACTTCGGCGGCGATTAAACCACATCGCCGCGCGGGCGACATGTGTCTGCGGCGGTCTCAGGCGTCGTGGTGAGTCTGGATTAGACCAGCAACTATCGTCGTGTTGCCTACATCACCTTCAACGCCATACGGGCACTGCCATTTCCGTGGAACGCCACTGTCCATGTAGGCGTCAACCACGTGTTCGGGCGCGCCCCGCCGTCGTGGTCAGCACTCTGCCAAAAGGGTTCGACTGGGCGTCCGCCCTCCCGGCCGTTAAAGCTGCCTGCACCACACCTAGCGGTCTGATCGAACGGCCGCATGACGCAGCTGGAACGCAGCGTGTCTTTCGCAAAGCCGCCGCGTTCATGCCACGGCCGACAAGCAACGCGCATCCTGCCATGCAACACGCAATCGTCGGCATCCACCGGCATTTGCACGGCACGCCACAGCGCTAGCCTGCCCGCATTACAACAAGAAACCAGCTCTCTCTCCCCTGCCGCCGATCTTCGGCGGCTTTTTTTTGTGCCCCCACTTGTCATCACCCGGCTCGCTTAGCTATCGTTCAGCAAACAGGGGATGGATGACGCAAATGCAGGGAACGCAGAGGTGTGTCTGGGCGGCAGCAATGCTGTTGATGTGGATGGGCGGTCAGGCGTGTGCCCAGCCCGCGCCGCCGGCGGAGGCCTTCGTCGAATCCGGCCCGATTTCCTCGCCATCGATGTCGCCGGATGGGAAACATCTGGCGGTGAGCGCCGATCTCGGCGAAGGCAGCTACGCCTTGGTGGTCTACCGGATTGCGGACATGCAATCCACCACCATGCTGCGCCTGCCGCGTTATGAGCTGCCGGTGCGGATTGCCTGGGTCAGTGACCGGCGGCTGGTCATCGGCAAGGGCCGCAAGCTCGGCTCGCTGGAAGAACCCCTGCCCATGGGCGAAATCATTGCCACCGATCTGGATGGCAGCAACCAGCGCTATGTCTACGGCTACCTGCAGAGCACCCGCAATGCCGGCCTGGAGCGTGGTTTCGGCTATATCGAAGGGTTACCGGCCCATCCCAACGGCCACTTCTACATGCGTCGCCTGTCGCTGGATTCGCGCCACTCGATGCTCTACGACGTCGACACCACGACCACCACGCATCGGCTGATGGCCGACATCGACGTGCCCGACCTGCGCTTCGTGCTCGACAATGCCGGTGTCGCGCAGTACGCCTACGGCACCGATGACAACGACAATTCACTGTTGTATCGCCGTAACGGCAACGGTTGGGCAGCCCTGCAACAGGTGCAGGCAAACTGGCGCCCGTTTGCATTCGCCAGCCAACCGGGCCGCGTGTACGGCTGGTACAACGACGCCGGCGGGCCTGCAGCGCTGGTGTCCAGCACGCCCGAGGGCCAGCAACGCAGCGTGCTTGCAGCGGACCCGTTCTACACCGTGGACGACCTGCAGTGGGGGCCTATGCCGCAACCGCCGTTTGCGGCCAGGCTCGGGCCGGGAAAGCCGAAACTGCAGTACCTCGACGACAGCGCCGAAGCCAGGCTGCACCGCAGCCTGAGTGAAACGCTGGCCGGCCAGTACGTGGATTTCATCAATTTCACCGAAGACGGCAACGGCCTCTTGCTGCACGCCTACAGCGATCGCAACGCCGGAGACTGGTACATCTTCAACCGCACGAGCAATACCCTCAAATTGGTCGTCAAGGCGCGCAACGCGCTGCAGCCGGCGCAGATGAGCGAACGGCGCATGGTGACCTTCCAGGCACGCGATGGTTTGACCCTGGACGGTGTGCTGACCGTGCCGAACAACGCCGCCAAGGGCACGCGGTTGCCGATGATCCTGCTGCCGCACGGCGGCCCGCATGCCGACGGCGATGGCTGGGCGTTCGATACCGACGCGGAGTTCCTGGCCAGCCGCGGCTATCTGGTGTTGCAGGTCAACTACCGTGGCGGCCACGGCCGCGGCCACAACTTCGAGCGCGCCGGCTACCGGCAGTGGGGCGAACGCATCCAGGACGATCTGGTCGACGGCGTGCGCTGGGCGGTTGCGCAAGGGCTGGCCGATCAGTCACGCATCTGCAGCTATGGCGCCAGCTTTGGTGCGTATGCAGCAATGATGGTGCAGGTCAAGGCGCCGGAGTTGTTCCGCTGCGCAGTTGGCCTGGCCGGCATCTACGATTTGCAGATGATGTACAGCAAGGGCGACATCAACCGCAGCGACTACGGCATCAATTATCTGGAACGCGCCATCGGCCGTGACGCCGCCGATCTTGCGGCGCATTCGCCGGTGAGCCTGGCCGAACGGATCAAGGTCCCGGTGTTGCTGGTACACGGCGAAGAAGACGAGCGTGCGCCATTCGCGCAGGCCAAGAGCTTGCGTGCGGCATTGACGCGCAGTGGCAATGCACCGCAGTGGATGGCCGTCCCAAAAGAAGGGCACGGTTTCTACAAGGACGCCAATCAGATTGCGTTCTATCGCACGCTGGAACGTTTCCTTGCCGAGCAGCTGGGCAACGCCGTGCCCGCATCACCCGCCAGCACGGCCTCTGCCGCGCCGCAGTAAGCGCGGTTGCGGTTATTCCAGCGTATAGCCCACGCGCAGGCCGCCCCAGTGCTTGCGGCCGACGAAGATCGGCGCGGACAGATCGAACATGATCTGCCCGGTGTCGCGGCGATAGACCTGCAGGCGGTACGGGTCGGTATGCGCGCCGACGCTGCGGCCGACACGGTCGGTGAACTTGCGCTTGGTGCGGTTGCCGACCAGGTCGCGCTTGGCATCGCCGGTCAGCGGCTGGGTGAAGCGCAGGTTGTGGGTGGGCACATAGCCGTCGGGATTGGCGCAGATCGCAAAGACGATCCACGCGTGCGCATCCAGTAACGGTTCCTGCAAGGCAGGCAGAATCTGATCACAGACGCCATCAAACGCCGTACTGAACTTGGCCGGCTCCACGCCGGGAATAGGCGTGTATGTACGCGCAAACAAGGCTGCTTCGTCGATCTGGCCGCGCGCAATGGCCTGCGCCAACGCGGTGCCGATGCGCCCGGCGGTGGCCACCGCCAATTCCTTGACCCGCGCATGCCGTGGCACCTGCAATGGATCGGCCGGCAGCCGGAATAGGCCCACGCAGTCGCGCAGCGTTTCGGTGCCTCGCTCCAGCGCTTCGCTGCGTTCTGCCACATGCGCGGCATGCTGCAGATTGCTGCGCCCCAGCGCCACCACGCCATCCACGGCGCTTTCGATGCCACGGATCTCGCCGTCCTGCGCCTGGATGCGACCGGCCACTGCGGTCATCGCGCCACTGGCACGCCCAAGCAGGCCGGTGATGCCGTCGAGCACGGCTTCGGTGCCGCGCGCGGAAGCGGCGCCTTCGCCGATGGCTGCGCTGGTCTCGGCCAGGATTGCGCGCACATCGCGCGCAGCCGCCGCAGCGCGTTCGGCCAGGCGGCGGATTTCGGTGGCGACCACCGCAAAGCCGCGTCCGGCGTCGCCGGCGTGTGCGGCTTCGATGCTCGCGTTGATGGAAAGGATGTTGGTCTGGAAGGCGACCGAGTCGATGACTTCGATGACCTCGCCTGCGCGTGCGGCGCGCCGTTCCACTTCCTGCATCGCCTGGCCGAGCGCTCGCGCCGCGGCCATGCCCTGGCGCGCGCTTTCATCCGCGCTACCGGCCAGCGTGATCACCTGTGCCAGCTCGGCGTTGACGTCATGCAGGTTAGTCGCCAGCCGTTCCACTGCGATGCGCGCACCATCGAGCGCTTCGGTCTGCGCCTGCGACTGGCGCACCATTTCGTCGTTCTCGGCCACGAGCGGCGGCACTTCGGCGGCGATCTGTACCGACAAGGCCACCGCCTGGCGGATCGCTTCGGCCAGATTGCCAAAACCCGCCTGTAGCCGGCGGCCCATCTCGGTCTCGGCCAGGCCAGCAGGAAGCAACAGTTCCAGCTCGCAGCCGGCCAGCGCCTGCGCGGTGCGTTCGAGCACCGTGCGGTCCTCGTGCTCGGCCTGCAGGCGGGCCACCAGCGGTTGCAGCAGTGGCGAGATCGGCACTGGGCGGCTGTCTTCAGCCAGACGTGTGGCCTCGCGCAGCAAGGTGGCGGTTTCCACGTGCGGTAAGGACAGCAGCCAGCCGCCATGCACGCGGTCGCGCGTGTAGCGCACGCGGCGCGCTGGGTCATCGCCCGGAGCAGCCCACACGCCTTCTTCGCCGACCAGATCGGCTGCGTTCAAGCCCCAGAGCAGCGTGGCGGGCGCGCCCTGCAGCTCGGCGGCGGTGATGCCCAGCACATCGAGCCCGGCGCGATTGCAGGCCACCAGGCACGCCTCGGCCGAAAGCCGCAACAAGGCGACCGGTGCATCGGGAAGCAGTGCTGCCGGCGCATGCGCCGGCAGATCGGACTGTTGCATCGAATTCATGGGATTCCTCCGAATCCATCGAACACGTTAGCGGCGCGCGCGGCGTGGAATTGAGCGTGCATTATCGCGTGCAGCCGCTCAGTAACCGGCGGCCTGCCCGTCCTTGCGGCTCTCCGAGGCGCCGTAATAGACGCCGCTGGCCGGGTCGCGCGCAATCGCCTGGTAGCCGCCATAAGGTCCGTCGGCAAAGATCACCCGGTGACCTTTGCGCATCAGCCCGCGGATGGTGTCGTAGGAAAAGCCAGTCTCCAGATTGACTTCGCCGCCATCGCTCATCGCCGTGGCCTGGCCGGTGGGCTCGGTGGAGCCTTCATGCTGGATGCGCGGTGCATCGCCGGCTTCCTGCAGATTAATATGGAAGTCCACCAGGTTCATGACGATCTGCACATGGCCCTGCGGCTGCATCGCGCCGCCCATCACCCCAAAGCTCAGCCATGGCTTACCGTCTTTGGTGACGAACGCCGGGATGATGGTCTGGAACGGGCGCTTGCCCGGGGCGTAGCCGTTGGGGTGGTCCTTCTTCAGCACGAACATCTCGCCGCGATCCTGCAGGATGAAGCCCAGACCCGGCGGCGCCATACCGCTGCCCATGCCACGGTAATTGGACTGGATCAGCGAAACCATCATCCCGTCGGCATCGGCCACGGTCATGTAGATGGTGTCGCCCTCCTCCAGCTGCTTGGGGGTGCCCGGCTGCACTTCCTTCAAGGCCTTGTCCATCGAGATCAGCGCGCGGCGCTGCGCGGCATAGTCTTTGGAAATCAGCTTGGCCAGCGGCGCCGGCTGAAAGGCCGGGTCGGCATAGAAGCGTGCGCGGTCGGCAAAGGCCAGCTTCTTGGCCTCGGTGAACAGGTGCACATGCTCGGTCGAGCCGAAGCCAATCTTGGAGAAGTCGTAGCCTTCCAGGATATTGAGCATCTGCAACGCGGCGATGCCCTGGCTGTTGGGCGGCAGTTCCCACACGTCATAGCCGCGGTAATTGGTGCTGACCGGCTCGACCCATTCGCCCTGGTGGCTGGCAAGGTCTTCGTAGCTTAGAAAGCCGCCATTGGCCTTGAAGTAGGCACCGATGGCGCGCGCGATCTCGCCCTTACAGAACGCGTCGCGCCCGCCATCGGCGATCTGCTGCAAGGTATTGGCCAGGTTCGGGTTCTTCCACAGTTCGCCCTTGCGCGGGGCATGCCCGTCGATGGTGAACTGCTCCTTGAAGCCGGGGTACTGCGACAACCGCGGCACGGAGCGGTCCCAGTAATAGGCGATCGTCTCGGCAACCGGGTGCCCCTCACGCGCGTAGCGGATCGCCGGCGCCAGGTCCTGCGCCATCGGCTTGCGGCCGAAACGCCCGTGCAACGCTAACCAGCCGTCCACCGCGCCCGGCACCGACACCGGCAGCGGCCCGGTCGGCGGAATGTCCTTCAACCCCCGGCGCTGGAACTCGGCCAGGGTGAGCGACTTCGGCGAGCGGCCCGATCCGTTGTAGCCGTAGAGCTTGTTGGTCTTGGGGTCCCACACGATCGCAAACAGATCCCCGCCCACCCCGTTACCGGTCGGCTCCATCAGGCCCAGTGCGGCATTGGCAGCGATCGCCGCATCCACCGCCGAGCCGCCGTCCTTCATCACATCCAATGCGATCTGCGTTGCAAGCGGCTGCGAGGTCGCGGCCATGGCATGCGGGGCGATCACTTCCGAGCGGGTGGCGAAAGGTTGCCCGGTGATGCGGTCGGCCGCACCAGACGGTGGCGCGAGCAGCACCAGAGCAGACACCAACAAGGCAGGTACGCGACGCATGGCAAGAGCCCCCAGGAGCACATCAATGATGAGTTGCCAACGATACCAGTGCACCAGCGCGCAACGTCCAGACCGCAGGAACCCGGCGCAAAAGCCGCGCAATTGGTGACGCCGGTTGCAGCCACGTGCCGCGCGTCGCTGCGGTTTCAGCGGTAACCATGCTGCTGTGGCGCGGCTTTGCGCGCGCCACTTCGTACGATGACCGAAGTTTCAGCCGCAAGGGTTGACACCCCCGCAGCGGCGGTGGTTATCTCAGACCCATGCCGCAACGCACCGCCACCTTGAACGCTTCACTGCCCGCGCCCATCGGCGCGCCGGCGTCGCTTCTCGTGCTCGTACTTATTACCTCGCCAACCGGTGCGGGACGCGGCTTCGTGTAGGCAACAGACACACAAGGCTTCGATCAGACCCCGCACCGGCAACGGCGCGGGGTTTCGCGTTTCAGGGACCACCAAAAGTTTCGAATGACATGAACAACGCCATCTCCACCACCGCAGAGTACTTGAGCAACGCCGCAACACGCGGCGCGGTGCATCCCTGCATGGACGACGCCGTTGTGATTCCCCGCTTTGTTCGGCCAGTACGTATCTCCACTGCCGGCTGATTCCTTTCCCACTGCCCACACCGCAAGGATTTTCAATGAGCAACGACACCCAACCGACCATCGCGATCATCGGCTACGGCAGCCAGGGCCGCGCGCATGCGCTGAACCTGCGCGATTCCGGCTTCGACGTCACCGTTGGCCTGCGCCCCGGTGGCCCGACCGAAGCCAAGGCCCAGGCCGATGGCTTCACCGTCGTTGCGCCGGCCGAAGCGGTAAAGACCGCTGATCTGGTCGCGGTGCTGACCCCGGACATGGTGCAGAAGAAGCTCTATGAAGAGGTCATTGCGCCGAACATGAAGCAGGGCGCCTGTCTGCTGTTCGCGCACGGGTTGAACGTGCATTTCGACATGATCAAGCCGCGCGCGGATCTGGACGTGGTGCTGGTCGCGCCGAAGGGCCCGGGCGCACTGGTGCGTCGCGAATATGAAATTGGCCGCGGCGTGCCGTGCATCTATGCGGTCTATCAGGACACCAGTGGCAAGGCCGAGCAGTTCGCGCTCACCTACGCTGGCGGCCTGGGCGGCGCGCGCGCCAACATCATCAAGACCACCTTCAAGGAGGAGACCGAAACCGATCTGTTCGGTGAGCAGGCGGTGCTGTGCGGTGGTGCGTCCTCGCTGGTGCAGGCCGGCTTCGAAGTGCTGGTGGAAGCCGGCTATCAGCCGGAAATCGCTTATTACGAAGTGCTGCACGAACTGAAGCTGATCGTGGACCTGTTCTACGAAGGCGGCATCACTCGCATGCTGGAGTTCGTCTCCGAAACCGCGCAGTACGGCGACTACGTCAGCGGACCGCGCGTCATCGATGCCAGCACCAAGGCACGCATGAAAGATGTGCTGACCGACATCCAGAACGGCACCTTCACCAAGAACTGGGTGGCCGAATACGAAGCCGGCCTGCCGAACTACACCAAGTTCAAGCAGGCCGATCTGGAGCACCCGATCGAAGAAGTGGGCAAGAAATTGCGCGCCAAGATGGTATGGCTCAATGGTGAGCAGCAGGCCGCCACACCTGCGAAGCAACAGGCGGCGTAACGCCGCCGCCTCCCCCACCGTTTAACCGAAAGGTCCGCACAACGCATGAACACCTCCGCACACAGCAAGCCCCGCAATGGCGCGCGCTGGCTGACGCAGGCCCTGGAAGCCGAGGGCGTGGAAACGCTGTTCGGCTATCCGGGCGGCACCATCATGCCGTTCTACGACGCCCTGGTGGATTCCAAGCTCAAGCACATCCTTGTGCGTCATGAACAAGGTGCCGCATTGGCGGCCAACGGGTTCGCCCGTGCCAGTGGCCGTGTCGGCGTGTGCGTGGCCACCTCCGGCCCGGGCGCGTCCAACCTGGTCACCGGCATTGCCGACGCCATGCTCGACTCGGTGCCGATGGTGTGCCTGACCGGCCAGGTCGCCACACCCTTGCTGGGCACCGATGCGTTCCAGGAACTGGACGTGTTCGGCATGACCATGCCAATCGTCAAGCACAGCTTCCTGGTGCGCAGCGTGGATGAGTTGCCGGAGATGGTGCGCGAGGCGTTTCGGATTGCACGCGAAGGGCGTCCTGGGCCGGTGCTGATCGACCTGCCCAAGGACGTGCAGATTGCCGATGCCTCGCATCTGCCCGACCACGTGCCGGCGCAGGTGCTGCCTCCGCCGGCGCCGCAGGACGCCAAGTTGGCCGAAGCGTTGGCGGCGATCGCCAGCGCCGAACGCCCGGTGGTCTACGGCGGTGGCGGCATTGCGCTGGCGGGCGCGGTGGAGGCCTTCCGTCGCTTCGTGGAAGCCACCGGCATCCCGACCGCGCTGACCTTGCGCGGCCTGGGCGCGTTACCGCATGCCCACCCGGACTATTTGGGCATGTTGGGCATGCACGGCACGCGCGCGGCGAACATGGCCATCCAGGAGTGCGATCTGCTGGTGGTGGTCGGCGCCCGGTTCGACGACCGCGCCACCGGCAAATTGAGCGAATTTGCACCATTTGCGCGCGTCATCCACCTGGATGCCGACGCGTATGAAATTTCCAAGCTGCGCACCGCCGATGTGGCGGTGCCCGGCGATGTGGCCACCAGCCTGAAGGCGTTGAGCGCGGCACGTGCCAATTGCCAGGCCTGGCGCACGCGGTGTTTTGCCAACCGTGAAAAGTTCGGCGCGCGCTATGACGCACCAGGCACCGATATCTACGCACCGGCGCTGCTGAAGCGCCTGAGCGAAGTGGCCCCGGCCGACACCATCATTGCCTGCGATGTCGGCCAGCATCAGATGTGGGTTGCGCAGCATTGCCGCTTCAACGACCCACGCAACCATCTCACCAGCGGCGCGCTCGGCACCATGGGCTTCGGCCTGCCGGCGGCGATGGGCGCGCAGTTCGCCTGCCCGGACCGCACCGTGGTGCTGGTCTCCGGCGATGGCAGCTTCATGATGAATGTGCAGGAGCTGGTGACGATTGCGCGCTGCAAGTTGCCGGTGAAGATCGTGCTGCTGGATAACAGCTCGCTGGGCATGGTGCGGCAGTGGCAGGAACTGTTCTTTGCCGAGCGCTACAGCGAGATCGACCTCTCCGACAACCCGGATTTCGCCGCGTTGGCGCAGGTATTCGGCATCCCGGCCAAGCGCATCATTGCGCGCGGCGATGTGGACGCCGCGCTGGCCGAGTTGCTGGCGCAGCCCGGCCCGGGCCTGCTGCATGTGGCCATCGACGCACGCGCCAACGTGTGGCCGCTGGTGCCGCCCAACAATGCCAACAGCACCATGCTGGACAGCAATCCCGCACATGCGGCCAAGGAGACCCCTCATGCGTTACCGGCTTGATCTGGTGCTGAAGCCGGCCGAAGGCGCGCTGGTGCGCGTGATCGGCATGACCGAACGGCGTGGCTTCCGCCCGTGCGCCATCCAGGGCGCCGCCGCGCCGGACGATGCCGGCCGCTGGCATCTGCAACTAGACGTGGACAGCACGCGCCCGCCGGAAACGCTGCGCCTACAGTTGGAAAAAGTGTACGACTGCGAGTCGGTGGCGATCACGGCATTGGACTCGGTGGAGGCGGCCGCATGAGCCTGCAGACCTCGCGGGATGACCAGATGGCTGTTCGGAGGTGTCTTCTTCCGGATCGGCCGCGCGCGTGCCGCAATGCCTGATTCCGGCCGCCCGACCACGCAGGAGCCAGACGTAGGCGAGGTCGCCGTCAGCGTGGCCGACGTGCTGGCCGCGCAGGCACGCCTGCGCAAGTACCTCTCGCCCACACCACTGCATTACGCCGAACGCTTCGGCGTGTGGCTGAAGCTGGAAAACCTGCAGCGTACCGGCTCCTACAAGGTACGTGGCGCATTGAATGCGCTGCTGGCCGGACTGGAGCGCGGCGATGAGCGCCCGGTCATCTGCGCCTCGGCCGGCAACCATGCTCAGGGTGTGGCGTGGTCGGCGTATCGGTTGGGCGTGCAGGCCATTACGGTGATGCCGCACGGTGCGCCGCAGACCAAGATCGCCGGCGTGGCCCACTGGGGCGCCACGGTGCGCCAGCACGGCAACAGTTACGACGAAGCCTTCGCCTTTGCGCGCGAGCTGGCCGACCAGAACGGCTACCGTTTTCTGTCTGCGTTCGACGACCCGGATGTGATCGCCGGCCAAGGCACGGTGGGTATCGAATTGGCCGCGCATGCACCGGATGTGGTGATCGTGCCGATCGGCGGCGGTGGCCTGGCCTCCGGCGTGGCGTTGGCGCTGAAGTCGCAGGGCGTACGCATCGTCGGCGCGCAGGTGGAAGGCGTGGACTCCATGGCCCGCGCCGTGCGCGGCGACCTGCGCGAAATCACTCCGGTCGCCACCCTGGCCGATGGCGTGAAGGTCAAGATTCCAGGCTTCCTGACCCGCCGTCTGTGCTCGAGCCTGCTCGACGACGTGGTGATCGTGCGCGAGGCCGAATTGCGCGAGACGCTGGTGCGTCTGGCACTGGAAGAGCACGTCATTGCCGAAGGCGCCGGCGCACTCGCGCTGGCTGCCGGTCGCCGTGTTTCCGGCAAACGTAAATGTGCGGTGGTCTCTGGCGGTAATATCGACGCGACTGTCCTGGCCACCCTGTTGTCCGAGGTGCGGCCGCGTCCGCCACGTAAGCCGCGCCGTCGCAATACCGAGCGGCTCCGCAACGAACGCAGCACCAAAGCATCACCGCCATCCATTGCTATTCCCCGCCCATCCGCAGTCGCATCAACGCCTGTCACCGCCATCGCAGTAGAGGAGTCTTCCTGGTGAACACGACCGTATCCAACCAGACCCCGCATATCCGAATTTTCGACACCACCCTGCGCGACGGCGAGCAATCCCCCGGCTGCAGCATGACGCCCCAGCAAAAGCTGGTCATGGCGCGCGCGCTGGACGCGCTTGGCGTGGACATCATCGAAACCGGCTTCCCGGCCAGCTCGCATTCCGACCGCGAAGCGGTAGCGATGATGGGCCGCGAATTGCGCCGCCCCACCCTGGCGGTGCTGTCGCGCTGCCTGCAGGCCGATATCGAGATCTCTGCCCGTGCACTGGAAGCGGCCGCCAACCCGCGCCTGCATGTGTTCCTGTCCACCAGCCCGCTACACCGCGAGCACAAGCTGCGCATGAGCCGCGAGCAGGTGCTGGAATCGGTGCACAAGCACGTGACGCTGGCGCGCGGCTACATCGACGACATCGAGTTCTCGGCTGAAGATGCCACGCGCACCGAAGAAGATTTCCTGGCCGAAGTGACACGCGTGGCCATCGCCGCCGGTGCGACCACGATCAATCTGCCGGACACGGTGGGGTTCACCACGCCGGAAGAAATCCGCGGCATGTTCTCGCGGCTGATCGCCAGCGTCGAAGGCGCCGAGAAGGTGATCTTCAGCGCGCACTGCCACAACGACCTGGGCCTGGCGGTTGCCAATTCGCTGGCCGCAATCGAAGGCGGCGCCCGCCAGGTGGAATGCACCATCAACGGCATCGGCGAACGCGCCGGCAATTGCGCGCTGGAAGAAATCACCATGGCCCTGAAGGTGCGTGGTGCGTTCTACAACCTGGACACCGCAATCAATACGCCGCGCATCGTCTCCACTTCGCAGCTGTTGCAGCGTTTGGTGGGCATGCCGGTGCAGCGCAACAAGGCAGTGGTGGGCGGCAATGCGTTCGCGCATGAATCGGGCATCCACCAGCACGGCATGCTGCGTCACCGCGGCACTTACGAAATCATGCGCCCGGAAGATGTGGGCTGGGAGTCGTCGCAGATGGTGCTGGGCCGCCACAGCGGACGCGCTGCAGTGGAACAGCGCCTGCGTGCGCTGGGCTATCTGCTGGAGGAAGATGAGGTCAAGCTGGTGTTTGAGCAGTTCAAGGCATTGTGTGAAAAGCAGCGCGTCGTCACCGACGCCGACCTGCAGGCCTTGATGCAGGACGCCACCGTGCAGGAAGGCTACCGCCTGGCCTCGATGACCATCAGCGATGTCGGCAGCCGTGCCAATGCACTGGTCGAACTGTCCGACCCGGACGGCAATCGCGTCGCGGAAACAGCGCAAGGCAATGGCCCGGTGGACGCGCTATTCGGTGCGCTGGCGTCGGCCACCGGGGTAAAGCTGGAATTGGACAGCTACCAGGTCCACAGCGTAGGCATCGGCGCCGATGCGCGCGGCGAAGCCAGCCTGAGCGTGCGCCACGACGGCGTGGAATACGAAGGCACCGGCACCAGCAAGGACATCATCGAGGCCAGTGCCCTGGCCTGGCTGGATGTTGCCAACCGCCTGCTGCGTCAGCGCGAGCGCGGCGTGGTGGCGGGGAAGACGGCGGCTGTGGCGTAACACGCGGTTTAGGTACGGCGTCGGCGACACGATGCCGTCAGCAAAACGGCCAGCGAGTAATACGCTGGCCGTTTTGCGTTTGTGCTTCCGCTAGTTTTGGGTGCTTGGGGATGGTGCGCGGCGGCGAGTGGATTCTTTGCCACGGCAACCAGCATGTTCGCGCACAGCGCCTGCGGGCAACATGTGCTGTGCTTCGGCGCACTGCTCACAGTGGGAGAAGGCATCTACGGGCCATTCCAGCGCGTTTCGTAGGAGCGCACTTGTGCGCGATGGGATTGATGGGAAGGCTTCATCGCGCACAAGTGCGCTCCTACGAGGCGATGGCTTCGTCATTGTTGTGCGCAGCCGAGCGGCACAGGTGCATCTCTGCACGCGGCGCATTGCATCTTTGCCTCGAAATGGCGTGAGCAGAAGCTACGCAAGCAGCCCTTCTTTCTCGCTCTTCGTTCTTCGCTCAGACAGCGCGCCAGCGACAGAGCGGCGGTGGGTCTGGCGGCGGGACCATGTGGCGGCATGGATGCCGCCACTGAGCCTCCACGGATGGATTCACGGCGTGTCCCGGTGCCGGACCCACCGCCGCGCACACGGCCAACGTGCAGTGCAAGTGCACCATTAGGTCCACAACTACACACGCAAGCACTTGCACTTGCATTCGTATCGTGAAACGCAGGCAAGAAAGCGGCCACCGCCCCAACGAACGATGGCCGCCTCTCTAATCAAAGCCCTCAGCAAAGCCGACAAGGGCGGCTCGCCGTGGACACTGAAGACCAAGCCGGATTGGTCGGCAAGCCGTTACAGCGCAGCCACCACCGCATCACCCATCGCAGCCGTGCCCACCTTGGTGGTGCCTTCCGACCAGATGTCGGCCGTGCGCAGTCCCTGATCGAGCACCTTGCCCACAGCTGCCTCAATCGCATCCGCCGCTGCCGCCTGTGCAAAGGTGTAACGCAACATCATGGCCACCGACAGGATCGTGGCCAACGGATTGGCAATGCCCTGCCCTGCAATATCCGGTGCTGAGCCATGACACGGCTCGTACATGCCTTTGTTGTTGGCATCGAGCGAGGCCGAGGGCAGCATGCCGATCGAGCCGGTAAGCATCGATGCTTGATCGGACAGGATGTCGCCGAACATGTTGTCGGTGACGATCACGTCGAATTGCTTGGGCGCGCGCACCAACTGCATCGCCGCGTTGTCCACGTACATATGCGACAACGCGATGTCGGGATAGTCCTTAGCCACTTCTTCGACGACGGCGCGCCACAGCTGGCTGGACGCCAGCACATTGGCCTTGTCGACCGAGCACAACTTCTTGCCGCGCAGCCGGGCCATCTCGAAACCGGCCTTGGCGATGCGGCGGATTTCGCTTTCGCTATAGGGCAACGTGTCGTAGGCCTGGCGCTCGCCATTGTCCAGCGTGCGCGTGCCGCGTGGCTGGCCGAAGTAAATGCCGCCGGTAAGCTCGCGCAGGATCAGCAGATCCAATCCGGAAACCACCTCGGGCTTGAGCGTGGACGCATCGGCCAGCTGCGGATACAGCAACGCGGGGCGCAGGTTGGCAAACAGGCCGAGTTGCGAACGGATCTTCAGCAGCCCGCGTTCCGGACGCAGTGCCGGATCGATGGTGTCCCACTGCGGGCCACCGACCGCGCCCAACAGCACGGCATCGGCAGCGCGCGCACGCTCCAGCGTTTCGTCGGCCAGCGGGCTGCCGTATTTGTCGTACGCCGCGCCGCCCAGCTCGTCGTACACCAGGGTGACGCCAAGAGTGTGCTGGGTATCGATACGCGTCAGCACCTTGACCGCCTCGGCCATGATTTCCGGGCCAATGCCGTCGCCGGGAAGAATCAGAATCTGCTTGCTCATGCAATCCTCGTGAGTTGGCGCCGCAGCGCCATGAAAATCAACGTGTCGCCCACAGCACCAGCACATCGGTGCTGAAAGAACCATCGGCGCCAATCTGGAAGTAATCGCGCACGTCATCCACCGCCGTGTCCTGCAGCGCGCGAATGGCTGCGCGCAGCACCTCCGGCGTGCGCATGCGATCGACCCAGCTCAGGTAATCCAGCTGCAGGCGTTGGCAATGATGACGCTGTACGTGCAGGCCAGCATCGCCCACCACCTGCAGCCACTGCGCCACGCTGTAGTCGCGCACATGGCTGGTGTCACGCAGTAACTCGATCGCCTGCAGATGCGTATCGAGCAGCGGCAGCCCTGGTGCCACTACGTCGATCAGTGCGGCGATTCCGCCGGGGCGCAGCACCCGCCGCACCTCACGCAGCGCCTGGCCCAGGTCACTCCAGTGGTGCGCCGAATACCGGCTGACCACCACGTCCATGCTGCCGGCCTCGAACGGCAGCCGCTCGGCGACGCCCTGCAAGGTACGCACCTGGGTCAGGCCACGCTCGGCGGCGGTGGCCGCCACGACGTTAAGCATGTCGGCGGATAGATCGTAGGCGACCACCTCATCCATCAACGGCGCCAGCTGAAAACTCACATGCCCCGCGCCACAGCCCAGGTCGAGCAAGCGCCCGTTGCGATGACCTGCCAGGCCCGCGCGAAGCTCGGCGAATTCGGCGCCCTGTGCATGCACCTCGCTCTGCAGATACGCCTGCGCCTGCGGCCCAAACTGCGCCGCAACGTGCGTGCTCAACGCGTCAATCCCGCTGGATGGCGACGCAGCGCTCACTGCAGCGCGCCGAACAACCACGGCTGTTGCGCGCGATGCCCTTGCTCGAAGCGGCCAATCGCGTCGGCCTCCTGCAAGGTCAGGCCGATATCGTCGAGCCCATTGAGCAGGCAGTGCTTGCGGAATGCATCGATCTCGAACGCGTACTCCACGCCATCGGGACGGCGCACGCGCTGCGCGGCCAGATCGACGGTGAGTTGATAGCCTTCGTTCCCCAGGCACTGTTCGAACAAGGCGTCCACTTCCGCCTCTGCCAACACGATCGGCAGCAGGCCGTTCTTGAAACTGTTGTTGTAGAAGATGTCGGCAAAACTCGGCGCAATCACCGCGCGGAAGCCGTATTCGTCCAGTGCCCACGGCGCATGTTCGCGCGAAGAACCGCAGCCGAAGTTCTCGCGTGCCAGCAGCACGCTGGCGCCCTGGTAGCGCGGGAAATTGAGCACGAACTCCGGGTTGAGCGGGCGCGTGCTGTTGTCGCGACCCGGCTCGCCGATGTCCAGATAGCGCCACTCATCGAACAGGTTCGGGCCGAAACCGGTGCGCTTGATCGACTTGAGGAATTGCTTGGGAATGATCTGGTCGGTATCGACGTTGGCACGATCCAGCGGCGCGACCAGTCCGGTGTGTTGGGTGAAAGGGGTCATAAGGAGGCCGGGAATGGGGAGTGGAGAATGGAGAATCGGCAGAGCGCAAAGCGGGACGTGGCGATTCTCTATTCCCGATTCTCGATTCCCTGCAGTTCACGCACATCGACAAAGTGGCCGCTCACCGCCGCAGCTGCGGCCATCGCCGGGCTGACCAGATGCGTGCGCCCACCGGCGCCCTGGCGCCCTTCGAAGTTGCGATTGGACGTGGAGGCGCAATGTTCACCGCTGCCCAACTTGTCCGGGTTCATCGCCAGGCACATCGAGCACCCGGGCTCGCGCCACTCGAAACCGGCGTCCAGAAAAATCTTGTCCAGCCCTTCGGCCTCGGCCTGTGCCTTGACCAGTCCCGAGCCCGGCACCACCAGGGCCTGCTTGATGGAGGACGCCACCTTGCGGCCTTTGGCAACCGCCGCGGCAGCGCGCAGGTCTTCGATGCGCGAGTTGGTGCACGAGCCAATGAACACGCGGTCCAGATGGATCTCGGTGATCGGCTGATTTGCCCGCAAGCCCATGTACTTCAGCGCGCGCTCGATCGAGTCGCGCTTGGTCGGATCCTGTTCGGCGGCCGGATCCGGCACCTGCTGATCGACCGCCAGCACCATCTCCGGCGAGGTGCCCCAGCTGACCTGCGGCTTGATGTCTTCGGCACGCAATTCCACCCCGGCGTCGAAGGATGCATCGGCATCGGACACCAGCGTGCGCCACAACGCCACGGCCGCGTCCCAATCCGCGCCCTTCGGCGCGAACGGGCGGTCCTTGACGTAAGCAATGGTCTTTTCGTCCACCGCCACCATGCCCACGCGCGCACCGGCTTCGATGGACATGTTGCAGATGGTCATGCGGCCTTCCATCGACAGCGCGCGGATCGCGCTGCCGGCAAATTCAAGCGCATGCCCGTTGCCGCCGGCCGTGCCGATCTTGCCGATCACCGCCAGCACGATGTCCTTGGCGGTGACGCCGAACGGCAGCGTGCCTTCCACGCGCACCTGCAGGTTCTTCATCTTCTTGGCGATCAGGCATTGCGTGGCCAGCACATGCTCGACCTCGGAAGTACCGATGCCATGCGCCAACGCACCGAAGGCGCCATGCGTGGAGGTGTGCGAATCGCCGCAGACCACCGTCATGCCCGGCAGCGTGGCGCCCTGCTCGGGGCCGACCACGTGCACGATGCCCTGGCGCGTGTCGTTCATCTTGAACTCGAGGATGCCGAAGTCGTCGCAGTTCTCGTCCAGTGTCTGCACCTGCAGACGCGAGACTTCATCGGAGATGGACTCCAGCCCGCCCTGGCGCTCGGCACGGGTGGTGGGCACGTTGTGGTCGGGTGTGGCGATATTGGCATCGATGCGCCACGGCTTGCGCCCGGCAAGACGCAGGCCTTCGAAGGCTTGCGGCGAGGTCACTTCATGCAGGATGTGGCGGTCGATGTAGATCAGCGACGAGCCATCGTCACGGCGCGTGACCTCGTGCATCTCCCACAACTTGTCGTACAGGGTCTTTCCGGTCATCGCTTGAGATTCCGATGCGGTGGCGAACGGCGGATGCACCGCCTGGCTGAGACCGATGCTAGGAGCTTGCCATGGATAACGCAAATTCATATTGTTTATTCAGCAAATGAATTTTAGGAATGGCATGGACCTCGCCAATCTGAGCGCGTTCGTGGCGATTGCCGACCACGGCAGCTTTTCGTCAGCGGCCGAAGCGCTGCACCTGACCCAACCCGCGGTGAGCAAGCGCATCGCCTTGCTGGAAGCGCAATTGTCGGCGCGCTTGTTCGACCGCCTGGGCCGCCAGGTGGTGTTGACCGAGGCCGGGCTGGCGCTGCTGCCACGTGCGCAGCGCATCCTGGCCGAGCTGGACGATACGCGCCGCGTGCTGGAACACCTGGGCGCGGCGGTCGGCGGGCGGCTGAGCCTGGCCACCAGTCACCACGTGGGGCTGCACCGGTTGCCGGCATTGTTGCGACGCTTCACCGCCGAGCATCCGCAGGCGGCCCTGGACATCCAGTTCCTGGATTCGGAACTGGCCTACGCGGCGGTATTGCGCGGCGAGGTGGAACTCGCGGTGACCACACTGGCACCGGACACCCGCGCCCCGTTGCGCGCGCAGCCGATCTGGCATGACCGCCTGCAGTTCGTGGTGGCGCCGGATCACCCGCTGGCCGCGTTGGAGACGGTCACGCTCGATGACGTGGTCGCCCACCCTGCGGTGCTGCCGGATCCGGGCACCTTCACCCATCGCATCGTGGCCGGGTTGTTTGCCGAACGCAGCCTGGCACCGAGCCTGCGCATGACCACCAACTATCTGGAGACAATCAAGATGTTGGTGTCGGTTGGCCTGGCCTGGAGCGTGCTGCCCGAGCGCATGATCGATCACCAGATCGTGGCGCTGCCGTTGGCCGATGTGGCGCTATCGCGTGCGTTGGGATGCGTCACCCACGGCGGGCGCACCTTGTCGCGCGCGGCGCAGGCGTTCGTGGCGCTGTTGCATGCGCAGGCGGATCAGGCGGCAGGGCCGCAGGTGTCGCCACGCTGATGCTCCGCAAGACCGCACGCTACTGATCGATCAACCGATCGCGTCCCTGCCGCTTGGCGTGATACAGCCTGCGGTCGGCCAGCGCCAGCAACTCGCGCCGGCTGGGCGCTTCGTCGCTCATCGCCATGCCCATGCTCGCGGTGCACTGCACGGTGACCTCGTCTGCGGCAATCGCGATGGTGCCCAGGCGTTGGCGCAGTTGTTCGAACAATGCACGCGCTTGCGCGGCCTCCAGGCCGGTCACGGCCAGCAGGAATTCTTCGCCGCCGTGGCGCGCGGCAAAACAGTGTGCGTGCTCCTGGTCGGCCAGTACCTCACCCACTGCACGCAACACCGCATCGCCGACTTCGTGGCCATGCGCATCGTTGATGCGCTTGAAGTGGTCGATATCGGCCAGCGCCAATGCCAGCGGCGCGCCGCCCGCCTGCGCCTCGTCCAGCCATTGCTGCAGCACGCGCTCGGCTTCGCGCCGGTTTGGCAATGCGGTGAGCACATCGTGGCTGGCGCGGTATTCGAGCTGGCGCATCAGTGCTTCACGCTCCTGGCTGGCCTGCTGCAAGGCCAGGTTCTTGTCGCTCAATTCGCGCGTGCGCTTGTCGATCACCACGTTGAGCTCGCGCTGGCGGCGGCGATAACTGGCGGTGCGCCACAGATAGAACCCGTAGATCACACTGGCCAGGCACAACACGCCCAGGCCGATCACTTCGCCACGCCGCCACCACGGCGGTGCCAGTTCCAGCACCAGGCTGGTTTCACCGAGCAACGCCGCCTGGCGCCAATCCACCGGCAGCGACATCGCCTGCACGCGGAAACGGAACCGCCCCGGCGGCAGATTGGTATAGACCGCTTCGGTGGCGCTGTCGGCGTCCACCCAATCCGGGTCGAAGCCGTCCAGCCGGTAGCGGTAGCGCACCTTGTCCGGCCCGCGGAAGTTGAGCCCGGCATAGCCAATGGCGATGCGTCGGGTATCTGCACTCAGACGATGCGGGCCGGCCAGCGGCTGCACCATGCCATCCACCACCAGGCGCTCGAACACGATCGGCACGCGGTGGCCTTGCAGGGTGCCGACCCGGGTGGGGTCGATCACGCCCAGGCCGGCCGCGGTGGGAAACAGCAACTGGCCGGTTCGTGTCAGCCAGCCGGCTGGCGCGCTGCTGCCATTGCCCTGGTTGCCGGGCATGCCGTCGCTGCGGTCGACCACTTCCACACTGAGCTGCTCGCGGGTGCCGGTGTCGATCTGGTCGAAGTCGCGCCGCGCAATCCGGAACACGCCGTGGTTGCTCGACAGCCACAGGTAGCCGCGGCCGTCGTCGATGACGCGGAACACCTTGTCGCGTGGCAGACCCACGCGATGGTCATACACCTGGAAGCGCTCGCCGCGCAGCCGCAGCAGCCCGCGGTCGCTGGCAATCCATAAGTCGCCATTGGGATCGCGCAGGAAATCGAAGGCGTTCTGGCCCGGAAAATCCTGCTCGCCCAGCCAGGCGCGGGTGCCGCCATCGGGCGACAGCGCGGTCATGCCACGGTCGGTACCGCTCCAGATGGTGCCCTGGGCATCGCGATAGAGCACCTGCACCGAACCATCCGGCACCCCGTCGGCGGCGGTGTAACGACGCGCGCGGCCGTTGTGCCAGCGCACCAACCCGGCAGTGGTGCCGATCCACAGCGCATCGCCGTCCGGCAATAACGCACGCACCGACAACGAAGGCAAGCCCTCGGCCGCACCGATGCGCTGGACCACCGCCCCCTGCGCATCCAGACGCAGCACACCCTGGCTGTAGGTGCCGGCCCAGACCCCGCCATCGCCCGCATCGGCCAGCGCCAGCACCGATTGCTCCAGCACCCGCCCGGCACTGCCCAGCGAGAACGGCACGCGCGCGATCTGCCCATCGCGCCAGCGGTCCAGGCCCACCGCGCTGCCCACCCACACGGTGCCGTCGGCGGTCTGCAACACGCTTCGCACGTAGTCCGAGGCCAGGCCGTCGTCAATGGTGACGCCATGCGCGGCGCCTTCGGCGACCCGGAACAGGCCATGCGTGCTGCCCACCCAGATCAGGCCCTCGGCATCCTCCAGCAAGGCCGGGCTGGCCACGCCGGAAATGGCGATCTGTTCGTCTGGATCATCCGGCCAGCTGTGCATCACCAAGGTGCCGGCGGACAGGCTCATCCATAGGTGACCGCTGCGGTCCATCACCAGCGAGTCGACCCGCTGGCCCTGGCGGAAGCGCTGCAGGCCGCCGCCCCGGCTCCACCACCACACCCCATCGTCGCCTGCCACCAGCAGGCCACCCTGGCGATCGCTGGCCAGCCGGCGCACGGGAGTGTCGGCCATGCCATGCGCCTGCCCCCAGGCAATTGCAGCGCTGGCGCCTAGCGGCAGCTGATACAGGCCGACGTCGGTCCCGATCCACAGGTCGCCACGCGCGTCTGTCGACAAGGCGGTGATGCGTGCGCGTGGCAGGCCGGCCTGACGCCCGACATCCACCACCCGCCCATCCAGCTCGATCCGGTACAGCGTCTGCGGCGTGCCCACCCACAACGCACCATCGGCGCGGCGTAGCAACGCGCTGACGGCCAGATGCCTAGCGGAGGCATCGCCCAGCTGTTGCCAGCGGCCGTCCTGATAGCGGTACACACCGTCGAAGGCGGTGCCGAACAGCATGCCGTCGCCATCGCGTACCACCACGAACACCCCGCCCAGTTCCACGCCCGGAGTGTTCTGACGGTCGAACACGGTGAAATCGCGCCCATTGAAGCGCGCCACGCCTTCCCAGGTGCCGAGCCAGATCACCCCATCGCTGCCCTGGGCGACCGCATGCACCAGGTTGTGCGGCAGGCCGTCATCCATGTCCCAGCGGGTGACCGTGTGGTAGGCGGTGTGCTTGAGCGGATGCGCGCCGAGCGGCCAGCCGGCCAGCAGCGCCCAGCACAGCAGCGACCACAGCCACAGCGGTGCGTTCCGCAGCGCCTGCGCACTGCGGAGCTCGCCTGTGTGCGCATGCGCCCCGACCCCGTCCACGCGTCCTGCTTCGTCCCTTCGGCTGCCTGTCAACAGGGTGTTGCAGGCCGTTCGGCAATCTATCACCGGGGGTAGCAGCGACGCGCTAGGTGGATTCCCCACAGCGCCGGGGCAGACCACGACAGCGCAAGCGACTCACCGCAACGGTTAATGGACCGCGCGGTGCCGCCATATAAATATAGAACCCGATGGTCTAGTATTGGCGCATGTCCAGCTCGCCCCCCCTCAAGTCCAAGGCCAAGAGCAACGGCCCTGGGCGTCCCAAGGATCTTGGGAAACGCGCCGCCATCCTGGGCGCCGCCCGCTCGCTGTTCATGGAACAAGGTTTTGCGGGCGTCAGCATGGACGGCATCGCCGCTCTGGCGGGCGTCTCCAAGCTGACCGTCTACAGCCACTTTGGCGACAAGGAAAGCCTGTTCGGCGAGGCGATCCGCGCACAATGCCAGCACATGATGCCCGACGACCTGTTCGACCATGCGCCCGAAGGCGCGTTGCGCGAGCAGCTCATCGAGATCGCCGACGCCTTCTTCGCCATGGTCAGCTCCGACTCGGCCATCGCCACCCACCGCATGATGATGGCGCCGGGTACCGGCGACGTACACGTGCGCGAGATGTTCTGGGACGCCGGCCCCAAGCGGACCCAACAGGCGCTAGCGGATTTCCTCAGCGCGCGCGTAGCCGACGGGCAGCTGGAGATTCCGGACGTGGCCCGCGCCGCCGCGCAATTCTTCTGCCTGCTCAAGGGCGAGCTGTATGCGCTGATGATGTGCGGCCTGCACGGCCAACCCGATCGTGCGCAAGTGGACGAGCACATCCACGCCAGCGTGGATTTCTTCCTGAGAGCCTATGTGCCGCGCTGATCGGGCCTGCCCTTTGGTCGCGGTGACTTCCGGCACTGCGTGGTTTGGCCGCGCCCGGCGATGCTAGATGCGCCAGTTGCCCCAAGCCCCGCTAAAATGCCTGCCCCGCCGCGTTGGATAACCGCACCATGACGATCGATTTCACCCAGGCCCGCGAAAAGATGGTCGAACAGCAGATCCGGCCGTGGGATGTGCTGGACCTGCGCGTGCTCGACGTGCTGGCGCGCATGCCGCGCGAAGCCTTCGTGCCGGAGGCCTACAAGACCCTGGCCTACGTCGATGTGGAAATTCCGCTGTCGGCCGGCCACAAGATGATGAAGCCGGTGGTCGAAGGCCGCATGTTGCAGGCCCTGGATCTGCAGCCCGGCGAAGACGTGCTGGAAGTGGGCACCGGCAGCGGCTTCTCCACCGCCTGCCTGGCCGCGCTGGCCCGTGAAGTGGTGAGCCTGGAGATCGACCCCGCGCTGGCCGCCGCCGCGCGTGCCAACCTGGACGCCACCGGTCTGGGCAGCAACGTGCGTATCGAAACCGCCGACGTGTTCGCCTGGCAGAGCGAGCGTCGCTTCGACGCCATCTGCGTGACCGGCGCGGTCGATACGGTGCCGACCCAGTGGCTGCAGTGGCTGCGCCCGAACGGCCGGCTGTTTGTGGTGCGCGGTCACGATCCGGTGATGGAGGCCGTCCTGGTCCGTGGTGACGTCAACGCGCCGCGCATCGAATCGTTGTTCGAAACCGACCTCGCCTATCTCCAGGGCGCCGCACCGACGCCCCGATTCCAATTCTGATTCCCAAGGAAGCTTCCCCGATGATCCGCCGATCCCTCGTCCTGGCGCTGGCCGCCGCCCTGTCTCCGATGGCCGCGCACGCCACCGACCTGCTGCAGGTCTATGAAATGGCCCGCAATGGCGATCCGCAGCTGGCTGTTGCCGAGTCCACGCGGTTGGTGAATCGGGAAGGAGTGGTGCAGGCACGTGCGGCGCTGCTGCCGCAGCTGGATGGTACGGCGGGTTATACCCAGTCGCATCGCGAACTCGAAGGCGTAGACGGCCGATCCACCACCAAGCAGCGCCAGTACTCGATCCAGGGCAGCCAGACCATCTTCAACTGGGCGCAGTTCGCCAACGTGCGTGCGCAGCGTGAGGTGGCCAAGGCGGCTGATTTCACCCTGGCGTCGGCCAACAACGACCTGATCACGCGCACCTCGGCGGCGTACTTCCAGGTGCTAGTGGGCATCGAGTCATTGGCAGCGGCCGAGACCAACGAGGCAGCGGCCAAGAAACAGTTCGACTACGCCGACAAGCGCCTCGAAGTGGGCCTGGCGCCGATCACCGACGTGCACGAAGCACGCGCCCAGTACGACCAGGCGCGCGCCGACACCATCAATGCACGCAACACCTTGAAGGATTACTACCAGGCCTTGACCGAACTCACCGGCCAGCCGGTCGTGGGCCTGCGTGCGCTACCGGAAGACTTCCGCCCGGAAGTGCCTTCGGCCTACAGCAATGTCGACCAATTGGTGGCCAGCGCCATCGCCGATAACCCGGCGTTGAAGGCGCAGGAGTTGCAGGTCAGCGCAGCCGAGGCGCAGGTCAATGCGGCACGTGCAGGTCATTATCCGACGCTGAGCCTGGGTGCCAACGTTGGCCGCAGCAACAGCTGGGGCGGTGCCAGCACCGTCGACCAGGCCGCCGGTAATTTCACCACCAACGGCCGCGACATCGATACCGATTCGATCGGTGTGACCTTGTCGATCCCGATCTTCGCTGGCGGCGCAACCCAGTCGGCCGTGCGTCAGGCGTTGTCGCGTCGCGATATTCAGCAGGACACCTACGAACAGCAGAAGCGCGCGCTGGATCGCAATACGCGCAATGCTTATCAGACCGTAGTGGCCGGCATCAGCGAGGTGGAAGCACGTCGCCTGGCCGTGGTGTCCGCACAAGCCGCCTACGATGCGTCACAGGTGGGCCTGGAAGTGGGTACGCGCACCGTGCTGGACGTGGTGCAGAACCAGCGCACGCTCTTCCAGGCGCAGTTGAACTACGCGCAGTCGCGCTACACGTTCCTGCAGAATCGCCTGCTGCTGGGCCAGGCCATCGGTAAGCTCGACATCACCGATCTGCAGGACGTGAACCGCCTGCTATCGCAGGATGCAGAAGCCAAGCTGCAGGGCAGCGGTTCGTTGCAGTAAGCACCTCGCGCAGTGAATGAAGAGGCGGGCATGGCCCGCCTTTTTCATGTCTGCACTGTCAAACCGGTGTCGTCATGTTTCGGTCTCGAATCACGGCAACGAGCTTGTGCAGATGTGCGCTTGGGCAGTTCGCCGCGCTGCCGAGTGAGGGCTGACGCAACGGTAATGCCGCGATGTCTGCAATCATCAGTAGCAATCCGGATTTCGCCTCACTGACGATGCGCTTGCACGCAGGTCGCGCCGACCTCGCCACCCTGTTGAGCACGCTATGTTGTGCCTGACTCAACTGCAGAAACGGAGAGGCACCCGTGCGGCGCGCATGCCTCGCATGGGCGCGCCTCGGCCCACCGGCAGGCGCCCGTACGCAGCCTGGGCGCAAGCCGACCTGCGCTGCGCGCCGCCGTCGCAACTCACTGCGACGAAGCGATCTCACCAACCACTGATGGCAGATCCGGCGCGATCTGCACCAGGGTGCGTGCCACCGCGCCCTTGCCGTTAGCCACCAGCGCCAGCCCGGCCGCGGCCATGGCCTCGCGCTGTGCGGGATCGCCGAGCAGGCGGGCCAGATCGTGTTGCACGCACGCGGCGTCCTCGCAAATGGTCACTGCATCGGCCTCGCGCATGCGCCGCGAGATTTCCGAGAAATTGTGCAGGTGCGGGCCGGTGACGGCCGGTGTGCCGACCGCCGCCGGCTCCAGCAGATTGTGGCCACCGATCGGCTGCAGGCTGCCGCCGACAAAGGCGACCTGTGCGCAGGCGTAGAAACTCATCAACTCGCCCAGGGTATCGACCACGAACACCTGGTCGCGCGCCTGCGGCCACTGCTGCGCCTTGCGCGTGGTCACGGTCCAGCCGCGGTCACGCGCCAGCGCCTCCACTTTGGGAAAGCGCTCCGGGTGCCGGGGCGCCCACAGCAGCAACAGGTCCGGGAACTGTTTCAGCAACTGCGCATGGATGTCGGCCACCGCCGCTTCTTCGCCTTCGTGCGTGCTGGCTGCAATCCATACCGGACGGGTTGCCGGCACCTGCCTGCGGAACTGCGCCACCAAGTCCTGCAGCTGCGCCGGTGCGGCGATATCGAACTTGAGATTGCCCAGCGCAACCACTTGATCCGGCCGCGCGCCCAGGGTGATGAAGCGCCCGGCATCGTCCTGCGACTGTGCTGCCACGCAGGTCACGGTGCGCAAGGCGCGGCTGATCAGCGGTGCCAGCACGCGGTAGCCACGGAGCGAGCGCGCCGACAGCCGTGCATTGAGGATGTACACCGGAATCTGGCGGTCGCGGCAGCCGAACAGCATGTTCGGCCACAACTCGGTTTCCAGGATCAGTGCCAGCCGCGGGCGGAAATGTTCGAGGAAGCGCCCGACACTGCCGGGCACGTCGTAGGGCAAATAGACGTGATCCACCGCATCGCCCCACAGCGCACGCACGCGCTCGGAGCCGGTCGGGGTGATGGTGGTGATGACCCAGCGGATGTCAGGCCGTTGCGCACGCAAGGCGTTCACCAGTGGCGCCGCCGCATTGACCTCGCCGACCGACACCGCATGCACCCACACGCGCGGACGCCCGCAGGCATGCGTGTAGGAGGCGTAGCGCTCGTTCCAGCGGTTGAAATATTCGCGCACGCGGAAGCCGCGCCACACCAGGTGGTACACCGTCACCGGCAGCAACAGGTAGAGCAGCGCCGAGTACAGCCCGCGCAACAGCCATTCGATCGGGTCTTTCCGCATGCGTGCAGGATACGGGAGGCGTTGCGCGCGCGCATGTGTGGCCGTCCTGCCTGCTTGCTGATTGGCCTGGCGTGCCTGGCCCGGCTTGGCTTAGACGCAGACACTGGTGCGGTCGTTCGCAGTGCAGCCACAAGTGCGGCTGTGCGCGCGATCGCCGTGCTACCCCTGCATCGCGACCTGTAGTCCATCCGCCTCAGACACACCGCGGGTGCGCAGTATTCCGCCGACACGTTGGACACAAAGGTCCCGTCCTACCCGCATGAGGCAGGTGTGCGGCGAAGGCTACGCGTGACGTGGCGCCGCCACACGCGCAAAGACCATGAGCGCGAACAATCCCTGCCAGTAGCGCTCACACCACGGTACGCGTAACACATTGGCTGTACCGCCCACCGCCCACTCACCTCAAAGCCCGGAGCACGCTCTAGAATTACGCCATGTCCGAGTCCGCCAACGTCGCCGTCCGCCCTTCCCTGCGCAACCCCAAGCACTGGCCGATGTACCTGGGCCTGGCGGTGATGGTGCTCGCCGGGCGCCTGCCGTGGCTGCTGCAACGCGCGCTTGGCCGCGGCGTTGGTTGGGTGGCGATGCGCCTGGCCGGCACGCGCCGCCGCGCGGCCGAGGTCAACCTGAAACTGTGCTTCCCCGAGCAGGACGACGCGTGGCGGGCACGGCTGTTACGCGACAGCTTCGACGCACTAGGTGTGGGCCTGTTCGAATTCGCACGCGCCTGGTGGGGCAGCATCGCCACCATCCGTCCACGCGTGCAGATCGAAGGCCTTGAACATCTGCAGCAGCTGCAGGAACAAAAGCGCGGCGTGCTGCTGGTGTCCGGGCACTTCATGACCCTGGAAATGTGCGGGCGCCTGTTGTGCGACCACGTGCCGCTGGCCGGCATGTACCGCAAACACCGCAATCCGGTGTTCGAGTGGGCGGTCAAGCGCGGCCGGCTGCGCTACGCCACGCACATGTTCGCCAACGAGGACCTGCGCGCCACCATCAAGCATCTCAAGCGCGGTGGTTTCCTGTGGTACGCGCCGGACCAGGACATGCGCGGCAAGGACACGGTCTTTGTGCCGTTCTTCGGGCATCCGGCTTCCACCATCACCGCAACCCATCAGCTGGCACGGCTCACCGGCTGCGCGGTGGTGCCGTACTTCCATCGTCGCGAAGGCGGCAGCTACGTGCTGAAGATCGCACCGCCGCTGGCGGACATCCCCTCCGACGACGTGATCGCCGATACCACGCAGGTCAATGCGGCGATCGAGGACATGGTGCGCGAAGCGCCTGATCAATACCTGTGGATCCATCGCCGCTTCAAGCGGCAGCCCGGTGGGCGGAGCGACTTCTATCGCTGAGGGCACTGGCACTGGCACTAGTGCTTCAGTGCGGCGAACGCCTAGCAAGGTGGGCCGCCGGCGTACGGAGTTGATCGCGCATTGCAGGCAGCGATGGCGCGTCAAACGGATACGGCGCTCTTGCCAGGCATCCACGCCACCACATAAGTGCCGCATTCAGCTGCAGAGTCACTCAGCCGGTTGAACCCCGACGCAAACCACACACACCTCGCCCGAACAAAACATCCGCTCAGGCAGGCGGCAATCGATCCCCATCGTCATTGAGCAACGCACCGGCATACAGGCCGGCCAGCATCAGGCTGAGACCGCCCCAGAAGCTCGAATAGAACGCCAGGTGCGTGTTGAGCGGGAACACCGTGGCCACCAGGGCGATCATCGCCGGGCGTGCCTGCGCGCGGGCTGCCGGGCTCGAATAGCGCCACGCGCGCCACGCCTGCGCCGCGCCGGCCAGCCACAGCAGCAGGCCGATCACACCGGTTTCAGCCAGGATTTCCAGCAGGATCTGATGCGCGTGGAAGGCCGGGCCATCGCCCCAGGCCGGGGCCTGATCAGGTGCAGGATTGCAGGCCGGGTACGCCTGGCGGAAGCCGCGCGCGCCCACGCCATTGAGCGGATGCTCGCGAATCATGCATAGCGCCGCGCCCCAGATCTGCGCGCGCCCGGACAAGGCCTGATCCACGCCCTGCTCGCCATCGGTAAAGGCCAAGGTGGTGCGTTGCAGGCGCTCGCGGGCCTGCGGTGCCACGGCAACCACGCCTGCGGCCAACACCGCGCCCAGCGCCGCCACTGCGATCACCTTGCGCCCGCCCAGCAACTGCCAACCGGACAGCAGCACGATCACCCCGTAGGTGATCCACGAAGCGCGCGAGCCCGCCAGCACCAGCACCACGCCCACCGCCGCCGCCGCACCGGCCCACGCCCAGGCGCTGCGCCGGCCCAGCGCCAGCAGCAGGAACGGTGACAGGCTGGCCAGGGTCTGGCCGAACTTGAGATTGCACGGCCCCAGCACGCCGCTGAGCCGGTCGACCACCGCCAGCTCCTGCGCGGTGCACAGGCCGTGCCCGCTGATCAGCTGTTTGACCTGATCCAGTGCGAAGAACAACGGACTGCTGCCCAGCGCGACCTGCAGCAATGCGTCCAGCGTCCACACCCCGGCGATCACCGCCAGACCGATAAAGGTGCGCCGCCGCCGTTGCGCGTTGGCCACCGCGATGGCGCACAGCCACATGAAAGGCAGATAGCGCAGGTCGGTGGCGGACTTGCGCAGCGCGCGGCCCACGTCCACCGCATCCACGGCCGAAAGCATCTGCGGCAACCAGTAGGCGAAGAACAACACACTGGTCAGCGCCCAGGCAGCGCCGCTCAAGAGCCTGGTGCCGCCACGAAAGCGCGTGTGCAGCAGCCGGTAGGCCGCGAACACGGCGCCCAGCGACAGCACCGTTTCGGCCAGGCCCGGGGTGGGCCACAAGGCTACAAACAGCAGCACCCACACCGGCGCCCAGCGGCCGGCATCGGGCGTCAGCACGGGCGCGCGCGGCGCTGCCTCAGCGGCGGAGTTCGTCATAGACCTTCAAGGTGGCCGTTTGCATGGCCTGCAGCGTGTAGGGAAGCCACGCCGGCGGTGCCGGGCGGTGGTGCAGTAACGCGAGCGCCTGTTGCGCCAATGTCTGGGCATCGAATGGCGGCACCGCACCGGCGGGCTGCAGTTCGGCGAGCAGTTCACCAGCGCCGCCGTGCGCCCAGCCCAGCACCGGCCGGCCCACGGCCAGCGCTTCGATCACGGTGCGGCCGAAGGCTTCGGGCTTGCGCGAGAGTTGCAGCACCAGGTCGCTGGCGGCGTAGGCCTCGGCAATGCGCGCAGTGGGTTCGGTGAAGGCCACGGCATCGGCCACACCCAGCCTGGCCGCCTCGGCTTCCAGTTCGCGGATATAGGCCTCACGCCCCGGCTCGCGCGCGCCGGGCAGCCACAACCAGGCCGGCAGACCGGCGGCGCGCACAGCGGCGAGCAGTTGCAGGCCATCGGCATGCCCTTTCAGGCGCGTGCCGCGGCCGGGCAGCAGCAGCAGCGGCACATCGGCTGGCAAGCCGGGCACCAGCGTCTGCGCCCACGTGCGTGCGCGCCGGTCTGGCTGCGGCCGGTGTGGGAACTGTGCGATCTCCACGCCGCGCGGGATCACCCGCAGGCGCGCGGTATCGGTGTGCGGGTAATGCGTGCACACGTAGTCGCGCACCGTCTGCGAGACGCAGATGACGCGCTCGCCGTAGGTCATCACCGCGCTGTAGCGGCTGGGCGAATTGAGCCCGTGCACGGTGGTGACGAAGCGTGGCCGCGTGGCCGGTGGCATCCCGCGCAAGGCGTACCAGCCCAGCCAGGCCGGCAGGCGCGAGCGCGCGTGCACGATATCGGCGCCCAGTTCGGTGAACAGCCGGCGCAGCCCCACCACGTGGCGCAAGGTCAGCAACGACTTGCGCCCGATATCCAGCGTGAGGTGTTCGGCGCCGACCTCCAGCAACGGCTGGACCAGGCGCCCGCCCGCGGAGACGACCACAGCGCGATGGCCGGCACGCACCAGCGCAGCGGCGATTTCCAGGGTGGAGCGCTCGACGCCGCCGGACTGCAGCGCCGGCAGCAGTTGCACCACGGTCAGGCGGTGCATGCCGCCAGGATCAGTCGGCGAGCACGAACAGTGCACCGCAGTACGGGCACTTGGCTTCGCAGTTGGGCTCGTCTTCGATCGGCAGGTACACCCGCGGATGCGAATTCCACAGCGCCATCGCAGGCGTCGGGCAGCTCAGCGGCAGGTCAACGCGGTGCACGGTGTAGCGCTTTTCGGCATTGGCGGGCGCGGTGGCGGTCTGGCTCATGGCGGCACGATCGGAAGGCGAAGACAGAGCGCGGATTCTAGCAGCCTCGCGCCCGGCACGGCCCAGCGACGCGTCCAGCGCGCGGTGCCGACGTTTGCCAGCGAGCTGCCAGGCGTGTTCACCATGACCATTGCCTGCGCTATCGGCGTCCCCGGCCTTGTTGCGGCACGGTCCCGAATCTGGCGCAAGGCGGTGTGACGCGAGCGGCGACGCATGCGCCGTATCATCGGCTGACACGTTGCCTGGGGTGCACGTGCGCGCACGCCGCATGGCTGCCCATGCGTCAGCACACCCGCCTCGGCGCTCTGCTGCATCCGCCTTCCGGGAGACATCATCACGTGCGTTCCTCTGCTGTCGTGCCGCGCCCGCTGCACCTGTTGCGCCCTGTTGCGCTTGCCCTGGCGGTCGCGACCGCGCTCCCGGCTGCTGCCGCCGATGGGTTCTTCGCCTCCTTCGATACGCACGAGCGCGAGCTTGTCGCTGATCGTGCCAATGCGCTGCAGGTCGCGGTCGGCAGCGGCCCGGACGCGCCGTATGCCGCCAAACACCACGCCGGCTACAGCGGCGCGCACGCACTGCATTACAGCAGCCGGGTTGGCGCGGGGCGGCGGACGTTGTTTACGACCGATCACCTGATCGGTGCCGACACCACGCTGTCGTGGATGGTCTTGCCCGAAAGCGTGGGCGATGACCATGTCAGCTCCACGTTTGTGTCGCTGGATCTGCTGCTGGACGACGGGAGCCGGCTGTCGGCCAGCAACGCGCTGGACCAGCACGGCGTGGCGATCGGCGCAGCCGCGCAGGGCGCTTCCAAGACCTTGTACCCGCAGCAGTGGGCACGCAAGGCGGTAAGGCTGGGCGATGTTGCCGGGTTACGCGGGCGGCGCATCACCGCCATCGCGCTGGAAGTGGCGCCACAGGGCGGCGCGCCGGTGCGTGGCTGGCTCGACGATATCGCCATTGCCGAAGTTCCGCGCGTGGCGCCTGCACGGCCGTCGGACTGGGTGCTGACCACCCGCGGCACGCAGTCCAATG
This sequence comes from Xanthomonas sp. NCPPB 4037, assembly GCF_041475695.2. Classification (NCBI taxonomy): domain Bacteria; kingdom Pseudomonadati; phylum Pseudomonadota; class Gammaproteobacteria; order Lysobacterales; family Lysobacteraceae; genus Xanthomonas; species Xanthomonas sp. NCPPB 4037. The sequence goes on from NZ_CM191261.1 coordinate 4,145,451, forward strand.
GCACGTTCTCGCGCGGCAATAATTTCCCTGCCACGGCGGTGCCGCATGGGTTCAACTTCTGGACCCCGGCGACCGACGCCGGCACGCTGGGTTGGCTGTATCGCTGGAACGAGCACAACGGTGCCGACAACCGCCCGCGCCTGCAGGCATTGTCGCTCAGTCACCAGCCCAGCCCGTGGATGGGCGACCGCCAGACCTTCCAGGTGATGCCCTCCACACACAGCGGCGCGCCGGAAGCGGACCGCATAAAACGCGCGTTGGCGTTCTCGCACGCCAACGAAGTGGCCAGGCCGTATCGCTACGCGGTACAGCTGGACAACGGCATCCAGGCCGAGATCGCTCCTACCGATCACGCGGCGCTGTTCCGCTTCCGCTTTCCACCCGGAGGCGATGCCAATTTGCTGTTCGACAACGTGGATGCACGCGGTGGGCTGACCCTGGATGCGGCCACGCAAACGCTCTCGGGCTATACCGATGTGCGCAGTGGGCTGTCCACGGGCGCGACGCGCATGTACGTGTACGCCCGCTTCGATACGCCGTGGAAGGCGAGCGGCCGCAGCGACACCGGCCGGCCGACGGGCTGGATCAAGTTCGCTACAGGCAGCACGCGCACGGTGCAGATGCGCATCGCCACGTCGCTGATCTCGCTGGAACAGGCCAGGCACAACCTGGCCCTGGAGATCGCGCCACAGGATTCGCTGGAGCGCGTGGCTGCGCGTGCGCAGGACGCCTGGGATGCGCTGCTTGGGCGCGTCGAAGTGGCGGACGCCAGCGACGATCAGCGCACCACGCTGTATTCCAATCTGTACCGGCTGCATCTGTATCCGAACTCCGCGCACGAGAATGCCGGCAGCGCCAGCGCGCCGGAGTGGCGCTATGCCAGCCAGAACAGCTGGTCCGACGAAGCCGCCGATGGCAGCGCCGTGCGCAGCTTTGCGCCGATCCGCGACGGCCGTGTCTACGTCAACAACGGGCTGTGGGATACGTTCCGCACCGCGTGGCCTGCCTACGCGCTGTTTGCACCCGAGGCCGGCGCGCTGGTGCAAGGATTTCTGGAGCAGGCGCGTGCCGGCGGCTGGGTGGCGCGCTGGTCCTCGCCGGGTTACGCCGACCTGATGGTGGGCACCAGTTCGGATGTGGCCTTTGCCGATGCCTGGCGCAAGGGCGTGCAAGGGTTCGATCCGGCCGAGGCGTACGCCGCCGCGTTGAAGAACGCCACCGTGGTGCCGCCCGACCGGCATGTAGGGCGCAAGGGCATGGCCCGTTCCACCTTCCGCGGCTATGCCGACACCGACACGCACGAGGGCATGTCGTGGTCGATGGAAGGTGCGCTCAACGACTTCGGGATTGCGGGCATGGCCGATGCGCTCGCACAACAGACACCGGACGCCGCAGCGCGCGAGCGCTATGCCACCGAGGCGCTGTATTTCCGCCACCGCGCCGCTGGCTATGCGGCGCTGTTCGACCCGGCAATCGGCTTCTTCCAGGGCCGTACGCCCGATGGCGGCTGGCGCCTGGATGCCGCGCACTACGATCCACGCGAATGGGGCAACGATTACACCGAATCCAGCGGCTGGACCTTTGCCTTCACCGCACCACACGATGGCGAAGGCCTGGCTGTGCTGTATGGCGGACGCGACGCGCTGGCGGCCAAGCTGGATACGTTCTTTGCGACGCCGGAAACGGCACAGGCCGCGCTTTCCGGCTCGTATCGCGGCGTGATCCATGAGATGACCGAAGCGCGCGATGTGCGCATGGGCATGTACGCGCATAGCAATCAGACCGCGCACCACATCCCGTGGATGTATCTGTACGCCGGCCAGCCGTGGAAGACCCAGCAGCTGACGCGCGAGATCCTGGCGCGGCTGTACCTGGGCAGCGAGATCGGCCAGGGCTATGCCGGCGACGAAGACAACGGCGAGATGTCGGCGTGGTACCTGTTCGCCGCGCTCGGGCTGTATCCGTTGCGCATGGGCGCGCCGGAGTATGTGATCGGCTCGCCGCTGTTCACGCATGCCAGCGTGCAGCTGCCCAATGGCCGCACGCTCTCGGTCAACGCGCCGCAGAATTCGCCGCGCAACGTGTATGTGCAATCGCTCAAGGTCAACGGCAAGCCGTGGCGCAAGACCTGGGTGCCGCATGCCGACATCGCCAAGGGCGCAACGCTGGACTTCGTCATGGGCCCGCGCCCGTCACGCTGGGGCACGGATGCGGATGCGGCGCCACCGTCACTGACGCCGCCGGGCCAGCGCCCTGCGCCGTTGCAGGATCTGCTGGGCACGCGCGCGCGCATCACGCGGGACGATGGCGGCGCAGTGGACGCATTGCACGATGACGATGCGACAACGATGGCCACAGTGTCGTCCGCGTCTGCGGTCACGGTGAGCGGCATCGACGCCGGCACGCCGACGCTGTATACGCTCACCAGCGGCAGCGCGGCGATTACCAACGGCGGGTGGACCTTGGACGCGCGTACCGGGAGTGGCCACTGGACGGTGATTGATCAACGTCGCGATGAGGTGTTCCGCTGGCCCCTGCAGACGCGGCCCTTCCGGATTGCCACACCGGGCGCGTACACGGACTACCGGCTGCGCGTGAGCACACCTAAGCCGGTGCAGTTGGCGGAGATCGAATTGCTGCGTGTGGCGCCGGCCTCGCCGTGAGGGTTTGGCGACGCGCGCGTGCGGGTGGCGCAGTGAGTACTGGCATGCTGGCCTGGTAGCGACGACCAGGCATGGCGGGCTGGTGCAGCGTTATAGCGTGCTTGAAATGTTGCGCTGACTGTTTGGGCTTGCGCACGTGCGGGCAGACCGCAGTCGCTCTGCAACTCGTCCGAATGCTCGCTCATTGGCCGGCGGGCGTGCCCTCACCCGAACCCTTCTCTCGCCGGGAGAGGGCTTTCAGCCATATTGGCAGGCGTACGGCAGCGAGTGACTGGCCCAGCACTGATGCGCAGCGGATAGCGCATCAAAGGCTGTTGCTCGTGATCGCCGCACTCAAGCAGCAGTTGCATCAGCTTTTCGCATCGGCAATTGCTTCAGCGCGATATCCGTAGGAGCGCGCTTGCGCGCGATAGGGCTCTACCGATCACACTCAAATGTTTTTCGAACAGATACTCCAGCTAGTTGTTCTAGCGTATTGCCCGATCTATTCGTTAGACGGTTTGCATAGCTGCTTGCTGTAGAGACTTGCCTCAACCGCGTTGTTCTCAGCACCTTCGCCTGTAGACGCCATCACATCCACCACTGTCGAACCTGCAGCCTCCATTGGCGCTATTGATAACCGAGGCGTCACTCAACGCCCCGGTCACCAACGCTGCAACATCAGCCGCCGTTCTTCTCGGCGTTGTGCTTCTCGGCATCACGCTGCTTGCGGATCTGCGCATCCACCGCAGCAATCGCGGTCATGTTCATCACCCGGCGCGAAGTGGCGCTGGTGGTGAGGATGTGCACCGGCTTGGAGATGCCCATCAGGATCGGGCCGATCGCCACGCCGTCGGTGAACACGCGCACCAGGTTGTAGGCGATGTTGGCCGCTTCCAGGTTGGGCAGCACGAACAGGTTGGCGCGGCCCTTGAGCGTGCTGTTGGGCATGATCTGCTTGCGCAGCGCTTCGTCCCAGGCGGTGTCGCCCTGCATTTCGCCGTCGATGTTGAGCTCGGGCTTGCGCTTGAGCAGGGCTTCGCGCACTTCGCGCATCTTCAATGCGTCACGCGAATCGTGGCTACCGAAGTTGGAATGCGACAGCAGCGCGATGTTGGGCTCGATGCCGAACAATTTGAGGCGATACGCGGCCTGCAAGGTGGCTTCGACCACCTGCTCCACGGTGGGGTCTTCCTGCACGTGCGTATCCAGGAAGAAGAACACGCCCTGCTGGTTGATCACGCCGGTCATGGCCGAGGTGGAACTCACGCGCGGTTCCAGCGGAATCACGCTACGCGCGTAGCCCAGCTTCTTGTGGAAGCGCCCCACCACGCCCGACAGCATCGCGTCGGCTTCGCCGCGCGCCACCATCACTGCGGCAATCAGGGTCGGACGCGAGCGCATCAGCTCCTTGGCCGCGGTCACGGTCACGCCACGGCGCTCGGTGAGCGCGTAGTAGTACTGCCAGTAATCGTTGAAGCGCGGGTCGTCGTGGATGTTGGTGATCTCGAAATCTTCACCGGCACGGATGCGCAGCCCCATGCGCTGGATACGCGCCTCGATGACGTCCGGGCGGCCGATCAGGATCGGCAGCGCCAGACCTTCGTCGATGACGTTCTGCACCGCACGCAGCACCACTTCTTCCTCGCCTTCGGCATACACCACGCGCTGCTTGTCGGCGCGCGCGCGGTCGTAGACCGGCTTCATCATCAGGCTGGTGCGGTAGACGAACTGGCTGAGCCGGTCGCGGTAGGCCGCCATGTCGGCGATCGGGCGCGTGGCCACGCCCGAATCCATCGCCGCCTGCGCCACCGCCGAAGACAGCTCCACCAGCAGGCGCGGGTCCAGCGGACGCGGAATCAGGTATTCCGGGCCGAAGCTCGGGGTCTCGCCGCCATAGGCCGCGCCCAGGTCGGAGGCCTCGCGCCGCGCCATCGCCGCAATCGCCTTGACGCAGGCGATCTTCATCTCTTCGTTGATGCCGGTGGCGCCCACGTCCAGCGCGCCGCGGAACAGGTACGGGAAGCACAGCACGTTGTTGATCTGGTTCGGGTAGTCCGAACGGCCGGTGCCGATGATGCAATCCGGCCGCACCGCCTTGGCCGCTTCCGGGGTGATTTCCGGGTTGGGATTGGCTAGGGCGAAGATCACCGGCTGACGCGCCATGGTGGCGACCATTTCCGGCTTGAGAATGCCGGCGGCCGACAGGCCCAGGAAGATGTCTGCGCCTTCGACGATTTCGGCCAGGGTGCGCTTATCGGTGTCGCGTGCGTAGCGCTGCTTGTCCGGGTCCAGGTCGGTGCGGCCGGTGTGGATCACGCCGTCGCGGTCCAGCGCCAGGATGTTCTCCGGCTTCAGGCCCAGCGAGACCAGCATGTTGACGCACGAGATACCTGCCGCGCCCATGCCGGTGGTGGCCAGCTTGACCTCTTCGATCTTCTTGCCGGTGACCACCAGCGCATTGAGCACCGCCGCGCCGACGATGATGGCAGTGCCGTGCTGGTCGTCATGGAACACCGGGATGTTCATGCGCTCGCGTAGCTTGCGCTCGACGATGAAGCACTCCGGCGCCTTGATGTCTTCCAGGTTGATGCCGCCGAAGGTCGGCTCCAGGCTGGCGATGATGTCCACCAGCTTGTCCGGATCGTTCTCGTTGATCTCGATGTCGAACACATCGATGCCGGCGAACTTCTGGAACAGCACGCCCTTGCCTTCCATCACCGGCTTGGAGGCCAGCGGGCCGATGTTGCCCAGGCCCAGCACCGCAGTGCCGTTGGTGATCACCGCCACCAGATTGCCGCGCGCGGTGAGCTCGCTGGCCTGGGTGGCGTCCTCGACGATGGCCTCGCAGGCGAAGGCCACGCCAGGCGAATACGCCAGCGACAGATCGCGCTGGGTCAGCATCGGCTTGGTCGCGGTGACCTTGATCTTGCCGGCCGGCTGCTGGCGGTGATAGTCGAGGGCGGCCTGTTTGAAGTCGTCGTTGGACATCGGCTGTGTAGGTCTCAAGGGCGCAGAAGGGCTGAATTCTACCCTCCTGCCTGAACAAGGGCCTGTCGCGCAGCTGTCAGCGCGGCAGGAAGATCGGTTGCTGCAATGCAAAAACGGCCCTGCATCCCGCCGGGATACCAGCGGAATACAGGGCCGTAGGAAGCATCAGCGTGCGCTGACCGGCGCGACTGCGTCCGGCGGCGGCACCGGTGCCTGCAGCGGCGGCGCACGGCCGTCCAGTGCCAGGCTCAACTGGTCACGGTCCAACGCATTTTCCCAACGCGAGACCACCACCGTGGCCACTGCATTGCCGATGAAGTTGGTCAGCGAGCGGCACTCGCTCATGAAACGGTCCACGCCCAGGATCAGCGCCATGCCGGCCACCGGCACATCCGGCACCACCGACAGCGTGGCCGCAAGCGTAATGAAGCCTGCGCCGGTCACGCCGGCCGCGCCCTTGGAGCTGAGCATCGCCACCGCCAGCAAGGTGATCTGCTGGCCTAGGGTCAGGTCCACGTTGGTGGCCTGGGCGATGAACAGCGCCGCCAGGGTCATGTAGATGTTGGTGCCGTCCAGGTTGAACGAGTAGCCGGTCGGCACGACCAGGCCCACCACCGACTTCTCGCAGCCGGCCTTTTCCATCTTCTCCATCAGCGACGGCAATGCCGACTCCGACGAAGAGGTGCCCAGCACCAGCAGCAGCTCGGCCTTGAGGTAACGGATCAGCTTGAGCACCGAAAAGCCGCACAACCGGCAGACGATGCCCAGGATCACCAGCACGAAGAACAACGAGGTCAGGTAAAACGAGCCCACCAGCCAGGCCAGGTTGACCAGCGATTCCACGCCGTACTTGCCGATGGTGAAGGCGATCGCACCGAATGCACCGATCGGCGCAGCCTTCATCAGCATGTGCACCAGGCGGAACACCGGGGCGGTGAGCGCTTCCAGGAAGCTCAGCACCGGGCGGCCACGTTCGCCCACCAGGGCCAGCGCGATGCCGAACAGCACCGCCACGAACAGCACCTGCAGGATGTTGCCATCGACGAACGCGCTGATCAGCGTGGCCGGGATGATGTCCATCAAAAAGCCGACCAGGCTCAGCTCGTGCGATTTCTGCACGTAGGTATTGACCGCGCTCTGATCCAGCTCGGCCGGGTTGATGTTCATGCCGGCGCCCGGCTGCACCACGTGCGCCACCACCATGCCGACGATCAGCGCCAGCGTGGAGAAGAACAGGAAGTAGGTCATCGACTTGGCGAAGACCCGGCCCACCGTCTTGAGGTGGGTCATGCCGGCGATGCCGGTGACGATGGTCAGGAAGATCACCGGCGCGATGATCATCTTCACCAGCTTGATGAAGGCATCGCCGAGTGGCTTGAGGCTTTCGGCGAAGGCCGGCTCGAAATGGCCCAGCAGGGCGCCAAGAACGATCGCCACCACCACCTGGAAATACAACTGGCGGTAGAAGGGGACAGGCGCCGGCAGGGGGCCGGCAGGCTTGCTGATGTGCATGACACCACTCCGAGGGAACTTGGAGGGCGCCTGAGCCAGGCACCCGGTGCAGGCATTCTGGCCGCACGTCACAGCCCGGGCCGATAACCCATTGGTACTACGCACTGGGCGTTGCCTGAACCTGGTCTTACACTTCAGCCACGCGCCCCTCGGCCGTTAATTCCGTTTAACGCAGACACCGACTTTCTGTGTTGTTGGCCGTCCCGGACCCTGCGCGTTTCATGAAGCTGTTCATTGCGCTCGCCATGGCAGGACGCCCGGCCCCTACTTTTCCTCGCCGAAGATCATTCCTATGCGCCTCAATCCGCTCGTTCTTGCGCTGGCCATCGCCGCCGCGCCCGCCGCCCATGCCGCCACCTCGATCGAGAACTGGCCCACCAAGTACACCTTCGGTGACGGCACCGAAATCGGCCTGACCGGCAACTACGCCTACGACGACAACAATTTCTCCGGCGACGACCGCCTGGAAGACCGCACCGATTTCCGCCGCAAGGAATTCGGCGCCACCTTGAAGAAAAAGGGCGTCTACGACGCCATGGTGTATTTCGACTTCGAAACCAAGCTGTGGCTGGACGTGTTCTTCCGCTTCGAAACCAAGGCGCTGCTCGGTCAGGACTACGGCCGCGTGCGCCTGGGCTACATGAAGGTGCCGGTGGGCCTGGAAGCGGTGCAGAGCTCGCGTGCGGGCAGCTTCATGGAACTGGGCCTGCCGATCCAGGCGGTGTTCCAGGGCCGTCGTACCGGTGTGGAATGGACACTGGAGCGTCCGCAGTACCTGCTGCAGGCCGGCGCATACGGCGGCCAGGACCTGCAGGGCGACAACCCCGGCACCACCCAGGCCGTGCATGCGGCGTGGACCCCGTTCAAGGCCGAAGGCAACGTGCTGCACCTGGGCCTGGCCGGCTCGGTGGAGAACCCGCGTGGTTTCAGTGACGGCCGCGGCGTGTCGTTCAGCCCGCGCGTGCGGCTGCGCGCCCGCCCGGAAGCCGGGTTGACCGACGTGCGCCTGATCGACACCGGCACCATCCTCGATGTGGACCACGTGATCCGCGCCGGCGTGGAAGCGGTCTGGATCCACGGCCCGTTCTCGCTGCAGAGCGAAGCGCTGCGTGCCGAAGTAGCGCGCAACGCCAACCAGCCGCATTACATCGCCCAGGGCCAGTACGTCTACGGCACCTGGTCGCTGACCGGCGAATCGCGCAGCTATGCCGGCGGCGTGCCGGGCAACATCAAGCCCGCCCACGACTACGGCGCGGTCGAGCTGACCGCCCGCTACAGCCGCCTGGACCTGGAAGACAACCGCGTCAGCGGCGGCCGCCAGCACGACACCACCATCGGCGCCAACTGGTACCTCACCAGCCACTTCAAGGTGCAGGCCAACTACAGCTGGGTGGATGCCACGCGCAACGGCGTGCATGAAACCCCGCACGTGATGGAACTGCGCGCGCAGGTAATGTTCTAAGCGCCCACGGCTGAGGCTTCAACACGCATCACCCTGCGGCCGCCTCCTTCGGGACGCGGCCGCAGCCGTGTGTGCGGTGGCTGCGCCCAGCGCCCACCGCCGCCATACTTGCGCGATGTATCCCTCGCAACGCCGCCGCCTGCTGTTCACCTTGTCCATTGTGCTGGGCGGGATGTTGGTGGCCATGTTCGCGGCCGGCTACTTCGTCGAACAGAACGCATTGCGCGAAGAAAGCGCCACGGTGCAACGTCAGTTGCGCCTGTATGCGCAGGCGCTGCAGCAACGCATCGACCGTTACCGCACCCTGCCGCAGATCCTGACGCTGGACCCGGATCTGCGCGCGGCCGTCGACGCGCCGTTGTCGGCCGACCAGGTCGAACGCCTCAACCGCAAACTCGAACGCGCCAACAACGTCACCCAGTCTTCCACGCTGACCCTGATCAACCGCGACGGCATCGCGCTGGCCGCCAGCAACTGGCGCGGCGCGCGCAGCAACGTGGGCGTGGATTATGCGTTCCGCCCGTACTACCAACAGGCCCTGGCCAGTGGCAGCGGCAGCTTCTACGGCATCGGCCTGACCACCGGCGAGCCGGGCTACTTCCTGTCACAAGCCATCCGCGACCCTGCCGGGCAGGTGCAGGGCGTGGTGGTGATCAAGATCGCGCTGGCCGCACTGGAGCGCGAATGGCTGCAGACCCCGGACATCGTGCTGGCCTCCGACGCGCACGATGTGGTGTTCCTGGCCAGCCGCCCGCAATGGCGCTACCGCATGCTCGCCCCGCTCAGCGAACGTGACCGGCGCGAACTGCAGGCCACCCGCCAGTACGCCAACCAGCGCCTGCTGCCGTTGCAGCGCCGGGTGATCGAACCCACCGGCAGTGGCGGTGTGCTGGCGGAGGTGCAGATGCCGCCACTGAGCGGCCAGGTGCTGTGGCAGACCCTGCAGGTGCCCGAGAGCGGCTGGCGCCTGCACCTGCTGCACGACACCCGCGCCAGTGCGGCCGCCGGCCGCGCGGCGGCCATCGCGGCGGCCGGTGCGTGGCTGGCGCTGGCGCTGCTGTGGTTGTTCGTGCAGCAGCGTAGCCGGCTGTCGGCCTTGCGCCAGCGCAGCCGGCATGAACTGGAAACGCTGCTGCAGCAACACGCCGAAGAACTGCGCACCGCCCAGGATGGCGTGGTGGCAGCGGCACAGCAGGCCAACACCGGCCTGAGCCGCAGCCTGGAACATTTGCCGCAAGGCGTTGTGGTCATCGACGCGGCGCTGAACCTGGTCGCGTGGAATTCGCGCTATGTGGAGCTGTTCCGCTTTCCCGCCGAGCTGTTGAAGGTTGGCCGGCCGATCGAAGACCTGTTCCGCTTCAATGCGCGCCGCGGCCTGCTCGGGCCCGGCCCGATCGAGGCCGCCATCGAGCGCCGCCTCAACCATCTGCGCAGCGGCAAACCGCACATGCGCGAGAGCGAGAAGGAAGACGGCACGGTGCTGGAAATCCGCGGCAACCCGCTGCCCGATGGCGGTTTTGTCACCAGCTACGCCGACATCACCACCTACAAGAACGCCGCGCGCGAACTGCGCTCGCTGGCCGATGCGCTGGAACACCGCGTGGCCGAGCGCACCCGCGATCTGGCCGCAGCCAAGCGCGAGGCCGAAAGCGCCAACCGCTACAAGACCCGCTTCGTGGCTTCGGCAGTACACGACCTGCTGCAGCCGCTCAATGCCGCGCGCATGTTCGTCTCGGTGTTGCGTGGGCAAGTGCAGGCCACCGGCAGTGCGCAACTGGTGGACAACATCGACGGCGCACTGGCGGCGCAGGACGCCATCCTCAACAGCCTGCTCGACATCTCGCGCCTGGAAGCCGGCAGTTTGAAAACCCAGGTCCGCGATTTTGCGATCGGCCCGCTGCTGGACACCCTGGCGCGCGAGTTCGGCATCCTGGCCGAAGACCGCGGCCTGGTGCTCGACTGGGTGCCCACCTCGGCGGTGGTGTTGAGCGACGAAACCCTGTTGCGCCGCATCCTGCAGAACTTCCTGTCCAACGCGATCCGCTACACCCCGCGCGGCCGCGTGCTGCTGGGGTGCCGCCGGCGTGGCGGCTGGCTGCGCATCGAAGTACATGACCAGGGCCCTGGCATTCCCGAAGCGCTGCAGCACGAAATCTTCGAAGAATTCCGCCGCCTCGACGACGGCGTGGCCAACGACCGTGGCGCGGGTCTGGGCCTGGCGATTGTCGAGCGCATCGGCCGGCTGCTCGGGCATCGCATCGGCCTGCGCTCCACGCTGGGCGGCGGCAGCGTGTTTTCGGTCAGCGTGCCGCTGGGCGAACGTGCGGCCATCGTGCAGCCATTGCCCACGCCGCAGCTGCAGCACGAACACGGCAACGACCCTATCCTGCACGGCTGCCGGGTGTGGTGCGTGGACGATGACCCGCGCGTGTGCGAGGCCACGCGTGCACTGCTGGAGCGCTGGGAATGCCGGGTCGATTTTGCTGGCGGCCCCGACGACGCACTGGCCGCGGCCAACCCCGACGATGCCCCGGAACTGCTGCTGCTGGACGTACGCATGGGCAACCATTACGGCCCAATGCTGCTGCCGCAACTGGTGGCGCAATGGCAGCGCGAACCGCGCGTCATCCTGGTCACCGCCGAACCCAGCCCCGCCTTGCGCGAGCACGCGCTGGAGGCGGGCTGGGGCTTCCTGTCCAAACCGGTCCGGCCGCCGGCGCTGCGCGCGTTGGTCACGCAGATGCTGTTGCGGCGCGGGTAAGTCTGTGCGGCAACGCACAGGCGCAGGCACCGCTGCCTGGCGGGGTCGGATCGTGCACCACCACTTCGCGTTTCGACGTCAGGCACTGGCCGTTAGCCTGAATCATCGTGCTTTCGCACCTGCAAGGTGGACACTCGATGATGAAGACGACGCTGCTTCTGTTGACGTCCTTGTTGATTGTCAGCTGCGCAGGCGGATTCACGGCGCATGCGCAGGATGCTCCTGGCACTGCGCAGCCCGGGTCATCAGCACGCGTGCAGATGGATCCGTACACCGCTGGCAAACTGATCACCGTGCTGGATCAGGTCGCACATCACCGCCATCTCAGCACCGGCCACATGATCGATGTGGTGTCCGCGCAATTTCTGGCAACGCCGTATCGCGATCACGTCCTGCAGGGCTCGGCGACCACGCCGGAGAAGTTGATCATCGATTTCACCGGCCTGGACTGCTTCACCTACCTGGACTATGTCGAGGCCGCACGTCGCTCCTATTCGCAGCAGGACTTCGTCAATCAGCTGGTGCTGACCCGCTATGTCGACGGCATCGTCAGCTTCACCCACCGCAAGCACTTCTTCAGCGACTGGGCCAACCGCACGTATGAGCTGGCCACCGACATCACCGCACGGTCAGCCCCGACAGTGTCACCGTGGTCAAACAACTCAACCTCAAGGCCGATGGCAGCAACTACCTGCCCGGGCTGCCGGTGGTGGCGCGGGCCATCACCTACATCCCCACCGCACACATCGACGCGGCGCTGATTCGCAAACTGCGCACCGGCGACTTCATCGGCATCTACACGCCGCTGGACGGGCTGGACGTCACCCACGTCGGCTTTTTCATCATGACCGACCGCGGCCCCATGCTGCGCAATGCCTCCTCGCGCGCGGAGAACCAGAAGGTGGTGGACTCGCCGTTCCTGGACTATGTGGCAAGACGGCCGGGGATCATTGTCTACAGGGCCAAGCAGTGATGCGCGCTTTGCACCTGCAGAAGATGGAACATTCGCAGGCTGCATGAGCTTGGCTGCCGCGTAATAGCCGGTTGCAGCAGTGCATGCGCCACCTTGCAACTAGCTAGCTACGCAGCGGCTGAGGCGTTGTATCCGAAGCGGCCACGTGCCCTGCAGCACGCGCAGTGCGCTCAGCCCTCGCCTTCAGGCTCCAAGGCCTTGACCAACACCGCCGCCTGGGTGCGGCTGTAGCAGTCCAGCTTTTTCAGGATGGCGGTGACGTGCACCTTGACGGTGTTCTCGGCCAGGCCCAGTTCGTGCGCAATCTGCTTGTTCAACAGGCCATCGGCCAGGCACAGCAACACGCGAAACTGCTGCGGCGTGAGCTGGGCGAGCTTGGCCGCAAGTTGCGCATCGGCTTCGGAGCGCTCGGCGGTCATCGGCGGGAACCAGGTGCCACCATCGAGCACGCTGGCCACCGCGGTACCGATCGATTCGGCCGGGGTGGACTTGGGAATGAAGCCGGCCGCGCCGAACTGCTGCGCGCGCCGGATCACCCGCGGGTGGTCGTTGGAGGAAATCACCACCACCGGAATGTCGGGATGCTCGCCACGCACGTGCAGCAGCGCGGAGAAGCCGCGCGCACCCGGCATGGCCAAGTCCAGCAGCACCAGCTCGGCCTGCGGATGCGAGCGCAGCATCGCGCTCAAGGTGGTGGCGCTGGAGGCCTCCACCACTTCGGCAGTGGGCAGGGTCTGGTGCAGCACGTGGATCACGGCAGCACGGAACAACGGGTGGTCGTCGGCGACGAGGATGGTGAGATCGGCCATGCGCCAAGTCTGGCACATGGCTGCGTCGCTTTCCCGCTGCGCTGCGCGGTAGGTGACTGGTGCGCGGTGCTAGACGGCCCGGGCATGCGGCAGGCGCGCTGCCGATGCGCTCGGTGCATTGGACTCCGCGCACGCCTCTCAGATGGCAGACGCGCAGACAATCCATCCATCGAACGCCTGCATGGCGTGCATGCGCTGCTCCATCTCGCCGCGATCAAGCGGCCCGTTCAATGCGTGTTTTCACCATGAAACACGGGTCGGCCCGCCCCGCCAACCCTCAGCGCGGCGGCTGGGTGCTGGCGCGCCAGGCTTCCAGGAACTGCCGGCGCTTGAGTTTGTCCAGATAGACCAGCAGGCCGGGACCAAGTGGAATCGGTCGAAACGGCGGCTGCGCCGAACCACCGCGACCACCGGCCGAGGGCAGGATCGGCATCAGCCGCGCCTCGCGCGAGAGCACCTGCTGGCCGCGCGGCGAGAGCAGGTAATCCAGGAACCGGCGCGCCTCGGGCGCGTGCGGCGCGGTCTTAGGGATCACCGCGGTGCGCAGCGCCACCAACGTGTAGTCCTGCGGCTGCACGATGCCCAGCGGCGCGCCGGCATCGATGCGCGCCTGTGCGTAGGAGCCGAGCACGTTATAGGCCAGCAACAACTCGCCGCGGCTGACACGGTCCAGCAAGGTGCCGGTACGTTCTTCCAGACGCACCTGGTTTGCCCCCAGCGCGGCCAGCAACGCGCCGGCAATGCTGCCCACCTGCCCGTCCTGGGTGGCGAACAGATAGCCCACGCCGCTGCGCTCGGCATCGTAAGTGCCCACCTTGCCGCGCAACGGCGCATCGGGCGCGCGCAGCAGCGCGAGCAGTTGCCGGCGTGTACGCGGCACCCGCGCGGCGGCGAGCTTGCGGGTGTTGTAGACGATGGCCACCGGCTCGTAGCTGATGCCGAAGACTTCGTGCCGCCATTGCGCCCAGGCCGGCAGCGCTTCGGTCTGCGCCGAGCGATGCGTCAGCGCGTGGCCATCGTTCACCAGCTTGGTCTGCAGATCCATGCTGGCGCTGATCAGCAGATCCGCCTGCGGCGCATTGGCGGCCGGATGCAGATACTGCTCGTAGATGTCCCAGGCGATCACGTCTTCGTAGATCACCTCGGTGCCGGGATGCAGGCGCTGGTAGTCCTGGATCACCGCGCCAAACACTTCCAGATCCGTGGAGCCCTGCACGCGCAACTGCGCCTGCACCGCGCCCTGTGCCGGGAACCGCCGTACATCGCCGGGCGCCGCCCAGGCCAGTCCGCACAGCAGCAGTAACACCACACCACACACCACGCGCATCACGCCGTGCCTCCGGGAAAATGCAATGACGCAATCAGCCCGCCACCGATGCGATTGGACAGATCGATACGTCCGCCATGTGCCTCGACCACGCGCTTGACGATCGCCAGGCCCAGGCCCGCCCCACCGGCCGGCGCATCCGGGCCGCGCACAAAACGCTCGAACACCCGCTCGGCTTCGGCCGGCGGAATGCCCGGGCCGTGATCGGCGATGGTCAGCACATGCTGGTGGCCGTCGCTGGTCAGCGCAACCTGCAATGGTGCGCCCGCGCCATATTTGCAGGCGTTATCGATGAGATTCTTCAAGGCTTCGCGCAACAGCAAGGCATCGCCGCGCAACAGCGCCGGCTGCGGGTCGATCGCCAGATGCACGCGCGGTGCCTCCTCGCCACGTGGCAGCGCGTCATGCAGCGCCTGGTGCAGGAGTTCGACCAGGTCGACCGTGGCAAACCGCTGCAGATTGGCGCGATGGATCACGCTGGCGTCGCTGAGCAACTGGTTGAGCAGGCGGCTCATATGGCTGGCGTTGCGCTCGATCGCCACCAGGCTGCGCTGCATGTCGCGCGGGTCGTCGTCGTCCATCGCCAGCTGCGCCTGCGCACGCAACGCGGCCAGCGGCGTGCGCATCTGGTGCGCAGCCTCGGCCATGAACGCGCGCAGGGTTTCGTTGCTGGACGACAACCGCGCCATGAAGCGGTTGAGCGCGGCAACCATCAACTGCATTTCCTGCGGTGCGGGCACGGTGAGCGGTTTCAGATCGGAGGGCTCGCGCCGCGAGAGATCACGCTCGATGCGTTGCAGCGGGCGCAAGGCGCGATACACGCCAATCCACACCAGCGCCAGCGCCAGCAGCGACAGCACTGCGATCGCCACCAATGCGTTGAGCACCACATCGCGCGCCACCGCGTCGCGCGCGCGGCGGGTCTGACCCACCTGCACGCGCACCTCGCCCTGCCCGGAGTCGGAGGCCACCCGGTGCATCACCACCGCAAAGCGCACCGGCTCGCCGCTGTAGTTTGCGTCGAACAACAACGGCCGCTCGCCATCGGGCGCGCGCGGCGGCAACGGCAAGGTGTCTTCGCCGGTGATGGTGCGGCCCTGCGCATCGAACACGCGGTAGAACACGCGGTCTTCCGGCGCCATGCCCAGCAGGTCGAGCGAGGCATACGGCAGATCCACCTGCCAATCGCCGCCCACCAACGCCACGCTGTCGATGATCGACAACGCCGACGACACCAGCAGGTGGTCGTAGGAGCGATTGGCCGCACGCTCGCCGTAATCGCGTGCGGCAAAGAACAGCACCACCGCACCTAGCAGCGACAGGCTGCTCAGATACAGCAGCAGCGTGCGCCGGATCGACGGCGCCACCGCATGCGCCTCAACCATCGCTGCCGGCCTCGACGACCGCCTGCGGGTCGGCTTCTTCCAGCTTGTAGCCGGCGCCACGCACGGTGACGATGCGCAGCGGCGCACCGATCAACTTGCGGCGCAGCCGGCCAACATACAGTTCGATTGCGTTGGGGCCGGCATCGTCATCGAAACCGAACAACCCGTTGCCGATCTCGTCCTTGCCCACCACCTGGCCCAGCCGCCCGATCAGGATTTCCAGCAGACGGTACTCACGATTGGGCAACTCGATCGCCACCCCGTCCAGGCTCACGGTGTGCGCAGCGTTGTCGAACACGAACGCGCCGAGCTGCACTACCTCACTGGCCTGGCCGCGATTGCGCCGCAGCAGCACCCGGCAGCGCGCTTCGAACTCACGAAAGTCGAACGGCTTGCCCAGGTAATCGTCGGCCCCCACATCCAGCGCCTGCACGCGGTCTTCGATGCCATCACGCGCGGTCAGCATCAGCACCGGCGTGGTGTCGCCACGCTCACGCATCCCCGCCAGCACGCGCAATCCATCCAGCTTGGGCAGGCCGATATCCAGCACCACCAGATCAAAGCTCTGGTAGCGCAACACGCTGGCTGCGGCCAACCCGTCCTGCTGCCAATCCACCGCATGCCCGCTACGGCGCATGCGCCGCACGATGGCATCGGCAAGGTCGGCGTTGTCTTCGACGAGCAACAGGCGCATGAGCGGGGATTCGGCAATCGGGATTAGGGATTCGCAAGTGCGTTGACCGCGGCCGGAAGGTAACAGGCCAGGCGGACAAAAGCTTCTTTGCCGTTGCCAATCCCCAATCCCGACTCCCCAATCCCGTCTCGCGACAGGTCCATGACAGCTTCGCGGGACTAGGCTGCAGCCAGCTCGCCGTGACGCGGTTGCGGCCGATTGATTGCCTGTGCTGCACACATGTACCTGGGAGGGTCTGTGATCAACGACACCTTGCGCTTGCGCGCCATTACCGCCTGTGCGGCCATCTGTCTGGCGCCGGCGGCACACGCGGCCGATGACCAAGGCCCGGTGACCGCCGAAGTGGGCGGGCGCGTGCATTGGGACTTCACCGTCTTCGACAACGATGAACGCGGCACACCCGAGCGTAACGACACCCAGTTCCGCCGTGTCTGGCTGGACGTGGCCGGCAAGTTCTATGGGTTCAACTACAAGGCCGAGGCCGAGTTCGCCGGCCTGCAGTACGAACCCGGCAGCCGCGGCATCCTGGCGCGCGATGTCTACATCGCCAAGAAGTTCTCCGCCGGCACGCTGACCGTGGGCCAGTTCAAGCAGTACTTCTCGCTGGACGACCGGACCGGCTCCAACTATGGCCCGTTCCTGGAACGCGGCTACGCCTCGACCACGCTGGCACCGATCTACCGCAAGGCGATCTCCTGGCAGACCAGCCGCCCGGATGCCACCTGGTCCACGGCCGCCTACAGCCTGGAAAGCATCGATAATTCGGCCACCAAGGGCGGTGCGCTGGGCACGCGCCTGACCTTCGCACCGGAAATGGGCGACGCGCGGCTGCGCCATCTGGGCGTGTCGCTGGCGCACGAGCGCTATTCGCATCCCGGCAGTGGCGGCGCCTCACCGCTGCTGATCCGCCCGCGCCCGGAAAACGATCTCGCCAACAACAGCCGCATCACGCTGGCACGCTTCGCCGATGGCCGCGACACCGACTTCGACAAATGGTCGCTGGAATATGCCGAAGTAGTCGGCCCATGGTCGTGGCAGACCGAGTTCAGCGGCGGCCTGCTCGACGATGGCGCGCAGCATGCCAAGGTGCTGGCCAGCTATGGCCTGGTCAGCTGGTTCGTGACCGGCGAGTCGCGCGGCTACGATCGCAAGACCGGCCGCTTCAGCCGCATCAAGACGCCCAACCGCCCGTCCGGCGCGTTCGAGCTGGCGCTGCGTTACGACTACATGCGCGGCGACCAGCATCTGGATGGGCAACCCAACTTCATCGACGCCAACACGCAGTCGTGGACGCTGGGCGGCAACTGGTACTTCAAGCCCAATCTGCGCGTGATGCTCAATGTGATCGACAGCCGCAACCGTGACCGCATGGTGGATGCGGTGGTCGATCACACGTTGGCCGTTACCGGCCGCTTCCAGTACGACTTCTGAGTGGCCTGCATCTTCGCCCTGCGTCATCGCGCATCTGCGCCCCGCCACTGCAGCGGCGCGCTGCCGTCCGCCAATGCGGTGACCTGCAGCCTGCCGCATGACAGCCACAGCGCTGTCACGTCAGCCGCCAACAGCACTGGCGTGCACCACCTTCGCTGCTGCGCGCCCGGCGCGGTGGCGCGCTCCACTTATCCCCTGCTGCACGCCTCAAAGGATTTGCCCGCATGCTGACCGCGCTCGGTTTCGGAATGGTGATCACCTTCATGTACCTGATCATGAGCAAGCGGCTGTCGCCGCTGGTGGCTCTGATCACGGTGCCGATCGTGTTCGCATTGCTCGGCGGCTTCGGCACCGGCATCAACGAGATGATGCTCGACGGCATCAAGAAGATCGCGCCCACCGGCGTGATGCTGATGTTCGCCATCCTCTATTTCGGGGTGATGATCGATGCCGGCCTGTTCGACCCGCTGGTCGGCCGCATCCTGCGCCTGGTCAAGGGCGACCCGCTGAAGATCGTCATGGGCACGGCGATCCTGGCGATGCTGATCTCGCTCGATGGCGACGGCTCCACCACCTACATGATCACCGTCTCGGCGATGCTGCCGCTGTACCAGCGCCTGGGCATGAACGCGCTCAACCTCACCTGCGTCACCATCCTGGCCAGCGGCGTGATGAATCTCACCCCGTGGGGCGGGCCCACTGCGCGCGCCGCCACTGCATTGCACGTGGATCCGGCCGATGTGTTCGTGCCGCTGGTACCGGCCATGGCGATGGCGATCGCCGGCATCATTGCACTCGCCTGGCTGCTCGGCATGCGCGAGCGTCGCCGCCTGGGCGTGGTGCGCCTGCCCGCCGACGGCAACTGGCTGGAAACCAGCCTGCCCGACGACAACGACGCCCTGCCGCGCGTTGAAGACACCGAAGACATGAAGCGGCCCAAGCTGCTGTGGGTGAACCTGGTGCTCACCCTGGCGCTGATGGCCGCACTGGTGGTGGGCATCCTGCCGATGCCGGTGTTGTTCATGATCGGCTTCGCGCTGGCGCTGATGATCAACTACCCCAACCTGGCCGAGCAACGCCGTCGCCTGGTCAACCACGCCGGCAATGTGTTGTCGGTGGTGTCGCTGATCTTCGCTGCCGGCATCTTCACCGGCATCCTGTCCAACACCGGCATGGTCGAAGCGATGTCGCGCAGCTTCCTGGCGGTGATTCCCGACAGCTGGGGCCCGTACCTGGCGGTGATCACCGCCATCGTCAGCATGCCGTTTACGTTCTTCATGTCCAACGACGCGTTCTACTTCGGCGTGCTGCCAATCCTGTCCGAAGCCGCCGGCCATTACGGCATCACGCCCGTGGAAATGGCGCGCGCCTCGCTGGCCGGCCAGCCCGTGCATCTGCTCAGCCCCCTGGTGCCCTCGACCTATCTGCTGGTCGGCCTGGCCAAGGTCGATTTCGCCGACCACCAGCGCTTCACCCTGAAATGGGCGGTGCTGATTTCGATGCTGATGCTTGCCGGCGGGCTGCTGTTTGGCTTGTTTCCGTTGGCGCGCTGATCGCGCGCCGGGAATGGGGAATCGGGAATGGGGAATCGCAAAAGCGGCGCTGCGCTGCCGTTTCGATTCCTGACTTCCACATAAAAAATAGAAACCGCGGCCCCTGCTCCACCGATTCCCCACTCCCGATTCCCCATTCCCAACTCCCAACTCCCAACTCCGAAGGAGTTCAAGCAATGACGCTTCGCATCGCATACGTCACCAGTGGCATGGGCAGTGTGGGCACTGCGATCTGCCAGAAACTGGCGCGCACCGGGCACACGGTGGTGGCCGGGTGTGGTCCGAATTCGCCGCGCAAATCGGCGTGGTTGCGTGAGCAACGCGAGCTCGGATTCGACTTCGTTGCCTCCGAAGGCAACGCCGCCGATTGGGATTCCACCGTAGCTGCGTTTGCCAAGGTCAAGGCGGAGGTCGGCGAGATCGATGTGTTGGTCAACAACGCCGGTGGCAGTCGCGACACGCTGTTCCGCCAGATGAGCCGCGACGACTGGAATGCGGTGATTGCCAGCAACCTGCATTCGCTGTTCAACATCACCAAGCAGGTGGTGGATGGCATGACCTCGCGCGGCTGGGGGCGCATCGTCAACATCGGCTCGGTCAGCGCGCACAAGGGCCAGATCGGGCAGATCAACTTCGCCACCGCCAAGGCGGCCATGCATGGATTCAGCCGTGCGCTGGCGCAGGAAGTGGCCTCGCGCGGCGTCACCGTCAACACCATCTCGCCCGGCTATATCGCCAGCGCATCCATCAGCAATTTCCCACCGGATGTGCTGGACCGCCTGGCTACCTCGGTGCCGGTGCGCCGGCTCGGCAAGCCGGCCGAAGTGGCCGGCCTGTGCGCATGGCTGGCCTCCGACGACGCCGCGTATGTGACCGGCGCCGACTATGCGGTCAACGGCGGTTTGTACATGGGCTAGTGCGCCATGCACGTGCGGCGCTGCTGCGTGGAGGCTGGCATCCATCACGCGCAGCGCAGCGATGCACTGGCACCGCAGCGGTGCGTACAGCCGCCCGTGCTGCGGCCGCCTCCCGCGCATGCAGCAACGTTTGGCATCGCATCCCCCTGCACGCCGCAGCCCGACGCGCTCCGTTTCATGCCCTGCATCACCCCCCACAAGCGCCGCGCCAGCGCGCTGCAATGCCTGAGCAAGCCGCTGTTTGCCGACCGTTGTGCGCCCGCATGGCATCCGCAAATGCCCTGCAAGCGACCGCCACCGCAAGGCCTGCGCGACACGTGGCGTGCACGAACTGATTACACTCTGGCTTTTCCGCAGTGCGGTGCCATGGCCAAACATCCCGAACGCGCCACTCCTGCTGCACGCCCGCAGATGGCCGACATCGCGCGCATGGCGGGCGTGTCCGAGTCCACCGTGTCGCGTGCGCTGGCCGGCAGCCCGGTGGTGGCAGAGCGCACCCGCGCCTACATCAAGCAGATCGCGGCCGATGCGGGGTATCAGGTCGATCCGGTGGCACGCAGCCTGCGCGCCAAGCGCTCCAACACGGTGAGCGTGGCGGTGCCGATGATGCATGCGCTGGACCAGCCGCTGTCGGACCCGTTCCTGATGACCATGCTCGCGCTGCTGGCCGAAGAACTCACCGGCCGTGGTTACAGCATGCTGTTGTCCAAGCTCAATCGGCACCAGGACGGCTGGGTGGAACAACTCGCACGCGGCAGCCGCTCCGATGGCGTGATCGTATTGGGGCAAAGCTCCGAACATGCTGCGCTGGATGCGGCCGCACGCGATGGCCTGCCGATGGCGGTGTGGGGCAGCCGAATCGACGGGCAGTCGTACATCAGCGTGGGCAGCGACAATTTCCAGGGCGGCGCACTGGCCACCGAGCACCTCATCGCCAGCGGCCGCAGGCGCATCGCCTTCCTGGGCGATGACCAGCTTCCCGAGGTCGCACCGCGCTTTGCCGGCTACCGGCAGGCGCTGGAGCAGCATGGCCTGGAGTTCGACACGCGCCTGCACGCGCGCAGCCACTTCCTCAGCGAGGACGCCTACCGGCTCACCCGCGCCATGCTCAAGAAGACTGACGCACCGGATGGCCTGTTCGCCGCCTCCGACGTGATTGCGGTCGGTGCGATCCGCGCCCTGGTCGAAGCCGGCCACCGCGTGCCGCAGGACATTTCACTGGTGGGCTTCGACGATATTCCGCTGGCCGCCTACAGCCAGCCGCCGCTGACCACCGTGCAGCAGGATCTTGGCCTGGCCGCCCGCCTGCTGGTGGACCGGCTGCTGGCATTGATCGCCGGCGAAGCGGTGGACTCGGTGGAGATGCCGGTGAAGCTGGTGGTGCGCGAGTCGGCTTGATTCGGGATTCGGGATTCGGGAATTGGGAATTGGGAATTGGGAATCGGGAATCGGGAATCGGGAATCGGGAATTGGGAATCGGGAATCGGGAATCGGGAATCGGGAATCGTAAGAGCGTGCGTCCTGGACGGAGTGCACGCAATGTCTTGGTGCTGCAATCCGCTTTTTTTAGCGGCAAAACATTGCGACACCTTGCTGGCAACTAAGAGCGGCTAACAAAACGTAGCGAGCAGTCGTCAGGTGGGTGCGGACGGCGCGGAGGAACCGGAGTGTACGTGGGTACATGAGGATTCCGAGCACCGGCCGCGCCCGCCTGGCGGCTGCGCAGTAGTTTTGATAGCTGCTCTAAGCCGCAACGGCCTTGGGTTTGCGGATGCGTACGCACAACATCGCCACCGCTGCAGCCAACATCAGTGCGCCGGCCAGGCGGATTACGTTGCGCGGGTCGCCGTGTAGCAGCGGTTCGTAATACAGCGGCAAGGTCACGATCTGGATCAGCATCGGCAGCACGATGAACAGGTTGAACAGGCCCATGTACACGCCGGTGCGCTCGGGCGGAATGCTGTCGGCCAGCATCAGGTAGGGGTTGCCCATCATGCTGGCCCAGGCCAGGCCAATACCGATCATCGGCAACAGCAACAACCAACGGTTCTCGATCCCCGGCAACACCCACATGCCCACGCCAGCCGCCAGCAGGCAGGCCGCGTGCGTGTACTTGGGGCCGACGCGCCGCACCACCGGCACCATCGCAAAGGCCGCCAGAAACGCGATGAAATTGTAGAAACCGCCGATCTGCCCGTTGACCAGCCCGGCCTCGCGAAAGCCGTGCGAGTTCGCCTCGGTGGTGCCGAACAAAGTGGTCGACAGCGACAGCACGATGTACTGCCAGTAGCTGAAGATCGCATACCACTGAAACAGCATCACTGGCGCCAGTTGACGCATGGTCGGCGGCATGTCGCGCAGCGCGCTGCCGATTTCGCTCAGCGTGGCGCCCAGCCCGGTACCGGCCTTGCGCATGCGCGCGATCTCCGCCGCAGGCACCACCGGCTCGCGCACGCTGCGCGCGGTGAGCAGGATCGAGGCAGCCGAAAAGCCGGCGCCGATCACGAACGCGGCAATGGTCACGTACGGGATGTGGTGCGCATTGGCCGCGTCCTGGCTCATGCCGAACCACACCAGCAACGGCGGGGTGAGATAGGCCAGCGTCTGCGCCAGCCCGGTAAAGGCGCTCTGGGTGAGATACCCCAACGGCCGCTGCGGTGGCGCCAGCACGTCGCTCACCAGGGCGCGGTACGGCTCCATCGCGACGTTGTTTGCGGCGTCCAGCACCCACAGCAGGCAGACCGCCATCCACAATGCGGTACTGAAGGGCATCGCCAGCAGGCACAGGCTGCACACCAACGCGCCGAGCACCATGTAGGGCATGCGCCGGCCCCAGCGCGTCACCGAGCGATCGCTCAAGGCGCCGACGAACGGCTGCAGCACCAGGCCGGTGATCGGCCCGGCCAGCCACAGGTACGGCAGGCTGGCGTGGTCGGCACCCAGGTAGTTGTAGATCGGGCTCATGTTGCTCTGTTGCAGCCCGAAGCTGTATTGCACACCGAAGAACCCGGCATTGAGGGCCAGGATGCGTGCGAAGGAAAGCGGAGGAGCGGTCGACGACATGCAGGGTCCAGGCATCGGTGCGGCTCCCAGTGGCCGCAGCGCACTCTACCCTGGCCGCTTTGCAATCGATTGTAACGCTGCGCCGCAACACGGACGCTCACCCGCTTCTCCCTCCTTCATTAGCGCAACAAATGCTGCAACGCAGGATTGCAATCGATTGCATTAGGGCGTATCACTCCGCTCGCACTGCAGGCCACCCGGCCATCCCTGGGAGGGGACGACGCAGGGCGTCGACACACCACCATCCGTGAGAGAGAGAATCGCGATGTCCACCTTGCACACCCTGCGCCTGCACGCTTTGGCCTGCGCGGTCACCACCTGCCTGTGCGCGCCGCTCGCGCTGGCCCAGGACGCCACCCCGCCCGCACCCGCCACCCCGCCGGCCGCCGACAGCGCCGCGGTCAACCTGGATTCGGTGTTCGTCACCGGCACCTCCACCGCCACCACCAAGCTCAAGTCCAGCGTGTCGGTCAGCACCGTGGGTGCGGAGGCGATCGAGCAATCGGCGCCGCGCAGCACTGCGGAAATCTTCCGCAACATTCCCGGCATCCGCTCCGAGTCCAGCGGCGGCGAAGGCAATGCCAATATCGCCGTGCGCGGCCTCCCCGTCGCTTCGGGTGGCGCCAAGTTCCTGCAGTTGCAGGAAGACGGCCTGCCGGTGATGGAGTTCGGCGATATCGCCTTCGGCAACGCCGATATCTTCCTGCGCTCGGATTTCACGATGGATCGCATCGAAGCGATCCGCGGCGGTTCGGCCTCGACGTTTACCAGCAATGCGCCCGGCGGCATCATCAACTTCATCAGCAAGACCGGCGACACCGAAGGCGGCAGCGTCGGCGTCAGTCGCGGCCTGGACTACGACAACACCCGCATCGACTTCAATTACGGCGCGCCGTTTGCCGAGCACTGGCAGTTCAACATCGGCGGCTTCTTCCGCCAGGGCGACGGCGTGCGCGATGCCGGCTACACCACCGACAAGGGCGGCCAACTCAAGGCCAACCTCACCCGCCTGTTCGAGAACGGCTACGTGCGTGTGTACGGCAAATACCTCAACGACCGTGCCGCCGGCTATTTGCCGGTGCCCACCTCGGTGCGTGGCCGCGACGGCTCGCCGGACCTGGGCGGCTTCCCCGGGTTCGATCCCGGCAACGACACCTTGTACAGCCGTAATTTCCGCTCCGATGTCGGCCTGGATGGCAACAACCAGCCGCGCCGCACCGACCTGGGCGACGGCATGCACCCGATCTCCCGCACCATCGGCGCCGAAGCCTGGTTCGACCTGGGCAATGGCTGGAACCTGAGCGATAAATTCCGTATCGCCGACAACAGCGGCCGCTTCGTCAGCCCGTTCCCGGCCGAAGTCACCGATGCCGCCGCGCTGGCATCGTCCATCGGCGGCGCCGGCGCGCAGCTGGTGGAAGCCGGTGGCGCCAATGCCGGCCAGGCCTACACCGGCACGGCCATCCGCACGCATCTGTTCAATGTCGCCATCAACGATCTGGGCAATGTCACCAACGACCTCAGCCTCTCGCGCGAGTTCGGTGGTGACGGCCGCACCCTCAACCTGCGCATGGGCTACTACACCTCGCGCCAGACCATCGACATGGACTGGACCTGGAACTCCTACGTGCAGAGCCTGGGCCGCGACTCGCGCCTGCTCAATGTGGTCGACGCCGCCGGCGTGTCGCGCTCGCAAAACGGCCTGTACGCCTACGGCACGCCGTTCTGGGGCGACTGCTGCATCACCCGCAGCTACGACGTGCGCTACGACGTCAACGCACCGTACGTGGCGCTCACCTTCGACAGCGGCAAGCTCAGCATCGACGGCAGCCTGCGCTACGACATGGGCGATGCACGCGGCAACTATTCCGGCACCGCCATCGCGCAGAACCTGGACGTCAACGGCGATGGCGTGATCCAGCCGGTGGAACAGCGCGTGGCCACCGTGGACACCGCCAATGCGCGGCCAGTGGATTACGACTGGAATTACCTGTCGTACTCATTGGGCGGCAACTACCTGATCAACGACGACCTCGGCGCATTCGCACGCGTCAGCCGTGGCGCACGCGCCAATGCCGACCGCCTGCTGTTCGGCGTGATCCGCGACGATGGCTCGGTGACCTCCGATGAAGCGGTCAACGTGGTGCGGCAGACCGAAGCCGGCCTGAAGTGGCGCCGCGACGGCCTGAGCCTGTTTGCCACCGCGTTTGCCGCGCGCACCCAGGAGCAGAACTTCGAAGTCACCAGCCAGCGCTTCTTCAACCGTAGCTACAAGGCGCACGGCATCGAACTGGAAGCCAGCTACCGCTACGAGGGCTTCACCGTCAACGGCGGCGTGACCTGGACCGATGCAGAAATCGCCAGGGACCAGATCACCCCGGAGAACACCGGCAACGTGCCGCGTCGCCAGGCCGACTTCGTGTGGCAGCTCACCCCGAGCTACCGCGGCGACGGCTACCAGTTCGGCGTGAACCTGATCGGCACCACCGAGGCCTACACGCAGGATTCCAACCAGCTGAAGATGCCGGGCTACACGCAGGTGAATCTGTTCGGCGACTACCGCATCACCGATGCGCTCACCGTCGCGTTGAACGTCAACAACCTGTTCAACACGTTCGGGCTGACCGAAGCCGAGGAAGCTACGATTCCGGCCAACGGCATCATCCGCGCACGTTCGATCGCCGGCCGCACCACCAGCCTCAGCCTGCGCTACGACTTCTAAAGGACCCGCGCCGGGCCCTGCCCGGCTTTCCCCCATGATCGCCTCCTCCCCCATCGACGCCGCTGCACTGCGCGCCAGCGTTGCCGCCGCACTGGATCCGTCCACTGCCGCAGCAATACTGGCGCGTTTCGATACGCATGCCCCGCGTCTGCTCGACGCGCTGTCCACGCTCTACGGCGACCGCGCCGACTACGCCACCTGGTTGCCACAGTGGCTGAGCGCACTGGGCGTGGTCGCGCAGGCGCGGCCAGCGGCCTTGCGGCACCTCGACGACAGCCGCACACCGGGCTGGTTCGGCCAGCAGGACATGCTGGGCTACAGCGCCTACGTGGACCGTTTTGCCGGCACGCTGCGCGGTGTTGCCGAGCGCGTTCCGTATCTGCAGGAACTGGGCGTGCGGTATCTGCACCTGCTGCCATTCCTGCGCGCACGCGCCGGCGATAACGACGGGGGTTTTGCAGTCAGCGATTACGGCCAGGTGGAACCGGCCCTGGGCAGCAACGACGATCTGGTCGCACTGACCGCACGCCTGCGCGCGGCCAACATCAGCCTGTGCGCGGATTTCGTGCTCAACCACACCGCCGACGACCACGCCTGGGCACAGGCCGCACGCGCTGGCGATACGCGTTATCTCGACTACTACCATCACTTCGCCGACCGCAGCGCACCGGACCAGTACGACACCACCTTGGTACAGGTATTCCCGCAGACCGCGCCCGGCAACTTCACCTGGGTGGACGAGACCCGGCAGTGGATGTGGACCACGTTCTATCCCTATCAGTGGGATTTGAACTGGAGCAACCCGGCGGTGTTCGGCGAGATGGCCTTGGCGATGCTGGAGCTGGCCAATCTGGGCGTGGAAGCGTTCCGGCTCGATTCCACGGCGTACCTGTGGAAACGCCCGGGCACCAACTGCATGAACCAGCCCGAGGCGCACACCATCTTGGTGGCATTGCGTGCCGTGGCCGACATCGTGGCGCCCTCGGTGGTGATGAAGGCCGAAGCCATCGTGCCAATGGCGGAACTGCCGCCCTACTTCGGCAGCGGCGTGCAGCGCGGGCACGAGTGTCACCTGGCCTATCACAGCACGCTGATGGCGGCTGGCTGGTCGGCGCTGGCCCTGCAACGCGGCGACATCCTGCAGGACGTGATCGCGCACAGCCCGCCGCTGCCGCCCAACTGCGCCTGGCTCAGCTACGTGCGCTGCCATGACGATATCGGCTGGAATGTGTTGCAGCGCGAGGCCGCCGGCACTGCCGCGCAGCCGCCGTTCTCGCTGCGCGAGGTGGCGCAGTTCTACGCCAACGCCGTGCCCGGCAGTTACGCGCGCGGCGAAAGTTTCCAAAGCAGCGGCGATGGCGTGCACGGCACCAATGGCATGAGCGCGGCATTGGTGGGCGTGCAGGCTGCGCACGAACACGCCGATGCGGCGGCGGCCGCCCGTGCGGTGGACCGCCTGGTGTTGCTCTACGCCGTGTCGCTGTCGATGCCGGGTGTTCCGCTGATCTACATGGGCGATGAACTCGCGCTACCCAACGACACCGCCTACCTGGACGATGCGCAGCGACGCCACGAAGGACGCTGGCTGCATCGCCCGGCGATGGCATGGGAGCTGGCCGCACAGCGGCATGACCCCGCCACCTTGGCAGGTACGGTGTACACACGCTTGCGTGCATTGATCCGGCTGCGTGCGGGCCTGCCTGCGCTGGCTGCCACGCAATCGCTGGGCAGCGTCGCCCTTGGTGATGCCCGGCTATTCGCGCTGACGCGTGGCGACAGCTTCCTGGCGGTGCACAATTTCAGCGAAGTGCCACTGCCGGTGGATCTCACCCAGACCGGGCATGCGCAATGGGCTGTGCTGGACACCGACGGCACTGGCGATGCGCCTGCGCCGTGTACGGAGCTGTTGCTTCCTGCCTATGGCGTGCGCTGGTTGCAGCGTCGTTGAATCATGGGTTGATCTAGACCGCACTCGGCAAAGCGGCCGTGGTGCGCGTCGCGTGCCGATGCTTGATGCGCGAGGTACTGGAGTGCCTCGCCGACTCGACGCCAGCGCTTCATCAATACGATGCGGTTCCGCACCCAGCCAACACTGTATTGCAGCGTGTACATCCGCAATAAAAAAGCACGCCGGTCAGGGCGTGCTTTTTCTCATCGCATCTGCTCGACCTGACGACCACGAAGGCCGCGCCGCCGCACAGATGAGTTGCTGCGCTGGCGCGTTAACGCGCCAGCAGCTGCATCTCAGCGCTTGCCCAGGCTCAACAGCGTTTCTGCAGTCTTCTCGGACGAAGCCGGGTTCTGGCCAGTCACCAGCATGCCGTCGGTGACCACATGCACGCCCCAGTCGGCGCCCTTTTCATACTGGCCACCGAGCTCGATCAGCACGTCTTCCACCAGGAACGGCACGATCTTGGTCAGACCCACGCCCTCTTCTTCGCCATTGGTAAAGCCAGTGACGCGGCGGCCATTGACCAGCGGCTTGCCGTCGGCGCCCTTGACCCGACGCAGCGCGCCCGGTGCGTGGCAGACCAGACCATGTGGCTTGTTGGCAGTGGCGAACGCTTCGATCAGCGCGATCGAGTGCGCGTCTTCGGCCAGATCCCACAGCGGGCCATGACCACCCGGATAAAACAGCACATCGAACGCGTCTGCCTGGATGTCGGCTAGGCGGTGCGTGCTTGCCAGCGCCTGCTGGGCTTCTGGATCCTGCTTGAAGCGCTTGGTCGCCTCGGTCTGCGCGTCGGGCTCGTCACTCTTCGGGTCCAGCGGCGGCTGGCCGCCCTTCGGCGAGACCAGGGTGATCTGCGCGCCTGCGTCCTTGAACACGTAGTACGGCGCGGCGAATTCTTCCAGCCAGAAGCCGGTCTTCTTGCCGGTATCGCCCAGCTGGTCGTGGGAGGTGAGCACCATCAGAACATTCATTGGATTGCCTTGGGTTATCGCCCCGGACTCGGGCAAGGCAGCCAGTCTGCGGTTCAGCCCGTTGCAGTGCCGTGTAGAGCGCGTGGGCGCCGCGCACACGGTTCAGACATTCATCGCTGGCGGCTGCAGCTGATCCATGCGGATGCGGTTGGCAAATAGCGAGAACGCCAGCATGCCGGCCAGCCCGCTGACACGGCTCACCCACGGCGGCAGCCAGCGTGGCGCCACCAGCACACCGCTCTCGAATAAGGGCGCAAAGCGCGCCACATCGCCCAGCGCCATCTTGCCGGCGAACAAATACCGGCAGCGCTGCAACTGATCGCGCTGCAACGCATGCCGGAAGAACGTATGCACCGCCACCAGCCCGCGCAGGTACACCGTGTCCTTGGTAAAAGCACCGCCACCGCTGGTCGGCACGCCGCGAAATACGCGCTGCGCGGAGGAAAAACTTTCCGGCGGGCTTTGCCCGCTCTCGGTGAAATAGCGAAAGATCTCGATGAAATCTGCGCCGGAGCGCGCCATCGCAATCGCTTCGATGCGCAGGCTGATGCGCTTCATGCGTTCGATGTCGATGCTGCCTGTGATCTGCTCGGCAAAGGTCGCTAGGCCTTCCTGCGTGGCGGTGGTGCGTGGCGAAGAAATCCCCAGGCTGGGCAGGTGCACCTGCGCACGCCCGTTGAGCGCCGTGAGCGAGTGCACCAATGCTTCGTGATGGAACAACTGCGCGCGATCGTAATCGCTGAAGGTCGCGCCACTGCGCAGCCGGATGCGATGCGCACCGGCCGCGGCCTTGGCCAGCAGGTCCGGGTCCAGCGTCACCGTAATCACGCGGCCTTCGAAAAACGCATCCAGATCGTTCTGCAACTGCATCCGCAACGCGGTGGCCGACACCGGCACCTGTTCTTCCGGCGCCAGCAATTCACGGTCCAGCTCCTGCGCGATCTGGATGAAGTGCCGCGCAGCCTCGCGCGTGCTCGGCCCATTGCCCGGCATCGGGTCGTCCGGCACACCAAACAGCTGCGCCGAGTAATCACTCACCGCTGCGGTGCCCAGCGATTCCAGCAACCCGGCCGCCAGCCCCCAGCTATGCGCCGAATCGATCAAATACGCGCCGAGCGGATGCTGCGGGTCGGCGGCCTTCGCAATGACGGCCAGCTCGCGCCGGGTATCGCCAAAATCCAGTACCGGGTACTCCACCTGCGGCAGCTCTGGCTGCCCGCGCGCCACGCTCTGCAGGAAGGGCTCCTGCAAGGCCCGAGGCCAGCTCGCCAACGCGAGCAATTTGACCCCGCGCACGGCCTTGACCAAGCGCGCATCCAGCGCCGCGTGATGGACGATGTCCGGCGGCCCCTTGCGCGATGGCATCAGCGCCGTCCGGGACGATCGACGCTGGCAGGCCGCTTGCCCGAGCCCTTGCCGCGATTGTTCTGCGCAACACGGGTGGCGAGTTTTTCGGCCGCGCTGGCCACTTCCACGCGCAGCTTCATGTAGTTGGCCACGCGCTCCG
This sequence comes from Xanthomonas sp. NCPPB 4037, assembly GCF_041475695.2. Lineage (NCBI taxonomy): Bacteria > Pseudomonadati > Pseudomonadota > Gammaproteobacteria > Lysobacterales > Lysobacteraceae > Xanthomonas > Xanthomonas sp. NCPPB 4037. The sequence continues at coordinate 4,176,125 of NZ_CM191261.1, forward strand.
GGTCCAGCTGATCGGCCTCGATCGCCGCACGCACCGCGCAACCGGGTTCGGCGATATGCGCGCAATCGTTGAAACGGCATTGCGCCGCCAACGCTTCCACATCGGAAAAGCCGCCTTCGGCCAGATCCTCCTCACCGGTGGGCTTGAGCTCGCGCATGCCGGGCGTATCGATCAGACACGCACCCGACGGCAGCGGAATCAACGCCCGATGCGTGGTGGTGTGGCGGCCGCGCGAATCGTTCTCGCGCACCGCGTTGGTCTTCATCTTCTGCGTGCCGAGCAAGGTGTTGGTCAACGTCGACTTGCCCGCGCCGGACGAGCCCACCAGCACTGCGGTGCGGCCATCGCCCAGCCACGGCCGCAGCGCCGCCACACTCTCGGGATCCTTGGCATTGACCGCACGCAACGCGATGTTCTGCGCTTCCAACTCCTCCAGCACCGCTAACGCATCCTCGGCGTATTCGGTCTGATCGGCCTTGGTCAGCACCACCACCGGCTCGGCACCGCCACCGCCAACCAGCAGCAGATAGCGCTCGATGCGGCGCGGATTGAAGTCCGCATCCAGCCCGCACACGATGAACACCGTATCGATATTGGCCGCGATCACCTGCTGGTGGTAATGCTCGCCTGCAGCCCCACGCTTGATCGAGGTGCGCCGCGGCAACAACGCCACGATGCGCTTGCCCTCCATCAGTACCCAATCCCCCACCGACGCCCGCTCATGGCTGGGAAAGCGCGGCCGCTGCCATTCCGGCAACGACTCGGCCTTCAGGCTGGCCTCCGGCGTATCGGCCACCACATAACCGGTGCGGTGCTGCTCCACCACCCGCGCCGGCAACGCCTGTGGATGCGCCGCAAAGATCGCCTGCCAGGCCGGGTCCTCGGGAGGGCCAGGCCAGGGCCAGCCGATAGATTGAAGGGTGTGGTAGTTGGGGGATGTGTCGCTCATGTGCGGATTCTAGCGGTCCAACCTGGGCCGCTTGTGCATTCAAGCGTGATCGGAGCGCTTGTCGTGCACTTGACATTGTTGCCAATGCAAGCATGTCCGCTTGTCATATTTCCGCTACCATGCCAAGCCTCACGCCTACAACCGGCCTGCCGTATGTCCACCGCCCCGCAAAAGCCGCTCGCCATCCGCGAGCGCCTGTCCGAAGTCCGCTACGAGATCCGGGGCGAACTGGCGCGGCGAGCGCGGGAGTTGGAGGCGCAGGGCCGCAAGCTGATCAAGCTCAACATCGGCAACCCCGGTGCATTCGGGTTCCGTGCGCCGGAGCATCTGCAGCGTGCGATTGCCGACGACATGGGCCGCACCGACCCCTATACGCATCAGCAAGGCCTGCCGGAGGCGCGCGAAGCGGTCGCCAAGGCGTATGCGCGGCGCCAGCATCCGGACGCGCACCCGGATCGCATCTTTATCGGCAACGGCGTCAGCGAGCTGATCGATCTGTCGCTGCGTGCGCTGCTCAACCCCGGCGACGAAGTGCTGGTGCCCTCGCCCGACTATCCGCTGTGGTCGGCTGCGACCATTCTCAACGACGGCCGCCCGGTGTATTACCGCTGCGCGCCGGAGAATGGCTTCCAGCCGGACCCCGTGGAGATCGAGACGCTGGTGTCCTCGCGTACCCGCGCCATCGTGCTGATCAATCCGAACAACCCTAGCGGCGCCAGTTATTCGCGCGAACTGCTGGAGCGCATCGTGGCGATCGCCACCAAGCACAACCTCTTGCTGATGGTCGATGAGATTTACGACCAGGTGCTGTACGACGACGCGGCCTTCCTGCCGGTCGCACCGCTGGCCGGTGCGCACCCGTGCATCACCTTCAGCGGGCTGAGCAAGGTGCACCGCGCCTGTGGCTGGCGCGTGGGCTGGGCGCTGTTGTCCGGTGAGCAATCGCGCATCAACGATCTGCGCAACGCCATGGACCTGCTCGGCGCGCTGCGCCTGTGCGCGAACGTGCCGGGCCAGTACGCGATCGACGCGGCAGTCAACGGGCCGGACACCATCTCGGCGCTGTGCGCGCCGGGTGGACGCTTGTACGAGACCCGCCGCGCGGTGATCGAAGCATGCGCGGCTAGCACGCATCTGTCGTTGGTTGCACCGGCCGGCGCGCTGTATGCGTTCCCGGCAGTGGTGGGGCCGGCGGCGCGTAATTTCGACGACCACACCTTCGCGCTGGATCTGATGAACGACGAAGGCGTGCTGGTGGTGCCGGGCTCCAGCTTCAACGTGCCGTATCGCCACCATTTCCGCGTGACGCTGATGCCCGAAGCCGCGGTGATGCGTGATGTGTTTGCGCGCATCGATCGCGCCCTGACGCGGCGTGCAGAGGCGGTGACCAAGGTCGTGCCGCTCAAGTCGCGCAGCGTGGCGTGATGGCGGCGGTCGGCCTGCCGCGGCGCTATCTGGCGCTGGGCGACTCCTACACCATCGGCGAGGGCGTCGCCGCCGAGCAGCGCTGGCCGGAGCAACTGGCCGAAGGCCTGCGGGCCTATGGCTGGCCGGTGGCAGCACCGCAACTGATCGCCACCACCGGCTGGACCACCGACGAACTGCAGGCCGGGATCGACGCGGCCGCCCCGCAGGGTCCGTTCGATCTGGTGAGCCTGCTGATTGGGGTGAACAATCAATACCGCGAGCGCACGCTGGACGCCTACCGCGCCGAGTTCGACGAGTTACTACAGCGCGCGATTGGCTTTGCCGATGCGCGGCCCGAACGCGTGGTGGTGCTGTCGATTCCCGATTGGGGGCTGACCCCATTTGCGCGCGCACAAGGACGCGATGCGGCCCTGATCGCCGCACAGATCGATGCATTCAACACGGTGGCCGCCGAACGCTGCACGGCACGCGCGGTGCGCTTCGTCGACATCACCGCCACCAGCCGCGACGGCGGCGATGCACCGGACATGCTCGTCGATGAGGGCCTGCATCCGTCCGGTGCGATGTATGCGCGCTGGACTGCGCTGGCGCTGCCCGCCGCGCGCGACGCACTCAGCTAGCCGCGTTAGACGCCTCACTGCCAAGGACCGACATTGCACACCACCGCCACCCAACCCATGAGCCGCCCGCAGGCGCTGGCGATCGCACGCGCGTTTCTGCCGCCGCATCCGTTGGGTAACCGCTACGACTACTACTACACGCAGGCCAAGCTGCGCACCGACCCGCTGTACCCCGGCGTACTGGCAGAGCTACGCAGCACCACCGCGCCGGTGCTGGACCTGGGCTGCGGGCTTGGGCTGCTGGCCCATGCATTGCGCGCCGATGGCCAGACGCTGGGGTATCACGGCGTGGATGTGGATGCGTCCAAGATCCGCCGCGCGCAGCACATCGCGCAGCGCTCGGCGTTGGGCAATACGCAATTCGCAGTGGTCGACCTGAGCGTGGCGTGGCCGCAACACAGCGGCAGCGTCACCATCCTGGACGTGTTGCAGTATCTGCAGGCCGACATGCAGGCCAGCCTGCTGCACAGCGTGGCGCAGATGCTGACCCCCGGCGCCAAACTGGTCATCCGCAGCGCACTGGGCGATGACAGCGGCCGTGGCCGCACCAGCCGCGTCACCGACGTGCTGGCGCACCTGTGCGGCTGGATGCAGCGCATGCCGCGCAGCTATCCCACCCGCGACAGCCTGCAGGCGCAGCTGGATGCCGCGGGCCTGCGCGCGACGTTTGCGCCGCTCTACGGCAACACGCCATTCAACAACTGGCTGATCGTAGCCGAGCCGCGTTGAGCGGTGCTGCCGGTCCCCCGCTGCGTTGCGGGGATCGGCGAGCGGCACGTTCTGACAGGAAAATCGTGCGCTCTTGTGCGTATCCGGTTGCGTCGCATCCTGCGTGCTGACGCAGTGCGTAGCGATGGATGTCGGCCTGCTACGGCTTCCGTAAGGACGAATGCATTTTCAAATGCCATCGGCTAGGCATTGGACATGACTACCGAAAATGCATCGCCGAAGCATGCGATCGCCTCCCCAATGGCGTGACCTGCAAACTCAGCTCCATCAGACGTCGGCCGAACAGCGCCGTCATGAATGGCACTGCGCACGCCTTGCGCATGCGTCGCCGCGTTCCGCGAGAATGGATTTGCAACACAGCCGCGCCGTCAATCCGGGCGCCGCGCGACCAATCCACGCGCCTGCATCGCCTCCAGCACGCCGCGCAGGATGGTGACGTTGTGGCCGTGCGCGGCGCCTTCGTGCAGCAGCACGATGGCGCCCGGTGAGAGGTCGCGTACGATGCGCGCCACCGTGGTGTCGGGTTCGCAGCGCACGCCGTCGAAGCCGCGTGCACTCCAGGCCACGCGGGTCAGGCCGTGCTCACGCAGCGCAGCGGCAACGAAGGGGTTGGTCATGCCTACCACCGAGCGGTACAACCGCGGTGCCTGGCCGGTGATGGCCGCCAGCGCCTGTTGCGCGTCGCCGATCTCGCGCGCCATGCGGCGCGGGCCCAGCGCCCAGAACCAGGCCTGCGGATGGCTGTGGCTGTGATTGCCGATGCCATGGCCGCGGCGCACGATTTCGCGCACCAGTTCAGGCCGCTGCGCGGCGCGTTCGCCCACCACGAAGAAGGTGGCGCTGGCGCGGTGCGCATCGAGCAGGTCGAGCATGGCCACGGTGTCGTCGGAAGGGCCATCGTCGATGGTCAGCCACACCTGCGGCCCGTGCCCGGGCAAACGCGACACCACCGGCGCGTACAGGCGTGCGCGCGGCAGGAACACCGGGGCGACGAACAACGCATGCGAGAGCAGCAACGCCGGCAGCCCCCAGGCCCAGCCCAGCCGCCACCACAGCAGCGCCACGGCCAGCTGCGAGACGGCCAGCCAGCCGACCCAGCGGTACGGGCGCGAGGGGATGCGATACAGCGTTTCCAGCGTGGTCATGCCTCATGATGCCACGGGGCGTAGAATGGTCGGCCTCCACGATCTGACCGAAGTGCTGCCATGTCCCTCGATCCCGCCCTGCGTTCCCGCATCGATACGCTGCTGCAATCCAACCGCGTGGTCCTCTTCATGAAAGGCCAGCCCGGCATGCCACAGTGCGGCTTCTCGGCCAAGGCCATCGGCGTGCTGGACGGCCTGGGCATCGACTATGCCCACGTCAACGTGCTGGCCGACCAGGAAATCCGCGAAGGCATCAAGGCCTACGGCGACTGGCCGACCATTCCGCAGCTGTATGTGGATGGCCAGCTGATCGGCGGCAGCGACATCATCGTGCAGATGGCCGACAGCGGCGAGCTGAGCAGCATGCTCGGCCTGCAGGCGCCGGACCGCAGCCCGCCCAAGATCACCATCACCCCGGCTGCGGTCGAGATGCTCAAGGGTGCGCTGGCCGATGCGCCGGATGCCTCGCTGACGCTGGCCATCGATGCCAATTTCCAGCCGAACTTCCAGCTGGCGCCAACCAACCCGAACGCTATCGCCGCCGAGTCCAACGGGCTGCGCGTGCAGTTCGACTTGGCCAGCGCGCGTCGCGCCGACGGCATCACCATCGACTGGGTGGACGACATCCGTGGCCGCGGCCTGGCCATCGACAACCCCAACGCGCCCAAGCCGGTGCAGGAGCTGTCGGTGCGCGATGCCGACGACCGGCTCAAGGCCGGTACGCTGACCCTGGTGGACGTGCGCCCGGCCGATGAGCGTGCGCTGGCCACGGTGGCAGCGCCGTTCCGCACCCTGGACGCACACGAGCGCCTGGAGATCGAGCAACTGCCCAAGGACACCCCGCTGGCGTTCCTGTGCCACCGCGGCGGGCGCAGCCTGCAAGCGGCCGAGCATTTCCGCGGCCTGGGCTTCACCAACGTCTACAACGTGACCGGCGGCATTGATGCCTGGTCGGACGCGGTGGACAACGGCGTGCCCAAGTACTGAGCACGCCGGGTGGCCACGCACGGCCGCCGTGACACCCGAACGGGCGCTCCATGGAGCGTCCGTTTTTTCATGCCTCCCATCACAAGGACACCGATGCGCATGCACTGCCGATTGCTTTCCCTCGCCCTCACCGCCCTGCTGCCGCTGGCCGCGCACGCCGCCGCACCGCCGCGCGCGGTGATGCTGGTGCAGACCTACGACACCCAGCCGGCGGATGAGCCGTTCGAATACGTGCCGGTGTGGTTGGGCCGTGGTGTGGTGCAGGAAGCCACCATGCCGCGCTCGCTGATCGGCCAGCCGTTGCAGCTGTTCGATGCAGGCGTCTCCACCGGCGCAGTGCGCCTGACCGCATTGAGCGTGGACGACAACAGCATGTGCGGCGGCACCGCGCGCCTGCGCTTCAAAGGGGCGACATCGCCGACCAGGCCGGTCTTGCTGTCGTCGGTAGACCTCAACCCGGGCCAGCGCTTTGCCACGCGCGCGGCCACGCCGAGCGAGCAGACCGAGCTGCTTCGCCTGCTTGGTGAGAGCGCGCAGCTGCGGCAGAAGGTCAAGCCGGCGGCATTGAACAAGGCGTTGGCGGCATTTGCGGCAGACCGTGCCAACGACGCCGCGTCGCTACAGATCTTCACCGATGCGCGCGCACCGCAACGCCGCGTGGCAGTGCTCACCCAGAGCCACCCCACCCAGACCGGCAACACCGAAAGCCCCACCGGCGTGCTCACGGTGTTCGCCCTGCTGGAGCACACCGGCCAACGCTGGCAGCTACGCCAGGGCAACGCCGAGAATGGCTGCGACGACTGCGAAGGCCTGCCACGCATTACGCACTTGCTGCAGTTCGGCGACATCGACGGCAATGGCACGCTGGACTTCGTGCTGTCCGACAGCGGTTATGAAACCTACGGTTTCTATCTACTACTGGGCGAGGGCGACCGCTGGCAGAGCGAGACCTTGATGGGCGGCTGCTGAGGCATCGAAGGCGTGCAGGGAGGCGCCTGTCGATGCATGAAAACGCCTGATTGGCTTGGGCGCACGCAGATCAGCCCTGCGTGCGTCCATCCACGCGATTGCGTTGAGGTGCAGACAACGCGATCTGCCCAGTCATCAACATCTCTCAGAATCGGCTGGGCGCGCACGCATCAACACTGCGTGCGCCCACGCATGCGAGTGCTCGCAGATCCAGACGCACGCGACCCGGGCAGTCAACACTGTCTTCAGTGCCTGCGCGCAGATGCCAAGCTCGCCGTCATACCCAATGGGGGCAGCCCGCGCCGCACTCATCAACGGCCTAACCGGCAAACCCACCTTCGTCGAGAAACTGCTGCTCTTCGACAGTGGTTTCGCGCCCCAGCACGGCATTGCGATGCGGGAAACGACCGAAGCGCTGAATGATCTGCTGGTGCTCCAGCGCATAGCGCGTGGTCTCGGCCTCGCCGAGCGCAGTGATCAATGTCACCGAGCGTGCCTGCTCCTGCAACTCCTCCGCATGCTCGAATGGCAGATAGAAGAACAGGCGCAATTGCGCTGACACCTGCTGGTCGAAGCCGCGTGCAATGGCCTGCTTGGCGTAGAACAGTGCCAAGCCGTCGGTGGCATAGGCGTGCGCACTGCCCCGGAACGCGTTGCGCGGAATCTGGTCGAGCAGCAACAACAAGGCCAGCGCATCTTCGGCGCGGGTCATCCAATCGGCGTACTCGCCCCGTGCCGCGGCGAAATGCTGCTCGCTGAAATGCTGGCGCACGTTGGCGTCGAAGGCGTCGTTGCGGGTGAACCAGCGCGCCTCGCCGGCCAGTTCCCAGAAAGCCAGCACCACATCGGCCTGTTTGTTGCGTTCGGTTTTGGCAATCATCGACATTCTCCCCCATGAATACGGCACAGCATGCGCCTGCAGGCGTGATGAGCCCGCTGCGCTGCGACCATCAGCACTTGGCAAGCGCGCCGCCGGCCGCTAGGTTTGCGCAGACGTCTTTCGTTCCACCGGGGAAATCCATGCGTTCCATCCTGTTCGCCGCGCTCGGCGCGGCTGTGCTGTGCGGGCCTGCCGCGGCCGCGTCGCGTTTTGTCGAAGACCCGTACCCCAGCACCTACCACGCGCTCGCCTCTGGCCCAGTGCTGATCCAGCATGCCACCGTGCTCACCGGCACCGGCCAGCGCCTGGACGATGCCGACGTACTGCTGCGCGACGGCAAGGTGGCCGCGGTCGGCCGTGGCCTGGAGGTGCCCGCCGACGCGCGCCGCATCGACGGCAGCGGCAAGTGGGTGACGCCGGGCATCATCGACGTGCACTCGCACCTGGGCGTGTACCCCAGCCCGGGCGTCAGCGCGCACAGCGACGGCAACGAAATGACCGCCCCGGTCACCCCGAACGTGTGGGCGGAACATTCGGTGTGGCCGCAGGACCCGGGCTTCGGCACGGCACTGGCTGGCGGCATCACCTCGCTGCAGGTGCTGCCCGGTTCGGCCAATCTGATTGGTGGCCGTGGCGTCACGCTCAAGAACGTGGCGGCCACCACCTACCAGGGCATGAAATTCCCCGGTGCGCCGTGGGGCCTGAAGATGGCCTGCGGCGAAAACCCCAAGCGCGTGTATGGCGAGAAAGGCGGCCCGGCCACGCGCATGGGCAACGTCGCCGGCTACCGCGCGGCCTTCATCGACGCGGCCGAGTACTTGAACAAGAACGCGCCCAAGAAGAGCGATAAGAAGCGCCACTGGTGGAGCGACGGCGGCGACAACGACAGCAGCGGCGATGCCGGTGGCAAGCGCGATCTCAAGCTGGACACGCTGGCCGGTGCCATCAACGGCGACATCCGCGTGCACATCCACTGCTACCGCGCCGATGAAATGGCCACCATGCTGGATCTGGCCAAGGAGTTCGGCTTCCACATCGCCGCGTTCCATCACGGTGTGGAAGCCTACAAGCTGGCCGACCGGTTGGCGCAGGAAAACGTCTGCGGCGCGCTGTGGGCCGATTGGTGGGGCTTCAAGATGGAAGCCTTCGACGGCATCCAGGAAAACATCGCCATCGTCGATCGCCCGGCCAACAGCTGCGCCATCGTGCATTCGGATTCGGAAGAAGGCATTCAGCGGCTCAATCAGGAAGCGGCGAAGGTGATTGCCAACGCGCGCCGCGCCGGCATGGAGATTCCGCCCGAACGCGCCATCCGCTGGCTCACCAGCAACGCCGCCAAGGCGCTGGGCATCGAGCAACAGACCGGTGCGCTGGAGCCGGGCAAGATGGGCGATATGGTGGTGTGGAACGGCAACCCCTTCAGTTCCTACGCACTGGCCGAGCAGGTGTATATCGACGGCGCGCAGGTGTACGACCGCCACGACCGCAGGTTGCAACCGGTCTCCGACTTCATGCTGGGCCAGGAGGTGGCACGATGAGCCGCGCCATGTTCCGCCGCCCGCGCCTGCGTGCGTTGTCCGCAGTGGTGCTGGCTGCGCTGGCATTGCCGGCAGTTGCGCAGCAGGTGCTGATTCGCGGCGCCACCGTGCACACCGCAACCAGCCAGGGCACGTTGCGCAATACCGATGTGCTGGTGCAGGGCGGCGTGATTCGCGCCATCGGTACTGGCCTGGCCGTGCCCACCGACGGCCGCGTGGTCGAAGCCAAGGGCCGCCCGCTGACGCCGGCCCTGTTTGGCGGCATCACCGAGATCGGTATCGAAGAAGTGTCTGGCGAAGCCGCCACCGTGGACAGCGGCGTCAAGCTGACCGAGCAGCCGATGCGCCCGGAATTCGACGTCACCCTGGCCTACAACCCGGACTCGGTGCTGATCCCGGTGGCACGCGTGGAAGGCATCGGCTTCACCGCGCTCGGGGCGACCACCAGCGGCGCGTTCATCGCCGGCCAAGGCGGCATCGTGCGCCTGGATGGCGGCCCGGATCCGGTCGGCCCGCATGCCTTGTTCATTCGTCTGGGTGCGGCCGCCTCGGACCTGACCGGCAGCTCACGCGCCGCGCAGTGGATGCTGCTCGATCAGCTGGTGGCCGAAGCACGCGGGCGCGTGTCGGCAGACTCGCCGCATGCCTTGCTGACCCCGGTTGGCCGCAGCGTGCTGGCCAACTATCTGGCCGGCCAGGGCCGCATCGTGGTCCAGGTGGAACGGGCTGCGGACATCCGCCAGCTGCTGCGCTGGGCGCAGCGCGAGAAGGTGCGCATTGCCATTGCCGGCGGCACCGAAGCGTGGAAGCTCGCCCCGCAGCTGGCGCAGGCCAAGGTGCCGGTGCTGGTGGATGCGTTGGCGGATCTGCCTTCCACCTTCGACCAGATCGGCGCCACGCTGGAAAACGCCGCACGCCTGCGCGCGGCCGGCGTGGAGGTGAGCTTCACCCAGAGCGGCGATGCCTCGCACAACGCGCGCAAGCTGCGTCAGCTGGCCGGTAATGCCGTGGCCAATGGCCTGCCGTGGGACTCCGGCCTGGCTGGGCTGACCCGCGTGCCGGCGGAAATCTTTGGCGTGGGTGATCGTATCGGCAGCATTGCGGTGGGCAAGCAGGCCGACCTGGTGCTGTGGGACGGCGACCCGCTGGATGTGGCGCATTACGCCGAACAGGTCTGGATGGGCGGGTGCGACATGCCGATGCGCTCGCGCCAGACCGATCTGCGCGACCGCTATCTGCAGCAGGCCGGCCCGTTGCCACGCGCCTACCAACGCTGAGCTGCGCGGCGCAGACGGCTGCGTCGCTGACAGTGGTCGCAGTACACCGTAAGCGCCGCATCGCGGCGCCGCGCAGTGCAACATACTGCAAGCATCGCGAAGCACTCCACCGTCGCAGGCAGCACGCCTGCGACACCTCATCGCAAAGGATTGCCCATGCGCCTGATGCGCACACTGCCGTTGTCGTTGTTGCTGCTGCCGCTGCTGGCCAGCGCCCAATCCGGCTGGATCGATACGCAAGGCCAACCGATTCCCAATTCCTCCAGCCGCAAGGCGGTGCAGGACCTGGGCGCCAGCCTGCTGCTGACCCCCGATGCGGACTGGCAACAGAAATGGAATACGCCCAGCGACACCACACCGCACTTCAATGAGGTGGATCACCTCGCTACCGGCGAGGTGTTGTTCATGCTGATCCTGCTCTCCAACCCGGGCCTGGATGCGCAGCGGCATACCGACGTGGTGTGCAACATCCGCATCATCGACCCGACCGGGCACCTCGTGCAGGACACCACCGATACGCCCTGCCTGCAGGGCGAACTCAGCGGCGACCCACGCAATGTGTACATGGCTCAGGCTAGCCTGCATGTGGAAGCCGAAGCCGACGACCCGCCGGGCCGCTGGCAGGTACAGGTCACCGTCAATGACCGCCAGCGCGGGGTCAGCATTCCGCTCAGCACCAGCTTCACCATCGGCCGCAAACGCGCCGCAGAGACTGCCCGATGAGCAGCATGCCGCGACGGACCCGCGCCGCCTACCTACTCATCGCGGCGGCCATCTTCTTGACCGAAGTGGCCATCGCCGCCGGCTGGATCGGCGGGCCATGGGTGCGCGGCAGCCTGGGCGACGTGTTGGCGGTGGCGTTGGTGTATTGCGGCCTGCGCGGTGTGTTCGCCTGCCCGCCGCGGTGGGCAGGCGTGCTGGCGATTGCCATCGGCATGCTGATCGAAGGGCTGCAGGCCGTGCACCTGGCCGACCGGCTTGGTCTGCGCCCCGGCAGCGCCGCTTACATCGCACTTGGCAACACCGCCACGCTGCACGACCTGGTGATGTATCTGATCGGCGGGCTGCTTGCCTACGGCTGCGACGTATTGCTGCGTCGCCGTGTCATGCGTGCATCGCATCATGCAGCGCAGCAGTGAGTCACTTTTTCTGGAGACACGAATGGCCGGTTCGATGACCACGGCGCTGACACGCATCACCGCCCTCTGTACGCTGCTTGCGCTGGCCGGCTGTGAGCGTGCGCCCGCGCCTGCTCCCGCACCATCGCCTTCGGCAGCGACGCCGACCACATCGGCGACCAGTGCGCCGGCAACACCCGCCGCAGCAGCAACGCCAGTCGAAGGCGCATCGCTCGCGCTGGGCTGCGCGGAAGGCGACGACCCCGCGCAGGAAGCCAGTGCCATCGCCGCACGCGGTGGCGGCATGGTGCAACGGGTGTCCGCGCATCGCCTGCAGGTCACCACGCCGGCCGGCGTGCAGGTCTTTGCCGACACCGCGCCCTTCGACGAACCGCTGGAGGGCGAGGACTACCGCTTTTGTGATCGGCGCGATGACTACCTGCTGCTGCAGCATCGCGACGGCGGCACCTTCGCCGGCACCTTGATCGACGCACGCACCGGCACGCAGACGCCGGGCGGCCTGCGCGTGGTGATCGCGCCAGACCACAGCCGCTATCTGGCCACCGCGCAGCCCGATGGCATGGATGGCGAGGAGTGGCAGGTGCTGAGCATCGGCGGAAAGCAGCTTGCGTCCACGACCAATGCCTTGCTCAGCGACGACGCTGCCGAGCCCGGCATCATCGCCACGCTGGACGCACCGCAGTGGAGCACCGCGCAGCAGCTGCGGGCCACTGCCACCTGCCTGAGCGATGAGACGCAGCAGTGGCAGGTGCGCCTGGTCGAGCAGGCCGGCCGCTGGCAATGGCAGCCACGTCGCGACTGCGCGAGCGCGCCCACGGAGCAATGACATGTTCCAGGGCAGCACGACGGGGTCGATTCAACAGCGTGTCCTGCAGCAGGCGCCCGCCAATCTGCAACGCGGCCTGGAAACGGTGGGCGGGCGGCTGATCCTGACCGCCGATGCGCTGCACTTCCAGCCGCATGCCTTCAATATCCAGACCCAGTCACTGACCATCATGCTGCTGCAGATCGCATCGCTGCAGTTGTGCTGGACGCGCCTGCTCGGCTTGCTGCCGCTGGCACCCAATTCGCTGGCGGTGCAGCTGGCCGATGGCAGCGAGCACCGCTTCGTGCTTGGCAAACGCGACCAGTGGATGCGCGCCATCCAGGCGGCCTGCGATGCAAAGCGCCAGGCCGCCACACCGCCGCCATTGCCGTAGCCTCACCGCCGGTTCTGCGCAGCCGGCGGCCTGCGCGCCAAGCGGCGATGCATGCCGGTCGCACCGCGAGCGTGACCTGCACTGCGCTTCGCGTACCGGGCGTGAACCCAGCGCACGCTCCTGGGCTGCGGTTATCGCCGCTGCAGCCGCGCCCGCCTAGCATCGCGCATCGGCGCACCGCGCCTTGCTCGTTACGGAGATCGACATGCATCGCATCCCGCTGCGCACGCTGGCCTGTGCGCTTGTGCTCTACGCCGGCGTCGTCGTGCCCGCATCCGCCGCCTTCGGCATCACCCGCAGTGGCGACCGCATCGTGGTGGATACCGGCGCCGAACTGCTGTTTTCGGTCAATGCCAGCAACGGCGATCTCGTGTCGATGCGCTACCGCGGCAACGAACTGCAGACCACCGAATCCAAGGGCTCGCATATCGCCTCCGGGCTAGGCACCGCCAGCGTGGAGGCGCGCGTGGTGGGCGGTGCCATCGTGGTCACGGCCAAGGCCGGCGACCTCACCCAGTACTACATCGCGCGCAAGGGCCGTAATGCCATCTACATGGCCACCTCCGCGCCCAGCTTGCTACCGGTGGGCGAGCTGCGCTTCATCGCCCGCTTGAACGTGGCCAAGCTGCCGAACGCGTTGCAGGAACCGGATTCCAGCGTCGGCACTGCGATTGAAGGCGAAGACGTGTTCCTGCTGCCGGATGGGCGGACCAGCTCCAAGTTCTACTCGGCCCGGCGCATGCTCGAAGACCCGTTGCACGGCGTGAGCGGCGGATTGCACGGCGTGTACGGCCTGTTGTTCACCGACGGCGGTGCGCCTTCCTCAGCACAGACCAGCACCGACTTCATCGATGCCAGCCTGGGCTTGAGCGGCTACCTGGCCGCGGACGGGCGCGGCACGCTTGCCGGGCGCGTGAGCGGCGTGCTGGCGGGGCAGCCGGCAGTGGTCGGCTTGCGCAACGCTCAGGCGCAATACTGGGCCACGGCCACTGGCAGCGGCGACTACCAGATCAGCGGCGTACGCCCGGGCCGCTACCGCATGACGCTGTATCAACACGAGCTGGAGGTGGCGCAACGCGATGTCGAGGTGTTTGCCGGCGCCACCGCACAGGCCGCGCTGCAGGCGGTGAGCTTGCCCGGCGCGGTGAAGTGGCAGATCGGCGTTCCCGATGGCACGCCCGGCGGCTTCCAGTACGCGGACCTGCTGCCGCGCGCGCATCCGTCCGATGCGCGCATGCGCTGGGCACCGGTCACCTACACGGTGGGATCAAGCAGCGTGGGCAGCTTTCCGGCGGTGCAGTGGCGCGGGATCAACACGCCCACGCAGATCGTGTTTAGCTTGAGCAGCAGCGAAGTGCGCAGCTATCGCCTGCGCATCTTCGTGCCGTTGGCGCAGGTCAGTGCGCGCCCGCAGATCACCGTCAACGCACGCTGGAACGGCCCCGTCCCCGCTGCACCGAATCAACCCAAGACGCGCGGCATCACCCGTGGCACCACACGCGGCAACAACACGCTGTATGAAGTGGATATCCCAGCGACGGCGCTGCAGGCCGGCAGCAACCGGATCGCCATCAGCCTGGCCTCGGGGTCGCCGGACAATGGCTTCCTCAGCCCGGCCATCGTCTACGACAGCGTGCAGCTGGTCGCACCGTAATCACGCCACGTGCGGGTGCCCGCATAGCGCACGGCAGAACGCGTGGTGTGCGGTGCACTGCATCAGTTGGCGGATGCCACCGCCAAGCGACGCGCTAGCGCTGCGGTAACTTCTAATGCATCGTCCACCACTTGCAGATACAAGGCGTTGCTGTAGCGGCCATCGCCATTGCGCACGGCCTGCACTCTGTCCGGAAAGGTCTTGATGCGCGCCGCCTGCAGGGCATGTCGGAATGAGCGACCTGCGCCTGCGTATGTTTGCACGTGTCCTCCAATGAGTTATGGACGACGTGCTTACTGCTGCACACGTAGTGGCAGGCGATACGCCGATCAATCTATCCAGTAAGCCCTCATCAAGGTGAGCATCCACATGCGGCTTCACGCGCACGGCATGACTGCGCGAGCTGCGCCACGCTAGCGCGCAGCAAAAAGCGCGGCACACCCATGGGGTGTACCGCGCCTTGGATTACTGCGTCTACCTAGCAGTGATCAACACCGCCCGGGCCAGCACCGCCCGCGCCAGCCGCAACTATGCAGCCGCGCTGATCGCCGCTGTTACTTGGCGTCCATCGTGGCGCTGACCTTGGCCCAGCCATTGCCGCGCACCACTTCGAAACCGGCTTCGGCCGCATGCAAATACATGCTGTTGTTGTAGCGGCCATCCTTCGAGCGGTTGGTCTGCAACCAGTTGAGGAACGGCTTGGCATCCACGTTGAGGCTGCCGCTGGTCTTCAGCGTGGCCTGCCCTGCGGTTCCGGTCGGGATGAAGGTGTAGACGTAATAGCCCGCACCGGAGTTGAAGCCTTCCCACAGATCAAAGGTGCGCCCGCCAGCGGTGATCACCTTGCTCGCGGTCAGCGTGCCGATCGGCCAGGAGTTGTGGTCGCCCCAGATCATCACTTCCAGCTGCGGATTGCCTTTGGCCGTATCCCAGCGGAAGAAGATGTCGTAGGCGAAATCGCCCGCCAGGTTGGTGCCACCTGCGCTGTAGCTGAACTTCATCGGGATCGAGCTGATCGAGGAGATCTGCTTCGGAAACAACGTGTCGCTGGTGGGGTTCCAGTCGTAATGCCAGCCGCGCACGATCGCCGGATACCCGTAGAGGTTGTAGTCGGCGAAGTTGAAGGTAACGGTGAGCTCCGGCGTGCTGCCGGTGCCGAACGTGCCCTGGATGATGTTGTTGGGGTCGTTGAAGTTGTTTACCCACGCGTAGTGGTTGCCGAAGATCTTGTACGGCCCGGCCAGCGCGACCGGCGCCAGCGCCACCAGCCCGAGGGTCAGGGCGGCCTTCCACCAGCGCGAGGCACGCCGCCGTGTGGTGGGCGCCTGCGCAGTGGCCTGGTCGAGGATGCGATGTTGAGTCTGCTGCATGTGGTGTCTCCCTTGGATTCAGCGCGCGACGCCACCGTTGCGGCGTCGGGACCGCTGCCTGGCAGCGATCGCAGCGGGACCCTAGCAGCGCCGCGTCACTAGGAGCTATAGCGAAACCTGGGGGCCAGCAGATGCCCGCACGATAGCGGGCGCTACCCGGCAATCGGGGCGTGCGCCCGTCCTCAGTTCGTCGTCGGCATGCTGCCGTGCCAGCGCATCCCAGTCAGGTGGCGGCGGCCTTGGTGAGGGCGATTGCTGCGTTGCCACATCGGGCGACGGCGCACTGGCGCCGTGCAGTGCCTGGACAGGTGCTGTGCTCAGCGTGCCTGGGCCATCCCGCAGACCCCGGCGACGCTGCCGCCGAACCCGTCC
Source organism: Xanthomonas sp. NCPPB 4037 (assembly GCF_041475695.2). Classification (NCBI taxonomy): domain Bacteria; kingdom Pseudomonadati; phylum Pseudomonadota; class Gammaproteobacteria; order Lysobacterales; family Lysobacteraceae; genus Xanthomonas; species Xanthomonas sp. NCPPB 4037. The sequence continues at coordinate 4,192,381 of NZ_CM191261.1, forward strand.
CCACACGCCTTCCGACCAATGCCCTTCGCCTCGCGCCCGATTTGCGATAGCGTTCACATCCAGAGACGACGCAACAGCCGGAGGGGGCGACGATGCGCATCGGAATCGTGGTGGACAGTGCGTGCGACTTGCCGCAGGACTTCATCCAACGCAACAACGTCATCGTGCTGCCAATCAGCGTGCGTATCGGCGAAGCCGTGCTGGCAGACCATCGCGATGAGGAAGCCACCTTGAGCTTCCTGCACGCGCACGTGGCCGAGCGCGGCCATGAGGCAGAGACCACGCCGTTTTCGGTCAACCAGATCCGCGACCTGTTCCTGCAGCGGCTGGTCATCGATTACGACCACGTGTTCTGCCTGACCATCTCCAAGCTGCGCAGCCAGATCTTCGACAACGCCACCCAGGCGAGCTTTGCGATTCTCAACGACTACAAGCCGGTGCGGCAGGCGGCCGGGCACACCTCGCCGTTCGCGCTGCGGGTGATCGACACGCTGAACCTGTTCGCAGGCCAGGGCATCACTGCGGTGGAAGCGGTACGCCTGCGTGCGCAAGGCCTGGGCGTGGCGCCGATCCGCGCCCGGCTCGAGCAATTGGCCGAGCACACCTATGGCTACATGATTCCGCGCGATCTCTACTACCTGCGTGCGCGTGCGCGCACCAAGGGCGATCGCAGCGTGGGTCTGATCGGCGCAGCGCTGGGCAGCGCGCTGGACATCAAGCCGGTGCTGCGCGCCTACCGTGGCGTCACCGAGCCGGTGGCCAAGCTCAAGGGCTTCGAACCCTCGGCCGAAAAGCTGTTCGCTTTCACCGTGCGCAAGCTCCGCGAAGGGCTGATGACGCCTACCGTGTGCGTGGGCTATGGCGGCGAACTTGCCGAACTGCACGCGCTGCCGGGCTATGCCGCATTGCAGGCCGCCTGCCAGACGCAGGGCGTGGAGCTGTTCGAGAGCGTGATGAGCCTGACCGGCATGGTCAACGTCGGCAAGGGCGCGTTAGCGGTGGCCTTCGCCGCCGAGCCGCACAGCTTCTCGGCATAGACGTGCGCCTGCACGCCAGCACACGGCAGCAGGCCTCGACGACGCACTCACCGCTGCTGGCATAAGGTGCCCGGCACCTGTCATCCGAGTGTGTGCCCATGCCTGTCAGCTATTCGATCAGCCTGCCCGACCCCAAGCTCGCCCGCGGCAGCGCGCCGGCGGTGAGCTTCAGCGCCAACGGTGCGGAGGCCTTTGCCGAACAGTTGCAGGCTGCCCTGCGCGACCCGGCCTGGTTCGACCGCTGGCGCCAGCTGCAGGCCGACCCGGACGAGGTGGACCCCAGCCTGGGCGTCACCGACCCGGCGGCCACCGTGACCGGCAAGCAGGGCGACCTGCGCATCGACCTGGTGGCCACCACCAGCATCCCCGGCGACCTGCTCAAGCAGCGTATGCAGGCCCTGGCCGGCCATCACTGGGAACTGCGCGACGTCCGTTGACGCGTAGATGACGTGCCGGTTTGCGCGAACGATCGTGTTGCGCAAACCGGTGCGGCCTTCAAGACACTATGGCGCAGCACTACGCACGCCGCAGATCGCATTCCGCTCCAGCATGCGAGCGAAATGACTGACTACTCCTCATCGCCAGCGCGCGTTACCGCTGCAGCACTGCCTTGCCAACGGCCCACCGCGGCCAGCGCCATTTCAGATTCACCGCCAGCGTGCCGCAGACGATCAGGCCCAGGCCCAGCCATTGCACCGGTGCCAGCGCGTGGCCGTACAGCAGGTAATCCAGCAGCAGCGTCACCAGTGGATACACGAAGGCCAGCACCGCAATGGTGGCCACATGCAGATGGCGGTACGACGAATAGAACAGCACGTAGACAATGCCGCTGTGGATCACGCCCAGGCCCACCAGCCAGGCCCAATGCAGGCCCGGATGCAGCGCAGCGCTGCTGGAAAACCCTATAAGCAGCAGCGTCCCGACCCAGCACTGCACGGTGACCACCGCCAACGGCCGCTCACGGCCGATGCGTCGGGACATCAGTAGCGAAGCGCCACAGAGCAGCGCCGCCAGCAGCGTCAGCCCGATGCCCAGCAGATAGCTGCGGTCGGCGGACTGCCACAACCGCAATGGGTCTGCCGAACACGCCACCCCGATGAAGGCAAGCAGCGTCCAGCCCAGATCGGCGCGACGCGTGCGTTCGCCCTGCACCACCGCCGCCAGGATCAGCATCACGAACGGAAACACGTGATACACCATGGTGGCCACACCGATCGACGAGCGCGCCATGCCGGCAAACAGCGCCACCCAGTTCAATACCAGCAGCACGCCGCTGATGGTCGCATCGCGTAGCAGGCGGCGCTCCCGCCATAGCCCACGCAAGTGCCCACCAAGCACCCCGCAGACAGTGAGAAACAGTGCGCCAAACAGGCAGCGGTAAAACACCGCCGTCACAGGGTCCTGGCCGCTTTCATGCACGAAGACGCCAACCGAGCCGATCAACACTTCGGCCAACAGCAGCTGCCAGATTGCGCGGCGCGACGCCGCCACCGGTGGTGCAGCTGCAACGCTCATAGCGTGATCTCCCCACGCAGATACTGCACGGCGCTGCCACGCACGTAGACATGCGCCGGCGTGACACGACACGCCAGCTCACCGCCACGTGCCGAGGCCTGCAGCGCGCGCAGATCGGTCTTTCCAAGCGTGCGCGCCCACAACGGTGCCAGCGCTGCATGGATCGACCCGGTGACAGGGTCCTCCGCTCCGCCATTGGCCGGCCAGAAATAGCGCGACACCAGGTCATGCGTGGTTCCCGGGGCGGTGATGGCCACATCGCGTGGCGCCAACGCCAGCATCTGCGCCAGGTCGGGCACCACGGCACGCACCTGCTGCTCGTCCGCGTACACCGCGATGTAGGCCTGTGCGTTGGCATACACCGCCTGCGGTGCGATCGACAACGCGGCCAGCAGTGGCGCCGGGACCTGCGTGACCAGGGTCGGCAGCTGATTGGGAAAGCACATCTCGAACGTAGCTTCGTCCACCTGCTCCACACCGATCTCACCGACCGCCGGGGCGCGCAGCCGCAACGCAAACGGTGCCAGCTGCTGGCGCGCAATGACGTACGCACTTGCCAGCGTCGCATGGCCGCAGAAGCCGACTTCCTTCAACGGCGAGAACCAACGGATGTCGAAGACGCCGGCGTGATCGCGCACAAAGAACGCGGTTTCCGACAGATTGTTTTCGGCAGCGATCGCCTGCATCACCGGCACCGGTAACCATGCCTGCAATGGCACCACCGCCGCAGGGTTGCCCTTGAAACGCACACACGTAAACGCATCGACCACGAACAGGGAAAGCAGCACGTTGCAACCTCGCCGGAAGACCGGGCAGGTCGCCCGGCACAGCCAGTCTGCGACGCGATGCGCAACCAGGACAGATTCAGATACGCTACAAACAGACCAATACAGATTTGGGCACTGCACCCATGCTGCTTTACGAATCGCTGGCCACACAGCTGCGGCACCAGATCGAGCGCGGCACCCTGCGCGCCGGCGAACGCCTGCCCTCGATCCGCCAGCTGGCCGCCAGCCATGGCATCAGCCCGGCCACCGCCGTGCAGGCTTGCCTGCAACTGGAACGCGAGGGCCGCGTCCAGGCGCGGCCACGTTCCGGCTATTTTGTGCGCGCCGCTGCCGCGCCACTGCCGGCCGCCACGCCCACGCCGCGCCGTCGCGCGCCGGGCGTCATCGCCAATCCCGCCCTGCAGGGCGTGTTCGACCTGCTCGCACGTACCGACCTGGTGCCGCTGCACCTGGCGACGCCTGCGCCCGCGCTACTGCCCGGCGCACAGCTGGCCGCAGCGATGTCGCGCCAGCTACGCCGCCAGCGCACTGCGGCACTGGACTATGCACCTCCACAGGGCCACGCCGCGCTGCGTCGGCAGATCGCGCTGCGGTATGCGCAATGCGGCACCAACGTGGACGCAGACGAAGTGGTGGTCACCGCTGGCGCGATGGAGGCAATCAGCCTGGCGTTACGCACCATCACCACGCCAGGCGATGTGGTGGTGGTGGAGACGCCCACCTACCACGGCATCCTGCAAGCGGTTGCCGCGCTGCGCCTGAAGGTGCTGGAAGTTCCCAACCGTGCAGGTCTGGGCATGGACGCCGCGCATCTGGATGCACTGCTGCAACGCACGCCGGCACGCGCCGCGATCCTGGTGCCCAACTTCAACAATCCGCTAGGCAGCCTTACCCCCGATCACGCCAAGCGCGCCGTAGTGGACAGTTGCGCACGGCATGGCACGGTGGTGATCGAAGACGATATCTACGGCGAATTGGCCTGGTCTGGTCAGCGCCCACGCCCGCTGCGGCAGTTCGACACGCACGCCAACGTCATCACCTGTGGCTCGTTTTCCAAGGTGTTGTCGCCCGGCCTGCGGGTGGGCTGGCTGCTCGGTGGGCCGTGGACCGACGCGCTGGTGCGCGCCAAGTATTTCTCCACCGTCGGCAACGCGAGCCTGCCGCAGCTGGCCCTGGCCGATTACCTGGCGCAACACGATCTGGAGCGGCATCTGCGCAAGCTGCGCCGCACGCTGGCCGACAACGGTCAACGCCTGCGCGATGCGATCGTGCGGCACTGGCCACCCGGCACGCGCATCGGCGAGCCAGCGGGTGGATTGTCGCTGTGGCTGCAGTTGCCCGATGGCGGCAGCGGCCAGACGCTGTTCGAAGCCGCGCTGGCCAAGGGCATCGGCACCTCACCCGGCCAGGTGTATTCCAGCCGCGGCGACTACGCCGACCATCTGCGCCTGACCTGCGGCCAGCCGTGGAGCGAGACACTGGACCGCGCCATGCGGCGGCTGGGGAGGCTGGCCGCGCAACGCCCGCGTTGAATGGCGGGCGTACGCGTTGTTGCCAGAAATCCGGCAAGCGCCTGACCTGCTCGCAGGTACTGCGCGTCGATGGTTGGGAGGTGATCAACGTCGTCCGCAGTCATGAGGCGATGCGCGGCGGGAAGCAAAAGCAAGGGCTCACAGGGCGACAACACTGCGGCATTGCCACCGCATTTAGCAATGGCGCCTTACCGCATCAGCGCGCGCGACACGGCAACCACTACGACACCAAGCACGCCGGCACTGCCTCACTGAGAGCAGCGATCAAAACAACGACGCAACTGCCAGGCGGGAGCTGCGGCCAGTGCTCGGATCGGCATGTACCCGTACCTTCCGATTCCTCCGCACCGTCCGCACCCACCTGACGATTGCTCGCTGCGTCTGTTAACCGCTTTTAGCCTTTCAGCGCGCGCGCATGATGGGCAATATGCTCGCCGATGAAGCTGGCGATGAAGTAATAGCTGTGGTCGTAGCCGGGCTGCAACCGCACGGTGACCGGATAGCCCGCAGTCTTGGCGGCATCTTCGAATAGCTTTGTTTTCAGCTGGTTTTCCAGGAATTCATCGGCATCGCCCTGGTCAATCAGCAGCGGCAGGCGCTCGGCTGCCTGTGCAATCAGTGCTGTGGCGTCGTACGCCTTCCATGCCGCGCGATCGTCGCCCAGGTACTGACCGAAGGCCTTCTCGCCCCACGGCACCTGGCTCGGTGCGACGATCGGCGAAAACGCCGACACGCTGCGATAGCGGCCTGGATTCTTCAAGGCAATGGTCAGCGCGCCGTGCCCGCCCATCGAATGGCCACTGATGGCGCGTGCGCCGGTGGTGGCGAAGCTGGCCTCGATCAATGCCGGCAGTTCGTTCACCACGTAATCGTACATGCGGTAATGCGCGGCCCATGGCTGCTCGGTGGCATCCACGTAGAAGCCGGCACCCTTGCCAATGTCGTAGCCCTCGGCATCGGCGACATCGTCACCGCGCGGGCTGGTATCCGGGGCCACCAGGATCACGCCGTGTTCGGCGGCATAGCGCTGAGCGCCGGCTTTGCTGATGAAGTTCTGCTCGGTGCAGGTCAACCCGCTCAGCCAGTACAGCACTGGCAGGGGGCCGTCAGCTGCCTGCGGCGGCAGATACACGCCCACCTGCATGGCGCAGCCCAAGCTCGTGGAGTGGTGCCGGTAAACGTCTTGCCAGCCGCCGAAGCAGGCACGGTGTTCGATGCGTTCCATGGGATTCCTTGCGAAGAGAAAATCCTGCGGCCGGGATCACCGGCCGCAGGATCGAACCATCAGTGCAACAAGCCCTTGTGACGCGCCACGTTGGTCGACAGCGCATCCATCAGCGCTGGCGACAGGCAGTCGTACGGCGTCAAGCCCAGTTCGGTGAGACGCGCACGCACGCCATCCATCTGGTCCGGCGGCGTGCCGGTTTCGATGATGGACGAGACGAACGCGGCAAAGCCCGGCGGCGACCATCCCGACTGCTGCGACAGCTCGGTATGGATGAAGTCCAGACCATAGAACGCATGGTCCTTGTTCTCGATCCGGCCATACAGATGCACGCCGCAACCGGTACAGGCATGGCGCTGGATCGTCGCGCTTTCGTCGACGATCTTGAGCTTCTCCGGATGCGCGGTCACGGTGACCTTGTCGCGTGGCGCAACCGCCACCACCGAGAACTTGGCGCCTTCCGGCTTCCAGCATTTGCTGCAGCCGCAGGCGTGGTTGTGCGCGCTCTGCGATGCCACGTCCACGGTCACCTTGTCGCTGGCACACAGGCATTGCAGGGTGCCCCCTGCAAAACCTTCGGTACTGCCATGCACAACACCACCATCTACTGCAGGGTGAATCGACACGTTAGCCATCATGCCCCTCCCGGTTACGGGTCCCACGTGCGCGGAAGCGGCCGCGCGCCGCTCCTGGCCGTCCGGTCAGAAATGAATCACGGTGCGGATCGACTTGCCTTCATGCATCAGGTCGAAGGCTTCGTTGATCTGTTCCAGCGGCATGGTGTGGGTGATGAACGGATCCAGATCGATCTCGCCCTTCATCGACTGCTCCACCATGCCCGGCAATTGGGTACGTCCCTTGACGCCGCCGAAGGCCGAGCCGCGCCACACGCGGCCGGTCACCAGCTGGAACGGGCGGGTGCTGATTTCCTGGCCGGCACCGGCCACGCCGATGATGACGCTCTCGCCCCAGCCCTTGTGGCAGCACTCCAGCGCCGAGCGCATCACGTTGACGTTGCCGATGCATTCGAAGCTGAAATCCACGCCGCCATCGGTCAACTCGACGATCACTTCCTGGATCGGCTTGTCGTAATCCTTCGGGTTGATGCAATCGGTGGCGCCCATGCTGCGCGCCAGGTCGAACTTGCCCGGGTTGGTGTCGATGGCCAGGATGCGCCCGGCCTTGGCCTGCACCGCGCCCTGGATCACCGCAAGACCAATACCGCCCAGCCCGAACACGGCCACGCTCTCACCGGGCTTGACCTTGGCGGTGTTGTGCACGGCACCGATACCGGTGGTGACGCCGCAGCCCAGCAGGCAGACTTTTTCCAGCGGCGCTTCCGGATTCACCACGGCCAGCGAGATCTCCGGCACCACGGTGTATTCGCTGAAGGTGCTGCAGCCCATGTAGTGGAAAATCGGCTCGCCGTTGTAGGAGAAGCGCGTTGTGCCATCGGGCATCAAGCCCTTGCCTTGGGTTGCGCGCACGGCCTGGCACAGGTTGGTCTTGCCGGACAGACAGAACTTGCACTTGCGACATTCGGCCGTGTACAGCGGGATCACGTGATCACCGACTTTGACGCTGGTCACACCTTCGCCGATCTGCTCGACGATGCCGCCACCTTCGTGCCCGAGCACCGACGGAAAAATGCCTTCCGGGTCATCCCCTGACAGCGTGAACGCGTCGGTGTGGCAGACGCCGGTGTGGGTGATGCGGACCAGCACTTCGCCGGCCTGCGGCGGTGCCACGTCGATCTCGACGATTTCCAGCGGCTTGCCGGGTCCGAATGCAACTGCTGCACGGGATTTCATGGATGAGTGCTCCTGACGAGGATGTTCGAGGACGGGCGCGGCGCATGCCGACCCGGTGGGAGTTCATTTGAGATAGGACCGGACCAGGCCAAGCAATTCCTGCACCCGTTCGGCGCGTTGCGCATCGGACGCGGCGGCATGCCCGAAGTCTTCACGGATATGCGCCTCCAGTACCTGCGACATCAGCCCGTTGACGGCCCCCCGGATCGCGGCGATCTGCTGCAGGACTGGCGCGCAGTCTGCGCCTATTTCCAGCGCGCGCTCAAGTGCATCGCACTGCCCACGCAGCCGACGCACACGCGCTAGCGCTCGCTTTTTCTCCTGTGGCGAATGCGGCATGCACGGTCCCGTTCCGGATACTGGGGGGTAGTATATGGATCGAAAACAAAAAAGCCATGACCGCCGCATGACAGACGATGCAGTGCGCCGATTCAAAGCGTCTCTCTTCGCAGCGCAGGCGCACGTCATGCCCCACCACCACAATTCCCCTGCAATGGCATATGCAGTGGGCTGCGAACATTCGGCAAGCTGCGCTGCAGCAACACGTTATGGTGTAACAGGCGCTCTCTGCGTCTGTGCAAACTGCCGGCAGCTGCTGCGAAAACGCGCAAGACTCGGCGAGAGAAACTTGTCGCGATGCGTGATCAGAAAGAAGCGACGTGACATCGGCGGGAGCACGCCGGTGATGGCCTTCAACGTCCCGGCAGCCAAGGACGCCTCCACCACCCAACGCGACAGACAGCTCACGCCCAGGCCGTGCATCACCATGTGCTTGATCGCTTCGGAGCTGCCTATCTGGCGTGCATCGGCCAACTGATGCAGATGCCGCAGCAGTCGTTGCTCCACCTCCTCACGCGTGCCAGAACCCGGTTCGCGCAACAGCCACGCAGCGGCGCGCAGATCCTTGCGGGTGACGTTTGCCTGCTTTGCCAGCGGGTGCTGGCTGCCAACCACGATGAGCAATTCGTCGGACAACCAGGGCTCGACGTGCAACTCGGGCACGTGGCACGGCCCTTCGATCAGCCCCATCTCCAGCTCGAAATTGGCGACCTTCGCAGCGATGGCCGTGCTGTTGCCGGCTTCCATTTCCACGCGCAGATGCGCAGCGGTTGTATGCAGCTCGCGCAGCACCAGCGGCAGCACATAGTTGCCGATGGTGGTGCTGCAGCCCACCTTCAGACGTGTCGACAAACTGGCGCTGCCGGGATGGAAACCGGCTTCGATCTGCTGCGCGTTGTCGAGCATCCTGCGTGCGTGCGGCAACAATGCTCGGCCGCTGTCATTCAACAGCAAGCGTTTGCCGACCCGATCGAACAGCCGGGTGCTCAAGCCACTTTCCAGTTCATTGAGCGAGGCGCTAGTGGCCGACTGCGACAACGCCACCTGCGCCGCCGCTGCGGTGGTGGAGCCACACTCGGCAACCGCACAAAAGATCTGGAGCTGCCGCAGGCTGAGTTTCATCGTTAGCGATTTATTGGGTTACTCCAATCGATATTACGCGCTTTACCACTAGATCCAGCTGCCTAGACTCACTCACTTCTTCAGACGACAACGCTGTGGCCCAGATGCCGATGCCCACCTCCCCGACCTGCCCTGCAACCGCCTGGCCGCTGTACGCGCTGCCCAGTCCGGGCGAAGCGATCCGCCAGTTCACACCAAACTGGTTCGCGGTGACCATGGGCACCGGCATCCTGTCGCTGGTGCTGGGCCAGCTCCCCTGGCCCGTGCCTGGCGCCGCGTTGCTCGGCGCTGGCCTGTGGCTCTGCAATATCGGGTTGTTTGTGGTGTTCAGCGCGTTGTATCTCGCTCGCTGGGCGCTGTATCCGCACGAAGCCCAACGCATCCTGGCCCACCCGACCGCCTCGATGTTTCTGGGCACTATCCCGATGGGATTGGCGACGCTCATCAACGGCCTGCTGCTCTATGGCCTGCCGCGCTGGGGCGCTGCCGTCATTCCCGTGGCGACTGCGTTGTGGTGGATGGACGCGGCCATGGCGCTGGCCTGCGGCGTGCTGGTGCCCTACCTGATGTTTACCCGCCAGCAGCACCGCATGGAACAGATGACCGCACTATGGCTGCTGCCAGTGGTGGCTGCGGAAGTCGCCGCGGCCAGTGCTGGCGCGCTCGCCCCGCATCTGGCCGATGCCGGCAGCCGCTTCGGCATGCTGGTTGCCGGGTACGTGCTGTGGGCGTACTCGGTGCCGGTGGCGATGGGCATCCTGGTGATCCTGTGGCTGCGCATGGCGCTACACCAGTTACCGCAGGCCAGCATGGCCGCTTCGAGCTGGCTGGCGCTGGGGCCGATCGGCACTGGCGCGTTGGGCATGCTGGTGTTTGCCGGCGACGCGCCGGCACTGTTCGCCGCACAGGGCATGGGCACCATCGGCCAGGCCGCGGCGGGATGTGGCCTGATTGCTGGTTTGTTGCTGTGGGGGCTAGGGCTGTGGTGGCTGGCGCTGGCCATCCTCATCACGGCCCACTATTTCGCAGACAACGTGCCGTTCAATCTGGGCTGGTGGGGATTCACGTTCCCGCTCGGGGTTTATGCGTTGGCGACACTGAAGCTCGGCGCCGCGCTGCAAATGCAGGTCTTCGATGTATTCGGCAGCGCATTGGTCCTGCTGCTATGCGTGACCTGGACGATCGTGGCGGCACGCACTGCGGCAGGCGCGTATCGGGGCACGTTGTTCGTCGCGCCCTGTCTTGTCGAATCCAGCGAGAGTGCACCTGGACGCTGAAGTACAGGTTGCATGTCTGACAGGTGCGCTTCGCGCTGCCGGATGAGCACGCATGCGCCTTCGGCTACTCCGCGGCGGCGTCCAGATCCGATGCTGGTGGACCTGATGAGTCATCGAACCAATCGGCATCAGGCGCATCCAACGCATCCGGTGACGGTGGTAGCGGGACACCCATGTCGTGATCCGCCAGACAGCGCGCGAGCGCTGCCGGATCTACAGGAATGTCTTCAGCGCCATCGTGCAACACGGGTGGCTGGTGGGGTGACTGCAGGCACTCGCGCAGGATCCGTCGCTCCATTGCAGACGGCGGCGGCCCGCGATGCACATGCACCGGGGGAGGTGGCGGTGGGCCCGGTGGCGTACCGCACAGGCTTGCACAGCCTCCGAGGCTCAGCAGCGCAAGCATGGTGATCACGGTAGCAATGGTCGGGCGCGTCTGCTCCATGTTTTGATCTCCCTGGTGTGCGGCAAACGCAGCGCGCGGCGTGTGGCAGAGCGACGTTCGCCCCGCGGCCAGGAGATGCTTGCAGGCACGTTTTGCACAGGTGTGTTGTGCGCTGGCGCCGCATGGCATGCCGTGCCGGGCGCGTGCAAACGTGAGGAAACAAGCGAAACGACGACAAACATGCGGCGCGCATCAGCATTGCGTCAGCGTGATCCAACGCCGCGCTAGAGGAGACCTACACGTGAGTGGGTTGCACACCACAGCATCTCAGCGCTGCAAAACAAACCGTACGATCAGTGCATTCCCAATCAGCTCTTCGCGGCCACCGGCACCACGTCGGCCACTGCCTCGGTCGGCATCGCCACCGCAGCCATGACCGCAGCGCGGAAGCGCCCCGCAAAAACCGCGTCGTTGGCCAGATAGCACGCCCGCGCAGCGGCCGAGAGGCGCTCCAGCTCTGCGGGCGGCAGCGCCAGCGCGGCTTGCACTGCCTGCGCAATGCCTGCCGCATCCACATAGTGATAGCTCGCCAGCCGACGCTGGCGCACTGTCGCCACCGGCATCAGCAGGCCGTGCTCGGGGCGGACCAATTCATTCATCGGCTCGCCATCGGTGGCCAGGGTGATCGCACCCACGCTCAAGGCCTCCATCAGGTAATGCCCGAAGCCTTCGGCCTCCGATGGACAGATATGGAACTGGTGGGCGTTCTGCAGGCGGCGCAGCGCTGCATCGTCGAGATACCCGACGCGATGATCGATGTTGGCCGCCACCACCTGCTTGCCCGCCGTGCGCGGGTTCTGCACCACCGTCAGCAGCGGCCATTCGGGATGCTGCTGCCAGGTTTCCAGCAGCACGCGGGTGCCCTTGGCGGTGCTACGCCCGGCCAAGTGGAAGAAGGCACGCTGACGGAACATCTCCGGATCGTGACGATCGGGGCTGGTGAAGCCGATGTACTGCGTGCGGCAGCCCAACTCGCGGAAGATCCGCTCGGCATGGTGGGTCTTGCACAACACCGCCGTGAACCGCGGCAGCAATGGCAACCACTTGGGCAGCAACCATTCCGGGTTGGGAACCAGCAGATTGGCGTGCCCCAACGGCAGGCAGCGCGCATACACGCGCTCGGAAAAGATCTGTACCGGCACCTTGCCCAACAGCGCGCGCCGTCCCCACAGGCGCAGTTCACGCCCGGTGTCGTGCAGGCGCTGACTGGTGAACCCCACTTCCTGCACCTGCGCCCCGCCGGCACGCAGCGTCTGTGCCATCAACACCATGTCGCGGGTCAGGCCCACGCCATTGTCACGGCTGATCACCCGCATCATCGGCAACACCACGTCATGCACCTGCTCGACCTTGTCGGCGGGCAGTGTCGGTGCAGCGGATTTTGGTGGGATGTCCCGGTCTGTCATGCTGCGTCACACGTGTGCCAATGGTTGACAAATTCGATCATTATGATGCGTGCTCCCGTCCTGCACCTTGCGAGCACCATGTTTCCGGTAGCCACCCCGCGCAGCCCGACCGTTGCGCCTCCGACGATGACCTCCATGGACATGCAACAACCCTGCGTTCTTGTGGTCGACGACGACCCCGACCTGCGCAAGCTGATCGGCGAGTTCCTGAGCGCCCACGGCTACCAGGTGGATGTGGCCGAGAATGTCGCCGAAATGCGCAAGCGCATCACACAACGGCGTCCGGACCTCATCGTACTCGACGTGATGATGCCGGGAGAAGACGGGCTGAGTGCGGCGCGCTCGCTGGCCAGCGAGCGCGGCTCGCCTGCGGTGATCATGCTGAGCGCGCTGGGCAATGATACAGACCGCATCATCGGGCTGGAGGTCGGTGCCGACGACTATCTGGCCAAACCCTGCAACCCGCGCGAGCTGCTGGCCCGGGTGCGCGCCCTGCTGCGCCGCAGCCAGGTCACCAGCGACCAGGCCGAGCCGCGCGGCAATGTCTACGAGTTCGCCGGTTGGCGGCTGGACGTGGTGCGGCGCGACCTGCGCGACCCCACCGGTATCTTCATCAACCTCTCCGACGGCGAATTCGCCCTGCTGCGCACGTTCGTGGAGCATCCGCAACGCGTGCTGAGCCGCGACCAACTGCTCGATTACGCGCGCGGCCGCGATACCGACGTCTATGACCGCGCCATCGACAGTCAGATCAGCCGGCTGCGCCGCAAGATCAACGAACGCGTGCACACCGAGCTGATTCGCACCGTGCGCAACGAGGGCTACATGCTGCTGCCGAGCGTCGCGCGTCTGTGAGTGAACCGGTACGCCGCGGGCTGTCGATTTTTGCTCGCACCTTCGTCCTGCTGGCGGTGGCCCTGGTCACCGCACAGGCCGTCGGCATCGCCCTGCTGGTGATGCGCACCCCCGTCTATGAGCCTCCGGTGCATCCGCCGGAGGTCGTGGCCCTGCTGTCCACCCGCATGCCGGCCGGCACCCAGACGCTCAAGGTGCACGAAGCCCGCCAGGCGCCCACGCCACCGGCCGGCCAGGTCCGCGACGGCTTCGCCGAAATGCTGCTGGCACATTGGCTGGATGTGGACAGCGCGCGCGTGCGCTTCTATCGCAGTGCCGATGACGGCGAGGCGCCACGGCTTCTGCCGCGCGAGGGCACATCGAACCGGACATCGGCCCAGACCCGCGCGGCTGGCGCCGGCAGCGAGCAACTCCCAGCCGGGGCAACGCCATTCGGCAAGGACTGGCCACGCCCCAGCCCCGAGGGCGCGCCCTTCGGCAACGGACTGCGGCCTGACGACCCCCGCGGTGACTGGGAAAGCGAACGCCTGACCCCGGGCGTGCCGCTGCTGGACGGTTTCACCGCCGCGCTGCAACAGCCCGACGGCCGCTGGCGCACGGTGGAATCGCCACGGCGTCGCCTCTCGGCCGAGTTCAAGACCCACGTGGTGCTGCTGTTCCTGGCCGGCCTGCTGGCCAACGTGCCGCTGGCGTGGTGGTTCTCGCGTGCGCTGTCGGCGCCGATCAAGCGCTTTGCCGAAGCCGCAGACCGCCTGGGCCGCAATCCCGACGCGGCGGCCCTGCAACGCAGCGGCCCGCCGGAGATCGTGCGCGCGGCCGATTCATTCAACGCCATGCAGGCACGCCTGAACCGGCTGATCAACGAGCGCACCCACATGGTGGCGGCGATCGCGCACGACCTGCGCACCCCGCTGGCACGGCTGTCGTTCCGCCTGGACGACCTGCAAGCGCCGCTGCGCGACAAGGCGCTGGCCGACATCGACGAGATGAAGGCGATGATTTCCGCGGCGCTGGATTTCATCCAGAACGACCGCCATCGCGGCGAGCGCGCCCCGCTGGACCTGCGCCTGCTGGTGGAGAGCGTGGTCGACAACGCGGTGGACACCGGCGCCGATGCCGAACTGCTGCCAGGCCCGGCGATCACCCTGGACGGCGACCCGCTGGCGTTGCGCCGCGCGGTGATGAATCTGCTGGAAAACGCGCTGAAATACGGCCGGCGCGCGCGCCTGCGGCTGCATCGCGAAGGCGAGGACGGCGTGCTGTGGATCGACGATGACGGCCCGGGCATCGACCCCAGCCAGCGTGAACAACTGCTGCTGCCGTTCGTGCGCGGCGAATCCTCGCGCAACCGCGACACCGGCGGAATCGGGCTGGGGCTTTCGGTGGCGCACAGCATCGTGCTGGCGCATGGCGGCGCACTGCGGCTGGACAATCGCGACGGGGGCGGCCTGCGGGTGACCGTGCGCCTGCCGTGCATGCCGGAACGGCGCTGACGGCGACGCAGGCAGGCCTGCGCCGCACTGCTGACTGACTTAGTACGCGAACTCGCGGAACACCGGGTCGATATCGCCCTTCCAGGCGCCGTGATACAGCGCCAGCTTGCGCTCTGCGGCAGTGACGCCGGTTTCGGCAATCTCGGCGATTACATCGAGAAATCCGGTCTCGTCCTGGCCATCGCGGTTCAGGCGGGCACGCCGGCGCAGACCTTCGCGGGCGATGTTGACCGCCTCCAGCGCCAGGTCGCGCACCACGCCGTTGCGGAACGGCAGGCCCAACGCCTGCTTGGGGACGCCGTCGCGCAATGCGTGGCGCTCGGCCAGGGTGAAGTCCTTGACCAGGTCCCAGGCCGCATCCAGCGCAGTCTGGTCGTACAGCAGCCCCACCCAGAACGCCGGCAGCGCGCACAGGCGATTCCACGGCCCGGCGTCGGCGCCGCGCATTTCCAGGTACTTCTTCAAGCGTACTTCGGGAAACGCGGTGGTCATGTGGTCGGACCAATCGCGCAGCGTCGGCAGTGCGCCCGGCAGCACCGGCAGCTTGCCCTGCATGAAATCGCGGAAGCTCTGCCCGCTGGCATCGTGGTAGACGCCATCGCGGTAGGAGAAATACATCGGCACATCGAGCAGGTAATCCACGTAGCGCTCGTAGCCGAACCCGTCGTCGAACACGAAATCCAGCATGCCGGTGCGATCGGCATCGGTGTCGGTCCAGATGTGCGAGCGGTAGCTGAGGTAGCCGTTCGGCTTGCCTTCGGTGAACGGCGAATCGGCGAACAGCGCAGTGACGATCGGCTGCAGCGCCAGCGAGACGCGGAACTTTTTCACCATGTCCGCTTCGGTGGCGTAATCGAGGTTGACCTGCACCGTGCAGGTGCGCGTCATCATGTCCAGGCCGAGCGAGCCGACCTTGGGCATGTAGCTTTTCATGATCTGGTAGCGGCCCTTGGGCATCCACGGCATCTCGTCGCGGCGCCACTTGGGCTGGAAGCCCATGCCCAGGAAGCCCAGCTGCAGCTCGCCGGCCACTTCGGCCACTTCGCTCAGGTGGGTGCCGGTTTCCACGCAGGTGTGGTGCAGCGTTTCCACCGCTGCGCCGGACAACTCGAACTGCCCGGCCGGTTCCAGCGTGACCGAGGCACCATCGCGCAGCAGCGCAATGGTGCGGCCGTTTTCCTGCACCGGCTCCCAGCCGAAGCGGGTCATGCCGACCAGCAAGGCCTCGATGCCGCGCTCGCCATCGAAGGTGGGCGGGCGCAGGTCATCCAGCCGGAAGCCGAACTTCTCGTGTTCGGTGCCGATCCGCCAGTCCGCACCGGGCTTCTCGCCGGAGGCGAGCACCTGGATCAGCTCTGCGCGTTCGGTGATCGACGTTTCGGCAACGTGGCTGGGACTCGACAAGGGCACGCTCGCAGGCGAAAGGGGAGGTGGGACGATGTGGGGATCCTCCCCAGCCACCGCAAGGCCCGCACTATAACCGCAGGGCGTGCCCGGATTGGCGACATGGACGGGGCATGAGATTTCCACTCACAGGCGCTCGGCGCTGCGGTGGTGGATGGGCGCGGGAGACCGGTCGCGCCGAAGGGCTGTTTACGGCCGGCGATATCGTCCACTGCCGAGACGGCAGCCGCTGAACGCGTTGACTTGGGCCGCATTGCGGGTGGGCAGGCCGGCATCCGATCGAGGTTTGCCTCAACCGCCGACCATGTCCACCGAAGCCAGGCGCCGCGTATCAGCGCATTGCATGTGCTGCACCTGCGCAAAACGCTGCCGCAACACCACCTTCAAGCAACCGCCCCAACCAGCCACTACGCGCGGGCCGCCAAGGCAGGCCAGCCGATCACCGCCCTGCCAATTAACCCGGCAATCCAGACGCGCAGCCACGCCGCGCGTAAGGGGCTATGCGTCTGCAGGCGGTTCGACGTTCAGGCCCAGCCAGCCGCCGACGATGCCGCGCAGTTCGTCCACGCCCTGGCGCGATTCGCCCGAATAGGTCTGCACAGTGACGCTGTCGCCGAAGCGCGAGGTCATTTCCTTCTTGACCTTCTGCAGGGTCTGCATCTGCTGGCCACGGCCGAGCTTGTCGGCCTTGGTCAGCAGACCGTGCGCCGGCAGGCCGCGTTCGGCGGCGTAGCCCAGCATCTGCAGGTCGTAATCCTTGAGCGGGTGACGGATGTCCATCACCACCACCAGGCCGCGCAGCGCTTCGCGCGTGCGGAAGTAGCGGTCGATGAAGGCCTGCCAGTGCGCCTGCAGGTCCTGCGGCACCTTGGCGTAGCCGTAGCCGGGCAGATCCACCAGATAGCGCTCGGGCTGGATCTGGAAGAACACTAGCTGCTGGGTACGGCCGGGCGTCTTGGACACGCGGGCCAGGGAATTTTGGCGGGTCAACGCATTGAGCGCGCTGGATTTTCCGGCGTTGGAGCGGCCGGCGAAGGCCACCTCGTAGCCGCCATCGTCCGGCAATTGCCGGGCGTTATGGGCGGACAGGTGGTAGCGGGCTTGTTCGATAAGGAGCGACATCCCCCTAGGATCGCACGTTCGGCGCTCCAGGCGATTTTGCTGCACTGTTCGTTGACCCTGGCGCGAAGGCGTGTCGATAATCGGGAACGCCTGCCACAGCCAGCACCTTCACGCGCGCGGGCCGGGTCCATACGGAGCTTTAGCTGATGCGCCATGCTCGTGTGCTTGTCCTTGCCGCCATTGCCGTGCCGGTCGTTGCCGCGGTGGCGTTTGCCCAGTCGGCGGTCACGCCGATCCCCGATCCGCCGCCTATCCGCGTTGCGCCGCTGGAGGTCGACCTGTCCAAGACCACCTGGGGCGATGCCAAGGCCGGCCAGGCCAAGGCCGCTGCCTGCGCGGCCTGTCACGGGCCGGACGGCAACCCGGCAGTGCCGATGTATCCGCGCATCGCCGGCCAGACCGAGCGCTACGTGGCGCACCAGGTGGCGCTGATTGCCAGCGGCGAGCGCAATACCGGCATGTCGGCGGTGATGGTGCCCTTCGTCAAGGACCTCACCGCGCAGGACATGCGCGATCTGGGCGCCTACTTCGCCACGCAGAAATCCGCCGCCGGCGTCGCCGACGATGCGGTGATCAGCGAGGGCCCCTACCAGGGCATGAAGTTCTACGAGGCCGGCGAGAAGCTCTACCGCGGCGGCGACATCGCCCGCGGCGTGCCGGCCTGCATGGCCTGCCATGGGCCTTCAGGCAGCGGCAACCCGGGGCCGGCCTACCCGCGCCTGGGCGGCCAGCACGCCGAGTACGTGGCGCGCCGCCTCAAGGAATACCAGGCCGGCACCACCCAGGAGCGCAATCCGGCGCTGTTCAATATCATGGCGCAGGTGGCCAAGCCGCTGAGCGAGCAGGAGATCCAGGCGCTGGCCAGCTATCTGCAAGGCCTGCACGACCGCGCCGACGATGCCGCGGCCGCGCAACTGCCCGCCGGAACGCCCGCACGCTCATGAGGTGAGTGCCGCGGCGGTCCATCCGCTTCGCAACGCCGGTCTTCGGGCCGGCGTTGTCGTTTCACCGCGTCGTATCACTGCAATCCATCCCCCTCGGAGCCCGCATGAACCTGTTTTCCCGTCTGTCGCTGCTGTTGTTGATCCTGCTGCCGCTGGCCGCCTGTGCCGCGGACAAGAAGGCCCCGCCGGTGGAAGGCGAGGACTATGTGCTGATCGACGGCGGCCAGCCGTATGCGCCCCTGGCGGGCAAGGTCGAAGTGGCGGAAGTGTTCGGCTACACCTGCCCGCACTGCGCCCACTTCGAGCCGACGCTGGAAGCCTGGACCGCCAAGCAGCCGGCCTATGTGCGGGTCACGCCGGTACCGGCGGCCTTCGGCGGCTTCTGGGATGCGTTCGCGCGTGCCTACTTCGCCGCCGACACGCTGGGCGTGGCCAAGCGCAGCCACCGCGCCATGTTCGATGCCATCCACGAAAAGCACACCGTGCCCACCCAGAACGTGGCCCCGGAAGAGCTGGCGGCCTTCTATGTCGCCTACGGCGTGCCGCAGCAGCGCTTCATCGACACGCTCAAGAGCGCGGCGGTGGAAGACAAGGTCAAGGCCGCGCGCGAATTTGCAACGCGCGCCAAGATCCCCGGCACGCCGGCCCTGGTGGTCAACGGGCGCTATCTGATCACCGCGCGTGACTACACCGACATGCTGCGCGTGGCCGATTATCTGATTGCCCGCGAGCACGCCGCGCCGGCCGCGCGCTGAGCCGCATAACCGCCATCACGCACGGCCCGTGGCATCATGCGCCCCGCGGCCGCTGCGGCCTCCCCTTCCGCCCCACGCTGGAGATCCAATCCGATGAAGACCCGCTTCGCCCTGACGCTGATGGCGCTGCTGCCGATCCTGGTCGCCTGCAAGGCCCAGGACGGTTCGTCCGACACCGCCCCGGCGCCTGCTCCGGCTGCCGAGACCGCCACCGCGCCTGCGGCCACCCCGGCCACTGATGCCGCTGCCCCGCCTGCCGTGGGCGAGAGCGCCAACGCGCCGGCCACCGACACCGCCGCTGCGCCGCCAGCGCCGGCACCGCGTGCGCCGAACGGCCCCGAGCCGGTCGCCGGCACCGATTACCTGGATATCGAAGGTGGCCAGCCGTACCAGCAGGCCGCCGGCAAGATCGAAGTGGCGGAAGTGTTCGGCTACGTCTGCCCGGCCTGCAACGCGTTCCAGCCGCTGATCGGGCCGTGGAAAGCCGGCCTGCCGTCGGATGTGCATTTTGTCTACGTGCCGGCGATGTTCGGCGGGCCGTGGGATGACTACGCGCGCGCCTTCTACGCCGCAGAAACGCTGGGCGTGCAGGAAAAGACCCACGACGCGCTGTACAAGGCGATCCACGTCGACCAGAGCCTGAAGGGCGAGCGCGGCAAGGATTCGGTGCAGGATATCGCCGGTTTCTATGCCAAGTACGGTGTGGATTCGAAGACCTTCATCGACACCATGAGCAGCTTCGGCGTGTCGGCCAAGACCAACCGCGCCAAGCAGTTCGCCACCCGCAGCAAGATCACCGGCACCCCGTCGCTGATCGTCAACGGCAAGTACCTGGTCAAGGGCCAGAGCTTCCCGGACATGCTGCGCATCGCCGATCACCTGATCGCGCGCGAACGCGCCACGCTGGCCAAGTGACCCGAGCGATCGCCACGTCGTGAACGCTTCGGACTCGCGCACCCTGCGGGTGCTGACCGCCAATATCCAGGCCGGCTCCAGCACCCGCCGCTACAGTGACTACGTGACCCGCAGCTGGTCGCATGCGCTGCCGCTGGGCAGCAAGCGCACCAGCCTGGACAGCATCGCCAAGCTGGCCGGCGAGCGCGACATCGTGGGTCTGCAGGAAAGCGACCCCGGCAGCCTGCGCTCGGGCTTCACCAACCAGACCCACTACCTGGCCGAGCGCGCCGGCTTCAACTACTGGAGCCACCAGCCCAACCGCCGCATGGGCGGGGTGGCGTCCAGCGCCAACGGCCTGCTCAGCAAGCTGGAACCGCTGGAAGTCCAGGACCATGCCCTGCCCGGCCGCATCGGCGGGCGCGGCATCCTGCTGGCCAAGTTCGGGCAAGGCCGCGAAGGCCTGGCGGTGGCCGTAGCGCATCTGTCGCTGGGCGCCAATTCGCGCATGGCGCAGCTGGCCTTCATTGCCGAATTGTTGTCCGACCATCCGAATGTGATGCTGATGGGCGACTTCAATTGCGTTGCCGATCGGCCGGAAATGCAGGCCTTGTATCGGCACACCCGGCTGCAACCACCGAGCTGCGTGGTGCACACGTTCCCGAGCTGGCGCCCCGACCGTGCGATCGATCACATTCTAGTCAGCGACAGTGTGGTGATCGAACACACCGAAGCGATTCCTGCAGCGTTCTCCGACCACCTTGCAGTGGGCATGGATCTGCGCGTTCCGCTGCAATTGCTGCGTTAAACCCGCAGTAGAACGCCAGCGCCCGGTTGCGCTGGCGACCTCAACCGATGACGTGCTCTAGACACCGCTTGTGGCATAACACAGGCGGTTTTTTCGTTGGAGCACGCCACGTGACGCACCGCGCATGAATGTGTCCGAGCCGCAGCTCGCACCGGTACGCACCCTTCGGCCGGTGTTCGTGTTGGCGGCGACGGTGGTGTGTACGTTCGCGCTGCTGGTGGCGCTGTTTCCCCTCGATGCCGGGCGCATCTTGCTGGATGCGCAGACCTGGGCCTCACGCAATGTGGGCTGGTACTACCTGCTGGCAATGACGCTGTATCTGGTGTTCGTGTTGGGCGTGGCACTGTCCAGCTACGGCAACATCAAGCTTGGCGCCGATCACGACGAGCCGGAATTCAGCTATCTCTCCTGGGCCGGCATGTTGTTCGCCGCCGGTATCAGCATCACGCTGTTCTTCTTCTGCGTCTCCGAACCGCTCACGCACTATCTGCAACCACCGCAAGGCGGCACCGGCAACGGCGAGGCGTCCGCACGCCAGGCCATGCAGCTGCTGTTCCTGCATTGGGGCCTGCACGGCTGGGGCGTGTTCGCGTTGGCGGCGATGGCGCTGGCGTACTTCGCATTTCGCCACAATCTGCCGCTGGCCTTGCGCTCGGCGTTGTATCCGTTGATCGGCAAACGCATCAACGGGCCAATCGGCTACACCGTCGATGCGCTGGGCATCGTGGCCACGGTGTTCGGCCTGGGCGCAGACATGGGCTTTGGCGTGCTGCATCTCAACGCCGGCCTGACCACCTTGTTCAACGTGCCGCATACGCATTGGGTGCAGGTGTCGTTGATCGTCGCCATGATGGGCGCCGCAATCCTGGTGGCGGTGTCCGGCGTCGAAAAAGGCGTGCGCTGGATGTCGGACATCAACATGCTGCTGGCGATCGCGCTGCTGTTGTTCATGCTGTTCGCAGGCCCTACGCAATATCTGCTCAATGCCTTGATGCAGAACCTGGGCGACTATCTGGGCAGCGTGGTCGGCAAGAGTTTCGACGTGTACGCCTATGGCGGCCGCCCCGACTGGCTCGGCAACTGGACGGTGTTCTATTGGGCGTGGTGGATTGGCTGGGCGCCCTTCGTGGGGCTGTTCATTGCACGCATCTCGCGTGGCCGCACCATCCGCGAATTCGTGCTGGGCGTGTTGTTGATCCCGTTGGGATTCACGCTGGCCTGGCTGTCGATCTTCGGCAACAGCGCGCTCGATCAATTGCTGCACCACGGGCAAGCCGCCTGGGCGCAGCAGGCCATCGACGCGCCGCAAACCGTGCTGTATTCGCTGCTGCAGGACTACCCGTGGAGCCGCGTGGTCATCACGATCACCGTGGCGATCAGCTTCGTGTTCTTCGTCACCTCGGCCGATTCGGGCACGGTGGTGTTGTCCACGTTGTCCTCGCATGGCGGCGAGCCGCATGACGACGGCCCACGCTGGCTGCGTGTGTTCTGGGGCGTGCTCACGGCCGTGGTCACCGCAGGCTTGCTGCTGGCCGGCAGCATGGACGCGCTGAAATCCGCAGTGGTGCTGGCGTCGCTGCCCTTCTCGGCCGTGTTGCTGCTGATGGCGTGGGGGCTGTCGCGCGCGCTCAGCGAGGAATCGCAGCGCAAGCGTGCGCAGCTCTACAGCCCCAGCCCGTTGATCGGGCAATCGCGCGATCACCGCGGCTGGCGTCAACGCCTGGGCCAGGCAATGCATTTTGCCGCGCGCGATGAGGTCTATCGCTTCATGCACGAGCAGGTTCGCCCGGCGATCGAAGCGGTGGCCGCGCAGCTGCAGGACGAAGGTTGGCAGGTCAGCAGCCGGCTCGACGACGCCGACATGGAGATCAGCGTCGACCACGGCGAACAACAAGGCTTCCGTTACCAGGTGGTGATGCGCGGCTACCTCACCCCGTCGTTCGCCGCGCAGCGCCTGCGCAACCAGCGCTATTACCGCGCCGAGGTGTATCTGTTCGAAGGCAGCCAGGATTACGACCTGGTCGGCTACAGCCGCGAACAGATCATCAACGACATCATCGATCAATACGAGCGTCACCTGCAGTTCCTGCATCTCACCCGCTGAGGTGTCGTCGCTGCGGCGAGCGTCCCACAGGAGGTTTGTCATGCCACGTTTCCCCGACCAGCTGCTGTACATCGGCGGCCGCTATGTTCCCGCCCGCGGCGGCCACACGTTCGAGGTGGTGAACCCGGCCACCGGTGAAGTCCTTGCCAACGTCCACAACGCCGGCGCCGACGATCTGGATGCAGCCGTGGACAGCGCCAAGGCCGGCCAACGGCACTGGGCCGCACTCACGGTGGTGGAGCGCTCACGCATTCTGTTGCGTGCCGTCGCGCTACTGCGCGAGCGCAACGACGCTCTGGCGGAACTGGAAACGCTCAACACTGGCAAGCCGCTGAGCGAAACGCGCAGCGTGGACATCGTCACCGGTGCCGATGTGCTGGAGTACTACGCCGGCGTGGCGCAGGCGCTGCAGGGCGTGCAGGTACCATTGCGCGAAGGCAGCTTCTTCTACACGCGGCACGAGCCGCTTGGTGTGGTGGGTGCCATCGGCGCGTGGAATTACCCGATCCAGATCGCGCTTTGGAAAGCCGCACCGGCCCTGGCCGCCGGCAACGCGATGATCTTCAAACCCAGCGAGGTGACGCCGCTCACCGCGCTCAAGCTCGCTGAAATTTTCACCGAAGCCGGCCTGCCGGATGGCGTGTTCAACGTGCTGCCCGGCGACGGCGCCAGCGTGGGCCATGCACTCACCGAGCATCCGGAGATCGAGAAGATCAGCTTCACCGGTGGCACCGCAACCGGCCGCAAGGTGATGGCCAGCGCCTCCAGCTCGTCGTTGAAGGACGTGACCATGGAACTGGGCGGCAAGTCGCCGCTGATTGTCTGTGCCGACGCCGACCTGGACCTGGCGGCCGACATCGCGATGATGGCCAACTTCTACAGCTCCGGCCAGGTGTGCACCAACGGCACGCGCGTCTTCGTGCCGCGTGCACTGCGCACTGCATTCGAAGCGCGCCTGCTGGCACGCGTGCAACGCATCCATATCGGCGACCCGCTCGATGAGCGCACCACGTTCGGGCCGATGGTCAGTGCCGCGCACATGCAGCGCGTGCTGGAACACATCGAGCAAGGCAAGGCCGAAGGGGCGCGCCTGCTGTGCGGTGGCGAGCGGCTGCGCGATGGCGCACTGGCGCAGGGCTGCTACGTGGCGCCGACCATCTTCAGCGATTGCACCGACGTGATGACCATCGTGCGCGAAGAGATCTTCGGGCCGGTGCTGAGCCTGCTCACCTACGACGACGAAGACGAGGCAATCACGCGCGCCAACGCCACCAGCTATGGCCTGGCGGCGGGTGTGGTGACGCCGGATCTGTCACGCGCGCATCGTCTGATCCATCGCCTGGAGGCCGGCATCTGCTGGATCAACACCTGGGGCGAATCGCCGGCGCCGATGCCGGTGGGTGGCTACAAGCAATCGGGTGTGGGCCGCGAGAACGGGCTGGCCACGCTGCAGGCCTACACACGCACCAAGTCTGTCCAGGTCGAACTGGAACGCTACGCGTCGGTGTTCTAGGCGCGGCTCACAGCGCGCGTACTGCTGTTCAAACGACCGCAGACGCGTGCCGATCCGCACGCCTTACCGACCACGCATCAGGAGATCACCATGCAACGCGAATACGACTACATCATCATTGGCGCAGGCTCGGCCGGCAATGTACTGGCCGCGCGCCTCACCGAAGACCCGGGTGTCAGCGTGCTGCTGCTGGAAGCCGGCGGGCCGGATTACCGGCTGGATTTCCGCACCCAGATGCCCGCCGCATTGGCGTTTCCGTTGCAGGGCCGCCGCTACAACTGGGCTTATGAAACAGAGCCGGAACCGCACATGGACAACCGGCGCATGGAGTGCGGGCGCGGCAAGGGGCTGGGTGGCTCATCGCTGATCAACGGCATGTGCTACATCCGCGGCAACGCACTGGATTTCGATCATTGGGCCAAGCGCCCGGGGCTGGAAGACTGGAGCTACCGCGATGTGTTGCCGTACTTCCGCAAGGCAGAAACGCGCGACATCGGCGCCAACGATTACCACGGCGGCGAAGGCCCGGTGAGCGTGGCCACGCCGAAGAACGACAACAACGTGCTGTTCCAGGCGATGGTCGATGCCGGCGTGCAGGCGGGTTACCCGCGCACCGACGACCTCAACGGCTATCAGCAGGAAGGTTTCGGGCCGATGGACCGCACCGTGACGCCGCAAGGGCGGCGTGCCAGCACCGCACGCGGCTATCTGGACATGGCCAAGCCGCGCGACAGCCTGCACATCGTCACCCACGCCACCACCGACCGCATCCTGTTTGCCGGCAAGCGCGCGGTCGGCGTGCATTACCTGGTGGGCAACAGCAGCGAAGGCATCGACGCGCACGCGCGTCGCGAAGTGCTGGTCTGTGCGGGCGCGATTGCCTCGCCACAGTTGCTGCAGCGCTCCGGCGTGGGTGCGCCGGACCTGTTGCGCGCGCTCGACGTGCAACTGGTGCATGACCTGCCCGGCGTGGGGCAGAACCTGCAGGACCACCTGGAGGTGTACATGCAATATGCATGCACCAAGCCGGTGTCGTTGTACCCGGCACTGCAGTGGTGGAATCAGCCAGCCATTGGCGCCGAGTGGTTGTTTGCCGGCACCGGCACCGGGGCCAGCAATCAGTTCGAGGCCGGCGGTTTCATTCGTACCCGCGAAGAGTTCGACTGGCCCAATATCCAGTACCACTTCCTGCCGGTGGCGATCAACTACAACGGCAGCAACGCGGTAAAAGAGCATGGCTTCCAGGCCCATGTGGGCTCCATGCGTACACCTAGCCGCGGCCGCGTGCATGCCAAGTCGCGCGACCCGCGCCAGCATCCGTCGATCCTGTTCAACTACCAATCCACCGACCAGGATTGGCAGGAATTTCGCGATGCAATCCGCATCACCCGCGAGATCATCGCCCAGCCCGCACTCGACCCTTACCGGGGGCGCGAGATCAGCCCCAGCGCAGACTGCAAGACCGACGCCGAGCTGGATGCATTCGTGCGCGCACGCGCCGAAACCGCGTATCACCCCTCGTGCTCATGCGCGATGGGCACCGACGACATGGCGGTGGTGGATGGGCAAGGCCGCGTCCACGGCATGGAGGGGTTGCGCGTGATCGATGCCTCAATCATGCCGCGCATCATCACCGGCAACCTCAACGCCACCACCATCATGATCGCCGAGAAGATCGCCGACCGGATGCGCGGGCGTGCACCGCTACCGCGCAGCACCGCCGACTATTACGTGGCGGGCGATGCACCTGTACGCCGGTGATGTGTGATCGACCGAGTGCATGGTTTGAACGACCTGCTGGCGAATTTTCGGCCAACTTGGGTTTGAATCTAGATAGCTGAGACCGCAGCGGCTCGCTGCCTGCGCGACATGCCGTGCGTCCCTCCATGAAGGCTTCGAGCGGCATCTGTCCCGCCGCGGTTCGGCAAGCGGCGAAGACATTGCATGTAGCACGTGAGGTATTTTGAGAATCCACGCAAACCAGCCAACTCGCCTGGTCCTTGCGTGCCCGCCGTCGCGGGACCTTTGGCGGCATGGATGCCGCCAAAGAGCCTACAGGGACGTACTTGCGGCGTGTCCCGCGATGGCGGGCGCGCAAGGGCCCTGCATGCGCTATACGTGCCTGTGGCCTTACTGCACAACGCCGTTGATCGCTGCATTGACGCCTGGCAGACAGCGCTGAGCGACCAGCAATTGGATCTCAGGCACCGACTCGCAGTGGGAAATCACCAGCGATGCCAGCCTGACGCGCAACGCCAGCAGCTCGAGCGCGCGATGCCCTCACCGCCCCCGGGACACGCCGTGAATCCGTCCATGGAGGCTCCTTGGCGGCATCCATGCCGCCAAGGGTCCCGGACGCGGTGAGGGCACCGCGCCATCCGTCTTGGTCGCTGACTGATGCAGCAGCAACGCCAATGCGCCGTACGTCACTGCACATCTGCATTGCAAGCAGAGTGCTGCCCGCCGCATGCATCACGCGCGGCAGGCAGCCGTCGTGCCAACTAGAACTTCAGGTCCGCGCGCACGTACCAGAAGCGGCCGCCGGGGATGTCATAGGTGGACGCGTCATAGCCGTTGAGTGAGCACGACAGGCAGATCGGTGGATCCTTGTCGAACACGTTGTTCAAGCCGGCGGTCAGTTGCAGGCCCTTCAACCAGTCGAAGCGGTAGCCCACCTGTGCATCGTGGTAGGTGATGGCATCCAGTTGATTGGTGCCCTCGGCCGGCGTCGAGCACACCGCAAATTCCACTGCGTCGCCGCACTGTTCGGTGAGCTTGGAAATGTGGCGCGCGGTCCACGATGCGGTCCAGTTGCCTAGCGACCAGTCCAGCACCGCATTGCTGGTCCACTCGGGAATCGCACTATCCACCACTTCGATGCCCGGCCCCTGCGGCTGCCGCTGCCCGGCGGCGCCCAGCGCCTCGTAACGGCCCACAAAGGTGTTCTGCCAGGACAGCTTGAAGCGGCCCAACGCACTTTCCGGCAAGGTCCAGAACAGGTCCACGTCCCAGCCATCGGTCTTGATCGAGCCCAGGTTGGTCAGGCGGTTGTTGAAGGCATTGATGCCGCCGGTGGACGCGCGGCCGATGCCGTCGCAGTACAGCGCGTCCAGCGTATCCACGCACAGATCGAGCTGGGTCTGCGCGTTGATCGCCTGGATCGCGCCATCCACATGGTGACGGTAGAAGGTCACTTCGAGATCAAGCCGGTCGGACCAACTTGCGTTGCTGCCAAAGCCCGGGCTGAACACGAAGCCGGCGCTGAAGCTACGCGAGCGCTCCGGCTCCAGCTGCTCGTTGCCGCCGGTGGTCACCGAAATCTGCTGGTTGGCCTGCTGGTAGTTCACCGGCACCCCCAGCGTTGCGCAGTTGGCGGCGCTGCCACGCGGCGCGGTCCCGCCAAGGCCGATGGAACACGGGTCGGACAACTGCAGATCCGCACGCGCCGCCGAACCGAACAACTCGCCGATGGTCGGCGCGCGGAAGCCTTCCGCATAACTGGTGCGCAGTACGAACTCGTCGCTCACCTGCCAACGCAGGCCGTACTTGGGCGTGAACTCGCCGCCGAACGTGGAGTAATCCGAATACCGGCCCGCAATGTTCAGATCGAGTTTGTCGCCCAACGTGGAGTTGGCAAAGATCGGGATGTTGAGTTCGAGATAGGCCTCATTGACGTCGTAGCTGCCGGAGGTAGGCAACGATGGCACACCGTTGTAGCGGCCGGCCACGGTGAGCGGGTCCGGCTGATACGAGCCTTCGTATTTGCGGTACTCGTAGCCGGTGGCAAAGCTCACCGCACCGCCGGGCAACTGGAACAGCTCGCTGCTCAGGTTGGCGGTGAACAGGCTCAGTTCGTTCTGGCTGCGATCGCGCACCACGGGCTGGATCCAGCGCAACATCTCCGGCGTGATGCTGCCGGCGCCGCTGAAGATATCCAGTGGCACGCAGCCGGCCACCGCCGCGCAGGCGGCCGGGTCGCCGAGCCCCAGGTTGATGTTGAACAGGTTGTAGCTGCCGTAGTTGGTCTGCTCGGCCTTGTTCTTGCTGTACATGCCGTTGACGTCCCAGAACCAGGTCCGCGACGCGCCTTCGAAGGTGCCGACCAGGCCAGTGCCGAAATACTGCGTGTCCACCTGTTGCTCATACCGCCGCGGGCCGCCTTCCACCGGGCGCCGCCCGATCTGGATCAGGTTGGTGGCCGAGTTCAGATCGAAGCCGAACGGATTGAACGGATTCAAGCCGGAAATCACGATGTTGTCGGCCAGCGGATTGCCGGTGCCGGCATCGGGGCCGAGGAAGATCGGCTCGGGCGCGGCCTGGTTGGTGGACTCGCGCCGGTTGCCCAACGCCTTGACGTACCACTGCACGTCGTCGTTGAAGTAATAGCGGAACTGCGCGAACACGCCCTTGCGCTCGGACGGCGTCAGCAGCAGGTTCTGCTCGGCGAAGTTGTAGCGGTCGGCGGTGCCGAAGCAGTGGTAATCATCGCTGCGCGTGCAGCCACCGCTGCCGTCGTATTGCGGCGTGCCCACGCCCGCGTTGGGGGTGAGGTTCTGGCGCACGCCGGTGTTCGGGTCGACGAACTGGAACCGCCCATCGGGCGTGGCCGAACTGGCAAAGGTCAGCCCGGTGCCGGGAATGGGGAAGCGTGCCTGCGCACGGTCGCGCGCATAGATCGGATCCTGCTTGACGTAGCTGGCGCCCAGAAACAGGCTGAAATCCTCGCCACTGGTGCCCCAGGCCAGGTCCATGCCCTGGTTGGTGCCATCGCCCTTGCCGTACTGCCCGTAATTGAGCGTGACCTGCGCGCCGTCGAACGTGCGCCGCGTGATGATGTTGACCACACCGGCGATCGCATCCGAGCCGTACAGCGACGAGGCGCCGTCTTCGAGCACTTCGATGCGCTCCACGATCGCCAGCGGAATGGTGTTGAGGTCCGTCGACGAGCCTACGCCGGAGGCGGAGGATTCATTGACCCAGCGGATACCATCCACCAGCACCAGCACGCGCTTGGAACCGAGATGGCGTAAGTCCACCTGCGCCGAGCCGGCACCCACGCCGCTGCCGTCGGGCGGAAAACCGAAATTGCCGGACGAATTGAACTTGGCATTGAGCGCCGAGCCGGAGGCAGTGAGCTCCTGCAACACCTCGCCGATCGAGGTGAGCCCGGTGCGCTCGATATCGGCGCGGTTGAGCGTCTGGATCGGCACCTGGCCCTGCAATTCGGCCGTCTTGATGCGGGTGCCGGTGACTTGCACGCTGTCGAGCGTGCGCGTACTCGGGGCGGGTTCGGGCTGCTGCGCCCAGGCCAGCGAAGGGATCAGACACAACGACAACTGCACGGCCAGGCACGACCGACGGGAGCCACTCAGACGCTTCATCCTTTCTCTCTCCAGAAGGATTTCAGGAAATGTCCCCGCACGCCCCCGTGCCCTGCGGTCCATGCCGACTTTTAAACGAAACCTTAACGCACCGCAACCTGGCAACGCAGCACTGCCTCCGTCATCGCATCGGCACGCTTGCTTCGCGCGCCCTACTGAGCGAGTGCCATCCCCGCCTACGCAGCGCGCGACAGGCGCACATGCGCGGCGCCACCGCGCCACATTCACTCAAGTGCTCAGCCACGCTTCGGTATAGTCGCGCGATGACTTATTCCCCACGTTTCGCCGCTGTTTTCGCCGGCCTGCTTTGCCTTGGCAGCACTGCGCTGCATGCCCAATCGCTCGATCCGCAATTGACCGCCATGCGCGATGCCATCGCCGCCGCCGAGCGTGGCCAGGCCGACGCCGGACAGCTCACTGCCCTACGCCGGCATCCGCTGTACGGCTGGCTGGAATACGCCGCGCTCAAGCGCAACATCGACAGCGTCTCCACCGCGCAGGCGCAGGGCTTTCTGCAGCGGTATGCGGGCCAGCCGGTGGCTGAGAGCTTCCGCGGCGCCTGGTTGCCGGCCGTGGCGCGGCGTCAGGACTGGACCACGCTGCTGGCCAACTGGAAGCCCACCGACAACCTGGGCCTGCGCTGTGCGCAGCTGAGCGCACGCCAGGCCACCGGCAAGGCGGATGCGCAGTGGAGCCGCGATGCCTTGACGCTGTGGCGTACCGGTAAGGGCCTGCCCGATGCCTGCGACGCGGTGGTTGCCGGGCTGGAGTCGCGCGGCGAGCTCACCCCCGCCTTGCGCTGGGAGCGCGTGGAAGCCGCTGCCGACGCGCAGCAGCCTGCGGTGATGCGCACGGCCGCACGCGGGCTGCCGGCGGCCGATCTGGCCCTGGCCACCGACTACGCGGCATTCCTGGACAAGGTGCATCCGCGTGCGGCGAGCTGGCCCAGGACCGAGCGCAGCCGCAACATCGCCGTGGACGGCCTGGCCAAGCTGGCCAAGAGCGACCCGGACGCGGCCGAACAACAACTGCCTGCACTGGCCGCCGCGTTGGGCTTCAGCGACGCGCAGCGTGGGCAGGTGCTGTACCAGATTGCGTTGTGGACCGTGGCCTCGTATCTGCCCGATTCGGCGCGCCGCCTCAATGCGGTGCCCGATGCGTCCTACGACGAACGCCTGCACGAATGGCGCGCGCGCGAGGCGATGTCGCGTGGCGATTGGCCTGCGGCACTGGCCGCCATCCGCAAGATGCCGGCTACCCAGCGCAGTGATTCGCGCTGGCAGTATTTCGAAGCACGGCTGGCCGAAAAGACCGGCGCCGCCGCCGCGGCACAGCCGCTGTATCGTGCGGCTGCGCAGTCGCCCACCTTCCACGGCTTCCTGGCTGCCGATCGCCTGCAGCAGCCCTACCGGTTGTGCCCGTGGGAGCCCAAGGATAGCCCGCAGGCCAAGGCCGCGGTGGCACGTGACCCGGCATTGGTGCGCGCCATCGCGCTGTTCCAGATCGACCGCCCCGGCTGGGCCGTGGCCGAATGGAACGATGCCGCCAGCCGCTTCGACGACACCCAACGCCGCCTCGCCGTGGAGGTCGCCAGCGACAACGGGTGGTTCGACCGCGCGGTGTTCGCACTCGGCAAGCAGCCCGACGAACAGCGCCTGTACGCGCTGCGCTTTCCGCTGCACCACGACGACAGCATCCGCCGAGAAGCAGCCAAGAATGCGATCGATCCGGCATGGGTGGCCGCGGAGATTCGCGCAGAAAGCATCTTCAACCCACGCGCGCGCTCGCCAGCCAATGCAATGGGCCTGATGCAGGTGTTGCCGGGCACCGGCGCGGCGGTGGCCAAGGGTATTGCCCTGCCCAACTACGGCGGCGCCGCCAGCCTGTACGAGCCAGACACCAACATCGCGATCGGCACGGCTTACCTGCGCCAGCTGCTCAACACCTACGGCCTGCCCTACGTCACCATCGCCGCCTACAACGCCGGCCCCGGCCCGACCGGGCGCTGGCAGGCCCAGCGGCCCGGCTTTGATCCGGATTTCTGGATCGAGACCATCAGCTACAAGGAAACACGCGAGTACGTTGCGCGCGTGTTGGCCTTCAGCGTGATCTACGACTGGCGCCTCAACGGCGATGCATTGCCGCTGAGCGACCGGTTGATGGGCAGGCTGGTGGACAAGCGCACGCGCCCGGTGTGTTCGCCGGGCCCGGCGGCCAACGCCGCACAGGACTGACGCGGCCCGCGCACTGCCGCGCGCGCTTGCCGTGCGTGGCAGTGCGCGGGGCATCGGGCATCATGTGCGCATGAAGATCTATCTTGTGGGCGGCGCAGTCCGCGATGCCTTGCTCGGCCAGCCAGCCGGCGACCGCGACTGGGTGGTGGTCGGCGCCAACCAGGCGCAGATGCAGGCGCTGGGCTACAAGCCGGTGGGCAAGGATTTCCCCGTGTTCCTGCACCCGCGCAGTGGCGAGGAATACGCGCTCGCACGCACCGAGCGCAAATCCGGGCGTGGCTACCGTGGCTTTGTCGTGGACGCCGACCCGTCGGTGACGCTGGAAGAAGACCTGCTGCGCCGGGACTTCACCATCAATGCGATTGCACGCGACGAAGCCAGCGGCGAGGTGTTCGACCCGTATGGCGGCGTACGCGATCTGCAGCAACGCGTGTTGCGGCATGTGGGCCCGGCCTTTGTGGAAGACCCGGTGCGCGTGCTGCGTGCGGCGCGCTTCATGGCACGGTTGGCGCCGCTGGGGTTTAGCATTGCGTCGGAAACCGCCGCGCTGATGCGCGAGATGGCCGACAGCGGCGAACTGGACAGCCTGGTGCCCGAACGCGTGTGGCAGGAGCTGCGCCGCGTGTTGGCCAGTGCGCAGCCTTCCGCGTTCCTGCGCACCTTGCACGACACCGGCGCGCTGCGCGCCATCCTGCCCGAGCTCGATGCGCTGTACGGCGTGCCGCAGCGTGCCGAGTTCCATCCGGAAGTGGATACCGGCGTGCACCAGGAGATGGTCAGCGACATGGCTGCGCGGCTTGCGCCCGGCGATGCGCTGGTGGGATTTGCAGCGCTCACCCATGACCTGGGCAAGGCGCTGACCCCGCCGGAGCAATGGCCGCGCCATGTGATGCACGAACAGCGCGGCGTGGCCCCGTTGCAGGCGCTGTGCGAGCGGCTGAAAGTGCCGCAGGACTATCGCCAGCTTGCGGTCACCGCCTGCCGCGAACATCTCAACGTGCATCGCTTGCCCGAACTGCGCGACCGCACCGTGCATGAGCTGCTAGTGCGCTGCGACGGCTTCCGTCGGCCGGAGCGCATCGCCCAACTGGCGCTGGTCTGTGAAGCGGACAAGCGCGGCCGGCTGGGCAGCGAAGAAGCCGCATACCCGCAAGGGCTGGAACTGCAGCGTGTGCACGCCGCGGCGCTGGCGATCAATGCGCGTGATCTTGCGGCAGAAGGCTTGCAGGGCCCGCAGATTGGCGAGGCATTGGCCAGTGCGCGTATCGCTGCCATTGCACAGGCGCGCAGCTTGCGTCAGTAAGCGCGGGATCGACGCGCGGTGTGGGCGCCGCGCGGCCACACGGCAGGCCAAGCCCTATCGGTAACACTCACCTGGCGAACGCCCGCATGCAGCCGGCGTTCGCCAGGTGGTAAAGCTACAGCTTGAAGTTGAGGCTCAGCATGAAGGAGCGGCCGTTCTTGTACAGGTAGTACGGCTGGTTCTTGTTGCCGATGTAGCTGAAGTAGGTTTCGTCCAGCAGGTTGGTGGCTTCCAACGCCACACGCAGCCGCTCGGTGGCCTGATAGCCCACCGACGCATCCACCTGGGTAAACGCATCGGTCATCTGCTGCCCGTTGAGCCGCCCGATCTGGGTGAAGTATTCCGAACGCCAGCCCAGGTTGACGCGCGCACTCCACTTGCCCTGCTCGTAGTACGGGCTGATGTTGTAGGCATTGCGCGAGTTGTACGGCAGGCTGTAGTCGCCATCGGTGTTGGAATCGGAATAGGTGTAGTTGGCCACCACGCCGAAGCCGTTGCCGAAGTTGTGCTGCAGATTGACCGCCACCCCGCGCACCTTGGCATCGCCGGCATTGGTCGGCACCGAGGTCTGGTAGGTGCTGGAGCCGCCGGTGGCGTTGTTGAAGAACACCCGGTCCTGCACGGTGGTGAGGATGTAGTCGGAGATGTCGCGCGAGAAGAATTCGCCGCTGAGCACGCTGCTGTCGGTGAAGTACCACTCCAGCGATGCGCCCAGGTTGGTCGACTCGTACGGGCTCAAGCCAGGGTTGCCGGTGGAGGCGGTCAGCGTGGTGTCGTCGGTCGCCACGTACGGGGTCATGTTGGTGTAGCGCGGCCGCGCGATGACCTTGGAGGCGGCAAAGCGCATGATCAGATCGTCGCGCAGGTCGTAGGCGATGTTGAACGCCGGCAGCCACTTGCCATAACTGCTCAGGAAATTCACCGGCGTATAGCCACCGCCCGGTGCGTAGCTATAGCCATCGGTGGAGTCGCGCGTATGCACATAGCGCACACCGATGTTGCCGAGATAACGCTCGCCGGAAAAGTTACCCTGCAGGAACCAGGCGCGGTTCTGCTCTTCGATGCTGTAGTTGCCCGCATAGCTGATCGGCAAGCCTTCATCGCCTTCGAGCCCGCCGATGTACTGGCTGATGGCGCCACTGTTGATCGTCGACCAGCGCTGCATGTCGGCACTGGTCGATAGCCCGTCCAGATAGCCGGAGGGCGTGGTGCCCGGCGAGAACGCGGCCAGCGTGCTGCCATCGTTCGGGTTCCAGGTGCGGCTGTACGAGGACTGCCCGGTGGCGTGATTGGTGAGCTTGATGCCGGTGAGAATCTGCGTAAACGGGCCCCACTCCACCGCATGGTCGAAGTCCAGCTGCAGGTAGCGTTCCTTGTCGTACTGCGGGCTATGGCTGGCCGAGGCATTGTTGAGTTGCATCGCTGCCGCGTTGGTGGGGTCGGTGCTGTAGTCCATCGCGGTGCGGCGCCCGTCGATGTTGTAGCTATAGCCGGCCAGGTTGCGGAACTGGATGCCGTAGATGCGTTCGGCGCCGCCTTGCGAGCTGGTGTAGCCCACCTGGCTGGAGGCATTCCAGCCATCGCCATGCCAGTCGGCGCGCAGATGGATGCTGCCGGTACTGACCTCGCTGTTGCGCAGGTAGCCGTCGAGATAGGTGTTGGATTGGTCGCCGAAGGTGCCGGAGGTGGCAATGCCGTTTTCGAACCCCAGCGCTTGCGCATCGCCAGGGGTGGAGCCCCAGTAGCCGTAGCGGCTCTGGTTGTAGTTGTCGAAGCTTTCCTTGACGTACAGGCCGGTCAGGTTGAGCTCGAAGTCTGCATCCGGCTTCCACTGCAGTGCGGCGCTGACGCCATCGCGCTTACGCGTCTGCTGAAACAAGGCCGTGTTGATCGAGGTGGGAAACACCCCGGTGTTGTTGCCGACTACGGCAGCGGGAAAGCCGGCGCCTGCCACATCGTCATAGCCGAAGATCTCCACACCGTCGCGGCGCAGCACGCGTTGCGAATGCATCACCGAGGTGAGCACGCCGAGCGTTTCATCCTGGTTTTTCCAGCTGTACAACGCGGAGGCGTTGGGCTTGCCTTCTTCGGAACGATCGTTGTACCCGTAGCTCACGGTGCCGGTGAGCGTGTTGCGCTCCAGCTCCAGCGGCTTGCGCGTGTGCACGATCACGGTGCCGCCGATCGAGCCTTCATCGATGCGTGCCTCAGGAGTCTTGTAGACCTCCATCAGGCCCACCACCTCCGGTGCCAGCGTGCTGTAGTTGAACGAGCGGCTGTCCGGGTCGTTGGGGTCGCCACCCCAGCTGGTGGAGGCAATGGTCTGGCCATTGAGCAACACGCGGTTGAGTGCCGGATCGGTACCGAGGATGCTGACTTTTTCGCCTTCGCCGAACTGGCGGTCCACGGTGATGCCGGATAGCCGCGACAGCGACTCGGCGACGTTGGTGTCGGGGAATTTGCCGATGTCTTCGGCGCTGATCGCATCGACGATGGCATCGGCATTGCGCTTGACGTTGAGCGCCTTGCCGAGACTGGCCTGATAGCCCACCACCTTGATTTCATCCAAGGTGGAGACCGATGGATTGGTTTGCGCGGGTGCCTGTTGCTGGGCGGGTGCAGGCTGTTCCTGTGCGAATGCGGGAAGTGCCGCAGTGCTGGCAAAAGCCGCGCCACCCAACAGCAAACCACGGACCGCTGCGCTCAGTGGCGAACGACGCGGTGCACGCGCATGACACAGGACATGACCGGACAACTCGAACACACGGGGATACACCATTGCGTGGACCTCTAGGCTGATACGTCGCAACCGGTGAGTTGCGCAAGAACGCGCGATGCGCGTGCCATGTTCGCAATCCGTCCCCTGTGCCGGATGCGAGCAGCGTCCCGCACTGCCTCGTGGCGTACGGGTCAAGGCGCCAGACCGATGCATGATCGGCGGCAACGTCTGCATGAATTCGGAGCGTGCTCCTGTTCGCTGACAACGTTATCAGCGAAGGTGCCTCCCGCAAGCCGCGCTGTCAACTCAACGACACAAACAGCCTGATTTATGTGTAATTCGTCGAATTCAACGCAGATAACGGAATGACGACGTGATCACCATCGCGTTCTTTTTGGTGTGCAGGCAGACCACTGCGCATGGAACCCTGATGCCATAAGGCTGCGCACGCAGATGTTGCGATGCAAGTGTTTGCACGCTTTGATACGGCGCGTACTCGTACGCAACGCTCTCACCAGAAAGCGCTCGACTTCTGCTGCAGAAGTGCTGCAAGTCCATGCGGCTGCGGCAACTCGCCGCGCAGCATGGAGCCACGCACCGGCACGCACGCTTACTCGCGCTGCCCGGCCACCCAGGTCGCCAACACCTGCACATCCGCATCCACCAGCACCAGGTCGGCCTGGTAACCCGGTGCGATGCGGCCCAGGCGCTCGCCCAGGCCGATGCACTGCGCCGGATAAGTGGACGCCATGCGCGCGGCTTCGGCCAGATCCACGCCCAGCCACTGCACGCTGTTGCGCACCGCGGTGGCCATGTCCAGCGCGGAGCCGGCGAGCGCACCGGCGGCGTTGCGTACCACGCCGTCGATGGCGGTGATGGTTTCGCCGTACAGATCGAAGCTGGGGCTGTCGGCGCCGACCATCGGCATGGCGTCGGTGACCAGCAGCAGCTTGCCGCGCGGCTTGGCCGCCAGCGCCACGCGCAGGCTGGCCGGATGCACATGCACGCCGTCCACGATCACGCCGCACCACACCGCGGGATCTTCCAGCGCGGCGCCCACGGCATTGGGCTCGCGCCCAGCCAGTGGCGACATCGCGTTGTACAGATGGGTGAAGCCGCTGACACCGGCGGCAATGCCGTCGCGCGCCTGCTCGTAGGTAGCGGCGGTATGGCCGGCAAACACAACTGCACCACCGGCGACAAAGGCGCGGATGTCGTCCAGCGGCACGCGCTCGGGCGCGAGCGTGATCAGGGTGACGCCGTTGTCCAGCGAGGTGTCCACCGCGATCTCTTGCGCGTCGGGCACGCGGAACTTCTGTGCGTCGTGAGTGCCCTTGCGCGCCGGGCTCAGGTACGGGCCTTCCAGGTGGATCCCGAGCACGCCTGGCACGCCCTCTGCGATCGCCTGACGCGTGGCGGCGATGGCCTCGGCCATCACCTCGGCGGTGTCGCTGATCAGCGTGGGCAACATGCCGGTGGTGCCGTAGCGGCGATGCGCTGCGGCGATCGTCGCCAGGGCCTGCGGCGTGCAGGCGTTGTTGAACAACACCCCGCCGCCGCCGTTGACCTGGATGTCGATGAAGCCGGGCAGCAGGGTGGCGCCACCCAGATCCACGCGCGTGCCGGCCTGCGCCACGCGCGCATCGTCGGCCGCGACAACGGCCTGGATCTGCGCGCCGTCCAGCAGCACGGCCAGGCCGTCCTGCAGGCCGTCATCGGTGAGCACGCGTGCATTGCAGAGCGCTTGAATCGGGGAAGCATCCATGTTCAAACCGTTTCCGTGACCTTGTTCAAATGCGGCGGCAGATCGGGGTTATGCCCGCGCTGCAGGGCCAGTGCGTTGATGGCGCGGTAGAAGCTCTGCACGGTGAGCAACGGTGCGCACGCCGGGTGCGCGGCATCGGCCAGCGGCAGGTCGCCATCGGGCGCGGCCAGCCACACCTGCGCGCCACGTGCACGAAATTCTTCCGCCAGGGCGCGCGTGCCTGCGCCGGTTTCATCCGGCTGCGCGAACACCAGCACCGGGAAGCCCGGGCCCACCAAGGCCATCGGGCCATGCTTGACCTCGGCCGAGCTGTAGGCCTCGGCGTGCAGGCCGCAGGTTTCCTTGAACTTCAGCGCGGCTTCCTGCGCCGCGCCCAGGCCCAGGCCACGGCCGAGCACAAACAGGTTGTGCGCCGGCTTCAAGCCGCTGGTGAGTGCGGACCAATCGGCCTGCCAGGCGCTGCGCAGCTGCTGCGGCAGCTGCTGCACGGCGGCGAGCAGCCCGGGGTCGTTCTTCCACACCGCGCCCAGGTGCAGCACCGCGGCGAGCGAGGCGAGATAGCTCTTGGTCGCGGCCACGCTCTTTTCCGGGCCGGCACCGAGCGGAATCACCACCTCGGCCAACTGCGCCAGCGGCGAATCTTCCACGTTGACCAGCGCCACCACGCGCGCACCAGCGGCCTTGGCGGCTTCGGCATTGCGCAGCAGGTCCGGGCTCTTGCCCGATTGCGAAATCACGATGTACAGCGCGCCGCGCAACTGCAGCGGCGCCACATAGACCGAGCCCACCGAGGGCGAAGCCGATGCGGTGACGATGCCGAGCTGGGTTTCGAACAGGTACTTGGCGTAGGTGGCGGCGTGATCGGAACTGCCGCGCGCGCAGGTCACCACGAACGGTGGCGGGTTGTCGCGCAGCGACTGCGCCAATGTGGCGATGGTGTCGGCATTACGCGCGAACTGTGCAGCGACCACGTCGGCGGTTTCGGCCGCCTCGCGGAACATCAAGGTGTCAGTTTCCTGGGGGAGATTCATCGGAGCTCAGGCGGATTCGGGGGAGGGGGACTTGGCGGCCGGCGGTTGCGCCGGTGCGGTGGAGCCGCGCACCACCAACTGCGGCACGAAGCCGCGGTTCTGCAGTTGCGCGGGCTGGTCGTCGTAGGCGTCGCTGCGCAACTGGCTGATCAGCAGGCGTGCCGCGTGCCGCGCGATGTCTTCGGTGGCCTGCTTGGCAGTGGTCAGCGCCGGCCACGACTGCCGTGAGAACGGGCTGTCTTCGAATCCAGCGATCGACAACTGGTACGGCACGTTCATGCCGGTGGACTTGGCCGCGGCGAGCACGCCGGCGGCGATCTCGTCATTGCTACCGAAGATGGCCGTGGGCGGCTCGCGCAGCGACAACAGCCGGCGCGCACCACGAAACCCATCGTCGAAGGTGTAGTCGCCCGGAATCACCAGGTGCTTGTCCAGGCTGATGCCGTAATCCTTCAACGCAGCTTCATAACCGGCGTAGCGCTCGCCGCTGGAGCGGTGCTGCGGGCCGCCCCATAAAAAGCCGATGCGCTGGTGCCCAAGCTGGATCAGATGCTCGGTGATTTCATAGGCGGCATCGCGGTCGTCGATGTACACGCACGGCCCATCGCCCGGGTCGGTGGTGGAGGCGATGATGCGCACGCTCTTGATGCCGCGCGCGGCCAGGCCGGCCAGCAATTCGGGGCGCTCGGACATCGGCGCGGTCAGCACCACGCCGGCCAGGCGCGAGCGCTGCACCCATTCGGCCAGTTCTTCGGCCAGCAGCGGCGAAGTGGAATCGCAGGGATGGATCTGCAACCCGAACCCGGTTTCGCGGCAGGCGGCCAACACGCCGTTCTGGATGCCGATGATGTGGTACGGGTTGGGGTTGTCGTAGACCAGGCCGATCACGAACGGCGTGCCGCTGCGCAGGTTGCGCGCGGACGGATCGGGTTCGTAATCGAGATCGGCGATGGCACGCAGCACGCGCGCACGCGTGGCCTGCATCACTGACGGTTCGTTGTTGATCACGCGCGACACGGTCTTCAAGGAGACCTTGGCGCGCTCGGCGACATCTTTGATGGTGGGCCTGCGCATACTCGTGCCTTGTTCGTCTGAACGCATCATGCCGCGTCACTCATTTCGGTTGAGCCGGCAGCCCCACACGGTGGCCGCGCAGCGAATAGAACAGGATGTACAGGTAGCACGGCACCATCAGTGCGGCGAACACCACCTGGAAGTCGTAATGCTGTTTGAGAATGGCGAACAGCTGCGGAATGATCGCGCCGCCGGCAATGCCCATCACCAGCAACGCCGAACCGATCTCGGTAAACCGGCCCAGGCCGCGGATGGCCAGCGGAAAGATCGCCGGCCACATCATGGCGTTGGCGAAACCGAGCGCGGCCACAAACCCCACCGACACGTAGCCATGGGTAAGCAAGGCGCCCAGCGAGAACAGCACGCCCAGCAGCGCAGACACGCTCAGGTAGCGCGCCTGCGAAATCACCCGCGGAATCAGCACCAGGCCGGCGATATAGCCCAGCAACATTGCGCCCAGCGTGTAGGAGGTAAACAGCTTGGTGCTGTCCAGCGGCAAATTGAAGCCGTGTCCGTAAGTGCCGATGGCATCGCCGGCCATCACTTCCACACCGACGTACACAAACAGGCACAACACACCCAGCCACAGATGCGGGAACTGGAAGATGCTGGACTTCTGCGCCGCGCCACCGCTGCCCGGCGTGGCATTGGCTTCGGAGGCTTTGAGTTCGGGCAGCGGCGAGAACAAAACGCCCACCGCCAGCACCAGCAGCACGCCGGACATCACCAGATACGGTGCATGGATCTTGGCGGCAAACGCATTGAGCAGTTGCTGCTTGGTCGCCCCATCGGCCGCGGCCACCTGAGTGGAGAGATCGCCGATGCCGTGCAGCACCAGCGAGCCGATCAGGATCGGCGCCAGGATGCCGGCAATCTTGTTGCAGATGCCCATCAGCGCGATGCGCCGCGCCGCACTTTCGATCGGCCCCAGAATGCTGATGTATGGGTTGATCGCGGTCTGCAACAGCGCCAGGCCGCTACCGATCACGAACAGGCCGGCCAGTGCGCCCGGATACCAGCGTTGCGTAGCGAATTGCCCGAATGCTGCCGCGCCCAGCGCCATCACCACCAGGCTCAGCGCCAGGCCTTTTTTCATGCCGGTGCGCTTGAGGATCCACGACGAGGGCAGCGCCAGGAAAAAGTACGACAGGTAGAACACCATCAGCACCAGGAACGCATTGACCTCGTTGAGATCGAACGCCAGCCGCACGAAGGTGATCAGCGGCCCGTTGATCCAGGTGAAAAAGCCGATGATGAAAAACAGCACGCCGACGATGGCGATCGAGACAACGGGATTTGCGGGCCTGGCGGTAGTCATGGATCGGCTGGCTCTAGGTTGTCGTGCGGGGGAATGCCGTCGGCGTCAGCGGCGCAGTTCGGCGACGAAGTCGTAGAAGTCGTTGTGGCAATAGGTGTCGGTGAGTTCGATCGCGCTGCCGTCGCGGGTGTAGCCCACGCGCACCACATGCAGGATCGCCTCGCCGGTCTTCATACGCAGATGTTCGGCCAGCCGTGCCGGCAGATTGATCGCGCGGAAGTACTGCAGCGCACGCACCACCGGGGTGCCTTGCGCATCGAGAAAGGTGTAGAGCGAATCGCCCACCTGCTCCGGGTCGGCGACCACGCGCTGCGGCAACACGGCGTGCTCGTAGGCCATGACGCGGTCATCGGCGCTGCGCAAGCGGGTGAGCGAGGCGACCGCCGCATCCGGCGACAACCCCAGGCGCAGGATTTCCTCGCCATGCGCGGGCCGCAGGCGCCGTTCCAGCCACTTGGTGCCGGGCTCGTAGCCTTTGATGCGCAGCGTCTCGCTGAAACTGGTCAAGCCGCTGAGCTGGTGCTGGATGTGCGAGGTAACAAAGGTGCCGGCGCCCTGGCGGCGCGAGACCAGGCCCTGCTCGACCAGCGCATCCACCGCCTGGCGCAAGGTGACCCGCGAAATCTGCAGCCGCTCGCACAGCTGGCGCTCGGCGGGCAGCGCTTCGCCGGCCTTCCAGTGACCACCGCGGATCTGCTCGTCCAGCCTGCTCGCCAACTGCAAGTACAGTGGCGTCGGCGCGGAGGCGTCCAACGCCAGCGCATCCATCCTGGGGTCGGCGTCCGTCCTGGCATCGGTTTTCGGTTTGGCCATTGCCTGTCCTCTGGACCGACTTGGATTCATTAGGTCCAATATAGTACCAATTTGCCCGGAGCGCATCAGTGCAGTGAATTGCGGAGCGATACGTGTGCCGGTGGGGCGCTGCGGCACCGCGAGGGATCGAACCGCAGCGGACCACCGCATAGCCGCGCATGAACTTGCACGCTGCCGCCACGGTGCCTCATCACGTAGGGCGCAAAGCCATCACAAGCGCAGATACCACCGCCGCCGGTCCATCCACCAGCCCACGCCCCAGCACAGCAGGGTGTAGCTCAGCGCGCACAAGAGAGACCCAAGCGGCCCGGGCGCGATGGCCTGGAACACGCGGATGCCGGCCCAGGCGTACAGGTCCAGACCAGAATGACCGGCCGGCAGCAGCCGCAATATGACCACAAACAACTCGGAGAACAGGTAGATCGCCAGCGGGTTGCGCCCCAGCACGGTGAAAAAGCCGCTACCGCCGACCCAGCCGCGCGGCTCCAGCAGATAGACCAGCACGCTCAGCGCCAGCAGATCCAGCCCCACGGTGCAGGCGACGAACGACCCGCTCCAGAGCTTCTTCGACATCGGCCAGGCGGGGTGCCAGAGCAGCGCCAGCAGCACCAGCCCCACGCCGGCCAGCAGCAACGCGCGCGTGGCGGCGCCCGTCTTGCCGCGCCGCTGCAGGAAACGCCCAGCCAGATAG
This sequence comes from Xanthomonas sp. NCPPB 4037, assembly GCF_041475695.2. Taxonomy (NCBI): domain Bacteria; kingdom Pseudomonadati; phylum Pseudomonadota; class Gammaproteobacteria; order Lysobacterales; family Lysobacteraceae; genus Xanthomonas; species Xanthomonas sp. NCPPB 4037. Next base: position 4,235,099 of record NZ_CM191261.1, read on the forward strand.
CCGGCCAGTACGTTGACCGTGGCCGATAACGTACCGAGCAGGCCCTCCGGGTCGAAGCCGCCATCCTTGCGATACAGGTGTGCGCGCCCGAACAGCCATAGATCCAGCCGCGTGCCGGCGTTGCCGACTTTGCCCAACTCCGCGCCGGGCTGGCCGAAGACATACAACGCTGCCCAGTAGCCCAGCAGCAGCGCCACGCAGGCCGGCGCGATGCCGCGCGGTGGCACGTAGCGCACCAACAATGCCGCCAGCAGATAGCACAGGCCGATCCGCTGCAGCACGCCAGGCAGGCGGATCTGATCGATCGCAGTGAACGCCCATCCGCCTCCAGGCTGCAGATGGAAGAACGGGAACCAGTACATCAGCACGCCGCACAGAACGATCAGCGCGGCGCGCTTGCTCACACGGCCGAGGAACTGCCGATGCGGCGTATCGGTGGCCAATGCAAAACTCATCGCGCTGCCGACGGCGAACAGGAACGAAGGAAACACCAGGTCGGCGAGCGTGAAGCCAAACCAGGCCGCGTGCGTCAGCTGCGCATATGCCTGCGCGCCTGGCCCGGCGGTGTTGACCAGAATCATCAGGAAAATGGTCAGGCCGCGAAAGACGTCCAGCGATAGAAAACGCGCGCGCTTCGGCGTGGTGGCGATGGGCGCGGCAGCATGGGTCTGCCCGCTCATCGGCCTGCCTCGCCGATCCACAACGGCGCGCCAGGTGCGCACGCGACGCCGGTGAATTGCGGCGTTGCATCGGCTCGATCACCATCCTCCACGGTCACGATAGGCGCTCCGGGGCCGATCATCGAACGGTGCCTTCGGCCGCGCCATGCGTGGTGACCTGAACCGCGCCCTGCACGTCGCTGCGTACGCCCTGTTGCGCGTCCACCTGCGCCAGCAAGCGGCCCAGCAGCTTCAGCGGATCGCGTGGCGGTTGGCGCTTCGGCACCGTGCCCTGCTCGGCCCAGTCGCGCTCCCACGCGACAAGCTGCGCGTTGACCGCCGCTGCATCGAACGGCGTGCCGGCCTCGCGTGCAGCACGGTACGCGCCGAGAAAGCGCGTCCAGCGCTGCAGATAGAAATCCGCGTACATGCCTTGCCATGCCTTGGACGCGTAATCGGCAAGATTGCCGTCGCCGCCCCAGACGCTGACCTGCGCACGCGCATTGCCGATATAGGCGCGACGCAATCCGGCATCCTCGCCAGCGGCAGCGGCGGCCTGGCCGGTCCAGTCGGCCAGGGTTTCGTGTTGACCACCGACCAGTGCATCCAGTCCCTGCACCAGTTGCGTGGTGCGCGCCAGCAGCGCATCGCCGTGTGCGAAGTCGCCGGTGTCGTACGCCTGCACAACCGCCTGCAATTGGCGGTCGGCTTGCAGGCTGAGGTAATGCCGCGCGTCTTCGATCAGGTCGTAGCGGTACAGCGGTGCATCGGCATAACGGCCGGCTTGCAGCAGCAAGGCATCGATGGCACGGCGCAGGCGTTGCGGATCCCCGGGGCGGTCGTCGAAGCCCGCGATGTCGGCCGTTGGCCGCTTGAACAGCAGGTAGGCACCGGCACGCTTGTTCCACCAGCGCGGCGACCAGTAGCGGGTCTGATAGATCCCCGCTTCCAGATCCGACCAGGCTTGCAGCAAGGCCGCATCACTGCGGCCGTAGCGCGCACGCATGTACTGCGCAAGCCATTGCGACCAGGACTGCTGCCGCCCTTCCCAAGCCAGCGCGTAGAGATATTCATAGACCACCGAGTTGCTGTGCAGGCCCTCCGGGAATACCCCAAAACCGCGCAGATTGCGCTTGTCCGGATCGGCCAGCAACGCCTGCAGATCCTGCCGATAAAACGCAAAGTCGCCGTACAACGGATTGCTGGCGCCGTAGTTGTGCACGTAGCCGTAGATCCACTGCTTGTTGTCGAAGGCCTGGGAGGCCTTCCAGGTACCGGGATAGCGATCATTGCCAATGTCCAGCACCATCAACCGCGCGTCCGGCACCTTTCCGAGAAACGCGGCAATCGCCTGCGGTTGCCAGAAGTCGCGGTCGGCCCCGAATAGCCAGCCCTGCATCACCCAGGTGGCCTGCGGGTTGACCTGCGCGATGGAGCGGTACAACGCCTGCCCATACTCGGCCAGGCGTGCATCGCGTTGCGCTGGCGGCACCGCTTTGGCGCGTGCGGCATCGGAGTTGGCGGTGCTGTCGCCGTACTTGGCGGCGGCCACGTCGCTGCCATCGTCGGCTACTGGCGGCAACATCTCGTTGAAGGCATCGGCCAGATAGAATTCGCCTGCGCCATAGGTCTGCGTGTACAGCTCCAGGAAGCGGCGTGCGACTTTAGCGAACAGCGGATCGCGCGGATCCAGCCAATAGGTTTCGTGAAACCCCTCCCAGGCGCGCATCCGGTAGATGCGCGCCTTCGGATGCGCCTGTGCGAACGCCTTGGGCACATAGCCGGCAAACGCCGGCAGCACCGGGTGCATGCCCAGTTCGCGCATGCGGGTGAGGATCTGCCCCTGCAGCACGCGTTTACTGTCGATCCATTGCTGCGGCAACGGCGCACGATAGCCTTCGATATTGCCCATGCGCTGCCACGGGGTGAATGCCGGACCGGAGAAATACTCCGCCAGCGCAGCATCGTCTACATCGAACTCGCGCCACAGCGCCTGCCAGATGGCTTCCTGCCCTTCCATCGCCAACGGCATGTCGATGCCGTGCAGCGCCATCCAGTCGATCTCGCGCTGCCAGCGCGGCCAGTCCCAGAACGGTGTGGTGTACCCGTAGGTGCAGGTGTTGAGATAGGCGCGATGGGCAAACGGCGTGCGCACCTGGCCGCTGGTGTAGGCAGGCCATTGCGCCGGCAGTGCAACGCGGTCGCCCTCCCAACTCATCGAGGCCGCACCAGCCTGGCCGAGATACGCGTAGGCGCCACGCGCCAAAGCCACCTGCGAGGAACCGGCAATGCGCACCGTGTCGCCACCGGCGTCGATGCGATACCAGTCTGCACCGTCTCCGCGCGGTGCCAGGGTCATTTCGAACTGTGCGGCGCGCGCGCCGATCAGGCGCTGCAGCACCGCCTGTGCAGGCGGTGCGGCCAGCACGGTGACGGGAATGGCGAGCAACGCGCTCAGCACTGTGCCGGCGAACAGGCGCGCAAGCGACGACAAGGAAAATGGTGTGGCAATCATGGCGAGTTCCGATAATGCACGGTGACAACGTCGTGGAATCCAAACGGTTGATCGGCAGCGACCTGCAGGATCACCGCCAGCGTGCGTGCGCCGCTTGCCGGCCCGAGTGCCAATTGGATCGGCATGCCGGCCGCTGCCTGCGCGACTGCGCGACCATCCAGAAACACCTGCGCCGGCCCGCTGAGCCGGCCCAGATCGAGCATGCCGCCGTGGGCCTGCACGCCTTGCCAGGGCGTGAACTGGGTGCGGTACAACACATAGCCAGCGCGTTCGGGTGCCGTTTCCAAGGTGCCGGGCAGCGTGTTGCTCCAGCTGTTGTTGTCATTGGGACGACGCGACAGATCCGGTGCCGGCGGCTGCGCAAACGCGGCGGTATGGCGCCAGCTTTCGACCACCATCACTGGTGCGGTCACTGCCACAGTCGCTGGTAGCGGCACCGCCGTGCAGGTGATCTCGGCCACCGCTTGTTGCAGTCCTGATGCACGCGCCTGCAGGCGCAGTACGCCCGCGCCACGGCCGGCCTGCACGATGGCCTGCGCCAGCCCGTTGAACAAGGCCACCTGCGTGGCCTGATCGGGTGCATGCGCATTCGGGTCGCCATTGCCCACGCCCAGCAGACGTCCGCCACTGATGTGCAGTGTCAGCGTTGCATCGCAATCGGGCACGTGGCGGCCTTGCGCATCCACCGCTTCCAAGGTCACCGGCTGCGCGTCGCGGCCATCGCCGCGCAGCTGTGTGCGGTCAGGCGTCAATCGCAGCGCGACCGCTGCGCCGGTAGTCGCCACGCGCGTACGCGCCACCTCGTGGCCATCGCGCCAAGCCACCGCTTCAACGACGCCCGGCACGTACTCCACCTGCCATTGATTCATCTGCGCGCGATCCACTGCCTGTCTGCCAAGCGAGCGGCCGTTGAGCCACAGTTCCACCTGCGCGGCATTGCAGAACGCCATCACCTTGATCGGCTGGCCTTCGCGGCCCGGCCAGTTCCAGTGCGGAAGCAGGTGCAGCACCGGCGCATCATCGATCCACAACGCGCGGCGCAGCCAGTAGGCACCTTTGGGAAATCCGCACTGGTCCATGATGCCGAAGAACGAGCCCACCGACGGCCACTCGAACGGCGTGGGTTCGCCGCGATAATCGAAACCGGTCCATACGAAACCGCCGGCAACGAACGGCCGCTCGGCAATCAGCTGCCAGGCGCGGCGATGGGTATTGCCCCAGTCGGCGGCTAGGCTGTCGTCTTCGGCCACCACGTGCGCGCCCAGGTCGGTGAACCATGCCCCGCGGGTCTGAAAGGCGCTGGTGTCCTCGCTGGACAACATCGCCGTGCGCGGGCGCGCGGCATGCACACGGTCGTAGTTGTATTGGCGATAGTTGAAGCCGAGCACATCCACCACATCGGCCGCGCCACGCGTGGCGAACATGCCATCGTTCATGCCGGCGGTGATCGGGCGGGTGTCGTCGAGCGCGCGCACGGCGCTGGCGGCGCGCGCCATGATCGCGTAGCCGGTGGCGGTGCCCTGCAGCGGCTCTTCGTTGAGTAGCGACCACGCAAACACGCTAGGATGGTTGCGCTGGCGCCGCACCATGTTGCGCAGCAGCGCCACGTAATCGGGCGCAGGATTGAACAAGCGGTTCTCCGCCATCACCAGCATGCCGAGCCGGTCGCAGGCCTGCAGCAGTTCCGGCGCCACTGCATGATGTAGACGGATGGCATTGCAGCCCATCGATTTCAGGCGCCGCAGTCGAAATGCGTGCAAGGCATCGGGTAGCGCCACGCCAACGCCGGCATGGTCCTGGTGCAGGCAAACGCCCTTGATCTTGAGTGCGCGTCCATTGAGAAAGAAGCCGTGGTCGGCATCGAACCGCAAGCTGCGAAAGCCGATGTCGCATTCGGCACGATCTCTGCGGCCGTCTGCGCCGCGCACGCTGGCCTGCACGTGATACAGCACCGGCGTGTCTACACTCCAGCGCTGCGGCTGCGGCACCGACAGGTTGATCGCGGCCTGCGCGTTACCGAATGCAGCGACGCGCACTTGCGTCGCGCCGTGCGCCACCACCACACCGCCTGCGTCACGCATCGCGACGTCCACCCACGCATCGGCAGGCTGTTCGCTGCTGTTGACCAGGTCCAGCTGGACCGGCACCTGCCAGACGTCGCCCGGCCCCTCGCGCGGCACCGCCGCCAGGCCATCGCCAGCGATATGCAAGGGTGTACGCACCACCAGCCACGTGTGCCGATAGATGCCGCCACCTTCGTACCACCAACCGTCCATCGCTTCGGCATCGACACGGATGGCGATGCTGTTGACGGCATTGCCGTAGCGCGCGACCGGCGTGAGGTCGATGACCAGCCCGTTGTAGCCGCTCCAACTGCGTGCCATCAGCATGCCGTTGACCCACACGGTGGCATGGCTGGCGATGCCATCCAGACGCAATTCCACCGCCTGGCCGCGCGCGGACTCTTCCAGCCGCAGTGTGCGCCGATACCAGGCAATCCCGCGCGGGCGATAGCCCTGCGCGATATTGGCGTTGGCGCGCACCGCTTGTTCCACCACAAAATCGTGCGGCAGTTGCAGCTGCCGCCAGCCGGTGTCGTCGAAGTCCGGGGCCGCCGCGCCCCAGGCACGCCCGGCCTTGGCGTTGTCGTAGGTCTCATCTTGCGCAAGCAGGCGCGGAAACGGGAGATCGCCGGCATGGAAACGCCAGCCTTCGTCCAGATCCAGACATTGGCCACTGCCATCTTCAACCGATGGCGGCGGCGTGGGACGCGGCGTTCCGGTAACACCGGTGCGCGCAGTTGCGGCGCCCGCCATGCCTGGAGTCAGCGCCGGCACACCGAGCAATGAGGAGGCGCAGACGCTGCTGGCGAGAAAGTCACGTCTGCGCATGGCAGCGCCCGATCGACAGCGTTGCATACGTGCGCTCCAACAGGCGCAGAGCCGCAACTCCCGCAGCGCCTTTAAACTGCGCTTCCACAACATCGACAGCAGGGCATTCACTGTGTGCCGCAGCGCGCAGCCATGCGCCCTGGCGCCGCGCCGAATCTCCCGCCATCAGAGCATGTCCCACTGCATCGACAGGTAGTAGCTGCGGCCGGTGACGCCAGTCATCTGCCAGCGGCTGGCGATGTCCTTGTACGCCTTTTCGGTGCGGTTGGTGAGGTTCAAACCACCTAGCTGGAAGCTCAGCTTGTCATTGACCTGATAGCCAAGCACTGCATCCAGCTGGGTGCGCGCCTTCATGGTGTGGCCTTCGCGAGCGAAGAAGCTGTCGCTACTGTCCTGTTCGTACTCGCTGCGGTGGTTGAGTGAAATACGCGCCGAATAATGCTTGCTCTCCCAGTATGCGGTGGCGTTCCAGGTCTGTTCGGACAGGTTGCGGATCTGGAACGCGGTGCCGCGCTGCGGAATCACCCGGGTGAAATTGGTGGTCACGCCGAAGCCGTCGATCGGCAGCCAGGCATCCAGCGATTGCGTCCAGCCCAGTTCGTAACCGCGGATCTTGACCTTGCTCGGATCGTTGGTGGTGGCGGTGATCTCGTAAATGTCGCCTCCACTGTCCACACAATCGCCGGCCGCATTGCTGGACAGCGCAGTGCCGTTGAAGGTCGTCGGGCAGACGATGCTGTTGAACGTGCCGTTCTTGATGTTCTTCCAGAACCCGGCCACGGTCAGCGCACCGCCGTTACCGTAGTACCACTCCAGGCTCAGGTCGGCCTGGTCGGCGGTCAGTGCCTTCAGATCGGTCTGCCCCTGGGCGACGATATACGTGGTGGTGCCGCCGGTATTGGTGCCCGCGGAGATGGTCGAGGCGATGGCGGTATTGCTGTCCAGAATTGGCCGCACCAGCACTTTGGCCGCGGCAAACCGCAGCAGCAGGTCCTCGCGCATGTCCAGCACCAGATTCATGCTGGGCAACCAGTTGGAATAGTCATACGGCGCACGCGCGGTGCCGATCACCAGGTTGGCGTCGTCGCTGGCCTCCTGCGTCTGGGTCAGGTAGGTGTCGGTGGTGCGCTTGGTGTTCTCGTAGCGCATGCCGACATTGCCGCGCAGGCGCATGCTGCCGAGATCGGTATCGATGCGCGCCATCACATACGCAGACGTAATATCGTTTTCGATGCTGTAACTGCTTTGCGGCGCGAACAAGATCGGCACGGTGATGCCGGCGGCCGCCAGCGAACGCGCATAGGCGCCGATGTCCGGAGTGACCCAGCTGTCCTGCGAGGCAAGCTGCCCGTCAAGGAAATTGCTCACTGTGCTATTGGCGGCCGACAGTTCCGGGAACATGTCGAACCCCGACACGGCACCGGTCCTGATCAGATACAGAAAATCGCGCCGGCGCACGTCGCGCTCGAACGTTTCGCGGCGGTATTTGGCACCGAAGCGCACCGCATTCAACGCGCCCATCTCCAGATACCGTTCGGCATCCAGTTGCAGCGACCATTCCTTGTTGCTGAGCGACTGGATGGAGCCATTGGGATACTCGCTACGCACCAGATTGGCCTTGTCCCAGGCGCTGGCATCGTTGGCGTCGGCATCGGTGGTCAGCGAGATCGCGTCGGGATTGGAGGTATCCAACAGCGTCGCCGAGGGAATACGCCCCAAAATTGCGGCGCGTTCGTTCTCGTCGGTCTTGCCCTGGGTGTAGTTGGCCGCGCCACTGAGCGTCCAGGCATCGCCCTTCCATTTGAAGTCGTAGGTGAGCAATTGCGTCGACAGATCGTGTTGTTCAATCTGGCGATTGTTTTCCAGCCAATAGTCCGATGCCGACACCTGGGTGGCGGTCAGCCCGTTGGTTTGCAGCACCGTCAGCGGATTACGCTCGAATGAATACACCAGCTGATTCATGTCGTTGGCGGTCTTGTCCTGCGAATACAGCGCCGTGAGGTTCATTTCCACACTGTCGTTGGGCTTCCACTGCAGGCCGCCGTTGAACATCTTGCGCGTGGTTTCACGTTCGATCGAGCGATAGCGCGGGCGGCGCGGGATATACAACGTCCCGGCATCGGTTTCCTGCGTGTACCACCGGTCGATCCACAGATAATCGGCGCGGTCCTTGAGCTTCTGATAGCCGGCACTGAGGAACACGCCCACATCGCCGCCGCCGACCTTGAACTGGTCGATATAGGTCAGCACGCCCTTGGGCGTGGGCGCGCCACCGGCGAATTCGGCGTATTGGGTCTTGGCCGAGAACAGCAGCTTGGTCTGTTGATAGTCCAGCGGTTTGGTGGTGTTGATGTTGACCGTGCCGGACAAGCCGCCGGCGTCCATGTCGGCCGAGGGCGACTTAATCACCTCGATCCCGGCAGCCACTTCCGGCTGGATGATGTCGTAGCGGAAACCATCGGTGAAATCGGCGCTCTTGATCACCTGGCCGTTGATGGTGGTGGCCGAGTACTGCGGCCCCAGGCCGCGCACGCTGATGGTGGAGCCACGCCCGTTGATGGTGGAGATCTGCACGCCGGGAATGCGCTGGATCGCCTCGGCGATATTTTCAGCGGGAAATTTGCCGATGTCCTGCGCCGAGATGCCATCGGTCATGCGCACGTCGTCGCGCTTGTTGTCCATCGCGGTGATCAGGCTCTTCTGGTACGAGCTGGTGACCTTGACTGTGTCGAGCTGGGAGATGGCCGCAGGATCTGCAGGCGGCGACTCCTGCGCCTGTGCGGCGCCACCGCAGGCCAGCAGCGACAGTGCAATGGCAATGGACAGCGAGGAGGGAGAGCAACGGCGCATGGCGGCACGGGACACGGACGGCATAGGAGTTCCTGGTTGGAATGGCTGGGCGACAACGCGACTGGCATTCCGATTGACCAGCAATCAACAGACCCACGCGGCAGCAGGCGCTACCCAACACGCACAGCTCTGCGTCCCGGATATCCGAAAAGTACCTGCGATCTGTTGTTTGCAAACACCCCGTACGGCCCCCCGTGGGTGCCGATGCCACGCCCCCTCCCAGGACAGGGCACCGCAAACCGTTGCTGATCAACGGTCCTGATTGGCAAATACCAATTCAGTGGTTTCGAGTTTTATGGTCTTTAAAAGATCGTGTCAACAGTCACTGATGAAAACGTCTTTCTAAAAACTGGACGCACGCTAATGGTGCATCTTTCTGCGGATTTATCGCCAAGGCGCCTACGAGAAGGCAAATCGACGCGGGCACCGTTGTCATGGGACCAGTCAGCGACCAATCGCCGTGGACCAGACCAATCGTGGCGTCGCGACCGGCGCCAAGCACGCCGTGGTTGAGGCAGGCAAAACCAAACTGCACGCATTACATGCATCAGCACGCTTGAATCGGATGCGCATGCCTCGCTGCCGGAGCGCGCCTGAGAACGGATGACTCAAGCGCATCAGTCCCCCGACAACGTTGTCGGCGGTCGCGCCGGTGCGTGGCCGTTGCAGACCACCGGCAAGCTCCATCCCGGCGCAGCGGGCGCTTACTGCAGGCAGCGACGGCAGTGCACAGTGGCGCACCACGCAAGCTCGCCTCAGTAGAGCTGCCCTAGATCGGTGCGCACCAGCACGCGTTCGGGCGTAGCGGCAAAGCCGAGCAATTGCAGGCCCATGCCCAGCGCTGCGTCCTGGCCCGGGTCCACGCGCGACTGCAACTGCCAGCGGCCATCGCGCTGCAGGCGCAACTCGGCGTTGAGCTGCATGCCGTCGGGCATCCCTCCATCGGGCTGCAGTGCAAGCTCCACCGCAGCGTCATTGCAGCGCGGGCTGCCGCGCAGGCGCAGCGGCAGCAGGCCGACCGCTTCGCCAGCGCTGGTTGGCACGATCTGCACGGTCACCTCTCCTGCGGCCTGTACGCAGCGGGTGGCGTCGAACAAGGCTTGCACCTGCCGCAGGTCCACTGCCAGATCCAGCAAGGTGATGCCACCGGGTTGGCGCAGCAGTACGCGCCCATTGCCTTGGTCGATGCCATGGCGCGCACCTTGCAGGGCGATGAGCGCTGCCGTAGACGTGGCGAGCCGCACGTGCTGCTCGCCGCGCACCAGCGGCCACGGCTGCAGGGCCACCTGCACATCGCCGATGGGCTGCGCCTTCCAGGTGACGCCGCGCAAGCTGCCGTTCCAGATCGAGCCTTGTGCCTCCAACACCGCGATCGGCAGCGACTGCGCAGGCAGCATCCACCGCAACGGCAAGGTGGCAATGACAATGGCGATCAGCACACCGAGCACCAGCAACGACCAGCCCAGCAGCCTCATGGCGTGATGCCCTCGAAGCGACAGCGAACCTGCAACTGCTGCGCGTGGCGGTTGATCTGCAGTTGCGTGGGGGCTAAGCCATGCGCAGTGCGCAGGCGTTCCAGCCAGGCGAATAACGCCGGGCTGTTGACAGCATCGATCTGCAGTTCGACTGCGCCGGCGACCGCACGCGGCGCCGGGACAATGGCCACGCCGGCATCGCGCGCGGCCTGCAGGATGTCCGCCAAGGTCACCACCGCGCTGCGTTGCCGGCCCTGTGCGTCGAGCAGGGCTTGTGCGGCGGTGTCATAGCGCGCCTGCGCTGCACTGCGCCACTGCCGCAGCGGCATGAGGATGGCGTACCACGCGATGAAGGCGGCGATTGCCGCGCCCATCACGGCCAGCATCACGCGCTCGCGCGGTGCGCGCTGTTGCCACCAACGATGGCTGCGGTGTCGCAAGGCGGTCATCGGGGTGGCTCCAATTCCAAGGGGGTCTGCAGCCTGGTCTCGACCGCCTGGCTGCTGGCCGGGCGCACCTGCCAGCCGGCGCTGCGCAAGCGTGCCAGCAATTGCTGCAATTGCGCGTCATCGTCATGCACCAGCATTGCGCGCACTGGCTGCGCTTGCTGATACGCCAGCATGTCGAGCTCGGCGCCGGGCACGCTATCGACCGCGGCGATCACCGCGGCGAGCTGCGCTGCGAATGCATCGGCCAACACCGGCGTTGCGCCGGTGGCTTGCACGCCCTGCACCGCCACAGCGCGGCGCTGCAACAGCTGCGCGCCGATCTCATAACGCAGTGCCTGTGCACCCAGCAACAGCATCGGCGAGATCAGCAGCAACACGCCAAGCCATGCGAGCCTGCGCGGCGTCAGCCCGCGCCGCTGCGGCGTGACGCGTGCGAAGGCGTGCTGACGCAGTTCGATCGGTGCCTGCTCCACATGGCGGGCGAAGACGGCGATGACTTGCGCTGGATCCTCCAGAGGCGGGTCAGACGGCGGATGGCCTTGTGCATCGAGCACCAGCTGCGCGGTCTCCGGCTCCAGGCTGCAGGCCAGGCGTGCGCCACGCACCAGCCAACGCCCGTCCCACTGCACAACCGTCGGTGGCGCATCGGCGTCCACCGTGGGCAGCAGCAGACACTCCGGCACCACGCTATCGGGCACGAAGCCGAGCTGCGCGGCACGCTCCAACCACTGGTGCAGGGTTGCCTGCTCCACTGCGGCCACCAGGCGCGTGCCATCGGCCTGCGCGTTGGCGGCAATCACCACATGCAGCGTGCTGACATCGCTGGCCAGATGCTCAGCCAGTTGCAGCCGCGCAGCTGCCAACGATTGCGCCGGGCTGCGCCCGGGCAGGGCCAGCCAGCGCAAGTGCACCTGCGTGCCCGGCACCACCAGCACCGTGCGCGCCGCGGGTGGGATCGACGCAGCTGTGCCATGGACGCGCACATGCCCCTGCGCATCCACATGCACGGCGGTGGCGGCTGCGCCTGCATCGGCCGGCAGCAACAGCAAGGTGGTACTCATTGATCGGAACTCCATTGGCGCGCCACCAGGCGGATCCGCCCGGCTGGCGCTTGTTGCAGCAACGCTTCCAGCATGACCTCGGCACCCGCGTAGTCGACCTGGCTGTAGAGCGCAAAATATTCAGTACGCAGCACGATCTGTTCGTACATCGCATCAGGCACGGTGACCTGCAGCAATGCCGGCTGGCGGAAGAACGCCTGCACGTCGCGCCACCCGCCGGCCGGGCGCGCGGCAATGAGGCGGCGCGCCGCGCCCAGGTCCAGCGTGCCTTCGGCGATGGCCACCAGCACGGCCGCATCGGTGGCGCGCAGCGTGTTGATGTTCACCTGCGACAGGCGCCCGCTCGGCAGCGCGCACACATGCGGCTGCACGCGCGTCAGCAACGCAGGTGTGTAGCCGGCGATGGCGCGTAGTTCGCTCACGCCCGCCAGCAAGGTGTCGCCGGTGCGCAGCGGCAGCGCAGACTGCAGATATGCGGCGTCCTCTGCGCCCCGTGCGCCGGGTTGCTGGTCGCTGTCGATCCAGTCCACGAGTGCATCGGCCAGCGCATCTGCCTGCGCGGGCGCGATGCCGAGCGTGCGCAACAAGGCCACGTACTGGCGCACGCCTTCTTCGCTGCGTTGCCATTGCTCGGCCGCGCCGAACACCACGCTGTTGAGGTTGAAGCAGCTGCCGCGGTCGCGCAGGCGCAGTTGCACGCTGCCGCCCTCCAGCGGAAAACTGAGCGGTTGGTTGTCCCACCCGCCGTCCAGCGTGGTGCGCAGCGGGTCGCGCCTGGACAGGGTCTGCAGTCGCTGGCGCGCAAACGCTTCGCTGCCCAGCGCGTACCACTGCGCCTGCGTCATGGCCTCGCCGTTGCCGCTGCGGCGCAAGCCAAAGCGCAAGTCATCCAGCACCGCAACCATCAGCACGGTCATCACTGCCACCAACAGCAACACGGTGAGCAAGGCCACGCCGCGCTGCCGGTGAGCCCCCCCAAACCTGCTCATTCGCGCCCCTCCGGCACCAGGAACAATTGCCGCACGCGGCCCCAGTCCTGCATTTCCAGCTCCAGTGCCACCGCATCCGGCAGCGCCGCTACACCACCGCTCCAGCCATCGCTCCATTGCGCGCGGTAATGAAACCCCACGGTGGCCGCACGCACGCCACGCAGCAGCACCTGTGGTGCGCCGGTCACTGCACCGTCCAGCGCTGGACGTGCGCTGCGCTCGAGCCGGTCCTCCACCAGCCGGTATTCCACGTACTGCAGCGACGCACGCGGCGCCTGGTCCGGATTGCTCCAGCCGCGCCGCACGAATGCCAGCAACGGGCCTTGCGCGCCGGGTGGTGTGGCCACAAAGGCAGTCCGCGCAGGCACGCCATCACTGCCACGGGTGCGCCGCACCGCAGCCTGTTGCAGATCACTGCGTAGCAGGCCGTGCGCAATCTGGAAATCGCGCAGCTGCTGCAGCCGCGCCTGCACCGCAGCGCGCTGCTCGATGCTTTGCCGCAACACCCCTACTGCCGCGGCAGCCACCAACGCAAACACCGCCAACGCCACCAGCAGTTCGATCAATGTGAAACCAGCGGCGCGGCGCAGGCGCATCACTCGGTACTCCGCACGACTTGCAGGCTGGCCAATTCCTGCGCCTGCCCGGCCGCGTGCACGCTGATGGCGATGCGCAGCATGCCCTGCCCGGCGGGTGTTGCCGTGCGCTTCCAGTCCCAGTCGCGTGCACCGGCCGATTCCTGCCCTGCGGCAGGTACCGCGGCAACGGCCGCCGGTACAAGCAGTGCTTCAATCGCCTGATTTTCCGCTACCACGGCCGCGAGCGCGCGCTCTTCCAGAATCACCGCGGTGCGGGTGCTCTCGCCAGACAGATTCAACAGCCCTACCACCGCCATGCCGAAGATCGCCAACGCGACCAGCAATTCCAGCAGCGAGAACCCTGCCTGGGTGTCAGCGCGCCGCTGCATCGACCCGCACCGTGCCCACTGCATCCACTACCACCTGCACGCGTTGCTGGCCCTGCCCCAACGCCAGGCGCTGCGGCGTGGCAGCGCCAGTCGGGTCGAAACGCACGCTCACCTGCGTCGCACCCTCCGGCAGCTGCGTGCGCACCCCTTCCGGCCACTGCACGGGCGTAAACGGCACCTGGTCCAGCGCCACCCAGCGCTCACGTGTCTGGCGGCGGAAGGCATAGCCCCTGGCGCTGAGCACCACCTCGGTCATGCGCAGACTCAGGATGGCCTCATCGCGCGCATGCGACAGCGCGGTGGCCAGCGCATCGGCCTGGCCGGGCAGCGTGCGCCGCGTGTCGGGCAGGGTCAGCAGCACCACGGTGCTGGCCAGCGCGGTGATCACCAGCACGGCCAGCACTTCGAGCAAGGTGAAGCCCCGTGCATTGCACGCGCACGGCAGCGTGGCGCGCATGCGTGTTTGCGGCGCACGGGAGCCACTCGATGCCAGGACGCGCGCGGCCATCCCTGCGACTCAGCGCCAGTTGCCGATATCGGCGTTGTCGGCATCGCCGCCTTCGGCACCATCGGCGCCGAACGAATACACATCGAAACCGCCGCTGCGCCCGGGACGGCGGTACTGGTAAGCGTGACCCCACGGGTCTTCCGGCAGCCGGCGGATGTAGCCGCCCTGGCGGTAGCGTTCCGGCCGGCTCAGGCCGCCGGGCGCGCTCAACAAGGCCTGCAGGCCCTGCTCGGTGCTGGGATAGGTGAGGTTGTCCAGGCGATAGGTTTCCAGCGCCTGCTCCAGCACGGCGACATCGGCGCGCGCCTTTTCCACCATGGCGCGGTCCTGGCTGGGCATTACGTTGATCATCACCACCGTGGCCAGCAAGCCGATGATGACGATGACCACCATCAACTCGACCAGGGTGAACCCGCGCGCCGTACGGCGTGAGGCAGTGCAGGGGGAAACGCGGCGAAACGACATACGCGACATGAGACTCTCCGAATACGCGGCTGCCATCAGCCGAGTGCCAAGGTGTTGAATTGCAAAATGGGCAACAGGATGGACAACACGATCACTGCCACTACGCCGCCCAGCAGCACGATGATCAGCGGCTCCAGCAGGCTCATCGCCGCAGTGGTGAACGACTCGAATTCGCGCTCCAGATAGTCGGCGGCACGTTCCAGCATCGGCGCCAGACGCCCGCTGTTTTCACCGCTGGAGGCCATGTACAACAAGGTGGGTGGAAACACGCCCGCGCGCTTCATCGCCGCGCCCAGGCTGCCGCCTTCGCGGATGGCGGTGACCATGCTGTCGGTGGCCAGGCGCAGCGCACGGTTGTCCACGGTGCGTGCGGCGATCATCAGCCCTTCCATCAACGGCAAGCCGCTGTTGACCATGATCGCCAGAGTGCGCGCCATGCGCGCGGCATGCAGGTCGCGCAGCAAGCGCCCCAGCAGCGGCGCGCGCAGGATTGCCCGGTCGATCGCCAGCCGTACCGGCGGGCGCTTGCGCAACTGCATGGCAACCACCGCCGCGATCACGCCGGCCACCAGCAGTGGAATGCCGGCATGCAACAGAAACTGCGAGAGCGCGATGACCGCGCGCGTGAGCCACGGCAGTGCGCGGCCCATCGAATCGAACTGGTCCAGCACCTTGGGCACCACAAAGGTCATCAGCACGATGACCACCACGCCGGCGGTCATTGCCAACGCTGCCGGGTACACCAGTGCGGATTGCAGCTTGCTACGCACCTGCGCCTGGCGCTCGAGCAGGTCGGCCAGACGCTCGAGCACCTGCGGCAAGGCTCCGGCGCTTTCGCCGGCCGCCACCATCGCGCGGTACAGCGGCGGGAAGGCAGTGCCCTGGCGCGCCATCGCATCGGAGAGGCGGAAACCTTCGACCACCAATGCATGCGTCTGCCCGGTCACCGCGCGCACGCCGCGGCGCTCGGACTGGGTGCCGATGGTGCGCAGCGCTTCTTCCAGCGGGGCGGTGTCCACCAACGTGGCGAGCTGGCGGGTGAACAACACCAGATCCTTGCCGCTGAAGCGCGCTGCGCGCATCGGCGTGGTGGCCGCTGCCGGCTCCACCCGCAACGGCACCCATTGGCGCTGCTCCAGCAAGCTGCGCGCACTGCGCACGCTGTCGGCGCTGATCACGCCGTGGCGATTGCGGCCGTGCAGATCCAGCACGGTGTAATCAAACTTCGCCATGCGCCTCGTCCTGCTGACGGGTGACGCGCAAGGCTTCTTCCAGCGTGGTCACGCCTTGCAGCACGGCCGCGCGCGCGGCGTCGCCCAGGCGTGGCGCACGTACGAAGGCTGCGGCGGCCAATGCGTCTTCGTCGGCGTTGTCGCCGATCAGCCGGCGCAAGGTGTCGTCGACGGTGATGGCTTCGTAGATCCCCACGCGCCCGGCATAGCCACTGTGGTGACAGGCCGCACAGCCGGCGGCGCTGTAGATCACCGCATCGGTAGACGCGCCCAGCATCTGCGTGGTGGCCGCATCCAGCGGCCGTGGCGTGCGGCACTGCGTGCACAACCGGCGCACCAGCCGCTGTGCCAGGATCAGGCGCAGGCTGGAGGCCAGCAGGAATGGTTCGATGCCCATGTCGCGCAAGCGCGTGACCGCGCCCACCGCATCGTTGGTGTGCACGGTAGACAGCACCAGGTGGCCGGTGAGGCTGGCCTGCACGGCGATCTGCGCGGTTTCGGTATCGCGGATCTCGCCGATCATCACCACGTCCGGGTCCTGACGCAGGATTGCGCGCAGGCCGGCGGCAAAGGTCATGCCCACGCGTGCATTGACCTGGGTCTGGCCAACGCCGTCGATGGCGTATTCCACCGGGTCTTCGACAGTAAGGATGTTGCGCGAACCGTCGTTGAGCAGGCTCAGCCCGGCATACAGCGTGGTGGTCTTGCCCGAGCCGGTGGGCCCGGTCACCAGCACGATGCCATTGGGCACCTGCAGCGCACGTTGCACTGCGCCCATCACACCGGCTGGCATGCCCAGCTGGGCCAGCGACAAGGTGCCCTGCTCCTTGTCCAGGATACGCAGCACCACGCGTTCGCTGCCACGGGTGGGCAAGGTAGAGACGCGCACATCCAGCGCCTTGGCACCCATGGCCAACGACACCCGGCCATCTTGCGGGATGCGTTTTTCGGCGATATCCAGGCGCGCCATCACCTTGACGCGCGAGACCAGCAACGGCGCGATCCGCCCCGGCAAGGTGGCCGCTTCGCGCATCACCCCGTCCACGCGCAAGCGCACGCGCAGGCGCGACTCGTACGATTCCAGATGCACGTCGGACGCGCCCAGGCGTGCGGCCTCGGCGATGATGCCGTTGATCAGGCGGATGATCGGCGCATCGTCCTGGCTGTCGAGCAGATCGGCAGTGGGGATGTCTTCGATCAGCGAATCCAGGCTGCCGTGCAGGTCCAGCGCTTCCACCGGCATGCCCTGCTCCAGCCCGGCATCGGCGTAGATTTCCGACACGTGCCGGTCGAACACCGCCGGTGCCAATGTGCGCACCTGCAACGGCACGCCAAGCACGCGGCGCACTTCGATCAAGGCCTGCACGTCGCCACCTGCGCGCAGGCCGACCTGTGCCTGCGCGGTGCTCTCGCCGCCGAGCAGCACCACGCCGTGGCGCTTGGCAAACGCGTACGACAGCGTGGCCGTGGGTGTGGTGGTCGACATGGTGTCAGCGTGTGCGCGGCGCGGCGGTGGGAGCCGGCGGCTGCGGCGCGGGCTTGGCGGGCGCGGACGCCGGCAGCTGTGGCGGCTGTGCACGCAGGTAGTCGCGCACCAACGCATCCAGGGCCGCTTCCGGGTCGCCATCGGCCAGCTGCCGGTCGCGCAGGTAGTTGTAGCGTGGCGCGGTCATGCGCTGCGCATCGGCGGCGTCGCGGATGATGGTGGGGCGGATGAACACCATCAGGTTGGTCTTGTCGCGGTTACGCGACTTGTGCCGGAACAACGCGCCCAACCCGGGCACATCGCCCAGCAGCGGCACCTTCTCCACGGTCTGCCGGTCGTTCTGATCCAGCAAGCCGCCCAGCGCGACGATGGCACCGTTCTCCACCACCACGCGGGTTTCGATCTGGCGCTTGTTGAACACCAGCTCGGAGGATTGCGTGCTCACCGGCCCGGCAATGGCCGAGACTTCCTGCTTGATCGCCAGCGTGATGCCACCGGCGGTATTGATCTGCGGGCGTACTTCCAGCTCCACGCCCACATCCTGGCGCTGGATGGTGCGGAACGGATTGTCGTTGGCCGCGCCCAGTACCTCGCCGGTGGTGATCGGCACTTCCTGGCCCACCAGGATGCGTGCCTGCTCGTTGTCCAGGGTCATGATCGACGGCGTGGACAACAGGTTGGAGCCGGTGTCGCTCTTGACCGCATCGATGATCATGCCGAACACCGCATCGTTGCTTTGCCCGGCCAGGCCGATCAGCCCGCCGCTCAATCCGAGCAGCGATTGCGCGGCCACGTTGCGCGCCTGCTCCAGTACCGAATCGTCTTCCCCGTTATTGCTGCGCGTGCCGGCGGCCGCGGCGGCCAGCGGCACGATGCCCGGCGCTGCGCCGCTGTACTGCGTGGCCAGTAACGGCACGGTGCCATTGCGGCCGGCCAGCAGCAGCTGCACGCCCAGACGCTTGGCGGCGGTGTCCGAGATCTCCACCACGATCGCTTCCACCAGCACCTGCTCGCGGTGCACGTCGAGCTGGCGGATCACGTCCATCAAGGCACGCTGGGTTTCCGGGTCGGCATTGATGATCAGGGCATTGGAACCGGGGTAGCGCACGATCACCGGGCGCTTGCCGGCGGCCGGTGCAATCACTTGCGTCTGCGCAGCGCCAGCACTCGCGGCCACATCCACGGCGGTGGGGCGCGCCTCTTGCCCGGGCTGCGCCTCGTTACCCGGGGTTTGCCCGACCAGTTGCTGCAGCACCGGCAGCAGTTGTTCGGCGCTGGCGTGCTGCAGGCGCACCACGCTGACATCGCCACGGCGCTCGGCCCGCCCATCCAGATCCAGTGCGGTGCGCACCACACGCTGCACCAATGCCGGGTCGCCGCGCACGATCAACGAATTGCTGCTCTCCACCGGCAACACCGACAACACTGCGCTGCGCTCGCCGGCCTGGCCAAACAGCGTGGTGAGCGTGCGTGCCAGTTCCTGCGCGGAGCTGTTGCGCAGCGTCACGGTGTCGATGGCGGCGCGGTCGGTGTCGATCTGCGCCACCAGGCCACGGATGCGGCGCAGGTTGTCGGCGTAGTCGGCGATCAACAGGCTATTGCCCTGCGGCATCGCCATGATCACCCCGCCGCGTCCCACCAGCGGCTTGAGGATCTCTGCCGCACTGCGCGCATCCACGCGCTGCAGCGTGAACACCTGGGTGGCGAAGCCGAGATTGCCGCTGGCCGCGCTGCCGGGCTGCTGCGCGGCGGTGTCGTCGGGGATGATGCGGTAGGTCGATGGCCCGCTGGAGACTGCAATCAAGCCATTCGCACGCAGCACCGCCAGCAGCATTCCCAGCAGGTCGGCTTCGGACATGGCCTGCGCACGCGCCACGTTCACAGACCCCTGCACGCGCGTGTCGACGATGAAGGTGATGCCGGTGGCACGCGAGACATCCTGGATGAAGGCGCGCAGGTCCACGTCCTGCATGCGCACCGCCGATGCATCGGCGGCGTGCAGCGGCAGCAGCGGCAGCATCGTCAACGACAGCAGCGCAAGCAACAAGGTGGCGGACAACAGCCAGGGGCGACGGACGACGATCATTGCGGGCGCTTCAAGGTCATGGTGTGGGTCTGGCCGTCACGGCGGTAGGTCAGCGTGGCGGTCTGGCCATCGCGCAGTTCGTCCTGCAGCTCGCGCAGGTGTTCGGCGTCGAGCGTGCGGCCATTGAGTTGGGTAAGCACATCGCCGGGCGCCAGGCCGGCCTGGCGCAACAGCGCATCATCGCCGCGCGGCATCACCGTGAAGCCGCCGCCATCGGCATTGGCACGCAAGCCGGTGGTGCGCAGCAGCTGTTGCGGGTCGACCGCCGTGGTGCCGGCCGCTGCCGTGCGCGCGCCGACATTGGACGCCACCGCCGCGGCTGCTGCGGGAGCGCCACTCGCCGGCAATGGTGCCGTTATTGCTGCGCTCGCCGCAGCGTGTTCGATCAACGGCAGCCGGCGCAGTGCACTGCCTGCACGCACCATCACGTGGTCGGCTGCGATCGCCTGCAGCGTCAGCCCTGGGGCCACCGCATCGCCAGTGCGATACGCGCCCTGCCGGCCATCGCCAGTACTGAGGTACGCCGCTGAGTCCGCACCGCCCACACGCACACCATGCAGCACCAGGCCGAGGTCGCCGCTGTCGGCTGGCGCGCGAAAAAACACGTCGCGCTGCAATGCAGGCAAGGGTGCAGCAGTGGTTGCGCCTTGTGCGGTGCCCAGCGGGCCCAGCGGCGTCACCAGCAGCCACACCAGGCGCACGCCCTGCACGGCAAGCAGCACGAGCAACACACAGACAGCGGCAGTGCGCACGGCGCGCGCCGACATCAGGTCATTCAACGAGGGCGAAACGCGCTGCAAAGCGGACATCCGTCTCAGGATTGCTGTCGGATGACAGAATGCGGCGGAATTGTGTCAGTTCGAAGAAAGTGATGACACGCATTGCCACACGCTGCCAACACGCCCATGCAAAACGCCCGCCGTGCGAGGCAGGGCGGGCGTTTGCGTTCATCGGCACTTGGCGCAGATCAGAAGCGCGCTGTCACACTGATGTCATAGGTGATGCCCGGCTGATACTCGTACAGGTCCACGCGGTTGCCACCGCGCGATTGATATTCCTGGTACTTGGTCTTGAGCAGATTGCGCGCGGCAAAGTTCAGCGAGAGCTTGTTGCCCGACCACACCAGTCCCTTCTTGATCACCAGATCCAGCTGCGTGCCCGGCTTGTCGATGTAGTCCGGCTGGCCCGGGCGGCCACGTGCGGAAATCCGCTCGCCCACGTAGTTGGCAATCAACGTGGCCTGGCTGTTGGTGCTTTCGCTTTCCACACCGATCTGCAGGTTGGCGATGTCGTCGGACTGCCCCTGCAGCGTGCTGCCATCGCGCACGAACAACGTCGCCTGCACCGGTGCGGCAAACCCGAACGGCTGTACCGTATCGCCGTCGCTGGCACTGACCTCGGACTTGGTACGCGTGTAGTTGCCCGAGACGAACATGCGGTTGTCGCCCCACCAGTTGGCAGCGATCGGCAGGTCCAGATACTTCTTGGCTTCCAGCTCGATGCCGTACAAGGTGGCTTCCGGTGCATTGATGAAGCTCTGTACGATGCCGCCGCCGGGCGCGTCATTGACGATGGCTTCGATCGGCTTGTCGATCTGCTTGTAGAACAGGCCGGCGGTGACGTACTCGCCCGGTTCGAAGAACCACTCGTAGCGCGCATCCAGATTGACCAGTTTGCTGTCGACCAAGAACGGGTTACCGAAGAACTGGCGGTCGATGTCCGGGTCCAGATACTGCTGCGGCGCCATCTCGCGGAACTGCGGCCGCGCGATGGTCTTGGACGCACCGAAGCGCAGCTGCTGGTTTTCGGCGAAATTCCAGGTCACCGTGGCCGAGGGCAGCGCGTAGCTGTTCTCCAACGGTGCCACGCTGTCCTGGCGCGTGCCGCTGAAGATGTCGTACGGATGCACTGCCTGGGTGGCGTCTTCATAACGCACGCCAACGGTGGCACGCAGGGTCGGCACGATCTCGCCTTCCATCTGCAGGTAGGCGGCCTTGACCTTGAGCGTGGCGTCGTAGGCGGCCGCACCGAAGCTGCCAGTGGTCTCGCGCAGGCGCAGGAAATCGTTGCTGAGGTTGTAGTCGGAGATCAGGTAGTCCACGCGCTGGTACTGGTTGTAGAACGGCAGCGGGCCGTCCAGCGCCAGGAAGCGGAACTCGCGATTCCATGCGGTACGGTCGTTGTCCAGATACGCCAGGCCACCCTTGACGGTGAGGTCGTGCTCGATCGGCAGGCGCCAGGTCACGTCCACGCCGCCGCTGGCCACCTTGTCGTCGACCTTGCTGAAACGCGTGTAGTTCTGCACGCGCGAGGCATCGTGCGCCCAGTAGCCGTCCAGCAGTTCGTAACGGATGCCGGTTTCGTACGGCACATCGCGGCTGGCGTTGGCCAGCGCTGCACGCCATTCGATCTTCAGATCGTCGTACTCGCCAAACGCATGCGTGCCGCGCAGTTGGTTGTTGATCAGTTGGCGCTCGTACCACTCAGTGTTGTCGTCGCGCACATCGAAGCCGGCCAGTTCATCGCGGCCGGCACGGCTGCGCGCCACCTTCAAGGTGTCGTGCACGTACAAGGTGGTCCAGCCGATGGTGTGGCGGCCATATTCCCAGCCCAGGCCCAGCATGCCGTTGCTGCGCACGTTGTTGCGGGTGGTGGCAAAGTCGTAGTTGGAATTGAACTCCACCGTGTCGCCGGTGAAAATGCCGTCCTGCTGCTTGCCGGTCCGCGTGCGCCATTCATTGTCGTAACTGGCCACGGCCAGGATGCCCAGCTTGGCCTCGCCAATGTCCATGCTGTAGCCGGCGCTGGCGCCGACATTGACGTCCGGGTCGATGCTGTCCTTCTCCTGCAGCACATACAGGTTGGCGTTGTTCATGCTGCGGCCAATGCGGCGGATGTCCTCGCGCGAGAAGCTGCCCAGGTCCACGCGCCGGCCGGTGGCGATGGCATCACGCAGCGCGCCCGGTTGCTTGCGCGCGCCATCGTCGAAGCCCCACTCGTCATCGCCGGAGCCGTAGTAGGTCAGGCCCTTTTCACCGGTACTGACACTGTTGGCGCCGCCACCGACGGTGAGCGAAAAGAACGGTTTTTCCGGCACCGCCATCGATTGCAGATCGATCACGCCGCCGCCGAATTCGCCGGGATAATCGGCCGAATAGGTCTTCTGCACGGTCACGCTTTGCAGCACGTCGCTGGGAAACAGATCCAGCGGCACCACGCGCTGCATCGGCTCGGGGCTGGGCAATGGCGAGCCATTGAACAGTGCCGAGGAATAGCGCTCGCCCAGGCCGCGCACATAGACATATTTACCGCGCGACAGGCTCAGGCCGGTGACACGCGTCAGCGCGACCGCGGCACTGCTGTCGCCGGTGCGCTCCATGTCCTCGCGGGTGACGAACGACGCCACTTCGGAGGTCTGCAGCATCGGTTCGGGAATGTATTCACCGCGCACCACGACCTGGTCGAGTTGCTTGGGCGCAATGGCGGCAGCACTGGAGCTGCTGGTGCCGCCGGCGGCATCGGTGGTGGTGGACTGCGCCATTGCTGCACCGGAGGCGAGCAAAGCGGAAATGGAAAGAGACAAGCCCGTCCGCGAGAGACGGGCAACAGCGAAGGTTCGCATCGTGGGAGCCCTGGCAACAGAAAAATGAAGGCGTGGATGCAGCGCGGAGCGGCCGGATGCCGCTCCGCGCTGCCCGGCCTCAGCAGGGGCGGTCGGCGGTCAGGCCGCAGGTCCAGCCCTGCCACCAGGTGTCGTTGGCATCACGCACGCCACCGATGTAATTGACCTGCTGGAAGAAGCTACTCACCCCGGTCAGGCCCTGGAACGCCGGCACTGCAGACTCGTTGGCGCCGTTGATGAAGGTGTTCTGCAAGGTGGACACACCGTTAGTCACGTTGTTGGTGCCGGCCGCGAACGAGGTCGCTGCACGCGGGTCGCTGCCGAAGGCGGTCGGGCAGGCAAAGAACACCGACTGGAACACGCCGGCGGTATCAGCATCGGCCATGTTCAAGCACACCAGGCCATCGCCGGTGCCGCCTGCAGGACGGGTGAACACCGAGTTGTAGAACGCCGCCTGGGTGCCCTGGTTGAGCATGATCGCCGCACCGGCACGCGCATTGCCCACGTAGGTGAAGTTGGCCACCTTCGGGCGCGAATACGGCTGCCGACGCAGGCTGCTCCACTCGTTCATGCGGTCGCCGCCGCCGGCGCGCTGCACCACGATGCCGAACTGCAATGCACCGCTCCAGCCGGCATCGGTATCCAGCGAATCGTCGTCGGCGCCGGTGATCACCACGTGGCTACCGTTGACCGTGCCACCGAACCATTCGATGCCGTCGTCGGAGCTGTTGTGGATCTGCACATAATCCATCCGCGTGCCGCTGCCCACGCCGGCCATGGTGATGCCCTGCAGCTCGTTGTTGGGCGAGATTTCAAAGCCCGAATACATCACGCGCAGGTAGCGCAGCGTGCCGCTGTTGTCGGTGGCGTTATTGCCGCCGTAGAACGCGTTGGTGCCTTCCACCTGTGCCTGGCATTCCGGCGTACCGGACACCGTGGCGGCCGGGCAGTTATTGATCGCTGCGCGACCCAGCACCACGATGCCGCCCCACAGACCGATGGTGTTGGCACTGACCTGGCCTTCCAGCGCCTGGCGTGCGGTGAACACGATCGGTGCGGTGGCGCTGCCTTCGGCAAAGATCTGCGAGCCACGGTTGACCACGATGTAGTCGCTACCCGACGAGCCGTACAAGGTCACGCCCGGCTCGATGGTCAGCACGCCCTGCACGCTGCCGGCGGCCGGCGCGGTGGCGTTACCGCCACGGTCGGTGCCGACATTGACGCGGCCGCTGATTGAATACGCCGTGCCGACGCGCGCAGGCACCACCAAGTTGCCACTGACGGTTTCCGGCAACTGGCAGGCGCGCAGCGTGTTGTTGGCGATGGTGCCGACGTTGGAAAAACCGGTGGGGCAATCCGCAGCCGGGCCGGTCGGCGCCGGGGTTGGTGTCGGAGCCGGCGTTGGTGCGGGCGTGGGCGCCGGGGTCGGTGCCGGTGCGGGTGGAAACGCGCCTTCGCCCGGCGACGCAACACGGTCGGCACCGCCACCGCAGGCGGACAACGCCAGCGCGGTGCCGAAGGTCATGAGAAGGGTTTTACTGCTATTGCGAACGGACATGCGGCTGATCTCCAGGTCAAAGGGTCCGGTATGAAGAGGAGTCGTCAAGAATGGTTGCGTTCCGCTCACTGCAGTGGCGAGCACGTTCAAGATCCCCGTCACTTTTATAGAGGGCGTGTGTTGCATTTGTCTTACGCGACACACGCTGACACACAGCTGCCACATGTCGGCATGCACTGTAGCGGGATGACAAACACCTCCATTCCCGCCGATTTGGGCGGCTGGATCATTGCCCAGGCCATCGCCGGACACCCGCCCGAGCACACGCTGCAACCGCTGCTGGAAGCGGGCTGGAGCGAGCAGGACGCCATCGATGCGGTGGAAGCGCTGGTACGCGCGCATGTGCAGGCACACGCGCAGGCGCACGGCCTGCCGGTGCCGGTGCGCGTGCCCGCACCGCTGCAGGCCGACGCGTCGTCGCTGCTGGATCTGGGCGATCGTCAGGTGCAAGTACTGGTCAGCCTGATGCTGCCGCGCGTGGTGGTGCTGGGCGGCCTGCTCGCCGATGACGAATGCGATGCATTGATCGCACTGGCACGCCCACAGCTGGCGCGCTCGCGCACCGTGGACAACCGCGACGGCAGCGAGATCGTGCATGCTGCGCGCACCAGCCACAGCATGGCCCTGCAACCGGGCCAGGATGCGTTATGTCAACGCATCGAAGCGCGCATTGCGCGGCTGCTGGAATGGCCGGTGGAGCACGGCGAAGGGCTGCAGGTACTGCGCTATGCCACCGGTGCGCAGTACGCGCCGCATTACGATTACTTCGAACCGGATGCCCCCGGCACGCCAGTGCTGTTGCAGCACGGCGGGCAACGCGTCGCCTCGCTGGTGATGTACCTCAACACGCCCGAACGCGGCGGCGCCACGCGCTTTCCCGATGTACATCTGGACGTGGCCGCGGTGAAAGGCAATGCGGTGTTCTTCAGCTACGACCGCCCACATCCGATGACACGCACCCTGCACGCCGGCGCACCGGTGCTGGCCGGCGAAAAATGGGTGGCCACCAAATGGCTGCGCGAACGCCCGCTGCACGCACCGAACTGATCGGTGCTGCAGCGTGCCGGCATGCGTGGGCTTTCGTGGCGGTGTTAGCGGCTGCCGAACACGCGTTGGTCGATGCGCAGCATCACCAGGCGCAGCGGCGTCCACGCCAGGCACAGGCCGGCCAGGATGCCCAAGGTGTCGGCCAACGCGTCGTACGGATCGGCGCTGCGATTGGTGGTGAGCGCGCCCTGTGCAATCTCGATCCCGATGCCGAGCAACACCAGGCCTGATGCCGCGAACACCAGCGCACGCCGTGTGGCGAACAACTGCACCGCGCCCCAGCACAGCAACGCGAAGGTCAAAAAATGCTCGGCCTTGTCGCTATTGGACGGCAGCTCTGGGAAGTCCGGCGGCGGTCCCAGGCACACGCCGATCACCACCAGGATTGCCAGAACCCACAGCCCCACCCACAGCGCTGGCCGCCGAAACGGCCGCAACGCCTGCGTCATAGCCGCCACGTCAGGTCGCCCGCCAGAAACGCCGGCGCAAAATCCACGTCCCGTGCAAAGCCCATCACCTGGAAACGCTCGCCCATCTCGCTGGGCAAGGTGAGCTGTTTGACCTGCTGACGCAGGCGCATGCGGCCGACCTCGTCGGTGCGCGCATCGGCCTGGGTCAGCAACGCATCCAGCCCGTTGCCGAGCAGGAAGTTGGCCTGCGTGCAGTAGCCCGCCAATTCGAAACCGGCGCCGGTGCCGGCTTCGGCCAGCGCGGTGAAATCCACCGATGCGGTGAGGTCCTGCAGGCCCGGCCAGCGGTACAGATCGGTGTGCATGCGATGGCGATAGAACGCGCGCAAGGTGCCGTCTTCGCGCTGCGCACGGTAGAACTCGCCACGCGGATAACCGTAGTCGACAAACAGCATCGCGCCACGCTTCAAGCCACCGGCCACGGCCTGGATCCAGTACGGCAACTGCGGCAGCAACTCCGAGCGGTAACCATCGGCAAACGGTTGTTCCAGGTAACGCTCCAGATGCCGCACCGCCGCGCCCAGCAGCGCATCGGCCGGCTGCTCGCCACGCGCGAAGTGTTGCTGCGCATCCAGCACCACGGTTTCTTCATACACCTCGCCATCGCGCAGGGTGAAACGCGGCGTGGGCAATGCGTCGATGACTTCGTTGGCGAACAGCACGCCGTCCCAATCGTCCGGGAACGGGCCATCCAGCCACTCCACCAGGTCGAACACCGGCGGGATCAGGCTGCGTCCCAACCGTTCGCGCTGGCGCTCGCGTAGATCGGCGCTGGGCTCCAGGATGGCGTAGCGCTCGGGCAAGGCATCCAGTTCGAGCAGGCGCTTGAGCGTGACCTCGGCAAACGCGCCGCTGCCGCCACCGACCTCCAGCACACGTGCCTGCGGCCCGAGCTGCTGCAGCACCGGCGCCAGCGCACCGGATACGGTGGCGGCAAACAACGGGCCCAGCTCCGGCGCGGTGACGAAGTCGCCGCTCTCACCGAACTTGCTCGCGCCGGCGCTGTAGTAGCCCAGGCCCGGCGCGTACAACGCCAGCTCCATGAAACGCGAGAACGGAATCGCGCCACCGGCAGCGGTGATTTCGGCGCGCAGATGCGCGGCCAGTTGATCGCTGTGGGCCAGTGCGTCCTGATCGGGAACGGGAAGGTCGGCGTGCATGCGGGCACCGGTTGCGGAGACAATGCACAGGATAGCCGAGCATTTCGCAACGCCGAGCGAGTACGCCATGACAGACAGTTCCAAGGTGGTCCTGATCACCGGTGCCGCCCGCCGCATCGGCGCGCAGATCGCCACCACCCTGCACGGCGCCGGCTACCGCGTGGCCCTGCACGCGCACCGCTCCGGCGATGCATTGGCCGCGCGCGTGGAAGCGCTGTGCGCCCAGCGCGCGGGCAGCGCCTGTGCACTGCAGGCCGACCTGCGCACGCCCGAGGCACCGGCCCAGCTGGTGGACGCCTGTGTGGCTGCATTCGGCCGCCTGGACGCGGTGGTCAACAATGCCAGCGCGTTTTATCCCACCGTGCTGGGCGAGGCCACGGCGGCGCAATGGGACGAGTTGTTCGCGGTGAACGCACGCGCGCCGTTCTTCATTGCACAGGCCGCTGCGGCGCAGTTGCGCGCGCACCACGGCGCCATCGTCAACCTCACCGATCTGCATGCCGAACAACCCATGCGCCAGCACCCGCTGTATGGCGCCTCCAAGAGCGCGCTGGAAATGTTGACCCGCTCGCTGGCGCTGGAGCTGGCGCCGCAAGTCCGCGTCAATGCGGTGGCACCGGGCGCAATCCTGTGGCCGGAAGACGGCAAGGCCGACGCCGCCAAGCAGGCGCTGCTCGCGCGCACGCCGCTGGCGCGCATCGGCACGCCCGAAGAAGTGGCCGAGGCCGTGCGCTGGTTGCTGGACGATGCCAGCTTCATCACCGGCCACACCTTGCGCGTGGACGGCGGCCGCCGCCTTAGCTGAGCGCGGTTACTGCGGCAATGCCACCGCGTTGTCCAGTTCCACCGTGGTGAACGCGCTGCCGTATTGCGGATGCGCCTGCCACAACGCCGCCAGGGTCTTGCCGCTCAGCGGGTCGACGAATGCCGGCGCAATGTCAGCCAACGGCTTGAGCACGAACGCATGCTTGAGCTCGGGCCGTGGCACGCGCAGGTGGCCCGGCCCTTCCACGATGCGCTCGCCGAAAAACACCACGTCCACATCCAGCGTGCGGTCGCTGAAACGCGGCCCGCTGCGATCACGGCCGTGGCGGTCTTCCAGCGCATGCAACCAGTCGTCCAGCGCCTGCAACTCCCAATCGGTCTGCAGTTGCACGCCGTTGTTGACGAAGTCCGGGCCATCGAAACCAACCGCCGCGGTGCGATACGCCGGCGAGACGTCGATCGGGCCAAAACGCGCGCGCAAGGCCTCGACGGCCAGACGCAGGTAATGGGTTGGCTGGACGTTGCTGCCCAGGCTGAGGAGCACGGTGGTCATGCGATATTCGCGCATGCGGGCGGCGTCAGCGTCAACTGTCTTGCGCGCATGCCAGCTATTCGCTGCGCGCACGCCGCCACGTGCAACGCGGCTCAGGCCACTTCGAGTGCGTGCGCCACGGCGCGGAACACGCGGCGCATCTCGAGCGGTTTGCGCAGCACGTGCACCGGGATATCGTGGGGAAGATGCGCACGCTGCAGCGGCGCGCCAACATCTTCCAGCACGATCGCCGGGCCCTGGTAGCCCAGTTCCTGCATGCTCAACAGCACGCTCACCGCCGACAGCAGGATGATGTCGCTGTCGATGATCACCAGATCCGGCATGGCGTGCTGCTGCACCAGTTGCAACGCCGCAGCGCCATCGGTGGCCAGCTGCGGCTGGTAGCCCTGGCTGGAGAGCGCATTGCCCAGCAGCGACAGCCGCGTGGCTTCGCCGTCCACCAGCAGGATGCGCTGGCCGTGCCCAAGCGCCAGCGGCGGCTCGCTCTCGGTGGTGGGCGTCACCGCCGCGCGCATCGGCACGATCATGTCAAAGCGCGTGCCCTCGCCCAGGCGGCTGTCGACCAGGATCGTGCCACCGTAGCTTTCGATGATGCGCTTGCACGAAATCAGCCCCAGCCCGGTGCCATCGGTCTTGGTGGTGAAGAACGGGCTGAACAAGCGCGCGCGGGTATCATCGCTCATGCCCACGCCGGTATCGGCCACGCTCATGCGCACGCGGGTGCCGTCGTGCTGCTCGGCCGACAAGGTGAGCGTACCGCCACCGGGCATCGCCTGGATCGCGTTCAAGCCCAGGTTGAGCAGGCACTGCTGCAGCTCGGTGTAGTTGGCTTCGATGGTGAGGTCGGAGACCACCATGTCCATCTTCAGGCGCACGCCATCGGGCAGGCTGCTCTTGAGCAGCATCTGCACGGCCTGGAACAGGTTGGCCACCGACACCTGCTCGCGCGGCTTGTTGGAGCCGCGCACGAACGACAGCATCGACTCGGCCATCTCATGGCCCCGGCGGCCGCATTCGGCCACCACGTTGGCCAGCTGGCGCAGTTGGGGGTCGTCGGTACGCCCGGCCAACAGGTCGGGCACGATCAGCAGCGGCTGCAGGATATTGCGCAGGTCGTGACTCAGACCGGCCGCCAGCATCGCCAGGCTTTCCAGGCGCTGCGCACGCATCAATTCGCTTTCAACGCGCTGGCGCTCGATCTCGGCGCGTGCCTCGCGGATGGCGCGCAAGACCGCGCTCGGCAAGCGGGTGGGGTTGTGCTTGATGATGTAGTCGTTGGCACCGTCCTGCAGCGCCTTGACCGCGGTCTCCTCACCCATGGTGCCGGAGACGAAGATGAAGGGCGTGGCGCCGCTCTGCCGCACCAGGCGCAAAGCCTGGTGGCCGGAGAACCCGGGCATGCTCAGGTCAGACAGCACGATATCCGGCTGAAACCGCTCCATCGCCGCACGCAGCGACGGCTCGCTGTCCACGCGCTCGAACGCGGCATCGATGCCCGCGTCCAGCAGTTGATCGGACAACAGCTCGGCGTCTTCCGGTGAATCCTCCACCAGAAGAATCTTCAACTGTTCGTGCTGGCCACCCTCATGCGGCATCGGTCAGTCCAGCTCCGGTGCCTGATTGATCACTGCCCAGAAGGTGCCCAGCGTCTTGACCGCGTTGAAGAACTGGTCAACGTCCACCGGCTTGACCACATAGGCATTCACGCCCAGGTCCCAGCTGCGCGCCAGGTCGCTCTCTTCGCGCGAGGACGACAGGATCACCACCGGCAGGCGCTTGAGCGATTCTTCGTTGCGAATCTGCTTGAGCACTTCCAGCCCATCCAGGCGCGGCATCTTGATGTCCAGCAGCAACACGGCAGGCAGGCCTTCCTCGCGGTTGGCGAAGGCGCCGCGCCGCAACAGGTAATCCATGGTTTCCACACCGTCTTCCACATGCACGATGGGATTGGCCAGACGGGCATCACGCAGCGCGTCGACGGCCATCTCCGCGTCGGCCGGGCTGTCTTCTGCCAGAAGAATGGTACGGATGGCGGTCATACGGTGGACTCTTGGTTGGGCGCTTCAAGCGCAGGGGGAAGGACAAAATGGAAGGTGGCGCCCTCGTCCACGACGCCTTCGGCCCAGACGCGGCCGCCATGGCGCGCGAGGACGCGGCGCACGCTGGCCAGGCCAATGCCGGTGCCGGGATATTCGCTGACCTTGTGCAGCCGCTGGAACACGCCGAACAGCTTGCCGCTGTAGTCCATGTCGAAACCGGCGCCGTTGTCGCGCACGGTGAAATAGTGGCCACCGTCGGGCATGGGCTCGTAGCCGATCTCGATCTTCGCCACCTCGCGCTTGGTGCTGTACTTGACGGCATTGCCCATCAGGTTCATCCACAGCTGGCGCATCATGTTTTCGTCGGCGATCAGCACCGGCAGCGGCGCGATGTGCCAGTCCACACGGTGGCCGGTGTTTTCGCTCTGTACGTTGGCATCCAGGATCGCGCGCGTCTCGGCCACCAGCGATTGCATGTCCACGGCCTGCAGACGCAAGGCGCTGCGGCCCAGGCGTGAATACACCAGCAGGTCGTCGATCAGCGAGGCCATCCGCCGCGCCGAGCTGCTGATCACTTCCATGTAGTGGCGCGATTTCTCGTCGGCTGCATCGCCCAGATGACGGGCCAGCTTGTCGGAGAAGCCGGCCACGTGCCGCAGCGGCGCGCGCAGATCGTGCGAGACCGAATAACTGAAGGCCTCCAGTTCGCGGTTGACCTCCGAGACCTGCTCCACCTTGCCTTCCAGCTGCCGGTTGAGCTCCTGGATGCGCTGCTGCGAGACCTTCTGCAGGCTGATGTCGCTGACCGTCATCAGCACCACTTCTTCCTCGCCATCATCGGGCAGCGGCATGCGGCGCGCGTTGATCAGCATGGTGCGCAGCACGCCATCGGCGCCGCGCTGCTCATGTTCGAAATCCCACAGCTCGCGGTCGCGCAGCAACACGTCGGCCAGGCGCTGGTGGATCTGCGGATCGCGCCAGGCGCCATCACCCACATCGTCCAGCAACATCAATTCATTGCCGCGCTCTTCCAGGCCATACAGCTCGGCAAACGCCGGGTTGTGCAGCACGATGCGCTGGCGTGCGTCGAGCAACACGATCGGCTCGCGCACGGTCTGCAGCACCGAGCCGGCACGGCCGCTGGCGCGCAGGTATTCCTGTTCGGCCGCCAGGCGGCGCCGGATCTGCCGCTGCAGCAACCAGATCACCGTGCCCAGCAACAACAACTGCACCGCCAGCGTGGCCCAGCTCAGCACCTTGTAATGCAGGCGTTCGCGTTCGGCGCGCGCATTGCGCACGCTCAGCAACCGGCTTTCGGCGGTCTGCAGATCGCCGATCAATTCGCGGATCGGGTTGCTGACCGTCATCTCTTCGATCAGTGCACGGATCTGCTCCGGCGCGCGTGTCACCGCGATACGCTCGGCCAGCAACAGGCGGCGCTCGATGGTGCTCTGGATACGCCCCATGCGCACCTGCTGGCCAGGGTTGTCCTTGGTCAGCGCGATCAGATGCGTGATGGCCTTCATGGCCTCGGTGCGGCCCTGGCGCATGCGCTCAACCAGCACCGGGCGATCCACGCCGTGCGAGCGCATCATCGCCGCCGACTCGGTATCGCGCATCGACGCTTCCAACCGCTGCGCGGTCTCCTGCACGTCCTGGCTATGCGACACCCACTCCGCCGCCTGATTGGCGTTGGCGGCCATCTGCTGCAACAGCAGCGACGGCACCACCACGATCAGGAACACGGCAACCGCCAGTAACGGCAGGCGCCAGCGATCCCAAACGTCTTCTCGGACCGGTGTTTGCATTACGGGGTCTGTGTCCGCTCGCGGCAGTGGGCTAGGCAGGGCGTATTGTCCCCGATCAGACCCGCATTGGAATGAATGCTTCAGGCTCAGCTGCGCCGGTCCATGACATAGCTGAATGGGCATATCATAAGTGCAGCGCGCGTGAAAACGGCGCGAGAACTGGCCCAGCCGACCGGCGGTATTCGAGGTGCTCTACGCCCTGCTACCAACCGCCCCAGACCTGCCCTGACGAGCGATCAGGCGCCAGCACCCGTGGCGCTGCTCCACGGTTGCGCGTGCAGATTGCCTTCAGGGCACCCGTGTGCGTGGCGGCCCCAGCGCCCCGCCCTCACCGAGCACAGGCGGCCATCGGACGTTGGCAACTTCACATCGAGCAACGCGAAGGCCGTCACGCAATGTCGATGCGTGCGCTGCCTGTCAGCAGGCATGGCCCGCCCTCAGCCTTCGACATCCCACGCACAAAAAAAGGCGCACTCCCGTAAGAGTGCGCCTCGTGTCGGGCAGCCGCCTCGCCTCGGCCGGCCCGGCATGCGTGCCTGCTGCTTACATCTTTGCAGCAGTGACCTTCAGGCCGGTCGACTTGACGCTCTTGACGCCCTCGATGCCCTTGGCAACAGCCACGGCCTTGTCATGCTCGGCCTTGGTGGCGACGCTACCGGTCAGGGTCACGATGCCGTTCTTGGTCTCGACCTTGACGTCGGTGCCGGACACATTGTCGGTGGCCAGCAGATCGGCCTTCACCTTGGTGGTGATCCAGGTGTCGGTGACCGGCTTCTTGGACTCGTTCATGCCGGCGGCATGGTCCTTGTGGTCTGCGTGTTCCTGCGGTGCGGCAAATGCCTGCGACGCGCCAAGCGTCAGACCGAGCGACAGCGACAGAGCCAACAACTTGCGTGCATGCGTCATGGTGTTCATCCGATTACCCTCCGTTGGGTGTGGGGCGAGTCTGCGAGCCCAGCCGTCGCGCGGATGTGACCGCTGGATGCAGAGTTCGTGAACCCGGCGCACACGGGTGGGTGCAATACCATGCAGGTCTTCCCCAGCGTTGCGGTGAATCGTTTTCAATGCCTAAACCATTCAATCTGGCCGTCGTCGGCTATGGCTATGTTGGCCGCACCTTCCACGCACCGCTGATCGCCAGCACGCCTGGTCTGCAGTTGCACAGCGTGGTGTCGTCCAAGCCGCAGCAGCCGCAGGCCGACTTCCCCGAGGTGCGCGTGCTGCCCGACCTGGAGGCCGCACTGGCCGACCCGGCACTGGATGCGGTGGTCATCGCCACGCCGAACCAGACCCATGCGCCGATGGCGCTGCAGGCGCTGGCCGCCGGCAAGCACGTGCTGGTGGATAAACCCTTCGCCCTGGATGCCGCGCAGGCCCGCACCGTGGTGGACGCCGCCGCAGAGGCCGGCAAGATCGTCAGCGTGTTCCAGAACCGCCGTTGGGATGCGGACTTCCTCACCGTGCGGCGCTTGATCGAAGACGGCCAGCTGGGCGAGGTAGTGGAGTTCCATTCGCACTTCGATCGGTATCGCCCGCAGGTACGCGACCGCTGGCGCGAAAGCGATATCCCCGGCGCCGGGCTGTGGTACGACCTGGGGCCGCATCTGCTGGACCAGGCGTTGCAGTTGTTCGGCATGCCGCAGGCGATCAGCGCAGACCTGCAGCGCCAGCGCACGCAGGCGCGCAGCGACGATTACTTCAACGTGGTGCTGCGCTATCCCCGCTTGCGGGTGATCCTGCACGCCGGCTCGCTGGTGGCCGACGGCAGCCTGCGCTTTGCCGTGCACGGCACGCGCGGCAGCTATCTCAAGCATGGCGCCGATACGCAGGAAGACCAGTTGCGTGCCGGCCGCCGGCCCGGCACCGCCGGCTGGGGCATGGACCCACTGCCCGGCACGCTCACCCGCGTGGACGACGAAGGCCGTGTGCACACGCATCAGCCCGATGGCGTGCCCGGCGACTACCGCCATTGCTATGCGGCCTTCCGCGACGCAATGGCCGGCACCGCACCGCCGCCGGTCAGTGCAGCGGATGCGGTGCGGCTGATGGAGCTGCTGGAGCTGGCGCAACGCAGTGCCGCGCTGGGCCAGGTGCTCTGGCTGGAAGGCAACAGTAGCGACTGAGCGCCAAGGCCCGGCAGAGGCGGTGCGGCGCTCACCGCGCGCGGCTGCTGCCACGCGCACACGCTGTTGTTGAGCAGACATGCATGCCACGCCAAGCGTGGCGCGCACGTTCGTGGCCGGATCAGGCGTCCTTGCTGCCGATCGGCGGCGGGGTTGGCGTAGTGGTCAGCACCGCATGCCCACCGAACTGATTGCGCATCGCCGCCAGCAGTTTGTCGGTAAACGAATCCTTGTCGCGCGACCGCAACCGCTCCATCAGCGACAAGGTGATCACCGGCGCGGAGACTTCCAGGTCGATGGCCTCTGCCACCGTCCAACGGCCTTCGCCAGAATCGGCCACATACGGCGCAATGCCGCCCATGGTCGGGTTGTGCGCCAGCGCATCGGCGGTGAGGTCCAGCAGCCACGAACGCACCACGCTGCCATCGCGCCAGATCTCGGCAACCTGGTGCAGGTCCAGCGCGAAATCGGTCTTGTGCTGCAGCAGCGCGAAGCCTTCGGCATAGGCCTGCATCATTCCGTACTCGATGCCGTTGTGGACCATCTTGGTGAAGTGGCCGGCACCGCTCGGGCCCACCCGTCCCCAGCCCTTGTCCGGCGCCGGTGCCAACGTGGCCAGCACCGAATGCAACGTGGCCACCGCCGCTTCGTCGCCGCCCACCATCAGGCTGTAGCCTTCCTGCAGGCCCCACACGCCACCGCTGGTGCCGCAGTCGACAAACGCAATGCCGCTGGACTGCAGCTGCGCGGCGCGGCGCTGCGAATCCTTGTAATACGAATTACCGCCGTCGATGACGATGTCGCCGGCCTGCAGCAACGGCAGCAGTTGCGCCAGCGTGTCGTCGACGATCTTGCCGGCCGGCACCATCAGCCACACCACACGCGGACTCGGCAGTGCGGAGACCAGCGTGGCCAGCGCGTCGGTTGTCTGGATGCCCTTGGATTGCGCACTGGTGCGTGCCGCAGCGCCCAGATCGAACCCATGCACGCGATGCCCGCCGCGCACCAGCCGCTCGGCCATGTTGGCGCCCATGCGGCCCAGTCCCACCATACCCAGTTCCATAGTCACTCCTCGTGTCATCTGATCAGTGCAGGGTGCCACGCGGCGCGTAGAACGGCGTGGCGGAATTCTCAATGGATTGTTCCAGCGCGTGACCGGCCGCGCACTGCTGCAGCTGCCAATCGATCCAGCGCCAGTACAGGGTGCTGCGCAGGTTGTGCAGGGTCAGGTCGATGGCATACGGCGTGCGCGGGTTACGGTCGAGCAGGCGCGCCACGTGGTAGCCGATCGGCTTGACGCCCTTGGGGTGCACGTAAACCTGAAACCCCTGGTAGAACGGGTCGTCCAGCAGCGCAAGCAGCTCCTGCAGACGGGCCTGCTGATGCGCATCCAGGCTGGCGCGCAGCGCGGCGTCGCGTTCGTACAACAGCCGCTCGAAACGCCGCCGGCCGGGCCCGCGCAACTCTTTGGCCAACTCCCAGATCTGACGGTTGCGCGCGTCGTAGTACGCAAAGCCACCGCGGCGTGCCAGCACCTGCGCAGCCGCATCGCTGACATCCACCACCACGAAGTTTTCGGCCTGGTTGTGGATGTCGTCCAGATACGCCTTGTCGAACACATGCGCGATGAAGCCAGGCGCCCCCACGAAGGCTTGGCGCCCCAGTTGCGCAGTCTTGACCGCCTTGCCATCGGCGAAAAACTCGCCGGCGTGCGCACCCAGCAAAATGCTGTCGGTGTCGTGCAAGGTCAAAAATGTGCCGATCGACAGCTCGCCCGCGCTAAAGACCGTATCGAAGCCTGCATCGCCATAGAGTTCGCGTTGCGTGGCCAGCTGCGCCACTTGCCGGCCCACCCCGCATTCGGAGCGCACCTGGCCGCGATAGAACGCATCCAGCGCCTGCGCGTTGCTCCCGCTTGGCTGATAGCCGCGACCGAAGCTCTTGAATCCACTCCATCCCTGCACGGCAGCGCCACGCCAGCCAAAACCGATCCAGCCCAGTTGCACTGCCGAAAAGCGATAACGCGGGTTGTCCTGCAGTTTGCGCACTGCACGTTGCGTGGCCGCACCCAGCTCGAACGCGTACGCGCACTGCGTGGCGGGATCGTCCAGCAGCGCCCGCAAGGCATCGCCGCGTTGCTGCGCGTTCCACTGCGCCGGCAGCACGGCGTGCAAATCGCCTGCCTGCTGCGCCTGCACCAAGGTGCCGCGCGTACACGGCAGGCCACGTGCGATCACCGGTGCCGCGATGGATGCCTGCTCGATCCGCCAGCCCATCCGCCGCAACAACACCTCCACGCAATCGGCATCGGCCCCGGCGGCTGTTGGACTGGGCGCCGCCAACACGCTTTGCAGCAGCTGCGCACCCAACAAGACCGCCGCACAGACAACGCGCGCGCTGCGCCGTGCGTGCAGGCGTCGCTCAACGGGAGTGGGAGACAAAGTCATGCGAGGCGGCATTGATCGAGCGTAGATCCGCACGGCGGCACGGGCAAAAGAAAGCCCCGGCAGGGCCGGGGCTCGTGGCGTTCAGTCGCTCAGCCTCAACGACGCTCGCAGACGCGTTCAACCCGGCGATCGCCATTATTTTGCTGGCTGTTGCCCTGGATCGTGCGGCCTGCCGCGCCGCCTGCTACCGCACCCAGCACGGTTGCGGCCTTCTTGCCGTTACCACCGCCTACCTGGTTGCCGAGCAGACCGCCGACGATGGCGCCAGTTGCAGTGCCGGCGATGCGGTTCGGGTCACGCGAATTCTTCTGCACTTCGACGTTCTTGCAGCGCACGCGGGTACCGTCATTGAACCTGCGGCCTTCGTCTGCCGTCGTGTACCGGTGCTGCGAGTAGTTTTGCGCCTGCGCGAAGGTGCTCGTCGCCATCAGAGCGATCAGGGACATACCCATCAGGGAAGTGTGCATTTTCATCGTACGTCTCCATCGTTCTCGCCCATTCGGCGAGCCATGGCTGCACTCTGGCCAGTCGCTCGAGAACAGTACGTGAAGCGAACACCCCGCTATTCAGGCTTCAGCGCGGAGCGTGAAATGCACCGTCACGGCTGCGTTGCGGGCTCGCCCTGCGGCACCGGGGCTGGTGCGGGCGGCGGGTCCTGCGCTTCAACCGGCAGCGGCGCGACAGGCGGCTGCGCAACGCTGGTCGGCATTGCTGCCGGCGGCGACGCAGTGGTTGCCGGCGCTGTCGTGGTGGGCACTGGCTGCGTTGCTGGCGCTGGCGCCGGAGACGCAGCTGCATGCGCTGGTGCAGGTGCCGCCGAAGCCGGCGTGGATTCGGCCACCTTCGGCAGGTACGAATTCAACCGCTCGAAGAAGCGCTTGTAGAAGGCCGCGTCCTGCACGGTGGTGCTGGACACACGCACCAGCGAATCGCCGCTGCTGCCGACCGGCACCGACAGCGAGCCCAGCACGCCCACGCCCACGCTGGCGGAGGTCGAGCTCTTCTTCAGTGCATAGCGGTCCTGCAGCGCGCTGACAAACACCTGCGCGGTGCCACCGTCCTGCCCGGCGCAGGAAATGCGCAGATTGAGCTGCTCGCTCTGGTCGGCTTCCTTGAGCTGGAAGTTCTTGCTGCCCTCCACGGCGGCGGCATCGGCGCGCGTGACCGCACAGCCTTGGCTCAACAGCACCCGCCGCGCCGCCTCGCACGCCTGCGGCGAGGTCGCGCTGACGTTGCGCGAATAGGTGTCGTCGGAATTGAACGACTCGCGCATCAGCATGGTGTCGCCTTTGCTGCCACCGCAACCGGCGAGAGCCGCCAATGCGCCAAGCAACGCGCCGCGCGCAATCAGGGAAGAACAAGACATGGGTAAATTCCGGCATCCAAAACCGGCACAGAGCATAGCCGCAACCCATGTGCGCGCGGTGTCGCGTCCGCCGCTCAGGGCTGCGCGGGTTCATCCATCGGCAGTTGCAGGTCCACCTGCAGGCGGCGGCCATCGGCGTCCAGGCGTTCGGCGCGCAGATAGTGGTGCGCCGCCACCATCGCCAACGGCACGGCGGGCAGACATGGCGCGCCCCACAGGCTCAGCGCGAAGCCCTGCGCGTGCAGCCAGTGGGTCAGCCGGTCCCAGACCGCCTGCTCGCCGGGCACGATCAGGTCCAGATCGGCCGGGCCATCGGGCACCTGTTCGGGCGCCTGCAGCCAACGTGCGTAGCTGCCATGCGGGGTGACGGACATGCATTGGTCGCGCAGCGCCTGCAGCAGCTGCGCGGCGGCCTGCAGATCCAGGCGGCTGCGGCAGTGCTGGAAGATCAGCGCATATTCGTGGCTGCGGTTGCTGGCGGTGTCGCCCTGCGCCAGCACCCCGCCGGCGCGTGGATAGCACAGCACCCGCTCCTCGGGCAGCGTAAACAGGCTGGACAGGATGCGCCCCAGGTCCCAGGCCTGCGGCACCAGCTGCCCGTCCAGCACCACGTTCTCCACCATCGCCACGCCGAAGCCGCCTGGCCGCAGCTGGCGACGCAGCGCATGGAACACCGCACGCAAGCCGGCCAGATAACTGGCGTAATCGGTGCTGGCATACAGCTGGCCGGGCGCTACCTGCCCGGACCAGTGGCAGCCGAAATACGGCACGTTGGTCAGGCACAGGTCCACTGGCGCGGCGGGCGGCACCTGCGCCAGCCCGCCCACCACGACCGGCGCCTGCACCGCGTGCCGCCGCAAGCGCTCGCGTGCCACTACGGCACGTGCCGGGTCGATCTCCATGCCATGCGCCTGGCGGCCTTCCAACGCGGCCGCGAGCAAGGTGCTGCCGAACCCGCAGAACGGGTCGAACACCTGCTGCCCCGGCGCACTGAAATGGCGCACGAACGGGCGCATCTGATTGACCCAGCCGCAGTCGCGCCCGTGCAAGGGATCGGTGGCGCGCAGGTCGTCCGGCAGCGCCCAGGCCGGATCGTCCGGCGCTGGCGTCCACCAGCTGCGCTGATCGAATTCATCCATGGCCTGGCTCCCACAGGATGTCTGCATCCGGGTCCCAGCCTGCGCACAGCCGGCCATTGGCGAAGAACACCAACTTGTACAGATCGCCGCTGGCGTGGCGGGCATGCATGGCGGCGTAGTCCGCGCTTTCGAACACCACGTGCATGCCGTGCGCATCGCGCAGCCGCACGTTCCAGAAGTAGTAGCCCTGGGTCATGCCGTCCAGCGTCCAGCCCGGCCACCACGGCTGTTGCATGCACTCGGCCAGCAAGGTCTCCACGCCGATGCGCCGTTGCTCGATGTAACGCACGGTACCGTTGGTGCGGTAGCCGGCATCCAGCCGCGACAGCTCACGGAAGATCACCTGGCTGGCGCCGCAGCGTCGCGCGAACTCCAGATAACGGGCGATCTCCTGCGCGGTATCCACACCGCCCTGTTGCACGATGCACACCAAGCGC
This sequence comes from Xanthomonas sp. NCPPB 4037, assembly GCF_041475695.2. Lineage (NCBI taxonomy): Bacteria > Pseudomonadati > Pseudomonadota > Gammaproteobacteria > Lysobacterales > Lysobacteraceae > Xanthomonas > Xanthomonas sp. NCPPB 4037. Next base: position 4,275,266 of record NZ_CM191261.1, read on the forward strand.
ACCGGCACGCGCAGTGCCAACCGATTGGCGGTGTGCACGAACGTGTCCACCTGTGCGATCGGCTCGTCCGGGCGGAAGCGCATGATCGCGTCGTTGCCGGCCTGCAGCGGATGATGGCGCGACAGCTCGATCCACGACAGATCAAAGTCCACCAACGCATCGATCAACGCCTGCCCGTGGCTGCGCGCCAACCCGGCGCCATTGCTGTAGAGCACCCGCTGCGCGACCTGCGGCCCGTTGCGCGTGTGCGCCAGCGTCTGCAGCAGGGTCTGCAGCCATGCCGCATCGTCGGTCATTTCCAGACCCGACAACGAATACGACAACGGCACCCCAGCCAGCAGCTGCAGCACCTGCTGCAAGTGGTCGAAGTACGCCGGCCCTGGCCGCAGCTGCGCGGCCGCCACACCGCCGGACTGCGAGCGCAGATTCTCCGAGCAGAAGCCGCAGCGCGCCGAACACGGCCGCACCGAGGCGTAGGGCGTCAACGTGATCGGCAGCGCCGCGCGATACCGGCGCCCGCCGATCTCCAGTGCATGCCAACGGTCGGCATCGTGGGCAGCCGGCACCCGCTGCTCGATCGCCGGTGCGGCAGCCCGCAGGGTGGCCAGCACCGACGCCGCTGTCACCTGCGTGCTGGGCTGCTCCGGTGTCAGCGCCGCGCTGGCCTGCGCACCTGCCTCACAACCGGGCAGCGTCTGCATGTGCACGCACCTGCTCCAGCGTCCATTCCTGCAGCATCCGGCCGTTCTCCCACACCGTGACCAATGCATCGTCGCTGTCGCCCGCGTGCGTGGCGACCTCGTCGAGCAAGGCGCTGCGGTACTGGCCCGTTGCACGGTCGCGCAGCAGCGTCAGCCGGCCACGCTTGCTCTGCTTGCCCTGATCGGTGATCGGGTCCTTGTAGACATCGATCCATGCGCCATCCACGCGCACCGCCGAGCACTTCAGTGCGAACTTCTGCGTGTCGCGGTCCACCTTCTGCAGCAACGCACCGCCCATGCCGAAGGCGACATTGTCGGCCGCATATCCGGCAGCGGTGATGCGCTCGAGGATGGCGCGCAGCGACTGCGGATTGATGCCATCGCCCTGGATCACCCGCACGTGGTTGAGCACCTTGTAGCCCTTGCCGTTGACCTGATGGCCGAACGCCTCGTCCAGCAATAACAGACACTGCTCGACCACATCCACCGGGTCGCCCGAATCCGGGCGGATCACCACGGTCGCACCGGAGGCGATGATCTCCTCGCGCAGCGTGGTGCCCCAATGCTCGCGAATGGCACGGTAGATGTCGTAGCTGTCCGACACCACCGCCACGATCGCGCCCGGCCGCGCAAACTGCGTGAGCATGTTGCGGTATGCATCGACTTCGCGCTCGCGCCCCCAGCTGGTGATGGTGCTGTGCTCGGCCGCGGGGATCGAATAACCGGCCACCGGCGTGTGGTAATGCGCGCGCGCCAGCAACAACGCCGATAAAGTATCGGTGCCGAGGAAGTTCACCAGGTGCGCCGCGCCACCCAGCGCGGCCGAGCCCAGGCTGGACACGCCACGCGCACCGAAGTCATGCAGCTTGAACGGCAACTGGCCTTCGGGATCGTCGCTGGTGCGTTGCAGGAAATCGCGCACGATCTGCTTCACCTGCCAGCTCACCGTGGCCACGGTCACCGGATACCACACGCGCAGCAGCAGGGTTTCCAGATACGACGGCACCCAGAACGCCTTGGCGTCGGTGGATTCGATCGTCATCAGCACGTTGTGCGTGGGCACCACGCAGCCTTCGGGCACCGCACGGATGCGGATCGGCAACTGCCCACCCAAGCGGTCGACGATATCGCGCCAGCCGGCCTCGTTGAACGGCTCGCCATGCGCCGCCAGCAACGCCTTGGCATCGTCGATGTCGGCGTGCGTCACCGGGCGGTTGATCGCTTCTTTCAGGATCGACTGCAGGCCGAAGAACACGGTCTGGTCGTACACGCCGCCGCGCGATTCCACGTAGAAAAACGAGGCATCGGTGCCGGGCGGATATTGCAGCCAGTGGCTGGCCTTGTAGCTGTCGGTGTTGAGCAGCAGGTTGTCGAGATAATGCATGACGGAAGCTCCTTCGCGTCGGGAGGGCCGGCGGTCTGTCCGCCAGCGGGAGGTCATGGCTCAGCCATGGCCCAGAAAGAATTCAAGGATATGCAGATGGTCTTCGTAGAGCCGCGGCCCCATCGCCATCACCTCGGCGATCGGGATCCAGCGCGCCTTGTCGGCATCGTCGCCGCCACGCACCGCCGGCAATTCGCCCGCGGCAAATTCGAAGTGGAACGCATGGGTGATGGTGCGCCCGCGCAGGCTGCGCTCGGGGTGATCGAACACCTGCCGCGCACGCAACGAACCCTTGATGACCGGTAGCGGCACCTTGAGCCGGGTTTCCTCGCGCAACTCGCGCAGGCAGCTGTCCAGCAGGCCTTCGTCCTGCCCCACAAACCCGCCCGGCAACGCCCACAAGCCCTTGCCTGGCTCGGCGCGACGACGCACCAGCAACACGTGGCCGGCCTGCACCACCACCGCATCGGTGGTGACGAAGGTGGGCGCATACGGCGCGTCCTTCCAGGCAGCGCGGTACTGTTCGATGAAGCGGAATTCGGCCACCAGCTGCGCGTAGCTCGGTGAGCTGCGACGGAAGGCTTCGAGCATGTCGTACACCGGCGCCGGCACATTGCCGCGCAACATCAACAGCCCACCATGGAAGCCGATATCGCCGGCTTCGAACAGATAGCGGCGCAGTTCAGTAGCCGACAACGTGGCGGTGTGCTGCACATCCTCCAGCGGCCATTGCGGAAATTCGCGCAGGTAATAGCTGCTGGCGTCCTTGTCCATGCCGATCAGGCCCACACGTGCATCGGCACTGCCGCCATCGGCCTGCACGGCTTCGGCCACCTGCCGTTGCACTTCGGCAATCCACAGACTTTCGTTGTACAGATGGTCGCGCAGCGGGCGCAGGATCAGGCGTTCGGCATCGTCGGGCAATGCCGCCTGGATCATGACCGCGCGTTCGGCGACGGTCCACGGATTGCGAATGGTGCGGGGGGTATCGGCAGAACCGATCAGCACGATCAGCTTGCGGGCCTTGCCCAGCGCGTGGCGGGCGACGGCGGCGTGGCCGTTATGAAAGGGCTCGAAACGCCCGATAAAGACGAGATAGTCGTACGGTGTTGCCATGAGAATCCCTCACGGTTGCGTGGTCAGCCAGCGGTCTGTCCGCTGGCTTGCGGCAAATGCTACGCCGATGCGCAGCGACGTCAAGCGCGCGATTGCATCGGCAAACACCGGCGTTGCCATGACACAGCGGTCATCATTGCTGACTAGACTTGGCGACTCTGTTCTTCAGGAATTCGCCTGCATGCCACGCCTGACCACGCGCGCGCTGACGCGCTGCCTGCTTGCCACCCTTGCACTGCTGTGCATCGCCTTTCCGGCACTTGCCGCAGCGCCAATCACGCCGTTGCGTGTGATGTCATTCAATGTGCGCGTGCCCGTCGATACCGATGGCGACAAACGCTGGCAGGCGCGTCGCGGTGCGATGGTCAGCGTGATCAAGCAGACGCATCCGGATGTGTTCGGCACCCAGGAACTGGTCAGCGAGCAAGCCGGCTATCTCACCGCGCAGTTACCTAACTACCGCTGGTTCGGCCAGGGACGGCGCGGCGATGACAGCGACGAACACATGGGCGTGTTCTACGACACGCGCACGCTCAACGTGGTGGAATCGGGCAACTTCTGGCTGTCCGATACGCCCGAGGTGGCCGGCAGCATCACCTGGGGCAACGTGTTGCCGCGCATGGTCACCTGGGCCTTGTTCGAGCGCCGTAGCGACAAGCGCCGCTTCTACCTGTTCAACACGCATTTCCCATACCGCGACGAAGACGAACCCGCGCGCGAACACAGCGCGCGGCTGATCCTGTCGCGCATCGCGCAATTGCCGGCCGATATTCCGGTGGTGCTGACCGGCGACTTCAACAGCGACCCGGACAAGATCACCTACCCCACGCTCACCGCCGTGCTAGGCGACGCACGCGCGAAGGCGCCCAAGCGCAGCGGGCCGGAGAATACCTTCCAGGATTTCAGCACCCACCCCACCCGGCGGATCGACTGGATCCTGTTCCGCGGGCTGACCCCAACGCAGTTCACCACTCTGGATGACCGGCCCGGCGGCGTGTTGCCGTCGGATCATTATCCGGTGCTCGCCGAGTTTGCCTGGCCGCGCTGAAAGCACGCGCTTCAATCAAATGCTTCGCAGGCATCGGCGCGCACGGAGCGATCGCACCGATGCCTGCGAAGCAGCCGGCAATCACGGTGGCCGGATGCCCGCCTGCGCCGCGCCTGCCTGCAGCCATTCCAGCAACGCCTGCAAGGCAGCCGATGGCGTATCGCGCCAGACAATGGACAACTCACGCCGTGCCCAGGGTTCGTCCAGCGGCACGGCCACCAGTTGCTGGCGGACGCTGGAACACGCCAGCGCCGCGTGCGGCACGATCGCCACGCCGACGCCGCGCGCCAACATGCGGCACAGCGTTTCGATCCCCGGTACGCGCGCGCGAATGCGCAGGTGCACGCCAGCCCGCGCCAGGTGCGTACGCAGATGACGCTGCAAGGCGTTGTCGGCCGATAACGCCAACAACTGCATGTCCTGGATATCGGCCAGGCGCAGCGTGTCCGCGCCGGCAAGCGGATGGAGGGCCGCCACCGCAACCACCAATTGATCGTGGCGGAACGGGCGCCGCTGCAAGCCAGTGAAATCCGCATGCCCGGCGACCACCGCCAGATCGGCGCGCTCCTCGCGCACCGCATCGGCGGCCCCCTCACTGCCCCACTCGGCCAGGGTCAGGTCCACGCGGGGATGCGCCAACAGAAAGTCGGCCACGCACTCGGGCAGCCATTCCGACAGCGCGGCCGTGTTGGCAGCCAGCCGCAGGGTGACCTGCCCACCCGCACCGTAGTCGCCCAGCTCGGTGCGCATCGCCTGCTCCTGTCGGGCCAGCACCCGCGCGTGTCGCAGCAGCACCTGCCCGGCGGCGGTGAGCGTCACGCCACGTCGGCCACGCTCGAACAGCGCAGCGCCCACCTGCAGCTCCAGCGCGCGAATGCGGGCGCTGGCGGCGGCCAGCGACAGCGCCACGCGCTCGGCACCGGCGGTGATGCTGCCGGTGTCGGCCACTGCCACGAAAATCCGCAGATCGACGAACTCCACTTGCATCGCGCAGCCCCAGCCTTCGGTGTGGACGAAGTCTGCCTCAAACAAAGACAGCTTGCCGCCTCGCCCCGGCGGCAGGATCCTGCCCGGCATGAATGACGATGCATTGCACTGGCTCTTGATCGCGGGCGTGTTCCTGCTGGCTGGCGGGGTCAAGGGTGTGGCCGGCATGGGCCTGCCGACCGTGGCCATGGGCCTGCTCGGGCTGTGGCTGCCACCCAGCCAGGCCGCCGCGTTGTTGGTGCTGCCTTCGCTGGTGACGAATCTGCAGCAGGCCTGGGGGCCGGCACCGGGTGCACTGTTGCGGCGACTATGGCCCCTGCTGGCACTGATGAGCGTGGGCACCTGGCTAACTGCCGGGTTGATCATCGGTGGCGACCCGCGCACCCTGCGTGCCGCGCTCGGCGTGTTGTTGGTGGCTTATGCGTTGCTGGGGCTTTCCCGCTGGCAGTGGACGTTGCCACCACGCCATGAACGCTGGGCCAGCCCATTGACCGGCCTGATCAGCGGCCTGCTCAACGGCGCCATTGGCGTGGTGGTGCTGCCGATAGCGCCGTATTTCGCCGCGCTGGGGTTGCCACGCGAACTGTTGATCCGCGCACTGGCCACCTGTTTTGGTACCGCAACGCTTGCCCTGGCCATCGCGCTGGTCTGGCAGGGCGGCGTGCCGCTATCGGCGGGCGTGCCGTCGCTACTGGCGCTGCTGCCAACAGCGCTGGGCGTGTGGGCCGGCACCCGGGTGCGGCGACGCATCTCCACCGAGATGTTCCGGCGCGTGTTCTTCGGCACTTTGCTGCTGCTCGGCCTGCAGGCCTGCTGGCAGGCGCTGACCTGATCTGCTGCGAACAGTCGGTGCGTGCATGTATCGCTAACCGATGCGCCGCCTCAAAAACAAACGCCACCGACAAGCGGTGGCGTTGCTCACCCATCAATGACGCAGGCAATCAGTCAGCCCAGCGACCCGGTGCCGTCGATTGCGGCAGCACCTGCGCCGACAGCGGCTGGTCCTTGGACAACAACCCCAGCGCATCGGCCAGGATGGCCGCCGATTCGTGCAGCAGGGGATCCGGACGCTTTTCAGCGGCCTTCTCGCGTGCGGTGTCCTTGACGATGTCGCGCTCGTTGCCGGTCAGGCCGTCGTCGCTGTCGTCGGCCAGCGGGTCCAGCGGCAGACCCAGCTGCTTGCGCACCTGCTGGCGGTCCTTGCGCTGCTGATCCTGCTTCTGCCGTTCGGCCACGCGCTCGGCTTCGTTCAACGAAATGTACTTCTTGGCCTTCTCGTCACGGAACTGCTTGACGTCCTCTTCCCACCACTGGAATTCCTTGTCGCTGGCGATGCGCGTGGCGTGCAAGGTCTGCAGCTTTGGCAGCAGCGGGGCGAAGTTGCCGTACTGGGTGTGCGGCACGGCGGCAATGCGCGTCCACGGCAGCGCGTTGTCGTAGGTGCTTTCGCCGAATTCGGTGGCATCCACGCTGGCCGGGAATGCGATGTCCGGCACCACGCCCTTGTGCTGGGTGCTGGAGCCGCTGACGCGGAAGAACTGCGCAATGGTCAGCTTGACCTGCCCATAACGCTGCCCTTCGGCGGCCGGCCAGCGGTCCAGGTCAACGATGTTCTGCACCGTGCCCTTGCCGAAGGTGGTTTCACCAATGACCAGGCCGCGGCCGTAGTCCTGGATGGCACCAGCAAAAATTTCCGACGCCGAAGCCGAGCCGCGGTTGATCAGCACGCCCAGCGGGCCATCCCAGGCCACCTTCGGGTTGCTGTCGCCATTGACGGTGACCCGGCCACCGGATTCGCGCACCTGCACCACCGGGCCCTGCTCGATAAACAGCCCGGTGAGCTCGATCGCTTCGTCCAGCGAACCGCCACCGTTGTTGCGTAGATCCAGCACCACGCCGTCGACCTTGTCGGACTTGAAGCCCGCCAGCAGCTTGGCGACATCTCGGGTGGCCGAGGCATAGTCGGCCGCGTTACGGCGACGGCCTTCGAAATCCTGGTAGAAGCCCGGCAGTTTGATGATGCCAATCCGGCGCTGCGGCACGTCGCCACTGGCCGGCAGCGTGATGGTCTCGCCCTTGGCGGCCTGTTCGGCCAGGCGCACCTTCTGACGCGTCAGAGTTACGGTGCGGTGCGTGCCGTCGATGCCCAGCTCGGCCGGAATGTACTCCAGGCGCACCTGGGTGTCCTTGCTGCCGCGGATCTTGGCCACCACGTCATCGATGCGCCAGCCGATCACATCTTCGATGGCGCCGCTCTTGGCCTGGCCAACGCCAACGATGCGGTCGCCCGGCTTGAGCGTGCCGTCCACCGCGGCCGGACCACCCGGGATCACCTCGCGGATCACCACCATGTCGTCCTGCTTCTGCAGCTGCGCGCCGATGCCTTCCAGCGACAGCGACATCTGCTGATTGAAGGTTTCGGCCGTGCGCGGCGTGAAGTAATCGGTGTGCGGGTCAACTGCATTGGTATAAGCGTTGAGGAAGAACTGGAACGCGTCTTCTCCCTTCAGTTCATTGACCGAATCGGCCAGCGTGGCATAGCGCTTGTCCAGCGTCTTGCGGATGTCGTCCGACTTCTTGCCGGCCAGCTTCAGGCGCAGCCAGTCGTTCATCACCGACTGCCGCCACAGCACGTCCAGTTGCTTGTCGTCGGCCGCCCATGGCACGTCCTTGCGGTCGTACTCGAACTTCTCGCTGCCAGTGAAATCGAAATCCTGCTTGAGCAGTTCGCGCGCGTATTTGACGCGCTGATCGACACGCTTCTTGTAGACCGAAAACACCTGGAACGCCGGCTCCAGATTGCCGCCGCGCAGCGCGTCACCGACGCCGGCCTGCAGCGGCGCGAACGCATCCACATCGGCCTGGGTGAAGAATTGCTTGCCGCCGTCCAGCGTCTCCAGATACCGCTTGAAGACGTCCTTGGACATCGCCTCGTCGAGGGTACGCGGGCGATACGCATACCGGCTGTCCGAGAGCAGCCCGTAGACCAGTTTGGTCGCCGTCGCCTGTTCGGGCGTGGCCGCGGCAGGCAGCGCCGTGTCCGCACGCGCCAGCAATGCCATCGGAGTGGTGAGCACCAGTGCCAGCAGGCCGGCCTTCAGGGACGCAGAAACGTTGTAGGTCATCGAATGGCTCTCGGCACGGGGCCGATGAAAGAAGGGCTGTGATCGGATGTGACAGCATGACAGTGCCGAAAGTTGCTGGCGTTGTCATCCGCTGGCTGAATCAGCCTAGCTCCGGGCATGTAGCAGATTGTGAACGCGCCCGTACCCTCGGCGCGCTGGCCCGGATACGACACGGCCCCGCGCACTGCGCAGGGCCGTGATGCACACACCAATGCGGTTGGGCTCAGGCGGCGACGCCGGCACCGGCAGCCTGGCGGTCGGCGTGGTACGAAGAACGCACCATCGGGCCGGACGCCACATGGCTGAAGCCCAGCGCATTGCCGTAGTCCTCCAGCGCCTTGTATTCCTCCGGCGTCCAGTAGCGCATCACCGGGTGGTGGTGCGGCGTGGGCTGCAGATACTGCCCGATCGTGATCATGTCCACATCGTGCGCACGCAGATCGCGCAGGGTGGCCTGCACCTGCTCCATCGTTTCGCCCAGGCCGAGCATGATGCCGGACTTGGTGGCGATGGTCGGGTGCTGCGCCTTGAAGCGCTGCAGCAGCGTCAGCGACCACTGGTAATCGGCACCGGGGCGCACGTTCGGGTACAGGTCCGGCACGGTTTCGATGTTGTGGTTGAACACGTCCGGCGGGCTGGTGGCCAGGATCTCCAGCGCGCGGTCCATGCGGCCCTTGCCACGGAAGTCCGGGGTCAGGATCTCGATCCGGGTCTTGGGCGCGCTGGCGCGGATCGCCGAGATGCAGTCGACGAAGTGCTGGGCACCCCCGTCGCGAAGGTCGTCGCGGTCCACGCTGGTCACCACCACGTACTTCAGGCCCATGTCGGCCACGGTGGTGGCCAGGCTGGCCGGCTCGCTCGCATCCGGCGGCTTGGGCCGGCCATGCGCCACGTCGCAGAACGAGCAGCGCCGCGTGCACACCTCACCCAGGATCATGAAGGTGGCGGTGCCGTGGCTGAAGCACTCGTGGATGTTCGGGCAGCTGGCTTCTTCGCAGACCGTGACCAGGCGGTTTTCACGCAGCTTGGCCTTGAGGTTCTGCACCGCGTTGCCGGACGGGATCCGTACCCGGATCCACGACGGCTTGCGCAGCACCGGCGCGTCGACGAACTGCACCGGCGAGCGGTTGATCTTGTCGCCACCGATCTGCTTGACGCCGGTCTGCAGCGACGCAGGTGCGGCAGTGTCGCCGGAGACGACCTGCAAGGGAATGGAACGGGCGATAGGCTGGGTCATGACGGTACGGGCGCTCAGGCCGGAAGCGAAAGGTCGGGCAATGCGGAGGTGGGCTGCAACACGAGGCCGAACTGGCGCGCCAGCTGGTCGAGCAGCACCGCCTTGACGGCGTCCATCCCGGAGGGGCCGCCCAAGTCTAGCACCGAGGTCACCTGCAGACCCTGGTAGCCACACGGGTTGATGCGGTGGAACGGTTCCAGGTCCATCGCCACGTTGAACGACAGCCCATGGAAGGTACAGCCGCGGCGTACGCGGATGCCGAGCGCGGCGATCTTCGCCCCGCCCACATACACGCCAGGCGCGCCATCGCGGCGCTCGGCCACAATGTTCCACTCGTCCAGCGTATCGATCAGCGCCTGCTCGATCTTGCACACATAGTCGCGCACACCGATCTTGAGCCGGCGCAGATCCAGCAGCGGATACACCACCAGCTGGCCAGGGCCGTGGTAGGTCACCTGCCCGCCGCGATCCACTTGCAGCACCGGAATCTCGCCCGGAGCCAGAACATGCTCGGGCTTGCCGGCCTGCCCCAGGGTAAACACCGGCGCATGCTCGACTACCCACAGCTCCTCGCCGGTGTGCTCGTCACGTGTATCGGTGAAACGCTGCATTGCACGCCAGACCGGGGCGTAGTCCTGCATGCCCAGGTCGCGGACCTGCGCCGGCAAGGGCAACACCGGGGCCACGACAGGCTCGGCCGCTACAGCGTCCACTTCACTTCCGGATGCTCCCGCAGCGCTTGATGCGCGGCGTCGAACTGCTCGCGGGTGTCGGCCCGAAAGCCGATCCGGACCGAGACGTATTTGCCACTGGAGGAGTGCTTCCAGCTGATGCTTTCTTCCAGCAGTTCAACGCCGGTGGCGGCAAGCAGGCGCGGGAGTTCGGTTTCCAGCCCGCGCTCGGCCGTGCCCATGGCGCTGAGCTCGAAGGTGCCGGGAAACTGGAAGCCGTGATCGGGGTTGTCGGAGCTGATTTCCATCCGCCCATTATCGGGCCGCCTGGCGGCAAACCCAACCCCGCCGGCCCCGCTGAGCGAGTTTCGCAATCCCGCTTGCATGCCATTGCGGAGATTGGTCTGCCAGAGCGAACACATCTATCCAGTCCTGATGCTTGTGGCATGGGTATCCACCTCCACCTTTGCGTCATTAGCCCATGTTCACGCGGCGCAGCAGTGGCCGCAGGCACCTTTGCCGCATCCTGTCCCTCTTGCTCCGGGTCCTCCATGCTCCGACCGCGCGCGCTGTCCGCTGCCTTGTTGCTTTCCCTCACCGGCTTGGCGCTGCCCGCGCTGGCGGCCGACCAGTGCGATTCCAGCCGACTGGGTCGTACGCCGCCGGCAGTGAATTTCCGGGTCGACAACGACCTGTTCGGTGGCGAAGACCAGGACCAGGGCTATTCCAACGGCGCGTTGCTGACGCTGGTTTCGCCGAACCTGGTCGACTACACCGACGACCCTTGTCTGCCGCGCACTGCGCGCTGGGTCAACAGCTATCTGGAGCGCCTGCACCCGGGCGAGTTCGATCAGCAGAACATGGTGTTCTCGGTCGGCCAGGCGATCTTTACCCCGACCGACTACACCCGCCGCGACGTGATTCCGGACGACCGCCCGTACGCGGGCATCCTGCTCGCCAGCTTCGGCTACAACGCGCGTAACGACGCGCATCTGCGTACCACGCAGCTGCAGATCGGCGTGGTCGGCCCGTGGGCCTTCGCGCAGGAAGCGCAGGACGCCATCCACGACGCGCTGGGCGACGAGAAATTCCAGGGCTGGGACAACCAGCTGCACAACGAGCTGCTGATCAACCTCGTGCACGAGCGCATGCGCCGCTGGCCAGGCGACGCCACGGTCAACGCCGACGGCTGGGGCTGGGACGCGATTTCGCATTGGGGCGGGTCGCTGGGCAACATGTCGACCCATCTCAATGCCGGCGGCGAAGTGCGCTTCGGCTGGAAGCTGCCGGATGACTTCGGCAGCACGCCTACCCGCCCGGCCGGCGAGAACACCGCACCCAGCCGCCTGGGCCGCGCGAGTGGCTGGTCCGGGCATCTGTTCCTGACCACCGATGCGCGCTGGGTGATCCGCGACATCACCCTGGACGGCAACACCTTCCGCAACAGCCACAGCGTGGACAAGCGCCCGTTCGTCGGCGATGTCGGCTACGGTCTGGCGGTGATGTACGGCCGCTGGAAGTTCGCCATCGCCCGCTACCACCGCACCCGCGAGTTCGAGACCCAGCGCGAGACCCCGGTGTATGGCAGTTTCACGATCAGCCGGATGCTTTGAGGGCTGGGAATAGAGAATCGGGAATCGGGAATCGGGAATGGGAACAGCAGGAGCGGCGCGCCGCTTTTGCGATTCCCGATTCCCCACTCCCGATTCAACAAAAAAGCCGGCTTTCGCCGGCTTTTTTTGTTATTCGGATTCCCACCACATCCAGAAGGCATCCCAGAGGCGCTTGAAGAACCCGCCCTCTTCCACCGCGTTGATCGCCACCAGCGGTGCCTGCGCGATGACCTTGCCTTCCAGGCTGACCTTGACGGTGCCGACCTGCTGGCCCTTCTTGATCGGCGCCTGCAGGTTCTTGGCCACTTCCATGCTGGGCTTGAGGTCGTTGTAGCGGCCGCGCTGCAGGCTGACCAGCAGCGGCTGGGCCACGCCCAGTTGTACTTCGTCCTGCTCGCCCTTCCAGACCTTCTGCTTGGTCACGACCTTGCCCGGTGCGTACAGGCTGTGGGTCTCGAAGAAGCGGAAGCCCCAGTTGAGCAGCGCCAGGCTGTCATCGGCGCGTTGGCGCTCGGAGGTGTCGCCCATGACCACGGCCACCAGCCGCTGGTCGCCACGCTTGGCCGAGCTGAGCAGGCAGTAGCCGGCTTCGGAGGTGTGGCCGGTCTTGATGCCGTCCACGGCCGGGTCGCGCCACAACAGCAGATTGCGGTTGTTCTGCTTGATGGTGCCGACCTGGAACTCCTTGATCTTGTTGTAGGCGTAGGTCTCGGGGTAATCGCGCACCATCGCACGGCCGAGCATGGCCAGATCGTAGGCGCTGGAATGGTGGCCCTCGGCGCTCAACCCATGTGCGTTGACGAAGTAGGAGTTCTTCATGCCGATCTTGGCGGCATAGCTGTTCATCAGCGAGGCGAAGGCTTCTTCGCTGCCGGCGACATGCTCGGCCAGCGCAATCGCGGCATCGTTGCCGGACTGGATCGCCATGCCCTTTTCCATGTCTTCCAGACGCGCGGTCTGGTTGACCGGGAAGCCGCTGTAGCTGCCGTCGGTACCGGCACCGCCCTCGCGCCAGGCGCGCTCGCTCATCATGACCTGGTCGTCGCGGCTGATCTTGCCGTTCTTGATCTCGGCCGCCACCACGTAGGAGGTCATCACCTTGGTGATGCTGGCCGGCGCCAGTTCCTGGTGGATGTTCTCACCGGCGAGCACCTGCCCGGTGGCGTAGTCCATCAGGATCCAGGACTTGGACACGGCCGGTGCCGGTGCCGGCGGAACCGGCAATGCCGCCGGAGCGGTCGGCGCGGCAGCGGCGGGGGTCGGCTGCGGCGCAGGGGTCTGTGCGCAGACCAGGCCGAACGCGAACGTGGCCACGGCAGCGGCGGCGAAGCGGAATTTCATTGAAGAACGACTCCTGACGGGCCCGAAGGCTGGGTAATACGAAATTGTAAGGGGCCACAGCGATCAGGGCGATGCGCACCGGCGTCGCGCCTGACCGAAGTTCAGCCCCGCTCAGGCGCGCAGGGCGCTCAGTTGGCCACGATTTGCGGGCGGCCAAAGCCCAGCCCGGCAATGCGCTGCGCGATTTCCGAGGCATTGGCGTGGTCGCGTGCGTTCACGCGTAGGCGCCACAGGGTGCGCCCGCCGCTGACGATGTCGCTGACGCTGGCACCGGCAATGCCGGCCGAGGCCAGCTGCGACAGCGCGCGGTTGGCGTTCTCGCGGCTGGCGAAGCTGGCGACCTGCAACAGGATGTCGCCCAGCGCGGCTTCGGCGGCGGTCGGCGGCTTGGCAACGACGACCGGAGCGGCGGGAGGCGGCGCTGGCGGAGCATCCGGCGTCCTGGCCACCGCCACCGTGGTTGCCACGGCGGCGGCAGCGACCGGGCGCGGCGTGGCCGCTGTCGGTTTGCCGGTGGCCACGCGCACACCTTGCGACTTCATCCACGCATCGAAATTGTCGGCATTACCGGGCTGCCGCGAATCGGCCACCCGGTAACGCCAGCGCTCGCCCATCGGCACCGGCGCGGCGGCCGTGCCGGTGGCGGGCGCACGCGCTGGGGTGCCGCGGGCGGGCAGCTGCTGCACCAGGCTGTCGATCTGGCTGCTGGCAGCCGGTTTGGCCGCGGCCACGGTGGCGATCGGCGCGATGCCGCTGCGACGCTTGGCCAGCAGATTGGCGTTGTCGGCCTCGGTCAGGCCGCGTACCTCGACATTACCGGTGCCCTTGCCGGTGATGCCCAGCTTCACCGCAGCGGCGTAACTCAGGTCGATGACCCGGCCATCGTGGAACGGGCCGCGGTCATTGACGCGCACCACCACCGAGTCGCCGGTGTCGGTATTGGTCACCAGCGCGAAGCTGGGCAGCGGCAGGGTCTTGTGCGCAGCGGTGAAGGCGTACATGTCGTACACCTCCTTGTTGGAGGTCAGCCGGCCGTGGAACTTGCTGCCGTAGTACGAGGCGGTGCCGCGTTCGACATAGTCGCCGGGGTTGTCCATCACCACGTAGCGCTTGCCCAGCACTTCATACGGCGAGCGATTTCCCACCGCCGAGCGCGGCTCGTTGCTGACCAGCGGCTCGGGAATGCAGGCCACGTTGGGCACGTGGTCCGGGGTGGAGTCCTTGACGCCGGGTTTGTACAGGCCGCCGGCGGTGTAGTCGCCGCGCGTGGAGGGGTCTTCCTTGGCGGCGGCGTACGGCGAGGTGGACGGGCAGCCGGTGGCGACATGCGCCGGCCCCTTGCCCTCTACCTTGATGCCCTTGATCGCGCCATTGCCGGCGCTACCGGCGGTTTTCTTCGGTGCACTGCTACAGGCCGCCAGCCCGAGCATCAATGCCATCGGGATCAGCCACTTGGGACCTGTGCTGCTGTTCATGCCGGGGGTAACTCCTTGCCGGCGATGGCCTCGGACAGCTGGAACACGGCCATCGCATACATCTTGGAAATGTTGTATCGGGTGATCGCGTAGAAATTCTGGAAGCCCAACCAGTACTGCTTGCCGTTGGCATCGTCCAGCGTGATCGGCGTGGCGGTGCTGCCGGCAACCACCGGCGCGTTGGGCTGGTAGCCGCGCGCGGATAGATCGGCCAGCGTGTACACCGGCGACCAGTCGGTGGGGTTGAACTCCTCGCGCCCCGCAGCCAACGTGGCCGGCACCGCGACCTGACCATCGCGCACCCAGCCGCCCTTCTTGACGAAATAATTGGCGATCGAAGCGAAGACGTCGTTGTGATCGGTGAACAGATTGCGCTTGCCGTCGGCATCGCCGTCGACCGCGAACTGGCGGTAGCTGGACGGCATGAACTGGCCCATGCCCATGGCGCCGGCATAGCTGCCGATCAGGCTGGTGACGTCGAGTTGCTCTTCCTTGCCGAGTGCGAACAGCTGGCCGAGTTCATCGCGGAAGAACAGCTCGCGGCGCACTTCACGTTCGAGCTTGGCCGGGTCGCCGCTGCGCGGGTAGCGGAAGGCCAGCGTGTACAGCGCGTCCAGCACACGGTATTTGCCGGCGTTGCTGCCGTAGCTGGTTTCCACCCCGATGATGGCCACAATCACCTGCGCTGGAACACCGGTGGCGGCTTCGACTTTGCTCAGCTCGGCGCGATGCTCGGCCAGGAACTTGCGGCCGCCGTCGATGCGCGCCTGGGTGATGAACATCGGCCGGTATTCGTTCCACGGCTTGACCCGCTCGGCCGGGCGCGACATCGCGGTGACGATCGCATCCTTGAATTGGGCTTGTGCCAGCACCGCTTCGATCTGCGCCGCGTCGATGCCGTACTTGGCCGAGGTGTCACGCACGAAGTTGGCGCGTGCGATCTCGAACGGCACCGGGGTCAGGTCCACCGGCGGCAAGGCCGGCGCTTCGGCCGCCGCACTGGCGGGCGAAGCCGGAGCAAGCGGCGGCTTGGCCGGCGGCGCGCTGGCGGCCGGCGGCGCAGGTGGAGGGCTGGGCTGGGTCGCGCAAGCGACTAGGCCGAGGGTGAGCAGGCAGGTCAGTGTGCGTCGAATCATCGGCCGAGGGTAACAGAGACCAGATGAACTTCTGGCAATAAGGCCATGAAACGCAAGAACTTTAGGTCTTGTCAAGGCAGGGCGCAGCACTGGCACACCTCGCTGCGACTGCAGGCGAGCGGTCATGGGCATGGACGAACTGGGAAAGCGAACAAATGGGCCTGGTTGCTGCGAATGCCGGTCGCGGCTGCCGCGTGCGGCGTCTGGCATCACCCTGCCCCGTACATCACCAGGTGCGGCCAGCTCCCGGGCGTACCTGGCTGGGCTACATCGTCTGAAAGCAGTACGTCCAGGCAGGGCGGCGTGCCGCCGGCCGGTTGCACAATCCCCGTGACCCGGCCGCGGCTTGTCCGATTACAACGCAGGAAAGTGCGGTGCGCTTGAGCAGGTCGGGATGCTGCCGGCAAGCTGCACGGCGCTGGTGGTGACATTGGTGCCGGTCGGCACGAGCTCGCTGTTGCTCAGCCCGATCCGCGCATTGCTGGCGGTGACGGCCTTGTTGCCTGTCGCGACATTGGCAAGCACCAGGTCCAGCGGTGTCTGCGCGTTATAGCCTTCCAGGATCCAGCCCTTGCCCTTGAGGCCCGCATCGCCGGTGGTCCGCAAGCCATCGACAACGATCTGGCTGAAGGTGGGCGCGGTGCCGCTGCCGCCGCTGGAATAGAACGGGTTGATCACCAGTGGGCTGGTGACGCCGTACAGGCAGGTATTGCGATAGGTAATCAGACTGACCGGGCCACCCTTGGTAATGCTGGTCTTGATGCGCAGACCGTTGTTGTCGGTGCTGCGGTTGCCGGCATCGTCGCTGGCGGTGATGGCAGTGGAATCGACCAACACATTGCTGACGCCGGACATCACCTCGCTGCCAATCGAGATGCCGTGCGTGCCGTAGCAACGATTGTTGCGCAAGGTGATGTTGCCGGACTTGGAGGCGATGGTCTTGATCGCCACGCAATCGTCACCGCCCATCACATCGTTATCGAATACGGTGGCGTTGACCACGCTATCCAGGTCCAGACCATCGGTGTTGGGGCTGGTCGCCGGCGACTTCACCCGCGTGCCCCAGATGGTCAGGCCATCGACGATATGCGCGAAGAAATGGAAGTACGCCGCATTGATCAGATTGACGTTGTAGAGCGTAAACGCGCTGGAATTCTGCACCTTGATCAGGTCCGGGCTGTTCTGCACCTGGTTGGCCTTCTTGGCGTTCTCGCCGAACTCCCACCACGTGGTGCTCTTGCCGAGCATAGTCAGATCACCACGGCCATCGATGGTGCCCTGGCGCCCACCGATGCGCACACCCATCACACCGGACCTGGCGCCCTTGACGCTGATCAACGGCAGGCATCCGCCACTCTTGGAACCGGCCGTGCCGCAGCCACTGCCGTAATCGGCGGGGTTACGCGAGCCGTACACGGTGACGCCCTGATCGACCACCAACGTCACGCCAGTAGGAATCGACAGCGGCCCGGTCAGGAAGGCGTTGCCCGCGCCCGCCGTCAGCAGCACGCTGCCGTTCTTCCCCGCACACGCGGTCAGTGCGGCCTGGATATTTTTGGTATCGGGCGGCGCACTTTCCAATGCCGCCGCGAACTGGCGCGTGCTAGCCGTGTGCTCGGCCTTTACCGCCTGGCAGGTCGCCGGAATACCAGGCTCGGAGACCGCACGGCTATCACCGGTTGCCTGGGTGATGGCGCTCGCCTGTGAGGCAAGCGAAAGACAAAGACCGCCGATGGCGGCAGCAAGCAGTTTCATGACGTAGTCACCCGAAGAAGAAGAGACGCATGCCGTTCGAGTGCGACGCAGCACCCAGGGAACCAATACGGTGAATGGTGCACTCTACGGCGCGTCGACCGGGGGCGATGACAGCGCGCGAACCGGCTGCCGCCCGAACGAAGCGGCACTGCGCCGATGTGTCTGGTTGCGATGCAAGGCGCAAACATGTGCACGGTCCGCATGCTGTCAACTGCGCGACATCACCGTGTCGCATGCAACACGGCGTTGCTGCACAGCGCACTGCAAGCATTGCTCAACCGCAGGATGTTGGACCGCATGAGGCCGCGCTGTGCATTAGGCGGGTCACCACGTGCGCATGAGCCATGCGTGACCTGCACGCCGCACTCATACACATGGCACGCGCTGCTGCGCGTAACCCACAGCCTCAGTACCCGTGCACCGGTCGGTGCGATTTCACCGCCATCACCAGGCCCAGCCCTGCTAGCAGCGAGACGGCCGAGGTGCCGCCGTAGCTCATCAGCGGCATCGGCACACCGACCACCGGCAGCAGGCCGGAGATCATGCCGCCGTTGACCAGCACGTAGACGAAGAACGCTAGGCCGGTGGCGCCGGCGATCAGGCGCGAATAGGTGTCGCGTGCCTGCGAGGCGATCCACAGGCAGCGGCCGATCACTACCAGGTAGAGCGTCAGCACCGTGGCCACGCCGATCCAGCCGAATTCCTCGCTGAGCACCGAGAACGCAAAGTCGGTGGTCTGTTCGGGGATGAAGTTCAGGTGCGACTGCGAGCCCAGGCCCCAGCCCTTGCCGTCCAACCCACCAGACCCAATCGCGATCTTGGACTGGATGATGTTCCAGCCGGCGCCGAGCGCATCGTTTTCCGGGTTGAGGAACATCATGATGCGGTCCTTCTGGTACGGCCGCAGCAGCCAGAACCAGGCCACCGGCGCCGCGGCCGAGACGCCGCCGACGCCCACCGCCACCCACCACCACGGCAGGCCGGCCAGCAGCAGCACGAACACGCCGCTGGCGGCGATCAGCACGCCGGTGCCGAAGTCCGGCTGCAACATGATCAAGGCGGTAGGCACGCCGATGATCACGCAGGTGACCAGCACGGTGGAAATGCGCGGCGGCAATGGCATGCGATGCAGATACCAGGCCGCCATCATCGGCAGGCTGATCTTGAGCAGCTCGGCCGGCTGCAGGTAGAATAGCTTGAGATCCAGCCACTGGCGGCCGTATTTACCGGTACCCAGCGCGAACACCGCCAGCAGCGGCAGCATCGACAAGCCATACACCCACGGCGTCCAGGCGCGCAGGCGCAGCACCGACATGCGCGAGATGCCCCACATTGCCGCCGCGCCGATGGCAAAGCGCACGCCCTGCGCCATCACCAGATGATCGCCGTTGGCGGTGCCGCCGGCGCTCTTGAGCACCGACAGGCCGATCACCATCAGCGCGGCCAGCGCCAGGCACAGCACCCAGTCCAGGCTGCGGGCGAAGCGTGCGGCCAGGTCCACCAGCCAGCGCAGGATGTCGCTCACCGGTCGGTCTCCGAGACAGTGTCCGGCACGTCCGGAATCACCGGTTGCGCGGGGCGGTTGGGATCCAGGGCCACGGCCACCTGGCCGATCACCACCGGCAATTCGTCCAGCGCCGCAGCGGCGGTATCGCCTTGCTGGCGCGCATCGGTGGCGCCGGCCTCGAACTGGTTCACGCCGACCGCGGTCATGCCCAGCTCGCTATCCAGCGGCTCCAGGCCTTCGGGCAACTTGCCGAGCAGCCAGGCATCGAAGATCTTGCGCGCGATCGGCGCGGCCGAACTGGTGCCGAAACCGCCACCTTCCACCGCCACCGCGACGGCGATGACCGGGTTGTCGGCAGGGGCGAAGCCCACGAACAGGCCGCGGTGGCGCAGATGCAAGGGCAGGCTGCGCGGGTCCACGGCGGCCACGCCGCGGCGGCTGACCACCTGCGCGGTGCCGGTCTTGCCGGCCATCTGGTACGGCGCGCCGGGGGTGATCGCATAGCCGGTGCCGCCCGGGCGCATGGTGTCCATCATGCCCTCGCGCACCACCTGCAGATGGGCGGCATTGGCGCTGATCGGCTTGCCCGGCGGCTGGATCATCGGCTGCCAGGGGTGGTCGAACCCGGTGCGTTCTTCCAGCACCAGGTGCGGGCGCAGCAACAGGCCGCCGGCAATGGCCGAGACCCCGCGCACCAGCTGCAGCGGCGTCACTTTCCAGTCGCCCTGGCCGATGGCGATGTTGACCGTATCGCCCGGGTACCAGCGCTCCTTGCGGGTCTTGTACTTGTAGGCGGGCGACGGCAGGATGCCGCCGATTTCGCCCAGCAGGTCCACCCCGGTGGGCTGGCCGAAGCCGTATTCGCCCATGTAGTGGTCGAAGCGGTCGATGCCCATGTCCACCGCCAGGCGGTAGTAATAGGTATTGACCGACTGGGCGATCGACTTGCGCAGATCGGTCCAGCCATGCCCGCCACGGTGTGAATCACCCCAGCCCCGGCTGACGCCCGGCAGATAGAACATGCCGGTGGAGAGCACGCGGTCTTCGGGGCGGCGCAGCCCGCTATCCAGACCGGCCAGAGCGATCAACGGCTTGAGCGTGGAGCCCGGTGCCACACCACCGAGCACCAGCCGGTTGAACTGCGGCCGCGAGGGGTTGTCGTTGAGTGCCTTGAAGTCGGTATGCGAGATGCCGTTGACGAACAGGTTGGGGTCGTAGCTGGGCAGGCTGACCATGCCCAGGATCTCGCCGGTGCGCGGGTCCATCGCGATCGCCGCACCTTCGTGTTCGCCGAACGCGGCCACCATCGCGCGCTGCAGGTCGGCATCGACCGACAGGCGCAGGTCTGCGCCAGATTGCGGCGCCACCCGGCCCACCGTGCGGATCGCCCGGCCCTGCACGTTGGTTTCCACTTGCTCGTAGCCCACCTGGCCGCGCAGGTCCTGTTCGTAATAGCGCTCCAGCCCGGACTTGCCCATGTGGGTGAGCGCGGCATTGCCCTCGCCCAGCACCGCCAGGTCTTTTTCGTCGATACGCCCGACGTAGCCGATGATGTGCGCAAACAGCGGCCCGTACGGGTAGCGCCGGGTCAGGTACGGCTCCAGCTCCACGCCGGGGAAGCGCCAGCGCTCCACCGCGAAGCGCGCCATCTCCTCATCGCTCATGCGCAGCTTCAGGGTGACCGGCAAGAAGCTGCGGCGGGCCTTGCGCTCGCGGTTGAAGCGCTCCAGGTCCTCGGGCGCGATCGGGATCACCTTGCCGAGCGCGGCCAGCATGGTCTCCATGTCCTCGACCTTGTCCGGGGTCACGTCCAGGCGGAACGCCGGCACGTTCTCGGCCAGCAGCCGGCCGTTGCGGTCGTAGATCATGCCGCGCCCGGGGACCACCGGACGCGGCTTGATGCGGTTGGCCTCCGACCGGGTGGCATAGACCTCGTGGTCGAGCACCTGCAGCTTGAAGTACCAGCCGCCCAGCCCGACCAGGCACAGCACCACCATCACAAAGCCCAGCACCGCGCGGCGGCGGAACTGTTCGGCCTCCGCATGCGGATTCTTGGGGTGGCGACGCCCGTGCATGGGTTACTTCTTGCTCCGCTTGCCCAGCCGCACCGCATCCAGCAACACGAACACTGGCGGCCACAGCGCCATGCCGAGCAGCGGCGCCCACCAGTAGCTCCACGGCAGCGTAGGCTCGCCCACCGCCAGGTGCACCGCCGAGGAGACGATGCGGTCGTTGAGCAACAGCCCGCCGATCGCCAGCGCCTGCTGCGAGATCGGGAAAAAACGCATCCGCGCGCGGAAGCGCTGCAGGATGAAGGTCATGATCACCAGCCGCAGCGCCTGTTCGCCAAGCAGCCCGCCGTACAGCAGGTCGGCCAGCACACCGGCCACGAACGCCGCGCCAAGCCCGACCCGGTCCGGCTCTTCGATCACCCAATAGGCCAGCACCAGCGCCAGCCAGTACGGGCGCAGCGGCTGCACCACCGCCGGCAGCGGCAGCAGCCCCAGCACCAGCGCGATCACGATGCTGACCGGCAGGATCCAGCTGTTGCGCATGCGGCTCATTGGTCCGTCTCCTGCGGAGCCGGACGGGAATCGGGAGTCGGGAGTCGGGAATCGGTAGGAGCAGTGCTCTGCGGCGGTGAGGCGCTGCGGTTGCCCGTTCCCGATGCTGCATTCCCTGACGCTCGTGAGCCCTGCGGTGACGCCGGGCGGGAATCGGGATTCTGAATGCTGGGTTCGTTCGATGCAGGAGGACGGGCAGGCAGACTTGTCGGGCGGCTGGGCGTCGGCGCGCTGGCCGGCTGGGCGCCAGGCGTGGCTGGTGTCGGCGCGGACTGGGCGCGCGGCGCGGCGCCGGTATTGGTGGCGGTGGCGGTTGTGGCACCCGATGCCGCGCCCGCCGTCGGGCCTGCCGGATCGGTCGCCGCATTGGAAGCGCCGCCCGCCGGCGTGCGCGGGGTTGCAGTCACCGGCATGTTCGCTGGCGCAGTGGTGGCTGGCGCGGCACTGCCGTTGCCGTTGCCATTCCCAATTCCCGATTCCCCATTCCCGGCCTCCACCGGAACCCGCAGCGGCTTGCCGGCACGCAGCAACAGCACATCGCGGCCGCGGTCGAGCTTGGCGGCGGGGGTGAGTTCGCCGACCAGGAAGGCGTGGGTGTCGTCCGGATGCAGCTCGGACACCTTGCCGACCGGGAAGCCGGCCGGGAACCGCCCGCCCAGGCCGGAGGTGACGATCTCATCGCCCACCTGCACGCCGGCGCTGAGCGGGATGTCGCGCAGTTCGAGGCGGTCGCCGCGGCCGTAGACGATCAGGCGCACGCCGTTGCGCGCCACGCTGACCGGCACCGCATGGTCCGGGTCGGTGAGCAGCAGCACGGTGGAATGCAGCGGCGTCACTTCGATCACCTGCCCCATCAGCCCGCCGGCGTCGATCACCGCCTGGCCCATCAGCACGCCGTCGCGGCTGCCGGCATCCAGAAGCAGCCGTTGCCGGGTGGGGTCCAGGTCGATATCCAGGATGGGCGCCAGCTGTACGTCCAGGCCGCGGCGCTCGGCCACGTTGAGCAGTTCCCGCAGCTGCGCGTTGTCCAGCGCAGCAGTCTGCAGGCGGGTGAGGCGCGCATTGGCCACCAGCAACTGGTTGCGCAGCGCGCGGGTCTCTTCCACCAGTTGGGCGTGGGTCGCGGCGTTGTCGCGCACCTGCGAGCCGATCCGGCCCGGCAGCCCCGCCACCGCCCACACCGGCTGGATCAGCAGGTTGGCCTGCAGGCGCAGCTGGCTCAGCCAGCCACCGCGGCTGTCGAGCGCAATCAGCACGACCGCCAGCACCAGATAGACCAGCAGCCGCAGCGTGGAGGTGACTTCGCCCGGACGGGAGGCGACAGGAGGACCGGCGTAGGAGGGCACTTTAAGGGCCGGGATTGGGGAATTGGGAATAGGAAATCGGAGAGCGCTGCGCTGCCCTCGGTGCGGCTGAGGCTAAGCGCGACTAACAGACCGTAGCAAGCAATCGTCAGGCGGGTGCGGACAGCGCAGAGGAGCCAAAGCGCAGGGGGGCTCCATGAGGGTTTCGAGCAGTGGTCGCGCCTGCCTGGCAGCGCAGCGGCGTTGATCGCTGCTCTACACCTCACATCGGCGGGAGCGCATCGCAACCACGCAGGGCCGCAGGCAGGGAATGGTTTGACGATTCCCCACTCCCGATTCCCGATTCCCGTCCCCATCACTCCGGCGCGAAGAACTCGTTGCCATGCATGTCCACCAGCTCCAGCGCGCGGCCACCGCCGCGGGCCACGCAGGTGAGCGGGTCGTCGGCTACCTGCACGTGCAGGCCGGTTTCTTCGGAGATCAGGCGGTCCAGGTCGCGCAGCAGCGCACCGCCACCGGTGAGCACGATGCCGCGCTCGGCGACGTCGGCGCACAGTTCCGGCGGGGTCTGCTCCAGCGCCAGCTTCACCGCCGACACGATGCCCGACAACGGCTCGTGCAGCGCTTCGAGCACTTCGTTGGAGTTGATCTTGATCATCTTCGGCACGCCCTCGGCGAGGTTGCGGCCGGAGATTTCCATCTCCTGCACCTCGTCCTGCGGGTAGGCGCAACCGATCTGCAGCTTGATGCGCTCGGCGGTGGCTTCGCCGATCAGCATGCCGTGGTTGCGGCGCACGTAGTTGGTGATCGACTCGTCGAAGCGGTCGCCGCCCACACGTACCGACTGCGAGTACACGATGCCGTTGAGCGAGATCACCGCCACTTCTGTGGTGCCGCCGCCGATGTCGATGACCATCGAGCCACGCGCTTCGGTCACCGGCATGCCGGCACCGATCGCCGCGGCCATCGGTTCCTCGATCAGGTAGACATCGCGCGCACCGGCCTCTTCTGCCGATTCCTTGATCGCGCGGCGCTCCACCTGGGTGGAACCGGCCGGCACGCACACCAGCACGCGCGGGCTGGGGCGCAGGAAGCGCGACTTGTGCACCTTCTTGATGAAGTGCTTCAGCATTGCCTCGGTGTAGGTGAAGTCGGCGATGACGCCGTCCTTCATCGGGCGGATCGTAGTGATGTGGCCGGGGGTGCGGCCGAGCATCTGCTTGGCCTCCGCACCGACGGCAGCCACCGAACGCGTTCCGCCGATGGCACGGTCCTGACGCACCGCCACCACCGAGGGTTCGTTCAGTACGATGCCTTGTCCGCGCACGTAGATCAGCGTATTGGCCGTGCCCAGGTCGATGGACAGGTCGTTGGAGAACATGCCGCGGAGTTTCTTGAACATCGAGGGAGTCGTTCCTGAAGGAGTCGCGTGCCCGGCGGCCGATTGGCGCAAAAATGGGCAGAAAACGAAGTCAACTAGCCTAGCAATCCGCCTAGGTGCGAGCAAGGAAAAATGCGCCGTCACGCGCGCATTTTCATGCGGCGGTCACCCTGAACATGGCAAGCGCGTCTGGCCCTGGCCGGCCGCAGCCGTTAACCTTTGCGCCGCGGCGCCCGCGCCGTCCCGCTGCCATGCCCGGCAATTGGCGGCTATTTCCCTACGCAAAGGCCTGACTCGATGTCCGCACTGATCTGTGGTTCCCTCGCCTACGACACCATCATGGTGTTCCCGGACCAGTTCAAGAACCACATCCTGCCGGACAAGGTGCACATCCTGAATGTGTCGTTCCTGGTGCCGCGCATGCGCCGCGAGTTCGGCGGTTGCGCCGGCAACATCGCCTACAACCTGCATCTGCTGGGCGGCGCGCCGATCCCGATGGGCACGGTGGGCCAGGATTTCGGCCCCTACCGCGAACATTTCGAGACGCTGGGCATCGACCTGTCGCGCGTGAAGATCATCGATGACCTGTTCACCCCGCAGGCGTTCATCACCACCGACCACGACAACAACCAGATCACCGCCTTCCATCCGGGCGCGATGATGCGCAGCTACGAGAACCACGTGCGCGACGTGCCGGGCGTGACTCTGGGCCTGGTGGGCCCGGACGGGCGCGAAGGCATGATCCAGAACGCGGAAGAGTTCGCTGCCGCCGGCATCCCCTTCATCTTCGATCCCGGCCAGGCCATGCCGTTGTTCAACGGCCCGGAACTGCGCGAGTTCATCGAGCAGGCCGACTACGTGGTGGTCAACGATTACGAGTCCAACCTGCTGCAGGAACGCACCGGCTGGAACGAGCAGGACATCGTGTCGCGCGTGCAGGCCTACATCACCACGCAGGGCCCGAAGGGCGCGCTGGTGCACACGCCCGAAAAGACCTACGACATTCCGCCGGCGCACGAGCGCCGCGTGGTCGACCCCACCGGCTGCGGCGACGCCTTCCGCGCCGGGCTGATCTACGGCATCCAGCACAACTACGACTGGCTGACCATCGGCCGCATGGGCAACCTGATGGGCGCGCTGAAGGTGGAGCACCCGGGCACGCAGAACCAGCGCTTCGACTTCGCCGAGTTCAACGACCAGTTCAAGCAGCAGTTCGGTTACGCGCTGTAAGCACGGCTGCGGCAAGCACGGCAGCGGCGGCGCCGGCGGTGCGTGTGATGGTTGCTGCCAGGCGCACTGGTAGCTCATGCACCGATGTAACGGCCAGACGCGTTTGGTCATGGCGATGTGGTGAGTTCGGCCGTGGCGATGGAGCGGGTGTGCATCTCCCCCCGCTCGCCTCGTCCCCTTCTTCCCACCCGAAGCGATCTGGACAGTTGTGTAAAAGCTCAGCGCGGCGGCGAGCCGCTGCCTGCGGCTGCCGGTCTGCTACCGCGGCGGTGGCAATGGCACAGCGCCGGCATCAAGTCATGCGCGCCGGGTGTCCAAGTCCGTGAAATAGCAGTTCGGCTAAAACGCCGTCGTCCTGTGTAAAACCCGCGCAAGCTTGCAGTGCATTGCAGCGAACTCAGCAATAGCAGCGTGCCGACTTCGCCGAGTGATAACCGCCTGCCGTGGTCGTCCTATCTGCGCAAACCGCCGCTGCACGCGTCATCACACGGCGTCGGCGTGGTCCGGCCCGCCATACCGCAGCAGGCATTGCGTCACCGCCGTCGCGCTTTGCTGCGATGCGGTTTGAGCATGGGCCCGGTTTGTGTCTCTACTGGCGCCTCGCGCCCTTCGAGGAACGCTGGCCCATGTCCGAGCCGAGCGTTGTGGCCAGCACCTCCATCGTCCTGCCGGAGATCGAGCCGGAACTGCTCCAGCAGATCCGCCGGCTGCGCGATATCGCGCCGTTGGCGGCGCCGCTGTCGCGCTCCTGGCGTCGCTGCCTGGAGGACTACGCCTTGTTGCCGGAGGCGCTGCCGGACCCGATGGTGCATGACGCCCTGCATGTGCGTGAGCGCCAGCAACGGCTGGGCGATGTACTACGGATCGCCCGGGTGGAGATGGAAAACCTCTACGAGCAGATTGCCGGCAGTGGCTATGCGGTGATCTTTGCCGACGCCGACGCCACCGTGCTGCACAGCGTGCACGACCCTACCCTGCTGCGCGAATTCCGCCAGGTGGGCCTGTTTGCCGGCGCCAGCTGGGCCGAGCGCCATCAAGGCACCAACGGGCTGGGCACCTGCGCGGCCGAGCGCACCGCGGTGAGCGTGCACCGCGGCGAGCATTACCTGACCCGGCACCTGCCGCTGTCGTGCTGCAGCGCGCCGATCCTGGACGCGCATGGCGGGCTGCTGGCGGTGCTGGATGCCTCCACCCCCAACGCCCAGGACGGCAAGCAGATCCAGCGGCATACCGTGGCGCTGGTGAGCATGTCGGCGGCGCAGATCTCGCGCTCGCACTTTCTCAACCAGTTCGGTCACGCGTTCATCCTGCGCTTCCACAGCCGCCCGGAGTTCGCCGGCCTGCTGCATGAAGCACTGATCGCCATCGGTGCCGATGGCCGCGTGCTGGCCGTGAACGAGGCGGTGCTGGAGCAGCTGGGCAAGCTGGACCGCAGCCAACTGGTGGGCCGCGACATCTCGCAGGTGATGCAGCTGGACTTCGACACCATCGAGCACCGCGCCGGCAGCGATGCCGGCACCTTGTGGTCGATCCGTTGCGCCTGCCACGGCCGCCGCTTCTATGCGCTGGTGCGGCCGCCGCGTGCGCGCCCGGCGCTACCGGCGGTGGGCGGGCCGGCACAGCCGGCCCCGGAGACCGAATTGAATCCTGGCGAGCATGTCGGCTCGGACCCGCGCATGCGCCACAACCTGGCCAATGCGCTGAAGCTGGCGGCGCACCGCGTCTCCATCCTGCTGCGCGGCGACACCGGCACCGGCAAGGAGGAGTTCGCCAAGGCCGTGCATCGCGGTTCGCCCTGGGCAAGCGGCGCGTTTGTGGCGATCAACTGCGCGGCCATTCCCGAGGCGCTGATCGAAAGCGAATTGTTCGGCTATGCGCGTGGCGCGTTTACCGATGCCGCGCGCGAAGGCCGCCACGGCAAGTTGCTGCAGGCCAGCGGCGGCACCTTGTTTCTGGATGAAATCGGCGACATGCCGCTGCCGTTGCAAAGCCGCCTGCTGCGTGTGCTGGAAGAGCAATGCGTCACCCCACTCGGCAGCGAGCGCGCGGTGCCGCTGGAATTGCACGTGATCAGCGCCAGCCACCGTGACCTGGCCCAGCGCGTCTCCGCGGGCGAGTTCCGCGAAGACCTGTACTACCGGCTCAACGGCGTGGTGCTGCATCTGCCGCCCTTGCGCGAGCGCAGCGACAAGGCCGAGTTGATCCGCACCCTGCTGCGCGAAGAGAACAACGAGCGCGGTGTGCGCATCAGCGAAGAGGCCATGCACAAACTGCTCAGCTACGCGTGGCCCGGCAATCTACGCCAGCTGCGCAACGTGCTGCGCACCGCCGCGGTGCTGTGCAGCGATGCGGTGATCCGCCTGCCCAACCTGCCGCAGGAAATTGTCGATGCCGGCAGTGCGCCGTGCCTGGTCGATGGCCGCGCCGTGGCCGCCGACGACATGCCCGGGCGCGTGGCGCTGGACCAAGCCGAGCGCCTGGTCCTGCAGCAGCAACTCGAACGCCACCGCTGGAATGTCAGCCGCACCGCCGACGCGCTGGGCATCAGCCGCAATACGCTGTATCGCAAGCTGCGCAAGCATGGGCTGGATACGGGGTGATTGAGGGGCGGGGTTGGGGATTGGTGATTGGGGATTCATCAAAGCCAAGTCGGTGGCTTTGCGCGGATATTTAGAGTGATTAACACAATTATTTCTTCGCCATCAGACGGGTGCTGCTGTTGCCGTGTGCGGCGTGTGTCACACGCGCATGTCGCGATTGCGGAGCGGATGATCTGGGCTTGGCTGCAGGGCCCTTGCCCGCCCACCATCGCGGGACACGCTGCAAGTACGTCCTTGTAAGCTCTTACGCGGCATCCATGCCGCGTAAGGTCCCGCGACAGTGAGCGGGCAAGGACCAGTCGAGATGGTCGGTGTGCAGGGTTTTAAGAAGCTACCGATCAACCCTCTGGTGCGGTGTCCTCGCCGCTTGCGGGACCGTGTGGCGGCATGGATGCCGCCACCGAGCCCCCAGGGACGGGTTCACGGCGTGTCCCGCGAGCGGCGAAGGCACCCGCACCCCCGACCAGCGCGACGCGCGGCCCTCCAGAGACCGCCGGGCGCGGCTGGTGCTGACGCCTGATGAATCTCTAATCTCCAATCCCGAATCCCCGCCCCAAACTCACAACGCCCAACGCACCCCGATCAGATACTGCCGCGGCACACCGGGTGCGAGAAACCGGGCCGGCCCGGTTTCTACTGGCGCGTCCTGCGGGCGCGCCAGTTCGCCATCGGGGAACACGTCTTCAGCCACTGTGGCATACGTGGCGTAATGGCGGTCAAACACATTGTCGATCCGCGCGAACAGCGAGAGCCGTTCGCTGAGTTGCCAGCGCGCCTGCAGATCCACCAAGGCATAACCGGCGGTGCCGATGTCGATACGTTCGGGTGCGGGCTCGCCGTTTTCGGCGTTATCGACCTGGCCGTCTTCGTTGCCGCTGGCCACGCGCCCGGACACCGCGCGTAACCCCGCACCAAGCGTCAGCGCATCGCCCTGCCATTCGACCCCGAGCTTGAGGTTATGCCGCGGCAGTGCGGCAATGCGCAGCCCCGGGCGCAAGGTGATCACGCGTTCGCCGGAGAGCAGCTCACCGTCGCTGCGGTAGGTCGCATCCAGATAGCTGTAGCCCGCCGACCACTGCCAGGCGCCCGCCTGAAACCGCATTGCCGCATCGGCGCCCTGGTAGCGGGTGCGCCCCACGTTGTCGAAATAACCCAGTTGGGTGTCTGGTGCGCGCAGAAACAGGATGTCGTCGCGGTTGTCGGCACGGTACACCGACAAGGTGACATTGCTGCCTTGCGAAGGCGCCCAGCGCGCACCCAGCTCGTAGGTGCGCGAGATGATCTGCTCCAGCCGCGGGTCGGCCTGCAGCCCGGTCGGCAGCCGGCACGGTTGCGTGGGGTCCGCGCAACCCAGCTCGATGGCGGTGGGTGCGCGGCTGTTTTGCGCGACCGAGCCATACACGGTGAGCCCCTCATGCACGCGATGGGTGAGGCCCAGCGATGGATTGGCCTTGGCATACACAAAGCGCTCGCGCGGGCGGTCGCCGTCCTCGGCGGTGGAAAGAATGTTGTCCACGGTGACGTGATTCCAGCGCACCGCGGCGGTGAGATGGGTGGCCGCATCCAGCGCCCAGGTGTCGGCGACGAACACGCCCAGCGTCTTGGTGCTGCCGCGCACGCCGGAGAAGAACGCGCGTTCGGCATCCGGATCGGCGGCGACCGAGCGGTCTGGCTGCACCCAGCCCTCGCGGGCGAATTGCTGGTAACGCACATGGCCGCGATCGAAGGTGGCGCCGGTACTGAGCGCATGGGCGCCCCATTGCTTGCTCACATTCACCGCCACGCCCTGCGCTTCCTGGCGCATCTGGGTGGTGTTGAGCGCGCCGGTGGGCAAGGTATCGGCATCGGCGCGCGCGACGTCGCAATCGGCATCCAGCGCAGTGCCATCTGCGGCATAGCCGGAGGCGCACTCTTCGACGAACTCCTCGTAGTCTTCGCCGATGTCGCCATTGACGGTGTCACGCCGGCCCACCCGCGAGTAGGCCAATGCATGCAGCGCGGTGTCCGCATCGAAGCGGTGATCCAGCTGTGCGGTGAACAAGGTATTGCGGTTGCGGGTGAGGTCGGGCGAGGTGTAGACCGCGCGGCGATCGGCACGGTACAGGCCCGGCCTGCTGCCGTCGTCGGTGTAGCTTGTGTCCGGCAGCAAGCCGTTGCCGATCAGGCGGCTGCGCCCATGCAGCACCGACAGGCTCCAGTCGGTCTGCTCGCCCTGCTTGCCGACCTTGCTGAACACCGTTCCCAGCCGGCCTTCGGACGCATCGCGCCAGCCGTTTTCATCGAAGCCGGTGACCGCAACAAATCCATGCCAGCCGTCGTTGCCGGCAATGCCGTAGCTGGCATCCAGACGCTTGCGCGCGCCGCTGCCGATGCTGAGCTCCCCTTGTGCGCCGGGCGCGGTCAGCCCCGAGGCGGTGGTGAGCACCACCGCACCGCCAAGCGTGTTGGGGCCGAACAACGGATTGGAACCGGGCATCAGCGTGACCGCATTGATCGCCGCTTCAGGCAGCATGTCCCAGCTGACGATGTCCGCGAAGGGTTCATTGAAGCGCACGCCATCCAGATACACCGACACGCCCTGCGAGGCACCCGGCAACGCGGACGCGCGGAAGCCGTGGAAGGTGAGATCGTTCTGGAACGCACTGCCCTGCACGTCATTGCCATCCACGCCGACGAAACGCCGCTGCAGCAGATCGCCCAGGTTGTTGCTGCGCCCGCGCGAGAGCTCGGCGCGGTTGGCCGATTGCACCATGTAGGGCAGCTGCGCGGCATCGATGGTGGTGCCGGGGATCGGTGTGGCGGTCACTTCGATGCGATCCAGCCAGGTCACCTGCGGCGCCTCGGCCGCGATGCCCATCGCCGGCCCCGCCAGCAGCGCCATCGCGCATGCACCTGCCAACGTCTTCCGCTGCACTCCCGCTGCCCTGCGCTTGCCTGCCGCCATGCTGGTCTCCTCAATAAAGCACGATCGATTTGATGCCGCGCGCCGCACGCAGATCCGCCAGCGCCTGATTGATGTCGTCCAATGCCAGCGTGCGCGTGATCAGCGGTGCAAGCTGCAGATCGCCGCGCAGATACCGTTCCACATAACCGGGCAGTTCGCTGCGGCCCTTGACCCCGCCAAAGGCGCTGCCGCGCCACACCCGCCCGGTGACCAGCTGAAACGGCCGCGTGCTGATTTCCTGCGCACCATCGGCGACGCCGAGGATGACGCTCTCGCCCCAGCCCTTGTGGCAGCACTCCAGCGCCGCGCGCATTGCACCGACATCCCCAATGCATTCGAAACTGTGGTCCGCGCCGCCGTCGGTAAGGTCAACGATCACTTGCTGGATCGGCGCGCCGTAGTCGCGTGGGTCCAGGCAGTCGGTGGCGCCCAGCGCGCGTGCCAAGGCGAATTTGCTTGGGTCGATGTCCACCACGATGATGCGCCCGGCCTGCGCCAGCACTGCGCCCTGGATCACCGACAAACCGATGCCGCCCAGGCCGAATACCGCCACGCAATCGCCAGGGCGCACGTGGATGCTGTTGAGCACCGCGCCCACGCCGGTGGTGACCGTGCAGCCGAGCAGGCAGACCTGATCCAGCGGCGCATCCGGATGGATCCGCGCCACCGCGATTTCCGGCAGCACCGTGTATTCGGAAAACGTGCTGGTGCCCATGTGATGCAGGATCGGCCGGCCATCCAGCGAGAAGCGGCTGCTGCCATCGGGCATCAGCCCACGCTCCTGGCTGCTGCGAATCGCCTGGCACAGATTGGTGCGGCCGGAGCGGCAGAACTTGCAGACGCCGCATTCGGGCATGTACAGCGGAATCACGTGGTCGCCCACGCGCACGCTGGTCACGCCGATACCCACTTCCTCGACAACCCCGCTGCCTTCCTGGCCCAGGATCGCCGGAAAACTACTGGCCGGGGCATGCGCCAACGCATGCGCATCGCCGTGGCAGATGCCGGTGGCCACCAGGCGCACCAGCACCTCGCCCGGACGTGGCGGCTGCAGGTCCACTTCTTCGATGCTCAACGGCTGGTGCGGGCCCCAGGCCACCGCGGCGCGTGTCTTCATCCAGCCTCCCGGGCGCGCATCGGCATGCTGCCGCTCAGCGCGCGATCACCACGCCCCACGGCAATTCGCCGACAGGGATCTGTTTGATCTCACGCAACGTGGCGGTGTCGATCACGCTCACCGAGTTGGAGCGCCCGTTGGCCACGTACAGCTTGTCACCGGCCGGGGTCAGCGCCGGATTCCACGGGCGCAGGCCGACCGCGATTTCGGCAATGCCGGCCCCGGTGCGGGTGTCGAGCACACTCACGCTGCCAGCGCCGCCATTGGAGGCATACAGGCGCGTGCCGTCTGCCGACAAGGTCACCCCGGCGGTGCGCACGCCGGCCGGAATACTGGCCCGGCGCGTGCGTGTCTGCAGGTCGATCACATCCACCACGTTGGCGGTTTCCTGCGCGATGTACACGCTATGGCCATCGGGCGCGAAGGCCATGCCACGCGGATGGCCACTGGTGGCAACCACGCCGCGCGAACTGTGCGTGGCGAGGTCGATCATGTCCATGTCGTTGGAGCCCTCATTGCTGGTGAGCACCCACTTCCCGTCCGGTGTGTAGGCGCAGTGCTCCGGTGCCTGGCCGCGCGTGGCGATCACCTGCTGCACCTTGAACTGGCCGACATCGATCAGCATCACCTGGTTCTGGCCTTCCACGCAGATGGCGAATTGCGTGCCGTCCGGCGACAGCGCGATGCCCTCGGCGTTCTCGCCGATCTCCACGCTGCGCAGCACGCGGTCCTGCGTGGTGTCCAACTCGATCAGGCGGTGATGCTCGGCATCGATCAGATACAGCTGCCCTTGCGGGCCAGGCAATACCTGCTGCAGCCGTTTGCCGAGCGCGCCCTGCGCACTGAGCGTGCGCACCACCGTATCGCTGGCGGTGTCGATCACCGACACCGTGCCGCTGCGCTGGTTGGGCACGAAGGCCAGCACCGGCGCAGTCGTCTTGGGCGGCGCGCTGGTGCTGGCGGCAGCGGCAGGCGTGGCAGCGGGCGCTGCGCTGTCACGTTGGCAACCTGCCAACGCCAGCAGCGCGCACAATACGCCTGCGGTGATTCTCCAACGTTGCCGCGCGGCCGCTGCCGTCATTGCGCCTTGCCCGCGGTCTTGTTGATGGAGTGGATGAAGGCCAGCAGTTTTTCGGTATCACCCGGCTTGAGCACCGGTGCGAACGGCGGCATCTGCCCCACCACCTTTTCATGGCCGATGCGGGTCTTGCCGTGGGTGATCATCGCCGCGGTGCCCTCGCTGATCAGTGCACGCAAGGTGTCGTCATCGCTGCCGTACACCCAGATGTCGTTGGTCAGCGGCGGGCACATGCCACCGCCGCCGGTGCCGCCATGGCAGGCGTTGCAGCCGGCGGAGAAATAGATCTTCTTGCCTTCGGCGATGAGCTCGGGCGTGACCTTGACCTCGGGCCCCTTCGGGATCGGCACCACTGCGGCAGGCGGCGCGGGCGGCGTAGCCGGATCCGGCGCAGGCCCGGCGGCTGGTGCAGCGGCCGGCGTGCCCGGTGCGGGCGCTGCGGCATCGGCAGCCGGTGCGGATGTGCCGGCCGCAGGCGGTGCGTCGGCGGCAGGTGCTGGCGGTGCGTCCTTGCCGCAGGCGGCCAGCAGCACACTGACCAACAACGCGCACAGCGGTGCGCGCAGGGAACGATCGAAACGACGGGCAGTAACCTTGCGCATGAACGAACCTTTCTGACAATCGGAGGGAACACCGCGCACCCCTTGCACGCGGTGGATGACGCACTTATTGGGTGGTGCTGCGCTTGCCAGGTGCCAGCAGCGCGGCCAATGCCGCATCGCCGCGCTCCTGCGCCAAGGTCGCAGCGGTCTTACCGTCGCGATTGCGCGCGGCCGGGTCGGCACCGGCGGCCAGCAAGCGCTTGGCGGTCGCTTCGCGGCCGGAGGCAGCCGCCAGCATCAAGGCGGTGACGCCGGCCTGGTTGGCGCCACGTGCATCGGCGCCGTGCTTCAGCAATGCATCCAGAATGGCCGGGTCCTCGCGCGGAACTGCAAACATCACCGGCGTAAACCCGGTGCGGTTGGCGCCACGCGCCTTGGCGCCGGCTTTCAGCAACGCCTCCACCACTGCGACGTCGGCGTACGACACCGCCAGTTCCAGCGCGTTCCAGCCATCGCTGGACACCGTGTCCAGTGGCGCGCGGCGGGCGAGCAGCCGCTGCACGCTGCCCGCGTCGTTGCCCCAGGCGGCCTTCATCAAGGCGGTCCAGCCGTTGCCATCACGCGCGTCCAGGCGTGCGCCGGCGTCGATCAGCAGGCCAACCAGGTCCGGTTCCTGATTGCGGATGGCCTGGTGCAACGGTGGCTCGCCCAGCAGGTTGGGCTGGTTGGCATCGGCGCCATGGCGTAGCAACCACGCTGCACGCAGCGCATCGCCGGCATCCAGCGCGTGGGCCAGTTCCTGGTTCGGGCCTGCGCCATCGGCGATGCGCAGCTGCAGTTGGGCCAGCTCCTGCGAGGACGTCGCGGCATTGGTGCTTTTCGGTGCGGACGCGGGTGTGACATACGGCCCATGCGATGCCAGATCGCCGGCCACAATGCAGTCCGCACACCGCACCAGCGGCACGTGATAGCTGCGCAGAATTTCATCGATCTTGCCGGCGCTCTGCTGCAGGGCCGTGTTCAGCGCATCGCGCAGTGCCGCGTTCTTGCGCGCCACGGCCCAGGCCATCGAATACTCCAGCACCGCATCGTCGATGGTGTTGAGCGGCACCACGCCAAGGTTGTTGCGTGCGGCGTAGTAACCGGCCACCGGGCCCCAGGATTCGGCCGCATCCAACTCACCGGCGGCAACACGCTCGACCAGCTTGCCGGGATGTTCTTCCGGCGCGGTGGCCGAGTCGTAGAACAGGTATTGCACCTCGCCCGACACGCCATGTTCGTACAAGGCCTGACGGGCGGGCGAACTCTGGAACACGCCCAGCCGCAGTTTTTTCAGGGCCGGGTCGTCGAGCGAGATGGGCACCAGGTCCAGGCCCTTGCGCGTGACCAGCACATAGGGCGAGCGATACAGCGGCCGTGTGGTCAGGCCCATTTCGAAATCGCTGTTGAGGTCCATCAACACGTCGCAGCGGCCGGCATTGATGGTGCTGCGTGCCAGACCGCGCTGGTAATAGGTGCGCCATTCGTATTCCAGCCGGCGGCCCATGGCCTCGGCCACGACCTGCGCAATCTTGTTCTGGAAGCCTTCGCCAGCCTTGTTGGACAGCGGCATGTTGCCCGGGTCCGCGCATACGCGCAGCACCGACGGATCGGCCGCGGGCGGCGGCGTGGACGCTGGCGCCGGCGACGCAGTGGGCGTGGCCGGCGCAGCATTGGAATGAGAAGCGCGAGCCGTCGGTGAGGACGGCTCGCGTGTGCAACCTGCGGCGACGAGTCCGAGGCTGCACCCCACCAGCACCATGCACAGGTGCCGGGTGAGGCCACGCACGCCGGCAGTGACCTGCCGGTGTGCGTGCCGAACGCCTTGCAGATGCATCATCGTGCGGTCTTCGCTGCTGCGTTGGCGGTGCCGCCACCTGCGGCCGCCGTGGCGGTCGCACTGGCGGTCACGGTCTTGCCTGCACCATCAATGCGGAAGGTATGCACCATGCCGCCAAGCGGGATCTTGTCGAAGCCGGCGCCAAACGCCAGCCCGGCAGCACCCAGCGCGCCGTACGGATCAGCGGGATCCAGACCTGCCGCCACCGGCAAACCAATCCAGCCGCCGATGCCGGAGAACACCGCCACGTACTGGTGGCCATTGGCCTTGTAGGCGATCGGGTTGCCGATGATGCCGGAGGGCAACTTCATCTCCCACAGCTTCTTGCCGGTGTCCTTGTCCACTGCGCGGAACCAGCCATCCAGCGTGCCGTAGAACACCAGCCCGCCATCGGTGACCAGGGTGCCGCTCCACACCGGGAACTTCTCCTTGATCTCCCACTTGGACTTGCCTTCCACCACGTCGAACGCCTTGACGATGCCCAGTGCGCCGGGCTCGTTGGGCTTCATCATCACGTTGGCGAACACATACGGCAGGCCCATCATGGTGTTGCCGCGTTCCTGCGGCTCAAGCTCCATGTGCCAGTTGTTGGTGCCGCAGAAGAACACCGCCGAATTGGCCGGATCCACCGAGCACGGCTGCTGGTCCTTGCCGCCCATTGCCGACGGGAACGCCTGCACTTTCTTGCCGCGTTCCAGTGGCGAATGCGCAGCCACCTTCACCGGGCGGCCGGTCTTCATGTCGATGCGTTCGGCCCAGTTGGCCGGCACGAACTTGTGCGCGCGCAGCAGCGTGCCATCGCGGCGATCGAGCACGTAGGCAAAGCCGTTGCGATCGAACTGTACCACCGACGGAACTTCCTTGCCATCGATGGTCAGGTCGACCAGGATCGGCTCGTTGATACCGTCGTAATCCCACTGGTCGAACGGGGTTTTCTGGTAGCCCCACACTGCTTCGCCGGTGTCGATCTTGCGGGCGAACAAGGTCATCGACCACTTGTTGTCATGCTCGCCGTTGTTGCATTCCTCGTGCGAGGTCTTGCCGCAGCGGTACGACGGGCTCCACAGCCCCGGGTTGCCGGTGCCGTAGTAGAGCAACTTCAGCTTCGGGTCGTAGCTATACCAGCCCCAGGCCGCACCGCCGCCGCGCTTCCATTCGTCGTTGGGAAAGGTCTTCACGCCCAGATCGCCGAGCTGCCCATGTTGCGGGTTGGCCTTGTTGAAGTCAGCGCCCAGGCAGATGGATTTGTCGGTGCCGGCCGCATCGCAGGACCACGCCTGCTTACCATCGGCCAGGTTGTAGGCGGCTACGCGCCCGAGCACGCCGAACTCGTTGCCGCTGATGCCGGCGATCACTTTGCCGTCGGCAATGATCGGCGCCATGGTGATGGTTTCACCCTTGTCGGGGTGGCCGAGTTTCTGCTTCCACACTTCCTTGCCGGTCTTGGCATCGAGCGCGATCACATCGCCACTCAGGCTGCCGAACACCAGCTTGCCATCGGCATACGACGCGCCGCGGTTGACCGTGTCGCAGCAGGCCACTGCCACCGAGCGTTCGTCCTGCTGCGGAGTGTATTTCCACAACACCTTGCCGCCATCGTCCTGCGATGCCAGGTCGATCGCGTACACGTTGTTCGGATACGCGCTGACCATGTACATGATGCTGCCGATCACCAGCGGCTGGCCTTCGTGGCCGCGTGTGGCGTCGGTCTTCATTTCCCACGACATCTTGAGGTTCTTGACGTTGTCGCGATTGATCTCCGCCAACGGGCTGTGGCGGGTCAACGCGAAGTCGCGACCGACGCCACCCCAGTTATCCGGGTTGCTGGCGTTGGTGGTGAATTCGCCATCGGTATCGACCACTGCGGCCGCCGGCGCCGCTGCGGCAGGTGCCGCCGTTTGCGCAGGAGCGGCAGGTTCGGCCGGCGTGTCTTTCTTGCAGCCGGCCAGCACAGCGCTCAGTGCAAGCATGAGCAACACGCCGCCACGCGCGCTGCGACAGGAAGATTGGTGCATTGCGTCTACCCCTCTCGATTGAACAACCCGTTGGTTGAAGCATCCCGAGGCGCCGGCGTGACAGCGGCCGATCGCATCGCAGACGTCGGAAACGTCGAGGGAGATAGAGCAAAGCCCATGCCAGTGCACTGGTGCGCTGCACCACGTCGCGCTGACGCGGCTTTCACGTTGGTGACGCGGGCTGGTCCATGGGAAGTGTCACGGATATGGCACAGTTTGCGCCGCGCGTGCTGTGACACGG
Organism: Xanthomonas sp. NCPPB 4037; assembly: GCF_041475695.2. Lineage (NCBI taxonomy): Bacteria > Pseudomonadati > Pseudomonadota > Gammaproteobacteria > Lysobacterales > Lysobacteraceae > Xanthomonas > Xanthomonas sp. NCPPB 4037. The sequence goes on from NZ_CM191261.1 coordinate 4,313,257, forward strand.
ATGGAGCAGTTCGGTATAGGAGGCTTGCTGATGGCCGTTATGGCGGGGCGTGGTGCCGGCCATTTCCGCCATCTCCTGCGATCACTGAGCTCGCCCGCAGCAGGATTGGAAGCACTCCACGGTGTGGGCCTGCCATCAGGGCGCGGGATCACTTCCAGGCGCGTCGCCGATGTCAGCAGCCAATCGCCCAAACGTCGGCCAGGTGCGCCTTCTCGCCGGACAGCTACATCGATGCCAGCAGTAGGACGACGAGGTGAGCTTCTCCCTAGGTGCATTACGGACAGCCTGGCCGGGCAACGCCAGCCGCTGGCGACGTGGGTGGCCGGTGCGTTGCCGACCAACGCCAGCGCATTGCCGGCCAGTGTGTCGATCGACGACCTTCGCCGCCTGTTCGCCGACCCGGCCGGCAGTTCCTGCGCCATCGCCTGGGCATGCGGCTGCCGGACACGGCCGGCGAAGACACTGCAACGATCTATCTCTAACGAGCTCTTTGCCGAAAGTCGCCCTAGGAATTAGTCAGCGAAGCCGGGACGTCCAGGCGTCGAATCAGCATCAGCTGCCGCGCCCGACCCGCAAGACGGAAAGCTAACCCTGCCACTGCGCCAGCAGCTGCGCGCAGTCGCGCAGGCGCCAATCGGCCAGGCCCGGCCACGGGTCGCCCGGCGTGTTGACCAGGACGGTGCAGGCACCCACCGCGCGGCCGCAGGCCAGGTCATTGCAGTGGTCGCCCACCATCACCAGCGCATTGCCTTCCACCGCCCAGCGGCGCTCGAAGTACTGCAGACCGTCCGGGGCGGGCTTGGGTGCGGCCTCATCGCGGCCGACGATGTCGTCCCAGGCAAAGGCATCGCCCAGCCCGATCGCCTGCAAGGTCACCTGCGCCAGCGCGCGGGCATTGCGCGTCAACAGGCCCAGCCGGCAGCCGCTTGCCTGCAGCGCACGCACCAGCGCCACCGCGCCCGGCGCAGCACGCGCGCCTTCGGCCAGCGCGCGCTCGTGCTCCAGCAACCAGGCGTGCTTGGCCTGCGACTGCGCCGCAGGCAACGCGGCCAGGTGATGCAGGATGTCCGCTTCGGGCGGGATCTGCAGTTCTTTGCGGATCAGCGCGAAGTCGTGCACGGCCTCGGTCAGCGTGCCGTCCATGTCGAACACCCAATGCCGGCAGCTGCGCAAGGCCGGTGCAGCCCCTGCCGGAACGGTGCCATCCATGCGCTACTTCCAGCCCGGCAGTTGGGTGGTATCCAGCCCGCCCACCTCGAACTCGGCAGTGCGTGTGCCGCCGGCCTTGACCGGGAACGCGATGCTGATGCGCTTGGCGCTGCGCACCAGTTTCCACAGCGCCTTGTCGTCGTCGATAAACATGGCGATCGCCTCGTCGGTGTCAGGGCGATGTGCGGCCATCGGGCGCGCCGCGCCACCGTCCACCGACACCTGCACCTTGCAGCCGCGGTAGCAATTGAAGTCGCCGGCCTTCAGCACGAGATAGCTGTGGCGCTTCCACTGCGGATGGTCGCGGAACACCAGGCTCACCGGCTTGGGGCCGCTGCCATCCACGTCCACGCGCTCCTTGGCATCGATCATCGCCGAGCGCTGCGTGCCGCCCTTGGCCGGCACCTGCGAGTACTGCCACAGCGCCTGCATGCGGCGCAGCTCGCGCGCCTGCTCGCCCTTGGCCTTGATCTCGGCATAGCCGGCTTCCACGCGGGTGGCGGCCGGCGTGCCGGCGTAGCCTTCCAGCAGGGCCGCGCCATGCGCGCGCGCCATGTCCCAGTTCTGTGCCTGCACCGCTGCGTCGTACTGCTTGGCCAATGCATCGGCCTCATGTTCCTTGGCCTGCGCCTGCGCGGCCGCCTGCGCCTGGCGTTGCGCCTCGCGATCGGTGCAGCCACTCAGCGCCGCGACGCACAGGGCCGCACTCAACAGATATTTCATCGTCGACTCCAGGGCAAATTCAGTGGCAACGATACCAGCCTGCCCCGATGGAATTGATCAAGGGCATGGGCGTATAGCAGTGACCGCAGCACCCGCGATCACACGGGGCGACCAAGCACCGTAGGAGCGCACTTGTGCGCGATGGGCTTTACCGGGAACGCTGCATCTCGCGCAAGCGCGCTCCTACGGGGCGTGGAGCGTTTGAGGGTGCGGTATTGCCTGCGCAGAGGAGCCCACGCTTTCGTAGGAGCGCACTTGTGCGCGATCGGGCTTCACCGGGAATGCGTCATCGCGCGCTAGCGCGCTCCTACAAGGGCGATTGCGCACGCGCGAGACCGATGAAACAACGGGAGGGCGTAGGCAACGCCCTCCCCGGCCATTACGGCTGCGCTGGTCGCGCGGCCTTGGACTTGACCATTACGGCTGCGCTGGCGGCGCAGCTTTGGCCTTGGCGATCATCTCGGCCACCGAGGCGGTGGTGATCGGGTGATAGCTCGGCTTGGCCTTTTCGAAGGCCTGCTCGGCGAAGGCGATGCCGTCCGGGGTCTTCAGCAGCTCGGCATAGATCGGCAGCACCAGCTTGCGACGGCCCACGCGTTCGATGAACTCACCCGCGGCCGGGCGTGCATCGATGTAGCCGCTGCGGATCGCCAGCGGATACCAGCGCATTGCGATCTCGCCGTTGGGCGTGCCGGTGAAGTGGTAGGCATCGTCCAGCTGCTTGAGCTGTTCCGGCTTCAAGGTGGCACCCATGCCGCTGAGGAAATGCACCCATTCCTGCGTGCCCCATTCGCCGGTGACCTGCTTGCTCGGCAAGGTGCCGCTGCCGCTCCAGGCGATGCGCGCGGTATCCACGATCGAGAAGCTGCGCGAGCGTGCCTTGGCCGCAAATGCCGGGATGCCCGGCTGCTTCAACCACGCATCCACTTCGGCAGCGCTCACCGTGTTGGGATGCTTGGCCAGCAGGTTCTTGTTGAGATAGTCGACGAACTGGTCGGTGGTCGCGCTCTGGAACGCATGGTCATCGAACCAGCCACGCAGGAACGGGTCAAATACCTCGCGCCCGAAGCGCTGCTCCAGGAACTGCAGGAACCACGCGCCCTTGACGTAGGCCACCTGGCTCAGCGCTTCATCCGGGTCGCGCTCGGCCAGCGGCGGCAGCGCCAGGGCCTGGTCGGCCGGCGCCATGCCCTTTACTTCGGCCAGCAGGTCGCCCTGGTCGATCTCGCGCTCCATCTCGGCCATCTCGTTGCCGTACAGCGCTTCGGTGATGCGGCCCTGCACGTAGGTGGTGAACCCTTCGTTGAGCCAGATGTCCTTCCAGCTCGCATTGGTCACCAGGTTGCCCGACCAGCTGTGCGCCAGCTCGTGCGCCACCAGCGACACCAGCGACTTGTCGCCCACGATCACGGTGGGCGTGGCGAAGGTCAGGCGCGGGTTCTCCATGCCACCGAACGGGAACGACGGCGGCAGCACCAGCATGTCGTAACGGCCCCAGCGATACGGGCCGTAGAGTTTTTCGGCGGCACCGATCATCTTCTCGGTGTCTTCGAATTCCTTCGCAGCCTTGTCGGCCATGCTCGGCTCGGCCCACACGCCCGAGCGCGCGGAGATCGGCTTGAACACCACATCGCCGGCGGCAATCGCCAGCAGATACGAGGGAATCGGCTCGGGCATCTTGAAGCTGTAGTCGCCGTCGCGCGCGGCCTTGGGGTCGTTGTCGGCGCTCATCAGCACCATCACGTCCGGGCGCGAGGTCACATGCGCGCTATAGGTGAAGCGCACGCTCGGGGTGTCCTGCAACGGCACCCAGCTGCGCGCGTGGATCGCCTGCGACTGGCTGAACATGAAAGGCAGTTGCTTGCCTTCGGTCATCGCCGGCTCCAGCCACTGCAGGCCCGATGCGGTGGGCGCGGTGTGGTAGGTGATGACGACCTTGGCCGGCTGGTTGGGGGTTTCGATGGTGAGCTTGCTGCCGAAGGTCTTGTCGGCCGGCGCCAGCACGAACTGCAGTGGCGACAGCGTGCCCTTGCCATCGTCGGCCTGCACCTGGGCGATGCTCAGCTCGCGCGTATCCAGCACCAGCTGCTTGGCGGCCTTGTCCTTCCAGTCCAGCGTGTAGGTGGCGGTGCCGCCGATCTGCTTGGCGTCGAAATCCAGCTTCAGGTCCAGCGCCAGGTCCTTGATGACCACCAGCTGCGGCTGGGCGTAGGAGCTTTCGTCGTGGTTGCGGACGTCTGCTTTCACGGGAGCCTTGGCGGTGGCGGCCGGGGCGGCGGCAGTGGACGCCGGCGGCGTGGATTCGTTGGAACAGCCGGCCAATGCAATGGACACGGCCAGGGACAGCGACAGGAACGGGAAGCGCATCGACGGCACCACAGCAAAGGAATTGGTCATTTTAGCGCCCTCGCCCGGCCGCTGCCCGTGCCGCAGCGGGCCGATCACGCCACCGGATGGCTGCGCGGGGTGTCGTGGCCGTCGCGCACCAGCCGCCGGCCACCGGAGAACTTGGCGCGGTACATCGCCGCATCCGCACGCCGATACAGCTCGGTGGCGTCGATCCCCACCTCGCACACCGCACTGCCGGCGCTCACATGCAGCGGCGCCTCTTCGGCGTCTTCGCGCTCCAGCATCGACAACCACTGATTGAGCTTGAGTGTGGCCTCGTCTTCGGAGGCATGCACGCCGATCAGGAATTCATCGCCGCCCCAGCGGCCGATCCAGTCCTGCGCGCCTAGCCAGCCATAGGCCGATTCGACCAGGCGCACCAGCACGCGGTCGCCGGCCAGGTGGCCAAAGCGGTCATTGATCGGCTTGAGGTTGTCCATGTCCAGCACGAACAGCACGAACGGCCAGCCTTCGCGTTGCGCGGCGGTCACCGAATCGCGCATGGCCTGCTCGCAGCCGCGGCGGTTCAAGGCTTCGGTAAGCGGGTCGAACAGCGCGTGCCGTTTGAGATCGCGCATGCCCGCGTCGATGCCGCGCAGGCTGCGGTTGATGCCGCGCAACAGGCGGCCCAGTTCGTCATCGCCATGCTCGGGCAGCGTGGGCAGGCGTTGGTCAGCGTAGTACGCATCCAGCGCATCGGCGGCGATGCGCAACGGCGCCAGCAGGCGATACAGCGCCGAGAGCGTCAATGCAGTGCCGGCCAGCGTGGCCAGCAAGGCCACGATCACCACCGACCACAGCGGCCGCCCGTCCAGCTCGCTTTGCGCGGCCAGCCAGGCGATCAGCAACAACAGAGGCAGATGGATGCCGACGAACGTCACCGCCAACAGCTTGGCGCTGAAGGAGCGGGGAAACAGGCGCGACAGCCCGGCGTACAAGCGCATCCATGTCTCCGGCAAAAAGAACGCCTAGTGTCGCCGACGGTTTGTGGAGCCAACGCGACGGGTGTCTCAAAATTCCGTCGGTCAGCGCGCGCAACTGCATCGATTCATGCGCGCAAGCGAACCCAAGCGTGCGTGGACCGAGGCGTGCAGTGGAGCGACACCGGCGCGCTGGCACGCGCCGGCCGGTGCATCAGATCTTGTAGCCGGAGTGGATGGCCACGATGCCGCCGGTGAGATTCTTGTAGTGGCAACGCGCAAAGCCAGCCTCGCCCATCATGCCCTTGAGCGAGTCCTGCGGCGGGTGCTTGCGGATGCTCTCGGCCAGGTACTGGTAACTGTCGGCATCGCGCGCGAATAGCTGGCCCAGCTTGGGCAGGATCTTGAACGAATGGAAGTCGTAGATCGGCTTGAACCAGTCAGCGGTGACTTCGGAAAATTCGAGCACGCGTGCCTGCCCACCCACCTTCAACACGCGGTACATCTCGCGCAGCGCGGCGTCCTTGTCGGTGACGTTGCGCAAGCCGAAGGAAATCGTCACCAGGTCGAAGCTCTGATCCGGGAACGGCAGCGCTTCGGCATTGCATTGCACGTAGTCGAAGCCGGCCACCAGGCCGCGGTTGGTCAGGCGGTCGCGGCCCACCGAGAGCATGCCGGCATTGATGTCGCCCAGCACCACCGCGCCTTCGTTGCCCACGCGTTCCTTGAGCAGCACGGCGATGTCGCCGGTGCCGCCGGCCAGGTCCAGCACGCGGTCACCCGGCTTCACCTGCGCGGTTGCCACGAAGTAGCGCTTCCACGCACGGTGGATGCCCAGGCTCATCAGATCGTTCATCAGGTCGTAGTTGCGCGCGACCGAGGTGAACACTTCGCCGACCAGCTTCTGCTTGTCCTTTGCTGCGACGTCGCGAAAGCCGAAATGGGTGGTACCGGAGGTGTAGGGAGATTCGCTCATGGGTGGATTATCGCACTGCTGACGCCACCATGACCGCAACGGGACCACAATCGCGGCTCTTCCTGCGACGGCCCCAGCGAGCACTTGGTGCGCGACAAGTACGTTCAGCGCGACTGGCAGCCCCATGAGAAGCCCACCCTGCCTGGGTCGGCCTCCACGCCGCTGCACCCGACCCGGCGACGCATCCAGTACGGCCTGGTCGGCGTGGTGGTGGCGCTGACCGGTGGGCTGAGCAATGCGCTGGTCACCGCCAACCTGCCCTATCTGCAAGGCACGCTGGGGGCGTACGCCACCGAAATGGCCTGGCTGCCGGCCGCCTACGTGATGACCAACATGTCGGCCAATCTGCTGCTGGTGAAGTTCCGCCAGCAGTTCGGGCTGCGGCGGTTCACCGAGATCTTCCTGGCGCTGTATGCGGTGATCGCCTTTGCGCACCTGTTCGTGCACAGCCTGAGTTCGGCCATCACCGTGCGTGCCGCCCACGGGCTGGTGGGCGCGGCGCTCAGCTCGCTGGGGCTGTACTACGTGATCCAGGCGTTCCCGGCCAAATACCGGCTCAAGGCGGTGGTGACCGGGCTGGGGCTCACCCAGCTGGCACTGCCACTGGCGCGGGTGTTTTCCACCGACCTGCTGGAATTTGGCGAATGGCAGGGGCTGTACCTGTTCGAATTCGGCCTGGCGGTGTTTGCGCTGGCCTGCGTGCTGGCGCTCAAGCTGCCGCCGAGCGACCGGTACCGCGTGTTTGAGCCGCTGGACTTCCTCACCTTCAGCCTGTTCGCTGCCGGCGCGGCGGGGTTGGCTGCGGTGCTCTCGCTGGGCCGGCTGCTGTGGTGGACCAGCACGCCGTGGCTGGGCGTGGTGCTGGCGGCCTCCATCGTGCTGCTGTGCGCGGCCGCATGGATCGAACACAACCGCCGCAATCCGATGATCAACACGCGCTGGCTGGCCAGTGCCGACATGCTGCGCCTGGGCCTGGCAATCCTGCTGATCCGCCTGGTGCTGTCCGAACAGAGCACCGGCGCGATCGGCTTCTTCCAGACGCTGGGGTTGGCAAATGCGCAATTGCAGACCTTGTTCGCGCTGATGTTGCTGGGCGCGGTGGTAGGCGTGGTGGCCAGCGCCTTGCTGATCAACCCGGCGCGCATCGCCGAACACCTGATCATCGCAGTGGCGGCGATCTGCATCGGCTGCTTCATGGATGCGCGCGCCACCAGCCTGACCCGGCCGGAACAGATGTATGTCAGCCAGTTTCTGCTCGCATTCGGCAGCACCTTCTTCGTGGGCCCGGCGATGGTGGCCGGCATCGGCCGCGTGGTCACCCAGCCGCGCAACCTGATCAGTTTCATCGTGTTGTTCGGCATGGCGCAGAACATGGGCGGCCTGCTTGGCAGCGCGCTGCTGGGCACGCTGCAGGTGGTGCGCGAGAAATATCACTCCAGCCAATTGGTCGAGCACCTGGTACTCACCGACCCACAGGTGGCCGCGCGCGTGCAGGCCTATGCCGGCATGTACGGGCGCGCGATCGGCGACCCAGCGCTGCGCCAGGCGCAAGGCGTGCGTGCACTGGGCACGGTGGCCACCCGCGAAGCCAACGTACTGGCCTATAACGATGTGTTCCTGTTGATCGGCTGCATTGCCATTGCCACCGGGTTGTGGATTCTCTCCGTGCTGGTGTGGCGCCGTTATCTGCGGCCGCCGGTTGCCCCCTCTCCTTCTGTTCCGACTGCGCGCCCATGAATACACCTGCCGACACCGCTCCAACCGCCGAACAGAGACGGCGCCGCCGTCGCCGCCGTCTGTATGGCGTGCTCGGGTTCGGCGGGCTTGCGCTGATCGGCGTGGCGTTGGTGCTGTATGCATGGCGGCTGCCGCCGTTCACCAGCGCGGTGGAGCGCACCGAAAACGCGATGGTGCATGGCCAGGTCACGGTGATCGCGCCACAGGTCAGTGGCTATGTCACGCAGGTGCCGGTGCAGGATTTCGCGCATGTGCGCCGCGGCCAGCTGCTGGCAAAGATCGACGACCGCATCTATGCGCAGCAGCTGGAACAGGCCAAGGCGCAACTGCAGACGGCGCAGGCCAACCTGGCCAACTGGGAACAGCAGCGCCACAGCGCCGAGGCCACCATCGCCGAGCAACGCGCCACCCTGAGCAGCAACCAGGCCCAGCGCGATCGCACGCGCTCGGCGTATGCACGCGCGCAGCAACTGGCCAACCAGAAACTGGTGTCCGAGCAGGACCGCGACACCGCATTTGCCGCGCGCGCACAGGCCGACGCCGGCGTGGCACAGGCGCGCGCCGCAGTGCAGGCCGCCGAAGAGAACGCGCGCAGTGTCACCGTCAATCGTGCAGCGCTGGAAGCGGCGGTGGCCAATGCGCAGGCAGCCGTGCAGCTGGCACAGATCAACTTGGACAACACGCGCATCCTCGCGCCGCGCGACGGCCAGCTGGGTCAGCTCGGCGTGCGCCAGGGCGCCTACGTCACCAACGGCACGCAGTTGATGGCCTTGGTGCCGGACACCTTGTGGGTGGTGGCCAACTTCAAGGAAACCCAAATGGCCAACGTGCGCGTGGGTCAGCGCGCCAGCTTCACCGTGGATGCGCTGGCCAATGCGCGCCTGCAGGGCCGCGTGCAGGAGATCTCGCCAGCGGCCGGCTCCGAATTCAGTGTATTACCCGCGGACAACGCCACCGGCAACTTCGTCAAGATTGCCCAGCGCATTCCGCTGCGCATCAGCGTCGATCCCGGCCAGCCGCAGGCCGCGCGGCTGCGTCCGGGCATGTCGGTGGTGGTGGCCATCGACACCGCCCAGCGCGCCGAGTAAGCAACGCAGCCGTTATGATGCGGCGATGACTGTTTTGGCCCCCTTTCCTGTGCACTGGCGCGCACTGCGCTTTGCCGAGCTGGACACGCTCCAGCTCTACGCAGTGCTGCGGCTACGCACCGATGTGTTCGTGGTTGAGCAGCACTGCGCGTACCCGGAGCTGGACGGCAAGGACACACACGCCGAGGTGCTGCACCTGCTCGGCACCACGGATGATGGCGCGCTGGCCGCGTACCTGCGCGTGCTGCCGCCCGGGCTGAGCTATCCCGAACCCAGCATCGGCCGCGTCGTCATCGCTGCCGCACACCGCGGCCATGGGCTGGCCCACGTCTTGATGCGCGAAGGCCTGCGCCTGGTGCAGGCACAGTGGCCCGGCCGTGCCGTGCAACTGGGTGCGCAAACGCACCTGCAACACGTCTACGCCGCGCATGGTTTTGCGCCCACCTCTGCGCCGTATCTCGAAGACGGCATTCCGCATATCGACATGCTGCGTCGCGCCGACGCAGCCACTCAGGAGCTTGCATGATCACCACACCCGACTACCGCGCGCTGCTCGACACCGCCATCACCGAAGCCCGCCAGGGCCTGGCCGAAGGCGGCATCCCGATCGGGGCCGCGCTGTACCACAGCGACGGACGTTTGCTTGGCTGCGGCCATAACCGCCGCGTGCAGGAGAACGACCCTTCCGTGCACGGCGAGACCGATGCGTTCCGCAAGGCTGGCCGCCAACGCCGCTACCAGGACACCATCATGGTCACCACGCTGGCGCCGTGTTGGTACTGCAGCGGGCTGGTGCGGCAGTTCAATATCGGCACTGTGGTGGTGGGCGAATCGGTCACCTTCCAGGGCGGCATCGGCTGGCTGCGCGAGCATGGTGTCACCGTGATCGACCTGCACAGCCAGGAGTGCATGGATCTGCTCGGTGGTTATATCGCCGCCAACCCGGATGTGTGGAACGAGGATATCGGCGAAGACTGAGTCCGTGCTGTGGTGGCGCTGGCGGTTGTCGTTGCAGCGCCATGGTGCGTTTGTGCCGTAAGTGGATGTGCCAGGCGGCCAGCAACTCCTGTGTAAAAACGTCTGGCCGGCCAGGATCTTCGCAGCAGGTGACGTTCGCCAATGCCCTGCCCCGGCCTGTCAACGCGCGTTGACATGCCCAGCGCTACGCTCGCGCTTCACACAGGGGGAAAGCGTCGATGGCAGCAGTGGATGTAGTGGTGGCGAATGGCGCTGCGGCGCAGCCGTTTGCGTTGGAGCGGGCGCCGGCAATGCGGCAGCTGGCCGCAGTGGACGGCGGGCGGGCGCATGATGTGCCGCTGGCGAGGGCTGCCTTGCCGGCATTGGAAGCAGCTGACTTGACAGAAAGCGACGCGGCCGCGCAGACCGCGCGCCGGGGTGAGAACAGCCTGCCGCCCGCGGCTGCCGACCGCGCACTGCACGCGCATGTGCAGCTGGGCGCATTGCTGATCCAGCGCTACAGAGACAGCCTGCGCTGATTGTTTCGCCGCGAGAGCCGACTGACGGCAGCGAACGGCGCTGCGCTGAAGCCGGCCGTGAGCAGATCAATGTGCGAGCGCGGTGAGCCGCAGTGAAACGCGCAAGCGATGCCGCTGGCACAGCGATCGCGTCTGGGCGATTTCTGCGGCTTTGCTTGGCGTTTTAAAGACGTGATCGCCGCAAAATAAGACCCGCCAACGGCGGGTCTTCTTACAACTGCCGGTCTGCATGCGTTACCGCAAATACGCAGACCACGCAGGGTTACAGGATGTAACGGCTCAGATCCGGATCCTGGACCAGCTCGCCCAACTGCGCATCCACGTAGGCCGCATCCACGGTGACGCTCTGGCCATCGCGGTCGGGCGCCTCGTAGCTCAGCACATCGAGCAAACGCTCCAGCACCGTATGCAGACGCCGCGCACCGATGTTTTCCTGCCGCTCGTTCACCTGCGCGGCAATCTCGGCCAGGCGGTCCACCGCATCGGCACCGAAGGTCAAGGCCACACCTTCGGTCTGCAGCAAGGCTTCGTACTGCTTGATCAACGCCGCCTTGGGCTCGGTGAGGATGCGCACGAAATCGGCCTTGGTCAGCGCGGTAAGTTCCACGCGGATCGGGAAGCGGCCCTGCAATTCCGGAATCAGATCGCTGGGTTTGGCCAGATGGAACGCGCCCGAGGCAATGAACAGGATGTGGTCGGTCTTGACCGTGCCGTACTTGGTGGAGACGTTGGAGCCTTCCACCAACGGCAGCAGATCGCGCTGCACGCCCTCGCGGCTGACATCGCCACCGGACGAACCGGCCTCGCCGCGCTTGGCCACCTTGTCGATCTCGTCGATGAACACGATGCCGTGCTGCTCGCAGGCCTCGATCGCCGCGGTGCGGATGTCGTCTTCGTTGACCAGCTTGCCGGCTTCTTCCTCGATCAACAGCGGACGCGCCGCCTTGATGGTGAGCTTGCGCTTCTGCGACTTGCCGCCACCCAGGTTGGAGAACATCTGCCGCAGCTGCTGGCCCATTTCTTCCATGCCCGGCGGGGTCATGATGTCCATGCTGGCGTTGACCGCCACCTCCAGTTCGATCTCGCGCTCGTCCAGTTCGCCGTTACGCAACATGCGGCGGAACTTGATGCGGGTTTCATTGTCCTGCGCCGACGGCTCATGACGCGCCGCCTCCGGGTCGAAGCCGATGCCGGCCGAGCGTCTCGGCAACAAGGCATCCAGGATGCGATCTTCGGCGCGTTCTTCGGCCTGGTTGCGCACGCGTACCTTGGCCTGCTCACGGTACAACTTGACCGAGGTATCGGCCAGGTCACGAATGATCTGCTCCACATCCTTGCCCACGTAGCCCACTTCGGTGAAACGCGTGGCTTCCACCTTGACGAACGGCGCATTGGCCAGCGTCGCCAGACGCCGCGCGATCTCGGTCTTGCCCACGCCGGTGGGGCCGATCATCAAGATGTTCTTAGGCATCACTTCGTTGCGCAATTCTTCCGGCAACTGCATGCGCCGCCAGCGGTTACGCAGCGCAATGGCCACCGCACGCTTGGCATCGTGCTGGCCGACGATATGGCGGTCGAGCTCCTGCACGATTTCGCGCGGAGTCATGGTGCTATGGGTATCGGTCATGGTCGGGAATCGGGAATGGGAAAAGGGGAAACGCAAAAGCCGGCACCGGTGAAATGAGGAAGGAGCCGCTGTTGCGATTCACGATTCCCCACTCCCGATTCACAGCTCTTCAACCACCACATTGCGATTGGTATAGATGCAGATATCGCCGGCGATGTTGATCGCCTCGGTGGCAATGGTCTTGGCGTCCAGTTCGGTGTGCGCCAGCAACGCGCGTGCGGCAGACAGGGCGTACGAGCCGCCAGAGCCGATCGCGATGATGCCGTCTTCCGGCTCGATCACATCGCCGGTGCCGCTGATGATCAGCGAGGTTTCCTTGTCGGCCACAGCCAGCAATGCTTCGAGCTTGCCCAGGCGGCGCTCGGTGCGCCAATCCTTGGCCAGCTCCACGGCGGCGCGGGTCAGCTGACCGTGCTTGTCCAGCTTGGCTTCGAACAGTTCGAACAGGGTGAACGCATCGGCGGCTGCACCGGCAAAACCGGCCAGTACCTGGCCGTCGCGGCCGAGCCGGCGCACCTTGCGCGCGTTGCCTTTCATGACCGTGTGGCCGAGGGTGACCTGACCATCGCCGGCGACGGCGACATGCCCGCCACGTCGGACCGAAATGATGGTGGTGGCGTGAACGACGTTGGGGTTCTGGCTGGGATCCATGGGTCCTCCGGGGGTTTCCAAAGAGGTGGGGACGCCCCTGCCGGGTTCAAGCGCGCTGCCGCGCATCGGCGCAGCGCGCTTGAACTTGCTCACGTTTGAGACAGCAGCGCCACTGCATGCGACTTGCAACGCCTGCTGGGTTCACCATGCGCCGGTGTTGTTTGCACACGCCTGGCAGCAACTTGTGCAGCAAGTACCGGGCCTGGCGTTGACTGATCCGTTGCCGAGGCCCGCCCTCAAGCAACATGCAAAGGCCTAGCTGACGATTCCAGCCAGCGCATCGGCAGCAGTGCGATCAGCGCGACATGCGTAACAGCCCTGACGCGCATGATGCAGATGCACGTAGGCGATCTGCGCGTCGTCCAGACACGCGTGCAGCCACGCTGCGACGTCTTCGCTTGCACACACCTCGGCGGCCGTCAGATGATGACGATGATCGTAAGCGCGTAGCGAGATCAGCCGCGATTGGATCGCAGCCGGCACTGCATCTGGTTCCAGCTGCGCACGCGCCGCTGCGGCACGTACAAAGATTGGCCCGCTCGCGCGGTACGGCGAATCGGCAGCCTGATGCAGATACGGCAACAGCAGCAACTGCTCGCCTGCGCGCGCGTCCTGCAGGCTGACACGACACGGGAATCCATCATCGGCGTCGGCGATCACGCGCACGGCTTGGTGGTTGGCCAGCGCAGCGTCATCGAGCACATACAAATGGGCGAACAAGGCTGGATCGAGTCCTGTCAAACGAAACGAGGTCATGGCGGTCTTCCAGAGCTGGAAGCGCAGCGTGACCTACGCATGCCGGCCCTGCTCGCCGTCTTCGGACACGGCAGCGTCTGCGTGCAGGCATGCCCCTCTCCCACCGGGACATGACGTGGGGTGAGGGCGCCTGTACTGACAGTGCATCAATCACCTGCCACACGCTGCTGACGGCCATCTCCAGGTGTGCCAGCGCGTTGCTGGCATCCATGCTTGGAGATGGCGTCTCGCCTCTCCCGGCAGGAGCGAAGCTCAGCAGCGGCGATGCATGCGAAGCGCGGTCAGCGACGCGCACCAGCGCCTGTGGGTGCACACCGCAATCGGCAACTTCTTACGCTGCGTCCCAATTACTCAGCAGCTTTCTTGCGCTTCGCCCGCGGATGCGCGGCGTCGTAGACCTTGGCCAGATGCTGGAAATCCAGATGGGTATAGATCTGCGTGGTGGCGATATCCGAATGCCCCAGCAACTCCTGCACACCGCGCAGGTCGCCGGAGGATTCCAGGATGTGGCTGGCAAAACTGTGGCGCAGCATGTGCGGATGCACGTGCTTGAACATGCCCTGGCGTACCGCCAGTTGCTTGATCCGGATCTGCACCGCGCGTTGCGAGATCGCACCGCCCGCACGCCCCGGGAAGACATGCGTTTGCGCGCTGCCGCCGCTGTCGCGCTGCCAGGCGCGCAAGGCCGTCACCGCATGCGACCCCACCGGTACCAAGCGTTGCTTGCCGCCTTTGCCGAGCACCGTGACCAGGCCGCTGTCCAGATCCAGATCGCGCCAGCGCAAGGCGCACAGCTCGCTCAGGCGCAGCCCGGAGGAATAGAACAGCTCCAGCAAAGCGCGGTCGCGCAGGCCCAGCGGCGCGTCGGTCGGCACTTCCACCAGCCGCACCGCTTCATCGGCATCCAGCACCTGCGGCAATTTGCGCGGCGCCTTGGGCGCACGCAACGCAGCCGCAGGGCTGGTCGCGATGCGGCCATGCTTGAGCAACCACGCGTAATAACTGCGGCAAGCCGACAGGCGACGCTGCAGGCTCTTCGGCGACAACCCGCGCCGGTGTTCAGCGGTGACGAATTGCCGCAGCTGCGCGCTGTCGAGCTGCGCGACATCGTCGCTGCCCTGCGCACTTGCCCAACCGATCAGCGCGGCAAGATCGCGCCGGTAGGCGTCCAGCGTATGTGCCGAGACCTGCCGTTCGATCTGCAGATGCGCCAGGAAGGGCTCCACCGCAGACAACGTTGCATCTGCGCTGGGCCCGGTCGTCGCTGTCGGCGAGGAACCCCGCGCATCCGCAACAGGCGGCGCTGTCTCAGGCATCGAAGCGCTGCAGTGCCACTACCAGCGACTCGCCCATCATGCGCAAGAACAACGTGCCCATGCCCGGGTAGAACCGATTGGCATCGCTGCTGCCCACTGCGATCAGGCCGATACCCGGCAATGGCAGCAACGCGGTGGATTGCACCTCGCCGGCATGCGCGCCGTACAACAGCGCATGTTTTTCGGCTTGCAGGCGGCCGCAGATCGGCTCGCCATCGGTGAGGCAATCGCGAAATGGCGCCAGGCGCGCGTCATCGGCCGCCATCACCTGCAACCAGTCTGCCTCCAGCCCGGCGACCGGTTGCAGCAACACCAGCCGCACCAGTTCGCCATTGAAATCTTCCGCCAACGACGCGGCCATCGCCTTGAGCGTGTCGGCCGGGGTGGCCTGGCGCATCAGCGCGAGCGTCAGTTGATGTGTGCGCACCGCCAGCCGCTCGTTGACCTGCGCATTGCTGCCCAGTTCGTGCAGGCGCCGCGACAATTCACGGTTCTTGTCGCGCAGCACTTCCAGCTGGTACGTGGCCAGGGAGGCGGTAGGGCCGTCGTCGCGCGGCACCAGCAGGCTCACCGCCAGATCCGGAAACTGCTTGAGAAAGGTCGGATGGCGGCGCAGCCAGTTGGCGACGTCATGCGCGCCGAGTTTGTCGGTCTCGCTCATTGGTTCCACTCTCCATCGAAGACGAACACGGCCGGCCCGGACATCACCACCTGCGCCTGCTCGCCGGCCCAGCGGATCCGCAATTCGCCACCCGGCAAGGACACCCGCACATCGCGCTCGACCCGGCCCCGATGCATCAGCACCACCGCCGCCGCGCACGCACCGCTGCCGCAGGCGAGCGTTTCGCCAACGCCGCGCTCGTACACGCGCAACCGCACGTGCGCCGGGTCGACCACCTGTGCAAACCCGACATTGACCGATTCGGGAAACGCCGCGTTCTGTTGCAGCAACGCACCCACCCGCTCCACCGGCGCCGCATCGACCCGGCCAACTTCCACCACCGCGTGCGGGTTGCCCATCGACACCGCGCCAAAGCGCACGGTTTCTCCGTGCACGGGCAGCGCGTATTCGTCGCGCGCATGGGCAAAGCCGGCCAGCGGAATCTGCGTAGGCTCGAACTGCGGCACGCCCATCGCCACCGAATATGTGCCCGCGTCCAATCGCTCGACGCGGTGCGCGGTGAAGGGGCTGTCGATGGTGAAGGCATCGCCCTGCGCGGTGCCCTCGCGCACCAGCCACGCGGCCACACAGCGCGCGCCATTGCCGCACTGCTGCGAGTGCGATCCGTCGGAATTCCAGATGCGGTAGGCGGCCACCGCCTCGGCGCTGCGTGGCGCTTCGATGGTCAGGATCTGGTCGCAGCCCACACCGAAATGACGATCCGCCAACCGCGCGGCCAGGCTGGCATCGGGAGGCGGTGTGCCATCGCGCAGATCCAGCACGACGAAATCGTTGCCGGCGCCATGCATCTTGGTGAAACGCAAGCGCCCGGTGTGGACGTCAGCGCTCATTGCCGCTGCTGGCGGGCTGATCCGTGGCCGGCGCGGGCTGGGTGGTGCCGTCGGTCGGCGCGGGCGCAGGCGTCTGCGATTCGTCCAGCGGTTGCGGTGCATCCGGCGGCTGCAACACGGGCTGGGCCTCTACCGGCACCGGCTTCTGCGGCATCACCAGTGGGCCCTTGTTGCCGCAGGCGGCGAGCAGGACGAGGGTCGCACCCATCAGTGCGAGACGAACAGACGGTCGGGACATAATGCTCATGCACCGAAGTATAGCCAGAACACCCTGACTGCCGTGCGCTCAGTGCGGGGCGGGCGTTTGCAGTGCGCGCGGCGGCGGCTCCGGGCGCAGCCACAGCCAGATGGCCACCACCGCCATGCTGCCGATGGACAGGCATTTGACCCACAGCACCGGCACGCACCACAGCATGATGGCCGCGCAGATGGTCATGGTCAGGGTCGCCATCCATTTGGCCTTGCGGCTCACCGCGCGATAGGTCTGCCATTCGACGATGGCCGGGCCAAAGCGCGGGTGCGCCAGCAGCCAGCGGTGCAGGCGTTCGGAGCCGCGCGAGGCGGCCCAGGCGGAGATCAGCACGAATACGGTGGTGGGCAGGCCTGGGACGAAGATGCCGACAATGCCGGTGGCCAAGCTGGCATAGGCCAGCAGCCACCACGCCCAGCGGAATCGGTTCGGTCGCGTCATGGGGGAATGATACGGCCAGTGGTGGGGGTTGGTGGGGGGATGGTTTTTGTTGCAGGTGGGTGTGGGGTGCGCTTGTGCAAGAGCAAGTGCAGAGCTTTCGCGCCTGCGGCGCGAGTTCCTTTTGTCTTGGCAAAAGGAACCAAAACCGCTGTCGCCGACGCAATCCGGCGCGGTGAAGCCGCACCGGTGCCCTGCGCTCCTCGCCACGCGTGGCACGGCGCCCAAACTCGCTGCGCTCAGACAAGGGCGCCTCTTCGGCCCCGCGCAGCTGCGGTGCTCGGCTCGCTTTAAGGCGACGTTGGTGGAGCGAGAGCGTCAGCAAAAGCAGGAGCAGGAGACAAAAACCAAAAACGGTGAGGAAAAACGCTAGGTGGTACGGCGGGAAGCGAAGCAGGAAGCGGAAGCCGGCAGAGGTGAAAAGGGGGAAGAAGAAGACGGAAGACGGAAGACGGAAGACGGAAGACGGAAGACGGAAGACGGAAGACGGGAAGTGGAAGTGGAGACGGAGGCAACACCAGCCTCCCGCATCCACCGCCCCCTGACATCCAGGCAAATAGCTAATCGCTAAAAACCCTCGCGGTCTGCTTTTACGAGTCCCAAATCCCGACTCCCAAATCCCCGCCCCTCAACTACTTGACGCCCAGCTGGTCCAGCACGAAGGCATAGGATTCGGCCAGTTCGCGGTAGCGGCGGAAGCGGCCGGATTTGCCGCCGTGGCCGGCTTCCATGTTGGTGCGGAAGACGATCGGGTAGGTGCCGGTGTTGTCGTCGCGGAGCTTGGCGACCCACTTGGCCGGTTCCCAGTACTGCACCTGCGAATCCCACAGGCCGGTTCCGACGAACATCGCCGGGTAGGCCTGCTTGCGCACGTTGTCGTACGGGGAATACGACAGCATGTAGTCGTAGTAATCCTTGGTTTCCGGGTTGCCCCATTCGTCGTATTCGTTGGTGGTCAGCGGGATGCTGGCATCGAGCATGGTGGTGACCACGTCCACGAACGGCACCTGCGCGACCATCACCCGGTAGTCC
This sequence comes from Xanthomonas sp. NCPPB 4037, assembly GCF_041475695.2. Lineage (NCBI taxonomy): Bacteria > Pseudomonadati > Pseudomonadota > Gammaproteobacteria > Lysobacterales > Lysobacteraceae > Xanthomonas > Xanthomonas sp. NCPPB 4037. Next base: position 4,331,376 of record NZ_CM191261.1, read on the forward strand.
TGCGGGGCCATATTCGCCACCGCGCCCATCAGCAAGCCGCCTGCGCTGCCGCCGGAAGCCGCAACGCGGTCCTTGGCGGCGTAGCCCTGTGCCACCAGGCCGCAGGTGATGTCGACGAAGTCGTTGAAGGTGTTCTGCTTGTGCAGCAGCTTGCCGTCGTCATACCACTGCCGGCCCATTTCCTGGCCACCACGGATGTGCGCGATGGCATACACCACGCCACGATCCAGCAGGCTCACCGCCGGCAGGTTGAAGGCCGGGTCCATCGACATGCCGTAGCTGCCGTACGCGTACTGGAACAACGCGGCAGTGCCGTCTTTCTTGAAGCCTTTCTTGTAGACCAGCGACACCGGCAGCTTGACGCCGTCGCGCGCGGTCACCCAGACGCGTTCGGTCACGTAGTTGCCGGCCTCGTAACCGATCACCGGCTGCTGCTTGAGCAGCTTGCGCTCGCCGGTCTGCGTATTGAGTTCGTAGGTGGTGGCCGGTGTGGTCAGCGAGGTGTAGGTGTAGCGCAACCACGCGGTGTCCGGCTCGGAGTTGACCGACAACCCCATCGAATACGCCGACTCGTCGGCCTTGACGTACTCGTGGCTGCCATCGCGCTTGAGCAGGCGGACGCGCTCCAGGCCACCGGACCGTTCTTCGATGGCGGTGAAGCCGTCGAACAGTTCGTAGCTTTCGATATACACGTTCGGGTCGTGCGCCACCCAGTCGGTCCACTGCTTGCGCGTGGTCGCATTAGTGGGCGCTGTGACCAGCTTGAAGTTCTTGGCGCCATCGGCATTGGTGCGGATCACCCAGCGGCCATCGAAATGCTCCGGCTGGTACTCGACGTCGCGCTCGCGCTTGGCAAGCACGGTGAAGGTCTCGGGTTTGTCGGCCGGCGCATAGCGGGTTTCCGAGGACACCGTGCTCTCCACGCCGATGACGATGTACTTGTCGTCACGGGTGCGGGAGATGCCCATGTAGAAGCTGTCGTCTTTTTCCTCGTAGACCAGCACGTCGTCCTTGGCCGGCGTGCCGAGTACATGCTTCTTGACGCGCACGGTCAGCAGCGTTTCCGGGTCGTTTTCCACATAGAACAGGGTCTTGTTGTCGTCGGCCCACACCACGTTGGCGGAGACGCCTTCCACGGTGTCCGGATAGACCTCGCCGGTCTCCAGGTTCTTGAAACGGATGGTGTACTGGCGGCGGCCCACTGCATCGTCGGCCCAGGCCAGTATGCGGTTGTCCTGGCTGACTTCGGCATCGCCAACACTGAAATAGCCCTTGCCCTCGGCCAGGGTGTTGACGTTGAGCAGGATTTCTTCCGGTGCGTCCATGCTGCCCTTGCGGCGCGCCTGGATCGGGTAGTCCTTGCCGGCCTCATAGCGCGTGTAATACCAGTAGCCGCGCTCGCGGTACGGCACGCTGGCATCATCCTGCTTGATGCGCCCGACAATCTCGGTGTACAGCGTGTCTTCCAGCGGTTTCAGCGGCGCCATCAAGGCATCGGTGTAGGCGTTTTCGGCGTTGAGATACGCCAGCATGGCCTTGTTCTCACGCTTGTCGTCGCGCAGCCAGTAGTAATCGTCGTTGCGGGTGGCACCGAACGGGGCCTTGACCACGTGCGGATGCTTGGCCACGTCCGGCGGCGTCGGGAGGGCGGCAAGTGCGGAAGGAACAGAGCTGGTCATCAGGCTGGCGATCAACAAGGTCAGGACAGGTTTCATCAGATTGGGGTCCGTTGGATGAACGCAATGCCATCCCAGCGCGCGAGTGTGGAAGAGGCCGCCGGGGAGCGTCATGTGTCCGAGGTCATGCTGGTCTATCATCTTCGCAATGGACTCCCTGCTTTCGCCCGTGTCCGGCTATAGCCGCCGCAGCCAGGACATCGCGCCCTTCCATGTGATGGCCCTGCTGGCCCGCGCCAACGCACTGGAACAGGCCGGCCACGATGTCATCCACCTGGAAATCGGCGAGCCGGACTTCACCACCGCTGCGCCCGTGGTGGCCGCCGGCCAGGCTGCATTGGCGGCAGGCCACACCCGTTACACCGCTGCACGCGGGCTGCCCGCGCTGCGCGAGGCGATTGCCGGGTTTTACGCGCAGCGTTACGGCTGCCGCATCGATCCGGAGCGCGTGCTGGTCACCCCGGGCGGCTCCGGCGCCTTGCTGCTGGCCAGCAGCCTGTTGGTCGACCCGAGCAAGCATTGGTTGCTCGCCGACCCGGGGTATCCGTGCAACCGCCACTTCCTGCGCCTGGTCGAAGGTGGCGCGCAGCTGGTACCGGTGGGCCCGGATAGCGACTACCAACTGACCCCGGCGCTGGTGGATGCCTACTGGACGGCCGACAGCGTTGGCGCGCTGGCGGCCTCACCGGCCAACCCCACCGGCAGCGTGCTCTCGCGTGCGCAGCTGGCCGCGTTATCGCAGGCCTTGCAGGCGCGTGGCGGCCACCTGGTGGTGGATGAGATCTACCACGGCCTGACCTACGGCCTGGACGCGCACAGCGTGCTGGAAGTGGACGACAGCGCGTTCGTGCTGAACAGTTTTTCCAAGTACTTCGGCATGACCGGCTGGCGCCTGGGCTGGCTGATCGCCCCGCCCTCTGCGGTGCCCGAGTTGGAAAAACTCGCGCAAAATCTCTACATCAGCGCCTCGTCCATCGCCCAGCATGCGGCGCTTGCGTGTTTCACGCCAGAGAGCATCGCCATCTTCGAAGCGCGCCGCGCCGAATTCCAGCAACGCCGCGATTACCTGTTGCCTGCACTGCGCGCACTGGGCTTCGACATCGCCGTCGAGCCACAAGGCGCGTTCTATCTGTATGCCGACATCAGCGCATTCTCCAAGGACGCGCAGGCCTTCTGTACGCACTTCCTGGAAACCGAGCATGTCGCCTTCACTCCCGGCATCGACTTCGGCTTCCACCGCGCCAACCAGCACGTCCGCATCGCCTATACGCAAAGCCTGCCGCGGCTTGAGCAGGCGGTAGAGCGGATTGCGCGTGGGTTGCGGCATCTTTGATTTCGCACTACGCGATGAGCACGGTTCATCTCCGCAGCTGCATTTAGAGCGGCAGCAGCACACGCATTGCCGTCGATATAAACAGGCGTAGCTGCTGTTTTTCCTGCCTCTGCGCTTTTCTTTTGCGCTTCTGCTCTGGCTGCTGGCTTGCGCCTCCGCTCGCCCTGGAGCGAGCCGAGCACCGCAGTCACGCGTGGCCGAAGAGGCGCCCTGTCTGAGCGTAGCGCGTTTGGGCGCCGTGCCGCGCGTAGCGAGCAGCGCGGGGCACCGGTGCAGCTCCATCGCACCGGATCGCGTCGCGCGACATGGTCTTGGTTACTTTTGCTGAAACAAAAGTAACCCGCGCCGCAAGGCGCGGAAACTGTTGCTTGCTACTTTGCTCGGGGCTTTGTTTTGCAGTTGCTTATCAAACACGCATCAATCACCACGTGCAGCCGTACCCTCATCCGCCCTTCGGGCACCTTCTCCCGCAGGGAGAAGGAAGCATAAAAAAGCCCTGAGCCAATCGACCCAGGGCTTTCTTCAGAGCAAGACACAACGAAAGCAACTCGACTTAGGGATGGTCTGATCAACGGCGTCGGAGGATGAGCCTAACCACATCGGCCAGGCCGACGGCGCTCAGATCCTCGATTTTTTGCCGTTTCCGGCGCGTTTGCAGGGTGTTGCCCGCGTTACAGGCGCACGCTCCCCATAGCAGGCATCAACTGCTTTCGCTTTATCCACAGATTGGAGAGCGCAAACAGCGTCAGCACCTGCGCGGTGTTCTTCGCCAAGCCGCGATAGCGGACCTTGGTGTAACCGAACTGGCGCTTGATCACCCGGAACGGATGCTCCACCTTCGCACGCACGCTGGCCTTGAAGTGTTCCCAACGCTGTTCCCGAGCACGCTCCCGCTTGTTGCCGATGGCTTGCAGCACCGAACGCTTGGCAGCAATGAAGAATGCAGCCTCGCAGTCCTGCAGTTCTTCGCGCTTATCCGCACCGGTGTAGCCGCTGTCGCCGAACACGCTGTCTTCGTTGCCATGCAGCAACGTGTGCATCACCGTGACATCGGCGACATTGGCCGCTGTGCAATGGACGTGGTGCACCAGCCCGGAAAACTCATCCACGCAGATGTGCGCCTTCATCCCGAAATACCACTGATTACCCTTCCTGGTCTGATGCATCTCAGGGTCGCGCGCATGGTCGGCATTCTTGGTCGAGCTGGGCGCAGCGATCAGCGTCGCATCGACGATCGTGCCGGAGCGCAAGCTCTGGCCCTTGCGCGCCAGATGCGCGTTGACGGCTTCCAGCATCCGTGCGGCAAGGCCATGGGTCTCCAGCAAGCGCCGAAAGTTGAGAATCGTGGTCTCGTCCGGAACGTTGTCCAAGCCACCGAGCTGGGCAAAGCGCCGCAAGCTCGGAATCTCATGCAGCGCTTCTTCCATCGCCGGATCGCTCAACGCATACCACTGCTGCAGCAAATGAATCCGCAACATCGTCGCCAATGCGTACGGCTGCCGACCTGGCCGCCCCGACACCGGATAGTGCGGCGCGATCAGCCCGACCAGTTGCTGCCACGGAACGACCTGCTCCATCTCGGCCAGAAAAATCTCGCGGCGGGTCTGCTTGCGCTTGCCCAGGCCCTCAGCGTCACCGAACGTCAGTTGCATGGATCACTCCTCAACATCAGGCGGGTAGTGTCGCGTATCTGTGGTGCGTTGTTCAGAGGTTCCTTAGAGCAGCTATCAAAACTACTGCGCAGCCGCCAGGCGGGCGCGGCCGGTGCTCGGAATCCTCATGTACCCCCGTACACTCCGGTTCCTCCGCGCCGTCCGCACCCACCTGGCGGCTGCTCGCTACGTTTTGTTAGCCGCTCTTACAGAACCACTTCCGGCCGGCGCTTCAATCCGCTAAACGCTCCCACAGAAAGCTGTAGGCCAGCGCCGACATATGCGCCGCCTGCGCATTGTTGGCTGCGCCGCCATGGCCGCCTTCGATGTTCTCGTAGTAGGTCACGTCCTTGCCCGCCTCGATCATCTTGGCCGCCATCTTGCGTGCGTGGCCCGGATGCACCCGGTCATCGCGCGTGGAGGTCAGGAAGATCACCGGCGGGTAGGTCTTCTTCGGATCGAACAGGTGATACGGCGAGAAGGTCTGGATGAATTTCCAGTCGTCGGTGTCCGGGTTGCCGTACTCGGCCATCCACGAGGCGCCTGCCAACAGATGGCTGTAGCGCTTCATGTCCAGCAGCGGCACCTGCACCACCACCGCACCGAACAGCTCTGGATACTGGGTCAGCATGTTGCCGGTCATCAGGCCGCCGTTGCTGCCGCCCTGCACGCCCAGGTGCTTGGTCGAGGTGATCTTGCGCGCGACCAGATCCTTGGCCACAGCGGCCATGTCTTCATAGGCCTTGTGGCGGTTCTGCTTGAGCGCGGCCTGGTGCCAGCGTGGGCCATATTCGCCACCGCCGCGGATGTTGGCCACCACGTAAACGCCGCCCTTCTCCAGCCAGGCACGGCCCAGGGCGCCGGAATAATTCGGCGTCATCGAGATCTCGAAACCGCCATAGCCATACAGCAGGGTCGGCGCGCTGCCATCGAGCTTGAGATCCTTCGGCCGCACCAGGAAGTAGGGCACGCGGGTGCCATCCTTGCTGGTGGCAAAGTGCTGCTCGATGCTGTCCTTGCCGGCATCGAAGAACGCCGGCATGGTCTTCAGCGGTTGCGGCGCGGTGCCTACGTCCACCCACGACAAGGTGGTGGGCGTGAGGTAGTCGGTGACGGTCAGCCACAACGCATCGCTGTCATCGCTGTCCACGGCGCCGACATCCACGGTACCGAAGGCTGGCGCACCGACAAAGGCGCTTTTCTTCCAGCCATCCTGCGCCGGCGTGATCACGCTCAGGCGGTTCTTGACGTCTTCCAGTACGTTCAAGACCAGGTGCGAGCGCGTCCAGGTCATGCCGGCCAGCGAGGTGGTGTCGGTGGGCTCGAACAGCACATCGAAGTCGCGCTTGCCCTGCATGAAGGCATCAAAGCGCGTGGCCAGCAGCGAGCCGGCCTTGTAGGTCTTGCCGCCCACCGTCCACGGCTCGCGCAGCTCCAGGGTGAGCCACTCGCGTTTGACACTCTTGTTGGCGGAGTTCGGCGCATCCACCTTTACCAGCGCGCCATCGGCCTTCTTGAAATACAGCTCGTCGTTGTAAAAGGCCAGCGTGCGGCTGACGAAATCACGCTCGAATCCAGGCGTGTCGTCATGCATCGCCATGATGTACATGTCGGTGGGCTTGCCCTCGTACACCACCTTGGCCGTGCTCAGCGGCGTGCCGCGCTTCCACTGCTTGGCAATGCGCGGGTAGCCGGAGCTGGTCATCGCGCCGGCGCCGAAATCGGTATAGACGTAGACGGTGTCCTGATCGATCCAGCCCAGCCCGCCCTTGGCTTCGGGGCGGAAGAACCCGTCCTTGACCCACTGCTTGGTGGACAGGTCGAACTCACGCGTCACGTCCGCGTCGGCACCGCCGCGCGACAGCGCGATCAGGCAGCGCTGGTAGCCCGGGCGCAGGCAATCGGCGCCGTGCCAGACCCAGTTCTCTTTCTCGGCCTTGTTGAGCGCATCCAGATCCAGCACGGTTTCCCACTTGGGCGCCGCCTTGCGGTATTCGTCCAGCGTGGTGCGCCGCCACAGGCCGCGCTCGTGCTGCTTGTCCTTCCAGAAGTTGTAGTAGTAAGGGCCGATCTTCTGCACGGCGGGAATCTTGGCATCCGAGTCGAGCACCTCGCGGATGCTCGATTCCATCTGCTTGAAGGCCGGGGGCACTGCCAGCCGCGCCTCGGTCTTGGCGTTCTGCGCCTTGACCCAGTCCAGCGGCTTGGCGCCGGTGACATCTTCCAGCCAGGCATACGGATCATTGGACACGGCGGTTTCCTCTGCAGAGACGGCGCCAGCAGTGATCAGGCCGGCAACCAGGCAGATCGAGGCGAATTTGGACATGGGGGTTCCCTAAGAAAGCGAGCCGCCGGACCGTAACATAGCCGTTCGGCGGCTTCCCCTGCCGAAGGTCAGGCCGCGCGCGCCTGCGTCGCCGTGCGCGAACCCACGCGACGGCGCTGCGCCTGCGGCCCCCGCCGCCGTGTCCTTGCTGGCCGCTCGCCCCGGCGCGGCAATGCCGGCACGGCGAACCGGTACAGGCTCCACCACGCCAGCATCGGCATGCCGACCAGCCACAGCGGCAACCAGCCGATCCACTCGCTGTGGCCGCGCGCCGCCGGCCACACCAATACCAGGGCCAGCCCGGCCAGGGCGACCTGACGCACTGGACGCAGCACGCGCGGGTCGGGAGTTTCGGAACGACGGGAAAGGCGATGCGACATGGCGGCACTCCGTGGCGGGATGGATGAGGACAGGCCGGCAGAATTGCCTGCGGCCATCTCACCGGCTGCGACCTGTGCGACACCGGTGACAGCGCTGCCGTTTCGCGCGTGTGGCTGGTTGGCGGCGGCGCTGCGCGCTGCTCGCTCGCGGCCGGGGCCCGCGGTGTTCCCGCCGCCGCTGCGCCACTGATGGACTTCCGCCGTGCGTAGGCCGCGCAACGCCGAGCAAGCCTGGTTGGACCAGCACTCGCGCGGTTTCCGGTTCCGGCACCAACCGCATACCACGGCCCTTACCCACGCGTCGCCAGTCGCGTAGCTGTACCGAAGTGCCGCCATGCGCAGCCGGGCCATCCAAGACAGGCGGCGGCGGACCCCAGCATTCGTGCTGTCCCGGTGCATGCATCAACCGCCCCCAGCGCTCCCCAACGCGTTGCCAGTCACGCGGGCTGATCAGCCAGATCAGGCTGATGCGGCATGCGCAGCCGCATCCACCGGCCCGCGGTCAGCGCCGCCACTGCCGCGGCTCCGTCATCTGGCTGCCGTCCACTGGGCCGGCTGCACGCGCGCCCGGCCGGTCCAGCGGCGTTTGTCGACGCCAGGCGCAACCGTTGACGCGAACTTGCCCCCTGCATGCGGTAGTGTGCTGACCCAACTGACCCTCTGTGACTTTGCGATGCGCCTGACCGTTTCGATCGCCCTCGCTTTCCTGCTCGTGCTTGGCCTGCCCACGGCGCAAGCCAAGGACACACCGACCACGGAGCGGCCGATCGACCTGTCCAAGATCATGGGCACCTGGTACGTGATTGCGCGCATGCCCAACCCGGTCGAGCGCGGCCATGTTGCCAGCCGCGACGAATACACCCTGGTGGAAGACGGCAAGGTGGCGGTGCGCTATCGCTACCGCGAAGGCTTCGAGGAGCCGGAAAAGGAAGTCAACGCACGCGCCTCGGTGGACGCGGACAGCGGCAACCGCGATTGGCGGGTGTGGTTCTACAAGGTCATTCCGGCCAAGCAGCGCATCCTGGAAATCGCGCCCGACGGGTCGTGGATGCTGATCTCCTACCCCGGCCGCGACCTGGCCTGGATCTTCGCGCGCAAGCCGGACATGAGCCGCGACCAGTACCGCACCCTGGTCAACAAGATGCGCGACGACTACGCCATCTACACCGACAAACTCAAGCGCGTGCCGCAGCTGCCCGAACAGGTAGGCCGGCTGGGCTTCGAAGTCCCCGATAAGCGCTGATTGGCACCCGCGCACGCGACCATGCCAGCGTGCGCTCCCCGGCGTTGCCCGCCGGGCTTGGAGCAGCGATCAAAACGACTGCGCAGCCACCAGGGCCCGCGCCGGTGCTCGAAACCGGCGTGTCCCCGCGTACGGTCCGGTTCTTCCGCGCCGTCCGCACCCACCTGACAACTGCCCGCTACGTTTTGTCAGCCGTGCTTAGTCGTAATTACTCAACGCCAGCGATAGCAGCGATTTGGCCTGCTCGCGCAACGACATCGGCTCGACGATTTCCGCGTCCGAGCCGTAGTGCAGCACATCCATCAGCAGCTCGCGCGAGACGCTGTACGGCACTTTCAGTTCGTAACGGCCGTCGGGCAGGAAGCGCCCTTGCTGCTTGGAATGCCAGTGCTCGTCGGCCACCCAGCGCGCGGCCTTGGCGCTGAACACGATGGTCGCCCAGCCCTTGGGCGCGCCCGAAAAAATGCCGTAACTGGCGCCCAGCTGCGCATCCAGTTCGCTGTCGGGCACGTCGCGCGCCGTGGTATCGATGATGCGGGCGTGGTTGATACGGTCCACCGCAAAGCTGCGCACGCCCTCGCGGCCGTGGTCCCACGCATCCAGGTACCAGTTGTCGCGGTAATGGGTAATGCGCTGCGGCGACACCGTGCGCTTGGTCGATTCGTCAGTGGAGCGGGCGCGGTAGTCGAAACTCAACTGCTTGCGCTCCAGCACCGCCGAAGCCACGCTGCGGAAGCTGGCTTCGTCCAGCTTTCGGCCGCGGTGCGGGATCACCCGGACCCGGTCCACCGGCCACTGCGAGACGCCGGCCTGGGCAGCGAGCAGGCCTTCGATCCGCTGCTGCAGCGGTGCCAGCATCGAGGACAGCACGCCGCCGCCGGTCCGCGACAGCAGCTGCTGCGAGGCCAGCAAGGCGTGCAGTTCTTCGGAACTCAGCCACAGGCCCGGCAGCTCGAAGCGGTCGCTTTCGCCAGACAGATAGCGGAAGCCGGATTCGCCGTCGCCCTCCACCGGGGCCATCAGCGCATCGCGCAGAAAGGCCAGGTCGCGGTAAACGGTGGCGCGGGAACAGCTCAGCTCATCTTGCAGGCGCGCCACCGTGACCGGGTAGCGGGCCGACTTGAGCAGGCGATGCAGGGCGTTGATACGTTCGTAGCGGTCCATGCGCTGATTATGTCCGAGTCTTCGCGCGGCGGGGTGAGCATCCACGCCCCGCGCAAGGCCTGCCTACCCGGCTTGGCGCAGGGCGCGCGGCGCGCCGATCGCCCGAACCGCCAATGAAGCGCGGCTTCACCCGGTCCTGACGCGGTCGCCCAGTCCGTTATCATGAAATCGCTTTCACCTCTCTGCCCTCCCTTTCGTCTCCAAGAGTGCCGCCCATGTCACGCCGTGCCCCGTTGTCTGCCCTGTTGCCGCTGTTGTTGATCACGCCCACCGTCTGGGCCCAGGCGGTCGCACCGGCGCCGGCAGACCCGGCCGCCGCCTTGATGCCCTCCCCGTGGAGCGGCAGCAGTGGCGAGCTCGGCTATGCGTCTGCGCACGGCAACAGCACCACCGACAGCCTCAACGGGCGCATCCGCCTGCGCTACACCGATGGCGACTGGATCCACAGCCTGGATGCCACCGCGCTGCGCTCGAGCTCGGAATACACCAATACCAACGACGACGGCAGCGTGACGCGCGAGCGCCAGACCACCGCCGAGCGCTACACCGGCAGTGCCGGCAGCGCGCTGCAGCTGGGCGAACACCGCCAGCTCACCGCGACCGGCCGCTACGAACACGATGACTTCGCCACCTACGACCGCCTGGCCACCTTCGGTATCGGTTACGGCACGCGCCTGATCGATGCCGATCGTTTTTATCTGGATGCGCAGATCGGCCCGGGTATCCGCCGCGCGCACAACAGCGACGACGACCGCAACGAGACCGGGCTGATCGGCCGTGGTCTGTTCGACCTGAAATACACCGTCACCGACAACACCGATCTGATCAACACGCTGCTGGTGGAATCGGGCGAATACAACACCTACGCGCAGAACGATTTCGGCGTGCAGGTCAGCATGAATTCGCACTTCGCGCTCAAGGCCGCCTGGCAGATGCGCCACAACAGCGACGTCAGTGAGGGCGACAAGAAGACCGACACGCTGACCACGGTGAACCTGGTCTACACGTTCAAGTAAGCCATTGCGTTTCGTAGGAGCGGCGTTGGCGGTGAGGGTTTTTATCGATTACGTGCAGGTGTTATCGGTAACGCGTTCGCGGCCAAGGCCGCTCCTACGGTCTGGCTAGCGCTTACAACTCCGCCAGCAGCTGTGCGGCGCCCTTTTCGAACAGGCCGTCGGCGACGCGGCGGCCGAGGTCTTCGGTGGCGTCGGGGCTGCCGTGCGCCTCGGCGTGGATCAGGCGGCCGTCGCTGGCACTGCCCACCATGCCCTGCAGGAACAGGTCCTCGCCTTCCCAGCGCGCGAAGGCGGCCACCGGCACGTGGCAACTGCCGTGCAGGGCGCGATTCATCGCGCGCTCGGCCTCGACGCAGGCACGTGTGCGGCCGGCATCCAGCACCGCCAGCAGGTCGTGGATGCGGGCATCGTCGCCGCGGCATTCCACCGCCACCGCGCCTTGCGCCGGGGCGGGCAGCCACTCCGGTGCGTCCAGCCGCGCGGTGATGCGAGCTTCCAGGCCCAGCCGCTGCAGGCCGGCGCAGGCCAGCACGATGGCGTCGTAGCCGCCGTTGTCGAGCTTGGCCAGGCGGGTGTTGACGTTGCCGCGCAGGTCGATCAATTCCAGGTCCGGGCGCGCGGCGCGCAGCTGCGCCTGGCGGCGCAACGACGAGGTGCCCACGCGTGCGCCCAGCGGCAGGGCCTGCAAGGTGGCGTAGAGGTTGGACACCAGCGCATCGGCCGGGTCGCCGCGTTCCAGGATGGCCGGCAGCACGAACGGCGCGTCCAGCTCCATCGGCACGTCCTTGAGCGAGTGCACGGCGCAATCGGCCTCGCCGCGCAGCATCGCCAGCTCCAGTTCTTTGAGGAACAGGCCCTTGCCGCCGATGGCGGCCAGCGAGCGGTCCAGCACTTCATCGCCGCGGGTGCTCATCGGCACCAGCACGACCTCCAGCCCGGGGTGGTGCTGGCGCAGCGCGGTGGCGACGTGTTCGCTCTGCCAGAGGGCAAGCGGGCTCTTACGGGTGGCGATGCGCAGCGTGGTCATGCCGCCATTATCGCGGACACGACGCCCAACTCATACCTGGCGCAGTTGTTCGCGCAAGCTGGCCACACAGCGGCGGCTCACTTCCAGGGTCTGCGGCACGTTGCGCAGCACCGCATGCACCTGGCCATCGCCGCTGCGGCGCAGCTCCACCAGCTCCTCGCGGGCGACCAGGCAATTGCGGTGGATGCGCACAAGGCGCTCGGCGAATTCGTCTTCCAGCGATTTGAGCGACTCTTCGATCAGGTCCTCACCGCGGGCGTGGTGGACGATGACGTACTTCTCCTCCGCCTGCAGATAGCGGATGTCCTGGATCGCGATCAACCGCAGGCTGCCGCGCAGCCGCGCACACAGGTGGGTACGCAGCGGCGCGGCCGGCGCGAGGCTGGGGGTGCGCCCGGCCAGGTAGGTCGCCACGCGTTGCAGCGCGGCAGCAAGGCGCTCGGGGCGCACGGGTTTCATCAGGTAGTCCAGTGCGGCCGCATCGAAGGCCGACAGTGCGTGCTGGTCGTAGGCGGTGCAGAACACCACCGCCGGCGGTTGCGGGCGCTGGCGCAGCAGGCGGGCGGTTTCCAGGCCGTCGACCCCGGGCATGGCGATGTCCAGCAGCACCAGGTCCGGCTGCTGCTGCTCGCACAGCTGCAGGACCTGCTCGCCGTTCTCGGCCTCGCCCACCACCTGCACGTGCAGATGCTCGCCCAGCAGCAGGCGCAGGCGCTCGCGCGCCAGTGGCTCGTCATCGGCGATCAGGACCCGCACTTGCGTGGCCGTCATGGACATCCCCCTCGCTGAAGTGATTCCCCCTCACTTCAACGGTAATGTGATCTCGCAGGCATAGTAGCCCTCCGACCAGCCGGCCGCCATCCGTGCCCCGGCACCGAATTGAAACGCCAACCGGTGCGAGATGCTGGCCTGGGCATGCCCGGCGCCCGCCACCACCAGCGGCGCCTGAGTGCCGGGCTGCGGTGCCGGATTGACGATACGGATCTGCAACTGGCTGCCGCGCTGCCGCAGCGACAGGTACAAGGTGCCGCCCTCGGGCATGGGCGACACCCCGTGCAGCACCGCGTTTTCCACCAGCGGCTGCAGCACCAGCCGCGGCATCGGCAACGCCCACGGCAGCGGTTCCTGCTTGTGCCAGCGCACCTGCAGACGATCGCCCAGGCGCAGCGATTCGATGGCCAGGTAACGCTCGGCCAGCTCGCATTCGGCGCGCAGCGTGGACACGCCCTCGCCCGCCCCCAGCGCGGCGCGGAACAGATCCGACAGGTCCAGCACCGCCTGTTCGGCCACCACCGGGTCGCGCCGCAGCAGGCTGGCGATGAGGTTCATGCTGTTGAAGAGGAAATGCGGGCGGATGCGCGCCTGCAGCGCATCGGCTTCGGCGCGGGCGTTGGCCTGCACCTGCGCTTCCCAGCGGTCGCTGACGTAGAAATAGCGCAGCGCCAGCGCGGTGATCAGCACCACCGTGGCCGCACTGCCGAGCGTAAAACGCCAGAACCCGACCAGCGGGCCGAGCGGGGCCTGGTCGAGCACCGCGTACAGGCCATGCACGATGCCGGCGCCCAGCATCGCCACCACTGCGGCGATCAACAACGCAGCCAGCCCACCCAGCCGTGGCGGCAGCCGCGACAAGGACGGCCGCAGCACGCACAGCAGCACGCTCACCGCCAGGGCCAGCCATAACGCCAGGCCGCTGGCCGACACGAAGCGCGACAGCGTGAAGCTACGCGCAGCGCCGGCTTCGGGCACCAGGGTCACCACCAGCACCACCAGCTCGGCCAGGCCGAGCATCGCGCCCAGGCGGGGCAGCCGGCACAGGTCCGGCATCCAGGCGATCTGCGGCGCGGTGTGGGCCATGGCTCAGACGGCGGTGAAGCGCGCCTGCATCCAGTCGCGCAGGGCGTCGATCTCTTCCACGCAGACCTGGTGGCCCATCGGGTAGCTATGCCATTCCAGCGTAAACCCCAGTGCCTGCAGGGCCTGCGCACTCTGCTCGCCGGCGCGGTAAGGCACCACCGGGTCGGCGCTGCCATGCGCCATGAACAGTGGTTGCGCCAGCGCGCCCGGCTGCAGTTGGCTGGCAGCGGCGGCCGGATCGGGCAGATAGGTGGACATGGCGATCAACCCGGCCAACGGCACGCGGCGCTGCAGGCCCACTGCCAGGGTGACGGCGCCGCCTTGCGAGAAGCCGGCCAGCAGGATGCGGTCGGGCGCAATGCCGCGCGCCTGTTCGTTGGCAATCAAGGCCTCGATCTGGGCCACCGACTCGGCGATGCCGACCTTGTCCGCGCGCTGGGCAAAGTCCATGCCGACGATGTCGTACCAGCCGCGCATGCGCACGCCGTTATTGATGGTGATCGGGCGGATTGGCGCATGCGGGAACACGAAGCGCAGCGCCGGCCACTGCGGGCGCACCAGTTCCGGCACCATCGGCGCAAAGTCGCTGCCGTCCGCACCCAGGCCATGCAGCCAGATCACCGCCCACTGCGGGTTCGGTCCGGTCTCGCGTTCAATCACGTCCAGCATCATCCACCTTCCGGTGACAGGGCTGGGCATTATGCCTTGCGCCCCTGTGCACTCAGCGCGCTGCGCAAGGACGCCAGCAGCGCGGGAGGCTGCCTGCAAGCGAGGCGGCCGCGGCGGCACGCGCCGTGGGCCGCTCAGATCAGCGGCGGTTCGAGCGCGGCGGCGCGGCGCAGTTCGGACGCACGCACCAGCACCTTGGGCGGGTCGAGTTCTTCGGGGATGCAGAAGATGCCGGCGCGGCGCAGTGCCAGGCCGGTGCGGCGCAGCGAAGTCACCGCCACCACCGGGATCGACACCACCATGCCCACGATCACCGGCGCCATCCACGCCGCCAGCGACGGCGACACCAGGTAGGCCAGCGTGCCCATGAACAGGCCGAATACGCTCAGGCCACCATAGCTGCGGATCAATGCCGGCCACGACAGCTTGCCGTCATCGCGCACCTGCGCATCCCAGCCCGAATCCTTGCCGGCCAGCACTTCGAACACGCCGCGCGATTGCAGGTACATCACCACCGGCGCCATCAAGGCCGCCAGCACGGTTTCCAGCAGGATGCTCAACGCGGCGCGGATCGCCCCCCCGCAGGCGCGGCGTTCGCGCGGATTGAGCAGCAAGGCGATGTAGCCAAGCAGCTTGGGTGCAAGCAACACGAACATGGTGCAGACGAAGATCCAGATCGCGTTGCCGTCGCTGCTGCCGTGCCAGTAGCGCGCCGGCGAGAACGGCAGGCCCTGCGCAAGATCGATGCCGGCGCCCGCCAGCGGAATGCCGATACCCACCAGCATCAACATGCCCCACATCGGCGCGGTGAAGTAATGCCCGATGCCGATCATCATGTGCATGCGGCTGATCCAGTGCAGGCCCTTGGCACCCACCACCTTGGCGTGCTGCAGGTTGCCCTGGCACCAGCGGCGGTCGCGGACCAGCAGGTCGGTGAGCGTGGGCGGGCCTTCTTCGTAGCTGCCCTGCAGGTACGGCACCATGTGCATGGCCCAGCCGCCGCGCCGCATCAGTGCCGCTTCGACAAAGTCATGGCTGAGCACATGGCCGCCGAAGGGCTTGCGCCCACGCAGTGACGGCAGCCCGGCGTGATCGGCAAACGCCTGGGTGCGGATGATCGCGTTGTGGCCCCAGTAATTGCTTTCCGCGCCATGCCACCAGGCCACGCCGAAGGCGATGATCGGCCCGTACACGCGGCCGCCGAACTGCTGCATACGGGCGAACAAGGTCTGCCCGTTCACCACCGCCGGCAAGGTCTGGATCAGGCCCACGTCCGGGTTGTCTTCCATGCCCGCGACCAGGCGCACGATGGTGTCGCCGGTCATCACGCTATCGGCGTCCAGGATCAGCATCTGCGGGTAGTTGCCGCCAAAACGGCGCACCCAGTCGGCCACGTTGCCGGCCTTGCGCGCGGCGTTGTCGGCGCGGCGGCGGTAGAAGATGCGGCCATGCCCGCCGACGCTGTCACACAGTTCGGCATACACCTGTTCTTCGGCGCGGCCGATGTGCTCGCGGGTGGTATCGCTGAGCACGAAGAAATCGAAGTGCTCCAGCTGCCCGGTTTCTGCGACCGATTCGTAGATCGCCTGCAGGCCGGCCAACAGGCGGCGCGGGTCTTCGTTGTAGGTGGGCATCAGCAACGCGGTGCGCGTGTGCAGGCTGGGCAACGGCGCATCCGGATCGATGCCGAGCTTGCGCCCGGCGCGTGCGACCACGGTGATGAAGCCGGCCACCGCGCTGGCGAAGGACATCGCAATCCAGGCGAACAGCAACACGAACAGGCCCAGCAAACAGCCTTCCAGCACGCTGAAGCCGCCGGGCCACAGCACGCTGAGCATCACCCACACCGCCACCGCGGTGGCGGTCAGCGTCCCGCCGATCAGATAGAAGCGGCGCAGGCCGATGCCCATCGGCGAGGTGCGCTGGTGGCGTACCTGCAGGCTGCCTTCGCGCAGGGATTGTTCGGGCATTGCCAACGGCGCTTCTGGCGGCAGCGTGGGCTGGCCGGCATCGAGGCTGGAGACGGGAGGTAGATCGGTTGGTGCAGGGGAAAGGGTCACGGTGCCGTCCATCAGGGCTGCCCGTCGCGCATCTGCGGCGACATTGCGGGCTGAAACGAGATGGCCAATGGCGTGCGCGGCAACGTTGCCACGCGCACCGTGTTACGGGCGATCCCGACGGTGTGCGACCACGTCGCAGTAGAACAACTCCAATGCACAAGCTCTCCTGGCTGCGACTTCACGTCGCGGCTCATCCTAAAGAATCGTTCGTTAAAGGAACCGAAGGCCACCGTTTGCGGTCTTCGCCCCTCCCGACGAGGACCGCGCGGCAGACTACGCCGCAGCGACCGAACGCTACCCCAACAGATTGCAGCCTGGCGCGCCGGCTGTCACGGCCAGGCGAAGGGCAGCAACGGCCCGCCCAGCCACAGATAGCGCGCCATCCATGCGGAGGCAAACGCAATCAGCACCGTCAGCGGCACGCCCACGCGCAGGAAATCGGCAAACCGGTACTGGCCGGGATTGAGGATCAGCAGGTTGCCGTGGTGGCCGATCGGGGTGAGGAACGAGGCCACCGCGCCCATCGCAGTGCACACCACGAACGGAATCGGCGGCAATCCCAGCCCCTGCGCCAGGGCCAGCGCCACCGGCGTCAACAGCACCGTGGTGGCGGCATCGGACAACACCTGCGTCAGCAATGCGGCGGCGGCAAACATCAACAGCAGCAGGCTCAGCGGCGACAGGCCATGGGCATGCGCGAGCACATGCTCGGCCAGCCAGCGCGCGGTGCCGGTCTGATCCATCGCCATGCCGAGCGGGATTACCCCGGCAATCATCACGTAAATGCGCACGTCGATTTCGGCGTAGGCCTGTTCGATGCTCACGCAACGGGTGAGCACCATGGCCACCGCGCCGAGCAGGAACGCGATATGCGGTGGCAGCCACTCGGCCGCGGCCGCCGCGACGGCGGCCAGCATGATGGCCACTGCCAACGGTGCGCGCCGACGCCGGCTGCGGCGACCGTCGAACGGCATCAGCATCAAGAAGCCGCGGTGCTGGGACAGTTGCTGGAAGGTGTGCTGACGGCCCCACAGCACCAGCAGGTCGCCTTCCTGCAGCTGCAGCTCGGACAACTCGCCATGCAGCCAGCCTTCCTTGCGCCACAGCCCGACCACCACCACGCCCATGGTGTGCAGGAAATCGATGCGCGACACCGAGCGCCCGACGAATTCCGAATGCGGTGCCACCACCGCCTGCACCAGCTGCTCTTCGCCCAGTGCCTCATGTGGACGCTGCGGGTCGGCGCGATCCTCGCGCGGCTGCTCGCCGTACTTGGCCACCGCATGCAACGACAAACCCGGCTCATCCTTGACCGAGGCGATCTCGTCCGGCGAGGCGCGCACCAGCAGCACATCGCCGGCGCGCAGCAGGCCCTCGTTGCTGCTGCGACGCCGGCGCATGCCGTTGCGCAACCAATCCACTACCTGCAGCCGTTCGGTGAACGCGGCCTCGAACTCGGCCAACGGCCGGCCTACCCAGGGCGCGTCGGCGTCGACCAGCAGTTCGGTGTAATAGCGCTCCAGGCGCAGATAGTCCGCGCCGCCATCGTCTTCGCCCTGCCGCTTGGGCAGCAGCCAGCGCCCTGCGAGCATGTAGAGCATGCCCACGCCGACCAGCACCGCGCCGATCGGGGTGATGGCGAACAGGTCCAGCCGCCCGTGGCCGCCGCGTTCCAGCGCGGCATTGGCGAGCAGAAAGGCCGGCGCGCTGATCAGGGTCAAGGTGGTGCCCAACGAGGCCGCCAGCGACATCGGCATCAGCAGCCGCGAGGCGGCCAGCTTCTGCTCGCGGGCCAGCCGCATCATCACCGGCAACATCATCGCGGTGATCATCAGATGGTGCGAAAACGCCGCCAGGGCCGCGGTGGCCGGCATGGTGACCGCGATGGCGCGCCACTCGCGCCCGCCGGCGGCGCGCCCGATCGCCGCGCCAATGCGGTCGGTGATGCCGGTGGCCGACAAGCCGGCCGACAACACGAACACCGCCGCGACAATGATCGCCGGCTCACTGGAAAACCCGGACAAGGCCTGGGTCGGGGTGAGGATGCCGGTGAGAGTCAACGCCAGCGTCGCCAGCATGGCCACCAGGTCGACCCGCAGCTTTTCGCTGATGAACAGCACCAGTGCCACCACAAGGATGACCAGAAACACGAGTTGCTGTTGTTCCATTCCACTCACCGCCTGCGATTGCGCCGACCTTACCTGAGCGCGGTGAAGGCGACATGCGCGTGGTCACGTTTGGGAGCAACTGCGTGTGTGCGGGCGTGCTGCGGCAGTTGCGTTGTGTTTGCGAATGCCAGCGGCTGCGCGGTGTCGATGGTGTGCTGCACGCATGCACCTTGGACAGATGTGAGTGTCGTGGGTGGGGCGTCATCCCTCACTACGTTGCGGTTGGGCTGGATAGATGGGCGTGCAGGCCAGGTCATGCGGAGGCTGCCGAGCGGCGGCGATGAGACTGCGCACCGCGATCGACACACCACGGTGCTGTGGTTGAGCGGATGCCTTCTCCAACGCTTGTTACTTGGAGCCTGCTTGTTGTTCGCAGACTGCAGAACATGCGCGTGGCGGTAGCACGCGAACTACATTGCGGCGTCCGTTTTATTGCGGAGCTGGCTTCGCCCGTGCGTCGCCATGCCACGCACGCCTGGGGCAATGCACACAGGACGGCTTCCCATTGCCGCACTGTGTGCTCCATTGCTGACGCAATCTTGCCTGCCACTCCGCAACGCGCAGGCGAACTCTGCGCGCTACTGCCGGCGCAGTGCAACGCCGGCAGCGTACAGCTCCATATATCGACGCAGCAGCGTCGCTACATGGCGCTACTTGCGCGCGTCGGCACTGGTGTCGCGGGTGGCGCGGAATTCCGAATCGCTGCTCCAGTTCGGCCAGGTACGCGCATCGGCAAGCTGCTGGCCCAGGGCGTAGAGGATGCCCAGATCGCGTGCGGCACCGGCGAAGGTCCAGTCCGGCTTCCACTCATCGCCCTGCTGGTGATAGCGCTTGGCGGTGTAGTCGTCCGATGCCGCCTTGCCTGCGGCCACACCGCCCACTTCCCAATCCTGGCCGGCCGCATACGACAACGCCGGCACGCCACGCTTGGCGAAGGAGAAATGATCGGAGCGGAAGAAGTAGCCCGCCTCCGGCTTGGGATCGGGCGTGTAGCGCAGCTTCCACTGCCCGGCGACGGTCTTGAGTTGATCCAGCAACTCCAGCTTGGCGGTGCCGTAGATACCGAAATCACGCGAGGGCACGAACGGGTTCATGCCGTCCATGTTGATCACCGCCACCGTGGTCGCCAGCGGGTACAGCGGCTTGGAGGCGTAGAACTCCGAACCGAGCAGGCCTTTTTCCTCGGCGGTGACCGCCAGGAACACCACCGAGCGCTCCGGCTTCGGCCCCTTGGCGAAACCGCGCGCCAGCTCCAGCAATGCGGCCGTACCGCTTGCGTTGTCCAGCGCGCCGTTGAAGATGGTGTCGCCGCGTGCATCGGGCTTGCCCACGCCGATGTGGTCCCAGTGCGCGCTGTAGATCAGCGTCTCGTCGGGATGGGTGCTGCCTTCCAGGCGCGCGACCACGTTGTGCGAGGTGATCACATCCGACTTGACCGTGTAGCTGGCACTCAAGCGTTGCCCCTTGAGTTCCACCGGCTTGAATGCGCGGGTCTGCGCCTGCTTCTTCAAGGTGTCGAAATCCAGGCCGGCCTGCGTGAACAGACGCGCGGCCAGATCACGCTGGACCCAGCCTTCCAGCGTGGGATGCGCAGCGCGCGGGTTGTCGCGCACCACATCGAACATGGTGTTGGTGTTGGAGCTGGCCACGGTGTCCCAGCCGTAGGAGGCCGGCGCGGTTTCATGCACCACCAGCACGCCGAGTGCGCCCTGGCGCGCACCCTCTTCGTACTTGTAGGTCCAGCGGCCGTAGTAGGTCATGCCCTTGCCATCGAAGGCGCCCTTGCCGGTCTCGAAATCCGGGTCGTTGATCAGCACCACGGCGATCTTGCCCTTGAGGTCGACACCCTTGAAGTCGTCCCAGTCGCGCTCCGGCGCTTTGACGCCATAGCCGACGAACACCAGCGGCGCGTTGGCGATATCGACCTTGGATGAGCCGTTCATTGCCGCGCGGATCGCGATCTCCTTGCCTTGGGTCAGGGTCTGCGGCGCGCTGCCGCCCTGCAAAGCAATACGCGGCGTGCCCACGATATCGGCGCGCCGCAGCGGCACCGCCTGCGTCCACAGGCGCTTACCATCGGCGAGATCGCCACCGGGCTGCAAACCGGCCGCGGCAAACTGCGTGCTCAGGTAGGCAATGGTCTTGTCTTCGCCGGCAGTGGCCGGGCCACGGCCTTCATAGGCGTCGGAGGCCAGCTCCTTGACGTCACGCGAGATGCGCGCGCCATCGAACGTCGGCGTTGCCGCCATCAGTGCGGTGGAGACCGCCATTGCCAGCATTCCCAGTCCAACTCGCTTCACTGCAGCACCCCGGTGTGATCAAAGACAGCCCCGGAGTGTAGGCCACCGCGCGGCGACGCCACGTGCCATTGGATGGGTTGCACAGCACGCACGTACTCGACGCCCGCGCGCAACTTTAATAATATTCATTCTCACTTACGCGCTGCGCAACGTGCCTGCCCCTTGCGGCGGCAACGCCGTGCCTGCCGCATGCGCGTGCCTTCCCCCTTCGTTGCCGAGTGTGTCCATGCCCGTTGCCCTGCTGCGCTCTGTGCGCGCCCACTCCCGCTTGTTGCTGGCGCTGCAGTGCGCCTGTGCGCTGTGTGCCACCGCCGCGCATGCGCAAGACAATGCCCCCGCACCGACAGCGAACACGCTGGACCAGGTGCTGGTGACCGGGCGCACCGAGGGCTACCAGGTGCGCGGCACCAATACCGCCACCAAGTTGCCGCTGACGTTGCGCGAGACGCCGCAGTCGTTGACGGTGTTCACCCGCCAGCGCATCGAAGACTTCAACCTCATCACCATCGCCGAGGTGTTGCAGCAGACGCCAGGCGTCACCGTGCAGTCCTACGACAGCAACCGCACGCTGTTCACTGCGCGCGGATTTGCAATCAACAACTTCATGTTCGATGGCGTGCCGACCAACTACACCACCGGCGCCGGCGGCAATTCGATCCTCAGCGACACCTCGATCTACGAGCGTATCGAAGTGGTGCGCGGCGCCAGTGGCCTGGTGACCGGCTCGGGTAATCCATCGGCCACCGTCAACATGGTGCGCAAGCGCCCCACCACGGCGTTCCAGGCCAGTACCAGCCTCAATGTCGGCTCCTGGGACTACCGCCGCGCCGAACTCGATGTGGCCGGCCCGCTGACCTCCGGCGGGCGCGTGCGCGGCCGCGTGGTGGGCGCCTACACCGAAAAGGACAGCTGGGTGCGCTTCCAGCAGGACCGCTCGCCCAGCGTGTACGGCGTGCTCGAAGCCGACCTCACCGACAGCACGCGGCTGCGCGCGGGCATCGACCACCTCGCCACGCATTCCGATGGCGGTGCGTGGAGTGCCGCGCCGCTGTTCTTCAGCGATGGCGCACCGGCACGGCTGCCGCGCTCCTACAGCGCCGCGGCACGCTGGAACCGGTGGGAGCGCGAAAGCACCAATGTCTTCGCCACCCTGGAACAGCAGTTTGCCGGCGGCTGGAGCGGGCGGCTGGCCTACAACCATCGCGCCACCGATACCGACAGCCTGCTGTTTGCCGGCTCCAACAGCGCCTCGTTCGCCGATGCGCGCACCGGGTTGGGATTGCGCGTGTCCGACACCTACGGCGTGTCGGAAACCCGCGAGAACGCGCTGGATCTCTACGCCTCCGGCCCGTTTCAGTGGTTGGGCCGTGCGCATGAGCTGGTGGTCGGCGCCAACCACTACAACCGCGATCTCGGCACGCTGCGCACCGCCATCACCGCGCGTCCCTACAGCCTGACCGCCTTCCCCAGCATCTTCGACTGGAATGGCGATGTGGGCCAGCCGACCACCACCAATGCCGACATCCCCAGCAGCATCACCAACACGCAGGAAACCGGCTATTACGCGGCCGTGCGGCTCAATCCCACCGATGCGTTGAAGCTGATTGGCGGTGCGCGGTATTCCAGCTGGAACACCGCCACGGACAACTATTCGCCGGCCAATCAGTTCACCGGACGCAGCGCCGACTACGACGCCAACGCGCTTACCCCGTACCTGGGCGCGATCTACGATCTGAGCCGGCACCTCTCGGCGTTTGTGTCGTATTCGGATGTGTTCCAGGCACAGAACCTGCGCGACCGCACCAACCAGCAACTGGATCCGGTGGTGGGTGCCAATCTCGAATACGGCTTCAAGGGCGAGTTCTTTGGCGGTGCGCTCTACGCCGCGCTCAACGGCTTCCACATGCAACAGGACAACGTGGCCGAGATCGATCCGGAAATAGCGCCCAACAGCCTGCCCGATGGCAGCTCGGCGTATCGCGCGGTGTCGGGTGTGGAATCCTGGGGCGGCGAGTTCGAAGTCTCCGGCGCGATCACCCCGGACTGGAGCATGACCGGCGGCTACACCTACGCCTACAGCACCGACCAGCGCGGCGCACGGGTGTTCACCACCAGCCCGATGCACCTGGCGCGCTTCAACACCACTTACCGGTTCGGCGACTGGACGCTGGGCGGCGGGATCAGCTGGCAGAGCGCGGTGTATCAGAACCAGACCATCCCCACCGGGCGCTTCACCGCGGCCGGGGCACCGATCACGCGCAGCGGGCGGGTCACCCAGGGCGGCTATCTACTGGTGGATCTGATGGGCCGCTACCGCATCAACGAGCAGCTGAGCGTGGGCGTGACGGTGACCAACCTGTTCGACAAGGTCTATTACCGCAACGTGGGCTTCTTCAATTCCGGCTATTGGGGCGAACCGCGGCGGCTGCTGTTCAATCTGCGCGCGAATTTCTGAGCGCATGGCGTGCCGTCAACGGCGCGCCATGCAGGCTCAGAACAGGTCCACGCTACCGGTCTGCTGGTCCACCCGCTGCATCTGCCCGCTGGCAATCAGTTCGCTATACACCGCCGCGCGGTTGCGGCCGTGCTGCTTGGCCCAGTACAGCGCCTTGTCGGCTTCGTCCAGCATCTGGCTGACCAGCCGGCCGTCGCTAAGTTCGACGATACCGGTGCTCAAGGTCACCGTGCCCACTTGCGGGAAACTGTGCTCGGCCACCGCGCGCCGGAATCGCTCGAACAGGCTCACCGCGGTGTCGCGGTCCACCCCGCGCAGCACGATCACGAACTCCTCGCCACCGAAACGGAACAGCAGATCGTCCTGGCGGAAGCAGCGCTGCATCAGCTGGGCCACCAGCAGCAGCACCTCGTCGCCATACAGATGCCCGAAGGTGTCGTTGACGCGCTTGAAATGGTCGATGTCCACGATGCCCAGCCACACCGCGTTCTCCTGCGCGCCATCCGCGTTGGCGGCGAACAGGCGCAGGATCATGTCGTCGAAGGTCTTGCGATTGCGCAGGCCGGTGAGTGCGTCGCGCTGGGCGTCGTCGAGCAGGCTGCGGTAGTTCTGGAAGAAGCGTGCAAAGCCCTGCAGCAAGAGCTGCTCGGCAGCGCCGGGGGCCTGCGTGCCGCCCACGCGCAGGCAGGTGCGGATGCCGCGCGCTTCCATCATCGGGTAGACCAGCAGCGCGCGGCCGTCGTGCTGCAGCTGCACCACCTCGCCCGGGCCGCGGACGTCTGCCAGCAGCGCGCGCGTGGCGGCGTCGTGAATCTCGGCCACCGTCAGCGACAGCCGGCCGTCCTCGCGCAACCGGGTTTCGGCCATGCTGCGGCCATCGGGGGCGATGCGCAGCAGCGACAATTCTTCGGCCGCACACACTTCGCGCACGGTGCGCAGCAGGGTGAGGTCGAGCAGATCGGCGTCGCGGATGGCGGTGAGGTCGACCATCCGTTCCAGCAGGGGCGCTTCGGTCATGGTGGCGGCACCGCACGCACCGCCGCCCGCCGGGAACACCGGTGGCAGGCAGGCTCAGGCCTGTGGCGGGTACGCACTGGCATCACGACAGATCACCGCAATCAGAGATGTCGGTTCATCGGCGTCCGGGGGGCGAACTTGAGTCCGCTGCCCGGCCCCGCTCAGCGCGCGGCCAGCAAGGTCAATCCCGCCGTTGCCGGCCCCTGACGCCGTGCGGGTACAGGGGCCGCGGCCTGGCTCAGGGCAGCGCCGATTCCAGCGCATCCTCGCCCAGGGCGTGGGCCTGCATCAGCCGCCGGCTGGCGGCATTCAGGCCCTGCACCCGGACCTGCAAACCGTGGTGGCGCAGGCGCTGCACCACCTTGTCCAGCGCCGCCACCGCGGTGATGTCCCAAAAGTGCGCGCGGGTCACGTCGATGATGACCTGCTGGCCGGGCACCTCGCGGGCATCGAAGGCGTCGATGAACACATCGGCCGAGGCGAAGAACACCTGCCCGCGCACGCTGTAGGTGCGCAGCCCGGTGGCCGCGTCGCTGGGGACGATCTGCAGCAGCCCGGACACCTTGAAGGTGAAGAACACCCCGCTCAGCAGCACGCCCACCGCCACGCCAGCGGCCAGGTTGTGGGTGGCCAGGGTCACTGCGACCGTGGCCAGCATCACCACGCTGGAGGTGCGCGGGTGGGTGATCACGGTGCGCAGCGAGCGCCAGTCGAAGGTCTCGGCCGAGACCATCACCATGATCGCCACCAACGCCACCACCGGCACCTGCGACACCCACGGCTTGAGCAGCACCATCAGGATCAGCAGGAACACGCCGGCAAACAGCGTCGACAGCCGGCCGCGGCCGCCGTATTTCACGTTGCCCACGGTCTGCCCGATCATGCCGCAGCCGGCGATGCCGCCGAACAGGCTGGCGGCCGCATTGGCCAGGCCCAGGCCGGTGCATTCGCGGTTCTTGTTGCTGGGCGTGTCGGTGAGTTCATCGACCACGCGCGCGGTCATCATCGATTCGAGCAGGCCCACCATTGCAATGGCCAACGCCGGCAACGCGATGATGCGCAAGGTCTCCAGCGTCAACGGCACGCCGGGCCATTGCAGGAACGGCAGCGCGGTGGGCAGCTTGCCCAGGTCGGCCACGGTCTTCAGCGGCAGGTGCAGCGCGCTGCTGGCCACCGTGAGCAACAGGATGCACAGCAGCGGCGACGGAATGGCCGAGACACCGGGCAGCCGCAACCGCGGCAGGCCGTAGATGATGGCCAGGCCCACGCCCAGCGTGACCCAGGTGGTGGGGTTGGCACCGAGCAGATGCGGCAGCTGTGCGGCGAAGATCAGCACCGCCAGCGCGTTGACGAACCCGGTCCGCACCGAGCTGCTGACAAAGCGCATCAGCACGCCCAGGCGCAGCAGCCCGAACACGATCTGCACCAGCCCGGCGAGCAGCCCGGCGGCGAGCAGATACGGCAACCCGTGCGTGGCCACCAACGGCGCAGCCACCAGCGCCACCGAGCCGGCGGCTGCGGAAATCATCGCCGGCCGTCCGCCACAAAACGCGATCACGATGCCGATCACAAACGACGCGAACAAGCCAACCTGCGGGTCCACGCCTGCGACGAACGCAAAGGCGATGACTTCGGGAATCAGGGCGAACGTGGCAACGGCGCCAGCCATCAGTTCGCGCGCAGGCGAGGCGCGCCATTGCGCCAGTTCGGTGCGCAGGAAGGACATGGGGGACACTCCAGGGACAAGAACGACAGTCCTGCGGACAGTGCGCAGGGGGCACTAGTGTGCGGGAAAGCGACCGCTCCCGCAGCCGCGATGTGATCGGTGCGGCAATGGTGTTTTCTGTGGGGACGATCACGCCACCCGACGCGCGCACAGACCAAGATGCCCGCCTTACCGCGCTCGGGTGTCGAGCCCGGTTCTCTAGGGAGATCACCATGTCCATGTTCAGGACCGCAAGCACGCTCGCTTTGGCCACCGCCCTCGCACTGGCCGCCGGGCCGGCCTTCAGCTATTCCATCAACAGCAGCAGGCAGATCGTCGACGACAGCGGCAAGGTCGTGCAGCTCAAGGGCGTGAACGTGTTCGGCTTCGAAACCGGCAACCACGTGATGCATGGCCTGTGGGCACGCAACTGGAAGGACATGATCGTGCAGATGCAGGGCCTGGGCTTCAACGCCGTGCGCCTGCCGTTCTGCCCGGCCACGCTGCGCAGCGACACCATGCCGACCAGCATCGACTACAGCCGCAACGCCGACCTGCAGGGCCTGACCTCGCTGCAGATCCTCGACAAGGTGATCGCCGAATTCAACGCGCGCGGCATGTACGTGCTGCTGGATCACCACACCCCCGATTGCGCCGGCATTTCCGAGCTCTGGTACACCGGCTCCTATACCGAGGCACAGTGGCTGGCCGACCTGCGCTTTGTGGCCAACCGCTACAAGAACGTGCCGTATGTACTCGGCCTGGATCTGAAGAACGAACCGCACGGCGCCGCCACCTGGGGCACCGGCAACGCTGCCACCGATTGGAACAAGGCTGCCGAGCGCGGCTCGGCTGCGGTGTTGGCGGTCGCGCCGAAGTGGCTGATCGCGGTGGAAGGCATCACCGACAACCCGGTGTGCTCCACCAACGGCGGCATCTTCTGGGGCGGCAACCTGCAGCCGCTGGCCTGCACCCCGCTCAACATCCCGGCCAACCGACTGCTGTTGGCCCCGCACGTGTACGGCCCGGACGTGTTCGTGCAGTCGTACTTCAACGACAGCAATTTCCCCAACAACATGCCGGCCATCTGGGACCGCCATTTCGGCCAGTTCGCCGGCACGCATGCGCTGTTGCTGGGCGAGTTCGGTGGCAAGTACGGCGAAGGCGACGCGCGCGACAAGACCTGGCAGGACGCGCTGGTGAAGTACCTGCGCAGCAAGGGCATCAACCAGGGCTTCTACTGGTCGTGGAATCCCAACAGCGGCGACACCGGCGGCATCCTGCGCGATGACTGGACCAGCGTGCGCCAGGACAAGATGACCCTGCTGCGCACGCTGTGGGGCACCGCCGGCGATACCACGCCGACGCCGACTCCCACACCGACACCGACGCCTACCCCCACGCCAACCCCAACGCCGACGCCCACCCCGGGCGCCAGCACCTTCAGCACCAAGGTGATCGTGGACAACAGCTGGAACGGCGGCTATTGCAACCGCGTGCAGGTCACCAACACCGGCACTGCCAGCGGCACCTGGTCGATCGCAGTGCCGGTCACCGGTACAGTCAACAACGCCTGGAACGCGACCTGGTCGCAGAGCGGCAGCACGCTCAGGGCCAGCGGCGTGGACTTCAACCGCACCCTGGCAGCCGGCGCCACCGCCGAGTTCGGCTTCTGCGCCGCGAGCTGAGTGCAGCGTGGCGGGCATGGCTCCCGTGCCCGCTACCTCTGCAACATCCAGTGGAATTGTGGAGGCGCTGCGTAGCAGGTTGATGATCACCTGCAGCGCCTAACCCACGACCTCGTAGGAGCGCCCTTGGGCGCGATGGGCATTCCCGATAACGCCCCATCGCGCCCAAGGGCGCTCCTACGTTTTTTGTGGCATCGGAACGTCGTCCAGCGTCTGCACGGTCACCTGGTTGGCGAAGACGCCGCAAGATCGCAGCGACAGCCGTGATCGGGTAGCAACACCGCAGAACCACCCAATCTTCCTGTAGGAGCGCCCTCGGGCGCGATGAGGCATTGCCGATAACGCCCATCGCGCCCGAGGGCGCTCCTACCGGTTTCCGTGCGACTGCAGACAAGCAGGCGCGGCCGCAGATAGCATTAAATCGCCGCGTGAAACAGCCGATATCCACGACAACGCTCCCGCGTCTTTGTGGACATCCTTCATGTATCTCGTCAGTTCGTTGCGCCGGCATGTTGCCAATCTCCCGCTCACCCGCAAGTTCGTCCTGTTGTGCACGCTGCTCGCAGTTGGCGTGATCCTGCTGGCGGTTGCCGCCGCGCGCCTGCAGTACCTGGATCTGGTCGAAGCACGCAAGCTCAGCGTCAAGACCGAAGTGGAAATGGGCCTGACGGTGATGCAGCACTACGCCGACAAGGTGAAGGCCGGCGAGCTGAGCAAGCAACAGGCCATGGAAGCGGCGCGTACCACGCTGGCGGACATGCGCACCAATGACGGCGTGGATTACTTCTTCATCGTCGACCCGCAGATGCGCATCCTGATGCATCCCAAGCGGCCGGTCGGCACGGACATGTCCGATTACAAGAGTGACGCGGGGCAGTACGTCTACCGCGACATCAAGACCGCCATCGACAGCGGCGATGGCTTCAGCTACTACGACGCGCCCAAGCCCGGCAAGAAAGAGCAGTTGCCCAAGATCAGTTATGCCAAGGTGTTTCCGGCCTGGAACTGGGTGCTGGTGATGGGCGTGTATGCCGAAGACATCCAGGTGCAGGCGTGGGGATTCACCCGCACGCTGACGCTGATCGGCGGCGCGCTGGTAGCGATGGTGATCGGCCTGTGCTGGTTGATTGCCTCGGCCATGGCTGCACCGCTGCGTGCTGCAACGCGCACCGCCGAGGCGATCGCTTCGGGCCGCTTCGACAACGACATCCGCGTCGAGTCGCGCGATGAAACCGGCCAGCTGATGCACAGCATGGCGCAGATGCAAACCCAGCTGCAGCGCTTCAACGGCGAGATGCAGACCATGATCCGCCTGCAGCAGGGCGAAAACATCGCGCACCGCATCCCGGAGGATTTCCCCGGCGATTACGGCAGCCTGGCGCATGGCGTGAACACAGTGGTGTTTGAGCACCTGGACGCCATCAACGAAGCGATGGATGTGATGAGCGACTATGGCCGCGGCGATCTGCGCCGCGACATGCGCCGCCTACCCGGCCAGCGTGCAGCGCTGCATGAGGCGCTGGACACGGTGAAGACCAATCTGTCGGCGATCAATGGCGATATCGCGCGGCTTGCCGATGCCGCCGCGCGCGGCGATTTCTCTGCACGTGGCGACCAGGCGCGCTATCAGTTCGCGTTCGCCGAAATGGTGCAGGCGCTCAACCGTTTGATGCAGCAGGCCGACGCCGGCCTGGACGATGTTGGTCGCATCATGGCCGCGATCGCCGACGGCGATTTGTCGCAGCGGGTGGAATCGCATTACGAAGGTGCTTTCGGGCGCCTGGCCAATGCGGCCAACCGCACCGCGATCCAGCTCACTACTATCGTGCAAGGCATCCAGCAGTCGGCAGAGATGATCAACACTGCGGCCGGTGAGATCGCCAGCGGCAATTCCGACCTGTCTACGCGGACCGAGCATCAGGCCGCCAACCTCGAAGAAACCGCTGCCTCCATGGAGGAGCTCACCTCCACCGTGCGCCAGAACGCCGACAACGCGCGCCAGGCCAATCAACTGGTCAAGGGCACCGGTGACGTAGCCGAAAGCGGCGGCCGCGTGGTGCAGGAAGTGGTCAGCACCATGCTGGCGATCACGCAATCGTCCGCACGCATCTCCGACATCATCGGGGTGATCGACGGCATCGCGTTCCAGACCAACATCCTGGCATTGAACGCCGCGGTGGAAGCCGCACGTGCCGGCGAACAGGGCCGCGGCTTTGCGGTGGTGGCCAGCGAAGTACGCGCACTGGCGCAGCGCTCGGCTGGCGCGGCAAAGGAAATCAAGCAGTTGATCTCCGACTCGGTGGAAAAGGTCGAGCAAGGCTCAGGCCTGGTGGAACAGGCCGGCAGCACCATGACCGAGGTGGTGAGTTCGGTGAAGCGGGTGACCGACATCATGGCCGAAATCACCGCCGCCAGTACCGAGCAAAGTGCTGGCATCGAGCAGGTCAGCACCACGGTGATGCAGCTGGACGAAATGACCCAGCAAAACGCAGCGCTGGTGGAAGAAGCCACCGCCGCAGCGCGCAGCCTGGAAGATCAGGCCGCCGAGCTGACGCGTGCGGTGTCGGTGTTCCGTCTGGCGCCGGCGCAGGCCGAGCAACGGCAGCGGCACGTACAGGCCGCCTGACGTTCTGTATAAGGCGGGCACTGCACACCGCGGATGTTGGTGTGCAGTGCGCTAGCCGTTGCGTGGTACGTGGCGGGCCAGTGCGCTAGCAGACTCGTAATGAAGTGCCAGGGTTTCGGAAGCGCTTGTGGTTGAGCGTAGGTGTCTCGTATTGCGTCCTGCAGTGTCAGACCAGGTTCGCCAGCTGCATCGGCTACCTGCGAAGCATTGACGATCCATACCGCGTGCGGAGGCCGCACCCTCAACGCGCTTGGCAACACTCTTCTGCCATCTTCTCCAGGCGAGATGGACGCAGTTGTTCGGTTGCATTGAAGTAACTGCTAACCGCCACACCTCGCATGCGCTCACGTGTTTGATTGCTGCTTTTTGCAATGCAGCCGTTCTATGTGCATTCGACTTGCCGTTCGATTGATCTGGCGCCCGTACCCTCATCCGCCCTGCGGGCACCTTCTCCCGACGGGAGAAGGAAGTGGTTGATCGGCTTGCTTCTAACGGCTGCTGGCGACTGCGTTTCGCCATGCACTGATGCAATTGATGGCTGCTTTGTAGTGCCGCGGCTCATGCGTGCAACGCATTGACCGGCCGGCAACGCGTTGCCGATGCGATTGATCTAGCAGCCGTACCCTCATCCGCCCTGCGGGCACCTTCTCCCGACGGGAGAAGGAAGTGATTGATCGGCTTGCTTCTAACGGCTGCTGGTGACTGCGTTTCGCCATGTATTGACGCAATTGATGGCTGCTGTGTAGTGCCGCGGCTCATGCGTGCAACGCATTGACCGGCTGGCAGCGCATCAACGATTTGATTGATCCAGCGCCGCACCCTAATCCGCCCTGAGGGCACTTCTTCCGATAAGAGAAGAAGACACGGCATGCAGACATCGTCGGTACAACCGCACACAGAAGCTCAGCGCGCCGCGTCACGCCCAGTGGGTGTATCTCCATCGCCGCAGCGCGCACGCTTGGCGGCATACATCGCTTCGTCGGCGGCGTGCATCAGGCTAGCGGTGTCGGCGGTGGTGCCGCGTTGCCAGGCCACGCCGATGCTGGGCTGGATCGGCAGCCATTGCTCGCCGAAGGTGGTGCCAGCAGCCACGGCGTTGCGGATACGCTCGGCCACGGCGGCGCATTCGCGCTCCGGGGCGTGCAGGTCGTCCAGCAGCACCACGAATTCGTCGCCAGCCAGGCGTGCCACCAGGTAGCGCGTGCCCACTGCCTGCTGCAGGCAGCGGCCGAACGCCACCAGCACGGCGTCGCCGGCGCGATGGCCGTGCACGTCGTTAATCCGCTTGAAGCCATCCAGGTCCAGGAACATCACCGCCACCGCGGTGTGCTGCTGCTGTGCATGCGTCACCGCGGTCTGCAATGCTTCCGACCAGGCGTGACGATTGGGCAGGCCAGTGAGCGCGTCGCGGGTAGCGCGTTCGTGCATCAAGCGGTGCAGAGTCTTGTGCGCGGTGACATCCTGCGCCATCAGGAAAAACCCTTGCACTTGCGCCTGCGTGCCCTTGGTTGCCGGCACCAGGGTGATCTCCACATCGCGTGCGCTCGCACCGGCCTGCAGCACGTAATCGAAGGTGGCGCGCTCGCCGCGGGCGGCCGCAGCGAGCGCGGCGTACACCGGCTCGCCCAGGTCATCGCCCAACAGGCGGGTGATGTGACAGCCGACCAGACTGGCCGGGTCCACGCCCAGCCAGCTGCGGTGTGCCTCGTTGGCGAACAGGCAGCGCTGCGCGGCGTCGAACTGGCTGACCAGCGTGGGCGTGGCGTCGCTGATCGCCCGCAGCCGCGCTTCGCTTTCGGCAAGCCGTTCGGCGGCGACATGCTGTTCGGTAACGTCCAGTACCTGCGAGACGAAATGCACCGGCGCGCCGTCGCTATCGCGCACCAACGACACCGACAGCAGCGTCCATAGCACCGCGCCCTGCCGGCTGACATAGCGCTTGGACAAGGTGTAGCTGTTGCGCTTGCCGTCCAGCAGCTCACCGAGCAAGGCCAGATCCACATCCAGATCGTCCGGGTGGGTGACGTCCTGGAAGGTCATGCCCAGCAGTTGCGTGCGTGAGTAGCCCAACAGGGTGCAGAGCGCAGAGTTGATCTCGCTCCAGCGGCCTTCCAGCGAGACGATGGCCATGCCCTGCGGCGCGGTGTCGAAGGCGCCACTGAAGCGCTTGGCGGCCAGCTGTGCGGCGGCCTGCGCCTGCAGTTCGGCGGTGACGTCGATGGCCATCGCCAGGTAGCCGGTCAGGCCCTGCTGCGCGTCCTGGATCACGTTGAAACTCAAGCGCACGCGGCGGTGGCTGCCGTCCTTGCGCAGCAGCGTCCACACTTCCTGCTCCAGCAGGTCACCAGCTGCGGCGGCAGCCAATGCCACATACGAAGGTGCGGGCACGGCCAGCGTGGCGCGGTGGCGTGCGAGTTCTTCGGGCAGATGGAATCGTGTCGGGCACTGCCCCATGACCTCGGCGGCGCTGTAGCCCAGCAAGCGTTCGGCCCCCGGGTTGAAGACCTCGATGTGCCCGCGCGGGTCGAACACGATGATGGCCACATCGCGCGAGGCGTCCACCAGGGCCTGCAGGCGCGCGCGCTCGGCTGCCAACGCGGCGGAGGCATCCTTGAGCTGGGTGATGTCGTGCATCACGCACACCGCGCCCAGGGCCACGCCGTGGTCGCCATCGATGGGGTCGGCGTTGCACAGCACGCTGCGTGGCGGCTGGCCGGTGGCACGGATCACCAGTTCGGCGTTGCGCACATGCTCGCCGCGCCAGGCGCGCACCAGCGGGATCGCGTCGGTCGGCAGCACGGTGCTGCCATCGGCGGCGTAGAGATCGAAGTGCTGTGCCCATTGCGCCGGTGGCAGCACGCGCGGGTCGGTACCGTGCCATTGCCGCGCGGCATGATTGAATTCGCGCAGCAGGCCGTCGGTGCCGCAGGCCACCACGCCATCGGGCATGGATTCCAGCAACAGGCTCAAGGTCTGCCGCTGCGCCTGCGCATCCAGGCGGTCGCGGCGCGCCTCCAGCTGATTGACGGCCTGACGCGCCAGCCGGATCAAGGCCTGTTTCTGGTTCTCGTCGAGCACACGCGGCTTGGTGCTGAGCATGCACAAGGTGCCGTAGGCATAGCCCTCGCGGCCGATCAGCGGCACGCCGACATAGGAGCGGATGCCCGGCGCGGCGGT
The DNA here is from genome assembly GCF_041475695.2 of Xanthomonas sp. NCPPB 4037. NCBI lineage: Bacteria > Pseudomonadati > Pseudomonadota > Gammaproteobacteria > Lysobacterales > Lysobacteraceae > Xanthomonas > Xanthomonas sp. NCPPB 4037. Next base: position 4,364,915 of record NZ_CM191261.1, read on the forward strand.
CACCAACGGATTGTGCGTGAACCGTGGGTCGGCGATGGCATCGGGCACTTCCAGCAGGTCGGTGCCCATCACCGTGTACGAGCAGAACGACACGCTGCGCGGCGTGCCCTCCAGATCGGTGCCGCAGCGCGCCTTGAACCATTGACGGTCGGCATCCAGCAGGGAAATCAGCGCCATCGGCGAACCGCTGATATGCGCGGCCAGCCAGGCGAGGTCGTCGAATTCGGCTTCGGCCGCGGTGTCCAGCACCCCCAGCCGGCGCACCGCATCCACGCGCAAGGCGTCGTTGGCGGGGATCGGGACGGGCGGCGACAGGGCGGTCATGAAGGAATCGGCTGACAGGTCGGATGACGGTAGGTCGCCCCAGGTAACGGCAAGGCGACGGGCAACTTGAGCGGGCGCGGCCGGTGCTCGGAATCGGCATGTACCTCCGTACACTCCGGTTCCTCCGCGCCGTCCGCACCCACCTGACGACTGCTCGCTACGTTTTGTTAGCCGCGCTTAGTCCCGTGGCCATTGCCGCCTTGCCCACGTGGCGGCATGGTCCCGATGGCACGCTCATCTGCTTGCTGCGGTGACAGAGATTTGCCAGGCATCCGGCCAGCCCGCCCTCCCCTGACCACCGGCATTTGCGACGCCGCCAGGCAGCCACTACCCTCGGCCGATTGTCCTGCCCCTGGAGTGTCACATGCTGCGTCCGTTGTCCTTGTTGATCGCCGGCGTGCTCGGCGTTGCTGCCGGTACCGTTCCGCCCGCCGCACAGGCCGCCCCGGCCAGCCTGTCCAAGACTGCGAACAGCAGCGCCATTCCCGACATCGCCTACACCCGCTTCACCCTGCCCAACGGCCTGACCGTGGTGGTGCACGAAGACCACAAGGCGCCGGTGGTGGCGGTGAGCATCTGGTACCACATCGGTTCCGGCGATGAGCCGGCCGGCAAGACCGGCTTCGCGCATCTGTTCGAGCACCTGATGTTCTCCGGCTCGGAAAACAACAAGGGCAGCTTCTTCGCGCCGCTGGAAAAGGTCGGCACCACCGACATGAACGGCACCACCTGGTTCGACCGCACCAATTACTTCGAAACCGTGCCGACCACCGCGCTGGATACCGCGCTGTGGCTGGAATCGGACCGCATGGGCCACCTGCTCGGCGCCATCGGCCAGGAAGAACTCGACACCCAGCGCGGCGTGGTGCAGAACGAAAAGCGCCAGGGCGAAAACCGCCCCTATGGCCGCGTGGACCAAAACATCCTGTCCAACCTGTTCCCGGCCAACCATCCGTACCAGCACGACACCATCGGCTCGATGGAAGACCTGGACGCGGCCTCACTGGCGGATGTCAAACAGTGGTTCAACGATAACTACGGCGCGGCCAACACCACACTGGTGCTGGCCGGCGACATCACCGTGGCGCAGGCCCGCGCCAAGGCCGAGCAGTATTTTGGCGATATCCCGTCCGGCAAGCCGGTGGCGCGTCAGCAGCCGTGGGTGACCCCGCTGGCCGCACAGAGGCGCGGGGTGCAGCACGACCATGTGTCGCAGCCGCGCATCTACCGCACCTGGGCCGCGCCGCAGCTGGGCACCGACGACATGATCCAGCTGGATCTGGCCACCACCGTGCTGGGCGGCGGCAAGACCTCGCGGCTGTACCAGCGCCTGGTCTATCAGGACCAGCTGGTGGACGACGTCTCCGCGGCGATCCAGCCGTTCGCGCTGGCCAGCCAGATGCAGATCCAGGCCGACGTGAAAGATGGCGTGGACCCGGCCAAGGTCGAGGCCATCATCGATGAAGAGCTGAAGAAGTTCCTCGCCGAAGGGCCCACCGCCGACGAACTGCAACGTGCCCAGGTGGCCTACCGCGCCGGCTTCGTGCGCGGCCTGGAGAAGGTGGGCGGCTTCGGTGGCAAGGCGGTGATCCTGGCCGAGGGCCAGGTCTATCGCGGCGACCCGGGTGCCTACAAGCAGGATCTGCAGCGCGGCCAGGCCGCCACCATCGGCAGCGTCAAGCAGGCCGCATCGACCTGGTTCGGCAAGGGCGACTACCTGCTCACCGTACTGCCGGCCGGCAAGGACTTCGACCCCGCCGCCGAAGACAAGGCCGTGGTCGCGCGCGGCACCGAGCCGGGCAAGCCCGCGCCCAAGCTGCCGGCGGCGGGCAAGTACAAAGTCACCGCCAGCAAGCTCGATCGCAGCAAGGGCGTGCCCGACACCGCCAGCTTCCCGGACCTGAGCTTCCCGCAGCTGCAGCGCGGCAAGCTGAAGAACGGCGTGGAAGTGATCCTGGCCGAACGCCACACCATCCCGGTCACCCAGGTGGAGCTGTTGTTCGACGCCGGCTACGCCGCCGACCAGGGCAAGAAGCTCGGCACCGCCAGCTTCAGCGCCGCACTGATGAACGAGAGCACCGCGTCGCTGGATTCGGTGGAAGTGGCGCAGCGCCGCCAGCGCCTGGGCGCCATCACCGAGGTGGGCTGCGATCTGGACAGCTGCAGCGCCTCGCTGAATGCCCTCAACGACCAGCTGCAGCCGTCGCTGCAATTGTTCTCCGACATCGTGCGCAACCCGGCCTTCAAGACGGCGGACATCGAGCGCATCCGTGGCCAGTGGCTGGCCGGGATCGCGCAGGAAAAGACCCAGCCCAACAGCCTGGGCCTGCGTGCGCTGCCGCCGCTCATGTACGGCGACAAGCATCCGTACGGCATCCCGCTTACCGGCAGCGGCACCGAGGCGGCGATCAAGAGCCTCAATGCCAAGGACCTGCAGGCCTTCCACAGCCAATGGCTGCGTCCGGACAACCTGCGCATCCTGGTGGCCGGCGATACCACGCTGGCGCAGATCATCCCGCAGCTGGATGCCGCCTTCGGCGACTGGAAGGCCCCGGCCGCACCGGTGCCGAAGAAGAACCTGGTCAACGTGGCCGCGCAGCCCAAGCCGCGCGTCTACCTGATCAACCGCCCGGACGCACCGCAATCGGTGATTCTGGCCGGCCTGCTGGCACCGTCGACCAAGGCGCCGGACAACCTGGCAATCACGGTGGCCAATGGCGCCTTCGGCGGCACCTTCACCTCGCGCTTGAACATGAACCTGCGTGAGAACAAGCGCTGGGCCTACGGTGCACGCACCCAACTGGTGGATGCGCAGGGCCAGCGGCCGTACATGTTCTCCGCGCCGGTGCAGACCGACAAGACCGCTGAGTCCGCCAATGAAATCTTCAAGGAAGCCACGGCCATCATCGGCGACAAGCCGCTGACCACCGAGGAGATCGAGAAGATCAAGAACCAGCGCATCCGCGCCCTGCCCGGCAGCTTCGAAACCACCGGTGCGGTGCTCGGCGCGATCGAAGGCATCGTGCAGTTCGACCGCCCGGACAACTACGTGCAAACGCTCAAGCCGCGCCTGGAAGCGATCGATCAGCCGGCCGCGCAAGCCGCCATCAAGGACATCATCGCGCCCAATGCGATGACCTGGGTGATCGTGGGCGACCTGAAGAAGATCGAAGCCCCGGTGCGCGCGCTCAAGCTGGGCGAGGTGCAGGTGCTGGACACCGACGGCAAGCCGGTCAAGCGCTGAGCGCGCTGATCGGCACGGCCGCGCAGCCCTCACAGGCAGGCGCGGCCGATCCGTGGACACCGATAGGCATAACGTGAGCGGCGGTTTCTGCGAGCCGTCCGCACGCGTCCAGACGTTGGCCTGCTGGATCTCGGCAGCCGTGCGAACGCCGAGTCTTGCAGCCACATGGCAACGCGCACTGCAGCGCGCGTTACCGTTAGTGCATGATCGCGTTCACTGCCTGCCTGCGCGCAGGCGATATCCACGCCACGTTATCGGCCTGCCCGCTAGCGTGGCGTCCTTCCTTTTGCTGACATGGCGCATTCAATGAAAGACATGCCGATGGCAGACGAAGCGTCGCGCCAACAGGTGTTGGACGGCTATCGCATCGTCGACAGCCTGCCCGAAGACACCTACCAGGACATCGTGCAGGTAGCCGCCTCGCTGTGCGAGACGCCGATCGCCCTGATGTCGCTGGTGGACCGCGACCGCCAGTGGTTCAAGGCCCGCTTAGGCCTGGACCTGCAACAGACCGACCGCAGCCAGGCGGTGTGCGACCACGCGATCCGCAGCCCGGACCACTTGATGGAAGTGCCAGACCTGAGCAAGGACCCGCGCTTCACCGATATTTCGGTGGTCACCGGCGAGGTGGGCGCGCGTTTCTACGCGGGCATGCCGCTGGTGACTTCCGAAGGCGTGGCGCTGGGCACGGTCTGCGTGCTGGACACCGAACCGCGCGCCCTCAACGAGGCCCAGCGCACCGGGCTGCAAGCGCTGGCGCGCGTCGCCATGCGCCTGCTGGACGAACGCCAGCGCGAACTGCAGCGCGAACGTGACGCCATCCTGCAGCCGGCCGCTCCTGCGGCAGCGGCGGGCACCGCGACCATTACCGATGCCGACACCGGCTATCACCTGGTGATTCTGGAAGTGCAGGAACTGGCCGCCCTGGCCCAGCAGCAAAGCGAGCGCCTGCTCGGACGTGCGTTGCAGCAGCTCGACCAGACCCTGGCCAGCTTTCTGCAGGCCAGCGGCGACAGCGTGGACCGGGTCACCGACAGCGCCGAGTTCATCGCGGTGCTGCGCGGCAACGATGCCGAACGCAAACTGCAGGGGCTGCGCGAGATCGCCGAGCAGCAGCGCGCGCACGGCCTGACCGTGCTGGTGGGCGAGGCTTACGCCGGGCGCGCCGACGAGCCGATTGGCCAGGTCTTCCTGCGCGCCGAAGTGGCACTGAGCGCAGAGAAGGATCGCTACCGGCAGGGACTGGCGCAGTAGCGCCACAGGACCGCAGGTACGCAGGTACGCAGGTACGCAGGTACGCAGGTACGCATCCGCAGCGTTGTGGATGTGTGCGGTGGTAGTGGCGGCGGCCGTTGAGGATGCTGATGTCTTCGCCAGCCCGACGTAATGCTGCATCGGTTTGAACAACGCTGCTCATGTAAGCACTGCCGCATCCGCATTTGCAGAGCGCTGCAGACCTGGAACTACGTCGTCTCAGGTACCGCTTACTTTAAAAAAATTGGACGCCCCCTGCGCACGTCCTTGCCCGGCACTCACACCAGACAGCAACCGCACCTTTAACGGCGCAAGCGCAGTTGCATTGATGCGCTGATGCAGCGATCACCCTGCACCGCCACGCCGTCGTCCATCCGACTGGATCTACGTCGTCTCAGGTACCGCTTAGCCTTCAGAAAAAATGGACGTCCCTTGCGCACGTCCTTGCTCGCATCCACGGCAAGCAGCAACCGCACTTTCAACGGCCCGCGCGCAGTTACATTGATGCGCTGATGCAGCGATCACCCTGCACCGCCACGCCGTCGTCCAGTCGAACTGCGCGCACTTAAGCAGCTGAGATGCGCTGCTGCGTTGCACGGATCGATGACCAAGGACCATCGCAGCGCCGGCAAAGTACGTCCCTGGCGGTGGCGGTGGCGGTGGCGATGGCGATGGCGATGGCGATGGCGATGGCGATGGCGATGGAAGGTATAAGACGCCACGCCTACGCAATCCACGCGCGGCATCGGCGCCCCAATTCGCAACGACGACGCGCATCGAAACAAGCGCACCACACAAAACCGCGACCGCCAGCGCACTCAACGCAATGCCCCGCGACTGGTCACGCGAACCATAGCCTTCGCAACGAACCCTATGCGATGTGCACGCGGATCAGCCAGCGGCGCACTGCTTGAGTTGGCGATCCGCGTACCACAGCGCGCGGCGCGCCAGGTCGTAGGCGCTGTCGGCCTGCCGCGGCAGCAACTGCGCGGCCAGGACCGGATCGGCGCCGTTGTTCAAGGCATGCTCGGCGCGCTCCAGGTCGGCCAGGTGGCCGCGGACCGTGCTGAGCAACGGCGTGCGCGTGGCTGCTTCGCAACGCGCGCTGCGTTGCTCCAGCGCCGCCAATGCATCGCGGATGCGCCGGCTGGCCTCGCCCTTGAGATCGGGCAGGCTCTCATGCGCGATCGGCGCGGCCTTGTAGGCATCGCCGGTGGCAGCGCTGCCCATCTCGGCCTGCTTGCCGGCCAGCGCCGGGTTGAAGCGCACATCCGGCGGCGGCCGCGCCTTGGCCACCTGCGTCTGCGGCCCGTTGATCTTGTCGTTGAGCTTCTTCATGCCGCGATTGAGTCCCTGCATCGCCACATCGCCCAGCGTGCCATCGCTCTTCCAGTCCTTGGCAAAGCGCGTTTCCTGGTACTGCACCGGGTTGACCCGCTCCATCACGCTGCGCGTTTTGGCTGCCACGCGGGCGTCGTCCATGCCCGGCGGCACCGCACCGGCCTGCGCCAGCGGATCGATCTGCGCGCCAGGCGGCATGCGCAGGCGCCCTTCGCGGGTGTACAGCTGGGCGGCCATCGACGCCTCGGCGGGTGCGGTCGCGGTGGATGCGGCCACCTGCCGGGGTGGCGGCGGCGTGCGTGTGGGCGGCGGTGCGGCGCGGGCCGCGGCGGTGGCGGCACGTGGGCGTTGCGCACGCTGTTGCGGTGTGGCCGGCTGCACAGCCTGCGGCAGGGTCGGCAGCGCACGCGGCACGAAGTACACCTGCAAGCTATCGTCGTGTCGCACGCTGTCGCGCGGCGGCGGCATGTACAGCAACAGACAGGCAAGAAAGAACAGAATCGCGCCCGTGCATGCGGCCGCGGCAACATGCGGGATAAGCGATTCCTGCTTGCGAGTCATCACAATGCGGCAGACCAAAAGGGGGGTGATAAGCGGGCGTCGACGCATTGGGGCGCCGCGCAACGCGCAAATCTAGCGGGCCGCGCGCACCGGCGCGTTTGGAATTCGTTGTCTGCCGGCATCGGGCCAGCCGCCATTCACGTTGCGACGGCGGTCACGCTTCCTCCAGCCGGTAGCGGCGCTGGCACACCTCGCAGAAGAAGGCCCGCCGGCCGGCCTTGCCCAGATGCTTGCGGTATTGCAGCGGCGCGCCATCGCGCGGGCAGGTGGTTTTGGTGTGCACCTGGTAGTGCTTCTTCAGCACGAAGGCCTTTTTCCAGGTGTAGAAATCAAAACTGTAGTCGCGCGCCTGCGTGACCAGTTCGCCCAGCTTGCGCGCCGGCAAGGCGCCGACCTGGCTTTCCGGATGCACGCGGATGCGGTGCAGCACTTCGTTCTTGATGATGTTGCCCACGCCGGAAAAAATACTCTGGTCCAGCAGCGCATCGGCAGCCAGCAGCTGCGGGGCTGCACGCAACTTGCGCCGTGCCTGCGCGGCATCCCACAGCGGATTCATGACATCCGCGCTCCAGTCGTACACCTCATCCAGCGGGCGCTCGATGAATTGCACCGAGCAGGCGTAGAAATTGAGTGTCTCGCCCTTGGAAAATTCCAGTCTCAGCCGCGGCACGGCGTTGGGTTTGTCTTCGTTGATGCGGTAACTGCCGAACAACAGGAAGTGGATGCGCACGCTGAACTGAGCGCATTCGATCAACAGATGCTTGCCCCAGCTGCGCAGCGCCAGCACTTTTTGCTGTTGCAGGCGCGCGATGTCCTGCTTGCTGTTGCCCTGCACGCGCAGGATCTTGCGGCCGACAAACGCCGCAGCTTCTTCGCGCAGGATGACAAGGGAGGGACCTTCAGGCATGCCATCAGTATCGAAGCGTGGCGTGAGTCGGCCGTGAGCGCAGTGCAGACATCGTGCAGACGCGCCTGCCTGCATACAGTGCGGCGTGTCCACCTCCGCACCGCCCCCGCAGCCCGCTGCCGCCGCCCTGCCACGGGTGTACTGCGGCTGCGCAGGCTGGTCGATTCCCGCAGCCGAGCGCGCACAGTTCGGCGCCGGCAGCAGCGTGCTACAGCGCTATGCCACGCGCCTGGATGCGGTGGAGATCAACTCCTCGTTCTATCGCCCGCATCGCGCGTCCACTTACGCGCGTTGGGCCGACAGCGTGCCGGCGCACTTTCGCTTCTCGGTCAAGCTGCCGCGCAGCATCAGCTACGATGCGCGGCTGCACCAGGCCGGGCCATTGCTGGACGCGTTTTTGGCGCAGGCGGGCGCGCTGGGCGAGCGCCTGGGCTGCCTGCTGCTGCAGTTGCCGCCCAGCGCGGTGTTCGATGCACGCGTGGCGGCCAGCTTCTTTGCCGTCCTGCGCCGGCGCTGGGACGGCGCAGTGGTATGCGAGCCGCGCCATCCCAGCTGGTTCACCGCCCAGGCGCAGTCGCTGCTGCACCGCCACCGCATCGCGCGGTGTGCGGCCGACCCGGCACCGGTGCCTGCCGCCGCGCTGCCCGACGCGCCAGGGATGCCCGGCGCGCCGGCATATTGGCGCTGGCACGGCACCCCCACGGTCTATTACAGCGGGTACGACAATGCGGCCTTGCAGCGCCTGGCGGCCGCGGTCCGCAGCGGCATGGCCGCGCATGCGGCGAGCGAGCAGTGGGTGATCTTCGACAACACCGCTGCCGGGCTGGCCGTGCCCAATGCCTTGCAGCTGCAACAGCTGCTGGGAATCGACCGCTAGCGCGCGGTGGCGCGCATCTTGCAGCAGCCCTGACGTGTGACACGCACCGCCGTGTGCTCAAGCTGCGCTGGCACGGGCCGATAGGCCTGAATCGGCAGTGTGGCCTTGCACCACGCGGCATTGCGCGAGATCACGTTGCTGAACCCCGTTTGCCGCGTGCGGCGTGCCGGTCCCCCGACACAGCGCCTGCGGCTCCACCCGCCACTTCGGTCGTTTACCATGCCGCACGCCCCCGCCCGTTCTGGAGATGCCATGAGCGCTGCTGCGCCCCCGTGCTGCACCTCGTTGCTTGGTCTGTCGCTGAGCATGTTCGTTGCGCCCTGCGCCCTGGCGGCCACGCCGCTGGAAGGTGCGGTGGTCAGCGCGCCCGCGCCCACGCCGCCCACGCCCGACCTGGCGTATCCGGAGCTGTTCCAGGCCGTGCAGCGCGGCGAGCTGTTCGACGACCAGAAGCACTTCGTCGACTTTCTGCCGCTGCGCGACCCGGCCCTGATCAACGCCGATTATCTGGCGCAGCACGAACATGCCGGCTTTGACCTGCGCAAGTTCGTGGATGCCAACTTCGAGGAATCGCCGCCGGTACAGACCGATGCGATCCGCCAGGACACCGCGCTGCGCGAGCACATCGACGCGCTGTGGCCCAAGCTGGTGCGCAGCCAGACCAACGTGCCCGCACACAGCAGCCTGCTGGCGTTGCCGCACCCGTACGTGGTGCCGGGCGGACGCTTCCGCGAGGTGTATTACTGGGATTCGTACTTCACCATGCTGGGGCTGGTGAAAAGTGGCGAAACCACCCTGAGCCGGCAGATGCTGGACAACTTCGCCTACCTGATCGACACCTACGGGCACATCCCCAACGGCAACCGCACCTACTACCTGAGCCGCTCGCAGCCGCCGTTCTTCTCCTACATGGTGGAACTGCAGGCCGGCGTGGAAGGCGAGGCGGTGTACCAGCGCTACCTGCCGCAGCTGCAGAAGGAATACGCGTACTGGATGCAGGGCGGCGACGATCTGCAACCCGGCCAGGCCGCACGCCATGTGGTGCGCCTGGCCGATGGCAGCGTGCTCAATCGCTATTGGGACGAGCGCGATACGCCGCGCCCGGAAGCCTGGCTGCACGACACCCGTACTGCCGCCGAAGTGAAGGACCGCCCCGCCGCCGATGTCTACCGCGACCTGCGCGCCGGCGCCGAAAGTGGCTGGGACTACACCAGCCGCTGGCTGGCCGACGGCAAGACGCTGAGCACCATCCGCACCACCGCGATCGTGCCGATCGATCTCAACAGCCTGCTGTATCACCTGGAACGCACCCTGGCGCAGGCCTGCGCGCACACCGGCACCGCCTGCAGCCAGGACTACGCTGCGCTCGCACAGCAGCGCAAGCAGGCCATCGACGCGCACCTGTGGAATGCAGCCGGCTACTACGCCGACTACGACTGGCAGACCCGCACGCTGAGCAACCAGGTCACCGCGGCAGCGCTGTACCCGCTGTTCGCCGGCCTGGCCTCGGACGACCACGCCAAGCGCACCGCCACCAGCGTGCGTGCCCGCCTGCTGCGCCCCGGCGGCCTGGCCACCACCGCGTTGAAGACCGGCCAGCAGTGGGACGAACCCAACGGCTGGGCGCCATTGCAGTGGGTGGCCGTGGACGGCCTGCGTCGCTACGGCGAAGACGGCCTGGCCCGCACCATCGGCGAGCGCTTTCTCACCCAGGTGCAGGCGCTGTTCGCGCGCGAGCACAAGCTGGTCGAAAAATACGGCCTGGACGCCGATGCAGCCGGCGGCGGCGGTGGCGAATACGCCCTGCAGGACGGCTTTGGCTGGACCAATGGCGTCACCTTGATGCTGTTGAACCTGTACCCCTCACAGGGCGCCATCCAGGCGCCGGCCAAGACCAAGCGCAAGCCCGAGCCCGCCGCGCCCTGAGCGTGGCGGTGGTTGGCGCATGCCACGCCATCAGCGCCGGCAGCATTGCGGCCTGATCGACGACGGCTGGTAGGAGCGCGCTTGCGCGCGATGGCGCTTTACCGAGAGCGTTGCATCGCGCGCAAGCGCGCTCTCCTACGACGCAGCTCGTGGCCTTCGTCACGCATCGCAACTGGCCACCGGCCAGCACATGCGGCGTATGCGACAACGGCGCAGCTGTGAAGGGAACTGCACCTCAGGCAATCGGCCACGCGCACGGAAGCCTGCGGGCAGCGCATGCATCGCCTTGCCTGCCTCCAGGTACGCGGGCGGCGAGTATCATGCGCACTCTTTACACTTCCAGGACGGACCCATGGCCGTACGCACGCTCAACGAATTTCTCGCCCATTCCAAGGAAAAGGACGTCAGCCCCGATCCGTTCGAACTGGAAAACCCGCATCTGCTCGAGGTGCGCCTGGACGGCATGGTGTGGTCCAAGGCCGGCGCCATGGTCGCGCGCACCGGCAACGTCAAGTTCACCCGTGAGGGCCTGCTGGAACAAGGGCTGGGCAACCTGCTGAAAAAGGCAGTCAGCGGTGAAGGCATGCAGCTGATGAAGGCCGAAGGCCAGGGCCGGGTGTATCTGGCCGACCTCGGCAAGCTGGTGACGCTGCTGCGTTTGAACGGCGAGGCGATCTTCGTCAATGGCAACGACGTGCTGGCGTTCGAGTCGGGCGTCGAACACAAGATCACGATGATGCGCAAAGTGGCCGGCATGCTGTCCGGCGGCCTGTTCAACGTGCGCCTGAGCGGCCACGGCATCGTGGCGATCACCTCGCATTACGAGCCGCTGACCCTGCCGGTCACCGCCGCCAGCGGCCCGGTGTTCACCGATCCGAACGCCACGGTGGCCTGGTCCGGCACGCTGACCCCGGAGCTGGTGACCGATGTGTCGATCGGCACGCTGTTCGGCCGCGGCTCGGGCGAAAGCCTGCAGATGCGCTTCGCCGGCGAAGGTTGGGTGGTGGTGCAGCCGTACGAAGAAGCCAGCTTCCAGGCCAAGGGCTGATACCCGTTGCCCAGCTGCGTATTGCGTGGCTGGGCAACACACCTCCATGTCGGCCACGTTATCGCCAGCCGTAATCGGCGGCGATGCACGTTGCTTCGACAACGCCGTGTCGAGTGCAACGGTTCTGGCGCCACACGCGTGAGCGACGACAATGACGACGAAAGCCGAATTCAAAAAGCAGCTTCAGCATCGGATCGACGCCGCACTTGGTGAGCTGGGATACAGCTACAACAGGAGTCGGGCCGCGTTCGTCAAACAGACCGCCGCCTGCGAGGCCAGAATCGGTTACGACATCACCGCCGCCGGCTATCCAAAGAATATCGTCTCGGTCGATGTGTTGGTCTTTGTCGACCTGCCCGAGGTCAATCGCATTGGCGAGACGCTTTTCGCTCCTCCAGCGGTCAACCCGGCCACGCTCTGGGGAAACCTACGTCTGTTCACGCCAGCCAATAGCGCGAGGGACACCAGCTACTATTTCGACGTATCGGGCAATGGGGATCAGCACGTCAAAGCTCTTGTAGAGGACCTGGGCATCTTCGATGCATTCGCATCGAAGATTTTCGACCTCAGCGCACTGTCGAACACCCACCTTTCAAAACTGCCGCGCATCTATCGAAACTTTGCGGGAGGGCTGACTCATGACTACAAGTACGGCCTGCCGCAATTGATTTCCATCCTGCATGCATTGAACGATGAGTTTGCGCAGGCGCGCGCCTGCGCCGATCATGCAGCGCATCTCACCCTTGCCGAAAAATCGGCATTGCATGCATTTATCGATACAAGAAACGCGCAACCAACCGGCACTACTGGTTAGCGCTAGCTGGTCGATTACCAGCTGCCAGACAGCACCAACGCGTTGTGAAAACGGGCAACGCGCAACCCTGGGCGGCGCATCACACCCATCCGCGCTTGCGGAACCAGGCCAGTGGCACCACCACGCTCAGCGCGATGACGCCCAGCGCCCAGTAGTACGCGTCGTGCCATTTGAGCTCGGGCATATGCGCGAAATTCATGCCCCAGATGCCGACCAGCACCGTGGGCGGAATGCCGACCACCGAGGCCACCGCCATCACCTTCATGACGTTGTTCTGCTCCATGTTGATCATGCCGAGCACGCTGTCGAGCAGGAACTCGATGCGGTCGTCCATGTGCTGCTGGAATTCGCTCAAGGTGGTCAGGTCCTTGTGCAGTAGCCCGATGCGCCTGGGCGCATCGTCGCCAAACCACTCGGGGGCGGCGCCATCCAGGTACGTCACCAGCCGCAGCAGCCCCTGCCCGGCGTTGTGCAGCCCACCCAGGCGGCGCCCCATGTCGCCCACCTGGTGCAGCATGCGCTCCAGCGCGCCCGTCTTGGTCTTGGCAGAGGTGTCGAAAACCGCGCGAGTGGTCTCGGTGATCTCTGCTTCCAGCGCTTCCAGACGGTCCGCCAGGTGGCCGACCAGTTGATCGAAGATGCGCAGCAGCAGGTCGTCGCCGCCCCGGCAGGGCGCGTGCGCCAGCCGCGCGGCCACTGCATCCAGCGAGCCCATCGGCTGCTCGCGTTGGGTGACCAGCATGTGGGGGGAGACCGCAAAGCCCAGCGGCGCGGTCGGGCCGTCGTCGTCCTGGAAGCGCGGCACGTTGAGGAACAGCACATCGCCTTCGTGCCGCACCCGGCTACTGAATTCGATCTCGCCGATCGCCGCGCGGTCGGGCAGCGCAAAGCCCACGCGTTTGGCCGCCTCGGCCAACTCCTGCGCGCTGGGCTGGCACAGGTCCACCCACCATCCCTGCGTGTGATCGGCGGCGGAGGTGGAGTGAATGGTGATCATGCGGTGGGCCATGGCGGAAGACTGCTGGCGAGCATCCGGTGCCGCCTCACCCGCGTCAACGCCGCCGGCTGTCTGCACTCAGCTGGCGGTCGTGTTTGCCCCATGTGCCCGCGCCGCCCGCATGCGGCGGCGGCGCACACTCAGCGGGCTGTGGGCAATTGGTTTTGCTTCACCCAATAGGCAATCGCCAGTACCAGAAACCACAGCGGGCTCACCAGCAGTGCATGCAGCGTGTCCGGCTGCAAGGTCAGCAACACGATGATGAAGGCGAAGAACGCCAGGCACACGTAGCACATCAACACGCCACCGGGCATCTTGAACGCCGAAGCTGCATGCTGCTCCGGGCGCTTGCGCCGGTATGCGATGTAGGCGCACAGGATCAGCGACCACACGAACATGAAGAGCACGGCCGACAAGGTGGTGACCAGCGTGAATGCGGTGACCAGATCGGGAATCAGATACACCAGCATCGCGCCCAGCAGCAGGCAGATGCACGAGAACAGCAGGCCGCGCGCCGGCACCGCCGCCCGCGTCAGCTTGGCAAAGCCCCTGGGCGCGTTGCGTTCTTCGGCCAGGCCGTAAAGCATGCGGCTGGTGGAAAAGATGCCGCTATTGGCCGATGAAGTGGCCGAGGTGAGCACAACGAAATTGATCAGACTGGCCGCCGCCGGCACACCGGCCAGCACGAACAACTCCACGAACGGGCTCTTGTCGGCCACCACCTGCCGCCACGGCGTCACCGCCATGATCGCGATCAGCGCCAGCACGTAAAAGATGAGGATGCGCACCGGGATCGAGTTGATCGCCTTGGGCAGATTACGCTGCGGGTCGGCGGTTTCCGCAGCGGTGGTGCCCACCAACTCGATGCCAACGAAGGCGAATACCGCGATCTGAAACCCGGCAAAGAAGCCGCCGATTCCCATCGGGAACATGCCGCCGTCGTTCCACAGATTGCTCAGCGATGCCACGTGGCCGGAGGGCGACCGGAAGCCCCACATCACCAGGCCCGCACCGGTGATGATCAACGCGCAGATCGCGATGATCTTGATCAGCGCGAACCAGAATTCCAGCTCGCCAAACAACTTCACCGTGACCAGGTTCAACGCCAGCAGTAGCAGCACGCACAGCACCGCCGGCACCCACGGCGCCAGTTCGGGAAACCAGAACTGGGCGTACGCTGCAATCGCGATGACATCGGCAATGGCGGTGATGATCCAGCAGAACCAGTATGTCCAGCCGCAGAAGAACCCCGCCCAGGGCCCGAGCAGATCGGTGGAGAAGTCGATGAATGACTTGTAGTCCAGGTTGGACAGCAGCAGCTCGCCCATGGCGCGCATCACGAAGAACAGCATCACGCCGATGATCAGGTACACGAACAGGATCGACGGCCCGGCCAGGCTGATCGTTCTGCCGGAGCCCATGAACAGGCCGGTGCCGATCGCACCGCCGATCGCGATCAGTTGCAGGTGGCGATTGGACAGACTGCGTTGCAGGTGATCGGGCGCGGACGGGTCGGACATGGGCACGGTACCAACGGTGAGCAAGCAGACAAAAATACGAGATCGCGCCGGCGCGCACCAGCGATATGCGCAGCTGCGTCGTGTGGCGCGAAGGACGCACCTCAACGTTCGCTCATGCTTGGTGCGCGCGTTTCCTACGCCATGGCTGGTGGTGCTGTGGTTTTGCGGCGTGGCACTGCTGGTGGCAGTGACCAAGATTGGATGACGCGAGGTGAGTGAGTGCTAGCCGGCGTTGCGGCGTGCAAGGGCGTTACTCAAGATGCCCCGGGTGAGGGCTCGCGGCTGAATGACACGCTGTTTGCTTGCTTCGCAATGCGGCGCCGACCGATGGACCTGCATCATTATCGCTCTGAGCTTCGACACGACCATGGCGCGACGACATAACTTTCACCTGCAACTTTCTGCCCCACCTTGCGTGTCAGTCCGGATCGGCAGCGCACAGTCGCGGCCCGTACGGGGCGAGCAGCATGACGCGCAGCTGTCGTTGCACACGATGCCTTGCGCAGATGCTGGTATCGATTCGATGCTCGCCATGTCAATGCACCGGCGAAGATCACTGAAACCTGCAACCAGGAGAGCGACGACACCACCGCAGACGAAAGGCGATGCGCGTCGCAGGCCGTTGTTTCATTCGGCACACCGCGCATGCTCCTGCCCGCTTCCTTGACTGCGCGCACGGACCGCCGAGGCGATAGCTGGTCTCCTGCGCGGGCCCAATCCTCAGGAGAGTTCCATGAATCCACGTGCTCAGTGGCTGGTCGCATGCGCGGCACTGGCCCCGGTCGTTGCCTGCGCCATGCAGGTCGACGCTCACGGACAGCTGCGCGACACCAGCGGCCACGCAGTGCAGCTACGCGGCGTGACCTGGCCTGGCTTTGATGGCGCATCGCATGTCGCGCGTGGCTTGCAGGACACCACGCTGCAGCAGGCACTTGATCAGATGCAGGCCGCGCAGATCAATGCGCTCCGCATCCCGGTCTGCCCCGCATCGCTGCAGGCCCAGCCACTGGTCGCGCGCGACGTGGCCGGTGAGCCGGCGCTGCGCGGCGCCACCGCACTGCAAGCGCTGGACGCGGTGGTCAGTGCAAGCACGCAACGCGGCATGCAGGTGATGTTGGCGTTCGCCAATGGCGGATGCGATGACCAGGCACCGCAGCTGAGTGCAGACACGACAACCTGGACACGCGGCCTGCGCATGCTCGCGCAGCGCTACCGCACCAACACCGGCGTGATCGGCGTCGACCTGGGCAGTAGCGGGTATCGCAACGCCACGTGGGCAGGCAATCCATCTGCAAGTGACTGGAACCGCGTTGCCACACGCGCGGCGGCAGCGGTGCTGCAATACGCGCCGCGCTGGGTCATCGGCGTGGAAGGTGTTGGCAGCAATGCGGTGTGCAGTGACACGGCGCGCAAGGCACCTGGCAGCAACCTGCAACCGCTGGCCTGCGTGCCACCCCGCATCGCGGCTGCCAACCTGGTGTTGATGCCCAAACTGGCCGGGCCCGACCGCGATGCGGCCGAGGCGTTCGCAGCGCGCGATTTCCCCGATGCACTGCCCGCCACATGGCAGCGCGATTTCGGCACGCTGGCTGCCACGCATGCCGTGCTGCCGGTCAGCACGGGCGGCGGGCTGGGCGATGGCGACCCGCGCGACCCTGCCTGGCAACAGGCGCTGAGCACCTATCTGGATACCACCGGCCTGCGCAGCGCGTTTCTTGGCAGTTGGGAGATCGGCGATGCGAACAACGGCGGCCTGCTCGCCCGCGATGGCACGCCGCGCGCCGACAAACTGCAGGTGCTGCACCGTGCGTGGGGCGTGTCGACGGCCCTGCCCGCAACCGCGTCCGCCAAGCACGCGAGCGCAGCCGATGCGAGCAAGGCGACCGGCTGGGACAGCACCTTCAGCGGTACGGCGACCTACACCGGCTCAGGCTATTCGGGCGGCGCGCTGCTGCTCGATCCATCCCCAGCACGGCCTTCATCACCGCGCTCAACCCGGTGCAGCTGAACTTCGGTGGCGTCAAGGCCGCGCTTGCCGGCGCGTACCTGCAGGTGACCGGCCCAAAGGGCACCACCACGGTCTACGTGACCGATCTATATCCGGAGGGCGCAACCGGCGGTCTGGATCTATCGCACAACGCGTTCGCGGCGATCGGCGACATGGTGCAGGGGCACATCCCGATCAGCTGGAAAGTGGTGCGCGCGCCGGTCACCGGCAACCTGCAATACCGCATCAAGGAAGGCAGCTCACGCTGGTGGGCGGCGATCCAGGTGCGCAACCACGCCTATCCGGTGGTGAAGCTGGAAGTGAAGCAAGGCAGCACCTGGAAGAACCTGCAGAAGATGGACTACAACCATTTCCTGGGCGAGCAACTGGGCGACCAACCGCTAACCCTGCGCATTACCGACATTCGCGGCAAGGTCCTCACCGATACCTTGCCACGTCTGCCAGAAGACGGCAGCAAGCCGGCGTATTTCGAACCGGGGCATGTGCAGTTTCCGTAGCGCGAACACGTGGTTTGCCTGAACTGGTGGTTGGCTTGGTTAACGCGCGTGAGCTTGTTAGCTCGTTTGCTTGTTTAGAGCGACAAGCGCTTTCAACGCCACTAGTTGATCTCGTTGGGTCAGCCCGTGCGTGCGGGTCGCTGTCACGCACCGGCTGCACGCACCGGCCGTCGCCACGCAAGTTAGTGCGCGTGCAAGTGCTTCACGCATGCATTGCCAGAGACACAGTCATCCGCTTCAGCGAGCCAGCCTTACGCAGTTTCGCGCGTGTGGCCAGCGCTTGGCCGCTTGAGTAGAGCACCGTGAATCGCCAGCAATACCGACCAAATAGCGGCATGCGCGAACTGGCGCTGTTGTAAGCAGCAGTGAGGCATGCGGTTATTCACCATGCCCTTCCCGCCGCGAGCGGCGGCGCAGCCTCTAAGCAACGTCGCACCGGCGTCTACTCGCGTAGTGTCCGCCGGTGCGACTCCACGTGCATCAACCACCCGCCAGGCCACCACCGACGCGCCCGGGCAATGCGTGATCGTCGTCGTTCTCGGGGTTGTCGAGATCGCCCACTTCATCGTCGATACCGCCGCGCCGTGGCGAGGGGTCGTTCGAGGGCGGCAAGTCGTCGTCGCGCTGCGGCCCCGGCGTGCCGTGCAAGCGAAACTGCGAGACAACGGACGCAGGCGGATCGGTGTTGAGCGAATACAGGATCATGCGACATTTCCGGCTGGGAACCAGTACCCGACGCTAGTGCGCGCAGCGCTAGCAGGCCGTGAGGCGTAGCGCGTGGGCGCTGACATGCCGTTGACGGTGAGCGCGCACCGCTGCGCTGTGGTTGCCTGCGTGCCAGTGGCTATCATGGGGCTCCGCCCTCCAGGCCGCTGTCATGCGCCCACGTCTTCTGATCATGCTGCTGCTCCTGTGCGGCACCGCGACGGCAGCAGCACCCGCCTCGCGCCTGGATGCGGTGGTGCGCGCCGGCGTGCTGCGTGTCTGCACCACCGGCGACTACCGCCCATATTCGCTGTTGCGCGCCGATGGGCAGTTCGAGGGCAGCGATATCGCGCTGGCACAGGCGTTGGCAGACAGCCTGGATGCGCGGGTGCAGTTCGTCCGTACCAGTTGGCCACAGCTGATGCACGACCTGCTGGCCGATCGCTGCGACCTGGCGGTGGGCGGCATTTCGGTGACCTTGCAACGGCAGCGCCAGGCCAGTTTCAGCAGCGTGCTGGATGTCGACGGCAAGATCCCGCTGGTGCGCTGCGCCGATCAGGCGCACTATCGCAGCGTCGCCCAGATCAATCGCCCGGAGGTGCGTGTGATCGAGCCGCCCGGCGGCACCAACGAGGCGTTCGCACGGCGCCAACTGCCGCAGGCGAACCTGCGGTTGTTTGCAGACAACACCACCATCTTCGAAGAACTCCGGCAGGGCCGCGCCGACGTGATGATTACCGACGCCTCCGAAGCCACGTTCCAGCAAGCACGCCTGCCCGGCCTGTGCGCGGTCGCACCCGAGCAGCCCCTGCAATACAGCGAGAAAGCCTTCCTGCTCCCGCGCGACGACGCGGCATGGAAGGCGTACGTGGATCAATGGCTGCACCTGAGCAAGGCCAGTGGCGACTATGCGCGCATCGTCGAGCATTGGCGGGGGCGCTGACGATCACGCTGTGATGTCGGGAATGGGGAATGGGGAATGGGGAATGGGGAATGGGGAATGGGGAATCGGGAATCGCAAAGGCGCTGCGCCGTAATGATCAGCGCCAGCAGCTGCTCTTACGATTCCCGATTCCCGACTCCCCATTCCCGCGGCGCTACGCGCCGCACCTCACACAATCTTGGTGCGTCGCCACCAACGCGATACCTGCTCCTCGCGCACCAGGGTGAACAGGCCGGCGCCCAGGATCAGTGCGATGCCAACCGCCATTGGCCAATCCAGGTGGTCATGGAACAACAGGTAGCCGAAAGCAATCGCCCACAGCATCTGGCTGTACTGGGTAGGCGCCACCACGCTGACCGGGGCCATGCGCGTGGCGTACATCAGGCAGATCGCCGCCAGACCCGCCAACAGGCCGTAGCCGGCCAGCAGGCCCCATTGGTACAGCGTGGGCCACACGAAAGTCGGCAGCATCAAGATCGCGCCCATCACCAGCGGGCCGATCACGCCGGCACCGTACAGGGTGAGGCGTTTTTCGCTGTGCCCGGCCATGCGCAAGGTGATCACCGAAATCGCACCGACCAGGCCACACACGATCGCGGCCACATGCCCATGGGTGAGGTGGCGGAAGCCCGGCCGCAGCACGATCAGCACACCGATAAAGCCGACGATCACCGCCGACCAGCGCCGCCAGCGCACTTCCTCCTTGAGGAACACCACCGACAGCACCGTGACAAAGATCGGCATCAGAAAGATCAGCGCGAACGCTTCGGCCATCGGCAAGGTAGTGAAGGCGATCACCGAGGTCAGGTTGCCGATGGCGCCGGTCAGCGCACGCAACAGCCACAGCGCCGGCTGCTTGGCCATCACCAGCTCGCGCAAGCGGTCTTCGGGCTTCTTCAGGAACGGCACCGCCACCAGCATCAGTAGCGCGCCCAGGCACAGCACTTCATAGGCCGGCAGCGTGCCTTCCAGCAGCTTCACAAACGCATCGCTGATCGAATAGGCCGCGTAGCACGCAAACCCCAACAACACACCCTTCAGCATGGACCGCACTCCGCAGTGGCGCTGCATCCGACGCGGTGTCGATGCCGGCATGGCCAAGTATGCGGCGCGATGCGCTCAAGCGGAATTGGCGCGCAGTGAATCCGGGCACGGCAGTACCGCGATAGCAGCGACATGGCGGGTTGTTGGCCCAGCGCGGCCCGCTTGCGGAGCGCAGTCGCTTCGAAATGTGCATGCCACGCAGTGCAGAAGCGCATCTTGCGTACCGGATCGTCGGTCGCGCGCACCCAAGGGTGGCCAAGCCGCCAGCGCTACGCCAGCACAACGGCCGCCAGCACGCATCCACTGCCCCGATGCCACGGCGCAATGGCTCAGGTACGCTGCCGGTCCCTCCCCTTCAGCCTGGTCGTGCATGTGGCGCGGCCCGGTGCAGACCCGTCATCGTGTCCCATTACTCCGGCCCCCTGCTGACCCGCTCCGACGCCCTCGCCCTGCTTGCCGCGCGCGACCACGGCCACCCACGCTGGACCGGCTCGCTGGACCTGGGCCGCACCACGGCCACCGCCGAGCTCGATGCGCAGACCTGGCAGTGGCAGGGCAAGGGCTACCCGTATCCGGGCAAGCTCAAGGACCGCACGCTGTATTTCTGGGATGGCGACGACTTCGAACCCATCTCGCGCTTCGGCAGCAGCTTGATCAAGCTGGTGCCCACCGACTGGGGCGCGCCAACCTTCGAGATCGATGGCATCAAGATGCTGCCCTCCGCGCAGCTCTCGCCGTTCGAGGATGCGCAACGCAAGGTGGCGCTGGTGGAACCGCGCGGCAAGACCGTGCTCGACACCTGCGGCGGCCTCGGCTACTTCGCGGCCTGCTGCCTGGAGGCCGGCGTCGCGCAGCTGCAGTCGTTCGAGAAGAACGCCGACGTTCTGTGGCTGCGCACGCTCAACCCCTGGTCACCGGATCCGGACGCAGCAGCAGCGGCCGGCCGCCTGCACCTCACCCATGGCGATGTGGCGCAGCACATCACCACCCTGGCCGATGCAGCATTCGATGCCATCCTGCACGACCCGCCACGCTTCGGCATTGCCGGGGAGCTGTATTCGCAAGTGTTCTACGACCAGCTGGCGCGCGTGCTGCGTCCGGGGGGGCGCCTGTTCCATTACACCGGCGCGCCCAACAAGCTCACCAGCGGCCGCGACGTGCCCAACGAAGTGAGCAAGCGGCTGAGCAAGGCCGGGTTTCGCACCCAGCTGGCGCTCGATGGCGTGCTGGCGGTGCTGCCGCCGCGGCGGTGATGCGCGTCTGAGGCAATCAGCGTCAACCTCGCAGGATGATGACGACCAGCACCATCACGCCGGGAATGACGCTGAGCACCGCACCGGCCCATGCGAGCGGCGCATAGCGCTCGTTGTTGAGCCGCGACAGCATCAGGCACGCCAGCCCGATGACGGCCGCCACGCAGACCGCGACCATCAGCCCGGCAATCGCCGCGCCGTAGCCGCCATAGCCGGCGGCGGCGATGATCCCGACACCACCACCCACCGGCACCGCCAGCAACGACAGCCCACCGAACACCGGCGGCCGCCGCGCGGCCTTCAGGGTTTCCATCTCCACGCGGTGCGCTCCGTTTGCAGTGCCGGGAGTCTAGCAATGCAGGCGCATTGCCCAACGCTTGGGCCGCTGCATCCCTGGGCTGGATGATCTAAAGGAAGGAGCAGCCAGCGCATCTGCCATACTGCGGCGCCATCGACACGGACGTTGCATGCGCCTGCCAGTTGCCGCCAGCACCCTCGCACTCGGTTTGATGCTCGCTTGCCTGCCGGCAGACGCACAGACTCCCGCCGCCGCATCGTCACCGGTGACCACGCGCCATCCGGTGACCACCGCCACCCTGGCGGGCCGGGTCCTGCAGTTGGGCGAACGCGATGGCCAATGCGTGATCCAGTGCGATGCCGAGAGACTGCCGCTGGGCATTCCGGCACCCTGCTATTTCAGCACCGGGCGCGATCACGCTGCACAAGTGCATGTGTTCAACGGCACGCCAATCGTGTTGATCCAGCATGCCAAGCCCAGTACGCGCACCGATTGGAACGTGGCAACCGACGGCCCGATCTGCGACTACGCCGCGCAGGCCGTGCGCGATGTGGGCGGAAAGCTGGAACCCGGCATCGCCGCTAGCGGAAGTTCGCCACGCTGCGACCCCACCGAGGGCACCGACCAGAAGAACTTCGTCTACGGCTACGACACCTGGCCGAATCTCAAACCGAAGAAGCCAGCGGCTGGGCAGCCCACACGCTGAGCGGGGATGGCCGAACTGCGGCCGTGATGGCGCTTGATCATCAAGCAATACGCTCGATGCAGCGCCATGCCGCGCCGGAATGCGCAATGCACGTCACGTCTCAGAACAGCGCTGCGTTGATGCGCGGTGCTGGCAGAGCGCTGCCATGCGCAAGACGCACCGCTGCACAACAATGCGCTAAACGCGGCATCAGCGCCGCTGCAGCCACCACATGCGGGCGATCACCAGCAGCAGCACCAACAAGCCACCTGTCAACGCCGCATCCCAGCCAATGGCGATCCAGTAACGCTGCGGATCCGCCTCCAGCAGGAAAATGCGTGTCGGCCGCCCACGGATGACGCTGACATAACGCCCCTTCACCACGGCCTCGACCAGCAGCGCCAGCCGCATGCAGCAGGCTGCCGCCACCAGTAGCATGCCCGCACCTTGCAGCACCGCCGCGATGCGCTCCTTGCGTGAATTGGGTGCTGGTACAACTGCACGGCGACGGGGTGGTTTCAACGTAGTGCCATCGCAACGAATCGTTCGCCAGTTTACCGATGTCGCATGCACGCACCGCTACGCACAGATCCACGCTGCCAATACCGGCGCCTACCGCACAGCACGCGATGCAGGATTGAGCGCGTGCAGATCGCGCTTGAGCGGGCAAGGCCGCATGCATCTGACGACGGCCGCTATACTCCATGCCGTAGCGCACCCGCATCGTGGGATGGACCCAAGCGCTGCTTCGTATCAAGGAAGATCGTCCGCATCGGTCGCGATGCTGCAGGCCGTTGGCGCTTCCTTGGTGTTCTCCTGTTCGCTGCGGCCCTGCCGCGGAAAACCCGTACCAAGGACTCTGCTTTGAAGACTTTCACCGCGTTTGTCGTGCTTTCCTTCAGCCTGCTGCTGTCTGCCTGTGGCGGAAGCGATATCGCCAGCGGCGCCTCCAAGATGTCCTCCAGCGACTATCTCCTGCATAACATCTCGGTCTGGAACGGCGTGGTCCAAATCGTCGACCCATGGGTGTCGGGCGAGCGCGGTCAGTCGCTGATGGCCGATGCCATCGCGCACAAGCCGCTGGAGCAGTACAAGATTGCACTGGCCGGCCAGCGCAAGGCCCTGGCCGCCAATACGCAGGCCAACACGATGATGGCCTCGGGCGTGCCCGATAACGCCAAGGAGCTGGATGCCAAGCTGGTTGCCACGCTCAAGAGCGCCGACGCCACCATGGCCGCGATGGAGCAGATTGCCGCGTTGCCGGATGGCTACACCAAGGAGACCCTGGCACCGCTGGGCAAGCAGCTGCAGACCACCGCCAACGGCCTGGTGGCCGACATCCAGGCCTTGAACACGGCGCAACGTGCGTATTCCAAGGAACATAACGTGCCGTTCCAGGAAGTGCAGCAGTAACAGCAGAGACGACTGCGCACTGCAGTCGTCACCACGCGCCCGGTACAGGGAGATCGGCAGACACTACGGTTTGCTGCCGATCTCCCTGCACCGGGCGTATTTGTATGCGGCCGATGCGCAGACGCAACGGTGTTGCTGCGGGCGATTCGCAAACCACTGCAGCGGCTGACGCAATGCTGCGCGCACTCGTCAGTAAATGCAGAGGGCGAGCGCACGCTTCGGCATAGATCGCGGTACATGGCTGTTACCGCCGACCAACATTCATTAGCTGGATCCGGTGCAAAATGGCTGCGATAACAACGATCACGCGCGCGAGTTCTCTCTTCGCCGCTCCGCGGTCACTGCGCCGGCTCAGCTGACGCCGGCAAGCCAAAGATCAGCGAGCGATGCGCGGCCACGCCGGCCATGGCACCGCTGGCCACCGCGAAGGTCACCGAGGCTGCGGGGCTGGCAATGTCGCCGCATGCAAAGACCCCGGGAACCGAGGTCGCCTGCATTGCATCCACCGCTACATGGCTGCCCAGTGGCCCGTCCGCCAGGGCGCACCCCATTGCCGTCACCACAGGGCTGATGTGGGTTTGCGTGGTGATGAACAGGCCGTCTAGTTGTGTGGTTTGCCCATCGCGCAGCACCACCTCCACATGCGCGTCGTCGCCCTGGATGCGGGCCACCGCGCCTGGCACCAGGGTCACGCCGCGTGCCTGTAGTTGGGCGTTCTGCGTGGCGTCCAAGGCCAGCGCGTCGTTCAAGAACAAGCGGGTGGCGCCCCAATCCGGCAGCATCGCGGCCTGATGCACCGCAAACTCAGACGTGGCCAGCACGCCAATTTGTCCCTGCTCCAGTTCGTAGCCATGGCAATACGGACACACGAAGATCTGCTTGCCCCAGCGCTCGGCCAGGCCCGGGATATCCGGCAGGCGGTCCACCACACCCGTGGCAATGATGAGACGGCGCGCCATGTGGGCCCCACCATTGCCAAGCGTCACGCGGAATGCCTCTGCGGTGCCGTCCACCTGCGTCACCTCGGCATCGGCCCAGTGCGCATCGGGATACGCGCGTAACTGCGTGCGCCCGTGCGCGGCAATCTGCGCAGGCGACTCGCCGTCGCGGCTCAAAAAACCATGCGAGGTTGCGGCAAAGCGATTGCGGCGCAGACCACTGTCCACCACCAGAATGCGGCGGCGTGCACGCGCGAGCTGCAAGCCGGCCGAGAGTCCCGCGTAGCTGCCACCGATGATGATCACGTCGTAGTGCATTGCGCTGCCTTGCCTTTTGCTTCTTTATGTACTTTTCGATGTTACATGAGTGGGGCAGCGGTTCAAGCGGTTACCGGAGGGCTATGTGATTGTGCATGCGCTTATCAGCGAGCTCAGCGGCTGCGCTGTTGTCGAGACTGGAGTCAGCACTTGAAGCGACTGTGTGTGCCGTGTTGATCGCATGGCCACTGCAGGGCGACAGCCTGGAGTGAAGCCAGCCGGGGACGCAGCTCTATGGCTTCAAGGTACTGGGCGACGCCGGCAACGGGCGCGATTCGTTGATGATCAAGGCGGTGCAGCACGTGACCAACCTCAACGCGCGTGCCGGCGAGCTGGTGATCCACGGCGTCAATCTGTCATGCCCTGCAACGCCAAGCACTGCGAGATTGCGGAGGTTGCGAGGCGATTACGCGCACCGCGCTGATCACATGGCCAACACCGCGCCACGTACAGCGTGCAGCCTGCCGCGTGATTGCCTGCAATGCGTAGCACTGCGATGAGCAAGGCCTACAGAGACCACAAGTGCATGCGTCGCCCGTCACCTCATTCGACGCGCAGCGATTGAACTACTCATTTCGTTGAAGCAGCATCAGGCTGCATGCAAGCAGACAGATCAGTCAACCATCGCTGGCAAGCGAGGATCCCAGCAACCGAGCGCACCCACCACAAGGCCACCGGCGCTGCCGAACCGCTCAATCGCGCCGTACGCGCTTGGCTTTTCCCGCGGCTTGCACGGGCGTGGCGGTCTTGCACAAGGCATCGAAGTCGCTGGCCAGGTCTGCCAGCGTTACTGTCCCCAAGCGCTCCAACAGCAAGGTTTCGGCGGCGGTGAGCGCGTCGGCGATGGCGGCATTGACCACACGCTCCACACCGCATTGCGGGTGGTCCTGGTCGGTGCCGATCGCGAACAGATGCGGGCCACCGACAGCGCGGTGCACATCCAGCAATGTGACCTGGGCGAGATCGCGCGCCAACTGCCAGCCACCGTGGTGGCCCTTGGACGATTGCACGTAGCCGGCCTCGCGCAGGCCGGCCATGGTCCGCCGCACCACCACCGCATTGGTCGACAGCATGCGGGCGATCTGTTCGGAGGTCATCGGCTGCGCACTTCTGGCCATGTGCAACAGCACATGCAGCATGCGGGAAAGGCGGCTATCGGTACGCACGGAATGGCATCGCTGAGCAGGCAGGAGGTGCGGCAGCGCCGCGCGCAAAGTGTGCCGCAGTGCGGCGCCATTGTCGCACTCCACCAGCGCGCGCACCTGCACTACGCGCCGTACACGGCCCATTGGTCGCGTCCGGCGGTCTTGGCGGCGTACAGCGCCAGGTCGGCCTGACTCAGCAGCACGTCCAGCCCGGTTGCCGGGGTGACGCGCACCGCGCCCAGGCAGAAGCGCACCGGCGCATCTGCTGGCAAGCCTGCGATGGCAATCGCCGCGACCGCACTGCGCAGACGCGCGAACACGTTGCCGATTTCGTCAGCGGTGCAGCCGGGCAACACCAGCAGAAATTCCTCGCCGCCCAGGCGGCCGAGCTGGTCGCGCTCGCGCAGGGCGCGCCGGGACGCGGCAGCCAGCGCCTTGAGCACCGCGTCGCCGGTGGCATGGCCGTGCACGTCGTTGATCTGCTTGAAGTGGTCCAGGTCGATCAAGGCCAGCATGCAGGAGGTGCGCGTACGCAGCGCATGCTCGATCTGCTGCTGCGCCTCGGTGCGGATCGCGCGACGGTTGGGCAGGCCGGTCAGTTCGTCGCGCATGGCCAGGGTGGAGAGCTGGCGGCGATGGCGCCAGCCCACCGCCACCACCACCAGCGCGGCGATCAGCAACAGGCAGGCCGCACACAGCGCGATCCACAAGGTGCGCTGGCCGGCTTCGCGCGCCTGCAGCGCCAACTGCGCGGTTTCGCTGCGGCGGCGCAATTCCGCGGTTTCCGCACTGCGGCGTGCATCTTCGTAGCGTGCCTGCAGCCGCAGCATTACGGTGTCGCGCTGGCCTTCCTGGCTGCGCTCACGCAAGGCGTTGGCACGTTGCAGCTCGGCGTAGGCCTGCGCGTGCTGGCCCATCGAGGCCAACGCCGCGGCAATGGCGTCGGCCAGGTCCACACGCCGGCTTGATGCCAGCCGCGGGCCATCGGCGCGCCTGGCCGCGGCGATCTCCTCGCCCAGGTGCGCATCCTTCAGCGCGGTCATCGCCTTCAACAACACCGCGTGACAGGCGCGACGCGGCCGATGTTGCCCTGCGCCTGCATCAGCGGCAGCGCTTCGTTGGCGGTGACGAGCGCCGCGGCGGCATCGCCGGTCTCGATCAAGGCTTCGCTGGCGCTGGTCAGTGCCGCTGCCACGCCGGCCTGATCGCCCAGCGCGCGACTCAAGGCCAGTGCGCGGCGGAAATGCACCAGCGCCGCGTCCGGCTGCTGCAGCGCCAACGAGGCACCGTATTCGTATTCGTATTCGATCAGGCTGCGCTGGAAGCGTGCCGGCAGGTCCCCCAGGCGCGCCAATGCGCGCAGCAGATATGCTTCGGCTTCGTTTTCCTTGGCGGTGCGCCCGCCCACGCGGCTGGCCAGTGACCCCAGTTGTGTCAGCGCATCCAGCTCGAGCGACAGCGATCCTTCGCGCACCGCACATTGGTAGCTGGCCTGCGCGGCATTCCAGGCCTCATCGCTGCTGCCCGATGCGAGCATGCTCCACATGTCCACCGCATCGATTTCGCACAGCAGGTCACGGCGGCCCAGCGCGCGCGCCTGCCGGCGCAATTCTTCCAGGCGCGCCACCATGGTGTGATTGGGGTTTTCGCGCACGTCGCTCAGTGCCTGCACCGTGTCCAGCCACAGCCGCGCCTGTGCGCCGCTGCCATGCAGCTGGTCCAGCACGTCGCGTGCCTGCGTCAGCGCCTGTGTGCGGCGTGCACTGTCTTCCAGCGAAATCAGCACCCGCGCCTGTGCCAAGGCCGCCCAGAACGTGGCATCGGCCTGCCCGCTTGCGCGCGCCTGGCGCAGCTGTCGCTCGGTGGCCTGCAGCGCGGCGGTGGGGTCGTCGAGCAGCATGGCTTCGGTCGTGGCCCAGGGTTGCGGCTGGCTCCAGGCCGCGCCACTGACCCACAGCAGTGCAGTGCACAGATGCGGAAGCCACCACGCCGTGCGCTGACGTTTCATCGCACACGCATCGCGCTCACCATGGCATCGCGGCCGTGGCACGCAGGTGGCCCTGGTGAGGAGGTACTGATTGCTGTGGCATGGCGCAGTCCTCCGTCGTAGGTGATGGAACCGATGCTGCAGTCGCGCGCAGTGCCCGACCAGGCGATCGCGCAGATGGTCGAGCTCGTTATCGGCCGTGTGGCCAGGGTCTTGAATGGCGCCCGCTGAACGTGGCAGCGCTGCGCGCTCTACGAAGCGTGCTACGAAGCGCCGCCCGAGCTGTGGCGGGCGCCGGTCCTGCACCCGTCCCCGCACGCAGCGCGTCGCCGCGGCCATTGGCGCCCGTGTGACAAGCCGTATGGCCAGTAGCAAACGCGCTGTCCCGGTGAACCACGCCATGCCACCGGCAAGCCGTGCATGCGCCTGCCGCCGCCATCTGCCCTCCGCAGCCCGCCAACAGCGCGCCACGTAAACTGCCACCCGGCAGTACCACCCGCCTTTCCCGGAGACGCCGTGACCCGTTCGATTCCGCGCCTGTTGGCGCTTGCCGTGCTCGCCCTGTTGTCGGCCTGTGCGACGCAGGCGCCCCGCGTGCCGCAACGTTCGCCACAGGCCGTGCAGGCCGATATCGCGCGCCGCCTGCCGGCATCGCTCAGCGACCGCGCCGGCTGGGCCAGCGACGTCTACGTGGCGCTCGCCTCGCAGGACATCGCCACCACGCCCGAACACATCTGCGCGGTGCTGGCGGTCACCGAGCAGGAGTCCACCTATCAGGCCAATCCGCCGGTGCCGAACCTGGGCAAGATTTCGCGCGCGGAGATCGACCGCCGCGCCAGCGCCCACCACCTGCCCGGCTTCATGGTCGATGCCGCGCTGCGCATCACCTCGCCCGATGGCCGCAGCTATGCCACCCGCATTGCCGCTGCGCGCACCGAGCAGGAGCTGAGCGGCATCTTCGAAGACTTCGCCGGCAGCGTGCCGCTGGGTGGGCGCTTGTTTGGCGGGCTCAATCCGGTGCGCACCGGCGGGCCGATGCAGGTGAGCATCGCCTTCGCCGAGCAGCATGCCGACCGCTACCCCTACCCGCCTGACGACTCCATCCGGCATGAGGTGTTCAGCCGCCGCGGCGGGCTGTGGTTCGGCACCCGGCATTTGCTGGGTTACCCCGCCCGCTACGACGCGCTGCTGTACCGCTTTGCCGACTTCAATGCCGGTTGGTACGCCAGCCGCAATGCCGCGTTCCAGGCCGCGCTGAGCAAGGCCAGCGGCATCGCGCTGGCGCTGGATGGCGACCTGCTCACCCCGGGCGCCAGCCTGGACGCACCCGGCGGCACCGAACGCGCCGCACGGGCGCTGGCCAGCCAGCTGGGCATGAATGACCGCCAGATCCGCGCCGCGCTCGAAGACGGCAACCGCGCCGATTTCGGCGACAGCCCGCTGTATCGCCAGGTCTTTGCGCTGGCCGAGCGCGACGGCCGCGCGGCGCTGCCACGCGCGGTGCTACCGGGCATCACCCTGGAGAGCCCCAAGATCACCCGCACCCTCACCACCGCCTGGTTCGCCCAACGCGTCAACGACCGTTGGAAGCGCTGCATGGCCAAGTAGCAGCACCCGCTGCGCGGCACGCGCCGCGTCTGGCACCACGCCCGCAGCTGCGCGCCGTGGCAAAGCACGACGTATGGCAGGGTCGCAGGCCCCGCCCGCGCACGTAGCATTGCCGGGTTGCGCCACTCTGCTCGGCGCGCGTCCTTTTGATGAGGTCCACATGCCCACACCGTTGCCGATGCACCACCTGCTCACCGCCCTGGCCGTTGCCCTGCTGCCCACACTGGCCAGCGCGCAGGCGCCCAGCGTGACCGCCGCCGATTACGCGCGCGCCGAACGCCTGGTCAGCTATCTGGCGCAGCCGCTGGTGGACCACGCCGCCACGCAGGTGACCTGGCTGGACCCCACGCATGTGGTGTATGTGGACCATGACGCCAAGGGCGACCGCCTGCTGCAGCTGGACACCGCCACCGGCAAGACCGCACCACTGTTCAAGCCTGCCCGGCTGGCCACCGCGCTCAACAGCTTGCTCAAGACCGGCGACAAACCGCTCAAGGCCGCCACGCTCGCGCCCAAGGTCAGCCTCACCGCCGATGGCCGCTACCGTTTCGAGATCCGCGACACCGACGTGATCTGCGATGCGCGCGCCGCCTGCAGCAAGGTCTACGCCAGCGACAAGGCCGAACCGGGCGTGCTGTCGCCGGACAAGACCCGCGAGGCCTTCATCCGCAACTGGAACCTGTGGGTGCGTGAGCTGGCCACCGGCAAGGAGACCCAGCTGACCCGCGATGGCGTGGAAAACTTCGGCTACGCCACCGACAACGCCGGCTGGCAGCACAGCGACAAGGCCATCGTTGCGTGGTCGCCGGACTCGCGCAAGATCGCCACCTTCCAGCAGGACCAACGCAAGACCGGCGATATGTATCTGGTCAGCACCAAGCTCGGGCATCCGCAACTGCAGTCGTGGAAGTACCCGCTGGCCGGCGACAAGGACGTGACCATGATCGAGCGCGTCATCATCGACGTGCCCACCGCCAGCGTGGTGCGCCTGAAGCTGCCACCGGACCAGCACCGCTCCACCCTGTGCGATGACGTGAGCTGCTCGCCGGGCCTGTGGGACGACGTGAAATGGGCGCCGGACAGCAAGACGCTGGCGTTCGCCTCCACCTCGCGCTTTCACAAGCAGGTGTGGCTGCGCATTGCCGACGCCAGTACCGGCGCGGTACGCACCGCCTTCGACGAAACCGCCAAGACCTATTACGAAAGTGGCCAGGTCGCGGCGAACTGGGCCTATCTGCCCGGCAGCAACGAAGCGGTGTGGTTCTCCGAGCGCAGCGACTGGGGCCAGCTGTATCTGTACGACCTGCAGACCGGCAAGCCCAAACGCGCGATCACCAGCGGCGAAGGCAATGTCACCGAGCTGCTGCGCGTGGACACGGTGAGCCGCACCGCGTGGTTTGTCGGCGTGGGCAAGGTGCCGGGCGTGGACCCGTACTACCAGCAACTGTGGAAGGTGAGCCTGGACGGCGGCGCACCGGTGCTGCTGACGCCGGAAGCGGCCGACCACAGCATTGCACTCTCACCCGATGGCGCGCGCTTCGTCGACACCTATTCCACCACGCTCACCCCACCGGTCAGCGTGCTGCGCGACGCAGCCGATGGACGCACGCTCAGCACCGTCGCCACCGCCGACATCACCCGCCTGAAGGCCGCCGGCTGGGTCCCGCCGGAACCGATCACGGTGAAAGCGCGCGACGGCAAGACCACCTTGTACGGCTTGCTGTTCAAGCCCACCCACTTCGACCCGGCACGCAAATATCCGGTGATCGATTACATCTACCCCGGCCCGCAGACCGGCTCGGTGCGCGGGCGTGGCTTCTACGCCGGCCATGGCGACAATCAATCGCTGGCGGAACTGGGCTTCATCGTCATTGCCATCGACGGCATGGGCACGCCCTGGCGCTCCAAGACCTTCCACGACACCTGGTACGCCAACATGGGCGACAACACCCTGCCCGACCAGGTGGCTGCGGTGAAGGAACTCGGCCAGCGCTACCCGTGGTTCGACACCACCCGCGTCGGCATCTGGGGCCACTCCGGTGGCGGCAATGCGTCCACCGGCGCGATGCTGCGCTACCCCGAACTGTTCAAGGTGGCATGGTCGGAAAGCGGCAACCACGACAACCGCGGCTACGAAGACGACTGGGCCGAGAAGTACCACGGCGAGCACATCGTCAACAAGGACGGCACCTCCAATTACGACGACCAGGCCAACGCGACCCATGCAAGCAAGCTGCAAGGCCGGCTGATGCTGGTGCACGGCACGCTCGACGACAACGTGCCGCCGTATCTCACCCTGCTGGTGGCCGATGCGCTGATCAAGGCCAACAAGAACTTCGACATGCTGATGCTGCCCAATGCCAAGCATGGCTATGGCGACCTCACACCGTATGTCACCCGCCGCCGTTGGGACTACTTCGTGCAGTACCTGCTCGGTGCTACGCCACCGGCGCAGTACCAGATGCAGCCGATGCCGCAGAAGTAAGCGGCGCGGGACACGGCACCGTTGACCACCGGCGGTGCCGTGCTATCGGGTAGTTGAAAGGGGGAGCGCCGAAAAAGCGGCGATGCAGCTGGCCTGTTCCGTCGGGCAGCAACTGCCTTAGGTGCAACACTAACGCTCCAATGCACCGTGCATCGCTCGCACGGCCAGCAAAGAACTGTAGGAGCGGCCCTGGCCGCGATGCCTTACCCATAGGCCGCATTCTTTCGCAACGCAGCGTCGCGAAGAATGCGGGCGACTGCACAACGCAGTCAACGCATCACGTTTCGTGCAGCCCCACCGCAGGCGCTCTCGATCACGCGTTCCATCAGCCGACGCCTGATGGAACGCCAACGCATCACTTCGCCGTCCCACCACCCAGCTGCTTGCTCAAGAACGCCAGCAAGTGCGTGTAGTACTCACGCCGATGCGCTTCGGTGTAGAAACCGTGGCCTTCGTTGGGGAAGTACAGCGACTCCACCGGCACACCGGCGCCCTTCAACGCGCGCTCCATGGCCTTGGTGTGTTCGATCGGGGCGCGCTCGTCCTTGCCGCCGGCCGCCAGGAACACCGGCACCTTGATCTGCCGTGCCAGGGTTACCGGCGAGCGCGCGGCCAAGGTGTCGCGTGCGCCCAGCCAATCGACCGTCCAGTTCTTGGCCCAGCGCGCGGAGCGCCCGGTATCACGCGCCATCATGTCCAGATCGTAGACACCCACATAACCGGCCGCGCAGCGATACAGCGCTGGCTCCTTGGCCACGCCCATCAGCGCCGCGTAGCCGCCGTAGCTGGCGCCGTAGATGCAGATGCGCGACGCATCGGCAATGCCTTCACCGATGGCCCAGCGGGTGGCATCGGTGACATCGTCCTGCATGCGCCCGCCCCACTCCTTGGCACCGGCCTGGGTAAACGCGTAGCCGTAGTTGGCCGAGCCGCGGTAGTTGACGCGCAGCACCGCATAACCGGCTGCGGCCAGCAGCTGGGTGTCGTCATTGAACTCCCACTTGTCGAAAATCCCGAACGGGCCGCCATGCGGCATTACGATCAACGGTAACGGCTTGCCGGCTTGCGCATGCAATGGCTGCGTCAGGTAGCCATGCAGCAGCAGGCCATCGCGCGCCTTGAAGCTCACCTGCCTGGTCGCCGGCACGCCATCGGGCGCAAACCATTCGCGGCGGCTGAACACACGATCGGCCTTCTTGCTGACCGTGTCGAACAGATAATAATCGCCGTTGTTGCGATCGCTCCACACATACACCAGCACCAGGCGGCGGTCGCTGGTGGCCGAGGTGATATAGACCGCGTTGCCATCGAAGGCCTTTTCCAGGCTGCGGTACAACTTGGCGGTAGGCGATGTCTCGTCGAAAAAACGATTACGCACGCGATCGCTCATGTACGACGCACCGATCGGCGTGGTGCCATCCAGATCGCGCAGGATGCGGTACGGGTCCACGGCATCGTCGTGCAGGAGCGGTGTTGTCTTGCTGGTTGCCGGATCCCACGCCACCAGCACATCGGTGCCGGCGGCCTGCTCCACTTGCAGATATGCGCGGCCGCCATCGGCAGAAAAACCCAGTGGAAACTGGCGCTGTTTGCTGGTGGCCGCATCATTGATCAGCCGCCACGGCGCATCGTCGTTGTCGCGGTAATACAACTTGCTGACGTTGCTGATGTCCAGGCCGTTGGCAAAGCGGATACGCCCTTGCTGGTCTGTCACAAACCCCGCCCGGCGTACCGGCGAGGTGGCCACGGTTGTGCGCCGGCCGCTCTGGATGTCGAGCTTGTCGATGCGGACGTTGGGATCGCCCACGAACGGAACCGCCGACACCAGGATGTTGCGCGCGTCGCCGGGCAAGGTGTCCAGCATGTAGGTCGCCGGGTCCAGGTCCATCTTCAACTGCGCGCCATTGATGTCCGGATTGGTGCCGTACGGGCTGGCCAACAGGCGGCCATTCTTGCCATCGGCATCGATGGCATGCAGCTGGCCGATCGCCACCGGCTCGTCGCGCGAGCCCAGCCGCTGCGCCATCGACACCACGATGCGCTCATCGCTGGCCCACCAGAAATCATCCACCACGCTGTTGACGCCGCCGGTGACCTTGGCCGTGGCCACCTTGTCCTGCCGCCGCACGATGCCCAACACGGTGCGATCTTCCAGCGGCATGGTCAGTGCGAAGTACGCACCGGACGGCGAGATCTTGATCCGCTCGAACTGGTCGCTCTTGAGATACGGCGCCAGATCCACGGTTTGCGGCGCGCTCTGCGCATATCCCGGGCTCGCCACTCCCCACACCAACACACTCAGCACGCCTATCGTCCAACCACGCATATCGCCCCCACGACCTGTCCTTGAGAGGCGCATGGTGGCAAACGACCGCTGCCGCGTCCACGCCCCCATCATCGCAATCGGTGAGGGAGGAGCGCTGCAGTTGGCTGGCGTGATGCGCTCGACCTACTGCGGTCGATGCCGCAAGCGGCCGGTGCGCATGCGCCACCTCACCCTGCAGACGGCGTCCGCACACCCAACAAACCAATGCGCCGGAACCAAAGTTCCAACGGCACCGTCACCAGTGGCGGCAGTGCGGCCAGCAGGCTCAGCGCCCAGGCCCACCACGGCCAACGCAGCCGCACCGCGGCCAGCACGCTTACCACCACATAGAACAGAAAGGCACCGCCGTGCAGGCGGCCAAACAGCCAGACCACCGTCTCGGTGGTCTGCAGGCCATATTTGAGCCACATGCCGATCAGCAGACCGGCCCAGGTGATTCCTTCGATCAGGGCGGCCACGGCAAACAGCCGGCCGATCGGCGACAACGCAGCAGACGAACGCATGCAACACTCCAGGCGACCAAGGCAATGCCGCGACACGATGGCGACGGCGACGCCCGCTGGCCTGCGTAGTCTACAAAACACGGGCCAGGCTTGGGCTTTCGTTGTTGCGATCCAGGGCAAGCCAGGGCTTATTGCAAGCCGCTGCGGCTGGAACCCCCGATCGCCAGCGGAGCAGACGCCTCGCTGCGTGCACCACGCGGCCAACAGCCGCTGCCCTCGCCCCGGGCTGCGCCTTCCTCGGCATACGCGCCGAGACAGGCGTTGTTGTCCATAATCGGTACGTCCTGCCACCGCCAAGCATCCACACATGCACACGTTCCGGCTGTTGTTGTCCCTGCTCCTGCTGGCCTTGCTGCCGACCTCGGCGCTGGCCCTGCGGCTGCACGATGGCGATCTGCTGTTCGTCACCGCCGCGCGCACCGGCCTGAGCGGCGCCATCGACGATGCCACCGCCACCCAGGGCGCACCGAGCTTCGATCATGTGGGCCTGGTGGCCCATGACGGCCGCGCGCGCGTGGTGCTGCATGCCGACGAGGAAGGCTCGCGCCAGCAACCACTTGCCGACTTCATTCAGCAGGCGCGTGCCAAACAGCGGCAGATCTTCGTGTACCGGCTCAACGTCGCGCAGCGTGCGGCGATTCCCGATGCCATCGCACAGGCCCGGCGCATGCTCGGCAAGCCCTACAACCTGACCTACGTGCAGGACGACAACAGCTATTACTGCTCGGACTTCATCGAGCGCGCCTTCCGCGCGCATCAGGTCTTCGCGCTGCAGCCGATGAACTTCAAGAATCCGCAGAGCGGGCAGATGTCCGCGTATTGGACAGAGTTTTACCGCAGTAAGGGCATGGAGGTGCCACAAGGTCTGCCCGGCACCAACCCCAACGATATGGCGCGCGCACCAGCGTTGCAGGCGCTTGGACCACTGGAGTGAGCTGACCGCAGCGCGACCGTTGCGGTCGCACTGATGCGGCACGCTGGGCGTCACGGCTACTTGCACACCAGGCTGCACGTCGAACGCGGTGACATGGGGTACCGGGACCCGCCAGCCGTCCCAACCCGGGCTTTCCCGGTATAGTCGCGCAACTCTCGGCACTTGATGGCATCTGCGCTCCGTCCAACGGCGCAGCTGCCGGGAGATCACGACGTCACAGGGATCCGTACGATGTCCACGCCGATTGCACCGCGCTGCGCCCTGGTCCTGGAGACCAACAACCTGCGCGGTGGCGACGCAGCACACAACGCTGTGCTGGAGAGCCTGCAGCGCGCAGTGGCCGCACTGGCCGCGCAAACGGTTCCGCTCACGGCGCTGGCGCAGCTGATCGTGACCCACGACGGCCTGAGCGAAACCGCCTGCGCCGCGCTCAGCGGCATCGCCGGGCGGCCGGTGACCTTTGTCCGCATTGCGCCCACCACCGGCTATTACGATGCGAAGAACAGTGGCTTTGCCGCCACCGATCCGGCGCTGTGCGACTACGTGATCTTTGCCGATGCCGACTGCCTGCCGGCGGCGGACTGGTTGGCCGAACTGTTACTGCCCTTCAGCACACAGCCGCAGCTGGCAGCAGTTGCCGGGCGCACCAGCTACGCGGCCACGCTGGTGGGCACCGCACTGACCACGCTGGATTTCATGTATTTCCCCAGCCCTTTGCAGCCGCAGGCCACGCGCAACTTCTATGCGAACAACGTGGTGTTCCGGCGCGAGATCTTCGCCGCGCATGCCTACCAGCCATTGGATGGCGTCTACCGCGCGCACTGCCAGGTGCTGGGGCTGCATCTGCAGGCCTGCGGCATCGCGGTGCACTACGCACCCCGTGCGCACACGGTGCACAAGCTGCCCGACACCCGTGGCGAAGCACTGCAGCTGCGCTGGTGGCGCGGTCAGGACACGCTGGGCCTGACCCCGCACCTGGTCAAGGCGTATCTACCGGCATCGCTGCACTGGCTAGCGCGCAGCGGGCCGGTCGGGCCGCTGTGCGTGCTGGCATCGCGTCTGTGGTTCAGCGCGCTCGCCTTGAACACACAGGACCTGCCGCCCGTACGCGGGCTGCGCCGGGGCGCCGCGCTGGCACTGATCGCCGCGTTCTCCGCGGTGGACATGCTCGGCAGCCTGGCCGCCGGCCTGGGCTGGCGCCGCCGCCGCGCCGATGCGCAGGCGCTGTCTTACCACCACTCCTAGCAGTGAGCAGCACGCTGCCAGCTGACCCCGGCACCGGTGGCAGCGTGCCGCTCCTGGCGCTGCAGCCACCGCCCCTGCGTGGCTGGGCGCGCACCCAGGCGTGGCTGGTCGATCGGATCAAGGCGGCCGCATTACGTCAGCTGCATGCCAGCGTCGCCGGCGAGTGCTTGCTGATGCGGATGTATCTGGTGGGCGAAGAGGCCACCGAGCTGGCCTTGCAGCGCGAGGTGCCGGTGCAGCGGCCTGCGTGGCTGGTGCCGCTGATGGACCAGCATCTGCAGGAAGAGCAGTGGCATGCAGAGGCGTTCGCCGCCGCGCTGGCCGCACGCGGTGCCGCACGGCCCTCCGCGCAGCCCGATGCCCTGAGCCGGCGCAAGATTGCGCAGTGGCATCGGCTGGCAACACATCATGCGGGTGAATTCCGGCAGGGCCTGCTGGTGCCTGCGTTTGCAATCGGGCTGTGCGCCGAGCAGATGGCGTCGCGCGTCTTGCAGCGGCACTGCGGCGTGTTGCCTGACGGCCACGCGCTGCAGCCGCTGCTCACGCGCGTGCTCAGCGATGAGCAACGCCACGTGCAACAGTGCCAGAGGATCCTGCAGCGGCTGGTGCCTGCAGGTGAGCAGGCAGCGCTGCAGGCACTGCTGGCGAAGGTGCGGCGGATCGACCGTGCATTCGGCGTCAGTGGTGCGCTCGGCATGTATGCCGCCGGTGCGGTGCTGCGTGTACGGGCTTACCTGTGGCGGTGAAGCGCCCGCGCCTGCTGTACCTGGCCACCGCCGACGCACGCGGCCACCTGATGCGCGCACAGCTGCTGACGCATGCGTTGCAGGCGCAGGGCGCCGCGGTCGAGATCATCACGACCTCGGCAGCCGGCGCACAGTTTCTCCACACCTTTGGCATCCAGGCAAGCGTGTTGTCGCCGCATTACGCCGTGCAGTTCGATGCGCGCCAGAACATGCGCGCGGCCGCCACCGATGCCAACGTCGCCGCCTATTTGCTGCATCCGGCGCGGCTGCTGCGCGATGTCCTGCAACTGCAGCGGCGCCTGCGCGAGGTCGACCTGGTCCTCAACGATTCCTTTCATCCGGCGCTGCTGGTGATGGGCATGCTGCCGGTCTGGCGGCACAAGATCGTGCACATCTATGGCGGCAGCTTGCGCGCCGCCCTGCAGGGCAATTTCGAAGGCCGGCTGCCGCGCGTGCTGGCTGCGCTGTTCTCACGCGCCATCGGCTGGCAGATCGACCGTGCCGCCGCGCAACTGGAGCACGACTTCGCGCAAGCACAACCGCACGCCAGCGGACGACGCGTGCGGCTGCCAACGCCGGTAGCGATTGCATCCCCATCTGCCAGCCCCACGGCGCCAATGGCCGCGGTCTATCTCAACCCGCACTTCCGCGACCCCGCGCTCGCGCAGGCACTGGAGCTAGGACTGGTACGCGCCGGATTGGGCAGCCTGTGTATCGGCGAGGGCTATGCGCAGCGCCCCGGCTGGCAGGCCGACCACCCACAGTGGATCGACCACGCCGCAACCAGCACGCTGCTGATCTCGGCGCCCGGCATGGCCGCGCTATCGATTGCGCAGGTGTACCGGCGGCCCATCCTGCTGATCGTCACCGGGCAGCCGGAGCAACAACGCAATGCCGCGCATGCCGCAACCTGCGGCCTGGCGCATCAAATCGTTGCGTGGACGGGCGATGCAGACGCCTTCGCGCACGCCATCCACCGCGCCTGCGACGCGTTGCGCACAACCCCGCCCGCCGCCGGGCACGACGCGTCCACGCTGGACGCGCCACAGCGCCTGCAGCTGTGGGTCAGCCTGATCCTGGCCTTGGCACGCGGCGCACCTGCACAGGCATGGGTGGAACTCACAGCCACCGGACAGCACGCATGAGCGCTACGGTGCCGATCGCGCTTGCCCGCCTGCAGCCCTGGCGCAGCGGCATGGCACTGGCCGCCGACTGGGCCGTGATCGCGCTGTGCTTTGGCGCCGCCATGCTGTATCCGCATCCGGCGGTGTATGCGTTGGCGCTCGTGGTGATTGCCCGCACCCAGCTTGCGCTCGCGGTGATGATGCACGAGGGCGCCCACCGCCTGCTGGCGCATCACCAGTCACGTAATGACCTGGTGGCGCAGGCACTGGCCGCCGGCCCGCTGTTCCTGTCGCTGTTCGCCTACCGGCAAGGGCATTTGCAGCATCACCGCGCACCGATGTCGCCGGATGATCCGGTGGCCATCATGTTCGGCATTGCCGACTACCCTGTCTCGCGCCGTGAGCTGGCGCTGCGATTGCTCCGCGATGTGACCGGCATCGGCTACGTACTCGCCATCCATGGTGCGCTACGCAGGCGCGGTACACAACCAGCCAGTGCGCACACCCGTACCGTGCCGCAGCGTGCGGGGTTGGTTGCCGGCACGATCCTGCTCAGCAACGGGCTGCTGTTCGGGGTTCTCGCCGCCCTTGGTCACCCTCTGCTGTATCTGGGCCTGTGGCTGCTGCCGGCGTTGACGCTGCTGCAACTGTTCGCCCGCATCCGCGCCATCACCGAGCATGCCGGCTACGCCGCGTGCGAGGACCAGCGCCACAGCGCGCGCACCATCGTCGCACGCAGCTGGCAAACCTTTTTTTGCGGCCCGCATGGCATCCACTACCACATCGAACACCACCAGCATGTGCGCGTGCCGTTCTACCAACTGCCGGCCTTGCATCGCTGGATGCACGCGCAAGACCAGCTGCCCACCGCGAATCTCTACCATGGCTACGGCGCCGTACTCAGGGACGTGAGCCGGGGCGCGCCTGATGACGATCAGCGTTGACGCTGCAGCCTCCTCAACGCCATGCGCTGGCGATCCGCTCATGATCTGAACGCATGCAATCATCACCCCCTGTCCGCACGACGGACCATACGCAACTTCAGGCTGGGAATGTCTTTGAATCGAATCGGATTGATCGGGTTGGTCGTGCTGTTGCTGAGTGCGTGCGACAACACCGCCAAGGCGCCGCCCGCCGCAGCAGCACCTGCAGTCACCAGTCAGGCCATTGCAACGCCGCCACAGGCCACGCCGCTGGGCGGGCAACGTGGTGGTGGCAAGCCCTATGAATTGGTCGACAGCGAGGTCTGGGACGTGCCCGACCCGGCAACAGGTCGCACGTACCAGGTCTTCGTCGCCCTGCCACGTGGCTATGCAGACAATCCGCAACGCCGTTACCCGGTGCTGTACGCCACCGATGGCGACTATGCGTTTCCCCTGGTCAAGCAGATCGCGCGGCGCTTGAATGGCGAAGGCCCGGCGATCGAGGACTTCATCCTGGTCGGCCTGTCCTACGCCGTCGGCGACGAGCCCATGCCCAGCCGGCGGCGCGATTACACGCCCACACCGGAAGACGGCCCAGGCGCGGCGCCGGTTGCGACCCATGGCAAGAGCGCCGACTACATCCGCTACCTGCGCGATCGCGTGCTGCCGTTCGTTGCCAGCCGCTACCGAACCGACGAGCAGCGGCGTCTGTATCTCGGGCATTCGTACGGCGGTCTGCTAGGCACGCAGATCCTGTTGAGCACACCGGACATGTTTGCCGGCTACATCCTGGGCAGCCCATCGTATTGGTATGGCGAGCACGCGATGGTGGCGCAGGAAAAAACCTTTGCCGCCTCGCATACAGACCTGCCAGCGCTCGTCTATCTATACGTTGGCGAGTACGAGCAAGTGCGCTACCACCAGAATCACGACATGGTCGTCGACACACAGAACATGGCGCAGGCATTGCGCGCGCGGCACTATCCGTCGTTGCATCTCACGCTGGACGTTCTCAATGACGAGGACCACCTGACCATCGGGCCACGCGGCACCACCCACGGCTTGAAGGTCTTGCTCGGGATCAAGACGGCTGATCGGAGCGAGCGGTGACACATCGAGGACTCACTGGATACACGGTCCTGCTTGCACTGTTGGCACTTGTATCGTCCTCGGTGATGGCCGCAGCGCCGACACTGCCAGGCGCGGGGTTCGAGGTCGAGGGCTATCAGCTGCAACTGCGCCCGGACCTCAGCACCACCGCGCTTTCCGGCGTGCAGCGCATTCGCCTACGCAGCACCTCCGACTACCTCACCCAGCTGACGTTCTCGCCTAATGCACTGCAGGTCCTCTCGGCCGAACTGAATGGTCAGCCGATCGCAGTGACCAGCACCACCGATGGCATCACGTTTGCGTTGCCAAGCGCGCTTGCCAAAGGCGCCCGCGCGTCGCTCACCTTCAAGATCGTCGGCGTGCCGGCCCAGGGTGTTGTTCGCGCGGCCAGTGGCTTCTACACCAGCTACTTCGCGTGCGACTGGATGGTCTGCCTGCAGGACAGCCCCGGCCAAAAAGCGTCTTTCGCTTTGGATCTGTTCGTGCCTGCCGGCATCGATACGTTGAGCATCGGCGCAGGCTTGCCCCAGAAGGTGCTTCCCAACGGCCTGGTGCTGCACCGCTGGCGCGCTACCAGGCCGTATTCGGCCTATCTGTTCGGATTTGCGGTTGGCAGCTTCTCGCAGCAGTCATCCAAAACCACGGCCGGGACGCTCGTCTATCTCGATGGCACAGGTCGAGGTGCGGACCTGGCAGACGCATTCCAGCAGACACCCTCCATTGCGGCATTTCTTGCGCAGGCGGCAGGCGTATCGCTCCCGGATGGTCGTTACACCCAGCTGCTTGTGCCCGGACAGGAGGCGCAGGAGGCGGCCACCTTCTCGCTCATTGGCGTGCAAGCACTGCAAGACGAGCAGGAAGACCCCGCTTCGTCATGGATCATCGCGCATGAAATGGCGCATCAGTGGTGGGGAAACCTTGTCACCTGCGCATCGTGGCAAGACTTCTGGTTGAACGAGGGCATCACCACGTTCATGGTCGCCGCCTGGAAGCAACACGCCTTCGGCGAGGCGGCCTACCAGCAGGAGTTGAATGAAGCACGCCGCCGGCTTGCCATCGCCCGTGACGCCGGCTTCGACAAACCGCTGGCCTGGTCAGGTGAGTACCCCTCGTTACGTGTCCGCCGCGCCGTGCAGTACAGCAAAGGCGCGCTGTTCATGGCGCACTTGCGGCAGACGCTGGGTGAGCAGGCGTTTTGGGCGGGTATGCGCCGTTACACCCGCAAGAACGTGGGCAGAACCGTCGTCAGCCACGATCTTCAGGGAGCAATGGAGCACGCCAGCGGGCGCGATCTTTCAGCACTGTTCGCGCAGTGGGTGTATGGCGACGAAGCGACCAACTGACGACGGCCAGCCAAAGCCATCAAGACCACATGCTCCGCAGCTTGGCCGTGCGCGGAACAGCGTAGCGCTGCTGTGTAAGAGTGCGTCTTGATCGTTGCACCCCTGAGCCACGTGGTGCGGTGCCGCCAGCGTGTGATGCGCGCGACGCGCCAGCTCTTTCCGCAGCCGGCAGTCCAGAACCGATCAGCGCATCCATCGATACGCCCCCATTGGTTTCGCGCGATCCCGCAATGTCATGCAGCGGCAGCG
The DNA here is from genome assembly GCF_041475695.2 of Xanthomonas sp. NCPPB 4037. Taxonomy (NCBI): domain Bacteria; kingdom Pseudomonadati; phylum Pseudomonadota; class Gammaproteobacteria; order Lysobacterales; family Lysobacteraceae; genus Xanthomonas; species Xanthomonas sp. NCPPB 4037. The sequence goes on from NZ_CM191261.1 coordinate 4,407,558, forward strand.
CCGAAGCCTTACCCGACCCGCCGCTAGCGCTGGCAGATGCCAATACTTCTGGCACAGGCGCAATTACAACAGCGCTTATACATTTCGGTCATGACCCCACCTGCACCTACCCTTGGCACCCTGGTCCGGCAACTCATCGAGCGACTCGATGGTGATCTGGAAGGTGTCTACGCGGCTGCGGGGCTAACCTGGCGGCCACGCTACACCCCCGTGTTACGCGCCCTGCTGCGTGTTTGCGGTTGGCAGCTTCTCGCAGCAGTCATCCAAAACCACGGCCGGGACGCTCGTCTATCTCGATGGCACAGGTCGAGGTGCGGACCTGGCAGACGCATTCCAGCAGACACCCTCCATTGCGGCATTTCTTGCGCAGGCGGCAGGCGTATCGCTCCCGGATGGTCGTTACACCCAGCTGCTTGTGCCCGGACAGGAGGCGCAGGAGGCGGCCACCTTCTCGCTCATTGGCGTGCAAGCACTGCAAGACGAGCAGGAAGACCCCGCTTCGTCATGGATCATCGCGCATGAAATGGCGCATCAGTGGTGGGGAAACCTTGTCACCTGCGCATCGTGGCAAGACTTCTGGTTGAACGAGGGCATCACCACGTTCATGGTCGCCGCCTGGAAGCAACACGCCTTCGGCGAGGCGGCCTACCAGCAGGAGTTGAATGAAGCACGCCGCCGGCTTGCCATCGCCCGTGACGCCGGCTTCGACAAACCGCTGGCCTGGTCAGGTGAGTACCCCTCGTTACGTGTCCGCCGCGCCGTGCAGTACAGCAAAGGCGCGCTGTTCATGGCGCACTTGCGGCAGACGCTGGGTGAGCAGGCGTTTTGGGCGGGTATGCGCCGTTACACCCGCAAGAACGTGGGCAGAACCGTCGTCAGCCACGATCTTCAGGGAGCAATGGAGCACGCCAGCGGGCGCGATCTTTCAGCACTGTTCGTGCAGTGGGTGTATGGCGACGAAGCGACCAACTGACGACGGCCAGCCAAAGCCATCAAGACCACATGCTCCGCAGCATGGCCGTGCGCGGAACAGCGTAGCGCTGCTGCGTAAGAGTGCGTCTTGATCGTTGCATCGTTGCTGAGCCACGTGGTGCGGCGGCGCCAGCGTGTGATGCGCGCGACGCGCCAGCTCTCTCCGCAGCCGGCAGTCCAAAACCGATCAGCGCATCCATCGATACGCCCACATCGGTTCGCGCGATCCCGCAATGTCATGCAGCGGCAGCGCCGAAGCCTTACCCGCCGCTAGCGCTGGCAGATGCCAATACTTCTGGCACAGGCGCAATTACAACAGCGCTTATACATTTCGCTCATGACCCCACCTGCACCTACCCTTGGCACCCTGGTCCGGCAACTCATCGAGCGACTCGATGGTGATCTGGAAGGTGTCTACGCGGCTGCGGGGCTAACCTGGCGGCCACGCTACACCCCCGTGTTGCGCGCCCTGCTGCGTGTGGGCCCGGTTCCCATCAAGGTGCTCGCGCAGGAGATCGGCATCAGCCATTCGGCCGCCAGCCAGACGGTGGCGCAGATGACCACGCACCGTCTCGTTGCCTTGAAACCAGGCACGGACGCGCGCGAACGCATCGTCGTGCTGACGCCCAAGGCGAAAAAGATGATTCCCGCGCTGGAGCGGCAATGGGCCGCGACCAATGCCGCCGCTGCGCAGCTCGATGCAGAGTTGTCCGTCCCACTGTCCCGCATTCTCAGCGAGGCCATCGACGCGCTGAACCAGCGTGCGTTTTCCACCCGGATTGCAGACGCATCCAACGCGTCATCCCGCTCCACCACCCGCTAGCAACCACACCACATGGAGTCGTACATGCACGCATCAACGCAATCGGTTGCCGGACAGTCCTTGGCCACGACCAGACAGATGAGCCGCCCGATCGAACTGGGTGAGCGCAAGTTCCTGCATCCCGGACGCCTGCGCTGGCTCCGCGCCATCGCCTGGGCGGTGCTGTTGCTGGTCGTGGTTGCCACGCTGGCGCCCATGAGCGGCCGGTTCGTCAGCGGCCTGCTGCCCAAGGACTCCGGCCCGCTACAGCTGCTGGCCAGCCTGGTGGGCATCGCGGTAGGCCTGGGCGTGTACGTGCTTGCGGTGCGCCTGGCCGAAGGGCGACGCGCCAGCGAGCTCGCGGTGCGGCCGATGGTGCCGCACGTGCTCCTCGGCCTGCTGATCGGCGCGGCGATGTTCGCCTCGGTCATGGGCATCATGGCGGTGTTCGGGCTGTACGACATCCAGTCCCTTGGCATGGCGCCGGCATGGACTGCGGTGCGCAAGGCATTGCAGGCGGGCGTGATCGAAGAGCTGATGTTTCGCGCGATTTTCCTGCGCCTGGTCTGGCGTGCGTTCGGGCCGTGGATCGCCTTCGCCGCGTCCGCCGCGCTGTTCGGTTTCGGCCATATCGCCAATCCGCACGCCACGGCATTCGCGGCGATCTGCATCGCGCTGGAAGCCGGCATTTTGCTGGGCGCGTTCTATGCCCTGACCGGCCGCGTGTGGATGTCGATCGGTGTGCATATCGCCTGGAACTTCACCCAGGGCTATCTGTTTGGCGCAGCCGTCTCCGGCACCGACATGGGCCCGGCCATCGCGCGTAGCACGGCCCGCCCGGGATTTCCCGAATGGCTCACCGGCGGTGCGTTTGGCCCGGAAGCGTCGTTGCCTGGCGTGCTGATCTGCCTGGCGGTCGGCCTTGCCGTGCTGGCAATGGCGTGGCGCGCAGGCCGGTTTGCGAAGCAGCCCTGATGCGCATCCGCCACGCTGCAGCGCCCACAAGGTGATGCAGCGTGGTGGCACCTGCCACGCACCACAGCGGCGCGGTGCCTGCAGGGCGTCACCATGTTGCGGCAGAGATCAGCGGCCAGGCGGACACAGCGTTGTCCTCATCACCTACGTCGCATCGCCCTGGCACTGCCTTGCCATCTCGCACACATCTGACCTCCTAGGCTCTGAGCACCAATAACCTGATGCGCGCCTGCGGGCTCCATGGCGGAGCACGTCGATGCGTACCTGCAGAGGTGCACATGGCTCTGATTCATTCGATTTTGATGGGCGCCGTCGCTGGCATGCGCTCGATGACCCCGCTTGCCGCGGTCGCCAATGCGGCACGCACCGGCACCCTGCCACGCGACAATGGCGCTCCGCGGCTACTCGCCAACCCACTGGCGTCTGCCGGCATGCTGGCGCTGGCAGGCGGCGAGTTGGCGGGCGACAAGATGAAAACCGCGCCAGACCGCATCGTGCTGGCCGGCATGATGGCCCGCGTCGCCACCGGTGCCATTGCCGGCGCCGCGTTGGCGCCGCGCCATCAGCGCGGCATTGCGGCCCTGCTGGGTGCCGGCACCGCGGTCGCGGCGGCCTATCTCACCTTCAATGCGCGGATGCGCGCGATCGAACGCTACGGGCAGACCAGCACCGGTGCGGTTGAGGATGCTATCTCCGTGGGTGCGGCCACGTTGATCGTGCGTAGCGCTGCCGAAGAGTGAGCGGCCGATAGGCCACGTCGGCAGGCAGCATTTAACGAGGGACTGCGCGGGGTCGTTGCCGAGCGCGCGGTCGATCCGAATGCGTTTGCCCGTCTTGCCTACGTAACGCCCGTCTCAAGGGCCGCGCCGCATCAGCGCGTCGCGCGGCCCGCAGTACACGAAGGCTTACGGCCGATGGATGGCGCAGAGTTTGTTGCCATCCGGGTCGCGCACATACGCCAGCCAGGTCGGCCCCATGGTGCTGTCACGCAGACCAGGCGGCTCCTCGATACTGGTGGCACCTGCCGCAACCGCCGCATCATGAAATGCCCGTACCTGCTCGGGCGAGTCGCAGACGAACCCAACCGTGGTGCCGTTGCCCGGGCTGGCCGGCGCGTCGTCGATGGGCTCGCTGACGCAGAAGCTGCTGCCCGCATGCCGATAGAACAGCCGCGTATGCCCGGAGTTGGCCTGGTTGACGAACGCCGCCGGCGCGCCGAACACGCTCCCCAGCAGCGTGTCGTAGAAGGTCTTCGAGCGGGCGATGTCGTTGGACCCGACCATGACGTGACTCAGCATGCAGCACTCCGGTGTATTCGCAGGGCGCGCAGCATAGGGCAACCCGCGCGCAACGGTAAACCGCCCACCCACTGCGAGCGACCATGGCCGCCATCATCCCCGGCCGTGCGGCGCATCCAGGTCCAGCACCGGCCCCATCGGCACGATCCCGGTGGGATTGATCATGGCGTGGCTCTGGTAGTAATGGCCCTTGATGTGCTGGAAATTCACCGTCTCTGCGATGCCCGGCATCTGGTAGAGCTCGCGCAAAAATCCCGACAAGTGCGGGTAGTCGGCAATGCGCCGCAAATTGCATTTGAAATGCCCGACGTACACCGCATCGAAGCGGATCAGCGTGGTGAACAGACGCCAGTCTGCTTCGGTGAGGTAATCACCGCACAGATAGCGCTGCGTGCTCAGGCGCGTGTCCAGCCAATCCAGTGTGTCGAACAACGGCACCACGGCTTCTTCGTACGCCGCCTGCGTGGTCGCAAAGCCCGCCTTGTACACCCCGTTGTTGACGGTGTCGTAGACGCGTTCGTTGATGGTGTCGATCTGCGCACGCAGCGCTTCCGGATAGTAGTCGCCCTCTGCCGCGCCCACCGCATCGAACGCACTGTTGAACATGCGGATGATGTCGGCTGACTCGTTGCTCACCAACGTATTGCGCTCGCGATCCCACAGCACCGGCACCGTCACGCGCCCGGAATACTGCGGATCGGCCTTGAGATAGACCTCATACAAATACTCGGCATGGTGGATGGGATCGCCCACCACACCGGGGCCATGTTCGAAGGTCCAGCCCTGCGTGCCCATCAGCCAATGCACCACCGACACATCGATCAGCGATGCCAGGCCCTTCAGCTGCCGGAAGATCAATGCGCGATGCGCCCACGGGCAGGCCAGCGACACGTACAGGTGGTACCGCCCAGGCGCAGCCTGAAAGCCGCCTTCGCCATGCGGCCCAGCACGCCCATCGGCTGTCACCCAATGCCGAAACTGCGACTGCGAACGCTCGAATCGCCCATCGCTCTTGTCGGTTTCATACCAACGGTCTTGCCACTTGCCGTCGACCAGCAGGCCCATGGTGTCTCCCGGAAATAGGTCAGCACTTACCGTAGCGCACGCCATTCCAAAGACATGTGATCGGCGAACACAACGGCGGCGCAACTGAACACCGCAGCACACGGAGCGGTCGCATTGTTCCAACCGCGCCTTGCGATCCGCTGCATGACGTTGCTAATGCATCGGTATAACGCGGTCGCCTCCGCCCACCGAGCTCCAGCCCGCCACGTCGTTCCAGTACCAGAAGCTGGCCGCTTCGTCGCAGTGCTTGCGCTTGGCAACGCATACCAGCCCGCGTGCATCGCTGCTCCAGAGCAAGCGGGGATAACGGCGCGAAACAATCAAGGCACTTGCTGCGCCATTGACGATCAACTCCACCCACGGGTCTGCAAGCGGCGCCACTGGATCGGCCAACGCCATCAAGCGCTGCGGTAGGTAGGGCACCACGGTCAGTACCAGTCCGCCGACCGGTGCGGGAGGAAATTCGCCCGTTTCTAATTGACGCACCTGTTCCAAATAGTACGCTGGCACCATGAGATCACCGATGTTCACCATCGGAACTGCACAGGCATGTGCGATCACGTCGTCGATCAATACGCAAAGCATGGTTCCGTCCTTGTGCACGCGACTACCCCAGCCGTGGATCTCGGTCGCGGTGACGGCATGAAGCGCGACAAAACTTTCGCGCTGCGTGAAACGGCACAGGATGCGTGCCTGCCGGTCATAGATCAGCAGCCCCCAGAAACCGGTGGTTGGCATCGGTGAAACGCAGTAGCGGCCATCTGGAGAAAACATCAGCGCCGTACCCGCTCCAAACAGCACGCTGCCATCGGGAAACAGATAATCGTATTGCAGCGGAGCACTATTGCGCACTTCGTGGCAACCGATCATGCGTATCTGCCCACCCTCCGGCGTCAGCGGTGCCGGATCGTCAACGACGCGTCCGGATGGCCGCCCGGGCCCTGCGATGCGCGTAAACGTTGGGCCCTTGCTTGGGCGTTCGATTGAAAGCCCAGCAAGCTTCTCCCATGCCTTTCCCAGCACCACAAGAACCGCGAAAACGGCCACCCCCGCCAGCAGCGCGACGGTGCGCGATGGAGCAACCTGAGCGACGGCATAACTGACGCCAATGCAGGCCCCCAATCTGTAGAGTGGCATCCACTCGACACGACCAAAAACGCGCTCTTCGGCCCACTCAAACAGCAGCGTCCCGCCGAGGTACAGCCATGCCAGCGGTGGCGACAGCAAAAGCGGTAGAGCCAATGGCGCCAACACCAGAACCGCATCAAGCAGCAGGCGCCCTAATGCACCTGCGAATGACTGATCCTTGTCGACTGCGGACTGCATGAGCAGCATTTCCGGTAGCAAAACTGACTATGAGGGTAACCCACCTCTGACTGGCCCCGTTGTTAGTCTTGACTCGCACAGGATCCACGCGAAGAGCATTGTCCTTTCAGCGCTGTTGCAGGTGCACGGCAGCAGGTGCAAATGCCCACCCGTGTGTTCCGCCGAAGCGGACCGCCAACGCCACAACACGCCGGCCGCCTCGGGGCGCTCGGACACCACCCCGGGCCCCGGATTGGCGCTGCCGCCGCCAATCGGCGAAAATGGCGCCCAGCCTGAAACTCACTGGCAAAGCCCACGTTTTCTATGGGGCTCAGCACCGTCTTGCCCACCGGCCGCCTGCCGCCACACCCACGGCTTTCAGCCGCTTCTGCCCGGATCTGCCTTGAATACCACCGCCTCGCCCCTGCCCGCCGACGACCTGCCGCTCACCGACCGCCTGCGCGCCGCGCTGGATGTGCTGGAGGCCATCGAGGCCGACCGCAGCGTGCTCGATACGCTCTCCGAGGCCGACCGCGTGCGGCTGCATCAGGTGGTGGCCAAGGTCTACCACCCCGAGCCCAAGGCGCGCCGCCAACTGCTCAAGCAGCGCGAGCGCGAACGCCATCAGGAAAAGGTCCGCAAGGCCGAGGCCTTGCTTGAGCAGACCGGTATCCGCGCGTTGCGGCGCAAACCGGTGTTCAGCACGCCGAACTATTTCCCGCCGCACGCCGCTGGCCTGCACGATGCACACAATGGCGAAGGCGTTACCGCTGTCGAGGCGCCACAGCAATCGCCGGAACTGCGGCACTGCTATGTGTGCAAGCAGAAGTTCACCCAGCTACATCACTTCTACGACCAGATGTGCCCGGCCTGCGCGGAGCTGAACTTCTTCAAGCGCACCGAAACCGCCGACCTGCGCGGGCGCGTGGCGCTGCTCACCGGCGGCCGGGTCAAGATTGGGTATCAGGCCGGATTGAAGCTGCTGCGTGCCGGCGCCGAACTCATCGTCACCACGCGCTTCCCGCGCGATTCGGCCGCGCGTTATGCGGAAGAACCCGACTTTGCCGAATGGGGCCATCGCCTGCAGGTGTTCGGGCTGGATCTGCGCCACACGCCCGGCGTGGAAGCGTTCTGCAGCCAGTTGCTGGCCACGCGCACGCGGCTGGATTTCATCATCAACAATGCCTGCCAGACCGTACGCCGCCCGCCGCAGTTCTACGCGCACATGATGGCCGGCGAGACCGCCGCGCTGCACGACCTGCCCGAAACGGTGCGCAAGCTGGTGGGCCATTACGAAGGCCTGCGTACACCCGAACTGTTGCGCGACGCCTCAGCCACCGCGCTGCCGGCCGTGCACGGACGCGGCCTGGACGGCGCCGACGGCCTCACCCGCGCCGCCGAGCTGTCGCAGGTCGCGCTGCTGGACGACGAGCTAGTGGGCCAGGAGCACCTGTTCCCCGAAGGCCGTCTCGACCAGGATCTGCAGCAGGTCGACTTGCGCGGCCGCAATTCCTGGCGCCTGCTGCTAGCCGAGGTGCCGTCGGTGGAATTGCTGGAGACGCAACTGGTCAACGCCATCGCGCCTTTCATCATCAATGCGCGCCTCAAGCCGCTGATGCTGCGCACGCCCGAGCGCGACAAACACATCGTCAATGTCTCGGCGATGGAAGGGCAGTTCTACCGCAACTTCAAGACCACCCGTCACCCGCACACCAACATGGCCAAGGCCGCGTTGAACATGATGACGCGCACTTCGGCGGCCGATTATCAAAACGACGGCATCCACATGAACAGCGTCGACACCGGCTGGGTCACCGACGAAGATCCGGCCGACATCGCCGCGCTCAAGGTGCAGCAGGAACGCTTCCACCCACCGCTGGACATCGTGGACGGCGCCGCCCGCATCGTCGACCCGATCATCCACGGCTTCAACACCGGCGAGCACGTGTGGGGACAGTTCCTGAAGGACTATGCGCCGACGGATTGGTGAGGCCGGTCAGTAGCGGAGCGCATCGGCCGGCGCTGCCAGCGGTGCAGAAAGGACGCTGTTGAATCATGCAGCAGGCGAACTACGTGTTCGCCGCGCTGGGATCGCCGGAATAGCGCTTTGGATGAGTCGATACAGCCTGACTCAGGCACCGTGCGCTGCTTTCTGAAACTCGATCGGCCCGTGATCACCTGGGTATTTCTTCTTGATCAAGATGTGATCGGAGGGCCTGACACAGCCGCCCTCAAGAGAATGCTCCACATGCCCCTCGTCCACGAAGAACGCTTCGTACGGTAACTGCAGAACTGATCTCTTCCCACCCTGATCAAACCTCAGCACCAGACTGTCATCGCGCTCGAAGCACAGGGTCGTCCATTTGAATTCGGTGAGCTTACCTGCCTCAACCACCGCCGAATCCTTGCCGGCCAGCAGCATCGCGACATGATCGGAGAACTGCTTCTGCGAGATCGGCGCCTCCGTCGCCGCGCATCCTGCAAAGGTAGCAACCACCACTGCGGCCGCTATCGAAACGTGGGACCGGAAAATAACGAATGGCATCCGGCGCGGCTCCTTGCTGCGGTAAACAGTGCTTTTATCAGAAGTGCGCAGCGCATGCGTGCCTGGAAGAAGATCAACCATCCGCGCGGCGACAACCACATCTCACGACTTGGGCGCGGGCTGCGTCAGCAGATAGATTGAGTCGCTAACGAGAGAGCTCGGACGAGCTTTGGCAGGCGTGTTCATTGCCCCGATCCAGCGACGCATCCGAGCACTCCTTCGCTCACCCAGCGTCGATCGCGGCAGTAAACGGATCGTTGGTGGAATCCGCGTTCCAGCGGTACTCGGCGATATCGGCGGCCTGCTTGGCGGCATCGGGGCCGAACAGTTTTGCGATCAGGGCCAGCGCCATGTCCGTACCCGCGGAGACGCCAGAGGAGGTGAACACATGGCCGTCCTCCACCCAGCGCGCTTGCTTCACCCACTCTACCTTCGGCCCCTGCGTCGTTACCCAGTTGAAGGCGCGCTTGTTGGTCGTGGCACGCCGCCCATCCAGCAGACCGGTGCGCGCTAGAAGCGCCGCTCCGGTGCAGATGCTGGCGACGTGTGGCGCCGAGCGCGCCAGGCGCGTGATGCCGGCGATGAGTGCGGCGTTGCCCACCTCGCGCCGTGTCCCCATGCCGCCCGGAACCATCAGGATGTCGATGTGCGGCGCCGCGCCCAACGCATGGTCAACGGCAACCGCAGGGCCGGCGCTGCTGGCGACCATGCCAGCGTGCTCGCCCAGGATGACGATCCTTACCTTGCCATCAAGATTGCCGAACATATCCAGCGGACCGAACACATCCAGTAGCTGGAAGCCGTCGAACACCACCATTCCCAACGTCAACTGGGCGCTGCGTTTGGATAAATCGCCACTGGCCGCGCTGGCCGGGCGCAGGTCTTTCGCCATCGCAGCCGTGCCCGGCGCCATCATCGCCGCGCCCGTCAGCAGGGCATTGCGCAGTAGCGTGCGACGCGCACAACTTGCCTGGGTCTGATCCACTTCGATAGACATGGCAGCTCCTTGATGATTCGGTGGGTGTGGGCTTGCGCGCCTGCCGGATGAGCTCCTATTGGGGACCTAGCCCAGCGGGGCTCAAGGCGCAAACCACTGTATTCACCCGGACGAAGTGCGATGTGACGGGCACGCGCGTCTGGATTCCAACCTGCTAGATTGCGGCGATTGCGCACGGACACAGGGATTCGAGGTGGCACCAGACACACTCAGCGGTAGCTGCCATTGCGGCAGCGCAGGCTGGCACCTCTCCGGTGACCCAAGCGCGGTCACGGCTTGCAACTGCACGCTGTGCCGGCGCTACGGCGCGCTCTGGGCGTACGACGTTGAACACGGGCGCATAACGCTACACGGGCCAACGCAAACCTATGTCCGTGCCGAGAAACAAGACCCCACGCTAGAGATTCACTTCTGCCCTGCCTGCGCCTGCGTGATCTGCTGGCGCGGCCTGCGCCTCGAAGCCGACGGAAGCCGGCGCATGGCAGTCAACATCAGGCTCGCCGATCCAGACGCCGTCGCGCACTTGGCCATCGACCACTTCGATGGTCTGGACAGCTTTGACGACCTGCCGCCCGACGGCCGTTGCGTTCGTGATCTGTGGTTCTGAGGTGCGTGAGTGCACTCACTCGCGAGCCAGATGGCCGAATTTCAAGCACAAGCATCTGGCCACTACTGCTGGGTTTGCTCTTTCGCTGCATCCCATTTAGTTACTGCAGTTGGCCAAGGGTTGCGCGATCGGTTGGCGATCGCGTCACCCGTGTTCATGTCTGTCATCTTGAGCGTGCTGTCATTCAACTCACTGACAGCGACGATACTGGCTAACCGATTTGCCATCAGAGATCACCAGATAGTCGCCTTTCAGAATGTAAAGGTCATCAGTTCTGATATCTGGCGCGATATCCGACTTAGCGGAAACCAGCCAAGCATGTGGATCAGAAGAAACACGCCTGATCGATATGGGCGTCTGCTGGTGCTCGTGGCCACGCAACCAGGTCTTCTCGATATGTATCGGCGTATCGGAGTCAGGATTCATGGGTAGCTTGCAAGCGTGAGGGCCTAGGTCCCATATGCCCTGAAGCTCTTACGGATACGCAACAGACTGGCGCACCTTAGTAGCCGACGCGGCGCCGGTGCCAAGCAGCAACGGTAGGGCTAAAAGAAACCCGGTCATCATCCGCATACACTCCTATCCCGTCGGTGTGTTCAGCACGCCAGGCTTGGTACGGTGACTGGCTCTGCCTATTTCTCTTGAAAAATATCAGCGCGTCATCGACGGACCGGCCTGTGAGACGGCTTGCTGCGACTGTTCCAATGCCTGCTGCTGCTCGCGCGCCTGGGCCTGAGTCTGGTTGAGTGCCTGCAGGCGATCGAACGACTGGGTCTCAGGTGTCTGCACGGCTTCTATCGTTGGCATATGTGCCCGCTGGTGTGCTGGGTCATTGAGCGCGCCTTGTACAACGAAGACCTTCTCGCCGCCGGCCAGCTGAGGCGTGGGGTTGTTGAGTGCAACATGGTCCACCCGCGACAGCCCGTCCTCTTTTGCCAACGCAAGCAAGCTGGCGGTCATGCGCTGGCTGGCCCCATCCCACTGTTTGCCGTGTTCGGCGTCGAGCTGCATCACGCCGCTTTTGATCTGCTGGTAAAGCGCGTGGTCCGCATGGCCTGGCTGTGAGGGCAACAACGCGGTCTTCGGTGACGCCGAGGGTGATTCAGGACCAAGTCCACCCTGCTTCACATCAGAAGTAGTGATGTCGCCAACGACTCCGGGTTCCGGTCGCCCCTGTTTGCGTTGCAGCGGTGCAATATGTTTATCGTAGTAATCTCCGTAATATTGTTCATATGTCTTACTTGGACCAACAGAAGGTTTTTCCGTCTTGAAGACCTGAGCAATCTGGTTCAATGCAGCATCGCGCGTGATGCGACCTGACATTTGTTGATCTGCAATTGCCTGGTACTGCTGTGGCCTTGTACCGCTTCCAGAGATACCGATATCCGGTCCCTTATTATTTATAATCTCACGCCGAATTAGTGCGTTGCTAAGCGTTGCTGCAGCTTCGCCGCGGAGCATGCTCGTGACGTACCCATTCTTGGAGGACTGATCGGATTGCTCAGAAAATCGATGATGTCCAATTTCATGCGATAGCGACCGAGCGATGCGCGCACCGTTTCCAATTGCATTTTCGTCAATAACTACTTGCGTGCGAGGAACGAGATAGGTGCCGGCACCGGCAGTCCCCCATACCACCCCAATGTTGTCCCGATTCAGCTGCGCGAGGCCTGCCTGAAGTGTTGGAGACCTCTGCAAGAAAGGCGTGACCGAAGGATCCGATAGCGGAGAGGACGGCTTCACTGCAGCGGCTCCTGACACCGATTGCTGCGGCTGCGGATACTTCGACTCGTCGATATTTTCCATCATGCACTCCGTTGCGGGAACCCAACTCAGCAACTTATTTCTTGCTGATTGTGATGTAGCTTAGACCAGACTGATCTTGGTTCAATCCAAAGATGACAGTTGCCGTTTCTCTCTGCATCGACCAGTAAGCGCTCGAGCCGGCCGCGTCTGGGCGCGGTGGGTAGAGGGAAGCATCTGGCGAGGGCATACCCTCGAACTTCGGCCCAGGCGGCGAAAAGTCAAGCACAAGAGTCGCATGCGAAGGGGCATCCTGATTACTGCGAAGCTCAATGCGCTTCAAGGCTGCACCGGCCAGCACACCACTTACACCGGCCCGTATCACCATCACACCTTGCGATCCACCTGGGCCCAGTTGCGTTTGAAGCTGAGCGTTAAGTGCTGCGATATCGTGGAAGTCAGTTGCGATCAAACGATCCACATCTTGCTTGAGGCGTTCCGTCACGTCTTTGCTCCTGGTTTCAACGGAGGACTTTGCAGCCGCTACGGCTGGCTGATCGCGTGGAGTGCTGAGGGCACATCCCGCATGAAAAGTGCATAGTGTCAGCAGCGCAACTGGTAACAACGCTGCCCAAGGGAGGGCATTACGTCCTTGGTCAACTTGCCGGCCATGGGATTTCCCAAGGTGAAGGGCCATCTCTCTGATCCTGCGCTAAGAGTGTCGCTGAAATTTACCACGTCAATAACCTCGGATCAGGCCGCGGCAGCAATCCGCCTCACGTGGCCTGCGGTTGCAAGATCGACCAGCGGCGCACAGGCATGCACCTGAATGCGGCCGGCGGTGCCAGCGACGCGTCCTAAGTCATTTTGCAGGCACCTCCACCGGCGCCACCACCTCCATCACCAACTGCCCTTCGCTTGCAGTAATCCGCAGCTTGCTACCGATCGCAAAGCCCAACTGCTCCAGCCATAGGCCACTGAGGCGGACGTGGGGCACGTGCTGGTCGCCGGCGTGGTCGTGGGCGCCGGGGTAGAGGGTGTAGCTGACGGTGCATTGGCGCGGGCGGCGGGCGCGGCGGGGTGCATGCAAACGGCCGGGGCCTTGCGGCGTTGTGTCCGGCTCGGGCGGCAGCATCGGTGGCAGCTGGGTGCGATCGGGTTCGACGATGACCCACTGCACCCGCTTGGGTGGCGCAGGGCGCGCACGTTGACGGGTGGGCCGTGCGGTGGCGGACGCGTTGGGTGGGCGGCGGCGCGTCATGGCGCCCCCGGGTGGCGAGTGTTGGTGATGGATGCAGCAACGCACTGCTGCAGCGCCACGTCGATGCGGGCGGACAGGCTGCGCAAGGCCTGCGACAACACACCGGGCTGGCTGAGCAGCTGCTGCGCGGGATCGTCGCTGGCCTGCTCAATAGCTGCGCGTGCAGCCAGCCGGCGCAGCACCTCGCCTACATCCCACAGCAGGCCGTGAGCGGAGGCTGGCAACAGACAACCCGGCACCGATGCCGGCGTGGATGGTGCGGTAGACATGGCAACGCCCTCCTGGAACAACCCAAGAACCGCCGCCAACGGCGACGGGATGTCGGGAGGTTCGAAACCGTACATAGTCGGCGGGCATATTCCCCTTGCGGGTGTTGTATTAGCCGCCCTCCCGACGCAGGCATCGCATCGGCTTGTACCTGCAGGATGCAGGCACAAAAAACCCACCGGTTTGACGGAGGTGGGTACCGCTATGTACGGAGTTTCGACGCTCCTTAGGCTTAGATTGCGAGTGCAAGGTGTGGCGTGTCAATAGCAACCGAGGAAGAGACTCGACGCGCTTGAGTAGCGCGCTGGCGCGCTGTAGGCAGCTGAGGAATACTGACCATCACAGATGCATGTCGCACGCGCGATCGCCGAGGGAGGCTAGATGAGTTCAGTGGATGAAGCGGTAGCGAAACGCAGCGCCGACATCGATGGAGAGGCAGTCAAGCTCACAGACCCGAGCTTTCCATCGCTCTCTGCGGCGATGGCTCACTACGCACAGGTGACCGAACAGAGCCGCGCCGGCCCAGTCGAGCGCTGGAGCCTTGCGATTGGCCTGATCGGTGCGGGCGTCGGGATCTTGGCCGGTACTTTGCTGGATGGCAAAACTGGCGCTTACTTGGCCGTTATTGGCCTTGTCACTGAGTTGATAGGCTTTGTTGTGTCGGCAGCGCTAACCGTCAAGCGCGAATGGCCTGGGTTCCGCCGCCCCTATGCGGATCACGCAGACCTGATGGAGCGGGAGTTCCACCAATATCAATCGATCGTTGCATCGCTTCGCAGATTTCCGCTGGAACAACGACGTCGACGCGAGGCATTTATGCGTGACCGTCGCACCAACATGCACGACCGCCTGGGACTGTTCACCGGTGGCATTGAGAAGCTGGGATTCATGCCCGTCTTGCTTGCCTTGTATCTGCAGCTGAAAGACTGGCGTATAGGAGACTGGACGGTATTGAGCAAGATCACCCTGATACAGGGCGTGCTGGCCTTCACGCTCCTGTTTGCCTTTGCGATGTCATGGCATCTCATTCGCCTACGTATACGCGTGCAGTCGTACGAGCAATTATTGGCTGAGGCAAATCGGCAAGATAGCGCCTCTAGCAAGTAAGCGGCCACCAAGCACGATATGCCACTTATGGTGCAATAATGAGTAACCACGCTTGCCGATGCCGCACCCTTGCTGGTTGCCCTTGGCACGACGTAGCACAACGACCATTGCCTATCGCCCTGTTCGATAAGCCATACCATTTGGACCAGCAAGAAAGGAATTGAGATGTCATCGACATTTGAATGGGTAGATTTGCCAGCAGGTCGGGCCCGTTTTTCGGGCGGCATCCGGGGTGCTGACGAGCTTGGGCACGAAACCTTCGCCATTGAAATTGATGGCACGGAGTATTTTGGAGAGCTAAAGAATGATTGGCTTCCAGACCAAACCCACTATGACGTAGCAGTTGTTTCTTTTGGATTTTCGGTAGAGCTTCAGGTCGGGATGCCAATTACCGCCTGGTCAGTTCGCCCTTTCACCGATGACGAGCTTGAATCCATAAAGACCATCATCATCCAATTAATACAGACTGGAACTACCTTTACGAAAAAGCCGCTAATCATTAGTGAAAGCGGAGGGGCGATCTTCACGGGAAAGATCATTTTTAATGAGAACTGGGCATTGATCAAGCGCAACGATCAACCCGGAGTTCAGAAATGAACGACCACGCCGCCTCGATCTCCCTGATAGAGAGAGCAAAGTCTCTAGATGAAATATCTGAAATTGCAAGGTCGTATTCTGCAAAATCGGTTGATCAGGGCGGAATTCTTTATAGTCGTTGGGTTGGGGATGTCTCATCCGAGGTTATGGCGGTTGAACTTTCTGACAGGACTGGACTTCCCATCATCAACGATACTCCGCGCGCCAAGTTCCTCATGGAAGCCAGGACTGCCATCGAGGAGAAGGCTTCCGAGATTTTCAGATCTCAGGGATTGCCTCCGAAGATGGCCAAGGAGTCTGCTGCGTCGTTTTTGTTCGGCGACCCGGCGGTTCCATCACAGAGCCCCACGTCCTTGTCGAAATGCCTCTGGGGAGAGGCCTCGCACGAATTCGCAAGCTCGCTGCGTGGCGACATCAAAGTAGTGGCTTCTGCTGCCAACCTGGAACGTGTCTTCGGTCAGGTTGAAGTGCCTGCTGTGCTGAACAACCCAAATGTCAATTCGCTGGGCGGTCAACCGATTCCCAAGTTGCAGGCACTGTACGCACAAGGTGGCGCAGGCGCTGTACTGCCGGAGGTGCAAACACACTTTATCCAGGCGGCACCCAAGGGCATCTTTGTAGCGCCAGAGAGCATCGGCTCAAAGATTGAAAGGGTTACGTTTTCGCGTGAGTTCGCTGGGAGCTTAGAACTGCAGCAAACACACTTCAAGCCATCCGCAGAACTCACTGCATCCGGCATGGTCCGCGCACCGACCGGGCTTGATGTGCCAGCCGCGAACCTTGCAGAAACAGCGCTTACCGCAGAAGCAGCAGCATCGCGCAGGCTCTCTCCCGGCACCGTCCGTGGGCTGGGCGTTGTGGGCGCGGCGGCGGCGGTGTACGACCTGGGCGGTACTGTGAGGAACAACGAGCGGCTGGACGCGCAGGGCAACAGCACTGCGGCCGATGCAGAGGTCACTCGCTATGCCACACGAAATCTGGGCACCTTTGGCGGGGCTGTGCTTGGCAGTAGCGTAGGCGCAGCGCTAGGCGTGGAGTCTGGCCCAGGCTTGCTGGTCACAGGTGCGGTTGGCGGCATTGTTGGCGCGGTGGGCGGCGACAAGCTGGCCGATGTGATCAATGATCATCGCATTTCCCATCAACAAGATGCGCAAGGCAATACGTGGCGCCTTGAGAATCACCAAACCGGAGAACGGTGGGCGCGGGACGTCAGCACTGGTGAGGTCGATCCAGCCGCTGTCGCCTTTGGAGAGGCCGGCGTGCCGCTCTTCAAGACGCGGACCGAAGTTGCCACGCCGGAAGTCGCGGACTTACTGACCTTCAAAGCATCTCGTACGTCTATCGAGCTGGCACTCGGCTCGCCGCCGCAGAATAAAGATCCCTACACCCAACCGGCCAACGAGCACGACACGCGCAGCCTGCGTGAGTCACCGTGGGTACACAACGCGAATACGCAGCAGTGGACGCGCCAGGTAGCCGATGGCCTGATTGATCGCACGATGAGTACGCACACCGAAACGGCGAGCTCTCAGCGTGCGTCCCAACTCGATGAAGCTTCGCAGCAAATCATCAAGCAGAACGCGATGCACACGCCAGCAGCGATGGCCGCGCACTACAAGGAGACCTACGAGCAGAATGGCTGGGAGCGTCACGCCTACATGCCCGCCGCAGTACATGACGCACTGAAGCATCCCGGCCGGATCGTCGGCTCAGACGGCGACCTCTACGAACGTGGCAAAGATGGTCAATGGACCCATGACGGTATGCTCTGGGACAGCCAGGCCAAGGGAAATTTAAAGCAAGAGCTTGATGGAACCTACGCAGCCCAGACCCTAGGCACACAGCGTACGGCTGCACAGCCGGTGGCAGAGGCTGCTGCCGAACCGATCAAAACGCTAGAGACGGTCCATGTCACTGCGCCGCGGACGCAAAGCCACAACAACACGGACACCTCTTCGAAGAAAACTCAGGAAGACGCAGATGTACGCGGCCATAGCGCCCCCGCACGGCCGCAAGCCTCGGGCCCGCAAGATCCGGATCATCCCGATCACCACATGTTGAAGCAGATCCGCGAAGGCGTGGCCAAGATCGATGAAAGCGTTGGCAAGCCGTATGACGAGATGAGCGAGCGCGTCAGCCGCTGCCTGCTGGCCGCGTGCAAGGACAATCGCGAGCGTTATCCAGACGCCGACAACACCTCGCTTGCCGCTAATGCACTGCAGCGCGTGGATCACGTGCTGATGGGAAAGAACGGCAACCTTGTCGCGATCGAAGGGCGCATCGACGACCCAACACACAAGCGCGCAGCTGTCTCTATCGACCAAGCAATTAATGTGCCTTTGGAGCAGTCGGATGCAAAGCTGCAGGCCGCCAACCAAGCCATTGTCCAGGAGCAGACACAGACACGACAGCAAGAAATGACGCGAAGCCAACAGCAAGATGCGCAGCAGGCGCCGCGTATGAGTGTCTGACAAATTCCTGCATCTAGAGTTTTTCTAACAATGCAGGCTATCGATCACGCGTACGAGCTTATCCGACAGCTTGGAGGGATCTTTCAGCTCGCATTCCCACACGGTGAGTACATGCCAGCCAAGCGCACGCAGCAGCTTTCGCTTCTTCGCATCCCGCTGACGATTGGCTTCGATCTTAGACCCCCAGTACTCCACCCTCGACTTCGGCATCTTGTTGCGCTTACACGCATGACCGTGCCAGAAACATCCGTGAACAAAGATGGCGGTTTTACGGCCGGGGAGGACCACATCAGGGGTGCCGGGCAGATCTCGACGGTGCAACCGAAATCTGAACCCCAGTCCATGCAGCAACGACCTTAATGCAAGCTCTGGCTTCGTGTTTTTCGAGCCTATCCTGGACATCAGCCAGCTGCGCCGCTCCGGAGTCAATCGATCCACAGATCCTCCGTCTCAAACCTTGAGACAGTATTGCCGCAACATCCGGCACTCTTAAGAGAAGGATCTCTGATCATGCAAAATGACCTCTTCCGATCGACAATGGAGCGAGGGCCTACTATACTTCCCACTATGAGCAGACCCCTAGGAATCGACCTCTTCGCCGGCGCCGGCGGCCTTAGCCTTGGTTTCGAACAGGCTGGATTCGACGTAGTTGCGGCAGTGGAGATAGATCCAGTGCATGCAGCCGTCCATGAGTACAATTTCCCGCATTGCCGAGTGATCCCGAGATCAGTTACAGAGTTAAGCGGAGCGACCATTCGCGCGGCGGCAGGGATAGGCGAACGCACTGTTGACGTAGTGTTCGGAGGCGCCCCTTGCCAAGGCTTCTCGCTTATCGGGCAACGCGCACTGGACGACCCGAGAAATTCATTGGTGAAGGACTTCGTGCGGATCGTTCGCGAATTGGACGCAAGCTATTTCGTCTTCGAAAACGTCAAGGGACTTACGGTCGGCAAGCATCGAAAGTTCCTCGTCGAGATCATCGAAGAGTTCAAGATAGCGGGCTACGACGTCGTTGAGAACTGGAAGGTCCTCAACGCCTGCTCTTATGGAGTACCCCAAGATCGGCAACGCCTTTTTCTTATCGGAGCCAAGCGGGGACTTCCGCTCCCATCCTATCCGATACCGACGACCCGCAAGCCCGGAACCCTAGAGACCGAGCTTCCTACGGCACCAACCTGCCTCGATGCTCTGAGCGATTTACCGGATGCCGAAAGATTCGCTCGACTGAATGGAAACGAAGCTGTGCGCGTAACAAACTGGAACGACACCAACAGCTATGCTTCCCGAATGCGCTGTTTGGATTCGACCGGCTGGGAATATGGATATAAGAGAGACTGGAATCCCGCCATTTTGACTTCGAGCGCGCGCTCTAATCATAGCGACATATCGCGCGAACGCTTCGCTTCAACGCCTCCAGGCGAGGTAGAGCCCGTTTCCCGCTTCTTCAAGCTTCACCCTGAGGGCGTATCAAACACGCTTAGAGCAGGAACAGATTCGGCGCGCGGCGCTTTTACCAGCCCACGCCCAATCCATTACAAATGGAATCGTTGCATCACCGTACGCGAGATGGCCCGACTTCATGGCTTTCCCGATTGGTTCCGCTTCAATGGGACGAAGTGGCATGGTGCGCGCCAGATCGGAAACGCTGTACCGCCTCCTCTCGCTCGATCAGTAGCAAGCGAGGTGATGCGCGCTCTGGGGATCAAGCCACAACGTCCTAGGAAAGTCGTTTCGCTTGGAGACGATGCCCTGCTACGCTTCGGCACGACCGAGGCGGCGGCCTACTGGGGTATAGCAAATCCAATCGGTCGCAGGGACAAGAAAAGCGGAATAAAGAAGCGTAAGCAGTCAGAGATTTCGCCAATTGCCAGTCTCAATTTGAGACCATAGATTGGCGCACCTTATGAGCAACCTCTTCGAAGCCGTGCCAGCCACAAATTTCGATGAGATATTTAAAAGAGGTGCCGGTTACCGACACCTCTTTGCTCGTGCATCCAAACAATTAAAACTTTTTAGATCCCTCTGACAGCGGGAACTAAGCGATAGAGAGCATCAGAAGAAAATTCTAAGTCGACAAAACTTCCAAGCAAGGCACGTGAAACGGACTTGAACTCTATAACGTGAATTCCGAGATCCTTTTCGGACCTAATGGCGATAGGAACG
Source organism: Xanthomonas sp. NCPPB 4037 (assembly GCF_041475695.2). Classification (NCBI taxonomy): domain Bacteria; kingdom Pseudomonadati; phylum Pseudomonadota; class Gammaproteobacteria; order Lysobacterales; family Lysobacteraceae; genus Xanthomonas; species Xanthomonas sp. NCPPB 4037. The sequence goes on from NZ_CM191261.1 coordinate 4,427,733, forward strand.
ACCAAATCCGCATTTGTTGTTTCAAATGCAGCTCTAACCTGACTCATTATTTGGCCAGTTAATATTCGCTCGCTACCTTTTTTTGCTTCGCACGTTATAAAAACGCTGGAATAGCCCGGAACATTAGCTAGATACAGTGCGTCAATTTCAGTGGCTCGCAGCTTTACCGTCATTTGGAGATGCGTAACCTCTTTGACCTGCAGCGCGGAGACGGTGGCCATATGCTGCTCGATTACACGCAGGTTTACAGCAGTTTGGATTAACCAAGCCTCGTCTGATCGACCCAGTTCCCTTGAGGCCAAGGACATGCTTACCGACTGCATGTCTATTCTTTCGGTTTTATCTGTTACTCGATAGAGATCGGGAAAGGGCTCATCATAGCCAGCAGATAAAGGAACGAACTCGAAAGAATCGCCCGTTCCGGTACGCTGCTCGCCGGTATACCCAAGAAGCGCTATTTTTCTTGGCCAAATCTTCGAAGCCCCACGGCTACGTATCACGTCCTTAAGGAAGTTCGCGGGGTTTCTATCGCTACGATCTTTACCGTCTTGAGCATTGCAAGCACGAATCGCTTCCGCGACATCTTGCAAAGTCATAAGCGTTTTAGTGAGTCGAAGGCTGCCAGGATCCCAGTACTTTTCGAACAGGTGCAGAATTACGTCCGTTTTATCTGAAGCCATTACTTATCCTCATGCAAGGCTGCGCCGCGCTTTTTGTAAAGCGCGGCGCTCCGCATCAAACTCCAACCGGATTCGCCTTCTCAGGATCAATCTTGTACTGCTTGATCGCCCGAGCCACGTCCTTCCCCGTCATCTTGCCATCCTTCGCAAGCGCGGCAATCGCCGCATGCGCGATGTAGTAACGGTCAACCTCGAAGAACCGACGCAGGTTCGCACGCGTATCCGAACGACCGAACCCATCCGTGCCGAGCACGGTGTAGGTCATCGGGACGAAGGCGCGGATCTGGTCGGCGAACAGGCGCACGTAGTCCGTTGCGGCGATTGCCGGGCCCTGGCGGCCTTCCAGCAGCTGGGTGACGTAGGGCTTGCGCTGTTCGGCCTCCGGATGCAGGCGGTTCCAGCGTTCGGCGGCGAAGCCGTCGCGGCGCACTTCGTTGAAGCTGGGGCAGGACCAGATGTCGGCGGTGACGCCGAAGTCCTTGTCCAGCAGCTCGGCTGCGGCAATGGACTCGCGCAGGATGGTGCCGCTGCCCAGCAGCTGCACGCGCAGCTCGCCCTTCTTGGGCTTGCCGGCGTCCTTGAGCAGGTACATGCCCTTGATGATGCCCTCGGCTGCGCCTTCCGGCATGCCGGGGTGGGCGTAATTCTCGTTCATCAGGGTGATGTAGTAGTACTCGTCGATCTGGTCTTCCATCATCGCCTTCATGCCGTGCTGCATGATGACGGTGACTTCGAAACCGAAGGTCGGGTCGTAGCTACGCACGTTCGGGATGGAGCCGGCGATGACCTGGCTGAAGCCGTCTTCGTGCTGCAGGCCTTCGCCATTGAGCGTGGTGCGGCCGGCGGTGCCGCCGAGCAGGAAGCCCCGCGTGCGCATGTCCGCTGCCTGCCAGGCGATGTCGCCCACGCGCTGGAAGCCGAACATGGAGTAGTAGATGTAGAACGGCAGCATCGGCACGTCGGAGACCGAGTAGCTGGTGCCGGCAGCCATCCACGAGGCGATGGCGCCCGGCTCGCTGATGCCCTGCTGCAGCACCTGGCCGGTCTGGTCTTCGCGGTAGTACATCAGCTGGTCGGCATCGACCGGCTTGTACTTCTGGCCGAACGGGGCATAGATGCCGATCTGGCGGAACATGCCTTCCATGCCGAAGGTGCGCGCCTCATCGGCCACGATCGGCACGATGCGCGGGCCCAGTTCCTTGTCGCGCAGGGCGATGTTGAGGCTCTGCACAAACGACATGGTGGTGGAATAGCTGCGCTCGCCGCTGTCCTTGAGCAGGCGCTCGAACTTGTCCAGCGTGGGCGCGACGAACGACTTGCTGGCCTTGGGACGGCGCGACGGCAGGAAGCCGCCCAGCACGTTACGGCGTTCTTTCAGGTACTGCACTTCCGGGGAATCTTCGCCGGGGTGGTAGAACGGCACCTGGCCGTCTTCCAGCTGGGCGTCGGTCACCGGGATGTTGAAGCGGTCGCGGAAGTGCTTGACCGCCGCGTCGTCCAGCTTCTTGGTCTGGTGGGTGGGGTTGAGCGCCTCACCGGCCGAACCCATGCCGTAGCCCTTGACCGTCTTGGCCAGGATCACGGTGGGCATGCCCTTGGTGTTCACGGCCTGGTGGTAGGCGGCGTACACCTTGTGCGGGTCGTGGCCGCCACGGTTCAGGCGCCAGATGTCGTCGTCGGACAGGCCGGCGACCATGGCCGCGGTCTCCGGGTATTTGCCGAAGAAGTTGGCGCGGGTGTAGGCGCCGCCGAAGGCCTTGCAGTTCTGGTACTCGCCGTCGACGGTTTCCATCATCAGCTTGCGCAGGACGCCGTCGGTGTCCTTGGCCAGCAGGGCATCCCAGTAGCCGCCCCAGAGCAGCTTGATGACATTCCAGCCGCCGCCACGGAACACGCCTTCCAGTTCCTGGATGATCTTGCCGTTGCCGCGCACCGGGCCGTCCAGGCGCTGCAGGTTGCAGTTGACCACGAAGATGAGGTTGTCCAGGCCTTCGCGGCCGGCCAGTGCGATGGCGCCGAGGGTTTCGGGCTCATCCGACTCGCCGTCGCCGATGAAGCACCACACCTTGCGGTCGGACTTCTCGATGAGGCCGCGGTTTTCCAGGTACCGCATGAACTGCGCCTGGTAGATGGCGGCCAGCGGGCCCAGGCCCATCGAGACGGTGGGGGTCTGCCAGAACTCGGGCATCAGCCACGGGTGCGGGTAAGACGAGATGCCCTGGCCGTCCACTTCCATGCGGAAGTTGTCCAGCTGGGCTTCGTTGATGCGGCCTTCCAGGAAGGCGCGGGCGTAGATGCCCGGGGCGCTATGGCCCTGGATGAACAGCAGGTCGCCCGGGTGCTGGTCGCTAGGCGCACGCCAGAAGTGGTTGAAGCCCACGTCGTAGAGCGTGGCGCTGGAGGCGAACGAGGCAATGTGGCCGCCCAGGTCACCCGGCTTGCGGTTGGCCCGCACGACGGTGGCCATGGCGTTCCAGCGGATGATCGAGCGGATCTTCCACTCCAGCGCGGAGTCGCCGGGGTTCTTGGCCTCGTTGGCCGGAGAGATGGTGTTGACGTACTCGGTGGTGGGCGAGAACGGCAGGTAAGCGCCGGCGCGGCGGGTCTGTTCGACCATGCCTTCCAGCAGCTGATGGGCGCGCTCCGGGCCTTCGACGTCGATGACGGCCTTGATCGATTCGAGCCACTCCTGGGTCTCGAGCGGGTTCGGATCGTTGTGCAGCACTTCGTTCAACCAGTTCATTAGCGCTCCCGGGGGGACACACCCCGCGGGTGTGTCGACATCGTGAATTCGTGAACCCCCAAGTGTACCGCACGCACCTGTTGGCATTCCTCGCTACGGGTGCGTATGGAATGGGACGGTGTTGTGCGGTGAATGCGTTGGTGGCGGATGCCACGCATGCGGCCGCTACTGGTGTACGACCAAAGGATAAGGGCCGCTGGCGGCGGAGTCGCCGCATGCCCCCCCCTTCTCCCATCGGGAGAAGGTGCCCCGCAGGGGCGGATGAGGGTACGGGCGAAGCCTCGTGCAGTTGTAATTACACGAGGGCTTCGCCCGTACCCTCACCCCAACCCCCCGCTGCGCGCCCCGGCCCGCGCTTGCGGCGCGGGCGCTCCAAGGCACGCGCGCCAGTGGCGCGCAAGCCGTGCCTTCTTGCCCCGAGGGGAGAGGGGCGGCGAATGGGCAAGCAAACGACGCCGATCAGAACGCCTGCAGCGCTTCGGTGAGCCGGCCATTGTTGTCGACGGCGCCCATCGTGTAGCCCTGCCAGCCTGGGTAGGCGTTGGGTTCCCAGTAGAAGATGCCGAGCATGCGTGAGCCGATGGCGTTGCTGCGGGTGATCAGGTTGCCGAGCATGGCGCGGGTGGTGGCGGCCTGCTGCCAGTCCATGCCGACTTCGGCCACGATCACGTCGCTGCCGTAGCGGGAGATCATGTCGCGCAGGTTGGTGTCCAGCCTGCTGTTGTAGTCCTGCCAGCTGCCGACCGGCGGATAATGCGACATACCGATGACGTCCCACTTGCCGCCGGCCGAGCGCAGGTTGTCGAAGAACCAGCGGAAGTTGGCGTTGTCGTAGCCGTTGGCCAGATGCACGATGACCTTGGCGTTGGGATACACCGCCTTGGTGGCGTTGTAGCCGCTGTTGATGAACTGCCCGAGGTTGGCGAAGTTGGGCGTCTTGCCCTGGTCCCACAGCATGCCGCTGTTGATCTCGTTGCCCACCTGCACCCAGGTGACGGTGATGCCGTTGTCCTTGAGATATTTGAGGATGCCCTGGGTGTGGTTGTAGACGTCGGTATTGAGCTGAGCCACGGAATGACTGGCCCAGGCGGCCGGTTTGGTCTGCTTGCCCGGGTCGGCCCAACTGTCGCTGTAGTGGAAGTCGATCATGATGCGCATGCCCTGCGCGGCGGCGCGCTTGGCCTTGTCGAGGGTGTCGCGGCCATCGTTCCAGCCGCCTTGCGGGTTCACCCACACGCGCAGGCGGATGGCGTTGCCGCCCACGTCCTTGAACAGCTTGATGAAGTCGGTGGTCTTGCCCGATGCATCCTGAAACACCTGCGGCGGGTTGGCGGCGGCCTGCTGATTGATCCAGCTGACATCGGCGCCCTTGGCCAGCCCTTGCGCGCCCGCACCGGCACTGACGATGCACAGCACCAGGATCAGCAGCAGACGGGTGTGACGCGTAGAAAACATCCTCATGAAACGCTCCCTTGATCGATGGATGACGCGCCAGGTGGCGCAGTACCGGATCCCCCCGATGTGCACTGCGTCGCGCGCACGTACTGCTGTTTCCAGCTGGCCAACGTGCTACGACGAACCGCTGGCGATTCAAGCATGGCGATCCAGCGCGGTCGAGGTCGCTATAGGCGAACTGTGATTGCGGAATATCTCAGCGCGAGAAAACACCGCACTGGCGCACCTGAGCATTGGTTGCGGGCGGTTCTGTTGTGCGTGTGCAGCACAAACCCGGTGCATCCGTGCGCAAACAGACAACGAAAACGCCGGCAAGCCGGCGTTGTGTCGAAGTGCTGGAGGTGGCGCGATACGAGGTAGCGCGCGCCACCCCAATGCAATCGCGGCGCACTCAGCCTATGGCGCGCGCGCCCTGCTGCTGTTGCTGGGTCTGCGTTTGCTGCTGTTCCAGCGCCACGGCCTGACGCGCGGAGTTTTCTGCCACGCGCTGGCTGCTCTGCTCCAGCGGGGTGTTCATTGCGGTCATGGTGTCGACGCTGACGCGCAGCTGCGCCGGATCATCGGCACGGCCCTGCACGGCAAACGTGCGCGCCGCATCCGGGCTCATGGCCACCGAATCGATACGCTGGCCGCCAGCGGCGTGCATCTCCGAGGCGAGCACGCCCGAGAGCTGCGCGCTTTGGTGATCCGGCGCACGGCCGGCACGCAGGTCCTGCGCATGCACGCCGCGCTGGGCGTCCTGAAACAGCGGGTTGCCAGCGTGGCCGGGCTGATCGATGCGCAACGAGGTGTGGTCGTTGCTGTGATCGCGCTTGGCGGGCTCGCCCGGGGCTAGCGGGCCGCGGACTGCGTTGATCAAGTCCGTTTGAAGCCCACCAGGTCCACGCCCAAGCAACGTGATGCCTGCACGAATCTCATCTAAATCAGAGCGGTACTCGTTGATCATTCTCTTGTTTTGATCGGCGAGCTGACGCGCTTGCGGATCATTGAGCGGAGAACGCTCATCCAGGAAATTCTTGATCGTGTGCGAACCCAACGAATTGACAGCAGAGGCGACGGGTGAGTCAGGGATCAGGAAATTCACCCTGCTATTGCTATAGCCCATTGCACTCAGCATCGCGACCTCATTCGGCCGGGCATAAATACGCACTTCGCCGTAGTGCGGAGATGCTGCACTGACAGGATCAGCCGCCATGACATGGTTGATCATGCTCGTACCGCCTTCCGGGATCCGGTAGGCCAGGCTCGCTGCTCCGTAAGCGTTGAAGGTCTCACCTTTGAGATCGAAATGATGCGCGCTAATTTGCGCTAACGCCCCACCCAATGAATGCCCCGTCACGGTCACCTCGGGAGCGTGGCCGGTCCGTTGTTCCTGCTTGGCTGCATAACCAAGCGCGCTTTTTGTCAGTGCTATCGCATCTTCAGCCTGCGGGTTGGTGCGCTGAAAAACCATAGAACCATCGGCTTGCACCGCATCGCGATAGATCTCCTCGGTCCCTCTGTGCGCGACAACAATATCTCCGCCACCCACGCGCTGATAAATGGTGCCCTGGTATCCCGTCTTCGGATTATTGACGTGCTCCAGAATTTCATAACTCTCGCCGCCAACATCCACCCGCTCACGGTCACCGGGGCTTCGCTTGCCCACCTTGTGGTCCACGTATCCCTCGTTGGAGAGAATGGCGTATTGCTGCGAGGTCGGCTTCACGGTGAAACCTCCTTCGCCATCAGGGTCACGGAGAACAGCTCGTCACGCAGCTCCGGCTTGAAATCAGAGGCGGAAGGCAAGCCGTTGTCGGCGTAATCCTCGATATCTTCCCTGGGATAGCCGCCCTTCCAGAAGTACAAGGTGACCGGCTTGCCGGCGATGACGTCCTTGGTCTCAATAAACGGAAGAAAGGCTGTTTCTTCCTGCTTGCCACTTGCCTTTAAAGAGACGCGCGCACCGGTCATCTCCCAATGGCACTCCCCTCGCCCGTAGTAATCCTCATCCTGCATGAGGTCGAGGTAGAGAACCCCGCGGTATTGCTGGTCGGAGACTTTCTTGAGCGAGATCGATTCGCTGCTGGTAATGCGCTGGCCAACACCCGTCTGCGGATGAATCTGACCGCACTCGCGATCGTTACTCACATCGTATTGCGCATACCCATTCACGGCCGCAAATACACCCGGCGCCTTGTCTAATGTGAGCGTTAATTCATACGCACGGCGCGGGTCGGGATTCAACTTGGCAAGGCCGCGGCCACCCGCTTCGACGTCAGCTTCTGCGGCGGCCTCGGTGGCGGGGGATTGGGTCTGGGTCATGCTGGTCTCCGGGGCGCTACAGGCCGAAAGCAAAAGGGCCAGCAGGCTCGGGGTGAGAATCTGGCGCAAGGCCGGCCTCCATGGCGGTAGGGGGGCCAATCTAGTCCGCTTGAGCCCGCGAGGTCAATTTACGGCAGCTAAGCCCGCACCCGACGTGCGGCCATTGTGGGCGGCCGCAAAGCTGCGATGATCCTGGGCATCTGCCAGGGAGCGCATGCCATCACCACCGGCCCCATTCCACCTGTTGAGCGGGTTGCGGTCATCACCCCGCGCGTGCGCTGGCAACGCAGCCTGCGCATGCGTGTGCTGCTGGCAGCCACCGGCGTGCTGGTGGTGTTGCTGGCGGTGCTGGGCACGCTGTTTTATCTGGGCGCCCGCGCAGAGCTGGTGGACGCCGCACGCAACGAGGTGGACGGGCTGACCGAGCAGACCGCGCGCAGCCTGGCGGCGATGCTGGATTCGGTGCAGGTGAGCGGGCGCACGCTGGCGGCGAGCAGCAGTGCGGTGGGGCTGCAGCCGTTCAATCTGCGGGCGTTGTTGCTGGCCACGCTCAGCGGCGACCCGGATACCGGTGCGGCGCGCCTGATCATTGCGCCCGGCACGCAGAAGGCCAACGACACCGGATTTGTCTGGTACGTGCGCCGCGATGGCACGCGCATGGTCGAGCATTCGGCGCAGGAGCTGGGCTACGACTACCGGCGCATGCCGTGGTACCTGCGCACCCAGCGCGAGGGGCGTGCGTGGTGGTCCGAGCCGTCCGTCAACAGCGCCGGTGGCGGCGAGTTGTACACCAGCTACAACCTGCCGTTGCGCCGGCCCGGCGATGCGCCCGATGCCGCGCCAGTGGGCATGGTGAGTGTGGATCTGCCGCTGCGGCATCTGCGCGAGATCATCGACCAGCTACCGCGCGATATCGGCATCCAGCCGATGCTGTTGTCGCCGGAAGGCATGCTGGTATTCAGCCCGGACCCGGCGCTCAACCTGCGCCGCACGCTGGCCTCGTACGTGGCCCGTTCGCGGCCGGATCTGGCGCCGTTGCTCAAGGCGGTGGCCGCCGGCCAGCCGATTTCGTTTTCGCACACCGCGCCCGATGGCGAGCGCTTCCTCACCCATAGCGCAGCGGTGGGGCATAGCGGGTGGACGTTTGTGCTCTCGGCCTCCGAAGGCTATGTGTTGTCCGGCCTGAACTGGCTGGCAGCCTGGGTGGCCCTGGCGGCCTTGGTGGGTGCGTTGGTGTGGTGGTGGCTGATGCAGCGCATCACCCGCAAGTTGACGCGGCCGATCGAGGAACTGACCGATACCGCCGAGCATTTCCGTCGTGGCGAGTTCGAGTACCCGCTGCGGCATATCGAACGCGACGACGAAGTGGGCGTGATGGCGCGTGCGTTCGATAGCGCGCGCGGCGCGATCCGCGACCATATCGCCGAGATTGGCGAGATGACCGCCGCACGCGAACGCATGCAGAGCGAGCTGCAGATTGCGCGCGAAATCCAGCAGGCGATGCTGCCTTCCGGGCGCACCTTCGACCGTGCCAGTTCGCACCTGGAAACCTGCGCATGGCTGGAGCCAGCCAAGATGGTGGGCGGGGACTTCTACCACTTCGTGGAGACCGAACCGGGGCTGCTGTGGTTCGTGGTGGGCGATGTCTCCGACAAGGGCGTGCCGGCGGCCTTGTTCATGGCGCGCGCGGTGAGCGTGCTGGAGATTGCCGCGCGCCGCCACACGCGCCCGGACGGGATCTTGATCGCCGCCTCCACACGGCTGGCCGAGAACAACGAGACCTGCATGTTCGCCACCGTGCTGTGCGGGTTGATCAACGTGGTGAGCGGCGACTACTGGCTGGCCAGTGCCGGGCACGAGCCGCCGCTGTTGATCGACCTGGACGGCCAGGCGCGGCCGCTGCCATTGGAAACCGGCGCGCCACTGGGCATCGAGGTGCAGGACCATTACCCGGTGCTGCAGGGGCGCATGACGGCCGGGCAGACCTTGCTGGGCTACACCGACGGCGTGATCGAGGCGATGGACGAACACGGCGCCAGTTACGGGCTGCCGCGGCTGCTGGCGGCCATGCACCCGCGGCGCAGCGCGGCGGCGCAATGCAAGGCGCTGATCGCGGACATTGCCCGCTTCACCGGCCAGGCCGACCAATACGACGACATCACCCTGCTGGCGATCCGGCTGCGCCAGGAGCATGCTGGCACGGTCGACACCGCTGGCCGGGAGGATCCCGGGGAGGCCGGGACCTAAATGAAGCTCGATCTGGCCATCGCCCCGTCGCTGGCGCAGCTGGCCGGCGCCAACGACGTGCTGGAAGACTCGCTGGCCCGTGAAGGCCTGCACGCCGAGCGCCTCGGCCAGGTGCGGCTGATTGTGGAGGAGCTCGGTTGCAACGCGCTTACCCATGGCCAGTGCGCCGAGCAGCCGCTGCAGCTGTATCTGCAGCTGGACGCGCAGGCACTGGTGCTGGAACTGCGCGACCCCGGCAGCGCATTCGACCCCTCCCAGGCCGGCACGCCGGAATTGGAGGCCGACCTGGAGGCCCGCCCCATCGGCGGTCTGGGCCTGTATCTGGTGCATCAGTTCGCCGATCACATCCACTACCACCGCGATGGTGCATACAACGTGGTGCGCATCACCCTGTTACAGCCGTACGCCCCCGTCCCCGAGGCATTGCCATGACCACGCTCGCCATTCAGATCGACCCGCCGCAAGACACCCGCCAACGCGTCATCCTCAGCGGGCGCCTGGACACCCACACCTTCCACGACCTGGACGAAGCGCTGTCGCCGCTGCTGGCCACGCCCATCACCACCCTGGTGCTGGACCTGGCCGACCTGGAGTACATCTCCAGCGCCGGCATCCGCAGCATCTTCAAGGCACGCAAGGCCCTGGCCACGCGGCATGGCAAGGTGCTGGTGGCGCACCCGCAGCCGCAGATCCGCAAGGTCTTCGACATGGTCAAGGCCGTGCCATTGAGCGATGTGTTCGCCTCCACCGAAGAACTGGACGCGTACTTGTCCACCATGCAGCGCAAGGTGATCGAAGAACACGCAAACGGCGATGCGCCGATCGTGTCGCACTTCGCCAACGCCTGACGCCATCGCCTGCGCGCGCACGTGGGGACGTGTGTGCGTGCGGCGAACGTGTGCCGGCGCGTACGCTAGGGCGCCCCATATCCCTGCGTCGCAATGCCCGCACTGATCATTTTCGATTTCGACGGCACGTTGGCCGATTCGTTCGGGTTCTTCCTGAGCACCCAGCGCACCCTCGCCGCCCGCCACGGCTTCCGCGCCGCCGAAGCGCATGAAGTGGATGCCGCACGCCGGCTGACCACCCGCGAATTACTCAAACACTCAGGCCTACGCAGTTGGCGTGTGCCGCTGGTGGCCGCCGACTTCATCCGCCTGATGCGCGCCGCACCACCGCCCGCACTATTCCCGGGCGTGGACGCGGCACTGCGCGCCCTCCAAGCCAGCGGCACACGGCTGGCCCTGGTGTCGTCCAACTCGGTGGAAAACGTGCAACGCGCCCTCGGCGCGGAGCTGAGCGCCCTGTTCGCCGTGTTCGAAGGCGGCGCCCACCTGCTAGGCAAACACCGCGCCCTGCGCCGCGTGCTACGCGCCACCGGCCACACCCCCGCACAAGCCATCTACGTCGGCGACCAAGTCGCCGACTGGGAAGCCGCACAGGTCCTCGGCCTCCCATTTGCTGCGGTTGCCTGGGGTTACGCCCATCCGGACGTCTTCATGCAACTGCCAAACACACACCTGATTGAAGAGGTTGAGGGATTGCTTGCGTTGCCTGGGCGTTAGCGCTTCAACTGTCGCCTGGCCTGTCCTTTGGATCGTTGTTCGAGGAAAGCCAAACGTGCTGGACGCATCTGCCCAACATGCACTGATTGAACAGGTTGAGGGATTGCTTGCTTGCCCGAGCGTTAGCGCTGCAGCCGCAGCCTCGTCTATTTGTTAGGCACCTTGCCGGAGCAGAGCCGGAAGTGCTGGACGCATCTACCCAACATGCACTGATTGAACAAGTTGAACGATTGCTTGCGATGCCCGAGCGTTAGCACTGCAGCCGCCTCGTCTTTTCCTTTTGCGCCTTCCCGGATGAGAGCCGGACGTACTGACGCGACTGCCCAACACGCACCTGATTGAACATCTGAGCGGATTTACTCGAATTGCTTGGGCCTATTGCAGCACCGCGCTCTCATGACCTTCGGGAACCTTCCCGAGAGGAGCCGGGCGTACAACGCACCTCTCCACATACACCTGACGACCACTGAGCTGGCTGCTAGCTTTGGCCAAGCGTAGTGCAGCACCCGTACCCTCATCCGCCCTTCGGGCACCTTCTCCCGAAGGGAGAAGGGAGTGGTTTACGTGTTCGTGCGGATCGCCTCTAGCCCACATCCACTCTGCCTCTGCCTCTGCCCATATTTTGAGCGTTAGCCTTTGCTCTGTCGTTGGCCTTTGTCGTCGGCCTTTGCTCTGCCGTTGGCCTTGCCCTGCCGTTTGCTTTTGCTCCCTCCAAGTCGCCTTAAAGCAAGCCGAGCACCGCAGTCACGCGTGGCCGAAGAGGCGCCCTTGTCTGAGCGTAGCGAGTTTGGGCGCCGTGCCGCGCGTGGCGAGGAGCGCAGGGCACCGGTGCGGCTTCACCGCACCGGATTGCGTCGGCGACAGCGGTTTTGGTTCCTTTTGCCAAGACAAAAGGAACTCGCGCCGCAGGCGCGAAAGCCCTGCACTTGCCGTGCTATGCACGTTGTCGTGCTCCGCACTTCGCAATTGCACCGCACCGCACCGCACTCAGAACACCCCGAAATACCGCCCAAGATTCGCTACAGCGAAACAGCCACATGCCGCTGCACCCTCACCCACCCAGCGAACAACGCCTCAAAACAGCAGAACGAAAACCCCCTAAACCCCACCCGACCGCGGCAACGGCGCAGGCACATTCAACATCCCCCCCGCCGCCACATACGCCGCCAACGCCTGCCCCTGACTCAACAGATGCGTGTGCATGGTCCGCTCGGCACCTTCCGCATCGCCGCGCCGCACGCACTCCATCAACTCCCGATGCTCGGCCAACGACTGCGCCATGCGCCCGGGCGTGAGCAACTGCCTGCCGCGGTGCATCTTGAGGATGCGGTGCAGATCGTGGGTGACGCGGATCAACCACGGATTGCCCGCGTAGTGCTGCACGGTTTCGTGGATCAGATAATTGTTGCGGTAGTACTCGGCAAGGTCGCCAGCAGCAGAGGCCGCTTCCATCGCCGCATGCAGTTCCTCCAGCCGCTGCACACCGGCCGCATCGATGCGCTTGACCGCGTCGTGGGCGCAGCGGCCTTCCAGCATCGCCATCACCGGGAATAGCTGATTGAGGTCTTCCAGCGACAAGCGCGTGACGCGGCTGCCACGGCCGGCGTCCAGCTGCACCAGGCCTTCGGCCGCCAGCAGCTTGAGGCTCTCGCGCAGCGGGGTGCGGCTGATGCCCAGTTCCTCGGCCAGGGCGGGTTCGTCGATCCATTCGCCCGGTGGCAGCACGTAGTCGTAGATCTTCTGGCGCAGGCGCTCGGCCACTTCCTCGTAGAGCGGTACGCGCTTCTTGGTCGTGCGCGAATCGGGGGCGAGGGTCATGGCGGGAACATCGTCGTGGCAAGGAAGAGGGCGCCCATTCTACGGGCGCGCCCCCCTGCCCTGCCGGCGGCGTGCCGGCTCACAGCCAACCCGGCACCACGAACAGCAGCCACGCCGCCAACGGGCCGAGCACCACTACCAGGCCGCTATAGACCAGGAAACGGCGGAACAGCGCGTCGCGCTCTTCCTTGGCGGCCGAGGCCACCACCAGCGCGCCGTTGGTGGAAAACGGGCTGACATCGACGATGGTGGACGACACCGCCAGTGCGCAGATCACCCCGGCCGCACCCAGATGCCCTTGCATCAGGAAAGGTACCGCCAGCGGAATGGTGGCACCGAGCACCGCCGCCGACGACGCGAACGCCGACACGATGCCGCCCACATAGCAGACCAGCAACGCGCCCAGCAGCGGCATGCCGATGTGCGAGACGCCGGTGCCGATGTAATCCACCGCACCGGCCTTTTCCAGCACCGCCACATAGGTCACCACGCCGCTGATCAACAACACCGTGGACCAGCTGATGCCATCCACCGCGCCCTTTTGCGCGCTGGGCGAAATCAGTGCCAGTGCCACCGCAACGGTGATCGACACCAGGCCGACGTTGAGGTTGTAGACCAGCGCAGCCACGCCCAGCCCGAGCAGGCCGACCAGGGTGATCACGCGGTCGCGGGTGATGGCCACCGCTTCCAGCGCAAGCGGGTTGGTCGACAAGGTGCCGCCGCCGGCCGCCACCAACGCGCCGTGGCCTTCGATGGCGAACGGCCGCTTGGAGGCCTGGTCGTCGGCTACCGGCACGTACTGCGCATCGGCCAGCGACAGCTCGTTGCGGCGCATCAACTGCAGACCACCAAAGGCGCAGAAGCAGATGATCGCCATCATCAGGTTGAAGCCCAGGCTGGTGAGGAATACGGCCATCTCGGTGACATCGAGCCCGGCCTTTTCCACCACCTTGTTGGTGATGCCGCCATACACGCTGATGGGCGAAAACCCGCCGCCCTGCGCGCCGTGGATCACCAGCAAGCCCATCATCAAGGGATTGATGCGGTACTGCTTGGCAAAGCGCAGTGCCACCGGGCCGATGATGGCCACCGCCGCCGGCCCCAACGCACCAAACGCGGTGAGCAGGCCCGTGATGAGGAACATCACCCACGGGATGGCCACGATGCGCCCACGCACTGCGCGGACCGCCCAGTGCACCAGCAGATCGATGGTGCCGTTTTTCTGCGCGATGGCGAACAGATAGGTGATGCCGACCAGGGTGAGGAACAGATCGCCCGGGAAGCCTGCCAGGACCTCCTTGCCATCCAGCCCCACCCACACGCCACCGATGATGAAAGCCAGCGCGAAGGCCACCGCACCCATGTTGATGGGCAATGCGGTGGCCACGATGAACATGATCACCAAGCCAAGAATCGTTGCAATTTGCGGGGTCATGCGCCCTCCCAGACACCTGATACGCGTACAGCACGGATGGCCGCCCGCCACCCCAGGGTTACTACCTGTGCACCACGGTCAACCGCACCTCACCCCACACGCTCGCAGGCGGCGCTCACCCACTCGGCGGCACCGTCCAGGCTGTGGAAATCTTCCACCGAGCGCGCTTCGCACGCAGGCAGCAGCTCACGCGCCATGCGTGCCAGCGCGCTGCCCGGGCCAAGTTCGAGAAACACCCGCGCGCCACGTTCGGCGGCCTGCACCAGCACGTCATGCCAGCGCACGGTGCGCGCGATCTGCGCAGACAGGCTGCTCACCACCGCCTGTGGCGTGGTGACGGCACGCGCATCGATCCCGGCCAGCACGCGCTGCATCGGCGCACGCACGGCGCTGTCCTGCAGCACCGCGGCGAATGCATGGGCGGCCGGCTGCAGCCAGTGCGTATGCGCGGGCACGCTGACCGGCAAGTGGGTGACGCGGGCCCCGCGCGCGGACGCGTCGTTGCCCAGTGCGGCCAGCGCACTGCGCGGCCCGCCGAGTACGGCATGGTCGTCGCCGTTGATGATCGCCACGGCCACGCCATGGCTCTGGCAGAGTGCGTCCAAGGCGGGGATCGACAGGCCGACCACGGCCATCAGGCCGGCGTCTGCCGGGCTGGCAGCATCCATCACCCGTGCGCGGGTGGCCGCGAGGTGCAGGCAGGTAGGGATATCGATGCTGCCGGCCACCGCGTGCGCGGCAAGCTCGCCCACGCTGTAGCCGAGTACCAGCGTCGGGGTGGGCAACTGCGCACGCAACGCCTGCCAGTGCGCCAACGTGCCTGCGCAGACCAGCGGTTGCGCGATGGCGTTGTCGAAGCGATGTGGATCGGCAGCGAGTGCGATGGGATCAGTGCCAAGCACGCTGGCAGCGGTGGCGATCACCTCGGACGCCGCAGGCAGCTGCGCGATGCGCGCGAACATGCCGGCGTGTTGGCCGCCCTGCCCCGGGCACAGGATGGCGAAGCTCACGCGCAGCCTCGCGATGCGTGCGCCTGACGCGTGCCGCGCGTGTCGTTGTGGCGGCGTACGCGTTGGCCATTGCCGCGCAGGTGGTGCTGTTTGCCCTGCAGACCTGCCGCGCATGCAGCAGGCGCGCAAGAAAGCTGTGCTGCCAGCAGTGCGGCGCGCATGCTTACAGCGCCTCCTGCGCATGCAGAAACCACGCACAGGCCAGCAGGTCGGCGCTGCCGCCCGGGCTGAGCCGGCGCGCGACGAATCCATCACCGATGTGCGCCAGCTGTGCACGCCAGCCCCCCTGTGCAATGCCGCCGGCCGCCAGGAACGCGCGCGCCTGCTGTTGCGCATGCGCCAAGCCGGCCTGGCCGCCACGATGCAGCAGATTGAGATCGTCCACCTCGGCAATGAGCTGCATCAACGTCTGCGCCAAGGCCGCCTCACGCGATGCGCCACCAGCCAGCGCGGCACGCAGCGACGGCAAGGCCACATTGCGTAGCAGCGGGTAACCGGCTGCGGCCTGCTCGCGCACGCCAGCCACGCGGTACTGCGCACGCATGCGTTGGCCGTGACTTTGGGAATCCAGCGGTGCAGCCTGCAGCGCGACGCTCCACGCCTGCACCGCGCAACACACCTGCTCGCCGCTGGGGCTACGCCCATGCAACGCACGCAGGCGCGCTGCCTGTGCAGTGAGCAGGCCGAGGCTGAAGATCGCGCCACGGTGGGTGTTGATACCGCCGGTGGCACGCGCCATCGCGGCTTCGGCAGCAATGCCGAGCTGGCGCAGATGCTCGAATGGCGCCTGCGCAAATCCGGCCTGCGCGATGGCGACAAAATAGCCACGCAACGCAAACAGGCTGCGCAGGAAGGTGGACGCATCCATATCGCTATGACTGCCTGCATCGAACGGCGTGACCAGACCCGGCTTGGGCGCGCAGGCCAGCTCGGCGTGCAGCGCGCATACCGCAAGGCGGCCCAAGCGGTGGGCCAGGGGCGATGCAGTTGCTGCAGAGGTCACGCCCGCGGGGGTGTGCGTCTCCGTGTCAGTGATAGCGCTTGCGTGTGGAACGTGGCGCGGTCTTTCTCCTGTAGACACTGGAACTTGCCGAGGCGCCGCATCGGCATGGAGTGCCTGCATAACGCGATTCGGCAGCGTGCTGCTGCTTGAAGTGTCAGGCTCTGATGCTAGGCCGGTAGTGACCGAGGACATACGAGCGCATTCCATATAGATAGCGCACGCTGTTTCGGGCGTGTTACCGGGAGTGCTTGTCGCGCCCAGGCGCGCTCCTACGGGGGTAGCGGTGAGGGTGGGTGATACGGCTGCACGCATATTCATGCCGCGCACCGCTCTGGAAACAGCGCGGTGCGCGGCAGCAACCGGCATCCGTCGTTGCGCTTCACCAGCACCTGCTGCGCGTCGCCGGCATATTCGCGCCAGTTCACCGCGTACCCTTCGGGCAGCAGCAGTTCGCCATCGGCACGTCGTGCCGTGACGTGTTCCCATTGCTGCAGCAGCGTGACCACCGCGTGCGCCTGCGTAGGCGTGTCCAGTGTCCACAGCAGATCCACGTCCGAAGCGGCATGCACATACGACAGCCCGGTCACCGCCTGAAACGCAAAGCTGCCGAAGACGCGCGGCTGCATGCCGATGGCTGCGGCCTGCGCCTGCAGTGCCTGCAGCGCGCCTTGCCATTGCGGTGGCGCATGGGAGATGACCTCGGGCAAGGCCAGCGCAGGCACGCTGCGGGCGATGTCGCTCACTTGCGCGCACAACGCAATGCGCTGTTTGCCTTGCGCAGGTGCCAAGGGCACGCCCAGCCGCACCTGGCCGGGCTGTTCAGCGCCATCCCGGCGTGCAACCACCGCCGGAAATCCCGCTGCAAACCAGACCTGCAGCCGAGGCTGTGCTCCAGGCGTGAGCGCCTGCCACGGCGCATCTGCCCGTAACCACACCAGGGCGTGGCGGCCGGCCATGCTCAGGCCTCGCCCGCTGCCACGGCGGCGCTGACATCGCGCGCCAGCGTGCGGCCACCGCGCTCGGCACCGAGCGTACGCCGCTGATCACCGGTACCGGGCGTTGCCAGGGCGTCGAGCAAGGCTTGCGCCAGGTCGCCGTCCCACAGCGATTCCACTGCGCCCATGCGCACGTAGTTTTCGACGCCCGGCGCGAACACCGGCGAGCTCTTGCTCAAGGCCTGCAAGGTGTCCACGGTCTGCTTGGTCACGCGCGCCATCGCACGCAGATCCATCACGCGGATCTGCGCATCCGGCAGGGCGTGGATGTGGTCGGCCATCAAACCGAACGACAGAAACCCGCCGCTCACCGATTCGCCATACACCAGCGTCACCAGCCGTGCGCCGCGTGCACGCGCCAGATCGAGCGACTTGGCCAGATGCGCGAAATAGCCATTGATGCCCAGCAATTCGTCACGCCGTGCCAGCCGTTGCCCGGCGGTGTCGGCCAGCATCACAATCGGCCGCTGCGGATGCGTGCGCGTGCTGGCCAACACCGTGGCGGCCAGGGCGAGCGCATGGTCCACACCGACCTCCAGCTTGTTGGCGGTGCCGATCACGGTGACCTCGCCGGCTGCGGTGGTGGCGCTGCCGGTCAGCACATCGTCGTTGCAGGCGATGGCGTGGCCCAGCGGAAACAGCTGGTCGAATAACGCGCTCAGGGTCATGGCGTGCTCCGGTCGGCAGTGGCCGCGAGAAAGGCGTCGGTGTCCAGCAGCGGCAAGCGCTCCGGGTCGGCAATGCCCTGGCGGCGCCAGATCTCCACCCCGTCGCGGCAGTCGCCATACGCGGTGATGCGCGCAGCCAGCGCGTGGTGTTCGCGCTCCAGTGCCTGCAACGCGGCATCGCCCTGCGGTTCGGCCAGTGTGTCCAGCGTGGTGGCCGCGGCGTCTGCAAAGGCGGCAATGCGGTCGGGCACCAGCGTCTGTGCATCGCCAATCAAATAGCGATGCTTGCCACCGGTGACGCGCCATACCAACGCACGATCGCGTGCGTCGAATTCTTCCACGCCACGCACGGTTTCGATCACATCCGGGCCGGACAACGACAGCCGCCCTTCTTCGGAAATGATCACCGCACTGCAGCAGCGCGCCACGATGCCCATGCCGCCGAAGGCGCCATTGCCGCTGCCGATCAGCGCCAGCACCGACACGCCGGCCGCGCGGGCACCCAGGGTGGCGCGCATGATTTCGGAGATGGCGATCAGGCCGGCATTGGCTTCGTGCAGGCGCACGCCGCCGGTGTCTAGCAATAGCAAGATGGCATCGGACGTGGTGGCCGCGGCGCGTTCCAGCAAGCCGGTGAGTTTGGCGCCATGCACTTCGCCAACGCCACCGCCCATGAAGGCGCCTTGCTGGGCGGCGATGAGGACGTGGCGTCCGCGCAAGCGCCCTTCGCCGACCACGATGCCGTCGTCGAACGCGCCGGGCGTGTCGAGTTGCGCCAGGTGCGGGCTGATCAGGCGGCGACGTGGGCCGACGAATTCAGTGAAGCTGCCGGCGTCCAGTAGCCCGTCGATGCGCTCGCGCGCGTCGGCTTCGTAGTAGCTGCGCTCGGCCATGGGAATGGTGGTGCTCATGCGCGGCTCCGGATGGCGTGTGTAGCAGCGCAGGTGGGCGCGATTGAGGCGTTGTTACTGGTAATGCCCATCGCGCGCGAGCGCGCTCCTACGGTGCTGATGCGTTGGCTGATGACTGCTTGTGTAGGAGCGCACTTGTGCGCGATCGAGGCATTACCGGTAACGCCCATCGCGCGCGAGCGCGCTCCGACGGTGCTGATGCGGCGGCTGGCGACTGCTTGCGTGGGAGCGCACTTGTGCGCGATCGAGGCCTTACCGGTAACGCCCATCGCGCGCGAGCGCGCTCCTACGGTGCTGATGCGTTGGCTGGAAACTGCTTGCGTAGGAGCGCACTTGTGCGCGATCGGGGCATTACCGGTAACGCCCCTCGCGCGCAGGCGCGCTCCTACGAGGTCATGCGTGTGTGCTGGATCGTGGCGGCTCATGCGTCGGCTCCTTGCAGCACGTCGATGGCCTGCTCCAGACGCAGGCTCACCACCGCCGGCGTAGCGCCGACATCGTTGATGCTGATGCGCACGTCTTGCAGCGAATGACGCGCGGCGAAATCGTCCAGCACCGCTTGCCAGATCTCACCAAAGCCGCGTGCGGCGGTGACGATTTCGATCTCCATCGCACCGCTTAGCGGCACGCGCTCGACCAGCACTTCCAGATTGCCGGAGGCAACCACGCCGACCAGGGCGTGATCGAGCCCGGTGCGTGCGCTATTGCGGCCATCGAAGCGATAACGCAGGGTTTCCATGCACTACCCCTACCAGTTGCGAAAACGTTTCGGCGGGTCGTACAACCCACCGGACCAGCGCACCAGGTCCTTGACCGTGCGCGCGGCAAGCAGATCGCGCGTGGCATCGCGCGGGCGGATGCCCAGATCGTCGGGGCGCTTGATGACCCCGCGGTCGCGCAGGTTTTCCACCATGCGCTTGTCGCGGCCCAGGCCGACCGCGGTGTAACCGGACACGCCGCGAATCGCCTGCTCGCGTTCTTCCGGCGTGCGGCACAGCAGTAGATTGGCGATGCCTTCTTCGGTGAGCACATGGCTGACGTCGTCGCCGTAGATCATTACCGGCGGCAGCGGCAGGTTGGCGCGCTCGGCCAGCTCCCACGCATCGAGCTTGTCGACGAAGGCCGGCGCCATGTGTTCGCGAAAAGTTTCCACCATCTGCACCACCAGCTTGCGCCCGCGCGGCATCTCGCCCGGCCGTGCGGCTTCACGCCCGGCCTTGAGCCACGCAGCGCTTGCATGGCGGCGGCCCCGCGCATCCGAGCCCATATTCGGCGCACCCCCGAAGCCGGCGATGCGATCGCGCGTGGCGGTGGAACTGTTGCCTTGCAAATCGATCTGCAAGGTGGAGCCGATGAACATGTCGCAGGCGTACAGGCCCGCGGTCTGCGAGAGCGCGCGGTTGGACCGCATGCTGCCGTCGGCACCGGTGAAGAACACATCCGGGCGCGCGGCGATGTACTGCTCCATGCCCAGTTCCGAGCCGAACGAATGCACCGATTGCACGAAGCCCGACTCAATCGCCGGGATCAGCGCCGGATGCGGATTCAGCGCCCAATGCCGGCAGATTTTGCCCTTCAGCCCCAGCGACTCGGCGTAGGTGGGCAGCAGCAATTCGATGGCAGCGGTATCGAAACCGATGCCGTGATTGAGCCGGTCCACACCGTATTCGGCGTAGATGCCCTTGATAGCCATCATCGCCATCAGCACCTGGATCTCGGAAATCTGCGCCGGGTCGCGGGTGAACAGCGGTTCGATGTAATTGGGCTTGGGCGCGTGGGTGACGAAGTCCACCCAGTCGGCCGGGATGTCCACGCGCGGCAGCGTGTCCAGGATTTCGTTGACCTGCGCAATGACGATGCCGCCCTTGAACGCGGTGGCCTCCACGATCACCGGCGTGTCTTCGGTGTTGGGGCCGGTGTAGAGATTGCCGTGGCGGTCGGCCGCCTGTGCGGTGACCAGCGCGATGCGCGGGGTGAGGTCGATGAAATAGCGGCCGAACAATTCCAGGTAGGTGTGGATGGCGCCGATCTCGATGCGCCCTTCGCTCACCAGCCCGGCCAGGCGCGCGGCCTGCGGGCCGGAGAACGAGAAATCCAGACGCTTGGCGATGCCGCGTTCGAACACGTCCAGGTGCGCGGGCAGCGACAGCACCGACTGCACCATGTGCAGGTCGTGCACGCGCGCCGGGTCCACCTCGGTGAGGCAGCGCGCCAGGAAATCGGCCTGCTTCTGGTTGTTGCCTTCCAGGCAGACGCGGTCGCCCGGCTCGATCACCGCTTCCAGCAGCGCCACCACATCGTCGGCGGCCACCACCCGCCCGCGGGGCGCGAGCGCGGCGGCGCGCTGCAGGCGCTGGCGGCGGCTCTCGGCCTGGGTGTCCCACTGTCGACTCATCGCGTACGCCTCACCGGGCCGAGCCCGTAATGTCGAAGTAATTACATCGTAATTATGCAGACCTTCCCTGTCTAGCGGCGCTGCAGCATCAAGCTGCGCCGAGCAGTTTCCGTGCTGGGCAAGTCAGCTGGGCGACAGCTGCGCACTTGCTGCAGCCCGCATTTCGATATATCGTTTCGAAAACTTCGATATATCGAATGCAAGCTCCTTCCGACCCCATCGCCGCGTCAGATTTCGACACTCCCGCCGGGCGCGCCCGGCGAGCTGGCACCGCGCGCCCGCTTGGCCATGGCGACCTGCGTCTGCTGTTGCTGGCGCTGATCGAGCAGCAGCCGCGCCATGGGTACGAGCTGATGCGCCAGATCGCCCAGCTGTTCAAGGGGCTGTATACGCCCAGCGCCGGCACGATTTACCCGGCGCTGGCGCAGTTGGAAGCCGACGGTTGGGTGCTCACCGACCAGGACCACGGGCGCAAGCGTTACCAGATCACCGAAGCCGGCCGCGGCCACGCCAGTGCGCACCGCGATGCGCTGGACGCCGCCCTGGCACGCACGCACCGGCGCGCGCGCGACCTGATCAAGGCACAGACGCCGGCGCCGATCCGCGACGCCATCCACCGCATCAAACACGGCCTGTTCGCCCGGCATGGGCAATGGACCGAGGCCGAAACCGCGCGCATTGCCGCGCTGCTCAACGCCGCCGCCGACGGCATGGAGCCGGGCGACACCTGAGCCTGCGCACCGCGCTTGTACCGTGACATTGGCCCGCCGCCGCCAGCCTGACCGCGCCGACGCGCCCCTCCCCCGCCACGTGCTGCGTGGCCTTCCCCAGGAATTGCACTCCATGGCTGTCCACACCAATACCCAAGTTCGCCGCGATCCCCACCTGCGCTCCGTGCAGGTGCTGCGCTGCGAAACGATCACCCCGCAGATGCGCCGCATCGTGTTTGGCGGCAGCGAGTTGGCCGGTTTCCAGAGCGATGCCCCGGACGACCACGTCAAACTGTTCTTTCCCAATGCCGACGGCGCCTTCGTGCTGCCGACGATGACGGCCGAGGGCCCGCGCTACGACGCAGGCGCCGTGCCCTCGCCCGGCCGCGACTACACGCCGCGCTATTTCGACCCGCAGAGCGGCGAATTGAGCATCGATTTCGTGCTGCATGGCGATGGCGTGGCCTCCAGCTGGGCGGCACAGGCGCAGCCCGGCGATGACTTGAAGATCGGCGGCCCACGCGGCTCGTTCCTGGTAGCCGACGATTACGACCACTACGTGCTGCTCGGCGACGAAACCGCATTGCCGGCAATCGGCCGCTGGCTGGAAGCCATGCCGGCCGACATGCACGTGGAGGTCTACATCGAAATTGCCGACGCGGCCGAGCGCCAGGAGCTGCTCAGCGCTGCCGACGTGGATATCTACTGGCTGGAGCGCAACGGCTTCGACGCTGCGACGAGCACGCTGCTGGAAGACAGCCTGCGCGACTACGAGCCGCACGACGGCGATACGTTCTACTGGATCGGCGCCGAATCGATGCGCGCGCGGGCAATGCGCAAGTTCCTGGAAGAGCACCTGCAGGTGGACAAGGAATCGGTGCGTGCAAAGGGCTATTGGAAGGCGAATCCGGCTGGGGAGTGAGGCGTTGGTGCGTGGTTTACGCGTGCGTGGTGCGTGGAGTTGGGCTGAGGGTGGAGCCCTCGCGGCCTAGGCCGCTCCTACACGAGCTGATTGGTCGTGCGTGGTGCTGGGGCTGAGGGTGAAGCCCTCGCGGCCTGGGCCGCTCCTACAAAAAACTGATTGGTCGTGCGTGGTGTTGGGCTGACGGTGAAGCCCTCGCGGCCAAGGCCGCTCCTACACGAGCTGAGCGGTTGTGGTTCACCGCATCACTGCATGGCGCCGGTCACGCGCACAAACAAAAAGCCCGCCAATTGGCGGGCTTTTTGTATTCCACACATCGGTGCGATTGCGCGCACCGGTGCGTCGGCAGCGCGGCGAATTACTTCGCGGCAGCGTCGCCGGCCTTGGCCTGCAGGGCCTCGGTGGTGATGCGGATCTTGACCTCGTCGCTGACGTTCGGCGCGTACTGGCCCACGCCGAAATCGCTGCGCTTGATCGTGGTGGTGGCGTCGAAACCAGCGGCCGGCACCTTCTTCATCGGGTGCTCGCCGGCACCGTTGAGGGTGACGTCCAGCACGACCGGCTTGGTCTGGTCCTTGATGGTCAGATCGCCGGTGACGGTCAGCTTGTTGGTGCCGGCCGACTCGACCTTGGTGCTCTTGAAGGTGGCGCTCGGGAACTTGGCCGCGTCGAAGAAATCACCGCTCTTCAGGTGTTCGTCGAACTTGGCGGTGAAGCTGTTCAAGCCGGACAGCGGCAGGGTCACCTGCACGGTCGACTTGGTCACGTCGGCCGCGTCGTACACCAGGGTGCCGTCGACATTGCCGAAGTGCGCGGTGGGGTTGGAGAAGCCGAAGTGGCTCCACTGCGCCAGCACGTCGGTGTGGGTCGGGTCCAGCGTGTAGGTGCCGGAGGCCACCTGCACGGCCGGCGCGGTCGACGCATCGGCAGCCGGTGCGGGCGCAGCAGCGGCGGCATCGGCCGGGGCGGTGGCGGCCGGGGTTTCGGCAGCCGGCGCGGCGGCGTTGTCGGCCGGCTTCGAGCAGGCGGCGATGGCCAGGGTCAGGGCGAGCGGCAGCAACAGCTTATGGGTGGTCTTCATTGAAACTCCTTGAGATGGGTGAGCGCGCCGAGGCGACGCGATGGGACAGGGGCAGACGGACGAGGACTGCGGGAAACAGCGACCGCGCGCTTAAGCGATGCGTGCGGCTTCGTCGAAACTCAGGCGCGGCAGGCGCGGGAACAGCCCGGCCGGGTCACCGTACCCGAGATTGACCAGAAAGTTGGATTTAATCGGCGTGCCGGCAAAGAACGCGGCGTCCACCTTGGCATTGTCGAAGCCGGACATCGGGCCGGCATCCAGGCCCAGCGCACGCGCGGCCAGGATCAGGTACGCGCCCTGCAGCGAGCTGTTGCGGAATGCCGACTCGGTGCGCGCCGTACGCGGGCCGTCGAACCAGCTCTTGGCATCGGCATGCGGGAACAGGTACGGCAGCTTTTCGTGGAACTCCTCGTCGGAGCCGACGATCACTGTGACCGGTGCGGCCAGGGTCTTGGCGGCGTTGCCTTCGGACAATGCCGGCTTGAGCTTTTCCTTACCCTCGGCGGTGGTCACGAACACGAACCGCGCCGGCGAGCCATTGGCCGCGGTGGGGCCCCACTTGACCAGGTCATAGAGCTCGCGCAACAGGTCTTCGCTGACCGGCGTATCGAGGAAGGCGTTCTGCGTGCGGGCGGTGCGAAACAGCTGATCCAGCGCGGCAGCGTTGAGCAGGTCGGACATGGAGACTCCGGGAGACAGTTGGATGGCGACAGTAGGGTGCAGCAACGGCGCCAGTGTGAAGACCCGCAGTGTAGAGTGGTGCGATTGCTGGAACACACGCTCAATCTGAAACAAATCTATGTCGGATCTGAAACGATGGCAGTGACCTGGGCGGTGAGCGACGGGCGCGCCGGCAATGCCCGCCAGGCCGAAGCGCTGGCCCGCGCCCTGCACCCCGACACCGTGCATGCACTGCATCTGCAGGCCAGAGCGCCCTGGCGCTGGGCCGCGCCGCGGCGCCTGCCCGGCGCCAACTCGGCCTTCGGGCCGGCATTTGCCGCGCAACTGCAACAGCCACCCGGCCTGGTGATTGGGTGCGGACGCCAGGCGGCGTTGGCCACGCGTCTGTTGCGCGCCCGCGGCAGCGTGGCGGTGCAGATCCTGGACCCGCGACTCGACCGGCGCCAGTGGGACCTGGTGGTGGTGCCCGAGCACGATGCACTGCTTGGCGAGAACGTGCTCACCCTGCTTGGCAGCCTGCATCCGGTGGACGACGCCTGGCTGGCCGCCGGCCGCGCGGCATTCCCCGCAGTGGGCAGGTTGCCGGGCCCACGTGTGGCGCTGCTGATCGGCGGGCCCACCGCGCAGGTGCCGTGGACACCGCAGGCGCTGGCAGCGCAGTGCAATGCGGTGCAGGCGCAGGTGCGCGCCGCAGGCGGCAGCCTGCTGATCACCGCCTCGCGCCGCACGCCGCCGGAGGTGGTTGCGCTGTTGCGCACCCTGCAGCAGGGCAACCCCGGCCTGCTGTGGTGCGACGCGCGCGATGGCGCCAACCCGTATGCCGGCCTGCTTGGCTGGGCGGACGCGATCGTGGCCAGCGCCGATTCGGTCAACCTGCTCTCCGAAGCCTGCGCCACACCCGTGCCGGTGGTGGCTGCTTGTGCAGAGGTTGCGCGCGGCCGTGTCGGCGCCTATGTGCAGGCACTGCAGCAGCGCCAGCGCCTGTGCGCAGCCGATGGAGTTCTGGCTACCACGGCCGCTATGACACCGGTACGCGAAACCGAACGGATTGCGGCGCAGGTGCGTATGCGCCTTGGCCGATGATGAAAGGCGCGACCATAGCAACCGCCCACAAGGACGATGAGGAAGCCAAACATGCACTGGATCACACCGACGTCTCGTGCCGTCATCGGCAGCGCCCTGCTTGCGCTGTTGCCGCTGACCGCTGCCGCCGCAACACCGCAGTGCGCCGAGCGCTATCCGACACCGGCCAGCAGCGCGGCGATGTTCGATATGGCGGCCTCCACGGCGCAGGCGCTCGATGCACTGGCCGACGCCCGCGTGGTGGTGCTGGCACGCGGTGGCCAGGATCTGAGCCGCTACGGACTTCAACATAGTCATCTGGCCTTTGCCATGCGCGATGACGACGGCATCTGGCGCGTGCGCCATCTACTCAACCGCTGCAAGAGTGATGCCTCCCAGCTGTATCTCGAAGGCCTGAGCAATTTCATCGGCGAAAGCGCGACCAAGAGCAGCGTACGCATCGGCGTCCTCGCATCTGGCGTGCAACAGCGTCTGTTGCAGATGCTTGGCGGCGCGGGCACGTCCGCGCATCGCCTGCATGCGCCGCGCTACAGCATGGTTGCCTACCCGTTCTCCACCGAGTACCAGAACTCCAACCAGTGGGTGCTCGAAGTGCTGGCCGCGGCACTGGCTGCGGATGCGCAACCGGCGGTGACCATCACCGATCGCGCCGAAGCGCAGCGCTGGCTACGCGCTGCACGCTATCACCCCACCAAGCTGCACCTGGACCTGAGCCAGCGCATTGGCGCACGCATTGCCGTGGTTAACGTCGCGGTCACCGACCACCCAGCCAGCGAGCGAATTTCCGGCAACTACTCGGTGGTTACCGTCGAATCGGTGTTCGACTTCCTGCACCAGCGCGATGCGATTGCGCAGGAGCTGTCCATCCCGCCTGCACTCACTCCAACCGGAGCATTGCCATGATCTCGTTGCGCTCGCTGTCTTGCGGTGCAGTGATGCTATTTGCTGCCGTGGCCCCGCCGAGCATCCATGCCGGAGAAGTCAACACACCCGGCGAAAAATCGGCGTTCTACGTGACGGTGTCAGTGGCGGTACCGATCGCATTATCGGTAGGTGCGGTCGGCTCAACCCTCAGTGGCCCCTACTTCGCATCACAGGCAATCCGCGATCGCAGCGGCAACAAGCGCGCCGGCACGGTGGCGCCGATGCGCGTCGAGGCCGTGGAGACACTGCCCGACGGTGCGCGTCAGGTGCGCTTGCAGGACCCGCAACAGGCCGACAACGCGGCGCTGTTGCGCTGGCAGGCACGGCAGGATGACCCGGCCGCGGGCTTCCATGTTGGCCAGATGGTGTCGTTCCAGCCCACGCCCGCGGGCAGCGGCTGGCTGGTGCATGCACCGCAAGGTGAACCATTGGCTTTTCTGCCAACCGATGAAGCAGCGGCATCCAATAGCAGCCATACCTGGTGATGCCAAGGCACTGCCAACACCGGTAGGCCGCGACGGCAACCGGTATTGTGGCCGCGGTGAGAGCCTCAGGTTGCCGAGCCAGTGTTGCGCTTGTTGGCGCACTGGCCCGGCAGTGCCGGCATGCGGATAATCGACACACCATCTTCGTGTCCCGCCATGCCTGCCGCCCCTGCTCCCACCTTCGCACCGCTCACCGTTCGCGCCCTGTTGTGGGCGGTCTCGGCCATGGGCGCGGTGGTGCTGCTATCCAACATCCTGGTGCAGTACCCGATCAACGACTGGCTGACGTGGGGCGCTTTTTCGTATCCGTTGGCGTTTCTGGTGAGCAACCTGATCAATCGGCGCTTCGGCCCACGCGCGGCGCGCACGGTGGCCTGGTGCGGGTTTGCGCTGGCGGTGCTGTTATCGATCTGGCTGGCCACACCGCGCATTGCCGCTGCATCGTGCACGGCCTTCATCGCCGCGCAATTGCTGGACATCACCGTATTCGACCGGCTGCGTCACGGCCGCTGGTGGCGCGCGCCGATCGTGGCGACCACCTGCAGTGCCACCCTGGATACCGCCATCTTCTGGAGCATCGCCTTTGCCGGCGCCGCGCTGCCCTGGCTGAGTTGGGCGGCGGGCGATCTGGCCGTGAAACTGGGCATGGGCGTGTTTTTGCTCGGCCCGTTCCGCGCCTTGCTCTGGCGTGGTGTCCCGCACGCCAATCCATGAGTGTGCGCGAGCAGGCTGCTTGTACGAGCGCAGCCGCGCTTGTGCACTGCATGCACCGGGGCTGATCGCTGAGCGTCCAAGCGCGGGCAGCCCGGTAAATTCTTTGATGGCGTGCTGTCGGCGTGTCGCATGCATCCACCATGCCCCCACCCACGGCGGGCACACTCAAGTTCCTTGTCATAGCGACACGCGGCAACGGCCAGTTGGGTGGTATGTAGATGCACTGCTGCCACCGCAGCTGTCACGTCTACCGTTGTGTTTCGATGCCGCCAATCAGGCAAAGCGGACCGACGCTGTTGTGCTGCTTGAGCCGGACACTGCCTCACCACGCGCGCTCTATTCCAGCTTGTGAGCGTCGCTGGCATTGCGACGCCACTCGACAGCACAGGTGGGGTTGCGATCACTCGCCGCTCGTCGCCATGCACACCACTCATGAAACGGCCACATGAAGGCATGCACGGAGCGGTAATGCTCCCGCGCACCGGCTGACCTACAGTAGGCCACCGCGAGATACAGCAGCAGCAATCACGTTAGTCACGGCCACCTGTAGTCGCAGGTAGCGAACATACAAATGCTGCCATGCGGTTACGTGTCGCTTTGCGCAGTCAATCGCGGAATCTCCGCCGTCAGTGCAGCGCGGTCATTGGCAAGACAGCACTGCGCAATTGCGAAGCGATGCAAAGCAATAACAGCGTCTCTCGCGAACGCACTGCCGCGGCACCCACTCCATCCACCAGCAAGCGCAGTGCAACCACCGAAACGGTGTGCTGTGGCGCGCGCCCTCCATGAGAATCCACCATGCAACTGCGCCTTCTTGTTCTGCTGCTCTTGCTGATCTCACCCACTATTTTCGGAGCAGATATGTCCCATGACGCGAATAATTTCTACACCAGCGACAAGGTGACCCTGCAGCAGGTCACCTTCAAGAACCAGTACCAGATGACCGTGGCCGGCACGCTGTTCGTGCCCAAAGGCCTGGACACCGGCAAGCGCCATCCGGCCATTGTGGTCGGGCACCCGATGGGTGCGACCAAGGAGCAGAGCGCCAACCTCTATGCCACCAAACTTGCCGAGCAGGGCTTTGTGACGTTGTCGCTGGACCTGTCGTTCTGGGGCGCAAGCGAGGGCCAGCCACGCAATGCGGTGTCGCCGGATATTTATGCGGAAGACTTCAGCGCAGCGGTGGATTTCCTGGGCACGCAGGCATTTGTGGACAGCGCGCAGATCGGTGCGCTGGGCATCTGCGGCAGTGGCAGCTTCGTGATCAGCGCGGCCAAGATCGACCCACGCATGCGCGCCATTGCAACGGTGAGCATGTACGACATGGGCGCGGCCAACCGCAACGGCCTGCGCCATGGGCTCAGCCTGGAACAACGCAAGCAGATCATTGCCGCAGCTGCCAAGCAGCGCGCGGCCGAACTCAGTGGCGGGCCGGTGGAGTACACCGGCGGCACGGTGCTGGCGCTGACGAAGGACTCCAATCCGATCGAACGCGAGTTCTATGATTTCTACCGGACGCCACGTGGCCAGTACACCCCACAAGGCCAATCGCCCGATCACACCACGCGCCCGACGCTGACCAGCAACGTCAAGTTCATGAACTTCTACCCGTTCAACGATATCGCCACCATCTCGCCGCGGCCGATGCTGTTCATTGCCGGTGAAAACGCGCATTCAATCGAGTTCAGCGAAGAAGCGTACCGTCTGGCCGGCGAACCCAAGCAACTGGTGATCGTGCCCAACGCCGGCCACGTGGACCTGTATGACCGCGTCGCGCTCATCCCGTTCGACACGCTGACTGCATTCTTCCGCAAGAATCTGCAGTAAGCGCAACGCCATGGCGCGGTATATGGCGATGCGTTTGGCACGCACAGCGGGCGGAGACGCAGGTTCATGGCGTAACAAGTCCAGGCCGCACCTACCTGACGGCAGCACATGTGGTGTGTGAATTACCTAAACGTTCGAGGGCAACACCAATGCCGACGCTTCGCACGCACACGTGCCTGCAAACCCTACTGCTGGGGTGCGCCTTTCTGGTCACCGCGTGTTCGGCGGCCACGCCACCGGCAGTGACCCACCCACAGACACCGGAGCGCATCATGCGCATCACCCTCACCATTGGCAGCGATGTCGTGGCGGCGGAGTTGGTCGACAACTCGGCCACCCGCGACCTGTTGGCACAGTTGCCGATGAAGCTCGACTTCGAAGACTTCCATGCCACCGAGAAGATCAGTTACCTGCCGAGGAAACTCGACCTGTCCGAGGTGGGCCCGGCTGGCAAGGCGCAGGCGGGCGACCTGATGTATTACGTGCCGTGGGGCAATCTGGCGGTGTTCTACCGCGGCTATACGCCGTCGCGTGATCTGGTCCGGCTGGGGCGCATCGTCGCCAATCCGCAGGCCCTGACACGCTCGGCCAGCTTCACCGCCACCGTCGAGCGTGCCGCACCTGCGGCACCCGCACCGCGACCCTGACACGTAAATCGCACGGCAGCGCGGAGCACGCGGGCTGCGTGCATTGTGCATTGCATCAGCGACAACGCGTCTGCTCGACGGTCTCTAACCCCACGCCCCTGGCACACCGTTAAAGCAGCTATCAAGACGACTGCGCAGCCGCCAGGCGGGCGCGGCCGGTGCTCGGAATCGGCATATACCCCCGTACATTCCGGTTCCTCCGCGCCGTCCGCACCCACCTGACGGTTGCTCGCTACGTTTTGTTAGCCGCTCTTAGTCCCGCGGTGCGTCGCGCCCGCGTGGAAACGCCAGGCCTTGCGCCTGCGCGCAATCGAAGATGGTGCGCGTGGCGTCCTGGATGGCCGCAGTTGGCGTGATCAGGCGCGGCCGCCGGTCCAGCGTGCAGGCCAGGCCAGCGTCCACCAACGTGGCATGCGCGCCGTGCAATCGCTGCGCGGCATCGGCGGCCAGCCACTGTGCCTGCGCCAGGGCATCGATCAAGGCCGGCGTGTCGCAGGCCTGCAGCAATGCCGGATGCTGCGCGGCCTGGCCGAGCACGCCGGCCTGCAGCAGGAATTCCAGGTCGACCAGACCGCCGGCCCCCTGCTTGAGATCCAGACGCCCGGCATCGCTGCGGTCCAGCTCCGCACGCATGCGCGCACGCATCTTGCACACATCGGCCAGCAGCAACGCGGTGTCGCGCACGCGCGCCAAGGTGTCCTGCCGCACCTGCGCAAATGCGGCGCACAGCGCCTGATCACCGGCCACCGCGCGTGCGCGCACCAGCGCCTGGTGTTCCCAGGTCCAGGCACGCTCGCGCTGGTACTCGCGGTAGCTGGCCAACGACGACACCAACGCGCCCTTGCCGCCATCCGGGCGCAAGCGCACGTCGATGTCGTAGAGCCGGCCTGCGCCGGTTTCGGCACCCAGCAACGCCATTACCTTTTGCGCGAGGCGCGCAAACCAGCGCCCGGATTCCAGCGGGCGCGCGCCATCGGAGGCTTCCACCGCGCGCGGGTGATCGTAGAGAAACACCAGATCCAGGTCCGAGCCGAAGCCCAGCTCCATCCCGCCCAGGCTGCCGTACCCGATGATGGCGAACGCACCGCCCGGGACCTGCCCATGCGCGGCCTGCAATTGCGTCTGCGCCAGCTGCAGCACCGTCTGCACCACCGCTTCGGCCAACCAGGCGAGTTGGCGGGTGCTCTCCACCGCCTGCTGGCGCCCATCCAGCGTGGCCAGCGCGATGCGGAAGCTCAACGCAAGCCGGCGCTCGTTGAGTTCGCGCAGCGCCGCTTCCGGGTCGTCGATCTGCAGTGTGTCTACGCACGCGGCATGCAGTGCAGCGCGGTCCGGCAACGGCCCCGCAATGTGGGTGTCGAGCAGTTCGTCCAGCAGCAGCGGATACGCAGCCAGGCGCTCGGCCAACAAGGCACTGCGCGAGAGCACATCGACCAGGCGAGCCAGCGCGCTGGGTTGCTCGTCGAGCAGCGCCAGGTAGCTGGTGCGGCGCAGCGTGGCCTGTAGCAGGCCAAGCACGCGCCGCAACGCGGCGTCTGGCTGGGTCGCGCGGATCGCTGCATGCAGCAGCGCCGGCATCACCCGGTCCAGCCGCGTGCGCGCGCCATCGGACAGTGCGCGCACGCCGGAGGACTGTGCGAAATCGGCCAGCATGTGATGCGCGTTGTTGGGATCATGCAGGCCGATGCCCAGCAACGGCGCCGCATCGCCCTCGGGCAGCGCGCGCCAGTAGTCGGCCAGCGTATCGGGCGCGGTGGCGTGCACGCGCGGTGCCAGCAACTCGGCAAATTCCGCCGCCACCCGCGTGCGGTGCGGTGCCAACGCCTCCAGCAATGCCTGCCAATGCGCATAGCCCAGACCGAGCGCGATGCGTTCGCGCTCCGGCTCGCCCTGCGGCAAGGCATGCGTCTGTGCATCGCGCAGCATCTGCAGGCGGTTCTCCACCCGGCGCAGGAAGCGGTAGGCCTCGGCCAGCGCCTGGCCGGTGGGTGGATCGATCTGCCCGAGGTCCACCAGCGCCTGCAAGGCTGGCAACAAACGCCGCTCGCGCAAGCTGGCTTCGCGCCCACCGCGAATAAGCTGCAGCGACTGCGCCAGGAATTCGATCTCGCGGATGCCGCCCGGCCCGCGCTTGATGTCGTCCAGGCGTGCATGGCGCGCCACTTCAGCGGTGATCGCGGCCTTCATGTCGCGCAGCCCGTCGAGCGCAGTGAAATCCAGGTAGCGGCGATACACGAACGGGCGCAGCGTTTCCAGCCACGCCTCGCCGGCAGCGATGTCGCCGGCCACCGGGCGGGCCTTCAACCAGGCATAGCGCTCCCAGTCACGGCCTTCGCGCTGGAAGTACTGGTCCATGCCGTTGAACGACAACGCCACCCGCCCAGCAGTGCCGAACGGGCGCAGGCGCAGATCCACGCGATGGCTGAAGCCATCGGCGGTGGTTTCGTCGAGCAGCTTGGCCAGCTGTTGGCCCAGCCGCGCGAAATATTCTTCGGCCGCCAGCGGGCGCGTGCCATCGGACTGCCCGGACTGCGGATACGCATAGACCAGATCCACGTCGGAGGAAAAATTCAGTTCGCCACCACCGAGCTTGCCCAGCCCGAACACCACCAGCCGCTGCACGCTGCCGTCTTCGGCAATCACCTGCCCATGGCGGGTGGCGAATTGCTGTTCCAGTGCCTGCAGCGCGCATTGCAGGCAGGTTTCCGCCAGCGTGGTGGCACCGGCCAGAGTGGCGTCCACCTCGTCCAGGCCGAGCACGTCGCGCCACACCAGGCGCGCGGAGGCGGCTGCGCGGTAACGGCGCAGTTGTGCGGCCCACTCCTGCGGCTGCGCCGGGTCCAGGCGCGGCACCGGCAGCGGCGGCGGGTCTGGCTGTGCCAGGTGGGCGAGCAGTGCAGGTTGGCGGGCGAGCGTGTCGACCACGAAGTCGCTGGCCAGCGCTACGCGTGTCAGCGGGTGCTCAACACCTTCGGGCCACGGTGCATCGGCAGGCAGGGCGTGGCGGACGCGCGCCACGGCCCGCTCGATCAGAGCGGCCAGCGCAGGAGAGGCAGACGGAATGGGCTGTGACATGGCCCGATTCTGGCATCCTTGCCGGGTAGCACCATGTGCAGATGCGCTGCCGCGCGTGCGCCGCCACCGCTGTGCCCAGTGGGAGCGCACGCGTGCGCCAACGCGTTACCGGCACTGCCAAGCGCGCGCGAGCGCGCTCCTACCCAGGCAATGACGCACCCGCTACGCATCTGTGCGCTGCGCTCGCGCTAGCCGAGCCCCAGCACCGCGCCGGCCGCAGCCACGCCGCCCAGGCATCCCACCGCTACCGCCACCCAGGCACTGCGGCGCGGCGCATATGCCAGCCCCAGCGCCACCCACAAGGCCCCAGCGCTCGCCATGCCCAGCCATAGCACCGTGCCCGCACTGCCGCCCCAGGCGCGCACGCACACGCCCAGTGCGCTCAGCAGCAGGCACGCACCGAGCACGCGCAACTGCCAGCGCTGCGCACGCGGCGCATTGCGCTGGCCGGTGAGTTGTTCGTAATGGCGATGCATCGCTACGCAAATCGCCATCATGCCGGCGTGGCATAGCGCCAACGCGGTGAGCGAGGCGATCATGCCGGCCATGCACTGCCCCGCAGCACCCAGTCGATGCCTCCCAGCACCGCCAGCGCGACGAGCATCGACAACCACATCCGCCACGCACTGCGCGCGCGGAACATCCACATCGCCAGCAGCGTGTAGACCACGAAACTCAGCAGCGTGGTCGCCAGCACCGCAATCGCCGGCGCCATACCCGCCACGCGGGCCAGTAGCTGCGCGGCCACGCCGCTGCCACTGGCGGTGAGCGCATAGCCGCCCATGCTGGCCGCGAGCACGCGCCCGGCGACGGCGCCGCGGTAACGCCATGGCGATGCCTGTGGCGGTTTACTCATGCACCGGGCTCCGCTGCCGGCGTGCGCCGCGCCGCACGCACGGGTGGCGGCGCACTGATGCGCTGCTGCACGCGATACGCGGCGTAGGCAACGCTCACACCGAAGCCCACGGCGGTGAGTTCCACCGCGGCGCGCTGCAGATCGCCATCGAGCAGATAGCTGCCCAGATGCTGCCCCGTGCTGGCCGCGTTGAGCAGTGGCAGGCCAATGCACAATGCGGCGGTGATACCTAATTGCTCCACCCAGGCACGCAGCGGTGGGCGCAGCAGGCCATGCAGCAACGTGCCGGCCCACACCCACAGAAACACCCGGATTTCCGTCTGCGCACGCGCCTCCAGCTCTGCCGGCAGCAAGCGGTTGGCATAGAAGTACACAATGCAGGCCAGCGCGGTGCCGGCCAGTGCGGCCACGTTGCACGCTTCCACCACCCGATAGATGCTTGCCGTGGCAGCGCCGAATTCCTGCTCGCTGCGGCGCCGGCGCTTGACGGTGAACAACACCGTGCCGGTGGCGATCATCGCGGTACCGGCCAGGCCACAGACGAAGTACAGCCACTTGGCGGTCCAGCCGCCAAACCCGGCCACATGCAAGGTCTTGATCGTCGCATCCACATCGGCGGCTTGCAGCGGTGTGTGCGCCGCAACGGCATGCCGCTCCAGTAGCGCGCCGCTGCCGGTATCGAACACCACGCTGGCCGGTGGATTGAGCAACTGCCGCGAGTGCGCGGTGTCGGCAACACGCGCAATCACCCGCAGCGTGCCACCAGGCTGGTCCGGGCGTTGGATGACCAGTGTTTGCGCAGGCTGACCATTGAGCGCTGCGGCGCGTTGCACAAGATCGGGCAGATAGGTGTGCATACGCTCGTGCTGGGTTGGCTGCGCCGCTGGTGCTGCGGCGGCAGGCGACAACGCCGCCTCGTACCGGGCGTAGGCGTCTTCGTCCTGGCCATACAGCGCATGCAGCGGAGCGGAGAGATAGCTGGTGGAGAAATACGCCAGCCCGGTGTAGACGATCATCAGCAGGAACGGCAGCGTGAGCACGGCGGTGGCGTTGTGCGCATCCAGCCACGAGCGCTGCCCCTTGCCCGGGCGGAAGGTGAAAAAGTCCAAGAAGATGCGCTTGTGCACCACCACGCCGGACACCAACGCAATCAGCCCGCACATCGATACCCAGCCCACCAGCCAGTAGCCGGGAATGCCGCCCTGCAAGGTGTAGTGGAAGCTCATGAAATGCCGCCCGCCCTCGGTCTGGCGGCCCCATGGCGCGGGCAGGACTTCGCCGGTGATGGGGCTCAGCGTGGCCTGGCCGGCGCCAGCGGGTCCACGCCAGACCACATCCAGGGTGTCGCCCGGGTGCACCGGCAAACTGATGCGCCACAGCGTGGCCTGCGCCGCCTGTTGGCGCAGGTGTGCCAGCGCGCGTGGCACCAGCTGTGCCTGGGGCAGCGGCGCATGCGTCGCGGCGCCGGGCAGTGCCGGCCTGGCCTGCATCCAGCTGGTGATCGGGTAGCGGAACACGCTGAGCGTGCCGGTGAGGAAGATCGCGCACAGCAGCCAGCCGCAGGTGAGGCCGCACCAGGTGTGCAGCCACGCCATACTTTGCCGAAACCCCTCCCTCATGCGGCCATCGCCCCGTGCATGCAGTGGCGCATCACAGCGCGCCGCGCAGGGTCACCAT
Source organism: Xanthomonas sp. NCPPB 4037 (assembly GCF_041475695.2). NCBI lineage: Bacteria > Pseudomonadati > Pseudomonadota > Gammaproteobacteria > Lysobacterales > Lysobacteraceae > Xanthomonas > Xanthomonas sp. NCPPB 4037. Next base: position 4,463,644 of record NZ_CM191261.1, read on the forward strand.
CACGTTGCGCGGCTCGCCGTAATAGCGGCCATTCACGAAGCTCGACAAGGTGCTGTAGTAGCGCTTGTCGAACACGTTGTTGAAGTTCACCGCCAGCGACCACTGCCGGTTCACCTGGTAACGCGCCAGCGCATTCCACACCGCACGCCCGGGGATATCTGCAGTGGCCGCGCCGATCTGCCGATATGCCGCACTCTGCGCGCTCACGCCGCCCCCCACGGTGACATCCTGCAGCACGCCCGGCAGCCGGTAGGTGGTCCACACCCGCAGCAGGTGCTTGGGCGTGTAGCTGTTGAAGGTCTGGCCCTGGCTGCTGACATCCTGCAGATAGGTGGTGCGGTTGAAGGTGTAGCCGGCGAACAGGTTCCAGTCGCGCAGCACTTCGCCACTGACTTCCGCATCGAAGCCGCGGCTGCGCACCTTGCCGGTGTCGATGTAGCAGAAGTCGTTGTTGCGGCAGGTGGGGCTGGTGCTCAGGTCGGCCTGCGCGCGGTTCTTCTGCTCCACCTGGAACAGCGCAAAGGCGGTATTGATGCGTCCGTCCAGCCACTCGCCCTTGAGCCCCAACTCGTAGTTGGCGCCGGTCATGGGCTTGAGCATTTCACCGGCTTCGTTCTGCGCATTCTGCGGCTGAAAAATATCCGCATAACTGGCATACGCCGACCAAGTGGGCGTGAGCGCGTACAGCAGGCCGGCATACGGGGTGACCTGCCCGGTTTCGCGGGTGTGTTCGATCGACTGCGAGGGCGACAGACCAGTGGTGGTGGTGTTCCATTTGGTGTCGTGCCAGCTCACGCGTGCACCCACGATCGCCTTCAGCGGGTCGGTCAGCTGCCAGCGCAACGCGCTGTACAGACCCAGCTCGCGCGAGGTGCCGTGACGCGCCTCGCGCGCACTGGCAAAGATTTCCTCATCGCTGATCGCGCGCACGTTGCGTTGCAGCGAAAACACGTTGAAGGTCTGAAAGTTGTTCTTGTTGCCGTAGACCGTATCCACTGTGGTTTCGGCGTAGTTGCTACCTAACACCAACTCGTGGCGCCGCCCGAGCGCGTTGAAATGACCAATCACATTGGCATCGACGCCGGCCACGTCCGCTTCGGAAATCGTGCGCGCCGCCAGCAGGGCGCCGGTGCCGTTGGCCGGGTTGATCGCGCGGCTGGAGCTGGCGTACTTGAGGTTGTGCCGCTCATGCACCTGCACCGCGCTGAGCTTGAACACCCAATCGGCGTTGAAGCGATGGTCCAGGTCCAGGTACAGGCCGCGGTTGGACGAAGATTGCCGGTTCCACTGCGCGCCTAAATTGGTGCTGCGCGGCAGGCCGATGTCGCGGCCGTCGGTGTAACTCGGCAGGCCGCCAAAAAATGGCCGGCCTTCGACTTCTTCGTAGCTGGCGGCCAGGCTGACCTGGGTCTGCGGCGAGACGCTGTAATCCAGCGTGCCGTAATAGGTGGGCGTGCGCCGCTCCACACCATCGACGAACGAGCGCTGGTCCTGGTAGTCGATCACGCCGCGCGCGCGCAAGGCGCCATCGTCGGTGAGGTTGGCGCTGGCATCCAGCAAGGCGCCGTAGCGGTCCCAGGAGCCGGCCTGCAGCATCACGCTCACGCCAGGCACGTCCAGCGGGCGCTTGCGCACCAGGTTCACCGCACCGCTGGGATTGCCCGCGCCCTGCAGCAGGCCGGCGGCGCCGCGCAGCACTTCGGCACGGTCGTAGATGCCCATGTTGGCGCTGTAGTTGCTGGCGCGGCCATACATGCCGCGATTGAGCGGCACGCCGTCGTACTGCACGGTGGTGATGTCGAAACCGCGCGCATAGATGTATTTGCCACCCTGCGGGCTCTGCACGATGGTGATGCCGGTGGTGCTGGCCAGCGCGTCGTAGACCGAGGTGATGTTCTGCTCGTCCATCAGTTGGCGGGTGACCACGCTGATCGACTGCGGGATGTCCTTCAGGCGCTGCTCGCCACGGCCGATGCTGACCGCACGCGCGGTATAGCTGCCGGTGCCGCTGGTAACGGCGCGGCGTTCGGCCTGCGCGGTGACTTTTACCGTCGGCAGCAGCCAGGCATCGGCTTCGCCCTGGCTGGTCACCGCCGCAGGCGCCGGGCGCAACACGTAGCCGCCGGTCTGCAGTGGAACGGCCTGCAAGCCACTGCCGGCCAGCACCGCAGTCAGCGCGCCGGCAGCGGTGTAGTCGCCGTCCAGCCCGGCGGTGGTGCGTCCATCGGTCTGCGCAGCGGTGAAGCTCAGCAACAGGTTGGCCGAGCCGGCCAGGCTGCGCAGGGCCGGTGCCAGCGGCCCGGCCGGGATGCTGTAGCGCTGCCGGGCCGCGGACGCGGTTTGGGCATCCTGCGCGGCGGCAGCGGGACTGGTGGCGAGCACCGTCAGGCCGCACAGGGCCAGCGCAATCGCAGTGGCGATGGGCCTGGGCAGTGCAGCCCGCGGCAGTGAGAGGTGCAGCGAAACAGCGTGGTGGCCGCGGCGGCGGTCGGAGATGGACATGGGGTTCCCACAATCTGAGGTGGCGTCGCACTGACACCGTCATCAAGGAGGTGCCACGAGCGCGCCGATCGGGCAGCCCATCTCGCAACTTTTTTTCGGGTCTCGCAGCGGCGGTGTCTGCCGGGCGTCTGCAGACGCGGGCCGGACTGGCTGATGACCGCAGCGCGCGGTCGTCGGACAGAGGTGTCTTGCGCGAGCACCCGCAGTGAGCGCGTTGGGAACTTCGGGCGCATACCGACTCGCCGACACCACGGCGTTGCGTGCCTGGCAGCCGTTCCAGACCCCCGACCAGCCCGGCGATACGCGCCTCGCCCATCAGAGTGCCCACCCCGTTCAACTCTGCGCTGCGCCACGTGCTGCGCGATCTGCGGGGCGCCGCAGCGCGATCGCCGCGTTTGGATCCGCGAAAAACGTAGCGAGCAATCGTCAGCAGATGCGGACGGCGCAGAGGAACTGGAGTGTCCGTAGGACCATCAGAATTTCGAGCAACGGCGGCACCCGCCTCGCAGCTACGCAGTCGTTTGATCGCTGCGCCTAACCGGCCGCCTGGATGCTCACCCAGTAGCGGCTGCGCTGGCGTACCCGCACTGGCAGCACGCTGGGCAGCATGGCCAGGATGCGGTCGGTATCGTCCAGCGGAAACACCCCGGAGACGCGCAAGCCGGCCACCGCCGGGTCGCAGCGCAGCAGCCCGGGGCGGTAGCGCTCCAGCTCGGCCACGAACGCATCCAGCCGCAACTCGTCGGCAATCAACTGCCCGCGCTCCCAGGCGGTGGCCTGCGCATCGGCCGGCCCCGGCGCCTGCAGGAACGCGGCATTGAACACGCATTGCTGGCCGGCCTGCACGCGGCGCGCGGCGTGAGTGGCATCACGCGGGCGGATCTCCACCGCGCTCTCCAGCACGGTGACACGGCTCTGCGCCTGGTCCTGGCGTACGCAAAAGCGCGTGCCCAGCGCGCGGACATCGCCGTGCACGGTGCGCACCAGCAGTGGGCGCGGGTCCTGCGCGGCGCCCAGCGCGTGCGCGGTCACCACCATGATCTCGCCGGCCACCAGATCCAGCAGGCGCTGGTGCGTATCGAAGCGCACATCCACCGCGCTGCGCGTGTTGAGGGTCAGGCGGGTGCCGTCGTCCAGCTGCAGTACCCGGCGCTGCCCGGTGGCGGTGGCGTAGTCGGCCGTTGCCTGTTGCCAGCGCTGGGTGCGGGTGGCCAGCAGCCCGGTGGCGCCGGCCACCCCGCCCCACAGCACCAGGTTGAGCGCCTTGCGCCGGCCCGGCGAGGCGGGGCGCTTGCCGTCGGCATACGGCGACAGGCTGCGGTAGGCCGCCTGCGGTGCCAGGGTCTTCAGCCGGCCGGTCACCGCCTCCAGATGCGCCCAGGCCCGCGCGTGGTCTGGATGCGCGGCGCGCCAGTGTTCCCAGTCACGCAATTGCGCCGCGCTGGCGGTGCCGGACATCAGCACTGTCAGCCACTCGGCAGCCTGGTCGGCCACCTCTGCGCTGATCGGCTGCCCGCCGGCCAGGGGCGTACGCGGCGTGCTGGCGTTGCTCGCAGACATCCGTGCCGCCACTCAGGCCGACACCGCGAACAGGCACTGCCGGTTGGCGCGCGTGAGGTATTGCTTGACCGAGCTGCTGGACACCCCCAGGCGCTGCGCGATCTGCGCGTAGCTGAGCTCGTGCAGGTGCGCCAGCAGGAAGGCCTCCTTCACTTTCGGCGGCAGGCCGTCCAGCGCCTGGTCCAGCTGCTGCACCGCCTCCAGCGCCAGCAGGTGCAACTCCGGCGAAGGCGCCAGCTCTTCCGGCAACGCGGCCAGCATCTCCAGGTAGCTGGCCTCCAGCAGCTTGCGCCGCTGGCGGTGCGCCATCAGCCGCCGCGCGATGGTGGCCAGGAACGGCCGCGGCTCGCGGATCTGGTCGGCCGCGCCGGCATCGATCACGCTGATGAAGGTGTCCTGGGCCAGGTCGGCCGCCACGCACCCGTCGCCCAGCTTGCGCCGCAACCAGCCCTGCAGCCAGCCGTGGTGGTCGGTGTACAGGCGCTCCACCTGCTGCTGAAGCGCGACTTGCGTGGCCGACACGATGACCTCCTGGACGCCGGACCCGGGCAGGGTGCACCCGGGATTAAATGAGAATTGATCTCATTCTAACGGATGCGGCGCCGTGTTGCAGACGCGACCGGGTCTGAGTGGTTCCGGCAGCGGCAGCGCTTTTGGCTGCAGCGGAGGTCAGTTGCCGCTGGTGGGAATTCCTGCAATCCCAGCCGTGGGCAGGTAGGCCGCGATACACGGCTGCAATCTCAGGACGTGCGTATCGCGCTCAGGCGTCAGGCAGTGCAGCTGAAGCTACGCGCCGACCACGCGCCGGCGACCGACGCGCCTGCTCAAACTGCGCGCCAAGGCATGCCACGCTGATGTCATCGCCATCGTCAGCAAGACCCCGCGCACCTGCCAGCAAGGCCGTATGCACCCGTCCACAGTCGCCCTGTGCACCGGTTCGACCTTTTACGCCCCGCAGACAACGCCCTGACAAACGCCGTGCTGCACTGCGGTTTTCGCACGAGGTCACCGCATGTCGCCCACCCTGTTACCCGCTGCGGCCCTGCCCTCGCAGGTCGCGCTGCATAACGACGGTACCGATCAGTCCCTGCCGCCCAGCCTGCCGTTCCTGCATCTGTGGACCGGGCCGGACGGGCTGAGCCGGCTCAACACCTCGCAGTTGGCCGGCTTCCAGAGCAAAAGCGTGGGCGGTGGCGCCGCGCCGCAGTGGCTGCGGCCGTTTCCCGGCGAGGTGGTGGGTGTGCAGTTTGCGGTGCTGCCGGTGGGCTGGGTCGGCGACTGGCACGAAAGCCCGCACCCGCAGTGGGTGATCCCGCTGCGCGGGCGCTGGTTTATCGAAACCGGCGACGGCACGCGCGTGGAAATGGGCCCTGGCGATATCCATTTCGGCCAGGACCAGGGCACCACCGACGCACGCGGCCACCGCTCCGGCCAACTGGGCGACACGCCCTGCCTGCAGATGATGGTGCAGTTTGCGCACTCCCCCGGCGTGGCGGCAGCGCACCCGTTCGCTGAAACAGCGGCGCCATGATGGACAGCCATTGCCGCGTCCGGCCGGCCGGCCCGGCCGTTCCCGCCGACTGCGACCCGCCCCGCACCACGCACGCCGGGCTGGCCACACGCCTGGGCAATGCGCGCCTGCTCACCCTGTACGACCAGGCCACCTGGAGCGAAGGCCCAGCTTGGTGGGAGGCCCAGCGCACGCTGGTGTGGAGCGACCTGGTTGGCCGCCGTGTGCTGGGTTGGCGCGAAGACGGCGCCGTGGATGTGCTGCTGGATGCCACCGCCTTCACCAATGGCAACGCGGTGGATGCGCAGCAGCGCCTGGTGCACTGCGAACACGGCAGGCGCGCCATCACCCGCAGCGATGCCGATGGCCAGGCCCACCTGCTGGTGGGCCGCTATGCCGGCAAGCGGCTCAACTCGCCCAATGACCTGATCGTGGCGCGCGATGGCGCGATCTGGTTCACCGACCCGCCGTTCGGCCTGCGCAAACCCAGCCAGGGCTGCCCGGCCGATCCGGAGCTCGCCTACCACAGCGTGTACCGGCTGCCGCCGAACGGCGGCCCGCTGCAGCGCATGGCCGACCTGGACCACCCCAACGGCCTGGCGTTCTCGCCCGACGAGCAGACCTTGTACGTCTCGCAGACGCCGGAGCAGGGACACGGCAGCGTGGAAATCACCGCGTTTGACTGGCGCGATGGCGCGCTGCACGACCGCCGCCACTTCGCCAGCGTCCCGGACGGGCTGCCGGATGGCTTTTGTGTGGATCGCGGCGGCTGGCTGTGGAGCAGCTCCGGCACCGGCGTGTGCGTATTCGATAGCGACGGGCAGCTGCTCGGGCACATCCCCACCCCGGGCACCGCCTCCAACTGCACCTTCGACCAGGCACAGCAGCGGCTGTTCATCACCGGCGGGCCGTGTCTGTGGATGCTGCCGCTGCCCTGAGCACGTGCGCAGACTCACGGCGTAGACTGTTCAGGCAATAAAAAAGCCCGCTTGCAGCGAACTGCCAGCGGGCTTTGCTCCCTCCCCCACGTCGGGATGCAGGATCATAGTGCGCGCCTGTTCGGCGACTTGCACGCTGCACTGCAAAACAATACCCGGCAGTACAGAACTAGAGTTTTTCCTTCACACCGGATCCGCCACGCGGGGGCCTCAGCGCAACAGATCCGGCTGCGCGCGATACCACTCGGCGGCGCGCAGCAGATGCCATTCGGGCGTGTCGTTGCGCAAGCCCACCGCCGCGCTCAATACACCCCAGCGCGCCAACAGGCTGCCGCTGCGCTGCGTGCCACGCAGACGCAAACGCGCATCCACCTGATAACGCGCGTTGTGCGCCTGCAAACGATCCACGATCACTTCCTCGCCTTGCCAATGCACGCGTGCGGTGAGCTGCGCCTGGCCGGCATCCACCAGCCGCACCATCCAGTTGGGCAACGACCGATCGCGTGCATAGATGGCCATCAAGAACGCCAGGTCACGCACGTCGATGCGCACGCGTCCGTCCACACCCACTGGCGCATGCCAGTGCATGTGCGTGTCATCCAGCACGATGCGCGCCCACCAGCCATCGCGTCGCTGTCCATCGGGGCCGGTGAAACCGACATTGCGCAGGTTGATCTGGCTGGCATCAAGGCGGAAATTTTCTGCACGCAGATCGCCGCGTTGCAGTCGCAGGTTTGCATCCACATCGCCGCGCAACGCGAGCCCGGCAAACTGCAGGCGTGCCGCCCGCGCGGCGATGCGCAAACCGCCCTTGCCGATACGTCCGCCCGGCTCGATCTGCAGATCGCCACTGAGCGCACCGCTGCCCCCATCGAACCGCAGCTGCTGTTGCGGCAGGTAGCGGTTATAGGCGCGCAGGTCTGGCACACGCGCATTGGTGAACACCAGATGCGCGCGGGTGGTGTCACGCAAGCTGGCCAGGGTGCGTGCGTCGGCGCGGGTCTGCAGGTCCAGGCGCAGATCGCGCCCTTGTACGAACGGGCGCGCCAGTGCCGTGCGGTGGGCGATTGAAAACTGCTGCATGCGCAGTGCCAGCGAGGGCAGCAGATGGCCGGCGGCATCAGCCTCCACGCGCAGGTCGGCGCTGGCCTGGCCTTCGATGGCGTGCTCCATCACGCCCACGCGCGCGGTGACGCGCGGCACCTGCAATCGGCTGCCGGCGGCCAGCTGTCCGCGCACGATGCGCAGGTCTGCATCCACCAGGCCGTCGCCCTCCAGCGTCAGCCAATCCACGCCGGGAAACAGTGCCGGAATCCAGCTCAGCGAGGCCAGCTGCCAATGCATGCGCGCGTGCCCGGACGTCCGCGGCAACAGGTTGCGCGGCGCCTGCAGTGGCAACCGCCGGCCCTGCACGCGCAGGTCCGCATCCAACGTCAGGCCGGCATCGGCCGGCTCGGGCATGCTGACGCGCAGGCGCATGTCCTGATCCACCTGCAACTGCGCGGCCAACTCGCCCAGCAATGCGTTTGGTGTGCGAGTGCCGTCGTGCAACGGCGTCCGCCATTGCAGGTGGCTCCCCGGCTGCAGTTCACCGCGCGCCCAGCGCACCTCACCATCGGCGCGGCCTTGCCCGGCCCGCGTCTTGAGCGTGGTTTTTCCTTGCGCATCGCGTGTCACTTCCAGCGCGGCGGTATCGCCACGCACACCGATGAGCGCGTCGGTGAGTTGCAACACCGCCAACCCGCGTGCCTGCGCCCCTGTATGCCGCGCAATGCTGGCTTCCACCCGTAACTGGCCATTGCGCAGCAGCTCGGTGTCGGCCCAGTGCAGCGTGGCGTGCTCGAACACCGCACGCGATGGAAACACCTCGATCGAACCACCGCGCAATTGCTTGAACAGGCCGAATTGCAGCTGCCCGTCACCGGCGACTTGTAACTGGCGAAGTGTCAGCGCCTGCACCTGCTCGGCGACGATGCGATCGAACTGCAACGTCCACGCGGGGGAGTGGGTTTGACTGCGGGTGGAGCGTGCTGCTGACTGCGTGGTTGCGGTGGCGGCTGCGGTGGGCGCGGTGGCTGCGGTGGCAGTAGTGGGTGCTTCGCCGGCTGCGGCGCTGGATGCGTTCGCTGCATTGGTTGCAGCAGGATTGACTGGCATCCCATCGGCTTGCGAAGTGCGTGGCGTAGATGCGCCGTTTGTAGTCGCGGCTGACGCTGCGGCGCCGGAGGCAGTTGCAGTTGCCGACGAAGAGGCAGGCGCGGGAGATGCCACAGCAGCGCCAGGCAGATCGGACGCATGCAAGCCGCCGCGCACACCCTGTGCATGCAGTTCCGGCACCAACAGTTGGCGATGCAACAGCGGCAGCAAGCGCACCTGGCCATGCAGGCGGTCCGCACTCGCCTCCCAACGGCTGCGCGACGTGCGGCCGTGCAAGTTGACGTCCCACAGGGTCAGGCGGCCCGGCCACCAGGTCATCCCCGCGCCCCACTGCATGGCGAAGCGGTCCGGCGTGCGATTGAGTGCGGCAGTGCCCAGCGGCGTGTTGAGGAACAGATTGCCGAGCAGCAGGTACGCGGCGTACAGCGCCACCACCGCAAGCACCGGCCAACGCACGGTGCGGGGCACGGCACGCCAACGGGCGCGGACAGGCATCGTCATGACGGCAAGCTCCTGAAGACCGCGCAGGCGGCACAGCGCAGTGTGCCAAGCCACGCGTGATTGTCACGCGCAGCGGTGCGCATCGCGATGGGCGTGATCCGGGCATTGCCAGCCTATGCGGCGATCCCATCGCTCACAGCATCTCGTAGAGCGCACCGGGGCGCGACTGGGCATCACCGGGAAACCCTTGTCGCGCCCAAGTGCGCTCCTACGTGGTTATCCGTGTCAATCAGATGCGGTGTACGCGCCGATGACAAAGACCCACACACGTCCAATTACCCGCGAGCAAATGCGCTTGCGGTTGCTCCTGCATATTCCCGTCAGCTGCAGCAACCCGTAGAAGCGCACCCGGGCGCGATGTGGCGTCACCGGCAGATTCCATCGCGTCCAGATGCGCTCCTACGCACACGCTCACTTCTTGTTCGCCATCGGCGGCAGCAAGGACGGGCGCCCCTCATACCACTCGCGTGCGACGGCCAAATGCCATTGGCGCTGTTGCCCATCGAGCTCGATGCCTGCACCAAGCACGCCCCAGCGCAGATACAGGTCGCCCCGCTTGTGATCATCGTCAATCGCCAGGCGCGCGCGTAGCGACAGGCGTGCGTTCTCCGCGTGCAGGTCGTCCACCACCACCTGCTGCTTGCGCCAGCGCAGCCGGCCGGTGGCGTCGAGCTGGCCGGCATCCAGCAGGCCCAGCACCCAGCGCGGGTAATCGGCGCGTTGTGCGAACACCGACAGCAGCGGCGCGGCATCGCGCATGCGCACTGCCGCATCGGCATCCACCTGGAAGGGCGCGGCGGCCTGAATCGTGCCGGCCGGCACCTCCACCTCGCCCCACCAGGCGGCGTCGGTGGCGGCATCGCCCACGCGCATGTTGCGCAAGCGAATGTGCGTGCCGCTCAGGTCGAAGAACTTGGCCTTGAAGTCGGCACGCCGCAGGGTCGCCTGCAATTGCGCATCGCCGCGCATCTGGATGCCGGCGATGGACAGGTGCGCGCCCTGCCCACGCAGGTCCGCATGGCCGTTGCCCACGTCACCGGCCGCATTGAGCGCCACGTCGCCACTCAGGCGGCCGCTGCCACCCAACAGGCGCACGGTCTTGCCGGAGAGATAGCGGTTGTAGACGGTGAGGTCCGGCACGCGCGCATCGCTGAAACGCAGCTGCGCCTTCATTGTTTCGCGCAGCCGCGCCAACTCCGCATCGCCCTGCATGGCCAGTTGCAGGTCGCGGCCGTCCAGCAATACCTGCCGTGGCGCATCGCTGGGCGTGGCCTTGAACGTGGGGATGCCCACATCCAGATGCGCCTGCGGCGTGGTGGCATCGTCGATGTGCCCGTGTGCCTTTGCAACACCGGCCAAGCGGGTGCCCGCCACCTGTGCCACCGCTTCCGCCCGCGGGATATCCAGCGTGCTGCCACTGGCCAGCCGCCCCTGCGCCAGGTGCAGATCCGCCTCGACCAGGCCACCGCCTTCCAGCTGAAACCACGGCTTGCGCACGAACAACTCGGCAATCCAGTTCAGCGACTCAAACTTCCAGCGGCCGCGCACCTGCCCGGACAGGCGCGGCAGCAGTTGCGCCGGTGCGGCGAACGGAATGCTGCGGCCGGCGATGCGCAGATCGGCATCCAGTTCGCTGCCGGTGTCGGCATCGCGCGGTAGCCGCGCCTGCACGCGGATGTCCTGCGCCACATCCAGCTGCAGCGCGAGCATGCCGCGATCGGTGGCACCCACACCGGCCAGCAACGGCAGCCGCCACACCGCGCGGCTACCCGGCTTCAAGGCCCCGTTTTCCAGCGTGATATCGGCCTCCACGCGTGCGGCGGAGGGACCGCTGCTGATGTCCACGTGCGGCGCGCCGGTGTCGATCTTTAGCGCCACCGTGCTGGCGTTGAGCTTCAGGCGTGCACGGGTGATGCCGAGCTTGCGCAGGCCCGGCGCCTGGTCGCGGTAATGGCGGGGGAACTGGAACTGCGCGTCCAGTTGCGCGCCGTTGAACACCTGCACGCCGTCATAGCTGACCACCGCATCGGTAAAGCCCGCTTCGGAAGGAAACAACTCCGACGGCCCGCCCTTGAGCTGTTTGAGAAAACCCACCGTGCCATGGCCGTGCCCGGCGATGAGCAGCTTGCCCAGACGTGCACTGCGGATGCTGGTGCTGCTGATCGCATCGAAGCGCAGCGTCCAGCCGCGGTTGCCGCGCGGCGGCGGCGGGATGGCCTTTTCGGCGGTTTCAACCTCGGCACTGAGGCCGGACGCATGCAGCCACGGCAGCCGCACCTCGCGCCGGAACAACGGCAGCAGCGCGATGCGCGCATGTGCGCGGTCGGCATGAAAGACGTACACGGTCCGGTTGGCCTGCCCACGCATGCGCACGTTCCAGGCCATCACCTGCCCCGGAAACACCGTGATTGCCGGGCCGGTCTGCATGGTGAACTTGTGCGGCTGCCGGTTGGTGGTGGCATCGAACAGCGGCGTGTTGAGAAAAATGTTGCCGGCCAGCAGATACAGCACGTACAGCCCCAGCAACACGACCACTGCAATGCGCCATGGCCGGGGCCAGCGCTGGAAGCGATCGCGAAGAGAGGGCATGGGTGCGCAGTGTGATGAGTCCGCCGCCACTATCCCGGTTGGGCCGACGGCGAGGCGTGAATGCCTGCTCCGCCGCCTGAGCGCACATACCATTGCACCATCGTCGAAGCCCCGCCCAGGCAGTGCAGCAGCGATAATTCGGCTTCCCCCGTCACACGCTGTGCCGCCCATGTCCGACGAACGCATCCTCAACGCGCCGCTGCGCGACCGCCTGATCTCTGCCGAGGCCGCTGCTGCGCTGATCCAGCCCGGCGAAACCGTGGCGATGAGCGGCTTCACCGGGTCGGGTTATCCCAAGGCAGTGCCGATGGCGCTGGCGCAGCGCATCGAAGCGGCGCACCTGCAGGGCGAAGCGTTCCAGATCAAGCTGATGACCGGCGCCTCCACCGCGCCAGAGCTCGATGGCGCGCTGGCCAAGGCCGACGGCATCGCCATGCGCATGCCGTTCCAGTCCGACCCGGATGCGCGCCAGCGCATCAATGCCGGCACGCTGGACTACATCGATATCCATCTGAGCCACGTTGCCCAGCACGTGTGGTTCGGCTTCTACGGGCAGATCGACACCGCGGTGGTGGAAGTGTCGGCAATCCGCGCCGATGGCAGCCTGGTGCCGTCCACCTCCATCGGTAACAACAAGACCTGGCTGGACCTGGCCAGGAAAGTGATCATCGAGGTCAACGACTGGCAACCGGCCGGCCTGGATGGCATGCACGATGTGTATTACGGCACCGCGCTGCCGCCGCACCGCAAACCCATTCCGCTGCTGCACGGCGACGACCGCATCGGCGAGCCCAGCCTGCGCTGCGACCCGGACAAGATCGTGGCCGTGGTACGTACGCATGGCCCGGACCGCAACAGCCCGTTTGCCGCCGCCGATGACAGCAGCGAGCGCATTGCCGAACACCTGATCGCCTTCCTGCGCCACGAGGTAAGCAAAGGCCGGCTGCCGGCGAACCTGCTGCCGCTGCAATCGGGCGTGGGCAATATTCCCAATGCGGTGCTGGCCGGCCTGGCGCGTAGCGGTTTCCGCGACCTGGAAGCCTTCACCGAAGTGATCCAGGACGGCATGCTGGCGCTGCTGCGCGATGGCGTCTTGCGTTATGCCTCGTGCACCGGTTTTGCGCTCAGCCCGGAAGGCAATGAAGAGTTCAAACGCAACATCGATTTCTACCGGCAGCGCATCGTGATGCGCACGCAGGAAATCTCCAACCATCCCGAGCTGGTGCGGCGGCTGGGCTGCATCGGCATGAACGGCATGATCGAGGCCGACCTGTACGGCAACGTCAATTCCACCCATGTCATGGGCAGCCGCATCATGAACGGCATCGGCGGGTCCGGCGATTTCGCGCGCAACGGGTTCCTGTCGATCTTCCTCAGCCCCAGCATCGCCAAGGCCGGCAGCATTTCCTCAATCGTGCCGATGGTCAGCCATGTCGACCACACCGAACACGACGTCTCAGTGATCGTCACCGAACAAGGCCTGGCCGACCTGCGTGGCCTGACGCCCAAGCAACGTGCACGCCAGCTGCTGGAGCACTGCGTGCACCCGCGTTATCGCGACGCGCTGGAAGACTACGTGGCACGTGCCAATCGCGACAGCTATGGCAAGCACACGCCGCATCTGCTGACCGAAGCATTGGCGTGGCACCAGCGGTGGCTGGAGACTGGAGATATGTTGGGGTGAGGTAGGGAATCGGGAATCGGGAATCGGGAATCGTTAGTTTCAGCCGCTCTTTGCGGTGCGATCAATGTGTTGCACGAACTTCAACTTGGGCCGGTGCTTTGCCGTAGATACTTGGCCGCGCCGCAGCCTTAGCGGCTCGCATCATGGGTGTCGTCGCTTTTCGCAACACGCATAAATCGTGCTGTGGCAATGCAAACTGCCTTGCTGTTGCTGTTGCTGTTGCTGTTGCTGTTGCTGTTGCTGTTGCTGTTGTTGCTGTTGCTGCTGTTGTTGCTGCTGCTGTCATTGCTGTTGCTGTTGTTGCTGCTGCGCTGAAGCTGCGCAGCACGGTGTTTTCGGGGACGCCATGGTTCGACGGCAACGCTCCTACCCTTCTGATTCTTGCGGCATGCGAACGCTGCGCTGCAGCCCTGCTTTTGTCGGTGAGCACGCACAGCACAGAGCTCAGCGTGCGATTGCCATACCTAGCATTTAACGCTTCCCGAACTTCATTGCTGGCGTTGCCACGCTGCGACATCGCGCTGGCACGTGCGTCGCGGATAACGTTCCTGCCCGCTCGTCACCGGCGGCAGGACGCCCCTCTCTCCCCTCCTGCCTCCGGTGGCATCGGGTCATCACTGAGTAGTGTGCAATCCGTCGGGCCGGCTCCCTGCGCCGGCCCGGCGTTCTTGTTTTAGAACGCCATCGACCGACACTAGTGTGCTCACCGTCAGGCTACTCGATACGTTTTGGTGGCCGCTCGTGCCAACGAGATTATCGCCACCGACGTCAACGCCGCCGGCGTGCAAGCACCTGTTTGGACGTGCTGCGCTTGGATACGCCGCGTGTTTTTATGCGTTGCGCTTTGAATACTTCGAGCGCTGCTTGACGATGCCGAACCATGACTGTGCTGCGCTTTTGATGTGCTGCACGCAAATGTTCTGGGCTTTGACTCTGTTGCACATGCGCGCTTGTTGCGGCGTCAGGTCAGTTGCAGGCACACGGCTCGGGATGGCTGTCTTCCGCCGTACCCTCACCCCACCCTCTCTCCCGGCGGGAGAGGGGCTTTATCCCTTCTCCCGCCGGGAGAAGGTGGCGCGGAGCGCCGGATGAGGGTGCGGGCGAAGCCTCGTATTCTCACGCCACTGCCTCAACGATCACGCAGCCTCGGCAACCCGCCGCGCGCGGCGTGCGCGCACGGCGGTGGCCAAGCGCTCCAGCACCTGCAGCGAGGTGTCCCAATCCAGGCAACCGTCGGTGATGCTCTGGCCGTAGGTCAGCGTGCCGCCCGGCACCAGTTCCTGCCGGCCGCCGACCAGGTGGCTTTCCACCATCACGCCGACGATGCGCGTCTCGCCGCCTTCCAGCTGCGTGGCGATGTCGTCGATGACCTTGGGCTGGTTGTCCGGGTTCTTGCCGCTGTTGGCGTGGCTGGCGTCGATCATCAGCCGCGCCGGCAACCCGGCCTTGTTGAGCACCTGGCTGGATGCTTCCACATTGGCGGCGTCGAAGTTGGGTTGCTTGCCGCCGCGCAAAATCACATGACAATCCGGGTTGCCCGCGGTGGCCGCCACCGCGGTGTGGCCATCCTTGGTCACCGCCAGGAAATGGTGCGGATGCGAGGCCGCACCCACCGCGTCCACGGCAATCTTGACGTCGCCACCGGTGCCGTTCTTGAACCCCACTGGGCACGACAGGCCAGAGGCCATTTCGCGGTGCACCTGGCTTTCGGTGGTACGCGCACCGATCGCGCCCCAGGCCACCAGGTCGGCGATGTACTGCGGCGAGATGATGTCGAGAAATTCAACGCCAGCCGGCAGGCCGAGGTTGTTGATATCGCGCAGCAAGCCTCGCGCCACGCGCAGGCCCTTGTTGATCTGGAAACTGCCATCCAGGTCCGGGTCGTTGATCAGGCCCTTCCAGCCGATGGTGGTGCGCGGCTTTTCGAAGTACACGCGCATCACGATTTCCAGCGCATCGCCAAACTGCTCACGCAAGGGGCGCAGACGCTGCGCGTACTCCATGGCGGCCACGGGGTCGTGGATCGAACAGGGGCCGATCACCACCGCCAGGCGGTCATCGCGCCCGTGCAGAATCTCGTGCAGGGCGGCACGTGCGTTGGTGACGGTCTCGGAGGCGCGCTCATCGCAGGGCAGCAGCGACAGCAGCTGCGAGGGCGGGGTCAACGGTTCGATCTTGCGGATACGCAGGTCATCGGTCAGCGGCGGCATAACGTTGTCTCGGGTCGGCGGTGCATCAGGGAAGCCAGGCGAGGCGGCAACAAAAAAGCCGCCAGTGTGCGCTGGCGGCTTTTCGGGAATGCTGCTGAAGTTTCCTTCAGGGTGAGCGCACTCCTTCCTCCGCCAGCGGCATCGGAAAACCGTAGTACCAAAAATAAAATTGGCTGCGGGGTGCGTTCATGGGATGCATTGATAACACGCACGTTTCGGGCGTGCCACTGTTTCATCGGCAACGGAAAAGTGCAGCTGCGCGTTCGCGCTACCTTCTCGCCTACCCCGAGTCACACTGACGTTGCGCGCAGCACTCCACGTCGCATCATTCGCCCAGGAGGGCCACTTCCCATTGGGTGTGGCCTGCGCAAGCTGGATGCAGATCGGAAGCAATGTGCGACTTAGAGCGGCTAACAAAACATAGCGGGCAGTCGTCAGTTGGCTGCGGACGGCGCGGAGGAACCGGAGTGTACGGGGGTACATGCCGATTCCGAGCACCGGCCGCGCCCGCCTGGCGGCTGCGCAGTCGTTTTGATAGCTGCTCTTAGTCAGCCTTTCGTGGAGCATCGAGCGCGATAGACGCTACGAAGCGCTGGCACGATCACGGTGTGGATTGATGCCGGTCCGCCGCAAGTTGCACCTTCACACCGGAGCCCCCCCCCGGACACCGCCACCGTTCCCATTGGTCCATCCTTGGATATGCTCAAGGAGCTAGCCACGTCGGGAATATCGTTTCATTTTCCAGGGCCGGAAAAGCGGAAACTGAACATAAAACCCTTACAGATCAGTTGACCGTAGAATTTCTTACGGCTTAGTATCGTTTCAGACATCGTTTCAAAAGCTGCGTTTCATGCCCCGTATAGCTGCAGTAGAACGCCTGATCACCACTCTGCGCGTCAACGGCCCCATGCGTGCGGCCGAGTTGGCGGTGCGCTTGGGTGTGAGCCGGCCGACCCTGTCTCGCCTAGTCGCAGATGCAGGCCCTGCGGTGCTGCGTTATGGCAGGGCGCGCAGCACCGGCTACGCGGCCACCGGTGAACTGCGGGGCGAGCGTATGTGGCCGCTCTATCGGATTGATCACGATGCCCGCGTCATACCGCTGGGCCAACTATTGGCACTCCACAACGACCACTTCTTTGTCGAACTTTTGCAGGACAACCCCGTTCTATTGCATTCGCCATTGGACACCGGCGTGTTCGCATCGCTGCCCTGGTTTATCGACGACCAAAGGCCACAGGGATTTCTTGGTCGCAACCTGGCACACCGTATTTCCGCGCCGTTGCGCCTTCCGGACAACTTGGCGCTGTGGTCGCCCAGGGACAACCTTGTGGCCATGCTGTCGGTTGGCCACGACCAGCCTGGCGACCTGCTGATCGGCGAACGCGCATTGGCTCTGGCTTTGGCGGCGATCGAACAGCCTGAAGTCATCGCCACGCAGGCACGCTCCGAGGAATATCTCAGTCGCGCCGAAGCTGCATTGCGCGGCGAGGCCGTTGGCTCGTCTGCCGCCGGCGAGCAGCCGAAGTTCACCGCAGTGCTGAAGGAACACGGCGCGTATCGCCCCGTGATCGTCAAGTTCACCGATCAGATCGATCAACCCACCGGCCGGCGCTGGGCGGATCTTTTACAGATGGAATGGTTGGCCAGCCAGATTCTCGTTGCCGCCGGCATCCCTGCTGCGGCAACGCAGGTACTGCAGGCAGGCGGGCGCGTTTTTCTCGAATCGACACGCTTCGATCGGACTGCTGCGTTAGGCCGACGCGGATTCGTCTCGCTGATGTCGCTGTTTGCGTCCTTTTATGGCGACGCAAACATCAGCACCTGGCGAACACTTGCTCCACTACTCAAACGCGATGGCTGGCTGAGCCCGGAAGACGCCGAGCGCCTGGAAGTGATCAGCTGGTTCGGGACCCTCATCGGCAATACCGACATGCACCTGGGCAATGCCGCACTGGTACTCGCCGATACCCTGCCCCTGCAGCTTGCCCCGGTGTACGACATGTTGCCGATGGCGCTGCGCCCGGCATCCAGTGGCGAAGTCGTGCACAGAGACATCGAGATTCCGCCGCCCACCGTGGATCAATTCGCCCAATGGCGGCGCGCTGCCGGAATGGCCGAGCAGTTCTGGCAACATGCGATCGACGACGACACTCTGAGCGAACAGATG
Source organism: Xanthomonas sp. NCPPB 4037 (assembly GCF_041475695.2). Lineage (NCBI taxonomy): Bacteria > Pseudomonadati > Pseudomonadota > Gammaproteobacteria > Lysobacterales > Lysobacteraceae > Xanthomonas > Xanthomonas sp. NCPPB 4037. The sequence continues at coordinate 4,481,462 of NZ_CM191261.1, forward strand.
CGCGGCATTGCCACGCGCGCGTTGGCAAGCTTGCGTCGAACCGCGTCACGCCTTGCCTGACCATGTGGCATCAACACCGCACCACACGCCGCGGTGCAATACCGTGACGTGCGATGCGGCACCACCTTCACTCAGAACGTAAACACATACTCCGCCGCCACTTCGCGGCCGATCGGGTTGAACAGCGTGGTGTTGTAGAACCCGTAGCCGTAGAAGCGCTCCTTGTTCTCGTAACCCACCTCGTTGAACACATTGTTGACGTAGAAGTTGACCTTGGCGTGGTCGGTGATTTTGTAGCCGGTGCTCAGGTTCCAGTAGATCGCCGGGCCCACGCGGCCAAAGTAGCGCTTGCTGGTCTCGCCCAGATGCACGTTGGCGGTATCGGTCACCAGGCATTCGTCGGCGGCGCTGGGCTGGTAGCCGTCGTCGAAGCGTGCGCAGGTGCCCCAGTTGACCGCACGCATCGAACCGAGCCGGCGGAAATACACCGTCCAGTCCCAGGCGCCGCCGTTGTCCCAATGCACGCTGCCACGCACGCGGCTGCGCACGCGTTCGTCGCGGCGGTTCTCATCGCTGTCGGTGCGGTAGATCTGTTCGCGGTAGGCGATCAGCGTGTTGTAGTCCAGCGACAACTGGAAGTTGCCCCAGCCGGCGGTGCTCAGGCGATATTTCAACGACGCATCGATGCCGGAGGTTTCCATCTGCGCCAGATTGATCGGGCCGCGCTCGATGCTGGCGATGGTGCCGTCGGCATTGCGCAGCACGCGCGAGGTGATGGTGTCGCAATAGCCTGCCCCGCCTGGATTGTTCCAGGCGCCACCGCTGACGGTGGTGCCGGTGCGGCAGCCGGCTTCGGCCGACAGGATCTCGTCGCGATCAAGATCCTTGATCATTTCCTCCAATTGGATGCGGTAGTAATCCACGCTCAACGACAGGCCTTGCGCGATATCCCACACCACGCCGCCGGTGAACGAACGCCCGGTTTCCGAGCGCAGATCCGGCGTGCCGCGGCGGTTTACATCCACGGTGTAGTAGATGTTGCTGTTCTCGTCGTTGCAGCTGCCGGTCAGATACGCGCCGGAGGAAATGCAGCGGTATTGGTCGATCACCGTCTGGTTGGTGGAGCTGGGTTCGCCGAGCACGTAATGCATGTCCGGTGCGCGGAAGCTGGTGGCCAGCGTGCTGCGAAAGAGCAGGCTATCGATGGGCCGCCACTCCAGGCCGGCGCTCCAGGTGGTGTCGCTCTGCGTGCCGACTTCGGTCTGCACCGCCGAGGAGCGGTAATTGCCATAGCGGTCGTACCGGCCGGCGATGTTGGCGCTCAGCGTGGACAATAGCGGGATCTGCAATTCCAGCCCGGCCGAACTGCGCAGGCGTTCGCCGCCGCCGCTGTCGACCACGTCCACCGGGTAACACGCGTTGGCGCACGGGTCAGGCGACAGTTGGTAGCCCTGCTTGGCCACTTCGGCCACGGTGGCAAAGCGGATCGGCCCGGCCCAGCCCTGGAACAGATCGCCACTGAGACTGAAAGCGGCCTGATTCACCCACGAATAGGCCGAGTTGTGCGACTTCACCACCAACGAATCGTAATGCTCCGAAGACAGCGGCGCGTACCAGCGCGCGGTGTTGACGGCATAGATGGCGCTGCCATCGGCGGCGGTGCCCAACGGGCTGCCGAGGAAATAGTCGGTGGCGCGCGCGGTGTCCACGGTGCGCACGTATTCGTCCACGGTGTAGCGCGAGCGGCCCACGCTCAGTTCCCAGTCGAAACGGTCGGCCCACAGGCCGCGCAGGCCGGCGCTGAGGTCCCAGGATTGTTCCTTGTTGTAGTTGGCCAGGCGGTCCCAGCCACCTGCTTCGCGGCGCGTCATCTGGCGGATCGCATACAACGAGCGGCCGGTGTCGGCATCCTGGAACGGGCCCAGATACGCGTACGGCGGGTCGTAGGTCCAGCGGCCGATGCTGCGGTTGGCCGAGAACGTGGCCCAGGCTTCGGTGTGCTCGCCGAAGCGCCAGGTGCCGTAGAGATACGCCGAATAATCTTCGCTGCCGGTGACCAGGCCCCAGTCCGCGTAATCGCGCGCCATGCCGCAATAATCGCCGGCGTTGGTGAGCGCGCCGGTGTTCTGGTTGTAGCTCAGCCGCGAGGCATCGACGAATTCGCCACCGAAGCGCGCGCAGGTGCCCGCTGGCGGCGCCAGGCGTTCGTTGGTGTTGGCATCGACCAGGCTCAGGCCGGTGAACGGGTTGAACCCGTAAAGGCGGTTTTGCCCGGTCCAGTTGGAATAGGACATGTCGTCCGAATCGTCCATCTGTGCACGGTCGCGTCCACTCAGTGGGTCGCGCCGGGTCGCCTGCAGCGCGTAGGTCAGGCTCCAGTTTTCGCCGGTGCGGCCACCGGCCCAGGACACATCGAAACTGTCGCGGCCGCCCTCGGTGGCGGTGCCGCCGCGCAGGCGCACCTGGTCGCCCTGGTAATCGCGCTTGAGGATCACGTTGACCACGCCGGCCACGGCATCGGAGCCGTAAATTGCCGAAGCGCCGCCGGTGAGGATCTCGATGCGCTCCACCGCGGCGGAGGGAATATTGCTGTAGTTGGAGAAGTTGCTTTCGCCGCCGTAGGGCAGTGGGTAGTCGGCCACGCGACGGCCGTTGACCAGCAGCAGCGTGCGCCCCGGGCCGAGGTCGCGCAGATTGATCGGCGAGGCATTGGGCGTGTGCGAGCCCCACTGCGTGTCGGCTTCCACCGAGCCTTGCTGGTTCATGCTGTTGAGCACGTCGTAGACAGTGGCGAAGCCTTCCTGCTGGATCTGTTGCGCGGAAATGGTGACCACCGGCTGCGCACCTTCCACCTGGGCCCGCTTGATGCGCGAGCCGGTGACAACGACTTCGCCAAGGTCTGTGGTTTGTTGCGCCATCGCCGGTGAAGTGCCATAGAGCGCGGTCACGGTGCAGAACGCGAGAAGAGCCCGTTGGTAACGGTGCATGCTGGAGTCCCCGATGCAGGCTGAGAAAAGAGACGTCGTCGATCACGGCATCCTCAGTGCGCGCATGGCCCCCTGCCTCACGTGCCGAACAAAACTGCTATGCAGCGACAGCGCTGTCAACTCGACACCGGGCAGATGTATCGACCTCGCGTGATTGACTGAGCAGATATTCAAGCGAGCCGCTGCTCGATTCTGCTTTCAGTGCAACATTTCGCACTTGCCGCATGGTGTGGCTGCGCCTGTTCCGATCATGGCGCGCGGGACTGTCGTCCTGCCCCCCTTCCCCGAAGGTACTACGCTATGAGGATCCAACCGCGGCAAATCGAAGAATCGTCATCCCCAAGCGCTACATCACACGAGCAGACGCACGCTGACACCGGCGTGGCGAGAGAGACATCTGCATCACCGCCACAGACACCGGTTGCGGCGCCCTTGGCGGCCCTGTCTCCCCGTCGACGCGCAAGCAGCTCCGCTCCCGCCACTGCAAGTCACGCAACCGTGACAGAGGCATCCTCCAACGAAACGGCGTCTGTGGCCACGCCGGCACCCTCGACCGAAACAGGACTGCTCGCGCGCGCGCGCTCAGCACTGGCAACCGGCACGCAGCAGGCGGTGACGGGCCTGTCGCAAGCGGCCCACGGCCTATGGTCGATCTCCGATTTACGCAGCATGCTGGAGCCCCAGGCGCACGATCCTGCATTCCTGCAGATGGTGCGTCAGCTCGATCAAGAGCAGGCCGCGCCCCATAGCCTGGCGCGTTTGAGCGCAGCCATCACGCAGCTACGCGGGGCCATTTCAAACCCTGAAAACGGACTGGAAGAGCGCTTCCGTAACGCGTTCTTGAGCGACATCAAAGCGGTCGAAGACGCACTGCATCCGCTGGAGCACGGAACGCCGGCAACCGGTCGTGCGCTGAAGGCACTGCTCAACCTGGCAAATGCCTGGCCACTGCTCGTGCCAAGCCCGTTCATGGCGAATCAGGCCAAGACGTTTGCGTATTCGCTTGCGCTCGCCGCCAGGGGTGTGTTGATGCTGTCGGCATCCGCACTACGCCCTACCGCCGATGGCCTTCCCATCCCGATCGTTGGCGGCGGGCAGTTCGGACGCGACGCCAACGAGCTGCATCTGTATGCCTACCTGCTTAATGGTTTGTTCCTGCCATTCGAAATCACCAAGAAGGCCGGCAACGAGGCTATGCGACATCAAGCCGAAGCAGTGGAAAACAACATGGGGTTTGGCGCAGCCGCCGCAACGGCCTGCGCGGCGATCATGGTCACCCCCTTTCTCTGGAGCAGCATTAGCGCCTTGGGCAATCGCGCGCGCGACCAGGCGTCGCGGTTGCGCGTGAGCGCTGCGCACCAACTGGGCTTCACCGACTACGCGCAGCGAACGCGCGCCGGCATGACCCCCGGCCAGATCAGCGCGGAACTACGCACGCAGCTCGACCAGATCGCAGCCGCGCTGCTCAACGGCCGGGATGCATTTCAACAGGTGCGCCGAGACTTCACCGGCCCGGGCCAGGGGCATGAACTCACCCGCACGCTCAATGCCCAGTGCACCCAACTGCTGGAAACGCTCGATCGTTGCAGCCAGCGCCTGAGCACTGCGCTACAGCACGGCCAGGGCCGGTCTGAGTCGATTCCACGGCAGCTATCCAACGACGACGTTGCCTCCAAATTGTCGTTGGCCTTGCTGGGTACCGCGGTGACCGGTTCGGTGATTTACCTGATTCAGCCGGACCGGATCGGGACGGTGGATTCGCTGGCAGATACCGCAGTCGTGACGACGGTGATGTTGCAGTCGGCTTTCAACAAGAATGCGAACCGGCAGGACACGATGGAGCGCTTCAAGGCCATGTGCGGCGGCAGCATGGTCATTGCCATGGCACTTACGGCTGAGAAACTTGCCAAGACCTTCGCCGACCGGAGCCTGATCGAAGCGTCGTCCGCCTCGCCCTACTATGCGGGTGCAGTCATGTCACTGATGGCGATGACGATGCCGGGTCCGGTCGCCAACGCCACCGAGTCGGCGATGAACTGGGGTGGACGGCAGATCGGCCGGTTGTTCACCGGACCCGACGGCACGCAGCTCGCAACCACCATTGCTTCCACGCCGGAGGAGCTGCAGGAGACGACGCATCGCACGTTGCAGTATCTGCTGCAGCTGTCGCCGCAGCACTTGCAGGCTTACGAGGAGCAGGTCGCTCCAGACGCCGCGCTGCAGGCGATGCAGGACGCCAGCGCCGCGGCGCGGCCGAGCACCAGCGGCGTCACCATCACTGAGATCGAGGAGGATGGCAGCGTCACCGTGCCCATCGCAGCAACATCGGACAACAGTCCGCCACAACTGTCGACCAGCGCCGAGGCAACAGCGCCGACCACCGCCGCGTTGGAAGCTTCTACGCAGACAATCCCGCTGCAGACGCTGCGGGGTGCCGACGCTGTGGCGCTCGCGCAGCCCACTGTCGGCGAGAGCGAAAAAGACAGCGATGTTGCCGAGCCCAGCGCACCGACAGTACTCGACGATGCGCACAGTGATGACGCAACAGCCGGCCGTCCTTCGACGTTGCATTGATGCTGCAAGACAGGCGCGCGCAACTGCGCGCCAATGATCCAGGCCCCGTCTCGCGGCGGGGCTTGCTTGGATCCAAAGCCGCGGCGATGAGATGGCACGCCGTGGATGTCCTGGCGCGTGCGGTGTCCTTCAAGACTGCGGTGCTCACCACGGCTCCGTTGCAAGCAGAAGCGTGCGCCGCTCGTCGCGCAGCGTCCTGCAACCGGCACGACGATGCACAGCGCGCTGCATAAAAAAAGCCCCGCATCGCTGCGGGGCTCCTTTTGACTACGGTGTTGCGTGTCGGCTTGCGCCGGCTGGATCAGAAATCCATGCCGCCCATGCCGCCCATGCCACCGCCGGCCGGCATCGCGGGCTCGTCCTTCTTCGGTGCATCGGCCACCATGGCTTCGGTGGTGATCATCAGGCCGGCGATCGAAGCTGCGTTCTGCAGCGCCGAACGGGTGACCTTGGTCGGGTCCAGGATGCCGAACTCGACCATGTCGCCGAACTCGCCGTTGGCTGCGTTGTAGCCGTAGTTGCCGGTGCCTTCCTTGACCTTGTTCAAGATCACGGACGGCTCTTCGCCGGCGTTGGCCACGATTTCGCGCAGCGGGGCTTCCATGGCGCGCAGGGCGATCTGGATGCCGTGGGTCTGGTCTTCGTTGGCACCGGTCAGGTTGCCGACGGCCACCAGCGCACGCACCAGGGCCACACCGCCGCCCGGGACAACGCCTTCTTCAACGGCTGCACGGGTGGCGTGCAGGGCGTCTTCGACGCGTGCCTTCTTTTCCTTCATTTCGATTTCGGTCGATGCGCCGACCTTGATCACTGCAACGCCGCCGGCCAGCTTGGCCACGCGTTCCTGCAGCTTCTCACGGTCGTAATCGGACGAGGTGTCTTCGATCTGGGTCTTGATCTGGCCAACGCGGGCTTCGATCGTGGCCGAATCGCCGGCGCCGTCGATGATGGTGGTGTTCTCCTTGGAGACCTGCACCTTCTTCGCGCGGCCGAGATCCTTGATCGTGGCCTTTTCCAGGGCCAGACCCACTTCCTCGGAGATCACGGTGCCGCCGGTCAGCACGGCCATGTCTTCCAGCATCGCCTTGCGACGGTCGCCGAAGCCCGGTGCCTTGACGGCCACGACCTTGACGATGCCGCGGATGGTGTTGACCACCAGCGTCGCCAGGGCTTCGCCCTCGACTTCTTCAGCGACGATCAGCAGCGGCTTGCCGGCCTTGGCCACGCCTTCCAGCACGGGCAGCAGGTCACGCACGTTGGAGATCTTCTTGTCGTGCAGCAGGATGAACGGGTCGTCCAGATCGGCCGACTGGCTCTGCTGGTTGTTGATGAAGTACGGGGAGAGGTAGCCGCGATCGAACTGCATGCCCTCGACCACGTCCAGCTCGTTTTCCAGGCCCGAGCCTTCTTCAACGGTGATCACGCCTTCCTTGCCGACCTTCTGCATCGCTTCGGCAATGATGTTGCCGATCGATTCGTCCGAGTTGGCCGAGATGGTGCCGACCTGGGCAATCGCCTTGTCGTCGGTGGTGGGCTTGGAGATGTTCTTCAGCTCGATGACGGCGGCCTTGACGGCCTGGTCGATACCGCGCTTCAGATCCATCGGGTTCATGCCGGCGGCCACAGCCTTGGCGCCTTCGCGGATCAGGGCCTGGGCCAGCACGGTGGCGGTGGTGGTGCCGTCGCCAGCGTTGTCGTTGGTCTTGGAAGCAACTTCCTTGACCATCTGCGCGCCCATGTTCTCGAACTTGTCAGCCAGTTCGATTTCCTTGGCGACGGAGACGCCGTCCTTGGTGATGGTCGGCGCGCCGAAGCTCTTCTCGAGCACGACGTTGCGGCCCTTCGGGCCCAGGGTTGCCTTCACGGCATTGGCGAGAACGTTGACGCCACGCACCATACGGGTACGCGCATCTTCACCGAAACGAATGTCTTTAGCAGCCATTAGTTGAAACTCCGGAAATTGGGAATGGGGAATGGGGAATCGGTCAATCAAAGGTGGATATCGGGGCTGGGTGGGATGGCGAGGGCGTTGGCTGCTCTACCGATTCCCGATTCCCTACTCCCGATTCCCAGCGCATAGCGCCTGATCAGCCGATGACCGCCAGGATGTCGTCTTCGCGCAGCACCTTGTACTCGACGCCTTCGGACTTGTAGCTGCTGCCGGCGTACTGGCCGTAGATGACCTTGTCGCCAACCTTGACCACCGGCGCGCGCAGGCTGCCGTTGTCCAGGGGCTTGCCGGCGCCGATGGCGACGACTTCACCCTTGGTGGACTTTTCCTTGGCGGAGTCCGGGATCACGATGCCGCCGGCGGAAACTTCGTCGGCTTCGATCGGCTTGACTACAACGCGGTCGTGAAGCGGCTTGATGCTCATAGAGAAAGACCCTCTTAAGTGATTGATTGGTCTGGAAATTATCGGCGATGTTAGCACTCGCATGTGACGACTGCCAGCACAGCGCGCGGAAAAAACCCGACGAAGCGGGTGCGGGCCAGAGATTGTGCTGGGCGCGCGGCTTTCAAGGGCCAGGCGCAAAATTTTTTCGCTGGCGCACCCATGCGCGGTGACGAAATGGAACCAGGTACCAACGATTGTCATGCGTTGGTTCTACAGTCGGGACCGCATTCCCCGATCACAAGGAGCTGTCGATGAGGTTGCCGTCCCGAGTTGTGTCCCTGCGCTGTGCGCTCCCCCTGGCCTGCGCCGTGGCGCTGGCCGTTCCCTCCGCGCACGCGGCGGTGTTCATCAACGAACTGCACTACGACGACGCGGGCGCCTCCGGCGACAGCGGCGAAGGCGTGGAAGTGGTGGCCACCGCCGGCGAGTCGCTGAGCGGCTATCGCATCTATCTCTACAACGGCAGCGCGCCCAGCGCGGCGGTGAGCTACGCCAACACGGCGGTACCGGCCAGCAGCGTGGTCAGCTGCGGCAGCCAGGTGCGCATCGCCACGGTCAGCTACGCCAGCAACGGCGTGCAGAACGGCCCCAACGACGGCGTGGCACTGGTGGACCCGAGCGGGCAACTGGTGCAGTTCCTCAGCTACGAAGGCGCCATCACCGGCAGCGGTGGCCCGGCCGCAGGCGTCACCAGCCAGAACCTGCCGGTGAGCGAGAGCAACAGCAGCGCGGTCGGCAGCTCGCTGCAATTGACCGGCACCGGCAGCAGCGCGGCCAACTTCAGCTGGGCCGGTTCGTCGGCGCAGACCTTCGGCGCCTGCAACCGCGGCCAGACCTTCAACGGCAGTGGCGGTGGCGGCACCACCGGCGCACCCACCATCACCAGCACCACGCCCACCCAGGGCGCCACCGGTTTCCCGGCGGCGGGCGACCTGGCCGTGGGATTCAGCGAGGCGGTCACGTTGAGCAGCGGCGCGTTCGCGCTGAGCTGCGCCAGCTCCGGCACGGTGGCGCTGAGCTACCCGACGACTGGCACCCGCTTCACCCTGTCCACCAACACCGCCCTGGTCGGCGGCGAACGCTGCACCCTGGCCATCACCGCCAGCGCCATCCGCGACGCCAGCGGGCTGAGCCCGGCCGGCAATCAGTCGATCGCCTTCACCGTAGCCACCGCCAGCGGCGGCGGCACCGGCTACTACTCGCGGGTGAACACCACCAGCCCCAGCCAGCTGCGCTGCTCGCTCAACGCCACCATCCGCGGCCACACGGTCTACCCCTACAGCGGCACCGGCACCAGCACCTGGACCATCCTGGAGATGGCCGACGAGGACCCCAACAACAGCGGGCGGATCCTGGACGCCTACCGCAACCGCAGCTACGCCAAGGTCAGTGACCGGGCCGGCACCGGCAGCGGGCTCACCTACAACCGCGAGCACACCTGGCCCAACTCGCTGGGTTTCGGCAGCGCCACCGGCGACCGCGGCCTGCCGTACGCGCCCTACACCGATACCCACATGCTGTATCTCACCGACACCACCTTCAATGCCGACCGCGGCAACAAGCCCTATGCCGCCTGCACCAGCAGCTGCGGCGAGCGGGTGACCGAGGTCAACGACGGCAGCGGCGGTGGCAGCGGGCGCTACCCGGGCAATTCCAACTGGGTGCGCACACCGGACGGCAATGGCGGCACCTTCGAGGTGTGGGGCCGGCGCAAGGGCGACATGGCGCGCGCGGTGATGTACATGGCGATCCGCTATGAAGGCGGCGCTGACGCGGCCACCGGGCAGTCCGAGCCGGACCTGGAGCTCACCGACGATCGCAGCCGGATCGTGCAGACCTCGGCCTCGCCGGCCTACATGGGCCTGCTGTCCACGCTGCTGGCCTGGCACCAGGCCGACCCGCCGGACGACGCCGAGCGCGCTCGCAACCAGGTGGTTTTCAGCTTCCAGGGCAACCGCAACCCGTTTGTGGATCACCCGGAATGGGCCACCTCCAGCCTGTTCACCTCAGCCAAGCCGGCCAGCTGCCAGCTGGCCAACTGATCCATCCCGCCCCGGCGCGCACTGCGTCGGGCCGGGGTGGTGTGCGCCCGGCGGCCGGGGTTCCGCCGGGCGCGCATCACTGGAACAGCGGCGGCGGCGTGCCTGGCGTGGCGCCGGTTGGGGTTACGTCGCCGGTTCGAAGTGCAGTGGTGTTTTTGCTGGGCGACGCAGCCCGCTTTGTCATCGTTTGTTGAGCACAGCGGCGGCGGCCAGGTCTTCGGCACACCAAAGCACGCATCCATCCAAACGCAATCTCCCTCGACGGTCTGACCAAAAGGGCCAGGCCTCGCCAGCAGCGCAACGCCCTGCTTCGGCAGATGACCGAATGTATGCGCCGCCTGAGTTGCGCCCTAGCCGGCATTGCCGCGCTGACCATCGGGCCGACAATGCCCTGGCGTCCGATGAAGCATCGATCCCGGTTGCCCAGCCAGGACCCCAGGTCGTGTGCCCCCGGCCCCACATCGCCCCGCTCCACTACCGACCTGCCAACGCCCGGGCGTCCCCATGCTGAATCAAGCCCCCGATCGCCCACGAAGCCGCGGCGCCGTGCCGGAAGACGCGGTCGATCCCCCGCAATTGGGGGATTACACTGCCGTGTCTGATGAGCGCCTCCTCCCTCCATTTGTTGTTCAGCACCTGCCCGGATGCCCAAAGCGCCGATCGCATCGCGCGGGCACTGCTGGAGGAACGGCTGGCCGCCTGCGTCACCCAACTGCCCGGCGCACGTTCGCTGTACCACTGGAACGGGGCCATCGAGGAATCCACCGAAGTGCAGTTGCTGATCAAGACCTGGGAAGACCGCCTGCCTGACGCCATCGCGCGGCTGCACGCGTTGCATCCCTACGACGTGCCCGAAGCCATTGCCGTACAGGCCAGCGCCGGCCTGCCGGCCTATCTGGACTGGGTGCGTGCCGAAACCCGCAAGGAATCCTGACGTTCATGAAGTCCCTGTCCCGCTGGATCGCCCGCTGCGCCGTACTGGTCGCGCCCCTGTTCGTCGCCTTGCCGCTGCTGCTGACCGCGCCAGCGGCGCAGGCGGTTACCGAGGCAGACCTGTTGCCGGTGGACCAGGCCTTCGCACTGAGCGCCAAGGCTGACGGGCGTGACCGCATCGCGCTGACCTGGAAGATCGCCCCGGGTTACTACCTGTACCGGCATCGCATCAGCGTCAAATCCGGCCAGGGCTTCACTGCCGGTGCGCTGGATCTGCCTGAAGGCGAGAGCAAGCACGACGAATTCTTCGGCCAGGTGCAGACCTACCGCACCGCGCTGCAGGCCAGCCTGGCCGGCAAGGCCGCGCCCGGTCAGCGCAGCGCGATCCTGCAGGTGCAATACCAGGGCTGCGCCGATGCTGGCGTGTGCTACCCGCCGCAACGCCGCGAACTGCGCGTGGACCTGCCCGACGCGCCAACCGCCGCTCCGCCGCGCGAAAGCCTGGGCGCGCTGGTGCCACGCGGCCCCAGTGGCGCACGGCTGTTCGGCGCGCCCGGCCAGACCGCTGGCGTAGACGCCCTGCCGCTGCCGGCCGACCAGGCCTTCAACTTCGAGGCGATCGTCGGCGACGGCAACAGCCTGCTGCTGCGTTTCACCCCGGCCCCCGGCTACTACCTCTACCGCGACCGCACCTCGCTGTCGCTGGAAGGCACCAGCGACATTCGCACCGGCCTGCCGCGGTGGCCGCAGGGCCGCACCCACCGCGACGAGCACTTCGGCGATGTGGTGGTGTATTTCGACCAGGCCGAAGTCACCCTGCCGCTGCTGCGCGACCGCCCCGATCCGGCCCGCGTGACGCTGGTGGCCACCTTCCAGGGCTGCCAGTCCGACGGCATCTGCTACCCGCCGATGACCCGGCGCGTGCGCCTGGACCTGCCGGCCGGCATGGTGTCGCCGCACAACCAGGCCACTGCCACGCCGCTGCTGATCTCGCCGCTGTCGGCCGGTGAAGTGGCCGCCGAGCGCGCCGCGCCACCGGCGCCTGCGGATGCCGCACCTGGCCCCGATGCGACGGCCGGCAACCCGGAGCGCAGCCGCCCACCGCACCTGGAGCGCAACCTGCTTGCCATCCTGCTGCTGGCGCTGGCCGGCGGCCTGGTATTGAACCTGATGCCCTGCGTGCTGCCGATCCTGTCGCTGAAGGTGCTGGGCCTGGCCCACAGCGGCGAGAGCCGCAACCACGCGCGCAGCCACGCCATCTGGTATTCGCTGGGCGTGCTGGTGTCCTTCGCTGCGATCGGCGGGCTGGTGATCGGCCTGCGCGCTGCCGGCCAGGCGGCCGGCTGGGGCTTCCAGCTGCAGCAGCCGTGGTTCGTGGCCGCGCTGGCCTACCTGATGTTCGCGGTGGGCCTGAGCCTGTCGGGCGTGTTCACGCTGGGCAGCAACCTGGGCGGCATCGGCCAATCGCTGGCCGCGCGCAATGGGCCGCTGGGCGACTTCTTCACCGGCGTGCTGGCCTGCGTGGTCGCCAGCCCGTGTATTGCACCGTTCATGGGCACCGCGCTGGCGTATGCGTTCACCGCGCCGGCACCGCTGGCGATGCTGGTATTCCTGACCCTGGGCCTGGGCCTGGCGCTGCCGTTCCTGCTGATCGGCTTCATCCCCTCGCTGGCGCGGCGGCTGCCCACGCCCGGCGCCTGGATGGAGACGCTCAAGCAGGTGCTGGCCTTCCCGATGTACCTCACCGCGATCTGGCTGCTGTGGGTGCTGGGCAAGCAGCGTGGCGTGGATGCGCTGGCGCTGATGCTGGTCGGCGCCACCTTGCTGGCGCTGGGCCTGTGGTGGTTCGAGCGCAGCCGCTGGAACAGCCATCGCCTGGGCATGGGCCTGGCCGCGGCGATGCTGGTGCTGGCGATCGTGCCGGTGGTGGCGGTCACCCGCCTCAGCCTGCCACGCGCCACCGCCGCCGAAGGCAGCGTCACCTACACCCCCGAGTTGCTGGACCGCCTGCGCGCAGACAACCGCGTGGTGTTCGTCAACATGACCGCCGACTGGTGCGTGACCTGCAAGGCCAACGAAAAGAACGTGCTGAGCAGCACCGACTTCCGCGACGCGCTGCGCCGCGTGGATGCGGTCTACATGAAAGGCGATTGGACCAACGTCGACCCGAAGATCAGCGCCTTTCTCGACCAGCACCAGGCGGTTGGCGTGCCGCTGTACGTGGTCTACGGCCCCGGCGCCCCGCCAGCGGTGCTGCCCACCGTGCTCACCGGCGCCATCACCGAAGACGCGCTGCTGCGCGCAGCGCGCTGAGGCCTCGGCCAAGCAGTCCTGACTGCTGCGGCGCGCGGCGTGGCACGTTTCCGGTGACCGGCTGAGTGTCATCGCGTCATTGCGTGTGGGCGGCCGCTAAATTACGGCGCGGTCTGCCAGGCCACTGCGGTCGGCCACGCGCTTGAAAACTCGGCACCTGCATTGCTGCCACTGCGCAGTAATTTGCGCGCTGAGCAATGCGCTGCTGCGCGCAGCGCGCTCAGGCTTCAAGCCAAACGCACTGCAACCAACGCGCTCGCACGGGGCGCACCCTGGAGGGCCATCGCTTCGTGCGCCTGGGCCATCCATAAGTGGCAGCCGCACTCTGTGGCGCACGCTGGTCGCAACGGGTTTGCTTCTCCCGCCCTGACGTGTGCTGCCATCGGGTCGCGAAACGCTGCCCCAGCGCGCTCGCACTGCGCGTGTTTGGAGGTCATCGCTTCAGCGCCCGGGCTGCCAAGAGCTGCCAATGCGGTCTGTGGCGCCAATTCGGTCGACAACGCACCCGAGCACCCCACACGTGCGCTGCTGCCATCGGGTGGCAATCTGCGCGTATTCGCACGGTTCGCCGACACGGAAGACTGGATACTCCAGGTGCGGTCTCGGTGCAGCGCCTGAGGCCACATGCGCGTAGCGAACTGCAACGCGCCCGCTCCAGCACGCTATGCACCAGCGCTACCTGCGCGGCACAGCCTGTGCGGCTCAGCATAGTTGGTGGTGATGGGGCCGCCAGTGGCCGCTCCACGGCATTGCTGTCGAAGAGCTAGCCCCCTGGCCTTAGGCATTCGTCTGCTCGGCGATCTCTAGCGAGTCGTAGACCTCGATGCTTAGGTATCGCACGGCGCTTTCTAGCTTCGTATGCCGCAGCAGTGGTCGCGCCCAAGTTAGCTTCCGACCTAGATCGGGCAATGAACTGCACGTAGTAGCCGCTTTTATGAATGCCCGCCATTAGCCCAAATCCGACAATGCGAGCATTCTAGGAGCTGCAGTCTGCGGGACTGTATTAGTCATGCTTCAACAAGTGGTGTTCCCATCTCACGCTGTGCGAGGAGGTCGGGGCTTTGACCTGCACTAAAGCTTTTCGACCCTCTCCAACGTCTCGGCAGCGCGTCGGACAAGGATCAAAGCTTTTTGCACTGCAGATGTCTGGCCGCCCTGCATCTGATTGGCCACCGCTTGCAGGCAATAGTTGAGGACGCTGGTTGGAGCGCCGATCTTCTCGCTCTCATAGCGGGACAGGCTGGATTTGTTCACGCCCAGCTTTATCGCGAAAGCAGCTTGAGTGTCTCCACCCCTGGCTACCTTCAAGAGCTCCGCCTGTGATGTCGGGAACTGCGATTCATTCATGTTGCAACTATGGCATTATGTTGCAATAATTGCACTAACAAGATTTGCGCTATTGCCCGGTACCATCCGGGTCAGGAGAAAACATGGCTCGTGCTGACCAACTTAAGGCTTTGCTCCGCGCATATGCCGGGGAGGAAGACGCCCAGTTCGCCGCAATCGCGTTGCAGATGGCGGCGGATGAGGCGCAGAAGGGCCATGTCCGCTTGGCTGCTGATTTGAAGGCGCTCGTAGAAGAGGCGCAGGCTCGCCAACATAGTCGAGTGGAGGCGCGCCCAGGCCCGGTGCCCATGGCCCAACCGAAGGGCGAGTTGGCCGAGCTGCTGACTGTCAGGTACCCCCGTCACTACCTCGCCGAGATGGTGGTTACACCCGGCGTTGAGAGCCGATTGAATCGTGTACTCAAGGAGCAGCGCTCACACGAAAAGTTGAGCCGGCACGGTCTTTTCCCGCGCCGCAAACTGCTGCTGGTGGGGCCGCCGGGAACCGGCAAGACCTTGACGGCCAGCGTTCTGGCCACCGAACTGCGGCTGCCGCTGTTCGTTGCCCGATTCGACACGCTCATTACCAAGTTCATGGGCGAAAGTGCGTCCAAGCTCAGGTTGGTCTTTGAGGCGCTGAAAGCCACTCGGGGCGTCTATCTCTTCGATGAGTTCGATTCGCTTGGCCTGCAGCGCGGTGTCCAGCACGATGTGGCTGAGATGCGCCGAACGCTTAACATGTTCTTGCAGCTGATTGAGCAGGACGCTTCGGACAGCCTCATCATTGCGGCCACAAACCATGGTGAGTCGCTTGACTCTGCGCTGTTCCGTCGTTTCGACGACGTCATTCGATATGGGACGCCCGATGACGCCCAGATTGAGCAACTGCTTAGGAACAGCTTGGCTTTGCTTGAGAACCCGAACATGGACTACGCCCCGCTCGTCCAGGCGGCAGTAGGCCTTTCCCACGCAGATATTGCCAGGGCTTGCCAAGACTCCATGAAGGACGCGGTGTTGGAGCAGTCCCCAAAGGTGAGCCCTGACAGTGTGTTGCTGCACCTGCGGGAACGTTCTGCTAGTCTAAATTCACTCAAGTCAAGCTAAGGATATGCTGGCGAGGCCTATCCAAGGGGGTAGGCTATGGCAGAACCAAAGATCCACCTGACGATTGCCGATTCAACGGAGCCTCGCGACTTCAGGTCGATGCAGTCCGGCCCTAGGCCCAAGGCAGTGCCTAGAGACAGAATTCCCCATGGGCAACGATTGCTGGCCGAGCTTCAGCAACTCCGCCTCAGGGCCCAAGGCATCGCGGCACGACGCCAAGCGCTTGAGTTGGAGCCCCGAGTTGGTCTGACGATCGCAATCAAGATCTCACCGAGCGGGGTGTTCGACCCAAAAGGTGTGGAATGGGTGCGCGACGGAACCGAGGTTCTGAACGTCAAGCCAGGGCAGGACTTCGATCTGGTCGTAGTCCACGTACCCGAAGGGAAACTGACAGCGTTCGAGACGCGAATTCAAGAGTACCTTCAAGGGGCAAGCGCGCCAAAGCCTAAGCATGCCCAGCTTGTAAACGCCATTGAGAGTTTCAGAAGCGGCGCGTTCGATGAACTTTGGACGGAAGCTTCCGACCCACCTCCTCCGGCACAAGCTCAGTGGTTTCAGCTCTGGCTGCGAATTGGCGATAGGTCACCACTGGAGGCCCGGCAGGCTTTTGAAGATGCTTCAAAGCCGTTTGGAATTCAACTAGAAGAAGGCTACGTTCCTTTCCCTGGTCGAATCGTCGTGGTAGCCCTTGCTACTAGGGAGCAGCTTGAGCAAGCAGTTGAACTGCTGGATATGGTGGCCGAGATTCGAGGGACGCAACCTACCGCTGAGTTCTTCCTGGCGGACCTGAAGCCGGCAGAGCAAGCGGAGTGGGTGCGCAATCTCGAAGAGCGCATTGAAGATCACTCTCACGAAGGCTCGGCCTACGTGACACTCTTGGATACCGGCGTAGCGCAGGGACATCCATTGATTCAAAGGAGTCTGCTGCCGGCGGACATGTTTGCGGCAAACGCTGCTTGGCCCGTGGCGGACATTGAGGGACATAGCACAGAGATGGCAGGCCTCATCCTGCACGGGAATCTGACCCACCCGCTGGCGTCAGGTGACAAGTACCCACTGCACCATCGTCTGGAGTCTGTAAGGATCCTCCCGCCAGTCGGCAGCACGCGCCCCCATCTTTATGGATGGATCACAAGTCTGGCTACAGGCGCGGTGGAAGCGGCAAACCCTGGCCGCAGGCGCTCATACGCCATGATGACTACGGCAACGGGAGCTACGACTGGATCGCCATCAGAGTGGTCAGCCACGCTTGATCGCTTGAGCTTCGGCAGCTCGGGAACTCTAGAGCGGCCGCAAGGTGAGCAGCGCCGGCGTCTGTTCGTTCTCTCCGGCGGGAACATCGGCTGGCCCCAATGGCAACGCTACCCAAACATAAACACGCTGACCACGATGGAGAGTCCAGCTCAGGCATGGAATGCACTTACGATAGGCGCCTACACCGAGTTGACAGACATTGATGCCTCAAAGTGGCCTTCACTGAAATGCATTGCCGCAGACGGAGGCCTCGCTCCCAGTTCATCCACGAGTATGTTATGGAACCGCGCCTGGCCACTAAAACCGGATGTTGTCGCGGAGGGCGGCAACGGCGCGCTAGACGCGCATGGTCCGATTGCCGGTCCAGACAGCGTTCGTCTGCTGACTACTCACCATGACATGGCAACTTCCGTGCTCACTCATACAGGGGATACCAGTGCTGCTGCAGCCGAAGCTGCGAGAGTCTGTGCGCTAATCGCGACTAGGTATCCAGACTACTGGCCCGAGACGATTCGTGGACTGCTGATTCATGGCGCTCGATACACGGATGAGATGCTCAAACTTCTTCCGGCCCACCCTGGTGCCGACGACAAAATTGGACTGCTGCGGCGTATGGGACACGGGGCAGTCCGAGCCACCAACGCGTTGAATTCCACCGCGCAGCGGCCCACGCTGATCTTGCAGGAGACGATCGTTCCTTATCGCAAGGATCAAGGGTCTGTGAAGCTTAACAAGGTCAATATGCATCTGCTTCCATGGCCAGAAGAAGAGCTGAGAGCCTTGGGTGCGACTCAGGTAAAGATGCGTGTGACGCTCTCATACTTCATTGATCCGAATCCGAGTCAGCGGGGCTGGCAGTCCAAATTCCGCTATCAGTCCCACGGGCTGAGGTTTGCGGTGAAAGCTGCGACGGAAACGCACGAAGAGTTCGGGCAGCGAATCAACAAAAACGAGCGTTTGGATGCAGCGGGTGACGATGGTATCGAGGCGATGCCGGATCCAGATAGCAGCAAATGGTTCTTCGGAAGCAAGGTCCGAGCACGCGGATCAGTCCACTCTGACGTCTGGACCGGCACAGGCGCCGAGCTGGCAAACAAGTCTCACCTTGCGGTCTACCCAGTAGGCGGTCCGTGGAAGGACTGGAGTCAGGCGCAGCGCCATGGCATCGAGGTCCGGTATTGCCTCATCGTCTCTTTGGAGGTTGCCGAAGGTATCGAGGTAGACATCTATACGCCCATCCAGATAAAGATCGGCGTGCCGGTGGTTGTAGAGATCGATGTGGCTGGGGGCTAAGAACAGCCTCGCTTATGGCGAAGGGCTCTAGGCATGCGGTCTTTGACTGCAAGCCCGCCGTACCATTTGGTAACCGATCCACATTGAAAAGATGCCCGCACGAGTCTTTCGCGATTTGGCGCTCAAGGCCGGCTTTGAACGAAGCATGCCCCCGTCTGGCCGATAGCAGGCCCAGCGACGCTGGGGACTGTCTACAGCACCTTGGGCGACTCCGACGTCCCCCCAATTTTGAGTAGTGCCTCAGTTTGGAGTCCAATTCCCTACCCCGAGGAGATTGGACGTGAAGAAGCGTTTTTCCGAAGAACAGATCATCGGCTTCCTGCGCGAAGCCGAAAGCGGCGTCGCCATCAAGGACCTGTGCCGGCGGCATGGCTTCAGCGAGGCCTCGTACTACCTGTGGCGCAGCAAGTTCGGTGGGATGAGCGTGCCCGATGCCAAGCGGCTCAAGGACCTCGAGTCCGAGAACGCGCGGCTGAAGAAGTTGCTGGCCGAGCAGCTGTTCGAGAACGACCTGATCAAGGATGCGCTGCGAAAAAAGTGGTAAGCGCACCGGCGCGTCGTACGCTGGTGCGCGAGTGGATCGGGCGCGGTGCCAGCGAGCGTCGTGCCTTGGCAGCGATCGGCATGAGCGCCAGTGCGCTGCGCTATTGCCCGCGCGAAGACCGCAATGGCGAACTGCGCGAGCGCATTGTTGCGCTGGCGCATCGCCATCGTCGCTATGGCGTGGGGATGATCTATCTCAAATTGCGGCAAGAAGGACGCATCGTGAACTACAAACGCGTGGAGCGGTTGTACCGCGAACAGCAGCTACAGGTCCGACGGCGCAAGCGCAAAAAAGTGCCAATAGGCGAGCGTCAGCCGCTGCTGCGGCCATCGCAGGCCAACCAGGTGTGGTCGATGGACTTTGTGTTCGACCGCACTGCCGAAGGGCGGGTGATCAAGTGTCTGGTGATCGTGGACGATGCAACCCACGAAGCGGTCGCCATCGACGTGGAGCGCGCGATCTCGGGCCACGGCGTTGCGCGCGTGCTGGACCGACTGGCGCACAGTCGCGGTTTGCCGAAGGTGATCCGCACTGACAATGGCAAGGAGTTTTGCGGTAAGGCGATGGTCGCCTGGGCGCATGCCCGTGATGTGCAACTACGGCTCATCCAGCCAGGCAAACCGAACCAGAACGCCTACGTCGAATCCTTCAACGGCCGACTGCGCGACGAATGCCTCAACGAGCACTGGTTCCCAACCCTGCTGCATGCGCGTACCGAGATCGAACGCTGGCGACGCGAATACAACGAGGAGCGACCCAAGAAGGCCATTGGCGGCATGACGCCATCTGCGTATGCCCAACAGCTGGCCAACACCGATATCATCAA
This sequence comes from Xanthomonas sp. NCPPB 4037, assembly GCF_041475695.2. Taxonomy (NCBI): domain Bacteria; kingdom Pseudomonadati; phylum Pseudomonadota; class Gammaproteobacteria; order Lysobacterales; family Lysobacteraceae; genus Xanthomonas; species Xanthomonas sp. NCPPB 4037. The sequence goes on from NZ_CM191261.1 coordinate 4,501,053, forward strand.
CCCCGGACTCTAAACCCGGCCGCTACTCAGAGCGGGGGGACGTCGCTCACAGGGTGCTCTGACTTAGAACCTGTTCACGATCTTTCCTGATCAGTGCAGACTATGCGGATGCGCCAAAAGACCTATCCGAGTGACATGAGCCGGGAGCATTTCGAACACGTCCTGCCGATCCTGGAACAAGCGCGTAAGCGCACCAAGCCACGCCGTGTGGATGTGTATGAGGTGTGGTGCGCAGTGTTGTACGTACTGCGAACCGGTTGCCAATGGCGAGCGCTCCCCAGCGACTTTCCGAAGTGGCGGACCGTGCACTCGTACTTTGCCAAGTGGAGCGAGTGCGACGATGAGGGAGTGAGCCTGCTGGAGCAGGCACTTAAAAAATCAGGTTGGCGTGGCCCGCGCCAGACAGGAGCGCAACGCCTGCACCAGGTTCTTGATCGTGGACGCGCAGAGCGTAAAGAACACGGACACAGCGGGGCAAAAGGGATATGACGCGGGCAAGAAGGTGTCGGGCATCAAGCGGCATATCGCTGTTGATACTCAGGGATTGCCCCATGCAATCGCGGTGACGACGGCGGAGGTGACCGATCGCAAAGGTGCGCTGCAGGCGTTGGAGCGCTGCCAGTCAAACTTGACGCATGTACAAAGCTTCCTGTGCGACAGCGGTTACACCGGAGTACGGTTTGCCGACGGCGTGCGAGAGATTTTAGGCGAGCAGCTCACGGTGCAGATTGCCAAGCGCAGCGAACTGCACACCTTCAAGGTCATGCCCAAGCGATGGATCGTCGAGCGTAGTTTTGCTTGGCTGGAGAAGAACCGAAGGCTATGGAAGAACTGCGAGCGCAAACTCAACACCAGCCTGCAGTTCATCCATTTGGCCTTCTTGGCACTATTACTCAGAAGATCGTGAACAGGTTCTTAGGCGCCCGGCGCCTTCGAGACCCTTGGAGTTGGTCCTAGGTAAAGACTGGCCACCATCTATGGTGGCCAGTCTCCCACCAACTATGCTGAGCCGCACACAGCCCGCCAATCCACGCCTGGCGCGGGGGCGGCGCAAGAATCAAACGATTGTTTAAAACATCGATAACTTCGCCCATCTGGACAGCATCGCCTGCATCGCGCAGACTTCCGGCCTTTCCGCTCTTCCGGATGTCATGGCCCACCTGCTGCTGTTGCACGGCCCCAACCTCAACCTGCTCGGCACCCGCGAGCCGGAGGTCTACGGGCGCACCACGCTGGCGCAGATCGATGCGGCGCTGGTGGACCGTGCGCAGGCGGCCGGGCACACGCTGGACTGCCTGCAGTCCAATGCCGAGCACGTGCTGGTGGAGCGCATCCACGCCGCGCGCGAAGACGGCACCGCCTTCATCCTGATCAACCCGGCCGCCTTCACCCACACCTCGGTGTCGCTGCGCGATGCGCTGCTGGGTGTGGGCCTGCCGTTCGTGGAAATCCATCTGTCCAACCCGCACACCCGTGAGCCGTTCCGGCACCACAGCTATCTGAGCGACAAGGCCGCCGGCGTGATCTGCGGCTTCGGCGCCGACAGCTACCGGCTGGCGCTGGAAGCGGTGATCGCGCGCCTGGAGCGCGACAGCTGACGCGCACTTCGCGCCAAACCCCACCCCATTCCGCCGACACCCGCCGGCACTCTCCACCGATTCACCTCAAGAGGCCCTTATGGATCTCCGCAAAATCAAGAAACTGATCGACCTGCTCGAAGAATCCAATCTCGCCGAAATCGAGATCAAGGAAGGCGAAGAAAGCGTGCGTCTGGCCCGCGTGCCCAAGGGCACCCAGGTGATGAGCGCCCCGATGCAGCAGTACGCGCCGGCCCCCACCGCGCCCGCACCGGCGGCCACCATGCCGATGCAGTCGCCCACCGAAGCCTCCACCGGTGGCGCCAAGCAGGGCGCCGCCTTGCCGGAAGGCCACGTGCTGCGCGCGCCGATGGTCGGCACGTTCTACACCTCGCCCTCGCCCGACAAGCCGGCCTTCGTCACCGTGGGCCAGCAGGTCAAGGCCGGCGAGACGCTGGCGATCATCGAAGCGATGAAGATGTTCAACCCGATCGAAGCCGACATCTCCGGCACCATCGTCGCCGTCCTCAGCGACACCGGCCAGCCGGTGGAGTTCGATCAGCCGCTGTTTGTGATTGGCTGAGCAGCGGAGATTGGAGAGTCGTGATTCGGGATTCGCAAGAGCGGCCGCACGAGCGCCTGACGGTATGGCGCGATGCGATGTCGCTTGTCGAAGCGATCTACCGCCTGAGCCACGACTTTCCCGATTCCGAACGCTTTGGACTGACGGCGCAGATGCGGCGCGCGGCGATCAGCGTTCCTTCCAATATCGCCGAAGGAGCTGCACGGCGCTCCACTGCCGAGTACCTGCGTTATCTATCGATGGCGCGCGGCTCGTTGGCAGAGCTGGACACGCAACTGCAGACCGCAACGCGGCTGCAGTTCGTTTCACCCGATGCGGCAATTCTCGATCTCTTGAATCGTACGTTTGCCAGGCTCAACGCATTGATCCGCACGCTGGACGAGTCGCGACATCTCCGCGAGCCCGGCGCCCTCTACGAATCCCCAATCTCGAATCCCCAATCCCATGCTCGATAAAGTCGTCATTGCCAACCGAGGTGAAATCGCGCTGCGCATCCTGCGCGCGTGCCACACGCTCGGCATCCGCACGGTCGCGGTGCACTCCACGGTCGACCGTAACCTCAAGCACGTGGCCATGGCCGACGAGTCGGTGTGTATCGGCCCGGCCGCGTCCAGCGACAGTTACCTCAACATCCCGGCGCTGATCGCCGCGGCCGAGGTCACCGACGCGCAGGCCATCCACCCCGGCTACGGGTTTCTCTCGGAAAACGCCGATTTTGCCGAGCGGGTGGAAGAATCCGGCTTCATCTTCATCGGCCCCAAGGCCGACACCATCCGCCTGATGGGCGACAAGGTCGAGGCGATCCGCGCGATGAAGGCCGCCGGCGTGCCGTGCGTGCCCGGCTCGGGCGGCCCGCTGGGCGATGAGATCGTGGCCAACACCAAGATCGCGCGCGAAATCGGCTACCCGGTGATCATCAAGGCCGCCGGTGGCGGCGGTGGACGCGGCATGCGCGTGGTGCATTCGGAGGCCGCGCTGAAGGCGGCGATCGAAACCACCAAGTCCGAAGCCAAGGCCGCTTTCAGCAACGATCAGGTCTACATGGAGAAGTTCCTGGAGAACCCACGCCATGTGGAAATCCAGGTGCTCGCCGATGGCCAGGGCAACGCCATCCATCTGGGCGAGCGCGATTGTTCGATGCAGCGCCGTCACCAGAAAGTGGTGGAAGAAGCGCCGGCACCGGGCATCACCGAAGAACTGCGCGCTGAGATCGGCAAGGTCTGCGTGGATGCGTGCATCCGCATCGGTTACCGCGGCGCGGGCACCTTCGAATTCCTGTTCGAAGGCGGCCGGTTCTACTTCATCGAAATGAACACGCGTATCCAGGTGGAACACCCGGTGACCGAGCGCATCACCGGCATCGACCTGGTGTGCGAGCAGCTGCGTATCGCTGCCGGCCACAAGCTCAGCATCAAGCAGAGCGACATCGTGCTGCGCGGGCATGCGATCGAATGCCGCATCAATGCCGAAGACCCGGAAACCTTCATGCCCAACCCGGGCCTGATCACCGCGTTCCATCCGCCGGGTGGCCCGGGCGTGCGCGTGGATACGCACATCTATGCCGGCTACAAGGTGCCGCCGAACTACGACTCGATGATCGGCAAGCTGATCGTGCACGGGCCGGACCGCGAGACCGCGATCGCGCGCATGCGCGTGGCGCTGAGCGAGATGGTGGTGGACGGCATCAAGACCAACATCCCGCTGCAGCAGCGCATCATGCGCGACAAGGGCTTCCAGGCCGGTGGGCAGAACATCCACTACCTGGAAAAGCGCCTGGCCGAGCGCAAGAACAAGTCGATCGCGCTGGTCTGATCGCAGTAGCGCTGGCCAAGAAAAAGGCGGGGAAACCCGCCTTTTCGTGTCTACGTGTGCGCCGGGAGCGTGGTGTTCAAACTGCGGGGCCGCGGCATTGCGCCGGCGTGTTATCTGGCGAACGACTTACGCGTCACGTCTGCGCGCCGAACGGTGTGACCGGCTTCATCGCATGGAGCGCATCGCGTGCGCGACCATGCGTCAGTACTGCGTGGCGAACGATCTGCGCGTCACGCCTGCGCGCCGAACTGCGTGACCGCCTTCGACGTGTGGAGCGCATCGCGTGCGCGACCATTGGCCGCTCGCACGCGCAATCGCGCACTGCACAAGCAGCACTCAACGGCGCTTTGCTGCCGGTTGCTGGCTGCCCGGCACCGGCACCGCGCCGCTGGGCGAGGATGGGTCGACCACGGTCATGGTTTCGGTGGAGCCATCCGGCCAGACCACCTGGAACGTGGCGCCGGCCGGCAGCGAGGCGAACGGCATGCCGCTGCTGGCGCGATACACCGCGGCCACCTGGCTGGCGCCGTGCTGGCGCAGCTGCGCGTCGGCACCGACAGTGATGCGCTTGACCGACAGCGGCTGGTAGCGGTGATCGGCGGTGTCGATCATCACGATGCCCACCGCTGCGGCCGAATACGCCACGAACAGTGCCACCCAGAACCAGAACTTGGCGCCGTGCGCCAACCGACGATAGTTCATGACTGTGTCTCCGACCGCGTTACGAGTGTATCGACCATCTCATCCACCTTGTCTGCTCCCTGCCGCGGCACCGCGGCATCGAATACGAACGACACGAAATCCTGTGCGCTATCGCGCGAGCAGATGCCCGCGTTGGCGCAATAACTGGTGACCAGCGTGCTTTGCGCGCTGCAATCCAGACCCAGCCTGCAGGCGGCTACCTGCCAGGCCAGCTCGGCGAACTGATCGCCCGCCACATAACCGTCCAGGCTGTCATCGCCACTGGCGCGCGCGCCCATCGCCGGCGCCAGCGCCAGATACGCTTCCGGGTCGCGCGAGGCCAGCACGCGCTGCACTAGCGCGCGCTTGTAGCCGGGCGTGGTCTGCAAGGGTTCGCCCAACGCAAGCATGGCCGCTTCCGCAGCGAGGCTGCCGGCACGCGCGGCGGCCTGACGTTGCTGGGCCACCACGCGCGGGCTCAGCCCATCGCTGGGCGCGAAGCCGGCGCAGCGCTGCGCCACACGTTCGCGTGCGGCGTGCATGGCGGCCACGCCGGGCGCGGGTTGGGTGGCGATCCAGGCACTGTCGGCCGCGTAGCCAGCCGGGCTCATCGCATAAGGAGCGCAGTAGTCGTAGACCCGGCTCAGGCGCCAACCGGCCTGTGCGTCACCGGCGCGCACTTGTTGCTGCAGCTGCTGCGCATAGCGGTAGAGGTCCTGCGGCGGCTCGCCTGCGGTGCCGCGCGCCAGCTGCAACGCAGCGCTGCGCTCGGGCACCGCGTGCGGTTTGCCGGCTGTGGGTGCGACGTGCGCAGCCGCAGTCTCCACGACGGCCGCGGGCGAGATGCCCGCTGTCTGCGGACGCGCCTGCCACCACGCCGCCGCAAGCGCGGCGGGAGCGAGCAACAGCCAGAGATGGCGGGCACGAACGAGCGGCATGGACGGCAACAGGCCTGGCGCGGGAACGTCCCGCAGCGACGGCGCGGAGTCTATCACCGGCGCTGCTGCGGGTCGGCGTTGAAGCGGGCGCTAGCGCTTTTGTGGGAATTGGGAATTGGGAATTGGGAATTGGGAATTGGGAATTGGGAGTCGGGAGTCGGGAGTCGGGAGTCGGGAGTCGGGGATCTGGGATCTGGGATTTGGGATTTGGTGATTCGTTCCATCCACATGATCGGTGCGAAGCGGGCCACACACGCAGAAGGCTGCCGTTCTCCTTCCCTCCAGCAAACACGTGCAGCCGCAGACAACGCGTTCCCAGCGCAGGCGATGGGGCGTGCTGCCGCGCGACGCGCAGGGCGCGGCGCGCGAATCGTCTACGATGCACGTTTTACCGCCGCGACCGTCCCGATGCCGTTCCTTGAATTGACCCTGCCCTGCACCCGCGCCACCCAGCCCCGTTTCGAGAACGCGCTGGAGGATGTGGGCGCCTTGGCCGTGACCATGCTCGATGCCCACGCCGGCACCATCAACGAGCGCGCCATTCTTGAGCCGGGCGTGGGTGAGGTGCGGGTGTGGGAGGAGACAGCGCTCACCGCGCTGTTCGACGGCGACAGCGACCCGCTGATGCTGCTGGCCGCGCTGGAAGCCTTCGACCCGAGCCTGGACACGCGCCATGCGACGTTTCGCAGCGTGGAAGACAGCGCCTGGGAACGGGCCTGGATCGACCAGTTCAAGCCGATGCGCTTTGGCGCGCGCACTTTCATCGTGCCGTGGAATCAGGACCTGCCCGAAGAGGCCAACACGCCCGATGCGGCGGTGGTGCGGCTGGACCCGGGCCTGGCGTTCGGCTCGGGCACCCACCAGACCACCGCGCTGTGCCTGCGCTGGCTGGATGCGCTGGCCGGCGAGGGCCAGTTGCAGGGCCGCAGCGTGCTGGATTTCGGTTGCGGCTCCGGCATCCTGGCCCTGGCCGCGCTCAAGCTCGGTGCGGCCAACGCGGTGGGCGTGGATTACGACCCACAGGCGTTGCTGGCCACGGCCGAAAATGCCGAGCGCAATGCGATGGAAACGCAGATGCAGGTGTACCTGCCGCAGGACGAACCCGTGCAGACCTACCCGGTGGTGCTGGCCAATATCCTGGCCACCGCACTGGACGCGCTGGCCGAGACCCTGGCCGCGCGCGTGGCGCCCGGCGGACGCATTGCGCTGTCGGGCATCATGCAGGGCCAGGAGCAGGACCTGGTGCAACGCTACACGCCCTGGTTCGAGCATCTGCACTGCGAATACGACGCGGAATGGGTACGCATCGACGGCGTTCGCCGCCACTGACTTACTCCGGCCGGAGTTCACCGCTGCGGATCCGCGCGGTGGTGACGGCATCCTCGACGCTGATGGCGCGCAGCTGGGTCACCGGCTGCCAGCCAGCACGCTGCAGGGCCGCGCACCGCCAGCGGCTGGCCTGCCGCACCGCAGACGCGCGCATGCCCAGCTCGACCAGACCCAGCGCCGCCCACGCCAGCAACCAGCCGCCGGCGAACGCACCGGCGAGCCACAGCCCACTCGCACTGCCCAGCACGCCTAGGCCGGCGGCCAGCAGCCGCCAATGGCGATGTCGCCATGCCCACCATCGGGGCGCCAGCGCCGGCCCCCAGTGCAGCCCGTCGATCACCGCGGTCCAGTCCTGGTCGCGGCGCCAGACCAGGTAACGGGCCGCCCCCGCAAAGCGCGCCACCGCTGGATCCAGCGGCGAATAGGCCGGCCAGGGCGTGGGCGGCACAGGTTTTGGACGCGGCGCCGCGCGCCGGCCCCACAGACGTTTGCACATGACGGCTCCTCCTTGAGTTCGCTGTGATGTCGTGACCACCCAGCGAACGCCAGTATCGCAAACATCTGCCGATATGAAAGTCATACGAACTATTTGATTGCGTCGCTGGCGCTATATCTCCCGGCCCGTTCCCGCCACCGGTGTCCGTGTGAGCAAGCTATACGAGCGTGTACGCGAGGCCCGCAGCTTGACCAAGCTGACCCAGGAAGCCCTGGCCGGCGAACTGGGCGTGACCCGCAGCGCGGTGGCGCAATGGGAGATGGCCGAAGGCACCGCACCGTCGGTGGACAACCTGATCGGCCTGGCCAAGCGCAGCGGCATGACGTTCGAATATCTGGCCACCGGCCGCGGCGAGCGCGTGTTCGGCCCGCCGGTGTCCTCGATTGCCGAAGAACCCGCCCAATACCGCCACCTGGACGAGCAGCAGCGCGTGCTGCTGTCGCGCTTCGACGCATTGGCCCCGCGCCAGCGCACCGGTTTGCTCGATCTGCTGCTGGCCGAAGGCAAGCCGCGTCGGCGGCGCTGAGGCCCGGCCGCAGCGGGCGCGTGGTCGCAATCGCTGGTGTTTTCGATTGCCGAAGGACCTGCGCAATAGCGCCATCTGATGAGCAGCAGCGCTGGTGTCGCGCTTTGACGCGCTGGCCCCGCGCCAGCGCACCGGCCCGCTCTCGATCTGCTCCTGACCGAACGCAAGCCACGCCTGCGGCACTGGAGCACACGCCGAGTCTTGTTCTGCTCCGCGGGCCAGTCGCCTGAGCCTGTGCGGCGCGGCGGCGCCGCCTAATCCATTTCCATCGCAGGGCAGTGTTCGCTGGAAACAGTGCTCGCGAGAAAACGTCGGCCTTTCTGAAGACGCCTGCGGCATGGGGGGGCACGTCCCTGAGCACTACGCCGTGGCGCCGCACGCAACAGGTGGGTGCGGCGGTCACTGACCGCGGCAGCGGGTTCGCCATGCGGCGCGCGCGTGGTTGAATAGGGGTCTTCCCGCTGCACGCCTGCCGATGTCCGAGACTCCGCCTCCGCGCCGCCCGCTTGCCACGTTCCTGCGTGCGGCCCCGGCCGCCCCGCCGCTGGTCCCGACCCCGCCCGCGCCTTCGACCGCGCCGGCCGACACCGCAGTGCCTGCCCCCGAGTCCGCGCCGGTGGCAGCGCCGCTGGCCGCGCCTGTTCCGGCGCCGGCACGTCCGTTGCCAGCGCCACCGCGCAGCCCGGAGGCCGCCCCGCCAGACGCCGCTGCACGTGCGCCTGACACCCTGATTGCACCCGCACGGCGAGACGCGCCGCTGTCTGCGTCGCCACTGCCATTGCCTGCCACGCCACCTGCACCGGTGCCGGCGCATTCGTCTGCGCAGACTACGGACCCGGCCATGGGCCGCAGTGCAGACGACGGCCGGCACCCTGCAGCGGCGGCGATCGCTCCGGCAGCTGCAGCAACGTCTGCAGCTCCGTTAGCTCCGGCCGCAGCAGCGCGCGCAACCAACGCCCCCGACCAACCTGCAATTGCAGCGCAGTCCGCTGCGAGCGCGCCGGGCGCCACGGTCACGCAAACGCCGCAGGCGTCCCCCCCGGCGAATCAAGACGGCCAGCCTGCCCCCGCTGCTCCCCAAGCTGCCCCGGCCCCGGAAGCAGAGGCAGATGCAGCGGCCGAGGCCGAGCTGGAAGCAGATCCGGACGTTACCGCAACCACGCCTACGTCCACGTCCACGTCGGCACCGGCACCGGCATCCACACCAACGTCGCCATCCCCCTCCCCAACCCCGGCACCCACGCTGGAACCCGCCTTCGCCCGCCGCGGCCTCGTTCGGCCGCGGCTGCGCGCCAGCGGCTGGCAATGGGCGGTGCTGGTCGGCTTGGTACTGCTGCTGGGCCTGCAGATCGTCCTTGCCGACCGCGCGCGCCTGGCCGGCGATGCGCGCTGGCGGCCGCTGGTCAGCGCGGCCTGCGCAGTGGCACGCTGCGCGCTGCCGCCGTGGCGCGACCCGGCCACGCTAACGCTGCTGACGCGCGACGTGCGCCCGCTGCCCGCCTACCAGGGCGTGCTGCAGATCCAGGCCAGCTTCCGCAACGATGCACGCTGGGCACAGGCCTGGCCGTGGCTGCAGCTATCACTGTCCGATGCCGACGGCCGGGTGATCGGCACGCGGGTGTTTAGCCCGCAGGATTACCTGGGCCAGGCGCCCGCCGCGCAAGACACGCTGGCGCCCGGCCAAGCGGTGCAGGTGGCGTTTCGCGTGCGCGAACCGGCCGCGAGCACGGCTGCCTTCAGTTTTGATTTCCGTTGAGCGGACGCGACCTGACCGCCACCCACATGGGCGTGGCGAGCGGTGAGGTCACGCGCTAGACTCACTCCCCCTCGCCGGCCACGCGTCCCGGCTTCGTGACACTGGGAACCTCCTTTGAACGCAACCCCCTCTCGTCCTGACAGCAGTCGTGGCGCCCCGAAGTCGCCGCTGCGCGAACACGTGGCGCAGTCCGTGCGCCGCTATTTGCGCGATCTGGATGGCAGCGATGCCGACGACGTGTATGAAATCGTGCTGCGCGAGATGGAAATCCCGTTGTTCGTCGAAGTGCTCAACCATTGCGAAGGCAATCAGAGCCGCGCCGCGGCCATGCTGGGCATTCACCGCGCCACGCTGCGCAAGAAGCTCAAAGAGTATGGGCTGACGTAGGTTTGGGGATCGGGAGTGGGGAATCGGGAATCGCAACGGCGGTGTTGCGCTGTGTGTGCGTCCCCTGTGCGATGAAACATCGCTTGGTTTGCACCATGATGGCGCAACGACTGGGGCACATGCGACGTCTGACGGTTTAGCCGCTGTCACTGCTTGCCGACGGCGCGCTGCGGCACACCGCTACGCCCAGCCGTAGCGAATCAGGTGGAAGAACACCGGCGCGGCGAAACACACCGAATCCAGTCGATCGAGCACGCCGCCGTGGCCTTCGATCATGTGGCCCCAATCCTTGATGCCGCGATCGCGCTTGATCGCCGACATCACCAGCCCGCCGAAGAAGCCCATCAGATTGGCCACCAACGCCAGCCCGAACGCGTGCCACGGCGCGAACGGGGTGATCCACCACAGCGCCATGCCGAGCAGGCTGGCCGAGAGCACGCCACCGATGAAGCCTTCCACGGTCTTGGACGGCGACAGCTTCGGTGCAATCAGATGCCGGCCGGCCAGTTTGCCCCACACGTACTGCAACACATCCGAGGACTGCACCACGATCACCAGGAAGGCGATCAACAGCAGATTGCGCCCGGCATAGCCGGGGATCTCCAGATTCAGCAGTGCCGGCACGTGCGAGATGCAGAACACGCAGATCATCAAGCCCCACTGCACCTTGGCTGTGCGCTCGAGATAACGCGTGGTGTCGCCGCCGATGGTGGCCAGGATCGGCAGCACCAAGAACGCATAGACCGGGATCAGCAACGTGTACATGCCATACCAGCCGGTCCACACCAGCCCGTACTGCCAGGGCAACACGATGTAGAACGCCGCCAGCAGCGCGTAGTAATCGCCGCGCCGGGTGGGCGTGAGGGTGATGAACTCGCGCAGCGCAAACAACGACACCAGCGCAAACAGCCCGATCACCCCGGCGCGCCCGAACACGAACGCAATGCCCACCACGCCGGCCATCACCCACCAGGCACGGATGCGGGCCACCAGGTTGTCGAGCACTGCGCTGGGCTGCGCGCGTGCGCGCCAACGCAAGGCTTCGGAAATCAGCGTGGCCACCACCAGCACCAGCGCAATGCCGCTGAACAACCATAGCGTCTGCTGGTGCATTGAGGACTGCTGCAGCTGCCCACTGAACGCATACGGATTCATGCGCGCGCCTCCAGCTGATCCGGCGACAACGCCAGCAGCGCCTCACGCGCACGTGCCAGAAATGCCTGCTTGTCTTCGTCGGCTTCCAGCCGTAATGGCGCACCGAAGGTGGTGGTGCATAGCAGCGGCAACGGCAGCCATTTGCCCTTGGGCATCACGCGCTTGAGGTTGTCGATCCACACCGGCACGAACTCCAGTTCCGGGCGTTGCCGCGCCAGGTGGTACAGCCCACTCTTGAACGGCAACACGCCCTCGTCGGGATTGCGCGTGCCTTCGGGAAACAGGATCAGCGAATCGCCGGCGTCCACCGCATCGCACAGGCATTCGATCGGGTCGCGGGTGCGGCGCGCCGCATCGCGTTCGATCAGCACGCCGTTGAACACCGCATGGATCAGGTAGCGGCGCAGCGCGGTGCGTTGCCAGTAATCGGCCGCGGCCACCGGGCGGACTTCATGCCGCAGGCTGGCCGACAGCGAGGACCAGATCAGCACGAAGTCGCCGTGGCTGGCGTGGTTGCCGTAGTACACGCGGCGTTCGTTGGACGGCGCGCAGCCGCGCCACAACGCGCGGGCACCGGTGAGGGTGCGGATGGCGCCACTGCAGGCACGCGCGATCAAACGGGCAATCATGTCCACTCCAATGCGCGCACGATCATGCGCAGCCGCAACACCACCGTCAGCACCGCACCGGCGATCAACACCGCCAGTGCGCCAATCAACACCCACGCCGCCGCACGCGGCTGGCCCATCCATTGCAGCGGCAGTGCCAGCACGGTCATCAACGACAACCAGTGCATGCGCTGCACGCGGCTCATTGGCCCCTGCCGCGGCTCGGCGGTGCCACAGGCCAGCCCGAGCATGCGCACGTAAGCGGTGGCCACGCAGCACAATGCCGCGGCCCAGCCCAGTTGCGCGGCCCACGGCACGCTGGCCTGCAGCCCGTAGCCCAGGCCGATGCACACCAGCACATCCGACAGGCGATCCGGTGCGTCGTTGTAGACCTCACCGGCGCGCGACACCAGCCGCGCCTGTCGCGCCAGCACGCCATCCAGGCGGTTGCACCACAGCCGCCCCTGCAGCCCGAGCAAGGCCAGCAGCAGCGGCGCGGCACCTTCGCGCGCCGGCGCGCTCAAGGCGATGTAGAACATCAGCCCGGCCAGCGCCGCGAAGGCGATGCCCACCCACGACACGCCATTGGGTGTAGCGCCGCGTCCGCGCAACGCGCGTGCCAGCTGCCGTTGCCGCGCACGCAGGCCGGTGGTCTCGTGTGCCATCAGTCGCCTCCTCCGCCACATCCACCACAGCCGCCGCCACCATCGCCGCCGCTGTCGCCTCCTGCATCGCCGCCGTCACCGCCACCGCCGCAGCTGCTCCCCGTGCTGTCGTGGTGATGCGTGTTCGGTGCGCGGATCTCGTGGTAACTGGCCCAGGGTGTGCCGACCAACGCCACTGTGCCGTACAGCGCCACGGCCTCGCCCGGATCGGCGCCGGTCCGCGCAGCATCGCGGCGCACTGCCTGGCGGCGCGCCTGCAGACGCGCATCACCGGCCAGGGTGCGCCGCACTGGCACCAGCAAAAAGCCCAGGACCAGCACGCTGGTCAGCACCATGCAGCCGAGCAGGTACCCCACCGGATACCCGCCCTGCACGCCAATCACCAGCTTGCATGCGCCCAGCACCCACACCACTGCCACGGGTAGGGTGCTGACAACGCGCACCCCGCGCGCAGCGCCAGGCGCAAGCCACAGGCCCTTGTCGATCAGCTGCTGCCTGACCGGCCCGGTAAGCCCGCGCAGGGCCTGCCAGGCCACGGTGGGATCTTCGGCACTGCGCAGCGCCTGCAGCGCCGGTTCCAGTGCAGGCGGCACCGCAATGCGCGGCTGCCATCGCACCCATCGCCGTGCCTGTGCATCCTCATCGCGGTCCAGGTAAACCGCGTTGCGCACCAGCAACTCGGTGAACAACAGATCGGCAACGCGATCGGCGCCACCGCTCAGGTAAGCGAATTCGCTGGCATCGACGACATCGACCACGCGTGCGCGGCCACCACGCAACGCCCGCCGCAACCATGCCGCCGTGGACCAGCCCAGCCCGATCAGCGTGATGAAAAACGGCAGGAAGTGGACCCCGCGCCACTGCAACGGCTGCGGTATGCCGCCATTGGCCGAGTAGGCCAGCCAGGCGGCGACCGCCGCGGCAAGCGCCCACCCGATGACCGCGCGCGGGAGTCGCCTGACCGACGGCGGCGCTGGCTCGCCGCGCAGCGCACGTAACGCGGCCTCGGACGCGTCATCGTGCGCCGCCGGCACGGCTGTGGGAGCCAGCCGCGGGGCCGGCCACAGCAGTGCCGGCGGCGCGCCAAACTGCAGCTCATACCGCTCCAGCGTGGCGCGGTATTGCTGCTGGAAGCGCGCATCCTCGGCGGCGCTGCCGCGGCCGGGTTGATGATGCAGCGTGGTCTGCAACACCAGCGGGCAAAAGCTGTCCCAGTACTCGCGGGTGTCGGTGAGGTGGGTGTGCCAGACCTGATCGACCAAGGGGCTGGGCGTGGCCTGCGCGGTGCTGGTGCAGGCCAGAAAACAGAAGCGCCGGTATTCCTCTACCAATTGCTGCGCCACCGCCACGCTGCAGTGCGCCTGCTGGGCGACGCGGCGCTCGAAGGCAGGCAAGGCATCCGCATCGGGGCCGAAGGCATACGCCTGCAGCCGCAGCCATAACGCGTGCTGCTCAGGTGTGGCCTGCAGTGGCACTGTGGGCGAGGTAGTCACAGCACACCCTTGGCCAGCAGGCCGATCGCCAACGCCAGCACCTGCAACGCGGCGCACAGCAGTTGCGTGCGCAGCAGGCCGCGCATGCCGCGCCAACGCGCGGCCCAATCACGTACAGGCGGTGCATGGCGCAGCAGCCCGATGTCTTGCAAGGCCTGGTCGAGTTGCTGGCCGGCTTGAGTGTCATCGGCATGACCGAGTTCCAGCTGGCCGAGCACCGCGTCGAGCAGGTCGGCGTCCAGGCCCACCCGAAACGCCCAATAGCGCTGCGCGAGGCCGGCCAACGCGCTCAGCGCATAGGCAACTTGCGCAACCGTTGGTGCATCAGTGATGCCCAGCAACAACACCGCAGCAGCCAGCAGCAGCAACGCGCAGCGGTCGATTGCCGCGCCCTGGCGCAACAGCGCGCGCATGCTGGCCAGCGTCATCACCGCGGTCATGCCGGCACCTGCGCGATAAGCGCATCGGCCGCAGCATCATTGGCACACGCAGCGGCAATCGCCGCCTGGTGATGAGGCCCCAGCACGATCGACGGGCGCGCCGCGCGCACGCAGGCCATGGCCTCGCTCACGCTGGCCGCGCGCTGGCTGAGCACCAGCCACGTCACCACGCTGGCTGCACTGCGCGAATAGCCCAGCGCGCAGCACACCAACACCGGCCCATGCGCGCGCGCGGCCTCGATCGCCTGCGCGGCAGCACGCAGGCTGGCGGGCGCCGGCGCCACCAGATCCAGCATCGGAATGATGCGGTCGTTCGCATGCGCATGGCGCAACGACAGTTCCGCACTGACATCCACCACCACCGCGAATGCCGCGCGCTGCGCCGGCAACGGAATCCGCCCCAACCACACGTCGTCGCACACCGCGCGCGGCAACGGCGCGCGCCGCGTCCACAGCCGCGAGTTGCACCAGGCTGCCAGCAGATAGGGGGCATACAACCAGCGCGCGGCCAGGCTCAGTTGCCCATCGCTGCGCTTTTGAAACCCGCCCGGTCCCAGCAGTGCGTAATTGAGCGCCACCAGCAGCAGCGCGCCACTCATCCACAGCAGCCACAGCGCTGCACCGCCCAGCCACAGCGCCAGGCCAGCCGTCACCCCTGCGCCACCCAGATACAGCGCCGCCAGCCGCCAGCGTCGCGGGTCGCGCGCGAGGCGTGCATCGGTCCACGGTGCTGCGATGCGCTCGGGCCACAGCCACACGCATAGCCACCCGGCCGCCAGCCCGGTGGGCACATCGATGAAATGATGCTGGTAGGTGGTGAGTACCGAGATGCCGATCAGCGCGAACCACCCATGCAGCAGCCAACGCCACACACCCTGCAGCTGCGCGCCGTAGCGCACCCACAGCACCACCAGCAGCACGATGTGCAGCGATGGCGCCTGGTTGTACGGCTTATCGAAGCCCAGCAGCACCGCGAACAACCACCCGAACACGCCCTCGGTGTCTGGCCGCACGAAGCTGTAGCGCAACGGCCACAGCAGGAAACAGCTCACGCACAGCAGCTGTGCGGTGAACAGGCGCAATGCATGCGTATCCAGCTGCCGCCGCGTGCGGCAGGTAAAAAACGACACCGCGTAGAACACATCGATGGACCAGTACGGCACGATGGTCCACGGCCAGAACGGCATGCCGTGTTCCCAGCCGAACACCACCGACGGCACGCTGGCCGCGCGCCCGGCCAAAGTATTGGCCAGCCCGTAGCTGAGGAAGAAGAACGGCCCCAGCACCGCCAGCCACAGCGCGGCGCGAGCGAACGGGCGCGCGCCTGCATTCATGCGTTGATCCGCTGCGCCAGCGACACGGTGAAGATGCCGAACGCATCGATGCGCTGGTCCACCTTGCGAAACCCGGCCGCTTCCACCAGGCCGTCCATCTCCTGCTGGCTGCGCCGGCGCATCACCCAGGCCACGCCATCGCGGTGGCTGGTGAGTGCGCGCGCAATGAATTCCAGCTGCGGATGCCAGGGCTGCCCGGTGTAGAGCAGATAGCCACCGGGCGGCACCGCCGCGGCCACGCCAGCGAGCGAGCGCGCCACCTGGTCGTTGTCGGCAAACAGTTCGTACAGGCCCGACACCACCGCCAGCGTGGGCGCCGGGTCCACCGCGCCCACCGAGACCGGATCGAACGCATCGCCCTGCTCGAAGCGGGCGATGTCGCCGGCGCCCAGCGCCTGGATCAACGCCGCGCCCTGGGTGACGTTGAGCGGGCTGAAGTCGCGCAGCACGATCGCATCGGCACGTTGCGCGCCGCTGCCCAGCGCTTCCAGCACGTAGCGGCCATGCCCGGCAGCGATGTCCAGCACGCGCACCGGTTGCCCGGCCTGGCGCAGGCGGGTGGCGGTTGCGCGCAGCAATTCGCCCAGATGCGCGCCACGGATGCGGATGCCGCGCCAGCCGATGGCGTTGAGGTAATTGCGGTCGATCATGCGGCCGAGCGGGCCGCGCCCACGCGCCTGGTTGCGATAGATGTAATCCAGCGTGCTGCCGGAATCGAAACCGGTTTGCAGGCCCAGCGCGATGCCTTCGGACAACGTGCCACCCAGCCGCAGGCCCGCACGCACACCGCGCCAGCGCAGGTCTTGCAGGCTGTTGCGTTGCGGCGGCCAGGCGAGGCGTTCGGCTTCTTCGAAACTCGGACCCACACGATGCGCATCGCGCAGGTCCGCGCGCACCGGTGGCTGCGCAAAGCGCTCGCTGACGAACTGACGGATCTGCGTAATCGCCACCGCACGGTCGCGCTCGCCCAAGGTGTCGTGGAAGAACCCGGGCAGAAAATGCCGTTGCTTGATCGGCGAGCGCAGGTTCTCATAGAAGCGGTCCTGCGGGCCGCGATGCACCACGAAATCCGCGCCGGAGACCAGCAGCTGCGTCGGCACGGTGATCGCCTGCGCATCGGCCACCACGCGGTCGGCCGCCGCGTACAGCCCCAGCAGCACACGCACCGAAATCGGCCGGGTGATCAGTGGATCGGTGCGGTAGCTGTCCACGCGCGCCGGATCATGCGTCAGCCACTGCGGCTTGACGTAGCTGTTGACGAAGAAGTTGCCGCGCAGCGCCTGCATCAGCGCCAGCCCCGCGCGTGCAAACGGCACATACAACTTGACCTTGAACGCCGGCGAGGCCAGCACCAGCGCGCGCAGCGGCGGCGCGTAATCGTGCACCCAGGTGGATGCCACCACCGCGCCCACGCTCTGCGCGATCACCACGATGTCCTGCACCGCGATGCTGTGGGTGGCACCGATGTGCGCAATGAAGCTGTCCAGGTCGCGCACTAGCGCATCGAACCCGGGCGCGTCGCCGCGCGCGCCGGGCGAGCGCCCGTTGCCGCGCGCATCCCAGGCAAAGAACTGCGCGTCCGGCAGCTGCAATTCTTCGGCCAAGTGCATCACCCGCCCGGAATGCTCGTGCCCACGGTGCAGCAACACCACGGCCTTGGGCGGCGTCGCGGCGTCGGCAGCGGCCTGCACCGGCCAGTGCCGATAAAACAGGGGCGCACCGTCGAAACTGGCGAACTCGCGCTCTACAACTGTGCGCATCGGATCATCCTGAGGGGAAAGAGGTTGGGGATCGAGAAAAACCGGGCGCTGCGCGTCAGCGCGCAGCGGCGTCGGCCAGGCCGGCGCGCACGCGCCGCCACACGGTTGCGGCGCAGGCCAGGCACAGCAGCAGCGCGGCCCAGGTGACGCCATGCCCACCGAGCAGGCCAAACGCCAGCGCCAGACCGAGCGCACCAATGACGAAGGCACGGTCGCTCTTGCCCATCGGCCCGTCGTAACGGCGGCCGGCGCCGACCATCAGCCCGAGCACGCCGGCGTATTCGGTCAGCGCGGCCAGCAGCGCAAAGCTCCACAGCGCGCTGGCATTGACGCCGGGCACGCCGAGCAGGCTCAAGTACAAGGTTGCATCGGCAACCACGTCGCACAGCTCGTTGAGGTAGGCGCCCAGGCGCGATTGTTGGCCGAACTCGCGCGCCAGCATGCCGTCGATGGCGTTGAGCGCCATGCGCAGCAGCATCCACACCGGCAGCAACAGATACAGCAGCGGCCAGCTGGCGCCAGCGCGGTACACCACCGCGGCCACCAGCACCGAGATGGCCGCCGCGATCAGGGTGACCTGATTGGCGGTGATGCCGCCGCGGTAGAGCGCGCCAACCATGGGCCGCAGCAGGTCCTGGAAGCGTCCTTTCAGAGCATAGATCGAGGCCATACCGGTGGTTGAGTCCATTCGAGCGCTGGCGCAGCCTACAATATCGGCTGCCCCGCAACGACTGCCCTTTCACCCATGGCCTCTGATTTCCTGCCCGTGCGCCGGGCCCTGCTCTCCGTTTCCGACAAGACCGGCCTGATCGACCTGGCCCGCGCGCTGGTGGCGCGCAATGTCGAGCTGCTGTCCACCGGCGGCACCGCCAAGGCAATCCGCGATGCGGGCCTGCCGGTGAAGGACGTAGCCGAGTTGACCGGTTTCCCGGAAATGATGGACGGCCGCGTCAAGACCCTGCACCCGCTGGTGCACGGTGGCCTGCTCGGCCGCGCCGGTGTCGACGAAGCAGTGATGGCCGAACACGGCATCGCGCCGATCGATCTGCTGGTGCTCAACCTGTACCCGTTCGAGTCGGTCACCGCCAAGGCCGACTGCACGCTGGCCGATGCGGTGGAAAACATCGATATCGGCGGCCCGGCGATGCTGCGCAGCGCGGCGAAGAATTTCGCGCGCGTGGCCGTGGCCACCGACCCAGCGCAATACGCCGACCTGCTGGCCGAGCTGGAAGCCAACAACGGCCAGCTCTCGGCGGCCCAGCGCTTTGCGCTGTCGGTGGCCGCGTTCAACCGCGTGGCGCAGTACGACGCGGCGATCAGCAACTATCTCTCGGCCGTGGCTGACAGTGCGGAGAGCGTGCCCACGCGTAGCCCGTTCCCGGCGCAGATCAACTCCAATTTCATCAAGGTGATGGACCTGCGCTACGGCGAGAACCCGCACCAGTCCGGCGCGTTCTACCGCGACCTGTATCCGGTGCCGGGCACGCTGGCCACCTTCCAGCAGCTGCAGGGCAAGGAACTGAGCTACAACAACCTGGCCGATGCCGATGCGGCGTGGGAATGCGTGCGCCAGTTCGAGCGCTGCGCCTGCGTGATCGTCAAGCACGCCAACCCGTGCGGCGTGGCGGTGGGCGTGGCCTGCGGCGATGCCTATGAGCTGGCCTATGCCACCGACCCCACCAGCGCGTTCGGCGGCATCCTGGCGTTCAACCGCACGCTGGATGCAGCCACCGCCAAGGCCATCCTGGACCGCCAGTTCGTCGAAGTGCTGATCGCCCCGGACTACGCGCCTGGCGCGCTCGACTACGCAACCAAGAAGGCCAACGTGCGCGTGCTCAAGATCCCGCACGGCGCCGGTCTCAACAACTACGACACCAAGCGGATTGGCTCTGGCCTGCTGATGCAGTCGGCCGACAACCGCGGCATGTCCCTGGGCGAGCTGAGCGTGGTGACCAAGCGCGCACCCAGCGATGCCGAACTGGCCGATCTGCTGTTTGCCTGGCGCGTGGCCAAGTACGTCAAATCCAACGCGATCGTGTATGCCAAGGACAGCCGCACCATTGGTGTGGGCGCCGGGCAGATGAGCCGCGTGGTCAGCGCCAAGATCGCCGCGCTCAAGGCCGAAGAAGCCAAGCTTACGGTGGCCGGCTCGGTGATGGCATCGGATGCATTCTTCCCGTTCCGCGACGGCATCGATGCCGCGGCGGCGGCCGGCATCCAGGCGGTGATCCAGCCGGGCGGTTCGATGCGCGATGGCGAAGTGATCGCCGCCGCCGACGAACACGGCCTGGCGATGGTGTTCACCGGCGTGCGCCACTTTCGGCATTGATCCACACGACAAGGACCGTCCCGATGCACCGATCGCACGCACTGGCCGCGCTGCTGGCGGCAGCCGCCCTGCTGGGTGGATGCAAGCAGGCTCCCGCACCCACCGCGGCGCCTGCCACCAAGGCGCCGGCCACGCCGGCCGCCACATCCCACCTCAGCCGCACTGCGCGGCTGGAGGCGTTCGTGCGCACGCGCTATGGCGACAAGGCCAGCCTGTCGGCCGACTGGGCCGGTGAGGCCGATGGCTTCAAGGCCAACAGCCAGGTGTGCGCCGAGCAACCGGTGGTGGTGGGCGAGCAGGTGCAGCAACTGCTGGCGGTCTGCCACAGCCTGAGCGACGGCGGCCACGGCAATCCGGGCCTGGTCGACTTCTTCGTGCTGCGCGGCGACGGCGATGGTTTCAAGGTGGTGGCGGAGAAGCTGTCCGACACCTTCGGCAGCGATGGCCAGCCCGGCAGCGTGGACATCCTGCGCCTGGGCAGCGACTTCTATGGCTTCATCGTGCACAGCTTCTGGATGGGCCAGGGCCTGCTGCTCGAATCGCAGGACCTGGTGGTGCCCGGCCCCAAGGGCCTGGCCAACGCCGGCTCGCTCCGCGCCCATATCGACAACAGCGGCTCCATCAGCTGCGAAGACGATGCGCGCGAGCCGGACCAGACCGAGGCGCAATGCCGCGCCGAAGCCTTCAACGTCGACTTCACCCTGGACGTGGACAGCAGCAACATCCAGGCGCGCACCTGGCCGCTGCAGATCCACGAGCACGGCACCGATTGCGGCGCTGCGCTGGACACCACGCATACGTTCGCGCTCGACACCAAGACCTGGACCTACCCCTTCCCCAACGCCCTGCAGCGCGAAGATTGCAGGTAGCGCCCCTTTCCTCCGTACTAGCGAGCAGCCCTCTTGAAAATCCTCGTCATCGGCTCCGGCGGCCGTGAACATGCCCTGGCCTGGAAGATCGCGCAGTCCGCGCGCGTGAGCGAGGTGCTGGTCGCACCGGGCAATGCCGGCACCGCCACCGAAGCCAAGTGCCGCAACGTGGCGATCAAGGTCGATGACCTGGATGGCCTGCTGGCGCTGGCACAGCGCGAGGCCGTTGCGCTCACCGTGGTCGGCCCGGAAGTGCCGCTGGTGCTGGGCGTGGTCGACCGCTTCCATGCCGCTGGCCTGCGCATCTTCGGGCCCACCGCCAAGGCCGCGCAGCTGGAAGGTAGCAAGGCGTTCGCCAAGGACTTCCTGGCCCGCCACGGCATTCCCACCGCCTATTACGCGGTCCACACCGAGGTGGACGCCGCGCTGGCCTACGTGCGCGAGAAGGGCGCACCGATCGTGATCAAGGCCGATGGCCTGGCCGCCGGCAAGGGCGTGATCGTGGCGATGACGCTGAGCGAGGCCGAAGACGCGGTGCGCGACATGCTCTCGGGCAATGCGTTCGGCGATGCCGGCGCACGCGTGGTGATCGAGGAATTTCTGGACGGCGAAGAAGCCAGCTTCATCTCGATGGTCGACGGCACACACGCCTTGCCGATGGCCACCAGCCAGGACCACAAGCGCGTGGGCGATGGCGACACCGGCCCGAACACCGGCGGCATGGGCGCGTATTCGCCGGCGCCGGTGGTCACGCCCGAGGTGCATGCGCGGGTGATGCGCGAGGTGGTCGAGCCGACCGTGCAGGGGATGATTGCCGACGGCGTGCCGTTCACCGGCTTCCTGTACGCCGGGCTGATGATCGATGCGCACGGCGCGCCCAAGGTGATCGAATTCAACGTGCGCTTCGGCGACCCGGAAACCCAGCCGGTGATGCTGCGCCTGCAATCGGATCTGGTGGATCTGGTGGAAGCGGCCATCGACGGCACCCTCGACACCGCGCAGGCGCAGTGGGACCCGCGCCCATCGCTGGGCGTGGTCATCGCCGCAAAGCCCTATCCGGAAACCCCGGTCACCGGCGAGGTCATCACCGGCCTGGACGCGGTGCCGGCCAGCGCCAAGGTCTTCCACGCCGGCACGGCGCTCAATGCCGCAGGCGAGGTGGTCAGTGCCGGTGGCCGCGTGCTGTGCGTGGCCGCGCTGGGCGACAGCGTGCTGGACGCGCAACGCACCGCCTATGCCGGCCTGCAGCCGATCCACTGGCCCAACGCCTTCCAGCGCAGCGACATCGGCTGGCGCGCGATCGCCCGCGAGCGCGACGCGCAGGCCTGATGCATGGCGTGCAGCGGCGCCGGCCACGCCGCCTACTGACAAAGAATTAGCCGCCCTCCACACCGGCGGCGCGTGCCTGCGGCAATAATGCCCGGGCACGCTTGCCCTTCAGAGACCGTGGCCACCACTTCGTTCGAATCCCGCCTCAGCCGCCTGTGGGCCCATGAAAAGGCCAGCTATGGCCTGCGTGTGTTCATCGCGCTGGCGGTGGCCATGGGCGTGTGCTGGCACTGGCAGCAGCTCACCGCGGTGCCGGCGCTGTTCCTGGGCGCGATCGCCAGCGCCATCGCCGAGACCGACGACAACTGGCTGGGCCGCAGCAAATCGGTGCTGCTCTCGCTGCTGTGCTTCGCTGCGGCTGCGGCCGCGGTGGTGGTGCTGTTCCCGTATCCGCTGGCGTTCGTCACCGGCATGGCCGTGGCCACCTTCTCGCTTACCCTGCTGGGCGCGCTGGGCGAGCGCTATGCCTCGATCGCGCAGGCCACGGTGGCCTTGTCGATCTACGCCATGATCGGCATGGATCAGCACGGCAGCCACGATCCGCGCATCGCCTGGCATGGCGCAGCGCTGCTACTGGCCGGCGCCACCTGGTACGGCGTGCTGTCGATCCTGTGGACCATCCTGTTCGCCAATCGCCCGGTACGCGAGCGGCTGTCGCGGCTGTTCTTCGAACTTGGCCGCTATCTCACGCTCAAGGCCGACCTGTTCGAACCGGTGCGGCAAAGCGACCTGCATGCACGCCGGCTGGCGCTGGCCGAACAGAACGCCAAGGTGGTGGGCGCGCTCAATGCGGCCAAGACCGCGATCATGAGCCGCTTCGGCCGCTCCGGCCGGCCGGGCGTGCAGTCCGGGCTGTATTTCCGGCTGTACTACATGGCGCAGGAATTCCACGAACGCGCCAGCTCCTCGCACTACCCGTACGAAGCCCTGACCGACGCGTTCTTCCACAGCGATGTGCTGTACCGCTGCCAGCGCCTGCTCGCGCTACAGGGCAAGGCCTGCGCCGCGCTGGGCGAGGCGATCCGGCTGCGCCAGCCGTTCGATTACGGCGATCACAGCCGGCTGGCCACCGACGATCTGCGCCAGTCGCTGGACTACCTGCACGCCCGCGCCGATCCCGCGCTCACCCGCCTGCTCGGCGCGCTGGAATTGCTGGTCACCAACCTGCAGACCATCGAGCGGCGGCTGTCCGAAGCGGCGCAATCCGATTCCACCAGCGACAACCTCGACACCCGCCTGCGCGATTCCTCGCCGCACACCGTGCGCGAGATGGCCGCTCGCCTCGGCCAGCAACTCACGCCCGGCTCGGTGCTGTTCCGCCACGGCCTGCGTATGGCCATTGCGCTGGTGGTGGGCTACGCGGTGATGCAATCGATCCATGCCGACAACGGGTACTGGATCCTGCTCACCACCGCGTTTGTGTGCCGGCCCAACTACGGCGCCACGCGGCTGCGACTGGTACAGCGCATTGCCGGCACCTTGATCGGCCTGATCGCCACCTGGGCGTTGATGCAGTTGTTCCCCGGCACCGAGGTGCAGTTGCTGCTCGCACTGGCTGCGGCGCTGATCTTCTTCATCACCCGCACCGACCGCTACATGCTGGCGACCGCCGGCATCACGGTGATGGCGTTGTTCTGCTTCAACCTGCTCGGCGATGGCTTCGTGCTGATCTGGCCGCGCCTGATCGACACCGTGATCGGCTGCGCCATTGCCGCCGCCGCCTCGTTCCTGATCCTGCCAGACTGGCAAGGCCGCCGCCTCAACCAAGTGATGGCCACCGTGCTGGCCAGCTGCGCGCGCTATCTGGCGCAGGTGCTGGAGCAGTACGCCAGCGGCATGCGCGATGATCTGCCGTACCGCATTGCCCGGCGCGACATGCACAACGCCGATGCCGCGTTGTCGGTGGCGCTGTCGAACATGCTGCGCGAACCTGGCCGCTACCGCCGCAACCTGGACGCGGGCTTCCGTTTTCTGGCGTTGTCCAACACGCTGCTGGGGTATCTGTCGGCACTGGGCGCGCACCGCGCCGCACTCGATGGCGAACACGACGCCGGCATTGCCCAGGCCGGCGATTACCTGCAGCGCACACTCGGCGAGATCGCCAACGCACTCAGCCTGCGCCAGGTGCTACCTGTGCACGATGAAACCGAAGAACTGGCCATGGCCGATGCACTCGAGCAGCACGCCGTGCAACTTCCACCCAAACAGCGGTTGGTGCGTGACCAACTGGCGCTGACCCTGCGCCTGCTGCCCAAGCTCCGCGCCGCAGCGGTGGCGGTCACCGCCGCCCCGGTCGAGGCCACCGCGCCCAAGGCGCTGCAGGGCGCTTAAGCTTCAGGCAGTGCGCGATCGGCACACCGCCGTCTCTGCCATGTCGTCAGCACCTGCAGGTGGCCCCACACGAGAGGCCTGCGTCGAACAATCACCCGCATTTCAGCGGTGCCCCTCGCGCGCACCGCTGCCATTGCAGACCACACGCATCTGCAACACTCACCCATCTGCTGCTGCACTTAGAGCGGCTAACAAAACTTAGCGAGCAGCTGTCAGGTGGGTGCGGACGGCGCGGAGGAACCGGAGTGTACGGGGGTACATGCCGATTCCGAGCACCGGCCGCGCCCGCCTCGCGGCTGCGCAGTCGTTTTGATCGCTGCGCTTACTTCCAGCTACCACGCGCCACACTGAGTGCCACCCAGCCCAGCGCCGCCAACGCCAGTACGGCGCCGCCGATCACCACGCCATTCCAGCCAGCCTGCGCATACGCCGCAGTGCCCAAGGTGGAGCCCACCGCGCCACCGATGAAATAGCAGGTGATATACGCCGAGGTGATGCGGTTGCGTGCATGCGGATTGCGCTGATAGATCACGCTCTGGTTGGCGATGTGCACGCCCTGCACCGCGATATCCAGCAACAGCACGCCGATGATCAGCAGCACGATCGAGTGCGGTGCGAAGGCCAGCAGCCCCCACGACAGCAGCAGCATCACCAGCCCGCCCCAGCTGACGCGATCGCCGTGCCCATGGTCGGACCAGTGCCCGGAGCGATTGGCCGCCAGCGCGCCAGCAGCACCGATCAGGCCAAACAAGCCGATCACCGCAGTGCCGTAGCCATAGCCCGGCCCGGACAGCAGGAACGCCAGCGTGGTCCAGAACATGCTGAAGCCGGCAAACAGCAGCCCACCCAGCACCGAGCGCGAACGCAGCACCGCATCGTCGCGCAGCAACGTCAGCACCGAGCCCACCAACTGCGGATACGACAGCTGCGCATTGCCTGGATGGCGCGGCAGCCCGCGCCACAACAGGCCGGCGGTGAGCAGCAGCAGAGCCGCGGCAATCCAGTACACGGTGTGCCAGCCACCAACATCTGCAAGCAACCCGGCGGCGGTGCGGGCCAGCAGGATGCCCAGCAACAGCCCGCTCATCACCGTGCCGATCACCCGCCCGCGCTCCTGCGGGGCGGCCAGGGTGGCCGCGAACGGCACCAGGATCTGCGCCGCCACCGAGCTGGCACCGGTGACGATCGTGCCGGCCAGCAACATGCCGAAGCTGTGCGAGGCCGCGCTCACCAGCAGGCCCAACGCACTGAGTACAAACAGGCCCACGATCAACCCGCGCCGCTCCAGCCGGTCGCCCAGCGGCACCAGCAGCAACAGGCCTGCCGCGTAGGCCAGCTGCGCGGCGGTCACCACCGCCCCGGCGGTGCGCACCTGGATCTGGAACGCCTGCGCCAGGGTTTCCAGCAGCGGTTGCGCGTAGTAATTGCTGGCCACGGCCAGGCCGGTGGCCGCGGCCATCAGCAGTACCAGCCGGCGCGGCAGCGGTGGGTGGGAAATCGGTTCCGACGTCATGGCAGCGACCTGGTGTGAAGTGGATGGGCGCAGTGTGGTCGGCACAGGTCCATCTTTCCAATGTATTGTTTTCACCGTCTCCATCTTGTTTCGAGATCGTATGTTGACCCTGCGCCAGCTGGAGTTCGCCGTGGCGGTGGCCGACGAAGGCGGCTTCACTGCGGCCGCGCGCCGCTGCAACACCGTGCAATCCGCGCTCAGCCACCAGGTCGCCAAGATCGAGGAGCTGCTGGGCGCGCGCCTGTTCGAACGCGGCACCCGCCAGGTGCGGCCCACCGCCGCCGGCGAGGTGTTTCTGCACAACGCGCGGCAGACGCTGCGCGCGGCCGAGCGCCTGCATGAAGAAATGGCCCAGGCGCTGGGCACCGTGCGCGGCCGGCTCACGCTGGGGCAGATCTCCTCGCTCACCACGGTGCAGGTGCCGGCGCTGCTGCACCGCTTCCGCAGCGCACATGCGCACGTGGATGTGCACCTGCGCACGGCCATGAGCGACGCCCTGCTGCACGACCTGCGCGAAGGCCGGCTGGACCTGGCCCTGGTCGGCGTCGGCCCGCAGGTGGCGGTGCCGGAGCAGCGCCTGCTACTGCACGAAGAGGCACTGGCGCTGATCGTCGCGCCCGGCCACCGCTTCGCCAGCCGCAAGCGCGTGGCATTGGCCGAGCTGGACGACGAGCCGATGGCCGGGCTGATTCCCGGCGCCGGCGTGCGCGGCATCATCGACGCGGCCTTCGACCAGGCCGGCCTGCACCAGCGCCTGCAATACGAAGTCACCCATGCCGATCTGGTGCGCGAGCTGGTCGCCGCCGGGCTGGGCGTGGGCATCGTGCCGCAGAGCATGGCCGGCGCCATGCGTGGCGTGGTGGCGCTGGCGCTGAAGGAACACTTCCGCTTCCTCACCTATGCGGTCTGGCGGCCGGACCCGACCCCGGCCACGCGCGCCTTCATCACCCTGCTGCGCGCGCCGGTGGAGCAGCAGCGCCCGGCGCGACGCAAGGTGCGCTGAGCCGCAGCGGGCGCTCCCAGCCCGGCGCTGAAGCCTGCTAGGCTGCGCGCGTCGCGAAGGAGTCCGCATGTCCGGTCACAGTCAGTTCGCCCTGCTCAGGCAGCGCCGCTTTTTGCCGTTTTTCACCGTGCAGGCGCTGGGCGCCTTCAACGACAACGTCTACCGGCAAGCCATCATCGGGCTGCTGTTCTACCTGGGCATCGACGCGGCGCAACGCACGCTCTACACGAATCTGGCGCCGGCGCTGTTCATCCTGCCCTATTTCCTGTTCTCCGCCCTGGCCGGGCAGATCGCCGAGAAGCTGGAAAAGCAGAAACTCATCGTGATCACCACCACCATGGAGATCGCGATCATGTCGCTGGCCGCGGTGGGCTTCATCACCGAGAACATGGTGATCCTGCTGATCGCGCTGTTCTGCACCGGCCTGCAATCCACGCTGTTCGGGCCGGTGAAGTATTCGATCCTGCCCTCGGTGCTGAAGCCCGAGGAACTCACCGGCGGCAATGGCCTGGTCGAGATGGGCACCTCGATCTCGATCCTGTGCGGCATGATCTCCGGCGGGCTGATCTTCCAGATCGCCGGCAGCCACGGCCCGGTGGCTGCGGCCACCGCAGTCATTGCCATTGCCGTCACCGGCAACCTGGTCGCGCGGCTGGTGCCCAAGGTCGATGCCGGCGCGCCGGAGTTGAAAATCAACTGGAACCCCATCCCCGAATCGCGCGCGATCATGCGCCTGACCCGGCGCACGCCGGCGGTGCGCAACGCGGTACTCGGGGTGTCGTGGTTCTGGTTCATCGGCACCGTACTCACCGCGCAGCTGCCCACCTATGCGCAGCTCAATCTCGGCGGCCAGCAGGACCTGTACGTGTTCGCGTTGGCGCTGTTTTCGATCGGCACCGGCGTGGGCTCGCTGCTGTGCGAGCGGCTGTCCGGGCGCACCGTGGAAATCGGCCTGGTGCCGCTGGGCGCGTTCGGCATCAGCGCGTTCCTGCTGGATCTGTATTTCGCCCGTCCGGGTGCGGCGCTGGCAAACGACCTGTCGATCGGCCAGTTCGTGCAGCAGGCCGGCAGCGTGCGGCTGATCGTGGACCTGGTCGGCATCGGCCTGTTCACCGGCCTGTTCGTGGTGCCGCTGTTCGCGCTGATCCAGAGCCGCACGCCCAAGGCCGAGCTGTCGCGCGTGATCGCCGGGCTCAACATCCAGAATTCGTTGTTCATCGTCGCCGCGGCCATCATCGGCATCGCCCTGCAGCTGCCGCAGCTGGTGCTGTTCGGGGTGCGCATTCCGCTGCCGGGGTTGAGCATTCCGCAGGTGTTCCTGGCGCTGGCAATCGCCAATACGCTGGTGGCGCTGTGGATCTTCACCCTGGTGCCCGAATTCCTGATGCGCTTCCTCAGCTGGGTGCTGGTGAGCGTGCTGTACCGGCTACGTGCGCACGAGATCGATCGCCACGTGCCCGACGAAGGTGCCGCACTGCTGGTGTGCAACCACGTCAGCTACATGGACGCGCTGATCCTCTCGGCGGTGATTCCGCGCCCGGTGCGCTTTGTCATGTACTACAAGATCTTCCGCATCCCGGTGATGCGCTGGATCTTCCGCACCGCCAAGGCCATCCCGATCGCCGGCGCGCGCGAAGACCCGGCACTCATGCAACAGGCTTTCGACCGCATCGATGCGGCGCTGGCCGATGGCGAGCTGGTGTGCATCTTTCCCGAAGGCGCGTTGACCAAGGACGGCGAGATCGCGCCGTTCAAATCGGGTGTGGAAAAGATTCTCGAGCGGCGCCAGGTGCCGGTGATCCCGATGGCGCTGCGCGGCATGTGGTCGAGCATGTGGAGCCGGCGCGACACCCGCCTGGGCCGCATGCGCGTGCCGCGGCGGATGCGGGCGCAGATCGAAGTGGTGGCCGGCCCGGCGATTGCCGGCGATCAGGCCAGCGCCGCGTTGCTCGAACAGCAGGTGCGTGCGCTACGCCAGGAGCACGCCTGACGGCCAGGGCGCGTGCGTGCCCGGTACTGGCGGGCGCTGGCTTTGCGTCCGCCGCGCCCGGCGAGTAGCCTGTGCGCCATCGCACGTTTCGCGCCGCTGCCCGCGGCGCGCAGACAGCAGGTCGCAGCAAGGGGGAAGTGCCGTGTGTCCACATGTCATGCCGCAGGCGCAGGTCCTGGCCGGCGGTCGCTGCCTGTGCCAGTCACGGAAGGCGCGCATGGTGCCCACGCTCGCGCTCGCTTGACTGCGGCCAGGGACGTCGCTTCGGTGCCGGCCCATTGATCACCGTGTCTTGTTTCACCGCTGGATTCATCACCACCCAAGGAGCTTCACCATGAGTGCCGTCCCACCGCCGATCCACACCCCGTCCACCGCCGCGCCCGGCCCGGTTCCCAATCACCTGATCTGGGCCATCGTGTCCACCGTGATCGGCTTCTGCCTGTGCTGCCCGGCGCTGATCTCCGGCATCGTGGCGATCGTGTTCGCCAGCAAGGTCAACAACCTGCTCAACCAGGGCGACATCGACGGCGCGCGTCGTGCCTCCAACACCGCCAAAACCTGGTGCATCGTGACCTCCGTGCTGGCCGGTATCGGCCTGCTGATCAACATCGGCATGGTTGCCACCGGTGGCATGCAGGGCTACATGGACTACATGCAGCAGTTGCAGCACATGCAGTAATGGAGCTGCGTCCACGCCACTGGCTTGGACTGGGGGCGGCCACCAGCGTGGCCGCCGTCGGCGTGTCGCTGCTGTATCGCTTCGACCCGAACGCGAGCAACAGCCCGTTCCCGCCCTGCATGTTCCGCGCCGTCACCGGGTGCTACTGCCCCGGTTGCGGCATGACCCGCGCGTTGTATGCGCTGGTGCATTTCGATCTACCCGGCGCCTTCGCCATGAACCCCGCCGCCGTGCTCGGCCTGTTCACCCTGCCCGGCCTGATCGCCTGGAAAGCCGGCTGGCGCGCCCGCTGGTTCGCCCCGGTAGTGGCAGTGATGTCGGAACCGAAATTCTGGTTGTGGGCGCTGCCCACGTATTGGGTCGCCCGGAATCTACCGTGGTACCCGTTTACGCTGCTGGCACCGGGTTAGGACGGAAAGCACACGCAGTGACGCTTGAAGAAGAAGCGGACCGCGCTAGCGTGCATCTCGCAGGAAAGATTGTTCAAACGGTCTGGCGCCACCGATCCAGCGAACTCGTTATCCAGTTACCGATGCAAGCCGGATCTTCGCTGATGTCAAAGAAGATGCGCTTGAGCTTTCGATTACTGGTTGCAGCAACGACTAACAGATCGCCTCCGATCGGATCGTTGCTCCAACAACTCTGCAAATTGAACGCGATGTTCGAATCGCATGCAGGCCTCGACAGAGAACAGCTGCGTGATCGGTTGATGCTTTATTAAGAGCGGCTAACAAAACGTAGCGAGCAGTCGTCAGGTGGGTGCGCAATCGTTTTGATAGCTGCTCTAAGAGCAGCTATCAAAACTACTGCGCAGCCGTCAGGCGGGCGCGGCCGGTGCTCGGAATCGGCATGTACCCACGTACATTCCGGTTCCTCCGCGCCGTCCGCACCCACCTGACGACTGCTCGCTACGTTTTGTTAGCCGCTCTAAGTCGCTACGCGCGGATTCTGCAGTGCTCACAAGTAGCAATGCACGCACCGCTTAGCGCACCCAACCGGCAATCACCAACAGCGCCAGCATCACCATCCACAGCAGCAACACGCGCCACACCAGGCTCATTGCATCGCGCACTTCGGGCAGGCGGCGCCATACCGGCACCAGGCCCGAATCGGTGTAGTCGTGCGCTTCCTCGCGCAGCTCAGCACTGACGCTGGCACGCGCCACCGCACCGAGAAAATGCGGCTCCAGCGACCAGCGATTGCCATGCGCTTCGCGCCAGGTGCGGAACACCGTGTCGAAGTTACCCACCAGCGCCATCGACACCGTCATCAACTGCGCCACCGGCCATTCCAGCGCGGCCAGCAACCAGCGCGCGCCGGTCAGGTTGCGGGGCGGCAGCAAGACCGACACCGGGCTTTCCACTGCCAGCGCAGTGAGCCGGTACAGCACCGCGCCGAACGGCCCCAGCAGCAGGAACCACCACAACACCGCAAACCAGCGGCGCAGGCCGTTTACCACCACCGCTTCCACCAGCGACGGCGCATCTTCGTGCACGCTGCCGCCGGCCGCCTGCAGGTGCGAAATGGCCTCGCGCCGCAGCGCCGGCTCATCGGCGTCGATCACCGCTTCCACATCGCGGTCCAGATCGCGCGGGCCCCAGGTCCAGGCCAAGACCGTCACACCGAACAGCAAGGCCAGAAATCCGTGCCACACATCGTCCAGCAGCCATTGCAGCAGGAGCACCACCGCCAGGGCCGGCAGCAAGGCCAGCAGCACGCCATAGCGGCCCTGCCACGCACCGCGCCCGGCGGCGTAGCTGTCCAGCCGGCGCAGCCACTGCGCGAACCACTCGAAACGGCGCAGCCGCACCACCTGGGCAGGCAGCACATGCCCCAGCGCGAGCGCAACGATGACGGCAACCAGGGTGGTGAACATGGGCGGGCCTCCTCAGCCGAGTCTAGCCGAGCGGGCGCAACCGGCGTGCGTATGCCGCGCGCCGGCGCTGCACACGTAGCGCCGCGGTGCGTAGAAATCGCTGGCGTTCACCAACTCGCAGGCGTGGCGGGTGCGCTCAGCCATGCGTGCGGTACCAGTGCTCGATCAACGCACGCGCAATGGAAATAGCCGGCGGCAGGCCAATACCGATGTCGCCCGATTCGCCGGCCAATGCAGCGCCGATCTCCGCATGCGAAACCCAGCGCGCGTCTTCCAGCTCGCCAGTGACCTGCGGCACTTCGGTGGCTGCGGCCGTTGCCGCAAAGCCGAGCATCAAGGCACCGGGAAACGGCCACGGTTGCGCGCCCAGATACTGGCAGCCCTGGACCTGCACCCGGGTTTCTTCGAACACTTCGCGCGCCACGGTCTGCTCCAGCGATTCGCCCGGCTCCACGAAGCCGGCAATCACCGAATAGCGCCGCGGCGCCCAGCTGGCTTGCCGCCCGAGCAACAGGCGCTGCCCGTCACTGACCGCCACGATGATCGCCGGGTCCACACGGGGGTAGTGTTCGGTCTGGCATTGCGTGCAATGCGCAATGAAGCCGGCACGGCGGAACGCGATCGCCCCACCGCACACCCCGCAAAAGCGGGTGCGCGATTGCCAGTGCAGCATCGCCCGCCCATAGGAAAACGCAGTGGACAGTTCGGCCGGCCAGTCGGCGGCGGCCTGGCGCAGGTCCACGCGATGCGGCAGCTCCGTGGTCACCTGCTCGGCCGCCAGGGCGAACCAGCCCACTCCATCGCGCAGGCCCAGGAAGATCGCCGCGCCCGGCGCATCGGCCAGGGCGGCGCCGTCGCTGAGCAACGGCTGGCCCTGGGCATCGGCGGCGGCCGTGCCCTTGGCATCGATCAACAGCACGCGGCCTGTGGGCCATAGACGCGCAATTGCGTCGGGATCGTCACGCAACACGTCGCCACGATCGAGCGGCGCATGCGTGAAGGCAAAAGCAGACAACGAAAAAAGAGGCTCTGACATCGGCGCAAGCCTGCCGACAATCGGCAACGCCCGCAACCATCGCACCGGCCCAACCCCGGCTAGCGCCGGGGTGCGTTCAGACGCTGAAGCTGCTGCCGCAGCCGCAGGTGGTCTTGGCGTTGGGATTGCGAATCACGAACTGCGCACCGGTCAGGCTTTCGGTGTAGTCCACCTCGGCACCCATCAGGTACTGCAGGCTCAACGGATCCACCAGCAGGGTGACGCCGTCGGTGGCCACGGCCAGGTCGTCCTCGGCGCGGTTCTCGTCGAACTCGAAACCGTACTGGAAGCCGGAACACCCGCCGCCCTGGATATACACACGCAACGCCAACTCGGCGTTGCCCTCCTCCTGGATCAGCTCGCGCACCTTGGCGGCAGCGGCATTGGAGAAGTTCAGCGGCCGGTCGATGGACTGGTAGTCCGGCGCCGGGGCGGCAGTGGGAAGCGAAACGAGCGTACTCATGGCGTCAGCATGGGGGCCAGGAGCCCCCACTTCAAGCCGGGGCGCCCTGATCCGGCGCCCGGGGCTGCTGGCGCTGCGCTCAGGCGTCGGCCGCTTCGGCCTGCAGGGCCTTGACCGGCTCGGCGGCGCGGCTGGGTTCCGGGGCCGGCAAGGCAGCAGTGGCACCGGCGGCAGCGGCGTGGATCAGCCGCCCGGTCAGCTGCGCACCGGCGCTCATTTCCACCACCTGGTAGTGCACATTGCCCTGCACGCGCGCATTGGCGGCCAGCTCGACCCGCTCGGCGGCATGCACGTCGCCGGTCAGCTGGCCGTTGATGATCACCACCGGTGCGCGCACTTCGCCTTCGATGCAGCCCTGCTCGGCCACGGTCAGGATGGCACTGGCGCCGTCCTCGGCAATCACCTTGCCCAGGATGCGGCCTTCCACATACAGGCCACCGCTGAAGGTCAGGTCGCCGCGGATGACCACCTGCGGTCCGATCAAGGTATCGACCACGGTCTGCGCGCCACGGTTGGACTTGTTTCCGAACATGAGCTACTCCCCCGCGCCGTTGCCGGCGACTTTCCAATCGAATGTCTGATTGACCGGCGCCCCATCGCCGCTCAGGGAGATTTTGACACGTTGCGGGGTGAAATCCTTCGGCAGGATCACGCTGCCGTCCAATTGCTGGAAATAGCGGAACGAATACGGCTGGCCGACCGCATCAGGCTTCTGGTGCAGCTCGTTCCAGCTCACCGTAACCAATTTGCCGGCGCGCACGCCTTCCACCGCAAAGCGCAGCTGTCCCTGGCTGATCGCGCCGCGGTTGAGGTTCTGGGTGAGCACCACGCTGTAATTCCAGGTGCCGCCGGCTTCGGCGGTGAACTGCACCGAGTGTGCATTGAGCCCCTTGCGCTGCGCGGTGGAGCCCACCAGCCGCTCGTAGAAGGCTACGTCGGCGCGCAGCGCGGCGATCTGTTCATCGCGCTCGGCCAGCGAGGCCTGCACCTCGGTATTGGCAGCGCGACTGATCTTGTCGGACATCGCCAGATTCACCTGCCGCTGCTGCAGTTGCTCGATCTGGCGGCGCTGCTCGGCCTGCACGCGCTGGGCCTGCTGCAGGCCGGCTTCGGCCTCGACCAGGCGCGGCGCGGCGGTGCGGCTGGCCATCCACCAGACCCCACCCAGCGAGGCCAGCCACACGATCACCAGCACCGCCCACAGCCAGGGCCGGCCGGAGCTGGGGCTGCCGGCATCGCGTGGAACGATTTGAACGCGCGCGGTAGGTCTCATGGGCGTGGGCTCCGGACGGGCCGGTCTGTGATCGGCGGCGTAGTGTGCCAGAGCATCGCCGGCCCTCACGCTGGCGCCCGGCCGGCCGTTATCCGATAGTTCCGCATCCTTTGCGTGGAGCAACGCCATGAGCGAGGCCCATCTGTTCGTCATCGGCATCCTGCTGGCCTGGCTGGCGGGCATCCGCGTCTATCTCACCGTGTTCGGGGTCGGGTTGGCCGGCCTGCTCGGCTGGATCGAACTGCCACCGGCCCTGGTGCCCGCGCAATCGTGGTGGGTGCTCGGCACTTCCGGCGCCCTGGCGGTGGCGGAGTTCTTCGCCGACAAGATCCCCGGCGTGGATTCGGGCTGGGATCTGCTGCAGACCCTGGCGCGGGTGCCGGCCGGCGCCTTCCTGGCCGCGGCCACGCTATCGCCAGACGGCGATCTGGCCACCGGCGCCCTGGCGGCCGGCGCGGGCGTAGCACTGACCAGCCACACCCTCAAGGCCGGCACGCGGGCCTTGCTCAACACCTCGCCCGAGCCGGCCAGCAACTGGATCGCCTCGCTGGCCGAAGACACCCTCACCGCCGCCGCGCTCGCCCTGGCAGTGGCGCACCCCTGGCTGGCGTTAAGTGTGGCGGTGGGCAGCAGCCTGCTGGCCGCGCTGGTGGTGGTCTGGGTGTGGCGCCTGTTGTGGCGTGGCGTGCACCGATTGGTGGCGCCACTGCGCGCCGCCTCGACATCGGCTGTACGCCGCTCCCCGCTATCGTGAAGTTCATCGCATAATCATCGCGACTGCAGGGAGTATCGATGGCCGCCCGAGATCCGGTTCCTTCCACCCGTGACGACACCGCGACACGTAACCGCGCGCTGCGCGCTGAAACCCCGCCGGCCGACTATTGGCGCCGCTGGGCCGACGATGCCGCGTCCGCCGACAACGCCGAGCCGGTGAGCGCCACGATCATTCCCGCACCCGCGCTTGCCGCAGTGCCCAACGTCACGCCACCGGTCCAGCAAGCCGCTGCCGGCCTGCCGCGCAGCGCAGCCTCCAGCGCACCTGCGCCGGCCGCTGCCGCGCAGCCAGCTGGCGGCAATGGTGCCGACAATGTCGCCGCCGACGCGCCCTACCGCGTGCTGATCGTCGAGGACGACCGCTCGCAGGCCTTGTTCGCCCAGAGCGTGCTGCACGGCGCCGGCATGCATGCGCAGGTCGAAATGACCGCTGCCAGCGTGCCGCAGGCGATCCAGGACTATCACCCGGACCTGATCCTGATGGATCTGCACATGCCCGAGCTCGATGGCATCCGGTTGACCACGTTGATCCGCCAGCAACCCGGCCAGCAGCTGTTGCCGATCGTCTTCCTCACCGGCGACCCGGATCCGGAGCGCCAGTTCGAAGTGCTCGACAGCGGCGCGGACGATTTCCTGACCAAGCCGATCCGCCCCCGTCACCTGATCGCTGCGGTGTCCAACCGCATCCGGCGCGCGCGCCAGCAGGCGCTGCAGCAGGCAGGCGAACAGGTCAGCGTGCGCAGCAATCCGGAAACCGGGCTACCCACGCGCGGCCACGTCATGGAACTGCTCGCCGATGCACTGGCACGCAAGCAGAGCGGCGGCCTGTTCTTCATCGAAATCGCCAGCGCGCTCGGTTTGCGCGAGCGTTATGGCTACGCCGCCTACGAGCGCCTGATGACCCAGGCCGGCCATCGCCTGGCCAGCGTCGCGCAGCCGTATCCGCTGGCGCGCCTCAACGACAACAGCTTCCTGCTGCTGGGCGTGGAGATGGACGAAGCCGGCCTGGAAGCCTACGCACTGGAGATCCGCCAACGCCTGTCCGCACATGCCTTCCCGGTGCGCGAGGAAGAATCCGTGCATGTGCGCTGCGCTATCGGGGCCGCGCCGCTGGGCCTGGGCTTCGACGATACCGGCAGCGCGCTGGAAGCGGTCGAGCGCACCGCACTGCAGGCACGCCTGCGCAGCGACGGCGTGCAGACCTATCTGGCGCCCAGCCAGGCCGAGCAACAGGAACAACTGCGTCTGGTCGAAGGCCAGCTCGAACTGGCCTACCAGCCGATCGTGGCGGTGGCCGGTGGCGATACCGCGCAATACCAGGTGCTGCTGCGGCTGCGCCAGGCCGATGGCACCTTGCTGTCGGCCGGTCAGGTCATCCCTGCCGCCGAAGCGGCCGGGCGTATCGCCGATCTCGACCAGCAGGTCATGGATCACGCGCTCGGCCTGCTGCATCTGTACCAGCACGCCAGCCCGCCGCTGCGGCTGTTCGTCTCGCAATCGCCGCGCACGCTGGCGCGCGACGCCTTCGCCGACTGGTTGCTCAAGGCCATCACCGAGCGTGGCGTGGCCGGGCAGTCGCTGATCGTGGACCTGCGCCTGGACGATGCGCTGATCCACGCCGTCACCGTGCAGCAGTTCTGTGCCCGCCTGATGCCGGCCGGCGTGCAGTTCTGCCTGAGCCAGTTCGAACCCGGCGATGAAGCCAACGCACTGCTCAGCCAGTTGCCGCTGAGCTTCGTGCGCATGGCCAACCGCTTCGCCGATGCACACGGCAACGCGGCCGTGCGCGACGAGTTGCGCGGGGTGATCGACATCGCGCACCAGCGCGGCCTGCTGATCATCGGCCAGCGCATCGAGGATCCGCAGGCTGCCGCCGCCATGTGGATGAGCGGCGTGGACTTCATCCAGGGCAACCTGGTGCAGACGGTCGGCAAGGAGCTGGACTTCGACTTCACGAACGCGGTGCTCTGAGTGGCAGCGCGGGCAGGAGGCCTTCGCGGCTGGAGCACGCTGGTCACCCTGGCCGCACTGGTTGCAGCATCCGCTGCGGCGTTGCAGTGGCTTGGCGTCGCAGGGCCATGGCGGATCGTCACCACCGCTGCCAGCGTGCTCGCGCTGGTTTGCGGCATCTGTACCGC
Source organism: Xanthomonas sp. NCPPB 4037 (assembly GCF_041475695.2). Taxonomy (NCBI): domain Bacteria; kingdom Pseudomonadati; phylum Pseudomonadota; class Gammaproteobacteria; order Lysobacterales; family Lysobacteraceae; genus Xanthomonas; species Xanthomonas sp. NCPPB 4037. Next base: position 4,538,196 of record NZ_CM191261.1, read on the forward strand.
TGTTGCTGCTTATCGCGCCAGCCGCACGCTGGGCGCACTCACCCGCCAGCTCGACGACACCAACACCGCGCAGGCGCGCATGCAGCAGGAGTTGCAGCGCCACGGCGAACTGGAACAGGAACTGCTGCGCGCCAAGCAGGCCGCCGAAGCCGCCTCGCTGGCCAAGGGCGAATTTCTGGCCACCATGAGCCATGAGATCCGCACCCCGCTCAACGGCATCATCCCGATGCTGGAGCTGATCTCGCGTGGCCAGCTCAGCCTGGACCAACGCGACATGCTGCAGACCGCCACCGGCAGCTCGCTGCAGCTGCTGCGCATCGTCGACGACATCCTCGATTACTCCAAGCTCGAAGCGAACAAGCTCGAACTGGAAATCACCACCTTCAACCTGCGCGAACTGCTCGACGGTGTCGCCCAGCTCATGCAGCGCACCGCCGAAGGCAAGCAACTGCGCCTGGGCCTGGACATCGAACCGTCGGTGCGCCTGCTGGTGCGCGGCGACCCGATCCGGCTACGCCAGGTGCTGGGCAACCTGATCGGCAACGCCATCAAGTTCACCGAACGCGGCAGCGTGGACATCCAGCTGCGGCGCCTGGGCGAAACCCGCGCCCAGCACCTGCTGCGCTTCCAGGTCCGCGACACCGGCATCGGCATCGCAGCGGACCAGCAGGCGCGCCTGTTTCGCTCCTTCGCCCAGGCCGACGCCTCCACCACCCGCCTGTATGGCGGCACCGGGCTGGGCCTGGCCATCTGCAAACGCATCATCGACCTGATGGGCGGCCGCATCGGCGTGGAATCGGAGCCCGGTCGCGGCGCCACGTTCTGGTTCGAAATCCCGCTGCTCAAGGTCATCGGCGACCTGCAACAGACCACCGGCGCCGACGCCGCACGCGTGATGGTGATCAGTTCCGACGCGCGCCTGTCGCAGCGGCTCAAGCGCCTGCTCGATAGCTGGGGCATCTCGCACGTGCTGATGGAAACCACCCAGGAGGCGCTGGAGCGCGTGCGCCGCCACACCGACGACGAAGGCTTCCGCTGCGTCATCGCCGACCACGAGACGCTGCGCTACAGCGCGCGCGCCGTGCATCGCGCCCTGGCACGGCCGGAAGACCTCAGCGGCTCAAGGCTGATCTGGCTCTACGGCGACGAGCCGGTACCCGACGAACTGCAGGCCAATGCCACCCTGGTGCCGCGCCAGAGCCCGGACGAAACCCTGCGCGCGCTGGTGCTGCCACCCGAGCCCAAGCCATCTGTGGCGCCCACGCTGGCGTCCGCGATGATCCCCGAGCCACTGCCGCCGCCAGTGGCGCATGCGCGCGACGTGCGTATCCTGTTGGTCGAAGACAACCCGGTCAACCTGCTGGTCGCGCAAAAACTGCTGGGCGTGCTCGGCTTCGAGGCCGACACCGCCACCGATGGCGAAGCCGCGCTGAGCAGCATGGAATCCACCCGCTACGACATGGTTTTCATGGATTGCCAGATGCCGGTGCTGGACGGCTATGCCGCCACCCGCCGCTGGCGCGCCATGGAAACCGAAAGCGGTGGCCGCCCGATCCCGATCGTGGCGATGACCGCCAACGCCATGGCCGGCGACCGCGAACGCTGCCTGGCCGCGGGCATGGACGACTATCTCTCCAAGCCGGTCGCCCGCGAACAGCTCGATGCCTGCCTGCAGCGCTGGCTGCCGCGCCAGGCCCTGGTGCCGGGCCCAAGCACCGGAGCCCCCAGCGCGGATGCCGAGAGCGCTGCCAGCGCCGCACAGGCGCGCGCGCTGCCGATCCTGGAAAGCGGCGTCATCGACGAGTTGTACGAAGTGGCAGGCGCGGACACCATCCGCATCCTGCAGCTGTTCCTGGAAGACGCCCCCGGCATCATCGAACGGCTGGAAGCGGCCGCCAGCAATCGCGACAGCATGCAGCTGCGCGATCTGGCCCACACCCTGAAGTCCTCCAGCGCCAACGTCGGTGCCCAGGCGCTGGCCAACGCCGCCCGCCGCATCGAATTGGCCGCACGCACCGGCACCATCGAACGCCCGTCGGTCATGGTCGCCCTGGTCATCGCCGAATACGCCCGCGCCCGCCTGGCGCTGCTAGGCCAGGTCACCCGTTTGCAAGCCGCCAGTCGCGCTGCGGGCTGATTGGCGGGTTAGCCGTGTGGCTAAGTGGCGCAGCTCTCTCTCAAGATCGCAGCGTCGTCGTTCTTCAATCGAGCGTCGTGGTTCTCAACGAGCGCCAACCGCGTCTTCGCCTTCGCCAGTCCTGGGCACGCGCGATCGAACGCGCAAGTCAGCCACAGGTTGATAACGATGCGCCCGCGCAGCGGCCATCATCGCGCCCAAGGTGCCGACATTGAGAAGTCGCAACAGCAGGCAGGCGCGGGCAGACGCCACGCGCGCACAAGCGCCTCACCGCAGCAGCCGCAGGACCTGCGGCCGCCCTCAGCTAGCTCAGTCGTCCAGCTTGGTCAGCAGATAATTCGGTTCGCCGATACGCGCCACCAGATCCAGCTGGGTCTCCAGCCAATCGATGTGCTCTTCTTCGGACTCGAGGATGTCCACAAACAGCTGGCGGCTCACGTAGTCCTTGACGGTCTCCGCATAGGCCACCGCTTCGCGCAGCACCACGACCGCCTCACGCTCAAGCGCCAGATCGCAGCGGAACATCTCGGTCGGGTTCTCGCCGATGCGCAGCTTGCCCAGCGCCTGAAAATTGGGAAGCCCCTCAAGGAACAAGATGCGGTCCGACAGCTTGTCGGCATGCTTCATCTCGTCGATGGATTCCTTGTACTCATGCTCGGCCAGTTCTTTCAGGCCCCAGTTCTTCAGCATCTTGGCGTGCAGAAAATACTGGTTGATCGCAGTGAGTTCGTTGTAGAGCACCTTGTTGAGGTACTCGATGACTTTGGTATCGCCCTTCATGCGATGTCTCCGAGACAGTGAGCCGGCCGCACTCTAACGCGTTGCCGCGGCGCATGAAGGAACGCGAATCGTGATCAGTTGCGGAACGCGCCGTTGACGCGTCAGTCTCTGGGACTGCTGTGGTGCAGCCGCCAATGGCATCACCAAGTGCGATGGCCGCAGAGGATTAGGCGCCGCTTGCCTCCAAGCGTGGCACCTCAGCACCTACGCCAACAACCAGACTCAGGCAGCGCTGGCGAATCCCAACATCGGCAAGGGCAATGCGCGGCTGGAATGTGCCTGGCTCAGCAAATCGCCCGCCATTTCCAGGCAGGAGCCGCAGTTGGAGCCACAGCCGGTGCGCATGGTCAACTCGGCAAGGCTGGCGCAGCCGTTCTCGGCCGCTTCGCGGATCTGGTGGTCGGTGACCCCATTACAGATGCAGACGTACACGGTATCGGTTGGGTGCTGGCGGTCCGGAGGAGACCGGGTCTGATTGCACCGCAAACGAGAATAGGTGTCAATTCCAAACGTTAATCATTATTAATCCGCACGGGCAGAGCCCCGCCGCGCTTACGTGGGCGCTTGCGTGGCCGGTCGTGGCCGGCTGCGCTGCTGCCCGGCAACCAGGCTTCCAGCGCACGCTGCGGCATCACGCCCACCGCCGCAGACCCGGCCACGGTCTGGGCGAGCGGCGCGAGATGACGCAATGCACGTGCATACACACCGCGCTTGAACATCACCACATGCTCCACCGGATACCAGAAATCTACCCAGCGCCAGTGATCGAACTCCGGGCTGTCGGTGTGGTCGAGCTTGAGGTGCGATTCCTGCCCGGTGAACTGCAGCAGGAACCAGACCTGCTTCTGGCCGATGCACACCTGGCGCTCGTTGCGACGCACCGCCCGGCTGGGTAGGCGATAGCGTAGCCAACCAGGGGTGGCACCGAGCAATTCCACATGCTCGGGCAACAACCCGGTTTCTTCGCGCAACTCGCGGTACATGGCTTCCACCGGAGTCTCATCGGTATTCATGCCGCCTTGCGGGAACTGCCAGCCATCCCTGCGCACACGTCGTGCCCAGAACACCTGACCATCCTCACGCATCAGCACAATGCCGACGTTTGGCCGGAAACCGTCCGGATCGATCACGATGCGGACTCCTGAAAATCTACTGTCACCGACTCTGCCACGGCGACGCCCGGCTCACAAGCTGAAAACGAAATGCTTGACAACATCTCCGCCCATCGTAAAATTGGCGGTTCCCTAGGCTATGTAGCTCAGCCGGTTAGAGCACAGCACTCATAATGCTGGGGTCGGTGGTTCGAGTCCACCCATAGCCACCAAGGTGTTCAGGCCCTCACAGGCATGCGATACTCTTGGGCCAACACGTTTTATATTGCCCCGTCGCCAAGCGGTAAGGCACCTGACTCTGACTCAGGCATTCGGTGGTTCGAATCCATCCGGGGCAGCCAAACACGAAAGGTCCGATCTAACGATCGGGCCTTTTTTGTTGCCCGCCATCTCGCCGTTGCACGTAAACGATAGCGTGCTGGCCTGGAGCGACACCTGCTCTCAGCGAGATCGCCTCGCGCAGCAGACTTGCGTTGCAAGGGTTTACACGCGCGAAAGCGCGGCCAGAGCAAGCACCTTGTAGGAGCGCGCTCGCGCGCGATGAAGCTTTCCCAGTAACACCCCATCGCGCTCAAGCGCGCTCCTACCGAAGCAAGCGGGCACGGCTGCCACAACACCGGCAACCATAAAACCCGCAGCACGCGGCTAGAGCACCCGGTTCGTGCGCGACGATCGCGCTGCAACGGCTCCACCACGTTACAGCTGCTACTCGCGGAAGTGCGGGCCAAGCAAGCATCTGTAGGAGCGCGCTAGCGCGCGACGAAGCTTTCCAGGTAACGCCCATCGCAAACATCGCGCCCACGTGCGCTCCCACAGCGGCGACCTCGTCAAGATTTCCACAACACCGGCAACCAGAAAGAACCGCTATCCCAGAGCGGCGCTTCGCCACATCCGATTTGTGACTTGCCTGCATCAGTCTCAAAACGGCGCCGATGCCGCTACTCCCAGTCGAACAGAAGGCGAGCCTTACACAGACCCAAATGCGTATGACGGAGGCAAACGCCCGATCGTTCGACCAAACCAGCACCACGCCGCATGACACAACGGCCGCCAATAATCAGACCAAAAAATGACGTGCCCAAAACGACAAAAGCCCCGGCATTGCCGGGGCTCTTGAAGCATCCCGGCGAACCGGGACGCAGCAAACGCGATGGATCAGCGCTTTGAGAACTGGGTCGCGCGACGCGCCTTGTGCAGACCGACCTTCTTACGCTCGACTTCACGGGCGTCACGGGTCATGAAGCCAGCCTTGCGCAGCTCGGACTTCAGGGTTTCGTCGTACTCGACCAGTGCACGGGCGATGCCCAGACGGATCGCACCGGCCTGGCCAGTCGTGCCGCCGCCGGAGGCGGTGACCAGGATGTCGAAGCTCTCGGTGTTCTTGGTGAGTTCCAGCGGCTGACGCACGATCATGCGCGCAGTCTCACGGCCAAAGAACTCGTCCAGCGGACGGTTGTTGACGGTGATGTTGCCGGTACCCTTGCGCAGGAACACGCGAGCGGTGGAGGACTTGCGGCGGCCAGTGCCGTAGTTTTGCGTGATAGCCATGATTAGATATCCAGAACTTGCGGCTGCTGAGCGGCGTGCGGATGCTCGGCACCCGAATAGACCTTGAGCTTGCGGTACATGGTGCGGCCCAGCGGGCCCTTCGGCAGCATGCCCTTGACGGCGATTTCGATCACGCGCTCCGGGTGGCGCTGCAGCGCCTGCTCCAGGCTCTCGGTCTTCAAGTTACCGATGTAGCCGGTGAAGCGGTGATACTTCTTGTCTTTCAGCTTGTTACCCGTGACCACGATCTTCTCGGCGTTGATTACCACGAGGTAATCGCCGGTATCGACGTGAGGGGTGTAAACAGGCTTGTGCTTGCCGCGCAGGCGGCGAGCCAATTCGGTGGACAGACGGCCGAGCGTCTTGCCGGCGGCGTCAACGAGATACCAGTCGCGCTGGACGGTCTCGGACTTGGCGGTGAACGTAGTCATGAGAAAACTCTTGAGTGTGGTCGGGCGGATTGCAGCGGCAATGACCGCTGGAACTTTGCCACGCGTTGTGAAGGCGAAACAGAAGAGGCGGGATTGTACGGGACGCCCCTCCCCGGCGCAAGTCGAGGCCTCACATGGCCGGCAGTGGTTGGCAGCACGTCGACCGGGGGCGAGAATCCCTACATGACCCAGATCCCCCCTTCCCGACTGCACAGCCCGCTCGACCGCCTGCTGGTCGAAGCCCAGCGCGCGCTGGACACGGTGTTCGGCAATCCGCCGGCCGAGCGCCCCAATCCCGCTGGCGACACTCCCGATGCCGCCCTGGCACCCGCGCAACGCCAGCACGCCGCCGGGCTGATGCGGATCAACCACGTCGGAGAGGTCTGCGCGCAAGGCCTGTATTTTGGCCAGGCCGCGGTGGCGCGCGATGACCACACCCGCCAGCACCTCCTCACCGCCGCGCAGGAAGAGACCGACCACCTGGCCTGGTGCGCGGACCGGCTACGCGAGCTGGAGAGCCGCCCCAGCCTGTTCAACCCGCTCTGGTACGCCGGCAGCTATGCGCTCGGCGCTGTCGCCGGGCTGCGTGGCGACGACTGGAGCCTGGGCTTTGTGGTGGAAACCGAACGGCAGGTGGAAGCGCATCTGGACGAACACCTGGAGACCCTGCCGGAGACCGACCAGCGCAGCCGCGCGATCCTGCGCGTGATGAAGATCGACGAAGCACGCCACGCCGATCATGCCGAGCAGGCCGGCGCACGCGTTCTGCCGCCACCGATCCCCAGCGCGATGGCCCTGGCCTCCAAGCTGATGAAGACCATCGCCTACCGCTTCTAGGGGATTGGGGATTGGGGATTGGGGATTGGGGATTGGGGATTGGGGATTGGGGATTGGGGATTGGGGATTGGGATTGGGATTGGCGGCTGGCGGCTGGCGGCTGGCGGCTGGCGGCTGGCGGCTGGCGATCAGAATCTTGCGTGCATTCATCCCCGGAGGTCGCACGGTGGGACGCGCGCCATGCCGTGTCCGCCAACGGCGACTTCGGCATGAGTGTCTGACGACGACTCCGACGCCTGACCCAATCGCGGCGCATGCCTCGGCGCACGCCGCTGCAGCAGAGCCCCCTTTTGTTGGGAAGGCGCGCCAAAGGCGCGGGGATAGGCTGCGACGGAGTGGGGCCCAAGGTTTGCAGAGCAAACCTCGGAAGGCAGGCCTGCGAAGCGGGACTGACTACAACTACGACACCAGCTTCAAACCGATCACGCCGGCCACGATCAAGCCAATGCAGGCCAGCCGCGACCACGAGGCGCTGTCGCCAAACAGCGCGATCCCGGCGATGGTCACGCCCAGCGCGCCGATGCCGGTCCAGATCGCGTAGCCGGTGCCCACCGGAATGGTCTTCAGCGCCTGGGTCAGGAACCACAGACTCACGCCGGCCAGGCCGATCGTCAGCACGCTCGGCCACAGGCGGCTGAAGCCGTCGCTGTATTTGAGTCCCAGGGCAAAGCCGATTTCGAACAGGCCGGCCAACACCAGATAGATCCAGGGCATCACATCACTCCTCACAGAAAAAACGGACAAAAAAAAAGCGACCCGGTGTCTGCACACCGGGCCGCCGTCGGCTATGGAACGCGAGGTCATCGCGTGGCGGGCCGTCCCGCCGTGTCATGTGGTTGCGCAGCTGCAAGCAGCGGCGCAACGGTCGAAGCTGCGCTTATTCGCTCAGATTGCGGCCGTGGAACAGTTCTTCGATCTCGCGCTTGAGCAGTGCTTCGATCTTCATGCGCTCCTTGAACGAGAGGTTCTTCGCACGCTCTTCGAACAGGTACTGATCCAGGTCGAAATCTTTCAGGTGCATCTTCGTGTGGAAGATATTTTCCTGGTAGACGTTGACGTCGAACATCTCGTAGCGCGACTTCACGTTCTTGGCGAGGAAGTGCTGGATCGAGTTGATCTTGTGGTCGATGTAGTGCTTCTTGCCCTTCACATCGCGGGTAAAGCCACGGACGCGGTAGTCCATGATCACGATGTCGGACTCGAGACTCTCGATCAGGTAGTTCAACGCCTTCAGCGGCGAAATCACGCCGCACGTGGCGACATCGATATCGGCGCGGAAGGTGGCGATGCCTTCCTGGGGATGTGTCTCGGGGTATGTATGGACAGTGATATGGCTCTTGTCCATATGCGCAACCACGGCGTCGGAGATGAGCTCCTTGCCGGCCTGCTTCTTGTCGATCACCGGCTCTTCCGAGATCAGGATCGTCACCGACGCACCCTGTGGATCGTAATCCTGACGCGCGATATTGAGGATGTTGGCGCCGATGATTTCAGCCACATCCGTCAGGATCTGGGTCAGGCGGTCCGCATCGTACTGCTCGTCGATGTACTCGATGTAGCGCTGACGCTCCTCTTCGGTACGTGCATAGCAGACGTCGTAGATGTTGAAGCTCAACGCCTTGGTGAGGTTATTGAACCCCTGCAGCCTCAGACGAGGCAACGGCTTGACCACGGCGGTCGGTCCTTTGGGAAGACGGGAAAGGGGGCAATTATGGGCCAAAGCTCTCATCAACGAAATGCCGGCGTTGAGAATGGTTTACCTTGCATGACTCATGCCGTTAAGCTTCGGGAATTACACGCGGAACTACCATGAGCCTAGGGAACACGACGGTTGTGACTACGACGGTACGTAACGCTACCCCCTCACTGACGCTGGACGCGGGCACCATTGAGCGATTCCTGGCGCACAGCCACCGCAGGCGCTATCCGACCCGGACCGATGTGTTCCGGCCGGGAGACCCCGCTGGCACCCTCTACTACGTGATCAGCGGCTCGGTGAGCATCATTGCCGAGGAAGATGACGATCGTGAGTTGGTGCTGGGCTACTTCGGTAGCGGCGAGTTCGTTGGTGAGATGGGGTTGTTCATCGAATCCGATACGCGCGAAGTGATCCTGCGCACCCGCACGCAATGCGAGTTGGCTGAAATCAGCTACGAGCGCCTGCAGCAGCTGTTTCAGACGAGTTTGTCGCCGGATGCGCCGCGAATCCTGTACGCCATTGGCGTTCAGCTTTCAAAACGACTGCTCGATACCACAAGGAAAGCCAGCCGCCTGGCGTTCCTGGATGTGACCGACCGCATCGTGCGCACGCTGCACGATCTGTCGAAGGAGCCGGAGGCGATGAGCCATCCGCAGGGCACGCAGTTGCGCGTCTCGCGGCAGGAACTCGCGCGCCTGGTCGGCTGCTCGCGCGAAATGGCCGGACGCGTCCTGAAGAAGTTGCAGGCCGATGGCCTGTTGCACGCACGCGGCAAGACCGTCGTGTTGTACGGCACGCGCTAAGCGTGTGGTGGCGATCGGTGCGCTGGCGCACCGATCGCTTCGCAATACCGGTGGCGCCGGCGCAAAACCGGCCAAACGCTGCGCCAGAGCGCTGCATATCGCCTTAGCGAGCCCATCCGTAGCGCGACCCAGTCCACAGATCACAACATTGCTTTGCAGGACCTGTGGGTGATGTACGGCAGCTACTGCGCATCGATTGCGTCACAGTTGTTGCGTTATCCGCGTACAGCAGTTCGACAGTGATCCACGCCATCGAACGCGGGCGAGATCACCGAATGACCGCAGCGACGCTTTCTATAGTGATCACCAAGCGCGTACGGGCTGCCGGTGATCGGCGCGGCTAGAGCGCCTTGCCACCGCGATCGCGACAGCCCCAGTTGAGAATCGGAGTACCGACGGGCAGCACCTGGCGGAACAGGCTCTCGCGATTGGCCTTGGGGTTGACCACGACCGGTGCGCGCGCAGCCTTGAGCAACGGCAGATCCGCGGTGCTGTCCGAATAGGCAATAGCGATATCGGCATAGCCGCGTTCGCGCAGCATGCGCATCTTTTCTTCGTTGTGGCAGTGCCGGCGTGCGGTCACTGCACCCAGGCGCGGGCCCACCAAGGTGCCGATCACCGGCACGTCCTGATGCGCAACGAAGCCCAGGATTGCGCGTGCCAACTCCGGCGGCGCACCAGTCGCCACGACAACCCGATCGCCTGCGGCGCGGTGTTCGGTGAAGACCTTCAATGCATGCGGCAGCAGCCGCTGCCGGATCTGCGCTTCATGCTTGAGCACGTAGGCGTCGATGAAGCGATTGAACTCGCGTGCACGGTGCAGGCCGAAGGTGGCGATCCAGACATAGCCGGACACGCCGCGCCGACGCGTGGGCAGCATCGCCACCATGGGCCCCAGGATCGGCGAGGCCAACAGCGCCACCAGCAGGCGCAACGGGTTGCGGCGGATCAGCCAGGCAAACAGATGGCTGCCGGAATCGCCGTCGTACAGGGTGTGATCGAAGTCGAAGACCACCAGCGGTGCGTCCTCGCGCGGGGCGGGATACGACTCAGTCATGCGCAAAGAATAGCTGACGCAGTGCTTCGCCGGGTTCGGGCGCGCGCATGAAGGTCTCGCCGACCAGAAACGCGTTCACGCCATTGCTGCGCATCAACTGCACGTCGGATGCGGTGACGATGCCGCTTTCGGTGACCAGGACGCGATCACGCGGCACAGCTGCGCGCATGTCCAGAGTGGTCTGCAACGACACTTCGAAGGTGCGCAGATTGCGGTTGTTGATGCCCACCAGCGGCACCGGCACCTGCACCGCACGCTCGAGCTCGTCGATATCGTGCACTTCCACCAGCACATCCAGGCCCAACTGCATCGCCAGACCGGACAGGTCGGCCAGTTGCTGGTCCTCCAGCGCCGAGACGATCAGCAGGATGCAGTCGGCACCCAGCACGCGCGCCTCGTAGACCTGGTACGGATCGATGGTGAAATCCTTGCGCAGCACCGGCAAGGTGCAGGCCTCGCGTGCCTGCTGCAGATACGCATCGGAGCCCTGGAAGAAATCCACGTCGGTCAGCACCGACAGGCAGCTGGCACCACCGAACTCGTAGCTGACCGCGATGTCGGCCGGGCGGAAGTCGGGCCGGATCACGCCCTTGGACGGGCTGGCCTTCTTCACTTCGGCAATCACGGCTGGCTCGCCGGCCGCAATGCTGGCCTTCATGGCGGCGGCAAATCCGCGGGTGAGCGGCAGGTCTGCGCTACGCGCGACCAGCTCGGCCAGCGGCACGCGTGCACTGCGCTCGGCGATTTCGTCGGCCTTGCGGGCAAGGATGGTGTTGAGAATATCGCTCATCGTTTCGGGTCCTGGCGGGCGGGCATTATCGGTCAAGATCATGGCGGCGACCTGACCAGGGCGCGCTGCGCAGCATGCCAGCGCCGCCGTGAGGGTGTCGGCCAGCGTGGCCGGACACGGGAATCAGCCTTGTGCGGCGGCCTGCTGGGTGAAGGCGACATAGGCGTCCAGACGGGCACGTGCCGAGCCATCGGCGAGCACCTGGCGGGCGCGCACGATGCCATCGGCGATGCTGTCGGCCACGCCGGCCACGTACAGCGCCGCGCCAGCGTTCAGCGCCACGATGTCCAGCGCCGGGCCGGGCACGTTGTCGAGCACCTGCAACAGCATCGCGCGCGACTCGGCGGCATCGGCCACCTTGAGATTGCGGCTGGCCGACATGGCAATGCCGAAATCCTCCGGATGCACTTCGTATTCGTGCACCTGCCCGTCGCGCAACTCGCCAACCAGGGTGCCGGCACCCAGCGAGAGTTCGTCCATGCCATCGCGGCCCCACACCACCAGCGCGCGCTCGGCACCCAGCTCCTGCAGCACGCGCGCCTGGATGCCCACCAGATCCGGATGGAACACGCCCATCAAGATGTTCGGCGAACCGGCGGGATTGGTCAGCGGGCCGAGAATATTGAAGATGGTGCGCACGCCCATCTCGCGGCGCACCGGTGCCACCACTTTCATCGCCGGGTGATGCACGGGCGCGTACATGAAACCGATGCCGGTCTGTGCCAGCGATGCGGCGACTTGCTCGGGTTGCAGCTCGATCACCGCGCCCAACGCCTCCAGCGCATCGGCGCTGCCGGATTTGGACGATACGCTGCGGTTACCGTGTTTTGCGACTTTTGCGCCGCCGGCAGCGGCCACGAACATGGCGCAGGTTGAAATGTTGAAGGTGTGCGAACCGTCGCCGCCGGTGCCGACGATATCGACCATGTGGCGGCGATCGGTGACCTCCACGCGGCGCGAGAACTCGCGCATCACCGTGGCCGCGCCGGCGATCTCGCCAATGGTTTCCTTCTTGACCCGCAAGCCGGTCAGGATGGCCGAGACCATGGCATCGGACACCTCGCCGCGCATGATCTGCCGCATCAGATCGACCATTTCGTCATGGAAGATCTCGCGGTGCTCGATGGTGCGTTGCAGGGCTTGTTGTGGGGTGATGGGCATGGAACCAACCGTGGAGTAAGAAGAAAGACATCAGGCGATGCGCGCAGTGTGCGGGGCCAGCGTGACCGAGCAAGCCCCGTGCGTAAGCCTGCGTGCGCAGGACCGAATCAGTACCGCCCGCTGGTCACTGCCCCGGGCGCCGCATGCGAAAGCGCGCCTGCGCCTGCACTTCGAAATAATCGGCCGGGCCACCGGCGCGCAGGATGGTGTGCACAGCAGCCGGATCGTAAATGCCATCGCTCAGCGCCGCGTGCGCCAGATGCACGCCGACCACTTCGCCCAGCACCAGCCAGGTCTGGATGGGCTGCCCATCGGCAGCCTGCAACGGAATCAACTGGCTAAGCCGGCACTCGAAGCTCACCGGGCTGGCCGCCACCCGCGGCACGTCGATCAGCCGCGACGGCGCGGCCTGCAGGCCGGCCAACTCGAACTCGTCAACCTCCTGCGGCACCAACGCGGCGCTGGCATTCATCGCCTCGGCCAACGGGCGCGTGGCCAGGTTCCAGGTGAACACCCCGGTGGCCTCGATGTTGCGCACGCTGTCCTTCCAGCCAATGCTTGCGAAGCCGACGATTGGTGGGGTGTAGTTGAAGGCGTTGAAGAAACTGTACGGCGCCAGGTTGACGATGCCCTCGGCGCTGCGCGAGCCGATCCAGCCGATCGGCCGCGGGCCGACGATCGCATTGAACGGATCGTGCGGCAGCCCGTGGCCTTGCGCGGGTTCGTAGAAATGGAAGGTGTCGCTGGGCGGGTTCATCGTGGTCCAGGGCATTGCGGTGCTAGTGCGGGAAATGGATGCGTTGGCGCCGCGATGGGATGGGAAGTGCTATGCGTTGCGGCGCGCATGTGTGCTGTGCTGCATGCGCGTTGGCGCAGGCAGCGACGCTCAGCGCTCCAGGAAATTCTTCAGCAACGCATGGCCGTGCTGGGTGAGGATCGACTCCGGATGGAACTGCACGCCTTCGACCGGGAACTGGCGATGGCGCAGGCCCATGATCTCTTCCATCGAGCCGTCCGGATTTTCGGTCCACGCGGTGACTTCCAGGTCTGGCGGCAAGGTGGTCTTGTCTACCACCAACGAGTGGTAGCGCGTGGCCTGGTAGCTATCCGGCAGCCCGGCAAACACGCCCTTGCCTTCATGGCGGATCGGCGAGGTCTTGCCATGCATGATGTTGCCGGCGCGAATGACATCGCCGCCGTAGACCTGGCCAATGCTCTGGTGACCCAGGCAGACACCGAGAATCGGCGTGGTCTGGCCCAGTTGCTCGATCAGCTGCAGCGAGATGCCAGCCTCGTTCGGCGTGCACGGCCCCGGCGAAATCACGATGCGCTCGGGTTTGAGCGCAGCGATCTGATCGACGCGCATTGCATCGTTACGCACCACCGTCACCTCGGCACCCAGGGCCTGCAGGTACTGCACGAGGTTGTAGGTGAAGCTGTCGTAGTTATCGAGCATCAGCAGCATAGCAAGGGACTCATTGCGCGATCAGGAAGACCGCATAGATATTTTCGGTGTAGGTGATGGTGCCGGTCAGCAGACTTTCGCCCAGACCCTGCGCACCCGCACCTGGAGCAGGTGGCGGCGGAGGGGGCGGTGCCGGTGGCGAAGGCGGCGATACTGCCGAGCCGGGCCTGGGCACTGCAGGGGCGGACCAGGTGCCTGCTTCGACACCGTAAGCAAAACTCGGCGCTACATCGGAGATGCTGTAAATCCCGCCCAGTCGAACGCCGTAGGCAGCGGCCAGACCCTGGGCAGATTCGCGTGACTGCGTGGCCGCTTCGCGCTTGAGTGCTGCACGCAAGGCGGCCGCGTCGGCGAATGCTGTCTGCATCGACAGCACCTGGACATTCTCGTTGGCATCCAGCCCGCCGAGGAAGGCGCGCACGTCCTTCAAGGACGTGAAGGTGCCGCGGATCTTGCGCTCCACCTGGGTTCCCTGGAAAGCCAGCTTGCCGTTCTCGTAGCGCGATTGCGGAGAGATCGACAGTGCCGAGGCGTAGAGCGAATCCCTCATGACGTGATTGCGCTGAAGCCCCTGCAAGACCTGTTTGGCGCGCTCCTCAACGAACTGCCGTGCCAGATCTGGCTGCAGGTCGATCTTGCTGATCTTGAGGTCGACGATGAAACGATCCGGATCGACGGTACGAAATGCCTGCCCCTTCACCAGCAAGTGCGGTTGCGAGGGCAGCGTGTTGATCTGTGCCGATGCCATCACGGGCAACATCAGGGCGCCAGCGAGCATCCAACCTACGATTTTTTTCATCGTCATCATCCTTGTGTCCTACAAACGGTCCTGAAATGTGGGGTCTTGCACAAGCGCGGCAACCTCCGCGCACAGACGATCGACTGCGGCGGGCGTCGTGGCCCATGAGGTCACGAAGCGAATCACCAGGCGGCCGTCGCTGCGCGTTTCCCAGCGTTCGAAGTCGTAGCGCTGCGCGATCTGCTCGGCCTGCTGCGCGCTCACGGCAATGAATTGCTGGTTGGTCGGCGAGTTGCTGGTGAATTCGGCGCCGGCGGCCAGCAAGCCGGCACGCAGCCGCTGCGCCATTGCATTGGCATGCGCGGCTAATTCAAAGAACAGCCCCTCTTCGAACAGCGCAGCGAACTGCGCACCCAGCACCATGCCCTTGGCCAGCAGCGCACCGCGTTGCTTGATCAGGTAGCGGAAATCGGCCTGCAGTGCGGGCGTCATGATGACCAACGCTTCGCCGAGCAAGGCGCCATTCTTGGTGCCGCCGATGTAGAACGCATCGGTGAGCGCGGCGATGGTGGGCAGATCCAGATCGTTGCCATGGGCAGTCAATGCCGCGCCCAGGCGCGCGCCATCCAGATACAGCAGCAAGTCGTGCGCGCGGCAGAACTGCGCGAGCGCTTCAAGTTCGGCACGCGTGTAGATGGTGCCGCTCTCGGTGCTGTTGGAGAGATAGACCAGCCGCGGCTGCACCATGTGCTCGTTGCTGTGCACCGCAAGCAGTGGCGCGATCAAGGCAGGCGTCAGCTTGTCGCGCAGCGCGGGCACGGTGAGCACCTTGTGTCCGGTGGCCTCGATCGCGCCGGTTTCGTGCGTGGCGATGTGGCCGGCTTCCACCGCAATCACCGCCTGATGCGGGCGCAAAAATGCGCTGATCGCAATCAGGTTGGTCTGCGTGCCGCCGACCAGCAGATGCACGGCGGCCTGCGGTTGCGCGATGGCAGTGCGAATCAATGCCGCAGCACGTTCGCTATGCCGATCAGTGCCGTAGCCGCCATTTTGCTCGGCACTGGCCTGCGCCAATGCCTGCAAGACGCGCGGATGTGCGCCCTCGCTGTAATCGTTGCGAAAGCTGATGCGTGCAGCGCTGCCATGCCCGTCCATCACAGCCCCTTGGCGGCCTGAGCAACCGCGCGGAACAGGGCGCGGCCCTTGTTCATGGTTTCCTGCCATTCCAGATCGGGGTCGGAGTCGTAGACCACGCCGCCGCCGGCCTGCACATACAGATAGCCGTCCTGGATCACGGCGGTGCGGATCGCAATCGCGGTATCGGCGTCGCCATGCCAGCCGATGTAGCCCACGGCGCCGGAATACACGTTGCGCTTGACCGGCTCCAGCTCGCGGATGATTTCCAGTGCGCGGATCTTCGGTGCGCCACTGACAGTGCCGGCGGGAAATGTCGCGCGCAGCACGTCGCTGTAATTCAGGCCGGCTTTGAGCGTGCCGGTGACTTCGCTGACGATGTGCATGACGTGGCTATAGCGCTCGATCACGAACTGCTCGCCCACCTTGACCGTGCCCGGCTCGGCCACGCGGCCGACATCGTTGCGGCCCAGATCGATCAACATCACATGCTCGGCGCGCTCTTTCGGGTCGGCCAGCAATTCTTCTTCCAGCGCCTTGTCCAGCTCCGGTGTTGCGCCGCGCGGGCGGGTGCCGGCGATGGGACGCACGGTGACCACGCCATCGCGCAGGCGCGCCAGGATTTCCGGCGAGGAGCCGACTACCTGGGTGCCGCCGACATCCAGAAAATACATGTACGGCGAAGGGTTCAACGCACGCAGCGCGCGATACACATCCACCGGGCGCGCGCGGAACGGCACCCGCAGGCGTTGCGACGGCACCACCTGGAAGATGTCGCCCGCGCGTACGTATTCCTGCGCCTTGCGCACCACTGCGTGGTACTCCTCGCGGGTGAACGAGGAATGGAAATCCGATTCGTCGATGGCATCGGAAATTTGCGCCTGCGGATAGCCGGCGCCGCCCTGGCGCAGGCGATGCGCCAGTTCGTCCAGGCGGCGGTTGGCGCGCACATAGGCCTGCGGCTGGCGCGGGTCGGCATGCACGATCAGGTACAGGCGGCCTTTGAGATTGTCGAACACCGCCAGCTCTTCGGAGAGCATCAGCAGGATGTCCGGCGTGCCCAGTTCGTCGGGCTTCTCGCCACTACCCAGGCGCGGTTCGATGTACTGGATGCATTCGAAGCCGAACCAGCCGACCAACCCGCCGGTGAAGCCGGGCAGGCCATCGAGCTGGGGCACCGAGTGCTCGGCGCGCAAGGCGTCGACTTCGGCCAGCGGGTCGGCGACTTCGCGGGTCTCCAGCACTTCGCCGTGTTCGCTGACTTCCAACGTGTGGCCGCGGAAGCTGTACACGCGCCGCGCCGGCAGGCCGATGATGGAATAGCGCCCGAAGCGCTCACCGCCTTCGACCGATTCGAACAGGTAGGTGTAGGCGCCGTCGGCGAGCTTCAGATAGACCGACAGGGGTGTGTCCAGGTCGGACAACACTTCGCGGACAACGGGGATACGGGTGTGGCCTTCAGCGGCCTGGCGCTGGAACTGCTCTGCAGTGATCAAGACGACTTTCCTTCCGGGACTCTGTGGCGGGGCGGACGACGGCAACGGGCCACCATCGCCACCAGCGGCGAGCGGAAGAGAAGGAGCGTGGAGTCGTCAGGCGGGACACGTGGGTACTGTAGCGCAACTGCCGGTTTAGGGCAGCAGGTGCCAAGGCGAAAACTGTGGGAATTGCGAGGGTGGGTTGTGCCAGGTTGGGCGGTGTTGGTTATGGCGTCTCAGGCTGACCGACATCGGCTCCGGATAGCGCGTCCTTGTTGTAGAGCGCGTTTTTCGCACAAGGTGAGACATTGCCGTGCGCCGGTGCAGAGCGAGCTACCTGGTAGCGGCATGTGTGTCGGCAAAGGGACCCTCACCCCAACCCCTCTCCCAAAGGGAGAGGGGCTTACACTGGTGCGTTGGCGGTTGCTTCGCTTGAGCCGCAGTTGCTTCGCTTGAATCCCGATTCCCGATTCCCCATTCCCAGCTTCAAGCGCTCCGCAACGGGCAATCGATCGGCAAATGCATGCGCAGGCGGGCCGCCACGCATTCGACGCGGAAATGCCGCGAGGTCTCCGGTTCGCCATCCAGATTCAAGGTGAGCGGTTGCACGGAGGCGATCTCCAGCCAGGGCAGCCGGGTGCGCACCGCGACCCGTTCGAGCGCGGCCTGCTTGCCGCCGGTGACCAGGGTGCCCAGCGTGGCGGCGACCTCGCCGTTGAGCGCGGGCACGATGGTGACATCGAGCAGGCCGTCGTCGATCAGTGCTTCCGGGCACAGCGCCTGGCCACCGCCGGCCTGGCGCCCGTTGCCCAGGCCCAGTGCGATGAATTCGCCTTCCCAGCTGAAATCCGGGCCGGTGAAGCGGGCACTGATCGGGTCGATCCGCCCCAGCCGCGACATGCCGGTGATCAGGTAGGCCAGCCCGCCGAGCATCTTCTTCAGGCCCTCATCGGTTTCCACGGTGACCTGCGTGCCGAAGCCGCCGCTGGCCACATTGGCGCACCAGTGCGGGCCGTGGTCGGCGTCGATGCGCAGCAGGTCGATGGGCTCGGCCGCACGTTCGGCAATCAGGCCCAGGGCGCCGAGCGGTTCGAGCGGGATCATGGCGGCGGCTGCGAAATCGTTGGCGGTACCCAGCGGCACCAGGCCCAACGATGGCAGCGTGGCGGCGTCGTCCTGGTGGTGTGCCAGTGCGGCGGCCACTTCGCTCAGCGTGCCATCGCCGCCGGCGGCCACCACGGTCTGCACGCCATCGGCGATGGCTTCGGCCACGTAGCGCTCGGCGTCGCCCTCTTCCCAGGTCACGCGTACATCGAGCTGGATGCCGCGCTTGCGCAGCACGCCCACTGCCTCGCGCAGATCCTCGTTGTCGGTGGACTTGCCGTTGAGGATCAGTCGCCAGTGGGACGGGGCCATGCGCGCTGCCGATGGAGGAGGTGTGGTGCGCGCAGGCTAGCAGCGGCGGAATGCGTGGATCGTGAATACGCAGCGCCCGCACCTGTCATCGGCATGTCATCGATGACCCGGAGGATAGAAGGCCATAGCAGGGACGACGGGCGGAGGCAGGATCAGCCTCCAAATTTTCTTGAAGGCCGCTCCATTGGGGCGGCCTTTTTTATGCGTGTTTCGCAGGGGTGGCGAGGTGACGCGCGGTCGCTTGGCCACGGGCCGTATGGTCGAAGCAGGATGCCCTGGGCAGAGCCTGCGCTTCGCGCCCAAGCGGGCGTGAACTGCCAGGCAAGGCTAGAAGCCCGGCCTACGCGCGGTTCGTCCCTTGCCCCGCCGCCTCAGCTGCCTCAGCTGCCTCAGCTGCCTGCAGCAAACGCGGCCAGGCGCTCGCCGTCGAGCCGGTACACGGTCCAGCCCTCCATGGGGCGGGCACCCACGGCCTGGTAGAACTCGATCGCCGGCTGGTTCCAGTCCAGCACCGACCACTCGAAGCGTCCGCAGCCCTTGTCCACCGCCAGCTGCGCCAGATGCCGCAGCAGCGCCAGGCCGGCGCCCTGCCCGCGCGCTTGCGGCCGCACGAACAGGTCTTCCAGATACAGGCCGTTGCGGCCCAGCCAGGTGGAGTAATTGAAGAAATACACCGCGAACCCAAGCACCTGGCCGCCCTGCTCGCAGAGCAGCGCGTGCGCGGTGGCACCGTCGCCGAACAGGCTGGCGCGCAGATCCTCAGGCGTGGCCTTCACCGCGTCGGGCTCGCGCTCGTACACCGCCAGCGCGGTGACCAGTTCGTGCAGCAGCGCCGCATCGGCGGGCGTGGCGGGGCGGATTTGCAGCGGCGCCTGACTCATCGCGCCGCATCCACCGCCGCGCGCATCTGCGCGATGATCTGCGCGTAATCGGGCGCATTGAAGATGGCCGAGCCGGCCACAAAGGTATCCGCACCGGCGGCAGCGATCGCGCCGATGTTGTCGGCCTTGACGCCGCCATCGATCTCCAGGCGGATCGGCTTGCCCAGCGCATCGATCTTGCTGCGGATGGCGCGCAGCTTGTCCAGCGCCGAGGGAATGAAGGCCTGGCCGCCGAACCCGGGATTGACCGACATCACCAGCACCAGATCCAGCTCGGGCAGCACCCAATCGAGAATATCGACCGGCGTGGCCGGGTTGAGTACCAGCCCGGCCTGGCAGCCATGCGACTTGATCAACTGGATGGTGCGGTGCACGTGGCGGCTGGCTTCGGGATGGAAGCTGATGGTGGTGGCACCGGCGTCGGCGAAGTCCGGCACGATGCGGTCCACCGGTTCGACCATCAGGTGCACGTCGATCGGTGCAGTGATGCCGTGCTTGCGCAGCGCCTGGCAGACCATCGGGCCGATGGTCAGGTTGGGCACGTAGTGGTTGTCCATCACGTCGAAGTGCACCCAGTCGGCACCGGCCTTCAGGACGTTGTCCACTTCCTCGCCCAGGCGGGCGAAATCGGCGGACAGGATGGACGGGGCGATCGCCGTCGGTTGCATGGGCAGCTCGGGAAAATGCAG
Source organism: Xanthomonas sp. NCPPB 4037 (assembly GCF_041475695.2). Lineage (NCBI taxonomy): Bacteria > Pseudomonadati > Pseudomonadota > Gammaproteobacteria > Lysobacterales > Lysobacteraceae > Xanthomonas > Xanthomonas sp. NCPPB 4037. The sequence goes on from NZ_CM191261.1 coordinate 4,558,353, forward strand.
GAGCCCCATTGTCGCAACCGTGGCGCGGCGAGGAAAGCCGAGCGCGGCGGCAGTTGCTCTGCAAACGGGCGTGCTGTGGAACTTCGGGCCGGCTTGGCGTTGGCTGCCGGCGATGGGCGCCTGGCGCAGCCAACACCGGCCGCTTTGCACTCGATCGACCAGAGCCGCTGCCTGGCAGGCCTTCCAAATCCACGACAGCCTCCCAAAACGCGACGATGCGTGCATCCGCAGCGGACGCGAGCGCGTAGGTACTGGACCGGCGCGCCGCGCCAGATGTCAGGAGACCGCATGAAAACCACCCCGCTCGCTTCCGCTGCCCTCGTTCTATTAGCCCTGGCCCCCTCGGCCTGGGCGCAATCCGGCCCCGCTGACTGGTCCGGCTTCTCGTTGGGGGCCAATGTGGGCGGCGCCGACCCGGCCGGCGTGTCCGGCGGCCGTTTCGGCTTCGATACCAACCTGGACGGCCGCGACGGCGACCAGGTCAGCACCGCCACCGGGGCGGATGCGTTTTCGCCGGGCTTCTGCGGTGGCGCCGCGGCCGGGCGCACGCCGGCGAGCGGGTGCAGCAAGGACAAGGGCGGCGCCGAATACGGCGTGCGCGCCGGCTACGACTGGCAGGTGGGCGACTGGGTCTACGGCGTGGTGGCCGAGTACACGCGCAACGACCTGCGCGACAGCGTCAGCGCCTTCAGCACCACACCGGCGCTGTACACGTTTACCCGCCAGCTCAATCGCACCGCCGCGCTGCGCGGGCGCGTGGGCTATGCGTTCGGCGCGCAGGGCGACTACCTCGCCTACGTCACCGCCGGCGTGGCACGCGGCGAGTTCGACCACAGCTTTGCCAGCAGCAACACCGCCAACAGCTTCACTGGCAGCGGTGGCGACAGCGCAAATGGCTACCAGGCCGGGATCGGGCTGCAGCGTCGCTTGAGCGACCATGTCTCGGTGGGCGTGGAATATCTGTTCACCCGCCTGCAGGACGAAGACACCCGCGTGCGCGTCGGCCCAGGCACCGCCCCGGCGACCAACCCGTTCCTGCGCGTGAACCCAGCCGGCACCGACCTGCGCCGCACGGACACGGATTTTTCGTCCAATGCGGTCCGCCTGACCGCCAGCTACCGCTTCTGATCCGGCGAACGGGCCTGGCCTGAGGGCTGGGCCCTGGGTGACATATTCGCCCCGTGTGCGCCCGGGAATCTCTAGGTTCCTGGGCGTTTATGTAAGACCTCGCCGACTGTTGCAGGGTCGGTTCTGGAACGCGCTTCGCCAAGCGATGCGCGCATCGAGTCTCCGTTTAATTTGGCGCGTTCAAGGCCCAGTCGCGGACTGTTCCAAGGCCTGTTCCTACATTCCTGCAGTTCTGGCCCGAGAGAGCCAGGCCCATGGGGGAGGCTGTGCCCGCAATGCGCGGCGTCAGAGGCTGAGGATGGCTCAGCAACGCACACCTGATGTTGGGCAAATGCGATCAGGCAGCCCCGCATTGATCCGATGATCCTGCTGCGGCCCATTGCCCTGCTCCCCGCCAGAAACCTCAGCGCTTGCGCTGCCGCTGGATGCGGTCGTAGGCGGCGTTGATCTGGCTGGCCTTCTTTTCGGCCTGCCGGCGGTCTTCCGGGCTGGCGTTGGCCACCTTGTCGGGGTGGTAGCGCGACATCAGGCGGCGATAGGCCAGGTCGATCTCGGCTTTGGTGGCGTCTGCTTCCAGGCCCAATGCCTCGTACGGGTTCTCTTCGCGGCGCTTGAACCAGCCCGCATCCACCGCATGCCCGATCGCCAGGCCGATCATCACCCCGATCAGCGGCGCCCCGCGGAACAGCAAGGCGCCGGCAAGTGCGCCGAGCAATTTTCCGTACCAGGACATGGGGGCGATCGGCAGCCAAAGAGGCGGGCCGGCGATTTTACCCGAAGCCCTGTGTGGCTTGGCTGTCGATCGGCGTGCGAGGCGCTCATGGGCGAAGTACCGGGTAGGTTTGCGGCGCGCCGCATGCCGGCGGCAGCGTGCCTGACACCCGGGTGCGACCGTCGGCCCTGCCGGTTCGGCCCAGCGGCCATGGCCGCCAGCTGGCAGTGCAACGCCTGCCAGCCACTGCGTGCAGCGGGGCGCCGCGAAGCACCGTACACTACGCGGCCCGCTGCCTACCCGCGGGCCCGCCGGGTCCTGGGGACAGCGTCATTGCGACGTCCTTAGGAGTGCCTGTGTCGACCACGCTGTTGCAATCCGATCTCCCCGGCCTGCCGTTGCGCCACCGTGGCAAGGTCCGCGATGTCTTCGACATTCCCCGCGACCGCCTGCCCGCCGATGCGCCCCCCGGCGACTACCTGTTGATGGTGGCCACCGACCGCCTGTCTGCGTTCGACGTGGTGCTGCCCGACCCGATTCCCGGCAAGGGCGAAATGCTCTGCCAGGTGTCCAACTTCTGGTTCCACAAGACCGAACACCTGATGCCCAACCATCTGGTGGACATCCGCGTCGAGCAGGTGTTGCCCGAGGGCGTGGATCCGGCGCTGTACGCCAAGCGCGCGGTGGTCACGCGCAAGCTCAAGCCGGTGCCGGTGGAAGCGATCGCACGCGGCTATCTGATCGGCAGCGGCTGGAAGGACTATCAGCGCACCGGCAAGATCAGCGGCATCGAATTGCCCGATGGCCTGCGCCAGGCCGAGAAACTGCCCGAGCCGATCTTTACCCCTTCGACCAAGGCTGCGGTCGGCGACCATGACGAGAACATCGACTTCGATGCGATGGTCAAGACCGTCGGCGCCGAGCTGGCCGAGCGCGTGCGCGATGCCACCTTGCGCATCTATCGCTTCGCCGCCGATTTTGCCGCCGAACGCGGCATTTTGCTGGCCGACACCAAGTTCGAGTTCGGCACCGACGCCGATGGCCGCCTGTACATCATGGACGAGATGCTGACCCCGGATTCCTCGCGCTATTGGCCCGCCGACCAGTACGAGCTGGGCACCAGCCCGCCGAGCTACGACAAGCAGTTCGTGCGCGATTATCTGGAGACGCTGGACTGGGGCAAGACCGCACCGGGCCCGAGCCTGCCGGCCGAAGTGATCGAACGCACGCGCGCCAAATACGCCGAGGCATTGCAGAGGTTGGCCAATATTTCGGTTGATTGATGATTTGCCCCCCGATTTAAAGGGGGGTAAAACGTCGCATTACGCTGACGCCGTTGTGACTAAAGCGCTGACATACTCGGCGCGTTTCGAGGCAATCGACTGCCAACTGAGGCGAGGCTGACGGTTGCACGTGAAACTTCATGACGGCCACTGCACACACTCGCATCCATTTATTCCACTAAGCTCGCCGCGATGGCGTGCTCTCTTGCCCAACGAGGTCGCAATGGCTCGGTCAAGTCACCTCTTCCGCATGCTGCCTCCCTTCCGCAGTGTGGTAATTCCCGGTTTATTGCTCGCACTGAGCGCCTGCACCGCCGGCGAGTCTGCTGCCCCTGCCGCTCCCGCTGCAGTAGCACCTGAGCAAACCAGCAAACCCGCAGCGCCGGCGGCCAACGACAAGCTTGGCGCGCTGATACAGGCCACCGGTGTCACGTGCACGGATATCAAAACCGCAAAAGGATGCACAGCAGGCAATCTCGACAGCGGCGACTTTTATGATGTGGAGCTTTCACCCGATTGTGGCGATGAGGGATTTTTTGCCGGCGTAGCCCAGGCGAAGGGAGTTGATTTATTGGATGCGGTGCCCGCCACCGGCAGCAACACAACGACGACAGCAAACTTAGCAAAAGGCCAGCTTGTCTGCGTCCAGGCAATCGGCCGCGCAGGACAGAACCCGCTTTATTACTACGTTGCCGCAATTCCAGCGGACACCATTGCCAAGTGCAAGAACAACGTATTGTGTAAAACCTATGGCGACAGGCCGATCAAGCAGATCAAGCCTGCAAGTGGCGAGAGCTGCCACGCAGAAGCACCAGGACAGTACGTTGGAAATTGTGCACAAGGATGGGTGAGTGCGGATGCACTCGATGTATTTTCGAACGGATTGTGAGCCGTCTAATCCGTATCAGGTTCGACCAACCAACCAGCAAAGGAACAGCTCATGTCGGATCCAAAAATTACCCGTGTGGTCAGTAGCGTAGGCACGACACGTACGCTGGAAATGGACGATGGCAGCATCATCACGCGCTCTGGAGGCACCGTATCGTGGCGCAACAACAATCCCGGCAACCTCAAATTTGAATTCGCCGGAAGTGCCGATACGACTGTCCATAACCCACGTACCCGTGAGCAGGCACTCGATGCCGCTCAGAACCGTTACCAGGGTGTGGTTGGCCTGGACCAGTGGGGCAATGCTGTCTTCGAAAGCTACGAGGCCGGCCGCGCAGCCAAAATTCAGCTCCTAGAGCGTCGCTTCGCAGAAAAGACCGTCGAGGAGATGCTGCCCAGTTATTCAACCGCCGACTACAGTGGCAAAACCCACCACAAGGAGCAGGCGGCCGCGATTTTTGCCGAGGGCGATCGACACGGCGTGGACTTGCGCGAGAAAACTGTTGGGCAGATGAGTGTCCGCGAACGCGAGGTACTTGCAGATGGAATTCGGCGTTTTGAGGGCTGGCGCGCAGGCGAGGTAGCGACCGTCCAGCAACCCTCGCACACACAGGCACCAGCACCAGTGCAAACGCAATCACCCGCTGCACAGGCGGGGAACACGCCTGTGGCCGGCCAGGTGGCAGCAGCTGCCGGTGGTGCGGCCGTTTATAACGAGGCGTATCAGCACTTCCTCGGCGGAAGTCAGAAGTATGAGTATGGGCGTCCAGACAACCCGCGCCCCGGTCGAGATAGCAGCCGGCTAGAGCGTGACGCCGACGGAGATGGACGGCGGGGAGTGGATTGCTCAGCTTTCGTCTGGCGGGGACTCAAAAATGCTGGGTACGATGTGCCCGGAGAGAATGCGGCTGCCTTCACGACCGCCAAGCTGTTCAGCGGCACCAACATCACGCCCTATGCGCGCGAGCATTTCGACGTCACGTCTGCCGCAGAGGCGCGCAAACCGAATGGATCGTTGCAGCAGGGCGACATTTTGATGTTCTCGTCGTCGCAGGGCCAGCATGTCGGCATTTTCAAAGGCTACGACGCAAAGGGGAATATCCAGTTCATCGGCTCCCAGGGCAGCACGGGGCCGGCCGAAGTCACCATCACTCCCGGCGGCTACTGGGATGGCAGCGGTACGCGTATCGTTGGTGCGTTGACTCCCAAACCCGAATTCCAGGTCCGTGCACCACTCCATGGCACGACTGAACCCACCGCTGCGCGCACTCAGACACCTGCGAATGTGTCGCAAATTCACCAGGGCACGGGTGATGCCACCGCTCAGCACCTACTCAAGCACGGGACCCGCGGGGACGAAGTGCAATCGCTGCAGCAGGGCCTGAATCGTCTTGGTGTACGCGACGCACAGGGCAACCGGCTTGCTGAGGACGGGCGCTTTGGCGACAACACGCGCGAGGCGGTGATGGCGTTCCAGAAGCAGCATGGACTGCAGCAGGACGGTGTCGTCGGCCGTGATACGCGGGCCGCGTTGTCTGCGCCTGCGGCCAAAGCGGTCGATGCCCCGGCCGCTGCGCCCAAGGGTCCGTCGCTTAACGATGCCTCGCATCCGGACCATGCGTTGCACAACGCAATCCGCAGCAAGCTGCCAAGCATGATCTCTAATGAGACTGCTGCCAACGTCACTTTGCAGGCCAAGCAGAATGGCATCGACAGCGCAGATAAACTGCAGAACGTGACGGTGCAGGACGGCAAGGCGTTCGTGATGGGCACCACGCCGGGGTTCCGTGCGGCGGTGGATCTGAACCAGCCTGCCCCGTCATTGGAGCAGACCAGCGCGCAGCTTCTGGCTGGCCAGTCGCAACAACAACAGGCGCACGAAGAGCAGCAAAAGGTCGCCATCGGCGGTCGCTGAGTTCACGATGCACGAAAGAGCCGGCCGGCCTGTCTGGCCGGCTTTTTTGTATCTGCCGTTTACCTGGCGCAGCTTCATGCACTCGGGTAGAAGCGAGACGTCACACATTTGAATATTTGAATCCGCGGGGCCGCGTCATTCACTGTGATTGTCTGCCGCACGACGCGCACGTCGGCGCTTCCACTAAGAGCGGCTAACAAAACGTAGCGAGCAGTCGTCAGGTGGGTGCGGACGGCGCGGAGGAACCGGAGTGTACGTGGGTACATGAGGATTCCGAGCACCGGCCGCGCCCGCCTGGCGGCTGCGCAGTAGTTTTGATAGCTGCTCTAAACCTGCTGAACGCGACAAGAGGTTGCGCGGATGCAGTCGTGCGGGAGCCTTACGCGCAACGGGACAGGCACATCTCTGCGATGCGGTCCGCAGCGCAAAGTGGCCCACCGCACAGAACGCAATACCTCTGTAACTTTTACTACTGTCCAGTTCGGGACTGTGCAAGCGTAGCTACCGGCACCATAGGTGTCATCGGCGACCGGCTATCGGGGGGGCAGCCGGTCTTTGCATTGCACGTTTTCTGGAGAGAGTCGTCATGCAATTCCATGTACTGGGCGCGGCAATTTGCTGCGCGCTATCGTTTTCTGCTGTCGCTACTGCGGCTGATTTGTCGACCACTGCGGCGGTATCGCGCGCGCAGTCCCTGCTGGGAAACAACGCCGCAGCGCTGGTCAATCGTGCGCCGGCCGATGCCTTCATCGCGCGCGACAGTATCGTCGATGCCGATGGCACCGAGCATGTGCGTTTTGACCGCACGTATCAGGGCTTGCCGGTGATCGGTGGCGATGTGGTGGTGCATTCGCGGCGCGGGGTGATGCGCGAGTTGAGCCAGACCATGGCCACCACGCTACGCCCGGCCACGGTGCCCGGCATCGATGCGGCGACCGCTGTGCGCGTGGCCGGCACGCGCTTCGATGTGGCGCCCGATGCCGCACCGCGTGCAAGCCTGGCGCTGTACGCGCGCCAAGGCACGCCGCGCCTGGTGTATGAAGTGATCTACAGCGGCATCAAACCCGATCAGACGCCTACCGAAATGCATTACATCGTCGATGCGGTGGATCAACGCATTCTCGAGTCGTGGGACACGGTGCATACCGCCTGCGCCGGTGGGACCAGCGCGGCCGGCACCGGGCGCGCGCTGTATGCCGGTAGCGTGGCGTTGTCGACCACGCGTTGCAGCAGCGGGTATGAGCTGACCGATCTGAGTCGCGGGGGCGGTGCCACCTACACCATGCGCAACAGCACCTCCGGCAACGGCACGTTGGTCACCGACGCCGATAATGCATGGGGCAGCGGCGCCAACAGCGATACGGTGACAACAGCGGTGGATGCGCATTACGGCGTGGCGTTGACATGGGACTACTATCGCACCGCGCATGCACGCAGCGGCATCGCCAACGACGGCGCCGGTGCACGCAGTCGCGTGCATTACGGAAGCCGCTACAACAACGCCTTCTGGTCGGATAGCTGTTTTTGCATGACCTTCGGCGATGGCGATGGCAGCGCATTTACACCCTTGGTGTCGGTGGATGTGGCCGGCCATGAGATGACTCATGGCGTGACCAGCCGGACAGCGCGATTGGTGTATTCCGGCGAATCCGGCGGCTTGAACGAAGCGACCTCCGACATCATGGGCGCGATGGTGGAGTACTCCGCCAACAACAGCGCGCAGCCGGGCAATTACCTGATCGGCGAGAAGATCGTGCCCCGCAACACCACCGGCACGCTGGCGCTGCGCTACATGTTCAAGCCGAGCCTGGATGGCGATTCACCGGACTGCTACAGCAGCAGCCTGGGCTCGCTCGACGTGCATTACAGCTCCGGTGTGGCCAACCATTTCTATTACCTGTTGGCCGAAGGTGCGGTGGTGCCGAGTGGCTTCGGTGCAGGCACCAGCTGGAATGTGACGCCGGCCGGCTTGGTCTGCAACGGCAACACGGCATTGACCGCGATCGGCAGGGCGGCGGCCAGCCGCATCTGGTATCGCGCGCTCACTGTCTACATGACCTCGTCCACCAACTACGCCGCGGCACGGCGCGCCACGCTCAGCGCGGCGACCGACCTGTATGGCAGCACCTCCAGCCAGTACCGGGCGGTGGCTGCGGCCTGGAGTGCGGTCTCGGTCAACTAGAGCGGCTAACAAAACGGAGCAAGCAGTCGTCAGGTGGGTGCGGACGGCGCGGAGGAACCGGCGTGTACGTGGGGACATGCCGATTTCGCGCACCGGCCGCGCCCGCCTGGCGGCGGCGCAGTCGTTTTGATCGCTGCTCCAGGTCTGGCTGCGGGCCGTGGTCCGCAGTGGGCCAGGCCGGTGCGCGAGAACCGGCGTGGATGCAACGGACGACGCCGCTGGAACCACCACCCTCGCCCGCCTGGCGGGCAATCGCCGATGCGTAGAGCGTGATACGCAACACAGGCAACCTGCCACGCGCTGGTGCGTGGTAGGTCCTGTTCCCGGCAGCTGCCCCGCAAGCGCCACTGCGGCCATCCGCGCGCGTATGCTTGGGCCATTCCTGGGAGGGAACATGACCGAACGCACCACGACCGCGCGCCCGCTCGAGCGCTATTTCGCCAGTTATTCCGACGACCACCGCAATGCGACCAACCAGCAGATCCACGTGCTGGCGGTGCCGGCGATCCTGTGGTCGGTGGTGGCCTTGCTGTGGTGCATCCCGGTGGGCGGGACCTGGTTCAGCAGCGGCGTGTGGGCGGCGCTGGCAATGTTCGCCGCGTGGTCGTATTACAACCGGCTGTCGCGGCCGCTTGGCCTGGGCATGTTGGCGATCTTTTTCTTTTTCGGCTGTCTGTGCCGGCTGATCGAAGGCCGACTGGGCCTGGGCGGCCTGTTCACGCTGGCGGTGACGGTGTTCGTGCTGGCGTGGATCGCGCAGTTTGTCGGCCACAAGATCGAAGGCCGCAAGCCGAGCTTTCTGACCGACCTGACCTATTTGCTGATCGGACCGCTGTGGGTGCTCGCGAAGTTGTATCGCCACCTGGGTTGGCGGTTCTGATCTTTGGGTTCCCCGAGTCAGCGATACCGCGCTGACGCCAACGCAGGCTACTCGCCGATGCCCAGCTCTTCCGGCAGCGGGCGGAACGCACGCGGTGCATAGCCGAAGTCGCGCCGCGCCGGCTCCAGGTCGAACACCAGGTCATCGCGCATGCGCTGCAACGCGGCGGTATTCATGCTGCGCAGCCGGCCCAGGCGTTGCGCGGTGGTGAGCGCCAGACCGAACAGCGAAGGCGGCACCTGATACAACCGTGCCGGCCGCGGCAAGGCCTCCAGCACGCGTTCCACCATCTGCGTGTAGGCCAGCACTTCGCCACCGCCCACCGCATAGCTGCGCTGATGCGTGGCCGGCTGGGCGACCACCGCCAATGCCGCGCTGGCGAGATCGTCCACATGCACCGGCTGGCGCAGCCCGGTGGCATTGGCCGGCAACACGAAGGCGCCCGTGCGCCTGGCCAGCCCGGCAATCTGGGTCAGCGTGCGGTCGCGGCCGGCGCCGTAGACCAGGGTGGGGCGCAGCACGGTGGCCGCGGCGCCACGCGCCTTGGCGGCGGAGAACAGCGCTTGTTCGGCATTGGCCAGCCGCTGGGCGACATCGCGCTCGGCGGCATCGATCGAATGTTCCTTGACCTCCACGCTGGTGGAACCGAACGCGACAATGCGCGGCGTGCTCACTGCGTTGGTCTCGTACCAGTGCGCGAAGTGATCCAGCGGGCCGCAGCTAAAGATCACCTCGAAACTCTCGCCCGCCACCGCCGGTGCCGCCAGGTCACCTTGGCGCCAGATGAGTCCTGCGCGTGCGGCGCGCGGCGCGCGCGACCAGGCGGTGACCTGCCAGCCACGCCCCAGCAGGCGGGTGAGCAGGCGTTCGCCGATCTGGCCACTGCCGCCGAAGACCAGGGCACGGGGTGCAGCGGCGGCGACGGAAGGAGCGGGATTGGCAGCAGTCACAAGTTACGCAGGCGGTGGCGATAGCGTCAGCATACCCAGTGCAACGCGGCGGTGCGACGGCACATCCTGTCGTTTTCCCGACAGGCGCGCGCTCACCTTGACGCCGGCGTCAGTCAACGGTTTGTTAAGCTCTCTGGCCTGCTCGCGAATCTCGTGTTCCCTGCATGCCTGCACCGTTGGAAATTCTGCTCGCGCTGCCGTTCCTGATGGCGGCCGCCGTGGCGCTGTCGTGGCGCACCTCCCGTTCGATCACTGCGTGGTTGGCTGCGGCCGCGCCGTTGGCCGGCCTGGGCATCCTGGCACTGCTGACACCGGCGGTGCTGCGCGGGGAAATCATCCGCAGCGAACATGCCTGGTTACCGCAGATCGGGCTGCTGTTCTCGCTGCGCATGGACGGGCTGGCCTGGATGTTCGCGCTGCTGGTGCTGGCGATCGGCGCGCTGGTGGTGATGTATGCGCATTACTACCTGAGTGCACGCGATAGCGCCTCGCGCTTCTTCGCGTATTTGTTGCTGTTCATGGGCGCGATGCTGGGCATGGTGCTGTCGGGCAACCTGCTGCTGCTGATGGTGTTCTGGGAACTCACCAGCCTCAGTTCCTTCCTGCTGATCGGCTTCTGGTCGCATCGCAAGGATGCGCGCGAAGGCGCACGCATGGCGTTGGTGCTCACCGCCGGCGGCGGCCTGGCGCTGCTGGGCGGGGTGCTGCTGATCGGCCGCATCGTTGGCAGTTTTCAGCTGGATGCGGTGCTGGCCTCGGGTGATCTGATCCGTGCAAGCCCGCTGTACCTGTATGCGCTGGTGCTGGTGCTGCTGGGCATCTTTACCAAGAGCGCGCAGTTTCCGTTCCACTTCTGGTTGCCGCATGCGATGGCCGCGCCCACACCGGTGTCGGCGTATCTGCATTCGGCCACGATGGTCAAAGCCGGCGTGTTCCTGCTGGCGCGCCTGCACCCGGCGCTGGCCGGCACCGACCTGTTTCTGTACACGGTGACCAGCATCGGCGCGATCACCGTGCTGCTGGGCGCATGGCATGCGATTTTTCAGCACGACCTCAAGGGCGTGCTGGCGTATTCGACCATCTCGCACCTGGGCCTGATCACCATGCTGTTCGGCCTGTCCACGCCGATGGCGGTGGTGGCCGGCGTGTTCCACATCCTCAACCACGCGGTGTTCAAGGCCTCGCTGTTCATGGCCGCCGGCATCATCGACCACGAAACCGGCACGCGCGACATGCGCAAGCTGGGCAACCTGCGTCGCCTGATGCCGTTCACCAGCGCACTGGCGATCACCGCATCGCTGGCGATGGCCGGCATTCCGCTGCTCAACGGGTTCCTCTCAAAGGAAATGTTCTTCGCCGTGGCGCTGGAGGCCGAAGGCCCGCAGCTGCTGCGCCTGCTCGCCAGCGGCGCGGCGTTGATGGCCGGCCTGCTCGGCGTGGCCTACAGCCTGCGCTTTGTGCACGACACCTTCTTCGGCCAGGGCCCGCGCGACCTGGACCGCACCCCGCACGAGCCGCCGCGCTGGATGAAGATTCCGGTGGAAGTGCTGGTGCTGACCTGCGTGGCGGTGGGCATCGTGCCGGCCTGGACGGTGGCCCCGGTGCTGCGTGCCGGTGCCAGCGCGATCCTGGGCGAGCGCCTGCCCGATTACAGCCTGGCGCTGTGGCACGGGTTGAACTGGCCGCTGGCGATGAGCATCGCCGGCGTGGTGGGGGGCGTGCTGCTGTACATGGCACTGCGCAAGCTGCTGGATCTGTACGCGATCGAAAACCGCTCACCGGGCAAGGCCTTGTTCAACTGGAATCTGCGGGCGCTGTTCGCCGCCTCCGCACGCGCCACCGATGCGATCACCAACGGCAACCTGCAGCGCATGTTGATGCTGCTGGTGCTCAGTGCGGTGGTGGTGGCGCTGGTGCCGTTCCTGCAGGGCGGCGCGTTGCGACCGTGGCCGACACCGGCGCCCATGCCGTTGCTGGGCTGGGCGTTGTGGCTGCTGATGCTGGCCTGCGCGCTGGGCAGCCTGTTCCTGTACCGGCAGCGGTTGCTGGCGGTGCTGGTGCTGGGCGGCACCGGGTTGGCGGTGAGCCTGACCTTCGTGTTCCTGTCTGCACCGGACCTGGCACTGACGCAGTTGCTGGTGGAGATGGTGACGCTGGTGCTGATGCTGCTGGCGATGAACTACCTGCCGGAAACCTCGCACCCGGAACGCGCGCCGCTGCGTAAAGTCCGCGATGCCTGCATTGCCGTCGTTGCCGGCGGTGGCCTGGCGGCACTGGCGTACACGTTGATGACCCAGCCCAGCCCGACCATTGCCGGCGAGATGCTGCAGCGCGCCTTGCCGGAGGCGTATGGGCGCAACGTGGTCAACGTGATCCTGGTGGACTTCCGCGGCTTCGATACGTTTGGCGAGATCACCGTGTTCGCCATCGCCGGGCTGGTGGTGCACGCGCTGCTGCGGCGCTCGCGCATGGCGCCGGAACGCACCATGCCCGGCCCGGCGATCAAGCTGCCGGTGCCGGCGGATCTGGCGCAGATCATGTTCCCGCTGACGCTCACGGTGTCGCTGTTCCTGTTCCTGCGCGGCCACAACGCGCCCGGCGGCGGCTTCATTGCCGGCCTGGTGCTGGCGGTGCCGTTGCTGATGCAGTACGTGATCCAGGGCGCGGCGTCGGTGGAGTCGCGCTTCGGGTTCGACTACATCCGCCTGATCGGCATCGGGCTGCTGTGCGCACTGCTCAGTGGCGCCGGCTCGCTGCTGTTCGGCCGGCCGTTCCTCACCAGCGGGCACGCCGAGATTCCGCTGGGATGGCTGGGCGAGCTGGAGCTGGCCAGCGCGTTGGGGTTCGATACCGGCGTGTATCTGGTGGTGTTCGGTGCGGCGATGTTGATGCTGTCGATGATGGGCACGATCAAACCCTCGCGTACCCGCGACTCGCATCGCGGCGAGATCGATCCCACCCAGCGTTCGACGCGCACTGCGGAGCAGCATTGATGGAACTGGCACTGGCAAGCGCGATCGGCGTGCTCACCGCCCTGGCGATCTACCTGCTGCTGCGTGCGCGCAGTTTCGATGTGATCCTGGGGCTCACCTTCCTGTCGTATGCGACCAACCTGCTGATCTTCGCCGGTGGGCGCCTGCGCAGCGGGCAGCCGCCCGTGCTGCGCGACGGCATTGCCGCCGACCTGAGCCAGCACACCGACCCGCTGCCGCAGGCGCTGGTGCTCACCGCGATCGTGATTGCCTTTGCGATGACCGCGGTAAGCCTGGTGCTGGCGATCCGCAGCCGCAGCGACAACGGCAGCGACCACGTGGATGCGCACGAAGATGCGGATACCGGCGAAGACACGCGTGAGGCGCGCCGATGAACCATCTGCTGATCCTGCCGATCCTGATCCCGATGCTTGGCGCGTCGGCGTCGTTGTTTGTCGAACACCGCCGCTATGGCCCGCGTGTGCAGCGCGCCGTGGCCTGGACCAGCATGGCCCTGCTGGCGGTGGCAGTGGTCGCCCTGTTCGCCCGCGCTGCGCACGGCGAGGTGCTGGTGTACCTGCTGGGCGACTGGCCGGCGCGGCTGGGCATCGTACTGATGGGCGACCGGCTGGCCGCGTGGATGCTGATGACCACGCTGGTGCTGGGCGCGGCCTGCCTGCTGCACGCCTGCGCCGGCTGGGACCGCCGTGCGCCGCATTTCCATGCGCTGTTCCAGTTCCAGCTGATGGGCTTGAACGGGGCATTTCTGACCGGCGATATCTTCAATCTGTTCGTGTTCTTCGAGGTGATGCTGATCGCCTCCTACGGCCTGCTGCTCAGCGGCGGGCGCGGGTTGCAGATGCGCATCGGCCTGCACTACGTGGTGTTCAACGTCTGCGCCTCCACGCTGTTCCTGATTGCGCTGGGGCTGTTGTTCGGTTTGTTCGGCACGCTCAACATGGCCGAGCTGTCGCAGCGCATCGCCACCCTGCCCGCAGCGGACGTGCCGCTGGCGAAGGCCACCCTGGGATTGTTGTTGCTGGTGTTCTGCAGCAAGGCCGCACTGCTGCCGCTGTACCTGTGGCTGCCGGAAACCTATTCGCGCGCGCCGGCCTCGGTGGCGGCCTTGTTCGCCATCATGACCAAGGTAGGCCTGTACGCGGTGCTGCGGGTGTCGTCGCTGTGGTTCGGTGCCGGCGCAGGCGCATTGCACGGCTTCGGCCGGCACGCGCTGTTGTGGCTGGGCATCGGCACGCTGGTGATGGCGGCCTTCGGCGTGATGGCGGCATCGCGGCTGCGGGTGATGGTGTCGTACCTGGTGGTGTTTTCGGCGGCGACGTTGTTCATCGCCTTCTCGCTGGACGATGCACGTGCGCTGGGCGCCGGCCTGTATTACCTGCCGCATAGCTGCTTCGTGGCGGCGGCGTTGTTCATGGTGTCGGACCTGATCCGCCGGCGCCGTGGTCGCGCCAGCGATCGCAAGGAAGTGGTTGCCCCACTGCCTGGGCGGGCGATTCCTGGCGCGATGTTCATGATTGCGGCCGTTGCCGTGGCTGGCCTGCCACCGCTGTCCGGGTTCCTGGCCAAGGCCGCGCTACTGCAGCATGTGCCCGGCGATCTGGTGGCCCCGGTGTGGGGCGCGGTGCTGGGCAGCAGCCTGCTGGTGGTGATCGGCCTCACGCGTGCAGGCGTGCGCCTGTTCTGGCGCGTGCCCGAGGCGGTGGAAGAAGCAGTCGAGGACGACGCACCTGAGCGCTTGCCGCAACGGCGCGCGCGCATGCGCCCAGTGGAAACCGCCGCCACGATCATCCTGTTGAGCGGCCTTGTGGCGATGACGATCGGTGCCGGCCCGTTAATGCACTACACCGATGCGGCCGGTGCGCAGCTGCGTGGCCCCGGCGCGTATCTGGAACAGGTGCGCGGGACCACGCCGCAACGGAGGCAGCCATGAGCGCACAGGTGTCCTGGCAACGCCGGCTGTTTCCCTCGCGCCCGTTGAGCGTGATGGTGTTTCTGTTCTGGCTGCTGCTCAGCGATAGCTTTGGGCCGCAGCAGTGGGTGCTCGGCCTGCTGCTCGGCTGGGCGGTACCGATCTTCGCCGCGCGGCTGGACCGTGAGTTCGCGCGCATCGGCTCGTTGCGTTCGGTACCGCGCATGCTGCTGGTGGCCGCTGTCGATATCGTGCGCTCCAACATCAAGGTGGCGCTGCAGGTGCTGGGGCCGGAATCGCGTATCCACCCCGGCTTTATCTGGGTGCCGCTGGACATCGAGAATATCCACGGCATCGCCGCGCTCACCAGCATGATCACGTTGACGCCGGGCACGGTGTCGGCGGCGCTGTCAGACGACCGCAAATATTTGCTCGTGCATGTGCTGCATCTGGATGACCCGGATGCGCTGATCGCCGAGATCAAGTCACGCTATGAAATGCCCCTGATGGAGATCTTTCCATGACCGGCCATACCTTCATCGAAACGACCATCGTCGTGTGCATGCATGCGGTGGCGCTGGCCATGCTGATGTCGCTCTGGCGGCTGCTGCGCGGGCCCACCGTGCCGGACCGCATCCTGGCACTGGACACGCTCTCCATCACCGCCATTGCCGAGCTGATGTTGCTGGGCATGTACCTGGATTCGCCGATTTACTTCGAGGCCGCCTTGGTGATCGCCATGCTGGGCTTCGGCAGCACGGTGGTGCTCAGCAAGTACGTGCTGCGCCGGGATATCGTCGAATGATCGCGCTCACCGAATATCTGCTCAGCGCATTGCTGCTGGTGGGCACCTTCTTCATCCTGATCGGCGCGTTCGGGCTGGTGAAGTTGTCGGACTTCTTCAAGCGCCTGCATGCGCCCACCAAGGCCAGCACGCTGGGCGTGGGCTGCGTGCTGCTGGGCTCGGTCGGTTATCACCTGTTCCTGGGCGTGGACCCGCAACCGCGAGAGTTGCTGATCACCGTGTTCCTGTTCATCACCGCGCCGATCAGCGCGCACATGATGGCCAAGGCCGCGCTGTCGCTGATGATGGAAGACCGCCCGGAAGTCCCCAACCACGGCGACATGCAAAAAGAAGGGCTGCCGCCGGCGCAAGGCGATGTGGGCGAGAACATGGAAACTACGCCGGACCGGTCGACGTCGGAGCACAATTCCAGCGGTTGATGGGTTGACTGGTCAGCACTCCGGTTGTCCCGCGGTGCTACGTTCGATGCGGGTTTGGTCATTGAACGCAGGCGACACTGACGCACAGCACCGCGCGCTGCGCTGCCCGGATCAGCCGCAGCCTTCCACGTAATCCACCTGCGGCGCCACACCCACGCGCCAACTGGTCACCTTGCCGTCGGCATCGGTGTCGAACACCAGCGCGCTTTGCGATTGCGCGTCGGCATGCCGCAGGCTCAGCGCACCGGGGATGTACTTGTGCGGTTGTTCCGTCAGGCCATCGGGATACAGCGCGCGCAACTCGGCAGCCGTCATGCCCACCCGCCCGCCACCGGGCGCCACTTCCTTGGGCTCGTTGGTCTGGTAACGCACCAGCCGGTCGCCCTCGAACATGAAACCGAAGCGGCGCGCGTCGTCGGCCCACTGCGGGCGCAACAGGTAGCAACCGCCATCGGCCGCTGCATCGCCGCGTAAGGCACCGCCCCAGGCCGCACGCGCCTGCGCGGCGTCCATGCCCAGGCGCACGTCGCCATAGCCATCCAGGCGCGCCAATGCGGCCGGGTCCTGACGCAGGCGTGGCGGCAGGCTGCCCGGCGGCGCGGTGGCCGGCGGAACGTCGCCGCGCGGTTGGTCCGCCTCGGCGGCGGGCGCGGCCGGCAGGCTGGACGCAGCGGCGTCATCCGCGGCCGGGGTTTCAGCGGTGCGGCTGCAGCCGGTGGCCAATGCCGCGAACGCGATCACTGCAATCAGTCTGGATGTCATGCCTGCACTCCCCACCAAGTCGCCATCAGCCTACACAGTGCGCATCGCGGCCATGTGCAGGCGTTGCGTGTTCGGGGCGTGGCAGGTGCGCGGCTTGGGGTGTTCACGACGCCTGCCGTCATGCGGTCGCGCCGATGTCATCGTCGCTTCATTGGCGACAGTCACCCTGGCGGCTTCGCAGGACCGCCGCCATGTACCCACGCAAGACCGATCTCGCCCTGACCGCGCTGCAATCCCATCGCAGCCCGCTGACCTTGCTGCAGCGCCGTGCACTGATCCTGGCCGATGGCCAGCGCGATCTGGACACCCTGGCGGCGCTGCTGGGCGGCGAGGCCGCCACGCTGGTGCAGACCCTGTGTGCGCTGGGCTATCTGCACCTGGGCGCAGGCGTGGCGACCAACGCGGCGCCTCCCTCCCCCCCCGCAGCACCTTCAGCACCGAGCGACGCCGAGCCAGCAGCACCGTTGCTGAGCGAAGAAGAACAACAACGGCAGCGGCGGCGCGCGACCACCAACGCACGCCTGTATCTGCTGGATATCCTGCAGTTGCAGCGCAACCCGGTCGCGGTCCTGCTGCACCGTCGCCTGCAGGCCGCACGCAGCGACAACGAGATTCATGCCGCCATTACCGAGGCGCAGCAGGCTTTGCCGCAATTCACCTCAGCCAGCTATGCCGAACGCGTGCGTGCGCGCATTGCGGAGTTGCTGCCTGACACACTGGGTGAAGCGACTGCAGCGGCTGCGGAATCAGTCGTGCGCCATGCGGATAACGCATCGGTTTAGTTGAAGCGGCGATGGGTAGCACGACGCATGTGCTTGGAAGCGAATGCGGTGGCTGCAATCGACTTACGGCATAGCATCAAGATGCTGGCTTAGAGCAGCTAACAAAACGTAGCGAGCAGTTGTTGTCAGGTGGGTGCGGCCGGCACGGAGGAACCGGAGTGTGAGGGGTACATGCCGATTCCGAGCACCGGCCGCGCCCGCCTGGCGGCTGTGCAGTCGTTTTGATAGCTGCTCTTAGCTCAACGCCAGCTGGTCACGCGATGCAACTGATGAAACGTAAGCTCCTGATGAGCTGCGTTGCTGCCGATGCTGTCGCTATGCAGCTGGCGATGAACCCGATGGATCCGACGTAAACCTAGCCACCGGGCGTCGTCCGCGTTTTGCATTTGGTCGCTGGTTAACCGCCCATATCCCTCAGCAAAAATCGCAACGGCCATCGAGGATGCTTCGGAACGCTTGTGCTGTTGCGAGACTTAGAGCGGCTAACAAAACGTAGCGAGCAGCCGTCAGGTGGGTGCGGGCGGCGCGGAGGAACCGGAATGTACGTGGGTACATGAGGATTCCGAGCACCGGCCGCGCCCGCCTGGCGGCTGCGCAGTAGTTTTGATAGCTGCTCTTAGGGTTAATGCGCAACAGCGTGCAGCGTCATGAGGCACCGCTCAACACCACACTATTGCGCCGTCGCTACCGCACTCAGCTAGCCGGCGGCGCCTGAAATGCATTGCGCAACCCCGCCCAGCACTGCTGATAATCGCCCTGCCGATGCGGTGCCTGCAGCGCTTGCGCGGTGGGGCGCAGCACGGCGCGGGTTTCGAACATGAAGGCCATCGTCTCGGTGATGACGTCCGGCCGCGACAGGTCCGCTTGCGAGGCCTTGTCGAAGGTGGCGGCATCCGGGCCGTGGCCGCTCATGCAGTTGTGCAGCGACGCACCGCCCGGCGCGAAGCCGTCGGCCTTGGCGTCGTACACGCCGTGCACCAGCCCCATGAACTCGCTGGCCACATTGCGGTGGAACCACGGTGGGCGGAAGGTGTTCTGCGCCACCAGCCAGCGCGGCGGGAAGATTGCGAAATCCATGTTGGCCGTGCCGTGCGTGTCGCTGGGCGAGGTCAGCACCGTAAAAATACTCGGGTCCGGATGATCGAAGCTGATCGAGCCGATGGTATTGAAACGGCGCAGGTCGTAGCGGTACGGCGCGTAGTTGCCATGCCAGGCCACCACGTCCAGTGGCGAATGGCCGATGTCCGCACGCCACAGGTGGCCCTGGAATTTGGCCACCAGTTCAAAGCGGCCTTCGCGTTGCTCGAAGGCCGCACACGGGGTTTCGAAGTCGCGCGGATTCGCCAGGCCATTACTACCGATCGGCCCCAGGTCGGGCAGGCGCAGCAAGCCACCGAAGTTTTCGCAGACATAGCCGCGCGCGGTGTCGTCGCGTAGCTCGATGCGGAAGCGCACGCCGCGCGGAATCACCCCGATCTGCTGCGGCTCCAGCTCGAGCATGCCGAGCTCGGTGTGCACCCGCAGCCGGCCCAGCTGCGGCACCAGCAGCAGCTCCCCATCGGCGTTATAGAAGAAGCGATCGTGCATGGAGGCATTGGCCGCATACAGATGCACGGCCACGCCATTCATTGCTTCGGAGCTACCATTCCCGGCCATGGTGTACAGGCCATCGATGAAATCGGTGGGTGTCTGCGGCAACGGCAGCGGGCTCCAGCGCAACTGGTCCGGCGGCACCGGTCCGTGGCCGAAATCGTTGTGGAACTGCGACTGCTCGATCAGCGAGAACGTCCCGTGCACCGCAGCAGGACGCATGCGGTACAGCCAACTGCGCCGATTTTCGCTACGCGGCGCGGTGAACGCAGTGCCCGACAACTGCTCGGCATACTGCCCGTGCGCCACCCGCTGCGGCGAGTTCTGGCCGACTGGCAAGGTATCGGCTACCGCCTCGCTGGCGAATTCATTGCCGAAGCCGGTCATGTAACGCTGGTCATTGTGCATGGGTGCGTCCGGATGTTGACCCGCCCTCCACGACAGCAGAAGGGTGGGATCGAGTTGGATCAAGCCGCTCTTACCGAAAAAGAGCTCAAGCCTGGCGGATCAAGCCCCTCTCCCGTCGGGAGAGGGGTTGGGGTGAGGGTACGGCGGCGCAACGACATGACAGATCGCCTCGACCACCGCATCCAGCGAAAGCAGTACATCGTTGTTCCAGAACCGCAGCACTGTCCAACCCTGCGATCGCAGCCACTGCGTTCTTGCCTGATCGCTGGATGCTTGGTGCTGCGATCCATCCAGCTCAATAATCAATGCTGCATCGATACAACAAAAATCTGCGATGTACGGCGGAATCGGATGCTGACGCCTGAACTTGAGACCTTGCAGCGGGTTGCTGCGTAGACAGCGCCAAAGTGCGCGCTCTGCGTCTGTCATCCCCGTGCGTAACGCACGCGCGTTGGTGAGTGCAGCAGTGGGTAATGGTGGTTTGATGTTCATCGCTCCACCGTACCCTCACCCCAACCCCTCTCCCGCAGGGAGAGGGGCTTTGACTACGTGCGTCTTCGTTGCTGTGTGTTGTCAGAAAAACGCCTTGCCTGGTCGTGCTTGATCGCGGCCACTTGCCGCTCGCTTCGTCGGATCTGTACCGGAACCACATCCGACATCACGGGCAGCCAGGCGCGGCACCGCAACAATCTGCACCACTCAAAACCGCACCGAAGCAATTAATGGCAGCAACCACAAATCCCGAGTAGCGAATCACCCATCCCGGCCCTCAAAGCACCCCACGCTTCATCTGATCGCGCTCGATGCTTTCGAACAAGGCCTGGAAGTTGCCTTCGCCGAAGCCTTCATTGCCCTTGCGCTGGATGATCTCGAAGAAGATCGGGCCGATGCAGTTGGTGGTGAAGATCTGCAGCAATTTGCGCTGCTTGGTGTCCACGTCGGCGTCGATCAGGATCTTGTTGCGACGCAGGCGCTCGACGTCTTCACCATGATCCGGAATGCGTAGGTCCACCACGTCGAAATAGGTGTCCGGCGTGTCCAGGAATGTGACGCCGGCAGCGCGCATCCGTTCCACCGAGGTGTAGATGTCGTCGGTGAAGCAGGCGATGTGCTGGATGCCTTCGCCCTGATAAGCGTCCAGGTATTCGTTGATCTGGCTCTTCGGGTCGGAGGACTCATTGAGCGGAATGCGCACGATGCCGTCCGGGGCAGTCATCGCCTTGGACACCAGGCCGGTCTTGGCGCCCTTGATGTCGAAGTAGCGGATCTCGCGGAAGTTGAACAGCCGCTCGTAGTAATCCGACCACTGCTGCATGTTGCCGAAGTACAGGTTGTGGGTCAGGTGGTCGATGAAGGTGAGCCCGAAGCCGGCCGGATGCTGGTCGGCGCCTTCGATTGCCTCGTAGTCGGCGTCGTAGATGCTCCCCGCCTCGCCGTAGCGGTCCACCAGGTACAGCATGCAATCGCCAATGCCCTTGACCACCGGCGCCGGCACCGCGCGCGTGTCGGGCTTGTTCTGCACGGCTTCGCCGCCGTTGCCGAGCACGGTCCGCAGCACGGTATCGGCCGGGGTGCGGAAGCGGATCGCAAAGCCGCAGGCACACGGGCCGTGCGCGGCGGCGAAATCGGTCGCGAACGAATCCGGGTCTTCGTTGAGCAGGAAGTTCACCCCGCCCTGGCGATACACCGTGATCGGGCGGCTGCGGTGGCGCAGCACCGCGGTGAAGCCCATCTTGCGGAAATAGTCGTGCAGTTGCGCGGCCTGGCCGGCAGGGGCGGCGAATTCGACGAATTCGAACCCATCGATCCCCATCGGATTTTCGAAGGTGGTGACCTGCATGCCCGGGTCTGGGCGCGTTGCAGTGGTGTTCGGTTGTGCGCTCATCGTCGTTTCTCCACGCTAGGGCGCCCGCGGGGCTATGCGGGGTGGCAGAAGACCCGCGAGAATGCGCAGGCCACCCTCCGTTTGTAGTTGCAAATGAAACCAAAATCAAGACACAGTGCAACATGAGCGATCTCGACACCCCCACACCGTCGCCGCATCCCGTCCTGCTCAACCTCGAGCAGTTCCTGCCCTATCGCCTCAGCGTGCTGTCCAACCGCATCAGCGGCAACATCGCCAAGGTCTACGGCGACCGCTATGGCATGGCCATTCCCGAGTGGCGGGTGATCACCATCCTGGCACTGTATCCGGGCTCCTCGGCCAGTGAAGTGTCAGACCGCACGGCGATGGACAAAGTTGCCGTCAGCCGCGCGGTGGCGCGCCTGCTGGAACGGGGCTTCATCCGCCGCGAAACGCACGGCGACGACCGCCGCCGCTCGATGCTGGCGCTGTCGCCGGCCGGGCGCCAGGTGTACGAAACCGTGGCACCGCTGGTCAACGAGATGGAGCAGCGGCTGATGTCGGTGTTCAGCGCCGAAGAACAGCAGACGCTGGAACGGTTGATCGACCGCTTGGCCAAGGACGGGTTGCCGCGGATGGCCAGCAAGGACTGAGTGCGGGTCTGCGGTGCTGCTTCGGGGAGAAGCGCTGGTTCGGTCGTGCGCTGTGCGCCATCCGCGTTCTGGAAGAGCACGCGTGCGGTCGGTTTGATGCGCCGCATGGCGATGGCGTAAGGCTGGTGCGGCCAGTGTTGCATGTACTGTGGCGTTGGCCTGCGACGTGTGCCGCGACCTGCGGCTACGCAAGCAGAGCCGCGCGGTCTTGCGCAGTCACAGGTTCGCCGCCCACTGCGCGGCTTCCGGTGCGCGCATTTGCAGCCGGCGTCGTCGCACCATTCCCGGCAGAGCGCGGTGCGTTGCCTTGCGCTAGACAGCACGTCCCTGTGGCACCACACCGGTTATCTGCGGCGCTGGGCGTCCACTGCCACGCACCTGCACGCCCGGATCGGCTTGGGCACATGCGGCACGCAGCGATCCAACAAGCCACCCTCAACAAAAACCCCCGCACTGGCGGGGGTTTTGTTTTAACTCCAGCAGGAACCGTGCTCAGGCTTCCGGCGGTGCCCACTGCTTGAGAAAGTCGAACAGCTTCTTGCGGTCGTAGCCATCGCCCTTGCGCAGTTCCGGGCCGGCCTGCAGCGTCAGCGGCTTGCCGTCGTTGTCCAGCACCAGCAGCGAGGGGAAGTCGTTGAGCTGGGCGAACTGCGACAGGAATGCGGCATTCTCGTTGGACGCATCGCGGTTGACCTTGACCACCACGAAATGCGCGTCGCGGAAGCTGCGCAGCTCCGCATCGCCGCCCATCACTTCGTCCAGTGCCTGGCACGGCGCGCACGCGGCATTGCCGACATTGAGCACGATGCGCTTGCCACCGCGCTTGGCTTCGACCTTGGCCGTTTCCAGATCCGCTGCCGGATCGCGCGAGGGGTCGTACTGCGCATTGAGCGCAGCTGCCGCGGCGATATCCGCCGCGGTGGGCGTGTTGCCCGAGGACACCGGTTGGCTGGGATCGGCACTGGGTGGTTTCTGCATGGAAGTGTCCAGCGGCCGTGGCGCCTGTTGCTGGTCGGTGGGCTGCCCACAGGCGCTCAACAGACCTGCCATCAGCAGGCCACAGACAGTCGCTTTGATCGGCATTGCGGTTCTCCTCACTTCACACCATGCATCAGTTTGTTGATCAACGGCGCGATCAGGAACAGCAACGCGCCAGCGCCCAGCAGGGCCCAGAACCCGAAGGTATACCCGCCCAGGGCCGAGGACACGCTCATGCCTTCGCTACCGCTGACATGGCCGGCAAAAATACCCGACAGGTTGTTGCCGATGCCGGTAGACAAAAACCAGCCGCCCATCCCGAAACCGACCAGACGCACCGGGGCCAGCTTGGTCACCATCGACAGGCCGATGGGCGACAGGCACAGCTCACCCACCGACTGAATCACGTAGACCATGAACAAGGTCCAGAACGGGATCTTGCCGGCGTCGCTCACCAGGCTGGAGAGCGCAAACATCAGCAGCAGGAACGCCAGACCGTTGAAGATCAGGCCCAGGCCGAACTTGCGCGGAATGGACGGATTGAAGCGGCCGGACTTGACCCAGATCCAGGCGATCACTGGCGCCAGGGCGATGATGGCGATGGAGTTCACCGACTGGAACCAGGCGGTGGGGAAGGTCCAATCGCCGAACGTGCGGTTGACGATGTTGTCGGCCAGGAAGGTGAACGAGCTACCGGCCTGTTCGAAGAACATCCAGAACAGCACGTTGAAGGCGAAGATGATCAGCATCGCGATCACCTTGTCGCGCTGCACCTTGCCCTCGCGGATGCCTTCGATCAACAGCAGCACCGACAGGCCGATGAACAGCACCGTGAGCACCGCCTGCAGCACATCCGCGCCGACTGCCAGCAGGAAATACACCACCGGGATCGACACCAGGCAGCCGCCCAGCACCATCAGCACACGGCCCATGCCCTGCGCGTTGGGCGCCGGGGCGCCGATGCCGGCCAGCTGACGGCGGCCGATCCAGAACCAGACCAGGCTGATCAGCATGCCCACGCCCGAGGCCATGAACACCATCTTGTAGGACGGCATGGCTTCGGTGCCGAAGACCTTTTCGGCCAGCAGCTGGGTCAGCACCGGCGAGATCATCGCGCCGAGGTTGATGCCCATGTAGAAGATGGTGAACCCGCTGTCGCGGCGCGGGTCGGCCACCGAATACAGCTTGCCGACCATGGTGGAGATGTTGGGTTTGAACAGCCCGTTGCCCACCACGACCGTGGCCAGGCCGATCTCGAACACCACATGGTTGGGCACCGCGATCAGGAACAGGCCCGTGGCCATCACCGCCGCGCCCACCAGAATGGAGCGCTGGTAGCCGAGCACCCGGTCGGCCACGTAGCCGCCGAAGATCGCCGCCGCGTACACCAGCGCCAGATAGGCGCCGTAGGTGCGCCCGGCCGGGGCCTGGCCGCTGGCTTCGCCGCCGAAGAACTGCGCCACGATGTACAGCACCAGCGCCCAACGAATGCCGTAGAACGCAAAGCGTTCCCAGAATTCGGTCATGAACAGCATCCACAGCGGCCGGGGGTGGCCGAGCAAGGTGGGGAACTGGGGAGGCGCAGGCGGTTGCGGCGGAGTGGAAGCGGAAGTCGGCGCGGCAGCGTCAACGCTCATGAAGTATCCCTTGCGTATTCAGTAATGGCTGGGTGCCTGGGGCGAACCCGGGGCGACGCGCGAGGATCACTTAGACGTCATGTACGCGTCAAATTCGCCGGACTCGGCGACCTGATGGGGATGGGTGGAAACGCCCGCATCTCCCACCGCCGCATGCCCGCTTCCCCTCCTCTCGCCGGGAGAAGGTGCCCGCAGGGCGGATGAGGGTGCGATGTCGCTGGTTGGTGCCGATCGCCGAAGTACGAGCATCAGCAAGTAGCTGATCCCGGGGATGAGGCCCGTACCCTCACCCCAACCCCTCTCCCGCCGGGAGAGGGGCTTCGTGCGACTTCTCCACTAAGTGCTTTCCCGAGTAAGTGCTCTCCCGAGCTTCAGCGCCCCCCCTGCGTTGCCAAGCTTTTTGCCTCGCTCAGCGCTTCCCAGCGTCCGCACTCCCCTGCGGCGGTCGGTTGTCCACGCCTACGGACGTACGCACGTCGAACAGCTCCGGGAAGAAGGTCAGTGCCAGGGCCTGCTGCAGGAACCCCACGCCGCTGGAGCCGCCGGTGCCGCGTTTGAAGCCGATCACCCGCATCACCGTGCGCATGTGCCGGAAGCGCCACAGCTGGAATTGGGTTTCCACATCCACCAGGTCTTCGCACAACGAATATTCGCGCCAGTAGCGGTCGGTATTTTCGTAGATGCGCTCGAACACCGGCCGCAGCGTGTCGTCGGCCACGTGCGCGGCGGTCCAGTCGCGGGCCTGGTATTGCTGCGGAATCGCATGCCCGAAGCGCGCCAGGTAACGTAGGAATTCTTCGTACAGGCTAGGGGCTTCCAGTACTTCGCGCAGCCGTGCCTGGCCGGCAGGGTCATAGGCGAACACCTGCAGCATTTGCGGATTCTTGTTGCCCAGCAGGAACTCGATGTAGCGGTATTGCAGCGACTGGAAGCCCGACGAGGGGCCGAGCACATCGCGAAACCCCATGTACTCGCTGGGGGTCAGCGTTTCCAGCACCGACCACTGCTCGGTCAGCTGGCGCAGCACCTGCTTGCTGCGCGCCAGCACCTTGCGGCATTGCCAGACCTCGTCGCGCTGCAGGTGCACGATGGCCGCGCGCAGCTCGTGGGCCAGCAGTTTCAGCCACAGCTCGGAGGTCTGGTGCTGAATGATGAACAGCATTTCGTCGTGGTGCGCCGGCTCGGACAAGGGCTGCTGCGCACTCAGCAACTGGTCCAGGCGCAGGTAGCCGCCGTAGGTCAGCCGCCCTTCCAGATCGGTGTGGATGCCGGGTTCCAGGTCACGCAGGTTCTTGTCGACGGGCATGGGAAAGCGCTGACGATGGGCAGGCAAGGGTAGCGCGGTGGGGCCGGCTTGGCAGCGGGGTGGGAATCGGGATTCGGGATTCGGGATTCGGAAAAGAATGCGCGTCGCTGGTGCTTGGTGCTGAAGATCGGCTCGGACTGGAAGCCTGACTGGCGCGGCAGCAGCGCAGGCACCGCCAAGCACCGGCGGGCTCTGCCATGCCGCTTGCAGTCGCGCCCGGCGGTCCTTCACTGCTGAAAAAACCGACTCTCTCCACAGGCTCAGTCGCAGCCGCTGCGCCGGTGTCACCCTATCGTCAACCTGAGCCTGCAAATTCATGCAGAATCGAACAGCGCTGCCGGCCAGGGACGTGGCCGGATCAGGGGAGCGCTCCACGTCTCAAGGATCAGGGGACTCTCATCTCATGCAAGTGTTGCAGCGTCGTGCAGCCTTATTCGTCTGTGCGCTGGCGTTTGCCGGCCACGCCAGCGCCGAAGTCGTTATCAGCCAGGTCTACGGCGGTGGCGGCAACAGTGGCGCCACCCTCCGCAGCGATTTCATCGAGCTGCACAACACCGGCACCACCACGGTCAGCCTGGACGGCTGGTCGGTGCAATACGCCTCGGCCGCCGGCAGCAGCTGGCAGACCACGCCATTGGCGGGCACGGTGCCGGCCGGTGGCTATTACCTGATCAAACAGGCCGATGGCAGCGGCGGCAGCGTTGCGCTGCCCACGCCCGATGCCACCGGCACGCTGGCCATGAGCGGCACTGCCGGCAAGGTGGCGTTGCGCAACAGTACCGCCGCGCTGAGCGGCACCTGCCCCACCGAATACGCTGATCTGGTCGGCTACGGCAGCAATGCCAGCTGCGCCGAAGGCAACGCGCCCGCCCCGGCGCCCAGCAACACGCTGGCGGTGCTGCGTGGCAGCGAAGGCTGCAGCGACACCAACAACAACGCCGCCGATTTCGCCGCTGGCGCCCCGGCCCCGCGCAATGCCGCCAGCGGCGCACGGCTGTGCAGCGGTGGCGGCCAGCCGATCGCCACGCTGGCCGATGTCAGCCAGGCCGAAGGCAACGCCGGCAGCCGCAGCGTCGTGTTCACGCTGAGCCTGAGCCAGCCGGCCGGTGCCGGTGGCGTGCGCTTCACCGCCGCCACCGCCAATGGCACCGCCATGGCCGGCAGCGACTACGTGGCCCTGCCCGCCACCAGCGTGCAGATCGCCGCAGGCGAGCGCACTGCGACCGTCGCGGTAGAGGTGCTGGGTGACACCACGCCCGAACCCGATGAAACCTTCACCCTGCAGATCAGCGGCCTCACCGGCGCGCTGCCGGCTACGCTGAGCGCCACCGGCACCATCGTCAACGACGATTTCCAGCTGCTGCCGATCCACGCCATCCAGCGCAAGGGCGCACGCTCGCCGCTGGAAGGCCAGGTAGTGGCGACCTCCGGGATCGTCACTGCGCGCCGCAGCGCCGGTTTCTTCCTGCAGGCGCCCACGGCCGAAGCCGATGCCGACACGGCCACCTCCGAGGGCGTCTACGTCTATACCGGCAGCGCCCCGCCGGACACCGCCGCCATCGGCAACCGGGTGCGCGTGCAGGGCACGGTGATCGAATACGTGCCCACCGCCGACCCGACCCAGCCGCCGCTGACCGAAATTGGCGGCACCCTGACCGTGCTGCTGGATTCCACCGGCAATGCGCTGCCTGAGCCCGTGCTGCTGAGCGCGGCCCTGCCCAACCCGAATGGCGCCTTTGATCAGCTCGAAGCGCTGGAAGGCATGCGCGTGGCGGCGCCCAGCCTCACCGTCAATGCGCCCACCGGCGGCAACGTCAACGAGACCACCGCCACCGCCACCAGCAACGGCGTTTTCCATGCCGTGGTCAGCGAATTGCCGCGCGCCTTCCGCGAGCCCGGCGTGCAACTGCCCGACCCCTTGCCGGCCGGCTCGCCGGCGGGCGTGCCGCGCTGGAACACCAATCCGGAAGTGATCGCCGTCGGCAGTGCCGGGGTGGGCGCCGAGCGCCTGGATCTGGCCGCCGGCTGCCGCGTGTTCAACGTCGTCGGCCCGCTGGATTACAGCTTCCGCCGCTACACGCTGTACCCGGAACGCACCCCGCAGGTGAGCTGCACCGGTGCCGACCAGCCGCGTCCGGCGCCGCGGCCGCAAGCCGACGACGTGGCCGTGGCCACTTACAACATGGAGCGCTTCTTCGACGACCAGAACGACCCGGCGATCGGCGAGCCGGTACTCACCCCGGCTGCATTCCAGGCCCGCCTCAACAAGGCCTCGCTGGCGATCCGCAACTACCTGCACACGCCCGACATCCTGGGCACGGTGGAAGTGGAAAACATCAGCGTGCTGCAGACCCTGGCTGCCCGCATCAACGCCGACGCCGTGGCCGCCGGCCAGCAGGATCCCAAGTACGTGGCGTATCTGCAGGAAGGCAATGACGTTGGCGGCATCGACGTCGGCTTCCTGGTCAAGACTGCCGACGTCAGCGGCGGTGTACCGCGCGTCGAAGTGGTTTCGGTGGCGCAGGAAGGCAAGGCCACCACCTGGACCGAACCGGGCGGCGCGGTGAGCCTGCTCAACGACCGCCCGCCGCTGGTGCTCAGCACCCGCGTGCATCAGGCCGACGGCCGCGTGCTGCCGCTGACCACCATCGTGGTGCATCAGCGCTCGCTCAACGGCGCCGAAACCGATGACGCCGCCGGCACCCGCATCCGGGCCAAGCGCCAGGCGCAGGCCAGCTACCTGGCGCGTTTGCTGCAGGCGCGCCAGCAGCTGGATCCGGCCGAACGCGTGCTGGTGATGGGCGACTTCAACGCCTTCGAGTTCAACGATGGCTATGTGGACGCGATGGGCACGGTCACCGGCAAGCCGGCCGCGGATGCGCAGACGGTGGTCAGCGGTGATGGTATCGATCTGGTTGACCCGGACTACACCGACCTGACCTGGTTCAACACACCGGACCAGAGTTACTCGTATGCGTTCGACGGCAACGTGCAGTCGCTGGACCACATCCTGGCCAACGACGCCTTGATGCGCGCATCCAACATCGCCTCGTTGTCGGTGGGCCACGCACGCATCAATGCCGACTTCCCCGGCACCGCGCGCAACGATGCCAATACGCCCACGCGTCTTTCCGATCACGATCCCACCGTGGTGCTGTTGCGCATGACGCCGCAGGTGCATGCAGACATGCGCGTAGCGGTCACTGCAGCACGTGATCAGGTGCTCGAAGGCGAGCGCATCGACTACACCGTGGATGTGGAAAACGGCGGTCCGGATCGGGCACCGTTCACAGCGCTCGCGCTGGTGTTCGACCTCCCGGTGCAAGCCCGCATCACCGCGCCCGCCGGTTGGATCTGCCAAAACCTAACCAATGCCACGCAGACCACGTTCACCTGCAACATCCCGCTCCTGGCCGCCGGCAACGCGCAGAGCTTCACCGTGCAGCTGGATGCCGGTGCGGACCTGGCGGGCCGCACCCTCACCCTGGCCGCCTCGGTCGCCTCTCAATCGCCCGACCCGCAGCCGGACAACAACACCGACACCGCCAAGGTGGCCGTGCAGGCCCGGTTGCGCAGCGATCTGGCGGTGCGTCTGGAAGGCCCCGCCAGCCTGCCGACCACCGCCTTCAACGCGAGCTATCGCGTGCTGGTGGACAACCGCGGCAACGCACCGGCAACCGGCGTCAGCGTGCGCGTGGAGGGCAACACGCTGTCTGCGCTGTCGCTGCTGGTGGCCCCACGCGGCTGGCGCTGCGACAAGCAGCTGCAGTCGCTGCGCAGTGCGGTGTTCGTCTGCACCACTGCGGCTGCGCTGCAGCCCGGTGCGCAGACCGCCTTCCAGCTGAGCGTGGCGACCAAGCCGATCCCGGCCGAACGCGCGGTGCAGGTGCAGGCCACAGCCAGCTCCAGTTCACCGGATGCGAACCCGGCCGACAACGCTGCGCGGATCAGCACCCCGATCGGAGGCGGCGCCGGGCTGCGTTGATCGCACTGCAACACGTCGCAGTTTTCAACTGTGGCAAAGGGCGCGGCCTGGTCCGTGCCCTTTTTTTTGTGCAACCCAGCATCATTGTGTGCTGCGGTGCAGGACAGCTTTTTGCTTCGCCGTCCTTAACATCGCAACTCATATCATTTGAAACTTCTTGATGAAGGTGTCGCCGCAATGAGCGTAGCCGCGCAGTTCGAAATCGAATATCTGCAATACATGGACGCGGACGGCCAGTTGGTCCGCGACGATCTGCCGGCCGACGCCGCCAACCCGCAACAGTTGCTCGCCCTGTTCAAGCGCATGCTGTTCGTGCGCACCTTCGACAGCAAGTCGATCGCGCTGCAGCGCACCGGCAAGCTCGGCACCTACGCCGCCAGCCTGGGCCACGAGGCCACCCATGTGGGCATCGGTGCCTCGATGCGCAGCGGCGATGTGTTCGCGCCCAGCTACCGTGAATATGGCACCATGTTCGAACGCGGCGTGCGTCCACGCGATGTGCTGCTGTACTGGGGCGGCGACGAGCGCGGCAGCGACTACCCGCGCGATGCCGATGCGGCGATCGACTTCCCGATCTGCGTGCCGATTTCCACCCAATGCCTGCACGCGGCCGGCTCGGCGCTGTCGTTCAAGCTGCAGGGCAAGGCGCAGGTGGCGGTGGCGTGCTGCGGCGATGGCGGCAGCTCCAAGACCGACTTCTACGCCGCGCTCAACTCGGCCGGCGCCTACAAGCTGCCGCTGATCCTGTGCGTGATCAACAACGGCTGGGCGATCTCGGTGCCGCGCTCGGCGCAGACCGGTGCGCAGACGCTGGCACAGAAGGGCCTGGCCGGCGGCCTGCATTGCCTGCAGGTGGACGGTAACGACCTCATCGCCGTGCTCGAAGCCATGCGCCAGGCACGTGCGCGCGCCCTGGCCGGCGATGGCGGCACCGTGATCGAATTCCTCACCTATCGCCTCACCGACCACACCACCGCCGACGACGCCCGCCGCTATCGTGGCGAGGACGAAGTGAAGCAGGCCTGGGCACGCGAACCGATGCTGCGCCTGCGCCGCTATCTCACCGCGCAAGGTCTGTGGGACGAGGCGCAGGAAGACGCCTGGAAGGCCGAGTGCGGCGCGCGCATCGACGAAGAGGTCAATGCGTACCTCAATACCCCGGTGCAGCCGGTGGAAGCGATGTTCGATTATCTGTACGGCGACCCGCCGGCCGAACTACTGGCCCAGCGCGCCGAGGTCATCGCCCTGGAGGCCCGTCATGGATGAGCTCAACCACGCACAGCTCGCCGGCTCACAGCAGGCCAGTGCCCCTTACAACGCCGCTGCCACGCGCGGAGAGATCGCCATGAGTTCGCCCATCACCCTGATCGAAGCCATCACCCAGGCGCTGGCCTGGGAGCTGGAACACGACCCCGCGGTGCTGGTGCTGGGCGAGGACGTGGGCGTCAACGGCGGCGTGTTCCGCGCCACCGCCGGCCTGCAGCAGCGCTTCGGCAGCGCGCGCGTGCTCGACACGCCGCTGGATGAAACCACCATCGCCGGGCTGAGCGTCGGCCTGGCCGCGCAAGGCATGAAGCCGGTGGCCGAAGCGCAGTTCGACGGCTTCGTGTATCCCATGGTCGATCACCTGATCTGCCACGCCGCACGCCTGCGCAACCGCACCCGTGGCCGCCTGCATTGCCCGATGGTGCTGCGCGTGCCGTGGGGCGGCGGCATCCGCGCACCGGAACATCACAGCGAGGCCAACGAAGCCATCTTCACCAACGTGCCCGGTTTGCGTGTGGTGCTGCCGTCCTCGCCGCAGCGTGCCTACGGCCTGTTGCTGGCCGCGATCCGCGACCCGGATCCGGTGATCTACATGGAGCCCAAGCGCATCTACCGCCAGTACAAGGAAGTGGTGGCCAATGACGGCGAAGCGCTGCCGCTGGATGTCTGCTTCGTGCTGCGCGACGGCACCGACGTCACCCTGGTGACCTGGGGCGCGCAGGTGAAGGAAGCGCTGGAAGCAGCCGACAAACTGGCCGGCGAAGGCATCAGCGCCGAAGTCATCGACGTGGCCACGCTGCGCCCGCTGGATTTCGACACCATTGCCGAATCGGTCGCCAAGACCGGCCGCTGCGTGATCGTGCAGGAAGCCCCGCGCACCGCCGGCTTCGGTGCGGAGATCGCTGCGCAGCTGGCCGAAAAATCGATGTACGACCTGCTCGCCCCGGTGGAACGGGTGACCGGCTATGACACGCATATCCCGCTGTTCCGGCTGGAGATGAAGTTCCTGCCCAGCGTGGAGCGCATCGTCACCGCCGCCCGCCGCGCGGTGGCTGCCGGCTGACATGCGCGCCCGCCTGCTTTGCGACTACCGCGCCGCTTACGCCAACCCGATCCGCTTCCATGCCGGCCAGCAGGTCGCCATTGGGGTGCGCGATGAAGAATGGCCGGCGTTTGCCTGGGTGAACACCGGCGAAGGCCACGCCGGCTGGGCGCCGGTGGCCTGGCTGCGCCCGCTGGGCGACGGCCTAGCCGAAGCGCTGCGTGATTACGATGCACGCGAGCTCGATGCCCACCAGGGCGAGCACGTGCTGCTGCATTACGAACACGGGGGGTGGTGGTGGTCCGAGCGTGCCGATGGCACGCAGGGCTGGCTGCCGGCCGCCGACCTCGAACTCCTCGACGACACCACGCCGCAGCTGCAGACGGCGCAAGAGAACCTGCCATGAGCGAAGCCAAGAATTTCCACCTGCCCGACCTGGGCGAAGGCCTGCCCGACGCCACGATCGTCGAATGGTTCGTCAAGGAGGGCGACCCCGTGCGCCTGGACGACCCGCTAGTGTCGATGGAGACCGCCAAGGCGGTGGTCGAAGTGCCCTCGCCGTTCTCCGGCACCGTGGTCAAGCTGGCCGGCGCGGCCGGCGATGTGATCACCACCGGTGCGGTGCTGGCGCAGTTCGCGCTGGATGCCTCGCAGCCGCAGCGTGCCGACGGCCAGGATACCGGCCACGGGCATGGCCATGGCGCGCCTGCCGCAGCGCCGACTCCAAGCACCGGCGAAAGCGCGGCCGGCCCCACCACCCGCGTGGTGGCCTCCGATGAGGGCGGCGAGATTGCCGATGCCGACAGCGACGGTGGCCGCGACGATGCCGGCACCGTGGTCGGCGCGATGCAGAGCTCCAACGCCGTGCAGAGCGAGCAGGCCATCGCCGTGGGCGGCGTGCGCGCCATGCCGGTGGTGCGCGCGCTCGCACGCAAGTTGCGCGTGGACCTGACCCAGGTGCGCGCCACCGGCCCCGATGGCACGGTGACGCTGGCAGACGTGAAGCAGGCAGCGGCGGCAGGCACGGCGCAGGCCGTGCGCGGCGCAGTGATCGCGCCAATCGGCGGCGCAGCGGCGGCAAGCCTTGGCGGTGATCATGGGCAGCGCCCGGCCGCAGCCGGCACGACGTCGCCGCAGGCCAGCAACACCACGCGCACTGCCGACCAGGCGCGCTCCACGCTGTCGGCCAGCGGCAAGCCGATGCGCACGCAATCGCCGGGCACCCTGGTCAAGGGCCAGCCCGAACAGCTCAAGGGCGTGCGCCGCAACATGGCACGCGTGATGGCCGATGCGCACAGCAAGGTGGTGCCCACCACGCTCAACGACGACGCCGACCTGCACGCCTGGCAACCCGGCAACGACGTCACCGTGCGTCTGGTGCGCGGCATCGTGCGCGCCTGCCAGGCCGTGCCCGCGCTCAACGCCTGGTTCGACGGCGAGGCGCTGAGCCGCACGCTGCACCCGCAGGTGGACATCGGCATTGCGGTGGACACCGAAGAAGGCCTGTTCGTGCCGGCACTGCGCAACGCCGACATGCTGGACGCGCACGGCATCCGCGAGAGCATCAATCGCCTGCGCCAGCAGGTGGAAAACCGCAGCATCGCCGCGTCCGAGCTGAGCGGCTACACCATCTCGCTGTCCAACTTCGGCATGTTTGCCGGCCGCTACGCCACACCGGTGGTGGTGCCGCCGTGCGTGGCGATCGTCGCCGCAGGCCGTGCGCGCTACCAGGTCACCCCGGTGATGGGCGGGGTGGAAACCCACAAGGTCATGCCGCTGTCGCTGACCTTCGACCACCGCGCCGCCACCGGCGGCGAAGCGGCGCGTTTCCTGCGCGCACTGATCGACGATCTGGCATTGGCCAACTGAGTGGTTGCCCAGTGGCGCCAGATGGCGTCACTGGGCTGTTGCAGCGCCCCGCGGCCGCGCACCTGCTAGATGCTGCCTTGCGCCCTGCTGCTGTCGTGCGCTCTGCGCCAGACCCTATTGAAGACGTGCAACCGCACTGCGTGCTGCACCGCAGTTCCCCATGACGATTCGTCTGTGCGGAATGTTGGTTTGTGCGCGCAGTGATGCACGCAATTCCGCCAGTGGTTTTCAGGCTGTTTGCCCGTAAGCTGAGGAAGCCAGGCACGCCGCATGCTCAAACCCATGCGGCATTTGCGTGCCTGCACTGACAGATCGAGTGCGCCGCGCCTTTGCACCTGGCTGCGCTACAGCACGACACCGCAGCATGGGTAGCCGCATGCTGCTGCACGGCAGACACCTCGGAACAACAGCCTGCATAGCGCCACCACGACGCGCTCCCTCGCCTGCGTTGATGCCGGCCCCGGAGCGTCCGTTTTCCTTCGCAGACACAGGCATAGAACCCCCATCACGCCCACAGTCAGCCGCTGCGCCGCAAATGGCCGGATAATCGCCGCATGTCATTTGCCCACCTCTCGCTGTCGCCAACGCTGCAGCCCTGTTTCGATACCGCACTGGCCAAGGCCGGGCACCACACGCCCACGCCGATCCAGCAGCAGGCAATTCCGGCCATGCTGGCCGGGCGCGACCTGATCGCCATGGCGCAGACCGGCTCCGGCAAAACGCTGGCCTATGCGCTGCCGCTGCTGCAACAGTGCATGCAGGCGCCAGACCAGGCGCCGCGCGTGCTCGGTGGCTTGATCCTGGTGCCCACCCGCGAACTGGCCGCCCAGGTGGAGCAGAGCCTGCTGCAGCTGGCCGCGCATCTACCGCGACGGCTGAAGATCGTCGCCGCCACCGGCGGCAGCTCCATCAACCCGCAGCTGATGGCATTGCGGGGCGGCGCCGACATCGTGGTGGCCACGCCGGGGCGCCTGCTGGACCTGGTGGAACACAACGCGCTGCAGCTGGGCACAGTGGCCACGCTGGTGCTGGACGAAGCCGACCGCCTGCTCGACCTGGGCTTTGGCGCCGAGCTCGAACGCATCCTGGCGCTGCTGCCGGCGCAGCGGCAGAGCGTGCTGTTTTCGGCCACCTTTCCGCCGGCGATCACGGTCTTGGCCAAGCGCCGCCTGCGCGACCCGCTGCGCATCACCATTGCGGCCACCCCGGAGCAGGCCCCGGCGATCGCGCAGCGCGCCATCGCCGTGGACGCCGGCCTGCGCACCCAGCTGGTGCGGCAGTTGCTGCAGGACCACGGCTGGCCGCAGCTGCTGGTGTTCGTCGCCAGTCGGCACACCGCTGAAAAAGTCGCCGAGAAGCTGGAAAAAACCGGCATCACCGCACTGCCGCTGCATGGTGACCTGAGCCAGGGCCGGCGCGAGCGCACGCTGCACGCCTTCAAACAGGCCGAGGTGCAGGTGCTGGTGGCCACCGATCTGGCCGCGCGCGGCATCGACATCGCCGCGCTGCCCGCGGTGCTCAACTACGACCTGCCCCGCGCCACGGTCGACTACACCCACCGCATCGGCCGCACCGCGCGGGCCGGTGCCAGCGGCACCGCGATCAGCTTCGTCACACCGGAGAGCCAGCCGCAGTGGCGCCTGATCGAAAAACGTGAGGGTGTGCGCGTACCGATCGAGGTGTTGGCAGGCTTCGAGCCGATGGCCGCGGCGCAGACCGATGCAACCGCGCGTGCGCCGGACGCCACCGGCGGCATCAAGGGCAAGCGACCGAACAAGAAGGACAAGCTACGCGCGGCCCAGGCCGCCGCGGCATCCGGCGACCAGCACTGACACCGGCGCGCCGATGGTGCGCTTCAACCCCAGTGGGGTGCGGCTGGTGCGTAGGCGCGTGGTAAGCCTGCGCATGCAGTGACGTCCAGCGGGCCTGCTTGCAGCGCAGCACGTGCGGCGACCTGCGTGGCCTGCACCGTCATCCAGCAGTGTCAGGTAGCCGCTGCAGTGCCCGGACTACCGCAGCGCGCAGGTACGGGACGCTCTTAGTCCTGCTCGAAATCCAGCTCGTCGCCGTGGTCGCTTTCGCCGGCTACACGCGGGGTGCGCTTGCCCGGCTTGCGCAGGATCTCCACGAAATATTGGTCGCCGCCTTCGCTGGTCAGCGCATTGATCGCCCGGATCAACTCGGCCGGCGGCAGCGGCGTGGCGCTGGCTTCGTCCACGCCAAAGCGCATATCGAAATCCCAGTAATCGGCGCCTTCCGGCAGGTCCTTGCGGCGCTCGCGGCGGATGTACTTGCGGATATCGTTCTTGCTGGCTTCCAGCAGACGGTCGCGGTTCTTGCCTTCGAGGTTGAGCTGGTAAGTCTTGCGCATGGGGACATCGTTCCGGAACTGGCCGCCTATTGTGAGGCCGCGCGGCCGTTCTGGGTGAATCGCCGGCCACAGCGGCCTTGAGGTCACGCGCCGGCTGCACAGCCTGGCGGTGTCAGAAGACGGGCTTGCGACGATCAGGGCAGTGACGCCTGATGCAGAAGCGCTGATCAAGGCAACGATATCTGACAGACGCGCTACCGGTTGAAGCAGTGCCGCCACGCGGACGCGCTAGCCAGGCGATAGACGCCAGACTGGCAGCACGCTGCCCCACCGACCAGCGCTTCACCCGGCGGCACTCCAGCGCCGTCCCGGTGGCACGCACCGGCAGGCTCAGTCGGCGGTGTTCAACGCACGATTCATCGCAATGATCTGCGCATGGCTGGGATTGGGGCCGAGCTTGGCGAACCACTGCGGCAGCTGATCGCGCTTGCCCGGCGCCACACCCGGGACCGCTGCGGCCAGCGCTGCGCGCATGCGCGCTGCGTCGTCGTCGCAGCAATATGCCGGGGTGCCTGGCTGCTGCCGCCAGGAGTCGGCTAGCGCGCCACCATCGACAGGATCGAAACCGACCTGGTCCACCAGCTGCATCACGGTCTGCTTGGCGGCGGCATCGTCGCCGGCCACCGCGACCGCCAGACGCCCTGCACTGCCGGCCGGGGTGCCGCGCTCGGCCAGCGAGTCGGCCAGAATGTTGTTGAACGCCTTGATCACCGGCCGGCCGATCTGCTCGGACACCCAGGCGCTTTCCGGCGTGCCGGCGTCGAGCGCGGCAATGCGCGCATCGCGCATGCCCGGGTAATAGTTGCTGGTGTCGATCACCGGCACCTGTGGCGGCACTGCGTCGAACAGCCCGGCTGCAAGCTCGGCAATGGCGGGCAATGGAATCGCAAGCACGATCACATCGACATCGCGCACCACCTCGCGCACATCCGCCGGGGTGACGCCGATCTCTTGCGCAAACGCGCGCACGCCCTGCTCACCGCGCGAATTGGCAACGCGGACGTCGTGTTGCGCGGCATGCAGCTTGCGCGCCAGGGTGCCGCCGATATTGCCGGTTCCAATGATTCCAATCCGCATCGGTGTCAGTGCCTCATCACGTGGTCAAGTCACCAGTGTTGGGGCCGCGTGCCGCAATGAGAAGAACGCACGAAAAAGTAAGTGACTTACCGAGGCCACCGCACGGCCACGCGCGACGGGGACTGTGGCGACCCGCAAAAACGCCTGGATGGGCCGCATCCACCGCCGATGCACTGCGTGTGCTCAAGGGCAAACGAAGCACGTCAGGTCAACGCACTGCGGCGCGAGACCTTGCATGGGAATGAGCGTGACATAACGCGACACCGCAGCCGTGGGCGTGCGAACCGCGATATTTCTGCAGCGCAAACGTGCGTCACCGAATCGGCGCCGGCCCGGTGGCCGGCGCCGCGACACTTCAGGCAGGCAGTGGCTCCGGTGCTGCGCTGTGGTTGTCCGGGCGGATCTTGAACCAGATCGAATACATCGCCGGCAGGAACACCAGGGTGAGAATGGTGCCGGCCAGGGTGCCGCCGATCAGCGTGTAGGCCAGCGTGCCCCAGAACACCGAATGGGTGAGCGGGATGAAGGCCAGGATCGCCGCCAGCGCGGTGAGAATCACCGGGCGCGCACGTTGCACAGTGGCTTCCACCAGCGCATGGAACGGGTCCAGACCTTCGGCCTCGTTGTGGTGGATCTGCCCGATCAGGATCAGCGTGTTGCGCATCAGGATGCCCGACAACGCGATCAAACCCACCAGCGCATTGATGCCGAACGGTTGCTGGAAGGCAATCAACGTTGGCACCACGCCGATCAGGCCGAGCGGGCTGGTGAGAAACACCATCACCATCGCCGAGATCGACCGCACCTGGAAGATGATGATGATCAAGGTGATCGCCAGCATGATCGGGAACAGCGGCAGCATCGCGGCGGTGGCCTTGCCGGATTCCTCGATGGAACCGGCTTCCTTGATGTGATAACCCGGCGGCAGCGAGGCGATGAGCGGCTGCAGTTGCTGGGTGATCGCCGCCGACACATCCGGTGGCTGCAAGGCATCGTCGACATCGCCACCGACGGTGATCGTGGGCACGCGGTCGCGGCGGCGCAGGATCGGCTCTTCCATGCGCACATCCACGCTGCCCACCTGCGAGAGCGGGATGCGCTGCCCGTTGGCGCCGGCCAGCGTGAAGTCGGCAATGCGCGCCGGATCGAAGCGGATATCGCCCGCCGAACGCGCCACCACCTGCACACTGCGGATGTCTTCGCGCACCAGCGTGATCGGCACGCCGCTGAGCAGGAATTGCAGCTGCTGGGCCACCGCGGAGGAACTCAAGCCCACCGCCTGCAGGCGGTCCTGATCCAGGGTGAAGTGCAGCGTCGGCGTGCGCGTGCCCCAGTCGGTATTGACGGTGCGCAGCATCGGGCTGTCCTGCATGCGTTGCTTGACCTGCGCGGCGATGTCGCGCACCACGGCCGGGTCGGCGCCACTCACCCGGTATGCCACCGGAAAGTGCGAGTACGGCCCGAAGGTCAGTTGCGTCACCCGCAGGCGCGCTTCCGGAGCCAGGCCTTGTGCAACCGCCTCGCGCAGGCGCAGCTTCAAGGCATCGCGCTCGTGCTGGCTGTCGGTGCGGATCACGATCTTGGCGAACGAGGGATCCGGCAACTCCGGGCCCATGGCCAGGAAGAAGCGCGGCGCGCCCTGGCCGATATACGCGGTGACAATCTTGGCCTCGGCCTGCTTGGACAGCCATGCTTCCACCTTGGCGGTGGCCGCGCTTGTCTGGGTGATCGCAGTGCCGTAGGGCAGTTGCACTTCGACCAACACTTCAGGGCGATCGGAGATCGGGAAGAACTGTTTCTTGACCACGCCCATGCCCAGGATGGACAGCACGAACAGCCCCACCACCGAGCCTGCCACCAGCCATTTGCGGGCAATCACACGCCCCAGTGCATGGCGGAAACGGTTGTAGCGCGGGGTGTTGTACATCGCTTCGTGGCCGCCTTCGATCTTCTTCAGATCCGGCAGCAACTTGACGCCCAGATACGGCGTAAACACCACCGCCACCACCCACGAGGCGATCAACGCGATGCCGACGATCCAGAACATGTTGCTGGTGTATTCGCCAGCGGTGGAGGCGGCAAAGCCATTGGGCATGAAGCCCACTGCGGTCACCAGCGTGCCGGACAACATTGGTGCGGCGGTGTGGCTCCACGCATACGCCGAGGCTGCAACGCGGCCGTAGCCTTCTTCCATCTTCACCACCATCATTTCGATGGCAATGATGGCGTCATCCACCAACAGGCCCAGCGCCAGAATCAACGAACCCAGCGTGATGCGGTCGAAATTCTTGCCGGTGGCCAGCATCACCACGAACACCGCCGCCAGCGTCAACGGCACCGCCGCCGCCACCACGATGCCCACGCGCCAGCCCATGCTGACGAAGCACACCAGCATCACCACCAGCAGCGCGACGAAGAACTTGGTCATGAACTCGCCCACCGACGCATCGATGTTGACCGCCTGGTCGGTGACTTTGCTCAGTTGCATGCCCAGCGGCAATTCGGCATTGATGGCGCCCACTTCGGCGTCGAGCGACTTGCCCAGATCCAGGCCATTCCAGCCGTCGCGCATGATGATGCCCAGCAACAAGGCCGGCTCGCCGCCGCTGCGGATCATGAACGTGGACGGGTCTTCATAGCCACGTTTGACGGTGGCGATATCGGACAACTTCAGGCTGCGGCCCTGCACCACCAGCGGGGTATCACGGATCTTCTGCAGGTTGTCGAGTGCGCCGTCCAGGCGAATGAACACATCCGGCCCGCGCGTTTCCACCGAGCCGGCCGCCGTCAATGCATTTTGCG
This sequence comes from Xanthomonas sp. NCPPB 4037, assembly GCF_041475695.2. Classification (NCBI taxonomy): domain Bacteria; kingdom Pseudomonadati; phylum Pseudomonadota; class Gammaproteobacteria; order Lysobacterales; family Lysobacteraceae; genus Xanthomonas; species Xanthomonas sp. NCPPB 4037. Next base: position 4,598,788 of record NZ_CM191261.1, read on the forward strand.
CATTGAGCGCGGCAAACACGTCCTGCGGGCTGACGCCCAGCGTGGCCAGGCGATCATGCGAGAACTCGACGAAGATGCGCTCGGGTTGTTCGCCGATGATGTTGACCTTCTTGACGCCGGGCACATGCAACAGGCGTTGGCGCATGGTTTCCGCATCGCGGGCAAGCAGCCGTTGCGGCTCGCCCTTGGCCTTGAGCGCAAACAGCGCGAAGGTGACATCGGCGTATTCGTCGTTGACCATCGGCCCGATCACACCGGCCGGCAGGTTGCCGGCTTCGTCGCCAACTTTCTTGCGCGCCTGGTAGAACTGCTCCTGCACTTCACCGGGCGGCGTGCTGTCCAGCAGCGTCAAGGTGGTGAACGCCAGGCCCGGGCGCGTATAGGTTTCGGTGCGGTCGTACCAGCGCAGTTCCTGCATGCGCTTTTCGAGTTTTTCGGCCACCTGCTCCTGCATTTCCTGCGGCGTGGCGCCGGGCCAGGCAGTGATGATGGTCATGACCTTGACGGTGAACGCCGGGTCTTCCGCGCGCCCCAGCTTGAGGAAGGCCACCAGGCCCGCCAGCGAGATCAGCACGATCAGGAACAAGGTGATGGAGCGCTCGCGGACCGCCAGCGCGGAGAGATTGAAGCGACCTTCGCTCACGGCTGCGCTCCTGCCGCAGGCGCGGGCTTGGCGGTGGCGCCGGCAACGCGCACGTGCTGCCCGTCGCGCAACAGATGCGCACCCAGCGCAACGATGCGCTCACCGCGCGCGAGCGTGCCGGCGACATTGGCGTGATCGTCATCCAGGCGCAGCACCCGCACCGGCCGCCACGCCACCTTGGCCGGCGTGCCGGCGATCACCCACACGCCCGGGCCCTTGCCGGCATCGAACAGCGCGCCCAGCGGCACCTGCACCCCCGCCTGCGTGGTGGCGGCTTCGGGAATGCGGATGCTCACCGTGGTGCCCAGGGGCGCGTCGGCCAAGGCACCGCCAAGCACGTAGCGCGCCTCGAACGTGCGCGTGAGCCGGTCAGCGCTGTCGGACAACTGGCGCAGCGTGGCTGGCTCGGTGACCGCGGCATTGCCGAACAAGGTGGCTTGCGCGGTTGAGCCCACCACCGGCCGCAGCGTCTCCGGCAGTTGGATGATGGCTTCGCGGCGCCCGGCATGCGCCAGCCGCACCACCGGCTGCCCGGCCGCAACCACCTGGCCGGGTTCGACCAGGGTTTCCATGACCACGCCATCGGCGTCGGCCAGCAGGTCGGTGTAACGGTTGGCATTGCGCGCCACATCGGCCTGCGCCTGCGCTGCGCTCAACTGCGCCTTGGCGGCATCGGCGGCGGCCTTGATCTGGTCGTAGGCCGAGGCCGAAATGGCGCCGGTACCGCGCAGGTCGCGGTAGCGCGCTTCGTCCTCGCCTGCCTGCTGCGCCCGCGCCCGCGCGGCAGTCACCGCTTCCTGTTGCGCCTGGGCAGCGAGCTTGAGATCGACCGGATCGATCCGCAGCAGTGGCTGGCCGCGGGTCACCCGCTGCCCGGCATCGACCAGGCGCTCGGACACCTTGCCGGAGACGCGGAAGCCCAGATCGCTCTGGACCCGCGCCGCCACCGTGCCGGAAAAGCTGCGCGCCGCCGAACTGGCGTCGCCCACCGTCGCCACCCGCACCAGCGGCGTGGCGGTGCGCGGATCAGCCGGGGTCTTGTCGCCACAGCCGGCCAACGCCAGCGGCAGCACACACAGCAGGGATGCAACAACAAGAAGGCGCCGACACATGCGAGTTCCAGTGGAGTTCTAGGATGGCTCGCATCTTGGTACTTGTGACCAAATCAGTCAATAGTCACAAACGAATTATGGCGACAGGCTGCGCAACACCAGGCCCGACAACAGCCCGGGAACCTCGTCGATGACGTCCAGGCTGTGCTGCATCAGCACGGGATTGGTGTACGGGCGGATCAGCACGTAGAGCGCCCGGGTGGCTTCGTCCAGCGGGGTCTTGCGCTCGAAATCGCCGCCCTGGCGGCCCTGTTGCAGGATCTCCTGCAGCAGCGCCAGCACCCGTTCCTCGTAGGCCAGCACCGACTGCCAACGCTCGGTGGCCGCCGAGGCCGCAATCTCATACAGCTTGCGATCCTCGAAGAACAACCGAAGGCTCGCCTCCACGATCACCTTGAACATCCGGCGAAATTTCTCGGGTGGCGAGTCGGTTTCGTCCACGGCGGCGCGCACCTCGTCCTCGATCTGGCGCAGGCAGTTGGTGCAGATCATCTCGCCGATGGCCTGCTTGGATTCGAAGAACTTGTAGATGTATGCCTTGGAGAAGCCGATGGATTTGGCCAGGTCCGAGACGGCGGTCTTCTCGTACCCATAGCGTCTGAAATGCTCGGTGGCGGCGTTGACGATCTGGTCGCGCACGTCATGGTCGGCCGGGCCGCGGCCCGACACGGGATAACTGGATGCTTTGCTCATGCGCACAGCTTAACGCTCCGACGCAGGACATACAAAAGTGACCGATCCGTATTATAGTCACTACACTTCCACTGCCAGACCGGCCCCGCCATGCCCTCTTTGCGCACCCTCACCGTGCTGCTTGCCGCCAGCCTTGCCGGCTGCGCGGTCGGCCCCGAGTACGCTCGCCCCGACGCCCCACTGCCGGACCGCTACCTGGCCCAGGACGCCGCCGAGCAGCGCAGCGCCGCTGCCCCGGTCGATCTGTCGCGCTGGTGGGCCGGCTTTGGCGACCCGGCCCTGGACCGGTATGTCACGGCGGCGCTGGCGCAGAACCTGGACCTGGCCCAGGCCGCCGCGCGCGTGACCCAGGCGCGCGCGGGGCTGGGCGCGGCCAACGCCGCCCTGCTGCCCTCCGGCAGCATCAATGGCCAGGCCACCCGCGCCTACCAGTCGCTGGAAACCCCGCTCGGGCAGGTGCTGCGCAACACCCCGGACTTCGACCGCTATGCCAGCGTCTACGAAGCCACTGCCAACGCCAGCTGGGAGATCGATGTGTTCGGCGGGCTGCGCCGTGGCCGCCAGGCGGCACTGGCCGATTACCAGGCCAGCGCTGCCGGTGCGGCCGCCACGCGGCTGGCGGTGGCGGCGCAGACCGCCGACACCTACATCAGCATCCGCGGCCTGCAGGCACGGCTGGCGGTGGCCCAGCGCCAGGTCGCCACCCAACAGCAGCTGCTCGCCATGGTGACGCTGCTGCAGGGCAAGGGGCTGGCGGCCGACCTGCAGGTGCATCAGGCGCAGGGCGCGCTGACCCAGGCCCAGGCCGGCGTGCCCGCACTGGAAACCGCGCTTACCGCCGCGATGAACGCCCTGGACGTGATGCTGGGCGCCACACCCGGCACCCACCGGGCCGAACTGGCGGCCAGCACGCCGATCCCGACCGCCCCGCAGGTGACCGGCGCCGCCTCGCCGGGCGATCTGTTGCGGCGGCGGCCGGACCTGATCGTGGCCGAGCGCCGGCTGGCCGCGGCCAACGCGCGCATCGGCGTGGCCATGGCCGAGTACTACCCCAAATTCTCGCTGAGTGGATTGATCGGCAGTGCCACCGCCATCTCCGGCGCCAACCTGTTCACCGGCGACGCCGCGCAGTCGGCGGGCGTGCTCGGGCTGCGCTGGCGGCTGTTCGATTTCGGCCGCATCAACGCGCAGATCGCACAGGCCAAGGGCCAGGAAGCCGAACAGCTGGCCGCCTACCGGCTCGCCGTGCTGCGCGCCACCGAAGATGTGGAAAACGCGCTCACCGCGCTGGTCAAACGCGAGCAGCAGGCCACCGTGCTGGCACAAGGCGTGGACGCGCTGGGCAAGGCACGCGGCGCCTCCGCCGCAGCCTACGAGAAGGGCGTGGTCAGCCTGATCGAAGTCCTCAACGCCGACGACGCCTTGCTGCGCACCTCCGATGCGCAACTGCAGGCGCAGACCGAGGCGGCCCGCAGCGCGGTAGCCGCCTTCAAGGCGCTGGGCGGCGGCTGGGAGAGCACGCCCGCCACCGCAGTGGCGGTGCAGGAACCCGCGCAGCACTGAGGGTGTGCGTTCGGTCACGGGCCGTGCAGGGCGATAGCGCTGCCGGTGCCTGCGGCTGTGGTTGCGTGCAGGGTGCAGGGTGCAGGGTGCAGCGTGGTAGCGGAGCACGCGTTAGCGGTCGTGCTCCGTGCGCGGCGCAAAGGCGCCTGCTTGCAGCAGGTCAACAAACCAGCGCGCCTTTTTGGCAGCACGCGCGAGCGCTTCAATCCGCGTGGAAACGCGCACCCTCATTGAACGCGCACTGATACGCCAGTACCGGGCCGCGCTGCTGCAGACCGGGCAGGTCGTACATGTAAGTGGTGAAACGCACGCTGCCATCCGGGCGCAGCTGATAACGCATGAACTGCTGGATCGGCTTGCCGTCGTTGGCCACTGTGAAGTGCGCGCCGGAGAAGGCCACGTTGCCGTCCTCGGTGATGCGATACGCATCGATATGGCGGCCGCCACGCGTGCGGCTTACCGGCGTGCCCTCTTCCGGTGTGCAGCGGCTCAGGTCCGTGCTCACGCTGACGTCGTAGCCGGCTTCCAGTGCGGCAAGCACGTCGGTGCGGCTGTTGAGGGTTTCACTGGCGAAGGCGGGCAGTGCGCAAGCGCACAGCGCGGCGGTCACGGCGATAGATGCGGAACGAAACATGGCAAGCTCCAGGCAGACAGGGGAATGAAGCGGCCTGGACTCTAGGCAATCCAGGGCCCACAACATGACCCAGTGCTGTCTGCAGCAGTGCAGTGCGCTACGCATCACGCGGCATGTTTGCGCTGTTTGGCGACGGCTGCGCAAAAGTGCGCAACCGATCCACATCGCCGGCTATACCCATGCGCGCAGAGGCTGTGGCATTGCCAGCCAACTGCGACGAATGCGATGCCAACCCTCTCCACACTGCACCGCTGTCAGCGGCCGCAACATCGATCCGCCTGACATCTCACTGCACGCGCGTGGCGGCAGCCGGTGCAACCCTACGGCCTTGCGTTGACCTCGCGCGGTGTGGCGTCGGGTTGCGGCTGTAACGCAGGCGTTGCGCCCTGCAGCAAACGCTCGGCCAACGCGCGCGTGGCCACACGCAATTCCGGCACCGCAGTGATTTCCCAATAGCGCCCACGCAGCAGCGGCCCCACGCAATACAGCCCCGGCACCACCTGGCCGGCGCCATCGCGCACGCGCAGTTGCGCGTCGGTATCCACGCCCAGGCCAAGCGGATCGGCCCGCAGCAAGCCGGCTTCGCGCATGCCGGCGATCAAGGGGTCGCTGGTGCGGTCGATGTCGGTATCCAGCCCGGTGGCGCGCACCACCGCATCGAAACGGCGGGTCTGCGCATCGGCGCCCCCGCGTGGACGGATCACCGCTTCCACACCGTCCGGCACCCAGCGCGCACGCAATAACCGCGCCGCCACCACCTGCAGCTGCCCGCTGTCTTGCAGCTGCGCCAGTTGGTCGGCCGCACCTGGTGCCACGCGGTGCCGCGCCACTTCCCAATAAGGGCGCAAATGGCGCAGAAAGCGCGCGCGCTGGCTCAGCTCCAAACGTTGCCAGAGCGGCTGCAGATGCGGGCGCAGCGCATCCACCACGCGCCGCCAATCGTCCACCACCACGCTCAGTTGGCGCACGCCACGCAACAGGGCGCGCAGATCGGCATCCTTGATGGCCCGTTGCAGATGCGGCGGTAACTCCAATGCCGCACCTGGCTGGCGTAGATGCGCCTGCGGTGCCAGGCCGCGCCGCGAGATCGCCAGCAGGCGGCCGCGGTGGCCACGTGCGTGCAAGCTCAGCGCCACGTCCACCATGGTCAGGCCAGTGCCGACGATCAGCACGTCATCGTCGGGGGACAGCCGCGACAACGCATCGCCCTGCCATGGCCAGCCGATGTAGCGCGGGTGCACGCTCAAACGCGGCCCGATGCCGGCCAGTGCCTGCGGCTGCAACGCGCCTACCGCGAGCACCACCTGGTCGGTCTGGAACGCATCGCCATTGGCCAGGAACACACGAAAACCCCGCCGCGCGCGCTCCACCGCCACCGCTTCCTGCGACAACCGCACGATCGACGCTTGCGCGGCGCTGACTGCCGTATCCAGCTCGCTACGCAGATAGTCGCCATAGGCCAGCCGCGGCAGAAATTCCAGCCGTCCCGATTCGCCCAGGTGCAGCGTATCGGCGAAGGCTGCCGGCGCCTGGGCATCGATGCCCAGGTCCTTGGCACGCACGTTGAGCAGATGCTCCGGCCGTGCGGCGCCATAGGCGATGCCGCTACCGAAGGTCTCGGCCACACCCACCAGCGTGATGCGTACTTGCGCGTCGGCGCCCTGTGCCAATGCGCGCACCAGCGCACTGCCGCAGAAGCCGGCGCCGATGACCGTGATGTGGGTTTCCATGTGCAGTTCCCGCTCGAAGACCTGCACGTTGTGCCCGCAGCGCTGCGGCGGTGTGTAAACAATTGGTTAGCGGCGCGCATGCGATTGCGCATGAGCACATGCCGCATGGTGATGAGGATTGCGCTGCGCGGGTCACGCATGACGGGTTGCATTCAGATGACAGCGGGCACTGCCTGGGAAAGGTGCTGCGTCATGCAGCGCCGATCGCAGTGCAGCGCCGTGCTGCGCAGAATCACACCGCGCGGTTGCTGGGCCGCAGCGCAGCAAGTGCACAGTGGCTGGCATGGCGGTGATCGATAATGCGGCTTTACCAATGCGAGTGCCGCCATGTCCACACCTCCCCCACAACCGCATCGCGTGCTGATCGCCGGCGGCAGCCGCGGGATCGGGCTGGCGATTGCGCAGGCCTTTGTCCGTAGCGGCGCGCAGGTCTCGCTGTGCGCACGCAATCCCGAAGGCCTGGCAGATGCCGCTGCCCAGCTCGCAGCGCACGGAGCGCCGGTGCATACGTTTGCCTGCGACCTGGCCGACGCCGCGCAGATCGAGCGCTATGTGCATGCCGCTGCACAGGCGTTGGGCGGCCTGGACGTGGTGGTCAACAACGCCTCCGGCTACGGGCACGGCAATGACGACGAAAGCTGGCAAGCCGGCCTGGATGTCGACCTGATGGCGGCGGTGCGCTGCAACCGCGCCGCAGTGCCGCATCTGCGCCAGAGTGGCGATGCGGTGATCCTCAACATCAGCTCGATCAACAGCCAGCGCCCAACCCCGCGCGCGATCGCCTATTCCACCGCCAAGGCCGCGCTCAACTACTACACCACCACGCTGGCCGCCGAGCTGGCACGCGACCGCATCCGCGTCAACGCGATCGCACCCGGCTCGATCGAATTCCCCGGCGGGCTGTGGGAACAACGCAGCCGCGACGAACCTGCGTTGTATGCACGTATCCGCGACAGCATTCCGTTCGGCGGCTTCGGGCAGGTGCAGCATGTTGCCGACGCCGCGCTATTCCTGGCATCGCCACAGGCACGCTGGATCACCGGGCAGGTGCTGGCGGTGGATGGTGGGCAGTCGTTGGGGGTGTGAGGGCGTGGTGTGTGGCTGTGTGTTTCGAGCCACGTGTGTTTGACGGCCTGGTAGGAGCGCGCTTGCGCGCGATGAGGCGTTACCGGTGATGCCTCATCGCGCGCAAGCACGCTCCTACAGACAGCGGACTGCGTATGGCTGCAGATCGTGGGCGCTTTGATCTGGCGTGCGATACAGCCTAGGCAGCGCATGCGTGCACGAGATTCTTCTGCGCGCGGACTCGTAGGAGCGCGCTTGCGCGCGATGAAGCGTTACCGGTAAAACCCATCGCGCGCAAGCGCGCTCCTACGACGAGCGGGGTTCGCAATACGGCAGATGATGCACAGTGCTGTGCGGCGTGCCATTACGGCGTCGGGCTTGCGCGCACTTGCGCTGGAACTGCTCTGCACGAGAATTTGTAGGAGCGCGCTTGCGCGCGATGAGGCGTTACCGGTAAAGCCCATCGCGCGCAAGCGCGCTCCTACGACGAGCGGGGTTCGCATTGCGGCGGATGATGTGCACAGTGCTGTGTGGCGTGCCATTACAGCGTCGGCAAGGGCCCTGCGCGTACTTGCGCTGGAACTGCTCTGCACAAGATTTGTAGGAGCGCGCTTGCGCGCGATGAGGCGTTACCGGTAAAGCCCATCGCGCGCGAGCGCGCTCCTACGGGTGCTGTCGCTGGCGCCGCAGTTCGCTCAACCAGCCAACTCCGCGGCGCCAACGCTGTGCTCGCCGCGCGCCGGTGCGAGCGCGGCACTGACCATGGCGGCGGCGATGCGGTCTGCGGGGTTGATGCGCAAGCGGCGTGGCAGAACGGGGCCCAGGGCGCCGAGCACCAGGCTGCCGAGGTGCTCGCCAGTGCGGCGTTCTTCGCGTTCGCCGCCGATCAGGCCTGGGCGCACGAAGGTCAGCGAAGGGAATCCCACGGCGCGCAGGTCGCGTTCCAGCTCGCCTTTGACACGGTTGTAGAAGATCCGCGAATCGGCATTGGCGCCGGCCGCCGAGTTGAGCACAAACACCGAAGTGCCCTGCGCGCAGGCGGCGCGCGCGATCGCCATCGGGTAGTCATGGTCGATGCGATAAAACGCCTCGCGCGAGCCGGCCTGTTTCATGGTGCTGCCCAGCGCGCAGATGGCCGCTTCCATGCGCGGTGCGGTCCAGCTGTCTAGGCGTTCGAAGTCGATCACCTGGTTGCGTAGCTTGGGGTGGATCTGCGTCAACGGCCGGCGCGTGATCGCGACCACGCCGGTGCAGCGCGCGTCGGCCAGCAATTGCTGCAGGACATGTTTTCCGACCAGACCGGTCGCCCCGGCCAACAACACGTCCATCAGTGCGCCCCCGCCATCAGCGGGCGCCTTCCGACACGATCCGGGCGCTGCTGGCGATACGGTCACGCTCCACCGCCAGCAAGGTGAGCGAATGCGCCGGTGCCTTCCATTCGCTGCCACCGGCGACCACGCGGCCACCATGACGTGCGGTGTCCACCAGCACGCGCCAGTGTTCGTCGTGCATCGCCGGCAGCGTAAACGCGACGCTGGTGGGCGCGGCATTGATCAGCATCAGCAGCGTCACGTTGGCGGCGATCTCGCGCAGGCCGGTGGTCGGCGAGCGGCCGTCCAGGCGCAGCATCAGCGCGCGCGCTTCGGGGTCGTGCCAGGCGGCTTCGTCCATCTCGTTGCCGTTGGGCGCCAGCCAGGTCAGATCCTTCAGGCCCAGTGCTTCATCGAACTTGCCGTCGAAGAAGCGTGCGCGATGCAGCAACGGGTACCGCTGACGGATGCGGATCAGGCGGCGAACGAAGGCGGCCTGATCGGCGGCGGCGGCTTTGGTGGCCGCAGTCCAGTCGATCCAGGTCAACTCGTTGTCCTGGCAATACGCGTTGTTGTTGCCGTTCTGGCTATGCCCGAATTCGTCGCCGGCCAGCAGCATCGGCGTGCCTTGCGAGAGCAGCAAGGTGGCCAGCAGGTTGCGCATCTGTTGCCGCCGCAGCTGCTTGATGGCGGGGTTGTCGGTCTCGCCTTCGGCGCCGTAGTTGGCGGAGATATTGTGATCGCTGCCATCGCGGCCGTCTTCGCCGTTGGCAAGGTTGTGCTTGCCTTCGTAGCTGACCAGATCGCGCAGGGTGAAGCCGTCGTGCGCGGTGACGAAATTCACCGACGCGGTGGGGCGGCGGCCGCTGTGGTTGAACAGGTCTGCCGACCCGGTGAGGCGCGTGGCCAGTTCTGCCAGCTGGCCGCCATCGCCACGCCAGAACGCACGCACGTTATCGCGGAATTTGTCGTTCCACTCCACCCAGCCTGGCGGGAAGTTGCCCACCTGATAACCGCCGGGGCCGATGTCCCACGGTTCGGCGATCAGCTTGGTCTGGCTGAGCACCGGATCCTGGCGCACGGCATCCAGGAAGCTGCCCGAGGGATCGAATCCATAGCGCTCGCGGCCGAGAATGCTGGCCAGGTCGAAGCGGAACCCGTCGACATGCATTTCCTGCACCCAGTAACGCAGCGAATCCATCACCATGCGCAGCGCGCCAACGTTGGTGAGGTCGAAGGTATTTCCGGTGCCGGTGTCGTTGATGTAGAAACGGCGATCATCGGCCAAGCGGTAATAGCTGGCGTTGTCGATGCCCTTGAACGACAGCGTGGGCCCGAGCTCGTTGCCTTCGGCGGTGTGGTTGTAGACCACGTCCAGCAGCACTTCGAGCCCGGCGTGGTGCAGCCGCGCCACCATCTGCTTGAACTCGGCCACCGTGCGCGTGGACATGTAACGGCCCTGCGGCGCGAAAAAGCCCAGCGTGTTGTAGCCCCAGTAATTGCGCAGGCCTTTTTCCAGCAGGTACTGGTCATCGACGAAGGCGTGCACGGGCAGCAATTCGACCGCAGTGACGCCGAGTGAACTGATGTGATCGATCAGCTCGTCGGTCTTCAGTGCCGAGAACGTGCCGCGGTTTTCCGGCGGCACGGCCGGGTGCAGCATGCTCAGGCCGCGCACGTGCGCCTCGTAGATCACGGTGCGGTTCCACGGGGTCTGCGGCGGGCGGTCCTGGCCCCAGGTAAAGGCTGGGTCGATCACTGCAGATTTGGGCATGAACGCAGCGCTGTCGCGGCGGTCAAAACTCAGGTCCTTGTCGCGATGGCCGATGGTGTAGCCGAACAGATGCGGCGCCCATTTGAGCTCGCCCACGATCTGCTTGGCATACGGGTCCAGCAGCAATTTATTGTGGTTGAAGCGGTGCCCGGCATCGGGTGCGTACGGGCCATGCACGCGGTAGCCGTAAAGCTGGCCCGGGCGCGCATCGGGCAGGTAACCATGCCAGACCTCGTCGGTGTATTCGGGTAGCGGAATGCGTTCCTGCTCGCGGCCACGCTCGTCGAACAGGCACAGTTCCACGCGGGTGGCGTTGCGCGAATACAGCGCGAAATTGACGCCCAGGCCATCCCAGGTGGCACCGAGTGGATTGGGACGGCCTTCGCGAATGCGCGAGCGCTGGGTGAACTTGCGAGTGGCCATCGGTGACTCCTTAGAACGCGGTGAACGAATACGGGAACGCGATTACGACGATGCAACGATACGCGGGCCGGCCGGCGCGGCGGCGCCCTGTTCGGCGGCGCGAATTTCTGCCTCGACCAGGCGCTCGGCCATGGCCCAGTGGCGATCGGCATGCCCGTCCGGGCGGCCTTCGGCCTCCCATATTTCCTGTGCCAGCTGACGGAGGCGTGCCTGGCGCTGCGTGTCGTTCATCGTGTTTCCTCTGAGGGGGTCAGCAACACTGCCACCGGGGAGCGTGCAAATAGCGTGGACAGCGCAAGACGCCCGCGCTGGGGCTGCAGTGTGCTGCCATCGAGCACATTGCGATACGCCCCATCCGGCAGAGCCAGCGCCGCGTTGCCCCATTCCGCCGGCGGCACCAGCAGCGGCAGCTCGCCAGATGCCTGCTCACCGGCACCCAGCCGGGTGACGGCCACGATCAATGATTGACCACGATGCTGGCGACGGAAGGCGATCACTTGCGCCTGCGTGCCGGTGGCTACGTTCAAGGGCTGGTAGTCGCCTTGCGCGAACAGCGCCGGATGCGCGGCGCGCAGTTGCAGCAGCACCGCGGTGAGGCGCGCCTTGACCGCGCCATCGCGCCAGCTGCGCAGCAGCGCATGCCAGTCGCGGCGCAGCGTCAGCCACTGCTGGCGCTGGGCGTAGTCCACCGGCCGGCGGTTGTCCGGGTCCACCAGCGACAGATCCCAGCCTTCGGTGCCCTGGTACAGATCAGGCACGCCGGGCACTGTGAGGCGCAGCGTGGTCTGCGCCAACGCATTGCGCGCACCGGCAGCGGCGATGTGGTTGCTGGCGCGCAACAGCGCGCGGCGCAGCGGCAGGCCGGCGCGGCTGCACAGCACCTGCTCCACGGTGGCCTGCACGGCCTGTTCGTAATCGGGCGAGCCATCGGTCCAGCTGGTGTGCAGCTTGGCTTCGCGCACGGCCTTGAGCAGCCACTGCGCCACGCGCTCGGCAAACGCGGCCAGCGGCTCGGTCTGGTCGGCGCCCAGCCCGATCGGCCAGGCGGCCACCAGGGTCTGCCACAGCATCTGCTGGTCGCCGCCGGCCAGGGCCGGTGCCTCCAGCGATTCGGTCAGCGCATCGAACTGCGTGCTCTGCTCCACCCACCAGCGCGGTTGCTCGGACAGCACCGCCATGCGCATGCGCAAGTCTTCGCCGCGCTTGTGGTCATGCGTGGCGGTGGCCAGCAGCGCACGCGGGTAGTGCTTGGCGCGTTCCTGGTTCTGCGCGTGGAACTGCGCGATGTCATTGGCGAAATGGGTCGGATGGCTGCCGACCTCGTTGCGCGACAACAACACGCCGTGGCGGTAGAACGCGGTGTCTTCCACGGCCTTGGCATTGAGCGGGGCCGACAACTGCTCCACCCGGCGGCGCAGGATGCGGCGTAGCGCGATCTGCGCGCGGTCGGCGCCGTTGTCGTCGAGCAGCCAGCGCTCGATGGCATCCACCGCCGCCACGATTGCCTCGGGCATGCCCTGGCGCGCGCGCGCGGCGGTGCTGCGCAGGCGCTCCGCATCGGCACCGCTCAGGCCCTTGGCGCCAGCATAGGTGCGGTACACCGGGAACCAGCGCAGCAGCACGCACAGCCCACGTGCCAGCATCTGCGGGCTGAACTCACGCGTGGGCGGATCCAGCCGCGCCAGTGCCGACAACGCACCCACCGCGCGATTGAACTCGGTCTGCAGCGAGCCGCGCAGCATCTCATCGCGTGCGCTGCGTTCTTCCTGCGCAAAGTCGCCACTGCGCCCGCTCACCTTCTGCCAGGCGCGCGCCAGCGGCTTGAAGCCGGCCGCGTCGTGCAGCACGCCGCCCACCTGGTCCATGAAGTCATAGCCGGTGGTGCCGTCGCACGGCCAGTCGGCCGGCAGGTGCTCGCCGGGGGCGAGGATCTTTTCCAGGTACAGGCCCAGGCTGCCGGGCTTGAGCCCGCGCTGACGGCCGGCCGCATCCAGCCGGCTGCGCAGCTTGCGCACGTAGCCGGTGGGATCGGTGAGGCCATCGACATGGTCGATGCGCAGGCCGTCCAGGTGGCCTTCGGCCACCAGCCGCAGCGGCAGCGCATGCACCGCGTCGAACACTGCCGGCAGCTCCACCCGCAGCGCCACCAGCGAGGTGATGTCGAAGAAGCGGCGGTAGTTGAGCATGTCGTTGCCCACGCGCCACCAGTTCAGGCGGTAGGGCTGGCGTTCGATCAACTTGTGCAGGCGGCCGTCGCCGCGTTTGGCACCGTCGTTGTAGTCGCGCAGCCACTGCGCGCGCGCCGAGGCTTCCGGCACGTCGAGGGTCTGCGGACGGATCGGGTAGCGTTGGTCGTAATGCGCCAGCGCGGGCGTGCCATCGTCATCCAGCACCAGTGTGATCAGGCCGTCGGCCAATGCGTTGGCATAGGGCCGGTCGAGCACCGCCAGCCACAGCTTGCCGTCGCGGCCCGGGGCGCGCCAATCGATGTCGAACCAGTCGGCGTGCTTGGCGCTGCGGCCGTTGCGCAAGACATCCCACCACCACGCGTTCTGCGCGTGCGTGGCCATATGGTTGGGCACGATGTCGGCGATCAGGCCCATGTCGTGCGCGCGTGCGGCCTGTGACAGCGCCACCAGTGCCTTTTCGCCGCCGAGCTCCGGGTTGACCACCGTGGGGTCGATGTTGTCGTAGCCGTGGGTGGAGCCCGGCACCGCGGTGCCGATCGGCGACAGATACAGATGGCTGATGCCCAGCCCGGCGTAGTACGGCACCTGCGCAAGCGCATCGTGCAAGGTGAAACCGGCATGCAGCTGCAGGCGGGCGGTGGCGCGAAGGGGAATCATGGATGCGGTTCCGAAACGGCCGAGACGCGGCGCGCCTCGGCAAAACCCTGCAGCGCGGCGGTCAGCTGCGCCTGGGGCAAGGGGTCGGGCAGGCGTCGGCGCCAATTGGGATGGACCTCGACGGTGCCCGGCAGATTGGGTTGTTCGTCCAGCGCCAGCGCGTCTTCCACCGGCAGCAGGGCCAGCGGCGACACGCTGCTGGCGGTGAAGCGCAGCGCATCCAGCAACGGCGCATCGCTGCCCAGGCCGGCGTCGGCCACGGCCGCGTCCAGGCGCGAAGCGTCACGGATGCGCGTCTGGTGGTCGGCCTGCGCCTGCGCGGGCTGGATCAGCTCGAGCTTGCGGCGCCAGTCGATGTCGCGGCCGGCGCGCCAGCCGGTCAGGGTGGGCAGATCGTGGGTGGTGGTGGTGGCCACCGCGTCCGCACGCCACAGCGCCGGCGGCACGAAGGCACCCTCCTGGTCGCGGGTGAACATCAGCACGTCGATGCCCATCACGCCGCGACGCGAGAGCTCTTCGCGGATGCCCGGCGGTACCACGCCCAGGTCCTCGCCAATCACGATGGCGCGATGCCGCCAGGATTCCAGCGCGAGCAGATTGAGCAGGTCCTGCAGCGGATACGCCAGGTAGGCGCCATCGCCGGAGCTGGCGCCATCGGGCACCACCCACAGCCGTAGCAGGCCCAGGATGTGATCGATGCGGATGCCGCCGCGGTCGCGCAGCACCGCACGCAGCAGCGCGATATACGGCGCAAAGCCGCTACGGCGCAGCGCGGTGGGCGAGTACGCACCGATGCCCCAATGCTGGCCATCGGCATTGAAGGCGTCCGGCGGCGCGCCCAGCACCAGCCCCCGCAGTACGGTGTCGGCCGCGGCCGCGGCTTCGGCACCATTCGGATCAAAGCCCACCGCCAGGTCGGCGATCAGGCCGATCCGCATGCCGCGCTCGTGCGCTTCGCGTTGCACGTCGGCCCAGCTGCGTGCGGCCAGCCATTGGGTGAACACATGCAGGTGCGCTTCGCCATCGCCGAAGTCGCGTGCGGCGAAGTGTGCAAATGCCTCCAGCGCCGCGCCACCCTGGGCGCGAAAGGCGGCCAGCTCCGGGTGGTCCGGCGTTACTTGCGTGGAGAGCTGGCGCAGCAGCTCCCACTTGGCAGCGGCCGAGGCCGGCCAGTCGATCAATGCGGTGCCATGCAGCCCGTCCAGGCGCTCGCGCAGGCCGGGCACGGCAGCAATCGCCGTGTGCACGGCATCGCCCAGCACGCGCACCGGTGCGGCGTGCAAGGGGTCCAGGAACCGCCGGTCGCTGGGCGAATACGGGCTGTAGCCGCCGGTGATCGGGCGCGAGGCATGCACCGGGCTCAGCGCCAACGCGTCGGCATTGGCGCCGGCGGCCTGCCGCACCCACTCCATGGCTCCGGCCGCATCGCCAATGCCGCCATCGTCCGCGCTACGGGCCGAATACACCTGCAGCGCCATGCCCCACGCACGCGGCGCCGGCTGGCCACAGGCGTCGGCCACGCTGAAGCAGCGCTGCGGCGCCACGGCCACCTGTTGGGTCGTGGTGCCCAGTTCCAGCGTCCAGTAGCCAAAGCGCGCCGGCGCCAGCAGCTGGCCCTGCGCATCGGCCCGCGCGGCCTCGCTGCTGCCGTCTTCGTCCTGCCAGCGGCCTTGTTCGTTAGGCGCAACCCGCAACGGCAAGGGCTCGCCCACCTTCACCGTCACCAGCGGCGCCGGCTCGGCGGCAGTGACGCGGATGCGCTGCAGACTGTCGGCGCGCTGCGCGGCGCTGGCGGCGGGCAATTCCAGCGCGGTGAGCACGGCATGGATCGACTCCGGCGCCACCTGGCGCGGCTGGTCGCTGGCGTCCACCCAATCCACCATCACCCCGGCCGCGGCGGCCAGGGCATGCAGGTCCTGCGTACTCATGCGTGTTCCTCGTACCAGGCGATGAAGCTGTCGGTGGGCAGCGTCTGCGCATCGGCCGCAACGTTTTCGGCATGCGCCACACGGCCGCGCAGCGGCGGCAACGGCACTGCCTCGGTGCCGACATTGAAGGCGATATGCCACAGCCCGCCCGGCAACTCCCAGGTGGCGGTGACTGCACCGTCGGCCAGCACGCTGGCACGCAGCGCGCGCGCCTGCGCCAGGCCGGGCACCAGCCACTGCCGGCGCACGCCCAGCAGCGCCTGGAACCAGGCCGCCCACTGCGCGCCGTCGCCGTGCGCGGCGTCTTCGATCGGCGCACGCGAGGCAGCAAAGGTGGCATGGCTGTTGGGGTCGGGAATGGTTTCGCGCTTGGCCGGGTCGGCGAATGCGGCAAAGTGCGCAAACTCGCGGCGGCGGCCTTCGCGCACCGCATCGTCGAGCGGCGGGCCGAAGTCGGTGAAGAACAGGAACGGCTGCGTTGCGCCCCACGGCTCGCCCATGAAGAACAGCGGGATCATCGGCGTCAGCGCAGTCAGTGCCAGCGCCGCACGCAGCCGTTGCGGCGACACCAGCACGCTCAGCCGCTCACCGCAGGCGCGGTTGCCGATCTGGTCGTGGTTCTGCGCAAAGATCACGAACTTATGCGGCGGCAGCGCCCCGCTCGGCTCGCCACGCACATGCCCGCGCGGATCGGGCTGGCCCTGATAGGCGAAGCCTTCGCCGAGCACGCGCGCCAGATGCTGGGTGGGCTGGTCGGCAAACGCGGCGTAATAGCCCTCTTCCTCACCGGTCAGCAGCACGTGCAGCGCGTTGTGGAAATCGTCGTCCCATTGCGCGGTGTAGCCACGGTCCAGTTGCGAGGCCTGGTTGGCTTCGTTTTCCAGCACCAGATGCACGTGCCGCCCGGCCGGCAGGCTGGCCTCGATGGTCTCGCGCAAGGTATCCAGGAACGCATTGGGCGTGATCGCATGCACCGCATCCAGGCGCAGCCCGTCGAAGCCGTATTCGTGCAGCCACATCAGCGCGTTGTCCAGGAAGTAGCGCTGCACCGGCGGCTTGCGGAAATCGATCGCTGCGCCCCACGGTGTGGGCTTGTCTTCGTTGAAGAACGCCGAGGCGTAACTGCCCAGGTAATTACCGTCCGGGCCGAAGTGGTTGTAGACCGCATCCAGCAACACCATCAGGCCATGGCCGTGTGCCGCGTCGATCAGCGCCTTCAACTCGTCCGGCGTGCCGTAGGCCTCGGCCGGCGCATACGGCAGCACACCGTCGTAGCCCCAGTTGTGCGCACCGGGAAACGCGCTCAGCGGCATCAGCTCGATCGCGGTGATGCCCATTGCCGCCAGCTGCGGCAACTGCGCCTGCACACCGGCGTAGCCGCCGCAGGCACCGACGTGCAGTTCATAGATCACCGCCTCGTCCCACGGCCGGCCCTGCCACTGCGTGTGCGTCCAGTGGTAGCCGTCAACGCGCTGCACCGCACTGGAGCCGTGCACGCCATCGGGCTGCCAGCGCGAGGCCGGGTCCGGCACCGGCGTCTGGCCATCCACGCGGTAGCGGTAGCGCGCATCCAGTGCGCAGGCCACCACACCACTGAAAAACCCATCGTCCTGCCGCTGCAGCGCGGCACGCTCGCCGCTGTCGAAGATCACTTCCACGGTATGGGCATCGGGCGCCCAGAGCGCAAAGCGCACCTGCCCGTCGCCCGCCGGCCATGCACCCCAGGCGGGCGTGGTCACATTGCGCTCGATCATGTCATTTCTCCGCTTGCAGGTAGATCGTGGCCAGCGGCGGCAGCGTCAGGCGCAGGCTTTGCGCGTGGCCATGCATCCCGGTGGGCTCGGTCAGTAGACGACCACCATTGCCGAGATTGCTGCCGCCGTAATGGGCACTGTCGGTATTGAGGATTTCGCGCCAGCCGCCGGCACGCGGCACGCCGACGCGGTAGTCGTGATGCGGCTGCGGGGTGAGGTTGCTCACCACCAGCAGCGGCGCGCCGCCGTCGGGGTCGTGGCGAATGAAGGCCAGCACGCTGTTGCGCGCATCGTCGGCCACGCTCCACTCGAAGCCATCGGCACGGTGGTTGCCGCGGTACAACGCAGGCACGCGGCGCAAGGCGCGATTGAGATCGCGCACCAGCTGTTGCATGCCGCGATGCGGCGCATGATCGAGCAGGTGCCAGTCCAGCGAGCGGTCGTGATTCCAGTCCGCCCACTGGCCGAATTCGGCGCCCATGAACAGCAACTTGTCGCCCGGGTGCGCCCACATCAACGCCAGGTAGGCGCGCAGGTTGGCAAAGCGGCGCCAGTCGTCGCCGGGCATCTGGCCAAGCAGGCCGCCGGTGCCGTGCACCACTTCGTCATGCGACAGCGGCAGCACGAACCTTTCGGAGAACGCATACACCAGCCCGAAGGTCAGCTGGCTATGGTGCTGGGCGCGCGCGGCTGGGTCGCGCTGCATGTAGTGCAGCGTGTCGTGCATCCAGCCCATGTTCCACTTATGCGTAAAGCCCAGCCCGCCTTCGCTGATCGGCGCGGTCACGCCCGGCCAGGCCGTGGATTCCTCGGCGATGGTCAGCACGCCAGGGAACTGGCTGGCGATCTCGCTGGTGAGCTGGCGCAGGAACGCCACCGCCTCCAGGTTCTCGCGCCCGCCGTGGGCGTTGGGCACCCACTCGCCCTCGGCACGGCCGTAGTCGCGGTAGAGCATCGAGGCCACCGCATCCACGCGCAGGCCATCGAGGTGGTAATGCGCAATCCATTCCATCGCACTGCCGAGCAGATACGCGGTGACCTCGGGCCGGCCATAGTTGTAGATCAACGTATTCCAGTCGCGATGCATGCCCTCGCGCGGGTCGGCGTGCTCGTAGGTGGCACTGCCGTCGAACTGACTCAGCCCATGCGCATCATCGGGGAAGTGCGCGCTGACCCAGTCCAGGATCACGCCGATGCCGGCGCGGTGACACGCATCGACGAACTGGGCAAACCCGTCCGGGCTGCCGTGCCGTGCAGTGGGCGCGTACAAGCCCAGCGGCTGATAGCCCCACGAGCCGCCGAACGGGTGCTCGGTGATCGGCAGCAGTTCGATATGGGTGAAGCCCAGCTCCTGCACGTACGGGATCAACTGCGCCGCCAGCGACACCCAGTCCAGCGGCTGGTCGTGGCCGTCGCGGCGCCAGGAGGCAGCGTGAACTTCATAGATCGACAGCGGCGCCGGCTCGGCAGCGGCGCTGCGGCGTGCCATCCACTCGGCATCGGTCCAGGCAAACGCATCGGCACTGGCCACCACCGAGGCGGTGGCCGGTGGCAACTCGCTCTGGCGGGCCACCGGGTCGGCCTTGAGCAAGACCCGGCCATCGGCGGTGGTGATGGCGTACTTGTAGCGCGCGCCGGTCTCCACGCGTGGCAGCACCAGCTCCCAGATGCCGCCGCTGCGCTGGCGCATCGGGTGGCGGCGCGGCTCCCAGCCGTTGAAGTCGCCCACCACTGCCACGCGCTGGGCATGCGGCGCCCACACTGCGAAGCGCACCGCGGGCACCTCGCCAACCTGCACATGCCGCGCGCCCAGGTTGGCGCGCAGCGCCTGGCCGTCGCCGGCGGCAATCTGCAGCAGCGCCGATTCATCGATCTGCGGCGCAAACGCGTACGGGTCTTCGATCTCCTGCACCACGTCCGGCCAGACGATGCGCAGGCGGTACGGAGTCTCTGCCGCCAGTTCGCCTTCGAACACATCGTCGATCGGGCTTGCCTGCATGCGGGCCAGCAATTTGCCGCGGCCATCGATCAGCCCCAAGGCCTCGGCGCCCGGAGCCAGGACCCGCACACGTAAGCGGCCATTGGCCTGCACGTGCGGCCCCAACACCGCAAAGGCGTCGCCGGGGAGCCCGGCGGCGATCGCCTGCAGGTCCTGCAGCGCTACGGCGCTTCCTCCGCCGCCTTCCGCCATGTCCTGCTCCGCGTCCCGGCCGTGCACGCCCAACCGTTCGCTCATGACACCGTCGCAACAGCGGGTGCGGTTGCAGCGGTGCGCTCGTATAGCGAGATGTATTTCTTGCCCGCCACATCCCACCCGCTGGGCCGCAGCATCGCGGCGCGGCGCATCGCCGACAGCAGGCTGGGCAGGCGGAAGGTGCGGAAGGCACGCTCCAGGCAGCGCCGCAGCGCTTCGGCGCTGGCCTGCTGGAACAGGAAGCCGGTAACGCCATCGTCCACGGTGTCGATCAGCCCACCAGTGGCATGCGCGATCGGCAGGCAGCCAAAGCGCTGCGCGTACATCTGGCTCAGGCCGCACGGCTCGAAGCGCGAGGGCATCAGCAGGAAGTCGGCGCCGGCGAACATGCGCCGCGCCAGGCCTTCCTCGAAACCGATGAACGCACCGACCTGGCCGGGATAACGCCGGGTCAGCTCGGCCACCTGTTGCTCGATCTCCGGCTCGCCGCCGCCGATCACCGCGATCTGGCCGCCGGCGGCCACGATCTGCGGGGCGACCTCGCAGATCAGGTCCAGCCCCTTCTGGTGCACCAGGCGCGACACCACCGCGAACAGCGGGCCGGTGCTCTCGCGCAGACCGAAGGCCTTGCGCACCTGCGCGGCGTTGGCCTGGCGGCCCTGCCAGTGGTTCACGCTGAAATGGCTGTCCAGGTATTCGTCGGTGCGCGGGTCCCAGCTGGCGTCGATGCCGTTGACGATGCCGCTCAGCGCGCCCTTGGCGGCGCGGCCGGCCAGCAGGCGATCCAGCCCGCAGCCCTGCGCCGGGCCGGTGATCTGCTGTGCGTAGCTGACGCTCACGGTGTTGACGTGGTCGGCATGCACGATGCCGCCGCGCAGGAATGACATTTGCCCGTAGAACTCCAGCTCCGAGACGCGCTCGGCCGGGATGCCCAGTGCGGCGGCCATCGAATACGGCACCAGGCCCTGGTAGGCCAGGTTATGGATGGTCAGCAGGCACGGGGTGGTGCCGCCGGACCAGCGCACGTAGGCGGCAGCCAGCGCACACGGCCAGTCGTTGAGGTGCAGCAGGCGCGGCCGCCAGCCCAGCCCGGCACGGCCGGCGGCGATCTGCGCGGCGGCGTGCGACAAGGTGGCAAAGCGGATTGCGTTGTCTTCGAACTCCGAACCGCTGGTGCTCACATACGGCGAGCCATCGCGTTCGAACAGTTCCTTGGACAGCAGGATGTAGATCGGCAGGCCGTCCGATTGCACGATGCGGCCGATGTCGCAGGCCGGCAGCGCGGCATGCGCCAGCACACGGCCCACGATCTCCACCTTCCCCGCGCGCGCCAGCACGGCGCGGTAGCCGGGGATCAACACGCGCACGTCGTAGCGATGGCGCAATGCGCGCGGCAGTGCCGCCGCCACATCACCCAGGCCGCCGGCCTTGATGAAGTCCGCCATCTCCGATACCACGAACAAGGCACCGCGCGTATCGGCCAGTGCAACCGGCAGACGCTCGTGGTGACGGATGAAACGGCCGCGCGCATCACGCGGCCGCACGCTCTTCTTGAGCGAAGTCGGGATCATCGTGCTGCGCTCTAGGCGTGCGGTAGTGGCGTGAAGCGGCATCATGGCAACCATCTAAACGTCCGTCGTAAAGTGGGTGGAGACGGAAAAACAGGGAAGCAAAAACCATCGCCTGCCTGCGTGGCCAGACGACTTGCAACGAAGAGAGGAGCGGGGCCAACGCGCGTACTCCACGTCGTCCTTGTCAGTGAATCTACACCCCGTCTAAATAAAAGATGCGTGAACACGTGCTGACTTTTCCAAGACAGCACACATTCCCTTGCAGTGGTTCTACTGCGTCGTTCGGCATAAGCGTGAGATTGCAGTGCGATGACATCCCCACATAGGTGCGCGGTGGTTGCGTTGCACCGAAATCGGGAGCCGCGGCCGTGGCTGTCGTCATCTGCGTAACTGGTTCAGATGCGCTCGATCCGCCCTTGCGTGTGACGGCCGTCGGCGTTGCTGCGGTCGCGTCTGCAAACCGCGCACGCGCGTGCTCAAGGGGCCTGCACCAACGCCGATAACGTGGCGTTGGTACTTCACCCTCGAGACCTGGCGCATGGCAGAACAGCCCGAACACCCCAACCGCCCACGTGGCGGGCTGCGCCGTCTGCTGCCATGGGGCGGTGCCGGCACCGCGCGCCCGGCTACCTTGCCCAGCGTGCTGGGCGAGCGCGACGGCGCTGGATTGGCTGCGCATCAGCTGGTGCCGGCCAAGGCCAAGTCGGGCGCGCATGACCCTGCCGCTGCCACTGCATTGCTGATCCGCCTGTTTTCGCATGCCGCGCACCCGGAAGCCTTGCTGCTGGCCTTTGCCGAAGGCATTGCCAGCCTGCATGGTGAGCTCGGCGACATGGGCGTACGCCTGAGTACGGCGTATGCCGCCGGCGACTGGCCCGGGTATGGCCGCGCCCTGCGCCAGCTGATCGACAAATACATCCGCACCATCGACACCGGCGATTCGCTGGCCGAAGGCCGTACCGAAGCCGAACAGCTGCGCGACCTGCTGCGGCACGCGTTGGGCAATGCATTGGCCACGCTGCTGCAACGCAGCCCGGAGTTGGCCGAAGAAGCGCAAACGCTGGCCTCGGCACTGCGCCACTGGCGACCCGGCCACGAACTGATCACGCTGGAACAGCGGCTACGCGAGCTCAGCCACCAGATCGGCTTGCGCGCCGAAGATGCCAGCGAGCAACAGAACCTGTTGCTGGGGTTATTCGACCTATTGTTGGAGAACGTCGGCGAACTCCTGGACGATCGCAGTTGGCTGCAGGGCCAGATCTCGGTGGTGCGGCAGTTGATCGCCGGGCCGATGGACGTGGGTTCGATCGAACAGGCGCGCGGCACCCTGCGCGAGGTGATCTACAAGCAAGGCCTGCTCAAGCAGGGCATTGCCGACTCCAAGACCGCCATGCGCGAGATGATGGTGTCCTTCGTCGACCGGCTCGACGGCATGGCCACCAGCACCGGCGAATACCACGACCGCGTTGCCGGCTATTCGCAGGCGATCGGCGACGCTCGCAGCATTCCCGACCTCAACCGTTTGCTGCAGGACCTGTTGCAGGACACCGCCGGCGTGCAGGCGCAGGCGCTGGCCGCCCGCGACGAACTGCTGTCCGCGCGCCGCCAGGTGGAAGAAGCCGAGCACCGCATCGCCTCGCTGGAGCAGGAGCTCAAGGACGTGGCCGGGCTGGTGCGCGAAGACCAGCTCACCGGCGCGCTCAACCGGCGCGGCTTCGAAGAACTGTTCGAGCGCGAGGCCACCCGCACCCAGCGCAGCGGGCAACCGCTGTGCGTGGCGATGCTGGACCTGGACGATTTCCGCCGCCTCAACGAGACCCATGGGCATGCCGGCGGCGACGCCGCGTTGCGCCACACCGTGGACGTGGCCAAGTCAGTGCTGCGCACCACCGATGCGATTGCGCGCTTCGGTGGCGAGGAATTCGTGTTGCTGTTGCCGGACTCGACCATCTTCGAGGCCAGCGCCGCGGTGATCCGCCTGCAGCGCGCGCTCGCACAGCGCTCGCTGCTGCACGAGGACGTGCGCGTGTTCGTCAGCTTCAGCGGCGGCGTGGCCATGCGCCGCACCGACGAAGCCCAGGACGAGGTGATCCGCCGCGCCGACCGCGCCATGTACGACGCCAAGGCGGCCGGCAAGAACCGGGTGATCAGCGCCGACTGAGCGCTGCCGTAGCTAGTTTCCACTGCAGCCCGGTCCAGAGCCGCGGGGTTCTCAGCCTCAGCGTGCCGGCAATAGCCAGCACGCCGCCCAGTCGCTTAGGGCGCGGCTCGCTTAGTGCGCAGCCTTGTTGCCGCGCAGCTTCTGAAACCCGGTCACCGCCGCCAGCACCACCGCACCGGCCACCACGCCCACCAGCATGTTGCCCAGCGCCTCCACCAGCCAGCCCAGGCTGCCGGAGGCCTTGGCCAGGTCCATCACCAGGTGGTGCAGCACCGGGATGTTGTGCACCAGGATGCCGCCGCCGACCAGGAACATCGCCAGCGTGCCGGCCACCGACAGGAACTTCATCAGCCACGGCGCCGCCACCAGGATGCCGCGGCCCAGGGCCGCCAGCGCCGCGCCATTCTTGCTAAGGTACAGCCCCAGGTCGTCGAGCTTCACGATGCCGGCCACCAGGCCGTAGACGCCGATGGTCATCGCCAGCGCAATCGCCACCAGCACGGCCACCTGCTGGCCGAACGACACGCCCGCCACCACGCCCAGCGACAGCACGATGATTTCGGCCGACAGGATGAAGTCGGTGCGGATCGCGCCCTTGACCTTGTCCTTTTCCAGCGCCACCACGTCCACCGCCTCGTCGGCCAGCACCCGGGTGCGCTCGGCATGCCGCTGCGCGTCTTCTTCTTCGCTATGCAGGAACTTGTGCGCCAGCTTCTCCACGCCTTCGAAACACAGGTAGGCGCCGCCGATCATCATCAGCGGCATCACCAGCGGCACGTTGTAGCCGCGCCCGCGCAGCCAGGCCTCCAGCGCGCTGATCGCCAGCGCCGCCGGGACCAGGATCACCTTGTTCACCAGCGAGCCCTTGGCCACCGCCCACACCACCGGTAGCTCGCGGTCGGCGGTGACGCCGGTGACCTGCTGCGCGTTGAGCGCCAGATCGTCGCCCAGCACGCCGGCCGTCTTCTTGGCCGCCACCTTGGTGAGGATGGACACGTCGTCCAGCAGCGTGGCGATGTCGTCGAGCAGGGTAAACAGGCTGGCACCGGCCATGCGGAGGTCCTTCTTGGGTGGGCGTGAATTCTCGCCGATCCTGCGCGCCGATGGGGTGACGGCTGCACCAGGGTGCTGGCGAGACACCGCGGGGCACTGGCAGCGCGCGCCGCCGGCAGCAGCGGCACGCCCACCCCGTTCGCAGGCCCGGGCGCGGATTCACCACGCGACGACCCGGCGCTGGCCACACTCGGGCGCTCAACACCACCCGGAGATGGCCTTGAGCCCCAACGACCCGCACCGCACACCGGCTCAGGCCACGCACCCGGCCGACAACGCCGTGGTCGGCGGCATGAGCCGACGGACGCAGATCCTGCGCCTGTTGCTGCGGTACCGCGGGTCGGGCGTGTTTGCCGGCATGAGCCTGGACCCGGCGGCGGTCAATGAATACGAAGTGCCCGCAGAAGGCACGCCGGACCAGTTCGTCGCCGACCTGGAAGCGCTGGGCCCCACCTTCGTCAAACTCGGCCAGATGCTCTCCACCCGCCCGGACATCGTGCCGCCGGAGTTCGCCACCGCGCTGGAGCGCATGCAGGAGAACACCAGCTCGGTGCCGGTGGAGCGCATCCGCCAGATCATCGAAGAAGAGCTCGGCGTGGCGGTCAACAAGGCGTTCTCGCATTTCGACCCGGTGCCGCTGGGCTGCGCCTCGCTGGCGCAGGTGCATCGCGCCGCCCTGCGTGACGGCACGCCGGTGGCGATCAAGGTGCAAAAGCCCGAGGTCGCCGCGCAGGTGCGCTCGGACCTGGACGTGCTCAAGAGCTTCGCCAACGCCGCCGACCGCCTCACCGGCATCGGCCGGCGGGTGCGCTTTGCCGACTGGCTGGGCGAATTCGGCAAGACCCTGCGCGCCGAACTCAACTACGAAGCCGAGGCCGAGACCCTGGTGCGTTTTGGCGAACACCTCAAGCCGTTCCCCTTGCTGTGGGTGCCGCAACCGGTGTGGGACCTCAGCAGCCGCAAGGTGCTGACCATGCAGCTGGCCGAAGGCGTGCGCGTGGACAAGATCTCCGGCCTTCGCCGCACCGAGCAGCCGATGGACGAGCTGGCTGCGGCCCTGGTCAAGGGCTACCTGGACCAGATGTTCGTGCATGGCGAAATCCATGCCGACCCGCACCCGGGCAACCTGCGCGTGATGCCCGACGGCCGCCTGGCCATCTTCGACCTGGGCATGGTGGCGCACGTGCCACCGCGCCTGCGCGAGCGCCTGCTCAAATTGCTGTTTGCCGCCGTGGACGGCCGTGGCGAAGAAGTCGCCGAGGAAACCATCGCACTCAGCACGCGCCTGGAGGACTACGACGAGGAGCGCTACCTGCGCGAAACCGGGCAGATGATTGCCCGCTACGCCGCCCACGACGCCACCTCCGAGGGCCGCGTGGTGCTGGACCTGGTGCGCATTGCCACCGCCACCGGCCTGCGCACCCCGCCGGAGCTGAGCCTGCTCGGCAAGACCCTGCTGAACCTGGAAGGCGTGTGCCGCGCGCTGTCGCCGGCACTGGACACCCGCCGCATCGTCGAGCGCCACCTGCAGCACGTGATGCGCGCGCGCCTGAAGAAGTCGATGTCGGCGGCCAACCTGGCCAGCGAAGCCATGGAATTGCAGCACCTGCTGCGCGAAGGCCCGCGCCGCATGTCCGACATCCTCTCGCTGGTGGCCGAAAACCGCATGCAGATGCGGGTGACCGGGCTGGAAGAGTCGCACCTGATGGAAAGCCTGCAGAAGATCGCCAACCGTGTCGCCGCCGGCATCGTCACCGCCGCGCTGATCATGGCTTCTTCGCAGATGATGCGGATCGAGACCGGCCTCAAGCTGTGGGGCTACCCGGCGATCGCGATGGTGCTGTTCCTGCTCGGCGTGTTCCTGGGCCTGGGTATCGTGCTCAGTGCGCTGGTCTTCGACCGCCGCGTGCGCGCACGTGAGGAACGTGGGCACCGGTAAGGCGGGATCGTTGGTGCCTGCTGCTTGTGCGCGTGTTCTTCGTTAGGCGTTCGATGGCGCATGCGGGCGGGGTGGCGGTGGCGTTGAAGTCAAAGGTGTCTGCACGCCGGCGTCGTGGTTGCCTGCATGGATCTCGCTTGCGACATCATTGAAGAGCATGAAGCGGCCATGGTGCATCTGGTTGGCGACAAGCGCCGGTGCCAGCCTGATTGCAAGTTGATCGGTTGATCGGTTGATCGGTTGATCGGTTGATCGGCGCCGTCGATGATTTCTCGCTATCGCGCCACAGCGCAATGAACGCGTGCTTTCAACCGCACGCGCCTGGATTGACCTTGGCCAACGCACCGAACACACGCGCAGCCGCGCGAGTATTCGAAGATGCCCCCCGGGACAGCGGTGCCACGAACACCAGGCGCACTTGCTGCCTAGTGCTCGATGTCCCACAGCAATCCTCGCCGCGCCGCAACCAGTCTTTCTCCAGACAACGATTAGCTCCCCACGCGTTTTTAGAGCGGGCAGAACCGCGCCAATACGCCCGCATAGCGCAGCGTGCGCAGGGCGCCCCCGCGTCCACACGCGCTTCGGCGAGAAAGCAGCCCACCTGGCAAAGCAGCGCGCACAGTGGCCGCAGCACTACATCAGGGTCCTCAACAAACATTTCAGTCAGCTTTGTCGCGGCATAGTCCGTCATCCCGGTGTCACATTTCGCGTGAAACCCAAGGACACGGCGAGCAAAGCGTGCGGTGCGTGCTCGCCTCTTTCCCCCACGGACGCTGCACATGCATTGGATTTTGGCGCTGTCGTTGTTGCTGTTGCTCTGGTTGCTGGTGGCGTCGCCGCGTCTGGCGTGGCTGAAAGCTGGGCTGCTGTCGTTGTTGTTGCTGTTGCTCAGCGCATGGGGCCTGGTTGATCGGCTCAGTGGCGACGGCATCAATGCCGCAACGCTCTACCACCTGCGCGCCGACATGGACGGCGCCGGCGTCAGCGATTTTTCCGGCTATATCGCCGTGTTTATCGGCATGGTGCTGCTCTCGCTCAGCCCACTGGTGCTGTTGCGGGTGCACCG
The DNA here is from genome assembly GCF_041475695.2 of Xanthomonas sp. NCPPB 4037. NCBI lineage: Bacteria > Pseudomonadati > Pseudomonadota > Gammaproteobacteria > Lysobacterales > Lysobacteraceae > Xanthomonas > Xanthomonas sp. NCPPB 4037. Next base: position 4,626,247 of record NZ_CM191261.1, read on the forward strand.
TTTCCGGCGCCCGCGTGGCGGCGGTGCGGTGTTCGGTGCGTTCGTGGTGATGCTATTGGTCAGCGTGGCAGTCAGCCCGCTGTATCGCGATGGCAAGCGGCTGTACTACCAGTTGCGCCCGGTCGATTACGCCACCGTGGTGCCGGAATACCAGGTGCCGCAGCAGCCGCTGCAAAAGCGCAAGAATATCGTCTGGATCTATGGCGAAAGCCTGGAGCGCACCTACTTCGATGAGGCGACGTTTCCCGGCTTGATGCCCAACCTGCGCCAGCTCGCCACCGAAGCAGTGGACGTGCGCAACCTCACCTCCACCGAAGGCAGCGGCTGGACCATTGCCGGCATGGTCGCCTCAATGTGCGGCGTGCCGCTGACCACTGCCCCAGGTGATGAGAACAGCATGGGGCGCATGGGCCTGTTCCTGCCCGAGGCGCGTTGCCTGGGCGACTATCTCAAGGACCAGGGCTACCGCAATCACTACGTGGGCGGCGCCGATGCCAGCTTCGCCGGCAAGGGCAGCTTTCTGGCCAGCCACGGCTTCGACGTGGTGCACGACGTGAATTACTTCCACGACAAGGGCGTGGCACCGAAGCATTTCTCCGCATGGGGCGTGCACGACGATGTCTTGCTCGACGATGCCTGGGAGAGCTTCCAGACGCTCTCGCGCGCCGGCCAGCCGTTCATGCTCACCACCTTGACCATGGACACCCATCACCCTGCCGGCCACCTGCCGCTGGCGTGCAAGAACCAGCGCTACGAGAGCCCGCTGGGTGACATCGGGCTACTGCATGCCATCAAGTGCAGCGACCGGCTGATTGGCGAGCTGGTCACGCGCATCCGCAACAGCCGCTATGGCCGCAACACCATCATCGTGATCGCCTCCGATCACCTGGCCATGCCCAACGATCTCAGCGACGTGCTGGCCAAGCAAAAACGCGAAAACCTGCTGCTGTTCCTCGGCAAGGACATTCCGCCGCAACAGGTGGTCACGCGCGCCGGCAGCACCCTGGATTCGGGCGCCACGCTGCTGCAATTGCTGGAACCAGGCATGCGCACGCTGGGCTTCGGCCGCTCGCTGCTGGCCAATGACACCCCGCCAAGTGCCAGCGTTGCCGCCAGCCGTGACAGCGGCAAGGACTACCCGCGTTATCTGGCTTATGCACGCACGTTGTGGACCGGGCGCAGCACGCGCATGTTGCGTGTCAACGGCAATGGCGATGTAGTGGTAGGCGTGCAGCAGGTGCGCCCGCCGGTGCTGCTGGAATACGACGACGACACCAACCTCAAGACGGTGTATCTGGAAAACACCTCGCGCCAGTTCGACCGCACCCACAGCGACGGCACGCTGGCCTATGTGGACCGCTGCACCGCCTTCGAAGACGGTTCGGCTGATGGCGACTGGTGTGCGCTGGTGGTGGATCGCAATCAGTACATGAAGCTGTACCGCGACTCCGACCTCACCCGCGGCATCGCCGTGGATGCGCCGCTGGATGTCACCCCGCAAGCGCCGCGCCCGCGCGTGCGTCAGCCGATCATGCTCACCCAGGCCGCGCGCAAGACCGAGGCCGGGCGCTACATGCTCGAGCTCTACGCCAAGCGCCGCCCAACCCGCGCGTTCTGGGTCGAAGCCGTGTCGTCCGAACGCAAGGTAGTGCTGGCCCAGCAATGGGTGGTGCCCGACGCCTCCGGTCGCATCCGCATGCCGGTGGGCCTGGAGCATGCAGTCGAGGATCTGGAGATCCGCGCCTGGCTGGACTACACCGAAGAGGTGAGCGTGGACGACCTGGCATTGGTCAAGGACACCGCGGTTGCGGATCGCTCCTGATCGGGTCTCTGCACGGCTAGCGGGCGTTGCTGTTGCTTGCTGCGGCATGTAGCACGCAGGCCTGCAGGTTCCGAGGCGGTGTCCTCACGGCGTGCGGGGCATTGAGGCGACACCAGCGCCGGCACCTGGGTTTCCATGGATGCATTCGCGGCAAGATCTTGAAGTGGCATGCCCGTTGCGCGCTCGACCAAGCTGGCGTGGCGTGTGCGGCATCGGAGTTGGCGATGCTGTCGGCTTCACTGCGCATTGAACGCCAGCAGCTAAAGCCAGTCGTTCTGGTTTGAAAAAGGCGGTGTGGATGAGGCAACGCCGGAGCCGGAGCGGACACCAAAGCCAAGCATGTGTTCTGCGGCCTGGCTGCAGGGCCCTCGCCCGCCCACCGGCGCGGGACCTTATGCGGCATGGATGCCGCACAAGAGCCTCCATGGACGGATTCACGGCGTGTCCCGCGCCGGTGGGCGGGCAAGGAACAGTGGGGATGATCGGTGTGCATGGCACAAGCAGTGTTTGATGCACTCTGTTCGATAGTGGTTGGCCGGTTCAACTTCGGATGCATGTTGCGACCGCCGCTTTTCAGGTGACCACCGACCAACTCTCCGGCGCGGTGTCCTCACCGTTTGAGCGACCCTTGGCATGGATGCCGCTAAGGAGCGTCCATGGACGGATTCACGGCGTGTCCCGGAAGCGGTGAGGGCACCGCGCACTCAGCAGATCAGACGGTTGATCCAGGCAGTCGACCGCGCCTAAACGCGCGGCGCTTCAAATCCCGGTCGTCCTATGTGTGAAGCCAGCGGCGATTCGTTATTCCGGCTCCTCGACGGAACGGAGAGACGGTGAGCGACACGCGGCGTGACCGGATAGGTAACGACTCGCGCGGCGCTCGTCGTCACGTTAGATGCATCGTAAGCGCCGAGGCAACCGCACCTGCCGCCCACCCGGCCTGGAACATGCAGATGACGCGCCGCAGCCGGTGCATTCCCCGCGCCATCCACCGCGCTGGCGCATTACCAGCGCACCACACGCTCACGCCAGCTCAGCCTTCCGAAGCAGGCGTGGCATCGCCCGCCTCGCGCGCCACCGCTGCACCCGCACGGCTGAAGCGGATTTCCTGCGGCGATTGCAGCGCAATACCGGCAGTGTCCATGCGCTGCAGCAACGCAAAGAACAGTTCGCTGCGCACGCCGTACGAATCGCGCGGGCTGCGCACATAGGCAAACGAATTGAAGTTGACATGGCCGCCGGCCAGCGAGTCGATGAACACCACCGGCGCAGGCTCGGCCAGCACCTTGGTGTGCTCGGCAAACAACTCCAGCAGCATGTCGCGCACCTTGGCCACATCGGTTTCCAGCGGCACCGAGAACTGCAACTGCACCCGGCCCAACGGATTGGACAAGGTCATGTTGCGCACGCTCTTGGTGATCAATTCCGAGTTGGGCACGATCAGCGTGGAGCGGTCGCCGACCTGGATCTCGGTGGCGCGCACGCTGATCTTGCGCACATCGCCTTCCTGGTCGCCAATGCGCACCCAATCGCCAATCTTCACCGGCCGCTCGGCCAGCAGGATCAGGCCCGACACAAAGTTCTGCGTGATCGCCTGTAAACCAAACCCGATACCCACCGACAACGCGCTCAGCACCAGCGCCAACCGCTTCAGGTCCAGGCCCAGCGCAGTCAGGCCCCACACCACCACGATCAACCAGCCCAGATAGCGCGCCACCGTGCTGATGGAATTACGTGCGCCGGCATCGAGTTCGGTCTTGGGCAGATAGGTGTTGAGCAACCACTGCTGCACCACATGCACCACCCCCATGCCCAGCAGGAACACGCACAGCGCCCGGAACACATCGCCGGGGGTGATCACCAGCTCTTTGCCGATGTTGATGCCGTGGGTGATGTTCTCCGCCCAGTCGGCCACCACGCTGAGATTTGCGCCATACGGCGTCAGCAGCAACGCGATGCCCAACAGCACCAGCACCACGCGGGCCGCCGCCGAGATCAGCAATCCAAGCTGCACCAGGCGTCCACTGCCGATGCTGAGCGCGTGCGCGAGCGCGCGGCTGAAACGGCCATCGGGCTTGAACAGCCAGGTCATCAGATCGTCGGCGAACACCACCAGCAAGCCGAGCAGGCTGCAGACCAGGGTGATCCAGATGATCTGCCGCTCCACGAACAACGCCAGATTGAGATAGCCGAACAAGGCGGCGATCAGCGCAAAGATCACCGCCAGATGCCCGAGCAGGCGGATCAGCACGATGAAGCCGCCGCCGCGCGAGACCACCGGTGGTGGCGCGTCGCTGTCGGGATCGACCACGCCCGCATTGGCCGCGTGCGCGCGCAACGACAGACTCAGGCCCGCCAGCGCCGACAAAATCAACCCCGCATACAGCAATGCCGCCACCGCATCGGTGGCTGTATTCAACGCCGGGCTGCTACCCGCCGCTTCGTTGATCTTGGACGCCATGCCGCTGCACCAGATCACCGCCGCGGTGGCCAGGCAATGCACGCGCAGCCGATCGACGGTGGCGTCATCCAGCGGGAACAACCGCCAGCTGGGTTGGTGCTTCATCAGCAGGCTGGCACTGAGCGAACCCACGAAGGCGGCCACCAGACTGACCGCGACAAAGCCGGTCAGCAACTGGTCCAGATCCTCTGCCACCTGGCCGAGCGAGCGGATACTTTCGACCAGCACGAACGCCGCGACTCCAAGCGTCAGCGTGCCGATCAGCAGGAACCACAACGCCAGCCCCGAGCGTCGCAGGCGCCCACCCGGCGCGCGCGAGGCGGCATAGCGCCGGCCCAGATGGCGCAGAAAGATGCGCAGCGGCAGCGCCAGCAACAACGCGATCACCACACCGGTGATCAGCCCGCCGACGCCATTGGCGGCGGTTCCGGCCTGCACCATCTGCACCGTCCTGGCCGACAACGCCTGCAGGCGCGCGCGATCGTCAGGCCACTGCTGCACAATCTGGTTCCAGAATGTCGGCGACAACGGCGAGGCGACGCGCGTTGAGAGCTGCACGCTGAAGCGTTGCACGCGTTCGCGTTCGAGCCGATCGGCCAGGTCCTTGGCATCGGAGACCAACAGCATGGCGCGCTTGGATTCGGCATCCAACCCATCGCGTTCTTTGGTCAACGACTCACGTTGCTTGGTCAGGTCTCTTGGCTCGCCTTCTTGCTTGACGCCAAGCGCCTCCAGCCGCACGTTGAGTTCCTTCAGCGGCGGATCCAACGTGCGCACCAGATCCTGCGCCTGCCGCTGCGCGCCGGTGACCTCATCGGTCAGCTTGCCGAGCTGATCCTTATCGGCCTTGTCCAGCCCCGCTTCGGCCTGCTTGAGAACCTTCTGCATGCTGTCGAGTTGGGCCTGCGCATTTTCCTGCAGCGTGTCCTCGTCCTGCGCCACCGCAGCACCCATGCAAACCATCCACAGGGCCACCAGCAACAGCAGACGCCGCACGACGCCGCGATGGGCAGTTGGAACCAATCGAAATTCAGACACGGGCAGGTATCGGGCAGGCGCGGACGGTGCGCCGAGCCCGCAATCTTAAGCCACCGCCCGGAGCGGTTCCGGCCATTCGGCTCACGCCGGCCGCGCCGATTCAGCGATGAGTGCGCCCACCAGCGGAAACCATTGGGAGCCGCAGTGCACGTAGTGGGCCCATTGGCCAGCGGACCGACCGGGTCGGATAGCCCAGCGAGCGGTGTGCATGTCGAGACCGTGTCCAGGGCGATGAGCCACGTGAGCCGAAGACAGTCCACGTTCGAGTTGAGCATGTGATCGAAGCCAGACAGGCTCACGTAGGCGAATGTGGGGTGCGCGCAATGGCGAGCAGCTAGGGACGACAGGCGAGTCGCCGACACACGCATCCTCGCCAGTCAGCACGCCCTGGCGCGCCTGGGCATCCAGTCCCCAACCACATGGCTCTGCGACGCCAGCCAACCAGCGCATGAACGTCGGCGCCGGGCTGTCACCTCGTGCCAACAGTTGGCTGTCGCAGAATCGAATCACCGCTGCGGCAGACGCAGCGGATGACCGCGAAGGAGACTCCTATGCAGATCCAGATCCAGACCGACAACCACGTGCCGCATGACCCCTCCGTTGTGCAGCACGTCGAGAAGACCTGTGCCGCGCAGTTGGCGCACTTTGCCCACGACATCACCCGCGTGGAAGTGCATTTGCGCGACGAGAACGGTCAGCGTGGCGGTGCGGCGGATCGGACCTGCAGCATCGAGGCGCATGTCGCCGGCCTGCCGCCCATCGCCGCCAGCAACAGCGCCGAAACCACCGCGTCTGCGGTCACCGGCGCGGCCCGCAAGCTGCGCAGCGCCATCGAAAGCGCGCGTGGCAAGCAGCAGGCCAAGGCGACCGCTCCGGCGCCAGACCCCTTATAAGGCCCCACAGGGCGGGCACGCCCGCCCTGTGGCAGCCATGGCCCCGCACATCGCGTGGCCGCGCATCCCCTGAAAACGCGATCGGCCCGTTTGCAATGGCAGTGCCATCACAAACGGGCCGACTCATATCTGGTGCGCCCGGAGGGATTCGAACCCCCGACCAATGGCTTCGGAAGCCACTACTCTATCCGGCTGAGCTACGAGCGCCTGGCCGCGCATTATGCCAGAACCGGCGCCATGCGCGTGATCCCCTGGGCCGTGGCCTGCTTCCCGGCGCGCATCCCTCCGCGCATACCAGCCGAACGCGCATCCTCGTCTATCCGCGCGGTCGCAAAGATGGGGCGATCCCTCCAGCACTGCAGCGCCGCGCACCTGAAAACCCACCTCAAAAGCGCGCCCAACCACAGCCAACAGCGACGTCCCTACCGTCAAGCGCATGACCGCGGCCGAGCGGCGCTGCTACCCTTTGCAGCATGAGCAAGCAAGGTTTCGAGAACGTGCCCACGGCGCCTGCGCTGACGTGGCCAGAGCGCCTGGGACAGTATTGGAAGTTGGTTCGTGGTGACCGCCCGATCGGCAGCCTGCTGCTGCTCTGGCCTACTTGGTGGGCGCTGTGGCTGGCGGCCGGAGGCCTGCCACCGTTGTGGACCTTGTTCGTGTTCACCGCTGGCGTCTGGCTGACCCGTTCGGCCGGCTGCGTGATCAACGACTACGCCGACCGCTGGCTGGATCCGCACGTGGAGCGCACCAAGTCGCGTCCGCTCGCCACCGGCGCGGTCTCCGGCCGCGAGGCGCTGTGGGTGTTCGTAGTGCTGATGCTGGTCGCCTTCGCGCTGGTGCTCAGCCTCAACTGGCTGACCGTAGCGCTGAGCGTGCCCGGCCTGTTTCTGGCGGCCAGCTACCCCTATCTGAAGCGCCACACCCATCTGCCGCAGGTGTACCTGGGCATGGCGTTCGGCTGGGGCATCCCGATGGCCTTCGCCGCCGTGCAGGGCAGCGTGCCGCTGCTGGCCTGGCTGCTATACGCCGCCAATATCCTCTGGGCCACGGCCTACGACACCTGGTATGCCATGGTCGACCGCGAGGACGACCTCCGCATGGGCAGCAAGTCCACCGCGATCCTGTTCGGCCGTTACGACCTGATCGCGCAAGGCATGCTCTACGCGCTGATGTTCGGGTCCCTGGTGCTGGTGGGCTTGCGCGCCGGCCTCAGCATCGCTTACTGGGCTGGGCTGGGCGTCGCAGCGCTGCTGGTGGCCTACGAATTCCACATCGCCCGCCACCGCGAACGCGGTCCCTGCTTCCGCGCCTTCCTGCATAACAACTGGGTAGGCCTGGCGATCTTCGTCGGCATCGCCGCGGCGCTGGCATTGCGCTAGCGGGCAGATGCGGCAATCGCGTCGCGCGTTACGCCCGGGGCGCGAAGACAGTGGTTGCGCGCCACTGGTGCGCGCCTTGGAGCGTCCGCGCGGCAAACGCAGGCCGGAGCGCGAAAGGTGCTTTGGTTACGGCATGGCTCCACCCGTCAGGCGCCGGCTTCGGCGGGATGCGACAGCGCGCCCGGAAATCGGCTATTCGGCTTGGTCAGACATCCTCTGTCTGACCAAGCCGCGACACATCCATGTGCCGCGCTGCGCCAATCCCCGGGCGCGCTGTCGCCTCGGCACGTTGTTGTCATTACACCGATAGCAGCGCAACTGGATGACCCGTGCCGACAACCTTGCTGACCAAGTCTCATGACGCAACGCTACAAGGCGCGAGCCACCACCCCTCACGGCACCCGCGCGCAGACCCAGGCGTCCACGCGCTGCACACCGGCGCGCCGCAACGCCTGTGCGGCTGCATGCAAGGTGGCGCCCGTGGTCATGACGTCGTCCACCAGCGCCACATGGATGGGCAGCGGCCCACGCGCCAGAAACGCATCGCGCAGATTGCGCTGGCGCTCGTCGGCATCCAGTTCGGACTGTGGCGCGGTGGCGCGTACGCGGCGCAACAGCGGCAGGCAGGGCAGCTGCAGTGCGCGGCCCAGCGGCCGGGCCAACTCCAGCGCCTGGTCGTACCCGCGCTGGCGTAGCCGCTGCCGGTGCAGGCTCACCGGCACCAGTGCCTGTGGCCGCGGCAAGGCGGCACAGCGCGCGGCCATCAACTCGCTCAGCACCCGTCCGGCCGCCAGATCCTGATGGAACTTGAAGCGTCGCAGCAGCCCGTCGACCGGCCAGCGATAGGTGAAGCAGGCATATGCGCGCTGCAGCGGCGGCGGGTGCTGCAGGCACTGGCCGCACAGTGGCAGCCCGGCAGCGGCAAACAACGGCGTGGCGCAGCATACGCAGGCAGTGCCGTGGTCAGGCAGCGCCGCCCGGCAGGATGGGCACAGGTCGCAATCGTCGGTGCCCGACTCCGCGCACACCAGGCACAGCGACGGCAGCAGCAACCGCAGCAGCCGTTGTGGCCACCTGTAAACCGAATGCGGATACGTGAAGTTGACAGCCTCGTCCATGCTCACCAGACTGCCTGGCTTCCAAGCCGCTGACTGTCAGGAAACCCCGATGTCCGTTGTCGTCTGCCATGACTGGGATCGCAAAGAACTGCATGCGCTGTTCGCGCTGCCGTTTCCCGAGCTGCTGCATCGCGCCGCCAGCGTGCACCGTGCCCACTTCGACCCAGCCGAGGTGCAGGTCTCCACGCTGCTGTCGGTCAAGACCGGCGGCTGCCCGGAAGACTGCGCCTACTGCCCGCAGGCGCAGCGCTACGACACCGGGGTGAGCGCGCAAAAACTGATGGATACCGAAGACGTGGTGGCCAAGGCCCGCCAGGCCAAGGCGGCCGGCGCCTCGCGCTTCTGCATGGGTGCGGCGTGGCGCTCGCCCAAGGACCGCGACATCCCCAAGGTGGCCGCGATGATCCGCGAGGTCAAGGCGATGGGCCTGGAAACCTGCGCCACCCTGGGCATGCTCGACGCCGGCCAGGCGCGCGCGCTCAAGGACGCCGGGCTGGACTACTACAACCACAATCTGGACACCGCGCCGGATTACTACGATTCGATCATCCACACCCGCCAGTACCAGGACCGCCTGAACACCCTGGAGCACGTGCGCGATGTGGGCTTGAAGACCTGCTGCGGCGGCATCGTCGGCATGGGCGAAACCCGCGAGCACCGCGTCGGCCTGTTGCATGCGCTGGCCACGTTGCCCGCGCACCCGGACTCGGTGCCGATCAACCAGCTGGTGCAGGTTCCCGGCACTCCGTTGCACGGCACCGAGCCACTGGATGCATTCGAGTTCGTGCGCATGATCGCGGTGGCGCGCATCGCCATGCCCAAGTCGATGGTGCGCCTGTCCGCCGGCCGCGAGGCGATGAGCGACGAACTGCAGGCGCTGTGCTTCCTGGCCGGTGCCAACTCGATCTTCTACGGCGAAAAGCTGCTCACCACCGGCAACCCCGATACCGAGCGCGACCAGGCGTTGTTCCAGCGGCTGGGCTTGCGCCCGATGCAGATCACCGTCGACGCCGCCGAGCACGACCACCCCGGCACCGTGCATGCGGACATCACCTGCGGCGCCGCCTGCGAGCACGCGGCCTGACCGCATCAGCGCCCAGCTAGCACCGGCCGTCGGTGCCGGCTGGGCGCGCTGGGCCCGGCACGCTACGCTAGCGGCCCTCTTCCGCTGTCGACGAACACCATGGCTCGCCCCGATCTGCACGAACGGATTTCGTCGCTGCGCAAATTGCGCGTGGCCCAGGAGCGGGTGCGGGTGCGGCGGCAGGTGGGCCGCCGCGACGGCGTGCGCCTGGAAATCGATGGGCGCTGGCTGACCGGTTTCTGTTCCAACGATTACCTGGGGCTGTCGCAACAGTTCGAAGTGGTGGCCGCACTGCAGGATGCCGCCGCGCGCGATGGTGCCGGGGCGACTGCTTCGCATCTGATCTGCGGCCATCACACCGCGCACGAAACGCTGGAGCGCGACATCGCCGAATGGCTGGGCTATCCGTCGGCGCTGCTGTTCGGCAGTGGCTTCATCGCCAACCTGGCCGTGCAGCAGGCGCTGCTCAGCGAAGAAGACGATATCTGCGTGCAGGACCGGCTCAATCACGCCAGCCTGCTGGATGCTACGCGCCTGGCCGGCTGCCGGTTGCGCCGCTACCCGCACCTGGATGTGGAAGGCGCGATGCGCCAGCTCAAGGGCGCGCCGGAGGGCGCGGCAATGCTCGCCAGCGACGGTGTTTTCAGCATGGATGGCGACGTTGCGCCACTGCGTGCGCTGAGCCTGGTCGCGCGCATGCAGGAGGCCTTGTTCTATGTCGACGATGCGCACGGCGTGGGCGTGCTGGGGCCGCAGGGCCGCGGTTGCGTGGCCGATGCCGGGCTCGGCGTGGCCGAAGTGCCGCTGCAATTGGTCACCCTGGGCAAGGCCCTGGGCGGCTATGGCGCGGTGGTGGTGGGCGAAGAAGCGCTGATCCGCCATCTGGCCGAAACCGCGCGCCCGTACATCTACACCACCGCGCTGCCGCCCGCGCAGGTGGCCGCCACCCTGGCCGCCGTGCGCCTGGCGCGTCGCGACGATTGGCGCCGCACGCGGCTGACCGAACTGATCGGCACATTCCGCGATGGTGCTCGCCGGCACGGGTTCGAACTGATGGCCTCGGACACCCCGATCCAGCCATTGCTGTGTGGCGAAGAGGCCACCGTGATGGCGATGTCGGCGGCGCTGGAGCAAGCCGGCTTCATGGTCGGTGCAATCCGCCCGCCCACCGTGCCCGAAGGCAAAGCGCGGCTGCGGGTGACGTTGTCGGCGTTGCACACGCCGCAACAGGTGCAGACCCTGGTCGATGCCATCGTGCAGGCGCGCGATGTGGTCAGCCGCCAGCCGCAGCGCGCGCTGGCCTGAGCATGCACGCCCCGACGCCGGCGCAACGCCGTGTGTGGGAGGCAATGGCCGAGCTGTATCTGGATACCGCAGTCGATGACATGCACGCGGGCATCGTGCGCTGCCTGGCGGAGTCGCCGTTTTCGCTGGAACAGCTGCGCACGATGTTGCTGCACGACGTGCATCCGGTGCTGCGCAGCAATGTGTACAGCGTGGCCGGCGTGTGGGACGGCTTCGATCCGGCGTGGTTGAGCGCGGCCATCGCCGCACACCGTGCGCGTGCTTGGCGCTGGCCCGATCGCTGGTGCTGGCGCGGCTACGCACGTGCGCAGTGGCGTTGGCTTGGCCCACGCGTGGCCGCGTTGCGCGCCGAGGCAGCAGCTACCTGACCAAGCACGCGTGATCGGCGACACTACGCGCATGCATATCGACGTCATCGGCCACGGGCCGGCACTGGTTCTTCTGCACGGCTGGGCACTGCATGGCGGTGTGTTCGCGCCCTTGGTGGAGCGCCTGGCACCGCACTACCAACTGCATCTGGTGGACCTGCCCGGGCATGGCTTCAGCCACGACGACACTACGCCGCTGGCCTTGCCGCACGTGGTGGCCGCAATTGCCGCGGCCACGCCGCCGGCGGTCTGGGTGGGCTGGTCGTTGGGCGGCCTGTTCGCACTGCATGCGGCGGCCACCCAACCGCAGGTCCGCGCGCTGGCGATGATCGCCGCCACGCCACGCTTCGTGCGTGGCAATGACTGGCCCGATGCGGTGGAACGCGAGGTCTTCGTGCAATTCGGCCAGGATCTTGCGCGCGATTACCGCGGCACGCTCGACCGGTTTCTCGCCCTGGACACGCTGGGCTCGGCGCATGCGCGCAGCGAATTGCGCAGCCTGCGCGAGACGCTCACTGCGCGCGGCGAACCGGCAGCCAGCGCGCTGCAGGATGGCCTGGGCCTGCTGGAACGCACCGACCTGCGCCGCGCGCTGGCAGCGCTTGCGCGGCCCAGCCTGTGGATCGCCGGGCAACGCGACCGTCTGGTGCCGGCTGCCGGCATGCATGCCGCGGCTGCGCGCGCGCCACATGCACAGGCACTGACCATCGACGGCGGCGGACATGCACCGTTCCTGGGCCACGCCGACCAGGTGGCCGAGGCGTTGCACCGCTTTGTTGCAGCATTGCCCTGAGAGACTTGCACCGTGCGATGCGGCAGGAAGGTGCCTGCGCAGATGCATGGCAAAGGCTTCACGTCGGCCTGCGGCGTGTAGTGAGGATTCACTGGCCGCAAGCAATCGTGAGCTGCGTTGGATGGGGTGCGCTTCCGCTGACGCAGGCCTGAGCCTGCCCAGTACATCGATAACGCAATGCACGAGTGCTGCAGATGCAACTATCTCGTCAGCGTTTTCGGTGGCATGCCACCCAGGATCGCGCATGGCGCACTCATGCCTCTCCGCGCCACAGTGCGAATCGCACTGCACGCAGCACACTGTTTCTTTGTTTCCCGTCGCTATCGCCGGTCAGTGCAACAGCCTCTCGCGCCTGATCAACGCCAGCTACGTCTGCAGGGCCTGAGGACACGCGCTTGTACGCCGACAGCTGCCGTACACCGGGCTGTGCGTACGCGACCCACGCAGGCGTTTACTTCGCATCGAAGACATGCTGATCCCGGACGAGAAGACGGGTGCGCGCATCCTGCGCAGGGTGTGCGCCCGACTAACTACAACGCACACCCAAAATCGTGAGCCAATTCCGTCCTGGTGCCACGCGCCTCTGAGCCGCGGCAATCACGCATCACAGCAGCGTCTCACAGCCATTGCAGTCATCGCGAATCGCCACGCAATGCGAGACCACTCCTGGGACCACCGCCAGTCCGATCCACCACCACACGCCGTGCAGCCGCGATCACCGATCATGCGCATTCGTTGATTGAAGGAGCACCGCATGGATCTGGGAATCGCCGGGCGCTGGGCCTTGGTATGTGCCGCCAGCAGGGGCCTGGGACTGGGCTGCGCACAGGCGCTGGCACGCGAAGGCGCCAATGTCGTGATTGTCGCGCGTGGCCGCGAAGCATTGGAGCAGTCCGCTAGCAACTTGCGCGCCCTGCCCGGCGCGGGGGAAGTGCGCAGCGTCGTCGCCGACATCACCACCAGCGAAGGCCGTGCCGCGGCGCTGGCCGCCTGCCCGCAGGTCGATATCCTGATCAACAACGCCGGCGGGCCGCCGCCGGGCGATTTCCGTCAATGGGAACGCGCGGACTGGCTGCGTGCGCTCGACGCCAACATGCTGGCCCCGATCGAACTGATCCGCGCCACGGTCGATGCAATGCGCGCGCGGCGCTTCGGCCGCATCGTCAACATCACCTCCAGCGCGGTGAAAGCGCCGATCGACATCCTGGGCCTGTCCAACGGTGCGCGTGCCGGTCTCACCGGCTTTGTGGCCGGGGTGGCGCGCAGCACCGTGGCTGACAATGTCACCCTCAACAATCTGTTGCCGGGCCAGTTCGCTACCGACCGGCTGCGCGGCAACTTCGCCGTAATCGCCGAGCAACAAGGCACCAGCGCCGAGGCGGTGGCCGCGCACAAACGCGCCGGCATCCCGGCCGGGCGCTTTGGCGAGCCGGACGAATTCGGCGCGGCCTGCGCATTCCTGTGCAGTGCCCAGGCCGGCTACATCACCGGGCAGAACCTGCTGATCGACGGCGGCGCCTACCCGGGTACGTTTTGACGCCACTGGCGCTACGCATCAACACGCCGGCGCGCATCACACCGTGTCGCTGCGGCAATTCCCTCGGCGGCGCGCAGCGGCGACAATAGCGCGGCAATGAACAGCACTTTCGACCCCCGCCACGTCCGGCGCGCCTTCGCGCGTGCCGCCAGCAGCTATGCCGCCGCCGCCGCCCTGCAACGCGAGGTGGAAACGCGCCTGCTGGAGTCGCTCGACTATCTCGGCGACACCGCGCCCAAGGTGGTGCTGGATGTGGGGGCCGGCCCGGGCCATGCCAGCGCCACGATCAAGAAACGCTGGCCCAAGGCGCAGGTGATCGCGCTCGACCAGGCGCTGCCGATGCTGCGCCAGGCGCGCAAGACTGCGGGTTGGTGGAAGCCGTTTGCGCAGGTCTGCGCCGATGCCCGCGCGCTGCCGGTGGCCGATGGCAGCGTGGATGTGATCTTCAGCAATCTGTGCCTGCAGTGGGTGGAAGACCTGCCGGCGGTGTTCGCCGGCTTTCGGCGCGCGTTGCGGCCCGGCGGCCTGCTGCTGTGCTCCACCTTCGGCCCGGAGACGCTGATCGAACTGCGCGAGGCCTTCGCGCAGGCCGACCCGGCCCCGCATGTGAGCCGCTTCCCGCCGATTGCGCAGTTCGGCGATGCGCTGATGATGTCCGGCTTCCGCGACCCGGTGCTGGACCGCGACCTGTTCACCCTCACCTACAACGACCTGCCGGCCTTGATGCGCGAGTTGCGCGCGATGGGCGCCACCAATGCGCTCAGCAACCGCCGCGCCACGCTGACCGGCCGCGGCCGCTTCGCCGCCGCCAGTGCGGCCTACGAACCCCTGCGGCGGCCCGATGGCACCCTGCCCAGTTCGTGGGAAGTGATCTACGCGCACGCCTGGGCACCGGCGCCGGGCGCCCCGATCCGCGAGCGCGGGCAGGACATCGCCAGCGTGCCGGTGGGCTCGATCCCGATCCGCCGCCGCCAGGACTAAGCGTGGCGATCACTGCGCGGGCGCAGCCGCCAGGCAGGCGCGGCCGCGGCCCGCACGCGGCGCGCACCAGTCGCCTGCTTCGGTCCTCTGCGTCGTCCGACAGCGCCACGGTGCGTCAACCGCACGCAAGCGGCGCATACCCTGTCGGCGCATGTCGCCGGTCATCGGTAGGACACAGTATTACCGCCGAGCCCATCCCGATCAGGCAGGCTCGGCGCTTGCAACCGGTAGAATTCACCAGTTAACGGCCCCCGCCCCCAACCGGCCTCCCCAATGTTGAAGTGGCTCATCATCGCGCTGTTCATTGCCTCAGCGCTGTACATCCATTACCGCGGTCGCGTGCGCCACCGGCTCAGCCGGCAGCTGCTGGACCATTCCACCTTCATGGCCCCGATCAACACGCTGATGTATCTGTGTTCGCGGGTGCCGACCACGCCGTTCATCGATCCGGGCAAGGAATTTCCGGAGCTGGCCCCGTTGCGCGCGAACTGGACGCTGATCCGCGACGAGGCAGTGGCGCTGCAGCAGATGCAGAAGATCCGCGCGGCCGACGGCTACACCGACATCGGCTTCAATTCGTTCTTCCGCCGCGGCTGGAAGCGCTTCTACCTGAAGTGGTACGGCACCGCGCACCCGTCGGCGGCCGAGCTGTGCCCGCAGACCACCGCGCTGCTGCGCTCCATTCCCACGGTCAAGGCGGCGATGTTCGCCGAGCTGCCGCCGGGCAGCGAACTGCGTCCGCACCGCGACCCGTTCGCCGGCTCCATGCGGCTGCACCTGGGCCTGGCCACGCCCAACGACGACCGCTGCTTCATCGACGTCGACGGCCAGCGCCACAGCTGGCGCGACGGCGAGTGGACCATGTTCGACGAGACCTACATCCACCACGCGCGCAATGACACCGACCAGGACCGCATCATCCTGTTCTGCGATATCGAGCGCCCGATGCGCTGGCGCTGGGCGGCGGCGGTGAACCGCTTCGTCGGCCGCAGCCTGCTCTCGGCCGGCGCCTCGCCGAATCAGGAAGGCGACAAGACCGGCGGCATCAACCGGGTGTTCCGGTATTTCTACGCCGCACGGCTCAAGGCCAAGGCGCTGAAGGAGCGCAACAACCCGCTCTACCAGACGCTCAAGTGGGGCATCTTCGTGCTGGTGGTCGTGGGCATCGTGCTGCTGTAACGCAGGCACTACGCCCGTCAGCTGCGGCAATGCCCGACCAACCACGTAGGAGCGCGCTCGCGCGCGATGTGGCGTTATCGGTAACGCTTCATCGCGCGCGAGAGCGCTCCTACGCAGCCCAATGTGCAGATTTAGCCAACCTGCACCGCAGCAGCCCTGGCGTCAGCGCGACACCTGCGCAATCCATTCCTGCAGGTTGTAGTAATTGGTCACCCGCGTGATCTGCCCATCGCGCACATCGAAGAACGCGCCACCGGGCAGCACATAGGTCTGCCCGTTCGCGTCCGGCAGGCCTTCGTCGGTGGTGTGGTAGACGCCATGCACCACGTACTCGGCACCCACGCGCGTGCCCGCGTCATTGGCAGTCACCACGATGTCGCGCAGCTGCTCGCGGTAGCTGTCGTTCATGCGCTGCAGGAAGCTGGCGAAGGCTGCCCGGCCGATCTCGCGTGGCCCCTGGTTGAGGTCGTGGGCGACGTCCTCGGCCAGGAACGCCAGCATGGCGTCCCAATCGCCGCGGTTGAATGCCTCGTAGTAGGCCTGGACCAGGCCGGTGGCGCGTTGCCGATTGCTTTCGCTCATGCTCGAACCTGCCGCTGGGAAAGCCGCCATCATAGGCCCGGCATCAGGCGCCCTGCACCACCAGATCGCGGTGGAAGTAATAGACCTCCTGCAACAGGAAGCGCCAGCTGGTGTGGAAGCTGCGGAAGCGCGTGCTCGGGGTGGACGACGCCAGCGCATCCACGCCCAGCTCCTGGCACAGCCGTAGCGCGCGCGCCATGTGCAGCGGGTCGCTGACGATGATCGCCCGGTGCATGCCATGCCGCTCCATCAGCGCGCGCGCCTGCAGCAGGTTCTGCCGGGTGGTGCGTGAACTGGTCTCGATCACGATGGCTTCCGACGGCACGCCATGCCGCAGCGCGTAGCGCCGCGCCACCTGGGATTCGGCAAAACGCGCCCCGTTACCGAAGCCGCCGGTAAACAGCAGATGCGGCGCGTAGCCGCGTGCATACAGGTCCAGCGCGTGCCGGATGCGCTCTTCGAACACGGGAGAGGGGCGCGCGTCGTAGGCCGCCGCGCCCAGCACGATGATCACGTCAGCCGGTGCGGCCTGGTCGCGGTCGCCCACCCAGACGATCCAGCCGGCCACGCCCATCAGCCAGATCAGCGCCAGCATGCACAGCCGCCACCCCCAACCCCACAGGCCGAGCCCACGCGAGGGCCTGCTCACGCGGCGGCCCGCGGCAAGGCGTCCAGGTCGACGTTGCCGCCAGACAAGATGACGCCCACCCGCTTCCCGGCAAAGCGCGCCGGGTCGGCCAGCACGGCCGCCAGCGCGATGGCCGACGACGGTTCCACCACCTGCTTCAAGACCTGCCAGAGCAGGCGCATGGCCTGCACCACGGCGGCATCGTCAACGGTGATGACCTGCGCGCCGGCGGCCTGCAGCAGCGCGAAGTTGGGCGCCCCCAGGGTGCCGCGCAGCCCGTCGCACACGGTGTCGGGAACGAAGTCCACCAGCCGCTGCCCTGCCGCCAGCGACCGCGCGGTGTCGGCTGCGCCCGCCGGTTCGGCCAGCACCAGCGCGCAGCCGGGCGAAGTCTGCAGCGCCAGGGCCGCCCCGGCCGCCAGCCCGCCGCCGCCCACGGGCGCCACCAGCACATCCAGGCCGCCGCTGTCGTGCAGCAGCTCCAGCGTTGCGGTGCCCTGCCCGGCAATCACCGCCGGATCGGTATACGGGTGAACCAGGGTCGCACCGCTGCTGGCCTGGACCTCGGCGCATAGCTGCTCGCGTGCGGCGATGGTCGGCGCGCAGCGCCACAAGGTGGCGCCATGCCGGGAAATATTGGCCAGCTTGGCAGCCACCGCGCCTTCGGGCACCACCACATGGCAGCCGATGCCGCGGGTGCGCGCGGCCAGGGCCAGCGCCGCGCCATGGTTGCCGGAAGAGTGCGTCACCACGCCCTGTGCGGCGGTCTCGGCCGGCAATGCCCAGACCGCATTGCAGGCGCCGCGGAATTTGAACGCACCGCTGCGCTGCAGGTGTTCGGCCTTGAACATCAGCTGCGCACCGCTGAGCGTGTCCAGCGTGTGCGAGCGCAGCAACGGTGTCGGTGCGGTGTGCGGGGCAATGCGTGCAGCCGCCTGCAGGACGTCGGAATAGGCAGGAAGAAGCGTTTCGATCATGCTCCCAAGATTAACGTATCGCCTCACTCTTCACGGTCGAGGGTCGGCGTTCCGCGCATGCTCGTTCAATGAACATACGCGCCATCACCGCACAGTTAAGGACCGATTCAATGCCGCGGTTCGACAGTGACACCATGGTTGCAGGAGGGCACCATCCATGAAATTCCGTCTGATCCTTGCCGCCGGCCTGCTGGCCTTGAGCGGCTGCGCGACGTACGACTACACCGGCGCCGGGTCGGGTGGGTATTACCGTGGTGCGCCCGCGGTGCAGTACCGCTACCCGCCGGGCTATGCGCCGTATTCCTATGGCAGCCCCTACGGGGCCGGCGGGATCGGTCTGTACGACTATCCGGTGTACCCGGTCTATCGCGGCGGCGGCGGCTATTATTACCGCGAGTACGATCGACGTCCGCAGTACCGTCCCTACAACAACTATGGTCCCCGACCGAATGGCCCGCGCCCGAGTGGCCGGCCTAACGGTCCGCGCCCGCAGCGCCCCAACCCGCCACCAGCCACCGGCGCGCCACCGCGTCCGGCGCAGCCGCCGCGTATCGGCGCTCCGCCGCGGGTGATCCGCGAGATCCAGCGACAGACCGCACCGCGCACTACGCGCCAGCAGATTCCCTGATCTGCTGACTGCGACGCAGCCCACACTTGGCAATGTTGGGGGCTTGCGTTCAGTCTGCACTTGGCTGCAAGCTAGGTGCACTGTGTGACCCGCCACGTCGTTTTCTGACCTGGCCACTCCACTGACCGACTTATGTCGATGTCCGACAGGGAAATCTGGATCCCCCCTGTTCCGGCCCTGTCGGATATCGGCGCCTCCAATGCACAAAGCCCCGGCATGCCGGGGCTTTGTGCATTGGAGCGTTGCGAAGCAGGCCAGAGCGTGTGCGCCGGCGACGTGCAGATAAAACTAAGGGCCGGCAGTCCCCCGACTACCGGCCCTTACGCTACCCCATCGCACGCGCGGCTGGCCCCTGTTCCAATTCCAGCCTTGCGCCCATGTCGCAATGCCACGACGGGTGCAGTAGGGATATCCGCACGAAACATGCCAACTTGAGTGCCAGTGTTCGATAATGTGATTCGCGTCACACATTTAACGTGTTAATGCCGCAAACCGTCCTTCAGCCGCTACGTTCGCGGCCGCTGGTCTTCCTCCTGCTTCTGGTCCACGCCCATGTCCGACTCCTTCTATCGCTACGACGTCATCGTGATTGGTGGCGGCCACGCCGGCACCGAGGCGGCGCTGGCGGCTGCCCGCGCCGGTGCACGCACGCTGTTGCTGACCCACAACATCGAGACCGTGGGCGCGATGAGCTGCAACCCGGCCATCGGCGGGATCGGCAAGGGGCACCTGGTCAAGGAGATCGACGCACTGGGCGGGGCGATGGCCAAGGCGGCGGACCTGGCCGGCATCCAGTGGCGCACCCTCAATGCCTCCAAGGGGCCGGCGGTGCGGGCCACCCGCTGCCAGGCCGATCGCAATCTGTACCGCAGCGCGATCCGCCACATCGTCGAAGCGCAGCCCAACCTGACCGTGTTCCAGGCGGCAGTGGACGATCTGATCATCCACAACGGTGCCGCCGAAGGCGACAGCGTACGTGGGGTGATCACCCAGACCGGGCTGCGCTTCGAGGCCACGGCCGTGGTCCTGACCGCAGGCACCTTCCTGGCCGGCAAGATCCATGTCGGCGAGACCCAGTACGCTGCCGGGCGCATGGGCGACCCGCCGGCCACCACGCTGGCCGCGCGGCTGCGCGAGCGCCCGTTCGACATCGATCGGCTAAAGACCGGGACTCCGCCGCGTATTGATGGGCGCACCCTGGACTACACGTTGATGGATGAGCAGCCGGGCGACGACCCGCTGCCGGTGATGTCGTTCATGGGCCAGCCCAGCGACCACCCGACCCAGGTCAGCTGCTGGATCACCCATACCACCGAGCAGACCCACGACATCATCCGTGGCGCGCTGCATCGCTCGCCGCTGTATTCGGGGCAGATCGAGGGCATTGGCCCGCGCTACTGCCCGTCGATCGAAGACAAGGTGGTGCGTTTCGCCGACAAGACCAGCCATCAGATCTTTGTCGAGCCGGAAGGCCTGGACGTCACCGAGATCTATCCCAACGGCATTTCCACCTCACTGCCGTTCGACGTGCAGCTAGCGCTGGTGCGCTCGATTCGCGGCTTTGCGCAGGCGCATATCACCCGCCCCGGCTATGCGATCGAGTACGACTTCTTCGACCCGCGCGGGCTCAAAGCCTCGCTGGAGACCAAGGCGGTGGGCGGGCTGTTCTTCGCCGGGCAGATCAACGGCACCACCGGTTACGAAGAAGCCGCCGCGCAGGGCCTGTTGGCCGGGCTCAACGCTGCGCGCCACGTGCAGGCGCTGCCGGCCTGGTCGCCGCGCCGCGACGAAGCCTACCTAGGCGTGCTGGTGGACGACCTGATCACCCACGGCACCACCGAGCCGTACCGTATGTTCACCAGCCGCGCCGAATACCGGCTGCAGCTGCGCGAAGACAACGCCGATCTGCGGCTGACTGGCGTGGGGCGCGCGATGGGCCTGGTCGACGATGCGCGCTGGGCACGCTTTTCCAGCAAGCAGGAGGCGGTGCAGCGCGAAACCGCGCGCCTGTCGGCACTCTGGGCCACGCCGGGCAATGCCCTGGGCCGTGAGGTGGTCGACACCCTGGGCGTGCCGATAAGCCGCGAGACCAATGTGCTGGACCTGATCAAGCGCCCGGAACTCAGCTACGCCGCGCTGATGCGGGTGCCGACGCTGGGCCCTGGCGTGGACGATGCGCAGGTCGCCGAACAGGTGGAAATCGGCGTCAAGTACGCCGGTTACCTGGATCGCCAGCGCGACGAAATCGCTCGCCAGCAGCGCCACGAAACGACGCCGATCCCGGAAGGCTTCGACTACGCCGGCGTGCGTGGCCTGTCGCTGGAAGTGCAGCAGAAACTCGAACGCGTGCGTCCGCAAAGTATCGGCCAGGCACAGCGCATTCCGGGCATGACCCCGGCCGCGATCTCGCTGCTGCTGGTGCACCTGGAACGCGCGCGGCGCAGCCAGGTGGCGTGACGCTGTCATTGGCATGCAAGGCAGCGACGTGACGTTACACGCGCTGCCTTGGCCTTGAGGTCTGCATCAGCGTGAGTGACGGATGTTCCTGGCTGCCGTGCAGCTAGGTACCCGCAGAGCCCTTATGTGTCTGCTCGACTTGGCCGATCGTTCACGAGAGATCAGGGGCACCGAAACGCAGGCGCTGATTGCCAACAGATGTCACGCAGCGAGTTCATGTCGCCCGGTGCGAAGCGATTGAGCCGTATCGCATGGCGGATGCCGCGAAGTTTGATGGCGGTCGCGACCGAGTTGGTATGCTCCGGCACCACTGACGACTTCCTGATCATGAACAGACTGCGTGCGCTGCTGACGGCAACCTACCGAATCGCCTGTCCCGCTCTGTTGCTGATGCTGGGCAGCACCTCGCAGGCGGCGGCACAGACCGAAGAAGACGGGCGTTACTGGCTGAGCGTGTATGCGCAAGGCAAGCTGCCGGTCGAGAATCTTTACTGGAGCATGGACGTGCACCCGCGCTGGCGCGAGGAAGGCGAGCAGTTCGATCAATTGATCCTGCGCCCTGCCGTGTTCTACCGGCGCAATCCCAAAGCCAGTGTCTGGATGGGTTACGACACCATCATCAGCCACCCGGCCGGGCAGCCGTCCAACCTCGAAAATCGCTGGTGGGGGCAGTTCCAGTATCAGTTCGATCCGATTGCCAACATCACCATCACCAGCCGCACGCGTCTGGAGCAACGCCACCGCGAAGGCTTCAGCGATGAAGGCTACCGGGTGCGGCAGATGATCAGGGCCGTGCGTCCGAGCAGCCTGAGCCCGCAGTTGTCGTGGGTAGCGTTCAACGAATTGTTCGTCAATCTGGATCAGACCCAGTGGGGCGCACGCAGCGGCATCGATCAGAACCGGGTGTTCGTGGGCATCAACTGGAAGTTCAATGCGATCTCCAATGTCGATGTCGGGTATTTGAATCAGTTCGTCAATAACCGCACGATCGACCGCGAAAACCACGTCTTGATGACCACCTTCCGCTTCAATTTCTGAGCGCACGCACAGGCCGCGCGACTTGGTCGCGGCCTTTCGGTAATGCGTTGAATGCGCCGCCGGCGCGCCGAGGCAAGTGTTGGCTACGCAGCAAAGCGCGGCTGCACTGGCAGCAGCCGTTGCCGCAGCATCAGCGCCGCCAGGTCGATGGTTTCGTCGGCCGCACGGATCACACCACCCATGGTGATGAAGCCATGGATCATGCCGACACAGGTGCGCTGGGTGACTTCCACGCCGGCGTTGCGCAGGCGCTCGGCGTATTGCAGTCCCTCGTCGTGCAGGATGTCGCGGTCGGCCAGCACCACCAGAGCCGGCGCCACGCCGGCCACGTCCGGCGCCAGCAGCACGGAGATGTGCCAGTGGTCGGCCAGGCGCATGTCCGGCAGCAATTGATGATTGAAGAACTGCACCGCGCTGCGGGTCAGCGGCGGGATCTCGGCATTGCGGCCGCGTGAGGGATGCACGCCGGTATCCGGGCGCGCATCCGTCAGCGGGTACAGCAACAGCTGACAGCGCAACGCGAGACCTCGCTGCTGTGCAGTGATCGCGGCCACCGCCGCCATGCCACCTCCGATACTGTCACCGCAGATCGCAAGACGCTGCGGATCGGCGCCCACCGCGTCGGCATGCTCGGCCAACCAGTGCAGCGTGGCGATGACATCCTCCACGCCGGCCGGCGCCGGATGTTCGGGCGCGAGGCGATAGTCCACCGCCAGCACCTGACACGGCGTGCGTGCCGCCAGCTGCCGGCAGACGTCGTCATGCGAGTCCAGATCCCCCACCACACCGCCACCGCCGTGCACGAACAGACACGTAGGTGCGGGCGTGTCACCCAGGCCCGGCGGCCGGTACAGACGTAGCGGCACCGTGCCGGCGGCAGTGTCGGCCTGCAGGTCGGTTACCTGCGCCATCGGCAGCCGTGGAAATCCCAGCTGCACCCCCATGCCGCGCATCATGGCGCGTGCTTCCTGCAACGGCAGCGCCTCCATCGGGGGCTGCCCCGCTTGCTGCAGCTGCACGAACAGGCG
The DNA here is from genome assembly GCF_041475695.2 of Xanthomonas sp. NCPPB 4037. Classification (NCBI taxonomy): domain Bacteria; kingdom Pseudomonadati; phylum Pseudomonadota; class Gammaproteobacteria; order Lysobacterales; family Lysobacteraceae; genus Xanthomonas; species Xanthomonas sp. NCPPB 4037. Next base: position 4,649,543 of record NZ_CM191261.1, read on the forward strand.
CACGACATCGGGATCGAATTCCATGACGGACTCCAGCAGGGATGAGAGACGCCGAGCTTGCCAGATCGTTATGGTCTTTAACCATTACGCGTCATCAATTGTTTCGATCATGCGCGTGATGTCGATGCAGGCAGGTCACTGCAATGCAGCGTATTGGCCAGGCGCATCACCGCGGCATCGTCCATGCTGGCGTCACGTGTGCGTGCCGTTAGACACAGGCAGCCAAGCGCTGTTGCGGATGGCCGCAGCAACCTTTAGACAGCAGCGTTAGCCGCTGGCAACGCCGCAGCTACAGCTGCTGCAGCCATCGCGATCAATCGTCTTCGGCGGCCGCCTCGCGGCCCTGCTGACGGATCAGGTTTTCCTGGCGCGCGTCCTCGATCGAGGCGCGGATGGCACGCACGTCGGCGCGCTTGGTGTCGAAGGTGAAACGGCCGGTCAATGCACTGTCCGGGCGCAGCTCTCCCTTTTCGAACAACGCCCACATTTCTTCGCCGTAATAGGTGTCCAGCAGCTCGGGGGCGAATCGGCCCAGGCAGTCGCGCAGGTTGTGCACGTCGCGCAGCAACATGTCGCGTGCGGCGTTGTTGCCGGCCGCGCTGACCACCTGCGGGAAGTCGATCACCACCGGGCCGTCGGGCGAGACCAGCACGTTGTATTCGGAGAGGTCGCCATGCACCAGGCCCAGGCACAGCATCTTGACCACGTCGCCGACCAGGCTGGTGTGGAAGAGGCGCGCCTGTTCCGGCTCCAGCTCTACTTCGCCCAGCCGTGGCGCGCTGTGGCCGGCGTCATCGGTCACCAGGTCCATCAGCAGCACGCCGTGGAAGTAGCCGCGCGGCTTGGGCACGTGCACGCCGGCGTCCACCAGTTGGTAGAGGGCGTCGGCCTCGGTGTTCTTCCAGGCGGTCTCGGCTTCCTTGCGGCCGAACTTGGTGGCCTTGCCCATCGCACGGGCCTGGCGGCTGCCGCGCACCTTGCGTCCTTCCTGGTATTGCACGCGCGCCTGGAAGCTGCGCTGCGCCATGTCCTTGTAGACCTTCGCGCACAGGATGTCTTCGCCCGCGCTGACCACGTAGACGGAGGCTTCCTTGCCGCTTTTCAGTGGTCGCAACACTTCGTCGATGACGCCATCGTCGATCAGCGGTTGCAGGCCCTTGGGGGTTTTCATGGAGGAAGAGGACCAACGCAGGAAAAAGACCAGTGACGATTATGCGTCAAGCAGGGTGAAGCGCTCACCCCGTGCGGGGCCGAGCTGAGACCGGGGCCATGCATTGGGACGATGCGCTTACCATGCAGGCACCTGCCCCTAGCGCGATGCGATGCCCGAGCCCACCTCTTCCCGCCGCAAACGTCCCGCCGCGCCGGCCATCGCCAGCAGCGAGCGCGGCCTGCCGCATGCCTTGATGCAGCAGATTGCCGCTGCCAAAGGTGACCCGGATTTCATGACCTCGCTCGGGCGCGGGCTGGTGGTGTTGAGCGTGTTCGCCCAGCACGCACGCGAGGTGACGATGTCGCAGATCAGCCTGGAGACCGGCATCTCGCGCGCCGCGGTCAGGCGCGTGCTGCACACCCTGGCGGCCCTGGGTTATGTGGGTGAGCAGGGCCGCGGCTATGTGTTGCTGCCGCGGGTGCTGGGGCTGGGCGGTGCGTACACCGCGTCCTCGTCGATGACCGCCGCGGCGCAGCCGGTGCTGGATGGCCTGCGCGATCAGGTGCACGAGTCGTGCTCGCTGGGGGTGCTGGATGGCGATGACCTGCTGTACGTGGCACGCGCGGAAACCGTGCGCATCATGTCGATCGGGCTGCGGCCCGGCACCCGCCTGCCGGCCTATTGCACGTCGATGGGGCGGGTGCTGCTGGCGGCCCTGCCTGCCGACACGCTGCAGGCCTATCTGGAACGCACCACCTTGCGTCCGCGCACCGACCGCACCGTGACCCAGCCCGCCGCCCTGCTCGAGGTGCTGGCACGGGCGCGCCGCGAAGGCGTCTGCCTGACCGACCAGGAGCTGGAGATCGGCCTGCGCTCGATCGCGGTGCCGGTGCGCAACCTGCGTGGCGAGGTGATTGCCGCGCTCAATATCGGTGCGCAGGCCGGGCGCGTGAGCCTGCAGACGATGCAGACCCAGTGGGTGGAGCCGCTCAAGCAGGCGGCGCAGCGCTTGGGCGCCCTGCTCAGCTGAGCGCGTCACGGTGACTCAGCGCGGGCGGCGCAGGAAGGCGACCACCGCGTCCACCCAGGCGGCATGGCTGTCTTCGACATGCGCCACATGATCGGCGTGCGGCAAGGTGACCCAGCTGCGGTCGGCGCTGCCCAGGCGTGCGAACAGGTGCGCGTTCTCTGACTGCGTGGCGAGCGGATCATCCACACCACGCAGCAGCAGCACCGGCACGCGCGTCAGCTGTTCGGGCTGGTAGGCGAATTGCTCCATCGCGCGCCAGTCGGTGCGCACCGGGTCGGCCGCGAGTGCAGCGGCCACATACGCCTTCTGTACGGCGGTGGGCGCGGCATTGGCAGTGATGAAGTCCGAGCCAGCGGCTTCGGCGGTGGTGCGCTCACGCGGCGGCTGTGCTGGCACGGCAGTGGCTTCGGGCGCGGCATCGACATCGTCCGGAAAGCCATACAGCACCAGCGCCGACAACAGCTCCGGCTGCGCCTGGGCGAGCAGCAAGGCGACCCGTGCGCCATTGGAATACCCCAGCAGGGCGGGCGGCGGCAGACCGGGATGGCGCGTGGCGATCCATGTCAGCGTGGCCCGCACATCGGCCACGGCGCGGACCGGCGTGTTCCACCCGCTGCCATCGCGCGCGGTGCCGCCATAGCCGCGTAGATCCAGCGCGTACACCGCGTAGCCCGCCTGTGCCAGCGCCGCCAGCACCGAGCGCGTGTCGGCAGGCTCGCCGGCCACTTGCAGATCGAAGTTGGGCAATGCACTCCAGGTGCGCCCATGCACCAGCAGCAGCGTGCCACGCGGCCGTGCCGGCAGCCGCGACCACACCACCAGTGGCTGGCCATCGTCGGCCTGCACCTGCGCACGCTGCGTGCCCGGGCCGGGCTGTGGTTGCGCCTGCGCGCCGCAGGTGAGGAGCAGTAGCACTGCCAGGCAGGCGAGACGTAGCATCATGTGGAGCCTCGTGGATGGCGGCGTGCTGCAAGGACGCGGCAGGCCGGCGTATTGGGAGGCTGCATCATCACCGCAGTGCGGGCGATGTGTCATGGCCGCTGGCGATCAGGCGATGCGCTGGCGGCATCAGTGCGGGGATGCGCTGCTGTTGCGGATATGTTTCCTGCGGCGCGCGTGCGGGTGGTTCTCCATCGTTGATCACAGCGTTCTCTCAACGAAACCCTCTCAAACGCAGAGCGACTACGGTGCAATTGCATGGTTGGTGCGCGGCCGCCGCCGGTAAGACGCATGCGAGGCGCGTCCATGCGCTTGACCACCTTCGATCACAGCGCGGTCTTGCGCCGTGCACGCGCCCTGCCCCTCTCCTGGCGGAGGAATGGCATCGGGTGCGATGTCTTGGTGTTGATGTGCGCTGCGGGCGCCGGCGCGTCTCATCCGTTACGCGTGCATGGTGTGCCGTGCCATCCGCGCTCGCGGTCGTGCCGATCCGCTAACCGTCGGCTGCCGGCTCGCTCGGCTCACCTTCAGCCGCCTGTGCTTCCAGGATCGGTTGCGCTAACGCGAAGGCGTGGTTGGCCGCTGGCACGCCGCAGTAGATCGCCGCCTGCAGCAGCACTTCCTTGATCTGCGCGGCAGTGACGCCGTTGTTGCGCGCGGCGCGCACGTGCAGCTTGAATTCCTCATCACACCCCAACGCCACCATCATCGCCAGGGTCAGCAGCGAGCGGGTGTGGGCGGGCAGGCCGTCGCGGGTCCAGATGGTGCCCCAGGCGTGGCGGGTGATCATGTCCTGGAACTCGCCGGTGAACTCGGTGCGCGCGGCCAGCGCGCGGTCGACATGTGCATCGCCCAGCACGCGCCGGCGCTCGCGCAGGCCGGCCTGGTACCGTTCGTCTTCGTGCATCGGGTGTCCTTGCAGTTGGGGGAAAGCTCACTCGGCCTGGAGAAAACCCAGCAGCACGTCGTTGAACGCTGCGGGCGATTCCAGGTTGCAGATGTGGCGACCGGGCACCTGCGCGTACTGGCCGTCGGGCACCGCATAGGCGATGTCGCGCAGGTCGGTGGGCGGGCAGACCGGATCGTCGTCGCCGGCGATGGCCAGCAATGGCACCTCCAGGGCGTCCAGTGCGCCACGGAAATCGGCATCGGCTACTGCCTGGCAACAGGCGATGTAGCCGTCGGGGGAGGTGGATACGAACGCGGCGGCGATCATGTCCAGACGCTGCGCATGCGACAGGGCGAAGTGCGGGGTGAACCAGCGCTGCAACGTGGCGTCGATCAACACCGGCAAGCCGTCGTGGCGCACCTGCTCGATCCGTGTGGCCCAGGTGTCGGCGCTGCCGATCTTCTGCGCTGTGGCGCAGACCACCAGCCGCCGCAATCGCTGCGGCACGTTGAGGCCGAGCCATTGGCCGGTGAGCCCGCCGATCGAGAGCCCGCAAAAATCACTGCGCGCAATCTGCAGCGCATCCCAAAGCGCAATCACATCCTGGCCCAGGTCGGCCACGCTGTAGGGGCCGGGCGGCGATTCGGAGTAGCCGTGACCACGGCGGTCGTAGCGCAGGATGCGGTAGTGCGGCGCAAGCGCCTCCAGCTGCACGTCCCACATGTGCAGATCGGTGCCAAGCGAGTTGCAGAAGGTCAGCCAGGGGCGCCCTTCGGTGCCATCCAGGCGGTAATGCAGGCGATGTGTCGGCAACTGGAGAAATGCCATGGGCCACCGTCAGGGGGAAGGTGAAGCGGCCAGGACGCGGTCGATCCAGACCGACGCCATGCCACGCCAGCTGTCGGGCGCGAAGATCGCCTCCAGTTGTGCCGGCGAGAGCATTGCCTGCACGTGAGGATCGTCGGCCAGCTCCTCGCGCAGATGACGCCCTGCCGACTGCGCACGCGCCACGGCATGTTCGACCAGCGTATGCGCCTGCGATTTGCCCAGCTGCGGCGCCAGTGCGAACACCGCGGCCTCCGCGTAGAGCACGCCACCGTGGCTGTGCAGATGCGTCTGCATGCGCGTGCGGTCGAGCTCCAGCCCGGCCAGGCAGGCCTGCATCTGCGCCAGGCTGCCGGCGGTCAGGCGCACGATCTCCGGTAGCGTTTCCCATTCGGCATGCCACTGCCCGGCCGCGCGCTCGTGCGGCTGCGCCATCGTGGCGAACAAGGTGGCCACCAACCCGGGCACGCGCGCGGCCGCGGCCACCGCCACCACACCGGCCACCGGGTTGCGCTTGTGCGGCATCGCCGAGGAGCCGCCCTTGCCCGCCGCCGCCGGCTCGAACGCCTCACCCACTTCCGATTGCATCAGCAGCACCACATCGCCGCCGATCTTGCCCAAGCTGCCGGCCAGCAACGCGAAGGCGCACCCCACCTCCACCAGGCGGTCGCGCGCGGTGTGCCAGGGCAACGCCGGCAGCGGCAACTGCAGCGCCTGCGCCAGGGCCTGCGCCACCTCCAGCCCACGCGTTTCCAGCGCGGCCAGGGTGCCGGCGGCGCCGCCGAATTGCAGCACCAAGGCTTCGGTGCGCGCGGTATGCAGGCGGCGGCGTGCGCGCTGCAAGGCATCCAGCCAGCCGGCGGCCTTGAGCCCGAAGGTCACGGGTACCGCCTGCTGCAACAGGGTGCGACCCGGCAGCCCGGTGGCGCGCTCGCGTGCGGCCAGCGTCGCCAGGCAGGCGCACAGTGCGTCCAGGCGCGGCAGCAGCAGGTCGAAGGCCGCGCGCAGCTGCAGCACGCTGCCGGTATCGATCACGTCCTGGCTGGTGGCGCCCCAATGCACCCAGCGCGCGGCATCGGCATCGTGCGCGGCTACCTGCCGGGTCAGTTCCTTGATCAACGGAATGGCAGGGTTACCGGCAAGCGCGGTGGCCTGCGCCAATGCGCCCAGGTCGTAGTGCGCTGCGTGGCACTGCGCGGCAATGACCTGCGCGGCCGCCTGCGGAATCACCCCGCATTGCGCCTGCGCCTGGGCCAGCGCGGACTCGAAGTCCAGCATCGCCTGCACGCGCGCGGCATCGTCGAACACTTCATCGCACGCGGGGTCGCCAAACAGGCCGCCCAGCAGGGAAAACGTTGCACTCATGCATTGCATCTCTTGGCGTGGCCGGAGCATGGCACCGATGTGCACAGGTGCCAACCATGCGCGTGCCGGACGCGCGGCTCGCGTGAGCGGCGGTGGCGCACCGGCACCTCGCTTGCGCGGGCGCGATGCCACGCCGATGACGCGACCTGGAGGCTGTGGTTGCATGGGCCAACCACCTGGCGACCTGTGCAAACAACTACCTCGTCAGGCACGCGTTTCAGTGCACGCGCCCATCAGTAACTGAAGAACACCGTCTCGGCATCGCCCTGCATGTGGATGTCCCACACGTAGTCGCCGGCGCTGCGCGCGCGGGCCAGCAATGTGCCACGCCGTTCGGGCGGCACCAATGCAAGGATGGGGTCATCGCTCAGTTGTGGGTCGTCGGCGAAGTACAGCCGCGTTGCCACGCCGCGCAACAGCCCGCGCATGAACACGAGTACGACCAGATGCGCCGCCTGCGGCTGCCCGTTCGGGCCGGCCACCGGGCCTGGCCGGATGGTGGTGAGCCGGTAGCGGCCCTGTGCATCGGTGGGCACGCGGCCCCAGCCATCGAAACTGGGGTCGTGCGCGGCGCAGCGCGGATCGTGCGCATGGGCATAGATGCCGGCGGCATCGGCCTGCCACAGCTCCAGCACCGCATCGCTCACCGGCATGCCGGCCCCATCGAACACGCATCCGCTGATCTGCACCTGCGTGCCGGCCGCGTGCTCCGGTGCGATCTGTGCGCGATACAAGGGCTCTAGCCCCAGCCGGTAGTACGGGCCAACCGTTTGCGACGGCGTTGCATGCAGGCTCATTGGCTCACTCCCAGACGGTTTGCTTGCGGCCGCGCAGCACGATGTCGAACCGATAGGCCAGCGCGTATTCGCTCACCGCGTGCTCCCAATCGAAACTGGACACCATGCGTTCGCGTGCCAGCGGGTCGTCCACGCAGTTGTAGATCGGGTCGTGCGCGAGCAACGGATCACCGGGGAAATACATCTGCGTGATCAGGCGTTGGCCGATGCCATCGCCATGCAGCGAGAAATGGATATGCGCCGGCCGCCAAGCGTTGTAGTGGTTGCGCCACGGATAGGCACCTGGCTTGATGGTCTTGAAGGCGTAGCGCCCGTGCGCGTCGGTCAGCACCTGGCCGGTGCCGCGAAAGTTGGGATCAAGCGGCGCATCGTGGCGGTCGCCCTCGTGTTGGTAGCGCCCGGCCGCATTGCATTGCCAGACTTCCACCACGCTATTGCGGACCGGCGCGCCGTTTTCGTCGAGCACACGGCCTGAAACGATGATGCGCTCGCCCAATGGCTCACCAGCAAAGCCGGCGGTGAGGTCGGCCGCATGCGCGCCCAGGGTGATCTGCGAAGGCCGTGGCCCGGTGACTTCCGACAGCGTGACCGGCATGGCGATCGGTGCACGCGTGGGCGCACGCAACGCGGTGGACGCATACGGCGCATGCAGGTAGGCAGGCTGCGTGCCGGCGCGGGGGCGCCGATAGCCGAGCAGGACATCGCCGGGCGGCGTATCAGGGGGAAGGTCGTGCATCGGCATCTCCGTCAGACGCAGGTGTGAGGGTGATCGATGAAGTGGGCATGCAACGGCGCGGGCGCGAGATCATGGCGCTCAAACACGCTCGATCGCCAGCGCTACGCCCTGGCCGACGCCAATACACATGCTGGCCAGCCCGCGGCGGCCGTTGCAGGCGTCGAGTTGACGCAGCAGCGTCAGTGCGAGCCGTGCACCGCTCATGCCCAGCGGGTGGCCCAGCGCAATCGCACCGCCATTGGCGTTGACGTGCGCGGCATCGTCGGCCAAGCCGAATGCGCGCGTGCAGGCCAGCGCCTGCGCGGCGAAGGCTTCGTTGAATTCGATCGCGTCGAACTGGGCGATCTGCAGCCCCAGCCGCGCCAGCAGGCGTTGCGTGGCCGGGATCGGGCCGATGCCCATGTAGGTTGGCTCCACGCCTGCCGAAGCAAACCCCAGCACCCGCGCGCGCGGCGTAAGCCCATGCAGGTGCAGCGCGCGCGCCGAGGCCAGCAACAGGCTGGCGGCACCGTCATTGAGGCCGGCCGCATTGCCGGCCGTGACCGTGCCCGGCTGGCGAAACACCGGCTTGAGCCGGGCCAGGGCCTCGGCACTGGCATCGGCCCGCGGATGTTCGTCGCGCATCACTTGCACGCCCTCGCCGCCCTTGCGCCCGGCCACCGCCACTGCGGTGATCTCGTCGTCGAAGAAGCCGGCGGCCTGCGCGGCGGCGGTGCGCTGCTGGCTGCGCAGGGCAAACGCATCCTGGTCGTCGCGGCTGATGGCGTAGCGCTGCGCGACGTTCTCGGCGGTCTCGCCCATCAGCTCCACGCCGTAGGTCGCTTCCAGGCGCGGATTGATGAAGCGCCAGCCCATCGTGGTGTCGTGCAGGTGCTGGGTCCGCGCGAACGCCGATTCCGCCTTGCCCATCACCCACGGCGCGCGCGACATCGATTCCACGCCGCCAGCCACTGCCAGCTCCAGTTCGCCGGCACGGATGCCGCGTGCGGCAATGCCCACCGCTTCCAGCCCCGAGCCGCACAGGCGATTCACCGTGCTGCCCGGCACCGAACTGGGCAAGCCAGCCAGCAACACACTCATCCGCGCGACATTGCGGTTGTCTTCGCCGGCCTGGTTGGCGCAGCCCAGGTAGACATCGTCGATGGCCGCCGGGTCCAGCTGCGGATGCCGCGCCAGCAACGCGGCGATCGGCACCGCGCCCAGGTCGTCGGCGCGCACGCTGGACAGTGCGCAGCCGTAACGGCCGATCGGCGTGCGAATGCCATCCACCAGATACACCTCGCTCATGCCTCGGCTCCCGCCGATTGCGTTCCGTGGGCTGCTGCGGTGCGTGCCTGCAATGCACGCAAGGCGTGCAACTCGGTGGCGGTGGGTGCGGCAGTTTCGGTCAGCGTTGCGGCAAAGCGCACCGCCCAGCCGGTGGCCGCGCTGACCTGCGCCTGGGTCACGCCAGGATGCAGCGCGGTCACGGTGAGCTCGCGGCTGACCGGGTCGGGTTCCATCACGCATAGATCGGTAACCACCACGGTGGGGCCGGCACCGGGCAGGCCGGCGCGGGTGCGCGCATCACCGCCGTCCAGATGACCGACGGTGGTGATGAAGTCCAGGGTCTGCACGAAGCTGCGCGTGGACTGCCGCATGATGATGAACACCTGCTTGGCGCTGGTGGCGATTTCCGGCGCGCCGCCGGCACCGGGCAGGCGCGTCTTCGGCGCAGCGTAGGGGCCGATCACGGTGGTGTTGAGGTTGGCATGGCGATCGATCTGCGCCGCGCCCAGGAACCCTACATCCACCCGCCCGCCTTGCAGCCAATAGCGAAAGATCTCCGGGGTGGAGACCACGGTGTCGGCGGTCTCGGCCAGTTCGCCATCGCCGATCGACAGCGGCAACACCTGCGGGCGCGCACCGATCGGGCCGGATTCGTAGATCAACGTCACCTCCGGTGCATGCGTCAGACGCGCCAGGTTTGCCGCGGTGGAGGGCAGGCCGATGCCGACGAAACACACCGCGCCATCGGGCAGGCGACGTGCTGCCGCCACGGTCATCATTTCGTTGGTGCTGTAGTCGCTCATGCCGCCTCCGCGTGCTGGCTGCCGGCATACACGCGCTGGAACCCGGCAAAGTCGTCGGTGTCCAGGATATGGGCCTGGATCCACGCCTGGAACCGCGCGCGATCGCGGGCGATGGCATCCCACGCCAGATAGAAGCGGTTGTCGCGCGCGGAGTAGCCATGCGCATACGACGGCGCGGCGCCCCCGGGCACCACGCAGACCGCACTCACCACCCAGCGCGGCAGGATGCAGGCATTGGGCGGCGCATCGAGTGTGTCGACGATCTCCTCCACCGTCACGATCACCTTGCGCGCGGCCAGCGCGGCCTCTTTCTGCACGCCCAGAATGCCCCACAGCAACACATTGCCGCGGCGGTCGGCCTGCTGCGCGTGGATCACGGTGACATCCGGATTGACCGCCGGCGAAGTGGCCAGGGTCTGCCCGGTGTAGGGGCATTGCAGGAAACGGATGCTGTCGTTGACCTTGGGCAGGTCCGAGCCCACATAGCCGCGCAGCACCGCGAATGGCAGGCCCGACGCGCCGGCCACATACGCGTTGGCCATGTCTGCGTGGCTGTGTTCGCGCAGTTGCAGCGGCGCGGGCCAGCCATGTTCCACCGCATCGCGCAGCCGGTGCAGCGAGCCCACGCCAGGATTGCCGCCCCAGGAAAAGCGCAGCGCCGACGCGCAGCCGGCGCCGATCAGCTGGTCGTAGATCAGGTCCGGGGTCATCCGCACCAGCCGCAGGTTGCGTTTGCGCTGGCGGATCACCTCGTGGCCGGCGGCGTGCGGGATCAGGTGGGTAAAGCCTTCCATTGCCACGCAATCGCCATCGGCGATCAGCTGTGCCACGGCCTCGGACAGGGAAACGATGTCGGCCATTCCAGACTCCTGCACACCACGGTGTCGCCACGGTAGGCCCCGGTTTGCGCGCCGGTCAATCCGATTATCGAAATTTTCATTCGATAATCGCACATAAATACCGGCCGCTTGTGCCGCCAACATTGTCTCCGGTGTATACATAACTTCGCCCGCAAGCGGACGCCAGCGCGGCAGTGCGCGTCAACTTCGGGTTGGGCGCAGTGCCTTGCGCCAGTCCTTACCCAGGTTGCCCAGAAGCCCAGGAGTCACGGTCATGTCACAGTCCAAGCCGCTGTTCCCCCTCAACGCGTGGTACGCCGTCGCCTGGGACCACGAGGTCAAGCACGCGCTCACCCCGCGCAAGCTCTGCAACCTGGACGTGGTGCTCTACCGCACCACCGCCGGGGCCGTGGTGGCGTTGGAAGATGCCTGCTGGCACCGGCTGGTGCCGTTGTCGATGGGCAAGCTGCGCGGCGACGACGTGGTGTGCGGCTACCACGGGCTGGTCTACAACGCGCAGGGCCGCTGCGTGCACATGCCCTCGCAGGAAACCATCAACCCCTCGGCCTGCGTACGCGGCTTTCCTGTGGCCGAAAAGCACCGCTACGTGTGGGTGTGGCCGGGCGACCCGGCGCAGGCCGATGTGGCGCTGATCCCGGACCTGCACTGGTCGCACGATCCGGCCTGGGCCGGCGACGGCCGCACCATCCATGCCAAATGCGATTACCGGCTGGTGCTGGACAACCTGATGGACCTCACCCACGAAACCTTCGTGCATGGCTCGAGCATCGGCCAGGACGAAGTGGCCGAAGCGCCGTTCGAGGTGGTGCACGGCGACCGCACGGTGACCGTGTCGCGCTGGATGCACAACATCGACCCGCCGCCGTTCTGGGCCGGCCAGATCGCGCGGCACCTGAACTACCACGGCAAGGTGGACCGCTGGCAGATCATCCATTTCGAAGCACCGGGCACCATCGCCATCGATGTCGGCGTGGCCATCACCGGCACCGGCGCGCCGCAGGGTGACCGCAGCCAGGGCGTCAACGGGTTCGTGCTCAACACCATCACCCCGGAAACCGACACCACCTGCCATTACTTCTGGGCGTTCATGCGCAACTACGCGCTGCATGACCAGTCATTGACCACGCTCACGCGCGAAGGCGTCACCGGCGTATTCGGCGAAGACGAAGCCGTGCTGGAAGCCCAGCAACGCGCGATCGACGCGCATCCGGACCACGCGTTCTACAACCTCAACGTGGACGCCGGCGGCATGTGGGCGCGGCGCGTCATCGACCGCCTGATCGCGCGCGAACAGCGCGCCGGCGACCTGTCCCTGCGCATGGTGGGGTGATGGCCATGCGCGATGCATCAACATTTCTGCACGCTGCGTGCATGCGCCCTGCCGTGTGGCCAGGCGCTCCGCGTGCCTCTGCAGCGGATCAACGTCGCGCGTGCGCCGAGCATGGGCTAGACGCAGCCTGCATATCGCGATCGAAGCAAGGAGATCAGCATGCGTAAAGACACCCATTGGCACCACGCCCGCGTGGTGAGTGTTGCCGATGCCTGCCAGGGCGTGCGCGAGATCGTGCTCGACCCGGGCGCGAACACGCGCAGTTTCGAGGTGGGCAGCCATCTGGATTTCCGCCTGCAGCTGCAGGGGCGCGAGGATGTGCGGTCCTATTCGCTGGTGGGCGAGCCCCGCGCCGATGGCTATTACCAGGTGGCGGTGCGGCAGATGCCCGAAAGCCGCGGCGGCTCGCGGCATATGTGGACCTTGGCACCGGGCGACGTGGTGGAAATTTCGCCACCGAGCAATAACTTCGCGCTGGATGAAGCAGGCGAGGAAATCCTGCTGATTGCCGGCGGTATCGGCGTGACGCCCATCGTGGGCATGGCGCAGCGGCTGGCGCGCCGGCATGAGGCGTTCCGCATGCTGTACGTGGGCCGCGCACGCGACACCATGGCCTATGTGGAGACGCTGGAGGCGCTGCTCGGCGCACGCCTGCAACTACATTGCGACGACCAGGCCGGCCCGCTGGATCTGGCTGCGGAACTGGCCACCTTGTCGCCCAATGCCGAGGTCTATGTCTGCGGGCCGCTGGGCATGCTCGAAGCAGTGCGCCAGCAGTGGCACGCCGCCGGCCGGCCGCGTGCGCGCCTGCATTTCGAGACCTTCGGCAACAGCGGGCGGGTGCCGGCACAGGCCTTCGTGGTCAAGTTGCCTGGACTGGGCATGGAAGTGCAGGTGGCCGAGAACGTATCGATGCTCGACGCCATGGCCGACGCCGGCGTGGAGCTGATTGCCGAATGCCGACGCGGCGAATGCGGGTTGTGCGCGGTGGACGTGCTCGACACGGCGGCCGACATCGACCACCGCGACGTGTTCTTCAGCGATGTGCAGCGCAGCGAGAACCGCAAGCTGTGCGCGTGCGTGTCACGTGCGGTGGGCGGCAGCATCAGCATCGATACCGGCTACCGCGCGAGCTCCGGCTGAGCGCGCGGGCATCGTGCTTGGGGTGAGCCGTTGCGACCACCAACGCGGCGTGTGAGCGACAGACCCCCTCGCCTTTCGGGGCAGTCATAGTCGAACCGTTTCGCCACCGCACACCATCCATCGACTGGCCGGTGGTGCGTATGGCACGCAGTGATCGCAGTGGCCAGGCGGCCACTGCCGTGGTCGGTCTGGCCCAGCGCGGCGCGGCCATGCTCGTGCTTGCATCCTCACGCGCATGGGCGATGATCTGCGCATGGAGTCGACTCATTACAGGACCGTGCCGGCGCCGGCACTCAATCCGCGCCAGGAGCAGTTGGTGGCCTTGGTGCGCCAACAGGGCTTTGCCGATGTCGAAGGGTTGGCGACGCGCTTTGAGGTCACGCCGCAGACCATTCGCCGCGACCTGACCTTGCTCTGCGATGCCGGCGTGCTGCGCCGGTATCACGGCGGCGTCAGCATGCCGTCCAGCGTGGAGAACCTGGCGTATGCGGCGCGCAAGGCGCTGCAGGCGCGCGAGAAGCAGCAGATCGCCACGCAGGTGGCGCGCTTCATTCCCGACGACGCCTCGCTGTTCATCAATCTCGGCACCACCAACGAGGAAGTGGCGCGTGCTTTGCTGCAGCACCGCGGCCTGCGCGTGATCACCAACAACCTCAACGTGGCGGTAATGCTCAGCGCCAATCCCAGCTTCGAGGTGATCGTGGCCGGCGGCGTGGTGCGTGGCCGGGACCAGGGCGTCACCGGCGAGGCGACGGTGGAGCTCATCCGCCAGTTCAAGGTGGACTTCGGGGTGATCGGCATTTCCGGGATCGACCTGGACGGCACGCTGCTGGATTTCGATTACCAGGAAGTGCGCGTGGCCCAGGCGATCATCGAGCATTCGCGGCAGGTGCTGCTGGCCGCCGACCACAGCAAGTTCGGCCGCAACGCGATGGTGCGGCTGGGGGCGATTGCGCAGGTGCACGACTGGTTCACCGACCGGCCGCCGCCGGAGGAGCTGCGCACGGTGCTGGCCGAGGCTGGCACACGCGTGCATCTGGCCGGCGTCGCGGGCTGACTCCCGCGCTTGAGGGCTGGGCGGCCGGAGCCGCAGGGCTTGCGCTGGCGGTCCAGCAGGCGGCTGATGTACGTGGTGCTGTTCGGCATGCAGCGGGGCTCGGGCCGGGGTTACCGACCAAGCCTGGATAATGTTCGTTTGTGTGCGATTGCGGCGATCTGCGGCACACGCGCCATCCATCCATCGCCAAGATCTATCGAAATACGCAGATCAATAGTCAAAATGTTGCCAAAAGCCGCAGATCAGCAACATACACCTCTTCACGCCTACGCAAGGTGCTATGTTCGAATATGTTCGAACATGACAACTTAGGTTCGCTGTTGCGGGCGAGCCGGGACGGAGGCACCGATGGGCGAGACATACGATCTTCTGGTAATCGGCGGCGGCATCAACGGGGTCGGCATTGCCCGTGACGCGGCCGGGCGCGGCCTGTCGGTGTGCCTGTGCGAGCAGGACGACCTGGCCGCGCACACCAGCAGCGCCAGCACCAAGCTCATCCACGGTGGCCTGCGCTATCTGGAACAGTACGAGTTCGCATTGGTCGGCAAGGCGCTGGCCGAACGCGAGGTACTGCTGCGGCTCGCGCCGCACATCATCTGGCCGCTGCGCTTCCTGCTGCCGCATCAGCCGCATCTGCGCCCGGCCTGGATGATTCGCGCCGGGCTGTTCCTTTACGACCATCTTGGCGGCAGCAAGCGCAGCCTACCGCGCTCGCGCCGGCTGTCGCTGCGCACCCATCCGGTTGGCCAGCCGCTGCAGGAGTCGCTGCGCACCGGCTTCGTGTATTCCGACGCCTGGGTGCAGGACGCGCGGTTGGTGGTGCTCAACGCGATGGACGCGGCCAAGCGTGGCGCCCAGATCCATACGCGTACGCGTTGCGTCGGCGCCTGGCGCGATGCCGGGTTCTGGTACGCGGAGCTGGAAGGCCGCGACGGCCGCCGCCGCACCGTGCAGGCGCGTGCGCTGGCCAATGCGGCTGGTCCGTGGGCGGTGTCGTTCCTGGACAAGGTGGCCGCCGTGCCGCACCAGCATGCGCTGCGCCTGGTCAAGGGCAGCCACATCGTGGTGCCCAAGCTGTTCGACCACGACCACGCGTACATCTTCCAGCAACCCGACCGACGCATCGTGTTTGCCATTCCCTACGAGCACGACTTCACCTTGATCGGCACCACCGACGTGGACTACGAGGCCGACCCGTCCGCACCCAAGATCGACGCGGCCGAAGTGCAGTACCTGTGCGATGCGGTGAACTTGTATTTCCAGCAGCAGATCACTCCGCAGGATGTGGTGTGGAACTACAGCGGCGTGCGTCCGCTGCTCGACGACGCCGAAGACAACGCCGCCGAAGTGACCCGCGACTATCAGCTGGAAGTGCTCACCGACGGCGCACCATTGCTCAACGTGTTCGGCGGCAAGCTCACCACCTACCGCAAGCTCGCCGAAGAGGCGGTCGACCGGCTGACCCAGGCCCTGGGCGCGCGCAAGCCGGCGTGGACCGCGCGTGGCGAGGCCCTGCCCGGCGGCGAACAACGCGACATCGCCAGCCTGCTGGAGCGTGTGCGCACTGCGCGTCCCTGGCTGCCGGCGGCCACCGCACAGCGGCTGGTGCGCAACTACGGTACCTGTGCCGAGCAGCTGCTTGGCGATGCGCAAGACACGGCTGCACTCGGCCAGCATTTTGGTGCGGACCTCTACCAGGCCGAGGTGGATTACCTGTGCGCTCGCGAATGGGCGCAGACCGCCGACGACATCCTGTGGCGCCGCAGCAAACTGGGCCTGCGTGTGGATGCCGAGGGGCGCGCGCGCCTGGAGGCGTATCTGCAGACGCAGCCCGCTGCGCACGCCGACGCGCAGACGCACGCGGTGCCAGCGTGACAGCGTGACAGCGTGACAGCGTGACAGCGTGACAGCGTGACAGCGTGACTGACGTTGCCAACGAGGAAGGGTCGTTGGCAACGTATCCTGGCGCGCGCGCCGCGCATCATCATGGATATTTCGTGGAGGGCAATTGAGATGAGCACAACCAGACACACTTGCGCGTCGCCAGACGCGTCGCAACACCGCCATGGCCATGCACCGCGCAGCGCGCAAGGCCGCCCATGAGCCGTCAACTTGTTGGTGAGTTGATCTCCGAAGCGGTGGCGATGTTCATCATCATCGCGCTGGGCGATTCGGTCGCGGCGATGTACATCCTCTACGACCCCAGCCCGTATCAAAACGCCTACTGGGGCGTGTGCATTGCCTGGGGCCTGGCGGTCACGCTGGCCATCTATGTCACCGGCTCGGTGTCCGGCACACATGCCAACCCGGCGGTCACGCTGGCGCTGGCGTTGTTCCGCGATTTTTCCTGGAAAAAGGTGCTGCCGTACTGGGGCGCGCAAGTGGTCGGCGCGTTTCTTGGCGCGGCGATTGTCTACCAGCTCTACGGGCCGGTGATCGACCACTACAACCAAGTGCAGCAGCTCACCCGCGAAGCCGGCGGCGCTGCCGGGGTGTTCTTCACCGCGCCGGGCCTGGCGGTCACGCCGATGCATGCATTGGTGGACCAGATCATCATCACCGCGTTTCTGATCTTCGGCATCTTCGCCATCACCGAGCGCTTCAACGAGGCTGCGCCAACCGCCAACTCGGGCGCGTTGATGATCGGCTTGCTGGTTGCCACTCTGGGCGCCTCGATGGGCTATCTGGAAGCCTGGGCGATGAACCCGGCGCGTGACTTCGGCCCGCGCCTGTTCGCGTATTTCGCCGGCTGGGGCGAAGCCGCACTGCCGGCCAAGGACAACTACTGGTGGATCCCGATCGTCGGGCCATTGATCGGTGGCCCGCTGGGCGCCCTCGCCTACCAGTGGCTGATCCTGCCCTTCCTGCCGGCGCGGGTGTTGCACCTGCAAAAAGCCGCCACGCCGCCACTCGATCCGCCGTGATCGCACCGCTGCACTGACAGTCACGCCGTGCGCGCGGTGCGCCGGCCTTTGTTTCGAGGAATGCACGATGGAAAAGAAATACGTCCTTGCGATCGACCAGGGCACCACCAGCTCGCGCGCGATGTTGTTCGATCGCCAGGGCAAGGTGGCCGGCGTGGCGCAGCGCGAATTCGGCCAGATCTTTCCGCAGCCGGGCTGGGTGGAACACAACCCGCGCGAGATCATGACCAGCGTCTACACCACCATTACCGAGCTGCTCAACAACGCGCAGATCGACGCGCGCGAGATCTCAGGCATCGGCATCACCAACCAGCGCGAGACCGCGGTGGTATGGGACAAGGCCACCGGCCAGCCGATCTACAACGCCATCGTCTGGCAATCGCGGCAGACCAAGGACATCTGCACCCAGCTCAAGGACGCCGGCCATGAGCAGATGGTGCGCGACAAGACCGGGCTGCTGATCGATGCGTATTTTTCCGGCACCAAGGTCAAGTGGATTCTCGACCACGTGGACGGCGCACGCGAACGCGCACGCAAGGGCGAGCTCGCCTTCGGCACCATCGATAGCTGGCTGATCTGGAACCTCACCGGCGGCAAGGTGCACGTGACCGACTACACCAATGCCTCGCGCACCATGATGTACAACATCCACACCCTGGAGTGGGATGCCGAGCTGCTGGAGATGCTGGACGTGCCCGCGCAGATGCTGCCGGAGGTGCGCTCCTCCAGCGAGGTCTATGGCATGACCCAGACCCAGTATTTCTACGGCGAACAGGTGCCCATCGCCGGCATTGCCGGCGACCAGCAGGCCGCATTGTTCGGGCAAGCGTGCTTTGAACCGGGCATGGCGAAGAACACCTATGGCACCGGCTGTTTCATGCTGATGAATACCGGCGACAAGGCCGTGGCCTCCAAGGCCGGCTTGCTGACCACCATCGCCTGGGGCATCGACGGCAAGGTGGAATACGCACTGGAAGGCGCCATCTTCGTGGCTGGCTCGGTGGTGCAGTGGCTGCGCGATGGGCTGCGCATGTTCGGCAAGGCGAGTGATTCGCAAGCCTACGCGGAGCGTGCCGGCGACAACGACGGCGTGTATTTCGTCCCGGCCTTCGTGGGCCTGGGCGCACCGTACTGGCGCAGCGATATCCGCGGTGCGGTGTTCGGCCTCACCCGCGGCACCAGCAAGGAACACTTCGTGCGCGCGGCAGTGGAATCGATGGCCTACCAGACCCGCGATGTGCTCACCGCGATGCAGAGCGATTCGGGGATCGAACTGAAGGAGCTGCGCGCCGACGGTGGCGCGATCGCCAACGACTTCATGGCGCAGTTCCAGAGCGACATTCTCAACGTGCCGGTGCTGCGTCCGGAGGTGGCCGAAACCACCGCGCTGGGCGCGGCCTACCTGGCGGGCCTGGCCACCGGATTCTGGAGCAGCCGCGAAGAAATCGCCAAACAATGGGCGGTGGATCGTCGCTTCGAGCCAAACATGCCCGAAGAGCGGCGCGAACAGTTGTATGCCGGCTGGCAGCAGGCAGTGGAAGCCACCATGGGCTTCCGCATCAGCTGATCACCCTACATTGCCGGCCCGCACCTGCAGGCCGGCAACGCATCACTGGTTACTGACCGCCGGTATTGGCACGGCCGGCGATGGTGTCCGGGTCCCAATGTTCCTTGATCAGGCCTTTTTCGATGCGGAACATGTCGAACCAGGTGGTGGTGTAGGTCTTGGACGGATCACGCGGGTCAGGCAAGGTCCGCACCGATACCAGCGTAACCAGATCGCCATCGGCGGTGATCGCCACCAGCGGCAACTGCACGCGCGGCTGCACCGGGGTGGGCGGCACGAACGCGGTGAGGAAGGCGATGAACGCATCGCGGCCATTGGCCACGTTCGGGTTGTGCTGGATGTAGTTCTTGTCCATGTACATCGGCGCGTACTGCACCTGGCCGGCTTCGAACACGATGCGCCAGAAATCGTAGACCAGGCGCTTGTTGGCGGTTTCGGACCAATTGGAGCCGATCAGCAGTTTCTGGTGGTTGGGATTGGCGGTGACGGCGGTCTGCGCGAAGGCCGCCATCGGCGCCAACAGCATGACCAGCAACAGCGCGCGGGAGAACAGTTGTTTCATGGGGTACTCCTGGGTAGGGAGGCCAGCCTGCCGCTCGCATGCCATCAAGGCGGTCAGTGCCGACGATTGGGGGAATGACGCGTCCTTGCCAACGTTGCGCTCCGCACGCGTCACCGCCACCCTACCGGCCGCGCTCGTTCGCCCGCTAGACGCTTTGACGTGTACCAGGGCACTTTTTGCTTCCCTTTGATCGGCCATCGCGTTGGTGTGCGGGGCTCAATCAGGCAAGGTGACCAGCGGCAAGCCGGCATAATTTTCCGCCACGGTGGTGCGGCCAGCATCGCTTTGCAGCAGATACGCCAGCTCGGCATCACGAATGCGTGCAGTAAATGCATCTTCGCCCTCGAAGGTGTGCAGCAAACTGGTCATCCACCACGAGAAGCGCTCGGCTTTCCACACCCGCTGCAATGCCAGCATCGAATACTGCTGCAACACCGCCGCATCGCCGCGCTGATGCCAGCGCGCGAACAGCTGGGCCAGCAGGCCCACATCGGCCAGCGCCAGGTTCAAGCCCTTGGCGCCGGTCGGCGGCACGATATGCGCCGCATCGCCGGCCAGGAACAGCCGCCCGTATTGCATGGGCTCGGCAACGAAACTGCGCAGTGGCGCGATGCTCTTCTCGATCGATGCGCCGGTCACCAGCTGCTCGCCCAGCGATGCCGGCAGACGCGCGCGCAACTCCGACCAGAACGCCTGATCGTCCCACTGCGCAAGCTGCGTGCCAGTGGGCACTTGCAGGTAGTAACGGCTGCGGGTGGGCGAGCGCATCGAGCACAGCGCAAAACCATGCGCGTGCCGTGCGTAGATCAGCTCCTCATGCACCGGCGGCACATCGGCCAGCATCCCCAGCCACCCGAACGGATACACCCGCTCGAAGAGTTGCAGCCGCTCGGGCGGAATCGCCGCGCGGCTGATGCCATGGAAGCCGTCGCAGCCAACGATGTAATCGCAGGCCACGCGATGACGCTGCCCGTGCTGGGTGAATTCCACCGCCGGCTGCGCGCTGCTGATGCCGCACAGCGCCACGTCCTGCGCTTGATAGTAGCTGCGCAGCCCAACGCGCTCGCGTGCCTGCATCAGGTCGAAGGTGACCTCGGTCTGCCCATAGACAGTCACGCTGCGCCCACCTGCGCGCTGCAGGTCGATGCGTTCGCGGCGGCCGTCCACGACCAGCTCGAATCCACTGTGGCGCAGCCCTTCGCGCTGCAGGCGTGCGTCGACGCCGGCGTGCTGCAACAGCGCCACGCTGCCCTGCTCCAGCACGCCGGCGCGAATGCGTGAGAGCACGTGTTCAGGCGTCTGGCGCTCGATCAACACCGCATCGATGCCGACGTTCGCCAACAGCTGGCCCAGTAGCAGACCGGCAGGGCCGGCGCCGATGATGGCAACCTGGGTGCGCATACGGAGTTCCTTCAGCGACGATGGTTGCAGTGTCGGTAGCCATGCCGCCCGATTGAAGGGATGATTGCCGGCAGTGCTTGGACTTTTCGACGATGCCCACTCGCGTGCGTGATGTATCTGCAGCTGCAGCGGTTCCAGCGTTCGGCCTGTATGGCGAACACGGCGTGGCGGTGCCGGATCTGCTGCACTGGGAATCGATCGGTGCGCGCAGCCGGCTGCATGATTGGCGGATTGCGCCACACCGCCACGACGAACTGGCGCAGTTGCTCTATGTGCAACGTGGCCCGGCCACCGTGCATTTGGATGGCCGCACACAGCGCATCGGCGGTGCCACGGTGATCTGGTTGCCACCGATGTGCGTGCATGGCTTCAATTTCGATCCGCGGGTGCGCGGGCATATCGCCACGTTGTGCATGCCGCTGGTGCACGCCACCGTGCAGGGTGCACCTGCGTTGCGTCAGGCGTTAACGTCTCCCCAGCTACTTGCGGCTGGGCGCAGCCGCCCGTTGCTCGATCTTGTCTTTGCCAGCATTGCCGACGACCACGCACGGCAACGCATCGGCCGCGAGGCGGCGATGCAGGCAGCAGCCGCGCAACTGCTGGTCTGGTGCGCGCGCACGGCGCTGGAAAAGGCCCACGACCACGCAATCACCAGTGCACATGCCGACCCAGGCCTGCGGCATCTGCGCAGCTTCCAGGCCTTGATCGATGTGCACTACCGCGCGCATTGGTCCATTGCCCGCTATGCCGCGCAGGTAGGGCTCACGCCCGGGCATCTCAACGCGGTGTGCCAGCGCCTGGCCAACGCCTCGGCGCTGCAGTTGCTGCAACGCCGGCTCATGTTGGAAGCCCGGCGCAGCCTGCGCTATACCAGCATGAGCGTGCAGCAGGTAGCCGGCGACCTTGGATTTTTCGACGCTGCGTACTTCAGCCGGTTTTTCGCCCGGCACGCCGGCTGCTCCCCATCGCACTTCCGTGCGGCGGGGTAAGCCACCGGCCGGGCATCAGCCGCACACTCAGAACGGGTACTGCGGCACCGCGTGCTTGATCGTCAGCCACTGCCAGTGCATGTATTGCTCCCAGTCGGCCGGCCCACCCACGCTGGTGCCGTTGCCAGAGGCGCCCGTGCCACCGAATGGATTGATGACCTCATCGGCCACGGTCTGGTCGTTGATGTGCAGCAGGCCGGTGTGCAATTGCTCGCCCAGCGCCATGGCGCGCGACACCGACGCCGACATGATGCCTGCCACCAGGCCGTATTCGCCGTGGTTGGCCAGTACCGCGGCTTCTTCGTCGGTGTCGAACACCGTAATGTTGATCACCGGGCCGAACACCTCTTCATCGAACACCCGCATGCCCGGGCGCACGTTCGACAACACGGTCGCTGCATAGAACAGGCCGTCATGGGTGGCGCCGGCTTCGACCACCGCGCCGGCGTCGATGCTGTCATCGACGATGTCCAGCACGCGCTGCAGCTGGCGCTGGTCGATGATCGGACCCAGCGCCACCGTGCCGCTGACCGGGTCACCCACCGGCAGATGGCGTGCCTTGTCGGCCAGCAGTTTGGTCAGCGCGTCGGCCACACCGCGTTGCACCAGCACGCGGCCGGTGGCCATGCAGATCTGGCCTTGATGCAGGTACGCACCGAAGGCGATCGCCGATGCGGCGCGCTCCAGGTCGGCGTCGTCGAGCACGATCACTGCGTTATTGCCACCGAGTTCCAGCGCCACCTTTTTCAGGTGACGGCCGGCGAGCTCGCCGATCCGGCGCCCGGCGGCGGTGGAGCCGGTGAAGGCAATCATCGGCACGTCCGGCGCTTCGACCAGGGCCTGGCCGATGTCGGCGCCGCCGTGCAGCACGTGCAGCAGCCCCTTGGGCAGCCCGGCTTCTTCGAGCACTTGGGCGATGATCACACCACCGGTATACGGCGTGCGCGGGTCTGGTTTGAGGATCACCGCATTGCCCATGGCCAGCGCCGGTGCCACCGACCGCAGCGACAGGATCAGCGGGAAGTTGAACGGCGAGATCACCGCAATGATGCCCAGCGGCAGATGCCTGGCCAGGCTGAGCTGGCCTGCGGCGGTTGGCAGCACCTGGCCCATCGCCTGCAGCGGCAGCCCGGCCGCTTGCTGGTAGTAGGCAATCGCCTCGCCCACCTCGCGCTCGGCCTTGGGCATGATGCCGCCGGTCTCACGCGCGATCAGCAAGGTGGCCTCGGCGCGGTGCGCTTCCATCAGTTGCGCAGCGCGGTGGAACACCGCTGCACGCTCGCGCGGCGAGGTGGCTGCCCAAGCACGTTGGGCATGTTTGGCCTGCGCAATGGCGGCCTCCACATCGGATAGATCGGCCTTGCCGACCTCGTGCAACAGGCCGCCGGTGGCCGGCTCATGGATCTGCAGCGTACCGCCGCTACCGGGAACCCAGTCGCCATTGAAGATACAGCCGTGCCACGCCGGTGTGGCGGTCGTGGGTGTCGCAATGCTGGGGAGCGCATGCATGGTCGAGCCTCCTGCTGGTTGGGGGTCCAAGGGGACTTACAGAGTGGTGGATGCCAGGCCGCCATCGACCGGCAAGGTGATGCCATTGATCCAGCGCGCGGCGTCCGATGCCAGGAACACGATCGCCTCGGCCACCTCGTCGGCATACGCGGGGCGTTGCATGCGTTTGGCGTCTTCCTGCACACGCTCGGCGCCAAGCATCGCGGCAAAGTCGCCCAGGATCGGGGTGAATACTGGCCCGGGCGAGACGTTGTTGACGCGCACGCCGTGATCGGCGAACCACGGCCATGACTGCAGCAAGGTCCACACGATCAGGGCTTCCTTGAAATACTGATAGCAGGTGTCGTGCGCAACCGGGTGCGCGGCCAGCCACGCGCTGCCGTCGGCAAAACTGGCAGCGGCGGCCAGCTGCTTGTGCAGGTCCAGCCGTTGCGGCCATTCGGCGCCGAGAATCGAGGCGACGTTGATGATGGCGCCGCCACGGCTGATGCGCGGCAGCAGCGCGTGGCTGAGGTGACGCAGGCCCAGGTAGTTGACCCGCGCCACCGCCTCCAGCGGCGCGGTGCCGGGGACGCCGGCCACATTGGCCAGCGCGTCGATCCGTTCCGGCAGTGCCTGCACCAGCGCATCGATCGCAGCGGGATCGCCCAGGTCGGCCTGATGGAAGCCGTGCAGGCTCATATGCACCGGCGTGCGATCGATGCCGATCACGGTTGCGCCTTCAAAGCGCGCCAGGCGCGCCACTTCCGCACCAATGCCCGATGCCACGCCGGTCACCACGATGGTCTTGTTCAACAAGCGCATTGCCTTCTCCGAAGTTGCCGGCATCACCGGCGCTAGAACACGTGGACGAACTGCACATTGAGGTTGCTGCCGGAGGCCGCGTTTTTGACCTCCACCGGCAGATAGAGATTGGCGAACAACAGATTGTTGGCATCCACGCGCCAGGCACCGTCCGGGTCGGCATGGAACGCGGGCTGTCGACTGTTAGCCACGCGTTGGCCATTGCTGCGGTTGTCGCGCAACTGGGTGAGGGAGTCGGCGTTGATGCCGACCCGCACATCGCTCACTACCTCCCATGAGGTAGTGAAGTTGATCCAGGCCGCATCGCCGGCCTGGCCATTGCGGAACGCAACGCCATCGGGAAGATTGGGCCGGCGGTCGCTGCGCAAGGTGTCGATGTAGTTCAGGCGCGCACTGATCTCCCAATGCGGCGTGGGCAATGCGGTGACCGCGGAGTTGGGCACCAGCGACCAGTACCCGGCGCCTGGATTGAGAGCGCGACGACCACTGAACGTGGATCGCAGTCTGGACTGGCGGATACGTGGTGTACTGCACGTGCCATCGCGCGATGCGCGCGCGTGGTCGGTTACAGCGTGTCGAGGCGATCCAGGCGATCGAGCGCGCGCAGCAACGGCGCTTCGCTGGGGCCGAGCACCACACTGAGCTGCTGTTCCATGCGCAGCACCTCCGCTTCGGCCTGCGCCAGCAGGCTGGCCCCGGTGGCAGTCAAGGACAGATGCTGCATGCGACGGTCCTGGCGCCCACGCACCTGCCGCAGCAGGCGCCGCTTCACCAGACGGGCCACCACGATGGCCAGATTCGGCGCCGAGACATGCAGCACGTCGCCGATCTGGCGCTGATTGATGCCCGGGTTGCCATCCACCAGCATCAGCAGCGAAAAGTCGACCGGCTTGAGCTCGAAGGCAGCCACGCAATCCTGGAACATGCGCCGCACCAGCAGCTCGGTGCGGGTGATGCGGTAGCCCAGCAACCGCAGCAGGCGCGTCTGGTCCACCGTGGCAACAGGATCGGGGAGCAGCACGGCGCTGGACGTGGCAGGCATGTGGATTCTCGCGACAAGGGCCATCACCGAACCAGGGAGCGGCGCGCCAGGCGCCTGCAACGCCGGCCCGCGACGTGAGCCGCATTGTAGACGTGGCGGGGCGTGCCGGTATCGCTTGCGTTGCGCGGTCAGCCTGCTGTGCGACCCAAAGCGGCAACACGCCGGCCACTGCAGTGCCCATGCTGGAGACCACGCACCGGCGCCGCACCGGCGGCGGGAAAGCGAAATGGTCCAGGTGCGGGTACGGCATGGAGATCCGGGCGCCAATGATTGCGTTCCGGAATAGTTATGCACCATAACTACATTGCCAAGCTGCAGCGCAGCATGGTCGCGCTCGCTAGGCGCCGAGCTGGCGGCCGCTGGTAGTGGTGAGCGCCTGTCCAGACGAGGAAAAGCCCATGTCATGGCAAGCGCCTGAGGGCGTGAGATGGCGCTGGGGAAGAGGCCCAGGCGCATCGTGGCCTGCGACGGCAGCACGGCCGGGTCGCCGGCAGTGCCGGGCTGGTGGCGCACGGTGGACTCTTGGCGCGCGCAGCAGCAGCGTCGCGCCGCTGCAGCACTCGGTGGTCACCGCGACCGGCGACGGCTGCAGAGCGCGCTACAGGGGCGCGTGACGCACCAGGCCCTGGAGGAGGAGCGCGCCTGGGCGCGATAAAGCGCCACGCGGCTCCCAGCTGCGCAGCGCTGATCCGGCACACGGCCCGGCGACTACTACCGCGCGTGTACCAGCAGCTCTCCGCACAGCGTCAAACGTTCAAGACGCCTTACGGCAGCCAGAGCTTCTCAAGATCGCGGAAGCCCCAATCAGTCGGGCTTTCCATCTGCACGATGCGGTCCTGGCACTCCGCACGCGACAGATCGATGTCCTGCACCAGCACGTGGCTGCGCAGCTTGGCCGAATAGAACACCCGCACCTTCGGCTTGAGCAGGGACTCGGCAGCCTGTTCGATCACCACCGCCAGCTTCTGCGACTCCAGCCGCACCAGTGAGCCCACCGGGTAGATGCCCAGCCGCCGCACGAAGGCCTGGAACACCACCGGGTCGAAGTGCCCCGTCCATGAGGCCATGCGCTTGAGCGATTCGGCCGGGTCCCAGCCGCGCTTGTAGGGCCGGTCAGAGCTGATCGCATCGTAGACATCGCACACCGCGCCCATGCGCGACATCAGCGAGATCTCTTCGCCTACCTGGCCCTTTGGGTAGCCACTGCCATCCATCTTTTCGTGGTGATGCAAGGCAATTTCCAGCACCACCGCGTTCTGCACCCCGCCGGCCAACAACAGGCGATGGCCATCCAGCGGATGCCGGCGGATGACGTCCATTTCTTCGTCGGTGAGCTTGCCGGGCTTGTTGAGGATATCCAGCGGCGTCACCGCCTTGCCCATGTCGTGCAGCAGGCCGCCCATCGCCGCCTCCACCACCTGCGCATCGGGCAGGCCGAGCTGGCGCGCCAACCCGCTCATCAGGCCGGCCACCGCCATCGAATGCAGGTAGGTGTAATCGTCGGCGGTCTTGAGCCGCGCCACGCTGATCAAGGCCTGCGGATGGCGCAGCACCGAATCGTTGATGGCCTCCACCAGCGGCATCGCCGCCTCGGTGTCGACAGTGCGGCCCAGCCGCACGTCGCGAAACATTTCTTCCACCACGCTGCGGCCGTCTTCGAAGATGCGGCGTGCACGCACCACTTCGGCTTCGATGCCCACCTTGGGCGCAACGTTAGTGGCGCGTGCGGCGCGTTCGACAGGCGCAGCGACCGAGGGTTCGGAGGCTGCAGGCGCGGGCGCCGTCAGAGCGGGCTCTTCCACCGCGGCGGGCGCAGCCGCTTCCACGTCCAGCCCACGTGTGGTATCGATCACCAGCTGCTCGATGCGGCTGTCGTGGATCTTGCCCACGTCGTCGGCATCGACCAGGAACGAGGTCTTCCAGAACGGATGGTGCACCCACGCGCCCAGCAGCTTGTAGACATACATGCCGGGGCGGAGTTGGTCGGAGTCGATGGTTCTGAGCATGCCGGCGCTGGTCTGCAAGTGGTCCGCGTAGCGCCCACCACAGGCGTGGCGGGTCTGCTGAGTTATCGGCAGCCGCGCAGAATTCTTTGGACCGGGCGCAACCGCAGCCGCCTCCCCAACCGGCAATGGGCAACGCCCGCGGAGCAGTTCAGCGCTCCGGCAGGCGCATCGCCACCACCGCGGCAGCGGCGAACAGCAACGGCACGCCGCAGGCCAGATACAACATGGCCGGCGACCACCCGGCATCCAGCAGCACCCCGGCGCACAGCGGCGAGACAATCGCGCCCAGCCGCCCGATCCCGATCGACCAGCCCATGCCGGTGGAGCGCACCGCCGCGGTGAACACCACCGGCGCCACCGCATAGAGCCCACCCATCGCTGCCGTCAGCGCGGCACCGGTCAGCAACGCAGTGGCAAATGCCCAACTCAGCACCGTGCTGCTCAACCCGAATGCGACCATCCCCACCGCCACCAGCACCAGTGCGCCAGCGGTGAGCCACGACAAGCGGCCACGTAGGGCCAGCCAACTAAACAGCGTGCCGCCCACAATGCCGCCCAGATTCAACAGCACCCCACCGGTGACACCCTGGGCAGCCGACAGGCCCGCGGTCACCAGCAGCTTGGGAGTCCAGCTGAGCACGAAGTAGAACGCGAACATCAACAAGAAAAATGCCAGCGCGATCAACAGCGATTGCCGCCGCAGCGCACCTACGAACAGGGCCGCATACCCCTGCACGTGCCCGGCCGCCTGCGCAGGTGGCAGTGGCAACTGCGCATGCGGCGGCATCCCCATGCGTGCCAGCACCGCGTTGAAGCGCGCCTGCGCGTTGGCCGGCCGGCGGGCGATCAGGAACTCCAGCGATTCGGGCAAACAGGCCAGTACCAGCGGGACGCAGAGCAACGCGCCGAACGCGCCAAGCCAGAACACCGATGGCCAGGACCAGTGTTGCAACAGCAGCGCGGCGATCGCGCCCCCAATCGTCGCCCCGACCGGGTAACCGGTGGCCTGCAGCACCGTCGCCGTGCTGCGCCAGCGTGCAGTGGAATATTCGGCGGCAGTGACCGCCACGCAGGCCAGCATGCCGCCGATGCCGACCCCGGTGAACGCCCGCAGTGCGCCCAGCTGCCAGGCACTGCCTGCCAGTGCGGATGCGCCCATGCCGACAGTCAGGATGGCCAGACACACCAGGATCAGCGCACGACGGCCAATGCGGTCTGCCCACGGCGCCAGCACCAGCGAGCCGACCGCCATGCCGACCAGCCCGGCACTGAACAGCGCTCCCAGCAGCTTCCCGGACAACTGCCAGTCCGCCGACACGTGCGGGGCGGTGAACGCCATCGCCATCACGTCGAAGCCGTCGAGCATCGTCAGCAGCACACACACCGCCAGGGCTCTCCACTGGAACGGCGTCATGCGCTCCAGAACAAAGTGCGCGGAAGTTGGCGTGCTTTGAAGCATTGGCGTGTCCTGTGAGGGGGGCTGATGTGGCGCAGCGGTTGCACGGGCGCATCCACGCTGCGCCTGGGGCACCGTGCGGGCGCACCCTCGAAAACCGTGTGTGTTGCGACAGACGCAACCGATACGTCGCAATGGCCTGCACGCTAGGCCGATTGCGGGTGCCGTTCAAGGCTGATCCCCGCAGTGGTGTGCGCTTATCGGATGCAGACCCAATGAGCTTCGCTTGCGCAGCACCAGGTTCGGATGTGGTGTCTGCATTGTGTGGTGCGCCTCAAGGCATGGAGCACGACGGGCAACCGGATCCTGCGCGGTAGCATCGTTCATCGCCGCATCGCTACCGCGCTAGCTGTTCGAGATCGCTCTGACGCGCGTGTGGGGTGATTGTCCGCACTGTCGCGCGACCTTGCGCAACGCACATACCGGCGACTAGCAACGCGACAAAGATCCATGCGACTAGAGCGGCTAACAAGACGTGGCGAACAGTCGTCAGGTAGTCATGGACTATGTGCTCAAAATCGGAGCGTACGAGCGGCCGATGCCGATTCCGATAACCGGACGCGCCCGCCTGGCGGTCGCGCAATCGTTTTGTCAGTTGTTACTGACCAGGCACGCATCGTGGTTAGCGGACGCGCTGCGTCCCCCCGTCAGATCGCCGGATACACCGCATGCCCAAGCAACAGCATCGCATATGACTTCAAACGCGCGACTCACTTGCAGCGATACACACAGCTTCACCCAAGACGCATCGAAACGCGCCGCCTCCAAGCATCCACACCCCGCATCCATGCATCTGCATCCATCGCGCAGCACCGCCGCAGCAACACGCACCGCACAGGTATCATCCACCTGTGCCCGCAGTTGGCGGCACGCTAACTTGCCGGAGAGTGCCGTGACCCCCATTCGCCCGTTTCTGGAACACACCCCGCAGCTGGGCGCGCGCGTCTATGTCGACCCGGCTTGCACCATTATCGGCAAGGTGCAGCTGGGCGACGACGTGTCGGTATGGCCGGGCACGGTGATTCGTGGCGACGTCAACCATGTGCAGATCGGCGCGCGCACCAACGTGCAGGATGGCACCATCATCCACGTCAGCCACCACAGCCCGTTCAACAAGGGCGGCTACCCGACCGTGATCGGCGAAGACGTCACCGTGGGCCACGGCACCATCCTGCATGCCTGCACCATCGAAGACCTGTGCCTGATCGGCATGGGCGCCTGCGTGCTCGATAACGCCACCATCAAACGCTACGGCTTTGTCGGTGCCGGCGCGGTGGTGGGCCCGGGCAAGGTGGTTGGCGAAGCGGAATTGTGGCTGGGCAATCCGGCCCGGCTGGCGCGCCGCCTCAGCGACCAGGAGATCGAAAGCCTGCACTATTCGGCGCAGCATTATGTGCGGCTCAAGGACCAGTATCTGGGCGCGGCCAGCGCGGGCTGACCCGTTGTCTGCCATGTGAACGCGTGGCAGAATCGGCGGCCTGCGGCGTGGGGACGCTGCCATCGAATGGATTCGACCTGCATGCACACTACCGTTGTCCTGCGCGGCCTGCTGGCCGCTTGCCTGCTTGTCGCAAGCCCGCTGTTCGCCATCCCGGCCGACGCCGTCGACGAAGCGCAAGTGCTGGCTGCGCTGCAGTACCGCGATGGCCACATCGCCGTGCCGCAGGCCAAGGCGCATTTCGATCTGGACCCGGCCTTCCGTTACCTGGACAAGGCCGACACGCGCCGTGTGCTCGAACAGCTGTGGGGCAACCCGCCCGACGACAGCGTGCTGGGCATGATCGTGCCGCGCACGCCTGCGCTGGATGCACCAGACAGCTGGGCGGTGGTGGTGACCTATAGCGATGAGGGCTATGTGTCCGACGAGGATGCCGCCAAGATCGACTACAGCGAACTGCTGGCCGACATGCAGAAAGGCACCGCCGAAGACAACGCTGCGCGGCGCGAACAGGGCTACGGCACGGTCGACCTGCTCGGCTGGGCGGTACCGCCGCGCTACGACGCCGGCAGCAAGAAGCTCTACTGGGCCAAGGAGCTGCGCTTCGACGGCGCCCAGCAGCACACGTTGAATTACGACATACGCGTGCTGGGCCGTAGCGGCTATCTCAGCCTCAACGCCGTCGCCGGCATCGGCCAGCTCGACCAAGTGCGCCAGGGCATGCAGCAGCTGCTGCCGATGACCGAGTTCGACCAGGGCGCGCGCTATGCCGACCACAACCCCTCCACCGACAAGATTGCCAGCTATGGCCTGGCCGGCCTGATCGGCGGCGGCCTGGCGGCCAAGGCCGGGCTGTTCGCCAAGCTGGGCCTGCTGCTGGCCAAGGGCTGGAAGCTGGTGTTGTTCGGCGTGCTGGCGCTGGGCGCCGGCATCAGGCGGGTGTTCGCCGGTCGCAAGGCGAACGGCAACGGTTGAACGCGGTGCTGGCGCTTCTTCGCCGTCCTGCATCGGCTATGTGGCTTGGCAGTGTTTCCTGCCTGCCGCGCTGTGAAGCGCGATAGTCGCTGGTGGCACTGCGCTGTGCGGCAATGGTCAGGCTGACCGGCTGGCATCTGTGCAAGTGCAGGCCCAAGAAGGCAGCCTGGTCACCGCACCCGGCTACGGCGGATGCACCGCATGCGGCAACGCTGCGCGGCATGCAGCGCCTAGGTTGGCGTGTCCATCAGAGCGATGCGCCGGTCGATCACACCGATGCAAGCATTGCCCAGATTGACCTGGAACGCGCAAAGCGGCGCAGCTAAGCCGCAGCGATCCCTGCAGTTCCAGCGCGGCGCTCCAGTCGGCCGTGCGCAACGGCACAACGCGCCTCACATTCAAGGCTCTGTCGCGCGCTCCAGGGCGGCGAGCATCGCCAGTGCCTGCGTCCGCGAGCTGCCGCACATCTCCAACGAAGGACGCAGGCTGGCACAGACCGCCGGGCGGCTCGGCTGCCCGAACAGGCGGCAGCCCCACTGCGCATCCAACTGCACGCACGGCACACCGGCCGGCTTGCCGTGCGGCATGCCCGGAATCGGCGAACTGATGGACGGGGCAATGCAGCACGCGGCACAGCCGGAGCGGCACGACAGAGTGGAGGTCATGCGCACAGTCTAAGAACCTGTTCACGATCTTTCCTGATCAGTGCAGACTATGCGGATGCGCCAAAAGACCTATCCGAGCGACATGAGCCGGGAGCAGTTCGAACACGTGCTGCCGATCCTGGAACAAGCGCGTAAGCGCACCAAGCCACGCCGTGTGGACGTGTATGAGGTGTGGTGCGCAGTGTTGTACGTGCTGCGAACCGGTTGCCAATGGCGAGCGCTCCCCAGCGACTTTCCGAAGTGGCGGACCGTGCACTCGTACTTTGCCAAGTGGAGCGAGTGCAACGATGAGGGAGTGAGCCTGCTGGAGC
Organism: Xanthomonas sp. NCPPB 4037; assembly: GCF_041475695.2. Lineage (NCBI taxonomy): Bacteria > Pseudomonadati > Pseudomonadota > Gammaproteobacteria > Lysobacterales > Lysobacteraceae > Xanthomonas > Xanthomonas sp. NCPPB 4037. The sequence goes on from NZ_CM191261.1 coordinate 4,681,388, forward strand.
AGGCACTTAAAAAATCAGGTTGGCGTGGCCCGCGCCAGACAGGAGCGCAACGCCTGCACCAGGTTCTTGATCGTGGACGCGCAGAGCGTAAAGAACACGGACACAGCGGGGCAAAAGGGATATGACGCGGGCAAGAAGGTGTCGGGCATCAAGCGGCATATCGCTGTTGATACTCAGGGATTGCCCCATGCAATCGCGGTGACGACGGCGGAGGTGACCGATCGCAAAGGTGCGCTGCAGGCGTTGGAGCGCTGCCAGTCAAACTTGATGCATGTACGAAGCTTACTGTGCGACAGCGGTTACACCGGAGTACGGTTTGCCGACGGCGCGCGAGAGATTTTAGGCGAGCAGCTCACGGTGCAGATTGCCAAGCGCAGCGAACTGCACACCTTCAAGGTCATGCCCAAGCGATGGATCGTCGAGCGTAGTTTTGCTTGGCTGGAGAAGAACCGAAGGCTATGGAAGAACTGCGAGCGCAAACTCAACACCAGCCTGCAGTTCATCCATTTGGCCTTCTTGGCACTATTACTCAGAAGATCGTGAACAGGTTCTAAGAGCAGCTATCAAAACTACTGCGCAGCCGCCAGGCGGGCGCCTGCGCTATTGCTGCGCATGGATGAACCGTTTGGCGCAGCGGAATGGCGTGCTCGACGTTTGATGTCATCGCCCCAATGGCAGTCACGTTTGGCCGCCCGTTCACCCGGCAGCTGCGTGCTACCGTGCGAGATCACCGGAACGCGCCGCGACGGTTGCAGCAGCAACAGTCCTGGCGCGGTCTAATTGCCAGCCACCGCTCGCTCACGTTGTCGATCCCGCCATGCCCGAATACCGCTCCAAGACCTCCACCCACGGCCGCAACATGGCGGGCGCCCGCGCACTCTGGCGCGCCACCGGCATGAAGGATGGCGATTTCCACAAGCCGATCATTGCCATCGCCAATTCGTTCACGCAGTTCGTGCCCGGGCATGTGCACCTGAAGGATCTTGGGCAACTCGTGGCACGTGAGATCGAACGTGTCGGCGGCGTGGCCAAGGAGTTCGACACCATCGCCGTGGACGACGGTATCGCGATGGGCCACGACGGCATGCTGTATTCGCTGCCCAGCCGCGAAATCATCGCCGACTCGGTCGAGTACATGGTCAACGCGCATTGCGCCGACGCGCTGGTGTGCATCTCCAACTGCGACAAGATCACCCCCGGCATGTTGATGGCCGCCTTGCGCCTCAACATCCCCACCGTGTTCGTCTCCGGCGGGCCGATGGAAGCCGGCAAGACCAAGCTGGCCGACCATAATCTGGATCTGATCGACGCGATGGTGATCGCCGCCGACGACAGCGCCTCCGATGAAAAGGTCGCCGAGTTCGAACGCAGCGCCTGCCCCACGTGCGGCTCGTGCTCGGGCATGTTCACCGCCAACTCGATGAACTGCCTCACCGAAGCGCTGGGTCTTTCATTGCCAGGCAATGGCACTGTGGTGGCCACGCATGCCGACCGCGAGCAGCTGTTCCTGCGCGCCGGGCGCGTGGCGGTGGAACTGTGCCATCGCTGGTACGGCGGCGAAGACCCCACCGCACTGCCGCGCGGCATCGCCACCTTCGAAGCGTTCGAAAACGCGATGACGCTGGACATCGCCATGGGCGGCTCCACCAACACCATCCTGCATCTGCTGGCTGCCGCGCAGGAAGGCGAGGTGCCGTTCGGCATGCGCGATATCGACCGCCTGTCCAAGCGCGTGCCGCAGCTGTGCAAGGTGGCACCGAACACGCCCAAGTACCACATCGAAGACGTGCACCGTGCTGGCGGCATCATGTCCATCCTCGGCGAACTAGCACGTGGCGGCTTGCTGCACACCAATGCAGCCACCGTGCACACACGCACCCTGGCCGACGCCATCGCGCAATGGGATGTCACCCAGGTCGACGACGACAAGGTGCATACGTTCTACAAGGCCGGCCCGGCCGGCATTCCCACGCAGATTGCGTTTAGCCAGGCCACGCGCTGGGACACCCTGGACACCGACCGCAGCGAAGGCTGCATCCGCGATGTTGCGCATGCGTTCTCGCAGGAAGGCGGCCTGGCCGTGCTGTACGGCAATATCGCCCGCGATGGCTGCGTGGTGAAGACCGCCGGCGTGGACGAATCCATCCACGTCTTCGAAGGCAATGCCCGCGTCTACGAGAGCCAGGATTCGGCAGTGAAAGGCATCCTCGCCGACGAAGTCAAAGCCGGCGACGTGGTGGTGATCCGCTACGAAGGCCCCAAGGGCGGCCCCGGCATGCAGGAGATGCTCTACCCCACCAGCTACCTGAAATCCAAGGGCCTGGGCAAACACTGCGCACTACTCACCGACGGCCGCTTCTCCGGCGGCACCTCGGGCCTGTCGATCGGCCACGCCTCGCCGGAAGCCGCCGCAGGCGGTGCGATCGGCCTGGTGCGCAACGGCGACAAGATTCTCATCGATATCCCCAAGCGCTCGATCGACCTGCTCGTCTCCGACGAAGAACTGGCCGCACGCCGCACCGAGCAGGACGCCAAGGGCTGGAAGCCGGTGGAAGTGCGCCCACGCAAAGTCACCACCGCGCTGAAGGCGTACGCGTTGCTGGCGACCAGTGCGGACAAGGGCGCGGTACGCGACAAGGCGATGCTGGACGGCTGAGGCATTGCGATGAAGACCGCGGATATTTAGCGGTCTTCGTCGTATCCCGGCATCGGACGATGGAAGGGACTTCCTTCCCGATGCGTGACTGCAAACCCAGCGTTGGGTGGCTTTTTAGAGCCGCTAACAAAACGTAGCGAGCAGCCGTCAGGTGGGCGGACAGCGCTCGAAACCGGCGCGTAGGGCGTACATGCCGATTCCGGGCACCGGCCGCGCACGCCTGGCGGCTGCGCAGTCGTTTTGATCGCTGCTCTTATTGGCGGCAACGTCACCCACCGCTGAGATGCAGCCCATCCAGCGGGCTGCGCACCGCCGACGCTCCGCGCCCCAGCACATGCGTGTAGATCTGCGTGGTTGCCACATCCTTGTGGCCCAACAGCTCCTGCACAGTGCGGATATCGTGGCCGGCCTCCAGCAGATGCGTGGCGAACGAATGCCGCAGGGTGTGGCAGGTCGCCGGCTTGTCGATCCCGGCACGGCGCCGTGCCGCCTGTACCGCACGCTGCAGGACCTCTTCCGATACGTGATGCCGACCAACTCGGCCACTGCGCGGATCCACCGATCGACGCGCGCCGGGGAACAGATACTGCCAGCCGGGCTCGACATCGGCAGTGGGATACTTGCGCGCCAACGCATGCGGCAGGAACACCCGTCCTGCTCCCTCGGCGAGATCAGCGGCATGCAGCAGCAGCGCCCGCTCGCGCTGCTGCATTAATTCCCCTCGCAGGCTGCGCGGCAGCGGCACCCGCCGATCCTTGCCGCCTTTTCCGTCGCGCACCGCGATCTCGCAACGCACCATGTCCACATCCTTGATCCGCAACCGCAGGCATTCCAGCAACCGCATCCCGCTGCCGTAGAGCAGCCCCGCCATCAGCCGACACGCCCCCTCCAGCATCGTCAGCAGGCGCGTCACCTCCTCGACCGAGAGCACCACCGGAATGCGCCGCGGTCGCTTGGCGCGCACCAGGTTTTCCATCCAGGGCAACTCCAGGCCCAGGATCTCGCGATACAGGAACAGCAGTGCCGCCAGCGCCTGATTCTGCGTTCCGGCCGACACCTGGCCCCGCGTCGCCAGGTCGGTGAGAAACGCCTCGACCTCTGCCTGCCCCATCTGCGCTGGATGCCGTTTACCGTTGGCCAGGATGAAGCGTCGGATCCAGCCCACATACGCCTGCTCGGTGCGCAGGCTGTAGTGGCGAAGCCGCAGCCGACCACGGACCTGATCCAACAGCTTGGGGGTCAGACGCGTCATTACGCCTGCATCGTCACGGGTGTAACTCATACGCCGGCTCACACGTCGGATAACGCAACCAGCATCGACGCCAAGATTGTCGGTTGCTATCCGGCAAGTCACTGTTACGGAATAGGAATTCCCCCTTCCCAGCCATCCGGCCTTCGTCGATACTTGGCGCAACACCGCTTTTAGGCGGTCCAATATTAGTTAGGCAGTGGTGGAGCAAACACGTTGGTGGATCCGGCTTCGGTGCATTGACTGGGATGCATGCGGTCGGCTCCGGGCGGCAGTCATCACCGTTGCGGGGCGTGGCAAGTTCAGTGCTTCGCCCTCGTAAGTCACTTCCGCGCTGCGCTCGTTGCATTGTCTTCGGCAGCAGCCCGCACCGGGGCGTCGCTGGGCAAGCTCCATCCCGCAAGCAAGCTGTGGCACACTCGGTCCAGGCGGCAGTGCTGGGGAGCATGGTTGCATCATCCAACCTTTGCGGTCACTCACTGCCTAACAATTCATTCAAGCCGAAGTTGCTTCGCAACTCGGCTTAATTCAAGCGTTAGGCGGCAAGGAGAAGTTCATGGTGCCTTTGAAAGAAGTGCTGGAGAAACGCTTCGGCGGTGACTTCCCCGTTGGCGCGGGAACCACCAAGCGGGACGACCCGCTAGTCATTACAGACCAGCGCGATTACGTTTCAATCGAGTACGGAGTGGCCCAATTCCTACTGGAACAAATGGGCTTCGAGTACGAGTTCGAGAAACAGCAGACCCACAACTATGACGGCCGCGTGATAGATGAACTTATTTATGCCGCAAAGGAGACAGGAGAACCCGAGTGGACTCAAACGCGGAGATTTTTCTTCGACATAACTGCCGGGTTCAACCGCAACTCAGCAACTTCACCACAGAAGCCAAAAATTCCATCCGGCCACGTATTTGGTCACTCAAATTACAGCGACGCCCCAACCAAGGGTGGGAACGGCAAGATTAGACGCTACACGATGTGGGCACACCCTGGAGATGCAGACCTAAAGTACCTGAAGTCGGTAGAGCACAAATGGGAGATTGGCGGCTTCTTGCTTGGCCCAATCTGGGTTCTTATTCAGGGAGGTCCACCACTACTGGCTCTTTTGATCCTTGCCTTGGCCATCGCACCGTTTTTTGTCTTCGGCATCAACATTTTCACTATTCTTTGGGCAGTGATTGTCTGGACGCTCAATGCGAGAAGTCATTCGGGTTTGCAAGCTATGAGGCTTCGATCATTGGGGCACGATCGTTTAGGAGACATCTCCGCACAGTCCCACGAAGAGGCGCAGGATCTATTCAGGCGGTCACGCGGGTAGCCGCCTAACAATTCATTCAAGCCGAACTGGCTTCGCCAGTCGGCTTAATTCAGGCGTTAGGCCGTGGTGGAGCAAATGCGTTGGTGGTTGCCGCTTCGGTGGGTTCGCAGGCGTGCATGCGGTTGGCTCCGGACAGAGGTCATCACCGTTGCTGGTTGCGGTAAGTTCGGTGCTTCGCCTTGGCACGTCGTTCCCGCGCTGCGCTCGTTGCAGTTGGCTTCGGTGGCATCACGCGCCGCTGCATCGCTGAGCAAGCTCCACCCCGCAAGCTGTGGCACACTCGGTCAAGGCGGCAGTGCTGGGGAGCATGGTTGCACCATCCAACCTTCGCGGCCACTCACTGCCTAACAACTCATTCAAGCCGACGTTGCTTCGCAACTCGGCTTAATTCAAGCGTTAGGCCGTGGTGGAGCAAATGCGTTGGTTGTCGCCGCTTCGGTGAGTTCGCAGGCGTGCATGCGGTTGGCTCCGGACAGAGGTCATCACCTTTGTGGTTGCGGTAAGTTCGGTACTTCGCCTTGGCACATCGTTCCCGCGCTGCACTCGTTGCAGTTGGCTTCGGTGGCGTCACGCGCCACTGCATCGCTGGGCAACTTCGATCCCGCAAGCTGTGGCACACTCGGTCCAGGCGGCAGTGCTGGGGAGCATGGTTGCACCATCCAACCTTCGCGGCTACTCACTGCCTAACAATTCATTCAAGCCGAAGCCGCTTCGCGGCTCGGCTTAATTCAAGCGTTAGGCAGTGGTGGAGCAAACACGTTGGTGGATCCGGCTTCGGTGCATTGACTGGGATGCATGCGGTCGGCTCCGGGCGGCAGTCATCACCGTTGCGGGGCGTGGCAAGTTCAGTGCTTCGCCCTCGTAAGTCACTTCCGCGCTGCGCTCGTTGCATTGTCTTCGGCAGCAGCCCGCACCGGGGCGTCGCTGGGCAAGCTCCATCCCGCAAGCAAGCTGTGGCACACTCGGTCCAGGCGGCAGTGCTGGGGAGCATGGTTGCATCATCCAACCTTTGCGGTCACTCACTGCCTAACAATTCATTCAAGCCGAAGTTGCTTCGCAACTCGGCTTAATTCAAGCGTTAGGCCGTGGTGGAGCAAATGCGTTGTGGTTGCCGCTTCGGTGAGTTCGCAGGCATGCATGCGGTTGGCTCCGGACAGCAGTCATCACCGTTGCTGGTTGCGGTAAGTTCGGCACTTCGCCTTGGCACGTCGTTCCCGCGCTGCGCTCATTGCAGTTGGCTTCGGTGGCGTCACGCGCGTGCATCGCTGGGCAAGTTCCCTCCCGCAAGCTGTGGCACACTCGGTCCAGGCGGCAGTGCTGGGGAGCATGGTTGCACCATCCAACCTTCGCGGCCACTCACTGCCTAACAATTCATTCAAGCCGAAGTTGCTTCGCAACTCGGCTTAATTCAAGCGTTAGGCAGTGGTGGAGCAAATGCGTTGTTGGTTGCCGCTTCGGCGAGTTCGCAGGTATGCATGCGGCTGGATCCGGAAAGCAGTCATCACCGTTGCGGGGTGTGGCAAGTTCGGTGCTTCGCCCTAGCCCGTTGTTACTGCGCTGCGCTCATTGCATTTGGTTTCGGTGGCATCACGCGCCGCTGCATCGCTGAGGCAAGCTCCATCCCGCAAGCTGTGGCACACTCTGCCCAGGCGGCAGTGCTGGGGAGCATGGTTGCACCATCCAACCTTTGCGGCCACTCACTGCCTAACAACTCATTCAAGCCGACGTTGCTTCGCAACTCGGCTTAATTCAAGCGTTAGGCCGTGGTGGAGCAAATGCGTTAGTGGTCGCCGCCTCGGTGAGTTCGCAGGCATGCATACGGCTGGCTCCGGACAGGAGTCATCATCGCTGCTGGTTGCGGTAAGTTCGGTGCTTCGCCTTGGCACTTGGTTCCGGCGCTGCGCTCGTTGCAGTTGGCTCCGGTGGCATCACGCGCCGCTGCATCGCTGAGCAAGCTCCATCCCGTAAGCTGTGGCACACTCGGTCCAGGCGGCAGTGCTGGGGAGCATGGTTGCACCATCCAACCTTTGCGGTCACTCACTGCCTAACAATTCATTCAAGCCGAAGTTGCTTCGCAACTCGGCTTAATTCAAGCGTTAGGCCGCAGAGAGAAGCTGCTTGTGACCAAAGACTCCAAAGCGCGCCTCGTTTATTTCGTGCTTGCCTTGGCTGGCGTCTTCTTGCTTGGGGTAGCAACACCTTGGCTCAAGACTTTTGGTTCAACTGTGTACGTCTCGGCCGCCTTTGCATATCTAGCTGTGTTGTGGGTTGGGCTAAACTGGGTCGCGCACCGTGTCCGTACTAATGATAATTCGTAGTCACACGCGACTTTTGAATGTGGAGCCGCGGCTAGAGCGTGTTATGAACTTTGCCCTTGTCACGATAACGTATACGGATGAAGCCTCGTAAGCCATATCCAACCGATATCTCCGACGAAGAATGGGCCTTCGCTGCGCCATATCTCACACTGATGGATGCGCAAGCACCGCAGCGCAAATACGCGCTACGCGCGATGTTTAACGCACTGCGCTGGATCGCACGCGCCGGCGCACCGTGGCGATTGCTTCCCAACGATTTCCCGCCTTGGGAAGCGGTGTATCAGCAAACGCAGCGCTGGCTGCAGGCTGGCTGCTTTGAGGCCATGGTCAGCGATCTGCGCTCACTCTTGCGTGTGGCACAGGGGAAGAAAGGCCAGCCGAGCGCGGTGATTTTTGATGGCCGGACGCTGCAGTCCACCTGTGAAAGCGGGCCGCGTGCTGGATACGATGGCTATAAGCGCAAGAAAGGCAGCAAGGTGCATATGGCCGTCGATACGCTGGGACATCTGCTTGCCGTCCAGGTCACGCCGGCCAACGAGCAGGAACGCGCACAGGTCCGTTCGTTGGCCCAGGAGGTACAACACGTGACCGGTGAAACGGTCAAGATCGCTTTTGTGGATCAGGGCTATACCGGCCAAGAACCGGCGCAAGCGGCTAAGGAAGAGGGCATTGAGTTGCACGTCATCAAGCTGCAAGAAGCGAAGAAAGGCTTTGTCTTGCTGCCGCGCCGCTGGGTTGTCGAGCGCAGCTTCGGCTGGGTCAATCGCTTCAGACGACTGGCGCGCGACTATGAGCGATTGCCGGAAACGTTGGCCGGTTTGCACTTTGTCGTCTTCACGATCCTGATGCTTGGAAATGCAGCCGCTCTATTTCAAAGTTCATAACACGCTCTAACAATTCATTCAAGCCGAGCCCACATCAGGGCGGCGCCTAAGTGCACGCCTTCGGCTATATTTGCACTCAATCGCCGCCCTGCTGTGGGCCGGCTTAATTCAGGCGTTAGAGGGCTATGGGAAGTTCCGATGTCATCGCAGTTCTCGCGCTCATTGTCAGCTTGGCATCTGCCTACATCAGCTACAGAGCTTTCTCGCATTCCGTCATTGTGCATGAGCTCGAGTCGACACTAGCATTTGAGAGAGATAAATCTGAGTTGCTCATGCACGTGGAGCAAAGCCGTAACCTGTTCTCCTCGGCGCGCCGCGAGATCGAGCAGCTTCAATTTGTCTTGTCCCACGAGCCACAGCAGGTGCAAAGCGCCCTAAAGAACTACGACAATTTGTTCACTGAGTTCCTGCCGAGGCTTGTGGGTTCAGAGCGACAAGCCGGCCTGCTCTGGGATGAGATTCATGCATGGCGCGACAAGTCCGGCAGGAGCGCCTTCGCACACCACACACCGAGATTTCGGTCGCTAATTGAGAATGACCGCGTAGTCCACGACTCTGCGCTATTCTGCGCGCAAGAGGTGCGGGCACAGTTGGCGCGCGCGCGGGATTTATTCAACAGGGGGTTGCTCGGATAGCCCTCTAACAATTCGTTCAAACCGATGCCGCTTCGCAGCACGGCTTAACTCAGGCGTTAGGCACCGCATGAAAGTTCGATGGTTATTTGTTGCATGGGGAATTTTGGCAGCTTGGGTTCTTTTGCTTCGTTTCGGAGTGGTCGGTCCACGAGAGTGGCTAATCACGCTTTATGCCGTGGGTAGTCTTGCACTTGCAGGCGGAGCTGGCGCGCTACTCAACATCCGTTTTCGCCAAGATCTTCTGGCCGTTGATCGAGCTGCCTGGGAACACCTCACGCAATTTCCTGTTCTTGGTCCTGGCTACCACAACAATTTTTGTGAGCTGAGCTGGATCACACAGCCGTCGTCTACTATCCCGCCCCACCTCAAACCGCTGTGGCTTCGGGCACGCAAGCTCGTCTGGCTGCCAGTTGTCTGGTTCCTAACCACACCGGCAATCTGCGTTGTTGTAGGTGTCGGCAGTGCCTAACAATTCATTCAAGCCGAACCCGCTTGGCGGGCCGGCTTAATTCAGGCGTTAGGTCTCTGATGAGACTTCTCGTACTACTTCCTTTGCTCTTGCCACTCACCGCATCCGCGCGTGATATGGCGCCCTTGAATAATCCAGAGCTTGCTCCGGTCCTTGGCCTTTTCCAAGAACTGGTAACAACACCATCAAATTCAGACCATCCCTAAAGCACTCCCGTCATGCTCTCATCATCCCTGTATCGCGTCGTACATCAAACGCCGACTATCGAAGCGTATCGTCATCTTCGCCAAGCAAGCGGCTTGAGCCCGAAAGCGTTGGAAGCCGCAGAGCGCGGGTTGCCCAACTCGCTGTTCAGCGTGCAGGTGCTTTGCGATGGCGAGCCGGTGGCGATGGGGCGCGTCATCGGCGATGGCGGCTGTTTTTATCAGATCGTGGACATTGCCGTTTTGCCAGCGCATCAGGGCCGTGGTCTGGGCAAGGCTGTCATGGGTGAGATCGCAAGCTACATAGAACGCGAAGTACCTGCGTCTGCGTATGTCAGCCTGATTGCGGATGGTGAGGCGTATAAGCTCTACCAGCAGTTCGGTTTTGCGTTGACTGCGCCTGCCAGTGTAGGCATGGCCTTCAAGAGGAAAACATCGAGGACAAGCGCGGCGTTTGACGTTCTGAAGAGCTAAGATTGTTCTGCTGCGCTCGCGCCAGCGCTCCAATCTGTCATTCCAGCATTACCGCCAAGGAACGCATGTTCTCCATCTTCAAGAAGCAAGCCGCTCCATTACTGATTGTTCGTGCCGATGGGCGGGAGTTGTGTCGCATTAGCCAGAGCGATATCCCGTGTGAGATCAAGCCTTCCGCATGGTTGAAAGCCGATAGCGTCCTGGAATTTACCGACTCGGCGGGAAGCGTGCATCGGCATGAACTTGGTACTGCGACAGGATGGTTCCACTTCTCCATTCGCGTACATCCCAACCTGGGGTGCCAGGCAGACTGTGTCATTTCCCAGACCGAGCAGCTCGATCCAGACGCGTTTGCGAATGGGCACGCAGACGGGATCAGATTTCAGCCGTTCTTCCTGCCGGGCGCCAGCGTCAGCAGTACCGCACTTGCAGGCAAGGGGCTTTTTGCCAGGGGTCTGCACTTCAGTGGACTAGTCACCGGCGGCAACGTGCTGCTTTCCTGTGAATGCGACCACTGCAAACGTTCGTTCCTGATCCGTTCCTACCACGCCGGTTTCAGCAACGCGGGCTATTTCTACTCGGAATCCGGCAGGTACACCATCACGGTGGAGGACCACATTACCGGCAGTCCGGCCGCATTGACAGAGCCGGACCCCGAGCAGCTGCATGCACTGGAAGAACGGCTGCCGCTGGCACCGGATGGGTCGGCCTATCGCTATATGAATCCGTTCCGCTGCCCACACTGCGCTGCGCCCTATATCGACTTTGCGGCACACCCCGGCCTTCGAAAGAACGAGTACTACGGCAACTACTTTGTCGGTAGCGATCTGCTGCGGTATACGCCAGCCGATCCCTGAGCCGTATCTGCTTACGGCGTCTCTGCTTTCGCGGCAGGCAAAGCTATTAGCGGGCTCGGGCTTAAATTTTGCGTAGCGGTGCCTGGTAATAGGAGCAGCTATCAAAACTGCTGCGCAGCCGCCAGGCGGGCGCGGCCGGTGCTCGGAATCGGCATGTACCCCCGTACACTGCGGTTCCTCCGCGCCGTCCGCACCCACCTGACGGCTGCTCGCTACGTTTTGTTAGCCGCTCTTACGTTCTTGCCTGGAGCCTTGTTGGGGCAGACTAGTCGCTACCCACCAGACCCGAGGTCAAGCCATGTCGCAAGCTGCCAGCGCCGGCTTGTTTATCTATGCCAAGGATCTTGAGCGCGTGGCGGCTTTTTACCAGCGCCTGCTGGGTATGCAGGCGATCCATTCCAGCAAGGAATTGGTTGTGCTGAACGCAGCCGCGTTGCAACTTGTCATCCATGCAATACCTGAGGCGATCGCCGCCTCCATCACCATCGCCGATCCGCCCAGCAGGCGTGAGAACAGCGCGCTCAAGTTCTTTTTCACCGTCCCGAGTATCACGCAGCTCGCCGGGCTTGCAGCTGCGCTTGGCGGCGAAATTTTGCCAGAGCAGTGGCGCGGCGCCGGCTTCGTTGCCTGTAATGCCGTTGACCCGGAAGGCAATATCTTCCAGCTGCGCGAACGCGCTGCCTAGAGAGTGGTCGAGCAGCGCATCAGAGCGGCGAGGCTTCGGTCGCGTCGAGGCGCAGTGCTGCAGGGTGTTGTGAGCCTTCGCCCATGCGACGCCACGGGCACGTTCGCTCTGGGCGCACGCAATCATTCAGCCGTCCATGGGCCAGATCCCGCTGCACGCCAGCGGCTGCAAAGCGATACTGGCACTGCTGTTCTGGCCTATGCTTCGCATCTTCCGAAACAACGCTTGGCGAATGGATTCACGATGAAGAAAAGAATATGGCTCATCTGCTTGCTGGTGTCGGGATCGGCGTTTGCGCAAGGCGTAGCCCCTACCACGACACGGGAGATCAACCAGCTGTTCGCAGCGTTGAAAAGCTCTAACTGCGAGTTCTCGCGCAACGGGTCGTGGTATTCGGCGCCCAAAGCCAGCGAGCATTTGCAACGCAAGTACGACTACCTGCAGAAGAAGGGCCTGGTCACCAGCACCGAATCCTTTATCGAGCTTGCTGCGACCAAGAGCAGCATGTCAGGTAAGCCGTACGAGGTGCGATGCGGTGGCGCGGCGGCGGTACCGAGCCAATCCTGGTTCACCGGCAGGCTGCGCGCATTACGCAAGGGCACGCCGGCCTCCGGCAGCTGATACCTCGGCCGAGCGATGACGTGCGTGATGGCGGGCATGTACCGCCGGCTTCCCTGCGGCACTGAGCACGGCGGAGCGTCTGGATGCTGCAACGGTTAGAAACACGCGTTCCACCGCCTGTGCTGCTAGCGCTGCTGGGCGTGATCGCCGCCGGCACGGCAGCGCTGTTACCGAGCATCGCGCTCCCGCTGCCGGGCCGGATGTTGATGGCCGGTACCTGTGTGCTCGGGGGCATCGCGTTGAATGTGCTTCCAAAGCTGACATTTGCCAGGGCCGGGACCACGATCAACCCACTCGCGCCGCAGCGTGCAACGCAGCTGGTAACCACGGGCCTGCATCGCCACACCCGCAACCCGATGTATCTCGGCCGTGCGCTGCTGCTGGGCGGCTGGATCGTGTCGCTGCAGCAGGACGCCGCCCTGGTCCTGGTGGGGCCTACGTGCTGGCAATCACGCGGCTCCAGATTCTGCCGGAAGAGCGCGCATTGGCGGCGCAGTTTGGCCCCGCCTACGCCGCGTATTGCCGGGTGACGCCGCGTTGGCTATAGACCACCACAGTGTTGCTCACGCGGCATGGCGTGCCTGTCTTGCAGCACTCTGCGCTGTGGGCGCTGCGTCTTCTACAAAAAGGCTCACTGCATCTTCCAGCTGTGCGGCATGGTCGCCCATGGCACGCGCGGCGGTGCTGGCCTCCTGCATGCGTAGCACGCCGTCGCGCATGTCGATATCCACGCGACTCAAGGTCTGATGCACTTGCGCGATGCTGCCGGCCTCTTGCTCGGAGGCGACCGCAATCGTGCTCAGCGTGCTGCTCACCTGGCCAATGGTGGTCACGATGTGCTGCATGCCGGCACCGGCGCTGCGTACTTGCTGCACACCGGCTTCAACGTGCGTCACCGATTCGCCGATCAACGCCTTGATCTGGCTGGCGGCGGTGGAGGAGCGTAGTGCCAGCGCGCGTACTTCGCTGGCCACCACCGCAAAGCCACGGCCTTCGTCGCCTGCACGCGCCGCTTCCACGGCAGCGTTGAGCGCCAGGATGTTGGTCTGGAAGGCCAACCCATCGATGACGGCGATGATGTCCTGGATACGCCGCGAGGCGGCTTCCATCTGTTGCATGGTGCTCATCGCCTTGCCCATGGTGTCGCCGCCTGCACGCGCCGCTTCCGATGCGGCGGCAGCCAGCACATCGGCATCGGCTGCCTGCGCGCTGTGCTGCTGCATGGTGCCAAGCACGGCCTGCATCTGTTGCGCCGCCTCGCCCAGCGTGACCGACTGGCGCCGCACCTGCTGCTCCAGTGCGTCGTTGCCGTGCAGGATCGTGACCGACTGGCGCCGCCACTGCTGCTCCAGTGCGTCGTTGCCGAGCAGGATGTGGCCGGTTGCCGCGTTGATGGCGCCGCTGGAACTGCGGATCTGCACGATGATGCGGGCAAGTGCATCGGCCGTGGCATTGGCATCGCGCTTCATGTGGTCGAACACGCCCTCGCAGGCACGATCGATGCGTTGCGACAGGTCGCCGTGCGCCAGTGCCGCCAGCATGCGCCGCATGTCCTGCAAGCTGTCTTCGGTAACCGCAAGAAAGCGGTTGATGCCTTCGGCCAGCTGGCCCAAGGTGCTGTCGTGCGCATGCCCATGCAGCCGCGCGCCGAGCTCGCCGCGGGTGGCTTGCGCAATCACGGTGGTCATTTGCGCTTCGAGCAACAAGGCCTGGGTGCGGTCCTGCCATTCCACCACCACGCCCAGTGGCATGCCGTCGTGATCGTGCACGGGTGTGACGCTCTCCTGCAGCTGCAATGCGCCCAGCGCGCGCGCACCTGCGCCGCTTTCGACAGCACGCCGCTGTGCGGCCTCGGCAAGCGCCTGCTGCACGGTGTGCGCATCGCTGCGCGCGCTCAATTGTGCGAAGGAGTGATTGCGGTAGAGCGCCTCGCCCTGCGTGTCGACGATGGCCACAGCCATGGCCGAGGCATCCAGCGCCAGGCGGATCCGGCGATTTTCCTGCAGCAGCTGCTGTTGCGTGGTGATGCGTTCCTGCACCTGCGCGCTCATGCGCACCAGCGCCTGCGCCAGCGAACCGGCACGAAAATGCTGCTGCATGATGGCCGGCGGCAAGGCGTCGCCCTTGGCCAGCGTGTCGGCAAGCTGCGCCAGCGCCTCTGCTTCGTGATCCAGCGCGTCCAGTTGGCGTCGCAGTTGCACGGCCATGACGCAGACGAAGGCGGTTTCCACGATCACATAGCCGGCGTGCAGCACGACGATGCCGAACCCGCTGCCGGCACTGAAGGCCTGCACCGGCAGCCCGCGCGCCTGCAGCCAATAAAACGCAAGGTGGTGCACGGCGATGGCAGCGGCGGCCACCACCACCGGCAGCCAGTCGCGGTAATACAACAGCAGCGCCAGGATCACGAAAACGCCGAAGTGCATTTCCACCAGCCCGTGTGCCTGCTGGATGGTGGCAGCCACTAAAGCCATCAGCACCAGCGCGGTGGTCACACTGGTCAGCCGCGTGCCGGGATTGAAGCGCGCCTGCCACAGCATCAGCAGCAGGCTGGGCAGCGTGACCGCCAGGAAGGGCGTCCACTGCCCCTGATACCAGGCCAGCGCCAGCGAGCCAGCGCTCTGTAAGGTGGCGAGCCAGAGAAAGAGACGGTCGGCCTTGATCGCCAGCCGGTTGGCGTAGCCCGAGGCCAGCTGCGCGGTGGGTGCGTGCGTTGCGGTGCTGCTCATGCCGACACCCCCGCAGCACAGGCGCACGGTGCCACCAGCGCGGCATCCGCCGGGCGTGCCAAGACCTGCGGCAGCCAGCGTGGCCACTCTGCCGCACCGGCACGCCCGCACACCGCGCCGCCCTGCGCGGGGCCGGCATAGCGCGGCTGGCCATCGGTGCCGAGCAGCCACACCGCATAGCCGCTGCCATGCAGGGCCGGCACATCGATCTGCTGGACGCGCCCGCCGCGCGCGCGAACCGCCTGGCTCAATAACGCCCAGGCACGTGCATCGGCGGCGCCGTCGCAGGTGCAGGCACCCACGACGCCGACCAGCATCGGTGCGGTCGACAGCGCCGGCAGGCTGGCCTGTACGCGCGCCCAGGCGCTGGCCGCATCGCCGGCAGCAGCCTGCGGCGTGGTCCAGGCAACGGCGATCCAACCGCACCACAGCGCCAGCAAGGCGACGCCGGCGGTACGCCGGGGGCGGGTGAGGAGGAACCGACTAAGGGCATGTGCGCTGAATCCGACTGGCTGGTGTCGCCTTATCGGACTTGGCCGCTTACGCTTGAGCCGGCTTCGATTGGTATTTCTGATCGCTGCGATAGCGGATGACGCTGCACGTTGCAGCGCAACGGTTTGCGGTGATGGCAGGTGTGCAAACCCGAAAATCATGTTTAGTCGGCGCGCGCCTTTGTGAGTGTGTTTTCACAGAACGATTGCAGCACATGCCCTAGCGCAGCTGCCGATGCGTGCAACGGTGGTGGGCCCGACTGGATTGCCTGGGCCGTGCCTGTAGTGGGCCAACAACCATCCGCTCAGGTGTCGCGGCCGCGCCAATACGCCACCGCATAGGATTGCGCGCCAGGACGAACACTCGGCGCGCAGCAGCAACGAGTACAAGGCATCACACGGTCAGAGCCGTGTGAGTGGCATGCAGAACGATGCGCGACCCCGACTCACGGCGATGTTGCCGCAGGCGACAAAACGAGCGCTGAGGCATACACGCCCAGCAGCCGACTACCGAAGGACCAACACCTAAGTCACCACGTCCAACGTTCGCCTTGCATGCCGGTGCATCGCAGGGGCGACCTGACGCGTGCACCAGCGTCGGCGCGCAGACCCTGCCGCGGTCACCGCGATCGCCGTGACTGCGGCAACGCGCAGCGTCAGGCGATCGGGTCGTTGGCTTCCATCAGGCCGGCGGTCTGCGCGCGGTCGAAACGCTCACGTGCGGTGCGGATGTCGGCGTGGTGTTCGCCGGCCCAGTTGAGCAACTGCGAGACCGGGCCGAGCAGCGCCACACCCAGCTTGGCCAACGCATACTCCACGCTCGGCGGCTTGGTGGCGTAGACCTTGCGAGTGATCATGCCGTTGCGCTCAAGGTTGCGCAGGGTCTGGGTGAGCATGCGCTTGGAGATATCCGGCACGGCGCGCTGGATGGCGCTGAAACGGGACGGGCCAGGGATCAGCGTGAGCAGGATCAGCAAGGTCCACTTGTCGCCAATCTGGTCGAGCACATCGCGCACCGGGCACTTGGTGGCGTCGAACGGCCCTTCCAGGGACGGCGGCGGCGGAAACAGGGCAATGGCATTCACGGGGGCATCTCACGGTAACCAGGGGGAGAAAAACTGCCTCCTTGCGGAGGATGGGACGACCCCGACAATAGGCTCGCTGGACTTCCGGTCTAAATACTAGACCAAACCTCTTATCGATACCTGACGGAGCGCATCATGGCACACACCTCCCCCCTGATTCTTGTCACCGGCGCCAGCGGACACCTGGGAGCGCTGATCGTCGATGCGTTGCTTGAGCGTGTGCCTGCCGGCCGCATCGTAGCAACCGCGCGCGAGACCGCGTCACTGTCGGCATTCGCAAAACGCGACATCAGCGTACGTCGCGCCGATTACGCCGACCCGGCCTCGCTGGACGCCGCCTTCGCCGGGGTCGGCACGGTCCTGCTGGTGTCCTCCAACGCGGTGGGCGCGCGCGTGGAGCAGCACCGCAACGTGATCGAGGCCGCCAAGCGTGCCGGCGTGGGTCTGCTCGCCTACACCAGCGTGCTGCGTGCCGACACCAGCACGCTCTCGCTGGCCGGCGAGCACGTGACCACCGAAGCACTGCTGCGCGACAGCGGCGTGCCGCACGTGCTGCTGCGTAACGGTTGGTACACCGAGAACTACACCGGCTCGATCGGCCCGGAACTGGCGCACGGCGCGGTTATCGGCAGCTCCGGCGATGGCAGGATCAGCGCCGCAACCCGTGCCGACTACGCAGCCGCTGCGGCGGCAGTGCTGGCCTCCGCCGAACCGCAGGCCGGGCGCATCTACGAGCTGGCGGGCGATCAGGCCTTCAGCATGGCCGACTACGCCGCCGAGCTGGCGCAGCAGGCGGGCAAGCCGGTGGCCTACAACGACATGCCGGAGGCGGACTATGCCGCGGCCCTGGTCCAGGCCGGGCTGCCGGCCGGCTTCGCCCAGGTGCTGGCGCAGTGTTCGGCGTCCGCAGGCGGCGGCAGCCTGTTCGACGACAGCCACACCTTGAGCAAGCTGATCGGCCGCCCCACCACCCCGCTGCGCGACACCATTGCCGCTGCGTTGGCGGCGCACCCGGCGGGCTGATCCCGGCACCGTTCGCAGGCAGGTCCTGCGAACGGTGGGTGGGCCCGGCGGAGACCTGTTGCCGCCAACGCAGCCGGAGCGAACGCGCCGGTCACTCGGCCAGAAGGGCGCCAGGCATGCGGCGCCCAGCTGCCGGCATGACGGCATGCCTGTGCCGTGCGTGTCGCGCCGACTGAAGCGAATTTGGCTTGAGTCGCTGCTGCGCCCGATGCGCAAGGAACACAACTCCGGTCGCTGCCGATGGCGTGCAGGCTTGGTCGCCATGGCGTCGTGCGGAGATCCTTGGCTCCGAGACGCAGAACGGCACCACCATTGATCCCTCGAACAAAGGCCCTGCATCCGGTAGGCGCGCGGTACCGGGCGGTCATCGCTGCGTCGTCCGCGCTCCACCGACCACACAGGCGACGCCAACGCGCTGTATCTCCGCGCCGCTGTCCATGGCCGTGGTCACGCATCCCGCAGCGCTAGCCGCATGCGCCATCGCGCCAAGGCAGTGGACGCCCGGCCTGGGCAGGCGCGCACTGCGCCGCGCCTGCCGCAGCACTGACATCTGCCGGACATGCAGCTGACACAGTCATCCGTCGGATGGCGCTGCCGATGTCACCAAACTGACATCAAACCTAAATATAACTGCACCCCATCGCTGCTACGGCAGCACTGCGGAGCGCCATGACGGTGCCCGGCATCTGGCCGCACGCGCCCTTCTTGCAGGAGCGCCTGGGCCGGCCACGCCACCGCCGCCCAGTTCCCCTTGCCGAGCCGGATCCATGAAAAAACGCAATCTCGCCACCGTCCTGTGCGCCCTGAGCGCGACCGCCAGCGGCAGCACGCTGGCCGCCGAGCTGGAGCTGTACGTCGACCGCAAGACCAAGCAGATCTTCGCCGAGCCCGCGCCCGGGCGCGACAAGCTGGGCAAGTTCGTGCAGGTGGACGAAAACGGCAAGCTGCCGGCATCCGCCCTGCCTGAAGCGCCCGCGGCACCAGTCCCGGCCACCGCGCCCAGCACCGGCGTGGCCCAGGCAGCGCCGCCCGCTCCGGCGGCCGCGCCCGTGCCCACCGCTGCCAGCGACGCGCCCAAGAAGTGGTACGACAAGTTGAGCCTGCGCGGCTACACCCAGATCCGCTACAACCAGGGCATCGGTGGCGATGCGCAGGACCTGCGTGCGCCCGGCGACCGCTTCATCGGCAATGACCAGAGCCTGGGCATCCGCCGTGCGCGCCTGGTGCTCAGCGGCGATCTCAACGAGCACGTGTCGTTGTACTTCCAGCCGGATTTCGCAAGCACCCCGACAGGTTCGACCACCTCCAACTTCGCGCAGCTGCGCGATGCCTACGCCGACATCTTCTTCGACAAGAAGCGCGAATACCGCGTGCGCGTGGGCCAGTCGAAGATGCCTTACGGCTGGGAAAACCTGCAGTCCAGCCAGAACCGCTTGACGCTGGACCGTGCCGACGCGCTCAACTCCGGCCTGCGCGACGAACGCGACATCGGTGCGGTGTTCTACTACAGCCCCACGGTGGCCAAGGGACGCTTCCAGGACCTGGTCAAATCCGGCCTGAAGGGCTCGGGCGACTACGGCGTGCTCGGTGCCGGTGTGTACAACGGCCAGGGCGCCAACCGCGCCGAACGCAACGACGGCATGCATGCGGTGGTGCACGCCACCTACCCGTTCAAGTTCGCCAACGGCCAGTATCTGGAAGTGGGCGCCGATGCCTACGCCGGCAAGTTCGTGCCGACGGCGGCAGCGGTGAACATCGGTGGCCGCAGCTTCACCCCGACCATCACCGAGCCGAACGGCTACACCGATCAACGCGTGGCCGCGCACATCATCTATTACCCGCAGCCGTTTGGCCTGCAGGCCGAGTGGACCGTGGGCCGCGGCCCGGAGCTGGACGTGGCACAGCGGCGTATCCGCACGCGTTCGTTGAGTGGCGGTTACGTGCAGGCGATGTTCAAGCACGACTTCAACTACGGCACGCTGCTGCCTTACCTCAAGTGGCAGACCTACCGTGGCGGTTCCAAGTTCGATACCAATGCGCCACGCATGCGCCTGGACGAAGTGGAAGCCGGCGTCGAATGGCAGCCGATGGATGCGCTGGAACTGGTCTTCGCCTATTCGAAGATGAAGCGCACCGACGTCACCACCGCGCCGTATCCGGTGGTCGAAGGCGATCTGCTGCGGCTGCAGCTGCAGGTCAATTACTGATCAACGTGGCTGCACCACGGCGCATGGGTTGCGCCGTGGTGGTGCGTTGTCAGTCGATCAGCGCGTCATTGCCAGCCTGCGACTGCATGGGTGGCGCGATGGTTGCCTGCATCCGCAGGCTTGAACGCAGCGCGGCTTACGCAACGGCCGCCCCCTGCAGTCTGCGCCGGTGCTTGGAGCGGCTCAAAAAACGTAGCGGGCAGTCGTCAGGTGGATGCGGACGGCGCGGAGGAACCTGTGTGTACGTGGGTACATGCCGATTCCGAGCACCGGCCGCTCCTGCCTGGCAGCTGCGCAGTCGTTTTGATCGCTGCTCTTAATCACGCTGGCGCCACAGTGCTCTACAGCAAACCAATCCACTGCCGGATCACCGCTTGAAACGTGGCGCGCTCGGCAGCGAGATGGGCAAGGTCACGCACGGTCAGCACCGCGCGGTCCGCGGCCGGCCAACGCAGCCACTGCGCCGGGTCATCGATCACTAGCCCGCCCGGTGGCAACGCACGCACCTTGGCGCCCCGGTGCAGTACCACTGCGATACCCGTCTTGGCGCGGAGTTGTAGCGTGGCGAAGTACTCAACCGTGCGAAAGCTCGGCGCATTCCACTTGATGCCTTCGGCAATCGCCGCATCCGCCGACAGCAGTGCACTGCGCACCGCCACAATCAGGTCCTTGTGCGGGTGGTTGAGCTGCACCAGAAACTGCTCGACGGCCTGCGTTGAATCGGCGGCTGAGGTATGCGCGGTGGAAAAGGTCGAGGTCGCTTGCATGCTGTCCCGCCTGGCAAGAAGAAAGTTCCGTTGCACGGCTGCACTATAGCCTTGCCACAGCGTGTGACAGCGCACCTGCGCACTGCGCCGTGATGTCGCGCCTGCTCATTGCAGCGCGAATGCCGCGCGATTACAGCCGCACCACCACCTTGCCCTTGGCGCGACCGGTTTCGACATAGGTCACCGCGTCCTGTGCCTGCGCGAACGGATAGACCGTATCCACCACCGGCTGCAGCACGCCGCTGTCGAGCAGCGTTGCCAGCGCTCGTAGCTGCGCGCCGTCGGCGCGCATGAACAGGAATGTGTAGGCCAGGCCACGCTGCCTGGCCTGCTGGCGCACCTTGCGGCTCAGCAGCCGCACGATGAGCCGCAGTGGCACTGCCAGGCCCAGCTGCTGCGCAAACGCAGGCGTCGGCGGGCCAGAGAGCGACACCAGTGCACCACCGCGCTTGAGCACACGCACCGATTTCATCAGTACCGGCGTATCCAGGCTATGCAACACCACATCGTAATCGCGCACCAGGTTTTCGAAATCCTGCTGCGTGTAGTCGATGACCAGATCGGCGCCAAGGCGCTTGACCAGCTCCACATTGGCCGTGCTGGTGGTTGCGGCGACGAAGGCGCCCAGATGTTTGGCCAGCTGGATCGCGATGGTGCCCACGCCGCCGGAGCCTGCGTGAATCAGCACCTTTCGGCCCGGCTTGAGCGCAGCGGTCTCCACCAACGCCTGCCACGCGGTCAGGCCCACCAGGGGAAACGAGGCCGCTTCTTCCATGCTCAAGCGCGCCGGTTTGCGCGCCACCGCTGCCGCGTCGATCGCCACGAACTCGGCCAGGGTACCGATGCGCCCCGGTTCGGTCTTGGCGAACACCGCATCGCCAACCGCGAACCCGCGCACCGCCGGGCCGACTTGGGTCACCACGCCGGCAACATCGTTGCCCAGGACGAATGGCGGCTTGAACGGCAACATCAGCTTGAAGTCGCCATTGCGCAGCATCAGGTCCAGTGGATTGATGCTGGCCGCGTGTACCTGGATCAGCACATCGTTGGCGCGCACGTGCGGCACTGGCACCTCACCGATCCGCACCGGCCTGCGCTTCTGGTAGCGATCGACAATGACGGCTTTCATCGGTGCACCTCGCACCGGCCTGCATGCAGACGCGTGCTAGTTACGGTGGTGAGGTGGCTCACGAGCGCACGCCCGCGGCCTGCGCGGCATGTGCCGCTGCCGGCACTGCGGCCACCTGGTGCAGCTTGAGGTCCTTGCGCACCGCGTCTCCCACCATCCGGTTCGGCAGCAGGCGGCGCAGGAAGCTCAACTGCCGAGCGACCTTGCCCGCGGTGTAGCGGGCTTTCGGGCGTGCGTCTTGCGCCGCGGCGAGCACCACGTCGGCCACCACGCTGGGTGCATCGGCCTTTTGCATGACCTGCGCAATGTGCGCGGCCACATGCGTGCGCACTGCCTGATAGATCTCCATCGGTGTATCGGGCTGCAGCGCGTTGGTGTCGAACGCCGTCCTGGTGTAGGCCGGCTCGATGACCGACACGCGGATGCCCCAGTCGCGCAGTTCGTGGTCCAGCGACTCCGTATAGCCCTCGATGGCGTGCTTGCTGGCCACGTACAGCGCCGCGTACGGGATCGGCACCAGGCCGAGCACCGAACCGATATTGAGGATGCGCCCACCGCCTTGCTTGCGCATCTGGCCGATCACCGCATTGGTCATGCGCAGGGTGCCGAAGAAATTGGTGTCGAACACCGATTGCGCCTGCTGGATGGAACTCTCTTCCGCAGCAGACGGCGCCACGTTGAAGCCGGCATTGTTGACCAACAGATCCAGCCGGCCTTCCTTGCACAGGATGGTGTCCACCGCTGCGGCCACTGACGCATCGTAGGTGACATCCAGCGCAAGCATCTGCACGCCGGCCGTTGTGGAGGTGCCACCGCGCCGGCTGGTGCCGTAGACCGTGTAGCCGGCGTTGGCCAGACGTGCGGCGGTCGCTTCGCCGATGCCCGAGGAGGCTCCGGTCACAAGTGCAATTTTGCTGTTCATAGGTGCCTCTGTCTCTTGGGTGAGGTGCCGGCCGGTCGGCGCTGGAGGCGCTGCCGTCGCCACGGAATCGGGCTGTCAAGAAGGAAAAACCGGTGAGCGATTGCTGCGAAAAACTCTATTTAATATTACGAACGTCATATTTTTGAGCAAAAACAATTCGGGGCTACTCCACGCCGCCTGCACCGAAGTGCGCCAGCACGGCGTCGCGCATGGCCGCAGACAGCGCAGGGTCGTCTACGGCACGCGCCAGCATCAAGGTGCCTGCCATCGCACACACCGTGACCAACGCGCGCTCATGCGCCTGCGGCGTTCCCCAGTCCGGGAATTGGCGTGCGGCCAGGTCGATCATCTCCTTGATACGGCGGGTTGCCGCCTGCCGCACCGCCGGTGCCTGGCGTGGCATTTCCGAACCCAGCGCAGCGATCGGGCAGCCGGATTCGAGGTTATTCAAGTGCCCATCGGAGAGGTACGCCTGCATCAGCGCCACGGCTGCCTGCTCCGGTGGCACGGACGAAGCAATCTGCGCCGAGGTCGCCACGGTCTGCGCGCCGGCGTGGTCCGCGGCCTCGGCCAACAACGCATCGCGCGAGGCGAAATGCGCGTAGAAGCCGCCGTGAGTCAGACCCGCCGCTTTCATGATGTCGGCCACACCGGTGCCGTCGTAGCCGGTCCGGCGGATGGCACGCGCAGCGACCTCGACAATGCGCGCATGGCTGTCGGCCTTGCGGCCTGACGATGCGCGGGAGCGTGGCGAGGCGTTTTTCATGATGGTCATCATACATAAGATCGGCAGCGATGGACGCCGCACCGGCGACTGTCCGACGAGCGGTAGGCGTGGGTGCCGGGCACCGCCTGCTTTCAGCACCCAGCCGGCGCCGCGACAGCGCATACGAGGGAGCGGGAATGGCAGTCGCATGCATCCATGAAGCGATGGCTTGCGGTGCGCGGCTGTTTGATCGAGCGAATGGTGAGGTCAGGTTCGCGCGGGTATGCGGCGATGTCACGCGGTGCCGGCGACGCCTGTTGCGCATTGAAGGCCTGATGAAAGCATGGTGCCAGAATCTGTCACTACGGCTTTCTACACTGGGCGCCCACTCCGAGGAATGTCCTGGTGACCATCTTCACCCGCTCCCACCCGACCGACCCCGCAGCGTCATGCGCGCGCGATGTCCACGCGCCCACCCTGATGCCCTCGCCTACGCACGCGCGCTATCGCGCCGGCGGACCTTTCGCCGCTCGCCGAACCGACCCTACCGCCCATCCAGGCAGTCCAGTCGCCCAACTGCGCGCACATCTTGCCTGCAAGGTCACATCCGCAGGTGCCGCTGCCACCGGAGCATCGCGCCCATGAAGCGCCTTCAATACAACCGCTACGGTGGCCAGGATGTCATGCAGCTGGCCGACTTCACGCTTGCTGCGCCGGCAAAGGGCCAGGTCGCGGTGAAGGTGAAATACGCCGCGATCAATCCGGTCGACTGGAAGATGCGCAATGGCGTCATGAAGATCGTGACCGGCCGGCAGTTTCCGCGTGCGATGGGCATGGATCTGTCGGGCGTGGTGCTCGCGGTGGGCGAAGGCGTCACCCGCTTCAAGCCGGGCGACGCCGTCTTCGGACTGGCACGCTTCAAGGAGTGCGGCGCATTGGCCGAGGCGGTGATTACCACCGAAGAGAACCTGGTCAAGAAGCCCGACAACGTCTCTTACGAAAACGCCGCCAGCCTGGGTACGCCCGGGGTCACCGCGTGGAATGGTCTGGTCGACAAGGCTGGCCTGAAAAAAGGCCAGCATGTGTTCGTCAACGGCTGCGCCGGCGCGGTCGGCGAAGCGGCGGTGCAGCTGGCGCAGCGATTGGGTGCAACCGTGTCCGGGAGTTGTAGCGCAGGCTCGATGGAACGGGCCAGATCGCTGGGCCTGAAACAGGTCTACGATTACAGGGTGACCCGACTGCAAGACATCCGTGAGCGCTTCGATGTGATCTTCGACACCTCGGCCGTCATGAAGGCAGCTGCAGGGTTGGCGCTGCTGCGCGACAAGCGCGGCAGTGTGCTGGATCTGGAACCGGACCTGGGGAAGTTCGTCCGCGCCGTGGTGGATCGCCGCTTCAAGCTGGTGTTCTGCAAACCCTCCGCCGCCATCCTGACCCACCTCGCCAACGCGGCGGCGGCCGGCACCTTCGGCCTGCCCATCGGCGAAATCGTTCCGCTGGACGGTGCCATCGGCTTGATGAATGCACTTGAATCCGGCCAAAGACGCCCGGGCAAGGGCTTGGTCAGGATGGACTGACATGTCGCGTAGCCAGCGCCTGTTCGATCTGTTGCAAGTGTTGCGTCGACACCGCGGAACGGTGTCCGGTCGCACGCTTGCGCAAGAACTCGGCGTGTCGCTGCGCACGATCCGGCGCGACATTGCGACCTTGCAAGCGACGGGTGCCGATATCGAGGGAGAGGCGGGGGTGGGATACATCCTGAGGCCGGGCTTTGTGCTCCCGCCTCTCGCCCTCACCGAGGAAGAACTCCGCGCGCTGGTCACCGGCGCGCAGTGGGTCAGCCGCCAGAGCGATGAGGCGATGACCCAGGCGGTGCAGAATGCGCTGGCAAAACTCGGCGGCGTGATCCCGCAGGAGATGCGCCCGGCGCTGGACGACAGTGCGCTGTATATCAGCCGGGGACACCAACCGGAGTCCATCGTGGACCTTGGCAAGATCCGCAAAGCGCTGCATGCACAACGCAAGCTGCGAATCGGGTACACGAGCACGGCCGGCGTGGTGTCGGAACGCACGATCTGGCCGATCATGCTGGGCCTGGTCGACGCGCGGTGGAAGATTGCCGCGTGGTGCGAAGCATGCGGCGATTTCCGCATCTTCCGCGCAGAGGCCATTGGCACGATCGATTATCTGCAGGAGCAGTATCAGCGCAATCGCCGCCAGCTGGTGAAGCAGTGGCGCGCCAGCGATCGCCATCCCTGCAAGCAGGGCGATTGCTGAGCGCCTGACATTCAGCGGCCACACCGATCGTTACCGCAGCCGAGAGCCGCTGGTGGTGGTTGTACGACGCAACCACCACTAGCGACGTTGCCCAACCTAGCGGTGATTCATCCGCGCGAACAGGGCTTCACCCAAACGACGGGTGTCGGCCGAGATCCCGATCAGCACCTCGTCCTTGTCGTCTTCAAGTTGGGTGATCGCCTCGGCGGCAAACTGCTCGGCAGACATCATGTTGCGTGTTGCCGTGCCTGCACTGCGCGTCCCGCCACCCAGCCCGGTATAGACGATTGGCGGGGCGATCTCGATCACGCGGACGGCACTGCCTTTCAACTGGTGACGCAGACTCAGGGTGAAGGAGTGCAGCGCCGCCTTGGTGGCGCAGTACACCGGCACATCGGCCATCGGCGAGAACGCCAGCCCCGAGGTGATGTTGATGATGGCCGCATGCTGTTGCTGCTGCAGCAACGGCAGCAGCTCGGCACTCAGCTGGATCGGCGCGGTCAGGTTGATGGCGATCTCCTGATCGAGATTGGCCACAGCATCGGTGCCGGTGAAATCACGATGCTGCTGCACACCGGCGTTGTTGATCAGCACGTTGCAGTGCGGGTGATCTACCCGCAACCAATCCACCAGTGCACGACGACTTGCGGTGTCGGTGATATCGCAGACCTGGGTGATCAGCGCAGGCAGCGTGTCCTTGGCCTGGCGTAACGCTGCGGCGCTACGCCCACAGATGATGACGGTGTTGCCCTGCACCACCAGCGCACGTGCGAGCGCAAAGCCGATGCCGGTGGCACCGCCGGTGATCAAGATGGTGTTTGAGGTGAGATTCATGCGCAATATCCTTCCAGGGTCAGTGGAGGCGCGCCGATGATGGGTCGTGAGAGATCACCGGGCACACCTCGTTCCGGCAAGGCCGGTCTCGGTGTCGCGGATACCCTCAGCGGGAGAGCTTGCCACCCGGATCGGATGAATGACCGGGCTACCATCCGGCCTGCACTCTTTCGACCCCGCAACTGTAGCGAGGCCACGCAGCGCAGACAATTGGGCAGCCCGCAGCGACGAGAGAAGGTTCAGCATCGGCGCTGTGTCGGCAGGCCGGCATGCACCCCGTTCGCACGCGGCCGCATCGGTTCGCGCCGCGCGCAGGTGCCACGCCGGGTGACGCCGCATGCTGTTGTCATGGCCGATTGACGCATGTGCAGACCACGCATGCGCGCATGGCTGCTGGTCCCCGAGGGTTGTATGCGCATCAAAGCCACACTTGAGCGACTGCCTGGCGGCATGATGCTGGTCCCGCTGTTACTGGGGGCGCTCTGCCACACGTTGTGGCCAACTGCCGGCACCACCTTGGGAAGCTTCAGCAACGGCTTGATCAGCGGCACCATCCCGATTCTGGCGGTGTGGTTCTTTTGCATGGGCGCGACCATCCAGTTACGTGCCACCGGTCAGGTCCTGCGCAAGTCCGGCACGCTGGTGCTGACAAAGATCGGCGTGGCATGGCTGGTGGCGGTGCTGTGTCAACCGCTGCTGCCGCCCGCCGGCCTGCCCAGCGGCCCGCTGGCAGGATTGTCGGTGCTAGCGTTGGTGGCGGCCATGGACATGACCAACGGCGGCTTGTATGCCTCGTTGATGCAGCAATACGGCAGCCGCGAGGAAGCCGGTGCGGTGGTGCTGATGTCGCTGGAATCGGGCCCCTTGGTGACCATGCTGATCCTGGGCGCCAGCGGTGCCGCCTCGTTCGAGCCGCGTCTGTTCCTCGGTGCCGTACTGCCGTTGCTGGCAGGCCTTGCGCTTGGGAATCTCGACGCGGAGCTACGGCAGTTCCTTGCGCAAGCCACGCACACACTGGTGCCGTTCTTCGGCTTCGCACTCGGCAACACGCTGGACCTGACCACGATCGCCACCACCGGCGTGCATGGCGTGCTGCTGGGCATGGCAGTGGTGGTCATCACCGGCGTGCCACTGATCCTCGCCGACCGCCTGATCGGCGACGGCAATGGCACCGCCGGTCTGGCTGCCTCCAGCACTGCGGGTGCGGCGGTGGCCACACCAGCATTGATCGCAGCGATGGCGCCGCAGTTCGCAGCGGCCGCACCGGCCGCCACCACATTGGTGGCCAGCGCGGTGATCGTCACCGCGTTGCTGGTGCCGCTGCTCACCGCCTGTTATTGGCGCCTGCTCAAACGAACCGCATCGGCGGCGGCCTCACCGGGCTGAAGGCCATACGGAACGCGCCGCCCTCACTTCTTTCGCCAGGCGATCTACACAAGCACCAGTGCGCTACTGCGCCGACAGTTCTGCGCGAATGATGTCCGCACCCGCACTGAGAGCGCTGAGTTTGCCGCGTGCGACGTGCCGGGCGAGCGGCGCCATGCCGCAGTTGGTGGACGGGTAGAGCTTGTCGGCATCCACAAACCGAAGCGCCTTGCGTAGCGTGTCGGCCACCTCCTGCGGTGTTTCGATCGTGTTGCTTGCCACGTCGATGGCGCCGACCATCACCTTCTTGCCACGCACCAGTTCGATCAGATCGATCGGCACATGCGAGTTGTGGCACTCCAGCGAGACGATGTCGATCGTGGATGCCTGCAGCTTGGGAAACGATTCTTCGTACTGACGCCACTCCGAGCCCAGGGTCTGCTTCCAATCGGTATTGGCCTTGATGCCGTAGCCATAGCAGATGTGGACGGCGGTCTCGCAGGTGAGCCCTTCGATCGCGCGTTCAAGCGTGGCAACGCCCCAGTCGTTGACTTCATCGAAGAAGACATTGAAGGCGGGCTCGTCGAACTGGATGATATCCACGCCAGCAGCTTCGAGTTCTTTGGCCTCCTGATTGAGGATCTTTGCAAATTCCCAGGCCAGCTTTTCGCGGCTTTTGTAGTGCGCATCAAAGAGGGTGTCGATCATCGTCATCGGGCCGGGCAGCGCCCATTTGATCGGCTGCCGGGTTTGCTGGCGCAAGAACTTGGCATCGTCCACGAAGACGGGCTTGGGCCGGCTCACCGCGCCAACAACGGTCGGGACGCTGGCGTCATAGCGATTGCGAATGCGTACGGTCTCGCGCTTTTCGAAATCGACGCCGCTGAGGTGTTCGATGAAGGTGGTCACGAAATGCTGGCGGGTCTGTTCACCGTCGCTGACGATATCGATGCCGGCGTGCTGCTGTTCCTGCAGCGACAAGCGCAATGCATCCTGCTTGCCTTCGGTCAGTTCCTCGTCCTGCAGCTTCCAGGGCGACCAGAGTTTCTCGGGCTGCGCGAGCCAGGACGGCTTGGGCAGGCTACCGGCGGTGGAGGTGGGGAGCAGCTTATTCATGATGGGCAATGTCTTGCGTTGGTGTTGATGAGAAAGCGTGGCTGGAGGCCCACCGCGCAAGAATGTCCCCGTAGGGCTTGATGAAATGCTCCTGGGTGAATTTGCCCTGCGTCACCGCGAGCTGGCTGCGCTCTTGCCGGTCGTAGACGATCTGGGTGGCGGAGTAATCCTGATGCTTCAGGCTCGGCTGGTAGATGGTTCCCGCCGCGGAATTGGCGTTGTAGATTTCCGGCCGGTAGATCTTCTGGAAGGTCTCCATCGTGCTGATGGTGCCGATCAGCTCCAGATTGGTGTAGTCGTTCAGCAGGTCGCCGAGGAAGTAAAACGCCAATGGGGCGACACTGTTCGGCGGCATGAAATAGCGCACCTGCAGTCCCATTTTTTCGAAGTACTGATCCGTCAACGAAAATGCGTCCTGCCTGTATTCAAGGCCCAGGATGGGGTGGCGGTTTCCGGTGCGGTGATAGACCTTACTGCTCGAGACGCTGATGCAGATGACCGGCGGCTTGGCGAACCGCGCCGTGTAGGCATCCGAGTTCACGAACTGCTTGAACAGCGTGCCATGCAGGCTGCCGAACCCCTCCGGCAGGCTGAAGCTGGATGTGTCCTGATTGTGCGCTGGCAGCAGCACGCTGAAATCGTAGTCGCGCACATAGGAGGAAAAATTATTCCCTGCGATGCCGTCGATACGCGCGCCGGTTGTTTGATCGAGGATGCTGGGCTGCAATATCTCGATCAACGGGAATGCATCGCCTGTGTCGCGCTCGCCGATCTTCATCTCGACAGAGATGATGTCGATTTCGACAGCGTAGCGGTCACGCGTGGGGTTATCCCAATGCGCCAGGTCGTTGAAGCGGTTGTTGATCATCGCCAGCGTGTTGCGCAAATTCTCCTGACGCCGCTGCCCTCTGGCCAGGTTGGCAAAATTCGTCGTGTTGCGTGTATTGGCCGCGGGACGGTAGTCCTCATCGAAGCGGAGGCTCTTGATGCTGAAGGTCAATTCTTGAGTCATTGCACACTGACGCCTTGTTCTCGAAATCAATACGAAACGCCGTTTTCAGCGCAGCAGTTGATGCTGGCTGCATGGAGGCCGGGACGCTGGACCGGCAAGCAATTCGCCAGCGGACCCGGTGGCCAGCGAGCGGCGTGGTGGCACGCAAAGCGCCCGTGGGCGTGATAGCCCTCAGGCCGCAGCCACGTTTTCTTTTGCGATGGCGCTTGCCTGCCGCGTCATTGCGATCAGCGGCAATGCCCGCTGCACCGCAAGCCTGGCACGTTCGGCCAGGGCCTCGTTGTGCACGCGATAGTCCAGAAAATCCCGGTCGGTTGCGTAGACGCCCAGCGGCAACGTGCGTGCCTGGAAAAAACTGAAGAGCGGCCGCAGCTGGTGGTCGATCACCAACGCATGCCGCTCGCTGCCACCGGTGGCCGCCAACAGGACGGGCGTGTCGATCAAGGCATCTTGATGGACGAAGTCGAAGAAGTGCTTGAACAACCCGGTGAAAGACCCGCGATACACCGGTGTGGTCACCACCAGCACGTCGGCCTGCTCCACGGCGACCAGTTCCTGCTCCACCGTTGCGGGCAGCTGGGAGCGCCAGAGCGCACCCGCGAACTGCGGTGCCAATGCCCCGAGTTCCACCAGATGCTGCTCGCACGGCACCTGCGCGGCGATCAATGCCAGCAGGTGCTCGGCCAGGGCGGCCGCCTTGGAGGGGCGTTGCATCCCGCCGGACACCGCAACGATGCGGAGTGGGTGTGGCACGTTGACAGTCATGCAGATGGCCTTAAAACGACGAACCCCGATGCTAGGGCTCGCATTCGATGAAGTAAAATGGTGTTATTTCAACAATCCATGAATTCGGATCATCTGAATGCTTGAGCGCATCCATCTCTCCATCGTCCAGCAGGTCGAGCAGCAGGGCTCGCTGACCGCCGCCGCAGGCGTGTTGAACCTGACCCAGTCGGCGCTGAGCCACAGCATGAAAAAGCTGGAGCAGCAGCTGGGCACCGATGTCTGGCTGCGCGAAGGGCGCAGCTTGCGGCTGACCCAGGCTGGCCAATATTTGCTGGCGGTGGCCAACCGGGTGCTGCCGCAGCTGGATCTGGCCGAAGAACGCCTGGGGCAGTTCGCGCAGGGCGAACGCGGTGCGCTGCGCATCGGCATGGAATGCCATCCCTGCTACCAGTGGCTGCTCAAACTGGTGGCGCCCTATCTGGCCACGTGGCCGGATGTGGATGTGGACGTCAAACAGAAGTTCCAGTTCGGCGGCATTGGCGCCCTGTTCGGCTACGAGATCGATCTGCTGGTCACGCCCGACCCGCTGTACAAGCCCGGGCTGCGCTTCGAGCCGGTGTTCGACTACGAGCAGGTGCTTGTGGTGGCCAGCGGTCATGCGCTGGCGTCGGCGGCCTACGTCACGCCGCCGCAGCTGACGCGCGAGGTGCTCATCAGCTATCCGGTGGACCTGGAGCGGTTGGATATCTATAGCCAGTTCCTGCTGCCGGCCGGCGTCACGCCCAGGCGCCACAAGGCCATCGAAACCACCGACATCATGATGCAGATGGTGGCCAGTGGCCGCGGTGTGGCCGCCATGCCGCGCTGGCTGGTGGAGGAATATGCCGCCAGGATGGACGTGGTGCCGGTTCGGCTGGGTGCGCGCGGCATCGCCAAGCAAATTTTTTTGGGGGCGCGCGAGGCAGATATCGCCATCGACTACCTGCGCGCGTTTATCGAACTGGCACGCCAGCCTGGCAATGGCAGCGGCACTGCGTCGTGATTCCACTGATGGACACCACCGCCCAGGCGCACGTGTTGCATGGCCGCCTCCCCGCACGAACGCTGATGTGCGCGAGCCAACCACTCACCACCACAGGACGGCGCCGCCTTTGATGTCCCCGGATCCACCCAGCCGCGCCGCCACCATCACCGATGCTTATTCGTTGGAGGTCGGCGCACACGACATGCCGGCACTGACTGCAGCAGCGCCGCAGATCATGCGCGGCTCAAGCATGTTCATTCCCTACCTGCCCAGCCAGAACGACGAGGCGCGACTGGCCGCCGCACAGAGGGTGCGCGCCCTCGGCTTCGCGCCCATGCCGCACCTGTCCGCGCGCCGCATCGCCTCGCTGGACGCGCTACAGGCGTTCGTCCGGCGCGCCGTCGAGGACGCCGGCGTTGAACGCTGCCTGGTGATTGCGGGTGATGCGCCGTCTGCGGTTGGGCCGTTTTCGGATAGCGAGTCGCTGATCGAGACAGGTGTGTTTGAGCATTTAGGCATCAAGGCCATCGGCGTGGCAGGACATCCGGAAGGCCATCCGAGCATGCCTGCAAGCGCGCAGTGGGATGTGCTTGAACGCAAGTGCCGCAGCATCGCCGAGCGCGGCATGGCGCCGCTGATCGTCACCCAATTCGCGTTCGATGCCGACACTGTGCTGACGTGGTTGGACGCGCTGCGCGCGCGTGGCATTGCCCATCCCGTGCGTGTGGGCGTGCCAGGTCCTGCGGGCGTCGCAGTGCTCGCACGCTATGCCGCACGGTGCGGTGTTGGCGCATGCGCATCGATGCTCTCCAAGTACGGCATCTCGCTCGGCAAGCTGTTCGGGACTGCGGGGCCGGATCGCTTTGTGGATCGGCTCACCGCCGGCCTTACCCCAGCGCATGGAAATGTCAGCCTGCATTTCTATCCATTCGGCGGCATCGCACAGTCTGTCGCGTGGGTTGAGCAGTACCGCCACCGCAGCGCGCGCCCCTTGGCGGACTGACACCCGCCAAGTTTCGGGGTTCGCCATCAACCGCAGACCTCTGGTTTTCTGCGGCCTGCAGGTGCGAAGAATCGGCACGTCCACGACCTGGATCACACTCTGTACTATTTATTTCGGCAGGGTTGTTTGTTGCGCGTGAGGTGTTGCAGCGCACAGCGGCACTGTCATGCGTGCGGGGTATAACCGACTCCGAGTCGCAGCGAGGGGGCGCTGCATCCGATGCCGCTGTGTTCGATCGCAGCGCATCACTTTGCAACTCCAAGGAGCGCTGTTGCCATGCATACGCCGTCGCTGTTGTCGTTGTCGTGCGCCCTCTCGCTCATCGCCGCGCCCCTGGGCGCGGCCGAGCTACAGCCCAAGCAATTGGCCGGCCCGCCAGAAGAGTTCGCGCAGATGCGCGCACCCGATCCGGCGGAATCGGCCATCCTTTCAAAAAGCGCGTTATTGCCGGTCGAGCTGGCACCGGCCGGTGCCAGCGCACGCTGGCAAGGCAGCCTGCCGGTGGAAAACGGCCACCTGCGTTTCATGGTGCTGGCCGGTGACCAGCAGTGGGACGCGGCCGTGGCCGCGCCGCGCGTTGCCGGCGCGCGCGCAGCAGCAGCGCCGCAACTGCAAGCACAACGCACACAGCTCGGCAGTGCCGACAGCGGCACCAGCGGCATGCGCTATGCAGTGGACGCTGCGCAGAACGGTGTGTGGTCGCTGACGCTGCAGTCGGCCTCGCCCACGGCGCAACGTGGCTATGTGTTGATGGAAGGCGACCCGCGCACGCAGCTGGCCTCCTATCCACGGCATCGCCACCAGCAGGTGGGCCAGTCGTTGACGCTCAACGCGCTGCTCAGCGGCAGCAATGCACAAGGCGCAAGCTTATTGGCCGGCCAGGCCGGGCAGATTGATCAGGCCAGTCTGCGCGTGCTCGATCCACAGGGCACGGCACGCACGTTTGCGATGGCCGATGACGGCAAGCACGACGACGGCGCCGCCGGCGATGGCGTGTATGGCGGCAGCTTTCAGCCGAACAGTGCCGGCACCTGGGTCGCACAGGTGATCGTGCATGGCCGCGACCAGGCCGGGCAGCCATTCGTGCGTACCAGCGAGCACGTGTTACCCGTGCTGGACACCTCTGTGCGTCTACTCGGCACGGCGCTCAGCGCGCGCGCCGCGGACGGCACGCGCCTGAGTATCGGGCTGCCGATCGCCGCGCGCGGGCAGGCGCCCACGCATTACCGCGTGTTCGGGCAGGTGTGGGGCACCGACGCCAAGGGCAAGCAGATTCCGGTGGCCTGGATCGGCGGCATGCTCACACCGCAGCAAGGCCAGCTGCCGTTGAGCCTGGACGAGCGCTGGGTGGCGCGTGCCGGTGCGCGCGCACCATTCACGCTGCGCGGCCTGCGCATCGAAGACCCGGACCATTACATCCCGCTGGCACAGGCCGACGCGCTGCCGCTGCAGCTGCCTGCACTGCGCCGGGCGAGCATTGCGCGCACCACGGCCGGCATCGACGAAAGCATGCGCATGGGGCCACGCCCGCGCACGCTGGCCACTGCCAGTGCACTGGCGCAACCGCAGGCCGCTGGATCGCGGCTGGTGCTGGTGCATGGGTACTGCTCCAACGGCGTGTGGCCGGAAGCGCAGTTCAGCAACGCGTCGTCGTTTATCGATGTCAAGCAGAACCGCAGCAACGATCAGTTCGCGCAGCGTTTAGCGCAGTTTGCCAGCCAATGGTCCTCGTTCGCCACGGTGGCGCACAGCCAGGGCGGCATGGCGGCGTTGCATCTATACACCTACTACTGGAGCGGGCTGGATAACGCTGCCGGTGGGCGCGTGATGCAGTCGGTGGGCACGCCGTACCAGGGCACCAACCTGTCCGGCATTCTGGCTGCAGTGGGTTCGTGGTTCGGCGTTGGTTGCGGCAGCAACACCGACCTCACCTACGACGGCGCCAAGGCCTGGCTGGCCGGCATTCCCGCCGATGCGCGCACCAAGGTCAATTACTACACAACCTCGTTCGCCAAGACCAACTGGTACACCAACGACTACTGCAACGCCGCCTCGGACCTGGTCTTGAACGACCCCGAAGACGGCACCGTGGAGCAGGCCAATGCGCAGCTGCCGGGCGGCGTAAACAGGGGGCACACCACCGGGCAATGCCACACCACCGGCATGCGCGACCCGGCGCAATACCTGGACGCCAGCCGCAACGCGGTGATGAACGCCAACGCGGCGAAGTGATGTGGGTTTAGCGGTGTGCACTGCGATGGCCGGCGTTTGCGTCGGCCATCGCAGCGTGCGTGGGACCACGTAGCGTGTTGCGTGCAGTCAGTTTTCTCTTGCTTAGGCGAGGCCCAAGCAACGCCTGCGTTCACCGCTCTTGGTTGCTTGAGAGGTGATTGAACGGTGTGGATTGGTTGGTTTTTTAGAGCGAATGATCTGCGGGTTTGCTGCAGGGCCCTTGCCCGCTCACCATCGCGGGACACGCTGCAAGTACGTCCTTGTAAGCTCTTACGCGGCATCCATGCCGCGTAAGGTCCCGCGACGGTGAGCGGGCAAGGACCAGTCGCGGGTGTCGGTGCGCATGGTGCTAGAAGCGCACGCCGTTCTTCTGATTCGCTGGCTCTCGTGTAGTTGTGACCCACATCGGCAGGCCAAATGTAACTAGCGCGATGGCCTGCTGGTTACCTCGCTGCGGACCACCTTTCTGGTGCGGTGCCGTCGCCGATTGCGGGACCATGTGGTTGCATGGATGCCGCCACCGAGCCTCCATAACTGGATTCTCGGCGTGTCGCGCGATCAGCTAGGCACCGCGCTAGGCCGATTCAGCGTTTGGTTTCCGTATGGCGTTCGAGAGATGTATTAGCGACGCTCGGCAGCTTCGGCAGCCCACAGTTCTGCATCTGCGCCTGCAGGAATAAACATCGGCGCAGCCGGGTCGGTGGCTGCGCGCCAGATGACCTGCGCGACGTCGATCGACTGCGTTCCAGGGCCAGCGGATGCACTCATGCGCGCCAGCGTCTGTTGCATAAACGCACCATAGATCTCGTCATCAGCACCGCGTAGACCCGCGCGGGCGGTGGCACGAAAGTCCGTCTCCCCGCACGAGCCCGGCGAGACGACCCGCACGCGGATACCGAACGCCTCCAGCTCGGCGGCCAGCGATTCACTCAGCGCATTCACCGCCGCCTTCGCTGCACGGTAAGCGCCGATCAGCGGAAGTGGCTTGAGCGTTGCGCTCGACGACACATTGACGATCACCCCGGCGCGGCGCGCGCGCATCTGCGGCAAGACCGCCTGCGTAACAGCCAGCGTGCCAAAGGTGTTGGTTTCGAACAGGTCGCGTACCGCCTGCAGGCTTGCCAGTTCCAGCGGTGCGGGCGCACCGAAGCCTGCGTTGTTGACGAGCGTGTCCACCGTGCCGGCCGCAGCGATCGCGGTCTGGATGCTCGCGGCGTCGGTGACGTCGAGCTGCAGCACCTTCAACCTTGGCGATGCAGGAAACAGGTCCTCACGTGGAGTGCGCATGGTGGCAACCACGTTCCAGTCGCGTTCGAGAAAGTAATGTGCGGTTGCCAGGCCAAAGCCCGACGAACAGCCGGTGATGAGTACGGTTTGCATGAAGCGCCCTCGGTGACGGTGTGAGGGATCTACGTTAGGCTGCCTAGGTCGGACTTTCGATATTCCAAAGTGCGTAATCCATTAGCGAGAGTCCAATATGCTCGACCCGCTTGCTGAGGTCGTCCTCCTGCTGAGGCCGGCACCAGGATTCTCCAAACTTGTCCTTGGCGCTGGTGTGTGGTCGGCGTACCGCTCCGATGCGCCCGGCCCGTTTTACTGCGCGGTGATCGAGGGAAAGTGCCGGCTGGCGCTTGAAGATGGCCAGGCGCATGTGCTGGAAGCAGGCGACTTTGTGCTGGCACCCGCCATGCTTGCTGTCACGCTCTCCAGCGCGCAGGCGTCGACCGGGCAAGCCCACACCGTGCCGACCCAGATGGACGATGGCAGTTTCCGCATCGGCGCGCAGGATGGCCCGGCGGATGTTCGCATTGTGATTGGGCATTGCAGCTTCGGCTCGCCCGATGCGGCGCTGCTGGTGTCGCTGCTGCCCCGGTTGGTGCATGTGCGCGGTGAGCCGCGGCTCACCACGCTGGTGAATCTGGTTGGTGAGGAGGCGCGCACAAACCGGCCCGCCCGTGCGGTGGTGCTTGCACGACTGTTGGAGGTGCTGTTGATCGAAGCATTACGCTCGCTGACGGCGAGCGACACCACGCCAGGACTGGTGCGGGCGTTATCCGATGCGCGCCTGGCGGCGGCGCTGCGCGCCATGCACGGCGCACCGGCGCATGCCTGGACGATCGACGCATTGGCCAAGGAAGCGGCGCTGTCGAGGTCATCGTTCTTTGCGCGCTTCAACCGTGCGATGGGTGTGACGCCAATGGAGTATCTGCTGGCATGGCGCATGGCGCTGGCAAAGACGCTGCTGTCAGAACAGGGGCTTGGCGTGGCGCAGGCGGCGCAGCGGGTGGGCTATGGCTCGGCCAGTAGTTTCAGCGTTGCCTTCACTCGCCACACTGGCAGCCCACCATCGCAGTACACCGCCGTGCGCACTGCAACCTCGTTAGATGCTGTGTAACGGCACCCAATGCCGTCAGACCCCAGCGCGCGGTGATGCGCCTGCAGCTGCGGTGAGAGACAGCTGCGGCTACGCCCTTGCAGCGCTCCGCTAGCGAAACACCACCGTGCGGTGCCCGTTGAGCACGATGCGATGTTCGACATGGCGGCGTACTGCGCGTGCCAGCACCAGCGATTCGGTGTCGCTGCCCAGGCGCACCAGGTCGCGCGGGGTCATGGCGTGGTCCACGCGGGCGACGTCCTGTTCGATGATCGGGCCTTCGTCCAGGTCTTCGGTGACGTAGTGCGCGGTGGCGCCGATGATCTTGACCCCGCGCGCGTGCGCCTGGTGATACGGCTGGGCGCCCTTGAAACTGGGCAGGAAGCTGTGGTGGATGTTGATCGCACGCCCGGCCAATGCGCGGCACAGTGCAGGCGAAAGGATCTGCATGTAGCGCGCCAGCACCACCAGGTCCACCTGCAGGCGCTCGACCAGCGCCAGCAGCTGCGTTTCCTGTTCGGCGCGCGTATCTGCGCTCACCGGCAGATGGTGGAAGGCGATGCCGTAGGACGCCGCCAGCGGTGCGAAGTCGGCATGGTTGGAGACCACCGCCACGATATCCACCGGCAACTGCCGGCTATGCATGCGGAACAGCAGATCGTTGAGGCAGTGGCCCTGCTTGCTCACCAGCACCAGCAGCCGCGCGCGGCGGCGCGCATCGTGCAGCTGCCAGGTCATCTCAAAACTGGCGGCCAGCTGTGAGAACTGTTGCTCCAGCTGCGCGATGTCGGTTCGCGGCGGCTTGTCGAAATGCACGCGCAGGAAAAACCGCCCGCTCTCGTCGTCGCCGAATTGCTGGGCGTCGAGAATATTGCAGGCAAGATCGAACAACAGCCCGGTCACGCGATAGACGATGCCGGTACGGTCGGGGCAGGACAGGGTGAGGATGTAGTCAGAGCGCATCGGCGAGATGATAGCCAATGGATGACACCGCTGGCGCAGTGCTTGCGTCGGTAACTTTTACGTTGCGCCTCGGCGCAACGTTTGGGCCAGCCGCACTGCAGCTATGCACCGTGGCACTGTGCTCGCCGTGCATGCAGATCCGCTGACCAACGCATCGCAGGTGTTGCGCTGGTGGCATGCATCGCAGGACGCGGTGCGCATGCCACTGACGATGAGGATCAGCGCGGCGGCAGGCGCAGCATCAGCCGCCGGTTGATTTCGTCCAGCTGCGCAAGCGAGGCGTCGACCGATGTCTCCATCGCTTCCTGGGTGGTGATGTGGGCGCGCAGATGCGCCGGGTCGTCCAGGGCGCCACGCACGAGGAACACGTTTTCGCCCACCTCGCCGAGATGGCGGCTGAGCACCACCAGATCCACCTGATCGAAGCCATGCTGCTTGGCCAGCGGCAGCAGCCGCGCGGCCATGCGCATGCTGGCCTCGTCGGTAGGCTTGCCTAGTTCTGTGTCCAGCACGCTCACCGCTTCCTGGATCTGTGAGAACAGGTGATGGTCCGGATGTTCGGGATGGTCCGGGCCGACCGGGCCCTGATGGATGACCGGTGCGTTGGTCATCGTGCGCCACCACCGGCGTGGGCCGATGTGCGCGTGGTGTGCACGGTCGAACCGGGCCTGATGTTGGGGTGTCGCATCGCATCCTCCCTGGAGCGGCGGCTGTTACGAGCAGGCACCTTAGCCGCTTGCCTGCCAGGCCTCAAGCCAGCCACGTCGCACCAGGCGTCATGCCTGCGGGCATACCGCAAGATGCGCAATGCGGGCGCTTGATGCGCATGTCGTTGAAGGCGGTTGGCGCAGCGCGTGTGCCTGAGCGGCGTGCCGTCGTAGCCACACCGTGTTGCACGGCGCCGCTCGCACACGATGCCACTGCGAACAGCGCGCGCGACTCCATCAGTCAAACGGGCCCGAGGTGCTAGGCCTGCCCTGCACGGCGTGCGGAGACCTCGGCCAGCACCGCCCAGTCGGCGTTGCCATCGCCGTGCGCAATTGCCTCGTCCAGGCCGCTGCGCAGCAGCTCGCCCAGCGGCATCGGCACCTGTCGCGCTGCGCCGGCCTGGATCGCCAGATCCACATCCTTGCGGCCCAGGGTGGCAGTGAAGCCGGCAGGCGTGTATTGGCGCTGCATGATCAGCTTGCCGTAGCCCTGGTACGCGGGCGCAGCGAACAAGGTGCTGGTGAGCATGCCCAAAAACTGCGTGGCATCCACGCCATGCCCACGCGCCATCGCGCTGGCTTCGGCCATCGCGCCGATCGCACTGGCCAGGCAGAAGTTGGCGGCCAGCTTTACTGCGTTGGCCTGCTCGGGCGCGCTGCCAATCTGCCAGGTCTGCTGGCCCAGCACATCGAACATCGGCTGCACGCGGGCAAGTGCGGCACCGTCGCCAGCGGCCAGGATGTTGAGCTTGCCCGCTTCGGCCACCTCCACGCGGCCAAGCACCGGGGCGGCGACGTAGGCCACGCCCCGCTCGGCATGCAGTGCGGTCAACTCGTGCGCCAGCGCCACCGAGATGGTGGCCATGTTGACGTGCACGCTGCCGGCCGGCAGCGCATCCAGCACGCCGCCGTCGAGCACCGTCTGCCGCACCGCGGCATCGTCGGCCAGCATCGAAAACAGCAGCGGGCCGTGCGCGGCGTGCTGCGGCTGCTCCACCACGTGTGCACCGGCCTCACGCAGCGGCTGCGCACGTGCCGGCGAGCGGTTCCATACGGTCAGTTCAAAGCCGCCGCGCAGCAGGTTGTGCGCCATCGGCAGGCCCATCGTGCCCAGCCCCAGAAATCCTATTGGCATGCATGCCCTCTGCTTGGTCGAGATGATCGGTCCATGGTCGGTTGTGCGCGCGTCAGCTGGCGAACACGCCACGCGCTTCGCGCGGTTCGCAGCGCTGGTACTGCGGCGCCGGGGTGACCGATGCGCCCAGCGCGGCGGCGGCATGCCACGGCCAGCGCGGGTCGTAGAGGATGCCGCGCGCCAGCGCGATCGCATCGGCCTGACCATCGCGCAGGATCGCTTCGGCCTGTTGCGGTTCGGTGATCAGGCCCACGCCGATCACCGGCGTGTCCACCTGCGCGCGGATCGCTTCGGCAAACGGGATCTGGTAGCTGGCCTGCACCGGAATCTGCTGGCGCGGATCCAGCCCGCCACTGGACACGTGGATGTAGTGCGCGCCGCGCGCATCCAGCGCCTTGGACAACGCAATGCTCTGCGGCAGGTCCCAGCCGCCATCCACCCAGTCGGTGGCCGAGATGCGCACGCCGATGGCCATCTGGTCAGACACCGCCGCGCGTACCGCATCGAAGATGCGCAGCGTCAGCCGCATGCGGTTGTCCAGCGAGCCGCCGTATGCATCGCTGCGCTGGTTGCTCAGCGGCGACAGGAACTGATGCATCAGGTACCCGTGCGCAGCATGCAGTTCGATCAGTTGCAGCCCCAGGCGTTCGGCACGCTTGGCCGCGGTCACGAAGGCCTCTACCACCGCATCGATGCCGGCGGCGTCCAAAGCCTGCGGCAGCGGCTGGCCGTTGCGGAACGGCAGTGCCGAGGCGGACACGGTCTGCCAGCCATTGGCGTGGTCCGGGGCGATCGCCTCGCCGCCCTTCCACGGCAGATCGGTGGAGGCCTTGCGCCCGGCATGTGCCAGCTGGATGCCGATCGGCATCGGCGACCAGCGCCGTACCGATGCCAGCACTTCGCCCAGCGCCTGCTCGGTGGCGTCGTCGTACAGGCCCAGGTCGGCATAGGAGATGCGGCCCTGCGGCTGCACCGCGGCCGCTTCCAGGATCAACAGCGCGGCGCCGGATTGCGACAGCGTGCCCAGGTGGATGCGATGCCAGTCGGTGGCGCGGCCGTCCTGTGCGGAGTATTGGCACATCGGCGCGATCACAATGCGGTTGGCGAG
Organism: Xanthomonas sp. NCPPB 4037; assembly: GCF_041475695.2. Taxonomy (NCBI): domain Bacteria; kingdom Pseudomonadati; phylum Pseudomonadota; class Gammaproteobacteria; order Lysobacterales; family Lysobacteraceae; genus Xanthomonas; species Xanthomonas sp. NCPPB 4037. Next base: position 4,722,692 of record NZ_CM191261.1, read on the forward strand.
CGCAAGCGGACCAAAATTGATGGGGGTGAACAACTGGCTCAAGGCGACATCCACACGCGACGTAGGGATGCCCATTGCACTGCGCCACGCGCGTGGGCACAACCGCTGCGATGGATCACTGCGTCATGCCGAACGCGCACTGTGGTACCTGGCGGTGGCCGTGTGCAGGGGGTCCGGCGGCTGTTGCAGGAACGCCAGCGCCTGCGCGCAGGATTGTTCCACCTTCAGGCTGAGCAGGTCGTCGGCACGGGTGCGCCCGAAGTTGAGCGCGGCAATCGGCAGGCCGGCGCGTGCGGCGGCCTGCACGAAACGGAAGCCGGAATACACCATCAACGAAGACCCCACCACCAGCACCGCATCGGCGGCCTGCAGATGCGCAAAGGCGCGCTCCACGCGCTCGCGCGGCACGTTCTCGCCGAAGAACACCACATCCGGCTTGAGCACGCCGCCGCACGCCGGGCAGGCCGGCACCACGAAGCTGTCGAAGGCCACGTTGTCCAGATCGGCATCGCCATCGGGCGCCTGGGCGGCCTCCAGGTCGGCCCAGCCGGGGTTGTCGCGCTCCAGCAGCAACTGGAACTCGGTGCGCGGCATGCGTTGTTCGCAGCCCATGCAACGCACCACATCGAGCCGGCCGTGCAGATCGATCACCGCCTGGCTGCCGGCGGCCTGATGCAGGCGGTCCACGTTCTGGGTGAGCAGCAACTCCAGTTGCCCGCGCGCTTCCAACGCGGCCAGGGCGTGATGAGTGGCGTTGGGCCGCGCCAGGCCGAAGCGCGGCCAGCCCACCAGGCTGCGCGCCCAATAGCGCTGGCGCGTGGACAGCTCGCCCATGAACGCCTGGAAGGTCACCGGTTGCGGGCGCTTCCAGCCGCCCTGCAGATCGCGGTAATCGGGAATGCCCGAATCGGTGCTGCAGCCCGCGCCGCTGAGCACGAACAAGCGCTGGTGGCGCTCGATGAACTCCTGCAGCGCCGGGCCGGCCTGCGTGATCGCAACAGTCATCGTGCAACTCCGGTCATGGTGTGGTCACTGTGCAACAACGCCCGCGCGAGTGCCTGTAGCGGTGCAACAAGTTCAGGCGCTGCGGTGAGCGCTGGCCGGTGCCGCGGCAGTGGGCTGCACGCGGCGCGCAGGCGCTGGTTGCGCACCCTGGCAGGCCGATCCTTCATGCCCACGTTGCCACGGACGCGCGCAGTGGCGAGGTGCATGGGACGGGAGATGACGCAGAGCGATTCACGATGCAAAGACGCCACGGGAGATGGCCTTTCAATTGGGGTGCGCGGTGCGATTCCAAGCACAGGCGCATCTGCCTGCATCGCGGTTGCGCTCGTCTCCTGGTTACACGCTGCGCGCGTGAGGCGCGGCACCCGGTCAAGCACCTGTTCGCGATCGCCGAGCTCAAGCTGCAGGCCAATGCCTTGGGCGTGCGCAAGCTGGATCTTGGCGCGTTCACTCCCACAGGCACGCTGCCCCGCATTTGATTCGTCTTGGCGAACTCCACCATCACTGATGCAAAGTGCAACGCCGCAGCCGATGCGAGCGCCAGCGCAGGGCGCGCTGATGACAGAGCGAAGTAAAGCCTGCACACGTCACAGTTCCACGCACTGCATCGGCGTTTTTGCGTGATCTGCCGCACACGCAACGCATCTGCAATATGACATCGCGAAAGTGACGCGCTCCCCCGCTCGCCCATGCCCGCCATGCCAACCACCGACATCCGGATCGCCTCCGGACTGCGTCGCGCCCCGCTGCGTCTTTGCCTGCCCCTCGCACTTGCCTCCACGCTTGCCGGACCGGCGCTGGCGCAGCAGACCACCGCTTCAATGCCGGCACGTGCGGCCGACGACGGCATCTTTTCGCTCGACCGCATGATCGTCACCGGCGCCGGCCAGGCACAGAGCCAGTTCGAAGCGTCCTATGCGATCACCTCGATGACCGCCGAACAGATCGACAAACTGGCGCCGCTCAACCTGACCAGCCTGATCGGTTCGATGCCGGGCATCTACGCCGAATCCACCGGCGGCGAAGTGCAGAACGTGTACCGCATCCGTGGCATTCCCGATGAAGGCTCGTTTGCGGTGATCCAGGAAGACGGTATCAGCCCGTATCCGGACAACAACGGCTATTTCTACAAGACCGAAGGGCTAGTGCGCCCGGACTTGATGGTCGAATCGGTGGAGACCGTGCGCGGCGGGCCCTCGCCGATCTTCGCCTCCAATGCCGCGGCCATCGTCAACTTCGTCACCCGCCAGGGCGGCGACACGCCCGAAGGCGCAGTGCGCACCACCGTGGGCGATACCGGCCTGTATCGGCTCGATGGCTACTGGTCGGGCAAGCTGGCGCAAGACTGGTACCTGGCCGCCGGCGGCTTCGTGCGCCGCAACGATGGTTACCGCGATGTGGGCTTTCCTGCCGATGAGGGCGGCCAGTTCCGCATGAACCTCACGCACACGCTGGACCACGGCAAGATCACCTTCACCGCCAAGCATCTGGACGACAAGAACGCGTTCTACATGCCGATCCCGCTGTATGACCCGCGCGACACCACGCGGTCGCTGGACCCGTTGATCGACCGCTTCACCGGCACCTTGAGCGCGCCGCAACTGCAGCGCGCCACGATTATTTCCAGCGATGCCAACGGCCAGCCGCAACGCGAGGCGCGCGATCTTTCCGACGGCCGCCACATGAAATTCAACCATCTGGGCGCGAACCTGGACCTGGCGTTCGACAACGGCTGGAGCCTGTCCAACAAGGCGGTGGTCAATCGCCTGGACATGACCTTCGACGCGCTGTATTCCAGCAACGCGCCGCAGGATGCCACCGCCTATGCGAACAGCCGCCGTGCGGCCGCGAGCGCAGCGTTTCCGGGCCTGACACGGCTGGGCTACGTGTACACCGACGATGGCAGGCGCTTCGATCCGGCCAGCACCGACGGGCTGGTGATCCAGGGCCAGTACCGTGCGATGGATGTGCGCGCCGATTCCATCGCCGACGATCTGCGCCTGCACCGCAGCTTCGACTGGGGCGGCGACACCCACGACATCACGCTGGGCCTGTATGGCGCCTATTACGCGCGTTCCTACAACTCGCGCTACCAGAGCTATCTGTTTGAAATGCGCCAGAACCCGCGCAGCATCGACCTGCTCGGCTATGACGCCAATGGTGCGGTTGTCGGCGGCGTCACCCAGGACGGCGTGGTGATCTACGGCGCCGATCGGATCCAGGGCAAGGCCTACACCAGCATGCTGGCGCCCTATATCGCCGATACCTGGCAGGTGACCGACAAGCTGCGCCTGGAAGGCGGCGTGCGCCACGAGCGCTATCGTTACCGCGCCTGGGCCATGGCCCGCACCACCGGCACGTTGGGCATTCCAGACACCCTGGCCGACGATGCCGCACGGCTGTTCACCGGTGCCCGCACGCAGACCGCGCTGGATGTTGGCGTGACCAACTGGACCGCCGGCTTCAACTACGACTTCACCCCGATTGTCGGTGTCTACGGCCGCGCCTCGCGTGCGCACCGCGCGCCCAGCGAGGGCGCCAACGAAGGCAACGTCAACATCCCCACCGCCGAACAGTACGAGTTGGGCACCAAGCTCAACTTCGCCACGCTGGATGTGTTCGCCACTGCCTTCTACACCAAGTACGACCCGTACAACATCGGCACCAGCGCGGTGAATCCGTTGACTGGTGCGGCCGAGTCCAAGGATTACCGTGGCAGCGTCACCAACCCGGGCGTGGAAGTGGCCGCGGTGTGGACGCCAGCGCAGTGGCTGCGCCTGGATGCCAATGTCACCTACAACGACACCGAGGTGTCCGACCTGACCGAAGTGGTGGCCAACGGCGCGGTGGCGGTGGTCGATGTGGACGGCAACATGCCCAACCGCCAGCCCAAGCTCTATGGCAACGTCGGGCCCACGCTGCTGTTCAGCACCGGCGCATTCGATTGGGAAACCTCGCTGCGCTACGCCTACGTGGGCAAGCGCTACGCCGACCTGGAAAACACCACCGAACTGGCCGCCTATCACACGCTGGCGGCCAACATCCTGGTGCGCAACGGGCCGTGGGATGTGCAGCTGGCGGTGGACAACCTCACCAACACCTTCGCGCTGACCGAAGGCAACCCGCGCACCGACACCATCTCCGGGCAAGGCACGCGCGAACCCATCTACGGGCGGCCGATCTACGAGCGCAACACCCGGCTGGTGGTGACCTACCACTTCTGAGCAGCACGGCCACCGCCGCTTTCGCGTGCGCCGCGGCCCTGCCCGGCGCGCGCCCGACCAGGATCCTTATGAAGCCTTCCCTGCTTGCTGCGGCCGTCCTGCTGACGGCCTGCTTCGCCCCCACGGCTGCGCTGGCCTGGGGAAAACGCGCTCACGCGGCGGTCGATACCGCGGCAATCCAGGCACTGCCCGACGACGGGCCGGTGTTTCTCAAGCGCCATGTGCAGGTGATTGCCGATGGTGCGGTGCTGCCCGATGGCTGGCGCAGCGAAAGCGAGCCGTTCCTCAAGATCGAAGAAGATCCCAACCACGGCTGGTTCCGCGAGCAGTTCGCATTCATGGCCAACCCGCCGCGCTCGCGCTATGCGTTCGTGCTGGCCTTGTACGACGAGCAGCGGCGCCTTGCACAACGCGACCCGGCCGCCGCCGAGCGCATGAATGTGCGCTGGGCCGGCACCTTGCCGTATGCAGCCACCGAAGGCTACGAACGCATCGTTGCCACCATGCGCCAGATCCGCGCGTTGCGTGCGGCCGGTGAGGACACGCGCGAACTGGAGCGCACCTGCGCGTTCCTGGTGAGCTGGTTTGCGCACTACATCGGTGACGGCGCGCAGCCGCAGCACGACAGCATCCACCACGATGGCTGGCAGGGACCCAATCCCCACGGCTACAGCACCGACCCGAAGGTGCACGGCAAGTTCGAGAGCGACTACGTCGACAAGATCGCACTTACCCCGCAGGACCTGCTGACCCGCATGCCGGCATTGGCGCATCAGGACGGCGATGTGTTCGAGCAGTTGCTGGGTTTTCTCGCCATCGGCACCGGCCGCGTCGAGCAGGTGTATCGCCTGGAAAAAGCCGGTGCGTTCGATGATGCCTCCCGCACCGACGGCCGCGCGATGGTCTACCTCACCGCCGGCGACGGCGCGGCGATGCTGCGCGATCTGCTGGTACGCGCGTGGCGCGAAAGCGCGCTGCAGCCGGTTCCCGTGCGCGGGCCGCGCAGCATGGATCCGGCGCATCCGCAGTACGACCCCAGCACCGGCAGCGCGCCTGCGCCGCGCTCACCAGCGTTGCCTGCAACGCAAACGCAGTAGCGCGATCTACCGGTGCGCGCGTGAGACGGCTCGCACGGTTGCCGTTGTTGGCACGTGGCGCGACGCGCGGATGCAATGGCGCGCGTAACCGGTGCGCGCAAAATCACAGGCCGCGAGGACTTGAGTGCCGACCTTGCGACAGAGCGCACGCAAGCACCCCGACCAACCGTACAGCGATCGCAGACAGCGCAGCGCCGCGCGGCGCTTATTCCCCGTGCGGCGGATGTGGCGCAAAGCGCCCATACGGGCGCGAGTCGTCCGCACTGCGGCGTAGCACCTGCGCCGCCAGCAAGGCCAGGGCGAGCAAGCTGCCGCAGAACGCCACCAGCGCGACCCAGCCGCCGTGCTGCCAGAACCAGCCGCTGACCGCGCCGACCAGGCTGGCACCGCTGTAGTAGGCCAGCAGATACAACGACGCTGCATGGCTACGCGCCGCACCGCCCAGCCGGCCCACCCAGGCGCTGGCCGACGAATGCGCAATGAAAAACCCGATCGTCAGCAACACCACCCCGGCGATCACCACCGGCAAGGCATGCGCCAGCGTCAACGCCACACCGGCCGCGGCGGTGAGCGTGCCGGCCAGCACCACCGGGCCCCGGCCGTAGCGGTCCGAGGCGGCACCGGCCACTGATGAAGACACGATGCCGAACACGTACGCGCTGAAGATCATGCCGATCTGGCTCTGGCTCAGGCCGTATTCCGCGCCGCCCAGGCGGAACCCGGCGTAGTTGTAGACGCTGACGAACACGCCCATCAACAGGAACGGGATCGAGAACAGCCACAACAACTGGCGGTTGCGCAGATGCCCGCCCCAGGCGCGCAGGTGGTAGTGCAGGTTGACGCCGTGCCGGCGCACGAAGTGGCGCGAGGGTGGCAGCAGCCACACGAACGCCGCCGCGCACAGCAGGTCGAACACGCTCAACACTGCCAGCGCGGTACGCCAGTCGTAGTGGTCGGTGAGCAGGCTCATCACGATGCGCCCGCTCATGCCGCCAAACGCGTTACCGGCCACGTACAGGCCGGTGGCCGCGCCCAGTTTGCTGGCCGGCAGCTCTTCGGCCAGATAGACCATGGCCACCGCCGGCACCCCGCCCAGCGCAATGCCGGACAAGGTGCGCACTGCCACCAGCGCGCCCCAGTGCGGCAGGAAGGCGGCGATCAGGTTGAGCACCGCGGCCAGCGCGATGGAGACGAACATCAGCCCGCGCCGGCCCAGGTTCTCCGACACCGCGCCGGCACCGAAGATCGCAATCGCCAGCGCGCCGGTGGCCAGCGACAACGGCAACGAGGCCGTGGCCGCATCCACGCCGAAGGTGCGGGCAAATTCCGGCAGCACTGGCTGCACGCTATACAGCAGCGAGAAGGTGGCAAAGCCGGCCAGGAACAACGCCAGGCGGATGCGGCCGGTTGCCGGCGTGTCTGCGGGCAGGGCGGCGGCGGACAGGGCGCCGGGGCGGCAATCGGAGGAAGACACAGGAGCGCAACCGAGACGTGGGACGGCGAGTGTTCGCCCCGGCCCACCCCCTGTCCAATATATGATTGTCGCAGCGCCCATATGCGAAACAGATACCTTGGAACTCCGCCACCTGCGCTATTTCCTGGCCGTTGCCGAAGAAGGCAACTTCACCCGCGCCGCCGCACGCGTGGGCATCGGGCAGCCGCCGTTGAGCCAGCAGATCCAGGCACTGGAACGCGACCTGGGCACGCCGTTGTTCCGTCGCACCCATGCCGGCGCCGAGCTCACCGCGGCCGGCGAGGCGTTCCTGGGCGAGGTGCGCCGGGTGTTGGTCGATGTGGAACGGGCTGCCGAAACCGCACGCCGCGTGGCGCGTGGCGAATCCGGCCGGCTGCGGCTGGGCTTCACCGCCTCGGCCGCGTTCAACCCGGTGGTGCCACGGCTGATCCGCGATTTCCGCCGGCAGTGGCCACAGGTGGAGCTGCTGCTGGAAGAAACCAACACCGCCGGCTTGCTGGTGGCCCTGGCCGAAGGAAAGCTGGATGCGGCGTTCGTGCGTTACGGCCTGAGTACGCCGCCGGACCTGCAGTTGCTGCGCTTTGCCGACGAACCGATGAAGATTGCCGTGCCCGCCGCGCACCGGCTTGCCGCGTTGGACAGTGCACCGTTGGCGGCGCTGGCCGGCGAGCCGTTCATCCTGTTTCCGCGCAGTTTTGGTTCGAGTCTCTACGACGAGATTCTCGCCGCCTGCCGGCAATCCGGCGTGACCTTGCGCATCACCCAGGACGCGCCGCAGATGTCGTCCATCGTCAATCTGGTCGCCGCCGAATTGGGCATCTCGGTGGTGCCCGCCTCCACCGCGCAACTGCAACTGCCCGGCGTGCGCTATCTGGACATCGAAGGACAAATGCCGCTGGCCCGGCTCGCCTTGGCGGTGTCGCCCGGTGCCTTGGAGACCGCGCCATTGGTACGGCATCTGTGGGCACTGGCAACGCTGATCTAGCGCTGGCAGCACAACCACGACACCGCGACGTTTTTGTTTGATGCTCTTGAACGATGTGGACCCTGGACCCTGGTCACTGCCGACTGCATGCACTGACCGCGAGGGGCCGATGCTCACTGCAGACATCGTTTGAAGTAGGAACCCGTCATTTTCAGACCATCGAAGTCCGGGGTAGTTCCGGGTTGTTATTCGCGGTAGCGGAGACAAAGACAGAACTTACGTTGCTACGCTTCGAAACACCAATCGCCACCCCATGGAGACCATTGAGGCTCTGCGGGCTCGCTCGTCAAGAAATGCCATCGCTGTCGCCACTATGCATCCCAGGATCGCCTACCGCCCTCCGCCTGCTCGGTGAGTAACCATCCTTTAGGACAGCAGCCAATGCGGGTTGCATATAATGATAATAGCCCAGCTCTTGACCTCGAAGCATCGTTTCAAACGATGCCGTTACACTATCGAAGTAAGCGATAGCATTCCCGTAGGAGCCGTTGTAGTCGATGCCGGTGCCATTGGCATCAACACCCGTCAGTTCATTCAAGATGCCTTCCAAATCTTTTATATTTGAATCGATACCATCCAAAATTTCGTTGTTATCGTCTCGGATCGAGAGTTCGCTTTTCACTATTTTCAGCCGACCCAAGAAATCGGTCGCTTTTGCAAGATGTGATTCCAGTTTTTTTTGATTACTGATATTTTTCTCGAATTTCAGCAATTGGCGGTCAATTTGGTCAAGGCGGCGCTCATTGATATCGCCACCTTCATCGCCGATGCTCTCCAACGCCTGTTTGTTCCGGTCAATGATTCCCTTGAGAATATTCAGATTGCGCGCTTGCCATCCGCCGACATCTGTTTCCGCGCAGCGTTCCTGAAAACTCCGCCAATGACCATCCAGAGTTATCGCGCGTTGTAGCATCGATTGACGTTTCTCATCCAGATTCGATTGGAAGGGCGCCTGGGCCGTGGATTGGATCCTACGCCCGGAAGATCTGCGGGCCGGTCGCTCCAGCGATGACAGCCACATATCGGCAATCTGGCTTCCGGCGCAACTCTCGACGGCGCTATGCTCTTGCGGCCCGGGCGTCATGTTTCCTGCCTGCGGCATGGGGTTGCTGGTAGACGCTTCGACGGTGCCATGCTCGCGCAACTCGGGCGCCATGTTTGCAGCGGGTATGCGTAGGCAATTTCCCATGAGCTCATCTCCCATATCGTTTGCAAATGTTAGTCAATGCCGCTCACGCCGCAACCACGCCGACGGAAGGTCCACTTGCATATGCGAAGTTCCGGCCTGCCATGAAGCAGACTAATCGTGCCGACCAGGCGCGGCGCTGGTTTCCGCAACAGCGGCAGCTACCCTGGGCCGATGGTTTACGGATCAGCGTGGATGCACCGCAACCGGGGCTGCGGCTACGCGACGCGCAAGGGTGGGAATTGCTGGCGGCGTGATCCGCCGCCGCTCGACTCAGGCAGCGACCGCAGGCGCGGGCAAACGGAAAAACGCACGTGCTGCCGCCGTGCTGTTGGCCGCGGTCAGTGCCACGTCCTCACCACGATCGCGTGCGAGTTCTTCCACGATATGCGACAGAAACATCGGCTCGTTGCGGCGGTCCTTGGGCATCGGCTTGAGTGTGCGCGGCAGCAGGTAAGGCGCGTCGGTTTCGATCATCAACCGGTTGGCCGGGATCGAGCGCACCAGCTCGCGCAGATGCGCACCACGGCGCTCGTCGCAGAGCCAGCCGGTGATGCCGATGTAGTAATCGCGGTCCAGGTAATCGAACAGTTCTTCGCGCGTGCCGGTGAAGCAATGCACCACGGCCGGGCCCAGGCGACCATCGAAGCTGCGCATGATCGAGAGGAAATCCTCATGCGCATCGCGCTGGTGCAGGAACAGCGGTTTGCCGTTATCGGCGGCCAGCTGCAGCTGCCGTTCGAAGGCCTTGTGCTGGGCCGGGCGCGGCGCGAAATCGCGGTAATAATCCAGCCCGCATTCGCCCACCGCCACCACCTGCGGCTGCGCCTGCAGCGCGCGCATTTCCCGCTCGCATTCGGCGGTGAATTCCACTGCATGGTGCGGATGCACGCCGGCGGTGGCGTAGAGAAATCCGGGGTGCTGCTGCGCCAGCTGCAGGGCCAGCGGCGAATGCTCCCGGCTGGCACCGGTGATCACCAGCTGCGCCACACCGGCATCGCGCGCGCGTTGCAACACGGCGTCGCGATCGCGATCGAAGGAGTCATGGGTGAGGTTGGCGCCGATATCGATCAACTGCATGGTGCGGGTGTCGTGTGGGGGAAGCCTGGCAAGTTTAACTAACGGAAGTTGTATGCGCTTGGCGTCCCTTCTCCCATCGGGAGAAGGTGGCGCGCAGCGCCGGATGGCGCCTCCTGCATCTGTCAGTGCCTGCAGTGACAACGCGTCGCCACGCGCCTTCAGAAGTGCTGCACCGACTGCTGCGCCGCCGTACCCTCACCCCTATCCCGCAGGAGACGGGCTTTGCTCCCTTCTTCCAAGCGGCAGCGCGCCCTACCCCACCGCCGGTACCGCCATCGCGTCGATCTTCGCCGCCAGCGCCTGGATCGCCAGCTGTGCCGAGCGCGAGAGCTGGCGCTGCGGGGCCACGCACAGGGCCAGGGTCATCGGTTTGGTCAGGTGCTGGCGGAACGGCACGAAGGCCAGGCGGCCGTCGGCCACATCGGGGGCGGCGTCCAGCCACGACATCAGGCCCACGCCGGCGCCAGCCCGCACCAGCCCACGCAGCGTGCGTACGTCGTTGCAGTGGGTGAGCCGCTTCACGTCGATATGCTGGCGCTGGTACAGCACCTTGGCGTGCTCGCCCACGATCAACGGGGCGGCCGGCAGCAGCAGGCGGTGCTCCAGCGTTTCGCTCAGCTGCAGCTCGCTGCGGCTGCTCAGCGGGTGGCCCACCGGCATCGCAATGCCGAGCGGGATGTCGGCGAACGCGCGTACCTCCAGGTCCACGCTGCTCACCGGGTCCAGCAGCAGGCCGATATCCACATCCGCCGAGGTCACCATCTCCATCACCCGCTGGTTGCGCGCGGTGGACAGGTTGAAGGTGATGCCGGGGTATTCCTGCACCAGCGCCGCCACTGCGGCCGGCACCACGCCCTCGCTGAGCGCGTCGATCATGGCGATCTCCACGTGCCCGCGGCGCAGCCCCTTGAGCTCGTCGAAGCGCTCCAGCGTGCGCGCATAGGCCTTCTCCCACTGGCGCACATCCACCAGCAGCAGCTCGCCGGCGGCAGTGAGACGCAGCCGCCCGGGCAGGCGTTCGAACAGCTGCGCGCCCAGCTCTTCTTCGGCCTTGAGGATCTGCCGGTCGATCGCCGAGGCGGACACGTGCAGCACGTCCGATGCCTTGCGGATGCTGCCGCAGCGGGCCACTTCGATGAAGTAGCGGGTGAAGCGGGAGAAGGTCAGCATGGGGCGGGGCTCGGTTAGCCGTTGCATTTTTTGCAATGGCTTGGCGGAAAAACGATGTTTGATCACACACCCCCGGCTTCCTAGAGTCAATCCGGCACCGCTCCCGCCTTACGCCAGAGACCGCCCCATGGATGTCGCCGTCCCCGCCCTGCCGCTGCACTGCACCTTTGAGGCCGCCGACTGGCAGCGCCTGGCCCAGCACTGGCACGCGGTGGCGCTGAGCAGCGAGGTGAGCGAGGCGCCGTTCAAGGCCATGCTGCTGGACGAGCCGTTGGTGCTGTACCGGCTGGGCGCCGAGCTGGTGGCCGCGCGCGATGTCTGCCCGCATCGCGGCGTGCCGCTGAGCATGGGCAGCGCCGATGGCGCCGGGGTGGTGTGCGCCTATCACGGGCTGCGCTTCGGCGCGGGCGGGCGCTGCAACCACATTCCGGCCAGCCCGAATCAGAACATCCCCGCCAAGATGCGCCTGCACACCTATGCGGTGGCCGAGCGCTACGGGCTGATCTGGGTGTGCCTGGCCAAACCGGCCGGGGTGAGCGCGGCCGAGGTGCAGATCCCGCCGATGCCGGGTTGGGACGAAGACGGCTTCCAGCAGATCGTGTGCCCGGGCTTCGACATCGCCGGCAGCGCCGCGCGGCAGCTGGAAGGCTTTATCGACGTGGCGCATTTCGCCTTCGTGCACACCGCCACTTTCGCCCAGCCGGACAAGCGCGAAGTGCCGGCCTACACCACCACCGAAACGCCGACCGGTTTCAACGCCGATTACCTCAGCAGCGTGGCCAACTATTCGGTGGACATGCCGCTGCCGGACGTGGACCCCGGCTTCCAGTGGCTGCGCCATTTCGAAGTGCATCTGCCGTTCACCGCCACGCTCACCATCCACTTCCCGGTGCCGGGCAAGCGCTTGGTGATCATGAACGCGGCCAGCCCGGTGTCCAAGCACAAGACCCGGCTGCTGGTGCCGATCGCGCGCAACTTCGATACGCATCTGCCGGTGGAAGACGTGCATGCCTTCAACCTGCGCGTATTCGAGGAAGACCGCGCGATGGTGGAAGCGCAGCGCCCCGAATACCTGCCGCTGGACCCGCTGCTGGAAGTGCACATCCCCGCCGATCGCAGTTCGATCGCCTATCGCCGTGGCCTGCGCGGCCAGGGCTATAGCGACTTTTTCCTGCGTTGACCGGCGAGGATGACGGCATGAGCCTGCATGAGGTGCGTGTGGCGGAAGTCGTCGACCAGGGGCATCGCCAGCGGGCGATCCGGCTGGAGCCGATCGGCGCGGAATTGCCGGCGTTCGAAGCCGGCGCGCATGTGGACCTGCACCTGCCCGACGGCTTGATCCGCCAGTACTCCATCGCCAGCGCGCCGCATGCGCGCGACCATTACCTGTTGTGCGTGAAGCTGGCCGATGCCTCGCGCGGCGGCTCGCGGCATCTGTGCGAACAACTCGCGGCCGGCGACCGGCTGCAGATCTCCACGCCGCGCAACCTGTTCCCGTTACACCCGGGCGAACGCCATGTGCTGCTGGCCGCCGGCATCGGCATTACTCCGCTGCTGTCGATGGCCGAGGCGCTGGAGGCGCGCGGCGAGGCCTTCGTGCTGCACTACTACGCGCGCCGGCAGGCGGATGTGGCCTTCGGGCAGCGCCTGCAGCAGGGTTTCCAGCACGGCCAGGTGCAGGTGCATCTGAGCGATGACGGCGAGAGCCCGCGTGTGCACATCCCCACCGAACTGCGCCAGGCACGCACGCGTGACCAGCTGTATCTGTGCGGGCCGGCCGCGTTCATGGATCACTTCAGCGCGCTGGCCCTGGCGCAGGGCTGGGCGCCGGCGCAGCTGCATCGCGAACACTTCGCCGCGGTCGCGCCGGCCGTGCCGCACGCCGCCGACGACGCCTTCGAAGTGGAGCTGTCCGCCAGCGGGCGCGTGGTGCAGGTGGCGGCCGATTGCAGTATCGCCAATGCGCTGATGGCCGCAGGCGTGGAGGTGCCGCTGTCGTGCGAGCAAGGCATGTGCGGGGCCTGCCTGACCGGCGTGCTCGATGGCGTGCCCGATCACCGCGACAGCGTGCTCAGCGACAGCGAACACGCGCAAAACACGCAGATCACCCTGTGCTGTTCGCGCAGCCGCACGCCCCGGCTGGTGCTGGACCTTTGAGCACGGCGACAAGGCCGACAGGTGATGCGACCGACGCGGCAGCGATCAACGCAGGCGCGTTGGCGATGCTAAAACACGCTGTGATCCATGTCCCCGCTAGCGATCCCTGCCATCACTGGTACCGCTGCGTCACGCTCGCCGCCATCCAGCGAGAGTCACGAGTCAGCTATTGCGATTGCCGGGTTCCGGGTGCGATGCAGACATCAGCACGCTCCGGCTTGCCGCCCAGGCACACGCGTGGCGCAACGGCGCGCTGCAACCTTCCCATCAAGCGTTGCCAACCAACGCGATCCACAGGCCACTGCCCATTTCGGGCACCACGTCCACGGCATGCAAAGGCGCACAGTGCAAGATACGCGGCCCGCGCTTATGCGCCGGTGCCTGCGTTCGATGAGATGTTGCGGATGACACTGTTCTGCTGTGCCGCCGCTTGCCGGCCGCTGGGGCGCGCCTGATGCGCTGGCCCAACTTTGCGCTTGCCGCCAACGGCAGCAACGTGCGCACCGAGCTGCTGGCCGGCGCCACCACCTTCCTTACGATGGCCTACATCGTGTTCGTCAACCCGGACATCCTGGCCACTACCGGCATGGACCACGGCGCGGTGTTCGTGGCCACCTGCCTGGCCGCGGCATTCGGCTCGGTGGTGATGGGCCTGCTGGCCAATTACCCGATCGGCATGGCGCCCGGCATGGGCTTGAACGCCTTCTTCGCCTTCAGCGTGGTGGGCACCCTGGGCTACAGCTGGCAACAGACGCTGGGCCTGGTGTTCGTGTCCGGCTGCGTGTTCCTGCTGCTCACCCTCACCGGCGCGCGCCGGTGGCTGGTCGACGGCATCCCCACCACGTTGCGCAGCGCAATCGCCGCCGGTATCGGCCTGTTCCTGGCGGTGATCGGCCTGCAGAAAGCCGGGCTGGTGGTGGCCCACCCGCAGACCTTGATCACCCTGGGCGACCTGCACCGGCCCGAGCCCTTGCTGGCGTTGGCCGGGTTGCTATTGATCGGTGTGCTGGAGCTGCGGCGCGTGCGCGGGGCGATGCTGCTCGGCATCCTGGCGGTCACCGCTGCGGCGCTCGCACTCGGGCTGGTGCAGTACCAGGGCGTGATCGCGCTGCCGCCGAGCCTGGCACCCACCTTGCTGCAACTGGATATTGCCGGTGCCCTGCAGGGCCACGCTGGCGAAGGCGCATTGACCGCGGTACTGCACGTGGTTCTGGTGTTCGTGCTGGTAGAGATGTTCGATGCCACCGGCACCTTGATGGGGGTGGCGCAGCGCGCCGGCTTGCTGCGCACCGCAGCCCAGCGGCGGCAGTTCGACCGCGCCCTGCTCGCCGACAGCAGCGCCATCCTGGCCGGCTCGCTGCTTGGCACCTCCAGCACCACGGCTTATGTGGAAAGCGCCGCTGGCGTGCAGGTGGGTGGGCGCACCGGGCTGACCGCGCTGGTGGTGGCCGCGCTGTTCCTGCTGGCCCTGCTGTTCTCGCCGCTGGCAGCCATGGTGCCGGCCTACGCCACCGCACCGGCGTTGCTGTATCTGGCGGCAGTGATGCTGCGCGAGTGCGCGCATCTGCAGTGGGACGATGTCGGCGAAGCGTTGCCGGCCGCCATGTGCATGCTGGCGATGCCCTTCACCTATTCGATCGCCAATGGGTTGGCGTTGGGCTTCATCACCTATGCGGTGCTCCGGCTGGGCAGCGGGCGTTGGCGTGAAGTGCATCCAGCCACCTGGGCCATCGCCGGCCTGTTCGTGCTGCGCTATGCACTGGAGTGACGCGCCCGCACCGCGCTGTCTGCAGGCGCGCAGCGCGCTGGCCGTGCAACGCACTGCAAGGCAAGCTATTCCTCCGCTGGGCGCACGTGCGCGCCGGTACACCCTTTTGCGAGTTTTCTGGATGCCCATGCTGCGTCGTTGTCTGATCCTCACCGTGTGCGCGCTGCTGCCCGCACTTGCGCAGGCGCGCCAAACGCCTACGCCGGCACAATCGCGCGAGCAGCAGGTTGCGCAGTTGTTTCGCGATGCGGCCGGCCAATCGGCGCAACTGCGCAGTTGGTTGCAGGCCATGCCCAAGGGCGGCGACCTGCATAACCACCTCTCCGGCTCGGTGTATGCCGAGGACTACCTGCAGTGGGCCAGCGAAGACGGCGCCTGCGTGCAGCTGGACGACCTGAGCCTGCGCGCACCGCCGTGCGTGGCCGGCCAGGTGCCCGCACGCGGGCTGGCCACGCGCGATGCCGCGTTGTATGGCCGCGTGGTGGATGCCTTGTCGATGCGCAATCACCTGGCCAGCCCATCCCAACCCAGCGGGCACGGGCAGTTCTTCAGCACCTTCGGCAAGTTCGATGCGGTGGTGCGCGCACGCGTGGCCGACACCGTGGCCGCCGTGCTGGAGCAGGCCGCGCGCGACCGCGTGCCGTACGTGGAAATCATCGCCAACCCGCCGCAGATGGACGACGCCGCGCAGCGCATGCAGGCGCTGCCCTGGCATGGCACCGACGATGCCGCCAACCTGCGCGAACTGCAGGACGCGCTGCCGCCGCTGGTGCAGGCCGCGCAGCGCAGTCTTGCCGACCTCGACGCGCAGGTGCGCCGCGTCCTGCAGTGTGACCAGGCGCAGCCACGCGCGGCCTGCCAGGTGCAGTACCGCTATGTGCCGTATGTATTGCGTGTGCTGCCTGCGCCGCGGGTGTTCGGGCAGATGGCGCTCGCTCATGCGCTCGTGGCCGCCGGCGGCAGCCGCGCGGTGGCGGTGAACATCGTCGCGCCCGAGGACAACCCGGTGGCAGTGGCCGATTACGCGCGCCACATGGCGATGTTCCGGTTCTTTGCACGGCGCTACCCCGGCGTGCCGTTGTCCTTGCATGCCGGCGAGCTGACCCTGGGCCTGGTGCCACCCGCGCAGCTGCGCTCGCATATCCGCCAGGCGGTGGATGCCGGCGCGCGGCGCATCGGTCATGGCGTGGATCTGCCTTACGAAGACGACGCGGAAGGGCTGCTGCAGCGCATGCGCCGCGACCAGGTGGCGGTGGAGATCAACCTCACCAGTAACGATGTGATCCTGGGCGTTACCGGGGCCGCGCATCCGTTGGCGATGTATCTGCGCGCCGGTGTGCCGGTGGTGCTCTCCACCGACGATGCCGGCGTGTCGCGCGCGGACATGACCCATGAATATCAACGCGCCGTGCAGGAGCAGGGCATCGACTACCCCACGCTCAAACAACTCGCCCGCAATGGCCTGACGTACAGCTTCCTGCCGGGCGCGAGCCTGTGGAGCGCCGACGGTAAAGCTGCGCAGGCCTGCGCCACTGCATTACAGCGCGAAACCGATGATGCTGGGTGCCAAGCATTTCGCCAGAGCAGCGAGAAGGCACGGCTGCAATGGCAGCTTGAAATCGATCTGGCGCAGTACGAGCGCATGCTGATGGAGCAGCGCAAAGTGCAGACAACACCAGCTGACGCATAACCCATAGGAGCGCGCTTGCGCGCGAAGAGGCTTCACCGATAACGCCTCATCGCGCGCAAGCGCGCTCCTACAACGCGACTTCCGCTGCATCGCCGCTGCAATACATTTTCCCTCCATGACGACAGCGCAATGACCCACTCGCACGCCGCCCCATCCAAACGCCGCGTCATCCTCGAAGACGACATCGACGGCTTCACGCCGGCGCAGTTGCTGTTGCTGCAGTCGCCAGAGGTCGAGGTGCTCGGCATCAGCGCGGTCAGCGGCAACATCTGGCGCGATGAGGTGATCGCACACAGCTGCCGCCTGCTGGAACTGGCCGGGCAGCCGCACATTCCGGTGCATCCCGGCCCGGTGCATCCGCTGCTCAACAGCGAGCTGGTCACCGAACGGTGGGAGGCGCTGTACGGCAAGCTGGTGTGGAAAGGTGCATGGACCAAACACTGGGTGGATGGCGACACCGTGCAGAGTGCGCCGCGTTATCACGCGCACGACGTGGTGCCCGATCTGCAACTGGGCAACCCCAGCGTGGTGCGTGCATCCGACGAACCGGCGGCGTTGTTCATGCTACGCATGGTGCGCCAGTACCCCGGCGAGGTGAGCATCATTGCCACCGGCCCGTTGACCAACCTGGCCCTCGCGCAGGCGCTAGACCCGGCCTTCGCCACGCTGGCACGCGAACTGGTCTACATGGGCGGCAGCCTCAATCCACGGCAGCAGCGCGATAGCGTGAGTGCGCGCCAATTTGCGCGCGAGTTCGTCAACTCGCCACGCCGCGAATTCAACATCCGCTGGGATCCGGAAGCCGCCAGCATCGTCATGCGTGCACCGTGGCGGAAGATCACCATGGTGCCGGTGGATCCCTCCACCGCCACCGAACTCACGCCGGAGCTATTGGCGCGCATGAGCGCGGCCGATACCCCCATCGGCCACGCATTGCGTCGCCGCGAAACCGGCTTTCCGATGTGGGATGAGCTGGCCACCGCGGTGTGGCTGCGCCCCGAATTGGCAACGCACACCGAAACGCTCTACGTCGATACCAATACCGCTTTCGATGCCGGCTATGGCGACATCTTGTCGTGGGCGCCGGGCTACCAGCCGGGCCTGGGCGAACAGGCACAGACGGTGGTGCATGCTGTGGATGTGGAAGCGTTCGAGCAGTTGCTGATCGATCACCTCACTGCACCGCAATCACCAGCAGTGGGTTTACCGCTCCCCCTTCTCCCATCGGGAGAAGATGCCCGAAGGGCGGATGAGGGTACGGCAACTGAGAAAAATGCTGCGCCAGTTGAGTAGGTGGCAAGCAAGGTAAACGCGTACCTGATACATCTCCAACTAGCGGGGCACCCTCACCCCAACCCCTCTCCCGGCGGGAGAGGGGCTTGGACGACACCCACACCCGCAACTCCCAGCAACCCAAGGTGACCCCATGCAACTCCCAGCGCAGTGGCAGGCCGGCATCGATCGCAATACCGAGGTCCTGCGTGGCCACGCGCAGCTGCTCGCCAGCTTCAACGCCCCGCGCCCCGCATCACCGGACACAAGCACTTCGCGCGGGCAGATCGCTTCCATCGTCGGCAGCACGCGCAGCCAGCCCGCACAGGCGGCGCGCCTGGCCACCCAGACACTGGGCCGCATCAATCAGGCCAACGACGGCCTGCATGCCATCACCCGCTTGTTGCCGGCGCGCGCCGCGGCCGATGCCGCGCGCGTGCAGGCCGCGCTGGCCGGCGGCAGCGATGGCGGCGCGCTGGCCGGCGTGCCGTTCGTGGTCAAGGATCTGTTCGATGTGGCCGGGCAGGTCACCACCGCTGGTGCTGTGCTGCGCGCACAAAGCGCGCCGGCCACGCGCGATGCGGCCGTGGTGCAGCGCCTGAGCGATGCCGGTGCAGTGCTGGTGGGCACCGCCAACATGGACGAATTCGCCTACGGCTTTGCCACGGTCAATGCGCATTACGGCACCACCGCCAATCCGCACAACCATCGCCATCTGGCTGGCGGCTCGTCCGGTGGCTCGGCCGCCGCGGTGGCGGCTGGATGGGTGCCGTTTGCACTGGGCTCGGACACCAATGGTTCGATCCGCGTGCCGGCTGCCCTGTGCGGCGTGTACGGGTTGCGACCGACCCACGGCGCGCTGCCGTTGCAGGGCGTGTTCCCGTTCGTGGATGCGCTGGATGTGGTGGGCCCGTTCGCGACCTCGGTTGCCGACTTGCGCCGCGTCTACGAAGTGATGCACGGGCACCCGTTGCCCGCTTGCAGCGTGGAGACGCTGCGCATCGCGCAATTGGGCGGCTGGTTCCAACGCAATCTCGATCCCGAGCTGGAGGCCGGCCTCGGCACGCTGCTCACCGCGATCGGCAGCACCACTAGCATGGAGTTGCCGGACGCCGAACGCGCGCGCGCCGCCGCCTTCGTGCTCACCGCCGCCGAAGGCGGGCACCGCCATCGCAGCAGCCTGAGCACACAGGCCGACCAATTCGACCCAGCCACCCGCGACCGCCTGTTGGCCGGCTTGCAATTGCCGGCCAGCGCGGTGGCCGATGCACAGCAGTTCGCGCAGTGGTTCGCGCGGGCCATGCGCATGCTGTGGGACCGTGTGGATGTGTTGATCGCGCCGGCCACACCTGGCGTGGCGCCACGCATCGACCAAGAGAGCATCATCATCGATGGCCTGCCGGTCTCGGCGCGCGCCAACCTGGGCATCTTCACCCAGCCACTTGGGCTGGCCGCCTGCCCGGTGCTGGCCGCGCCGCTACCGCGGCCGGGTCGCTTGCCGCTGGGCGTGCAGCTGATTGCCGCGCCAGGCCGCGAAGACCGTCTGTTCGCGCTGGCCGCGCAACTCGAACGCGATGGGCTGCTCGCGTTCAGCGCACCGGCGGAGACACGCTGATGCTGCACACCTTGCGCGCACGCCGCGGCATGGTGGTCGCGCCTCACCATCTGGCCGCGCAGGCCGGGCGCGACATCCTGCGCGCCGGCGGCAACGCCATCGAAGCAGCGGTGGCCACCGCCGCCTGTCTGGCCGTGGTGTATCCGCACATGACCGGCATCGGCGGCGATGGCTTCTGGCTGATCCACGAACCTGACGGCCGCGTACACGCCATCGACGCCTGCGGCCGCGCCGCACAGGCGGCCACGCTGGACTTCTATCGCGGCCACACCCACATCCCGTGGCGCGGCCCGGGCGCTGCCAATACCGTAGCCGGCACCGTCTCCGGCTGGGCACTCGCGCTCCAGCACGGCGGTGGCACGCTTCCGCTGCAGCAGCTGCTGGAAGAGGCCATCCACCATGCCGAGGTGGGCGTGCCGATCACACTCGGCGGCGCGCACATCGCCGCCAGCAAGGGCGATGAACTGCGTTGCCTGCCGGGCGCCTATGCAAGTATCTTCGAGCCGCGCGGCGCGCCCCTGCACGAGGGCGCCGTGCTGCAGCAACCGCAGCTCGCGCGCACCCTGCAACGGCTGGCGCACGATGGCCTGGACAGTTTCTACCGCGGCGCGCTCGCCGATGACATCGCCGCCGACCTACGCACACTCGGCAGCCCGTTGCATGCGGATGACCTGGCCGCACACACCGCCGAGGCCAGCGTGCCGCTCTCAGTCGCCATCGCCGGTGCACGTTTGTATAACCACGCACCGCCCACGCAAGGGCTGGCCTCGCTGTTGATCCTGGCGCTGTTCGACCGCCTGCCGGCCACGCAGGCAGACAGCTTCGCGCACCTGCATGGCTTGATCGAAGCCACCAAACAGGCGTTCCTGATTCGCGACGCCCACATCGGCGACCGCGCCTGGATGACGCTCGACGCACAAGCCCTGCTCGACGACAGCGCTGCGCTGGACGCACTGGCCGCGCGCATCGACCTGCACGCGGCCCTGCCCTGGCCACAGCCTTCGCAGGCGGGCGACACCGTCTGGTTCGGCGCCATCGACGCGCAGGGCCGCGCGGTGAGCTGCATCCAGTCCACCTATTTCGAATTCGGCTCCGGCCTGGTGCTGCCGCATACCGGCATCACCTGGCAAAACCGCGGCTGCAGCTTTCGCCTCGCCACCGACGGCTGGAATGCACTCGCCCCAGGGCGTAAACCGTTCCACACCCTCAACCCCGCCCTGGCCACCTTCGACGATGGCCGCGTCATGGCCTACGGCACCATGGGCGGCGAAGGCCAACCGCAAACCCAGGCCGCTCTGTTCTCGCGCTACGCCCACTTCGGCATGCCGCTGCAACAAGCCATCACCGCACCGCGCTGGCTGCTGGGCCGCACCTGGGGCGACGACAGCACCACGTTGAAGCTGGAAGACCGCTTCGACCCGGCCGTGGTGCAAGCACTGCGCGACGCCGGCCACGCCGTCGAACTGTTACCGGCCTATAGCTCGGTGATGGGCCACGCTGGCGCCCTGGTGCGTGAGGTCACCGGCGTGGTGAGTGGTGCGAGCGACCCAAGATCGGACGGTGCGGCGGCTGGGTGGTGAGGGTTGGGTGCGACCTCTCGTGCTTTTTCGTCAGCCAGCCCGGATGATGGGTTTACAACGCACTGCCATGGAAGCGCAAAGATCATGCTGACGCACCCAGACAACACAGCACAGCAACATCGCCCTGCCAGCTCCTACCATTCTTGCGTCGTGTCTGTTTTTAGGCTGGTCGCAGGGTGCCGGGGACGCAACCCAGCCCTTTTTGCACCATCTGGCGTCATCCGTGCCCGTTGCCCGTGGCTCATTTCGGTCCCGTTATTGCTGGTCGCGGCCTCAGTCTGCGCCAGCAGCACCATGTGCACGTTCCGGCCTTCCAGTGACGCGTCCCGTTACGAACTTGAGTTCCTGGGCTATGGCGAGATTCAGCAAGTTTTATTCCGCTGGCCTGGCTCGGCGTCGCCAAGCAGCCTCCCAGGTGGCTCCTACAAGGTGCTGTCATTCGACGAGCGCAGTGCAACCATTGATCTTGTTTATCGGAGCCCCGGTGATCCGGATCTCCCGCCTTCCTTTACTCTCAACGGCACTGGAAAACAGGTGCATCTGCGTACCGCGGACGCAGCCATTTCAGGCGAGCTGGATTGTGCGCACTGAGGCTTAGGGCGGCTAACAAAACGTAGTGAGCAGCCGTCAGGTGGGCGCGGACGGCGCAGAGGAACCGGGGTGTACGTGGGTACATGCCGATTCCGAGCACCGGCCGCTCCCGCCTGGCGGCTGCGCAGTCGTTTTGATAGCTGCTCTTAGGGCCGCTGAGCTAGCAGACACGGCACACGGTGCCGATCCCGATAGCCGCTGAGCGATTGCGTGGCAAGATGATGCGCACCCATCCGCATTGCGTTGAGACACAAGACATCCATCACCATGCATCATTTTGTTTGCCACACCTGCGGTTCCACACACGAAGGGTTACCCACCGATCAT
The DNA here is from genome assembly GCF_041475695.2 of Xanthomonas sp. NCPPB 4037. Taxonomy (NCBI): domain Bacteria; kingdom Pseudomonadati; phylum Pseudomonadota; class Gammaproteobacteria; order Lysobacterales; family Lysobacteraceae; genus Xanthomonas; species Xanthomonas sp. NCPPB 4037. The sequence goes on from NZ_CM191261.1 coordinate 4,744,913, forward strand.
GGCTGGACACTGCCGGACGTGGTGTGGGCCATCCCGGAGCAGGAACGGGCTAATCAAGCCAAGTTCGACAGCGATCTCTGCCAGCTGGGCGAGCGCTACTTCATCCGCTGCGTCTTGAAGCTTCCATTCAATGAGCAGCGTGACTTTTTTAGCTGGGGCATTTGGGTGGAAGTGGCGAAGCAGGACTTCTGGCGTTATGTCGAGCTGTACAACGCGGACGGAAGGAGTGAACCGGCCATCTCGGGCGCGATCGCCAACATGATCTCCGGCTATCCGCCAACGCTCGGGCTTCCGGTCATGGTGCAGTTTCAAACAAGTACGAGCAGGCCCTCGGTGATCGTACCGAACGGCAGCGACCATCCATTGGCAGCCGAACAAATCGGCGGCATCAGCAATCAGCGCCACCACGACATGCTGGTCGCCACCGGTTCACTGCCGTCGCATCATCCTGCATCTGCTCAGCCTGCCTGATATCCAGCGCTTCCCAACAGCATGGGCAAGACCACGCAATCTGTTTGCGATCGCAGCACGCTCAGCGTGCGTCCCCGCGATGCAAGGGGACGTCACGCGAGGGACCAGCACGGCACGTGATCAATCGCCCGCCGCGCTGGTCTGCAAGTTGGAGCGCGGCGCCTGCTCAGCCGTTCCGCGCGCCATTCTTCAGGTTGCCGATATCTAGCGTTTTGGCGCTTGTTCGCGCGGTGGCGCATTCTTCACATAGCGATCGAACCAGTCGAGCATTTCCGCCACCAGGTCCTCGTTGGATTCGCGCGCGGTGTACCAGTGCGGTTCGAATGGCAGCAGCACCAGACGCGCAGTGCCACCGTTGCCGCGGATCGCCTGGAACAGGCGTGGCGCCTGCGTGGTTTCCGTGCCCGGGTTTGCGTCGTCCATGCCATGCACAATCAGCAACGGTTCGTTGATCTTGTCGGCATGAAAGAACGCCGACGCCTGTGCATAGACCTCGGGCGCCGCCCAGAACGAACGACGCTCGTTCTGGAAGCCGAACGGCGTCAGTGTCTTGTTGTAGCTGCCGCTGGTGGCGGCGCCGGCACGGAACAGATCGGTGTGCGCCAACAGGTTGGCCGTCATCAACGCGCCGTGGCTGTGGCCGGTGACGCCGATGCGTTGACGGTCAACCACACCCAGCTCCACGGCCTTGTCCACTGCGGCGGTGGCGTTGTCGACCAACTGCTGCAGATAGGTGTCGTAGGCGGTCTTGGGATCGCCGACGATCGGGAAGGCGGTTTCGTCGATGATGACGTAGCCGGCCAGCAACAGCAGCTGATAATCCCACAGACGCGTGAAGTCGCGCTCGCTGGCGCCGCTGACCTGGCCGGCTTTGGAGGGGTCGGCATAGTCCAGCGGGTAGGCATACAGGATCGCGGGCACACGCGTGCCTTCGGTGTAGCCGGGCGGCGTGTACAGAGTGAACGACAACTCCACGCCATCCTTGCGCTTGTAGGTCACCAGTCGCTTCTTGATTTGCCGTACCAACGGCGTGGCGTCCGGGAAGTGTGTGATCGGTGTGGCGGTGGAGGTATACGCCGCATCGCCTGCGGCTGCGGAGGGCAGCGGCTGGCCGAGCGTGCGCAGATGGATGTTGGGCGGCGCTGTCGGCGATTGGTACCAGGTCAACAGGCGTGAGGCGTCTTCGCCGGCAAACCCCACGAACAGTTCGTCGACATCGGCAGCGCTGCGGAATAGCCGCGTGGTCTTGCCGGTGGCCAGATCGTAGCGGTCCAGGAAGGGACGGTCACCCGCCGGCGAAGCGCCCTTGCCGCCCAGGAACAGCGCGCCTTGCTGCTCGCGCACCACGGATTGGCCGTTGCCCAGCGTCTGCAGGACCGGCTTGCCCGGATCGGCGTACAGGTCATCGGTGGAGAGATCGAACAGCACACGTCCGGCAACGCCAGGGTGGTCGGTGTCCAGCAGCGTGGTGCGTCGCCAATGGCGGTTCTCGTCATAGTCGTCCAGCAGCGCCTTTCCACCCTGGGCAAACCACGACAACCCGTCGAAGCGTTGCTGCACGCGTGCAATTTCGCGTGGTTTGGCGGTGAATGGCGCTGACAGGGTCAGCAGTTTGTCGCGTGCCGGCACCGTCGCTTTCCAGTCGCCGCCATCCAACGCTTCCGCCCAGATCAGCGTGGCCGGCTGATTGGCGCGCCAGGCATAGGCACGCGGTCCAGTTGCCACGCCTTGTACCGGCACACGGTCGGCGACCGGCAGCGTGGCCAGCACGCGCTCGCTGCCGTTGCGTCGGTCGAGCACCGCCACATCGCGCGCAAACCGCGCGTAGGTGGTGACATACGAATAAGGCCGCTTCAAGCGTTCCACCAGCACATGGTCCCCGTCCGGCGCACCATCGACCTCCGCGTACACGGCCGGTGCTGCCAGCTTGGTCACGCTGCCGTTGGCGACATTGACCGTGAGCAATTGTGAGGTTGCGTAATAGGTGAACAACGCCTCGTCTTCCGGGCTGGACAGCGTGTCGCGTGCTTCGTACGTGCTGCTCTCGCCCTTGCCCTGGATGGTCTCCTTGACCTCCGGGCCGGGCGGCACCGCTGCCTTGCGCGGCGCGGCGCCCAGGTCTTGCGGGACTGCCTTCACCAACAGCGTGTCGCTGCCGCCCAGCCATTGGATTTCGCCATCGAGCACTGGATTGAGCTGCACGCCATCGATACGGCGCACGCTGCCGGTGGCCACGTCGCCAAGCCATAACTCCACACGGTCGGCAGCGGTGTTGTTGAACGCGAAACGACGTCCATCCGGCGACCACACCGGTTGCGCGGGACACGCCTCGGCCGGCAGTGCGATGTCGGTCTGCTTGCCGCTCGCGATATCGACCAGGCTCAAACCCGCCAGGCAGGAGCGAATGCCATAGCTATTGCGCCTGTCGTGCCGACTATGTGTGCGCGGCTCGACCCGCACGCCAGCGAGCTTCAGATAGGGCTCGGCCACACGCGCAATCGGCGGATACGCAGTGCGCTGCGCCAGGAGCAGTGTCTTGCCCGTGGGATCCGGGAGTGATGAGGGATACAACGGCGCGCGCATCACGCTGAGCAATGGCTCCGGTGGTTGCCGGTAGCCGCCGTCGGGCGTTCCCGCAAACGCAGACGCTGCTAACAGGCTGGCAAGCACCAGCAACCCACTCCATCGGTGCGACGTGGCAATCATGGTGTCCCTTCGGAAAAATCACGAGCAGACCGTAGCAGGGCGCTGCCAACCGAAGCCGCACGCAGACGCATCCCCGTCTAGCCCACGACGCGCGGCAGCCGCTCCAGGAAATCGCCGATGTGCTGCGCAATCTCCACCGCGTGCGTCTCAAGCGCGAAGTGGCCGGCGTCGAGTAGATGCACTTCGGCGTTTGGCAGATCCTTGCGATAGGCGTGTGCGCCTGCGGGAATGAAGGCCGGGTCGTGCTTGCCCCACACTGCAAGCAGCGGTGGCTGCTGGGCGCGGAAATACGCGTGGAATGCGTCGTAGGCGGCCACATTGCTGCGGTAGTCCAGGATCAGGTCGAGCTGGATCTCTTCGGCACCCGGGCGCGCCATGTAGGCGATATCCAGCGTATAGCCGTCCGGCGACAGCCTGGCCGGATCGGCGCCGGTGCCGTACTGCCAGTCGCGGATGGTCTGCGGCGACAACGACGCGCGGCAGGCCTCGCGATGGGCGGGCGTGGGGTCACGCCAGTACGCTTGCCAGGGCCCCCATTCGTCGCTGAAGCCTTCCAGATAGGCGTTGCCGTTCTGGCTGATGATGGCGCTGATCTTGTGCGGATTGGCCGCAGCCAGACGCAACCCAATCGGCGCACCGTAGTCGAACACGTACAGGCTGTAGCGTGCGAGCCCGAGCGCTTCGGTAAAGCCTTCGATCACCTTGTAGAGCTGCTCGAAGGTGTACGCAAACTCCCCGCGCGGGGGCGCCTGGGTATTGCCGAACCCCGGCAGATCCGGCGCGATCAGGCGATACCGGCTGGCCAGCAGCGGCATCAGGTCGCGGAACATATGGCTGGCACTAGGGAAGCCGTGCAACAGCAACAGCACCGGTGCGTCCTTGGGGCCGGCCTGGCGATAAAACACCTCCACATCGCCCACCTGCTGGGTATGGAAGGTGACGCGTGGGGTGGCGTTGCTGGACATGGAGAGTTCCTTGGTGGTCGAAGAGGTGGAAGCCGCGGTAGTGGTACTCACGGCGCCGGCGCCCAAGGCAACAGCGGTCCCGACCGCATGTGCGAGTAGCTGGCGCCGCTTGAGATCCGGCGCGGTGATGGCGGGCGCGGCAGCGGCAGATGTGGGGAGTTGCGTCATGACGGTCCGGGCGGTGAACAGGCGGCAATGCTAGGCCTGGCCGCCAATGCGTAGAACCAACCTGGCGCTCAATTCACCATTGCGCCCGCTGCAACGCGGCGATGCGTCAGCATGCGAAACGGCGGGGAATGATCGCCGGGCAAACCAGTGCCCCATGCGCCGGTGGATACTGTGCACTTCACCCAGGCACAGCGCACCGATGGACCGTATCCAGGAAATGACGTTGTTCGCCGCCCTGGCCGAGGACAGCAGCTTTGCCGGCGTGGCGCGGCGGCTCGGGCTATCCACCGCGACGGTCACGCGCACCATCGCGCAACTGGAGAGCCGCCTCGGCGTGCTGCTGGTCGTACGCACCACGCGCAGCATGCGACTCACCGATGCCGGCCAGCAGTTCGCCGCGGACTGCCGGCGCCTGCTCGCCGAACTTGAAGAGATGGAAGGCCGCGCCAGCGGGCTGCATGCAACCCCGAGCGGCCTGCTCACCGTCACCGCGCCGCAGATGTTTGGTGCGCTGCATGTCACGCCGGTACTGACGCGGTTTCTTGCGATGTATCCGTCCATCGCGATCCGCGCGGTGATGGTGGACCGCGTGGTGCCGCTACTGGAAGAAGGCATCGACGTGGCGGTGCGCATCGGCACGCTGCAGGATTCGGGCTTGACCGCCATCCCGGTCGGCAGCGTGCGGCGCATGGTGGTTGCCTCCCCGGGCTATCTGGCCGCACACGGCACGCCGCAGCATCCAGACGCGCTGCGCACGCACGCCACCATCTCGACCTCCGCCGCAGAACGCGCGCACAAATGGCCGTTCCAGATCGACGGCACCGCGCATCTGGTCACTGTGGAGTCGCGACTCACCGTCAGCGCGTTCAATGCTGCGATCGGCGCAGCACTGCAAGGCTGGGGGCTGACGCAAGCGCCGTCGTACCAGGTGCGTGCTCACCTGCAAGCAGGCACGCTGTGCAGCGTGCTGGATGCGTTCGAGATCGCCCCCGAACCGGTGCACGTGGTGTATCTGGCCGGCCGCCGTGGTTCCTCCAAAGTGCGCAGCTTCGTGGAGGCCTGCGTGACCTCGCTGCGACAGGATTTGGGCTTCGACCAACGTACAGAGCAGGTAGCGTCATCGCAACGGTGATGCGCGCTTCCAGATAGATCGCGGTACATGCCGATGCACCAAATAATCGACACGTGCCCGCGTCTTCACCAATGCAGGGGTTACCCTCGAACGATCACAGCCGTCGTTCCAGGCAGGCACGCGCCCGGCCGATGTGGGCAATGCATCAGCTCATGCAAGCTGGCCACGCAGGTGGCGCGCCCATCGCGGAAAATGGCGCATCACATGGAACAGCAATGGCCGTATCAGCAGCTCCCAGAAGCGGCTGCGTGGAACGTGTGCCGGCTCCACGCGCTGGCAGTGATGGGTCATCAACCGTTGCAGGCGCTCACGCAAGACCTTTGCGAAGGCATGGTCGCGTACCAGCACGTTCGCCTCCAGGTTCAGTGCCAGGCTCAGTGGATCGAGGTTGCTGGAACCGACCGTACTCCAATGCCCATCGATCACCGCAACCTTGCCATGGAACGGCCGCTCGCAGTACTCGAAGACCTGCACACCGGCAGCGAGCAGCTGGCGGTACAGCAAGCGCGCCGCCAACAAGGCAAGCGGGGTGTCGGGTTGTCCCTGCACGATGAGGCGCACCTGGACGCCGCGCCGCGCGGCCGCACACAGATCACGCAGACATCCGTAGCCCGGGAAGAAGTACGCGTTGGCGATGATGATTTCCTGCCGCGCATCGTCAAATGCCTGCCGGTACGCCTGTTCGATGCTGCGCGTGCGTGAGCCGCTGTCACGCGCGATAAAGCAGACCTCTCCGCTCTCGGCCGCTATTGATGCGGGCGATGACGGATCCGGCGTCCAGCCCTCGCCGGTCCCACTGCCACGCGCGGCCTGCTGCATGAAGGCGGCGATATCACACACCACCGGCCCCTGCAGCTCGATGGCGTAATCCTGCTTGCCCTGCGGCCCCGACCCGGCCAGTTGATCGGCCGAATAATTGATGCCGCCGACGAAGGCAATGGCCTGGTCGACGACGAGCAGCTTGCGATGCAGGCGGCGGAACACATTGACGCGTCTGCGCAGCGGCGTGGGCTCCGGGTCGAACAGGCGCAGCTGCACGCCTGCCTCGGCAAGGTCGCGTACGTACTGCGCGGACAATGCGCGCGAGCCGAATGCATCCACCAGCAGGTGCACCCGCACACCACGCTGTGCCGCGTCGATCAGGTGCTGCTGCAATCGCAGGCCCACCGCATCCTCGAACAGGATGAACGTTTCCAGCAGAATCTCGTCTTGCGCGGCGGCGATCACCTGGTAGATGCGTGCGAAGTAGTCCTCGCCATTTTCCAGCAGGCGCATGCGATGCCCTTGGCGCCAGCAGAGCGCGGGCTGCCGGCTCATGGCGCGATACTCGCCAATAACGGCAGATGATCGGAGAGCCGCGACCACGGCGGACCGGACAAGACGCGCGCCTGCACCACCCGCAGATTGCGCAGATAGATGCGGTCCAGCGGCAAGATGGGAAAGCGCGACGGAAAGCTGCGTGCCACGCGCCCGTGCATGCATTCGACGGCCTCGACCAGACCACAGCGTGCAAGCAGCGGATGGCCGCGCCCCCGCCAGTCGTTGAAGTCGCCCGCCACCACGACCGGCGCATCGGCCGGGAGCGCAGCCACGCGCGCGCATAGCAGGCCGATCTGCTGCTGCCGGTGCGCCTCGTGCAAGCCGAGGTGCACGCAGAACACGTGTAGCTCCTCCGACCAGCCCGGCACCTGCAGCACCGAGTGCAGCACCCCCCGTGGCTCGTGGCCGGGCACGGACACATCGTGATTGGCGAAACTTGAGATAGGAAACTTCGACAACACCGCGTTGCCATGGTGCCCGTGCGGATACACCGCATTGCGCCCATAGGAGAACTGCGGCCACAGCGTTTCCGCGAGATATTCGTAATGCGCTACGGCAGGCCACTGCGCGTGTCGCCGGGCGTGCAGCGCGTGTTCGCCCAGGACTTCCTGCAGGCACACGATCTCGGCGCAGACCTCGCGAATGGCCTCACGCAACGCGGCAAGAATGAAGCGCCGCTTGAGCAGGTCAAAGCCCATGTGGGCATTGAGGGTCAGGACATTGATCAACGGATGTCAGTTGCGTGGGGCTGACAACCGATTGTGCCGATGGCGTGTTCAGTGCGTGTGTGAGCGTGCGGCTGGCGTTGCGCCAGCGACCGCTCGGCCTCCTTTGAGTCAGTACCTGTGCGGATGTGACGGATCGGCTCGCTTTGGTCGATCTCTCCGCTGTTTGGCGCTGATTTGGACGCAGCCAGTCTACCTAGCGCATCGCGGTCAAGGCTGCAACCGCGCACCACTACCTGCCACCAACGATGCAGCCAACAGCAGCACGCTGGCACCGATGAAGGTGGCGGCGATGGAGACGTGATCCAGCAGCACGCCGCCCAGTGCGCCACCGAGCATGATGGCCAGCTGGATGGCGGCCACCATCAGGCCGCCACCGGGTTCCGGTGCATCTTTGATGCAGCGGCTCAGCCAGGTGGACCACGCCACCGGTAGTGCCGAATTGAGCGTACCCCACGCAATCATCGCGATTGCAACGCCCCACAGCAGATGGCTGGTCAGCAGCATCGCCAGGGTGGCCACGCCCAACGCCACCGGCAGCACGGTGAGCAGACTGAACAAGCGCTTCGGCAGCAGGGCCGTGGCGGCATAGGTGCCGGCAAAACCGGCCAGGCCCAGCCCGAGCAGCAGCAACGACAAGTGCGACACATCCACGTGCGCGGCGTTCTCCAGGAACGGGCGGAAATAGGTAAACGCAGAGAACGCACCGGCGAAGCCCAACATGATCGCCAGCATCGCGCGCGCCACGTAGCGACGCTTGAGCAATGCGGCGATGCTGCCCAGCGAGGTGCCACCCTGCGCAGGCAAGGATGGCAGGCTGCGCCACTGCCAGACGATGGTCAGCGCCACCAACGGCACCATGCCCCAGAACACGCCACGCCAGCCGATCACCGCGCCCAGATAGCTACCCAACGGCGCGGCAAATGCGGTCGCCACCGCGTTGCCGATGTAGACGATGCCCAGCGCCTTGGGTACCGCCTCTTCCGGCATCATGCGCATCACCGTGGCGGTGGCCAGTGCCCAAAAACCACCGATGGTGATCCCCAGCAGCGCACGCGCCGCCATCAACATGCCGAACGAATGGGCATTGGCGATCAGCAACAACGAAAGCAACATCACCGCGCTCAGGCTGATCAGCACATGCCGGCGATTGAAGCGCGACGTGAGTGGCGCGATGAGCAGGCTGGCCAGCACCGCAAACAACCCCGAGATGGAGATGGCCTGTCCGGCCATGCCGGCGGTGGCATGCAGATCGGCCGCGATCGGCGTGAGCAGGCTGACCGGCATGAACTCGGAGGCGATCAACAACGCCACGCACAACGACAACGAGCCCACCGCACTCCAGGTCTGGCGGCTGGCGCTGGGCACAGCGCGCACGGCGGCGGAAGCAGTGGATGCGGAAGACATGCAGGATCCTTTGAAGACTGGAACGGGAGAGCGCCACTGCGCTTTAGCGCCGCACATGACGGCGTGGGAGTACCGAGCTGTGGCGTATGCATACGCTGCGCCGTGAGGCATTGTTCTGAAGAAGTCACGGTTGGCGCATAGCGCCCACGCCGCAACGCACGCAGCGTTGCAAGCCTCAACAAGGGCAACGCCAGGCTGCGCAGCGTACGCAGAATGGCCAGTGCGATAAAGCTGGGCAAGCCGCATGGGCTTATGAGCGCTGTTCATTGGCTCGTGTGCGTTCCCGCTGCCTGGCCGTCTGCGGCATCTGTCTACTCAGGCACGGGCGGAGGTCATGCGCCCGGTGCGGAACGCGGCACCGGCTGGCCACGCACATGCCCTCCGTAGGAGCGCGCTTGCGCGCGATGGGGTGTTACCGGGACAGCTTCATCGCGCGCAAACGCGCTCCTACGTGATGTGTGCCGCCATCACGGACGGCGGCCACAGTCACGCATTCAACACCTCCGCCAAACAGTCGAATCTGCGGCGCCTGGTCTGATGTCCCGGCACTCCCGCACGCGTCGGCGGTCGTAGGAGCGCGCTTGCGCGCGATGGGCGTCACCGCGACAGCTTCATCGCGCGCAAGCGCGCTCCTACATGATGTGCTCCGCCGTCACGGATGGCAGTCACAGTCACGCGTGCAACGCCTCCGCTAAACAGGCAAAGCTGCGGCGCCTGGTCTGATGTCACGACACTCCCACACGCGTCGGCGGTCGTAGGAGTGCGCTTGCGCGCGATGGGGCGTCACCGCGACAGCTTCATCGCGCGCAAGCGCGCTCCTACATGCTGTGTGCCGCCGTCACGGATGGCGGTCACAATCACGCATACGACACCTCTGCCAAACAGGCGAATCTGTTGTGGCTGGTCTGATGTCACGACACTTCCGCACGCGTCGGCGGTCGTAGGAGCGCGCTTGCGCGCGATGGGGCGTTGCCGGGACAGCTTCTTCGCGCGCGAGCGCGCTCCTACGTGGTGTGCGATGACGACAGCGTTGGTGTAGTCCGGCCTATCGCGCACCGCGCCGCCGAGAAAGTCGGTGGCAATGGCGCCGGGCGCCACCGTGTTGGCCGTGATACTGCGTGGGCCCAGCTCCCTGGCCAGATACACGGTCACCATTTCGACCGCGTCCCAACACAAGCGCAACCCTCAGCCCTTATGCCGCAGCGCCTCCAGTACCAGGTTGAACGCGGGCGAGGAATGCCGGCGGCTGGGGTAGAACGCGTGCAGGCCGGGCCAGGTGGGTGACCAGTCCTTCATCACCCAGCGCAGCCGCCCGGCCTTGATGTGCGGCCGGGCCAGGTCTTCCTGCACAAAGGCAATGCCGAACCCCTGCAGCGCCGCATCCAGCGCTTCGTAGATGCTGTTGAAGGTGAGCTGGCCCTCCACGCGCACCGCGATCTCGCGGCCGTCCTTTTCCAGTTCCCAGGCGTAGATGCCGCCGGCGCTGGTCATGCGCAGGTTGATGCACAGGTGCGCGGTGAGATCCTGCGGGGTCTTGGGCAGCGGCCGGCGTTCCAGATAGGCGGGCGAGGCGATCAATGCCATGCGCATGTCCGGCGCGATGCGCGCGGCGATCATGTCTTTTTCCACCTGGTCGCCCAGGCGCACGCCGAGATCGTAACGGTCGGCCACGATGTCGGTCAGGCCGTTGTCCACCACCAGTTCCACCTTGATGTCCGGGTACTGGCGCAGCAGCACCGCCAGCTTGGGCCACAGGATTTCGCGCGCGGCATAGTCGGTGGCGGTGATGCGCACACTACCGGCCGGGGTGTCGCGCATCTCACTCAGCGCCGACAGCGCCTCTTCGATCTCGGCAAAGCGCGGCGCCACCGTCTGGATCAGGCGCTCGCCCGCCTCGGTCGGCGCCACGCTGCGGGTGGTGCGGGTGAGCAGGCGCAAGCCAAGCGTCGCCTCCAGGCCGCGGATGGTGTGGCTGAGCGCCGACTGCGACACCCCCAGCTTTGCCGCGGCCCGGGTGAAGCTGCCTTGTCGCACGATGGCGATCAGCGCCAGCAGGTCCTTGAAATTATCGCGCGCCATTGGTGAATCCGATTCATGCCCCGCACCGACTGTAACAGTCCGGCAATGGGCCTGACACGCCCGGTTGGCTATGTGCGCAGCACGGGATTCGGCCACTGCATGCTCCCGCGCTTCTCTGTGCAGGTGCTCGCTCCAGGCCCGTCGCATTTTTTGCAACGCCAACCTCGAAAAAAACCGCTTTGGGGCGACACGACCGCGTTCGTATAGTCGAGACGCCCCTCCCGCCCCGCAACACGGGCCACGACATCGAGCACGCAGACATGCCCCAGCCCACCGCTGCGTTTGCCCTGTCCCACCACTGCCGGATCACCGCATGCTGAGTGCGGTAGCCAGCAACGCCCCCGTTGCCTCCGGCGCACGGGCCGTGGCGCGCTGTGATGCGCTGGGCGTGGCGCCCTTCAGCGACACCCCCACCGGTCTGTTCCGCAGCTGGCTCAGCCCGGCGCATCGCGCCACCACCGAGCAGGTGGGCGCGTGGATGCGCCAGGCCGGCATGCAGGTGCGCCTGGATGCGGCCGCCAATCTGGTCGGGCGCTACGAAGGCGCGCATGCGCACGCACCGGCGCTGTTGATCGGCAGCCACCTGGACAGCGTGCGCGCGGCCGGGCGCTATGACGGCCCGCTGGGCGTGCTGCTCGGCATCGAATGCGTGGCCGCGCTGCACGCACAAGGGCGCCGGCTGCCGTTTGCGATCGAAGTCGTTGGGTTCGGCGATGAAGAAGGCTCGCGCTTTCCGGCATCGATGTTCTGTAGCCGCGCGGTGGCCGGCACGCTGGATGCGGCCGCCCTGGCCGTGCGCGATCCAGACGGCGTCGACGTGGCCACCGCGCTGGCCGCGTGGGGCCTGGACGCCGCACGTCTACATGAAGCCGCGCGCGTGCCGGGCAGCGTGCTGGCGTATCTGGAAACGCATATCGAACAAGGCCCGGTGCTGGAAGCCGCACAGCTGCCGGTTGGCATCGTCACCGGCATCGCCGCGCAACGGCGCTTCCGGCTGCGCTTCGACGGCCGCGCCGGCCACGCCGGCACCACCACCATGGCGCTGCGCCGCGACGCCTTGAGCGCGGCGGCCGAAGCGCTGCTGATGATCGAGCAGATTGCGCGCAGTGGCGGCGACGATCTGGTTGCCACCGTTGGCAAGCTGGAGGTCGCCCCTGGCGCCATCAACGTGGTGCCCGGCCGCGTGGACTGCACGCTGGACGTGCGCGCCGGCGATGACCACCGCCGCGACGCTGCAGTGGCGCAGATCGAACGCGCCCTGGAGCAGGTGGCCGCCGCGCGCGGCGTTGCCATCGCCGTCGAGCCGCTGCAAGCACTGGCGGCCAGCCCTTGCGCGCCGGCATTGATCGCCCGCCTGACGCAAGCGGTCGCCGCGCAGGGCATCACACCACGGCCGCTGGTCTCCGGTGCCGGGCACGATGCCATGGTGATGGCGGCGCTCTGCCCCACCGCGATGCTGTTCGTGCGCTGCGCCGGCGGCATCAGCCATCATCCGGACGAACACGTCGACCCGGCCGATGCCGAGGTCGCCCTGGCGGTGATGCGCCATTTCATCGAACACTTCGGAGCTCCCATTGGCACCTGACCTGCGCCACCTGCACACTTTCGGCGAACTGGATCCGCCGCAACGCCTGTTGATGGGCCCCGGTCCGGTCAATGCGCATCCACGCGTGCTGCGTGCGATGGCGGCCGACCTGCTGGGCCAGTTCGACCCGGAAATGACCACCTACATGAACGAGGTGATGGCGCTGTACCGCCCCTTGTTCGGCACCCAGAACCGCTGGACTTTTTTGGTCGATGGCACGGCCCGCGCCGGCATCGAAGCCGCGCTGGTGTCGCTGGTGCAGCCGGGCGACCGCGTGCTGGTGATCAACTTCGGCCGCTTTGGATTGTTGCTGACCGAAATCCTTGGCCGGCTCGGCGCCGAGGTCCACACCGTGGATGCACCGTGGGGCGAGGTGGTGCCGCTGGCGGCGATTGCCGAGGCGATCGCACGCGTGGCACCCAAGCTGGTGGCCACCGTGCACGGCGACACCTCCACCACCATGGCGCAGCCGTTGGATGGGCTGGGCGCGCTGTGCCGCGCAGCGGGCGCGCTGTCTTACGTAGACGCCACCGCCACCATCGGCGGCATGGACATCGCCAGCGACCGCTGGGATGTGGACGTGGTCACCGCAGGGCTGCAGAAATGCCTGGGCGGGCCGTCCGGCTCGGCGCCGATCACCGTCTCTGCCGCGGCAGCGGAGGCGATCTTTGCGCGGCGGCATGTCGAACGCGGCATCGTGCGCGAGGACATCGTCAACGGCAGCGGTCCACGCATCGCCTCCAATTATTTCGACCTGGCGATGATCATGGATTACTGGTCCGACAAGCGCCTCAATCACCACACCGAAGCCACCACCATGCTGTACGGCGCGCGCGAATGCGCACGCGTGGCCTTGCAGGAAGGCCTGGAGGCGCGCTACGCGCGGCATGCGGCTGCCGGCCGCGCGGTCAGCGCCGGCGTGCGCGCACTGGGGCTGGAAGTGTTCGGCGACGATGCGCACCGCATGAGCAATGTCACCGGCGTGGTGATCCCGCACGGCGTCGACAGTGAAGCGGTGCGCCGGCGCATGCGCGAGGATTTCGAAATCGAGATCGGCACTGCGTTCGGCCCGCTGCAAGGCAGGATCTGGCGCATCGGGGCGATGGGCTACAACGCGATGAAGCACAAGGTGCTGCTCACCCTGGCCGCGCTGGAAGCGGTGCTGCGCGCCGAGGGCTACGCGTGCACCCAAGGCCTGGCGGTCGAAGCCGCACGCGCCGCCTGGCATGCGGAGCCGGCTGCATGAGTGCGGCGCGCGACCTGGTCGGTTATGGCGCCACGCCGCCGCCGGCACAATGGCCAGGTAGCGCGCGCATCGCCGTGCAGTTCGTCATCAACTATGAAGAAGGCGCGGAAAACTGCGTGCTCAACGGCGATGCCGGTTCGGAAGCGTTCCTGTCGGAAATGGTCGGCGCGCCCTCGCATCCAGGCGTTCGCGCCATGGCGATGGAAAGCCTGTACGAATACGGCAGCCGCGCCGGGTTCTGGCGGCTGCATCGGCTGTTCAGCGCGCGCGGCGTGCCGGTCACCGTGTTCGGTGTCGCCACCGCGCTTGCTTCCAATCCCGAGGCGGTGGCGGCGATGCAATCGGCCGACTGGGAAATCGCCAGCCACGGGCTGCGCTGGATCGACTACCAGCACGTGGATGCAACCATTGAGCGCGCGCATCTGGCCGAGGCCATCGCCCTGCATACGCAAGTCACCGGCAGCCGCCCGCTTGGTTGGTATCAAGGCCGCACCAGCCCCAATACCGCGCGTCTGGTGGCCGAGGAGGGCGGTTTTGTCTACGACGCCGATAGCTATGCCGACGACGTGCCGTACTACGACCGGCGCCACTGCCGTGCGCAACTGATCGTGCCGTACACGCTCGATGTCAACGACATGAAATTCGTCGCCTATAACGGTTTTGCCGATGGCGAGCCGTTCTTCCGCTATCTGCACGACAGCTTCGAACAGCTGCGCAGCGAAGGCGGGCGCATGCTCTCCATCGGCCTGCACGGGCGCATCGTCGGCAAGCCGGCGCGTGCTGCGGCGCTGGCACGTTTTGTCGATCACGTGCTGGCCAGTGGCGATGCCTGGGTTGCACGCCGTATCGACATCGCGCGCCACTGGCTACAGGTGCACCCGGCATGAGCATCGACACGGCCAGCATCGATCTGCCGGAGGTGATCACCGAGGTCACCGCGGCGTTCCACGCGTATGAGCAGGCCTTGATGCACGACGATATCGCCGCGATGGATGCGCTGTTCCATGCCGCGCCAAGCACAGTGCGCTATGGCGTGGGCGAAGTGCTGTACGGCAGCGAGGCGATCCGTGCATTTCGCATCGGTCGTGGCGGCTCGCCGCAGCGCCAGCTCGTGCACGTTGCGGTGCACGGCTTCGGCCAGGATCTTGCCACCACGCATGCGGAATTCGTCCGCGAGGGCAGCACCGCGCACGGCCGCCAGAGCCAGACCTGGGTGCGCTTTACCGATGGCTGGAAAGTGGTGGCTGCGCACGTCTCGCTGCAAGGCAGCCACGCATGAGCGTGATCGATGCCAACGCGCTGGACACCGCCGCTTTCGTGGCGCGCTACCGCGCGCTGTTCGAACATTCGCCGTGGGTGGTCGAACGCGCTGCGCGCCGCCGCCCGTTCGACGATGTGTTTGGCGGATTGATGCAGGTGGTGTACGACGCCTCACCCGACGATCAGCTGGCGCTGATCCGCGCGCATCCGGAACTGGCCGGCAGGGCCGCAATCGACCGCACCCTCACCGCCGCCTCCGCCGCCGAGCAGGCCTCGGCCGGCCTGGACCGGCTCGACGAAGACGAATTCCACCGCTTCCACGCACTCAACCACGCCTACCGGCAGCGCTTTGGATTCCCCTTCGTGATCTGCGTGCGCCTGCAGGACAAGGCCGGAATCCTGGCCGAACTGCAGCGTCGCCTGGACGCATCACGCAACGACGAAATCGCCACCGCCCTCGCCGAGATCGGCAAGATCGTGCACCTGCGCCTGGAGGCATTGCCATGAGCCTGGCTCAACTCGAACACGCGCTGCAACACGACCTGCAACGCCTCGCCCACGGCGGCGAACCCTGGGTGCGCCCGCGCGTCCACCCGGCCGGCCATGTGTACGACGTGGTCATCGTCGGCGCCGGGCAGAGCGGCCTGGGCGCGGCCTTCGCCCTGCAACGCGAGCGCGTGCATAACGTGCTGGTGATCGACGAAAACCCGCCCGGGCAGGAAGGCCCCTGGATCACCTACGCACGCATGCAGACGCTGCGCACGCCCAAGCAGATCACCTCGATCGACCTGGGCGTGCCCACGCTCACCTTCCGCGCCTGGTGGGAAGCGCAGCACGGTGCCGCCGGCTGGGACGCACTGGACAAGATTCCGCGCGGCACCTGGATGGACTACCTGCGCTGGTACCGCGCGGCGCTGCGGCTGCCGGTGCGCAATGCCACCCAGCTGGTGCGCATCGAGCCAGACGCCGCGCCCGGCATCCATCGCCTGCACCTGGCGATGGGTGCGCCGCTGATGGCGCGCAAGATCATCCTGGCCACCGGCATCCAGGGCGGCGGCCAATGGCAGGTGCCGGAGTGGATCACCCAGGCCCTGCCGGCGCAGCGCTACGCGCATACCTCCGGGCCCATCGATTACGCCGCATTGGCCGGCAAGCGCGTGGGCATCCTGGGCGGCGGCGCCTCGGCGTTCGACAACGCCTGCTTCGCGCTGGACCAGGGCGTGGCGCGTGCGGAGGTGTTCGTGCGCCGTGCCGCGCTGCCGCGGGTCAACCCGATCCGCCACATGGAACAGGCCGGCATCATTCCGCGCTTCGCCGCCCTGCCCGACGCCGACAAGTACCGCATGATGGCCAGCTTCTTCGGCCGCAACCAACCGCCCACCAACGACACCTTCCAGCGTGCCTGCGCGCATGCCGGTTTTGCGCTGCACCTGGACGCGCCATGGCTGGGCGTGGAAGAACGCAACGACGCGGTGGTGGTGCGCACCCCGCAGGGCGAGCACCGCTTCGACTTCCTGGCCATCGCCACCGGCCTGGTCACCGACCCGCGGCTGCGCCCGGAGCTGGCCGCGCTGTCCGGGCGCATCGCCTGTTGGGCCGACCGCTACCAGGCCCCGCCCGGCCAGGCCAATCCGGTGCTGGACGCGCACCCCTACCTGGGCCCCGGATTCGAGCTGCTACCCCGCACGCCCGACGATGCCGCCGCGGTGCACGGGCTGTTCGCCTTCAACTATTCGGCGCTGATCAACCACGGCCTGTCCGCAGCGGCCTTGTCGGGGCTGAAAGTGGCGCTACCGCGGCTGGCACGCGCAGTGGCCGACCAGCTGTTTCTGGACGACCGCCAGGACATGGTCGAGGCTTACCTGGGCTACGACCAGGCCGAATTCATCGGCCAATGGCCGCAGCCGGCCCAGGCGGTGGCATGAGCACGCTCTCCACCCATGTGCTCGACACCGCCGCCGGCCGCCCGGCTGCGGGCGTCGCGCTGCGCCTGTTCGCCGGCGACACCCTGTGCCTGGAGGCGGCCACCGACACCGACGGGCGCTGCCCGGCCCTGGCCACGCTGCATCTGGCAGGGGGCCGCTACCGGCTGGAATTCGACGTGGCCGGCTACTGGCAGGCCAGCGGCACCGCGCTGGCCGACCCGCCGTTCCTGGAGATGGTGCCGATCGTCTTCAACCTGGGCGAGCATGGCCATTACCACGTGCCGCTGCTGCTGTCGCCTTACGGCTATTCCACCTATCGCGGCAGCTGATCTGCGCCGGTGTGGGCCGCGTCACCGGCGCAAGCGGCACCGACCACACGCCCGGTTTCACCGCGCGCCCGTAGAATGGCCGCTTTCCGGCACTGCGCCGGAGCTCCGGAACCGCCATGATTCACAACGATGTACTGCGCAGCATCCGCTACATGCTCGACCTCAGCGACGACAAGGTGGTGGAGATCGCCCAGCTGGCCGACCCCGCATTCGCGCTCGACAAGCCGCAAGTGCAGGCCTGGCTGAAGAAAGAAGACGAGCCCGGTTTCGAGCCCTGCACCGATGCGATGCTGGCGCGCTTTCTGGATGGCCTGGTGCTGCGCTTCCGCGGCCGCGACGAAAGCCAGCCGCCGCGCCCGCTGGAAACCCGCGTCGGCAACAACCTGGTGCTGAAGAAGCTGCGCGTAGCCTTCGAACTGAAGGACGTGGACATGCACGCCATCTTCGCCAACGCCGGCTTCCCGCTGTCCAAGCCGGAACTGTCGGCACTGTTCCGCCAACCCGGCCACAAGAACTTCCGCCCCTGCGGCGACCAGCTGCTACGCGCCTTCCTCAAGGGCCTCACCGCCCGCATGCGCGAAGCCGGGTAAGCCTCGACCAGCAGACGCCTGCTCAACCGGCAGGCGGCCGTTTGCGTGGAACCGGCATGGACGACGCGTACGTTCCGGTCCCTTCGCAGCATTGCACCATCTGACCGCCGCTGACGGCGTCTCGCGGCCGCCCCCAACGCGACCTGCCGTGCAACGGCCGTTGCGGGTGATGAAGCTCGGCACGCCAGTGCGCCGCCCCTGCACGCATCGCAGCGTGCGAGAGGGTAGCAATGCACCCGCGCTGCGACACGCATGACCTCGATGCAGCCTGATGACACGGCCACATCGCCAGGTCGATGCGCTTGCTCAGGCAGCCGCCACCAGACGCGGGCGCCGTGCATCCAGGCGGAACACCGAGACCGCTTCGCTCAGTTCCACGGCCTGTTCTTCCATCGCACGTGCCGCGGCCGAGGCTTCTTCCACCAGCGCGGCGTTGCGCTGGGTGGTTTCGTCCATGTCGTTGACCGTGCATGCTACCTGTTCGATGCCGGACGACTGCTCGCGCGACGCCGCGGAAATTTCCGCAATCAAGGTGGTGACCTGCTGCACCGACTGCACGATCTGCTGCATCGTCTGCCCGGCCTGCTCCACCCGTGCACTGCCGCGTTCGACGCTATCCACCGAGGCGTCGATCAAGTGCTTGACCTCCTTGGCGGCACCGGCCGAGCGCTGCGCCAGCGCACGCACTTCCGAGGCCACTACCGCAAATCCACGGCCCTGCTCGCCGGCGCGCGCCGCTTCTACCGCAGCGTTCAGGGCCAGGATATTGGTCTGGAACGCGATGCCGTCGATGACGCTGATGATCTCGGCGATCTTCTTTGACGACACTTCGATCTCGCCCATCGTCTCCACCACGCTGCCCACCATGTCGCCGCCACGGCCGGCGATGTCGGCTGCCGCCTGCGCGCCGCGACTGGCCTGCTGCGCGGTGTCGGCGTTCTGCCGCACGGTCTAGGTGAGTTCCTCCATCGAGGCGGCCGTTTCTTCCAGGTTGGCGGCCTGTTGTTCGGTGCGTTGGGCCAGGTCGGCATTGCCGGCGGCAATTTCCGCCGAAGCAGTGCGGATGGTCTGCGCCGCCAGCGTGATGTCGCCGACGATGTCGGTGAGCCGCTGCACGGTGGCGTTGGCATCGTCACGCATGCGCGCGAATACGCCTTGCTGGTTGCCGTGCATGCGCGCGGTCAGGTCGCCGTCGGCAATGGCCTTGAGCAACTGCGACAGCTCGCCCAGGTTGTGGTCCACGTTGTGCATCAGGCCATTGAGGCCTTCCACCATGCCGCGAAATTCGAACTGATACGCCTGCGCATTGCCGCGCGTGGCGAAGTCGCCGGCTGCCGCGGCCTCGACCAGCCCGCGGATTTCGCCGTTGATGGCGGCCAGGTTGTGCTTGGTGGTGTCCATGGCTTCGGTGATGCGTGCCTTTTCGCCCGGCAGACGCGGCATGTCCACCGACATGTCGCCCACCGCGTAATGCTGCATCACCTGCAACATGTCGCCGATCAGGCCCACCTGCGCACCCACCAGGCCATTGGTGTCGCCCACCATGCGGCCGTAGGCACCCGGGAATGCGTCGGCGTCCATCCGGTAGCTCATTTCGCCGGCTTCATGCCGCTGCGCCATGTCGGCCTGCGCGCTGGAAACATCGGTGAGCGTGCTGACCACCTGGGTCATGGCCTGGCCCAGCAGGCCGATTTCATCGCGGTTGCCGATCACCGCACGTGCGGCCAGATCACCGGCCGCCACCGAACGCGCCGCGCGCGCCACGGTTTCGATCGGGCGCACGATGGAACGGCGGATCCACCAGCCCAGCACCACCACCAGGCACAGCGCCGCGGCAATCGTCGCCACGCCGGCATACACCAGCTTCTGCTGCGCTGCCTGGGCACTGGCGAGCACCGCGGCGTCGGCCAGCGTCTTGGCGCGGGTCACCAGTGCCTCCAGGGTCTGGCTGGGCGCGCGGTCCTGCCCCTTCACCAGCGCATCGCCCACTTGGGTGTCATAGCCGGCATCGGCGAACTTGCCCAAAGCGGCTTCGTAATGCGCCTGTAGAGTCAGATGCGCCTTGGCGAATTCCTGCGCCAGCGCGCGCGCCTGCGCATCCGACAGGGTCCTGGCCAGCGCTTCGGTACCCGCCTGCACCTTGCTGCCCTGCGCGCGGAAGGCGCTCAAGTGCTTGTCCAGCTGCGCCGGGTCGCGGCCGCGGATCAACAGATTCTTCCATTCCTGCACCTGCATGCGGAAATCGCGGGTGACCTCTTCGCTCGCCGATGCCTGCGCCACTTCCAGCGGCACCTTGCCGGACAGGCTCAACCACGCGGTTCCCAGGCCCCCGAGCGCGCACAGCAGGATGATCGATAGACCCAGCGCGAGCGCGCCAAGCAATTTGCTTTGCAGACTGATGAAGCGGGGGGACGGGGGGGACATACCGGAGATTCACTGGAGGATGTCTTGTTGATATCGACGCCTCTGTCTGGCACTGAAGTCTGCGGCAGGCCACGGCGGACGGGCCACGGACACCGGGTGGGTCGGTCCCGGACACGGCCGGTCATCGCCCGCGCCACCCGCCCCCAGTATCCTTGCCGCGCATGAGTGACCCCGCCTTTCCGATTTCCCCGCTGCTGCCGCAGATCCGCGACAGCCTCGCCGCCCATCCGCGTCTGGTGCTGGAAGCGCCGCCCGGCGCCGGCAAGACCACCCAGGTGCCGTTGGCGCTGCTGGATGCGCCCTGGCTGGCGGGCCGCAGCATCGTGATGCTGGAACCGCGCCGGGTGGCCGCGCGCAGCGCCGCGCTGTTCATGGCGCGCCAGCTCGGCGAGCCGGTCGGCGAGACCGTGGGCTACCGCATCCGCTTCGAGAACAAGACCTCCGCGCGCACGCGGATCGAGGTGGTCACCGAGGGCATCCTGACCCGCATGCTGCAGGACGACCCGATGCTGGAACGCGTGGGCGCGCTGCTCTTCGACGAATTCCACGAACGGCATCTGGCCGGCGACCTGGGTCTGGCGTTGGCGCTGGATGTGCAGGGCCAGGTGCGCGAGGACCTGCGCATCGTGGCAATGTCGGCCACGCTGGATGGCGAGCGCCTGGCCAGTTTTCTCGATGCCCCGCGGCTGAGCAGTGCCGGGCGCAGCTACCCGGTGGAAGTGGTGCATTTTCCGGCGCGTCGCGACGAAGCGCTGGAGCCGCAGACCCGTCGCGCGGTGGAACATGCGCTGGCCACGCATCCTGGCGACGTGCTGGTGTTCCTGCCCGGTCAACGCGAGATCGCACGCGTGCAGGCGGCCTTGCAGGACGCGCTGGATCCTTCGCTGCAACTGCTGCCGCTGCACGGCGAGCTGCCGGTCGAGGCACAAAGCAAGGTGCTGCAGCCCGACCCGCAGGGCCGTCGCCGCGTGGTGCTGGCCACCAACGTGGCCGAGTCGTCGGTGACGTTGCCGGGCGTGCGCGTGGTGATCGACAGCGGGCTGGCGCGCGAGCCGCATTACGACCCCAACAGCGGCTTTTCGCGGCTGGACGTCACCAGCATCGCGCAGGCCTCGGCCGATCAGCGCGCCGGCCGCGCGGGGCGCGTGGCCAGCGGCTGGGCCTACCGGCTGTGGCCGCAATCGCAGCGGCTGGAGCCGCAGCGCCGCGCCGAGATCACCCAGGTGGAACTGACCGGCCTGGCGCTGGAGCTGGCCGCCTGGGGCAGCGATGCGCTGCGCTTCGTCGATGCCCCGCCCAGCGGCGCACTGGCCGCCGCGCGCGAGCTGTTGCAGCGGCTGGGGGGTTTGAACGCAGGGGGCGGTATCACGGCGTTGGGACGGCGGATGCTGGCCCTGGGCACGCACCCGCGCCTGGCCGCACTGCTGGCACAGGCCGGCACATCGGCGCGGCTGGCGCTGGCCTGCGACCTGGCCGCACTGCTGGAAGCCCGCGACCCCCTCCGCCAGGGCGGCGACGGGCTGGCCGCGCGCTGGCGGGCGCTGGCTGCGTTCCGCCAGGGCCGCACTGGCGCAGACGCCAACCGCGGTGCGCTGGCCGCGATCGATGCCGCCGCCAAACAGTGGCGCCGCCGCCTGCGCTGCGATGCCACCCCACCCACCAGCATAGAGGCGCATGTGCTGGGCGATTTGCTTTCGCATGCGTTTCCGGACCGCATCGCCGCACGCCACCCCACTGACCCGCTGCGCTACCTGCTGGCCAATGGCCGCAGCGCGCGCCTGTTCGACCACAGCGACCTGCGCGGCGAGCCCTGGCTGGTCGCCAGCGAATTGCGTTACGAAGCCAAGGACGCCTTGTTGCTGCGCGCCGCACCGGTGGACGAAGGCTATCTGCGCCAGAGCGTGCCCGAGCGCTTCGTGCAGCAGGACGTAGTGCAGTGGGATGCCGACAAACGCGCACTGGTTGCACGGCGGCAGTCCAGCTTCGACCGCATCGTGCTGGATAGCCGCCCGGCCGGCCGCGTCGACCCGGCCCAGGCCGCCGCCGCGCTCACCGAGGCGGTCCGCCAGCTCGGGCTGGACGCCTTGCCGTGGACCGAGGGGCTGCGCCAGTGGCGCGCGCGGGTGGTGTCGCTGCGCGCCTGGATGCCGGAACTCGGCCTGCCAGACCTCTCCGACACCGCACTGCTGGCCTCGCTCGACCACTGGCTGCGCCCGGCGTTCGCCGGCAAGACCCGGCTGGATGCGCTGGACGAAGCCAGCCTGGGCGACGCACTCAAGGCCGCGCTGCCCTGGGAGCGCCGGCAGGCCATCGACCGCCACGCGCCCACCCGCATCAGCGTGCCCTCGGGCATGGAGCGCGCCATCACCTACGCGCTGGATCACGACCAGCAGCCGCTGCCGCCGGTGCTGGCGGTCAAACTGCAGGAGCTGTTCGGCCTGGCCGAAACCCCGCGCGTGGCCGATGGCCGCATCCCGCTCACCCTGCACCTGCTCTCCCCGGGCGGGCGGCCGTTGCAGGTGACCCAGGACCTGAAGAGTTTCTGGGCCACCACCTATCCGGACGTCAAGAAGGAAATGAAAGGCCGCTACCCACGGCACCCCTGGCCAGCCGATCCCTGGACCGCCAACGCCACGCATCGGGCCAAACCCCGGGGCACCTGAGGCAATCGCGCAGCTCATGGGCGCAGGGATGCGTGCCGTGCGATGCGTGCGCAAACCCCGACAAACTGCGGCCTGAGCGTCAGGCAACGCGGCGCGTATTACGAGTCCGGACTTTGCCCGTGCGCGAAAGCCTCAATTTTGTTTTGGCACGGGCCACGCGGATAGCGCCACGTACCCCGCGCGCAGTTGCAGAGCGCCGCGCTTGCCACGATAAAACTGCGGTCCGCAGCGTGCTCTGCCACACGCCAACCACCGTGCCCGGCCAGCGCTGCCGAGCAGCCCGCCGTGCGCCAATCCTAACCGCGAGCAAAACGCGCGCGGCCGCGCTAACACTGCCTATACGCGCCAGCGCACAGACTGCCCCCCACGATACTCAGAAAGGAAACGCCCCCAATGAGCAAGCTGACAGTGATCACCGAACGCGCCCTGGAGCGTGCCCTGGAACTGGCAGGCAATGCCGGCGACCACCTGCGTCACGCGGCTTCCAATGCGGGCGACCAGGCACGTCATGCCGGCAGCAGCCTGCGCCACTTCGGCCCCGGTGCCAGCGAGTGGTTGAAGACGGGCGCAGCGCTCGGTGCCGTACGCACCGGCGGCAAGGTTGCCACGCGGCTGGTCAAGCGCAATCCGGCCGTCACGGTCGCCGCAGCGGTCGCCGGCCTTGGCCTGATCGGCTATGCGGTGTATCGCAAGCGCAAGCGCGATCAGGAAGTGCTGGGCGGCAACGTGCATCGTCTGGACCGTGAGCACGCGAGCAATGCCAATGCCCGTCGCGCCGCGTACCAGCGCCGCGGTGCAGTGACACCGAGCGACGGCATCGAATAAGCAGCCGCGCTGTAACACCCTTTGACGCCACGGCTGACACCGTGGCGTTTTTCGTTGTGGCGCTGGATGTTTCTGGGCGATGTCCGGATGCACATGCGGCCTGGTTCTTGGTCCGTGCGTCATGCATCTAGCGTCTAGCGTCTAGCGTCTTCAGCTCAGCGGTGAGTCGCTAGACACTGCATGCAAGCTGGCAGCCATTTGCGCGGCCAAGCGCCATCCGGTGACCGTATGGCAGTGGCACCGCGGAGCAGCGTCGTGCATCGATGGCGCAATCAGCACTGTTCGCGCCCGTACGCCCGGCGGCCTTCTCAGCGCAGCGGCTGCACGTGACCAGCATGACCCAGGCCTCGGCCGATCAACGCGCCGGCCGCACCGCAGGCGCATCGTCCACGCGCCATTGCCCGGGCTGTAGCGACGCCAGCGACCATCCGCCGATAGCCACGCGCACCAGGCGCAAGGTGGGCAGGCCCACCGATGCGGTCATGCGGCGCACCTGGCGGTTGCGTCCTTCGGTGATCTGCACTTCCAGCCAGGCATCGGGCACGGTCTTGCGCACACGCACCGGCGGATCGCGCGGCCACAACACAGGTGCGCACTCCAGCCTGCGTACGTTGGCCGGGCGCGTCGGGCCGTCGTTGAGCACCACGCCATCGCATAGCGCCTGCAGCTGAGCCGCATCCGGGTCGCCTTCCACCTGCACCCAATAGGTCTTGGGCTGCTTGTGGCGCGGGTCGGTCAGCCGATGCGCCAGCGGACCATCGTCGGTGAGCAGCAGCAGGCCTTCGCTGTCGTGGTCCAGGCGCCCGGCCGCGTACACCTGCGGCGGCAGGCCGAACTCGGCCAGCGTGCGCTTGGGTGGCGTGGAGCGGTCACTGAATTGCGACAGCACACCGTACGGCTTGTTCAACAGCACCAACATCGGAGCCCATCCAGGCAGATCGCGGAAGGCGACATGATCGGGCAATCGGCAGCGCGTGGGAAATCGCGGGCAGCGCAGGAGCTGCGTCGCGCAACCCACATCTCAGGAAACGCGCTGACGACAGCGATGCAGCGATTTTTTCCTGGTTCCCGAAGGCCTTACGCCCTCTGGAAGGTCCATGGAGGCACAGCATGTGCGATCACTTCAATCAAGCACTCATGCTCGCAGCTGCTGATCCGCCGTTACCCCGCACTGCCGATCCTTAGCGAAGTGTCGGTGATACGGGCACGGGGTTGCTCAGCGGCTCTGCACGTGCAACCAATATCTACGGCTCATGCGGGTTTGCGGTTTGCGAATTACGAATTACGAATTACGAATTACATCAGTGAGCAATTCGCCGATCTCTTGCAAGACGCCTTATATCGGCGCACTGATGCGTCAAAAAGTACTCCGCAATGCGCAGCACTCACCACGCCCTGAGCCAATTCAAAGCAACAAAAAATGGCGCAGACACGCAGAGCGCCGCGCCACTTACCAACTGCCATCAACCCAGCAGAAGCTGCGCCAGCCCATTGACCGGCGCAGCCACCGCATCGCCGCGGTCAGCGCTTGACGAACTTCAGGGTCATGCGGTCGCTCTCACCGATCGCCTTGTACTTGGCAGCGTCGGCTGCGTCGTGGCTGTTGCTCGGCGGCAATGTCCACACGCCCCCCGGGTAGTCCTTGGTGTCGCGCGGGTTGGCATTGAGCTCGCTCTTGCCGGCCAGGGTGAAGCCGGCCGCCTCGGCCATGGCGATCACCTGCGCCTGGCCCACGTAGCCGCTCTTGTCATCGGC
The DNA here is from genome assembly GCF_041475695.2 of Xanthomonas sp. NCPPB 4037. Lineage (NCBI taxonomy): Bacteria > Pseudomonadati > Pseudomonadota > Gammaproteobacteria > Lysobacterales > Lysobacteraceae > Xanthomonas > Xanthomonas sp. NCPPB 4037. Next base: position 4,770,488 of record NZ_CM191261.1, read on the forward strand.
CGGCACATCGGTCTTGGCACGGTGCTCGACCACACCGAGCACGCCGCCGGGCTTGAGCACCTTGTAGAAGCTCTTGAACATCGACTCGGCCTGGCCTGCCATGCGCCAGTTGTGCACGTTGCGGAAGGTCAGCACCAGGTCTGCAGAATTGTCCGCACCGAAGCTGGGCGCGGTCGGGTTGTACGCCACCAGCGTGGGCTTGCCGTAGACGTCCGGCTTTGCGGTGAACTTCTTTTCCAAGCCGTCGCGTGCACGCTGCGCGTAGTCGCGGCTGCGCCCTTCCGGCACCGCGGCCGGGTCGACCACCGCACCCACGTACTTGCCCTTTTCGCGCAGGTACGGCGCCAGGATTTCCGAATACCAGCCACCACCGGGGGTGATCTCGATAACGGTCTGGGTGGGCTTGATGCCGAAGAAGGCCAGCGTCTGGCCCGGGTGGCGGTACACGTCGCGCTGCACGTACACGCGGTCGCGCCACGTGCCATCAATAGCCGCCTGCAACGCCGCGTCGGGGGCGGGAAGCGTGGCGGTGTCCGCCGGCTTCATCGCCATCACCAACGGCGCGCTCATCGCCAATGTCACACCTACCACGCATGCACAGGCCAGTTTGTTGCGGATCATCGCAGCGCCCTCCTCCGGGAAAAGTAGCGCGAGCCTAGCATGCAGGCTGCACCGCACCACGCACGCCTGGCGCGGTGTGTTCAATTTCCGTGAGCGCGGCAGCGCGGTGTGCGGAACGCTGAATCCACACCGATGTCACAAGCAACAGCACCGGGCATGACTATCCTGTGGCCAGTTCGAAACAGGAGCCCTGTGATGCCCCACTCCCGTGCGCTTGGCCGCTCCGGCCTGCAAGTCCAGCCGATCGTGTTCGGTGGCAACGTGTTTGGCTGGAGCGCCGACGAGGCCACCTCGTTCGCGTTGCTCGACGCCTTCGTCGATGCCGGCTTCAACATGATCGATACCGCCGACGCGTACTCCGGTTGGGTGCCCGGCAATCGCGGTGGCGAATCGGAAACCATCATCGGCCGCTGGCTGGCCCGCAGCGGCAAACGCGACAAGGTGCTGATCGCCACCAAGGTCGCCAAGTGGAGCGAACACCCGGGCCTGTCGCCGGACAACATCGCAGCGGCGGTGGAAGATTCGCTGTCGCGCCTGCAGACCGACGTGATCGATCTGTACCAGGCACACGAAGACGACGAATCGATTCCGCTGGAAGCCACGCTGGCAGCATTCGGCCGGCTGATCGAACAGGGCAAGGTGCGTGCGATCGGCGCCTCCAACTACACGGCCGCGCGCCTGCGCGATGCGCTGGACGTGTCGGCGCAATACAACCTGCCGCGCTATGAAAGCCTGCAGCCCGAATACAACCTCTACGACCGCGCCGGCTTCGAAGACGAGCTGGAACCGCTGGTGCAGGAACGCGGCCTGGGCGTGATCAGTTACTACTCGCTGGCCAGCGGTTTTCTCACCGGCAAGTACCGCAGCGCCGATGACGCCGGCAAGAGCAGCGCGCGTGGTGCCTCGGTGGTGAAGCAATACGTCAATCCGCGTGGCTTGCGCATCCTGCAGGCGCTGGATGATCTGGCCGCCACCCACACCGCCACGCCTGCACAGATTGCGCTGGCGTGGTTGATCGCGCGCCCCAGTGTCACCGCGCCGATCGTCAGCGCCACCAGCGTGACCCAGTTGCAGGACGTGCTGGCGGCCGGGCAGATCACCCTCAGCGATGCGCAGATTGCGCAGCTCGACGAGGCCAGCGCAGCGGAACCAGCCGGCGCCTGATCCGCATCAGCCACTGCGCCACCGCGCTCGCCATTCACTCACCTCGCGCAGCCGCCCCGCGGCTGTGCCCCCACGACCGCGCCTTGCGCGGTCCCTTCCGCGAGGACTTCGCATGACATCGCTCACCAACCGCCGCATCGTGCTGGCCTCACGCCCGCACGGCGAACCCGGCGCCGACAACTTCCGCATCGAAGACGCCCCGGTGCCGCCAACCGGGCACAACCAGATCCTGGTCCGCAATCGCTTCCTGTCATTGGACCCGTACATGCGCGGTCGCATGGACGAAGGCCCCTCGTACGCCGCGCCGGTCGCCATTGATGCGGTCATGGAAGGCGGCACCGTGGGCGAGGTGCTGGAATCGAACCATCCCGATTACCACCCAGGCGAGCTGCTGGTGCTGGGCGGCGGCTGGCAGACCCACACCGTGCTGGAGCCCACCGCGCCGCTGCGCAAGCTGCCCAAGGACGATGCGCTGCCGTTGAGCACCGCGCTCGGTGTGTACGGCATGCCCGGCTTCACCGCTTACGCCGGCCTGCATGAGATCGGCAAGCCGCAAGCCGGCGAAACCCTGGTGGTGGCGGCGGCCAGCGGGCCGGTCGGTGCCACCGTGGCCCAGCTGGCGCGCCTGCAAGGGCTGCGCGTGGTGGCCATCGCCGGTGGCGAAGAAAAAGTCCGCTACCTGCGCGACACGCTGCGTGTCGATGTGGCACTGGATCACCGCGCCGAGGATTTTGCCGCGCAATTGCGCGCCGCCACGTCGGACGGCATCGACGTCTATTTTGAAAACGTGGGCGGCAAGGTGTTCGATGCGGTGGTGCCGCAGCTCAACGATTTCGCGCGCATCCCGGTGTGCGGCGTGGTGGCCACCTACAACAGCCGTGGCCAGGTCGCGCCCGGGCCGGATCGGCTGCCCGATTTCATCGGCCAGGTGTTGCGCAAGCGCCTGACCGTGCGCGGCTTCATCCAGCACGATTTCATCCGCCTGATGCCTGCGTTTTTACGCGAAATGGGCCAGTGGCTGCGCGAGGACAAGATCCAGTACCGCGAGCACGTGCTGCACGGCCTGGACAGCGCACCACAAGGGCTGATCAGCCTGCTGCGCGGCGAAAACTTCGGCAAGGCCGTGGTCGCACTCGACTGAGTCGCGCCGCCATACCTGCACCCGTATCACTGCCTCACTTACCACCTCCCAACACGCAAGGAACCTCATGACTGTCCCCGCATTTGGCCTCGGTACGTTTCGCCTCAAGGACCAGGTTGTCATCGACTCGGTGCGCAACGCACTGGCGCTGGGGTATCGCGCCATCGATACCGCACAGATCTACGACAACGAAGCGCAGGTTGGCCAGGCCATTGCCGATGCCGGCATCCCGCGCGAGCAGCTGTTTGTGACCACCAAGATCTGGGTGGACCGGTTCAGCCGCGACACGCTGCAGCCCAGCCTGCAGGAAAGCCTGCGCAAGCTCGGCACCGATTATGTCGACCTCACCCTGATCCACTGGCCCTCGCCCAAGGACCAGGTGCCGATGCGGGAGTATCTGGAGGCGCTGGCCGATGCCAAGGCGCAGGGGCTGACCCGCGCGATCGGTGTCTCCAACTTCACCATTGCGCTCACCCGCCAGGCAATCGAGATCCTCGGCGCCGATGCGATTGCCACCAACCAGATCGAAGTGCATCCGTACCTGCAGAACCGCACGCTGATCGCGTTCCTGCGCGAGCACGGCATCCATGTCACCTCGTACATGACCCTGGCCGTGGGCGAAGTGCTCAAGGATCCGGTAATCCAGGCCATCGCCAAGCGCCACGACGCTACGCCGGCGCAGGTCACGCTGGCCTGGGCGCTGCAGCAGGGCTATTCGGTGATTCCGTCCTCGACCAAGCGGGCGAATCTGGAAAGCAACCTCAAGGCGCAGAGCCTGCACCTGAGTGAGCAGGACATGGCCGAGATCGCCGCGCTGGACCGTGGCGAACGCCTGGCCAACCCGAAAGCGATTGCGCCCGACTGGGACTGAGCCTGACTGCGACACACGCGATGGTTTGCATCCGTACCGGCACGCCGCCGGTGCGGATGGCGCGGCACTGCTGCACCGCTCGTCGCCATGCGCTGGCTGCGCGGCCAAGCCGCTGCTAGGGTGCAAAAACAGGGGGGTAGTCTCGACCACGGAGTCCTACCCATGCACACCGCATCTGTTTCGACCCAGCGCGTCGTCAATGTCGACGCCGAGATTTCCTACTGGCGCGGCATCCACGCCGAAGGGCATCTGGGCGGCTACGACTTCGCCGATTACGCACGCGTGCTCACGCTCGGCTACGACATCTACCTGGCCTACCCGCGCGCCACCGAAGCGCAGCTGTATCGGGTCCTTCAGGACGGCTACTACCGGTATCAACCCACGTTATCGGTGCCCTGGGATCAGGCGCGCTGGATCGTGCGGCAGGCATGGCGGCATATGGAAGACGCCGCGGTGCGTCACTAGGCGCGCGTTGCGCGCGTCACTCACCTCAAGCGCGTCGCGCTTGGACGTTGCAGGGTGCGCTAGTGCGCAGGCTACGCACTGCGTTGTGCTCTAACGGCTTGCGCGTGCGTTTGACGCGCCAACATGCGTAGTGCCTGGAATACAGCTGCCGGCGCAGCGCGCCGACCGTTACTGCTGTGGATCAATTCAACTGGCTGATCGCCATTGCCTGGCGATCGATGCGGTGCTTTTCGGCCAGCGCCTGCATGCCTTGCAGCGTGGAAGCGATCAGGCTGGCGTAGCGCAGCCGCCACAGGTTGGCGCGGTCGGCGTCTTCCTGGGTGCTGCCCAGGCCATCGAGCACCTGCGGCAGGCGGCGGTCGGCCAGTGCCGACGGCGCCAGGTAGGGCTTCGCGGGTGCGATCACATCCACCGGTGCGCGCCAGTCATTGGCCACGTGCCGTGCGATGCCGGCCAGATGCGAGAGCTGGTGCATGCCGATCAGCGTCTCATGCAGCATTTCGCGGCAGGCCCATTGCCACAGTGCCACCTTCTCCGATGGGTCCTGGGCAATCTCGGTCAGTGCCAGGTCAACCTTTTCGATGCGTGAGTCGAGCATTGCGGGGCTCCGATGCTGCTGTGCAACATAATTCACACCATACGCCGTGAGAATCCAGTGATCCAGTCGTTTGCGCGATGTCATGACGCAGATGCTCGACCCGGTTCACGCTTTAGAGCAGCTGACAAAACATGGCGAGCGTCGTCGGTGCAGGCGGCGCGGAGGAACGGGTCCATGCGGGTCCAGACGCGGCCGCGCCCGCCTTGCGGCTGCCCGGTCGCCTTGATCGTTGGTCTCACGCCCACCATTGGCCGGGTCCCCCTGTCGGCACCCTGACTTTCTGGCCATGGCGCAGCGGCGCCCACTGCCCGATGCTGCAGTCCCCGACCCGGAAGCGCATCCGATGCGTCCCAGCGTTTTCCTGCTCCCGCTGCTGTGGCTGGTGGCCTGCGCCGCGCAGACACGCCCACGCCGCAGCTGTCGACCCAGCAGTGCGGCATTAGAGCGGCTAACAAAACGTAGCGAGCAGTCGTCAGGTGGGTGCGGACGGCGCGGAGGAACCGGAATGTACGTGGGTACATGCCGATTCCGAGCACCGGCCGCGCCCGCCTGACGGCTGCGCAGTCGTTTTGATAGCTGCTCTTAGCACCTCCTACGACGTGTTGGCCGACACCGGCGGCATCTGGCTGCGCCGCAAACAGGGCGCACCGCGGGAGATCTTTTTCCATGGTGGCGAGCTGAATGTGGGCCACCGGCCGCAGCCGGTCAGCGATGCCGATGCGCAGCGCCTGCGTGCGCTGGAGCACGGCACCCGGGCCTTGATGCCGGCGGTCACCGCCATTGCGCGCTCGGTGATGGACCTGAGCTTCGATGCGCTCGGTGGCGTGGTGCAGATGCTCACCGGCAGTGCCCGCCAGGCACGCAAGGTCGAGCGCTTGCGCGGCACCGCGCTTGCCCAGGTGGAGGGCACCCTGGGGCGCGGGCGCTGGGAGCAGGAGCTATTCGATGCGCGGTTCGAAGCCAGCGTGGAGCACGCCGCCGAAGAGCTGGTCGGCAGCCTCACCCGCAGCGTGCTGTGGACCATGGTCACCGGCCGCACCGACGCGCTGGAACGGCGCGGCGCCCAGCTGGACGCACAAATGGATCAGCAGTTACGCGCGCGCAGTGAAGTGCTGGAAGCCCAGGCGAAGGCGCTGTGCACCCAGGTGCAGGCGCTGTACGCACTGCAACAGGCACTGGACTACCGCTTCGACGGCAAGCCATTGCAGCTGCTGGAAGTGACGCGGCCGGAGATGCCGCGCGCTCTGCCGCCGGGTCAGGACGACGCACCCGCTAGCGGCAGCGTGATCGCTGCGGCGAGGCACTGACAGACGCGTGGTTCGGCACGGCACGCGCATCGGCTGATGTCTTGGATGGGTTGATCCGCGCAGCGAAACGCACTGCTCCTGGCTGCTACTGCAACCCCGCGTGGAACAGCACGCAGGACACGCCTCCGCACTCAGGCCAGCAGCCACGCACGCAATGCTGCCGTCACCGCCTGCGGTTGTTCCAGCGGCGACAGATGCCCGCACTCGGGCACCTGCACCAGTTGCGCGTGCGGTGCCAGCGCCGCCATTTCCTCATGCAGCGCCGGCGGGGTGATGACATCGTCCTGCCCGCACAGCACCAGCACCGGACGCGTGTAGGCACGCAACAGCGCGCGTCCGTCCTCGCGCTCCAGCCGGTTCTGACGCAGGAACACCTCCACGCCCAGGCGCTGGGTCATGTCACGCACGCGTGCCAGCAGCGCCGCATCCTGCCAGCGCGAGGGATGCACGTACTGCCGCATCAGCCGCTCGCCAAAGCCGACGAAGGTGCTGCCCGCACGCACTCTGGCTTCCTGCGCGCGGCGTTGCGCGGCCCGCTCGGGAGAATCGGCACGCGCCGAGGTGTCCAGCAAGGCCAGTCGCTCCACTCGCTCGGGTGCGATCCGCAAGATTTCCTGCGCCACGTAGCCACCCAACGAGAAGCCTGCCAGGGCGAACTGTGGTGGCATCTGTGCGAGCAGCTGCGTGGCCAGCGCAGACAGGCTGTCACCGTGAGTGAGATCGCCGACCACGCAGTCGGCCACATCGGCCAGGTCTGCGCGTTGTGCATGCCATAACTCGGCATCGTTGAGCAGGCCGGGCAGCAGCAATAGCGTGGGACGATCGGTGGTCATCAGCGTGCCGCGCCGCACAGGGCGAATGCAGAGATGCAAGAAACGGGTTGGCGTGCGAGTGCTGCAGTCATTGCATCAGTGTGCCGCGAGTGTATGTGCGCCTGCCAGCACACGGCCGACGTGGAGGCATACCGTGCGCAGTGTGGTCACCGCCACGCAGAGGATGGGTGATGCGCAGACACCAGAATGCAGCACGCCCACTGCAGCTGCAGCGGGCGTGTGCTCCTGACAGTCCAGCAACACCGGCGCTTAGAGCAGCTATCAAAACTGCTGCGCAGCCGCCAGGCGGGCGCGGCCAGTGCTCGGAATTCTCATGTACCCCCGTACACTCCGGTTCCTCCGCGCCGTCCGCACCCACCTGACGACTGCTCGCTACGTTTTGTTAGCCGCTCTTAGTTGGCCAAGTGCTGCTGCAACTCGTCGCCGGCCTGACGGATCGCGGTACGGACGGCCGGCACATCGCTGAGTGCGTTGAGCAAGCCGTAGTCGTGAATCAGGCCGTTGTAGCGGGTCACGGTGACGTCCACGCCGGCCTGGTCGAGCTTGCGGCCGTAGGCTTCGCCTTCGTCGCGCAAGACATCCAGTTCGGCGGTCTGGATCAAGGTCGGCGGCAAGCCCCTGAGCTGTTCTACGCTGGCCTGCAATGGCGAGGCGTAGATCTCGCGGCGCTGCGCCGGGTCGGTGGTGTAGCTGTCCCAGAACCAGCGCATCATGTTGCGGCTGAGGAAATAACCCTGCTGAAACTGCTGGTAAGAGCCGTTATCGAACGCGGCATCGGTTACCGGCCACAGCAACACTTCATAGCGGATGGCCGGGGTGCCCGCCGCCTTGGCCTGCAGGGCGACCGAGGCCGCCATGTTGCCGCCGACGCTGTTGCCCACCAGGGCCAACCGCGTGCCGTCCACGCCGATCTCGGCACCGTGCGCAGCCACCCATTTGGTCGCGGCATAGGCCTGGTGGATCGCCACCGGATAGCGCGCCTCCGGCGAAGGGCTGTAGTCCACATACACCGCCGCCGCACCCGAGGCCCGCGCCAGGTCGCGAATCAGCCGCTCATGGGTCGGGAAATCGCCCAGCACCCAACCGCCGCCGTGGAAAAACATGAACACCGGCAACGTCTTGCCGGCACTGCCCGGCGGTTTGACCACCACCAGCCCGAGCGGCTTGCCGTCGACGGTGATCGTCTTGCGGGTCACCTCGGCGGCCGGCAGGGTTGCGCCGGCCTGCGCGTCCACCAGCACCTTGCGGGCCTGCTGCGGGGTGAGTTGCTCCATCGGCTTGCCGCCGGCGGAGTTGAGGACGTCCAGGAAGGCCTGGACTTTCAGGGAAGCGGCCGGTGCGGCAGGACCGGTCGGCGCGGCAACCGCGCCGCCGATTGCCGACGCCAACGTGCCCAGCAGCAGCAACGATGCGTAGCGTTTCATGGGGGATATCCGGGAAAGGATCAGGCCAGCGTCAGGGTGACGTCGATGTTGCCGCGGGTGGCATTGGAGTACGGGCACACCTGGTGGGCCTTGTCGACCAGCGCCTGCAGCTCGGCCGGCTCCATGCCCGGCACGGCGATCTTCAGTTCCACCGCAATACCGAAACCGCCCGGAATCTGGCCGATACCGACGCTGCCGTCGATGCTGATCTCGCCCGGCAACTTGAGCTTGTCTTGCGCAGCCACAGCCTTCATCGCACCGATGAAGCAGGCCGAATAACCGGCTGCGAACAGCTGCTCCGGGTTGGTGCCATCGCCGCCGGCACCGCCGAGCTCACGCGGGGTGGAGAGCTTGACGTCCAGGGCGCTGTCGGACGACACGGCGCGCCCTTCGCGGCCACCGGTGGCAGTGGCGTGGGCGGTGTAGAGGACTTTTTCGGGTGAGGCCATGGTGGTTCTCCTGAGTGAGCGCGAATTGCGCATTTAATAGCGAATTATTAAATCGTGCACTACATATTTGGCAGAATTAATGGATGACGTGGCTCGGTCAGGCGGCGCCCAGGCTGGTACGCAGCTTTTCCAGTTCCTGCTTGAGCTGACGCAGTTCCTCCAGCGAACAGGCCGACGCGCAGAACACCTGTTCCGGCACCGCGCCTGCCTTGCTGCGCAGCGCGCGGCCGGCATCGGTAAGCGTGATGATCACCTGGCGCTCGTCGTGCGCGGCCCGGGTCCGGGTCAGCAGACCGGCGCTTTCCAGCCGCTTGAGCAGCGGGGTCAGCGTCGCCGAATCCAGGTACAGCCGCTCGCCGATCTCCGACACGCTGCGACCATCGTTCTCCCACAGCACCAGCATCACTAGGTACTGCGGATAGGTGAGGTCCAGAGTCTTCAGCAGCCCGCGGTAGAGCTTGTGCATTGCCAAGTTGGCCGAATACAGCGCGAAGCAAAGCTGGTTGTCCAGCTGCAGCAAGGCGTTGGTGCGATCGGTGGTGGGCGTTGCGGTGTCCATGGGCTGCAATTTACATAGCGTGCGATTTAATTGCAAGCGATTTTTATAAATGAAGGATTGGGCTCGTTGCAGCTACCTGGGGCGTAGCTGGAAGCGAACTGGACCTATGTTTGTGTTTGGGAAAACTCGGGGACAATGCATCGGGGCACACATCGGCACCACCCTGCCCTCCGTCATCCGGTGGCAGTGCGTCGGCGCACCTGCGTCTCTCGCAGGATGCCAGCGCGGATGGCTATCACCGCATTAGTGGCGCAACGCTAGCCCGAGTGCCCGGGCTTGGCTGGGCTCAGGTGAACTGGATGAAAAAATAGCCAGCCGTATCGCCTTCGCGCAGTACCTTCGCGCGCTGTTCCGCAAACAGGTAACCCGTCCCGTCGGCGAAGACGCCATCGTAGGCCGGGTCCTGCTGACGCAGGTCCGACTCGACGAACTGAGCAAGGAAGTAATGACGCGGATGCTCGTGGATGGGATCTTGCAGCCAGCACGGGCGGCCCAGCTGCTTGCTCATGCCCGCACCGTTGTCGGCGTCTTCGGCCTCTTCCTCAGCATCGCGTTCGTCGAAGGGCTGCAGTCCCACAAAATGCCGCGGGAGCATCACCGTGTCGCGCACCAGTTCGCGCGCGGCACGTCGGTGCAACACCACCTTGCTGTGGCCAGCATCGATCTTTTCGAGCTCGCTCTGCTGGTGGATGGTGAACGTGCGCAGCGCTGTCCAGTTGTACGCGTCGCCTTCGCGGCCCAGTGCCGCGAAGACCGTCACAGCCATGTCGTCGGCCAACCAGACGCTGGGCAGGAACAGATCGGTCAGCATGACAATCGGCGTCATGGGCCGGCCGGTCGACGGATCGCTGGGCCACAACGCCGCATCGCTCAACCACGCGCCACCGCCAAACTGGCCCAACCCGCAGTCGTCTTCGCTGACGCGGATCGTGTGGCGACCCGGCGCAGGGCGCGTCTGCGCACTCATGCGCGATGCGCGGTTGCCAGATATTCGGCGCTCTGCATTTCGATCAGGCGCGAGGCGGTGCGCTCGAATGCGCCGGCCAGGCGCTGGCCGCTGTACAACGCCGGCGGTGCGTCCTGCGCGGTGCAGACCAGATTGACGTGGCGGTCGTACAACTCGTCGATCAGGTTGACGAAGCGGCGGGCGGCGTCTTCGTTCATGCGGTCGAAATGCGGGATGCCGCCCAACAGCACGGTGGTGAATTCGCGCGCGATCTCGATGTAGTCGGCCGGCCCGCGCGGGCCTTCGCACAACGCGGCAAAATCGAACCAGGCGATGCTCTTGCCACGCGCACGCACGGCGATCTTGCGGGCTTCGATCTCGATGTTGCCGCTGCGCGCCTCGGCATTGCCGCTCAACTCCGCCCAGCGCTGCGCCAGCCAGCCATCGGCCTGCGCATCCAACGGCGCGCGGTACACCGGCGACCGCGTCAGCGCACGCATGCGGTAGTCCTCGGTGCCCTCGGCGTAGAGCTCCACGCAGAACTTCTGCAGCAAGCCGATCGCCGGCAGGAAGCTGTCGCGCTGCAAGCCGTTGGCGTACAGGTTTTCCGGTGCGGTATTGGAGGTGGTTACCAAGGTCACGCCTTCGGCGAACAGGCGCTCGAGCAGGCGCGCCAGCAGCATCGCATCCCCAATGTCGGTGACGAAGAATTCGTCCAGCACCAGCACGCGCAGGTTTTCGCGCCATTCCTGGGCAATCTTGGCCAGCGGGTCGCTCTGCCCGGCATGCTCGCGCAGGCGCTCATGCACGCCGCGCATGAAGCGATGGAAGTGGGTGCGGTACTTCTGCTTGATCGGCAGGCCGTCGTAGAACAGGTCGACCAGGAAGGTCTTGCCGCGCCCCACGCCGCCCCAGAAATACAGCCCGCGCACAGGCTCGGGTTTTTTCCAGAACGCCGACAGCCGATCCAGCCAGCCGTCCTGCGCACTGTCCACCAATGCTTCGTGGATCCGGTCCAGCTCGGCCAGGGCCGCCTGCTGCGCAGGATCGGCACGCCAGTCGCCACGTTGTACGCCGGCGGCGTAGCGCTGCGACGGGGTCATCTCACTCATCGTGTTTCTCCGCGGGCCGGCCGTGGCCGGCGCCGTTCAACGGCGCATCGTCTGGCAATGCGCCTGCAAGCTGTCGCACTCAGGGCGTGGCCGGTAGCCAGCGCCGCACACCGTGCTGAAGCGCGCCGCGCAGGTCGATCAATTTGCGGTGGAAGAAGTGGCTGGTGTCGGGCATGCGTACCAGCGTGGGCTGCTGTTCCAGCGTCTCCAGCCAGTCGTAGACCGCCTGCGGGTCGACGATCTCGTCGGCATCGCCCTGGATCACCAGCCAGTGTGCCGGCGGCTGCACGTCGCTGAAATCCCAACGCCCGGCCGGCGGCGCGATCGAAATCAGCACCTGCGGTTCGAGCGCGGCGGCTGCACGCAGCGAGACATAGGCGCCGAAGCTGAAACCGGCCAGCCACAGCGTGTCGGTCGGGCGCTGTGCACGCACCCACTCGGCAACGGCGCGCAGATCGTCCTGCTCGCCATCGCCGTGATCGAAGCTGCCGGCCGAGGTGCCGACGCTGCGGAAATTAAAGCGCACCACGGTGATGCCAAGCTCGCGCAGCGCGCGCGTGGCCATGGTCACGACCTTGTTGTGCATGCTGCCGCCCTCGGTGGAGAGCGGGTGACAGACGATGGCGGTGACCGGCTGCGCGGTGACGTCCGGCTCGGCCAGGTCGACCGCCACATCGAGCGGGCCGACCGGCCCGTCGAGCACCAACGTCGAGGATTCGGTGGGGAATGGGGGATTGGACATACCGTCATAATAGCCGCCCCGCCGGCCGCGTTCATCGCCCTGCCTGCACAGATCGTTGTGTTGCCCATGCATTTTTTGTTGTTTGCCGTTGTCTGCAGCGTGCTCGTGTCGGTGCTGCTGAAGCTTGCGCCACGCCGGCAGATCGACGTGTTTCAGGCCATCACCTGGAACTACGCCACCGCCAGCGTGTTGGCCGTTGCCATCCTCAAACCGTCCTTTGCCAGCCTCACCGCCGCGCACACGCCGTGGCTGGCATTGCTGGGCCTGGCGGTCGCGTTGCCGGGCATTTTTCTGGTGCTGGCACGCTCGGTGCGTGTGGCCGGCATCGTGCGCACCGACGTGGCGCAGCGGCTGTCGCTGCTGTTGTCGCTGGCAGCGGCGTTTACCGTGTTCGGCGAACGCGCCGGTGGCTGGAAGCTGGCCGGACTGGGCGTGGGCCTGTTGGCGATCGTCGCCATCGTGCAGCGGCCGCGGGCAGGCGCTGCTGTGGTGGGCGGCAGCGTTGATGCAACCGCAGCGCGCACCTGGCCGTGGTTGCTCGGTGTCTGGGCGGGCTTTGCGGTGATCGACATCCTGCTCAAATCGCTGGCACTGTCGGGCACGCCGTCGCTGACGGCCTTGACGGTGTGCTTTGCGCTGGCGTTCGCGTTGCTGCTGTGCGTGCAATGCGTGCGGCTGCGCCGCGGCAATCGTCTGCAGCTGCGCAATCTCGCCGCAGGCGTGCTGCTGGGTGTACTTAATTTCGGCAACATCCTGTTTTACGTGCGCGCGCACCAGACGCTGCCGCACAGCCCGGCGACCGTCTTCGCCAGCATGAATATCGGCGTGGTGGCATTGGGCGCGCTGGTGGGCAAACTGACGTTTGGCGAGCGCCTCGGCCGGCGCGGGTGGATAGGCCTACTGCTGGCGGTCCCGGCTATTGCGGCGATCGCCTGGGGGATACATCTGGACTGACGAAGGCCTTCGGTCGGCGCGACTCTGGTTCGCAACTCGCCTCAAGGACAAGGCATCGCTGGTTACGATGCGTTCAAATGTCCGAGGGAGTGTGTGATGCGCCTGAGTCAGTTATTTAGTAGCCCTCGCGTCGCGCCGGAACCACATGGCGCCAACTCGACCGATACCACGCCGTCGATTGCAGACGCGTCACCGCAGCACCCGCTTTCTCAAGCCCCCAAGTCCGCAGTAGCGCAGGGCACACCGAAATCCCATCGGGGCATGCTCGCCTCAGCGCGTAAATCGCTGGCGTCGTTACACAAGCAGCTGCCTTTGATGTGCATGGGCTCCGCGACGCTTAAAGCAGTGGAGAACCCACCCCCGCGCACGCAGCAGATGCACGGGCGGCAGACCCGCGTCGACGAACGTCGGCAGCCGCCCATGCCGCATAAAACAGAGCGTGAGCGTATGCAACGACAGGAACCGCAGCAGGCGCAGCCCACGGTGCAGCTTGTGGCGATTCCGCCCAAGCCACCACGTGCGCAACAACTGCACGGGCAGCAACGTCCCCTGGATCGGAGAATGCAACCGCCTGTTCCCCAAAAAATGCGCCGTGACAAGACGCAGCTGCCGCAGTCCGGCACGCTGGCACCGGAGCTGCCGACCACGCCCAAGCTCTCGCGATCGTCAGTGGCCTCTCCGCGCCCCCAGCTCAGACGCCCCGCCTCCTTGCGCAGCCTGGATCGGGAACTGGCAGGGATAACCCAGCGGTGCAGCGACATTCAGAAACAGTTGTTTATGGAAGATCGGGAGGCAACTCCAGAGGAGCAACAATTGCTCGAGACGCGTAAGGCCCTGATCACTCAGCGCAATGAGCTCCGCGATAGTCGGCTCGATGCACTGCTGGTATCGCTTGCACCGATGGAAGACATCCGTGCACCACGCACCACGACTAGCGGCCACGCTACGGTCCAGATGGACGTCATGCAGCACAATCGACGCGAAGTACTCAAGGCTCGGCGTAAATCCTTGGACAGAAACGCCCTTGCCAAAAACTACGCGCGCGCGGAACGACACCTGGAGTCACTGAACAAGGGTGACGCCCCCGGTGACCAAATACGGCGCCTGCAACGCATGATGCAGGGTTACCGAAACATGCTCGCGTTGGAACAGATCGTCAGAAGCACCGACGACCAGCTGGAAAGGCTGGGAGCGCCACGCCTGATGGCCGGCATCCCGACCACAGCCGAGGAACGCCGACAGACGGTCGAAAAAGAAAGAGATGCCCATCAAGAGGCAATCGACAACGGCTACTACTAACATCCGGACCAGCATTGCCTGCACATGCGCGCTGACCGAGAGCCATCTGTGAAGCACGAGACACGCCGCTTCGTGGCGGCGTAACCGCACACACACAGAGGGGGGATGCAAACCCGCAGCTGCTTGCATTCAGACGATGAACGAGGGATGCCGACAGCGTGATCCACTCCCATCATCAGCGCTCCCAATGCGGGAACGGGTCGTCCAGCAACTGCCAGTGTGCCGGGCCCTGGCGCAGTTCCTGGTCGCTCAACAGGCAGGCATCGAGTGCGGCACGTGTGCGCGGGGCATCCATCTCCACACCGATGACCGCCAGTTCCTGGCGGCGATCGCCCCACAGCGGGTGCCACAGCCGCTGCATCGCGGCGTGTTCGCTGGCATCGCCCACTTCGTGCAGCTGCGGCAGCGGTGCGCTCCAGCACGTGGTCTGTTGACGTTGCCAGCCGATGTCGGTGTACGGCAGCGGCGTGATCGGGATCTGCGGTGCCTCACCGATGATCTGTGCATCCACACGATGCCGCGCGGCGAACCAGAAGCCCGCAGCCGTGGTCTGGGTCGCGCCGCCGACGCTGGACAATTCGCCCACCCAGTCCATGCGGCTGGCCAGCCAGAAGAAGCCCTTGCTGCGGATCACCTGCGGCAGGCCGTCCTGCACCATGCGTGCGAAGCGCTGCGGGTGGAACGGCCGGCGCGCACGATAGACGAAACTGGTGATGCCATATTCCTCGGTCTCCGGCGTGTGCTGGCCGCGCAACTCCTGCATCCAGCCCGGCGCCAGCTGCGCGCGGGTGAAGTCGAAGCGCCCGGTGTCCAGCAGCTGCCGCAGCGGCACCTCGCCATGCGCGGCATCGACGATCGCCGCATCGCGATTGAGCGCACGCAACACGGCATGCAGGCGGTGCAGATTTTGCGTGTCGATTTGATCGCACTTGCTGATCACCAGCACGTCGGCAAACTCCACCTGGTCGCCGAGCAGTTGCACCAGCCCGCGCGTATCGTCCGGGCCGGCCTGCTGGCCGAGCTCGGCCAGCGTGGCCGCAGAGCCGAAATCCTCGAGAAAACGGCTGCCGTCCACCACCGTCACCATGGTGTCGAGCCGGGCGATATCCGACAGGCTGAAACCATCGGCATCGCGCACCGCAAAGGTGGCCGCCACCGGCATCGGCTCGGCGATGCCGGTGGATTCGATCAACAGATAGTCGTAGCGGCGCTCGCTGGCCAGGCGCTTCACTTCCTGCAGCAGGTCGTCGCGCAGCGTGCAGCAGATGCAGCCATTGCTGAATTCCACCAGCGTCTCGTCGGTGCGCCGCAGCGCCGCCCCACCCTCGCGTAGCAGCTGCGCATCGATGTTGATCTCGCTCATGTCGTTGACGATCACCGCCACCCGCAGCCCCTCGCGGTTGTGCAGGATGCGGTTGAGCAAGGTGGTCTTGCCGGCGCCCAGGAAGCCGGACAACACGGTGACGGGCAGGCGCGAATCGCGGGGGGCGAGGACAGGCATGGCGAACTCTCGTGGCTAGAAATGTTATTGTATAACGCTTAGCCATTTCAGAGAACGATCGATGCGCGCCACTGCGTCTGCGCTGGACAGCTCGGCCATTGCCCTGTCCAGCCTGTGCCTGCTGCACTGCCTGGCCTTGCCGCTGCTGGCGGCGGCGCTGCCGCTGTTGGGGCGCTGGGAGCAAGCCGAATGGGTGCATGTAGTCTTTGCCACCGCCGCGGTGCCGCTCAGTGGCTACGCGCTCTGGAGCAGCCATCGCCGCCACCGGTTGCCGGCACCGCTCTGGGGGCTGGCGGTGTTCGGATTGGCCGGGCTGGTGCTGGGCGCCAGCGGGCTATTGACCGCCGCGCAGGAAACGCCGGTCACGGTTGCCGGCAGCCTGCTGCTGGCCGGCGCCCATCTGGTCAACCTGCGCTTGCGCCGTCATGTGCATTGCGCCCGCTAAGCGCGGCACGCCCTGGGCAATCGGCTCGCCGCGGCTCGGCAAGGCCGGGCCGGCGACGCCCCGCTCCCCGCCCGCATACGCAGGTCCACTGGGCAAGCCTGCACGCGTGCCGGCCGCGGCGCACCGCGGGCTGCCTAACCCAGCCGGCGGGTGATCGGCCAGCGTTTGCGATCACCAGCGCGCGCTGCTGCCACGCGTGGAAGTGCGCTCAGAGCGCAAATCCCAAGAGCACCGGATCGTGGTCGGAGCTGCGCCACGGGCCTGGCAGGTTGCGCTTGGCATAGCCGGCATCGTCCATCGCGTCGGCGTTGATGTGCCATTCCGCTGCGCCACGCAGCTGCTTGGCCATCGCCGGGCTCAGCAGGGCGTGGTCCAAGCGGCCGCTCATGCCGTCGTAGACGTAGCTGTAAGGCTGCTTCACGCCGACCACGGCAAAGGCGTCCTGCCAGCCGCTGGCGCGCAGGCTGCGCATCGGCGTTTCCATCGCATAGGCGTTGAAGTCGCCCAGCAACACGGCCAACTTGGTCTGCGCGCCGGTGGGGTCGCTCTGCAGCCATTGGTGCAGGCGCTTGGCCGACTCGGTGCGGGTGGCATTCCAGCAGGCCTGGCCGTCGTGCTGATCGGCATCGGCGCCACTGGCGGTGCCGCAGCCCTTGGACTTGAAGTGGTTGGCCACGACCACGAAGGTGGCGCCGCGGCTGCTGCGGAACGCTTGCGCCAATGGCACGCGGCTATGGCTGTCGAACGGCCCGCCGGTCAGCGTGGCCGGTTTGCCGACCGGGGTGACCTGAGTGCTGCGGTACACGATGCCGACGCGGATCGCGTCATCGCCCGGGCCGCTGCCGCTGTCCACGAAACGCCAATCCTTGTCCTTGCCGGCGGCGTTGAGCGCAGCCACCAGCTGCGCCACGGCGGTGTCGCCGTCGTTGCCGTCGTTTTCCAGCTCCATCAGCGCGGCCACATCGGCCTGCAGCGGCACGATGGTGGCCACCAGCTTGGCCAGCTGCGCCTGGAACTGTTCGTGCATGCGCGCCCCGCGCTTGGTCGGGAAGCCGCCGCCGCGCCCGTTGCCGTTGAAGAAGTTCTCCAGGTTGAACGAGGCGATGCGCAGATCGCCGCCCACCTGCGGTGCCACCGGCGCAGGCAGTGCGGGCAGCGTCAGCGGCGCCAGCACCTGGATGCGGTACTGGCCGTCATAGCGCTGATCGACAATGCCATCGACCTGCCTGAGCAGGCTGCCCACACGTAAGGTCGCCTCGGCCGGCAGGTAGGACACGGCCTTCGGTGTGCGGCCGTTGCGCGCGTCGTCCAGCAACACCCGGCGGCGCGCGTTGTCGGCTTCGGTCTGCGCGAAGGCGGGCGTGCCGGCCGCGGCCACTTCGCTGGGCTGCCACAACCGGCCACCGAAGGCGGCGATCAGCTCGCCGTTGCTGGCCAGGCGGTCGCTGCCATTGAGCGTGACCGCAGCCAGGCGCACGTGTTCACCTTCCAATGCTTCCCAGTTGGCCGGCGGCCCGCTGAGCATGCGCACCGGCACCGGCTGGTTGCTGGCCAGCACCTCGAACGTGGTGGCCTGCAGCGTGGTCAGGCTGGCGTCGCCGCCGGCACCGACCTCGCGCACCGTGCCCACGATCCGCACGCGGTCGCCCACCGCCACCTGCGCCTCGCCGGCGCCGGTCACGAACACCCCGTGCGAGCGCCGCGGCTCGGTGCCGGGCTGTTGCACGAACAGGCCCGCCAGACCTACGCGCGTATCGGCGGTCACGATGCCTTCCACCTCGACCAGGCGGCCATCGAACGGGCTGCGGGTGTCCTCGCCCTGCACGTCGGCAATGGTCAGGCGCTGCGGCGCGCTTTCGGCGGCGTGGCACAACACGGGCGCCAACAGGCCGATCAGGCCGAGCACGACAAGCGGACAACGCAGCATCGAGACACTCCACACGTTCAAGGGAAGACAAACACAAACGCCGCCAGGACGGCGGCGCAGGCAGGACAACGGCAGTTGCAAGATGACCCAGTGGGCCAGCCATCGCGGCGTGCGCATACCGCCGCAGCGAATGTTACGCACCCGCTGTCGTTAGCCCAAGCATGCAAAGCGCGATGACACGTGGCGCTTTGGCGCGGAAAGCCCCTATTTCAGGTTGGACAGCATCCAGTCCACGGTGGCGCGCACTTGTTCTTCGGTGAGCGCGGGGTTGCCGCCCTTGGCCGGCATGATGCCGCCATCCGGGCCGGTATAGCCCTCGATCGCATGCTTGTAGAGCGTGTCCTTGCCCTGCGCAATCCGCGCGTCCCAATGCGAGTGGTCCAGCGTCGGCGCCTTGCCCACGCCGGTGGTGTGGCAGGCGGTGCACAGGTTGTCGAAGATGGTCTTGCCGTCGGTGCTGCCACCGTAGGCGGATTGCGACGAGGCCTTGGCCAGTGCCGCAGCCTGGGCGGCGGCCTGCGCCGCAGCGCCGGTGGTGCCTGCATAGACCGCGCCGGCCGGCGCAATGCGTTGCTGCAGGCGCTTGGCGGCTGTGGGCGACACTTCATCGGGGACCGCACGTTGCAGATAGGCCGCCAGGGCGATCAAGCCCAGAGTGATCACTACCAGCAAGCCAATCACCATCGAGAATTTTTTCAGGAACTCGAGGTCGTAATTCCGCACGCGCTCACCCCTGGCTGTTGGTCGAAGACCTCTGCTAGCGCCGGAGTATAGAGCACAGTTCGCGCCGCTCTGCGCGCCCGGCGTCGCGCTCTGTGCAACACCCCTTGCAATGACTGGGCACGCGTTGCATCCAAGGTTGCGACACGCTCGCGGCCGCTCGAAAAATGCCGCAGCGCCGCATGTGCATTGGTCTCGGTTCCGGGAATTGCGTATCATTCCCATCCACCGATGGCGCGTTTAGCGCGCTCACTCCCGCGTTCGACGAGGTGTCCGATGAAATCCTTCCTGCTGTCCTGCCTGGCCGTGGCCAGCCTCAGCCTGTCCTCTGCACAGGCTCACGAGATCTGGATCGAGCGCGACGGCAGCGGCCCGGTCCGCATCTATTTCGGTGAGCCGGCGCAGGAAACCCTCGACCACGGCCAGGACGAAATCAAGCGCGTGGTCAAGCCGACCGTGTTCGGCGCCGCCGGCAAGGCCGGTGCCCTGCAGCGCGGCAGCGAGTACCTGACCGCGCCACTGTCCGGCGCCGGCGATGCCTGGCTGAAGGACGATGCGGTGTTCGAGCCGTGGAAGGGCGAAGGCGAGACCTTCGAGACGGTCAGCTACTACGCGCGCGCCGGCCGCAGCAGCACCAGCGCCAAGCTCGACTTCGAGCTGGTGCCCACCACCGCCAACGGCAAGACGTTCACGGTGATGTATCGCAACAAGCCGCTGCCCAAGGCCGAGGTCACCCTGATCGACCCGCAGAAGTGGCAGAAGACGCTGACCTCCGATGCACAGGGCCAGGTGACGCTGCCAACACTGCGCGCGGGCCGCCAGATCATGGTGGTGACCAACAAGGAGCCGGTGAAGCATGAGATCGCCGGCAAGCCGGTGTCGGTGGTGCACCACATCACCACGCTGACCTTCCTGGCCGAGTAAGCCGGCCACCGTCCTGCGCATGTCCATGGCTTCGCCCCTGCCCGCTCCCTGGTTCAAGCGCCCCTGGCTGGGTGTGCTTGGGCGCGGCGTGGCCGCGATCGGCGGTGGCTATGCGCTGGCCAGCGCGACCAACCTGCTGCTTGCAGTGGCGCTGCCGATGCCGCGCAGCGAGGCGGTGCTGACCAGCATGCTGGTGGGCATCGTGGTGTGTGCCTGCGCGCCGCTGTGGGCGTTTGCCACTGCCACCGTGCTGCGCGCCTGGGTCGGCATCGGCGTGCCGGCCGCGGCCATGTTCGCAGCCGCTGCGTGGCTGCAACGGGGCGCGGCATGAAGCAGGGGTTTCGCCAATCGATGGCATGGCTGCACACCTGGACCGGGCTGCTGGTGGGCTGGGTGTTGCTGCTGATCTTCATGGGCGGCACCGCGAGTTATTACCGCGACGAACTCAGCCGCTGGATGCGCCCGGAACTGCCCACCACCTCGGTGAGCAGCGCGGTGGCAATGCGTAGCGCCGAGCGCTATCTGCAAACGCACGCGCCCGATGCGCAAAGCTGGAACATCACGCTGCCGGATGCGCGCACGCCGGTGGTGACCATGTATTGGCAGAATCCAGCGCCGCCGCCGGGCAAGACGCTCAGCCGGCGCGAGCTGTATGGCAATGCCATCATCGACCCGGCCACCGGCAACCCGATCAGCGCGCGCGACACGCTGGGCGGGGATTTCTTCTACCGGCTGCATTTCGACCTGCATTACTTGCCGGTGGTGTGGGCGCGTTACATCGTCGGCTTCTGCGCGATGTTCATGCTGGTGGCGATCATCAGCGGCGTGATCACCCACAAAAAGATCTTCAAGGATTTCTTTACGTTCCGCCCGGGCAAAGGCCTGCGTTCGTGGCTGGATTTTCATAACGTCAGTGCGGTGACCGCGTTGCCGTACCACGCGATGATCACCTACACCGGCATCGTGACCTTGATGTTCATGTACCTGCCGTGGGGCATCAAGGCGCAGTACCCCGACAACGAAATGCGGTTTTACGAAGAGTCCGCCAACCGCGTCGCAGACACGCGTACCGCGGCAGGCACGCCGGCGCGCATGCGGCCGCTGGAGGAGTTTGTGGCGCGCGCGCGCAGCGACTGGCGTGGCGGGGATGTGGGCACGGTGGCGGTATCGCTGCCCAACGATGCGCATGCGGCGGTGGGTGTGACCCAGCGGGCGGACGACCTGTCCAACGATGCGCCGTCCATCCTCTATGACGCCGTCAGCGGGCAACGCCTGCAGTACAGCGGTGCGCCCGGCGGCGCCAGCCAGACCCGCGGGGTGATGGTGGGCCTGCATATCGCTCATTTCGCCGGTGGCTGGATGCGCGCGCTGTTCTTCGGTTCCGGCCTGCTTGGCTGCCTGATGGTGGCCAGCGGCGTGGTGATGTGGGCCGTGAAAGAACGCCCCAAGCATGCCAAGGCTGGACGCATCGGGTTCGGGCTGCGCCTGGTGGACGCGCTCAACATCGGCACGGTGGCCGGCCTGCCAATCGCGTTCGCTGCGTTTTTCTGGGCCAACCGGCTGGTGCCGGTGGCGCTGGAAGCGCGTGCGGCGATGGAAGCACATCTGTTCTTCGCCGCCTGGGGTGGCGCCTTGCTCGCCGCCTTCGTGTGGCCGCGGCGTGCGATGTGGAGCTGGCAGCTGTACCTGGGCGCAGGCTTGTTTGCGTTGGTACCGTTAATCAACGCGCTGACCACCGACCTGCACCTGGGCGTGACCGTGCCGGCAGGCCAATGGGCATTGGCCGGCGTGGATCTGGTGTGCCTGGGCCTGGGCGTGTGCCTGGGCATCGCGGGCTGGCGCCTGCAGCACTGGAAAGCGCCGCAATCCGCCGCGGCACGCAAGGCACGCGCGCAAGCCGCGCCTGCGCCGCAAAACGCGCTGCCTGTGCAGGAAGGCGCATGAGCGTATTGCTGTTGCTGGCCTTGAATTTTTCCGGCTTCGCGGCCTTGTGCCTGGCGATGGAAAAACACCAGCACGAGATGCGTGGGCGCGCGCTGGGCATGACCCGCTCACGTCAGTTGCGCGCGCTGGGATGGCTGCTGTTGCTGATCACCTTTGCGCTGGCGGTGTCGGCGCAAGGCTGGGGCATCGGCAGCGTGCTATGGCTGGGCACGCTGACTGCAGGCGCGGCGGTGTTGTCGCTGTGGCTGCTGCCGTACCGGCGTGGCCTGATCTTGCCGGCGGCCATTGCTGCACCTGTTGTCGCCGGTATGGCGTTCGCGCTGCTGCACTGACGCGTGGCGCTGCTGCAGACGGCAGCGCGGCGGTTGCGAAAGCCTGAGTGACTTCCGATGGCACAGGCGTCACGGCCATGGCGATCGTGCAGGCCACACCTTGGTTGGGCAAAGGCGCGTAGTGGTTAGGGCATGGCGCATTGCATGCAGTGCCGCGTCTCAGCGAAACGTCGCCGGGCGGTACGGCAATGCCGAATTGCCGAGATGCTTGGTCGAGCCACACCATGCTCATGTCGCCGAACAATGCATGACCTGTTTCGCACACGGTGTCGATCAGCAGGTGGGCGGAGCGCCGGCTTATTCCGGGGGACGTTCCGCCGCGGGATCTGCCCAGCTGCGCCCATCACGCGGCAGCCGGCCATCGTCGAGCACGTGCAACACCTGCTCGGGCTGCAGCATGTCCAGGAACAGCGCCACGTTGACGCCACCAGGCTGCGCCATGCTGGGAAAGATCACCCCGGGAATCGCCGCCTCGCGCAGCAGGTCGCCAAGCACCCAGCTGACCGGTTCGACCTTATTGACCAGCGCCTTGCGCCAGTCATCGGTCCAGTCGGCCCACAGCGCATCCCAGCTCGCGTCGAGCAGCCGCACATCGGCTAATGCCGGCAGGTCGGCGCGGTAGCTCACCAGGGTGAAGGGCGGCAGGAACGGCGCGGCCTGGGCGTACTCGGCAGCGGCGGTGTCCAGGTGCAGCGACAGATACAGCGCCGGCTGGCCAAAGCGGTTGAAGCGTCCACCCGAGCGCGCCGCGCCGGCGCCACTCAGCGGCTCAGCCGCCCAGCGCGGGGTGAACGCGCGATACAAGGTGCACTGCGCCGGGGCGCTCAGCTTCAACCAGCCGCTCCGGCGGCCACGGTGCGCAGATAGGTCAGCGCATCGTCGGTGCGGCCCTGCTTGACCACCTCCAGCAAGGTGGCGAATTCGAACGCCGGGATCGGGGTGTTTTTCAAGTGGAACACCAGTTGGCGCTCATCGGGCTGGATCTGCGCCATTGCCACCAGCAGGCGCGAAAGATTGCGTAGCAAGTCCTGCACGCGCGGGCTTTCCGGGTGCACCCGCAGGCTGTTGCGGTGCACGCCAGCGAGTTCGGCCAGTTCCTGTTGGGAGAGATCCAGCAGGCCGGCCATCGCCGATGGCGAGAGGATGGTCCGGTCCGGCACGCGTAGGCGCTCGGTCAGGGCCAGGGGGTTGAGGACAGCGACCATCGCGCGGCTCCGGCAAAGTGAGTGCACAGTATATGCACAGCAAACCGCACTGGTGAAGCACAGCCGCGGCACAGTTAGTGCGCTGTCAGCCCGGCCCGCGCGCTCCCACGGCCCGCAGGCAGAAACCGCAGATGGCTTCCACCAGTTGCTCGCCCTGCTGCGGGTCGTGCCGGCTGGGCGCCACCGGGCCGACCAGCGCCTCGGTGAAGGCGCCGACGATGCAGGCAGCGGCGGCGTCCAGCGATTGCTCGGGAAACTCGCCGGCCGCCACGCCTTCGGCCAGCAACTGGCGAAAGACCTCGCCAAACAGGCGCCGACCGCGGATGCGCTCGGCATCCACTTCGCCCTCCACCGGCTCGGCGATGAAGGCATAGGCCAGCGCCGGGCCGGCCAGCGCGCGCCGCACGAAGGCGGCGATCGCCTTGCGCAGGCGCTCGGCCGCACTCACCGGCTCGGCGCTGATGGCGCGCAGGATGCCCATTTCATGCTGGACGGCGGCATTCAAAACTTCCACGAACAAGTCGGCTTTGGAGGGGAAATGCCGGTAAATCTGCCCGGTGGAGACCCCGGCAGCTGCGGCCACGGCGGTGACCGGCGCATTGCGGTAACCGCCCTCGGCAATCAGGGCACGGGCCGCTTGCAGGATGCGTTCGCGGTTGCCGGCCAGGCGTTCTTCCATCAGGGCGGAGCGTCGATAAGCCATGAGATGAGTTCAAGTTCAATAGTTGAATTTTAGTTCACTTCTTCGATCAGGACCGTTACGCTGGTCACCACGCCGCGCGGCCCTGCCCGCTCCCACCGGCACGTCCCGATCCTTAGCGGAGTCGTTTCATGCATGTGCCGTCCTTGAATTTCGAGCTTGGCGAAGACATCGATCTGCTGCGCGAAAGCGTGGCCGCCTTTGCCAGCCACCATATCGCCCCGCTTGCCGCGGCGGCCGATCACGACAACGTCTTCCCCGCGCAGCTGTGGCGGCTGTTGGGTGAGCAGGGCCTGCTGGGCCTGACCGTGGAAGAAGCATACGGCGGCAGCGGCATGGGCTACCTGGCGCACGTGGTGGCGATGGAAGAAATTTCGCGCGCCGGCGGCGCGATCGGGCTGTCCTACGGCGCGCACTCCAACCTGTGCCTCAACCAGCTGCGCAAGAACGCCACCCACGAACAGAAACAGCGGTACCTGCCCAAGCTGTGCACCGGTGAGCACGTCGGCGCACTGGCGATGAGCGAGGCGGGCTCGGGCTCGGACGTGGTGTCGATGAAGCTGCGCGCCGAGGCACGCGGCGACCGCTTTGTGCTCAACGGCAGCAAGATGTGGATCACCAATGGCCCCGATGCCGATGTGTTGGTGGTGTACGCCAAGACCGACCCCAGCGCCGGTGCGCGCGGCATCACTGCCTTCATTGTCGAAAAGGGCATGCCCGGGTTTTCCACCGCGCAGAAGCTCGACAAGCTCGGCATGCGCGGCTCCAACACCTGCGAACTGGTGTTCACCGATTGCGAAGTGCCGGCCGAAAACGTGCTGGGCACGCTCAACGGCGGCGTGCGCGTGTTGATGTCCGGACTGGATTTCGAACGCGTGGTGCTGGCGGGTGGACCACTCGGCTTGATGGCCGCGGCCATGGACGTGGTGCTGCCGTACGTGCACGAGCGCAAGCAGTTCGGCGAGCCGATCGGCACCTTCCAGCTGATGCAGGCCAAGCTGGCCGACATGTACGTGGGGCTCAACGCGTGCCGTGCGTACGTCTATGCCGTGGCGCGCGCCTGCGATGCCGGCCGCACCACGCGCCAGGATGCGGCTGGCGCGATCCTGTATGCCGCCGAAAAGGCCACCTGGCTCACCGGCCAGGCGATCCAGGTGCTGGGCGGCAACGGCTACATCAACGAGTACCCCACCGGGCGGTTGTGGCGCGATGCCAAGCTTTACGAGATTGGCGCCGGCACTTCGGAAATCCGGCGCATGCTGATCGGCCGCGAGTTGTTCGAACGCACTGCCTGACGGAGCCATCATGAGCGTGATCAACAGCCAGCTGCAGGTGGGCGGCGAGAGCTTCCAGCACAACGCGGCAGCGATGCGCGCGGTGGTCGAGGACTTGCGTGCCACGCTGGCGCGCACCGCGCTGGGTGGCAGCGAGGCGGCCCGTGCCAAGCACACCGCGCGCGGCAAATTGCTGGTGCGTGCGCGCATCGATGCATTGCTGGATCCGGGCAGTGCCCTGCTGGAAATTGCGCCGCTGGCTGCGCATGGCATGTACGACGATCAGGTGCCCTGCGCCGGCGTGGTGGCCGGCATCGGCCGCGTGTCCGGAGTGGAATGTGTGATCGTGGCCAACGATGCCACCGTCAAGGGCGGCACCTATTACCCGATGACGGTGAAGAAGCATCTGCGCGCGCAAGAGATCGCGCAGCAGAACCGGCTGCCGTGCATCTATCTGGTCGACTCCGGCGGTGCGTTCCTGCCGCTGCAGGACGAGGTCTTCCCGGACCGCGATCACTTCGGCCGCATCTTCTACAACCAGGCCAATCTATCTGCGCAAGGCATCCCGCAGATCGCCTGCGTGATGGGCTCGTGCACCGCGGGCGGCGCGTACGTGCCGGCGATGAGCGATGAAACGGTGATCGTGCGCGAGCAGGGCACCATCTTCCTCGGCGGCCCGCCCCTGGTCAAAGCCGCCACCGGTGAAGAAGTCAGCGCTGAAGAATTGGGCGGTGCGGATGTGCACACACGCATTTCCGGGGTGGCCGATCATTTCGCCGACAACGATCTGCAGGCCCTGGCGCGGGTGCGCGCGATCATTGCGCAACTCAACTGGCGCAAGCCTGCACCCTCCATGGCGGTGCAGGCACCGCTGCCGCCGCGGCATGCCGCCGACGAGCTGTATGGCGTGATTCCCGCCGATACGCGCAAGCCCTACGACGTGCGCGAAGTGATCGCGCGCATCGTGGATGACTCGCACCTGGACGAATTCAAGCCGCGCTACGGCAGCACCCTGGTGACCGGATTTGCACACCTGCATGGATACCCGGTTGGCATCATCGCCAACAACGGCATCCTGTTTTCCGAGTCCGCGCTCAAGGGCGCGCATTTCATCGAGCTGTGCACGCAGCGCGGCATTCCGCTGGTGTTCCTGCAGAACATCACCGGCTTCATGGTGGGCCGCAAATACGAGCATGGCGGCATCGCCAAGGATGGCGCCAAGCTCGTGATGGCCGTGGCCTGCGCCAAGGTGCCCAAGTTCACCGTGGTGATTGGCGGCTCGTTCGGCGCCGGCAATTACGGCATGTGCGGCCGCGCGTATTCGCCCAATTTTTTATGGATGTGGCCGAATGCGCGGATCGGCGTAATGGGTGGCGAACAGGCTGCCAGCGTGTTGGCAACCGTGCGGCGCGATGGCATGGAAGCCAAGGGCGGTGCATGGTCGGGCGACGACGAAGAGGCCTTCAAGTCGCCGATCCGTGCGCAGTTCGAACAGCAAGGCCATCCGTATTACGCCAGCGCGCGCCTGTGGGATGACGGCATCATCGACCCGGCCGATACCCGCCGCGTGCTGGGCCTGGGGTTGTCGGCCGCCTTGAATGCGCCGATCGACGCCACGCGCTTCGGCGTGTTCCGGATGTGATGCAGATGCTGCGCGCCGGCCTCGCCGAAACGACACGATGCGCGTGGATACACGCAGGAGTGTTTTCGGCTGCGGGGCCGCAGCGCGCCACGTGCGTGCGCACCACAGCGTCGTGTCGGCGTAATGCAATGCAACGATGCAGCTTTGGAGCGCGCCGTGATGGGCAGTGACCTGCCGCAGCGGTTGTTTCTTCTTCGACCTTCCACCCGCCACCACGGCGGCGTGCAGAGAGCTTTGCCATGACCCAGCACGACACGCCCCAGCACGCCTCCATCACTGGCGCCGGCCAGCCGTATTTCGACAAGGTGCTGATCGCCAATCGCGGTGAAATCGCCTGCCGCGTCATCGCCACCTGCCGCCGGCTGGGCATCGCTACCGTGGCGGTGTATTCGGATGCCGACCGCGACGCGCGCCACGTGCGCCTGGCCGACGAAGCGATCCATATCGGTGCGTCACCGGCGCAGCAAAGCTACCTGCGCGGCGACGCCATCCTTGCCGCGGCACGCGCCAGCGGTGCGCGGGCGATCCATCCCGGCTACGGGTTTTTATCGGAAAACGCCGGGTTTGCCGACGCCTGCGCGCAGGCAGGGGTGGTGTTCATCGGCCCGCCCGCGCAGGCAATCCGCGCGATGGGCGACAAGAGTGCTGCCAAGGCGCTGATGCAGCGCGCCGGCGTGCCGCTGACGCCGGGCTACCACGGTGACGAGCAGGCACCTGCGTTTCTGCGCGCACAGGCCGATGCGATCGGCTACCCGGTGCTGATCAAGGCCAGCGCCGGCGGCGGCGGCAAGGGCATGCGCCGCGTGGATGCCAGCGCAGCATTCGAAGACGCGTTGGCCAGCTGTCAGCGCGAAGCGCAATCGGCGTTCGGCAATGCGCATGTGCTGGTGGAAAAATACGTCGAGCGCCCACGGCACATCGAGATCCAGGTGTTCGCCGATACCCATGGCGCGGTGGTGCATCTGTTCGAACGCGACTGCTCGGTGCAACGCCGCCACCAAAAGGTGCTGGAAGAAGCCCCCGCACCCGGCATGACCGAACAGCGCCGCGCGGCGATGGGCAAGGCGGCAGTGGATGCCGCACGTGCGGTGGGCTACGTGGGCGCCGGCACGGTGGAATTCATCGCCGGGCCGGACGGCGATTTTTATTTCATGGAAATGAACACCCGGCTGCAGGTGGAGCACCCGGTCACCGAGCTGATCACCGGCACCGATTTGGTGGACTGGCAGCTGCGCGTGGCCGCCGGCCTGCCGCTGCCCAAGCGCCAGGACGAATTGCGCATCCACGGCCATGCCCTGGAAGCGCGCCTGTACGCAGAAGATGCCGACCGCGGCTTCCTGCCTTCCACCGGCACCTTGCGGCAACTGCGCCTGCCGGCCGCGAGCGCGCATGTGCGCATCGATGCCGGTGTGGAACAGGGCGACACCATCAGCCCGTATTACGACCCGATGATCGCCAAGCTGATCGTCTGGGATCACGACCGCCCGGCCGCGCTGGCGCGCATGCGCGACGCATTGGCGCACTGCCATGCGATCGGGGTGACCACCAACAGCGCGTTCCTGGCGCGGCTGGTCAGCACGCAGGCGTTTGCGACTGCCGACCTGGACACTGCCCTGATCGAACGCGAGCAGGCGGCGCTGTTTCCCGCGCCGCAGCCGCCGTCCATGGCATGGTGGTGCCTGGCCGCGGTGCTGGTGGCCGAAGCCGCACCGCACGCCGCCGCCGACCCGGCCGACCCGTTCTCGCCGTGGCAACTCGTCGATGGCTGGCGCATCGGCGCACATGCCGCGCGTACGCTGGTGCTGGAGGCCGCAGGCGAGCGCCGCACACTGGCGGTGCGGCCCACCGCCGATGGCTGGCAGGTGGACAGTGCCGATCAAACCCACACGCTGCGCTATCACGCACACGGCGAGCACCTGCGTGTGGACATGGATGGCCGCCAATGGCGCGCGCAGATACTGCGCGATGGCGCTGCCATCACCGTGCTCAGTGGCGCGCAGCGCGCGCATTTCCAACATCACGATGCCCTGGTCGAAGCCGAGCAACCGGCGCAGGCCGAAGGTGGCCTGACCGCACCCATGCCAGGCCGCGTGGTCGCTTTGGTTGCGCCGCTCGGCGAGCCGGTTCGCCGTGGCCAGGCCCTGGTGGTGCTGGAAGCCATGAAGATGGAGCACACCCTGCATGCACCTGCCGACGGCACCGTGCAGGCCTATCTGGTGGCCGAAGGCGATCTGGTCGCAGACGGTGTCGCGTTAGTGGAATTCGTGTCCGCGTCTGCGTAGTTGCATCCGCCAGCGTGACCAACGGCACGTTCCCCGGGGCGGCCGCTGCCTCTAGCGTGGCTGCTTCGGCTGGATTGGCCGAGGTTCCCTCCGGAGGCCTTCATGCAACGCCTGCTTCTCGCATCCAGCCTGCTCCTGGCGCTCAGCGCCTGCAGCGACAAATCCGCGCCCGCCAACACCGCTGACGCCGCCGCCCCCGCTGCGGCGCCGGCAGCGACCGTGCCCGCCACACCGCCCGAATTGATCCCCCGCGACGCCCTGTTCGGCAATCCCGAGCGCGCCAGCGTGCGCATCAGCCCCGATGGCAAATATCTCAGCTGGGTCGCGCCACTGGATGGCGTGCTCAACGTCTGGGTGGCGCCGGTCGATGCGCCGGACAAGGCGCGCGCCATCACCAAGGACACCGCACGCGGCATCCGCAGTTATTACTGGACCTATCACAGCGACACCTTGCTCTATCTGCGCGACACCGGCGGCGATGAGGACTTCCACCTCTACGCGGTCAACCTCAGCGATGGCAGCAGCAAGGACCTCACCCCGTTCAAGAAGACCAATGCCGAGGTCTACGGCATCAGCGACCAGCATCCGGACGCGATCATGGTTGGCATGAACGATCGTGATGCCAAATGGCACGACCTGTACAAGGTCGACCTGGCCTCGGGCACTCGCACCCTGGTGCAGAAAAACACCGACAGCCTGGACAGCTACCTGCTCGATGGCAATTACCAGCTGCGCTACGCCACCCGCGCCACCGATGACGCCGGCCGCGAGTTGCTGGTGCCCGAGGGCAAGGGTTGGAAGAGCGTGGACCGCATCCCGTTCGAGGATGTCACCAACACCGCGCCGGCCGGCCTCACCGATGACGGCAAGACGCTCTACATGCTGGACTCGCGTAACCGCGATACCGCCGCGCTGTACGCGATCGACACTGCCAGCAATGCTCGCACGCTGCTGTTCGAAGACGCGCGCGCCGATGCCGGCAGCACCTTGAACGACCCCAAGACCGGTGTGGTGCAGGCCGTGTCCACCGACTATCTGCGCGAAGAGTGGAAGACGCTGGACACCAGCATCGCCGCCGACCTGCAGAAGCTCAAATCACTCGGCCCAGGCGATGCCGGCATTGCCGCACGCACGCTCGATGACCGCACCTGGATCGTCGCCTATTCGGCCGCCGAAACCCCGCTGACCTACTACCGCTACGACCGTGCCAATGGCGGCAAGCTCACCAAGCTGTTCTCCGCACGCCCGGCGCTGGAGGGCAAACCGCTGGTGCCGATGTGGCCGCAGGAGATTGCCGCGCGCGACGGCCTGAAACTGGTCAGCTACCTGTCGCTACCGGCCGAGGCCGACAGCAACCATGATGGCAAGGCCGATAAAGCAGTGCCGTTGGTGCTGTTCGTGCACGGCGGCCCGTGGGCGCGCGACAGTTATGGCTATGGCGCGTACGAGCAATGGCTGGCCAACCGCGGCTACGCGGTGCTGTCGGTGAACTTCCGCGGCTCCACCGGCTTCGGCAAGGCGTTCACCAATGCCGGCAACGGCGAGTGGGCCGGCAAGATGCACGACGACCTGCTCGACGCCGTGCAGTGGGCGGTCAAGCAGGGCGTCACCACGCCGCAGGACGTCGCCATCATGGGCGGTAGCTACGGCGGGTACGCGACGCTGGTGGGCATGACCTTCACTCCGGACGCGTTCAAGTGCGGCGTGGACATCGTGGGCCCGGCCAACCTCAACACCTTGCTCGGCACCGTGCCGCCCTATTGGGCCAGCTTCTACAAGCAACTGACCAAGCGCATGGGCGACCCGGCCACCGCCGCCGGCAAGCAGTGGCTCACCGAACGCTCGCCGCTCAGCCACGTCGACAAGATCAGCAAACCGCTGCTGATTGGCCAGGGCGCCAACGACCCGCGCGTCAAACAGGCCGAAAGCGACCAGATCGTCAACGCGATGAAGGCCAAGAACATCCCGGTGACCTACGTGCTGTTCCCCGATGAGGGCCACGGCTTCCAGCGCCCGGAAAACAGCAAGGCGTTCAACGCAGTGACCGAAGGGTTCCTGAGCCAATGCCTGGGCGGCCGCGCACAACCCATCGGTGCGGACTTCGAAGGCTCCAGCATCACCGTGCCCGAGGGCGCAGACCGCATCACTGGCCTGGCCGATGCGTTGAAGACACATACGCAGGCGATTCGGAAGTAGGTCTGCCGATGCGGTTCGTCGCCAGCGGACGCTGGCGACGAACCGCTCTACGTGGTTATTTTTGCAGCGCGAAAATTCAGGCCGTATCGTTGGGGCCAGCCAGCGTTTTATCTATTCTGGGACCGATGTCTGGCGCACGTGCTGCGTGTGGCGCGCCTCGCTCTCGCCTCTCGGATCGTTGGCGCAAACAGCTTGAACTTGGCCTTACACGTGGTTACCAGCCTGCGCTGAATTACCTGCTTGCGACCAGATCGCACCGCCAGGGTCCAGCTCCGTGTTGCGCATCTGCTCGGTACGCCAGCCAAATCCGCAGATGGCCAATGGCCCATCCTGCAGCCCGTCGAGCCCGAACAGTTGCTCGATGTCGACCTCATTGATGGCAGAGGTGACGAACGCGCCCAAACCCAGATCGGTCGCACTGAGATAGACGGTCTGTGCGATATGCCCTACGTCCAGGATCATCGCGCGATAGGCCTTGGCGTGATTGCGATACTTCCAGAAGCTACGCAAGAAGCGTGGCGCCAGGATCATCAGCACCGGCGCATCGGCGAACCAGTGCTGCCCGGACAGGGCATTGCGCGCAATAGCAGCAAGCGGCTGCGCAGGCGATGGCAACCGTTGAAGCGCGTGTTCCAGAGGGCGATAGTGGTACAGCCCACTGTCCACTCCCTGCACACGCTGCACCAGCAGATAGGTTTCCGTGGGATGCAGACTCCCCCCGGAGGGAACCGGCTTCTTTAGAAACGCCGTGTCATGCCCCACCTCGACGCGCGCACGCGCCATGACGCTGCGCTCCAACATCTGCCCCAACAATTCGGCAGAGAGCAAACGTTGCGGGTCGAAATTGCGGCAGGTCACGCGGCGGGCCAACAGCGCATCAAAAGGCCCTGGCGTGGCACGCGGCAACGGGATTCGCTGGCCAGCGTCGCCACGGTCCACCACCTCTGGCGGAGGTGCGCCGAGACGCTCCACCATGCCTTCGGCCGTTGTCATGCCCTGTGCTTCCATCGTTGCCACGCTGTCTTCGCCTCGCCAGCGTGCAAACCGATGCCACAGCGCGGCCAGAGGCCACCAGCGCTGCTGCTGGACCTGTTCGTCGTTGCTGCGGTGCTGTGCGTGCTCTGGCCGATCACTGATCACCAGGCCTTGCTTGATCAACTGATCAAGCGACTCGGGCAAGGATGGCAGCTGATCCACAGCACACCAGCGCACGCTGCTCAATGTACTCAGCCACTCGCGATCGGCCGCGGCGATTTCGACCTCTGCATCCAGATGCGGTGCCAACGCAAAGCAACGGACGCGCCGACGCAGACCATCGCCTCCTGCGAGTAGCTGCGAGAGATCAAACACCGCAGCGTCGCGAAGTTCAAAAAATAGCGTGGCACAGCGACGTAGTTGCATGGGACTCTCTCAAGGACGCATGAGCACGGTCGATATTGTGTCAGCTCACTGGCGTTGCACCCACCCTCACCCTTCAGAACAGACCGATGACCGACCCAGCCAACAACGTCCACGCCCCGTTAGACGCAGCCACCGCTGACAAGCTGCTTGAACTGCTTGCCAATGACGACACCTTCCGTGACTGCTTTCAATGCAATCCGGCGCAAGCACTGGCTCAGATCGGAGCGCGCGGCGCGAGCGCGAACGACAGCGCACCGGTCGCAGGCGAGCCCTATTTCTGCATGACCACTCAACAGCTTGCATCGAAGGAAGACATCGCCCAGGCGCGTGCGGAACTGCAAAGCTACCTGACCGAAAAGACCAATCACACGGTCATCTTTGCCTTCGAATCCGAAAGTATCCGCTCCACCCTGCTGCGCAGGTAAGCAGGCAAACGCGTGACGGGCCAGGCGCGAACAAACGCCTGAGCCTGTTCGCGCGCGGCCTGGTTGCGGCCAAGCGCGTACAACGACTCGGCAACCCACAACTGGGCAAGACGCGCATCCGCAACGTTGAGCGGCTGCAATGTCTGCGATGCATTAGCTTCGATGTAAGCGCGCCCGCGGTGTTGCGTGAGCCAACGCGCCTGCTCCAACGCCTCGGCATGCCGCCCCGCATCGCTCAAAAGCTTGTAGAGCGCAACGCGGGACTGAAACAGATCGTCCTCGCGCGGCCGCAACTGTGCGATTGCCCCGTTGGTGTCGCCGGCAAGCGCGAGGTGCTGCGCTTCGACGATGGCACGCAGCTCGGCAAGCATCGGTGTCTCGTGTGCAAGTGCCGGCTCGATCGTTGCAAGCGCACGCGCAGTCAGGCCATCGTCGCCATGGCGCTGCGCCTGACTGGCAACGATCAGCACCATAGCTGCACTGTCCTGCAGGTTGGCCGCTGCCCAATCCTCGTTGACGACCGCAGTGGCCAGGCGATCGAGTGTTGGCCTCAACAGCGTTGCTGTTGCGCTGGAAGGTGTGGTCAACGCCTCGGTGGTCGCTGCGATGACCGAGAACTGGCGATGGTTGAAGTCATCGTGTTGTTGACTGTGCTGCAAGCCGCGCGTGATCGCCTTACGTGCCGCGTCCCAATCCGCCTGATCGATCGCCACGCTGGTGCGGTCGATCAACGGGACCACATCATCATTGCTATAGCCATTGCCCACGATCTGGTCGAGCACGCGCTGCGCGTCTGGGTAGCGTTCCAGCACAGCCAACGCGTTCGCTTGCCGCCGCAGCGGACCAGCGCGATCGGCATCACCGGAGGTGGCAAAGCGCTGCAGCGCCGCCTCCGGCTTGCCCTGGGCCAGCAGAATTCGGCCTACGCGGTCGGCGGCAATCGAACGCAACGGATCCTGCGGTACATCGGCAGCCTGCGCGTACGGCAGCGCTTCGGCAAAACGGTTGGCCTCGAAGAGATGCCACGATGCATTCGCAGTCCCGGCGAAGTTGTCCGGATACAGTGACGCCAGGGTTCTCCACAACGACAGCGCCTTGTCCGGCGCACGTAACTCTGCCGCCCAGGCGTCCAGATACAGCTGATCACGTTGCGGCAGGCGCTGTCGAAAGCGAATGGCCTTGTCGAGGTAGGGAAGCGCTCCCGTGCGGTCTGATACCGCCACCTTGATCCGGGCGGCGCCGAGATACGCCAATGCAAATTCCGGATCGATGGCGACCGCGCGATTGAACAGCTCCAGACCTTCGCGCCATTGACCTTTGACCGTGGCATCCACGCCAAGGGCATAGGCGCGCAGCGCATCAAGACTTGCCGTGGTAACCGCCGGTAGCGGGACGGAGGTCTTGTCGATCGAGGCCACGACTTCGCCCAGGCCCTGGCGCAATTTCCGCGTGAGCTGATCAACCGAAGAGAGCGCAGACGGCAGCCCATTTCCCTGCACGAATTCCGAGTACACCGTGGTCTGCGTGCGCGGGTCCACCAGCTCCACGCTCAGGCGCAGCTTGCCGCCGATCTCGGCAACGGTGGGCAGGATGACGGCGCTGGCGCCATCACGTATCGCAATCTCCGAGGCGATGGCGCGATCGACAACTACACGGTCTGGGTCGCGCTTCATGCGCGTCACCGTGTCACGCATTTTCATGTCGCTCAGCACATTGACGTAGCGCGACTGCTCCAGACTGATCCGCAGTGCCTGCTCCAATGAGTTGTCGAGCACCGTGTTGCCAGTCAGGTTGCGCAGATCCCCCACCACCACCCAGTCACGCTCGGCGAACGCGATTGCGGGCTCGGCGCGGGTGAAGAACCAGATCGCAACACACACCGTGGTCACCAATAGCGCCTCGGCAAGCAACGCCGCCGGCCGCCGCCACAACGGAATATCCCGCCACGCCTTGGCAGAACTCTTTGGCGCGCGCAGCGGCGTGAGGCCGACTTCGCCGACTTCGTAGATCTCCATCGGCGTGGGCATGCCCTTGAAGCGCCAGCGGCCGTGGGATTTCCACAGCAGGCGCTCGCTGGGCGTGCCGAGTTCGCGCGCGGCGCGGTGGGTGAGTGATTCGGCCACCGCCGAGAGCAGGATCTGCCCGGGCCGGGCCATCGACATCAGGCGGGCCGCGGTGGGCTTGGCCAGGCCTTCCACTTCCAGCGGTTTGGCGCCGATGCTCACCGCTTCGTCGCTGTTGCGCCAGGTGAGCACTTCGCCCACATGCAGGCCTTGGCGCGCACGCACGACCAGGTCGCGCGTCTCGCCCAGTAGCTTGAGGCCGCGTGCGTAGTCCAGCGCAAAGCCCAGGCCGTCGATCGGGCGATCGAACAACAGCAGCAAGCCGTCGGAGCGGTCGATCAAGCGTCCGCGCCAGTGCTGCTGCAGCTTGACTACCAGATGGTCGTGCTCGCGGAACAGTGCGGCGGCGGCGTTGTCGCCGATGCGTTCGACCAGCGCGGTGGAATCGCACAGGTCGGTCAACAACAGGGTGCGTAGACGCGGTGCCTGGATCGCTTCCGAGGACGCCTCCTTGCGTGCGTGGCTGCGGGTGGTCATCGCTTAGCTGTTGTCCAACGGCAAGGCTTCATAGACGCACAGGCTGTTGCCGCCCTGGCGCTTGGCCTGGTACAGCGCAGTGTCCGCGCGCGTATACCAGTCGTTGTAGGAGGTGCTGGCGTCGATGCTGCAGACGCCCACGCTCACCGAGCAACTGTGGCAGCCATCCGGGCTGCTGGCCTGGCGCGCCTGCACTGCGTTGACGATGCATTCGCCCATGTGCTGCACCAGCTCGATCGAGCCCTGCGCCACCAGCACGCAGAATTCGTCACCGCCGAGGCGGCAGACCAGGTCGCCTTCGGCGATCACCGAGCGCAGCGCGTGGGCAACGTTCTGCAGCACGCGGTCGCCGGCCAGGTGGCCGTACTCGTCGTTGATGTGCTTGAAGCGGTCGCAGTCGATCAGGATCAGGCCCACGCCCGGCGCGCCGCCACCGCGGCGACATTCCTGCAGATGCAGGGCGAGGCCGCGGCGGTTGTGCAGGCCGGTGAGCTCGTCGGTGCGGCTGAGTTCTTCGGTGTGGTTGAGCTGATGCGAGGTGACGTAGAGATTGTCCAGCGCCGCTTCCAGGTCGTGGTTGCGGCGGCGCAGCTGGCGGATCAGCAATTGCTCGTTATTGACCACGCGCACGATGGAGCGGCGCAGGAAATGCGCCACCATCGACGGGTCGTGATCGACCAGGCGCTGGAAATCGTCGTGTGCCAGTTCGATCAGGCGGCTGTCGACCGCGGCGCTGGCGCCGGCACTGCGGGCGTGGTCGCCGATCAGCAGGCCGAGCTCGCCAAAGAACTCGCCCGGGCCCAGATGCTTGAGCATCAGGTCTTCGCCGAAATCCAGGTCGATCTGGCCGGTGACCACGATGAACATCTGCGTGCCCACCGCGCCGCGTTCGAACAAGGCCTGGCCTGCAGCGATCTCGCGCATACGGCCGAAACGCGCGAAAAACGCGAGTTCTTCAGCGGTCATCAAGGCATGCAGCCCGTCGGACAGCGTTTTGGCAACGCTTCCAGTCGGTTCGACGGCGCCGTTGGAGGTATGGCAGGTCATCCAGATCCCTTAGGCCGACCTGCAGCGCCGGCCCGTCGTCGAATCGTACATGAGGGTTTTGTTCAGCACCAGATCACACTTGTTCTCACAGACAAAGAGACGAAATGACGGGTTTTTGTCGCAAAAAAAGGGTCCGGTTTCCCGGACCCTTCCCCCTCCCGGGGTCGGCACGCTGGCGGCCCGCTGCAGGCTAAGCCGCCTTCTCGCCGTGAAACTGTGCTTCTTCGGTGGAGCCACGCAACGCGGTGGTCGAGGACTGCCCCTGCTGGATCGCCTGCGTCACTGCATCGAAGTAGCCGGTGCCCACTTCGCGCTGGTGCTTGAC
The DNA here is from genome assembly GCF_041475695.2 of Xanthomonas sp. NCPPB 4037. Lineage (NCBI taxonomy): Bacteria > Pseudomonadati > Pseudomonadota > Gammaproteobacteria > Lysobacterales > Lysobacteraceae > Xanthomonas > Xanthomonas sp. NCPPB 4037. Next base: position 4,807,863 of record NZ_CM191261.1, read on the forward strand.
CGCAGTGAAGCCACGCTCTGCGGCCGCGAATTCGGCTTGCTGCAGCTCGACAAAGGCACTCATCTGGCTGCGCGCGTAGCCGTGGGCGAGGTGGAACATACCGTAATTCAGCGCGTGGAAGCCGGCCAGGGTGATGAACTGGAACTTGTAGCCATAGCTGGCCAGTTCGGTCTGGAACCTGGCGATGGTGGCGTCGTCCAGGTTCTTCTTCCAGTTGAAGCTGGGCGAGCAGTTGTAGGCCAGCAGCTTGCCGGGGAACTTGGCATGGATGGCTTGCGCAAAGGCGCGGGCAAACTCCAGGTCCGGCTTGCCGGTTTCGCACCAGATCATATCCGCGTACGGCGCATAGGCCAGGCCGCGGCTGATGGCCTGGTCCAGGCCGTTGCGGGTCTTGAAGAAGCCTTCCACAGTGCGCTCGCCGGTGGTGAAACCGCGGTCGTTGTCGTCCACGTCGCTGGTGATCAGGTCGGCGGCTTCGGCGTCGGTGCGTGCGATCAAGACAGTGGGCACGCCCAGCACATCGGTGGCCAGCCGCGCGGCATTCAATTTCTCGATCGCCTCGCGGGTGGGCACCAACACCTTGCCACCCATGTGTCCGCATTTTTTCACCGAGGCCAGCTGGTCCTCGAAATGCACGCCGGCCGCGCCAGCTTCGATCATCGCCTTCATCAGTTCGAAGGCATTGAGCACGCCACCGAAACCGGCTTCGGCGTCGGCCACGATCGGCTGCAGGAAGTCGATCGCATCATCGCCTTCGGCATGGTGCAACTGATCGGCGCGCAGCAAGGTGTTGTTGATGCGCTTGACCACCGCCGGCACCGAATCGGCCGGGTACAGCGATTGGTCTGGATACATCTGCCCGGCCAGATTGGCGTCGGCCGCCACCTGCCAACCGGAGAGATAGATCGCCTTCAAGCCGGCCTTGACCTGCTGCATCGCCTGGTTGCCGGTGAGCGCGCCCAAGGCGTTGACGAAGGGCGTGGCATGCAGCGATGTCCAGAGTTTGTCCGCGCCCAGCCGTGCCAGCGAATGCTCGACGTGCACGGTGCCGCGCAGGCGCACCACATCGGCGGCGCTGTAATTGCGGGTGATGCCGGCCCAGCGCGGGTGGGTGGCCCAGTCATGCTGAATCTGTTCGGCGGTCTGCAGCGGTGTGCTCATCGTGCGTCTCCTCGGGCAGGGATGGGGCAAATGCAGCGGTGTTGGGCGGTGTGATGTGGTGCGATGCTGCGTGATTGCAGGCAAGGCGTTGCCGTTGCGCGCAGCACACAGCTGCAACGCGGGTGTTTTCGGGTACATCGGTGTGCGTGCATGCGCCTGCCGTAGCCGGCGCATGCGCGGGGCGGTCAGTCGATCAGGCGATACGCTGGAACCGTGAGAAAGTCGGCCAATTCCTGGGCGCGGCTCAGTTGGTCGAGCAAGCTGATGGCCTCGGCGATACGTGCGCCGCCCGGCATGCCAGCAGTGGTGCCCAGGCGCGCCGGCAACTGCCGCAGAGTGGTGTCGAGCAGGTGTTGATCGATGGCGGTGCCGTCATCGAGATGGCGGCCGTGATGCAGCCATTGCCACAGTTGCGCGCGGCTGATTTCCGCAGTGGCCGCATCTTCCATCAGGTTATGGATGGGCACGCAGCCATTGCCGTCCAGCCACGCGGCCAGGTAACGCACGCAGACCTCGACATTGCCCTCGAAACCGGCGCGGGTGATGCCGCCGGGCGGTGTGGCAACCAACATGTCGGAGGTGATCTGCACATCGTTGCGCAGCACATGGTGTTGATGCGCGGTGGGCATGTGCTCGTCGAATACCGCCATCGCCACCGGAATCAGTGCCGGGTGCGCCACCCAGGTGCCGTCATGGCCGGCACTGACCTCGCGCAGCTTGTCGGCACGCACGCGCGCCATGGCCTGTTCGTTGGCGGCCTCGTCGTGGTTGATTGGAATCTGCGCGGCCATGCCGCCCATTGCATGCGCGCCGCGACGATGGCAGGTCTTGATCAGCAGTTCCGAATACGCCTTGAGAAACGGCTGGGTCATGGTGACCTGGCCACGCTCGGGCAGCACGCGGTCCGGATGTGCGCGAAAGGTTTTCAGGTACGAAAAGATATAGTCCCAGCGGCCGCAATTGAGCCCGACGATGCGTGCGCGCAAGGCGTGCAGGATCTCGTCCATCTCGAACACCGCCGGCAGCGTTTCGATCAGTACGGTGACCTTGATCTGCCCGTGCGGCAGGCCGAGCATCGCTTCGATATGCGCCAGCGCGGTCTCCCACAGCGCGGCTTCTTCCATGCTCTGCAACTTGGGCAGATACAGGTACGGGCCGCGGTCCTTGGCCATCAGCGTGCGTGCGTTGTGGAAGGCGAACAGCGCCGCATCGAACAGGCCGCCGGCCATCGGCTGGCCATCGATCAACACGTGCTTCTCGTCCAGGTGCCAGCCACGCGGGCGCACGATCAGTACCGCACGTTCGTGTTCCGGACGCAGCGCGTAGTGCTTGCCGTTGGGCGCATCGAATGTGAGCTCGCCGCGCACCGCGGCCGCCAACGTGCGCTGCCCGGCCAGCAGGTTGCGCCAGGTAGGCGCGGTGGAATCTTCGAAGTCGGCCATGAACACCTTGGCGCCGGAGTTCAGCGCGTTGATGACCATCTTCGGATCGGTGGGGCCGGTGATCTCGACCCGGCGGTCCTGCAGGGCGGCCGGCAGTTCGGCCACGCGCCAGTCGCCGGCGCGGATGGTACGGGTGTCGGTGCGGAAGTCGGGCAACTGGCCGGCGTCGAACGCGGCCTGGCGGTTGCGACGCTGCGCCAGCCGCTGCTGGCGGCCGGGCTCGATCGCCCGATGCAGCGACACCAGCAGGGCCAGCGCGGCCGCGGGGAGCAGCTCGGCCTGGCCCGCCAGCTGGGTGGTCAGCGACACGCCGGGGGTGGCACGGTCAGCGGCGGCGGGACGGGCGGAAGCGGCGGTGGCAGACATTGGGGGAATCCTGGTGTGATCCGGAGCTCCAACCTGCGCCTCGGCAATTTATTTGACAAAGCAGTTTTATCAATGCTGTAAATAAGCTTGACTTATAGTTATGTTCAAATCCCTAAAGCCATGGCGCCAACCCCGCGGTTTTCCTACAAATCCGACCGTCTCAAGCCACTGCGCGCGTTCTGCCAGACGGTGCGACTGGGCTCTGTCTCACGCGCCGCTGAGGCGCTATATGTGAGCCAGCCGGCGGTGACCCTGCAGTTGCAGGCGCTGGAGCGTGACCTGGGGGTGGCGCTGTTCGAACGCTCCGGCCGGCGGTTGGCGCCCAGCCGCGAGGGCCAGCTGCTGTACGACATGGCGCTGCCGCTGGTGGAAAGCCTGGACGGCCTGCAGGCCGCCTTCAGTGAGAAGGTGCGCGGGCTGGACGCCGGCGAGCTCAACATCGCCGCCAACAGCTCCACCATCCTGTACCTGCTGCCGCGCATCGTGGAGAACTTCCGCGCGCGCCATCCGGACGTGCGCCTCACCCTGCACAACGCCATCAGCGCCGACGGCACTGACCTGCTGCGCGAAGACGCAGTGGATCTGGCGATCGGCTCGATGCTGGACGTGCCGGCCGACCTCCACTACGCGCCGGTCTACCGCTTCGAGCAGTTGCTGATCACCCCGCCCGACCACCCGCTGGCCAGACAGCGCACGGTCTCGCTGCAGGACCTGTCGCCGTATCCGTTGATCCTGCCGCCGCGCCGGCAGGTGACCTATCGCCTGGTCGATCTGGTCTTTCAGCAGGCGCGCGTGCCCTACACGGTGGCGCTGGAAGTCGGCGGCTGGGAGGTGATCAAGCAATACGTGGCGATGGGGATGGGCATTTCGATCGTCACCGCCATCTGCCTGACTGACGCCGACCGCGACAAACTCGCCGCCCGCTCGCTCAAGGACTATTTCCCCACCCGCAGCTACGGCGTGGTGGTGCGCAAGGGCAAATACCTCTCGCCGCAGGCACGCGCCTTTATCGAGCTGATCCAGCCGGACCTGTTCACCCCGCGCGGCTACGACGAGAGTGGCCACTCCGAGCGCTGAGCGCGCGCTACGCTTAGGCCTACGTCCACGCGCCATGCCCGCCACGATGACCGATCTTGCAAGCCGCTATGCCGAATGCGCCGCACCCGCCGCGTTGCGCGGGCAACTGCTGTGCAGCTGGCGATTTCGCCAGGGTGCGGTGGCGGAGGCGCCGGTGCGGGTGCTGCCTGACGGGCATGTCGACCTGATCTGGGATGGTGCGCAGCTGTTCGTGGCCGGGCCGGATCGCGCGGCCAACCTGGCCTGCGTGCCGGCCGGGCGCGTGCTCATCGGTGTGCGCCTGGCGCCCGGGGCGGCCACGGCGGTGCTGGGCACTGCATTGCACGCGCTCACCGACCAGCGCGTGGCATTGGACGCGTTGTGGGGCGCCGCCGGGCTGGCCTGGCAGCACCGGCTCGAAGACGGCGCCGACCCCGTGCAGACGCTGCAGACGCTGTGTCAGCAGCACGCTGGCCGCAGCGACCCCGCCATGGTCTGGCTATTCGCACAGTTGGCGGCCGGCATGCCGCTGCAGCTGGCCGCGCTCACCGCCACGCTGGGCATCAGCGAGCGTGGGCTGCGGCGGCGCTGCCAGACCGCCTTCGGTTATGGCGCCAAGACCCTGGAGCGGATTCTGCGGCTGCAGCGCTTTTTGGCGATTGCACGCCGGCACCGCACCCTGACCGACGCCGCGCTGGCCGCAGGTTACGGCGATGCGCCGCACCTGGTACGCGATGCCCGCCAGCTGGCCGGGCTGGCGCCGCGCGAGCTGGTGCAGCAACACGCGCGGTGAGTTGGCCGTTTTCGCCAAGCCACGGGGCCGTGCGGCCGGCATGCTGGGTCCCTCGCCTTCGCAAGGACCCGTGATGGACACCCAGCACCGTATCGACTATCTCGAATTCGCCGTCACCTCGATCGCCGCCGCCAAGGCTTTTTACGGCCAGGCCTTCGCGTGGACCTTCCAGGACTATGGCCCCGACTACTGCGAGTTCCGCGATGGCCGGCTCAGCGGCGGATTCTTCCACGGCACGCCGCAGCCCGGCGGCGCCCTGGTGGTGCTGGCCTCCGATGACCTGGCACAGAGCCAGGCGCGCATCGAAGCCGCCGGCGGGCAGATCACCCGGCCGGTGTACGCCTTTCCCGGCGGGCGGCGCTTCCACTTCACCGATCCGCATGGTTATGCGCTGGCGGTGTGGTCGAAGGACTAGCGGCGACTGCGGGGCCGCTCGGCCTGCAGCTGGCGTCGCATGAAGCGCATGAGCCGCAGGTCGTGGGCGGCACAGCTGGGCGTCTCCAGGAGTTGGGGCGCCAACGCAACGGTAGGCAGCACGGCTTGCATGCGTACGTGCCGACTCACGCAAGGTCATCTGTAGCGGCTTGCACGCGTGCCCGCCATCCAAGAGCCAACGCCCGGCACGCGCAATGCGCACTCACTGACGCGCGTACACGCCCAGGAACATGTCCACCGCCGACGCCGCGACCTGCGCCTGTTCTTCCGGCGACAGGGCCGGCTGGCCCAGGGCCAGCTGCGGCCAGAACGCAAAGCCCTTCACCAGGGCCTGCAATTGCTGCGCGGCAAAGGCCGGGTCCACTGCCACCAGGCGGCCGTCGGCCAGCGCGGCGCGTACCCAGGTAGTGGTGCCTTCCTCCTTGCTGCCCAGCTGCGCGAGCAGTTCGCGTGCCCGCGCCGGCGAGTGGATGCCCTCGGCAATCGCCACGCGGGATAGATCGATGAAGGCCGGGTCTTCCAGCAGCCGCAGCTTCTGCTGCAGCAACTCCAGCAGCTGCGGCCGCAATGGCTGGCCGGGCTGATACGCCAGGCTCACCGCCTCGGCACTGCGCTGCCACAGCCCACGCAGGATCTCGCCGAACAGCGTGTCCTTGCTGGGGAAATGGTTGTAAACCGTGCGCTTGGAGACGCCAGCGGTGGCCGCGATGCGGTCCATGCTGGTCGCCTCGAAGCCCTGCTGGCGGAACTCGGCGATCGCCGCTTCCAGGATCGCGTGACGCTTGCGGTCGGTCAGCCGCTGCGGCGCGGCGGGAATGGACGAGTGAATGGACATCCGCTGATTTTACACCGGGCAGTTTACTTTAACGCCACGGAAACTACACTGTGCAGTGTAATCACTTCCCCCGCCGACGGACTCCGCCCGTGACCACCCGTTCTTCCGCTTATGCCGCTTCGCCGCAGTTCCGCAATGGCCGGTTTCGCAACGCCCAGCCCACGCTGACCACCTCGCTGCGCCTGAGCGAGCAGCTGCGGTTGCTGTGGACGTTCTTCTTCGACAAGCCGCGCGACACCGTACCGTCCACGCCGCCGCCGGTGTTGCCGCTGACTCGCGCGCAGCTGCTCGCCGCGCCCGACCGCAGCCTGTACCGGCTTGGTCACTCCACCGTGTTGCTGAAGCTGGCCGGCGGTTTCTGGCTGACCGACCCGGTGTTCGCCAAGCGCGCCTCGCCGTTTTCCTTCGCCGGCCCCAAACGCTTCCATGCCCCGCCGATTGCGCTGGCCGACCTGCCGCCGTTGGCCGGGGTGATCCTGTCGCACAACCACTACGACCACCTGGACCGCGCCACCATCCGCGCACTGGCCGACCGCGTTGGCGTGTTCGTCGCGCCGCTGGGCGTGGGCGATTTACTGGTGCGCTGGGGCGTGGACCCGGCCAAGGTGCGGCAGTTGGACTGGTGGGACTCGCTCAACGTGGACGGTGTGCAGCTCACCGCCACGCCATCGCAGCACTTCTCCGGGCGCGGGCTGTTCGATAGCGGCCGTTCGCTATGGTGCTCGTGGGTGATCCAGCACGAGGAGCTGCGGGTGTTCTTCAGTGGCGACGGTGGCTACGCGCCGCACTTCAAGACCATCGGTGAGCAGCTCGGCCCGTTCGATGTGGCGCTGATCGAAAACGGCGCCTACGACCCGCAATGGCCGCACGTGCACATGTATCCGGAGCAGAGCCTGCAGGCGTTTCTGGATCTTGGCGCACGCACCTTGTTGCCGATCCACAACGGCACCTTCGATCTGGCCATGCATGCGTGGCAGGAGCCGCTGGACCGCATCGTGGCACTGGCCGACAGCGCTGGCGTTGCGGTGGTCACGCCCTGCATGGGCGAGCGGGTGGATCTGCAGGCGCCGGCTAATCGCGTGCGTTGGTGGCGGCAGGATGCGGCATCACAGGCGTCGGATGGGTTGGTGGCGACACGGTAACTGGCCTGAGGCATGCCGATGCGTGCCATCACGTTTTGATGGCGCACCTCGCACGCGGATGCGGGCGTCACCCGCCGCCGCGTGACGCCTTCACCAACCCTGCCATGGGAAGCAGCGCACCCGACCTTGGCGCCCACACCTCCGGGGGATTCGGGTGCAGCGACGTCGGTTCCGCTATCCGGCAAAGATGTCCCCTGTAGAGTGGTTCAATCCCTGAGCAATGCGATCCGCAGTTTGATCTTTCATCGGCAACGGTTTCGTCGCGTGCTTGAACTCGGTGCTCTTTATCGAGCCATGGCGACCACGCCGCCCCTCGACAATGCGCCCAGCTCAGGGCTGCGAGGCGATCGCATTCCTCGGCACCGGCCATTGATCGATGCCGCCACTGCATCAAGCGCCAGGAGAAATCTGATGACACCTGCTGCATCCGCCAATCCGCTCAGTCGCACTGTGTCAGCGTCAAGTGCGAACATCCATGAGATCGAAAAAGAAACGTCCCCGGATACCCCGCCCAGCCGCTCGGATGCCCAGCCCGATGGCGCATTGACCATGCTATCCCGCGCCCCGAGCAAGCGCGGCAAGGAGACCGCAGACGCCACTGCGCACGCATCTCATACGGCTAGCCACCTGCACACGGTTGGTCTGCAGATTTCGCAGCCTGTAATGCCGTCGCATCCTGGCAAAGCGTCGCTGGTGCGACTCAAAGAGAAACTGGCTGCCGACAACCACCGTGCCGTCGAGCCGCGACTGGCCGCCGAATTGATCAACAAGGTCAGGCCGATGAAACTGCCGGACACCACCGGCGTGCAGAAACGCGCAGCGACACACACAGATTTGTTGAGCCGCATCCACGAAACGGATGCGATGGCTTGGTACAAGGCGCAGGGATTGAGCGAAGTCGAGGTTTCCGACTTGCGACGCACCGCGCTGTTGTCCGGCATGCCCAATCCCACCGGTAGTTTTCTAAACAATGCGATGCAGTTCATCGTTTCGCCGTGGATCAACTACGCAACCCGTCAGCCATGGGCAGGCGCAGGGTTCGGCTTTGCAACAGCGGCCATCGCCGCACCGATGAATGCGGTCCAGCAGTCGGCGGTGGTCAGTCTATGCGAATCCATCCGCGAGCATGGCGGTCACGTCATCGTGCCGGACAAGAATCAGATCAACGATAAGCATTGGCTACCGGACCTCGCGAAGGCACTGGAACGCCACATCGAAGAATTCAGTGGGTGCTGCGACAGGTTCCGAGAACTCAAGCACGCCGCAGACCAGCGACCAACGGCGGCGTCAGCTGAACAGCTTACCGAGGCCGCTGACCACTTGCTGCAAGCCGAAGCGCGCCTGCATCAGGCCCAGCACGACTTTGTCATGACCCAGGGCGCACACGACCGGCAATGGATGGGCAATCGCTGGCAGGCCGTCCCGCGCATCCTGCGTTCGCCATTGGCGGGCACGCTGGGCCTGCTCAGCAAAACCGGCGCAATGCGGGCGCTGTCGCCGACCGCGCAGACCGTCGGTGCCCTGTTGATGACAGCTGCGCAGCATGTGGCCGCCGGCTTCGACGAACAGGCAAAACAGGACTACAACAACAAGCTCAATCTGCTGTACGCCGATGTATTGACCGAGACAGGTAAATTGAAACTTGCACGTGGCGAGCCGGTTGCGGCAGAGGAGATCGATCAGACCAAACTGCGCAAACTGATCCAGTCGCCCACGCAGGCTCTGGTGAAACGCGTCATCAACGGACTGGTGTCGATGGAAAAAGCGCTCAACACGGAACTAGCCACGTCGCCCTCGCCGCAGGGGACGGCGGACGCCGACAACCTGGATCTGGAATCGGGCCACGGCACCGGCCCGGCGAAGGCGCTGAATTTGCTGCGCCAGGATCTGAAAGCCTTGCGCGAAGGCAAGTTGGACGAACTCCATCCAGACGGTGTCGCTGCAGCGGTGCTGCTCGGCGCCGAGAAGTCGGTGGTGTCGGAGCAACTGATCAACGATATCGCCAAGAAGTACACCTCGCGCGAGTTCTCCGCACAGACCGCCCAACGCATTGGCCAGATGTTCCATCTCGGCGTGCTGGGCAGCGCGGCATCCTCGGTGATCGGCAAGGCCAGCTCTGCGGCGCAGGGTGGAACGCGCAACGTGCCGACCGCACAGACCCTGGCGATCTCTGCCCTGTCCGGAACCATGGCTACGGTCGGCGCGCTGAATCAGCACACCGCCATCACCGTCAAGAACAATCGCCGCGAGGGCGACACCGACATCGGATTGAAGCAGCAAGTCTTACGTGGCGTGATGGGGGGGGCCAACGAAGCGCTGTCCCAGCGTCGGGCGACCACGGCGAGCCGAGCGATCAACGCGCTACTGCAAGGCAACGATGTGGAACAGCTGTTGGGTCAGGCCAAGGCGCTCACCCAACCGCCCGGTGCCACGTCCTCCGCAGCGCAGGGCGCGCCGTCGCTGACCCTGCCGCAGGCGGTGGAGCGGCTGCGTCCGGGAGCAGCGTCCACATCGCAGTCGCACGAAGTGATCGTGCAGATCGGGGACGATCAGGCGCCGCAACCGGCATGATGCGGCACCGACCGCGGCGCATCAAAAGCGACGCAACAAAAACGGGATGGCCGCAAGGCCATCCCGTTTCGATCATCGCCTGCATCCGCGTGCGTCGTGCACGCGGGTGTCTCACTCCGTCAAACCACGATTCTCCAACAGCGCCTTGACGCTGGGATCCTTGCCACGGAAATCCCGGTACAGCGTCGCCAGATCCACCGTATTGCCACGCGAGAGGATCTTGGCGCGGAAGGTGTCGCCGTTCTTGCGGGTCAGGCCGCCGTTTTCCTTGAACCACTCGAATGCATCGTCATCGAGCACTTCCGACCAGAAATAAGCGTAGTAGCCGGCCGAATAACCGCCGCCCCAGATGTGGTCGAAATAGGTGCTGCGGTAGCGCGGCGGGACTTCGGCCAGATCGACCTTGAAGCGCTTCAAGGCATCGGCCTCGAACTTGCTCACGTCCTGCAGCGGTGCATCGGCCGGCTGGGTGTGCCAGGCCAGGTCGAGCAATGCCGCCGACAGGTACTCGGTGGTGGCGTAGCCGCTGTTGAAGGTCTTGGCCTTCTTGATCTTCTCCACCAGGGCATCGGGCATCGCTGCACCGGTCTGGTAGTGCTTGGCGTAGTTGGCGAAGACCTTCGGGTCCGAGGCCCAGTGCTCATTGAACTGCGAGGGGAACTCGACAAAGTCACGCGAGGTGCTGGTGCCGGCAATCGAGGGGTACTTCACCTTGGAGAACATGCCATGCAGTGCGTGGCCAAACTCATGGAACAAGGTGGTGACGTCATCAAAGCTCAGCAACGCCGGCTGGCCCGCGGCGGGCTTGGTGAAGTTGCACACGTTGTAGACCACCGGCTTGGTGCCGGTCAGCCCGTCCTGCTCCACGAACACGTCCATCCAAGCGCCACCGGACTTGCTGTCGCGCTTGAAGTAGTCGGTGTAGAACAGCGCCATCGAGGTGCCGTCCGCATCGAACACTTCGTACACCTTCATATCCGCGTGATAGGTCGGGATGTCGGTGCGCTGCTTGAAGGTGATGCCATACAGCTGCGTGGCTGCGTAGAAAACGCCGTTCTGCAGCACGTTGTCCAGTTCGAAATACGGCTTGATCTGCGATTCGTCCAGGTCGTACTTGGCCTTGCGCACCTGCTCGGCGTAGAAGTCCCAATCCGCCGCAGCCAACTTGAAACCGCCCTGCTGCGCATCGATGACCTTCTGCATCTCGCCCACCTCGCGACGCGCCTTGGCGGTCGCCGCCGGCACGGTGTCGGTCAACAGCTTGAGCGCGGCCTCCGGCGTCTTGGCCATCTGGTCGCCCAGGCTGTAGGCGGCGTAGCTGTCGAAGCCGAGCAGCTTGGCTTTTTGCGCGCGCAGCTGCGCCAGCCGCTGGATGGTCTGGCGGGTGTCGTTGGCGTCGCCCTGTTCGGCACGGGTTTGCGAGGCCTTCATCACCTGCGCGCGCAGGTCATGGTCCTTCAGCGAAGCCAGCACCGGCTGCTGGGTGGTGTTCTGCAGGGTCAGCAGATACTTGCCATCGAGCTTGCGCGCCTTGGCGGCATCGGCGGCGGCGGCGATGTCGCCCTCGCTCAAGCCATCGAGCTTGGCCTTGTCGTCCACCACCACGGCGGCGGCAGCCGAGGCGGCCACCAGCTTGGTATGGAACTGCGTGGAGAGCGTGGTCTCCTCCACGTTGAGCTTGCGCAAGGTGGTCTTGTCGGCGTCGGACAGCTGCGCGCCAGCGCGCACCAGTTCTTCGTAATGGCGTTCGACCAGGCGCTTCTGTTCCGGCTCCAGGCTCAGCGTGTCGCGCTGGTCGTAGATCGCCTTGACGCGTGCGAACAGCTTGGGATCCAGATTGACCTCGTCCTGGTGCGCGGCCAACTTGGGCGCCACCTCTTCCTGGATTTTCTGGCGGGCGTCGCTGGTATCGGCCTGCACCAGTCCAAAGAAAATGCGCGAGACGCGAGTGAGCGTTTCGCCGCCGCGCTCCATCGCCTCGATGGTGTTGTCGAAGTTGGCCGGCTCGGGGTTGTCGGCAATCTTGCGCACGTCCGCCAGGTGCTGGCGCATGCCTTCCTCGAACGCAGGCAGGTAATCGCTGTCCTGGATCTTGTCGAACGGTGGCGCCTGGAACGGCAGCGTGCTGGCGGTCAGCAGCGGGTTCGGCGCGGCATCCGGGGTCTGGGTGGTAGCGGTCTTCTCGGGCACGGTGGTGGACTCCTTACCGGACGAATCTTTTCCAGAACAAGCAGCCAGCGCCAGGGTGATGGCAGCGGCCAGAACGACGGTACGCGACATGGCGTGTAATTCCTGAGTGGGTAACAGCAGCCGGCCACGCTAGCGGGTTTCGTCGCGTGTGGCATGTGCCGTTGGATTGGATGGATGAACGCCGTGGGGCTGCGAGATCGCGTGCAGTCCAGGCGCCATCGCCTGGGCCGCCGCTGCGTCGTCATGCGCGCCGGATGCGGTGATGGGCTGGCATACGCCAGCCTTCGCAACGTGCTACTGGGCAAGCGCGGCAGCGTTACAGCGCCTCGTCCTTGAAGATCGCCACATGCGCAGTGCCATCGGCACCGATCCAGCCGCGGTACATGCCCTCGGTATTGAACGGAAATGCGGCATTGCCCTGCGCATCCAGCGCAATTGCGCCACCGTCGCCGCCGGCCTTGGGAATCTGCTGATCGATGACTGCCTCGGCCGCCTGTTGCAGCGATTGCCCGGCATATTTCATGCGCGCGCAGATGTCGTAGGCGGCCACCGCACGGATATAGAACTCGCCCCAGCCGGTGCCGGACACCGCGCACTGGGTGTTGGCATAGGTACCGGCGCCAATGATGGGCGCATCGCCCACGCGGCCGTAGCGCTTGTTGGTCATGCCGCCGGTGGAGGTGCCGGCGGCCAAGTGTCCTTCGCGATCCAGCGCCAGCGCACCGACAGTGCCGAAGTGCTTGGCGGTTTCCAGGTCGAGTGCGGCCTGCGCCTGGCGGTCGCCGGCCTCGGCCTTGCGCGCTTTCTGCAGCTGTTGCCAGCGTTTTTCGGTACGGAAATAGCTGGGATCGACCAACGCGATCCCCTGCTCGCGCGCGAACTGCTCGGCGCCGTCACCGACCAGCATCACATGCTTGGAGCGGTCCATGACACTGCGCGCCAACAGGATGGGGTTCTTGACCGTGTGCACGCCGGCGATCGCGCCGGCCTTGCCGCTGGCGCCGTCCATGATCGCGGCATCGAGTTCGTTCTTGCCATCGTGGGTGAACACCGCACCGCGCCCGGCGTTGAACTGCGGCGCATCCTCCAGCACGGTGATGGTGGCGGCCACCGCATCCACCGCGCTACCGCCGCGCGTCAACACCGCATGGCCAGCACGCAGCGCGCGTTGCATCGCCTCGCGTGCCTGCGCTTGTTCCTCTGGCGACAGGCTGGATTTCTCCACACCGGGCCGGTGGCCAACAGCAGCAACGACAGGCACAACACGCGGGCAGATGACATTGGCGTTCCTCGCAAGGCGTGGCCGGCGCTCGCCACCACGCAAACAGGGGATGGTGGGCTCAGAGCGTATCGCGGTGCTTGCCGCGCCATGGGCGGTACCAGGTGCGCACGGCGGCGATATCGGCAGCCATGTCGGTGCCGGTCCAGAACGGCTCGCCGATGCCCACGGTCTTGCTGGGGTAATCGAAATACACCGGCAGGATCGGCACCTTGGCATCGGAGGCGATCTTCCAGAACCCCGCCTTCCAGTTTTCGACGCGCTTGCGCGTGCCTTCCGGGGTGATCACGTACCACATCTGCTCGGAGTTGCGGATCAACCGCACCGCCTGGCCAATGGTGCCTTGCGGCGAGCTGCGGTCCAGCGGGATGGCGCCGAGCTTGCGCAGCAGCGGCCCCAGCGGCCACCAGAACAGCTGCGCCTTGCCCAGCACGCGCACATCGAAGCCGAGCGCGAACTTGGCCGCAAAGCCGAGAAAACCGTCCCAGTTGGAGGAGTGCGGCGCGACGATCATCACCAGCTTGGGCTCGTCGGGCAGCCGGCCGACCAGCCGCCAGCCGGTCAACCGCAGCGCGGTGCGGCCGAGCCAACGGCCGAAGCGGCCATGCGCACGCGGCATGCGTGGCGGTGAGGGTTGCAACAGGATGTTGGCCTGCGTTACCGGCGGCAACGACGGGTCAGTGTCACTCACGCTTACTCCCAGTGGGACGCAGAGCGTCCACGTTTAATCTGGCTACGCTCACGCTTGGCATCCAGCCGCCGTAGCTTGGCACCATGGCTCGGTTTGGTGGCCACGCGGCGCTTGGGCACCGACAGGCATGCATTGATGATCTCGGCCAGCCGCTCGCGCGCATCTTCGCGGTTACGGTCCTGGGTGCGGAACCGCTGCGCATCGATCACCAGCACGCCGTCGGCGGTCATGCGGCGATCGCGCCGCGACAGCAGGCGCGCGCGCAACGGTTCCGGCAGCGACGGCGAGCCGGCCACATCGAAGCGCAACTCCACCGCCGTCGACACCTTGTTGACGTTCTGCCCACCGGCGCCGCTCGCGCGCACGAAGCGCTCGACGATCTCGCCGGGCGGGATCGCCAGGTTGGGGGTGATCTGGATGGGTTCACTGGCCATGCGCCGGATTGTATCGGGACGGGCGTGGACGCGCGCGCGAACGCCGGCGTCATCCCGTATGCTGCGGCCGGTCCCCCGACTGCAGGATGCTCCGATGACACCCACCGCTTTCATTTCGGCCCGCCATGCCCGCCGCCTGCTGGTGCTGCTGGCGCTGGCACTTGCCGCGCCGGTGGCCTGGGCCCAGGCGCCCAGCGATGCCGACGTCAACCGGCTGCTGGCCGCTTCGCGCGCGCAGACCATGCTCGACACCATGCTGCCGCAGATCGAAGCGATGCAGCAGCAGCAGTTCGCCCAGCTCACCGCGCAGCGCCAGCTCGATGCCGACCAGCAGGCGCAGCTGCAGCGCATCCAGGAGCGCACCCGCCAGACCGTGCGCAAGGCGCTGTCGTGGTCGGAGCTGCGCCCGATGTACGTGGACCTGTACAAGCGCTCGTTCTCGCGCGAGGACGTGATTGCCATGGCCGAGTTCTACGAGAGTTCGGCTGGCCAAAGCCTGCTGGACAAGACCCCTGCACTGACCCAGAACCTGATGGGCGCCATCCAGCAGAAGATGCTGCCGCTGTTTACCGACCTGCAGAAGGATCTGGAACAGATCGTCAACACTCCGGCGGCGCCTGCGGCGAAGCCGTGAGGGGCTGGGAGTCGGGAGTTGGGATTGGGGATTCGTAACCGCGTGATCCCTGCGGCGAATGCGGATGAGGATGCGAATGAGGATGCCAGGTCGATCGCGTTGACGATTCCGGCGGTGCCCCAGCTTTCCTCCAGTGGGAGAAGCCTGCTCCAGCCCCTCTTCGCCGGGAGAGGGAGTTGGGGTGAAGGCGGTAAGCGGCGAAGCAGCACGTGCATCCAAACTCCACCTGGTTCGCTCGCACCCTCATTCGCCCCTACGGGGCACCTTCTCCCGAGGGGAGAAGGAACAGTCAAGCCACTCTCCACCGGGAGAGGGAGTTGGGGATGAAGGCGGTAAGCGGCGAAGCAGCACGTGCATCCAAACTCCACCTGGCTTCGCTCGCACCCTCATCCGCCCCTACGGGGCACCTTCTCCCGAGGGGAGAAGCAACAGTCAAGCCCCTCTCCCGTCGGGAGAGGGGTTGGGGTGAGGCTACGGCTGCCTAGAAACTTTGCCGTTCGACTTTGAGGCACGGACAGATCAATGACCATGCCGCATCACTGCACGTGTGTCGTGCCGCCTTGCACCCCCGCCACGTTCCACCCGAACAACGCACACGCTTTCGCAAACTCCACATCCAGCGGCGCCACCACGCTGATGCGCCTGCCATCGGCCGGATGCGGGAAGCCCAGGCGTTCGGCGTGCAGCAACATGCGGTGGATGCCGAGCATGCGGAAGCTGCGGTTGTGGCGGCCATCGCCATGGCTGGTGTCGCCGATCATGTGATGCGACAGGTGCTTGAGATGCCGGCGGATCTGGCGAAACCGCCCGGTCTGCGGTTGGCAGCGCAGCAAGGCATAGCGCGAGGTGGCAAAACCGGTGGACGGGATCTCCAGCTCGCCGGTGGCCAGGCGCTGGAAATGGGTCACCGCCGGCTTCTTGATCGGTTTGCCCGGGCCGCCGTCCAGGTCGTGGTCGACGATGAGCTGTTCCTCGGCGGGCCAGCCGCGGCAGATGGCCAGATAATCCTTCTCTACTTCGCCGGCCATCAGGGCCTTGCCCAGCGCGCTGGCGGTGTCGCGATCGAAGGCCAGCAACAGGCAGCCGCTGGTGGCGCGATCGAGCCGGTGCACCAGAAAGATCGGGCGGCCCAGCTGCACGCGCAGGCGGTCCGCAAGAAAATCGTCCTCCCCGCGCGCCAGCTTGCTGTCGTGGACCATCAGGCCCGCGGGTTTGTCGACAACGGCCAGGACGGCGTCCTGGTAGAGAATCTGCAATGGATCAGGGGATGTGCTCACCGGCGGATTATCCGCGTCGCCGACAGCGCATGCCACTGCGTTGCCGCACCACGAATCGAGGGCCGCGCTGGGGCTCCGCTGCAGGCACTGCCGAAATGCAGCCGAATGCAGCGGGCCACCTATCGCAATGTGTCAGCGGCGTAGCCAGGCGATCAGCAAGGCGACCGAGCCGGCACCGCCGCTGATCCAGCTCCACACCGGCACCGTGCCCAGATACCAGCCGTCCGGATGCAGGCCATACAACACGGCCGCCACTACTAGCAGCCCGCTGCCAGTGATGGCGGTGACCACGCGGGTCTGCAGCTTGCGCAGGCTCAGGTCCAGCGCACGCAATTCGCTCGAGCGGATGTCCAGCTGGTGCCGGCCTTCCACCTGCTGCTTCAACCAGCTATGCACCAGGCGCGGCATGTCCGGCGCGTGGGTCATGATCTCCGGCAGACGCTTGCGCAACTCGCCCAGCACGCGGCGCGGGCTGTAACGCTCGCGCAGGATGCGTTCGAGCACCGGCCGCGCCACGGCCCAGATGTCGAGTTTGGGATCGAGCTGGCGGCCCACGCCCTCGATGTTGAGCAGCGTCTTCTGCAGCAGGATCAGCTGCGGTTGCAGCGTCAATTCATAGCGCTGCGCCACGCGGAACAACTTGATCAATACCTCGGCCAGCGAGATCTCCGACAACGGCCGGGTGAAGTACGGCTCGCACACCGAGCGCGCGGCCGCTTCCAGCTCGTCGATACGCACGTTGGACGGCATCCAGCCCGCCTCCACGTGCAGCTCGGCCATGCGGCGGTAATCCTTGTGGAAGATCGCCATGAAGTTCTCTGCCAGGTAGTACTGATCTTCCTGCGAGAGCTGGCCCATGATGCCGAAATCCAGCGCAATGAAACGCGGATTGAGGCGCCGCTCCGGGTCCGAATCGACCCAGATGTTGCCGGCGTGCGCATCGGCGTGGAAGAAGTTGTCGCGGAACACCTGCGTGTAGAACACGCGCACGCCCTTGGCGGCCAGCGCCTTGCGGTCGATGCCGGCGGCGTCGAGCTTGGCCACGTCATCGGACGGGATGCCGTACACGCGCTCCAGCGTGAGCGCACGCTCGGCAGTGTGCGACCAGATCACCTCCGGCACGTACAGATCGTCCGAGCCTTCCCAGAACCGCCGCAACACGCTGGCGTTGGCGCCTTCGCGCTGCAGATCCAGTTCGGCCGACAACGTGCCTTCGATCTCGGCCACCACTTCGCGCGGGCGGATCTTGTCGGCGCGTGGATGGGTACGCTCGACCAGCGTGGCCAGCGAATGCAGCAGCGCGATGTCGGCGTCGATCTGCCGCTCGATGTCCGGGCGCAGCACCTTGACCACCACTTCGCGGCGCACACCATTGGCATCGGGCGGCAAGGTGGCCGCGTGCACCTGCGCGATCGAGGCCGAGGCCAGCGGCGTGGTATCGAAGGCGGCAAACGCCACGCTCACCGGCAGCCCCAGCGCGCGCTCCACGATCAGGCGCGCGGCCTCGCCGTCGAATGGCTTGACCCGGTCCTGCAGCAAGGTGAGTTCTTCGGCCACGTCCGGCGGAATCAGGTCGCGGCGGGTCGACAAAATCTGCCCGAACTTGACGAAGATCGGGCCCAGTTCCTGCAGCGCCAGCCGCAAGCGCGCGCAGCGCGATTGCGCGGCGATTTCGGCACTGGCGCGCGGCACGAACGGCTTGGCCAGGCGCAACCAGCGCTCGGCCGGGGTGCCTTCCAGCAATGCGTCCAGCCGATAGCGCAGGATCACCCGGCCGATGCGGCTTGCCCGCAGGATCGCCTTCATGGCGTGCCTCCAGCCGCAGACAGGCGATTGATGCGCGCAGCCAGGCGTTCGACAGCGTCGCGCAGCTCATCCACGTCGTCGTGGAAGGCCTCCAGTTCGGCGCGCGGCACCACGTCGCGCGATTCTTCGGTGACGAATTCGGCTGCGCTCTGCGCCAGGTCGGTGGCGCTGCGGCGGGCCTGCTGCAAGGCGCTGCGCACGGCGCTGGCGATCTGCACGCCCAGGATCTCGCCGAACACCGCCACGAACGGCAGCTGCCAGTCCGGATCGAAACGCCCGGCCAGTTGTTGCAGCTGGCGCGCCAGCTCGGCATCGCCGGAGACCTTGAGCCGGCCGGCCGGCGCCCCGCTGCGGCGGGCATTGGCCAGAAACGGCAGCTGCCCGAGCAAGCCGGCCAGGCTGCTGCGCACCGCCAGATCCGGCTCCTGGGTAGCATCCACCGGGCCCACCAGCAGCCGCCGCTCGTGCACGCGGATCTGCAGCGCCAGCGCGGGCGCCTCCAGGGTCAGTGCAATGCGCTGGCCTTCCAGCGGCAGCAGGGCATCGCGGGTATCCGGGTCCAGCGCCAGCGCGCGGTTGAGCGCGGCCTGCAGGGCCTGGCCGGCGAGCGGCTTGAGTGAGTTGAAGAGTGATCCGGGCATGGGCGCATTCTACCGTCCCTGCATGTCGCAATCGCTTGACGGGCGCGGGCCGGGCCATTGCATCGGCAGGCCGATGCATGTGCCACGGCTCGGGCAGGCACCCGGCGCTTCCGTTCGGCACCGCGCCGGCGGCATCCTGTGCCGCTTCCGTGGAGCAATGACAGGAGCAGGTATGCGCAGGATTCGGGTCGGGCTCATCTTTGGCGGCAAGTCGGCCGAGCACGAGGTCTCGCTGCAATCGGCGCGCAATATCCTGCAGGCGCTGGACCCGCAGCGGTTCGAGCCGGTGCTGATCGGCATCGACAAACAGGGCCAGTGGCACCTCAGCGCACCGGAGAGTTTTCTGCTCGATGCCGACGACCCCAGCCGCATTGCGCTGCGCCACAACGGCCGCGGGCTGGCTGTGCTGCCCGGTGCGGCCAGTGCGCAGCTGCGCGCGGTGGATGCCGAACAGGCGCTGGCGCAGATCGATGTGGTGTTCCCGATCGTGCACGGCACGCTGGGCGAAGACGGTTCGCTGCAGGGGCTGCTGCGCATGGCCAACCTGCCGTTCGTGGGTTCCGGCGTGCTGGGGTCGGCCGTGGCGATGGACAAGGACATGGCCAAGCGGGTGCTGCGCGATGCCGGCCTGGAGGTGGCGCCGTTCGCATGCTTCACGCGCCACACCGCTGCGCAGGCCGACGTGCAGACGCTGATTGCCCAATTCGGGCTGCCGCTGTTCGTCAAGCCGGCCAACCAGGGCTCGTCGGTCGGCGTCAGCCAGGTCCGCAGCGCTGAGGAGTTCAGCGCGGCATTGGAGCTCGCGCTGCGCTACGACCACAAGGTGCTGGTGGAAGCGGCAATCGCCGGGCACGAGATCGAATGCGCGGTGCTGGGCAATGCCACGCCGCAGGCCAGCGTGTGCGGCGAGGTGGTGGTGCACGACGCGTTCTATTCGTACCAGACCAAGTGCATCCGCGACGATGGCGCAGCGACGGTGATTCCCGCCAACATCGACGCCCACACCCAGCACCGCATCCAGCAGTGCGCACTACAGGCCTATCAGGCGCTGGACTGCGCCGGCATGGCGCGCGTGGATGTGTTCCTGTGCGCGGATGGGCGCATCGTCATCAACGAGGTCAACACCCTGCCCGGCTTCACCCGCATCAGCATGTATCCCAAGTTGTGGGAGGCAAGCGGGCTGGACTATCGCAGCCTGGTTACGCGCTTGATCGAGCTGGCACTGGAGCGGCATGCCGACGATGGGCGCCTGCACAGCAGCGTGGTCACGCACGCATGACCGCGGCACGGGTGCGTGCAGTGCATCCGCACGATCACGCAGCACTGTTGGCACTCAACAACGCCGATGCCAGCGCCTTGTCGTGGCTCACACCTGATGCGCTCGCCAGCCTGTTGCAGCAGGCCTGGCACGCACGGGTGGCGGATCCGGCCGATGCCTTACTCATCGCGCTGGATCAGGACGCCATCTACGCCAATGCGAACTTCGCCTGGATGGCCGCACGCTTTGCGCGCTTTGTCTATGTAGACCGTATCGTGGTTGCCGCGCACGCACGTCGACGCGGCTTGGCAACACAGCTGTATGACGAACTCATCCGTGACGCGCGCACCGCAGGCCATAAGCGCCTGGTCTGCGAAGTCAATCTGTTGCCTGCCAATCCACCCTCGTTGGCACTTCACCGGCAGTTGGGTTTTCAGCCGATCGGCGAGGCCGTATTGGAAAGCGGAAAACGCGTGCAATACCTGGAAAAAGCGCTGTAATTAGCGAATTCTGCGCGCCGCAAAAGCGCACGGCCCGCCTCCTTGCGGAAGCGGGCCGTGTGATCGTCAACCGGCAGCGCCGCTGCCGTGACGTGCCGCGGACTAGACCTTGCCGCGACGGAACATCGAGATCACGGCCAGGATCAGGAACACCACGAACAGGATCCAGGCGATGTTGGTCGCCGCACCGGCGATACCGCTGAAGCCCAGCACTGCGGCAATGATGGCGATGACGAAAAAGATGATGGCGTAATGCAGCATGGCAATGTGTCCAGAAGTTGTCGTGCCGAATCGGCGCAGGCGTATCTTGTGGATGTGCCAGTCTTTATCGAGTGATGGAGATGTCGCGGGAAGATGAGGATCGCAGCCGTTGCAGGCCCTCTTCGATGCTGATCTGCGGCACATAGCCGAAGTCACGCCGCGCCGGTTCCATGCTGTACCAGTGCGGCGTGCACAGCTGCTCGACCAGAAACCGCGTCAGCGGCACTTCGCCTGGCAGACGCAACA
Organism: Xanthomonas sp. NCPPB 4037; assembly: GCF_041475695.2. Classification (NCBI taxonomy): domain Bacteria; kingdom Pseudomonadati; phylum Pseudomonadota; class Gammaproteobacteria; order Lysobacterales; family Lysobacteraceae; genus Xanthomonas; species Xanthomonas sp. NCPPB 4037. Next base: position 4,828,881 of record NZ_CM191261.1, read on the forward strand.
GTGGCCACAATGTTTCGCACACCGCACCGATGCGGTACGCCGTTTTGAACGACAGCGAGCGCGTCACCGCCGGTGCATCCACCGCCGCCAGCAAACGGTTGAGCAGCTCGCGCATCGGCAACGGTTCGCCGTTGGAGATGAAGTACGCCTTGCCTGCGCACGCAGCGCCCGGCGCCAGATGCGCGAACGCATCGAAGTGCGCCTGCGCCGCATTGTCGATGTAGGTGCTGTCCACCAGATTGCTGCCATCGCCAACCATCCGCAGCCGCCCGGCGCGCGCACGTGCCGCCAGACGCGGCAGCAAGTGGTTGTCGCCCGGCCCCCAGATCAAGCGCGGGCGCAACGCAACGGTGGCCAGCTGTGCATCGTTGGCTGCCAGCACCGCGCGTTCGGCAATTGCCTTGGTCGCCGCATACGGCGCGCGCAGGTCTTCGCCATACGGCACGTCGTCCGCGCCCAAGCCTTCCACCGGATTGGTGGCGCGATGGGTCACGCTGGGCGTGGAGGTGTAGATCAAGCGCGGTACGCCATTGGCACGGCACGCATCAAGCACGTTCTGCGTGCCCACCACGTTGGCCTGGTGATAGCTGTCGTAGCTGCCCCACGCCCCGGCCTTGGCCGCGTTGTGGAACACCGCATCGATGCCGGCAAGTGCGTGCCGCACCGCCTGCGGGTCAGCCAGATCGCCACGGATCTGGCCCACACCCAAGGTGTGCAGCACCGGATAGTCACCACGCTGAAAGCTCACCACCTCGTGTCCACGCGCCACCAATCCACGGCACAGCGCCTGCCCGAGAAAGCCGCCACCACCCGTTACCAGAATCTTCATCACATCACACCGATTGCAGAAGGGAACACACGACAGCGGCAGACACTTGCGCTGGCGATACGCCTGCGCCTGACAGCATCGCCCTGCTGCCTGCACTTACACACGTTGTTGCGCCGCCCAGATCGCAAGCTTTTCGCGGCCGATCTTGGCGTTGTGGCGGATATCCACCGGGAAGCCGGAATGGCGCAGAAAACGCGCTATTCCTGCGGTGTGCGGGTGCGCAGCGCCCAGCGCGCGCAATGCGGTTTCCACTTCGGCAAAGACCGATGCCGCAACGCCGGGCTGCAACTCCACGCACAGCACCGGTTGCTGCTGACCGGGCGCGCCGACACCCACCAACGCGGTCCGCCGCACCTGCGGATGCACGTTGAAGATCGGCTCCACCTGTTCGGTGTAGAGCGGGCCGGTGGCGGTTTCCACGCGGTGGGTCTTGCGGCCGCAGAACCACAAGCGCCCCTCGGCATCGAAATAGCCGACATCGCCCATGCGGTGCACGACGCGCTCGCTGCCGTCGCTGCAGCGCTCGCGGATCTTGGCGCTGCGCGTGGCCGCATCGCGGTTGAAGTAGGTGTCGGTGGTGGTGGGGCCCGCCACGGTGATCTCGCCCACCTCGCCCGCTGCCAGCACACGCACACCGCTCCACTCGGGAATCGCCGCGTCGTCGATGGCAATGATGCGCACCTCGTTGGGTGCAACCACCTGGCCGACACAGGTGCCGGCGCCGGCCTCGGTGGCCGTGCGCGTGGCATCCAGGGTGCGGCCTTCGATCGCTGCCACCGGCAGGCATTCGGTGGCGCCATACGGCGTCCAGAACTGCGCATCGGCCGGCAGCAACGCGCGGATCTTGGCCACAACATCCGGCGGCACCGGTGCGCCGGCCGAGGTGGCCAGGCGCACGTTCGGCAATGGCTGGCCGTAATCAGCCAACACGCGCATCAATGCCGGCGAGCCGAACAGCTGCGTCACACCAAAGCGCGTCATCGCATCGTGCAGCTTGCGCGGATCGGCGGTGGCCGGACGGGTTGGGTCCATGTCCGGGATCACCGAGGTCAGGCCCAACGCGGGATCGAACAACGCGAACGGCGGAAAGGTCGGCAGGTCCACGCCGCCCGGCTGCATGTCGAACGCGTTGCGCAGCAGCTCGATCTGCCCGACAAAATGCCGGTGCCGATACACCACGCCCTTGGGCACGCCAGTCGAGCCACTGGTGAACAGGATCGCCGCCACGTCGTCGGCCGCGGTATCGGCCAGCTGGCTGCCGGCACCGGCGCCATCGCGTTCCACGCGTGCCAGCGTCACCCCACCCCAGCCATAGCGGCCGCCCACGGTGACGATCTGCGTGGCCGACCGTGCCCAGCGCAACAAGCGCCGTGCCAGCTGCGCGAGCGGAATGCCGATGAAGGCCTGCGGCTGCGCTTCGTCCAGGCATTGCTTGAGTGCGCGCTTGTCGATGCCCGGATCCACCAGCACCGGCACCGCACCGGCCTTGAACAAGGCGAACATCAGCAGGAAGAACTCCGGCGACGGCCGCACCATCACCACTGCACGTACGCCACGACCGATGCCGTGCAAGGCCAGACCGGCAGCAATCGCATCGCTGCGCGCATCCAGCTCGGCATAGCTCAGGGTGACATCGTAGGCGGCCATTCCATTGGCACCGCGTCCGCCCGGGCAGCGGATAGCGATCTGATCGGGGCGCTCGCGCGCCAGTCGCGGCAGCGAGGCGGCGATATTGCAGAGAGTTGTCATGCATCCATTATCACCCATGCGCGCCTATGGCACCGGTCGCTTGCGCTTGCAACATTCGGTCGCATGCATTGGCTGGCTCGCAATGCTGCAGAGAGGCCGCTCGCAGCGTGCCTGCATGCACAGCTGAAAGTGCGATGCATCAAAACGCTGGAACATCGACTGGAACAGTGCGCGTAATCGCCAGCAAACCTTGCACGCTACCGGGCGTTTTCTGGCAAGTCCGGTGATCCGCCGGCCACCAGCAACCGCCACCCGCATGAACCGCTAACCCGCCTGCACGCGTGCCCCTTGTATCGCGCCGTGATTCGGTCAGAATGCCGCGCTCTCCACGCTATTTCGCCGCGCAAGGCCCGGCATCCATGGCACACCCCTGCCTTACCTGCGGCGCCTGCTGCGCCTATTTCCGCGTCAGTTTCCACTGGAGCGAAGCCGATCCCGCGCTGGGCGGCAGGGTGCCGATTGCGTTGACGGATGCACTGCGCACGCACGAACGGGTGATGCGTGGCACCTCGCAAGCGCAGCCACGCTGCATTGCGCTGGACGCAGACATCGGCCGCTACAGCCGTTGCAGCATCCACGACCGCCGCCCGTCATCGTGTGCCGCGGTGCCGGCATCGCTGGAGTTCGGCGAGCGCAGCACGCAATGCGACAAGTCGCGGCTGGCACATGGCCTGCACGCGCTCACTGAAGCCGACTGGGTTGGCGTGGACGACGCGCAACGCAATCCGCTGCCCACGCTGTAACGCCTCGCCACAACATCATGCGGCGCAGCCGCAGCGCGATCCAACCCGGACCTGCGCGATGCACGCATTGCCCGGTGCATCCACTTCGCACACGGCGCGCGCAGCTCTTCGGCGCGCGCGCGCACGGATGCGAAACTTGTCCTACAGCGGGTTTCGTTCCAGAAACGCGCGGATTGCCGGCACCAGCACCTCGTGCTTGTCTTCGAGCACGTAGTGGTTGGCATCCTCGAACGCCATCACCTCGGCCTGCGGCAGTGCGCGGCGGAAACCGGCCAGAAAGTGCTTGTCGAAACAGATATCACGCAAACCCCAGGCGATGAAGGCCGGGCGGTCGGCAAACGACGGCAACGCTTGCGCCGAGCGCTCCAGCAGCGACCAGCCCTGATCGGCCGGCGACAGCGGGATGTCCTGCATGAAGCGGATCGTGGAAATGCGATTCTTCCAGCTGTCGTACGGGGCGACATAGGCACGGCGCACAGCGGCCGGCATGCGCCGCGACACGCCCAGCCACGAGGCGCCGGAGGAGAACGCATTGAAGGTGCGGATGAACCACTCGCCCAACCGCCAATGCCGGCCCATCGCGATCTGCCATGGCATCGGCTTTTCCGGCGGTAGCGGGAACGCGGCGGTGTTGGTGATCACCAGGCGCTTGACCTGCGCGTGGTGCGAAAGCGCCCAGCCAAAACCGATCATGCCGCCCCAATCGTGCACCGCCAGCGTGATCGGCCCGGTGATGCCCAGGTGCTGCAGCAGGCGGTCCAGATCGTCCACGCGCGATTGCAACGTGTAGTCGTAGCGCGGCTGCGCGTCGGGCGCGTCGTCGGGCTTGTCGGACAGGCCCATGCCGATGTGGTCGGGCACGATGCAGCGGTAGCGATCAGACAGACCGCTCACCAGATGCCGCCACAGATAGCTCCACGACGGATTGCCGTGCAGCATGACCACCACCTCGCCATCGCGCGGACCTTCGTCCAGATACGACATCGACACGCCCGGGCGGACCTGCAGACGGTGTGGCGTGAACGAATAGCCCGGCAGGCGCGAAACGGATGCAGTCATCGGGTCACCAGCAAAAAGAAAAACGCCTGCGTCGCGATGGCGCAGGCGTCGGTCGTACGATCAATAGCGATGGGCGTGCGCCCGATCGATCACCAAACCACTTCGGCCATTGAGCAGTTCAGGCCCGAGCCGATGCCGAGCAGCGCGATGCGATCGCCCTTCTTCAACCGGCCCAGTTCCTTGAGCTTGCTCAACACGATCGGCACCGAGGCCGGGCCGATGTTGCCGTGCTCACCGAAGATGGTCATGACCTTGGCCGGGTCGATGCCGAAGGACTTCACGAACGCTGCAGTGTGCGGGCGGCTGACCTGGTGGATGACGAACTGGTCCAGTTCCTCCACGGCCCAGCCCAGCACCTGCTTGGCGGCCACGAAGGTTTTCTGCGCCAGCTTGATGCCTTCGATCAGCAGCAGGCGGGTGTCGGTGACCATGCGGTCCAGGTTGCCCCGGCACAGCTTGTTCCACTCGGTGGCCGAGCGCGTCACGCCGCCCTTGTAGCGCGGCGCGTCGGGAACCAGGTCCGAACGTGCCATCACCATCGCGGCCGCACCGCAGCCCAGCGTCAACGCAGCGAGTTCGTTGCGGAACTCTTCTTCGGTGACGTCCGGCGAGGTCATGCGCTCGAGGGTTTTTTCGTAGACAAGGTTGGCGGTTTCGCCATCCACGACCAGGGCGTAGTCGATCTCGCCGCGTTCGAGCATGCGCGCAGCGATGTCCATGCCATTGATGAAGGCAAGACAGGCGTTGGCCACGTCGAAGGTCATGCAGTGGTCGCTGACACCCAGGTTGCCGGACACGATGGAGGCCGTGGACGGCTCCAGGTAATCACGGCTCACCGAGGTGTTGACCAGCAAGCCGATCTTCTCGATGCCGATGTTGGCATCGATCAGGGCCTTGCGGGCAGCCTGGGTGGCGGCGTCCGATGCCTGGACATCCTGGTCCCACAAGCGCCGTGCATGGATACCGGCAACATCGCCCAATACGTCGGTCTTGATCCCAAGACGGTCGTAGGTCGGTTGCAGGCGCTCGTTGATTTCCTTGGAAGTCAGCGTGTGCGGCGCATCAATATGCGCCAGTCCCGCGATGGAGACATTCTGGAAGAGCATCGAAGTAGCGCCATGGCGTCAGGCGAGGGGGCGCCATTCTATCTGCTGGCCGCTTTTACCGCATCTTTACATTTGCCCCGCACTCGCCCCAGCCCAACGGTTCAGCGCGGCGGGCATCGGAACGCGTTGAAACGCTGGCTGCCATCGAGCGGCTGGCCTTGTGCCTGCACGGTGTTGGCGTTGGCGCCGGGCGCCTCGTTACGCGCAAGGGTTTCCAGTTCTTCCTGCACCCGCAACGGGTTGCGATTGTAGAAACCGACCTTGCTCTTGACCGTCACCACCACTTCGCCCTGCTGCTGACAGCCAGCTGGCACAGGGCCTGCGGGCAGGACCTGCACGCCTTTGCCGCTCTGTTCGATGGGAACCCAGGTGCAGGCCGCGGTGGTGGCGGCAACCAGAACAGACAGCAGGATCACGCGCATAAGACAGACACCTGAGGGCAAAGCCGGATTGTGCCGTAGCTGCCTGAATTGGCAATAAGGCGCGCTACCGAGAGACAACCGGCAGCCCCCGGTGTGCGCTGCGCTCCCGCCCAGGCCTTGGCCCGGCGCGTCCGCCCGGCCGATGCGGTGTCCGCGTGTCCGGATGCGGACAGCCCCATGCAGCACCGCCGCCTTCAAAAACAACAACTTAAAAATGGCACGGCGATTGCTTTGGTTATCGCAGCCGTCCCGACGCCCCGTGCGCTGCCAGTAAATATGACTACACGCTGAACAGAATAAAAATAACACCGAAAGTTCTTGCAGCTACCGAAACGGTGTACTACCTTACTACCACACCACTGATCACCTACACCAAGAGACCTCGCCATGACCACCAAGACCCTGCGCATCGCCCTCGCCGCCGCCCTGATTGCCGGCGCCTCCTTTGCCAACGCGCATGCCGCTTCCCTCACCACGCTGGACACCGTGCAGGTGCGCCCGGCCGCCGACCAGATCGCCCAGCAGACGCTGGAGCGCAGCAGCGGCATCCGCACCTTGACCGCCGTGCAGGTGCGCCCTTCGACCGAGCAACTGGCTGCCCTGGCCGCCGAACAGGCCGGCCCGCGCATCGTGACTCTGGCCGCCGTGCAGGTGCGTCCGACCGCCGAACAGCGCGCCGACCTGCTGGAGCATACCGCTGCCGCCACCGCGCAGGCTGCCACCGGCCACGCCGCTGCTGCGCTGGGTGCGCTGGTCGGCCAGGTCATCGTCAACCTGCCGGTGCCGCAGCTGCAGCCCACCCCGGTCGAGCTGGAAGCACTGGTCAGCGCCACCCTGGGCCAGTAACTGCCGGCCGGTCATTACCGGCCAGCCCATGCGCGGCGCAGCTACACTGCGCGCATGTCAGCCCCCGTCCTCGATGTCATCCTGTTCCAACCCGAAATTCCGCCCAACACGGGCAATGTGATCCGCTTGTGCGCCAATACCGGCGCGCGCCTGCACCTGATCGAGCCCCTGGGCTTTGACCTCAGCGACAAGCAGCTCAAGCGCGCCGGCCTGGACTATCACGAATACGCGCGTCTGCAGGTGCATCCGGACCTGCCCACTGCGCTGGCCACGCTCGCACCCAAGCGCGTGTTTGCGCTGAGTACCCGCAGCACCGTGCGCTATGACACACCGCAGTTTGCCGATGGCGATGCCTTTCTGTTTGGCCCCGAAACACGCGGCCTGCCGGCCGAGGTGCTGGAGTCCATCCCGCCGCAGCACCGGCTCCGCCTGCCGATGCGCCCGGACAATCGCAGCCTCAATCTGTCCAACACCGTGGCGGTGATGGTGTTCGAGGCGTGGCGACAATGGAACTTCACAGGCGGGCAGTAGCCAGGCGCGTCACCTCGCCGCGCCGGCGGCCAATGCCTGTTTGAGCACCGTGTGGCAGCTCGCCCAGAGCGCAACCGCGAGCAGCGCGATGGCGCCCAGCACCAGAAACGCGGTGCGGTAGCCGAAGGCGGCACTGAGCCAGCCGCCCAATGCAGGGCTCAAAGCAGCACCGATCCCTTGCACGGTCATCACCGCGCCCTGGCCCACGTTGACCCGGCCGGTGCCATGCAGCAGCCGCGCGACCAATGCGGGGACCACCACGCTCTGCAAGCCGGCGCCCAGGCCATCGAGCATCTGCACTGGAAACACGCCCCAGCCTTCGATCAGCGAAGCGGCCACCAGCGCGCGCAGCGGCAACGCCAGAAAGGCCACCAGCAGCACCCACCAATGGCCATGCACGCGGATCCAGCGCATCGCCAACAAGGCCACCAGCATCATCGTGGCCTGTGCCACCACGATGGTGGTGGCGGTCAACGCGCTGGGGTCGCCCGCATGGGCGGCGACGATCGCCATGCCGTACAGCGGCAGCATGGCCGCGTTGCCCAGATGGAACAGCCCCAGGGTGATCGCCAACAGCGCCAGCGGGCGGCAGGTCAGCAGCACCCGCCAGCCACTCACCGCCTCACCGGTTTGCGCTCCCTGCAAACCACGCGCAGCGCGGTGGTCGATGGACGCTGCCGGAATCAGCAACACCGCGGCGACCGCCAGCACGCCGAAGGCCGCCGTCAGCACAAACACCGCGCCGAAGCCGTAACGCCAGCCCAGCCAGCCGGCGAGTGCAGCGGCCAGCAGGTTGCCGCCGTGGTTGGCGACCTGGTTGCGCGCCAACTGATGATCGAAGCCCTGTGCCCGGACCAGGCCGAGCGTGATGCCGGTCAGCGCCGGGCCGATGCCGGCGGCTGCCAGGGCCGAGGCAATCTGCGCCACCACCACCCCGGGAAAACTCGGCCGCAGCCAGATCAGCGCGGTGGCCAGCAGGATCGCCAGCGCGCCAGTCACCACTACCGCGCGTTTTCGGCGGGTGGCATCGACCAATGCACCGGCCGGGGTGGTCGCCAGCATGCCGGCGATTCCGCCGGCGCTCATGACAGTGCCGATCGCCCCCACCGACCAGCCTCTGGATTGCAGGAACACGCTCAAGAATGGCCCCAACCCGTCCTGCACATCGGCCACGCTGAAGTGCAGCACCTCCAGCGCGCGGGTGCCACGCCGGCCGCGGCTCATGCGCACGTCACATGCAGCACGCGCGCGACCGCTGCGCGCAGCCCGGCGGCGGTGCGCACACCCCAGGGACCGGAACGCCTTGCACGCAGCCGCCGCATCGCCGTCTCCTCAGTGCTTGGGCTTGGGCTTGGGCTTCTTTTTTCCGCCCGGGCCATGTGGTGGATGCGGTGGGTGTGCGATCTCGGTCAGCGTCGCCGGCTTGGCGCCCAGCGCGTGCGCGTGCATCAGCACGCCGTGCGGGGTGGTGGTGAGCTCGCCTTCGGCACTGAGCGGCTTGCCGAGGACCAGTTGCTTGGCAAACGCGCCCGCGGCATGCGGCGGAAACCGCACGGTGACCGCGTCGTCCAGCAACACGCCGTGCACCTGCCCGTGCGGGCCATGCAGCAGGCGGGTGATGGTGCCGCTGTGCTGGGCGTGTTGCGGTTTGGCGGGTTTGGCTGCCGGCGGTTTCGGCTTGGGCTTGGCATGTGGGCCGTGCGGGCCCTCGTCGAGGATGCGGGCGCCGCCGTCGGGGTCGATCGCCAGCGCGACCAGCATGTCCACACCGCGTGGCTTGAGCCCGCGGATGGTCAAGGCGCTGCCCGGCGCAAGCGCCTTCAGCAAGGCGGCGGACAGATGCGGCGGCGTGTGTACTTCGGTGCCGTCGGTCAGCAGCAGGCCGTCGATATCGGCCTTGGGGTTGAGCAGAAAGCGCGCCAGGGTGCCGCGGGTTTCGGGCAGGAAATCGGGATCGACCCAATGCATGGTGGTACTCCAATCAGGATGGCCGGCGAAGACCGGCAACGCGCGCCCCGTGCCACGCGCAAGGCGTGGCTGGTGACGGGGCGCAAGGGGGTGACGTGGGACGTGGGACGTGGGACGCGGCAGCGCCGCGTGGCCCGGCGCGGGACTTAGCGCGGAGCGGGCGGCGGCACCGGGGCGGGCGGTGCGGCGGGTGCTGGCGGCACGGGCGGTGCCGGTGGCACTGGACCATCCGGACGCGGCGGGGCAAACAGGGCCCGTTGCGAGGCACGGTCGCGGCCCAGCTGGGTGGCCTCGATGGACCGCCCGGCTGCGGTGGCCACACCGAACCCGCTCACGCTCAACGGCGCACCGGGCTGCAACAGGTCGCCGAACTGCACTGCCAAGTGCGGCGGCATCCGCACCACGGTGCCATCGCTGAGCAGGGCGCCGGTCGCTTCACCGCCCGGCCCGTACACCAGCCGCTCGATCCGCCCCTGCGCCTGCAAGGGCGTCAACGCCGCCGGCGCGGGCGGTGCCGGAGGCGGCAGTGCGGCCGATGGCGGTTGGTCCACCACCTCCTGCCCGCTGCGGGTGGAGCGGATGGCACTGGCACGCAGCACCGGCAGGCGGCCCAGGCGATAGCCCTGCACGCTGACGGTATCGCCACGCCGCACCGCCGCCTGCAGGGCGGTGGATAGGTGCGGTGCGAACGCGACCTGGGTGCCATCGCGCAGCCACAGGCCGTCCACCGCGCCATTGGGATTGAGCATGAAGCGTTCGACAGTACCGGTGACACGCACGGCGGTGGCGGCCACCGGTGCAGGCGGTGCGGGTGGGGCCGGCGGCGGTGGCGGGGCATCGGCGGGTGGGCGCGGCGCAACCGGTGCGGCCGGCGCAGCAGGGACCTGCGCGGCAGCGGTGGCCACGCTGCAGGCCAGCGCAAAGGCGAGTGCGGTCTGACGAATCATGGGCAGTGTCTCCATCGCGGCAGGGGCGCCGCGTGCCATCAGGACAACGCAGCTATCGTGCCAACTGGCAACGCTTTGATTTCATTGGCGGTGGCCGGAGATGCAAGCCATCGCGGCGTCTGCATTCCAGACAACCGCTGTCCGCTTTGCAGACAGCTTGCCGTGCGCAGCGCCTGGCTACTGCAATCCATAGTCGTCGAGCTTGCGGTACAGCAGCTGGCGGTGGATGCCGAGCTGGCGTGCGGCCTCGGCGCGGTTGCCCTGCGCCTGCGTCAGCGCGGCCTGGATCATGCGTTTTTCCAGCTGCGCCACCGCTTCGGGCAGCGACTGTGTGCCGGTTGGCGCATCGGCTGGCTGCGGCTGCAGCAGGTCGCTTGGCAACGGTTCGCCCAATGCCTCGTCCAGATCGCCCGCCGCGATGGTGTGCCCGCGCACCAGCAACGCGCAGCGCTGCATGACATTGCGCAGCTCACGCACATTGCCCGGCCACGGATGGTCCAGCACCCGGCGCTGCGCATCGGGCGATAGCGCGCGCGCGGCGCCACCGGCGCTCTGCAGAAAGTGCGTGGCCAGCAGCAGGATGTCGTCGCCGCGTTCGCGTAGTGGTGGCAACTCGATCGGCACCACGTTCAAGCGGTAGCGCAGGTCGCTGCGGAACTGCCCGGTGCTCGCCCACGCCGCCAGGTCGCGGTGGGTGGCCGCCAGCACGCGGACATCCACCTTCTGCGCGCCATTGCCGCCCAGCGGCGTGACTTCCCCTTCCTGTAGAAACCGCAGCAGCTTGCCCTGCATCGGCAACGGCATGTCGCCGATCTCATCGAGAAACAAGCTGCCGCCATCGGCCTGGCGAATCAGGCCGATGCGGTCGCTGGTGGCGCCGGAGAATGCGCCTTTGCGGTGCCCGAACAACTCGCTCTCCATCAACTCCAGCGGAATGGCCGCACAGTTGACCGCCACGAAGGCGCGCTGCGCGCGCGCACTGGCGCGATGCAAGGCGCGCGCGGCCAGCTCCTTGCCGGTGCCGGTTTCGCCGGTGATCAGCACCGGCAGCTCGGCGCCTGCCGCCAGGCCGATGCGTTTGTGCACGGTGCGCATCGCCGGGCTGTGGCCGATCAGTGCGTCGGCCTCTTCGGCCGGTGCCAGCGATGCGGCACCCGGTTCCGGTGCGTCGGCGGCGCTGTGCAGGGCGCGCTGCACCACCTCCACGATCTCTGCACGCCCCACCGGTTTGACCAGATGGTCGAACGCACCCAAGGTCATCGCTTCGATGGTGTTGCTGCTGGAGGCGTAGGCGGTGAGCATTACCAGCGGCACCTGGCGCGCCGTGGCATGGTCCTGGCGCGCACGCAGCACCGCAATGCCATCCATGCCCGGCATGCGGAAATCCACGAACGCCATGTCCACGCCACCTTCGCGCAGCTGCGCGACGCCGGCCGCGCCGTTGTCGAGCGCAACCACGCTGTGGCCGAGCGAGCGCAGCGTGGCCTGCAGCGTGGCCAGAAACGCGGCATCGTCGTCGATGATCAGGATGCGCGCCATGGCAGCTCCAGGATGAAATGGGTGATGCCATCGGCATGCGTGTAACGCACCTGGCCGGCGTGCGCGCGTGCGATCTCGCTTACCAGTGCCAGCCCCAGGCCGTTGCCGTCGCTGCGGCCACTGACGAAGGGCTCGAACAACTGCGCAGCCACCGGTTCGGCGATCGGTGCGCCCTGGTTGGCAACGCATAGCTGCAACATGCCGTCGCGCACTGCCGCGTCCACGCGTACTACAGTGACTGGCTGCGCGTGCTGCCAGGCATTGCGTACCAGGTTGTGCACCGCCCGGCCCAGCTGCTGCGGGTCCAGCGCCCATTGCAGCGATGGGTCAGGCACCGACAGCTGCGGCGGCGGTGTTCCGGCGGGCAACTCCGCCGGATCCAGCAGTGCCGCCAGCCAGTCGCGCACCACCACGGTGTCCAGGTGCAGGCGGATCGGCTGCACCATCCCGAGCAGGCTTTCGACCACGCCATCCAGGCGCTGGATCTGCGCGAGCATCAAGGCCGCGTGCGCGGCGTCGTCCGGCGTGGCGTTGCCACTGGCAATCGCATTCTCGACCGCCAGGCGCATGGTGGCGATCGGGTTGCGGATCTCATGCGCCACGGTGGCGGTCATGCGGCCCAGCGCGGCCAGGCGTTCGTGCCGGGAGAGTTCATCGCCGAGCCGGCGCGTCTGCGCCAGCGCCTGCGCGTTGCGCTGCGCGTAGTCGTTCACCGCTGCGCCGAGCCGGTCCAATTCCGGCGCACCGGTCACCGGAATCTGCGGGAGTTCGGTCTCGGCCGCCAAGGCCTGCTGGATGCGATCCAGCCGCCGGCCCCAGCGCCGCACCACCACGCCCAGCGCAATCGCCGACACCGCCACCAGCGCAAAGATCAGCAGCATGCCGATCACCAACGGCCGCCAGGCGTCGGAGGTGCTGGCCGGCACCCGCGTCATCGTCCATGCCGCGGTGCCTGCCACCAGCGGGCAGGCGCTGATCAACAGCACCTCACGGCTGCCATCGCGGCGGTACTGCACCGGCGTGTTACCGCGCGCACTCTGGCGCGCGGTGGCGACGATGGTGTTCCATTCGGCAGCCGGGATGTCGGTCTTGTGGTCGCTGCCATCGTAGGTGGGATACGCGTAGGCGATGAATCCCTTCTCTAGATTCCACACCCCGCCCTCCACGCCCGGCGCATCGGCTAGCACCAATTGCACCACCACCGCGGCCAACCCCGCGCCGTTATCGCCCGCGCGGGCAGCCTCGCTGGCACCGGTGTAGCGCTGCACGATGCGCCCGCACTGCGCCTGCAGTTGCTGGCGTGCCTGGTCCAGGCGCACGCCTTCGGTCTGCTGATACAGCCCATAGAGCATGCTGGCCACGCCGATGCACGCGGCCACGATCACGATCCAGATCAGCAACAGTTGCCGCAACAACGAACGGGGCATGGGCGCGATCCGAAAGGAGACGTGCAGTGTGCGCGCAGCGCGGTGTCAGCGCAGGTTGGTCTTGGCCAGCGCCAGCACCTCATCGCCCCGCCCGCTCATCACCGCCTTGAGCAGATACAAGCCCATGCCCTTGGCCTGTTCCAGCTTGATCGCCGGTGGCACCACCAGCTCCTGCGTGGCAATGCGCACGTCGACCAAGGCCGGGCCCGAATGCGCAAACGCCTGGCGCAGTGCCCGCTCCAGCTGCGAGGAGGTCTCCACGCGCAGCCCCAGGATGCCCATCGCATTGCTCATCGCAGCAAAATCCGGATTGCGCAGCTCGGTGCCGGTATCCAGATACCCGGCCGCCTTCATTTCCATCGCCACAAATCCCAGCGACGCGTTGTTGAACACCACCACCTTCACCGGCAGGTTCAATTGCGCCAGCGAGATGAAGTCGCCCATCAACATCGCAAACCCGCCATCGCCGGAGAGCGAAATCACCTGCCGCCCCGGGCAGGCCGCCTGCACACCCAGCGCCTGCGGCATCGCGTTGGCCATCGAGCCGTGGTTGAAGGAACCCAGCAGGCGGCGCTGTCCGTTCATGCGCAGATAGCGCGCGGCCCATACGGTCGGCGTGCCCACGTCGCAGGTGAACACCGCATCTTCGTCGGCAATCTGGCTGATCAGGCGGGTGACGAATTGCGGATGCAAGGGCTCGCCTTCGTCCGCCGGTACCGCCAGTTCGTCCAGCCCCTCGCGCGCCTTGCGGTAGTGCGCAAGCGACTTGTCCAGAAAGCCGCGCTCCTCGCGCCGCTCCAGCTGCGGCAACAGCGCAGCGATGGTTTCGCCCACATCGGCGGCAATGCCCAGCTGCAAGGGCGTGCGACGCCCGAGTGCAGCCGGGTCACGGTCCACCTGCACAATCGTGGCGTCCTTCGGATAGAACTGGCGATACGGGAAATCCGTACCCAGCATGATCAAGGTGTCGCAATTAAGCATGGCGTGATAGCCGGAGCTGAAGCCGATCAAGCCGGTCATGCCCACATCGAACGGGTTATTCCACTCCACATGCTCCTTGCCGCGCAGCGCATGCACGATCGGCGCGCCCAGCGTGTCGGCCAGCGCCACCACCGCATCGTGCGCCCCGGCACAGCCGCTGCCGCAGAGCAACGTCACCGCCTTGCTCTGCTGCAGGATCTCCGCCAGTTGCTGCACGTCCTCGGCCGCCGGCAGCAGCCGCGGTGCACGTAGCACGGGCCACGCGGCAGAGAGGTGTTTGTCGACCTCCATCAGCGCGATGTCGCCAGGAATCACCACCACCGCCACGCCTTGCTGCAGGATCGCAGTGCGCATCGCACGGTGCAGCACCTCCGGCAACTGCGCCGGGTTGGTCACCAGCTCGACGAAGTGACTGCACTCGCGGAACAGCTCCTGCGGATGCGTCTCCTGGAAATAGCTCAAGCCGATCTCGGACGACGGGATATGCGCGGCAATCGCAAGCACCGGCTGCCGGCTGCGGTGGCAATCGAACAGCCCATTGATCAAATGCAGATTGCCCGGCCCGCAACTGCCGGCGCACACCGCCAGCTTGCCGGTCACCGCGGCTTCGGCGCCGGCCGCGAATGCCGCCACCTCTTCGTGGCGCACATGCATCCATTCGATGCTCTGCATCTCGCGCAACGCATCAGTCAGTCCGTTGAGGCTATCGCCGGTCACCCCCCAGATTCGCTCCACCCCGGCACTTTCCAGCGTTTCGGCCATGAACCGCGCCACCGTCTTCTTCTTCGCCACGATGCTGCTCCGCTTCTTCTGGGGACGCCTATGCTCCCAGTGCGCGCGTATCGGCGATGTGCTCGCTTGCAACAGCGCAGGATTTGCGGTGTTTTTGTGCGAAACCTACACGCCAGCGTCACATCGTTAGCATGCACGTAACGCTGCGTCACGCTTTGCACGTGCGCTACTCGCATACGCTGACAGCCACAAGAAAGCGCAGCTGAACTTGGCGCGATGATTCATCAACCGGTCAGTTCAAAATTCATGTCGCGTTCCATCGAATAACGGAGAATTTACATCTCGGCAGCGAACGGCATTCGCCTCAGCGCCGGCCCAAACCATAAGTACAGGTATCTCGATCATGAAGACTTCTCTGCTGGCCCTCGGCCTTCTCGCTGCCCTGCCGTTTGCGGCCTCCGCTGCCGAAAACCTCTCCTACAACTTCGTCGAAGGCGACTACGTGCGCACCCCGACCGAAGGTCGCGATGCAGATGGTTGGGGCGTCAAGGCGTCCTACGCCGTTGCTCCGAACTTCCACGTGTTCGGCGATTACAGCAAGCAGAACGCTGACGACGACGACAACGTGTTCGAAAGCTCGAACTCCGACTTCCAGCAGTGGGGCGTCGGTGTGGGCTACAACCACGAGATCGCCACGAGCACCGATTTCGTTGCCCGCGTTGCCTACCGCAAGTTGGACCTGGACACCCCGAACATCAGCTTCGACGGCTACAGCGTTGAAGCCGGTCTGCGTAACGCCTTCGGCGAACACTTCGAAGTCTATGCCCTGGCTGGCTACGAAGACTTCTCCAAGAAGCGCGGCATCGACATCGGCGACAACTTCTACGGCCGCCTTGGCGCACAGGTGAAGTTGAACCAGAACTGGGGCATCAACGGCGACATCCGTATGGATGGCGACGGCAACAAGGAATGGTCGGTCGGCCCGCGCTTCAGCTGGTAAGCCGCACGTTTGACTGCAGCGCGACTCTCTCCCGCGCTGCATCGGAAGCCCGGTCCCCCGACCGGGCTTCTTTCTTTTGTGCGATCGGAGTTGCATGCGCATGCATGCGCCTGTGCAAGCCCGCGCGTTTCGCAAACTCGGCGCTCCAACGCCGAAGCCGACACGTGTGCACACGACAGCTTCTGCCGCGTCACCCTGGCGCACTGGCCGAAAGCACCGTGTTGCTGATACGTCTCCCTAGCCTTGGCGCGCAACGCTCAGCACTGAAGTCCTGCGATAGACACGCGTCGCCAATCCGGCGTACGGCCCTAAGAGCATGTAGAACCCGAGACTGCTAAGCACACGATTGCACAGTTAGCACTGGAAGCAACCTGGCCTCGTTTGCACTACAGCGGCAGCATGGAACGCGCCGCACCAACAAAAAGCCCGGCAATGCCGGACTTTTTGTTGTCTTGGATCACGTGCGCAACGCACGCAGGGCTCAGGTAAACAAGGTCTGCGGATACTCGGGCTTGCGCTCGCGTGCCAGCAATTCCTTCAATCCTGCTTCCGGGGTGATCTCGCCATGCAGGACTGCACGCACCGCGTTGGAGATCGGCAGCTCGATGCCATGCTGCTCTGCCTGACGCATGACCTCGTCGGCGGTCTGCACCGATTCAACCACCTGGCCGATCTCACGGATGGCATCGCTCAAGCTCTGCCCGCGTCCCAGCGCCAGACCCAGCCGCCGATTGCGTGACAGATCGCCAGTACAGGTGAGCACCAGATCGCCCAGGCCAGCCAGGCCCATCAATGTTTCCGGCCGTGCGCCGATGACCGCGGCCAGGCGCAGCATTTCGTTCAAGCCGCGCGTGATCAGGCCGGCACGGGCGTTGAGGCCCAGCTGCATGCCATCGGCCACGCCGGTGGCAACCGCCAGCACATTCTTCATGGCGCCACCCAGTTCGGCGCCCACCATGTCATCGCCGGTGTAGGCGCGGAAGGTGGGCCCGTGCATGGCGTCGGCCACCACTTGTGCAAACGCGGCGTCATCGCCGTGCACGGTGATCGCGGTCGGCAGGCCCAGGGTGACTTCCTTGGCGAACGAGGGCCCGGTCACCACGGCCAGCGGCACGCTGGGGCCAAGGATGTCGCGCGCCACTTCATGCAGGAAGCGCCCGGATCCCGGCTCGAAGCCCTTGGTGGCCCAGGCGATGCCCGCGCCAGCTGGGCGCAGCGGCGCGAGCAGCTTGATCGTTTCGGTAAACGCGTGCGACGGCACCACCACCAGGATCCAGCTGGCGCCGGCGATGGTCTGCTGCAGGTCGGTGGTCGCGCGCAGGCTGTCCGGCAGGGCAATGCCTGGCAGATAGCGAGGGTTCTCGTGGGTGCGGTCGATGGCATCCACCATCGCCGCATCGCGGCCCCAGAGCACGGTCGGGTGACCGTGCCGGGCAACCAGCGCCGCCAGGGCCGTGCCCCAGGAACCGGCGCCGAGAACGGCGATTTTCTGTGTCGGATCGCTCATCCGGTGCGCAACAACGCTTACGCGTTGCCGGCCGGCTCGGAATCGGCCAGCGAGGTTTCGCCCTGCGAACGCTGGCGCAGGGTTTCGGCGTACAGCGCTTCGAAGTTGATCGGCTGCAGGTAGAACGGCGGGAAGCCGCCGGCCTGGATCAGATCGCTGACCAGGGTGCGCACGTACGGGAACAGGATGTTCGGGCACTGGGTGCCGAGCAGCACGTCGATCGCCTGCGGCTCCAGGCCGACCAGACCGAACACGCCAGCCTGCTGCACTTCGGCCACGTAGGCGGTCTTGCCACCGGCGGTGCAGGTCAGGGTCACAGCCAGCACGACTTCGAACGCGTTGTCGTTGAGGCGCTGCACCTTCTGGTTGAGGTTCAACTGCAGCTCGGGCTGGTTGGCGTCATTGAAGACGGCCGGGGCGTTCGGCGATTCGAAAGAAACGTCCTTGACGTAAATCTTTTCGATGGTGAAAGCGGGGCCAGCAGCGGCGTCGGCCGGCGCAGCGGCGCCGTTGAGGATTTCGTCGGACATTCCTAACTCCAGAAAACGGTTCGATGGATGCAACGTTGAGTGATGCAGACGTGAAAGCGCAGTATCTCACGCAAGCAATGGGGGCTTGCGCGGCGCCTCACAAGGCAGATTCAGGCGCGGCCCTTGACCAGCGGCAGCTCGGCCATCTGCCAGGCGGCAATGCCGCCCTCCAGCCAGTAGACCTGCTCGAAGCCGGCCTTCTTCAGCGTCTTGGCAGCGCCGGCAGAGGCGTTGCCGCTGCGACAGACCACCACCACCGGCGAGGACTTGGCATTGGCGAGCAACTTGCCGGCCGGGTCGAACTTGGCCAGCGCCACGTTGCGGCTGCCGGCGATGTGGCCTTTTTCGAAATCGGCAGTGGGCGACAGATCAATCACCAGCGCATTTTCGCTGTTGATCAGGCGGGTCAGCTCGGCCGGCTTGAGCGCGCGATAGCCGCGGAACAGGCGCGCGATCTCGGTGACGATGATGGCGATGGTCAGGCCCACCAGGGCCAGCGACAGCATGGGGTTGCGGCCCACAAAGGCCTGCAGCTCTTCGAAATTCACTGAGATCACGGTCGATGAAGCGGGCGGGAATTGTCGCACAGCTGGCGTACGCGACGGCCACTGCCACGCTGGGTGGACAGGCGGAAGGCTATTGGCCCTGCCACAGGTCCGGCAGGCCGGTGGTCAGCCACCAGCGTTTGCGCTCGGCATCCCAGTGCCACACCTCGATGCTGCGGACCAGCCGCTCGGCCTGGGTATTGCGGTTGATCACCCGCAGCTCGACCTCCCGGCGCAAATCGCCGGTGTCGGTCTCGCCAACGCGCAGTTCGCGGTAGCCGGAAATCTGCACCTGCTCGTAGCGCGAGCGTTCCAGCTCGCTGAGCGGATGGGCCTGCGCATAGGTCGGCTCGATGAAGCCCTGCGCGGCATCGAAATCGCTCCAGCGCACCGCCGCCGTGTAGGCGGCCTGGGTGGTTTCCAGCGCGCGCGCCTGCGCCCGGCTGCCGGCGGTGGCCAGGCCGCTGACCAGGGCCAACCCCAGCAGCACCACCATTCCCATCACTGCACGCATGCGCCTTCCCCCAAGGACCAGGCCCGCATCCTACCGTTTTGGAAAGGCCACGAACCGCCCGCTCAGCGTCGCCGCCGCCGCACCCGACTCCAACGCCACCTGCGCGCGCATGTCGATGCGTGCCTTGCCGCGCTGGCGGAAGGTGGCCAGAAACACCTCCCAGTTGCCGGCCGCCGATGGCGCGGCGTCTGCCACCAGCTCTTCGTACACCGGTGCGACATAGCGCAGCTGGCTGTCGGCCACGTACACATCGGCATCATGCCCGGCCAACTGCAGCTGCAAGGTCAACCATCCCCACCCGGCCAGTGTCATCAGCGAGGCCAGACTGCCGCCGAAGGCGTTGGCCTTGTCGTTGACGTTGGCCTGCAGCGGCGCGCGCAGTCGCAAGGCCCCGTCATGCAGCCCGTCCACGGCAATGCCCATCGACAGCACCGGTGGCATGGCGACGAACTGCTGCTGCAACGAGTGCAGGGCGGATGCGAGCGTGCACGGAAGGGTCATCGGCAAAGGCTGCAAGACGGCGAAGGGTTGGCATCATGCCGCAATGTCCTGCGAGCGTCTTGTGCACCTAAATGACATGCGGTACCGCATAGTAAAACTGCTCCCATGCAGTACCGCACTCAGGGTACGAAGGTGACCTTCCGATAGCCTTGCGCTACACGGAGCAATGCGGTCGCCTTGGCCTTCCATTGCGCGCTGCGCTGCTTCTGTGCCTGTGTCAGCGGTGCATCGATGGTGCTGGTAAACACGATCTGTTCGGGCGCCGTGTGGAAGAACTTGTCCTGGATGCAGGCCGCCGGCGAAAGCTGGTAAGTCGACAATTGCTGCGCCACCGGTGACTCGTTCCAGCCAAACATAAAGATGTCGGCCATGGTGTGCTAGCGCGCTTCTGCAGCCAGCAGCAGCCGTGCCGCATCGCGGCTGATGACCAGCGCGCCGGCGCAGACCGGCCAGCAATGCTGATACGTCGACGGACGCACCCGCCGCAACTGGCGGCCCGCCACGGCGGTGACCTTGCCTTCGAGCTTGATGCGATTGTAGGAGGGTTCCAGCCGCACGATGCTGCTGCCGCCAGGCAACCAATCGGTCGTGCGCAATAGCGCCGGCAACGCGTCGGACAGATGCATATCGTCTTCGAACACCGCGGTGTAGGCGTCGTCGGAGTCGGCCGCAATGCGCCACGCTGCCTGATGGCTCAGGAAACAGCCGATATTGGACGCGGTCCACATGCGCGGGCCGGTGCTGAAGGCGTCGCCGGAACCTTCCAGCGGCCGCTGGCGCGCGAAGTCGGCAATTTGCTCGGGTGTGAGGGTGCGTCCATCGACCGCCGCAATGCGTTCGAAGGGCACACCCAACGCCTGGAAGCCGGCCGACATGGCGCGCAATCGGTCGTCGCACCGCTGCATGTTGATGAGGTAGGACTTGATCACGGCACCGTTCCGAGTTTTTGGTGCCCCAAAGCGTGTCGTGATTCACAGTATTTGCAAGTAGTTACGAAATGAGACTAATGTCTTACTTGGGAGTGCGTGGCGAACTCGCACTACATCGGGGGAAGACCCGCTGGTTCGATACGCAAAGGACGACATCGACAGCAGCCGACCCGACCCGGTCGACGTGCTGCTCTCGCATAATCCCGAGATGACCCACACGCGCACAAATGGCACGTCCTGGACCCTGCTGTCGCTGCGTCCCAGCGGCGAGCACGCGCCGCTGCGGCGTGCGGTGGCCCGGCATGGCGGCCAGTTGCTGGCGGTGTCGCCATGGCGTTTGCAGATCAACGACACGCTGCAGGCACGCGATGCGCTGCGGCAGGCACTGGGCGCGCCGATTGTCGTGTTCACCAGCCCGGCCGCCGTGCACGCGGCGCACCGGCTGCTGCCCTTGCAGCGGCCTGAACCGGCCAGGTGGGCAAGCGTGGGCGAAGGCACCGCGAGGGCGCTGCAGGCCTGCGGGATCGGCGCGGTGGTGCGCCCGGCGCGCATGGACAGCGAAGGCCTGCTGGCACTGCCGGTGTTCGACGCCCCGCTGCACACCGTAGGCCTGGTCACTGCGCCCGGCGGCCGCCGCATGCTGGCGCCGGCGCTGGAGCAGCGCGGTGCGCGGATCCTGCGCGCAGATGTGTATCAGCGTGTTGCGCTCCGGCTGCGCGCATCGACGCTGCATGCGTTGGAGGCCGCGTTGCCACGCAGCGTGATGGCCTTGAGCAGCAATGAAGCGCTGATGTTGATCGTGCAGCAGCTGCCGCCGTCATTGGCCACTGCATTGAAGACCCGCCCGGTGGTCGCCTCCAGCGACCGCATGCTGGAGGCTGCGCGCGCTGCGGGCTTCGTGCAGGTCCATCGCTCCGAAGGCCCACTGCCTGCGCAGTTGGCGGCAGCCGCCGCTGCGATCATGACGCCGCCGCCACCTTGCTGAACTGCGGACTCAAGCACAGCTTGCAGGTGTCTGTGGCCACACGCCATGCTGTGGCGGATGACTGCGGCGCCTGCGCCTGTCGTGACCGCCCGAGGATGCCCGAATGACCGACATGCCCGCTCCTGCGCGACGTTTCCCCCTGGCCTGGCTGCTGCTCGTCGTGGCGATCGTGGCCGTGGGCGTAGCGCTGTTTCTCGGGTGGCGCGCATGGCAGAGCTACCAGGACACCCAGATCCAGGCCGCCCAGGCGCAGCAGCAACGCTGGGACGGGACCCAGCAACTGCTCGACACCCTGCGCCGCGACCAGCGCCTGGCCAACGAACGCCTGCAGGATGCCGCCGCCACCAACCGCGTGCTGCGCGATGAAATGCTTGGGCTGAGCCAGCGCAGCGCATTGCTCGAAGACACCGTGCAGAAGCTGGCCGATCCCAACCGGCACGGCGCCCAGGCGCTGCGGCTGGACGAGGTGGAATTACTGCTGCGGCTTGGCCAGCAGCGGCTGAGCATCGCCGGCGATGCCGATGGCGCACGACGCGCCTACGCCCTGGCCAATGGCGCGCTCAACGGCATCGACGACCCGGGCTATCTCAATCTGCGTCAGGCGCTGGTGCAGGAGCGCGACGCCCTTGATCGCCTGGGTCCCGGCCCGCAGGCGCAGGTTGGTGAAGGGCTGGATCGCCTGGCAACGGACCTGCAGCGCCTGCCCGAGCAGAGCGCGCAGGACAGCGAGGCCGCACTGCCCTGGTGGCAGAAGGCCCTCTCGCCCCTGGTGGAAATCCGCCCGAGCCGTGGCGATGCGTTGATCACCGGTGGCGAGCGCACGGCCGCGCGCGATGCGCTGCAGATCGAAGTCAGCCTGGCACGTGCAGCGGCCGAGCGTGGTGATGCGCAGGGGTTCGCGCAGGCCTTACGGCGCGTGGACACCTGGACCACGCGGCTGTGGCCAGACTCGCCACAACGCCGCCAGGCACGCACGCGCTTGCGCGAACTGCAACAAGCGCCACTGCGTCCGCGCCTGCCGGAACTGGGCACCACCCTGCTGCAACTGCAGGCCATGCGTGAAGGGAGATCCACACAATGAAAGTGCTGCGTACCGTCTTGATCCTGCTGGTTGCCGTGGCGCTGGGTGTGCTGGGCGCGCAATGGCTGTCGCACCAGAACAGCTACGACCTGGGCAATGTGGTGGTCAGCGTGGGCGGCAACGATTACCGCGCTGCCATGCCGCAGGCGGTGCTGATTCTGGTCATCGCGCTGCTGGTGCTGTGGCTGTTGTGGACGCTGATCAGCCTGCCGTTCCGGGTCTGGGGCAAATACCGCCGCAAGAAGGGCCGTGCACGCCTGATCGAAGGCCTGCGCGCTGCCGATCACGGCCAGTGGCAGCGTGCCGAGCGCCTGCTGGTCAACGCCAGCGAGGACGAAGAAGTCAGCGGCATCGCCTTGGCCAGCGCCGTGCGCGTGGCCGATGCACGCGGTGACGTGGCCTCGGCCACGGCGCTGGCGCAGCAGCTGGCCGAGCGCGACCCCACCGCACACGCACTGCTGCAGGGCGAGCGGCATCTGGCGCAGCAGCGCCCGGTGGATGCGATCAATGCGCTCGACAGCGCCGCCGCCCAGCCGCTGCCGGCCCGCGGCCTGCTGTTACGCACGCATGCACTGGCGCAGATCGGACGCGCCGACGAGGCCTATGGCCAACTCGGCGCCCTGCGTCAGCAGGCGGTGTTGGCGCCGGAGGCCTACAGTGCACTGGAGGCCACATTGGCCGAGCAGACCTTACTGCAGGCCGGCGATGCCAACGCCCTGGCCGAACGCTGGGAAGCCTTGCCGAAAGCACTGCGCACCTACCCGGCCGTCGTGGGCGCCTATGCCCAACGCGCAGCCGTGCTGCACTGGGACGATGCCGCGGTGCACAGCCTGGAACAGGCGCTGGATACGCAGTGGGACGAATCGCTGGTGCGCCTGTACGGCGTGTTGCCGCTGGAAAAATACGATTCGCGGCGTGCCAGTGCGCAGCGCTGGCTGACCCAGCATCCGGACAGCCCCGGGCTGCTGCTCACCCTGGCCCGCCTGTCGCGTCATCAGCAACAGTGGTCGCAGGCCGAAGAATTCCTGCACCGCGCACTGGCCAATGGCGCCGGCGCCGATGCCTGGGAAGAACTGGGCCACGGGTTTGCAGCGGCCGGTGACCTGCTCTCCGCGCAGCACTGCTACGCCAACGCACTGCGCGCCGCGCGCGGCGAACCGGTGCTGGAGATCATGCCGCAGCAATCCATCCGCGGCCCGATCGTGGTGGCCCATGAAACGCCCCCATCCGACCCGATCACGCCGGACGATCGCCTCGTGTAATCAATGCGATTGTTCGGCCTTGCATCGGCGCACGCCACGGCTGCGCCACGTTGCATCAACGCTGGCGCTTTGCCTGCGGCGGTGATGGCAGATCGCTCAGGAATGCATCGCCGGCACCCAGATACCGTGCCTGCACGTGGTCGACCTGCGTCGGCGACAACACGCGCGACCCCAGGCGGCCGATCAACAGCATCACCGCCATCACGCCGGCACCGATCAGCCACCGGAACTTGCTATCGATCGAGAGCCCGCACACCAGCAACGCCAACACCGATGCCATCGCCACCGCGACATAGCGCACGCGGCGGCGCTCGTGTTGCGCGCACAGGGTAAGCACGTGCGCGCTGCGCTTGCGTAGCGCGATGGCCAGGATCACGTACGGCAGCACGCCCAGCAGCAGCGCCGCGTAGATCACCGGGTGGTGCCAATGAAAGATGTAGCGACGTGGCGGCATGTCGGCCGGCGCATTGCACTTGACGCACCGTGGCGGCAGATTGGCGCCCGCCGCACACACCAACACGTCGCCCTCGCGCCACACATCGCCGTTCGCCGGCGGCAGGTACAGGCTGGGTGGCTCGCGGAACTCGTCAGTCGACATCCATGCGTCCTTGCAGGTTTGGGATTGGAGATTGGGAATTGGGGATTCGTAAAATCAGGAGTCCGCGTCTGCTTTTGCGAATCCCCGATCCCGAATGCCCACTCCCACGCTGCACAGCAGCGTCAGCGTTCCACGATCGCCACCACGCCCATGCCGCCGGCGGTGCAGATCGAAATCAGGGCACGTCCGCCGCCGCGTTCTTCCAGCTGCTTGGCTGCGGTGGCCACCACGCGTGCGCCGGTCGCGGCGAACGGGTGGCCGGTGGCCAGCGAGGAGCCCAGCGGGTTGATCTTGTCCGGGTCGATGCGGCCCAGCGGCGCGTCCAGCCCCAGGCGATTGCGGCAGTAATCCTCGCTTTCCCAGGCGCGCAGCGTGCACAGCACCTGCGCGGCGAAGGCTTCGTGGATCTCGTAGATGTCGAAGTCCTGCAAGGTCAGCCCGTGCCGCGCCAGCATCTGCGGCACCGCAACCGTGGGTGCCATCAACAGGCCCTCGCCATGCACGAAATCCACCGCCGAGACCTGTGCATCGCGCAGGTAGGCCATCGGCGTGTGGCCGTGGGCCAGCGCCCAGGCTTCGCTGGACAACAGCACCGCGGCGGCGCCATCGGTGAGCGGGGTGGAATTGGCGGCAGTGAGCGTGCCGCGGCCAGAGGTCTTGTCGAACGCCGGCCGCAACGTGGCCAGCTTTTCCAGCGAGGTGTCCGCGCGCAGGATGTTGTCGCGCGACACGCCACGGAACGGGGCAATCAGCGCATCGAAAAACCCGCGCTCATACGCAGCCGCCAACTTGTGGTGCGAGGCCACCGCCCATTCGTCCTGCGAATCGCGCGAGATGTTCCATTCCTTGGCCATGTCCTCGCAGTGCTCGCCCATGCTCTTGCCGGTGCGCGGCTCGGCCACGCCGGGGAACTCGGGCTTGAGCTCGCCCAGCTTGAAACCACGCAGCAGCGCCTTGAGCTTGTCGCCGGTGGCCTTGGCGCGGTTGGCGGCCAGCAGGCGCGCCCGCAGCTTCTTGCCGTAGACGATCGGCACCTCGGAGGTGGTGTCCGAGCCGCCGCCGATGCCCGAGTCGATCTGCCCCAGCGCGATCTTGTTGGCGATGGTGATCACCGAATCCAGGCTGGTGCCACAGGCGCGCTGCAGGGTGATGCCCGGCGTGAGCGGCGACAGGCCCGACGACAGCGCGGCTTCACGGGCCAGGTTCCAGTCGGAGGAATGCTTGATCACCGCCCCCATCGCCACCTCGCCCAGTTGCTGGCCATGCAGCCCGAAGCGTTCGACCAGCGCGCCCAGCGTGCGCACCGACATGCCCAGGTTGCCCACGTCCGCGTATGCGGTGTTCTGGCGACAGAACGGGATACGAACGCCGCCCAGGATGGCGACGGGACGGGCTGCGGGCATCGGCTGACCTTGCATGAGGGACTCGGGGACATGGCCTGCACAGGGCCGGCAGGCATAATGGCCGCAGTGTAGCTTCGACCCTGTGATGGGCCAACCGCGAATCATGAGTACGACCGAACACGGCATGACCGCCATGGGTGTCCTGGCGCTGGAACTGACGGGCGGGACCGCCCCCACGCGTGGGGCGCTGGCGCCTGCGCAGGCCGGCATGCTGGCCGAGCGCATCGGCCGCGACCTGGCCCAGTGGATCCCCGAAGTGCGCGCGCTGGAGCTCAGCGTGGCGATGGCACATTTCGATCCCGCCGAAGTGCTGCGGCCGGGCTGGCCGCTGCACCGCCGCCTGGAAGAACTGCATGCACGCGCCCCGGGCCGCGATGAAGGCCCACGCGTGCTGGCATTCGGTGCCGATGCGCAGGGCGAGATTCCGCTGCCGTTCCAGGCCGATGCGCAGCTCACCGGCGGCGGCCTGCGGGTGCTGCCGTTCCTGTTCTCCGGTGATCCGCAGACGCTGGCCACCGTGGCCGATGCCATGGAAGAAGTGCTGCTGGCGCAGGGCATGGCCCAGGCCGATACCGCGTTGTTGGCACAGGAAAGCTTCGGTGCGCGTATCGAGCACGCGCGTTATCTCACCGGGCACGACCTGGCGGCGATGATGTCGATGCAGTACGACAACCAGGGCCTGGCGCCGCTGTGGCCGCTGATCGAAGCCGCGCTGCTCGCCCCGCAAAGTGAAGAGTGGCTGGATCAGTCGCCCGAGCCGGTGCTGCGCTATATCGGCGGCGAAGTGCGCATTGCCCTGTTCGATCCCGCCGGCTGGTGCGACCACTACGCGCACGAACGCGAAAATTGCGAACGCCTGCGCGGCGTTTACGAGCAGTACCTTGCCCGTCAGCGGCAGATGGCTGCCGTGCTGGAAGCCCATGGCTTGCCGGTGCTGTACGTGCATGTGGAGCCCGGCCAGGATCCGCGGCAGGCGCTGGCCGCATGACCTCGGCGCCGGCCTCCACCGCACCCGCCCTGCGCGGGATGCTGGAGACCGGCGTGTACGTGGCCGATCTCGACCGCGCCTGTGCGTTCTACGCGCAGGTGCTGGGCTTGCAGCCGATGCACCGCGATGCACGCATGGCTTCCTATGCGATTGCGCCTGCGCAGGTGTTGCTGCTGTTTCTGCAAGGCAGCACGACCACCACCGTCCGTTTGCCCGGCGGCACCATTCCGCCGCACGACGGCCACGGGCACACCCATTACGCGTTGGCGATCGCCACCGAGTCGCTGGCGGCCTGGGAAGCGCATTTGCACGCGTGCGATGTCGCCATCGAAGGCCGCACGCAGTGGCCGGGCGGTGGCCAGAGCGTGTATTTCCGTGATCCCGACGACCATCTGGTCGAATTGGCGACGCCGGGGCTTTGGCCTAATTATTAAAGCGTTTTTAATTGGTGCGGTGCGCCTATCGCGGCGTGCTGTGGGCTGTGTGCTGTGGGCTGCGCATGGGATCAAGAACGCGCGTCATCAGACCGATTCAACTGGCTTGATGAGCAGGCGGCAGTCACGTTACGCGCCAGCCGCTTGAATGCATCTCGGTCTTCGGCGCGCGAGTCAAAATTGCACGCGTAGGAGCGCGCTTGCGCGCGACGGGGCGTTATCGGTGAGGCTGCGTCTTCGGTAAAGCTTCATCGCGCGCGAGCGCGCTCCTACGGTGCTACGTGGTCTGTGGGCATCGCTGTGTGGTCACGCCGTGGTATCCACCGCGGCGTGACCATTGACCATTACTTGGTCGGTGCGGGCGCGTTGTCGGTGGTGATCACGCCACACGCCAGACGGCCGCCGGCGTTGCCGGTGGGCTGGGTCTTGTAGTCGTCCGGGTCGGCGTGGACGATCACGGCGTGGCCGGCGATGTCGGACTGGTCGGCCTTACCCAGGTTGACGTTGCTCGCCACCGGGCCGTCGATGCTGGCATTGCCCTGCGCATCGGCCTTGATGTTGGGCATGTCGCCGCCGTGGTGCGGGTCGGCGCCGACCATGCCGTGGTCGGTCTGGGCTGGGTTGAAATGGCCGCCGGCACTGCTGCCGTCCGGCGCACTGCAATCGCCCTTCTCGTGAATGTGGAAGCCGTGCTCGCTGTTGGGCTTGAGCCCGCTCAGCTGGCCGGTGACACGCAGGGCGCCGTCCACGGTCTTGAAGGTAACTGTGCCCTTGACCTCATTGCCCTTGGTCGGCTTGAGCTCGGCGGTGGCCGTGGTGGTGGCCGCCGCTTCGGTGACCATCGAGGCGGCATGCTCGCCGCCGTGAGCGGCTTCGGCCGGGGTGCCGGCCTGCGGGGCGGGCGCTGGTTCGGCCGGGGCGGGCTCGTCGCGTTTGCAGGCCGTCAGGACCAGCGCGGTGGCCAGGAACAGGGTGGTGGGAAGAATACGCATGAATCACTCCTCAAAAGACGCCGCGGGGGCGGCATGGGTGCCCACGGCTCAGGGCTGCAAAGGCGGTGTCTGCCACTTGGTGGCACGGATGACGCCACAGGCCAGCCGCGCACCGGCGTTGCCGCTGGGCTGGCTGCGGTAGTCGTCGGCATCGGCATGCACGATCAGCGCCTTGCCGAGTACGTCGCTGGGCGCGGCGTCGCCCAGGGTGATATCGCTCAGGATCATGTCCAGATGCGCCACGCCTTCCGCGTCGGCGCGCAGGTTGTCCATGTCGCCCAGATGGTGGCTACCGTTGCCGGCACGGCCGTGCGCTGCGCCGGTGGGATTGAAATGCCCACCGGCGCTGCTGGCATCGGCCGCGCTGCAATCGCCACGCTCATGCACATGGAAGCCGGCGACCGCACCGGGCCGCAGACCACCGACGGTGCCGGTGAGGCGAATGCCGCGCAGCGCAGGCACCAACACCACCCGGCCACTCACCAGGCTACCCGAGGCCGATGCCAGCGGCGCTTCGGCCTGCTGCACCGCGCGCACGGGAACCACCCGCGCAGGCACCGGCGGCGTCGGGGGCGCAGGTGGCGTGCTGCTGCAGGCAGCCAGTGCCAAAGCAGTAAGGGCAACGACGGTGGACGACCGGTAACGCATCGAGCTGTTCTCCTGATCAGGCTGAAACCTATGCGGCCGCATGTTCACGTGTCATGAAATGCGCCGTGCGGCAGGCCGGCAGTGTACGGGTGACGGACGCGGTTGGAGTCACCGATGACGGGGGCGCCGGTGTTGACTGACGAACGCGCGACGGGCAGCTCGTGATGCAGCGTGCGCGCGCCATCGGTTCTGCAGGAAGAAGGGATCGGTGCAACCGAAGCGCCATAACCACGCAATCGACACACCCGGCGGCAGTGCCACATCGCGTGCCTGCGCCAGCGCATCGAAGCGCTGCAAGGCCTTGGCATGGAAGGCCGCCTCGCCAGCGTCGGCGTCGGCGTCGGCGTCGGCGGGCAATGGGCCAGCGGATAGGCCTCAAGCGCATCGCGCACCTCGCCGATCAGGTGCTGACGTGCGCGCGTCATGCGAGAAACCGGTGCAGCACGGCGCTACGGGCAAGCGGCGTGCGCGGGTTGTACGCAGGCTGCGATTTCCAGCGTTTTGAGCAGTGCAGCTGCAGCGTGATCGACTGACAACCCACTCATCTGCAGATGCGCAATTCCAGGGCGCACCGACTGCCTTTCGCCGCCATGTCCAGCGCCCGTACGATCAGTGGGTTGGGCTTCTCAAGGCGCAATCAATGCGAGCCTCTGACTCGCGTTAGCCAGATACGACTATAGGCGCAGCGCGTCTAGCGACTGCTGGGGCGCGCCGCAAACAGCTGCAACGCGCGCAAGTGACATGATGCTTACGTGGTTGCCGCTGCCGATGTCGCGCGCGCGTACGATCAGCGGGCGGGACTTCCCACCGCGGATTCAACGCGAATGCCGCACGCGCACTAGCCCGATACGACTGCATGCCTCGCGCGTCTAGCGCCTGCTGGCGCACGCCGCAAGTCGCTGCAGCACGCGGGGCTGACATACTTTCCCCTCTGCGCAGATTGATGCAGCACCTGGCCTGCTTGGCCGTGGCGTTGTTGTGTGCGCGCCGTTGGTGTGCCGGACACTCAATGGCACACAGCAGGCTTGCGTGAGCGACGAGAACCTCCTGCTCCAACCGCGCAATCCGCACGCCCTGCTGGCGGATGGACGTGTGGAGACACGTACGCCAGGACACGAGGACTTGCGGGCATCACAGCGACAGCACGACGCCGCACACCCACGCAGCGCGCGACGTACCTCAGCGCCGCTTGCGCCCCGGCCCCAGCTTGCGGGTCACGGTGTTGCGGCCCAGGCCCAGGCGGGCGGCGGCTTCGGCGCGGCGGCCCTGGGTGAGTTGCAGTGCGGCTTCGAGAAGGGTTTTGTCCAGGCGTTCGCGCGCTTCGGCGTGCAGGCCCTGCGCACCTTCGCTCAGGCGCTGCGCCGCCCAGCTGGAGAGCATCTCGTCCCATTGCCCATCGCTGCGTCCGGCGCGCACGCGGCGTCCACCGCGCGCGAGTGCGGCATCGACATCCACCACATCGATGGTGTCTGCGGTGGCCAGCGCGGCCAGGCGCCAGCACACGTTTTCCAGTTCGCGCACGTTGCCGGGCCAGTCGTACTGACGTAGCGCCTCCAACGCGGCAGACGACAAGCGCTTGGGCAGCATGTCGAGCTTGCGCCCGGCCATGGCCAGGAAGTTTTCCGCCAGCTGCGCGATGTCGCCGCGGCGTTCGCGCAGCGGCGGCAGCTGCAGCCGCACCACATCCAGGCGATGCAGCAGATCGGCGCGGAAGCGGCCCTGTTCGACCAGGGCTTCCAGGTCCTGGTGGGTGGCGGCGATCACGCGCACATCCACGCGGATCAGCTCGCGCCCGCCGACACGGAAGAATTCGTTCTCGGCCAGCACGCGCAGCAATCGGGTCTGCAGCGGCAGCGGCATGTCGCCGATTTCATCCAGAAACAGCGTGCCGCCGTCGGCCTGTTCGAAGCGGCCGATATGCCGCTTGGTGGCGCCGGTGAAGGCGCCGGTTTCGTGGCCGAACAACTCGCTTTCCAGCAGCTCGGCCGGAATGGCGGCAGTGTTGAGCGCAACGAACGGTTTGCGTGAACGCGGCGATTCGTTGTGCAGCGCGCGCGCCACCAGCTCCTTGCCGGTGCCGGTCTCGCCATTGATCAGCACCGACAACGGCGCCTGCGCCAGCCGGCCGATCGCACGGAACAAGGCCTGCATTGCCGGGGTGTCGCCGATCAGCGCGGCCGAGCCTTCGGCCACGGGCGTCCCAAGCGTGTCTTCAACCGCCGCATCGGCATCGGGCAGTGCACGCGCAGCCAGCGCCACCGCATCGTCCAGGTCGAACGGCTTGGACAGGAATTCGTGCGCGCCGCCACGAAAGGCACCGGCGGTGCTGGCGACATCGGTGTAGGCCGACATCACGATGACCGGCAGCTGCGGGTGCTTGGACTTGAGCTTGTCGAGCAGGGTCAGGCCGTCTTCGCCCGGCATGCGCACGTCGGTGAACAGCAGGTCCGGCGTGGGCCGCATTGCCAGCGCCTGCAGCGCGGCTGCGGCGCTGTCGAAACCGTCCACCGCGTAGCCGGCATCGCGCAAGGCGGTGGACAACACGAAGCGGACCGAACGGTCGTCGTCGACCACCCAGATGCGGTGGGATACGGCGGCGGCCTCAGCCATGCAGATGCTCCTTGTCGTGATCGCCGGCCAGCTCGGGCAGCAGCAGGGTGAAAACGGTATGGCCCGGCCGCGAGCGGTAGGTCAGCGTGCCGTGGTGTTCGCGCGAGACCTGCTGCGCCAGCGCCAGGCCCAGCCCGCTGCCTTCTGCACGCCCGCTGACCAGCGGCAGGAACAGGTGCTCGGCCAGTTCTTCGGGCACGCCGCCGCCGTCGTCGATGATTTCCAGCCGCAGCGACATGGCGTGCACGCGGTCGCGGATGCGCTGGCCATGCTCGACGCGGGTGCGCAGGGTCACCCGGGTGGCGCCAGCCTGGAAGGCGTTGCGCACCAGGTTCCACACTGCCTGGGTGAGCCGGTCCACGTCGCCGAGGATGTCGGGGATGCTGGGGTCGTAATCACGCTGCACCTGCACCGACCAGCCGCCTTCGGCCTCGGCCAGCCGCAACACGCGTTCGAGCACCACATGGATGTTGAGACGCTCGTGCGGGCGTAAGGGTGAGGGTGAAAGCAGGCGTTCGAGCAGGGTGTTGAGGCGTTCGATTTCGGTGCCGATCAACTCGATCAGCTCGCGTTCGTCCTCGTCGCGCCCGGCAGCGCGGCGCGCCAGCAACTGGGCGGCGCCCTTGAGCCCGGCCAGCGGGTTGCGCAGCTCGTGAGCCAAGCCCTTCAGCGCCGCGCTCAATGCGTTGGGCAACGCGTGGGTGGGGTCCAGCGCGGGGAATTCGTCGACCGGATGGGTTTCCAGCAGCCAGCCGCCGTCGTCCAGCCGCGACAGCCAGCCTTCGGCAAAGCGCGGCGCGTCATTGGGCAGGCCCAGGGCCAGCCGGTGCAGCCGCAGGATGTCGCGCTCGTCGTTGAGCAGAAAGCGCGCCAGCGCGTCGCCCTGCACTTCCAACGCGGCCAGCGGCTGGTCCACCAACCGGCGCGCACTCACGCCGAGCCAGCGCGCGAACGCGGGATTGACCCCCAGCACGCGCCCGTCGCGGTCGGCCCAGGCCACCGGCGTACCAAGGCTGTCAAGGGAAGGCGTGGATGACGACATCAGCATTGCACCAATTTAGTGCAAGCACCGCCCGACCGGCGTAGCAGAGCCGCCGATGGGGCAATACCCGGAGATGAGGGAACTGGGGCGAGGACGTGCAGCGGGCCAGCGCGCAACCACTCGGGACTGAGGGGCGTGGGGCGGGTCATGCAGGCACCTCGGCAACGTGGCCCGGCGCTTGGTGCCGGGCCGGGGGACAGCAGACCCGGCGCGGGCATTCCCGGCCGGGTCGTCGTGCAGCCCGCGGCATGCTGGCCGCGGGCGGTCATGCTCAGGACTCGTAGGCAGCTTCGCCGTGCGAGGTGATGTCCAACCCCTCACGCTCGGCTTCTTCGGTGACGCGCAGGCCGAACACCAGCTTGGCGACCACAAAGCCCACCACCGACACCACGCCGATCCAGCCCACCGTGATGCCCACGCCCAGCGCCTGGATGCCGACCTGATGCAGCATGTCGTAGTCGCCGCCCTTCTGGCCGCCCAGCGAGGCCGCCGAGAACACGCCGGTGAGGATCGCGCCGATGATGCCGCCCAGGCCATGCACGCCGAACACGTCCAGGCTGTCGTCGGCACCAAGCAGGCGCTTGAGGCCAGTGACGCCCCACACGCACAGCACGCCGGCCGCCAGGCCAATGATGATCGCGCCGAACGGGCCCACCGTGCCGCAGGCCGGCGTGATGCCGACCAGGCCGGCGACCATGCCCGAGGCCACGCCCAGGGCGGAGGACTTGCCCTTGATGATCTTCTCGGTGAGCGACCAGCCCAGGACCGCGGCTGCGGTGGCCAGCAAGGTGTTGAGGAAGGCCAGCGCCGCACCGGCATTGGCTTCCAGGTTGGAACCGGCGTTGAAGCCGAACCAGCCCACCCACAGCAGCGACGCACCGACGAAGGTCAGGGTCACGTTGTGCGGCTTGATCGCCTCACGCCCGAGCCCGGCCCGCTTGCCCACGAAGTAGGCGCCCACCAGACCGGCGATACCGGCATTGATGTGCACCACCGTGCCACCGGCAAAATCCAGCGCACCCAGCCCGAACAGATAGCCACCGGTGGCCCAGACCATGTGCGCCAGCGGCAGGTAGCCGAAGGTGAACCAGATCACCGAGAACAACAGCACCGCCGCAAACTTGGCGCGTTCGGCAAAGGCACCGACGATCAGCGCACCGGTGATGCCGGCGAAGGTGGCCTGGAACGCCACGAACACGTATTCCGGCAGGCTGACGCCCTTGGTGAAGGTGGCCGACAACGTTTCGATGGTCACGCTCTTGAGCAAGGCCTTGTCCAGATTGCCGATCCACGCACCTTCGCCGGAGAACGCCAGGCTGTAGCCGTAGAACACCCACAGCACCACCAGCAGCGAGAACACCACCGCCACCTGGATCAGCACCGACAACACGTTCTTGGCGCGCACCATGCCGCCATAGAACAGCGCCAGGCCCGGCACCACCATCAGCAGCACCAGCAACGTGGAGGTCAGCATCCAGGCGACGTCGCCCTTCTCCACCACCGGCGCCGCCTCGGCCGCCGCAACCGGCGCGGCGGCCGGCTGTGCGGTGGGGAGCGGTTCGGTGGTGACCGGCTCGGTCGGCAATGGGGTGACCTGCGCGCCGGACTGAGCCTGCGCGTTGCCCAAGCCGCCAACCACCAGCGCACTGAACAGCATCAGCATGCAGACGCTGTAGAACCGGGCTTTCCACCCGGCAACAAGACCTGTCTTCATAGGGACTCCGGGGTGGGTGGGGTCAGAGCGCATCGGCGCCGATCTCGCCGGTGCGGATACGCACGACTTGCTCGATCGCGGTCACGAAGATCTTGCCGTCGCCGATCTTGCCGGTGCCGGCGGCGTTCTGGATGGCCTCGACCACCGCATCCAGCCGGTCGTCGGTCACCACCGTCTCGATCTTGATCTTGGGCAGGAAATCCACGACGTACTCGGCGCCGCGGTACAACTCGGTATGGCCTTTCTGCCGGCCGAAGCCCTTGACCTCGGTAACGGTGATACCCGACACGCCAGCTGCGGACAGGGCCTCGCGGACCTCGTCGAGCTTGAACGGCCGGATGATGGCGGTGATCAATTTCATGCGCATACCCCGAATGGTGGAAAGAACCGGCCGGCATTGCGCCGACCGGCGGTGTCATTCACCTGGATGCCAACCCCGGCATCCCCGATTCCTGATGAATCGTCACACGGTGGCGCAGACCCCAGCGGATGCGATGCATCCGCCTCGTGTGAGAGGTCAGGCCCGCGCACCGCGTGCTGTGTACTCTCTCGTCCCCTAGCGGCCCACGGCACCTGCCATGGACCCTCGAACATGTGCGGCGATGGCGGAGGTGGGAGGGGGGGCCTCCGCCATCACCGCGGTGGAACTCAGTTGCCGTAGTACAGCTGGTACTCCAGCGGATGCGTTGCGGCGCGGAACTTGGTGACTTCCTGCATCTTCAATGCGATGTAGCCGTCGATGAAGTCGTCGCTCATCACGCCGCCGGCCTTGAGGAACTCACGGTCCTGGTCCAGCGCTTCCAGGGCCTGGTCCAGGCTGGAGCAGACCTGCGGGATCAGCTTCTCTTCTTCCGGCGGCAGGTCGTACAGGTCCTTGTCGCTCGGTGCGCCCGGGTCGATCTGGTTCTTGATGCCGTCCAGGCCGGCCATCATCAGTGCGGTGAAGGTCAGGTAGCCGGACTGCAACGGATCGGGGAAGCGCATTTCGATGCGGCGCGCCTTGGGGTTGGTCACCCACGGAATGCGGCACGAGGCCGAGCGGTTACGCGCCGAATAGGCCAGCATCACCGGCGCTTCGTAGCCGGGGACCAGACGCTTGTAGCTGTTGGTGCCGGAGTTGGCGAAGGCGTTGATGGCGCGGGCGTGCTTGAAGATGCCGCCGATGTACCACAGCGCCATCTGCGACAGGCCGCCGTAGCCGTCGCCGGAGAACAGGTTCACGCCGCCCTTGGTCAGCGACTGGTGCACGTGCATACCCGAGCCGTTGTCGCCGACGATCGGCTTCGGCATGAAGGTGGCGGTCTTGCCGTTGCGGTAGGCCACGTTCTTGATGATGTACTTCATCGTCAGCAGTTCGTCGGCTTTTTGCACCAGCGAGCTGAACTTGGTGCCGATCTCGCACTGGCCGGCGGTCGCCACCTCGTGGTGGTGCACCTCGGTCTCGATGCCGACCTGCTCCAGGGTCTTGATCATTTCCGCGCGCAGGTCGTGCAGGGTGTCGGTCGGCGGCACCGGGAAGTAGCCACCCTTCACGCCGGGACGGTAGCCGCTGTTGCCGCCGTCGTACTTGGCGCCGGTGTTCCAGGCCGCCTCTTCCGAACCCACCTGGAAGAAGGTGTGGCCCATGTCATTGGCGAAGCGCACCGAATCGAAGATGAAGAATTCCGGCTCCGGGCCAAAGAACGCCTGGTCGGCGGTGCCGGAGGACTTCAGATAGGCCTCGGCACGCTTTGCAATGCCGCGCGGATCGCGCTCGTAGCTCTGCATGGTGGCCGGGTCAAGGATGTCGCAGGTCAGCACGATGGTCGGATCGGCGAAGAACGGATCCAGGTAAGCGGTGCCCGCGTCCGGGAGCAGGACCATGTCCGACTCGTTGATGCCCTTCCAACCCGCGATGGAGCTGCCGTCGAACATCTTGCCTTCTTCGAACAACGCCGGCTCGATGATGCTGGCCGGAAAGGTGATGTGCTGCTGCACGCCACGCATATCGACGAAGCGCAGGTCGACAAACTCGACCTTGTTGTCCTTGATCAGCTTTTCAACATTTTCCACGGACATCGGAAGAAACCTCGGCAGGAGTTAAGTGGCTCGTGGGCGGTACTACAGCAGGGACCATGCCAAGCTGCGCCGCTTCACAAGTTGTTGATTTTGCTGACCTCAGTCGAGATCGCTCAACCAAGCTCAACACCATCTTGGTGCTAAGTGACTCCATCGTGCACCGAAATGGTGCATGCCGCAATGCACTATCCTTTCGCCTCCCCCGCACTCCTCTCCCGCCCGATGTCCGATCTCATTTCCGCCCTGTTGCTGGGCATTCTCGAAGGCCTCACCGAATTTCTGCCGATCTCCAGCACCGGCCACCTGCTGATCGCCGAACAATGGCTCGGACGCCGCTCGGATTTCTTCAATATCGTCATTCAAGCCGGCGCGATCCTGGCGATCTGCCTGGCGCTGCGGCAAAAGCTGTGGACCCTGGCCACCGGCCTGGGCGAGCGCGCCAATCGCGACTACGTGCTCAAGATCGGCGTGGCCTTCCTGGTCACTGCGGTGGTCGGCCTGATCGTGCGCAAGGCCGGCTGGCAATTGCCGGAAACCATCCAGCCGGTGGCCTGGGCGCTGCTGATCGGCGGCGTTTGGATGCTGGTGGCCGAACACTTTGCCGGCAAGCTGCCCGAGCGCGACGTGGTCACCTGGAAGGTGGCGATCGCGGTTGGCCTTGCCCAGGTGGTGGCCGGCGTGTTTCCAGGCACCTCGCGCTCGGCCTCGGCGATCTTCCTGGCCATGCTGCTGGGCCTGAGCAAGCGCTCGGCGGCGGCGGATTTCGTGTTCATGGTCGGCATTCCCACCATGTTTGCGGCCAGCGGTTACGCGCTGCTGGAGATGTACAAGGAAGGCGGCTTTGGCAGCGAGAACTGGACCGACGTGTCGGTGGCGTTCATCGCGGCCACGCTCACCGGTTTTGTGGTTGTGAAGTGGCTGCTGGGCTACATCAAGAAGCACCGCTTCACGGTGTTTGCGGTGTACCGCATCCTGCTCGGCGCCGCGCTGCTGCTGTGGTTGCCGGCCGCCTGAGCCGGCCAATGCCGGGGCAGTGACGGCCGTCATTGCCCCGGCAGCCCGCTGGCGGTATCACTGAGCGGGTCCGCCGCCCGGGAGCCATCGATGCGTGCCGTGTTGCTAGCGCCAGCCCTGCTGGCCATCGGTGCAACCGCCTGCGGGCGCGACGTGCCACCTGCCGCACCGGCGGGTGGGTCAGCGTCAGCGACTCCTGCCGCAACCGCGATGCCCGAACGCTCTTGCCAGGACGCACCGCTGCGCGCCGACCTGCAGACCCACCACTGGCAGCTGCAACATGCCTACGATGCGCACGGCACTGCCCTGCGCAGCCTGTTTGTCGCTGGCATGCCACCGCTGCAGCTGGACTTCACCGCACAACGCCTGCAGGTCAGCCAGACCTGCAATGCGCTCGGCGCGGCGTACACCGTGGAAGCCGCGCACCTGCAGATCGGCCGGGTGGTGTCGAGCAAACGGCTGTGCGCGCAATCGCGGCGGATGGCACAGGAACGCGCCGCAAGCGACTTGCTCTCGGGACGCTTTGCCGTGGCGCTGGACAGCGCAGCCCCCCTGCCGACCCTGCGCCTGACCCGCACCGACGGCACACGCCTGGAGTTCGCCGGCCAGCCCACCGCCGACGCCCGCTTCGGTGGGCCCGGGCAAACCGTGTGGCTGGAGGTAGCCGGCGACACCGCGCCCTGCATCACAGAGCCCACCCGCCAGTGCCTGCAGGTGCGCGAGCACTTACAGGCAACGCAGGCCGTGCTGCAGGACAGCGCCGATGGCTGGCAACCGCTCGATCAGCCAATCGAGGGCTTCACCCACGAACCCGGCATTCGCACCTTGCTGCGCGTGACGCGCTATCCGGCCAGCGGCGAACGCGATGCGCCGGTGTATGTGCTGGAGCAGCTGCTGGAAGCGCGCGGCTAAGCCGTGTGGCTAAGACGTAGGAGCGCGCTTGCGCGCGAGGGGCGTTCACGTGGTTGCTGCCTAAGCGCACGATGTGGTCGGTGAGCTGCGCGGCAGATTCGCATGTAGGCGTTCCCATGGATGCGCTGCCGCGATCACACGCCGTGGCTGAGGGCTCCGCCAAGCGAATTGCTACTTCATCCAAGGCCACCCGCCGCCGACGTAACGGCCATTTGCAGCGGCATCGGCTACTGCACGCCGATGCTGCTGGAGCCAACCAACACGATGGCTGTTGCTGCGCGATTGCAGCGCGGCACCATTGCTGGGAATGCCCTCGCGCGCAAGCGCGCTCCTACGTAAGTTGAGGGACCGTCCAAGCGACTTGCGTCTCGGCACGGGAGCGACGCTTGCCGACGCTTCCGGCCGCCGAGCAGAGTTACGGCGCGTGATTGGGAATGCTGTTTCCGTGGCTTAGCGCAGCGCAGGATTCAGCGTGTAGGTGCCGTGCAACGCCGCCTCGGCCAGCACGTGGCCCTGCATCGCTGCCAGCACATCGGCGGCGGTGAACAGCGCCGGCAGTTCGAGCTGCGCGACGTCCAGCGCGAATACGCGGAAGAAATAGCGGTGCATGCGCAGATCGTTGAACGGCGGATACGGGCCGTCGTAGCCCAGGTAGTTGCCGGCCATGTCGGGATTGCCGGCAAACCACTGGGTGTAGGAGTTCAGGCCCTGGCGCGCGCCGGCCGGGCCCGCCGGCTGCTGCTTGCCCTTGGCCACGAAGCCATCGCTGCAGCTGCCGGCCGCAATCTCACGCACGCTTGCGGGGATATCGGCCATGGCCCAATGCACGAAATCGGTGCGTGGCTGATCCACCGGGATCTGCACATCGTCGCGGCCCACCGTTTCCGGCACGGTGGGCACATCCGGGTCCAGGCACAGCAGCGCGAAGCCGCCCGTGCCTTCGGGCACCTCGCTCCAGGCCAGATGCGGGTTGCGGTTGGGCGCAAAGCCCTCCGGCGTGCCGGCGGCAAACTCGGTGAGGATCGGCTTGCCGTTGTCGATGCTGTGGCTGGTCAGACGCATGCAGGGTCTCCGTGGAATCGGGGTCACCAGGGTGCCTGCCTCGGCGCGGCAGCGAAAGCCATCGCGATGGAACCTTCTGTGGCGCAGCCGGGTGGGTGTGACGGGCCAGGGCCTGTTTGGCTCAGTCCGCGTGTGATCCGGTCACAGCACTTCGGGAACGAGCGAGACGATCTTCATGAATTTCCCGGAACGCGGTTCGCGCGTAGGAGCGGCCTTGGCCGCGATGGGCTTTATCGGTAATGCTGCATCGCGGCCAAGGCCGCTCCTACAAAGCGTTAGTGCTTGCGGGACCGGTCGTGTGTGGCTGTCAGGTCAGGCCGGAAGCAGCTGCGAAGCGCTCTCCATGAGCATTGTGCGAAGCGGGCTCCCGACGCGTCTCGCTTCCAGCGCGCATCAATGGCGACACGTCCAACGATGCCAGGCCGTTTGATGTGGACACATGTCCAATCGCCACGGCCAGAGATCGCAAGCGACGCAACTTGTAGGAGCGGCCTTGGCCGCGAGGGGCTTTATCGGTAACGCCTCATCGCGGCCAAGGCCGCTCCTACGAAAGCGGGGTGCGTGCTTGGCGTGCCGTGTCATGCACCACTCTCCCAAGCACCGGCCGCATCCATCGCGGAGCGGCGGGCGCGCGGCAAGCGGCAAGCGGCAAGCAGCAAGCAGCAAGCAGCAAGCAGCAAGCGGAGCCAGTCTAGGCCCGGACCGCCGCCGCGCTCAGTCTTGCGGATACCCGAAGCGCACCGCGATCAGGGTGAGCAGGTCGAACTGCGCGCCCAGCACGCCGCGATAATCGCGCCAGCGGCCGGCGGCCAGGCGGGCCGGGCCGCGCGGTTCGATCAGCGGGAAGGTCAGGCCGAACGCCTGCTCCAGCGCGGTCGAAATGCCCTGCGGGTCGCTTTCGATGCCGTCCAGGCGAATGATGCGATGCGGGTACAGGTCGCGTTCGTGCAGCACCGCCACCTGTTCCAGCATGGTCAGCAGCCAGTCGGTAGCCTGCTGTGGCGACTGCAGCGCCAGCGGCGCGGGGGCGCCGGCCGAGAGCCAGTCCAGCAACATGTCGCGCGGGTCGCGCAGCGCGATTGCCAGGCGGCCTTCGGGCAGGTGCGGGCGCAGCGCGGTCAGCAAGGTGTTGTCCCACCACAACAGCCAGTCGATGACGTTGCCGTCGTCGATGCCACGGCGCGGCAGCTGCGCCTTCCAGCCTTCCACCAGCGCCAGCGGCGCCAACTCGCCGTTGCCCAGCTGCTCGACGGTGCGGTAGCTCTGCAGCGCATCGGACGGCGGCGTGTTGCCGTAGCGGTCGCCACGCACCAGCGGAGTGGCGGCGTCCATGACCGCGATCAGGCGTTCGACATGCGAGCCGGGCGGGCCCCAGACAAACAGCGGGCGCGCGCTCACCGTGTCCGGGATGCTGCCCACCGGTGGCCACTGCATCGACGGCTTGGCAGCCTGCGGCGGCAACGGCAGGCGGTGCTGGGCCTGTTCGCGGTGGAACTGCATCCAGGTGGCCAGCGCGGCGTCGGGCTGGCCGGCGCGATCCTGCACGTTGCCCAGCCACGGCCGCAGCACGGTCTGCTGCGGGGCGGGCAACGATTCGATCAAGGATTCGACACAGGCGATCGCCGCCGGCGGGTCGCGCTGCAGCAGGGCTTCGACAATGCGTTGCTCGCCGCTGATACGACCCGGCTCCACCGCCACGATCTGTCGCGCCACCATTTCTGCCTCGTCGGCATGGCCTTGCATGTCGTGCACGCGCATCAGTGCCTCCAGCGCTGGCAGGTGCTCGGGCATGCCCAGCAGCCAGCGCTCGATCACCGCCTGCGCCTGCGGCCCACCCACCGGCTCCACCGCCAGGCGGGCCAGCCACAGGTCGTGCGCATTGCTGGAGGTGGCCAGCGCCGCATCCAGGGTGTCGCGGGCATCGTCCACCGCACCCAGCCGCTCCCAGGCGCTCAGCAGCGCGTGCAGGGTGCGGCGATCGGCCGGCCAATGGGCCAGCGCCAGGCGCAGGTGCGCCACCGCCTGGTCCGGACGGCCGGCCTGCAACTCCATCTCGCCGGCCAGCCGGCGCATCGCGGGGATGTCGCCGCCGGGCTGGGCCAGCACGCCCTGCATTGCACTCAGCGCATCGTCTAGACGGCCCTGGCGCTGTGCCAGCTGGGCGATGAAGGCACGCAATGCGGTGCCCGGCGGATTCAATTCGACCACCCGCTCGAACGCGCGCTCGGCAAAGGCAAAGTGTTCTTTTTGCAGATAGGCAAAACCCAGCGCGAACATCACCCGTGCATCGTCGGGCAGCTGCTCGGCCGCACGGGTCAGCAGCGACAGCGCGCGATCGCTCTGGCCGCGGCGCATCTCCACCACGCCATCGACCGCCAGCAACTGCGGATGCTCCGGTGCCAGGCGTGCGGCGGTGCGGCTGAGCCGCTCGGCCTCGTCCAGGTCGCCACGTGCCACGGCCAGATGCGCCTGCATCACGTAGGCATTGAACTGGTTGGGGTCCAGCGTGGTGCTGCGCGAGAGCGCGGCATCGGCACCAGGCACATCGCGCACGGCCAGCAACAGCCCGGCGCGCAACAGGTGCAGGTCGGCGTCTTCCGGGGTGAGTTCCAGCGCGGCCTCGATGCTGGCCAGCGCCAGCACCGGCTGCCCCTGCTGCTGCAACGACAGCCCCAGCCAGCGGTGCGCGGCCGACAGGTCCGGTGCACTGGTCACCCACTCGCGGGCCAGCGCCACGGCGTCATCGGCTGCATTGCGGCGCAGGGCTTGGAGAATGGCGTCTTGCATGGCGGCGGGGTGTCCAGGACAAACCGCTATTGTAACGATGCGCGCTGCGCTGCCGACCTAGGCGATGCCGCTCAAGCGTTCGGCCACCCAGCGCTCGGCAAAGCCGTCGCCGCGGGCATTTTCCAGGAAGCCGCAATGCCCGCCCCAGCGCGCGATTTCCAGGTGCGCGTGGGCCGGCAATTGCCAACCGGCGAAATCGGCAAACGGAATCACCGGGTCGTCTTCGGCCATCAGGATGTCGGCCGGCACCTGCAGCCCGGCCAGGCGGTCGCCGGCAATGGAATAACTGTCGAAATACGCTTCCAGCGAGCCATGCCCGGTGTGTTGCACCGCCAGCCACGCCATCAGGCCGCGCATGTCCAGCGCCAGGGTGGCGTCATCGTAGCCGTGTTGTTCGGGGAACAGCTTGCGCTTGCGCAGCAGCGATTCACGCCATTTGCGGCGGAAATACCAATCATAGAACTGCGGGCCGTCTTCCAGCGCCTGCATGGTCGCGGCCGGATCCAGCAGCGGGCACACCGCGGCCACCCGCGTCAGCGGCAGGCCCGCTGCCGGCGCGCGCAGGCCCAGCCGCAGCGCGAAATTGCCGCCCAGCGAATAGCCGGCCGCCAGCAGCTGCTGCGATGGAAAGCGCCGCCACAGATCGGCGGCCGCGTTGACCACTTCGTCCACCCGATCCGAATGGAACAGGTCCACGTTGAGGTGGTGGGTGCCGCCGTGATCGCGGAAGTTCAGCCGGAATACCTGGTAGCCGAGCCCGAGCAGGCGCGCGGCGGTGAGCCGCATGTAGTTGGATTCGGCGCTGCCTTCCCAGCCATGCAGCAGCAAGACGGTGCCACGCACCGGCGCATCGCCCGGCGGCACGCTCATCCAGCCCTGCAAGCGCACGCCGTCGCCGCCATCGAGGATGTGCTCGGTGGTGCGCGCGCCGGCGGCGGCCAGCAACTGGCGGCTGCGGA
Source organism: Xanthomonas sp. NCPPB 4037 (assembly GCF_041475695.2). Taxonomy (NCBI): domain Bacteria; kingdom Pseudomonadati; phylum Pseudomonadota; class Gammaproteobacteria; order Lysobacterales; family Lysobacteraceae; genus Xanthomonas; species Xanthomonas sp. NCPPB 4037. The sequence continues at coordinate 4,871,835 of NZ_CM191261.1, forward strand.
TGCGGCGCAATGCACTGCTGCCCAGCACCGATTGCACGTGCGGGTTACGCAGCCAGCGCGGCGGCTGGTAGTCGGAGGCGTTCATGCGCGCGTTGGCGCAGCTGGCGCGACGGCTGGCAGCGGCAGGCGCATGGCCGCCTCAGGACTCCATCGCGGCAAGGATGCGCTGGCGCGAGGTGTCGGCCAGGCGGCGCCGCCCGTCGATATCCAGCGCGCCGATCGGCTCGAGAAAATGCACTTCCGCCAGCCGTGAGCGCTCACCGAGCAGCCGCACGATATTGGCGAAAAAACTCTCGCGCTCGCCGAACGCCACAACGGCCTGTGCACTGCCGCGCTCGCCGTAGCGCAACGCCACCGGCTGCACCGGCACACCGGCTTCGACCGCCGCCTGGAAGATGCGTGCATGGAACGGGCCCACCTCGGTACCGCCGCGGGTACGACCTTCCGGGAACACACCTACCGGCTTGCCGCTGCGCAGGCGCAGCAGCATTTCCTGCAGCACCCCGCCCAACGACTCGGTGTTGCCGCGCTGGTGGAAGATGGTCTGCCCCTTGGTGGCCAGCCAGCCCACCAGCGGCCAGCCGGCGATTTCGCGCTTGGCCACAAAGCCCATCACCCGCTGGCTGTGCAGCATCGAGATGTCGACCCAGCTGACGTGATTGGCCACGAACAAGGTGGCGCCGGGCAACGGGGTGCCGAAACGGCGCAGGCGAAACCCGAAGATGCGCATCAGCGTGCCCTGCCACCAGCGGATCATGCGCTCGTCCAGGGTATCGTCGCGGCCGGTGCGGATGCGCGCCAGCGGCGGCGCCACGACACACAGCATGGTGATCGGCAGGCAGACCGTCAGGTGCACGAGCAGCAATGGCACCCGATACAGATAACGGAACCAACGCAGCGCGCCGCCGGCATCGCGCGTGGCGGGCAGGGATGACTCGCTCATTCGAGGAACAGGACCGGAACGGGGAAGGAAGGCGCCACTATTGTGACAGCAGCACGGCCGCCGCGCAGTGCCGGGAGCGGGCGGCGCTGTTCCACCCATGCGCACGCCGGGCGCGCTCAGCCATTGGTGCGCGCCACCACCGCCAGGGTCAGGCGCGAGACACACACCCGTTTGCCGGCGGGGTTGTCGATGGTGATGTCCCAGACATGGGTGCTGCGGCCCACATGCACCGGGCGCGCGGTGCCGATCACCACGTCCTGATAGGCCGCACGCAGGTGGTTGGCATTGATTTCCAGGCCCACGCACATCTGGGTGGTCATATCCACGCACAGGTTGCCGGCACTGCTGCCCAGGGTTTCGGCCAGCACCACCGAGGCGCCGCCGTGCAGCAGGCCATACGGCTGCTTGGTGCGCGTATCCACCGGCATGGTGGCGCGCAACCAGTCGTCGCCGGCTTCGGTGAACACGATGCCCAACTGCGCGATCAAGGTGTCGCGGCTGGAGGCGTTGAGGGCAGCGAGGTCGACGGGTTCACGAAAGCGCATGGGCATGGGATCGAGTTGGGGAATCGGGAATCGGGAATCGGGAATCGGGAATCGGGAATCGGGAATCGGGAATCGGGAATCGGGAATCGGGAATCGGGAATCGTAAGAGCATCCGGGAGCCCGCGCGATCATTCAACTGCCTGGTCGTTTAGGCCACACGGTGCGATGCGATTGTCTGCACGCCCATGTGCGCTGCGTTTTTTCAGCGCGTGCGGCGGCGCTGCTGCGTGATGCACGTGCGGGGCGCCTGCACGCGCAGCTCTACGCACTGCAGCGGATACTGCCGATCAGAGGATCGGCACCAGCCCGGCGCCGAAGGCGGTCAGCATCCGCACCAGCAGCCACTTCGGGCCGACGTTGACCTCGGGGAAATCGCCCACCGCCACGTAGCACTGGCGGAACTGCGGGTCCTGGCGCTTGAGCGGGAACGGGCAGCCCGGGCCCGGCTGGAATTCGTAGTTGGTGGCGTAGCGCCACGGCCAGAAATCCAGCACCGGCAATGCTTCGGACACCTTGCCCACGCTGTAGTTCAAGCCGCTGAGCACCGGCGGCTTTTCGCGCGGCGCTACCGTCCAGGCGTTGTCGGGGGCGATGTCGCGCTCGATGCTGGCGGCCAGCGCCTGTGCAAAGCGCGGATCGTCGATCACCACCGCCGCTTCGGTGTTGTAGTTCTCGCTGCGCGGATCGAAGTTGTGCGTGCCGATCACGCCGATGCGGCGGTCCACCACCAGCGATTTGGCGTGCAGCCCCATGCGCGCACCGGCGCGCGTCACCGGCAACGGCTTGTTGACCGCGCGAGTGCCCAGGAACGAGGGCCGGGTTTCGGTGCGCAGCACGCGGCGGTCGACATCGCTGCCGCCGGGCGTACGCCCGCCACCACCACCACCACCGCTGCTGCCACGCACCGCATTGCCGGCCGCACTGCCGCCGATCAGACGATTGCTGCGGTCGTTCTCGGCGGCCTCGCCCGCGGCGGCCGTCAGCGGGTCGGGCAGCAGGTTGGCGTAATCCACCGGCGCATCCAGCGGGAACGGCTTGAACTCATACACGTTGAAGCCCAGTTCGCGCATGTTGCGGCGTTTGAATTTGTACGACAGCGCATACACGATGGGGTTGTCGGTAGCCGCCAGGCTGTTGGTGGACACCACGATGCGCGGCGGCTGCGCGCGCTTGCGCAGGGTGCGGAAGATTTCCTGCGCGGGATCGGACAACACCAGATACGGCGTCTGCAGCAGCACTTCCTGCTGCGCTCCGGCAATCAGGCTGTCCAGCTCCGGCGCGGTGGACACCGCCTTGGCGCCGTGTTCCTTGCGGTGTTTCTGTGGCAAGTCGGCCACGTACAGCACACGCTGCACCGGCATTGCCGGGGCCACGAAGGCAGCCTGCACGAACTGCGGGTCATTGGCTTCGCGGTCCACCCGCGCCACCCGCTCGGGCCGGCGGAACTTGGCCGGCGGCATGGTCTGTGGGCCGTCGTCCAGCAACAACCGCCCGACATCGTTGAGCCGCTCGGCCGGGACACTGCGGCGCGCATTCCAGAACGCATCGAAATTGGTCGCCATCGCGCGCACTTCCGGCCCGGCCAGAATCACATCGCGGTCGCGAAAGTTGTACTCGCTGTCCCAGTCGAAGTAGTCGTCCTGGTAATTGCGTCCACCAACCACGCCGAGCACATCGTCCACCACCAGCAGCTTGTTGTGCATGCGCTGATTGAAGCGGCGGAAACAGCACACCACGCTGCCGGCGTAGTCGAAGTAGTTGAGCTTCACCTTGCCGAAGGTGGGGTTGTAGATGCGCAGCTGCAGGTTTTCGTGGCTGCTGGCCAGCGCGCCCAGGATCTGCAGATCGGCGATCGCCGAGAGCTGATCGATCAGGATCCGCACCTTGACCCCGCGTTGCGCGGCGGCGGTCAGCGCGTCCAGCACCATGCGGGCGCTGTCGTCCTTGTCGAAGATGTAGGTCTGCAGGTCGATGCTGCGGGTGGCGCTGCGGATCAGGTTCAGCCGCGCAACCAGCGATTCCTCGCCGTGGTCCACGATGGTGGCGTAGTGGCGTGGCGCTGCAGCGGTGGAGGCGGTGATGGCGTCGCCGCCCAGCGCGCGCAGCGGCGAGGGCTGGGCGCAGCGATCGGCCTGGGTGCAGGTGACCACGGTGCTGCGCGCGGCCACGGCAATGCCGGCGGCGCGGTGACGTTCGGTTTGCGACAGGCCGGCGCATCCGGTGCCGAGCAACAAGGTTGCCAGCACAAGAATCCTCAACAAGGACGTCACGGGCGCCGGACCTCCTGCAGCCGCCCACGGAGAATGAACGTCACCCTGTCACCCAGGGCCATCTGCCACGCATTCATTCCGTAACGTCCACGCAGGACCGTACCTCGACTGATCACATCGCAATCATAGCCCGGCCGCGCGCATTCAGCCGGCACCACATGCAGGGTCTCCACATGGGTGATTCCACGGATGGTCAGGTTGCCGGTGATCTCGCCGCCCCGCTTCACCACCTCGGCGGAGTACGGAAACGACTCGAATTCCACCACCGGATACTGCGCCACGTTGAAGAAATCCTCGCCGCGCATCCACGCGGTGTAGCGGTCCTTGCCCGGGATTTCCACCTGCGCGGCATCCAGACGGAAGCGCACCTGCTGGCGCCCGTCCGCCGATTCGGTCAGCTCACCCCGGAACCGCGGGAACAGCCCCTCGATCTTCATCCCGAAGCGGGTTCTGATCTCGAACCCGAAGCGCGACTGCACCGGGTCGATGGCATGCACTTTCTGCTGGGCCACGCAGGGCAACGCGACCCACAGCGCGAGCCAGGCTACCCAGCGCAGCGACAGTGGCACGGATCAAGGCCACCAGAAGGCGGTCAGCCGGGCGATGCCGGGTTCGATGGCCGCATCCAGCGGCAAGGCCAGCAGGGCGATCGAAGCGGTCGGCATGCCGCGGTAGTCGCCGGTCTGGCCGCTGTGCATCAGCGCGGCCAGGCGTTCCAGGCCCGGGTTGTGGCCCACCAGCAGTAGCCGTTCGGCCTCGCGGTGCTCGTCCAGCACGCTGGCCAAGGTGCCCGGGGTGGCCTCGTAGATGCGCTCGTCCAGGCGTTGTTCGATATAGCCGGTGAGCTCGAGCACCGCCTCCAGGGTTTCGCGGGAACGCCTGGCCGGCGAGCAGAGCACGCGGTCGGGTACTAGGTGTTGTTCGCGCAGCCAGCGGCCGGCGGCTTCGGCCTCGGCAATGCCGTGCGGCGACAAGGGGCGGTCGAAATCTGCCTGGCCGGTGTCGGCTGGTTCGGCGTGGGCGTGTCGGAGCAAGATCAGTTCGCGCATAAGAGCTTTCCGGTCCTAGGCTTTCTTGAGCCACTTCAACAGCGGCTCCCAGTCCTGTTGATGGTCGCGCACCTGCGCAGAGCGGTAGTCGAACAAGCTGCGCCCCAGCCCGGCCATCACCACGTAGGCCTGGGTGTCGCGCAGCTGGGTCACCAGCGGATATGGCCAGCTGCCGATCATCTCGGCGGCCTGTTGCGAGGTCTGGGTCCACGGCCGGGCGCGGTTGAGCACCAGGCCCACGGGCAGCTTGCGCTGGTGCACGCGCGGCACCTTGGCCAGGGTGTTGAGGAAGCCGACCACCGCTTCGATATCCAGCGCCGAGGACAGCACCGGCACCACGATGGCGTCGACATGGTCCAGGAAGCCGCTCAGGTCATCGGCCATCGCGCCGGCCGGCGCATCGATGATCAGCTGGTCGGTGCCGTCGGGTACGGCGGCCTGCCAGTTGCGGCGCCGGGTGGCGTCGATCGGCAGGACCGCGCTTTCCAGACTGGCGCGGCGTTCCGCCCAACGGGTGGACGAGCCCTGTGGATCGGCATCTGCCAGCACGGTGCGCTGGCCTTGCAATGCCGCGTGTGCGGCGAGGTTGGTGGCGATCGTGGTCTTGCCAACGCCGCCTTTGGAGCCGGCCACCAGGACTGTCTTCATGCACGCCTCGCTTCCGGGAGCAAGCCGGCAGCGTACACCGCGGCCGGGTGAGGAAGTAGTCGAAACACGTTAAACGCACCACGGCGTTGCCTATCGCAGTGCAGCATCGTGTGTGTGTGCGGGAACGCAGGCGTCGGCACCAGCCATCACGCGTCGCGCTTTGCCAGCGCTGCGGTGATACCTCCAAAACGCAACGCCCGAGCCAGCAAGATCAGCGGACACGGGCACAATGGTGAGGGTGTGGCCGATCGGCAGCGCGCACCAACCAGGCGCCCTGTCGATTGGTCTGCAGTTGAAGACCTGCTCAACCGCAAGACAACCGCGCTGCCTGCTGCTCCGACGCGCGTGCTGCGCGCGGCCTTACTGCACCGAAGCGCTCGGCTGCCAGCCGGCCGGCGGTTGCGTGGCAATGCCCTGGCGCTGCAGCAGCGCACGCAAGGCCGGCACTTCACCGTGCGCCAGCACCGCATCCCCATCGGACACCAGGCCTCTACCAGCGCCGGCAAGGCCCTGCTGTTGCTGCTGCAGCCATGCCAACTCACGTACCCGGGCCTGCCACCGCGTGGCATCGGCGCCACTGCTGAGGCTGGCCATGCGCTTGGCACCGATCAGTGCGGTGGCCAGCGTGGACTCGTCCTTGGCCACATTGCCCAGCACCGCCATGCATTCGTCGCGCAGCGCTGGAGTCACCGTGGCCGGATCGCAACGGCGTACCACCGGGCTCAATGCCGGCAATGCGTGCGCGGACCACGCCGCCATTGCAAACAGCATCGCGGTGTCTGCGCCGGTGGAGGGCAGGCCACGTGCATCGAGCTGCGCGCGCAGGCTGACCGAGGTCAGCACCGGCCATTGCACATCGGCATAAGCAGCGTGCAAGGCCTGGCCCAGGGCCAACGCGCCACTGTCGAAATGGTCTGCCTGCACCGCGGCCTGCCAGGCGCGCTCGGCGGCGGCGGCATCGCCACGCCGTTGCGCCGCTGCGTAGGCGCGCAGATGCACATCGGCGTTGCCGGCATCGGCCTGCTCCAGGAAGGCGAGCGCGGCGAGCGGGTCGCAGCGCAAGCCAGCGGGGCAGCCCAGCGCTTCCATCCGCGCCACCAGCAGGTCGCGCGGCCGCGCGTCCAGCGCGCGTTGCAGCCAGGCGCGCTGGAGCGGCGCGTAGCCGGCGCGCGCAGCGTCGGACTCGGCATCGGTTTCGGTGTCGATCCACAACAGGCCGGCCAGATAAAGCGGCCCGGGCTTGCCGCTGTCAGCCATGCTGCGCAGACGTGCCTGCAGCGTCTCGCCGACCTGCTGTCCCCACTGCTGCACCAGCGGATCGTTGGTGGGATCAGCCGTGGGAGTAGCGGCGGGCGCGGCGGAGGCCATGCACGCGCTGCCCAGCCAGAGCAGCACCGTGCTGCCAATCAATCGTGAAGTCCGCATCCGTGTGCCTTGTCCTGTGAGGGCGCGCATGCGCCGCCGGCCAGCATTTCATGCACGGGCACGCGCATCAAGCCGCCAGCCGCGCCAGCAGCCATGCCCAGGCCGGCAGGGTGAGCAGCGACAACAGGATGCTGTAGCCCACCATCGCCGCCGCCAGACGTGGCGCCAGGCGGTGCGAAATCGCCAGCGCCGCGGCGGTGATCATGGTCGGCATGGCCGATTCGAGCACATTGGTCTGCAGCATCTGGCCCTGCAGGCCGAGCGCCCACGACAGCGGCAATGCCAGCACCGGCATGACCGCCAGCTTGAACAGCAAGCCCAGCGCCAGTGGCTTGAGTTCCTGCGCCGGCAAGCGCAATTGCAGCGAAAACCCGACGGCCAGCATCACCAGCGGCAACATCGCATCGGCCAGGCTCTTCAGTCCCGAACCGATCCAGGCCGGCGGCTGTTCGGGCATCAGCGTCAACGCAAAGACCAGCGCCCACAGCGGCGGAAACCGCAGTACCCGCGCCAGGATCATCCGCGCGGTGGGTGGGGTGTCGCCGCTGTAGCGCGCCAACACGTACAAGCCAAAGGTGGACAGCAGCACGAAGGTGCCGAACTGGTCGTAGACCACCGCATACGGCAAGGCGTGGTCGCCGATCAGCGCGCGCACCATCGGAAAGCCGATGAAACTGGAGTTGGTGAACACTACGCACATCAGCAGCGCGGCGTATTCGTCGCGGCGCACGCCAAGCAGACGGCTGCAGCCCCACAGCATCGGCACGATCAGGGCGGTGAGCAGCCAGGGCGTGGCGATGACGCCGCCCAGCGAGGCATCCAGGTGCAGCCGCGGAACATAGGTCAGCACGGAGGCCGGCAGGCAGATGTACAACACGATGCGGTTGAGCACATCGGCGCTGTTGTCCGGCAGCACGTGCAGCCGCGCAAACACCAACCCGAGCCCCAGCATCGCCAGGATCAACGCAAATGCATCCACCGCCATGGCGTGGTCATGTCTTCGAAACGGGTGTGCAGGATCGCATAGCGTGCGTGCCCGGCTTGCGACCGACCGAAGCGCGGAACGACGCACTTCACCTGGTCTGCGCGTTGCTCAGCACAGATCGTCGATGACACCGCCTGGATGACAACGCTGGCGTGCGCAAGCCACCTGCCCGGCGAGTGATGGCGCAACGAACGCCACCACGGCCTGCACGAATGCAGACGACGCACAGCGCGATTTCAGCGCCGGACTGCAGCGCCGCGTTGTATCGCCAATGCGGCGTTAGTCGCGCGCTGCAGATTCACTGCCGCGCGCGTTTGGCTTACGGGAACGCGGGCGGGTTGGCCTGCCAGGCGGCGAAGACCTCGGCCAGGCTGGCGCGGTCGGCCTCGCGCCACTCCGGCAGCAGGCTGGCGTAGTTGGCGGTGCTGCCCCAACGGTCCGGCCAGGTGCGCACGGCGGCGGCGTACCACTCGACCGCTTCCTGCTTGCGTCCAGCGCGCCACAGCCCCAGTGCCAGCGTGGTGGGCAACCATGCCGGCGTGGCCGGGCGGCCGTTGGCCAGGTTGGCCCAGTGCTGCAGGGCCTTGTCGGCCTGGTCGGCGCGCAACAGGTCCCAGCCGTAGTTCCAGCTGATGGCGCGGTATTGCTGGCTGCCGTTGGACACCAGTGCCAGCGCGCCCTGGTAGAGCTCGTCGCCTAACTGTGTGCGGCCACCGGCATAGGCCAGCGCGGCAAGCTGTGCACGTGGCTCGGCGGCGCGTGCGTCACGCTGCACCATGCTGGCCAGCCGATCCACGACCGCATCGCCCTGCCCCTGCACGGCCACCACCGGTTTGGTCGTGGCACGGTCCTCGTCGAAATAGAACTCCTTGGGCTTGGGCAGGCTCTGCGCCTGCGCCATCGACCACACGCCCCCGAGCAGGGCCAACGCGGCGACCCATGCGTATTGCTTCTTCACTGGCTTTATCCCCTGACAGCAAACGACCCCTTCCCGTCCCCATCCTAACCGCAGCGCGGCGGCTGTGCATCCGCAGGCGGACGGGCGCGTGAAAGGCGACTGTTACAATTTGCACGCCGTTTTGGAATCCCCAGGTTCCAGCCACCCTTTCCGGGCACGCCATGACCAGTACCGCTGCACTTTCATCCCCCGCCTCTGCCAACACGCCGGAGATCGGCCGTGTGGATGCGGACTACACGCTGGAGCACAAATACACGCGTGCCGACGGCCGCATCTATTTGTCCGGTGTGCAGGCGCTGGTGCGGCTGCCGCTGATGCAACACCTGCGCGATGTGGCCGCCGGGCTGGATACCGCCGGGTTCGTCAGCGGCTACCGCGGCAGCCCGCTGGGCGGGCTGGACCTGGAACTGTGGCGGGCGCGTGCACATCTGGAGGCGGCCAAGGTCACCTTCACCCCGGGCCTCAACGAGGACCTGGCCGCCACCATGGTGTGGGGCACGCAGCAGACCAACCTGTTCCCGGGCGCCACCGTCCAGGGCGTGTATGGCATGTGGTACGGCAAGGGCCCGGGCGTGGACCGCAGCGGCGACGTGTTCAAGCACGCCAATGCCGCCGGCACCTCACCGTTTGGTGGCGTGCTGGCCCTGGCCGCCGACGACCATGCCTGCCGCAGCTCCACCTTGCCGCATGGGTCCGAAGACGAATTCGTCAGCGCGATGATGCCCATCCTCAACCCGGCCGGCGTGCAGGACATTCTGGACATGGGCCTGCTCGGTTGGGCGATGAGCCGCTATACCGGGCGCTGGGTGGGCTTCAAGACCATCGCCGAAACAGTGGAATCCTCTGCCTCGGTGGATGTGGACCCGTTCGCCCGCCAGATCGTGCTGCCGGACGACTTCGCACTGCCGCCGGGCGGGCTGAGCATCCGCTGGCCGGATCCGCCGGTGGATCAGGAGATGCGCCTGCACCGCTATGCGGTGGCCGCCGCGCAGGCATTCGCGCGCGCCAACGGCATCGACAAGCTGGTGCTGGATTCGCCGCAGGCGCGGCTGGGAATCGTCACCACCGGCAAGAGCTATCTGGACGTGTTGCAGGCACTGGAATATCTGGGCCTGGATGCGCAGGCCTGCGCGCAGATCGGCATCCGCGTCTACAAGGTGGGCATGACCTGGCCGCTGGAGCCGGTGGGGATCACCGCATTCGCGCGCGGGCTGGACGACATCGTGGTGGTGGAAGAAAAGAAAGCCTTCATCGAGCGCCAGATGAAGGAGCTGTTCTACAACTGGCCGGCCAGCGCCGGGGCGCGGCCGAGCATCGTGGGCAAGTACGACGAACACGGCGCGTGGATCCTGCCCTCCACCGGTGAGCTCACGCCGGCCACCATCGCCGCGGTGATCGGCAAGCGCATCCAGCGCTTCCCGCTGCCGTCGGCGGCCATTGCTGCATCGATCGAACAGCGCCTGCGCTGGATGGAGGCCAAGGAAGCGGAGATGGCGCTGCCGCGCGCGCTGTTCCCGCGCGTGCCGCACTACTGCTCCGGCTGCCCGCACAACACCTCCACGGTGGTGCCGGAGGGCTCGCGCGCGCTCGGCGGAATCGGTTGCCACTACATGGTGACCTGGATGAACCGCTCGACCGACACCTTCACCCACATGGGCGGCGAAGGCGTCACCTGGTCGGGGCAGGCGCCGTTCACCGCCACGCCGCACGTGTTCCAGAACCTGGGCGATGGCACCTATTTCCACAGTGGCTCGCTGGCGATTCGTCAGTCGGTGGCCACCGGCGTCAACATCACCTACAAGATCCTCTACAACGACGCGGTGGCAATGACCGGCGGGCAGCCGGTGGACGGCACGCTCACCGTGCCGGACATCGCGCATCAGCTGCGTGCCGAAGGCATCCACGAGATCGTGGTGGTCAGCGACGACATCGGCAAATGGACGCGCCGGCGCGAGCGTTTCCCCAGCGAGGTGGCGTTTCACGATCGCAGCGAACTGGATGCGGTGCAGCAGCGGCTGCGCACCATCAAGGGCGTGTCGATCCTGATCTTCGACCAGACCTGCGCCACCGAAAAACGCCGCCGTCGCAAGCGCGGCAAACTGATTGACCCGCCCAAGCGGGTGATGATCAATTCGCTGGTGTGCGAAGGCTGCGGCGATTGCGGCGAGAAGAGTTTCTGCGTGTCGGTGCTGCCGAAGGACACCGAATTCGGGCGCAAGCGCGAGATCGATCAGTCCAACTGCAACAAGGATTATTCCTGCGTGTCGGGCTTCTGCCCGAGCTTTGTCACCGTGCACGGCGGCGCGCCGCGCAAGGGCAAGAAGCGCGATGCCAGTGCGTTGCTCGACGCCCTGCCCGAACCGCCACAACGCACGACGCTGGAGCAGCCCTGGAACATCCTGATCACCGGCGTCGGCGGCACCGGCGTGGTGACCATCGGCGCGTTGCTGGGCATGGCCGGCCATCTCGAAGGCAAGGGCGCCACGGTGCTGGACCAGACCGGCCTGGCGCAAAAGGGTGGCGCGGTCACCACGCATATCCGCATCGCGCGCCAACCGGCCGACATCCACGCCGTGCGCATCGCCGCCGGCGAAGCAGACCTTGTTCTGGGCTGCGACATGGTGGTGGTCAACGATTACTGGGCCTTGTCCAAGGTGCGCGACGGCCGCACCCAGGTGGTGCTCAACACCTACGAAGCGATGCCGGGCAGTTTCACCACGCAGCCGGATCTGCAGTTCCCGGCAGCCGAGATCATTGCGGGGGTACGCACCGCCCTTGGCGGGCAGGAGCCCTTGCTGCTGGACGCCACCCAATTGGCCACCGCGCTGCTGGGCGATGCCATCGCCAGCAATCTGTTCGTGCTCGGCTATGCCTGGCAGCACGGCCTGGTGCCGTTGTCGCACGCGGCATTGATGCGGGCGATCGAGCTCAATGGCGCGGCGGTGGCGATGAATCAGCAGGCCTTCGCCTGGGGGCGTTTGGCGGCGGTCGATCTGCCGGCCGTACAACGCGCCGCAGGCCTGGCACCTGCGCTGGACACCGCTGCCCCCGCGCATGCCGCCACGCCGCCATCGCGCGGGCCGGGCAGCTGGGAAGACCACGACATGAGTGGCCAGAATGCGCCGCGCGCGCTGGCGCAGACCGATGCCGACACCCTGCACGCTGACGGCGATGCGCCGGTGCATCCATTGGATGACGAGCAGCTGGCGCAGTCCCTGGACGAGGCGATTGCGCGGCGCGTGCACTTCCTCACCGAGTACCAGGATGCCGCCTACGCCCAGCAGTACCGTGCGCTGGTGGAGCGCGTGCGCACGCACGAAGCGCAACGCGCACCGGGCAGCACCGCGCTAAGCGCTGCGGTGGCGCGCTACGCCTTCAAGCTGATGGCCTACAAGGACGAGTACGAAGTGGCGCGGCTGTATACGCGCGGCGATTTCCAGCGCCGTGTGCAGCAGCAGTTCGAAGGCGACTACCAGCTGCGCTTCCATCTGGCGCCGCCGTTGTTCGCCAAGAAGGATGCAAACGGGCAGCCCATCAAACGCGAATATGGGCCGTGGATGTTCAGTGCCTTCAAATTGCTGGCACGGTTGAAGTTTCTGCGCGGCGGCAAAGTGGACGTGTTCGGCTACACCGCAGAACGTCGCGGCGAGCGTCAGTTGATTGCCGATTATTTGGCAACGGTGGACACGCTGCTGCAGCGCCTGGACAACGACAACGTAGGCCTGGCCGCGCAGATCGCCAGCATCCCCGAACACATTCGCGGCTACGGGCACGTCAAGGACGCGCACCTGCGCGAGGCCAAGGCGCGCGAAGCCGCCCTGTTGGCGCAATGGCGCAACCCCAAGGCGCTGCATGTGGTGCAGGCGGCGTAAGCCACTAACGCGTTACGGATGAGGGATGCGTGGCGCCGATCGCGCGCCACAGGCAGTGGCGGTTTGGCTGCGCGTTCAGCGGGTTTGCGTGACCGATGCGAGGTCTTAGGTCTGACATCGCGTTGGATCACGTGCTGGCTTGCAGACCTGGCGCTTTCCACCTGCAGACGGTCGAAAGCGCAGGCAGTTATCGCGGGAAGCGTGGCCCGCGCATCAAGCGGATCGGGCCGCGTACCGTGCCCAGATCCACAGGCTGGCCACGCTGTGTGATGCGCACCGCACCCTCGCCCACTAATGTGGCCGCGGTGGCGCGCACCTGCGGCATCAGCGCGCGCCAGACAGCGGCATCCTCGCTGATGGCGCGTGCCACGTCCGACGGGCAGATCGAGTGCTGCGGCTCACGCCGTGCGAGCAGGTCGACGATCAGCGCCGCCATCTGCGCGTCGTCAGGTGCCTGCACCGCGTGCGGCCGCGGCGTCAGAGCGGGCGTAGCAGCCGCAGGCCGAACCAATCCTTGGCATCATTCCAGCCATGCGTCACCTTGAGGCCTGCCGCGGCGGCCAGTTCGGCGAAGCGGGCGTCGGTGTACTTGTAGCTGTATTCGACCTGCATCGCCTCGCCTTCGGTGAAGGTGAATTCCTGCCCGCCCACGTGCACACGTTGCGCGCGCTGGCTGACCAGGAAGGTTTCGATGCGGCCGCGTTCGCGCGCATACACCGCGCGATGGCGGAAGCCCTCCAGGTCGAAATCGCTACCGATCTCGCGGTTGAGCCGTGCCAGCAGATTCACCGTGAATTCGGCGGTGACCCCGGCGGCATCGTTGTACGCCGCCTCGATCAGCGCGGCATCCTTGTCCAGATCGATACCGATCAAGGCGCAGCCATCGGCACCCATGGTCTGGCGCATCGCATCCAGCAATTCAATCGCAGCGGTGTCGGTGAAATTGCCCAGCGTCGAGCCGGGGAAGAACACCACGTGCCGGCGTGCCGGGCGTTGCGCGGCCGGCAGCTGCAACGGCCGGGTGAAGTCGGTGCACACCGGCAACATCTGGATCTGCGGAAATTGCTCGGCCAGGCGCGCAGTGCTTTCCAGCAGCGCGGTCCGCGAGATTTCCAGTGGCGTATAGGCCACCACATCGCGCAGGCCTTGCAGCAGCAACTCGGTCTTGCGGCCACTGCCACTGCCGTACTCCACCACATGCACGCCCGCGCCGATCGCCTGCGCGATCGAGGTCATGCTGGCCTCGAGCAGGCTCAATTCGGTGGTGGTGAGGTAGTACTCGGGTTGGCGGGTGATCGCTTCGAACAACTGCGAGCCGCACGCATCGTAGAAATATTTCGACGGCAGCGTCTTGGGCGTCTGCGATAGGCCGGCCAAAGCATCGGCGGTGATGTCGTCCGGCTGCGGGCGCAGATCGGTCAGCGCGGCATGCGCGCGTTGGGTGGCGTGGGCGGCGGCGTTCACGGCAGATCCTTGGCTAGGCGCACGCCGGCAAATTGCCAACGCGCATCGGAGGGGAAAAAGTTGCGGTAGCTGGCGCGCACATGGCTGGCAGGCGTGGCACAACTGCCGCCGCGCAAGACCCATTGCGCGTTCATGAATTTGCCGTTGTATTCGCCCAGCGACCCGGGCCAGGGCGCGAAGCCCGGATACGGCAGATACGCGCTGCCGGTCCATTCCCACACATCGCCGAACAGCTGCTGCAGACCGGTGTCCACCGCGTCGGCGGCGCGCGGATGCAGGGCATCGCTGTCGACGAAATTGCCGTGCACGGCAATGCCGGTGGCGGCCTGTTCCCATTCGGCCTCGGTGGGCAGGCGTGCACCGGCCCAGCGCGCGAACGCGTCGGCTTCGAACAGGCTCAGATGGCACACCGGCGCATGCGCATCGCGCACGCGCCAGCCTTCGAGGGTGAACTCGCGCCCGTCCGCATCCCAGTACAGCGGACGCTGCCAGCCCTGCGCCTGCACCATTGCCCAGCCATCGCTGAGCCAGGCGCCGGCGCTGCGGTAGCCACCGTCATCGATGAACTGCTGGTATTCGGCATTACTGACCACGCGGTGCGCCAGTGCATGCGCACCGACCAGCGCGCGGTGGCGCGGCGATTCGTTGTCGTAGGCGAAGGCCGCGGCCTGTGGCCACGACGCTGCGCCAATCTCCACGATCTGCTCGTCGCGCGCATGCCAGCGCAAGGCGCTAGACGCCGCCGCCGACACCGGCTGGGCATCGCGGTAAGCCGGCTGCAGCGGATTGCTCCACAGCGCGTGTTTGATGTCGGTCAACAGCAGTTCCTGGTGCTGCTGCTCGTGCTGGATGCCCAGCTGCACGATGGTGCAGGTGGCCTCGTCCAGCAGGCCATCGCGCAGGCGGCGCTGCATCTGCGCATCGACGGCCGCACGGTAGTCACGCACCTGTTGCAGCGATGGCCGCGACAACACACCCCGGCGCGCGCGCGCATGCATCGGGCCTACGCTTTGGTAGTAGCTGTTGAACAGGAAATCCCACGCCGGGTCGAACACCACGTACTGCGGGTCGGTCTGCAACACGAAGCGTTCGAAGAACCAGGTGGTGTGTGCCAGGTGCCATTTGCTGGGGCTGGCATCGGGCATGCTCTGCACCATCGCGTCTTCCGCGCTCAAGGGTGCGGCAAGACGATCGCTGAGCGCACGGGTCTGCGCGTAGCGTTCCAACAGCGTCAGCTGCTGTTGCTGGTGATCGACCAGCAGGGGTGATTGTGCAGACATCGCCATATGCTTGGGGAGCGACCGTGAACGCGCCGTGTGGGCGGCATGTCGCTGCGCGTTAAGCTGTGCGCATGAGCGCCGCACCGTTGTCCCGTTCGCTACCCACACCCCTGGATTGGTCGCAGCGGGAGCAGGCATTCGTGCTGCCCCCGGCCGTGACGTATCTGGATGCCGCCGCACGCGGGCCCATGCTGCGGGCCGTGCAAACGGTGGCGCACCAGGCCATCGATGCGCTAGCCACGCCATGGCAGTTGTCGTTCGCTGCATGGGTGGAGCAGATCGAGCAACTGCGTGCGTTGGCCGCGGGCCTGTTCGATGGCGATACCGATGCGGTGGCGCTGGTGCCCTCGGCCGCACACGGGCTGGCCACGGCCGCGCGCAACCTGCAGCTGCAACGCGGCGAGGCCGTGTTGGTGCTGGAAGGACAGTTCCCCTCCAACCTGCTGATCTGGCAGCGCCGCTGCGCCGAGGTGGGCGCGCAGATCGTCGCGGTGCCGATGGCAGCGGGGGAGCCCTTGACCGAGGCGGTGCTGCGGGCGATCACCGAGACGGCGGCGCTGCGCGTGGTGAGCCTGCCGCACGCCTATTGGCTGGATGGCCGGCAACTGGACCTGGACCGCATCAGTGACGCCGTGCACGCGCGCGGTGCGGCGCTGGTGCTGGATCTGAGCCAGAGCCTGGGCGTGTTGCCAACCGATCTGCCGCGCTGGCGGCCTGATTTTGTGGTCAGCGTGGGCCATAAATGGCTGCTGGGCCCGATGGGCCTGGCGTGGCTCTGGGTGGCGCCGCGCTGGCGCACACGTGGTGTGCCGATCGAAGAACACTGGAGTGGCCGCGATGCCGGCAGCAGTTGGGAATTCCCCATCGCCGCAGCGCCCGACTACCGGGCTGGTGCGCGCCGCTACGACGCCGGTGGCGTGGCTGACCCGCTGCGTCTGGCCATGGCGACCGCCGCCTTGCAGCAGATCACCGCCTGGCAACCGGCACGCATTGCGCACGCGTTGGGCGCGCTCACCGCGCAGTGGGACGCCGCGCTGCAAGCGCAGGGGCTCGCCAGCTGGTGCACGCCAGGCCATGCGCCGCATCTGACCGCGCTGCAACCGCCGGCTGCGCAGCTGGAGTCGGTGGCCACCACGCTGCGTGCGCTGGGCGCGGTGTGCACGCAGCGACACGGACGGTTGCGCATTGCCCCGCACCTGAGCGTGACCGGGCAGGCGCTTGCAGAGCTGGTGGCTGCGCTGCCGCGTGGGTGAATGGTGGGTTGCCGACGTGCAGCGCGGT
Organism: Xanthomonas sp. NCPPB 4037; assembly: GCF_041475695.2. Taxonomy (NCBI): domain Bacteria; kingdom Pseudomonadati; phylum Pseudomonadota; class Gammaproteobacteria; order Lysobacterales; family Lysobacteraceae; genus Xanthomonas; species Xanthomonas sp. NCPPB 4037. The sequence continues at coordinate 4,888,555 of NZ_CM191261.1, forward strand.
GGCCCAGGCGCCTGTAGGAGCGCGCTTGCGCGCGATGAGGCGTTATCGGTAACGCCTCATCGCGCGCAAGCGCGCTCCTACGTGGTTCATGCGGTAGTTCGGATTTGCTGAGTAGCGCACGCGGTGAGCGTTTTTTGCGGGTGCTTCTGTCTGTCATCAACCGCTGAGCTTTGATCGTGCCGGCATCCTGCCTTTGTAGGAGCGCGCCTGACCGCGATCAGGCTTGCCCTGCAAACCGCTCCTGGGCGACTCATGCCCGGATGCGCGTAGGAGAACGCTGTCGCGCGAGGGCATTGCCGGCACAGCCGCGTCGCGCGCAAGCGCGCTCCTACGGGTCATGAAGTGGCTGGGGTTCTGCATGGCGCGAAGCGTGCATGGATTGCGTCGCTTTTGCGGCCTTCAACATTTGGACGTGCTGACACCCGCTCTTGTAGGAGCGCGCTTGCGCGCGATGCGGCGTTACCGATCAAGCTCCGTCGCGCGCAAGCGCCCCTACCTTGCAGCTGCTCAACCGCGCTGACTCAGGCGTAGCCCGCGTGGGGTGGCCCAGCGCTCCAGGCCTTCGAACAGCGCCTGCACCAGCAAGGCCAGCACGGCGGCGGGAATGGCGCCTTCCAGGATCAGGCCGATATCGTCCAGGCGGATGCCGGTGAGGATCGGCTGGCCGTAGCCGCCTGCGCCGATCAATGCGCCCAGGGTGGCGGTGCCCACATTGATCACCGCCGCGGTCTGGATGCCGGCCACGATCGTGCGGCGCGCGAGCGGCAGTTCGATGCGCCACAAGCGCGTCCATGCCGGCAGCCCGATGGCTTCGGCGGTCTGGCGCAACTCGCGCGGAATCGAAGTCAGCCCGGCATGCGTGTTACGCACGATCGGCAGCAAGCTGTAGAGAAACAACGCCGCAATCGCCGGTTTGGCGCCGATGCCGAACAACGGGATCATGAACACGAACACCGCCAGCGACGGCAAGGTCTGCAGCACGCCGGTCAGCGACAGCACCACCTGACCAAGCCGCGGCCGGCGCGCGGCCAGCACGCCGAGCGGCAATGCGATCACCAAGGCCAGCCCCAGCGAGATGCCCACCAGGGCCAGGTGCTCCCAGGTGTGCTGCAGCAAGCGCGCAACGCGGCCATCGGTGGCCGATGCCGGCGCCACGCCAAGCCATTGCGCGGCCACGGCGGCTTCGCTCTTGCGCTCCAGCTTCACCTGCGCGTTGAGCCGCTGCATGGTGGCTTCGTCGATGCGCCCCTGCAGCCCTTGCAGCGTGGCCACCATCTTCGGCGCACGCTGGGCCAGATCCTTGCGATACAGGAACACTGCCTGGTACTCGGAGAAGTAATGGCGGTCGTCCTGCAACACCTGCAGCTGGTAGTACGGAATTTCCGCATCGGTGCTGTACAGATCGGTGACCTCGATGGCCCCGCTCTGCAGCGCGCGGTACGCCAGGTCGTGATCCAACCCGGTGGCGCGCTGCGGCAATGCATAGGCGCCGCGCACGCCGGGCCAGCCATCGGCACGCTGCATGAATTCATTGCTCAGGCCGATCTTCAGGTCCGGATGCCGAGCCAGATCGGACAGGCTGCGGATGCCCAATGCCTGCGCACGCTCCCGGCGCATGCCGAACGCATAGGTATTTTCGAAGCCCAGCGAGTCGGTCATTGCCAGGCCGCGTGCATCCAGTGCGGCGCGCAGTTCGGCGTGGCTGGCCTTGGGCAGCTGCAGCAATTCCTGCGCCAGCGTGCCGGTGTAATCGGCGTACGCATCGATCTGCCCGGTCTCCAGCGCGCGCCAGAGAATGCGCGTGCCACCGAGCTGGGCGCGGTGCTGCACCTGCACGCCATCGCGCTGGCCGGCGGCGGTGGCGATCTCGCCCAGGATCACCGCTTCGGTGAAGTTCTTCGAGCCGATGGTGACCTGCGCGGCTTGCGCCACACCGCTGCAGATCAACAATGCAAAAGCCATCAACGGCGCGCGCATCATGCGGCATCACCGATGCTGCGCTGCGCGGTGAGAAAGCGCTGCACGAACGCATCGGCCGGCTGTTCCAGCAGCGTGCGCGCACTGCCCTGCTGCACCACTTGGCCGGCGCGCATCAGCACCAGCGTGTCGGCCAGATACGCGGCTTCGGCCACGTCGTGGGTGACCAGCACCACGGTCTTGCCGAGCTGCGCGAACAGCTCGCGCATCTGCGCCTGCAGGTCGTAGCGCACGATCGGATCCAGTGCACCCAGTGGTTCGTCCAGCAGCAGCGCCGGCGGGTCCAGCATCAGGGCGCGGATCAGGCCCACGCGCTGGCGCTGACCCCCGGACAGCTCGGCCGGGTAGCGCGCCAGCAGCGCGGGCGGCAGCTGGCACAGCGCGCACAAGGTCTCCAGGCGTTGCGCGATACGTTGCGGCGTCCAACCCAGCGTCTGCGCCAGCAGCACCACATTGCTGCGTGCATCCAGGTGCGGGAACAGGCCGCCCTCCTGGATCACGTAACCAATGCGCTGCCGCTGCGCCTGCAGCGCATCACGCCGCAATGGCGCGCCATCGAAGGTGACGCTGCCACTGTCCGGCCATTCCAGGCCCACCAACATGCGCAGCACGGTGGACTTGCCGGCGCCGCTGGGGCCGATCAACGCAGTGGTGACCCCGCTGGCGAACGACAGGCTGACCTGGTCGAGGGCAATGGCCTGGCCGTAGCGACGGCTGACCTGGTCGAGAGTGAACATGCGGCCGAGCTTGCCGGGCGCCGCGTCAGACGGGCGCGAAGGCGCACGTGCGTGCAGGTTTCACCGCGGCGGTGCCAGCAGTTCGCGCGCGCTCAGATAGCCATCGCCATTGGCATCCTGGCGTGCGAAACGCTCCACCAGCGTGGCGCGGTGTGCGGCGCGGGTGATCGGCTTGCCGCGCCGGCCCGGCAGCTCCTCGCCTTGCAGCACCCCGTCGTGATCCAGGTCGCGCTGATCGAAGGCGTAGCTCATCCAGGCCAGATATTCATCGCGGCTGACCCGACCATCGCCATCGGTGTCCATGCGTTGCAGATACTGCTGGCTGTCCTGCACCTGGGCCTGCGCGGCCACCGCCGCTGCGCACAGTGCCCCGCAGGCCAGCACACGAGGCAGCGCGTGCAGCAGCGCACGCACGCAAACGCCCGCGCGCGCAACGCTCGTGTTACGTGCCACTCAGCGCATAACCCTTGAGCCGTGCCGCATACGCCTGCAAGGCCGCGTTGCCGCTGGCTTCGGCTTCATGGCACCACTGCTGCAGCTGCTTGAGCCGCTCGGACGCATCGTGGCTGCGCGCTTCCAGCACGGCGGTGAGGCGCGCGCGGTATTCCACCAGCGTGCGCATGCGCGGACGTTGCGCCACCCAGTGTTGCAATTGTTCGCGCGCATCGGGCTTGAGCCAGCGGCCATCATCCACCAGGCCCTTGCGCAGGCGGCGCGGCAGCAACTGGCGCAGCTTGGCACCGGTGGCGGCGGCCTCTTCGCGCAGGGCCGGCTTGAGCACGTTGCGCTGGTAGTCGGTCATGGCCTGGAAGCGGTGCGACAACAACGCCTTGAGCGTATCGGCATCGGGCACGGCGATATTCGGGCGGATGTCCAGCGACGGCGCCACCCGCAGCACCTTGGCCAGGCTCAGCGCCTGCAGGCAGCGGATCGCGATCCAGCCGATGTCCAGCTCCCAGCGCCGCATCGAAAACCGCGCCGAACTCGGGAACGCATGGTGATTGTTGTGCAGTTCTTCGCCACCGATCCACAGCGCCCACGGGGTCAGGTTGGTGGAGGTGTCGGCGGACTCGAAATTGCGATAGCCCCACCAATGCCCCAGGCCATTGACCACGCCGGCGGCCCAGAACGGAATCCACGCCATCTGGATCGCCCACAGTGCGATACCGGGCAGCCCGAACAGCACGCTGTTCACCACCAACAGCGCGATCGGGCCGGCGTTGGCGTGCGGCGTGTACAGATGCCGCTCGATCCAGTCATTGGGCGCGCCCTTGCCGTACTGCTCGATGTCGGCCCGCTGCGCGCGTGCTTCGCGGTACAGCTCCACGCCGCGCCAGAACACCTGGCCGATGCCCTTGGTCTGCGGGCTGTGCGGGTCTTCCTCGGTTTCCACCTTGGCGTGATGCTTGCGATGGATCGCCACCCACTCGCGGGTGATCATCGAGGTGGTGAGCCAGGTCCAGAAACGGAAGAAATGCGCGATGACCGGGTGGAAATCCACACCGCGGTGCGCCTGGCTGCGATGCAGGTACAAGGTCACCGCGAAGATGGTGAGTTGGGTGAACACCAGCAGCACGGCCAGCATCCCCCACACGCCCAGGCCGGCGATGCCGGAGGTCAGAACGTCGATGATCGAATCGGACAACATCGGCATCTCCAGGCAGTGCGCCATCGTGTCGGTGGATACAGACATGATGGGGGCGATGGCGGCAAACTTCACCCTTCGGATGCGTAGGGTGCCTCCTACATTCCTAAAGCGGTTCACACGTCTCGTTTCCTTACCGTTACCCGATCCCACCTGCATGTCTGTTGCCGTCGACTCCTCCGCCACACCCGATGCCCCGCCACTGATCGAGCTCGACCAGGCCAGCGTGATCCGCGGCCAGGTGCGCGTGCTGCACGCCTTGCGCCTGCGCATCGCGCTGGGCCAGCACACCGCCATCCTGGGCCCGAACGGCTGCGGCAAATCCTCCTTCATCAAATTAATCACGCGCGAGTTGTATCCGCTGGCGCGTGGCGATGGCCAGCCCGCGGTGAAGGTGCTGGGGCAGACACGCTGGCAGGTGGACCGCCTGCGCGCGCATCTGGGCATCGTCAGCGGCGATCTCAGCGGCAATCTGGCGCAGATGCCCGAGCTGGATGTGGAAAGCGCCGTGCTCTCCGGGTTTTTCGCCAGCTACGTGGTGCCGCCGCACCGCGAGATCAGCGACGACATGCGCGCCCGTGCACGCGAAGCACTGGCGCTGGTGCGTGCATTGCCGTTGCTGGAGCGCCCGTACGCGGAGCTGTCGGCCGGCGAGACACGGCGCGTGCTGATCGCGCGTGCGCTGGTCAATCGGCCGCAGGCGCTGTTGCTGGACGAACCCTCCACCGGCCTGGATCTGGTGGCGCGGCAGCACCTGCTCGACAGCATGCGTCACCTCGCCCAGCAAGGCATCACGCTGGTGCTGGTGACCCATCACGTCGAGGAAATCGTGCCGGAGATCGACCGGGTGATCCTGCTGCGCGCCGGCAGTGTCCTGGCCGATGGCAGCCGCGCGGACATGCTCACCGACGAGCGTTTGTCTGCAGCGTTCGATGGCCCGGTGCGGGTGCAGCGCGAGGGCGAGCGCTACTGGGCGACAGTGGGCGCTGACTAAGCGCAGCGATCAAAACGACTGCGCAGCCGCCAGGCGGGCGTTACGTTTTGTTAGCCGCTCTAAGGTGTGCGGTGCAGTGCGATGCGCGGGCTGAGCTGGCGGCCGTGCCATGCGCGTTGGCGGCGGCAATGTGCACGCGGCGGGTCGTGCAGGTCTGCGCGAAAGCGGCGCCCCCCCCTGCCCAACCGGTGCGCCGCGCCATGACGTTGGGCAGGGGACAGCGGGCCGGCCGCTGCGCTTAGACTCGGCGCACCGCAGACAGGAGTCGTCCCGATGGCACAGTGGTATTTCCATATTCCCGGACAGGCCGACCGGATCGGCCCGCTTGATGACGCCAGCGCCCGCGCGTATGCGCAGCGCCAGCCCGACGCGCTGGCCTGGCGCGACGGCCTCGACGGCTGGACACCCGCCCGCCAGCTGGCCGAATTGCAGGGCGCCGGCAGCCTGCCGCCGCCGTTGAGCGGCACAGGCGCCGCACGCGCGGACGAGATCGATTACCGCATCGTCGGCAACGACATGCAGTTCGTCGAGGTCGAACTGGACCCGGGCGAGAGCGCGATCGCCGAAGCCGGTGCGCTGATGTACAAGGACGCCGCGGTGCAGATGGACACCGTGTTCGGCGATGGCTCGCACGATGGCCAGGGCGGCAGCAGCGGCGGGCTGATGGGCAAGTTGCTCTCGGCCGGCAAGCGCGTGGTGACCGGCGAAAGCATGTTCACCACCGTGTTCACGCACGCCGGCAGCGGCAAGGCCAAGGTGGCGTTCGCCGCGCCCTACCCCGGCACCGTGCTGGCGTTGCGGCTGTCCGAACACGGCGGCCGCCTGATCTGCCAGAAAGACAGCTTCCTGGCGGGTGCGCGCGGCGTATCGCTGGGTATCGCCTTCCAGCGCAAGATCCTCACCGGCCTGTTCGGCGGCGAGGGATTCATCATGCAGAAACTCGAAGGCGACGGCTGGGTGTTCGTGCATGCCGGCGGCACCGTGGTGGAACGCGACCTGGCGCCCGGTGAACGCATCGACGTGGACACCGGCTGTGTGGTGGCCTACCACGCCAGCGTGGACATGGACGTGCGCCGCATCGCCGGCCTGAAGAGCATGTTCTTCGGCGGCGAAGGCGTGTTCCTGGCCACCCTCACCGGCCCGGGCAAGGTGTGGATGCAATCGCTGCCGTTCTCGCGCATGGCCGGCCGCATGCTGCAGGCCGCCCCGCAGGCCGGTGGCCAACAACGCGGCGAAGGGTCGGTGCTGGGTGGACTGGGGCGCTTGCTGGATGGCGACAACCGGTTCTGATCGCAGCAGGCAGGGTGACCGCGGCTGGTGCGACGCGTTGCCATAAACGCACCAGCCGCGGTTGACTGAAGCGCTTTGCTGCGGCGCTGATGCGGCACCGTCTACGCACCATTGGCATGCGCGCTCCGGAACGCCTGCACCGCACGCGCAGGCAGACACGTGACGCCGGGGTTGGGGTGAAGGCACGCGGCGACACAGTGATTGCTCCCGAAGGCGCATCGCCACGCAGGTGGCAGCGCGCGCCGTGCTACATCCCTGACACAGCCCGGCTGCCGAGGGACCAATGGGACGCGCGGCGTTGGGGGGTGCGCGTGTATTCTCCCTCGCCTTTCCAACTACGTTTCCGTCGCCATGACTGCGCTCCGTCGCCCACACTCCCTTGCCTTGCTGTCGCTGATCGGCCTGCTTTCGGCCTGTGGGGGCGAACCGCGTCCCGCCACGCCCGCGCCGGTGGTGCAGGCGCCGTCTGCCACTGCGCCCAAGCCGGTGAAGATCGGCGTCGCGCTCGGCGGCGGCGCGGCCAAGGGCTTTGCGCATATCGGCGTGATCAAGATGCTGGAAGCCAACGGGTTTGCACCGGTGGTGGTGTCGGGCACCAGCGCCGGTAGCGTGGTGGGCGCGCTGTACGCCAGCGGCATGGACGCGTTCCAGATGCAGGAAAAGGCCGTGGCGCTGGACCAGACCAGCATCCGCGACGTGCGCTTGTTCTCCGGTGGCCTGGTGCAGGGCCAGAAGCTGCAGGACTACGTCAACGAACAGCTCGGCGGCAAGCCGATCGACAAACTGCGCAAGCCGTTCGCCGCGGTCGCCACGCGGCTGGAAGACGGTGAGCGCACGGTGTTCGTGCGCGGCAATGCCGGCCAGGCGGTGCGCGCGTCCAGCAGCATTCCCGGCGTGTTCGAGCCGGTGACCATTGGCCAGTACCACTACGTGGACGGCGGTGTGGTCAGCCCGGTGCCGGTGGATGCGGCGCGCCAGCTCGGCGCCGAGTTCGTGGTGGCGGTGGATATTTCCAGCAAGGCCAGCGGCAAGAATCCCGGCGATTTGCTGGGCACGGTCAACCAGTCGATCTCGATCATGGGCCAGCGCCTGGGCGAGGCCGAACTCAAGCGCGCCGACGTGGTGATCCGCCCCAAGGTCAACGACATCGGCTCGGCTGATTTCAACCAGCGCGGCGCCGCGATCCTGGAAGGCGAACGCGCGGCAATGGCGGTGATGCCGCAGATCCGCGCCAAGATCGCGCAGTTGCAGGCGCAGCGCAGCAGCGCCACCCGCAGTGCGGCCGAACAGGCCAAGGCGGCAAAGCAGGAGGCGTACAAGCGCTGCCTGGAAGAACGCTCGCGCTGGCAGAAGTTGCGCGGCAAGGATGAGGAATGCATGGCGCCCTGATGCGCGCGTTGGTGCGAATGTAGATGCGCGTGGGTCGTACGTCACAGGCCGATCAGCGGGAGGGCGTGCCGGGTGGATGTGCGCCGTTTGGCGAGAGGCGATCGACGTCTGTCGTGATAGGACGTGCGTGTGTGGAGATGCGCGTTGAAGAACCGCGCGTGTGGCGGGACGTGGTCGCAGCCAAGGCCGCTCCTACGACGGCACGGCGTTTCCGGGTGTGGTGATGGTGTGTCGGGACGGCTTCGCGGCCTAGGCCGCTCCTACGACAGCCGGCGCGTTCTTAGAGCGGCTAACAAAACGTAGCGAGCAGTCGTCAGGTGGGTGCGGACGGCGCGGAGGAACCGGAATGTACGTGGGTACATGCCGATTCCGAGCACCGGCCGCGCCCGCCTGGCGGCTGCGCAGTCGTTTTGATAGCTGCTCTTAGGGCAATGCGCGCCGTTGGCACACCTGCAATAGCCGCAAGGCCGCTCCTGTAGGAGCGGCCTTGGCCGCGATGCGTTACCGATGACCCCGCAACATCAACCGCAACACCTCAATACCGCCAACGCAGCGACACGCTCACAAACCGCGGCTCGCCGTAGTTCTGGTAATCCAGGTTGGCCCAGTAGGTCTTGTCGAAGGCGTTGCGCACGGCCAGCGTGGCGGTCCATTGCTCGCTGATGCGGTAGTTGGCGTTGAAATGCACCAGCGCATACGGGTTCTGCACCACGGTCACCGGGGTGGTGGCGCCACTGCCATCGCCGGTGGGGCGCGCGATGTTGAAGCCGCGGACCGCGCTCTGCCAGCTCACCCCGCCGCCGATGCTCAGCCGGTCCCATGCGCCGGGCAGGCGCGCCTGGGTGGACAGCTGCAAATAGTCCTCCGGCAGGTTGGCGTAGATCGCATCCGTAGGCGCGCGGGTGACCTTGACGTGGGTGTAGCCGGCATTGATGGTCCAGCCGGGCAGCACCTCGCCGTTGATATCCATTTCCCAGCCACGGCTCTTGGTGCCGTCGATGCCGATGTAGGCCGAATTGCCGTCCGGTAGCGAGGATTCCGGCTGGGTCATGTCGCGCACCGCGTAGTTGTCCTGCTTGGCTTCGAACACCGCAGCGGTGGCCATCGCGCGGCCATCCAGCAGCTGCGCCTTGATGCCGGCTTCCAGGTTGGAGCCTTCCACCGGCGCGAGCAGGTTGTTGTCCTTGTCGCGGAAATTCTGCGGGTTGAAGATTTCCGTGTAGCTGGCGTAGAGCGAGACATCCGGCACGATGTCGTACACCAGGCCGACGTACGGGGTGACTTCATCGCTCACCTCATAACGGCCGCTGGTGCCGGTGTAGGCGCCGCTGGTATTGAAGGCCTGGGTGCGGGTTTCCCACGAACTCAGGCGTGCGCCGGCGATCAACGACAGCGGATCGGCCAGGCGGAAGCGCGTGGAGGCATATACGCCGCGCTGGGTGGTGCGCCCCTCGCTCCGCCGGCCGTTGCGTGCGTAGGTCACTTCGGAGGCATTGCCGTCCCAGTTGCGGATGTTGGGAATGAAATAGCAGCGCTCCGGCGGACCAAAGGCATTGGGGCAGGTGGCCCAGTCGTCCGGATAGGTCTGCGCCAACCCGTACGAGGTGGATTGCAGATCCTGCCAGCTGCCGCCCACCACCACATCGTGCTGCCGCCCGAACAGCGAGAAACCGCCGGACAGATACACATCCACGCTGTCGCGGGTGTCTTCGGTTTCGCCCACGCCGGTGCGCAGGAACAGGCCGCTACCGTCGGCGGCCGGATACCCGGTGCCGTACACACGCAGGCTCTGCACGTTGCCCTTGGTGTGCGCGGCGTTGACGCGCAGCAACCAGTCCTCGCCGATGCGTTGTTCCAGGTTGGCGAATGCAGTGCTGGTTTCGCGCTGCCAGCGCGTCCACTCCGGTGCCAGATTGGTCGAGCGGGATAGATTGGCCAGCGCGCCATCGGCGGCAAAGAACGGCACCGTGCCCCAGGTCGAACCGACCGGGGTGTTGTCCTGGCGCTGATAGCCGACGGTGAGGGTGGTGCTCTCGGTCAGGTCGCCTTCCAGCACCGCCATGCCGGACATTTTGGTGTCGTGGTAGCGGTCGTAGTAGTAATCGCGGTCCTGCCAGGCCGCCACCACCCGGCTGCGCCAGCGCCCGTCTTCGCTCAGCGGTGCGTTGACGTCGGCCTGCATGCGGCGGAAATCCCAGGTGCCCGCGCTCACCGCGAACGAGGCATCAAACTCCTTGCCCGGCCGCTTGCGCAGCAGGTTGACCGTGGCCGAGGGAATGCCGGCGCCGGTGAGCAGGCCATTGGCGCCGCGGATCACCTCAATGCGGTCGTAGAAGACGGTGTCGTATTCCTGGTTGGTCGCACCGCTATAGGTGGGCAGGCCGTCGACCTGGAAGTCGGTGATCTGGAAGCCGCGCGCGAAATACAGCGGGCGCTGGGTGTCGTAGAAGGACACGTTGACGCCAGTGACGTTGCGCATCACATCGTCGATGCTGAAGAGCGATTCGTCTTCCAGCCGCTGCAGGCCGATCACGCTCACCGACTGCGGGGTTTCCTGCAGGGTCAGCGGCAGGCGCGTGGTGGTGGCCGGCTGCGCGCGGCTCACGGTGCCGTTGACGCTTACCGCGTCCAGCGTTTTGGCGTCGGCGTCGGCGTCGGCGTTGGCGTTGGCCAGGTCGGCGGCACGCGCGGCGGCGGGCGTCATCGTCAATGCGCACAGCAGCGCAGCGGACAGCGTGGCCAGAGGAAGGGTCTTGGCAGGCATCGGGGGTCTCATCGATCGGGCAGACGCGGCGCGTCAGTGACAGGAAGCGGCGGGCACGCGTCGGCATCCACCCGGACGACAAGCTGGCTGGCCCGATGGGCTGGCGGTTCGACGGGGGACACGGCTGGACGCTGCCAGTGTTATGCAAATGTAAATCGTTATCGTTTGTTGAGCAAGCGCACGGAACCGGGTGCGGCGCTGTGCCGCGCTCGCTGGCGCGAGTGCGCCCCTGGCAGCCCTGGCGGTCTAAGCCCCCACTTGCCTACGCCAGATGCGAGAGCGGCAAGCCCTCCGGCGCCTTCACCGTGCGCAGCACGAAGCTGGAATTCACATCCGACACGCCGGTGGCGTTGAGCAGGCGGTCCAGCAAAAACCGCGAGAAATGCTCCAGGTCGCGCACCTGCACCTGCAGCAGGTAATCCATGTCGCCGGTGAGCGCCCAGCAGGCCACCACCTCGTCCCAGCCGCGCACCCCAGCGGCGAAGTGCTCGATGTCCGGCTGGCCATGCTGTTCCAGCTGCACCCGCACGAAGGCCTGCAGGCCCAGGCCCAGCGCGCGCGCATCCAGGCGCGCGCCATAGCCGGCGATGATGCCGGCCGCTTCCAGCCGTTGGGTACGCCGCAGGCAGGCCGAGGCCGAGAGATTGACCTGCGCGGCGAGCTCGGCGTTGCTGCTGCGCCCCTGCGTCTGCAGCAGCGCGAGCAGGCGCAAATCGGTGCGGTCCAGGGCGATTGGTTGATCCATATGTTGCGCAGCAGCAAGCGATGACGCACGAATCTTGCGTCTAACGGCCGCCGGTGCGCAACATTCGCAATCCCGTTGCGTGGCCATTTGGCTAAGGTGAAGCCATCCGTTTTGGGAACCACACCGCATGAACACTGCGCCGCGCCGCGTCGAGAACCAGCTCACCGACAAGGGCTATGTGCCGGTCTACACCACCGCGGTGGTGGAGCAGCCGTGGGATGGTTACAGCGCCGACGACCACGCCACCTGGGGCACGCTGTACCGGCGGCAGCGCGCGCTGCTGGTCGGGCGGGCCTGCGATGAGTTCCTGCAGGCGCAGGACGCGATGGGCATGGACGACACCCAGATTCCGCGCTTCGACGCGCTCAACGCGGTGCTGCAGGCGACCACCGGCTGGACGCTGGTCGGCGTGGAAGGGCTGCTGCCGGAGCTGGATTTCTTCGACCACCTGGCCAACCGGCGCTTCCCGGTGACCTGGTGGATCCGCCGCCCGGACCAGATCGACTACATCGCCGAACCGGACCTGTTCCATGACCTGTTCGGGCACGTGCCGCTGCTGATGAATCCGCTGTTTGCCGACTTCATGCAGGCCTACGGGCGCGGTGGCGTCAAGGCGCACGGAATTGGCCCGGACGCGTTGCAAAATCTCACCCGGCTGTACTGGTACACGGTGGAATTCGGCCTGATTGCCACCCCGCAGGGGCTGCGCATCTACGGCGCGGGCATCGTCTCGTCCAAGGGCGAATCGCTGCATTCGCTGGAATCGGCGGCGCCGAACCGGGTGGGCTTCGGTCTGCAGCGGGTGATGCGCACGCGCTATCGCATCGACAGTTTCCAGAAGACCTACTTCGTCATCGACAGCTTTGCGCAGTTGATGGACGCCACCGCCCCGGACTTCACCCCGATCTATGCCGATCTTGCGCAACAGCCGCAGGTGCCGGCCGGCGAGGTGCTGGCAACCGACCACGTCCTGCAACGCGGCAGCGGCGAAGGTTGGAGCCGCGACGGCGACGTGTGAGGGGTTGGCTGGCGCCGGTGTGTTCGGCCTGGCGTGGTGGCGCTTGCGCTGATTCGCAGCCGGTGATGATGGCGCGCTAGCGCCTGCACTCTTGCGCAGGAAGCGCCTACCTGAGGCGAGCTAGACGCACTGCATGCGTCGCCGGTGCACCGCATTGCTGCAAGCGCTGCCAGCTGCGAGAAGTGCTTCGGTGTCGATAGGAGTCGGCACGTGCACCAATGTTGCTGCTTTCCCGTGTACCACGTGCCCACTCCATCGCCACTGCACGGTTCGACCGGTGGCGGATCGCCGGGCAGCCAAAGCGTCAGTCAGCGGGTCGAGACACCGCAAGCGCGCTCGACCTCGGCGCACCGACTCGACAGCACCGCCGGCCCGCACTAAGGTCAGGATTCCCCACACCGTTGCTGCCCATGGACCTGACGCACCTCCGCATCCGGCGCTTGGAGCTGGACGACACGCGCCTGCTGTTTACGCTGGACAACGGCATGCGCATCGACGAGCCGATCCAGGCGCAGCGGCTGCTGGCCAAGGCCACGCCAGCGCAGCGCGCGCAGTGGCAACTCACCGACGACAGCCATGGCGTGAACTGGCCCGCCGTGGCGCCGCCCAGCGCGCAGGGGCTGCTCAACATGCCGATGCTGTTGTGGCGCCGACGCACCGCACGCGCACAGGCGCGGCTGGTGGCGGTGCGCGGGCGCTTTGATGCACTGACGCCGGGCGAACGTGAGCTGGTGGCATTGGCCCGCCTGGACGCGGACATGAGCGACAGCGGCTACGCGCGCTACTTCGACCACTGGGATGCCCTGACCCGCAGCTGCGCGCTGCAGGCGCTCACCGCGATGGGTGCAAGCCAGGTGCGCCAGGCGATCGATGGCCTGGGCGCGGTGTTCGAGCGGCTCGAAGAAGATCCGGACCTGCTCAGCATCGAAGACATTCTCGATGCGATGAGCGAAACCGACCGTCAGCGCGTGGATGGCTGGGAAGAGGTGTATTACCGCCAGTCCAGCGCGCTGGCGCGATTGGGGTTGATCCACTACGGGGTGGACAAGGCCTGAGGCAGTTGCGGTGACGGTTGAACAGCGCCGCAGGCCACTTCGATGTGGCATTCCTGCGGCCGCACTGCACCGCCTGCGCTTGATGACCTCGGCTGCACGACATGCAACGCCACAACGTGCAACGCGGTAACGCGGTAACGCGGTAACGCGGTAACGCGGTAACGCGGTAACGCGGTAACAACGTTAAACGCGCTGCGTGCTCGGCGAACGGCGCATTCTTTTCAGCAACGCATCGCGTCATCGAGCCGTGCATCGCACTGCACCGAGCCTCGGCACCGCAGGTGGCTCAGGATTTGGCAGCCAGATACGTCAGCAGGATCACCAGATCCTCCTCGCCCACTTGCTGCAGCGCATGCGTGCTGCCGGGGCGGGTGAGCAGTGCATCGCCGGCGCCCACTTCGTACTGTTTGCCATCCAGCGCGTACAGGCCGCGGCCGCTGACGACGTAGTAGATCTCGTCCTTGTCGTGCAGATGCAGGCCGATGCCGGCGCCCTTGTGCAGCACGCGCTTGCGCAGCACGAACTTCAACTCCGGCGCGTCGGCAAAGAACGGATAGGCGGTGGTGGGGCCAGCACCGCCGTGTGGGCCGGGCTGGCTGCGCGGCAGATCGCGCTCATGCACCACCAGCGAGGGATGCACCTGCGCCGCGCGGCGCGCAGCGGTGTCCGGCGCCGCGCCGCAATCGGCATCGCGGCGTAGCTGGGGTTTCAGCGCCGGCTGCAGTTGCACCCAACCATGCACGACCAGGCACGCCATGGCGGTGGCGCCGGCCTGGCTGAAGTGGGTGCCATCGGCCTTGGCTTGTTCGGGCACGAACAGGAAATACGGTTTGGCCGCCTGTTCGCCGAGCGCGCGGATCCAGTCGCTGGAGCTGCCGTTGAGATCGATCAGGCCCACCTGCTCCTGCGCGGCCAGTTGCTGCATGGCCAGGGTGTAGCGGCCGTGGGTGTCGAGCAGCGCGCCGAAGTCGTAGAGCAATCGCGCGGCCGGGGTGATCAGGATCGGCGTGGCGCCTTTGTCGCGCGCGGTGGCAATAAAGCGGCGCAGGAACTGCTGGTAGTCGCCTTGCGGATCGGTGTAACGCGTGGCGTCTTCGCGCTTGGCGTCGTTGTGGCCGAACTGGATCAGCAGCACATCGCCGCGTTGCAATTGTTTTGCGATGGCATCAAGGCGCCCTTCGGCGATAAAACTACGTGTGCTGCGCCCACCCTTGGCGTGGTTGTGGACCTGCCACTGCGCCGGGTCGAACCAGCCTTGAAGCATCTGGCCCCAGCCGGCTTGCGGTGCGCGCTCGGTGCCGTATTCGGCGGCGGTGGAATCACCGGCGATGAAGATGTAGTGTGGATTGGCGCGGGCGATGTTTGCCAAGAGCAGCAGCAACGATGCGAAGAGAAGCAGACGCATGGTGGCTCCGGAAGAGTGTTTAGGACAGCGCGGTGTCCCTTCTCCCATCGGGAGAAGGTGCCCGAAGGGCGGATGAGGGGCGCCTCAGAGACTGCGAGTGCCTGTGATGACAAACGCGTCGCCACGCGCCTTATGAGTGACGCATCGACCACTTCGCCTCGTACCCCAACCCCCGCTCCGCGTCCCGGCCCGCGCTTGCGGCGCGGGCGCTCCAAGGCACGCGCGCCAATGGCGCGCAAGCCGTGCCTTCTCGCCCCGGCGGGAGAGGGGCTTTAGCGCTGCGGGGCTAGTTAAGCAGCTGCTGCAGCGGCTTCGCTCTTGCCGAGCAGGCCGGCGACGAAGCTGCGGATCTCCGCGTCCTGGGCGTTGTCGAAGAAGCACTGCTGGAAGCGCGCACCGCCGATCGCCTGCTTGATCAGCTCCGGGTCGATCGCGCGCAGGCCGTCCAAGTAGGACTTGGCGGTGGCCTGCTTGACCTGGGTCAGGATGCCGGCGTTGGCGGCCTGCGATTCGCGACGCTCGGCCGGATAGCCCAGGCCACGCTCGCCGCTGAAGGCCTTTTCGAAGATGTAGCGCACGTTGATTTCCGCGCCCCAGCCGTAGCCCTTGGCGAACGCCAGCGACAGCGCGTTGCCGTTGTTGACCTGCGCGAACAGGTAGGCGTCGGTCGGCTCGATGCAGTAGCCGCAGAACACGCCCGGGTGGGCGTTGAGCGACATCATCGCGCCCTGGCCGGTGCCGCAGCCGGCGACCACGAAGTCCACGGCCTTGGCGTTGAGCAGCAGGCTGGCGACGATGCCCAGGTGGATGTAGGTCAGGCGGTGGTCGTTGTCGCCGTCCATGCCGACGTTGAACACGTCATGGCCCTGCTCGCTGGCGACCTCGTTGAGCTGCTGCAGGATCACCGGGTTCTTGGCGGCCTGGCTAAACTCATTCATGAGTGCAATTTTCATGGGAATGCTCCGATTTCGTTGGGGAAGTTGGTTGGAATGTGGTTGATGCGTGCTTGCGTGGCGGACGTCATGCATGTCGGGGTTGTGCGCGTGCATACCGACCCTCATCCGCCCTGCGGGCACCTTCTCCCGGTGGGAGAAGGAAACGACGCATTTTTCTCAGCGCGCCAGCCAGCCGCCGTCGACCGGGATGATCGCGCCGTTGACGTAGTCCGAGGCGCTGCTGGCCAGGAACACCGCCGCGCCGCCGAGGTCGGCCGGCACACCCCAGCGCGCGGCCGGGATGCGGTCCAGGATGGACTTGTTGCGGTCCTGGTCGGCACGCAGCTGCGCGGTGTTGTCGGTGGCCATGTAGCCGGGGGCGATGGCGTTGGCGGTCACGCCCTTGCTGCCCCACTCGTTGGCCAGCAGGCGGGTGATGCCGGCGATGCCGGACTTGCTGGCGGTGTAGGACGGCACGCGGATGCCGCCCTGGAACGACAGCATCGAGGCGATGTTGATGATCTTGCCGCTGCCTTGTGTAATGAAGTGGCGGCCGGCAGCCTGCGACATGAAGAAGGCCGATTTCAGGTTGACGTTCATCACGTCGTCCCAATCCTGCTCGCTGAAATCCACCGCATCGGTGCGGCGGATCAGGCCAGCATTGTTGACCAGGATGTCCAGGCGGCCCAGGCCGGCGAGGGTTTCATCGAGGATGCGCTGCACCGGCTCGATGCTGATCAGGTTGGCTTCGATGGCGACGAAACGGCGGCCCATCGCCTTGACCTTTTCTTCGGTCTCGGTCGGTGCCTGGATGCCGGCGGCGGCGATGTCGGCGCCCGCCTCTGCCAGTGCCAGCGCGATGCCCTGGCCCAGGCCAGTGTTGGCACCGGTGACCAGTGCGACCTTGCCTTCGAGACTGAACGGATTGCTCATTACCTTATCGCTCCTGCTGGGTGATGCCACGTTGGATGAGTGCGTTGCGTCCGCGCGCTGCGCGGCCACGCATTGATGGAGCTATCGCATTAACTTGGCTGGTGAATCGCATTAACCGAGTTATTGCGCTGATTAAGTATTGCCTTGCAAGCGCCAGCGTCATTTGAGCTGGCAGATGTCCAGCACATGCATGTCGGTGTAATCCAGGTTCTCGCCGCCCATCGCCCAGATGAAGGCGTAATTGCTGGTGCCGGCGCCCATGTGGATCGACCACGGCGGCGACACCACCGCTTCGTTGTTCTGGATCACGATGTGGCGCTGCGCGTCCGGCTCGCCCATGAAGTGATAGACGCGGTCGTTGGCGCCAAGATCGAAGTAGAAATACACCTCGCTGCGGCGGTCGTGCAGATGCGGCGGCATGGTGTTCCAGACGCTGCCCGGCTTGAGCACGGTCAGGCCCAGCAGCAGCTGCGAGGACTGGCAGGTGGCCGGCACGATGTACTGGTAGATGGTGCGCTCGTTGCTGGTTTCCAGCGCGCCGCGCTCCAGTGCCACCGCGTCCTTGATCGACAGCTGCTTGGTCTCGAAGCGCGCATGCGCCGGGGTCGAGGCCAGATAGAACTGCGCCGGGTTGGCGGCATCGGCAGACGCAAAGCTCACCTCGGTGCTGCCCATCGCCACGTACAGGCCGTCCTTGGGCCCAAGCGTGTAGGCGGTGCCGTCCACGGTGACGGTGCCGGTGCCGGCGCCAACATTGATGACGCCCAGCTCGCGCCGTTCCAGGAACGGGTGGCCGGCCGCCGAGGCGGGCTCGGTCTGCTTGGGCAGTTCCAGCGTCTTGCCGACCGGGGCGGCGCCACCGAGCACGAAGCGCTCGTAGTGCGTGTATTTGAGGGTCACCGCATCGGCGACGAACAGGCCGTCGAGCAGGTAGAGCTCGCGCAGGGTGTCGTTGCTGGCGCCCTTGAGGGCGTCCGGATGGGTGGCGTAGTGGGTCTTGCAATAGAGGGACATGCGCATCTCCGGTGGCAAGCGAGGGGGAATGAAAGCCCGCACCACGCCATTCTACCGGCTCTGGTAAACCGGTGTCATTGCGCAGTGCACGAAAGCGGCGCGTGGGGCTGGCGGCTGCGCCTCCTACCTGAACTCATGGCTGAGCTTCCTCAGATGGCGGTCTGCCGCCCTACCCTCACCCCAACCCCTCTCCCGAAGGGAGAGGGGCTTTGATTCCTTCTCCCCTACGGGAGAAGGTGGCGCATAGCGCCGGATGAGGGTGCGAGGCGGCGCGCTATATCGGGTGCGCGGCTTGGTTTGGCCGGGGGAGGCTTATGCGCCTCCTACCTGAGCTCATGGCTGAGCTTTCGCAGATGGCGGTCTGCCGCCCTACCCTCAACCCAACCCCCGCTCCGCGCCCCGGCCCGCGCTTGCGCCGCAGGCGCTCCAAGGCACGCCTATGGCGCGTGAGCCGTGCCTTCTCGCCCCGGAGGGAGAAGGGCTCACTCCCTTCTCCCCTCGGGAGAAGGTGGCGCGTAGCGCCGGATGAGGGTGCGAGGCGGCGCGCTATATCGGGGGCACGGCTTGGTTTGGTCGGGGGAGGCTTATGCGCCCCCTACCTGAGCTCATGGCTGAGCTTTCGCAGATGGCGGTCTGCCGCCGTACCCTCACCCCAACCCCCGCGCCCCGGCCCGCGCTTGCGCCGCGGGCGCTCCAAGGCACGCGCGCCCATGGCGCGTAAGCCGTGCCTTCTCGCCCCGAAGGGAGAGGGGCCCACTCCCTTCTCCCCTCCGGGAGAAGGTGGCGCGTAGCGCCGGATGAGGGTGCGCCTCGGTGGATTGCCAACGCCTGCCATGACCAACGCGTCGCCACGCGCCATCACAAGTGAATCGCCAGCGCTTTGCTTTGCTTGGCGTCCCTCCCCAGGCTTTGACCTCCCTCAATCTTCCGGCGGTTGACAGGAGTCGCGCACGATCAGGTGCGGGCGCACGCTGGCGGTGGGTAGCTGCGGGGCGTTGTCGGGCTGGATCAGCATGGCGGCGGCGGTGCGGCCGGTGTCGCGGGTGTGGCGGCGCACCGAGGTCAGCGGCGGCCACAGGCGCGAGGCCAGCGAGCTGTCGTCGTAGCCGATCACCGACAGCTGGCGCGGGATGTTGATGCCGGCGCGCAGCGCGACCTTGTAGATACCGGCAGCCATTTCGTCGTTACCGGTGAAGATGGCGGTGGGGCGCTTCTTGCCCAGCAGCAGCTTTTCGGCCGCGGCCACGCCGGATTCGAAGGTATAGCCGGCTTCCACAATCCGCTCGGGCGGCAGTTCGATGCCGCGCCGGGTCAGCGCGTCGGCAAAGCCCGAGGTGCGCTCGACCGAGGAGCGGTAGGCGCTGGGGCCGGTGACCAGGGCGATGTCGCGGTGGCCGAGCGAGAGCAGGTAGTCGGCGGCCTCGGCGGCGCCGTCGCGGTCATGGGTGATCACCGTCTGCGAGGTGGTGTCCAGCGCGATCGAGGCGATGCGGGTGTAGCGGCAGCCGATCTCGGCCAGCATGTCGGCCAGCGCCTGGTCCTCGGAGGCACGCGGCACCAGGATCACCCCGTGCAGCTTCTGCGCCTGGGCAAACCGGCGCACACCTTCGATATAGCCCGGGCTGCGGCTGTCGCAGGGGTGCACCACCAGCTCGAAGCTGGAGCCACGCAAGGCGTCCAGCGCGCCGTACTGCATGTCCACGATGTACTGGGCAGTGGGGTTGTCGTAGACCATGCCGATCAGGAACGAGCGCCGGAACGCCAACCCGCGGGCGAGCGGGTCGGGCGCGTAGCCCACCTCGCGCATCAGCGCCTCGACCTTCTCGCGGGTGTCCTGCCGCACCAGCGGCGAGTTGTTGATGATCCGCGAGACGGTCTTCTTGGACACGCCCGACATCCGCGCGATGTCGTTGATCGTTGCTACCTTGCCCTTCGGCAGGCCGGGCATTCCCTCTTCGGGATTCTTGCGGGCGGGCATAGCGGTCAACCGTTCGAGTTGATTGGATTCTACCGGCCAGCGGGCCAGCAGGCCCTAGCGGAGCCTGCCGATGTCCCGTTTCGCACCCTGTGGCGGGCCGCGGCCAGTGGCGCCGCGGCATGCCTGGCGATGCAGAACGGTCAGTCCAGGGCGCGGTAGCGGAAGTTGCGGAACTCCACCTGGCCCTGCCCGGCGGCGTACAACGCCGGTTTCAGTGCCAGGAACTTGCCGGCCACGTTGTGGTGGTAGCCGGACACTTCCATCTGCACCGGGTACTTGGTCCAGGTGGTGCCGTCGGTGCTGGTGTGGATGGTGACGATGTGGCGGTTGTTGGTGACGCGCAGCCACAGCGCGCCGCCCTTGCTGCTGGGCGCCAGCTTGGCCGGGCGTTCTTCGCCGTAGCGGTGCATGACGAAGTTCTCGCCATTGCTGCCCACCCCGGCGTAGAGCTTGTCGCTGTAGAACAGCAGCGCGCCGCCCTGCCCGCCCGGTGCAACGGTCATCTGTACCTCGAACTGGTAGGCCTGGTCGGTGGCGATCACCGTCAGCGGCGAGGCATCGCGCGGCGCGCTGCCCTTGCCCTGCAGGCGCAGCACGCCATCGCCCACCTGCAGGCGCTTGGCCTCGTCGGCGGCCGGGTTGAAGAACGACCACTGCGGGCCCAGCGTTGCGGCGCGGAAGTCGTCCGACAATGCCAGGCCGTGCGGCAGGGCCTGGCCGCTGGGCTTCTTCAACGGGGTGCCCAGGTCGCCGCCCTTGGCCACGAACCAGCCATCGGGCGTCCACTCGATGGGGTCGAGCAAGGCCTGCCGGCCCAGCGTCCAGAAGCCGTGCTCGTAGCCGTGGTAGAGCATCCACCAGCGCTGGTCGGTGCCTTCCACCAGGGTGGCGTGGCCACGCGACCACCACGGCTCGTCGGCGCTCTTGGTGCGGGTGATCGGGTTGTTGGGTGCGTTCTGCCAGGGGCCATGGATCGAGCGCGAGCGCGCGGTGATCACCATGTGCCCGGTCGGCGGGCCGGCGGTGCCGCCCACCGCGGTGGTCATGTAGTACCAGCCGTTATGGCGGGTGATCTTGGGCCCTTCCTGGGCGTAGCCTTCCACGTCCCAGCTTTCCGGATATTTCCAGCCGTCGTAGACGTGCTTGGGCGTGCCGACCACCTTCAGCCCGTCGTCGGACAGCTGCACATAGTCGCCGCCACTCAGGAACAGGTAGCGCTTGCCATCTTCGCCCACTGCGTGACCGGGGTCGATGTACTTGCCCAGGCCGATGTCGATCGGCTTGCTCCACGGGCCCTTGATGTCATCGGCCCATACCACGAAGTTGCTGCGCTCGCCCTGGTCGCCACGCCGCGCCGGGAAGTAGATGTAGTAGCGCTTGCCGTGCTTGATCAGGTCCGGTGCCCAGATCGCGCCGACGTTCTGGGTGATGGCATGGCCCAGCGGCTGCCAGTTGACCAGATCGCGCGAATGCCAGATCGGCAGGCCCGGGTAGGCGTCGAACGAAGACAGCGTGAGGTAGTAGTCCTGCCCGTCCTTGAGCACCGACGGGTCGGGATGGTCGCCGGCCAAGACCGGGTTGAGGAAGGTGCCATTGCCTTGATCGGCGATGCGCTGGTGCTCGATGCCGCGCTTCCAGTCGGCGGCGGTGGCCAGGCTGGCGCACAGCAGCAGCCCGGTGGTCAGCCAACGCAGGGCCAGGGGGGTGGTTCGAAACCGCATGCTCTCTCCTTGTCCCCGGTGTGCGGGGCGATGCAGCGGCCGGCACCTGGAGCGCCGGCCGCTGGATGAAGGCGGGAGACTCCCGCCGGCACTGGCGCTTACGCGCGCAGTGCCCTGGGCAACCAGAGCGACAGCTCCGGGAAGAACGCCACGATCAGCAACACGCACAACGCCGCCAGCCAGAACGGCCAGATGGTGCGCATGCTTTGGGCCACGGTGATTTCGCCAATCGAGGTACCAATGAACAACACCGAGCCGATCGGCGGAGTGATCAAGCCGATACCGCCGGCCAACACCATCACCAAGCCGAAGTGGATCGGGTCGATGCCGTAGGCCTTGACCACCGGCAGGAAGATCGGCGTGCAGATCAGGATCTTCGGCGCCAGGTCCATGAACATGCCCAGCAGCAGCAGCATCACCACGATCATCAGCAGCACGGTGTTCTTGCTGTCGGCAATGGCCTGCAGGAACTTCACCGCCGCCGCCGGCACCTGCAGGTACGCAAGCAACCAGCCGAATACTGCAGCCGTGGCGATCACGAACAGGATCACGCCGGTGGTGCGCGCGGCATGCGTCACCGCCGCGAAGAACTCGGCCCAGCGCAGCTGGCGATACAGCAATGCGGTGACGATCAACGCATACACCACGGCGATGGCCGCACTCTCCACCGCGGTAAAGATGCCGGCGCGGATACCGATGAAGATCAGCGCCACCAGGCCCAGGCCCGGCAGTGCGCCGAACAGGCGCAAGGCCACCGCACGCCAGCCCGGGAACGGCTCGGTGCCGTAGCCGCGATGGCGCGCCACCGCATAGCCGGTGACCATCATGGCGGCGGTCATCAGCAACGCAGGCACGATGCCGGCCGCGAACAGATCGGCGATCGACAAACCACCGCCGGCCGCAGCCGAGAACAGGATCAGGTTGTGCGAAGGCGGCACCAGCAACGCCACCAGCGCGGCGGTCATGCTCACGTTCACCGCGTAATCGCGGTCGTAGCCGCGCTTGATCATCTGCGGAATCATCGTGCCGCCAACCGCCGACACGTCGGCAATCGCCGAGCCGGACACGCCGCCGAAGAACAGCGACGACAGCACGCTGACCTGGCCCAGGCCACCGCGCACACGCCCCACCAGCGATGACGCCAGCGCGATCAGGCGTTCGGAAATGCCACCACGCAGCATCAGCTCGCCGGCAAAGATAAACAGCGGAATCGCAATCAACGACGCCGAGCCGCTACCGGCGGAAATCTGCTGCACCAGCACCACCGTAGGCAGGTCCAGATACAGCAACGTGGCCAGTGCCGCCGCGCCCAGGGCGTAGGCCACCGGCACGCCGATCAGCAGCAGCACCACAAAGGTTCCCAACAACATGGCGATGCCCATCAGCGCACTCCTCCGGTGTGGATCGGGCGCAGCACACGCCACAACTTGTACAAGGCAAACACCACCATCAGCGCGCCGCCAATGGACAGCGGCAGGTAGTTGATGCTCTGCGGCATCTGCGCGCCGGCCATCTTGATGTCCAGCCCGTCCAGCAACAGGATTGCACTCCACCAGGCCAGCACCGCGCCGATGGCAATGATCATCACCGGGCGAATCACGTCGAACACGCGGCGCACCAGTGGCGGCATGTGTTCGCCGAGCAGATAGAAGCCGAAATGGCGGTTGGTATGCACGCCGGCGGCGGCGGCCAGGCTCAGCGCGGTGCTGAGCAACAGCAGCGTTACCGGCTCGGTCCAGCTGGGCGAGTCGTTGAGCACGTAGCGGGTGAACACCTGCCAGCCCTGCACGACCACCAAGCCAAGCAGCGCAATGGCTGCCACGCCGATGGCGAAGTTGGAAACGCGGTCCAGCGCGCGCTGCAATGGCGCGACCGGCACGTTGACGGATGCGGGTTCGGTCATCGGGTCACCTCTATGCAAAATCGCGGATGCGGCGGTACAGCGCTTCGATCTCCGGCTGCCGCCGGTACTCGGCCAGCAGCGGCGCGGCGGCGGCGCGGAACGCCGGCATGTCGACCTGATTGAGCTTGACGCCGTAATCGATCACCTGCTGCCGCGCGGTGGCCTCGGAGGCATCCCACAGCGTGCGCATCACCGGTACCGATGCACGCGCCAGTTCCACCACCAAGCCGCGATCGGCCGGGCTCAGCGATTCGAAGCTCTTGCGCGACATCACCAGGATGTCCGGCGCATACGAATGCTCGCTCTGCGACCAGTAGCGCGCCGCTTCGAAATGGCGGCTGGACTGGAAGCTGCGCATGTTGTTTTCCGCACCGTCGATCATGTGCGTTTCCATCGCCGAGAACGTCTCGCCCAGCGACATCGGCGTGGGGTTGGCACCCAGCATGCGCATCAGCTTGAGGAAGATGTCCGAAGAGGCCACCCGCAATTTCAGGCCCTTGAGATCTTCCGGGCGGTGCAGCGGATGCTTGGTGTTGTAGAAGCAGCGCGCGCCGGAATCGTAGATGGCCAGGCCGACCAGATCGCGCTGTTCGAAACTGCGCAACACGCTGTCGCCGACATGGCCGTCGATGGCGCGGCGCAGATGCGGCACCGAGTCGAACACGTACGGCAGGCACAGCGCCTGGGTCAGCGGAAAGGTGTTGTTCAACGCACCGGAGTAGACGCGGGTGATGTCGATGGCACCGAAGCGCGCCATGTCGATCGCCTCGGACTCGCGGCCCAGCTGGCCGGAGTGGTACTGGCGCAGCTTCAGCCGGCCATTGGTGCGTGCTTCGAGCTGCTTGCCGAACCAGCGCACCGCTTCCACGGTGGGGTAGTCGCCCACGTGCACGTCGGTGGCGGTGAGCAGCTGCCCGCCGGGAATCGGTGTGGTGGCACCGGCGCCCAGCCAGGGACTGGCGGCGGCGGCGGCGAGCCCGGCACCGAGGAAATGTCTGCGAGTGATCATTGGCGCCCTCCCAAGCGTCTGGTCACTGCATCCGCGTTATTTGGCGGACACAGCCGTACAGGAAATGTCGCCGAAGCCGGCAAAGCGAATCAGGGCGCGCTGTCCCACTTCGATATCATGGATACCGGTGGCATTGCCCGTGGCGATGAGATCACCGCGCTTGAGCGGGCGCCCGCGCTGAGCCGAACGGCTGAGCGCAAAAGCGTAGGCCGCACGCAACCCGCCGGGCAGCGTGGTGGCGCCTCCCGTGCCCACTACCTGGTCGTCGATCAGGGTCTGCGCGGTCAGCGAGGCTTCGTCGCGGCCCAGCCAGTCGGTGATTTCCGGCCCCAGGATCAGCCCGTTGTTATTGCCGAAATCCGAGACCACCACGCGCGGGCCCAGCTTGTTGATGGTGGCCAGCGGGCTGCTGGCGATCTCCACGCCAATGAACAGCGTGGCCGGCACCTGGGCGGCCTGCTCCGGGGTGAAGTGGGTCTGCTCGGCCGGGGCATCGGCGTCGAGCATCAGCACGTACTCCGCTTCCACCGCGCCAAAGCCGCCTTCGTAGATCGGGAATTCGGTTGTACCACCGGTGGCATTCCACAGCTTGTTGGCGAAGATCGGCCCCAGCAGGCGCTCGTCGCCGGAGTGGTCGCGGCGCTCGGCGGCGATATAGCCCACCTTCCAGCCGACCACCTGGTCGTCCCACTGGCTGATGGCGATGTCCTGCACCTGGTAGGCAGTCACCAGATCGTCGGGGATTTCCCCTGGAAAGTCGGGCAGCGACGCGCCTGCGCGGCGGGCCTCCACGAAGCGCTGGGCAATCTTGGACAGCGTGGACGTGGACGAAGGCGGGGTGGCGGCGTCGTTGCTCAAGGGTGTCTCCCTGATGGATGTTTTGTTGCACTGCCAATCGACAGCGGCACGGTGTGCTGTATATGGTAAACCGGTGTCATTGGCAATGTGCAGTGCGGCAAACATGTGCACTGCAGCGAAGCAAACCCTGGGAGGGGTCTATGCAATACACCGATCGCAGGCGCGCCCGGCGTGCCGTTTCCGTTGTCGTACAAGGCTGCCGGGGCATGCTTCTCAGCCTGGCCTTGCTCAGCGCTGGCGCCGCTGCCGCCGCCACCGACGAACGCCCCAGTGCGGACACCGCCGCCGAGCAGGCGAGCCGCATTCCGCTGTGGCCAGCCGGAATGGCACCGGGGGACACCGCGCTGCCGCAACCGCAGCGCATCGTGGAGCGCAGCAGCGATGCGGCCGTGCCGGACCGCTATATCCAGTCGATCAGCGCGCCGTACATGGTGGTGTACCGCCCTGCCCGGCCCAACGGCACCGCGCTGCTGGTCACGCCCGGCGGCGGCTACCAGCGCATCGTGCTGGACAACGAAGGCACCTCGCTGGTGCCGGGGTTTGTTGACCGGGCAGGCATCACCCTGTTCGTGCTGCGTTACCGCCTGCCCGGCGAGGGCCACCCCAACGGCGCCGACGTGCCGCTGGCCGACGCACAGCGCGCGCTCCGGCTGATCCGCGCCAATGCCGCGCGCTATGGCGTCGATGCGCAGCGTGTGGGCGTGATGGGCTTCTCCGCCGGCGGGCATGTGGCCGCCAGCCTGGGCACCCGCTATGCCGCGCAGGTGTATCCGGCGGTGGACCGCGCCGACACGCTGAGCGCGCGCCCGGATTTCCAGCTCTTGATCTACCCGGTGATCGACATGGACGCCGCCAACGCGCACATGGGCTCGCGCGAACGCCTGCTCGGCAATGCACCCAGCGACGCCAAGGTGCGCGCGTATTCGCCGCAATGGCACGTGGATGCACGCACGCCGCCCACCTTCCTGCTGCATGCCCAGGACGACACGGTTGTTTCGGTACGCAACAGCCTGCTCATGCACGATGCGCTGCTGCGCGCCGGCGTGCCGAGCGAGCTGCATGTGTTCCCGCAGGGCGGCCATGGCTTCGGCACCCGCGGCACCACCGGGCTGACCCTGGCCGCGTGGCCGCAGCTGGCCCAGGCCTGGATCCAGCACATCAGCGCACCTGCCACGCCGCAGGATGCGCCGCGGTGACGCGCGCCAACCGCGTTGATCCGCGCCGCCGCCTGCTGGTGTGTGGCGGCCTGCTGGCCGGCGCTGCCGCCGCAGTGCCCGGCCTGAGCGCCGCCGCACCGGCAGCGCCGCGCGACACCAGCACACCGGTGGCACGCGTGCGCAGCGGCCAGGTGCGCGGTGTGCGCAGCCAGGGCATCTGCGTGTTCAAGGGCATTCCCTATGGGGGCGACACCGGGCCACGGCGCTTTCAGGCGCCAGTGCTGGAAACGCCGTGGGACGGCATCCGCGATGCCAGTGCCTACGGCGCCGCCGCGCCGCAGCCCAAGGCCAGCGAACCCACCAGCGAAGACTGCCTGTTCCTCAACGTGTGGACGCCGGCGCTGCGCGATGGCGGCAAGCGGCCGATCCTGGTCTACATCCACGGCGGCGGCTATACCACCGGCTCCGGCAGCGACCCGCTGTACGACGGCACCTGCCTGTGCACGCGCGGCGATGTGGTGGTGATCACCGTCAATCACCGCCTCAATGTGTTCGGGTATCTGTACCTGGCGCAGCTCGGCGATGCGACGTTTGCCGATTCCGGCAATGCCGGCCAGCTCGACCTCATCCAGGCCTTGCAGTGGGTGCGCGCGCATGCGGAGGAATTCGGCGGCGATGCGGGCAATGTCACCGTGTTCGGCCAGTCCGGCGGCGGTGCCAAGATCGCCACGCTGATGGCGATGCCGGCCGCACGAGGGCTGTTCCACCGCGCCTGGACCATGAGCGGCCAGCAGGTCACCGCCGCCGGCCCGCGTGCGGCCACCCAGCGCGCGCAGCTGCTGCTGGATGCGCTGAAACTTGCACCCGACACGCTGGCGCGCATTCGCACGGTGCCAGCGGCACAGCTGCTGGCCGCCGCGCAGGTGCGCGACCCCTCGCGGGTGGAAAACAGCGCGCTGTATCTGGGCCCGGTGCTGGATGCGCGTGCGTTGCCGGTGCATCCGTTCTGGCCGACCGCACCGGTGCAGTCGGCGCGCATCCCGATGGTGATCGGCAATACCCGCGATGAAACGCGTGCGTTCCTGGGCAACGATGCAGGCAACTTCGCGCTGACCTGGGACACGTTGCCGGCCAAACTGGAAGCCCAGCAATACGTGGACCTGCTGCCGCAGGTGGTGGTTGCGCACTACCGCCGGCTGTATCCGCATTACACACCGTCGCAGGTGTTTTTCGCGGCCACCACGGCGGGCCGCTCCTGGCGCGGCGCGATCGAAGAAGCCGAGGCACGCGCACGCCAGGGCGCACCGACCTGGGCGTATCAACTCGACTGGGGCTCGCCACTGGACGGCGGCAAGTTCGGCGCCTTCCACACGCTGGATATTCCGCTGGTCTTCGACACCATTGCCCAGCCAGGATCGCGTACCGGCGATAGCCCTGCCGCGCAGCAGATGGCCGACCAGATGAGCACGGCCCTGCTCGCGTTCGCGCGTCACGGCGACCCCAATCATCGCAGCCTGCCGCGCTGGAAACAGTACTCGCTGGAGCGCCGCGAGACGCTGCTGTTCGATGTACCCAGCCAACTGGCGAACGACCCGCGCGGCGGCGAGCGGCAGCTGTATCAACAAGCCCCCTTCATTCAACGCGGCACGTTCTGACCGCCCTGCTCTACGGTGATTTATGCGTGTTTGTTCTTTTGCGGTGTTGACGCTATTGGCCATGTGCATGGCGTTGTCGGCGCAGGCGGCCGCTGGTGCAACGGCCGCTGCAGCAGCGCCAGCGGCGCCTGCGTCCACCGTGCCCGTGCCCGTGCCCGCGACATCCACCACACCGTTGGCCGCCAGCAAGATCGTGTTGGTGGGCGACTCCACCACCGCCGTGCAAGGCGGCTGGGGCCCGAGTTTCTGCGCCCAGCATGTCACCTCGTTTCTGAGCTGCCTCAACCTGGCACGCGGTGGCCGCAGTACGTCCAACTACCGTGCCGAAGGCTCGTGGGAGATCGCGCTGAAGGAGCTACGCAGCGGCGGCTATCGGCAGGTGGTGGTGCTGATCCAGTTCGGCCATAACGATCAACCCGGCAAGCCGGGGCGCTCGACCGATCTGGCCACCGAATTCCCGGCCAACCTGCGTCGCTACGTCAACGAAGCGCGTGCGGCCGGGGCGCTGCCGGTGCTGGTGACGCCGCTGACCCGGCGGCAATTCGAACGCGGCCAGTTGATCGACGACCTGGCGCCGTGGGCAGCGGCCACGCGTGCGGTGGCACGCGAGCTGCAGGTACCACTCATCGACCTGCACGCGCGCAGCCGGGCGCTGGTGCAAGGCATGGGCCCGGTGCTGGCAATGCGGCTGGCGCAGCGCCCGGCAGAGCCGGCGCAACTGGTTGCCGCGCAATCGGGCACCACCATCGGCAAGACACCGGCGCAGACGGCTGCGCCCTCTTCGGCGCCTGCTTCAGTGGCGAAGCCCACCACCACCGCTGCCACGGCGCAGGACAACGCCAGCGCAGAACCGATGGGCCAGGCCAAGCTGGCGTTCGACTACACGCATCTCGGCGCCGATGGTGCGGACCTGTTTGCGGCGATCGTGGCCGATGAGTTGGCGCAGCACGTGCCTACGTTGCGGCCGTTGTTGATTCCGTGATGTTCTTAGTTGGCGTTGCTGTCGTGCAACAGCTCACTGCGTAGGCGCGTGCTGCCATAGCTGCGTGCACGCCGCCTGAAGTTCGGTTGCTTCTTGCAGTGCTGCGACGACCTCGTCAGCACTGCAATGGAGACAGCGTGCTACATCTCACAGTGCGCCGCTAACCGTCTCCAAACCACCTCGCAGCAGCAGCGGGCAGTCAGATCACCCAGCCACCGGCACCGGTGCATCCGCTTCGATCACCTGCGCGCGCTTGAGGTCTTCCCAGAGCGCGGCAGGGATCGCCACCCGCATCGAGGCCGCATTGGCCTGCGCCTGTTCGGCCGTGCGTGCGCCGGGAATCACCGCAGACACCACCTCCGGCGCGGCAGCAAATTGCAGCGACACCGTGCGCAGATCCACGCCGTGTTTGTCGCAGATCGCCAGGGCCTTCTGGCGTTTGGCCGGCGCCCACTCCGGCACCGTGCCTTCGTACAGATAACGGTCGCGCCCGGCCAGATAGCCGGCCAGCAGCGGCGCGCCCACCACCACCGACGCGCCGTGCCTGGCGATCTTCGGGAAGGTGTCATGCAAGGCCTGCGCGTGGTCGAGCAGCGAGTACTGGCAGGCCAGCAAGAAGATATCCGGGTCGGCTTCTTCGATCGCACGCAAGGCCGGTTCCGGGCGATTGACGCCAAAGCCCCATGCCTTGATCAGGCCCTCCTTGCGCATCCTGGTCAGCTCCGGCATCGCGCCCTTGGCGGCCTCGGCAAAGCGCTGTTCCCAGGGCATGCCGAGGTCTTTTTCGTTCTCCGGCGAGAGGTCGTGGATGTACACGATGTCGATCTGCGACACCCCCAGCCGTTGCAGGCTGTCTTCGATCGAGCGGCGCACGCCGGCGGCGCTGTAGTCGTAGCGGTAATCGAACGGGGACGGTTGCTGCCACATGGTCTTCGGCGGTTTGTCGGTCGCGGTCAGCAAGCGCCCCACCTTGGTCGAGAGCACGTAGCTATCGGCGGCATGGTTATGCAGATGATGGCCGGTGCGGCGTTCGGACAGGCCCAGCCCGTACCACGGCGAGGTATCGAAATAGCGCACGCCCGAGGCCCACACCGCCGCCAGCGTCTGCTCGCTTTGCGCATCGGTGGCTGGCGCAAACCCATTGCCGATCGCAACGCCGCCAAAGCCCAGCCGCGTGGTCGGCCGATAACGTGCACCCTTGGCTGGAGCGCTAGTTTGCACGGCTGAGGCCGCCGTGCGGCCGCGCGTGGGCATCACGCTTCCGGGTGCGGACGACTGTGCCAGCAATGGCGATGCGGCCAGCGCCGTGGTGCCGGCCGCGGCAGCAGACAGGAATTGGCGACGTGTATTCATGCTGAGGTCCTCGCAACGAATCAGCGCACGAGGATGGGCGCGCCGGTGTGCAGGCCAGGTCATCGTTGCCGTGATTGCTGCGCGTGTGTGGCCACGCGCGTGGTGCACGTCACACACGCGGCAACTGCGTCAGCGCACGTCCAGCATGCATAGCTCCGCACGCGGTACGCCATCGCCCAGCCACAACGTGCCCACGCTGATCGGCAGGCTGAAGCGGCGCCGCCCGGCACTGCCGGGATTGACGTACAGCACGCCAGCGCGCGTGTGCACCAGCGGCTTGTGCGAATGCCCGCTGACAATGACATCGGCCTGCACATCAGGCGCCAGCGTTTTCAGATCGTGCAGCATGTGGATACGCACGCCGGCGATCACCAGATCGCGCGTGGGTGGCAGTGCGGCCGCCCAGGGCGCGATATCGATATTGCCGGCAATCGCATGCAGAGGCGCCAGCGCGGCCAGTGCCTGCAGAATCTCTGGCGCGCCCACATCGCCGGCATGCAGGATCGCACTGCATCCCTGCAGTGCGGCCACCGCTTCGGGCCGCAACAGACCGTGCGTGTCGGAAATCAAACCAATGCGTTGGGCAGCGGGCATCGTGTTAAGGCAAGCGTTGCAAACAATGCCGCACAGCATGCGCCCTGCGGCGTCCAGCGGGTGTCAGTGTGCAACGCGATGACTGTTGCCGTTGACTGCTGCGCCTCCATCCAATGGCACTACAGCCGTTGGCGAAGTCGCAAAGGCCGCACGCTGCACGACGCCACGGCCATCACCATGCCCACACACTGTTCGGGTCGCCCTGCGCGCCACGCCGCTTGCTGGCGCGCGCCAGTTGCCAGTAACTCCACGCCATGACCAGGGCGACCACGTCGACGGTCAACACCAGGGTGTCGTGCCAGGGCAGCACCGGTCCCGCTGCGGAAAAACAGCCGGCCAGCGGAATTGCCGCGGTCAACGCCGCGCAGGCAAGCAGCACTTCATAGGCGCCGCGTGCGGTGGGGCGCAGCGCCGCCCACAGCACGCAAGCGGCGAACACCGCGTAATAGACCACCCGCTCCTGACCCGGCGGCAGCACCCGTGCGGCACTGAACAACGCCGAGATCCCGGCCACGCTGCCCAGACAGACACCGACGGTGAGCCGTGCCATGGCATGGGTGCGACGGGGCTGCGCAAGCTGACGGCGCTTGCGGCGTGTCTCGATCCACAGCAGGTTGCCGCTGTAGAACAGGAAGGCGCCGCCCAGGCCGAGCAGGAAATACAGCCACTGCAGCGGCGCATGCCCGAAGTTGCCGAAGTGCAGCCCCTGCAGGCCACGCAGGGCGGCGGTACCGGCGCGCATCGTGCGTGGCGAGAGCACGCGCAGCACCTTGCCGGTGGCGCCTTCCAATGCCACACCGCCCAATGTATTGAGCTGGCGCTGATCGTGATGGCCATAGACCTCAACGCGCGCATTGGCATCGCCTGCGTCGTGGTAACTCACGCTTTCCAGCACGAAGCCGGGGCTGGCGGCGCGTGCCTTCTCCAGCAAGGTCGCCATCGGCAACACCGGCGCTGCGCGGTTGGCCGGTGCCACATGCGGGGTGAGTTCGAAGTCCGGCTCCAGGATCTGCAATAACTTGCCGTCGAAGACCAGGAACTGGAACGGCGCCAGCAGCAGCACACCCAGGCACAACACCGCACCGGACCAGGCGAAGATCACATGGAACGGCAGCGACAGCATGCCCACCACGTTATGCGCGTCCTGCCACAGCCGCTTGAGGTTGGCACCGATGCGCAGCGCGAACAGGTCCTTGAAGAACACCGGCGCATACAGCACCACGCCACTGACCAGGGCCAGCCCGTACAGCACGCTCACCACGCCAAACAGATACGTGCCGAAGGTGCGTGGCAAGCCGGCAGTGAAATGCAGGTCGTAGAGAAAATCGGCAAAGCCCACGCGCTGCGGCAGTTCCAGCAGCGCACCGCTGCTGCTGAGCTGATACTGGCGCATGCCGCCGCTGGCATCGGCCTGCGGGCCGTACCAATACACCCGTGCCAGCGGCCCATGCTCGCCGGGCAGCAGCACCAGGAATGACTCGGCCACCTGCGGGTGCGCGGCAATCACGGTATCCAGCAAGGTTTGCGCGGCGGCCACCGGGTCCGCCGGTGCAGCCTGCGTGGCAGGCGGTGTGGTCTGCCAGCTGCTCAATGCGTGCGTGAACACAGTGATGGCACCGGCATAGAACGCGATGAACAAGGCCATGCCCGCCAGCAGGCCCATCCAGCTGTGCACGGACAGAAACGCGCGCAAGGTTGCAGCCTTCATGCAGTCACCTCCACCCAGCCCAGCGCCTTGATCGCTGCCAGCGCGAGATAGCACAGCACGGTCACCCCGCCCAGCCACAGCCAGGCGCGCGCTACGCTGCGAAACACGAACGACAAGGCCATGGCGCCAATCCACACCGGGAACATCAGCAACAGCCAAGCCAGCGTATAACTACGCTGCGGGCCGGGCAGCACCACCGCGCACAGGCCAACCACGCCCACCGCCAGCGGCAACCCGAGCAGCACTGCGGCCACCCATCTACTCCACATGGCGCACCTGCCGGCGTTGCGTGCGTGCCTGTTGCCAGGCGTCCAGAAATGGCAGCGCCACCGCGGCCAGCATCGCTGCCGTCAGTGCCGAGAAGACGCCGGCCCAGGTGCCTGAGGCGGCGATGGCGCAGATAACCGCCAGCACCAGCAGCACGCTGGCGCCTGGACGCAGCACGCGGGCGCGCGGGCGGCCGCGCAGCCACAGGCGCTGATGCACGGTGGCGAGATAAAAACCGCACGCCGCAGCGCCCGCGCACAGCAGGTAAAGGCACGTCATCAGGCTATGCATGTGCGCGGCCTTGCAGTCCACCGCAGACGCGACTACGCACATGCGCCGCAGTGCCATGCGGTGCAGCCGAAGTCTCGACACCACGCTGGCGCACTTGCCTGCCAGCGCGCGGGATCGACAACGCCCGCAGCACTTCGCCGCAATATCTGCACAGACGCGCACGCGCTGGCCAATCGGCTCCCCGCGCCCACCCACACCGAGTTCGACCCACCCTTTGTAAAAAGCGCACGCACAGCTCTCCCGCGAAGACGATCGACAAGAGGCATGGCGGCGGCTGTGCCCGGCAGCCCTCCCCGGGCTGCCTGTTCAACGATGACCAGCGCGACTGCCTCCAACGGAGGCGTGGCCGGTGTCACCCACTAAGAGCGGCTAACAGAACGTAGCGAGCAGTCGTCAGGTGGGTGCGGACGGCGCGGAGGCGGAGTGTACGTGGGTACATGCCGATTCCGAGCAACGGCCGCGCCCGCCTGGCGGCTGCGCAGTCGTGTTGATAGCTGCTCTAAGGCGCGCAATCTAGCAGCTGCCACCGCGCCGGGCCAGGCCGGGCGCGGTGACGGTCGATCAGCCCTGCGGGGTCAGCACGATGACGCCCAGCGGCGGCAGCAGCAACGGCAGCGACTGCGCGTGGCCATGCATGGACTGCGGTTCGGCATTCACCGCACCGCCGTTGCCCAGGTTGGCACCGCCGTAGATGCCGGCGTCGCTGTTGAACACTTCGCGCCACAGCCCGCCCTGCGGCACCCCGAGGCGATACCCCTGCTGCACCACCGGGGTGTAGTTGATCACCACCAGCACCGGTGCATCGCCGCGTTTGCCCTTGCGCAGGAACGCCACCACGCTGTTGGCCGCGTCATCCCCTACCAGCCACGCGAAGCCCGATGGGTCGTCGTCGTGCGCGTGCAAGGCGGGGTATTGCGCGTACAGGTGGTTGAGGTCGCGCACCAGCGTCTGCACGCCGCGGTGGCGTGCGTCATCGAGCAGATGCCACGGCAAGCCAGCGTCGTGGTTCCACTCGGTGGGCTGGCCGAACTCGCAGCCCATGAAGAGCAACTTGCGCCCCGGGTGGGTGAACATGAAACCGAGATAGGCGCGCAGGTTGGCGAAACGCTGCCAATCGTCACCGGGCATGCGGCCCAGCAACGAACCCTTGCCGTGCACCACTTCGTCGTGCGAGATCGGCAGCACGAAGCGCTCCGAGTACGCATACACCATGCTGAAAGTCAGCTCGCCATGGTGGTAGCGGCGATAGATCGGGTCCAACCCGATGTAATGCAGCGTGTCGTGCATCCAGCCCATATTCCACTTGTAGTGGAAGCCCAGGCCGCCATGCGACACATCCGCGGTCACGCCCGGCCAGGCGGTGGATTCTTCGGCAATGGTCACCGCACCCGGCGCGTGCTCGCGCACCACCTCGTTGAGCCGGCGCAGGAAGGCGATGGTTTCGTAGTTTTCGCGGCCGCCATGGATGTTGGGCACCCACTCACCGGCATTGCGGCTGTAGTCGCGGTAGAGCATCGAGGCCACTGCATCCACGCGCAGGCCATCGACGTGATAGCGCTGCAGGAACTCCAGCGCGCTGGCGATCAGAAAGCCAGACACCTCGCGGCGGCCATGGTTGTAGATCAGCGTGTTCCAGTCGCGATGGAAGCCTTCGCGCGGGTCGGCGTGTTCGTACAGCGCGGTGCCGTCGAAGTGGGCCAGGCCGTGCGCGTCGGTGGGAAAGTGTGCCGGCACCCAGTCCACGATCACGCCGATGCCTTCGCGGTGGCAGCGGTCGACAAAGCGCGCAAAGCCATCCGGGCTGCCGAAGCGCGCGGTGGGCGCGAACAGGCCCAACGGCTGGTAGCCCCACGAGCCGCCGAACGGATGCTCGGTCACCGGCATCAGCTCCACATGGGTGAAGCCCATGTCGGCCACGTACGGAATCAGGCGATCAGCCAGACCGTCCCAATCCAGGTCCACACCTTCCTCGCGCAGCCAGGAGCCGGCATGGATCTCGTAGATGCTCATCGGTGCGTCGTGCGCCTGGCGGCGCGCACGGGTGGCCATCCAGCCGTCGTCGCTCCACTGGTGCGGCGTGGGGTCGGCCACGATCGAGGCAGTGCCCGGCGCCAGTTCGGCGCGGCGTGCCACCGGGTCGGCCTTGGCCGGCAACTCGTGCCCATGCGGGCCACGCAGCTGATATTTGTAGTGCGCGCCGGGGCCGACGTCGGGCACGAACAGCTCCCACACGCCGGCCTGGTGGCGCAGCCGCATCGGGTGCCGGCGCGCGTCCCAGCTATTGAAATCGCCCACCACCGCCACGCGCGAGGCGTTCGGCGCCCACACCGCAAAGCGCGTACCGCGCACGCCGTCCACTTCCACCACATTGGCGCCCAGCGCATCGGCCAGCTGCAGATGGTGGCCTTCGCTGATCAGGTGCAGGTCGAAGTCGCTGAGCAGCGGCCCGAACGCGTACGGGTCTGCCGTGTCCTGGGTGCCGCCCGGCCAGCCGATCCGCAGGCGGTAGCCTCCCTCGGCCGGCAATTCGCCGGCAAACAGGCCTGGTTCCGGGCCGGCTTCCAGCGGTACCTCGCGCCCATCCGCCAGCACGGCGGTAACGTGCTCGGCGCCGGGGTGATAGGTGCGCAGCAGGCGGCCGTTGGTGCTGGGATGTGCGCCCAGCACAGCGAATGCGTCGCCGTGCCGCGCTTCGGCCAGGGCGCGGGTCACGCCGGGGTCCCATCGATTCGTCACTGCAGTCATTACTCCACTCATCATGTGTCTCCCGCACCAGCGCGCGCGCGTTGCAGGATGCGTCGCAAGCCTTGGATGGGCACCATCAACCAGCCCGGCCGGTTCGCCGCTTCGTAGCGCACCTCGTAGCAGGCCTTCTCCACCAGGAACAGCAAGGTGGCCGCATTGAACGCCGCTGGCGCGATCCATGGATGCGCGCTGGCGTCGAGCACGGCATGGTAAGCGTCCAGGAACGCTTGCGTGGAGCGGCGGCGGAATTCCACCAGGAAGTCATCCAGGTGCGCATCCACGCCCACGCCGGCACGTGCGGCGGTGCCCTCTTCGCCACGCGCAGACACTTCACTGGCGTAATCGAGCGAGCGCAGGAAGCCGGCCACATCGCGCAACGGGCTGGCCTTGGCGCGGCGTTCGGCCAGCGGCTTGGCGGGCTCGCCTTCGAAGTCGATCAGCACCACGTCGTCGAACGCCACCAGGATCTGGCCCAGGTGGAAGTCGCCATGCACGCGGGTCAACAGCGACTCGGCCAGCACGCTCGGCGCTTTGGCCAGCAGCGCATCCAGCTGCGGGCGTTCGGCCAGCACCGATTCCAGCGCCTCGCGTTCGGCCGCATCGTCGGTAGCGCCCAGGCGGGCGTGCACCGTTTCCCACATCTCCTCCACCTGGCGTGCCACGCCGCCCACCACATCGTTGGCGGTGGGCAGGTCGATGCGTTGCGGTGCGAAGTCGGCATCCTCGGTGCTGCGCGAGAGCGCCTCGTGCAACTCGGCCAGGCGCTTGCCCACCACGGCGGCAAATGCGTCGTAGCCGGCCACCGCTTCGTTGCGGGCTTCATCGGTCTGCGCGGTGGCGTACTCGTCGAAACTGCGCGCCAGGTGATCGAGCGTCCAACGCCAGGCATCGCCCTGGTTGCGGATGAAGCCCTGCAACAGTGCGATGGTGGTGATGGTGCCCTGCGCATCCACCCGGCTCACGCTGCCCAGCAGCGGCGCCGCATTGGCGTAGCCCATCTCGGTGAGGCGGCGGCCGATCTCGATTTCCGGATTGGCACCGGTGGCCACGTGGCGCAGCAGCTTGAACACCGCCTTGTCGGCCACCACCAGCGAGCTGTTGCTCTGTTCGGCCGACAACCAACGGATTTCCGGGTCGTCCGGAATCTCCAGCGCGGCCAGCGCCGGGGTCGACTCGAAACGCACCTGGCCTTGTTGCGAGGCATCGTCACCATCGTGGAAATCCAGCGCCGCATCGTGACGCAGTGCATCGATCACGCCGCGCACCATCGGCTTGAGCGCAAACGCGTCGGTGAGATATCCCACCTCGCGGCCCTGCCGCACCCGCGCCAGCGCCAGCTGCTCGGCCAGCGTGCTCGGGTGCTCGCGCTCCCAGACAATGCCCACCGGCAGCATGTAGCACTCGTGGTGGCCGTCTTCCAGCTCCACGTCCAGCTCCAGCAGGCTCATCGGCTCATCGCCCGGCAATGGTGTGCGCCGCGAAATGCGCACGCTCTTGAGCGCCTGGTCCTTGGCCGAGAACCAGCGCCGTGCCG
This sequence comes from Xanthomonas sp. NCPPB 4037, assembly GCF_041475695.2. Taxonomy (NCBI): domain Bacteria; kingdom Pseudomonadati; phylum Pseudomonadota; class Gammaproteobacteria; order Lysobacterales; family Lysobacteraceae; genus Xanthomonas; species Xanthomonas sp. NCPPB 4037. The sequence goes on from NZ_CM191261.1 coordinate 4,926,211, forward strand.
ACAACCACGCCGGCAGGATCTCGCCTTCCAGCGTGGCCAGATGCGGCAGCAGTGCGGCGCTCTCTTCGGTGTCGCTGCGCAGCACCAGCGTGCGGTAATCCGGCAACGGCACCGGGCTGGGCACATGCCAGTCCGGCAGCGTGCCTTCGCTGACCAGCTGGAACGCATAGAAACCAAATGGCGGCACGGTCAGCAGATAGGTCAGCCGGCCGATCGGCGGGAAACTGCCACCGCCGATGATGTCCACCGGCACGCGGCCTTCGAATTCGGACAGGTCCAGCTCCACCGCCTGCAAGGTGTGCGAGAGGTTGGCCACGCACAGCACGGTTTCGTCCTGATAGCAGCGCAGGTAGGCCAGCATGCGGCGGTTGCCTGGGTACAAAAAGCGCAGCGTGCCGCGGCCGAACGCCTGGTAGCGCTTGCGCACGCTGAGCACGCGGCGGGTCCAGGTCAGCAGCGAATGCTGGTCGCGGATCTGCGCTTCCACGTTCACCGCCTGGAAGCCGTACAGCGGGTCCATCACCGGCGGCAGCACCAGCGCGGCGGGGTCGGCACGCGAGAAGCCACCGTTGCGGTCGATCGACCACTGCATCGGAGTGCGCACACCATCGCGGTCGCCCAGATGGATGTTGTCGCCCATGCCGATCTCATCGCCGTAATACAGCACCGGCGTGCCGGGCATGGTCAGCAGCAACGAGGTCATCAATTCGATGCGGCGGCGGTCGCGCTCCAGCAGCGGCGCCAGGCGGCGGCGGATGCCTAAGTTGATGCGCGCGCGGCGGTCCGAGGCGTAGGTCTGCCACAGGTAATCGCGCTCCGAGTCGGTGACCATTTCCAGCGTCAACTCGTCATGGTTGCGCAGGAAGATCGCCCACTGGCAGGTCTCCGGAATCTCCGGTGTCTGCCGCATGATGTCGGTGATGGGAAAGCGGTCTTCGCGCGCGATCGCCATGTACATGCGCGGCATCAGCGGGAAGTGGAACGCCATGTGGCATTCGTCGGCATTCTGGCCGAAGTATTGCTGGGTGTCTTCCGGCCACATGTTGGCCTCGGCCAGCAGCATGCGGTCCGGGTATTCGGCATCCAGCGTGGCGCGGATCTTGCGCAGGATGGCGTGGGTTTCCGGCAGGTTTTCGTTCGAGGTGCCGGAGCGTTCGATCAAATACGGCACCGCGTCCAGACGCAGGCCGTCCACGCCGCGGTCCAGCCAGAAGCGCATCACTTCCAGCACCGATTCCAGCACCGCCGGGTTGTCGAAGTTGAGATCGGGCTGGTGCGAATAGAACCGATGCCAGAAGTACTGGCCGGCCACCGGGTCCCAGGTCCAATTAGACTTTTCGGTATCGCAGAAAATGATGCGCGTGCCTTCGTATTCCTGGTCGGTATCCGACCAGACGTAGAAGTCGCGCTCCGGCGAACCAGCCGGCGCGTTGCGGGCGCGCTGGAACCAGGAGTGCTGATCGGAGGTGTGGTTGATCACCAGCTCGGTGACGATGCGGATGCCGCGTGCATGCGCCTGCGCCACCAGCTGCTCGAAGTCGGCGATGGTGCCGTAGTCTGGATGCACCGCCATGTATTCGGCGATGTCGTAGCCGTCGTCGCGGCGCGGGCTGGGGTAGAACGGCAGCAGCCAGATCGTGTCCACGCCCAGTTCGGCGATGTAGTCGAGCTTGGAAATCAGGCCGGGGAAATCGCCGATGCCATCGTCATTGGAGTCGAAGAACGACTTGACGTGCACCTGGTAGATGATCGCGTCCTTGTACCAAAGCTGGTCGGCAAGCACTGCCGATTGTTCTGCGTCAGCCTGAAGGGCTGGAACTGCATTCATGCGACCTCTCCTGCGCGGATGCGCCATAACGCGAACGGCCGCGTCGCCTCTAACCGGATGTGTTGCGTCTTGCCATGCCACGTGAAGCGATGGCCGTCCCACAGGTCTTCCACCGCCACGCTGGCGTGATCGGGCAGGCCCAACTCCCACAGCGGAATTTCAACCTCGGCATCCTGGCCTACCTGCGGGTCCAGGTTGATCGCCACCAGCACCATGCTGCGGCTGCGCGACAGGTAGCCGGCGTCCAGGAACTTGCCGAAGTACAGCACCTGATCGTTGTGCGCCTGGTAGAAGCGCGTGCCCAGATGCGACTGCAATTCCGGGTGCATGCGGCGCAGCTGGTTGAAGCGGGTGATCTCATCGACGATGTCGCCAGGCGCCCGTTCCGGCCAGGCACGCAGCTGGTATTTCTCCGAATCCAGATATTCTTCCTTGCCCGGCGCCAGCGGGGTGGCTTCGCACAATTCAAAGCCCTGGTACATGCCCCACAAGCCGGAGAGGGTGGTGGCAAGCGCGGCGCGGATCAGGTGCCCGTTGCGCCCGCTGGTCTGCAGGAACAACGGATTGATGTCCGGCGTATTGACGAAGAAATGCGGGCGGAAGCACTCGCGCGGCACGCCGTCGTTGAGCTCTTCGATGTACTCGCGCAGCTCATGCTTGTGGTTGCGCCAGGTGAAATAAGTGTACGACTGCGAGAAGCCGCACTTGGCCAGGCGGTACATCATCTTCGGCCGGGTAAAGGCTTCGGACAGGAACACCACATCCGGGCGGCGCCCGCGCACATCGGCAATCAACCATTCCCAGAACGGGAACGGCTTGGTGTGCGGGTTGTCCACGCGGAACAGGGTGACGCCTTCGTTGACCCAGAACAGCACCGCATCGCGCAGCGTGTTCCACAAATCCGGCACCGCACCGCTGGCGTAGAAGTCGACGTTGACGATGTCCTGGTATTTCTTCGGCGGGTTCTCCGCATACGGGATCGAACCATCCGCGCGCCAGGTGAACCAGTCCTTGTGCCCCTGCAGCCACGGGTGGTCGGGTGCGCACTGGATTGCAAAATCCAGCGCCACTTCCAGGCCATGCGCGCGTGCGGCCTGGATCAGACGGCGAAAGCCCTCCAGCCCGCCGAGTTCGGCGTGCACCTCGGTGTGCCCGCCATCGGCGGCACCAATGGCGTACGGGCTGCCGGGTTCGCCATCCTGCGCGGTGACCGCGTTGTTCCGGCCCTTGCGGTTCTTGGCGCCGATCGGGTGGATCGGCGGCATGTACAGCACGTCGAAGTTCATCGCGCGGATATGCGCCAGCCGCCCGATCACATCATCGAAGGTGCCGTGGCGCTGCCCGTCACCACTCTGCGAGCGCGGGAACAGTTCGTACCAGCTGGAGAAATGCGCCGCGCGGCGTTCGGATTCCACCCGGAAGGTCACCGGGTATTCGGAGCGGAACGGCTTGTCGTCGGCCAGCGCCATCGCTTGCGCGGTATCGGGCTCCAGCACGATCGCCAGTTGCTGCAACGGCTCACTCTGCGCGCCGATGCGGGTGAGGATGTCCTGCAACTGGGTGGCCAACGCGCCGTCGCTGCGTGCATGCGCATCCTGTACCACCGCCACCGCTTCCTGCACGTCCACCGGCAGCACGGTGCTGGCAGCACGCTTCTTTTCCAGATCCGCATGCAAGGTAGCGAATACGTCACGCCACCCTTCCACGCGGAATTCGTAGGTGCCGATGCGCTCGAGCGGGAACTCCGCGCGCCAGCGGTCGTTGCCCAACGCACGCATCAGCGCGCTGGCCCAGGTCTTGGCATCAGCCGGGCGCCACAGCACCGCCACCGCAATGCGGTCATGCCCGTCGCAGAAGGCATCGGCCTCTACGCAGATGCGGTCGCCCACGGTGCGCTTGACCGGGAAGCGGCCGTTGTCCACCGATGGCGTCACCGACTCGATGCACACCCGTGGCCACGCCGCCGCCGTCTGCGCACGCGGGCGCATGCGCGGGACTGCCAGCACATGGCGCGCCGGCACACTGCGGTACACACGCACTTCGCCAGGTTCCAGCGCCTCCAGCGTGGAGCCGGAGAGGGTGCGCCCGTCTTCGGCCACCAATGCCTCGGCGTCGCCGAGCAGGCGCAACAGATCCGGTGCGGGCACCGGCACCACATGATCGGGGTCGCCGTTGATCAACAAGAGCGAGAGCAGCCCGCCAAGCGGCTCCACCGCCACCGCCGTCAGGCCCGTGCCTTCGCGCAACAGTGGCCGCAGCCGCAGGCCCGCATTGTCTGGCTGCGGGCCATCGGTGGCACGCACGCGCAACGGCAACGACTCCAGCTGATGGTCTTCCAACACCCAGGCGCCACCGAGTGCGCTCGCCAGCTGCCAATGCTGCGCGCGGCGTGCGGCGCTGCTGCCGTCGGCAGCCTCGACAATCGCCACCACCCGCTTGGCCAGCGCACGCAGCGCGGCATCTTCATCGAAGAACCAGCTGCCACGGCCATCCCACCAGGCGAGCGAGGAGAACGCCGCATCGAAGCCGGCACCGGCAAGCTGCTGCAGCGCTTCGCTACCCAACCCGGGTGTCCACGCCGCGAAGATCACCTCCGGCGCCTGTGCATGCACGCGGGTGATCAGCTCACGCCAGCGCTGTGCGGGGATCTGCTGGGGCTGTAGCAAGCGGAAGCCGCCCACACCCTGGTTGACCCACTCCAGCAGGCGCGCGCTCCACCACTCCACCAGCGCCGCACCTTCCTGCGCATACGCAAAGCGTGCCTCGGCCACCTCGGGCGTGGCACGCGGCTGGCGCGGATCCGGTACTGCGGTGCTGCGGGCGCGGAACCACTGCGGGTTATCGCGCACCACCGCACTGGAGCCGCCCACCTCGTCCAGGCGCACATCCAGCAGCAGCTTGACGCCTGCCCGTTGCGCGGCTTGCACGCAGGTCTGCAGTTGCTGCGCCTGGGCATCGCCGGCATTGGGTTCCACCAGGCGCCCTTGGGCGTCACGCGCAAACGGCGGCGCTACCACCACATAGTCGCAACCGGCTTCACGCGCCGCCACGCAGCGCGCTTCCAGCCTGGATGGGTCGGCAACCGCCGCTTCATTCACTACACACATCCGCATGGCGCGCCCCTTCAGCAGGCAGCGGTGCGCGAACGCACCGCATTGCAGGGAACGACCTGGCCTGCGCAGCGCTTGGCGCCTGCAACGACCCGCCCTGGACGCACCAGGCCCACTCCCGCCGAAACCGGCCCCTGGCCGATCCTGCCTACCGTGACTGCACTCATGCGCAACTCCGCAACGATTCTTGACCCCTACACCTAAACACTCCGCCTGCGAATACCGTGTGTCGGTCGTATTGACGAAAAACAAACAAGCGCGACGGTGGCGGTGTGTGATGACACCACCAGGAATGTCGCGCATGCGTTGCCTGCCGAGCCCAACCTTCACCGCGCTGCGGTACGCTAGGCCCTCACCCTGCAAGGAGCGCAAGGATGCGGATGTCAATTGCGATGGCAGCGCTACTCATCGCCGCGGTTGCACAAGCACGGAAGCCAACGCTGGACGCGGAACGCGCGCGCGAGATCGCCACGCTCTGGCAGGACTTCAGCGTCAACGATGACATCGTCAAGGAAGACTACGTGGGTTTCCTGCAGGTGGCCGATCTGGATCAAGACGGTGTTGAGGAGATCGTCTACCTCAATTCCTCATATTGTTCCGGGTCCACAGCCGATTGCCCGAACGGCATCACCGTGCTGAGCAAGCTCATTCCCCGAAAGACGCACATGATCAGCGCCAGCGCTGACGAATGGGAAATCAGGGCGCGCAAGACCGGCTATACCCCGGATGCAAACGAGCAGATTCCCGGCGAAGTCATGAGTCTTGCTGTTGCAGGCAACCGCATCGAGGTGGTGTTTGCCGTGCAAAAGGAGTCTCCCATCTGCAAGCGGGAACCGCGCAATGCAGACGGATCACAGCGCTGCCGCGCGCCAGGGCGCTACACCTGGGTCTATGCCTGGAAGCGCGGTAACCTGACGCATGTCGCACAGGGCGAGCGTTACGAACGGAACCCGTCAACGGCCAACTTCCCAGAGCCCCTGATGGGCACCTGGGTCACCGCTGGCATGGCGTGCGGCGATCCTGATGTGGCCGACCCCAAGCACACCGTCCAGCTGGAATGGAACCGGATGACCGGCAAGGGCGAGCAGGTGTGGCCTACGGCGGTCACCTTGCTGTCGCAGACGCCCTGGGCCTGGCGCGTGATTACCGCATCGGCGAAACGGCTGCACCAGGAGGTCCCTGCCGTCTTCCTGCTGACCGAAACCGAGTCACGCCTGATCATTGCCGAGCAATCGCGGGTCAGGACGTTCGATCGCTGCCGGTAAGGCGCCGCGCGGAGGCCGGCTTGCTGGCTTCGTCGCGTGTTGCTTTCAAGTGCCGCTACTTCGGATCCAGGGTTTGAATGGCGCGATCGTCTGTGGGCGTGCCTCTCAACTAGCGGTGTGATGCTCGAATGCGTGTTGCGGAAGTCGCTGCCCACACCACGGGCAAAACTGCGCAAACACCGGCTGCCCGTCGATCGACCAGCACGGGTCGCTTCTGAACAACTCGAACGAAAAGCGCACTTCGGTCGCACTGTCTGTCACCGCATGGAACATGTGGATGCAGCAGTACTGAGCGCGGCGTTCGCGCTGCGCCACGCGCTCGGGCGATTGCGTATCCAGCCAGGCGCTGTGCCAGGCTTGGCAGGCTGCGCAGGACTCCAGGTGCACGAGCGCGTCGTAGCTCGCAGTGTCCGGCAAGAGGTCCGGCTCTGCGGCGATCATGCCTTCCAGCATCAGCTGCACTGCCGCGTCGTTCTCGGCCCGGTTGTGCAGCTCCTGGATGCGTTGCCGTGCAGCGGTGCAGGCGGGGTCGGTGGTCATGCGGGTCCATTCGGCAAGGTCATCGGCAGAGACGGCGCCGCCTCTGCAGCGGCCTGATGTTGCGGGCGCGCTGTGCGCCCAAGGCTACGGCCTGCCCGGCCGCAATGCCAACCACGGCTACTGCGCCCCGCTGAGTCTGCATTGCCTCGACAGCGCCGCAGAACACACGCCCTGGCGCCCTGGCCCGCAGCACGCTTTGCCCATGAGTGCGGCTCATAAACCCGTCCCGTTTTCGCATCTTTGTTGTCGCGCTCGCTGCAGGCACTGTCCGCCAGCGGTGACTGCATGCCTTCGGCAGCAGCCCCGCGCCTCCCCCGCTGCCGCCAGATCGCCTGTGTCCATTCCCCGTATTTTTCACCTCACCTCCCCGACCACTGCCCTGACCTGGGAAGAGCGGCGCATCGTGGCCCGGCTCCAGCGCATCCTGCCCGGGTGGACCTGCAAGCATTGGGACGACACGGCCAACTCGGCGCTGATGCATCGCGCGTTCCCGCACCTGGCTGCACGCTTTGATGCGATCCGCTTTGGCGTGATGAAAGCCGACATCGCCCGCTACGCCTACATGCATGTGGACGGTGGCTTCTACTTCGATACCGACTACAAGCTACTGGCCGCGCTTGCGCCTGCGCTGCTTGAACAGCCGTGCGTTCTACCGATCGAAGAAGGCGCGCTCGGGCAGCCGGACTTCAAACTTGGCAATGCCGTCTTCGGCTCAGAAGCCGGCCACCCATTCTGGGAATCGCTCATCGAACACATCTTCGTGGCGCACCTGCCGGAGCGCCTGACCGATCACCGGCAGATTCCGATGGTGTCCGGGCCCAGGGGGCTCACTAACTTCTACCTCTCACGCGAGGGCGGTTTTCAAGGCATCCACTGTCCTGCACGCGACGCCTTCCATCCGGACCGCACCTGGTTCGGGCTGGGACATCGCGGCGGCCAGATCGCCGTGGGCTCGTACCTGTGCTGGGCCTCGTGGCGCGGCAAATCCACGCGGCGCGCCATCACCAACTACCTGCGCCGCAAGTTGAGCGCGTTGCCGATCTGAGCTGCACTAGGTAGCGGTGACTGCATGCGATAACCCGGCTGTACTCCTGCGACGCACGCGCGAATGGCGCCCATCGTGGCCGAAGAAGACACCGGTTCACGCCATGCGCGCTGATGCACAGCGCACGCCACGTTAGGCCACACTAGTGCCTTGCCCATGGAGTGATCGAGATGCACAAAGCCTGCTTGCTGTTCCTGCTGTCGGTGTCAGCCATGGCGCACGCCGCGCCACACGATAACGAAGCGGCCGACTGCCGCAACGGGTCATTCACCAATAGCCCGTCAGCGTTTACGCTGGCGCGCGTCGCAGTCCCTCGCCTGTACCTGCTCAACGACAGCGACGGCTGCCCCAGCAAGGGCGAGGCAGCCTGCCGGCAGCGCAGCTACGTGATCAAGGGCGACGTGGTGGTGCTGGCCCAGCACCGTGGCGGCTACGCCTGCGCGTTCTATCCCAACAAGGTGGGCGTCAGTGCCGGCTGGGTCGCCGAGCGCAGCCTGCAGCCCATCGCCAGCACCGCCACGCCACCCGCAAGTGCGTGGAACGCCCACTGGTATGACGGCGACAACACGCTACAGCTGACCGCCAATGGCGACGGCAGCATCACCGTCAATGGCGACGCCTACTGGCCCAGCGCCAATCCCAGCCCGGAGCAGTCCCCGGCGGCCCACACTTCGGCGCGGTCACCGCACGCAGCTTTGCGGAGGGCAACCGTCTGGAAGTGCGCGAGGATGACTGCACGGTACGTCTGCAGCTGCTTGGCGACCTATTGATCGTTGCAGACAACCTGCAATGCGGCGGCGCGAGTGTGAGTTTTAATGGGGTGTATCGGCGGGATAAGTGAAGCTTCACCGACACGCTGATCTGCTGCTGGATGCGCCGGTCTTCGTGGCACTGGATGACCGCAACGTGAGCGCACCGTATCGCGCCGCTGTAGTGCGTTGCTCAGAGCTCGCGCTAACAACCCGGCCACACAGCGATGCCCGGTAGCAAGGGCGCCCATTTATACTGGTCGATTGCTGTTCGAAGGACTTGATGTGACGCTCACCGCCACGCGCCTGATGCGCGCACCGCTATTTTGTTCCGTGGCGTTGCTTGCCGCTTGCAGCACGACCAAGCCACCGCTATCGGTGGCAGACACCAACGGCAGTAAACATTACTGCATTGGGCGGCTAGCCGTTACCGCTGAAACGCCGCTACAGTTTCTGGAAAGTTCTGCACAGTTCTATTGGGGCGACATCGAGAGCTACCGCGAAGACGCGGCCAGCTACGCGCAGCGCCTGCTGGCCGCGCAAGCATCGGCCAGTGACGGCCGGGTGCGCCAACTGGTCAAACCGGTAGAAACGCTGGCGCAGGATGATGGCAGGATCATCGTCGCCCGCGAGGAAGACGCGTTGCCACTCGATCCGAATGTGGTGCAGGTCACCGGCTTCGCCCACCGCGATGGCACCACCTTTCGCTTTCAAAAGAGAGCCATCAGTCGCCTGCAGGACATTACCGAACGGCGCACCCAGCAGATCCTGGCCTCGGTCACCAGCAGCGCATCACCGTTCCCGCCTGCAACAGAAGCGCGGCAAGGATTTTGCATCATGCACGGCGCTGTCAATCTAGCCCCCGGACACGACTGGCACGAAGCCTCCCGGGTCGAGGGAGAGTTCACGCTGCAGGCCCAGCGCTACCGTTTTAGCCTGCGGTCGCGCTACCTGCGCTCACTGTCGTTGAACGACCAGGAAGTGACCAACCAGCGCGACCTGCTGCTGGCACTGGCGGGTGCCGTGCCGAACTCCCGCCTGGTGCCGATTAGTGAACTAACAGCCATCGCCAGCGCCCCACCGCAAAGCGGTGCAAGCATGCTCGAGATGACCACCGCCGACGGCAAGCAACAGGTCTACGAGTGGCACATGCCGGCCGTCAATACAGCGCCCGGCACGCCGGCAACGTTCCTGTATATCTGGTCCGCACCGGGGCAAGTGTCAGCGCAGAACGCCGCAACGTTCGCTCGTTGGATAGCGGCCCATCCGCAGCAGGCGACGCCGCTGTTGCAAATACAGCAAATGGCCACCGGCGGCACAGATCAACCGCCGACGCCAGCAGAAGAAGAAAGCCGGCTGGTCTACCGGATGCAGCTGCACTACCCAGGCGACCGATCAGCCGGCGGGCGCCATTACGTGACCTACAAAGACGGCCAGAAAGTCGACCACGGGCGTAGTGATGCCCATGGGTTCACCAAGGCGCAGAATGCTGATTACGACCAGATCTGGACAAACAAGGTACTTAGTAAATGAATTGGGAAACAGCGGCAGATGGAATCAAACGTTGAACCCTAGCCTAGAGCGTGTTATGAACTTTGAAATAGAGCGGCTGCATTTCCAAGCATCAGGATCGTGAAGACGACAAAGTGCAAACCGGCCAACGTTTCCGGCAATCGCTCATAGTCGCGCGCCAGTCGTCTGAAGCGATTGACCCAGCCGAAGCTGCGCTCGACAACCCAGCGGCGCGGCAGCAAGACAAACCTTTCTTCGCTTCTTGCAGCTTGATGACGTGCAACTCAATGCCCTCTTCCTTAGCCGCTTGCGCCGGTTCTTGGCCGGTATAGCCCTGATCCACAAAAGCGATCTTGACCGTTTCACCGGTCACGTGTTGTACCTCCTGGGCCAACGAACGGACCTGTGCGCGTTCCTGCTCGTTGGCCGGCGTGACCTGGACGGCAAGCAGATGTCCCAGCGTATCGACGGCCATATGCACCTTGCTGCCTTTCTTGCGCTTATAGCCATCGTATCCAGCACGCGGCCCGCTTTCACAGGTGGACTGCAGCGTCCGGCCATCAAAAATCACCGCGCTCGGCTGGCCTTTCTTCCCCTGTGCCACACGCAAGAGTGAGCGCAGATCGCTGACCATGGCCTCAAAGCAGCCAGCCTGCAGCCAGCGCTGCGTTTGCTGATACACCGCTTCCCAAGGCGGGAAATCGTTGGGAAGCAATCGCCACGGTGCGCCGGCGCGTGCGATCCAGCGCAGTGCGTTAAACATCGCGCGTAGCGCGTATTTGCGCTGCGGTGCTTGCGCATCCATCAGTGTGAGATATGGCGCAGCGAAGGCCCATTCTTCGTCGGAGATATCGGTTGGATATGGCTTACGAGGCTTCATCCGTATACGTTATCGTGACAAGGGCAAAGTTCATAACACGCTCTAGGCAAGCGCCCACGTACCACCTCTATGTCTTCGAGCGTAGCTAGAGCCGCTGGCGCCTGACTTCTAAAAAATCAGGCTCAAGAAAATCGTGAAGATCTTTGGGGCCAGGCGAGATAATTGAAATTGAACCATTGCATATACCCGTCAGCCTAAGAGCGGCTAACAAAACGTAGCGAGCAGTCGTCAGGTGGGTGCGGACGGCGCGGAGGAACCGGAATGTACGTGGGTACATGCCGATTCCGAGCACCGGCCGCGCCCGCCTGACGGCTGCGCAGTAGTTTTGATAGCTGCTCTAAATCAGACTTGGTTGACTGATCTTCGATCGTGCAAAAACCGTCGATAACGCGCAGGACGCCGACAACGTTGCATCAGCCGCCAGGGCAAAGACCCGACGCTTCCCGATGGCGCCGAGGCGAGCATTCGTCAAACAATTGCTGAAGCACCGTATTTGTCTAACCTGCTGGGCGATGCAATTGAGAATGGCCGGATCGGCGCTATTGCTGTCTTCTACGGACAGAACAGTGCGGGTCACTTTCAGGATGGGAAGGCCGCGTTGGAACAGAATCGACAAGCAATGAATTGACGCTGGCCTTTAAAGCGAACTTGGTACGATTTTTCGGCACAAGCATGTCCCAATCCCGCTGACATCTCTATTGCCTGCCCGGGCGATCTCATACCGTCCGATGTGGCTGCATTGCTATTTGATCATGCTGTTGCTCTTGCTGCTGTTGTGTTTGCAGCTGCGAGCGCTGGGTCTCGCTCAGCGTTTGTAGCTGGGCCAATGACTGTTCTACTGGTTGTGTAATGGCATCCATGGTCTTCTCGCCTTGTCGTACCGAGTCAGTCTGCCGACTCAATACGACATGATCTATTCGTGATAACCCATTCTCTTTCGCAAGATAGGCGCTACTTGCAGCGAGGCGAGCACTATTTTCGTCATAGTCGCGACCAAGTCCTTTCTCAAGATCGCGAACTGCGGCTTCCGCCTGGGACACGAGCGGATCGATTTCGTTCGCTCCACCTGCCAGCATTTGACGCCTTTCGAGTGACTCATTTAGACCAGATAGGCGACGATCGTCCGGATGCCGCTGCTCCGAGATGAAACGCTGCTCGAAGGTTTGCTTTGGCATTGGATGGTGCGACTCGCCATTCAATTTGCTATCTGGGATGGGTGCCTTAATGCTCTTGATGTCTTCGACGTTAGAGAGTGGCTTCAACTGACCTTCAAAATCCTTATCCGTCATGATAAATACGTTCCGCCGATGCAAGCCGGCCTGATTCAATGCACTCCAAGTAAAATCAATGCAGCTATTTTCCTTCCAGGCATACTCCATGTTAAAGCCGTGACCTGCCGCATCTCTGCCGAAGGCTTTTAGCGTCTCATATTGGTCCTTGCTGATCTCCAGCGTCCGGGAGTAATAGGGATCCTTGTAGTCGGCGACATCGGTTGTTGACACGCCACCAGGCCCGCTTGACTCGCCATGCGTTAACGGAGCGAACCCATAGCTATTGTTATTTTTTCCGTCTGAGACAGAGTAGTAAACGTGTCCCGCTGCAGATGTACCGCCACCCGCCAATGGCGTGCCTGGCGCGGCCACATAGATAGTGACGGTGTAGTGCGTTTCTGGTGATTTCATTCCTGTGCTCCTCTCACTTCTTGCGTGCGCGATACGCAATCAAGAGCTTCGCCTTAGCGTCGATTAGCAACTTACGCTCATTGCCCAGCGTCAGGCCGAGGACATAGTGGCCAGGAGGCAACGCATCTGCACTTGCAAAAGATAGCTCTCTGTAAGCAACGTCTTGGACGATCAAGCCTGCTTTCAGCAAGGATTCTCGGTCAGCATCTGCAGCTTCCAGGCCGGGAACGACGCCATCTGGAGAGACAGTGAGCCACTCAACCTCAGAACGACTCACCCACTGGCTGCGCCTAAGTGCGACCTTTACCGACCGGCCTTGCTGTATGCGATGGAGCTGAACTTTAGCCGAAATATTTGCTTCTTTAAGTGCATCAGCAGTCTCGGCCACTGAGGTTGAATCATGGCCATCAAGGCGAACACCGAAGAATACAGAATGAAGTGACTCACCATCTGCCGGCACATCAAATTCAATTCGGATTTCGCCACCTTGGACGGCTTCCAAAGAGCGCGTCAACGGTACAGCCGTTCGGCTATCACTGTCCCGACCCAGCTGTGGCGTACTGGTTTGGTGTGGCTGCCGATGACACCCCACTGCTATATACGCTGCTACTAATAACAGCAATACGCGAACTACCTGGAGTGGCCTTGACATGCTTTGCGCCTGAAGAAATCGCTTCAATCACAGCATAAGCTATTTGTATGAGGGTGTTATCAGCCTCTCGTAGAACTGATCCAACACCAAGTTGAGGCCTCTTGGCACATCAACTTTGAGTTTGGTTAGTCTGCTGGCGCCACGCTGACAACGAGCTCGCCGTTGCGTAGGCGGATGTGGAGTTTGCTGCCGATGGTGAAGCCGAGTTGTTCGAGCCAGCGGCCGCGTAGGCGCAGGGTGGGGATGCGTTGGTTGGTAGTGGGGTAGTAACCGTAGCCGACGGTGCATTGGTGGGGTGGGCGTGGGCGGCGTGGAGGGCGCTGTTGCTTGGCGAGGTCGGCGGCGTTGGCAGCGGCGACTTGCTCGGGGGTGAGCATGGGGGTGAGCGGTGGCTCGACGATGCGCCAGGCTGGGGCGCGCGGGGGTTGGTGCGGTGCGCGCTTGCGGGTGGCGGTAGAGCGGGATGGCGGTTGACGCATGGCAAAGCCCTCCTTGACGAACAGGCCCCGCCGCCGGGTGGCGACGGGATGTCGGGAGGTTAGAAACCGCTAAGAGTCGGCGGGCGTATTTCCCCGAGGGGTATTGTATTAGCCGCCCTCCCGACGCAGGCATCGCGTCGGTTGCACCCGCAAGACGCTGCAGGCACAAAAAACCCACCGGTTTGACGGAGGTGGGCACCGCTCTTAGAGGAGTTTCTACGCTCCTTGTCGAAAAGACTGCTACGCGCTGCGTGACATGTCAACTGGCTGATGCTGGCAATCTGGAAAGCGTTGATGGAAGATCCTAGCGTCAACGTTTGAAGCAGCAGGGTCAGAGTTGGATTGAACCTAGAGAGATTGCTACTCCAAGCGCATCCCCACCCTCCCGCAAATAGCTTCACGCTCCCTCGCTATCCATCACCATCACGCCACTCAGGTTCGGGCGCGGTAGTGCATGACACAGACGGCACGGGTGACAATTGACCAGCAGCGCGATGCCGCGTGAGTCGCAGGATCCCAATGATAAAAATTAGCTTCCGAAACTTGCTTCCCTTGTTGCTGCTTTCACTAGCGCTGCCAAGTGCATGTGCTCGCACGCCCCATGAAGCAAAGCGGCATGCAGGCACGCCATCTGCTGCGACAGTGACGCCGCCCCCTCAAGAGAAGAGCAGAGGTATCGACAACGGTGCCGACATCGTCTCTGCGAATACTACTTTGCAAGAATTGCAGCGCCGGCTGCTGCGCTTCATTGATGGACTGACAGTGCCAGCGGATCTGGGCTACCCCCAGATGGAGTCAGCACTTGGCATCAAGCTTGGACCACCGTCTGATCCGGCATACCCGTGGCGTGAAGTAAAGGAAGTTCCTATGGCCGATGGCTATGAGCTCTACGCGACGCATCGCCCAACGAAAGATGGATTCTCGCGGATAGAGGTTGCAGTCACTCTACCTGACCATAGCGACCCCACGCGCGTGCCTACGTCGACCTGCATCTGGCAAGCAGAAGCACTCTCCAAAGCGCTCGAAGGGATGGGATACACGCGCGGCGGCCAGCGGCCGTTTCAGGGTGGATGGCTACGCCAGCATTGGCGCGCGATCAACGGCGGAAGTCAGATTTTTTCGGTCTCATTGCTTCTTTATCGAACCAATGAACAAGGCAGTCCACAAGAGTGCGCTTATAGCGTCAAGATCGATGGAGGCAGACCATGAAATGGGGCCCTCGAAGAGTAGAGCCTATGAATACCAAGCAGAAGAGAACAGGAAGGAGATTTTTTTCCCTATTGTTGCTGCTCCTTGCGGCTGGACTTCAGGGCGCGTGCGCAGATCCTAAAAAAAGCGATTTCACTACGTCATCTGCATCAGTACCAGTCATTGCTCAGGATGCGATTGCAAGTGATCGCTCGGAGCCAAAAAAGGCTAGCATTAGCTCTCAAGAGCTGGAAGCCAGGTTGCTGAGTTTTGTCGATGGATTCAAGTCACCGGCCGACATGAATTACATGCGGCTGGAGGCGGCGCTGGGCACAAAGTTCGGAGACACCTCGAACTCTCTGCATCCTTTTTACATCATGAAAAATGTTTCCCTGAGTGACGGGTACACCTTTTACGCAACCCACGTACCCGCAGAGGAAATTTTCTCGAGTATGGAAGTCGCCGTCGGTCTACCCGAACGTATCGACCCAACGCGTATACCCACTTCACGTTGTGTTTGGGATGCAGAAACGCTGTCACATAAACTGGAGGAACTGGGTTACAAGCGTGGTGGGCAAAGGCCTTTCCAGGGAGGATGGCTGCGCCAGCATTGGCGCCCACTCAACAATGAAACGCAAGGCTTCTCCGTCGCATTGCTGATCTACCGAACTAGGCAGGACAGTGGTTCGCGCGAATGCGCTTACGGCATGCAGATCGATGGGGGCAAGGCATGATACCTGTTGATCCAAGAATCGAACCTCTGCTGGGACGCATGGCAAACGATCCGCGCCTTCCAAAAGAGGCCGAGTCCAGTATTCGTCAAGCGCTATCAGAATCTCCCTACCTATCGAATTTGCTTGGTAATGCGATAGAGGAGGGGCATATCGGATCGATCGCTGTCTCGCATGGCCAGAACAACGGCGGTCATTTCCAAGATGGCAAAAACGGAAGCGCAGGCACGCTCAACATCAGCGCAGCAGCGTTCAGCGACTTCACGGGCGCGCAGCGGATTGACTACATCACCGAAGTACTCGGGCATGAAACAATGCATGGTGTGCTGGCAGAGCACCGGGCTCAAGCACTGGCCGAGTTCGCAAAGACAATGAGCAGCAGGCTGCAGGAGGCGCACGAGAATCGCGAAGGTCAGGTCGACCTTACCGGCCCAACACGCGTCTATCTGGATAGCACTCGGCAGGATGAGGCGCTCTCAGAGATTTCAGGCATGCGTGCGCTCCACGACCGCATCAAGCATCAGAACCCCGGGATGCCTGATGAAATGGTCGAGCTTCGGCTACTCCAGCGCTCGACCACGCGTTGTGTGGATAGAGGGGTTGCTCCACCGCAGTTTGCCAATGGATTGACATATGAAGAGCTAACGACGCGCCCGTTCTCACGTAATGATGCGCTGACAAAGTCGGTGGAACAGTGCTTCTACGACGGTCGCGGCACGCTGGGCCCTCATGGCGACTCAGATTACCGGAATTACTATGGCGTCAACCCGATCAGTCACATCGCGCAGAACTACGCGCATCTGGCGCATGACCGCCAGCCTCCGGAAGTGCGCATCGATCTCAAATCCTTGGGCCTGGACCCAAGACAGCTGGAGCGCAACGGGCTGGACCTCGGGTCTGCGAAGACCTTCAACATCGTTGACCTTGGCAAGGATAGCTATGGCATGGTCCAGCTCAAGGACACTGGCGCACGCGGTGTTAGCTCTCCCAATTTCGCGACACCGAGTGAGCTAGGACGCACATTGACGCCTGCAGAGGCGGGGCATCCGGACCATGCCATGCATCAGCAGATCCGAAGCAAAGTGGAACAGCTGGACGCCGCCAACGGCCGCACGTTTGACGTTACCAGTGAACGGATGACAGCGAGTCTGCTGACGCTAGCCAAAGACAATGGGCTAACTCGGGTGGACCACGTGCTGCTCAGCGAAAAGACCAAAAACTCGCCCGCTGCGCAGACCCTGTTTGTAGTGCAAGGCGATCCAAAGGATCCGGCTATGCTGCGCGCCCATATGCCAACGGCCGACGCCGCGCAGCGGCCCGTTCAAGAGAGCTTTACGCAACTGGAATCTGTCAACCAGCGCTTAGCGCACGAGCGCACACAAGAGATGGCGATGGAACAGCAGCGCTCACAGGAGCAACAACAGCGCGGCCCTGTTCCGTCGCTTTGAGGCGATGACGTGCCCGCACTTGTAATCATCAAAGGTTAGCAGCCTTGATCAACAAGGAACGGCGCTGATGCCTAAGTGAATCTGACCCTGAGGTTTCCCCACATTTCCTCCTTTCAGATCAATCACTTGCGACATGATCGCCTGGAAGAAAGTGCGCGCATGGCGCAATCTTCAAGGTGACTAAGCCAGAGAAGGTTGACGACCATGCGCGCCAGCGAAGTATTGCAGAAGTGCCTGCCGAACTCACTGTCCGGGATGCATGCGTTGCGCGAACGCGCGTTACTGCATGCGGTCGAGGCGTTGTTGCACGGACGCAGGCTGACACTGATGGACATCGCACGTTCGTGGCCGAGCGCACTGCGGGTGCGCGCGCCGCTCAAGGCAGTTGATCGCCTGTTGAGTAATCGCAATTTGCAGGTCGAGCGATCAGTGATCGACCACGAGATGGCACACTGGCTGCTGCGCGGCGCGCAGCCGGTAATCGTCATCGACTGGAGCGATCTGAAGCCAGACAAATCGTGGTGTCTGCTGCGCGCAGCGGTGCCGGTGGGCGGCCGCACGCTTACCTTGCTGGACATGGTAGTGCCAGGAAAGCAGCAGGGATCGCCTGGTGCAGAAAGACGCTTCCTGCACCAACTGAGGGCACTGGTTCCGGACGATGTTCGCCCGATCCTGGTCACTGACGCCGGCTTCCGGACACCGTGGTTCCGCGCTGTATCGGCCATGGGCTGGTGTTGGGTGGGGCGATTGCGCGGGCGCACGCAAGTCAAGCCGCAGGACGTGCGGGATGGAGCAGATCAGTGGATCGACAGCCGGAAACTGCATGTGTTGGCGTCCAATCGTGCATGCGAGTTACCGCCGATGCAGGCCAATCGCAGCGATCCACTCGATTGCAGGTTGGTGGTTTACGCCAAGGCACGGCAAGGGCGCAAACGGTGCAATCGCCGCTCACCCGCCAAAGCCTCACGTGCGTCATCGAGTCTGAAGGCCGCAGCGCGTGAGCGCGAGCCTTGGCTGATCGTTGCATCCCCGCAGCTGCAGGCACCCAGCGCAAAGCAGTTGGTTAATGTGTACGCACGACGGATGCAGATCGAACTGGCATTTCGCGATCTGAAATCACATCGCTACGGCCAGGCGCTGGAAGACAGTTTGACCCGACGCGGCGAGCGACTGCAGATCCTGCTGCTGATCAATACGTTGGCTGCATTCGCCAGCTGGTTGGCAGGGCTGGGATGCGAAGCGACCGGTATCGCCCAGTGGCTGTCTCCACGCAACAGCACACGCAAGCTCTACTCCACGCTACGCATCGGCCGAGAAGCCTTGGTCCGACACTGGCCGATGGAGCCCGTCTCACGGTGGATAGGGCGCTTGCGCGCACTGCCTGCGGCAGTGCGCGAACAGATGATGCTTACGGTGTAAAACGTGGGGATACCTTAGGGTCGGCAGGGTTCTTGAAAGTTCTGTGTAGACAGCGAGTTAGCTCACTTTTAGCTGTTTTTCACACGAATTCCTGCCCACCCTCATCAACGTCGAAAGCGATCACTCCCCGCGATGGCGCTGCAATGCAAGATTGGCTTGCTTCTCGTAATTGAGCGCCGCACTCGTCATCTGGTCCATTGTCTTGCCACCACTGAGGCGACTGTCCGAATACTTCACACTTGGATCTCTTGCGGAGGGGCGTATGTCGTAGAAATGAACCTGGGGTTTTACGTTTTCATCGATATAGTCGACCAATGCATCGCCGATCGCAGGCATGTCGTTTTCGGCGAGCATTTGCTCCACCTCCGCACGGCTTACAGGCTGAATGCTGCTCAAAAGATCAGTTGCGTCTGGATCAGGGGGAGCGTTGACGCTTCTCAAATCTCCTCCCGGGCCGAGCGTATAGCCAAGCGGCCCCCCTTCGGCAAGGGTTACGGCGGTTGGGAGGCGAACCCAGGGATCCACCACCACGGTGTTGCGCTCCCCCCATTGCGGATCCCTTGGATCGCCGATTACAACGTAAGAGTGATCTACGTTCCGATCGTTCACCCGCATAACGGGGGCATTGATTGTTCTCGTCGAAAGCGCGGCGTAGGCAAGACTTGCATGCTCTTTGCAAGAGCCACCTTGTGCTTCCGCAGCTGCTCGCGCGTATTCCAATACAGTACTGCTCCGGTTCACTCGGGTTCTCGCCACGGACGCCCTGGCCCAAGACTCACCTTTGGAAAGAACGACATTCGCCTCCTGGTTTCCAGGCCCATGAGGAAGCATATGCCGTACCTCCCTCAAGACCTCCGAAGCGATTTTCAAGTTCTTTAGAGTGGTGCTGCGCACGGTGACCTTGCGACAGCTAAAGCTGCTCACCCCAAGTTCCTCGGGTTCGCACTCCTTATGAATCTTTACGACCGATTGCGCCCCAAGACCGCTCAGAGGGTTCACGCTGGAACGGCGGTTGTAAAAATCAGCAGGTTCGGGTTGTTCGGGAGAGCGCGCAGGCCTAGGCGATAACGCCGAAAAAACCTCATTTCGGTAGCTCGTACTTCCAGGACTCCCATAAGTTGCAGAGGCTGGCGGGCTCGACGTACTGGACCTCGCTGAGGTGTCGAGTATTCGACTGAAATCAGATAACCAGCTGCTCACTATCAACTCTCGTTGTATTGATGAGTAAGTAGTGTGACGCAAAGACCGACGGGACATCGACACTCATCGAAGAGATGACCCCTTGAGCGAAGTGGTTGGTGTTTATTTCTCTTGACAGCGGTAAAGACGACGTCCCCCACTTTTTTTTGCGACGCACTGGGGCGTGTGGGTGATCGATATCAACGATATGATACGCTCAGGGTTCCGTAGACACTCAAGATCCTCGTTACGCGTAGCGCCGTTCAAACTCTACAGGGGACAGGTCGCCAGTGGAACCGTGGCGGCGGTTGGGGTTGTAGAACATCTCGATGTAGTCGAATACCTCGGCGCGAGCGGCGTCCTTGGTGGGATAGGTCCGCCGCCTGATCCGCTCGCGCTTGAGCAGGCCGAAGAAGCTCTCCACGGGTGCGTTGTCGTGGCAGTTGCCACGCCGACTGATGCTGCACACCAAGCCATGGGCCGCCAGGAAACTGCGCCAGTCATCGCTGGTGTAGACAGACCCTTGGTCCGAATGAACCAAGCAACCAGCGTTGGGTTTGCGCCGCCACACCGCAGACAACACCGCCTGCACGACCAACTCGGTGTCGGCCCGATCGCGCATCGCCCAGCCGACGACCTGCCTGGAAAACAGATCGATCACAACAGCCAAATACATCCAGCCTTCATGCGTGCGGATGAAGGTGAAATCGCTCGCCCAGGCCGTGTCCGGCTCCGTCACGTCGAACTGTCGGTCACGCAGGTTGGCCGCCGCCTTGCACTGCATTCCTCCATGGAAGCGCGGTTTGCGACCATAGCCCACCTGGGCACGCAGTCCCTCGGTGCGCATCAGCCGATGCACCCGATGGCGACTACAACGCTCACCTAGATCGCGCAGATCCTTAGAACGGCTAACAAAATCGTTTGACTATTGTTTCGCTGTCCGCAAAATTGTGGGCATGACACGTCGCAAAGAGATCCCCATTGCGCTGTGGAAGCGCATCGAGCCGCTGATTCCCCAAGTGAAGCGTTCGCCCAAAGGTGGACGGCCGCGTATCAGTGATCAGCAAGCCCTCAACGGCATCGTCTATGTCTTGCGCACCGGCGTACCATGGGAAGACCTGCCTATGGAACTGGGCTACGGAAGCGGCATGACCTGCTGGCGCCGGTTGCGTGATTGGCAAGCCGCCGGTGTGTGGCATCGTCTGCATCAGGTGTTGCTGACCGAGCTGCGTCGCGCCCAGACGCTGGATCTGAGCCGAGCCAGTCTGGATGCCGCCAGCGTGGCCTCCCCCCGGGGGGCGCCTACACCGGGCCAAACCCGACCGACCGCGGCAAACTCGGCAGCAAACGGCATCTGATCGTGGACCGCAACGGCGTGCCCTTGGCAGTGTGCGTCACCGGCGCCCATCGGCACGACTCGGTCGTGTTCGAGGAGTTGATCGACGCCTTGCCGCCAATTGGCGGCAAACCAGGGCGCCCGCGACGTTGGCCAGACAAGTTGCACGCCGACAAGGCGTACGACATTGATCGCTGTCGCGCCTTCCTCAAGCAGCGCGGCATCATTGCGCGGATCGCACGCAAGGGAATCGAGCGCAACGACCGGTTGGGCCGTCATCGCTGGGTCGTCGAGCGCACCCATGCCTGGTTCGCAGGCATGGGCAAACTGCGCATCCGCTTTGAACGCCGCATCGATCTCCACCTGGCGTTGCTCTCGCTTGCATGCTCCATCATCTGCTTACGGCTTCTTCCTGGGTTTTGTTAGCGGCTATTAGTAGAACATAATTAGCGCGCTCTAATTCTTGAATTAAGCCGCGCTGCGGCAGCAGCTTGAATTAATTGTTAGGACCAGGCTAAGCAACATGGTCAATTATTGCCGAGAAAAGCTTGTAAAAGATGAAGAACACAAACGCAATGGCGAGCAAGTAGTGAGAAAAGATTAATGCACTTATGAAACGTGTCTTGATCCATAGGCCGACGAAGATGACCCGCTCTTTGTTATTGGCAGGCGTGTCTGCCAGGCGCGTGTATAGGTAATCGATTGGTTTGTGATTTTCATACTTGTCCAGAATATCGTAGTAATCCTCAGCCAACTGAAAATACTCGTCATCCGGAACGCTATCCCCTTTACCAGCAAGCTTGCGTGCGAACCTGCCAAGTTCAATTCCATTGCGATGCATCGCTTGAGCACGAGAGACAAAATTTTCCTGACCTAAGAGTAGCGAGTAAACAAGAATTAGGACCGCCAAGGTAGCTTGGGTTGCATTTAGATAGATCGCTTTAATCTCAGCTGCGATACCAAATGCCTGTGCCAGTGGAACAAAAACCAATGCCGCAGAAATTAATGATACGGTCCACTGTGAAAGCTTGTGATGACGCTCCAACCGCTCGCTTGCACGATATCTCGACTTCGTCGTAATCTTTGTACGCCTAAGAAGTTCACGGAGCCGATTGTCTAGCTCGCCCATAATATTTTCCAATGCCCCCAGCACCTGAATTAAGCCGAGTCGCGAAGCTGATTCGGATTGAATTAAGCCTGTTTGCGAGGCAATTTCGGGTGAATGAATTGTTAGTCCGCGTCATGTGGTGGTTACGCCCCAGCCCCAGTCACCACCGACAATGACGAATATTTCCGATTTGAATCTACGAGCTGAGAAAACTGCTTTAATCCTTGCCCGCACAGCATCTCGGACTTCCGAAGCACTTGTGCCCGCGTACTCTCCCATGACAGATGTAGTGGGAATTACCACATCACCGCCTTTGCTGCCCTTGTGTACTTTTTCAAGGCCAAGATCAGAAAGATCTGAGTAGGCGTGATCGTAGTCCTTCTTGCTGGCGCCTTTTAGGTCGAAAGTGCAGAAAACTAAGTAACTCATACCTCACCCCTCGCAGTTGATTGCTCTAGCGGCCTAATGCCTGAGTAAGCCGATTCGCAAAGCAGCGCCGGCATGAATTAATTAATAGGCATCATCTTCACTATCAAACCAATGCGCTAGCTCATCAACTGTGCGAGATATTTCGATCTGGTCGTCAGTCGTGAACGTGCGGGCTTTAACTGCCCAAGCTCCGTCGCCGTCGGGATCACTGATGCCAGTCGTATCCATGAAGCGCTTAAGTGTGGCAATCCACTTTTGCGCGCTTGGGTCGAGTTTGCTCGTGTCTAGCTGATGAAGTCCTAGCGAAATATTATGAAAAGCCTCCGCAATGGACTCAGATTCACCGCGTGAGTGGGGAAGCATAAGCGCGTGGCGGGCGGCGGAAAACTTTTCCTCTTGATATGAGTACCGCATAAATCTCCTATTGGACCTAACCACTGTTGGACTATCTAAGTGCGGTGTAACACGACCCTCGCCGACTCCTTGACCGTGGTAAATCACACGAGCTCTTGAAGCTCACCGCTTTTCAGCTATGTCCCTCTGACGCCAGGTGTTATTCCGAATCCCAGTGCAGCCACGGTCAGCGCCAAGATACTCCATGCCTTGCTCAACATTGTTTCTTCCCCCTGAAGAAATGTGTGGCTTTGCGGCTGCATTAATACTGCGTGCCTTGATCCTCGCCGAGTTTTTGGGTTGCGTCAATGCGCTTACGCGACTGGTCGCTGGCTTTATCGGCTTTTTCTTCATCCGTCCTGCGTACACCTTCTCCCGCGCGCGGGAGAAGGGCTTGGTGTCTCGGGTTATTGACTGTTTTCTGCGATTGCCGGCTTCGCCTGCGCGGGTAAAGGGAGATTATTGTTGAGTCCGGTAATCTCTGCGACGTTGCCTTCGGTCACCAAACGCAAGTTCGCGGTTTTTAGATTTGCCGCGTTGGTCAGCGGCAGGCGCACCTGCGTGGTGATTGGCTGCAGATCGCGTGGTGTCGCGAGTGCCGGGAACGCGGCTCTCGCCAGCTCCTTGCCACGCGCATCCTCCAACACCACAAACCCGGCCGGTGCATCCGCATGGCCGAGGCTATGCACAGTCACCTCAATGCCGTCTGCAGTCATGCGCACATCGCCATGCCCGATGCCCAGGTCCGGGCGCAGTTCGACTGGGCTGCTTTCTGCAATACGTTCGAGCTGCAGGACGGTGGTGCGGCCTGCGGGGAAGTCGATGTCGACGGCGGCGCTTTTTTCGAAGGCCACTTCGCGTGTTTTGCCTGCGCCGTCGAGTTTGCCGTCACCGTCGCGGTCCACGTCCTGGGTGATGCGCCATTGGCCTGGGGCGACGTTCCAGCCGGTCATGCTGGCGCGCTGAGGTTTACTGGAGGTGTTGTAGGCGATGACGGTGAAGCGGTCTTGTTGGGGTGCGGGGATGGCGATGGCTACTTGCGTGGCGGCCTCTGGGTCATTGAAGCGCCAGCTCACGGTGTGGCCGGGGTAAGTCTGATTGCGCTTGAGGGCCACGCCCCCTAGGCGGGCGCGTTGCAGGTTGACCGTGGGGGATTCCACGCGGTCGCTCCACCAGTGGCCTTCGGTGTTCATGTAGAAGTTCTGAAGTTTCTCGCGTGCCTCGCTGCGGTAAATGGTGGCGAGATACTCGAGGTTGCCGGTTTGCTCCCAGGCCACATGGTGCGGGAAGTCCGGGGCGCTGCCGTCGTCCTTGTTGGCGGCGTCGATGAGCTTGCCGCTCCAGTCGCTGCGCTTGCCCATGACATCGAGGAAGTTTTCGTTGAGCAGCGAGAGTCCGTTGGGGCCGCTGTTGGCGACGCGGTAGTTGATGGGCTTGAGATAACGCTCTTCGCCGGTGAAGCGGTAGGCGGCCCAGAAGGTGTGCAAGGTGTCGGCGCCGCCGCTGCCTTCGAACAGATCGCCGCCGCGGGTTTTGCCGGTTTGCCAGTTGATTTCGTTGGGTAGCGCCCAGTTGCCCTTGGCGTTGGTGTAGGCGTGGGCGAGATAGCCGTCTGCTAAGCCTGTGACGATGCGGCGGCTATTGGGGTCGGCGTTATAGGCGCCCAGGATGATGGCCGGGTGCACCACCGGGAACGAATACGGTTTTTGCCATTGCCAGTTGGGTTCGCGGTAGACCTTGCGGCCGCCGAACCAGTTGCTGGCGAACAGCAGGTGCCCTTGCGGGTTGACCTGGATGATGTTGTCGAAGGCCTTGACGGTTTCCATCAGGCGTTCGACGGTGCGCGGGTCGCCCCAGTTGAGATACAGCAGGGCGCTGTTGAGGTTGATGCCTTCTTCGTAGGCATGCAGCTCGTCGGTTTCGATGGTGGACAGGCCGTTGGTGAACATGCCGTTGCGGTAGTTGGCATCGGACAACGCGAGCATGGAGGCGTTGAGCATGTCCGGGTCCACGCCCATCAGGGCGACGCCGGGCCATTGCTGCACCAGGTCCGAGTCGTCGGAGATGCCGCCGCCGAAATCGCCATAGGCCACCTGGCGCTGCTCGATCCACCAGCGGATGTAGCGGCGCGTGGCGCTGAGGTCTTGCAGCTGCCAGAACGCCCAGGCCGGCACGTCCTTGGGCACGGCCGACATGTCCACGGGCAGCGTGCCTTGGTTGGCGTAGCTGATGTCGTTCCAGTACTGGCGGCCGAGGGCGTGGTCCGGGTCGACGCGCAGCAGGTCGGTGATGTCGGCATCCAGGCGCTTGTAGAGCAGCTGGCGCTTGGAGGTGGTGTGTTCTTCCACCAGAAAGCCCCAGTTGTCTTTCACCTGGTTGAAGCGGTCGGCGACGTGCTCCTTGATGGCCTCGTTGCGTGGCTTGAACACCAGCTGCAGTTGGGTGCCATCGAGCGCGTTGGCATCGAAGCCGGGTGCGGCAGCGGCGATGCTGAGCATCAGGCTGTCGTTGCTCAGGATGCGGTCGCGCAGGTCCAGCCACAGCGTGCGGGCCTGGCCGGGGGCGACGGCGACCGAGACATCGATCATGTCGCGTGCGGGCCAGATGGGGTCCTTGATGCGGATGTTGAGCGGGATGCTGCCGTTATGGGTGGCCGGCAGGTTGAGCGCGGGCAGCGTGATGGCGATGCCATCGAGGCCGTCGTGCATGTTTTCCCAGCCGTAGGACCAGCTGCGCATCAGCGGCTGGTCTGGCGGCGGGTCGCCCAGGCTGGACGGCACCAGGATGTGCACGATGGGGTGCTGCGCGCTGCTGGCGGCGGTCTTGTCGCTGGGGCGCTTGCGGGCTGGGGCCTTGGTGGGCAGCGCAACCACGGTCTGGCGCTCGCTCAGCGGGTAGCGGCCGGCGATGACATCGCGCAGCGTGGCGAGGTTGTCGTAGTCGGGCTGGATGTCGCTGCGCACGGTGTAGCTGAGCTGCGCGCTGCCTTTGGGCACCTCGCCCGGTTGCACGTTGTAGGCCCAGATTTCCTGGATGGGGGTTTCCTGCGCGGTGTTGGCAAAGCGCAGCGTGCCGCCGCGGCGCTCGGCGAACGTATCGACGCTGCGCACCACGCCTTGCTTGCGGTCGAACAGCGGCTGCGCTTGCGCGTTGGTTGCACCGGTGGCGGTGGGCGCGGTGTAGCTGGCCTGGCCATAGGCGGCGCCGCGCAGCTCGATGCGGTTGACCCGCTCGTCCGGCAGGGTGAGGTCCAGCGCCTTGCCGCCTTCGACGTAGGTATTCCAGTCCGGCAGCTGGAAATAGTCGTTGCGGCCGGGCAGGCGCGAACGGTTGTAGACGCCGGGCCAGGTGGTTTCGGCGATGCCGTCGGTGGCCTTCCACATCCATTGCTTGAGGTCGCGCGCGTCGGTGAATTCCACCTTGCGGATGCGGGTGACCGGCGCGGTGAGTGCGGGCGGTGCGTGGCCGTTGTCCCAGCCGAAGCGGTGCAGGAAGGCGGCGTTTTGCCCATCGCTGGTGGGTGCTTCAGCGCTGGTGGGCTCCTGCAGGCGCGCCAGGGCGGCGGCGCCGGCGCCATCGAGCATGCGGTCGTAGATGCGGATCTCGTCAAAGTCGCTGCCGCGCAGGAAGTTGTAGCGGCTCTGCACCTGGTGCGGCGACATCACGCGGCCGGCCAGGCCGAACTGGTCGAGCGCGGCGTCGAAGTCGAGCGCGCCACCGCTGGCGCACGGTTGGCCGCAGTCCGCGCGTGCGGCTTCCTTGCCATCCACGTACAGGCGCACGCCGCGGGTTTCATCCCAGGCGAATGCGATGTGGGTCCAGTCGCTGGCGGCGGGATTTTTATCCAGCTTGAAGGAGACGCGGGTGCGCGCCAGGTTGGCGTCGGTGACGAAGGCATCGAAGCCGTGGCCGTTCCAGTCGATGCGCAGCCAGGCCATGTCCCAGCTGGTGTGATCGGCGTAGCCGACGCGGAAGATCACGAATGGCGCTTCGCCAACGGCATAGCGCGCGCGCCAGAAAAAGCTCAGCGTGCCGCGCTGGGTGTAGAGGTTGCCGGGCGCATTCCACGACAGCACGCCGTCGTCGGCCCATTCGATGGCGTTGCCGCGTTTGCCGGTGGGCACCAGCGCGATCTTGTCGCGGAAGTTGGGCACGCCATCGCCGCGTGCGACATCGGCCTCCAGGCTGCGGTCGGCCGAGACACGGAACAACAGTTCCGGCGCGGTAGGGGTGGCCGCGCTCAGCGGCAGCGCGATCATGCACAGCATTCCCAACAAAACCTTCGACACGCTCACCTCGTACTGTTCACCACGTACTGTTCAACACGTAAAACGGCCACCGCCTGGTTGGCGGTGGCGGCGACGCACTTACTCAGCCCACCTTACAGGCCATTGGCGGCGCGCCACTTGGGCACGTCCTCCTTCAACAACTTGTCCGGCCAGGTGCCATGCCAGGCGTAACCGACGCGGCGCTCGTTGGGCACTTTCATGTAGTCGGTCAATGCAACGCCTTCGCGGTTGGCATACAGCGGACGTTGATTCTGCAGGTCGTAGAAGCGCGCCCATAATGACGCACCCGGTTGCGCGACGAGGATCACATCCTTGCCGGTTTCCTGGGTGGGGTCGTCGATCTTCTTGGTGGCCAGATCGCGCATGCGATGGGTATCGAACCAGGTGGCGGCCGCTTGCACCGCGGTCTTGATCTTGGCCGACGGGCTGGGCTGGCGCATCAGGAACCGCACGATGCTGACCGACTCACTGGACGACAGCGAAGCGAGCTCATACGCACGCGCCTTGGCCGGCTTGAGCGTGACTTCGTCGTACTGCGCGCCCCAGATGGTGAGCGTGCCGCCGATCTTGACCTGGGTGGCGAGCACGCATTCCAGGCCCTTGGTCACCGCCTGCTGCGCGCGTGCGCCGTGGCTGCCACGTAGCTGCGCGCCGGTGTCGCCCTTGCCCTCGCCGATGTCCTGCAACAGGTTGAGCACGCGCACCATGGCGTCGTCGTTGTAGGTGATCTGGTGGTGGTAGGACGACAGGTCCGGGTAGAACTGTGGCCAGCCGCCGTTGGCGTATTGCGCCTTGAGCAGGTACTCCACGCCACGACGTGCGGCGGCAATGTACTTGGCGTTCTTTTCGTTATTGAAGGCGGTGGACAGGTACGTGATTTCGTACGTGGTCGCCTTGTTGTCGATGGTGGCGTCGTCCTTGCGCCCAGGTTGCTTGAGCTCGGCGATTTCGGCGGCGGTGAAGGTGCGGGTGTAGTCCACCGCCACGCCCTTGTACTGCTTGGACCAGCCACCGGAGGCGGTCTGCAGCAGCAGCATGTTGTCGGCGATGTGGTCGGCCATGGCCGCCAACGGTGCGAGCAACAGGGCGCCGGCGAAGGCGAGCGTGGACAGGTGCAGCGTGCGCGAACGGTTCATCAGAACGGCCTCCAGGAGCCCAGCACGGTGGAGCGGTCCAGCGCAGCGGCCTGAGCGGCGGTGAGCTGGCGTGACCATTTCACGCGGCGCAACGGGCTGGCCCCGGCGCCGGTGTTCTGGTATTCGCTGTAGCGGGCGGTGGCCTCGTTGGCCGCGTTGCCCCAGTTGTTCCAGCCCTCGGGCACGATGTGTGCGCCGAGCTGGCTGCTGATGAAGCTGACGCTGGCATACGGCCGCCATGGGCGCCCCAGGTGTACGCGCGAGACACCGCTGGCGGCGGTGATGCGTGCATTGCGAAACACAAAGCCGCGTGCGCTCTCCTGCGGCGTGGAAGCAGCGGTGAGATAGCCATCGCCCAGCGAATGCAGCTGCACGTTTTCGAACAGGGCAGTGCCGGCGCCGAAGACGAAATCCACGGTGCCTTCGACATAGCAGTCGAGGAAATACGAGAGCTTGGCGCCGCGCAGGTACAGCGTGTCCTGGTAGCCGAGGAAGCGCACATTGCGGAACGCCGCGCGGTCGCCATCCACACGCACCGCCACCGCCTGCCCCACCGGGCCTGCGTGGTTGCCGAAGCTCAGTTGCTCGGCGGTGAAGTCATTGCCGGCGATGATGACGCTGGACGAGCCGGAGGTGCCGTACGCAGCGCCGGTGGCCGGATTGATGCGTGAGGCGTAGTTGTCGTAGGTGATGACGGTTTGGGTGGCGCCGGCGCCGACCATCTTCAATGCCGGTGCGTTGGCCGGCACCACCAGCAACTCTTGATACACGCCCGCGCCGATGCTGATCTGCGCGCGCTTGCCGCCCTGCACGGCGGCGTCCACCGCGGCCTGCACCGTGCGGTAGCCGGCGTTGCCCTGCTTGGCCACGGTATAGACCGGGTCGGCGGCGAAGGCCGCGGTGCTGCCCAGTGCGCTCATCGCCAACACGGCGCTGGCGGCGATGCTGCGTAACACGCGTCTGCGATGTTCTTGCATGGCGGTTCTCCTGTCAGAACTTGTAGCGCGCGCCGACGTAGTACTGGCGCCCGGTGACGGTGTATTTGTCGGGCAGTTCCAGTGCGGAATCGACGTAGCGGCGGTCGGGGGTATCGAGCAGGTTGATGGCCTCGAACGTCAGCGACAGGTGGTCGCTGATCTTGTAGGACATGTTGAAATCGACGTTTTCCACACTGTATTTGCCGGTGACATCGGCGGTGGCCAGGCGCTGGCCATCGAGGTTGTAGACGTCTTCCTGCGCGAGGATGTTGTTGATGTAGCCATCGCGGTAACTGGTGGACACGCGCGCACTGAAGCGGCCGTCGTCGTAGTAGACGGTGGCGTTGTAGGACTGCGGCGAGAGGTTGAGCAGGTCGCGCTCGGTGGTGGTGGTGGTGATGCTGGTATTGCTGTTGCCGGCGGTGCTGAACAGGTAATTGATCTTGGAATCGACCTGCGTGTAGTTGAGCTGGATGCCGAAGTTGCGCCAGAAGCCGGGCAGGAAATCGAACGCCTGTTGGTAGGTCAGCTCGAAGCCCTTGAGCGGGCCACCGGGCGTGTTGAAGTAGCTCTGTACATTGAAGATGGTGTCCGGCGTAAAGCCTGCGGGCAGCAGATCCAGCGAGTAGCCCATCGCTTCCCAGGTGGTGAGCACACGGGTGCGCTGCACGTAGCTGTCGATGTCCTTGTAGAACACCGCCGCCGACAACAACGAGCCTTCGCGGAAGTACCATTCGGCGCTGAGGTCGTAGTTGGTGGAGCGGAACGGGTCGAGCTTGGGGTTGCCCAGGTTGATCGAGAAAAAGCGCCCGTCCTCGAAGAACTGGGTGGGGCCGCCGCTGACGCTGGGCGACAGGTATGCCAGCGTGGGCCGCGCCATGGTCTTTGCCGCGCCGAAGCGCAGCACCACCTCATCGCTGACATCCCAGGAGAGATTCAATGAGGGCAGGATGTCGCGGTAATTGTGGTTGACGGTGGTGGGCACCAGCAGGCGCTCGCCGGCCGCGGCAGTGGCGCTGGCCACGCCGAAGAACGATTCGCAGGCTGTCGAAATCGCACCGCTGGCGGTGGCCGTGCACGGTGCATAGCCGCTGGCGGCGATCTGCGTCTGCACATAGCGCACGCCCAGGTTGCCGCGTAGCGCGCGGCCCCACAGGTCGGTGTTGAAGTCCAGCTGCAGGTAGGTGCCCAGGCTCTTTTCGTTGACGGCGAAATTGTTGTTGGACGAGCCGAAGTGGCCGACATCGGCCAGGCGGTAGTCGCCACCGGGCACACCGGTGTCGCAGTTGCAATTGATGTTGAGCAGGTCGGCGACTTTCTGGAAATCCGGAATCACCCAGGTGGTGGGGAAGCTGCCGTTCAAGCTGCGGCCAAAGCCATCCAGCGTGGTGCTCAGGTCACCCACGCCTACGCCGGCCGGCAAGCCCTGCGCCAGGCGCCCGTAGGAGACATGCCGCGACTCCGACGTCTCCATGTCGTAGTCCTTGTAGGCCAACCCGGTGCGGAAGGTGAAGGTGGGGCTGATGTTGAATTCCAGGTCCACCTTGGCGGTGTCGAAGGTGTTGCTCACCGACTGCGGGTTGAGCCGCACCTCGCTGATGTTGGTGCCGCGCGCAGTGCCATTGCTGTTCACCGGCACCGCGCCATAGCCCAGCCATTGCCAGTTGTTGGCATCGGCGGCATTGAATGGGAAGGTCATGCTCGGGTAGTCGCCACCACCGCGCCGGTCCAGCACGAAACCATCCAGGTTGGTGTTGTCGAAACTCACCAGCGAGAAAACCGGCCGCTCGTAATCGGAGGTGGAATGGCCGACCAGCGCGGTCATGCGTACCTGGTCGTTGAAGCGGTGCTGCAGGTCCAGGCTGAATTGCTTGAACTCGGTGGATTCTTCGATGCTGCTGGATTCGGTGCGGTAGTCGACGTTGTCGAATACGCCGTAAACCAAGCGGTTTTGCTCGTCCACTTGCGCTTCGCGCACTGCAATCTGTGTCTTGCCGCCGAAGTTGGCGGTGCGGTGCAGGTTGGCGCCGACCGAGTCTTCGCGCTGGTCCTTGTCCAGCTTGGAATACAGCATGTCGAAGTTCAGCAGGGTGTCGTCGCTGACCTTGAATTGCAGCGCGCCGGTGACGCCCAGGCGCTTGATCTCGTGGTCGGTGCGGATATAGCGTGGGTAGCGCGGAATCCACGCATCGGTGGCCGTTTCGTAGGCCTGGATGTTTTCCGGTGTGTTGGCCGGGCGCGCGATGCCGGTGCCGCAGGTAGTGGCGCTGATGCCGTAGCTGCCCCAGCCGTTGTTGCGGTCCTGGTTGGCCTGCGAGCCAACCCCGGCAGGGGCTTCGTTGGCCAGCGGGTTGCGCGGGGTCTGCGGGTTGTAGCCCACCGGCGAGCAAAAGCCGTAGGTGCCGTTGTTGGTGGCGGTGCTCTGGTTGGAGTTGCGGTAGTTGCCGTGCTCCCAGCGCACCGGGTTGTAGCCTTCTTCGCGCAGATGCCGCTCGCTGTAGGACACCGACATCAGCGCGCCGAAGCGGCCATCGGCCCAGATGTTGCTGATCAGTCCGGAAATGCGCGGATCTTGTTCGCGCGAGAGATCGTTGTAGCCGTACTGGGTGGAGGCCGCCGCTTCGAAGCCGTCGAAGTCGAACGGGCGCGAGCCGCGCAGATCCACCGTGGCGCCCAGCGAGCCTTCGTCGGTCTGCGCCGACTGGGTCTTGCTGATGGTGACGCGGCTGAAGAGTTCCGAGGCGAAGGTATTGAAATCGAATCCGCGGCTGCGGTTGACGCCATCGCTGCCGCTGCCGGCGGTGGCCAGCGCTTCCAGGCCGTTGATGCGCACGCGGGTGAAATCCGAGCCCAGGCCGCGCACCGAAATCTGCTTGCCCTCACCGCCTTCGCGGTCGATGGACACACCGGCGATGCGCTGCATCGATTCGGCCAGATTCAGATCGGGAAACTTGCCGATGTCTTCGGCGTAGATCGCATCCACCTGCTCCACGCTGTAGCGCTTGGCGTCCAGCGATTGCTGCAGGCTTTCACGATAAGTGGCCTTGACCTGCACGCGGTCCAGGTCCACCGCATCGGCCGGAGTGGCCGGTGGGCCCACGGTTTGCGCGGCAGCGCCGACACCGTGCAGGGCCAGAACGATGGCCACCGACAAACGCGCGGCGGACAGGCGGGCGCCCGCCTCTTGGGCAGGACGACACGAACGGGCTTGCATGATGCGGCTCTCTCCAGGGCACTGGGGTGCAATGACGCGCTCAGCCCCCCTAGGCCACCGGCGTCGAACGAAACATCACGCCCACCGCGTTGCATGCGTGCGTCTTGGCAGCGCATGCACGGCGATCAAGCGTTTGGAATGGGGCCCGCTGCGCGTGTGCGCAGCGGGCGGGTGATACTCAGAACTTGTAGCGCAGGCCCAGCAGGTACTGGCGGCCGGTTTCACCGTATTGCAGCGGCAGCTGGCCGGTGCGCGGCGACGACACCCACTCGTCGGAGGCTTCGTTGGTGAGGTTGATGCCTTCCAGGCTCAGTTCCAGCTGCTTGCTGATCTTGTAGCGCAGCGACGCATCGAGGATGGTGGTGCCGGTCATGCCATGCACGCCGTCCACGTTGAAGCCGGCTTCCGCACCCGGTGCCTGGGTGAGGTAGTCGTCGCGGTTGGTGGCGGAGATGCGGCCTGCGAAGGTGTCGCCTTCGTAGAACAGCGTGGCATTCCACGACGAGCGCGACAGGCCGAGCAGGTCGTTCTTCATGACCGGCGCGCCACTGCTGGCCAGGTACTGGATCTGCGAGTCCACCCAGGTGTAGTTGAGCTGCACGCCCAGGTTGGCCCACTTGCCCGGCAGGAACGTAAACGGCTGCACGTAGTTGGCTTCCACGCCCTTCAATTCGCCGCCCGGGGTATTGAGCGGGATGCTGAAGGCGAAGTCGTCATTGACGCTGGCGCCGGTGCCTTCCAGCAAGGACGCCGGCAGGCCGCTGCTCGAATACGGACGCACTTCGCGCGCGGTCTGGATGAAGCTTTCGATGTCCTTGTAGAACAGGCCCACACCGACCATCGCGCCTTCGTTGAAGTACCACTCCAGGCCGAGGTCGACGTTGGTGGCTTCGATCGGGTCCAGATCCGGGTTGCCGCCGGCCACGGTGCGCGCACCGCCGGCCACGGCCACGGTCACGCCGGGCGTGAGGCTGCCCAGGCCGGGACGCGACATCACCTTGGCCGCGCCAAGACGCAGCAGCAGGTCCGGTGCCAGCTCGGCGACCAGGTTGAACGAGGGCAGCGTGTTGTTGTACTTGCGGCCCACGGTGGTCAGCGCCGGTGCGTTGTTGATCAGCGCATAGCCGGTGGATTCCTGCTCGGTGCGCACGTAACGCACGCCGAAGTTACCGGAGAACGGAATCGAGCCCAGGTCGGTGGAGAACTCGCCCATCAACCACACGCCGCGGTCTTTTTCTTCGACGCTACGGCTGTTGTTGACGCGCGGGGCAACAGCGAAGGTGCCGCTGTTGCTGTAGATGCCGAACTGGTCGGCCACGGCGTCCAGGTTGGGCACGACCCACGCAGCGGGGCTGCCGTTGATGCCCTTGAGCCCGGCCTGTTCGGTGAGATCGGCCGGCACGATGCGCGTGCCATTGGCGAAGGTCGGCACCGACAACTCGTTGGCGCGGCGCAACTCCACCGTGCTGAAGGTGTAGTTCTTGGCCAGCACGCCGCCCTTGAGGCGGAAGCCGGGGCTGATGTTCCAGTTGAAGTCGATCTGGCCGGTGTCGAAGTCGTTGTCCACGGTCTGCGGACGCAGGCGGATTTCCGCCAGTTCCCAGCCGGTGGGATCGGTCGGGTTGATGCCGTAGTTCAGCACCGGCGCGCGGTTGTTGCCGCGGTAGTCGTAGCTGTACCCGTCGACGTCGTACTTGTCCATGATGATGGTGGTCTGCACCGGGTTCTCGTGCGCGGAGCGCGAGGTGCCGATGCGCGCGTTCATGCTGAAGTCGTCGCTGAAGCGGTGCTCCACGTCGAAACTGATCTGCTTGAACTCGGTGTTCCACTCGTCGTGGCGGTTTTCGGTACGGATATCGACGTTGTCGAATTCGCCATACACCAGCGCGTTGTTACGGATCTCGCCGTTACGCACAACGGTGGCCGGCTTGCCGACCAGCACCGGGCGCGCATTGCCGCCGCGGCTGAAGGAGATCGCTTCGATGTAGTGCTCATCGCGCTTGGCATCGATCTTGGAATACAGCATGTCCAGCGACAGCGTGGTGCGGTCGGAGGGCTTCCACTGCAGCGAGCCGGTGACGCCCAGGCGCTGCTGGTCGTGGATCTGCTGGGTGTAGCGCGGGAAGCGCGGGTGATACACATCCGCCGAACGTGCCGCGGCAAACGGCGAGGTGGCGCTGAAGCCGCCGTTGCTCGGCCCATTGGCCCAACGGCCGGTGTTGGAGCCTTCTTCCAGCACTTCGCGCTCGGTGTAGGCCACCGACAGCAACGCGCCGAAGGTGTTGTCGGCCCAGGTGTTGGAGATCAGCGCGGCCACGCGCGGATTGGCCTTTTCGGCCATCGCGTTGTAGCCGGCCTGGCCGCTGGCGGCGAAGGTGAAGCCGCTGTAGTCGAACGGGCGCGCAGTGCGCAGGTCGACGGTGGCGCCCAGCGAGCCTTCTTCCACATCGGCCGAGGCCGTCTTGCGGGCGATCAGCTGCGAGAACAGGTCCGAGGCGAACACGTTGAAGTCGAAGCCACGGCCGCGGTTGGTGCCGCCGCTCTGGTCGCCGGCGCCCACGGTGGTGAGCGCTTCCATGCCGTTGATGCGCACGCGGGTGAACTCCGGGCCCAGGCCGCGGACCGAGATGGCGCGGCCTTCGCCGGCTTCACGGGTGATCACCACGCCGGGGATGCGCTGCAGCGACTCGGCCAGGTTGAGGTCGGGGAACTTGCCAATGTCCTCCGCGACAATGGCATCGATCACGCCGGCTTCGCCGCGCTTGATGTCCAGGGCCTTCTCCACGCTGGCGCGGTAACCGGTCACCGTGACGGTGTCCAGGTCCACGGCGGGTTCGGCAGGGGTTTGTGCGGCATCTTGTGCGGCCACGTGGCCGGTCAGTGCCAGGCCGATCGACAGCGCCAGCAAGGTAACCGGTGTCTTCCGGTTGGTGGTCCGAAATTGCATGTCCTCCCCTCCCAAGGGTCCATGAACAATGTGAAATGTCTGGTTGTGAGCGGCAATGACACCGCTGGTCAAAACGACGTTACCAGCTGAATCGCCCCGCAACATCTTGCAGCGCAGCAGAAAACGTCACCAAATTGGCCCCAAAGGGATGCAAGCCGTCACTGAGCGTCGCATCATGGTCATCGCCGGACGTGTCGGGCGACAGCTAGAATGACACCGATGGTCATCCTAACGCGCGCGGAATCCCCCACCCCGTGACGCATCACACAGCCGAGGTAATTGCCGTATGAGTCGTGCCCGCATCCTGTGCTTTGGTGAGTTGTTGCTGCGCCTGGGGGCGCCTGGTCACGAGCTGCTGTTGCAGCAACCGCGACTGGAGGTGCACTGCGGTGGCGCCGAGGCGAACGTGGGCGTGTCGCTGGCGCACTTCGGCCATGACGTGGCGATGGTGAGCACGGTGGCCGACAACCCGCTGGGCGCGGCAGTGCTAGGCGAGCTGCGCCGGCACGACGTGGACACGCGGCATGTGCGGCGTGTGGACGGCCGTATGGGTCTGTACTTTTTGACCACCGGTGCGATCCATCGCCCCAGCGAAGTGGTCTACGACCGCGCCGATTCGGCGTTTGCACTGGCGCCGGCCGATGCCTACGACTGGCCGCGCCTGCTTGAGGGCGTGCAGTGGCTGCACCTGTCCGGGGTCAGCCCGGCGCTGGGCGCCGATGTGGCGCAGGCCACGCTGGCGGCCGCGCGCGCCGCACGTGCGGCCGGGGTCAAGGTCTCGTTCGACGGTAACTACCGGCCCAAGTTATGGCAGCGCTGGCAAGGCGATGCGCGCGGCATCCTGCACGACCTGTTCGCGTGTGCGGACGTGGTGTTTGCGGACTACCGCGACATCGGCGTGGTGCTGGGCGGCGAGTTTCCGCAAGACACGCTGGAAGCCCGTGTGGAAGCGGCTGCGCAGCAGGCGTTTGCGGCCTTCCCGCAGCTGCAGCTGATGGCCTGCACCCAGCGCACCACGCACAACGTGGACCACCACAGCCTGGGCGCAATGCTGGTGCCGCGCAGTGGCGCGGTGGCGTTTGCGCCGGCCGAAGAACTCACCCCGATCATCGACCGCATCGGCGGTGGCGATGCGTTTGCGGCCGGCGTGCTGCACGGCCTGATCGCAGGCTGGTCGCTGGAGGACACGGTGCGCTTCGGCCTGGCTGCCGGTTGTTTGAAGCACTCGATTCCCGGCGATTTCAATCCACTCTCGGTGGCCGATGTGCAGGCCTGTGTGGGCGATGCGCGGTTTGATGTGAGGCGCTGACGCGCCGGGAATCGGGATTGGGGAATCGTAAAAGCTGGGAGCGCTGGCTTTCGGCGCTCTGTCCAGGTTTGTTGCCAACGGAGCGCGGTGCGCAGAACTGACGCGTTGTTGCGGCCGCAGGACGGTGGGCAGGTGCTTGCCACGTGTTGTTCGCTGCGCTCACGTGCTCAGGCCGGCACACGGACGCGGCGTTTCTGGATGATCCAGTTGAGGGTTGCGCTCAGCAGCACAGCGCACAGCGACGCCGGGACGCTGAAGAACAGCGTGATCATCAGTGCGAACTGCAGGTCTGGCGCCGAGCCGTCCTGCATGACCACGGCGCAGACGACGGCGGTGGTGATCACCACATTGACGATTGCTTTCAGCGCGCCGTGCAGCTTGACGAAGCGCAGCAGCACGGCACAGGTAACGCTGACCAGGACGGCCAACACCAGGATAGCGATCAGTTTGTCCATGACGTCGTGCGCTCCATGCAGTGTGGATGTGGTTCACCAATCAAGCCACGTCCCTGCCGATCCAGTGATCGCCATGAAAGCCTGCGATTCATAGCGGCGTCTCGACCTTTAGCGCCGGGACTTGGCATTGGGATGGAGTCGGGAGTCGGAAACAGTCAAAGCACTGCGCACTGCACAACCAGCGTGCCAAGCCGCCACGGCTTTTCCGATTCCCCACTCCCGATTCCCGATTCTCACCCCAACTCGATGCAGTCGAACCTCACGTCCGGATCCACATCGGCGTCGTAGTCCACATCGCTGCGCTCGAAGCCGAACAGCTTGAGGAACTCGTGCTTGTAGCCGGCGTAATCGGTGAGGGCGAACAGGTTCTCGGTGGTGACCTGCGGCCACAGCGCCTTGCAGGCGTCCTGCACGTCGTCGCGCAGTTCCCAGTCGTCCAGGCGCAAGCGATTTTCGTCGTCCACTTCGGCGGGCTGGCCGTCTTCGCGGTACAGGCGCCCGCGGAACAGGCGATCCAGCTGGTCGATGGTGCCTTCGTGCAGGCCCTTTTCCTTCATGATCTTGTAGACCATGGAGATGTACAGCGGCATCACCGGAATCGCCGCGCTGGCCTGGGTGACCACCGACTTGAGCACCGCCACGTTGGCAGTGCCGCCGTGCTTGCCCAGGCGCGCATTCAAACGCTGCGCGGTGTGGTCCAGATCCACCTTGGCCTTGCCCAGCGCGCCGTGCCAGTAGATCGGCCAGGTGATCTCGGTGCCGATATAGCTGAAGGCCACGCTGCGCGCGCCATCGGCGAGCACGCCGGCGCCTTCCAGCGCGTCGATCCACAGTTCCCAATCCTGCCCACCCATCACGGTGATGGTGTCTTCGATCTCCTGCTCTGTCGCCGGCTCGATCGAGGCCTGGATGATGGCGTCCTTGTTGGTGTCGATGGCGGTGGCGGTGTAGGTCTGGCCAATCGGCTTGAGCGCCGAGCGCTTCACTTCGCCGCTGCCCGGCAGCTTGCGCACCGGCGAGGCCAGCGAATACACCACCAGGTCCACCTGGCCGCCCATCTCGCTTTTGATCAGCTCGATCACCTGCGCACGCGCGGCATCGGAAAACGCATCGCCATTGATCGACTTGCTATACAGACCCGCGGCCTTGGCATGTTTGTCGAAGGCGGCCGAGTTGTACCAGCCGGCGGTACCGGCCTTGGTGGCGCTGCCGGGTTTTTCGAAGAACACGCCCAGCGTGTCGGCGCCGAATCCGAAGGCAGCGGTGATGCGCGAAGCCAGGCCATAGCCGCTGGACGCGCCGATCACCAGCACCTTCTTCGGGCCGTCGCTACGCACGCCGCGCGCGCGCGTGGCGGCGATCTGCTCGAGCACATTGCGCTCGCAGCCAAGCGGATGCGTGGTGGTGCAGATGAAGCCGCGCACTTTGGGATGGATGATCAACGTGTACTCCTCGTCAGCAAGATGCTGGCGGCATCTTAGTGCCTGGGCATGGCATTGGGGAGGCCCTGATGCTGCCGGACAAAAGGAGTGCCGCAGTCGTGGCAGACGAGCGTTGGAGTCGTCCACAACAGCGCTCCCCACAGGGCGGCAGGGACCCCCTGCAGCGCCATGCACGGCGCCGCGTTAGCCGCCATCCACCGGCGTCAGGACCCAGACCCGGCACATGCCATTGCTGGCTCAGCCAGCAGGCCGAAGCGCATTGTCGGCTGCGGCGTCTTGAGGTGCCATCCACGCTTGCAGGGGCTCGGTGGATGAGCGGCAGACCATTAGCGCGACACGTGCGCAACAAGTGCTTCGATCAATGCGCGGGGATCACTCCTATTCTGATAGGCGCAATACACCGCTGCATGACTCACCGATTTGTTAGCGGCAATATCTCTGAGTAGATTTCCCACCTGCGTCTTCTGCCAATCATTCATTCGTACCGGATTTATCGTCGTCTCGAATCCGTACAACAAATTCATCGCTGTTTCCATCACATCGCTACTGACCTGCGCATCGGATCCAGGCAGGGTACTCGCCGCTGGCCTATAGGGTTCTGACGCTTCAACAGCCTGATACTGCGTCCCAGTGGAAGCTTCGAGTTCACGCGTGCATTTCGCTAACATCTCAGCTAACTCATCTCTGGATGATGTGCTGATATCACCTGCAAGTCGTTTTTGCGCATGCCGCACGCCTCTGTCGGCTCTCTGATACGTGCGTCTGAGTTCGGGATTATGCTCACATTGGGCTCGTACATTGATCAGATTTGGGAGTATCTCATTGTGAATATCCCGATTGACCGCTTGCTCTACCGCAGATAGCGGCCGTGGAGGCAACGTGGGGCGACTGGCACGCGACGCGGGGCGGCTAGGCAATCCCGCAAGGCGCGGATTGACCTCTGAGCCCTGCCCTGACCTGCCAGCATCTCTATCTCTGCGCTGGTCGTTTTCGGCCGGGCGAGAA
The DNA here is from genome assembly GCF_041475695.2 of Xanthomonas sp. NCPPB 4037. Taxonomy (NCBI): domain Bacteria; kingdom Pseudomonadati; phylum Pseudomonadota; class Gammaproteobacteria; order Lysobacterales; family Lysobacteraceae; genus Xanthomonas; species Xanthomonas sp. NCPPB 4037. The sequence continues at coordinate 4,965,958 of NZ_CM191261.1, forward strand.
CTTGAAGAAGAACTGCTGGATCCAAACACTCGTCCAATTCGACGCATTTTTTTCTCTTCATTCAAATCATGGGGTGCCATCAAAATACGATTTCGAATCCATGTCCCGGCGAGCAGCGAAAGAGTGATGCCTCGACCGAAATGCTTGTCGGCCTGGCGAAGAAACGTTCAGCATCGTGACGTTGCAGATGCTGCAACGATCAGCGCAATGAGACTTGGGTATCAGGCGCATGGCGGACTCCGCAGCAGACCGGGGCGCGGCGCCGAACATTTCCTGTGGCCGCTGAACGATCATCGCGGCACCTGTTCGCCGCCCGTCTTACACTCAAGGGCCACCGCCGCCGTCCGTTTTCGATGATCATTTCCGCCGCTTCCGACTACCGTGCCGCTGCGCAGGAGCGCCTGCCGCCGTTCCTGTTCCACTACATCGATGGCGGCGTCTACGCCAAGCACGCCCTGCGGCGCAATGTCTCGGATCTGGCCGATATTGCGCTGCGCCAGCGGGTGTTGCGCAACATGTCCGACCTGAGCCTGAGTACCGAGCTGTTCGGCGAAACCCTGGCGATGCCGGTGGCGTTGGCGCCGGTCGGGCTCACCGGCATGTACGCGCGGCGCGGCGAAGTGCAGGCCGCGCGCGGGATTCCGTTTACGTTGTCCACAGTGTCGGTGTGCCCGATCGAAGAAGTGGCGCCGGCTATCAGCCGGCCAATGTGGTTCCAGCTCTACGTGCTCAAGGAACGCGGTTTCATGCGCAACGCGCTGGAGCGCGCGCGCGGCGGCGATCTGCTCAAGCACATTGCGCTCGCAGCCAAGCGGATGCGTGGTGGTGCAGATGAAGCCGCGCACTTTGGGATGGATGATCAACGTGTACTCCTCGTCAGCAAGATGCTGGCGGCATCTTAATAGGTGGGCTGCGCGCGAAACAGCCTGATGCGCAACACACGCTGCTGTATGGATGTGCGTGAAGACGCCGGTATCGCCACACGGTGTGGCGTGCAACACATGCATCTTCAGCGCACAGCCGCGAACGAACAGCGATCACCATCGATTTCCTGCCGGGCCGCCTGTGCTATTTTTTGCGCCTGCCGTGCCGTGCCTGGCTGCGCCTGTTGGCGATCGTCGAGGTCCCTTCCAGCTGTGCGACCGGTATCCGAGCGATGTCTCTTCGAAGCGAGCGCGTCACGCAGCTGAGCTCTGTCCCACGGTTTCGGCTTGGGCCGTTGCTGGTGGAGCCGGAACGGCTTGCGCTGATCGACGACGGCCAGACCATCACGCTGGAACCGCGCATGATGGAAGTGCTGATCGCGCTGGCCGAGCGCGCTGGCGAGGTCATCAGCGCCGAGCAGTTGCTGATCGAGGTGTGGCACGGCAGCTTTTACGGCGACAACCCGGTACACAAGACCATCGCCCAGCTGCGCCGCAAACTCGGCGACGACAGCCGCCAACCGCGCTACATCGAAACCATCCGCAAGCGCGGTTACCGGCTGCTGCCGAAGGTGATCTTTCCCGAGGATTACCGCGGTGCGGTGATCGGCACGCAGGTGTGGGGACACGGCAATCCATATGTGGGGCTGCAGGCGTTCGACCCCGCGCACGCCGCGGTGTTTTTCGGCCGTAGCCATGCGATTGCGCAGGTGCTGGGCGCGCTGCGCGCGCAATTGCACAGCCAACGCGGGCTGGTGCTGGTGAGCGGTGCCAGCGGCTGCGGCAAGACCTCGTTGTTGCGGGCGGGCGTGGTGCCATTGCTGTCGCAGCCCGGCGGCCTGGATGGTCTGGAAGCGGTGGCGGTGGCGTATTGCAACCTGGCGCAATGCCGCGGCGGCGATGTCCTCGACACACTGGCACGCGCACTCGGCGACTGGGCGCCGGGCGAGCGCGCGGTGTTTTCGCCAGCGCAGACGGCACTGCTGCCCGACTGGCTGCAGCGCCCTGCACCACTGCATGCAGCCATTAGCGAGGCGATGCGCCAGAGCGCCCCGGCGCGCGACAACCTGCAGACCCAGCGCCATCTGCTGTTGGTGATCGACCATGCCGAAGCGATGGTGGCCACCCCCGGTATCACCGATGCCGACCGCGCCGCCTTGGCGGCCGCATTGCAATCGCTGTGCAGCAGCGCGCAGGTGGCGGTGTTGATGCTCACCCGCAGCGATTTCTATCCGCGCCTGATCGATGCCTTGCCGCAGATCGTGGAGCTCAAACGTGGCGACGGGCATGTGGATCTGCTGCCGCCACGCGATGGCGAGATCGGCCAGATCATCCGCGTGCCTGCGGCGATGGCCGGGCTGCGCTTCGAAGAAGACCGCAACAGCGCCAGCCGCCTGGACGATGTGCTGCGCGATGCCACCGCACGCCAACCCGATGCACTGCCGCTGCTGCAGCATCTGCTGCAGGCGCTGCACGAGCGACGCAGCGACGATGGCCTGCTCACCTTTGCCGCGTATCGCGCACTGGGTGGGTTGGAAGGCGCACTGGCGCACCATGCCGAACAGACCTTCCGCGCCCTGCCCGCACCTGCGCAGGCTCACCTGGGCGACGTACTGACCCAGGTGAGCGTGATCCACCCCGACAGCGCAGCAGTCACCGCGCGGCGGGCGGTGTGGTCGGCATTGCCCGATGCCAGCGGCGCGCGCGCACTGGTGGATGCGCTCGTGCAGGCGCGCCTGTTCGTCAGCGAACTGGTTGCCGGCGAGCCGGGCTTTGCGGTGGCGCACGAAGCCTTGCTGCGGCAATGGCCGCGCGCCAGCGAATGGATCCATGAAAACCGCCGCCTGCTGCAGGCACGCAAGCGCCTGCAACTGGCCGCGCAGCGCTGGGCCAGCGAGGGCCGCCGTGACGATCACCTGCTCAACAGCGGCCGCCCCCTGAGCGAGGCACGCGAAGCAGCGCGGCGCATGCCGCAGGACCTGGACGCGCTGGACTTGGCGTTTCTGCACGCCTGCGAGCGCGCGCACCGGCAACGGCGCGGGCTGTATGCCGCGGCCGCCGCCTTGCTGGTGGTGCTGGCCAGCGCGTCGCTGCTGCTGGGCTGGCAGGCGCGCCAGGCGCAGCAAGTGGCCGAACAACGCCGCGACGAAGCGCAACAACTGGTGGGCTACATGCTGGGCGATCTGGCCGAGCAATTGCGCACCGTGGGCAATCTCAAACTGCTAGACAGCGTGGGCACGCGCGCACTGCGGTATCTGGAAGAACTGCCCAATGCCAGCATGCAGGCCGGCGATCTGATCAACCACGCCCGCGCCCTGCGCACCACCGGCGAAGTGCTGATGAATCAGGGCAAGCTGGACCAGGCGCATGCGGCCTTCACCCGCGCCGCAGCCACCGCCGCGCAGGCACGTACGCTTGCCCCGGATGTCTTGGAGGCGCATGCGGAAACCGGCCAGGCGGCGTATTGGCTGGGCGCCATGGCCTACCGCAACAAGCAGTTCCCGTTGGCGCGCAGGCACTGGGCGCAGTATCTGGCCGCGAGCGAATGGCTGGTGCGCGCCAAGCCGGACGATCCGCGCTGGCAGCTGGAGTTGTCGTACGCACTCAACAACCTGGCGATGCTCGCCACCACGCAAGGCAATGCCCCAACGGCGATTGGATTCTTTGCGCGCGACATCGCGCTCAAGCGCGTGCTGGTAGCGCGCACGCCGGACAACGCATCGCTGCGTTACGAATTGATCGACAGCCTCTCGGGGCTGAGCCTGGCGCAGGAAAACCAGGGCCTGCTGGCGCCGGCCGAGCAGGGCTATCGCGAGCAACTCGCCATGCTGCGGGTGCTGGTGGACAAGGACCCCGACGCGCATGCGTGGCGGCGGCGCCTGGCTGGCTCGTTGATTCGCACGTCCAACCTGGCGCTGGCGCGTGGCCAGCTGGTGCAGGCGCAGCAAGATGCGCGCGAAAGTCTGCGTCTGCTGCAGCCGCTGGCGGCGCTGCAGCCGGACAATGTGGCGTGGCGGCGCGATCTGGCGCATGCCTATGCGCAGGCCGGCTGGGTAGCCGCGCTGGATGGGCAGGCAGGGGACGCCGCGCAGCAGCTGGCACGCGCGCAGCAGACCATGGCCGAGCTGCTGCAACAGGCGCAGCCACTACCGGAGTGGCAGTGGCTGGATGCCATCATCGCGCTGCGTCTGCAGGCCGCACGCGCACCACCGCTGGCGCAGGACTTCGCCCCGATCGTGGCCCGGCTGGAAACCCTGCACCGCGCAAAACCCGATGAAGTAGTCGGTATTTCAGCGCTGGCCCAGGCGCTGGTCTGGCACGGCGAACAACGCGCCGCCGCCGGCGATGACGCCGGCGCGCGCACGGCGTGGCAACGCGCCCTGGCGGTGCTCGGCAAGGACGCGGGCAACAGCCGCGACAAGAATTTGCTTGACCCCTGGATCCGCGCACACGTGCATCTGGGGCAACGCACCGCCGTTACGCAACAGCTCGGATGGCTGTATCAAGCGGGCTACCGCCACCCGGGATTCGTCTCCCTCTATGCCCCGCTTTTCAAAGGACAGGACAAGTCATGACGGAATTGAAGGCAAAAGAAAAAGGCAAAGCGAAACCGACCGTGATCATCACATTGACCGTGGCTCGCGTGGAGTTTGGCGGCAATACCGGAAAGGGCGAGTACTTCTACAGTTTCTCACCGGATCTGCTGCTAGTCGGCAAGGGACAACAGGACGTGACCCTGGTGTACCGCTTCGACGATGAGGTGCCTTATCAGTTCCGCATTCGTAGCCTGCTTAGCTCCGATGCGCATGATCAGATCAAGAAGCCTCACATTGCCGAAGATGGCCGCAGTGTTTCGGTCATGAACAAAAACAACAAGGCAACGCTGATCTTTTTCACCGTGATCATCGAAGATGAAAAACGCAAATTGCTGTTCAGCTGCGACCCGCAGGTAGGAAACGACCCGCAAATCTCCCCGCAGTAAGGCATGGCCGCACCTGTCTGGCGGCCGGCCGCTGGACAGGTGTTTGCGTTGCCGCCGATGGCGCATCACAGGTGGATGAGATGTACCGACTGAGCGCGTGATGCTGCAACGGCGCGTTGTCGGGGTGTTCGCTGGACCATGCCCGCAGGACGGGCGCATCGCTCGGACAGATCCCACGCTGCCCGATATTCAGGGCGCTGCCAGCACTTTCAGATCGCCCCTGCGCGCACCCATGCGTGCGGCTGCAACCGTACGCCCGGCTCGGACTCGTTGCTGAAAGCCACGTTGATCTGGCCGCGGATGGTCAGGCCGCCCGGTATCCCGCCGTGGCCGTTCCAAGGCGGACAGCGACGGTTACGCGCGCAGGCCATTGAGCCCACGGCGATCGCCAGGCTGGCGCAAGGCCGGGACGCCGCCGCCTGCGGTGCCACCGCGCAGGGGGTGATCAGCACCTTGAGGTCGCGCTCGCTTGGAGGCAGGGTGTGCAGCGCGGCCCTTGCCCAGGCGCCGGGGAGTTCGGGCTGGGTGGGTGCCGCCCAGGCGCTGGTGGAGAGCAGGACGATCAACACGATGAGGTATCGGACCAGGCGCATGACGGACTCCGCAGCGGACCGGAGCGCGACGCGTCCCCGAGCGGCTCCCGTGGCCGCTGGACGACCTTCGTGGCTGGCAAGGCGCGTGACCTGACGGCAACCTTACGGTTGCTGCCGGAACCTGCCGAAGCGTAGAAATCCTTTCTAAAACAGCCACATGTGCAGATCACGCATTACTCGCAACGGGCTTGTGACGCGGCCCACCGCAGCCGGTTGGAGACAGCCAAGCCGCCGGATTCTGTCCATGAACTCCGGGTCTAGCGCGACCGGCCAGACCGAGCTCAACCCATAACCCGACGTCAACACCGCAAGGCCAACGCAAAGCCCCACCCACCCACCGGGCCAGGGAATGGCTCTTCCGATTCCCGATTCCCGATTCCCGATTCCCCATTCCCCATTCCCCGCCCTCAAATCACCCGCAACGTAATCGCCTTCAGCACCGCACGGGTGCGGTCGCGGGTGCCGAGCTTGTCCAGGATGGTGGAGACGTAGTTCTTCACCGTGCCTTCGGCCAGGAACAGGGTGCGGGCAATTTCCTTGTTGGAGTAGCCGCCGGCGAGCAGGCGCAGGATCGCCACCTCGCGCTCGTTGAAGGTCTCGCGCGGGGCCTGCTGGTCGCGGAACTGGTAGCGGGCGCGTACCGGGTCGGTGCTGACCGGCTGCAGCAGGGTCTCGCCGGCGGCCACGCGGGCGATGGCTTCGTGCAGGTCGTCCGGGGCAGCGTCCTTGAGCAGGAACCCCTGCGCGCCGGCCTCGCAGGCACGCAGCAGCAGGTCGCTGTCGTCGAAGGTGGTGAGCAGCAGCACCGGGGTGCGGTCGCCGCGCGCGCGCAATTGTTCCAGCGCGGCAATGCCGTCCAGGCCGGGCATGCGGATGTCGCTGAGCACCACGTCCACGCGGTGCGTGGCCAGCGCATCGAGCAGGGCCTGGCCGTCGTCGGCCTCGCAGACCACGGTGATGCCCTGCTGCTGCAACAGCGCGCGCAAGGCCGCACGCACCAGCACCTGGTCATCGGCCAGGGCGATCCGGAGCGCGCTCATGCCGGCAGCCTGGCGGTGAGGTGCAGGCCGCCGTGGGCGGCGCGGCGCAGGTCGAGCTGACCGCGCAGCGCGGCCAGGCGTTCGCGCATGCCGGCAATGCCGTTGCCTTCGTGGATCTGCTCGGCGCAGCGGCCATCGTCCTGGATGTCCACACACAATGCGCCGGCGTCGCAGCGCACCGCCACGGTCACCGTGTCGGCATCGCCGTGGCGGGCGGCGTTGGTCAGTGCTTCCTGCACCAGCCGCACCAGTGCTTCGGCCACCTGCGGGTCGCTCACGCGTACCTGCGCATCGATCTGCAGCCGCAATGCCGGCCGCGGGAACGGCGCGGCCAGCGCGTGCAGTGCGGTGTGCAGATCCAGCCCGGCATCGTCGCGCAAGGACTGCACCACGCTGCGGATATCGCCCAGCAGCTCGCCGGATATCTGCTCCAGCATGCGCAGGTCCTCGCGCGGGGCCAGCGCCGGTTCGGCCCGCAGCAGGCGCAGGTGGATGCGCATGGCGGTGAGTTTGTGGCCGGCCACATCGTGCAGCTCGCGGGCCAGGCGCAGCCGCTCGGCGTCGCGGGCGCTGTCGGCCAGCAGCGCGCGGGTGGCCAGCAGATCGGCATTGACATAGACCAGCGCATCGCGGGCGCGCTCGGCGCTGCGTGCGTAGTTGGCGGTGAGCGCGGCAAACGCCTGGAAGCTGGTGTAGATGGCCACCATCAGGAAGGGACGCGGCACACCCGACTGCACGAACACCGCGTACATGGCCGCGTTCAACACCAGCATCAGCGCCAGCACCTGCGGCGGCTGCCAGCGCATGGCCGCCTGCGCGGCCACCAGCACCAGCAACACCGGCGAGGTGCCGGTGCGTGGTTCCAGCCAGATCAGTGCCACCGCCAGCAGGGCCTGCAGCAGCAGGGCCGCATGCTGTGGCAGCGGCCGTGGCGGCAGCAACGCGCGAAACAGGAACAGGGCGGTGAAGCCGACCACCGTGGCCCAGCGCCACAGCCCGTGCGGCGCAAGATCCTGGCCGAACGACAGGGCGACCGCGGCGATGGTGAACACGCCGGCCAGGTTCAGGGGTTTGAGCAGATCACGCAGGAGAGTTGTCATGCGGCGATGCTGACCGCCGCACCCGCCAACAGCAATGACGGCGATGCAGAAAGTGACTTCCGGCAGGTGGGATCGATGACCTGCGGCCACTGTGGCCGGTGCCGCGCCTGGGCAGACTGGGGTCACTGGCCGAGTGACGGTTCTGCCAGGTGATGCAGGCGTCTGGAAACACGCTGCAGGGCACCGGCAGCACCGGCCTTGCACCGGCCTTGCAGATGCGGCCCTTCCCCACCGTGCACACCGTCGCCCTGGCGCATCGCCCCTCACCACCGCCCTCATTCCCGGAGTCACCCATGTCTGCATCTCATCTGCTCACCGCGCTCAGCCTGCTTTGGGTGGGCTACGAACTCTGGCTGCGCCGGCAACGTCGCGCCGCCGATGGCGGGGTGCACGACCAAGGCACGCTGGGCCAGTTGTGGCGGGTGTTGTCGCTGTCGATCGCGGTGGCGGTGGGGCTGGCCTTCGCCGGCATCAGCCACTGGCCGCCGGCCTGGCAGGAGCCGCTGCGCTGGGGTGCCTGCGCACTGATCGCCGGCGGCCTGGGGCTGCGGGTGTGGGCGATCCAGGTGCTGGCGCGCTGGTTCACGGTGGATGTCACCATCCAGGCCGACCACCAGCTGGTGCGGAGCGGCCCATACCGCTGGTTGCGCCATCCCTCCTACACCGGCGCGTTGCTGTGCTTCTACGGAATGGCGCTGGGCATGGGCAATGCGCTGTCGCTGCTGGTGATCGTGCTGCCGGTGACCTGGGTCTTCCTGCGCCGCATCCGCGTGGAAGAAGCCGCGCTGCGCCACGCCTTCCCCACCCGCTACGCCGACTACGCCACCCAGAGCTGGCGCCTGCTGCCACTGGTGTGGTGAACACGCACGCGGTCACAGCGGCAGATCCGCGCGTGGCGGCGCTTCGTCAGGCTGGACAGAGATTCGGTGTGCATGGCGCCTGCGGTGCTGCCGCTACGCTGTGGCGCCACCGCAGGCGCCGCGTGATAGCGAAGAGGCCGTGTTTTAGCCGCGGCGGCGCATACGGGCACATCCGGGCCGGCCGCCTGCATCGCTGTACACCCACGTGTGCGCGTTGGCCGCGACGGTTCGCACCACGGGCGATCGTCTTACACTCTGAGGCTGCCCCCGCCGCCGCCGCCTTCGATGATCATTTCTGCCGCTTCCGATTACCGCGCCGCCGCCGAAGCCCGTTTGCCGCCGTTCCTGTTCCATTACATCGATGGCGGCGCGTATGCCGAACACACCTTGCGGCGCAATGTCTCGGACCTGGCGGATATCGCGTTGCGTCAGCGCGTGCTGCGCAACATGTCCGATCTCAGCCTGAGCACCGAGCTGTTCGGCGAAACGCTGGCGATGCCGGTGGCGCTGGCACCGGTGGGGCTCACCGGCATGTATGCACGCCGTGGCGAAGTGCAGGCCGCGCGTGCAGCCGCTGCGCGTGGCATTCCGTTCACGCTGTCCACGGTGTCGGTGTGCCCGATCGAGGAAGTGGCACCGGCGATCGACCGCCCGATGTGGTTCCAGCTGTATGTGCTCAAGGACCGCGGCTTCATGCGCAACGCGCTGGAGCGCGCCCAGGCCGCCGGGGTGACCACGCTGGTGTTCACGGTGGACATGCCCACGCCAGGCGCGCGCTACCGCGATGCGCATTCGGGCATGAGTGGGCCCAATGCGTCGCTGCGGCGCATGCTGCAGGCGATGACGCACCCGCGCTGGGCGTGGGACGTGGGCCTGCTCGGCAAGCCGCACGACCTGGGCAACATCTCCACCTACCGCGGCAGCCCCACCGGGTTGCAGGATTACATCGGCTGGCTGGCGGCCAACTTCGACCCTTCCATCTCGTGGAAGGATCTGGAATGGATCCGCGAGTTCTGGACCGGGCCGATGGTGATCAAGGGCATCCTCGACCCGGAGGACGCACGCGACGCGGTGCGCTTCGGCGCCGACGGCATCGTGGTGTCCAACCATGGCGGGCGCCAGCTCGATGGCGTGCTGTCCAGCGCGCGCGCATTGCCGGCGATTGCCGATGCAGTGAAGGGCGAGCTGAAGATCCTGGCCGACTCGGGCATCCGCAGTGGTTTAGATGTGGTGCGCATGCTGGCGCTGGGTGCCGATGCGGTGCTGCTCGGCCGCGCGTTCGTCTACGCACTTGCCGCTGGCGGCCAAGCCGGCGTGGAAAACCTGCTGACCCTGATCGAGCGCGAGATGCGCGTGGCGATGATCCTCACCGGCACACATTCGGTGGCCGAGATCAGCGGCGACGCATTGAGCCGGGTAACGCGCGAGGCGGCGGTTGTGCCTTGAGGCCGGGAATCGGGAATCGGGAATCGGGAATCGTTAGAGCATCGCGCGCGTACGGTTTTCGATGTCCTGGGCTTGCTGCTGTTGGTTGAGCTAGCAACAGACATGGTTGCCTCACAGCGACCAACTTTGCGCCTTTCGTAGGAGCGCGCTTGCGCGCGATGGAGCGTTACCGGGAAGGCCTCATCGCGCGCAAGCGCGCTCCTACGTGGCTTGATGCCCGAATGAATCCCATATTGCATCGAGGTCTAAGGCGCACAGGCCGAGCCGACGCATCTTGGTGCGTGGTCTGGTGTTCCAGCATTCCCGCAGCCGTCGGCCGTCGTAGGAGCGCGCTTGCGCGCGATCAGGCGTTACCGGGACAGCTTCATCGCGCGCGAGCGCGCTCCTACGTGAGAGGTGCTGCCCTCAGCTATTCCGATCATAAGCAGCGCACGCCACCGACACATTGCCTTGGCTCATGCCGCCTGTTCTGCACCCAGCACCTAGCCAGGCAACACCTGCTTCAACGCCAGCACTTCCGCCCAGGGATCATTGCGCTGGCGCTTGGCACGTTGCACGGCCTTGTCCAGCGGGAACGCATCCGGGCCGCTGAGTTTGCCCAGTTCTTCCCAGCGTAGCGGCACCGCCACGGTGGCGTGCTCGCGCGCGCGTAGCGACCACGAACACACGCTGGTATTGCCGCGCCCGTTGCGCAGCCAGTCGACAAAGATCACGCCGTGACGCTTGGCCTTGCTCATGGTGGCCACATAGCGCTCCGGGGCCTGAGTGGCCAAGGCCTGTGCGAAGGCTTCGCAGAAATCACGCGCCTGGTCCCAGCTGGCCTGCGGCACGATCGGCACCACCACATGCAGCCCCTTGCCGCCCGACAGGCGCACGGCGCTTTCGAGCCCGGCCGCACGCAACTTGCTGCGGATCTCGCGTGCGGCGGCCACCACCTGCGTCCAGGCCACGCCGTCACCCGGATCCAGGTCGAACACCAGCCGGTCGGGGTGCTCGGGGTCATCCACCCGCGCGCCCCAGGGATGCAGCTCCAGGGTGTTCATCTGTACCAGTTCCAACAGCCCGGACACATCCTCGATGTACAGATAATCTTCGGTGCCGCTCTTCTGCTTGAGCGGGATGGCCTTGATGTGCGCGCCAAGATGGCGGCCTTCGTGCTTCTGAAAAAAACACGCACCTGCAGCGCCATCGGGGCAGCGCAACAACGACAACGGCCGGCGCGCGATCTCCGGCAACACCAGCGGTGCCACCGCGCGGTAATACGCGGCCACATCGCCCTTGCTGATGCCGGCGGCAGGGAACACCACGCGCTCGGGATGGGTAATGGCAACGCCGTCTGGCGCGGTGGAGGCCGATGCCTTCGTTTTCCGTGTGGATGGCGCTGCCGTTGCTGTCGAGGTTTTCTTTGCCGACGACGTACCTGGCGTGCGTGCCGCTCTGGACGATGCGTCCTTGGCCGGCGCGGCCGGCTTGCTGGACGCCGCAGACTCGCCGGAAACGGTGCGCTTGCCCGACTTCGCCGCAGACGATGCGCTGGCGGCAGACACCGCACCTCGTTTGGCCACACGCGGCGATGCATTGCCCGTGGCCGCTGCGGAAGACTTGCCCGGCTTTCCTGGCTTGGCAGCGGAACTGGCTGCAGATGCCACACGTTGTTTGGCGACACGCGACGGTGTGCTGACCTCGGCCGCAGTGGAAGACTTGCTCGCCTTACCCGGCTTTGCAGCCGAACCGCCAGCCGATGCCGCCGCAGTGCGCGTCGCTACAGCACGTGACGCCTTGCCCGCAGCAGCAGCCGTCCGCGTGCGTGCTCCCCGCGGCTTGCCCGGCGTGGCGCGGTCGCCGCCCAGATCACTCATTGGTTTGTCCTCGCGTAAACGCTTGAAGGCCGCCTGCCGCAGCAGGCCCTGCTTGGCCCAGCCATGGAACGCCACCTCGGCAATCAACACCGGGCGTACCCAGTGCACATCGCGCGGCCGGCCGGGGAGGTGCGCGGGTAATTCCAGCGTGGGCTGCGGGCTGTGCAATGCCTGCAATTGCGCGGTGATCTCGCCGAGCAGCGCACTATCGAAACCGGTCCCAACCCGGCCCACGTAGCGCAGCTGCGTGCCCACCAGCTGTGCCAGCAACAGGGCGCCAAACCCGCTGCGTGCGCCCTTGGGGTCGGTGTAACCCACCACCACGAACTCGTCGCTGTCTTCGTGCTTGGTCTTGACCCAATCGGCGCTGCGCCCGCCACGGTACGGCGCGTCCGCGCGTTTACTGACGATGCCTTCCCAGCCTTTGTCGGCACTGGCGGCGAACACCTCCGGTCCGCGGCCGATCACATGCGCGCTATAGGCCAGCGTGCCCGGCGTTTCGCCGAGCAACGCACGCAACAACTGCTTGCGCTCCAGCAGCGGGGTGGCGCGCAGATCCACGCCGGCAACGCCGAGCAGATCGAACACCAAGTAGCGCAACGGTTGACGCACATTGCCGTCGATGGCGCGTTGCAGCGCGGAGAAATCGCTGCGGCCTTGCGCATCGAGTACCACCAGTTCGCCATCCAGGCGCGCATCGCGCACCGGCAACGCCTGCACGGCCGTGGCAACTTCCGCAAAGCTGTCCGTCCAGGCCTGATCATTGCGCGAGCGCAGCTGCGCCTGGCCATCGACCAGGTCGGCCAACAGCCGGTAGCCGTCCCACTTGATCTCGTGCAGCCACTGCGCACCATCCGGCGCCTCAGCGCGCAGCAACGTCAGCTGCGCGCGCAAGCCGGTTGGGCAGGCCGCATCGCGCGCGCCCGGCAAGCCCAGTGCGCGCGCGTGCCAGTGGGCCTCTATGGCTGCGGAAGCACGCGGGCGGCTGGCGGATGCGGATTTTTCTGTCACCAACGCCTCGGCCGGCGTGCGTCGACGACGGCTGGCTTTGGCACGGCGCGCCGGCACGGCGGCGGCCGATGGAGTTTCAATCGCCTGCGCTGTGGCATCGGCATTGGCCACCAACGCATCGGCATCCAGATCGGCGGCATGCGCGTCGTCGCGCTTGATCAACAACCACTGCGGCTGGCGTCCACGCAAGCGGGGGCGTACCAGTGCAAACCCACCGCGCAGCGTGTCGCCCTGCAGGTCAAAGTCCAGCTTGCCAGCATCCAGCGCCGCCAACGCGTCGCCATCGCAGTGCCAGGTGCCGTGGTCGAATACCTGCACGTGCCCCGCCCCGTACTGCCCTTGCGGGATGTCGCCTTCGAAGCCCGCGTATGCGAGGGGGTGATCCTCCACCTGCACCGCCAGGCGTTTTTCGCCAGCACGCAGCGACGGGCCCTTGGGCACCGCCCAACTCTTGAGCACACCATCGGCTTCCAGGCGAAAGTCGTAGTGGCGCGAACTGGCGTGATGCAGTTGCACCACGAAGATCGGCTGCCGATGCGCTGTCGCCGCGGCGTCCTCGGCCGGCTCTGGGGTCTGGCCGAAGCGCCGCTTGCGGGTGTAGTCGCGCAACGACATCGGCGCTTACCCGGCCTTGCGCCGCGGCGCCGCCTTCTTGGTGGCTTTCGTGGCGGTTTTCTTGGTCGCTTTCTTTGCCGCCTTCTTGGTGGCGGTTTTCTTGGCCGGCGCCGTGTCAGCCGCGGCCGTGGTTTTCTTTGCCGGGGTACGCGTGTTGGCTTGCAGGCTCTTTTGCAACAACGACATGAAGTCCACCACGTTGGTGGTGGCGTCTTCGTGCGGGACCGGTTCGTCGTCCACCTGCGTGGTGCCGCCCTTGGCCTGGATGCGCTTGCGCAGGATCTGCTCGAGCTTGCCACGGAACTCGTCGTGGTAATCCTCCGGCTGCCACTTGCCGGACATCGACTCGATCAGCTGCTTGGCCATCTCCTGCTCCTTGGCGGTGATGCGGTACTCGCTCACCGCCCCGGACGGCAGCTTGAAATCTTCCGGGTCCACCACTTCCTGCTGATAGCGCAGCAGCAGCAGGATCAACGCATCGCCCTGCGGCATCACGGCGGCCAGGTATTCGCGGGTGCGGATCACCACCTTGGCAATGCCCACCTTGCCGGTATCGCGCAAGGTCTCGCGCAGCAGCACATAGCCTTTTTCGGCCTTCTTGCCGGGTACCAGGATGTAGGGCTTCTCGAAGTAGCGCGGGTCGATGTCGGCGGCATCGACAAAGGTCTCCACTTCCACCGTCTCGTGACTTTCCGGCGCTGCGGAGCGGATGTCCTGCTCCTCGACGATCACATAGCTGCCCTTGTCGTACTCGAAGGCCTTGACGATTTCCTTCCACGGCACTTCATCGCCGGTGTCGGCGTTGACGCGCTCGAAGCGGATGGGCTTCTTGTCGCGCGAATCGAGCATGCGGAAATGCAGGTCCACCTTGCGCTCGCCCGACATCAGCGAGACCGGCACGTTGAGCAGGCCAAACGACAGCGTTCCGGTCCAGATCGGTCGTGCCATCAGTGCGCCACTCCGTGCACGGCCGCATCGGGAATATGGTCCAGCGCCAGCCAAGCGTCCTCGACCACATCGCGGGCATGCGGCCAGTCCAAGCGCGAATCGCCACGCATGCTTTCCCACTGTGCGGCCAGTGCCTGCTCGCAGTGCAGATCGGCACCGCGTGGCCAGTCGGCGGCGTGGGTGACGCGGGCGAATGCATACGCAGGAGAGAGATCGCGCCAGGTGGGCCCGCCGCGCCGGCGACGGCGCTGGAAATCGGCCACGCTGTAACAGTGGAAATCCTGCGCAACACCTACCGCATCACTGAGCGGCGTACGGCGGTTGCGCTCGGTTGGTGCCGGCGCAGCGTGCGCGCTGAACAGGCGACGATCGGGGCGACGGTCCAGGGGGCGCATGGCGGACTCCACGTGCTGGCGTTTGGGGGAGCACAGCAGTAACGCGGGCGCCGTGAGCCATGCGTGAGAAATTCGCTTGCAAACTGCGATTTGCGTTGCCTTCACCACCGACGCGGTGAACTGCGTACCCGACCCTGCTGGAGACCTACGATGTCCCGTGACCCACTACGCGATCAGCCGACGCATCCCGGCGAACAGCATGGCAAGCGTGACGCCGAACATTACGAAGACCGTGGCGCCGGCGACGCCCCCGAGACCGTCATTCCCGCCGACGACGATACGCCCGCCAAGACGCCGGGCACTGCGCCGTAAGCGGCGCGTGTTGGACTGCATGCGGCATGTTGCAGGCGCCGGCTGCCTGCGGTGGGAAGGCTTCATCGCGCGCAAGCGTGCTCCTACCAGGGCGTGTAGTTGCGCAAGGGTGTTGTGGGCGCGAGCGCTAGGTGTTTGAGGCTTTTAGCGCATTCAGAACTGGATGCGCTGTGCCTTGGGGGTTTCTCGGAAAACTGTGGCGAGTGATCCGGGCGCGCGGTTGATCTTGGCCCTGCGCGCTGTTTGGTATTCAGCCAACAAGCGAGGTCGTTACACGTCTGCCAACCCCCGCGCAGGGTTACACCCGCTTGGCCAGCTGCAGCTGCGCGAATTCGTCGTCGCTAAACAGGCGCGAGCGCACCAAAAAACGCACGCCCTCGCCGTTTTCCAGCGAAAACATCCCGCCGCGCCCGGGCACCACATCGATGATCAGCTGCGTGTGCTTCCAGTATTCGAACTGCGGCGCGCTGATATAAAACGGCGCACCACCGATCTCGCCAAGCAGCACATCACGGTCGCCCACAATGAAGTCGCCCACCGGGAAGCACATCGGCGACGACCCATCGCAGCAGCCGCCAGATTGATGGAACAGCACGTCACCGTGACGCGCACGCAAGGTGTCGATCAGCTGTAGTGCGGGCAGGGTCGCCATGACCTGCAGTGGTAGAGCGACCTCGGTTGTGTTGTGCACTATTTCTCTCCGCTGCTCACTCAGCAGCTCCGTACACTGGCAAGCAGTCTGCTCGAACGTGCTGACACGTCGCCGTGAAAGCATTCGTCTGCGTCATTGTCCGGCAAGCGCACCGAGGCATGCGGCAGGATGGACCTACCGCATGCCGCTCGCCTTGCATCAGAAGAACCCCAGCGCCTTCGGCGAATAGCTCACCAGCAGGTTCTTGGTCTGCTGGTAATGGTCCAGCATCATCTTGTGGTTTTCGCGGCCGATGCCCGACTGCTTGTAGCCACCGAAGGCGGCATGCGCGGGATAGGCGTGGTAGCAGTTGGTCCACACGCGGCCGGCCTGGATCGCGCGGCCCATGCGGTACAGGCGGGAGGCATCGCGGCTCCATACGCCGGCGCCCAATCCGTACAAGGTGTCGTTGGCGATCGCCAACGCGTCGGCCTCGTCCGTGAAGGTGGTCACTGACACCACCGGGCCGAAGATTTCTTCCTGGAACACGCGCATCTTGTTGTGGCCCTTGAACACCGTGGGCTTGACATAGAAACCGTCCGATAGCTCCCCGTCGAGCATGTTGCGCTCGCCACCGATCAGGATTTCGGCGCCCTCCTGCCTGCCGATGTCGATGTAGGACAGAATCTTTTCCAGCTGCTCGCTGGAAGCCTGCGCGCCGACCATGGTGTTGGGATCGAGCGGGTTGCCCTGCTTGATCGCCGCCACGCGCTTGAGCGCCTTCTCCATGAATGTGTCGTAGATCGATTCCTGGATCAGCGCGCGCGAGGGACAGGTGCACACCTCGCCCTGGTTGAACGCAAACAGCACGAAACCTTCCACTGCCTTGTCGAGAAAGTCATCGTCTTCGGCCATGACATCGGCAAAGAAGATGTTGGGCGATTTGCCACCCAGCTCCAGCGTTACCGGGATCAGGTTCTGGCTGGCGTACTGCATGATCAGCCGGCCGGTGGTGGTTTCGCCGGTGAAGGCGATCTTGGCGATGCGCGGATTGCTGGCCAGCGGCTTGCCCGCCTCCAGTCCGAAGCCGTTCACTACGTTGAGCACGCCCGGCGGCAGCAGATCGCCGATGACTTCCATCAGCACCAGGATCGAGGCCGGGGTCTGCTCGGCCGGCTTCATCACCAAGCAGTTGCCGGCGGCCAGGGCGGGCGCGAGTTTCCAGCAGGCCATTAGCAGCGGGAAATTCCACGGGATGATCTGCCCCACCACGCCGAGTGGCTCGTGGAAATGATAGGCAATGGTGTCGCTGTCGATCTCGGAGATGCCGCCTTCCTGCGCGCGGATGGCACCGGCGAAATAGCGGAAGTGGTCCACGCATAGCGGCACGTCCGCATTGAGCGTTTCGCGTACCGGTTTGCCGTTGTCCCAGGTCTCGGCGTAGGCCAGCAATTCCAGGTTCTGCTCGATACGGTCGGCGATCTTGAGCAGCACGTTGGAGCGATCGGTGGTGGAGGTCTTGCCCCACGCCTCCTTGGCCGCGTGCGCGGCGTCCAATGCGGCTTCGATATCTGGCGCGGTAGAGCGCGCGATCGAAGTGAACACCTTGCCAGTGATCGGCGTGGTGTTGTCGAAATACTGACCACCCTGCGGCGCCACCCACGCCCCGCCGATGAAGTTGTCGTAGCGTGGTTTGAAGATGGATTGCGGGTCGGTGTTGAGGGACTTGGCGGAAGGAAGTGCATTCATCGGAGTCTCCTGCAGGGGGCGAATCCGCACGTGTATACCCAAGCGCCATTTGCACGCAATGGTGCGCGCGACGCTGTTGCATTGCGTCATTGCTGCGCAGTTGCCGTAGTGCGCATCGCGCTGCAATTGCGCTGCAGCGCGTCATTGCCGAACGCCCCCGTGCAATCTTCAGCCGGCGTGAAATCCACGCCGGTGCGTGCGAGGGCGTGTCTGGCTCAGGCGCGACTCAACCCTGCAATGCGGCGCCAGGCAGTGCGGCCATCGCGGCCGTGCAGTCCGGCACGCGCTCCAGTTCCGAGGCCTGCAGCTGCCAGCCGGCCTGCGCTGACGTGGCGTCCCAGCGATAGGTCCAGTGCAGGCGTGTGTCGCCGGCACAGCTGTCGATACTCACTGCATCGCCCGTCTGTCCCCGTTCCGGGAATGCAACATCGGTCCTGGTCAGCAGTGCCCGGCGTGCAGGGTCGGACGCGTGCATGACGTAGCTGGTGCGCACCTGGCCCAACGCGGCGGCCGTCGCCGGTGGCCGCATCTTTGCAGGCTGCTCAAGCAACCAGCGATGCACCTGCGACACGGCCGGGCTGTCTGCGGGAAACGTGCGGATCACCCGCAGTTGCGCCTGTTCATTGGCAGGTGCAGCCGCAACCGCTTGCGCGCCGATGACGCACACGGCTGCAGAGAAAACCATAATCATCGAATGCATCACATGCTCCGTGCGGTGTGCCTGGCCGCAGCTTAGCATCACGATTCCGGCAGGCAATATGGCGTTATCGCTCCACAGATCCAGATGGCATTGCCGGTGGTGTGGAGCTCAGCCATGTCGCGAGCTGCCTACGTGGCTCGACCAGCAACATGCCGCCATCGTGCTCAGCCATCGCATACGGCATGCCCACGCCCGGGACCATGATCACCCTCTTGCGGGACGGTGTGACGTTCGTGTCGAAGACGTTCTCTCACCGCAACGCACGCTTTGTGCGCCGAACAGTTGCGCGGTAACCGCGTTTGCCGCGCCGCGCGCGGAACGCGTGCGGTGGACTGTAGTGCATGCACCCTGCCTGCCGACAGCCGTGACTATGCCGAACCTGCCGCACGCCAGGCGCGCACCGCTGCGGTCACGCGCGCGCCATGCACCGAGGAGATGTCACGCGCGGCAAAATCCCGCGGGCACTGCTGTACCTGCGCTGCAAGCTGCAGGCAAGCGGCGTAACCATGCGCTACTACGGTGTCACGCTCACCGGCATCCAACGCCAGCAAGATCGAGAAGCCCGTTGCAGACATGTTGCAGTTCACGTCCAGCCAATACCCATCATGTGCATCACGCAGCAGAAACCAGTCGGCCGGTGCGTGGTCTACGACGATCATGCGGGCCTCTCGTGTATGCAGGCGATAGCAGTCAGTGGGTAGGAGCGCGCTTGCGCGCGATGCGGTGTTGTCTGATGCATCTGCATGCGTGCCAAGCCGCGCCAATCAAGTGCCAGGTGACGCTCTAAGGCGGCGCTCTACACACTTGAGACATTCAGCACATGAAGCAGAAGCGCGCGCGTGGCCAGGCGTCATGGGAATGCCCCATCGCGCGCGAGCGCGCTCCTACGAGGCAGTGCGCAGTCGGGCGCGTGCTTCATGGCGAGCGCCCGTCAGCTGCCAAAATCCCATTGCAGGCCTACGGTGTAAGTGCGGTCCGGCCCGGGTTCGTAATAGCGGCCGTTGCCGTCGTTGACGATCACCGAGCCCACATACGCGCGGTCCAGCGCGTTGTCGATGCGGGCGAAGGTGCGCAGCGCGCCGTGGGCGGTGGTCCAGCGCCGTGAGGCTTCCAGGTTCACTAGTGCGTAGCCGGCCGCGCGCTCGGTGGCCAGGTCGTTGACCACGGTGGCATCGGAGACCACCGATTCGGCGGCGAACTGCCACTGCAACGGCTGCCATTGCCAGCGTGCGAACAGCTGCTGCCGCGGCACGCCTGGCAGCCGCGCGCCGCTGGCCACCGGTGCGGTGGGCGTGGCGCAGCCGCTACTGGCGCAGGTGAGGTAGCCGTCGCGCACGGTGGCGTCGACGAAGGTGTAGGCCAGTTGCACCTGCTGGGTCTGGCCGATTGGCTGCTGCCAGCTCAGCTCCGCGCCCTGGCGCCGGGTGGCGCCGATGTTGCGGAAGGTGCTGCGGCCGTTGGTGTTGCTGGCCACCGCCAGTTCGTCGTCGGTGTCGGCGCGGAACAGCGCCAGTTCCAGCGCCGCACCGCTTTGCGAGCGCCACTTGGTGCCCACTTCGACATTGCGGCTTTTCGCCGCGCCCAGGTCCAGCGCCAGGCCGGCGCCGCCGTCGCTGCGGTAGCCCAGTTCGTTGAAGGTGGGCGTTTCGAACCCGCGTCCCACCGAGGCATACACCCGCAGGTCGTCGCTGGCGCGGAACACGATGCCGGCCACCGGCGTGGTCGCCGAATAATCACGCTGGCCGCTGTCGTCCGGGTTGCGCCCGACGATGTAGTTGTCGTCAGAGCGGAAGCGCACCGCGCTGTGGCGCACGCCCAGCAGCGCCGACCAGCGGTCGCTCCACTGCCACCACGCCTGCGCGAACTGGTCCACGTTCTCGACCTGATCGCGCTGGTTGCGGCGCAGCGCGCCCTTCACCCCGAGCGTGGTGCCGACGAAGTTTTCATAGCCGGTGCGTTGCTGGCGCTGGCGGTCGACGTTGGCCCCCACGGTGAGCTGCAGCGGCCGCCCCAGCGCCTGACCTTGCCAGGCCCAGCGCACGTCGGCGCCTTCATAATTGCTGTCCAGGTCGATCACCCCGCCCGAGTGCAGCGGATTGCGCTGCACCGCCACCGGAATCGCCAGGAACTGCTCCACGCTGCGCTTGCCGCCGTAGGCCATCAGGCGCAGCGTCTGGGTATCGAATTGTTGGGTGAAAATCGCTCCGGCCTGCGACTGCCGCACCGACTTGCGGGTGTTGAACTGCGTGGCCACGGCGGTGGCCTGGCGCGGGTCGGCGGTGACCTGTGCGCGGGTCAGGCCCAACGGGTCCTGCGCGTCCGGGGCATCCAGATAGTTGAGCACCAGGTCCAGCCGGCTGCCGGGCGCCAGGTCGAAGCCGAGCTTGGCGTTGACCGACTCACGCTTGGCGCGGCTGTGGTCGCGAAAACCATCGGTTTCGAAGTGGTTCGCGGCCAGGTTGTAGTGCACCGCACCCTGCTGGCCGAGTAACTGCGCCCCGGTATTGACGGTGGCATTGCTGCCGTAGGTGGCACGCAGCCGCCATGGGTCGCCGGGCTTGCCGTCCGCGCTCCACAGCTGCAGCACGCCGCCCGAGGAGTTGCCGTAAAGCGCCGAGAACGGCCCGCGCAGCACTTCCACCCGCTGCGCGCCCAGTACGTTGAAGTGCGAGAGCTGGCCCTGGCCGTCGGGCATGCTGGCCGGGATGCCGTCCACCAGCAGGCGCACGCCGCGCACGCCGAAGGTGGAGCGCGCACCGAAGCCGCGGATCGACAGCTGGGTGTCCTGCGCGTAGTTCTGGCGGTCACGCGCCACCAGCCCGGGAATGCCGTCCAGCAGTTCGGACACCTGCGCGCCGCGGCGGTTGTCGTCGTCGGCCGCCACCACCGTGAACGAGGCCGGCAGGTCGAAGTCGTCCACGCCGTGCACGCGCGCGGCATCCACCTGCACGGCGGGCAACGCGGCAATCGGCGGGGCCGCGTCGGCGGCCAGGGCGAGCGACGACGCGCTCGCTACGAACAGGCCGCACGCGGCGGCCAACAGGGTCAGTCTGGGCATGGCGGTAGTGTCCCTCATCCGTACTGTGGCCGCATCGTTTCGTACGGAACGAAGCATGCTACCCCGCGCCATGCCCTGTTAGGATGAAGCGGTTTGGCCGTGCCGCGGCCCGACGCCCGGCAGTATCCCCACCTTCCGTCCTCCAGCGAGTCATGCCGTGTCCTTCTTTGCAAATGTAGAACAGGTTCCAGGCGACCCCATCCTGGGCCTGACCGAGGCCTACAACGCCGACAGCCGCCCCAACAAGGTCAATCTGGGTGTTGGCATCTATTACGACGAAAACGGGCGCATCCCGCTGTTGCGCGCCGTGCAGAAGATCGAGCAGCAGCTCGCGCTGGATGCCAAACCGCGCGGCTACCTGCCCATCGACGGCCTGGCCGCCTACGACAAGGCCACCCAGGAGCTGCTGTTCGGCGCCGAGTCGGCGCTGGTGGCCTCCGGCCGCGTGGCGACCTCGCAGACCGTCGGCGGCAGCGGTGCGCTGCGCGTGGGCGCGGACCTGCTCAAGAAGCTGCTGCCCACCTCCACCATCGCCATCAGCAACCCCAGCTGGGAAAACCACCGCGCAGTGTTCGGCGCGGCCGGCTTCGAGGTCGTGGATTACACCTATTTCGACGCCGCCAGCCACGGGCTGAACTTCGACGGCATGCTGGCCGACCTGGCCAAGCTGGAGCCGGGCACGGTGGTGCTGCTGCATGCCTGCTGCCACAACCCCACCGGTGCCGACCTCAGCCGCGAGCAGTGGAAGCAGCTGGCCGGCCTGTTGAAAGAACGCAACCTGTTCCCGTTCGTGGACATCGCTTACCAGGGCTTCGACAAGGGCATTGAAGCCGACGCCTACGCGGTGCGCCTGCTGGCGGCCGAAGGCATCGACACCTACGTGGTGGCGAGCTCGTACTCCAAGTCGTTCTCGCTGTATGGCGAGCGCGTGGGCGCGCTGTCGGTGGTCTCGGCCACGGCCGCCGAAGCCAAGGCGGTGCAGTCGCAGGTCAAGCGCATCATCCGCACGATCTACTCCAGCCCGTCCACGCACGGCGCCGCCCTGGTGGCCGGCGTGCTGACCAGCCCGGAGCTGCGCGATGTGTGGGAGCAGGAACTCACCGAAATGCGCGAGCGCATCCACGCGTTGCGTGCCGGCTTGGTCGCCAAGCTGGCCGCGCTGGGCGCACCGGAGTTCGAGTTCATCCAGCGCCAGGCCGGCATGTTTTCGTACTCGGGCCTGACCAAGTCGCAGGTGGACCGCCTGCGCGACGAGTTCGCGATCTATGCGGTCGGCACCGGCCGCATCTGCGTGGCCGCGCTGAGCCAGCGCAATCTGGACTACGTGGCCCAGGCCGTGGCCACGGTCAGCCGCGGCTGATCCTGCGTCGCAGCTTGCGCGATGAAGAGCCGGGAGCGCTGATGCCTCCCGGCTTTTTTGTGGGCGACGCGCGCTGCGATAGGCGCGCAAAGATGCAAAGCGCGCAGCCGGTGATCGAAATCTAACGGCGCAATGGCGACAATGGCGGCCCACTTCCTGCACAGGCTGCCCGCTCCATGTCGCGTACCTCGCTGACCCGCTTCCTGATCGAAGAGCAACACGCCGGCCGTATCGACCCGGAATTGCGCCAGCTGATCACCATCGTCTCGCGCGCCTGCAAGCGCATCTCCATCGCCGTCAGCAAGGGCGCCCTGGGCGGCGTGCTGGGCGATGCCGGCACCGGCAATGTGCAGGGCGAGGCGCAGAAGAAGCTCGACGTGCTGAGCAACGACATCCTGCTCGAAGCCAATGCCTGGGGCGGCCACCTCGCCGCCTGCGCATCGGAAGAGATGGACCACAGCCAGCCAGTGCCGGACCAATACCCCAGCGGCGATTTCCTGCTGCTGTTCGACCCGCTCGATGGCAGCTCCAACATCGACGTCAACGTCTCGGTCGGCACCATCTTCTCGGTGCTGCGCGCGCCCAAGGGCACCGAAAAGCCCGGCGACGAACACTTCCTGCAGCCGGGCACGCAACAGGTGGCGGCCGGCTACTGCATCTACGGCCCCAGCACGATGCTGGTGCTCACGCTGGGCCACGGCACCCACGCGTTCACCCTGGAGCGTGAGGAAGGCAGCTTCCTGCTGACCCAGGCCGACATGCGCGTGCCCGAAGACACTGCCGAATTCGCCATCAACATGTCCAACCAGCGCCACTGGGAGCCGGCCATGCAGGCCTATGTGGGCGACCTGCTCGCCGGCAAGGACGGCGCGCGCGGCAAGGATTTCAACATGCGCTGGATCGCCAGCATGGTGGCCGACGTGCACCGCATCCTGACCCGCGGCGGCATCTTCATCTACCCCTGGGACAAGAAGGACGCGTCCAAGCCCGGCAAGCTGCGCCTGATGTACGAAGCCAACCCGATGAGCATGCTGGTGGAGCAGGCCGGCGGCGCCGCGACCACGGGGCGCGAGCGCATCCTGGAGATTCAACCGACGCAACTGCATCAGCGTGTGCCGGTATTTTTGGGCTCAAAGAACGAAGTGGCCGAGGCGACGCGGTATCACGTGGAGTTCGACAAGGCGCAGGGCTGAGGCGTCCTGCTGCACCTGTGCTTCGGGCTTGATCACACCACCCGCGTCTAGGCGGGTGGTGCGGGTTGACTCTTCGCATTCGGCATTTGGTGCTGCTGTACCGTATGACCTTGACGGCGAATTGCATCGCATCGTCGCAGTGCCTGGACGCGCGGATGCCATCGCCATGGACATGGCGTTCCATCAGGAAGACATATGGGAATTCTCGATCTTTTCCGCAAGAAGCCGCGCATGCCCGCCTCCATCGAAGAGGGCATGGCATCGCAGGCCAACGATTTCATCAGCGCCTTCCGCGGCGCCGGGTCTCCCGTGGACGCAGCGCAGCTGGATTTCAGCCGGGACTCCATCGCACTGGTTGATCGAATCCTGCAGGATTTCCATTCGCAAGGAGCACCGCTTCCTGAGGACCTGCATTTCCTTGCATCTGCCTATGTGTTTGAAAGCGCCAGAAAGCGCTACGGCGGGCGCTACCTGCGTGGCGACCAGAACAATCCGTTTGTGCTGGTCATCGGCGAACCCGACTTTCAGATCGGCGTCTGTGCAATGGACAAGGTCCGCGGCAGGGTGACCAATGGGCCAGAAGACAACCTGCAGTTCTTCTTCGACGGGATTGAAGCGCCTTATCGAGAAAAAAAGAACGTCACCTTGGTGTAAGGCAAATCTGCAGGCAGAAGATTGCACGCCCATCAACGGCGACGTTCTGCCTTCGCTATGTGAAGGGCCACTGCCGAGCAAGCCATAGGGACGATACCCCACCAGGACATGCCGGGGTGGGCACGTCTGCAGACTGTTGCTTGGCGGAAGCTCAAGGCTGATATTCACCGGAAGGCATCCCGCTGGCATTCCCGCGCATCCCAAAACATGGACCTCCAGCGCAGCTTCTGTCTAGGCCACGGCTTGAACTCGAATGCTGCAAGCTAACCCAGCCCGAATCACCATAGATCTTGTTGAATTCTGACCTCGATCCAGTCATCAGCCAGCCCGCATGCACAAAAACTCATGACTGCAGTCTCCACCTTTTTTTCTGCACTCAACGGGCTGAAAAATATTCTGATATTCATCGCAGCAGCGCTTTTTTATGTGTGGCAGCGTCGGTATTTAGTGGATTGATCATTACCCTCGCCCTGACTCTCTTCACACGACAGGCTGGCGATGCATCTGTATTTTTAATTTATTATCTGATTTTTTATTTTATTATCGGCGCTCCTACCTTTATTACCTTAGGCCTCCCGGCCTTACACTTTTTGCCTCATCTGAAACATGCCAGCCCACGCGGCGCGGGTCTCATCGGGACAGCGGTGGCGGGGGCCATCAGTATCGCCCTGCTCTTGATGAGTTCATTCTCAAAGGCCTTCACTACTTGGCAAGAAGCAACAACCTTCATCGCGTGCCTAGCGCTATGGGGTGGCATAGCAAGTTGTGTCTATCAACGCACCAGGCAGTAGGCTTCTATTGCCTAGCTACGATGCGCCAGCAGGCGCCGGCGTTCCTAGCGATGCGGAGGAAGGCACAGCAGCGAGTGAACTTCAATTCCGACAGCAATGAAGCGACTGCTTTTTGTCCTTGGCGACTTGTCGTTGACGCATGCAAAGACATCGACAAGCATGGCGCAGCCTGCAGTCCCGCAGGGCAACCGAGCTCCACCGATGCGCATGCGCACTGCTCGTTTTCTGATGGTTCTGGTCGGCGTGCTGCTGCCGTATGCGGCGCGGTTGCCGGGTGGCATGACGTGGCTTAGGCAGTACACCGAGACGTCGTTGGGTGGGTGGCTGTTCTTTGGGGCGTTCAATGCGATCGCATGGGGTGCGCTGCTTGCGATCAGCTTCGCGTACCGCCGGCCGGTGGCGCTGCTGCTGCCTTGCATCTTTGGCTTCGGCCCGCTGGCGTGGGCGCACAACACGCTGGACCTGCGCGCGGATGCACAGTCGGCGGTCGCGCTGGTGTTCATTCCGATCTACGCATTGCTGCCGATCGCCATTGGCGGCGTGCTGGGCTATTTGCTGGACCTTAGGCTACGCGCGCAGGTCCCGTGAGGCAGTAGGCGTTGCGGCATTGGTCAGCCGCGCCTGCAGTGCGGGATGGTGTTGACCTGTGCGCTGTTGCGCAGCTGCTCGAACAGCCTGACTCCGTGCAACACTGCATCAGTAGTGCCGGCCTTGCGCTGCGGAGTACGCGCTGGCCTTCGACCACGGATCTCGTGGCGGTTGAAGCATGCTTACGCCAATGCGATCGACATGTCGGCATTGGTAGTGCCGATCAGCCCGCCGGAGACACGCATGAACTCGCTTTGCAGCGGCATGCCGATGGTCACTTGACCCGCACGACCCGCTCCGGCGAGTCTCAGGGGCTGGCACGGCGGGGAGTCGTGCCGCTCGCCTTCAACGGAGAACCGCTGTGGACCGTCGTACCTTCCTCACCTTGTCCGGCATTGGCGCTGCCGGGTTGCTGCTGCCGAACACGCGCCTGATCGCGGCCGAGCAGTTGCTCAGCCCAGTGGATGCAGCGCGCAATCGGCGCCTGGCCGACACCGCACTCACCACCGCCAAGAGCGGGGGCGCCAGCTATTGCGATGTGCGCGTGGGCCGGTATCTGCGCCAGTTCGTGATCACCCGCGAAGCGCAGGTGGAGAACGTGGTCAATGCCGAATCCAGCGGCGTGGGCGTGCGCGTGCTGGCCGATGGCGCGTGGGGTTTTGCAGCAACCAATACGCTCACCAGCGATGGCGTGGCCACCGCCACGCGGCAGGCGGTGGCGATCGCCAAGGCCAACGCCCGCCTGGGCGGCACGCCGGTGCAGCTGGCGCCAGTAACGCCGGCCGGGCAGGTCAGCTGGAAGACGCCGATCAAGAAGAACGCGATGGAAGTGCCACTGCAAGACAAGGTGGCGCTGTTGATGGACGTCAACGCCGCTGCGCTGAATGCCGGCGCCACGTTCGTCGCCTCACGCATGTTCGCCATCAACGAACAGAAATACTTCGCCAGCAGCGATGGCTCCTATATCGACCAGGACGTGCACCGGCTGTGGTTGCCATTCACGGTGACCGCGGTGGACAAGGCCAGCGGCAAGTTCCGCACCCGCGATGGATTGTCCTCGCCGATGGGCATGGGCTACGAATACCTGGATGGCGCTGCAGGCGAGAAGCATCGCCTACCTGGCGGGCTCATCGGCTACGGGCGCAGCTACGATGCACGCGAAGATGCGATCGCTGCAGCCAAGCAGGCGCGCGAAAAGCTCACCGCACCGTCGGTGAAGGCGGGCAAGTACGATCTGGTGATCGACCCGAGCAATTTGTTCCTCACCATTCACGAATCGGTGGGCCACCCGCTCGAGCTCGATCGCGTGTTGGGCTACGAGGCCAATTACGCCGGAACCAGCTTCGCCACGCTGGACAAGCGCGACGCCGGTTACCGCTGGGGCAGCGATGCGGTGACCTTCGTCGCCGACAAGACCCAGCCCGGCAGCCTGGGCGCGGTGGGATACGACGATGAAGGCGTCAAGACCAAACAGTGGGACCTGGTGAAGGATGGCATCCTGGTCGACTACCAATGCACGCGCGATCAGGCGCACCTGCTCGGCAAGACCGCCTCCGACGGCTGCAGCTACGCCGATTCATGGTCGAACGTGCAGTTCCAGCGCATGCCCAATGTGTCACTGGCCCCGGGCAAGACGCCACTGGCGGTGGCGGACATGATCAAGAACGTCGAGCGCGGGCTGTACATCCATGGCCGCGGTTCGTACTCGATCGACCAGCAGCGCTACAACGCGCAATTCGGCGGGCAGTTGTTCTACGAGATCGAGAACGGCCAGGTCACGCGGTTGGTCGAAGACGGCGCGTATCAGATCCGCACGCCGGAATTCTGGAACGCCTGCAGCGCGGTCTGCGACGAACGTGACTTCCGTTTGGGAGGCTCGTTCTTTGATGGCAAGGGCCAACCCAGCCAGGTCTCGGCGGTCTCGCATGGGTCATCCACGGCGCGCTTCGATGGCATCAACGTAATCAATACCGCGCGTTCGTTGGGCTGAGAGCTGCCAACAAACGGTTTGTAGGTCACTTTGTTAGAGCTGTCCTGGTTGCAAGTAGACACACCCACAATCTCAGCAGGTCGTTGCGTCGTTTAGGTGCGATCAAAAGCTTGGTTAGTCGAGTGCGCGGTGCCCTCGCCGCTCGCGGGACACGCCGCAAGTACGTCCATGTAAGCTCGGTGGCGGCATCCATGCCGCCACACGGTCCCGCAATCGGCGAGGACACCGCACCAGAAAGTGAGTCGGTTGCTTTGTTGAAAGCCTGCGTGTTACTCGGTTTGCCTTGCGTCACTGATCGGACGCGCCGTTATCCGAACAACGCACGTCGTGCACTGCTTGCACCACGCAAACCGACACTCTCCACTGGTCCTTGCCCGCCCACCGTCGCGGGACCTTACGCGGCATGGATGCCGCGTAAGAGCCTACAGTGACGTACTTGCGGCGTGTCCTGCGAGGGTGGGC
Organism: Xanthomonas sp. NCPPB 4037; assembly: GCF_041475695.2. NCBI lineage: Bacteria > Pseudomonadati > Pseudomonadota > Gammaproteobacteria > Lysobacterales > Lysobacteraceae > Xanthomonas > Xanthomonas sp. NCPPB 4037. Next base: position 4,994,218 of record NZ_CM191261.1, read on the forward strand.
GGGCAAGGGCCCTGCAGCCACGCGGCAGACGATCTCTTCATCTTTAGCCTCTTTGAGCTATATGCAGCAGGCACTGCGCACGAGGGCGTGCGCGTCGCGCATTGCACGACCGCCAATAAGAGAATGCACGCCTTTCAGCGATCCCATCGCGTGCCGACACGATGACGCATCAAGCGCACGCAACCAGCCCCGCTCGCCACAGTTGCATGCAGTCAGCGTGTGCCGCTCGACTCACGCGAGCACAGCGATTGCCGCTACACCCCTGCCGAAAGTCATTTGACGCGGGATTCACCGTCCAGCAAGAATCGGGGTCGACACGCGTGGGCAGCGATCCGCGCGTCAAATGGATACCCGCGCACCGCGCGGGACTAGTGGGGAGTTGCCCGTGCAGCGACGTGATTTCCTGGCCCTGACCGGGCTGACCATGGGTGGGCTGATCGTGCCCGCCTACTTCGGCAAGGCCATTGCCGCCGAGCAGTTGTTGACACCCTTCGATGTGGGCCGCAAGAAGCGCCTGGCCGATGCCGGCCTCACCGCGGCGCGTCAGGGTGGTGCGAGCTATTGCGATGTGCGCATCGGCCGGTATCTGCGCCAGTTCGTGATCACCCGCGAAGACAAGGTGCAGAACGTGGTCAACACCGAGTCCATCGGTGCCGGCATCCGCGTGATCGTGGCGGGCGCGTGGGGCTTTGCGGCCACCAACGATCTCACCGAGCAAGGCGTGGCCAAGGCCGCGCAACAGGCAACTGCAATTGCCAAGGCCAATGCCAAGGTGCAGGGCACACCGGTCCAGCTCGCTCCCACACCCGGCGTGGGCGAAGTGAGCTGGAAAACGCCGATCAAGAAGAACGCGATGGAAGTGCCGATCAAGGACAAGGTGGACTTGCTGCTCAACGTCAATGCCGCGGCCACTGCCGCCGGTGCCAACTTCGTCAATTCGATGCTGTTCGTGGTCAACGAACAGAAGTATTTCGCCAGCACCGATGGCTCCTACATCGACCAGGACGTGCACCGCATCTGGGCACCGATGAGCGTGACCGCCATCGACAAGGCCAGCGGCAAGTTCCGCACCCGCGATGGGCTGTCCGCACCGATGGGGCTGGGCTACGAGTATCTGGATGGTGCGGCCTCGGGCAAGTTCGTTTCGCCCAACGGCGTGGTGAATTACGGTTTGTCTTACGACATGAAGGAAGACGCCATCGCCGCGGCCAAGCAGGCGCAGGAAAAACTCAAGGCGCCGTCGGTGAAGCCGGGCAAATACGACCTGGTGCTGGATCCCTCGCACACCTGGCTCACCATCCACGAGTCGGTGGGCCACCCGCTGGAGCTGGACCGTGTGCTCGGCTACGAGGCCAACTTCGCCGGCACCAGTTTCGCCACGCTCGACAAGCTCAAGGCCGGCTTCCAGTACGGCAGCGACAAGGTGCATATCCTGGCCGACAAGACCCAGCCCGGCAGCCTGGGCGCGGTGGGTTACGACGATGAAGGCGTCAAGACCAAGCAGTGGGATCTGATCCGCGACGGCAAGCTGGTGGACTACCAGGCCATCCGCGACCAGGCGCATATTCTCGGCAAGACCGCCTCCGATGGTTGCTGCTATGCCGACTCGTGGTCGAGCGTGCAGTTCCAGCGCATGGCCAATGTCTCGCTGGCGGCCGGCAAGACGCCACTGAGCGTCAGCGATTTGATCAAGAACGTGGAAAACGGCATCTACATCATCGGCGACGGCTCGTTCTCCATCGACCAGCAGCGCTACAACGCGCAGTTCGGCGGCCAGCTGTTCTACGAAATCAAGAACGGCGCCATCACCCGCATGCTCGAGGACGTGGCCTACCAGATCCGCACCCCGGAATTCTGGAATGCCTGCAGCGCCGTGGCCGACCAGCGCGACTACCGCCTGGGCGGTTCGTTCTTCGACGGCAAGGGCCAGCCGAGCCAATCGTCGGCGGTCTCGCATGGTTCGTCCACCGCCCGTTTCGACGGCATCAACGTCATCAACACCGCCCGCTCGCTCGGCTGACAGGAGAAAACTAAATGAGCATCCTTACCGAAGCGCAGGCCAAGGCCATCCTGGACAAGGTCATCAAACTGTCCAAGGCCGATGAGTGCACCGCACAGCTCACCGGCTCGATCGACGGCAACATCCGTTTTGCGCTCAATAACGTGTCCACCAGCGGCATCGTCGACAACACCGACCTGCAGGTGCAGGTGGCGTTCGGCAAGCGCGTGGGCGTGGCCACCATCAACGAGTTCGACGATGCCTCGCTGGAACGCGTGGTACGCCGCGCCGAAGACCTGGCGCGGCTGGCACCGGAGAATCCGGAATTCATGCCGGCCGTCGACAAGCAGACCTACACCGCCAGCCCCACCTTCAGCGAATCCACCGCAGCCATCGACCCGGCGTTCCGTGCGCAGGTGGCGGCCGATTCGATCGCGCCGTGCAAAGGCAAGGGCCTGATCGCCGCCGGCTTTCTGGAAGATGGCCAGAGCTTCACCGCGTTCGCCAACAGCAAGGGCAACTTCGGTTACCAGCGCGGCGCCCGCTTCGACTACACCTGCACCGTGCGCACCGAAGATGGCCGCGGCTCGGGCTGGGTGGGGCGCAACCTGAAAGACGCCGCCGATTTCAAGGCCGAGCAGGACGTGCGCATTGCGATGCGCAAGGCCAGCGATTCGGCCGAGGCCAAGGCGCTGGAACCGGGCAAATACACGGTGATTCTCGAGCCCGCCGCGGCCGCTGGCCTGATCTCGTTCATGATGCGCTACTTCGATGCGCGTATGGCCGATGAAGGCCGCAGCTTCCTGTCCAAGAAGGGTGGCGGCAACAAGCTCGGCGAGCAGGTCTACGACCCGCGCGTGAACATCACCGCCGATCCGTGGGATCCGCGTGCAGCGGTCATGCCGTGGGATGAGGAAGGCCTGCCGCGCGAGAAGATGCCGATCGTGGAAAACGGCAAGATCGCCAACCTGCAGTATTCGCGCTTCTGGGCGCAGAAAAACGGCAAGCGTGCGATCGGCGAGCCGGGCAACCTGTTGATGGCCGGTGGCGAGAAGAACATTGCCGAGCTGGTGCGCGGCACCGAGAAGGGCATCCTGGTCACGCGCACCTGGTACATCCGCATGGTCGACCCGCAGACGGTGCTGCTCACCGGCTTGACCCGCGATGGCACGTTCTACATCGAGAACGGGCAGATCAAATACCCGGTGAAGAATTTCCGTTTCAACGAATCGCCGATCATCATGCTCAACAACATCGACGAGCTGGGCAAGCCGGTGCGCGTGGCCGGTGACGAGTCCAGCTACGTGATGATGATTCCGCCGATGCGGCTGCGTGATTTCACGTTTACCTCGTTGTCGGATGCGGTGTGAGTCGGAGCCGGGAATCGGAAGTGGGGCTTCGGGAATCGAAGAGCAGAAGCCGCTCTTTGCAGACGGATACCTTGCAGGCGCGCGCGCCTGCGGCTCCCCTTCACGGTCTCCCGGCTCCCATCTCGCGGCGCCACGTCCTCAGCCTGCTGCTCGGTAGCGTCGCCACCTTGGCGCTGCCGTTGCGCGCGCGCGCGGCGGGCAACTACGATTTCTGGTTTACACGTTTGCGCTACGACTCCGGTGACTGGGATGTGGATGCGCGCATGCCGTCCAACCTGATCACCTCGCTGATCGATTACACGCAGCTGCGTGTGGACCCGCAGGAACATGTGATCGCCTTGTCCGATCCGCGCATGTTGCAGGCGCCGTTCTGTTACCTGGCCGGGCACAAGCTGGTGGAGTTCAATCCGGCCGAGCGGCGCAATTTCGAACGCTACGTGCGCAATGGCGGGTTCGTGTTTGTGGACGACTGCAATCACGACATCGATGGCCTGTTCGCCACCTCGTTCGAAGCGCAGATGGCTTCGATCTTCGGCAAGAGTGCGCTGCAGAAACTGCCAAAGAACCACCGGCTGTACAACGCGTTCTTCAAATTTCCGGACGGCCCGCCGGCCACGAGCTTCGAGCTCAATGGCTGGGGCGACGACCTGGTGCACGACTACCTCAAGGGCATCGCCATCGACGGCCGGCTCGGGGTGCTCTACAGCAACAAGGACTATGGCTGCGAATGGGATTACGACTGGCGCAACAAGCGCTTCCTAGCTGAAGACAACACCAAGTTTGCGGTGAACATCGTCATGTATGCATTGACCAATTGATAGAACCAGGTGGGCGCGCGTTTGGGGTGTATCGGTAAGGCATCGCGCACAAGTGCGCTCCTACCAAGTCAGAGAGGACATTGCAGAACCGAGTTGGAGATGCATAGCGTGATAAAGGCGATGACCAGCCACCATCCCCGTAGGAGCGCTTGGGCGCGATGCGGCGTTACCGGTCACCCATCGCGCCCAAGCACGCTCCTGCATCGTCACATCCACATGCGTCGCACCCTTGCCCTTGCAACGACATGCACCACACGCACCACGCTACGCACACCGCCCACGACGAGACTTCCCGCATGAGCTCCCCCAATGACGACCTCCTCACCGCACAGCTCTCCAAACTCGGCGCGCTGCGTGCAGCGTTGGCGCAGGCGGTGGTGGGCCAGCAGGCGGTGGTCGAACAACTGCTGATCGGCCTGCTGGCCGGCGGCCACTGCCTGCTCGAAGGCGCGCCCGGGTTGGGCAAGACGCTGCTGGTGCGCTCGCTAGGCCAGGCGCTAGAGCTGCAGTTCCGGCGCGTGCAGTTCACTCCGGACCTGATGCCCAGCGACATCCTGGGCACCGAGCTGCTGGAAGAAGATCACGGCACCGGGCACCGGCATTTCCGCTTCCAGCAAGGTCCCATCTTCACCAACCTGCTGCTGGCCGACGAACTCAATCGCACCCCGCCCAAGACCCAGGCCGCGCTGCTGGAAGCGATGAGCGAGCGCACCGTCAGCTACGCCGGCACCACCTATGCATTGCCGGCGCCATTCTTCGTGCTGGCCACGCAGAATCCGATCGAACAGGCCGGCACCTATCCACTGCCGGAAGCGCAGCTGGACCGTTTTCTGCTGCATGTGCGCGTGGATTACCCCAGCGAGCAGGAAGAGCGCGACATCCTCACCCAGACCACCGGCACTGCCAGCGCACAGGTGCCCAAGGTGATGGATGCGGCCAGCGTGCAGGCGCTGCAGCAGCATGTCCGCGAGGTGCACGTGGGCGCGGATCTGCTGACCTGGATCAACCGCCTGGTGCGCGCAAGCCGGCCTGGTCCGCAGGCCAGCGAGGAGGTGCGCCAGTGGATCAAGTGGGGCGCCGGCCCGCGTGCTGGGCAGTCGCTGGTGCTCGCGTCCAAGGCGCGTGCGTTGCTGCACGGCCGCCTGGCGGCCACGCGCGAGGACGTTACCGCACTGGCCGCGCCGGTGATGCGCCACCGCCTGCTGCTGTCGTTCGCCGCCGAGGCCGAACAGCGCAGCGCCGACGATGTCATCGCTGCGCTGCTGCGCGCCGTGCCGTACCCCGCGTAAGGCATCCACACGGGTGAGTATCGACGTGCCGGCCCTGATTCCCGCCGCGCTGCGCAGCCGCCTGCGTGGCCTGCAGTTGCACGCCCGCAACGCGCAGGGCCAGCAGGGCATCGGCCAGCACGCCAGCCGCAGCCGTGGGGCCGGGCTGGAATTTGCCCAGTACCGTGCCTACGAACCCGGCGATGCGCTGCGCCAGATCGACTGGAAACTCTACGCACGCTCGGACCGGTTCTTTGTGCGCGAAGCCGAGCGCGAGAGCCCGCTCACGCTCTGGCTGTTGCTCGACGCCACCGCCTCCGCCGGCCAGGCCGATCAGGCGCGCCCGGGCAGTACGCGCCTGCAGGCGATGGCCACACTGGCCGCGTGCGCAGCCGAGGTGGCGCTGCGCCAGGGCGACCAGGTCGGCCTGTTTGCGGTGCATGGCGGTGGGCTGGTGGCGGTGCCGGCCGGCGGCGGGCCGCGTCAACGCGACCGGCTGTGGCTGGCCTTGCACGGGCTGCGGGCGGGCGGCGCCTGGCCGGGCATGGACGCGCTGCGCCCGCTGTGGGAACGCATCGCTGCGCATGCGCTGGTGCTGTCGATCGGCGATGGCTTCGACGATGCCTTGCTGGAGGCACTGGAAAAACTCGCCGCCGCACGCCGCGACGTGCTGCAGCTGCAGGTGCTGACCTGCGACGAACGCGACTTCCCCTTCGACGGCGGGCACCGCTTCCGCGACCCCGAAACCGGCGAGGAACTGCTGGGCGATGGCGCGGCCATGCGCGCGGACTACCTGCTGCGCTTCGATCAGGCGCAGCGCGCGCGGCAGGCGCGCTGGCACGCCGCCGGCATTGCACACGCCGTGCATTACCTGGATGCGCCGCCGGACATGGCCCTGCGGCAGCTGTTCGCGCGCGAGGCGCGGCGATGAGGCACGGCTGCGTTCTCGCCAGTGCAATGCGGCGGCGTGGTGCGGCATGCGTCAACGCTGCCGGTGCGCATGACATGCATGACGTCCGCACGCCATCGGCGCGCATGCAGGTATCGCCGCATCCATCCGCACCCACGGCAGCGGCGCGATGATGCTGTTGCTCTTTCCCGCCGGCCTGGCCGCCCTCGCCGCCCTGGTGCTGCCGTTGCTGATCCATCTGGCGCGGCGCAGCGAGCACCGCACCACCGACTTCGCTGCGCTGCGTTGGTTGCGTGCCGTGCCGCGCCCGCGTCACCACGTGCGTTTCGACGAATGGCCGCTGCTGCTGGTGCGCCTGGTGTTGCTGGCGGCGCTGGCCGTGTTGCTGGCCGAGCCGGCGCTGCGTGACCACGACGATGCACGCCCGCGCATTGCGGTGAGCCCGGGCGTGGATCTGGCCACCGTGCGTGCGCGCGCAGCCGATACGCAGTGGGTGTGGCTGGCGCCCGGCTTCCCGCCGATCGATGCGCAGACGCCCGCGCCTGCGGTGCCGGCCGGCAGCACGGCCACGGCCACCAGCCTGCTGCGCGAGCTCGACGCCAGCCTGCCCGCCGCCAGCACGCTTGGCGTGATCGTGCCGGCGCAGTGGGGCCGGCTGGATGCGCAGCGCCTGCAGTTGGGTCGCCATGTGGAGTGGCAGGTGGCACCCGGACGCTCGCCCGTGCCCGCGGACGCGCCCCCCGCACCACTGCGCCTGCAGGTGATTGCCGATGATGCCGCCGCACCTGCACTGCGCTATCTGCGCGCGGTGCATGCCGCCTGGGCCACCCCCGGAGCGTTGCCGGTCAGCACGCCGGAGACGGCGGTGCCTAGCCGCTGGGCACCGGGCACGCTGGTGGTGTGGTTGCCGCAGCGCGCGCCGCCGGCGTCGGTCATTGCCTGGGCTGCGGCCGGCGGCCAGCTGCTGCTCGCTGCCGACACCCCGTTGCCGCCTTCGCTCAGCGCGCCGCTGCAGCCGCTGTTGCGTGATGCCCAGGGCGCCCGCGTGCTGGACGCCGCCGCGCTCGGGCGCGGCCAGGTGCTGCGCTGGGCCGCACCGCTGCAACCGCAGCCGCTGCCGGCGCTGCTGGACGCCGACTTCCCCACCCGCCTGCAGGAGGCCCTGCAACCGCGTCCCACCCCGCAGCGCGCGGTGGCGCAGGCCGTGCGCCCCCTGCGTGGCCCCGCCATCCGCCTGAGCATCGACCCACAGCCGCTGGCGCCGTGGCTGATCGGCCTGGTGCTGCTGCTGTTGAGTATCGAACGCTGGCTGGCCACCGGCCCGCGCCGCGGGAGCGCGGCATGAGCACGCCCGCGCTGCAACGCGCCTGGCAGGCGGCACGGCGGCGGCGCGCGGCAGCGGTGCTGCTGTTCTGGTTGCCATTGGCGCTGCTGCCGGCGCTGCTGAGCTGGCGGCTGGGTGCGGGCACAGCTGCTTGGCTGCTGCTGGCGAGCCTGGCCGCGCTGGTCGTGGCGGCCTGGCAAGCCGCGCGGCGGCTGGACCAGGCCTGGCTGATCCGGCGCCTGAACCAGGCGCCGGACCTGGACGACAGCAGCGACCTGCTCTTCGCCACGCCCGTCGCCCTGGGCCCCTTGCAGACCTTGCAACGCCAGCGCCTGGAGCAGCGCCTGCACGCCCGCCCGCGCGAACTGCGCCCGGCCTGGCCCTGGCATTGGTGGCCGTGGACCCTGCTCGGCGTGCTGGCCGGCGTTGCGGTGCTGGTGTGGCCACAGCCCAGCGCGCCCGCCGCGCCCACCACCGACCCAGTCGCCACCGCGCGCGCCGCAGCCGGCAAACCCGCCCTGCGCCAGGCCCGGCTGCGCAGCACGCCGCCGGCCTACACCGGGTTGCCGCCGGCCGAGCTGCCGGAGCTGGATGGCCGCGTCCCGGCCGGCACCCGGCTGCAGTGGCAGCTGCAGGTGCAACCGGCGCCGCGCACCGTGGCGCTGCGTCTCAACGATGGCCGCGTGCTCCCGCTGACCCGGCAGCCAGACGGCGACCACTGGCACGGCCAGCTGCTGGCCGAGCGCCCCACGCTGTACCGCATCCTCATCGACGGCCAGCCGGCCGACCGCCATCTGCACCGGCTCGACGTGGTACCCGACCGCCCACCGCAGGTGCGCGTGCTGGCGCCTGAACAGAGCCTGGTGCTGTGGACGCCGGCCAACGGTGCCTGGACGCTGCGCTTCGAGGCCAGCGACGACTACGCCGTGGCCGCCGGCGCCGAACTGCGCCTGACCCTGGCCCAGGGCGGCGGCGAGAACATCACCTTCCGCACCGAGCGCCGCCCGCTCACCGGCAGTGGCCCGGCCACCCGGCGCAGCTTCGTGGCCACGCTGCAGCCGCAGGCACTGGGCATGGCGGCCGGCGATGACCTGATCGCCCAGCTGGTGGTGCGCGACACCCGCCAACCCGCCCCGCAGGAAGGCCGCAGCGCCAGCGTGATCCTGCGCTGGCCGCCGCCCCAGCAGACCCAGGCCGCCGGGCTGGAGGCCAGCGTCAAGCAGACCTTGCCCGCGTATTTCCGCAGCCAGCGCCAGATCATCATCGATGCCGAGGCGCTGCTGAAGGACAAACCGCGCCTGGATGCGGCCACCTACCTCAAGCGCTCGGACGCCATCGGCGTGGACCAACGCCTGCTGCGGCTGCGCTATGGCCAGTTCCTGGGCGAAGAGAGCGAAGGCGCGCCCAAGGGGCCACCCACTGCCGACGAGCCGCCCACCAGCGACGCGCCAGCCGACGACCTGCCCACGGCCGACATGCCCACCGCCGATGCACCGGCACCGCCCGCCGAGCACGTACATGCCGAGCACACAGCCAAGGCCACCGCTGAGGCTCACGACGCTCACGACCATCCACCCGGCGCAGCCGCGCTGGACCCACACGATCATGACCACGACGACGCGCAGCCGGCGCGCGGCGGGTTTGGTCAGGAACAGGACGTGCTGACCGAGTTCGGCCACACCCACGACCACGCCGAAGCAGCCACCTTGCTCGACCCACAGACCCGCGCCCTGCTGCGCGCCGCGCTGGACCAGATGTGGCAATCCGAAGGCGAGCTGCGCCAGGGCCACCCCGAGCGCGCATTGCCGTACGCCAACAAGGCATTGGGTTTCATCAAGCAGGTGCAGCAGGCCGAGCGCATCTACCTGGCGCGGGTGGGGCCGGAGTTGCCGCCGATCGACCCGAGCCGGCGCATGACCGGCAAGCGCGATGGCCTGGGCGACCGCCCCGCCGCGCTCGACACCCGCCCGCCAACGGACCCCACCGCGTTGGCACTGTGGAGCGCCTTGGACGAAGACGGCGCGGTGCCCGACGCGCTGCTCGACCGTTACGCGCGCTGGCTGCAGACCGCACAGGACCAGCTGCCCGACCCGCTCAGCCTGGCCGCCGCGGTGGAGACCCTGCGCAGTGAACCGGCCTGTCGCACGTGCCGGGCGCAGCTGCGCGCCCTGGTGTGGCGCACCGTCACCGCCCCGCCAGCCCCGGTGCACCGCCGCCCGGCCGCGGACGCGCGCGGCCAGCGGTACCTGGATGCCCTGCGCGAAGCGCCACAGCCATGACCGCTGCCGTGCCGCCGATGCTTGCCGCATCCCGTTCCCGCAGGTCCTGGTTCTGCCGAGCACACGGCAGCCTTCCGCCGCGCGCGTTGCACCGCTCGCCACGTCCGCCAGCGCCGGTGCTTCGTGATGCGGCTCAGAGGGGGCAGTCGTGACCGTCGCCCTGCCCTGGATCGTCGGCGCGGCCTTGCTGCTGATGGTGGTGTTGGGCTGGCTACGGTTGCTGCGCGCGCACGCACGCCACCCGCTGCCGCGCGGCAGGCTATGGCTGTTGCTTGCGGCCCAACCCGTACTGGCTGCCCTGCTCTACCCGGCGCTGTTGCCGCCGCCGCGTCTGCAGGATGGCGGCCCGCTGCACGTGGCCACGGCCGGCACCCAACCGGCGCAGGTGGGCCAGGCCACGCAGTGGGTGGCGTTGCCGGAAGCCCCGCGCTTGCCGGATGTCGCCCGCATGCCGGACCTGGCCACCGCGCTGCGCCGCGCGCCCGGCACCACCACCGTGATCGTGCATGGCGACGGCCTTCCCGCGCGCGACCGCGACGCCCTGCGCGTGCCGGTGCGGGTGCAGCCGAGCCCGGCACCGGCCGGTCTGGTCGCCGCCTGGGCACCGCCGTCGGTAGCGCCCGGCGAAGCGCTGACCATTGCCGCGCAGGTGCAGGGCCTGCCGGGCGCACAGGTCGAACTGCTCGACCCGGCCGGTCAACGCGTCGACCGCGCCTCGCCGGATGCGCGCGGCCAGGTGCACCTACGCGGCCTGGCGCGCGCGCCCGGGCAGGTGCTGTTCGGCCTGCGCCTGCGCGATGCGGCCGGCGCCGAGCGCGGGCATCTGGCGGTGCCGGTGCAGGTGGTCCCGGTGCCGCCGGTCCGGCTGCTGTTGCTGGCCGGCGCCCCGCAGCCGGAGGTCAAATACCTGCGCCGCTGGGCCAGCGATGCCGGCCTGACAGTACGTAGCCAGGTGACCGTGAGCGCCGGCCTGCAGCTGGGCGATAGGGCCAGCCTGGACGCCGCCAGCCTGGACCAGCTGGATGTGCTGGTGCTCGACACCCGCCGCCTGCTGGCCTTGAGCGCAGCACAACGCCAACTGCTCGGCGCCGCCATCGCACGCGGCCTGGGCGTGCTGGTGCGGGTGGTCGGCCCGGTGGATGCGGCCACCCGCAGCGCGCTCGCCGCGCTCGGCCTGCCGGTGAGCGGCGGCGACACCAGCACCGCGGTGACCGTGGCAGCGGCGCCGGCCGACGCCGGCATCGACCCCGACACCGGCAGCACAACCACCGACACCGCCGTGCCGCCCCTGCAACGCCGCACGCTGCAGCCACAGGTGCAAGACGCCATCGTCGCCGCACGCGCCAACGATGGCACCGCGCTGGGCTGGTGGCGCAGCGCCGGCCGCGGGCGCATCGGCGTGAGTGTGGTCGACGACAGCTATGCGCTGGTATTGGCAGGCCGCAGCGACCTGCATGCACAGCTGTGGGCACAACTGCTCGGCGCGGTGGCGCGCCCAGGCGCCGCACTTCCCGCACCAGTGCAGGACGGCTGGGTGCAGCAACGCATGACCCTGTGCGATGTCGGCGCAGACGCTCACGTGATTGCGCCCGATGGCAGCCGCCACCCGCTGCTGCCCGAACGCAGCGGCAGCGCGCCGCCCTGCGCCGGCTACTGGCCGGCCGCCACCGGCTGGCATCGCCTGCAGACCGGCACCACCCAACGCTGGCTGTTTGTCCGCGCGCCCACCGATGCGCCCGCGCTGTATCGCCAACAGCTGCGCGAGGCCACCGCCGCACTGGCGGCCAGCGGCTCCAGCGCTGCCACACCAACAGCGCACCCCGGCGCACGCTGGCCGTGGCTGCTCGTCTGGCTCACCGTGGCTGCGGGGGTGTGGTGGTTGGAACGGCGGCGCACCTGACAGGACAGTGGCGCGTTTCCAACGGCGCGAATCAGTTCTTTCCAATGAAAAAGCGCGGCGTCATCGCCACCGGGGGATCAAGCGCGCTGCCACACCCGGCAGCGGTTGTTCGCCGGCATGTCCACATCGTCCACCAGCTGCAAGCCCACCTGCGCGGCCAGTGCATCCACATCCGCGGCATCACGGATACCCGATGCCGCATCGCGCGCTCTCAACATCGCATCGAAGTCGCGATTGCTATCGCTGGTGAATTCACCGTTGCGGTTGAACGGCCCATAGATCACCAGCACCGCCTGCGGCGCCATCACCGCAGGCAAGCCGGCAAACAACGCCTGCACCTGCGGCCAGCCCATGATGTGCAAGGTGTTGGCGCTGTAGATGGCGTCATACCCGGCCGGCGTGCCTGCCTGCACCGGCGGCAATGGTGGCGCCGGTGCCAGACCCGGCGTGGGCGTCAACACCGCCTGCAGTGCAACCGGCGGCGGCGTATTCGGCAGCGCGGCTTCATCCAGCCACTGCCGCATCCCCGGCAGATGGTCCGGGTGGTCGCTGGCCTGCCAGCGCAGCCACGGCATCGCTGCAGCGAAGTGCACCGCATGCTGCCCGGTGCCCGCACCGATCTCCAGCACGTGCTGGCGGTCAGCGAAGTACCGCTGCAGCACGCCCAGAATGGGATCGCGGTTGCGTGCAGAGGCGGGGGCAAAGGGTTTGGTCATGGATACTTCCAAAGAGGGCGAATCGCCGAGTGCGCGTGGTGATGATGGAGCAAGCGCGAAGCAGCGGCATTGCTCTGCCACTGCGACGGGCACTATGCCTGCGCGCGTGCGTCAGCGCGGGGCGCTCGGTCCGATGTGTCTTACGAACGTGGTGCAAGCCGCTGCGACGCATGCGGTATGCACATGCCACCGTGTGATCACCGCGACGCAGGCAACGCGTCATACGCGCGGCGTACCGCCTCGGCGCCGAAGCGGCGTTCCAGCCGGCGCACGATGAAGTGCCCGCGTGCCATCGCCTGAAAGTGGCGCATGAACAAGGTGTTGAGCGTGGCGCCGCTCACCGCGCCTACCAGCGGTACGGCCTGCACGGCGAGTTTTTCGCCGACGTTGACCGAGAACTTGGCGGCGATGCGCGAGACCAGCGACACCAATGCCGGCGCGCCCTTGCTGGCGAAGCCGTGCGCGGCCACGTAGTGCGCGGCGGCGCTGAGCTGCTGCGCCATCGCAGTGCGCACCGCGAAGTAGCCCGATTCGGCGCCGTCGTCGCTGACGCTGCGGCCACCGTGCGCCAGCACTTCCAGGCAGGCCAGCGCGGTCTCCGGGTCGTGCAGCGATTCGCCTTCCGAGCGCGCAATGTCGGCGATGGAGCGCAGCATCACCGTGGTGGTCACCGGCAATTCCACCATCAGCCCGGGCAGGCCGAAGAATCCGCCAGCGCCGCCGGCCACAGCCACCGCCAGGGTGTGCCGCGCGGTGGCGGCCGGCGCGTGCGCCACGGTCTTGCCGCGCAGGCTCAGCAGCGCGGATTTCATCGCCACCTGCAGCGCGCGCCGGGTGACGCCGTCGATGCTGCGCGTCACCACCTTGGGCAGCCGCTTGGCCACCAGGCTTTCGATGGGCGCGCCGAGTGTATTGGCGATCTGTGCGGCCACACCGGGGTTTTCCAGCAGCGCATGCGCTGTGGCCAGATCGTGCTGCGCTGCGGCATCCATCACCGGGATCGGGAGCGTCGTCATGGCGGTCGTCATCGTCTTGGGGCCTGTGGCGATGGTACTCAGCCGCATGTGAGCGGCGCACAAGCGGGCTCAACCTTCGCGGCGAAAACTGCATGTTGCGCGCAAGATGCGCGATCATCGGCCTCCGCGCAGGCAACACCGTGACCGATGAACCGCGAGATCCGCCATAGCTTCGTCATTGCCGCCGCCCCGGAGGTGGTCTCTGCCGCGTTGTCCGAGCCCGCCCAGCTGGCGCGCTGGTGGACACGCGAGGTGCGGCAAGTGGGCGAGCGCGTGTGTCTGGATTGGAGCGGCCACGGCTGGCAGGTAGAACTGCGCATCGATGGCGGTGCCGACCACCGGCAGGTGTGCTGGCGCTGCGAGCGCTCCAACATGCTCGACACCACCGCGTGGGAGGGCTCGGTGATGCGCTTTGATCTGCTGTCCACCAGCGATGGCACGCGGCTGGACTTCGTGCAGTCCGGTTACCGCGACTCACCGTGCTTCGAGGTGTGTGCGCAGGGCTGGCAGTTCTTCCTGGGCAGCAGCCTCAAACGCTACGTGGAAACCGGGCAGGGCATGCCCTATCCGGACATGCCCGACACCCGCGACCCGGCCTTGCGCTGAGCGCGCCGCCCGGCCTTACGCCGGGCGCGGCTGACCGATCGACGGCGTGCCGCTCAACGGCAACTGCGCATCCACCGTGACCGGGCTGTCGCCCTGCAGCAGCGCACGCGCTTCGGCATCGCTGGCCACCGCCGGCGGCGAGCCGCGCAGCGGCAGCCCGGCGGTTTCGCGCACGAACAGCATCGTCACCAGGCCGATCGCCGCCGCGCCCATCAGGTAATACGCCGGCACCAACGGGTCGCCGGTGCGCTCCACCAGCCACGCGGTGACCAACGGCGTGGTGCCACCAAACAACGACACTGACACGTTGAAGGCGATCGACAGCGCGCTATAGCGCACCGGTGTGTAGAACAGCGCCGGCAGTGTCGAAGGCATCGAGCTGGTGAAACACACCAGCGCCAGGCCAAGCAGCATCAACCCGGTGAAGATCAGCACGTCCGAGCCACTGCCGATCAGCAACAGGCACGGGATGGCCAGTGCGAATAACGCCGCGCACGCGCCGATGATCATCGGGCGCCGGCCCAGCTTGTCGCTGAACATGCCACCGACCACGTTGAGCGGCATCATCACCAGCATCACCAGGATGATCAGCAGCAAGCCCTTGCTCTCGGCGTAGCCCATGGTGACGCTGAGATAGCTGGGCATGTAGGTCAGCAGCATGTAGTCGGTGACGTTGAACACCAGCACCAGGCCCACGCACTTGAGCAGCTGCGGCCAATGCAGGCGCAGCAGGGTCATCAGGCCCTGGCCTGCGGTTTCACGTTCGCGCTGTTCGGATTGTTCGGTATACGCGCGAAACGCCGGGGTTTCTTCCAGCTTCATGCGCATGTACAGGCCGAGCAACCCCAGCGGCCCGGCCACCAAAAACGGCACCCGCCAACCCCAGTCCAGCATCTGCGCCTGGCTCAGCGCCATGTGCAACGCGGTCACGGTGGCCGCGCCGGCGATATAGCCGCCCAACGTGCCAAATTCCAGCCAACTGCCCATCAAGCCGCGATTGCGGTCGGTGGCGTATTCGGCAATGAAGGTCGCCGCGCCGCCGTATTCGCCGCCGGTGGAAAACCCTTGCAGCAACCGCGCCAGCAACAACAGCGCCGGCGCCCACAGGCCGATCTGCGCGTAGGAGGGAATCAGGCCGATGCTGAAGGTGCCCAGCGCCATCAGGATCATGGTGGCCGCCAGCACCTTCTGCCGGCCATAGCGATCACCGAGCGGGCCGAACACCATGCCGCCGATCGGGCGCACCAAAAACGCCACGGTGAAGGTCGCAAAGGTGGCGATCAACTGCGCGGTGGGATTGCTGGACGGAAAGAACACCTGGCCCAGCGTCACTGCCAGATAGCCGTACACACCGAAGTCGAACCATTCCATTGCATTGCCCAGCGCGGCCGCGCCCACGGCCTTGCGCAGCATGCCGCGGTCCACCACGGTGACCTCGTCGAGTTGCAATTGGCGGCGGCGTTTGAACCAACCGAAATGCGAGCGGATCGCGCGCGTGTCGTGCATATGCGAAGTCTCCTGGTGCGGCCATCGCTGCCCGCTCGCCCTGACACTACGCAAGGCACGGCACATCACGTGCTGCACGGCTAAGGCACATGCAGTGGACGACGCCGGAGGCATTCCCGGACGGCCGCGTAAACTCAGCGACGCTGCGGGACAGACGACCAAGGGGTGGGCAGTGCCCAAGGGCTTGATCAGCCCGACATGTTACACCAGCGTGCACAGCATTGCAGGCGCGAGCGTGGGACGCTGCGGGAAATGGCCTGATTTCAGGGGTTTTCCTGAATCTGTCTTCAGCAAGTGCGTGGTTTTGCAGGCATGAGTCATCCGCACCCGCTTGTCGTAGGGGCGTGCTTGCGCGCGATGAGGCTCTGTCGGTAGAGCTTCATCGCGCGCAAGCGCGCTCCTACGGAGCTATCGATCTCTACATGGCGCGCACTTGCGTTATTGATGCTGCAAACACCCTCGCTCTGAAGGCGTAACGAGTGCTGCACAGCCTGCCTTTCGTAGGAGCGCCCTTGCGCGCGATGGAGCTTTACCGGTAGAGCTTCATCGCGCGCAAGCGCGCTCCTACCGAGCTATCGATCTCTGCATGGTGCGCGCTTGCGTTATTGATGCTGCAAATACCCTCGCTCTGGAGGCGCAACGACTTCTGCACAACCTGCTTTTAGTAGGAGCGCGCTCGCGCGCGATGAAGCCTTCCCGGTAACGTCTCATCGCGCGCAAGCGCGCTCCTACATGGTTTGCCTGATGTGCCAGGGTGCTGCAGCGGTGCTTCATACCAGCAGAACAGCTGACCGCCCGAAAGGCACCAGCGGATTCACCCCACCGATTCCAACGCCGATAACACGGCCTGTAAATCCTCACGCGTCTGCGGCCTGACGGCGCGGGCGACTTCTTCGCCATCGCGCAGCAGGATGATGGTGGGCCACAGCTTCACGCGAAACGAGCGGCCCAGCGGCCGCCCTTTTCCGTCTTCGATCTTGCGGTACTCGATGTCCGCGTAACCGCCCAGCAGCTTCTGCAATAGCGGTTGCGCGGCCATGCAGTGGCCGCACCAGTCGGTGCCGAACTCCAGCACCTGCAGCCCCGGATGCGCATCGACCGCGCTACGGTCCGGCGCCTGCGCCACGTACTCCCGCACGAACGCCATCGCTGCGTGCGCTCCTTACGACAGCGCGCGCTGGATATCTTCCAGCGGCAAGTTGGTGAAGTCCTTCGCCAAATCGCCCACCAGGCGCTGCTGAGTTTCCTTGTGCAGCAGCGGGCGCAGCCGGCCGAGTGTGGTCGGGTCGGCCACCAGCACCAAGTGGTTGTACTCGTGCTTGAGCGCCCCGTCGTTCAAGGCCTGCGACAGCTGCTTGGCGAAGGTCATTTCGTCGAGTTCCGCCTCTGCGGTGCGGGGCGGAATCTTGCCGGCCGGGCCTTCGTCATCGACGTTCTGCACATCGGTGCGGGCATGCTGGCGCAGCACCACCTTGGCTTCGTCGCCGGTATTGGTGAACCACCGCGCTTCGCCGCCATCGGCCACCACCACCAACGCACCCTGGGGAATTTGCAGACTCATCCGTCGTTTCTCCTGTTTCAGTGTCAGCGCTGCAATTGCAGCGCCGTCGACCTCAACCTAAGCAAGCCGATGTAAGCACCGCGGGTAGCCGGTGTGTGTGCCGCGTTAGCGTGCCGCCGGTAGTGGCGGCGGCAGGCCTAGATGCTTGCTGAAAAAGCGCGCCATCACCCGCAAGGCCTGCTGGCTCTCGGGCAGCGTGTCGGTGAGATGGAAGGCATGGCCCAAGCCGTCCCAAACATGCAGGTCCGACTCGCGCCCCAGATCCACCAGCCGCGCGTGCGTATAGGACGCATTGCTCAGTTCTGCTGCGCGTGTGGCGGTGATCAGCAAGGTGGGCGGGAACTGGCGCAGCACCGCATCGGAGAACACCGGCGATACCAGCGGGTCGCGGAAATCCACATCCGGCCCGTAGTACAGGTCCTCCATGATCGGCAGGGTGCCTGCCGCATCGGGCAGCAGGGCATCGTTCACCGCCGCCACCACGCGCTGCGAATCGCCGCGGTAACGCGCGTCGCCCGCAGCGCAGAACAGGCCTGCCGCCGCCGGCATCGGCAACTGTTCCTTGGCAAACCACGCCAGCGCCTCGCCGGTGAGCACGCCACCGGCCGAACAGCCGAACAGGCCCACCTGCGCCGGGGTGTGGGTCTTGAGAGCGGCGCGATACACCGCGGCCACGTCCTCGCTGGCCGCGGGGAACTGGTGCTCCGGGCCCATGCGGTAATCCACCGCCACCACGGTGATGCCGGTCATCGCCGCCACCGGAATGGCTTCCATCAACCCGAAGGAGGCCGCACTGCCCATCAGAAAGCCGCCGCCATGCAATTCGATCAGCAGCCGCTTGGCCTGCTCGGGCGTGCGCGTGCGCGGCTGCACACGCAGCACCGGTACACCGTTCCACTGCTCGGGCGTGATCTCCACCGCGTAGCGCGTGCGCATCTGCGCGATGACGCCTGCGGCCCAACGTTCGGTATCGGCGCGAATGGTGGGCAACTGGCGCAGCAGCGTGGCGTTGTCGGCCTTGGCCAGCGGGTCGCCGCGGTCCACGTCGCCACTGACCTGCGCACGTGCCGCAGGGCTCAGGTACTCAGACACGGGCAGATCGAACGCGGGCACATGCCGAATGCCCTGCGTTGCCGCCGGCTTCGATGCGGCTACAGCTGCAGGCGCAGGCGCACTCGCGCTCGCCGCACTTAGCAACGCCAGGCACCCCAGCAGCATGCGTCGTGTCCATCGATGGTGTGTCATGCAATGCCCTCCCAGGCGTCGATCAACGCACGAGCATAGCCTGCGCACTGCGGCATGCCATGTGTACGGCTGCCATGGGAGACGGCGCTGCAGTGATCGCGTCGCGCAGCGCACAAGCAGGCACATCCATGCTTGAAAAAATTACTTGCATTGCAGCGGTGCCGCTTACGCAGACGCCTTGCTCAGTCGTGCTTCTGCCCGGGGATGGAGGTGGGTGTATGCAGTGCTTCCTGCACATACAGGCGCTTGACCAGCACGAAGGCCACCACCGTCAACGGTGCAGCGAGCAAGACACCTGCGGGCCCCAGCAAGGTGCCGATGCCGAATATCGAAACAGCAGCAACACCGGCGGCAGATCCACAGTACGTTGCTGGATCAACGGCAGCAGGATGTTGCCTTCGATCTGCTGCACGACGACGAACAACGCCGCCGTGGCCAGCGCCATCTGCGGGCTCACCGTAAAGCCGAGCAGAATGGCCGGAATGGCCGCCAGGATCGGCCCGACGATCGGCACGAAATCCAGCAGGCCGGCGATGATGCCCAGAGCCAGTGCGCCGGGAATGCCCAGGGCCCACAGGCCCAGCCCGGTGAGTGCGCCCACCACCACCATCGCCAGCAATTGCCCGCGCAGCCATAGCCGCAACGCGGTGCCGCTGGCACGCACGGCATCGTCCATGGTGGCGCGCGCCTGCACGGGAAACAGCAACAACAGCCCGCGCCGATACAACTGCGGTTGCGCGGCCAGATAGACCGCACCAGCAAGCACCAGGAACAGGTTCGCCACACCACCGGTGATGCTGAGCGCGAAGGCGCCGGCACGCGGCGCCAGATTGGACACGCGCGCCGGTGCCTGGCGGGTGAGTTCTTCCAGCGCTGGCCCCAACGGCCCGGCCGCAACCCAATCATGGAAGCGCGCCCAGGCCTGCGGCAAGGTGCGCTGCAGGGCGCCGAGCTCTGTCGCCAATTGCGAGCCGAACAACCACAGCAACGCCGTGAATCCCACCGCCACCACGACCACCACCAGCCCCAACGCCATGCCATCCGACAGCGGCGTATAGCGGGTGACCCAACTGGCCAGCGCGCGCAGCAGCACCGCCACCACCACCGCACCGAACACCATCAGCAGCAGGCCCGACAGCGCCCACAGCAACCACGCGCAGGCCACCAGGGCCAGCACGATGACCACACGGACGACGAAGGCACGCAGATCGGAGGACGGCATGGACAACAGCTCGCAACGCGGAAACAGCACTCAGCCTAGCGAGGCGTGCGAGAAGATTTTGTGCCCGCGCTGGCGGGGCTGCATCCGTTGCGCGTGCGGTGTGCGACTTGCGACACGCGCATTCGCTGACGCGTCCTCCAGACCACACACCCAAGCACGCGTTGCGCCCCGTTACTTCGTGCGCGTCAGACAGCACCACCGCTTGGCGGCAGCGTACCGAATGCCAGATGTGTCTCACTGCGTTCCTGATCAGGCCACACGTCTGCATCGAGCGCGCCGGTCGAGCCACGTGAGCTAACGACGCCGGTCGCGCCGCCGCACCGTCTCTTCAAGCAGGGGCCACCGCTTGGCGGCAACCTGCCGCAATGCCGGGGTGTATCCCCGCGCCCGCTTCGGTGTACACACCTCTGGATCCAACGTGGCAAGCGTGTCGCGCCGTTGCACCGCTACCCCGTGCAGCACTCACACTATGTGGATGTTCCGCTCAAGCAGCCGCCTCATGCGCCAGCTGCTGCACCGCCAGCGTTGCCGAGCGGGTCAGCGGCGTGGGCAACGCATCCAGTGCGAACCAGCCCAGGTCGTGCAGTGCGTCCGGTTCGCGCAGCACGGCGGTTTCACTGCCGTCGATCGCGGCCAGGTACACCGGTGCCACCCAGTGCTGCGGCGGCGACAGCGCCCGCTCGAACTGGCTCACCACGCACAGCACGCGCTGCAGGTGAATGTGCAGACCGGTTTCTTCCAGGGTTTCGCGCACTACTGCATCTTCCACTGTCTCCATCCAGTCCACCTTGCCGCCGGGCAATCCCCAGTGGCCTTGTTCGGGCGCGCGTCCACGCAGCACCAGCAACAGGCGGCCGTCGCTGCGGCGGATGAAGGCGCCGCAACCAACGCGGGCGTGGGAATCAGACGGTGCGGTCATCGGTGCGCCCGGTACGCCACGGTGCGTGGCCGGCGCATTGTCCGGCAGCGCTGCGGGCGCGGGCAAACTGCGGAAATGCAGTGGCCACCCTGCGTCACCGCGGCGACATACTCAGGGCGTCGCATGCATTCGTTGCCAACGCCTTGCGAACGCAACCAACGACATCGCCTTAGCGCGGCAGCCGTCACGCTAGATCATCACGCCTCGCAGCAGGCGCATTGGCTGGAACTCCATGTCTCGCATTCTGTTGATCGGTGGTCACGGCAAGGTGGCGCGTCTGCTCACCCCGCTGCTGCTGGCCGGGGGCCACCACGTCACCGCGCTATTCCGTAATCCTGACCACGCAAGCGATGTGATCGCCGATGGCGCCACACCCGCGCTATTCGATATCGAACACGCCGACACCGCGGCCATCGCCGCGCACATCACCGGCCACGATGCAGTTGTTTGGTCGGCCGGCGCCGGCGGTGGCGATGCCGCGCGCACCTATGCGGTAGACCGCGATGCCGCGATCCGCTCGATGCACGCGGCCGAGCAGGCGCGTGTGCGGCGCTACGTGATGGTGTCCTACCTTGGCGCGGGGCTGGAACACGGGGTGAGCCCGGAGGATGGCTTCTTTGCTTATGCGCAGGCCAAGGCAGCTGCCGATGCGCACCTGCGCGGCACCTCGCTGGACTGGACCGTGCTTGGGCCGGGCCGGCTCACCCTGGACCCACCCAGCGGCTGCATCGCCCGCGACCCGGGCAGCGACACCACCGAGGGCGTGTCGCGCGCCAATGTCGCGCAGGTGATCGCCGCCACCCTGGCCACGCCGGCCACCATCGGCAAGACCGTGGGATTCGTGGATGGGCCCCCCCCCCATCACGCAGGTGCTCGCGCAGCTGGCATGAACGCCAGCCCGTCCGCAGCGCGCTGCCATGGCAAAGGCCGCTGGCAGCTAACGATTTCCTAAAGTCGCACCCCGCATAGTCGCCGGCGCAGCCCCCACTGTGGAGATCGCTATGTCTGCGTTTGTTGCGCCCCGCCGCGCCGGCATCCTGCCGCCGTATCTGCTGGACCACGTCGCGCAGGCCGCACCGGAGCGCGCGCGCCACTGCGCGCAGCTCACCCGCCACATCACCGCGCAGCTGCGCCAGCGCCGTGCGCAGGGGTTGCTGGCGCGCGACAGCGCCGACGATGCGCCCACCGCGCCCACCGACACCACGGTGCGGCGGCATCTCTACGACGCCCAGCAAGGCACGGCCCTGCCCGGCGTGCTGGTGCGCGAGGAAGGCGCGCCACCCACCGACGATGTGGCCGTGACCGAGGCTTACGATTACCTCGGCGCCACCCATGCCTTCTTCCAGCAGGTGTATGCGCGCAACTCGATCGACGATGCCGGCATGCCGCTGCTCGGTACGGTGCACTACGAGCGCAACTACGACAACGCGTTCTGGACAGGCGAGCAGATGGTGTTCGGTGATGGCGACGGCGAGATCTTCACCCGCTTCACCATCGCCATCGACGTGGTGGCCCACGAGCTCACCCACGGTGTTACCGAGCGCACCGCCAACCTGATCTACCAGGGCCAGTCCGGTGCCTTGAACGAATCGGTCTCCGACGTGTTCGGCGTGCTCGTCAAGCAATACGCGCTGCGCCAGGACGCCGCGCAAGCCGATTGGCTGGTGGGTGCCGGCATGTTCCTGCCCGGCGTGCAGGGCGTGGCGCTACGCTCGATGCAGGCGCCAGGCACCGCCTACGACGACCCGGCATTGGGCAAGGACCCGCAACCGGCGCATATGGACGCCTACGTGGACACGCAAGAAGACGACGGTGGCGTGCACTACAACTCCGGCATTCCCAACCGCGCCTTCCAGCGCGCCGCGGTTGCCATCGGCGGTTACGCCTGGGAAAAGGCCGGGCGCATCTGGTACCGCGCCCTCACCGGCGGCGCGCTGTCGGCCAGTGCAGACTTCGCCACCTTCGCCGCACTCACCGTGCGCGTGGCCAGCACCGATTACGGCGCGGGCAGTGCCGAGGCCAGTGCGGTGGAACAGGCCTGGCGCGACGTGGGCGTGCTCGCATGACCGTGCAACTGCCGCCCTTGCAACCGGGTGTCGTGTTGCGGTTGGCACGCGAAGGTGGCGTGGCCGCATTCCCGGCCATGCGCCGCGAGCGCCAGCTGGTGCTGGAAGAGCTGGACGAGGTGCAACGCCAACACCTGGGCGCGCTGCTGGATCAGTGCCTGGCGCATGCACTCCCCGCCCCGCAAGCAGGCGGCGGCGACCGCCGCTATTTCAGCATCATCTGGGACGGCGCCAGCGAACCGCTGCGCATCCCCGAAGAACACGCCCCCGCGGAAATCGTGCGGCTGTGGAAGCAGGGCACGTTGTAGATAGCTTGCGCGCGAGCGCGGCACGCGGAGACGCAGAGAGGCCAGTCAACGTCGCGCGCGATCGACGCCTCGTAGGAGCGCGCCTGCGCGCGATGAGGCTTCCCCGGTAACGCCCCATCGCGCGCAAGCGCGCTCCTACAAAGGCAGCCTGGTCGCGGGTGCCGCAGGGGCGGCCCAAAATCATTACGCCAGGGCTGCACGCTCCACCACATTCGACATTGGGACAGAACCCGCGGCTCAGGACAGATGTTGTAGCGGCGATGACACGCAAGCGATCGCAGCTCGTGACGCGCCAAGCAAATGCAACGTAGGAGCGCGCTCGCGCGCGATGAGGCTTCACCGGTAACCCCCATCGCGCGCAAGCGCGCTCCTACAAAGGCAGCTTGGTCGCGGTTGCCAAAGCATCAACGTAGACAAGACTGGTGCGCTTATTCGGCGTACAGCCGCCACAGAGCGTGCGACTACAGCTCGGAAACCTTGGAGCGGCCAGCACGTAAACGATCAGAATACGTAACCGCGCAAACAGCCGCGTAGGAGCGCGCTCGCGCGCGAAGAAGCTCTACCGGAACGCCCATCGCGCGCGAGCGCGCTCCTACGGATACGGCGGCGGCGTCGACCAGCACATCCAGCAAACGCCACACACGGCGCGAAAGACCTCCATGCCTGCACGGGGTCTGTCGAAGAAAGTGGTCCAACTGCGGATGCCTGCACCCTTTAAGCTGCCCAGATGCTCTAGGGCTGCACAGCTGGTGACGCATAGTCGCGGTGTCCCCGTTAGCACCGCGTGCAGCGCAGCGGTCAACCTGAAGACAGCCCCCTCATCGCTGCACCGCCGCATCGATCGTGCAGCAATCGCTGCGGCGCCAGGTTCACTCAGCGCGCTGCGCTTCCACCAACAACGCCAGCAAGGTCAACGACTCCTGCCAGCCCAGGGAGCAGGCGTGCAGCGGGATCTGTTCGGGAATCCCCTCCTGCACCACGTGCAGGTCGGTGCCGCACGGCAACGGCAGCAGGCGCACCGTGGTCAGCAGCGTGCCGGGCAGTGACGGGTCGTCGAAGACATCGTCGTAGCGCAGCAGCGCGTTGGGCACCAGCTCACGGTAGGTGCCACCGAAGGCGTGCCGCTGGCCGCTGCCAAACTGGGTGAACGCCATGCGGAAGGTACCGCCCACGCGGGCATCCAGATGCTCCACCGTGTTGGTAAACCCATGCGGCGGCAACCACTTGCTCAACGCAGCGGCATCCAGGAAGGCGCGGTAGACCCGCTCGGGGCTGGCACGCAGAACACGGTGCAGGGTGACGGTGGACATGGCGCTCGCAGCTGGCAGAGGACGACCCTCTACCCGACGACGCACCAGGCCGCCGAAAATCGACACGACCGCGCCAGGCCGCGCCCGCGCGCGTGCCACGTTGCCGACACGGCCCGCTTCGCGGATAGTCGCGCCACTGATCAAACGATTTCCCAAGATGCTTGTGATTGTGCTGTTGGCTGTTGTGGGGGTGCTTGCCATCGTGCTCGGCGTGGTCGCCGCCTCGCGTCGTGGGGACCCGCCCGCCGTCTCCACCACCGACCCCGCACCGTTGCCCGAGTCCGCGCCACCGACTGCGGGCGCCACCGCGGCACCCGATGGCGCTGCCACGGCCATGCCCGCAAGCACACCCGAGCCGCGCGCGGTGATGGCCGAGCCGCCGCCGATGCGCCCGTTGCTGCGGCGCATGTATGCCGCGGTAATGGACACCCCGTCGCTGGCCGATGCCGACGCCGCCATCGACCCCGCCCAGGCCGCCGTGCTGGCCACTGCGGTCAGCGCGCTCGACCACGTGGACATGCGCCCGCAGCTGCTACCGCGGCGCCCGCACCTGTTGCCGCAGCTGATGCGCGCGGTCAACGACCCGGATGCGTCCGGCCGCGGCATCGCCGCGATCATCGCGCAGGACCCGGCGCTGGCCGCCAACCTGCTGCGCATCGCCAACAGTGCCCTGTACCGCCCGCAAGGCGGCCCGCTGGAAAGCCTGGAGCGCGCAGTGGTGCACATCGGCACCGAAGGCGTGCGCCAGATCGTGGCCGCCGCGGTGATGCAACCGGTGCTCAGCCTGGAAGGTGGCCTGTACGCCCGCCTGCCGGCGGCGGTCTGGGACTACGCGCTGCGCACCGCCACCGCCGCGGCCGCCTATGTGCGCGAACGCGGTGGCGACACCTTGTCGGCGCAACTGGCCGGCCTGCTGCAAGGCCTGGGCGCGGTGGTGATCCTGCGCGTGCTGCGCGACGCCTACGCCGAGCAGCCGTCGGTGCCCTACAGCCTGGAGGTGGCCGCCACCCTGGTCGACCGCCACACCGCCGCGGTGGCCAAGACCATCGCCACCGCCTGGGAGCTGCCGGCAGTGCTGGGCACCGCGCTGGACGAACAGCGCCCCGAGCACGACAGCACCTTGCTGGCCACCTCGCTGGGCCGCGCACTGCGCTACGGGCGCCTGGCCGCCGCGCTGGCCATGCTCGCTCGCCACGGCGCCGAAACCGAAGCCCACGCCCTGAGCGTGCTTGCCACGCTGGAACCGGACGACGCGGCCAACGCCGCGTTGTGGCAACGGCTGGTGGCGGCCAGCGTGGAGTGAATCGGCAGCGGCCTGCAGTTGGCTCGCGCATCAAGTGCATCGATCGCATCGAGCGCATCGACTTCATCGGCAGGCACTTCGCTCGCAGGGCCCACACCGATGCACTGACCGGACTGATCGCTCGGCCAGGCTGGCCTCACGCCACACCCGATCGCAGCGGCTGCCATGGCCGCGCAGCGACGCGAACCACTCGGCTGCCTGATCGGCCGGACGCTCTGGCGCCGCCCTGCGACGCGCAGGAGCGATGTCGAATCGGTCACAACGCGTTGCACTGGCGCTGGCCAGGACAATTTCCCCTTCGCTGGCAGTGCCGTGGCTTCGCATCCCGGTGCCTGAGGCGACCTGCCGGCTCCACAAGCTGAGCACAGGTCTGATCCGCTCGCTGCATCACGACCTTGGGATGACATGCCGGCTGCAACGCACGTCTGCAATGGCGGTGCGCAGTGGAGTGCGTGTGATCGCCACACCCCCCGCAGCGCCTCCCTCTGCCATAGGTGCACCATGTCCCAGCGCAACGCCGGTACCGTGCGACACCCGCTCGTCCTGCTGTTTGGTCTGTTGCTGGCAGTCCCATTGTGCGTTGGCGCGCAGCAGCCAGTGCAGGCGGCCAGTGCCAACACCACGTATATCGATCGCATCGCCTATTCGGCCAGGGCCGATGCCGGGCTGGATGCCAGCATCGCCAACGAGCGCTCCGCGTTGATGCATTACCTGTGGCGCGGCAAGCAGGGCAGCGTGGCCTACAGCGTGCGTACCGGCCACCTGATTGCGCGCGATGCTGCCGGGCAACCGCAGGCCACGTTGTCGTATGTGGCCTACACCGCGCCGGCACGCAACGGCAAACCGCGGCCGCTGACGTTTTTCTACAACGGTGGTCCTGGCGCGTCGGCCTCGCTGTTGCATCTGGCCTCGTTCGCACCCAAGCGCATGGCCACCGCAGCGCCCGACTTCGGTAGCTGGCCCAACTACCCGATGGTGGACAATGCCGAGAGCCTGATCGCCAGTACCGACATGGTGTTTATCGACCCGCCGGGTACCGGCCTGTCGCAGGCGATCTTGCCCAACACCAACGCCACCTTCTGGGGCAGCGATGCCGATGTGCAGGTGATGCGCAACTTCATCCAGCGCTACCTGCAGTTCAATCGCCGCACCAACGCACCGCTGTATCTGTTCGGCGAATCCTATGGCACCACCCGCTCGGCCATGCTGGCGCTGGCGCTGGAATCGGCCGGGGTACGTCTGCGCGGCATCGTGCTGCAGTCGTCGATCCTGAACTACTACGCCGACACGATTGCGAGCGGTGGGCTGTATTACCCGGATTACGCAAAAGGCATGAAATACAGCGGCGACACCATCGGCGGCTATTTTCCCAGTTATGCCGCGGTTGCCGCGTACCACAAGCAGACCGAGGTCAGCGCAAGCGATGAGTTCTATGCGCTGCAGATGCGCGCGTTCGTCAGCGTGGTGCACTCGGAGTTTCAGCGCTACGGGCCGACCTGGGTGCTCAGTCAGTACGGGTTTCCAACCATCCTGGGCAAGCCGGTGCAGCCCGGTGCAGCGGTGCTGGCGCGGTGGCGGCCACTGTCCGGATTGACCACGCAGGCCTTGCAAGGCTACTTCTCGTTGGCCTCGTTCAATCAAGGCCTGCTGCCCGGCACGACCATCGGCCGCTACGACGGGCGCGTGCGCCTGCCCAACAGCGACACGCGGCTCAAGGACGATGGCGACCCGTCCGACATCCTGATCGACCGCCCCCTGGCCAATGCGCTGGCCCAGCAATTCCGCAACTATCTGGGGTATAGCGCGCCCAACGCGACCTACACCTCGCTCAACATGGACATCATCAACCTCTGGGACTTCCGCCACGCGGGCCGGCTCCTGCCCGATACCCTGCCAGACCTGCTGGGGGCGCTGCGCCTGAATCCGGCGCTCAAGGTGTTTGCGGTCAGCGGTTATCACGATCTTGCAACGCCGTTCTACAGCACCGAAAAGCAACTCGCGCGGTTGCGCACCATCCGTAATCTCGATGCCGATGTGCAGGTGGCCACTTACGCGGGCGGCCACATGATCTATCTCGACGACACCTCGCGCCCGAAGCTGCAAGCCGACCTGACCGCTTACTACGCCAACGCGCCGATCGCCGATGCGGTGCCGCTGGCCTTGCTGGATTCGCCATGGCCGGACAATCGCAACGTCGATGCCGCTACTGCGACGGCAACGCCATGATCGCTCCGCTCATCCATCGTGAGGAACTTCTGATGCGCCTGCTCCGCTGCGTCCGTTACTCCACTGCCATGCTCGCCGTGTTGGCAACCACCGTCGGGGCGCAAGCGTTGCCGCCGCAACGCGTCGCGTCCATCACAACCACCACCGCCCGCCACGGAGGGATCGACGGCCCCTTCATGCCTACTGGACACGCCGGCGTGGAAACGGTACGCACGGACAGCACCGGCGACACCCTGGAAGATCAGGCGCAACAGCGCATCTCCAGCACGCTCGGCGTCGACGGTGCATTGGCGCATGGCGATGCGCTCACCAAGCAGCAGGCACAAGCGCGCGGGCTCGGGTTTGTCGCCACGCACTTCGAGCAGATCGATCGCAGCGGCAGTGGGCGCGTCACGCTGCAGGATGTCGAGGCGTACTTGCGCGATCGACGCCGCGACAAATGATGCAGACCGCTGCAACCGGCAACCAACGCCGCCTGCCATGGACGCACGCTGCAACGGTCGCGACGCAGGATGTCGCAGCGCAGGTGAGTGCGTATGTCGGCGCACTCACGCCTGCGCGGCGATCAGCTCCTTCACCCGCGCGGTCAGCACGCTCACGCTGAACGGCTTGGTCAGCACCGCCATACCCGCTTCCAGGTGGCGGTCGTCCAGCAAGGCGGTTTCGGCGAAGCCGGTGATGAAAAGTACCTTGAGCCCCGGGCGGTGGGCGCGGCCGGCGTCGGCCATCTGACGGCCGTTCATGCCGCCGGGCAGGCCCACGTCGCTGATCAGCAGATCGATGCGCGCGTCCGACTGCAGCAGGCATAGGCCGGCCATGCTGTCGCCGGCTTCGACGACGGTATAGCCCAACTCCTGCAACACCTCGCCGAGCAGCAGGCGGATAGACGGTTCGTCGTCGACGATCAGCACCGTCTCGTCGGCATCGGTGGGCGTGAGTTGCAGCGGGTCGGCATGGGCATCGGGCTGTACTGCATCGCCCAGGTGGCGCGGTAGATACAGGCATACGCTGGAACCCTTGCCCACTTCCGACTGGATCCGCACCTGCCCGCCGGATTGCTTGGCAAAGCCATAGATCATCGACAGCCCCAGCCCGGTGCCTTCGCCCAGCGGCTTGGTGGTGAAGAACGGGTCGAACGCGCGCGCCACCACGTCCGGCGGCATGCCGGTGCCGGTATCGCCGACGCATAGCCACAGGTACGGGCCCTGACGCATGCCCAGTTGCCGTGCCAGGTCGTGGTCGATCCAGTGGTTGCCGGTCTCGATGTGCAGCCGCCCGCCATCGGGCATGGCATCGCGCGCATTGATGCACAGGTTGAGCAAGGCGTTTTCCAGCTGCGAGGCATCCACCAGCGCGGGCCATAGCGCGGCGTTGGGGGTGTAGTCCACCTGGATACCCGGGCCCACCGTCCGCTGCACCAGCTCCAGGATATCGGCGATCAACTGGCTGACGTTGGTCGGCTTGGGCAACAAGGTCTGCCGCCGCGCAAACGCCAGCAAGCGGTGGGTCAAGGCCGCTGCGCGGGTGGTGGCGCTCTGCGCAATCCCCAAATAGCGCGGCAACTCCGGGAAGCGCTGCTGCTTCAGGCGCAGCGTCATCACTTCCAGCGCACCGGAAATGCCGGCCAGCAGATTGTTGAAGTCGTGCGCCAGCCCGCCGGTGAGCTGGCCCGACGTCCCCCCAATTTTGAGTAGCGCCTCAGTTTGGAGTCCAATTCCCTACCCCGAGGAGATTGGACGTGAAGAAGCGTTTTTCCGAAGAACAGATCATCGGCTTCCTGCGCGAAGCCGAAAGCGGCGTCGCCATCAAGGACCTGTGCCGGCGGCATGGCTTCAGCGAGGCCTCGTACTACCTGTGGCGCAGCAAGTTCGGCGGGATGAGCGTGCCCGATGCCAAGCGGCTCAAGGAGCTTGAGTCCGAGAACGCGCGGCTGAAGAAGTTGCTGGCCGAGCAGCTGTTCGAGAACGACCTGATCAAGGATGCACTGCGAAAAAAGTGGTAAGCGCACCGGCGCGTCGGACGCTGGTGCGCGAATGGATCGGGCGTGGTGCCAGCGAGCGTCGTGCGTTGGCAGTGATCGGCATGAGCGCCAGTGCACTGCGGTATTGCCCGCGCGAAGATCGCAATGGCGAACTGCGCGAACGCATCTGTGCGTTGGCACATCGCCATCGCCGCTATGGCGTGGGGATGATCTATCTCAAATTGCGGCAAGAAGGACGCATCGTGAACTACAAGCGTGTGGAACGGTTGTACCGCGAGCAGCAGCTGCAAGTGCGCCGCCGCAAGCGCAAGAAGGTCCCAATAGGCGAGCGTCAACCGCTGCTGCGGCCAGCGCAGGCCAACCAGGTGTGGTCGATGGACTTCGTGTTCGACCGCACCGCCGAAGGGCGGGTGATCAAGTGTCTGGTGATCGTGGACGATGCAACCCACGAAGCGGTCGCCATCGAGGTGGAGCGCGCGATCTCGGGCCACGGCGTTGCGCGCGTGCTGGACCGACTGGCGCACAGTCGCGGTTTGCCGAAGGTGATCCGCACTGACAATGGCAAGGAGTTTTGCGGTAAGGCGATGGTCGCCTGGGCGCATGCCCGTGATGTGCAACTACGGCTCATCCAGCCAGGCAAACCGAACCAGAACGCCTATGTCGAATCCTTCAACGGCCGACTGCGCGACGAATGCCTCAACGAGCACTGGTTCCCGACGTTACTGCACGCGCGCACCGAAATCGAACGCTGGCGACGCGAATACAACGAGGACCGACCCAAGAAAGCAATCGGCGGCATGACGCCGGCTGCTTATGCTCAACATCTGGCAAACACCGATATCATCAACCCCGGACTCTAAACCAGGCCGCTACTCAGGGCGGGGGGACGTCGCTGGCAACTGATCGAAGGCGCACGAACGCAAGTTCAGTGCGCCCCAACGTTACGATCAATGCGTGCTCTCGCTCTTCAACGCAGACATGAAGTCGTTGAGCCGGTAGGGTCCAGTCAAATGCTCTCTGACGTTGGGGAACTGCGATGCCACATAACGCATCAGATAGTCCAGCTTGTCACTGGACTCACTGTGCAGGCGAAGGTTGAGCCGTTGCAGCTCGGTACTGTGCGGGAAGTCGCGTGCAGCGTCAGCCACCACTTTCTTATAGCCAGGATCCGTTTCGGCAAGCCCCCTGACATAGCTCAACGCATAGTTCTCAATGTGGAGCGTCTTCCAGCCGTACAGATCCAGGGCCTTCAACTTGGCCTTGTGGTCATTCGCGCTGTACAGGTAAGCGAGCACATCCAGTGTCCAGCGATCGCCAGGGCTCTGCTGATGTCGCGCTTCCAGCTGGGCGCCGTAATGCTCCAGGAGTTGCGCAGCTGTCGCTAATTTGCGTTGGCTAAGTTGACTGATTAATCTGTATGTTGCAGCCGGATCTTGCGGAAGTGCGTAGCCATTGCCCCAATAGCCCGCCGAAGACACGTAGTCTTTGAAAGCCGCGTCCTCAAGCTTGACTGCCTCGACACATAGTCCTGCAGCGAGTTGCATTGACTTGTTGTTTTTAGCCAAGCCGTTTATCAACGCAAGGTCGTGCATCAGAAAATCGGGCTGTTCCTTCGTATTCCACCAGTCGATTTCCCAGTTCTTGTCCAGCTTGACGAGCTTACAGACCGCACCGGCGTCACCGGCATGAATGGATTGAATCAGCTGCTCTCGGTCAGCATCCGGGTCGGTCTTGGAGAAGATCTCGTACATCGCTTTTTCGATGGCTGTGTGCTTTTCCCGGAAGTCCACCTTTTCCCACGCCTTGATCGCACCGGTCGCATCGCCAAGCACGAGGCGGCAATACGTGACATATGCCCACAGCGCAACCGGACGACGGCGCCCCTCTAACAATGCGCCGGCTTTCTCATAGAGAGGAAGTGCTGCGGCACATTGTCCGTCACGATGCTCATGCATCGCACGCTCGAATAAAATGAGCGGATTGTCCGGCGCCCCTTTCTCTGCAATCTTCATATACGCATCGCTTGCAGGGATGTCCGACCTATAAAGCAGGTTCGACAGGACGAAGTAATCCACTACGTTTTTTTCGTTGTCCGGCACTAGCGTCTTCAAGCGCGCATTGACCTGACTCTTTTTGCCCTGTTCTATCAGTTGATCTGCTTCAGGCGATTCGGCCAGACTCTCGTACTTTTCAGCCACCTTGCCAACGCGAGAGGCGAAGTCATCTGGCGCTGCGCTCTGCGCGGCACCAGCCGATGCCAGCGCTAGTACAAGCGCTAGTTGCATTATTTTTCTCACGGATCGTTCTCCACTGTAGATATCCTGGTGTTCCGGCCATATGCGGAGCGCAGCTAATGACAAAAGCCTGCACAGGTCAGATCTGGCCCGCATAACGCATGGCGTACTTACCCATTCCCCAAAGCAAGTAAACCATCGCGCTGCAGCTTGGGCAACGCTGGTGACGCGCCAAGGCCACCACCGGTGTCAGCGGGGTGGCAGCAATGCCTGCGCGTTACTGGAGCCAGTGCCATTCGGGGTCGCATTGAAACATCACCTGTTCGAACGCAACTCCCAGCATGGATAGGCATCCAGCCCTTCATGAGCGAAACCTTGCACCGCTATGCATCCAGACGCATCGTTGCTACGTAGGCCTAGGAACGTATTTCTCTTGGGTGAGGTTGCCATGCGGCAGGGTTCGATGCTGTTCTTACTGACACTCGCAGTCTGTGGGAGTGCAAGCGGCAGCGAGCCGCGTCCCGCATTGCCCCGCGCAGACAGCGTTGACGTGCCGCGCTTCATGGGCGACTGGTACGTCATCGCGCACATTCCCACCCGGCCGGAACGCAAGGCCTTTGACGCAGTGGAGCGGTACGCGCTGCAACCGGATGGCCGCATCCAGACCACCTTCACCTTCCGCAAGGGCAGCTTCCAGGCGCCGCTCAAGTCCATGCACCCGGTCGGCCAGGTCGCGCCGGACGGCAACGGCGCGCTCTGGAGCATGCAGTTTCTGTGGCCGTTCAAGGCCGAGTACGTGATTGCCTGGCGCGATGCGAACTACACCCAGACCATCGTGGCGCGCAGCAAGCGCGATTACGTCTGGTACATGGCCCGCACGCCGCAGGTCTCCGACGCCGACTACCAGCAGGCCGTTGGGCGCATCGCGGCCATGGGCTACGACGTGAGCCAGCTACGACGCGTCCCGCAGTCAGTGCGCTGACACCCAGCCGCGCGATGGAGGGTCTGCACGCTGTGCAGTCCTCCGAACCGGCCGAATGCGTCAGGCGTCTTTCGTGTCCACAGAAAATTCCCATCCATCGTTCAAGCCGCCCAAAGGCTTGGCCTCGGTGGCCAGCTCTTCCTCGAACGCCGAAATCGCCTTGTACGACGGCACCATGGTTGGATACACCGTGACATCCATGGGAAATGCCGTGTTTTCTGCGTAGTGGCAGCAGCGCACCTTCTGCTCGAAGCGCAGCAGCGTCACGGAAAATTCCAACGCCGACTCTTTCGTCGGGAAGACCACGGAAAACGCAATCTCCCGCGGCTTGGAAAGATCCACCCCTTGCTGGGCGATGTGCCAGAGGGTGTCGCCGTTATCGTCGTTGGGATACAGGTCAGGGTTTCGCTGCATGGTTGCTTCAGTCTGTGAGGCCGGTTGCCGAACGCGCATCGTAGCGCCTGGCTGGTGTGCGGTCTGAGCCAGTGCCGCAAAGCGCCGGGCGTTGGATCGTGCAACCAGCCGCTTTCCGTTTTACCAACCGCTTGCCGCGGTAGTGAGTGCAACGCAGGTGGCCGCGCCAGGCGCGACCACCTTGATGACGTTACGGAATCCAGACCAGATTCATCAACTGCGGGTCGGCGGTGACCTTGACCAGCTTGCCGCTGGGCCCGAACTGCACCTGATATTCCGAGAAGCTATCGCGCCAGTAGCGCCACAGCGAGGCTTCCAGATTCGGGTTCTCGCTGCTGATCGGGTAGCCGACCGCCATCAGGACTTGTTCGCGGGTCATGCCGCCGGTGAGTTTGCCATCGTTGATCGCCTGGCGGATCTTGGGCGGGAAGGTGGCCAGCTTGAGCTTGGGGTCGGCGGTGACCACGTAGCGTGCGGCGAAGGCGGTGTTGTCCAGGTCGCGGCTGTAGTCGTTACCGATGGACTGCTTCTCGCCGGCGATCTTGAGGTTGACGCGGTTGCGGCCAAAGCCGGTGACGCTGACCGGGGTGCCCACGGCAAGCACGCGCTTGCCGTCTTCGGCGTAGTTGCTGTCGCTGATCCAGCTGCCGTCGGTGCGCAGGTTGCAGCACAGAAAACCGTCGTACTTGGCGACGTCGGCCGCGGTGGCCAGGGTGGAGGCGGTGAGCAGGCTCAGGGCCAGCAGGGAAGAACGCAAAAGCATCGTAAAGACTCCTTTCTCGACGGCAATGGCCGCGCGGCAATGAGGGGATCAGGCGCGCCGCCGTTTCCCCAACGGCGCGCAGGCATTGTCGCAGCCTCGGGCAGCTTGGCAAGCGCGGCGGGTGACGCAGCCGGCATCGGTTTGTGTATGCTCGGAGCCGTGGAAACCCTCTCACCCGCCGAGATTGCCGAGCAGATCGCCGAGTTGCGACGCGCACACCGCGCGTTGGACGAGGAGATCCAGCGCGTGCCTGCGAACGTGGAGGACGAGTTGCAGATGAAGCGTCTGAAGAAGCGCAAGCTGCATCTCAAGGACTGCATTACGCGGCTAGAGATGGAGTTGGTGCCTGACGAGCCGGCGTGAGGTTTATGCATGCGGTTGCTTGGGCTTGCTTTGCGGTGGTGGGCTCACTTGCCCCCGCTGCGCGCCCGGCCCCGCTTACGGCGCGGGCGCTCCAGGACAGGTGGAAAAAGCAGTTGTGTCGCCAGCCACCATCACCTGTTGTTGAAACGTCTGGGGGCGGAAGGTCGAGTCCGTTTGTACGCAGTTCATCCGGAACCATTCTTTCGCTGCGCTCATATGTCCGTGGGGGCTAATAAAACAGCGTGGCGGGCCTGCGCGATCTTCGCCAAGGCCTTCGTAACCTTCTCAAAAGATAGGTCGCGATGCACCAACTTTCTGTGGTTCCTGCCTTGGATCTGAAGCCGGTCACGCGTTATTGAAGAATCGCTGGAACTCGCTTTCGTAAGCGGTTGCGTGTTGAATCTCGTACTGATATGCAAGCGAATCCTCAAACGAACTGTACATCGGTTCCAGAGCTCCGCTCTGAGGATGCTCCTGAAGAAACCAGCGGTCAGGGTGATCGCCCTCTCCATGGGCGCGTAATGCGCCACGCGCTTCCTCAAAGATCTGGGCGCTCGACAGGCTGGTGTTGTATTCGATGCGCTCGAGCTCTCGCGCATAGCTGCTAGCATTGAATGCGCCGTATTGGGCAAGGCCGTAAACGGCCTCTGCTTCGGAACTACGGGCCAGATTATTCATTTCGAACACCAGCGCGCTGACCAGGGACGGTCCGTCTCCACTCCCGGCATTTGACAACGTTTGCGGCGAAAGGAGAATGGCGCGATTGGTTAAATCCGTTGACGCGACGTTGACGTTCCCCTCGCGAATGTCAACCCCTCCTTCGTCCCGAACTTTTTCTGCCACAGCCCTGAATGTAGGCGAACTGCGGTAGAGATCACCAAGCACGTGAATGGCTCTCGTCAAACGACTATCCCTCGGGTCACTCACACGGAGACTGGTCCGGATGGAGGACCAATGAGAAGGCGACGTACGCGCTGCCGTCGAGCGCAGCGATAACCCACCAAGTACCGAAGACCGCGTGCTTTGGGTCGGACTCGCTGACGCACCTTGTGGCATCGGGCTAGTTGAAGCAGCGGAGGACGAATCGCCGCCGTAAACACTCGTCGAATTTTTGGATACACACAGTCCCATGATCAACTCCGTCTAGTACGTATTCGAACGTTAAAACACACCAATGGGCGATTGCGGCGCGCCAGCGAAATAGAGAACTTCAAAGCGATTCTCGTAGATCTGCCTGATGGTGAACATTGGCAAGCTTCCTAGAGTAGCCCGCTCTCTTGCCCTAGCTCGCGCGTAACAGCACCTTGCCACTGCGTCCCGGTTCGGCACTTGCGGCGGCGGCTTTGGCGGCATCTTCCAGATCGAACACGGCTTCAACGGGCAGAGCCAGGCTGCCATCGACGGCGGCCTTGAGCAGTTCGCCGATCATGCGGCGCTTGTCCTCGGGCTTGGTGGCGGCCGTAACCTTGCTGCCCCAGAAGCCGCGCACGCTGGCCTGCTTGAAGATCACATCGCCGCTGGAAATCTGCAGCGGCTCGCCGGTCATCGAGCCGAACGAGATCAACTCGCCGCCTTCGGCCAGCAGCGCCATCAACTCGCCGGCCGCGCTGCCGGCGACCGAATCGATGGCGCGCACGATCGGTGCGTCGCCGGCCAGCGCGCGCGCCTTGTCCTGCCAGCCTGCTTGCGCGGTAGAGATTGCGTTGCCGATGCCCAGCGCTTTCAGCTCGTCCACGCCGGCGTCGCGACGCACCAGGTTGATCACGTTGATGCCACGTGCGGCGGCGAGCATGGCCACGGTCTTGCCGACCGCGCCGTTGGCGGTGTTCTGCACGATCCAGTCGCCTTTTTTGACGTGCAAGGATTCGATCAGCATGAGGGCGCTCAGCGGCATGGCGATCAACTGGCAGCCGCGGTCATCGTCGAGTGCGTCGGGCAGCGGGACGACGCCGGAGGCGTCGGCAAGGAAGTATTCGGCCCAGCTTTCGTGCACGCCGGCTGCGACGACGCGCTGGCCCACCTGCAGGCCTTCGACACCTTCGCCGAGGGCGTCGATCACGCCCGCCGCTTCGCTGCCGCCGATGGCCGGCAACTCGGGCTTGTAGCCGTAATTGCCACGCACGGTCCACAGGTCGTGGTTGTGGATCGGCGCGCGCCGCATCGCAACGCGCACCTGGCCCTTGCCTGGCTGAGGCGTGGGGCGCTCGCCCAGTTCGAGCACCTTGGCCGGATCGCCGAATTGGGTATGGATGGCTGCGCGCATGGAGGTCTCCTGCCGGGCACGCTCTTGCTGCGACGCGCCCGATCGTTGTGAACGGTGGCGCGATGCTATCGGCAGGGCTGCAAGGAAGGGATGAAGCGAACGGAACTGCTGTGTGAAGTTCTGGCATGCGCGCGTAGTGAGGATGCTTTGCTGCAGCGCCGGAGGATTTGCGTGCAGGCCGATCCTCATCCGCCCTTCGGCCACCTTCTCCCGGGGGAGAAGGGAAGCACCTTGCGCGTCTGCGCCTACCTACACGTGCCCTGCCATTGGCCCACCCTCACGTACTGCAGGAGACGATGGCGTTTGTACCGCCGTCTTACTCAGCCGGCGGTGACACCACATCCGGCTTTGCCGCTTCCGGGCTGACGCGTTCGATGGTGTGACGCAGCTCGCGGCCGAGGATGAACTTGGCGTCCTTGGCCCACGCATCCAGGCGCTCGTCGAACATCAGCTTGCTGTTCTCGTCCGGCCACACCAGGCGCAGTTCGCGTAGTTTCTGGATGAAGCTGCGGAACAGGGTCTTGTCGAAGAACTCCGGCGCGGCCGGTGCGTACAGCAGGCTCAGGCGCTGCGCGGCCTGCTGGCACAGGCTTTCCAGCTCGCCGGCACCGAGCACGCCGGGGCCGTTCTTCACCAGCACCGAAATGGCGATGTAATAGCGCTCGAACGCCTGCTGCAGCGAATGGCCGATCGCACGCAGGCGGAACACTTCGTCGGTCTGCCCGGTGTTGCGCGCCAGGATGCCGCCATCGTCATCGGTGACATTGAGCAGCAAGCCCTCGCGCACGAACATGTCGATGGTCTGCTCGATGCGTTCGGCAAAGCGGTCCTCGCTCCACGGCAGGAACAACTCGGCCTGCAGGAACGGGTACACCGTGCGGCCCAGCCGCAACAATCCGGCGCGGCTCATGCGGCGGTTGTTCTGGAAGCAGCACGCCACCCACGAGGAGGCGGTAAACAGGTGCAGCACGTTGTTGCGGAAGTAGCTCAGCAACACCGCGGTATCGCCACTGACGCTCAGCACATCGCCCAGCGGGTGCGAGACGCGGGTGAGCACGTTGATCTCTTCGGCGTGGGTGATGATGCGCGCCGGCGTATGCGGGGTGACCGTGACGCGGTCCGAATACGGCATTTCGGCCAGCAGCTTCTTGCACAGCTCGATCTGCGCGATCAAATCGGCTTCGCCCATCGCATGCTTGGGCGTGGACAGCAGGGCCAGCGCCAGCAGGTTGATCGGATTGACGTCGGCGGCGCAGTTGATGCGGGTCTGGATCTGCGTGGCCAACGTGTCCACCGCCGGTGCAAGCCAGGTCGGCTTTTCATCGTCGGGCAGTGGTTCGCCATTCCATTCCGGCGCGTGCTTGGCCAGCACGTCATTGAGCGCGATCGGCTCGCCGAAGTTCACCACCACCTGGCCGTAGTTCTGCTTGAGCACCTTGGGGATGGACCACAGCAGGCCCCAGATCGATTCCTTTTCCTTCGGCCGGCCGGTGAGCTCGTCCAGATAGCTGTTGCCTTCCATCAGCTTTTCATAGCCGATGTACACCGGCTGGAACAGCACCGGTTTGCGCGGCTGGCGCAGATACGCGCGTAGCGTCATTGCGATCATGCCGCCCTTGGGCTGCAACAAGCGGCCGGTGCGCGAGCGCCCGCCTTCGACGAAGTACTCGATCGAATAACCGCCAGCCACCAGCTGCGCCACGTATTCGCTGAGCACCGCCGAATACAGCGCATTGCCACGGATGCTGCGGCGGATGAAGAACGCACCGCCCTTGCGCAGCAGCGTGCCCACCACCGGCAGGTTGAGATTGATGCCCGCCACGATATGCGGCGGCACGATGCCGCGCTCATACAACAGATAGCTCAGCAGCAGGTAATCCATGTGGCTGCGGTGGCTGGGCACGTACACCACTTCATGCCCTGGCGCGGCCTGTTTGAGCTTGTCCAGGTGATGCACCAGCACGCCGGCGTAGATGCGGTTCCACACGTGGGTGAGCAGGAAGCTGGCCGAACGCACCACCGGGCTGGAATAGTCCGCAGCGATTTCCCAGGCATAGGCGTGCGCCTTGCGCCAGGCATCGACCGGCTTGGAGTTGTCGCGCTTGGCCTGGGTGGCGATGGCTTCGCGCACCGAATCGGCGGCCAGCACCTGGTCCACCAGCAGACGGCGGGTGGACAGGTCCGGGCCGATCACCGCCTCGCGGATGCGCCGGAAATGCGTGCGCAACACGCGCTGCAACTTGCGCAGCGTGCGCTCGGGCGGCAGCCCTTCGGCCATGGTCTGGCGCAGCGAGATGGGCGGCGCGAAACGCACGATGGTGGTGCGGCCATTGAGCAGCACCGAGAGCAGGCGGCGGAAGCGGCCGACCAGCGCCCAGTTTTCCGAGAACAGCACCGCAAACCAGCCGCTCTGCTTGTCCGGCGCACGGCCGACGAAGATCGACACCGGCACCAGATGCACGTCCAGGTCGGCGCGCACGCGGTGCGCCTGCAGCAACTTGGCCAGCGAATCGGAATGCGTCTTGCCGCCGCGTTGTTCGGGAATCAGCGAATTGCTGCTGCTGCGCCGCGACAATGCCAGGTAGGCGCGCTTGCGCTCCAGCGGGTCGCCCGGCAGCGGCACCAGCGGCGACGGCAAGCCGGCTTCGCGGCAGGCCTTGTCCAAGATCAGGGCATTAGAGAGGCCGTAATCCTCGAGCACATACACCACCGGCTTGCCGTCGTCGTAGCGCCCGGGTTGTTCGGGTTCGATGGTCAGGCTCAGCCACGGGTCGGCC
Source organism: Xanthomonas sp. NCPPB 4037 (assembly GCF_041475695.2). Lineage (NCBI taxonomy): Bacteria > Pseudomonadati > Pseudomonadota > Gammaproteobacteria > Lysobacterales > Lysobacteraceae > Xanthomonas > Xanthomonas sp. NCPPB 4037. The sequence continues at coordinate 5,033,867 of NZ_CM191261.1, forward strand.
AGCCGGCCGAGCAGGCGCGCCCACCACGGGCGTTTGGCCACGCGTGCCGGGGCGAGCACTGGCGCGGCGGGCGCCGGTGCGTCCAGCGCCACGGGCGCGGCAGGCGGCAGCGCAGCAGCCGTCGCGCCGGTCTCGGCGCCGGCAGGGCTGGGCGGGGCGGATTGGCCGTCCGGGAACGGCAAGGGATTCTGTTCTGGCATCGCCGTCATTATCGCCCACCCGGGCCTTTGCCGGTGCTGGCAGGCGGGGCGGGCGTGGCCGCCGGCGTGTCGGGCGCCGCCGCAGCAGCGGGTGGGGACGCCGCCGGCACTGCGCGCAACACGGCCTGCACGTCGTCCTGGGTCTGCTGCTGGTACCAGTGGCCCTCACGCTTGATCAGGCTGACGCTGAGATCGATGTCGCGCGCGGCCAGCGGGTAGCGCAGGCGTACCTGGGCGCTGTCGCCCTGCTGCTTGACCAGGCCGGTGCGCAGCGCATCCAGGCTGCTGTCCAGCGACAGGTCGTAACGCTCCAGCACCTTCTTGCAGGCCGCCCAGAACGGCCCGAGCCGGCGCAGGCTCTCTTCCATGCCCAGTTGCTGCAGGTCGGCATCGGACTGGATTCCGGTGGCACGCGCGGCGGCCACCAGCTCGGCGATGCTGGCCTTGGCGCGCGGGCGGTCGGCCAGCGGCGCGGTGGCGGCCCAGGCGCTCAGCGCATCGACCAGCTGCACGTAGTGGGCGCGCTGCTCGGGCTGGTAGTCGGTGCGGCTGCGCAGGTACTGCACGCCGAACTGGCCCAGCGACTGCGCGGCCTGGCGGATGCCCTGCGCCTGCCCGGCCAGTTGCTGGTCGAAGGCCTGCTGCAGGCGGCGTTCGGCATCCGGGGCAGACAGGTTGCCCAGCAAGCTGCCTACCTCATTGGGCAGCGGCAGCTCGGTCAACGGCCAACGGCTGGCGCCACTGCGCCAGGCCGCTTCCAGTGCGGTGTATTGCGTGGGCGTGACCCGGATGCGCGCATAGGCGACCAGGTCGTTGCGGCGCAACGGCGTGGTCATGGCCTGCATCGCCGCCGCCGGTTCGGCATTGGCGCCTGGCAGCGCGGTGGCGTGGTCGCTGCGCTTGCAGCCGCCCATGCACAGCAGCGCAAGCAGCAACCACCCGGCGGACTGGAACCGACCTGGGCGGACGGTGGATAGCGACATGCGCACGATGTTCCCCTGATCGATCGGCGCATCTTGCTGTCTGAATGCAGCCGCGGCAAGGCACCGGCCTTCCGTGCAGGCGCGTACGGTGCGCGGCGTGGTGACGCGCGGCGCGCTGCACGATGGCGCCGGATGTCAGGCGCTGACCGGTATTGTCTTCTCGGACAAAGTTGTCCATGCCCGCGCCCGGAGTCCTTGCCGGAGTAAGGATTCGCCCGATGCTGCAATGCATCATGTAAGCGCTTGCAGTTCCTGTTAGCGTGCGCGCCATCTCGCTCTGAGGTCGCCATCGGATGGGGCCGATGTCAGTCATGCGCAAGTTCGCCACGAACGCTCTGCCCGTATGGACCGTCCGCCAGCCCCTGGCGCGCGTCGTCTGGCGCATGCTTTGGGGAAACACGCCATGAGCCGGCCACGTTCGGACAGCGGCAGCGTCACCATCAAGGATGTCGCGCGCGAGGCACAGGTATCGGTGGCCACGGTGTCGCGCACCATGAACGGGCATCAGCATGTGGCCGAGTCGGTGCGCGAGCGCGTGCTGCAGGTGGCGCGCGCGCTGCACTACATCCCGCATCACGCCGCGCGCAGCCTGAGCAGCCGCCGCACCCACACCATCGGTGTGGTGTTGCCGGACCTGCACGGCGAATTCTTTTCCGAATTGATCCGCGGCATCGACCAGGTGGCGCGCGACCAGGGCTATCACCTGCTGGTCTCCAGCTCGCACGGCGACCCGCAGGCGCAGCGCAAGGCGCTGGAACGCCTGCCCGGCCGCGTCGACGGCGTGGTGGTGATGTCGCCGTCGCTGGGCGATTCGGGCGTGCACGAAGACGCGCTACCCGGCGGACTGCCGGCGGTGCTGCTCAATTGCGCCGGCACCGCCAGCCAGCGCCCGGTGCTCAACGTGGACAACTACGGCGGTGCGCGGGTGATGACCCGCCACCTGCGCGACAGCGGCCACCGCCGCATCGCCTTCATCGCCGGGCCGGACGACAACTTCGACGCGCACGAACGCCTGCGCGGCTACCGCGACGAACTGGCGCTGGATGCGCAGGCGCAGCCGTGGGTGCTGCCGGGCAACTTCGACGAAGAATCCGGCTACCGCGCCGGGCAGACGCTGGCGCAGCACGATCGCCCGGACGCGGTCTTCGCCGCCAACGACATGATGGCGCTGGGCTGCCTGTTCGCGCTGGGCCACGCCGGGTTGAAGGTGCCGCACGACATCGCACTGGCCGGTTTCGACGACGTGCCGATGGCCCGCTACGTGCTGCCGGCGCTGACCACCATGCGTGTGGACATCGCCGGCCTGGGCGCACGCGCGCTACGGCTGTTGCTGGGCCAGCAGCTGGTGGACGCCCCGGCGCCACCGGCCGATGCCGCACCGCCGGCGTTGTCGGAGATGGTCCCGGAGCTGATCGTGCGCGCATCCAGCGCGCCGCGGAGCGCATCCGGTGGCTGAGGCGCGTGCGCCGCGTCGCATCTTCACGCGATCTTTGCAGTTTCTTATGGTTTTTTAACTTACGCCGTTTGCTTGATTTGGTTGCCGCTGTTCTTGAAACAACGCATTACACGCGCCACGCCAGCGACTGCCGGTAGGCGCCTGACCCCTGGGAGGGGGACGCCATGAAGACCTACCGTACTGTCTCGACCTTGCCGGCGCGCAGCCTGCTGGGCTGCGCGCTCGCCGTATCGCTGCTGGCCACCACCCCGGCCATGGCGCAGTCCAGCAATGCCACGTTGCGTGGGCAGGTGTCGGCAGGCCAGGCCGGAACCACGGTCACCGCCACCAACGTCGCCAGCGGCGCAGTGCGGCGCGCGACCACCGGTGCCGACGGCAGCTACGCGCTGGTGGGTCTGCCGCCGGGCACCTACAAGGTCGACGCCGGCCCCGGCACCGAACAGACCGTCACCTTGTCGGTGGCCTCGTCGGTGAGCCTGGATCTGGGCGGCAGTGGCGCCAGTGCCGCGGCGCCCGCCGGCGTTGCCACTACCCTGGACGCGGTACAGGTCACCGCCACCACGCTGCAGGAGGTCAAGACCTCCGAGGTGGGCACCAACATCTCGCTGAAGCAGATCAACACCGTGCCGCAGCTGACGCGCAACTTCCTGGAGTTTGCCGACACCGTGCCGGGCATGCAGTTCGAGACCGATGCCAACGGCAACAGCCGTATCCGCGGCGGCGCGCAGGCCAGCTCGGCCGTCAACGTCTACATCGACGGCGTGGGCCAGAAGAGCTATCTGTTCGGCGGCGTGTCCGGTCAGCAGCAGAGCGCCGGCAACCCGTTCCCGCAGCTGGCCATTGGCGAATACAAGGTCATTACCTCCAACTACAAGGCCGAGTTCGACCAGGTGGGGTCGGCGGCGATCGTGGCGTCGACCAAGTCCGGTGGCAACGAATTCCACGGCGAGATCTTCGGGCGCACCACCAACACCGATTTCCGCGCGCGCCAGGCCGACGAACGTGCCGGTGCGCCCAATGCCGATGGCAACAAGCGCCAGACCCACCAGGACGAGTACGGCATGGCCTTCAGCGGGCCGATCGTCAAGGACAAGGCGCACTTCTTCCTCAGTTACGAGGGCAAGGGCTTCGAGGTCTCGGCCAATCCGGTGTCGGTGCCCGACAACTTCAGCAGCCTGCGCGACGACTTGCCGGCCGGCGTGCAGAGCCGCCTGGGCTCGGTCACCCGTCCGTTCAACGAGGACCTGTACTTCGGCAAGATCGACTGGGACATCGGCGCCAACGATCGCCTGGAACTCACCGCCAAGTACCGCGACGAAGAAAGCCGCGACAGCGTGGGCGATCGCAACACCGCCATCGCCGCCAAGATCAACCTCAACACCGAAGAACGCTACGACCTGCGCTGGCAGCATTTCGGCGAGAACTACGTCAACGAAGCACGCGTGTCGTACGAAGACGTGCTGTTCAACCCGACGGCCTACACCATCGGCAGCCAGAGCGTGTACACCCGCGCCATTGCCGAAGACGACGTGCTGATCAACGACGACGCCACCAGCGGCCTGGCGATCCAGCGCAAGGGACAAAAAGGCCCGAGCTTCCAGAACGACCTCACCCTCAACAACATCGAGTGGCACGGCAACCACGTGATCAAGATGGGCGTGAAGTACAAGGAAGTGGAGCTGACCCAGAGCGAAAACTCCGCGGCCAACCCGTCGTTCTACTACGCCGTCAACGATGGCGCAGGCACCGCGCCCATTCCCTACCAGGTGCGCTTCAATCTGCCGTTTGCCGGCGCCGCGCCGTCGGTGACCACCACCAGCAAGCAGCTGGGCCTGTACCTGCAGGACGATTGGGACGTCAACGACAAGTTGCAGTTGAATATCGGCGTGCGCTGGGATGGCGAAAAGATTCCGTCCTACCTGGACAACGTGACCCCGCCGGAAGTGATCGCCGCATTGAACGGCCCCGGCACCGACCCGGCGGTCAGCGCCACCTATGCCGAACAGCTGGCCAAGGGTGGAGTGAACATCAACGACTACATCAGCAACGGCCGTAACCGCAAACAGGACAACAACAACTTCGCGCCGCGCCTGGGCTTCTCCTACGACTTCCGTGGTGACGAATCGCTGGTGCTGTTCGGTGGTGCCGGGCGCAGCTACGACCGCAACCTGTTCGACATCATGGGCCTGGAACAGGTCAAGTCGGCGCTGTCGCAGTACACCATTCGCTTTGTCGAGTCCTCCGGCTGCACACCGGCGGCCGGTACCTGCACCAACTTCAATCCGGCCTTTCTCAGCAACCCGGACAGCCTGGGCGGGCTGGTCGATGCGCGCGTGCGCAACGGCGAGATCGACCTGCTCAACAACGATCTGAAAACGCCGTATTCGGACCAGTATTCGATCGGCCTGCGCACCCGCGTGGGCGACTGGAGCAACTCGGCCACCGTGTCCTACATCCACAGCAAGGACGGTTTGATCCTCACGTTGGGTAATCGCTATCCCAATGGCGATTTCTTCCAGGCCGGTGCACAGCCGTGGACCCAGCCGCCGCCGGGATTCGGCAACCTGATCATCGGAAACAACGGCGTGGAGACCAAGACCGCGCAGTTGCTGCTGTCCACCGACAAGGCCTACACCAAGGAAAGCGGCTGGGGCCTGACGGCGGCCTATACGTTCTCGCGCGCACGCGGCAACCGCGGCAATGACGATCAATACGGCTTCGATGCCGCCACCATCGCCAACTACCCGTTCCTGGATCTGAATTCGGTGCCGCGCCACCGCCTGGTGGTCACCGGCATCTACGACTTGTTCTGGGGCATCAGTGCCTCGGCCAAGTTGACCCTGGCCACGGTGCCGCCGCGCAACGAGGCGGTGTCGTACGATCTCTACGGCGGCCCGCCCTCGGACAACATCCGCATCGTGTCGGTGGACGCACCCGGCGGCAAGTTCCTGGCCGGCGGCGACATCTTCGGCACCCGCCAGCTGGACCTGTCGCTGTCCAAGGACATGCACATCACCGATACGGTGACGGTGCAGGTGCGCGGCGATCTGATCAATGCGCTGAACTTCCGCAACTACGATCAGTACAGCATCGATTGGGGAAACAACGGTGTGTACAACCCGCGCGCGAGCATCAACCAGTACGGCGCGATGACCACCCCGCCCCGCACCTTGTTCATGAGCGCCCGCATCATCTGGTAACTGTTTGAGCAGCCGTTCGACCACGCTGTCGAACGGCTGCTGCTATCGCTACCGGAGTTCCGCTTTTTATTTCCGTGCATGGTCAGCGCTTCGTTCCGGACTGGTAACGGTTACTGGTCCATCGCCGACGGTGCGCCGACGCGCTCGCTGTGCAGCACGCCTTGATTCCGGCGCTGCGTGCGCAGCCCGTTTTGAAGTGTTTTTGCAGTCTTTTGTTTGCAATGCCTGTTGTTTGTTGCTGTTGCCCGCTGTTCCCGTGTCACTCACATCAAAGCACCAACCTCGACGCGCCAGTCACTCCACTGGTTCGCGCTTTACCCCTGGGAGGGGGAAAGTCATGAAGAAGCACCGTACCGTCTCCACCCTGCCCGCGCGCAGCCTGTTGTGCTGCGCCCTGGCCGCCTCGTTGTTTGCCACCACCCCGGCCATGGCCCAGTCCAGCAACGCCACGTTGCGCGGCCAGGTCGCCTCCGCGCAGAGCGGCAGCGAAGTCGTCGTCACCAATGTCGCCACCGGCTCGGTGCGACGCGCGCCGGTCAATGCGAACGGCAACTACACCATCGTCGGTTTGCAACCGGGCACCTACAAGGTGGAATCCAACGGCATCAGCCGCACGGTGACCTTGTCGGTGGCCTCCAGTGCCACTGTCGATCTGGGTAACGAGACGGCGGCTGCGCCGGCCGGCGATGCGACCACACTGGACACGGTGACGGTCAGCGCGCCAATGATTCGTGACGTCAAGACCTCCGAAGTGGGTAATACGGTTTCGCTGCGGCAGATTCAGCAGTTGCCGCAGGCTACGCGCAACTTCCTGGAGTTCGCCGACACTGTGCCGGGCATGGTGTTCACCATCGACCAGGACGGCAACACCAAGTTGCGCGGCGGTGCTTCCAACGCCAGTTCCAGCAATTTGTATATCGACGGTGTGAGCCAGAAGAGCTACGTCTCCGGTGGCGGTATTGCCGGCCAGGACGAGACTCAGGGCAATCCATTCCCGCAGCTCGCCATCGGCGAGTACAAGGTGATCACGTCGAACTACAAGGCCGAGTACGGCCAGATCAGTGGTGCGGCGATCACCGCAGCCACCAAGTCCGGCACCAATGAGTTCCATGGCGAGGCGTTCTATCGCTTTACCAATCAGGATCTACGTGAGAGGCGCCCGGACGAAGAAGACGCCAAGGTCGATTCACAGACCAAGGAATACGGCTTTGCCATCGGCGGCCCGTTGATCCAGGACCGGATGCATTTCTTCTTTGCCTACGAAGGCAAGGACAACGTGGCGCCCAAGAGCGTGCAGCCGAGTGCCGAGGCCTCGCCGTTCATTGGCCTGCTGCCGTCCAATCTTCGCGATCAGTACGGCGCGTCCAACATGCCGTTCACCGAAGACCTGTACTTCGGCAAGATCGACTTCGAGCCGACCGATAACGATCGCATCGAACTGGCAACGCAGTACCGTGACGAAACCCAGGTCAGTAATGTCGGCGGCCAGAACGCGCCGGACCGCGCGGTGGACAAGATCAACAAGGACAAGCGCACCAGCCTGCGCTGGCAGCACAGTGCCGACAGCTGGTTCAACGAAGCCATCCTCACCACCGAGGATTCGCGCAATGTGCCGACGCCGCGCGGTGTCGGCAACGGCTCGATCTACACCTACATTGATCGCACGCAGGCCGATCCGCGTCAGTGGGTATTCCTCAATACCGGTGCTGCCAGTGGCGAAGACTTCAAGCTGCGTAGCCAGAAGGGCTGGTCGTTCCAGAACGACCTAACCTTCAATGCGCTGGAGTGGCATGGCGAGCACACCATCAAGACCGGCGTGACCTATCGCGACATCAAGCTGACCTCGCGCGAGTCCAGTTCGCTCAACCCGCAGTTCAGCTATGAAGTCGGCCAGAACGGTGTTGCGCCGGTTCCCTTCCAGGTGCGCTATATCCGTGCATTCGACAATCCCGGTCAGGTGCCGGTGGTCGAGTCGCCGTCCAAGCAGTACGGCATCTACCTGCAGGACGACTGGGCGGTGAACGACAAGCTGATGCTCAACATCGGCGTGCGTTACGACTATGAAGACACCCCGGCTTACACCGACTTCGTGACCTCGCAGCCGTTCATCAACGCGCTGTATTCGGACGACCCCGACAACCCGGGTCAGCCGTGGGCCAACCGCCTGCTGCCCAGCGGCATCAACGCGGCCGATTACATCAGCACCGGCAACAACCGCAAGAACTTCAAGGACGCCTGGGCACCGCGCTTCGGCTTCTCGTATGACTTCTTCGGCGATGAGAGCGCGGTGCTGCATGGCGGCGCCGGTCGCTCTTACGATCGCAACCTGTTCGAGCAGCTCGCACTGGAATCGGTCAAGGCTGCGCTGTCGCCGGTGGTGGTGTACTTCAGCGATGCTGCCAGCGGACAGGGCTGCTTCCGCGACGACCGTGCGTGCACGGCATGGAATCCGGCGTATTTCACCGGTATTGATCAGCTCAATACGATCGATGGCACCAGTGACAGCTCCGAGCTTTTCATGTTCAAGAACAAGCTCAAGACTCCGTACAGCGATCAGTACAGCATCGGTATCAGCAACCAGGTCGGCGACTGGTTGACCGACGTAACCTTCCAGCGCGTGCTGGCCTATGACGGTCTGGTGATGAGCCTGGTCAACCGCTACCCGAATGGTGCGTACTTCGACGCCACCGGCAGCGTGCCCTGGGGCGAGCCGGTGCCGGGCTACCGCAATACGATCCTGGGCTACAACGGCCTGGAGCAGCGCAGCAGCCAGGTGTTGCTGTCGGCCGAAAAGCCCTACACCAAGGAATCGGGTTGGGGCTTGAACCTGTCCTACACCCATACCAGCGCGCGCCAGAACCGCACGATCGACGAGCCATTTGCTTTCGACAAGGCGACCATTCGCGACTACCCGTTCGTGAAGTCGGATGCCGTGTCGGCGCATCGTTTCGTTGCGTCCGGCTCGATCGATGGCCCGTGGGGCGTCACCTTCGGTGCCAAGCTGGTGCTGGCCACGCCAGAACCGATCAACACGATCGCCTGCTATGGCTTTACCGATCCGGATGGCGGCACCTGCCAGGCCGTGGGCGTGACCCCGCCGGGCAATGGCAAGTTCCTGCTGGGTGGCAAGATCTGGGGATATCGCACCGTCGATCTGCAGGCGAACAAGGAGTTCACCGTCGTGGGCGACTTCAAGCTCAACGCACGTATCAACGTGCTGAATGCCTTCAACTTCAAAAACTTCACCCAATACCAGTACAACAGTTTCGGTAGCGACGGACGCTTGCAGCCTGATATCACCGTGGTCGATAACGGCGAGATCAGCTATGTGCCGCGCAGTGTCGTCCTGGAAGTGGGTGCAAAGTTCTGATGCAGTGCACATCCATGTGCACGCTGTCGGCGTGTGCATGATCCGAACGGGGCCGCTTGGCCCCGTTCGCCTATCCGCGGTTTCCTCTTTCGTGCAGGATCGAACGCATCATGATCCCCGCTCCACTCCGCAACATCGTCATCGTCGGCGGCGGAACCGCCGGCTGGATGGCGGCCGCCGCGTTCGCCCGCGTGCTTGGCCCCAGCTTCAAGGTGCAGCTGATCGAATCCGAGCAGCTCGGCACCATTGGCGTCGGCGAAGCCACCGTGCCGCACATCAAGGCCTTCAACAATCTGCTCGGCATCGATGAAGCCGAGTTCGTGCGCCAGACCCAGGGCAGCTTCAAACTCGGCATCGAGTTCGTCGACTGGCAACGGCCGGGCACCTCGTATATCCATGGCTTCGGCACCCAGATCGGCCATCCGCTCGGGCTGCTGCCGTTTCATCAGTACTGGATCAAGCAACAGCGGCGCGGCAAGGCGCAGCCGTTGGGCGCCTACACGCTCAACACCGTTGCCGCCACGCGCGGCAAGTTCATGACCTCCGCCGGCGATGTGCCAGCCAATTCGCCGCTGGCCAACATCGCCTACGCGTATCACTTCGATGCCAGCCAGTACGCGCGCTTTCTGCGCGGCTACGCCGAGCAGCGCGGGGTCACGCGTCTCGAGGGCTTGATCGAACAGGTGCAGCTGGATGCGCACACCGGCCACGTGCAATCGGTGCAACTGGCCTCCGGGCAGGTGGTCAGTGGCGACTTGTTTATCGACTGCTCCGGCTTCCGCGGCCTGTTGATCGAAGGGGCGCTGCACACCGGCTATCACGACTTCACCCATTGGCTGCCGTGTGACCGCGCATTGGCCGTGCCCTGCGAAAAAGTCGGCCCGCCCACGCCCTACACCCGCTCCACCGCGCGCGCCGCCGGCTGGCAATGGCGCATTCCGCTGCAGCACCGCACCGGCAATGGCTACGTGTATTCGAGCGCACACATCAGCGACGACGAAGCCGCCGCCACGCTGCTGGCCAATCTGGATGGCACACCGCTGGCCGACCCGCGCCCGCTGCGTTTCACCACCGGGCGACGCAAGCAGTTCTGGAACCGCAACGTCGTGGCGTTGGGGTTGGCCAGCGGCTTTCTGGAGCCGCTGGAATCGACCAGCATCCATCTGATCCAGTCCGGCATTTCCAAGCTGCTGGAGCTGTTCCCACGCGAGGGCATCAGCCCGGTGCTGGTGCAACGCTACAACGACCGGCTGGCCTTCGAGTTCGACCGCATCCGCGATTTCCTGGTGCTGCACTACCACGCCACCGAACGCGACGACAGCGCGTTCTGGCGCCACTGCCGCACGCAGCCGATCACCCCGGAGCTGCAGACCACGCTGGACCTGTTTCGCGACAGCGGGCGCTTCTACCGCAATGCCGAAGAGATGTTTGCGGAAATCAGCTGGGTGCAGGTGATGGTGGGCCAGGGCATCCTGCCGCAGGGCTATCACCCGCTGGTGGACCAGGTGCCGGACACCGACGCCGAAGGCTTCCTGGCCAGCGTGGCGCAGACCATCAGCCATTGCGTGGACGTCATGCCGACCCACCAGCAATTCATCGACCGCTATTGCCGCGCTGATCCAATGCGGTGAGTGCGCGTTGGCAAACCTGGCCCAGACAAGGTCAGCGTTGCCGTCGCGAGGGGCTCACGCTGCGCCCGCCGCGGCGCGGAGTAAGGCAATGGTGATCACCGTGGGGTGCGGCCAACCGGCATGGGGCTGGGCGTTGCCGCCCAGCGGCGCGCCGTGACGGGCGGCAGGCGGGGTGGGCGGTGGGTCAGTGCGTGCCTTCCGGGTTGCGATGCCGTTACGCGCGCCGCCGACGTCGACGACACGGCGTGGTGCACCCACAAGCGGCAGCTCCGGCCCGTGCGGGCTTGAGACCATCCCGAAGCTGCACCGCATCAGGCATGGCTGGCCGCCAGCGAGCAGCGCGGCGCGGACGCGTCCCAGGCGCGATGACTTGGGCGTCAGTTCCCACGTGGCTTCGCTCGATGGCTGGCGGCCGCCCGGCCACCGGTCAAAAAAAAGGATCGAGCACAAGGCCCGATCCCTTCAAAAACCGGGACAAGCCCGGTGGACAATGCGTGGCACAACTTCCGACTGACATCGGACGCCGGCATCGTACGTCGACTTTAACGTTAAAGCAACACTTTAAAGATGAGCTCCTAACTAATTGATTTTGTTAGGCGCCGAATGTGCCGCGCGGCAGCCTCAATCCCGGTGCTGCACCACGGCCGCGCGGATTTCGGCCTGGATGGCGGCGGCGGCGGCGGCGGGGTCGTTGGCCAGGCGGATCGGGCGGCCGACCACGATGGCATCGGCGCCATCGGCAAAGGCCTGCGCCACGCCCACGGTGCGCTGCTGGTCGTCGCCGACCGGGCCGCCGGGGCGGATACCGGGGCAGACGATCGAAAAGGCCGGGCCGGTGGCGCGGCGGATCATGCCCGCTTCCTGGCCGGAGGCGATCACCCCGTCGATGCCGGCGGCCTGGGCGGCCAGCGCGCGCTCCACCACCACGTCCACCGGCTCGCGGTCGATGCCCATCGCGGCCAGGTCCGGCCGGCCCATCGAGGTCAGCACGGTCACTGCGAGCAGGCGCATGTCGCCCTGGTTGGCCGCGGCGGCGGCTTCGAGCATGCCGGCATGCCAGCCGTGCACGGTGCAATAGCTCACCGGCCATTGCGACAGGCGGCGAATGGTGCCGGCGACGGTGGCGGGAATGTCGAAGAACTTCAGGTCGACGAACACGCGCTTGTTGCGCTTGGCCAGCGCATCGAGCACCTGGAAGTACTCGCCCGACGCCAGCAATTCCATGCCGATCTTGTAGAACGTCACCGACTCACCCAGGCGGTCCACCCAGGCGATGGCCTCGTCATGGCCGGGCACATCCAGCGCAAAGATCAGCCGCTCGTGCGCGGCCAGCGGTAACGGGGGACGGTTCATCGTGCGAGCTCCAGTGCGGCGCGCTTGGCGTCGTGGCGGGTCTGCCAGGGTTGCGAATAATCGTTGTTGAACTGGGCTGGCTCCCAGCCGCCGTAGCTGGGGTTGGGCAGCATCCACCAGCGCTCGCCGAACCAGTCGTGGTACTGCTGCAACAGCGCGCCGCGGGCAGTGCCGGTATTGGCGGTGACCTGCACGAAGTCGCCGAGCTGATCACCGAACTGCATCAGCACGCGGTACTTCTCACCGGCCAGGCGGCGGCGGCAATTCTTCTCGCTGCCGTTCTGCTCGCAGCCGGGCACCACCGTGCCCAGGCCCAGGAACACGCTGTCATCGGCCACCGGCAGCCCGGCGCTGCGCAGGTTGGCCAGGGTGGCGTCCTTGAGGTGCACGGCGCGGTTGGAGATGTAGATCAGGGTGATGCCGCGGGCGTTGGCCGCCTTGGCGAAATCGACCACGCCCGGGATCGGCTTGGCTTTCTTTTCGGCCACCCACTGGTCCCAGCTCAGTTCGTCGTATTCCTTGCCATCGCGCACCAGGCGCGCCTGGTACGGCGAGTTGTCCAGCACGGTCTCGTCCACATCCAGCACCACCGCCGGCTTCAGGCCGGTGGCGGCATTGCCGCGTTCTTCGGGCACCAGCGCGTCCCAGTTGGACTGCTTGAGCGCGGCGTCGAGGGTATCGGCTGCGGCGCGGTAGGTCTGCTCGGCCACGGCGCGGTATTCCTCCGAACGCTGCATCCACAGCACCGCATTGAGGTTGTCATCGCCGGCGGGCGCGCCGGCTGTTGCCGCCGGCTTGCCCGCAGTAGCGCTGGCGGCGGCATTGGCAGACACGGCAGCGGCTTGCGCGCGCTGCGCCGTCTCTTCATGAGTGGGCTTGCAGGCCGACAGCGCCAGCACGGCGCAGGCAAGCAGGGACATCGGTGCGTGAAGCGAGGGGCGCATGGCATCCACCAGGACAGGAACGGCAATGAAGCGCGCAATTTTAGCCGGTTCGCGTGGTGGCGCCCTGCTCCTCGGCTGCCGCGTGCGCGCCACCCCTCGTGTCTGGTGGGTCTTGCGGCGTGCAGGCGGCGAGGCGGTTTCTCGCTTTCAACCACGGTGCGCCTGGTTGGCATGCGGCCCGCAGCGTGCGCAGGCCTTCTGCCGTCTCCCGCCATCCATGTGCACGTAGACGCTGCGGGCCGCACGGACAGCGGCGGCTGACGCAACCACGACGCACCGTACGGCCCTGCAAGGCGGCAGCGTCGCGGCGAACGATGCGCAGAACGCCGACACGGGATCGGCATATCCTTGCGGGCTGATCGCCCAGGAGTCGCCGCATGACAGAGACATTGCCCACGCCCGTTCTCGATACCGCCCAGGCCCGCGTGCTCGGCTGCCTGATCGAGAAGGAAGCGACCACACCGGACGCCTACCCGCTCACCGTCAACGCCGCCCAGGTGGCCGCCAACCAGAAGACCGCGCGCGAGCCGGTGCTCACCCTGCAGACCGGCGTGGTGCATCACGCGCTGCGCCAGCTGGAAACCCTGGGCCTGGTGCGCCAGCAGTTTTCCTCGCGGGCCGAGCGCTACGAACACAGGCTGGGCAGCGCACTGGACCTGACCCGGCAACAGGTCGCGGTCATCGGCCTGCTGCTGTTGCGTGGCCCGCAGACGCTGGGCGAACTGTTTGCACGCAGCGAGCGGCTGGCCCGCTTCAACGACAGCGACGATGTGCGCCATCACCTGGAACGGCTGATCCAGCGGGGCCTGGCCGTGCAGCTGCCACGCGCCAGTGGCCAGCGCGAAGACCGCTACGCGCATCTGCTCAGCGGCGAGCTGGACCTCGAGGCGCTGCAGGCCGCCGCCGCACGTGCGGCACCGAGCGCACGCGGCGGCGCCGACAGCAGCGAGCTGGAAGCCCGCATGCTCAGCCTGGAAACCACCGTGGCCGAGCTGCAGGACGCGCTGAGCGCGCTACAGGCACGCCTGGATGCGGCTGGCGCCTGAGGAGAGTGCAGGTCGCGCGTGGCCGGTTTTGTGGCGGCCTCGGAGCGAGACGCCGCTTAGCCGGCGACAGATCGGCTGAAGTGCAGCCCTGGCCGTTTGCAGGCCCGCCTGCCACCTGAGGGTAACTGGCGGCTTTGGGCACATGCGCACCAGCCCGCAGCAGGGCAGCCAAACTGCTTGCCGCACTCCAGCCGGCACGCGCGATGGAGTACCAGCGGGGCGCTATGGCAGCGCCGTCACAAACCGCTACCCGCAGAACACGCCCTCAGGTCGGCGTATCCACCTCGTCCCAGGCTGCATCTTCGAAATGCAGCAGCCAGTTGAGCGCGTAGTGCCGCTCGTAGACCACGCCAGGCACGACGCCGGCGGGTACCGGCTGCTTGGACTGCCCGGCCTGGCGCACTGCCCAGTGCAGGCGCAGGTGCCGGTCCAGCGCATCCAGCAGCTCCGGCAGCGGGCGCAACGCCAGCACCGGCGGCGTGTGCGCCTCGGCGTGCTCCAGCGCGCGCCGGGCCACGCCCGGCACATCGCACAGATCGGTTGGCAGCGGCAGCGTGTCGGTCATGCCCGCCGCCCATTGCAGCGTCGCCAGGCTTTCGTAGCGCCAGCCGAAGTTGGCCAGCTGCTGCGGATCCGGCTGCGCCTGCTCGAAAAATTCCAGCTCCTGCGGTGACAGTGCTGCCGCCAGGCCCGGCAGCCGCGCGCCCATTTCGGCAAGCGACGGCGGTGGATCGCCCGCGGCGAGGATCTCTGCACGCAGCGCCACCGCAAACAGCGCGCGCATGCGCTCGGCCACGGCTGTGGCATCGCGCACCCGGGCTTCGGCCTCGCCGGGCACCGGTGGCAGGCTGGGCGGCACGCGGATCCCCAGCACGGCCAACTGATCCTGCTGCCGCGCGCGGCGCTCCAGCGCGTCCGGCGGATACGGCACCTGCGCATCGTCATCGAGCGGCGGCTCGCCCTGGCTCAGCAGCACGTGCCCGTGCGGGTCGCGCACGCTGCCATCGGCCAGGAAGCACACCGCGTTGGCCTGCTCGGCCCACGTGGCCAACGCACCGAAGGCAGCATCGTCCACCTCGAAGGTGAACTGCTGGCGCACCCGCTGCACGTGGCGCATCAGGTGATAGCGCGCCTGCGTCATCTGGCCATCGCCGGCCTGGCTCACATAGCCGACAAACCCGTGCAGATGGTTGGTCAACTCCGGGTCGGTGTGGTCGCGGTGCTGCACCGCAGCCTGCGGCAGAAAATCCGGCCACACGGGATCGCGCAGCGTGGAATAGGCATTGACCAACAACGGCATGACGCGTCCTTTTGGCGGCAAGACAGGCCGGCAGCGTGCCGCAGGCCAGCTCAGCTGTCCACGCCAGGGCCAAGATCGATCACGTAATACAGCACTTCATCGGTGCCCGGACTCAGCACCCGCAGCCCCTGCCGCTGCAGCCCGAGTTGTTCCAGCGCACGAATCGAATCGCTGTTGTCGGGCGACACGATCGCGCACAGCTGCGGCAGACGCAGCACATCGCGCGCATACCGCAGCACGGCATGCCCGGCCTCGCGCACATAGCCCTTGCCGCGATAATCCGGCAACAGCGCAAAGCCGATATGCGGCACCGGCAAGGTGTCGCGGCACAACAACCCCAGGGTGCCTGCGAAGGCGCCTTCGTCACGCGTTTCAACCGCCCAGTGCGCGAAGCCATGGCGCTCCTGATGCGCCTGCGCCCACTCGCGCAGGTGCACGCGCGCCTGCTCGCGGGTCCGTACGCCACGATCGTTGATGCCGGCGATGAAGGCGGGGTCGTTGACCAACGCCAGCATCGCGTCGGCGTCGCGCTCCGCATCAAGCGTCCGCAAGCGCAGGCGCGGGGTTTCGATCACCACGGTCACGGTGTGCTCCGGCATCAGGAACACCCAGCCTGCCGTGCAGATGCCTCAGTGGCAAGCCTGTGCGGACGCAGCGTCGTGGGGTGGCAGGCGTTTGCACGCCGGATGAAATCCGCGCAGCGGAGCATCAACAAGTGCTGCGGGACAACGTGATGAGTAGCTTGCTCCACTCGTTGCAGTTGGCACGCTGCGCGCCGCGATCGCGTGCTATGCGCATGACCGAGAGTGCCTGCATCGTTGCCATGGTTGAGAAGGCGTCTGCCGCAGCACGCATGCGACCAGATGCTGCGGGATTCCAGACGCCTGCAGCACGCGCAAACACGGCGCATCAGCTCGCTGCTTGAAACCCTCCCAGGGACTCATCGTGCAAGCGATGCGCATCGACGTCGACCAGCGACTTACCGCCTCTCATACGCACGTGTTGGCAGCGTGCGTTAGTCAAACAACGCCTGGATCGCCGCCAGTCCCGCATTGGCGCGTTCCTTCTTGCGTTCGGCATCGGCCACCGGGTCGGCGCCGTCGCGTTGCAGTTCGGCCGCCGGAATCTCGTCGAAGAACCGGCTCGGCTTCAGTCGCACATGCTCGCCGAACTTGCGCGTCAGCTTGCTGTAGCTCATCCACAACTGCTGCTTGGCGCGGGTGATGCCCACGTACAACAGGCGCCGCTCTTCCTGCAGGTTGCCTTCTTCCAGGCTGACCTCGTGCGGCAGCACGCCGTCCTCGCAGCCAACGATGAACACGTAGCGGAATTCCAGGCCCTTGGACGCGTGCATGGTCATCATGCGCACCTGGTTGCCGCCGTCGTCCTTGTCGTTGCGCGACAGCAACGCCAACTGCGCCGCCAGATCGCTGGCGCTGGCGCCACGCGGGCCGCCTTCGAACCATTCGGCCAGCTCATCGAGGTTGCGCTTGCGGCGCTGGAACCCGGCTTCGTCCTTGGACTGATTGCGCAGGTCGTTGAGCAGGCCGGACTTGTCGGCCAGCAAGCGCACCAACTCGCCCGCCGGCATGCTGCTGGCGTGCTGGCGCAACTCGCGCAGGATGTCGGTGAACGCGCTCAGGCCGTTGGCCGCACGTGGCGGCAGATGCTGCAAGGCGCCCATCGATTCGGCCGCACGCGACATCGGCACCGACTTGCCGCTGGCAAGTTCTGCCAGGCGCGCGAGCGAGGTCGCCCCCACTTCGCGCTTGGGCGACTGCACCGCACGCAGGAATGCCGCGTCATCGTCCGGGTTGACGATCAACCGCAGCCACGACAGCAGGTCCTTGACCTCCTGCCGCTCCAAAAACGCGGTGCCACCGGTCAGGTGATACGGCACGCGCAGCAGCTGCAGCGCCTTTTCCAGTGGCCGCGACTGGAAGTTGCCACGGAACAGGATGCAGAAGTCGCTCCACGGCACCTGTTTGGCCGTGCCCAGGAACGAAATCTCGGCGGCGACCTTTTCTGCTTCGTGCTCGCTGTCGCGGCACTCCCACACGCGGATGCGCTCACCGTCAGCCTGGTCGCTCCATAGGGTCTTCAAGTGCTCGTGCGGGTTGTGCGCGATCAAGGCATTGGCCGCACGCAGCACGCGGTTGGAGCAACGGTAGTTCTGCTCCAGCTTGATGATTTCCAGCGCCGGGTAGTCGCGCCCCATCTGCTGCAGATTTTCCGGGTTGGCGCCACGCCAGGCGTAGATGCTCTGGTCGTCGTCGCCCACGCAGGTAAAGTTGCCGCGCGGCCCGGCCAGCATCTTCAGCAGCCTGTACTGCGCATCGTTGGTGTCCTGGCACTCGTCGACCAGCAGGTAGCCGATGCGTTCGCGCCAGCCCATCACGATCTCCTCGTTGGCCTCCAGGATCTGCACCGGCAGGCGGATCAGGTCGTCGAAGTCCACCGCGTTGAAGGTGGTCAGCCGCGCCTGGTAGCGCTCATACAGGCTGGCCGCTTCCTTCTCGCGGTTGCTACGCGCTGCGGCCATCGCCTGCTCGGGCGACATGCCGGCGTTCTTGGCCCGCGAAATCAGGTTCTTGGCGTCTTCGATCGCATCGGGCTTGGCCCCATGCATCAGGTCCTTGATCTGCGCGGCCGCATCGTCGGAATCGAAGATCGAAAACCCACGCTTCAACCCGGCCGCGGCATGCTCGATCTGCAGGAACTTCAACCCCAGCGCGTGGAAGGTGCAGATGGTCAGCCCGTCGGCCCCGTCGCCACGGATACGCTTGGCCACACGCTCGCGCATTTCCTTGGCCGACTTGTTGGTGAAGGTGATCGCGGCGATGCGCTTGGCCGGATAACGGCCGATGGCGATCAGATGCGCGATCTTCTCCACGATCACGCGCGTCTTGCCGCTGCCGGCACCGGCCAGCACCAACAAGGGACCTTCGCAGTGCAGGACGGCAGCGCTTTGCGGGGGATTGAGACCGTGCATAGGGACTTCCAACAGAGCGGGCCATTGTACCGGCGCGACTGCGGGCGGTCCGCCGCGGCCGGTTCATGCAGCTGCACGGCGCCCTGCGCACCTGACCCGGCAGCCGCTGGCCCGGCCCGGTAAAATCCCCCGATGGCCAAGCTCTATTTCTATTATTCGGCGATGAATGCCGGGAAGACCACCACCTTGCTGCAGTCGGCGCACAACTACCGCGAGCGGGGTATGCGCACGTCCATCCTCACGCCCAAGCTCGATCACCGCGCCGGCAGCGGCGTGGTCGCCTCGCGCATCGGCTTGCGCGCCGATGGGCAGACCTTCGACCGCCAGACCGAGTTGCTGCAGCTGATCGAGCACGACATTGCCGCGCACGGCCCGCTGCACTGCGTGCTGGTCGATGAGGCGCAGTTCCTCAGCCGCGCGCAGGTCTGGCAGCTGAGCGAGGTGGTCGACCGCCTGCGCATCCCGGTGCTCTGCTACGGGTTGCGGACCGATTTCCGCGGCGAGCTGTTCGAAGGCAGCCAGTTCCTGCTGGCCTGGGCCGATGAGCTGGAAGAGATCAAGACCATCTGCCACAGCGGCAGCAAGGCCACCATGACCGTGCGCGTGGACGCGCAGGGGCATGCGGTGCAGGACGGCCCGCAGGTGGAGATCGGCGGCAACGAGCGCTATGTCTCGGTCAGCCGCGCCGAGTTCAAGAAGATCATGCGTGGCGAAGGCCGGATCGACCCGCTGCAGATCGCGTTGCCGTTGCCGCCGGCGTAAGTCGCGCTTCGGCACGACGCGCACGCCGGCCGAGTGCCGGGAACCGTGGTGCGTTGGACAAGGACACGAGGTCTGCAACCTTGCTGGCGGCGATCGCCTTTCCGCGCTGTCGCTGCCGATGCAGGCGCGCGTGCCAGGTGGCGCGCGTGCAGGCTCCACACCACTCCACACCACAGCATCGGCAGCTGCCAGCGGGGTCAGCCATCAGCGGGCGACATACCGCTGTATCAGCGCGTTATACCAATCGTCAGACCACCGCACGCGATTGCGCCGGCAACGCCGCGCCCTCACAACCGGACGCAACCGGGCTCCTGTAAACTGCGCCCATCACGGTCCGGGAAGAAACACATGGGTCAGCTTCCTCCCGAATTGCACGCCGATGTCGCGCGTGTCGGCCGGCTGTCGTCGGTCCCCGATGTGCTGACCATCCTCACCCGCCTCACCGGCATGCGCTTTGCCGCGGTTGCCCGGGTCACCGATGCGCGCTGGGTCACCTGCCAGGTGCAGGACACGCTCGCCTTCGGTCTGCAACCCGGCGACGAACTGCCGCTAGCCACCACGTTCTGCGATGGCGTGCGTCTGCGTAACCAGGCGGTGTCGTTTGGCCATGCCTCGCAGCACCCGGTCTACCGCGACCATCCCTCGCCCAAGTTGTATGGCTTCGAGAGCTATGTGTCGGTGCCGATCCGTCTCGACGACGGCAGCGTGTTCGGCACCTTGTGCGCACTGGACCCGGAGCCGCGCGTGATGGATGCGCCGCTGGTGGAGAAGATCGAACTGCTCGCGCAATTGCTGGGCGCGCAGATCCAGGCCGAACTCCGCGCCGAACAGAGCGCGCTGGAATCGCGGCAAGCCCGCAGCGAACTCGGACGCGTCGGCGCCTCGGCACGGCTGCGCGAAGAGTTCATCGGCATCCTCGGCCACGACCTGCGCAACCCGCTGCAATCGATGCATGCGGTGGTGGACATGCTGTCCATCGACCAACTCAGCCAGCGCCAGGGCGGCGCCATCCGCTCGCTGCAGCGCAGCCTGCGGCGCATGGAAGAGTTGATCGACTTCGCCAGCGATTTCGCACGCGGCATCGAACGCGACTGGCTGCAGCTGGACTACGGCAACGGCAGCGACCTGCTCGATGCGCTCTCGCAGGTGGTGGACGAAACCCGCGCCGCCTATCCCAACCAGGTGCTTTCCGCGCACGTGGCCATCGACGAACCGGTGCATGGCGATGCCATCCGGCTGGCGCAGATGTTCGGCAGCCTGATGATCAACGCAGTGGTGCAAGGCCAGCAGAGTTCGCTGATCAAGGCCATCGCGGTTACCGAACAAGGCCGGCTGCGCATCGAAGTCTGCAACCTGGACGGCATCGAACCACGCCGGCTGGACGTCCTGCATGCCTCCACGCATGTGCATACCGCCGGGCGTGCCTTGCCCGAGGTCGACCTGGGCCTGCACATGGCCGCACAGATCGCGCAGGCCCATCAGGGCGAGCTGCGCATCACCAGCGGCAAGGACGGCACCTGTTTCCACGTGGAGCTGGCCTGCCAGCGCCCACGTGCGCGGATGCAGCTGGTCGACAACCGCTCGACCCCGGCCTAAGCACGGCCAGGGTCCCGGCAACGCAGGTCAGTAGATCTTGCGTTCGCTCGCCGGCGGCGGCGTCCACTGGTACAGCCAGGTTTCGGTCAACGGCTTACCGTTGGCGCGCAGGAACAGACGGATGTCGATCTGCTGGGTGCCCTCATCCGGCGGCACCAGGTCGAACATCGCCCGGTAGCCCTTGAGTTCGTGCAGTGGCCGCGCCGAGACGATCTCGGTGGTGCCGCGCGACACCTGCAGCACCGCTTCGACCTTGGCCTTGGGGTCCTTGGCAAGCGCAGCCAGTTCACCGCCAACAAAATCCACCGCAAAGCGCCAGGAGAAATGGCTGCGTTTCTGGCCCACGATGCCGCCCAGCCCGGTGCGCGTGGCCACGCACTGTGCCAGCGGCGAACTGGCCGGCGGGTGCGCGCCCCAGTACAAGCGGTACCCCATCAATAGCTCCTGCCCCGGCTGCGGCTTGGCCTGCGGGTTCCAGAACGCCACGATGTTGTCGAAGGTCTCGTCCACGGTGGGGATTTCCACCAACTGCACCGAGCCCTTGCCCCAGCCGCGCTTGGGCTCCACCCACAGGCACGGGCGCTTCTCGTAGAACACGCCGTCGTCCTGGTAATGATCGAAGTTGCGATCACGCTGCAGCAGGCCAAAGCCACGCGGGTTCTCGTCCACGAACATGTTGAAACGCAGGTGCGGCGGATTGCATAGCGGCCGCCAGATCCACTCGCCGCCGCCGGTCCACATCGCCAGGCCATCGGTATCGTGGATTTCCGGGCGCCAGTCCCAGTCCATGCGGCGGTCGTTCTCGCCGGTCTGGTACATGCTCGTGCACGGGCCGATGCCCAGCCGCTCGATCGCCTTGCGCGGATACAACGCACTGTCGATATCCATCACCAGTACCTCGCCATTGGTGATGGCAAAGCGGTACGCGCCGGACACGCTGGGCGAATCCAGCAAGCCGTAGACCACCACCGTGTCCGAATCGTCGGCCGGCTGTTCCAGGTAATAGGCGATGAAATCGGGAAATTCTTCCGGCCCACCGGTACCGGTATCAATCGCCAGCCCCCGCGCAGATTGCCCGTACTGGCCTTCCTTGCCTACCGCGCGAAAATAGCTCGCCCCCAGGAACGCGGAGAAATCGCGGTCGGTATCCTTGCGCGTGTTGAGCCGGAAGCCGGCAAACCCCAGGTCCTTGGGCAACTGTTTGCCACCCAGGCCACTGCGGCCGTAATCGAACGCCGCCGGGTCGTACGCCAACTGCTGCGCCTTGCCATCGACGATGTCGTAGATGTGCACCGGGGTGTGGAAGTACAGGCCCAGATGGAAGAACTTCGCCTGGAACTTGCCGTTGCCGTCGGCCCACAACGCGTGATCCTGGCGGTAGCGGATCGACTGGTACTGATCCCAGTTCAAGGATTCCAGCGGGCCAGGCAACACCTGCTTGTGGCTTTTGTAGGGCGCCTTGGCCAATGCACGCGCCTGGCCCTTGAGCCACGCATAGTCGAACGGCTGCGGCTGGCCCAGGCGACGCAGCCCCACTGCCTTGGCCGCCAGCGCCCACTGCGGCAGCGCCGGCAAACCGAGCGCAGCCAGGGCGGCGGCGGCATTCTTCAGGAAGTGGCGTCGTTGCATGCGCTGGATCTGATCGGTGGTGTGGGCTACATCATAGCCACACCAACGCCCGGCACAGACGTTATGCGCTACTCAGGGCACCGCAGGCGAATCGGCGCAGGCATTAGTCAACGCAAGCTCCTGCGCCTTGCTGCACAGGAATTGCCGCTGCGCCTGCGGCTCGTTGGGCCCGGTATAGCGCAGCAGCGTCCATTGCTCCTGCGCCTGCATGTCGGCACCGGGCGCGAGCGTGCGATACGGCGCGTGCACCTCCATTTCCAGCAGACCGTGTTCGGGGTGCCGCGGGGGCGCGTCCAGATACAGTTCCACCTGTCCTTGTTCGGGATGGATACGCGCCTTCGGCTGGTGCGCAAAGCGAATCAACAACACCTGCGTGCCGGCAAAACCAGCCATCCAGCCAGCGGACGGCTGCAGCAGCAGCTTGCCGCGCTGGATCAACGTGTCCGCGCGCCTGTCGGCACTCAAGACGAACAGGCCACCTTCAAGCTGATAACGCGGCGCGACGGTACCGGGATCGCTGGGTGGTTGCAGGCGTAGATCGGCCGCGTCCGCCACCGGCACGAACACCCGCGTATCTGCAGCCACACGCGTGTTGAACCACAGATCCCAGCTGAGCGGCTCGGTGCGGATGTTGCGGGCGCTGGCCTGCACGTCGATGGTGTCCGGGCGCAAAGGCGACAGGGCAACACGCTTGCGCAGTTGCACGCCCGTCACCGGGCTAGGCACGCCGTCCATCACCAGCTGCGTCGCGTCGTGTGTTGTGGCCCGCGTCGTCGCCAGCGAGAGATACGGGTCCGGCGGCCACACTGCGCCTGCTGCCTTGCGCTGTGGATTGGCCTGTTGATGCAGCCACCAGTGGCTTTGCGGGCCAACCCAGACGTCATGCCCCAGGTAAGCGATATCGCCTGCAGTGGCGGACACCTGCGGTGCCGGCTGCTGTTCCACCGCCGTCCCGAGCTTGAGCACGCTCGGCTGGCCCCGCAGCTGAAACGCCAGGATCCGCCCACCAAACGACGGCGTGGCCGTCACTTTGATCACCTCGTTACCGAGCGTGAGGCGTTCGATGGCGGGGGGCGTCTTAGGGGCTGCAGTGTCTGCGCAGCTGCCCGCCGAGGGCAACACGAGCAGTCCCGCCATGACCGCCACCACAGGAAAGCGCACCACCTTCGCCATGCCCAACTCCGCATCCATCGATCAGCCAATTGTGGCGCGCTGGTGCGCAGCACACCAGCAAGTGCGCTGCAGGAGCGAGCGCTGCCGATGTCTGCAGGTGCAACTGGCAAAGCACCGAATAATGCGAAACGTAGACGCAATGCCGATACGCATCAGATGGAAGCGCCGCTGCACGTCCATGCAGCGGCTGGCGGTTTTACAAAGTGATGCGGTGGATGCGTTTGGCGAATGCCAACAAGCCTCAGCTGGAAGCTGCTGCATCTACGCCGCGGCTCGCGACTTACAACGTGGCAGTGGTGAACTTAGAGCAGCTATCAAAACGACTGCGCAGCCTTCAGGCGGGCGCGGCCGGTGCTCGGAATCGGCATGTACCCACGTATATTCCGGTTCCTCCGCGCCGTCCGCACCCACCTGACGACTGCTCGCTACGTTTTGTTAGCCGCTCTTATAGCCGCTAACAAAACCCAGGAAGAAGCCGTAAGCAGATGATGGAGCATGCAAGCGAGAGCAACGCCAGGTGGAGATCGATGCGGCGTTCAAAGCGGATGCGCAGTTTGCCCATGCCTGCGAACCAGGCATGGGTGCGCTCGACGACCCAGCGATGACGGCCCAACCGGTCGTTGCGCTCGATTCCCTTGCGTGCGATCCGCGCAATGATGCCGCGCTGCTTGAGGAAGGCGCGACAGCGATCAATGTCGTACGCCTTGTCGGCGTGCAACTTGTCTGGCCAACGTCGCGGGCGCCCTGGTTTGCCGCCAATTGGCGGCAAGGCGTCGATCAACTCCTCGAACACGACCGAGTCGTGCCGATGGGCGCCGGTGACGCACACTGCCAAGGGCACGCCGTTGCGGTCCACGATCAGATGCCGTTTGCTGCCGAGTTTGCCGCGGTCGGTCGGGTTTGGCCCGGTGTAGGCGCCCCCCGGGGGGAGGCCACGCTGGCGGCATCCAGACTGGCTCGGCTCAGATCCAGCGTCTGGGCGCGACGCAGCTCGGTCAGCAACACCTGATGCAGACGATGCCACACACCGGCGGCTTGCCAATCACGCAACCGGCGCCAGCAGGTCATGCCGCTTCCGTAGCCCAGTTCCATAGGCAGGTCTTCCCATGGTACGCCGGTGCGCAAGACATAGACGATGCCGTTGAGGGCTTGCTGATCACTGATACGCGGCCGTCCACCTTTGGGCGAACGCTTCACTTGGGGAATCAGCGGCTCGATGCGCTTCCACAGCGCAATGGGGATCTCTTTGCGACGTGTCATGCCCACAATTTTGCGGACAGCGAAACAATAGTCAAACGATTTTGTTAGCCGTTCTTAGAGCAGCTATCAAAACTACTGCGCAGCCGTCAGGCGGGCGCGGCCGGTGCTCGGAATCGGCATGTACCCACGTACATTCCGGTTCCTCCGCGCCGTCCGCACCCACCTGACGACTGCTCGCTACGTTTTGTTAGCCGCTCTTAGTCGCGTGATACAGACAGGCGTTAGCTGGAAGCCATGCTGCTCTGTCTATGCCGCAGGTAGCGGCTTACAAAGTGACATAGTGGATGCAGTCGATGATTCGACAGATTTCAGGAAGAGGCGACGTTTAAGCAGCAAGTAGCTGCTTACGAAGTGACGCTTGGCTCCGTCGCACTGTATGTATTTGAAAGGCAGCTAGCGCTGGCAAGCCGCACACCACACCGTGGCGCGTTGGCCGATTGTGGCGTGCTTCAACTCGCGGCCGCAGTGCTTGCAGGCTTCGCCTTCGCGGCCATACACCATCAATTCCTGCTCGAAATAACCGGGCGCGCCGTCCGGGCTGATGAAATCGCGCAGCGTGGTTCCACCGCGCTGAATCGCATATGCCAGAATCTCCTTCACTGCATCCGCCAACCGCCGATAGCGCTCCAGCGACACCTTGCCAGCCTCCCGCAGCGGGCTGATTCCTGCGCGATGCAGGCTTTCTGCCGCATAGATGTTGCCAACACCGACCACCACTGCCTGGTCCATCAAGAACGTCTTGACCGCCGCACGGCGACCGCGGGCCAATGCGTGCAGATAATCGCCAGTAAATGCACCAGATAATGGTTCGGGCCCAAGGCTGGCCAGCAGCTCATGCGTTTCGCCATCGCGCTGCCATAACAGGCAACCAAAGCGGCGTGGGTCATTGAACCGCAGGACGCGCCCATTCTGCAGGCTGATATCCACATGGTCGTGCGCGCGTGGTGGCGTATCGCCCGGCAAGACCCGCAGGCTGCCTGACATCCCCAAATGCAGCACTGCACTGCCGCCTGCATCGGTATCCATCAGCAGATACTTCGCCCGCCGACGCACATCGGTAATCGTGGCGCCTGGCAGCAACTGTTCGATCTGCTCTGCGATCGGCCACCGCAAGTCAGGCCGTCGCAGGATCACGCCATGGATGCGTTGCCCCACCAGATGCGGGGCCAGCCCACGTAAGGTGGTTTCTACTTCGGGAAGCTCAGGCATGCAGATCGACTCGACACACGGCAACAGACCGGAGCACACCACATGGTGGTGCAGGCAGGCAAACACAACTGCTATGGCGGTATGAGCGGACCTAGATCCCCGCGTGCAGCCGCAGATTCTAGCCGTCTACCGGACTTACCAAGTGATCTAGACACGTGGCGGCTCTGCAGGAATGTGCTCACACCTCGCATGTTGCTAGGCACACCACTCATCTCTGCAGCAGCAGCGTCAGTAAATGCCTATTACCCGGTGCCGAAGAGGCCAAGATCTTTACGCATAGCGCTTACGTATAACGCCAGGCTGAGCAGCTAAGTGGCTTAGAAGCGGTCGATCCACGCAGCCTCTCCGCAGGGCACTTTGCACTTTGTTAGAGGCGCTGCGCACCAACATCAGAGCAAGCGTGTCCAAGCCGAGTCAGGATTAAATCGCTAGGACCGAGCGCGTCGCCTACGGCCATCTTCTGGCCGATGGTCCTGTCTTTAGTCAAATCGCAGGCAAAAAGAAACCCTCAGTCCTGTTGGACTGAGGGTTTCGGGTAAAGCCCCTGGCGATGACCTACTCTCGCATGGCTTGAGCCACACTACCATCGGCGCAGCTGCGTTTCACTTCCGAGTTCGGGATGGGATCGGGTGGTTCCACAGCGCTAATTTCACCAGGGAGACGGTTGGAGCGTCGCCATCCAAGAAACGGATTAAGGCGCCCAGTCTCGCATAGTTAACTTGTGACGTAGCTTGCGTTTGGGGATCTTCCAACGTTCGTTGGGACCAAGGCAACTTGAGGTTATATGGTCAAGCCGCACGGATCATTAGTATCAGTTAGCTCAATACATTGCTGTACTTACACACCTGACCTATCAACCACATAGTCTATATGGTTCCTTTAGGGGGCTTGTGCCCCGGGAAGTCTCATCTTGAGGCGCGCTTCCCGCTTAGATGCTTTCAGCGGTTATCGCTTCCGAACATAGCTACCCGGCAATGCCACTGGCGTGACAACCGGAACACCAGAGGTTCGTCCACTCCGGTCCTCTCGTACTAGGAGCAGCCCCTCTCAAACTTCCAACGCCCATGGCAGATAGGGACCGAACTGTCTCACGACGTTCTGAACCCAGCTCGCGTACCACTTTAAATGGCGAACAGCCATACCCTTGGGACCGACTACAGCCCCAGGATGTGATGAGCCGACATCGAGGTGCCAAACACCGCCGTCGATATGAACTCTTGGGCGGTATCAGCCTGTTATCCCCGGAGTACCTTTTATCCGTTGAGCGATGGCCCTTCCATACAGAACCACCGGATCACTAAGACCTACTTTCGTACCTGCTTGATCCGTCGATCTTGCAGTCAAGCACGCTTATGCCTTTGCACACAGTGCGCGATGTCCGACCGCGCTGAGCGTACCTTCGTGCTCCTCCGTTACTCTTTAGGAGGAGACCGCCCCAGTCAAACTACCCACCATACACGGTCCCTGATCCGGATAACGGATCTAGGTTAGAACGTCAAGCACGACAGGGTGGTATTTCAAGGTTGGCTCCACTGCAGCTAGCGCCACAGTTTCATAGCCTCCCACCTATCCTACACAGACGAACTCAACGTTCAGTGTAAAGCTATAGTAAAGGTTCACGGGGTCTTTCCGTCTTGCCACGGGAACGCTGCATCTTCACAGCGATTTCAATTTCACTGAGTCTCGGGTGGAGACAGCGCCGCTGTCGTTACGCCATTCGTGCAGGTCGGAACTTACCCGACAAGGAATTTCGCTACCTTAGGACCGTTATAGTTACGGCCGCCGTTTACTGGGGCTTCGATCAAGAGCTTCGCCTTGCGGCTGACCCCATCAATTAACCTTCCAGCACCGGGCAGGCGTCACACCCTATACGTCCACTTTCGTGTTTGCAGAGTGCTGTGTTTTTGATAAACAGTCGCAGCGGCCTGGTTTCTGCGACCCTCTTCAGCTATAGCTCGCATGAGCCACCAAAAAGGGTGCACCTTCTCCCGAAGTTACGGTGCCATGTTGCCTAGTTCCTTCACCCGAGTTCTCTCAAGCGCCTGAGAATTCTCATCCTACCCACCTGTGTCGGTTTACGGTACGGTCTTCGTGAGCTGAAGCTTAGGAGCTTTTCCTGGAAGCGTGGTATCAGTGACTTCGCCATAAAGGCTCGTCTCGGTGCTCGGTCTTAAAGGATCCCGGATTTGCCAAAGATCCAAACCTACCGCCTTTCCCCGGGACAACCAACGCCCGGTACACCTAACCTTCTCCGTCCCTCCATCGCACTCACGCGAGGTGCAGGAATATTAACCTGCTTCCCATCGACTACGGCTTTCGCCCTCGCCTTAGGGACCGACTAACCCTGCGTCGATTAACGTTGCGCAAGGAAACCTTGGGCTTTCGGCGTGCGGGCTTTTCACCCGCATTATCGTTACTCATGTCAGCATTCGCACTTCCGATACCTCCAGCAGACTTCTCAATCCACCTTCGCAGGCTTACGGAACGCTCCTCTACCGCGCATAAAACCGAAGTTTTACGCACCCCAAGC